>OZ245328.1:3647500-4675000 GCA_965225775.1 Polyangiaceae bacterium | reverse complement strand
GGACAAGAACCAGCGCGTCCCCTCGAGGTGCGCCAGAAGCGTGGTCACGTCCACGCGAGACGCCCACTCGGCGGACGGCTCGTTCGCACGCCTTCCGGGCTTTCGGTTTCCTACGTTCCGCTTCTTCGGCAACGTCATCGCTCCTCGCGCAAAACTCGGCGTCTCGCTTCGAGGAGGCCATCCGTTCGCTGGGGTCGTTCGGATGCATCCACGCCGCACAAAAGGGTCGTGTCCGTCTCCTTTTGTCGGTCACGCGATGTCGGAACGGCCCTTCAGAACGTCTCGCCGCTCTGCAGGCCGGGGGCCGCGTCGGCGTTGCTGCCGCGCTTGGCACCGTCGCTCGTCGCGTGCGAGAGCTGCGCGTCCAGGATGGCGAGCATGATGCTCGTGCCGCGTGCCGTGTGACGTTCGGCGAGCTCACTCGGCCAGTGGGCGAACACGCGAGGGACCTCTCGCGTATCGCGCGAGATGCCCGCGCGTACGGCGTTCACCTTGCCGGGAACACGAGGGCTTGCGCGGAGCAGCGCAGCCGTGCGTCCGGGGTGATCCATGAGGTAACCCGTGATGTACGTGATGTTGTTGCACAAGTACGTGTTCGAGCCGCGCGGGTAGCCGGCGAGCTTCACGCCTTGCACCACGTCGCCGAAGCGCGTGCCGCCCTCGACTTCGTCCTTCGCGGCGTCGCGAGCCGCACGAGCCGCGCTCTCCACCGTGCGCCAGGAGAGCAGGTTGGGACGCGCTTGGTCTTCGGGGCCTGCGCTCTCCAAGATGGGAGCCGTGTCCGAGCCCAATGTCGCCACCGGCTTCAGTTGGTCCGAGCCGTCGTCGAGAGCGGCCGCCTTGTTCACCGACCCGAGCTCGAGCCACACGTCTTGACGTGTGCCGGCCACTCCGTTCATCAGGACGAAGTCGGGACCGAAGGCTTCGATCTCCTTCGACAGCAGGATGGCGGCCATGTCCCAATACACGGGGAGCACCATGGCGCAGACCTCGACCTCACCTGTCTTCGGCAAGGTCACGAGACCCTGTCCCACGGCGAGCTGCGGTCCTGGAGGATCGATCTGCCCGGCCGGCGGCTGCGACGTCTCGGGGTAGGCGAGGTTCGGCAGGAGGCTCGCCACCATGCGTCCGGTGGCGTTGTTGGCGATGCCCTGAAAGCGACCGAACCCGGTCACGATCACCCGCTTTTTTCCGCTCTGCGTGGGCTTGCAGGTGGCGCGGTACGACGACAAGAACGCCACGTCCGCGTCGTACTGGGCTCGCGCGGCGGCCGAGCGAGTGTCGACCTTCACGGCGTTCTCCTCACCGGTCGGCTCTTCGTCGGGTGCGTCGTCGGTTTGAGCGCTGCAACCCGCGAACGTGAGAGCGAGCGCGAGCGGAGCCAAGGGAGCCAGAAGGGAGAAACGCATCGAGCCTCCCAGGCTACCATCGGTCGAGCCGACGCGGTCGCGGGAAGCACGCGCGACGCGGTCTCTTTCGCGTCGAGCATGCGCCTACTTGAAGGTCAGAAAACGCCTCACCCGGGCGGCGGCCGCGCGCATCCCCGACGGATGATGCGCTGCGACTATTTTGCCGCTTCTCCCCGAGATCACGACGAAAAATTCCTCGCCCTGACGGCTACGCGCTTCGCCCTCGTAGCGGTAGCGCACCATGTAGAGAGGGATGCGCAAGAAAAGCGTGGAACGTACACGGTTCTTCGTGTCCACGTAGAGCGCGTTGTTGGGCGAGATGGCGCGCGCGAGCAGCGTGAGCGCGTCACGCTCGGCGGCGTCGCGGGTCACGTCGGCATCGACCCGCTCGCCACCCTCGGGGCTGTAGTTCGACAAGGACTCGAGCTCGGCCAGGTCGACCTCGAGAGGCTCGTGGTCCGAGACGACGCCCGAGAGGAACGAGGGAAGCGCGAGCTCGTACGGAAAAGCGCGTCGCGCGCAGACGAGCAGGACCGCGTCCTTGTGGCGTGTTCCTCCCGTGGGGATCGGAATGTTTCCCACGCGCACGTTGGAGAGACCCAAGTGAAACCCGTCCACGCTGGCGTCGATGCGCCAGAACGGCGTCCAGGCGAGCTTGGGCACGTCGCGCGGCGGATCGCCGAGGTCGGCCGGGGCGAGCGTGCGATCCAAGATGGCCTTCTTGGCGATCTCGGCGGCCTCGGAGAAGGAGATGCGTGTCCGCAGGACGTAGGTGTCGCCCTCCGGGACGACCACCGCGCTCGAGAGGGAAGGGAAGACGGGTCCACTCGGGAACGTGCTCATCGCCCGAGAGAGTAGCCCACCCTGAACGAAGCGCGACCCGTTGCTTCGCCTCGGCGCCCACGAGCCGAAACGCGGTCGTTGGACGAACGCGCGTCCATGGGCCCCGCTCGCTCGTAGACTCCCGTGGTGCGGAAGAAGCTCGTCGGGATCGCGACGAAAGTCGGAAGAAGCAAGGTCGCGCGGGCGCTCTCGGCGCTGCTCGTCGCGACGTTCGCATGGTGGCTCGTGCGCCCGTACACGCTGCCCGCGCCGCCTCGGCCGGACCAGGCCACGTTCGATCAAGCCGAGCGCGTGCGCATCGTCCGCGACACCTTCGGCGTGCCTCACGTCTTCGGCAAGACCGACGCCGATGCCGCGTTCGGGCTCGCCTACGCCCACGCGGAAGACGACTTCGCGACGCTCCAGGGCGTGCTCGCGGCAGGAACGGGCAGGCTCTCGCTCCTCAAGCTCTCGAAGGTGGCGCTCGGCAACGACTTCTACGTGGGCTTCGTGCGCGTCCGTGAACAAGTCGAGGCTCGCTACCACGAGCTCTCGCCGGAGTACCGCGAGCTGCTCGAGTCGTATGCGCGCGGGCTGAACCTCTACGCGTACCTCCACCCGAAGGAGGCCGACGGTCGGCTCTTCCCCATGACCGGGCGGGACCTCGCCGCCGGCTTCGCCCACAAGATTCCCCTCATGTTCGACATGCACAAGGTGATCGGGCGCCTCGTGGACGGTCCTCCTCTGCACGCGGGCGAGCCTCACTTGCTGGCGGCACGCGAGACCCAGGACCGTGCGTTTCCGGGCTCCAACGCGCACGCGCTCTCGCACGAGCGGTCGACCGACGACGTCACCCGTCTCAACGTGAACTCGCACCAGCCCTGGGAAGGACCCGTCACCTGGTACGAAGCTCACGTGGTGAGCGAACAGGGCTGGAACGTGACCGGCGGGCTCTTCCCTGGATCACCCGTTCCTTTCGTCGGCCACAACGACACGCTCGGCTGGGCCCACACCGTGAACTACCCGGACCTCGTCGACGTGTACGAGCTCCACGTGGACCCGGCCCACCCAGACGCCTACGAGCTCGACGGCGCGTGGGTACCCTTCGAGAAGAAAGAAGCACCCATCACCGTGGACACGGGGCTCTTCACGGTGACCGTGCACAAGACGGTGTTCCATACGAAGCACGGGCCCGCGATCGTGACCGACCAGGGCGCGTGGGCGGTTCGCTACGCGGGCATCGATCGGGCCATTTTCTCGGGTGAACAGTGGTACCGCATGAACAAGGCCAAGACCTTCGCGGAGTGGAGCGCGGCCATGGATCGCCAGGCCATTCCCATGTTCAACACGGTGTACGCCGATCGTGACCACGTGCACTACGTGTACAATGCACTTCTTCCGAAGCGCGCGCCGGGACACGATGCGACGCGCGTGCTGCCGGGGAACGACTCGCGCCTCGTGTGGAGCGAGTACCTGCCCGAACGTGAGCTCCCGCACGTGACCGACCCACGCTCGGGCTTCGTGCAAGCGTGCAATTCGTCCCCTTTCGTTTCGACCGTAAAGGAGGAGGCGCCTCGTCCGGAGTCGTTCGACCCGTCGTTCGGGCTCGTCGACCCTGTGACCAATCGCGCGAAAGTGAGCCTCGCTCGCCTCACCGCCGGAGCAACTCCGGGAAGGCCCGAGAAGCTCTCTCGAGAGGATTTTCTCGCGCTCAAGTGGGACGACTCGTACGCGCCCGACTCGGCCATGGTGACCAAAGTCCTGGAGCCGCTCACCGCGCTGAGGCCAGCGGACGCGAACGAGCAAAAGGGCCTCGAGTTGCTCGCCACGTGGAACCGCCGATGCGACGTGGCCTCGACGGCGGCGGCGCTGGCGATTCTCACGTACCGAGGCGTCGACCCCGACGTGGCGGGAGGAAAAAAGCCCGCGGTCGACCTCCCGAGGGCCTACTCGAATGCCGTCGCGTGGCTCGTTCGCGCGTTCGGCCGGGTCGACGTGCCACTGGGAGACGTGCAGCGTCTTCGTCGCGGCACCGTGGATTTGCCCGTGGGCGGTGGCCCCGACGTCCTCAACGCGACGTACGCCAAAGACGTGGGCGACCGGCTCGTGGGGACGCAAGGCGACTCGCTCGTCCTGCTCGTGGAGTTTCCTCCGGGCGGACCGGCCACGTCGCGCTCGATTCACCAGTACGGGGCTTCGTGCCGGCCGAGCTCGCCTCACTACGCCGATCAAGCGCCGCTCTTCGTGAAGCACGAGACCAAGCCCACGTTCCGCACCACGGCGGAGCTCTCGGCACACACCGAACGCGCGTATAGCCCTGGAAAATAAGGCTCGCCGCGCCCACCTGGGTCGTGGCCTCGCGTAGACTCGTCGCATGAGCGAGCACGAAGGACGCGTGGTGGTGGTGACGGGCGCGAGCGCGGGCATCGGAGAAGCGACGTGCCTGCTCCTGGCGTCGAAGGGCGCCCGGGTCGTTCTGGCTGCGCGTCGCCCGGACAAGCTCTCCGAGGTCGCGTCGCGCTGTGGAGCCAACGCCCTCGCCGTGCCGACCGACGTGACCGTCCGCGCCGCGCACGAGGGTCTCCTCGCGGCGGCCATCGATCGCTTCGGACACGTCGATGCTTGGATCAACAACGCCGGTCGAGGGGTCTCGCGCCAGGTGTCCGAGCTCACCGACGACGATGTCGACGACATGATGCGCGTCAACGTCAAGTCGGCGCTCTACGGCATGCAGACCGCGCTCGGGCACTTCCGAGGCCGGAAAAGAGGGCACATCGTGAATGTGTCGTCCATGCTCGGACGCGTCCCGTTCGCGCCCGTTCGCTCGGCCTACTCGGCCTCCAAGCACGCTCTCAACGCGCTCACGGCGAACCTTCGCATGGAGCTCCGTGCGGAGCTACCCGACGTGACGGTGTCGACCGTGCATCCGGGGGTGGTCGCGACCGAGTTCGGCGTGAACGCGCTGCACGGTGGCTTCGACTCGCGCGCCATGCCCGGCGCGCAGACCGCGGAAGAAGTCGCTGCGGTCATCGTTCACCTGCTCGCCGAACCGCGCGCCGACGTGTACACCCGGCCCGGAGCGCGCGAGATGGTCGCGGCCTACTACGCCGCCGAAGACATGGGCGACGCGGAGTCGAAGCCTCCCTTCGTGATGCCCGCGCGCCGCTGAGTCGCTTTTTTCGTCACGACCTTCACGGTGCTTCGTTTCTCTTCCGAAGCCGCTCGCTCGGACTGGCTCGAGTCGTCCGAGCGGGTGACAGGACGAGCTGGCGTTCGCGCGCTATCTCGAAACCGCCGGGAGGATTCGACGAAACGAACGATGGTCGGGGGACTCGTGTTGGGCATCGCGGTGACGATGGTGGCGTGCTCGAGCGCTTCGGTCTGTACCGAAGAGGGAAGCTCGGCGCTCGCGTCTGCCGCGCAGGCACTCGAGCCCGAGGGCTCGTGCATCGGAAGTGCGGAATCTTGCGGGTCTTTCAGCGGCCTCGGCTGCACGCAAGAGGGGTGCTCGGTGGACATCGGACGCTACGACGAGCCCTCCGACGACCGCTGCCGCGGTTACCCCGTCTCGTGCACCTCGCGCACTTCGAAGAGCCGATGCCTCGACGTGAAGGGCTGCTCGTGGAAGGTCTCGGGCGGAGCGTCGAGCGGGAGCGGACAGTCCGGCTCGAGCTCCGGATCCGCGCCGGGCTCGAATGCCCCAGCGTCCTCGCCTTGCGGTTCGTCTGCCGCGAGCTCTGCGCCTCCGGGCTCCGCAGCGTCCAGCTCTGCCCCGGCAGGCTCCTCGAGCCCGGGCACGCCCGCACCCGCGGACCCTTCCGGAGCGCCAGCGCCCTCGTCCTCGAGCTCCGGCTCGCCTGGCCCGACTCCTACGCCTACGCCCACGCCGACGTCGAGCGGCTCCACGCCATCGCCGGGCCCCACTCCTCCCGGTTCCGCGGATGCCGGCGCACCCCCACCCGACTCGGGCTCCGGAGCGGGAGGTGGGCCGCCTCCTCCGGTTCCTCCGGGGCGCTGATCGTCGTCTCGACGAGCCGAGGGAAATTTCCCTAGTTCGATGCGCGTCGACGCCGCGCGACGAGCACTCCCGCGAGCGCGACCGCGACCACGGCGGCGCTCGTGCCCTCGGTGCGCGTTCCCGGGGTGTCGCATCCGCACGAGGCCTTCTTGGGCGGAGCTTCGGGAACGGCGGGCGTACTGGGCGCAGGCGCGGGCTTCTCCAAAAGGCCGAGCTTTTGCGCCTGAAGCTTGCTCAAGCAACGATCCTTGACCGAGCAGGTGGTCGACGACGGACACGAGTTGCCCGCGCCGCAGCGTTGCACCGCGTTCAGGCGCTGCTCGCCGGTCTGTCCCGCATCGGCCAACGTGCCCACCTCCACGCAAAGGGGAACCGTGCGGCACACGTCGGGCGTGCAGTTGCCGTCGTGAAGACAGACCGAGGGCTCGCACCACGCGAAGGTTCCGCTCACTTTTCCGGTCGAGCCGGGGGGGCAGTCGGTCGGAGCCTCGACGCCCGCGTGCGCGGTCGAGACGAACAACGTGAGCGCGGTCAGGACGGCGGCGGATACGGATGCGAGCTTCACGCGCCGAGCATAAGAGGGCCCGTGTCCTGCGCGAAGCACGACCTGAGATCGAGAGGATGCTGCTCGAGCGGATGAACTTGTGCGCTCCTTATGTCCCGTAACAACTTGCCTTACGGTCGATGTCCGTTATAGCGGACGAATGTCCGTCTCAAGGGTCGAGCGCATCGAAGAGGTCGAGCTTCATTCGGACTGGCTGCGCGTGCCGCTCGGCACGGGTGAGCACGGCGATTTCCACTACCGCTGGCTTCGCCACAACTGCGATCTCGATCGGCATCCGAAGACCCGTGAGCGCACGCTGTGCTCGTCCGAGATCCGCGACGACGTGTACGCGAAGCGCGCGTACGTCGAGGGGAGCGAGCTGGTCGTCGAGTGGGCAGGCGAGGCGCGCATCAGTCGCTACGCGCTGGCGTGGCTCTCCCGGCACGCGTACGCGAAGAACCGAGTCGCCGTGCGTCCACCGTCCAACGACGTGACCGCTCACGAGCTCGTCGCCAGCGCCACGTTGGACGACGTTCTCGTGGATCGTGCCATCGCTCACGTGCGACGTCACGGCTTCGTGGTGATTCGCCGTGCGGCGCTCGGCGGCGCGCCTCCGGAAGACGAGACCGAGCCTCTCGTGGATCGCTTCGTCGCGCGAGGTCTCTTCGTCCGGTCGACGCACTTCGGCCGCATCGAAGACCTGCGAACCGACAACGTCACGAACCAGAACACCGACCAGCTCGGCTACACGGACGCCGGCATCGAGCTCCACACGGATCAGCCTTTTCTCGACGATCCCCCGCGCTATCAGCTTCTCCAGTCGGTGCGCGCGGCAGAGCGGGGCGGAGCGAGCCTCGTGGCCGACGGACTGCTCGCCTATCGCTACCTCGCTTCGATCGACGCGCGCGCCGCCGAGGTCTTGCGCACGGTCCCGCTCGTGTTTCATCGCAAGCAACAAGCCTTCGAGAGCATCGTGCGCGCGCCGCTCGTCGCGAGGGACAGCGACGAGGCGTTCTTCCTGCGCTCGTCGTACTTCACGCTCGCGCCGTACGATCGACCCTTCGCCGAGATGGGCGAGCTCTATCGTGCGCTCGACACGTTCACGCGCCTCGTGCGCGATCCGGCGCACAGGTACGCGTTCACGCTCGCGCCGGGCGAGATCCTCCTCTACGACAATCACCGCATGCTGCACGGTCGAACCCCGTTCGAGGGGCCGCGTTGGGTGCGTGGCATCTACTTCGACGAGGGCGCGCCTCGAGCCTGAGAGAGTCGTCGTCTCGCTTGCAGAAGCTCCCGATTCGCCGTCACACTGGTCCAATGCGCCGTTTCACGATCGTCTCGTGTGGGCTCTTCGTGACCTTCGCCGCTCTCTTTTCGGCGTGTGGCAGCGACAGCTCGAGCTCTGGCGAAGACGCGGGCCTCGAACCCGGTCAGGACGCGGGAACGCCTCCGGTCGCCGACGCCAGCGCCCCCGGGACCGATGCGTCCACCGATTCGAGCCCTTCCGACGGTGGCGAGCGCGGACCGCTCTACGACGGCGTCCAGGTGAAGTCGTCGCACAACTCCTACGAGCGCGACGAGCCGCTGTTCGACCAGCTCGCGTACCATCGTCTGCGAGGCCTCGAGCTCGACATCCACAACGGGAAACGCTTCCAGTCGGACCCCACGAACGACTTCTACGTCTACCATGTAGACGCGCCCGGCTTCGACTCCACGAGCTGCCGCAAGCTCTCGGACTGCGTGAAGGCTCTCGCCGCGTTTCATGCGGCGCAACCCCAGCACGAGGTCGTCACCGTCTTCGTCGACGTGAAGGACGACTTCGAGAACGGGCATCGTCCGGACGATCTCGACGCCGTGCTCTCGGGTGTGGGCCGAGCGAACGTGTTCGCGCCGAAAGACCTGCTGGCGCGCTGCCCCGGGGCCACCACTCTGCTCGACGCAACCCGTGGATCTTGCACGCATCCGTCGCTGGCCGAGCTGCGCGGCAAGTTCGTGTTCGCGTTGACGGGAGGAACCTCGTGCTCGCCCACGCAGAAGCTCGAGGTCTACGTGCAGGGCGGAGCTGCGGCTCGCCTCGGGTTCATCGCTCCCGAGATCACGCAAGAGTGTCCGCTGTCCGAGTACGGCGACAAGCAGAAGCACGTGGTCTTCTTGAACTTCGAGTCGGCCATGTACACGACGGCCGGAGACGCCGCGAAACAGCGCTACCTGACGCGCGTCTACGACTTGAACGACGAGGCCTCGTTCACCAAAGCGAAGACCGTCGGGGCGCATTTTCTCGGCACCAACAAAGTGAACGTCGAGGTCGACCCCTGGGCGAACACGGCCGACAAGAACGGCTACCCGTTCCAATGCCTCGCCGGCTGCCCGGGCCTCCAAGAGAAGACCGACCTCTTCGGCCTCGAGGCGAAGAGCGGCGATCTCTCGGGCACCTCGGACAGCTTCGTGTTCGCCTACGAGACCGTGACCGCGGAGGCCGTCACCTGGACCTCGGCGCTCTCGGTGGCAAGCTCGCACGTCGAGCGTGGTGCGAAGGCCTGCCTCATGGCTCGCGCCGGCAACCAACCGAACGCCGCGTTCTTCGCGGTGTGTCGCCCGAGCGACAACGACACGGTGCGTGTGCTCCGTCGCGACACGACCTCGGCCTCCGTGACCACGGTCACACAGACCTACCCGACAGACGGGAAATTCTCGGACGAGAGCACCTTCTTCGCGCGCCTCACGGTGACGCCGGGCACGCCCGGACCGAGGGTGAGAGGGGAGGGGTCGATCGACGGCGTCGCCTGGGTCTTGCTCGACGAACGCACGTTCCAGGCGCCGCTGCCGCTCGAGGGGGTGGCTGTCGCTTCCAAGACGGATGCGGCCGTGCACGCGCTCTTCGCCGGGCTCACGCGCTCGGCCGCCGCGAAGACCTCCGGACGCCTCGCGCTCACCAAGGTCGACAAGATCGGTGGTGCGACCGGAGCACTCTTCGATCGCGGTCGGCCCTGACCCCTCGAAACGAGAGCGAAAAATTGCTCCACGAAATCTCCGTGCGGGGCTCGACTCGCCGCAAGGTGAGCCGTTTTTCCTGGCTCGCGTACGGACCAATGTACGGTACGCTCTGCGCTTCTCGACAATCGTCGCGGTCGCTCGGTCGGCCGCACGTGGACGCGCAAGCGGCCTCAACTCTCGCGTAACGGCCCTCTCTCGGGGAGATCCATCAGTATGTGCGGAATCGTTGCCTATACCGGTTCGAAAGACACCGCTCCCATCTTGGTCGAAGGCCTTCGGCGCCTCGAGTACCGCGGCTACGACTCGGCCGGCCTGGCCGTTCACACCGGGCGCGGCGTGGAGATCGTGCGTGCGGTCGGAAAGCTCGCGAACCTCGACGCTGCCCTCCGCAAGACCCCGCTCGTCGGCACGGTCGGCATCGGTCACACCCGCTGGGCCACCCACGGGCGCCCGAGCGAAGCCAACGCACACCCGCACGTGGCCGGCAAGGTCGCGGTGGTGCACAACGGCATCATCGAGAACCACGTCGAGCTCCGCCGTGAGCTCGAGGGTCGAGGGGTTCGCTTCTCGAGCGACACCGACACCGAAATCGTCGCGCACCTCGTCGACGAAGCGCAGCGCAGCGGCATCAAGAAGCTCGAAGACGCGGTCCGCGCGGCGCTGAAGCACGTCCGCGGCGCCTACGCGATCGCGGTGGTCAACGGCGATTTCCCCGAGGAAATCGTGGTCGCCAAACAAGACTCGCCGCTCGTGCTCGGCCTCGGCCAAGACGAGATGTTCGCCGCGAGCGACATCCCCGCGCTGCTCGCCTACACGCGCGACATCATCCTGCTCGACGACGGCGAGATGGCTCGGCTCACGAAGAGCGGCATCTCGATCACCAAGATCTCGGACGGCACCGCGGTCACCCGCGCCTCGAAGCGCATCGACTGGTCGCCCACTCAAGCCGAGAAGGGCGGCTACAAGCACTTCATGCTCAAGGAGATCCACGAGCAGCCGCGCGCCATCGAAGACACCCTACGCGGACGCATCGATCTCCAGGCCGCCGACGTGATCGCTAGCGAGATCGGCGTCTCCGAAGAGCTCGCCAAGAAGATCGGTCGCGTCTACTTCGTGGCCTGCGGAACCAGCGCCCACGCCGCCATGGCAGGTCGCTATTGGATCGAGCAGCTCGCGCGCGTCCCGGCCACGGTCGAGATCGGCAGCGAGGTTCGCTACCGAGACCCGGTCTTCCTCCCGACCGACCTCGTCGTCGCGGTGAGCCAGAGCGGCGAGACGCTCGACACCATGGCCGCCGTCAAAGCCGCCAAAGCTCAGGGGGCGCACGTGGTGGCGGTCGCCAACGTGCTCGACAGCGCCATCCCGCGCGCGTCCGATGGTGCACTCTACACGCATGCCGGTCCCGAGATCGGCGTCGCGTCGACCAAGTGCTTCACCACCCAGCTCGCCGCGCTCTTGATGCTCGCCGTGTACCTCGGTCGCCGTCGGGGCACGCTCCCGGTGGAGCAGGCTCGCCGCGTCCTCGACGCGCTTTGGAAGGTGCCCGCGCAGATGCGCGAGGTGCTCGCCGAAGCGGAGACCGTCAAGGGCATCGCCAAGCGCCACCTGCGCGCTCGCGACATGCTCTTCCTCGGACGCGGAACGAACTTCCCGATGGCTCTGGAAGGCGCGCTCAAGCTCAAGGAAATCTCCTACATCCACGCCGAGGGTTACGCCGCCGGCGAGATGAAGCACGGCCCCATCGCCCTCATCGACGAAGAGATGCCCGTCGTGGTCGTGTGCCCGAAGGACAGCCACTACGAGAAGACCCTCTCGAACCTCCAAGAAGTGAAGGCTCGTGAAGGTCAGGTCATCGCCGTGTGCACCAAGGGCGATCAAGACATCGCGCGTCTCTGCCTGGAGGGGCGTGCACCGCAGAGTCTGCGCGGCGGACAGCAGCCTGAAGCCGACATCGTCGAGGTGCCGGAGGCCGAAGGCGAGGTGCTCCCGCTCCTCACGGTCATCCCGCTTCAGCTCCTCTCCTATTACATGGCCGACCTCAAGGGCACGGACGTGGATCAGCCGCGAAACCTCGCCAAGACGGTGACCGTCGAGTGACATCGAGCAAGGCTTTCTGAGGAACGAAACGAGCTGGTTCGCGCAGTTCTTTCGTGCGCTCCGAGCCTGGGATTTCCCGCTCGGAGCGCTTTTTTTGTAGGCCTAATTGAAAGTGAGTTTCAGTATCGAATTTCGGCGCTATAGACCGCCCCGTGAACGTTTCGAGAGGACGTCGAGGCCAGGTTGCAGCGTGGATCGTCGCGCTTTCCGTGGGCTATGCCGAAGTTGCCGCCGCGGACGAAGGCCCTTCCCTGGTGCCGGCGAATGCGCCTCTGGCGAACGAGTCCGCGGGGCCGGGACCTGCCACGACCGCCTCGGCGTCCGTCGCCGCTTCGGACGCGCCGGCGTCCACGCCCACGCCCGGGCAGGCGCCCGAGGCCTCGGGTAGCGCAGCGACGCCAGCGCCTCCCCCGGCCAAGCCGGAAGACGTGCGGGTGGGCGGCACTCCGCTCGCAAAGGCGGCCGGCTCGGCGCACGTGATCGGGCAGAAGCAGCTCGACCGGTTCAAGTACGACGACCCGCACGCGCTCTTGCTGACCGTGCCCGGCGTGTACGCGCGCGGCGAAGACGGCTACGGACTCCGACCGAACATCGGCATTCGTGGGGCGAACTCCGATCGCAGCAAGAAGCTCACGCTGATGGAGGACGGCGTGCTGTTCGGGCCGGCGCCCTATTCGGCGCCCGCCGCCTATTATTTCCCTCTGCTCGCGCGCATGCGCAGCGTGCGCGTGATCAAGGGACCCGGCACGGTGGTCTACGGACCGCACACTGTGGGCGGCGCGATCGACCTCGTCACGCAAGACATTCCTGCCTCCGCCAAGGGCTCGGTCGACACCGCGGTCGGCTCGTTCGGGTACGCCAAGCTGCACGCGAAGTTCGGCACGAGCGACGAGAAATTCGGCTTTTTTGCCGAGGGCATCCACATCGGCACCACCGGCTTCAAGACCCTCGACGCGCCCGTCGGCGGAGACACCGGCTTCTCGCGCAACGAGATGATGGTGAAGGGACGCTACGTCCTCGATCCCGAAGCGAAGGTGCAGAACGAATTCACGGTGAAGCTCGGCTACGCCGACGAGGGCTCGAACGAGACCTACGTGGGTCTCTCGGACGCCGACTTCGCGCTCACGCCCTACCGACGCTATTCGGCGAGCCAGCAAGACCGGATGGAATACCACCGCACGCAGGTGGCTATCACGCATCGCGCGGTCTTCTCCAAGAACGTCGACATCACCACCACGGCTTACCGGCACGACCTCGATCGCACGTGGCGCAAGGTGAACGCGTTCCGCGGCTCGGACGTGGCTTCGGTGCTCGCCGACCCGACCGCCGCGCGCAACGCGCCCTACTACGGTGTGCTCACCGGCACGCGCGACTCGCAGAACCTCGACGAGTCGATCCTCATCGGCCCGAACCACCGCGTCTTCGTCTCGCAAGGCGTGCAGACCGCCATCAACGTGCGCGGCAAGACCGGTCCGGTCACCCATCAGGCGCAGTACGGGTTCCGCCTGCACTACGACGAGATCATCCGTCGCCACACCGAAGACGGCTTCGCCGTGCGTGGCGGCGCGCTCGTGTCGGACGGCACGCCCACCGCGGTCACGGCCGACAACAAGGCGTACACGGACGCCATCGCGTTCCACCTGACCGACACCATGGGATACGGCGACCTCACGGTCAGCCCGGGCGCTCGTGTCGAGCTCATCCACTCGGTCTTTCAAGACTCGCTTCTGCGCTCCCGCAAGAGCTCGCAGTACGGCGTGGTCGTGCCCGGCGTCGGCGCGCACTATGCGCTCACGCCGCAGTTCGGCGTGCTCGGAGGCGTGAGCAAGGGGTTCAGCCCGGCCCCGCCCGGAGAGCGCGACTCGAAGCCCGAGAGCAGCGTGAACTACGAAGGTGGGCTTCGGTACGCCTCGCGCACGAGCCGCGTGGAGGTCATCGGGTTCTTCAACGACTACTCGAACCTCACCAGCAACTGCACGGCCGGTGAAGGCTGCGCGGACCGCACCACCGACCGCCAGTTCGACGCAGGCAGCGTGTGGATCTACGGCGTGGAGGGTTTCCTCGAGACCGAGATCAAGCTGCCGCGGGAGCTCGTGATCCCGCTGCGTGCAACCTACACGTACACCGGGACCAAGTTCTTGAGCACGTTCAACTCGGCCGATCCGCAGTACGGCTTCGTGCTCGAGGGCGACGAGCTCCCCTACGTGCCCAAGCATCAAGCGAGCGGCATGATCGGCCTCGAGGGCAAGCGCTTCGCCCTGGACGTATCGGGCACTTTCGTCGGCAAGATGCGGGAAAAAGCCGGCTCGGCGGAGGACGCTCCCATGACCGACGCCTACTTCCTCCTCGACGCGAGCGCGTCGTTCAAGGTGAACCGCTTCGCGCGCGTTTACATGAACGGTCGCAACCTGGCGGACAGCGCGTACCTGCTCTCTCGCAGGCCCTTCGGTGCACGACCCGGATCGCCGAGGGCGTTCCAGGTCGGTCTCAAGGTCGAGTTCTGATTCGGGAAGGCGCGCGCGCAGCAGCGCGTCTTCTTCCGGACGTGCGCGGAGCGCTCAGCCCGCGCGCTTGATCTTTTCGCTCGCGCGCTCGAGGTCGCCCAAGACGGCCGCGTCGGCGCGGGCACGGTTCTCGATGGCTTCCACGGAAGCGACGAGGCGACGCACGCTCTCGGTCTGCGCGCGGTGCACGGTGCTCATCTGTTCGAGCGTGCCGGCGATGCCACGGATGACCGCGGCCACACGGCGCTCGTTCTCGGACTGGTCGGTGGCGCTGCGCTCGACGTCTTGCGTGATGACGCGCATGCGCTCGGCGCCCTTCATGATGTGCTCGGCGCCGCGTGCCTGCTGCGCGGTGGCCGCGGCGATTTGCTGCACGGTCTCGGCGATTCGTCCGATGGCGTCGGTGACTTGGCGCGAGCCCTTCGCCTGAAGCACCGTGGCGTGGGCGATGGCGCGCACCATGCTGGTCGATTTCTGCGTCGACTCGAGGATCTTCTTGAGCGCGCGCTCGGCTTCGTTGGACACCTCGACGCCGCGATCGACGTTGTACGCGCCGCGCTCCACCGCGCTGATCGCGTTCTTCGACTCGGCCTGGACGGTCTTGATGAGGTCGGTGATTTCGCGCGTGGAGGCGCCGGCGCGCTGGGCGAGCTCTTTGATCTCGTCGGCCACGACCGCGAAGCCCTTGCCTTGCTCACCGGCCTGCGCGGCGATGATGGCCGCGTTCAGCGCGAGGAGGTTGGTCTGCTCGGCCACGTCGTCGATGACGTTCACGATTTGCCCGATGGCGTCGATGCGCGAGCCCAGGTTGGCGATGACCGACACGGCCTCCTGCGAGGACTCCTTGATGCGGTAAATCTCGCCGATCGTCTTCAAAATGGCCTCGGCGCCCTTGTCGGCGTCCAGGGCCACGTCCTCGGAGAGGCGCGCGGTCTCGTTGGCGTTCGAGCGCACCTGGTCGATCGAGCCGTCCATCTCGTTCATCGACGCCGAGGTCTCTTCGGCCGTGAGCGAGAGCGCGTCGGCGTTCTTGGCGACCTCTTTGATCGAGTAGGTCATCTCTTCGATCGACGCGACGGTCGCGCGCACGCTGTCGGCGAGCTCGCCCAGGTTTTCGGTGGCCTCTTCGCTCCGGTGCACGATGCCCTCGAGCGCGCCGGTGGACTCTTTGGCGCCCTTGGCGGCATCGTCCACCTTGCTCGACATGTCGCCGAGCGCGTTGGTGAGACGCCCGAGGATCTCGGCGGTCTCCGCGGCCGCGCGCGTCTGTTCGGCCACTCCTCGCTTGAGGCGATCGGTCGCTTCGTAGAGCGACTTGACCGAAGCTTCCGTGTCCTTCGAGCGCGCCTCCCGATCGGCTTCGCTCTTCGCGTAGGCCACGGCCAGGTCGCCGAGCTCGTCGTAGATGCGCGCGAGCGTTCCGGTGGTGCCGGGGGGCGGCTCGGGACGCTTTCCTTTACGCGCGCGCCTCACCGCGTCTTCGAGCGACGATTCGTTACCCGCCGACGCCTGTCCCGCGAAGAACGTGGCCGCGATGCTCCCGACCACCACGATGGCGAAGTACGGGAGCGCCTCGGCGACGAGCTGCGGAGCCGCCGCGCGCATGAGGAAACCCGCGACGATGGCCACCGCGAGCACGATGACGAGACCGGTGAGCTGCTTGGGCGAGGGGTTCACGATGGTCGCCCAAGATAGCAAGTCCCGTGGAGGCTCATGCTGTCTTCTTTCGCGGGGTTTTCTCGGTCAAAACGCGCTCGGACTCGGCTGCTTCCGGAACGAGCGGACGGCCGTCGTCGGCCATGCGTCGCGACACGGTCTCGAGCGAGAGCGTGCTCGCGTCGAGCCCGACGAAGCGTCGTCCGAGGCGCGCCGCGGAGACCAGCGTGGTGCCGCTGCCGGCGTACGGGTCGAGCACGAGCTCTTCCGGATCGGTGAGCGCCGTGACCAAGCGGTCGAGCAGCGCGAGCGGCTTCTGCGAAGGGTACCCGGTGCGCTCGCGCGACATCGGCGCGAGCACGCCGATCTCCCACACGTCGCCCATGGGCACGCCGAGCGAGGGCTCTTCGGTGGCCGACGAGCGCTGACGGTGCCCGTTTTCCTTGAAGACTGCACGTTGTTTGGTGTCGCCCCACACGGCCCGGGTCGAGGCGGCGAGCGGCTCGTACGGCGTGTTCCAGCGCGGCTTCGCCTTCGCGTCTTTGCGGTAGCGGAGCAACACGTCGTGCACGCGCTGGAAGTTGGGGGTCTTGCTCGGCCACCTGCGGTAACGCCACACGATCTCGCTGGCGAAGCACTCTTCGCCGAAGATCTCGTCGCACATCACCTTCACGTAGTGGCTGGTCTTCGGGTCCACGTGGATCACCACGCAGCCGTGTGGAGCCAAGAGCTCGCGCACCTTCACCAGGCGGTCGCCGAGCGCTTCCAAGTACGAGGCGCGATCGGTCCAGCGATCGTCGAACGCGGTTCGGCGCGTGCGCTCGGACTTGGGCGCGGAGTGATCGCCCGCCTCGACCAGCTCGTGCACGCGGTTGGTCAAGAAGGGAGGGTCGAGGTACGCGAGCGTGACCGCCTCGCGACACGTCTCTCCGAGCGCGTCGAGTCCGGCCAGGTTGTCGCCGAACAGGTAGCGCCCGCGCCCGTCGCTCGTCGCGTAGGGCTGGGGCCGCGGCCGGTCCACGTCGGGACCGCGTTCACCGCGGCCGGTCCAGGAGAGCTTGATGGCGCGTTCGTCGGGCACGGCCGCACGCTATGCGCACAATGTGGGATAGGCCCAATTTCCGACAAAAACTGGCCTCCTCGTCCGCGTTTTCGCCGGCCCATGGTAGAGACGCGGCGATGGCCGGTCGGGTGAACGAGTCGAAACGAGAGGCGCGGCGGCTCGGTGCGGTGCTCGTCGCTTCGGCACTCTCGCTCGTGAGCGGCTGCTCCCGTGCTGCACCCGATGCCACTCCCGACGGCGCGCTCCGCGAGCTGCTCGATCGCATGGAAGTCGCAATCGAAGATCCGCGCGCCATGAACGAGGCCTACGACCTGCTCGGCAAGAACGCGAAGCAGAACTTGGAAGCGCGTGCCCAGCGCGCGAGCCTCGTGCAGGGCAAACGCGTGAACCCACGCGAGATGCTCGCCACCGGTCACTTCGGTCTGCGCTTCCGCCCCAAGGGCATGACCGTGCGCATCGAGGGAGACCTCGCCACCGTGGCCGTGACTGGCAGCGATCCGCAGGAGCGCGCCGAGGTGGTGTGCGTGCGCGAAGGTGGCTCTTGGAAGGTGGAGCCCGAGCTGCCACCGCTCTCGCTTCAGCAGCATCGTCCGGACGCCGGAGTGCCCTGAAAAAGAAGCGTGCGATGGTTGCGGCACGCAGGTTGCCGAGAGACCTTCGGCGACATACGTTCCTCGCCCAGTAAGAACCATGGCGCAAGATCTCTACGGCGTGCTCGGCGTGCCGAAATCGGCTGACGCCGATACCATCAAAAAAGCGTATCGCCGCCTCGCGAAAGACCTGCACCCCGACAAGAACCCGGGGAACGCCCAGGCCGAGGCGCGCTTCAAAGAAGTCAATCACGCGTTCGACACCCTCGGCGACGTGCAGAAGCGGAAGCTCTACGACGAGTTCGGCGAAGAAGGCCTCCGTGACGGCTTCGATCCCGAGAAAGCGCGCAGCTACGCGCGTTGGCAGAGCCAAGGCGGTCGCGGCGGTCGCGGCGGAAACCCGTTCGGCGGTGCCGGTGGCGTGTCCATCGAAGACCTCTTCGGCGGCGCGGTGGGGGCGGACTTCTTCGGCGGCGGAGGGCGTCGTCGTGGTCCTGCCAAGGGCCAAGACTACGAACAAGAGGTCACCATCGACTTTTCCGCCGCTGTGAAAGGCGCCACGGTCGACATGCGCTCGGCGCAAGGCTCCACGGTGCAGGTGCGCATTCCTCCCGGTGCGGACGAAGGCAGTCGCTTGCGCCTCGCAGGTCAAGGTGGCCCGTCTCCCAACGGTGGACCTCCCGGTGACCTCACGCTGGTCATCCACGTCGCGCCTCACCCGCACTTCAAACGCGAGGGCGACGACCTCAAGCTCGACCTGCCCGTCACTCCGCTCGAGGCCTACGAAGGCGCCAAGGTGAAGGTCCCTACGGTCGACGGCTCGGTCACCGTCAAGGTGCCTCCGCGCACGCAGAGCGGCACCACGCTCCGCGTGCGGGGCAAGGGGGTGGCGAAGAAGAACAAAGAACCCGGCGACCTCTACGTGCGCTTCGTGGTGCACGTGCCCACGGTCGACTCGGCCGAGCTCGCCGATCTCTTCGCGCGCGTAGAGCACCACTTCGACAAGCCCGTCCGAGACGGCATCTCGTTCTGACGTCGGAGCGAAGAGCACGCGCGCGGGGCATCCGTGCGCGTGTGTCGTTCGTGCGCGCGAGGCCTCGTCGCCTCGTGTGCGCGCGGATTTTGCCGCCTTCGCGCAGCTCTTTCGCACGAGGAAAGACAGGGTCGCGTCGCCTTCGTGACAGACGTGTGTCATCGAACACGGAGCGTCGTCGACGCTTCGGGAAGGTCTTGACGCATCGCTCGCAGAGACGCATTCGGAGGGTATGCGATCCGAACGAACGACCTCCACCGACCTGCCGACCTTCCAGACGGCCATCGAGCTGCGCGACGCTCGATTCGCCATGGTCGCCGGTGGAGCGCTCACCGCTTCGGACATCGTGCTCGGTCTCGGCTGGAGCCATCTCGTGTGGCTCGGCGCGCTGCCGCTCTTCGTGTGGACCGTGCTCGGCGCCGCGCGCTTCGCCAAGGTGTTGCACGTCGCGCATCCGCACAAGACCGCGAATCAGAGCTGAAGCTGCTTCTCGCGAAGCCTCGTTCGAGTAGCATCGCGTTCCATGCGTCTTCGGTCGATGGTGTTCTCCGCCACTTCGCTGGCGTGGCTCGTCGTAGCGTGCGGAGGTGGCCCGGGAGCCGCCGATCCCAGCTCCGGGTCCTCGAGCAAGCTCCCTGCAGGCTCCGCGCAGAGCCGTGGTGGTGGGCCGGTCGCCCAGATCGAGTGCGGGGATCACTTCTCCTGTGCGGCCATGAAAGACGGTTCGCTCAAGTGTTGGGGCCGTGACGAAGAGGGCCAACTGGGCGATGGCGGCGGCGACGACAAGACCAAGCCCCTTGCCGTTTCCGGGCTCGCGGGCGTCGAGGAGATGGCTCTCGCCAGCAGCTACGGCTGTGCGCTTCTGAAGGGCGGCGCGGTCCAGTGCTGGGGTACGGGTCGCGTGGCCGGTGGAAAATCGCTCGCCAAGGCTCGCCCCGCGCCGGTAACCGGCGTGGACGCGGCGTCTCTCTCGGCGAGTGGCGTGCTCGCGTGCGCGACCTCGTCGTCGGGAAGCCTCACGTGCTGGGGCGCGGAGCGTGACGTGAAGCCCGACCTCGGGCCCGGCAAGATCGAAGACGTCGCGGTCGCCGCCACGCACGGCTGCGTGCTCAAGGAAGGCGGACAAGTACGGTGTTGGGGCGCTCACGAGTGGGGCGGCTCCAACAAGCGCACGCTCGACGAGCCCAAGTTCCCGAGCGCCGTCACCGAAGTCGCCACCGGGGACTCGTTCGCGTGTGCGATCGGCAAGGACAAGAAGGTCTACTGCTGGGGAGCGAACGACCTCGGTCAGCTCGGCGTGCCCGCGGATTTCGACATCCACGAGGCTCCTGCGGCCGTTCCCGGCGTGACCGGTGCCGAGTCGCTCGCACTCGGCGAAGCGAGCGCCTGCGCCATCGTGAGCGGCGGAAAGGCCATCTGCTGGGGCTCCAACTACGCGGGCGAGCTCGGCCTCGGTCGCTCGAGCCCCAACGAGACTCCGGCGGCGGCGCCCGCGCTAGGCAGCGTGAAGAGCCTTTGTTTCGCGTCCGCGCACGCCTGCGCGCAGACCCTGGACGACCAGATGATCTGCTGGGGCTTCAATGCGTACGGACAGCTCGGGGACGGCACGAAGCAAAATCGCCTCGCGCCGGTCCGCGTCGGATTTTGAGCGCGAGCTAGCGCTTCTTCGTCTTCTTTTTGCCGGTCGCTTTGGGCTTCGGCTTCACGCTGCCGGGGCGAGCCTTCGCGTAGGCCGAAGAGGTCTTCGCCTTGGGGGACTTGGGCGTGCGTCCGCCGACCACGCGGTTCTTGGAGCCCTTCGGGGGCTTCTTGTTCCGAAAGTGCGCGGGGCCTTGGGACGAGGTCTCGTCGACCACGGTGATGTCGGTGAGCTTCGTGAGCGACTCGCGCGAAGCCCGTGCACCTTGCACGCGTCGCCCGAGCACCGTGCGCCGCTGGAGCGACACGTCGATGATCTCGACCAGCATGCCGTCACCGAGGGAGATGACCTCGCCGGACTTTCGTCCCATGACGCGCAGGCCGATGTCGTCCACTTCGTATTCGGTGCCGCCGAGCTCCTCGAGGCGCACGAGCACCTCGACGAACGGGTCGTCGAGCGCGACGAACATGCCGCTGCCCACCACGGCCGAGACGTGCCCCACGAAGCGCTCGCCGATGCGGTCCTTCATGTAGAATGCACGGTAGAGGTCGGTGATGCCGCGCTCGACCTCCATGGCCTTGCGCTCGTTCTGGGAGGAGGCGAGGGCGGCTTCGCCGAGCACCTTCGGATCGCGCTCGGGGCGCTCGCCGAGGACCAGCGCGTGCACCGTGCGATGCACGCACACGTCCGGGTAACGACGGATGGGCGAGGTGAAGTGCAGGTACGCCTTCGACGCGAGCCCGAAGTGCCCGAGGTTCTCCACGTCGTAGGTGGCCTGCTTCATCGAGCGGAGGAGCAGCGAGTTCAGCACGGCCGCGAGCGGGTGCTTGGAGAAGGTCTTGAGCAGGTCCGCGAGGGTCTTCGGATCCTTGGTGAGCTCGACGTCGAACTCGACCCCGAGCAGGCTGCACATGGCGGCGAGCTTCTCGAGCTTCTTCTCGTCCGGCGGGAGGTGCACGCGGAACACCGAGGGAAGCTTGCGCTCCACGAGCCAGCGGGCCACGACCTCGTTCGCGAGCAGCATGAGCTCCTCGATGAGCGAGTAGGCCTTCTTCATGCCGGGATTTTGGCTGCGCTTCGTGATCGAAGTGGGCAGGCCGTCCTCACCGAGGGTGACCTTCGGCTCGGGCAGCTCGAAGTCGAGCGCGCCGCGCCGCATGCGCCGACCACGCAAGATGCGCGAGAGCTCGTAGGCGATCTGGAGTCCCGGAAGGAGCGCCGTGGCTTGCGGGTTTTCGGGCTCGTCCTCGACGAATCCGAGGGCCTTGGCGACGCTCTCGTAGGAGAGCTTCGCTTGGCTCTTCATGAAGCCGCGCACCACGCGGAAGCTCGTCACTTCACCGGCGGAGTCGAGCTTGGCGTCGACGGCGAGGCACAAGCGAATCACGTCCGGCAGGAGCGAGCAGAGGTTCGACGAGAGCGCGCGCGGGAGCATGGGGATCGCGCGGTCCGGCAAGTACACGCTGCAGCCACGTACCTGAGCTTCTTCGTCCAGAGCCGAGCCCGGTCGCACGTAGCTCGAGACGTCGGCGATCGCGATGACCGCGCGGTATCCGCCGTCGTCGGTGCGTTCGACCCATACGGCGTCGTCGTGGTCGCGTGCGTCTTTGGGGTCGATGGTGGGCAGCGGCAGACCGGTGAGGTCTTCGCGGCCCTTCAGGAGCTCTTCGGGAACCTCGATGCCGAAGCGCTCGGCCTCGGCGATGGCCGCGTCCGAATGCACCTCGCGGATTTGCGCCATCACCAGGATCTTGGCGGCCTCGACCGAGAGCTCGCCCGGCGTGCCGAGCACCGCCTCGAGCTTGCCTTCCATGGGCTCGCCGGGGGTCTCGGGGAAGCGCGTGATGCGCACCACGGCGGCCTGGCCGTCGCGACCGCTGTTGCCTTGATCGCCCTCGCGGTCGATCTCTTCGGTGAGCACCACGGGGCCGCGAACGCGCGTGTCGTCGGGCTCGAGCCATGCGGATTTTCCGCGGCGGCGGAGCGTACCCACCACGCGCGTGATGCCGCGCGACACGATCTCGACGATGCGCCCTTCCGAACCGCGCGAGCTACGTGCGACCACTCGTACGAGCACGCGGTCACCGTGGAGTGCGCCGGCCAGAGAGTCTTCGGGCACGAAGATGGTCTCGGCACCTTCGACGGAAACAAAGCCGAACCCGCGCGCGTTGACCGACAAAGTGCCTTCTTTTGCACCATTCGGATTCGGTCGCGACTCTCGGCGTTCGGCCTCACGAGGCTCTCGAACGTCACGCGAGTCGCGGCCGTCACGAGCGTTCTTGTCGGCGCGGGATTCGCCCTCGACCGAGAACCCCACCATGGGCGCGGCGGCCGGCGTGCGTGGGCTCTTCGGGGGGATGCCCTTGGCTTCGGCGCGGCGCTCTTCTTCGGCGCGTTCGCGCGCTTTTCCTCGTGAGACGGCCCTGAACTTGTGGCCGTCGCGGGCTTGGAGCAGACCGTCGAATACGAGATCGTCGAGGAGGCGCAAGAGCCCCGGGTAGCTCGCCTCGGGGACGTCGAGCTTCATGGCGACCTCGTGCGCGTGCACCGCGTGGTCCTGTGAAACCATGAATTCGAGCACGGCGGCCCTCGTCGGGAGCGGCTTTTTCTGCGTCATCTACACGACGGATACGCGAGATTGCCCCTTCTACCAAGGGCCCGTTCAGGAATAACTCGCCAGGATAGTCGCCGAGACCGACCGCGGTGACGACGAATCCATTCGGGATCCGACGAGCCACGAGGCGTGTGCCCCGTGAAGTCCGTCGCCACGTCGGCCCCAAAGCGCGGTGCTCGAAACCAAACGCTTGCCATCTCCCGTCCGCCGGGGAAAGAACCTCACGATGCGTTCGTCCGACGTCGCCCGCTGGGCCTCTCTCGTCGTACCCGTGCTCGCCGCGTTGGCCGCGAGCTCGGTGCTGCTTGTAGATTACACACGCCCCGTTCCGGTGTTCTGCGATCCGGGAGGCGGCTGCGACGCCGTCAAGCGGACCGTGTTCGCCCACGTCTTCGGCATTCCCACGCCGGCGTTCGGGGTCATCGGGTTCGTCGCGCTGGGCACACTCGCGCTGCTCCGTGGTCCGAAGGTGCGCATCGCCCACCTGGTGCTGTCGCTCCTCGGCGCGCTGGTGGCGTGCGCGCTGGTGGTGGTCCAGGTGACGATGAAGCAGTTCTGTCCCTACTGCATGGTGACCGACATCTCGGCGCTCGTGCTCCTCGGCGCGGTCATCGTGCGTTTCGTGTCGAAGTGGGACCTCCCGGAAGGTAAGGCGCTCCCCCTGATTTCGTCCGGGTTGGTCTCGGCGGCTCTGGTGGTCCCGGCGGTGCTCTCGGTCACGGTGAAGCCCAAGCTGCCCAAGGTGATCTTGGCCGAGCTCGAGAAGACCCCGAAGGGCAAAATCACGGTGATCGACTTCGCCGACTTCGAGTGTCCGTGGTGCAGGCTGAACCACGAAGCCCTCGCGCCGCTCCTGGCCGAACACGCCTCCGAGGTGCGCGTGGTCCGCAAGCAGGTGCCGCTCATGATGCACGCGCACGCCATGCCGGCCGCCAAAGCGGCGCTCTGCGCCGAGAAGCTCGGTAAAGGCGACGAGGTGGCCGAGGAGCTCTTCACCGTGGAGCCGACCGAGCTCGGCGAAGCCGGATGCGAGAAGATCGCCACCGGAAAAGGGCTCGATCTGGCGGCATTTCGGGCTTGCGTGAAAGATCCGGCCACCGAGGCGCGCATCCTGTCCGACAAGGAAGACTTCAAAGCGTCCGGAGGTCATGGCCTGCCCACCGTGTGGATCGGCGCGGAGCGCCTCGATGGCGCGAACGATCGGGAGCACCTGGCGGCCGCGCTCGAACGTGCGCTCGCTCACAAGTAGGCCGTAGACTCGCGTTCACGTCGACCGGCACGGCTGCGGGGTCGATGCATGAGAGGACGTCGCCTCGTGCGACGGTTTCACGCACTTCGTCCCGTGATGTCCGCCGAAGACGTTCCGCTTGCGTCTTTTGCAGCGAAGTCCGAATCTTGCACTGAAGCGCGCCTTGACTTCGCCTCTCGACCCCGCTCGGGCGAGCAGGCACGACTCGGAGGAATAGAGATGCTCAGGTTCATGCGAAACGTGGCAGTGGTCCTTCCGCTCTTGTGCGTGGCTTCGACGACCCTCGGGTGCGGCAAAGAGGTGGTGCGCGGGTCCCAGGACCCGAGCGTCGACAACGCGGCCATGAGCACGGGGCTCGACAAGGAAGACATCCAGCGGATGCTCCACGAAAACCTCAACAACCTGCGGTCGGCCCCGGTGATGAACCAGTGGCGCACCCAGAACCCGCAGGCGACCGTCGCGATTTTCCCCTTCGCGAACACCACCAGTGAGCACATCGACTCTCAGCTCGACGCCATCCTGAGCGAAGCGGAGTCTTGGCTCATCGAGTCGCAGGTGGTGAAGGTCATCAGCCGCGAGCGCCAAAACGCGATGATCGCCGAAGTGGAGGGCGGCCGGAGCGGCGTCTTCAATCAGGCGAGCGTGGCCAAATACGGTAGGCAGCTCGGCGTGAAGTACTACGTGACGGGCAAGGTCCAAGCGGCCGACGAGCGCACCGAAGACGCGCGTCGTGTGCAGTACTTCATGTTCATGCAAGTGATCGAGGTCGAGACGAGCGCCATCGTGTGGCAGCACAAGGCGTACGTCACCAAGATGGTGCGCTGAATGCGCCACTCGAGCTACGCGACCCGCCTCGTCTCCGCGGCGGTCGTTCTCGCGACCGCGTGGCTCACCGGGTGTGGTGGCCACGAGGCCCGAACGTTGCGCATGCGGACCGCGCTCGACGAAGGCAACTCCAAAGAAGCCATCGCGGCGGTCAACGAAGAGCTGGAGGTGAAAACCTCCAAGGATTTGCCGATCGACATCGCGGGCGACAACGCCATTCTCGTGCTCGACCGCGCGAGCATCCAGCAGTCGATCTTGGCCTTCGACGACAGCAAACGGGACTTCCAGGCCGCCGACAAGGCCATCGACATGCTCGACTTGTCCAAGTCCGGGCTCGACACCCTGGGCACGTGGGTCTTCAGCGACTCGGCGGGCAAGTACGTGGCGCCGCCGCACGAGAAGCTGCTCGTCAATGCACTCAATATCGTCAATTACCTGGAGACCGGGGACCTCTCCGGCGCCAAGGTGGAGGCGCGCCGCCTCTCGGTGATGACGAGATATTTGCATGATACACTGAAGGAGACCGACAACAGCATGCTCGCGTTGGGCGGTCTACTCGCCGGGTTCGCCTTCGAGAAGAGCGGCGACGCGGACGAGGCACTCCGCTACTACGACGAGGCCCTGGCGTTCGGGGCCTATCCTTCGCTCGGGCCCGCGGTGAAAGACCTTCTCGGGCGGGGCAATTACAAGAGCCCACGCTTGCTCGCGCTCGCCGAGGGACAGCCCGAGCCCAAGCCCGAAGATGCCGAGCTCGGCGAGGTGCTGTTCGTGGTGGGGCACGGGCGCGTGCCTCACAAGGTGGCCGAGCGCATTCCCATCGGCCTCGCGCTCACGTTGGCCTCCGGGCACATCCACCCGGGCGACGTGGCCGCGGCCAACAAGCTCGCGGCGCAGGGGTTGGTCACGTGGATCAACTTCCCGAAGCTCGCGCCGGGGCAGGGCTCGTACGCCACGCCGACGGCTCAGATCGACGGGCGCTACGTGGAGCTCACCCAAGTGGCCGACGTCTCGCACGAGGTGCGTCGTTCGTGGGAGCGCATCGAAGGTCGCGTCATCGCGAGCGCGATCACGCGCTGTATCGCGCGTTATGCCGCAGGCTCACTCGTCGGCGCGGCCGGCTCGGCTGCGGGCGGCAAGAACGGGGACATCATCGGTACACTCCTCTCGTTGGGGACGCAGGCCGCGCTCACCGCGGCGGACACGCCCGATACGCGCAGCTGGGAGACCTTACCGGCTCGAGTGGTATTCGCGCGTGTACGATTGCCCGCTGGTCGGCACGTGATTGGTCTCACGGCGCGAGGCTGGTCTCGCCGGCAAGAGATCCAGGTCGAAAAAGGCGGCTTCAAGGTCGTCTCGCTGATGGCCTTGAACTGACCGAACGTCGCACGTGCTCGCGACGGGTCGAGCGGCGCGGCGGGGTTCCAGGCTCAGTTTCCGCCGCACTGAATGGTGAGCAAGACGTTGATTTCGCCGGGCGGCGGATCGCGAAAGAGCAAGTGGTCGCCGTTCGCCGTGAGGAAGAGCGGAGCCGCGCAGCTGTCGAGATTGCCGCAGCTCGTCTTGAAGTCGGTCGCTTCACCGGAGCCGGCGTAGACCCGCAAGGTGAAGGAGTCCACTCCGCCCGAGCACGACCCACACGTGTCGAGCCCGGAGGGTAGCTCTTTGGAAATGGCTTTTTTCCCTGCGACGGAGAACGTCCGCACGTTGGAGGTTTCGTCCTCGTAGGCGTAGCCGGTGGGAAAACAGCGGGTCGAGCCACGGCCGGCGACGGCCGCTTTTTCGACCGGAACCCAATCGGGTTTGGAGGAGCCGGAGTCGAGCGCACCTTGTTGGGTGTAAGGCTGATCGATGCCCAAGATGGCATTGCACCCGAGGCCGGCGAGTCCGAACGAAGCCGCGAGGACGAGGATGGCCGACGAGAGTCGGGAGGCCTGCGAGGACGTTTTCAAAATGTCCCCCTGGCGACCAATCCCAGACCGTCGGGACCGAAGGTCGGGGCGAGACGAGCTTCGGTCTTGTGCTCCGAAGGTTTGAGGATCCATAGGACGACGCCGCCGGCCACGAGCACGCCTCCTGCGACGATGAAGATCGTCGAGACGTTTCCAGTGTTTTTGGCGGAGAGCAAAAGATTGGTCTGGGCGTCGGTGGGGCAGGCGTCGCCGTTGCAGGCGGCGTCGCTCTTTTTGGAGAGCGCGGAGATGCCCAAGGCCGTGCCGACCCCCAATCCCACCACGCCGACCGCCCCCGCCACCACCGCGACCGGACGATAGGGAAAGCTGCTCGAGGACGCGGACGAAGCCGAATCGGGTGTGCTCGGCGTTCCGGCGCCCGAGCTCGAAGCCGACGGGCTCGCAGACACGGAGGGCGCTGCGGAGGGGGAGGCAGGCTTGCCGAGGCCCACCAGGGTGATCTCGACGTGACGGGCAGCGTCGTCCGAGTCGGCGGTGACGTCGACCGTGACGCTTGCGTCTTGGTAGCCCTCGGCCTTGACCATCACGGTGTGTCGGCCGGCCTTCACGCGATAGGCGGTATTGCCCTGGAGGGTGGGTTTGGTGGGGGCCGTGCCGTCGATGGTGAGCTGCACCCCGTCACGAGCGGCGGCATCTGCCTTGATGCGAACGTAGAGAGGTACGGCGTCGTCGAGCTTCTTGAGCGTTTGTTTGCATACATCTACGAGTGCGTGATTGCCCGTACATTGACCGCTGGAGCACTCTTTGAGGTCGGCGCGGGCCTGCGGATAGGTGGCGTCGAAGCGCGCGAAACCGCTCGCTTTTTCGAGAAGGGTGGCACATTCCGGCTTCAGGTCTTCGCCGCGTGCTCGTGGCGAAAGCAGGAGTGTCGACGTCAACGCCGCGAGCGCGAGAGCGCGCACCGAGATTGCCCTGGGATTCGAGGGCATGAAGGGAAAAGGTCTCATCGGCAGCCTGGTTTTACGCGAATCTCGCCGGTCTTGGGGTCGGTGATGGTGGGTACCGCACAGGGATCGACCTTGGGAGCGGCCGGTGCGGTCGCGGAAGGTGTCACGCTCGCGGCGTGCGTGGGCGTTGCTTTGGGCCCGGGCACGCCTTTGGCCGTCGCGCTCGGCCTGGTGGGGGGCACGGTCGAGGCGCTGGTCGAAGGCGTCGCGCTGGTGGGCTCCGAAGCTGCCGGGGGAAGTTGCGCCTGCGCGGTGGCGGGCGACGTTGCACCGAGCGGAGGGAGCGGGGAAGGGGAAGACGGACCGGAAGATGCCGCGCTCTCGGGAGGCTTCGGCGTCGCGCGTAAGCGACTCGCCGCCAGGCCGAGCCCTCCGAGCGCGAGCACGACCACCAGGCCACCGAGCACCATGGGGAGTGCCCGTGATTCGCGCGCGGCGGGAAGCGACGCTGCCTCCGAAGGCGCAACCCGTGCGGACGATACTCCGCCCGTGGTGGAGGCCGCCGAAAGGGGCAGAGAGGAAGGCGCGTAGGCCGAGGGCAACGTTCCGGACGGGCTCGTGCCGGGCTGCCCGGGTGCCGTCGCGCTCGAAGATGACCCCGCGAACGAGCTCGACGAAGGCGCCGCGACCGCGGACGGAACCGAGGCATGACTCACGCGGCCCTCGCCGCTCTCGCGCAGGATGCGGCTCGCTCGGGAGGCGTGGACCGAGGCCTCTTCGTTGGCGAACGGCGCGAGCGCCCGGGCCAGCTCTCCGACCGATTGAAAGCGGTCTTCAGGCTTCTTCGCGAGGCCCTTCAAGACCACGTCGCCCAATCCGCGAGGAATGGCGTGACGAACCGCACACGGATCGGGCGAGGGCACGTACAGGATGGCGCCGGCAATGGCGGGGAACGTCTCGCCGCCGAAGGGTTGTTTGCCGGTCAGAAGCTCGTAGAGGACCACCGAGAGTCCCCATACGTCGGCGGTCGGGCCCACGTCTTTGGACGAGCTCAATTGCTCCGGCGACATATAAACCGGGCTGCCCATCATGGCTCCGGTGCCCGTGAGCCCGGAGGTCTCGCCGCCCAGGTCGGGTTCCATTCGCTTGGCCACGCCGAAGTCGAGCACCTTCACGAGCGGCGTTCCGTCGGGACGATGCGTGAGGAACAGATTGGCGGGCTTGATGTCGCGGTGGACCAGGCCCTCGGCGTGCGCTTCGGCGAGACCCTCGCAGGCTTGGAGCAGATACCCGACAGCCTCGGGTGTGACCACGCGACCCTGGCGTTTCAACAGCTTGGCGAGGTCCTCGCCTTCGAGGTACTCGAGCACCAAGTACGCCGAACCGTCTTCGAGCACGCCGAAGTCGGTGGCGCGTGCGATGTGCTCGCCGCGGAGCTTGGCGGCCGCGCGCGCCTCACGCAGAAAGCGCGTGGAAGCCGTGCCTTGTCCGGTGGTGCCGGGCCGCAGGCGCTTGATGGCCACGCGCTCGCCGAGGTGGACGTGCTCCGCGAGGACCACGTGCCCCATGCCACCCTCACCGAGGGCGCGGAGCACACGGTACTTTCCCGCGATGATTTCCCCTTCGTTCACGCTGGCTCGTCGCGATGGTTCGGGCGGCGTCGAGCCGCTGACTGGACGTTTCGAGGGATTGGCCTGATCTCCGAAAGCCGTACGAGGATACACGCTCCGGCTCGGCGCGCTCATTTTCCGAGGGAAGCGCGGAGGTGAGCCACGACGCTCACAGGTCGTTGCCGACGTCGCCGTTCTTGCCGAAGCTCGCCGCGAGCGCGATCGGGCCCCAGGCTAGGAAAAACAAGGGAATCGCGCGCGCGAGCATGGCCACGGCGGCGAGCCCGGTGGCGCGTGAGCCGTCGCGGCGGAAGACCACGATGCGGTGCCCTTCCACGAGCCCGTCGGGCTCCCAGGGCTTCACCTCGAAGCGCGCGAACCAGTCGGTCGCCTTCACGAGGGCCGCCACGCCCCGTGCGAGCCCACTCTCCGGATCGTAGCGAAGGCGCCTCGCGCGCACGTCGCCGGTGACGAACGTGCCGTACATGGTGAGCGTGAGGAGCGAGAAGATCTCCACCGCGCTCGTGAGCTGGATGAGCACGTGGAACCCGATGCCCCACGCGATGGCCACCGGCCGCGTTCGCCGTCCGAAGAGCAAGAGCGGGAGGGACAGCTCGGTGAAGATCGCCAGCTTGGCGAGGATGCTCGAGGCGAGCGGGGTACCCAAGAGCGCGAGCAGACCATGGGGGACGCCCTGCGCCTCGGCCATCGCGCCGTACGTCACGAAGCGCTCGTAGAGCACGGTTCCGGCTCGCCAGTCCGGGTCGAGGAGCTTCGACCCACCCGAGGCTAGGTACACGAGCGCGACTTGGATCCGGCAGAGCAAAACGGCCCACGAAGGGCCTATTTTCCCAAGCTCGACGCGTTCGTCGCCACCGAGCAACCAGGCGCGGTCGCACGGGGTGAACGAGAGCAGGATGGCGTAGCAGGCGAGCGAGTAGCGGTTGTGGTGGAAGGAGACCGTGTCGATCGCTATGCTGTAGAGTGCAAGTAATCCGCCGAAGAAGAGCGCGGGCCTCGCGCGGATGCCGAGCACCACCATGGCGGCGAGCACGCAGCGGAGCGCCACGAGCGCCAGGTAGACCTTCTCCGGGAAGATCAGGCGGTCGGGCAAGAGGCTCATGTGGAACGCTTCGCCCGAATACCCGACGAGGCGGAGGTCGCGAGCCGCCACCATGCCGTGGAAGAACATCATTCCTCCGACGGCCACACGAACCGGCGCGAGGAAGGTGCCGTCGACGGTGTCGTCGAGGAAGGCGAGCGGACGCCGGCTACCGGACATGGCGGGGCGCGGTCTCCAAAGTGAAGGTCTCGGGCTCGTGACCGTTCTTGCGAGTGGTCACGCGCATGACGAGCTTCTCGGTCTCGGTGTCGTCGGTCGCCGCGTCGATTACGTCGTCGAGGGCGGCGCGTAGGCGGGCGGTCTGCGTATCCACGCCGTACGAGGCGACGATCTCCACGCCGAACGTGCAGAGCTCGCGCCGGCGTACGCGGTCTTTCCACGAAAAGTGGCGCAGCGTACCCATGGCGTCCTTGGCGTTCCATTCGCCGTCGGGCACCGGCACCGTGCGTCCGTCCACCACGCGGTAAAGCTCGTACCTCAGGGTGCTCGTCTCGGGGAACATGCGGAAGCCGCCCATGGCCGCAGGGCGCCGTCCGGCGGTCGCGATCAGCGCCACCTGCACGACGAGCCACGCGGCGAAGAGAAGACCTCGCCCCTCCCGGGAAGGATCGAACACGCGCGAACGCTAGCAAATGCGCGCCCGAGAGTCGCGCCGCTCCAGGAGGCGAGCCCCCCAGCACGGTGTAGTGTGCAGGCTTTACGAGCGCCTTCGGGCCATTTCCACCGTTCGGTAGGCACGAAGGGGGGCCTGGGCGACGTCCACGAAGCCGAGCTTCTCGTAGAGACCCATGGCGTCGCGCGTGCCGAGGCGCACCACGAGCGCTCGGTCGACCGCGGGATGCGCGAGCAGGAGCGTCACCAACGCGCGCCCGAGACCTCGACCTCGTGCACTCGGTGCGACCATCACGTCGAAGATCCAGGCCACGCGTCCGTCGCTCGTGGCGCGCGCGACGCCGACGAGCTCGCCGCTCGGGTCCACCGCTCCGACCCGCACACGCGAGCATCGGAAGCACTCCACGATGCGCTCTGCCGACACCCCATCGAGCCAGTAGGCACCCTCGAGGAGTCGGGCGGCCTCGGGGAGGCGTCGTTCGGGAAGGTGCGCGAGGAGGCGCGTACCGTCGTCCGCCCGCAGAAAGCTCGGAATCCCGTCGTGAGGATTCGCCTCGAGCACGGCCTCGATGGCCGCGTAGTCGCCGTCGTGTCCTCGACGAAAGAAGCCCTCGTAGAGCTTGGCGCGGTCGTCGTGGGTGCGGTTCTGCGCGAGCTTTTGCTTGCCGGTCACGCGCTCGGGCACGAGCTTCACGACGGCGATGCTCGCGACGGCCTTGTCGTAGAGCTCGGAGCTCGCGTCGAGCGGGACGTAGCCGCCTTCGGGTTGGAGCTTCTGCATGAGTGCCTCGAGCACTCGTGCCTTTTCGTCGGGGTCGTGCACCGCGACCAGCGTCCCTTCGGCCTGGGCGCTGCGGTAGAGCGTGGTGGCGGGGCAGGCGCGCTCCGGATCGAGGAAGTAGCTCGGCACGCGGGCGATGTCCTCTTCGGCCGACACGATGGCGTAGCGGCCCACGGTCTCGCTCTTCTCGCCCACCGGAGCTGCGTGGAAATAGAGTGCTTCGCCGAGTCGGACCACGTGCAGCGCGCGCAGCACCGGGCGCCCCTCCGGGGTGGTCGAGGCCAAATGACAGACCTCCGCTCGGTCCAGGCAGTCGAGTGCTTCCCGAGGGGACATGGCGAAGAAGGCAGCCTTGCGCATGGCGGGAGAGTGCCGCCATGATGGTCTGACCGGTAGGACCAGAAACGAGATTTCGAGTGGACCAGTTTCCCACGCTCTCCCTGTTGGACGCGGCCTCCGACGACGAGACCTTGGTCTCGCGAATCCGCCGCACCGTGGTGGACGACGTACGGCGCGGACGCCTCGTGCCGGGCCGAAAGCTGCCCGGTAGTCGGCGGCTCGCCCTGGCGTTCGGTGTTCATCGCAACACGGTGCTGGAAGCCGTTCGTGGGCTCGAAGCCGAGGGGTTTTTGGTCACGCGCCCGGCGAGAGGCACGTTCGTCTCGGAGACGCTGCCCGAGCAGAAACGCCGTCCGCACCCGCCGAAGAGCGCTTCGGAGAAGGCCGGGTACGATCATCCGACCGCGAACCCTCACGTTCCTCCAGCCGAAGCGCGGCTCTCGTTCTACGGAGGAGTGCCGGATGCGCGCCTGGTCGACGCACGCGTGCTCGCCCGAGCCTTCCGCGAGGCGTTGCGCGATCCGAAGACGCTCGCCTACGGCTCGGCCGAGGGCTGCGTCCGCCTCCGCACCGCACTCTCGAGCATGCTCTCGACCTCACGAGGCGTCGCCCGAGGGCCGGACGAAATCCTGGTCACTTCGGGCAGTCAAATGGCGCTCGACCTCGTGGCGCGGGGGCTCTTTCGGCCGGGCTCGCGGGTCGCGGTAGAGGCGCTCGGGTATCGACCGGCCTGGGACGCACTGCGTGCCGCCGGGGTCGAGCCCGTGCCGATCCGGGTGGACGCGCACGGCCTCGACGTGGACTCCCTCGCTCGTGTGTTCGCGGCGCGAGGAGCGGGGGTCGCGGGCGTGGTGCTCACGCCGCATCATCAGTACCCGACCACCGTGACGCTCTCGGCCGCCAGACGTCTCTCGCTGCTCGAGCTCGCGCGTCGCGAGCGGCTCGTCGTGGTCGAGGACGACTACGACCACGAGTTCCACTACGAAGGGAGGCCCATCTTGCCCCTCGCCAGCGCCGATCCGGGCGGCAACGTGGTCTACGTGGGCACACTCTCGAAGGTGCTCGCTCCGGGGCTCCGCACCGGATACGTGGCCGCGCCGAGGTCCGTGGTGGCGCGGCTCGCGGAGGTGCGCCGTACGACCGACCGCGAGGGAAACCACGTGGTGGAGCGTGCACTGGCGATCGCCCTCGAGGACGGCGAGATCGGCCGTCACGCGCGCCGTGCACGAAAAGTGTATCTTGCACGAAGAAACCTCCTCGTGAGGCTGCTCGAGAGCGCGTTCGGGGACGCGCTCGACGTGCGAGTGCCTTCGGGTGGAACGGCGATCTTGGCAGGAATTTCCCCACGAATCGACGTGGACGAGCTGGTCCGAGCGGCCGCGGTGCGAGGGCTCGCGCTGCAGTCGTCGGCGCGATTCGCGTTCGACGGTAGGCCGCGGCCGTTCCTGCGTCTCGGCTTCGCGCAGCTCGACGAGCGGGAGCTCGTGCGGGCGGTCGCCGTGCTGCGCGAGGTCTTTCCCGGAGGCAAAAACTTGGGGAGACGTGCAACGCGTGTCAGGATGGACCGGACGTGAGCCGCCTTCGTTCTTTCCTCCGTATCGCCTCGCTGTCGAGCGCCGCGCTCCTCTCGTGCGTGGCCTGCAACGACGCCGTCGCGAAAGCGAAGGACCCCACCGTCTCGGCCGACGAGAATATCGTGCTGACGGGGGGCGCTCGTCCTCGCTCCGATGCAGGGCTCGCTCCGCCTGTCGAGGTGGTGAGCCCGGGCTCGCTGCGGCCTCGTGCACCCGAGAGTGTCGGCGCACTCGAGAGCCCCGAAGCGCTGAAGACCCTCTACGAAGGCTTCCGTGAGCTCGAAGACGGTGCCGCCACCGAAGACGTGCGCATCGTGCAGTTCGGCGACTCGCACACCGCCGCGGATCTCGAGACGGGCGCGATTCGCCGCGGCCTCGTGGCTCGTTTCGGCGACGGTGGCCGCGGCTTCGTGCAGCTCGGCAAGCCGTGGAAGAGCTACATCCAAGAGGGGGTGCGCACGGGCATGGTTGACTTTTCGCCCGAGCGAGGCGGCAAGAAAGAGAAGCTCTACCCGGGCAGTGAAGGCCTCTTCGGCCTCGGCGGCGCATCGGTCGCTTCGTCGAAGCGTGGGGCTCGCGCCTGGGCCGAGCTCAGCGTGCGTTTCTCCACGGTGGACGTCGCGTACTTGCAGCAGCCCGCGGGCGGCAGCTTCGAGCTCTTCGTCGACGGCACCAAGGTCGCGAAGGTCGGAACCAAAGGGCCTGTTTTTGCGTCGGCGTTCCGTCAAGTCGATCTGCCGGAGGGCACCCATCAAATCGAGGTGCGTGCGGTCGGTGACGGTGCGGTGCGTGTCTTCGGTGCGTCGCTCGATCAGAAGGCCGCTGGCGTGACCTTCGACGCGCTCGGCATCAACGGCGCGCGCGCCACCACGCTGCTCTCCTGGAACGAGGGCCACCTCGCCGAGCAGCTCCGTCATCGTAAGCCTTCGCTCGTCGTGCTCGCCTACGGAACCAACGAGTCCGGCGACGACGCGCCTCGCGAAGTGTACGAGAGGCATCTGGTCGACGCGCTGGGCCGCGTGATGCGCGCCGCACCTAGCGCTTCGTGCCTGCTCATGGGCCCGCCCGATCGCGCCATCGAGACCAAAGACGGCTGGGTCACTTCGCCGCGTCTGCTCGAGATCGTCGACTCGCAGCGTCGGGTCGCGAAGGCGGCGCGCTGTGGATTTTACGATCAAATCGCGGCCATGGGCGGAGAGGGGACCATCGCGAACTGGGCCCTCGAAGACCCGCCGCGCGCCCAAAAAGATCGCGTGCATCTTGCACGTGAAGGGTACGCGCAGCTCGGGGCGAGCTTCGTCGCGGACCTCCTGCGCGGCTATGCACAGTACCGCGCGGACAAGCGCCTCCCGCCCTCCAAGGCGCTGACCAAGGCGGTGCCGAGCTCCGCACCCCCGCCTCCGGACGTGCCCGTCCCGGGGACCGAAGCCGACCCTCACTGAGGTTCGATGAACGAGGACGTCGTCGCTCGATTCCTCTCCTGCTGCGGCTCGGAGCCCGACACCCGAGCTCCCGACGCGCCGGAGGAAGACGGCTTTCGCACGGTAGCGGCGCGGCTCGGGGTGCCGTGTCCGCCCGAGCTCGAGGCTCTCGAGACTGCGGCTCGAGAGGCGATGCTCTACTCGGGAGGCTGGGAGTTTCTCGGATCGGGAGGAGTGGCGGAGCGGGTCCGCGAAGGGCTTCGCTCCCGAATCGACGAGCCGTGCCTCGCGCCCCTCCTCGACATGGTTCCGGTGTTCGCGTCGGACGGCAACCTGCTCCTCGTGGACGCGAGTGGCGCCGTGCGTTCCGCTCCGTTCGACGCTGGACTTCCCTGCGCGGAGTGGGCGCCGGTGGCGTCCTCCTTCGCGGATCTGCTCGCGCGTATGGTCGAGGCCCGGATGCCCGCGCCGGCCAGCTCCTTCCACCAGTGGACGTGGGTCGACGAGCTCGAGTACCGCGTGTCGATCGGGCACTTTCACGCGCCGGACGCGAAGGGTCGTCCGGCATGCCAGACGGTAGTCACGGGTGACCTTGCCCCGCACTACTTTCGATACCCGGATGGGCCGAACGCGCCACCGCTGACCGGCCACGTGACCCGCGCACGAGCGCCGTTCACGCTCGTTTTCTCGGGTGATCCTCGCACCGTGCCCCGAGTGCATCCCGTGGGCGTGCTCGAGATCGTCGAGGACGGGCGGATCGCCACGCTCGATCTGCGCTCCGACCTCGAGCGACTCGTTCGCGCAGCGCTCGCGCGCGGTTGGACGGGCCGCGACACGAACAAGCTCGACATCGACGGATGGCAAGCCCTCGGACTCGTGCCCGCGAGGTGATCGATCAGCGCGGGGCCGAGGCGTCTTCCGTCTTGGTGGGCTCCGCGCCCTTCTTCCCGGCGCGCGAGCGATACGCCTCGAAGCCCGTGACCAGCGCCTTCTCGAAGAGCTCGCCGATCACTTCCGCTCCGGCGGGCGTTGGGTGGGTGAGGTCCCACGAGGCGAGCTGAGGTTTCGCCTTCACCCAGCGTGCCATCGACCCTTCGCCACCCATTGCTTGGTAGGTGTTCCAGAACGCGCAGCCGTTCTCCGCGGCCACCTTCTTCTGCGAGGCGACGATCTTCGGGATGATGGGCTTCGTGCGAAGCTCACCGGCTTCTCGCTCGGCGCGGTCCAGCGGCGAGGCGAGCATGACCGAAGCGCCGGGCGCCGCAGCCATCACCTTCTGCAGCACGTGCGTGAGGGTCTTCTCGTACGATTTCGCGGAAAAGACGGGCGCTTCGCTCTCGTTGGTGCCGAACTGCAGCACCACGAGCGCGGGCTTCCGCAGCGCCATTTGCTCTTTCCAGTGGGGGTCGTCCATGGGCTCCCACAAGAGACTCTGCGCGCCGTTCGCGCCGAGGGCGTCGTAGACGATGCCGGGCACGTCGCGCTCGAGCGCCACGCCGAAGAGGCGCACGTCGCCGCCGCCCATCGAACGAAGGGTCATCTTGCGCGAGCCGTCTTCCACGGTGAACGAGTAGACCTTGGAGACCTTGGCTTCGCCCTTGGTCGAGACCTTCTCGGTCTTGTCGCCGCTCTTCAGCTCGAAGTCGCCGCCGTTGGGTTGCTCCATGTAATAGACGTCGAAGCGCGAGACGTTGCGGCCGTAGTCTCCCTTTTCGGTGGCGCCGAAGTTGGCCACGGCTCCTGGTGCACCGTGGAAGGTCACGCCGCCGAGTCCGTACATCTTGTCGTTGGTGAACGGGCCGGTGATGCGGTTCGCGTTCCAGCCTTCACCCGCGTAGTGCACGACGTCGTTGTGGAAGTACCACTCCCAAGGGTTGGCCACGAGGATGAAGCCGTGGCCCGCGTCCCCGTAGCGCGCTTGCAGGCGCCGGCGCGCGGTGCCGGAGATGTAGTCGCTGGTGATGACCGAGTCTCCGTAATGGAGGATGCGGGTCACCGCGCCGGGCTTCTTTTCCGCGGTGTCCGCGAGATGCTTGTAAAATGCATCGAGCGCGTGCCCGGTCGGATCTTCGACCGCGAGCGAACCTTGGGTCTTCGCCAGGGCCTCCGGATCGAGCTCGGGTTTGTCCCCGGCCGAAGACGGGAGCGCGTTGTTGACCGTGCCCTGGTTGCCGGCCGCAGCGAGCTTGGTCTCGCCGCTCGACGCGGACGGTGAAGCGGCCGGATCGGTGTTTGCGCTCGACGCCGTCTTGGGGTCGGTCTCTTCGGTCGGGACCTTCTCGCCGGGCAGGTGACCGATGCGGAAACGATCGAGTCCGGGAATCGCGTGCGGGATGGCCAAGAGCGCCACCATGGTGGCGAGTGCCACGGTGGTCTTCTGCCGTCGCCACGGAACGTGCGGAGGAGCCGACTCCGCGCTCGTATTCTGGTCGCTCGGCGCCGACGTTTCGCCACTGGGCGCGTCGGTCGCCAAAGGACCCTGCTCGGGACGATCGGAGCTCGTGGCCTCCGGGGTGGGCGCGCCCTCGGATTCTTCGCGCGTCTCGGCCTTCTCGTCGCCCATCCCGACCGTCTCTACCGAACTTGGGGCGCCGTCGTCGAGCCCGGTCGCACGCTCCTGCGCACTTGTCCATGGGTTGCATCCTGCACCTCGGTCGGACTAGTCGTGGTTTCCTTCGTCGATCCGACGCCCGAGACCTCGCGATGCTCTTCAACAGCGCCCTGTACGGTGTGTTCCTGCTCGCGGTCTACGCGGTGTTCTGGGCCCTCACGCCGGCTCGTTCCGGCGCGGCTCCCATAGCCCCCCACGTGCTCGCCTCGCGCCGCTTGCTGCGTGCGCTCTTCTTGGTGGTCGCGAGCTACGTCTTCTACTTCTACGGCACCTACGACGCAGCCCTCGAGCAACCCGTTCCGCTCGGGCCCATCGGGTGGAGCGTGCTCTGTCTGGGCATCATCTTCGTCGGCAGTACGCTCGACTTCGTCATCGGCAAGAAGCTCGGCGAGACCGAGGACCCGAAGAAGCGAAAGATGCTGCTACTCGCTTCGGTGACCTACTACTTGGGCGTCCTCGCGCTCTTCAAGTACTGGAACTTCGGCGTCGATACGGTGGTCGACGTGGCGCGCCTCGTCGGCATCAAGATCTCCCCGCTCCACCTGCGGCTCGCGCTGCCCTTCGGCATCTCGTTCTTTACGTTCGAGACGATGAGCTACACGATCGACGTCTACCGGAAGGAGATCCCACCGGCGAAGCGCTACCTCGATTACCTGCTCTTCGTCGCGTTTTTCCCGCACCTCGTGGCCGGTCCCATCGTGCGACCCCACTCGATGCTCCCGCAGTTCGAGCGCGAGCCGGTCGCGAGCGACGACACGAAGGCGAGAGGCCTCTTCCTCATCGCCACCGGCCTCGCCAAGAAGATCGTCATCGGCGACACCCTCGCGGTGAACCTGGTCGGGCGCGTGTTCGACAACCCCGAGCGCTACTCGTCGCTCGAAGGCCTCGTGGCGATTTACGCCTACGCCATCCAGATCTACTGCGACTTCTCCGGCTACACGGACGTCGCCATCGGAAGCGCGCTGCTCTTCGGCTACGAGCTGCCGAAGAATTTCGATGCACCCTACACGTCTCGGGATCTCCAGGAATTCTGGCGGCGCTGGCACATCTCGTTGTCCACTTGGCTGCGCGACTACCTCTACGTTCCGCTCGGCGGGAACCGCGGCAGCACCTGGAAGACCTACCGCAACCTGATGCTCACCATGCTGCTCGGCGGGCTCTGGCACGGCGCGAGCTGGAACTTCGTCATCTGGGGCGGACTCCACGGTGGCGCGCTCGCGGTCAATCGCGCTTGGCAGCGATCGGCGATCGGCAAGCCGAAGAAGCCCGCGGACGCCACGGCGTACCGTACGGCGTCACCGCCCGAGCCCGAGCCCAAGAAGATCCTGCGCGCGCAGGAGGACTCGCTCGAGAAGAACGAGCCGATTACGCTTCGCACGGTGCTCTCGGTCGCGGCGACGTTCCACTTCGTCTGCGTGGCGTGGGTGTTCTTCCGCGCGCAGACCTTCGCGCAGGCCAAGCTCCTGCTCTTGCGCACCGTGGGCGTGCGCGAGGTCATGGATCCGGTGACGGCCGAGCTGAAGACCGTGCTCTCGTTCACGGTCACCTCGCCGAACCTCTCGCCGAAAGTGCTCTTCGTGCTCGCGCTCGGGTTCGTCACGCACTTCCTCCCGCGCCGAACGTTCGAGGGGGCGATGGACGCGTTCCGCAAGAGCCCCGCCATCGTGCAAGGCGTCGTTCTCGCGGCGGTGGCGTACGGGCTGCACCTCGCCGCGGGCGCGAAGTCCGAGCCGTTCGTGTACGGCCAGTTCTGAGGCGCATCCTCGCGAGTCGTCCCCGCGCCTTCTCGGCGAGGGCGTGAACCGGCGTTCTCTCGCCGCGCGCATCGTGCACCTTTCGTGATGAATCGTGGCGGCACGTGCATTGCTGATGCGCCGCGCGGAGCGTCGCGTGTCGCGACGACGGGAGACCGGAATGAACGTTTCGATTGGATGGGCCACGCGCGCCTTCGCGCTCGCCTCGTTCGCGGTGGGACTCTTCGCCGCGTGTTCGTCGACGCCCAGCAAGGCCGACTACTGCGGCAAGCTGAAGGAGCGCTACGACGCTTGTCCCAACACCGGGTCGGGCAGCACGACCACCACGAGCGGTCCCGACGGCGGCACCACCACGACCACCACGCGTGAGCCGTTCGACCAGGTCCGTTGCGAGAACGGCCACACGTGTCTCGAGACCGTGTTCGAGGGGGCCATCACGAGCGCCTACCTCGACTGCGCCTCCACCAAAGACTGCACCGTCAGCACGAGTAGGTGTGCCGAACAAGCCTTCGCGGCTGGCACTCACGCGACCGAAGCCGACGTATGCGCCAAGAAGTATGCAGAGTGCAAGTCGGCCAAAACCTCGTTCGCGGACGACATCTGCGTAACCGTGCGCGGCATGAATTCCGATGCGCTCGCCAAGGTCATGCCTTGCTTCGAGCGCCCCTGCGAGCAAGTGAAGGACTGCTACAAGGCGACCCTCAACGCCTTCGCGCCGAGCTGCGATCTCTGAGGCGCGCGTAGTTCTACCGAGACGTTTTTTTGGTGGCGGCGGTCTTCTTGGAGGCCGCTGCTCTCTTCGCCGCGGCTGCTTTCGGAGGGGCTGCGCTCTTCGCGGAAGCGACGGGCTTCGCGGAGGCCGTCTTCGCGGACGACGAGCTCTTCTCGGATGCGCTCTGCTCGGAGATGGCGGCCTTCCCGGTCGCGGTCTTCTTGGCGGCACCGTGCGTCGCCTCGTGGAGGGCGATGAGGTCGTCGACCGAGAGACCTTCGATCGCGCTCGTGACCGCGTCCATGGCGAGGTCGTCCAGCGTGCCGAAGCGAACGCAGCTCTTGCCCGCGTCGAGCTTCTTTCCGGCTTTGCGAAACGCGCTCTCGAAGGCTTCGCGTCGTCCCTCGTCGGCGTAGAGCCCGGTGAGGTAGAGCGCGAGGTGGTTCTTCTGCGAAGCGAGCGCACACAGCAGCAAGGGACGCCCGTTGTACGTCTTCGGGTACCGGGCGAGCGGGACCACGTACGCTATCATGCCGAATTCGATGGTCTCCTCGAAGCCGCGGGGCAGGTGCTCGCGCACGGCGTCGCGAAGCCGACCGAGCGTCGTGGCGCGGTCTTCGGGCAGGAGCGCGAGGTACTCGCGTGCGTCGGCGGGGGCGGCTTTTTTCATCGGTTCATCGTCCTTTCTGCCGTCTCTCGGCGCCGCGGTCGCGGTCGCGTTCCTTCTTGGCCAGGCGGTGGTCGCGCGCAACCTCGCGCTTCTGGGCTTCTTCGTTTCCTTTGAGCGAGGCGAGCGGAAAGAGCGTCTCTTCGATGCGCGCGAGGCCCGCCGAGACGACCGCCGAAACGACCTCCTCCGAGGGCTTGTAACAGGCCGCGGATTCGTCGAGCGGGACCTCGAAGTCGGTGTTCACCACGATGCCCTCGCGGCGGTACTGCTCGTTCACTTTTTCTTGGGAAAGTACACGCTTCGCTTCGCCTCGCGAGAGCCGTCGACCCGCGCCGTGATTGACCGAGAAGCCGCTCTTCGAGGCGCCCGGCTCGGGCCGCAAGATGAAGCTCTTGTCGCGGTTGGAGCCCGGCACGAGCACCGGGTGTCCGTCCTTCTCCCACGGCGTTCCCACGAGCTCGGGATGGCCGCCCGGAAAGGCACGCGTGGCTCCCTTTCGATGGGTGTAAACCGCACCGAATTCCGGGTGCTCCTCCGCTTGGACCAGGTTGTGACTGATCTCGTAGACGAGCTCGAGGTCTTCGCGGAACACCTTGCGGAACGCTTCGGCAATGGCCTCGAAGATGACCAAACGATTGACGATGGCGAAGTTCGCGCCGGCGGCGACCGCATCGAGGTAGTCCGAAAAATGCGGAGAATCCGGGGTGAAATAGCCGAGGTCGATGTCGCGCACTTCCGGCCGTTCTTCCCTCGCGAGCTCGAAGTAGTTGGTGGCGAGGCCGTGTCCGAAGCCGCGGCTTCCGGTGTGCACTTGTACGAAGAGCGTGCCCGAAGGCTCCCCTCGCTGCAGCTCCACGAAGTGATTCCCTCCGCCCAGCGTGCCGAGCTGATCCAGCCCTCGCTCGGGCTTGCCTTTGCCGCCCCACGGGATGTCCCAGGTGTCGCGTACGGGAAGGCGCTGACGCTCGGCACGGCCGCGCGCCACGGTGCCCTCGTTCTCGGCGAGCCAGTGCTCCGCGCCGCCGCGCACCACCTCTTCGAGCTCGCGCTTCGAGAGCGAGCCCTTCTTGCTCGCGCCCCCCGCGCCGAGCGCCACGCGCTTCTCCACCTCGCGGTTGAACGCGAGGCGCATGTCCCAGGTGGCGCGTTCGAAGGGCACCTGGCTCTTCGCGCTCATCATGCCGCAGCCGATGTCGAAGCCCACGGGCCCCATCGCCACCGAGCCCTCGTCGCGTGAGGTCAAGATGACCGACCCGACCGGCACGCCGTAGCCGTAGTGCACGTCGGGCGTGACGCACACGAGCTTGGTCCCCGGAAAACGCGTGGCGTTCACGAGCTGCCGGTAGAGCGTGGGCTCGGCCTCGGTGAGCAAGCTCTGCGTGAGGAAGAGACGCACCGGCACCTCTCCGGTGTCCCGCGTGCGGAGGTCGAAGTAGCCGTCGTGAGGCACGGTCAGGCGCTTCCAATCGTCCGAGTCCAAAAGCTCGCTCATTTGCCCTCGCTCACGTTCTGCATCACGAGCTCGACCAGGCCGAGCTGCCATTTCTCCGAGCGAAAGTTGCTCTCGTCGACCCGTGCGCGGAGCTCGTCTCCGACGGTATCGAAGCGGGCGACCAGGGTCTTCTTCGGCTCGATCTCCACGAGGTACACGGTCTGCCCGAACCCGTGCATGCCGAGCTTCTGGATGTAAGCTGCATGTTTTGCGACCGTGCCCTTGCGGCGCAGGCCTTCGGCTTCCGTGAACGCGTCGACCTTGTCGTCCGGGAAGAGACCGAAGAGCTTCTCGGTCTTCGCTGCCTCGGCCAGGCCCGACGGTCGCACGGTGAAGCGACCGCGGAACGAATAGGGCTTGGGAGTCGCGCCCGAGTCGTCGTCGATGGGCGTCACCGTCACGGTGGACGTGAGCACGAGCGTGTCCTTCTCTTCGTCCATGAGGAACACGTCGCTCGGGTATCGCAGCACGAGGCGTGTCCCGGGAAGCTTCGCTTTCGCCCACGAGGTGGTCTCGCCGTAGGGCACGTCCGCATCGCGTACGGGCGAGTCGGGCATGATCATGGCGGACGGCGGCGGCACCACGAAGCCACGAAGAGAAGCCGAGCCGCGGTCGGGTGGCTCGCCGCTCGGGTTCGTTCGGGGCGGATCTTTTTTGCTGCACGCGACGAGCGTGAGGCTCGTCAGCGCGGCGATCGCGAGAGAAGGAAGGCGCATGACCCGAAGGAGGATACCCGAGGGGCCGCGATCGTGCCGACCGCGTCCTTCTGCTGCAAAAATGCCTGGTTGACGCGCTGCGCCCTGTCTCCTATCACACCCGTTCGTGGCGCTCCTCGTCCAGAAATTCGGTGGCACGTCGGTCGGCTCGATCGATCGCATCAAGAACGTGGCGAGGCGCTGCCTCGCTGCCCAACGCGAAGGGCACCGTGTGGTGGTCATCGTCAGCGCGATGAGCGGCGAGACCAATCGTTTGCTCGGGCTCGCGCACGAGGTCACCAAGGTCCCGAACGCGCGCGAGATGGACGCCATCGCCGCCACCGGAGAGCAGGTCGCCGCCGGGCTCACCGCGCTCGCCATCGAGGCCGAGGGCGGCAAAGCGCGCTCGCTTCTCGGGCATCAGGTGCGCGTGCTCACCGACGGTGCGTTCACCAAGGCGCGCATTCGCGCCATCGATCACTCCAAGATCCAGAGCACGCTCGACGCCGGCGAAATCGCGGTGGTCGCGGGCTTCCAAGGCGTGGACGAAGACGGCAACATCACCACGCTCGGGCGTGGCGGCTCGGACACCTCGGCGGTCGCGATCGCCGCGGCGGTGGGCGCCGACGCCTGCGAGATTTTCACCGACGTCGACGGGGTCTACACCACCGACCCCAACGTGTGCCCTTCGGCGCGCAAGATCGACCGCATCAGCTACGAAGAAATGCTCGAGCTTGCTTCGCTCGGCGCCAAAGTGCTCCAAATCCGCAGCGTGGAGATCGCCATGAAGTACAACGTTCCCGTCCACGTCCGTAGCTCCTTCAGCGACGTTCCCGGTACCTGGGTGACCGGCGAGGACAAGTCCCTCGAAGAGGTCGTGGTGGCCGGCGTCGCGTACGACAAAAACGACGCACGCGTGCACCTCGTCGGTGTGGACGACAAGCCGGGCGTCGTGGCCGAGGTCTTCGCGGCCATCGCCGAGAAGAACGTCAGCGTGGACATGATCATCCAGAACGCGACCAGCAACACCGAGGGCCGCGCCGACGTGACCTTCACGGTCTCCAAGACCGACCTCGTGCGCGCCAAGCCCTTCATCGAAGAGGTGGCGCGCAAGGTGGGCTCGAGCGCGGTGAAGTACGACGAGGACATCGTGAAGGTGAGCATCGTCGGCCTCGGCATGCGCTCGCACGCGGGCGTGGCGGCCAAGATGTTCAAGCTGCTCGCCGACGAGGGCATCAACATCCAGGCCATTTCCACGAGCGAAATCAAGGTTTCGTGTATCGTGCATCAAAAGTACACCGAGCTCGCCGTACGCACCTTGCACGACGGGTTCGGCCTGCACGAAGCGAAGCCCGCCTCGCAGCCCAAGCCGTAGTCGCGAAGGCTCGCCTTCTGCCCGGAGCCGCGTATCGTCGAGAGACGATGCGCGGTTTTTTCGTGGTGGTTCTCACGTGCTCGCTCTGGACGGGGTGCGGTTCTCCCCAGGTCCCCGTGCCCGAGCTGGTCGCTCCGGCGGGGGCCACTTCGCTCCCGACGCACTCGTGGGGCAAGGCTCAGGCGGTCTCTCGAGAGCCCGCACCGACCGGCAAGCGTTCCACGCTCACGTGCGTCGCGGCGGAGCGCGACGTGCGCTCGTTCGGGCGCGCGACGCGCCCGCTCGAGGTGATCCGCGAAGAGGTCGGTTCGCTCGAGCGAGGCCTCTCGGATTCGTCACCACCCACACACGAGGCCGTGGCGACCACGCTCGCCCTGGGCGATGCCGAGACCGAGCTCGCGGAGATCGAGCCGTCACGCTCGGCCGAGCTGCTCGCTTCCGCCAAGCGGCACTACCAGCTCTCCGCGTCCGGCTCGGGACCCGAGACCGCCGAGGCCAAGTATCGGTTGGGCATGCTGGCCGAGTGCGAACACGACGTGGCCACCGCACGAAAGCTCTATTTTCAAGTGGTCTCCGAGGCACCTCGAAGCCCGCTCCTGCCCTACGCGTACTTCGCGTTCGGTGAGCTCTTCGCGGAGGAGGTCGAGCGCGATCCGAGCAAGACCGAGCTCGCGCGGCAGTCCTATGCAGAGTGCATGAAGCTCGGGCGAGGGGTGATCGAGAACCTCGCGCGGGAGCGCCTGCGCACGCTCGCCGACCGTCCGTGACGCTCAGTAGCCCCAGACGTACTCGGCGCGCAGCTGCGCCAACGTGAACGAAGGGTACGTGGAGAGCTCCGACGCGATGAAGTTTTGCCTCACGGCGAGTCCCACGGCGAAGTGTCGACCGAACTGGTAGTCGAGTCCGGCGGCGAGGGCGACGCCAACGGCCATGCGCGATTCCGGCAGCGTGCCTCCGGAGAGCACGTAGCCCTGACCGAGCACCCCGAAGTAGGGGACCCAGCGCAGCACGTCGAGCACGTATCCGATTCCCACGCCGAGGTGATCCACGCGTGCCGGGAAGGTCGACGGGGTTTCCTGCGAGTCGCGCTGCTGGTCGAGCGCGACCACGTGGCTGCCACCCTCGGCGAGGAAGTTGAACTGGTCGGTCAGGCCGTAAGCGTAGTGGATGGAGAGACCGGCCCCGACGCTGGCCGTGGACTTGCCGTCCACCTTGAGGACCGCGAGGGCGGGCGACAGCCCGAGATGGTGCTGCTTCTCGAACGCCTGGGCCTCTCCGCCGGTCGCCACCGAGGCGACGAGCCCCGCAGCGATGGCGAAACGCAGAATCGAGGTGGTCGGGCGCGTGGTCGAGGAGCGCATCACCCCTCCCGGTTTAGCACGAGTGCCGGGGGAGCGGCATGCGCCGAGGGGTCGCGCGAATCCAGGGAAAATCCCTGGATGCGGAGACTCGGGGCACGAAGCTCGGCCGAACGGTGCGCCTCGCGGGCTGCTCGTACGACCAGGCTTCTGCGACGAAATGCCACAGCGACGCAGCGACGGGTGCTCTGCCCAGCGGCACTTCGGGAATGGACTCGGTGCGTGAGCGGTCTTACCTCCCAAGAAGCGTATGTGGAGCGCACTGGCATTCGGCTTGGTGGTGTTCGGTGGGTCGTCCGACCTCTCGCGTTCCACGTCCGCCCTCGCGCCTCGTGATGCCTTCGGGCTCTTCACCGAAGTCGCGGAAGCCCCGGAGAAGTCGAGCTGGCCCGAGGCCCTCGCCACCGAGGACGACGAGTGCGATCGCGCCGACGCGTTCTCCCGCTTCGAGCTCGAGGCCCCTTGGGTGGGCCTGCCCGAGCCGCTCGTGATCGGTGGCGCGCACGTCGACAAGCGCGGAGTCACCACGATCTACCAGCAAATCCCGCGTCGGTGGGACGTGCCTTCGGACTACGAAGCGTATCGCTATCCGGTGGCGCGTTATCTGGGGTGGCCGTCGGTGATCTCCGGCTACGATCTCGACTTGCCGAACGAGATGCAGCGCCGCGGCGACATGCGTGCGGTCGGCCACGGTGGTGTCGATCTCGCCCAAACCATGGGCGCGCCGATCGCGATGGTCCCGCTCGCCCATCAGGTCGGAGACGCCGTGGTCGTGTACGTCGGGCCCCTCTTCGGGAACACCGTGGTCACTCGGCATCGCTTGCGCGAGGGCGGCGGTCAGCACGACTACGTACTGCTCTTCGGACACCTCTCGGAGGCCGCGCCGGAGATGAAGCGCGGACACGTGGTGCACGCGGGCGAGGTGGTCGGGCTCGTGGGGGATAGCGACTCCCCGAACCTCGTGCACCTTCACCTGGAGGCGCGTCGCGTGAAGGACGGCGTGGACGCGTCGATCCTCTACGCGGATGCCGTGATCGGCCAGAGCACGGTGACCGATCCTCGCAACGTGCTGCCTCTCCGATCCCCTGAGAAAAAAGCCTCTTCGTGCCGCTTGAGACCCTACCGAGGCGCGCTCGGGACGTGGGTGCTGCCCGCGCCGAGTGCGCTCGCACTCTCGTACTTCCGCTGACGCGATTCGGACCTATCGCGTGTAGAGTGCAAGCGCCCGCGTGAGCCGAGTCACTTCTTGGCGAGCTCGGCTTCGATCACGCGCCGGAACTTGCGAAAGTGCTGCGCTCCGGAGATGTACGTTCCGTTCACGACGAACGAGGGCGTGCCGCTGATGCCCGCGGCTTGTGCCACGGCTTGGTCGGCCTTGATCGAGGCGAGGTGGACGTGGTTGTCGAGCGCCGCGGCGAACTTTTTCGCGTCGAGGCCGAGCGTGCGCGCGTAGCCGTCGAGCGCCTCGCGCTTCAGACCGTCGACCTGGGTTTGCCCGTCGAAGAGCAGCTTGTGCATCTTCGCGAAGCCCGCGTTCCCTTGTTGCTTCTTCGCTTCGAGGGCGGCCTCGGCCGCCAGCTGCGCGTCCGGGTGCATGGGCAGTGGAAGGTTTCGCCACTCGATGCGCACCTTGCCCGGGTAGGCCTTCATGATGTCGTCCATGGTGGGCTCGACGCGCTTGCAGAACGGACACTGGAAGTCCGAAAACTGCACGATCACCACCTTGGCGTTGGCCGCACCGCGCGAGGGCGCCTGCGGATCGAGCGCGACGGTCTTGGTGACCGGAGCTTGGGCGTTGGTCTTCGCGCCCTTCATGATCTCTGCGTAGACCTGAGAGGCCGGCGTTCCGCGCGTCACGAGCGCCTCCGCCTTCACGAGCTCCGCATCGACGAGCGCCTTGAACTTCTCGTACGGCTGCGACCCTACGAGGCGCTGACCGTTGACGAAGAAGTGCGGCGTTCCCGAGGCTCCTACGTCGTCGCCGGCGTCTTGATCGGCGATGACTCCCTTCTCGTGGGTCTTCTGCGCGAGGGCGCGCTTCACCTTGTTTTCGTCGAGGCCTGCCGATTTGGCGATCGAGAGCAGGTCGGCGTCGTCGAGGTGGCCTTGCGAATCGAACAGGCGATCGTGCACGTCCCAGAAGCCGGCATCCCCCTTCTGCGCACGTGCTTCGCGGGCGAGCATGGCCGAGGGCAGCGCGCGGTCGTGGAAGGGCAGGGGCATGTCTTTCCACACGATGCGTACCTTGCTCGGGTACTCGCGACGAAGGCGCTGGAGCACGGGCTCGACACGCTTGCAGAAGGGACACTGGAAGTCCGAATACTCGACGACGGTCACCAGCGCGTTGACCGGGCCGAGCGCGGGAGACTTGTCGACCGGGACGTTCCACACGGTGGTGTCGACCGGCTCGTCGCCTTCGTCTTCGTCGGGCTTCGGCGCGGCGAAGCCGATCTTGCTCGCTGTAACATACACGCGATCGCGCGGGGTTCCCTTGGCGACCAGCTCTTTGGCCTTCGCGAGCTCGTCGGTGACGACCTCTTTGAACCGCGAGAGGGGCTGGGCTCCTTCGAGCTTCACGCCGTTCACGAAGAAGGCCGGGGTGCCGTTCACGCCGACGCGCCGTCCGAGCGCGATGTCGCGCTCCACGACGCCGGTCCAGCGGCCGTCGCGGAGGCCCGCTTCGATGACGCTGCCGTCGATGCCCACGGCCTCCGCGAACCGACGCGCCGACGAGTCGTCGAACCCGCCGCCTTCACGCACACGTCCCTGCGAGTCGAACACCGCGCGCTGGTAGCGGAAGAACGCGAGCGGGCCGCCCAGCTCGAGCACGCCTGCGCCGGCCTCGGAGAGGGGCTTTGCGTGCTTGTGGAAGGGGAGAGGATAGTGCTTCCACACGACGCGAAGCTCGTCCGGCCCGTAGGCCTCGCGGAGCGCGTCGACCGTGGTCGATGCCCGCGAGCAGAACGGGCACTCGAGGTCGGAGAACTCGACCAACGTAACCAGCGCGTCGCGGTTTCCGAGGCTCGCGTCGCTCGTGTAGACCGGCACGGCGGCGTCGCCGTCGTCCGTGAGCGGTTTCCCCCCTTCGATGGGGCGCCCGTCTTGTGCGATGACCAGAGCACCGTTCGTGCCCTTCTTCGCGAGGGTCACGTCTTGGGGCGGTGAGGGTTTCCCGCACGCGACGGCGAGCACGAGCGTCGTGACGAGGAGAAGGGCGCGGGAGACGGCGTTCGACATGCTTCTACAAAATGCGAAACGCCCTCGAGGTTCCCCCCGAGGGCGTCTTGCCGATTCACGCGACGGGCTTGCCCGCGGCGGAATCTACCGACTCACTTCGCTTCCGAGAGGGCGCGATCGATGAGCTTCTTGAACTTCGGGTAGGGCTGCGCGCCGCTGATGAAGTACCCGTTGATCACGAAGGCGGGCGTGCCGTTGATGCCCGCTTCGGTGCCGGCCTTGTCGTCCGCGTCGACCTTCGCCTTGTGGGCGTGGCTGTCGAGAGCGGCCTTGAACTTGGCCATGTCGAGACCGAGCTCCTGGGCGTACTTCTCGAGCGCTTCGCGCTTGAGGCCGTCCTTCTCGCCCTGGTTGGCGAAGAGCTTGTCGTGCATCTTCCAGAAGCCTTCGTTGCCCTTCTGCTTGTAGGCCTCTTCCGACGCTTCCGAAGCGAGGGGCGCATCGGGGTGCATGGGGAGGGGCTTGTGGCGCCAGACGAACTTCACCTTGTCGCCGTAGTTCTTCATGATCTCGGCGACCTGCGGCTCGACGCGCGAGCAGAAGGGGCACTGGAAATCCGAGAACTCCTGGATGACGACCTTCGCGTCGCCCTTGCCCTTGAAGGCCGAGCTGGCCGGGGGAGCGGGGACGTTCTTCTTCTCGGGATCGGGCGCGCCCTTTCCGTCCTTGATGATCGTGTCGTAGAGGTCCTTCGCCGCGACGCCCTTCTTGAGCATCTCGTCGGTCTTCTTGATCTCTTCGTCGATGATCTTCTCGAACTTGTCCGCCGGCTGAGCGCCCACGAGGCGACGGCCGTTGATGAACATGTGCGGCGTACCCGAAGCCTGGACGTCGTCCGCGAGCTCGCTGTCCGCGTCGATTTCCTTCTTGTACTTGTGGGTCTTGATCGCGTCCTTGACCTTGTCGACGTTCAGCTTGAGGTCCGCGGCGACCTTCTCGAGGTCGGCGTCTTCCAGCTTGGGCTGCGACTCGAAGAGCTTGTCGTGAGCTTCCCAGAAGCCCGCATCACCCTTTTGGGCGCGCGCTTCGAGCGAAACTTCGGCGGCCGGCTCGGCGCGCGGGTGGAACGGAAGGGGCTCGTGCTTCCACACGATGCGGATCTTGTCGCCGTACTTCTCGCGGAGCTGCTTGAAGGTCGGCTCGACGCGCTTGCAGTAGGGGCACTGGAAGTCGGAGAACACCGCGATGGTGACCTGCGCGTCCTTCTTGCCCTGGATCGGCGAGTTGCCGATGGGGACCTTGAACACCGTGGTGGTGTCCTCTTTCTCCTCTTCCTCTTCCTTAGGGGGCGGGGGAGCGTTCTTCTTGTTCTCCTTCGACATCTCCACGTAGATGCGGTCCTTGGGGGTACCGGCCGCGATCTTCGCCTGAGCCTTGCCGAGCTCCTTGTCGATGGCTTCCTTGAACTTGTCGAACGGCTGCGCGCCCGAGAGGCTCACGCCGTTGATGTAGAATGCAGGCGTTCCGTTGACGCCGGCCTTCTTGGCCACTTCGTGGTCCTCGTCGACCTTCTTCGCCCACTTGTGCGAAGCGATGCCGGCCTTGAACTGCGCCATGTCGACGCCCGCGTCCTTCGCCCACTTCTCGTAGCTCTCGGGCGAGAGCGACTGCTGGTTCTTGAAGGCGGTGTCGTGGAACTTCCAGAACGCTTCGCTGCCCTTGAGCGCGAAAACGCCGGCGGCGGCTTCGGCGGCGGGCTTGGCCTTCTCGTGGAACGAGAGGGGCTCGTTCTTCCACACGAGACGGACCTTGTCGGGGCCGTAGGTGCTCTTCACCTGGTCGAGCGTGGGCTCCACGCGCGAGCAGAAGGGGCACTGGAAGTCCGAGAAGATGACGACCGTGACCGGCGCCTCGCGCTTGCCCCACATGGGGTCCTTGCTCGAGATCGGCACGGGCGACTCTTCGTCGCTCCAGGTTCCGCCACCGGTCGCGTTCTCCGCGGTGATGGCTCCGCCCTGCTTGAGGCGGTAGTTGTCGTATCCCCACATCACGCCGGCGCCGGCGATGAAGCAAAGGATGAATCCGATGATCGCAGCGCCGGTGTTCATTCCACCGCCGCCCGACTCGAACGGGTGCGCCTGAGGAGGCGCCGCCTTCGCGTCGTGCTTCTGTTCTTTGGCCATTTTCGATTCCTTACGATGATGCTTCACGGACGAGAGCGGACGCGTTCGCCTCGGCCTGGAAAGGGCCTCGCCGACGCGGGAATCCGCTCGAAAAACCGAGACGGTGAGTGGAGCTCGAGGCCCGTGCGAAGCACACGATCCCGAAGGATCGCGCGCCGCGCGCGAACGCACGAAGCTCCGAGGCTACCGGCGACCGACGCGACATCCAGCCGATGCCCACGCGCGAGCGCAGATGCACGACCTTCGGTTGCGGATCGACGATGCCGAGATCAGCGAGGCGGGCGCTCGAGTGAGCTTCGCACACCACGAGGTCCACGCTCGAAGCGCTCCTCGATGGCGACGAGACGTTCCGAGGGAGGCGCAGGCCTCACCGACTCGGGTCCGACGGTGCAGGGATCGTCCTGCGTGGCCGGCTGGGGAGGCGAATCGTTGGACGAGAGCCGCGCCGAGTCGAGGCCGGGAGCGTCGTCCGACGGGTCGTCGTAGACCGCGAGCGTCACTTCCTCGTCCTGGAACTGAGGTGCGGGCGCGAAGGTGGTCGCGCAGCGGATGTCGCACTGGGGAGCTAGCGCTTCCGGTCCACGGTAGAGCTTGGGCTCTTCGTGGGGACGCACGCTCATGGGCGGCGCCGCTGCGCTGGACACGGCGCGGCTCGCCTCGGGGAGCGCAGTCGACAACTCGCTCGCCCACGCCGGTACCGCCACCACCCATGCCGCGAGCACGGTAGCGACGAACAGCAGACATCTCTGCCAGCGAGGCGTCACGAGCACACTGTGCATCTCGAAGGGGGGTCCTGGCAAGCGGGGGCGCGGCGGAAGCTCGAATCAGCCGTCTGCGGAGGCGTCTTGGGGGCCCGAATCGGGCGGATTCGTGGTGCCCGCGTCGCGACGAGGCTCACCGCCTGAATCCGGCCTGGCGGGAGGAGGGGTCTGCACGTCGCCCGAGTCGTCTTGGTGCAACGTGTCGGCGTCGTCGGTGTCGAGCGTAGAGGCGTCTTCGGGAATTCCCGGCTCGATCGTGTCCGTACAGCCGACTTGAACACCGACGTAGGTCACGAGAGCGCAGGCCGACAGCAGCCCGAGCCCTTTGGACCAATGCTTCGTTCCCCTCCGGAAGCTCATGCGGCGAGTATACGGAAGAGAAAGAACTGCCGCACACCTTCCGGACACAGCTGTCCTCGTTCTCCTGGTGAGGGAGAAACTGGGGTCCGTGTAACGTCTCGATTTTATTAGTTTTGTTCGTCAGTTGCCGCAGGTGAGACCGACGTCTTGAATGTTGAATCCCTGGGCAATCATGCCGAGGTAGGTGCCGTCGGCTTTCATGATCTTGAGCTCGTGGTTGCCGTCGGGGTTGCCGACGCGGCCGAGCCAGAGACTCGCGATGTTGCCGTTGGGCAGCACGCAGGGGGTGTTGTCGTTCGTGTAGGTCGGGGCGATGGGCACGGGGTCGCCGGTGCCGTTGATTCGGAAGATGCGTTCGGCGTTTCCGGGGGTGCCGTCGATCACCACCGTGCCTTCGCCTTCGGTCACCAAGGTGCCGTTGCGATCGAGGCTCGGGTTGTGGAGGTTGTGAAGTGGGGTCTTCGGTGCCGCGAGCAGACGGAAGTTGGTTCCGTTCACGCCTACCTCGCACAGATCGGTGTCTTCGCTGCCGTCGGGGTCGGCGCCGCAGTCGAAGGTGACCTTGGTCTGGTCCGGCGACAGGCTGGGGCGATGATTGAAGGCCTTGGGCGACGCGCCGGTGAGCAGCTTGGCTGCGCTCCAGCCTCGCGAGGCGTCTTCGGGGCGCGTGATCGAATAAAGGTCGAGGTTGTGCGCGCCCGAAGCGGCGAACACGATGAGGCGTCCGCCCGCTCCGATGATCGGCGGGCTCGACCCAATTTGAATGGTGGCCGTTCCGCGCCTGACCGGGCTTCCCGATTTGAGGTCGGACGTGAACACCGAGAGGCAGGGGGTGGTGCAGCCGAAGCGGGTGCTCTCGGCCACGAGGTAGTCGCCGTCCTCCGACTGGGTCATGCGCGAGTCGACACCCGGCGAGACGGCATTGAGCAGCTGGCTCACGTTTTGGATGGTCGCGTTGGGCACGGCCTCCACTCGGCGGAACTCGCCGTCCGGATGTAGGAAGAGCACGTGGCCGTTGCCTCTCACGGTGAACGTGCCGGTCGGGGGCATTTCCCACGGCGGAATGGTGGGGACCACATCGACTTCGGCGCGGCCCGCATCTCGACCTCGCTCTCCGGAGGAGGGCGGGGGAGGCGCGGCATCCACATCGTTGACCTCGACCTCGGGGCCGACCGGCTCGGCCGCGACCGGGAGGGGCCCGAGGATGTAGTCCTCACACGCGATCAGAGACCCCCCCAGCGCGGCTGCGAAAGCGAGCTTTCTGGGAAATGACGCCATGATGTCAAAGATACGACGGGGCGCGCAATTTCGTCCCCCACATTCGACAAAATCGCGCGAAAAAGATCAGGTGCCCGTTCTTCCGCCGTTATCCGCTTCGGTACCTGGACTTCGTTCTTCGGCGGATTGACCTTCGGACGGGCTCATCGGTGGAGGGGACGACGCTTCACGTAACCTCGCGAAATAGCGATGGCTCACCAATCCGACCGCGGTGCCCAACGTGGCTCCCGTGGCTACGTCGATCGGGAAGTGCACACCGAGCACGATGCGCGAGAGGCCGACGAGGATAGCTCCGAGGACGAGCAAGCCACTTCGAACAGGGCGTGAGCGATCGGCCAGGAAGGCCGCGAAACAGGCGCTTCCCGCGGCATGTCCGCTCGGGAACGAAGGGTCGTGTGGAGGCGCGAAGAAGAGGCCGTGCACCCCCTCGAGGCACGCGTAGGGACGCACCCGGCCTACGGCGTGTTTCACCACGAAGACCAGGACTGCCGTGAGCACGATGGCCGCGAGCAGCTCGAAGGCGCGTCGGCGCGTGCGTCCATGAACGAGGAACGGGGCGATGCCAAAGAGGCCGTATCCACCGCCGATGGCCGAGAGGAACACCATCAGCGCGAGCCACGGCGAGGGCGGCTCGGGACGGTAGACCAGGAAAAAGAGCAGGCGGTCCAGTTCGCGCACGTCGGACGTGGTCTTAGCACCGGAGCGGTTCGCGTCGCGTCGTCTCGAGTGGTGCAGGCGCCGTGCGTCGCTTTCGTGGTGCGCTTTACCCGTCGGACGCATCGTGTCAGAACGCGGGCCGATGACCCCCGACGAGCTTCTTCGGTTGCGTGACGAGCTGGGCCGACTGGACGACGAGCTCGTGAGCCTCGTGGCGCGTCGGGCCGCTTGCGTCAGGCGTATCGCCGAAGCGAAGGCCCGCGAGCGAAGGCCCGCGTTCGATCGTGGTCGCGAGGCCGAGCACCTCGAGACGATGTGCACGCGTGCGGAAGCGCAGGGCGTCTCTCGAGGGCTCGTGCGCGATCTCTTCGGGGCCATCTTCGCGAGCTCCCGAGCGGAACAGCGGCGGCTGCTCGGCGCGAGCGCACCGCGGTTTCGCATCGGTATCGTGGGCGCGACCAGCGGCATGGGTGCCTTCCTCGCGCGGGTCTTCGGCGCGGCCGGCTACGAGGTCGACGCGATGGGCCTCGGCGCGGGCGCGACCGCGATCGAGGTGGCCTCGCGCAACGACGTGGTGTTCCTCGCGGTGCCCATCCACGTGACGTGCGAGGTCGCGCGGGAGATCGGGCCTCACCTGCGCGACGGTGCTTGCCTGGTCGACGTGACGTCGCTCAAGCGCGCTCCTCTCGAGGCCATGCTCGGCGCCACGCGCGAGACCGTGGACGTGGTCGGTTCGCACCCGATGTTCGGTCCACAAGGAGACGACATGGACCGCCAAAAGGTGGTCTTGTGCCGCGGACGCGGCGACGTGGGCTTCGAGCGCGTGAAGGCCCTCTACGAGCTGTTCGGCGCCGAGACCGTGGAATCCACCGCCGACGAGCACGACGCGCAAATGGCCCTCATTCAGGTGCTCGTGCACGAGAAAACGATGGTGCTCGGCTCCACGCTCGCGCGCCTCGGCGCGAACCTCGGAAGGTCGCGCGAGATGGCGAGCCCCATCTATCGCGCCGAGCTCGCGATGATCGGCCGCCTATTTTCTCAGGGCGCCGAGCTCTACGCCGACATTCTCACGTCCAATGACGATGCAGCGCGCGTAGTCGACGCGTTCGGCCAGGAAGCCGCGCTCTTCGCGCGTGCCGTCCGGGAGAGAGACCGCGAGGCGATCGTGACGCGCTTTCGTGAGGTCGCGGCCTACTTGGGCGAGTTTTCGGTGTGGGCGCGCAAAGAGTCCAATGCGATCCTGGCCGACCTCGTGCGCCACGGTTGAGCGGGCCGAAAAGGGCCCGTCGGTCGTGTCGGCTTGCCCTTCCGAGCCGCCTCTGTTAGCGCCGACTGCGGGATGGGACCGTACGGATCGTACCTCTTCGAGACCGTCGTCATGCTCGTGGTCGTCTGCGGCCTCGCGTTCGGCGCGATGGTGCTCGCCAAGCGCGTGGGCATCGGCCGCGCACACGGTCCAATCGAGTTGGTCGGTCAGCTCCCCCTCGACGCACGGCGGTCGCTCTACTTGGTGAAGGTCGGCGCGCGCGTGTTCTTGGTGGGCGTGGGAGAGGGCGGCTTCGAAAAGATCGGCGAGATCGGCGCCGACGAGGTGCCCGAGACCAAGGTCCCCGCGGGCGCGTCTTTCTCCGACCTGTTCGCTCGCGCGCTCTCCAAGAAGTCCGTTGCTCGCTCGGACGAAGAGCCCGGGGGCAACTCATGAAGTCTGCACGTATCGTGGGCTCGCTCGCACTGCCGCTCGCGCTCGTGGTGTGCCTCGCGCTCGAGGCCACGGCACGCGCGGCCCCGAATGCTCCGGCGGCCGCGGGAGGCGGGGCGTCGCTCGGAGGGCACGGCCTGTCGCTCTTGCTCTCGGTCGCGGTGGTCTCGCTCGTCCCGTTTCTCTTCTTGAGCCTCACCGCGTTCGTGAAGATCTCGACCGTGCTTCAGATCACGAAGAGCGCTATCGGGGCTCAATCGGTGCCGTCCAACACCGTGGTCTTGGCGCTCTCCGGTGCGCTCACGTTGCTTGCCATGGCGCCGACGGCGAACGCGATCTTGGAGCGCGCGACCCCGGTGCTGGCGGAAAAGTCCGAGAGCCCGGAGGTGGTCGCCAAGCTGGTCGAGGCGGCCAAAGAACCGATGCGTACGTTCTTGAAGGCCAATGCGAGCGACAAGGAGCTCTCGCGTTTCGTCGAGGTGGCCAAGGCATCGCGAGGCGACAAGTCGACCGGAGCTCCCTCGGCGGACGTGCCTGCGGCGACGGACTTTTCGGTGCTCGCCCCGGCCTTCGTCGTGACCGAGCTCACGGAGGCCTTCGCCATAGGTTTCTTGATCTTCTTGCCGTTCTTGGTGATCGACCTCGTGGTGGCCAATCTCTTGGCCTCACTGGGGCTGCAGACCCTCTCGGTGTCGCAGGTGAGCCTCCCGTTCAAGCTGCTCCTGTTCGTCGCCATCGACGGCTGGGGATTGCTGGCGCAGGCGCTCGTGCTCGGCTATCGGCATTGACCGAACGTCGAGCAACGCAGTCACGTCGGGTAGCTCAGCCTGGATTTCGCTCTACCTAGAGCGGTTCGGCGCTCTAGTCGGTCCACCGGCATTTTTCGCGCCTTGGAGCAATGCGCAGGTGTGAGCCTGCCTTCGTGCTCGAGATGGCGCAGCTATCCCTGTGCGCGAAGTCCCCGAATCAACGCCCGAATTCGCTTCGATCTGCCGGCGGACCTCCGGCGGCAGAGCGAAATCCAGGCTCAGCGATCGAAGCGCGTGGCGTAGAGCACGCCCACTGCCGCCACCACGTAGGCGATGTGCGGACGTCCCTTGTCGTCGACGACCATGGAAAGCACGACGCCCGCAGGGTCCTCGCAAGGGAGGTCCGCGGCGATGCCGTCTTCGAGCCACTTCACGACGCCGGCTTTGCGGGTCTGTCGCGCATACACGAGCGAGCATTTCGTCGCCGACGTCGGGCGCGTGTAGGCCAAGTGAAGGAGGCCGAGCCCGTCCACACCGAGCGCCAGCGAGTATTGAGGACCGGTGGGATCGGGCGCCAAGAGGCCGAGGTCGCGGGTGTCGACGTCGACGGGATCGTTCTCCAGCGTCCACGTGCCGATGCGTAGCTCGGCGGTGGTCGTCCCGGCTTTGCGGTAAAAGTACGCAGCCGACTTTCGCTGTCCGAACAGCGCGAGGCCGAGCGAGTAGCCGGCCATGCCGTCGAGGGTCGGATTGTCGATGGTCTTCGGTGCGCGCCAGCTGCCGGTGAGCTCCGAGAACTTCGGATTGGCGCTCGAGAACGTCTGCGACAAATGGAACGCGATGCGAGCCCCGCCGGTCTGGTCGTAGCGCAGCACGTGCTCGCCGCTGCCGATGACACCGTCCTTGGCGAAGCTGCCCTGGACGATGATGGGAGGAGCGAACTGTTGCGTCGCGTCGGGCCGTAGCACCGACTCGATCTTGCCCGCGACCGTGGGCGTGGGCGGAGTGAAGTACGAAATCACCACGTCCGAGTTGGTGGGCGAGACGGCGATGTCGAGCTTGGTGCCGTGGCCCACCGAGGCGAGCTGCTGCTCGGCCGTGAAGGTATTGTTCGCCGGGAGCTTCCGATAGACGACCGGCCCGCCTGCCTGGCTCGTATCGCGCTGATAGACGAGGTGGAAGGTGTCGTCGTTGCCTGCGGCCATGCGTACCGCCGCGCCGACGTTCTCGAACGGGAGCGGGTCTATCTTGACGAGGGTCGAGCCGAAACCGGTCATGTTCGGATTGAAGGTGCGGATGCGAAGGGAGCCCTCTTCGACGTTCGTCTCTCCGTTGACGGCGACCCCGACACGGCCGTTCTTCGCCCGGGCGATGGAGACCGAACGGGCGAAGAATGGCAGCGTGTCGGTCGTCCAGCTTTCCAGCAAGAAGACCTTGCGATCGCTGCATCCTGCACTCTTCGCGGTCTTGGCCCAGGCGTCGGTCGCGAGTCCGCAGGCGGTGTCGGCCGGAGAGTCCGGGAGCGAGGGACCGCCATCGGTCGCGTCGGTCGCCGCGTCCTTGGGGGAATCGGCGTCCTTCTTGCTCGCGTCGGGGCCGTCCGGAGGAAGGGTCGATGCGTCCTCCTCGGGCACGCTCGCGTCGGTGCCGGCGGGTGGGTCGGCCTGCTTCAGGCCGGTGCAGGCCGAAAGAACCGCAGCCGTGATGGAAACGAACGCCAAGCCCCTCGAAAGCCGCATGCCTCACGGAGTACCAGAATTCCATCCCGATGCACGAGGCCGGAAAGGAAGCGAATCAGAATACGAATCGGCCCGACGCGATCTGGACCAGCGCGCTACGCGCTTGGCTGCGTGAAGGCGCGAAGAGAAGAATGCCGGTACCGATCAGCATGCCGGTGAGGCCGATGCCGTAGGTGACGAGCAAACCCGTGCGCAGATCGCGGGTCTGGTTGCGTACGTCGACGAGGTCGCTCGCGCCCGACTGCGAGGCTCGTTCGAGCTCCCGGTAGCTCGCGCCGAGAGCGGTGGCATCGACGATCGCCGCGGTGGTGAAGGCCGTTGCTCCCAAGGCCAGCGTGACGATGCCGACCGTCGGCCACGCGGTGCGCTCTCCCTCGGGTGGCTCGCGGAGTGGCTCCGGCGAGACGGGTGCGCGCTCGAGGGGAACCATGAGCTCCAGGCGGTCGTGGCCGGGTACTCGCACGACTCGCTCGCTCTTTCGGAATCCGTCGCTCTCGACGACGACCACGTGCGGTCCCGGAGGAAGCTCGATCTCGAGAGGGAGAGCTCGCGGGTCGTTTCCGTCGACGCGTGCGATTGCGTTCGGGGCTTCGCTCCGAAGCACGAGCGTTCCGGGGAGGCTCTTTTCGAGCGCTTCGATGCGCCTCTTGACCGCGTCGGCATCGGACACGTCGGGACGCTTGCGAAGGTAGGCCTCGAGGCTCGCGATGGCCTCGCGCGTGCGGCCCAACGAAATCCATGCTTCGGCGGCGTAGCGGTAAGGGAGGTTCGCTGCAGGAGCCAGAGCTTCCGCGCGTTCGTACTCGCGGAGGGCGCCTTCGGCATCACCACGACCGAAGAGCGCGATTCCACGTTGCATGGCATTTCGCGCCTCGATCTCGTCGGGCCCGGGCGCTTGCGCGGTGACCGCGGAAGGGCTCGCGCCGGCGCCGGGCGGAGCGGCCAGCGCGGTGCGTGTGATCGTGGCGGAAGTCGCGCAGACGAGTGCTCCGACCCACCACGTCGCGCGGGGTGAGCCCGGTCGACCAATCATCACCGTCGAAAGTACCATCTTTTGCGCGGTTCAGAGCACGCGAGAGAGGGAGACGTCGAGGTCGGGCAGCATGGCCGCACACAAGCTCTCGAAGGACGAGTCTCCGATGCCGAGGCGCGCGCGGAGATCGTGCCGGATCGCTTCGGCGAGCCCCGCGCGAACCCGTGTAAGTCGTCTCGCGACGGTCGCGCGATCGACCCCGATTCGAGGGGCGATGGCATCGATACCGAGCCCTTCGCGAACGCTCCATCGCAGGAGGCGCTTGCCGTCGTCGTCGAGGGCGCTCATGGCCCGCATCACGGCCTGCTCGAAGGTCGCTCGGTGCATCTTGAGCAGGGTCGCCAGCTCGGGGTCTAGCGCGTCCACGGTGGCCGCGAGGAGTCGAGTATCTCCGGACGGTAGCTCACGCGCTTTCGTGCGCCGGTGACTCTCGAGCTCGCGGCGTCCGACGAGGAGAATCCACGCCGAGAGCGGCGCCTGACCCGTGTAGACCGCAAGCTTCGGCTCTCGTCGCTCGGTCCCCACGAACATCGACTCGAGGACCTTCGCGACCACCGTGTCGGCCAAGGTCTTGTCGCGGGCGAGCGACGCGAGCTTGCGCCCCAGGGGGCCCATCACGTCGGCCTCGAACGTTCGAAGGGCGACGGGATCTCCGGCGAGGCATGCCACGGCCAAGAAGAAGTCTTCGCAGGCGAGCTCGTGCAAAGAAAACTCACGCGCTGCACGCCGCTCTCCCAGGGCACGCGCGAACGTCTCGCGCGAGAGATTCACCCCTCGGTGGGCGGCCCGACCTCGTGCGAAGGCGTCGTCGAGGAGATGCTCGAGCTCGTCCGGGGCGATGGAAGGACGCTCACCTGCCGAAAAGGCGGAAAAGAAGCGGTCCGACAGACTCCCCATCGAAGACGAGCCTACCATTTTCGTCGGCTTCGAGGGTTCCCTCGGCGTCGCCCTCGGCGATGCTATCGTGAGAGGATGGTGTCCGTGGCCTCGTTGCGCTCGAGCGATTGCCCCGACGAAGAGTCGTTGTGGCGGTACGCGGAGCAGCGCTCGTCCGGCGCCGAGCGCGAAGCCCTCGAGCGGCACTTCGTGGCCTGCTCGATGTGTCGGGCGGCCCTGGGCTCTTTCGGTGGCTCGGCCCCGAAGTCCGCTTCACCGCCGAGGACGGACGGACTCCCTCCCGGAAAAATCGACGGCCGATACCGCATCGAGAAGCGCCTCGGCTCGGGCGCGAGCGCCAGCGTCTACCTGGCGGAGGACGAGCGCACCGGCACCCTCGTGGCGCTGAAGCTCTTCCGAGACGGCGCATCCGAGCGCGTCGTCCAGGAGCTTTTGCTCGCGCGGCGCGTGAGTCATCCCAACGTCTGCCGTGTGTACGATGCAGGTGTCGTCGGCGACGAGGCGTACTTGTCCATGGAGTACGTGGACGGCGAGACGCTGGCCGAACGCGCGGCACGTTCGGGAGAAGCGGCCGATCCGGACGCTCCGCGTATCGTTCGCGCCATCTTGGAGGGGCTCGCCGCCGCCCACGACGCGAAGGTCGTGCATCGAGACCTCAAGCCCCAGAACGTGCTGGTCGACGCGAGCGGACGCGTGGTCCTCACGGACTTCGGACTCGCGCGTTTCGCGGGGGAAGAAGAGAGCAGGGCACGTCTGGTCGGAACGCCGTCCACGTGGTCCCCCGAGCAATCTCGAGGAGAACCGGCGACCTTCGCCTCCGACGTGTACTCGTTCGGGGTGGTCGCCTACCGTCTGCTGACGGGCCGCCCGTTCAAGCTCAGCGCGCCGAAGCCCTTTGCCGACGTGCCCCCCGCGTACCGTACCCTCTTGAAGCGGGCGCTCGAACTGTCCCCCGTCGAACGCTGCGCCGACGCCCGCGTCGCGCTCGCGCTCCTGCCGAAAGACGAGGGTCCCTCGCGTGGCCTTCGCGGGCCGGTGATGGCCGCTCTCGTGATCGCGCTCGTGCTCGGGACGGGCGCCGCTCTCTTCGCGAGAGAGCGGTCCGGGCGTGAATCCGGCGCGATCACCTCGGAGAAAGCGGCGTCTTCGGCCGTGCCGGTCGTTTCGACCGTCGCGAGTGGGGGAGCCGAGGTCGGTCACCCGACGTTCACCACCGGTGCCGCGCTGACCGCGCCCGTCGCTCCCGACTCGGCCGCTCCCTCGGTCGCGTCGGGCAAACCGCCCTCTCGTGCGCCCACGTCGACGGGGCCAGCTCCCAAAGTCGCCCCGAAGGCTTCGGCTTCGAGTGCTCCCGTACCCCCGGCGTCCACCGGCGCGCCGGTCTCCGACCTCCTCTATGGGCATTGACGTGCTCCGCGGACCGACGCATCGCGTGCCCGGCGATTGCGCCGATTGACCATCGAATGTACTTCTCCACTCGTCACCATCGTCCCCTTCGCGGCAAGCGACTCGTTCGAGCGGCGGCGTTCTTGCTTCTCGCGGCGACGTGCACCTGCAACGTGTTTCGCTCGCTCGACGATTGCGAGGCCGACGGTGACTGCGCGGGAGGGCGGGTCTGCGACTCGGTCGCCAAGCGGTGCGTGCCGTCCCCCGCGCCGAAGCCGCCTTCCGACGCGGCCGTCACGGATGCAGGGGATGCCGGTGACGGCGAGCCGGACGCCCGCGACGCCGCGGTGCCGTGCGAAGACCGCGCCTGGGGAGCTCCGCGCCTCGTGAGCGGGTTGGAGAACGAGCCCATCGTCTCGGCGCGCCTCTCCCCGGACGAGCTCTCCATGTACATCTCGCGGGGCGTTCCGCCGACCTTCGTCGACATCTATACGGTGGTGCGGAACGACTCGACCCAGCCGTTCCAAGTGAAGGGGCCGCTCGCCTCGGTCAACGAGCCGGGGACGGCGGAGTATTGGCCCACGCTCAGCGCGGACGGTCGGCTCCTGTTCTTCGAGTCGTCACGCTCGACCCTGCCCGACGATGCCGGGGTCTACGCGTCGGTCGGGGCGCGCATTTGGTCGGCGAGCCGTGTCAATCCGGTGGCCGACTTCGACAAACCGAAGCTTCAATCACTCTTCGACGTGGAAGGTCCGGAGGCCGCGCCTTATCTCCACCCGAGCGGACGCACCCTCTATTTCGCCTCGAGCTCTCGACCCGGAAAAGGACAGCTCGACGTCTGGTTCGCCGAGATCAACTCGGCCGGGGTGGTGACCGACGTGCGCAACCTGGAGAGCGTCAATACCACCACGGACGAAAACGCTCCGGTGGTCACACTGGACGAGCGATTCCTCTATCACAATCGATTGGTGGACCCGTCGACGCTCGAGAACGACATCTGGGTCGCCAAGCGCTCGACGGTCGCGGACGGGTTCGGCAAATCCGTCAAAGTGAACGAGCTCTCCACCGCATACGACGAGTACCCGACCTGGGTCTCTCCCGATCATTGCCGCATCTACTTCTCGTCGGACCGCCCTACGAACGCTTCGGTCGACGCCGCGAAGCGCGCCTTTCATCTTTGGGTCTCCGAGCGCGTGCTTTCGCGCTGAGCTCGGGCGGAGGGCGTGGCGAAAAGAGCTCCTGCAAGAACTCGAGGAACGCCCCGACCTTCGGCAAAAGGTGTCGGTTCTTCGGGTAGAGCGCGTGGATGGGCCAATGCTGGGTCTCGTGATCCGGGAGAACCTCCACGAGCGCCCCGGTCGCGAGGTCGTCTTTCACCAAGAAGTCGAAGAGCGCCGCGATGCCGTGGCCGTCGAGCGCGAGTCGCCGGAGCACGGCGGCGTCGTTCGCGCCGAAAGAAACCCTCGGCTCGACCTCGACCAGCGCACCGTCACGAAAAAACCGTAGCGGGGTGGGGCGACCCTCGCGGAGGAACGCGACATGGGCATGCGCCTCCAGCTCGACGAGTGTCCGCGGAAGACGGTTCGCCGCCCCATAGCGAGGAGACGCACAGTGCACGATCTTGCTCTCTCCGAGGCGACGGGCGTAGAGGCTCGAATCGCGGAGGGGACCTATTCGAACCAACACGTCGATGCCCTCCGCAATCGGGTCGACGAACTGATCGCGCACTGTGAGGTCGACCCGAATGCGCGGATGGCGACCCGCGAAGGTCGTCAGCGCGGGGGCCAAGGCTTCGCGGCCGAGCGCGAGGGGGGCGTCGACTCGTAGTGTGCCCGCCGGCTCTTTGCCGGCGCGCGCGAGGACCGCGCGTGCTTCTTCGAGCTCCTCGAGTACTCGCACGCAGCGATCGTGGAAGGCACGACCGTCTTCGGTGAGAACGAGGCTTCGCGTGGTCCTCGCGAGCAATTGCACGCCGAGGTCGTCCTCCAGCTTGGCCACGCGCCGGCTCACGGCCGAGGCGGTCACTCCGAGTCTCCGCGCCGCGCCGGCGAAGCTGCCGGCACGGACCACGGACGTGAGCCACTCGATGGCGTCCAAGGTTCCCATTCGTTCCAAGGAAGCACGAGTGTGCTTCCGGCGCGAGGTCTACCGGCTCCGAACGCACGGAAGTACATCGAGAAGCACCGGATTGGAGTCCGCAGCGCTCGTGGCCTCGCTCCGGTCGTCGAAGGGATCGGACCTCCCCGAGGTCCATCGAAGAAAGGTGTATTCTGCATGAAAGCTTACGTCGTCGGCTCTCCCGGCAAAGGCGTCGGCGCCTGGAAACGCGCCGAGATCCCCGAGCCCGTCGTCGGGCCGGGCGAGCTCTTGGTCCGTGTGCGAGCGGTTTCGATCAATTACCGCGACTACGCGATGTCTCTCGGGCTCTATGGTGGTCCAATCGCCGACGAGCTCGTCCCGCTGGCGGACGCGTCCGGCGAGGTCGTCGCGGTGGGCCCCGGCGCTACGCGTTTCTCCGTGGGCGACAGGGTCGTCCCGAGCTACTTTCCGGCCTGGATCTCCGGGGAATTTCAATCCGGATACCACGCGTCGGCCTTCGGACAGACACGGGTCCACGGCACGCTTCGCGAGCTCTTGACGGTGCACGAGTCGGGGGTCGTTCGTGTTCCGGCGCATCTCTCGTTCGAAGAGGCGGCGACGCTCCCCTGCGCGGCATTGACGGCTTGGAATGCCTTGTTCGAGGCGCAAGCTCCGCCGGTTCCCGGGTCCTCCCTCTTGGTGCTCGGGACGGGCGGGGTCTCCGTATTCGCGGCGCAGCTCGCGCTCGCGTCGGGGGTGCGGGTCATCGGGACGACCTCGGGTGCAGCGAAGGCGCGTAAGCTCCGCGATCTCGGCGTGCGCGACGTGGTCGACTACCGCGAAACCCCCGATTGGCAGGACCGCGTGCTCGAGCTCACGGAGGGGCGGGGCGTGGACCACGTCGTCGAGGTGGGCGGAGCGGGGACCTTGCCTCGTTCACTCTCGGCCGTGCGAGCCGGTGGCACCGTGAGCCTGGTCGGCATTCTCTCGGAGCCTGGCGCGCGGATCGATCCGCTGCCGGTCCTCGTGAGGTCGGTGCGCCTGCAGGGCATCGTGGTGGGCTCGGTGAGCATGTTCGAGCGCGCGTGCCGGACCATCGAGGCACTCGGGCTCCGGCCGGTGGTGGACGAAGTGGTCCCCTTCGACCGGGCGAAGGAAGGGCTCGCCAAGCTCGCCGAAGGGCGACACTTCGGGAAGGTCGTCGTCCGCGTGAGCGAGTCGTGAGCGACAAAAGCGCCTTATTTCCCGCTGTTTGATGCAAAAGTGGAGCGGGCGAGGAATCGTTGTTGACTCCCGAGCCGCCATGCATAGAATCCGCGGCCATTCCTCGGGGCAGTAGCTCAGCTGGGAGAGCGCCGCGTTCGCAATGCGGAGGTCAGGGGTTCGATCCCCCTCTGCTCCACCGAAGAAGACCACCCTCGAACCGCAAGGTTCGGGGGTTTTCCTTTTGGTGCTTCCCGTCGCTTGCTACGACCTCGGGGGTGAACGTCCCCTTGCTCTGCCTTCCGGTGGCTCTGGTCCTCGTCTACGCGCCGCGCTTCGTGGTCGCACGCGCGATGGCGCAGCAGCCCGAGGGCTACAACAACGCCGAGCCTCGAGCCCAGCAAGCGCAGCTCACGGGGGTCGGTCGCCGTGCCGCGGCGGCGCATGCCAACGGGTTCGAGTCGTTCGCGCCTTTCGCGGCCGGTGTGCTCGCCTGCGAGGTGACCCACGCGCGTCCGGAAATCGCCTCGGGCCTGGCGATCCTCTACGTGGTCATGCGCGCGCTCTATTCGGTCTTCTACATCCAGAACGTCGAGAAGCTTCGCTCGCTCGTTTGGTTCTTGGGATTTTTGGCCACGTTCGGCCTCTTGGGCCTTCCGCTCGTCCCGTGAACGAAAGCGCCCCGGCCAAGGCCGAGGCGCTCGGGTCGCTTCAATTGCAGAGCCCCGCCGTCTTGAATGCGCCGTTGGTCGCGTTGCAGTCCGATTCTTTTCCGGCGTCGACGACCTGCTGACAGCCGTCTCGGGTATCCGGGTCGGAGATCTTGGGACAGCAGAGCGCGAGGGCCGCGCACCCGCCCGACGAGGTGCCGCTGTCCGTGGGGGGGGGGCCGGCGTCGCTGGTGGCGCACGCGGGCTCCTGGCAGCCGCTCGACTTCACGCAGGCGGCGATCTCTTGGAAGCAGGAGATGCAGGCCTGATCCGGCAATCCGCATTTCTGGGTGCACGTCGAGTCGTTGCAGTCGCACTTCTGCGTGCATGCGATGTATGTCTGGCAGGCGCCGCCCGAGAAGTCTCCGCTCGCGTAGCCGCTGCCGTAGCATTTCGAGTATTGCGTGCCGCACTTGGCCGAGGTGCACTTCAGGTAGGCGTCGGAGTCGGCTTGCGTGCACGTCGACTGCGAAGGGCAGTTTTTGAAACCCGAGCTCGAGCCTCCGCTGGTGCTCGAGCCTCCGCTGGTGCCGTTGGTGGTGGAGCTGCACGCGACGAGTGGCACCACCACCAAGAGTCCGATGCCGAGGGTCTTGGCGAGCTTGGTCAGGTCGTTCATTCGAGTCTCTCCTCCGTGAAAGCCGATTGCGGATGCGCCGCAAGCAGACGTGGATGGCCTCGCGTCCATTCAGCCCGACGAGCGCTTGCGGACGCGGTTCTCGGGGGCCGCGATGCCCACGATACGGCCCTGCGCCTCGCCGTTCACCTGCTTTTTGCAGTACTTCGATCGTGTCGATGGTATCGAGGGGCGTGCGTTCGCTCGTTCCTTCTTTGGTGTTTTTGGCCACGATTGCCGGCTGTCGCCAGGACGCGCCGAGCGCTCCGTCACCCGTTCGGACGACACCGCCCGCAGCTCGCGCGAGCGCGTCGAGCTCCGAGCTCGTGTCACCCGTTCCGACGACGAAGCCCGTGGAGAAACGTGCTCCCCTCGTGGTCGCGATCGTGGTCGATCAGCTCGCGGCCTGGGTGCTCGGTGAGCGCCTCTCCGAGCTGCCCGCGACGGGTGGCTTCGCGCGTCTCGCCTCCGAGGGAACGCGCGTGCGCGCCATGCGCTACGCCCACGCCGTCACGGATACGGCGCCGGGGCATGCTTCGCTCTACACGGGTCGCACGCCCGCCGAGACCGGTATTTTCGGCAACGAGATCTTCGACGCGAAGAGGTCTCGCATCTCCATTCTCCGCGACGACGCGACCGAGCTCGTCGGGCCTCGAGGAAAGCTGGGAAAACCGGGGTCGTCGCCGCGCGTGCTGCGATCCGCCTCCGTGAGCGAAGCGTTCCTCGCGCACGACCCGACGTCGCGCGTGCTGTCGCTCTCGTGGAAAGATCGCGGCGCCATTCTCCCTGCCGGACACGTGGAGCGGTCGGCCCGCGCGAACGTGATGTGGTTCGACGTCTCGGAGGACTCGTGGGTCACCTCGACCGCCTTCGCCGACGAGCTCCCGGCCTTCGCCAAGACGGAGATCACCGCACGTCCTGCCTCGTCCTTTCGCGCGAGCCCTTGGCAGCTCCTCGAGCCCGGATGGGTCTCTTCCCATGCACGCACCGTCGACGACGCGCCGGGCGAGGGCAATCTGGACGGGCTCGGCACCACGTTCCCGCACGCCATTCCCTCACCCAAAGCGATGCGCGCGACGCCAGCCTCTGACGCCATGATCTTGTCCATGGCTCTCGCCGGGCTCGAGGCCGAGCCCCGCGACGCGAAGGTCTTGCTCGAGCTGTCGCTCTCCGCCAACGACTACGTAGGCCACGTGTTCGGTCCCGACTCGTGGGAAGCATGGGACGAGCTCCGTCGCCTGGACGGCGCGCTCGCTCGCTTCTTCGCGGAGCTCGACGCTCGCTACGGTGCGGACGGATGGTCCGCGGTGCTCTCGGCCGACCATGGCACCGTGCACACTCCCGAGGCGCTCGCGACGGGCTCGTGCCCGCACACCAAAGACGACGCCTACGGGCGGCCGTGCAGCGGTCGTCGCATCCTACCGGACGAGCTCGGCGCGAAGCTTCGAGCCGTCGAGCCGTCGGTCGTCGGTATCTGCGACCCGTGGGTCTTCTTCGAGCCTGCCGTGCGCGCCGATCGAATTCGGCTCGCTGCGGCCGAAAAGAAGGTCGTCGCGCTGCTGGCCAAAGAGCCTGGGGTGCGCCTCGCCCTCCCGTCGAGCAAGCTTCGAGAAGAGTGTAAATGGCATGCGAGTGCACGCCCTCCCGCGGACCCGTACCGTGCCCTCGTGTGCGCTTCGTGGTCCGAAGCCGCTGGTGACGTGTACGTGCTGGCGAGCGAAGGCGCGTACTTCGACCCTCTGCAGGTGGTCGGAACCGGCGTGAGCCATGGCAGCCCGTATCTTTACGATCGTACGGTACCTTTGCTGTTTCGCCGTGGGGGAGGCTCCGAAAAGGGGCGAATCATCGACGATCCACTGGGATTCGAGGCCTTTCGTGCGGTCCTCGAGGGGCTCGTCGGGCTCGGCCCAGTCGACGCGTGGACCTCGGCTCGGACGCTCTCGCCGACCGATCGCGCGAAGTAGCCTCCCCAAGACGCTCGTCGATTCGATATGCTCGACGAGCCGATATGAGTCTTTCCACGCCTCCGCCTCCCGAAGAGTCGTTCGAAGGACAGCTCGTCGGGGGAAAATACCTGGTCGGCAATCTCGTCGGTTGCGGCGGAATGGGCACCGTGTGGGCGGGGCGTCACGTGAACTTGGGCACGCTGGTGGCCATCAAGTTCATCCGGCCCCAATTCGCAGAGCGCCCCGATGCGCGTCGTCGTTTCGAGATCGAGGCCCGCGCCGCGGCCAGCGTGAAGAGCGTTCACGCCGTGCAGGTCTACGACTACGGCGTCACCGAAGGCGGCCTTCCGTACATCGTGATGGAGTTCTTGGAAGGCGAGTCGCTCGCCGAGACCGTGCAGCGCGTGGGTCCCATCGCCGCCTCGGAGGTCGCCAAGATCATCGCGCAGGCTTCACGCGCGCTCGCCAAGGCCCACCAAGCGGGCATCGTTCATCGCGACCTCAAGCCCGACAACGTGTTCTTGGCCACCAACGTCGAGAACGCCGAGAGCGACCTTCCGTACACCGTGAAGCTCGTCGACTTCGGCATCGCCAAGATCGTCGACCTCCCGGAGGGGCAGAGCGGCATGTCCGGACCCACGCAGGCGGGCTCGGTCATCGGCACGCCGAACTTCATGAGCCCAGAGCAGCTCACCGTGGGCGGCGCTCCCGACGCGCTCACCGACCTTTGGTCGTTCGGCGCGACCGTCTTCTCGGCGATGACCGGGCGCATTCCCTTCGAGGGCGAGGTGCTCGGCGACATCGTGCTCAAGGTCTGCACGGCGCCCATTCCGTCCGCCTCCGCATTGAACCCCGGTATTCCCGCGGGCTTCGACGCCTGGTTCGCGCGAGCCTGCAATCGTGACCGGACCAAGCGTTTTCAGACCGTGGAGGAGTTCTCCGAGAGCCTTCTGCGCGTGTGCGGGGCCAGCGCCGACGGTGCCGAAACGGCCACCATGGCCGAGGACCGCGTCAAATACGAGCTCAAGCCGAAGATGCGCCCCGAGGACCTGGAAGCCCTCGCTCGTGAGCCGCCTCCCGGGATGTCGGCCAAGGGGGCTCTGCTCGCCGGTATCATCGTCGGCGTCGCGCTCATGGTGGGCGCCCTCGGATTCTTCGCCTGGCGCGACCAGCAGGCCGCCGGAGGCGCTGGCTCGTCCAATCCGGTCCCTGCGGTCTCGAAGTAGCGCAGCGCTCGCGCTGTCATCGGACCTCGGCGGATCCACGTCGGCGAAGAAAAAACGCGGTCACTCGTGAAGAGCGACCGCGTTCGAGCTCAGGCGGCTTTGCGGAGGAGCTGGGATCTCGTTTGGTCGGGACTCGGTGGGGGGAGCCCTCGGGCTCGTCTCAACAGAAAGAGTGCATGATGCACTTCGGCGTGATCGGGATGGTCGTTCGAGCCGTCGAGGACGTTGCGGTCCTGGGCGAGCTCGCGAGCGGCTTCGAGCTCGTCGCCCTCGGCGTAGTCGAGATACGCCAAGGCCTCTTCCAGAGTGACGGTGGAAAGCGAAACGACGCGGCGTTCGTGCATTACCCCTCCGTTATCCAAGCAGATTCACGGCCCCGGCGAGACCCCTCACGCGCACGGGCTACTCCTCAGGCGTAAACGTCTTTTGTCCGGATGGCCACTCCCCGAATGCAATTCGGTAGGTCCGTGTAGGATGCAAAAGCACGGCACGGAAACGCTCTGGCCCCTTCGTGGTGTCAGGGGGTGGCCGGGTGCAGGTCGAGCCAGCGCACGAAGGCACTGCCGGCGTGCTGCTCGTAGTCGATGCGAAGCTTGAAGTCGCCGTCTCCTCCGGGAAGTCTCCCGACGACCGCGTCCGGAGTCGCGAAGAGGTGCGCCATGTCGCGGCCGATGCGGTGGCGCAGCACGAACGCGAGCGCCTCGGCCAGCTCGGCCTCGAGCGCGGGCAAGTCGCGGTCGTCGGGGGAGACCTCGCGGAGGGCCGCGATCAGCGCGCCGGCGGCCTCGCTGCGGCTCGAGGCCGCGGTCACGCGGGGCGGGACGAGTGGCCCGACGCCGAACCCTCCCACGGCGTCGAAGGCCGTTTCTCCCGGGCGGTATTGAATGGCGCGCGTGTACTTGTGCCATTGTTTGCAGAACGAGAGGGCCGACAGATCTTCGGTGCGCCCGACCATCTCGGCGGCGGCTTGGCAGGTCCAATGCTCTTCGCCGTAATAGTACCGACTCCCGAAGAACTTCCAGCTGCGACCGAGGTGGGCGAGCGATCTGCGCGCGGCCTCGAGCGACGCTTCGTCTTTCATGACCGCGTGCGTCCGGGCGAGAGCCAAGGTGGCTTCACCCGTGTAATAGAGCACCTGGATGTCGAGCGGGCTCTTCGACTCACGGTCGTAGAAGTGCTTGAATTCGCCGTCCGCGCGCTGTTGCGAGCGAATGAACTTGGAGAGCGACAGGGCCGCGTCACGGAAGCTCGTGTCGAGCCCGCGGGCGTCGATCTCCGTGAAGGCCAAGAGGGCGAGCGCGGACGAGCCGAGGTCGGCCCATTGGTCGGGAGGCGCGATGCAGCGCTCGTTGCCACAATCGACGAGCAATTCGTCGCGCAGTCTCTTGGCGGCCCTACGGGCGGCGGCGGCGACGATGGGATCGTGGGTGACCCCCGCGGCTTGCGCGAGGAAAAATGTGGCGCCCGAGTGCCTCGGCCAATTGTACGAACCGTCGGTGGTGCCGGTCATGGCGTCTACCGAATAGGCGTACGTGCCGGTGGAATCGACCGCGTGCGCCAAATGCGACGCGAGCTCGTGCACGGTTTGTTTCGCGAGGCTCGGCGTGAGGTCGCGAGCCGACACGTAGCGAGGCTTCGTTCGGGACTCGGCGACGACGCGACGGAAGCGCACCCGCTCGAGCGCGGCGCGTGCACGCACGACGTCCACGGTGGTGCCGAGCGATTCGGCGAGCGCGCCGTAGACGAGTTCCGGCGAGGTACCGAACCCGATCTGCGTGGTCGCGTCGACGAAGGCGTGCTCGTAGCCGCCGCGTACGTAGAGATCGTCGGCGGTGAGCCAGGCTTCTTTGCCGTCGAGCGTCGCGTGGACCCCTTCCAATCCCGGCAAGACCGCGAGGGCTAGGAGGTGCGGCTCGTTCGGGAGGGGAGCTCGGCCCGTCACCACTTCGCGGACCACACGAGGATCTTCCGGTGGCACCGTGTTCCCTCGTTCCACGGTGCGCGCAACCGGCTTTCCGGCGTTCCACGTGGTGACCACCACCGGGGCTTCCTGCTCGGGCACGTCGTCGAGGGCCGCGTTCGCATAGACCGCGCACGAGGCCAACGCGGTCGCCGTCGCCCAGCCCCAGAGGACCCGCGCGAGCATCAGCGGCCCTTTCGCGACAGCCAATGCACCGACAGCGCCGGCCCGACGACCAAGTAGGGGACCACGAGCAGCGCGACCATGACCAGGATCAGCGCGCCGCCTCGGCCGATGGGGCCGTAGAGCCCGACCACGTGGCTCGCCGAGAGCGCGAGCGCGGTGGTGAGCCCGAGTCCTACGACGAGCACGGCCCACGAGACGAGCCTCGCGACGGTCTCGCGCCAGCGCGCCTTCGACACGAGCCCCGCACCCGAGAGCAAGAACGCCGACGCCACGAGCGCCCCGCCCAGATCGACGGGAAAATAGCGTACGGGAAGACCCGCGAAGACGCCGAGGGCCACCGCCGCGCTCGTTGCAAGATGCACGCATCCGAAGGTCCGCCGCGCGCGTCTCGAGAGGGCCATGGAGGAAACGTCTACTTCGCGATGAGGCGCATGACCACCACCGCGATGACCACGCCTACGACGAGGAACGTCACCGCGACGCCGGCGAGCGTGGCCACCGAGGGACCGCCCGATGCGCGAGGCGTCTCGCTGGGCAAGGACGACTCGCTCCTGCGGATGGCGACCGGAGTGGCGGGGATGGTGTTCACGCGCGCGCTCGCGCCTTCGGGCGTGGGTTGCGAGCCGGGGGGCTTCTGCGAGGGCGTGTCGGGGTCGATCGGGAGCTGCACGCCGACGGGCAACGTGGTCTTGCCGGAGAGCGCGGCCGGTAACGAGGTCTTGCCCTCGAGCACGGCTTCGAGCGCGCGCGAGAAGTCGAGCGCGGTGACGAAGCGCTGCTCCGGGTCTTTGGCGAAGGCTTTGTCGAAGACCGCCTGCAGGAGCGGAGGAAAGGTCTTTTCCGGTGCGCGCAGGGCGATGGGCACGGGCTTGGCAGTGACGTGGGCTTGAATGAACTCCATGCCCGTCTTGGCGTCGAACGGGAGCTTGCCGGTCAGGGCCTCGTAGAGGATGACCGCGAGCGAATAGATGTCGCTCGCGGGGGTCAGCTTCTTGCCCTGCGCCTGCTCCGGGCTCATGAACTCCGGCGTCCCGAAGACCATTCCCTCTTGGGTGAGCGCGATCGAGCCGGGGCGCATCTCGCGCTCGGTCACCTTGGCGAGGCCGAAATCGAGCACCTTCGCGTAGTCTTTCATGCCCGCCTGCTGGCAGAGAAAGACGTTCTCGGGCTTGAGATCGCGGTGAATCATGCCGGCCCGGTGCGCCTCTTCGAGGGCCGCGCAGACCTGGGTGAGAATGTTTACCCCACGCTCGAGAGACATGGGTCCCTCGGAGCGCACGGTCTGGTTCATGTTCTTCCCCTCGAGGAATTCCATGACGATGTAGAGCGAGCCGTCCTCGAGCTCGCCGTAGAGGAACACCTTCGCCGTGTTGGGGTGGGCGAGGTGGCTCATGGCGCGCGCTTCGCGTCGGAAGCGCGAGGCCAAATCTTTTCGGGAGAGAAGCTTCGGGTGGAGGATCTTGACCGCCACCATGCGGTTCATCGCGGGTTGCAAGGCCTTGTAGACCGAGCCCATCCCGCCCTTCCCGATCTTCTGCAGGATCTGGAACTGGCCGTCCAGAATGTCCCTCCCGATGAAAGGATCTGCCGAAGACATCACGTCGTGATACCACGAATTCGCATGGCGAATTCCGTCATCGTCGAGACATCGGCACGCCTCACCGAATCCGGGTTTTCTCATGGGTTTTCCAGGGCTCGCCGCGGTCTCTCGGGTGACCAGGCGGGGGCGGCGGCAGATTTCGCCCTCGGTCGCCCGAAAGAGCTTCTCGCGGCCGATCTCGACGCACTCGGACGTACCGTCGGCTTCGACCCGTCACGCCTCTACCAGGTGAAACAGGTGCATGGTACACGCACTTGGGAAGCCGAAGGCGACCCTGCGTTCGTGGTCGCCCAGGAGGGCGACGCGGTCGTCGCGAGAGCCCGCGGCTCGGTGGCCGGCGTGCGCGTGGCGGATTGTGTACCCGTGCTCGTCGGCTCGCGCGAGCACGGACGCGGCGCCGCCATCCACGCGGGCTGGCGAGGGGTCGAGCGAGGCATCGTCGGCGTGGCCGTGCGTCAGCTGGTCCTGCCCGAGGTCCGCGACACGTCGCTCGTGGCAGCCATCGGTCCGTGCATCGGTCCGTGCTGTTTCGAGGTCTCGGTCGAGGTCGCGGAGCTCATCGCGTCCGCGGTGGGGGAGCCTCGCGTCGTGGTCGAACGCTACGAGCCCGGCAAGGCAAAGGTCGATCTTCGCGTCGCCGTGCGCGCCCAGCTTCGTCGCGAGGGCCTTTCGGACGACACCATCGACGACGTGGGAGGGTGTTCGGTCTGCACGGCGGGCGCCGTCTACCACTCGTTCCGTCGAGACGGGGACGCGAGTGGGCGGATGATTGCCGTGATCGCCGCGCGATAGGGACCGCGGCGCGAGCGCCTCGGATCAGCGCGGTAGAGCCCGGGGATCGTGCAGGAGTGCGCCCACGAGCTTGGGTCGCAGATAGAAGCCTTTGGGCACGGTAGCCACCAGCTCTCCCTCCGCGTCGGTGGTGACGAAGGTCTTGTCGCCGTTTTTCGCCTTGGGGCGGACTTGGAGGTAGGTGCCCCAATGGGCGGTCACGTCTCGAATGCGGCCGCTGCCGAACGCCCCCACGATTTCGTCGAAGTCACCGCGCAAAATGGCCTCTTGCTCCTCGGTCGGGCTCCAGAGCACCGGGCGACCCAATGGGCGGTCACGCCAATCGGGGGCTTCGGCCAAGATGGGAATCCAGAGCACCCGAGAGAGCTTCTTCCTCGCCCACGAGGTCTCCCAAACGAGGTCGTCGGCGCGGACCAGCTCGAGCACGCACACGTAGGTGGACTCGAACGGCTTTCCGTCCGCGCGAACCGGAACGGTCTTGAGCTCGATGCCGAGGTGGGGAAAGTCGGTCACCTTGGAGGAGCCTCCGGTGGCGCCGAGCGCACGCTCGACGAGCGCGCCCCACTTGCCCTTGGTGCGGACTCCGTCGTCCCCGATCTCGGTCCCGAGCGCACGTGCGACCTCGCCGAGCGTGTGTCCGGCCAGAGCCGAAGCGCGCGCGAAGAGCTCGCCCTCCGACCGCGGAACCGAAGGGGACGACGCGCTCTCTCGACCATCGCGTCCCGTCGAGCTCTCTCGCTCTTCCGAAGGACGGCTCATCGGGGAAGAGCCTCGAGGAGCAGCTTCGCGACCTCTGCGGACGTGCGCTCTTTCCAGTGCCTTGCGAGCGTCGAGGCCGCCTCCGGCTCTCCCTCGAGGAGAGCCTCGGTGAAGGGCTCGCGCGACTCCTTGTAGACTGCACGCGTGACGAGTCTCGCGGCGTGGGCGGCGAAGATGGCGTACGCGTGGTGGGCGCGCGCCCGCTCGTGAGCCTCGTCCTTCCCTTCGCCCGAGGGCGTGGAGGCCTCTTCGAGGCGCTTCGCGAACGGGACGTCTTCGCGGGCGTCGATCGCGATCTGGTAGAGCGCACAAGCGAGCGCCGAGGCCTTGTTGGCCTCGTCTCCGCGCATGCACGTCTTGCCGTCTTCGAGGGCGAGTGGCGCGTACGGATCGTCGCGGTAACGCGTGCTCGCGTGCACCACGTCGAGGCGGACGAGGGGAGGTGCTTTCGTCCCGAGCTGCTCGAAAAGCTCGCTCACGAGGTGCGGCATGGTCTCTGGCAGCGCGGCGCGCAGCCGCGAGAGGCCCTTGTCGGTCCGCGCGAAGATGGGCCCCCAGGCCTGCGTCGTGAACCACGGGAGCGCGCGGTCGAACGCTTCGCTTAGTCCCGAGGGCCCGAGCGCCGCTTTCGCGCAGGCGCGGTCTTCGCACGAGGCGAGCGCCTTCGTGGTCCGTCGTGCGAGCGAGTCCGTGTGGGTCTCGCCGAAGATACGCGTGTAGGTTGCACGAGATGCCTCGAGCCCTCGCGGCGCGTGCAGCTCCGGGTGCGTCGCGAGCTCGAGCAGCCACAAATGCAGCTCCACGAAGGCGCTCGCCTGGTAGGCCACGTTCTCGTCTCGGGTGAGCACCACGGCAGGTGACTCGCGCACCGGCAATCGCGGGGTCGGCTCGTCGGCGCAGGCGGAGAGCCCCACGCCCAAAAGGCCGCACACGAGGGCGAGGCGCGCGCGAAGGCGCGTCGTATCGCGTGTGGGCGTGGTGGGACGAGCGAGGCGGGGCGGCTTCACGACGAGGCCCGCGACTTTGCACGAGTTCTCCGTCGCTTGCTACCTCGCCCGGTCGAGCGCTCGATCAGGGAGTCGGGCGCGGTGGCAGCTGCGGCTTCGGGCGCGGCACCTCGGGGAGTCGTGCATAGGCGCGCTCGACCCAGGCCGGTGCGGTGCCGACGACCACCGGGGAGACCGCGGCCGAGGACGACGTGATCCGACGAGCCTCGGGGGCAGCGGCGAGCAGCGAGCTGCCCTTCGGGGCGGTCACGAGCAACATGAGGTTGCCGGGGTCGGCGGCGAAGGTCGCCTCGAGCTTGGTCCACGAGCGCGTGCCGACGATCTTCGGGTCTCCGGTGACCGTCAATTGGGCGATCGCTTTTTTGCCGGCCGCGCTCACCAGCTCTGCCATCGCTCCTTCGGGCACCGGTGTCGGCGTGCCGTCGGGCGACGTTCCCGAGACGAAAATCGAGACTTTGTACGAGCCCTTCTCGGACGCGGGGAATACCGAACAAAGCACGAGCTCTTCGGATTGGGCGCCGAGGGTGACCGCCGGTGAACGACGTCCGAAGGGCGTGTCCCAGGCGGCGTAGCGCACCGTGGATTTCGGCGATTGGCTCTTCGGCGAGAAGACGAAAAATCCCGTTGCGCGGAAGCCCGGTACCAAAAATTGAGGGTCTGCGAAGAGATTGTCGGTGGCGAGCCCGAGCGGCACGTCTTCCGAGAGCGTTCGAGCGGGGGGGCCCGGAGGAGGCAACGGAGTGGTGGCCGAGGTGCTCGGTGCCGGTGCGGGGCCGGGATCGTCCGAGCCGCAGCCCACGAGCGAGGCCGAGAGCGCTCCCCATACGGCGAACGTGCACAACGCATGGATCTGATTCATCGGGGAGCTCCTTCGGCGAGCCAAGCTTCGGCAGCCAGAACGGCCGTGTCTTTTCCTTGGAGCAAATCGGAGAGTTTTTGCACGATGATTACGTCGGGCACGACTCCCTTGCCGCTGGCGAGCGGCGCGGTTTTGGCGGACTCGAGATCTTTTCCGGGGCGGGAGTCCTCGAACTGGATGGTCTCCATCGACCGTCCGGGGAGCAAGGAGCCAATCTGCCCGATGGCACCGTAGGCGCCCGCGCTCGGAACCGCTGCGAAGATCCGCGAATTGGGGCGCCCTTTGACGAACAATGGGACGATGTCGTTGGCGGAGACCGACGCTCCGTTGATCCACGCCATCTTGGCGGACAATCGAGACGCGGTGCCCGTCCCCGAGGGACGCAGGACCAGCGCGCCTCCGAAGAAGCACTCGAACGTATTTTGCCCCGAGCAGGCGAGGGCCGCGTCGAGCGGAGCGTCGAGCAAACTACGCCCGAGCATGAGCAGCGTGGGAGAGGTGTCTCTGGGAAACAAGAGGTCGAGCAGATACGACGCATTGGCGCGCTGGCCCCCGCGTCCGAGGCGAGCGTCGACGAGATACTTGGGAGTCGCGTCCGAGAACGCCTGCTCGGCCTGGCTCTGGAACGCATTGCTCGAGAAGCCGTCGAACTCGATGCGAGCCAGTCCGGTCGCGTCCTTCGGGACGCTGCGGAAGCTCTCGCTCTCGGGCGGCCCGGACCCGAGCGTACCGAGGCGCGAGAGCCGTCCGTCGCACGGGATCGTGTAGACCAACTCCGCCACGCGCCCGTCCACGATCGAGGCGCGCACGCGGTCGGCGGTCTTCACCGTGACCTCGGTCTTGCTCGTGCACGTCGCGTCCGTGCAGCGCTCGAGCGTGACCTCGCGCGCGTGGTAGCTCGTCAGGTCGCCGATCGAGATCGCCGCGAAGACGTCGTCGCTCACCGCTTCGCCCGGCGCCACTCCGGCGTAGGCGACGTAGGCTCGACGCACCCATCCGAGGGCGTCTTCGCCGTCCACTTTGACCAGCACGTCTCCTCGCTTCACGGTCGCGTTGGGCGAGGCGTCGAACACCGCGAAGCCCGGACCCGAGCCTCCTACGTCGCGGTCGACGAGGCCGAAGCAACCTCCCACGGCACCGGCCGTCTGATAGGCGATTTCCGAGTAGAGCGAGGTCGCGGCGGTGAGGCGCGAGCCCGAGGTGTGCATGTTCCGGAGCTCGATCAGCGCATGCTCGAGCCCGCCCGAGAATGCGCGCGGGGAGGTCGCATCGACCAGGGCCGCGAGCTTCGCTTGGTAGGCCGGGAGCCTCGTGGCCACGCTGCGGTCGCCCTGGAGAGCCTTTTGAACGAACAGCGCGCGGGCGACGATCTCCTTGCGCTGCGCCGCGGAAGGCAGTGCCCCCCAGATGGTCTCGGCCGGCACGCACGAGCCCGCGAGGCACTCGCCGCCCGCGCCGCACACCGAATCGGTCGTGGTATCCGTGCAGGATGCACTCTTCAGCGCCGTGCCGCCGAGCGGGAGAATCTCGAGTGCATCGAGCAAGAACGTTCCCTTCTCGGTGAACGCGCTCCCCGAGGTCGGATCGCCGAGGTCGATGCCGTTCCGCGCCGGGACGACGAAGAACCCGTAGACGTTGCGCCCGAGCACGTTGCCGTCGAGTGCTCCGGTCGAGTACTCGACCCATCCGTCGCTCGTCTCGCGTCCGGTGGGAATGGCTCGAACGCCCGCGGTGGGCAGGGTCGAACCGTCGAGCGGCGTGCGTGTGGCCGACGAGCGGTAGAGCACTTCGAGGTGCGGGTCGGAGCCTTCGGATTTCGCCCAGAAGCGAACCTCGAAGCGCTCGTTGGCGAGGTTCTCGAACACGCTCGAGTCGGTGAAGGAAAGACCCGCTCCGCTCGCACCGATGCGCACGGCTCCTTTGCCCTCGATACCCCCCTCGGCGACCCATTCCGCGTCGGGAGGCGCGGACTTCACGGTGTACGGATCGGAGCGCTTCACGGGCGTGAGCTTCGACAGCTCGGCCGCGGACTCGAAACCGAAGAGCGTGCCACGCGCGGAGAGCGTGACGGCGCCCGTGTCCGCGTGAAAGTCCCCAGCCGACGCCACGGACGGAACGAACAAGCTACCGAGGAGCGCGGTCGTGACCGCCACCCTGCTGAGTCGAATCATGCGCCGACTCGAGCAACGAGCGTGCCCGACCGCAAGAGGCACTTTTCGCGGCGATCGGGACGCCGTGCGTAACTTGACGGCATTTGCCGCAAATCACCGTCGATCGGTGCACCCTCGGATTCGGTGGTCTGGTCGGGAGTCAGGCGCTCGTGACGTAGTGCGCTTCGACCCAGCGGTTCTGTCCGTCCTGGAAGACCACCAAGACTTGTTGCCCTTGGACCTGCTGAACGTGTCCCGGGTATCGGCTGCCGTTACCCCACAACACCGATACGTTCATGCCGGGCACGAAGGATGCGGGGGCTACCGCCGGCTGCGCGTAGGGATTGCCGTACGGTTGTGCGGCTGCGGCCATCGGGTCGTAAGGGGTCGCCACCGGTTGTCCGTACGGATTCTGGGCGTACGCGGCGGGCTGTTGTCCGTAGGCGGGCTGCTGTCCGTAAGCGGGCTGTTGTCCGTAGGCGGGCTGCTGTCCGTAAGGATTGGCAGGCTGTCCTGCCTGCTGCCCGTACGGATTCGCGGGCTGCGCCGGTTGTCCGTACGCATGGGCAGCGGCCATCGGCTGGGCGGGTTGCTGCGCGTAGGGATTGGCCGGCTGGGCAGGTTGCTGAGCGTAGGGATTGGGCGCTTGAGCCGGTTGTGCGTACGGATTGGCGGGCGGAACGGGAGCCGCGGCTTGGGCCTGCAATCCATACGGATTCACGGGCTGCGCCGGAGAAAGCGGTTGAGCAGGCGCCGCCGGCTGAGCGTAGGGATTGGGGGGTGGAACGGGAGCTGCGGCCTGTTCCAGCAATCCGTAAGGATTCGCCGGCGCCACCGGTTGCGGCGGCTGACCCGGTTGCGCGTAGGGATTGGCGGGTTGTGCCGGGGCAGGGGGCGGACCGTAGGCACTCGCGCTTGCGCTGCCAGCGGCCTGCGCCACGAACGCCGCGGCGGCTTCCGCACTCGCCGGCCCACCCGTGAGGGGAGGCGAGGTGGCGCCCGCGGGGAACGACAGCGCCGCTTGTGCAGGCGCCGCTTGAGCGGCGCTGGCAGGGAGCGAAGCCCCACTGAAGCTGGGGGGCGGGGGCACGGGGATGTACGGGTCGGGCATGGTCCCCATCGCGAAACCGCTGGGCGCGGAGGACTCTTGTTTGACCACCGGGGCTGCGGGAGCGCTGGAGGCACCCGTGACGGCGGGCACCGGTGGAGAGAGCGCGGCGCCTAGCCCGGCGTTCGTCCCTGGACCTGCGGTCACGGCGAGCGGGGAGGGCCCCGCGCTCGCGGCGGGACCTTCCTTCGCTTCCGATGGGGCGCTTCCGGGGACAGGCGCAGCTGCACCGGGGATAGCGGGCGCTGGACCGAACTTCGCGAGCAAGTGAGGCATCGCGCTCAGCGGAACCGTCGCGTTGACCGGCTTCTTTTTCGCTTCGGGAGGTGCTGCATCCACGCTGGTCGGGCTGGACGGCGGAGGCGGCGGAGGAAGCTTCGGGCCGCTCTCCGGCGGGAAGGCCGGAGGCGAGGCGTGGTTGTCCGGCATCGCGGTCCTCGCGAGCGGATCGACGTCTCCTCCGATTCGAGGAGCCGGAGCGGCTTCCGGAGCACTCGCCGCAGGAGCCGTCTCGACGGGGGCCCCGCAGGACGCGCAGAACTTCTTCGAGCCGATGAGCTCGGCGTTGCACTTCGAGCACGTGATCATGGAGCCCCTATCGTTTCAGAGCTTTTGCCGATTTGCATCGCCTCGCTCGATCTATTTGCGTTTCCCCCGCGTGGAGGGGGCGGAGCCCTTGGTGGACGGGGTGGACGGCGTGCTCACCACGATCTCGAAGTCGTCGCTTTCGCCCTCGTCCTCGTCGTCGCCTTCGTCGTCACCTCTCGGGCGGCCACCTCCGCGATGCTCCGGATCGGTGCGGGCGATGCTCTCGTCTTTGCGGCGCACTTCGATGCGGCCCATGAAGCCTCCGAGGTCCACGTCGAGCCCGCGCTCGAGCACGAGACCTGCGCCCTCGGCCACCTTGTCGAAGCCGCGGCTCGGAGAGACCCACACCAGCGTGCCCCCGTGCGGCAAGGCCTCGCCCACGCGGCGAAGCACGTGCGAGACCACGTCGGCGTGCTCGCCACGCAGCACGCGACGGCCGAGCGGCGGATTGGTGATGACGGTGGTGAGCCCGCGCGGAATGGTGTGCGTTCGGGAGTCGCCGAGCTCGAGGATCACGTTGTCCACGCCCGAGGCGCGCACGTTCTCTCGGGCGGCGGCGAGCGCGTCTTCGGAGACGTCGGTGCCCACGACGGCGACCGCGCGAGCCACTTTGGCGCGCTCCACGAGCTCGAGCCCCGAGCCGCAGAACGGATCCCACACCACGTCGTCCGGGCTCGGGCGCGAGAGCCGGGCGAGGGCTGCCGCGATGGTCGGGTGCGAGGCCGCCGGCACGTCGCGCGATCGCCACGCAAAACGTGTGTCTTCCATGTTCTTCGGCTCGACCAGCGCGAAGAGCCTCGGGCCTCGCTCCTCCACGGTGATCGTGAAATCGCTCGCGGTCGGATCGTTCACGAGGGGCGCGCCCGTCGCGGCCACCAGCTTGGCCACCTCGAATCGAATGGCGCGCGCGTGTCCGTGGCCTGCGAGGACCAAGCGGAAGCGCGTGGGCTTGCCCGTCTCGCCTTCGAGATTGCGCACCAGCGCGAGCATGGCCTTCGACGTCACGAACTCCGTCACGCGCTCGGCGAGACCCTTGTCCGTGCCGGAGAACGCGTCGATCTCGAAGCCGATCGAGAGCGCCGTGCGGACCTGCGCGAGCGGCTGGAGCGAGCCCTCGTGCGCCACGGTGACGTAGCCTTTGCCGGTCGCGACCGGCTTCGAGGTGCGGCGCGCGCGGGCCACCACCTCGTCCGCGAGCAAGCTCTCGAGGCCCTCGCGGCACGTGAGACGCACCGTGACCTTCCCGAGCGGACGCGAGAGATCGACCGAGATACGCTGACCCTCGGTGGGACGCGCCTGCGTGCGCGCCAAGAGCACGCGGGCCTTCTCGATCACCCGAACGGTCTCGGGGTCGGTGGCCGTGATTTTGTCGAGCGCGGCGACGGTACGAGCGCCCCCCACTTTTCCGAGCGCTTGGACGAACGCGCGCACGTCTTCCGAGCCGTTCGCGCTCTCGAGCACCGCGAGCAGCGGCCCCTCCGAGCCTTCGGGCCAAACCTTGGCCAGCGAGGTGGCCACCCAGCGGCGCTCTTTGCCGACCGAAAGCGCGAGGCGCTTCTCCAAATGTGCGCGAGCCTCTTCACCGCCGAGCACGCCCAAGAGGCGCGCGACGCGATGAGCCTTGCGCTCGGGCACGTCGGTCAGGGCGATCCCGGCTTTGGCGGCGGCGGATCCGCCTTTGGCGAGCGCGGCGTGGGCTTTGTCGGCCAGGGCCTCGTCGTCCCCGAGGAGGACGGCGAAAAGTTCCGCGAAGTCCTTCCGGCCAGGTGAAAATCCAGGATCCGAGAGGCGAGCTTCGAGCGGCGGGCGGGGCATTTCGCCCCTAGATACCAGAACGCGGGCCGCGCCGTCGGTTGCTCGGCTCGGAAAGCGTCGTCCCGCGCGTAACCTTGCACCACGTTCGTGCGTAGGTTGCAGGGTCGCCAGCAAAAACCAACCGGAGCTTTCGATGGACCACGACACCCGCTTCAAGCCTTCGATGAGCCGACGCCTCTTCCTCGGGGCGCTCACGGCCGGAACGGTCATCGCCGCCCTCGGGGGCGGGAGCTACGTGCTCGCGAGCGAAGAGGAAGAGCGAAAGGCTCGTGAAAACAAGCGCCCCGATGGGCGCCCACGGTTGCCTCCCGGACAGTACTTGCTCCGCCAGCTGCGCCCCATGGGCGGGACCGAGGGCGACCCGAGCCCGGGCGCGTTCCGGCTCAAGGTCTACGGCGAGGTAGCCGCGCCCTTCACGATCGACTTCGCCGAGCTCTTGCGGATGCCGCAAATCGACCAGACCTGCGACGTGCACTGCGTGACCAAGTGGACCATGCTCGACGCCAAGTGGACCGGCGTGCGCGTCGCCGATCTGGCGGCGCGTGCCCAGGTGAAACCGAGCGCACGCCACGTGATTTTCGAGTCGGCGCACGGGTACACCTCGAACGTGCCGCTGCGCGAGGCGCTCGCGCCCAACGTGCTCGTCGCCCACAAGCTGAACGGCGGAAGCATCCCGCGTCCCCACGGTCCACCGGTCCGCGCGCTCGTCCCCGATCTCTACTTCTGGAAGAGCGCCAAGTGGCTTCAAGCCATCAAGTTCGTCTCGCGCGACGAGCCCGGCTACTGGGAGACGCGCGGCTACCACAACCACGCCGATCCGTGGAAAGAGGAGCGGTATGGCTGAGCCGTCCTCCGAAGACACGAAGACCGAGGAGCCCGCGGAAAAGGTGCAACCTGCACGTCTTCCCGAACCCTCGCGCGAAGCCAAAAAGAAGCCTGCGTTGATTCGTCCGTGGGTGCGCGCCATCCACCGGGACATCGGCTACGTCGCCGTGGGGCTCACGGTGATTTACGCGCTCTCCGGGCTCGCCGTGAATCATCTCACCGATTGGAAAGACGGCGACGCGAGCTTCGTTTCGTACTCGCGCGAGCACGAGCTCGGCAAGCTGCCCGCCCCGACCGGCGACGAGGCTTCGGACGATCGCGCCGTCTCCGACTTCGTGCGCGGCAAGCTGGGCATCCCGAAGGAGCCGCAGGAGATCTACCGCGTGGGCGACGGTCTCTTGGACCTCACCTTCGACAAGCGCACCGTGCACGTGGACACGCGCACGGGTCACGTGGTCGACGAAGGTCAGAAGCCGCGCTTTTTCTTGCGCGTCGCCAATTGGCTGCACTTGAACCGCGGGAAAAAAGCCTGGACCTACGTGGCCGATGCGTATGCCGCGGGGCTGCTCTTCCTTGCATTCTCCGGCATGTTCATGATCCCGGGCCGCAAAGGCTTCTTGGGGCGAGGTGCGGTACTGGTCGGGATCGGAATCGCGATCCCCGTGCTCTACGTCACGCTCTCCGGCGGTCCCTGAGAGTACGAACCGCCGGACCTGGAATCGATCACGCGCGCGTGCGCTTTCGTCTTTCGGGCGGCGTTTCGCGGGCATCGGCGAGCATTCGCTCGAGCATCTCGGACCAGGTCGCGGCGCTGGTTGCGACTCCGCCGTGCGCCACACGTGCGTACTCGCCGATGAGCGCGAGGTAGAGGGCCCGTGCACGATGTGCCGCTGCGGGACGCGCGACTCCGGCGGCCACGAGCAGGTCCTCGACGTAGCTCTCGCGTCGCTCGTCGATCCGGGTCAGCCGAGCGCGCACCGCAGGATCGTGCGCTCCCCACGCGCGGATGGCGTGCTCGGCATCGGGAGCCTCGGGGGCGCGCGTCGTCACACGCATCAGCGCGGCGAGTCGCTCGCTCGGAGCCTCCGACGAAGCGTCGACGACGGTGATCACGCCTTGGGTCGCTCGCGTCTCCCAGTCCTCGAGCAGGGCGTCGAGCAGCGCCGCGCGATCGCGGAAGTGCCAATAGAAGCTGCCTTTGGTCACGCCGAGCCGAGTCGCGAGTGGCTCGACCCGCACGCTCTCGACTCCGCCTCGCGCGAGAGCCTCCCACGCCGCCGCGAGCCAAGCGGAAGGGCCGAGCGGTGCAGTTGCCGCCGTTTTTGCGACCTTTTTGGTGCGTGATCGTTTTTCCATACGGTGCCGTATTGAACCCCGACCATGCCTGCCCTATGGGTCCATACGCAAGCGTATGGAGGTGGTTCCATGATCCGACCGTTGTGTGCTGCCGTGCTCGTCGTGCTCGCCGTGCTTCACTCGCTCCTCGGGGAGCGACGGCTGCTCGGGCCGCTCTTCGCGACCTCCCTGCCTCGAGCGGGGCTGCCGCTGGGGCGTGCGTTCACCGAGAGAACCCTTCGTTTCGTGTGGCACCAGCTCAGCGTCGCGTGGCTCGCGCTCGCGTGGCTCGTCGCGCGTGGAGACGAGTGGACCGTGCTCGCGGTCGGGGTATTCCTGCTCGTCTCGGGAGGGCTCGCGCTCGTGATGTCGCGTGGCCGACACTTCGCGTGGGCGCTCTTCGTGGTGGGCGGGGCGACCGCGCTCCTCGGTCCGCATCTGGGCGGCGTCACGCCATGGGCGGCGAGGGTCGCAGCGCTCGTGCTCGGGGCGATCGCCCTCGTTCACGTGGGATGGTTCTTCGGCGCGAAGTGGGGGCTCAGCTCCGTTTTGCCGGAGGTCTCGGGTCGTCCGGCTTTCGTGCCCCCGCGCTGGGCGACTCTCGCCGTGACGGGAGCGTTCGTCGGGGCGGCGGCGATCGTGCTCGCGTCGTCGCGCGGTGGGAATCCCTACGTTTCGTGGCTCACGCTGGCTGGGGCGATCGTGTTCGCCCTTCGTGCGATGGGGGATTTTCGGCTCGTGGGGCTTACCAAGCGCGTGCACGGCACGGGCTTCGCGCGCTGGGACGACGCGCTCTACACGCCGCTCTCGGTGCTCCTCGCCATCTCGTTCGCGGTCGTCGGTGCCCGGGGGCTCTCGTGAGGCGGGTCGTCGGTCGGTGGATTCTGGCGGTCGCTGCCGTGCACACGCTCTTCGCGCTGGTCGTCTTTCGCGCCGAGCTCGTCGGTATCGTGCGCGCCGGCTTCGTCGACACCATCGGCCACGACCCGATGCGCGGAGCCGTGGCGTGGTTCGTCCTGTTCGGTGGCGCGCTCGCGGTCGCGGGCGTCGCGGTCGACGAGCTCGAGAAGCGCGAGGCTCCGCTGCGTCGCGCGGGCGTCGTGCTCGCGGCGCTGGTCGCGCTCGGTCTCGTGTGGATGCCGGCGTCGGGCTTTTGGCTGGCCCTACCGGCGATCGCCGTCATGCTGCGACGTGGAGCTCGTAGGTCCCACTCGGTGTGATGCGATCGTTCAACGCGCTTCGTAGCGCTTCACGATGGTGGGGAGCAGGTACTCCTCGAACGCGCGCTCGACGTCCCAGTACGGCTTCCAACCCCAGTCGCGGCGCGCGCGCGTGTCGTCCACGTCTTCCGGCCACGAGTCGCAGATCTTGTTGCGCACCTGATCGGGCACGTACTCGATCTCCGCCTTGGGGAAGTGCTTGCGTACGCGGTCTTCGATCTCCTTCGCGGACAGGCTGAACGAGCCCACGTTGTAGATGCTGTCGGTGAGCTTCGTGCGGTCGGCCTCGAGCATGCCCATGAGCGCGTTCACCGCGTCCGGCATGGCCATGAAGGGGATGCGCGTATCCGGGCGCACGAAACACGTGTACTTTTCACCCTTCGCCGCGGCGTGCAGCATCTCGGGGCCGAAGTCGCTGGTGCCGCCGGTGGGCACGGTCTCCGCGGAGATGAGCCCGGGGAAGCGCAGGCTGCGGAAGTCGAGGCGAGCGGCGCTGGCGAGGGCGCCGAGCTGACGGAAGTGCTGGGTGAAGTACCGGCCGAGGTGCTCGCAGTAGAGCTTGTTGCAGCCGTACATGGTGATGGGAACGTTGAAGGCGTCTTCGACCACGCGGCCGGCTTTGGCCTTGGTCTCGAGGTCGGGCAGGCCGTACACGGCGATGCTGCTCGGAAACACGAAGCGCACCGCGCGGCCGAGGCGCCCCGACTGGTTCTGCGCCATGCGCAGGAGGTGGAGCGTGCCCTCGACGTTCACTTGATGCGCGAGCTCGGGATCGCGCTCACCGCGCGTGGAGAGTAGCGCGGCCAAGTGGAACACCACTTCGATCTCGTGGTGCGCCGCGATCTGGTCGAGCAGGTACTTGTCCATGATGTTGCCCGCGTACGTCTCCAGGCAGAGCGGCCGGTAGCGCTCGGGCAGGGGCGTGAGGTCCACCGTGACGGCGCGGTAGCGGCCTTCGGTGTGGAGTCGCTGGAGGAGCGAACGACCAATTTCGCCATTTGCGCCGGTGACGAGGACGACGGGCTTCGACATGGGCGCGCACCGTAGTCGGGCGAATCGAATGGAAACAAGGGCCTCGGGCGCGCTGCACCGCGGCGAGGCGTTTCGACTCGGACCTCTCGGCAGAGGCGGGTGGAAACACGAAGGCGCGTTCGGTCCACGCGCTTCTCGCGAAATCCCGTCTCGTTTCGGCTATCCTGCCCTCGTGGATCCCGCCCCCGCGCTCGCGACGAAGGTCTGCTCCGCGTGCGGCGGCAAGTACCCCCAAGACGCGCTCTTCTGCCCGAACGATGGCGCGCCGCTCCAAAGCAGTGGCAGCTCCGGTCGTGGTGGTGAGGGCCCCGACCCGTACCTTGGCCGAGAGATCTCCGGGCACATCGAGGTCAAGCAGCTCGCCGGTGTGGGCGCGATGGGCCGCGTTTACCGCGCGTTCCAGAAAGGCATCGATCGAGACGTCGCGGTGAAGGTGCTCCACCGTGAGCTCTCCGCGAATACGCAGCTCGTCGCGCGTTTCACCCGTGAGGCCAAGGTCGCTTCGCGCCTGCAACACCCGAACGTGGTCCAAGTGCACCTCGCCGGTCAGCTCCCGGACGGCGCGATGTACATCGTGATGGAGTTCTTGGACGGCATGTCGTTGCAGTCCGCCCTCGCCGCTTCTTCGGGCGCGATGCCGCTCGGTCGCGCACTGCACATCGGCCTGCAGCTCTGCGACGCGGTCGGTGAGGCCCACGCGCAGGGCATCGTTCACCGCGATCTCAAGCCCGAAAACGTGATGCTCGTGCGTCGCGGCGAAGATCTCGACTTCGTCAAAGTGCTCGATTTCGGCATCGCGCGCATCAACTGGGGCGAGCAGTCGATGGCCACCGCCGCCGGCCTCATTTTCGGGACCGCGCGCTACATCTCGCCCGAGGGGGCGCAGGGCGAAGGCGTGAACCCTCCGGGCGACGTCTATTCGATCGCCACGCTGCTCTACCAAATGCTCTCCGGGCGTACGCCGTTCGAGGGCGAGCAGGCCGTGGCCATGCTCCTCCAGCAAATCCACGACACGCCTCCGCCGCTGAAGAGCATCCCGCGCGCTGCCTACGTACCCGACGCCATCGCCGACGTGATCATGGCGAACCTGGTGAAAAACCCGGCGTCGCGCTTCCCGGATGCTCGTGCGTTCGGGCGTGCGCTCGTGGAAGCTTCGCTGCGTTCGGGGCTCGCCTCGGAAGACCTCGGGTCGGTCATCGGGCTCGGCTCACGTCCGAGTGGTATCCTCAAGCTCTCGAGTCTCGAGCGAACCCGTCAGCTCGATTTGGCGCCCGAGCTGCAAGAGCGCATGGCTCAGCCGCCCATGTCGCGTCCCTCGGGGACCGAGATCCCCTCGCTCCCGGGAAGCGCCACGGTCCGTTGGACGCCTCCCGATGCCCTTCCTCCAGCCGTCGAGGACACCCTCGACGACGTGTCCGCCCCCGCTCTCCGGCCCACGCCCGCGCCGCCTACCGCGGTCTCGGCCACGGCGACACCCGCGCCCCCTTCGCAAGCTCCCGGAGCTCCGTCCTCGCCGGCACCGGCTCCCTCGAACCCTCGCTTCGACGGCTCGCGTGACTCGCGTCCGCGCCTCCGCGACTCCTCGGCGAGCTCACCGCCCCTCGACCACGAACCCGACGACGCGCCGAAAAAGCCGAACCGCGCGTCGCTCGTCACGCTGGTGCTCGTGTGCTTCGCGGTGGGGGTCTTGCTCGCGATAGGTGCAGCTTACAAGCTCGGCCGAATCGGTCCCGATCGTGCGCTCGAGGCCGAGGTCGCGCGCACGCAAACCGCGTTGCTCGCGCACAAGCTCTACGAGCCGCCGGGCGAAAACGTTCGGGAAATCACGGCGCTCGCGCTCCAGCGCTGGCCCCACGAGCCGCGCCTCCTCGAGGCCCGAGAGCGGGCCTGCGACGAGCTCGTGAACCTCGCGCGCGTCGAACGAAACCCGCCCGAGTCGCTCCGCATCGCGAAGATCGCGAACGACTTGGATCCCTCGGACCCCGCCGCCAAGCTGCTCGTGGAAGAGCTCGAGGCCGAGGTGGCCAAGCTGTCTCCCGAGCTCGCGGGCACGGTGGCGCCGCTCCCCTCCACCAAGCCCACGGTCACCGCGACCGCCACGCCGAGCGCGAGCGCCGGATCGGCCGCGCTCGTCACGGTCGACGTCGCTCCGGGGCAGCCGCGCGTCGGTCAAGCGGTGAACTTCACCGCGCGTACGAACCCTTCGCGCGCCAAGGTGAGCGATGCCGCCTTCACCGTTTCCGGCACGAATCTCGCGCCTGCGCGCATGCCGGCCATCGCGGGAGCCTCGGGTACCTATCGCGGCGCCTTCGCCTTCCTCGAGACCGGCTCGTTCCAGATCGTCTTCACCGCGACCGTCGACGGCGTGCCCACGCGCGCGGAGCGATCGGTCGTCGTTCAGGCCTCCGCCGTACCAGGATTGCCCGGCACTGCACCCGCGCCGACTCCCACCCCCACCAGCACGCCGACCGCTCCTCCTACGGTCGCCCCTTCGAGCTCGAGCTCCCGATGGTTGTAATCTGCAAACGAATGCTCGCCGCGATCGTCGCGGCGGGAACGGTCTTCTCGGGAGGCGTTTCGCACGCGGAAGAGGCGAGGGTGGGCGCTGCGTTCGACACGAGTAGCGCGACGGCATCGACGACCGACGCGTCCGCACCCGGCCCTCGACTTCACGCGCAGATCGAGGTCGCGAGCCTGATTTTGCCGACCGCGGGCCTGCTCGGTCAAGACCGCAAGCCGGGCAACGGCGCGGACATGGCCCTCCCGCTCGCGTTCCACTTCCACTACCGCGCGGACCGCTTCGCCATCGGTGGCGGCGCATCGCTCGCGCTCGTCGCGTTGACCAGCTCCGCCTATGCGGGCACCGCGGACCTACCGCGCACGCACGAGCGGGGATTTTTCCAGATCGGCCCCGAGGGGCGCTACTACTTCCAAGAGGGTGGCACGTGGGAGCTCTGGGCCGGCGCGAAGGCCGGCTACGTGATGCTCACGGATCGCTACGCGAACGGCATCGGCGACACCGTGCCCTCCAACTACGGCGTGAAGACCGTGAGCGTGCGCACCGAGGGCATTCAAGCTCTCGCGGGAGTGGGCGCGGCCTGGCGCATGACCCGGCTCTTCACGCTCGGCCTCGACGCACGTGGTGGCGCGTTCGTCTTCCCCGGCAAGTCCCAGTGCTCGCCCGTGGGCGACTGCTCGAGCATGAACGGCGCGTACCCGGTGATCGAGCTCGGCCTCGCCTTCGGCATCCTGCGCGACATCTGATCGAGCGAAATCCAGGCTGAGCCTATTTTCCTAGGGGATCAGCCCCGCGTGCTCGCGTCGGTCACGAGCGCGATCAGGGTGGCCACGCGCTCCAGGGCGACCGCGAAGAAGGCGAGCATGGCCAGCCCTCGGAGGCTCGGGATGGCGCCACGTGCGGCCGCGAACGGGCTTCGCGAGAGAATCGCGCTCGCCGCACCCGAGAGGATCGCGGACGCGACCAGCGGAGCTGCGACCACCAGCGCGACACCGGCACCCGCGGCGAGCGTGCCGACGGTCTTCTCGAGCACGTCGTGCGAGAGCTCGGCTGCGATCACCGCCTTCGCGATGGACGAAGGCCCACCCACCGCGAAAAAAAGGAACCCCGAGAGGAGCGAAAGGAGAACGGCCGAAGGCGAGTGCGCATCGGGTAGAGGCGCCATTTTTACTTCGGTTCGTGCGAGGCGAAGCTCGTCGAAGAGCCCACCGGCCATGGTGCTCGCCCAGAGCGGCAGCGCGGCCGAGAGCGCGAGGGGGAAACCGCGCAGCACGTCCACGACGAGCGTGACGAGCTCGCCTCCAGGCTCGGCGGGCGCCGTCCCGAGCGCGGGCGCCACGGCGAAGGCGAGCACGAGCGCCACCGAGGCACGCACGGTGACCGGAAGCCCACGCAGCCCGAACGCGGGCACGAGCAGCGCGGTGGGCAGGAGCCGTGCGAAGCCGCGGGCGAGCCCGAGCCCACCCCCGCCCAGCGCGAAAGCGCGCGAGACCTCGCCGAACACGTCCTCGACCATGACCACGGGGCGGTCGTAGCACCGCTACCCGCTCGACGCACCGAAGTCGGTGGTGCGCAGCCGACGCGCGTTGACGAGCGGGGCACCTGTCGCCGATGCTCCGCGCCATGGCGCTCGACCTGACTCTCGTGGGCAAAGAAACGGAGCCCAAGCTCCACACGTACACCTCGCGCGACGTGATTCTCTACGCGCTCGGCGTGGGCGGTCGCAAAGACGAGCTCGACACGCTCTACGAAGGGCACGGTCCGCTCGTGCTGCCGAGCTTCGCGGTGGTGCCGATGTTCGACCCCATGTTCGACCTGGTCGCCAAGACCGGCGGAGACCTGTCCATGGTGGTGCACGGCGGTCAGAAGGTGCGCGTGCACAAGCCCTTCGCTCCGGCGGCCACCGTCTCGACCACCGCGAAAATTCGCGCGATCTACGACATGCGAAGGTTCGCCAACGTGCTCGTCGACACCACCACCAAAGACGAAAAAGGCGAGCTTCTGGCCGAGACCACCGCGAGCATCATCTTCCGCGGAGAAGGCGGCTGGGGCGGGGATCCTCCGCCGAAGGAGCCCAAGTTCGCCGAGGTCCCCAAGGACCGTGAGCCGGACTTCCGCGTGGAGGAGAGCACCTCGCCCGAGCAAGCGCTGCTCTACCGCCTCTCCGGCGATCCGAACCCCCTGCACGCCGACCCGGTCTTCGCCGAAAAAGTGGGCTTCACCCAGGGACCCATCCTGCACGGCCTTTGCACCTACGGTCACATGGTCCGCCACGTGATTCGTGGCGCTTGCGGCGGCGACTCGAAGAAGGTCACCGCGTTCGACGCTCAGTTCCGCAAGCCCGTGTGGCCCGGCGACACGCTCGTCACCGAAGGCTTCTTGGTGGACAAGGGCGTCTATGCGCTGCGCGTTTCCGTGAAGGAGCGCAGTGAATCGGTGCTTGCGGGAGCGTGGGCCACGATCTCCGAGTAAACACGAACGAACCACGAGCCTCGGTCACGTGCCGAGGACCCGAAGACCTCGCCATCGTTTCGTCGAAGGCGAGGTCTTCTTCGTTCGTTCGCTCGTGATCAGCGACGACGCGAACGCCGCGCGAAAGCGGTGGCGACGGCGGCTCCGAGCCCGAGCGCGACCACGACGCTGCCTTCGCCGAAGGCGTGAGGCGCGGTCGAGCATCCACTGTCGGTGGTTGGGACCTCACCGGTCTCGGTGCTCGCATCCGAGCCGCTGCCATTCCCGTTGCCGTTGCCATTGCCGTTGCTGCCCGAGTCGCTTCCGGTGCTCGCATCGGTGGGCTCGGGCGGAGGCGGCGGTGCGCTTCCGTCCGTGCCGGCGTCGGTCCCGGTCTCGGGGCAGCTGATTCCGGTCTTCGCGGCGGTATTGGCGAGCGCGGTGTCGGCGGCGAGCGTGGCGGGATCCAGGGTGGCGGCCGCGGCGGTGTCGCCCTTCAGCTTGGCCAAGAAGAAAGCCGTGGCGTACCGCGCGAGCACGGTCTGACGTGCGGGCGAAGCCCCTCCGCCGCAGCCGATCCCACACAATCCGCGCGGAGCGTTTTCGCCGTCGCAATGGGTCGAGTTGACCAGGTTCCCGAGGATGACCGAGCCGGGGCTTGTGGTGGCGAAGGTCTTCCAATCACCGTTGCTATTGCAGGCGCCGGGATTGGAGAAGATGGAGAGCACCGGGCTGCACAAAGTGGCGTAGGCGTTCTTGCCTGCGGCGTTGGCGTCCACCGGGTCGAAGAGCACCACCGCACGAGGCTTGATTTTCGCGGCCGCCAGCGTGGTGGCGAGTCCTCCCGCCGAGTGCCCCTCGAGGCCGACGCGGGTCTTGTCCGCCTTGGGGACAGCCGTCGCGACGGCGCCCACGAGGGCTTCCACGATGGTGCCATTGGTCGCGTGGTTGGGGCTGAACGTGTTCGGGAAGTCGGGCGCGACGACCACGAAGCCGTAGCTCGCGAAGTGCTCGGCCCAGCCCACTTGGTGGTCCGAGTTGGCCGAGAAGCCGTGGCTCGCGACGATGAGCGGGTAGGGGCCCGCGCCGTTCGGGACGACCAGCTTTCCACCAGTCGCGCCGCCCGTACCTGCCGCGAGTGCGGTGGTCGTGGTCGCTTCGGTTCCCTTGACCCCGTAGTCGGCGGCGTGCGCGCGAGACCCGAAGCAAACGAGGGCGAGCGTGATCGTGAGCGCGGTGGTCGTGCGGGCCAGCGTTTTCATCGCGGCCACGATAGGCGCAGTTTTTCGGGTTTCAACCGAAACTTCGCACACGAAACATTAGGACCGAAACGATCCTCGTCGTGCGTTCAGCCTGTCGCGGCGGGCCGACGTCTCACTGGCTGAGGGCGTTCACGCAGGAGCTGATGGCGACGATGCTGAGGACGAACACGGCAATCCCGAGTCGAATCCAGAACATCGCGTTGCCGATGCCACTCACGGTGGACATGAAGCCGCCGCCGCTGTGCGTGGTCACCGTGTACGGCGCGTAGCCGCCGCCGAACTGCTGGACCGGAGCCGGAGGTTGAGGGCCTCCGTACGGGTTCGCGCCGAAAGGGGCGGGAGGCTGAGGACCGCCGTACGCGCCGCCTGGACCGGGGGGCTGACCGTAGGGATTCGCGCCGTAGGGCTGCTGCGTCGGGGCGCCGTAGGGGCTCGCGCCATAAGGCTGCGCCGGCGCTCCATAGGGCTGTTGGGGCGCACCGAAAGCTTGGGGAGCTGCGCCGTAGCCGGGGGCCGGCGCAGGTGGAGCCGCGGCCATGGCTTGTCCGCAATACATGCACTGGGACGCCGCGGGATTCTGAGACATCGCTCCACACTTCGGGCAGTTCATCGGTGAGCCTCTCCGGTCGGTTTTGGGAGGATAGCTGTCGACGGACGGGGCACACGGGAAAACGTTCCAGCGAAGTGCTATGGACCGAGCACGATTTCGACCCCATCGACCACCTCCCGTCGCGGAGCCGTCGAAAAGTCCCGAACCTCACGAGAGAGCACCATGGCCAAGCTGTCCAAGTCCATCGTCATCGTCGGCGCGAAGCGCACCGCTTTCGGCACGCTTCAAGGCACCCTGAAGGGCATCTCGGCGAACGACCTCGCCGTCCACGCCGCCAAGGCCGCCCTCGCGCAGTCCGGCGTCGCCGCCGACGCCATCGGCCACGTGATCATCGGCAACGTCATGCAGACCAGCGCGGACGCCATCTACTGCGCGCGCCACGTCGGCCTCAAGGCCGGCCTCCCCATCACCACCCCCGCCCTCACCGTGAACCGCCTCTGCGGTTCGGGCTTCCAGGCCGTCATCAACGGCGCCGAGCAGCTCCTCCTCGGCGAGACCGACGCGGTGCTCGTCGGCGGAACCGAGAACATGACCCAGGCTCCGCACGTGCTCCGCGGCGGACGCGACGGCTGGGCGTTCGGCAAGGCTCCGCAGGTCGGCGACTCGCTCTGGGACGCGCTCACCGACAGCTACTGCCAGACCCCCATGGCCATCACCGCCGAGAACCTCGCGCAGAAGTACGGCATCACCCGCGAGATGTGCGACGAGCTCGCGCTCTCCAGCCAGAAGCGCTGGGCCGCTGCCAACGAGAAGGGCGTCTTCAAGGACGAGATCGCCCCCATCGACATCGTCACGAAGAAGGCCACCGTGGCCTTCGCGCAGGACGAGCACCCGCGCCCCACCACCACCCCGGAGATTCTCGCCAAGCTCGGCACCGCCTTCAAGAAAGACGGCGTGGTCACGGCCGGCAACGCTTCGGGCATCAACGACGGCGCCGCTTGCCTCGTGCTCACCACCGAAGACTTCGCCAAGGCCAACGGCCTCAAGCCGCTCGCGCGCCTCGTGCAGTGGGGCGTCGCCGGCGTCGAGCCGAACCTCATGGGCATCGGACCCGTGCCGGCCATCAAGAACGCGCTCTCGCGCGCGGGCCTCGAGCTGAAGGACATGGACCTCGTCGAGGTGAACGAGGCCTTCGCGGCGCAGTACCTCGCCGTCGAGAAAGAGCTCGGTCTCGACCGCGCCAAGACCAACGTGAACGGCGGCGCCATCGCCATCGGTCACCCGCTCGGCGCGAGCGGCGCGCGCATCACCGCTCACCTCGTGTACGAGCTCGCTCGTCGCGGCGCACGCTACGGCGTGGGCAGCGCATGCATCGGCGGCGGCCAAGGCCTCGCCGTGGTGCTCGAGCGCGTCTGATAGGTGAAATTCCCTCGGTTCGAGGGGATTGAAAGCGGCGTACTCCTCGCGGGGTGCGCCGTTTTCGTTTCTGGCTCGAGCTTCAGCTCGGTCGGGGTAGTGCGGCTCGTCGACGTGCGCGCGCGACGTGAAAAAGGCAGGCCGCGGCGACCGCGAGCAGCACGGGCGTATCGCCGAAGCGCACGTAGGGCGTGGGCGGCGTCTCGAGCAATCGCGCCTCCACGTCGATCGCTTTGGGGAAGGGCGCGTCGTAACGGGCGAGCACCTTGCCCGTGGCCGTCACGAACGAGGTCGGCCCGAGGTTCACGGCGCGCACCAGATCTCGACGCGTCTCCACCGCGCGCAGCACCGCGAGGCGCAGGTGAAGCTCTCCCTCGGCGCTGCCCGAGAACCACGCGTCGTTGGTCAGGTTCACCAGCAAATTGGGCGGCCGCGAGCCGCCTTCGCGCATCGCCTCACGACCGGCCGCGGGAAGGTTGTCCTCGTAGCAGATGAGCACGCCCGCGCGGACGTCGCCGGCTTCGAGCGTGACGCCGGTCTTTCCCGGCTCGAGCCCGGTGCCTCGCGCGAAGGTCTTCTTGAGCCACGGGATCTCGTCCGCGAGCGGCACCGATTCGCCGAAGGCGAGCAAGTGCCGCTTGTCGTAGGGCGCGGAGAGCGAGCCGTCCCCGCGCGCCACCATGGCCGAGTTGGTGGAGCTTTCGGCGTCTTTTTGCAGCGTGAGGCCCACGATGACCGGTCCATGGATGCCGCCACCGAGCACCTCGCGGTCACCCCACGAGCTCCTCCGTGTGGCGTGCGAGAGCGAGTAGGGAAACGCAGCCTCCGGCCACACCACGAGGTCGACGCCGCGCGTTTCGGCGCTCTTCGTGAGGTCGTGCAGATTCTTGGCGATGCGCGTAGCGGCCTGCGGATCCCAGCGCATGGTGGCGCCGGTGCCGGGCTGCACGAGCGCGATGTGGCTCTTCGGCGCTTCGAGACGAGAGGCTTCGACGGACGAGAGCCGAAGCGCGCCGTAGCCCAACACCACCACCACCACGAGCGACGCGGTCCCCAGGAGCTTGCGACGCGAGGCCGGCGTGCGCTGCGCTTCGGCGAGCATGCCCACGAAGAGCGCGACCAGCAGGCTCGTGCCTCGCTCTCCGACCACCTCCGCCGTTTGCACGAGCACGGGCCACGGGGTGAGCCCGCCCGCGGGCGTCCACGGAAAGAGTCCCGGCACGAAGAGCGCGAGGTAAACGCCGGTCGCGTAAGCCAAAAAGCGCGGTACGCCGCGCCGAGCGAGCGCCACCGAGAGCGCGCCTGCGAGCGCCCACGAGATGCCCTGCGCGAACGACAGAAGCGCCCACGCGAGCCAGGCCACGGGCAGCGGAAGGGGCGTGAACCGCAGGATGACCTCGGGCACGAAACGAAGCGCCACGAGGTTCGCTCCCGCTCCGAAAAAGAGGCCGTAGAGCGCTCCGCGAAGGGCCGTGTTGCTCGGTCCCGCGTCTTCTGCCGCGTGCGAGAGAAGCCACGCGAGCCCGAAGAGCCCCACGAAAATCGAGGGAGTCAGATTGGTGGGCGGAGACGTGAGCGCGAACACGGCGCCCGAAAACAGCGCGAGCGCCGACCCGAGGGAACGGGGACGGCGCTCGAGCGCGGCGAAGGACATCGTTCGGTCTTAACCCGGGGCGTGCCGGATTGTTCCGAGGATTCCGAGGGAGGCTTTCAGAAGTAGAACGTGATGCCGCCGTTCACGATCGCGCCACCCGAGGTGTTGGTGGTGCGGCCGGTGTTGGGGTCGACGAACTCGGGAGCTCCGCGGTTGTCGATGCGCGAGCGGACGAAGCCGCGGACGTCGAAGTTCAGCGCGACCACGCGGGTGAGCCGGATCTCGATACCGAGGCCGCCTTGACCACCGAAGTACGTGTATTTGCGGTCGTAGTCGTAATAGTTCGACGAGTCGTAATAGGAATACCCGCCGCCCACACGCGCGCTCGACACGCCGATGCCGCCCAAAAGATAGAACTGCGCGCGGCTCTTCGGGTTGAGGAAGACGAGGGCGTTGACGGTGCCCATGGTCTCGGTGCGGCGGTAGCCGTTGTAGTCCGTGCCCCCGGCGACATCGATGTTCGTCTCGAGCGCGAAGCCGGGGACGGGGCGGAAACGCAGGCCAAGGCCGATGAGTCCCATGGCGGCGTCGCCGTTGCGACCGCTACCGAGCGCGATGCCACCCAAGTGGAGGTTCAGACCCCACTCGCGGTGCGGAATGCGCGGGCGAGGGGTGTAGTGGTACGTGGCCGGCGCTTCACGGGCGGGCACCACGACCACCGGAGGCGGCGGGGGTTGGTAGACGACCACCGGGGGAGGCGGGGCAGGCTGCGCAGCCGGGGCAGCGGGCTGAGCGGGAGTGGCGGGCTGAGCCGGCTGAGATCCGGCGGGCGGCGTGGTGGGCGACGGAGGCGTATCCGCGCAGAACCAGCTTCCGGGGGGACAGTTCGCGTCCTGAGCGTGCGCGACGCTCGGCGCGGCGACCGCCGCGAACGCGAAAACCGACGCCGCGGTGCCGAGACGGGCGAGTCGGGCGAATCCGGCGTGAGGAGAACGAGAAAAGCGGGGAAGCGAGAAGTTCATGGGACGGCTCCTGCCGAGCGCTCAGCGTGGGGTGGACTGTGCGGCGGACGGGATGAGCGTAGCAACAGGGGTGCCACGCCTTTCCCGAAGATTGTGGCCGAATTTCGGGCTGCCGTCGCCCCCGGATGTTGACCGGCGTTCACGGGCCGACGACAACCTGTGTCGCCGCGTGGGCGAGGTGAGGGGCGTTTCTCCGGGGAGGGGGTCTTCGCGATCGAGCATCCGACGGACCCATCCTTCGCCTCAAACCCGGCCACGTCCAGCCCGCGGAGACTAGGTCCGTGGGTTTGTGCCCCAGTTCAGTGCTCGATGTGCGCCATCGGCGCCGATTCGGCCGTCGGACCTTCGACACACGAAGGCTCCCTTTGTGCCCGCGGCCGGTATTTCACCTGCGTGAGGTCGACGATGGTTGACCGCCGTTCACGAGGCGACGAAAACCTCGACTTGCTTGTCGCTTCGCGACGACGTCTTCCCCAGGAACGAGAGAACGTGACGAACGTGCATCCTACGGAGCCTATCCTTCGCCTCAAGCCCGGCCACGTGCAGCCCGTGTGGGCCGGTCACCCGTGGGTCTACGCCCAGGCGGTGCAGGACGTACGCGGTGGCGCGACCCCTGGAGACCTGGTGCGGGTGGAAGATCCTCGGGGAAATTTCCTGGGTCGCGGCTTCTATTCGCCCAAGTCGGCCATCGTGGTGCGCATCCTCACGCGCGACCCGGACATCGCCGTGGACGACTCGTTCTTCCGGTCGCGAGTGGAAGCGGCCGTCGCTCGGCGCGCCATGCTCGGGTTCGACCGCGAAGAGACCAGCGGCTATCGCCTGGTGCACTCCGAGGGCGATGGGCTGCCCGGTCTCATCGTCGACGTCTTCGGTGACGTGCTCGTGGTGCAGCTGCTCACCTTCGGCATGAAGTCGCGCGAGACGACCATCTTGGCGGCGCTCGGTCACGTGATGCAGCCGCGCGCGATCGTCGATCGCACGCCCGAGTCGTCGGCCAAAATCGAGGGATTTACCGCGGGAACCGGCGTCATTCGGGGCGCCTTCGAGGGGGACCTCACCTTCCGGGAGCGAGGGCTCCGGTACCGGTTGCCCAAAGAGCTCGGGCAGAAGACCGGGTACTACTTCGATCAGCGAGGGCTGCGCGCGCGCGTCGAATCGCTGGCCAAGGGCAAGCGAGTGCTCGACGCGTATTCGTACGTGGGCTCGTTCGCCATGGCGGCGGCTCGTGGTGGTGCAGCCGAGGTGCACGCGGTCGACGAGAGCGCCATCGCGGTCGAGGTCGCAGCCCAGCTCGCCGAAGAGAACGGGCTCGGCGGGAAGATCGCGTTCTCCAAACAAGACGCGCGTGTGGCGCTGCGCGAAGCTCACGGAAAGTACGACCTCGTGGTGTGCGATCCTCCGCGCCTCGCGCCCTCCAAGGCCTCGCGCGAGCAAGCGCAAAAGGCCTATGCGCAGCTCGCCGGTCTCGCCGCGAGCGCGGTCAAGCCGGGAGGTCATCTCATCTTCTGCTCGTGCTCGGCGGCGATGGACTTGTTCGCCCTGACCCGCGCACTCGCCGTGGGCGCGCAGCGCGCGAATACGAGCGCCGTGATTCTGGAACGGCATTTCCAGGGCGCCGATCATCCGGTGGGCGCAGCGTTCCCCGACGGGCTCTACCTGAAGGCGCTGCTCGCGGAGATCGTGCACCGATGAGACCGCTCGCCGAGATGCCGCAGGACGAAGCACGTCGCCTGCGAGGCTTGCTCTTCGACTTGGACGATACGCTGCTCACGCACGGCCACCTCGAAGAGGCGGCTTACTCGAGCTTGTTCGCGCTCGCGCGCTCGGGCCTTCGGCTCGTGGCGGTCACCGGTCGTCCTTCGGGCTGGGGCGAGGTGGTGGCGCGGCAGTGGCCTATCGACGGCGTCATCTGCGAAAACGGGCCGATTCGGCTCTTTCGCGAGGGAAAACACGTGGAGCGCGTCGACTCGTGCAGCGAAGAGCAGAGGCGCTCGCGGCGCGTTCGACTCGCGCGGCTCGTGGAGAGCGTGCGCACGCTCGTGCCCGAGGCCCGTCTCTCGGACGACGTGGAGGCGCGCGTGTCCGACGTCACGTGGGACGTGGGCGAGCGCGTGCGTTTGCCCGAAGATCGCATCGCAGCGATCGTGGCCGAGATTCGGGCCTACGGTGCGCGCACCACGCGATCGAGCGTGCACGTGCACGCCACCTTCGACGTGGACGACAAAGCCTCGGGCGTGGTCGGCTTTCTGCGCGACCGCTTCGGCGAGGATCCCGGCGCGGCTCTCGGTCGCTACGCGTACGTGGGCGACAGCGGCAACGACGCGCCTTGTTTTGCAGCGTTTCGGACGACCGTCGGCGTGGCCAACGTGGTCTCGTCGCTCGGACGACTGTCCGTTTTGCCTCGCTACGTCACACGCGCCGAGCGAGGGGAAGGTTTCGTGGAGCTCGCCCAGCGGCTCTGCGCTTCACGCGCGTAGTGCTCGCGTGCGGACGCGTGATCGCGTTTCAGCGAGTGGTACGGACGGAGACGGTGACGGAAGTGTGAACGGGCACGGAAACAGGCGGCAGAATCGGGCGGCGTAGCGAGAGCTTCATGATCAAATCTCCTTCGGATCGGTGAGGCGCCGTCCACCGCTCGTGCGTCGTCCCTCGGGCCGAGGGAAGTCGCGACGGTCCTCACCTTCGCGCCGATCGGCCGAACCGTCTTTGCGACGGTCGACGATGGTGGGCGCGAGCTGCGGCACGGGTTTCTTTCGCATGAGTGGAGGACAAAGGAAGCGGGGCTGTCGGGCCAACTTCGTGCGGTCGATTTCTCGCGGGGGCGCGAAATCGTTCGTGATTCTCCAGTCGGTCAGCCCTTGACGCCGCCCGAGGTGAGGCCACCCACGAGCTGGCGCTGCGCGAGGTAAAAGAGCGCCATGACCGGGATGCTCACCAGCATCGCGCCGGCGGCGAACGGTCCCCATGCGGCGTCGTGCTCGCCCACGAAGCGCTGGAGCACCACGGGCAGCGTGAACGCGGTCTCGCGCGAGAGCAGCGTGGCCGCCAAGATGAACTCGTTCCACGCGCTCATGAACGCGAAGAGCGCGGTCACCGCGATGGCCGGGCGCGCCGCCGGGAGCACCACGCGGAGGAACGCTTGCGTGCGCGTGGCACCGTCCACCATGGCCGCTTCTTCGAGCTCGACCGGGATGGTCTCGAACGAGCCGCGCAGTTGGAAGATGGCGAACGGAACGCTGGTGGTCGCGTACACGAGCACGAGGCCCGCGCGCGAGTCGAGCAGGTGGAGCGCCTCGAGCAGGAGGTAGAGCGGCACCGCGCTGGCCACCGTGGGGAACATCTGGGTCGCCAAGAGCGTGCCCATGCCGGCTTTTTTTCCCACGAACTCGAAGCGCGCGAGCGCGTACGCGGCGGGCGTGGCGATGACCACCGCGACGATGGCGGTGAGCAGCGAGACCACCAAGCTGTTCCCGAGCTGCATCAGGAAGAGACCTCCGCCGTCTTTGGCGGCGCCCGTGGCGATGCGGAAGTTCTCGAGCGACGGATCGTGCGGGATGGGGAGTGCGCCCGTGGTGGACGAGAGTCCCTCTCGCGAGAAGGCCAGGGAGACTACCCACAAGATGGGGTAGATGGCGAAGGCGACCGCGGCGACGAGCACCGTGTTCACCAACAAAGACTCGAGAAAAGAAGGCTTTTTGTCCATCAGCGAGCCTCGTTTTCTTTCTTCGGGCCGAGCCGCTGCATGGCGCGCGAGCCGAGCAAGAGCAGTCCGAAGATGAGGACCGCGTAGGCCGCGGCGTAGCCGTACTGGGCGTTGCGCGTGAAGGCCCAGCGGTACGCTTCGCTGACCAGGATGTCGGTCTGTCCGTCGGGCTCACCGCCCGAGACCAAGAAGACCACGTTGAACATGTTGAAGGTCCACACGCTGCCGAGCACCACCGAGGGCAAGAGCGCGGGCGCGACCAGCGGGAGGACCACCAGGCGGAAGCGCTGCCAGCGGGTCGCGCCGTCGACCTCGGCGGCTTCGAGCACGTCCTTCGGGACCGCGGTGAGCGCGCCCACCGTGACCACCATCATGAAGGGAAAGCCGAGCCACACGTTGGTGGCCACGTTGGCCGAGAACGCCGTGGAGAACTTGGAAAACCAGGAAATCGGCTCCACGCCGAAGGTGTGCAGGATGGCGTTCACCGCGCCGTACTGGCGATGGAACATGCCCTTCCACGCGAGCGCCGTGACGTACGACGGAACCGCCCACGGCAGGATCAAGAGCACGCGGTAGACGGCCTTGAGGCGCAAGATCGGGCGTGAGAGCAAGACGCCCAGGAGCAAGCCGATGCCCAAGTGGAAGGTGACGTTCACCACCGTCCAACCGACCGTGACGAGCAGCGTGAGCCAGAACGATCCGTGTCCGAGCAGCGGTCCGCCGCGCGCGGTGAGGATCTCGATGTAGTTGGTGAGCCCGACGTAGCGAGGCTCTTGGCGCGTGCCCGCGAAGAACGAGGTGAGCGTGCCGGCCACGAGCGGCAACACCACCAGCACGAAGACCACCACGGCGGCGTGCGTGACGTATTTGTACGCGGGGATCGAAGCGCGGAACCTGCTGGAAAAACCAGGGGCGCGCGCGTTTTTGACCGCCATGGCGGCGAGTCCGACCAGCACGAGCGACACGGCCACGAAGAGCGGCGTGGGCGAGGGGCTCGGGGGCGGCGGTTTCATCGCGTCGTCGAATCGCGCGCGGGCCTCGTCGAGCGCGTCGTGCGGGCTCGCGTCTCCGCGCACGGCCTTCTTCACGGCTTGTTCGAGCGGCACCCAGGCGGCGCGCATCGAGGGCGAGGTCGGGGTGAGCACGCCGGTCTGCGCGGCAGCGTGGAACGCGGTGAGGTCGGTGTCTTTCTGGACCTCGGGGTCGTTCCAGGCGGACTTGGTCGCGACCACCTGCTTGCCCACGAGGGCGCGCGTGCGGGCCGCGCTCGCGCTTCCCAGGTATTTCGCGAGGCCTCGCGCGTGCTCGCTCTTCGCGCCTTCGGGCGAGAGGAACGCCACGTCGACGGTGAGGAACGCGCGCAGCCGTGCCTCGCCGGTCTCTTTCAGACGAGGGAGCGGGTAGATGGCGTAGCCGGGCGCGTTCGGGTCGCTCCCTTTGAGCTTCTTGGCGGTGGCGAGGAACCACGGGCCGCTCACCACGGCGCGCGCTTTGCCGGTCGAAAAGAGCTCGCCGACCAGCGCACCGTTCGGCTCCTGCGGGAGAGCGTGCGCCTTTTCGAGGTCGAGCAGGAACGAGACCGACGCTTCGGCCTGCGGTCCGAACGCGGTGAAATGCCCGGCGTCGTCGACCATGCGGGCGCCGAACGCGTGAAGGAGCGGCGCGTGGAAGTACGCGCTCTCGGCTTCGTAGGCGAGCGGGTACGAGCCGTCGGGGATGCCCTTGCGTGAGGCGAGCGTCTCGAAGGACGTGGGCTCGCTCGGAGAGAGCGCGCGGTTCACGAAGAGCGCGAGCGATTTCTCCGCGAGCGGAACACCGTACAAAACGCCGTTCTGGCGAGCCGCCGCTACGGCTTGTTCGTCGTAGAGCGCCTCTTCGGACGCGGGCAGTGCGTCGCCGGCCGGCGCGACCAGTGCATTCTGCAAGTACGAGCCGAGCCGCTCGTGCGCGTCGAGGAAGACGTCCGGGCCGTGCGCGTGCGGGATGGCCGACTCGAGCTTGGTCGCGTACGCGTCGAAGGGGATGGCGAGGACCTCCACGTCGACGCCGCGTTCTTTCTCGAACGCCGAGAGCACCTCGCGGAGGGCTTTTTCTTCCTCTTCTCGGTAGGAGTGCCACAGCACCACGCGAGGACGGGACGATCCCGCGCAGCCCACGCCGGAGACGAGCGAGAGCACCACCAGGAGCGCGAGGACGAGTGTGCGGAGGGCCTTCATGGAGCTCGGACGCGGCTCAGAGCGCGCGCTCGGTCTTGGCGTCGAAGAGGTGCACGCGATCGGGAAGGGCTCGCACGGGGATGGTGTCGCCGACCTTGGCCCGGCGCGCGTGTGCGGGCTCGAGCCTGGCGATGACACGCGGTCCGGACGAGGTGAACCATCCGTACGCGTAGGCCTCGAAGCCGAGCGCCTCCACGAGCTCGACGTGCAACTCGCCCGAGGCGTCTCTCGTGTCTTCCGCGACCACGAGGTCGTGCGGGCGCACGCCGATCTTCACCGCGCGGCCGGCGGTGAGCGAGCCGTGACGCGACTCCGAGATGCGCGCGCGGAGGCCTTGCCCCTCGGCGATCAAGTCCCCGTTTTCGCCCTCGAGCTTGCCTTCGAAGAGGTTCATGGGAGGAGAACCGAGGAAGGTCGCCACGAAGACGCTCTTCGGCTTCTCGTAGACCTCGAGCGGGGCGCCGCTCTGCTCCACGAGGCCGCCGTTCAAGACCCACAGGGTATCGGCCAACGTCATCGCTTCGACCTGATCGTGCGTGACGTAGAGCGAGGTCGCGTCGAGTCGATCGTGCAGGCGCTTGATGTCGACCCGCACCTCGGCGCGCAGCGCGGCGTCGAGGTTCGAGAGCGGCTCGTCGAACAAGTAGAGGTTCGCGCGGCGCACGATCGCGCGGCCCATGGCCACGCGCTGACGCTGACCGCCCGAGAGTTGCTTGGGCAGACGATCGAGCAGTTTCTCCAGGCCGAGCATGCTGCTCGCTTCGCCGATGCGCTTTTCGATTTCGGCGGCCGGCGTGTTCCGGAGCTTCAAGCCGAAGGCGAGGTTTTCGCGCACGCTGAGGTGCGGGTAGAGCGCGTAGCTCTGGAACACCATGGCGATGTCACGGTCGCGCGGAGGGAGCGAGGTGACGTCTTTGCCTTTGATGTGGATGCTTCCCGCGTCGGCCTCTTCGAGCCCGGCCACGGTGCGGAGGAGCGTGGACTTGCCGCAGCCGCTCGGGCCGACCAGCACGGCGAACCCTCCTTCGGGGATCGAGAAGTCGATGCCCTTCAAGATGTGCGTGCCGCCGAAGGCCTTCTTCACGCCGCGAGCTTCGCAGCGCAGAGGTCGCGACTTGGCGTCGCTCACCGGTACCGGGGTCTCCATCGATGCGAGCGTACCTTTCGGTGCGCGCGTCGTGTCACGCTCAACGTGCTCCATCTGTCTTCTAACTCTCGCGAAGGGCCGCTCACTCGATGGGCGCAGACGACTGCGCTCTCTCTCCGCTCACGAAACCCGCGAGCCGGTGAGGCGTAACGCATTTTAGAGTGACGTTCGAGGAACTTTCTGCGGATTTTTTCTGACGCAACATAACGCGTCGTGACGTGGTGAGCCCGAGGCTCGGGAGACGCAAAAAGAAGCCGGATCGCGCTTTGACAGGGCGGGGTTCGGGTGGCAGTCACTCAGCCCTGAGATGCGCAAGGAAGCCCTGAGAGATACGGTCCCGTCTTCGTTCACGTCCGAGTCGTGCTCGGGCTTGCTCGTGCGCAGGCGGCTCGGGGCTTCGCTGTTCGCGAGCGCGCTGGTCGTCCTGAGCGGACTCGTTGCGTGCTCGAGCGAAGACGCGAGCGCCCCGCAGGCCTCGGCCGACGCCTCGACCGAGCTCCCCAGCGTGACGTCCGACGGCGCGACGCGCGAGCCCGACGGTGGCCCCGCGCCCGACGCTTCGAGCTCGCCCGACACGGGCGTCCCCGAAGACTGCACGCGGGAGGCCCGCGCCCGCACGGCCCCCGTATCCTTGTATGATGCACTCGTTCGCGATCTGGCCACGGCCACCGGGGATGCGCGTCGGACCAAGGTCGCGGCCTTCCTCGCCGACGTCGCGTCGAAGGGCGGCGGCCCGCTCGAAGACCCCACGAGCGATCGTGTAGTCTTCTTCGTGAACGGTGCGCCACCCATGGGCGCGTGGAGCGTGGTGGGCGCCTTCGTGGGCTGGGACAAGACGAAGGCGCTGGCCATGACGCAGGTCGCGGGCACCGACCTGTGGATCGCCGACGCGAAAATCGCGCGTGGTGTTGCTCACCCGTACAAGCTGCTCTCGGGCACCTCCGACGCGGGATTCCGCGAGGACCCGTCCGCGCGCAACGTGGTGTGGGACGGCATCGATCACCACGACGTCGGCGAGATGAACGGCATCGTGCACGCCGATGCCATCCCCAAGGACAAGCCGCGCATGGTCGCCTTCCGGTCCGTGCCCTCCACCACCATGGGCAACGCGCGCGACGTGTTCGTGTGGCTGCCCCCGGCGTACGACGGCGCGACGTGCAAGAAGCTCCCGATCGTGCTCTTCCACGACGGGAACGAGTCGCTCACGCGCGGCGATTTCGTCGAGCCGGCCGAGACACTCTACAAGCAAAAACCCGAGCTCTCGGCGATCCTCGCCTTCGTGGCGCTGCCCTCGCAGAACGTGCGCATGGACGAGTACACGTTCCAGACGGCGGGCTCGAAGGGCGAGCTCTACGCGACCGCCGTCACCAGCGAGCTCTTGCCTCGGCTCGCGCGCGACTTCCGGGTCTGCGCGAGCCCCAAGGCGCGAGGCATCTCCGGGGCTTCGCTCGGCGGTCTGATCTCGACGTACATCGCGTTCCAGAAGCCCGGCACCTTCGGCTGGGTGGGCGCGCAGAGCTCGTCGTACTTCTGGGCGGACAACGCCATGATCACCCGCGCTTCTCAGGAGCCGAAGACCCCGTCGCGTTTCTATCTGGACTCCGGCTGTCCCAACGACAACTGCGACGTGACCACGCAGATGGAGAGCACCTTGAAGGGCAAGGGCTACGAAGTGACGCGCATCACCGCCCCGAACGCGCAGCACGACTGGGCCTTCTGGAACGCGCGTATGGCCGGCATGCTCACCCACTTCCGTCAGGGCGAGACCACCTGCGACTAAATCAGCGGTCACGATTCTCAATCACGTGATTTGGCCGTTTTGGGTTTGGGACGTTTGGGACCCAAAACCAGGAGGTGGGGCCCCAGCGGGCTTTGCGCGGACTTGCCGCGGCGGAGGACAGAGTCCTCCGACGACAAGTCGAGCTAAATTAGCGGGCTTGATCGAAGATCATGACCGCTCTAGAGCACCGACTACGCAGCCGGTTTCCCAGCGAATGGCTGGGGTTTTCCCGCTGCGCGCGCCGCCGGAAGGTCCGCCGGCAAAGCGAAGCGAATGCGGGGACTTCGCGCGCAGATACAGCTGCGCCATCTCGAGCACGAAGGCCCGTGGCATCTGCGCTCGAAGGCGCGAGAAATGCCGGTGGAACGACCAGACCAGGTAGAGCGAAATCCAGGCTCAGTCGAAGAGGTCGCGCAGCTTGTCCACGAAGGTCTTGCGCTGCGGGGAGAGCTCTTCGCCGCTCTCTTTCGCGAGCTCGACCAAGAGCTCGCGCTGGCGATCGGTGAGCGTGGTCGGCACCTCGATGGTGACCTCGACGCGCTGATCGCCGCGGCCCATTCCGCCGCGGTAGGGAATGCCCTTGCCCTTGATGCGCAAGGTGGCGCCGGGCTGCGTTCCAGCCGGGATTTTCAGCTTTCCCTTGCCCTCGAGGGTGGGCACTTCGGCCTCGCCGCCGAGCGCCGCCTGCACGAACGTGATGGGCACCTGGCACACCACGTCGTCGCCCACGCGCTTGAAGAACGCGTGCGGCGCGACCAAGATCGTGATCTCGAGGTCTCCGCCGCTGCGGTCCGGCCGAGGCTTGTTTCCGGCCCCGGTGACCAGCTTGGTGGCTCCGTGCTCCACGCCGGCCGGCAGGGTGACCTTGAGCGTGTGGCTCTGGGCGACCAGCGCGCTGCCTTTGCACGTCTTGCAGGGGGTGATGACGATGCGACCCGAGCCCTTGCAGCGCGAGCAGGTGCGTTCCACCGCGATGGGGATGAGACCTTGCTGGATGCGGATGCGGCCGCGCCCCGCGCAGACCGAGCATGTCTCGGGTTTGGTACCCGGAGCGGAGCCCGAGGCATCGCAGTCCGAGCATGGGACGACGCGCTCGTATTTTAGCTCCTTTTCGCAGCCGAACGCGGCCTCTTCGAAGGTGACCTCGAGGTCGCGCTTGAGGTCGCCCTTGTCGGCTTTGCCGACGCCGAACACGCCGAGCAGATCGCCAAGGAAGCCGTCGATGTTGAGATCGCTCACGTCGACCACGCCACCCGCGAACGGACCACCGGAGCCGAACGGCGAGCCGGGATCTTCGGCGCGATGGCCGAGCCGGTCGTAGAGCGAACGACGCTGCGGATCGGAGAGCACCTGGTAGGCCTGGTTGACCTCCTTGAAGCGCACGGATGCGCTCGGGTCGTCCGGGTTGCGATCCGGATGGTGTTGCGAGGCGAGCTTCCGGAAGGCCGCTTTGATCTCCTCCGGGCTCGAGCCACGCGGGATGCCCAGCACCTCGTAATGATCCCTCTGCGTCATGACGCCGTGGGACGTAGCACACCCGTCGCCCGCGCGCCGAACCTATGCTAGCGAACCGCCCCTCATGGCGTATTCGCGACTTCCCACCACCGAAAAGCATGCCCTTCTCCGGCGCATCGTCGAGCGCTCGGCTCCTTCCTCCGGCAGGTCCAAGGTGGTCGTGTTCGACCTCGACGGTACGCTGATGGACAACCGCCCGCGCACCTCGCTCATCTTGCGCGAGCTCGGCGAGCAGTGGCGTGCGTCGAACCCCGGAGCCGCCGAGATCTTGGCCGGCGTGGCTCCTGCGGATTTGCTCTATTTGATGCGGGATTCGCTGGAAAAGCTCAACGTGGATGCCGCCCTGCACGCCGAGGCCGAGCGCTTCTGGCGCGAGCGTTTTTTCGCCGACGACTACATGCAACACGACGTGGCCTTGCCCGGCGCGGTGTCCTTCGCGAAGGCCTGCTACGAGACCGGCGCGGTGCTCGTGTACTTCACCGGCCGTGACCTCGCCAACATGAGCGTGGGCTCCTGGAAGAGCCTGCGCGACCTCGGATTCCCCATCGGTCTCCCCGGCACCGAGCTCGTGGTGAAGCCCGCGTTCGACATCCCGGACGAGACCTTCAAGCGCGATTTCGGTCCTCGCCTCTCCCGCCTCGGCGACGTGGTGGCCGTCTTCGACAACGAGCCCGGCAACTGCAACGTGCTGCTCGAGCAGCACCCCGGATCGGACAGCGTCTTCGTCGACACTCAGCACCTGCCCGGCGCTCCCGCGCTCCATCCCAAGGTGCACGTCGTCGACGATTTCCTGATGACATGAGGGGTTCCGACGAGAGCTCGCGTCCGCGCATCCGAGCGACGGCTTCGTGGAGCGCGGTCACGTTCGCCACGCTCGCCACGCTCGTCTCGTGTTCTCGTCCGCCGGCTCCCGGCGAGGTGCAAGATCACCCACCGAGCCCGCAAGCGCAGGTGATGCCCGCGCCGCTCGCCAACGCCCAAGCCGCAGAGAGCGCGCGCGCCGACGTGCCCGATGCAGGTCCCGACGCAGGTCCTCCCGCCGTGCCCCTGCGCGCCGAAGAAGCTCTCTCGGACATGGTGGTCGCGAAAGAGAACCCGGGCCATGCACTCGAGCTCGTCTTCCGCCAGGGTGAGCTGCCTCCGCTCTCGAAGGGCCAGGAAATCAGCGGCGCGGGGGTGGAAGTCGCGCGTCGCAAGACCGAGACCCGCGCGCGCCTCGAGATCTCCGCCACCCGCATGCGCCTCGTGGCCGAGGGCACCGGTTTCGTCTTCCCTCCCGACGTGGAGATTCGCGCGCGCCAGGACCGCTTGGGCCACGTGCTCGTGGCGGGAAGCTCGAGCGTACAGCCCAAGTACCGGAGCCTCGCTCCCGGCGCGCTACGTGCGTTCTTCGCCGAGCGTAGGCTCGACGTGGGACCGCTCGATCACTCGGAAATTCTCCCGCGAGGCGAGGGCCCTCGGCGTCTCGGCGCGCGCACGCGGCGGGTGGAGCTCGTGGTGCGATCGGCCAAGGTGGTGGTCGACATCGCCCACGTGGCCGACGCGGGCGAGGGCGGCGTGCTCTTCTGTCGCTTCTTGCTCGATCTGGCGAGCGCGCTCCCACGTACGCCGCTCTGCGGTGTCGACGAGGTGCCGCTCTACGCCGAGTTTCGCTGGAGCACGAAGGGCTCGTTCGTCGTGGAGGCTTCGTCCTTAGCGCGCAGGCCCGACGTGGGCGGTGCTTCGCTGCTCGTGCCTCCGGCGCAAGCCGTCCGCGCACCCGAGCTCTTCCCGCGGGACCGCGCGGGGGTGACGCTCACACCTCAAGAGCTGCGCGCGCTTCGTCATGGAGACCCGTCGAGCACCGCCGACCTCGAGGTGTCGAACCCGAGCACAGCGCTCTCCGTGCTGTGGCTCGACGGCGTGCCGGTCGCGTGGCTCGCGCCCTCGGCCTCGCTCGTGCTGCAGGTGGCCCCGGGTCGCTACGCGGCCACTTGGCGCTCGGTCTTCGGTGACGTGACCACCCCGGTGGAGCCCTTCACCGCGCCGGGCAAGATCGTGCTCGGCGCAGCTCCGGACGCTGGAAAATAAGGGCCTTCGTGCTCAGTAGTCGTCCGACGTGAAGCGCACGTCGGCCATACCGCTCTTCATCATGCGCGCGCGTAGGTGATCGAACACGATCGAGATCGTGTCGAAGCGTGTGGTGGGAAGGAAGAACTCGTCGTCGTCCACCTCGGGGAGGGACTCGAGCCTGGCCTTCACGCCGTCTTCTTCCGCGGGATCGAGCCCGAGGTGTGCGTGCCAGCCCTCTTGCGACTCGCCCGTGAGCGCCTCGCGGGCCATGCCGAGCGGGTTGAAGGTCATGAAGACGTGGGTGAAGTAGAGCCGCCACCCGGCAGGATCTCCCTCTGCGAACCACTCGCCTCCGAGCTCGCGGCGAAGCACTTCGCCCAGGTAGGCGCCCGAAGACGTGGTGAGCAGCTCGAGCGCCGCCGGCTTGGCCGCGATCTCACTGCGTGCATCCTTCACGTATTGGTCGAGTAGCGAGAGCGTGTCCTGCGTTCCGTCGAGCAAAACGCCGTATTTTGCGTGCACGAAGCGCACGCAGGCGCTCAGGGCCTCGGCGACCGCGGGTGGGGGAGGCACGAGCTCTTCGGGGGGCGGAAGGTCCTCGCGAACGTGGGCTTGGCCGTTGGTTTCGTCGTCGCTCATCTTTTCCCGGCATTCGCACGGCGTTTGCCCACAATCAACCGGTGGGACGAGAAAACGCCTTTTGCGCCGAAATGTGCCCCATTTTTCGCGGTGCGTCTGCGATGAGAAGGGCCCCTCGCGTGGCCGCGTCTCGTGCGATCGACCGAGGTGGGCGCGGATAAAGTTCCATCCGGAGGGAAAAACCTCTACGGTCAGGAATAGCCCATGCGGTTCGGTATCTTCAGTGACACCCATGCCAACCTCGAGGCGCTCTCCGCGGTTCTCGAGGCCTACCGCGACGAGCGTATCGACACCTATTTCTGTTTGGGGGACACCGTCGGTTACGGCGGCTCCCCGAACGAATGCGCCGATCTCGTGCGCAACCTCGCCAAGGTGACCATCCTCGGCAACCACGATGCCGCCGTGTCGGGGCGCATGGACTACTCGTACTATTACGAGGCCGCGCGCCACGCTCTCGACGTGCACGCCGCGATGGTCTCGCCCGAGAACATGGCGTGGCTGAAGGGCCTTCCCTATCAGCACAAGGTCGAAGAGTCCGACGTTCTCCTCTGCCACGGCTCGCCGGTGCGCCTCGAGGAGTTCGAGTACATCTTCGCCCCCGAGCAAGCGCGCGAGTGTCTCCCCATCTGGGACAAGCTCGGCCACATCACGCTCATCGGACACTCGCACCTCTGCAAGGTGTTCGCGCTCACCAAGAACTCGGTCGAAGAGCTCCCCAGCGCCGACTTCGAGCTGGAAGCGGACAAGAAGTACATCGTGTCGGTCGGAAGCGTCGGTCAGCCGCGCGACTTCGACAACCGCGCGAGCTTCACCGTCTACGACACGGACAAGAAGCGCTTCGAGTTCAAGCGCATCGAGTACGACATCGAGCTTGCCGCGGACAAGGTCCTGCGCGCCCGTCTCGAGCGTAACTTTGCGCACCGCCTCTTCATCGGCGTCTAACTCAGAAGGGCGGCGTTTTTCGTCGATACCTTCGCGGCAGCGGCGTCGGGCGTGCTCGCGTACTGGAGTACGCTCCGCGCGACCCTCCTTGCTGCCGCTCGGTCTCGACGAAAACCACTCGCCCTTCTGTTCTTGGTGATCGGGGCCTGATGGTCGTGGGGCTCGTGTGCTGCGCACACGTCGCTCGCGGGAGGGCTCGTGTACTGCGCACACGTCGCTCGCGAGAGGGCTCGTGTGCTGCGCACACGTCGCTCGCGGGAGGGCTCGTGTGCTGCGCACACGTCGCTCGCGGGAGGGCTCGTGTGCTGCGCACACGTCGCTCGCGGGAGGGCTCGTGTGCTGCGCACACGTCGCTCGCGGGAGGGCTCGTGTGCTGCGCACACGTCGCTCGCGGGAGGGCTCGCGTACTACGTACGCGTCGCGTGGGACGAGAGGGCTCGCGTACTGCGTGCGCGTCGCGTGGGACGAGAGGGCTCGCGTACTACGTACGCGTCGCGTGGGACGAGAGGGCTCGCGTACTACGTACGCGTCGCTCGAGAGGGCTCGCGTACTACGTACGCGTCGCGTGGGACGAGAGGGCTCGCGTACTACGTACGCGTCGCTCGAGAGGGCTCGTGTGCTGCTCGCGGGAGGCTAGAGCTTGATGGGGTCTAGGGATTTGGGGCGGGGGGTGTGCCAGGGGGATTTTGTGGGGAGACCGGCGTCTTTTTCGGTGGGGGTGATGGGGGCGGCGAGGAGGGGGCTCGGGAGGGTGGCGGGGACGGTGGTGACGACGTCTCGGATGAACGTTTTGGCTTCGAGCTTCAGGGTGATGAGGCCCTGGTCGAAGTCTCCGTTGAAGGTGAGGGCGACCTCTCCTCCTCGCACGTCGTCGAGCTTCGTGAAGGTGACCGTGCTCTTCAGGCGGTCGCCAGGATAGGCGTGGGTGCGGTTGCCGGGGAGGTCGAGCTCGGCTCGCTCGATGCGGGCGTCTTTGCCGTCTTTCGCGAACGAGACGAGCAGCCCTAGGCGGGCGTTTCTCGTGGGGCCGGCGGCGACGAACGACGGGCCTGCGTCGAGCAAAACGCCTATTTCCATGCCGAATCGTGTGCGATCGAGGATCTCGCGGCGTGCGTAGCCGGGGAAGATCACGACGCCCTGGGCGACCTCTCCCGTCGCGTCGATTTTGAGCTCGGGCGTGCCCGCGTCGCCTGCGTCTCGAAGGCCCACCACGAGGTCGGCCTTCGGTGTCACGAGGGGCGGCAGCCCGCTTTTTGACTCGGGGAGGAGTGCTCGCAGACGCGTGACCTCGCGCAGGCACGAGCGCTTGCCCATGCCCGGCTGGAGCGTGTCGTCGGGAACCCAGTCGCAGCGCTTCTCGTCGCGCATCACCAGGGCTTCGCAGTGGATGCGCGGAATCTTGGGCTCGCCTTGGCAGAGCCTCGCGTCACCGGAAGCCGCGGCGAGACAAGTGGGGCTGCGGCCTCGGGTCACCGTGGTGTCGCGCACGCGCGGGCACGACTCCACGTCGCCGCGTGCGATGGCCACCAAGGTCTCGCATCTCGCGCGCAGCGCGCTCGAGACGATGGGCTCGCACATCTTCGGGTCGCGCTCCTTCGTGGCGTGGAGCACGCGGCAGCCGTCGTAAAAAAGCGTGTCGTAGCCGATCGCGCGGATCGCATCGCCCACCAGAGGGTCCACCTTCGCGCGCTCCATCACGCACTGCTCGAGCGTCGAGAAGCGTTCGGCTTCTTCGCGTAGGTTGCCCGCCGGTGCCACCGGGTCCGAAGGCTCGGGCGTGAGTCCCGCGGCATCGAGCCCGAGCCCCTTGGCGAGCGAGCTCGCGCTCGGCGCCGCGTCTTCTTGGGGCGGCGTTTTGTCCTGGCAGCCGAGCACGAAGGCCACTGCCACGAGCGAGCATCGAACACGCATCGCCTCCGTTCGTACTCGCCCCACCGAGTGCTCACAAGGCGCCTCGTCCTCCGAGCCCATGCGGAAAAAAGCGAACATGGCGCGTTGCGTTGACAAAAGGCTACGGATTCCTCGGCAGAATGACGCGCACACATGGTGCGATTCTTCCTTGACTCAGGCCCAGGGCGAGCTAGTCACTCGCCCATGAGTTACGCGCGTTCGCTGCTGGCGGTCCTCGGAGCTTCGTTCCTCTTCGCGTGCGGCGGCGTACCCGACGCCGGCGAGACCGGCGAGTCGAGCCAAGCGGCCACCTCCGAAGCCACCGTGGTCTTCCACGCGAACTACACCACCGAGGTACGCGGGTCGCTCGAGCGCGGCAAGCGCCTCAAGGTGCTCTACGCGGTCGACCGCGCCACCTGCCGCGCCACGCAGGGCGGCCAGCCGCAGTTCTCGGTCACCGCGTTCTACCGCTGGGACGGCGGCGAGATTCGCTCGGTGCAGGTCGCCGGGCTTCGTTCGGATCCCTCGGCTCCCGAGCCGGGAATCGACCTCGATCGCACCGGCGATCTCGAGATGTGGTTCGAGAACGTCGATCGCTACGGCTGCCACTCGTACGACTCGGACTTCGGCAAAAACTACCACTTCCGCGTGCTGCCCTCGGCCAACGAGCCCGGCTGGGTCGGCAACGCGAGCTACGTGATCGAGCGCCAGACCTGCAACGCGGGCGCCTGCCCCGGCTCGTGGCGTCCGCTCGAGAACGGCTTTCTCTACGAGACCTACGCCCGCCAGCGCGCGGCGATTCGTCAGGTCGGCTTCGAGGTCTGGAAACAGGGCGTGACCGACTTCGACAACGGCGATCTTTGGAAGCAGCTCGACGTGCAAGTGCACCGCCGCTTCGTCGGCGAGACCGCCTTCGCACACGAGTACGTGAGCTTCGACGGTCGCTGGGGCAACAACGCCCACTACGCGCTCGACCTGCGCGGCGTCGATCCGTTCGGCGCCTACCGCGTCTACACGAAGCGCGAAGACTGCCCGAAGTTCAAGCTCACCGTCGACGCGAGCGGCCAGTACGTCGAGGCCGAGGTGGAGATGTACTTCACCGTGAACGGCAAAGAGCTGCGCCCGTCCGGCCCCGCCAGCACCTACCACGGGAAGTTCCAGACCTACCGCAACGAGCTCGCGGTCTGCCTCGCGCCCTGATTTTCTCGGGAATCGCAGCGGCAACTTCGCATCGAGGCGCCTCGGGCGACACGCACGAAAAAGCGTGAGCGCGCGAGGCCTCGCTTGAGCTTCGCCAGGAACGCGCGAAACTAGATGACGTGATCCTGCGTCGACTCGGAGTCTCGCTGTCGCTGTCGGTCGTGCTGGCGCTCGGTACGGTGGGGCTCGGGTGCAGCTCGTCCGCTTCGGAAGCTCCGCTCACGGACGACCCGGTCACGGCAGCCGCCAAGAACCCGGACGGCGTCGCCTACCCCACCGATCACATCGGCACGCGCGCGCGCACGCGCCTTCGTGTGGGCGACCGGCTCGCCAATTTCGCCTTTCGCGGTTACGTGGCCGGCAACCCGGACGCGGGCCTCGCCACGGTCTCGATGGCCGACTTCTACGACCCCGAAGCGAAGAAGCACCGCGTGCTGCACATCCAGGGCGTCGCCAGCTGGTGCCCCATCTGCGCCGGTGAAGCCAAATCCACCAAAGCGACGGCCGCGCAGCTCGTGGCCGAAGGCGCGGTCATCGTGCAGGTGCTCTTCCAGGGTCGCACGCGCAACGTGGGCCCGTCGCTGCTCGAGCTCGACACCTGGTGCGAGACCTACGAGACGGCCCACCCGGTGCTCTTCGACACCAACGCGCAGAAGCTCGGCGTGTTCGGCATCGACGGCTTCCCGTGGAATGCGCTGATCGACACGCGCACCATGGAAATCCTCGATCAGGGCACGGGCGCGCCTGCGGACGTGGCCGCGTACGTGCGCGAAGGCCTTCGCGTGGCCAGCGGCCCGGTCGGCACCTGGTAGCGAGTCGGAGCCGAAGCGCTCAGTGCACGCGGCGGAAGTCGACCAGCGAGATGGGCACGGGGTGGCGCGACAGCTCCACTTCGCGTCGCTCGCCCACCAAGTCGCCGCCGATCTCGAAGGGCACCGCGCGGTCGAACTCGAAGCGGCACTTGGTCACGAAGAAGTGATGGTCGTCCGCCAAGGGGTGCACGCCGCGCCAGAGCAGCGGCATGCGCAGCGTGGCGCCCGCGGTGGTTGCAGCATACACGCGAACCGCCATGCGCCCGGGCACGAGGTGCGCGAAGCGGAAGGCGCGGAAGCCGAGGCCGAGCTCTTCGGTGGAGGCCGCACCGCCCACGCTGAGCGGTCCTTCGTAGAGGACGCGACCGCGCTCGCCACCGGGCAGAGGCACGGCTTTCCCCGAGGCGTCGACGGTGAGCGCGTCTTCGCCGAGGTTCACCACGCGCACGCGCGGGCGCTCGCCGAAGAGCTGGCGCGGGATCGTCTTCGTGAAGAGGCTGCGCAGGTAACCGCCGGTGGAGCCGCCGAGACGATCGAGCGCACGAGGCGTCTTGGTGACCGTATTCTTGTAGTCTGCAAGAATTTGCGCGTCCCAGCCTGTGCCGGCGAAGGGCGTCACGCGTCCCTCGGTCTCGATCAGATCGAAGGTGCGCACGGGCAGATCTTGGCCGGCATTCGAGAGGCGCTCGAGGCCGCGCAAGACCGCGCGCTTGCCCACGTCGCCCGTCGCGCGTGCCCAGCCGTTGCCCGTGCCGAGCCCGAGCAGCCCGAAGGTGGGCAGCGGCATGCCCTGGTCGCGCAGCTCGTTCAAGAGCGCCACCGCGGTGCCGTCTCCGCCGCCCGAGAGCAGGAGCGAAGGCCGATGCGGGACGAGCTCGTCTTTGACCCACGCGCGAGCTTCGTCGAGGGAGCTCGTCACGGCGACGCGCGCGTCGGGCAGGATGCGACGGATGTGCTCGCCCACTTGAGCGGAGCCATGACGGGCCTTCAGGTTCACGAGGATGGCGACGGACATTCCTTCACACCGTAACGGTCGAGGCAGGAACCCGCCGTCAGGCTTCGGTCACGCGATTCCCCGCGGGAAGTCGGGCATTTCGGCACATGGGAACGAAACGAACGGACCTGAACGGAAGAGCTCTTGACGACTGAACGTGTGACCAGTATAGTAAGTCACCTAAACACGAGCTACCGCCACACACGAGCCAGCGCGAAACCCGCGCAGCGTAACGCCGAGGAGTCCCTGCCGATGGAAGACAAGAACCGCGCGAAAGCCATCGAAATCGCTTTTGCCAGCATCGAAAAAGAATACGGCAAAGGCTCCATCATGCGCCTCAAAGAGGGGGAAACCCTCGGCGGCGACGTGGCGGTGGTCCCCACCGGCAGCATCGGCCTCGACATCGCGCTCGGCATCGGCGGTTACCCGCGCGGCCGCATCATCGAAATCTACGGACCGGAGTCGAGCGGTAAGACCACGCTCACCCTCCACGCCATCGCGAGCGTGCAGAAGGCCGGTGGTGTCGCCGCCTTCATCGACGCCGAGCACGCGCTCGATCCTTCGTACGCCCGCAAGCTCGGCGTGAAGACCGACGAGCTGCTCATCTCGCAGCCCGACTTCGGCGAGCAGGCCCTCGAGATCGCCGACATGCTCGTCCGCTCCAACGCGGTCGACATCGTCGTGGTCGACTCGGTCGCGGCCCTGGTGCCCAAGGCCGAAATCGAAGGCGACATGGGCGACAGCCACGTGGGTCTCCAGGCTCGTCTCATGAGCCAGGCCCTGCGCAAGCTCACCGGCACGGTCGCTCGCTCGAACTGCCTGCTCGTCTTCATCAACCAGATCCGCATGAAGATCGGCGTCATGTTCGGCTCGCCGGAGACCACCACCGGCGGCAACGCGCTCAAGTTCTACTCGTCGGTCCGCCTCGACGTGCGCCGCATCGGCGCCATCAAAGAAGCGGCCACGAGCGACAAGAAAGACCCCACCGTGGTCGGTAACCGCACCCGCGTGAAGGTCGTCAAAAACAAGATGGCGCCTCCCTTCCGTGAGGTGGAGTTCGACATCCTCTACGGCCAGGGCATCAGCCGCTCGGGCGACATCATCGACCTCGCTTCCGACCTCAACTTGGTCGAGAAGAGCGGCGCCTGGTTCTCGTTCCAAGGCGAGCGCATCGGCCAGGGCCGTGAGAACGCCAAGACCTACTTGGAGCAGCACCCCGAGCTCATGGAGAAGCTCGAGCGCATGATCCTCGTGAAGAACAACATCAAGCCCAGCACCCCCGAGCCCGCTCCCGCGCCGGCTCCCAAGGCTGCGGCCCAAGCGGCCAAGGCTGCGCCGGTCGAGGCGGAGGCCAAGCGCCCCACCGCCAAGCCCGCCAACTGACCGTTCCGCGTTTCCTACCGGAAGTCCCTCCTGCAAGAAGTACCCGGTACCGAGGCCCTGCCAGTGCGCGCTGGCAGGGCTTCTTTTTGCCTTCGTCATGAAGGTGCAGTCTGCACCCGATGCGCGTGCGGTCTGCACGTGTCGGCGGGGTCAGCCTTCGCGGACGAAGAGCGAGACCACCGAGGTTGCTTCGTCGAAGGCGATGAGGCCACCGGCGTTCTGCGTGAGGGCCCACGTGGGAGCACCGGCTTGTCGGGTCCCGGCGAGACCGGCGAGCTGAAGGCGCGCTTCGTGGGCCATGGCGAGACCGGAGGCGGCGAGGGGATGTCCCTTCGACTCGAGCCCTCCCGAGGTGTTCACAGGTACGCGTCCGCCGAGCGAGGTCGCGCCGGACTCGGTGAACGGGCCTCCTTCGCCACGCTCGCAAAGGCCCAGGTCTTCCAGCGCGGCGATCTCGGCGAACGCGGTCGAGTCGTGCACCTCGGCCACGTTCACGTCGGACGGCGTGATGCCGGCCGCGGTGAAGGCGCGCCGCGCCGCATGCACGGTCACCGAGTCTTCTTCGAGCGAGGTGCGTGTGCCGTTGGCGGCGCCGGAGGCGGCGAGTCGAATGCGCGCGCGTGGCTCGAGCGAGATCAGCGCTTCGCGCGTCCCGAGCAGCACGGCCGCTGCACCGTCGCTCATGGGCGCGCACATGGCGCGCGTGAACGGATGCACCACGGCCTTGTCCGCCAGCACGGCCTCGACCGAGATTTCCTCGCGGTACTGCGCGTTCGGGTTGTGCACGCCGTGTGCGTGGTTCTTGGAGGCCACACGCGCGAGCTGCTCGGCGGTTGTGCCGTACGTCTTCATGTGCCACGAGGCTCCGAGCGCGACCGCGTCGAGCAGCGCGATGCGATCCGGGCGGGGAGCATAGGTGGTCCCGCAAGAGGCGGCTTTTTCCGTGTAGAGTGCATGCCACGTCTCGGGGTTTCGCAAGTCGGTTCCCGAAGCGAACAGCTCGAGCATCTTGGCTGGTGCCTCCGGGATGAAGACTTTCTCGACCCCGATCGCGAGGGCGATGTCGCAGTCTCCCGAAGCGACGGCCGCACGCGCGGCACGGAGCGCGAGCGCCCCGGTCGCGCAGCCTCCCTCCACGTTCACGATGGGCGCCGAAGCCGGGTATTTGCCCTCGCGAACGAGCGGGACGAGCAGGACTTGGCCCCGAATATTGGATTGGCCGAAGAGATGCAGCGCGCAATTTCCGAAGAAACATTGCTCGATCCGCGCGGGCTCGAGCCCGGCGTCTTCCAACAGGGCAAGGTAAGCCTCGCGCACCAGATCTTCGTGGCGCATCGAGGGATGGCGGCGGAAGGGCGTAGTGGCAGAGCCCAAGACGAAGACGTCGCGCATGACGCAAGGATACGAAGGATCCGGCCTTTTCTCCGACGAAATCGGCGCGTACGCTCAGCCTCGCATGCAAGCTCCCTCTCCCTCCCAGCCCACGTCGCAAAAGCCCACCGTCCCCACCGGTTACCTGCAAGGTGAGCATCGCCCGGTGACCGACGAGCTCCACACCGAGGGGCTGCGCGTCGAGGGTGAGCTTCCTCGCGATCTGTCCGGGCTCTATGTCCGCAACTCGCCCAATCCGCAGTTCGCGCCCATGGGCAAGTACCACTGGTTCGACGGCGACGGCATGGTGCACGGCATCCGGTTCTCCGAAGGCCGTGCTTCGTACATGAACCGCTGGATTCGCACGAAGGGCTTCGAGCACGAGCAGAAAGAGGGCAAGGCTCTCTGGTCCGGCATTCTGGAGCCCATGCGCCCCGAAGCGATGATGCTGCCGGGCGGACCATTGAAGGACACGGCCAACACCGATCTCGTCTTCCACCAAGGGCGCCTCTACGCGCTCTGGTGGCTCTCGGGCACGCCGTACGAGCTCTCGCCCAAAGACCTCTCCACGATTGGCCGACAGAAGTTCGGCGGCAAGCTCACGGGAGGTTTCTCCGCGCATCCCAAGGTGGACCCGCGCACCGGTGAGCTCGTATTCTTCGACTACTCCATGGTGCGCGCGCCGCACCTCCGCTACGGCCTCGTCTCCAAAGAGGGCGAGCTCGTCCGTTACGAGGCCATCGAGATCCCCGAGCCGCACGTGCTGCACGACATGGCCATCACGGAAAACTACTCGATCCTGCTGGATTTCCCCATGGGATGGGACAAGCAGCGCCTCGCGGCGGGCAAGTTCAAGATTGCCTTCGACCGGTCGATGCCGAGCCGCTTCGGCATCCTCCCGCGGCACGGGCACGCCGAAGACGTGCGCTGGTTCGAGGCCGAGCCCTGTTACATGTATCATACCATCAACGCCTACGAAGAGGGCGACGAGATCGTGCTGCTCGGCTGCCGCGTGGCCGACCCGATCCCGGAGAAACAAGATACCTCCGGAAGCGTGGCGCGCCTCGACTCCATCGAGCTCGTTCCTTCGCTCTACGAGTGGCGCTTCAATCTGAAGACGGGCACAACCAAAGAGCGGTCCCTCGACGACGTCGCCACCGAGTTTCCCCGCATCAACGACACCATTCAGGGCACCAAGGCTCGCTACACCTACAATCCTCGGGTCGCGAAGAGCCCCGAGCTCAAGTTCGACGGGCTCGTCAAATACGACCTGTCGAACGGGGGGCGCGCCATTTGGGAGCCGCCCGCGGGCACCTTCGTGGGGGAGGCTTCGTTCGCGCCCGCGTCGGGTGCGCGCTCCGAAGACGACGGCTACCTCATCACCTACGGAACGAGCCTGCGCGACGATTCGTCCACCGCGTTCGTGCTCGACGCTCGAGAGATGAAGGAGCTCGCGCGCGTCGCGCTTCCTCGCCGCATCCCGCTCGGTTTCCACTCGTACTTCTGCCCGGACGCCTGAGCCGGCTCTCCTCGACATGAGCCGGGCCCGCCCGTGAACGTCGGATCACGGCGCGGGCGGAGCCAGATACTCGATACACGCTCCACGAAAGCCCCGGAGCGCGCGCGCGTGTTTTCCGTCGAGCCCGCTCCCGACCCCGCCCGACGGGCCGAGCACCACGAGCCCGTCGCAGCCCATACGACCCGCTTCTTCACGCAGGCGAGCGAGCGCCTCCGCTTCTGAGCTTGCAGCATACACGCTTTCTTCTTCCACGGTGAGGAGCGCCAGATCTCGCGTGGGAACGGTCGGACGTCCGCTCACGTAGAGGTCGACGGCGCTCGCCGAGCGCGGAACGAGCGGCTTCGTGGAGGCGGCGAGTGGAATGCGCTGGAACGCGAGCCCACAGCCCGTGACGAGCCACGCCGAGATGAAGCCCATCGAAGCGAGTCGGGTCGCCCACGCGCCACGCTTCCTGCGGTCGAAGTCGAACATGCGCGCCCGCCAAGCAAGCGCCGTGCTCGAAATCCAAGTGTAAACGCGGTGTGAAGGTGAAAGTGATTTTCATTAACGAGATGACGGGTTAGTAAGGTTTTGGCCGGGTGCCACGGAGGCAGCCCGCATCGATCGCTCGAGGAACTCCCATGCGCCTTCCCCCGAAGCTTCTTGCTCTTGGTCTTCTCACCCTCGCGTCGACGGCTGGATCGCTCTCCGCGTGCAGCGACGCGACCGATGCGACGCCCGACGCCAGCCCCGATGCCGCGCCCACGTCGACCTCGGTGCCGACCGGATCGACCGAGCCCGACGCGAGTCCCGCGCTGCCCGATGCGTCCATGCCCGACGCGGCAGACGCGAGCGACGCCGCGAGCCCCGCAGCTCCGGTCTTGCCCGAGTCGACGCAGCGTGTGCCTGCTGCCATCAATCCGTACGGGCTCACGTGGGGCTCGGACGGACACTTGTACATGTCCGGCGCCACGATGGTGGCCGGGGACCGACAGCTGGCGGTTTGGCGGTTCGACAAGACCAGCAACAAGCTCGACACCACGTTCGGTACCAACGGCGTGATCACTCTGCCGCTCGCCGGCGACGAGACGTCGTACGACATCGTCGAGCTCAAAGACGGTAGCTTCGTCGTCCACGCGGTCTCCGCCGGCAAGGTCTGGCTCGTGAAGCTCACCAAAGACGCTTCCGGCGCGTACGCCTTCGGAACGCCCAAGTCCGTGGTCTTCGGTTGGGAAGAAGCGGACTTCGCCTCGTGGCCGGTCGCCGGCGCGGCTCCGTCGTACGGCTCTTGGGGTGTCGCGCTCGATCGAAGCAATGCCACGGCCGAGAAGATCGTGGTGTTCGCGTCCGGTGCGCCCCTCAAAGCGGCTAGCGGCGCTCAGCGGACCGACAACGATCGTTGGGTGGCGAGATTGCTCGCGACCGACCTCTCGAACGATGCGTCTTTCAATGGCGGAAAGCCCTACTGGTTCGACGCCGACGCGAAGAACCTTGGCGACAATGCGCGCCGCGGCATCGTGGAAGCCGACGGGAGCATCGTCTCGTCCGGTTACACGGACTTCGGCACCGGCCCGAGTGTCTCCGTCGTGCTCCTCAGGCTGAAGGCCGACGGCACCCCGGACGGCACGTTCGGGTTCGGTACGACCTCGGCGACCGCCTCTCCCGGGCAAACCAAGTTCAATCCCTTTCAAGCTTCGGGCGGTGCGTCCGAGGCGTACGCCGTCGTAAAACAATCGAGCGGTCGCTACGTCACCACCGGCTACGGCAAGTCCAACTTCGATACGGCTACCCTCGAGAACGACCTGCTCACGTTCGGGCTGGTTCGCGACAACCTCGACCCGAAGTTCGGGCGACTCGGCGCTTGGGCCATTCAAAGCGAACGCAACGGAGCGGCGGGCCTCGGAACGCGTCCTTACCGAGAAAACGGGCGCGATCTCGTTCGCTTGCCCGACGACCGAACGTTGCACGTCGGGTGTTACGACGACTTCGCGAGTCTCTACGTCTTCGGGGCGGACGGAAAGCTCGACACCACGTTCGGCAACGACGGGCGTATCCAATATCCCCATGCGGCGCCGTTCTTCAAGGTGGCGCTCTCTCCGGACGGCAAACGTGTGGCCGCGAGCGCGCAGAGCGTCACCGAGGCGACGCTGCTCGTGACGCTCAAGGTCGGCAACTGAGAGGGCGAGGGTCGTGAAGACGTCATTCGCTTCCCGATGGATCGGGCAACGGGGGCTCGCCTTGGGTTCGTCGTTGGTCGCGCTGGTCGCGCTGGTCGTGGCGTGTCGTGCGACGGAGGACCCTCGACCCGGCCTCGCGAGAGCGGGCCGCACGGATACGCTTCCCGACCCTCTGCCTCCGCCCCTCGACGCTGGCGTCACGCCGGACGCGGCTCTCTTGCCGAGCGGACCGCTCGCCTGCGGGGCGGCGCCGGTCTCGACCGCGCCGTTCACCAAAGCCGCCCTGCTCGGGGCTGCCGCGGATTGTGCGGCGTGGCACTCGTGCCGATTCGAAAACGCGGCCATCGTGCTGAAATCCGTCGTCGAGAGCGACGCTCGCGGACGGACGGCCGAGAGTCTCGCGCTCGCGCAGCTGGCCTATCGGAACGCCATGAACGAATGGTCGAGCCTCGAGCTTTTCCAATTCGGCCCAGTGGCCGACCGGGCTACGGACAAATACCACGGCCGCGGATTGCGGGCTTTCGTCCACTCCTGGCCGGATACGAGCCGCTGCCAGGTGGAGACGCAGGTAGTTTCGAAGGGCTACCTGCAGGGCTTCGACCTGGTCTTCCCGAGTGGTCGTGGGCTCTTCGCGCTCGACTACCTCTTGCACTATCCAGGGCGCGACACCGATTGTTCGGGGTCTTCTTCGGCCGGTACCACGTGGGCCTCGCTCTCCCCCGAGGCGATCTCTACCGGAAAGTCCGCGTACGCGGCGGCCGTCGCGGGGGACATCGCCGCGCAGGCCGGTGTGCTTCGGCGCGTCTGGCTCCCCGAGGGCGAGGGCTTCCGTGCCAAGTTGCTCGCGTTCGACGGGTACGGTAGCGAACAAGAGACCCTGAACGTGGTCGCGTGGTCTCTGCTCTACCCCGAACAAGAGATCAAAGACCTGAAGCTCGGAAGTTTAGCGGGCTTTCAAACGAGTCCGCCTATCTCCGAGAGTCCGTTCGCGAGGCTCGAAATCGAGAACATCCGGACCAACTTGCGCGCGTTTCGCTCGCTCTACCAGGGGTGCGGGCCGGAAGGGCAGGGCATCGGCTTCGACGATTGGCTGATCGCAGCGGGAGCCTCTGGGCTCTCGGATGCGTTGCTCGCCGAGCTCGCGAAGGCCGTCGCCGCGGCCGACGCGTTCCCTCCGTTCGCCAATGCCACGGAGGCGCAGTTCATCGACTTCTATTTGAAGGTTCGGCCGCTCGCCAATCTGCTGAAGACCAGCTTCTTCGGTTCGGCGAGCCCTCTCAACCTGAAACTCCCGGCGAGCGCGGCCAGTGACACCGATTGACGTAGCCCTGCTCGAAGGCGCACCTCGTCCCGCGGACGATGCCCGGACGGTCGCGAACCACGGTTCGTTGGGAGACTTCGTTCGCACTCACGTTCGCCGCATCTTCGTCCCCGTGGATGCCGCGTGGCTCTCGGTACTCCGGGCGATGTTCGGGCTGCTGCTCGGTGTTTCGATGCAGCGCTTCCTGGCCTACGGTTGGGTCGACGAGCTGCTCGTCTCGCCGCGCTTCAGGTTCCACTATTGGGGATTTTCGTGGGTCGAGCCGCTCTCTCGAGCGCACATGCACGCGCTCTTCTGGGCGCTCTCGGCGCTCGGCATCGCCGTGGCGGCAGGCTTCGCCTATCGGGTCACCGCGCCCCTCTTCGCGGTGGGGCTCACCTACGTGCAGCTCCTCGACGTTTCCACGTATCTCAATCATTACTACCTCGCGGCGCTGCTCGCGTGGCTCCTGGCGCTCTCGCCGGCGGGGCGCGCCCACTCGGTCGACGCTTGGCTCATCCGAAGATTCAAGGCCGTCGGAGCGTCGCGTCCGACTTCGCCCGGGACACGACCGCGTGTTGCGCAGGGATGGCTCTGGCTGTTTCGTTTGCAAATTGCCGTGGTGTACGCCTGCGCCGCGCTCGCCAAGCTCCAACCCGACTGGCTCCTTCACGGACAGCCCCTGGGCATTTGGTTGGGCGCGCGCACGAGTGTGCCCGTGCTCGGTAGGGTTTTCACCTGGCCGTACGTGCCGCTCGCGATGAGCTGGGCCGGCTTCTTGTTCGACGCGACCATCGTCTTTTTTCTCTCGAGGCCCCGCACCCGCAAGGGCGCGTTCGTGGTGGTGGTGCTCTTTCACACGCTCACCCGGGTGCTCTTCGATATCGGCATGTTTCCGTTCATCATGACGTGCGCGGTGACGGTGTTCTTTTCGGCCTCTTGGCCGAGGGACGTGCTCGCGCGCCTTCATCGCTCCGTCGGGCGGGACTCGGCGGAGAGCATGCTTTCGGACGACGTGCGTCTCGAACCCGGCGTCACGGCTCCGGAGCACACCATCCGCCGCACGCGGGGACAGCGCCTCGTGCTGGTCGCGTTCGCCCTCTACGCCCTCGTGCAGGTTCTTTTGCCTTTGCGGGCATTCGCCTATGGCGGGAACGTGCTGTGGCACGAGCAGGGCATGCGCTTTTCGTGGCGAGTTATGGTGCGCGCCAAGGGCGGTTCGACCACCTTCTTCGTGAAGAACCCGCGGACGGGCAAGCTCTACCTGGTCTCTCCGCGTGCCTACTTGACACCCTATCAAGAGAACGAGATGGCCAGTCAGCCCGACCTCGTGCTCCAGCTCGCCAAGCGGATTGCCGAAGACTACTCGCTTCGAGAAGGTGGGCCGGTCGAGGTGCGCGCAGAGGTCTTGGCCTCCCTCAACGCCCGCCCTGGAGCGCTCTTGATCGACCCCGAGGTGGACCTCTCGAGGGTCGAGGACGGCCTCGGCAACGCGTCCTGGATTCTGCCCGCACCCACCGAGCCTCCGCCACCGATTCGGCCGGTGCTCTGATTGCCTTCGCTCGAGGATTGAAGCTCCGTGATGAAGCTCGTTTTCGTTCCGTTTCGTTCCATTCCGAACCTTCCCGCACGGCGGTGGACCGCCTTGGGGCTCGCGGCTTCCGTCGGTCTTTTCGCCACGTCGGCCGGAGCGCAAGGCTCGGAGGGAGCGCCGACTCCGGAGGCGAGCCCGCCTTTCGTGGCGGGGCCCGTGGAGGAGAAGGCCGCGCCGTCCGTTCCGGCCTCGTCGCCTTCGTCGGCCGAGCCCGTCGCTCCGCCTGCGCCGAGCACGATCCCTCCGACGCCTTCGGATCCGGTGGTCCCCCTCGCGGCTCCGGAGCCGAAGAAGCCCGTAGTCGAAGACGTGGTCGTCTCGGGCAATCCGCTCTCGCGTAGTGCAGGGTCGGTCCAGGTTCTTCGCAAGCAGCAGCTCGAGCGCTTCTCCTACGACGATCCGACGGCGATGCTTCTCCAGGTGCCGGGGGTCTACATTCGGGGCGAGGACGGTATCGGATTGCGCCCCAATATCGGCATTCGCGGCGCCAATCCGGATCGCAGCAAAAAGCTCACCCTGATGGAAGACGGGGTGCTCTTCGGCCCCGCCCCGTATTCGGCGCCCGCAGCCTATTATTTCCCGCTCATGGCGCGCATGACCCAGGTGCGCGTGGTCAAGGGGCCTTCGGCCATCGCGTACGGTCCGCAGACGGTGGGTGGCGCCGTCGACTTTCTCACCCGACAGACTCCGCAGAAAACGACCGGCTCGGCCGATCTCTCTCTGGGGGCCTACGGCTACGGCAAGGCTCATGTGTACGTCGGGACGGGGACCGATCGATGGGGCTTTCTCATCGAAGGCGTCAGGCTGCAAAATGCGGGGTTTACCAATCTGCCGAGCGGAGCCGACACGGGCTCGACCCGCAACGACTGGATGGTGAAGGCGAGCTACGTGCTCGATCCGGAGGCGTCGACCAAACACCGCTTCCTCGTGAAGCTCTCGTATGCGGACGAGGTGTCCAACGAGACCTACCTCGGCCAAAGCGACGCCGATTTTCGCGCCGATCCGTATCGGCGGTACGCGGCGAGCGCGCTCGACCAAATGAAGAATCACCGTACGGGCATCACCTTGACCCATACGATGGAGGGGCCCGAGACCTCGTACACGCTCAAGACCACGGCCTATCGCTTCGACTACGCGCGCAGCTGGAGCAAGCTCAATCGATTGGGGCGAGCCTCCGCCGCGGACGTCTTGGCGCGCCCCGGCGATCCGGCCAATGCCGGCTATTTCGCGGTCCTGCGGGGCGAGATCGACTCGAGCGGCACGGGCGCGGATACGCTCTACATCGGTCCGAATTCTCGCGAGTTCACCAGCCAAGGCGTGCAGAGCGTGCTCACCACCTCGGCGCGCACGGGGCCGCTCGTTCATGCCTTCGAGGCCGGAATGCGGCTCCACTACGACGACGTTCGTCGGGTCCACTCGGAGCAGGGCTACCTCATGCAATCGGGCGAGCTCGTCGCGGCCGGCGAGCCCGAGCGCGTCACCACCCGCAATTTCGCGCGCACCTACGCGCTCGCCTTGCATCTATCGGACGCCGTCACGTGGAACCGACTCACGATTACCCCCGGTATGCGAGCCGAGCTCATCGCCTCACGCGCCGAAGACTACCTGTCTCGGGATCCTGCGACCGCCGCGAAGAACGGCTTCGTCGGCGCGTTCATGCCGGGAGTGGGCGCGTACTATGGTCTCACCCCCGAGCTCGGAGTCTTGGGTGGGGTCTATCGCGGTTTCTCTCCGCCTCCTCCCGGAAGCGGGCGTGAAGTGCGCCCCGAGTACAGCGTGAACTACGAGGCCGGGGCTCGTTATACCCGTGGTCGTGCGCGCGTGGAGGCCATCGGGTTCTTCAACGACTATTCCAATCTGACCGACGTGTGCAGCTTGGCCAGCGGGTGCGTGGATGCGAGCCTGGACCGTCAGTTCGACGCGGGGAAGGCGCGCGTCTACGGCCTCGAGGCTTTCGCCACGTACGAAGTTCCGGCAGGTCCGGTGAAGGTGCCGTTCACCGCCTCGTATACGCTGACGTACGGCGAGTTCCGGAGCGACTTTACCTCTCAAGATCCCATCTACGGGACCGTGCGCGCGGGCGACAAGATTCCCTACATCCCGAGGCATCAGTTCAATCTCGCCCTCGGTGTGGAGAATCGCTGGGCCGGCGCGAACGCTTCGGTCACCTACGTGGGCAAAATGCGCGAGGTGGCCGGGAGCCAGCCCATCGACGAGACGGTGGCCACGGACGAGCAGCTCTGGGCCGACGTGGGCGCGTACGTTGCGCCGCTCCGCTGGCTCCGAATCTACGGCAACGTGCGCAACGTGACCGGGGCGGAGAACATCGTGGGCAGGCGCCCGTATGGCGCGCGCCCCAATGCTCCGCGGTGGGTTCAGATCGGCGTCCGCGCCAGCTTCTGAATTCTGAAGGGAAAATCGCCTGGTAGGGCGAGTTGCCGGCTGGTCGAGCCGTCGGGGACGAGCCTTCCTTGTGCAATCGAGCCGTCGGCGCGATAGTGGCGTCATGGGAGGAACGGGTGAGCCCCGCGGCGTGAGTCCGCAGGGTGGGGACGTCTTGCAGGATTCGTCGGCGCACGAGGCGCTGGTGGACGCGATGTACGCGCTCGTTCGAGACTCGCACGAATCACCGACGGTCGACGCGCTGGTCGCGCGGTCCGGTTTGCCTTCGGACGTCGTCGCGCGTGCGTTCACCGAGCTCGACGCCCTCTATCGAGGCGTGAGCGCGCGGCTCTTGCGAGAGGTCTTGAGTCTGGTGACCTTCGGTCCGCCGACGGGCAGGCTCGAGGCCGATCTGACCGCCCTGGTGCGCCGGCGCATGCGGATCTTCGAGCATATCGCCCCCTTTCAGCGAGCCGCCCGTCGGGTGCTTCCTGTCTCGGCTTTCCTGCGGGAACAAGAGGCCTTCAACGTGAATGCGTTGCGGGCGGCGCTGGTGGTGATGGGCTCGCCCTACCTGCCGCCCGAGGCGCACGATGCCCTCGACGCCCTGGACGTGCTCCTCTCGTTCGAGGCATGGGATCGTCTACGTGGAGCTCAGCAGGTACCGGACGAGCGCATCGAGCGCCTTTTGGTGAACGCCGCGGTCGCGATCGTTCGCGCCGAACAGCCCGACCGACCCTCGAAGCCGGCGCCGCCGTCGCGTTGAAGATCAGAGGTTTTCGGCCAAAAACGAGAGCGTCTCGCGCATGAGCGGTTCGAACGCGCGGCCCTCGGCGTAGACCTCGTGGTGGGCGAGTCCCGGCAGCGACACGAGCTTCTTTTTGCCGCGCGCTTTGGCGTAGAGGCTCACCATTTCGCTCTTGGTGATGAGCGCGTCTTCGCCCGGGTAGACGAAGAGGGAGGCCGCGCGGCTCTTGGGCAAATCGTCTTCCGGCGCGAACTCGAAGAGATCCGCGAGCGACTCGAAGGTGACCTCGAGTCGCCAGGTGGGATGGTGGGCGCTCTCTTTCATCAAGAGCTCGCAGGTGGCCGGGTCCGACGAGAGCAGCTTCGGGACGGCTGCGTAGGTGACCTCTCCGGTGGAGACGTAAGTTCGGCGCGCGGCGAGCACCTTCTCGCGGAACTTGGGGAAGTCCGCGAAGGCGGCCCAGACGCGCTCGAGGTCGCCCGGGCCCGCGACCGCCACCAACGCTTTCACTCGTTCGTCGGTTCCGGCCACTCCGACCGCCACGCTAGCGCCCAAGCTGATGCCGAAGACCCCGAGCCGCGAGGTGTCCACCTCGGGCACGGTCTCGAGGAAGGTGAGACCTGCACGAACGTCGAGCACTTGATGGCGCGGAACGAGGCGGCAGCGAGGCTCTCCTTCGCTCTCGCCGAAGTAGCGGTAGTCGAGGCTCAGCGTGGCGTAGCCCGCTCGGTTCAGCTCGGCCGCGTTTTTCGGCAACCAGACCTCTTTGACCAGGCTGAAGCCCTGGCACATGACCAGGGCCGGGACCTTTTGGCCGGGGGCGAGTCCGTCGGGCAGACGGAGCACACCGGCGAGACGCGTACCCTCGGAGTGAATGGTGACCTTACGTTCCACGTGGCGAGGGTCGCGCGGGGAGGGTCCTTCGGGCAAGCGCGCTCGTGACGTTTTTTTGGTTCGTGCCCACCTCGGCGGGTAGCGTCGCTCCGTGACCACCGAAAGCGCCACCAAGCCCGTCTCCGCCACGACCCTGGGCATCATGCGGCACGGGCCCGCCGAGGACTTCTCCGCGACCGGTCGCGACTTCGACCGTGTGCTCACCCCCAAGGGAAAAGAGCGGGTTCGCGACGTGGCTCGGGCGCTGGTCGAGGCTGGGGAAGCGCCTTCGGTGATCCTGACGAGCCCGCTCGTGCGTGCCCGCGAGACCGCCGAAGAGGTGCAGCGTGTGCTGGGGAACGTGCCCATCGAGATCGCGCAGGAGATGTCCCCCGGTCGGGATGCGCTCGGCCTCGTGACCACCCTCTTCCACGAGGGACGACGAGGCGTGATGCTGGTCGGGCACGAGCCGGACCTCTCGGACCTGGTCTCGTGCCTCGTCGGGTTCGCGCCTCGGCAGGGCATGCTGAAGGCCATGGTGGTGGGGGTCGACCTCTCGCCCGATGCCTCCGAAGGACGCGGGTTCGCCTCGTCGGCGCGCTTCGTTCTGGACCCGAAGACCCTGGTCTTCGAGCGCTGAGACGGTCGGGCAAACGCCGCGTGCCGCGTCGTCGCGAGAGCGCCGACCGACGTCCACTCGCTGCACCCAGGTTTTCCCCAGGGAGCTCGACCCCGGGTCAAGCAACTTCGCCAAATGCGAAAAATTTTCGCAGTCGCCTCCGGAGAGGGACGATTGGGGGGCGTCGCCCACAGGGCTAACTAGCCGCTTTGACAGGTGAAAAGAGCCTTCCTTGACAGGTAGGCACCCCTCTTCTACCCCGAAGCCAGGAGGCGCAAGGCCATGGGCGCTCGGTTTTCTTCGGCAGCACAGAAGATACTCCCGGGGCCGAGGCTCGCGCGGACCAGTCACGCCGTCGTCGGCCCGATCGGCACGGCCGCGATCCGCATTCCGGACCGGGTGAGCGCGCAGCTCTCCTTGGTCTTCCCCACGCCCTCGCCGCGTCTCTTCGTCCACGAGGGGGCTCGTCAGTCGCTGGAGCGAAAGCTGCGTAGTGCGTTTCTCGGTCCGGTCAGTCTGTCCATCACGGACAACCGGCACAGCATCGTCTCGCACTCCATCCACGGCGGCGTGCTGGTGGCCCGCATCCACCACATGTTCCTCGACGCCCCGGCCCCGGTGGTGGACGCGCTCGTTCAGTACGTGACCCGGGCCGATCGCGCGGCCAGCCAGCGCGTCAGCGACTACATCGAGGCGCAGAACGGCCGGCTCGCTCGTCGCAAGGCGCGAAGCATTCCCTTGAACCCCAAGGGCAAGTGCCACGACTTGCTCGCCATCCACCGCGAGCTCAACGAGCGTTACTTCTACGGCGCCTGCAACGTGCTGGTCACCTGGGGAACGCGCTCGCGGCCCGCGGCCGGTGCGCAGCGCCGCAAGAGCATCAAGCTCGGGAGCTACAGCGATCTCGATCGTCTGGTACGCATCCACCCGGTGCTCGACCGCTCGTGGGTGCCGCGGTACTTCGTCGCCTTCGTGCTCTACCACGAGATGCTCCACCACATGATGCCGGTGGAGCGCGGCGGTGGACGACGCGAGCTTCATTCGCTCGAGTTCCGTGAGCGCGAGCGGGAGTTTCGCGCTTACGATCGCGCGATTTCCTGGGAAAAACGCAGCATAAGTCGCCTTCTTCGCGTGGGCTGAGGAATGTCCGGAGACCCGTGGACGTCTTCGGCCGTGCTATGCACGCCGAGCGTTCCATGAGGTTTCCCAAAGCAGGGCTCGGCAACGGAAGGACGATGCGTGCGCTCGCGTGCGCGCTCGTCGCGTCGACCTCGGCAGGCGTCTCCGGATGCCACGGCAAGGACCCCGACGTGCCGGTGGGCGCGTCTCGGGCGGCCGCAGGTCCCAAGGCGTCCGGTTTGCCGCTCAAGCCGCCCAAGGCCAAAGCGAGCCTCATCGCCACCATCGGCGATCGCGCGGTCGGCCCGTACCTCGCGCGTCGAGACGACTCGGCCATGGCCGCCTACCTCGCGTTCGGCGAAGACGGCGTACGGCGCGTCTCCGTGGTGCCGCTCACGCCCGAGGGCGATTTGAAGAGCGGCGTGCGATCGCTCGTGCCCACGCCGTTCGACTCGGCCGATCTCGCCATCTCCGCCACCCACGGCGAAAATGGAGGGTACGCGGTGGTCTTCTCCGCGCTCACCGATCGTGGCAAGGGCCTGTGGGGCTTCGGCGTCACCGAAGACGGGCAGCTCCGCGGGCAAGCCTCGGAGATCACCCGCACCACCAACGACCTCGTCTGGAACGACGTGGTCCCGACCAACCGTGGAGCGCTCGCCGTGTGGGTCGAGCAGACCGCGGACGGTGACGGCATCCTCCACGCCGCGGCCCTCGACGAAGCCGGGAAGCTGCGCGGCGTTCCGGTGCGCGTGCTCAAAGGCGTGGCGGGGTGGCAGGTGGTGGCCACCGAAGACCGGGTGCAGATCGCGGTGGTGCATTCGCATCCCGGGCTCCCGCGCGAGGAACCTTCCGAGAAGTCGGACAAGGCCGATCCCTCGAAAAAACAAGCTCCACCCGTCCCTCAGGTGCCGACCCCCGCGATCTCGCTGCTCACCCTCGACGCCGACGCGCGGACCGAGCGTGCCGTGCCCGTCGCCCCCTCGGCGGCCGTACGCGGCGCCATCGAGGTCGCTCGAGAGCGTGGCCGAACGCACGTGGCCTGGACCGACACGCGCGCGCAAGAGCCGGAGGTGCTCGAGGTCACCGTGGACGATACCAAGGGCGCGCTTCCGGCGCGCCGCGTGGCGGACACCCGCGACGGCACGAGCCTGGTCGCGCTGGGCGCAGGATCGACCGGTGCGGTCGTGGCCTGGGAGCGCGACGTGCCCGAGTCACGTGGCCATCGGTATGTGCAGGTTGCACGCTTGAGCGATCCGCTCGGCAACGGCGTGCCCCGAAAAGCGACGCGGATCGAAGTTCTGCCCAAGTCCAAGCTCGAGGTCGCGTCCACGCCGGACGGCTTCGCGGTGCTCGGGGCCATGCGTCCGTGCGGTTTCGAGCCGAAGGCGAGCCCCGACTGCCCGGCCGAGCCGTTCGTTCCTTCGCTGCTCCGGACCGATGCGGATCTCGCGCCGCTCGACGTGGCGCCGCTCGAGTTCGGCGAAGACAAGCCCGGGTTCGGCTGGAGCCTCGGATGCCCGGGCGGATGCCTCGCGTTGGCCGCTTCGGCCGAGGCCCCTTCGCACGTGCGCACGGCGTTCGTGCCGCGCCGATCGGCCGGCGATACGAAGACTCTCCGCGAGTCCCCCGAGGTCGCCAAAGAGGCCACGCGCCTGCTCGAGGTGGAGACCTTGTCCACCGGCGAGGCCATCGCGCATCTGGCCAAGCTGCGCCTCGGCGACCACACGCTGATCGCCAGCTTGTCGTCCGACTTCGACGTGCCCGGAAAGCAGAACCGCTCGGCGATTTTGCGGGTGCGAGCCTTCGACGACCAAGGCAAATCCCTCGACGAGCCACCCACCAAAACCAAAGATCCGAGCGTGGTGACCAACCGTGCGCTCTCCATCGGAGGGCTCGCCCTGGCTCCAGCCGGCAAGCCCGAAGACGGCGGCGCGGTGGCCTGGGTCGCGCGCGAAGGCGGTGACCCCGAGGTGCACGTGACACGCCTCGACGCGCGTGGTCACCGCATGAACGACATCGTGCTCACGAGCGCCAAAGGCGACGCGACCGACGTGGCGCTCGCTTGGGTGGGCAACGCGTGGATCGTCGCCTGGGTCGACTTCCGAAACGGCAACGGCGAGGTCTACGCCACCAAGATCACCCCGGATTTGCGGCGGATCGTACGCGAAGAGCGACTCACGAACGCCCCCGGAGACGCGAGCGGGCTGCGCCTGGTTCCGTTCGGACGCGACCGCGTGCTCGCGGCATGGGCGGATGCTCGTGAGGCTCCGCGTGAAGGCTTCGCGGACATCTACGTGGCGCAGATTCGCGCCCACGATGCCACGCTCGTCGCGCCCGAAGTGCGCATCGTGCCGAGCGTGCCCCACTCGCGTTCGCCCGAGCTCGCGCTCACGGGAGACGGCGCGGTGGTCGCGTGGATCGAACAGGCCCCCGAAGGCGCGGACGCCTCGGGCGACGGCGCGTACCGAGCCCTCGTGGCTCGCCTGGACGCCCAGGGAAAACCCTTCGGCGTGCCGGCCACGCTGCCCATGGCAGGCCCCGGACACCCCACCGCGATCACGCTCGACGCGACCGAGCGTGGCCTCCGCGGCGTGCTCGCGCGCACGCGTGGCCAAGGCATGACCCTGGACGGTTTCATGGGAAACTTCGGGACCTTCTCGGCTTTTCAGATCGGCTCGATCGCCACGCCTTCGTCGTCGGACGTGGCGCTCCTCGGCTTCGGCGATTGGCTCTTTTTCGGCGAAGACGGCGCGTCTCCTGGCGAGCGTAGGCTCCGCCGCGCACGTGTGCTCGCGCCCTCGCCCGACCCCTTCATCAAGAGGCCCAAGTGATCCGTGGTGTGTTTCGTCGTGGAGCGTTCGCGCTCGCCTCGTCGGCTCTCGTAGGTTCGGTGATCACGGCGTGTGCGGGGCGTCCCGAGCTGCCCGGCGGTCCTTCGGACGGTGTGCGCGGGGGATGCTCGGCGCTCGGCAAATCGGCCTGCAAAGAGTCCGACGGGCTGCTCTCGGCGGTCTCCGCATTTTCCAACGTGGACCACGATTTTCTCCTCGACCCTACGGGAAGCTACGCGCCCGGACGCGGCGTCACCCGGCACGCGGGCGGATACAAGCTCACCACGCAAGCCTGCGCCGAGCCCAAGGCCGGGCAGAGCTCGGTCGACCAAGCCACCATCGACTATTCGTACGTCGGGCTCGCCGTCGACGACATGGTGGTCGGCGCGGACGCCGAGCTCGTCCCGCTGATCTCGGCGGGCGCCGAGTCGCAGGTCCACAAGGTGAAGCTCGTGGCGGTCGCGTTCGTGCGCGACAAAGATCCACAGTTTTTCTCGCCCTCGGGCGCGGTCACCTACGAAGAAGATCGCTGCGCGTGTGGCGGCGCCACGGACTTCATCGGCTCCGTCAAAGTGGGCGGCATGCTCGCCTACGAGATCCTCGTGCGCTCGGGAGAGGTGCACGGCAAGGCGCTCGAGTTCGTCAAAGCGAAGCTCCGCGCCGAGGACACCACGCTCAAGCAGACCGTGGTGGGCGGCCTCGAAGTGAGCGGCCTCGAGGAGATGATGGAGAAGGGCGCGCGCAGCAAGCCGCTCAAATTCGTCGTGAAAAACCCGGTTCCGGTGGCCTATGCGCTCTATCCGCTCAGCGACGTTTGCCGGTTCTCGTTGCCCGAGCCCGAGGTGTCGCCACCCAAGCTCGACTTCGGCGACGTACCGTACGGCAAAGAGGCCACGCGGTACGTGCACGTGGTGAATCGCTCTCCGCTCGAGCTCCGCGCTCTCGTTCAAGGCAACACGTTCGCCGTGCCCGGACTCGGCACCACCGAGATTCCGCTCGTGTTCAAGCCCGAGGGCAGCGAGGTCGCGTGCGAGGCGATGCGTCGCGAGGAAGCGCTCGTGTTCCACCCTCGCGACGAAGCCCCGGTCACGCCGAAATCGCACTCGATGCGCGTCGAGACGAGCGTACGAAGCGGCGCCGGCGAGGTGCTCAAGGTCGAGAACGTGGACTCGGGCGAGAGCCACCGCCAAGACTGGGAGATGGCCAAGCGTGACGTCGCCTGTCCGCGCGACTACCTGGCCGACACCTGCACCGTGGCCAAAGAAGACGGTTGCGGAGAGTCCGGTGTGCACGTGGAGGCGGTGGCTGAAGGGGGCGTCTGCCACTTCGCCGCCAAGGCCAAAGCGAGCTTCCTTCCCACGCTGAAGAGCCGCTACTGCCGGTACCAAGCGACCGCCAAGTGTCGTCTCAAGTGTCCGTAGTTACGACGGATTTCGGATATTCAAAAAATCGACCGAAGAGAGGCAACGCTTTCGCGCGAGCGGCCGAGAGGGGCTCGTGAGTGACGCGGAGACTTTCCGCTCCCCAGAAAATCGAGCCGACACGTCGGATACGTCCCGAAGTGGTAGGCTCTAGGAGCCGCCATGGGAATCGACAAAATCGGCAAAAACAACGGCCTTCCCGACGTCTCGGGCCCCTCCGGCACCGAAACGTCCGCGCCGGTCGACCGCACGTTCGCCGAGGTTCACGCGGACAAGACCGGTCGCACCGAAGGTGCCGCGCAAGCCCAAGCCACCTCGGGCGCTTCGCCCCTCGACAAGCTCCGGGCAGGAGAGATCGACGTGAACGGTTACGTGGACGCGCGGATCGAACAGGCCACCTCCGGTCTCAAGGGCCTCACCGAGAAGCAACTCGGTTCGATCCGCTCGGTGCTCCGCGAGCAGATGATGACCGACCCTTCGCTCGCCGACCTCGTGCAGCAAGCCACCGGTCGTCGTGCCCAGCCTCCCGAGGAGTGATGCGGACCCAACGAGGCCCGTCGCCGGACCACGAAGCAGACGTCGCACCCACGCGACGGGCATGGCTCAAAGGCGCGCTGGGATTGGCCGTGGGCGGCCTCGCGGCAGCCTGCACCAAGACCGACCCGCTCGTGGAGAGCAAGAAGGCCTACGCGGCGCTGAACGATCTCGATGCGGCTCCCGGCACTCGCTCGGTGGAGGTCCTCGAGTGGTCCTTCGCCTCGGATGCGGGGCCGACGGCACGAGCGGCGGTCATCTTGCCGAAGGGCAAAACCACCGAAAAATTCCCGGTGCTGGTCGCCCTGCACGGCCGCGGTGAAGCGCGAAAGGGACCCGAGCTCGGTGCACTCGGATGGCCGCGCGACTATTCGCTGACCCAGAAGATTCGGCGTCTCTCGGCACCCCCGCTCACCCTCGACGACTTCGAGGGCTTCGTCGCGCCGAAGCGTCTCGCCGAGCACAATACGAGCCTCGCCAAAGACCCGTACAAAGGCGTCGTGGTGGTGTGTCCGTACTTGCCGGACCTCGACCTGAAGAGCGCGCTCGCCCTGCGGGACTACGGCGACTACCTCGTGCGCGTGATTCTTCCGCGTGCCCGCCGGGAGCTGCCCGTCGTCGGCTCTCGCGAAGCCACCGGCATCGACGGAGTCTCGTTGGGTGGTGCCGTCGCGTTGCGTGCGGGGCTCCTTTTCCCGGACGAGTTCGCGCAGGTCGGCTCGCTGCAAGCAGCCATCGACGACCCGCAAATCCCCGAGCTCGTCGCGGCAGCGAAAGCGGCGCGAGCCAAGCAGCCCACGATGAAGCTCCGCCTGCTCACGAGCGACAACGACTACTTCCGGCGTGTGGTCACCGCGACCTCTCAGGCTCTCCGCGCCGAGTCCGTGGATCACGAGCTTTTGACCGTGCCTGGACCCCACGACTACCCCTTCAATCGCGGTCCCGGTGCCATCGAGATGATGCTATGGCACGACCGCGGACTCTCGAGAGCCTGAGCCGAGTCGCCGACGCATGGACGACCACGAGGCTCGCCGCCTCGGAAGTCCGTGGAAACGACGGCCGCAGAGCGCGCGCAATCGCTTCGGATTCCCAGGCGAGGAGCCTCGTGGCCTCGCGTCGATGCGCGTGCCGTCTCGGCCTCAGAGCGACCAGTAACGAACGGCTTCGCTCGGACGCGTGGGCTTCATCATGCTCTTCGCGTCGATGACCACGCCGCCGTGACGAACGAGGGACATGAGCTTCTCTTGTCCCATCTCGCGGTAGGCGCGGTGAGCGACCGCCACGATGAGCCCGTCGAGCGAGCGCATCTCCTCCCAGGGGGTGAGCTTGATGCCGTACTCGTGCTCGGCCTCGGCCGGATCGGCGTACGGATCGTGGATCATGGGCTCGATGCCGAACTCGCGGAGCTCCTTCATGATTTCGGGGACCTTGCTGTTGCGGAGGTCGTTCACGTCTTCCTTGAACGTGAGTCCGAGAATGCCGATGCGCGCGCGCTTTACGGGAATATCGGCCTCGACCAGCATCTTGGCCATCTTCTGTCCGATGAACGGCGCGACTCCGTTGTTGATGCGACGCCCAGCGAGAATGACCTCGGGCTGGTAGCCGACCGATTGAGCCTTGGCCGTGAGGTAGTACGGATCGACTCCGATGCAATGGCCGCCCACCAGACCCGGGCGGAACGGGAGGAAGTTCCACTTGGTGCCAGCGGCCTCGAGCACGTCGAGCGTGCGGATGTTCAAGCGGTCGAAGATGACCGCCAGCTCGTTCATGAGCGCGATGTTGAGGTCACGCTGGGTATTCTCGATCACCTTGGCGGCCTCGGCGACCTTGATGGTCGAGGCCTTGTGGATGCCGGCCGGGACGATGGCCGCGTAGGCCGCCGAAACGCGCTCGAGCGTGTCCGTGTCTTCCCCCGAGACGATCTTCATGACGTTCTCGAGCGTGTGGACGGTGTCGCCCGGATTGATGCGCTCGGGCGAGTACGCGAGCTTGAAGTCTTGCCCGCGACGAAGACCACTCATCCGCTCGAGAATAGGACCGCAGATCTCCTCGGTCGCGCCCGGATAGACGGTGGACTCGAAGCACACGATTGCGCCTCGTGAGAGGTGCTTCCCGACGAGCTCCGAGGCCTTCACGAGGGGTGTGAGGTCGGGCACGTTGTTCGCGCCGACGGGCGTCGGCACGGCGACCACGAAGAACGTGGCGCCGTCGAGAGTCGACGGATCGCTGGAGAAGCGAATGGTGCTCTCGCGGAGCGTGTCCGACGAGGTCTCGTGGTTCTTGTCTTCTCCGCGGGAGAGCTCCTCGATGCGGCTCGGGTTCACGTCGAACCCCACCGTACCGGGATACTGGCGTGCGAAGGCGAGGGCGACGGGCAATCCGACATAGCCGAGGCCGACGACGGCAATCTTTTCGTTCATGACGACTCCTTGAAATTCGAGGGGACGAGGAGCCCATTGCATCGGCCGGGCCGAGCGTGAATGACCGGAAAATAAGCTGAGTTTCCGTCGAGGTGAGCCTTCTCGAGGTGTCAGCCGAATGACGACCCGTCCGCGAATTTGACGGTGGACGAGGGGCCGAACGGCCAAATCACCAATACTTCCGGGGGCTCCCGAAGGATGGAGAGGTAGGAGAGCGTGGCACGGAACATGAAGCGAAGGGGACATGTCCTCCTTTCGTCGCCGCACGAGCACCGCTTTCGTCGCCGTTCGACCCGTCCCCAGCGAGGTGTTCGACGGGACCGAGCCGCGCTCTCGGCTCGAGTCGAGCGACTCTCGTGAATCGGGCGAAGAACGCACCGGGCTCGTGGCCTCCAGAGTCGAAGACGTCACCCGGAAGGTCGAAGACCGTCACGCCCTGCTCGCCCGCATCGACGACCTTCGCGCCGAGCAGCGCGAGCTCTACGCCAAGTGCATCAAGGCCGAACGAGCCGAGCGTCGCAAAGACGACGTGCGCACGGTAGGACCGAGCGAATCGACCCCAACGGACGCACGAAAACCTGGAGGGAACCCGGCTCGCAGCGCGCGGCACTTGCTCTCGGTCATTCGGGACGTGCTCGATCTCGCGAAGCTCGAGTCGGGCCAAGCGGCTCTCGAGAAGGCCAAGACTTTGGCAAGTGCCTCGGTGGTCGAGGCGTGCGACGTGGTGGCCAATCAGGCGTCCCGAAAGCGCGTGGTGCTCGAGCTCGACGCTGGCTCGAATCGCACGGTCGACGCGGACCCCGTGCGATTGACGCGGGTCATGTCCAATCTCGTCGCCAATGCGGTCGCCCGGGCGCCGGAGGCCAGTACGGTTCGGGTCCACACCGTGGACGACCGTGACTGGGTGCTCTTTTCGATCGCCTACGAAGGGGCTGCGGGATTCGCATTCGCCTCCCGCCCGTCCGAAGGCCGCGAGGAAGGGGCCGATATGGAGCTCGCGCTCGAGATTTCGAGGAAGATTCTCGCTCTTCACGGTGCCGAGCTGCTGGTCTCCGAGCGCGACCGCGCAAGCTTCTCGTTTCGGCTCGCAGCGTGCGGGCCGGACTCCGCGATTCAGGCTCCGGCAGAGTCCGGGACGCTTCCGCGTCGCTGAGCGGCGACGCCCGACGCGAAAGAGCCCCGATTCGCTCGGGGCTCGGTATTCACGCCGCCGTGGCTGCCGCGACTCCCGCCGCGATTGCGAACGACTCGCGGAGCGGTCCGAGAATGGTCGCGACCTCGCGGAGCTTCTGCGGATCTTGGAGCAGGTTCGCTTCCAACAGATGCTGACGGCAGAAGGCGTAGAGAGCGAAGAGGTTCTCGCTGAGCTCGGGAGCCTGGCTCTGGTCGAGCGTGGCGCTGAGCTCTTCGAGAATGGCGAGTGCCTTTCCGATGCGCTCCCCGGCCCGTGCGCGGTCGCGATTGGACATCGCGTCGTTGGCTTCTCCGATGAAGCGCAGCGCGCCGTCGAAGAGCATGATGAGGAGCTGGCCGGGAGAACAGGTGGCGACGGCTACTCCGCGGTACTTCGCGGCAGCGGCCGCGGCGTTGGGACGAGGGTTCATTGGTTGCTGCTGCTCCCGGAGCCGATGCCGCTGATCGCCGCGGACATCGTGTTGTACTTGCTCATGGCGATATCGAGGGCTGCGAACTGCTTCTTGAGCTGCTGCTCGTAAGCGTCGACGGCGTCGAGTTTCTTATTGGCCGAGTCGTCGATGCGCTTGCTCAAAGACGAGAGGGCCTCCATTCGCGCTTTGATGGGCGAGCTCGAACCGTTGACGAAGCCGTCGGCCATCGTGGCGAGGGTCTTCATGACGCCGGTAGCGCCGAGCCCCGTGTCGGTGATGAAGAGGCGCCTGACGGCGTCCGGGTCTTTGGCCACGGCTGCGTCGAACTTGGTCGCGTCGAGCGACAGGGTACCGTTCGATGCGAGGGTGAGCCCCACGGCCCCGAGCGACGTGAACGTGCCGCTGGCTCCGGGGACGGCCGACGAGACGACGCGCGCGAGACTGTCTACCGCCCGCCGCATCGCCGGCTCTCCGGCGAGGACTGGGTTCGTCGCTTTCGTTCCCGAATAGCCGGTTGCCGTGTGGCTCGCGTTGACGAGGTCGTTGTACGACGAGACGAAGAATCCGAGCTTCTGCTTGAGCGCGGTGGTGTCCGAGGCCACACGGATCGTGCTCGAGGCGCCGACCTTGGTCAGTGCCATGGTCACTCCCGGAATCACTCCGGTGACCTGATTGGTCGGGCGGGTAATGGGTAATCCATCGACGGTGAACTTCGCGTCCTGTGCTTGCTGGGAGATGTTCGCCGGATTGGAGAGACCGAGGTCGAAACCGGTCTGACTTATGGTGAAGGCGTTGGCGATCCCAGAGTCCAAGCCCTGGACCGAAAGGCGATAGTCGGTGCCGTCGAACAAGACCGACGCAGAGACCTTCGCGCCGCTCGAAGCGATCTTGGTGGCGATGTCGCCCAGCGTGTCGGTCGCTGCGACCGTGACGCCGACCGCCGTGTTCGAGCCGACCTGAATCGATAGGGTGCCGGTCATGCCCAGGGCAGCGCTCCCGGACGATTGTGCCGTCCCTCGGAGCTTCTGAGCCGCGGCAAGCTGGGTCACGACGACGTCGTAGTTGCCAGCGAGTGCGCTTCCGTTCACCGAGGCGACGATTGACGTGTCGGTGGACGTGACGGCGAACGACGAGTACCCGGCAGCGTCCGCGAGTGAGTTCGCGTTGATTTTGAACGTTCCGATGCGGGACGAGAACTGACCCATGGTCGTCGAGGCGGAGTCGACCTGTTGCTTGCGTGCCACGAGGGCTTCGGCAGGCTTCTTGGCGATGGCCACGAGCTGGCTGATGACGCCGGAAGAATCGAATCCTCCGAGACCTGTGAGTTGGACGGGCATCTCTCGTTCCTCTTCGTTTCGCTAGTGTCGGAGTGCGTGCACCCCGTCGCCGAGGGCGACGGGGCTCGACGGTGTCACCGTCCCGCTTCGTCAATCATCGAGGCGTATCCCCGCCGCCCCCCGCGACGGGGATGTTCCTCGTCATTCATCAGCCGCGGAGGAGGCCCATCGCCAACTGCGGGCTCTGGTTCGCCTGGGCGAGGATGGCAGCGCCGGCCTGCGCGAGCACTTGGCCCTTGGCGAGGTTCGCCGACTCCGCCGCGACGTCCGCGTCACGGATGCGGCTCAGCGAGGCCGCGGTGTTGGTCTGCATCGTCTGGAGGTTCGACACCGTGCTCTGCAGGCGGTTCATCGCCGAACCGAAGCCGGCGCGCACGCCGCTGAGCGTCTGGATGCCGGAGTCGAGGGCCGTGATGGCGAGCTGCGCGTTGGCGAAGGTGGTCACGTCCGTCGCGGTGGCACCGAGGAGGCGGGTGACGTCCGCGCCGCCGAAGCTGACCGTGATGCGATCCGTGGCCGCGGTGCCGATACCGACCTGGAAGTCCTTGGTGGCCGCGGCGCCCGCGAGGAGCGACTGGCCGTTGAACTGAACCGAGCTCGCGATGCGGTCGATTTCGGACTCTTGCTGCGAGTACTCCGCGTCGAGGTTCGTGCGGTCCGTGGTCGTGAGGCTTCCGTTCGACGCCTGAACCGCCAGCTCGCGCATGCGGGTCATGAGGTTGTGGATTTCCTCGGCGCCACCGTCGGCAGTCTGCAGCATGCTGATGCCGTCGTTGGTGTTGCGTTCCGCGACCGCGTACGAGCGAATCTGCGCGTTCATCGACTTCGAGATGCCGAGACCGGCTGCGTCGTCAGCCGCGCTGTTGATACGAGAACCGCTCGAGAGACGAGCGAAGGACGTGTTCAGCGCTTGCTGGGTACGAGCGAGCGAGTTCTGAGCGGTCATCGAGGCGACGTTGGTGGAGATTGCGAGGCTCATGTGCTTGACTCCTGTTGATGTGTCGAGAAAAATCCGTTCGGAACCTGGCGCCGTCTTTCTGTTCGGCTATCCTCGTCCCGTCGAAGCTTTGGAACGGTCGGGTTTCCGGGACCTTGAATCGATTTCCGACAATCCGCTTGGAGCTTTGATTTCCAGGGTTTCGTGAGCCTCGGGGCCCTTTTGGCTCCGGTCGATGAAAGAAAAAGCGAGAGGCGACCCCCACCGGAAGTCGCCTCTCTTTCATCTCGGGTAGCCAGCTCGTCGCGCGGCAATGCCCGATTGCTTCTTCGTACTGCCGATTCGACATGAGGGCGGTTCGCGAGTTCGAGCGTGCCGCGCTTCGAGGGCCACGGTGTCGTCGAGATTGCCTCTCGGTCCTCGACGACTCGAGCCTCACGATTGGAGCCGACCCGGGTCGCGCGCGTATACGCGCGCGAGTCCCTGTTCGGTCGTGGAGTCCTCTCGTGCCGGGGGAGCGCCGAGCCTGCCTTCGAGGTCGATTCCCGCCGGGACGGTCCACCGAGTCGGCGAGGGAGGGGCGATAAGTCCGCGAAGCATTTCGATTCAAGGCCGGCCGTACTTTGCCGTTCACGAGTGGGAGGAGGCGAGATGACTAGGAAATCGAACGAACGATCGAAGTACGAAGGTTCACTCGTCCTCGTCTTCGCCCTCGGCCTCGGGAGCGCGATGGTGACCGATCGAATCGAGCATCTTGGAGAGCTGAGAATCGCCGACGAAGGCCTCGGCGGGGGAACGGCCCTCGACCACACCGGAGAGCACGGCGGAATCGCCGGCGTCGATGGCGTGGCGGACGCGCGCGCCCACGGAGTGCGTGCCCGAACCGCCGACGAGACCGCGAAGGCCGGCTGCGTAGGCGCCCTCGTCGGCGGTGTAGTAGTGAGATTGTTTGAGGGCCTTCGCGAACCCGTCGACGTCGCCGCGCGCCGCCTCCTGCATCGCCCGCGGGAAGCGGTCGCGCATGACCTTCAGATAGTCGACCGCCCCCTCGTCGAGGGTTCGATACGCTCGAAACCCGTCCTTGATGGTGACGTCTTTCCCGTCGATTACCTCGCGCGTTTTGCACGTGGCGGAGTCCCCGGCCGGGCTGCGACCCTTGATGCCGCCGAAATTGAAGTTGTACATCCGCGAGCCGCTCGAGGTCTCGAGCGACGCGTGGGCGGTGAGCACGTCGAGGGTCGCCGCGGACGCGGGGTGGCCCGTGACTTTCGTATGGGCCCGGGCGATGGCCTCTCGCAATTGGTCGCGTGAGACGGCCGTGAGCTTGGGGTCGACGTCCCGAGAGTGGACGGCTGCAGGACGGTGGGCTTCGATGCGCATCGGATCACTCCGTCGGGCCCGGGATGGTGGAGAGGACCTTGCGATCGAGCTCTCCGAAGGTCTCGAGCATTCGCTGGAAGGCCTCGAAGGTGCGCGACGCCGATACGAGCTCGACCATCGACCCGACGACGGGTGCGTTCGACTCCTCGAGGGAACCGAGATCGATCGCGACCCCCTCGGCCTTGACCGGAGGACGTCCGCGCACGGTCATCAGGTCCGCTCCTTCGTGCTGGAGAGTGGAGCCTTGCTCGAGCTTGACCAGCTTGAGCTTCGCGACCGGGTTCCCGTCCTGCATCACGGTGCCATCGGTCGAGATCGTGGCCGGAGATGCCGTATTGACGGTGAGGGGTTTGCCGTCTTCGCGGAGAAGCTTCCCTCCGGACGACGTCGTCAATGCGCCGCTCGGCGAGACCTGGAGCGCGCCCGCTCGGGTGTAGCGCTCGCCTCGAGCCGTATCGACGGCCATGTAGACGCCTTCGGGGAGCGCGATGTCGAGGTCCCTCCCGGTCGTACGCAGGCTGCCCCTCGACCCGTCGATCGCGGTCGACTCGATGGCCGAGAAGTGAAGGCCGGATCCGGTGCGTTTGGTCGCCCCGGAGAGCTCTTCTCGGAAGACCGGCCGAAGGCGCTCGTAGCCGTCGTTGGCAGCGTTCGCAAGATTCGTGGCCGTGGTCTCGAGCGCCGTTTCTTGGGCGACCGCGCCGCTCAATGCGACGTAAATCCCTCGCGACATTTCTCTAGTCCTTCCCTATCGCCGCTCTGAGGCGATGAATGGCTTCCGTATGAAGTTGGCAAGCTCGTGATTCCGTGACGTCGAGAATGACGCCGATTTCGCGTAGCGTTCGCTCTTCCGTGTAATAGAGGGCGAGCACTTGCTGCAGTCGGACAGGGAGCTTCTCGATGGCCGTGGCGACCACACCGGAGAGCTCCTTTTTGCCGGCGCATTCGTCGGGCGCTTCCGCCCGAGCGTCCAGCTGCACGTCGTCCAGATTGAGCATCTCGAGACGTGCCATGCCGGCTCGACCCACCTGGTCGAGCGCGACGCGGTAGGCGTCGAGGGTCATTCCGAGATCGACGGCGATCTCTTCTTCTTCCGGGGGACGACCGAGCTTCTTGGTGAGCTCGGAGATACTCCGTGCGACGGACCTGGAGAGCGCTCGGGCCGACCGCGTGGTCGGATCGAGGCGTCGAACGTGGTCGAGCGCGGCTCCGCGAATGCGGTAGAGCGCGTAGGCCTCGAACTCGTCGACGTTCATGTCCGGGCTGGCACGCTCGAAGGCTTCGAGCAGTCCCACCCACCCGTAGCTCACGAGGTCGGCCAAGCTGATGGTCGTCGGGAGCTTGTGGGCGAGCATGGCCGCCGTACGCTGGACGAGCGGCAGATAGCGCTCGTATTCCGAACGAGTCAGCTTACGCGGAGCGGCTTTTTCGGCCGGTAAGGACATCGCTACCGCTCTCCCCCTTCGTTTCCGCGGCGCATGCCCCGCTCCGGCGGGTACGAACGGGGGGCCTCGGCGACGAGCGCTCCGTGAGGAACGAGTCGCGCGACGATCTCCGACACGGTTGCCGGCGCGATGTCTTCCGGCACGCGCTGGCCGAAGCAAAGCGTGCTGAGGGGCAGCTTGGTGGCGAAGGGAGCGTGGAGGAGGGCGGAGGGGGCGTCGGTCTCGTCGAGCTTGGTGAGGCAGAGCGAGGTGGGCTCGGTGGTCGCGAAACCGCGGCCGATCCGGCCGGCGTCGGCCGCGCGGAGAGCCGCGGGCGTGACGAGCATGACCTCGACACGACGAGAGGAGTGATGCGCGTCGCGGAGGCGCGGATCGCCGAGCATCGCCTCGACGGTTCCAGGCTCGACCACGCGGCCGGAGGTGTCGACGAGGACGACGTCGGCGCGGCTGCGCTGGGCGACCGCGAGCAACTCTTCGGGGGCGTGCACGGCGTGGAACTCGGACTCCATGAGCTCGGCGTAACGTCCGAGCTGGTCCATGGCGCCGACGCGGTAGCCGTCGCACGAGACGAAGGCGACCCGTTTACCTGCGCGGCGCATACGAGCACCAATCTTGGCAATGGTGGTCGTCTTGCCGACTCCGGCGGGGCCCACGAGGGCCACGAGGCTGTTCGGGGCGATGGCGACGGGCCAAGGCGCGACCGTGACCATCGACTCGATGGCCGAGGCGAGGCGCTCTTCGACGCCGCGACCACGACCCTTGCCGCCCGCTTTGCCGAGCCGACCCAGCGCAGCTGCGGCCGAACCTTCGATTCCGCGTGCGCGAATGAGGTTGGAGAGGGCTCCGCCCTTCGCGCCGGACGTGGTTTCGAGGAGCGCGTCGACGTCGGCGCGGAGTGCGCCCACTTCACCAGTGAGGTCTCCATTCGCCTTCGGACGGTTCATGGCCGCGCGGAGAGCGCGCACCTCGGTGCGAACTTCGGCTCGGAGCGCTGCGATGGCCGCGCGGAGCTCGTCGTTGGGAGACCGAGGCTCGTCCGTGCGGTAAACCTCGCGGGCGAACGGCACGTTCTCGGTGCGGCCAGGGGTCGGGTTGGTTTGGTACGGATTGGGATTCATCGAGAGACCTCCTTCGAGACTTCAGACAGCAAGACGTTCGATTACCCGGAGAGGCGCGTTGGCTTCGATCTCGCGGAACGAGACCACCGGGAGTTGGGGGAGCTTTCGCTCCAGGATGGCGCGGACGTAGCGACGTAGGTCGGGGGCCGTCACGACCAAGGGGGAAGCCCCGTGGACCGTGAACTTGGCCATCGCATTCTCGGCATTGGCGGAGACCTGACGGAGCAGGTCGGGGTCCAGGGCGCCGCCAGTGCCTTTCGAGATTTCGGTGAGCGAGCCTCGGAGCACCTGCTCGAGCCGTGGATCGAGCGTCAGGGCGTTGACTACACCGTCATCGGCACGATACCGGGCGGTGATCTGGGGGCCGAGGCGCTCGCGCACCATTTCCGTGAGTTGTTCGGGATCTTTCGTTTGACCCGCAATCTCGCCGAGCGCCTCCAGGATGCTCCGCATGTCGCGGACGGAGATGCTTTCTTTGACGAGATTGCGGAGGATTCGGACCACGTCTCCCAGTGAGAGCAAATTGGGGACCACATCGTCGACGAGCTTCGGACAGGTCTTCGCGAGCACGTCCACGAGCTGCTGAGCCTCCTGTCGACCGAGCAATCGGTGAGCTTGATTGCGCACCACTTCACCCAAATGGGTGGCCAGGATGGTGGCGTGGTCGACCACCGCGTACCCGAGTGCTTCCGCGAGCTCCTTGTCACGCTCGGCAATCCAGTAGGCGGGCATCCCGAACGTGGGATCGAGCGTCTTCTCCCCCTCGATGGGGGGCGAGCTTCCGCTGCCGTCGATGGCCAGGAGGCGGCCTGCAGCGAGCTCCCCTTTGGCGACGGTCGTTCCGAGAACGTTGATTCGGTAGGCGCCCGCGGGTAGAGCCAGGTCGTCGGCGACGTGTACCGGAGGCACGACGATACCGAGCTCACGCGCGACCTCTTGCCGGAGCTTGGCCACCCGGTCGAGCAGCGTTCCACCGCGGGCAGCATCCACCACCGAGACGAGCTCGTACCCGACGTCGAACGAGAGGACGTGCACGGCGAGTGCACTCTCGATGTCTTCGCCTTCGCGCTTCGGGCTGGTCCCGCGCGACGCGTCGTCACCGCCGAGCAGAGCTTGGGCCTTGGCGTCTCGCGCTGCGGCGGCTCGTCGCGAGAGCACGGCCAGCGTGATGGCGAGCGCGAAGCAAGGCAGGGCCGGCATACCGGGCATGAGGCCCAAGAGGCCCATGATTCCTGCCGTCAGGGCGACCGCGCGGCTGCGGCCGAGGAATTGGTCCTTCAGGGCGCGCCCGAGGGGTTCGCCGGTGGCGCTTCGTACGACGACGACGCCCGAGGCCGCGGAGATGAGCAGGGCGGGGACCTGGGAAGCCAAACCGTCGCCGATGCTGAGGACCGAGAACGTCTCGCCGGCGCGGGCGACTTCCATCCCTCGTGCGACGCCGAGCACCAATCCACCGATCAGATTGATGCCCATGATGAGCAATCCGGCGACCGCGTCACCGTGGACGAACTTGCTCGCGCCGTCCATCGCTCCGAAGAAGTCCGCTTCGCGCTCGAGGTCGCGGCGGCGGGTCTTGGCTTGGTCGACCGTGATCGAGCCGGACGCGAGGTCCGCGTCGATGGCCATCTGCTTTCCAGGCATCGCGTCGAGGGTGAAGCGCGCGGCGACCTCGGCGACGCGCCCGGCGCCCTTCGTGATGACGACGAAGTTGATGACCGTCAGAATCAAGAAGACGACGAGGCCGACGACCACGTTACCTTCGACCACGAAGCGGCCGAAGGCTTCGACCACGCCACCCGCCGAGCCGTTGCCCTCTCCGCCATGGAGCAAGATGAGCCTGGTCGTGGCGACGTTCAGGCTCAACCGCAGGAGGGTAGCGACCAGCACGAAGGCCGGGAACGCCGAGAATTCCAGGGCATTCTCGATGAAGAGAGCGGTCAGGAAGATGCCGATCGACAGCGCCATCGACAATGCGATGAGGATGTCGAGGAGGCCGGGAGGAATCGGCAGCACCATCATCAGGACGACGCCGATGATGGCGAGCGGGACGAAGGCATCCGCTTTCGACGGAAGCGCTTCGGCAACGGTTTTGGTGCTCACACCTCAGGTCGGTGCACGGGACGTGCCGCGGGAAGTGCCGGGACGGCGCTTACGACCGAGGCGGTACACGAAGGCGAGTACGCGGGCGACGGCCGCGAAATGTGCGGGGGGAACCGGGCGGCCGAGTTGCACTTCGGCATCGAGCGCACGGGCCAATCGGCGGTTTTCCAGGATGGGAATGCCGAATTTCCGAGCCTGGGCGCGGATGAGCATCGCCACGTCGTCGTGGCCTTTGGCGACCACGACCGGCGCCGGGTCTTTCGGCCCGTACCGGAGGGCGACGGCCACGTGCGTCGGGTTCGTGACGACAACGTCGGCATCTTTGACGCTCGAGAGCGCCCGCTTTTTGGCGAGTGCCCGGGCGCGCGATTTCATTCGAGCTTTCGCCTTCGGGTCACCGTCCTGTTGGCGAGCTTCGTCGGTGCGCTCCTTGCGCGTCATCTTCATCTCGCGGGAGAGCGTGAACCAGCTCTGCCCGTAGTCGATGAGCGCCACGATCAAGAGCGCAGCCGTGGCCGTGATGACCACGCGTCCGAGAGCTCCTGCGAGCACGGGAAGGGCTCCCGACAAGGGAATTCGAGAGAGAACCGCCAATCGAGGGAGCTCGAGCGCGAACGCCCTCCAGGCCACGTACCCGACGGCGAAGAGTCTCAGCATCGCCACGGCGGTCTCTTTGCTGGCACGCCCGGGCGAGAACAGTCGACCGATCGCCTGTCGAGGGTCCAGCCTCTCGAACTTCACCTCGAGCATCTCGGTGTACGGGCGAAATCCCGACTGCGCGAGCCCGACCACGACCGACGCTCCCACGGCGGCTGCCACCGGGGGGCCAGCCAAGGTGATCGTATGCGTGAAGGCGCTCGAGACGATGCTCCAAGGTCCGAGGCGCTCGAGTGCGCCCAAGTCACCGAGGGACCGGGCGAAGAGCTCCCGAATACTCCCGACGAGCGTTCCCGCCGACCCCGTGAGGACCATGGCCACGGCGAGCGTCGCGGCGACGCCTCCCGCATCGCGGGCCTTGGCGAAACGCCCCTCTTTCCTGAACTTTTCGCGCCGTTGATCGGTCGGATCTAACGTGCGCTCCGTATCGTCGCTCATGGACGCGCGCCTCTCGCCGCCTCGAGCACGTGGTCGATGCGAGGCCCTAGCTGACCGAGCTCGGAGCCGAGTCCGAGCGCGATGTCGTCGAGGCTACCCATGATGGCGAGCAGACCTGCTCCGACGGAGAGAGCGAGACCGACGCTGAAGATCTGCAGAGAAGGGGAGGCTCTCGCGACGAGAGCGAGGGTGACCTGGACGGCGAGCGCGACGGCCGCGACGGGCAACGCCAGGCGCACGCCCGTCTCGAGCGCAGCGCCGGCGTAGTCCACGAGCAACGTGGTCGCTTGGGTCACGGAGATCGCGCTCCCGATGGGGAGCGCGCGGAAAGACTCCAATAGGTACGCAATGGCAACGCGGTGCGTACCCAGCCCGAGCACGAGCGTCATGGCGAGCAACGTGCCGATTTGGCCCGGGACGGCGTCGTCCGTCTCCAGCATGGGGTCGAACACGTGCGCCGAGGTGAGGCCGAGGCTCTGCGAGAAGCTCGAGCCCATGACCTCGGCGCAGGAAAACGTGATTCGGAAGGTGATCCCCACGAGCAGGCCGAGCGAGAGCTCCACGGCGGCGAAGGCGATCAAGTGAAGGTCGAGCGCGATGTGAGCCGCCGGAATGCTCGACGTAGCGAGCCACGCGAGCACGAGCAAAAGCCCGACCTTCATTCGCATGGGGACGTGGCTTCCGGGGAACGGAGCCGTGGCGATCATGCCGGCGAGGCGGCTGGTGGCGAGTGCGAAGGTGGCCACCTCGGCCAGCCACGCTTCGGGGAGGTTCATCGCTTGACGACGAGCGCGATGCTCTGGATGGAATTTCGCGTGTAGTCCATCATCTGCGTGCCGAGCGCGGGGCCGAGCACCACGAGCACGCCGGTGACGGCAACCACCTTGACCACGAAGCTCACGCTCGCTTCGTTCACTTGCAGCACGGTTTGAACCACGCCGACGAGCAGGCCTGCGACGAGCGCGGCGGCGAGCACGGGCCCTGCGGCCATGAACGTGATTCGGAGCGCGTTCGCAATCAGGGTGGTTGCCGCTTCGGGAGTCATTGAAAGCTCCGCAAGAGAGAGCCGACCAGGAGGTGCCAGCCGTCGACGACGACGAACAAGAGGAGCTTGAGGGGTAAGCTTATCGACGATGGTGGGACCATCATCATGCCCATGGCCATCAGGATCGATGCGACGGCGAGGTCGATGACCAGGAACGGGAGCAGGACGAGCACGCCCATTTGGAACGCGGTCGACAGCTCGCTCACCACGAACGCGGGAGATGCGATACGGAGCGGGACCTCCTCTTCCGTCTGCGGCATCGGTTGACGAGCGGCGTCGTAGAAGAGGGCGAGGTCCGCTTCACGTGTCTGGCGTAGCATGAAGGCTCGGAGGGGGACCGTGGCTCTCGCCACGGCCTTCGTCTCGTCGATCTTTCCCTCGGCGTACGGTTGGTACGCTTCGGTCAAGATGGTCTCCGTCACCGGGGCCATCGTGAACATCGTCATGAAAAGCGCGATGCCCACGAGGACCTGCGGCGGCGGGGTCTGCTGGGTTCCGAGACCCTGCTTCACGAACGAGAGCACCACCACGAATCGGGTGAAGGAGGTCATCGTCAGCACGATTGCCGGCAGAAGCGACAGGATCGTGAGGAGTGCGATGACCTTCAATTGCGGCGCCAGCCCGGGACCGTTGGCCGCCGACAGGAGATCGGTGGGCGGAGTGGGCGCAGGCGGCGCCGCGTAAGCGATTCCCGAAACCAAGAGAATCGTCGCGAGGAAAAGAGCCGCTAAGACGGACTTAGCGCCGAGCGAGCGGTTCACTCGCCGTCGTCCGCGGAGAGGAGAAGTCCACGGGCCTGTCCGGCGACGTCACGCATACCCATGGAGGACTTGTTCGTGTGCATATCGCGCGGGGCGGTGCGAGGGCGATTGCGCGCAGCACCGGCCGACTTGATCTGCGGCATGCGCATTCCGGGGCCGTCGTCGTTGCCGAGCAAGGTGCGGACGCGCTCACCGATGTCGTTCGTGCGCGGGGCAATCTCTTCCTCTTCTACGACCTCCCGGTTCTCGACGGCCGAGGCATCGAGCACGGCGAGCGTCTGGATGGCGTTCGGGGTCATGCCCACGAGCAGACGGGTTCCGTCCACCTCGAGCACCACCACCTCGCTCCGGACGCCGAGGCCCGAGCGGGCGAGGATGTCGATGCGGGACTTCGGCGCGTCGAGCCCTCGTCCACCACGCTTCTTGCGCGCGTAGAGGACGAGACCTCCGGCCACCACCGCGAATGCGAGGATCTTGTAGCCGAGTCCGAGGCCCTCGTGGGAAGGGGCGAGGGAGAGCTGCGTGGGAAGGCTGGGGCGGACGCTCAACGGAGTCGTGGGCGCTTGCGCCTGCTCGGCCGCCATGGCGGGTTGTGCGGGCATCGCGGGCGCAGGGGCTGCTGCCATCGGCGGCGGAGCCGCGGCGACCGCGGGAGGAGCCGCCGGCGCCGCTTGGGGAGCGGGCTTCTGGGCGCCCTGGGCAAACGCGCTACCGACGAGTGCCGTCGTCGAGATGGCAGCGGTCGTCAATGCGATGACGGTCGCGCGGGTGAACCGATCGGACAGGCGGGTCGTTCCGAAGCAAGTCATGGCGTCTCCTCGTTCTTGGGCATCACGATTTCGGTAATGGAGAGTGCGTAGTGATCGCCGACGACGACGGCCTCACCGCGGCCGATGAGACGGCCGTTGACCATCATTTCCAGCGGTTCGCCCGCGGCTTTGTCGAGCTCGAGGGTCTGGCCGGCTCCGAGCTTCATCAGATCGCCGATGCGCATGCGCTTGCGGCCGATTTCCAGGGTGATTTCCACTTCGACGTCGCGCAGGAGCTCGAGCGTCGGTTGGCGGCGAGGGCTCGCCGGAGGCGGGGACGAAGGATCCTCGGGATTGACTTTGTGGGGGCCGGAAGCGTTCATGGGCATCTCCTGTCGAGCGTGAAGGTTCAAGTTCCGTGCCGCTCGATCGCGACACCAATCGTCAGGCCGATGGCAGTCGGTCGACCGCGGAAGAGCACGGCGCCGCCGGCGCACACGCGCGCGCGGTCGTCGAGCGAGAGAGGCAGCTGCAAGACGTCCCCGACGGTGAGCGACGAGAGCGTGGAGAGGGGGACCCGGACCTTGCCGAGCTCGGCAACGACGTCGATTTCGACGTCTTCCATGGCCGCGGCCATCGCGCCGTCGCTCTCGGTGGTGCTTTCGCCTTCGGAGAGAACGGAGAGCGGGAGACCGAGCACCACCAGGCCGCCCCCGGCCATGGTGAAGGCGAGGGATGCGCACGCGCCGGTTTCCGGGGTTCCCACCGGAAGCGGGGTCGTCTCGATCTCGATGTTCAATTGGGAGCGGAGGGCCCCGGCGAACGCGGTGAGCAGTCCGCCGCATACCTTGGTCGCGAGGGCGATCTGCGCGGAGCTCAGCGGTCCGTCGAAGGGATCGCCCTCGGGCGCGTCCCCGCCGCCGAGGACGCCGTCGAGCACACGCCCGATTCCCGCGGCGTCCATGGCGAGCAGGCCCCGATTGCCTCGCGACGTCATGAACGCCGTGGAGAACGCGAGGTTGGGGATCGCCGTTCCGATCTCGGTGAAGAGCGTCGTGCGCGGCGGTGCGGCCACGACGGCGACGCGCTTTCTGGCCAGAAACGGCAGGGCGCGTCGCAACGCCACGAGCAGCTCGGTCGTCGCACGGGCGAAGGTCTCCTGCGCTCGGCGGCTCCTCTCTCCGGAGGTGCCGAGACGTGCGAGCTCGCTCGGTGCGCTCATTGGATCACGAAGTCCGTGATGAGGATACGTTCCGCTCCGGACGCGCCCGCGAGCTTGCAGCGTTCGAGCAGGTCGGCGCGCAGCTTGTCGAGCTGGACGTTGGTCGTGGCGTCCTCGTAGGTGAGCGAGCGCAAATGCGCCAGGATGGCGTCGCGAATGCGCGGCTGGAAGAGCTTGAGCGTCTCTTCCTTCTGATTCGCCTCGAACTCCACCGCTACGGTGAAGCGCATGGCGTGACTCTTCTTCGAGGAGTCCACGACGGTCAGAAGGAAGGGCTCGAGCGGGACGGTCGGGCCCGGAGGATGGACCTCCACGTGTTCCTCTTTGGGGGCGGGCGGCGGGTGTGATGCCACCGCGCGTGCGCCTCCATAGGAGGCTCCCGCGGCCAAAACCGCGGGAATCAGGATTCGCAGGACTCCTCCGATCGCCGAAGGCTTGGCTTCTGCCGCCTTCGGGTCCTTGTCGACGGAGGTCGCTTCTCCGGGCTCGCTCATCTCAGGTGCCTTTCGTCTCTTCCGTGTTCGGTAGCCGTGACGATCACTGCTTGATCGTCATCAGCTCCTGCAGCATTTGGTCCGCAGTGGTGATGGTCTTGCTGTTCGCTTGGAACGAACGCTGGTGCGTGATGAGGTCGACGAACTGCTCGGCCACGTCGACGTTCGACTGTTCGAGCGCTCCCGAGACGACCGAGCCGCGGCCGCCGCTCCCGACCGCACCGAGCGCGGCGTCGCCGGACTCTTCGGTGGCGACCCAGAGGTTCTGGCCTGCGCGGCCGAGGCCTTCGTTGGCGCGGAACTTCGCAATCGCGAGTCGTCCGGCGGCAGCGGTTTGTCCGTTCGAGTAGACTCCGCTGACGATGCCGTCGCCGTCGACCTTGACCCCGGCGAGATTGCCCGAGGTGTAGCCGTCTTGGCGTTGAGCGGCGATGGCGCTGGGAGATCCGAACTGTGTGCTTCCCTCGAGCCCGGTGCCACCCGCGGCGATCGGCTTGCCGAGGTCGAAGGTGAGCGCTTGGTTGGGCGTCGCACCGTTGAAGGACACGGTGCCACCGGCGAGCGAGGTCACGTTTTGGAGTGCACCCGTCGTGGTGAAGTCCATTTGCCCGGTCGCGACTTCGACGTTGGTGCCGGCCACACCGCCCACGACCTCCGCGCCGCGCGCGAGGGCGTGGTATTCCCACGTTCCCGGCGCGGTCTTGCGGAAGTACACGTCGAGCGTGTGCGCGTTTCCGAGCGAGTCGTAGGTGGTCATCGTCGTCGAGAGGTTCGACGTATTGCCGGGGTTCTGCGGATCCCAGGGGGCAGCCGGCGTGGTGGCGGCCGCGTCGAGGTTCGCGGTGATCGTCAGCTTGTTCGTCGCCTGCGGCGGAAGGCCGGCCGGCGGGAGGGTGATGTCTCCGAGCTGCGAGCTGAAGCTGCCGTCGGGATTGACCATGTAGCCCTGGACCGTCAATCCGGAGGAGTTGATCAAGGTGCCGTCGTTGCGCAGCGACATCTGGCCGTTGCGGGTATAGAAGGCGCCGTCGGTGCCGGCGATCGTGCCGTTGACGACGAAGAAGCCGTCACCCGCGAGCGCGAGGTCGGTGGGCTGTCCGGTGTTGAGGAGCGTCCCTTGTGCGAAGATTTGCTGGGTGCGCACCATTCGGACGCCGGCGCCTTCGGCCGATCCGATGGCTCCGCCGAGCTGATCCTCGAACTGGGAGCGGCTGCGCTTGAAGCCGACGGTGTTCGCGTTCGCGATATTGTCGCCGACGACCCCGAGCGCGTCCGATTGTGCGGTCAGGCCGGAGACCCCGGTGTACATGGCTTTGACGATGCTCATTTGACGATTCCTCCTACGCTCACGAGATCGGAGACAGGTGCGGAGGCGCCCGAATCGAGCTGAAGCTCCGGATATCCCTTCTCGAAAGTCACTTTGACGACGGTGCCCGTCACGTCCTGCGATGCTTTGACGGCTTGGCCTTCGGCCGAGGTCGCGACCACTTTGACGTTGTAATTGCCGCGCGGGACGGGCTGGCCCGCGTCGTCTTTGCCGTCCCACGAGATACCCATCGGGCCACCGGGGCGAGCGCCGAGCTCGAGCGTGCGGATGGTCTTTCCGTTGCCGTCTTGGATTTGCACGGTGACCTTGCTTGCAGGGCCCGACAGGGTCGCGCTCGCCGCAGTGGCCGTGGTGCCGTCCCAGGCGATGCCGTGGCCGCGCACGTTGACGGTCTTGCCGACCAGTGCGGTGGCCTGACCGTTGGCGAGGCCGCCCATTTGGGCGGAGAGGGTGTCGAGCTTCGAGGACTGCGCGACCGACTGTTCGACCATGGCGAACTGCGAGAGCTGCGCGACGTACTCGGTGCCCTCGGTCGGCTGCAGCGGGTCCTGGTGGGACATCTGCGCGACGAGCAGCTTGAGGAAGGCTTCGCGGTCGAGGCCGGTCGCTCCCTTCTTCGAAGCCGCGTCCGTGGTGGTGGCTGTGGTGTTCCCGGTTCCGTTGATTGAGTCGACCATGACCGACCTCAAAGCACGATCCGGACCCGCGCCGAGTGACGCGGTCCAGATGTGGAATTTCCCGGTTGTTTCGCGGAATCGACGCCGGAGGGGCCCGCGGAGGGACGCGAGCCGCCAAAGCCCTGGCCATTGCCCTGGCCTTCGTAGGCGCGCGAGTCCCGGCCGCCGCCCGCGCCGCTGCTCATGTCGGGCAACGTCACGGAAGCACGGGGAATTTCGGCGCGAAGGTCGGCTCGGAGCTCGGAAGCGTGCTGGTGGAGCATGGAGCGGCCGATTTCTTCCTCCGCGCGGACCTGCACGTCGACGTGCCCGGTCTCGTGCGAGCGGGCGCGAACCTCGAATTTGCCGCCATTTTCCAGGGTAATCGCGCCGTGGGCCTCGCCTCCGAGGGCGCGCTTGTGGCCTACGGATTCGGCTTCACGGACGGCCGTGGTGAGGTCCACGGGAGCGCGTCCGGGAGGTGCCGATTCGCCCGTCAGGCGGTTGACGTGAGGTGCCGAGTGGATGACGCCGGTCGCGCCAGGTTCGACCGCGCCCGTCTCGGCGCGCACCGAGGCCGCGTTGGTCGTGCCGACGATGGTCGCGGGGACGCTCTCGGTTTTGGCTTCCTCTCGGGCGAGCGGTTCGGCGGACTTGCCTTGGACGGGCGTGGACGGCGTCGGGCTCGTGCGGGCCGAAGACGGCCGATCGCCTTCGTTTGCGGCCACCACGAGGGGCGGAGCGTCGCTGCCGGTTCCAGGCTCGCCATCAGGCGCTTGCGCACGCGTTCCGGGGCGGCCCGTGGGTAGACCGCTCGAACCCGGCGAAGCCGCCGCCGTGGGGCGCCCAGGCGCCTTCTCGACGGTCTTCGCGGGGCGTGTGCCCCGAGAACGCACATCGGCGCCCTCGGAGCCCGTCGGTTGCGCGGAGGTCGTTCGCGGGCTGGGCGAGGTCACGCGCGCTTCCGTCGGGGATGCTTTCGGTGACTCGTCGCCGTCGGCTTCCGGTGCCGCGGCGCTCGTCGGGGCAGGTGTCATCGGGCTGGCGATGGCTGCCGTGGCGGATGACGCTTCGGCCACCTTCGTGACGGTCGCTGCGTCGGCTGCCTTCGCCTCCACGGGAACCGTCGACGTGCTCGCCGTGGGGACGGCGACCGCCTTCGTGTCCATGGCCGCCGGTTCGGAGCGAACGCTCTCCGGGGCGAGAGCCACGGCGGTATCGGGACCCTTCGTCGACGAGGCTTCATCGGGTTGCTCGATGGCCGCATCCAAGCGCGAGGAGAAGGCTCCGGCGGTCTCCGTGACGGGCTTCGCCGGCGCACTAAACCATGCGGTTTGCACGTGTTCCGTGGCGGTCTGGACCGTGGAGGTCGACGGGGTGAGCGGGGTGGGATCCGCGGCGGCGACCGGCGTGCCGACGAATGCGGCCGGGGCGGCGAGCACGGCCTGCACGGTCGAGGGCTGCTGCTGAGCCGCTGCGACCGTCGGGCGTTCGTCGACCGGGCGCTCACGCGAGATTCGCTTCTCCTCGCGCTCCACGTGCTCCGACTGCTTTTCCTCGTCTTCGCGGGCCGCTTTCGCTTTGGCGGAGCGATCGTGCGTCTTGCTCGCGTGCGCGGGCTTCTTGTCGCGCGGATCGACGCTTCGTCCTCGCGCTTCCGGGCGAGGCTTCGGCTTGCCGAGTGCGGCGCCGAGGTGCGTGTCGAACGGGCGTTCCTTCGTCTCGCTCGGGGACCGACCCACGAGGGGCACCTCCCGGTCTTGCGTGGCGATACGGGGTCCGACGGTGAGGTTTTGGATTGGGCTTTTCATGCTTCTCTCCGTTTGCGTGCGGCAAGGTCGTCTTCGGCCGAACGCGCGACGCGCACGGCGGATGCGGTTTCGTTCGCGAGGGCACGTTCTCCCCACATCTCGAAGCGGCGGAGCTCGGTCCGGGCTTCGGTGAGGGCGCGCATCTCGCGGGCTTCTTCTTCTTTTCTCGAGCGGACGACCACGCGCGCACGCTCGATCGCTTTGCGGAGCGACGTTGCGTGAGCATCGGCATCGACGAGGTCGGCCACCGTGCTGGCTTGCATCGCGCGTTCCAACGCCGCGGCGAGCGTCGCCTCCGTGGTCTCGAGCGCCTTTTCGGCGAGGGCCGTGCGGGCTTCGGCCGCGCTCAGGGCGAGCGCCGCTCCGTCGACGACGCGTTGTTTCACGGCGACGAGCTTCCCGATTCGTTTGTTCACGCGCTTTACCTCGATCTATCGGCGAGCTGCACGAGGCGCTCGATCGTCTCCGCGCGTGGCGTCGCTTCTTCCGGCGGCTGTCGCAGCAGCGCTTCGATCGCGGGCAGGCTGCGCCTCGCCGCGTCCACGCGCGCGTCCGAGCCGGCCACGTAGGCTCCGATCTGCAGGAGGTCGTTCGCGTCTTCGTGGGCGGCCACGAGCTCGCGCACGCGCGTCGCAGCCTGGAGGTGCCGCGACTCGCAGACCTCGCTCGCGAGACGCGAGACGCTGCGGAGCACGTCGATGGCCGGGTGTTGTCCTCGGTCGGCGAGCTTCCGGGAGAGCACGACGTGCCCGTCGAGGATGCCGCGCACGGTGTCCGCGATGGGGTCGTTGAGGTCGTCTCCCTCGACGAGAACGGTGTAAACTGCAGTGATCGAGCCCGGGCCTTCGTCGCGTCCCGCGCGCTCGAGCAGCGGAGGCAGCGAGGCGAACACGGTGGGCGTGTAGCCCTTGGTGAGCGGGGGCTCACCGGCGGCCAACGAGGCTTCCCGGAGCGCCATCGCGAAGCGAGTCACCGAGTCCATCACCAGGAGAACCCGCTTGCCTTGCTTGCGGAAATACTCGGCGATCGCCGTCGCTCGTAGAGCTCCGCGCACGCGGACCAGTGGGGGCGTGTCGCTCGTCGCCGCGACCACCACGCAGCGCGCGAGCCCTTCGGCCCCGATCGCGTTGCGCACGAAATCGCCGACCTCGCGACCGCGTTCGCCGATCAAGGCGGCCACGATCACGTCGGCGTCGGCGTGTCGGCACATCATGCCGAGCAGCGTGCTCTTCCCCACACCGGTTCCCGCGAAGAGGCCGATTCGTTGGCCTTCCGCGAGGGGCAAGAGCGCGTCGAGCGCGCGCACCCCGGTATCGAGCGGCGTGTCGATTTGGCGCCTCGCGAAGGGCGCGGGAGGTGGAGCGTGGAGCGGTGAACGGCCCGAGCTTTTCACGAGGGGACGTCCGTCGAGAGGCCTTCCGAACGCGTCGATCACGCGTCCCATGAGCTCGTCGCCCACGTCGGCGGAGCCCTCTCCGAGTCGAGGTCGGACGCGCGCGCCCGGCGCGATCCCCGCGGTCGGGCCGAGAGGTGCTGCGAGCAGTCGGTCGTCGCGGAAGCCGATGACCTCGAGCGGAACGGTGCCTTGAGGCGTGAGCACGTCGAGCTCGCGTCCCACGGCCACGTGCACGCCTTCCACCTCGACGAGCTGTCCGACCACCTTCTGGACGCGACCCTCGATGCGGGATACGGGCGCGCTCGCCAGTAGCTTGGCGATGCTCCCGAGGTCGACGCCGTCTTTGCCTTCGAGCTCGTCTCGGAGGTCCATCAGAGCGCTCCGATGGCCTCTCCGACCGCGGCGAGGCGCGCCGCCGCGCTCACCTCGACCGACGTGACGCCCGTGCGAAGCTCGCACGTTCCGCTCGGCAGCGACGGGTCGATCTCGACCTTGTGCGTGCCCTGGGTCGCGTAGTCCCACTGATCGTCGGAGATGCGCTCGGCCAAATCGGCGGAGACCGCGACGACCAAGGTCTCTTTCGCGGGGAGTGTCGAAATGGCTTCTTTCGCCCACTGAGCGATGCGTGCCGGGTCGTGCTCGATCTCTTCGCCGACCACCTTGGCCGCGATGCGCAGCGCGAGCTGGACGAGCTCGCCCTGGCTTGCCTCGAGCACGCGCCGCCGCTCGGTCGCGAGCGAGACGGAGAGGTGCGCGGCGGTATCCCGAAGGCGCTCGAGCTCCCCGGTGAGCTCGAGGATGGTCGCGTCGCGCTGGGCGACCTCTTCTGCGGAGAAGAGCTGCGCGACCGACGTGGAGCGCGGGCCGTCGGGCCCGATGTCGTTGTCCGCGATGAGCAACGTGGGTTGCGACATCGAAGGTGGAACGACCGACGGCATGCGCGAGCGCGGCGGGACCGAGGGGCGAATCGAAGGCGGAGGCGGCTCGGGCGAAGGCAGCTTGGCGGGCGCGGGCGCGAGCCAAGAAGGGCGTCGCGACACCGTGCCTAGGCCCGGCTGCATCCACGAGGGGCCGTTCGCGACACGCTTGGGCGTGGTCATCATTCTTCCTCGCCACCGAGGCTGATGGTGCCGGCCGCGTCGAGACGGAGAGCCGCGTCGACGATCTCCTTGCGAGCCGCTTCGATGTCGGCCTTGCGGATGGTGCCCATGTTCTCGAGGTCGTCGCGGATGAGCTCCGCAGCACGCTGCGAGAGACCTCGGAAGACCGAGTCGAGCACGCCGGGAGGCGCGTTCTTGAGCGCGACGGTGAGACGCTCGGTCGAGACGTCGCGGAGCAGCGCGCGCATGGCGCGGGCGTCGAGACGCTCGAGGTCCTCGAAGGTGAACATGGCTCCGCGCACGGTGGCCGCGAGATCGGGATCGTCGATCTCGAGGGTCGCGAGGATGCTGCTCGACGCGGTCTTGCCGCTCGCGTTGAGGAGCTCGGCGGCCTTGGCGATACCGTCGACGACCACCTGCGCTTCGGCGTCCGGAGAGGGCAGATTGGCGGCCAGTGCGGCCGCGACGTCTTCGAGGACGCTCGCCGGAAGCTGTGTCATTCTGCTGACTTGCTTGACGATGACGGCTTGTTTCTCCGGGCCGATCGCCATGAGGATCTCGGCCGCCGCGGTGGGAGCGAGCATCGAGAGGATGGCGGCGGCGAGCTGCGGCGGCTCGTTGGCGAGCAGCGCCGCGACGTCGTCCGCTTCGGCCGCCTCGAGGCGAGCGAAGGGGCTCGTGGTGGTGATGTCCTCGAAGACCGCTCGAGCGCGCTCTTCGCCGATGGCGCCGATTGAGAGGCGGCGCAGGTAGCGGAGCCCGCCGCGAGGAACCGCGACGGCTCGGTCGGCGCGTTCGAGGAAGTCGCTGAAGGCGACCTGCGTCGCGTCCTTCGGAACCTGACGCATCGTCGAAGCGACCGTACGAAGCTTGCGAATGTCGTCTTCGGTGAGCTCGGCGACGATGGGGCGGGCGACCTCTTCGTCGAGCGACAGAAGGAACAAGACGGCTTTTTCGGCGTTCGTGAGCATCGGATCCTCGGGACGCGGCTTCTTCAACATGGCGGGGGCGGACTGGATTTCGTCGCGGGGCTTCTGGCTTATGCAGCCTGGTTTTCCGCGCTTTCGGTCTGCTGTTCACCGAGCCATGCTCGGAGGATGAGCGCGGCGGTGGCAGGGTCTGCGGAGGCTCGTTCGTTGACGAGCTGGCGGAGGTCGGGAGTCTCGAGCTCGGGAGGCGCCTCGGTGGTGGCGTCGACCGGCGGGAGGAGGGCGGCGGCAGCCTTGGCGGCGAGCGCAGCAGCGGCGGCTTCGGCCTTGCGGCGACGACGTGCGCGGAGTGTGAGGACGATGCCCCCGATGGCGAGCACGCCCGCTCCACCCGCGACGAAGGGCCAGCGCTTCTTGATATCGAAGGCGACCGGAACGGGCGGAGGAACAATCTCGATGGGAGCGGCGATGAAGGGAACCGACTCCACCGTGACGAGGTCTCCACGAGCGTCGGATACGCCGACCGCAGAGCGCACGAGCGCGGAGATTTTGGCCATTTCCTCGGCCGAACGTGGGGCGTTCGTGATGGGCGAGCCGTCGACGACCACGGCTACCGTGAGTCGACGGAGCTGACCGGCCGACACGAAGCGCTTCTCGACCACGTGGTCGACTTCGAAGTTTCGGGTGTGCGACTCGCGTAGCGGTCCCTGCGCGCCCACCGGGGCTCCGCCGTCGGCGCCTCCGGCCGCGCGAGCCGCGCCGGTGGGAAGGTTGGACTCGGCTCCGGGGACGCCCGTCGCGGACGTACCTTCTTCGGCGGAGTGCTCCACCGTGCGCTCTTCGCTGCGGAGCGCGATGGTCTTGGGATCGTAGCGGTCTTCGACACGTTCCATGCGGGTGGCGTCGAGCTCGGCGGTCACGCGAACGTCGACGTGGCCTTGGCCGACGAGCTTCTCCACGAAGGTGCGCGCGCGCTCTTCGAGCGTGGCTTCCAGCGAGCGGGCCTGGGTGGCGCGCTCGTCGTCCGCGCCGGTCTCGTCACCCGGACGACGCGGCTTGTGGAGGACGATGCCTTCGGTGCTCACGAGGGCCACTCGGTCGGGGGTGAGGCCGGGAACCGAGGCGGCGACCAGATGCACGATGCTGCCGATCTCGCCCGCACCGAGCACTCGGCCCTGGTGGAGCTTCACGACGATGCTCGCCGACGCCGGCTCGGCGCGGCTCACGAATACGGACTTCTCGGGCAAAACCAGGTGAACGCGGGCCGCTTCGACGGCCCCCACGCTCCCGATGGTCCGAGAGAGCTCGCCTTCGAGCGCGCGCCGGTAGAGCACGCGCTGTTCGAACTCGGTCGCGCCGATACGCGACTTGTCGAAGCTCTCGAAGCCTACCGAGCCTCCCCGAGGAAGGCCGGCGCCCGCGAGCTCGAGCCGAAGCTCGCGCGCTTGGGATTCCGGCACTTCGATGATGGCCCCGTCGCCTTCGAGGCGATACGGGACCTTCATCTCCTTCAGCTTGGCCACCACCTGCGCCGCGTCCTCCTTGTCGAGGTTCGTGAACAGCACGGCGTACGGCGGATTGGCCGAGCGCACGCTCACGTAACCGGCGAGGAGCACGGCGGCGAGGATGGTGGTCCCGAGGAAGACCTTCGCGGGGCGTGAGAGGGCGGTGACCCAATCGACGACGCGTTGGACTCGGGGGCGGATGGCTTCGGGAAGCAAGGCGAGCATGGTTTTCTCAGACACTGGTGCGCCAGAGCTCGTGGAAGGCGTCGAGCAGCTTGGTTCGGACCGAACCCACGAGCTTGAGCGAGATGTCCGCCTCCTTCATCGCAATCATCGTTCCATGCAGGTCGTCGGTGCGGCCGGCGGCGAGAGCCTCCGAGCGCGCGGTGGCCTCGCGCTCCTTGGCGTTGGCCGCGTCCACGGTCTTGGCGAGCACGGTGGCGAAGGAAATCCCGTCCGAGCCTTCCGGAAGACGCTCGATTTCCCCTGTTTCTCCGCCGATTCGGATGGATCCGCTCTCGCGGAGCGAATCGGCGACGTTGGTGCGCGAGGCGGTGCTCGACTCGATGGGGCTCATTTGCCGATCCTCAGGGCGGCGCGCGCCATCGATTTCAGGGACTCGATCGAGGTCACTCCTGCCTCGTAAGCCCGCGAAGCCGTCATCATGTTGACCATCTCTGTCACCACGTTGACATTCGGATATTCCACGTATCCTTCGGCATTTGCGTCGGGGTGACCGGGCTCGTAAACCATGTTCCCGGGCGAGGTATCCGGGCGCACTTCGGCGAGCTGGACGGTCTCCACGCGGCGGAGGACCGGGTCGAACGAGCCGGGGGCGACGGGGGTCGCGCTGAAGACCGGGTCGAGGCGCTTGTAGGGGCCGCCCTCGGCCGTGCGAGTGGTGCGCGCATTGGCGAGGTTGCCGGCGACGAGGTTCATTCGGCTGCGCTCGGCGGAGAGGCCCGAGGCCGCCACTTCCATGGCGCTGAACACGCCCGCCGTGACGTTCGAGGTTTTCATGCGCCCCTCCCGTCGTTCGCGGCCCAAGACAGCGAAGCGAGCTCGCTGGACGCGAGCTGCGCGAGCATGTCGTAGCGGAGCTGGTTCGACGCGATCTTGACGGTCTCGTGGTCGAGATCGACGCCGTTACCGTCACCGCCCGTGCTGGACACGGGGTCGGCAATCACGCGAAAGCCTTGTCCGGTCGAGGTCTTGCTCGCCAGGTGGCCGCTGCTCGTCTCGCCGAGCGCGACGTGCATCTTGCCCTCGAAACCACGCGACAAATCCATCGGCGTGTAATCGGGAGTATCGAGATGCGCGAGGTTCGAAGCGAGCAGGTTGTGCCGTTGAAGATGAAAATCGAGCGCCGTTTTCAGGTGTTCGACGGTGTCGATGAGCGCCATGGTGTTGTCTCCTTGACGGGGAGTACTTCACCAACCGTGCCAGCGGGGCGGGGTAGCTTGGCGCGGTGATTGCTACGAGTCATCGCACTGACGATGCTAAAGCTCACCCGCCTCGACCATAGAACCGTCGCTATCAACCCAACGCTCGTCGCCTGGCTCGAGGAGACACCGGACACGGTCGTCTGCATGGTCACCGGCCAGCGCATCACCGTTCGAGAGAAGATCGACGAGGTCATCGCGGCCTTCGTCTCGTTCCACGAGCGTGTAGGGCGCGCGCCCACCGTGATGGCCGCCAATGAGGCCTACACGCTCCTGCCCGAGCCCCGCTGCCGCACCCAATCCCGAGGAGACGGCTGATGCAACCCGGTCCCATCATCGGAATCGTGCTCGCGCTCGGCGCGATCATCATCGGCAACGCCCTCGAAGGCGGCCACTTCGGCTCGATGCTCGGCGGCCCTGCCGCGCTCATCGTCATCGGCGGCACCATCGGAGCCGTCGTGGTGCAATACCCGATCTCCACCTGCGTCGCGGCCATCAAGTGCGCCGGACAGACCTTCAAGCCCCCGGCGCAAGACGCCGCGGCGCTCGTCGAAGAGATTGCCGGTTATGCCCAGCGCGCCCGCCGCGAGGGTATCCTCTCGCTCGAAAAGGTCGCCGAGACCGCGAGCGACCCTTTCCTCCGCAAGGCGCTCACCATGGCGGTCGACGGTGTCGACTCTCAATCGCTCCGAGAGACGCTCGAGGTCGCGATATCCCAAGAAGAAGAGCACGGGGAAGACGGCGCCAAGGTGTTCGAAGCCGCCGGTGGTTACTCGCCGACCATCGGAATCGTCGGCGCCGTTCTCGGCCTCATCCACGTTATGTCGAACTTGAGCGACATGGGCGCGGTCGGTAAAGGTATCGCGGCCGCGTTCGTCGCTACCATCTACGGCGTCGCGTTCGCCAACATCATCATGCTCCCCCTCGGTGGCCGCATCAAGATGCGCGTCCGCGAGCAGGCGCACGTGCGAGAGATGACGCTGGTCGGCGTGCTCGCCATCCAATCGGGTATGAACCCGAAGCTCGTCCGCGAGCGACTGGCTGAGTTCATTCCCAATCATGGTCATGCCAAGGGCGGCGCCGCCGGCGCTCCTGCGAAGGCCTCGGGCTGAGCCATGGCGCGCAAGAAGAAGCATCCGGAGCACGTGAATCACGAGCGTTGGCTCGTGTCCTACGCCGACTTCGTCACCCTGCTCTTCGCCTTCTTCGTGGTCATGTTCGCGGTCTCGCAGGTCGACGGTGCCAAGGTCGGGCGATTCACCGAGTCGTTCTCCAAGGCCGAAGGCATCGAGATCTTCCCGAACTCAGGCCGCGGTGTCTTGCCCGGATCCACGCAAGGAACTCCGGGCCTGACCGAGTCCGAGTCGCCCACCTCCGCGCTCCCCGACGAGCTCTCGGGCTTGAAGTCCGAGATCCAAGAGGCCGCGAAGCAGGACAGCTCGCTACATAACGTGCAGGTCCTGGTGAAGCGCAACGAGCTCGTGTTGCGCCTGCCGGACAGCGTGCTCTTCGACAGCGGCGAAGATGCCTTGCGAGAGCCGGCGCTCAAGGTGCTTCAGAGCATCTCGAGCGAGCTCCGCAAACGCGACGTGGACGTACGCGTGGAAGGCCACACGGACGACCGCCCGATCCACAACTCGCGCTTCGATTCGAACTGGAACCTCTCCACTCGGCGCGCCACCTCGGTGGTCGCGAAGCTCGCGGCGGACGGTATTCCCGGTAAACGCCTGTCCGCAGCCGGCTACGGAGAGTTTCGGCCCGTAGGGTCCAATGCGACCGAGAAGGGCAAACAGCAGAACCGGCGCGTCGACCTGGTCGTGAGCGTACCCCTCAAAGAGGCGCCCGCCCGTCCCGCGAAGGGGGACGAAGAAAAAACCAAAGAAGGCCCCGTCGACGAGAAGGCCAAAGAGGGCGCCAAAGAGGCCGACGAGAAGGCCAAAGAGGCCGACGAGAAGGCCAAAGAGGGCGCCAAAGAGCACCCGGTGGACGAGAAGGCCAAGGCGGCCGGGAAAGAGCACCCGGTGGACGAGAAGGCCAAAGAGGCTGCGAAAGAGCACCCGGTGGACGAAAAGGCCAAAGAGGCTCCCAAAGGTCACGCGCCCGAAGAGAAGCCCAAGGCCGCGCACAAGGAAGAGAAAGCCCCATGATTCGCGCCCGTGTCGCTTCGGTGGCCGCGGCTCTCGTGGTCCTCGCGACCACGGCCACGGCATCGGCTCAACAGTTCGTGCTCGCCGGAAACTTTTCGGCGAGCACGGGCCTTCAAGGGGGAGGAGGCCGGGAAGCCTCGGTTCTCCGTGCCCCCACGCGTCTCCGGCTCGGTGGAGAGCTGCGCGTCGACGAGGACCTCGCCAATGGCGTGGCCGTCAACGTCTTGCTCGACATCGAGCCGCGAGCGCGTGTCGGTGTCGACATCCGCTACGTTCGTTTGTTCCTCCAGCGATTCGCCGTTTCCGTGGGCGGTATCGGGTATTTGACTCCGGGCACCGCCATCGGTCCGACGGCGAGCTTCGAGTACCGGCATCCGCTCGGAAAGTCGCTCTCGCTCACGGCCGGGCCCGAAGTGAACGTCTTCGTGGTCGGCATCGACGTTCCCGACAAAACCGTGATTTGGCAGACCCTCTTGCAGGTAGGACTCCGTGTCGACCTCTAAAAAGACCCGTATTTTCATGGCCGTCGCGGTCGCGCTCTTCACCGCAGCGGTCGGGTGCTCTCTCGCTCCCGGCCATTGCCTTTACATGAGTGATTGCACGAACGGCACGGTGTGCGTCGAAGGGTTGTGCGAGGCGAGCTCGTCCACCGATCCCTCGAGCGCCGATGGCCAGGCGTTGCCCTCTTCGGAGGCCTCCGTGGCCGATACGTCGGTGGCTTCCGATTCGAGCACGCCGGTGGATGCCTCGGATGCGAGCGTGGACGGTTCGGACGCGGACGCTTCGGCCGATGCCGGCGTCGACGGAGCGTCGAGCGACGGAAGCGTGACGGACGCTCCGACGGACGGGTGACGTTCCCGGCACGCGATTGACGCGATCCACGATGGAACGCGCACTTCCGAGCCCTCTCCCGTTGGCATCAACTTCGCAAAGAGACCTACCATGTTCCGCTCTCTCCAAGTTGCTGCAACGGGCATGGTCGCTCAGGAAACCAAGCTCGATACGATTGCGAACAATCTCGCGAACTCCAATACGACCGGCTACAAGCGCCAGGACGCCGAGTTCGAGGACTTGCTCTACCAGAACCAGCGCTCGCCTGCGGCGAACCCTCAGGGTGGCGTCGCCCCCTCCGGTGTGCAGGTCGGGTCGGGCGTGCGGGTGGTGACGACCTCTCGAGCCTTCGCTCAGGGCGCCCTCATCCAGACAGGCAATCCGCTCGACGTCGCCATCGAGGGCAACGGCTTCATCGCCGTGACCCGTAAAGCCGGAGAGCTCGCCTACACGCGCGCAGGGAGCCTCAAGGTCGACGGGCAGGGGCGAATCGTCACCAGCGACGGCCTCGCCATCGAGCCTTCGATCAACGTGCCGCCGGACGCAACCGCGATCTCGATCTCGGCCGACGGCGCCGTCACCGCGACCACTCCCGGTCAGCGCACGCCGAGCCAGCTCGGGCAGATTCAGCTCGTCACGTTCCCCAATCCGAACGGTCTCGACGCTGCGGGCCACAATCTCTTCGTCGCCAGCGCGGCGAGCGGTGAGCCGGTTACCGGAAGCCCCGGTACCGACGGCCGCGGCACGCTCCTCCAGGGCTCGCTCGAGGGCTCGAACGTGGAGGTCGTGAACGAGATGATTGGCCTCATTCGCACGCAGCGCGCCTACGAGGTGAACTCGAAGGTGATTGCCGCAGCGGACGAAATGCTGCGCAAAGCGACGGAAATTCGATGAAGACCTCCACCTCGGTCGGCCTACGAGCGCTCCTCGCCTCGCTCGCACTCGTGGTCGGGTGGGGTGCCGGGATCGCTCCGGCGAACGCGACTCCGACCGACCCGAAGCCCCGAGCGGGGGCGTCCGCTGCTCCCGCTTCTGCTTCCGCTTCGCCGGCTCGTCCCGCTCGTCCCGCTCGTCCCGTCGGGTCGACCTCCACGACCGCGGCGGCGGCGCCCCAAGGCTCGCCGCATTCGTTCGAGCTCACGACGGCGCGCGTGCACCTTCACGATCTCGGCATCGTGGTCGAGGCGACCACCGACGTCGACCTCGGACCGTCACCGCCGCTCGGCTCCACTCGGACCATCGAGCGCGCCGAGATCGTACAAGCGCTCGAAGCGGCCAATCTCCGCGCTCCCGGGAGAATTCCCGAGCGCGTGAAGGTCACGCGCAAAGGGCGTCGCCTCTCGCCGACCGATGTCGACCGATTGGTACGCTCGGCAATCGACCCGGCGCGTATGCCCAAGGGCGCCACGCTCGGCGCCGTACGCGGGGCCTCTGTAGAGGTGCCGGACGGCTTCGACAACGTGACGGCCGACCTGCCCACGCTCGCGCGTCGCGCGGGCACGGTTCCCGCGCTCGCTCAATTGAGCTTCTGGCTCGACGGCGCGGTCATCGCCAAGATCCAGGTGCCTCTCGAGGTCGTCGTTCCGGCCGAAGCGCTGGTCCCCGACGTCGTCAAAGGGGCGGCCATCCTGCTCTTGGTTCGGCGAGGTCTGGTCGAGGTCAGCATCGGCGCCGTGGCTGGGGCCGACGGCGATACCGGCGGAATCCTGCCCGTTCTCCTCAAACCGTCCGGTCGAATGATACGCGCCCGCGTGATCGACAAGGACCATGCCGTGTCGATCGAGGACCCGTGAAACGATTGAGCCATTGGCTGCCCCTGGTCTTGCTCGCTGCCACGTGCTGGGGATGTGGTCCCACCCACGTCGCTCCGTTCACCCCGCGGCAGCGTGTCTACAAGCCGGGCGCTTACGCGCAGACCGGAGCTTCGGCCAAGCCGTCGAACGGCTCGCTCTTCAGCGACGCCCACGGAGGTTGGCTCGAGGACACTCGCGCCGTGCGTGTCGGTGACTTCGTGGTCATTCGTATCGACGAACAGGCGAACGCCAAAGGCGCCGCCACGACGAGCCTCAGCAAAGAGACCGAAGGTACCGCCGGCGCCTCCGCGATGGTGGGGATTCTTCCCGCGCTTCGGAAGGCCTACCCCGAGATCGATCCGCAAAAGCTGGTCGAATACGCGAGCAAGTCCGGCTTCGCGGGGGCGGGAGATACCGCTCGCAACGGCGAGCTCTCCGGTCGTATCGCGGTGCGTGTGCTCAAAGAAATGCCCAATGGTGACCTCTTCCTCGAGGGCACCAAGGTCGTGCTCATCAACAACGAAGAGTACCACCTTTACGTATCGGGGCTCGTGCGTCCGGCCGACATCGCGCAGGACAACTCGATCGCTTCGTCTCGAATCGCGGACGCCCAAGTGGAGTTCACGGGGAGAGGCGACATCGCCGACCAGCAACGTAAGGGCTGGGGCGTTCGCCTGATCGAGACCATCAATCCGTTTTGAGGAGGATTCCGTGCGACTTCGCTGGCTGTGTTTCATGCTCGCCCTCGCGACCTTCTTCTTGCCGACCCAGGCCAAGGCCGAGCGCCTTCGCGACCTGGTAGACGTCGGTGGAGCTCGAGAGAACCAGCTGGTCGGCTACGGAATCGTGACCGGCCTGTCCGGGACCGGGGACGACGTGAGCGTGCCGTTCACCGCCCAGACCGTGCTCGCCCTGCTGCGCCGATTGGGCGTTCAGGTCGATCCCAATCAGCTCCGTCTGCGTAACGTGGCAGCCGTCATCGTCACCGCGCAACTTCCCGCGTTCGCGAAGCAGGGAACGAAGCTCGACATTACCGTGTCTTCGGTAGGCAACTCGCGCTCCCTCGCCGGGGGCACGTTGATTCAAACGCTGCTGAAGGGCGCCGACCAGAAGACCTACGCTGTCGCTCAGGGCAGCGTGATTGTCGGAGGGTTCGAGGCCAAAGGGGGCAGTGGTAGCTCGGTTTCCAAGGGAACCACGACGGCAGGGCGCGTGCCCGAAGGGGCGCTCGTCGAGCGGGAGGTCCTCGCCAACATCGTCGAGGGCGGAGCCGTCAAGCTCGAGCTGCGCACCCCGGGGTTCACCGTGGCGTCGCGCATCGCCGAGGCCGTGAACGCCAAGTTCGCGGGCTCCGCGAGTGCCGTCGACGGCGGTGCGGTCCGTGTGCGCGTCCCCGCCGGTTTCGAGGCTCGTTTGGTCGAGCTGGTCGCCCAGCTCGAGGACATCGAGGTCACTCCGGTCAGGCGCGCTCGCGTGATCATCAACGAACGGACCGGCACGATCGTCGCTGGCGGCGACGTGAGACTCTCGCCAGCCGCGGTCATGCACGGAAGTTTGACCATCGTCATCAAGGAGACACCGGTCGCCTCTCAGCCCAACGCGCCCTTCGGCCGAGGTGGGAGCACCGTGGTCCTCCCTCGTACCGAGATCCGGACGAGCGAGGCCGGCCGCGCGATGGCCTACGTGCCGACGGCACCCACCTTGTCGGACGTGGCCACGGCGCTGAGCTCCCTCGGGCTCTCGCCCCGCGAGCTCGCCGGTGTGCTCCAAGCCCTTCGTGCAGCCGGTGCCCTGGAAGCGGAGATGGTAGTCCAATGAGCCTTCGAATCGAGTCTGCCTCTTCTCTCGCTGCCGAGCAGCTCGCCTCCAAGGTGACGGACGCCGGCTCCACCCCCACCTCCTCACCTGCGACCTCTGCCACCTCGTCCTCTGCTTCCGCACCGGCCGCGAAGGCCGGCGCGCCGCCGAAGAAGGACAAGTCGAAGGAGATTCGGGACGCCGCCGACGCCTTCGAAGCCATCTTGCTCCGCCAGATGCTCGCGTCGGCCAAGGTGGCAGGCAAAGGGAGCTACTCCGACATGGGCACCGAGGCCCTCGCGGGGGCCGTCTCGAAGGCCGGCGGACTCGGTCTCGGACGCGCGATCGAGCAGGCGATCGGCCAGTCTCACCACGCGGTAACCCACCAGGATCGCGCAGGAAAAAAATCGTAACGAATTTCTAAAGGTCTTTGGCCCTTAACCGTTCCACGAGACACCGGAGATAACGATCATGAGGATCAGCGATCAATACGAGCGTTTCGTCGACCGAACCACTGGAACCGGTGCAGCCCAGGCTCCCGCGCGTGTCGCACGCGCCGGGGAAGCCGCGGCGACCGCGGAAGTTCCGGGGGGTGAGCCGAAGAAGAAAGACTCGGGAGTGCTGTCCGTGACGGTCTCAGGCAAAGCCTCCGACCTCTCGGACGCGACCGCTCGAGTCGAAAAGCTCAAGACGGCCATTCGTGAGGGGACGTTCAAGGTGGACGCTCGCGCGATCGCGAAGGCTCTCGTGGGAGAAGAAGACGAACCATGATGACACCGGAAGAGCTCTCCTCGTCCTTGCGCGACCTCTTGGTCGAAGAGAGGGCCGCCATCCGCGCCCTCGATTCGGCCGAGGTCGAACGCACGTCGCACGCCAAGGAGGCGCTCTTGGCCGAGCTCGTGGCCAAAGAGCCCAACGAGCGCGCGGCCTATCTCGAGAGGATCGAACCGCTCCGCGACGATCTCAAACGAAACCTGATCCTGCTCGCCCACGCCCGCGATTGCATGCGCGAAGTCGTGTCGAACGTGCAAACCAAGGGTGGACGCGTGTCCATCGAACTGTAGAGGTAGCCATGAGCCTTTCCGGATTGCTGAACATTGCCCGAACAAGCTTGGTCGCGCAGAGCGGGGCTCTGGGCGTGACGAGCAAGAACGTCGCCAACGCGACGACCCCCGGCTACGTGCGCCGCGTCTCCAACCTCGAGACCCAGTCGAGTGGAGGCGTGCTGTTCACCGGCGAGCAGCGCGTCGTCGACCGCTTCGCCCAAGCCAACGTGGTCGACCAAACGGCCGCGAAAGGCGCGGCCGACAGCCGCGCGGCAGCCCTGGCCGCCATCGAGGCGGTCGTCTCTCCGCCCGGCTCGACCATCGGTGACAGCGCGACCGCCGTCATGACCGCGTTCGTGACCCTCACCGCGTATCCGACCGACCCCGCCGTGCGTGCCGCCGTGCTCGCCCGCGCCACCGAGCTCGCGAACAAGGTGTCGTCGACCGCGCAATCGCTCGGCGACAGCTCGAAGGAGCTCTTCGGGCGCGCCCAGGGCGTGGTAGGCGAGCTCAATCAGCGGCTCTCCCAAATTGCCGACCTCAATGCGCAGATCGCCCAGGCCAAAGGAACGGGCGGCGACTACGGCGCCCTCGCCGACCAGCGAGACAAGTGGATCACCGAGGTAGGTCAGAAAATCGGAGTGCGCTCGGTCGAAGACGCCGACGGTCGTGTCACCTTGTTCGGTGGCGGCGTGGCGCTGGTCGAGGGCTCGAGCTCGACGCCCCTCACTGTCGACCTCGACCCGTCCACCGGCAATCTGCGCTTTACGGCCAACGGCGCGAGCGCCATCGACATCACGAGCCGCATCGAGACGGGCACCTTGGGAGGCATCCGCGAGGCGCGCGACGTCGACTTGGCGAAGACCCGTGACGCGCTCGACTCGTACGCGTACGACGTCTCCAACGTCATCAATGCCGCCCATTCGGCCGGCTATGGCGCAGACGGTGGCACCGGACGCTCGCTCTTCGTTCCTCCGGTCACGAAGGCCGGCGCCGCAGCCGCGATGGCCATCGACCCGGCCTTGGTCGGGCGAGAAGATCGGATCGCAGCGTCGTCGACCGCCACCGACCTCCCCGGCGGAAACGGCACGGCCATGGCCATCGCGAGGCTCGGCGAGACCGCGTCTTTCGGCGGCGCTACGCTGGCGGATCGTTTCGCCGTGTTCGCGGGTGACGTCGGCTCACGCAAGGTGTCCGCCGACGGCGAGAGCTCGCTTCGCGAAGATACGCTCGCCATCGCCACGTCGCTCGCGGAGAGCGCGAGCGGTGTTTCGCTCGACGAAGAAATGGTCGATCTCACGAAGTACCAACGGGCCTTCGAGGCGTCGACGAAGATTCTCACCACTGTGGACGAGCTCCTCGCGGGCTTGATGAGGGACCTCTGACATGCGCGTCACCGAAAATATGAGGCTCGCGACGACGGGCCTCACCCAGAAGCGACTTGCCAATCAGCTGGAGAAGGCCTCGCGAATCGCCGGCTCGGGCGAGAAGGTGACCATGCCTTCGGACGACCCGGTCGCGTATGCCTCACGCGTCCGGAGCGACCACGCGCTCGCCTTGAACGAGCAACGCTCGCAGGTGGCGGCCAAGGTTTCGGCCGAGCTCTCCGTCGCGGAGGGGGCACTCTCCAGCGGAGTGGACGTGCTCGCCAAGGCGCGCGAGCTCGCGGTGGGTGGCATGAACGCCACCCTGGACGCCGGTAGCCGGAAGTTGCTGGCCCAGCAGGCGCGCGAGCTACGCTCGCAGATGCTCGACCTCGCCAATACTCGGTACGGAACGAAGTACATCTTCGCCGGATCGAAGACCGATACGCCGCCGTTCGACGCCGCCGGAACCTTCGTCGGAAACGACAACATTCCCCGTGTCGCGCTTCTGGACGGCGTCAGCCCTCCCACGGGTATCAGCGGTGCACGTTCGTTCACGCCGGTAGGCGGCCGCGACGTGCTCGCCGATCTCGAGGCGCTCGCCGACGCGCTCGACGCCAACGACGTGCCCGCCGTCAGCGCTTCGGTCGTCGGCATCGACGCTTCGGCCTCCCAGCTGGTCCGCGCCGAGGCCGAGGCCCGCCTCACCACCGAGCGCGTCACTGCTGCGGCAGATCTGCTCTCGAGCATGAAGGTCGTCATCGCGACGGCGCGCGCCGCCGAGGTCGAAGGCGACCCGATTCAGCACCTCACCAACCTCACCCTCGCGAAGACGGCCTACGAGCGGGGAATCGGAGTCACGCAGAAGCTCCTCTCGGTCACCTCGATTTCGCGCCAGTAGCGGCGACGGCGAGAGAGGAAGCAGGAGCGCGCGAGCCCCGCAGGGAGAGTTCCCTGCGGGGTTTTGCGCGTCTGCTGGCCGGTCGGAGAGCTCGCGGCGCCCGAGCTGCCGCGGGCCGACAGCGCCTCGCCGAGCGGCTTGCCATGTTCGGGTTGAGTGGCGAATCGGCGCGCCCTCCTCTTCACCCGAGGTGGGGCCTGCGCCGACACCCCGCTGCCACCAAGAACCGCTCCAAAAGGACAGACAGAAGGAGCACCGAAAGCCTCCACAAATCGCGCCCGAAGGCCCCCCAACCGCCACCAAAAATCGTGCCAGAGGCAACGAAACGACCACCGCAAGCCGGCAGGGATCGGCCTTGAAGCAGTGGAAGCATTCCCGAGAGCCCGATCCCCTGCGGGTCGAGGTAATGGAAGTATTCCCGAGAGCCCGGTCCCCTAGGGGTCGAAGTAATGGAAGCATTCCCGAGAGCTCGATTCCTGCGGGTCGAAGGAATGGAAGTGTTCCCGAGGGCCCGATCCCCTAGGGCTCGAGGGAATGGAAGTGATGCCGAGAGCCCGATCCCCTGCGGGTCGAGGGAATGGACGTGTTCCCGAGAGCCCGATCCCCTGCGGGTCGAAACGCGCAATGGATTCGAAGGCCGACCGTAGCTGGGGCGCTCTCGAGATGCGCCTGGCCGCCGCGTGCGAGCTCGAGGGAGAAGCCGGAGAGGCCGCACGTCGTGCGCACGAAGCGCTCTTTCCGAATGGTACGGCGTTTTTGAAGATGAAGTTCCGTGAGCAATGGATTGTCGCCGACGCCATGCTCAAGCAGCTCGTCGAAGAGGACCGCGAGGCGGCGGTTTCGCGCATTGCTGGTCCTGAATACCTCGCCCTCGTGCGCTCGCGCCACGCCGCCTACGGCGAGGTGCTCGGCATCACGAAGGCGGTCGAATCGGCGGCCGAGGTCGCGAAGATCGCCGAGCTCCTGACCGACGTGCGGCTCGAGCTCGGCAAGTACGCTCGCGTGATCGCGAGCGCGGTGGAGAACGCCGAGGTGGAAGAGCACGTGGCCGTGGCCGCGCTCAAGCCGGTCGACGAGCTCCGCTTGGCCCTCCGCGCCGCCAAGAAGAAGGGCGAGGAAGAGCCCGCCGAGCCGCCCATCTCGCCCGATCCGCTCCCTCCCGTGGAGTGACACGTTTCGACGCCACGCGTTCGTCTACGGACGGGGGCGTGGTGTCCACCTCTCGAGCCCGCCAGCAAGACCCCCCTCCCGCTGGCGGGCTCGGCCTATTTCGAGGGGGCTCGCTTCGTTCCCGCGCTCCAGCGGTCGATGCGCTTCACCGTGTTCGACGACGGAGCACTCGAAAGGTGACGCCCGAGGCCTTGAGCTGCGCGCGGAGGGCTCGAGCGCTCATGTGAAGCTCGTTGGCGACGGACTCGACCGTAGGAGCTCCGTGTGGCGCACGGTTTTCGAGCGCGGTTCGGACCGAGCTGAGGAAGCCTACCTTGGGGCACGCCACGGAGCTCGCGAGCGCCTCCAACGTCACCTGCTCGTGTTGCGCGAGACGCGGGCGCGAGGCGCAGCGAACCAGGATGTTCGATGGCCGCGGTGGCGCGCAAGGTGCAACGGGAGGAGACGATGACCATCCCATCCGTTCGTTCGTCTGTCCTCTGGTTCACGTTCGCGAGCGTCGCGGTGGCCACTGCGTGCACTTCTTCTAGCTCCTCCACGGTGCCCGACGAAGCGGGCGCGGACGCCGGCGGCGTGGACACGGACGCGTCCGTTCGTCCGGACGGCGCGATGTCCACTGGTGAGACTTGTGGTGACGGGACGCGCTCCGTGGCCGAGCTGTGCGACTCCGACGAGGTGGCGTGCACGACGCTCTCGGCTCTCTACACTTCGGGCGCTGCCAAGTGCCGAAAAGGTTGCGACGGCTATGATGTGTCGGCCTGTGTCTTCTCCCCCTCTCGGGCGGAGGTGGTGCAACCGGCGGTGAGGGAACCGGCACGATGGGCCAATGCTCAATGCAACAAGGACGGAGCCTTCCCCCTCTATGTGCAGCGCTCGTCCTCGAAGCGCTGGGTCATTCGCCTCGAAGGTGGAGGCGCTTGCAGCCCTGCGGGTGGCGCTCCCTGTTACGCCCGGCCGCCTACCCTCACGTCGCCGGTCGTGGACGGGAAGCCTCTGGTCGACAGGAGCACGACCGCGACGTCCGGGTTCTCGAACGTGCCAGCGGACTTCAGCGACGCGAACTACGTGCAGCTCGTCTACTGCTCGAGCGATGCCTGGACTGGCGAGCAAAATGAGCCGATCCAGATCCCAGCAGACGCCAGCGGCACGAAGACGATGCCGTTCCGCTTCGCTGGACGCGCGAACGTGCGCGCCGCACTCGAGATCTTGCGTCAACGCTACGGCCTCGACGACGCGGACCCGGAAACGCGAGTCTTCCTTCAAGGAGGCTCCGCCGGTGGCCACGGCGTGCTCCACAACATCGACCAACTTCGCGCGGCGCTCCCCGCGACCACGGCGGCGAAGCGGGTTTGGGCATTGGCCAACGCGGCCAGCTACTTCGAGGGATGGAGAGCGGCGGATGCCGCTACGGAGGGGGATTGGTCCGCGCGCGACGCCGCCGGGGCACCGACATCGCTCTATTGGGAAGACGTGCTACCTGCGATCATCGCTTCTTGGAAAGGGAACATGGGGAGCGCGCAGTGTGTCGCGGCCTTCCCCGGCAACCCGTCGAAGTGCTTCTTCGTCGCCAACCTTCAGCCGCACCTGGTGGCTCCTCCGCCAGCAGGCTTGGGGATTCCCGTCGCAATCGCGAACAACCTCGAGGACCCGAATCCGCAAGACGAGTTCGGCATCGTGATCGGCCCGGGCGGCTCGGCTACTTTTGCGCCGAATGGGGACAAGGCTTCTCGAGCGTGGGGGACCGCCCACGCAGCGCGTTCCACGTCCCTGCGCTGGGCTTACATGCCGAGGGCACCGCTCGGCCCTCACGGCGTCCCGTTGCGAACGAAAGGCGCTGGCACCCCATCGCTTCAGTCCCTCATGGATGCCTTCGTCCAACACGGCGACCCGGACGCCTTCTCGTTCATCGACTTCGCAATCGAAAACTGAACGACGAACGAGTGTTCGTTCCCGCGTGCGCAAGGATCGCGGTCCGAGCATGCGAACGAGGCGGCCGAGCGGATGGCGCCGCTCACCCCACCGGCAGCTCCGCCCACGGCGGCAAGTGGTCCGAGGGCTTCCGCGTGAAGCCCTCCTTCGTCACCTGAGCCTCAGGGAAGAGTGGGAGACCGTCCCTCCGGAAGACGTCTCTCAGGAACGGCCTTGGGCGCTGTTCCCGATAACGAGAAACTCGTTCCCGATGCAGGCAACCTCGCCTTCACGGTTCGCAGCTACCAAAGCGCATTCACGATCGACGGTGGCGGGGCAATCACCGCTTCATCATTCGCTCGACGCACAATGCTAGAGGAAGCGCGGGCTCTGCGAACGCCAAATGGATCGCTCCCGGCGAGGCTCTCTTGCGTCGGCGTTACTTATCGAGCACCTCGCGAACCTTTCGGAGCAAGGCTTGTGGCGTGAGGGGTTTCTGGAGGAACGCGATGCCCGCGTCCAAGACGCCGTGGTGGACGATGGTATTGTCGGTATAGCCGGACATGTAGAGGACGCGCAGAGCGGGCTTCGCGGCGACAAGGCGCTCCGCAAGCTCTCGTCCGCTCATCAACGGCATGATGACGTCCGTCAACAGGAGGTCGATTCGGCCGCCGAACCGTTCGACCACGAGGATGGCCTCCCCGGCGTTGCTCGCGACCAGTACGTTGTAGCCGCGCCGCCGCAAAATGGTCTTGGTCGCCGCGCGCACGGCGTCGTCGTCCTCGACGAGCAGGATGGTCTCGTCGCCGCCGACCGTCGCGAGGGGGGCGGGGGAGGGCGGGGAGGACGTGTGGCTGCGCTCGTCGCGCGGAAGGTAGACCTTGATTGTCGTGCCGCGGCCCGGCTCGCTGTATGCCCAAAGATGACCGCTGCTTTGTTTCACGATTCCGAACACCATGGCGAGACCGAGGCCGGTGCCCTTTCCACGCTCTTTGGTCGTGAAGAACGGCTCGAACATGCGCTCTTGCGTCGCCTTGTCCATGCCCTCGCCCGTGTCCGTCACGGCTAGGAGAACGTAGTGGCCGGGCGCGACGTCCACGTGGGTGGAGGCGTAGTCGTCGTCGATGACGACGTTGGCCGTCTCGATCGTGAGCTTGCCTCCCGCCGGCATGGCATCGCGAGCATTGGCCGTCAGGTTCAGGATGACTTGCTCGAACTGGCCATGGTCGAGGTAGACCTTGTCGAGTCGGGGGACGAGAAGCGTGCTGAGCTCGATCTGCTCGCCGAGGAGGCGCCTGAGCATTCGCTCGAGGCCGGTCACGAGCTCGTTGAGGTCGACGACGCGTGGCTGAAGGATCTGGCGTCGGCTGAAGGCCAGCAATTGCCGGGTCAAGTCGGTTGCGCGAACGGCCGCATCGCGGATTTGCTCCACGTCCGTGCGCATGGTGTCGCCTGTCCGTAGCTCGTCGAGCAGCAGGTCCGAGTACGTCATGATGACGGAGAGCACGTTGTTGAAGTCGTGGGCGATTCCGCCTGCCAGGCTCCCCACGGCTTCCATCTTCTGGATTTGACGAAGCTGGGACTCCGTTCGTTTCAGTGCTGCTTCGGCGGCTCTTCGCTCGGTGAGCTCCCGCTCGAGCGCGACGGTCATGCGGGAGAGCTCGGCCTTCTCTCGAGTGCGCTCGGTCACGTCGCGGACCGTGGCCATGACCAGTGAAGCTCTGCCTATCGTCAAGTGTCCGAGGGCGATGTCGGCTCCGAACTCGGTGCCGTCCTTGCGGACAGCGCACAGGTCTCGATTCGAGCCCATTGGCCGCGTCGTCGGTGCTGCCGCGAATTCTGCGCGCCTCGCCCTGTGCGGCCCTGCCGCCCTGACGGGCACGAGGCGTTCGATGGTCTGCCCGAGGAGCTCGTGCTTGGCGTACCCGAAGAGCTCGAGCGTTCGCGTATTCGCGAAGACGATGGTACCTGCCGCGTCGACCACGATCACGGCTTCCGGGGAGGCCTCGATCAGCGCCTCGAAGACCTCTGGGGTGGCCGCGAATGGGGGGGGCGGCTCATTCGGAATCGTCATTCCGCGACCGCCTGCGGTTGCAGATGTCGCTCGTGCCAGCTCCGTGGTGGATCGGCGGCAGTCGCGCCGGGCCCTCGTTCGTCGATGCCCGGGACTTCGTCATTCCGTGCCATGCCGTTGGTTCGAGCGGGGCGTCGTGCAGGAGACCTCACGACGCGAAGCTATCAGTCTCCGCGTCGGGACGATGCACTTGATTGTCGCGCGGCTTTCGGTGGCGCAGGTTTTGCGCGCGGGCTCGATCTCGAGGCATCCTTCGTCGGCACTCCGGAGAAAGATCTCCAGTTTGGGCGTCGCGCGCGAACTTCTCCCCATCCGAGCGACAAGGGATTGACGCTCCTATCCTGGTGAGGAAAGGGCTTGCGACGCTGAAATCATGGTGTCGTGCGTCGTCTCTAGCGAGGTGGAATTCCCCGAGGTAGCGAACGTCACCCCTCTTCCCTTTGCCGATGCTCTGAAGCCCGAGAGCTTCGAGTCCGCACGAGGTCGCTTCGTCGAGCACTTCGGCAAAAGCTCCGGCCCGGTGGTTGTCGACGTGAGCGAGGCCTCCGCGGTCGACCTCTTCGGGATTCAGGTCCTCGTGGGCGCGGCCAAGTGGGCATCGGCGCGAGAACGTACCTTCTCTGCGGTTGGCGCCCCCGAATCGCTGCGCGCGCTCTGCCGTGGGCTCGGCCTCTCGATCGCCGGAATCGAGGAGCACTCGGCATGAGCCTCGACGATACGCAGACCATGTTCCTCGAGGAGTGCGAGGAGCAGCTGGCTCAGATCGAGTCGGTGCTGCTCGAGCTCTCCGAAGGGGAGAATCCCGAAGCCGTCAACAAGTGCTTTCGAATCTTTCACAGCATCAAGGGCGGATCCTCGATGGCGGGCTTCGCCGACGTCGCCCATTTCACGCACCACGTCGAGACCGTGCTCGATCGTGTCCGTGATGGTCGGCTGACGATCACGAGTGAGCTCATCGCGTTGGTCCTCGCCTCGACGGACCACATCGCCGCGCTCTTCGCCGCGGTGCGCGGAGGTCCTGTCCCGGTCGCCTCGGTCGAAGAAGGCCTGCTCGCGCGGTTGAGCGCGATGGCTCCGGCAAAAGATTGGCCCGGCGCGAAGAAGCCGGAGCCTAGGGCCGCCAAGCTGCCGAGCAAGCTTTCCGTGACCTTCTCGGTGCGCGCTGGTCAGACCCTCGACGCCGAGGCCGTTGCCTCGCTGCTCGCCGACCTCCGCAAGCTGGGGACGTGCGAAGGGGCGACCGAGCCGCAGGGCGCTTCCCCGAACGTCGCGCCCCCTTCTTCCGAGCTCGCGCGTTCGTGGAAGATCGAGCTCGAAACGACGGCGACGGTCGACGCGGTGCGGGACATCTTCATCTTCGTCGAAGAGGCTCTCGACGTCTCGGTCCTTCCGCTCGGCACCACGGGCCTCGACGTCGGCGACGCAAACGTCGGCCCTGCGGGCGGAATCTCGACCGCTGAGACCAATGCAGGCGCGCCCGTTGCCGCGCTGGCGGGCCCGGAGCAGACAACGCCGGGCGCAAGCACGAGCGAAGTCGGAGAGGCGACCACGCCCAAGCCGAAAGCCTCACCCGCTGTCGCCCATGAGCACGCGCCAGCCGAAGCGAAGGCCGTCTCGAGCGGCGCAAAGACGCCCGCGGTCGACTCGATGGTTCGCGTGGCGTCGAGCAAGCTGGACCTCCTGGTCAATCTGGTGAGCGAGCTGGTGATCACGCAATCACGTCTAGCCGCCGTGGCATCGCGCGTCGGAGACCCGGAGCTGGCCGCCCCCGTGGAAGAAGTCGAGCGCCTCGTCGGCGAGCTGCGCGAAGGCGTGCTCGGCGTGCGCATGATGCCCATCGGGTCCACCTTCGGCCGCTTCAAACGATTGGTGCACGACCTCTCAAGCCAGCTCGGGAAAGCCGTCGACCTGGTCACCGAAGGCGCCGAGACCGAGCTCGACAAGAGCGTGCTCGACCAATTGGTCGACCCGCTGCTCCACCTGGTGCGAAACTCGCTCGACCACGGCATCGAGCCGACCGAAGCGCGAATCGCCGCTGGAAAGCCCGAGCGCGGCACGGTGCGCCTGGTGGCCAAACACGCCGGCCAACACGTGGTGGTCACCATTCAAGACGACGGCAAGGGCCTCGACGCGGAGGCTATTCGCGCCAAAGCCATTCAGCGCGGCCTCATCTCAGCCGATGCGACGCTCCCGCAGAGCGAGCTCTTCAAGCTGATCTTCTTGCCCGGCTTCTCCACCGCGCAGGCGCTCACCAGCGTCTCCGGGCGCGGCGTGGGCATGGACGTGGTCAAAAAGCAGATTGAGGCACTCCGCGGCTCGGTGCGCATCCACAGCGAGCGCGGGGTGGGAACCACCATGTCGCTCGAGCTGCCGCTCACCCTGGCCATCATCGACGGTCTGCTCGTGGAGGTGGGAGAGGACCGGTACATCATGCCGCTCGCCGCCGTGACCGAGACGGTGGAGCTTCCCCCGGATGACCGCCAAAAGCGGAATGGAAACCGCGTGGTGGTCGTGCGCGAGGAACGTGTTCCTTACGTCTCGCTCCGTGGCGTCTTCACCTTGCCCGAGGAAGGCGTGCCCAACGAGAAGGTGGTCATCCTCGAGACCGGCGAAGAGCGGATCGGCCTGGTGGTCGACCGGGTCCTGGGCGGGCACCAGACGGTGATTCAGTCGCTCGGCCCCCTCTATGAGCACAATGCGGTGGTGTCGGGGGCCACGATCATGGGCGACGGCCGAGTGGCGCTGATTCTGGACGTCTCGGGCATCGTTCGGGTGTCGCGAGCGAACGACGATTCGCAAGGAATGATTCTCGGGGGAGCCGCCTGAGTGGGATGGACGGGCACACTCGTGCGCCATGAAAAGGACGAACGTTCGATGAAAGACATGAAGATTGGGACGCGCATCGCGGGGGCATTCGGCGTCATCGTGGCGATCATGATGGTGCTCGGTATCGTATCGGTATCGCAGCTATCTGTCGTGTCGAGGAGCGCGACGTCCGCCAAGGAGCAGCATTTGAAGGCGCTCGAGACCGTGACCGAGGCGCAAAACGCGCAGCGCTCGCAGGCCGAGCTCGCCCTTCGACATGTCATCACTGAAGACGCGAAAGAGAAGGAGCGCATCGAAGGTGAGCTTCGCGAGCGTGTTCGCACCATCGACACGGCCCTCTCTCGCTACGAATCGAGTGGCATCACGGAAGAAGAGCGCCGCATGGTGGACGCGGTTCAGCAGAAGCGCACCCGTCTGCGTTCAGCGCGTGACCGTACCCTCGACCTCAGTCGTCAATTGAAGACGAAAGAGGCGATGGTCTTGGTCGGGGCCGAGTTCTCTCCCGCCGTCCGCGAAGCCGTCGAGGCGGAAGAGGCGCTCGTCGTCCACCATCGCGACGCGATGAGAGGTGCTACTGCCGATATCGAGCGTGCAGCGAAGTCCACGCAGACCGCGCTGACCGTTGGCATCGGGCTCACTCTGCTCCTCACGGTGGGCGTTGCGCTCTTTCTCTCGCGTAGCATCATGCTGCCGCTCGTCGACGTGACCAAGCTCATCAAGTCGGTCTCCGCGGGAGACCTCTCCGTACGCGCGGAGGTCCGAGGCGAGGACGAGCTCGGCCAGATGATGCGCGACACCAACGCGATGGTCGAGCACCTCGAAAATCAGGCAAAGGTCGCCAAGGCCATCTCCGAGGGTGACTTGACCGTCTCGGTGAAGGTCCTCTCTCAGAAGGACAGCCTCGGCCTGGCTCTCGACGCCATGGTGGATAGCCTGCGTAGTGTCGTGTCCGAGGTCGGTTCGGCCGCCACCAGCGTGGCCTCTGGAAGCGAGCAACTCAGTGCGAGCGCGACGTCCGTCTCGCAAGGCACCTCGGAGCAGAGCGCTTCGGCCCAGGAGACCACGGCGTCGATGGAGCAGATGAGCGCCAGCATCCAGCAGAACGTGGACAACGCGCGCCAGACCGACCGCATCGCCTCCAAGGCAGCGGCCGACGCCAAGACCAGTGGGGAATCGGTCGCGCGCACGGTCGAGGCGATTCGCCAGATTGCTGCCCGAATCGGCGCCATCGAAGAGATCGCCCGCAAGACCGACCTCTTGGCGCTCAACGCCGCCGTCGAGGCCGCTCGCGCAGGCGAACACGGCAAGGGCTTCGCGGTGGTCGCCTCCGAGGTGCGCAAACTCGCCGAGCGAAGCCAGACCGCTGCCGGAGAGATCAGCCAACTCACCACCGAGTGCGTGACCGTGGCCGAAGGCGCGGGCCAACTGCTCGACCGGCTCGTCCCGGATATCCGCAAGACGGCCGAGCTCGTCCAGGACATCGCCGCCGCGTGCGGTGAGCAGGCTACTGGCGCCAATCAGGTCAGCCGCGCCATGCAGCAGCTCGACTCGACGATTCAAAGCAACTCCTCGGCCGCGGACGAGCTCGCGGCGACCGCCGAAGAGCTCTCGGGCCAGGCGGTTCAATTGCAGGAGTCGGTGGGATTCTTCAAGCTCTCCAACCAACGGTCGGGTCGTGCGAGCGGTGGTGCGGTCGCCACCGGTCGCAAGGCGCAGGCTCGTCCTACCCGCGCCGCCTCCCGCAGTGTTCCGAAGGAGTCGACGTCGAGAGTCATCGCAGCCAAGTCGGGCGGCATCTCGCTCGATCTCGACCGCGGTGACGTGACCGATGTGCGGGACGACGAGTTCGAGGCAGCGTGAGGAGGACGAGATGAGCGACCCAAGCCACTCGAAGGATGCTTTCTCCTCCGGTCACTACATGACCATGAAGATCGGGGACGAGCTCTTCGCCATCGACGTGTTCCAGGTGCGCGAGGTGCTCGACGTCACGCCGGTCACCCGCGTTCCCACCTCGCCTCCGTATCTGCGCGGGGTGGTGAACGTGCGAGGAAAGGCCATCCCGGTGGTCGACCTTCGCTACAAGTTCGGTCTGCCCCAAGTCCCCGATACGGTGCACACCCGAATCGTGGTGCTCGAGGTCGCGCTGGACGGTGAGCCGTGCGTGTTCGGCGCGCAAGCCGACAGCGTGCACGAGGTCATCGAGATCGACGCGAGCCAGATCGAGCCCGCCCCGCGCCTTGCTGCCCGCTGGCGTGCCGAGATCTCGAAGGGCCTCGCGCGAAGGGGAGCCGACTTCATCATCGTGCTCGACGTGAACGCCGTATTCGGGAACGACTTGGCCGTACTCGGCGAAGAAGCCGCTTCCGCCGCCTGACCGAAAAGGAGCCCCATGGCCGCGCCCAATCGTCGAATCGAACATCCCGTCGGCCCGATGTCGGAGCCCGCCTCCAACGACGACTTCAAAGAGATTCGAACGTTCATCGAGGTCGAGCTCGGCGTGAAAATGCCGATCAGCAAGGTTCCCATGCTGGCGAGCCGATTGCGTCGAAGGGTTCAGTCCTTGGGACTGAAGAGTTTCGAGCAGTATGGCGACCTCGTGCTCCGCTCTCCCGAGGGAAAGAAGGAGCTGGTCGCCTTCATCGATGCGGTCACCACGCACAAGACCGACTTCTGGCGCGAGCCCGATCACTTCGAGTTTCTCGCCAACGTCGCCTTGCCCAAGCTGGACGCGTCCCTCGGGGTGCGTCGCACCACGAAGGTCTGGTCGGCGGGGTGCTCGACCGGGGAAGAGCCTTACACGCTCGCGATGGTGCTCGCCGAGCACTGTCGAACCCGCCCCGGATCGGACTTCGCCATTCTTGCAACCGACGTGTCCGAGCCCGTGCTCGAACACGGGCGCCTCGGGATCTACGACGCCGAACGCGTGGCACCGCTCCCTGCCCACTTGGCCAGCCGCTACGTGAGGAAGAGCGTGAGCAAGGGATCGAACCGGGTGCGCATGGCGGCTGGGCTCCGGAGCGCCATCTCGTTCCACCCGCTCAACTTCATGCAGGAGGACTATCGCGTGACCGACGTCTTCGACGCCATCTTCATGCGCAACGTCCTCATCTACTTCGACGAGCCTACTCAGGCTCGCGTGGTCCGAAGGCTCTGCAAGAACTTGCGACCGGGAGGGTTCTTCTTCACCGGTCAGTCCGAGTCCTTGGCGCGCGCGGACGTGCCACTCAAACACTCGGGACCGGCCGTGTACGTCAAGCATTGAAGGTGGGCGGTATCCGCGGGCCATCGATGGTGTCGCCGTGGCCGCGGCCGCCTCGTCGAGCCTCGAAGTCGTTTACTCGATTTCGTCCTTCGCCATCGACTTTCGAGGAACCATGAAGAAGATTCGCGTGCTGGTGGTCGACGATTCGGCGACCGTCCGACATACCCTGAAGCAAGTGCTCGAGTCGGTCCCCGACATCGAGGTCTATGCGACAGCCTCGGACCCGTACGTGGCGGCCCGACATATGGCGTCGCAAGCTCCGGACGTCATCATGCTTGACGTGGAGATGCCGCGCATGGACGGCCTCACGTTCTTGGACCGCATCATGACGCAGCACCCGCTGCCCGTGATCATCTGCTCGACGTTGACCGGTGAAGGCTCCGAGTCGGCCCTGCTCGCGCTCTCCCGCGGCGCCTTCGAGGTGGTGTGCAAGCCCACCCTCGGCACCAAGGAGTTCTTCGAGGAAGCACGGGAGAAGCTGGTCTCCACTGTTCGCGCGGCGGCTCAGGTCGACCCTCGTAAGCTCCGGCCACGCACCACGGCCGTCAAGCCCAAGCTGACCGCGGACGCGGTGATTGCCCCGGCGTCCGGCAAGGCGATGCTTCAGACCACGGAGTCCGTGGTGGCGATCGGGGCCTCGACCGGCGGTACCGAAGCTCTGGTCGAGGTGCTCTCCGCGTTGCCCGTCGATTGCCCGGGTATCGTCGTGGTTCAGCACATGCCCGAGCGCTTCACCGCGCAGTTCGCCAATCGCCTCGATCAGCTCTGTTCCATCCGCGTCAAAGAGGCGGAAAATGGCGACTCGGTGCTCCGTGGGCACGCGCTCATCGCGCCAGGTGGCAAACACACGCTCCTCCAAAGGAGCGGCGCGCGCTACTTCGTGGACGTGCGCGAGGGCCCGCTCGTCTCGCGTCACCGTCCGTCGGTCGACGTGCTCTTTCGTTCCACCGCGCGATACGCCGGCAAGAACGGCGTCGGGATCATTCTCACCGGCATGGGCGACGACGGCGCCAAGGGGATGAAAGAAATGAGGAATGCCGGCGCACACACCATCGCGCAAGACGAAGCATCCTGCGTGGTGTTCGGCATGCCCAACGAGGCCATCAAAGCCGGCGGCGTGGTGAAGGTGCTCCCCCTCGAGCAAATCGCCCAAGCGCTCGTCCGCGCCTCGATGCGGAGCTCCTTGGCCTCGTGAGCTAAATGAGCGTTCGTGATTCTCGAACACTCGACGCGGCCGTTTTGGATTTGGGGCATTTGGGACCCAAAACCAGGAGTGGGGCCCTAGAGCGGTCGCGATTCTCAATCAGGTGATTTGGCCGTTGGGTTTGGGACGTTTGGGACCCAAAAACCAGGAGGTGGGGCCCCAGCGGGCTTTGCGCGGACCTGCCGCGGCGGAGGACGGAGTCCTGCGATGACAAGGCGAGCTAAATTAGCGGGCTTGATCGAAGATCATGGCCGCTGATTTAGCGGCCCCAGCGGGCTTCACCCGTGGGGCAGAGGACAGAGTCCTTCGACGCTGTCCGTCCCCGCTTCGAGAAGATCCTTCGGGCGCACGAGAGGCGCCCGGAGCTGGCTCTCGAACGACGCCTACGCGACCTTCGCGTAAACCGCTGGCGCGACCAGCTTCAAGGGGACTTCTTCGGTCGGGAACGATTCCGACGACCCGATGAAAAGCAAACCGCCGGTCCGCAGGTTCCTGCACAACTTGTTCACGACGATCTCTCGGGTCGCCTCGTCGAAGTCGGCGAGCACATCCTTGATGAAGATGGCGTCGAAGGTCGTGGAAACTCGGTAGTCGGACTGCATGAGGTTCAAACACTCGAAGGCGACACGACGTCGGAGCTCGGCGACCACTCGAACCTTGTGGGAGGACCCTTCGAGAGCTCGACGCGTGTACCTTCGCGAGAGGGGTTCCGGCACCGGCGCGAGTCGAGCCGCTTCGTAGATGCCGACTTTGCCATGTTCGACGACTGCCCTCGATACGTCGGTTGCCAGCACCCGAAAGTCCGAGCCAGTTCGCCTTCGATGGTGCTCACACAGCGCCATCGCCAGGCTGTAGGGTTCTTCGCCGGTGGAGCACCCGACCGACCACACGTTGGTGGTCCGTCGCGATCCGAGGACGGCGTCCATGTCGGGGAGCGCCGTCTCGAGGAGGTACTGGAAATGTTCCGGCTCGCGCCAAAATGCCGTTCGGTGCGTCGTGACTGCGTCGATGAACGCTGCTCGCTCTCGCCTCGCGGTGATGGGATGAAGGACGTAGTCGCTGTATTCCGCGAGCGACCGTAGGCCGAGAACCTCGACACGGCGGCGTAGTCGACTCTCCAAGAGCGGGACTTTGCTCTCCGGCATGCTCAGGCCGAGCTCGCTCTCGATGAACGTGCGAATTTTTCGTAGTTCTTCGACCATTGCTTCCTCCGCGAGTCTCCTTCATGGCCATGTTCGTCGGTGGCCGCACCGAATCCTCGCGCGACCGAAGGCTTGGCGTGACGAGCCTTCGGTCGTGCGACTGCCGTGCCGTCAGGCCGCGCTCTGCGTGCTTTCTCTTTCAACGCCCAGGTCACTTCCGAACACGGCGTTGACGTCGAGCACGATGACGAACTCGGCTCCCCTCCGCGCGAGGCCCTTCGAGATCTCGGCGCGCCAGCGGGCCGCCAGTTGAGGCGTAGGCTCGATCGTGCCGGCGTCGAGCTCGATGACCTCGTGCACGCTGTCGGCTTGCGCGCCGAACACGCACGGCTCACCGTCGAGCGCGATCTCGAGCACCACGATTCGGGTGTGGACCGTGTCGGGCACTGGAGGCAACCCGAACTTGTGGCGCAGGTCCACCACGGGAATGGCCTTGCCGCGTACGTTCACGACTCCGCGCAAGTAGGGAGGGGAGGTGGGGACTCGAGTCACGGGCGTGACGTCGAGCACCTCCCTTACCTGGAACACGTCGATCGCGAAGAGCTCGTCGCCGATCTTCATGGTCATGTAGTGACCGGAGGTGAATCCGGCGCTGTTCGCGATCGATGCTGTGCTCATCTCCGGCTCCTCAGGCTGCCTCGAATTCGTCGTCGCGGACGTCGGCTGCGTTCTCCCGGTCGATGTCGAGCGAGATCCCCCCGGGCTTCGCGGCGACGACTCGCGTGGCCGAGCGAGAGGGCGCTGCCCGTCCCGGTTGTTTCGTCGTGACTGGCTGGGGGCGAATCGCCGAACCTCCACGCGCCCGGTTGGTACGTGCCTGCGACAGCTTGAAGAACCCGACCGACTCCTGAAGGTGAACGGCTTGGCTCGAGAGCTCTTCGGCCGTCGACGCGAGCTCCTCCGCGGAAGAAGCATTGCTCTGGATGGTCGAATCGAGCTGCTGCATGGCGCGACTCACCTGATTCGCGCCGGTAGCCTGTTCGCCACAGGCGGCCGCGATGTCTTGAACCAGCTCGGCCGTCTTGCGAATGTCGGGGACGAGACGCTCCAGCAATTGTCCTGCGCTCTCGGCGACGGTCACGCACTCCGACGTAAGCTGGCTGATTTCGCCCGCGGCGGTCTGACTGCGCTCTGCGAGTTTGCGCACCTCGGAGGCGACCACCGCGAAGCCTTTCCCGTGCTCGCCTGCACGAGCGGCCTCGACCGCGGCGTTCAGCGCCAGGAGGTCGGTCTTGCGGGCGATCTCTTCGATGGCGCCGATACGGGACGCGATCTGTCGAATGGCCTCGACCGTGCGCGCCACCGACTCGCCGCTCGTCTTGGCGTCGGCCGCTGCCTTGGAGGCGATGCGGTCCGTCTGACGCGCATTGTCCACGTTCTGTTGAATGCTCGCGCTCATCTCCTCCATCGAGGCCGTCGTTTCCTGCGCCGAGGCACTCTGTTCGGAGGTGCCTTCGGAGACGGCCGAAGCGCTTCCGCTCAGCTGTTCGCTGCCAGCGGCGACGTTCGAGGCCGCAGCTCCGACCTCGGTCACGACGCTGCGCAGACTGTCGACCATTGCACTGAGGGCGAGGCCGAGCGTGTCCTTCTGAGAGAGGAGCTTCACCGACATGCTCAGGTCACCCTCGGAGATGGCCTTGGCAACGTTCGCCTGGGCCTCCAGGTTATCGACCATGGCATTGGTGCCGCGCACCATCTGACCCAGCTCGTCTTCCGCGCGAACTTGGGCACGGGCCGTGAGGTCGCCTTCGGCGATGGCCGCGATGAGCTTCGTCACCTCACCGAGCGGCGAGACGATGCTGCGCGAGAGTGCGAGCGCGATGCCTACGGTGAGGACGAGTGCAAGGAAAATTCCCGTTGCAAGCACGGTCTGGGTCGACTTGGCAGTTCGCTCGATCTCCGCGGCTGCCTTGTGAGTCGCGTCGCGGTGGTGGATGACGAGCCCCTCCTGAGCCTCGATCACCGAGGCGACGGTGGGAGCAAATTCCGTCTCCACGAGCGCCATCGCCTCCTTCGTCTTCAGCTGACGGCTAAGGTCGAGCACTCGTTCGCGAGTCGTCCGCAGGCGCGAGCGCCGCTCTTGCACGACGTCCGACATGCGTCGCTCTTCTTCGGTGATGTTGCTCGACTGGTAGCGAGACATGGCGGCGTCGATGATCCGCACACGTTCACGAAGATCCGCCTCGAGCCTCTCCATGCTTTTGGCGTCTTCGTTCATGATGTGGCGAAGGACCAGCTCGGCTTGCGATCGCTGTGCGTTCTCTGCCTCGGTCACGTTTTCGAGAGCCTTGAGATGCTGCTCCTTTGCCGCCGTTGCGCTACTCGTTACGGACGACAGCTTGGTCACGGCCAAGATTCCCAGCACCACCATGATGGCAACGATCATGCCGAATGCCGTGGCGATGCGTGTCCCAATCTTCATGTCTTTCATCGAACCATCGTTCCTTTCAGTGGCGCACGAGTGTGCCCGTCCATCCCACTCAGGCGGCTCGCCCGAGAATCATTCCTTGCGAATCGTCGTTCGCTCGCGACACCCGAACGATGCCCGAGACGTCCAGAATCAGCGCCACTCGGCCGTCACCCATGATGGTGGCCCCCGACACCACCGCATTGTGCTCGTAGAGGGGGCCGAGCGACTGAATCACCGTCTGGTGCCCGCCAAGGACCCGGTCGACCACCAGGCCAATCCGCTCTTCGCCGGTCTCGAGGATGACCACCTTCTCGTTGGGCACGCCCTCCTCGGGCAAGGTGAAGACGCCACGGAGCGAGACGTACGGAACACGTTCCTCGCGCACGACCACCACGCGGTTTCCATTCCGCTTTTGGCGGTCATCCGGGGGAAGCTCCACCGTCTCGGTCACGGCGGCGAGCGGCATGATGTACCGGTCCTCTCCCACCTCCACGAGCAGACCGTCGATGATGGCCAGGGTGAGCGGCAGCTCGAGCGACATGGTGGTTCCCACCCCGCGCTCGCTGTGGATGCGCACCGAACCGCGGAGCGCCTCAATCTGCTTTTTGACCACGTCCATGCCCACGCCGCGCCCGGAGACGCTGGTGAGCGCCTGCGCGGTGGAGAAGCCGGGCAAGAAGATCAGCTTGAAGAGCTCGCTCTGCGGGAGCGTCGCGTCGGCCGAGATGAGGCCGCGCTGGATGGCTTTGGCGCGAATAGCCTCCGCGTCGAGGCCCTTGCCGTCGTCTTGAATGGTGACCACCACGTGTTGGCCGGCGTGTTTGGCCACCAGGCGAACCGTGCCGCGCTCGGGCTTTCCAGCGGCGATTCGCGCTTCGGTCGGCTCGATGCCGTGGTCGAGCGAGTTTCGCACCAGGTGGAGCAGCGGATCCACCAATTGGTCGAGCACGCTCTTGTCGAGCTCGGTCTCGGCGCCTTCGGTGACCAGGTCGACGGCTTTTCCGAGCTGGCTTGAGAGGTCGTGCACCAATCGTTTGAAGCGGCCGAAGGTGGACCCGATGGGCATCATGCGCACGCCGAGCACGCCTTCTCGAAGCTCGCCGACGAGACGCTCGACTTCTTCCACGGGGGCGGCCAGCTCCGGGTCTCCGACGCGCGATGCCACGGCGGCTAGACGTGATTGCGTGATCACCAGCTCGCTCACCAGATTGACCAGGAGGTCCAGCTTGCTCGACGCCACGCGAACCATCGAATCGACGGGCTTGGCGGCGGTGGCTGGCTTGGCTTCTGCCGACGTGGAGTCGGCGTCGCCTGGCTTTCCTCGGGATGTGCTCTGGTCGGCAGGTGGTGGGAGCGCCGGGACGGGCTGTTCGACGACCGTAGCCTGCGGCGCCTCGACCTCGAACAGCTCGGCGAACCCGCCGTCGGGGGACGTCAAACAGACGCCTCCGGAGCTCTCGCTGGACTCCACCAGGGATACGGAGAGGCAGTCCTCGACCGCCCCCAGCCGAGCCCAGAGGGACGAGGACGGGCAGTGCGTTTCGAGGTCGATGGACCAACACGCGAGCGGGGCCGACTCGAAGGCAATCGAGCATTTGCCCGAGCTCTGAAGATGCAGCAAGAGAGAGGTGATGGTCTCCGGCGCGACCATTCGCCCCGGGCGTGATTCGAGTCGAATCGAAAAGTGGCGCGGTCGTGTCGACTCGTCGTCCGCGCGCCGCACGTCGGCGCGCCGTTCGCCATCGGAAGGTGCCTTGGCGGGGGAGAGGGCCGTGAGCCGCGTGAGAAGCGCAGCTTCGAGCTCGGCAGCGGGCGTGGGGCCTCCGTTCTCGGCGGCGAACAGCGCCTCGATGTGGTCCTTCGCGGCGAGCACCACGGAGATGAGCTCCGGAGTGACGGGAAGTTCCTTGCTGCGAACCTTGTCGAGCACGGTCTCCACGTTGTGGGTGAACCTGGCGACCTGGTCGAAGCCGACCATCCCAGCGCCGCCTTTGATGGTGTGAAAGATACGAAAGCAGCGATTCACTGCCTCTTCACTCTCCCCACTGGCTAGGTCGAGGACCACTTGCTCGACCAGGGCGAGCTGCTCGTCGCATTCTTCGAGAAAGATCTGGCGCGTCTCGTCAGTGTCCATACGCTGACTCCTCGGTGGACAGCGCTCGGACGCTTCGGACGCGAGTTGCGCGGCATCGAAGGTGGCTGTCGCGAGCTACGGTTGTCACCTCGTCCTACACGACGGGATGGATAGGCGCTTCAGTCGACCGATTGCGGCTCGATCGTCATGGCCTTGACGCCTCCGGTGTGAGCGTGAGCGTCGCTGGGCACGAATTCAGCCGGAATCGCTCGCGGTGCCGTCTCCGCGAGTCAATGCGAGGGTCGTTGCTGTCAACCGGGCCGACCTCCCGAGGGGGGAACTATCAAAGGCCGATCGCAAACTGTCTAGCAGTCCGTTGAAAAAGGGACCGAGTGCGTCCGTCGTCCGCGCCGCAAGGGCGAGGCGTCGATCCGAGGAGCGCGCGGAGCCTACTTTTGTACGTGAGCACGCACCGGAGGATCGCAACGAAGCTCTTGCGGATGAGGCGGCGGACGCACGGCGGGAGTTTTTCAACGGGCTGCTAGAGCGCCGATCCGCTTAGTGACCGAGGATTTTCGCCAAGTTGCGAGCCGTGCGAGGCGCGACGACGAGTCCTACTGCTGCTAGGCGAGGAGGAGCAACGAAGCACGGCGACGCAAATCGGCGGAAAGCCGACCGAACTAAGCGGATTGGCGCTCTAGGGTTCGTCGTCGCACCGGCGGACTCGTCCCGTCGTGCGCTCGTTGGCCCATGAGGCCCTCGAACCGAGCCGGAGCTCAGCGACCGAATCGAAACGCCACGCTCGCCTCGCCACCCACGCCGCGAAGTCCGGTTACGACATCGCCGGAGTCGGTGGCGACGGAGGGGCGGAGCGCGAGCAGCGCAGCGAGCCCAATGCCCCATTCGGACCGCTGCATCCGTAGCCAAATTGCCACTCCCGCACGTGCCGTCGCCGCCCAGTCGATGGCGGAGCTGGACCGCGCGCCGGCGGCGGCGGTCGCGGAGTGGAAGACCGAGTGCCCCGTAAGGCCGAGCTCGGCGTCAAGTCCGACGAGATTCGCTCGCGGGAGTATGGCGACCGTCGCTCCGACACTCAACGATATCGCGTGTGCGCTGGCCGTCCCGTGGACCGAGCTCCTCGAGATGGCGTAGCTGGCCCCCAGATCCCCGACGAGCCCAAGCCGAGGAACGAGCCAATAGACGGCCTCGGCGCGACCACCAACGGCTTCGCGCAGACCGGGAAACGAGCTGCCGACCGCGCGTACGCCGACCTCGAACCGGCTCGAGCCCGCCGTCGCCGACGGGTAGGCTTTGAGCAAGACGCCGGCGGGCAGCGAGGCTCGCACGGCGGCGAGCAGCGCTGGTGGCGGGGTCATTTTCGGTGGTGGTGCATCCGCGACGGCGAGCTCGACCCAGCTCGCGCGGAGCAGCTCGTCCGTGGATGCCGCCACTGCGAGAAGTCGGGCGCGCGGGGTGAGGTGATTGAGGTCGAGGATGCGCGAGACCGTCTTGTCCGTCACGGCGTCGACGACTTCGACCTTCGCGCGGAACGCTCCTTTCTCGTGCTCTATCGCGAGCGAGACCTTGGCGATGCTACCGGTCCGGGAAGGAGAATCCATGCACAGCACGATGCCGCGCGCCGTGAGCTCTGCGCGCAGGTGGCGCTCGAGGTCCTTCGCGATGATGCGATCGGGTGGTGCGACGTCGGCTTGCAACTCGACGAATGGGGCATCCCCGGGCTCGCACGGCTCCGCGCGGGCGCCGCTCGACCACGCGAGGGCGAACGCGAGCGAGCCCGCGGCGACAATGCTCTTCAAGGACAACGGGAACCCACTCTCGACCGCAAAGCGCCTCGCGGATAGTGCTCGAGGTACGCGTCGCGAGCCTTTCGACAGCTCTCCGCGTCGCCCGCCGACGCCCATGCCTCGACGAGGTTGGCCTCGGCATCCTCGCGGAAAGTCGAGTCCCCGTGGCGGACAGCGAACGAAAAGGCCTCTGCCGCGGGCCGGTAGGCTCCGGTCGTCAGGTGAATTCGCCCAGCCTCGAACGCTGCCAATCCCGCGTTCCCGGAGCTCGGGTAGCGGTTCCGGTACTCGTCGAATAGTCGAGCCGCCTCGGCCGGTCTCCCCTCCAATCGCGCTTTGTCGGCGCGCTCGAAGAGTTGTTCGGCTTGGTCCGCTGGAGGCTGGGGACGAGAGGGGGCCGAGGCCGACGGTGGCGACGGTGGTGACGGTGGCGCGACTATCGCGCTCGGGGGAGGTGTCGGCTCCGAGGCATCCGAAATCCACGTCTGCCCCGACCCGAGGCGCGCAATCTCATGGTCCGCCTTGAGGAGACGAACCTCGCCAGCAGCCACTTCCACGCTCGTCCGCCGATTGACCTCGTCGACCCGAACCGAGTAGGACCCGGACGTTCCACGAACCTCGGCGGAGGCGGTTTCGATGATCAGCTCGCTCTGTCCGGTCGCGGGGAGCGTGGCAAGGACCGAGCCGCCGTCCAAGCGAAAGCGGAGCGCACCACCATGAGCCGAGGTCCGCACGAGTCGCGTATGGTCGCCTACTTCCAATCGAGTCCCATCCGCGAGTGTCAGGTCCTGCGTCTTGCCGGTGCGAAGGTCGAACGTGCCGGGATCGGCGGTGATCGTCGACGAACGCGCGCGCAAGTGAAGGGAGAGTCCCGACACCAGCGCCAGCACCAGCGCCGCTCCGCCCACGCGGATCGCGATTGCACGGCGGCGCTGGGTTCGATGCAACCTTCCGACGCCCTGCCACAGGCGCTCCACGCGCTCCTCGGGCATCGGCGGCGCAGCGACCGCCCCTACGAGCTTTCTATCCCGTCGGGTCATCGCACCCCCCTCCCTCGAATTCGTTCGAGCTCGCTCTCGGCCTGCTCGATTCGACGCTTGACCGTCGCGACCGATCGCCCCGTTCGGTCGGCGATTTCTTGGTGCGTGAGCTCTTCGACTCGGTGCAATAGAAGCATGACTCGCTCCTCGGCTGGAAGGCTGTCCACCACCGCGTAGACGGCGCGGAGCTCGGCGACGACCTCTGCCGATGCGATCGGCGCGACGCGCAGTGCTTCCGGCGGGGGAGAGCCGCCCCGGAGGAGGCCAAGGCGCCGAAGGAGGCGTTTGCGACGGATGAGTCGAATGACTTGCGCCGAAACGATCGCCGCCAGCCAGCCGGCGAACGCGGATGGGTCTCGAAGCGAGCCGAGCTTCGCCAGTGCTTCGGCGAAGCTCTCCTGGACGACATCGTCCACGTCGTCGTCGCCGCCCAAGAGCCGGTACGCGAGCCCAGCCGCCGCCTTTACGTGGAGGCCGAAGAGTTGCCGGAAAGCCTCTTGATCGCCGTTTCTCGCGGCGATCACCAGGTCCGCATCCCGCGGCCCGGCCTCCGAAGGTTTTACCACGGCGAGCATCGGCACAAGGTAGATCGAGCGCACGAAGTAGCTCAACGTCGACGACGATTCGTCATGGTGCGCTCGTGTGGGCGCGACACCGACTGAAATGGGCTCTTGCTGAGCTAGTGGCGATGGGTCGAGCGACCTTTGCAAGTCCTCTCAACCTCGATACGGAGCTCCCCCCATGGTTCGCACTCGAGATGTGGCTTCGAGACCGCAGCGCTCGGCCTTCGTCACCGTATCTGCCGGATTAGTCCTCGCCCTCGTTGCGTCTTGCGAAGGGGGTAGCTCTCAGGTGCTCGGAGGTGACCCGGCCGGGGGAGGGGATGGCGGGGGCTCCAGCCCGAGCGTAGGTGACTCCAGTGGCTCGGATTCGCCGGATTCGCCGGGCTCGGATGGGCGAGCTTCGCAGGATCAGACGGTAGGCCCCGCAAACGTGAAGAGCTCTCCGCTGGCACTCGGGCCCGGGCTCATCGCGAACGAGGCCGAGGCAGGGCTCGCACCGCTCGTGCTCTCGAGCGCTCCCGACGGGACCTCCAAAGTGGCGTGGAGATCGAGCGGCAAGGTCCACATCACGACGGTCGACGGGCCAGGCGCCGGCGCCGACGTCTCGGTCGTGGGCAACGACTTCTCGGACTTCTACGCCACCGCGACGGGCGGAATCCTTCTGCTATCGCGCGACGCGCAAGGTGGCGGCACGCTCAATTGCGGCGACCCGGGAAACCTGTGCGGCGCCACCCCGCCGAATCCGCCGGTTCCTTGCTCGGACGAGTACCTCGTCGGGGTGGAAGGCGCCGCGGAGAAGTGGGCGACCAAGGTCACGAGCTCGAGCGCCGCGCTGCCGCCTTACTCGACGTCCCGGACCGGGCCGACCGTGTTCATGATCTGGTGGTACGCCCACCACGGGAGGATCGCGTCCGATGGAACCGGATATGCCGCCTACTTCGGAGACGCGATTTCGGTCTCGGAGGGGGGATGCATCAACATTCATCAAGGCGACCGTATGAAGGTGGTAGGCCTCGACGGCACCCCGAAGGGCGGAGGGTTCGATCTCGGCTGCAGCCATAGCGGATACGAGAGAATCCTCTGGGACGTGCGGTCGATGAAGTACGTGACCGTTTGCAAGACGGACAATGCCAATCGCCTCGCGTTCGCCCCCACCTACACCACGATCCGAGGCCTCGACCTCTGGTATTCCGACTTCGGAGACTTCGTTCCGGACGGGAGCCCGTCTGGCGGATACTGGGGAGTGGTGAGCGACATCCGGCCGGGCCAGCCGACCGGAGCGAGCGGCCTCGCCGATGTACATCTGCTGCACTTTTCGACCGGTGCGGCGGACTCGGATATCATCGTCGGAACCGGCACGGGCGGGAACGAGCGAGCTCCCCATATCGCGCGATACGGGAAGAATATGCTCCTCTTGGCCTGGGAGCGATCACCCGAGAAGGGCGAGATCTCGGAGAACGACCCGAAGCGCGAGCTGTTCGTGCAAGCGCGTGCGCTCTCCGACGGGGCGGCGATCGGCGCTCCCTACAAGATCGCGGGACGGAGCAATCGCTTCGAGTCGATGGTCTCGTATCCGGATGGCAGTGTGGGACTGATCGTCAAAAATATGGACGGCAGCTTGGCGTTGACGCGCATTTCGCCCCGATAGCACGACCTCCGTGCTGATCTCCGGGCACGCTTGCCCCGGGGGTAGACCTCCGGGCAAGCGAACGCCGCGTTGGTGAAAGGCATCCGATTGGTCGAGTCAGGTGCCCGAGGTTCGTGTGCCGAGGTAGCTCGACCGAAACGCTCCGGGGGTCGTGCCCGTCCAGTTCTTGAATGCTCGCGAGAACGCGCTCTGTTCGGAGAATCCGGTCTTCTCCGCGACCTCGTCGAGGCTGAGCTCGGGAGTCCTCAAATGGTGGATGGCCATCGAGCGGAGCACTCCGTCTCGTAGGGCGCGAAAGGTGAGACCCACGGCCTTCACCTGTGCCCGAAGGGCGCGAGGCGGGATTCGGAGCTCTTCGGCCACCGACTCGACCGTCGGGATGCCGCGCGGAACACAGTTCTCGAGGGCCGTTCGTACCGTCGTGAGGAAGACCTCTTTGGGGCACTCCTTGGAACGCGCGAGAGCTTCGGTGACTTTTCTCTCGGCGCGCTGCGCGAGGCGCGGGTCGGGCTGCTTCGTCGGCAGCATGAAGACCGAAAGGGGGAGCCGAAGCAAGCAGAGCGGCTGGCGGAAGCGCACCGAGCAGCCGAAGAACAGGTCATGGCCTCTCGTGTCCCGCGGAGGTGGGCGACGGAGGTAGACGGAAGACATGGACATGGCGACGCCCGAGATCTCTCGCGCTACCGCCACGAAAGACGCCATGATGAAGTCTTCGACGTCGGGGCTGGGGCGTTCGGTCGCGCACTCCCACGCGATCTCGGCGACGCCCTTGTCGACGCGAAGCCCGATGGTCGAGTACGTGTTGATGTGGGACCAGTGCGCTTGGATGCGTAGGAGGCCACTCGCGAGATTCTCGCTGTGACGGATCATCTCGCCAACGGCGGCGCAGCGTTCGGTGCCGAAGCCGACGCCGAGGTGAAGTCCGAGAAGGTCGTCGTCCAACTCCTTCTTGGCCAGTCCGATCGCCAATCCGACCTTGGACAGCGGAACGGTGGACAAGAAGTCGGCCTCTCGCGACTGGGGCATGGTGGCTAGTCCGGCCGCTTGCAGGAGAGCCGCCGCGTCGCGCCCGTGGGCGCGGAGGTGGTCGTCCAGGGATCTGACGTAGCCAAGAGCGACACGCGCGGAAGTGCGAGAGTAGTTTCGGTTCGGCAAGGCAAGCTCGTTCTCTGTTGGCCACGTGTTCCCGACGTGGGCTTCCCCCCCCCCCTTTTTTGCCGACGCAAGTCGAGGCGGCGCACCGTGCCGCCCCTCGTTCAACGACTGTTCATTGTTCGCAGTCGGAGATCATCTCGCACGCCGCGAACCGTGCGACTCCTTACCTCGCGAGTCTAGGTGGTGGCGCCCCCGCCGAAACGAGCATCGTTAGCAACATGCGACCCTAGCACGCGCAACGCGTGCGCGCATTGACCCATACACACGTTGCCAAGACACTTCTGACGGTTTCCTGAAAACACGCCGGGGCTGTCGGCGAAGACCGTGAAGCTAGCCCGAGAAGTCGTGCTCGAGAGGGAATTCTTGCGGCTGGCGCTACCAGAGTTGCGTTGCTCCAAAACCCTAAGCAGAGCTCTTCGTGGGGAGACTCGCAACTTACAAGGTCCTTACATCGGTGTTTCGCGCCGTGGGTCGTCCGGGGCGGTGCCGCCTCCGCGGTGGTCGCGGTTCTTCGTGGCATCGTCGTGCGGCTTCGGCTTCGGTCGTGCCCGGAAACTCGGTGCGGATCCGGCCGAAAGCCTGGCTCGAGAGCTTGGACGAACCCCCGTTCTCGGGGCGATGCGGGCGTACGTGGGCGGACCCCGGCACGAGCTGGCTTAGTGCAAAACGTCGGCTGGATCTGTCAAAGACTTTCACGTCCTGCGCCGATGTCGTCAATGCAAACCGCAACGCTTCATGGCTTATTGAAACGATGGGCCACCCGGCCGATCGGCAAAGAGGGATGCCGACTCGGACGCAGACTTCTCCGGAAGTCGGGTGGGGTGAGGAGGGAGAGTTGGCTTTATCGCCAGGCACGCAGATTCCAACCGCGTACTTCGGTTTCGTGCAGTTCGAGGTCGACGGTCGACAGGCGCTGAGCGGTCTGATCAGCGCGTATCCCCCTGGGCCGGACATGGTGGGCAATTCGATCCGTACGGGTCATCAGCAAGCCCGCCAAGCACCGCGGCCCCTCGAGGTCTTCGACATTCGGGCCCAGCTCGGTCGAGGGAGCAGCCGCTTCGCGTTCATCCTGTTGTTCTCACGTGCCCTCTCCTGCGATCCGCCGCGCCTCGAGCGACTCGTAGTTTTCGAGATGGTGGGTGGTCGACCCGAATACTCCTGGAACGAAGCGGACGGGGTGGCACAGCTCTCGGTGCTGGCGACTGCATCGTGTTCGTGGACGAGGGTTCGTTTCAGCCTGGCGACCACGCGAAGCGACCGCACGCTCCGTGCCACGGTAGACGCGACCATTCGCGATGTCCGGGCTCCGGAGCTGTCGCGGTCTCGAGACGGAGCTCGCGCCCTCGTACTCCCGAGCCTCAGGGCGCAGCATCTTCAAGGGGCCGCCCGGGCAGACCTTCGAGTGGGCCTGCGTAAGCCGCGGTCACCCTTGGCGAAGGGGCGCCCGGCCTGAAACCGGCGCGGTGCAGTGGCTTCGAGGGTGCAGTCCCGTGAGCTCAGGGCACCTCTTTCGATGTCCGAGTGGCGGACCGTCAGAAATGCTTCTCGGCGGAATCATGCTCCCTCCCGACCTCGACGGCACTGAAACGAAGCGTTCCAATCGTTGCGCTGTTCGCTTTCCCCGACGAAGAGGTTAGTTTCCAGACAGTTCCCTCGGAGCCCCGACGCTCACCGTCTCCAGCTGAGGCTCGGGTCGGTCGATCCGCGGCCTCTACGAGGGTCGGGCTACGCGGTCGATGGAGATGTTCGCGGCATTGACGCTAGTGTCCGCACCTTCGCGAAGTCGTTGACAGATCGCGCGGGTGAAACCCAAGGGTTACGCCGTTTCCCTCGCGCTCGAGGGGCTGCTCGCTGGAGGGGGCCGTTACGCGCATTCGTGAGCGGCCGTACAGGCTCCCATGAAGGTCCTGATCGTGGACGACTCCCGCGGGCAGCGAACGCTGCTCACTCGGATTCTCTCCACCGAGGGGTACGAGGTGGTCGGCGCGGAGAATGGTCGCACGGCTCTCGCGATGTTGGGCGAAGGTCTCGATGTCGTCGTGTGCGATCTCCTCATGCCCGGTCTCGAGGGGGACGGATTGCTGGGCGTGCTCGCTCGATGGCGCAATCCCATTCCCGTCGTGATCACGTCGGTGGACGCGCACCATTCGACGCAGGACAAGTGCCGCGCCCTCGGGGCGGCGGCGTTCCTCGCCAAGCCTTACTCCGACCGCGAGATCCTCTCTGCGGTCGCGAAGGCGGTCGAGGCCTCTTCTGTCGTCGTCGTGGAGTGAAGTGCGCGCGCGTCCGTCGCGCGGGGAGGGGCAGCATGCCGTTGTGTCGTCGAATTCCAGAGCCGCCGAGTCCTCTCCACCGCCTTCTTGGGGCGCGGCGGTCGTGCCACCGGGCGGTCGCCACGGTCGGCGCGATGGCGCTCTTGGCCTGCTCGTCCTCGCCTCCGGTGAGCCAGGGCGGCGTTCTTTCGGAAGCCGCCGCGGATGCCCCCGGAGGCATGGTTTCGGCAGAGTCTGCCCATCCGCCCGACTACGCGCTCGACCTCTCGAGCCTCGACCTGATGGTCGACGCGTACACCCGTGTGCTCGAGGCACGAGGCGCCGTTCGCTTGATTCCAGGCGCCGTCGAGGCTCAGGACTATGCTGTCTGCTCGTGCGACGAGGCGAGTCCGGCATTTCCCGCCGCCCTCTCGCGCCTGTCGTTTCGGCCGCTCCGTGGACGGACGCTCCCGAGTGACGAGCTCGGGCTGATTGGGGAGCGCCTCTCAGAGCACCCGAAGCGCGTCGTCGTCTTGCGCAACCGTGTGGGCGCCATCGAGGCCTATCAGCATCTGCGCGTGGTCCTTCGGCCGCCTCCGTAGGAGCCGGCCGACCTGCTCCGGTCGTTTGCCCGGCCGGCCGTCGGCTTCTCGCCTCGTGGGCGAAGCCCGTGCGCCTACCGGCATGCGCGTAGTTGTCGTGCGCGTACCTTGCCTGGCGCGAACCTGAAAGCGCCCATCGTTCGGGACGGCAGAGGAACAAACTGTCAATGGATTCATCCAGAACGGGTCGTTACGAGCTGTGTCCCGACGGCCGTACTGAGCATCATGAAGATCCTGATCGTGGACGACTCGACCGTGCAGCGAATGATCCTCACGCGGATTCTCGCGGGAGCTGGTCACTCGGTGATCGCGGCCTCGAACGGGCTCTCGGCGGTCTCCATGTTGCCCGAAGCCCCCGACGTCATCGTGTGCGACATCCTCATGCCCGGGCTCGATGGGTACGGGGTGCTCGGGGTGCTCGCCGAGCGAGAATCTCCGGTCCCGGTCGTCATCGCGTCGGCCGACATTCACCCCAGCACCCGAGAGAAGTGTCGTGCGCTAGGCGCAGCCTCTTTCGTCGCCAAGCCTTACTCCGAAGGCGACATGCTCGCTGCCGTGACACGGGCCGTCGAGCCGGAGGCGGAAGGGGAGGGCGCCAGCTCGACCGCTTGAATCCGGCGCCCCGCATCCGAGCCACGCGGCCGTCCTTCGCAGTCGAGACGACGCGACCGACGTCGCCTACGTAACGTTTCGACTCGTCGGTCGGTCCGAGGGTGTCGTTTCGTGGTCGTCGCTCGGGACGGAGGCGGCCTGCGATGAGCTCGTGCGGTTTCGGCCGCCATCGATGTTGCTACAGGCTTAGGTCGGACGCCGTGAGGGGAGGCACGGCTCGCCGCAGTACCTCGAGGAGAAAGATGAACCTAGACGCTCTGGTGAAGGATTGGCTCTCGGCGACTGGACGTGTGTGCGATGGCAGCGCGGACGGGTTGGCTTGGATGGAGCGGTACGAGACCGACTATCTCCGTGCCTGGCAAGAATGTCCAAGAGGCGACTGGCTCGTCCTGATCGCGGCTGCGCTGGGCGCCGATGAGGAGAAGGTGTTCGGCGTGGCGTGTGAGGTGTCTCGCGGCGCGGTGGACGCGCTCCCGAGCGTGGTCGACTGGCCTCGAAACGCCGTCGGTCGAGCGTTGGAGCGTCGCAGCGCGCCACCCAGGGTCTTGCCAGACGACAGCTCGGCCTCGAGCGCCATCTTGGATGCGGCGGAGGAGGAGCTCGACCTGATCGGGCGCGCCTCGGCTCGCCTCGACGACGCGCTACGGATCGAGCTTCGAGGCGTCGTCGCCGAGTGCCTGGGGCCACTCCCTTTGCGAGACTTGCCGGGTGGCGTGATGCGCGCGTGTGATGCCGTCGCGCGAGCTCACGAGACCCGTGCGACCCTCGTGGAGCGTCGCGAGCGCTATTTCCTCGAGCAGCGTGCGCTCTTGCTCGCTCACGCCACGACGGCAGCGGGCGCTTGTCTGGTCGGCGCGAGTGTCTCGACCGGCTTCGTGACCTCGCCGCGCGCTCGGGGCGCGCCCTACGTCCCCCATGCCAAGTCGTCGTCGTCGAGGTTTCGGCGAGACACGCTGCTGGTCGAAGCGCACCGCGCGGTGCTCCAGTCCTCGTGCGCGTTAGCCAGAGTCTCGGTGGCGAGCGCCGCGGCCTGGGACGAGGGCACGTTCGCCTATGCGAGCGGATTGGTCGCTTCTTTGCTCATTGCCCGCGATAGGGGCTTGGACGACGTGGACGAGACGGCAACTCGCGAGCGTGAGGTCGCACTCGCCCGAGCCTTCATGTGTGCGTTCGCCGACGCGCAGCGCGGTGTCGCAGGACGATTGCGCGCGGCCATCCCGTTCGTCTCGTTCGCCGAGTCGAGCCGAGCCAGCTGGCCCCGGAAGCGATTGGCCGCACGATCAATGCTCGGCCACGCCCTCGACCAGCTTCGCGGTAGCGCGACGGCGGCCATCGAGACCCTTCAATCCGTGCGTGAGTCGCTCGACACCCCTTGTCCTCCGAGCTCGAGAACACTGTTGCCTATCTTGGCGACGTTGCGCGAACAGCTTACCTCGGGAGACGACGCGCTCGTTCGAGCGATAGACCGAAACGCCACACTCCACGCCGAGCGGATCGTCGCACGGAGTGAGAGGCGCGAGAGGGGCGAGAGGGGCGACGAGCGTTCCACCAACTGACGAGTGACCTTGCCGGGCGAGGACCGACGGGGGCTGCCTCGTCTGATGCGGACTTACGCCAATTCGGTCAATCGAGCGAGCAGCGCTTCTCGGACTGCGGAGATTCCGTCCTGGCTTCTCCGCTCCAAGATTCGATCGAGCTCGTCGTCGAGACCTTCGAGCCGGAGAACCATGTCCGAGCCGTCGGCTTGGTCACCGAAGGCGAGCAACGTCGCGATGACCGAGCGATCGTGTGCGCGCAATTCCTGGCGCTGGTTTATCCCGCGCAGGAGGTCGGCGCTGGTGAACACGTCCCCGAGGACCTGGAGGCCGGCCTGCACTCCGCGATCCCCTCGTGCCCACTCGAAGACGCGGTCGCGCAGGCTGCGCAGCATGACGCGGTCCGATACGCGAAGGGTGGAAGAGTCGGTCGCGGTGAGGAGGGTCGCGAGCGCGCCTGCCGCGTAGCGCACGCACACCAGCACGTCTTCGGCACTCTCGCTCGCCGGGCGCCGCAAGCTTCGACGAAAGCGGGCGTAGAGGCGACGCACCGAGATCGCGTTTTCGACGTCCGCGTCGGGGGCCTCGACCACGCCGGACTCGCGCTCGGGCGTGGCCTCGATTGCGCTCGTCGCGCGCGCTTCGGCGGCGTCGAGCACCGCGCGGATCGCGCGCCGCGCCTTGCGCTGTCCGGCTTCGCAGGCGACGAGTGCCTCGTCGACCGATCGGGCCTCGTCGAGCTGCCGCAAGACGGCGTTGAGCTCGAGCGCTCCGCCGAAGCAGATATCCCCCGGCCTGGGCTTCGACGCGGCGGGGACGGGGGCCGCGTCCTCGAAGATATCGGCGAAAATATCGCCGAAGGAATCGTCGAACCCCGACTCGTTGGGCACTTCGTCGAGGCGCTGAATCTCCACGAAGAGCTCGATCACCTTCGCGATGTAGACGCGACTACACTCGAGGAACGCGTCCGCGTTCGTGCCGTCGTACGTGGCGCTCGGGTTCGCCGCCAGCACGCCGAGACCGTCGAGCGCGGGCCTCAAGTCAGGCGGCGGCGCGACCGAACGCGGCCGAATTGACGGCTGAGACGGTCGAGACTGGGGGGCGGTGGAAGGCATGGAGCTGGCGACTTCAGCGTGTGCCCCCCCGGACACGATGCGAATCCGTCACTTCGAGAGCTGGAAGCCTAGCATGGTGCGCGCGACATGCTCGTTCGCGCCGTCTCGGAGATGCTCTCGCGGCACGCCGCGGTGTCGTGAGGGGAACGGCGACCCGGGCTGCTAGGGATGCCGAAAGGGGAGGCGTGAGGGAGGTGGCATGGGGACCTACCGTCTTCGAACGGCCTGTCGAGCGCTACCTTAACGGCCCGTTGACTTGCCCTCCCAAGGGGCAGTTGTCGCCGCATCCCGCACAATCACCCCAAAGGAGCGGCCCGGCCTAGCAGTCCGTTGAAAAAGGGACCGAGCGCGTCCGTCGTCCGCGCCGCAAGGGCGAGGGCAGAGCTCCGCAAGCGTGTCGTCGTCGAGCATCGACTCGCCCACGTCGGTGCGATCCAGGGCTACCGCTCCAAATACTTCGGTACGAGGAAAACGCTTCTCGACCTCCGCCGCACCGCCGTCGTGGCGAACCTGCACGAAATTGCTCGGGTCCGCACGGCTGCTTAAGCGGTTTGTCGCTCTAGGCGAGGAGGTGCAACGAAGCACGGCGACGCAAATCGGCGGAAAGCCGACCGAATGAAGCGGATTGGCGCTCTAGCCCCGGCCGCTTCGCGGGCTCCTCGGACGCACGTCAGCGGTCGGCGCGCACGACGACCGGCCACGGTGCGTAGGTCCACGGAGGTGGACGACGCTTCAACCGTGCCTCGCCAATACGAGCCCTCATTGCGCCGGTCGCTTCTCTGCTCGCTTGCGTTCGCGTCAGCCCATGTAGGTGAGTTGCCCGATGACGGGGGGAGGAGCGTCCGACCCGCCTCCCCGACCATCACCGAGCCTTCGACGATGCGGTGCTACGACGAAAGCCGCCGGCGCGTGAACGCGGCGCGCGGGCTCAGGCGAGCGTGGCGGCGTGCTTGCCGACGGCGTTGCGCACGATCGCGAGGTTCGACGAGGCGCGATCGGCGGCGAGGTAGATGAACGAGTGCGGCGAGACGATCTTGATGAGGTGGATCTGGTCGCCCAGCGTGAGGAGCATGTCCTCCAGCGTGGTGTTCAGGTTCAGCGCCTTCATGATCTTGTACTTCTGCTTCACCATCTCGCTGTTGTAAGCGCTGGCGGCCGTAAGATCGAAGGCGGCTCGCGCCGAGCGAGCGCCCAAGGTCATTCCGGAGTCGAGGTCGACGAGCGAGGCGGCGATGAAGCCGGGGATCTCGGAGGCGATACGATCGAAGGCTTCCTGAATCTGCTTTTCGGACGGCATGGGGCTCCCTTTCGAGGATTGAAGTGGCGCAGTCGCCAATCCGACAGGGCCGAAGGCGCCCTCGGCGTGTCGTGTGGACCGGCGCAGTTGACAAACCTTACACGCACGCCAACTCGGAGTGGAAGGAGAAAACCCGCGTTCGCGTCTCGTCTTCGAGATGGGCAGGGCTGGACCCTGGTGCACGGCGCGGCAGCTCTGTTCGTAAGCCCTCGCGTGCTTTTTCTCTCCCGCCTTTTCCTACATGAGGGTGCTGTTCCGGCAAGCCGAACGGACACCCCCTCGGCCCGTGACCTTTGTCACGTCCCGAAGACAGCTCGAAGAAAGTCTCGCTCGGCTTCGTCGGGGTGGCTCGCGACCACGGCCGCGAGCTCACTTCGCTGCGCTTCTTCGCCGTCCGGGACGAGAAACGTCTCGAGCTGCCAGCCGAGCTCGTGCACCGACAACGGGCGCGAGCTTGGCAGCGGGTAGGGCATGAGCCCCACGAACTGCGCGCCATGTTCGGCCCAGCCTATCGAATCGAGCGTGCACGGCAGACCGAAACCAAGCACCTCCGCCTGGTGGTGCACACGACGAACGAGGAGTGCGGCCAGCACCAGACGTGCGGCGAACGTGAGCGCTCCACCGAATGGCTCCTGGTCGGCGAGCAGCTCTCGGAGCGTAGGTGCTCGATGAACCAGCTCCCACAAGCGAAACGTACCGCCGGTCGTTTCGAGGACCACGATGCAGCGGCGCGGAGAGAGGGCCTCGGCGAGCCTTCCGTGCACACGCGCCCACTCGAGCAGCGCCGAGCGGCTCTCCTCGAGGGTCCGGAATTGGGCGTCGCGCGGCGAGAAGATCCGCCACGTGGGCCCGAGCCCGTACGTACCGCTCTCCCCCTCGCGCAAGTCGGCGCGCGCACCGAGTGCCTCTCGAAGCAGGGCGTGCCCCTCGACGGGAGGCCACACGAAGCCGTTCCGCACGGCAGAGGCTTGCGACGAGAGTTGAGCGGTGGTCGCGTCGAGGTGGACCAGGCGCTCGAGCAAGTCCTCGGGGCCATCGAGGAGGTCGGCTTGCGTGGGCGGTACCGGGATGCTGGCGCGGCTCGATCCGAGACGTACCGCCTCCCAGAAGGCCTCTTGCACGCCCATCTCGAGAGCGGCCGAAGACTCGATGATCGGAATCGTTTCCGGGACGACAGCGCGCATTTCGTCGAGCGGCACGAGGTCCGCGCAGTCGCGCTTGTTGGCCTGGAAGACGATAGGAACCACGCTCTCCCTTCCTTGCGCACGCGCGGTCAAGAGGGACTCCCAGCGCTCGACCGTGCCCGGCCACGAGGCTCGCCGCGTATCGGCCACGAAGATGACGACGTGAGCGAGCGTGACCAGGTGCGCTCGCCGTGCGGCCCAACGCGCCTGGCCGGGCACCGAGATGACCTGCAGGCGGTAGGACTCTCCGGTCGGTGATTCGACTTGGTTCTCGAACCAGTCGAAGTAGACGGTTCGGCCGCTCCCTTCCTCCTCGGGGACCACCACGAGCTGCCTCAGCTCGGTGGCCATGACGAGCAGGCTCGTGGTCTTGCCGGCCTCCGGGGAGCCGTCGTAGACGACTCGGAGGACCGGGGCCATGGCGGTGGCCGTGGAACGCGCTGCCATCAGGTGGCCCAAGCTCCGACGGCTCCGACGGTGAGGCCGCCGCGCGAAGGTCGACCAACCTGCGCGGCCAGCGTCGATCGCGAGGGCGAGGCGGGTCGTCGGACGGCGAGAAGCGCGAGATGCGAGCGGGACGACATGGAACGACACCGGGAGTATAGACGAAACTCGGGACGCGGACGTCCCGAACGTTCGTCGTGACCGAAAGCCCGGGAATCGCCCGTCAAACACGCTCGTAGATCGACTCGGCGCGCCGCCGCAGTGGCAGGTCGGCCCCATTCGGCAGACCTTCGGATTGCTGGACGAAGAAGAGCCCTCCTTCGTGCAGGTGATTGCAGAGCTTCTGCGCCACGTTCGAGCGAAGATGCGGCTCGAGGGACGGATTGACGCCGAAGAAGATCGCGTCGAAATGGCCGCTCCCGTCGTAGTCCTCGGTTGCAAGGTCCAGGCATCGAAAGTCGACTCGACGGCGGAGCTCGGCCATGACGTGAAGCTTCTTCCGGTCACCCTCCAGTCGTACGTTGGTGTACCGCCGCACGAGGTGGTCCGGGATGGTGCCGAGGCACCCGGGCTCGTAGAGTCCGAGCTTTTCACGTGCGACCGCGGACGGGTCGAGGCCCGTGGCCAGGATATGGAAGTCTGATACCCGATTCCTTCGGTGATGGTCGCAGCAAATCATTGCCAGCGCATAGGCGTGCTCCCCGGAGCAGCCGGCAGACCATAGTCGCGTCGTTCGAGCCTTCCCGTAGCGTTCATCGAGCTCGGGTAGGAACTTCCGCGCCAGGTGGTCGAGGTGCGATGCGGCGATTTCCTCTGGGCGCTTCTTCCGCCGCGCCGCGAGCGTTCGCTCGACGTAGGCGCGAAGCGAGAGGATGCGGCCAACGTCGACGCGCCGTGCACTCGGCGAAGGCTCGGCGCGTTCCGCTTCTCCACGACGCCCGAGTGTACGCGCGACGAGGCTCCGGATCTTCTTCAAGGTCATCGCGATTGGGGGCTTTCTCGGGCGCAGAATCGTTCTTGCGCCTGGGGTGGTGGCAGGCAGTCCGCGTGACGCGCTGGATCGCTGGGGCCTCGGCGTGCGTTGCTCGAAGCCGATCGTTCATGGAGCCGACTCCAGGTACGCGGCGCGAAAAGCGCCCGGGGTCGTTCCCGTCCACTTCTTGAAGGCACGCGAGAAGGCAGACTTCTCCGAGAATCCGAGGTTCTCCGCGACATCCTCGATGCTGGCGTCCGGAACGCGCAGCATGCGAACGGCCATGGAACACAGGGTCCCGTCCCGCAGCGCTCGAAAGGTCAGTCCGGACCGCTTGAGGCGCGCGTTCAGTGCTCTGGCCGAAAGATGGAGTCGAGTCGCCACCCCCTCGACGGTGGGGATTCCGTGAACGACGCTTGCCTCGAGCGTGTCGCGCGCGGCGGTAAGGAACCTCCCCTCATGATGCTCGGCGCGAGCTTCGAGCGCGTGCCTTACCGCCCGCTCCGCGAGCTCACCGCGTCGATAGTCCGCAACTCGTGAGCGAAGAACCAGCACGGAAGCAGGCACTCGGAGCAGTCGAATGGGCTGTCGGAAGCGGAGGGCGCCGCCGTAAAACTTCTCGTGCTCGCGCAGGCTACCCGGGGGAGCTCGCCGAAAGTAGACCGTCGTGACCGGAAAGTGAACGCCCGAGATCTCGCGAGCTGCCGCGACGAACGCTGCGAGCATGAGATCCTCGACGTCTGGACTCGGACGCTCGAAAGCGCAATCCCACTCGACCTCGGCGTGCTCCCCGTCGACCCGGAGGTTCAGCGTCGAGCTCGAGTTGAGCCTCGCCCATATCGACTGAAGTCGAAGGAAAGCGCTGCCGAGGCAATCACTGTGGCGGACGATCGCGCCGACGATGCCCCATCGACCGGCTCGGACCGTGGCGCCGACATGGAGACCGAGTAGCTCGTCTTCGAGTGCTTGTTTCAGCAAGCCGAGCACCTCGGCGACCTTCGAGAGCGAGATCGTCGAAGACAAGTCTCGATTCCGGTCGGTCGGAAGAGGTGGGAGATCGATGGCTCTGAGGTGGCTAGAGAGCTCGAGTCCTCGTTCGTGGAGATAGTCCTCGACTGCCCGCAGGTATACGAGCGAAATCGACCCGTGGCTCGGAGAGACGCTTCGATTCGGCAAGGCACACCCGCTCAATTCTGGCCGTGCGGACCAATCGAGTAACCCCGCCCCCTGTATGGACCCGTGGACGAACGCTCACTCGGGCGTTCGATACACCTCCGAGTGGCTCGTCTCCGTTCGACGGGTAGTCCGACGGTTCGACGAGCTGCGCTGGCCGCGGAAGGAGAGCTCGTGCAAGAAGGCCTGGAGGCCGATGCGCTCGGCAGTGAGCGCTGCTGCCCCGAGGTGCCTCGCTGCCGTTTGCTCCGTGCTCACCAAATCCAATGTTACCAGAGGTCTCTCCCGGATGCATTGACCCTTCGTAGCGAAGAAGAGACACTTCGGCGCGGACGAGGTGACGGGAGTAAGGCTTGACTTCTCGCATCGAGCGACGCTCTCCGAAGTCGCTCGCTACGCCCAGGCCCGCGCTGCGGGCACGTCGCTGGCGATGTGGGCAAAGAATTCGTTCTCGTTCGGTGTAGAGTGCCTGGCGGGAAAGGTCGCAATCTGCGATAGTTGTCGCTTGGCAAGCGTCCTGAAGATCGACGTCGCACGGCGGCGACGCTCCAATGTCAGGAGGTGCTTCCTGCTTCTTGGATTCTCGTTCGAGCAACCACGTTAGCTGGCGCATTGCTCGGGTTGTGTTCGGGCAGGCGTCGAGCGACGCTCGAGAGTGCTCGTTCTCGTGATTGGTCCTTGGTTGCCAGGGGAGACGGATTGCGGGTGAGGAGAGGCGAACATGGATAGGCGCTTCGAGTCGATTCTGGTCGAGCTCCGAGAGAAGGTTTCGGCGCTCGAGGAGGGGAGGTATGCCGCCGACGGAGTGAGCGCGATCGCGCATTCGCTCTGCGAGCTCGAGCGTTGCCACTCCGACCTCGTGGTTCGGAACGAAGCGCTGAGCATCACTCGGCGCGAGCTTCTTGCCGCGCGCGACCGCTACCGCGAGCTCTTCGACGACGCCCCGAATCCCGTCCTAGTGCTCTCCGAGGATGGGGTCGTCCTCGAAGCCAATCGTGCAGCGGAGGCGCTGTTGGTTCGACGAGATGGCCCTCTCGTCGGCCATCCGTTCACCACTCGTCTGGATCAGGGAGAAGCTGCCCGCTTCCTACGCCACGTCCGCGCCGTTCGAGACGAGGCCACCCAGCAAGCTCTCGCTCTCAAGGTAACCTCGCCCGACGACGCGGTCCGCTGGTGGCTTCTACACACTGCGCCGTTGGCGAATGGCCCACCGGCCGCATTGCTCTGTAATCTGGCGGACGTGACGGAAGAGAGAGAGGCGTGTGATGCGAGGCTCGAAGTCGAGCGCCGGTCGCGCGAGCTCGAGAAGGTGGAAGCGGTCGGGAGGGTTGCCGCGACCATCGCTCACGAGGTGAACAATCTTCTCGCCTCGGTGATCTCCCTCGGCGAGCACGCTCGTGAATCCCTCGACGAGGGGTCGGCCATCGCACCCGACCTCGACGCGATCGTCGATGGTGCGTGGCGAGGGGCTCGTTTGATGCGCGGCCTGCAGGGACTCTCGCGCGTGCCAGGGGCGGAGGCGCGCTCCTTCGATGCGATCCGGGCGATCTCGACCGTGAGTACGATGCTCCGGCACAAGAACGCCCGAGTCAAGGTGGTGCTCGACGTGCCGGCGGAGCCCATTTGGATCCGAGGGAGTGAGGACGAGCTGGTGCGGGCGCTGCTCAACGTCGGCAAGAACGGCATCGAGGCCATGACGCACGGCGAGCTCCGCCTATCGGCCGCTCGTTTGACGACCCAGGGAGGTGTCGAGACACTCCGGATTCGATGTGTCGACCAGGGGGTCGGAATGTCGAGAGAGGCCTGCGCGCTCGCCTTCGCGCCGCTCTACTCGACCAAGGCCGCGTCGGGAGGGTCGGGCCTAGGGCTCGCGATCGTGCAGAGGACGGTGACCTCACACGGAGGCTCGATCTTCATCGAAAGTGAGATCGGCGTCGGCACCATTGTCACCATTGCGCTCCCGATAGCCGTAGGAATCGTCGCAGAAGGCGAGGGGAAGAGCACCGCACCACACCCGGTCGGAAATGGGCTGGCGGGGCTGTGCGTCGCGATTGTCGACGACGACGAAGGCACGCGAGCCGCAACTCGTCGGCAGATTGAGGCCATGGGCGGTCACGTCGTCCACGACAGCTCGGATGCGCGTTGGACGACCGGGGCAATTCGTCGAGGCTTGCGGCTCGATGTCGCCATCGTCGCTCTCGAGATGCCGGCACTCTCCGGCCCGGAGCTCCTGTTTCGACTCGAGGAGTCTTTCGGGAGAACGTTGCCCGTCGTGCTGGTCACAGGAGGTGCCAGCGACATCGTGTCCGAAGGCGTACGCGGAACCGGGAGGGTGGCCCTCGTTCGGAAGCCGTGGACACGTGACGAGCTGCTCGCAGCGATTCGATGCGTCATGGCGGCGGCCGAGCGGTCGCTCCTCTCGCCGACGAGTCCGGCGTAGGACGAGCTTCCGGCCGGTCCCGGCGAGAACGCACCGAAGCGCGACCAGGCGCTTCCGCGACCTGCGCGGAAAATGTCGTGTGTAAGGCGTGTGAAAGGCTTGGCAGGAGATAGAAGACTCTGCAACTATCCAAGTCTGGCCCGCTCGACGTCGGACGGGAGGCGGAAGGGGGACACGTGATCGACGATGGAAGCGGTGTGCTGCACGGGTTCGTCGTCGGAATCGGGGCCTCCGCCGGGGGGCTCGAAGCACTCGAGGCGTTTCTCCGGAGCGTTCCCGCGGGCTCCGGACTCACGTACATCATCGTCCAGCACCTCTCTCCCGACCACAAGAGTCATATGGTCGAGCTGCTCTCGAAGCACACCAGCATGTCGGTGGTGCTCGCCGAGCAAGACATGTCGCTTGCCCCCGACGTCGTCTACCTGATTCCACCGAAGAAGACGCTCGCCATCCACGGGAACGTTCTCCGCCTCGCCGAACGCGGCTCGGGTCTCGCGCTGCCCATCGACGTGCTCTTCCATTCTCTCGCGGAAGAGCGTGGCGCACGGGCTGCTGCGGTCGTGCTCTCGGGTACGGGAAGCGACGGCGCGAGAGGCGCGAGGGCCGTGAACGCCGCGGGCGGGCTCGTTCTGGTGCAAGAGCCCGAGACCGCCAAGTTCGACGGCATGCCTCGCGCCGCCATCGGGACCGGGATCGTCGATCAGGTACTGCCCGTCGCGGCGATGGCTGCGAGCCTATCGGCCTTCGCCAGTCGCTCGATCGCGTTGGTGAAGGGCGGGCCGACGAGCTTGGTCGACGAGGGAAGCGCCTACGAGCGGACCACGGCCTTGCTTCGCCGACAAACGGGCGTCGACTTCTCCAAGTACAAATCGACGACCATTCTCCGTCGCCTTCAACGACGAATGGCCGTTCATCAGGTCGACTCCCTTCATGCCTACGTCGGGGTGCTCCAGGAGTCGCCGCGAGAGGTCGCCGCGCTCTTCAAAGAGTTGCTCATCAGCGTCACGAAGTTCTTTCGCGACGCCGAGGTGTTCGCGACCCTCGCACGAGAGGTCATCCCGTCCATCGTCGAGCGCACGCGCCCCGGCGAGTCGATTCGCATATGGGCGGCGGGGTGTGCGACCGGGGAAGAAGCGTACTCGCTCGCGATGCTCTTCGAGGAATACTTCGAGTCCGGGGGGCGCCCGAGGGACGTGAAGATCTTCGCCACCGACATCGACCGCGATGCGCTCGACTTCGCTGGCGCAGGGATCTATCCCGAGTCGATTGCCACGGATTTGTCGCCGGAGAGGCTCGAACGATTCTTCGTCGCGAAGGCGGATTCCTATCAGGTTTCCCGATTTTTGCGGCAGCGCGTGGTCTTCGCCAATCACGATGTCACCCATGACCCACCCTTCGGACGGGTGTGCTTGGTCTCGTGCAGGAACCTGCTCATCTACTTCAATCAGGAGATGCAGCAGCGTGTGATCTCCGGCTTTCGTTTCGCCCTCAGGCCGGGCGGCTATCTGCTGCTCGGGAAGAGCGAGTCTCCCGGCGAGTTGGGGACGGAGCTCGAGCCTCTCTCCGGCGGAGCCAAGGTCTACCGCCGTACCGAAGTCCGGCCTCGACCCGGTGACGTGCGGTACGGGGCGTTGCTGACCCCGGCAAGGGTGACCGGGGCTTGGCCGGTTCCTGGTCCGCGCCACGCGTCTCTCGATCCGCGCGTAGCCGAAGCCTACGAGTTGCTCATGGAGGCGCATGCGCCGCCGTCGGTCCTGGTCACGGAGCAGCACGAGGTCGTGCACCTCCTCGGCACCCCGAGTCCTCTCGTGCGGTTCGGCGCTGGCTCCGCGAGCCTGAACTTGCTCCAGTTGTTGCCGCCCGCGGTCGCCTCGGTGGTGGGGATCGCGACTCATCGTGTCGCGAGGAGCGACCAAGAGGTGCGCTATCACGCGGTTCCGACCGACCACGGACTCGCGACCGTGACGGTCCGGCCGGTGCCCTCACGAGGTGGGACGCGTCTCTTCGTCGTGAGCTTCATCCTCGATAGAACGAACGGGGCTGCCGACGAGCTCGCGAGCGTGGTGCCGGCGGACGCCGAACGTCAGATCGTCGATCTTCAGCAAGAGCTTCAGTACTCACGCGAGAACCTCCAGGCGACCATCGAGGAGCTCGAGACCTCGAACGAGGAGCTCCAGGCGACGAACGAGGAGATGGTCGCCTCGAACGAAGAGCTCCAGAGTACGAACGAAGAGCTTCAGTCGGTCAATGAAGAGCTTCATACGCTCAATGCCGAGTATCAGCACAAAATCGTCGAGCTCATACGCTTGAACGACGACATCAACAATCTGCTCTCGAGCACTCGCCTCGGGTGCCTTTTTCTGGATCCGAGCCTCCATGTCACCCGGTTCACCCCTGCCATCAGGCAGTTCATGAACCTGCTCGACCGCGATATCGGGCGCCCCGTCGGCGATATCTCCTTCAAGTTCGACACCGAGCCGTTCTTCGCGATGATCGACGAAGTCGGTATGCGCGGAACCGAGGTCGAGCGGGAGATCCAGCTGCCCGGTGGTCAGGCCTTCGTCATGCGCGTGGCACCGTATCTCACGGAGTCCTCGAGCCACTCGGGTTTCGTGGTGACCGTGCTCGATGTCAGCGGGGTCGCTTTGGCCGAGAGGCGCATGGCTCGGGTCCTCGATGCGCTCCCCAATCAGGTCGCCCTCCTGAACCGCGCAGGAACCATCACTTCGGTCAATCGCGCGTGGTGCGACTTCGGGGCCCGAAACGGCGCGAGGTCGGAGGCTACCGGCGTTGGTGTGAACTACCTCGGCGTTTGTCGTAACTCGAAGCTCACGGCGGAGCGGGAACTTGCCCAACGACTGTCGGAGCTCCTCGACGGGCGAGCGCGTACGCTCGAGCTGGAGTATCCGTGCCACTCGCCGACCGAGAAGCGCTGGTTCCTCATGCAGGCCTGTTCGATTGACGAGGGCGGGGCCGTGGTGTCGCATGTCGACATCACCTCCCGAAAGCTCCTCGAGCTCCGCCTCTCGGAGGCTTCGTCCGACGGGGGGACCTGAATGCAAGGTCGCTTCGACGCCATCCTGGCCGAGTTGCGCCGTCGCGTCACCGGGCAGGCGAGCGACGCCAAAATTGAAGAGAGCGACGCGCTCGCCCGCGCGCTCCACGAGCTCGACGTCTACCACGCCGAATTGGTGATCCAGAATCAGGACCTGGTGGACACGCAGCGCGAGCTGACCTCCACTCGGGATCGCTACCGTGAGCTCTTCGACGAAGCTCCGAGCCCGGTCGTGCTCTTCTCCGCCCATGGCACCGTGGTTTCGGCGAACCGCGCCGCGGACGCCCTGCTCTCGCGTCGCGGGACGGGTCTCGTCGGGAAGCCGTTCGTCGTCCGTCTGGTCGATGGCGAGTCGGAGAAGTTCTTTCGGCACTTGAGCGCCGTGAAAGAGTCGACCGTTCCACAGACCGTCGAGCTCAGGCTGCGAGGCGAAGCGAGTGAAGTTCGACGATGGCTGCTTCGCACGGCGCTCTTGGCGCAGGAGCGGCCGGCCACTTTGCTCTGTCACTTCAACGACGTGACCGAGGAGCGCGCTGCGACCGCCGCCAAACTCGAGCTCGAACGCCGGTTGGCGGAGGCGGAAAGGGTCGAGACCGTCGGGCGCGTGGCGGCGAACATCGCGCACGAAGTGAACAATCTTCTCGTCTCGGTGATCGCCCTCGGCGAGCATGCCCGTGATGCCGTGAAGGACTCCTCCCGATTGGCCGCCGATCTGGACGAGCTCATCGACGGTGCTTGGCGCGGAGCTCGCCTGATGCGAGGTCTGCTCGGTCTCTCACGGGGGGCAACGTCCGAGCCCCGGTCGTTCGATGTTTGCCGTTCGCTCGCCAGTGTCGTGGCGATGCTCAGGTACAAGAAGCCGGGGGTGACCGTGCTCCTGGATGCCCGAGCGACGGAGGCGTTCGTGCGGGGGCACGAGGACGAGCTCTTGCAGGCCCTCTTGAACGTCGGAACCAATGCCGTCGAATCGATGGAGAGCGGCACGGTTCGGTTCTCGGCCGAGCTCGCTCCGAGTCCTGGCGGTGGCGCCGCTTCGCTCCGCATTCGTTGCGCGGACGAAGGGTGCGGTATGTCGGCGTCGCAGCGCAGTCGCGCGTTCGAGCCCTTGTTCACGACCAAGTCGGCGTCGGGCGGCTCGGGGCTGGGGCTGACCCTCGTGCACAAGACCGTCACGTCGCACGGTGGAACGATAGAGCTCGAGAGCCAGATTGGCGTAGGGACGGCCGTCACGCTCTCTTTGCCACTAGACGACGGGCGCGCTCGGACCAGTCGCTCGGCAAAGCCGGTGGCTGCCCCCCTCGACGGGCTAGCCGTGTTGCTCGTCGACGACGACGACCGCGTGCGAACGGCCACGAACCGTCAGCTCAAGGCAATGGGAGCCAAGCAGGTGGACGCCTTTCCGGATGCGCACTCCGCCCTCGAAGCGGTATGTTCGGGTCTGGAGCTCGACGTGGCGGTCGTCGACGTGAACATGCCGGGATGGTCGGGACCGGAGCTCGTTCGTCGCATGGTGGAGAGAACCCGACGGGAGGTCCCGGTGGTGCTCGTCACGGGCGCCGCGGGCGACCTCGTTCCTGATGCGCTCCTGGCCAGCGGCTCCGTCGTGCTGGTGCGCAAGCCATGGACACGCGAGGAGCTCGCCGAGAACGTCCACAAGGTCATGGCCGTCGTCCGAAAGGCGGACGCTGGCCGTCCGTGAGGCGGCGACTCCGACGCGCGAGCGAAAGGCACCGGTTGCCGATTGCCGCCGTGTTTTACGCCGCGGCCCGATGCCCGGCCGTGCCGACCTCGATCTCGACGTTGGGGATAGACTTGGATATCCGCTCCACCATCGAGCGCGTCAGCCGTGCGCCGGCAATAGCCAACGTGGCGCCCGCCGAGTCCAGAACCTCCTGGGCGAGGACCATGCCCTCGACGAGATTCTTCCCGAGGACCCTCGTATTGGAGCGCTCCCGTGCGCGTATCCAAATCTCGACGTTGGCATCACCACACGTGAAGGCCAGGCGGTGCCGAATCGGGTGAGAATCCAGTTGCCCGCGCGCCTCGGCGTAGGGCAAATCGACCGGTACGCCGCCCGTGAAGGTATGGCCGTTCCCGAGAAAGGCCGTCTTGAGGGAGCCCATCATGATGTTCGCGACTTCGAGCAGCAAGGCGAGCGCACCCTCGGCGTCGTCGGCATCTCCGAGTAGCTGAAGCGCCATTGCTCGCATGGAGGCATTGTCCGCGAGGACCGACACCCCGAGCTCGAGCTGGCGGGCAGGCTCGGCCATGGTGATGTCCGCCACGGCAGGATTGCTGAGGTCGTCACTTACCGAGGTGATCGAGCAAGGGAGTTGAAGGAAGTCCCCCAGGGCCTGTGCGAAGACCTCGGTCGCTCCGGTCCAGGAGGCGAGGCGGAGAAGTCCCTCGAGGCCGCCGTCGCCCAACACGGCTGCGATGGTCGGGCGACGTGCATGCGCGCTGGCCAGCGCGCGTTGAGCCGCGGACACGTCGATACGACGTAGGGCGACCTCGAGCTCCTTCGAGCGCGCGCGCAGCTCTCCTTCCAATTCGACGATTCGGTCCCCGGCACGGACGCGTGCGACGAGCTCTTCCGCCCGGTACGGCTTCGCGACGAAGTCGTCCACGCCGGCCGCGAATGCCTCGCGCAGCTTGTTCGCCGTGCCTTCGCCGGTGAGCATGACCACGTAGGTATACTGGTCGACGCTGGCCTCGCGAATGGCACGGGTGAACGAGCATCCGTCCGAGTCGGCGAGCTCGAGGTCGGTGACGACCAGCCGTGGGGAGCTTGCCGCAATCTCGGCTAGGCCTTCGGTAGCACCGTATCGAATGACGATATTCGTATAGCCGAAGTCCGCCAGTGTGCGCTCGACGTGCGCCGAGTCGAGCGGATTTTTGCCGACAACCAATACCCGTGTCGCCGAAGACTTTAGCATGAGCCCCTCAATGAAAAGCACGAGGCGACGACCCCTCCCGAGGGAAGGACCGCGCCTCTGTCGAATCCGAATCTCGTCGGTCACCTCTCGTAGGACGAGGCGCCGCGTGCCGCTGCGCCGGACTCTACGACGGCTCGTTGGCCGCGTCGCGCTCCCGGACCGTTACCCGGAACGGCAGGCCGTTGCAGTCGAACCACATCCGTTGGGCGAGTACCTTGCCCTTCGACGAGCCTTCGGGCTCGACCCGAGGCAGCGAGAGCTTGCACTGTCCGGGAATGATGCCCTTCACGTTCCCACCGATCATGTTCGCAAGCTCCCGGAGTACGTCCTGGATGAGCTCTTGCGAGGTCTCGGCCTCGGGGCAGGCGAGCATCGTGGCCGCCACGTGCTTGCCGAGCGCCGTGGTGAGGGTGAGAGATACAGTGCCCTCCCATGCGCCGCTGATGTCGACGGAGGTGGTGATCTCCTCCACGTCGTCCGTCCCGGGGGCCCGTTCGTACGCCTCCAGACCGACTACGGTCGTCCACACCATCTGGGTGAGCTCGCGGATGAATTCGTCATCGAGATGCATTGGCAACCTTCCCTTCAGGAGCCGCCTTCGGTTGGAAACAAACCGTCGAGCCGACGCGCGTGGGGGTGTACCCATCGTCGATATTCAGCGTGGACTCGGCGCCGCCCAGTAAGAGATACCCGTCCGGGCGCATGAGGTCGCGAATGCGACCGAGGATTTTTCGTTTCGTGGGGATGTCGAAATAGATGAGAACGTTACGGATGAAGACGATGTCCTGCTGCGCGAAGATTGGCCAGCGATCGAGCAGATTGAGCTCTTGGAAGGACACCATGCTGCGCAGCTCTTGTTTGATCTGCCAGTCGGCCCCGACGCGGTCGAAGTACTTGACCAGCATGGCCGCGGGAAGTCCGCGGTTGACTTCGAGCTGCTTGTAGGTGCCGGCTCGAGCCTTCTGGAGCACGGTCGAGTTGATGTCCGTGCCGATGATCTGGATGTTCCATGCTGCGATGTTGGGGATGCACTCGCGAAGGGTCATCGCGATGGTGTACGGCTCTTGCCCCGTGGAAGCGGCGGCGCACCAGATGCGAATCGTCTTGGTGGCCACTCGGGCCGCCAGCAGGTCGGGGATGATCTTGGTCTTGAGCGACTCGAAAGGATGGACGTCGCGGAAGAACGACGTCTCGTTCGTCGTCATCGCCTCGACGACCTTGCCGGCGAGGACACCGGTCTCCTCTCGCCTTAGCTGTTGGACGAGGTCGTCGATGCACGCGAAGGTGTTCTGGCGGGCGACGGGCAGGAGGCGAGACTCGAGCAGGTAGTCTTTGTCGGCTTCGACGACGATCGCGGACCTTCGATAGACGAAGTCGCGGAGATATTTCATGTTGTCCGGGCTGATGGTCGTCACTTAGGCCTCCAGGCGGCGGTTCGGAGTGGAAAAGGAGCCGCCTGCGAGATGACGCCGAATTCGGAACATCAGCTCTTGGGCGAGGCGGTCGATGGGATACTGGGCGTCGGACAACCCGGCGGCCACCACGGCGCCTGGCATGCTCGGAACCACGCAGCTGGCAGCGTCTTGAACGATGAGCGAACCGCCCGCGTCGACGATGTCTTGTGCGCCGCGGGCTCCGTCTTGGCCCATGCCCGTGAGCACCGTGCCGAGCACGCCGGGGCCATAGAGCTTGGCGATGGAGCGGAACATGACGTCCACCGCGGGGCGGCAGGAGTTTTCAGGTTGGTCTTGATTGAGCGCAATGCGGGTTCGCACTCCGTCTCGCACCACGGTCATGTGGTAGTCGCCGGGGGCGATGAAGACCTTGCCAGGCTCGACCAAGTCGCCAGCTTTGGCTTCGGTCACCGAGAGGCCGGTCTGGATGGCAAGGCGATCGGCCAAGAGCTTCGTGAAGAGCGGAGGCATGTGCTGCGTGATGAAGACCGGCACGGGGATGTCGCGCGGAATCCCCTGGAAGAGCGTCGCGAGTGCGTTCGGCCCTCCGGTGGAGCAACCGATGGCGAGCACGGTCACGGGCGCTTTGCCGCCGGCCGTCCGGGGCACGGTGGGGGCGGTCGCACGCAGCGGAGGCGCGGGCAACGAGGCCGTCGAGGTCAACGCCTTGACCTTGGCGACCAGCTCGGCCTTGAAGAACGAGAGCGCGTGGTCTCGTGAGCCGAGCTGCGAAGGCTTGGTCACGTAGTCCGACGCGCCGTTGGCGAGCGCGCGAAGCGTGGTGTCGGCTCCGCGCTCCGTCAGCGCACTACACATGATGACGGGGAGGTTGGGCCACCCCGCTCGGATTCGGCGAACGGTCTCTACCCCGTCGAGCTCCGGCATTTCGACATCGAGAATGACGACGTCCGGATTGACCTGGGGGATCTTTTGCAAACCGATGGACCCGTTCGCCGCGGCCCCGACCACTTCGAGGCCGGGGTCCGCGGAAAGCGCGTCCGTGAGAACCTTACGAACGACGACCGAGTCGTCGACGATGAGGACACGAACGCGCGCCATTAGGCAGCCTTCAGGCCGAGCGTGGCCAGCTTGTCGGCAATGGCCTCGGGGGTGAACGGCTTCATCAGGTACTCGCTAGCGCCCGCTTCGAGCGCGCGCGACACCTGGCTGTGCTCCGTTTCGGTGGTCACCATCATGATGCGCATGCCCTTGTTGCCCGGATTCGAGCGCGCGGTGCACACGAATTCGAATCCATCCATGACGGGCATGTTCCAGTCGACCATAGCGAGGTCGAACGGGCCGCTTGCAGCGATGGCGTCCAGGCCTTCCCTACCGTTGCCGGCTTCGGTGATGACGAAGCCGAGCGCCTTGAGGGTTTTGCCGATGATCATGCGCATTGCCTTCGAGTCGTCGACGATGAGTGCTTTCATGTCAGCTCCAAACGGTAGGGATTGCTGTCGAGTTAAGGGCTCAGGTGGTGAATTGCGTGACGAGCTGCTGGAGCTCGGCGGCCATCTGAGCGAGCGAGGCCGAGGCGCGCTCCGTGTCGCTCGCACCCGAGGAGGTGCTCTGCGCGGCGCGAGCCACTCCGGTGATGTTCTGCGCGATCTCGCCGGACCCGCGCGCCGCGTCGGCGACGTTGCGGCTGATCTCGTTCGTGGTGGCCGTTTGTTCTTCTACGGCGCTGGCGATGGTGTTCTGAATGTCGTTGATCTGGTGAATGATCGTGCCAATCTGGCCGATGGCCGACACGGCCGAGCGAGTGTCCACCTGGATGGTCTCGATCTTCTGGCTGATGTCTTCGGTCGCCTTCGCGGTCTCTTTGGCGAGCTCCTTGACTTCGTTGGCCACGACCGCGAACCCCTTGCCCGCTTCGCCTGCGCGCGCGGCTTCGATGGTCGCGTTGAGCGCGAGCAGGTTGGTCTGCTGCGCGATCGAGGTGATGACCTTGATCACCTTGCCGATGTCGGCGCTGCTCTCGCCGAGCTTGCCGACGATGGCGTTGGTGGTCTCGGCGACCTTCACGGCCGACGTAGCGACGCGCGCGGCGTCGGAGGCATTCTTGGCGATCTCGCGGATGCTGGCCGACATCTCTTCGGTGCCGGTGGCGACCGTCTGGATGTTGCGGTTCACTTGTTCGACCGCCGCCGAGACCACGTTGGCCTGGGCCGAGGTCTCGTCCGCGTTTCCGGTCATTTGTTTGCTGACCGCGGAGAGCTCTTCCGAAGCGGCGCCGAGGGCGGTCGCGTTGGTGGCCACGTTGGCGACCATCTCGCGCATGGCGGTGGTGTCCGACGCGTACTTGACGACCTTGAACGGTCGCCCGCTCGCGTCGAGGATGGGATTGTACGACGCCTGAATCCAGACCACCTTGCCACCGCGCCCGATGCGCTTGAACTCACCCGCCTGGTAGTTGCCGGCGTTGAGCTCCTGCCAGAAGCGCGAGTACTCGGCGCTCGCGGCCATGCTCGGCTCGACGAACATGCGGTGGTGGCGTCCTTTGACCTCGGCCAGGGAGTAGCCGAGCGTCTTCAGGAAGTTGTCGTTCGCATGGCGAATGGTGCCGTCGAGCTCGAACTCGATGACGGCTTGCGACTTCGAGATCGCTTCCACCTGGCCGGCGTAGTCGGCATTTTGGAGCTTGGCCGCCGTGATGTCCGACGCGAACTTGACGACCTTGTAGACCTTGCCGGAGAGGTCGCGGATGGGGTTGTAGGTGGCCTGAATCCAGACTTCCTTGCCGCCTTTGCCGATGCGCTTGTACTCGTCCGACTGGCCGTGTCCCGCCGCCAAGTCCTGCCAGAAGCGCTGGTAGGCGTTGCTGTTGACGAAGGCGTGATCGCAGAACATGCGGTGGTGGCGGCCCTTGATTTCGTCGAGGGTGTAGCCGAGCGTCTGGAGGAAGTTCTCGTTGGCCGTGCGGACGGTCCCGTCCACCTCGAACTCGATGACCGCTTGCGAGCGGTCGAGGGCCGCGAGCTGGGCCTCGGCTTCCGCCGCACGCGCCTCGAGCTTGGCCTTCTCTTCGAGCAGCTTGCGAACCTTGCCGAGGTCTTCGCTCTTTTCGCGAATGAGGCGGGGGCTGGAGTCGTTCGTGCCGTTGCGGTGCTCGCCATTCTGATTCATGTCTTTTTCTCCTCCGGTTCCAGTCATCGTCGATGAGACCCACGCGTAGGTCGCCGTCCAGGCGCCTGCGACGTCGGCCGTCCAGTCAGCTCCGGCCATATCGGCCATCGTTTCGAGTAGAATCTTGCCGACCGCGTCGTAGTGGGCCGGTACGGCGCCGACCTCGGCGTGGCGCTTGCCGAGTCGCACGAGGGTCGGGGTCAGCTTGTCGAGCTTGTCCGCGGAGCGAACGATGAGGCCGAGGGTCGCCGCGAGCTTCTTCTCCTGCTCGCTCATGTCCTCGGGAAAGAGGTCTCGGACCTCCGGATGCTTCGCGAAGAATTTCGTGTAGAACGCAGCGACGAGCTCGGCCGCTCGCGGCGCAAGGCTGGCGTAGCTCGACTCGAGCAGCCCGATGGTCTGCTTGGAGAGCGGGCGATTCGGGGTGCGGTCTTGGCGCCGAGTTCTTGACGGTTGAGCGGTCATGAGGTTTCCGTGGTTCCTTCGATGCGAGTGTGTTCGTTCGTGGCGGTTACTGCGGCGTGACGACCCGATCCGTTCAGTGCGACCGTCGCGATTGCATGGATGATGCCGACGAGGCACAAGAAGGCGCTCGAACGGGTGGGGCTCTCCAACTGCCTGAAAAGCCGGTCGAAAGTGGCACCAGCGAGCGGTCCGAGGACCATGCCGGTGGCGCCCGCGGCGTGGGCGAGCGCCATTCCGCTGACACCTGTCTTCCCGTTTGACGCCTGGGCGACTCGGGCGAGGGTCGGCACGTACGTGAGCGCGGCAGATGCGCCCGCGACGAAGAGAAGGGGAAAGGCGAGTGCCCGGGGCAAAGTGGCGAGTCCGACGAATGCTGCGCCGAGCAGGAGGCCGCCGTAGGTGACCTGGGCAGGGCGTTCCGCAAGCCACCTTCCGGCGACGAGGGTCGTCGCCGCGAACGCCAAGAGAAAGATGGAGAAGCTCGCGCCCACCCGAGCGTCCGACATATGGAACGTCTCACGGGCGAGGATGGCCCAGGTCGCCACGAGGCCGCCTATCGCGAAGCGCTGGCTGGCGAGGATTGCCAGTGGGCCTCGAAGCTCGACGGCAAGGTGGGTGACGGACGGTTTTGCCGAGCTGCCTTCGCGCGCGAGCGCGGTGAGCATGCTGCCCCTGGCGAGATAGAGGAGGGGCAAAGTGCCTAGGCTCAGCAGGCTCGCGAGGCGAAAAGGAACGGCATGGCCCGACTTGGCGAGCACCCCGCCGAGTGCCGGCCCTACCGCGAGGGCGACGATGGTCGCGCTCGCGGTTCGGGTCAGGCCCGAAGTGGCCCCGCGGCCGAATCGGGCGAACAAGATGGCGAGTAGACCCATGGACGCAGCCCCATGGACGGGCCGAAGCGCGTAGAGAAGCGCCGTCGGAATCGCGCACGACGACAACGCCTCGACCGCTGAGTCGACGAGCGCCAACGCCATGGCAAGCCGCAGCAGGTCGACGGCCGAGTCGGCTCGGCGTGCGAGAAGCGGCGCACCGAGCGCGCCACCCATCATTCCGAGTGCCACGAACAGGTGGAGGCTGGCCGCGGAACCGCCGTGGCCTTCGCAGATTAGACGTCTCAGAGCCGGGACCGTCACCATCGGTGCCAGCGCCGCCGCGAAGGCCGCCGCGACGACCGGTGCGTGCGAAGGGGAGTGCCCGCCTTCGCACGCAGTCCCGGCGGGACCTTTCACGCAGCCCGTCCGGCAGCCTGTCCGAGCGCCGCGATTCGTTCGGCGTCGAGCAGGAGGAGGAGGCCGCCGTCGATCTTGTAGACGCCGGGCACGAGGTCACGAAACGCGTTGGCCATCGTCTCGGGCGCCCGTTCGTAGGCTCGCTCGTCCACCTCGACCACGTCCCCGATTTCGTCGACCAGAAGACTGACGATCCCGTCCGACGTGCGAACGACGACGTTCATCGGTAGTTCTTCGCTGCTTCGCTCACGAAGGCCCAATCGAGCCCGCATGTCGATGGCGGTGACGATCTGCCCGCGAAGGTTGATGAGCCCGCGTACCACCGCCGAAGCGAGCGGAACGGCGGTCATTTCCTGGTAGCGAATGACTTCCTGAACGTGAGTCACCTCGATGCCGAGCAGGAGGTTGTCGAGTGCGAACGTGCAGAGCTGACGTGCCTGATTCATCGCAGTCCTTTCGGCGGCGCTCATGCCGCCCCCTTCCGGTCGAAGAAGCTCGGCGCGGTGCGACGAATCACCCCGTGCACGTCGAGCAAGTCGGTGACCTTGCCCTGAATGACGCAGGCTCCGAGCACTCCGTCTCGAGAGGTCTGGTTGCGAACGGTGATCTTCTCTTCGACCACGTCGAGGATCTGCTCGACGACGAAGCCGACGCTCCGACCCATCTCCGTGTAGACGATCACCTGTAGGGGCGAGCCGTCTTCGGTGCGGCGCTCGTGCATGAGCTCGCGGCCGAGGGAGATGAGCGGCAGAATTTCGCCGCGGTATTGGACCACCTCCTTGCCAGCGGCCTGCTCGACCTTCTCGGGCGCGATTTCTTCGAGGCGCGCGACCATCGAGAGTGGCGTCGCCATGCGCATCGACTGGCCGATACGGAAGAGCAGGAGAGCCTCTTTCGAGTCGTCTTCGCGCTGGATGTGGTTGTTCTTGTCGACCACCGCGCGTTCGCGAGAAGCCGAGATGACGTTCGCGCGTTGGGCGATTCCGAGAACGTCGAGAATCAGGGCCACCCGCCCGTCGCCCATGATGGTCGCGCCGGCGAACGACGTGATTCCCTTGAGCTCTTTCCCGAGCGGCTTCACGACGATTTCTTCGGTGTCGAGGATCTCGTCCACCACGAGTCCGAATTGGCGGTCGTCGGCTTGGAGAACGACGATGTTGACCACCTCCGCTTCGGTCGGCGGACTCTTCAGCTCGAGAGCCTTGTTGAGGAAGACCAGCGGAAGCAGGTTGCCTCGTAGCCGGTAGACCGTCGTGCCGTGGAGTCGCTCGATCCCCTTACGGGCCTGCGCGCCCTCGAGTCGAACCAGCTCGAGCAGGTTGACCTGCGGGATGGCGAAGCGGTTGGTGGTGGGGGCTGCACCCTCGCTGTCCATCGTCAAACACGTGACGATGAGGGCCGGGATGATGGCCAGCGTGAGGGGGATCTTGATCTTGAGCGTGGTGCCGTGGCCGAAGTGCGAGCTGATGTCGACCGTGCCGCCGATCTTCTCGATGTTCGTCTTCACCACGTCCATGCCCACGCCACGACCCGAGACGTTGGACACCTTCTCCGCGGTCGAAAATCCCGGGTGGAAGATGAAATGGATCACTTCGCGCTCGCTCATCCGCGCGGCGCGCTCGGCGGAGACGAGCCCTCGATCGACGGCGCGCGCTCTCACGCGTTCGACGTCGATTCCGCCGCCGTCGTCGGACACCTCGATGTTGACCTGTCCGCCTTCGTGGAAGGCGCGGAGCAGCAGTGTGCCCGTGTCGGACTTACCGGAAACTTTGCGCTTTTCGGGGGACTCGACACCGTGGTCGACCGCGTTGCGGACCGCGTGAGTGAGAGGATCCTTGATGGCCTCGATGATGGTGCGATCGAGCTCGGTCTCGGTTCCGTCGAGCTCCAAGTTGACCTTCTTCCCGCACAGCTGGGCGAGGTCTCGAACCACGCGGGGAAACTTGTTCCACACGTTGCCGATGGGCTGCATGCGCGTCTTCATGACGCCCTCTTGCAGCTCGGTCGTGAGCAAGTTCAGACGTTGGCTCGCCTTCGTGAAGCCCGCATCCTTCGACGCCGCTCCGTATTGCATGATCTGGTTGCGTGCGAGCACGAGCTCGCCGACGAGATTCATCACGCGATCGAGCAGCACGACGTCGACTCGAATGGTCGCATCCGAGATGGAGGGTCCACGGTTCGCGCTGCCTTCCGACGCGCCTTCCACGGCGGAGGGCACTCCCGGAGGCGCTGCCTTGGGAAGCTCGACGGGATGGGCTTCGGGGGCGGCATGGTGCGCCTTCGGTTCCGGTGCCGCGACCGGAGCCGCTGCGACCGGAGCCGCTGCGGCGGGAGCGGGAGCGGGCGCTGCGGGAGCGGGAGCGGCCGGCGCCGGTGCGGCTGCCGTCACGTGTCCGGCAGCGGCGGTTCGGTCGCCCGATACGCGAACGAGCTCCGCGATGATGGCCGAATGATCTTCGTCGCCTTCGGTCGCGTTCGACTCGATCGTGGTCAGCATCCTGCGGACCGCGTCGATCATGGCGAGCAGCGCCGACGTGATCTCGGCGTCGATCGTCAATTCACCGTCGCGCAGGCGGCAGAGGAGCGTCTCTCCGACATGGGTCAGGCTCTCGAGCTTTCCGAACCCGAAGAAGCCCGACGTGCCCTTGATGGTGTGTACGGCGCGGAAGATCGCGCCCAAAAGGTCGCGGTTGGTCGGACTTTTCTCGAGGGCGACGAAGTCGCGATCGAGTTGGTTCAGGTTCTCGCTGCTCTCGAGCAAAAACTCGCGGATCAGTTCGTCGTCACCCGACATGCTTGGCTCACCCCGAGGTCGTGCGCCCGTGACGACGTGTCACTGCCAGCTTCGCCTCGGACGGCCTGCTAAGCACTCGTCGTGCCAATGTCGTCGACCCGAATAACCTCGACGAATCGCGGGAAGTCGGCGGCTCACCAGCTCTTCGCCTGTCATCCAGATGACGCCTCGTCAGCTGCCCTGACATCTGGCCGCGCGGTCTACTCCCCAGAGATAGCGCGTTTCATCGGGTGTCATCTCACCGACGGGCCGGCGCTCGGTGGGAAAAACGTCGTCGTTTCGCTCGTCGCACGACAATAACCCTTACTTCTGCACGAGCCTCTGGACGATTCCCGCGAGAGCCGTCCGCATCGTCGTCGAGGGGGGAGCTTCTTCGACCTCGTTCGCCGCGAGCTCGCCTCGCACCTGGAAGAGCCTCAGCTCGCGTAGGGAGTCGATGTGGGCAGGGTCTGCCTCGACCGCCTTCTCGAAGAGCCAAAGGGCATTGGAGAGCTTACGCTCGCGCTTCTCGAGTAGGCCTAGGTAGTAGAAGGCCTGCGCGTAGCGGGCATCGCGGTCGAGGACGCGCGTGAGGCAGGCGCGGGCGCGCTTGAGGCTCTCGGGGTCGGGTTGGGCGTTCGCCAGCACCCACGCGTAGAGGCACTCGACTCCCGGGTCCGGCGTGCTCGATTGGGAGCGGAGCTCGTCGAGTACACGCAGGCCTTTGTCGAAATCACCGCGGCTCGCGAGCGCACGGGCGCGGGCGAGGGGGGCCCATCGATCGGAAGGGGGACCGGCGGTCGAGATCGGCTCTTCGTCCGGGTCGTGCGCCTGCGGGACGGCAATTTCCACCTTCGGTCGCTCCCCGGACGAGCTCTGGTTCGCAGCGCTCAGGTAGGAGGTCGCGGCTCGGAACGAGAGGGAAGCCTCTTTCGCGATCGCAATCTTGCCCGATGACGCGGCCCCTCCGACGCGGAGTCTCCGCAAGACCACCAAAACGTACACGGCGCGGTCGACGACCTTCGGGCCGTGTCGTGCGCGCAGAAGGGCTAGTGATACCGGTTCGGTGCACGAGCGGGCGACGGTGGCTTCTTCTTCCGTGAGGCCGAGGCCGTCGATCGAACGCAAGGGGTCGGCCTCGTCGCTCGAGAGAAGCGAGAGGTAGCGCTCCGTGCCGATGCGCTCGAGCGCCTCCTTCATCTTCGGAGTCACACCTTTGCTGCGCAGACCCCGTACCACGCTGGGGCCGACGGGTTGGCGAATGCCGTCACCCGCCATCGATTGCAGGAGGTCGACACGATTGTAGTACGCGAACTCGGTGGTCTCCGGGAGCGCGAAGGACATGACGAGCTTTCGCGTCAACTGCTCCGAGAGCGCGTCGTCGACGGCCTCTCTCGTGCAATGGCCGCGCTTGACGACCTCGTCTCCGAAGAGTCCGGACGTACTCGAAATCGCCTGCAAGGCTTGAGCATGGGCAGTCGCGTCGATGTGTCCGAGCTCGAGCAGAATCGTCGAGAGATACAGCGGGTTTCGCGTGTGTGCTCGAGTCGCGAGGCCGTTCCTGAAGCTCACGACCGATTGCACGACGCCCCCCGCGGAGAGCTCCAACGAGCCCGACAGTTCGCGGTTCTCGACGTACGCCAGGAGGTGCTCGTAGGGCCGATCTTTCAGATGCCCACGGACGGAAGGCTCGTGTCGGCGACTGTCTGGGGTGAAGGGGAGTGATGTTGCGTTTCTCACTCCATGAAGGAACGGTCGGGCGGGGCGAGTTCTTGAATGTAAACGTCGGGAAAATGGCGCTCGGCGCGGTCTTTTGGAGCGACTCGCGCCGAGTGAAGGGGACGACTCGAGGTGTGCTCGTCAGGATGCGCGCAGCATGGGCCGCTCGTCGAACGCGAGCTCGGCGCGCTGCACCACCTCGACGAGCTCGGCCGTGCACTCGAGAAGTGCGTCGACCGGTGCGTCCGGTGCGAGCTTCTCCAGGCGCGCCGCGATTTCCGTGATGGCTGGATAGCCATAGCCACCGCCGGCGCCTTTCAGCTGGTGGGCCAACGCTCCGAGCTTCTTGCGCTCTCCGCTCCGCGCCAATTCGGACGCCTCTCCGAGCTGGGTGGCAACGCCCTTCACGAAGTCCTGCAGCATGGGGGCGATGCACGCGTCGGAGGAGAACTCGCTCAGCAGCGGTATGAGTACCTGCCGAGACATCGTGACCTCGGCATCGACGGGAGTCAGATATCGGTAGAGCTCCTCTACGAGCGACTCCCTCCGAAGAGGCTTGGCCAGGTAACCGTCGCAGCCCGCACGGATGCACTTTTCTCGGTCTCCGCTCATCGCGTGAGCGGTGAGGGCCAGGATGGGGAGGCGATAGCCACTGTTCCGGAGCAGCGAGGTCGCCTCGTAGCCGTCGAGTACGGGCATCTGCATGTCCATGAGGACGAGGTCGAAGGGCTTACCCTCTTCTGCTGCCTTGAGTGCACGGCGAGCCCCCGCCTCTCCGTCGGAGGCGAGCGTCACCTCGATTCCCATCGACGCGAGCTGCGTCTCGAACAATCGCTGGTTGTCCGGGCCGTCTTCGACGACGAGAACTCGGCCGATGAACTGGGTGCTCGCCGCGAGCTCCCTCTCGTCGGGTGAGGGGGGGTGGAGCGAATCGACCAGTCGCACGCCCTCCTTGGCCGAGGCACGGATACTGGCCGTGAACGTGCTTCCGACGCCGGGTGAGCTCTGAACGCTGATGTCTCCGCCCAAGAGGCGGGCGAGGCGACGAGAGATGTTGAGCCCGAGGCCGGTGCCTCCGAACTGTCGAGTGGTCGAGGAGTCCGCCTGCACGAAGGGCTGGAACAAGGTCGAAACCTGTTGTTCCGTCATGCCCACACCGGTATCGGCGACGCTGAAACGAAGGACCCAGGCGTCTTCGTCGCGCTCGCTCGAGGCCACGATGCGTACGGAGCCCTTCCTCGTGAACTTCAACGCATTCCCGACCAGGTTCACCAGAATCTGCCGGAGTCGAGTCGAGTCGGAAGACACTTCCTCCGGCAGCTTGGTGGCGAAGTCCGCGGTGAGCGAGATCCCACCTTCGGCGGCCTTCACCTGCATGGTCGAGAGCACTTCGTAGATGACCTGACGGGGGCAACACTGAGTGAGCTCGATGTCGAGCCGATCGGCCTCGATCTTCGAGAGATCGAGCACGTTGTCGATGACACTGAGGAGATGCTCACCGTTGCGGCGGATGGTGTGGATGTAGGCGAGCTTCTGCGCCGAGCTCAGCGAGCGACCCAGCAAGAGGTCCGAATACCCCACGATCGCGTTCATGGGGGTTCGAATTTCGTGGCTCATATTCGCGAGAAAGTCGCTCTTTGCTCGATTGGCTTGCTCTGCCGCGACAGTGGCTTCTTCGGCGGCCGACCGTGCGCGGCGCAGCTCTTCCGCGTAGGTTCTCAGGTGCACGAAGGTCGACCGCGCGTAGGTCGCCGTTCCGAGCACGAGTGCCCCGAGCAGCGCTCCCAAAACCCATTCGTACGACGACAGTCGCTCGGCTTCGGCGAGCTGGCGCGCGACCTCGGCGCGCTCGTATTCGTTTCGGTTGTGACTGACGGCGGATAGCGAGTCGTAGACCAGCGTGAGCTTTCGGTCCATCTGCGCCATGCGTTCGGCCGCGGACGCAAGGCGGCCAGCCGCGACCTCGTCGAACACGCCCTCGGCTGTCGCCGCCAGATCGCGCACCGCGACGTCGACTTGGACGAGCAGCTGTTCCGGCCACGTGCCGTGCGATGCCGTGGCCACCGCCTGCATGCGGTGGGTCTGTTCGTCGAACCGAGCGAGCGCTGCGTGCAAGTTCTGTCTCGCGCGCGGAGCGTCTCTGGTCACGAACACGTCGATCACCGGCGCGTTCACACTTTGGGCGCGGGTCCGCAGCTCGCGGAACTCGTTCCAATCGGCCGTCCACGCTTGCTGTTCACGACCCCTGTCCTCGAGTTTGTCGAGGATTCGGTGTCCGAGCAGCAGAACCGCAGCCACGATGACCAGATCCACTCCGAGGAGGGCGAAATAGAGCCATCGGAAGCGTGGTTGGGTGAGGGGCATGGTCGTGGCTTCTGGTTCCAAGGAGCCGAGCGTTTCGAGGTAGCGGACGAGCCTCGTCAGCATGGGAGAGTCCGGCGGAGCCTCACGCTACCCGCACGCAGTTTCGGCCACTTCGCTTGGCCTCGTAGAGGGCGGCGTCTGCAGCGGACAGTAGAATTTCCGAGGTGGGATGTTCGATTCCTTCGGAGCTCGACACGCCGAAACTCGCCGTGACCGGGACGGGAGCACCGTTGCTCACGAGCGTCATGGCGGCGATGCGATCTCGAATTTCGTCGGCGAGGCCCGTCGCCGGGGTCCGGCCGGTGTGGGTCGCGATGATGGCGAACTCTTCGCCTCCGTACCGACACGCAGCGTCCGTCTCCCGAACCCTACGAAGCGTGCGCCCGACACCCTCGAGCACGCGGTCTCCGAAGGGATGGCCATAGGTATCGTTGACCTTCTTGAAGTGGTCGACGTCGACCAGGATGAGACTGACCGTGCGGCCGTAGCGCCTGCATACCGCCGTCTCCTCCTGCAGTTTTCGGTCGAAGTACGAGCGATTCCAGAGGCCGGTGAGACCGTCGATGCGCGCTCGCTGCTCGAGCATGTCGAGCAATCGTTTGGTCCGGAGCGCCGCCGCCACCCGTGCGCGCAACTCGGCATGCTCGAACGGCTTCGTGACGTAGTCGACGGCTCCGAGATCCAATCCCTCGACCTTGTTCGCCACACTGCTCGCGCCCGTCAGGAAGATCACCGGGATTCGCACCAGTTCGGGGTCCGACTTGAGCCGCTTGCAGACCTCGAATCCGGAAATGTCGGGCATCGAGACGTCGAGCAAGATGAGATCGGGGCGAATCGCGCGAGCCTTCGCGAGTCCCTCCTCCGCGCTGTGCGCGTGGTGGAGGTCTACCCCCTCGTGCTGCAGTCGAGCACGAAGCAAGGCATGAATGAGCTCCGAGTCGTCGATGACGAGAACCTCTTGGCGATCTACGTCCCCCATGGGGCCTCCTTTCGACCGACGAGCGGAGCCGAAGGGGGCCGCGCACGAAGGTGGGCCCGGAGGTGCGCGCGCACCGTGCGGTCGGTCGAGTCGGTCGGGTCTGCGAGAAACATCGTCGGTTACCTGCTCGTAGGACACGAGCTTCCTGGCTTAACGACCATGCGCGGGGTCGGTTAATGGGGAGAGCCGCGAGCCCCCACGCGGCGGGATTTCCGCTCTTCCGGCACGTGGGCCTTGTGACCCGTCGATCCCGGCCGTTCTTCGGGGCATGGACCCCTCTTCTCGTTCGACGTCGAGGCGCTCCGGGTGGTGGATGGCAGTCGCATCGGTCTGGCTCGTGTGCCTCGGTGTGGGCGTGTTCGGTACCCGGTCGTCGGAGGCTCGCGTGGACGCGCCCGTCGCGGCCCCGGAGCAATGGCCTTCGGACACGACCATCGTTCGGACTCCGGGGCACGCGACCGTCCTGCTCTTCGTCGAAGCTAGCTGCGCCGAGGGCTCCCTTCGTTCGCTCGAACGGGTCCTGGCCGTGGCAGGAGATGCTCTCGAGGCGCACGTACTCGTGTCGGGGCCCGTGCCCGAGCACGTAGGGGGCAGACCCGAAATTTGGGGCCTCGTGCGGTCGATACGAGGTGTGCGCGTGGTCACCGATTCGGACGAGGTCCGGCGTTTCGGAGCGCAGGAGATGGGCCGAGTGCTGGTCTACGAAGCGAACGGGCACCTCGGCTACCGAGGCAACGTGGCTCCGACGATTCCCGACGGGCCGGTTCACCATCGGTCCGACGCCGTCGCCGGACTGTCGATAACGAGGCCTGCCCTCGGGTGCGCCCTCTCCACGCGACCCTTCGGGGAGTGGCCATGATCGAGCTCCCGGACGCACCGAAGTCGGGCGACTTCGCGCTCTCCGACGTGGCTGCGCGAGCCGTCCGCCTGCGTGACGACCACGAGCGCTCTGCGTGCCGACGAAACGACCAGCGCTTGGCGGTCTTGCTGGTAGCCCAGTGGCTCCTTTCGATTGTTCTCGCCGCCGTGGTCGCCCCTCGAGCGTGGGCGGGGCTCGTTACATTCGGGCCCTCGCATATCGTGCTCGCCGTGTGCATGGGTGCGTTTCTCGTCGTTCCGCCAGCGGTCCTCGCGGTTCGCCGACCCGGCGAGACCACCACCCGATACGCCATTGCCATTGCCCAAATGGGAATGAGCTCGCTCTTTATTCACCTCTCCGGGGGTCGAATCGAGACGCACTTCCACATCTTCGGCTCTCTCGCCATCCTCGCCACGTACCGTGACTACCGGGTAATTTTGGTCGCGACGGCCGTGGTCGTCCTCGATCACGTGGTGCGAGGGGTCGTCGCCCCTCAATCGATCTTCGGCGTGTCCTTCGTCGAGCCGCTTCGTTGGTTCGAGCACGCAGGTTGGGTTGCCTTCGAGGATCTCTTCCTCATCATGGGCTGTCTCCGCGGACAGCGAGAGATGTGGGCTATCGCCGAGCGTCATGCGCGGCTCGAGTCCCATCAGGACTTCGAGCGGGGAATGAGTGAAGCGCGAGAGGCTAACCGCGCGAAGAGCGAGTTCGTCGCCAACATGAGCCACGAGATCCGCACCCCGATGACCGCAATCATGGGGTATGCCGACCTTCTCCTCGACCCGGAAACGACAGCCGGCGAACGCCACGCGCACATCCAAACCATTCGACGCAACGGCGTTCACCTCCTCTCCATCATCAACGATATCCTGGACATCTCGAAGATCGAGGCCGGGCGAATGACGGTGGAGAGCGTGCCCTCCTCTCCGAGCGCCATCTTGGTGGACGTGGCGTCTTCGATGCGTGTCCGCGCGAAGCAAAAGGGGCTCTATCTAGACGTTCAATACGAGACCCAGGTCCCCGAAACCATCGAGACCGACCCGACTCGTCTCCGGCAGATTCTCGTGAACCTCGTCGCCAATGCGGTGAAGTTCACGGACGAAGGCGGAATCCGCATCGTGGTCCGAAGCGAGCACGTGGATAGCTACGCTCCGATGCTCACGTTCGAGGTGGTGGATACCGGAATCGGCATGACGGTCAGCCAGGCTGCGCGCGTGCTTGAGCCCTTCGTTCAAGTCGATTCCTCGACGACCCGCCGGTTCGGCGGAACCGGACTCGGTCTCGCGATATGTCGTAGACTGTCGCTCATGCTCGGAGGCGACCTGGTCGTCGAGAGCGAGGTCGGGAAGGGCAGCGTGTTCCGCTTCTCGGTCACGACCGGCCCCTTAAAAGGGGTGCGCATGCTGGACCGTCTCGAGGACGCAGGCATTCCGGAGAACGGACCGGAGACCGTCTATCACGAGGCCCCGGCCACGCTCTCGTGCTCCGTTCTCCTCGCGGAGGACGGCCCCGACAATCAGCTGCTCATTTCGACCCACCTGACTCGCGTTGGCGCCCGCGTGACGGTCGCCGAGAACGGCCGTATCGCCCTCGAGCGCGCACTCTCTTCTTGGCGTGCCGGAGAGGCTTTCGACGTCATCCTGATGGACATGCAAATGCCCGAAATGGACGGCTACGAAGCGACCTCCAAGCTGCGCGCTGCCGGCTATCGAGGCCCCATCGTGGCACTCACCGCTCACGCCATGGCAGGGGACGGAGAGCGCTGCATCAGCGCCGGCTGCACGGCCTACCTCACCAAGCCCATCGGGAAGGCCAAGCTCATCGCCGCCGTCGCCGAGCACGCACGTGGCTCCGTACGGCTGGTCGCGGAGAGCGGGCAGGTCCCCAAGGCGCCGTGCTCGTCCACGTTGGCCATCGTCAGCGAGGTGGGGGAGGACCCCGACATGGTCGAGATCGTCGTTCAGTTCGTGAAGGGTCTGAAGGCCCACGCCGAAAATCTCAGGCAAGCCCAGCAGGATGGTGACCGGGAGACGATTCGGCGGGTCGCTCACCAGCTGAAAGGCGCTGCTGGTGGCTATGGCTTCCCCAGCATCACCGCCGCCGCCGCCAAGCTGGAGGACCGCGCGCGAGACGGCGCGCCCCTCGCCCAAGCCGTCGCCGAAGTGGTCGACCTTTGCCTGCGGGCAAGAGCCTCGGAAAGGGATGCAGCATGACTCGCCCGGAGGCCCAGACCGTCCTCGCCATCGACGATTCCGCCGATGTGCTCGCGCTCATTACCGTGCGTCTGAAGCCGGAAGGCGTGCGCATCCTGACGGCGAAATCGGGTGAGGAGGGCATCGCACTCGCGATTGCCGAGAAACCCGACCTCGTGCTCTTGGATGTGGAGATGCCCGGCCAAGGAGGGCTCGACGTTTGTCGGAAGCTCAAGAGCGACTCTGCGACCCAAGCCATTCCCATCATCTTTCTCACGGGGACGGACGACGTGAACACGAAGGTTCACGGCTTCGACTTGGGGGCGGTGGACTACGTGATGAAGCCGTTCCACCCGGACGAGCTTCGTGCCCGGGTGCGGGCCGCGCTGAGAATGAAACGAGCGCAGGACCTGCTCGGGCGAGAAGCGCAGGTCGATGCCCTGACGGGGTTGCGCACACGTGGCTATCTCGAAACGAGACTCGCGGGAGAGGTCGAGGCGTCCAAGCGCGACAAGACCCCGGTGTCGCTCGTGCTATTGGAGATCGATCACCTACGCCCCCTGATGGATGCCTTCGGGCACCCCTTCGGCGATATGGTGCTCCAGCGAGTGGCCGAGGTGGTTTCACGCGTCATGCGGTCGACCGATGCCGCGTGCACCTATTCCGGCGACGAGCTCGTGCTGGTATTGCCGCGGACGCCTCGCGAAGAGGCCGAAGCGATTGCGAAGTCGGTTCATGACGGCATTCGTGCACTCGAGCTCGTCCCGCGTGGGCGGCGAGTGGTGGTCACGGCGAGCCTCGGCGTGTCGGAGGCTCTCGAAGTGGAGCGAGAGAACGGGACCGTCGACGCCGACGGGCTGTTGGCGGCCGCCGAAGCCGCGCTCTCGGCGGCGAAGCGTGAGGGGCGCGATTGCGTTCGTGGTGGAACCGGGAAGGCCCCGGACGTTCCTCGTGTCGAGACTACCACAGGTCCAAGGGACGACTCGGACCCGCGGGCCGGGAAAGTGCTCCTCGAGCGCTACGTGCTCGATCGGAAGATCGGCGAAGGGGGCATGGGCAGCGTCTACCGAGCGATGCATCTGTCGCTGGGAGAGCCCGTTGCGGTGAAATTCATGAACGACGTTTGGAAGGGATCGGACGAACACCGGACTCGCTTCCGTCGCGAGGCCGCGATTCTGGCTCGCCTTCGCCACCCGGGAATCGTGTCGATCCTCGACTTCGGCGAGCTCGACAGTGAGCTCTTCATGGTTATGGAGCTCGTGAAGGGCTCGCCCCTCTCGGACTTCGTGGTCATTCCCGGTCGCCTATCCCCCCCGCGAATCGGCACGATTTTCCGCGATCTACTCGAGGTACTCGCGGTGGCACACGCCGAAAACGTGGTCCACCGAGACATCAAGCCCGAGAACGTGATGTTGCTCGACTCGAGTGACGGGGTGGACCGTGTAAAGGTTCTCGACTTCGGCATCGCCTACTTGGCCGATGCCTCGCGTGATGGCGACCGCCTCACTCGCACGGGCGACTTCCGCGGCACCGCCCATTACATGGCGCCCGAGCAATGGCGTGGGAACGCCGTCGGTGCCAAGGCCGACATCTACGCGGTCGGGGTCATGCTCTTCGAGGCGCTCACGGGGACACGCCCGTTCGATGGTCCCGACTTGCCTGCTCTCATCATGCAACACGTCCTCGTCGAAGCGCCCCTCCTGAGCTCCGTCGGGTCGTGTCGCCATTCTCGTGAGCTGGAAGCCCTGGTCGCCCGGACGCTCGCGAAGGACCCCGCGACCAGGCCGACAGCGCGCGAGCTCGGTCAAGAGGTGTATCGACTCCTCCAGCCACTTCAGCACGAGTCGGCCACGATGGAAGTCGCGCCCGTGTCGGGCAAGCGGCCGGTCGCTGCCTGACGAGTCCGAGCGGATCGATATCGTCCGTATGTGCGCGGAATTCGGGGCGTCGGCCTTAACCGGCGCTTTGCGCGTCCGTTCGCCTCATGGAGCGGATCATACTTGGCGGGACTGTGGATAACTCGGCTGGTCTGGCTGGAGGCGTCCTCGACCGGGGTATTCGCTCGAGGAGGCACGATGAGCTGGAAGGACGAATTCGCAACGCGAGCTTCGACGACACTTTCCGAAATCCCTCTCGCGCTCGTGGAGAGCCTGGCTCCCGCCGGCTGTACCGAGCTGGAAGACGATCACGAAGGCCTCCGGCCACGGCGACACTCCTTCCCCGCTCTATCTTGGTCGACCGAAGACATCGCCGAAGCGGCGGTGGAGGCGAAGCAATCGCATCCGAGCTGGGGGCCCCGCCGTATCTCGCGAGAGCTTCAACGGACCTTCGGTGATGCCGCCCCGTGCCCCCGCTCCATCGCGAGGGCTCTTCGCCTGATCGGCGAGAATGACGAAGCGGCCAACGGTCCACAGAATGTCTCCGCCGTGAATCCGCGAGCCGAACGAGCGGCATAGCTCTGTCGGGGTGCGCCACGTCGATGACGACGAGCCAACGCCATGGCGCGCTCCGAGGACTTCGGGGCGAATGGGCAAGTCAATTGGCTCGTCGTCGACGTTCGTTGCGAAAGAATTGCGTCTTCGGGCGATTTGCGGCTGGCACGGTACGTGAAGGGGGAGGCCTCGGAGCTCCAGGGCCGAGCGAAGGTCGCGAGATCCCCCGGAGACGGAACCGATGCAATGGCGTTGCGCAGAAGAGAGAGTGAAGGGAGCAGCAAGGGCGTTGGCGGTGATGCTGGCGTCGATGGCGGGGCTGTTGGGAGGGAGCGGCGAAGCGAAGGCCGAAGACTCGGCGTATTGCCGGAAGGTGAAAGCGAGAGCGGCCGGGGACGCGGCGCTCTTGTTGGCGCCGAGCGTGACGGGGCAAGTGATTCGGTACCCGAGCGTGAACGGGGGCCCGGTGGACGCGACGGGAGTGACGACGGGGAGTGGCTGGCAAGGGCGAGTCGGACTGTCGTGGTCGCCATTGGACTTTTACCGAGGGTTCGGAGTACTGCGGGCGGGGGACGCCGATTGTGAGCGAGGGACAGCGCAGATCGACGCGCAGCACCTGTTGCACTACGGAGAAGACTACGGGCGGCTGCACGCGCTGAAGAAGCAGGCGGAGTACCTGGACGGCATGTCGGGGAAGCTGGCGGAGATAGGCGCGAAGAACGAGGAGCGGCTCTCGACGCACGTGACGTCGCTCTTGGACGCGAACGAAGTGAAGGCGCGTATCGCGGAGCTGGGCCGGAAGGCGGTTCAGGCGAAGGCGGAAGCGGCGATTTTGGACGCGCGCGGAGTGGAAGCGTACCGAGGAGTGCTGGACGGCCTGGTGACGCAGGTGGAGTCGAGCAGCCTGAAGTACGAGCGAGAGATTTCGCACCTGAGGGACCTGGACGGGTTCGACGTTCGATTGACGGGTGGAGTGGTTCCGCACGACAAGGCGGAGGTCTACGGGGTGTTGCAGGTGGGGTTCAACTTCGGGTCATTGGCGAGGATCCCGTACGAGACGAAGTACCTGGACGCGAGAGCGGAAGAGCTGAAGAAGGCGAGGTACGAGCTGCGAGACCAGCTTTCGAGGTTCCGTGAGCAGGTGCGAATCGCGGCGGGGCAAGCGTCGAAAGAGCTTCAGATCGTGACGAGCAAGCTCGTGACGCTGAAGACGGCGAGGGACGCGCTGAAAGGAAGCGAGTCGCCGAACGCGCCGCACGCGATTGCGGTGGTGGAATTGGAGCTCGTGGGGGCGGAGTCGGAACAGGTGTTCTTGACCGCGCTGGTGACGGAGCTGTCGAGCTTGGAGGATCGAAGTCATGGGAAATGAAGAGAAGAAGGGCGCGAAGCCGACGGCGAAGACGAGGGTGTTCGCGTTCGGAGCGCTGACGGCGTTCGTGGCCGTGGTCGGGTACGTTGGCCGAGAGGGCTACCGAGCAGCGACGGACGCGTTCGTGGCGCCGATCATCTTGTCGCCGGACAACGACCTGGTGCTTGCGAACAAGCTGAAGGCGAGCGAGCTGCAGGTGGAGCGAGCGAAGACGGCGGCGCAGATCGAGGCGCTGGACATGGACGTGAAGTCGGCGTCGCGAGCGACGGCGCGATTGAAGGAGCTGCACGAGGCGACGAGCGCGTCGCTGGCGTGGACGGAAGGATTGACGGCGAGGCAGGCGGCGGCGGGAGCGTCGGAGCTTCGGATCTTGAATCAGCAGAAGTCGGCGCTGGTGGACCTGTTGGGGAAACAAGAGCGATTGACGCAGCAGATGCAAGCGAACCTGAACGCCGGGCTGGTGTCGAAGGTGGACCTGGCGAGAGAAGAGCAGGCGGCGGGTCGATGGAAGGTGGCGCTGATCGAGACGGAGCGTTCGGCGAACCAGACGTCGGCGATGATGGCGCAGGTGGGATTGGCGAAGCGAGCGCTCGGGCACGTGGGGCCGTCGATGCCGGAGCAGATCGCGCGAGACGAGCAGCTGGTGAGAATCGAGCTAGAGATGATGAAGCTCGAGTCGGAGTCGAGGAGCAAGGTCGCGGAGAAGAAGGTGCTCGAAGAGAAGATGGGCATCATCCAAGACCTGGACAAACAATTGAAGCAGCGGCCGGTGTTCCGAGCGCTGGAGCACGCGATGGATGTGGCGTTCGTGCCGTATACGCAGATCGACGGATTGTCGGAGGGAGCGGACGTGTACGACTGCATCTGGGGAGTGTTCCACTGCCGGCAGGTGGGGAAGGTGACGGAGCTGGTGCCGGGCGAGGTGATCTTGCCCGACCCGTGGGGAAATCAAGCGCGAGGGCAATACGCGGTGATGGAGCTACGGGAGCACGAATCGGCGAAGTCGAAGACGTTGCGCGTGAGAGGCGGCAACCCGGCGGCGGTGGCGGCGAGAAAAGCGACGGGCTCGAGTTTGGCATCGGCGAAGTGAGGAAATATGGAAGGCCTTCTGTGGAGTCTGAAGACGCTCGACCCGCTGCTGCTGGCGACGCCGATCTTCCTGAATCTGGCGGTGGCGTTTCTGGTGACGCAGAGCGACTTCCTGTTCTTGTTGGCGGCCGCCTTCGGGAGAGTGGCGTTCGGAGCGCGAGAGCCGTTCCGACCGCTGGGCCCTGGAGAGCGGCCGACGGGCCTCGTGGTCATTCCGTCGCTGTTGCGTGACGGAGACGACCTGAAGGCCATCACGACGACGATCGAGAGCGCGGCGACGAACGGGTACCCGAGCGAGCTCGTGATCGTGGCGAGCGTGGACGGCCGGACGGAGTTCCCGAAGCTGTACGGGGAGCTCGAGAAGTGGACGAAAGAAGCGAAGGGTAGATACCCGAAGAACGTGCACGTGTACGTGACGGGGACCCCGACGCGACTGGGCAAGATGATGGCGGTGGAAGCCGGCGTCTCGTACATGAAGGAGCGAGTGAAGAAGGGAGATCACGCGGAGTTTCCGAAGATCTACTTCAGCATCGACGGAGACGGGACATTGGGAGACCACGCGATCGAGCGATTGGCGAACCGATTGACGTCGAGGAGCCCGTGGACGGGAGAGATGCGGCGAGTGGTGGCGGGGAAGATCTGCATCCGGCCGGACCTGTTCTGGCAGGGATGGGGGAAGTTCTTCACGGTGGAAGGGCAGCTGTACATGCAGGCGGCGCGAGAGTTCGTGGTATCGAACGTGTCGCGCTACAATTGGAAGATTACGCCGCGCATCGGAATTCCCGGAGCGTTGTATTGCACGTGGACGGAGCTATTGCTGGCGGCGCCGAAGTACATGGGATTCATGCACTCGCTGGGTCCGATGGACCTGGTGAAGTGGTGGATGGGCATGGGAGGCCCGAAGTTCTCGGAGAGCACGGCGAAGGAGATTCCGGAAGCGCTGACGGGAGCGTCGGACGATACGTGTATGGCGTTCCTGGCGAGCTTGTCGTCGTGGAAGGGAGAGCACCTGGACTTCGACGTGCCGGCAACGCCGCTGCACGCGTTCGGGAGATTCTTGGCGTCGTACACGTACAATCGTTCGCACGACTACGAGCCGGAGGCGCGAGTGTTCACGTACACGCCGCCGACGCTGAAGGGATTGTGGAAGCAGCGAGTGAGGTGGAACTCGTCGCGAGTGGAATGCGCGGGGAGGTTCTGGAGGGCGTTCTGGTTCCACTGGGAGATCGGGCTGCCGGTGAGCGCGCACTTGCTGCTGCTGCTGAACACGGTGTTCGAGATAGTGGGTTACTACATCATCCTGCCGTACTACTTGGCAGGTGAGTCGAACGCGCTTCTGGGGTACGTGCTGGGGTACACGGCCCAGACGGTGGCGTACGGATTGTACACGGTGCTGGCGCTGATTCTGGAGAAGGACCGAGCGAGGTATTGGCGAGTGCTGATGTGCCTGCCGCTGGCGTCGCTGTATGCCATCTGCATCAATGCGTTCGGGTGCGTGTACGGAGTGACGCGAGACATCCTGCTGTTCGGCAATGCGACGAACTTCGCGCCGGAGTGGACGCTGGCGAAAGGCGGATGCGAGCGAATCGCGCTGATGTTCCGAGTGAGGCGATTCCTGGCGCTGGCGGCGAGGTCGGTGGTGTACGGAGACGTGCCGTTCGGGAAGTTCTGGTTCGGATGGACGGAGACGCCGTGGACGCCGAGCGGATTCGAGGGATGGACGACGGGCAAGAAGCCGCGCGCGATCTTCCCGATGCCGAGCGTGTCGGAGATGAAGGCGAAGCTCGGCTGGGGCGCCCCCGAGACGAGCGAGGTGCCCCAATCCGAGGAGGCCGTGGCAGCCGAGTCGGGGACGATGACCATGTCCGTGCAACCTGCAGCCATGGCGGAGAACGCGCCGAAGATGGTCGAGGTCGCCGCGGAAGGGGTCTCGGCCGAGGTGGCGCACGGAGTGGAGGCGGCCCCGGTCTCCGTGCAGTATGCAGCAAGCATCGCCGATATGGCGACCTCGTCCCAGGAGACCGCGCCCGCCTCGGTGCGCGCGGTTCCCGCTCCCGTTCCCGTTGCCGCGGTCGAGGTGGAAGCCCCCCCGATTTCGGTGCGCTCGGCCTGGGCGCTTCGAGAAGTGGTGGCTTCCGCAACGGACGAGAGTCCCCCAACCAACGTTACCCCAATCGGAGCCGGTCCCGCCTCCACGCGCGAGCCCGAGCTCGAGGCCGCGCCCCCCAGCGCCCCAGCCTCGCGACGCAAGCCCTCGATTGTGCCCCTTCGTCCCTCTCAGGCCCCTCCTCCAGGAGAAAAGAAGGCCGCCTGACCTTCGCTCTAGGGACTTCCCCGACCGCCCGATGCCTCGCCAGAGGCGTCGGGCTTTTTGGTCGTCGGGGGAGCGGAGAGCTTCGCTCGGTCTCTCGTGACACGAAATTCGCCATGGATACATGTCGGCGCTTCGAGCAATCCTGCGAATCCGGGTAGGCGGTCATGATCCTCGATCAATCCCGCTGACATAGCCGAACTCGTCATCGGAGGACTCCGTCCTCCGCCGCGGCAGGTTCGCGCCCGGTGGGGCCCCACCTGCTGGTTTTTGGTCCTGAGCTCCTGAGCCCAAAGCGGCCGCGTCACGTGTCCCCGGTCGGCCGCATCGCCTGCTTCGGAATCGCGAGCTCCGACGTGGGCTTCCACGCAATCGGGCTCGACGCGAGTGTTCGGGCTCGCTCGTCGCGTTTGGTTCGTCGTCGAGCGCTCGGCCACGACCGTCGCGAGAGCTCGCGAACGTCCCGACGACAAAACGAAGAAGGAAGAACCGGTGGGTCCTTCCTTCTCGTGGCTTCGGGGTTCTCGTCGTCGTGTTCAGAGTCCGCGACGACGAATCATCTCGACGAGCGTGGTTCGATTGAGGCCAAGGAGCTGTGCGGCCTTGTTCTTGTTTCCGCCCGTGCGACGAAGCGCCTGGACGATCAGGTTGTTCTGGTAGCTCTCGACACAGGAGTAAAGGTCGACACCTTCGTCGGGAAGCGCCGACGGAAATGTCGAGCTCTCGGGCGTGCGTTCGGCCGTCAGCGGATGGGTCGGAGGGAGCGGAGTATCGGCGTATCGACCGACCGCGGGAAACGCGAACACCGGGGCTTTGGCGTGAGGGAACGGACGGATGTTCGAATCTTCGGGGATGCTCGGCGGCGAGGGAGTCGACGGAAGCACTGCCGACGAGGGAGCGGAGGGAAGCGGCGAAGTCGACATCATTTCGCTCGACGGTCCGCTGCCGAAGACGTCTTGCGCCTCGAGGAAGGGGCCGGAAGCGAGCAGTACGCCGCGCTCGATGGCGTTCTCGAGCGCGCGCACGTTCCCAGGCCAGGAGTAGCTCGCGATGGCGGCAATCGCCTCGCGCGAGATACCTCGTAGGTCCGAGCGCCCGCAGGTGGCCACGAAGCCGCGGAAGAAGTGTTCGGCGAGCAGGCGCAGATCGTCGCCGCGCTCACGGAGCGGGGGCATGGAGATGTGAATCACGTTGAGGCGATAGTAGAGGTCTTCCCGGAAGCGTCCGGCTTTCACCTCGGCCGCGAGGTCGCGATTGGTGGCCGCGACGATTCGCACGTCGCACTTGACCGCGCGCGACTCGCCGACCGGAGTGTACTCGCGCTGCTGGAGCACGCGGAGGAGCTTCACCTGCGCGGTAGGCGGCAGCTCTCCGACCTCGTCCAAGAACAGCGTGCCGCCTTCGGCGCTCGCCACGTGTCCGCGGCGGCTCACTTGTGCGCCGGTGAAGGCGCCCTTGACGTGGCCGAAGAGCTCGCTCTCGATGAGCTCGAGCGGAATGGCGCCACAATTGATGGTGACCAGTGGCCCCGATGAACGCGCGCTCGCATCGTGAAGAGCCGCGACTGCGAGCTCCTTGCCGGTCCCGCTCTCACCGGTGACGAGCACCGTACACATCGAGCGAGCGACTCGGTCGATCGTCTCGAGTACGCGGCGCACGCTCGGGTGATTGCCGATGATCATTCCGCGGCTCGTCAGACGGAGCGAGAGCGGACTGCGGAGGAGACCGGAAGCCTCTTCCTCTTCGCCGAAGGTCGAGGCGAGCTCGTCTCGGCCGGACAGGGCGTGCGAACGTAGCGTCGAGGCTACGGACACCGCGCGTGGGAAAGCGCCGGAGCGTCGGTCATTCGCGTCGTCGACGAGGTCGTCGTTCGACGCGCGTTCGATGTTGCTTCTCACGCTTCCTCCAGGAGGTCGGGGATGGTCGAAAGGCGAGGACGTGGAACCGGTATGGTCGGTCTTTGGTCCTCTTCGGACACGTCGAGCTCGACGGCCGGACGCCCGGGGGCGGCGAGTCGTACGAAGACGTTGGAGATGGGCTCGGCGACGTAGTCTTCGGGGCGCGTCAGGTAGTCCGCGGCGACCAGCGAGAGCACGCGGTCGGAGAGGCGACGGGCGACGTCGGTGGGCAGCCAGCCCACGGTGCGGCTCTGATCCTCGAAGGGGACCACGAAGCCGCGCGAGAACATGGTGAGCGTGAAGCGAGCGGCTCCTTCGGCGGTCTTCATTCGCTCGAGCGTCTCGACGACCTCGGCGTGTGCCCGCTTGATCACGCGCTCGACACGCTCCACGTCGAGACCACCGAGCAGGGACATGGGGCGGGTGGAGCGACCGCTGCGACCCTCGCGGGTTGCGTAGCGTGTCAGGCTCGCATACGGCCCCATCAGCCACATCGCGAGCTCGGCGCTGCCCCAGCGCTGCGCGTTGGTGACGAACTCGAACGCTGTCTCACGGGCGGCTTCGGCCAGATCCCTCGCTCGAATCGGTTCGGGCAAAACGAGGATCGTTTCGTGGTGCGAGTTGTCGTTGGGAGCCAGCGCCGGGTACATCATGCCGACCCCTTGTGCAGCCGACGTGCCATCCGCCATTTCCACGACACACCGACAAAACCGCCGCGAATATTCGTCAGGGGTCCGACGTTCGCGAGAAAATTTGACACTGTCGTCACCGCCTTGGCAGATGAGCGTCGGTCTCCTCCGTGTCGACGATGCGGCAATCTCCGCGGAAAAGACCCACTCGGGCGCCCCGCTGCGCGCTCTGACACCTCGTCACCGTCATGACGGCGCCTCGACGATGGGTCTCTCGCCCTGTAGCGGCGAACGTGCGATCGAGCTCGATCCGCTGTTTTTTCGGCTTCGTACCACCTCCGACCAGCGATCTCGGGCCGCACTCGGCGTGGTCACTGCGGCGACCACGGTGCCTCATCACCGAGTGGCTTCGTCCCATCTCGCCTCGGCTCGGACGTCGAGGCGTCGTGACCGGCATGGCGATGTCGGCGCGCGACGCTCAGAGTGCGTGAAGGTACGACACGACTCCCGAAACGCCGCGGACGATGCCGAACCACAGCGCGAGCGACGTTCCGCCGACCGTGACCAAGAGCGCGACCGCGGTGAGATAGGCGCGAGCCGTGAGGGGGGCGTCCACGTCGTCGATCGGGTCGACGAGATCGGTCGGCTCGGGCGCAGGCGGCGGCGCAGGCCGACGGGCCTCGCGAACGGACTGAACAGCCTCCGGCCGAAGAGGCTTGAGCGTCGTCACGGAGACGACGCGTAGGCCGGGTCGCGTCGCCTGGGGCGTGTGGGTTGGCGAGTAGGCGGCGAAGGCTGCGTTCGACTGTCTCATGGGATATCTCCGGTCCTGGGAAGGAAGGTCTTCGGTGCTCACGAGCTCGTTCCGAGTCGTGCTCGCTCGGCCTCGAGTCGTCGGGCGCGACGTGGTCGCGGGGGCTCGAGCGGACATCGAACGTTCTTCCGTTCGGTCCTACGGAGGTGAACGGTTCGGCGCGCGGACCCTTGAGGAACTTCTTCCGACGATCGAAGCGCGACGCCCCCCCTCCCGCGTCACACACACACGGGTCGCCCGGTGTACTCTCGTCGAATGGGTAGGGACATCAGAACGCTCGCGGCGTCCCGTGACGACGTGCGAGCGCGGGCGCTCGGAGAGCTCGAGCGAGTGCGAGCTCTGAAGGTGCGCATCACCGTGTCGTTCTACGAGATGGGTGAAGCGCTCGGACGCATCCTGGACGACAAGCTCTACCTGTCGCTCGGCTATGCCTCGTTCGTGGAGCTCTTGCAGGGCGAAAATCTGCTCGGCCCCACTCAGGCGAAGAAGCTCATCGCGGTCCGAAAGAGCTTCGACCGGGACCAAGCGCTTCGCGTCGGACCGGAGCGTGCCTATGCGCTCACTCGATACGTCGCACGGACCAAGGCCACGATTTCCCCTTCCGAGCTGGTCGAGAAGGGCTTTCCCCTCCGAGGTCGGCGCACTCCGGTCGAGCAGATGCCGGTTCGCAGAATCGACGAAGCCGGGCGCGCGGTGATCGAGCGGCGTCGGGGACCTGCCGGCGAGAGCGCCCGTGCGCGCGCCGACGCGGAGAGCGAGCGACGCCACTGTCTTGCCGAGCTCCGCGCTCGGGGCGTAGACGGCGCCATCGTCCAAAAGAAGCGTACGAGGAACAGGTGGATCCTCGTGATCGTCGTCCCCGCCGAACAGGCGCGCGGTGCCCTCCGCTCGAAGCGCTGAATACGCGAAGGACAGTCGTCTGTCCTTGGACGGACAGTCGTCTGTCCGTGAGCGACCCGATGGACGAGCGTGCCGACACCACGGTCCATGCACCGATGCTCTGCGCAGCCATGCATGATGCAGGCGAAAGCTCACGCGACGAAGACTGCGATCGACGTGCCATTCGCCAATTTGCACTCGTCGAGCGTGTCCATCCAGGAACGAGGTCCGTCCCCCCCGCTAGCAGCCTCTCGAGCGTCGAACGGCTGACGCTGGGCTGCTCCGGAGCTTCGTCGCTCACGCTGTCGATGCCAATCGGCTGACGATGTCGAAGTTCGGAACCGTGCTTCGGGGGCTCGGCCCCTCTCCCGCATAAGGGCAATCGGCGTGGGAGCTCGAATCGCCGCGATAGGCGCTCGATGCGGTGAAGGACGCCGCGGAGCGGACGTTGCTATGGACGAACGGTCGCGTCGCCACGTCGTTCTCGCGCGAGGTCATCCCGCTTCGCCGAATCGACTCGCCACTCGACCACCACGAAAGAGGTCTCGTGATGTCTCCTCTCGATCGAGGTACGGGCAGTCGCTCGTCGCCCTTGTTCGGGCTTTGCGCGTTCGCGCTTCCGCTCGCAGCAACCGGTTGTGCGGCTGGAGTCTTCGGTGACCCATCCGGGTACGACAGTCAGGCGTGCGTCGAACACTCCCTCCGTCAGCATCCCGATCCGGAGACCGCGGCGCAGGCCGTGATGCTCTTCGGAGACGCGTGTCGGCATGGAGATGCCGGTGCGTGCAGCGCCCTCGGGGTCGCGTACGAGGTCGGCCTGACCGGCGTCTCAGATCGTCGCGCTGCCGCGGTCCATTACCGCCACGCGTGCGCACTCGGAAACGCGACAGGATGCCGAAATCTGGCGGCTTTGGGGGCGCGACCACGCGCCGAGCCTACGAAGATTCTCGTCGCCGATTGCGCGTCCAATCCTGCCACTTGCAAGACGGACGACGCTTCCTCCGTGACCGGCTCTCCCTCACCGGCCATCGCGGTCGCGGAACGCTCCCGCTGAGCGTCGTTCCTCGTCCGACTCCTTCCCGGATCGACCTCCGCGCGACCGAAGCGAGAGGTCGGTCGGCGACACGTGCCGAGTGCGGCTCTCCGGCTCCCTCGGTCTCCACGGAGCGCTCGATGTGCGCTCCGTACGGCCGCTGCCCAGCTTCCCGGTCCCGAGTCGCGACTTTCTCGCGCCGCAGCGCCCTCAGGCGCCTTCGGGGAGGTACGGGAAGCTGTTCGAGTTGCGGGGCGCGAACATGCTCACATGACCACCGCACTGGCCGTGCATCCGCGCGCCCGCGTCGAACGCGAGCGTGCCGCACTGCGGGCAGAACGTGAGCTCGGTCAGGTAGTCGCCGGGCCGGGTGAGGCAGTCGGCGGCGAAGAGCGAGAGCACGATGTCCGCGATGCGACGCGGCTGATTCGTGGGAATGAAGCCCTCGTGGCCGTCGGCATCCTGGCAACGCGCCACGAAGCCGCTGGAGGTCATTTGGTTGGCGAAGCGAGCCATCCCCTCACCGGACGTCACGAGCATGAGCGCTTCGCGGACTTCGCCGAAGGAGCTCTTCAGGAGACGATTGAGCATGCGCGCGTCGATCTCGCGAAGGAGCGGAACCGGATGCCACGACTCGGCGTTCGTTCGGAGTTTTTCGGTGATCTCCGCGTAGGGGCCAGCGAGCCAATTGGAGAAGTCCGGCTTCGTCCACTTGGGGGATTCATTCATGAAGAGGAGCGCAGCTCCTCGGCATGCATCCGCGATCTCGGTCGTGGCAACACCGTCGGGCAGCATGAAGATCGAGTCGAGCGTCGAGTCATCGGTTTGTGTGGGCAGCATGTCTTGGTCGAGTGCATCGCTCGTGCCATTCGACGAACGCTCCGAATGTGCTCGCAGAGCCCGATCGAGGAGAGATGACCAGAGGGCAAGTTGCCGGCGAAGTGCCTGGAATTCATGCCCTTTGATTGAACGGCGTCGGTGCTCTTCGACGTGGACGGCTGTCCGTTCTCGGCCGGTGCGCCACGTTTTTTTCGGGTGGTCCGTCGCGAGATGACGGATGCGTCACGACCTTGGCGCGATGTCCGTGACGCTCTCGCGAGGGCTTGCCGATACGCCCCGTCGCCGTCTCGAAGACGTACCGATCGCGTTCTCGATCCTTCGAAACGACGACGCGCCCCGTCTCGATGGAGAGGGGCGCGGGCGGAGCGTGTCGACAGGAGATCTTCGGGCTCGTCTCAGGCCGCGAGCGACATCCCGTCGAACGCAGCGCTCTCTAGGATCGCGCGAAGACGCGTCGTCGCACGGGCGCTGAGCTGGGAGACACGCGCTTCGCTCACGTGCATCTCTTCGGCGATCGCCTTACTGGGCATGCCGTCGAAGAAGCGCAAACGAACCACGCGGGCCTCGCGTTCGGGCAGCGAGGTCAGCGCGGTGTGTAGCGCCGCACGCTCGCGTCGCGCGATGAGGTCTTCCAGCGGCGAGTCGGTATCGTCCACGATGGTCGATGCCGCCGACTTCGCGGGCAGATCGTCGAAGCGGACCACGGACACTCCCGACTTGGGCGGAGGCTCGGCGGCGCTTCGGGGCTCGGACTCGTTCGCGCCGGAGCCCGTGCTTTCGAGGGTCTTGCGGCGGCGCGGAGACCAGTCGTGCTTACGAAGCTCGTCCAGGACGGCACCCTGGATACGAATGCGAGCGTACGCGACGAACATCTCCTCGCACGTGTGCGTGCTGGAGCGAAGCGCGTGGAAGAGGCCGAGCGTGCCCGCAGCCACGACGTCGTCGCGCTGGACGCTCGATGGCATGCGGCGCATGAAGCGCGAGGCGATGCGCTCCACGAGCGGCATGTAGGCTGCAATCGCACTCGCGGTAGGGCCGGAGCTTCGACTCGAGTCGAGCGGGAGCTCGACCTCGGAGTCGATGGGAGCGACGGGGGTTCGGCGAGCAGAAGCGTTCGTCATCGTCTTGACCATGGGAGTCCTCTGCTCCCCCACTCAGCATTCGGCGTGCCATGTCGGCGCGAGAGCGCTCGGTTGGCCAGGCCGGAGCGCGCTCCAACGAAAACGCGTGGTTGGCGTCGGCCTTCCGACGGTTTCCCGCGGCTCGCCGCCAGATCGGTGACGATGCCCGTCAACGCTCCCATCGCCGAAGGCCTCTAGAGGAGGCTGCGCTGGACGATTCGGCGCCTCCACGGAGGTTTCGACGCTGGCACGGGCACTGCAGATGCAGTCGTGCATGATGATCGTCGCGAACGGCTCCGAGGGCTCAGCGCTCGATACACCGATCGTCGTACCGGAACCTATCCGCGTGCTGGCCGTTGCGGACGCCTGTCGCGCGACGGCGTTCGCCTTCGTCGACGAAGCCGAAGGCTGGGGCAAGCTCGAGCTCGCACGATGGCTCGCCGGGCCGTACGCGAACCTCCTGCGGCTCACCGCATCGCTCGAGCCACCCGAGACGAGCGGAATAGTGCAAATTCCACGTATTCGAACGCTGGACGAACAAGTCGTTCAGCGTCTCGTGTGGCGCGCCCACGTCGAGGTCATGGAGACACTCCAGAACGTCAAGACGCCGTCCGAAGGTCAGACCTTCACCCTCGCGATGATCTCATTGGGAAAGGTGGCGCGGTTCCGCGACGCGACGGGCGCGCTCGGCTGGCTCCCCACACCGAGAGCCAAGCGCCTCGCCGAGCGCGTGCTCTCGCTCGTCGCAGCGGACTACCTCGTACGTCCCGCGGACTACGCCAGCGACCCCATCTCGGGGATCGTCGCGCGCCCGGGAAACGACGTCGAGCCCAATCAAGAGAATCGCAACGTGCTCCGACTGGCATCCGCGACGGCGACCGGTGAGATTCGAGTGCGGGAGGGGGCGTGAGGAACGGTGCGATACGAAGCTTCGACGACCTCCCCGAGGTGTCCATGAACGGTAGACGACCAGGCTCCTTCGCGAGCATCTCGGACTCCACGCAGACTCTTCGTTCGGGAGGGTTCATGGGCGAGACGATGCTTTCGGACATGGCCGAAGAGGAAGAGGTCTCCGGTGTGCTGCGAGCTCCGCTCACCCTGCGGTTGACCAGCCGAGGCATGATCATCGGCCACCACCCCGCGATTCGACGTGTGCTCGAGACCATCGATCGGGTCGCACGGTCGATGTGCACGGTGCTGGTCACCGGTGAGAGTGGCACCGGAAAAGAGCTCGCTATCGCGGCTCTCCACGATGGAAGCTCGCGCTCGGAAGGTCCGCTCGTCACCATCAATTGCGGAGCCATTCCGCTCGAGCTCATCGAGAGCGAGCTCTTCGGTCACGTCAAAGGCGCGTTCACCGGAGCCCAGGCGAGTCGCCGAGGTCACATCGCCAGCGCCGAAGGCGGCACGCTCTTTCTCGACGAGGTGGGTGAGCTTCCCCTCGGCGCGCAGGTCAAGCTGCTGCGCGTTCTCCAGCAGCGCGAATACACGCCCGTCGGCGAGTCGCGCTCGGTGAAGTGCGACGTGCGAATCGTCGCGGCCACCAATCGCGATCTCGCGGCCGAGGTCACGGCCGGGCGCTTCCGCGAAGACCTCTACTATCGCCTCAACGTGATTCACATCGTCATGCCGGCCCTGCGCGAGCGCGGCGACGACCTTCGCATTCTCGCCGAGCACTTCTACCGAGGGTTCGTGGCCACCTGCGGGCGAGCCGACCTGCGTGGCATTTCGTCCGAGGCCCTCGCGGCGATCTCGGCCCACGCTTGGCCTGGAAACGTTCGTGCGCTCGAGAACGCCATCGAGCGCGGCGTGCTCTTGGCAACCGGCCCCTATCTCGAGCCCGAGGACATCTTCGGGCCCGGTGAAGCGACCGAGATGCTCGCGCCGAGCATGTTCGGCGAGCCGCAAACGCCGGTCCTCGAAGAGCTTTCGTTCGCCGTCGAGCGCAACCCGTTTCTCGAGACTCCCATCCCTCCCTCCGCTGCGCCTCTCTCCGAGCCCCTCTCGCTCGAGCCGAGCCCCGACAGCGCGGGATTTCCCTGGGCGCTGCCCGAGGAAGGCGTCGACCTCTACTCGTGCGTCGAGAGCTATCAGAACAACCTCATTGCTCAGGCGCTACGCCGCACGGGCGGCAACAAGAATAAGGCCGCCCAACTACTGGGTCTGAATCGGACCACGTTGGTCGAAATGATTCGCAGGCGGGGGCTCGACTCGCGCTGAAGCCATCGGACGGAGCCTGCGATCGCGAACGCCATGCGTCCCGCGGCAGCGCATTTCGCGCATCTCGCGCGCGTCGTACGGCGTCACGCTCGGCGGGTGGCCGTGTCCGCTCCGGCCCGCCGCAACGTCGATTCAAACGGCGCGACCTCGAAGAACCATCCCGATACGCACGGTCGACTTGATTCCGGGCCCGGAGTCTCTTCCCACGGTCCCCCTAGTAGGGGACGGGCCGCAGAACATTCGGCCGTAAGCTCGCACCTTTCGAGCCCCCGGGTCTCGACGTGGTCCGGCGTCGAAGAGAGAAGCTGCGAGCGCCGGTTGCCGAGAAGCCCCGAACGTGAAACTCTCGGAGGTCATCCATCCGTCAGGCTGGTCGGCACTCGTTCGGCTTCCGTTCGCGTCGCGCATCTCTCGAATCGCTCGACGTCATGCCTACACTGGCATCCTCCGCACCTTGCTCGATCGCGTCTGCCGTGGAATGAAGTGTGCGCTGAATCGTACGTCGGCTCCGGAGCCTTCCACCCGAGGTCTTCCGAGCGTAGATTGACTTCTCTCCAATGCCGAGGGTCCACAGATGCCCGTAGTTCTTCTGGTCGACGATGACGACGCCGTGAGGTCCACGCTCGCGCGTCTGGTTTCGCGTCACGGACACGTCGTCCTCCACGCCTCGAGCGCGACCGCCGGAGTGACTTCGCTCCGCGAGAACAAGCCGGACCTCATCATCACCGACATGGAGATGCCCGACGGCACAGGCTTCGAGGTGCTCGACGCTGCCCTTCGCGCGACTATCCCTGTCGTCATTCTGACCGGGCACGCCTCGGTGTCCATGGCCGTCGATGCGATGCGCCGCGGCGCCGCGAACTTCCTTTCGAAGCCCTTCAATTCGGAGACCGTCGGGCAGATCCTCGAGGAGGCCTTCGGTCCGGCTTCGACCGCTCTCCGAGGAACCGGGCAGGCCCTCCCCGAGGGGTTTCCTTCCAGCAAAGACGCCGCATTCTGCCAGGTTCTCGAGGTCGTCGAGCGCGTCGCCGATACCGACGCCACAATTCTCCTGACGGGAGAGAGCGGTACCGGCAAAGAGGTCGTCGCGAGGGCGATTCACGCCTGCAGCAAGCGCAGCGGCAAGGCCTTCGCAGCCATCAACTGCGGCGCCATCCCCGAGGCCCTCCTGGAGAGTGAGCTCTTCGGTCATGCGCGCGGGGCCTTCACAGGAGCCACCAACAGTCGTCGCGGCCGCTTCCAGGTCGCGGAGGGCGGTACGCTCTTCCTCGACGAGATCGGCGACATGTCGCCCGTGCTTCAGGTGAAGCTGCTCCGCGTTCTTCAGGAGAAAACTTACGAGGTACTGGGAGAGTCGAACACACGTGCGGCCGATATTCGCTTCATCGCGGCGACCCATCGCGACCTTCCCAAGATGGTCGCCGAAGGAACCTTCCGCGAAGACCTCTACTACCGCCTCAACGTGGTCCCGCTCCACCTACCGCCGCTCCGCCATCGCACGGTGGACATCCCCGATCTCGTGAAGCGCTTCGTGGCCGAAGCGAACGCCACGCACGGACGGGCGGTCACCGGCCTGAGCGACGAAGCGATGCAGGTGCTCATGTCGCACCCTTGGCCAGGCAACGTGCGCGAGCTCTCGAACGTGGTCGAGCGCGCTGTCCTGCTGAAGGGACGTGGCACCCTCCTCCCCACGGATCTGCCGGCGCTACGCCTTCCCGCTCCGACGCCGAGCAGCGTTCCGCTTCCCTCGAGTGGCATCGACCTCGGTGAGGCCCTGCAGAAACTCGAAGGTGGACTCATCGAGCAGGCACTCGAGCGCGTCGGTGGCAACCGAACGCTCGCAGCGAATCTGCTCGGCATCAATCGCACCACCTTGGTCGAGAAGCTCAAGCGTCGCGACACGACGCGCTGAGCTCGTGCGAAAATCCGGCGTTTTTCAGCGCAAATAGCCGACTTTGCACCCTTAATGTGCGTGTGCGTGCGCCGTTCGTTGAGGAATGTCGTCTCTCTCTCAGCTCCTGGCGTTTTTCGAGCGCGTCCCGGCGGACGAGCTTCGATTGACGAGCGGCGAAAGCCCGTACGTCGTGAGCGAGGGACAGCGCAGACCGGTGGGCTCCCAGCCGATGAATGCGCGCCTGCTCCTGGCGGCGGCGTCGGAGCTCTTGAACAAGGAAGAGATCGAGCAGCTCACCGGCGACCGCCCGCGGCTCGTCCGCCACGAGCACCAGGGCGCCACCTGGCTCATCGAGGTCACTCGCGTTCCTTCCGGCGTCGCCATGACCGTTCGTCGCGCGCGAAGCGTGGTGACCCGCCTCGACCGTCGGGTCGACCTGGACGTGGTCCGGGAGGCCGTAGGCGCAGGATCCATTCGCAACGAGGTGGTTCGCACGATCCCGGAGACGCTCGCACCGGGCAGGCCGGAGCTGAAACGCGTCCCGGAAAGCTCGAAGAAGCGCGAAGAGAGCAGCCCGAATCACGTCGCGGTCCGGCCGGCCTCGCTCGTCAGCGTCCACGAGATTTCGAGCATCGAATCGCTCTTGCAGCAAATGGTCGCCACTGGCGCGTCCGACCTTCATATTTCAGCCGGCAATCGCCCGGCACTCCGTGTTCACGGTGACATTCGATTCTTGAACGAGCGCCCGGTCCTCTCCGGCTCGGACGTCGAGACGCTCCTCCGCGCCATCATGCCGGAGCGAATCGCGACCGCGTTCGAAGAGACGCGAGACGTGGACTTCGCCTACGAGCTGTCCCAAATCGCTCGCTTTCGCGTGAACGTGTTCGAGGATCGCGAGGGAGTCTGCGCGGTCGTCCGTCAAGTGCACCTCGACGTGCCGACAGTGGAAGACCTGCTCCTCCCCAAGGCGTGCATCGACCTCTGTCAGCTCACGCGCGGCCTCGTTCTCGTGACGGGCCCCACCGGCTCGGGCAAGTCGACCACGATTGCCGCGATGCTCGATCACATCAACAAGACGCGCTCGGACCATGTCGTCACCATCGAAGATCCGGTAGAGTTCGTCCACTCCAACCGCCGGTCGCTCGTCAATCAGCGCGAGGTCGGACATCATACCAAGAGCTATTCGAGCGCGCTTCGCTCGGTGCTTCGTGAAGACCCTGACGTCGTCATGATTGGAGAGCTGCGGGACCTCGAGACGATCACGCTCGCGCTCGAGACGGCGGAGACCGGACACCTGGTCTTCGCCACGCTCCATACGATGACTGCCGTGAGCGCCGTGGACCGGATTATCGATCAGTTCCCTGGTGACAAACAGCAGCAAGCGAGGGTCATGGTGAGCCGCGCCATGAAGGGGGTCATCGCGCAGACCCTTTGCAAGAAGACCGGTGGAGGCCGTGTCGCGGCTCACGAGATTCTCCTCAGTACGCCGGCCGTTGCCGCTCTGATTCGAGAAGGCAAGACCTACCAAATGCCGGGGATCATGCAGGTCTCGCGCGGACTCGGAATGATCACCTTGAACGAATCCCTCTTCTCGCTCGTGCAGCGACGAACCATCAGCCCGAAAGAGGCCTGGATTCGCGCCGTGGACAAGCTCGGCTTCGTCGCCATGCTCGAGAGCGCGGGCATGGCTGCTCCGTTCGGCTGAGCGCGGATATCGAAACCGTGTGCGGCGCTCGCGCTCCGGCGTCGGCGCTTCGATTCATTTTGTCGGCATCGCTCCCGTGACATCCCGGTACGGCAATGGATGCCGGAACGGAGCGGTGCTCTCGGCGTCTTGGGACCGGTCGATACCGGTCACGAAAGGCTCGAACCTGCGAAGTCGCTCGGCCGCACGAGCTCCGCTCCCCCGACGACCAAAAAGCCCGACGCCTCTGGCGAGGCATCGGGCGGTCGGGGAAGTCCCTAGAGCGAAGGTCAGGCGGCCTTCTTTTCTCCTGGAGGAGGGGCCTGAGAGGGACGAAGGGGCACAATCGAGGGCTTGCGTCGCGAGGCTGGGGCGCTGGGGGGCGCGGCCTCGAGCTCGGGCTCGCGCGTGGAGGCGGGACCGGCTCCGATTGGGGTAACGTTGGTTGGGGGACTCTCGTCCGTTGCGGAAGCCACCACTTCTCGAAGCGCCCAGGCCGAGCGCACCGAAATCGGGGGGGCTTCCACCTCGACCGCGGCAACGGGAACGGGAGCGGGAACCGCGCGCACCGAGGCGGGCGCGGTCTCCTGGGACGAGGTCGCCATATCGGCGATGCTTGCTGCATACTGCACGGAGACCGGGGCCGCCTCCACTCCGTGCGCCACCTCGGCCGAGACCCCTTCCGCGGCGACCTCGACCATCTTCGGCGCGTTCTCCGCCATGGCTGCAGGTTGCACGGACATGGTCATCGTCCCCGACTCGGCTGCCACGGCCTCCTCGGATTGGGGCACCTCGCTCGTCTCGGGGGCGCCCCAGCCGAGCTTCGCCTTCATCTCCGACACGCTCGGCATCGGGAAGATCGCGCGCGGCTTCTTGCCCGTCGTCCATCCCTCGAATCCGCTCGGCGTCCACGGCGTCTCCGTCCATCCGAACCAGAACTTCCCGAACGGCACGTCTCCGTACACCACCGACCTCGCCGCCAGCGCCAGGAATCGCCTCACTCGGAACATCAGCGCGATTCGCTCGCATCCGCCTTTCGCCAGCGTCCACTCCGGCGCGAAGTTCGTCGCATTGCCGAACAGCAGGATGTCTCGCGTCACTCCGTACACGCACCCGAACGCATTGATGCAGATGGCATACAGCGACGCCAGCGGCAGGCACATCAGCACTCGCCAATACCTCGCTCGGTCCTTCTCCAGAATCAGCGCCAGCACCGTGTACAATCCGTACGCCACCGTCTGGGCCGTGTACCCCAGCACGTACCCCAGAAGCGCGTTCGACTCACCTGCCAAGTAGTACGGCAGGATGATGTAGTAACCCACTATCTCGAACACCGTGTTCAGCAGCAGCAGCAAGTGCGCGCTCACCGGCAGCCCGATCTCCCAGTGGAACCAGAACGCCCTCCAGAACCTCCCCGCGCATTCCACTCGCGACGAGTTCCACCTCACTCGCTGCTTCCACAATCCCTTCAGCGTCGGCGGCGTGTACGTGAACACTCGCGCCTCCGGCTCGTAGTCGTGCGAACGATTGTACGTGTACGACGCCAAGAATCTCCCGAACGCGTGCAGCGGCGTTGCCGGCACGTCGAAGTCCAGGTGCTCTCCCTTCCACGACGACAAGCTCGCCAGGAACGCCATACACGTATCGTCCGACGCTCCCGTCAGCGCTTCCGGAATCTCCTTCGCCGTGCTCTCCGAGAACTTCGGGCCTCCCATGCCCATCCACCACTTCACCAGGTCCATCGGACCCAGCGAGTGCATGAATCCCATGTACTTCGGCGCCGCCAGCAATAGCTCCGTCCACGTGCAATACAACGCTCCGGGAATTCCGATGCGCGGCGTAATCTTCCAATTGTAGCGCGACACGTTCGATACCACGAACTCTCGCGCCGCCTGCATGTACAGCTGCCCTTCCACCGTGAAGAACTTCCCCCATCCCTGCCAGAACAGGTCCGGCCGGATGCAGATCTTCCCCGCCACCACTCGCCGCATCTCTCCCGTCCACGGGCTCCTCGACGTCAATCGGTTCGCCAATCGCTCGATCGCGTGGTCTCCCAATGTCCCGTCTCCGTCGATGCTGAAGTAGATCTTCGGAAACTCCGCGTGATCTCCCTTCTTCACTCGCTCCTTCATGTACGAGACGCCGGCTTCCACCGCCATCATCTTGCCCAGTCGCGTCGGGGTCCCCGTCACGTACACGTGCACGTTCTTCGGGTATCTACCCTTCGCTTCTTTCGTCCACTTCTCGAGCTCCCCGTACAGCTTCGGGAACTCCGTCCGGCCGTCCACGCTCGCCACGATCACGAGCTCGCTCGGGTACCCGTTCGTCGCCGCGCTCTCGATCGTCGTCGTGATGGCCTTCAGGTCGTCTCCGTCACGCAACAGCGACGGAATGACCACGAGGCCCGTCGGCCGCTCTCCAGGGCCCAGCGGTCGGAACGGCTCTCGCGCTCCGAACGCCACTCTCCCGAAGGCGGCCGCCAACAAGAACAGGAAGTCGCTCTGCGTCACCAGAAACGCCACCGCCAGATTCAGGAAGATCGGCGTCGCCAGCAGCAGCGGGTCGAGCGTCTTCAGACTCCACAGAAGGCCTTCCATATTTCCTCACTTCGCCGATGCCAAACTCGAGCCCGTCGCTTTTCTCGCCGCCACCGCCGCCGGGTTGCCGCCTCTCACGCGCAACGTCTTCGACTTCGCCGATTCGTGCTCCCGTAGCTCCATCACCGCGTATTGCCCTCGCGCTTGATTTCCCCACGGGTCGGGCAAGATCACCTCGCCCGGCACCAGCTCCGTCACCTTCCCCACCTGCCGGCAGTGGAACACTCCCCAGATGCAGTCGTACACGTCCGCTCCCTCCGACAATCCGTCGATCTGCGTATACGGCACGAACGCCACATCCATCGCGTGCTCCAGCGCTCGGAACACCGGCCGCTGCTTCAATTGTTTGTCCAGGTCTTGGATGATGCCCATCTTCTCTTCGAGCACCTTCTTCTCCGCGACCTTGCTCCTCGACTCCGACTCGAGCTTCATCATCTCTAGCTCGATTCTCACCAGCTGCTCGTCTCGCGCGATCTGCTCCGGCATCGACGGCCCCACGTGCCCGAGCGCTCGCTTCGCCAATCCCACCTGCGCCATCATCGCCGACGTCTGGTTCGCCGAACGCTCCGTCTCGATCAGCGCCACCTTCCATCGACCCGCCGCCTGCTCTTCTCTCGCCAGGTCCACCTTCGACACCAGCCCGGCGTTCAGGTTCGCTTGCATCTGCTGCGTCAATCGCTCTTGTTTCCCCAACAGGTCCACCAGCGCCGACTTCTGCTGATTCAAGATCCGAAGCTCCGACGCTCCCGCCGCCGCCTGCCTCGCCGTCAATCCTTCCGTCCACGCCAGCGACGCGCTCGTCGCCTCGTGCAGCTCCTTCAATCGCGCCGTCGCTCGCGACGCCGACTTCACGTCCATGTCCAGCGCCTCGATCTGCGCCGCCGTCTTCGCTCGCTCCACCTGCAGCTCGCTCGCCTTCAGCTTGTTCGCAAGCACCAGGTCGTTGTCCGGCGACAAGATGATCGGCGCCACGAACGCGTCCGTCGCTGCTCGGTAGCCCTCTCGGCCAACGTACCCGACCACGGCCACGAACGCCGTCAGCGCTCCGAACGCGAACACCCTCGTCTTCGCCGTCGGCTTCGCGCCCTTCTTCTCTTCATTTCCCATGACTTCGATCCTCCAAGCTCGACAGCTCCGTCACCAGCGCGGTCAAGAACACCTGTTCCGACTCCGCCCCCACGAGCTCCAATTCCACCACCGCAATCGCGTGCGGCGCGTTCGGCGACTCGCTTCCTTTCAGCGCGTCCCTCGCCGTCTTCAGCGTCACGAGCTTGCTCGTCACGATCTGAAGCTCTTTCGACGCTTGCCCCGCCGCGATTCGCACCTGCTCACGGAACCTCGAAAGCTGGTCTCGCAGCTCGTACCTCGCCTTCTTCAGCTCTTCCGCTCTCGCGTCCAGGTACTTCGTCTCGTACGGGATCCTCGCCAATGACCCGAAGTTGAACCCCACCTGCAACACCCCGTAGACCTCCGCCTTGTCGTGCGGAACCACTCCACCCGTCAATCGAACGTCGAACCCGTCCAGGTCCCTCAGGTGCGAAATCTCTCGCTCGTACTTCAGGCTGCTCGACTCCACCTGCGTCACCAGGCCGTCCAGCACTCCTCGGTACGCTTCCACTCCGCGCGCGTCCAAAATCGCCGCTTCCGCCTTCGCCTGAACCGCCTTCCGGCCCAGCTCCGCGATACGCGCCTTCACTTCGTTCGCGTCCAAGAGCGACGTCACGTGCGTCGAGAGCCGCTCCTCGTTCTTCGCGCCTATCTCCGCCAGCTTCCCCGACATGCCGTCCAGGTACTCCGCCTGCTTCTTCAGCGCGTGCAGCCGCCCGTAGTCTTCTCCGTAGTGCAACAGGTGCTGCGCGTCGATCTGCGCTGTCCCTCGCTCACAATCGGCGTCCCCCGCCCGCAGTACTCCGAACCCTCGGTAAAAGTCCAATGGCGACCACGACAGTCCGACTCGCCCTTGCCAGCCACTCCCCGTCGTCACTCCCGTCGCGTCCACCGGGCCCCCGTTCACGCTCGGGTACCGAATCACTTGCCCCGTCACGCTCGGCGCCAACAAGAGCGCCGCGTCCCCGGCCGCTCTCGCTTTCACCTTCCGGCAATACGCCGAGTCTTCGGCCTTCGCTTCGCCGCTCCCTCCCAACAGCCCCGCCATCGACGCCAGCATCACCGCCAACGCCCTTGCTGCTCCCTTCACTCTCTCTTCTGCGCAACGCCATTGCATCGGTTCCGTCTCCGGGGGATCTCGCGACCTTCGCTCGGCCCTGGTTCGGCAGACGCCGTCCCTGGCTCTTCGCTCGTTCGCTGGTGCTTGCGACTCCCGCTCGGGAGGGTTGTCGCCAAGGGCACCAATTCACGTCTCATGCCAATCGCGGGCGTTGCGTAGGTGTCTGAAAGTGTTCGTGAAAAATGTCGGTTGCGGGTCCGGGCGAGAATCGGTCGTCACCTGGTTGGCTCGTCGTCATGCCCGTGACGCGAGGGATTGACGCTGGACGGCATTCGAAATGAAAACTGCGCGACCGACGAATCGATCGCGCAGGAGCGGTGCCCGTTTCGCTTTAGGACGCGTTTGGTCGAACCGTCGGTTCGTGCGAGCACGAGATGCCCCCGAGCTCCCGACAGGGCTTTGCGTAGTGGTAGCCCTGCATCACGTCGCCGCCGAGCGATACGATGGCATCGCGCTCGCCGATGGTCTCGACCCCCTCGACGACCACTCGTACGTCGAGTTGGCGGCAGAGATCGAGCAGCGAGCGAATGACGCGCTGACGCGTGGGGTCCGTGTCCACGTGTCTCACGAGGCCCATGTCGATCTTCACGATATCGGGTTGGAACGTGGCCAGCCAATTGAGTCCCGAGTAGCCCGCGCCCAGATCGTCGATGGCGATTCGGTAGCCGAGCGAGCGGATCGCCGCCAATCTGTGCTTCGCGTCGCGAACGTGGTCCAGCGACGCGCGTTCGGTGAGCTCGAGCACGATACGCGATGCGTACGGAGAGAGCGGTGCGTCCGGGTCGGAGAGGTTCGAGTCTTCGATGTCGGTGGCATGAACGTTGACGAAGACGTCGATTCCCGCCGGGACATCGGGCATCGCGAGCGCGGTGAGCTCACGCACTCTCCGGCCGAGGTCCTCGAGACGTCCGAGGCGCTCGGCTGCCGCGACGAAGGCCGAAGGTACCTGGAGGGACGGCTCGTCGGTGCGCAGGAGCGCCTCGAAGGCCACGATGGCACCCGCTCGATGGGAAACGATGGGCTGGAACGCGAGATACATGTTTTCGAGCGCGGCGGTGAAGCGCGGCTCGATCGAGGCATCGTCACCGAAGAGTCCGTCGTGCTCTCCGTGCAGCTCGAGCGCGGTGCGTTTCGCGCGTGCGAGTCGCGAGACTGCTTCGGCCTGAATCACGGCATCGGTGAAGCGAGCCATATCGATGGGCTTCGTCAGGTAGCGGACCGCGCCGCACTCGATCGCGTCGACTGCGGTCTCGAGACTGGGTGTGCCCGTGACGAAGACCACGGGGACGTCCAAGTGGCGTCGTCGAAGCTCACGTACGAAGTCGATGCCCGTCATGGCCGGCATGAGAATGTCGCTGACCACGACTCCATACGAGGCGTGGTCGAGCAGGTCGAGGGCCGTTACGGCGTCTTCCGTCACGGACACCTCGAATCCGACCCGCTTGAGTGTGCGGGCCAGCAGCTTCCCGACTTGGGGATCGTCGTCGACGATCAGGATGGGTTGTCGGCTCATCGGGTGGTCCTTTGCCGCTCGTTTCGTTAAGGTGTCGATGGGAGGTCGTGTCCCTGGGGGGGACGCGTCGCTCGTCGGGGCGCGACCGGCCGATTCGCTTTCGTCCGGCTCGGTCGTGCTGCCTCGCCCGCGGTCACGCTGCGACGGGGGTATTGTCGTTTGCGACTTCTTCGAGGATGGCGCGGAGTCGATTGGTGGCGCGTGCATTGAGCTGCGACACACGGGCTTCGCTGACCTTCATGGCCTCGGCGATGGCCTTGCTCGGCATGCCGTCGAAGTAGCGCAGCCGCACGACCTTGGCTTCGCGCTCGGGAAGGAGCGCGAGTGCCGCGTGCAGGGCTTCCTGCTCGCTGCGAGCGATGAGTTGATCGAGGGGTGAATCCCCCTCGTCCGGGAGCTTGAACGCCGAGGAGTGGGCGGGGAGGTCGTCGAAGCGGACCACCGAGATGGGCGACGGTCCGAGGACCTTGGGCGCCAGGGGCTCTTCGCCGGTCTCGTTCGCTGGGCGCGGGCCTGCTACCTTGCGACGGCGCGGTGACCAATCGTGCTTGCGGAGCTCGTCGAGCACGGCGCCGTGGATGCGAATGCGCGCGTAGGCGATGAACATCTCCGGGCACGTGTGCGTGCTCGACCGGAGCGCGTGGAAGAGCCCGAGCGTGCCGGCAGCCACGAGATCGTCGCGCTGCACGCTGCAGGGAAGCCTTCGCATGACTTGCGAAGCGATGCGCTCCACGAGGGGCATGTACGCCGCGATACTCTCTTCGGTGGGCGGCTCGGCCCCTTGGGCCTTCGGGTCCTCGGTTTCTTGTTCGTTCGGGGCAGGGCGCATCGTCATCGGCTTGACCATCGGATTCCTCGATGACCTAGGAGAGCATTCCCCGTGCCAACGCAGACGTCATGCCTCTGACTGCCAGTCAGGCCGATGTGCGGGCTTCATCCCCCGACCGAGAGCCGAGCCGCGAACCTGGAGCTTCGGGGCGAACGTGAGGCGCCGTTAGGGCGCGAGCTCGACCAGGGCTTGAACGGCACTCCTCAGCTCGTTCGAAGAGAACGGCTTGTAGAGACGCGGTAGTGCCATGTCCTCGAGGAAGGTGGTCGCGCGGTCTCCGAATGCTCCTCCCGTCAGAAAGAGCATGCGGCGCGCCAGCGGGTGTCCGCGCTTGACCAACTCTTCGTGGACGTCCATGCCGGTCGTCTCCGGCATCATCAGGTCGCAGACGATCGCGTCGAACGATTCCTCCGAGAGCACGCGGGCGAGCGCCTCGTTCGCACTCGTGAACGCGAGGACTTCGTGGTCGCCCCCCAGCGTCCTCGCGACGAGCCTGCAGACCGCGTGTTCGTCGTCGACGACGAGCACTCTCCCTCGCTTCTTCGTCGCAACGCTCCCGTGCTCACGCGGTGCGACCTCGTGGGTCTCGTCGGATTTCTCCCAGGCGGGGAGGGCGACTCGGAAGGTCGTGCCTCGGCCGAGCTCGCTCACGAGGGTGAGCTCGCCACCGAGCTCTCGGACGATTTTGTGGCAGATCGAGAGCCCGAGGCCGGTTCCCTTGCCGACCGGCTTGGTCGTGAAGAACGGGTCGAACACGCGTTGATGGAGGTCCTCGGGGATGCCGGCGCCCGTGTCCGAGATCGAGAGCACGACGACGTCGGTCGACCTGGGGCGCGCGTTCGATGGTCCGAATGCCGTATCGATGGTGGACGAGTGGGACGGGGTGGCTCTCTCGACCCACGTGCGGACCCTGATCTCGTTGTGCTCCGCACGCCCCTCGGGGATCGATTGCGCCGCATTGACCAGAAGATTGACCACGATCTGGCTGGCTCGCGAGGACGTCGCCGCAACGAGAGGGATTTTAGCGTATTCTCGCGATAGCCTCGCGCGATGGCGAACTTCGTTCCCCACCATGGTCACCACTCGATCGATGGTGTCGTGTAGGTCTATCCCTCCCACGGCCTCGTCTTCGACGCGGGAGAACAGTCGAAGCTCTTGGACGATTCGGCGCATTCTCTCGGCGCCTTCGTGGGTCTCTTGGAGCAGCTCACCGAGCTCTCGGCGACGAGCTTCGTCGAGGTCGACGTCGAGGAGGGTCTTGGCCGTTTCCAAGTTCGCGAGCACGTACGTGAGCGGATTGTTGATCTCGTGCGCGATTCCGCTGGCCAAGGTTCCGAGCGACGCGAGACGCTCCGCCACCATGTTGGCGTGCTCGGCAGCCGCGATGCGCGTGAACGCCTTCGAGACCGAGAGCGCCTGCCCCAGCTGGACCGCGACGTTGTGTACGAGGGCGCGCCATTCTTCCGGAACGATGGCGGAGTCCTTGGCGCCCATGAAGAGCGCTCCGGAGCTCTCGCCACCGGTGCGAATCCGGACCAGCAGGGCCGCCGATAGTCCGGCACGCTCGAGCACCTGCTCGGCCACGCTCGGCTCGACGTCGCGTGACGGGATGGCCAGTAGATCGAGGCCCGTTCGCACGCGATCGAGCAGGTCGGGGTGGCCGAAGAAGGTCGAGAGCTCGGCCGTCCCGAGTCGCCCTATTTCGGTACGCACCACGGCCCTTTCGGACGAGTCGAAGAGGTATATCGCCCCCACGGCGAGGCCGGCTGCATCGAGACAGTACGCGAGTACGTCGCCGAGGGCGTCCTCGGCATTGGCATGCTTCGCGAGCGAATCGGTGACATGTCCGAGCACGTTCACCGTGGTGGATTGGAGGGCGACCTTCCCTGCGAGGAGCGAGATCATGCGTCTCTGACGCTCGAGTGCGAACGGAAAGTAGGCCCTCTCCAGTGCGTCAGGCTCTTCGACGAGCGTCGGTGGGGGAGCTCTCAAGCTGGTCGCGAGTGCGGAGAGCGCGTGGTCGAATCCGCTCGTTCTCACCACGTAGTCGCTCGCTCCCAATCGCCGCGCGAGCTCCTCGTCTTCCGCCTCGACGTAGCTCGAACTGAAGAGGATCACCGGCACCGCGGCGAGCTCGGGACGTCTGCGGACGTTCAAGCACAGCAGGAAACCGTCCATGGCAGGCATCAACACGTCGGCTAGGACCGCGTCGAAAGGCTCCAATCCCAAGACTTCGAGTGCGAGGTGGCCGTCCTCGACCGCGACCGCGTCGTATCCGGCGTTGCGTACGCACAGCTCGAGGAGCTTGCGTTGAAGTGGGTCGTCGTCGACGAGCAAGATGCGCTTGCGCGACTCGTTGCGAGGGACGACGCGGCTTCGCGTTCGAACGTGGATCCGCGCGAGCTCGACGAGCCTCCGGGGCTCGACCGGCTTGATGGCCATGTCCGTGAACCTGTCCGCGAGCCGTTTACGTGCGTCTTCGTCGGACGGAGTGAAGCCGGTGATGGCTACGACGGGCAGATCGCCATTGCCGGGAAGGTCCCGCAGACGCTCCACGAGCTCGATGCCGTCGATGTCGGGGAGGCGTAAGTCTTGGAGCACGAGATCGAGCTCGTTCGCTCGCGCGAGCTCGAGTGCCGTAGTGCCGTCGCCGGCGTCGAGCACGCGGTATCCTTCGGCCTCGAGCGAGATGCGGTAGAGCTTCCGGGTGACCGGATTGTCCTCGACGAGAAGCGTGGTGAGCGGCTTCATCGAGACCGTCCGGCGAGGAGGGCGGCCACGGCTTTCGGGAGTGTCGTCGTGTCCACCGGCTTGCTGAGGAATCCGTCGCATCCCGCGGCGAGCGCACGGGCTTCGTCTTCCGCCATGGCATAGGCCGTCAGCGCTAGGATCGGGAGGTGTAGAAAGCGTTCGGCCGCCTTTATCCGGCGCGTCAGCTCGAGCCCGTTCATACCCGGGAGCTGAATGTCCATCAGGACGAGGCGGGGGTCGTACTCGTCGAGGAGCGAAAGCGCGCGTTCGGCGTCGGGGGCGGTCCGGACGTCGTAGCCTTCGGCCTGCAGCACGAGTCGCGCGAGCTTGGCGTTGGTCGGATTGTCGTCGACCACGAGTATTCGTTCACCCGCCAAGGACCACCTCCGCTTTCACGAGAGGGAGCTCGACCCAGAACGTACTTCCTCGCCCGTGGACGCTCGTCACACCGACACGGCCGCCTTGCGCCTCGGCGACACGTTTGGTGACGGCGAGGCCGAGGCCGGTTCCCGGATGGAGTTCGTTCGGGCCCGCGTCGAGTTGCTGAAACTCGACGAAGAGCTTGGGGAGGTCTGCGTCGCGTATCCCGATACCTTCGTCGGTCACGTCGAGGCGGAGCGTGGACCCTCCCGCGGTCGGGTAGGCGTGGATACGAACGCGACCATCGGAATCGGAGAACTTGATGGCATTGGAGAGATAGTTGTAAAGTACCTGTTTTAGCCTGTGCGGGTCGAGGACCACCGTCGAAAGACGCGGGTCGACCTCGACTTCGCTCTGGATGCGCGTGGCTCCCGCGAGGCCACGCAGGATGTCGCGGACCTCGGCGACGGCCTTGGAGAGGTCCACCGGTTCGGGGCGAAGCTCAACCTTGCCCGCCTCGATCTTGGCGAGATCGAGCACGTCGTTCACGAGTTGGTGAAGGTGCCGCGAGCTCGTCAGGATGTCCCCCAAGTATTCGCGGTGATGTTCGGCGAGTGGTCCGACCTTGCCGCTGTGCATGAGATCCGCGAACCCGATGATGGCGTTCAGCGGAGTCCGCAGCTCGTGCGACATGGTGGCTAGGAACTCGCTCTTCAGGCGGTTGGCCTCTTCGATGCGCAAATTCTGCTCTTCGAGAGCTCGGCTCTTTTCGCGAAGCTCCTCGAAGCGCTTTCGTTCACTCGCGTCGCGTACGGCGGCGATGACCGAGCTGCCGCCTCGTGGGTCGATGGGGCTCAGGCTGATCTCGACCGCGATCTCCGAGCCGTCTTTGCGCCGTGCCGTGAGATCGAGACCGACGCCCATCGGCCGCGCCTTGGGAGCTCCGAAGTACCCCTTCCGGTGTGCAGGGTGATTCTCGCGATGGCGCTCGGGGACCAAGACCTCGATGGATTGGCCGAGGAGCTCGTCGCGGGTGTACCCGAACAGAGCCTCGGTTCGGGCGTTGACCAACGTGATTCGACCGTCTTCGCCCAGCAAAATCATGGCGTCGGGCGCGGACTCGAGCAGCGCGCGGAAACGTCGTTCGTCGTGCAGCTCGATGTGACTCACGGCGAGGAGCGGTCCGTCGCCCGTTCCCTTCGTGACGACACGCATGATGGTGTTCACCTCGAGCAGCGAGCCGTCCCGGCGTCGACGCACGGTGGAGCTGTCCGAGTGGCCCGCGACCAGCGTCGCTTCGAACCGGCGTGCGGTCTCTTCGCGCAAGCTGTCCGGCACGACGAGGTCGGCGAGGGCTTGACCCACGGCTTCCTCCGGCTCGTAGCCGAACATCGATTGCGCTCCGCGGCTCCAGAACGCGACGACGCCGTCCGGTCGCAAAACGACCAACGCATCGCGCGCGTGCTCGACCAAAAGACGTCGAAAGTCCGGCATCGTCTCCCCCAATGCTCGAGGTGGACGGCCTCCACTCGAGTGGCAGGCCATACCCGCGGAACAATCGTCCGCGGTGCGAGCCTATCCAGTTACGATTAGGTCAGAGACCTTGCGCACCGTAAAGCTCTACGGCGCAAGAATATGCGGGCGATGGACCGTGGCAGATTGCCCCAGTGCGCGAAGGTGTGAGTCAGCTCGAGAGCGCCTCTCGCACTTTGCCGAGCAGAGAGTCGGGGGTTACGGGCTTGGGTACGAAGTGGGCAGTGGGGTCCAAGATCCCGTGATTGCCGAGGGCTTTGCCGGTGTATCCGGACATGAAGAGCACCTTGATCTCGGGCCGCAATCGAGCGAGCTTTCCGGCGAGCTCGGGCCCGCTCATCACCGGCATGACAACATCGGTGACCAGGAGCTGGATGTTCGGGTGTTCGGTGCTGATGGCCATCGCTTCGCTCCCGTTGCGAGCCTCGATGACGCGGTACCCGGCTTTACTCAAGATACCTTGCACGAGCTTGCGCACTTGCGCCTCGTCTTCCACGAGCAAAATCGTCTCGGTCGAGGTCGCTCGCTCGCTCTTCGTGCGGGTCTTCGGGCTGTCCGTCGCGTGTTCGGCCCGAGGCAGGTAGACGTGGAACGTCGTGCCTTTGGCGGGTTGAGCCACCACCGTGACCGAACCTCCACTCTGGGTGACGATGCCGTATACGCTCGAGAGTCCGAGCCCGGAGCTGCCGCTGTCCGTCTTCGTGCTGAACGGGTCGAAGACTTGACTGATGCTGGACGGGTCCAACCCCGATCCGGTGTCGGAGACGGAGAGCACGGCATGTGGCCCGAGCACGCTCTCCGGATGGGCCGCCACGTAGTCCTCGTCGAAGACCGCATTGGAGGTGGCGATGGTGATCCTCCCGCCTCCCGGCATGGCCTCGAGCGCATTCACCACCAGGTTCATGACCACCTGTTCGACCTGGCCGGGATCGATGAGGCAATGGTGGAGGTCGGGGGTGGGCACGACCTCGAGCGTGACGTCTTCACCCGCCAGACGGCGGAGCATGGGGGCCATGTTCTTGAGCACGTCGTTCAAGCTCACGAGCCGTGGCGCGAGCACCTGCTGGCGGCTGAACGCGAGCAGTTGGCGGGTGAGCTCGGCAGCGCGTGTGCCCGCCTTGTGGATCTCCCCGAGATCGGCGATCACGAGGTCGTCGAGCCCCGGCGTCTCCATGATCATTTCGCTGTAACTGAGCACCACCGACAAGATGTTGTTGAAGTCGTGGGCGACGCCACCCGCGAGGCGTCCGATGGCTTCCATCTTGGCCGCGTGGCGGAGCTTGGACTGCGAGCGCTCGAGGAGCGCGCGCGTGCGTTTGTGCTCGTCGAGCTCGCGGGAGACCGTGTCGAGCAAGCTCGCCACGGTGATCGACTGAGCGGCGTGGTCCGCGAGCACCTGGAGCAGGTCCACGTCGCCGGACGCGAAAGGCCTCTCGTCGTCTCCGAGACGCCCGGCCGCCAACGTGCCGAGGATGGCTCCCTTGGATCGCATGGGAACGCAGACGAAGCCTCGCATGCGGTGGCGCTCGGCGACCTCGCGATAGCGGGGCGAACCGGTGCCCCCCCAATCGGACCGCGAGACGTCCGCGATCGAGAGCGGCTCGCCGGTACGGGCGACCGTCGGTGACGGAGTCGGGTCACCGATGGGAAGGCTGCGCTCCTTCATCAACGACCGGATATCGTCGACGAAGGCCTGATCGTCCGCGTGCTCCGCGATGAGATCCCACTGAGTGCCGTCTTCGTTCACGAGTCCGAGGAAGCAATATCCCCCGACGAACGCGCTCACCTGCTTCACGATGCCCTGCAGCAATGCCAGGTAGTCGGTGGTCGCCTCGGCGAACGAGCGCGTAATCTCGACCAACGTGCGCAATCGGTTCGGCGCGTCGTCCGTGCCGTCCGTCCGATCTCCGCCGTCCGTGGTGCTCATTCGGTTCTTGCTCTCCATCACTGGGGTACGTCGCTCTCGACGAGCCTACGCGATGCGGGGCCTCGACCCAAGCGGACCAGCAATGGTCGTGCCCGGAACCCTCGCGGGGGAGGATTCGGGGCGAAATAGCCCGCGGCGAAGCGGGCGGCTCGCATGCTCTTCGTCAGGGCGAAGCTGACGGCGCACGAGATTCGGACGCCTGCACGCCTTGCGTACCTTGCCCGACTTCGGGGTATCACTTTTTTGACGCTCGTCCTCTGCACGACCCACTAGGTCGCGTCGTTCCGAATCTCATGGGACTTTCGCGCCTCGTTCTTTCGGTCGGTAGCGCAGGCATCGTGCTCGCGAGCAGCTCGAGCTCTTCCGGAGCAGAGCCACCCTCTGTAGGTGTCGCGACCACCACCAGCGCCAACCCAGGGCTCTCGAAGCCTGCATCGAACAGCGCGTTCGGTGCGCGTCCGAGCACTGGCGATGCCGTCAAAGCCGACCAAGGCACCGTGGCATCCGAGCCCGATCCCGAAGCGGGCGGCCTGCTCGGTCCAGTGCGCGCAGGTCCGCTCGTGGGCGTCTCCGCTCCTGACGGGATTTCGATGGGGATGGTCGCTCGCTACAAGTTCTTGGGCCTCGGCCTGTCGGGGGGCTACCTGCCCGAGGTCGGCATCCCGGGCATGGACGCGAAGCTCACTCGGATGTCGCTCGGTGCGGACCTTCGCATCTACCCGTTCGGTGGCGCGTTCTTCTTCGGCGCGGCCATCGGTTACGCCCAGATGAAGGGTACGGCGGAGCGTACGGTCCGCGCATACAAGCAATCGTCGACCGCGGTGGGCTCCGTGTTCGCGAGCGGCGGCTTCGTCGGACCTCAGCTCGGATTTCTCTGGACCATTCCCGTGGGCGCCGATCCTCGCTCCCCGCGCATCGCTATCGGGACCGACGTGACGCTGGCCGTGCCGTTCGCCACGACGGAGCCGCGCTACTCGGTGAGCAAGTACGGACTCACGACCGGTGTCGAGGGCACGGGCAAGATCGCCGCGGTGGTCGATTGGGTGCAGAGCCATCCGACACCGGTACTCAATTTGTTGCGCTTGGGGGTGGTGCTATGAAAATCATCGAAAAATCCGCTGCGGGATGCGTTCTCGCGTGCCTCGTCGTCTCTCTCGTGGTCGGCTGCAATACGAACCCCGATCCGGTCACGGTGTTCTGCACGGACTTCAGCGTGGGGGCGGACTTCTCCAAGAAGTCGTTCGGGGTCTCGGGTCAGACCGAAAAGCCCTACGTGGCCTTCGCGCAAGCCGTGTCCGACATGGCCATCATGGGAAGCACGCTGGTCGACGAGGTCGAGGCTTCGTGCCGCGACCTCGCTGTCACGCTCGGTGCGACTGCCGACGACCGCCGCCTCGTCGGTGTCGTTTCTCCCGCGCGCGCTCGCGTCTGGTGCGATATCGCGGCCGAGAAGATCCGTGCGAACCGAGCCATGCTCCGCTCGGCCGAACTCTCGCTCTGGTTCACCACTCCGGGATGCGTGACCGACACCGACTACCAAGCGTCCTGCGAGTCGCGCTGTCGGACGGACGCCGCTTGCGTCGAAGCGTCGGTCGTCGAGCGTTGCGCGGCCGCGGACGTGGTGGGCACCTGCTCCGGCAAATGCACCGGCAAGTGCTCGGGGGCGGAGGATGCTCCGGCTTCTTGCGACGGCCAGTGTTCGGGCACGTGCGACGGCGACTGCCTCGACGGCGTTTCGCCCGTCGAAGACTTCGTCAGTGGCACGAGCTGTTCCGCTCGTTGCGTCGGAAAGTGCAACGCAGTCTGCGTCTTCGCCGAGGATTCCACGGCAGCCTGCGATGCGCCCTGCAGGGGCGGCTGCGAAGGCACACTGTCCGCGCCGAGTTGCGTCGGCGCCCTCGAGCCGCCTCGCTGCACGGGCGATGCGGACTGCCAGAAATGCTGCAAAGCAAGTGCTGCCGCACGCGCCTCGTGCGACGGCGGAGCTCTCGGCGTCTCGGTGGCCGAAGGAGCGACGGAGGATCGCTCCGTGGCCGAGCTCGTCCAGAGCTTCGAGCGCAACCTGCCCACCATCTTCCTCACGGCACGAGGGCGAGGCGAAATCCTGCGGAGCAACGCCTCTTCGCTGGTCGATACGGCGGGCCGGCTCCTGGCCCACGACGACATCGGCCAGATGGGCGCCGCGTGTGGTCTCCTCATGGCGCAGACGGGCGAGGCTGCGAGTGACAACGTGAAGGCTGCACTCGATGGGGCGAAGAAGGTCGCCGGCGCGGTCGACGAGACCACCAAGCCCTGACAGCCTCGAAAAATGCGTGTTGGCACGGGGGGCGTTCGTTCGAGCGTCCCCCGTACTCGCGTTCGAGGCCTCGAGTGTGCGACTCCCGCGCGTTCACCGGCAGATTTCGTACGTCCGGCGTGAACCCGACACGCCACCGTCTCAAGTCGAACGCCGAGAAGCCGTTCCTAGGACCATGAAGCGAGAACCCTTGGTGACGTCTCTCGGGCAGGGCACGCGATGAGCGGCGAAGCTTCGGAGACGCCGCCCCGCAAGACCGTCTTGGTGGTGGACGACGCGCTCTCGATGCTGCGCCTTCACTCGGTCTTCCTCGAGCACGCGGGGTTTCGTGTGCTTTCGGCGGAGAGCGGGGCTGCAGGGCTCGAGGCGATGGCCAACGACGTCCCGGACCTCGTGGTGCTCGACTACATGATGCCGGAGATGGACGGCCCGGAGTTCCTGCGTCGCATGCGAGCTCAGGCAGCATTCGCCGGGGTCTTGGTGCTCGTGCTGACCGCTACGGACGAGCAAGAGCACATCTCGGCCGCCTTCGAGGCGGGGGGGAACGACTACCTCACCAAGCCCGTGGATCGGCGCACGCTGGTCGCACGGGTGAAGTCGATGGTCGAGGGGGCGAGCCCGGACCGGCAGGTCGCCTGAGATGGCTCGGAACCGGCGCGGCAGGGGGCCGAATTTCCTCGTCCTTCTCGATGGTTCTGCATGCCGAGTGAGACTCCTTGCCCGAGGGCTTAACCGGACGCGGTCCGGGTCGTTCGTAAGACGTTGGCCGAGTTTCGCTCGGTCGCTCACTTGCTGTCGAAGGTCAGGGGAATCATGAAGGTCGAGACGTCGTCGTACGAGGCGGGCACGGGTTGGGTTTCACAAAGGGTCGATGGGCCGCTCACCGACGTAGGCCTTGTCCTCTACTTCGCCTCTCGAGAGGTGATCGCGCACGAAGACGCGATCGCCGCCTTGGCGCAGCGCTACCCCGGGGCTGCCCTCGTCGGTTGTTCGACCGGCGGCGAGATCGTCGGTCGGGAGGCGAGCGACGGGGGCGCCGTAGCCATGGCCATCCACCTTCGCGAGGCCAAGGTCGAGATCGCCCGCCGCCCCATCGCCACCTCGGCCGAATCGGAGCGGGTAGGCCGTGAGCTCGGTGAGGAGCTGGTGAAAGACGACCTACGGCTCGTCTTCGTGCTCTCGGACGGTATGCGCGTGAACGGGAGCGAGCTCGTTCGTGGCCTTCGCGAGAAGCTCCCTCCGAACGTCGTCGTGAGTGGCGGTCTCGCCGGAGACGGCGCGCGCTTCGAGAAGACCTTCGTCGGGGTTGGCGCCCGACCCGAGCCAGGTCTCGTCGTGGCGATCGGCTTCTACGGAGCTTCGCTGCGCGTCGGAACCGGTAGCGTCGGCGGATGGGAAGCGTTCGGTCTTCAGCGCACCGTGACCAAGTCCGAAGGCAACGTTTTGCGCGAGCTCGACGGCGAGCCTGCGCTCGACCTCTACAAACGCTACCTCGGTGCGGAGGTCGAGCGCCTCCCGGGGAGCGCACTGCTCTTCCCTCTGGCCTTGCGCCGTCAGGGCGGTAAGGGCGTCGAAGTGGTGCGCACGGTTCTCACCATCGACGAGGCTGCCAAGACCATGACCTTCGCGGGAGACGTGCCCGAGGGGAGTGCGGCCCGACTCATGCGCGCGAGCATGCTCGACCTCGTCGACGGCGCCGAGCGAGCGGCGGACGCTGCGAAAGCGCTCCAAGGGCAAGCCGAAGGCGAGAGTCTAGCGCTGCTCGTGAGCTGCATCGGCCGGCGTCTGCTCATGGGCCAGCGCTCTTCGGACGAGGTCGAGGTCGTCGCCGATTCGCTCGGCGAACGGGTCGCCCTGGCAGGATTCTACTCCTACGGCGAGCTCTCCCCGCACCCGGATACCGGCGTGTGCGAGCTCCACAACCAGACCATGACCATCACGACGGTGAGCGAGGCCGCATGAGGCATCGCCTGCTCGAGCGGCAAATACGGAAGGCGCACCGCGAAGGTACGCTCGACGTGGAGGCGTTGCTCGATTCGGTCAACGAAGCCTACGTGGAGGCCGACGAAGAGCGTACGCGCACCGCCAACAGCGTTCGGCTCATGTCGGACGAGCTCATGAAGCTCCTCCAGGCCACCGAAGAGTCGAGCGCGCGTGTTCACGCGATCCTAGAGGCCGCAGGCGAAGGCATCGTGACCATCTCCGCCGACGGCACCATCGACGGATTCAATCGTGCAGCCGAGATCCTCTTCGGCTTCTCCGCCAACGACGTGGTCGGCAAGCACGCGTCTGCGCTCGGCCTCGACGGCGTAGGTCGGAACGGCGCTTCCGCGTCGAACGACGGTGGCCCCGAGATGTGGCGAATGTGCACGCGCGCCCGCCGAAAAGACGGCTCGATCTTCCCGCTCGAGTTCACCTGCAGCGAGGTGATGATCGACAGCCGCGTGGTGAGCGTGCTCATCCTTCGCGACGTCTCGGAGCGAATCGCCTCCGAGCGTTCGCTCAAAGAAGCGACCGAACGCGCCGAGGCCGGCAGCCGAGCCAAGTCGGACTTTCTCGCCACCATGAGCCACGAGATTCGGACGCCGATGAACGGCGTCATCGGCATGGTCGGCCTGCTGCTCGATACCCCCCTCTCACCCGCTCAGCGCTCGTACGGGGAGGCCATCCGCGACTCGGGCGACGCGCTTCTCGTGCTCATCAACGACATCTTGGACTTCTCCAAGATCGAGGCCGGTCACATCGAGCTCGAGACGGAAGACTTCGAGATCGTACCTCTCGTGGAGAGCGTGCTCGAGCTCCTCGCTCCTCGTGCGCACGCGAAGGGGATCGAGATCGCCGGCCTTTTTTCGAAGGATTTGCCTCGGCACGTACGCGGCGACTCGGGCCGCCTGCGCCAGGTCCTCACCAATTTCCTCGGCAATGGCATCAAGTTCACCGATCGCGGCGAGGTCACGGTGGAGGTGCGCGTCGAGAAGGACGAAGGGAACCGTCGTCACATCCGCTTCGACGTGGTCGATACGGGCGTCGGCATCAAAGACGAAGACAAGGCGCGGCTGTTCCAGGAGTTCGTCCAGGTCGACTCGTCGGCCACGCGTCGCCACGGCGGAACGGGACTCGGCCTCGCCATCTCGAAGCGCATCGTCAAGATGATGGGAGGTAGCCTCGGCGTACGCGACACCGAGGGCGGGGGAAGCACGTTCTGGGCGGTCATTCCGTTCGCCGAAGGCGTCGCGTCCTCCGAGGCACCGCGACTCACGCGTGAATGGCACGTGCTCGTGGTGGACGACAGCCCGACCAACCGCAAGATCTTCGAGCGACAGCTCTCCGGCATGGGCCTGCGCGTCCAGTCGGTCGAGTCGGGGGATCTCGCGCTCGCCGCACTCATGAAGGCGACCTCGATCGGCGATCCGTTCGATTTGGCCGTGCTCGACCACCATATGCCCGGCATGAGCGGCGATACCCTCGCGCGCACCATCAAGGCCATCCCCGCCTTCGCCGGCATTCCGCTTTTGCTCGCGTCTTCGGGGGCCGTGGAAACGATTCGACGCTCGGACACCGCGGGGCTCTTCGCGGGCATCTTCGCCAAGCCGGTGCGACAGTCAGCGCTGCTCTCGGCCATCGCGCAATGCACGCAGGGCGACGTGCCCGCCAACGACGCTCCTCGGCCTGTACGAAAGGTCGAGGCCCCGGAGCCCAACGAGACGAACAGCCGTCGCCTACGTATTCTCGTGGTCGACGACAACCACGTGAACACGCTCGTCGCTGCAGGCTACCTCGAGCGCGCGGGCCATCGAGTGGACTGCGCGTCGAGCGGACGTGAAGCCGTCGAAGCGGTGCGCAACTTCCCCTACGACGTGGTCCTCATGGACGTGCAAATGCCCGAAATGGACGGGCTTACCGCCACCTCGGTGATTCGAGGGTTCTCCGGGGAGCGTGCCCGTGTGCCCATCGTGGCGCTCACCGCCAACGCCCTCCGAGAAGATCGCGAAAAGTGCATCTCCGCGGGCATGGACGACTACCTACCGAAGCCCTTCGAACGCACGCAGCTGCTCGAGAAGGTCCGACGCTGGGGCCTCGAGCGCGAGCTTTCCGCCGCGCGAAAGAGCGACAAGCCCGTCTGCGAAGACGAGCCGGCCGCGCCTCCCGTCGCCACTTCGTTCGCGGACGAACCGGCCTTCATGGCGGTTCTCGAGGATCTGGCCGAGCTCGGGGTAGGTGAGGTCTACACACGATTCGTCGACGAAGCGACGCGGCACAGCGTCACGCTCCAGACCGCCATCACGAGCAAGGACTTTCGCACCATCGAGCGCATCGCGCATCATGCTCGCGGATCGTCGGGAACCCTGGGTCTTCGTTCGCTTTCCGCCGGGTGCGAGGCGCTCGAGAAGGCGTGCAAGGCGGACAACGACGACGCACTCGCTCTTGCCGCCAAGATTCGTGCCCAGCTCCTCGAGGCTGCCGAATACCTGAGTGGTCGTGAGTTCGCGGGCATCTGGTCGTCTCGCGAGAGCGCTGCACGTCTCAAGGCCACCGGAACCTGACGCATCGGCGAGCGGATCCTCGTCGATTTCGCGTGTCGATTGTGGTCGCGGTGGGTTGGAACTACCATCCGCGCGAATGTCGAAGGAGGAGCGCAAAGGCTCGGGGCTCGTGAAGGGTTGGCTGGTTCCGCTCGAGGTCCTCGGGCGAGATGGCAGCGCCCAAGACTTGCGGGCCGCGGGCGGCAAGGCCTCCCGGCTCGCGTGGCTCTCGAAGCACGGCTTCGACGTGCCCGAGACCTGGGTCGTACCGGAGACGGCCTTCGCTCAGGCGCTCCGTGGTCTTCCTCCGCCTTGCGAGCCGCGGTCGCTCCTGCGGGTCGCGAGCGGACGCAACGTCTACGCGCGTGCCGCGGAAGCGCGCCAGGAGATCCTCTCCGCCAAGCTACCCGACGGCCTCGAAGACGAGCTCGCGTCGCTCTGGGAGCGCTGGAAAAAGGCTTCCGAGTGGGGCTTCGCCGTTCGCTCGAGCGCCACCTGCGAAGACGGAGCGCTGGTCTCCATGGCCGGGCTCGCCGAGACGAAGCTCGGCGTTCGAGGGGCCGACGGGCTCGCCACGGCCGTGCGCGAGGTGTGGGCGAGCATCGCCTCGGGTCGCGCGCTCGCGTACCTGGCCGCGCACGGCGTACGCGACGTGGGCATGGCGGTGGTCATCCAGTGCATGGTCAAAGCGGACGCGGCCGGTGTCCTCTTCACCCGGGTGCCGAGCCCCGGATCCGCTCGTGGTGAGCGCGTGGTGAATGCCGGATTCGGCCTCGGCGCGCCCGTGGTCGACGGCGTCACCTCGCCCGACATGATCCGCTTCGCGCGCGACGGCGCCATCCTGTCGAGCACCATCGTGCGCAAGCCGATCGTCACGGTGGTAGGGGAAAAAGGGCTCGAGGAACGATCCGCGGAGGATCCGGACGCGCCCGCGCTCGGCCCTCGCCAGCTCGAGTCGCTCGCCGAAGCGGCCCGTAAGCTCGAGGGGATCGAAGACGTGCCGTGGGACGTGGAGTTCGCCTGCGAGGGCGAGCGGGTGCGGATCGTACAGGCGCGGCCCGTGACCGGCCGCGGCTTCCCCGACGGCGGCGACGCCGAGACGGTCTGGAGCAACGTGAACGTGGGAGAGGCTCTGCCCGGAGTGGCCACGCCCTTCACGTGGTCGGTGGCCGGAGCCTTCAGCGAGGCCGGGTTTCGTCGCGCGTTCGGCGCCCTCGGCTGCACCGTGCCGAAGAACGCGAAGCTCGTCGGCAACGTTCATGGCCGCTTTTACCTGAATTTGTCGCAGTTCATGCGCATCGCGGCGCAGGTGCCCGGTCTCGATCCGCGCACCCTCATGCAACTCGGAGGAGGCTCGGGCGCCGAGCAGCTCGAGCGCGAAGTGAGCGACGTCTCGCGCAAGGCGTTCTATGCGCGACTCCCCATGACCGCGGCGCGACTCCTGAAGGAGCAGCTCCGGCTCGACGCCGACGTCGAGGCCTTCGAGGCCTACGCGGAGAAAGCCCGCCGCGCGCACGCCGCGCTCGACCTCGCCATCTTGCCCGACGAGGGGCTCGCCACGCGCATCCGTGACGTTCAAGCCTTCCTCGAGCGCACGGGCACGGTGATGCTCACCTGCGCGTCGAGCTCGCTCGGGACGCACGTGGCGCTGCGCATGCTGCTCTCGCGCGTGGCCAAGGACGACGCCGAGCGCCTCGCGCAGGGGCTCGTGCGCGGCATCCGCGACCTCGAGAGCGCCCGGCCGGGCATCGGCGTGCTGCGTGTGGCGGACATCGCCCGAAAGGATCCGGAGGCCAAAGAAGCGCTCTTGCTCGAGACCACGCAGACCCTCGACGCGGTCCCCGAAGGCCCCACCAAACGAGCGCTCGTCAGCTTCCTCGATCTCTACGGCGAGCGCGCCGTTCGTGAGGCCGAGCTCTCCACACCGCGCTGGCGCGAGGATCCGCGCACCGTGCTCACCATGCTTCGCGTGGCCCTCCGCGGAGAGACGCGCGAGGTCGAGGTCACGCTCGCGCGCGCGCGTGCCGAGGCGGACGCCGAGATGCGCAAGCTCTCGCCCAAGCTCGGGTTCGCCGAACAGACGCTGGTGCGGCATTTGGTGGCCCGTGCGCAGAAGGCCGCGCGCCTACGCGAGCGCATGCGCGCCTGGGTGACCCGCGTGCTCGGCATGGTCCGTGAGGTCGCGCTCGACGCGGATCGACGCCTGCTGCGCCTGGTCCCCGAGCTCGCCGAAGACTTCCGCGCCCTGCAAAAGACCGGCTCGCCGCTCGCGCAAGTGCACTCGGTCTTCTTGCTCACGGTGGAGGAGATCGTGACGGCGCTCCGGTCATCGCGGCGGGATCTCGCGCCGCTCGTGCGCGCACGTCGAGCCGAGCTCGCGCGCGATTTGTCCAGGCCCGATCCGCCGCCCACGTTCGTCGGCTTGCCGCCCGCCGTGCTCTTGCCACCCGCGGGAGGGCACATGCTCACCGGCATCGCCGCCAGCTCGGGCGTGGTCGAGGGGCGCGCGCGTGTGCTCATGAGCCCCGCCGAGATGACCGCGCTCCAACCCGGGGAAATCCTCGTGGTTCACACGACCGATGTGGGCTGGACGCCGCTCTTTCTGCTCGCGGCCGGCGTGGTCACCGAGCTCGGTGGTCCGCTCTCCCACGCGGCCGTGGTGGCACGCGAGTTCGGCGTGCCGAGCGTGGTGAACGTCGAACGCGCCACGCTCGTCGTGAAGACCGGCGACAAGGTCCGGGTCGACGGGGACCGCGGTACGGTCGAGGTGCTCCCCAAAGGTTCTTCGTGAGCGAAAAGCCGAGGCTTCGTCGCTTCGTCGCCCCTTCGGACATGGCCCTCGCGGAGGTGCTCTCCGCGCTCTCCGCCGACACGGCCGCGCTTCCGGAAGGTCGCGTCTTCGTCGGGCCTCGACGGGCCTCCGACGCCCGCATGCAGGTGAAGGCAGGCGAGACGGTGCAGGTCTCCGAGCCGAGCGCGGAGCTCGCGGACGTCCGGATTCTTCACCGAGACGCGTCGCTCGTGGTGGTCGACAAGCCGGCCGGGATTCCCACCGTACCGGACACCGCCGGAGCGAGTCACTCGCTGGTGGCTCGTGTCACGCAAGCCTTGGGCTTCGCAGCGGACACGCTCCACGCGACCTCTCGGCTCGACCGCGACGTGAGCGGCGTCTGCTCCTTCGCGCTCGATGAACGGGCACGAAGGACCCTCGAAGAGGCTCGCGAGAGCGGCGTTTACCGCAGGCTCTACGTCGCGCTCGCCGTCCGCGCGCCCACGCCGCCCGAGGGAGAGGTCCGCGCCGCCATCGGCCGCGCCCGCGACCCTCGTCATCGGAAGGTCGATCCCTCGGGAAAACCCTCGCTCTCGCGCTACCGTACCGTCGCCGTGGTCCCGTCCGGCCTGGCGCTGCTCGCGCTCGCCCCCGAGACCGGTCGCACCCACCAGCTCCGCGTCCACACGAGCCACCTCGGTGCGCCTCTCTTGGGCGACAAGGTCTACGGCGGTCCGATGCGCCTCGGCCTTCCGACCGGGAAAGTCCTGGGCATGTCGCGGATATTCTTGCATTGCGCACGTGTTTCGTACCCGTTCGGGGGTCGCACGCTCGATCTCCGCGCCGAAGTACCCGAGGCCCTTCGAGACGTGTGGACGGCGCTTGGCGGCGAGCCCGAGGCGTGGGAGATCGCGTGCGCATGGAGCCCCTCGTGACCTGCTCGTTTTCCCTGGGAGCCGCGACCGTGCGACGACTGGTCCGTGTCACGTTCGGCGTCGCGGTCGTGGCGGCGACCTGCGCGCTCCCGATGCTGCTCCCGGAAGCTTCGGCAGGTCCGCGGGGACGAGCGGACGCGAGCGTCGACGCTTCGGCCGATGCCGCGCCTTCGTCCTCGCCCTCGCCCGAAGCGGGAAGACCCGCGTACGTCTCGCCCGAGCCCGCGCCGCTGCGCGAGCGAAAGCAGTACGTCGTGGATTTGCGCTGGGTGCACGGCGATCTCTACCTGGTCTCGATGACCACCGAGACCTTCCCCGATCCGCGCGAGACGCCGCGGGTGATGGGGCGCTTCGCGCTCGAGCTCTACGAGGGAAAAACCCTGATCGAGCGCGTGCGCTTCGACTTCCCCGGGCTCGCCGTGAAGGACACGCCCGAGACCGCCAAGCTGAACGCCAAGGTCTCCACCCGCATCGGCGTGCTCTTCCCCGCGGTGTCGCGAGGCACCCATTTCGAGCTCTGGGATCGCGTGAGCGATACGCGCTGGCCGCTCCCGTGGCCGCCGGCGGACGCCGCCTCGGCCTCGGATGGGACGCCGTCCCCCGCTTCGGGCTCGACGGATGCGGGATCCGACCCCAAAGACGCGAGATAGCCCCGCAGCTCGTCGCGCGTGATTCGCGCGTCGAGACCGGGCAAGCTTCGAGGAGACGATGAGCGACGACGCGCGTGACGACGGGGCGAACGAGACGGCCGGCGCCCCCCAAGAGAACCCGATTCGGCTGGTGAAAGGTCGCTACGACGGCCCGTCGTCGGCCGCGCCTTACCCGATGAGCCGCCTCGCGCCCGCCTACCAACTGGTGGACGTGGCCGCCGAGATTCAGAAAGCGGACGAGACCATCGCCACGATGACGTCGGGCAAGCTCGTGCTGCTCGCCGAGCAAATCCGCTCGCTCCAGGACAAGGCGCGTACGCTCTTGGAAAAGGCGCGCGCCGACGCCGAGCTCCACCGCGCGCGCTGCAACTTCGAGAAGAAGCCCGGCGGCATCTACCACGTGTACCGGGACGGTCAGGGAATGTGGTTCTCGCTCTTCGCCCCGGACGAATGGCGCACCGGCGCCCCCGAGGGGTACGTGGGATCGTTCCGCCTCGAGGCCGACCAGTCGTTCACGCGTCTCGAAGAGATCGAGTCCCGCGACGTGGACACCAAAGAGCTCGTGAAGCTGCTCGGTCGCGGCGATCCCTGAGCCCTCGAGAGGTCCTGAATTCGCAAGAAGCGCCGCCGCGGCGAGCCCAAAACGCTTCGGCGGGCGCCTCTCCAGCACTCGCGTGAGGAGGCGGTAGAGGGATTTTGCGATTTGTGCGACCCTTCGTCGCGATGGAAGCAGAAGGCGGAGACTCGCAGCAGCTCGTCGGCACCACGATCGCCGGCAAGTACAAGATCACCGAGCTGCTCGGCGAAGGCGGCATGGGGTGCGTGTACGTCGGCGAGCAGCAGATGGGCACGGCCGTCCGCAAGGTCGCCGTGAAGACCCTGCACAAGCATTTGTCGCAGGATCAGAAGATCAAAGAGCGCTTTGCCCGCGAGTGCGGCACCGTCTCCGAGCTTCATCACCCGAACACCATCCAGGTCTTCGACTTCGGCACCACGCCCGAAGGCCTGCTCTACATCGTGATGGAGTTCGTGAAGGGCCAGAGCGTGGCCACGGTCATCGAAAAAGAAGGACCGATGGATCCGGTGCGCGTGGAGAAGATCCTCACGCAAGTGTGCGGATCGCTCCAAGAAGCGCACGAGCACGGCATCGTGCACCGCGACCTCAAGCCCGACAACGTGGTCTTGTGCGATCGCGCCGGTCAAAAAGACTGGGTCGAGGTCTTGGACTTCGGCATTGCCAAACGCAGCTCCGAGAACGATCCCAACGAGGCCAAGCTCACCCAGCAGGGCATGGTGCTCGGCACGCCGCCCTACATGAGCCCGGAGCAATTCACCGGGCAGCCGATCGACGGCCGGAGCGACATCTACGCGCTCGGCGTCATGACCTACGAGATGCTCACGGGTCAGCTCCCGTTCGAGGCGAACACCGCCTGGGAGTGGGCCACCAAGCACATGACCGCTCAGCCGAAGCCCATCGAGGCTCAGCCGAACGGCAATCTTTTGCCCGAGAAAATACGGGCCGCCATCAAGCGCGCGCTCGAGAAGCGTCCCGAAGATCGACAGGCCACTGCGAAAGAGTTTCTCGAGTCCTTCGCCGGAGGTGCCGCGACGGTTCCGAACGCTCCGCCCGCAGCGGCCATGCCGCCGGCCTCCGGGGGTGAAGGTCGCGTGCCCGTGAAGACCGAGATGGGAGCGCCCATGGTGGCTCCCATGGGCGGCATGGGTGGACCTCCCATGGGAGCACCTCCCGGACCTCCGATGGGAGCGCCTCCGATGGGAGCGCCTCCGATGGGAGCAGGCGCCATGGGGCCGCCGGTAGCGGCGGTTCCGGTCGCTCCTCCGCGCAACGCAGGAGGGGGCGAGCAAAAGAGCAACATGGGCCTGCTCATCGGCCTCGGTGTCGCGGGCGTGGTCGTGATCATCATCATCGTTGTCGCGCTGGTGAAGCCGGGCGGCGGGAACAAGACCCCCGTCACGGTCACGCCGACCACCACGCCGACGCCCACCACGCCGACCACTCCCGAGACCGCGACGGCCGAGACCGCAGCGGCCAACACGGGGGGCGAGACGCCTCCTCTCGGTGGCGGAACGCCTCCTCTCGGCGGCGGAACGCCCACGCCCAACGGTGGTGGTACGAAGCCGGGCACCAAGCCCACGGCTTCCACCAAGCCCACCACCACCGCGCCCATACCCACCCCGGGAAAGCCCGCGGCCGACAGCCCTCAATGCACCTTCGCGCGGCAGAAGAACGACGCCGCGCTCATCAAGAAGTACTGCACGAAATAGCGGGGAATTTCGCCTCGAAATCCGTTCGTCGCTGAAGTTTCGTAAACCCGCCGCGCGCCGAGATCGAAACGACGTGCCGCGTCGTCTATGATGGTCGAGGGTCGTCCTTCGACCCACCTTCGCCGATGAACTGCCCCGTCTGTCAGGCCCCGGTCGTCGAAACGCAGCCGTTCTGCTCGCGCTGCGGGACGGCCCTGCCCAAAGTCGCAGCGTCCGATCCGCTCATCGGCCAGGTGTTCGCGGGGCGATACAAGATCGTGAAGCTGCTCGGCGAGGGCGGCATGGGGTGCGTGTACCTGGCCGAGCAGGCCCTCGGGAACACCGTGCGCAAGGTCGCCCTCAAGACCTTGCACCGCCACCTCTCGAACGACGAAGCCATCCGCGAACGCTTTCAGCGCGAAGTGGGCACGGTGGCCCAGCTCGAGCATCCCAACACCATCCACGTGTTCGACTTCGGCACCGCCGAGGACGGCCAGCTCTTCATCGTGATGGAGTTCGTCCAGGGCGAGAGCCTCGCGGATGCGCTCAGCAAGGCCAAGTTCTTCAGCCCCGACCGTACGAAGCGCGTGCTCTCGCAGGTCTGCGGCGCTCTCGCCGAGGCGCACCAGCGCGGCATCGTTCATCGCGATCTCAAGCCCGACAACGTCATCCTCACGAAGCGTGCGGGCCAAGAAGACTTCGTGAAGCTGCTCGACTTCGGCATTGCCAAGCGCAGCGCCGAAGCCGACGCCAACGAGAAGAAGCTCACCCAGCAGGGCATGGTGCTCGGCACTCCGCCCTACATGAGCCCAGAGCAGTTCACCGGCCGCGCGGTCGATTCCCGAAGCGACATCTACGCGATCGGGGTGATGGCCTATGAGATGCTCACCGGCGAGCTGCCCTTCAAGGCGGACACGGCTTGGGAGTGGGCGACGCAGCACATGCGAGAGGCTCCGCGCCCCATCGAAGGCGCGCCTCACGGCGGCGACGTGCCGCGGCCCATGCGCAAGGCGATTTCACGTGCGCTCTCCAAGGCTCCCGAAGACCGGTTCTCCACCGTAGGCGACTTCTTTCAAGCGTTTGCGGGAGAGGCCACCGAGCCTGGACCGAGTGCCAAACCGCCCGGCGCCGCCGAGGGCAAGGGCGGCACGCTCATGGGCGAGCCGCTTGGTGCAGTGGCCGCGGCCGGTCTCTCTCCGGCACCGATTGGCTTCACGTCGGGCGCTCCGCGTCCGGGCGGCACCGAAGCGGGAGGAACGCCGCTCGTTCCGCCGGCTTCGTACGTCGCCTCGGCCGTTCCGGCAGGAAATGGCACGTTCGTTCCGGGGGCCTCGTTCTCGCCGTCCCCCTCGGCGCCTGCCTACGGCCCGGCACCGCACCACGTCACGCCTCCCGCGGGAAATCATGCGTTTCCCACGCCGCATGCGGTCCCGCGCGCACCGGTCTACACCACCTCGAACGGCAAAGAAGGCGGCGGTCGGCGCGGTCTGCTGATCGCGGCGGGCGTCATCGGACTGCTCAGCATCGTGGCGGTGGCCATCGCGCTCTATGTCGAATCGGGACCGAACCCCGTGGTGGTGACCCAACCGCTCCCGACCACGCCGGTCGCCACGGACACCAGCACGCCGGCCATCACGTCCGAGCCGACCTCTCCCACGTCCACTCCGACGTTGGGCGTAACCACGCCGCCCCAGCCGCTTCCCACCTCGCCTGGAACAACTCCTCGGCCGACCGCAACGACCAAGCCATCGACGTCCCCCACGCCGGCGCCGACGCCCGTTCCCACTCCGACTCCTACGCCGAAGCCCACGCAGACCCTGCCGTTCCCGCTGCCCACCTTCGTGCCGACGGCGCCACCCACTCCGACTCCCACGCCGACGCCCGTGCCCACACCGGTGCCGACGCCCTCGCCCACGCCGAACGCGCCGTCCATGGCCCAAAAGTGCCAAGAAGCACGGGCGCGGCCGCCCGGACCGATGCGCGAGTTCGAGATCCGCAAGTACTGCCAGTGAGTCGTCCACGAGTCGATCCCGCCTGCGCCCACGTGGCCGGGCAGCGGATCGCCTACATGGTCGGCGGGACTATGTTTACAGGGTTTCGTGCGCTCGCTCGGACGTGAGCTTTGCCGCGAAACGCTTGGCGAAGAGGTACGCGTCTCCTGGCCAGCGAGCCGAGAGGTAGTTCCCGTCCTCCACCACGAAGGCCTGCGAGTCGTCGGTGTCGGTGCCACGCGCCGAGAGATGGAACGGTCCGCGTCGGTAGTCGCTCGGGCTCGCGAGGTTTCGCGTCACTTCGTCTTCCACGTACTCCGGGTACGTTCGGTAGTACCGGCCGAGCTTCCAGAACGTGGAGAGGTACGCGCTGCGCTCCATGTACTTCGGCAGCGACGTGCTCTTGCGGCCGAAGAGCACGCTCTTGCCGCTCGCGTCGCGCGTTCGAGCCAGCACCACCGTGCCGTGGCAGATCGCGCCCACGGGCAAGTCACGCGCAAAAAACTCGGCCACCTTGGGGAAGAGCTCTTCGCCTTCCAGGTACTGCCGCATGCCGGGCGCGTGTCCACCCGGCAGCACGAGGCCCGCGAAGTCCGTGACGGAGACGTCTCGCCAGGCGAGCGGCGCACGAAACTCGGGCGACTCGGTCATGGCCGCGTAGAACGCCTTGGGCTCGGGCTCCGCGCCCAGCTTGCCGAAGAGCACACCGGTGAGCAGGAGCGGATCGCAACTCGGCGCCGTACCTCCGTGCTCGGTCGCGAAGACCACCTCGTGTCCGAGGCGGGTCAGGATTTTCCACGGAACCGCGACCTCGGTCACGTCGAAGTCGCGGTCGGGGAGGGGGACGAGCACGCGTGCCATGCCCCGAGGGTACGCGACGCACGGTTCCGTAGAGTCTGAGAATTCAGCGCGGCGAGAGCGCCTTCGCGAGATCGGCGAGCACGGCCTCGACATTGGCGAGCCCGTTGCCCTCGCCTTCGAAGCGACGCGAGAGCCGCATGTCCGGCGTGAGGCGATAGGGGCTCCGTTTGTCGCGTACCATCTCGGTGATCTTGCGTGGATCGAGCGGCGTGTCCTCGCGGAGGTGCAGCGTGACCTTTTGACTCGTGGCTTCGCAGCCGAGCACACGCAGGCGGCGAAGCTCGGTCTTGAGGCTCATGAGGCGCACGAGGCTGCGCGTCTCTTGGGGAGGGGGGCCGAAGCGATCTTCCATCTCCGCGGCGATGTCGGCCACGTGGGCTTCGTCGATGGCGCCCGCGAGCCGTTTGTAGAGCGAGAGGCGCACGCCCACCTCGGACACGTAGTCGTCGGGGACGAACGCCTCCACGTCGAACGAGAGCTCGGGATCGACCTCGTGCACCACGGGCTCGCCGCGCAGCTCGTGCACGGCTTCTTCGAGCATGGACACGAAGAGCTCGAAGCCGACGCTGGCCACGGTCCCGGACTGTTCTCCGCCGAGCAGATCTCCCGCGCCGCGCAGCTCGAGGTCGAGCGAGGCGACCTTGAAGCCACTGCCGAGCTCGGTGTGGCGCTCGAGCGCCTCGATGCGCGCGCGCGCGTCGTCGGTCATGGCGTCTTGAGGCGGCACGACCAGGTAACAATACGCACGCTCGCGCGAGCGTCCGACGCGGCCACGTAGCTGGTAAAGCTGCGAAAGTCCGAACAAATCCGCGCGATCGATCAGGATGGTATTCGCCCGCGGAATGTCGAGTCCGCTCTCCACGATGGCCGTCGCGCAGAGCACGTCGTACTTGCCGTCGACGAAGTCGAGCATGGTGCGCTCGAGGTTCGACTCCACTTCGGTCTCGCCCTCGGCGTTCTTGCGCGTGCGCCGCACCATCTGCCCGTGGGCCACGGCCACGCGCGCGGTGGGCACGAGCTCCATCACCTTTTGGGCGCGCTCGTAGAGGCCTTCGACGCGGTTGTAGACGTAGAAGACCTGACCTCCGCGCGCGATCTCGCGTGTGATGGCCTCGCGGATGACCTGCGGATCGAAGCGCGTGACCACCGTGCGCACGGCGCGGCGATCGACCGGAGGCGTGGCGATGAGCGAGAGATCGCGCAGGCCTCCGACGGCCATCTGGAGCGTGCGCGGAATGGGGGTAGCGCTCAGGGTGAGCACGTCCACCGTGGACTTCATCTGCTTGATGCGCTCCTTGTGCGTGACCCCGAAGCGCTGCTCTTCGTCCACCACGAGCAGGCCGAGCGACTTGAAGTGCACGTCTTTCGAGAGCAGGCGATGCGTGCCCACGAGCACCTCGATCTTGCCCTCTTTGACCTTGGCCAAGATCTCGTCTTGTTCCTTCTTGGTCTGGAAGCGGGAGAGGCACGCCACCGTGATCGGGTAGCCCTGGAGACGGGCCTCGAAGGTGCGGAAATGCTGCTGCGCGAGCACCGTGGTCGGGCAGAGCACGCACACCTGCCGACCGGACATGGCCACGCGGAAAGCCGCACGAATCGCCACCTCGGTCTTGCCGAATCCCACGTCGCCGCAAACGAGGCGATCCATGGGTCGAGACGACTCGAGATCGCCGTTCACGTCGTCGATGGCGCGTGCCTGATCGGGGGTCTCCTCGAATGCGAAGGTGGCCTCGAAGGCGCGGTACTCGTCGTCTGCTGCGGGGAGCGCCACGCCCTCTTGGGCTTTACGTTCCGCGTAGAGACGCAAGAGCTCGTCGGCCATTTGCCTGACCTCTTTGCGGACGCGGCTCTTGGTCTTGGCGAAGGTCGAGCCGCCCAGCTTGTCGAGCTTGGGGGCGTCGCTCTCACCGCCGGAGAACTTCTGGATCTGGTTCAGCCGATAGACGGGGAGGTAGAGCTTGTCCTTGCCCGCGTACTCGACCACCAAGAGGTCGACCGTGAGGCTGCCGACGCTCTTGTGCTGCAGGCCCACGTAGCGGCCGATGCCGTGCTCGACGTGCACGACCAGGTCGCCCACGGAGAGCGAGCGCAGGTCTTCCAGGAAGGGGCGTGTGGCGTCTTTCGCCTTGGTTTCGCGGCGTTTGTGCGCGCGTCCGCCGAAGATTTCCTCTTCGGTGACCACGGCGAGCGCGTCTCCCGGTAGCGTGACGCCACGCGAGAGCGCACCCGGGACCACGTCGACGTGGAGCGACTCGTCGGTCGATCCCGGAGGGGCACCCAGGATGTCGAGTCCCGCTAGATGCAAGGTGCACGTAACACCCTGGTGGCGCAAGAGCCCCACGAGGCGCTCGGCCTGTGTGGTCGTGCGCGCGGTGATGGCGACGCGCAGGCCCGAGCCGCGGAAGTGGGCGATGCGCCTCACCAGCGGCTCGAGGCCCGCGACTTTGCCCTTGGAGGCGCGCGCGCGCTGCATGGCCGCGGACAGATCGCTCTGGTCGAGAGCGCCGAGCTCGAGGGGCTCGGGGGTGATCTCGTAGACGCCGAGGTCGCGCGACTCTCCGCCGACCACCGCGCTGCGCGTGAGCGTGACCACGGCCCGCGAGGCAATCTCGCGCGCCGCGTCCGCTTCGGAGGTGAAGAACGCTTGCGGCAAGAAATGCACGGAGCCTTGGCGTCCGTGGGCCTCGCGCTCGGCGCGCTCCAGCTCTTCGCGCACCGAAGAGACCACCTCGGCCGGATCCTCGAGCACCACGATGGCGTTCGCGGGCACGTAGTCGAAGGGGGAGACCAGCTCCTTGTAGTACGCAGGTAAATAGCCGTCCGAACCGAAGAAGGCGCGACCGCTGGCCACGTCTTCGGCGAGAGCACGCGCTTTGGTGGTGGGCACGTCGAGCGCGTCGGCGAGGTCTTGAACGCGGGATTTTGCCCGCGCCACGTTCTCCGGCGTGAAGAGCGTCTCCCGCGCGGGGTAGAGATCGAGCGCGGGGATTTGCGTGTCTTTGTGGGTGCGCTGCTCGAAGGGGTCGAACGGTTTGATGGCCACGACGAGCTCGTCGTAGAGCTCGATGCGGTAGGGCTCGTGCGACTGTGCCGGCCACACGTCGACCACCGAGCCGCGCACCGCGAAGCTCCCCGGATCTTCGACCAAGGGAACGCGCAGGTAACCGGCCTCGCCGAGCCCCACGAGCAGGGCGTCGCGATCGAGCTCTTCTTCGGCCACCACGCGGTAGCAGTGCGAGAAGAGCGCCTCTTTCGGCACGACTCGACGGACGAGCGCGCTCGCGGCGAGGCATGCCACGTGAAAGCCCTGCGGACCGGCCATGCGGGCGAGCGAGGCGACGCGTGCCATCTCGCCGCGGCGATCCGGGCTCACGTCGGCGTACGGCGAAGCTTCGGCGGGGGCGAGCACGAGCGTCTCGCGGAGGCCACCCGGGCCCAGGAAAAAGGCCACGTCTTCGCGCGCGCGTCTCGCGCTCTCTACGTCTTTCGAGACGTACACGATGGGGCGGCCGGTCTTCTTGGCCAGGGAAGCGACCAGTGCCGCGCCGGCAGAGCCACGGATGGACGTGACGTCGATGCGATGGCCCGCGCGCTCGTCCGCGATGGCCGCCGAGAGGCGCGCGAGCGGAGTGGGCGCGACCTCGCCGAAGAGCGAAGGCAGCGGATCTTCGAGGTCCGGGTCGGGGGCGTTCTCGCGTGCGGAGAACCTCGAGAGGTCACCCGTGCGCTCGCCGAGCGAGCTTTTCAACATGCGTGCGAACCGCATAGCGTGCGGTCCGGGGGAAGCTCAAGCCGGGCCTTCGCCTGCCTTGCTCTTCTTCGTGCCCGCGGCGTCGCTCTTGGCCAGCAACCGAAGCCCGGCCGGCACCACCACGAGCGAAGCCACGAGACCGGCCACCGAACCGATGGCGCCCACCGCGCCCAGATCGAAGAGCCCCTCGAAGCGACAGGCCACGAGCGCTCCGAAGCCGGCCGCCGTGGTGAGCGCCGTGGCGGTGGAGAGCGGAGCCTGTTTTTCCAAGGCCCGCGCGACGAAGTCTTCGTTCGGGTTCTTCTCGTGCTCGCCGCTCGCTTCGCCTTTTTCGCGCTCTTCGGCGGCGTGCAGCAAGAAGAGCACCTCGTCGAGGGTGATGCCGAGCAGGACCGGCAAAACGAGTGCATCATACACGTGCCACCCGATGTGGAGGAGCCGCATGGCCACGCCCACCATGGCGATCTCGGTGGCGAGCGCGAAGAGCGCCAGCGACACTCCCTTCACGCTGCGCAGCGTGGCCCCGAGCGCGATGCCCACGAACACCGTGGCGAGCAGCGCGATCCGGGGCAAATCGTGGACGAGCGTGCGCTTGAGCGAGACCTCGAGCGCCGCGAACCCGGTGACCACGGCCTTCTGCGAGGCGCCGCGGATGGTCTCACGCAGGCGCTGATCTTTTTCGGGCGTGCCGGCGGGGCGCACGTACGCCGCCACGTAGTACTCGCCCTGGTACTTCTGCACGTGCCGGGCGACCACCATGGAGAGCGGGCCGCGCTCGGCGAGCGGGATCGGGATGGTGTCGTTCCGCGGGTGCTCGAAGGCCGCGATGGCATCTTTGAAGGCGTCCGGGTCGAAGCCGACCTCGTCGAGCGACTTCCGGAGAGCGGCGGCTTTGGCGGGCAGGTCGAGGGCGTCACGTGCGCGCAGGCGCGCCTCTTGGGTGGGAAGCGCGGGCACGTAGGTGGTCATGGTGTCGTAGCCGTCCACCGTGCCGTCTTTTCCGAGCGCCTCGAGGGCCTCGGAGACCGCGTCCATCTCCGAGGCGGCGCGCTGCAAGTCGGGATCGTGGACGAGCACGATCCATTGGTTCGGCCTTCCGCCGAAGAGCTCGTAGATGGCGTCCGAGGTGCGCAGCGGTTCGAGCGCGGAGGGCCTCAGGGCCACCACGGCTTCGCCGGTCTTCGGCAGTCCGGTGGCGCCGAGCACCACGAGCAAGACGGGAAGCACCGCGAGCGCGGCGACGGCCTTCACGCGTCCCTTCGTGAGGTTCGAGACGACCGCGATCCACCGTGGCGTGGGGCGCTCCTCGGGCATCTTCTTCTCGAGCCACCGGCCGACGTCGGGCGCGAAGAGCAAGATGGCGATCGCGGTGAGGACCTCGCCGATGGCGCACAAAACGCCGAGCTGACCGAGCGCGGCGATGTCCGAGATTCCCAGCGCACCGAACGCGAGCGCGGCGACCACCGCGGCGGTGAGTGTGGGGCGCGCCGACGTTCTGCGCGCGACCTCGGCCGAGGCCTCGGGCGAGAGGCCTTTCTTGCGAGCCTCGAGCAGCGCACCGTACACGTGCACGCCGGTGTCCACTCCGACACCGACCACCACGGAGGTGAACGCGACCGAGAGCGACGAGAGCCGCGGGTAGATCAAGGCGGCGATCGCGGTGGTCCACGCGGTGCCCAAGACGAGGGGTGGGAGCACCGCCAAGAGCGCGCGCCCCCTCCGGAACGTGACCAAGAACATGACCGCCGACAGCACGAACGACAGCGCCGTGCTGAGGTAGAGGTCCTTTCGGATCATGCGCTCGGTGGCGTAGGCGACCGCGTGTCCGCCGGTCAGGTCCAAGCGCACCGAGGGGTGCTCTTTCTTCAGCGTGGAGAGCTCGCCTTCGACCTCGTGCACGAAGCTCTCGGCGGCGTCGGGGTCGAATACGCGCCCCTTCGGCTCGAGCACGACCAGGCGGGCCTTGCCATGATCGGCGACGAAGCTCCCCTCGGCGTCCGCCACCACGCCGGCGGCGAGCTCGGCGCGTCCCTCCCACGGGATCATCGAGAGGCGTAGCGGATCCTTGCGCAAGAGCTCGGCGGCCTCTTCGGCGCCCGCGGGGGCGAGCAGCAAGGAACGTGTATCTTCCAAGCGTCGCTTCATGCCGTCGGGCGTGAGCGTTCGGGCGAGCTCGGCGCGAGCCGAAGGCCCCGCGTGCAGCCAGGCCAGCGTGGGATCGACCGGTTTGGCGTCCGGGATTTGCGCCACCACGCGGGAGACCGTGCTCTTTCCTTCGAGGCGCTTCGAGACGTCTTTGGCGACCAGGGTCACCTCGGTCGGGTCTTCTCCGCGCACGAGCACGAGCCCCACGTCCCCGCCGCCGAACGCACGCGTGAACGTGGCGAGCGCTTCGGCCTCGGGCCCCTTCGGGAAGAGGTCCGTGAGGTCTCCGGAGAGCTTCAATCGCGAGCTCACCACGAGCGACACCACGCCGAGCACGAGCGCCACGATCTGCAGGATTCGGAGCGCTCGCGAAGCCGTCTCGCCGCGGGCCTCGCTGGAATCGGCGGGCGCGCGGTCGGTCATGTCGCCTCGGGCTTCACGCGGATGCGCACGCTCGTGATGCGCCGTCGGCTCATGCCGCTCACCTCGACCGAGACGGTGGGCGAGAGCTCGACCTTGTCTCCCGTGTGGGGGATTCGCCCGATACGTGCCTGCACCACGGTACCCACGGCTTCGGCGGCGTCTTTCTGCTCCACCTCGACGCCGATGATCCGAAGCTCTTCCATGGCAGCGCGCGCGTCCACGTCCCACGCGTTCGGGTCGTGGCCGACCCTCACCACACGCGCGGGCTCTTCGTCGAACTCGTCGCGGATTTCACCCACGATCTCTTCGAGCAGGTCTTCCAGCGTCACGATGCCGCTGGAGCCGCCGTACTCGTCCACCACGATGGCAATCGGGATCTGGGTCTTCTGCATCTCCCGGAGGAGATCCAAGAGGCCCTTCTGCTCGGGGACGAAGAGCACGTCGCGCCGGAGCGAAGCGAGGCTTGTGCCATCGAGGCCGGTCTCGCTGAGGAAAACGTCCTTCGAGTAGAGATAGCCGGCGACCTCGTCCAAGGAGCGACCCTTGGTGAGGACGATGCGTGAGTACTGCAAGTCTCGGAGTAGCGCGATGGCCTCCGGGGCGGGCGTGTCGATCGGGATCGACTTCACGTCGACGCGCGGGACCATGGCGTGGCGCGCGGCACGCTGAGCGAAGCGCATGACGCGTTCGACCAGCTCGCCCTTGGCGCGTCCGTCTTCGCTTTTGGCAGTATTCGCCACCAAAATGCCCAAAATCTCTTCTTCGGAGAGCTTGCCCTCGCTCGCGGCGTCCGCGCTCATGCCGATGGCGCGCAGCAAAATCTTGGTGGTCGCCTCCAGCACGAAGAGGAGCGGGCGGAAGACCAAGAACAAGATGTGGAGCGGGCTCGCCACCGAGAGGGCGGTCGCTTCCGAGCGCTGGATGGCGACGAGCTTCGGGACCAGCTCTCCGAACAGGACGTGCCCGTAGGTGAGCAGCGTGAGCGCGATGGCCGTCGCTGCGATCTTGAGCGCGCCGCCCGGCTCGTGGCCGGTGATCTTGGCGACCAAGAGCGAGAAGGCGTGTTCGATGGCCGGCTCGCCGATCCAGCCGAGGCCGAGGCTCGCCAGCGTGATGCCGAGCTGCGTGACCGACAGGTAGCGCTCGAGGTTCGACACCACGAGCTGCGCGCGACGAAACTTCGGGTCGCGTTTTCCCGCCGCGCTGAAATGGGTGGTGCCCACTTTGACGAGCGCGAACTCGGCGGCCACGAAAAAGCCGTTTAGCGCGATGAAAACGACGGCTGCGAGCAGGCCGAGCACGGGGGAGCCATCACTAGCACGGAACCGCGCGCCGTGCGCACGCTCGGCCATTTCCGCTCACGGCGGCACGATTCGGCCTCCGTTCGGTCAATGGGTGCATCATGCACGCGATCGCGGGTCAGAGCGTGAGGCGCACGTCCGGAACGCCGGCGTCGCCTTTGCGAGCGAAGCCGTAGCGCGCCAAATTCCCCATCACGCGGACCACGTAGCCGCGGGTCTCGAGGTACGGGATCGACTCCACGAAGGCCTCGATGTCCATGCCGTTCGAGCGCGCGGTCCAGCGGGTCATGGCCTCGGGACCGGCGTTGTAGGCTCCGGCGACGCGCAGCGGGTCCTTCTCGTACTTCTCGCCGAGCTCGTGGAGGTAGCGCGCGCCGAGGACCACGTTGGGACCCGGTCGCTTGAGCCAGCTCTCTTCGTGCGCGAATCCGCCACGCTCGGCGACCTTTTGCGCCGTGTCGGGCATGAGCTGTAAGAGACCGACCGCGCGCGCCGGCGAGACCACCTCGGGGTCGAAGCCGCTCTCTTGGCGCATCACCGCGTAGACGAGCCCGGTGGGCAGACCCTCGCGGGCTTCGGCTTCGTCGACCTCGGCCTCGTACGGGTGCGGATACGCGCAGTCCCACGCCCAGCGCGCGCGCCCCTCGGGGCTCTCGCCGAGCAGCTGCGAGGGCACGCGGAGCGCGATCTGGTGGCGACGCTTGGCGCGGCCGATCATGCCGTACGCGGTGCAGAGGGCCTCCACGCCACGCCCCTGGTGCTGGCTCTCGACGAACGACTCGCGCGTGCGAAGCTCGTCTTCCGCGTCGTCGTCGAGCCCGACCTCGTGCAGCGCGTCCACCGGGGCGGGCAGCGCGACCTCGAGCTTGGCCACGGCAGGCTGCGGAGGCTCGACCCACGAGATCGGCGGCGCCTTCACGTCGACCAAGTGCGCGTGCGCGACCAGCGCGGCGAACGAGAGCGGATGCGTGCGCACGACTTCGGTCCAGCGCGCCACGGCGTGCGTGCGGTCCCCGTCGCGCAGGGCGGCGAGGGCGGCCAGATTGATGTAACGTGCACGCAGTTGTCCCTCGTCCGCGTCGTCGGCGAGGGCCTCGAAGAGACGGCGCGCCGTGCGGTAGTCGCGGGCGCCGAAGTGGGCGAGCGCCCGGTATCGGGGCACTTCACGATCGGCCTTGCCTCGCTCTTGCGCGAGCTCGTCGAACCCGGCCACGGCCGCCGGGTACTCGCCGTGCAAGAGCGCGATGCGCGCGATGTGGAACTTCGCTTGAGTCGCGAAGGGCGAGCGCGGGTAGTGATCGCGCACGTGTTTCATGGCCACCTGCGCTTCGCGATCGCGGTCGGCTCGGGAGAGCGCACGCGCCGACAAAAACGCGTCTTCCGCGGCTTTTTCGCCGTGGCGGCGCTCGCACGTCGCGTACGCCTGCGAGGCCTCGGTGTAGCGGGACTTCGACTTGTAGAGCGCCTCGGCCTTGGCGTGGCAGAAGTCGTCCGCGCTCGCTTTGCCCTTCGAGCCGATGGCGCGCTCGACGGCCTTGAGGGCCTCGTCGGTCGCTTGGACCTCGGAGAGCTCTTGGGCGCGCTGGAGCCACTCGTCCGACGTGAGCGGGCGCTCGAGCTTGGCCAGGGCCCGCTCGGCGTCTTTGGCGGTGCTCGCGTGCACGGCGAGCCAACGTGCGTCGTCCTTGTCGCTCGGCGTCTCGTCGTGGGGAACGAAGAGCCGCAGTGTTCGAGCCTCTTCTTCGAGGGCCTTCGACTTTTTGTCCGTGGCGAGCGCGCGATCGCATGCGGCCCGCGCTCGGCTCGCGTCTCCGGCGCGCTCGTAGGCGCGCGCGGCGGCGAGGTACCCTCGGGCGGTTCCGTCCGCGAAGAAGGCCTCCGCGGCGCGATCGAACGGACCGGTCTCGGCGAGGGCCGTTCGTCGCATGCGCTTGATGCGCGCCTCGAGCAGCGGGAGCGCCTCCTCCAGCTTGTTCAGCTCTTCGCCCGCGAGCTTGTAGTCTGCACGCTCCAAGGCGGCGCGAGCCCGCGCGAGCTTCACCATGGGGGCCGCGCGAGCCTCGTCGGGCATGGCGCGCGCGGCTTTCTCCGCCTCTTCCCAGCGGGCGCGCCTCATCGCCTTTTGGAAAGCGATCTTGGGTGGATCGGTCCCGGCATCGTCCGTGCGCTCGTCTCGGCCGGCCTCGAGCGCGGCGCTCGTGGAGGCGTCGCTCGTCGAGGTCGAGGTCGCGCTCGCGTCGGGGGGGGAGGCGTCCGCGTCGGCGCTCTTCGGCGCTTTGCACGCGCAGCCGAGCGAGAGCCCTACGGTGAAGAGCGCGAGCAGCGTGGCCGGTGCGCGTCGACGGTCAGCGGTAAACACCGAAGCCTCCTCCTCCCTCGTGCGCGCGTAGGCGACGAATTCCCGTGTGGTCCAGGCCTCGTACCACACGTGCGAGCCGAGGCACCGCGAGCGTGTAGAGGTGCTCGCCCTCTTCGATACCGACCCACTTTCTTCCCATGGTTTCGGCGACGGCGGCGGTGGTCCCGCTCCCCACGAACGGATCGAGCACCCAATCACCGGGCGAGGTCTGTGCGGCGAGCAAACGTTCCACGAGACGCTCCGGCTTCTTGTTCCTCACGAATACGACCGAGCCCTCGCGCGCGATTCCCTGAAAAGGGACGTCGGTCCACACGTTGCTGAGCGGTTCGGCGAGCACGCGCGGCGCTTCACCCGTGGGGTCGACCGAGCCGTCGGGAAGCAAGCTGCGCAGCTTCGAGGAGAGAAAGAGGATGCGGTTTCCCGCGCGCAGGAGGAGGTCGGGGCGTCCTTCTCGGCGCAATCGGAAGACCTCGTCGGGTCGCTCGGTCGATCGCGTGACGAGCTCGCGGGCGCGCTTCGAGACGGCCTCCACGCGGACCTGCGCGAAGCGAACCACGTGGTCCGCGTGCTCCAGCGCGAAGCGCGACACGCGGCGTGCGAACGTGGCGCCTTCGGCGCGCCGCGCGAGCCTCGCGCTCTCGTAGCCCGAGCCCTCCGCGGCGGCCTCGGCGAGTGGCACGAAGCTCCACTGGTCGAGCGGCGCCTTCGGATCGCGAACGAACGTGGAGTATGCGCGATCGGGATCTTTTCTCGGCACGAAGAGCGGCGTGGGCCGGAAGGCCGATTTTTCCTTGGCGTAGAGCAACACGAAGTCCGACACGTTCACCGGGCCGCGGTTCTGCGCCTTGTGACCCGTGCCGGCACTGCGCACCACGGTGATGGTGGCGACGCGGTTCTTCGGGCCGAAGATTTCGTCGCACAGGACCTGGAGCGGGCCGAGCTCGGTGTCGTCGATCTCGAGCGCGATCGCGCCGTCGGGTCGCAACAGATCCCGGATGGCGCCGAGGCGCGGACGCATGAACGCGATCCACTCTTCACGAGAGCGCCCGTCTCGGTACTCGGGGAAGGCGCGGCCCGTGTTGAATGGAGGGTCGACGTAGGCGAAGCGGAACACCGGCCCGAGCGCGCGCTGGAGCCAGGGAAAAACCAGCAGGTTGTCCCCGTGCACGAAGCGGTTCTCTTCTTCGCGCGCGGGGCCTGTGGAGCGCTTCGCGTCGCGCACGCGCTCGGACACGCCGGAGGCCTCGGGCGAGCGGTCGCGGCTCTTCCGTGCCTTCGTGCTCGCTCGTTCGCGCGTGCTCAGCGCGGCGGTGGGACGTGCGGTCCGCGAATCCACTCTTCGGTGATCCGGTGGAAGTTGCCTTCGGCGCCGAGGCCCGCCATCACGCTCGCGAGCCCCCACTGGAGGCGATTCATGAACGTGTGCTCGGTCGGCATGTGGATCGGCTTGGGCAGCGCGGGGAAGGAGGCGTCGCCCTTCTTCATGACCTTCTTCACGCCTCGCGCCAGGAACGCCACCGACTCTCGCGCGCGCTCGTGGGTATGCTTGTAGACTGCATCTTGCGTGAGCGGCACCAGCACGAACTTCGTGTACTCGGTGTAGAGCTGGAACGCCTCTTCGTCGGTCGGGTCGAAGCCGAGAAAGTCGACGCACGCGCGGTAGAACTCGTCCCAGTTCTCGTCCATGGCGGCGATGACGTAGCGCTTCTCGCCGGCGACGAGCTCGGGCGAGAGGATCTTGTGGCAGCCGAAGTCGAGGAAGGCGACCTTGCCGCCCCCGAGGAAGCGGTAATTTCCAGGGTGCGGATCCGCGTAGAGCACGCCGTACTTGAAGAGGGCGCGCATCATGAAGCGCCACACCGTGTGGCCGGCGGCGTTCTTCTCTTCTTCGGACGCGGTCTCGCAGAACGTCTTGTAGTCGAGCCCGCCTTGGAGCTCGGTGGTGAGCACGCGGCGCGTGGAGAGCGAGTGGTGCACGCGCGGGATGACGATGTCGTCGTCGCCCTCGTGCATCTTGCGGAAGAGCTCGGTCGCGTCCGCCTCTTTCGAGTAGTCGAGCTCGGCCATGAAGACGGCCTTGATCTCGTCCAAGGTCTCTTTGGTGTGGTAGCGGCGGCCCACCGGCGCGATCATCTGCTCGAGCAGCGAGAGGCTCTTCAGGTCGTTCTCGATGGCCTTGTCGATGCCGGGGTACTGCACCTTCACGGCCACTCGATCGCCGCCGCGAGTGGTCGCACGATGCACCTGGCCGATGCTCGCCGCGGCGAACGGATCGTCTTCCCACGCCGCGAAGATCTCTTCCGGGACGCCGAGCTCGCTGCCGACCACTTTCCGTGCGGCTTCACGAGAGAGCGGCGGTGCCTTGGCCTGCAGGCCCTTCAGCACCTCTTGGAATTTCTCTTCGTAGCCGGGAGGGGCGAGGCCGTCGATGTACGAGGCCATCTGCCCGAGCTTGAGGGGCAGGCCCTTCATCTCGCCCAGCGTCTTCAGCATCGCTTCGGCGGTCTTCTTGGCCGTGTCTCTCAGGGCCTCGCGCTCTTTCTCCTGGTCTTCGGGAGATTGCCCGAGGCCCATGGCCTTCTTCATCGCGTTGGTCGCGAAGGGAATGGCCTTGGGGGCGAGTGCACCGAGCCGCGCGAGCCGACCGAGCCGAGAGGTCGGCGGGGCGTCCTTGCGCTCTTCGTCGGGGAGATTCCCGTTTTCGTCGCGCTTTCCGCTCATCGCCCCGGATGGGAGCCTTTCGCGTGCGGCGCGTCAAGCCGAGAAGGCGTGAATCGACCGTGCGAAGACTCGCGCGCACCACGCCTCGCGCCCGTGCGCACCCGTCTCGCGCCGCACGCGCGCGGTCCGAACGACGCACTCGCGCCCGTGAGCGCGATCACGAGCACGTTCACGTTCACGTCGAACGCGGGAGGCTCACTTGCGAGCTTTGCTCTTCGGAGCCTGCGCGAGGGCGGCCTTGCGCTTCTGCGCGTAGCTGTCGGCGTCCACCGACTCGCCGCGTGCCCACTTCTCCATCGCGGTGGTCACGAAGCGACGGTTCTGCGGGTCGAGCCTCAGCACGAGGAACGTGGAGAAGAGCTCCTCCACCACCTCTTCGAGCTCGCGCAGCAGGTGCATGCGCTCGAAGAAGCTCTCTTGCGCCATGACCTCGGCTTGTTCGAGCTCGGCCTCGACCGAGCGCTCGCGCTTCTTCTTGGCGCGCGGCGGAGGCGGAGCATCGAGCCCGATCGGCTCTTCGTCTTCGACGAGCACCACGGGCAAGCTCACCGCCGAGAGCGCCAAGGTCTCGCCCTTCAGCACGAAGTAGCCTTCGCGGTCGCCGCGGACGTAATGAAAGCCCGCGGCCTCCGGCATCTTGCCGAGGAGGAGCGACTCTTTCGCTTCGCGCGCTTTCGCGGGCAGCGTGCCGCGAATGGCGGTCTTTTCCTTCTCGACCGAGAGCGTGAGCTGCTTCTCGATCCAGAGGCCGATCTCGCCGGACTTGGTGCTGGTGGTCGCCTCCAAGAGCTCGCTCTCGAACCACAACCAGAGGAGGAACTCGCGGCCGAAGAACCGCTTTTTCTCGATGCGCTCGTGCAGATCCATGGGGTCTTCAGGCCTCTTCTGCCGAGAACGCGAGCGGGTCGTCGGACTGCCACTCGCTCTCTTGGGACTTGGACATCCCGAGACGCGAGGCGAGCGTGTACGGGGACTCGGGGACGAGCTTGAGGCCGAAGGTCTTGTAGAAGAGCTCGGAGAAGGCGAACTGCGTGCGCGGCGAGGTGCCGAAGAAGCGCACCGTGCCCTCGTTCAGGGCCCACGAGACGTCTTGCGCGCGCACCACCGGGGTCATGGTCTTGCGGAGCTTCCGCGCGACCAGCTCTTTGAGCTCGGTCTTCTCTTTTTTGGAGAGGCGCTCGCGACCCTTCTTCTGAAGGTAGGCGGCCTCGGCTTCGGCGAGCTTGGCCTTGAGGAGCGCGCCCGGGATGGCCCACTTGTCCGTGCGGTACCCGAGGTTCACGTACTCGTTCGCGAACATGTCCTCGTGCTCGATTTCGAGCACGAACGGCTCACCGACCTTGCACCAGCCGGAGCGTTCGTTTTCGTCGTCGTCGGCCTCGAGCGGGCGCTGGATCTTCTTTTCGACCAGCGAGAGCGCGCGATCGTGGAAATCGTCGGGGAGCTCGCCCTCGACGAAAAAACGGACGTAAGTGAGAGAGCCTCGGAAGAGCGACACGGGCGCGCGGTCCTACCAGAGCTTTCGCGACCTAGCTACACGAACGTCACGTGTACGGTCGTCTAGTCGAGAAGCCCCCTCGTCTTCGCGGGAGTCTCTCGCGCGAAGACGATGCACTTGATCGCCGGGCTTCACGCTGAATAAGTGCGCCGCGGATGACCTCGACCCGCGACGACGACGTGACGACGGACTCGGCCGATCCGAGCCCGTACGCGCGCTTTCGGCGGGTCGTGCGCTTCGGGTCGCTCGACGGCCTGCGCTTTCTCGCGGTGGTTCCGGTGGTCTTCCATCACTCGACGCCGCGCCCGCTGCCCGGGCTGCTCGGCAAGGGGCCCATCGGGGTCGACCTCTTCTTCGCGGTGAGCGGGTTTCTCATCACCACGCTGCTGCTGCGCGAGCGCGACTCGGCCGGGCACGTCGATGTGCGTGCGTTCTACACGCGCCGCGCCTTCCGTATCTTGCCGCTCTATTACGCGGTGCTGGGGCTCACGGTGCTGCGGGCGCTCGCGCTCCCGGTGGAGTCCGCCGTGCGGGCGCATTTCTTCGCGTCCCTTCCGGCTTTCGCCACGTTCACCACCACCTGGTTCGTCGACTTCGGCGTGCCGCACCCGATCCTCTTCGCGTACTCCTGGTCGCTCGCGGTGGAAGAGCAGTTCTACGCGGTTTTTCCCTGGTTCGCGCGGGGGCCGAAGATCGCGCCTTGGCTCTTCGCGGTGGGGCTGCTCGCGTGCGACGCCGCGTCGTCGCTCGGTGTGCTCGCGAAGGTGGCGAGCGCGAGCGCGCCCCTCGGGTTCGTGGTCACCGTGGCCACCGGTATCCGAGCGCCGCTCCTCTTCGGGGTGCTGCTCGCGTGCATTCTGCACGAACCTCGCGGGTACGCGATTCTTTCCGAGGTGCTGGGCAAGAAGGCCTCGTCGGCCGTGTTCGCCGCGCTGCTCGTGGTGGTCTTGGTTCGAAACGACGTGCCGCTCGTGGTCACGCACCTCGTGATCGTGGGGCTCTTGGGCTCGTGCGTGGTGCGCGAAGATCACCTGCTCGCGCCGGTGCTCGCGCTGCGGCCGATCGCCTTCGTGGGAGAGGTGAGCTACGGCGTCTACATGCTGCACCTCGCGGCCATCTTCTGCGCGAAGCGCGTGGTCGACGACGAGGCGTTCTCCGGGCTCTTCGTGTTCGCGCTCGCTCTCCCTCTCTCGATCGCGTTCGCGGCGGCCTCGCGGCGCTTCTTCGAGGAGCCCGTCTCGAGGCTCCGTACGCGCTTCTTGCCTCGGCCGGCTCGCGCTCGATGAGCGTGCTTTTCGCGCGAACCGAGGCCGAAAACGCGACTCGTGACCGCCTCGTAAGTGTCGAGCGGGCGCCAAGAGTTACCGGTTCGTCGGGCGCGCGCAGTAAGCTTCGCCCCGTCCGCTTCGGGGCGATGCGCCTCGGATCGAGCGGCAAGGAGCCTCGGTGAAGAAAATGCACTCTGCACGTATCGTCTCGGTCAGCTTGGTCCTGTTCGTCGCTCCTTTCGGGCTGCTCGCGTGCGACAAGCTGAAGAAGGGCGACGCGGACGCGGCTCCCAGCGCCACCGCCGCGACGACCACGCCGAGCGCCGCCGCGACCACGGCCGAGCCCGCGGCCACCGCGACCGAAACCGCGCCCGCGCTCGTCCCCGGCCAGCCTGGTCAGCCCGGTCAACCCGCTCAGCCCGGAGTGGTGGTTCCCAAGACCGACGCTGGCTCCAAGGACGCGGGCGTCGCCCTCGACGCCTCGTTGCCCAAGGTCGACGGAGGCGTCGCGCCCATCCCCACGCCCACGCCCAAGGGCGCTCCGAGCGTGCCCACGGCGCTCCCCACGGGCCTGCCCACCACGTTGCCGACCGTGCTCCCGACCGTGCTGCCCTCGGGCATCCCCACCACCTGGCCTCCCAAGAAGTGACGCTCGGGCGCTCGGAAACGTGCGCGAGACTGCTCCGTTTTCTTGACCTTGTGGTCCCGTACCGCAAATGTTGGCGCCATTCCCCGTGACCACCTCGACCGACACTGCCCCCAAGGATGCGCGCGCCGGACTTCCGCGAAAGTTCGGCCGGTACACCTTGTTCGACGCCATCGGCAAGGGCGGCATGGCCGAGATCTTCCTGGCGCGGGCCGAGACCGAGCTCGGGGCCACGCGCCTCGCGGTCGTGAAGCAAATCCTCCCGCAGTTCTCGGGCTCGCCCGAGTTCGCGGAGATGCTCATCCACGAGGCCAAGCTCGCCGCGCGCCTCTCGCACGCGCACATCGTCCAGGTCTTCGACCTCGGCCGTGAGGGCTCGGACCTCTACATCGCGATGGAGTACGTCGAGGGCTTCGACCTCAACGGGCTCTTGCGCAAATGCTCCCAAGAAAAGGTCGCGCTTCCCGTCGAGTTCGCCCTCGGCATCGTGAGCGACGTCCTTCGCGGGCTCGACTACGCCCATCGACGCAGCGACGACGAAGGCGAGCCGCTCGGCCTCGTGCACCGCGACGTCTCTCCTTCCAACGTGCTGGTCTCGTTCGAGGGAGAGGTGAAGCTCTGCGACTTCGGCATCGCCCACGCGAACAAAGCCATCTCCACCCAGAGCCAAGACATCGACGAGGCCATCCGCGGCAAGGCCGGCTACATGAGCCCGGAGCACGCGCGGGGCGAGCGCCTCGATGCACGTGCGGACGTGTTCGCCACCGGTATCTTGCTGTGGGAGCTGCTCGCCGGGCGTCGCCTGTATTCGCCCAAGAACGAGGGCTCGCTCCTCGATCAGGCCAAAAAAGCGGACATTCCCGAGCTCGAGAGCCGGGACTTGCCCCACGAAGAGCGCCTGCACGAGATCGTGAAGAAGGCCCTCGCCAAAGACCGCGAGGCTCGTTACGCGTCCGCTTCGGCGATGCTCCGCGACCTCGAGGACTACATGGTCACGGCCAAGTTCGCCGTGAGCCCGCTCCGTCTCGGCGACTGGATGGTGAAGAGCTTCGGCACCGGCGCGGTCTCCGCGCGTAAGGCGCTCGAGCGCGAGATCGGCAAGCCGACCGGGAGCGTCGAAGGCGAAACGAAGTCGCCCGCTCCGGCCGAGGTCGCGCCGCCGGCACCTCCTTCGTCGGACGTGGCCATCCGCGACGCCGAGCCCTCCGAAGACGAGCTCCCGCCGGACTCGGTGCCCGCGCTCGTTCGTCACCCGGTCTCCAACGGCGCCATGCGCGCCTTCCGGGCCGATCTCGCCTCTTCGCCCTCGAAGATCGCCGACGCCCCCAGCTCGCTCTCCGGAGCCGTGGTCGACGCCGAGCCCTCGTCGATCATCCTGGAAAAGAAGGCTCCCGAGCCTCCCAAGGCGAACCTCGCGCTGCTCGTGGTGGCCGTGCTCGCGCTCGTCGCGGTCATCGTGGCCATCGTGATGCTCCAGCAGAAGTGAAGGGGCGTTTCGTGGTCGCGGCGCGAGCGCGTAGGCTACGCGGTCCGTCATGAGACTCGCGCAGGTCGCGCTCCCGGTCCCGATTCCCCACGCGTTCTCCTACGAGATCCCCGCGGCCATGGCCGAGCTCGTGGTGAAGGGCGCTCGTGTGGTGTGTCCGTTCGGCGGGCGCAGGCTCGTGGGCGTGGTGCTCGACGTGGTCGAGGGCGAGCCGCCCCCCAAAGTGAAGCCTCTCGCGCGCGTGCTCGAGTCGGGGTCGGTCCCGGACGAGCTGCTCGCGTTCCTCCGCGAGCTCTCGGCGTACTACCTCGCGCCCATCGGCGAAGTGGTGCGGCTCGCGCTGCCCCCGCAAGACCGCGAGTCCGCCCTCGAAGAGCGCGTGACCCTGGGCCTCTTCGACAAGGCCAAGGGCGTCTCGTCCCGGAAAATCAAGGTCGCCTGGCCTTCGTCGACCACGAACGAAGAGGCGGAGAAAAAGCTCTCCCGCGGTGCGAGCGCGCTGCTCGCGCGGCTCCGCTCGGACGGCAAAACTCCGGTCGCACGACTGGTCGAGACGCAGTCCACCGCGCGCACGCTCCTCAAGAAGCTCGAAGAGCTCGGTCTCGCGCGCGTGGAAGAAGAGGCCGCCGAGGAGGGCGCTTTCTTCGACGCGGCGGTCGAGCGCGACGAGGAAAAGACGCCCACGGAAGGCCAGTCCGCGGCCATCTTCGAGCTGACCCACGCGCTCGACAAGAAGATCGCGGGCGCGTTCCTCCTCCACGGTGTCACCGGATCGGGCAAAACCGAGGTCTATCTGCGCGCCATCGCGGAGGCTCGGCACCTGAAGCGCGGCGCGCTCATGTTGGTCCCGGAGATCGCGCTCACGCCGCAGCTCGTCTCGCGTTTTCGCGCACGCTTCGGCGACGACGTGGCCGTGTTGCACTCCGGGCTCACGCCGAAGGATCGTCACCGGATGTGGCACGCCCTCCGAGAGGGCAAGGTGCAAGCGGCGATCGGTGCGCGCTCCGCCTTGTTCGCGCCCGTGCAGGACCTCGGCCTCATCGTGGTGGACGAGGAGCACGACCCCTCGTTCAAGCAAGAGGAAGGCGTGCGCTACCACGCGCGAGACATGGCCCTCTTGCGAGCCGCGCGGGCGGGCGCGGTGTGCGTGCTGGGCAGCGCGACCCCCTCTCTCGAGAGCGAGTACTTGTCGCGCGAGGGCAAGATCAAGCGCCTCGTCTTGCCGGTGCGCGCGCGTGCGCAAGAGCTCCCCACGATGACGGTGGTCGACCTGCGCCGCACCGGCGCGGGCCCCACCGGCGACAAGCGCATCAGCTTGCCGCTGCACCGGGCGATCGAAGAAAACCTCGCCAAGGGCGGGCAAACCATCCTCTTTTTGAACCGTCGAGGGTTCTCTCCCGCGCTCCGCTGCGAGGGCTGTGGGGCGCTCGCCACGTGCCCCAATTGTTCGGTGGCGCTCACGTTCCACAAAGCGAAGGGCGCGGTGCTTCGCTGCCATACGTGCGACCACGAAGAGCCGGTCCGCTCGAACTGTGCATCCTGCAAGTCTCCCGATCTGGCCTTCGAGGGTCTCGGCACCGAGCGCTTGGAAGAGACGCTCGCGGCGGCGTTCCCGACCGCGCGCATCGCGCGTTTGGATCGCGACGTGGCCGGCGGAAAAGACGCCGAGAAGGTGCTCTCCAAGGTGCGCGCGCGCGAGGTGGACATCTTGGTGGGCACGCAAATGGTGACCAAAGGGCACGACCTTCCCGAGGTCACTTTGGTGGGCGTGCTCGCCGCCGACGCCGCGCTCTCCATGCCCGATTTTCGCGCCAGCGAGCGCGCGTTCCAGTTGCTCGTGCAGGTCGCCGGACGCGCAGGTCGCGGAGAGACCCCGGGCCAAGTGGTGGTGCAGACCTACGACCCCAAGCACCCCGCCGTGCAGTTCGGCGTCGCGCACGATACCGGCGGTTTCGTGGCGGCCGAGCTCGCCCATCGACGCGAGCTCGGGTACCCGCCTTACTCACGCATGGTGCTCGTCCGCGTCGATGCCGTAGAGGCCGAAGTTGCCCTCGAGAGCGCGAGCCGTCTCGCCGATCTCGCGCGTACCTTCGCGGGGGTAGAGGTGCTCGGGCCGGCCCCCGCGCCGCTCGCGCGTCTGAAGAATCGCCACCGGTTCCGCATCATGCTCCGCTCGCGCGATCGAGCAGCGCTGCGCGCGGTGTCCATCGCGGTCGTGCGTGCGTTCGCGGACATCCCTCGCACCGTGCGCGCCCAGGTCGACGTCGACCCGGTGCAGATGCTCTGAGGCGTACCGGGTTGGCGCGAACGACTCGCGGTGGACGAGCGGCGCTTCGCGTGATGTGAATGGTGGCATGGCCAAGCGCGCCACCGAGAAGGTCACGCCCCACGGACTCGGGACTCGCATTCGAACCGAGCGTCTCGTGCTGCGCCCGCTCGCCGAGGATCATGGGCCTTCGCTCGTGCGCGCGCTGAAGCGGAACGCGGCGCATCTCGCGAGCGTGAGCCCGACCAACAAGCCGCCGTCGGCGCTGATCGACGTGGCCGCGCGGATCGCCGGTGAGCGCCGCGAGTTCCGGCGCGGCACCATGTTCTCGTTCTACGCATTCTCGAAAGACGCCGAGCCGAGCACGGACGCCCGCGACGTACCCGAGATTTTGGCCAAGGTCGTGCTCAACGACGTGCAGCGAGGCGCCATGCAGAGCGCCTACCTCGGCTATTGGGTCGACAAGAACCACGAGGGCAAAGGCCTCGCCTTCGAGGCCGTGCGCGCCATCATGCGGTTTTCCTTCGAGGACGCGAAGCTCCACCGGCTGCAGGCCTCGATACGCCCCGAGAACGCGCGCAGCATCGCGCTCGCGACGCGCCTCGGCTTCAAATACGAGGGGCTCGCGCGCAAGTACCTGAACGTCGGGGGAGGGTGGCAAGACCACGCCATCTACGCGTTCACCGCCGAAGACTGGATCTACGGCGCCGGCGATTGACGCCCCGTAGATGCCCGGATCCGTTCGGGATCTCGCAATCGTCCGCGAACCACGAAAAAGCGCGCATCGAATCGCCCGGAGCGGCCGATGCGGCGCTCATGTTGTCCCTCGTCCGCTACGGCAAAGCTCTCGCCCTCTCGGCCCTGGCCGAGCCTCGGTGTGCGGCGTGCGAAGAGCCGGTCCGCCTCGAGACCGTGTTCTGTCCGCCTTGTGCCGCCACGCTCGTGCCTCTTCACGGTTTGCCTTCGTTCGAGGGCGACCGACTCGACGTGGCCGCGTTCGCCTACGGAGGAGCCGTGCGCGACACGCTCGCGCGCTACAAGTACGCGCGCCGCGACGACCTCGCTCGGCCACTCGCGGCGCTCTTCGCTCGGGCGGCGCCTCACGTGGCGGCCACCGTTCCCGACTTGATCGTTCCGGTGCCCACGCATCCGGAGAAGCTCGCCCGTCGCACGTTCGATCCGGTGGCGCTGCTCGCGCGTGCCTTCGCGAACGTGCTCGGGGTGCCTCTCGCCGTGTCGGCGCTGGTGAAGCTCCGTGCGACCGAGGCCCAAGCGGGCCTCGATCGGCGGGCGCGCCTAGTGAACCTCGCGACCGCGTTCGCGCCCGATGCGGGGCATGCGACGGTTCTTCGTGGGGCTCGCGTCGTTCTGGTCGACGACGTTCGCACCACCGGCGCGACTCTCGACGCGTGCACGGGCGCGCTCGACCAGGCCGGCGCGCTCGTCGTCGCGAGGGCCGTGCTCGCGCAGACCCCCTGAGCCGAACGCGCGCGTGAGGGACGAGAAGAAGAAGTCCGCGCGGGCCGAGAGCTCGGTCGAGGAGGTCTGGCCCACCTCGTCCGTGACGGTGCGACGGCCCGGACGAGGTCTCTTCTGGATGGTGCGTCGACAAGGACCCATGTGACTCACTCCTCCGCGGCGGCGGCCGCTTCGATTTCGGCTTGTCCCAAGTCCACTTCTTCGGAGCCCTTGGTGCGGCGCGCGAACCAGAGGCTCACGTCGTCGAAGAGCGAATAGACGACCGGTACGGCGAGCAGGGTGAGCAAGAGGGACAGGGTCTGTCCGCCCAAGATGACCGCACCGGTCGTGTGGTCTTTGCCCGAGCCGATGCCCTTGGAGGTCATGAGGGGAATCATGCCGGCCACGAAGGCGAGGGTGGTCATGAGGATCGGGCGGAGACGATCGCGGTTCGCCTCCATGATGGCCTCGAAGCGCGGTTTTCCGAGCTTTCTCAGGTGGTTCGTGTGGTCGATCTGGAGAATCGAGTTCTTCTTGACCACACCGAAGAGCACGATGAGCCCGAGGCCGCTGAAGATGTTCAGGGTCTGGTGGAAGATGAGCAGCGAGAGCAGCGCGAAGGGCACCGTCAGCGGCAGGCTCACCAAGATGGTGATGGGGTGGAGCCACGACTCGAACTGCGCGGCGAGCACCAGGTACATGAGCACGAAGGACATGCCGAGGCAGACCGCGAAGTTCATCGCGAGCTTGCCGCTCTCCTTCGAGCGACCCACTCCCTGCATCGTGTAGGTCGGGGGCATGTTTTCGGCCTTGGCGGCCTCTTGGATGGCGGCCATGACCTTGGAGTCGGCGCCCGCTTTGGCGTTCGCCATGATGGTCACTTGGCGCTGGCGTCCGAGTCGGTTGATTTCGGAGGGGCCGGTCGCGTTCTCGAGCTTGACCAAGTTCGAGAGGGCCACGGCACCGTTCTTGGTCGAAGGTACGGTGACGAGCGCGAGGGAGTCGGCGTCCGCGCGGTAGCGAGCGTCGGCGCGCAGGCGGACGTCGTATTCTTCGCCGCCTTCGGCGTAGGTCGAGACCTTCTGGCCTCCGATGACCACCTGCAAGGTGGTGGCGATGTCGGAGACGCGAACCCCGAGCTCGGCCGCGCGGTCGCGCAGGATGCGCACCTTGATCTCGGGCTTGCCGAGCACGAGCGAGTTGTCGACGTCGAGCGCGTTGGGGTCCTGCTTGAGCTTGTCCGTGATGTGGGTGGCGTAGCGGGCGAGCGCGTCGATGTCGGGGCCGGTGATGGCCATCTGCACGTTCGCGTTCGACTGACCGCCGTTGGAGAAGGCCGCGACCTCACCCGAGGTGATGCGGTAGCTCGCCGGAGCCTTCGCGATGATCTCGGCGCGCACTTGGTCCATGATCTGGAACTGGGACGCGGCACGATCTTTCGGGTCGGAGAGGAGCGCGTAGATCTTGCCGATGTTCGACGAGTGCGCGTCGCCTTCGCCCACGGTGACGAGGGTATGGGCCACGCCGTCGACGCGCTTCACGTCGGCCGCCATGCGCTCCACGAAGAGGCGCGTCGCTTGGAGGCTCTGCCCTTCGGGACCGCGCACGTTGATCTCGAACTGAGCCTGGTCGTCTTCGGGCAAGAAGCCGCCCGGGACGCGCGAGGCGATGGGGCCGCACGAACCGAGTGCGCCGACGCACGCGAGCACCACCACCCAGCGGTGACGCATCGCCGCGCCGAGCATCTTCATGTAGATGCGCTCGATGGGGCGGTAGAACACGTTCACGAAGCTCCCGAGGATGCGGGAGACCGTGTCTTTTCCGTCGTGAGCTCCCTTGCGGATGAGGCGGGCCGCGAGCATCGGGGTGAGCGTGAAGCTCACGAACATCGACACGCCGATGGCGAAGGCCATGGTGAGGCCGAAGCTCGCGAGGAAGCGCCCGACGATGCCGCTCATGAACGCGACGGGCACGAACACGGCCATGAGCGAGAGCGTGGTGGCCAAGACGGCCGGTCCGATCTCTTTGGTCGCCGCGACAGCCGCCGGGAACGGCTTCATGTCGAGCTCGTCGATGTGCCTCACGATGTTCTCGAGCACGACGATGGCGTCGTCGATGACGATGCCGACCGCGAGCGCGAGGGCGAGCAGCGTGAGGAAGTTCAGCGTGTAGCCGGCCAAGTACATGACACCGAAGGTGCCGATGACCGAGACCGGGATCGCGATGGCCGCGATGATGGTGGAGCGGAAATTCCCGAGGAAGAGAAGCACCACCAGCGACGCGAGCAAGGAGCCGATGAGCAAGTGCTCCTTGACCGCCTCGGTGCCCGTGCGGATGACGCCCGAGTTGTCGCGCACCACTTCGAGCGAGGAACCCTCGGGGAGGGTCTTCTGGATCTGAGTGAGCTTCTCCGTGACCGCGTCCACCACTTCGAGGGTGTTCTGGCCCGACTGCTTCTTGATGGAGAGGACCACGGTGCGCTCGCTGTCGAGCGAGGCGTACGTCTGCTCTTCTTGCGTGCCGTCTTCGATACGCGCGACGTCTTCCAGGCGGATGCTGCGGCTGGAGGTCTCTTTGACGACGACGCGTGCGAGGTCGGCGACCGATTGCACGCGGCCTTCCACGCGCAGGGTGATGCGCGACGGACCGGACTCGACCACGCCGCCCGGCGTGGAGAGGTTCTGCATCGAGATCGCCCGCTGGACGTCGGAAGAGGTGATGCCATACGAGCGCATTTCGACCGGCTTCAGCCACACGTTCACCTGGCGGCCGAGGCCGCCGATGATGTCGACCTGACCGACACCGAAGATGCTCTCGATCTGGCGGCGGACGCGTTTGTCGGCCATCTCGGTGACTTCGCGGATACCGCCTTTGCCGTGCACCGCGACGAGCAGGACGGCGCCCGCGCCGGTGTCGATGCGGCTGACGATCGGCGGGTCGATGCCGCGAGGAAGGTCCTTCATCGCCTGGTCGACCTTGTCGCGCACTTCCTGGGCGCCCACGTCCGAGTTCTTCTCGAGCTTGAACGAGACGATGACGGTCGAGATGCCTTCGCTCGAGACCGAGCGGAGCTCGTCGATGCCCGAGATGGTGTTGACCGCGCTTTCGATTTTATCGCTGACGTCGGTCTCGATCTCTTCGGGAGCGGCGCCGTCGAGGCGGGTCGTGATGACCACGATCGGGATGTCGACGTTGGGGAACTGGTCGACGCCGAGCCGCGAATAGCTGAGCATGCCGAAAACGATCAGCACCAGCATCAGCACGGACGCGAAGACCGGCCTACGAATCGAGATGTTGGCTAGCCACTGCATGGTTTCAGCTCCCGATCAGAGGTCGAGGTAGGCGCCGTTGGCGAGCTCGGCCGGAGGGGCGACCACGACTTTTTCGCCCTTCTTCACGCCGAGCGAGATCGCGGTGCGGCCGTCTTCTTTCACGCCGAGCGTGACGATACGCTCGGCGGCGCGGCCGTCTTCGACGACGAAGAGATAAGAGCGACCGTCGCGGTCGATGACGGCGCTCTTGGGAACGAACGCGGTCGGCTCTTCGGCCAAGGCGAGGTTCACCTCGGCGAACATGCCCGGGGCGAGCGCGCGGTCGGTGTTCTCGACCGTGGCCTCGATGGCGAGGTCGCGTGTGGTCTCGCGCACGGCCGCGCCCAGGTACTTCACGACGCCCGAGTAGATCTTCTTCGGTTGCGAGGGCACGGTGAAGGTGACCTTGCCGCCCTTCTTCACGAGGTTGATGTGCACTTCGGGCACGGCGAACTCGAGGCGGAGCGGGTCCATGGTGACCAGCGTGACCACGCGCGAGTCGGCGCGGACGAACTCGCCGACGTCGACCCAGCGGTCGGCCACCACACCGGTGAAGGGCGCGCGGATCACGCCGTCGGCCACGTTCTGCCCGGCTTGGGCCGCGCGGAATTCGGCGGCTTTGGCGCTCAGCGTGGACGTACGGCAGGTGTCGGTGAGCTTGTCGTATTCGGCCTTCGAGACTCCGCCCTTGTCGAGCAGGGTCTTGTAGCGAGCGCACTCGCGCTCGGCCGACTCGACTTGCGCCTTGGCGAGCGCGGCGCTGGCGGTGGCTTCGGCCGCGGAAATCTGAGCGAGGCGAGTGTCGATCAGCGCGATGACCTCGCCCTTTTTGATCTCGCTGCCACGCTCGACGCCGACCTTGACGAGACGACCGGCCGCGCCCGCCGCGAGGTCGGATTGCTGCTCGCCGCGCAGGCTCCCGGTGAGGGGCAGGATGCGCGGCGCGAGCGCCTCTTCCACCGTGGCGGTCGCCACTTTCACTTTGGTAATCGGGGCCTTGGCGGCTTCGGTCGCTTTCGGCTTGCACGCGACCAGGCCGGTCGAAACCGATGCGGCGAGGGCGAGCACGGCGAGCCCGGGCAGGAGCGACGAACGCGATGAGCGCGACACGGACGAGAGGAGGCGGGAGGTCGTCATTGGATTTTGTCTCCGGGGTTCCGGAAGGAGAGCGGTTTACCGGTGGCGATACGGAGAACGGCGCGTGCCTGCGCCAGGTCTAGGTCCGCCTGGATTCGGGCGACGTTGGCCGAGAAGGCGTCGCGCTGGGCTTGGGTCACGTCGAGCTCGGTGCTCGTGCCGGCCTGGTAACGGTCTTCGGCGATCACCGCGGCGCGGTCCGTGGCCTTGGCTTGCGCCCGTGAGGCCTTGGCTTTGGCGAGGTTCGCGTTGATGCGGTTGTACGCTTCGGCTACCGTGTCTTCGGTCGAGCGGCGCGTTCCCTCGGCGCGAGCCACGGCGCCTTCTTGGGCAGCCTTGGCGGCGTCGAGCTGGGAGATAAGACCGAAGTCGAAGCGGAACGAGAGCGTGGCCGAGAGCGCGTACGTGCCCACGCGTCCGTTGAACCCGGTCGCGTTGGTGAGCCGCTCTTGGGCCTGCGCGGAGAGGGCAGGGGCAAAGGTGAGCTTGGCCGCGTCACGCGAGGCTTCGGCGAGCTTTCGCTCGGCTTCGGACATCCGCCGCTCGGGCATGTTCGGGTCGATGGCGGCGACCCAGCTGTCGAGCGTTCCCTCGTCGTGGAGGTCGTCTTCGGGGAAGACCGTGGCCGCCTCGGGCTTCACGCGCGAGAGGGTCTCGAGACCACGCGCCGCGAGCTGTTGGGAGAGCAGCGCGTCTGCCACGTCTTGTTTGGCACGCTCCACGTTGGCGTTGGCGCGCTCGAGGTCGAGCTCCGAAGCGAGGCCGGCCTCGAGGCGATCGGCCACGTTCTTCTTGTTCTTCTCGGCGAGCGCGAGGCTGCGGTCGGCCTGGTTGCGGAGGCCGGTGGTGGCCGCGAAGAGGTAATACGTGCGCACCACCCGCTCTTCGAGCCCACGGCGGGTGAGCGCCCGCGAGGCGTCGGCCAGCTCGGCTTGCGTCTTCTGGGCGCCGTAACGCGCGAACTGCGCGAGGTCGACGATGGGCACGTCGAGCAAGAACACGGCGTCGAGCTGGTTCTGAGGCGTGATGACGAGATTCCCCAAGTTCGCGGGTGTGACCACCTCGAACTGGTTGTGCGTGTAGGTGCCGCGGGCCGTGAAAGACGGCAAAAGACGCCCGCGCGCCTGCCCGACCTCCGCTTCACGTTGGCGGTAGGTGGCATCGGCGGCGAGGGCGTCGGGGTGGTTCGAGCGTGCGCCCGCGAGAAAGGTATCGAGTGGCTGAAGCGCGTGAGCCGTGCTCGGTGCCCCGAGGGCGACGAGAACGAACGCGGCGAGGGGGGCTGTGCGATTCATCGCAACTCCTTGTTGCGCTGTTACTTGCCACGGCCTAAGATACTTCGCAACTGGTTGTTGCGAAATTTACGATCCGCTACAATTCGAGGTCAGCATGACTCAGCCACTACAGCGGGGAGCGGACAAGTCCGGGGTTCGGGGCGACGCGGTCGTTCGTAAGGTGCTCGACGCCGCACGGGAAGAGCTGGCCAAAGCCGGCTATCGCGCGATGCGCATCGAAGACGTGGCCGCGCGTGCGCAGGTCCACAAGACCACCGTGTACCGAAGGTGGCCCACCAAGAACGAGCTCGTGCGCGACGCCATGATGGCCATGGTGGACGAGCATCACTTCACTCCGGACACCGGCACGCTTCGCGGCGACTTGATGGAAATCGGCCGAAACATGACCGATTTTTTCAGCTCCATGTCCGGCCAGAGCCTCTTCCGGATGATCATGGCGGAGAGCGCCGACCCCGAGCTCGCCGACATCATCGACACCATCCGTCGATCCAAAGAATCGAGCGGCCGTATCGTTTACGAACGAGCCATCGAGCGCGGTGAGCTCCGTCCCGACGTCGACCACGAGGTGATCGGCCTCATGTTCATCGGCTCGCTCCACCACCGACTCTTCGCCATGAACCAGCGCGTGGACGAGCTGCTCCTCTCTCGTTTGGTGGACCTCATGCTCATGGGCGCCGCGCCGCGCACGCCAGCACCGGCACCGTCCAAAAGTCGCAACCGGCTGTTGCGATAACCGTCCTCCGTATCGAAACAGTTCGTTGCGCTAGGCGTCCCTCTTCTGGACCCCAACCCGATGACCCCGAGTCTTCGGGAACATGTATGATCCTCGTCGGATGAGTGAGATCGAGTGGCGCTGGGCCGATCCGAGTGGCCAACAACGGCGGATCCGCCTCGACGAGCTCCGGGCTGCCCTCGCGGGTGGACTGGTCGCTCCGAACGCGCCCGTTTGGCGAGCAGGCTGGGACGGATGGCGCGCCGCGCGGGAGATCCCGGAGCTGCAATCGAGCGCTCTTTCCGCTGAGAACGGGCTCTTGCCCAACATCCCGCCGCCTCCTTTGGCGGTGGTCGCGGCGCAGTCGGCCTACGAGTCGAAGGCCGCGGGAGCCATCGCTCCGACGGTGGCCGAGCCGCCGCCTCCTCCTCGGTACGTGCCGATGGCTCCGCCCACACCAAGGCCGTCGTACAGCGCGCTCTCGGCCACGCCCGCGCCCGTGAACGTCGCTCCGGCCGCCTCGTCGTCGCCGATGGCGGCCCCCGCTCCGGCCGCTTCGTCGTCGCCGATGGTCGCGCCTGCACCCGCGCCCTCCGCCGTGGCGAAGGTCGCGGCGGCCAGCGAAAATGCGCGTGGACCGTTCGCGCCGATGGGCAATCCCGGAGCGAGCACGCCTACCCAAGTCGGATCTCCCGCCTTCGTTCCTCCCGCCGAAAAAGGCGCCGTGCCCGCTGCGAAAGCGAAGAACGACCTGAAAAACGAGCTCTCGTGGAGCGAGCCTCCACCGCCCACGAATCCGGCTCCTCAAGTCGTGGAAGAGCTCTCGTCGTCGATGCTCGAGGTCGCGGACGACACCGGCATGTTGACCGCGCTCACCCCCGCCATGGCCGAGAAGGTCACGAGCGCGCCGCCGCTGCCGCCGAGAGCCTCGACCCCGCCGCCTCCTCTTGCGCAGGCGAATGCGCGACCGTCCAACGCGCCGCCGCTTCCGTCCGAGGCGCGGGCGGCCCAGGTTCGTGGGTCGACCCCGCCGCCTCCTCACGTTCGCGCGTCCACGCCACCACCGCCGCTCGTCACGTCGACCTCGCCCACGCGCAGCTTGAAGGCCGTTCGTCCGTCGGAGTCTCCTCCCGCGACGGCCTCGGTTCCTCCTCCCGGGCCGCGGCTGGTCGAGGAGATGTCGTCCAGCTCACTCGTGCTCGACGACTCGGGGGCCTATCGTTCCATCATGCCGCGCACTCCGAGAGAGGCGAAGACCGTCATCGGGCACTCTGCGCCGCCGCCGCCCGTCCCGAAATTTCCGAGCATGCCGCCGCCCGCGCCGACCTCGCCGAGCGTGCGCCCTCCGCCGCTCGTTCCGCCCGAAGAGCTCTCGTCGTCCATGCTCGAGACCGCCGACGACACGGGCGCGTTCACGCCGATCGAAGAGCTCTCGTCGTCCGTCCTCGAAGTGGCCGATCCGACCGGAGCCTTTCCCGCGCAAGGTGCAGGGGCGAGCGCGGTTTCGCGTCCGATGGCCACCATGCTGGGAGGGATCCCGCCGTTCAAGCCGGGCTCGAGCGCATCTCCGGCCATCGCGCCGGCTCCCGGGCCGGAAGTCGCGGCACCTGCTCCGGCGGCACCTGCTCCGGCGGCACCTGCGACGAGCGCAGCTCCGGTTCCGACGTCGCTTTTCGGAGCTCCTTCGGCCGTGGCTGCGCCTGCTTCCTCCAACGTGAGCGTGCCCACGTCGCTCTTCGGTTCACCGTCTCCGGTCGCCGCGCCCGCGCCTACGGCGCCTCCCTCCTCGGAGGTCGATCCCTCGGGCAAGACCGAAGCGGCCGCACCGGGCTCGATACCTCCGCCGCGCTTGTCGGTGAACACGTCGATTGGCTTGGGGACGACACCTCCGGTGGACGTGGCGCCACATCCCGTGGTGGTGCCGCCTCCGGCGCAGTCGCCGCAGTCCCAAGTGGCGGGATACTTCGAGCGCGCCGATCTGCACTCCGTGAGGCCTCCGGCCCCGGACGCCGGATCCGTGCAGACTGCAGAGAAAGAGGCCGCTCCGCGAGCTTCGGTGCCCTCGGCAGGAGACGTGGATCTCGGGAGCGCACTGCCACCTTCGCCGATCGACAAGGTGAAGGTCGCGTTGGCTCCGTTGGTCGCCAAAGGCCGCGAGCTCTCCGCCAAAAATAGGCTGTTTTTGCCGGTCGCAGGCGTCGTCGGCGCGAGCTTCGCGGTGCTCTTCGTGGCCATCTTGGTGAAGGCTTGTTCGTCCGACCCGAGCCCCGCCAAAACCGCGGCAAGCGCTTCGGCGAGTGCCTCTGGGGGAATCGCGGGGAGCTCGGGAAGCGCGAGCGCGCTCGCTTCGGCCGTGCCCACCGCGTCGTCGACCTCGGTCACCAGCGCGTCCGCCTCGGCTGCCGCGGTGGTGGAGGGGCCCACCAGCGCCGCGGCGAAGGTCGCGTGCAAGCTCGAGGGGGCGCAGGTCTCGTTGGCCGAAAAAGCGGTGGTTTCGGCCGGCGCCGAGGTGCTCGCGAAAGACGACGTGCTCGCGGTCGGATTCGCCAAGGGACCCAAAGAAGGCGAGATGATCAAGCTCGGTGAGGGGCTCGCGCCTTCGCCTCCGGTCAAGCTGCGCATGGGCGACCTGCTCCGTCGCGTGCAGCCGGTGCTGCGCCGCGGAAGGCTCGAGCTCGCGGTGGAGATCGATCGAAAGGTCTCGGGGCTCTCGTCGCGTCGTGTGGTCGCGTTCGACCCGCCGTTCGACGTTGGCGTGAACGAGCGCGGCCTCGGGTACGGACCCCACGGCAAAGGCGCGACCAAAGACCTCTTCGCGCTCGAGGGCGAGGGGGCGGTCGAGGCGTTGCGGGTCGCGCCGATCCCCGGGAAAAAAGGCGTCGCCGTCGCGTTTCGACGAAGCGGCGCGGTGCACGCCGGCGTGGCCGAAGGCGACGAGCTCGCGCCTCGTGGAACCCTTCAGCGCGTCGCAGGTCTGGGCGCTCAAGTGGGATCGCCGACCATCGCGGTGAGCGGCGACTCGTACCTGGTCGCCTTCGCCGATCGCGCGGCGGCCGATGCGCCTTGGTCGCTCCGCACCTTCGGCGGCAAGGTGGGCGCGGACGCGTCCGCGGCCAAGACCTTCGAGGTGCCCAAGGGCGGCCCCGGCGGAGGCGTCATCTCGCCTTCGCTCTCGCCGATCGACGGAGGGTTCCTCCTCGTGTGGACCGAAGGGCCGGAGAACGCCCACCAAGTGCGGGCGCAGGCGCTCGACCTCGACGGCAATCCGTCCGGCGAGCCCATGGGCATCTCCACCTCCGGCGTGAACGCGGGACAGGGGCGCGCCGCCGTGAACGCGGCTGGCCAAGGTGTCGTCGTGTACTTTGCAAGTAAAGAGTCCGGCTTCGAGCTCATGGGCGCCAAAGTCGCCTGCACCAAGGGCTCTCCCTGAACTACCGAACGAGGTCGATCTCCGTGCCTTCTCGCGTCCGTTCCGTGCGCAATCGTCTCCGGGCCGTCTTCGTCGTCGCGGCGCTCGTCGTGCCCGCGTCGGGGGCGCTGCTCGGCTGCGACATCTCGTTTCAGAACTCGCGCATGGCGCGCGGACAGCTCGCCACCGTGGGGCTCGATCCGTACGACGACTACTTCAAGAAGGTGCACGCCGAGCAGGTCACGGGAGCGGCCTGGGCCGACGAGCGCAAAGAGAACCGCAAGTCGCTCGTGACCACCCTCGGGCTCTTGCCCGATGCTTCGGGCGAGGTGATCGCCGCGGCCGTGCGCGACCGCGCGAAGACCCAAGGCACGGCCAGCGTGGCGAGCTCGGTCGATCCGGTGGCCAAGGCCGAGCTCACGCGAGCCGACCGCATCGAGGGGCGCGCGCCTTTGCTCGAGGATCTGGCCAATCAAGGAGACGACCTCCGATCGCGCGTCGCCCAGGATTTTCCGCGCGATTCTTCCAAGCGGAGGGACGCGGACAACGAGCTCTCGGCCTCGGCGCACGAGCTTCGTCAGCTCGCGATCACAGCGCGCACGCACGCGCGCGAGGCGCGTCGCTTCGCGGCCGATCTCGGCCAAGCCGTCGGGGCGACGTACGCGCCCAAGCCCGGGGCCTCCGCACCGGCGCCCGAGCCGACTCCCGCGCCGAGCGCGTCGGCCTCGGCAGCACCGAGCGCCTCCGCGAGCGCCGCCCCGGCGCCCAAGAAGCCTCGCGTTCCCTCGAACCCGCGCCCGGTCGAGCCCAAGCCGGAGACGAAGTCCGAGCCCAAGCCGGAAGCGAAGCCCGAGCCCAAGCCGGATCCCAAGCCGTCCGGCGAGGTCTTCACGCCCTAATCGAACGACGCTTCACTGCGTGTTGCAGGAGCTCGTGCCGTCCGGGCAGAGAAGCTTGTCCGAAATCATCACGCGCTGCTGGGCTGTCGCTTTGCGGCCGCTCACGTCGGTGACTTCGACGGTGATGTCGAGTGGCTTGCCCATGAAGGCCTTGTAGGTCGTGCCGAGGTCACCGCCGGCATCGACCTGGAAACGCAGGCCGTAGAGCTTGCAGTAGCCGCCCTCGTCCTTGTCGAAGGTGAACACGAACGCGGTCGGTGTGGCCTTGAGTCCGGTGTCGGGCTGCACGCCCGCGATGGCCGTGCGCGAGCCGGCTTGTTTCAGATTCTTCATGCGCACGGCGACCCAGAGATGATGGCCGCCCTGAGGACCGAGCTCGAGCTGCACCACTTCGTTCGGGGTGAGCGGGTAGTACTCGGTCTGACCTTTTCCGAGCACGATCTCGGGTGCGCCGGCGTTCGCGGGACGGCAGATGTCGGGCGCGTTGGTGGCCCAATCCGAGACGTACGGTTCGAGAGCGTCCACGGCGACGGCGTCGGAGGTGCAGCGCCCGGCCGAGCAGGTCTCTCCGGCGTTGCACGTCACGGGCGAGCCGCCGAAGTCGGCGCAGCGCGAGTCGAGCGCGAGACGGAGGAGCTTCTTCTCGGCCGGCATGCGCGTGGTGGCGGTGCGCTTCAGGAGCGTGGCTTGACCTGCGGGAACGCCCAAGGTCCGCGTCCCGTCGACCGCCGGTCCGTAGGCCATCACGGCGACCTCGACGGGATCGCCCGCGTTTCCGGAGACCTCGAGCTCGGTCGGCAAGGGGAGCACGCCGTTGGCGTCGCGGGTCACCGTGGCGTCCTTGACGACCTGTCCGTTCACCTTGGTGACGATCTCGATCGACTGGAACGCGGTGCGGAGGTCTTCGCCGCTCACGCCGACGACCAAGGAGGGCTGCCCGGTCGGTGACGGCGTCGTGGACGAACAGGCGGCCACGCCGAGCGAAGAAACGAGCAGAGCGAACAGGGAAGCGGGGAGGGCACGGGACATCACCACGAGAGCGATAGCACCTTGCGTACCGACTGGGAAAAAAGGCCTTTTTTGCCGCCCTGCCGCCCGAGCCCGTGACGGGCGCAGCGCGGGCTGGCACCCTTCGGCGCACGTTCCTCTTCTGCCGAGCGTCGTCGCTCGAGTCGTTCCTTCGAAACGAAACGAGGGAGCCCTCTCGAGCTCCCTCGCTGCGCTTCCTGGGTGAGGACCGAACCGAAGCTCAGTTCACCTTCTTGAGCGCCTCGACGAACTTGTCCGGGGGGACGAACTCGTTGAAGCGAGCCTGCTCCTTGCCGGAGCTGTCCAGCAGGATGAGCGTGGGCAGGCCGACCACTTTGTACTTCTTCTGGAGGGTCTTCACGGCCTCGTCGTCGTCGTCGGTAGCATCCACGTGGAGCGCCGAGAAGCGCGAGACTTCCGTGCGCACGCGGGCGTCCGGGAAGGTCTGCTCTTCGAGCTCCATACAGGCCTTGCACCAGGTGGCGCCGAAGTCGACCAGGACGGGCTTCTTGTCGGCGGTGGCCTTCGCGAGCACGGTGGGCTCGGCTTCTTTCTGGGCCCACTCGATCTTCGGAGCGTTCGGGTCGACCGCCACTTCCTTCGGAGCGTTGAGCCAGGAGATGAAGAGGAACGCACCGGCGACCGCGGGCACGATGGAGGCGAGCTTGGTGGGCTTGGACAGGTGCGCGATGGGCGACTTCCGTCGCTCGGCGAGCACGTGCACGGTGCCGAGCGCGATGCCGACCAGGAAGAGTACGCCCACGCCCACGCCGAACACGTTCGACGGGAGGATGATCTTCTTGGCGATGGCCGGGCTCGAGTCGCGGATGTAAGCGAAGGCCATGTAGGCGAGGCCTACGCCGCTCGCCCACTTGATGCCCATCATCCAGGCTCCGCCCTTCGGCAGGTTCACCGCGAAGGTGCCTGCGATGAAGAACAAGATGCCCAGACCGAGGGCGAAGGAGAACATGCAGATTGCACCCAATCCGACATTCTTCGTGGTCGCGATCCAGGTGACCATGCCGGTCATGAAGGGGCCGGTGCAGGGCGCGGCGACCAGGCCCATTACCAAGCCGAGGACGAAGGCTCCTTTGAAGCCGACGCCGCCCACGCTGGAGAGCTTGTTGTTCAGGCTCGAGGGCAGGGCCATCTCGAAGGCGCCGAACATCGACGAGGCGAGCGCGAGGAACACGATGGCGAGCACGCCGACCACCCACGGGTTCGACAGCGCCGAGCCCATGAGCTTGCCGGAGAGCGCCGCGCCGATTCCGAGCGGCGTGAAGAGGCAGGCGATGCCGAGCACGAAGGTGGCGGAGAGGGCCGCACCACGCATACGCGAGGGCGATTCGGTCGCGCCGAAGATGGCCACCGTGATGGGAACCATCGGGAACACGCATGGCGTGAGCGCGCTGATGAAGCCGAACGCGAACGACATTCCGGCCGCCACGATGGGGCTCTGCGAAGCGTAGCGCTCGAAGGCCGAGGTATCCGAGCCCTCCGCCCAGGCCATGCTGGGGAGGAGCAGCATCACGGCCAACACTGCGAGTAGAACGGGCAAACGACGTTTCACGGCGGAGGCCTCCTTAGGATGCGACCTTCTTCGCTCTCCGCGCGTACATGGCGGAGAGGTGAAGCGAGACGGGAGCTCGAAATCGGACGATCGGTTCTCGTCACTTCTCAAACGATAGCAAACGCGAACCGAGATCCTGCAAAGACTCTTGGGCTTCGTACGAGAAAGTCTTCATCGAACACCGAGAGCGGAAAAGTTCGCTCGTGCGACCACGAGGCGAGGGACGAGCCGACCAGGATGAGCAAGGTGGACGGAGCGACGTGAAAGGTATGGGCAAGGGTTCGCAGCGGATGGGAGTCGTGGCCGCGCTCGGCGCGCTCGTGGTGTTCGTCGCGGTCTTGCGCGAGCCTCCACGTGCGCATGCGGACGCGGTGCGCGTCCCCACTCGAGACGACGAGGTGCTCGAGCGATTGCCTACGTTTTCCGAGGGAAAGCGTGCTCGCGACCTGCGGAAGGCGCGCGCTCTACTGGCTGCCGAGCCGGGCAACGTCGCGCTGGCCGTGCATGTCGCGGAGGCGGCGATCGAGCTGCACCGCGCCACGTCGGACCCCCGCTTCTTGGGTCAAGCCGAGGCCGCGCTCGCCCCGTTCTGGAGCCTGCCCGACCCGCCGCCCGTTACGCTCACCCTCCGCGCGACCTTGCGACAAAGTCAGCACGACTTCGACGGGGCGCTCGCCGACCTGGACCGGGTCATCCGCGCGCGGCCGAACGACCCGCAGCCGTACGTGACGCGCGCCGTGGTGCTCACCGTGCTCGCGCGCTACCCCGAAGCACGTGTGGACTGCACGGAGCTCGCGAAACGCGCTCCGCCCTTGGTTTCTGCGGTGTGCACGGAGAACGTGGAGAGCCTCACCGGGCACGCTTCGGACGCGTACATGCGCCTCCTCGCAGCGAGCTCCGGAGGCACGCGTCTCTCGCCGGCCGAAGACGCGTGGGTCGCGTCGAGCTTGGGCGAAATGGCCGTGCGCGCGGGAAAGCCGGCCGAGGGACGCGCGCACTTCGAGCGAGCTCTCTCGGCCGAGCCGGGCGATCCGTACGTGCTCGCCGCGCTCTCGGATCTCGACCTCGACGAAGGCAAGCCGGAGCGCGTGCTCGGGCGTCTCGCCGGCAAAGAAGAAAACGATACGCTGCTCCTGAGACTCGCCCTCGCCGAGCACGCGACGAAAGCCAAGGATGCCGAGCGGCATCGAAAGCTGCTCGACGACCGCTTCCGCGCGAGCCGCCTCCGTGGCGACGTCGTGCACCGCCGGGAAGAATCCCGCTTCGCGCTCGCGCTGCTCGACGACCCGGCGCGTGCGCTCGTGCTCGCCGTGGAAAACTGGGGCGTTCAGCGCGAAGTCGCCGACGCGCGCATCCTGCTGGAGGCCGCGCTGGCGGCGCACGATGCGAAGGCCGCCGAGCCGGTCGTCGCTTGGCTCGAGTCGTCGAAGTGCGAAGAGCCGTCGCTCCTCGCGTTGCGGAAGGCGCTCGGCAAATGAGCTCGAACGTCAGGACCGCGCTCGAGCCTCTGCGCGGACGTGGTGCCCGCTTCGTCCGGGTGTGCCTCGCGGTCGTGTGCGCGCTCGTGGCGCTCTTGGCCTCCCGTCGGGCGTCGGCCCACAAGCCGAGCGACGCGTACCTCTTTCTCGACGTACGCGAGCACCACGTGAGCGCGCGCTGGGACGTGGCCCTGCGCGACCTCGACGACGCGCACGGGCTCGACCGCGACGAGAACGGCGAGATCACGTGGGGTGAGGCGAAATCCAAAGCCGACGAGATCTCCTCCGTCACCTGGTCCAAGCTGGAGGTCCTGGCAGACGGTGCAGTCTGCACGCGTTCGTCCGCGGCGAAGCCCGAGACCACGTCGCACACCGACGGCGCCTATCTCGTCTTGCGCGCGGAGCTCGACTGCCCTGCGGCTCCCGAGAAGCTCGAGCTCCGCTACTCGCTCTTTTTCGAGCGCGACCCGCAGCACCGCGGCATCGTCCGGGTCGACGCGCGTGGCGTCTCGCGGTCGCTCGTGTTCTCCACGCGAGAGCGCGTGTCCACTCTCGACCTCGCCGATCGCTCGGCGGGCGTTCGCGCCTTCTTCGGCATGGTGCGCGAGGGGATCTCGCACATCGCGCAGGGCTACGATCACCTGCTGTTCTTGTTCGCGCTGCTCTTCCCGGCGGTCTTCGTGCGCGAAGCGGGCAAGCTCGTCCCCGTCACGCGATTCCGGCCCGCGCTGATGGACGTGCTCCGCGTGGTCACGGCGTTCACGATCGCGCACAGCGTGACCTTGAGCCTGGCCGCACTCGATGTCGTGCGCATGCCCTCTCGGGTGGTCGAGTCGGTCATCGCGGCGAGCGTGATCCTGGCCGCCGTGAACAACGTGAAGCCGCTCTTTCCCGAGGGACGCTGGGCCGCCGCCTTCGTGCTCGGCCTCATGCACGGGTTCGGCTTCTCGGCCACGCTCGACGATCTCGAGCTCTCGCGAGGCGCGCTCGTCACGGCGCTCTTCGGGTTCAACGTGGGCGTCGAAGCGGGGCAGTTGGCCGTGGTGGCGCTCTTCCTGCCCCTCGCGTTCGCGGCACGTCGCACCCGCGCCTATCGACGCGGGGTGCTCGTGTACGGCTCGGTAGGTATCGCGCTCCTCGCGAGCGTGTGGTTCGTCGAGCGGGCGTTCGCCGTCGCGATTCTACCGAAGTAGGCCGATGCGGATGGTCGAGGTCAGCGCTTGGTGGTGAGCCAGAGGTAGTCGGCCTTGAGATCCGCGTCGCTGATCTGAGAGGCGTCGAACGCGGGCATCTCGCCCTTTCCACCGCGCACGAAGGCGATGTACGCCGCGTCGCTGGCCTTGTCCCCGGGGATGCGAGGATAACGACCCGCGCCTTCGCCCTTGGGCCCATGGCAGCGGTTGCAGTTCGTCGTGTACGCGGTCGACAGGCCGGACGACGTGGTGCCGGCGTCGGAGGGGTCGGTGCTGCTGCAGCCCGCGAGACCGAGGGCGAGGCTAGCGGTGGCGAGCGCGATTCCAATCTTCGTCATGACGTCTTCCTAGTTGTAGTGTACACGTATTCCCCCCGTAGAATGGCTCGTGCGCCGGTCGCGAACGACGGCAGGTCCCGAGCGAGCTTCGCACGACAGTCCGCTCTTCAGCCAGCGCCGCCGTCGGACGGGGTGGCCGAGTCGGTGGTGCTCGTGTCCGGCGTGGTCGCGGTGTCGGGCTTCGAGGCATCCACCGTGGGCATGGGCATGGGCTCGGGCGCGCCGTCGCGCGGGGTGACGCCCGGGGGGAGCGGGTTCTGCGCGGCGGCTTCGACCGGCTCGTAGTCCGGCGCATACGCGCTCTGTCCACTGCCACTTTCCGCATCGTCCGAGCCGCAAGCGACGAGGGCCGTCACGAGCGTGGTCGCGACCGCTGCGACGAAGAGAATTCGAGTGAAGAGTCGACCTTTAGCACCACGAGGAGCTGCGCTGTCGAAAGGTACCATCGTGACCGAGCGTATCAGCTTCCGCTCGCCCTGCATCCCGTCGCGAGCGCACTATCTTTATGTGTATACATCGGGCGACGGCCTATCTCGATCGAGAGGTGCGACCCCGTGAGAGTCGTGCACCCCTTCGCCCACTTGATTGAGGGTACGAGGCCCCGATCACTTGACCCATCGACAGTTTCAAAGATGTATTGAGCCTCGGAGGAGCCCATGCGAGTGAAGCTTGGATCGAGATCGTACGGTCGCGCCGCAACCCTAGGGGGCGTGGTGTTGGCGTCGGTGCTCGCCGGGTCGGGTGGTACCGGCTGCGGCTCGGACGAGGTCGATCCGTCCGACCCCAATTGCGTCAGCACGCGCGAGTACTTCACGACGCAGGTCTACGGCAAGGCCATGACCACCTGCGCCGGCTGTCACACGGCTGGCGGCGTCGCGGAGCAGCAAGGCGCGAAGTTCAAGATGTACCGCGAGACGTACCCCGACTTCGTGTCGGCGAACATCGCGGCCATCAAAGACTTCTCGGAGCTTCAGGTTCGAGACGAGCCCTTGCTCCTTTTGAAGCCCCTCGGCGAGCGAAAGCACGGCGGCGGCGCGGTCTTCACGAAGGACTCGGAGGAGTACAAAATCCTCTCGAATTTCGTGGCGGAGCTCCGCGCGGGTGTCGACCGTCAATGCGAGGGCTCGGACAAACTGCAAGTCCAGTCCCTCTCGCTCCGGGAGACCGCGCGGAAAGCCGCCATCACGCTGGCGGGACGCTACCCCACCGATGCCGAGCTCGATCAAGCCTCGAACGAAGCGGGCTTCGACGAATACATCGTCAAGCTCACCCGCGAAGAGCTCTTCTACGACCGCCTGCGCGAGATTTGGAACGACGCTCTGCTCACCGAGCGTGGCATCGACGCCGGCGTCGGCAGCGTCTACGACAACGCGCCCGAGCTCTACGACGATCGCGCGCCCGGCTACACGACCACCAATCGTCAATGGGCTTCGGCCTCGGTGACCGAAGAGCCGATGCGCTTCATCGAGTACGTGGTCCGCAACGACCTCCCGTTCTCGGACGTGGTGGCGGGCAACTACGTCGTGGCCAATCCGTACGTCGCGAAGATGTACGGCCTCCCGCACGACAAGCCGCTCGCCCCGGAGAGCTTTCTGGAGTGGAAGAAGATCGAGCTCTCGCCGGTTCAGAACTCCGTTCAGAACGGCGTCGGCAAGACCACCGGCGTTCCTGCGGCCGGCGTTCTCACCACCCCGGCGTTCTTGAACCGCTGGGAGACCACGCCCACGAACAAGGGCCGTAAGCGCGCGCGCATCGTCCTCAAGAACTTCTTGGCGACGGACATCCTCAAGTTCGCGCAGCGCCCGGTCGACTCGACCGCCCTCACGTCGGTTCAGAACCCGACCAGCAACTCGGCGCAATGCTCGGTCTGCCACAAGGTCATCGACCCGATCGCCGGTGGTTTCCGCGGGTTCAACGAACAGAACATGACCCGCTTCGACCCGAGCGACAAATGGCACGACGATATGGTGCCGCCCGGGTTCAACACCACGCAGACGCCGCCGAACAACTACGGCAACGCCATCATGTGGCTCGGCGCGCAGATCCCGCGCGACCCGCGCTTCGCTGTGTCGATTGCCCAGGTCATGTACCACGGCATCGTCGGTGACGAGCCGTTGGCCTTCCCGCAGGACAAGACGGCTGCGGACTACGAAGACCGCGTGCGCGCCTTCAATCTGCAGAACGACTGGTTCGTGACGCTCGGCGGACGCTTCGTCGCAGACAAGTTCGACCTGCGTAAGCTCGTCGTCGGCATCGTGCGGAGCCCCTACTTCCGGGCCAAGTCCGGCGACACCTCCAAGGACGGCCTCCACGCCGGCCTCGGCCAAGGACGCCTGCTCACCCCGGAGATGCTCGGTCGTAAGTACCGCGCGACCACCGGCCTCTACTTCTTCCAGGGAGATGCCGCACGCAAGGACGAGTCCCGTCAACGCGACGGCTATCTCCGCTCGGACTTGGTCGAGGACAACGAGTGGCGTCTGGTCTACGGCGGTATCGACTCCGCCGACGTGACCAAGCGCACCGACTCCATGAGCCCCATCATGGTGGCTACCAGTCAGTACACCGGTGCTCTGGTCGCCTGTCGCTCCACCAGCTACGACTTCACGAAGCCCGCCGACGCTCGCCGTCTGTTCCGCTTCGTGGAGATGAGCACCACGCCGTTCACGATTCGCGCGAACGCCGACGCTCAGCTGATCCCGCTGCCCGAATCGGAGACCAAGATTCGGCAGAACATCCAATACCTGTTCTTCCGCATGCTCGGCGAGACGGTTGACGTGACCTCCGACGAGGTGACCCGCGCCTACACGCTCTTCGTGGACGTTTGGAAAGACCTCGAGGCTCGAGGCCTGACCGACAAGAAGGACCAGAGCCTCGGCAATTACCGCTGCATCGCCGAGACGGATTGGGACAAGCCCGTCCGGTTCGAGCCCGATCAGAACGGCAACATTCGACCGGTCTTCGACAAGCTGGGCGACCGCCCCGACAAGGCTCCGTACGAGCCGGGAATGCGCCTCGACCGCGACGAGAACTACACGGTTCGCTCGTGGCAGGCCGTCGTGACCTATCTTCTGACCGACTACCGTTTCACGCACGAGTGAGGGAACACACCATGCAACGCCGCAATTTTCTCAAACTTGCCGGGCTCGCTGGAATCTCTTTGCTCGCTCCGTGGGGCAGCAGCTCGAGCGCCAGCGCGGACCAACCCACCTGGGGCGGACCGTACTTCCTCCACATGCACGCGGGCGGTGGGTGGGATCCCACGCTCTTCTGCGATGCCAAGCTCACCGCGGAAGGTGCGACTCCGGTCTACGAGAACAAGCTCGTCACCGCCGTCGGCGACGTGAACGGCGTTCCCGTTCCCACCGCCACGGCCAATGGCAAGTTCTTGCTGACCGCCAATGGCAATCCTATCGAGGACCCGCAACACTTCTTCCAGACGGTCGGCAAGGACATCCTCGTCATCAACGGCGTGGACACCCAGACCAACAACCACGACACGGGCACTCAAGGGCTCGGTTGCGGTCACAACGACGTGGAACTGCCCGCGCTGGCAGCGCTCTACGCGGGGCAGATCGCCCGCGATCGTCAGGTGCCGATGGCCTTCCTCGCCAGCGGTTACTACAACCGCACGGGCGACGTGGTCGGCATTTCCCGCTTCCCTGGGAACAAGGTCGACCTCCTGGCGGAACCGTTTAAAGGGGCGCCCGGTGAAGACAAGGGCCTGCTCACCGACGTGGCCGCGCGGCGCATCCTCGAGCTCCGCGCGCAGCGTATGGCGGCCCTCGAGGCGCAAGCCACTCTCCCCCGTGAGAAGCGCACGCTTCTCGCGCTCAAGGACGCCCAGCGCAGCGGTGACGCCATCAACCTGCTCAAGTCGGTCACGCAGGGCGCGGGTCCTTCGATCGACGGATTCGTGGACCAGCTGCCGCCGGACGCACGTGCCTACCTCACCGCCGCTCAAGGCGGGACGTCGCGCTTCGTCGACATGGGTCGGCCGCTCGAGACCATCTTGCGCTGCTTCCAGGCGGGAATTTCGATCTCGGCGACCTGGGCCCAGGGCGGCTTCGACACCCACTCGCAACACGACACCAACCAGACCTCGGCGCTGGCCACGTTCGTGTCCCGTCTTCGCTATGTCATGCTCCGCGCGGCCCAGCTCGGCATCAAGGACAAGCTCTACGTGCTCGTCACGAGCGATTTCGGCCGCACGCCGCGTTACAACACGGGCGCTGGCAAGGACCACTGGAACGTCACCTCGGTCCTGCTCGCGGGACCTGGCATTCGCGGAGGACGCGCCATCGGCAAGACCGATGAAGGCCACAAAGCCCTGCGCGTCAATCGCAAGAACATCGCGGAAATCCTGCCCGATCAAGACGGCGCGGGGCTCCGCATCTACCCCTCGCACGTGCACCGCGAGCTGCGTCGCGTGATGGGCGTCGATAAGGCTCCGTTCATCGGGCAGTTCCCGCTGCCCGCCACGCACGAGCCCTTGCCCTTGCTCGCCTGAGCTTCACGTCACACGACGTTACACGACGAAGCCCACGGAGCTCGACTCCGTGGGCTTTTTCGATCGGGTCCTCGAACCCGAGGAGGGCTCGCCGTGATCGTCCGGCCCGCGAGGCGCTCAGAGCGCCTTGAAGGTCTCGTGGATCTTCTTGGCCTCGGCCTCGGAGGTCTTGGACTCACCGGCTTGTTGGATGGAGAGCGTGGTGCCGTTCTTCTGGAGCACCTCGCGGCGCGGGAGAAACTTGTTGGTCGCCGAGGCACGCTCGGCGCCCTTTGTCGCGGCGGCGGCATCCTCGAACTCGCAAGCGACCACGTGCACGTCGTTCTTGGTGACCGCCTTGAGGCAGTAGCGCGCGCCGATCGTGAAGCCGGCAACCTGCTTCTGATCCTCGAGAGGGATCTTCGCCTTGTCGGTGATGGCGCCGAAGACTTTCTCGACCGACGGATTCGCGGCGGGACGATTCTTCTTCTCCGCGTCGAGCTTCTCGAAGATCGCGCCGAGCGCTTCGGCTTCGGTCTTCGGAGGAGGCTGAGCGTTCACGGAGGCGCTCGGAGCGGGAACACTCGCACTCGCACTTGCCGCGCTCGCGGTAACGCTCGCCGACGGCGCCGGCGATGGCGTTTCCTTCTTTCCTTCGCAGCCGGAGAGGAGCACGAGCACGGAGCACGAGGCGAGGAGAGGGGCGATGCGCATTCGGTTAGTCGGAATCTAGCTCCGCGTCCGCGAGCCCGGGAACATTCGTACGAATCGACGCTCCGAGCGTCTCGAAAAAAAAGATCGGACTATGCCGTGACATGGCCCGTACTCTTCGTGCCACGTTCGGGCCTGATTGGCACTCAGCGCGCCGCGAATGGGCGCGACGGCGCTACCTGAAGTGGCAGGCGTGACACGCCCTTAGCAGTGGCGTGTCACGTGCTGCGGGGCGTCCAAAACCCGAGGTTTTTTCGGGGAAAAGCCCAAGTATCGTAGTCGATCGAAAACCTTCGGCTCGGGGAGAGTCCGGAGGTGTGGGGTCGAACGTAGATGCCGTGCGCGGTGGAAGTGGCGAGGGGTGCTCGTGCCGTTCGCGAGTGAATCGAAGCCGCTTCCACAGCCAGTCACCAGGAGAAAACATGAAGAAGAGACTTTTCGTTGCAGGCCTGCTCGCGGGCGCCTGCTTGATGGGCAACCTCACGGAGGCCTCGGCCTCGAGCCACCGTGAAGCACCCTTCGTCACCAAGAACCCCAAGGTCGACAGCACGGACTTTTATATGTTCCGTAGCTACGAGGCCGGTCGTCAGGACTACGTGACCATCCTGGCGAACTACCTGCCCTTGCAGGACGCGTACGGCGGTCCGAACTACTTCTCGCTGGATCCGGAAGCTCGCTACGACATCAACATCGACAACAACGCCGACGGCGTTCCCGATATCAGCTTCCAGTTCCAGTTCCAGAACGCGCTGAACGGCGCGAACGGCCTCACCCTCCCGATCACGCTCGAGGGCACCACCAAGAACAACTCGGTTCCGCTGGTGAACATCGGGCCGATCACCGCGGCCGACAGCTCCAAGCAGAACGTGCTCGAGAGCTACACGCTCAACGTGGTGCGCGGCACCGCTTCGCAGCAGGTCGGCACGACCTTCAAGAAGCCGCTCGACTACGTCGGCACGACGACGTTCGCCAACTACGACGCGTACGCCAACTCGTTCGTCAACAACGTGGCGCTGCCGGGCTGCTCGGCCGGCAACATCAAGGTGTTCGTCGGTCAGCGCGCCGAGGGCTTCGCTGCCAACATCGGCGTGATCTTCGACTTGCTGCAAGGTGGCAATGCAGGATTCGCTACCGCCATCACGGGTGGTTCGACGGCCGCCGGGCGCGGTCGCAATGCTGCCAATCCTGCGGATACCGGTCTCCTCTATGGCAAGAACGTCACCACCATCGCGCTCGAGGTTCCTCGTGCGTGCCTGGTGAAGGACGCCAATTCCCCCATCATCGGCGGCTGGACCACGGCCAATCTCCGCCAGGCTCGCGTCATCAATCCGAACGGCACCTATGCGCTTCCCGCCAAAGAGGGCGGCGCGTGGACCCAGGTTTCGCGCCTCGGTATGCCGCTCGTCAACGAGGTGGTGGTCGGTCTCAAAGACAAGGACCTTTACAGCACCCTCCCGGTCAAGGACACCGGCAAGATTGCCGACTACGTGACCCACCCCACGCTGCCCGCCATCATCGAGCTGCTCTACGGCAGCTTCGGCGCCGTGGCTCCCAAGAAGGTGCGCACCGACCTCGTGGCGGCCTTCGCGCAGGGCCTCGAAGTCACCCTCAACGACGCGGGCGGCACCAAGGTGAAGTTCACCCAGAACACCACCACCGGCGTCTTCGAGTACCTCCGCCTCAACACGGCGGATGCGCTCGGCGCGACCCCGACCTCCAAGGCCGACCAGATCGCCAAGGCCAACGGTCTCGGCGCGCTCGGCTGCTTCACCGCGGACCGTAAGGTCGACCTCGGGGCCGCCGCGTGCGACCTCCAGGGCTTCCCCAACGGCCGCCGCCCCGGCGACGACGTGCTCGACATCGCGCTGCGCGTGGTGATGGGCGTGCTCTTCGCGAACGACGCGGACGCTCCGGCTCGCAACGTTCCGTTCACGGACGTGAACTTCAACGGCCCCGAGCAGTTCACCGACACGTTCCCCTACCTCAACACTCCGTTCCCGGGTAACGGCGGCAATAAGTGAGGAGGGCCATCATGAACCGATGGAGAAAGACCTTCCTCTTGGCGAGCGCCGTCGTCGCCGTCACCGCGAGCTCGTTGCTCGTCGGTTGCGGTGACGACGATCAGGGCATCGTGCCCCCCGACGGAGGCAGCACCCCGGACGTCATCGTCCCGCCTGCTCCCGACGCGAGCACCGACGCCAACACCGACGGTGGCGGACCCTGCGACTTCGCGGAGTTCGTGACCGGCCTCATCAAGAACCAGACGAACCCCACCGCGCAGCCCTCGACCGATCTCGGTCAGGCGTGCACGGACAAGAAGGACCCGGTGCAGTTCGCGCCGCTCTTCCAGTAACCGGATCGTCGTCGTGCGAGAGGCCCGCGTTCCTTCGGAACGTGGGCCTTTCCTATCGCATGGCACGAACAGGTACGAGGCGAGCCGAACGAGACGCCCGTAGCCGAATCGAGGCTCAGTTCGCCTGCATTTTGGCCAACGTCGCTTTGGCCATGGAGAGCTCGCCGCGGAGCGCGATGGCGAGGCTCGGGCGGGAGCCCTCACTGCGCTTCACGAAGGACTCGAGGTACTTCTTCGCGGCTGCCCATTCGCCTGCCGCATACGCCAGATGTCCGAGCACGAAGCGCCCGTAGCCCTGTCCGCAGGGGGCCTCGGCGAGGTCCGTGAGGGTCTCCTGGAGTCGGGGCGTGGGCTCACCCGCGGCGAGCTTGGCGAGGGCGAGGTGCGCGCGGAAGAGGGGCTTGTCCGTGGTGCCCCATCGCGCTGCCCGCTCGAAGGCCGAGATGGCCTCCGGGTAGCGCTGCACCAAAAAGAGCAGGCTGCCCAACGTCCACTGGTGGAACGGACGCCGTGATGCCGGGCCGCGCCTCGCCGCCGACCTCAGGTGCACCAAGGCCTCGTCGAGCTGGCCTGCCGCTACCGCCGCGCGCGCGGCGTCTTGGCAGAGCACGTCGGCCAGCACGTCGAGCTCGAGCGCTTGTTTGGCCACCTCGAGCGCCTCGTCGAAGCGTTCGTCTTCGAAGAGCGCCAAGTAGAGCTGCCGCAACAGCATCGCGTGCGTCGTCTTGTCGAGACGGGAACGGACGGCCAACCCACGCCGCGCGTAGACCCCGCGCCAGCGGGTCGTCTTGGCCGCCATCGCTTTACGCAAGTAGTCTTCGGGGGATACGACCCGCAACATGACTGAACAAGTGTAGCATTCACGTATTTGTTCCGCACGTTTTCCACACGCTTTTTCACGGGGAATCGGCGCGCTCGGTCGAGGGGCTCCGCCCCCGCAGGCCCAAGACCGTCTATCTGTGCACGGATGATTCGAGGCTCTGGACGATCCTCGGAGGCCGAAATTCCGCGGAATTTCGCGCCGACTGCGAGCCTCTGCGGTTCCGGCTCGATTGCGGTATGAAGAGGCATGTTCAGCCGGAGTCATCCGTTCGGACGACACGCTCGCGCGATGCCTACTAGCGCTCGGCGTGTCGGGCCGTCGCACGTCTTCTCTTTGCTCGTCGCGGTGGTCGCTTGCGTCGTCGTCGGGTGTGGCCATCCGGCGAGCGAGGCGGAGTGCCAGCTCATCGTCGACAAGAACGTCGAGCTTCAAATCGCGGCCATGGCCGCGCCTCCCCCCGACGTGGAGAAGGAGAAGGCTCGCGTGCGCGCCGAGATGGAACCCATGCTGAAGGCCTGCCCCGGACACCGCATCACGGACGGGAAGCTCGCCTGCGTGAAGAACGCGAAGAGTACGAAGGAGATCGACGCGTGCATGCAGTAGGGACGCGAGCCACGCTCGTGCTCTTGTTCGTCTCGACGACCATCGCTGCGGCGGGCTGCAAGCGCTACGCGACGCCTGCGGACTGCGAAGCGGTGGTGAAGCACTTCGCGGAGCTCTCGGCGAAAGAGAGCGGCCTCGACCCGGCCTCTCCCGAAGTGGCGCAGGTGGTGGCTCGCGCGAAAGACGACCCGGACGCCCTCTCGTGCTCGAGCGAGCTCGAGCGACGCCACGTGGAATGCGCGCTCGCCGCGACCACCAGCGACGCGGTCATGGCCTGTCTCGAGCACTGACGCTTCGTCGCGACCGACGAGGTCGCGAGGCAAGCGAGGCGTCTCCCCTACTTCGTGGGTTTGTCGACCGTATGTGCCGCGCGCCCGGAGAGCTTCTTCTTGCCGTCTTCGAGCTTGGGCTTGGACGGCACTCCCCACGCCACGTCGCCGCCCATTTTGCAGACCTGGTCGCGCAGCGCCTTCAAGCACTCTTCGTCGGAGCTTTGTTCGTCGCACCATGCATTGACCGGTCCGATGTTCTCGGTCTGGCCATGCGGCGCTCCGGACGAGACTTCGACCGCGCAACCTTCCGGGCGCTCGGGGAACTTCGCCGAACCTCCGCCGCCGCATGCGACGAGCGAGAGCGAAAGCAGACTGCCCGCGATGGCGAGCGGCAGGACGGTCGGAACGTGGCGCATCGCGGAGCGCAGGGGAACGAGCTTCACCCCGCGAGCGTAGCAGGGAACGAACGCGGGCGCGCCGATCGTCCAGCGCGCCCCTCGCTCGAGGGTCACGGATTGTCGCGGACGGTGCGCGGCGCGACCGAGAACGGCGAGCCCCCCGACTCGACCACGAGGCTCTTCGCCGCGTCGTCGACCAGGGTAGGTTCCTGTCCGAGCAACGGGAAGTTCATGGCCGTTCGCTGCGCGAGGTACGCCTCGGCGACGCTCTTGGCCATGCCGCGCACGCGGCCGATGAAGCGCGCGCGCTCGGTGACGCCGATGGCGCCACGCGCGTCGAGCACGTTGAATTGGTGGGCGGCCTTGGCGACGAAGTCGTACGCGGGAGTGACCAGCTTCTTCAACGGGTCTTCGTCGCGCGAGAGCAATCGTTTGCACTCTTTTTCGTAGCTGTCGAAGGCCGCGAAATGAGCCGCGACGTCCGCTTCTTCGAAGTTGTAGGTGCTCCACTCCCACTCGTTGCGCTTCGCGTATTCGCCGTAGGAGATGCCGGGCGCGTAGGCCACGTCGTAGATGCTGTCGACGTCTTGGAGGTACGTGGCGATGCGCTCGAGGCCGTAGGTGAGCTCACCGGAGACCGGTCGACAGTCGAAGCCGCCAATCTGCTGGAAGTAGGTAAATTGGCTGATCTCGAGGCCGTCGAGCCAAACCTGCCAACCGAGACCCCAAGCGCCCAGAGTCGGCGACTCCCAATCGTCTTCGACGAAGCGCACGTCGTGGTCTTCGGCCTTGGTGCCGAGCGCCTTCAGCGACTCGACATAGAGGTCTTGGATGTCGATCGGCGCCGGCTTCAAAATGACTTGGAACTGGTGGAACTGCTGCAGACGGTGCGGGTTTTGACCGTAGCGGCCGTCGGTCGGGCGACGCGAGGGCTCGACGAAGGCGACCTTCCACGGCTCGGGACCGAGCGCGCGCAAGAAGGTGTGCGGGTTGAAGGTGCCCGCGCCGACTTCGGAGTTGTAGGGCTGCACGATCATGCAGCCGCGCTTCGACCAGAAGTCTTGCAGCGTGAGGACGAGCTCTTGAAAGTACATGGCGCGAGGGCACTCCTAGCAAAAAAGGCGGCCCTTCGGCGCGGCGATCGTCCGCGAATCGGTGACGATGCCTCCCGTGCGGCCCTCGCGAAGCGGGCGAATCAGTGCTCGGGGGCGTTCGGGCAGCCGAGGGTTCCGCGGCCGTCGGTGTGGCAGAGCTTCCACACGATTCGGTACTGCTCGCTCTGTCCCATCTGAATCGTCTCGAGGAAGGGCGTGTCGAGCGAGTCGAGGTCGGTGCCGTCCGTGATGGGGAAGAACGCCGTGGTGGGGAGCTTCTTCACGACCGGGGTGGCCTTCACCACCGAGTCCGGAGCATGTCCGTAGATCTCCGAGACGGCCACGATGGCTTGGGGTTTTCCCACGCGAAAAACGCCGCGAAAGCTGCTCTTCGGCATGTCGACCTTGGTCTCGTCGAGCACGGTTCCCGAGGCCGACTTGGCAACCAGCGCGTGCGCACCCGAGGGCACCACGAGCACCTTGTGCTGACCCTTCGCGAGGTCCAAGACCTTCTTGCCGTCGAGCTCGATCGAGGCCGCGGTGTTTCCGCAGTCGACCAAGATCTGGTTTTTCGCGCTCTGGATGGCCGCCCAGATTCCGAAACCGATGACCGGAGGCAGGATGAGCGCCACCATCGCGAGGCGAATCACGAGCATGGGTCGGTTCATGGCGCGCGCCCAGAACCCCGGCGGGCGATGCACGAACCCTCCAGGAGGCGGGCCGAACGCGCCGACGGGGCCATGACCGTACGGACCGTGTGAAGGGCCCGGCTGACCGTGACCGTAGCCGTAGGGCGAAGGTGGTCCACCAGGAGGAGGCGGCGGGTACGGGTTCATCCGAGAAATCCTTTCGCGTCGGGGAGCGGCGAGCGTACCCGACCATTCGAGCTTCGAGCCCGCTCCGTGTGCGCGAGGTTTCGCGCACACAGCAAGCTTACCTGGACGTTCCTACGCTGGTAGGGTGGGAAAAATGCCTCTCACGAGCGATCGCGACCGCACGCGACGCCTCATCTCGCTCCACGCCGAGCTCGACGCCTGCAAGACGTGCCCGAAAATGGTCGGACCGGTCGTGCACGGCGGGCCGGTGCTCTCGCCGGTGTTCCTGCTCGGCCAGGCTCCCGGGCCGCGTGAAGGCAGCTTCGGACGACCCTTCGCGTGGACCGCGGGCAAGACGCTCTTCCGCTGGTTCGAGGACGCCCTCGGGGCGGACGAGGCGCGCATCCGCGAACGCGTGTACTTTGCAGCGGTCGCCAGGTGCTTTCCCGGCAAGGCGAAGGGGGGAGGCGACCGTCGTCCCGACCCTCGCGAGATCGCCGCGTGCAGCCGCTTTTTGGCAGGGGAAGTGGCCATTCTCCAACCGAAGCTCGTGCTCCCGGTCGGCGGCCTGGCCATCGGGCAGGTGCTCGGTGTCGAGCCCAGGCTGGCCGAAGTGGTGGGGCGCTCGTTCCAGGGCACCTACCACGGCGTCTCGTGCGACGTGATTCCGCTGCCGCATCCGAGCGGCGCTTCCACTTGGCATCGCACCGAGCCCGGGAAAACGCTGCTCGGCGACGCGCTCGCCCTGGTCGCCCGGCACCCCGCCATGCGCGAGGCGCTCTCGTGAAGCCGAAGCCCGCTGAGCGAACGACCGTGAAGGAGGCTCGGCCGACGAAAGCCACCAAGCGGCCGTCGGTCGCGCCGTCCAATGCCGAGGCGAGCCCGCGTGTCGCGTCGCCTCCGGCAGTCGGGCGTCTCGTGAAGAAGAAGGCCGTAGACAGCGCTGCGAACGCACCCGCGCCGGCTTCGGACGAACGCGCCTATCACCACGGTGACCTCCGGCGGGCTCTTTTGGACGCCACCAAAGCCATCGTGGAAGACACCGGCCCGGAGCTTTTCACGTTGCGGGAAGCCGCACGTCGAGCAGGAGTCAATCATCGCGCCGCCTATCGGCACTTCGAGGACAAGAGCGAGCTCTTGGCGGCCGTGGCCGAAGAGGGCTACACCGGTCTCGAGGCCCGGGTGCGCGAGCGATTGGCCGCCGTCCACGAGGACGACACCTACGCGAGGCTCGTGATGCTCGCGCGCTCGTACGTGGAGTTCGCCTCCGAGAACCGCGGCACCTACCGCGTCATGGCGGGACCTCGATTGAACGGCGAAGGGCGATTCCCGGGGCTCGAAGCCGCTATCGGCAAGAACCTCAAGCTCGTGCGAGCCGAGATTCAGCGCGGGATGGATCTCGGCAACGTACCCGGCAAGAGCTCGTTCGACGCCACGCTCGCTTTGTGGGCCAGCGTGCACGGACTCTCCACGTTGGTCATCTACCGACGCGTGCAGGTGAGACCGGAGCTCGTGGGCTCGTTCACCGAGCGTCTGCTCGGCGGCCTCTTGACTGGATTCGTGAAGCGCGACTGACAATCCGGGCGCGGGCGACCCTCGACGAATCGCGAACTTATGTCTCCAGTGGAGACATTTCGTGCCCGGAAGGTTGACGAACGCCCCGGTGGCCTTCAATGTCTCCAGTGGAGACATCATTTCGCGGAGGTCGGCCATGCTGGACGCGCAGTGGGAAGACGAGCATTTGGGACCCGGAAAATCCGGGTCCGAGGGCGAGGCGGTGCGCTTTTGCGCGGCCGATGGCTACGAGCTCGGGGGAACGTTGCGGCGAGCGCGGGCCCCGCGAGGCACCCTGGTGGTGGCGGGAGCGATGGCGGTCGCCGAGAAGCGCTACGGCAAGCTCTCCGCGTATTTCGCGAGCCAAGGATTCCACACGCTCACCTTCGATTATCGCGGGGTCGGTCGCTCGCGTCCGCGTTCCCTGCGCGGCTTTCGCGCGCGCCTTCACGAGTGGGGCGAGCTCGATCTCACTGCGGCGCTGTCCGTCATGGACGAGGTCGGCGAGGGATTGCCCGCGTTCTTCTTGGGGCACAGCGTAGGAGGGCAATTGTTCGGATTGGCGCCGCCGGGACGGGTGCGGGCGGCCGTCTTCTACGCGAGTCAGAGTGGCTACTTCGGTCATTGGAGCGGAACCGGGCGTGCGGTCATGGCCACGCTCTGGCACGCGGTGGTGCCCGCGCTCTCGCGAACCTGGGGATACTTGCCCATGCGCACGTTCGGCCAGGGCGACGACGTGCCGGCCGGAGTAGCGCTCGAGTGGGCGCGCTGGGGCAAAGACCCGAGGTACATCCTGCAGTGGGCCGACGCCCAGGAAAAGCAGGCCTTCGAGAAGTACCGCGGTCGCATGCGCGCGTATGCGTTCACGGACGATCCGTACGCTCCGAAGCGCGCCGTGGAGGCGCTGCTCGAGGCCTATCAGGGCGCCACGAAAGAGCTCGTGAGCCTGTGCCCGCGCGAGGTGGGCCTCGCCAAAATTGGCCACTTCGCTCCCTTGCGCGAGGCCTACCGAGAGACCCTCTGGACCCCCGCATGCGACTACTTTCTCCAATCACTCGAACACTGAACGAGGAAGACGAACGCCATGGACTCATCCGTCGCCAAAGAAATGCTCTCCGGCCTTCCGCTCAATCGACACCTGGGAATCGAAGTCACGTCGGTGTCTTCGGACCTCGGCGTGTGCGCGCTCCCCGAGCGTGACGAGCTCAAAAATCACGTGGGGACTCAGCACGCAGGCGCGCTCTTCACGGTGGGGGAGGCCGCGAGCGGAGCGGTGGTCCTCGGGGCATTGGGGGAGCGCTTGGCGTTCATCACTCCGCTCGCGAAGACGGCCAAGATCGACTACAAAAAGCCCGCGCGCGGACCGGTCACGGCCACGGCGCACATCTTGGAGCCGGTTCCCGACGTGCTCGCGAGGGTCGAGCGAGACGGCAAGACCGTCTTCGCCGTGGGCGTGTCGCTCGCCGACACCTCGGGGCTCGTGGTGGCCGAAATGCAGGTCGATTGGCACCTGCGCAAGAACGGCTGACGTTCAGCGGCCGTGCCAGACCTTGGAGCCCGCCGTGTACACGTCTCCCCAGGGGCTCGCCCAGACCGAGTTCATGCTCGCGGGGGAGGGGATGGTCTCCTTTACCCAGGTCGTGCCTTTGCGGTGCATGACGATGCCCGCGGAGCCGCACGCGAAGAGCCTTCCAGCGCCCGTGCCGTCGAGTCCCTGCCACGTGCCGCTGGTGGACGCCGATTCGACGGCGAGGTCCACACGTGCGCCGATTCGATTGAAGGGCGAAACGGCTTCGTACAAGTCGAGGTATTGGCCGGTGTCGAGGAACGCGATGAGGTCCGGCGTGTAGACGACCGCGTGCGAGCCGTCTCCGCCGAATGGTTTCAGCTGGGTTCCGTTGAAGAACATCGAGCCCTGGCCACCATTGCTCGCGACCATCACGTCGTCTGCTTTGAAACCGGAGAGCGCGTTCGTGTAGTGCTGACCACCGGCGAAGCCGTAGAGGGACCCGAGAAATGGAATCGAGCCCGGCGCCGAAAAGTAGAGGCCACTCGAGCCGAGGTGGACGAGAAATCGATCGTTTCCCAGCGCGAAGAGCCCGCCACCCCATACGGTTGCGTTGATTTGCCCGACGGAGGTCCACATGCCGGAGCCGTTCCGACGCTTGAGGTACATGGGGCCGGTTTGGAAGTTCCCGACCAGGATGGTCACGTCTTCGCGGGTGGTGCCCGCCACCGCGAACGCCTGCGTGAAATTGTCGAAGGTCTCGCCGATGTCGACCGAGGTCCAGGTGGTTCCGTTCCAGAAGTACACCCCGTCGCCTACGGCCCAGACGGCGTCGGGGGCAGCGCCCCAGACCTGGTACACGAAGGCGGGCTTGGTGCCGGCCGGGGCTTCCACGTCCCAGTCGAGGTCTTGGCAGAGCCCGTCTTTGCAATCGCCGTTCTTGCAGGCGCGCACCACTTTCGAGAAGGTGCAGCCGCCGGGACCGGTACCCGGCTTACAGCCCACGTCGGGCACGTAGCTCTCGGAGCTCCCTCCGACGCAGGTCGGGCGAGGGGTGATGCCGCCGTCGAACTGGTAGCGCGCGTCGGAGACGTTGGCGTCGGTCGACGAGGCGTCTCGGCCGGGTACCTTCGCGTCTCCTTCCGGGGTCTGTCCGTCCGGAACCTCGGGCGAGCCGTCGGAGGACGAGATCGCCGAGTCCGTTCCGGCGTCCGGAACGTCTTCCGCGTCTTTGAGGCTCGCACAGGCCCCGAACGAGGCCATCAGGAGCGAAGCGGCGATACCAATCGAGAGGAAGGGGAAAGCTCGGGAACGAAGGGGCAAGGTCGGACCTCGAGCCTCGAGCGTACACCGAAAGCCGACGTGGCGCCGCTGGGTCAGCGCCCGCCTTTTTCCAGGATGGAAATGGTCTCGCCGCCCTCTTTGGTTCCGTCGGGGAGCTCGAGCAGGTAGTCCGAGACGTCACCGAGCTTGCCCTCGACCTGAGCCCCGGCGGCGAGATTTTTCGCGAAGACCGGGCGGCTCGCCAGCGTGCCTTTGCACACCGGGCCTTCGCAGCTCGCGACCTTCATCCACATGACCTCGCTCTTGCCCGGCTGCGCGGGAACGGCGAACGGGACGCGCACGGTGAGCGAGCCACCGTCTTTTTTCCACTTGGCGACGGCGGCCGGCACGGCTTTCTTCGCGCGCGCTTCGGCCGCCAGGAGCGCCGGGTCGGCGGTGCCCTCGGTGAGCACACGAGTCGGGTCTCCGTAGAGCTTGGCCGCGAGCGAAGCGTAAGCCTCTTCGTCGGTCGCGTCGTCGTCCACCGGCTCGGGCACGATGCGGTACACGTCGTTGTCGGGGTCACCCGGCATGCGATCGGCGAGCGAGAGGTGCACCGTGACGTCCTTCGACTTCTCCGGAGCACGTGTATAGTCCCCGGGTTTCCTGCGGCCGACCGACGCCACGTCGGCGAGCGAGACGGTGAGCACGGGGCCGCGCTCGCCTCGGGCGATCTTGGAGGCGACGGCGTTCAGGATCCCCGCGAGCTTGGCCGCGTCTTTCTCGTGGAATCCGCGCATTTCGAGGTCGGGTGCGCCGTACCTGTCGAGGCCGAGCGTGAGCAGCCGATAGGGCCCCGCGACGTCTTCTTCGTCCACCGGATGAAGGGCGACCAAGAGCGACTCGGGGACGAAGAACGGCGTCCCGATGGGGGCTTTGGGCACGCGCTCGGCGAACACGGAGGCCGGGTCGATGCGGTGCGTGTCTTCGTCGTGCACGTAGCCGCGCAGCTCGCGGGCGAAGGCGGAGGCCACGGCGAACGCGCCGCGCATGGGCATGTGGTCGCGGTTGTCTTCTCCCGACACGCGCACCACGAGCAGCTCTTTGGTCTCGTAGAGGGCGGCGCGTTCGGCTTCGGGCACGGAGCGCGCGACCGTGGCAATCGCGTCTTTCGAGGGCAAAATCCAGTCGGCCGCGGCCATGACCTCGACGGTGCCCTTGGCGTCGACCATGAACTTTCGCACGCCAGCGCAGTCCGCGCCGCAGTCCGCGGCGGTGAGCGCCCACTTCTCGGGCGCGAGGGCGGCGAGCTCGGCGAGCTTCGCCGCGGTGGCCTTCGGCGCGATCACCGCGAGCTCGGCCGAGACCTCCGAGTCGTGTGGAATGGGCTCGAGCTTCTCCGCGATCGGCCCGTCCGTCTCGGCATCCGAGATCGCCGTCTTCGTCGAGGCGTCCGAGGCATCCGCCGGCGCCGAGGCCTCCACGATCGAAAGCGCAGGGACCTCCGGAGCGGCCGTGTCCTTCTTGGCGAGAGCCCAAACCACGACGGCCGCGATCACGGCACCCCCGCCGAGAACCAGGGCTTTCCCTTTCAAATCGGACATGAGGTGAAGCTACATGAGGTGAGCGCGAAAGGTCTCCTTCCGCATCCGAACGTTCGCTCGAACGACCCCCCGCACACCCCCGATCGCCGTCCTGGCACGATGCGTTAATTTCGTGTAGAAAGACGCAAAATGCGCGGCTTTTCTGCTTCTGGACTTTACGAGCCCCGGGACGAGCACGAAGCGTGTGGTCTCGGGTTCGTGGCCGACCTCGGACGCTCGGCGAATCACGACGTGGTCGACCGCGCGCTCACCGTGCTGGCGCGGCTCGCGCATCGCGGGGCGTCGGGGGCCGATCCGCTCACCGGTGACGGCGCGGGCATCCTCCTCGATATCCCTCACGCGTTCTTCGATCGCGCGCTCTCGCGCGAGGGAAAAGAGCTGCCGCTCCCCGGTGACTACGGCGTGGCGCAGGTCTTTCTCTCGCGTGACGCGGACAAGCGTCGCGCCCAGATGCGCACGATGGAAGCGGTCGTTCGCTACCACAACCAGAAGGTCGTCGGCTGGCGCGACGTGCCCGTGGACGAGTCCAAGGTCGGCCCGGTGGCCCGCGCCTCCATGCCCGTCATGCGTCAGCTCTTCGTGGCCCGCATGTGCGAGGCCGCGCGCTTCGAGGAGGTGCTCTTCCTCGTGCGCAAGCGCGCCGGGAAGATGTGCTCCAAGGGCGGCTTCGGCGACGACTTGTATATTGCAAGCTTTTCGTCGCGCACCATCGTCTACAAGGGCCTGATGCTGCCCGAGCTGCTCGGTGCATTCTACACCGACCTCTCGGAGGACGAGACCCAGAGCCGCTTCGCGCTGGTGCACTCGCGCTTCAGCACCAACACGTTTCCCACCTGGGAGCGCGCCCACCCGTACCGGCGCATCGCCCACAACGGCGAGATCAACACGCTTCGCGGCAACCAGAACTGGATGCGCGCGCGCGAGGCGCTGCTCGCCTCGGACGCGTTCGGCGAGCACATCGAAGACTTCAAGCCGATCATCCGCGAGGGGGGCAGCGACTCCGCTTCGCTCGACAACGTGGTCGACTTCCTCGTGGCGAGCGGGCGTTCGATCCCGCACGTGATGATGATGCTCGTGCCCGAGGCGTACGAGAAAGACCCGCGCATGTCCGCGGAGAAGCGCGCCTTCTACGAGTACCACGCGTCGCTGGTCGAGCCGTGGGACGGTCCGGCCGCGCTGGTCTTCACGGACGGCATCCGCGTCGGCGCGATGCTCGACCGCAACGGGCTGCGCCCGGCGAAGTACGTGGTCACGAAGGACGGGCTCGTGGTCCTGGCGAGCGAGCTCGGCGTGGCCGACATCGATCCGGCGGACGTGGTCGAGAAGGGCCGTCTGCGCCCGGGGCACATGTTCCTCGTCGACCTCAAGGAGCGTCGCATCGTCCCCGACGACGAGGTGAAACGTGAGGTCTGCACGCGTCATCCGTACGGCGCGTGGCTCGAGGCGAACAAACTCGAGCTCCGTCGCCTCCCCGAGGTGGAGCCGCCCGCGCCGCTCGAGCCTGCGCGCCGCCTCTTGCTCGAGCGCGTCTTCGGGTACACGCGCGAAGACGTCCGCGTGCTGCTCGCACCCATGGCCGAGAAGGGCGAAGAGCCCGTGGGCAGCATGGGCAACGACGCGGCCCTCGCCGTCCTGTCCGAGCGTCCGGTCTCGTTCTTCCGTTACTTCAAGCAGCAGTTCGCGCAGGTCACCAATCCGCCCATCGACCCGATCCGCGAAGACTTGGTGATGTCGCTCTCCACCACGCTGGGCGGGGAGGGCAACTTGCTGAGCGACACGCCCAACCAGTGCCGGCTTCTCGAGCTGCCGCACCCGATTCTGACTCCCTACGACCTCCGCAAGATCGGCAAGAGTCCCTACACGGACTTCCGCGCCAAGAAGATCTCGGCTCTATTCTCGTCCGAAGGCGACCCGGGCGCGGCGCTCGAGGAGGCTCTGTGGCGGCTCGAGGCCGAGGCGTCGAAGGCCGTGGACGAAGGCTTCGCGCTGCTCGTGCTCACCGACGTGGGGAGCGACGAGAAGCTCGCGCCCGTGCCGGCACTGCTCGCCACGGCGGCCGTGCATCATCACTTGGTGCGCGAAGGAAAGCGCGCGCGCGTGGGGCTCGTCGTGGAGACGGCCGAAGCGCGCGAGGTCGCGGACGTGGCCCTCTTGCTCGGCTACGGTGCGGGCGCCGTCTGTCCGTACCTCGCGTTCGACGTGGTCTCCGGGCTGGCCGAAGCCGGCGAGATAGCGGGAGGCGCGGAGAAGGCGCGGAAGAACCTCGTCAAGGCGTTCGAGAAGGGCCTCTACAAGGTGCTCTCCAAGATGGGCATCAGCACCTTGGCTTCGTACCAAGGCGCGCAGATCTTCGAGGCCATCGGCGTCTCGGCAGAAGTCTGCGAGCGCTGGCTCGGGCTCACCAAGAGCCCGGTCTCCGGCGTGGATCTGCACGAGATCGGCGAAGAGGTGCGGCTCCGTCATGCGCGCGCGTACGCCGATCCCTCGGGGGATCCCTCGGCGGTCTCCGCGCTCGACGTGGGCGGTGTGTACGCCTGGCGCGTGGGCGGGGAAAAGCACCTCTGGACGCCACGTACCGTGGCGAGCTTGCAGCGCGCGGTGCGCCTCGAAGACGCCAAGTCCTACGAGGAGTACGCCTCCCTGGTGAACGAGCCGGACGCGCCGGTCACCCTCCGCCATTTGTGGGGATTCTCCGCGGAGAGGAGCCCGGTTCCGCTCGAAGAGGTCGAGCCGGCCAAGGAGATCGTCAAACGCTTCGCGACCGGTGCCATGTCCTTCGGGAGCATCTCCAGAGAAGCGCACGAGACGCTGGCCGTGGCGATGAACCGCATCGGCGGAAAGAGCAACACGGGCGAAGGCGGCGAGGACGAAGCGCGCTTCGTGCGTGGGGCGGACGGCGACCTCCGTCGTAGCGCGGTGAAGCAGGTCGCTTCCGGTCGGTTCGGTGTGACCAGCCATTACCTGGTCAATGCCGACGAAATTCAGATCAAGATGGCCCAGGGCGCGAAGCCGGGCGAGGGCGGTCAGCTGCCGGGCCACAAGGTCGACGCGGTCATCGCTCGGGTTCGCCACTCCACGCCGGGCGTCACGCTCATCTCGCCGCCGCCTCACCACGACATCTACTCCATCGAGGACTTGGCTCAGCTCATCTTCGATCTGAAGAACGTCAATCCGCGGGCGCGCATCAGCGTGAAGCTCGTGAGCGAATCAGGCATCGGAACCGTGGCTGCGGGCGTCGCCAAGGCGCACGCGGACGCCATCTTGGTGGCCGGGCACGACGGCGGAACCGGAGCGAGCCCGCTCTCGTCGATCCAGCACGCGGGCACGCCGTGGGAGATCGGCCTCGCCGAGACCCAAGAGGTTCTCGTCATGAACGGCCTGCGCACGCGCGTGGTCGTTCAAGCCGACGGGCAATTGAAGACCGGCCGCGACGTCGTGATTGCCGCTCTCCTCGGCGCGGAGGAGTTCGGGTTCGCCACCGCGCCGCTCGTGGCCTCGGGCTGCGTGATGATGCGCAAATGCCACCTCAATACGTGCCCGGTGGGCGTGGCCACGCAAGACCCCGTCTTGCGCGCGCGTTTCGTGGGCACCCCCGAGCACGTGGTGAACTACTTCTTCTTCGTGGCCGAAGAGGTGCGTCGCATCTTGGCGAGTCTCGGCTTCCGCTCGCTGCGCGAGGCCGTGGGCCACAAGGAAGTCATCGCTCCGAAGCGCGACATCGCGCACCCCAAGGCGAAGACCTTGGACTTTTCGCGTGTTCTCGCGCCTCACGCGAACGCGGGACCCGATGCGGGGCTTCGTCACGAGATTTCCCAAGAACACGGTCTCGACGAAGTGCTCGATCGGAAGCTCTTGGTCGACGCCGCGCGTGCTTTGGAGCGCGCGGAGCCGGTTCGCATCGAGACGGCCATCGTCAATGCGGATCGCACCGTGGGCGCCATGTTGGGCGGCGAGATCTCGCGACTCCACGGCTCGGCCGGCTTGCCCGACGACACGATCGTGATCGCCGGCACGGGCACGGCCGGACAGAGCTTCGCCGCGTTCGCGCCCCCTGGTCTTACACTCTCGCTCGAGGGTGACGCGAACGACTACGTGGGCAAGGGGCTGTCGGGCGGAGTCGTCTGCGTGAGACCCCCGCGAGGAAGCTCGTTCGTGGCCAGCGACAACGTCATCGTGGGCAATACCGTCCTGTACGGTGCGACGCGCGGCGAGGCCTACTTCGCCGGGCGCGCAGGAGAGCGCTTCGCCGTCCGGAACAGCGGCGCCATCGCCGTGGTCGAAGGCGTGGGCGACCACGGCTGCGAGTACATGACCGGCGGCACCGTGCTCGTGCTCGGCACCGTGGGAAGGAACTTCGGCGCGGGCATGAGCGGCGGCCTCGCCTACGTGTACGACGAAGACGGCCGCTTTCGAGACATGTGCAATATGCAAATGATCGAGGTGGAGACCTTGACCGAGGAGGACCGCGAGCGGGTGAAGTCCTTGCTCGAGCGCCACGTCGCGCGGACCGAGAGCACCAAGGGACGAGCCCTTTTGCAGGGCTTCTTCGGGGTGGCCTCGCGGTTCGTGAAGGTCGTGCCGACCGAGTACAAGAAGGTGCTCGCGGCGAAAAAAGCGCGGGAGGAATCGTCCGCGAAGCTCGAACGACAGGAGGTCGCCGGTGGCTGATCCGCGAGGGTTTTTGGACGTCGCACGCGAGAAGCCGCTCGAGGCCCCTCCCGCGGAGCGAAAGAAGCACGACCACGAGTTCGTGCTGGAGCCGGACGAGGCCAAGCTGCGCGCGCAGGCCTCGCGCTGTATGGATTGTGGCATTCCGTTCTGCCACCAGGGGTGCCCGCTCGGGAACGTGATTCCCGAGTTCAACGACCTCGTCTACCGAGGGAAGCCCGAAGAAGCGCTGCGCACTCTCTACGCGACCAACAACTTCCCGGAGATTACCGGGCGCGTGTGTCCGGCGCCTTGCGAGGCTTCGTGCGTGCTCAATCTGCGTGGTGAAGCGGTCACCATCAAAGACGTGGAGCGAAGCCTCGCCAATCGTTCGTTCGCGGAGGGGCTCTCGCCTCGTCCGGCGGCGCATCGCAGCGGAAAACGTGTCGCCGTGGTCGGCTCCGGTCCGGCCGGTCTCGCGTGTGCACAAGAGCTCGCGAGGGCCGGGCACGACGTGACCGTGTTCGAGCGCGACGACCGCGTGGGCGGTCTGCTCCGGTACGGCATCCCGGACTTCAAGTTGGAGAAGCACGTCATCGACACCCGCTTGGCGCAGCTCGAGGCCGAGGGCGTCACCGTGCGCACCGGAGTCGGGCTCGACGCGAAGAATCACGCGGAGCTGCTCGAGCCCTTCGATGCGACCGTGCTCGCGCTGGGCGCGCGCGCTCCTCGCGACTTGCCGATTCCGGGGCGAGAGTTGCGTGGTGTTCACTTCGCCATGGATTTTCTCGAGCGCCGCAATCGGGTCGTCGCGGGAGATTCCGTGCCCGACGTGATCGACACGAGGGGCCTCGACGTGGTGGTGATCGGCGGCGGTGATACCGGGTCGGATTGTGTGGGGACGTCCAATCGTCAAGGCGCGTCGAGTGTCGTTCAGCTCGAGCTCATGCCGAAGCCTCCGCTACGCCGCGAGCCCGCCAATCCCTGGCCCGAGTGGCCTCTCGTGATGCGTACGTCGTCCTCGCACGAAGAGGGGTGCGAGCGTGATTTCGGGATCCGAACGAAGGCCTTCGTGGGGGATTCGGAGGGGCGATTGCGAGCGCTCCTCGTGGAACGCGTGGAGCGCAAGGGTGATGCGCTCGTCCCGGTGCCGGGCCAAGACTTCGAGATCCCGGCCGAACGCGCGTTTTTGGCCATGGGCTTCACCGGACCCGAGCGGGAGCTGCTCGATGCCATGGGCGTCGCCGTGGACGCGCGAGGGAATGCCGTTTCGGACGCCGAGGGGCGCACCTCGAAGGGCGACGTCTTCGCGGCGGGGGACGTCTCGCGCGGTCAGTCGCTCGTGGTGTGGGCGATTGCCGATGGGCGGCGCGTGGCGCGCGGCGTGGACGCGTTTTTGCGTGCGACTATCCCTGGTCGCATAGTATGAGCCGAAGCTTCAATGTGCCTCGCCATCGGCATCGATCCGGGGACGACGAATACGGTCGTGGGCGCCGTCGTGAATGGTGTCGCGGTCACGCTCGGGGACGAGAAGAATAGGCGGCTCATCCCGTCGATTGTCTCGTTCACGCCCACGGGTCAAGTGCTCGTCGGCGAGGCGGCTCGCGAGCGACGTGTCACGACCCGAAGAACAGCATCTAGGTCGCGGAAGCCGCCCTCGGTGAACCGGTCGATCGTGCGGACGTGACCGTTCCGGCGAACTTCAACGACCTCCAGCGCGCCGCCACCAAGCTCGCCGGTAAGCTCGCCGGGCCTCCCCGCGCCGCTCGTCGAACGCACGCTCGAGGTGACACGGCAATCGCTCGCTGCCGCCCGCCTCTCCGTCGGACTTCGAGAAGGTGATTTGGGTCGGTGGCTCGACGCGCATGCCGCTCATCGCCAAGCGTGTCGGCGAGCTCTTCGCGCAGCCTCCGAGCAGCTTGCTCGTGGAGACCGTGGGCGGGTATTGCGACGTCCTGATTGTCGGAAATACCCCCGTGCCATGCGACAAGACCCGGGTATTTCGCACGGCTCAGGACAATCAAACCCGCGTCACCCTTCGGGTCGGACAGGGGGGCTCCAATCGCTTCGAGCAGAACCACTGCCTCGGCGAGCTGGAGCTCTCTTCGAGCGCATCTTCGGGGGCCGTAGCGTAGCCATCCCTGCGCGCGAAGTCCCAGAATCTACGCCCGAATTCGCTTCGATCTGCCGGCGGGCCACCGGCCGGCAGAGTGAAATCCAGGCGGAGTGCCGACGCGCGGCTCGTGTTCTGCCGAGCCTCTGCGTCTATGGTCGCCGCCGAGCACGCGCGCCGTGCTCTCGTTCTTCGGGGCCGCTGGATCAGCTCAGTTGGTCGAGCAAGGCGCGCGCGGTGTCGAGGGCGGGATCTTCGTCGAGCGCGCGCTTCAAGAAGCCGACCGCGCGTCGCACGTCGCCTTGCGCCTGCGCGATTTCTCCGAGGTGTTGATAAGCGAGCGAGCGAGGTAGGGGAGCCCCCGTCTTCAGCATGGTCACCGCGCGCAGTGCGCGGCTCGCCGTGTCCCACTCGCCTAGCTCCATCGCAAGGTACGCGAGCTCTGAGGCGACGTGGCCGTTCTGCGCGTCGATGTCGAGCGCGGTCGTGAGGTTCTGTAGCTCCGCGGTGCGGTTGTCGGTCGCTTGGGCGACGCGCGCGAGGCGATGGTAGAGCGTGCTGAGCTCGCGGCTGCGCCGTCCGCGATGCGCGTTCACGGCCGCGACGAGCACGTCGTTCGCCTCCGCATAACGTCCTCCGGCGGTGTAGGCGTCGGCGAGTAGCGCCACGCAGTCGAGGTCGTTCGGACGCAGCGTGCGGGCCTCCTCGAGCGGCAGGGTGGCCGCCTCGGGGTCCTGATGCTGCAGAAGGAGCGAGCCTGCGCGAATGAGATGCGAGAAACGCCCGGCCACGTCCATCGCGGCCCGTGCATCTTCCAAGTACATTTCCGCAAGCTCTTTGAGGGCCAGAGTCTCCTTGTAGATTCGCTCGAGAACGTTGCGGAGGGCTTCGTTTTGCGGCTCCGCGACGCGCGCACGCTCGAGGCCTCCTCGGGCGTCCGAGAGGCGACCTGCGCGCTCGCACGCGTTGGCCAAGCGGAGCGCGACGTCGACGATGGCGTCCTTCTCCTCCAGTGCGACGAGGCGTCGGTAGGTCGCGCTCGCGGCGTCCCAGCGTTCCAGCTGTTCTTCCATCTTGGCGAGCGCACGAATCGCGTCGCGGTCGCGGCCGTCGCTCTTCAGGAGCTCGGTGAGGATGGCGCGAGCTTCTTCCGTTTGGCCCGCGTCGTGTCGGAGCTCCGCGAGGCGCAGGCGGACCTTTCGCCAGCCTCGTGTGTCGCCATTGGCGGCCGCTTTTTGTCCGAGCTTCGCCAAGTGCGCGGCGAGAGGCTCGAGCACGAGGCGGTCGCCCGCACGTAGTCCTTCTTCCCAGTCCGAGAGCGCCTCTTCGTCCCGTCCGAGGTGCGCGAACAGAGTCGCTCGTTCGGACAAGAGGGCTGCACGCTCCGGGCTGTCCGTGGGCATCTCGCCGAGTGCGCGTCCGAGCTCTTCGGCCGCGGCGGACAGCTCGCCCGATGCGACGAGCAGCTCCGTCAGCTCGCGAAGCACCGTGAGGTCCGAGGGGTTCGCGTCGAGCGCGAGTCGCATGACGCGTGCACCGGCCGCATGCTGCGCGAGCTCGTCGCGGTAGACCGCTGCCGCGAGGCGCAGGACGGCCACTCTCCGGCTCGCGTTGGACTGTGCACCCGCTTCGAGCTCGTACATGGACGCGAGCTTTTCCCAGGCGCCCGTCTCGCGGTACGCGGTTTCGAGCTCGGTGCGGAGTCGCGCACTTTGTGGATACGCCGCGAAGCCGGTCTCGAACGCCGACTGAGCCCGCGAAGGCTCCCCCAACTCGCGGAACAGGGCGCCCAAGTCGAGGGCGAGCTTCTCGGCGACCGTGCCCGTGCTGGCGGCGAGGAGCCGTTCCAACACGTCGGCGCGCTCGGCGAGGTCTCCGCTCGCCTCGCACAGGCGAGCGAGCGCTTCGAGCACCTCGCGTTCGTCGCCCTTCCACTCGAGCATGCGTCGGTAGACGCTCTTGGCTTCTTCCGGCGCTCGACCTTCGAGCAGCGCGCCGAGTCGCTTCGAGAGCGAGACGATGGACGCCGTGTCTTCCCGATCGCGTGCGGCGTCGAGCTGACTCGAGAGAAGATCGACGAGCTCGTCTTCACGACCGTTCCGCTCGAGAATGCTCCCGAGCAAGATGGCCGCGTTGGCCTGGCTCGGATCGTCGTCGAGAATCTCTTTGAGCTGCGTGGCCGCGTCGTCTCCGAGGCCGAGCTTCTCGATACCCACCTCGACGCGACGGAGGCGAAGGCGGGAGCGCTCCGCACGATCGTCCACGAATTCGACCACTTGGCCGAGCAGCTGCACGACCTTCTCGGGCTCGCCCATGCGCTCGTAGACGTCGAGCAGGGGCTCCCAGGCCGCGCGATCGGCCGGGTCTTGGTAGCGAAGCTCTTCGTAGGTCTGCGCGGCCAGCGGCAAATTCCCGAGCTCGTTCGCGGCGATCTTGGCCACCTCGAAGTAGAGCTCGCGTGCGTCCTCCGGCGAGGCCGACTCGGCGGCCTCTTTCTTGAGCAAGACCGCCTCTTGAAGGTCGTTCTTCTCCATGCGGATGCGGGAGAGCTCGACCAACGCCCAGTTGCGGTCCTCGGCGTTCTGCCCGTCCCGCTCGAGGAAGCGCCGCAGCCAGAACTCGGCCAGATCGGCGTCGGGGAGGCTCCGCGCGGTCTCGACTGCCTCGCGGAGAACGTAGGCTTCGCCGAGCTCGACGGACCATCGTTTGGTGAGCGCGTCGACGAGCGCCCGGGGATATCCCTGACGACCGATCCGCTCGTAGAGGGCGAGCACGCGCTCTTCCGCGGGATGAGCTTCGGCCGCTTGGCGCAAGATGCTCTCGGCGCGGTCGAGCATGGGCTCGCGCTCGAGCGCGTCTTCGAGCGCGTCGCAGGCGTCGTCGACCGTCACCTTGGACTTGTAACGGAGCTGCGCGAGTCTATAGAGCGCGTCGCTCGACTCTTTTCCGAGGGCGATGCGTGCGGCCAACGTGCGTGCTTGGCCCGCGTCGTCGCCGAGGGATTCGTAGAGTCGGTCGAGGGCCTCGAGCGTCTCGTGCGAGCTCGGGTCGAGCTCGAGAGCTCGCTCGTATGCGCGGACCGCTGCTTTCGGATCGAGGGTGAACGCCTCGTGAACGTGGCCGAGCCGCTGGTGAAGCTCGGAGGCGAGCGATGTCGGCTTCTCGGTGGTACGCGCCAGGTTGGCGAGCTCTTCGGTGTACCTCGAGACGAGGCCGAGGCGCTCGGCCAGTCGCAGGGCCGATTCGTGAGCGACCTGGGAGCCCGGTCGCTGCGAGACCGCATCGAGCCACGCGCCGAGCGCGGCTCCCGGGTCTTGCAAGTGTTCGTCCAGAACGCGCCCGAGCTCGACCGTGGCGTCGAAGTCGCGCTCGCCTTTGCTGCGCGAGAGGCGCTGCGAGAGTGCGCGTACGAGACCCTTGTAGTTTCCACGTTCTCGTAGGGCTCGTTCGAGGCGTTTGCTCTCGCCTTCGCTCTCGGCCGCCACCTCGAGTGCGGACTCGAACAGCTCGGAGGCCCGCTCGGCTTGATCTTGGCGCTCGGCGACCCCTGCCAGCTCGAGCAGAACCTCGCCACGCGAGATGCCCGAGGCCGTCTGTGGCTCCTCGTGACGTCGCAGGACCGTTAGCAACGCGCGGTACGAGCGCTCGGCGCGCTCGAGCTGTCCGTCGTCGCGTGAGAGCTCGGCCAAGGTGCGCAAGATCTCCGGGTTCGCCGGGTCGATGCGCGTGGCAGCGTCGAGCTCGACCAGCGCGCGAGGCCTGTCTCCGACCACGAGGTCGAGCCGCGCGAGATGGTAGTGCACCGGTGCGCGCTCCTTGGGCCTGCGACCCGCGAAGTCGTCGATGATGGCGCGTAGCATGGTGCGCGCCTCGTCGATGCGGCCGCTGAGGCCTAGCGCGTCGGCGAGTGCGAGCCTGACGGGACGTTCGTCCGGCGCGAGGTCGCAGGCCATCTCCAAGAGCGGGATGGCGCGCTCCGGTTCGCGCACTTCGCCGCAGTAGAGCGCGGCCGCCTCGCGAAGGCGTGAGAGACGTGTGGCCTTGTCCGGGGCGTATTGTGCGCCCACGGTGAGCGTGCGCGCGAGGTTCGCGAAGTCGTCCCGTTCGCGGTAGAGCGCGACGAGCCTCTCGCGCAGGGGTTCGGCTTCGGGGGCGCGCCCGCTCTCTTCTTCGAGACGTTCGATCGCCACGTCGACACGGTCGGCGCGCCTGAGCGCGGTCACCATGCGGAGCACCACGTCGGTGCGCTCCTTGTCGCGCATCTCGTGGCGCAGGCGGTCGAGGTAGTCGGCGGCGGCGCCGTACTCGGCGCCTTCGGTCGCGAGCTTGGCAAGGGCGTCGAGCGCGGTCGGGCGTGGCTCGAGCGCGACGACTCGTCGGTAGTGTTGGGCGGCGAGCGCGGGGTCCGAGAGACGCGCGAGGGCGACCTCGGCTGCACGTTCGAACGCTCCTGCGGCCTCTCCCAGGTCGACGTCGGCTTCGGCCCGCTCGGCTTGCGTGGACAGGACCTGCTCGAGAGCCGGATAGCGACGGTCGCGCTCCAAGAGCGCCACGAGCTCGTCCACCGTGGGCGTGTGACGGGGCGATTCCTCGAGGTTCGCGGTGAGCGTCGCGATGGCTTCGGACACGTCGCCGAGCTGGGCTTCGATGCGCGCGGTCTCGATGCGCAGCCCGAGGCGCGAGGTCGTGCCGGAGGCCACTTCGACGCGCTTTTTGGCGAGCGCGAGCAAATCGCGCTGTCGTCCTTCTTGGCCGAAGATGGTCGCGAGCGCGCGCACTGCGGCGTCGTCCGCGGGGTCCTCGTCGAAGAGCTTCTCGTAGAGGGCTACGGCGCGATCGGTTCGTCCGAGCTCGTTCGCGAAGATGCCCGCGGCCTCGTGTCGCAGTGCGCGCGACTCCGCCTTGGGGAACGGTAGGCTCGAGGTCTCCAGGAGCACCTCGGTGACGCGCTCGAGATCGGCCTCGGCTCGATGCAGCTCGGCCAGATCGCGCGCCGCTCGACGAATGTATTCTGCAGGTTCCGCCGGCATGCCCGACGAGACGCTGGTGACGGCCTCTTCGCCGATCCAGCGGTCGGTGGCCAGTCGGACGAGCTTCGTCAGGATGGTCTTGGCGAGCGTTCGATCGGCGACGTCGTTCTTGGCGATATCGGCCGCCTCACGCAGGAGATCGAGGTCTCCTCCGGTCGCTTGCGAGAGCCGCATGAGGCTGTCGATGAGCGGGCGATTCTTGGCACGCCTCTGGAGCTGCGCGAGCTCGAGCAAGAGTGCTGCGTTGTCTCGGTCGTGCGCGAGCGCGCGCAAGAACGCGGCTTCCGACGCGTCCGGGTCCTGGCGCCGATCGCGGTGCCAGCGTGCGACACGCGTCTCGAGCTCGCGCGCGAGCTCGGCCGGATCGGGTCGCTCGGCGACCTGCGCGGCGAGCGCGAAGGTCGCGGCGTCCCAGGCGTTCGATGCCGCGGCCGCGTCCTCGAAGGCCGTCTCGAGCGCCTCGACCACTTCGCCGGCGCTCTTGCATGAGTCGAACAGGGCGCGCGCGGCGGCGTCCCAGCGGACCGTGCGTCCCGCGGTGCGGATGGTGGCCTTGGCCGCCGCGATGTCGTCCGGTGCGTCGGCCGCGACGCGCGAGAACGCGGCGAGCGCGGAGCGAGGATCGTCGAGGCGCGTCTCGTGCACTTCGCCCATTCGGAAGCGCAGCCCGCGCAGCCAGGGCGGCTCCGCGTCGATGCTCTCTTTGGCCTCGATGGCCTCCCGCTGCGCGTCGGCGACCGAGCGCCACTGGCGCGTCGCTTCGGCCAAGCGGAAAAGCTCGGCTTCCGTGTCGCTCCGACCCGGATCGAGCAGGAACGCGCGTCGCACGAGCGAAAAGGCCGCCTCGCGATCCTCGGCGCGGCGCTCGGAGATGCTCGCCGCTTCGTGGAAAATGGCGATGCGCGCAGGTCCGTCTTTGGCCGTTGCGATGCGGTGCTCGGTGAGATCGAGCACGTTCTTCCACTCGTCGGTCTCCACGAAGGCGAAGAGGAGTACGCGCACGGCCTCCGCGCGGAGATCGTTGCGCCGCAAGAGCGCGCGCAGTCCGGCGCGAGCGCCCTCGTTCCGCGGGTCTTTCTGGAGCGCCGACTCGTAGCTATGGATGGCCTTGGGGCCGGTCTCCAGGTACTCGCGTGCCACGTCGCCGAGCTCGCACAAGAAGCCGGCTTGAACCTCCGGCGTGGCGGGCCGCTGCGCCGCGCGCTCGAGGAGCGCCGCGAGCTTCTCCCATTGGCGAGAGGCCCGGTAGAGCGACAGCCTCGCGCGCACGTTCTCGTCGGACTCGCCGAACTCGCGCTCTTCTTCGTCCCAGGCAAAAATGGCCTCTTCGACCTCTCCGAGGGTCTCGCCCAGCAGGTTCGCGATGCGCACGTAGTCGGCGCGTCGGGAGGCGAGGGGACGCTGGCTCAACCTGCAGCGAACGCGGAGCACTTCGACGAGCTGCTTGCCTCGGCCGGTGCGCTCGAAGAGCCCGGTGAGCCCGTCGAGGGCGGCGGCGTCGCTGGGGACGATCTCGCGGCAGGCTTCCCACGCCCAGATGGCTCGCTCCCACTCGGCGAGCTCGGTGGCGATGCGCGCCGCCTTGGCGAACACGTGGTAGCGCACGTCGCTCTCGGGCTCGAGCATGCCGAGCCGCTCGAGCACGTCGAGGTGCTCGGGGGCGCGTCGCGCGGCTTCGAGCAGCGGCTCGGTGGCGCGGCAAGCCGCCAGCGCCACGTCGTCGGCGACGTTGGGCGCGGAGATCACGCGCGCGAAGAGGTCGATCGCGCGGTCCGCGTCCGCGAGCTTCTGCGAGGTCACGAGACCGGCGTGGAGGTAGAGCTCCACCCGAAGCGCGTCGTCGTCGGTCTTTTCGCCCACGGCCACGAGCACCTCGACGAGGCGAGGGAAGTCGTCCACGCGCCCCGCCAGGTCTTCGAGGCGGTCGCGGTGCTCTTTCACTTGCGGCTCGAGCATGACCAGCTGGACCACGTGGTCGAGGGCGTCTTTGGCGTCGCCCAAGGTCTCGCGCAAGACGGCGATCTGCTCGTGCCGACGCGCGCGGTCCTTCGCGCCCTTCACGGCCTCGAGCTCGACCTCGAGGATGCGCACGAGGTCGCTCTCTCGCTGCGTCGACGTGTAGCGTTCCTTCAAGATGGCCGCGGCGCGCTGGCGCGTCTGGGCGCGTTTTCCCCCGGCCGGGCGACCGGATTTGCCTTCTTCACGGCCTTCCGCGCCGTGGGCGGTGGCGTCCAGGATTCGTTCGAGGATGGGCTCCACGTCCTTGCGTGGACCGAGGTCCGGCTCTCGCGCGATGAGCTCCTCCACCATGGCCAGCGACGCCGTCACGTCCTTGAGCTCGTCCACCAGGATCCTGGCGATGCGCGCCCGCGTGTCTTGTGCCTCGCGCTCTCCCTGGCCGGGGATCTGACCCGTGTAGAGTGCAATGAGCTCGCGGAACCTTCCGGTACGTTCGTAGAGGCGCTCGAGCGCAGCCTCGACGCGCGCCACGTTCGGCCGGTAGACACGGATCTGCTCGAGATACTCGATGGCCTTGATCGGATCGCTCGCGAAGTCTTTGGCGACCTGCGCGGCCTCCTCCAAGAGGTCGAGTTTTTTGTCCTGCGGTGCGGCTACGATCGCGCGGTCGAACAGGCCGAACAAGGACTCCCAGCGCTCTTCCGCGTCGAAGAGCAGCTTCAGGCGATCGAACGCCCAGGGCTCGTTCGGGTCGGTCTCGAGGATGCGTTCGAGCACGCGCGCGCTGCGGTTGGAGTCGTCGAACCACTCCTCGAAGAACGACACGGCGCGCTTTCCGAGCTCGACGGCGTCTTCGCGCGAGAGCGAACCGTCTCCGTCAAGCGTCGATTCGTAGAGCTCGGCCACCGGGCCAGGGTTCTCGAGATCGCGCGAGAGCGATTCGGCTCGATCCCAGAGCGCGGAGCTCGTGGGAAGCCTGCTCGCGGCGCGCAAGACGGCCTCGAGTGCCTCGGCGCGCCGGCCTCGCTCGGTGTGGAGGTCGACTACCTGTTCGTACCAGCGGAAGAGGGCATCGGGCGTCTCGCCCGAGTCGTCCGCGCTCGCGACGAGCTCGTTCAAGATGGCGATCTTCACGTCCGCGTCTTCTGCCAGCTCGAGCACACGTTCGAACGTCTCGACGGCGCGTGTGCGTACCGCCGGCGCACGCAAGAGACGCGCGCCGAGCGACAGCGCTCGGGCGTCGGCGGGGTTGTTCTCGAGCACGGAGGCCACGCTGACCAGGGCCTCGGAGAGGCGTGTGGTGCGCGAGAGCAAGATCTCGGCGATCTCGAGATCGAGCTGATTTCGCGCCTCGCCGTTGGTGCGATCGCGACGTGACAGCATGGCGCCGACGGCGCTCTCCACGTCGCCCGTGGCGAGTGCGAGGCGCGAGACGCCCGCGAGCGCTTCGGGATGCTCGGGGTCGAGCTCGATCACGCGTCGGTACAAGACGAGCGCACGATCGTCGTCGCCGAGGGTTCCCTCTTCGGTCTCGGCCCAGCGGAACAAGAGCCGAGCGCGATCGGCCTCGTCCGCGCGTTCCACTCGAAAATTCCAAAGCCAGCGTAGGTCGGCGTGACGCGCGTCTCCGGCGTCCTCGAGGCCGTCGGCCACGGTGGCCGGGGCCACGTCCGAAAGCACGAGCTCCTCGAACTCGGCCGTGGCGGCCTCGCTGCGCGCGTCGTCGAGGCCGTTGCCACGAAGCACGCTTCGGTAGGCGAACGCGGCTTCTTCGTAGCGATCCGGATCCCGGCCGAGGAGCCGCGCTTTCGCGAGCACGAGGTCGGCGCGCAGGACGACGTCGCGGGAGTCGAGCCCGTCGGTGAGCTTCTCGTCGAGCGCCTCGCAGAAGCGATCGATCTCTCCGGTGCGTCCCGCGAGCTCGCCGAACATGGCCAACACCGCGCGATCTTCGGGGGTCAGGGAGAATGCCTCCGCGGCCGCCCCGAGCGCGGCACGATCGTCGCCGAGTCGTTGGGAGAGCACGCGGCTCTTCTTCAGCATGAGCGCCACACGTGCGCGCGGTTCGGCCTCGTCGGCGAGCAGCACGTCGAAGAGCGCAGGGAGTTTCTGGAACTCGCCACGTTCTTCCGCGAGCTCGGCCAGCTCGGCCGCGGACTTCGCGTCCCCGGGGAAAAGCGTGAGGATGTGCTCGTAGAGGCGTACGGCGTCGTCTTGCTCACCGAGCGCGGTCGCGAGCTCGGCCGCGGCGCGGAACCGCTCGAGCGCCTGCGCGGGCTCGTTTTTCCGGTCGAGCGCGAGTGCACCGAGGCGCTCGAGCAGCTGCACGTGCTCCCGTACGTCGGGGGTCTCGCGCAGCCGCCGTTCGAGCACGGCCTCGGCCAGGTCCGCGTCTCCGAGCGTGGTCGCCACGCGCTCGACCACGGTGAGCTCCGCGCCGCCCAGGGCCGGGTCTCCCAAGAGAACGCCCACGTGATGGCGGGCGCGATCGGGCTCGCCGTGGGCCGACGCCACGTCCGCGAGCTGTGCGCGCAAGCGACGGGACTCTTCGAGCGTGACCACCTCGAGGCTGCCCTCGAGCACGTCGCACAGCTCGCCGAACTGCGAGGTCTCGCCGTAGAGCGCGACCAGCGCGGCGAAGGCCTCGCGGTCCTGCGCGTCGTCGCGGAGGGCCGCACGGTACGCGAGGATGGCCGACCCCGGATTGAACAGCTCGTAGCGTTCGATCGAACCGATCCCGTGCAAAAGCTGGCGCCTGCGCTCGCGATCACCGGTCCCTTGCTCGAGCGCGGAGCGGTACAGGGCGACCCGTTCTTCCGCGTTCCCTTGCTCTTTCAGGAGCTCGTCGACACGCGAGACCAGCTCTTCGGACGAGGCGTCGAACGCGAGCGCGCGTTTGTACACGCCGAGCGCGCTCGCCACGTCTCCGGCGAGCGCGAGCGCGTCACCCGTGCGCCGCGCAAGAGCCAGCATGCCGGCCGAGTCGACCTCGAGATCGCCGAGTGCTCGTGCGAAAAGAGCGCCGCGCTTCTTCGCATCGAGGCCCACGGAGAGTCGCTCCACACGTTCGAGCCATGGATGGACGTCGAGCTTCGCGCGGGCGGCCTCTTCCAGCCCGAGCGACGCGAGCTCGAGCGCACGCTCCGGATCGGTCTCTTCGGCGACGCGCGAAGCCTCAACGAGCGCAGCGAGGCGCGCGTCGAGCCCGTCGGCTTCTTCCACGCGCACCTCGAGCACGCGCAAGAGCCCCGGCGTGTTCCGCTCCTGGCGGTAGAGCGGCTCGAGCACCTCGGCCGAGCGCGCGCGGTGCTCTTTGTTGGAGAGCAGCTTCTCGAGCGTGCCGCGGGTCGCGGGCTCTTGCGGGTCGAACTCGAGCACCCTCGCGAAGGTCTCGAAGGCTTGCGGTGCATCCGACAGACGCTGAAGCTGCACGTGCCCGAGACGCGCCAAAATCGCCGCGCGCTCGGCCTCGGGCGCGATGTCCGCGTCGGCCGCGAGCACCTCGGCGAGCGCCGGCCAGTCGCGCTGGGCCTCGAGTAGCGGGATCCATGCAAGATGCACATTCCGGGTCGCGCCGTAGCGATCGGCGATGCCCTTCCAAGCCGCGGCGGCGCGCGCCACGTCTCCCGAGAGGTTGGTCAAGAGCTCGGCCGCGCGGAACGCGAGCTGACGCGCTTCCCCGCGCGAAGAGGCTTCTTTTTCCCGCTCGAGCAGGATGTCGGCGAGGTCTTTGTGGTTCTGCGCGCGCTCGTAGAGGAGCTCGAGCTCGGCGAGGGCCTTCGCGCGCGCTGCCGTTCCGACCAGACGCTTGTACGCGACCACCGCACGCGCGTCGTCTCCGCGGGCGACCGCGATCTCGGCGAGCTTCTCGTTGGCGGCGCGTCGGAGCTCGTCGTCCGGGTCGAGCTCGCCCAGCTTGTCGAGGACTTCGATGAGGGCCTTCGTGTCGCCCTCGGAGCCGTAGATGTCCACGAGCTCGCGTGCCGCTCGAACGATGGCGGCGTTGTCGGCTTGTGGCATGGACAAGACGCTCACGAAGGTGGCTCTTGCGCGGCGTGAGTCTCCGCCCACGCGGAGCAGCGCTCCCGATTCGGCGGCGATGCGCGAGCGAATGCCGGGCTCTTTGGCGGCGCTCGACACACGGGTGAGGCTTCTCGCGGCGTCGAGGGGATTTCCGAGCGCGACCGCGAGCTCGACGTAGCGCGCGCGGAGGTCGTCGTCGGTCGGGTCGATGGCGAGCGACGCGTCGAACGCCTCGAACGCGGCCTGGGGCTGCCCGAGCCCGTCTTGCCGGAGCACACCGAGCCGCTTGAGCACGCCGAAGCGCTTGGCTCCTCGCGTGTGCTCGAGCTCGATGACCAAGAACTTCTCCATCTCGACGAGGTCGCCGGTGGCGAAAGCGGCGCGAGAGAGCGCACCGGCCGCTCGGGCGGCGTGCGTCTTGTTGACCAAGAGCTTGGCGGCGACGCGCTTGGCGTCTTCGTGGAACGGGTCGGCCTCGAGCACCACCTCGGCGTGCGGAAGCGCGCGCTCGGGCTCTTGGAGCTGGTTCGTGTAGAGGTCGAGCAGGCGCAGGCGAATGCCGGCCGCGTCTTCTTCGCCGGGCGCGGGAGTGCTGGTGAGCGCCGCCTCGAGCAGCTTGGTCACGTCGCGGTGGCGGTTTTGCTTGAGGTAGCGGGCCTCGAGCTGAACACGCGCCTCGACGTCGTCGGGGGCCAGCTTGAGCACCTGCTGCAACGCTTCGACTCCGCGGTCTTCCTGCGTTCCGAGCGGCTCGTAGAGCGCCGCGGCGCGCCGCAAGAGTGCAATCTTTTCAGTAGGATCGGCGCGGTGGGCAACCGCCGCGAAGCACAGGTCGGCAAGCTTTTTCGTCTCGTTCGTCTTGACGAGCAAGGCGTCGAGGCGCTCGAACGCGGGAACGTAGGTCGGCGCGACCGCGATGGCGCGCTCGAGGTAGCTCATGGCGCCGAACTCGTCGCCCAGGGTCTCCTGGAAGAAGGTTGCCGCGTGCACGAGGAACTCGGCCCCGATGGCGTTGGGCACGCTCTTCAGGCGCTTTCCCTGGATGACGATCTCGAAGGCGAAGGCCAGCTCCGAGACTCGATCGTCACGAAGCGCGGCCTCGCCGAGGGCGGCCCAGGCCTCGATGGGCAGCTCTCCACGCGAAAGGGAGAGCAGCATTTGGTCGAGGAGCGCCTCTTCGTTGTCGAGGGGAGCTTCGAGCGCGGCCAGGATGTCCGTCGGCATGAGTTTCGTGGGTTTGCGAGCGGTCGGGTCGGACGGTGCACACTCGAAAGGAGCGGCTCCGCGGGGGGCCCCAGGTTATCCCTTCCCGACGTTCTTGGCGGAAAACGTAGCCAAAACGTGGCGAGAACCCGAGCAGGGGAGGGGCCCCCGTGATCCAGTTCGCGAGCGTCCCTCGATTCCCTCTGGAGATTGGCGCTCGGACCCCTGCAAAACCCCGCAATCGGCCCGTTTTCCTTGACGTGCCGGGTCCCTGTACCTATACGGCGCTGGGTCTGCGATGCGGTCTTCTCCGCCGCACCCGGAAGCACCCTCGATGAGCACCCCGGTCGATCCCACGCTCGAAGCCGAAAAACCCGAGTCTCGTCGGGAGATCGCGTCCGCGAGCTTCGCGGACTTCGTGGCGCTCGCGAAGCCGCGCATCACCACCATGGTGGTCATCACCACCGCGGGCGGCCTGTGGCTCGCGCACCGGGCCAGTCTCACGCAGACCGGCTCGAGCGCGGTGAACCTGCCGCTCGTGCTCTGCACCCTCCTCGGAACCGCCCTCGTGGTGGCCGGGGCGAACGCGCTCAACATGTACATCGAGCGCGATTTCGACCGCAAAATGGAGCGCACGAAGAACCGTCCGCTGCCCACGGGTCGCATGCACCCGCGTGCGGCACTGTGGTTCGGCGTGATTGCATCTTCGCTCTCGGTTCCCGTCCTCGCGGTGGGAGTGAACGCCCTCACGGCCCTGCTCGCCGTCCTCGCGAACCTGAGCTACGTGCTCGCCTACACTCCCCTCAAGCAGCGCTCGCATCATGCGCTGCTCGTCGGTGCGGTTCCCGGCGCGATTCCTCCGTTGCTCGGCTGGACGGCAGCCACGGGTCGCATCGACGCCGCGGGGCTCGTGCTGTTCGCGCTCATGTTCACGTGGCAGGTGCCGCACTCGCTCGCCATCGCGCTCTTCCGTAAGGGCGAGTACGCGCGCGCGGGCCTCGTGGTGATGCCGAACGTGACCGGTGACGCTGCCGTGAAGCACTCGATTGCCCGCTGGCTCGTGCCGGTGGTGGCCTCGTCGCTCCTGCTCATCCCGCTCGGGCTCGTGCGCAGCACGGTCTATCTGGTCTCGGCCAGCGTGCTCGGCGCGATGTTCTTCGCGTTCGGTGTGGCCGGCCTCCGCGAAGGAACGGGCCGCAAGTGGGCTCGCGGCCTCTTCGGAATCTCGCTCCTTTACCTGGTCGGCGTGTTCGCGGCGCTCGTCGTCTGCGCCTGATTCGGGCGCTCTCGTGGCTGCGGTCGGGCGCTCGTGAAGCCCGGAGGCTCGGGGCGCCCCTCGGACCGCCGCTCCCGACGACTTCGAAGCGAGCGCCAAGGCCGAGCGAACGCGGCTCGGCGAATCGTCAAACGGCGTCGGACAGGTTTCGCAGCGTAGGTCGATCGTCTTCCGACACGTCGGGGTCCACCGAGAGCTCGACGCTCGAGTCGTCGAACGCGGCATGTCTCCCCGTCGCTTCACTCGACGAGCTCGCCACCACCGAAAGCACCTTCGAGGCGCGCAGCAGCTTGGGCGCGCCGCTCGGTCCGTGAACCACGAAGAGCGGAAGCGTACCCGGGAGCGCCATCCCACCTAGGCCGAGCGGCGCCCGAGCATCGACTGCACCCACGAGCCGCGCCCCGAGAAAATTGTCCATCGCCGATCCGCGCGGTACGACCTCGCTGCAGATCCCGGCTCCGTCCAGGTAGAGCGCGCCTTCTTCGAGTCGAAGCCAAACCGAGCCGGTCTCGACCTCGATATCGGACGAGGTTCGCACGCGAAAAGGCGTCGTTCGAGGCTCGAAGGGCGATCGTTTCGTCACGGCGGTGCTCCTCCCGGATGCCCGTCCTACGCCGCGTCCCCGCCTCTCTTCCTCGCCTCCGAAAAAAACTCGACGAGCGGAGGCGCGGGCGCTAAATGAATTTGAAAGTTGTTTTCAATATGACCCGAAAGCTCACGCTCGCTCCACGCCGAAGGCGCTCGAGCGGCAGGCATAGGCCAGCCTCGAGGTACGGCCGAACGTCGTTCGATTCGCGCCGCGCGACGCCGAAGCTCCGTGCCTCGCTCGAAGTGGCACTCGAAGGCTGGGTCGAACGCACCGAGGACCATTGGGTCCGCGGCATGACGGCGCTCGGCATGGTCGGCTTCGTGGTGTCCGGTGCGTTCGGGGCCGCGGGGAAGCTCGACGCGCGCGCGTACGTGCTCGTCGCGATGCTCTCGGCGGTCACGGTGACGATCGGCATCGCGTGCGCGTCTCGTGAGCGTGTGGCAGGCGAAGGCGGCCCTCGTGAGACTCCCCGCTCTTCGCGAAGCAGGTGAGGCGGAGCTTGTGACCTCGTGCGCGTTGGTTTAGCGACAGGCGCATGCCGTATCGACCCGACGTGCGCGTGACCGAGCTCGGCGACAGCTTCTACGATCGCGTCGGCGCCGAGCTCTTCCCGAAGCTCGAGCTACGTTTTCGCAACCAGCGCGCAGCCGCCGAGGTAGGCCTCGAGACGTTGGACGAGGCTGCGTGGATAGACGCCTTCGGGCGCTTCGTCCCGCTCCCGAAGAACCTCGAGACCCCGCTCGCTCTCCGGTACCACGGGCATCAGTTCGGCACGTACAACCCGCAGCTCGGTGACGGCCGCGGGTTTCTCTTCGCGCAGCTACGAGACGCTACCGGACGGCTGCTCGATCTCGGCACGAAGGGCACCGGCCGCACCCCGTGGTCTCGAGGTGGAGACGGCAAGCTCACTTTGCAAGGGGCGATGCGCGAGGTGCTCGCGGCGGAGATGCTCGAAGCGCTCTTCGTCCCCACCTCGCGTGCTCTCTCGGTGATCGAGACGGGCGAGTCCCCTTTTCGCCACGACGAAGAGGCGCCCATCCGTGGCGCGGTGCTGGTGCGTCTCTCGCATTCGCACGTGCGCTTCGGTACCTTCCAGCGCCTCGCGCATCACCGCGATGTCGCCTCGTCCGAGAAGCTCGTCGCTTACGTGATCGAGCATCTTTACCCGGAGCTCTCGGGCGTGCGTGACCCGGTTTTTTCTCTCTTCGACGAGGTCGTCACTCGCGTGGCCAAGCTCACCGCTTCGTACATGGTCGCGGGCTTCGTGCACGGCGTGCTCAACAGCGACAACATGAACGTGACGGGGGAGAGCTTCGACTACGGTCCGTGGCGCTTTTCGAAGACGTACGACCCGTCCTTCACCGCGGCCTATTTCGATCAATCCGGCTACTACGCGTACGGCCGGCAAGGGGAGGCGGCGCTCCGCAACCTCGGGTACCTCGCCGACGCGCTCGCTCCGCTCGGCCTCGTGATCGATCGCGCGACGCTCGGTCGCGAGCACGAGGCGCGTTTCCAGCGCGCGCTCCGCGAGGGCATCGTGCGTCGACTCGGTCTCGTTTCGATCGACCCGGCCACCGACACACGCCTCGCGAAGGCCACCTTCGAGCTCTTGGCGGCGCGTGTGCCCGGCGCGAACGCGAAAGATGCTCCGATCCAGGTCGGCTTCGCGCAGCTGTTCCACGACTGGTTCGGGGGCGTCGGCGCGGAGACGCGCGCGCTCGCGCGTGCGCACGCGAAGGTCTACACGAGCGAGGCCGGGCTCTCGTTTCGCAAGGCACTCTCGGCCTACCCGGGACGGACCGCTCCGAGCGCGGTCGATGCGGACGAGCCGTGCGATTTGCCCATCGAAGAGGTTCGGGCTCTCTGGTCGGCCATCGCGCACCGTGACGACTTTTCCCCTTTCCTCGAGAAGGTCGCGGCGATCCGACGTTACGGAGAGGCGCTCCGGGCCTGATCGAGCACGACGGGCCCGACTCTTCGAAAGCCGAACGGCCCACGCGAAGAACGCGTGAGCCGTCGGTCGTTTCAGGGGCGGCTAGAGCGCGAGCGTGGCGTCGAGTAGGTCACCCAAGGTGCGCGGCTCGGCGACGGCGACCTTGCCCGTGCTCGCGGCGACCACAATCTGTTCCGGCAGGCTCGGCTTGTAGACGCTCGGTCCGGTGGGGGCCGCGGCGGCGGGAGGCGCCGAAGGCGAAGCCGGGGCAGCGGGCGCCGTGGTGATGGCAGGCTTGGCCGAAGCGGCGGCCGCGGCCGCCGCTGCCGAAACCGGAGGTGACGTCGGCGCCGCATGTGGGGCCGGCGAGGCGATGGGCGCTGCAGCCGGGACGGGGATGGCGGGCACGACGGGCGCAGGCGGACTGGTCGGTGCAGCATGCACGGAACCGGTGACCTTCGCGCCGACTGCGTCGAATCCTCCGCCCACACCGGCGAGCGTGTGTTCGTCACGCGACTCGGGCTCGTAGTCGTCCGGGGTGAGGCGAGGGATGTCGCTGAGGCGCTTGGGGCTGAGCGAGGGGGCCTTCTGCTTGCCGGACTCCGGCGGAGGCGTGTGGCGCCGGTCTTCTTCTTCCTCGAACGACGGCGCGATGGCGCGCGGCGCCGAAGCGGGGGCGGGCGGGCTCACCGCGTGTCCCTCGCTCGTCTTCGCGAGGTGGGCCTCCGCCGTGTACGCAGCAGCGCGCTCACCGGTGGAGGCGTGGATGAGGGTGGCGTCGTCGAGGTCGGCGTCGGCGCCGGGAGCTTCCGGAGCGAACCCATCGGCCGAAGGATCGGCCTCGAGCCGCACGTGTGACAGCTCCTGGTCGGCTGCGCGTGCCGCTGCGGCGGGCGACGCGCTCGGCACCGGAGTCTCCGGCTCGGAGTCGGCTTCGCTCGGCACGCCCTTTTGCGCGGCCAGGTTCGGGGAAGACGGCGAAGGACGCGGTGGCGGCGACACGGCCGGCAGCGCGCCGTGGCTTCGGCGGCTCGGCGGAGGACCGGCCACCGTGCTCGGCGGGCGTGCGACCGAAGCTGCAGGCGCGGCATCGGCGGGCTTGGCTTGAGCGGGCTTCGCCGCGGAGGCCGGCGCGAAAGGCGAAGGAGCCGCCTGAGGAGCCGCGGCGGGAGCGGCGACTTGCGCGGGAACGGCGACCGCACGCACACGCGGCTCGGCGGCGCGAGCCTTCACCTTGCCGAGCAAGGCTTCCAGCTTGGCGACGCGCGGTTCGATGTCGGTCACGAGGCACCTCCGTTGGCGTGAAGTTTCTCCATGATTTTCCCGAAGGTCTCGCCTCCGGCGATCCATCCGCGAACTCGCTCGGCGGTGGCGCGGCTCGCGACGAGCAGCTTGGCCGTGCCGTCGGTGCTGGAGAGCTGCACCGCGTGTGTGTCTTTGCCGGTGGCGGTGGCGAGCGCCGCACCCACGAGCCCGGCCAAAAAGGCGTCGTCGTCGACGGCGGCGTTGCCGACCGTGATGACCAAGGCTCGGCCCCAGCGCTCGAGTCCGAGAGTGCCGAGGCCCGAGGCCGCAACCTCACCCGCGAGCTCGTTCAAAAAGCCTTCGAGGGTCGAGCCGGAAGCGCCTTCGCTGCCTCCGAGCCGGCTCGCGATGCGCGCCCCGAGCGAGGCTCCCATGGCTTTTCCGAGGGTGAGACGAAGCTCGGGGGACGCTTCGAGGGTGAGCTCGGTCAGCGCAGCCGCCGGGAGCAGCACCACGCGCTCGTCGTCGGAAGCGAGGGCAGCGCCTCGCGGAAAGTCGATGCGAACGGCGCGGGCGGGGTCGAATGTGGGCATGGGTTCTCGGGGGGAGCTCTTGCGTGCGAAACCGAGCGTGCCCGGTTTCCATGCAAAAGAGCAAGGGGCGAAAAAGCCCGGCGTTCGGTTATAGATGGGGCAAAAACTCCGTGTCAAATGCGCGTCGCTCCTCGAGCGAGCCGCAAGACCTTTCTTGCCTTCTTTGCGGGTTCGAGTGTGCGCTTCGCACCGACAGTAGCTACCGTGAGCCTGGGGGCCGCTTGAGTCGTTTCGTACGCGAAAAACTGCAAAATGCACGGGTTTGGGGCGGCCTCTTGGGCGTGCTCCTTTCGTCCGGCGCGGCGCGCGCGGAAGACGCAGGTCCGGTGGACGCTTCGTCGGGACCTTCGTCCGAGTACGTGCCCGCCGATGCGTCGACGGGTCGCCTCGTGCTCTTCGGGCCCGTGCGTCCTTCCCCTCCGGTGCGCGCGTGCTCCTTTCACTACCCGGTGTGCGTGGGCGGTCAGCCGGGAGACGAGGCCCGTGTGCTCTCCTCGCTCGCTCAGGTAGAGCGTATCTATGGCGCGTTCCGCGGGCCGCTGCGGCTTCCCTTTCCGGACGGGAGCGCGACCACCGGACGCTTCGACCTCGTGTTCGTCGACGCCGACGTGGAGGGCGAGATCGTCCTGGAAGAGCGCGACGTCCGCTCGCCGCTCGACCGCGCGATCGGCTGGGGCAAGCTCTCGCGAAGGCTCTCGCCCGGCTGCGCGCTCGATGTGGCGGTCACCAAGCTCGTGGTCCGGGGGCTCCTGCTTCGCACGGCGCCTGGCACGGACGAGGGCTCCGCGCGGGCCGAGGCGCAAGCGGTGGCCGAGCTGCTCGTGCCATGCGCCGCGGGGCGAGCGGGAGCTTCGTTCGCGACGTTCCAGGAGCACCCCGAGCGTGCGCTGGTCACGCAGCTCGCGCGCGAGACGGGGGAGCGTACGTCGGCGTACTACGAGCCCGCGCTCGACGAGCACACTCGCGGGATGCAAGCCACGGGCGCTGCGCTCTTCTACCGCTGGGTCGATCGTGGATTTTCCACCGAGCCGGGCGCCGTGCTGCGCGGTCTCTTCGCGCTGCGCGCCTCGAAGACGCCGTGGGGGGCGGTGCGTTTCGTGAACGAGCCGGACGCCTTCGACGTGCTCGGGAAGAGCTTCGCGGACAAGCTCTTCGAGGGCTCGAAGCTCGACGACCTGCTGGTCGAGTTCGCGCTCTCGCGGTCGCGTTTCGGGACGGTCGTCGAGGGCGGCGCAGTGGCCGTCATGGCCGACGTGCCGAAGGTCCGCGTCGACTGGGACGTTCCCTGGCCCAAAGCGCCGCGTAGGCTCGCCCCGCGAGAGCCGCTCGAGCCCACCGGCTCGTCCTACGTGATGATCCACTTGGAAGGTGCAGGCCAAAACCCCAGGCTACGCATCGAGGCCGACTGGGAAGAGCACGCGCGCATGCGCGTCGCGTTCGTGAAGCTCGACCGTGAAGGCCGCGAGATCGGCCGCGCCCGCATCGCCGCCCCGCCCACCGCGCACGAAGCTCAGATGACCGTGGCCGACCTGGAGAACACGGCTGCCCTCGTGGTGGTGACCACCAACCTCGGTGATCCTTCGTTCCATTTCGATCCGGACGACGTCACGTTCGAGCCGCACGGTTACGCGGTCACGCTCGCGGCGGAGTGACGTCGCTCGCGCGAGCACGACGAGTGCGTCGACGCAGGGCGGACAGTCCGAGCACCACGCCCAAGGTCATGACCGTGTAGGATGCACGTGACTCGGGCCGAGGTCCGGCGCTGCATCCGCCGGAGAGGTGGCTCGGGTAGTGGGCGTTCCAGGCGTCGGTCGCGACCGGGATGGCCCGGTAGCCGACGATGGGCTTGCCGTCGAAGGTGGCCCCGAAGACGGCGGTGCGCATGCCCAAGCCGTCCTCCGCGAGGCGGAAGGTATACGTGTAGAGTCCAGGTGCTTTGCGGGTGACCGCGGAGACCGGACGCGCGACGCCGTCGATGCGCACGTCGCCTTGGAGGCGTTGGACGTCGAAGAGGTCGGCGCGGTCGTCCCCCTGGGCGGTGCGGAGCTCGACGAGCACGGTGACGTCGCGAGAGCCGTCCGCGGGCACGTAGTCCGAGCTCAGCGCGATCCAGCTCTTCGAGGCGTCGGGCAGGAACGCGCGTGGGTCTTTGCTGCGCTCGAGCGCGTCGAGCGAGCCGACCGCATCGACCTCGCCGGGGCCGTTCTGATCTTCGTACGGAGAAGGTCCGCGGAAGCGATGGGCGCCCGCCTGCAAGAGCGCCGAGATTTTGTCCTGGGTGAGGGTCGGGTCCTTCTGCAGGAGCAACGCCACCACGCCGGCCACGATGGGCGACGACATGGACGTGCCGGCGCTGATGCCGTGCCTCGCGTCGACGAGCAAACACGAGGGATCGGCGCGCCCCGCGCGGGTGGGGCACGAGCTCGACGTGAAGATGCTGCGGCTCGACCCGGGAGGAGCTTGACCGGACGCGGTGGAGATCACGATGCCACCCGGCGCGCCGATCTCGGGCTTTTGTACGCCGTCGACGTTGGGACCCGAGCTCGAGAACCAGCAGACCTCACCTTCGACGAGCTCGCGTGAGCCCCCCGTGGGCACGAGCCCGAACGCGTCCGTCTCGGGCACGGTGAGGCTCACCTCGGAGCCCGCGGCGCTTCGCCAGCGGGTGCGGTTCACCGTGCATCCTACACCGATGATCGAGGGGTGCGCCGCGGGCAGGTTGATGGTGCCTTCGCGGATGCCGTTCGTGAAGCTGGTCGGCGTGCGACCCGCGGCCGCGCCGCCCAGCGCCTGCAAATAAAGCTCCGCGTCGGCCGTGGACTCGCCTCGGTTCTCGAGCGTCACGTAATAAGGACCGGCAGGCCACGAGCCCGACCAGACCACCACGCCTCCGCGGTGTCCGACCGGGATGGGCGAGTCTTTCGGCTCGGAGCCGTTCACCACACCGGCGCGGTAGGCGCCTCCGCGTGGTGTGCCCGAGTCCGTTCCGGGGGCCACCGGCGAGATCCACGTGCCGTCGGGGCCGTCGAGACCGATGGCCAACGGCGACGTGCCGCGGAAGCTCACCCAGACCTGCACGGCGCCCCCCGTGGTACCTGCAGACTGCACGGGAACGCGCGCCGTGGCTCCTTTGGGCACGTGCACGCTCTGGTGGATGGCGAGCTCGGCCACCGAGCCGCTGTTGCCTGCGGCGGCCACGATGGCGCGCCCCGGGTGGCTCGGTCCTACGTACGTGGCGATGGCGCGCTCCCACATCATCGAGCCGTCGTGAGGGCCGAAATCGCTGCCCAGCGAGAGGTTCACGGACATGGGGCGCTTCATGCGATCGGCTACGGCGAACATGAAGCCGACCGCGCGCACGAGGTCGTCGTTGTCGATCGAGTCGGTGCCCGGCCTCGTGATGCGCGCCACCACGATGCCCGCTTTCGGGGCCACGCCGGCGTAGGGCCCGCCGCCTCCGCTGCCCGCGGCGGTGCCGGTGACGTGCGAGCCGTGGCCCACGTCGTCGCCGGGGAGGTCCACGGTGTTCTTGGCCGCGAGGAGAGCGTCGAGCTCGGCCTTCGCGTAGACCGCTCCCGAGACCGTCTTGCCGGACTCGTCCTTCACGCCGAACGCGTCTTCCAGATCGGCGTGCACGCCGCGCGGAGGCCGCGACAAATCGAGGAACCACTCGACCCGTGATTTGCCCGATTCATCGAGAAAATCAGGGTGGGAAACGTCGGCTCCGGTGTCGGCGACGCCCACGAGCGTGCCCGTACCGTCCACGCCTTGCCGATTGACGATGCGCGAGCGGACGAACGTGCCGACGCGATCGTTCAAGAGCTTCAACGTGGGCGCGACCTCGAGCGGCAGGCTCGGGTGGCTGGCGGAAAAGTCCGCGATGGCCTTGGACCCGGTGACCCACGCGAACCCGGGCGCGGCCTCTCGTAGACCGAGGCTTCCGGCGCTCGTCCCCGAAGGCAGCTCGACCAAGGCCGATACGGTGCGCGAGCCTGGCGCGAGCGTCTCTTCGGCGCGCTCCCCGAGCACACGCACGAGCGCGGGACCGTTGGGCGCGAGTCGCGCACGCGCCGTCCCTCCCGAGGTGACGTCGGCGGAAGACTCGGTGGCCACCGTGGACGAAAGACAAGCGAGCGCGAAGACGACCAGCGAGACGCCCCGAAGGCGTGTCCGTTGCATCGCCTTACCGTAGCGCGTTCTCTTCTCCTCGTGGCCGCGTCGCGTACGCTCGCGCGCGCCGACCTTTCGTTCGACCGGCCTTGGCGCGTAGAGTGCACCCATGACCACGGGGCAAAAGGCCTTGCAAGTACTGGTGGACGGCGTCGCACTCCCGGAAGAAGAAGGCCGCGAGCTGTGGAAGCGGTTCAGCGAGTGGATGGAGGAGCACAAGGGCGATCTGGCAGGATTCGCGGCCTCCCAGGGTTACGCGAGCATTCGACCCGCCACTTCGGGCGGGGCTCCTGTCCTGGTGGCGAGCCGCACCGAAGCTCAGGTCGCTTACGGAAACGCCAAGGAGCTCGCTGCGAAGAAGGCGGCCCCTTCGCCCGATAAATCCGGCCCCAAAGCCTCCGCTCCCAAGCGCGTGTACACGGGCAAGCGGCCGGGCGAAAAGAAGAACGGCCCTCGCCACTGAGCTCGACGAACGCGTCGGCTCAGCCTCGGGACTTCTCGCGCGCCTCGCGGAGCGCTGCGCGGTGCACGCGCACGAGCGCTTCACGTGCCTCGGGAGTGGCCTGCTTGGCGGCCACGAGCGCGCGCGCGAAGACGTTGGACGCCGTCGAACCGAGCGCGAGCTCGAGGATGTTCGCCTCTTCGGGCGTGGTCGGAGCGCCGAGCGCGAAGGCGGCCGCAGCGCGCATTTCCAGGGGGAGCGAGGGCATGGCCACGATGGCGAGCAAACGATCGCGAGGAAGAGAAAGCTCGCGGTAGCTCGCTTCGGTGCCGAGCTTACGCACGCGCTCGGTCCATTCCGGCGCGGCTTCTTTTCCCGAGGGCAAGAGCTTCGCGGCCTCTCCTTCGAGCGCCTCGTGGGCGAGCAACGCGGGCACCGTCGCCGCGAAGGTGCGACGCGTCTCCACGAGGTAAAGCAGGCTCTGCGGCTCGCCCGTGCGCAGCTCGAGCGCACGCCCGCCCCGACCGTGCAGCACGATGCCGTCGTAGGTGCGCTCGGTGGTGTCGAGCGACGCGTAGGGCAAGAAGTATCGGAGGTAGAGCCACACCACGGCGATGCCGTCGACCCCGACGATCACCTTGGCGGGAACGAAGTTCAGCAGCAGCGCGAGGAAAAACGCGCCGAACAGGGGCAAGAGGCCGAGTGGGCCCGCGAGCACGAACCCGAACACCGTGAGCGCGAGCGCGACGGTGAAGAGTGGAAAGTACACGCGCCCGGTCAAGAACGGCGGAACGCGCACGCGTCGCTCGTAGCGCTTCGGAAGCGCCCGCGGATCGGGGACGAGCCCGAGAGGTTCGAGCGGTTCGTTCGAGAGGTCCATCGGCGCGCCTCGGCCGAGCATAGCTCGTGTCTCGCGCGCGTCGATCCCGCCCGAACACGAGGCGTCCGCCGGGAGCGCGAGCGTTTCCTGATACGATGGCCGGGAATGTGTCTCGTGCTCTTCGCGGTCGATCCGCCCTCCGATCACGCGTTCGTGATGCTCTCCAATCGAGACGAGTCGTTCGCGCGCCCCACGGCACGGGCTTCGTTTTGGAGCGATGCCCCGCACGTGCTCGCCGGTCGTGACCTCGAGAAGGGCGGCACCTGGGCGGGCGTCACGCGGGACGGGCGCGTCGCCTGCGTGACCAACGTGCGCTCGACGTCGGCGCGGGCCTCGGGCATGTCTCGAGGCGCGGTCGTGGCGGGCTTTCTCCGCGCCACGCACGCGACGCCCGGTCACTACGCCGCGGGGCTCGCGTATGCCGAGCTGCCCTCGCACAACGCGCTCTTCGTCGACACCGAGGAGACCGTCTACGCGAACGAAGAGGGCGTCGTTCGCCGTGTCGAGCCGGGCGTACACGGTCTCTCCAACGCCCGCCTCGACGACCCGTGGCCCAAGGTCGTGAAGGGAAAACGCGCCCTCGCCGAGTGGATCCGCAACCGCAGCACCCTCGAGGAAGCGTTCGATCTCCTCGCGGACGAGACCCTCTACGACCGCGCCGAGCTGCCGAAGACCGGCGTGCCGCTCGAGACCGAGCGCGCCCTCTCGTCCGCGTTCATCCACGCGCTCCGCCCCGTGGGGTACGGCACGCGCGCGTCCACGGTGGTGCTCGTGGGGCGCGACGGCATGCTCACGTTCGTCGAGCGCACCTTCGACGAGCGCGGCGAGACCGTGTCCACCACGCGCTTCGATTTCGCGCTCGAGCGCTCGCGTCCGAGCCCTCGTTCTCCGCTCAGGTAGCGCGAGGCAAGGTGGCCTTGGGGAAGCCGCTCCAGCAGGCGTCGTAGTCGGGCTGGAGCACGTCGGTCTCCATGGCGAAGCGCGTGGGCGCGAGGACCTGGCGCGTCTCGAACATGAAGGCGAGTGTCGCGTCGATCTTGTGCGGTCGGAGCTCGGCTTCGACTGCGCGCGTGTAGCTCGCGAGGTCCGGGCCGTGGCCGCTCATGCGGTTGTGGAGCGAGCCGCCGCCGGGCAGAAAGCCGCCTTCTTTCGCGTCGTAGGCGCCGTGGACGAGGCCCATGTACTCGCTCATCACGTTGCGGTGGAACCACGGCGGACGGAACGTGTCCTCGGCCACCATCCAGCGCGGAGGGAAGATGACGAAGTCGCAGTTGGCCGTACCGGGCGTCTCGCTCGGCGAGGTGAGCACGGTGAAAATGGAAGGATCGGGGTGGTCGAAGCTGACCGTGCCGATGGTGTTGAAGAGCGCGAGATCGTACTTGTAAGGTGCAAGTGTCCCGTGCCAGGCGACCACGTCGAGGGGCGAGTGGGGGAGCGTGGTCGAGTAGAGCGCTCCCTCGAATTTCTGCACCACCTCGGAGGGGCGCTCGACGTCTTCGAAGGCCGCCACCGGCGTGAGGAAGTCGCGCGCGTTGGCGAGCCCGTTCGAGCCGATGGGGCCGAGCTCGGGCAAACGGAAGGGCGCGCCGTAGTTCTCGCAGACGTAGCCGCGTGCCTCGGCGGTGCCCGGGCCGAGCTCGTGACGGAAGCGCACCCCGCGCGGCACCACGGCCATTTCGCCGGGGCGCACGTCGATCACGCCGAGCTCGGTCACGAGTTTCTGGGCGCCCACTTGGGGCACGAAGAGCAGCTCGCCGTCGGCGTCGAAGAAGACGCGGTCCTTCATCGAGCGCGTGGCCACGTAGAGGTGCACGGCCGTGCCGGCCCCGTGGGAAGGCGCGCCGTTCCCGGCGAACGTGACCAGTCCCTCGAGCCAATCAGTGGGCGTTTCGGGCGAGGGGAGCGGGCTCCAACGAAGCCGATTGGGGCTCGGAGGAACCTCGGTGAACGGGCCGGACCGCACGAGCTGCGACACACGCGAACGCGGGGCCGGCTCGAATCGACCATGAAAGGCCGTGGGGCGAAGTCGATAGAGCCAGCTCCTGCGGTTCTCGGCGCGCGGTGCCGTGAACGCCGCCCCGGAGAGCTGCTCCGCGTAGAGCCCGAACGGCACCCGCTGGGGCGAGTTGCGCCCTTGGGGAAGCGCGCCCGGCACCGCCTCGGTCGCGTGGTGATTTCCGAAACCCGTCAGGTATCCGAGCGTCATCGGCGCGCACGATAACAAGATCGTCGGACTCGCGCAGCGAGTCGGAGGTTCGGGTCGAGCCTCTCGAAAAGAAGCGCACGCGACTAAGGATTTTCGCGGTCATTCCGCGCGTTTTTACGTATCCTTCGGACGACCGTGGCTCGCCAGACCGACTTCGCCTACGCCGCCCACGCCGGCAGCAACACCTTCCTGCTCGACGACGACGGCATCTGCCGCCGCATCCTGTCGCGCGGGAAAAACCGCGCGTCGACCAACAAGTCGACCCAGCGCTGTCTCGGGGCGCAATACGTAGCGAGCCTGGATTTCTCGAGCGAAAGCGGTCTCGTCGAGCGCCCGAAAGAGGGTTGCCCGCTGCTCTTCGCGCGGGTCGACGAGGCCGGTCGAGTCTCGCTCGTCCGCACGGCGCCGCTCGAGCGCTTCGAGGAAATCCAGCCTCGTGACATCGACCCGGTCACCGAAGAGCATCCCGCGTTCGATCACGTCGAGCACATCGAAGACGACTTCGACCCGCCTCCGCGCACGATTCGTCAAGCGCCGCTCTCGTCGCCCCTACCGCCGCCCTCTCGTCGCGACCTTTCGCCGCTCCCGCCGCCATCTCCGCCGCCTTCGCGTCGTGACCTTCCTCCGTCGACCAAACGGGAGCCGCCTCCGGCCACCAAGCGTGAGCCCGCAGTCGACTCGCGAAGGCTCGCGAAGACGCTCGTCCCGGGGCTTCCGGACATGGTGCGGTCCACCATGAAGGTCGACATCGATTACCTCGACCCGCTCGACCGCACGCAGCAGCGACAAGCGCTCGACGCCGCGAATTTGCCGGATCTCGATCTCGACGACGACAACGCCACCATGATCGCTCAGCGTCCGGCGCAGTTCGCGAAGAAGCGTGGGATGCTCCCCAAGGAGCGCGAGGCACAGTCGCTTCAGTCGCGACCCGAGACGGACGACCCCCGTGGGGAACGGCCCACGAGCATCCCGCCGCCGCGGGGCACCGAACCGCTCTTGCCGGTGCCTCCTTCGAGCAGTCCGGCTCGCGCACCGTCGCGCCGAGGTCGCTGAAATGACGAGTCGACAGGGGGCACCGAGTGCTCGGCTCGTCGGCTCGACGGAGTCCATCTGCTACTTCTGCGGTCGTCGCGCGCACGTGGGGGCGCCGTGTCCGAACTGCATGGTGGCCATGCCCGCCCTCTTCTGCAGCGCGTGCGGGCAGAAGTCGTCCCCCTTCGCTTCCAACTGCGCGTGTGGGGCGCCGCTGCGCGAGCCCGAATACCCGGCCGTGCCGTGTCCGGCTTGCACGGTCGCCAAGCGCTCGGCAGGACCGCTCGTTCCCTTCGTGGCCGAGCACGTCACCCTTCACGGCTGCACCACCTGCCGCGGCGTGTTCGTGTCGGCACGTGCGTGGTGCATGCTTTTGGCCGACCCCGCTCACGTGCCTCGTTTGCCCGCCGCTCCTCCCGGAGGAACCGGCGCGGTGCTCGAGCTCGTGCACTGCCCGGTCTGCAAGAAGACCCTCGAGCGCGGTCGTTATGCCGGGCGAGGCCCCGTGGTGGTCGACCTGTGCGAGCGGCACGGCCTCTGGCTCGACGCGGGTGAGCTCGTGGACGTGCTCGCGTTCGAGCAGGAGAAATCACGCGGGATCGTGCGCCCACCCGAGGCCCCGAGCGCTCTCGAGATGGCCATGGCGCGCGGCGACCAGAACGTGCGGGCCGCCGCCTCCGAGCTTCGGCTGGCCGACGCGGCACGCGGCCGCTCGAGCCCGCTCGGGGCAATCGCGCTCGCCGTGCTCGTCGCCCTCGCGTGCTCCGGGGCCGGCTACGGCTACTACCGCTCGCGTCTCGCGGCTCACGGTGAGACCACCAAGGGGGCGGCCGAAGGCGCCGAGAGGGTCCTCGGACGCTGACCGATCGACGGTTGCGCGAAATCTGCGCCGGGGACCGATCCCACGAAATCGCTTCGATGTCGGTCCGTTCGTCGACACGTGGATCGCCAAGGTACCGGGGTGAGGGGTGGTCTGCGAGTACCTACGTCTCTACACACTCCCTTCCAGGCTTCGGGTTTGCTAAACCTGTTCGGGCTCACCCGAGAGACGTAGGTCGTCCCTCGTGCGTGACCGAGGAGCTCGCTCGAGAATGCGGCACGAAGGCCGCACGGCCGCCAAAAAACCGGGAACGCTCATCTGCGGCAAGTGGCGCGTCGAACGCACCGTGCGCGTGAACGAGCAGCTCGCGAGTTACGTCGCGACCGATCCCAGCGGTGCTCGCGTCTACCTCAAAGTCCTCCACCCGTACAAGGCAGGGGACGCGCCCCTGGTCGCGCGGCTCAAGCGCGAGGCGTACGTCGTCAATCGCATCAAGCACCCCGCGATCGTGCGCGTCCTCGGGGACGGTGAGACCGACGAAGGCTCGGTCGCGATCGCGCTCGAGCTCGTCGAAGGCGACACGCTCGAGGAGTACCGCATCAAGCGCGGTGGTCTCCTCCAGCCGGACGAGGTGGCGAAGATCGGCGCGCAGCTCTGCGACGCCCTCGCCGCCGCCCACGACCAAGGTGTCATCCACCGCGACGTGCGTCCCGAGAGCTTCATGATCACGAAGTCGGGAGACATCCGCGTGCCCGAGTTCGCGGCGGCGCGGGTCCTCGGCGAACAAGTGGAAGAACGCGAACGAACCGCGGCCGGCACCACCCTCGGATCGCCGTCGTTCATGTCACCCGAGCAAGCTCGTGGTCAGCGCGATCGCATCGACAAACGAAGCGACGTCTTCGGCCTGGGCGCCACGCTGTACACGTTGCTCTCGGGCAAAACCGTTCACCCTGCGGACAATCCGCTCGCGGCGTTGCTCGCGGCTTCGCGAAACCGCGCCAAGCCCGTGCGCACGGTCGTTCGTGGGGAGTTGCCGGACGTGCTCGCCAATGCCGTGGACAAGGCCCTCGCCTTCGAGCCAACGGACCGCTTCTTCGACATGCGAGCCTTCAAGAAGGCGCTGGTCGGAGGAGATTCGCCGGCCGGTCGCTCGCCAGGTCCTGCAGGTGGCGCGGGCGCCCCTGGTGCGCCGATCGCGCGCACACAGCAGTCCGCACAGGTTCCTTCGGCGGCAGCGACGGCGACCAAAGCCTCGCCCAGTATGTCGCCGCCGCCTCCGCTGCGACCCGCGTCGATGCCTGCACCTCCGCTCGGGCAGGGTCTGCCGCAGCGCGGATTCCAGCCGTCGCAAGGGCCCCTCGCGCGTCCGGCCACGTCGGGGGCGTTTTCGCCCAAGGCCCCTCTCGCTCCTCAAGTGTCGCAAACGTCGCAGGCCTCGCAGCCGCCTCCGGCCATGCCGACCCAAGCCTCACCTCAAGTGGCCGTTGCTCCGGTCGAACGCAAAGACTCCCGTCCTCCCAAGCCCGAGCTCCCGCGCGCGGCCCCGGACCAGGAAATCACCGCGCTGCTCCAGCCGGGAATGGTCCCGGCCCCCATGGCCCCGCCCATGCCTCAAGCGGGGTACCCGCAGCAATCCATGGGGTATGGTCCCGCGCAACAGCCGTACGGCACGCAGCCTTCTCCGCAGATGGGCCAGCACCCGAGCTACCCGAGCCCGCCCCAAGCGCAGGGAATGGGAGGCTACGGCGCACCGGCCCAGATGCAGCAGCAGGCCCCGCAACAAGGTTCGGGAGGCTACCCGGCGCAAGGGCATCAGGGGCATCCCTACGGTGGGGCCCCGGTTCACTACGGCCAAATGCAGCCGGGCATGCAGCAACCCGGCATGCCGCAACAAGGCTACGGGCCTGCCTACGGCGCGCCTTCGCAGGTTCAGGCTCAGCCGCAAGGCTACGGCGCCAGCCAATCGGGCGGATATGCCGCGCAAGGGCACCCGGGGCAAATGGCTTACGGAGCGAACCCGGGCTATTCGCAAGGACCGGGCTTCGGGCCGAGCCCCTCCAATCCGCCTCCGGCGTTTCCAGGGGCCACTCCTCCCATGCCGGCAGTCGCGCAGAGCCGCACCGGGCTCTACGCAGCTATCGGTGGTGGGGCCGTGCTCATGATTCTCGCGCTCCTGTACGCCTTCGTCTTCATGGGGCGCTGACCTCCGGCGACCCGAGCCGAGACGAGGACTCGACTCAAGGCGGGCAGCTCGCCGTCCCGCGAATCCACGCGTCGAGCACCGCGGTGCCGGCGGTGTCGACCAGCTTGCTCGCCAAGGGCGGCATTCGGTTCTGGTCGGTCGCGTGCGTGCGGAGCGAGAGGATCGACTGATTGGGCTGTCCCGGCACGAAGATCTTCGCCGAGGCGACGCCGAGGTCGCCTGCGGTCGGGTCGGCATTGCACGCTCCCATGCTCGCGAAGGGCTGGGAATAGCGGAAATCCATGGTGCCGCGTCCGGTCCCGCCGGGTTGGTGGCAGAACGAACAATTGGAGTGCAGATAGGCCTTTCCGCGCTCCTCGAGCGTGCCTGCGCTGCCCGTCGGCGTGGGCATCTTGGGCAGTGCCGAGGGCGGGGCGGAGAGGGGCGCGGTGAAGTAGCCGAGCTTGTCGAGCGTGGCGAGCTGGTTCGAGATCCGGTTGGTGCTCGTGTAGACGAAGTCGCCGTTCAGCTGCGTTATCTCCGGTCCGAGCGAGCGCCCTGCGACTTGCGAATGGCACGTGAAGCACTCGCCGCGGCCGGGATAGTACCACGAGCCGCCTCCCGCGAGCGCGCGGGTCTTGTTGGCCGGCAGGAGCGTGGCCTCGGTCTGCGCGTCGTTCCACTCGTACGAATAACCGCCCCATTCGCCGTCCGCGTGTTTCACGAAGAGGCGAGTTTCGACGAGCTTTCCTCCCACGCGGAAGCTCTTCATGGTGACCGTGCCGACCGGGAAGTCGAAGTCTCCACTGGTCGCGTCGACGCCGATCGTGGTGCCGTCGGGGATGGCGAAAAAGCGGTCTTTCTCCGCGCCGTCCGACCATAGAGGACTGTTGACCCCGTAGGGGATCATGGCCGCCACGGGCTTCTTGGGGTCCGCTTTGTCCACGCAGCCGGTGTCGGAGAGCTTTTGGGGGAAGGCCGTGGGAGGGGGCGCCGTGGCGTCGGGTTCGAGCGCGAAGACCCTCGAGCTCGCGTCCATGACGTAGAGCTCGTGGTCGCCGTCTTCCCCGAAGCCGGTCCAGGCGTTGAACGGGCCTCCGGGGTTCAATTGCAAGGACGAGTAGGTCCCGTCCGCGCCCTGCTCGAGCACCCAGATTTGCCCGCGCACGTAGTCGGCGAACACGTACTTGCCGATCAATCCCGGGAGCTTGGTTCCTCGGTAGACGAAGCCTCCGATGATCGCCAGCCCGACCGAGTGGTCGTACTCGAAGACCGGATCGACGAGCCCGGCGGTCTGGCAATTGGTGACCGTCGCGGGGAAACAATGGGCACCCTCGCGCACGCTCCACCCGTAGTTTCCTCCGGGCACGATGCGGTCGATTTCTTCGTAGCGGCCCTGGCCCACGTCGGCCACCCACACGTCTCCGGAGACCGAGTCGATGGCGAAGCGGAAGGGATTGCGGAAGCCGTACGCGTAGGCCGAAGGCTCGCCGCCGCCCGCTTTCCAAGGATTTCCGTTCGGGATTGCGTAAGGCGTGCCGTTGTCGACGTCGATGCGGAGCAGTTTGGAGAAGAACCCGGTCTTCTCCTGTCCGTGACCGTATTGGTTGTTGGCGCCGCCCCCGTCTCCGAACGTGGCGTACAGGAAGCCGTCGGGGCCGAAGTGCAGATCGCCGCCGTCGTGATTGGTGGCCGGTTGGTCGAACGGCGCAATCAGGGTGACCGGATTGCCGAAAGTGGCTCCGTTGTCCGGGCTGGTCATGCGGATGAGCGTCGAGCGCATGCCCGTCGCGCCGCCGTCCGTCGTGTACGAGATGTACACGTAGCCGTTGGTGGCGAAGCGAGGGTGGAAGGCCATCCCCAAGAATCCTCCTTCGCCTGCAGTGTTCACCGTGCCGGGAAGGGTGGCCACCACGGTCTTGGCGGTCGGATTGGTGACAGGGAACGAGACGATCTGGCCCGCGCGTTCGGCGGCGAAGAAACGCGTCTTGTCGTTGGGGAGCTGCGTGAGCACCATCGGTTTGGTCAGCGGCACGTTCGCGAAGACACGTGTAAACTGCACCGATGTGCCGCCCGCCGGACGTGCGGGCGCGAGGCAGGTCGGGTTCGGGGGCCGCACGTCGAGTCCGTACGGGGCGACCACGGGGGGCTTGGCGGCGTCGGTGGTCGCGTCGGTGGTCGAAGCGTCGGGCCCGGTGGCGTCGAGCGTGCCCGTGTCGCGCGGAGGCGTCGCGTCCGGGGGGCTCGTGGTGGTCGCGGCGTCCGGCGCGTCGCTCGGTCCCTCCGGGTCGCTGCCGCAGGCCGCGAAGAGCCCCGCACCGAAGACGACCAAGACTGGCAAGAGGCGGAGCGCACGCACGCGTCGAAGGTTCCCCATGGGCCGATCGAACCACGAAGCTCGTCGTGCCGTCGACGACCTGCCCCCGCGGCGCACGACGATTGCTCGGGAGACGTGCGCCAGGGTCACGCATGTAGGTGTGGGCTCGCGACGAGTGTCCGCTGGGGCGCACTCGGGCCGTGCGCGAGGGCCGTCACTGAACGGGCGGACCCGTATCGCGAGACGCCGGGGCCGTCGGCCGGCTTTCGAGGAGTTACGGTCGATTTCGGGCCGCGAGGCCGTCGTAGAGACGATGGAAATCGCGCGAAGTTTGCGCTCTCGCGCGGCGCGCCATCAGGCCATGGACACTTCCGACCGACAGTGATAGGTCGCGCCCGTCCGACTCTTCCGTCCGCGGCTTCCGGCGACTTCCGCTCGGGTTGCCGCGTTCTCCCCGAGGCCCCATGTCGCTCTTCGCAGTGAGCACGAACGACCTCTTCAAGAATGTTCTGTCTTTCGGTGTCACCAACGTCTCCGGCTCGTCCGAAGGCGCGGTGAACGTCGACGCCGACGCGACCATCGTCGTTCACGTCGTGCTGTTCCTCGTGGCGCTCTTCGCGCTGAAGCCGCTCCTCTTCGACCCCCTCCTGAAGCTCTTCGAGGAGCGCGAGAAGCGCACCATCGGTACGAAGGAAGCTGCTCGGAAGGAAGACGAGAAGAGCGCCAAGGCCAAGTCGTCCTACGAGGCCGAGATGAGCAAAGCTCGCGCCGAAGGCAATGCCGAGCGCGAGAAGCTCCGCGCCGAAGGACTCAAAAAAGAAGCCGACATCCTCGCGAAGGTTCGCGCGGAAGCGGCAGCCACGCTGGAGCAGGGACGCGCTCGCGTCTCGGGCGAAGCGGCGGCGGCGCAAAAAGCGCTGGAAATCGAATCTGCAGCCCTGGGGCGCGACCTCGCGTCGCGTGTCCTCGGTCGCGAGGTGCGAGGATGATTCGTAAGACGTTTACCACGGCCTTCGTCGCCATTTCGTGCGCCCTCGGCGTGTCGTTCGCGGTGCCCGCGCTCGCGCAAGAGCACGGCGGCGCGGCCAAGCACGGGGAAGCCCCCGCTGGCGAGAAGCACGGCGAAGAGCACGGCAGCGGCCACGAAGGTGGTCACGAGGGCTCGGGTCACGAAGGTGGCCACGGTGGTCACCACGGCCCCGCGCCCATGAACTTCACCGATTTCTCGAACAAGGAGACGCCCCCCTACGTGGCGCTCCTCGTGAACTTCGGCATCCTCGCGTTCGCGTACTACTCGCTCGGCAAGAAGCCGGTGGCCGAGGCTCTGAAGCAGCGCAAGGAAGACATCGGCAAGGAAATCGAAGAAGCCCAGAAGCTTCTCGCCGATGCCAAAGAGCGCTCGAAGAAGCACCAAAAAGACCTCAAGAACGTCGCCGAAGACACGAAGACCGCCCGCGAGGCGCTTCAAGAAGCCGGCGAAGGCGAGCGCGACCGCATCGTGCGCGACGCGGAAGAAAAAGCCGCTCGCGTGGGTCGCGACGCGGGCTTCTTGGTCGAACAAGAGGCCAAGCAGCTCCGCCTCGACCTCACCCGCGAAGCGGTCGAGCAGGCCGTGGTGAAGGCCGAGGCCATGCTCCGCGCCGCCGTCACGCAGGCCGACCACGAGCGCCTCGCCGAGGAGTTCCTCGCCGAGCTCGGTACGAAGTCCACGAGCAGCACGGGAGGTGCATCGTGATGGTCCCCGCCGCCGTAGCCCAGCGCTACGCCAAAGCCCTCTTCGCGCTCGGCGAAGAGTCGAACCAGCTCGATGGCCTCGTGGCCGAGCTGACCCGCGCCGCCGAGGCCTACGACGCCTCCGCCGAGCTGCGCGGAACCCTGGAAAATCCATTGGTTCCGCACGCCGCCAAGATCGCCATCCTGGGCGACGTGGCTCAGCGTCTGTCACTCGGCGCCTCCGCCAAGAACACGCTGCTGCTGCTCTCGGATCGCCGCCGCATGCGTGCGCTCCCTGCCATCGTGCGCGAGCTCCGCGTCCTCTCGGACAAGAAGCGCGGCGTCTTGCGCGCGCAGGTCACGAGCGCCAAGCCCCTCACGCCGGCCTACCTCGACCGCCTCAAGGTGCAGCTCGAGAAGATGACCGGCAAGAAGGTCGAGATCGACCTCACCGAAGATCCCGAGCTCCTCGCGGGAGTGGTCGCGCGTATCGGCGATCGCGTCTACGACGGCTCTCTCCGCTCCCGCCTCCGCGAGATGCGCGCGCAGCTCCTCCCGAGCTGAGCCGCCCCCGCATTCCCTAGAAGATTACGCGACCTCCTCGAGGTCGCCCCCGAACGACTCGAAGACACAAGGAACGAACCCGCCATGCAGCTCCGCGCCGAAGAAATCTCGCAGATCATCAAGAAGCAGATTCAGAGCTACGAGAAGGCCACGCTCACCACCGAGACCGGCACCATCCTGTCGGTCGGCGACGGTATCGCGCGCATCTACGGCCTCGAAGGCGCCATGGCCGGCGAGCTCGTCGAGTTCCCGAACAACATCGTGGGCCTCGTGCTCAACCTCGAGTCCGACAACGTCGGTGCGGCGCTCTTCGGCGACACCACGACCATCAAAGAAGGCGACGTCGTCAAGCGCACCGGCCGCATCATGGACGTGCCCGTGGGCGAGGCGCTCATCGGCCGCGTGGTGAACGCGCTCGGACTCCCCATCGACGGCAAGGGCCCCATCGAGACGCCCCACCGCCGCCGCGTGGAGATCAAGGCCCCGGGCATCTTGGCCCGCCAGCCGGTCAAGGAGCCCCTCCAGACGGGCATCAAGGCCATCGACGCCATGGTTCCCATCGGACGTGGCCAGCGCGAGCTCATCATCGGCGACCGCCAGACCGGCAAGACCGCCGTCGCGCTCGACGCGATCATCAACCAAAAGGGCCAGGGCGTTTACTGCTTCTACATCGCCATCGGCCAGAAGCAGTCCACGGTCGCGGCGGTCGTCGACAAGCTCACGCAGAACGGCGCGATGGAATACACCACCATCATCGTGTCGGGCGCGAGCGAGTCGGCTCCCCTCCAGTTCATCGCGCCCTACACCGGCGTGACCATGGCCGAGTACTTCCGTGACTCGGGCCGCCACGCCCTCTGCATCTACGACGACCTCTCCAAGCAGGCCGTCGCGTACCGCCAGCTCTCGCTCCTCCTGCGCCGTCCGCCGGGGCGCGAGGCTTACCCGGGCGACGTCTTCTATATCCACTCGCGCCTGCTCGAGCGCGCCGCCAAGATGGCCGACCGCACCGCGGTTCTCCCGAAGGGCACCAAGTTCGAGGACCGCCCCGCCGACACCAAGGTGTTCGTGGGCGAGCAGGGCCACGAGCCCGCGAAGGAAGAGCTGAAGGCCAAGGGCGACGGCTTCGAGATCGTCAAGGACCCGACCTCGGGCGGATCGCTCACCGCGCTCCCCATCATCGAGACCCAAGCGGGCGACGTCTCGGCGTACATCCCGACCAACGTCATCTCGATCACCGACGGCCAGATCTTCCTCGAGTCGGACCTCTTCTACTCGGGCGTTCGTCCCGCCATCAACGTGGGTATCTCCGTCAGCCGCGTCGGTGGCTCGGCGCAGATCGGCGCCATGAAGAAGGTCGCCGGTACCCTGAAGCTCGACCTCGCGCAGTACCGCGAGAAGGCGGCCTTCTCGCAGTTCGCGTCCGACCTCGATAAGGTCACCCGCGACATGCTCGAGCGCGGTGTGCGCCTCGTCGAGATCCTGAAGCAGGGCCAGTACGTCCCGCTCCCGGTCGAGAAGCAGGTCGTCCTGATCTACGCCGGCACCAAGGGCTACCTGGACGAGCTCCCCACCGGCAAGCTCGGCGAGTACGAGAAGCAGCTCTACGCTTTCATCGAGTCGAAGCACCCGGACATCTTCGAGACCATCCGTACGAAGAAGAAGCTCGACGACGTCGAGGACAAGCTCAAGAAGGCCCTCGTCGAGTTCGGCAAAGGCTTCGGCAAGGGGAACTGACGGATGCCGTCGCTCAAAACCATTCGCAAGCGGATCGGAAGCGTCAAGTCGACGCAGAAGATCACGCGCGCCATGAAGATGGTGGCGGGCGCTCGTTTGAATCGCGCTCAGGCGCGCATCACCGCGCTCCGTCCGTACGCCATCAAGACGCAGGAAATCCTCGGCGGTATCACTCGCGCCCTCGCGCAGAATGCCGAGGATGAAGCCGCCGCCGAGGGAAGCGAAGCGGCAGTCCAAGAGAAGCCGGCGCACCGCCTGCTCACCCGTAGGCCCGTGAAGAAGATCCTCTTCGTGGTGGCCTCCAGCGATCGCGGTCTTTGCGGCGGCTTCAATGCCAACATCGTGAAGCTGACCGATCGCGAGTGGAAAGCTCGCGAGGCGGAAGGCGCGAAGGTCACCTTCGCGACCATCGGCAAGAAGGCTCGCGAGCAAATCGTTCGCAAGAAGGGCGAAGTCGTCAAAGACTTCCCCAAGCTCTTCGACGGACTCGATCTCGAGAAGGCCAAGCAGGTCTCGGACTACGTCACCAAGGCCTTCTTGGACGGCGAAGTCGACGCGGTCTACTTGCTCTACACCGAGTTCAAGAGCGCCATCACGCAGAAGCCCACCGTCCAGCAGCTCCTCCCCATCTCGGCACCGGCCAAGGTGGAGGACAAGGACGGCGAGCTCGTGAAGTACGACTACGAGCCCAACGAGAAGGTCCTCCTCTCGCGTCTCGTGCCCATGTACGTCGAGATCTCGGTCTACCGCGCTCTCCTCGACAGCCAGGCCAGCGAGCTCGGCGCCCGTATGACGGCGATGGACGCGGCGACACGCAACGCCAAAGACATGATTGGCCGGCTCACCCTCGTGTACAACCGCGCTCGTCAGGCGGCGATCACGAAGGAGCTCATGGAAATCATCGGCGGCGCCGAGGCTCTCAAGTAGCCTCGAGTCCACGTCGGCTCCCCGCAGCCCCCGCTCGTGCCTTCTCGGCTCGACGGGGGCTTCGTCGTTTTTGCGGGCGTTTCGGACCTTTTCAAGGTTGCGCGCTTCCGAGGCCATGAGGGACATCTCGACATGTCGAGCTCTTCTCCCTCCTAACCGTGAGGGACATCTCGACATGTCGAATGCTTGTCCCTCCTGCCCGTGAGGGACATCTCGACATGTCGAGCACTGCTCCCTCCTGTCCATGAGGGACATCTCGACATGTCGAGCCCCGTCCCTCCTACCCCGTAAGGGACATCTCGACATGTCCAGAGCCCCGAGACCGCGTGAACGAATCTCCGTAAGATCCGCGACCATGCGCCGTTCGGAGATTCCCATGCGAACGTTCCTTCGGCCCTGGACGGTAGGCGCCGTCGCCGTCTTGCTCCTCAACGACCACGTACTGAAGGGCTCCGGCCTTCTCCCCGAGGTCGTGACCGGCAAGCTCAGCGACGTGGCCGGGCTCTTCTTTTTCCCGATTCTGCTCGTCTGCACGGTCGAGCGCCTCTTCGGCGATCGGCGGGGTCTCGAGGCCCTCTCGTGCGTAGCGACGGCGGCGGTGTTCGCTTTGCTGAAGACGAGCCCTGCCGCGAGCCTCTGGGCGACGAGAGTGTGGGGCGACGTGGTGTGCGATCCGACCGATCTGCTCACGCTACCCGCCGTGGTCGTGGCGTATGCGTGCATGATGCACGAACGCCGCGTCGAGGCGTCGGCCGTGGCGACCTCGCCTACGTCGCGCCTCTCCTTCGCCCGACCGACCCTGGAGCGACTCGCTCTCGTGGTCGCCGCGGTGGCATCGCTCGCCACGTCGAGGCCGCCCAGGCCGTTCACGGCGTGGACCGTGGCCGGCCAAAACGTGCATCATGCAGGGTGCGCCACCCTCGAGGTGTGGGTCTCGAAGTCCGGGAAAGAGGGCGTAGGCATCTCGCTCGCCTCGCAGGCCGACGAAGCATGCACCGTGCGGGTCGAGCGTGCGACCTTGGTCGTCGGAGGACGGCGCTTCGTCTCGGAGGCTTCGGGGCTCGAGGTCGCTCGCGGCGGAACCGTGTATTTGCCCTTCTTGTTCGACAACGAGAGTCTCTGGAACGACGGTGAGCGCACGGGGAACCTCGAGCTCGACCTCGTGGCCGCAGGCGAGCGTGCGCACCTCGTCTTCCCGATGAAACACGAGTGGGACGACGCCAATCGTCACGAGACGACGCCCTCGCCTCCGAGGCCGCCCGGTCGCGCGCCTTCGCCCATCGTGCCGGTCGTGCCCGATGCGGGTGCGCCCGTCGAGGTGACGCTTTGAGCCCGGGTCGATCGATCGTCGGTGCGTGGGTCGCGTGCACGGCGATCGCCTCGAGTGGTTGCAGCATGAAGTATCTGGAGCACGACGCGCCCGGTATCGCGGACATCCGCACGCCGCCGCCTCCCTCGGCTCCACGTCACGTCGAGGTGCCCGAGGACCCGGGCGGTCATCTGGTGATCGTGAGCTACGGGCTCTTCGCGGGTATCGGTGGAGAAGGTGGAACGGCCTTCGACAGCCGTTTCTCGTACGGCGTAGGACCGGAGCTCAGCATCGCAAAAGGCGTCACACGGTCGAGCCATCCGGACGCGTTCCTCTATCCGGTCATGCAGTGGGGGTACGGTCTCAATCTCGGGTGGACGGCGCTTCGGAGGGCGGGCGACCATATAGGTCCGATGTATGCCGAAGCCGAGCTCCGTGTCGCCGAGCTCGCCCTCGCCGCGGGTTGGGTGTGGGCGCCCGTCGACAAGACCCACGGACCACAAGCGACGCTCTCCCTCGGGCCCTTCTTCCTCCGCGGCACGCACGAGCTCGATTTCGGCACCCAGGTGAATGCGGGCATCTTGCTGAAGGGCTACAGCGCTTGGAGCTGGAGTCGCTGAGCGCGGTCGCGAGACTGCAGCCGATGCACCCTTCACGCACGGGCTGCGCGCCTCGTGTGTCGAATCCCGAAATCCCCAACGGTTTCATGGTCGCTCGGGAGGCACGTTCATTGCGTCAGTCGACGACATGCGAGCCAGTACACCGATGACGTGCAAGGTGATTGTCGTCCCCCCCGAGGTCACGCTCCGCTCGGCGTGGCACGTGATGACGCGTGAGCGCATTCGTCATTTACCGGTCGTTCGGGCAGGCGCGTTGATTGGCATGCTGTCGGACCGCGACGTGCTCGCGCGAGGTCTCCTCGACCGCGACGGAACGCTCCACGTGCCGAGCGACATCGTCGTCGGTGAGGCGATGACGCCCACTCCGCTCGTCACCTGTGACGACTCGACCGACGTCTCGGAGCTCGTACGTGTGATGACCGAGAGGAAGATCGACGCCGTGCCGGTAGTGCGTGGTCTTCGTTTGGTGGGCCTCGTGACGACGACCGACCTGCTGTTGCTGCTGCTGTCCCTCGACGAGGCAAGGCCATTGCCGTTCGAGTTCGAGCTCGACGTGATGGACGGGCCGAGCGCGTTCGCCTGAGCTGAGCCGGTCTACCAAGAAATCGGAATCGTCGATTCAGCTCGATCGCTCTTCGGCACGCGCCACGGCCGCCATCACGTCTCTGAGGGACTCGGTCAGCTCTTTGCGAGTCCACGGCTTGCGTACGAGGGTGACGTGGCCGCTCGCGAGCAGTCGCTCGGGGACGATCTCGCCCGAGGCGCCGGTGACCAATACGACGGGGATTGACCGGCCGAGGCGCTCGACGAGGCGCTCGACCAGCTCGGGGCCGGACCATTCGGGCATGTTCACGTCGATGACGGCAGCCGTGAAGTCGAGCCCGGCGTCCACGGCAGCAAAGGCTTCAAGGCCATCGGGGAACGCATGGACGTCGGCGCCAGCGGACTTCAGCTGGCGCTGGGTCGCGGACCTGACGCGGTCGTCGTCGTCGACCAGGAGGTACGTGCCGACCAGGGCGTCGGACGCGCCGTTCGTCGGGCGAACGGAAGCCGCGGAATCGCTGGTGAGGGGCAGCTCGAGGATCACTCGCGTTCCTTCCCCTTCTCGGCTGTCGACGTCGATCGTGCCCCGATGGGCCGTCACCGTTTTGTGGACGAGGGTGAGCCCCAATCCGGAACCCCCCGAAGAAGCCTTGGTCGTGTAGAGCGGCTCGAAAATGCGCGAGCATTGCTCTTCGGACATCCCGACGCCTTCGTCTTGGAAGACCACGCGAGCGATGCGAGCTCCCCCCAACGTTCGTGGTTCGAGGACGCGGAACGAGACGAGCAACGTTCCCGAGGTCATCGCTTCGACGGCGTTGGTGCCGATGTTGAGGAGCGCTTGGTTCATCTCGTCTTCGTCACCGGAGAGCGTGGCCGAGCCGGGCGACGCATCGAGCGTGACGTTGACTCCCTGCTTTTTGTACCTGAGCATCGATACGACACTGGCGATCGAGCGCGCGATATCGAACGTCCTCGGTTGGCCGACGGCGCCGCGTGAGAGGCCCAAGAGGCCACGCATGAGACGCGCGCCCCTCCACGCCCCTTCGATGAGCTCGTCGAGGTCGCGGGAGAGAGCGGTAGGTGCGTCGACCGCGGCGCGGGCGTATTCACCGAGCGAGATGACCGACACGAGCAGATTGTTGACGTCGTGGGCGATGTTCGCCGCGACTCGACCGATCGCTTCGAGCTTTTCGGCATCACGCAGGCGCTTGGCGAGAGATTCTTTGGCTGCCAACGCCGCTCGCTGCTCGCTCACGTCCGTGATGTGGCAGAGGAGAGTCTTCGGTTCGGTGTGAGCGACCAGCGCCGTCCGCAGAACCACGGCCTTGCGGTCGCCGCTCTCTCCTTTGATCGAGAGCTCTGCCGATTGCGGGACGCTCGACTCGCGAACTGCAGCGAGGTGGCGAAAGAACGTCTCGGAGGCGCCTTCTGCCAGCCGGAGCCCGAGGGGATTGCCACATAGAAAGGCATGCTCGCGCCCGAGCAGGGTCTCGGCGGCGCGATTGAGGTCCAAGACGACTCCTTGGGTCGAGAGCGCTACGATGGGTGTCGGTGCCAGATCGAACAGCTGGCGGTAGCTGTCGCGCGTGGCGACGAGCGCGTCTTGGGTCTCGCGCAGGTCCTGATTCTGGATGACCAGCTCGGCGTGGTAGACGTCGATCTCGTGCATGGCGCGCTCGAGGGCGTCGGACGAGCTGCTCGTCGAGGTCGCCCCTTTCTCCCGGAGCGCACGATCCCGAAGATCGGCAAGTAACACATCGAGTCGACGCTCCTTCATGGCGCCTCGTTGGTTCGCGACAGATCGGCCCGAGCGGCGCCGAGCTCTCGCTCCAGTCGCTTTCGGTTCGTGATGTTCACGTGGCAGACCACGATGCCGCCGCCGTCCCCCGCGATGGCTTTTGCTTGCATCATGAACCAACGTTCCTCGTTGGGAGAATGGCACGGGTATTCGAGGTCGAACGACCGTCTGCGTCCGCCGAGCAAGTCCTCCAATTGGGACACCACACGCTCGCAGTTCGGTTCGAGGCTGGTGCGGCACGCGGCCAGGTAGTCGACTCCGACTCCGGTGGAGTCGGGCGAGCCTCCGTTCCGCTCCGCGAAGTCCGCCCACGCACGATTGACCATGGTGATGGTTCCGTTCCGGTCGAGCAGCGCGACCTGGAAAGGGACCGCGTCGAGTACACGCGCCATGCGCCGCTCGGCTCGGGCGACGCCGCTCACGTCGAGGATCGTGACGACGAGCCCAGCATGCTTCGACGACTCCGTCACGTACGGGGCCACCCGCAGAACGAAGGGCTGGCCACCCTCGAGCACGAGCTCTCGCTCCACCTCCGCTCGACTTCGTTCGACCTCCGCAACAGTCTCGAAGAAGGCCCTCGAATCGAACTTGAACGCGATGTCCGAGATCGGGCGTCCTAGGTCGCGTTCCAGGAGCCGCATGTACTGCTGGATAGCGGGGGTGAAGCGCGTGACCTGGAGCTTCTGATCGAGAAAGAGGGTGCCGAGGCGCGTGCTGAGCAGAAGATTGTCGATGTCGTCGTTCAGGCGAACGAGCTCCATGATCTTCTGCTGATACTCGGTGTTGAGGGTGTGGAGCTCTTCGTTGACGGATTGCAGCTCCTCGTTGACGGATTGCAGCTCTTCGTTCGAGGCGGCCATTTCCTCGTTGGTGGCTTGTAGCTCTTCGTTGGAGGTCTCGAGCTCTTCGATGGTGGCCTGAAGGTTCTCGCGCGAGTAGCGCAGCTCCTGCTGCAGGGCGACGATTTGTCGGTCGGCGTCGTTCGGGACGAGGTTGGTCGTCGAGACGGCGTCCTCGGCGGGCTTCTCGGTCGAAAAGCTCACCGCGAGAAGCCGCATGCTGCTGCGACTCGGGACCGGGCGCACGGCAACCACGGTCGGTCCGTATTCGGTGTGGACGGGAGACGAGCGTACGTCGCTGTCGGTCCGGAGCGCGCGATGGGTGGCGAGCCCCACGATGGAAGCGACGTTCGCTGGAACGAGCTGCAGGAGGTTCAAGCTGGTCGTTCCGGGCGAGAAGCGCAGCAGCGGGCTCGGTTCCCCGAAGAGGTGCAGGACCTCGTGGTGCTCGGTGACGAGTGCCGAAGGCGGAGCGTAGGCCGCGACGAGTGCCTCGTAACCCTCGACCACTCTCGGGTCGGCGGGGGCTGGCTTCGGAGGGACGATTGGCCAGGTGGTGTTCCCGACGTTCGACGGCGAGAGCCTTCCTTTCGTGTTCACGTGCCCGATACGAGGCCTCACGTCCGTGCGACGGAAGAGCTTCGCGCCGGTCGAGAAGGGCTCGAGCTCCGCTCCGAGCTCCCCGGGGGTTTCGCTGGCACCGAGGAACAAGAATCCACCGGGACGCAGCGAGAAGCGGAAGCCCGAGATTACCTGCTGCTGCATCTCTTGGGCGAAGTAGATGAGTAAATTACGGCAGGTGACCAACGACACCCGTCCGAATGGTGGGTCACTGGTGAGGTCGTGATTGGCGAAGACGACTCGCTGGCGGATGGCGCGCGATACTTGGTATTGCTCGCCCTGCCGCGTGAAAAAGAGCTCCAATCGTTCCGGTGAGACGTCCGCACGGATGGTTTCCGGGTAGAGTCCGTTCCCCGCGACCTCGAGTGCGTCGCGGTCGATGTCGGTTGCGAAGATCTTGACCTCGCGCGGCCGACCTCCTGCATTGAAGTGCTCCTCGAAGAGGACGGCCAGTGAATAAGCCTCCTCTCCGGTCGCGCATCCGGCGACCCAAACGCGGATGGCCTCGCCGGCGCGTGTTTTGTCGACGATTGCAGGTATCGCATCTCGGGCCAACGTCTCGAACGCCTCCGGATCCCGAAAGAACCGCGTGACGTTGATGAGCATCTCCTGGAAGAGCAGATTCACCTCGCGCGCCGACTCCTGGAGAAGGTCGGCGTAGGCTTCGAGAGAATCGAGGTGGTGGAGCCCCATACGACGGTGGATTCTTCGGGAAACGGTACTCGGCTTGTACTGGCCGAAGTCGACCCCGGTACGACGCTTCAAGATGGCGGTCACTCGTGCGTAGGCTGGGCTCGTTCCGTCGTCTTCGTCGTCGGGGGAGGCCCGCGGTGGCTCGGGAGATGCCGGGGAGCGTTCGAGCAGTTTCGTCGCCATTGCAGCGACGGAAAGCACGTGGTCGACGAGTCCGGTTGCGATGGCGGACCGAGGCATTCCGTCGAACTTCGCAGTGGTCGGATCTTGGACGAGTACGAGACCGCCTGCTCGGGAAATCGCCTCGATCCCGCGTGTGCCGTCGCTGCCGGTGCCGGACAGAACGATGGCCACGCTGTTGATGCCTCGCTGCTCTGCGATTGAGCGGAAGAGCACGTCGATTGGCAGGGCCAGGCCCGCTCCACGCTCTTCGAGAACGAGCGCATCTCCTCCGACCGACAGGACTTTTTTCGGTGGAATCAGGAAGACCGTATTCGGCTCGAGCTTCATCTGGTGCTCGGCGAGCACCACACGCATGCGCGAGTGTTTCGCGAGAAGCTCGACCATGTGGCTCTTGTGGTCCGGCGAGAGGTGCTGGACCACGATGAACGTGAGACCCGCGTCGACGGGCGCCGTCCGCAGGAACCCCTCCAACGCCTCGAGTCCTCCGGCCGATGCGCCGATCCCTACGAGGATCCCACGAGCCTCCCTCGCCTTCGTCCCTATCAAGCTGCCCCCTCACCCCGACGCGCATGCACGCGAGCAATCGACGATAGCACGTGGTGTTCGGTCGTCTTCTCCCGAATCGCGGGGGGCGGCCATTGCCCGAATTATGGGGTTTTGTCGTGTGTAAAGCGCATGCCTGCGGGAGCCGCGTGAGCCCACGTTCGGCATGAGGGGCTTGCCCCGCGGGTCGGGGTGCGCCAGAAGTCGAGCGGCGCAGCGAGGCGGCGAGGGGCGTTTCCCTCGGCTCTCTGCGCTGCACGAAGGAGCACATTTTGAAGAATCACGCCCATGTGAGCGTCGTCGGGGCAGGTGCCGTGGGCGTCGCGTGCGCCGTCTCCATTCTCCATGCCCGATTGACGGGGCGCTTGTCCCTCTACGACTTGCAGGCCGAGAAGGCCGAGGGCGAAGCTTTGGATCTGGCTCATGGAGCGCCGCTCCTCGGGGGAACCCGCGTCGACGGTGGGGGGCTCGAGCAGCTCGAGTCCGGGGACGTGTGCGTGGTCACCGCGGGAGCGAAGCAGCGACCGGGAGAGGACAGGCTCGCGCTACTCGCGCGCAACGAGGAGGCCCTCGAGCGTATCGCCGAGACCTTGGAGCGACGCGGTCTTCCTCGTGTGGTGGTGGTGGTGACCAACCCGGTCGATCCGATGACGGAGGCGCTTCGGCGTCGACTCGCCGGGAAAGGTGTCGCCGTGCTCGGTTCGGGCACGCTGCTCGATACGCTCCGCCTGCGTCGCGCGATCTCGGTCGACCTCGGGATATCGCCCGAGAGCGTGCACGCTCACGTGGTGGGGGAGCACGGAAATTCGTCCGTCTGTTTGCTCGACAGTGGACGAGCCGGGGGACTTCCGCTCGCGGAGGCCTACCGTGACCGTGGGCTCGAGCTCGACGAGGACCGGCGGCGCGCTCTCGCGGTCGAGGTTCGCGGCGCGGCTTACCGCATCATCGAGAAGAAGGGTGCCACCTCGCACGCCATCGGGATCGCGGTCGCGCGGATCGTGCGCGCCATCGTGGGCGACGAGCGCGTCGTCCTACCCGTGAGCGCGCCCGTGGAGGCGGGAACGTGCGCCGGTATTCCGTGCGTCCTCGGCGCGGAGGGGGCTCGTCCGCTGCCGCTCGTGGGCCTGTCCGAGCGGGAGTCGAGCGAGCTCGGCAAGAGTCTCTCCGTGCTACGTGAGCGCTCGTCCGAGCTCGGGCGGAGATAGACGTCTCACTCGAAGTGCGAGAGCCACGTGTACGTGGGGATTCTATAGAGCTCGCGCAGGTCGTGTTTGGGGTCGGCGTTGCCTTTGTCTTCGCAGTATGCGACGTCGCAATTGCCGTATCCGATGCAACCGAGTCCTTGGAGGCCGAAGCTCTCCACGGGGATGGGGTCGTTGCCGCACCCGTTCAATCTGCGCCAGGCGTCGCGAGCGGCGACGCCGTCGGCCACCGGGATCGCGTCGTCGAAGGTGCCGTGATATACGAGCGCCGGCGTCTTTCCGCAACGGGTGCTGTCCCCGGGGAACGAACCGCTAGCGGACACGATGGCGCGCACGAAGGCCGAACGTTTGCACCCGATGGCGTTGGTCATGATGGCGCCGAGGCTGAATCCTGCGGCGAAGACCCGCTGTCGATTGACGCAGAAGTTCGCCTCCAGGTCGGCCTCCATGGCGTCGAAGAAGGCCAGATCTTCGGTGCCCTCGGGGTTCCAATTTCCGTTCAGGGCATTGGGGAAGACCACGATGGCCTTGCCGCGGGCATAGTCCTGCATCCTGTAGTAGCCGGTCATGTCCGCGGCGCTGGCGTCCGAATAGTGCCAAACCGAAATGACCGGATAACCGATCGGCGCGGCGGGGTCGTAGCCCTCCGGCAGGTAGAGCAAGTAGGTGCGCGATGCACTTCCTACCTGGAGCGTCCGTGGCGCGCCCGCCGCGGCCGGTGTCACGGCCTTTCCGCATCCCGCCGAGGTCTTCGGAAGCGAGAGTGGCGACGTACCGATCGGTGTCGGCGCGCTGCCGTCGAGGCCATCGGTGGGCGGCGCGCTGATGACGGCCGAGGGGAGCTTGGTGCCGTCTCCGCTGCAGTGGAGGAGGGCGAGCGAGGCGGCAAGGAACCCCAGGCAAAGGAAGCGGCGCATGCGGGAAGGATGCCCTACGGCCGAACAAAGGGCCAAGTGTATCCAGGAGCATTTCGCGCCGGAATTCGGGTAAACAGCGCGCGTTTCGGGGCGCTCCGAGAGCCTTCCGGGGAGCGATCGGTGCAGCGTGTGGCTCCTCGAAGGGTCCGGCCTCGTGCGTCTCGGGTGAGCCCTACCGACCCCACCTGATGCACGAGCGATCCACCTCGGCGAGGATGGGAAGGTAATGGTTTCCGATGGTTAAGGTCGGTGGTGGCGTGTGCCGGAATGTAGTCAAGTTGAGCATGCTTCTCGCAAGTGCTCGCGCCATGATGGACCTCTCGCTCGCACGTCTTCCGCTCGTCGCACTTCTCGCTTTGGGCGCCGCGTCGTTCTCCGTCGGCTGCGGCTCGAGCGGGGGCCTTGTCGAAGGGGCCGAGCCCGAGGTGGCGACCGACGACATCACGAGCGTCGTGCAGTCGTCGGTGAAAAACCAGAGCATCGGCAACTGCTGGATCTACGCGCACACCGGCTGGGTCGAATCGCTCAACAAGCGCGCGACCGGCACCGAGCTCAACCTCTCCGAGAGCTACGCGTCGTACTGGGACTGGTTCACCAAGGTGACGAGCTGGCCGGACAGCGCGCTCGACTCGAAGGGTGAGTTTTCGGCGGGCGGAACGTGGTCGCTCTACCGCTGGGAAGTCGCTCGCTTCGGCACGATGCTCGAGAAAGACTTCATCCCGGAAGAAGCGGACGCCGCGCGCTCGTCACGTCAAGGCTCGGCCATTCGCGCGTTCACGGAGTCGCTCAAGAACGGCGCATTGAAGTCGGTCGAAGCGCGACGCGACCGGGCTCTCGTGCGAGCCGAGCTCGACAAGGCGTTCGGTCTGTCGCCCGAGGTCGTGAAGAAGCTGGACGACCTCTTCGGAAAAGACGCGATGATCTCGGCCTCGCAGGCCGGCCGCGCACGACGTGAGGCGGCCGGGGTTCTCGGGACTCAGGACATTCGAATCGCTTGGCCCAATGCCCGATCCAAGGGCGTCGACGTCAAGGGCGTGTTGACGGACGCGGTCGTCCAGAGTGGGGCATCTTCGTGGGTGGAGAACAAGTACCCGGAGGATGTGTCGGGTCGTCGCGCGTTCCAGATTCGCGTGCAGCGCGCCCTCCACGACCACGCGCCGGTGCTCACGTGGTGGAACGTGGACTTCAATGCGATGACGGGATCGAAGTTCTCCAAAGCTCAGCTCGACTCACGAGGTCCTGGTCGCACCGGCGGACACATGACCATCGGCTACGACTACCAGGCGAAGCTCGCCGACGGCACGGTGCTCGAAGTCGGCAAAGACGTGACGGATTCGACGTTGCTCGAGAAGGCTTTGTCGAAAGACACGACGATCGAGCTCATCCGGGTGAAGAACTCGTGGGGAGGGACGGGCCTTCCCGGTGTCGATACCGCGCCCCCGTCGGGCTACTACGACCTCGAGATGCCCTACCTGGACGGCAAGGTCGCGGAAGGCTTCGGTCTGGTCGCGGTGGTCTTCCCGCCCGGCTACTGACCGCGGATACGGCGGCAAGGGCTCCCGTGAACGGCGGCTTCGGGACTCTCGAGCCGCCGTCTCGGTCTCGGCCCGGACTTCGCCCAGCGACGGAACGACGGCTCCGCTGGGAGCTTCGGGCATCGGCCGCTGGCCGAACTGGCCGCGTCCCGTATCGGAATCGAGACCGTCGATTCGGGGGAGCGCAATCCAGGCTCAGAGTGCCCGTAGTCTGCGTTCCAAAAATCGCTTCTCGGCTTCGTTCTTCGTCGCCTCGATTGCGCGTCGATAGGCAATCTTCGCCTGGTCGATTCGGTTCGTGCGTCGGTACATCTCGGCGAGCGCGGCGGGCAGTGCGGGATGAGCGCGCAGTTCCTCGTCCGTCTCCAATCGGCCGAGCGCCTCGAGCGCGCTCTCGGGCCCGAGCACGTGCGATAGCGCCACCGCGTGATTGACTCGCACCACGGGGGCGTCGGTGTGGGCGGACAGAAGACGATAAAGCTCCATGATTTGGCGGAAGTCCGTCTCGGCGAAGGTCGGAGCCTCGTCGTGCAGTGCTTGAATGGCGGCTTCGATCGCGTAGGCACTGGGAGGGCCGTCCGCGAGGGCGCTGGCGAGCAGGGTCTTTCCTCGATCGACGTGAGCGAAGCTCCAGCGTGAACGGTCCTGGTCCTCGAGCGAAACGAGCTCGCCTTCCGCATCGACCCGCGCCTCGCGTCTCGCGTGTACGAGCAGCAAGAGCGCGAGCATCGCGCGCGCGTCGACGCTCTGCGGGAGCAGCGCGACCACGAGCTCCGCGAGGTGCACGGCCTCCTCGGCGAGGTCGCTTCGTTCGATCGACGGGCCGCTGGTGGCGACGTACCCCTCGTTGAAGATCGCGTACACGACCTCGAGTACCGTGGAGACGCGATCGGCGAGCTCGCGCTTCTCGGGCACTTCGTACGGGATCTTGGCCGTCTCGATCTTGCTCTTCGCGCGCGTGAGTCGCTGCGCCATGGTGGCGACCGGGACGCAGAACGCACGCGCCACGTCTTCCGTGGAGAGACCGGAGAGCCAGCGTAGGGCCAGCGCTACCTGAGCCTCGCGCGCGATTGCCGGGTGGCAGCAGGTGAAAACGAGGCGCAAGCGATCGTCCGGAAACGCCGTCGTCGCCTCGGACTCGGAGCCGTCGAAAATCTCGTGTTCGAGCTCGGCGTGGACGCTCTCGGCAATCGTACGGTGGCGAACGCGGTCGATCGCGCGGCGTTTGGCTACGGCGAGCAGCCACCCGCGAGGAGAGGTCGGCGTGCCGTCCGACGGCCATTGCTGGAGCGCGGCCTCGATGGCAGCGTCGACGGACTCTTCGGCGAGATCGAAGCCGAATCGCCGCACGAGATGTGCGACGAGGCCCGCGCGCTCGGCGCGGACGACGGAGACGAGTGCCGCGGTCGGATCCACCGGCGTCACCATCCCATCGTCGTCCGTGGCGGGTCAACTGCGGTGCGTCAGTCGTACGCGCTCGTGTCCATGACGGGACGAACCTCGATGGTACCCGACTCGGCCGCGGGGATCCGCGCCGCCATGGCGATGGCTTCGTCGAGGTCTTTGGCGAAGACGCGGTAGTAGCCGCCGAGTTGCTCGCGCGTTTCGGCGAACGGTCCGTCGCGGAGCACGCGCTTGCCGCCCTGGATGCTCACGCATTTGGCATTGCGTGTGGAATCGAGACGCTCGCCCGCGACGAACTTTCCAGCTTGTCCGATGCTCTTCGAGAACTCCATGTAGCGGCCGAAAATGGGACCCTTTTCCGCTTCGGGCATGGTGACCCAGCGTGCTTCGGGCTCGTAGATCAAGAGCAGATACTCCTTTTGCCCCTCGCCATTGGCGGGGCCGGCTTTCGGGACGTTGGGCATCGCAGGCGGAAGTGGCCGCACCTCGATGGTTCCGCCTTCGGCGTCGGGGATCTTGGCAGCCCACTCGAGGGCTTCTTCTTCGTCCTTGGCGTCGATGGAGTAGTACCCGCCGAGCTGCTCGCGGGTCTCGGCGAAGGGGCCGTCCTGCACCACTCGTTTGCCGTCGCGGACACGGACCGAGGTAGCCGTGCTGGTCGGCTCGAGCGCGGCGCAATCGCCCGCGCGGCCGGTGGCGAAGAGGTTCTTCGTGTACTCGCCGTAGGCTTTCAAGACGCCCTCTCCTTGTTCTTTCGAGAGCGTGGAGAAGCGGGACTCGGCGGCGTGGATCATCAGGACGTAGTGCATGGGGATTTGGTCTCCTTCGTCCCTGAGTCGATCGACCGGGACGCCCATCGACAGGGGCCGTCGATTTTTTTCCGAATCAGCTTACCCGAGGCAGGGGGACGCCGTAGAGGGCTCGTTTTTCGAGCAAGATCATGAGGATGCTAGAATCGTTCGGGAGGCCGCCTTCCGAACTGGTCGGTCTACGGGGGCCGAAGGGTCGCGGTAGTCTGCGTCCATGAAGACCGAAGATCTGCTCGCGCGCATCGAGAAGCTCGAACGAAGTCAGTGGCGGTGGCGTGTCCTCTCGGTCGGCCTGCTCGCTCTGGGCGCCTGCGGAGGCATCACGAGTCACTACGAGAAGTGCTTCTCGCAGAGCTTCCTGGTGGAGCGGGGATCGAATGGAGGCGACGTGCAAGCGCGGCTCGCCGAGTCCCCTACCGGTGGCCGACTCGAGATCCTGGACGCGCAGGGGAAGAGTCGAGTGGTGATCGACGCCGACGGCGTTCGCACGCTGGACGCGCAGGGAAAGGAGAAGTGGTCCTCGCCGAAGTGATCTCTTTCTCCGTCGGTCAGGGCGCGGTGACGACCGTGCGGGCGTCTTCGCTCGAGGCGAGTCCCGACTGGCTGGTCGCACCACAGAGCACGTCGTAGCGACCTCCCGCGCCCGAGGCGGTGAGCGCGAACTTGAATCGACCGGGCGTGACCACGGCCTCCGAGGTCATGGGGAACTTGCCGGTGCCGGCGAGAGAAGCCGTGTCGGCCGTGCGGACGGTGGTTCCGAGGGGGAGCTTCCCCTCCGGGGCGGCCACGCACACGACCTCCGCGACGGGGTCTGACGAGCTGCCGTCGGAGTAGCTCACCGTACCCTCGACCACGAACGAGTCGCCGGTGCGGGTCACGAGCGACACCAAAATCGCGCCGAGAGTGGGCTTCGCGTCGGCGCAGCCCGAGAGCGCGAGGCTTGCGGCAATCACCACCGCCGCAGGCGAGAAGCCGTCGAACGACGCGTGCGAAGCGATCACGGAAAACGTACGGCAGAACACGGCGCGTGCGGACGAGATCATGAAGACATCGTGCCGCGCCAGCGGGGCGCTCGTCGAGCAAGATGCACGAAGTGACGAAGCGTCGTTCGCCACAGTACGGCGTTCGGTTCGAAAACGGGATTCGCAACGCAGCGCGCAAGTGTCACCCGAACGGACGACGTGTGCGAATAGGTATGCACTGGCGGTGCAATCTCGCTCGCGTGCGCATACGCTCCCCGAATGCGGGAAACCAAATTGCACTCGTACGCGGGCGTGCTCCTTTCGATTGTCATGGCCTCGGGACTCGTCGCGTGCGGAGGTGACTCCGATTCGTCTCCGACCACCGGAGATGCCTCGACGGCCAATGCGGCGCCGAAGGTCGGGACCTTCACGGTGGACGGCCAGCCGGAGCGCTCCTGTAAAGTGGAAACCCAGTTCTTCCCCGCGACCAAGGAGTTCTCCGTGGTCTGTCAGGACGACGCCTACGGCTTGGTTCAGGTCACGTTCAAGGACGAAGCGAGTGCGAGACTCGATCAATCGTTGACCGTGATCAAAGGTAGTATCAGCAGTCACCCCGATCCCAAGACGATTGTCGTCGAGATGCAATCGTTGCCCGGCGGCCCCGGCGGTCCAGTTACGGCCAGCACCGATGGGGCTCAGGGCAAAGCCTCGAGCGCCGGCGGCGTCGTGAAGCTCGAGGGCGTGGTGCTCTCGGACGTGGGCGGGACGGTCAAGCGTACGGTGAGCGCGACCATTCCGTACTGAGCCTGGGCTTCGCTCTGCCTACCAGCCCGCTGAAAAACTCCCGTCGTGCGTCCGCCTCCGCAAGAGCTTCGTTGCGATCCTCCGGTGCGTGCTCTCCTGTGAAAGTGGAGGGGTGATTGGTATTCGAGACGGAGCTTCAGCGCGGATTTTGGGTAGGGGTGCCCCAGTAGCGTGTGCCGAAGACGAAGGGGTAGGTGGGCACCCCGGACTCGTCCAAGGTCATCACGTAGACGCGGGTTCCCTCGGGATACTCGGGTGTCTTGGCGAAGCGGGAGTTGAACGCGTCCAAGTCGCAGGTGCCGGCCGCGAGGGCGTCTTGGTCGAGCTCGAAGTCTTCCACGAACGCCCCCATGACGAGCGGCTTTCGATCGAACGTCGCGACGGGGGCGCACTTCGACGGGTCGGCGCAGCAGGTGCGCTCGGCCTTCAATCGATAGCAAGACGTGATGCGCGCGATGGCGCTCGTGGCGTCCGTGGGGTCGCTGTAGCCGTAAGACCCGTAAATGGGGACACCGTCGAACGCATACCCGACCAGCGACGAATGGGACCCCTCTTCTTGTTTCAATCCGAGCTCGGCCGCGCGGGTGAGGAATGCTCCGGTATGGTAGTGGTATTCGCCGCTCGGAGCCGGGTGTCCGCCGAACGCGTCGACCCCGTCGGCCTCGAGATAGGCCGCATTGCCGGTGCATCCACCGAGGTCGCGTGCGTCGGTCGGGTTGTAGATGGCGACCCCGTCCCACGCGATGGCCACGTGCCCGAAGCCTGCCGCCGCGCCACCCGAAGCCTCGGTGGGCACGAGCGGAATCGTCAACGTGAGCTCGCGCGCGGTCGCCGTGTTGGGATTCGAGCCGTACGGGCCCATGGCGTGCGCGGCGAGGCCTTTGGTGGTGACCTTGGCCACGTTGGCCTGGGCATCGATGGTCACGGAGACCGCGCCGCCGTGCGAGCCGTCGTTCTTGAACGCGTTGCAGATGGGGTAGCTCGACGGGCACGAGGCGCTCGTCGAGCTCGCGTCGGGCGGGGGCGCGGTCGCGTCGGCCGAGGTGGCGGCGTCGACCGTGTCGGAGGCGGTCTGGGCGTCGGCGGTGGAGTCGATGGCGGCGCGCCCGCAGCCGACCTCCACGCACGACCACGCCACGGCCAAGGTCGACACGGCGAGAGCAGCGAAACGTCCCGGTTCGGTTTTCATGCGATCTCCCTCTCCGCCTACGTGGGAGCGCGGGCGAGAACCGATCATGGCGTTCGACCCGGGACGGCTCGAATGGCGGAAAGATCGTCGAAAAATTCTGGGGTCGGCCCGTTTTATTGGGGCTTCCGGGGTTGCGAGGTGCGGGCGTCGAAGGTAGGACGGAAAGATATGCTGCGCTCGCTCTTCCGCCTCTCCGTTCGCGCTCTCGTGGTCGCTTCGGTTCTCGTCGTTGCCGGGTGCTCGGCGGCCGAAGACTCGGGTGAGGTCGACGAGCTCGGCGAGTCCGAAGACCTCGTGACCGGGAAAGACACCACCGGCATCGTCGCGGGCTCGCCCGAGGAAGCCGCGATCCTTCTCGTGGCCAACGACCGTGCGCTCACGGCGGCGCGCCTCACCGGTGAAGTGAAGATCACGGCGACCGCGAAGAACGCCCTGGTCGCGTTCCGCGCGGGGCCCACGGCGGATCCGGCGGACGACGGCTACGTGCTCACGCTCGCGGACCTGGACAAGCTGAAGGGCACCACCAAGACCTTCTACTCCCGCGTGCTCACGTTCGCGAAAGCACGCGACTACGTGGACGCCGGGGCCCTGGTCGCTCCGGACCGTGCGCTGTTCGAGATCCCGGACAACCTCGGTCGTCCGCCTACCTCGGCCGACGTTCGGGTGGTGAAGGGCTTCGACGGACGAACCCCGGACGAGGCATACGCCATCGTGCGCAGCCGTGCGGCGCAGTTCATCCACCCGCAGAACGAGCGGCTCCTGCGAGAGACCTTCGACATCTCGCACAAGGCGTTCAACGTCGCGCTCGGCAATTTCTTCGCCGAAGGCTCGCCGCCGATGCGCTTCCTCAAGGGCTTCGGACCGGTGAAGGCGAACCTGCTCGGGTTGCTTCGCCAGCTCACGCCGGTCGCGCTCGAGATCACGCTGCCCGACGGCCGCGTCGAGTACTACATGAACACGACCGGCACGTACCAGAAGGTCACGAAGCCGACCCAGCAGGTCATCATGCGCAGCGCCGTGTCGCTCGACCCGCGGGGCGTGCGTGTCTTCTACCCGCAGTATCGCCAATCGAACTTGACCGCGCCGACGTCTACCGTGGTCGAAGGCGGCGGCTGAGCGAAGGGGCGGGCGACGTCCCGTCCACGGGGATCGAGCAGGAGTCCGAGCCCTCCCGCTCGGCCTGCGTGATTCGGAAAAAGAGGGGTCTCCTCGCCGGGCGGAATGGCTCTATGGTCCTCGGCCATGGGCTACGAAAGCTTGCGTGAGGCGGTCGTCGATCTCGAAAAGCAGGGCGAGCTCGTGCGCCTCGACGAGCGCCTCGATCCGTTCCTCGAGATGGCCGAGGTGCAGCGCCGCATCTACGCGCGCGGTGGTCCGGCCGTGCTCTTCCAGAACGTCAAGGGCAGCGCGTTTCCCTGCGTCTCGAACCTCTTCGGGACCAAAAAGCGTGCGGAGTACCTCTTTCGGGACACCCTCTCCCACGTGAGGGCGTTGGTGGCCGCCAAGGTCGACCCGGCGAGCCTCGCGTTCTCGCCGCTGCTCGCGACGAAGCTCCCCTTCGCCGCGCTCCATCTGCTCCCGAAGACGGTGAAGAAAGGGCCGGTGCTCGACTGCCTGGGGACCGTCTCGAAGCTCCCGCAGATCGTCTCCTGGCCCGGAGACGGTGGGCCGTTCGTGACGCTGCCTCAAGTCTTCACGGAGGACCCGGAGTCTCCCGGCCTCCGCTCGTGCAACATCGGGATGTACCGCGTGCAACTGGGCGGCAATCGCTACGAAGCCGACCGCGAGATCGGGCTCCATTACCAAATTCACCGGGGCATCGGGGTTCACCACCAAAAGGCGATGCGCAAAGGCGAGCCGCTTCGCGTTCGCATCTTCGTGGGCGGCCCCCCCGCGTTCACCCTCGCCGCGGTGATGCCTCTGCCCGAAGGACTGCCCGAGCTGTCCTTCGCCGGCGCGCTCAACGGGCGCGCCGCGCGCATGATTCCGGGGTCGCCGCACATCCACGCGGACGCCGATTTCTGCATCACCGGGACCGTGCACGGTGACGAACGAAAACCCGAAGGCCCGTTCGGCGACCACCTCGGGTACTACGCGAAGACCCATGATTTTCCCTTGTTGCGTGTGGAGTCCGTCACCCACCGCAAAGACGCGATCTGGCCCTTCACGGTGGTCGGGCGGCCGCCACAAGAGGACACCGTCTTCGGCGAGCTCATCCACGATCTCACGGCTTCGCTCGTGCCGAACGTGCTGCCCGGGGTGCGCGAAGTGCACGCCGTCGACGAGGCCGGGGTGCACCCGCTGCTGCTCGCCGTCGGAAGCGAACGTTACACGCCGTACGCGAAAGACGACGAGCCCGCGGAGCTCTTGACGCAATCCAATGCAATCTTGGGACAAGGGCAAATGTCCCTCGCGAAGTATCTGCTCATCGCGGACGAGGCGGACCGACCGCCGCCCCTCTCGGACGTGCGTGGCTTCTTCCGTCACGTGCTCGAGCGCTTCGAGCCCGCGCGCGACCTCCACTTCCACGTGAAGACCACCATCGACACGCTCGATTATTCGGGGACTGCCCTCAACAAGGGGTCGAAGGTCGTGCTCGCGGCGCGTGGGAAGAAGAAGCGCGAGCTTGCCACGGCCGTGCCGGAGGCTCTCGCGAATCATCCGCGTATTCGACGTGCAGCGCTGGTCGCGCCGGGGATCGTGGCCGTGGAGACCACGCCGTTCGCGAATCCGCAGGAGATCGACGAGCTCGGCGCTTCACTCGAGGCGCTCGTCCGAGACCTCTCCGGTGTACCGCTCTTGGTCGTGGTGGACGACGCGCCCTTCACGGCCAAGTCGTTCGCGAACTTCTTGTGGGTCACGTTCACGCGCTCGAATCCGGCCGTCGACGTGCACGGCGTGGGCGCGTTCGTCGAGAACAAGGCGTGGGGCTCGCGAGGGCCGCTGCTGGTCGACGCGCGCTCGAAGCCGCATCACGCGCCGCCCTTGGTCGAGAATCCCGAGGTCACCGAGCGCGTCGACCGACTCTTCGTTCGATCCGGACCCCTCGGGCGCTGGGGCTGAGCACCGATTGTCGTGCGCAAAAGAAAGACGCGCCGCTCGTCGAAACGAGGGCGCGTCTTCGTTATGACGACCGGTGAGCGCTTATTTCTGCTCGATCGTGTGGCAACCGGCGCAGCCGAAGCCCTGGTGCGTGGCGGGGTCGTAGGGCTTCTTGCCCATGGCCGAGGCCATCTCGGGGACGACCACTTCGGCCATGAACTTCGACACGGCGGGCTTGTCGGCGAAGGCGGTGATCTTGCCGCCCTTCATGGTGAGCTTGGGCAGGAATTCCTTCGGCTCCTTGTAGTTCGGGCCGTGGCACGTCTTGCAGGTGAACTCGGCGTAGCGCTTGCCGTCGTGCTTCTGGAACGCAGGTCCCATCTTCGGCATGACCTTGGCCTTCATGAAGGCGACCTGCTGGTCCTTCGACATGCCTTCCGTCCACTCGGCGGGCAGCTCGGCCTTGGCAGGCGCTGCGCTCGAAGCGGCGGGGGCAGCGCTGGGCGCGGCCGAGGGAGCGGCGCTGGGCGCAGCCGAGGGAGCCGCAGGCACCGAGGCCGACGGAGCTTCCGGAGCCTTGGGGACTTCGGGAACGGGAGGAGCGCCGCAGGCCGCGAAAACGGCGAGCGCGCTCACGGCGAAGAGCGAGGAGAGCGGGAGGAGACGCATGGCCGCTTGTGTACCTTCGCGCGTCCTTTGCGCCAAAGCACATTTTGCAGGAATCATCGTTCTGCCGGCACGAACGATTGTTCTTTTCGTAAGCTTTCGAGGGTCAGCGGCAGGCTTCGTCACAGACTTCGGCGACGCAGCCATCGAGCGCGGAGGCGCGCGCACGGCATTCGGTGCGGCTCGAGTAGCAAAGATCGAGGCAGCCGCAGTCGGTCTGGCCGCAGGTGCCGACGCAGCGAGTAAGCGCATCGTCGCAGTTGGCCGAGGCCTTCTTCAGCGTGAGCTGCTGAGCGCACTTGCCGGTGAAGGTCTTGGCGACGGTGGTGCACTCGCACGAGGGAATCGGGGCCGTGGCGAGGCACTCGAGGCAGAGGACCGACTTGGTGTTCGTCCACCTCGCGCGGACTTCGCACGCTCTGCGAACGTCGTTCGAGCCGTTCGTGACGAAGACCGTATCGTCGCCCCCGCACGCGCCGAGGACGACCGAAGCGAACGTGAGCGTGACCGAAACGAAGCGAAGCGCACGAGCCATGCCCGTTCGTGTAGCCCTCGACTTCGTACGCTGGCAAGTCCGTCGTAGTGGGGTCGACGGACCTGCATCCTGATGGAAAGCGCTCTCGGACGGACGTTCGCCTGGATCGCCGCTGCACGCGGGAGGAACGATCGGTTCTCGTCCCTCGCTCGTCTTGGGGCTGAATTTCGAGGCTCTCCACCTTGGCGGCACGAGGCATGCGGTTCGCACCCTCCGCTCCATGGCCCCGACCTCGAGCCCTCGCCTCGCGCCCTTCCGTGGTGGGGCCGAGCCTCCTTGCCCGTAGTTTCCGCGTTCGGGCTTCCCCTGGACGCCTTCCCTAGGGCTCGCTTCATCCGCTCGTTGGTTGTCGTGTCAGAGGAAAGGGTCGACGTGAGGCGACGGCGACTCCGCGACGTATTTCACTCGAACCGCGACCCGTGTGAAAAAGACGGCCGTTGCGAGCACGAGAACCCCGCCGAGAGCGCCCTCCAACTCGAAGCGCACGTGCCAACGCATCCATCCGATTCCCAGAACGAAGGCCACGAGGGCCACCGGCACGACACGAATCGCAGCGCCGAGCACGTCGTTCGTCCTCGATGCGGGCCGCGCGAAGCGAACGAGGAGGGACAAGGCCGAGAGCCCCCATGCCTTGCCGACAAGGAGTGCTCCCGCGACCATTCGTGCGGCGAACGACAATTTGTCGACGGTCCCGGGAAGGCGATAGCCCCCGAAGAAGAGGACGGCGAGGACGGCGGACGAGAAGAGCAACCCCACGCGGTAGGCGGTGTCGGCGCTCGGCCCGTGTTTCGCTCCACGCGGGCGCGCGCCCAGTCGGGCCTGTGCGAAGAGGCAGACGAGGACGAGCAACAGCGAGCAAGGTGAGCGGAACGCATTCCACTCCCAAGGCAATGCTCCTTGCGCGCGAACGGCGTCGATGCCTCGGAGTGACCCGGTCAGACTGACGGCTTGCGCCAGCGCGAGCATGAAGGGAACGGCCAGGAGCAGCGTGGCCAGTAGGGCTTTCGCTCGTGCAGCGATTCCCTCCTCTTGTCCAACGGCCACCGCGAGGCTCGCCGCGACGAATGCTACGAAAAGAAGGAGAATGTCGAGGTCTTCCGCAACCAGCGTTCCTGCGCCCGGCAACACGAAGAGCGCAGCGGACGAGACGAGGAGAACCGCCGGAGGTAGCCACGCGAGCTCTCGGCTCGGGCGCTCGCCGAAAAGCCCCTTGAGCGCCGCCCGGGAGAGCCCGACGAATCCTCTCTCTCGGATGGTGCGCAGTCGGCCGGCGATGGCGGCCTCCGCCCGGCCAAGTTTTCCCTCGAAAGGCGCTACGAACGCGAGGACGACCGCGACCGCCAGCCCGGTGAGCCAGATGACCCAAGAGAAGTCCTGGGGAAGGCCCGACGAGAGACCAACCAAGGAAACGTCGCGTGTTTCTTCATGGGCCTCGCCGCGTTTCCACGAAATGCCGATTTGTCGTGCGCCGCCGCCGCCAGCGGTCACGTCCCCGATGTGGGTCAGATGAACGCCGCCAAACGCCGAGAGGACATCGCCCTGGGCAATGCCGATCTCTTCGGCGCGTGAGCTGGGGGCCACAGCCTGTACGATCAGGCCCGCGCCGGTCGCGTGGGCTTTGATTCCGAGGAATGCGAGGACCTTCTCCCCCTCCTGCTCGCGTGCTTCGCTCTCTTCGGGCCGAAGGCCGGACGGAAAGACGTCGAGCATGACTCCCTGCAGTGTCGCCGCAATGGGGGGAGCCGTAGTGCTTTGCGAGCCGAACACGACTTCGAGCTCGCCGCGGAACGTGGTGTGGTCGGCGCGAGCTCCCGTGCCGGCGAAGCTCGCGAGCAACGTCTCGGAAACCTCGAGGTCGATACGCCCTTGGCCTACGACGTTCCCGATCGCGTCAATCCGAGCTCGCTCGGGCTCGTGGCCGGGGCGGTAGAGCGTGCCACGGAACGTGAGGTGAGCCGGCCGCCCCTGAGGAAATCCCGCGCCGCGAATTTCGAGGCGGTCGGAGAGCTCGAGCTCTCGCGGGGTCACGTCGTTGACTTCGACGAGACGAAGGGGGAGGTCTCGCTGGCATCCGGCGAGCGCGAACACGGTGAGCGTGAGGACGAGACCGGCGACGAAGCGCGACAGGCTCGTCGCGAAATCGGGAGCGAGGCGCAGAAGGGATCGCTCGGTTGCCTGGAAGTGCCGATTTCTCACGGGATCCTCCTTCTAAACGGGTCACCCGGGTTGGCAAAATTCGTGGCGAAGCGGGCCACCCGCCGGTATGGTCGCCGGTCATGGCGGAATACGCGGTCATCATGGCGGGCGGCTCGGGTACGCGGTTTTGGCCGGCATCGCGCGAGGCCAGGCCGAAGCAGCTGCTGCCGCTCGCGGGCGGGGCTGGCGCTTCGCTTCTGGCCTCCACGGTGGCGCGCCTCGCGCCCCTCGTCCCCGAGAGCCGTGTTCACGTCGTCACGGCGGAGCGTTTGGCCCAAGCGACCGCAGAGGCCATTCCGGGGGTCCCGTCCGCGAACGTGCATCGCGAGCCCTCGGCGCGGAACACGGCGCCCTGCATCGCGTGGGCGACCGAGGTCTTGCTCGCGGAAGATCCGGAAGCCGTCGTCGCGGTGCTTCCCAGTGATCACCACATCGTCGATCAGGAGGCCTTCCGCGACGTGCTCGCCAAGGCGTTCGCGACGGCGAAATCCGGTCTATGCACGACCGTAGGTATCGTCCCGACTCGAGCGGAGACCGGGTTCGGCTACATCGAGCTCGGCGACGACCGGCCGCCCCACGCGAAGTCGGTGGCTCGCTTCGTGGAGAAGCCCGACCGCGCGCGGGCCGAGGAGTACGTCGCTGGCGGCAAGCACTTGTGGAACGCGGGCATGTTCTTCTTCCGTGCCGACGTGATGCGAGGCCTGCTCGAGGCCCACTTGCCCGAGATGGCAAAGGCCGCTCGCGAGATGGTCGAACGGGTACGCCGAGGAGATGCGGGGGCGGTCGCCGAGGTTTTTCCCACGCTCCAGAGTATCTCGATCGACGTGGGGGTGATGGAGCGCGCGGCGGAGCTGGCGGTCGTACCCGGTTCGTTCGGTTGGAGCGACGTGGGAAGCTGGCTCTCGGCGTGGGAGCTGGCCGAGAAGGATTCGGCGGGAAACTCGCTCCCCGAGGGGGCGACGGCGATCGACGCCGAGCGGAACTACTATGCGGCGCTCGGGGCGAACAAAAAGAAGCATGTCGCGTTCGTCGGCGTATCCGATCTGGTCGTGGTCGAGACGGACGACGCCTTGCTCGTCGTACCGCGCGAGCGAGCGCAGGACGTGAAGCTGGTCGTGGAGTCGCTGAAGAAGGCCGGCCGTCGCGAACTGCTGTGAGCGCGACGCGGACCGTGAGCGTCCACTCGAGCGGCGGCTCCCTCGACCTCCAACGCGAAGTCCGCTAAGCGAGCTACTGAATCGACAACCGTTTTTTTGCGAGAGAAGTCATGGCCACGAAAAAGAAGAAGCCGTCCGCCCTCCAAGCCGCCGCCTCCCGTAAGCTGGCGGGTATCGGAAACCAGCAGCCCAGCCCGGAGCATGTCGCCCACATGATGATGCACGCCGAAGAGCGTGGCGAAGTCCAGCGTGTGGGGCTCGAGGACGGGTCGTGGGGCTGGGCGATGCAGGGGCCTGACGGTAAGACGCAGGTCCTTCGCCCGACTCAAGAGATGCTCGATGCCCTTCATCGCTTCGAAACCGAAGGTCACCCGGCTCACTGAGCGACGGGAGCTCGGACGCCCTTCGCGGTGCGTCCGAGCTGATTGCGCGGTCCCGACGCCGATACGGGGAACCTCACCGTTTCGGCCAGGACCCATGGCGAGCGGGCTCGGGTGAAGGGCAGCCCGACGAGGGGCGAGCGTGGTACCGATTCGCCGACCGTGGTCGAGTCCTGCGGACCGACTCCGTCAGGCGAGAGCTCGAACGCTCAAGGCTTCCACTTGCTGGTCGCCCGCTTGCGCGCCTCGGGCGACATCTTCTTCGCGGCCTTCTTCGGAGCGACCGGACCCAACCCGGCGCTCTTTTTGCTGGCCGCGCGCTTCTTCGCTTTTCCGCCGTAGGGCTCGTACCCACCGGGATCGCGGGAGGCGTCGGTGATCTCCGAGCCGAGGTCGGCTTCGAGCTTCTTCAGCTCGTCACGGAGGCGCGCCGCTTTCTCGAAGTCGAGCGCCTCGGCCGCCGCGAACATCTCGGCTCGTAGGGCACGCAGGGTCTCGGTCGGATCGACGTCCGTGTCGCCCTTCTTGCGCTTCTTGTCGTCACCGCGGACCTTGGGCACGTCCAGGTAGTCGATGGTGCCCGCCGCGGGGTTCATGTTCATGATGGCGCGAACGATCGTCTGCGGCACGATCCCGTGCTGCTCGTTGTACGCAATCTGGACGGCACGGCGGCGATTGGTCTCCTCCATGGCCTGGGTCATGGCCTTGGTGTGCCGGTCCGCGTACATGATGACTCGGCCGTTCGAGTTACGCGCCGCGCGTCCGATGGTTTGAATCAGCGACCGAGGACTGCGCAAAAAGCCCTCTTTGTCGGCGTCGAAAATCGCCACGAGAGAGACTTCGGGGAGGTCCAATCCCTCGCGCAAGAGGTTGATGCCGACCAGCACGTCGAACTCGCCCAAGCGAAGGTCGCGCAGGATGTCCATGCGCTCCAAGGTGTCGATGTCCGAGTGCAGGTAGCGGATCTTGATCCCGAGCTCGCGGTAGTAGTCCGTGAGATCTTCGGACATGCGCTTGGTCAACGTGGTGCAGAGCACACGCTCGCCGCGCTCGACGCGAAGGCGTATCTCGGCGAGCAGGTCGTCGACTTGCCCGGCCACGGGGCGTACTTCGATGACCGGATCCAAGAGTCCGGTCGGTCGAATGAGCTGCTCGACGAAGACGCCTTCTGCCTTCTCCATCTCGTAGTCGCCCGGCGTGGCGGAGACGTAGATGGCTTGTTTGATGTGCTCCTCGAACTCCTCGAACTTGAGCGGACGGTTGTCGAGTGCGCTGGGCAGGCGAAAACCGTACTCGACGAGCGTCTCTTTGCGAGCGCGGTCGCCTCGGTACATGGCCCCGACCTGCGGCACCGTCTGGTGGGACTCGTCGAGCACCATCAAGAAATCGCCTGGGAAGTAGTCGATGAGCGTGGGCGGCGGATCGCCTGCCTTACGATTGGAGAGGTGACGAGAGTAGTTCTCGATCCCGTTGCAGAACCCCATCTGCTCCATCATCTCGATGTCGTATTGGGTGCGCTGCTCGAGCCGTTGTTTCTCGACGAACTTCCCCTCTTTGTCGAAGTGATCGAGTCGTTCGCGGAGCTCTTCGCGGATGCTCGTGATGGCCTTCCGCATCTGGTCTTGCGGAGTCACGTAGTGCGAGCCGGGGAAGATGGCATAACGAGGCAACGAGCCTTTGACCTTGCCGCGCAGCGGGTCGACTTCTTTGATGGCCTCGATCGTGTCGCCGAAGAACTCGACTCGAATCGCCGTCTCTTGCTCGTAGGCGGGGAACACCTCGACCACGTCGCCTCGCACCCGGAACGTGCCTCGATGGAAGTCGACGTCGTTGCGCTCGTATTGGATGTCCACCAGCATGCGCAAGAAGGTGTCGCGTCGGAACTCTTCGCCCACCTTCAGGTCGATCAGGAGCCCGTGGTAGCTCTCGGCGCTGCCGATGCCGTAGATGCAGCTCACCGAGGCCACGATGATGACGTCTCGACGCGAGAGCAGCGCGTGCGTGGCCGCGTGGCGCATGCGGTCGATCGCGTCGTTGACGATGGCGTCCTTGTCGATGAACGTATCGCTCGAAGGAACGTAGGCCTCCGGCTGGTAGTAGTCGTAGTAGCTGACGAAGTACTGAACCGCGTTCTCCGGAAAGAGCTCGCGCATCTCGCCGTAGAGCTGGGCCGCCAGCGTCTTGTTCGGCGCCAGGATGAGCGCCGGACGCTGCGCCTTCTGGATCAAGTTGGCGATCGTGAAGGTCTTTCCGGAGCCCGTGATCCCGAGCAAAACCTGGTGTTTGTCCCCGCGCTCGAGGCCTGCACAGAGTTGAGCGATCGCGGCGGGTTGGTCGCCTCGCGGAGCGAACGTCGTAGCGAGCTTGAACGGCGTGTCCGACATGGAGCGCGGATGGTCGGCCGATCTTCGCGTTTGTGCAAGGCCGCCGCGCGATCGATCTGGCGTCCGGCCTACGTGAACGTTCCGATGGCCTCTCGCGACTCGTCTACTGGGGAGCCGCGGCCTTGAACGACGAACGGAGCTCGAATCCCTTTTGGCCGCCCGGGGCCGCGGGGGTCGTCTCGCTCAGGGTGTACACGCAGGTAGCGTCGACGGCCACGGACCGGACCGCGCTCGTCGGCGATGCCCCGATGGACGCCACCCTGCAGATGTCGTGAGGCGCGGCTCGGGCCACCGATAGGAGCCTCCCTTTCGAGACCACGTAGATGCGTTCGCCGTCGGTCGCCGTCGGGCCTTCCACTCCGTCGACGAGCTCACCGGCGCTCGGACCGAGCGTGCCCGGCAGCGTTTGGAACAGCTTCGTGGAGGTGGTGTCCTTGGCGACGTAAAAGATGGTCGAAACGTCTCCCCCGACGAGCTCCGTGACCGGCGGAATTTCTCCAGGCAGCGCGCCGGGCTCGGCCGAGAGCGTCGTCCCATCGAAGGCGACGAGGCTCGTTCCCATCGGGCCCCCGCTCGGCGGCATCGGAAGCCGTATGCGGCTCTTGGCGACGCCCCCCGACGAGACCTCGGGTCGCGGTACGACGGTGAAGGTCGTGCTCAGGTTGAGGGCGGGCTCGATTGCCCCGACTTTGTCCTCGATCAGGAAGGGCACGATTGAGGTCGGTGTCGCAGAATTCCCGAACAGTCCTCCCAAGCCCGACGTGGAGCTCACGAGGTAGAGCAACCGCGTGTGCGTCAAGTCGTCCTTGGGATCCGACCGAAAGCCGAGCTGCGTCCAATCGCTCGTTCGCTTATAGATTCTGTCGGCCTGGCTAGGATCGGAGAGCCTCACCCCGGCGTAGAGGTTTTCCGATGCGTCGTAGCCGAGCGCGAGGATCTCGCTACCCGCCGTCGTGGGGAGGGCGGGGCCGCTCGTCGTCGGGGCGGGCAGCGACTTCTGAAAGCTCACTTCGGTGAGCGTGGAGAACACCGTCGGGCTCGTCACGAACGCGACCTTGCCTCCCCTCGCCACGATCGGGAACGCAGCCGATGCGGTGAACGCGTAGACCTTCCCGCACATCGCGGCCTGCCCTGGCTTGCTCGAGCAGTCGGGAATTCCAGGAATGCCCGCATCCACGGTGGCGTCGACGACGGACGCATCGTTCGGCCCGGCCTCGGGCTCGATCTTCTGTCCCTGGACGCCCGCGTCCTGCGTTTGGGGCTCGCCGTTGGTTGGGATGCCGACGCACAGGGCCGTGAGCGGATCGCAGGTGGTCTCGGAGGGGCACGAAATGCCCGCACAACGCGCCGACAAGAAGACCTGAAAGGACAGCTCTTGCCCCTCCGCGAAGCGTACGCGTCTCTTCGAGACGATGCACTCGGCGCCTTCCAGTTTTCCGACCACGGCTCCATCGGGACCTATTCCACACGCGGCTTCGGTGCTGGTGGTGCCGGTGGCTGCCGTCGTCACGAGCTCGTAGTCGAGGCCCGGATCGCTCGGGTTGGGTCGAATGAGGAGGTCGCCGAGGTCGGAGGGATTTCCGGCGGTGCAGTCGGCCGAGGCGCGAGGTGTTTCGGGCTTGGCGGAGTCGAACGACGCCGGCGATCCCACACGCTGCAGCGAGAAGCGCACGCTCTGGGGCAACTTGCCGGCGTTGCACGTGAGATCGGACTTGTAGGCGACGCGGACGCCCGTTGCCGTCTTGCACGACGACGAGCCGACCATGAGCCAGGCGCTCGCGAGTAGTCCGGGCACGACCCAAGAAAGACGACGGTAGACCACGGGTTCAACGTAGCGGATATGGGCCCGCCCGAGCACGTCGCTGCCGATTTTTCTCCCCTCGCGACGGAAGATGTCCCAAGAATCGGGCGAGAACCGCATGGCGAAGGAAGACGGAGCTCTCCCCAAGGTCGCGTTGCTCGGTACCGGCTCGCTCGGAGGTGCGGTCGCCACGCGGCTGCTCTCTCTCGGCTTTCCGGTCACGGTGTGGAACCGGGACGCTGCACGCGCCGAGCGCTATGCCGGACGCGGAGCCCACCTCGCGGCCACGACCTCGGAAGCCGTGGCTTCGGCCAAGGTGGTCCTCACGTGTCTCGCCGATGCCGAGGCGCTCCGCGAGGTGCTCGGCTCGTGCGTGAAGGCCCTCGGTGGCGTGGAACGGCAAGTCGTGTGGGACATGTCGACCGTCGGGCGCAAAGCAGCTCGCGCGATGGCCAAGCTGGTCGAGGCGCGTGGTGCGAAGTACCTCGACGGTCCGGTGTCGGGGTCGGTCGGGCCGGCTTCCCGTGGCGAGCTGCTCGCGCTCGTCGGGGGCTCCACGACCGCGTTGCGCCGCGTAGGTCCGGTGATGAACGCCCTTTGCCGCAAGGTCATTCACGCAGGAACGGTGGGGCAGGGACAAGCGCTCAAGGTTGTGCTGAACGGGCTCGGCGCGCACCACCTCGTGGCCTTCACCAGCATGTTGGTCTTGGGAGAACGAGCGGGCCTCGCGCGTGAAATCGTCGTCGATGCGTTCACGAGCGGTGCGTTCTCGACACCGAGCTACCAAGGAAAAAAAGCCAAGGTGTTGGCTCGGGACTACTCGCCCGACTTCGCGCTCGCGCTCGCCCTGAAAGACGCCGCGCTCGGAGTGGAGCTCCAGTACGAGCTCGGCATGAAGCTCCCCGTGCACCGCGCCGTGGTGCGCGACCTCGAAGATGCGGTGACCGCCGGCCTCGGCAACGAAGACCTCTTCGGCCTGGAGCGCCTCTACGCGGGCCGGCCGAAGGTCAACGAGTGAAGGTCATTCGCCTAGAGCGCCGAACCGCTTAGTTCGGTCGGCTTTCCGCCGATTTGCGTCGCCGTGCTTCGTTGCTCCTCCTCGCCTAGCAGCAGTAGGACTCGTCGTCGCGCCTCGCACGGCTCGCAACTTGGCGAAAATCCTCGGTCACTAAGCGGTTCGGCGCTCTAGCTGCGCGACCAGCTTCTTCGGGGCGATGGCGCGGTAGCTTTCGTCGATCCACTCGAGCAAGAGATGCGTGGGCACCGGCTCGCCTGCGGCGAATTTCGCGCTCACCCAGCCGCTCTTGCCGAGCCCGTAGCGCGTCGGGGAGGCGAACGGCAACGTGAGGGCCATCGCCGCCGATTCGGGGAGCTTCACCGAGAGCGAGAGCCCGAGATCTTCGGTGCCGAGGAACACGAAGACCTTCTTCTTCACCTTGAAGGCGCGGTGTCCCCACGGGTTCTCTTCGTAGGCCTCGGGCAGCGAGAGGGCTCGTGAGGCGAGGGCGCGCTCGGCGCTCGCGGCCGGAGAATTTTTCTTCGAGGCCATGCGCCGCATCTTCCCGTACCGCGGTAAGGGCGTCGAGCGAAGTCTCGGTGCTCTACCGCCCGAAGAACCACGCGAAGGCGACGGACAGCGCGGTGAACACGCCCATTCCGTCGGCCCATACGTCGCAGAGAAATCCGAGCTCTCCGCCGGATCGAGACGCCTCGCGACCTCTCGAGAGGTAGCCGTGATCGAAGGCCAGGCTCGCCAGCACGACCACCCACGCTCCCGGCCTCGTCGGGCTCAGGGCACCTGCGGCGAGGCCCGCCACGAGCGAGCCTGCGAGAGCACGAAAGAGCCACACGTAGGTGCCCTCCACGCCCAGCCACACGGGCAAGGTTCGCACGCCCGCCTGCCGGTCGCCGTCGACGTCTCCGATGTCGAAGAACGCCGTGTTCACGAAAAAACGCAGCGCGAGCCACGCGAAGAGGGCCGTGTGCAGCGCGGTCGCGAGGCGCGCACCCGAGGCGGCGAGCGGGAGCGTCACGCCCATCACGCCCCACGTGAGCGCCACGGTGAGGCTCTTCCCGACCGTGATGTCTTTCAGTCTTCGGTAGCGAAACCCCTCGGGCAAGACCGGGGTTCCGTAGGCGAACGCGATGGGGAACGGCGCCAAGAAGAGCGCGAGGACCACCCACCCGCGGAGCAGCGCCAGCGTGCCTCCGGAGAGCAAACACAGGGCCCCACCCACCAACAAGGGCGTGCGGTAGGTCCCGATGAAGGCGCTTCTCTCTGGGTCGTTCGCGGCGTCGGCGACCGGGTCCCACTTCAAGACCTTGTCGAACGTGTACACCACGAACGTGCACGCGAACGGCAGGTAGAGCGCGACCGCATCGACCTTCGCGCCGTACGCGAAGAGCACCGCCAGCGCGAAGCCGGTCGCGGTGAGCGAGAGCCACACGTTCGCGTAGGCGAGCTTCAGGAGCGCCGTCTTCCCCATCCCCATCGGCGGAGCGTACCGGCCCTCCTCGCTCGACGCTAGGGCGCGTGGGCGCCGGACGAGCCGAGCACGAGACGCACTTGGCCGAGCAGCGCGCTCTCGTCGACCCAGCCGAAGGCGCGACCGTCGTGGCTATTTCCGCGGTTGTCGCCGAGGACGAGCACCTTGCCCTCGGGCACCTTCACGGGGGCGAGGTCGGGGCCTCCGCCGAACGCGAGCGAGACCTCGTAGCTCGACGGTTCGCTCTCGTAGGGATCGTCGAGCGAGGCTCCTTTCGGTCTCACGCGGACGTGTCCGTCGGTCACACACACCGTGTCGCCGCCGGTCGCGACCACGCGCTTCAAGAGCACTTTTCCGTCCTCCGGTGAGCTGAGCACCACCACGTCCCCGCGGTCGGGCGTACGAGGTCCGAGCAAGTAGCTTCCGGTGAACGGCAAGCGTAGCCCGTAGGCGGCCTTCAGGACGACCACGCGGTCGGACACTTGCACGGTGGGCTCCATCGAGCCCGAGGGCACAGTGTAATGGTCGGCGAAGGAGGCTCGCGTGAGCAGCAACGTGCCCGAGAGGACCGCGAACGAGACCCAGGGACGCGCGCGGCTTCGGCTTCGGCGGGAAAGCATGATCGGGCAAGCGTTGGCGCTCGATGGATCTTCCCGGGAATTTCTCGGGTAGGTGTCCCGGCCTATTTGCGGCCCCGATTTTTCTCGGAAATCTTCGCTCCCGACGAATCCGCCGCCCTCTCCGCTGCGTAGAGGAAATACGCCGGAGGGAGCCATGCTCTTGGAATCGCTGCCGAAGCCTAGGTCGAATCAGCCGTCTATCGCGCGCCCGAGTCGGGTCGCTGCGCACAAAATCACGCACGATCTCGAGACGATGGTCGACTCCGTCGCGGCCACGTCTCTGCCCGTGCTGGTCTGCGGAGAGTGCGGTACGGGCAAAAGCTCGTACCTGGAAGCCATCGTGCGGCGCTCGGGCCGCGCGAACGGCGCCATAGTGCGCCTGAACGCACGTGCGCTGCCGAGCGAAGAAGAGCTCTTCGGCGTCGAGCGTCGCGACGGGCAAGGCCCGCGAGCGGTCGATGGATTGCTCACGAAGGCAGACGGTGGCCTGGTCGTGATCGAAGACATCGACGAGCTCCCGCCCGCGCTCGAACGACGTTTCGTTCGCTTGTTCCAGGACGGTGAGCTGTCTCCCGTGGGGAGCTCGCTCACGCGCCGGGTCGAGCTTCGCCTCCTCGCGACCTGCTCGGGCGCGGAGCCGGCCCGCTCGCCGCGCATGAACGACCTCGTGCATCGGCTGTTCGCCGTGACGCTCACGCTGCCTCCGCTGCGCAAGCGCCCGGACGACATCGAAGCGCTCGCGCGGCACTTTGCCCGTCTCGCCATGGAGCGCTCGGGACCCGAGCCTATCGTCGTCTTCACCCGCGATGCCGTGACCAAGCTGCGCTCGCATGCGTGGCCGAAGAACGCCCACGAGCTTCGTCGCGCGGTCGAGGACGCGGTGGTCGCGGCGAGGGGAGCCCCGATCGATGCCTCGCACCTCACGTTCACGGTGACGCGTCCCTCGTCCACCGAGAACGACGGGGAGCGCGAGCGCCTCCTGGCGGCCCTCGCCGAGGGCGCGTGGAACCAGAGCCGCGCCGCGGAGATTCTCGGCGTTTCTCGACGCACCGTGATCCGCAAGATGGAGCGATTCGCCATTCCGCGTCCGCGTAAGGGGTAGCCCTTCGAGCCGCGCAAGAAAGACGAAGCCCGCGTGTGCCTCTCGGCGCCGCGGGCTTTTTGCGTGGCTCGGACGGGTCAACCCGTAGCGTTCACACGAGCTCCCGCACGAGGCCCGGGTGTCCACCGAAGACGATGGCGTCGAGCACCTGGTCGTCCGGAACCAGCGCGAGCGTCGGGTGATCCCGATCGATGGCGATCTTCTTCGCGGGGCCGTCGAACCCACACGCGACAGCGCCCAGCTCCGAGCCCGAGCGCCAAAGGGCTTCGGCGGGGCTGCCGTTCTCGGGCGTGAAGGTCACCCGGGTCTTCGTTCGCAAGCGCTCGTGGGTCTCGAGCGAGCGCAGATCGTCGAACGGATCGGTGACCACGTGGCTGTCGATGCCCGTGCAGAGCCTCACCCCGGATTCGCGCATGGCGCCGAGGTCGGGGAGACCGTCGCCCAGGTCGCGTTCCGTGGTGGCGCAGACGCACGTGAAGGCGCGGGCTTCGCCGAGCAGTTTCGCTTCGTGCGGGAGGATCTGCGTCGCGTGGACGGCGACGAACCTGGGCGAGAGCACGCCGAGATCGGCCAAGAGCTCGGTGGGGCGCTTGCCGGTCTCTGCGAGGCATTCGTCCACTTCCCGAGGCTGCTCGGAGACGTGCATGTGGAGCGGCATGTCCGCCTTCTTCGCGTACTCGGCGAGCGGCTTCAGGAAGTCCACGGGCACGGCGCGCACCGAGTGCGGCGCGAGCCCGATCCGCACGCGGGGCTCGTTCCCGTAGCGCGCACGGAGGTCGTCCACGTCACGCAAGACGTCGTCCACGTTCGGGTCGCAGAAGCGGCGTTGGCCAGGCTCGGGCTCGCGTCCGGGGCCGGCACGGAAGTACGCGCAGCGGAGCAGGGCGATGCGAAGGCCTTCTTCGAGGGCCGCTTCGATCACGCGATCGGCGAGCTCGGTCCGGTTCGCGTAGGGCGTTCCATCGGGTGCATGGTGCACGTAGTGGAACTCACCCACGGTGTCGATGCCGGCTCGACGAAGCTCACGGAAGGCCACGCGGGCGATACGTCCGATGGAGTCCGGGTCGAGGCTCGTGGCCACGCGGTACATCTGGCCGCGCCAGGTCCAGAAGTCGTCGCGCGGGTCGCGGCCCTTCTGTTGGGCAGCGCCACGCATGCCACGCTGGAAGGCGTGCGAGTGCGCGGTGGTGAGGGCCGGGAGGAGCCAGGAGCCGTCGGGTGAACGTTCGAGCACGGCCTCTTCCTACCACGGCTCGTCCGGTCGGCTCGGTGCGAGCTGGCTCGGTCGGGCGGGACAGATGAGCGTGCCGCGGACGCGAGGGAGGTCCGGGTCGATCCAGATTATGCGACCTGAAGGACCGGGGGAGGCCCGCAGGCCCGGGCGGGGAGAGTGGAACGAATTCAGGGGCTTGCGGCCAACGTCGGTCGTTTTGGGGTCGTTTTCGGGGCGACCGCGGTCGACTTCCACCTGGCTCACGTCCTGCAACGGATCACCGTCGCCATGACCGATCACGCCATCGACCCCGGGTCCTTCGTGCAACGCATCCGTCAGCTCCTGGTCGTGCTTCGGCTCTCCCGTGAGGGGCGTCGCATGACCCTGACCTTGCTCATGCCGTGAGCTTCGCGGACGCCGACGCGACCGGGTCGCTTGGTCCGCTCGGCGCTCAGGTGCTCAGGTGGCGGGCGAGGCAGGGGGAGTCGCGCTGGCGGTCTCCACGCCGCTTCGCTTCGTCACCACGCGGAGCACGATCTCGGCGGCCACGAGCGCGAGCAGCACCAGCGCGACCACCCACGAGGCCTCGGCCTGCGTGCGCACGCCCGCTCCCGAGCGTCCCTGATTCGAGGACTCGGCTGCGCGCGGGCGCGTATCGAGCTCGCGCACCGAAGGCTGGACCACGCGAATCTCGTTACGCCCGTCGAGCGTGAGCGTGTAGCGGCCCACGAGGCCCGGGCTCACGCGCAGTCCCTCGGCGTCGCGCACGGTGGGAACGACTCGACCGTTCGGCCCGCGCACTTCGCCCACGCGCACGCCGCGCAAGAGCCAGCTCGCGCCGACCTCGCTGCGTCGGAGGGTCGTGTGTTTTCGGGCCACGTCCGCGAAGTTGTCGAGCAAGGTGAGAAACCCCGGTCGAAGCACGAGGTCGCTGTCGTTGACCGAAAACGGCAAGGTCACGATCCACGCTTCTCCGGCGCCCACGGTCTTCCGCGCGACGAGCGGCGCTTTGTCCGTGAACGCGAGCAACGTCTCGAGGCTACCGAGATCGCTCTGGCCGAGCGTGATGCGCTCTTGTGCGCCGAGGTCTCCGAGGCTCTCCGCGGGCTCGGCGAAGAGCGCGCTCGCGCTCTCTTTCGAGGCACCGAGCGACGGGTTCTTCGACCACGTCACGCCCTGCTGCACGAGCGGCTCGAGCGTGGAGCCGAGCTGCGCTTGGGCCGCTCGAGGTCCGAGCGCGAAGAGCGCCACCCCGCCTCCTTGGAGGAACGTGGCCACCGCGCGTCGCTGCTCGGGGGTCATGCCGGGCGGATCGTCGACCACGAGCCCGGCGAAGGCCGCGAGGTCTTCGGTGCGGTCCGGCACCTGGGGGATCGGACGAATCGTGAGCTCGGTGTGCAGCGCCGCGAAGGCCTGCTCCACCACCGGCGCGCCACCGGTCACCGTGGTCTCGGTCGACGGATCGCCGACCACCGCGATGGCGCTCGGACCGATGTCGGTGAGCACGTCGGCCGTGTCGTTTTCGTGGACGGCATCGCTGCCTTCGAGCGTGGCGACGAGGTCGGGCGGGGCATCTGCGGCCACCGGGATGCTCACCTCGGCCGTTTGGGCGACGACGCCTTGGGCGGTGCCGAGGACCTTGCCTCCTGCGCGCAGCGAGACCTGGCGCGTCGCGAACGTCTCGCCCGGCGTGCAGGCGACCTTCACGCGCACCGAAGACGCGGACCTATCCGCCGAGATCACCGCGCAGTCGGTCACCTTGCCGGCGAGCGCCGGAAGCGGCGTGAAAAGCGGCACCTTGGAGCCCTTGAGCGGAGGGCCGTCCGGCTTTCCGTCCGCCAGATCGCTGAGCAGCACGACCTTCTTGTCGATGTGCGGCAGCTCGCCCAAGAGACCTTCGGCCAGGGCGACGGAGGCGTCGAGGTCGGTCGGACGATCGCTCGCTTCGGCTTCGTCGAGGGTGGCCTGGACGGTCACGAGATCGGTGGTCGGCGCGAGCAGCACGCGCGGCGGAGAGCCGGCCAGCACCACGGCCACCGCGTCGCCTTCACGCGCGGTCGCGAGGAGCTGAAGTGCGCCCGCTTTGGCCACGGCGAAGCGTGTCTTTCCGGAAGGTCCGGGCGCGCGCATGCTGGCCGAGTCGTCGAGCACGATGGCCAGCGCGACCGACGCACCGCCCTCGCGGTCGAGGGCGAGGTGCGAACAACGCACGAGCGGCGACGCCCCGAGCACGGCGAGCGCGATCACCGCGAGCGCGCGCACGGTCAGCAGCGCGCGGTCTTCGAGCTTCGAGCGCCTCCGCGCCTTCGGCGGCGTGGGCGGCACGAGCTTGGCCGGTGCGAACGGACGCACCTCCGCCTCTTGGCGCCGCAGGCGATGGGCCAGGAAAGGCGCCACCACGAGCAGTCCGATGGCGAGCGCGAGCGCGGTGACGAAGCTCACGTCTCGTGGGTAGCACGAGTGCGAGAGCGAGGGGAGTCAGGGCTTCGACGGGGCGAGGACGTGCGCCTTCAACGGCCGAGGGTTCGCTCGCGTCGAGGCAGCCAACGAGGCGTTCCGGGCGCGTTGCCGGAGGGCGAGCCTCGGTAGAGAGAGTGAGCGGGCGTCCGAAGAGTCGGTGAAGGCGGCATGACCTCGGTGAAGCCTGTCGGTGGCGAGGGAGGTCCTACTCGGTGACGACGATGTGCCCAGCGGTGAAGCTCGAGACTCACTCGGTGACGCGTGCGGGCCGCTCGGTGAACGGGGACGTCCTACTCGGTGACCACCCTAGGCCTTCTCGGTGACCGGGGAGCGCCGCTCGGTGAAGCGGGCTCCCCCTGTCGGTACGTTCGGGTCACTCCTGCGGAGATTCTGGCGCCTTGCTCTTCTTCTTGCGCGAGCCGATGTCGAGCCCGCGCAGTAGCGCCGGGGAAACGGTGACTTGCAGATTCGAGAGGCCGTCTTCACGCGCTTCGGCGAGGTCGTCCCAAAGGGGGCGCATGGCCAAGAGCACGCGGCCCTCGGCTTCGTTCATCGCGGGAGTGTCGCGGCTGGTCTGTTTGCCCGCCGGACGCTTGGCAATGGCATCGTCGAGCGCTTTTGCCGCCGCGTCGAGCTGACCGACCAGCTCGTGGTCCACGTCGTACGCGGCCAACGCGGGAGCCTTCTCGCCTTTCGCCTCGGCGGCAATCCAGGTGCCGACCAGCTTGGACACGGAGCGCAGCACCGAGAGCCGTGCATCGAGCCCCTCTTGGGGAGCGAACGCGGCCTGAAGGGTCGCGCGGTGGCCCGAGTCCGATCCGACCGCATCCCAGAGGCGTCGCTTGGCGCGATTGAAGACCTTGTCTGCGCGACGAGCCACGTCGTCGAAGGAGCTCACCTCGGAGGGATTGGACAAGTTGGTACGCCCGACGACGCTCTCGCCCAGAACGGTCAGGCAATCCAAGAACCACCGGACTCGCTTGGGCGACAGCGCAGGGTCCGTGGAGTATTGACCGAACGTACGCGCCCACGACATTCCCCCGCGAAACACGTCCACAGCGCGGGTACCATTGCCCTTCTCGCGGCACGCTTCCGCGTCATGATGCGCGAAGAGCGAAGCTGCCATGGACTCCGGGAGGGCGGGGAACTTCGCGCGAATCTCCGCGAGCTGCCGGAGCTGGCCCGGCATGTCCGATTCGTCGATGCGAGCCGCCTTTTCCGCCGAAACGGGTCGAGCAGGTCGAGCAGGTCGCGCAGGTTGGGCAGAGGTCTTGGCCTTGGATTTCGAGGAGGAGGTCGTCTTCTTTGCCATGTAGGCGAGCGTATCGTCGAACTTTGCAGGCCTGGAAGGGGAAAATGGGGCCCGCCGCGCTGCCGCCGCACCAGGCTACCCACTGCACGGACGGGGAGGTGACGAGTCCCGCACGACACGAGCCGGCTTCGGACGGACGGGCAGGCGCTCCAATTGGTGCGGGCCGAGCTCCCGAGGAATAGGTCGGCGAAGGTGAGTCGGTCGTGCAGGCGGCGTATTCCGCGCGCACGCGAGGTGGCGTTCCGAGCTGACCTGAGGTGCCGTTCCAACGGGACGGGTCGAACGGCGCGCCGCCCCGCACCGCGTGACATTCTCGTGACGCCTCCAGCAGCCCGTCCGCGGGCCAGGATGACCCTGGGGAGACCGGGCCGACGCCATGCCGCGACTCACCTCGCGCGATTGCGCCCGCCTCGAACGACAGCGAGGGGAGACGACCATTCGCAACGCCGCCAAAATGCGACGAACGGACTGCCGAACCGGTGTGCAGTACGCCAAAAGTGGCGCGCCAAATGTGGCGTTCGTCGACTCCGCCCGTTGGACGGAACGCGAGCGAACAACATAGGAGCCCGCTGTGCAACGACCACGCAACGCGCTTCACTCACACGAAAACCCCTTGCGGCGTGACCTAATGTCGACTACGTTGCCCTCGACCTTCGAGCACGCCGCCCCTCTGCCTGAGGAGGCTTGGAAAGCAGCCTGGAAGGGCGAGCCCGTCCAGCCTGCTTGAACCAACTCCAAGAAAGAGGCGACTGTGAACCCCCCCTCGTTGATCTCTCCATCTCGAGCCTTCGCTCGTCGCATCACGGTCGTCGGCGCACTGAGCGTGGGCGGGGTGCTCGGCTTCCAGAACGGATGCAGTGGCCGTCCGCCTCTCGACAGTGAAGATGCCTCCGTTCACACGGGGCCTGCCGCGACCGGCCAGGTGACCCAGGCGGTCGAGCTCGGCTCGGAATGCTCGACCCACCTGCAGGAAGAGAAGCTCGCTGACTACGCGACCAACTGCAACAAGGTGATCGGGCTCGCGGTGAGGCCGTTCAACTGCGACGAAGGAACCCTCGTTCCCGAGGAGCATCTCACCGGCACCTACCCGAATCAGTTTTGCGACCGCCCCAACGTGCTGAGGCACGAGTGCGACCCCGGCAGCCGCTTCCAGGTGCTCGACTCGACGGACGATGCCATCGTGGTCGCACACTGTCGCAAGAAGAACGGCGGCGACAAGTACGGTGACATTGCGGTCATCCAGTACAATAAGAAAAATGGCGCGACCTGCTTCTACCAGTCGCCCACGGCCATATCGAACCTCGACCCGAAAGTTCCCGCCCCGACCGATCCAGAAGCCTCGAAGATCTGGCTCGAGCCCCAATCCGTGGCGAACGTCAACTGCGTTGGCTGTCACGACAACGGGCCCTTCGTGCGCTCGCCGTATCTCGCTCAGCTACGAAATGAGACCAAGAACCGACTCCCCGGAACCAACGAGGGGTCGGGGCCCTGGGACTACCGTTACCAGTGGAACCAAACTCTCCCGTACCGTTTCCTCGGCAACGCCTTCCAATCCTGGAAGGCGTATTCCGTCGAAATAGTGAGCAAGGGAGCCGCGGGATACAAGTGCACCGGTTGCCATCGCATGGGGGTGTCCGAGGCGAACGGCGTAAAGTCGGCTGGCGGCACGGCGCAGGATTTTGGCATCTTGGCAACCAAAGCAACTCAGGACCACAAGAACCCGCACTCCCCCGATTCACCTATTTGGATGGTTCCACCGAACAGCATCACTTACGATGCAACAAACTTCAACGACGCCAACGCGATCCAGAAGTGTGGCCGCTCCTTCGCCGATCCTTCAAGAGCAGCCCCGCCCGGCTGCGTCGTGAGCCGGTTCGCTGAGGGCAGCAGCTGCACAAGTTCGGATGGTTCGGTCACGGTAAACGGAGCGACGCGCGGGGAAGTCACTGCGGTTCGCGTGGAAGGCAAAGTGCCCCTAGGCAAGTGCTCGGGGCCTGAATGTGCGGGTTTCTGCTACTTTGAGGCACTCCACGGTCCTTTTTGGCAAGCCTCGGACCCCGGAATTCCGACCACCGACCCGAAGTATCTGGGCGGCGGGCTCCGCATCTCCTCCGACGCCGATCGGCAATATTACCTTGAGTTTGTTGCCTCTCCGGTTGCGAATACGAAAGTGGGTATCCCGGGAGGAAAGCAGAAGTGCGTGCAGTTCGCTCAGCTTTCGCCGCCACCTTCGCCCGGCAGTTGTTCGGGCAAGGCCTATACGATAGCGGACAACGGCAACGGGTACTCCCTCAGCACGCCGCTGGCGCCCGCAGGACAGACGCTGGACATCCTGACCGGCTTCATTGGAAACGTCGCCCAAGTGGGCGGCCAGAAGCCGGACTTTTCAGCGCTTCAGCTGTTGAACGGAACCAGTTTCCTCAAGCATCAGCATTCGGTGCCGCCGTATCCACTGAAGGTAGGTCCCTTTCAACTTGAGGCTTCGTCCTTCACCTGCCAAGGTTATTCACCGAGTTACATCGTTCGAGACGTCTACTCGACTTCCGACGCCCTCGTGCTCCCGGCGGCGCAGGCAAGCAAGGCCCGTTGTTTTGTCTCCGGCATCTCGGGCGCCTGGTCGTCCACGCGGGATGACGGCGCGACCCAACCGTATGCAGAGCTCTATTCGGCTTCAAACGGTGATATTCGGATGCGTGTGGCGCCCTCCGCGGGCAGTGACAGCGTCGGGGCGTATGCCTCGTGCGTTCGCGTCCAGTGAAGGCAAAGAGGTACCTGATGATGCTCAAATCGATCCCCTTCGTTCTCTGCCTGGGCCTCGTCGGCTGCGGGAAGATCGCCGCGGAGGCGCCCCCGCCTTCGGACGCCGGAGTCGACACCGCGGTGAACACTCCCACTGCCGAGCACACGATCGACTTTGCCGCGTTCGAGCATGAGGCCAACGTGGATCTCACCATCTTCAGTGCGAGCTCGCTTGCCGTCACGTTGGAGCCGAGCAAGACGGTCGTGAAGCTTGCTCCGCTGGATGTCACGGCACGGCCCGCGCGTGCTCTCCTGCCGTCGGACGCCTCCATTTGCACACCCGAGCACCCGTTCCTGGCGATTCCCCCGGAAGAGGGCGAGCTCGCGGCGGGGGAGAGCACGTCTCTCGTTTCGATGGATGTTGCCTTCTTCGGAAGAGTCGACGACAGCGGACCGAAGCTCACGGGACCGTACTTCCTCTGTTTTGGAACACGTTCGGCCGACGGCTCATGGCAAACCTGGTTCCGAAAGGCTGAGATTCTCTACGATGCGCCCTCCAACGAATTGCGCGCACATTACGTGTTCGACGAGGGAGTCAAAGCGGACGCGGTCAGGCTCTTGGTCACGGGAGCGCTGCGACCTGCAACGCCCAAACGGATCGTGTACCGCACGCGCGTGACGCCGTGAGGACCGCCTGCGTGCTCTGACTTGCGGTGAGTGCCGAATAGGCTGAATCCCTGCCCTCGAGCCGGAGACCTGCGTGCCGCGCAGCGAACCGGACCGCTCCGGTCCATCTCGCGCGGACGCCATCAAGTTGTTCTTGGACTTCGGACGCTTCACCAATCACCCCGTGGATCGCGTGACCTACGAGGTCGTGGAGTAGCACTTGAGGAAACGGGAGACGGCGCGACGCGGTTTACTCGGGCCTACACGAGCCAATCCATGAAACGGACTCTCCTTAGTCTCGTCAGCCTCCTCTCCTTGCTGCTCCTCTCCGCCTGCGGAAAAGTCGCCACCGAGCCAGCCCCGGCCGACGCCGCACCGCCCGTGGTTCCGATCCTTGGCCAGCACGAGGTCAAGTTTCCCAAAGAGGTGGTGCTCGACAACTTCAACCGCGTGCTCGCCTTTTCCCTCTACCCGACCCGGGTCTCCGTCTCGCCTTCGTTAGGCAAAAGCACGGATTCGCAAGTGGACCTGGTCGCCAACCTCATGGAAAATGAGTCCAACTGCGTCGAGGGACAGATCTCGAGTGCAGGTCTAGAGCGTCTCGTCAGTTATGGCTTCGCTCGTATTCGAGCCATCGACATCGAGCTCACACCCTTCGAGCCAGATGGTGAGCCTTCGGTCCAAAGCCCGGCCTACATGTGTTTTGGCGTACGGACCGAGGGCGGACGCTGGGAATGGAGGCCGAAGAGTGAATATCTTGTCTACGATGCCGCAGCAAAACGTCTGCGTGTACACTTCGACCTCGAGGTTCCCCTTCGCGCGGACGCGATCAAGTTGCTCTTGGGCAGCAGTCCACGCCTGCAGAATCGCACCGTGGACCGCGTGACCTACGAGGTCGTGGAGTAGCTCTTGAGGAAAAGGGAGAGGGCGCGACGCGGTTTACTCGGGTCTACACGAGCCAATCCATGAAACGGACTCTCCCTAGTCTCGTCAGTCTCCTCTCCTTGCTGCTCATCTCCGCGTGCGGAAAAATCGCCGACGAGCCAGCCGAGGCCGCACCGCCCGTGGTGCCGGTTCTCGGCCAGCACGAGGTGGAGTTTCCCAAAGAGGTGGTTCTCGACAACTTCAACCGCGTGCTCGCGTTTTCCCTGTACCCGAACCGGAGCACCGTCTCGCTTTCGCTAGGCAAGAGCACGGACGCTCGGGTGGACCTCATCGCGAACCTCATGGAGAACGAGTCTGGATGCCCTCTGTGCCAACGTCGTGTGAGACAGCTTCCTCTGGATTTTTCTGTAGCGAAGGGCGGAGACTGGAACTGCGAACGTGCCCAAACCGAACCCTATCCCTGGTCGTGCTGACGATGCCGTCGCCGATGCCGCGCAGCGCGCACGCGGTGTAAACGGCGCTGCGGTCGAGACCGTTGCTCCGAAGTCACGTCGGCGATTTTCGGCGGCGGAAAAGCTTCGAATCTTGAAGGCCGCCGAGACGGCGCTCGCGAGCGGCGAGCGTGGCGCTCTCGAGGCGCTTCTGCGGAAGGAGGGCATCTACAGCTCCCACCTCTTCGCGTGGCGGCAGCAGCTTGCCGCGACGGAAAGCCGAGGCATGGAGGCGCGCAAGCCCGGGCGTAAGCCTACGCTCACCGAGGCGGAGCGCGAGCTGCTCGCACTGAAGAAGAAGAACGCGCAGCTTGAGCAGAAACTGAAGATCGCGAACGCGGTCATCGAGCTCCAAAAAAAAGCGCATGCGGTGCTGGGCATCGCGCTGCCGACGCTGGACGAGGAGGACGTCTGATGGCCCTCGTCGAGCAGCGCGACGCATGCGTCCCGGTCATCGTCGCGTGCGACGCTCTCGGCCTGAGCCGCGCGACGCTCTACCGGACTCGTCGCCCAGCACCTCCGTCCGCGGCGCGTTCGCCACGTCCGTCGCCCTCGCGCCGCCTCTCCGACGAGGAAAGGCAATGTGTTCGTGACGTGCTGCACAGCCCCGAGTTCGCCGATCAACCTCCCGCCGAGGTCTACGCCGCACTGCTTGAGCGGGGCGAGTACACCGCTTCGATTCGCACAATGTACCGGGTGCTCGCGGAGGCCGGCGAGGTTCGCGAGCGCCGCAACGTGCGCGCGGCGCAGGTCCACCCCACTCCGTCCCTCACGGCGACCGCGCCGAACCAGGTGTGGACCTGGGATATCACCAAGCTGGCGACGACCGAGAAGGGCATCTTCCTTCACGCATACGTCATCATCGATCTTTTCAGCCGCTTCGTCGTCGGTTGGCTCCTCGCGGTCAAAGAATGCAAGCACCTCGCGGCCACACTCTTCGCCGAGACCATCGCGCGCCACGGCGTCGAGCCGGGCCTCATTGTACACGCGGATCGCGGTTCCGCGATGAAGAGCGATACCGTCGCGCAGCTGCTTGCCGACCTCGGCGCCTCGCGCAGCTTCAGCCGACCACGCGTCTCCGACGACAATGCGTTCAGCGAGGCGCAGTTCAAAACAATGAAATACCAACCCGACTACCCCGGTCGATTCGGCGGCGTCGAGCACGCTCGTGGCTGGCTCCAGGAGTTCTTCGGCTGGCACAACGACGAGCACCATCACGCCGGGCTCGCGCTCTTCACGCCGGCAGACGTCTTCTATGGTCGCGTCGAGGACGTTGCTGCCACTCGGCAGCGTGCGCTCGATGCCGCCTACGCCGCTCACCCCGAACGCTTTCCGAATGGGCCGCCGATCGCCCGACGTCCGCCCGCGAAGGTCGAAATCAATCCGGTCTCCTCGAAGACCGCCACGGAGGCCGAGGAGCGTGCCGCTCCCGGTCGAGCCGCGGAGCCGCAACCTGCGGGATACTCGCCACGCTCCTCGGCTGGAGGGGCGGAACCGCGCGACTCGACCACGCAACTCGTCGACCTCGCGTCGCATCGCGCGGAGCCGGACGCCCCAGACCTCACGACCATCGCTTCATAGAATGCATCATGCCGTTGTCTCAAACGCGTTGACACGTTCCGATGCTTCGAGGGGGGCATTTCGAGTGCAGGGCTCGAGCGTCTCGCCAGCTATGGCTTCGCTCGTATTCGCGCCATCGACGTCGATCTCACGCCATTCGAATCGGATGGTGAGCCTTCGGTTCAAAGCCCGTCTCGCATGTGTTTTGGCGTGCGGACCGAAGGCGGGCGCTGGGAATGGCGACCGAACAGTGAATATCTTGTCTACGATGCCGCAGCAAAACGTCTGCGTGTACACTTCGACCTCGAGGTTCCCCTGCGCGCGGACGCGATCAAGTTGCTCTTGGGCAGCAGTCCACGCCTGCAGAATCGCACCGTGGACCGCGTGACCTACGAGGTCGTGGAGTAGCGATTTGAAGGAAGGTACGCCAACCGGGCGGCAAGCAGGGTCGGGTCTTCTCACGGGGCTGACGACGCTCCTCGCCCTCACCCTCACGGGCTGTACGGCCCCCGGGCTTCACACGACCGCTCGCCCGCTCGGGAGCGGCACGGCTCGTGTGGTCATGCTCACCGAGGGGCGGTCGTGTTCAAGGACCGCCGAGACTCCACGGGCATCGCCTTTCTTTTCGGAGCCATCCCATGAACGTTCGCGCTTTCGGCCTTCCGCTCGCTTCGTGTCTCGTGCTCATCGCGTGCGGTGATCCTCCCTCCTCGAGTGACTCGGGCACGACGCAGCCGAGCACGCTCAACAATCCCTGCCCTTCGAGCAAACCGCCCACGCTCGTGCGCATCGGCGCGCCCGGACCAAGCTCCATGTGCATCGACCGCACGGAGGTTACGGTGGCACAGTACGCCGCCTTCGTCGCCGACCCCGGAGCTCATGGCGGCAAGCGTTCGTCCTTCTGCCCCCGTGACACGAGCGACGTCCCAGACGCGAGCTGCATGGCGGACACGTCCGTTTGCAAGGGCACTGCGTGTGGCGAGCACCCCCAGGTCTGTGTGAACGTGTGCTCCGCACGCGCCTACTGTCAGTGGGCAGGCAAAGTGCTCTGCGGTGCAGACAAGTGGACCGAGGCCACCAAAACCGACAGCACCAAGTGGGGTTGGGCCAACGCGTGTGGCGGCGGCATTTCTCCGGGAGGCCTATCAGGTCAGCCCTTTCCGTACGGGCCCAAGCGCGACCCGAACGCCTGCAACGGCTACGACAAGAATATCGGCACCACGGTACCGGTCGCCTCTCTCCCGACCTGCCAAGGTGAGCGCGACTACGCGGGCGTGTTCGATCTCTCTGGAAACGTGGGCGAATGGGTCGAACAGACGGGCGACGAGAGGCGCACGCAGTATGCCGGCGGGAGCTTCCTCGGAACCGGCTCGGTGACCGGTGAGGCGGACTGCATCGCCGGAAACTCCGCGGGACTCAACATCGCCCTCCCCGACGTGGGCTTTCGCTGTTGTGCCGCGGATTGAGGACCGTGCGAGACCAGAGGGGACTGGGCTTGTCTACGCTGCCGCGCAATCGATCCATGAAACGGACTCTCCCTAGTCTCGTCAGCCTGCTCTCCTTGCTGCTCCTCGCCGCGTGTGGAAAAATCGCCGACGAGCCGGCCGACGCCGCGCCGCCCGTGGTTCCGGTGCTCGGCCAGCACGAGGTCAAGTTTCCCAAAGAGGTCGTGCTCGACAACTTCAACCGCGTGCTCGCCTTTTCCCTCTACCCGAACCGGAGCACCGTCTCGCTTTCGCTAGGCAAGAGTACGGACGCTCGGGTGGACCTCATCGCGAACCTCATGGAGAACGAGTCTGGATGCTTCGAGGGGGGCATTTCGAGTGCAGGGCTCGAGCGTCTCGTCAGTTATGGCTTCGCACGTATTCGCGCCATCGACATCGAGCTCACGCCCTTCGAAGCCGATGGTCGGCCTTCGGTTCAAGACCCGTCCCGTATGTGTTTCGGAATGCGAACCGAAGGCGGGCGCTGGGAATGGAGACCGAGGGCGGTAGACCTAGTCTTCAATGCCGTGGAGAAACGCCTTCGCGCGCACTTTGACCTCGAGGTTCCCGTGCGCGCGGACGCCATCAAGTTGTTCTTGGACTTCGGACGCTTCACCAATCACCCTGTGGACCGCGTGACCTACGAGGTCGTGGAGTAGCACTTGAGGAAACGGGCGAGGGCTCGTATGCCTCGTGCGTTCGCGTCCAGTGAAGGCAAAGAGGTACCTGATGATGCTCAAATCGATCCCCTTCGTTCTCTGCCTGGGCCTCATCGGCTGCGGGAAGATCGCTGCGGAGGCGCCCCCGCCTTCGGACGCCGGAGTCGACACCGCGGTGAACACTCCCACTGCCGAGCACACGATCGACTTTGCCGCCTTCGAGCACGAAGTCGACGTGGACCTCCGTCTCCGGAGTGCGCGTTCGCTTGCCTTGACGTTGGAGCCGAGCAAGACGGTGGTGAAGCTTGCTCCGCTGGATGTCACCGCACGGCCCGCGCGTGCTCTTCTGCCGTCGGAAGCCTCGGATTGCATTCCCGAGCACCCGTTTCTGGCGATCCCCCCGGAAGAGGGCGAGCTCGCTGCGGGGGAGAGCACCTCTCTCGTTTCGATAGATGTTGCCTTCTTCGGACACTTCGATGACACCCGACCTCAGCTCACGGGCCCGTACTTCCTCTGCTTTGGAACACGTTCGGCTGACGGCTCATGGCAAACCTGGTTCCGAAAGGCTGAGATTCTCTACGACGCGCCCTCCAACGAATTGCGCGCACATTACGTGTTCGACGAGGGAGTCAAGGCGGACGCGATCAGGCTTTTGGTCAGAGGAAGCATGCGACCTGCAACGCCCAAACGGATCGTGTACCGCACGCGCGTGACACCGTGAGGACCGCCTCCGTGCTCTGACTTACGGTGAGTGCCGAATAGCTGAATCCCTGCCCTCGAGCCGGAGACCTGCGTGCCGCGCAGCGAACCGGACCGCTCCGGTCCATCTCGCGCGGACGCCATCAAGTTGTTCTTGGACTTCGGACGCTTCACCAATCACCCCGTGGACCGCGTGACCTACGAGGTCGTGGAGTAGCGCTTTGAAGGAAGGCACGCCAACCGGGCGGCAAGCAGGGTCGGGTCTTCTCTCGGGGCTGACTCTCCTCGCCCTCACCCTCACGGGCTGCACGGCCCCCGGGCTTCACACGACGGCTCGTCCGCTCGGGAGCGGCACGGCTCGTGTGGTCATGCTCACCGAGGGGGCGGTCGTCTTCAAGGACCGCCGAGACTCCCCCTTTCTGGTGCAATCGGTCACCTACGAATACGGGCTTCCGCTTCGAATCTCGCTCGGGGCGACCTTTTACGGAATCGCCCTGGCTGGCTTCGGCAAGGTGACCTTCCTCGACGAAGACGCCGCCGCCTGCGCCATCCACGGACGCTACCTGGGTGGGGCGTTCAATCAGAAAGCGGGGGACGTGAACTTGCTCTGCACCCTCGGCCAGCGCGATGGGCGAGTCTCCTTGACGCTCTCGACCGGTGGCTGGAGGGCGAGTGGGGAGATCGCGAAGATCGCGGCAATAGGGTCGTCCTCATCGCCGCTGGTTTACGACGGCTTCGGCGTGCGCGCCGGCGCCATGACCGAGCTTCGCCTCAATCGTCAATGGCGCTTCGTCTTCGAGGCCGCGGGCGGTTCCATCGTGACCGGTCCCAATCCGGGGATGAGTACGATCTCCGTGGGCCTTGGCCCGCGGGTGGAGTGGTAAGGGGGCGGGACGTCACGAAGGACGCGCTCGGCCCTGGCGGACGAAGCCCCGGGCGCATCGCGCCGAAGGTCGAACCCTCTTCCTCGTGAGGGGTACCGTGTGCGCCCTACAAGCACTTCGAGTCGCGGCAGATGCCGCGGCAGCACTGCGAGGGGACCGAACATCGACCGTTGGTGTCGATGCAGTTGCCACCTCCGCCACCACCGCCGCCTCCGGTCACGCCCGCGCACGTTCCCTGCGCGCACACGCCGGAGCAGCATTGCGAGCCCGCGCCGCAGCTCACGCCCGGGAGACCGCACTGGCCGCCGTCGGTCAGGGTGGGCGGCGAGGGGATCGAGTCGACGCCGAGGCATGCGCCGTTCTCGCATACGCCGCTGCAGCAGTGTTTTCCCTGCGTGCACCCCTTGCCGAGCTCTTGGCAGGCCGGGGGAGGCAGCTTCGCGTCTTGGCAGTAACCGCCGCCTTGCCAACGGCAATTGCCGCTGCAGCAGTCGTTGTCCCGCACGCAAGACTGGCCGAGGCCGGTCTTGGTGCAGACCGTCTCTTCGGGGGTGGACGAACAGCCGAGCGCGAGAACGACCCCGACGGAGGTGGCGAGCGCGGCGGTGACGAGGTGGCGAAGGGACAAAGCGATTCTCCTGGGCACTCGCCCTTCAACGGCGCGACATGAAGATGCGAAGCAAGAAGACGAACAGGTTTCGCAGCTGCACGATCAGGCCGAGCGCGTCTCCCACCGCGTCGTCCATGCGGCTGTTCCGGAAGATGTGGCTCGTTTGGTAGAGCAAAAAGCCCATGGAGAGCAGCGCGCCCACGCTGGCCACCGCGAGCGAGAAGGGCTCGCTCCCCAGCGCGAACGAGAGAATCGCCGCGGCGAGCACCACCCAGAAGCCCATGGCCAAGGTGGCCTTGAGGTACGAAAAGTCCTTCTTGGTGACGAAGACATAGGCGGTCAGCACGGCGAAGATGCCGCCGACCATCACGAAGGTATCGCGCACCGGATTGGCGGTGAGGGTCTCGCCGCGCGTAGCCAACACCTGCGCCACGAAGGCCATCGGAGCGAGCTCGAGGCCCATGAGCGCCGACACGCCGAAGAGCGCGATCACGTTGAGCACGCGCACCCGGCTCACCCAACCGGCCACCAGGGTGGCCACGAAGAGCAGCGCGAAGGCGACGAAATGGAACTGCAGCAGAATGGCCGCCACGAGCGGGACCTCGAGCGTGGTGCCGTCTCCCATGTCGACCGATTCGGTCGGGCTCAAGTAGATGGCCGCCGCACCCGTGCCGATGGCCACGAACGCCGCGCCCGCGAGCAATCCGTAGACCTTGCGTAGATACGCGACGCGCGCCGAGCCGAGCGGACGAGCTTCACCGCCGGAGCCTTCCGCGTAGGCGAGATTGGCCTCGTTCGTGAGTGACCCACCGGCGGGGGCGTGACCATAGGGGCTTGCGCCCGCCGGAACCGGACCGCCGTAGGAAGGCTGGGGGCCGCCATAGGCCTGCGCGTGAGCCGCGCCGAAGGGCGGCATGCCGTGGTTCGCGAAAGGAGCGCCATAGGACGGGGCCTGGGGCGCTCCGTAGCCGTATCCTTGGGGCATCTGCGGACCGCTGCGAGGGACGGCGCGCACGTGCAATCCGCCCTGCGGCATGGGCGTGACGGCGAGGGTCATTCCTTGGGCTTCGGCTTGCCGACGCAGGCCCTCGACGGCTTGCGCGTCGCTCGAAGGGTGCCCGGTGCGAACGGTGGTCTCCCAGCTCATGGCCGAGAGTGTACCCAGTGGCCTTCGGGCGTCGAGGTCGATCTCGCTCTAGCAAGCCGCGAGCGTCCGGAGGCGCGTGCCGGTTCAGGAGCCGGTCAGTTGCGTTTGGTGCGGCCGGCGGCTTTGGCCTGGCAATCGGGGCACACGCCGTACATCTCGTGTTTGTGCGTCTTCAGGAGGTAGCCGTACTTCTTGGCGACCTCTTCCTGGATCTGCTCGATGCGCTCTTCCTCGAACTCCACGATCTTGTCGCATTCGACGCAAATCAGGTGGTCGTGGTGCGACTCTTCGTCCGCCAGCTCGTAGCGGGTGAGGCCGTCGCCGAAGCGGCGCTCGAACGCGACGCCGCACTCGGTGAGGAGCTTGAGCGTGCGGTACACGGTGGCATACCCCACCTTCGGATCTTGGGCGCGCACCTGCGCGAGCAGCTCTTCGATGCTCACGTGGTTGGGCGCGCCGAAGAAGGTCTCCACGATGAGGCGGCGCTGGTCGGTCGAGCGCAGGCCCTTCTTGGTCATGTGCTGATGGAGCAGATGACGGAAGTGCTCTAGATTCGGCGGAGCATGGGTGTGCGGCTTCTGCTTCATCACGAGTTTTCCCCCATGCCGTCGGCGCGTCGTGAAGGGCGCCCGCCCTTCGGTTTTTCCAAGCTAGTGCGTCACGCGCGAAAGCGAAAGCGTCCCGTTCGTGCCCCTTTGCGGTGCGGAAACGGGAGCGCTCGCGTGCCCGCCCTTCGTTCGAGATGCACCCGCCGAGGCTCGGCGTGAGCCGCTCGGCTCGAACGATGTGCGGGCGTGTGCTCGCGGGCGTCACGCTGGCCTTCGCGCTCTCCGCCTCGCGTGAAGCGGCCGCGCAGAGCGCCCCGCCGCGCACGCACGCGCTCACCTATCGCCTCGAGCTCGATCTGCCGCTCACTCTCGGCGCCGCGGGGGCTGCGTTCGCCCTGAATCAAGCTTCGGGAAGGCTCACGCCGACCTGCCGATGGTGCGCGGACAACCCCCTGGACGCGGCCGTGCGCGGCTGGCTCAAAGCCGACGACACCGAGCCGGCGCGCTTCGCGAGCGACGTGTTTTTGGTCTCGACGCCGGTCGTGATGGGCGGCCTCGGGGTCATCGCCGCGAACCAAGAAGGCCACGGCGAGAACGTGCCGCTCGACTTGCTCGTGGTGGCCGAGGCGACCAGCGTGGCCCTTCTCGGCAACGTGATCGCCAAGGTGGCCTTCGCGCGCGAGAGGCCGCGCGTGCACGCGATGACGCCGCTCCAGCGCGCGAACGACCGGGAAGTCGCCGATCGAAACGTGTCCTTCTTCTCCGGGCACACCGCATTCACGTTCGCGCTCGCCACCTCGATGGGCACGGTGGCCGAGCTCCGGGGTTACCGCGCGGCGCCGGCCATCTGGGGCGTGGGACTGCCGCTCGCGGCGACCACCGGCCTCCTGCGCATCGTGGCCGACCGTCACTACGCGACCGACGTGCTGACCGGCATGCTGGTGGGCGTGGGCGCGGGCGTGGCGTTCCCGCTGCTTCTGCACGGCCGTCGGGACGAGACGGGCGTGAATGGCGCGAGCCTCGAGGGCGCGCGCGTCCCGGCGTCCGGAGGCGCGAGCATGACCCAGGTCTTCTCACTGGCGCTGCCGTCGCCCTTGTGAGCGCGTTCACGAGCGAGAGAGAGAAGACAAAACGCGGACCCTGTACTACTTCCTTCCCCCATGATTCTAGGCGGTGGATTCGGGGGAAATGCAGGCGGACCTCAGGGCGGACCGGCTCGGCTCAAGTCGATCGGCGAACGCGACTTCGAGGTCGAGGTCTTCCAGAGCGACAAGCCCGTCCTCATCTACTTTTCGTCGCAGCGCGCCTCGCAGGCTTCTCGGGCGACCGACGGTGAAGTCGAGGCCGTGGCCGGAGAGCTCTCGGACAAGCTCAAGGTGGTCAAGGTCGACATCGAGAACGCGCCCACCTTGGTGCGCCAGCTCCGCATCCAGCAAGTGCCCATGTTCATGGTGTTCGCGGGTGGTCGCATCGTGGACGGCCAGGCGGGCGCGCTCTCCAAGAAGGCGCTCCGCGCCATGGTCGAGGCGCACTTGCCCCGCCCCGAAGGTGCCCTGAAGGCCAAAGAGCTTGCCGAGCTCTTGAAGCGCGGGGCGGTCTCCGCCATCGACACGCGCGACGCCGGCGCGTTCGGACGCGCGCACGTGCCGGGGGCCACCAATCTGCCCGCGGACGAGATCGAAAACCGCCTCGCGGAGCTCTTCATGCTCGGCGGACAACCGATCCTTTATTGCCGCTCGGGCGACAAGAGCAAGGAGCTCGCCTCGAAGCTGCTCGAACAAGGCACCGAGGTCGGCTTCCTCGAGGGCGGCTTCCTCGCGTGGGAGTCCGAGGGGCTGCCCATCGAGCGCGGCTGAGCGGGGCTGAAGACGCGCGAACGCGGCTGAGCGCGCCGACGTCGAGAGGCGCGGTGCCGGCCACGTTTCAAGGCGTGCTGCTGCGGAAGGATCCGTGACACGGCTGGCAGGTGGTCTCCTCGACCACCTCGGCCACCAGGCTCACGTCGATGGTCCACGGGCCTTCCGGACGATTGGGCGAGCGCAGGCGGAGCACGTCTCCGGTCTTGCATTGCACGACGCCTCGGTCGGGCACACGGTAGACGACCTTGCCCGAGTAGCCTCCCCGTGGGGTCGAGGCGTCCGTCGCGGTTCCGCCATCGGCGAACGCCTCTCCTTGCGGGTCGGCCGTGACGGTGAGCGTCCCTTCGAGGTTCGCGCCGCAGGCGGTCCCGTAGCAGACGTAGAAGTCCTTCGCGTCTTTGAAGGGCGCGGCTGCCGAGATGCGACCCTCGATGGTGTTCTCGACGTAGATGGCCGGACACTCGGTGCTGCTCGTGCTCGAGCACGCGACCCCGGAGATCGAAGCGACCACCGCCAGCAGAACCGCGAGCCGCGTCGAGAGGGAGCTGCGAGGCTCGCGAGAGCCATGAACCGCTCGAGAGCTGTCTTGGCAGGACATAGGCATTGCGACCTTTCGAGGCAAGGCGACCGCGCGGCGAAGTGCCGTGCGTGACGCTGCGCCCCCAAGGTAGCGCTCGCGCGCCATCCCTTCACGGAGATTCGATATGGGCTAGCGTTTCTTCACTGCGCGCGGGTCGAGGGCGTCTCGCAAGGCTTCGCCCACGAGGTTGGTGGCGACCACCGTGAGCAGCAAAAAGAGCCCCGGGAAGAGCAAGAGCCAATAGGCCTCGGGGCGCTCACGCACGTCGCTCATGACCTGACCCCAGGAGGCGAAACGGCCGCGATCCCCGACGCGCAGGAAGTCGAGCTGGGCCTCCAAGAGGACCACCGCGCCGAGCCCGAAGGTGGCCGAGACGATGGCCTGACCGCGCGCGTTCGGCAGCACGTGACCGAAGAGCACACGCATGGGAGAAGCCCCGAGGGCGCGCGCGGCGAGCACGTAGTCGCGTGAGCTCACGTCGACCACTTCGGTCCGCACGAGCCGCGCCACCTCCGCGAAGCGCGCCGCGACCACGGTGAAGAAGAGCGTGGTCAGGTTCGGATTGGGGAGCGCGGCCTGCACGCACAAAACGAGCACGAAGCTCGGCATGGCGGACATGGTGTCGGTCAGGCGCTCGGTCAGAAAGTCGAGTGTTCCCCCGAAATACCCGGCCGTAGCGCCCAAGAACGCGCCCACGACCACGTACGCGAACACGGCCAGCAGCGCGAACCCGAGCTGCGTGCGTACGCCGTGCACGGTCTCGGCGAACACGTCTCGACCGCTCGCGTCGGTGCCGAAGGGGTGCCTGCGTGAAGGACCGAGCACGCGCTCGGTGCTGCCCGTGGTGGGGCCGAAGCGCACCAGCGGGTAGATGGCGAACGCGTTCGGGTCTTGGGCGATGACCTCGTTGTCTCGGCCGACCAGCGCGCGCGGATGGGTGACCGCGGGCAGCACGTAGACCACGCCATCCAGCTTGCAGAGCAGCGGGTAGTCGCTTGCCAAGAGCTCGGCGAAGATGGCGACGAGCGCCAAAAACGCCAGCATCAGGACGCCCACCCGCGCGCGGCGCTTCTCGGTGAGACGCAGCACCGCGTGGCTCACCGTGCCGACACGTGCGCGGCGTCGAATGGCCGGGCGGGGGAGCTGGGCCTCCGTCTTCTGCGGCTCGTGCGGAAGGGCCGACGTCTCGCTCATGCCGCCCCTTTGCCGTGCAATTGGCGCTCGCGCACGCGCGGGTCCAAGAGGCCGAGGGCGACGTCGCTCGCGATGAGCATGATGGTGGTGACCACGGCCGAGAGCAGCACGGTGGCCACGATCCAGGCCGTATCCTTGGCTTCGATCGCGCGGAGGGTCTCCCAGCCCATGCCGCGAATGCCGAACACCTCTTCGATCACGAAGGCGCCGCCCAAGAGGGCCGGGAACTGGAAGCCGGCCAGGGTGACGGTGGGCAGGATGGCGTTTCGTAGCGCGTGCACCACCGCGAGCCGTAGCGCGCTCACGCCCTTGGCCTTGGCGGTCCGCACGTAGTCGGCTTGCACCACCTCCAAAAGCGAGGCGCGTTGATGGCGCGACAGGGTGGCGATCGACGTGATGGCCAGCGCGACCACCGGGACCGCGACGCCCGCATAGCTGCGCACGCGCGCCAACGTGAAGAGCAACTGCGCGACCCAGAAGGTGGGCAAGGAGTACACCGTGAAGAGCACCAGCGTGATCACGCGATTGATGCGCCCTCCGCGCTTCCAGGCGGTGAACGCGCCGACCGGCACCGCCACGGCGAACGAGAGCAGCATGGCCAAGAAGGTCATGACGAACGTGATCGGGGCGCGGTCGCGGAGCTTCGCGTAGACCGGCTCTTGGTCGCGCGTGGAGAGTCCGAGCTGTCCCGTCGCAGAGCCGAGCATCCACTTCGCGTAGCGCGTGTCGCCGATGCTCGCGCTCATGCGCACGGTTCCTTCGCGCACGACGAAGTCCGGCTCGTGGATGAACCACCACGACTGCCAGTCGGCGAGCGCGCGCTTCGCGTCGGCGTCGGTCGCGTCGGGGGAGAGCGGCGCGCCGCGCGAGGTCGCGTGGGCGAGCAGCTTGGTGAGGCGTGAGAGCGCCTCTTTGTCCTTCGTCACCAGGGCAAATTCGAGGATTTGTTCGATGGCGAAGGTGTCCACCACCTCGAGCTCACGCTCGCGCGCCGCGGTGGCCTTCTGGGTGTAGCGCTCCACGTTTCGCCTTACCGCAGGGCCCGTGAAGTCGGTGGAACGGTCGTCCCAGAACTGTTTCCAAAAGAGGAATGCCGCATCCGGACCCGCGCTCTCGTCGGGCGGATCGAGCCCCATGCGCTGGGCCAGCGGCAAGAGCGAAAGCGCCACCCGGCGCCTCGCGTCCGGCGAGAGCCGGTCGAGGTGAGGCAGGACGTGAGGGAGCGCCGCCCCGCCGAGTCGAACCAAGGTGGCCGCGGCGATGTCGGCCTCTTCGTCGTCGAGCTCGATGTGGTCGAGGCACGCCTCGGTGGTGGAGCGCACGTCGCGCGGGGTCACGTTCACCACGCGCGGAAGATCCAGAAAGAGCTGCCGCCTTCGTTCTTCGAGCTCGAAGTACGCGACCGGCTTCTTGAGCAGCGCCGCGCGCTCTTCTTCGGTGAGCCGCGAGGCCGGATCGGGCAGCAGCGTGGTCAGCAAGAACACGACGAAGCTCACCCCGAACAAGGTCGGGACCGCCCAAAGCGCGCGGCGGAGGGTGTAGCGGAGCATCGTCGCCCGCCACTATCGACCCGAAGCGCGTTTACTTCAACGTTCCGCTACGGCGAGACGGACGTCGGTTTTGCGTGCGAGATCATGCTCCTCGTCCGAACCGCACGAAGGTGAGGCGTGGTCGTTCGCGCCGCCGGTACGTCTCGCGAGGGTGAGGTGACGTCGGGCGCCCAAACGGGTGGGGGACCCACCGTTCGGAGCGCGGCCGGTGCCCAAATTGGTGGGGGACCCACCGTTCGGAGCACGGCTGGCGCTCGAACTGCCGGGGGGAGCACCGTTTGGAGCACGGCTGGCGCCCGAACTGCCGGGGGAAGCACCGTTTGGAGCACGGCTGGTGCTCGAACTGCCGGGGTACCCACCTGTTCGGAGCACGGCTGGCGCTCGAACTGGTGGGGTACCCACCATCTGGAGCACCAGCCGCGCTCGAAACGGTGCCCCCCCCACCATCCGGAGCACGGCTGGTGCTCCAAGTGGTGGGGGGGGTACCATCTGGAGCACGGCTGGTGCTGCAACTATGCGAAACCTGGTCGGCGACGGGCGTCAGCTTTTCCGCTGATGGTGGAACGGCGGTGGTCCTCGGCCGAAGCGTGCAGGCGGTGACCGGTCCCGAAGGACCTGACGAGGGCCGAAAAGAACCGGTCGGCCTGGCCAGCCTCCTTGCTCACTCCTGACGAGCCCTCGATCTCTTCCCGAGCCGGGTACGAGACGCCGGGCACTCCCCGCCGTCCCGTGCCCCTCGCGCCGTCAGGCGACACTCGCACTCGCGCTCGCGCGCTCACTCGTAGGCGCGGCCTGGGCGCGGCGCGCTCTCCAGTTCGAGAGGCGGTCGATCCAGAGGTAGACCACCGGAGTGGCCATCAAGGTGAGCACGAGCGAGAGCGTCTGTCCGCCGAGGATGCCCACCGCGATGGCGCGATTGGTCGCCGCTCCCGCCGCCGAGGAGACGATGAGCGGGACCATTCCGGCCACGAAGGCGAGCGTGGTCATCAGGATGGGCCGGAGGCGATCGCGGCTCGCTTCGACGATGGCTCGCTCGGGCGAGAGTCCCTCGGCCCGCAATTGAATGGCGCGGTCGACCTGAAGAATGGCGTTCTTCTTCACCACGCCGAAGAGGACCAAGAACCCGAGGACCGAGAAGAGGTTCAAGGATTGTCCGCCGATCAGCAGCGAGACAAGGCCGAACGGGATCGTGAGCGGCAGCGATACGAGGATGGTGACCGGGTGGAGCCAGCTCTCGAACTGAGCCGCGAGCACGAGGAACATGAAGACGAACGAGAGACCGATGGCAATCAGGAAGGCCGCGAACGCCTTCTCCATTTCTTTGGCATTGCCGATGACCTCGCCGCGCACTCGGCCCGACGTGTCGATTTCGGCGAGCTTCTTGGTGAGCGCTTCCACCACGGCACCATCCGATGTGCCGGGAACGGTGTTCATGAAGAGGGTAATCTGGCGCTCTCTTCCGGTGCGGCGAACGAGGCCGGGACCTTCTTTGCTCTCGATGGTTCCCATCGTCGCGAGCGGAACGGTCGCTCCTGCTTCGCTCCTCATCGTGAGCTGCCGGACCAGGTCGGCGTTCGCCAGGGACGTCGAGCCCACTCGAAGCCTCACCGGTACCGAGACGTCGGCGTGTCCACGAGGGTCGTGCACGCCGCCCATGTCGATGCCCTTGCGGTCCACGAGCGCGAGACTCTCGCCGATGTCGGCATGGGAGATCCCGAGCTCTTTGGCGCGTCGTCGATCGATCGAAACGGAGAGCTCCGGTCGACCTCCTCCGCTCGTGATTCCTCGGTCCACGGTGCCCGGGATTGCGCGTGAGGCCTCGAGCAATTCGGACGCCACTTTGGAGAGCTCGGCGTAGTCTTTGCCACCACGAAGCACGAACTGGATGGCCGCGCCGTCCGGTCCGCCCGGCGAGAAGTCGTCCACCGGGGCGACCATGACGAGGTACCCGCTCTTGCCGTAGATCTCGTCGAGACGAGCGCGTGTCTCCTTGATGCGTGTGCTCTGCACGCCTCGTTTGCCGAGGAACACGGTCACCGACGCATCACGCGCATTCAAGGTCGACATGGCCGTCTCGGTGACGTCGGGAAGCTCTCGCGCAATCGCAGCGATGCTCTCGGCGACCTCCGCCGTTTTGTCGAGCGACGCGCTCTCCGGCAAGCGTACGAAAACCGCATAGCGTGCCATGTCTTCGGTCGGGATGAAGGTCGTCGGGAGTGCGCTCGTCACGGGGACAATCGAGCCCAGCGTGAGCGCGATGCCGATGGCCGCGACCCACTTGCGTGCGATCAGCCAGTCGAGGGCTCGGCCATAGAGGTTTTCGAGCTTCCCGTGGGCGTGTCCCGCAGGTTCGAGCGCCTTCTCGTCTGTCGCTTTTCCATCGAGGCCGGCGACCTCGTTCGCTCCGTTTTTCAGCCACCGACTCGACAACATCGGGGTGAGCGTGAAGGCGATGGCCATCGAGATCAGAATGGACGCCGACATCGTGAGGCTGAACGGCGCAAGATAGCGTCCGACGATGCCTTCCATGGCCGCGACCGGGAGGAAGACGGCGACCAGCGAGAGGGTGGTGGCGAGCACCGCCAGGCCGATTTCTTGGGTGGCTTCGGCGGCGGCTTCTCGTGCGGAGAGTCGCTTGCGTTGCATCACGCTGACGATGTTCTCCAGGACCACGATGGCGTCGTCGATGACGATGCCCACCGCCAGCGTGAGGCCGAGCAGCGAGAGCATGTTCAGCGTGAGACCGAGCGCGCGCGCCACCGCGAACGTGCCGACGATCGAGGTGGGAATCGCGATCGCGGCGATGAGGGTGGCGCGCAGGCTGCGGAGGAAGAGCAAGACGACCACGGCGGCCAGGATGGCGCCGATCACCAAGTGCTCGGTCACCGCGTCGACCGAGGCCTTCACGTCTTCGCTGTTGTCTTGCAGGATGCGGGCTTCCATCCCGTCCGGGAGCGACTTTTTCGCCTCGTCGAGCCTCGCGCGAATTTCCTCCGCGACGGTGACCGTATTGGCGCCCGGTTGGCGCATGACCGCGACGATCAATCCGGGCTTCCCCGAGAGGCTCGCGCGCGAGTCCGCCGGCAAGCCCGCGTCTTCCACGCGGCCCACGTCCTTCACGTAGACGGCGAGGTTGCCGCGTTTGCCGATGGCCACGTTCTCGATCTCCTCGGCCGATCTCGCCCTCGCCGACAGACGGACGCCGAGCTCTTTCTCGCCGTCGGGAAGAGTGCCGCCCGGCGCTTCGAGGTTCTCGACCGCGAGGGCGCGACGAGCTTCGAGCGCCGTGACGCCGAACGCCGCGAGCTTCTGCGGATCGAGCACGATCGACAAGGTGCGCGTCTCTCCGCCCACCAGACGAACCTCGCCCACCCCCTTGATGCTCTGAAGCTCGCGACGAAGCTTGGTGTCGGTGATCTCCGTCATCTCGCGGAGCACACGCGAGCCGTTCGGGCTGGAGATCCCGATCAAGACGATAGGAGAACCATTGACGTTGAAGGTCTCGATACGCGCAGGTCTCGCCGTGGGCGGGAGCTCGTCGGAGAGGCGAGCGATACGATCCCGAACGTCGTTGGCGGCGTCGGTCGAGGATTTGTCGAGCGTGAATTGCGCGGCGACCACCGCGACGCCCTCGGAGCAGGTCGAGTCGAGGCGGTCGAGTCCACCCACCGTTCCCAATGCGCCCTCGACGCGCTGGGCGATCTCGGTCTCGACCTGTTCGGCCGACATGCCCGGGGCTTGGATCGTGACCGCGACGTAGGCGAAGTCGACGTTGGGAAAACGCTCGACCGGCATCTTCGCGAGGCCGTTCAATCCGAGGACGACCGTGGCGAGGACCAGCACCCACGTGAACACGGGACGCCGCAAAAACAGCTCCACCAGCTTCTTCATTTCGCCACTCCAGTCGGTTCGGTGCCGACGCGGCCGTCGGCGAAATCGATCTTCGCGAGGGCGAGCGCGCGCTCGATCGCCGCGTCCACGTGCTCGTTTTCGGCTCTCAGCACGTCGGCCTCGGCCACGACGACCGCCAAAGGCAAGGCCGTCCCGGCGCTGAGCTCGGCGCGGCGTGCACGGGAGAGCTCGCGCGCATGCTCGACGCGACCTTTCGCGAGCGCGAGGCGTTCGTCCGCTGCGACGAGCGCGGCCTTCGCCCCCTCGCGTTCGGCGGCGAGCGTTCGTCTCGCCAAGGTCAGCTGGGAGGCGACGGCGGTCGCGCGATGGCGAGCTTCGGCTTCTCTCGCCGTGCCCACGGTCGCTTGGGAGAACGACCACTCGAGCCGCACGCCGACCTCCCAAGTGGGGATGGCCGTCAAGCGATCCAGCACGAACACGCGGGGACTCGGCGCGCTCACGTCGGCCACTCCGTAGGCCGACAGCTTCGGCAACCGCGCGAGCGACGTTGCGTCTCGCGAGCTTCGTGCGGCTCGAAGCTCTGCCTCCAAAGACGCGATTCGCGGAGTGCTGGAAGGGGCGTCGGCTCCTCGCGAGCTCGCTCGTTCGATCGTCTCGAGGGTGGGCACGTCCAGAGACTTGCCGCGCAGCGAGGGCACGTACACGAACAGCATCGCGGCCGACGTGCCGACCTCGGCGCTCGCCGAGGCCAGGGTCATCTTGGCCGAGTCCAACGCCGTCTCGTAGGCGAGCCCTTCGTTCTTGGACATGGTTCCCGAGGCGACCCGTCGGCGGGCGTCGAGCGCTTGACCCTCGGCCACCCGCACCAGCTCGCGCGCGTTCGCCTCGGCGTGGACGCGGCTCGTGTACGTGTAGAACGCAACCTTGGTCTCGTAGGCCACTCGCGCGCGCGTGTTCACGACCTCGAGCTCGGCGGCCTCCGCGCGATGCCCGGCAGCTCGGGCGGTCGCCGCGAGCCCCAGAAAGGCCTCACTGAGCGGAAGGGAGATTTCGGCGCGTGTCCCTAGATTGTCCAAGATCTGGGGAAAAACAGCGCCTCCGAAGGTTCGATAGCGCTCCGGGATACTGCTGAGGCGCGTGTACCGCGCCGAAACGGTGAGGTCCGGAAGCCGTGCGAGGTCGGCGGCCGAGCTACCGGCGCTGGCGGCGTCCCGCTCGCTCTTCGCCGCGTCGACCGAGGGACTCGAAGACAGCGCGAGCGTGACCACGGTCGACTCGTCGAGACGGACCGTCTCTGTCGCATTCGCATTCGCATTCGCATTCGCATTCGCATTCGCATTCGCATTCGCATTCGCATTCGCGTTCGCATTCGCGGTCTCGGCCGCAGCGGCCGTCGAGAGGAAGAGTCCAATCGCCACACATGGCATCAGGGCGGCACGCTTCACGGCTCGACCTCCTCGTCCACGCGGAAGTCGGGAGACGGCGCGGTCACCAAGGCTTCGCCGCGCTTCAATCCCGAACGTACGAAGAGGCGGTCTCCCTCGTATCGCGCGACCGACAGCAGCCTCGGCCTCAGCCGCTGCTCCGACACGACCCACGCGCGGACGACTCCGGCGCTCGAGGTCGTGGCGGTAACAGGTATGGGGACCAACGTCTCGGTCTCGGGCAGCGCGACCCAGACCGTCGTGTGCATCCCGGGAAGCACCCCGTCGAGCGGACCTTGGAGTCGAGCGTCCGCGAGTCGAGTCGTCGCTTCGCCGACGAGCCCCGGGCTCGCGCGGAAGACGGCTCCGCTCACCGACCTTCCCGCCACGACGATGCGCGTTTTGGAGCCGACCGAGACTCGGGTCGCGTCGACTTGAGGGACCTCGAAGCGCACGTCGAGCTCGCTCGGATCGATCACGCGGACCACGGGCGTGTGAGGCGAAGCCATTTGACCCACCTCGACGAAGCGCTGCAGCACGACCCCGTCGAAAGGCACACGCAGATCACGGTCGTCGAGCGCCGCGTTCGCTTGTCCGACGGCCGCGCGCATCTCGGAAAGGCGGCCGAGATCGGCGCGCGCCGAAGCCAAGGCCACCCCGTACTCGGCCCTCGCCGACGTGGCCGCGTTCTTCGCGCGAACGAGCTCTTGTTCACTCGTCGAACCCTGCGAAAAAAGAGCCTCTGCGCGTCGCGCCGCGTCCTCGGCCGAATCGAGGCTCGCCTTGGCAGCCAGTACGGAAGGCGCGCTGTCGGGCGCCTTCGCGTCTCCGAGACGGGCTTCGGCCTGTTTGGCTCCCGCCGCGGCGACCTGGCTCGCGAACACGAGCTCCCCTTGACCGAGGCGCGTCACCACTTGACCGCGACGGACGGGCGCGCCGAGCTCGGCCAGATGCGCCTCGACTCGTCCGCCGCGACTCGAGGCGAGAAGGGCATCTCGCGGTGCGACCACCGTGCCGGCGAAGGAGAGCTCCTTCGGTGAGGTCACCTCGGACACGAGCGTCGTTTCGGGGGCTTTGCGCTTGGGCGCTTGCGTTTTCACGCTCGATGGTTGGCTGCACGCGGAGAGGACCCAGGCGAGTCCGATCACGAGGGAAGCTCGGGAGATACTCATGGGGAGAGTGATATAGGCCAACGGCGACCCTCGCGACTCGTGTCGGACCAACCGTGGCTTCCGCGCGACGAACCGGGGCTGCCGGGCTCCCTCGCGGCTCGTCGGAAAAGACGGCCCGTTCGTCGGAAGCCGCGCGCGAAGCGTTGCGATTCGAGCCACAATCGACCCATGACCGCGATGTCTCGGGCCTTGCTATCCGACATGGACTCCTCGACGGAGGCCGTACGGTTGATTCAGAGGCACGCTCTGGTCGGCTACTTCGTGATGTGGCTCGCGTTCGTCGCTCCACTCGCTGTCCGGCTCGGGTTCGGCGTCTACCGGTCGAGCTATGTCCTAAGCTGCGTGCTCGGCTTCGTCCCTGTAACCGCCGCGGCTTTGCTCACCCTGCTGGCGGTCTTTCGCGTCGCGCTCACCCGTGGGGCTACGCTTCGCCGCGCAGGACTGCTCGGCCTGATCGCTACGATCCCAGCGATGGCCCTCGGGTACTACTCGCTCTTCGTCGTGGAAAGGTCGAGCTCGTGGCTCGTGATCTCGGAGCCGAACGAGCCGCGTACCGCTGTCTACCAGATCGCGATAGGGCGCGGACTCGGTCCCCATGGTCGCGGCTTGGGCCGGGGTCGTGACCCTTCCCGCGCTCTTGCGAGTCCATGAGGCGCGTGGTCGCGAGCTCGAGCGCGTGCGCCGAGACGCCGAGCTGTTGCGGCTCAAAGCGCACCTCGAGCCGCACTTTCTCTTGAACACGATGAACACCATCGCCGGCCTCGTGACCGAGGACCCGAGCTCGGCGAGGGAGCTGCTCGTGTCGCTCGGCGATCTCCTCCGTGACGCGACGTCGCTCGGGGATAGGCACTCGGTCGAAGCCGAGACCGCCTGGCTCGAGCGCTACGTCTCGATTCATTCCGTACGCTTTCCCGGCATGTTCGAGGTCGAGTGGAACGTCGAACGCGACGTGCGCCACGAGACGATCCCCGCGCTGATCCTGCAACCTTTGGTCGAGAACGCCATCGCGCACGGCCTCTCGCGTGTCGAAGGTGGTCGTCTCGTCGTCTCGGCGTCTCGCCACGAGGACCGGCTCGTCTTGGAGGTGAAAGACAATGGTCCTTCATTGGGCGCGAAGCGGGCTGGAGGGAAAGGACTCGAAATCGTGACGCGAAGGGTGGCGCTCGAGAGTGGGGCAACGCCCGCGACCTTCGATCTGGCTCGCGAGGACGACATGACCGTTGCGCGCATCGTGCTCCCTGTTCGCGTCCCCGTTCACGGAGGTCTCTGATGCTCACGGCCCTGGTCCTCGAAGACGAGCGGGCGGCGCGAAGCTACCTGGTGGAGCTGGTCGAAGCGACCAAGCTCGCGCGCGTCTTCGCCGCGGTCTCTTCGGTCGATCTCGCCCTTCGTGCGCTCGCCGAAAGTCCTATCGACGTGGCGTTCGTCGACGTCAATCTGGTCGGGCCGCGCGGTGGGCCGGAGGCGGGGCTCGAGTTCATCGAGGCTGCCAAGAGCCTCGGCGTCGTCGGTCGATTCGTGATCACCACGGCCTCGCGCGAGCACGCCATCGCCGCGTTCGAGCTAGGAGCGCTCGATTACCTGACCAAGCCCTTCTCGCTCTCCCGGGTCCGGGAAAGTCTGCAGCGCGTGGGTGAAGCTCGTGCGGCCACCGGCGACGCCCCGAGCCCCGACAGTCGAGCGGAGGGGCGCGTTGCCGCTCGGAAAGGGAAGGCGCTGGTGTTCTTGGAGCCCGGGGAAGCCTGGGCGTTCGAGGCCGAGGACCGCCTGACCTTCGTGCACTCGGCCGAAGGGCGTCTCGACGTGGACCTCTCGCTGACCGCGCTCGAGGCCGTGCTCGGCCCGAGCTACCTGCGCGTGCACCGCAGTTGGCTGGTGGCGCTCTCGGCGGTCCGTGGAATCGCGCGCGACGACGGCGAGATGAGCTTGCTCGTCGGCGGCGGTACGCTCACGGTGCCGGTCGCGCGTGAGCGTGCCGCGCAGGTCAAGGCGAGGCTGCTCGCGCGGACCATCGGCCTTCGTTCGAACGAGTAGCTCTCCTCCTCGGTCTCGCGCTCACGGGAACCGACGCCGGTCGAAGACGCTTCGCGTCAGCCGGACCGTGTTCCCGGCCGTCCGAAATCCGTACGAACGTGTGATCGCTTTCACGCGCGGCGAGGCACGTCCCCTTCGTGCATCGCTCGAACATCCTCCATGCAGCGCTCGCCTTCTCTCTGCTCGCGGGGCTCGGTCTCTTCGCGGGTTGCTCCGGCGACTCCGACGGATCGAGCGAGACCACCGCCGACGCCTCCGCGACCGACGACTCCGGCTTCTCCACGGCCAGCCACACCAAAGACGGCAAGCCCGACTACGACCAAGTCTTCCCCGAGAACGCGGTGCGCCGGCTGGACGTGACCATCTCGGCCGAGAACTGGACCACCATGCAAAACGACATGGTGAGCATGCTCGGCGCGTTCGGCTCCGGAGGCCAAGGCGGAGGCGGAGGCGGAGGTGGTGAAGCCGGACCTCCGGGAATGGGAGGTGGCGGATTCGAAGGTGGCCCTCCGGGATTCGAAGGTGGCCAGCCCGGTGCTCCCCCCGACGGCGGATTTCCCGGGCCCGACGGGGGCGCGGGTGGCCCTGGCGCGGGTGGCGCCGGAGCGGTGTCGCTCCTCCCTCGAGATCCCGTGTACGTGGAGTCCACGGTGCGCTTCGATGGCCGTCGCTGGGATCACGTCGCCGTTCGGTACAAGGGAAATTCCAGCATCGTCAGCGCTTGGAGCCGAGGCGTGGGCAAGCTGCCCCTTCGCTTCAACTTCACCAAGCTGAAGGACCTCTACCCGGCCGTGGCCGACCAGCGCTTCTGGGGCTTCAAGGACCTCGCGCTCTCCAACATCAACTCCGACGACAGCATGATTCGCGAGAAGCTCGCCAACGACTTCTTGCGCCAAGCCGAGCTCCCGGTCGGCCGCTCGGCCTTCTACCGGGTGTACGTCGACCATGGCGAGGGCTCTCAATACTTCGGTCTCTATACCGCCGACGAGATCCCCGAAGACCAGTTCCTGGACAACGCGTTCGGTTCGCGGGACGGCAATCTGTACAAGCCGGAGTCGATGCTGCTCACGTTCGACGAGAGCCAGTTCGAGAAGAAGACCAACGAGACCGAAGCGGATTTCTCGGACGTTCGTGCGCTGGTGACCGCCCTCAATGCGAGCCGCACCGACGCCGCTGCGTGGCGCTCCGGGCTCGACGCCACGCTCGACACCTCGCTCTTTTTGAAGTGGCTGGCCGCCAACACCCTGATGGGAAATTGGGACGTGTATGGCGCCATGAGCCACAACTACTACCTCTACGCGAGTCCTTCTGCCTCGAAGCGCCTCACCTGGATTGCGTGGGACCACAGCCTCGCCTTCGCCACCAACAACCAAAGTGCTTCGCTGGACCTGGCCAATGTCGGCTCCTCTTGGCCGCTCATTCGGTACACGATGGACGACACCACGTACCGCGCCGTCTATTTCGCCGCCCTGGAGAAGGTCGCGGCGCTCTTCACACGAGAGAAGCTCGAGGCGAAGATTCGCGCCGCGCACGACCTGGTCGCGCCGTACGTGGTCGGTACGGACGGGGAAAAGACGGGGTACACGTTCCTCGGCAACGCGCAGGCTTTCGAGACCTCGGTCGACACGCTGCTCGGCTACGTGGACCAAAGGAGCTCGGCCGCGAAGGCCGTGCTCACCACCAAGTAGCGGTTCGGTCGGTCGTCGGCGCTGCCCTTCACCAGTGCTCGCCGCTCTTCTCCTCGAGCCACGCCACGAGCTCGCGTCGCTCGCTCTCGGTGTCGCTCTTCTTGGTACGTCCGAGGCGATGCAGCGTACGTGGGCGCCGGTCGAGCCAGAAGAGACCGCTCTTCGCGAGCGGCGCTCCGTCGTCGGAGGCGAGCCAGACCAGGGTATCGGCGCCGTCTTCGGCCGTGCGCAAGAGCGGGCTCATCACCTTGCGGAACGTGGGGAGGGAGCGCGCGACCCCCGGGGTCTCCGCCCAGCCGGGGTGCATGGAGTGCACCACGATCTTGTGTGGCGCGAGGCGCTCGGCCATGAGCTCGGTCAAGGTCACTTGGGCGCGTTTCGCGCGCGCATAGGCCACCACGCCGTCGTAGTGGGCTTCGGGCATCTCCAATCGATCGACATCGAGCGGCTCCGAATACATGCCGCCCGACGAGACCCACATGATGCGCGACGAGCGCCCGGTCGTTTCGGCCTTTCGCTCGAGCGCCGGCAAAAGCCGTGACCCGAGCACGAAAGGACCGACCACCTGACTCGCGACGGTGGTCTCGATGCCTTCGGGGGACTCGGTGCGCACGTCGTCCAATGCACCTGCATTGTGAATCAAGACGTCGATTCCGGCGTGGGCGGCGAGCAGCTCGTCGGCCACGCGTCGCATGTCGGCGAGGTGTCCCGTGTCTCCCTGCCGCACGTGGAGGCTCGCGCTCGGGAATTGTCGGACGATGGCGAGGCGCGCGTTTTCGGCCTTTTCGGCGTTGCGGACCACCATTTCGATCGTGGCTCCACGGGCGGCGAGGGACCGCGCCGTCGCGAGCCCCAATCCCGAGCTCGCCCCGGTGATCACCATCACGCGACCTTCGAGCGAAGGAAGCGCGGCCTTGTCCGCCTCGTCCCAATGGTCCAGCGATCGCCGCGCGGCCGAGCCCAATCGAGTGAAGCTCCCGACCACGCTCGCCTCGAGCAGCGCGTCCACCGCGTCGGCGAGCTTGCCCATCACGCGACCTCGTGCGAACGAAGCGCGCGTCTCAGGCCTCGTGCGGCCTTGTCGCCGAGGCGCTGGAAGACCACACCCAATCCGAGGTCGAAGAAGTCGAGCGGCCCGTTCAGACGCAGCTCCGCGTCGTAGGTCACCACCGAGCCACCGTGCGGGCCGGGCTCGACCGAGATCTCGTCCACCGAGCGCAGCGCCCACGTCCGCGCCGAAACGAGCACGCGTTTGCCGGGCTCGACCTGCACGACCTCGTAGCGGAGCGTGGGGCGTGTTCCTGCGGTCACGGTCACGTCGTACGTGGTGCCTATGGTCGCGTCTTCGCCCTGCGTACGCACCGAGCGCGCGACTCCGGGGTCCCACTTCGCGAAATTTTCCAGGTTCGCCATGTAGGCGAAGGCTTCCGAGGGAGGCAGAGGCGAGGGAATCGTGACGATGTACCGTGCCATGTTCGGAGGGCACTTTGGGGCCGGCGAGCCCCGGTGACCAGGCGCTGCGCGACGCGTCGACGGGGATGTCTCGGATTCGCCGTGAAAAAGTACCTTCCGTGGCGTTTTTCCTCGCCCCCGCGTCCCTTTCCCGAAGGTAGGCTCGACCGCGAAATGGACGAACTCGAGACGCTCAAGAGCAAGGCGCAGCAGTGGCTCTCCGGAGACCCGGATCCCGAAACCCGTACCGAGCTGCGAAAGCTCTTGGAGACGCCCGACCTCGGCAAGACCGACCTCGCCGACCGCTTCGCCCAGAGCCTCGAGTTCGGCACCGCCGGCCTGCGCGGCGTCATCGGCGCCGGGCCGAACCGCATGAACCGGGCCGTGGTGCGCGTGGCCACCTACGGCCTCGCTCAAGCGCTGCTCGATCACGTGGACGCGCCGAAAACGCGAGGCGTGGTGGTCGGCTACGACGGGCGCATCTTGAGCCGCGAATTCGCCGAAGACACCGCGTGTGTTCTGGCCGCGCAGGGCATCCGCGCGTACCTCTTCCGCGAGCTCTGCCCCACGCCCCTCACGGCCTACGCGCTCACCGCGCTCGGCTGCGCGGCCGGCGTGATGGTCACGGCGAGCCACAATCCGCCCGAGTACAACGGCTACAAGGCCTACTGGGAGAACGGCGCGCAGATCGTGCCTCCCATCGACGAGCACATCGCCGCGGCCATCGCCGCCGCGCCCGTCGCCAAAGACGTACCCCTCTTGTCGATCGACGAAGCACGCGCCAAAGGCCTGCTCATCGACGTACCCGACACCATCGAAGAGCAGTACCTCGCCGCCGCCGCGGCCCTCGTGCCCACCAAGAACGAGCGTCGCGACCTTCGTATCGTCTACACGCCGATGCACGGCGTGGGTGGCAAGCTGGTCGCCAAGCTGCTCGCCTCGCGTGGCTTCGAGGCCTTCGTGACCGTGCCCGAACAAGCCGCGCCCGACGGAAAGTTCCCCACCGTGGCCTTCCCCAACCCGGAAGAAAAGGGCGCCATGGACCTCTCGTTCGCGCTCGCCAAGAAGACCTCGGCCGAGCTCGTGCTCGCCAACGATCCGGACGCCGATCGACTGGCCGTGGCCATTCCGCACCCGGGATCGCCCACGGGATACCTGCAGCTTACAGGGAATCAGGTGGGCGTGCTGCTCGGGCACCACGTGCTCTCGCTCGACGCCGATCCCAAGTCCGCCGTGCTGCTCGCTTCGCTCGTGTCGTCGCCCATGCTCGGCGTGGTGGCCAAGGCGATGGGCGCGCACTACGAAGAGACGCTCACGGGCTTCAAGTGGATCGCCAATCGAGCCATCGCGCTCGGCCACGAGGGCAAACGCTTCCTCTTCGGTTACGAAGAGGCCCTCGGGTACACCGTGGGCACGCTGGTACGCGACAAAGACGGCGTCTCGGCCGCGCTCGCCTTCGCCGAGCTCGCCGCGGGCCTCTATGCCAAAGGCAGCTCGATCGAAGCGCGCCTCGAAGAGCTCTACCGAGCGTACGGCCTCTTCGTGAGTACCCAGGTGAACCTCACCAAGAAGGGGCAGTCGGGCGCCCAAGAGATTCGCGCCATGATGAACGGCCTGCGCAAGAGCCCGCCTTCGTCCATCGGGGGGCGCGCCGTGGTGGCCTATTCGGATCTCGAGGCCGGCACTCGTACTGCTTCGGGCAAGACCGAGAAGCTCACGCTCCCGCCCAGCAACGTGCTCGTCTTCGAGCTCGAGGGCGGAAGCCGCGTCATCGCGCGTCCGAGCGGCACCGAGCCCAAGGTGAAGTTCTACGTCGACCTTCGTGAGCCCATGGCCGAGGGCGAGGCCATGGAGACCGCACGCACGCGCGCAGACGCCGCCATGAAGGCCTTGGCCGACGCGTTCGTGGCGATCGCGGTCTGATTCTCGTCAGGGCTGATTGCGGCGACGGCACCTCTCGCAACGAGACGGTGCCGCCGCACGCGTGAGCGCGTTCGACGATCTCGCCGCGGCTACGCCGAGCCCTTCTTTTTGCCCTCGCGGAGCGCCATGCCGGTGGCAATCGCAGCGACCAGTCCGAAAATGGCGAAGAGTCGACGGTTACGCTTGGTGCGCGGATCGACCTCGTCCTGTTTCGGGGCCTCGACGGGCGCGGAGGGCTTCTGGGCGATGGTCTTGCTCTTCGCGCCGGGCGACTGCGTGAAGCGATCGCGGTTCAGCGTGAACGGAGACGGAGACGACGGTGCGCCGGCGTCGCCTTTGGACTCTTCGACCAAGCCGCCCATCCAGTCGCGGGCGGCCACGCGAAGCGGCTGCGGGCGTGCGCCCGGCTTGTAGACGTGGTCCTCCGAAGCGCCGTCTTTGTAGCGGTAGGTGAGCTTGACGGACTGCGCTTTGGCCGGAAGGCCACCGAAGGTGACCACTTCTTCGACGCGGTCGAGCGGGGAGTCCATGTCGACCAGGGCGTCGGCCGGCATGGCGTAGCCGGAGGAATGCACGTGCTCGTTCGATTGGAAGAGCTCCCCTCGCTTCGAGCGGGGCAGGCGCGAGACCTCCTCGAGCTGCCACTCGCTGCGCACGAAGGCGGGGACCTTCTCGCCCGCGACCTTTTTGAACGAGCCCTGATCGAGCACGTAGACGCGCGTCTTCTCGCCGCAGAACTTGTACGGTCCGCGCGCCACGTTCGGCTCGACCACGTCGTAGTCTTGCATGCTCTCGAGCTGCGGATTCAGCTTGGTGTCGAGGCCCATGCAGTCGATGGGATAGGCGACCACCAAACCGTCGAGCGGCTTCTCGAACTTCACCTCGACCGTGATGTGGCGCTTGCCCTCGGGCAGGATGTCGGCGGAGGCGGCGCTCGAGGCGACCAAGACGGGAAGCGCGCACACGAAGGACAGGCTCACGCGCGAAAAGAAGGCTCGCATGGGCGGCACTATCGCCGAGCCCGGTCGTGGAGGAAAGCCTTTCCGAATCCCCGAAAGGACCCGTCCCTGCTAGGTTTCGCCCGGTGAATCCCGAGGTGGTCCTCGAAGGGCGTGGCCTGCACGGAGGCCGGGCGAGCCGGCTTTCGATCCGCGCAGCCCCCGGACCGTTCGCGCTCGCACGCGGGGGTGTACTTTACACCTTGTCCGAGCTCGTGCCTTCGGGCGCGCGGCGCTCCACGGAGCTCTTCGCGGGGGAGACTCGCGTGCTCGGAACGACCGAGCATCTCTTCGCCGCGGCGGCCGCACACGGCCTCCACCAAGGGCTGCGCGTCACGATCGAAAGCGACGAGTGTCCGCTGCTCGACGGTGGCGCGCGTGCCTTCGCGGAGGCGCTCGTGTCGCTCCGCATCGAACGGTCCGAGCCGTCTTTGGTGGTCGCACGGGCAGGAGAGCTCTCGAGCGGGTCGAGCCACTACCGCTTCGTTCCAAGGGAAGACCTCGCCGTGCGCGTCACGGTGGAGGTCGATTTCGACGACCCTCGTCTTTCGCGAGGGGCCAGCTGGGAGGGCGATCCCGCCGACTTCGACGCGCGCATCGCGACCGCGCGTACCTTCGGTTTCGAGCACGAGCTCGGCCTCTTGCTCGAACGGGGGCTCGCGTCGCACGTAGCCAAAGAGAGCGTGGTCTTGATCACGTCGGCGGGGATTTTGTCCTCCGGAGAGCCCTTCTTGCCGGACGAGCCCGCTCGTCACAAGCTGCTCGATCTGCTCGGAGACGCGTTCGTGTGGGGAGGTCCGCCGCGCGGTGAGGTGCACGCCGAGCGCCCCGGTCACGCCGCGACGCACGACGTGTTCCGACGCGCCCTGGCAGAGGGCATCCTCGCGCGAGTGCCCACGAAAGCGCCTTGACCCTCGCAAGATCCGCTGATTCCTTGGGCGCGTGTCCACCGACGAAGCTCGCCTGCGTAAGAACATCTGGCTGACCGTGCTCGTGGCCGCGCTCGGCTACTTCGTCGACATCTACGATCTCATCTTGTTCAGCGTGGTGCGCGTGCCCAGCCTCAAGTCCTTCGGGCTCGAGGGCGAGGCCCTGACCGACGTGGGTGTGCGCCTCATCAATTGGCAGATGGGCGGCATGCTCGTCGGTGGTGTGCTCTGGGGAATCCTGGGCGACAAGCGTGGGCGCCTCACCGTGCTGTTCGGGTCCATCCTGACGTACTCGCTCGCCAACATCGCCAACGGTTTCGCGCAGACCGTTCTGCAATACGAGATCATGCGTTTCGTCGCGGGACTCGGGCTCGCGGGTGAGCTCGGCGCGGGCATCACGCTGGTGGCGGAGATCATGCCCAAAGAGAAGCGCGGCTACGGCACCACCGTGGTGGCGGGCGTGGGCATTCTGGGCGCGGTCGTCGCCGCACTCGTGGGGGACCGCTTCTCGTGGCGAACCGCCTATTTCGTGGGCGGAGGGCTCGGTCTCGGGCTCTTGCTCGTGCGGGTGGGCGTCACCGAGAGCGGCATGTTCCAAGGCTCCAAAAAGAGCGGCGCTCGCCACGGCGACTTTCTCGCGTTCTTCCGTAAGCCGAAGCGCTTGATTCGGTACCTCTCGGTCATCTTGGTGGGCGTGCCCATCTGGTACGCCGTCGGTATCTTGGTCACGCTCTCGCCCGAGCTCGCCAAGGCCATGCACATGACCGAGCTGCCCAAGCCCTCCACGGCCGTCATGCTCATGTACATCGGGCTCGCCGTGGGCGACTTCGGCAGCGGGGCGCTCAGCCAAGTCTTGAAGAGTCGCAAGCGTGTGCTCTTCGGCTTCTTGAGCCTGACCACGGCCAGCATCGTCGCGTACTTCACGTTCGCGCGCGGCTCGCTCACCACGTTCTACGGCGTGCTCGTGGTGCTCGGCTTCGCCTCGGGCTACTGGGCGGTGTTCGTGACCGTCGCGTCCGAGCAATTCGGCACCAATTTGCGCGCCACTGCCACCACGACGGTGCCCAACTTCGTGCGCGGAACGGTGGTGTTGGCCACGCTGAGCTTTCAGGCCATGAAGCCCGGCCTCGGTGTGCTCGGCAGCGCAGGCACGGTGGGCGCAGTCATCTTGGTGCTCGCGTTCGGCTCGCTCTTCGGACTCGAAGAGACCCACGGCAAGGACCTCGACTTCGTCGAGGACTGACGTGCGGCTACTTGCCCGACTCGTCTGCCCGCATCGCGATGACCCCGCGCGTGCGCAGCGCCGCCAAGGTCTGGAACGCGAGGTCTCCCTTTCCGGAGCGCTCGGCAATCTCGGCCAGGGTGGACCAGCCGTCGACGAGCTCCACGAGCTCGCGCTCGAGCACCGAGCACGCGGCCTTGCGCGCGTCTTCTCGGCACGCGGCGAGGAACGGCGCCTTGTGCAACGGTCCGAGCACGCGGGTCCAGTCGGCGAGCCCTCGCTCGGAGGGGGGCACGTCGTCTTCGACGGCCAGAATCGGCTCGGAAGGTTCTTCGGAAACGTGTGTGCTGTACATACTTCTACCGCGTGAGCACGCGTCCTCGGTGGCGGCCCCTCAGCAAGACACGTGCCTCTCGAAGCGGTCGAGGTAGGTGTGCGAAACCAAAAGTGATGCCACTTTTCGCGTGTCGTGCGGCCGCAGGTTCGACACCTCACATTTGAAATGCGGTCGTTCGACCTCGCAATCGCGCGATTGCCTGCGATAGCCGATTATGGTCGCGCTTCGTCGCGCTTCATCGTGAGTAGGCCGCGCACGCGCAGCTCGACGAGTGCCCGAAAAGCATCTTCTCCGCGCCCCGATTGCTCCACGATCCCTTCGAGCGTGGTGAACCCGTCGACCAGCTCGAGCAGCTCGACTTCGAGGGCCCTTCGCGCGAGCTTTTTCGCGTCTTCTCGGCTCGTCGTGCGGTAGGGCACTCGATCGAGCGGTCCCAGCAGGTCCGCCCAATCGGACGACGACGTACGCGAGGGCTCGTCGTCGTCGAGGGGCGGAACGGAACGGTAGTCGTGCGTGCTCAGGGTCGTCTCCATCGGGTTACCTCGCGGCGGACCGCCGGACCCGTAGAGCAAGGCGCATGCCTTTTTGCCGATGCGCTAAACGCTCGAATTCGGTCCGACCGTGAGGTCACGGAGCCTCGAAATTTCGAGGTGTCGACCCATCACCACGCCGTTTCGAGGTGCCCGGACCTCAGCCTGGCCGGCCCCTGAAACGGCGAGAGCCGGAAGCGGCGAGATTCGCCGTCCGGCTCCGTCTTGTGCACACCTTCGTGCACGGTCTCGCGCGCGACGCGTGACGCGCGGTGCGTGTGGTCAGTTCACCGTGGGGAGGCGCGCTTCGCTGGGACGAAGCTCTCCGCGAGCGCGGGCCTCCTTGCGCAGCAGCGCGGCCTTCACGAAGCGCGAGAAGAGCGGATGCGGCGCCGAGGGACGGCTCTTGAACTCGGGGTGGAACTGGCAGCCCAAGAAGTGCGGGTGGTCCTTGAGCTCCACCACTTCGACGAGCTTCTGGTCGGGCGAGGTGCCCGACAGGATGAGCCCCGCCTGCACGAGGTGGTCGCGGTATTCGTTCGCGAACTCGTAGCGGTGACGATGGCGCTCGGAGATCTCGGTCGTGCCGTAGGACGAGGCCGCGAGCGAGCCCGCGGTGAGCGTGCAAGGGAACGCGCCGAGGCGCATGGTGGCGCCCTTGTCGCGCTTGTCGCGTTGGTCGGGCATGAGGTCGACCACCGCGGTCTTGCACGCCTGGTCGAACTCGCTCGAGTTGGCTCCCGCGAGACCTGCCACGTTGCGCGCGAACTCCACCACCGCGAGCTGCATGCCGAGGCAGATGCCGAAGAACGGGATCTTGTTCTCGCGTGCGTAGCGGATCGCCTGGATTTTTCCTTCGATTCCGCGGTCGCCGAAGCCGCCGGGGACGAGCACGGCGTCGAGGTGGTCGAGCTTGCCGGTGGTGCCTTCACGCTCGAGCTCTTCGGAGTCGATGTACTCGAGGTCGAGCTTGCAGTCGTTCTCCATGCCCGCGTGCACGAGGGCTTCGTGGAGCGACTTGTAGGCGTCGCGCAGGTTCACGTACTTGCCGACCACGCCCACGCGCACCTGACCGCGCGTGGGGCGCACGAAGCGCTCCACGATGCGGCGCCAGGGGCTCACGTCGGGCTGGCGCGTCCAGATGTTGAGGCGCTCGACCACGAGCTCGTCGAGGCCCTCGGCGTGCAGCGCGAGCGGCAGCTCGTAGATGCAGCCCACGTCGACACCGGAGATGACGGCCTCGACCGGCACGTTGGTGAAGAGCGCAATCTTCTCGCGCGTGGAGCGCGACATGCCGGTCTTCGTGCGGCAAAGGAGGATGTCGGGCTGGATGCCGATCTCGCGCATCTCCTTGACCGAGTGCTGCGTGGGCTTGGTCTTGATCTCGCCCGCGGTCTCGATGAAGGGCAAGAGCGTGACGTGCAGGCTGAGCGCGTTCTGCGGGCCGGCCTCCAGCTTGAGCTGGCGGATGGCTTCCAGGAACGGGAGCGACTCGATGTCGCCTACGGTGCCGCCGATCTCGACGATGGCCACGTCGACGTGGTCGGTCGCCTCGCGCACGCGCGCTTTGATCTCGTCTGTGATGTGCGGGATGACCTGCACGGTGCCGCCGAGGTACTCGCCGCGGCGTTCCTTCTGGATCACGGCTTCGTAGATTCGACCCGTGGTGAAGTTGTTCTTCCGGGTCATGCGGGCGGTGGTGAACCGCTCGTAGTGGCCGAGGTCGAGGTCGGTCTCGGCGCCGTCGTCGGTGACGAACACCTCGCCGTGTTGGTACGGGCTCATCGTGCCCGGGTCCACGTTGATGTACGGATCGAGCTTCACGTGCGTGACGCGGAGGCCTCTTGCCTCGAGCAAGGCGCCCACCGAGGCGGAGGCCAAGCCTTTGCCGATCGAAGACACCACCCCCCCGGTGACGAACACGTATTTCGTGGGCTTTCGGCTCATCGGGGCGCGCTCCATGATCGTATCGTCGGAGCACTAGCCGGAGGGGCGGGTGACGGCCGACGTCCTTCGGAAGCGCCGGATACCATAACGCTCCGCGAGAGGCGAGAGCACGAGACCACGTTCTTCGATCGAGCGACGAACTTGACCCGAAACGCTCTGGATTTCGGGACCCACACGCGCGAAAAAAAGAAAACGGGCGACGCGATTCGCGACGCCCGTCGGGGACACCACCGTGCCGGCCGAGGCCGGACGCTTCTCAGAACGCGTAACCGGCGCCGAGGTGGAACGTGTAGGTCGTGAACAAGCCACCGGTGCCGGGCAGGAAGCCGAGCTCGATCGGCTTGGCCGCGGCGAAGAAGCCCTTGCCGGCGCCTTCGTTGAGCGGGAAAAAGCGGGCTTCGGCGCCGAAGCCGAACATCGCGCGCGGATCACCGCCCGAGAAGCCGTAGTAGATGCCGCCGAAGCCGAACGGAGCGACCGTGAGCTCCATCTCGCCGCCCTTGATGGGGATGGCGATGTCGTAGCCGGCGCGGAGCAGCGTCGCGCCGGAGCTTGCGGTGCCGAAGAAGAACTTCTGGCTTCCGCCGATCACGAAGCCTTCGTGCGTACCGCCGAGGTGGTAGCCGCCGTGGATCTCGATCGGGTACGCGCCGTACGACGCGCTGATGCTGCCGAAGGGCGTATCGACGCCGGGCGCCCCCATCAACGCGTAGCCGAGGACTTCACCCTGGATGTAGCCCGCGCCGCGATTCGATTCGGCGTGCGCCGTGGACGAGGCGAGCGCGACCGCACCTGCGAAGAGGGACGAGACGAACAATCGGGAAATGGTCTTCATGGGGCCGATACCTTAACCGGGTGCGAGTGGAAGTGAGAAGGTTCTATGTCATCCGAAGTGGGACGTGACGCCTCGGAGACACACGGTCTCGAACCGCGACGTGAAGCGCGTCTCAGAACGCATAACCTGCGCCCACGCCGAATCCGTAGAGCACGGGGGTAGTGCCGCCGCCTCCGGGCAAGATCGTGATCTCGAACGGGCGCGCCATCGCGAAGAAGCCGTTGTTCGCGATAGGGAAGAATTTTCCTTCGATACCGAACGAGAGCGCCGCGCGCGCGGCCTGGCTGTTGAAGCCGTAGTAGACGCCGCCCGCGCCATACGGAGCTATCGTCACCTCCATTCGACCGCCCTTGATGAGGATGGGAATGTCGCCGCCCATACGGAGCTGCGAGATGCCACCGTCGAATCCGCCGCCGAAGAAGAAGTTCTGGCGGAATCCGACGACGAAGCCGTCGTGGCGGTTCGAGGGGTGGTAGCCGAAGTCGAAGTCGAGTCGGTAAGGAGTGCTGTTCCGGAATCCGCTGTTCAGCGGTGCACCGAAGCCGAGCACCGTGCCGCCCACGTAAAACGGATCGCGGAGCGACTCCGCGGCGGAGGCTTCACTCGAAAGCAGCGAGGTGGCGAGCGCGGCGAAAACGAAAGTCGTAGCGAAAAGGGCTCGTTTCATCGCCGCCAGCATCGCCCACTCGCACGACGATCGGAAGCCCGTAAGGGCCCTGGTGCAAATCGCCCCAGGTCAATTTACCGACCAGGGGGTGATCCGTATCGACGCGACAAGCCAAGATTTTCTCAGGAAATCCGAGGAAGAATCGGTTGCTCTCGTGCGTGTTCGGAAGCCAAGATGTTCGCATGGCACGGAACACTTCGCCGTCGCGTCTACTCGGCCGTCTCGCCTCCGCGGCGTTCGTCTCGGTACCCGTGCTCGCGCTCGTCGCGTGCGCGAGCACCGTGGACGAACGCGCGCCGCTCGGGGAGTCCGAAGCGGATCTCACCAAACAAGAGCTCGACTGCGAGGGCTACGACTCGGCCGCCGCCGACAAGCTCGCGCGCACGGGCGCGAGCCGGGACGGCCGCCGCTCGCAGAAGCGCTGCTTTTCCTTCGTGAAGCAGCACATCACCAACTCCGGCTACGACCTCCCCGCGGACATCGCGCCGGGCGGCCGCTACGGCGGCAGCGCGTACATGTTCACCACCTGGGCTCGGAAGAACCCGGAAGACCTGAAGAAGCTCGGCTTCAAAGAGGTGAAGCTCGCGCTCGGTGAAGCTCCTCCGAAGGGTGCCATCATCGTGTGGGGACGCGGCGAGTGCGGCTACTCGAAGAGCCACGGCCACATCGAGGTCGTCTCCAACGACGCGGGAACGCGCGCGTGCAGCGACTTTTGCGGAAACCTGAAGACTGCACGTAAGTGCGGAGTGCCCGACGTCTTCGTCCCGATCCTCCCGGACGGTCAAACGGGACCTGCCTGCGTCGACCAAAAGGACAGCTGCTCCGGTAAGGCCGACGGTTGGTACTGCAGCGAGCTTCGCGACTTCAGTTCTTACAAGTGCAAAGGTCAGCTCATCGAGCTCGGCTTCCAGTGCACGACGGGGAAAAAATGCGTATTTTCGGGCACGGAAAAGACGGCCATCCTCGAGAACGGAGTGCCGCAATGCCGCTGAACAAGAAGTCCCTCTCGGTCGTGGTTCCCGGTGCCGTGCTCGTGATCGCGCTCGGCAGTGGAACGGCCATGTTCGCGTGCTCGTCGAACAACGCTCCCTCGACGCTCGTCAGCGGTGGGACCACCGCGGCGGCCGCTCCTTCCAACGAAGGTCAGGCCGTCCAGCCCGTCTCGGCCAAAGAGCAAGCGCCGTACAACCCGGACGAGGTCTGCGCCTCGCAGTGCATGGAAGACTTCGCGGCCGGAGCGGAGCTCCTGCAGGCGCTCGACGATTGCAACGTCGAGCGCTGCTACGGTGACGAAGACGACTCGGACACCACCACCAAGGCCTGCTCGGCCATCGGCACCGGACCCGGGCAGGTCAGCTACGGTCTCACCGAGCGCGATCGCTGCCTCTCTCGCTCGTGTTGCGCGGAGGCCACCGCATGCTCTTCGAACGCGTCTTGTTCGTCCCTCGCGAGCTGCATCGATCGGTGCCAGGCGAGGCGCTGAGCGCTTCGCCGCTCGCGGCACTTCGCCACTCGGGTCACGTCGGGCGTTCGACGTGACTCCAGGCCTCCTCGTCGCCGGACGCTACGAGCTCTCGGAAGCCCTGGGCGCAGGGTCGACCGCGACGGTGTATCGCGCGCGGGATACGCGGACCGGGTTCTTCGTCGCGCTCAAGCTCGCGCCGGTCGTATCCCTCGCGAGCGGCGGTCGGGACGATCGGGTCGTGCGCGGGTTCGAGCGAGAGGCAAGGGCACTCGCGTGCGTGCGGTCTCCTCATGTGGTGAGCTTGCACGACCACGGTATCGACCCGCAGCACGGCGCCTACGTGGTGAGTGACCTGGTGGAAGGGCAGTGGCTCTCCGCGGAGCTGCTCGGGAGGCCATTTTTTCCCCACGAAGTGCTGCGCGTGTCGCGAGGTCTGCTCGCGGGCCTCGCGGCGGCCCACGCGGCCGGTGTGCTCCACGAGGATCTCAAGCCGTCCAACGTGCTCGTGCCTCGTGATCGTCTCGAGGGCGCGGTGCTGGTCGACTTCGGCGCCTCGCGCGCCCTCTCTCCGCGCGAAGACGAGGTGTTCGGCGATCCCGGCTACGGTACACTGCGCTACGTGGCTCCCGAGCGCCTCGCGGGTCGGCCGGGCGATACGCGCAGCGACGTCTTCTCCGCGGGCATGCTCCTGTACGAGCTGCTCGGGTATCCGCTGGTGCGCGAGACATCGCTCGCGCGCTCGGCCGGGCTCGCTGTTCCACTCGAGCCGCTCGTGCCGGAGCCGCTCGCTTCGCTGCTCGCCCGTATGGTGGCGCTCGATCCTTCCCGTCGCTTCGTCACCGCGAACGACGCGCTGGTCGTGGTGTCCGACCTCGAGACGGCGCCCGTGCCGATCGAGCCGAAAAGGAGCGTGGAGAGCGTGCACGCGCGCGCCGTGTCGACCGGACCACGCGATCCGCTCCTGACTCGCCTCGCGCCCTCTGCGGACTCCGAGCCGCCGCCTTCGTCGCGTTCACGCGCCTCGCGGGAGGGGACCTCCGTCCGCCTCTTTCGTCTCTCGACCGACGTGGAGGTCGCGCTCCGCGAGTGCCTCGACGATCTCGACCTGGTGATGCTCGAGGCGCTCGCGCGCCGGGAGTCGGGTCCTCACGGTTCGGCGGTGAGGGCGCTCGTGAGGGCGCTTCGGCTCGACCCGCTGGGCGCGCAGGCGGAGCTCTCGGGATCGCCGCTCGACGGAGCGGTTTCCCTGGTCGCGGTCGAGCCTCTGCTCGGGCAGCGTGCCGCGCAGGCGAGCCCTCTGCCGCGCGTGGCTTGGGACGAGGCCGTACGGGTGCTCGATCCCGAGCTCTCGGCTGCACTCGCGCTCGTCGGGACGGTGCTCGCACCGCTGCGTGACGCGCCCGCGTCGCTCGCTCGCGTGCGTCTCTCGGCCCTGCGTCTGCGGGAGGACGGCGCTGCTCCTCGAGGCCTCGTGGCCACCATGAGCTCGGTCGAGACCGCCCTGGCGGCCGAGGTCGACGAGACCCGCCGTGCGAGTGCACTCGCAGAAATCGTGGCCGGCCTCTCGCGGGAGGTCCGTGAACGAGGTGCCCGCAGCACGCTCACGCGCCTCGTGTCGTCGTTCTTGCTCGGGCGTCTGGCGAGGACTCTCGATCCGGAGCTGTCTCGTCACGAGCTCTCGTACGCGGCCGCGATCGTGCTCGACGTGAGGGCAGCGGCTTTGGAGGCTAGCGTCTTGAACGAGCTCGGCGCACGGCTCGTACGCACTCCCGAAGGACGAGAAGAAGGGCTCGGAAAGCTGGTTCGCGTGGAGACGCTCGCCGCCTTCGCGTCCGCTCCGTTCGTGCTCTACGGGAGCTTCTCGGCGCGAGGTCGCGCCGCTCTCGTTCGTGGGCGCTACGAAGAAGCCAGCGATCTCTTCGGGGCCGCGCGCCGAGCGGTCGCGGAAGAAGGTCGCCTCGAAGAGCTCGTGCATGCGGCGGCGCTCGAGACGCTCGCGTGCTCCGCGGCGGGCCTGCGCGACGAGGCTGCAGCCCTCGCGCAAGATCTGGTCGAGCCCCGTCTCTCCGTGACCACCGAGCCGACGGCGGCGCTCGCGCTCGTGGCTCGTGCGCTGGTCGCGCTCGTCTCGGGGGACGTCGCTCGCGCGCGTCGGGACCTCACCCGTGCGCGTGCGCGATCGTTCCGTACCTCGGGAGATACCGCCGAGGTCTCGTCTCTCGTCGAGCTGGCGAGCGCGCTCGTGGCTTCGGTGACGGTGGGAGAGGGCGAGCCCCCCGAGTCGTTGCAGGATGCAAGTGAAGTGGCGGCCGAAGCGATGGACGACCTGGTGGCGCTCGTCGGCGAGCGTCGGCCGGGTACGTCGCGTGCGCGTCCCTTCGAGCTCTTGCCGCTGCTCTCCGCCGTCGTGGATCGCGTGGTCGACCCGAAGCTCCGGGCTTCCCTCGTGGCCGCGACTCGCCGTGCTGTAGCCGCCCACGAGGCGCGCGAGCCTGCTTCCGGGGAGGACCGTGAACGCGCAACCGAGCCTCCGCCGCCGGTCGCGAAGTCCTGAGTCCGGCTCGCCGCGCTGCGGCGCGAGCGAAATTTCCAGGGTGTGGGCCTCCCGATCGCGAGCGGGCTGTGGCAGAGTCCGCCGCCATGGAAACCAAGGAAAACGAGCGCACCAGCCGTGCAGGCATCCTCGGCTACGACTCCTTCCACTTCGTGGTGGAAAACATGGAGCGCTCGCGCGCCTTCTACGTCGATCGCCTCGACTTCAAAGAGGTCGCACGCGCCGGAGACGATCTCGCGTCGCGAAGCGGTCAGCAGTCCACCGTGTTCGGCGCCGGTGACGTGCGCGTGTGCGTGTCGACGCCGCTCTCGCAGAAGTCGAAGGCCGCGCGCTTCTTGAAGCGGCACCCGGCCGGCGTGATGAGCCTCAGCTTCCGCGTGAAGAACCTCGACGAGACCATGGCGTTCCTGGACGAGCGCGGCGGCACGTTCCTGGCCGATCCGGTCGAGGACACCGACGAAAAGGGCGGAAAGTACCGCTCGGTCGAGATCGCCACGCCCCTCGGTGACGTCGCCTTCCGGTTCGTCGAGCGCACCGGTTATTCGCGCTTCGCCCCCGGCTTCGCCGACGTGGGCCCCGGCAACGGCAGCCAGCCGGAGAACATGTACGGCATCCGCAACATCGACCACGTCACGTCGAACGGGCTCACCATGCAGCCCATCATCGCGTGGTACCGGGACGTGCTCGGCTTCGAGCCCTTCTGGGACGTGAGCTTCCACACGAAGGACGTCGCGAAAGAACGCGCTTCGGGCTCCGGGCTCAAGTCGATCGTCATGTGGGACCCGGGCAGCAACGTGAAGTTCGCCACCAACGAGCCCCTCCGCCCGTTCTTCCGCGACTCGCAGATCGCCAAGTTCGTCGAAGACAACCACGGCAACGGCGTGCAGCACATCGCCTTCGCGGTGAGCAACATCCTCTGGTCGGTCGAAGAGCTGAAGCGTCGCTCGGTCGACTTCATGCCCACGCACCCTGCGTACTACACGCACCTCCCCGAGCGCCTCGCCGCGCTGGGCATCACCAACGTGAAGGCCGAGCTGGCCGAGCTCGAGCGTCTCCAGATCCTGGTCGACGGCGCCCACGACAAGTACATGCTGCAGATCTTCATGCGCGAAGCGGCCGCCATGTACGACGAGAGCCGCGCCGGTCCCTTCTTCTACGAGATCATCCAGCGCGCCGGCGACGAGGGCTTCGGCTACGGCAACTTCCGCGCGCTCTTCGAGAGCATCGAACGCGAGCAGAAGAAGGGCTGAGCTTCGCCTCTACGCGAAGGGAGCCACGCTCCTCGGGAACGCTCTCCGGGCTCGCTCGGAGGGCGTTTCGCGATTTTGCCCCCGGAACGGAGCGGGCTCGGGTCGAGCGTGAGGCGCGTTTCGCCCTCAAGGCAGCGCGAAGAGGTTTCCCCAGCGGCCCTCGTGGCTGGGCACGTAGCTCTTCGCGCGCTCGGAGACCACCGCCACGTGGTCTTCGTGGATGAGCGGCACGATGTACGCTTCACGGGCGACGAGCCGCTCCACTTCCGCGTAGACCCGGGCGCGCTCGTCTTGGTCGAGCACGGCGTCCCCGCGATCGAGCAGCGCATCGAGACGTGCATCCTGCACGCGTCCGCGGTTCGAGCCTGCCGGAGGTCGGTACTCACCGTGAAGGAAGACGCGCAGCACGTTGGGCTCGATGAGCTCGGGCAGCTGTAGGAGCGCAAGCTCGAAGTCCCCCGCGCCGAGCCGTCCAAGCATGGCTCCGAGCTCGAGCGGGATCACTTCGACCGAGAGACCCGCCTCTTCCAACTCTTCGGCGATCACGCGTCCGAGCACCTTGCGTGAGCGGTCCGTCGAGACGAGTAAGCTCACCTTGGTACCGACCGCGGAAGCTTCGCGCAAAAGAGCGCGCGCGCCTTCGAGGTCTCTCCCGGCGGCCGCGATGTCGGGCTTCGCCCAGTGGCCCTCGGGCAAGAGCGTGCCCGCAGGCGTGGCGTGCCCGGCGAAAAGGGCGCGGGCGAAGAGTGCCCTGTCCACGGCGAGCGATACGGCGCGCCGGACGCGTGCATCCTGCATGGGGCCACGATCGCACCGCGGAACGAGGTAGGTGAGGCTCGCGCTCGACGCCACGTTCACGTGCAGCCCCGGGCCATCGAAGCTAGGCAAGAGCACGGGGGAAAATCCGTTCTGCACGAGGTCGGCGCGCCCGGCGTGAAGGCGCAGCGCCCGCGCGTTTTCGTCCCGCACCGCCCGGAGCACGAGCGCGTGCGAAGGCACCGGTACGAGGTGCGTCGAGGCCGGAGAGAGCTCGACCACTCCGTGACTCGAAGAGGTCACACGGTACGGCCCGAGCCCGTCGAGCGTGCCGTCGGGCGCGGGCGCGGACGCGGCCTGATCGGCGCGCAAGATCGGGAGCTCGAGATCGGTGAGCAACGTCGCGTGGGGCCGTGAGAGGCGAATCACCACACCCTGCGGTCCCTCGGGCGAGACGTCCCGGATGGCCGAGACCACTTGCGCGTGACGAGACGCGACCTTCGGATCGGCGAAGGCCTTCAGCGTGGCGACCACGTCGCTCGAGTCGAAGCGTTTGCCCTCGTGGAACACCGGGCCGTCTTTGAGCTTCACGTGCAGCTCGAGCGGTGTCTCGAAGCGGTACGACTCGGCCAGGAGCGGGTAGGGCGCGAGGGTGCGCGGGTCGATCCCGAAGAGGCCCGCGTGCACGAGGCGCGTCGCCCGGAGGCCGGTCGCGTCGGTGGCGTAGCGAGGGTCGAGCGTCTCGGGAGCGGTGGTGACTAGCACCTCGAGCGGACGCGTGGCCGAGTCGATGGGTGGCTTATCCGTGCAAGATGCAAGTACTGTCACGAGCGTCGCGCACGAGGCGAGCGCGAGCACCGTGCGACGTGCGGCTTTCCAAGCGCGTCGAGTCGTCGTAGACCCTTCGCCATGCGTCGTGTCGCAGCTCCCCTCTTGGCGACTCTCACCCTGCTCGTCGCGGCAGACGCCTCGTCTCAAGCTCCTGCAAAAGAGCCGGCTTCTTCCCAAAAAGCGCCCGCGGCCCAAGAAACCCCCGCCGCACAAGAGCCCGCGAAGGGCCCGCTCACCGTGCAGGGAAGCGCCGCCGAGCTGGTCGCGGCCGTGCGCGCCATGGTGAAGGACCGCACCTTGAAGGACGCCCAGGTCGGCGTCGAGGTGATGGAGGTCGACTCCGGGACCGTGCTCGCTTCGTACGGCGAGCACGTGCCCTTGAACCCGGCATCGAACGCCAAGGTCTTCACGGCTGCGGCTTCGCTCGCGCTTCTCCACGGTTCCTTCCGCTACCAAACCACATTGAGCGGCGCCCTCAAAGGAAGCACCGTCGACGGCCCGCTCGTTCTTCGCAGCAACGGCGACCCGTCCCTCGAGACCGAAGACCTCTACGGTCTCGCTCGAGACCTCGTCGCCCACGGCGTGCGCAAGGTCGAAGGCGACATCCTGGTCGACCAGCGCTTCTTCGACGGTGAGACCACTCCTCCCGCGTTCGAGCAGCAGCCCAACGAGTGGGCCTATTTCCGCGCCCCGGTGAGCGCCGTGGCGGTCAACGAGAACACCGTGACCTTGATGGTTCGTCCCACCCAAGACGGCCAGAACGCGGTCACCTTCTTCGATCCTCCGGGCTTCGTGGACATCGAGGGGTCGGTCAAAACGCGCGGCTCCGGCGCCGACACGGTGGGCCTCGCGCTCTCGGCCAACGGCAAGCGCTTGAAGGCCGTGCTCTCGGGCGCCGTCGCCGAAGACGCGAAGCTCGTCCACTACGTGCGCCGCGTGGAAGACCCCACGCTGCTCGCCGGCTACGCGCTCAAGGCGGTGCTCGAAGATCGCGGCGTGAAGGTCACGGGAGAGGTGAAGGCCGGTCAGGGCGGCTCGAAGGCCGCCACGCTCGCACGTCACGAGTCGGCGCCGCTCTCGTCGCTGCTCTACGCCCTCGGAAAACAGAGCGACAACTTCTACGCCGAGATGGTGTTCAAGTCGCTCGGCGGGGAAAAAAAGGCTCGCCCGGCCAAGAGCCAAGACGCGGCCCAAGTGGTCACCAAGTGGCTCTCCGAGGGGCACATGCTCGAGCCCGGCACGGTCATCAAGAACGGCTCGGGTCTCTTCGACGCGAACCGCGTGACCGCGCACGGCGTCGCGCTCGTGTTGCGTGACGGCTACCAAGACCCCTCGAGGCGCGCCGAATTCGTGGCGCAGCTCTCCATCGGCGGCGTGGACGGCACCCTGCACAAGCGCTTCAAGAACCGCAAAAAGCACATGGCCATCCGCGCCAAGACCGGCACCCTCGACGACACCATCGCCCTCTCGGGTTTCGTGCTCGCACCTCCCGGAAAGAGCCCGGTCGCCTTTTCGATCCTGTTCAACAAGGTCGCGGGCAAAGGTGGAGCCGCGCGGTCGGCCGCGGACGAGCTGGTCGAACAAATCCACGACCGCCTTTGGGGTTCGCGCTGATCGTCGCCTCGGGTTTCGCGTGCCGTGAGTCCATTGTCCCACCTGGTGCGTAAGTAGGCGCGTGACGTACCGAAGGTCGAGCCCATGAGCGCCGTGCAGACCGTGGCTTCCGGCAAATACACCACCGTGCGCATGCTCGGAGAGGGCAGCTACGGCGTGGTCTACGAGGCGCTCCACAACGAGCTCGGGCGCCGCGTCGCCATCAAACGGCTCCACCCCGGACAAGCCTCGGGTGAGCCTTTGGAGCGCTTCAAACGCGAGGCTCGTATCTGCGCGCGACTCGAGAACCCGCACATCGTGGCCGTGCACGACTTCGGCGAAGACGCCGAAGGACCGTTCCTCGTCATGGAGCTCTTGCGCGGCAGGACCCTGAACGACTGGATCCTGCACGAAGGTCCACGCCCGGCCGAAGACGTGGTCCAGGTGATGAGGCAGGTGCTCTCCGCGCTGGCGTCCGCGCACGCCGCCGGAGTGGTCCACCGCGACGTGAAACCCGCCAACGTGTTCCTGGTGGAATCGCCGTTGGGCCTGTTGGCCAAGGTGCTCGACTTCGGCATCGCCAAGCTGAGCGAAGCGGCGCCGCTCACACGCGCAGGCGACATGGTGGGGACCATCACGTACATGTCCCCCGAACAATGTCGAGCCGAGGCGATCGACGCGCGCAGCGATCTCTACGCGGTCGGCGTATGCATGTATCTCGCACTGAGTGGCGAGCGCCCGTTCACCCGGCCGAACGTGAGGGAGACGCTGGTCGCGATCGAGCTCGGCACTTGCGCGAAGCTTTCGTCGTTGCGGCCGGATCTCCCTCCGGGATTGGTCGAGGTGGTGCACAAGTCCTTCGCCACCTCGCCCGTCGACCGTTACCAGACGGCCCTCGAGCTCATCGAGGCCCTCGCGCCCTACGCGCCGGCTCGGGCAGAGCTGTTCGACTCGGGCGCACGGTCGGCTTCGGGCATGCCCAGCTCCTCGGGGATCGTGGCGCGTGGCTCGCTCCCGCCGCGCTCGGGCGCGAGTGGAAACGGGCCCACACCGTCCGCCAAGGGCCTCGTGGTGGGCGTCGTGCTAGGCGCCCTCGTGCTCGTCGTGGCGGTGGTCGCCGCCGTCGTTTCGCTCTCGGATTGAGCGGGAGGCGAGCGCCGGAAGACCGACGAAAAACGGCGCCCGGTCTCCGAGGAGAGAGGGCGCCGTTCCCGACACGAGGTCGTTTTGCGAGCGTGGCCGCGCGATCGCGATTCAGTCGCGCATGTGCTTGCGGATCTTCCCGAGCGCCTGCTCCTGCAATTGGCGGATGCGCTCGCGCGAGAGATTGTACTTGTCGCCGATTTCTTTGAGCGTGAGCTCGTCTTCGTCGTCGAGGCCGAAGCGCCACCGAATGATGCGCGACTCGATCGGCGTCAGCGTGGACAAGAGGCGACGCACCTCTTCTCCCCACTTCTGCGACACGAGGTTCTCGTAGGGCGAGACCATGTTCTCGTCCTGCAAGAAGTCGATGAACTTGCGGCCGTCTTCGTCGCCCACGGGGCGATCGAGAGAGAAGGGCGTCTCGGCCCAGGAGCCCTTGACCTTGTCGAGCTTCTCTTGCGGGATGCCCGTCTCGGCTTCGAGCTCGGCCAGCGTGGGATCACGGCCCGTACGAGCGATGACCGCCTGCGTGGCGCGCGCCACTCGGTTGTGGGTATCGAGCATGTGCACCGGGATGCGCACGGCGCGCCCCTTGTCCGCGAGCGCGCGGCTGATGGCGTGACGAATCCACCACGACGCGTAGGTGGAGAAGCGGTAGCCGCGCGTGTGGTCGAAGCGCTCGACGGCCTTCATGAGGCCGATGTTGCCCTCTTGGATGAGGTCGATCAGCGGCAGACGCCCACGGTTGTACCTGCGCGCGATCGAGACCACGAGGCGCAGGTTCGCCTTCACGAACTTGTTCTTCACCTGCTTCGAGCGAATGCTCGCCGTGGTGATGCCCGAGAGGAACTTCTTGTACTGAGCGGTGGCGGGGATGCGCGCGGAGAGCGAGACCTGCGAGTTGGGCACCACGGCGACGCCCTCTTCTTCGCGGTCTTCTTCTTTGTCTTCCGGGGCGATGCCGAGCTTTCGCACGGTCTCTTCGGCGTGGAGAATCAGAGACGGTCGCTGTCGGCGAGGCGAATGGCGCGCGCGAGCTGAGTGGTCTTTTGCGTCCACTTCTTCTCGGCGTCTTTGGAGAGCTTGCCGGTTTTTTCGAAGGTCTTGCGGATCTTGCGGAGCTCTTCGATCTGCGGAAGGTCGAGCGCTTCGTCGCCCGTCGGCAGGTCCGCTTCGAGCGAGTCGAGCGCGAATCCGGCCGCAGGCAAGTACGAGAAGATCGCCACCCAGTGGTCGACTTCGCCTTGTTCGACTTCGATGGCGGTCTCGAGCTCTTCGTCCGGCCCCATCACGTTGTGGGTGGCCATCTCGCGGAAGTAGCGCGCGAGCATGGAGTCGCCGCTGCCCTCGTCCGCCGCTTTTTCCTTGGGCGGAGGGGCCAAGCTGGACGCGTCGACGTCGAGCTCGATGCCCGCGGGCTCGGCTTCGAGGTCGGCCTCGAACTCGTCCTCCATGACCGCTTCTTCGACCGGTGCGGCTGGCGACTCGTCGCCGTCGACTTCCTCTTCTTCGAGGACGCCGGAAACGGGGGCGAGCTCCTCGACGGCTTTTTTCCCGGAGGTGGCATGCGCGGCAGCGGTGCTCTTGCTCTTGCTCATGGGGTCCTTGTCGCGAGGGGGCGCAAGCGAGTGAAGCCGAAGGGAAGCGAGGAATCGAAGCGTCGAGGCGAGCGTCGAATTCGAGAGTCGCGAGTCGAGCGTCGATGTCGAACGATGGCTGCCGAGCACGAGACGAGCAGAGCGAAACGAGCGAGGCGAGCGAGTCCGGCGAGACCGGAAAGACGAGGCGTGCGAACGACGTGATCGAGAGAAGTGAAGAAGCGAAACGTGAGAGCTATCCGTCAGACTATCCGTTCGGATGCCGCAATGGCGAGAACCGTTCGCTTGGATGCAGAAGCGATTTCTGTCGGCCCGAACCGGCAGTCGGCCGGGCGAAGGGCGGCTGGTGTGGAGCCTTCACCAAGAGGTGAGGCGAGGGTCGGAATCCAGAAGCCGGATGAAACATCTGCAAAGGGCGTTCCCTTTCGAATCGTCCGCCCTTAGCGGAAAGACCTCGCCTCCAAGGCCTTGGCATGATGTGAAAAACCGCGATGAAGGGCGGTGCCCACACCCTGTCGTCTCTCTACGCGCAGTTGCGGCTTTCGGCCGACCGCGACCGAAAGACCACGTGGCTCTTCCTTTTTTGCATGGTGGTTCACGGCGTGTCCCATGGGCTTCTGGCCATGGTCGCTGGCGCATTGGTACGCGCGCTCGCGCTGGGAACTACCTCGCCTACCCTGGATTTCGCGTCTCACCTGGACACGCGCTCCGGTCTCGGGAGCGTAGGCTCGTCGGCGCTGGGGCTCGCCGTTCTCGGGTTGGGGCTGGCGCTCGCCAAGGGGATCTCGGCGGTCCTCGGTGCGAAGGCTCAAGCCTCGCTGGTGCTCTCCATGGGGCAGGCCCTGCGTGAGCGCGTGCTCTCGACGCGACTCGATGGCGCGGTGGGCCAGGCTGGCCAGGTAGGACCGAACGATCATGGACTCTTACCGGAGTTGGCAGAGACCTCGGCCGATCCGGTGCGCACGGTGGCGTCGTTGACCACGCACGTGCGCGACGTGGAGCAATCGGTGTCCACTGGACTGCTCCAAGCCACGAGGGCTACGTTCGAGCTTCTCGCCGTGCTCGTCGCGTTGGTGCTGGTCGAGCCGAGGCTTTCGTTCTTCGCTCTTTTGGTGCTCGGCCCGTTCGCGGTCGTCCTCGGCAGGCTGCGGCGCGGCTGGAAAGTGCGGCAGGCCGAGGTGGTGCGTGAGTCGGAAGCGCTATTTTCCGCGGCCGATCAGGCCACTCGGCACGCCGACTTGTTCCGTGTGTTCGGTGCGGAGGAGCTCGCCCGTCGCGAGGTGCGCACCCTCGGCGCACGGTTGCTCGTGCTCGGCGAGTGGCTTGCGGCGCGAGCGCAGCTCCTCTCGAGTGGCAACGAGGTGCTAGGCGCCTTCGCCCTCGTGCTCGTCGTCCTGGGCGCGTCGCGGCTGCCGAGCGCGTCGCAAGGTAACCTCGTGCCGTTCGCCGTGATCTTCTTTCTCGCCTACAAGCCGCTGCGCGAGCTGTCCGACGCACGCCTTGCATGGGCGAAGGGGGAAGCGTCGCTCGAGGCGCTGGAGCTCGAAAAAGCTCCGTCGCGCGCAGTCGCGGAGGCCTCGCGATCGGGGGCCGATGGCCACGCGAGCGGGGGAGTGCGCCCTCGCCCGTTCTCGCCTGGAACGCTGGAGGTTCGTGGGCTCGAGCTTCCGTTCGGTGCGGTGACCGCGCCGCTCTCCTTCGTGATCGAGCCGGGCAAAATCGTCGGTGTGGTGGCGCCGACCGGCCGCGGAAAGAGCACGCTGCTGCGAGTCTTGCTCGGCCTCGTGCCCGCGCGCGCCGGCGAGGTGTGGTTCGATGGCGCACGCCTCGATGCAGACCTCCCCCGCGATCGACCCTTCGCTTGGGTCCCTCAAGAAGCTCCGGTGCTCGCTGCGACCATCGCCGAAAACGTTAGCCTCGGCGGCGCCGAGCCGCATGCGTGTCTCGACGCCCTCGAGTCGCTCGGGGCCTTCCTCGCGCCAGAGTCGTCCGGCGCCGGCACGTCGGCTCGTCCCGACGCGGGCACGCGTGTCGGTCCGGGCGGACGCACGCTCTCGGGAGGCGAGCGACAGTGGGTGTCGCTCGCGCGGGCGCTCGTCACCGACAAGCCGGTGCTCCTGCTCGACGAGCCGACGAGCGGTCTCGATCGCGAGAGCCAGGCACGTGTCCTCGGTGCGATCGAAGCGCTGCGCGGCTCGCGGTCGGTCCTGCTCGTGACCCATCGCCGCGAAGCGCTCGCCATATGCGACCGAGTGATCGAGCTCGGTTGACGACGACCGCGCGCCCCTCGGTTGCCGAGACATTGCGCCACAGTCTGCGTGCGCTGCAATCCGTGCGTCCCAAAATGTGGGATTGCGCCGTGCATTCTTCCGGTCTGCGTTGCATGATCCGGCCATGAAGCTTCGAGCAACCTTGGGCCTCTTGCCGCTCGTGCTGGTCTCGGCGTGTGGGCTCTCGCTCGTTCCGGACGCGGAGGGAATCCCCGACGCCTCGAGTGAGGATGCGAGCGGGACGGCGGACTCCTCGCGCCCGAACGACGGCGGCGCCGTGGACGCCTCGCGCTCCGACGGATCGACCGACGCTTCTACTCTTGCACCGGCGCTGGTGGTCTCGGGGCCCTCGGGCACGGCCACCGCCGAAACGGGCACCGCGGTGACGTTCACGGTGAAGCTTGCCACGAAGCCCACCTCGCGCGTGACCGTTCCGCTCGTCGTCTCACGGACCGACGAGGCCACGCTCGACGCGACCGAGCTCGTGTTCGACGAGACCTCGTTCGACGTGCCGCGCACGGTGACCGTGACCGGAAAAGACGACGTGCTCGCCGACGGCGACCAGCCGTTCACCGTGGAGATCGGCCCTGCCCGGGGAGCCGGCTCCGGGTACGAAGGGGTGCCGAAGAAGAGCCTCGCCTTCGTGAATCAAGACGACGATACCGCCGGATTTCTGGTCGGCGCAGCAGGCAGCAGCGTCACCGAAAAAGGCACCAGTACGACCTTCACCGTACGTCTGCGCACCCAGCCGACCGGCGACGTGACCGTGCCCGTGACGAGCTCGGACCCGAGCGAAGGCGTGACCGACGTCACGTCGCTCGTGTTCGGGGCCGGCGACTGGAACGTGCCCAAGTCGGTGCAAGTTACAGGTGTCGACGACGACCTGGACGACGGCGACGTGACCTATGGCGTCGTGCTCGGCAAAGCCGTTTCGACGGACGCGGCCTACTCCGGGCTCGATCCGGTCGACCCGACCGTCACCACGCTCGACGACGATGCGGCCGCGCTCGTCGTGGGTACCCCGAGTGGCCTTCGCACGAGCGAGCTCGGCACCCAGGTGACCTTCGAGGTGCACCTCGCGGCCGAACCGACGTCTCCGGTCACCGTGCCGATCGTCTCGAGCGACACCACCGAGGCGACCGTCTCGCCCTCGAGCCTGGTCTTCGGTCCCACGGATTGGAAGACCCCGCGCACCGTGACCGTGACCGGCGTGGCCGACGCCACCGCCGACGGGGCCCAGCCGTACAAGGTTCGCCTGGGACCCTCGACCAGCGTCGCCGCCACGTTCGCCGGTCTCGTGGCGGAGGTGTCGCTCGTCAACGACGACAATCCGTTGCCGGCCTACGTCGACTATTCCATCAATCATCTGCTGGCCACCGGACAGAGTAACTCCACCGCCAATGGCGGCACTCGCAACGACGACAATCAAGGCGCGCCGCAGTTCCAGTTCACCCCGGCCCACCCGACCTTCTCGAACCTCATGTTCGACACCGGGGTCTTCGTCTCGCTCGGCTGTTCCGGAGGAGGCTGTGCGGCGAGCACCGTACGCACGCCGGTGTCGTTGGTTCCCATTGCCGAGGGTGATCGCTTCCTCAATTACGGCGTGGAGACGATCTCGAGCGCCATGGCCAACCGCATCTCGGCGTTGGCCACCGGCACGTACTTCGCGGGAACGCCCTACACCAAGCACGACGTCCTCGTCAGCCAGCATGGACGGAGCGGCTACAATTACGCCTGCCTGCGCAAGGGAGGGTGCGCCTACCTCACCGAGGGCAATCCCTCCTACATGGACGGCATGCGTCAGGTCGACTCCGGCATGGCCTTGGCGCAGGCGGCCGGTCGCAGCTACGTGGTGCGCGGCGTGACGTTCATCCACGGAGAAGACGACCACTACAGCTACGGGTCGCTCTACCCGTGGCCCCGTCGAGACGGCGCCGGCAATCTGGCCGACTACGCGGACGCGCTCTCCGAGCTCCAATCCGACTACCAGACCGACATCCGCGCCAAGACCGGGCAGGCCGAAGCCGTGCCTCTCTTCGTGGTGCAGATGCAAGGTTGGACGAACACGAGCGTCGCCCCGAGCGACCCGGACTACGTTCCGCCCACGTCGAGCCCCATTCCCGTGCAGCAATACCGTGCCCACAAGGCCAATCCCAACGTGGTGCTCGTGGCCCCCGGGTACATGCTGAAATTCAACGATTGTCTCCACTTCAACGGTTTCGGCCAGCGTAGGCTTGGGGAGTACATCGCCAAGGCGTACGCGAAGTGGGTATTCGAGGGGAAGAAGTGGGAGCCCACCGGCCCCACCAGCGTGACCCGGGCAGGCAACGTGGTCACCGTGAAGTTCCGCGTCCCGGTACCGCCCTTGGTGCTCGATACGGTCAATGTCACCAATCCGGGAAACTTCGGGTTCCGCTACCTGGTGGGCGGTACCGCTGGAAAAGTGGCGAGTGGTACGGCACAAACCATCACGAGCGTGGCCGTGACTGCGCCGGACACCGTGACCATCACCTTGGCCGCGACGCCGACCGGTGCGAACCAGCGCCTCGAGTACGCGAACTACTTCGACAATGGCGGCACCGGCCGCCCCGGCTGCCCCGGCCCCACCTTGGGGGTTCGCGGCAACCTACGCGACTCGGACCCGGCGACCAGCGTCACCGGAGGCCTTCCCCTCTACAATTGGGGCGTGACGTTCGAGCTGCCGGTGCCTTACGCCGGGCCGTGACCGCGGTGGACTGGGGCACCTCGCGTCACCCAATCGACAGCCGCTCGAAGCCGATTTCGCCATCGTCTTCGGGCGGGTCTCCACGGCGTGCGCGCGCCACTTGCATCCTGGTCAAGAGGCTGGCGAGCAGGGAGGCCAGGCCCAAGCCGACTTCCAGGTGCTCTTCGCAGATGTCGAGAACCACATCCATACTCGCGTGAAGCGTGACCAGTTCGGTGAGCGCCACGCATTCCGACTCTCGATTCTCTCCGAGGATGGCCTCGGGTCCGCCGACCAGCAGCGGAGGCTGGGTGTGCACCTCGCCGCCCGGACCACGTTCGACGGCGGTTCCCTGCACCAAGATGGCGAAGTCCGTTGCGAGCTCGCCTGGCTTCCAGAGGGTGGCTCCCGGTGGATAGCGGCGCTCTTCGAGGCGACTCGCCCAGGCCGCGATGGCGTTGACGTTCATGCGGCGGAAATGGGGCAGCGCGCGGAGTGCGAAGAGGCGGTCCGTCTTCGTGAGAGGTGTCTCGCGCACGACCACGGTGGGTGACGTGGTCGGGCGTGGGACTCGGGCGAGGACGTGATGGAAGAGCTCGTCGGTCGCCTCGAGCCCTAGGGCCCTTTGCTCGCGGAGCAGTGCCGAGGCCAAGTGGCGCAAGATCGAGCAGAATACCTCGAAGTGCTCGGCCATGAGCTCGACGAGGCTGTCGTGATGAAGGTAGAGCGCGTCCGTAGGCTCTAGCGCCACGATGCGCGTGCCCACGGAGCCGGTGCCGTCTCGTACTCCGAGGATCGCTCCCGCCAGGAGCGAGACGAGCGCGGCCCTCCCGGGTGCGCGCGAGATCCCGAGCGAGACCCCGTCGTGCCAGGTCTCCACGGCGCCCTTCATGAGAAACACGAGCGCGGATGCCTCCGCGTCCGCCGAGAGAAGCTCTTCTCCCGGCACGAAGCTGAGCTCCTCCAGCGATCTCGAGACCGCGACGACGGCGCGCCGAGGAAGCGCCTCGAACGGTGGAAAGGCGCGGAGCTCGAGGAGCCGCTCGGTCGTGCCGTAACGACGTACTTCAACCATAGGGCTCTCCGTGCTGTGTCGTCGATCTTTCCTCGTACTCGCGCCGCCCGTCGAGCTCGAGGACGTGGAGCTCGACCAAGGTCGCCAAGGTGTCGTCTTGAGGCGTGCGCTGCGTGCATCGGGCCAGAGCGGACTCGTACGAGTCGAAGCGCTCTTCGCCGAGCTCGGCCAGCTTGGCGAAGCTCGACGAGCCCGTTCCTGCGTCGGCGACGGAAAGTACCGAGTCCCTCAGCGGCGATTCGACGACGTGCTCGAGAATTTCGCGTGCCCCGCCGAACATGCGTGCGGCGTCGCGGCCCGTCGTCTCGAAAAGGCCTCGATAGACGCGCTTCATATCCTCTCGCGGGTAGAGCAGGCCGAGCAGCCGGAAGACTCGCGTTCGCGCGTGCGTCACCTCGTCTTCGAGGAGGTCCGACACGATCTCGACCAACGGGGTCCGTCGATTCCCGCCGAACCGCTCGAGCGCGTCACGCAAGGTGGCATGCGTGAAGAGTGCACGTAGTGTGTCCAGGATAGTCGCTTCGAGCTCCGTCCGGTCGAGCTGCGTGTTCGGATGCTCACGAACGACGGCCTCGAGTGCGCGAAGCTCCCTCGTTCCGAGCTCGCCGTCCGAGTCCGTCCGCAAACGACGCTCGAGCACCTGGACCGAGCGCGTGCCGAAGGCGATCGCGAGCGCTCTCGGCACGGGAAGACGCAGATTCATCGGCGCCAGATCGTCCGAGAGCCGAAGCTCGAGCGCCTCGAAAGCGGGGTCGCCGAGCGCGCCGAGCGTGGTCGTCGCTTCCGTGCGAAGCGCACGATCCCCCAGCATTTCGAGCAGGCACGGCAAGTAGCTCCGGCTGGGCGCGCGTCGCATGGCGCGCACCACTTCGAGCTTCACCTCGACCGAGTCGTGGTTCGAGAGGGCGACCAGGAGGTCGGAGAACCCGGCGTGGGCTCTCGTGTCGGTCGAGACCGGAAGGGCCCGCACCATCTCCAGAAGGGCTCGGGGCTCGCCATCGCGGACCAGGTCCCGAACGACGGTCGAGGCGTCTCCGTCTCGCGGCGAGGTCGAGAGTACGGAGATCGCCGTCACCGCCCGAACCGCGCCATCGTCCGAGGCGAGGTACTGCCGTATCGCGGAGGTCGAGACGGGCGCGATTCGCATGCGCGTTCGGAGCGCGGGGGCGGCTGAGCGTCCCTTCTCGGCCACGAGTCGGTCGAGCGTCGGCAGGGCGTCCCGTCTACGCTCCGAAGCGAAGAGCTCGAGCGCCTCTTCGCGCACGGCATCCGAGGGGTGGAAGAGAACCAGCGGTGAGACGAGCTTCGCTTTTCCGAGGTCGCGCAGCATACGAATCGCCGCGAGCGTCTCGAGGTCGCGGCGCCCTCCCAGAGAGACCACGAGCGTTTCCAATGCGGCGGCATCGAGGATGGGCGGGTCGTCGACCGAACGATGGATGCGGGCTCCGAGTCCTTGCCGAAAGACGTCGACGTAGGACCGAAAGAGCCCGAGCGACAATGCGATCCATACCGCACTCAATCCCACGAGGAGTAGGGTCAGCCCACGGTCCGACGCCCCGAGGGCGAGGGACGCGAGCACGACGAGCGACCCGAGTGCCTGACCGCCTCGTTGTCCGACGAGCTCCACTAGAGGCTTCGCGCGCTCGCGGATGGCGTCCGAAAGTGGCACGGCGAGCAGCTCCATGCTCGTCTTGTGCACCGAATAGCGCAACGCACCGTCGACGCTTTTGGGGAGCGTCGCGCGAGCCAGCCCACCACCTCCGTAGAGCGCTATACATGCTGCAGCGAGCAGGGCCGAGGGCACCAAAAAGACGGCTCGCCGCACGCCCAAGGTTTCGAAGAGCCAGCGTGCTGCCACGATCTGGAGCAGGAACGAAGCCGCCCCGAACGCGAGGTTCGCATTCGCCAAATAGAGCGTCAGTTCGCCGTGCGGAACCTCGCGAGCGGCATTGCTCTTCCAAAGATAGTCGGCGATGGACAACGCAACTGTCGAAACCGCAGCCAGCCCGATCAAGAGGCGCACGTACGGCGTGCCGGCGAGCGCGAGCCCGAGGGACGTTCGCTCCGGCGCCTCGGAGGCGGCGGGCTGCGCGATTCGTCGCTCGAACGAGATTCCGACGACCGACGCGCCCAGGAAGATGGCGCCGGCCGCCAGCAAGAGGAACGGCGCGTCTCGCGACGTGGCCGCCAGTCGTGCGAGCCAGGACCCGGCGATGGCTCCTGCCGCAGCGCCTGCACCCAATAGACCGAAGATGCGTTTGGCCTGATGAATCGCGAATGCACGGCCGAACGAGGTCCACAATCGCAAGGCGACGAACGGGCCGGAGACGCCGACCCAAACCGACAGAGCGTAGAGCACCGGCGTGCTCCCGAGCCGAGCTAGCGCGAAGAACGTGAAGCCTCCGGCCGCCGAGACGGCGAGGGCCATCGATGCGGGGAATCGCGGGACGGCGGGGGCACGGCTCGAGGAGAGTCCGAGCGCGATTCCCACGGCCACGACCACCAATTGTATCCACGGCAGGCGGCTCGCCGGCAGTGTGGACAAGAAGAGCCCGTCTCGGGCGGTCTCCATGAGCGCGTGCGCTGCCATCGTGAGAAACGAAGTGGCGAGCGCGAGCAAGGCCGTGCGCTTCGTGGGAGGGTCGAGGTCCATCGATGTCCCCATGCCTATTCCTTGGCTCTCTCCTCGGATATCCGGGTCCCGAAGGGCTCCTCAGGAGCTGACGGGCGGGGTGTATCCGGCGGTGTACGCCAATCGCGCCTCGGCCAAACGGAGCTCGAGGGTCGCGTCGATCTGCTCGAGCTCGGCGCGGACGCGCTCGGACTCCGCGTTGGTCAGGTCGAGCGCCGTAGCGACGCCGGCCGCCAGTTCCGTTCGGCGAGTTTCGGCGAGCTTTTTGGCCGTCTCGACCGCGTTTCGTCCGGCGGAAACCCGTGCTTCCGCGCTCGCTCTCGCCGCTCTTGCCGCCGATCGCTGGGCCTCGAGCTCGCGCTTGACCGCTACGGCGCGAGCTCGTGCTGCCTCGCGTTCGGACTCTGCCTGGGACTGGCGCGCCGTACCGGTGGTCACCGAGGAGAGTGACCAATCGAGCTGAATCGACACGTCCCAGGCAGGCACCGCCACGAGCTCGCTCACCGCGAACGCCCGGGCGCTGGGGGCCATGACCTCTGCCCCTGCGACGAGCGAGAGCCTGGGCAGCATTGCGAGCGTCTCGGCGTCGACCCGGGCGTCCGAGGCCGCGATGGCCGCTTCCGCGGCGCGCAAGACAGGGGACCCTTCGATCCCACCTCGCGGCGGGACGAATGCCTCACCCTCGGTAGCGAGCGGAACGTTCGCCGTCGACTCGGGAAGGAAAGCTCGCACCGCGGCCTCGGCAGAAGAGACGTCGGCCTCGGCAATGCGCAGCCGCGCCGTTGCGAGGTTGCGTGCGGCATCGAACGCGAGGCTGCTGGAAGGCGACGCCGTCCCTGCCAGTACCCGTTGCTGTTGTTCGTCGGATTGGCTCTTCGCGGTGGTCAAGGCGGACTCGGCGACACGGCGAGCAAAAGACGCTCGCTGATACACCAGGAATGCCGCTCGTGCCTCGAAGGCAACTCGTGCTCGCGTGGCTTCGACCTCGATTCGCTTCGCCTGTGCGAGGTTGCCGATTGCCCGCGCGTTCGCGGACAATCCGAGCCAAGCATCGGAGATGGGGACGATAAGTGTCGCCCGCGCACCATAGGCATCGAGCAGCTGCGGAATGTCGAATCGTGCTTGAGTCCCGTCCGGAAAGGGCACACTCAGCGTTCGGAATCGTGAAGGAATGGAGGAAAGTCGCGTGTAGCGCGCACTGACCGCCAGGTCGGGGAGACGAGCCCGTTCGGCCGCCGAATGCTGCGCCTCTGCGGCGCTGGCGTCGTGTTTCGACGCTGCGACGACGGGCGCCTCACGCGCAGCGAGCTCCACGATACGTGCCTCTCCGAGGCTCGTCTCGGGGGCCGTGACGGAGCGTCGTGCGGCCTCTTCGGCACCGGTCGATTCGGCGGCCTCGGCGAGCTCTGCGAAGGAAACGGTGGTCAGCGATGCGAGCATGGCAAAGATGAATCGGTTCACGTCGTCACCTCGGTGTCTGGGGTAAGAGGAAGTGCGTGGGGGATTTGCGCCGGCTCGGGCGAAGGCGCCGATCCATTGCCTTTCTCCGTGCGCAGGAGCCAGAGCAGCACGCAGGGCAGCAAGGTCAGGGTCATGAAGGTGGCGGCGGCGAGACCTCCGATGACCGCATAGGCCATGGGCCCCCAGAAGACCTGGGGAGCGATGGGGACCATTCCGAGGATGGCCGCCAACGCCGTGAGGAGAATGGGGCGCATTCGGTGTTTGACCGCGCCCGTCACGGCTTCGATGGGCTCGGCACCCGCTGCGACGTTGCCGTCGACCTCTTCGATGAGAATGACGGCATTGCGGATGATCATGCCCGCCAGCGCGATGACCCCGAGCTGCGCGACGAACCCCATAGGGGTGTGGGTCGGAAGGAGTGCAGCGACCACGCCGATGAGCCCGAAAGGCGCCATGGCGAGCGCGATGGCCGTGCGCGAGAAGCTTCGGAGCTGGACCATGAGCAATGTCACGATGATGGCGAGCATGGCGGGGATGACCGCGAAGACCGATGCATTGCCTTTGGCGGACTCTTCCACTGCGCCGCCCTCTTGCACGTCGTAGCCGGGCGGAAGCTTCGCGCGGAACTCGGCGATGGCGCTCGAGAGCTGCTCCGACACCGTGGCCGCTTGGGCTCCGGGAGCGATATCGGCCTGGACCGTGACGATGGGCTCACGCTGGCGGCGCCAGACGATGGGTTCTTCGACCCCGTAGGCGACGTCGGCGATCTGGCCGAGCGGAACTCGCTTGCCGCTCGGCGTGGCGAGCTGGAGATTGGCGATGGTCGCGATGTCGCGCCGTTCACCGGGCTGGCTGCGGACCACGACGTCGAGCTGGCGATTGCCGTCTCGGACGGTGGTGGCCGGTGCACCCGAGAAGGTGGTCGCGAGCGCGGAGGCGACGTCTTGAGACGAAAGTCCGACCGCTCGTGCTTCGCTCTGGCGTACGCGCACGTTCACGCTCTTTTGCGGCTCTCCGGTGGAGAGGTTCACGTCTCGAATGGTGGGATTCGCGGCGACGACATTGGCGAGGCGCAGGGCCTGTTCCCGCACGACGCTCACGTCCGGTCCGGTTACCCGATACTTGATGGGCCAGCCCACGGGAGGGCCGAGCTCGAGGGGCATTGCGCGAGCGATGGTGTCGGGCAGCTCCGTCTTGAAGGCGGCCTCGAGCTTCTCCTTCAAGGCGTCGCGCGCGTGGATGCTCTTGGTGACGACGACCAATTGGGTCACGTTGTCGTTCGAGAGCAGCACGTCCATGGGCAGGTAGAAGCGAATGGCGCCCGAGCCCACGTAGGTCGAGAATCGTTCCACGTCGGGGTCTGCGGCCAGCAAGGCCTCCACTCGCGCGGCCTTCGCACTGGTCGCCTCGAACGAAGCGTTCTGAGGAAGGGTGACGCTCACCAAGAGCTCGGGCCGATCGGAGGGCGGGAAGAACTGCTCTTCGAGCTTCGTCGCGCCGCCGAGTGCGGCCACGAGGGCCACCACGCTCGCGACGACGGTGACTCGCGAGTGGTCGAGCATCCAGCGGGCGCCGCGCTGCAGCGCTCCCATGACGCGGCCTTCGCCGTGTGCGTGGGCGGCCATGGTCCGCGGCAAGACCCACGTGCCGATGAGCGGCGAGAAGAGCACGGCCACGATCCACGAGGCGAGCAGGGAGATGAGGACGACCAGGAAGAGGGAGAAGCAGTATTCCCCTGCGCTCGAGGTCGCGAAGCCTACCGGCACGAAACCCGCGATCATGACCAGCGTACCCGTGAGCATGGGAAAGGCGGTCGACTCGTAGGCGTACGTGGCCGCTCGGCGTACGTCCCAGCCGACCTCGAGCTTGGACACCATCGCTTCAACGGTGATCATCGCGTCGTCGACCAAGAGCCCGAGCGCGATGATGAGTGCGCCGAGCGAGATGCGTTGGAGACCGATGCCCGTCACTTCCATACCGACGAAGGTGAGGGCCAACACCAACGGGATGGAGAGACTCACGACCAATCCTGCGCGCAATCCGAGCGAGAGGAAGGAGACCACGAGCACGATGACGACGGCCTCGACCAGCACCTTGACGAAGCCGTTGACCGCCCCGGAAACCACGGTCGATTGGTCGGCTACCTCGGTCACTTCGATCCCGTGCGGTAGCTCGTGGGCGAGGGTCGTCATGCGGGACCGGACGGCTTCGCCGAAGTCGAGTAGATTGCCCTTGGGGGCCATCGAGACGGCCAATCCGATGGCCGGTTTGCCGTTCACACGGAAGCTCGGCGCATGCGGCTCGGCTGAGGTGCGGGTCACGCTCGCGAGCTCGGCGAGGGCAACGAAGCGGTCTCCGAAGCGGAGCTCGATGGCCCGCACGCTCGCTTCCGAGTCGAAGGCGCCGCTCACTCGGAGCGCGACCTTCTCGTCCGCGAGCCGGACCACGCCACTCGGGGTGACCTCGTTCTGAGCGGAGAGTGCGTGAAGTACGGTTTCGACGTCGAGGTGGTGCGCGGCGAGCCCCGCAGGGGAAAACTCCACCACGATCTGTTCTTCTTGTACGCCGAGCAGCACGACTTTCCCGACTCCCGGGGTCTTCAGGAGATTCGCTCGGGCGGCGTCTACGCGGTCGCGCAGCTCCCTATCCGTGAAACCCTCGGCGGTAAATCCGTAGATGATGCCGAACGTGTCACCGAATTCGTCGTCGAAGATCGGACCTTGGACGCCCTTCGGCAGCGTGGGGGCGACGTCGCCCATCTTCTTCCGGACCTGGTACCAGACCTCGGGGACCGCGCTGGGCGGCGTGTCGTCGCGCAGATTGACGAAGACGACCGACTCGCCCGCCTTGGTGTAGCTGTCGATGCGGTCGAGATAGGGAGTCTCCTCGAGGCGTTGCTCGAGCTTGTCCGTGACGAAGCGGGTCGTATCTTCCGTGGTGGCTCCGGGCCAGGCTGCTGCCACGACCATGGTCTTGATCGTGAAGGGCGGGTCCTCGTTGCGGCTGAGCTTGATGTAGCTCCACGCGCCCATGGCCATCGTCACGAGCATGAAGAAGATCACGAGCGGCTGCTGGCGCAGGGCCCACTCGGACAGATTGAACTTGGGGCTTTTTTCGCTCTTTTCTGCGTTGGTCACGGCGCACCTCCGTCCGTATCGTCGATCGCGACGAGCTGCTCCGGGCGGAGCTTGCTCACTCCAGCGGTCACCACGCGTTCTCCGACCTCCAATCCGGAGGCAACGAAGATCCGGTCTTGGGCGAAGCGAGCCACCTTGATGGGGCGTGCCACGAGCTTCGACGTGGACTTGTCGACCACGTAGACCGCCGGAGCGGCCTTGTCGCTCGTCAATGCGGTCGACGGGAGGGTCGTGTACCGACCGACGGGGAACTCGACGCTCCCGGTCACCGAAGCTCCGAACGAAAGGTCTTTGGCCGTGTCGGGCAGAGCCACGCGGACGCGGTACGTGTGGGTCACGGGGTCCGCGGTCGGCGCGACCTCTCGCACCGAGCCGACCACGGTGACCGCGGGGTTCGAGACCAAGCGCACGGTGACCTTCACGTCCGGCGGAGCGCTCGCGACGACACGCTCGGCGACCGAGAAGACCGCATCGCGCTCGCGCGTGGCGACTCGCACGACCATTTGTCCCGGTGCGAGGACCTGACCGGCATTGGCTCCGACGGCGGTGACCACCCCGGACTCCGCGGCGAGAAGGCTCGAATAGATCAGCTTTCGCTTCGCGTTCAGCGCCGAGGCGGCGGCGACGTCTTTGCGCGCGGAGGCGGCCTTGACGTTCGCGTTCGCTTCGTCGAGCTGCTGCGCCGAGGCTGCGCGTCCTTCGAAGAGCTTCTGCTGACGACCTTGGCTCGATTGCGCGAGCTCCAGGGCGGAGGTCGCGCTGGTGAGGTCGGCCTGGGTCGCTCGGACCTCGTTCTGCACCAGGACGTCGTCGAGTGTGGCCAGCAATTGACCCTTCTCGACGAACGCTCCTACATCCACCAATCGCCGTACCAGACGTCCGTCGACCGGAAAGCCGAGGTCGGTCTCGCGTCGGGCTTGGACCTCGCCCGTCTGTACGAGCGTCTCGTTCCCTTCGGTGGGGGACACGGTCACGGTACGAACGCGGCGCGGTGCTTCGGGGGCGACTGTCGCCTTGGCGCAGCCCGCCGTGACGAGGCCGAGCGCGAGAAGCACGAATGGGGGAGGCAGGAGGTTCAACGACTTGCGGATCATCGGGATTTCCTCGGGTTCGGGGTGGCTGCGCGCTTCTTGGCCGACGTCTTCGGCGCCGTCACGGCGGGGGTGGTGCGAGGGGTCGCGGACTCTCTCGAAGGGCCGGAGGCGAAGGCCGTGAGCAGCATCGAGACACGTTTGTGGAAGTCTTCGAGGTCGGGGGAGCTCTGCCCCAGCACGCCGAGCTGGAAACCACGCGTCATGTCGAACAGCGTGTGCGCGACCGCGAAGGGCGAGGGGAGACCAGCTCGTTCGGCGACCTCCGCGAACTCGGCGATCGTGGAGCGGTCCCACTCCGCGATGGCCGCCGCCATCAGCGGATCTCGAGCCGCGTACGTCAGGAGCTCGTACTCGGCGAGGTGGGGGCGCGTGGGGTCGGCGAAGTCCGCCTTCAAGAGCTCGACGAGGATGCCGGCCACGTCCTCCGGGCCGTGGATGCGGCTCGCGGCATCACGGAGAGCTCTCGTGCTCTCCGACAGGAAGTGGGCGAACGCGGCGCGCACCAGGTCCTCCCGAGCGGAGTACTGGTACGAGATGGTCCCGAGCGCGACTCCTGACTCGGCGGCGACCTCGCGGTAGCGGACTGCGCCCACACCCTCCCGGGCGATGAGGCGGAGCGTGGCGTCCAAGATGACCTTTTGATCGACTCTCATGTCCGTACATATGTACGGAATATTGTTTGTCGGTCAAGCTTGTTTCGTACGGATGTACGAAACTGGCCGGGACGAGGTTCGCCGTCGATGGCCGTCCGCCGTGTCCTTCGGGCCTCGACCCTGGGCCTCTACTTCTCGAGACACGAAGGGATCGGCGGATTTTTGCGGGGTGTGCTGCTCAAGGTCGAGCCAAGAGGCGGCGATCGGACGCGACGTGTCCACCCGACGGCATCCGAAGAGACCGTCCGTGACGAGTCGGTCGGCCGTCACGCCCTCGCTTCATCGTCGTGAGCAGGTCGTGACGCGGGCTTCCTCTGCTCAATCCTTCTTCAATCGCTTCTTCAGCGCGGCGAGCTCGGCGTCGACTTCTTCCTCGAGGCGTGCGGCTTTCTCGGCGCGAGCTTTGGCCTCGAGGGCCTCGGCCTTCTTTCGCTCTTCGTTGCGTGCGGCCCCGGCGCGGAGGGTGTCACCGGCCTCTTTCTCGCGAGAGGCACGCGCACCTTCGTCGACTGCCGAGCGCTCGTCGGGGGCTTCGAGGCTACCTTCCGGGGACGGGCCGAACAGCTCTTCTTCGAGCTTCTTGCCGAAGCCTTTGGCGGTCTCGACGCTCTTCTTCGCGAAGTCTTTGGCGGCTTGTTTGCTGCGCTCGGCCGCGATGTCGGCGGCGCGCTCGGCGATCTTGTCCGAGACCTTTTTCTTCCAGTCGTCGAAGAGCCCCATGACCGAGCAGCGTAGCAGGCCGCGAGGCCGTGAGGCGTTCGCCTTTCAGACGGTACGAAGGCGGAGCTCGGGGCCGCTTCGCACGTCGAGTCGGGAGGCGGAAAAGAGCTCTCCGTCCAGCACGTAGCTGTTCCGGTCGCTCGGGAAGGTGACCTCGACGTGGTCGGTCAGGGCGTCCACGCCTCGTCCGATTAGCTTTTTTCCGGCGATCACGAGGGGCATTTGCGGTCCGAGCGCGTGCGGTCCGAGCGCGCTGCCCACGGCGTGGAACAGGCCGCTGCGTTCCTTCGCTCGGTAGGTGAGGTGCATGTGCAGTCCGAGGTCGACCAGCACGCTCGCGACGAACAGCGAATAGGCTCGAGCGTGCGCGCGCTCGCCGTCGACCGAGACCTCGGCAGCTTGTGGTCGCAGAATACGCTTCGCGAGGGCTCCACCCACGAACGAGCCGGCGAAGACTTCCGCGACGATGCGTGCGGCCTTGCCGAGCCCGGGGCGACCGCTCGAGCCGGCGCCGTAGTACGCCTCGAAGAAGCTCGAGACGAGGCCGAAGCCGAAGATGAACCCGATGCGCTCGTCGTCGTCGTCTCCGCGGACGCGTAGCGAGCCGGTTTTGTGGAAGGTGCACGTTTCGTTCGCGAGCCCGCGGTAGAGCCGCTCGGCGTAGGCGACGGGGGAGCCGGAGACCCCGAAATTCCGGCCGACCGTGCACACCGTTCCGCCTGGGACGAGCGCGATCTCGGGCAGAGCCGAAGCGCCATAGGTTCGTCCGAGCGCGCTCAGCCCGGCCATGAGCGACCCGTCTCCACCGGCCAGCACCACGGTGGCCGGCCCGATCTCGCGCACCGCGCGTGAGGTCTCGTCGAGCTCGGTCAAGCTGCGGGTCTCGAAGACGTGCGACCCGGGAGGCAATCGATCTTTTCTGCGCAGTGCGCGCAGCAGAGCCCCCTCTTCGCGGAGGCGGAGCGCGTTGCGGTTGAGGACGACGACGACGGGTCGGGACACGCGCGCCCGAGCTACCACGGCGGGCCGAAGCGTGCACCCACGAAGCCGCCGTGTGCCATGGGAAAAGACCTGCCTTCGTGGCTACGGGCCGGCCTCGTCGAAGGGCGCGCGTCTCGCGCTTCGATTCGGTATGCTCGCGCCGTGCGTCGTCTTTTCCGTTCGGTGGTGCTGGCGTTCGGCTCGTGTCTCTTGCTCGCGAGCGCCGGGTGCAGCTCGGCGGCCGTTCGCTATGCGGAGCGCGGTGACCTCGTGGGGCTCCGCCGGGAGATCGATCCTCTCCACGCCCGGGGAAAGCTCGACGACGGCGAAGCTCGTGACATCGCCAAAGCGCTCTTGGGGCACGAAATTGCCGATTTTTCCGGTGAATCGGGGCCTTCTCGGGTGGAGTCTCTGCGGGCGTGCGTGAAGGACCTCGAGGGGCCTTTGGAGAGCCGCGCGGACCGTCACGACTCGACCGGAGCCACCGCCGCGAAGCTCTTGTTGGAAGAGGGCGTTCACTCGTCCTCGTCGGCCTCACGCTACAAGGACGACCCCGACCCGGCCTACCGAGGGCTCGCGGCGCGTGCGCTCGTGGACGACGACGAAGCCGCTCTGCGCGCCGCCGCGCTGCTCTCGCCCGAGCTCGTGTCACGCGAGATGGCCGCGCTCGCCTCCGGAGACGGCGCCACCTTGGGCGAGCTCGACGCCCTGTTCGAGGTGGCTCGGCTCGATCCGGACGCACGCGTGAAGCACCTGGCGCTGCGTGCTGCAGTGGACGCCGTGGGGCGGAAAAAGAAGGCCGTGCTCGAGGGACTCACCTCCGGCGCCGACGACGACGAACGCGCCGCGACCCGCTCCGCACAGGTGGCGCTCGACCGCCTGCGCGATGCCTGGACGACGGGCGACAAGGGCTTGCGCGACGACGTCGCTTCCGGCTTCGCTACGTCGCCCTTCTACGAGCTCGGGGGCCGAGAAGCCCTTCGTTCGCGTCTCGGCGAAGGTGGGGCCGACAAGCTCGTTTTGGTGAGCGCGCTGCTCCGAGGGGACGCGAGTCGCAACGAGGCCGAAGATCGCTTCTTGCGAGAAAATGCTGCCCGAATCGCGCTCTCGGCGCTCCGTGACGGCTCCACGCTCGAGCGAAAATTCGCAGTGATCTTGGTTCGTCCGGAGGGGGAAGCGCTCGAGGCCCTGAAGAAGGCGAGCACCGACGCGGACCGTGATCTCGCGGTGTCGGCCCTGGGCAAGCTCTTGTTCGTCCCCGCAGAAGCCGACCGTGCCCGCGTCGAGCTCGTGCGTATCGCCGGGAACAAAGACGACCTCGTGCTCGCTCCGCGCGCCCGCGGGATCTTGGCCGGATCGCGGTACTTGCCGGTGCAGCTCTGGCTCGAGGAGCAAACGGCTCGCAAGGAGCCGGGTCTCAAGCTTCGCGCGGCGGCCGGTCTCGCCGCGCTCGGCCGCGTGGCACGTGCGGCTCCGCTCTTCGTGGATCCCGACCCCGACGTTCGCGCGCGCGCCGCGTGCATCGTCCTCGCCGCGACGCGATGAGGAAATGATGCGACCTTCACGGTGTGCCGTTCGAGAATTTTCGCTCTCCGGGCTCCTTCGAGGCTGCGCGATGGGCCTCGCGCTCGTCGCCGGGCTCGGGACGAGCGGTTGCCTGCGTTCGCAGGTGATCGACGCGCGAATTGCGGTCGCACGCGAGAGCTCGGAGGCCCTCGAGACCGTGGGGGACGCCGACGTGGCGCGCGCGGGTCTGGAGGCCCAGCTCGCCGAGCTCGAGGGGCTCTATCGCCTCGCGCCCTCCGAAGACGACACGCTGTTCGCTCTGATCCGCGGCTGGACGCTCTACGGATCGCTTTTTCTGCAAGATGCACGGGAATCGGCCGAGCTCTCCGGGAACCAGGCCGAGGTGACGTCGCTCGACTACAAGCAGCGACACGCCCTCGAGCGAGCGGTGGGCTTCGGCCTTCTGGCGTTCGGCAAGCGTGGCGCGGGTCTCGACGAGGCGCGCCGCACACGAGACGGTCTCACCCGCTGGGTGGAGGACAAGCTAGGTCGCAAAGCGGACGCGGAGCTTTCGTACTGGGTGGGTCGGGCGTGGCTCGCGCGATCGCGGCTCGCCAAAGACGACCGCTTCGCCCGCGTGTTCGAGCCGTTCGTCGGGCAGGTCTTGGTCACGCACTCGCATCGCGTCGCGCCCGGATACGCGCGCTACGGTGCGCTCGTGGCGGTGAGCGAGACGCTCACCGAGACGCCCGGGGGTGCCGAGGACGCACGTCGCAACTACGACCTTCTCCTGGAAAAAACCGAACGAAAGTCGCTCGGCGTGCTCGTCTCGTACGCCACGCACTACGCCTGCCAAGCGGGCGACGCCCTGCTCTACGAGCGCCTCCTGGACGAAGCGTTGGCCACGGTCGATCCTTCCCTCGAGGATCGGCTCTCGAACCTCTTTGCCAAACGAAGGGCTCGGCGGGCGCTCGGGAAAGAGGCCATGAAGGCATGCAAGCTCTCGCCCGCTGCGGCCTCCCCGCCTGCGAAGTGACGTCCGCGCTCAGCGCGTGGGCCGGTCGAATCCGATCGTGTCGAGGTCGAGCTCCAGGTAGGTGAACGCCGCTTCGTTCGCCTGCCTCGACGCGTCGTCGAGCGCCTCCCACCGGGCTTCGCCGTGCGAGGGAACGCGGCGCCCCTCGACGTCGCGATAGTCGCGGACGGGCGTGGACCAGCGCATGTGCGTGAACGAGCGGCCGTCGGGCGAAGCCGCGAAGCGATCGTCGGACACGAAGTCGATCAAATAGCCCTGCTCGTCGAAGCGAAGCTCGGCCGCCACGGTCTCGCTACCGCGTGTGTAGTGTGCACGCACTCGTCGCGGGTCGAGCTCGGGCTCCCACGTGACCGAAGGGTCGAGCAGCGTGCTCGGCGCGAGCAGACAGGCGTCGTTGAAGAGCGTCACCGTCTCGGAGCGATTCATCTCCGGGCCCGCGGCGTCGACCATCGTGAACGCGGACAGCAAACGTACTCGAAATGTGGCGTTTCCCTCGATGAATCGATGAAAAATCGAGACCGGGAGGTGCTTCATGGTGGCCGACATGAAAAAGAGTCGCGTGGCGCTTCCGCCTGTCGTGTTGACCTGCTCGGCCACGAACGGCATCCACGCCTCGGACGCGCTTCCGCGGATACGACCGCGCCACCTCGCCTCGAAGGTACGGACTTCAGGCTTGCCCACCGTACCGGTCACGCGCAGGTACCTCTGCACCGGACCGGGCAGTCGGGCGAGGTCTTGCTCGTGAACGATGGGGGCTTCGGCCGCCGGGCGCACCGAATCGCGCACGGCCTCGTGATACTCGGACCAGAGGCTCCCAGGACCGTAGGTCGCCGCGCCGAGCGCGACCGCGAGCAACATGACGACGTTGGCGATCGTGCCGTACTTCGCGTCCTGCCAAGACGACACGATGGCCACCTGGGAGAGCACGAGCGCCACGCTACCCGCTACGAAGAACAGGTGCGGGGCCCAGACCAAGAGCGCCGCAGCGGCGAACGTGGCCAGCGCCGCGAGGAGCCACAACACTCCGAAGGCGCGAGAAATAGGCTGTGTGAGCTGCGGTAGCTCGGCCCAACCGAAGGCCTTCGCGAAGCCCATCAGATGAAGCGCTCCGTGCAGGGTCAGAACGCCGGCCAACACCCTTTGCATGGTGGTCCGGAAAAGCACGAAGAGTGCCATCGGGAAGGCCGCGGGCTGCCGCGTCGAAGCCGCTCGCGTACGCCTCGAGCTTCGTGCTGCTGCAGATGTTGCGTATCGCCGAAGCGCCCGTGCGAAGTGGTGCCGTCCTGACATTCCGTTCGTTCGAAGCCAGGCGGCGAAGCGCGGCTCGACGGGTAAGGGGCGTTCTCGTACCCTCCGAGGGATGCGCTTCGAGCTTGCCGTACGGAAGACCCTGGTCGCGACGTTCGTCGCCCTCGCCGTGGCGTTGGTGGTCGGAGAAAAGGAGGCCTCGGCCGTCGAAGAGATCCGCATCGGAACCCTCGCCCCGCGGGATTCCGTGTGGGGTCGCACGCTCGGCGCGTGGAGCGCTTCGGTGCAACAAGAGAGTGGCGGGCAGCTGAAGGTCTCGCTGTATTTCGGTGGCTCTCAGGGGGACGAGCCCACGCTGGTCGGGAAGGTGAAGGACAAGACCCTCGACGGCGCAGCGCTGTCCGGCTCGGGGCTCTCGGCCTTCGCCCCGGACGTGGTCGCCCTCGAGCTGCCCGGCGTGTTCGCCAGCTGGACCAAGCTCGACCGCGCCCGCAACGCCGTGCGATCGCGACTAGCCGAGGCCTTCGAGAAGTCCGGCGTGCGCATGTTGGCCGAAGGCGATATGGGCGTGATGCGGCTCTTTGCTCGGGAAAAGCAGGTCAAGTCGCCGCGTGACCTCGCGCTCGTGCACCCGTTCCTGCGCGCGGACGATACGCTCGGAAAGGCGTTCTTCGACGGCCTCGGCGTGCGACCGGTCACGCTCACGGTGGCGCAGATTCTCCCGGCGCTCATGCCGCCGTCGAGCTCGGCTGCTCCGAGTGGTGACGCGGGCGCGCGCCCGCCCCACGTCGACGTGCTCTACGCCTCTTCACTCACCGTGAACGAGCTCAAGTGGTCCGACGCGCTCGAGTCCATGACGCCGCAGCCCACCTCGTACGGCGTGGGGGGAATCGTGATCGCGTCGGGACGCTTCGATTCGTTGCCCCCGGAGGCGCGGTCCATCTTGAAGCGCACCGCGGAGGCGACCGGCTCGCTCTTGTCCCAGCGCGTGCGCACCGCCGACGACCAGGCCTATCTCCAGCTCCGTGGCGAGAAGAAGGTGGTCGACCTCACCGATGCCGAGCGCGCCGAGTGGGTGGAGGCTTGTCGGCTTCTCCGTGAGCGCGTGAAGACGCGTGCGCAGCGCCCGGAGATCGTGGACATGGTGGTGGCGGCCGGCCCGTGAGACACCCGCTGGCTCCACTCTCGGCGGGGCTGATTCTCGGGCTCGTCCTCGTTTCCGCGTGCTCGTCCAAGGCCCCGCTCGGTCCGTTGCCTTCGCCCGGCCCGGACTCGGGACCGGTCGACCCGAAAGCCTGCCGTGCGTGCACCTTCGGCGACCCGGAAGACGCGGGCCGCATCGATCACGACGAGCTCGACGAGCTGTCCGGACTCGCGGCCAGTCGAGTCCACGCGGGTGTACTCTACACGCACAACGATTCCGGGGATCTTGCACGCTTCTTCGGCATCGACGAGTCGGGCGTGGTGCACGCCGAGCACACGCTCGAGGGCATCACCACCGAAGACACGGAAGACATCGCCGTCGGGCCGTGTGCCTCGGGGAGCTGCGTTTTTCTCGGGGATATCGGCGACAACGACGAAAAGCGCAAAGACGTGCGCATCTACCGGGTGCCCGAGCCCGGGACGAGCTCCGACGCTCTCCGCCCCGAAGTCTTGGTGGCCAAGTACCCCGACGGTCCGCACAATGCCGAGACCTTGCTCGTGCTTCCGAAGAGCGGTGCGGCCGGGAGCGCGGGGGACATGATCGTCGTGACCAAGTCTCCGACGGGCGTGAGCGGCGTATACCGATTGCCCGCCGAGGCGCAGCCGGGCACGACCCACGTGTTCGAGAAGAAGGGCGAGCTTTTGGTGCCCGAAAACGGCTCGCCGCTCGTCACCGGGGGCAGCGTTCATCCCTGCGAAGACCGCATCTTGATCCGCACCTACGCGACGCTCTTCGAGTACCGCTTCACGGGCGGGCTCGATACCGCGTTCTCCGGCGCGCCCACCGTCTTGCCCGTCTCCAAAGAGCCCCAAGGCGAAGCCGTCGCCTACTCCGCCGACGGCACCCACGTGTTCACGGTGAGCGAAGGAAAGCGTCCCACGCTGCACCGGAAAGACTGCCAATAGGCGTTCGAGCGCGCGAACCGCGTCAGCGTCGGCGGCTGCGCAAGAACGCGAGGGTCGAGAAGAGCACCAGCATTCCGAGCAGGACGAACGAGCTCTTGCGCGGAGGGAGCCCCGCGGCGAGACGACCGCCGAAGAGAGCGCGAAGGTGTGCGCGCGGGGTGATCAGCGAGCCTACCCCGAGGCCTGCGCCGAAGAGATCGAGGCCGAGGAATACTCCGCGACCGTTCTTGCCGAAGAGTGCCGTACCGAGGGCGAAATACGCGGCGTACGTGGCCCCGCCGAGCGCGGACACGCCGATCGTGGCCACGAGGTCGGCGGCGAGCGGTGCGCTGGTCGGGCCGTGCGCGACGAGCACCACCACGGCGCCGACCAAACCCGAGAGCGCGGCGGACAAGCCGAGCACCGTGGTCAGCATGGTGAGCGCAGCGCGCTTCGCGGAGGCTCCGACGAAGATCAAGGGCTGCGCGGCTTCGGTGAGCGTACCTTCCGGGCACACGAGGCCGAAGCAGGTGAACGCGACGAGCGGCAGCGTGACCGAGCCGAACCCCCGGGCGAGGGCCATGTCGACGCCGTGGTCTTTCGAGCGCGCGAGCGCGGCCACGAGTACGGACAAGATCGACCACGCCGCAATGGGCGCCCAGCGCACGCGGGCGCTTCCGAGGCGCGAAAAGGGATGGCGGAAGAGCGCGAGCGTCACGAGCCCTCGCTCGGGTTGGAAGAGGACGACGAGACGGGGGAGGCGACGGCGTCCACCGGGACACGAGCGGGCGGAGGCAGCGTGGGGTCGATGGCCTCGGAGCCGGGCACGAGCAGGGCGGGGGGGCGCAGCGACGACAGCGCGGAGGCAGCGCGCTCGACCACGCGCGCGCCCTCACGCGATTCGCTCGAGAGCGACACGATAGTGAGGGACTCGTGCAGCGCGGCGCGTGCGATGGCCGATGCGGTCGATTCGAGATCCCGCGTGTGGATCTCGAGCGCGCCGTGCTCGACACGGAGGTTCTGTGCGACTCCTTCGGAGGCGATGGCGGCGGCGAGCCTCATGTTGTCGCTCGCGACCACGAACAGCACGTCTTCGGTGCTGCCGGCCGCACTCGCTCCGTAGCTGCGCGGCACGAGTCGCTCGTTGGAGAGCGACGTAATCTGGGCTCCGAGAAGCTTGGCGTCGTGGAGGGAGGCCGTGGTCACGAGCACCATCGTGCTCTTGCCGGCGAACGCGTGCACGGCGCTCGCGAGCCTGGGCGCAGCACGCCCGGAGATACCCACGAAGGGCTCTTCGACCAGCACGACGTCCGCGTTCGAGGTGAGCGCGATGGCCAGCGCGACCGCGCGCGTCTCTTGGGCGGTCAGCGTGCGCACGGCACGGTCGGCGAGGTGCGCGCAGTCGAGTGTGGCCAAGCGCGACGTCGGGTCGCCGTTTTTTCCAGCCGTCTTTCGACTCCCTCGGACGGCGATGTCGAGCTCGACCACGCCCTTTACGGTCATCGACTCGGGCAAGACCACGTCCTTCGGGACGTAGGCGATACGCGCGGCCACGGCAGAAGTGGAAGGCGCGGCCTCGAGCACGCGCACCTTGCCGCCGCGTGCGTCGGCCCGACCACTCGCGAGGTCGAGCAAGAGGCGCGCAGCGGCCGGATCCGCGCCCACCACCGCGTGGCATCCAGCGCCGAGATGGAACGACAGACTCTTGTAGAGTGCACCGGTTCGCCCGGAAGCGGTATCGGGGAGCGCTTTGGCGCGAACGCCCTCGAAAAGGATCATCGCGCGTTCTCCGTCTCGAGGCGGAAGAGCTCCCCGCGCACCAGCGCGAAGAGCACCACGAACGCGACGAGCAGCGCCACCACCGAGCGCAAGAGCAGCGCGCCGTCGAAGTTTCCCGGGGCGAGCGAATCACGGAACGCGGCGAGCACCGCGGGGAGGGAGACGAGGCGCGACCAATTCTCCGGAACGATCTGCGCGGTCCACGGGGCCACGATGTCCGGAGCGACGAAGAGCGCGACCAGCACCACGTAGCCCCCGGCGCGGGAGCGGGCACCGAGCGCGGCCAGGGCCACGAGCGCCACGAGAATCGAGAAAAAGAGGGCGAACATCAGCGAAATACCGAGCTCACGCGCGGTTTCGCCGACGAGCCCTACCCGGGACGCGGAGGCGAGCGCCGCGAGGCCGGTGACCAGCGTGCCGCCCACGGTGGGCAGCGCGACCGCGCACACGAGGCCCGCCGCGCGCGCCGTCACGTACTCGCGCGTGTCCACGCCACGAGACGCGAGCAGCGCACGAATGCCTTGCTCGCGATCTTCACGGAAGGCCTGCGTGGCTCCGCCGAAGGCCACCAAGAAGCCCGCGCCGTAGGCGAAGGCGCTGGCCGAGAGCGAGATCAGCGCGGAAAACGCCGGGTCTTCGTCGTGCCGGCCGAGGTAAGCGGCCACGCCCATGGTGATGAAGGTCGTCGCGGCGGCGAACGCCCAGCCGAGCTTCACCATGAGCCGCCCCCGTGCGAGTGCGAAGCTCAGCGCGAGCGTGGAGGCACGCGGCAGGCGGAGCGTCGACAGCAGGGAGGGCGTTTGGGGCATCGGGGCGAAGAGACGGAAGTGGTCGAGCGGTCGAACCGAGGATAGCTCATCCGCCGCGCATGAGGAGGAACACCACCACGCCGAGCAGGATGCGGTAGTAGCCGAAGGGCTCGAGGCCGTTTTTCTGCAGGTACTTGATGAACACGGCGATGACCGCCCAGGCCACGAAGAAGCTCACCACGAGCCCGATCACGATGCTGGGCAGGCCAATCCCCGAGGCGAGCACGTGGCGCGCCTTGATGGCTTCGTAGACACACGCGGCTCCCAGCGTGGGCAGGCCGAGCAAGAACGAGAACTCCGCCGAAGTGGTGGTGGAGAGACCCGTGAGCTGCCCCGATACGATGGTGCACATGGAGCGCGACGAGCCCGGCCACATGGAGACGCACTGCCCGAGACCGATGAGCAGCGCACGCTTCGGCGTGACGTGCTCGAGGCCGACCAGGCCTTCGACCTTACGAGCCTTCCGGACGCGTTCGAACACGATGATGAAGATGCCGCCCACCACGAGCGCGATGGCCACGGGCATCGGTCCGAAGAGCAACGCCTTGATCTTCTTGCGCAGCAAGAGCCCGACGATGGCGGTGGGCAAGAAGCCCAGCACGAGCGCCGTGAGCAGCGAAAAACTCTCCTTTTTCCCCGTGAAGAGCCCCGCGAAACGCTCGAGCAAGAGCTTCCGGTAGTGCACGAGCACGGCCAAGATGGCGCCGAACTGGATGACCACGTCGAAGGACTCTTCGGCCTCGCCCGACTTGGCGAAAATCTCCAACATGGGCATGTGGCGCGCGGCCACCTCGGCGAGGTGCGGCACCAAAATGAGGTGCCCGGTCGACGAGACGGGCAGGTACTCGGTCAGTCCTTCGACGACGCCGAGGAGCGCAGCTTTGGCCCAATGCATGACTTCGAGAGGTACCATGACCCCATGTCCCCTTCGATCGTGAAACGCGGGTCGGGAGCTTTGGCGTGATCGTGGTCACCGGCGCGAGCGGCTTTTTGGGGGGACATGTCGCGCTCGCGCTCGCGTCTCGAGAGCAGCCCTTTCGTGCACTTGTTCGCTCGGGAGAGGCTCCACCGGGCCTCGCTGCCGGCGCGGTGCTCCGACTCGACCTCGAGGACGACCTCGCGACGGCCGAGCTCTTCGGCGACCTCCGGCCTTCGGTGGTGGTGCACTGCGCGGCCGAAGCGGCGGTGGCCGCATGCGCCGCCGACCCCGAACGTGCGAGGCGCCTCAACGTCGAGCTGCCGGCGCGTCTCGCCTCGCTCTGCCGGACCCTGGGGGCGCACCTCGTCGTCGTCTCCACCGACATGGTGTTCGACGGAGAACATGCGCCCTACACGGAAACCGATCCCACCTCGCCGACCACGGTCTACGGCTCGACCAAACGCGACGGCGAGCTCGCGGTGCTCGCGCTCCAGCCGTCGGCGACGGTGGCACGTCTTCCGCTTTTGTACGGCGATTCGGCGACGTCGCGTGTCTCGTTCCAGGCTCGGGTGGCGGCCGATCTACGCGCCGGAAAGCCCGTTCGGCTCTTCGTCGACGAGCATCGAACGCCTCTCGAGGTACGAGCCGCGGCCGCTCGTCTCTTGGCCCTCGCCGAGACGCGCGCGGAAGGCGTCGTGCATCTTCCCGGCCCCTCGCGAGCGAGCCGCATGGACCTCGGGCGCGAGCTCTGCGCGGCCATCGGAGCCGATCCTCGGCTACTCGTGCCCGTGTCGCGGACGAGCGTTCCGGGAGAGCCACGGCCGCGTGATCTCTCCCTGGCCACGGTGCGTGAGGCTCCGCGCGACGCGTGAGCTTTGCATCAATTGGGAACCAACATCGGTTGCGGGGCGAACGTTCCCCCGTCGGGACCGGCCAGCCTTCGCACGCGAACGAAGCCGGCAGAGCCTCCGCCTCCGCCTCCTCGAGCTCCAGCCCCCGACGTACCGCCCGTGCCGCCGGGGTCCGGCGCCGCTACCCCGTCACCACCGCGACCACCGTTGCCCGCGCCACCGTTGCCCGCGCCACCGGCTCCGCCGTCCAGGAGGCCGTCGCCGCCGTCCGCTCCATTGTTGCCTCCGCCGCCTCCACCTCCAATGGCGACGATTCTCGCTCTGGTGAGGTCGACGTAGCGGCCTTCGACCCACAAGGTGCCGCCAGAGCCACCACCAGCCCCCGACTTACTGGGGCAACCTTTTTCACCGCCGCCGCCCGACGCCGACAGGCTCCCGGTTACGTTGACGATGCGGCCGTGAATCTCGAGTGCCCCGCCGCCGCGCCCACCCTTGCCACACGTGGCGATGGGTCCCGTACCGGCGCCACCTACCGAGCCCGTCGTGAAGGCAGTCGACGGGTCGAGTGCGAGGCCACCGGCGGGCCCTGGATTCGCGGCGTTCCGCGCGCCTCCCGCACCACCGGCCGTCGAGCCACCGGCTCCTGAGCCGCCGGTCGCTCCTCCCGAGATGTCGCTGCCGGAGATTCCTGCGGCCGGGCCGTCCATCGTAGAAGGGACCACCACCACGTTTCCGTCGATATGCACGTCGCGCGCGACCACGACGAGGGGGATCTCGGATTCGACGCGCAGGGTCTGACCCGCGGGCACGTTCCAATGGTGTAGCGAGAGCACTGCGCAACTGCACCCGGGGTCGTAGCGGATCCAGCTCGCGTTGATGCCGGGTCCCGGCGTGACCGTCACGGTCGGCGGGTCGCCTTCGTTCGCCGGCTTCTTCACGATGAGGCTGGTCGCCTGCAGATCGGCGTCGCTCTCGAGCGAATAGGCGTCGGCCGCGGCATCCAGATTCGACGGGAAGAAGCTCGCGTCGTCGTCGATGGGGTACGCGTCTGGGCCGGCGTCGACCATGGCGTCGACCATGGCGTCGACCTCGGCGTCCGGGATGGCCGAGTCCGGCTTGGGAGGCGGCGTGGTCGTGGTCGTGGTGCCGGTGGGGGCGTCCACCACGCCGCTGTCGACCGGTGGGTCGATGTCGAACGCGAGCCCACAGCCGAAGGCGGTCACGACCGCGGTGCCGATTCCGAGGACCAAGAGCCCGAGCCCACGCTTTCGCATGCCACGAATGTAGCCGGGCTCACGTGGACATGGGGCGCCATTCGGCACGACCGGCACCGAGATGCTATGCGACGGCGTCCATGGCCCTGCCGGTTCCTCTCGATGCAAGCCCCGAAGAAGTGCGCGCCGCGCTCGCTCCGCTCCGGAATCGTGTCTCCGTCGCGGTGACCAGCCTCGGCAATGCCTTCGCGGCAGGGGCAATCGTGCGAGTCGCCCATTCCTTCCTGGTGCGCGAAATCGTCTTCATCGGGAGCGCTCCGCACTACGAAAAGGCCTCGATGGGCATGGAAAAGTACGAGACGTGCGTGCGCGTAGAAGATACGGAAGCCTTCTTCGCCCACGTTTCCGGGCGACCCGTCTACGTGCTCGAGAAAGACCACGCGACGCGCAATCTCTACGACCCCGAGCCTTTTCCCGACGACGTCGTGTTCGTCTTCGGGAGCGAGCGCTTCGGGACGCCGATGGACATCGTCGAGCGCGCGGACGCGGTCTTGGGCATTCCCATGTACGGCGTCAATCATTCGTTCCCGGTGGCCGTCTCGGCGGGAATGGTGCTCGGCGAGTGGGGGCGTCGTCGGTACGCGCCAGGCTCCTCGGTCGTCCCGAAGGCTCCGTGACGCAGGCGAGACGTTCGCGAACCCACCCCGTTCGCGCTACGAGCTAGTCACGATGTCGGTCCCTTCACGCCTTCGTCTCACGGGTTCGTGGCTCGTCGCTCTCCTGGTCTCGTCCGGCTCCGCGGTGGCCGCCGACGGCTGCAGCGACCCTCCCTCGAGCGGCCCGGTCGACGCGTCGGTGGTCGACGAAGAGCCCGACGCCGCCCTGCCGCCGCCACCGCCCGTCGAGCTCGGCCGCCACACGGTGACCGTCGACTCCACTCGCCAAGTGGTTCCCGGGTCGGGATTTCCCGCCGAAGTCGTCTCTGGCCAATCGAACAACAACCTCGACATCGTGCGCTTCGAGGGGCGCATCTACTTCGCGTTCCGGACCTCCAAGGACCACTTCGCCTCCTCGGAGACGAGCCTCTACGTGGTGAGCACCACGGATGAGGTGACCTGGCGCTACGAAGCGAGATTCAAGTCGGACGGAGACCTCCGCGAGCCGCGCTTCCTCGTGCTCGGCAAAGAGCTGCTTCTCTACGTGGCGCGCCTCGGCACCGACCCGCTCAAGTTCGAGCCCAAAGGCACGAGCGTGGCCAAACGCCGGGAAGACGGCTCGTGGGCCGAGCCGGTGGACATCGGCAAGCCGGGGTACATCGCCTGGCGCACGCGCGTCGAGCGAGGCACGCCCTACATGGCGGCGTATCTGGGCGGAGAATACATCTACGACTTCAGCGGCAAACCGCTCTCGATCGAGCTGCTCACCACCAAAGACGGCCTCTCGTGGACCGCCCCCGAAGGACAAGACGCCGTGGTCTCCCGCGGCGGTGGCAGCGAGACGGACTTCACCCTCGCGGACGACGGCACGCTCTACGCCGTGATTCGCAACGAGGCCGGAGACGAGACCGGCTTCGGCTCCAAGATCTGCAAAGCCCCACCGGGCAAGCTCGGCCAGTGGTCGTGCAAGAACGACCCTCGAAAGTACGACTCGCCTCTGATGTTCCGCGTCGACGACGAGGTCTATCTGCTCGGCCGCCGCAACGTCACCGAGACGGGCGCCTACGACCTGCAAAAGCGCGAGAACACGATCCCCGCGCAAGAAATTGCCTACCAGCTCGACTACCGCGGAAAGCCCAAGCGCTGCTCGCTCTGGCGCTACGTGAAAGAGACCGACCGCATCGCGTACGTGCTGGATTTGCCCTCGCGAGGGGACACTTGCTTCGCCGGCATCGTCGACGGAAACGCCCCCGGCGAGCGCATCGTCTACGACTACAGCTCACCTCTCGACTCCCCCGAAGACCTCCCCTGGGGCAAAGGTCAAATCGGGCCTACCCACATCTACCGCCACGTGCTTCGCTTCACGCCGCGGTGAGCTCGCCCTCGAAGACGTCCTGGGTTTCGCGTGCGCGCCGCCTGTTCGGCGGGCTCCTGGCAATCTACTCGAGCCTCTGCCTTTACGCGTGGCTCTACTACCCGAAGGCGCTCTACCCGGCGCCGACTCTCGTCGAGCCCGTCACACTGCCCGCGGGCTATCGCGAAATGGACCTCGCGGGACTCGGGAAAGACGGCGCGAAGGCGCGTAGAGTACACGCGATCGCGGCGCCCCGACGCCCCGGCAGACCCACCGTCGTGTGGTTCCACGGCAACGGTGAGCTTGTCGATGGGCTCGTAGGCCTCGGCGAGCGCTTCGCCGCCGCAGACCTCGGCTTCGTGGCCATGGAGTACCGCGGCTACGGGCGCTCGGCCGGAGAAGGCAAACCGAGCGAGCCCGGCCTCTACGCGGACGCGCTCACTCTGCTCGACGCCCTCGAGCTCGAGTCGAAAGGCCCCGGAGAGGGAATCGTCCTGGTCGGCTATTCCCTCGGCACCGGTGTCGCCGGGGAGATGGCTTCTCGCGGCCGCGGCGAGGCGCTCGTCCTGATCTCGCCCTTCACGTCGATGACCGACATGGCGAGCCGCATCGCGCCCATCTTGCCCGCCCGATGGCTCGTTGCCGAAAAGTTCGACACCCTCTCCAAAGCGCCGAAAATCGCCATTCCCACCCTGGTGCTGCACGGCGCGGAGGACGAGCTCGTGCCCTTCGACATGGGCTACGCCCTCGCGCGAGCCATCCACGGCTCGGACTTCGTGAGCGTCCCGAACGGCCACCACGCGGACATGCTGCATGCCGACGACGGCATGGTCTTCTCCCGCATCGTGAAGTTTGCCCGAGAACACGTGAAGTGACGCTTTCAGGCGCCGAGCGCGTCTCGAAGTCCATGTAGATCGCGAGCAATCGCACGAGAGCGGCGCTTCCTGCCTTGCCTCGGCGGGGGGAGGGCGCCCACAATCTCGACCTATGCACCCTACTCGCGCTCGGGACGCCAAGGTGATTCTCCGCCACTGCGACTCCTACGATCCGGAGAAGATCCGAACCATCGTGCGCGAATGCATGGACGAGCTCGGACTTTCCCCCAAGGGCCGCACGCTGCTCAAGCCCAACGTGGTGGCCAGCGGTCCTCTGTTCGAGCACGCACACACTCGGCAGGAGCTGGTCGAGGGCGTACTGCTCGCGCTTCAAGATCGCGACGGCGGCATGACCGAGCTCGCGGTGGGCGAGAGGTGCGGCATCACCGTGCCCACGCGCTTCGCCTTCGAGCAGGCCGGCTATCTGCCCATGATGGAGCGGCGAGGGGTCAAACACTATTGCTTCGAGGAGGTGCCGCAGGTCGAAATCCCGCTCACTCACGAAAAGCGCCTGCGCGACTACATCTTCACGCCCGAGCCGGTGGCCAAGGCGGACTTTTTCGTCAATTGCCCCAAGTTCAAGAGTCACCCGTGGACCACGGTCACCTTCTCGATGAAGAACTACATCGGGATTCAAGACGACCGACACCGCCTCATCGACCACGACCACGCGCTGAACCGCAAAGTTGCCGATCTTCAATACGTGGTGCAACCGCAGCTCGTGGTGGTCGACTGCATCATCGCGGGTGAGGGGCGCATGCTCACGCCCATCCCGCGCGACATGCACCTCGTCATCGTCGGCAACAATCAAGTCGCAGTGGACGCCGTGGGCTGCCACATCATCGGATTGGATCCCGCGTCGGTCGAGCACATCGCGCTCGCCGCGCGAGAGGGCTTCGGGTCGCTCGATTTGGCCGACTTCCAGGTCACGGGCGACGTCACCCTGGACGAAGCGAAGCGCCGCGCGCAGGGCTTCCAGGTGGGCCTCGTCCGGGTCGAGAAGTACTTCGAGGGCACCAACATCTCCGCCTATGCCGGCCCGCCGCCCGGGCACGACAAGGACGGCTATTGCTGGGGTGGTTGTCCGGGCGTCATGGAAGAGGTCATCGAGGTTTTGCGCCTCTACGACGCCGAGTGCGACAAAAAGCTCCCCAAGATTCACATCGTCTTCGGGGACTACAAGGGCCCGCTCGACATCGGCTACGGGGAGAAAGTGGTCTTCGTGGGCGATTGTGTCTCGTGGGAGGGCATGATTGGCGGTGAGCTCGTCCAGGTCTCCAACAAATACCAGGACCGCAGCACGCTCGACCCCCACGACGCGCGCCATCAAGACATGTACGTCAAGATGGCCAAGACCTCGGTCAAGATCCTGGAGGCCAAGCGACGCAATTGGGTGCGCCTCGAAGGGTGCCCGGTCAGCATCGCAGAGCTCGTCTTGCTCTTGTCCGAGCTCGGCGGCATCCAGAACCCGTACTTCGAGCCCACCCAAGTGGTCGCTTTCAATCGCGCCTACCTCGCCTGGAAGGGCGAGGTCGCCATGAAGCGCCTGCGCGGTGAGCCCTACCAGGTGCACGGGGCGACCTCGCGTGGCGACGCCATGCCGGTGGTCGAGCCGAACGAGCCCCATGCGCACGCACCCTCGCCACGCGCGGACGCCGAAGAGTGACGTCCGCGAATGCCCGACCCGAAGGCCGACGGCTCGGCGTCGGTGCCGAAAGCCGGTGAGAGAAGGGCCTTTCGGTGCTTAAGTCTCCGGTCGATGTTCCGGGTTCAGGATTTCACCGCCGAAGGGAAGAGCACGGTGTTCGCGTGCGAGGTGGACGCCTCGGACGCCGAGGTGCGCGCGCGCGTGGCCCGACCGGCGCCTGGCACGCTGCGCTGGATCGACCTCGAGTCCCAAGACGCCGAGAGCCTCGAGCTCTTGCGCGAGCGCTTCGATTTCCACCCGCTCGCCATCGAAGACTGCCTGAACCTCGACCAGCGTCCCAAGCTCGACGAGTACGGCCAGGTGCTCTTCGTGGTGACCCACGGCTTCACCTGCAAAGACCACAAGGTGCGCGCCTTGGTCCCGCGAGAGCTGCACGCGTTCCTGGGGGACGGCTATCTGGTGACCGTTCACGCCGAGCCCATCGAAGAGCTCGAGGCCGCGTGGAAGCGCGCGTGCTTGAAGCCCCAGCTCGCCACGCGAGGCGCGGACTTCCTCTACTACCTCGTGGTCGACGCTATGGCCGACGCCAACTTCCCCATCCTGGACAAGGTTGCGGAAGAGCTGGAAATCCTCGAAGAAGAGGTGCTCGAACGCCCCGATCGAAAGCACCTCGCGCGCATCTTCGCGCTGAAGCACGAGCTATCGGTGATGCGTCGCGTGCTCTCTCCCCAGCGCGACGTGTTGGTCTCGCTCGCCAAGATCGGAGGCCCGGCCGGCGAGAAGAACGCGGCCTACTTCCGCGACGTCTACGACCACCTCATTCGCATCTCCGAGGCGATCGACGCCAACCGCGATCTGCTCGGCAACGCGATGGATGCGTACTTGTCGTCGGTGTCGAATCGCACCAACGAGATCATGAAGTATCTCACCATCATGAGCGCTCTCTTCCTGCCGCTCAGCTTCGTGGTGGGCTTCTTCGGTCAGAACTTCGACGACATGCCGGGACTTCCCGGCTGGCAGCATTCGCACTCGCTCATGTGGACCATGCTCGCCGCGTGTCTCTGCGTGCCCGTCGGTATGGTGGCTTGGTTCAAGTTCAAGCGCTGGCTCTGAGACGGGCCGCTACTCCACGCGAGCGCGCAGCACGGCCAGCTCGAAGCGCGGGCCGCTCTTGGGCGTCGCGAGGGTGACCGTCACGCCCACCTCGGAGCCGCTCGGTAGCGTGACGGGCAGCTCGAAACGCTCGGTGTGGAAGCGCATGGCACCGGAGGGCGTGTCGCTCCCGGTGGTGAACGGCACGTCCACGCCCAAGATCGCGGTCGTGCTTCCTCCGAGCGGCGTCGCTCGGACCGACACGGGAATGCGTAGCGAAGCGCCCTCGGTGGTGTCGTTCGTGTGGGCCACGAGCTCGAGCACGAGCTTCGATTGGCCGCCCTTCATGCGCAGGCCGAGGCGCCCACCGTCGGTCAACACGAAGCACCGAGGTCCACCACAGCCGGCGCTCGAGCGCTCGAGCGCGGACGACTTCCACGCCGGTTCGTCGCGATCGAAGTCGTATCCGAGCACTGCCGGGCCCACCTTCGCGAACGCGATGGGAAAGGCAGCTTCGCCCTTGTTTTTCGCTGGATCGATCAGCACGGCTCCGGGAAGCGTCTCGGGCAGACCCTCCCACGTGCTCGTCGCGACCACGCGGGCGCCGATGACCCACGGTGTTCCGGCGAGCGGCACGATGCTCGTCGAGAATCGCGGATCTCGGGGCAGCGTGAGGTCCTTCTCGTAGACGCCCTCGCTGAAAGCGACTCGTGCCTCTTCCCATGGCAAAAGCTCAGTGCCGATCTTCGCGACGACACGAGGCGCGTCTTCGTCCGGGCTCACGGTACCCGTGACGTCTTCCTGGGTCGTCCTGCCGTCGCTCGCGCTCACCGAGCGTTTGCCGGTCAGCGTGCCGAAGCGGCCTCCGTCGTCGCGGAGGATCCGGTAGGACGAGGACGTCCCGTCGGCGTCTTTCCACTCGAGCGTCAGCGCGGTCGCGTCGAGCACCGCCGTCGCGCGGTGAATCGCCGTGGGCTCCGGCTGATCTTGCAAATAGGCGTAGAGCTCACCTTTCTCGTTTTTGGCGAGATCGAGCCGCAGGACGGCCGCTCCACGCGTCGTGCCTCCCGCACCCGCGAGCCGCAAGTGGTAGCTGCCGAGCACGTTCTTCGGGTCGGTCCCGTCGGGGAGCGGAGACGAGCTGCAAGCGCTCACGGCGAGCACGACGCCGAGCGCCGAGAAGAGCTTCTTGTGCATACCGCTCAGCGTAGCAGCAGCGCGCGCAGGCTCGCGCGCCCGAGGGGGCCGACGAGGAACGAGAAGCGGCGCTCTCCGGAATCACGGGAGGATGCTGCGAACGAGGACCGGAGAGCGCCACCCGAATGGATGCGCGCGCGAAGCCCCCGATTCAAGGGGCGTCACACGTCGGCGCGCCCGAGGTCCCGTCCTTTCGGGAGCCTGGCGCGGAAGCCGTCGGTGCGGAACGCGGCGACTGCTCGTGCGCGGTCGAGGCCGAGCTTTCGTGCGAGGTCGGCGGTGGGGCCGTCGCCGGTGAGCTCGAGGTGCGCGCCGAGACCGGTGCCCCAGCGCACGTGGTGATCCACGTCGATGCGCGTGCGCACAAGGCGCCCTTGGCGCTCGGTGTAGGTGACCACGGGTTGGGCCGCGAGGCTCGGCCCCGAGAGCTTTTCGAGGCGCAGCGTGAGCTCGTTGCCCAAGCGCACCGAAGCCTCCGTCTCGACGAACGTGGTCTCGATGGGCGTCACGTATTTCGGATAGCCCCAGAGCTCGACGCCCGCGGTGAAGGCCGCTTCGGTGGTCACCGGCAGCGAGAGCACCCAGATGCCTTGTGCGTCCTGAGCTCCCATGTCGCGCACCAGCGTGAGCAGGGAAGGGCGCTCGCCTCGTCGTCGGCACTGCACGCCGAGCCCCACCTCGCCGTACGCGCCCACCGTGCTGTCGCGGTACTGCCAGACGTAGATCGCGGCGAACGCACGCCCGGCCACCGGCCAAGGCTCGACGCTCTTGCCGCGCCCCAAAACGTCGCGCGCGCGCTCGAGGTCCACCGAGAAGAAGACCCCGAACTGCGAGGCATCTCGGTACAGGATGGGCAGCTCGCACGGTCCGCTCGATGTCGCGTGGGCTTCGCGGGGCACGTCGTAGAAGCGGTCGCCTGGCATGACCTACGAACGTCTCACGGGGCCGCCCCCTCGCGTCCGACTTTGTGCCTCGGGTTCCGCCCGATCCTGTGAAGCAAAAGTCACTAAGTGGTTGAACCAGTTTACCATTAGCCGCGTCGGTGGCCCAAAAAGCTCGGGAAATCGCGGGTGACCGTTCTGGTACACCCACTGCAAAGGGGCTGGACATGACCACGCGCCCGCTCGCCATCGTCGCCTTCGCTTCCGTGCTCTTGGCCTCCAGCGCCGCCTCGGCGGACGAGCTTTCACCTGCGTCCGAACCTGCTCCCGTGAGACCGGTTGCCCCGGTGTTGCCGGCTCCTGCGTCCGCGTCTCCCGTGCCAGTGGTGACCGAAGCGCCCGAGGTCGAGGAGGGCACCTCTCCCGCGACGCCTGCTGCGCCCGTCTCGCGAGCCGGAACGAACGTCGAACGAAGCGAGGTGACCGAAGCGACCGAAGCCACCGAGGTTCGGACGATACCTGGCGCGCGCTACGGGCTCGAGATCCTCTTGGCGGACGGTGTGGCGCTCGGAATGGCTGCGGTGTCCCTCAAGGTCGAGCAGCCGGGCCTCGGCATACTCGGCCTCACCACGTACGCGATGGCGCCTCCGATCGTGCACTTCATCCACGGACGACCAGGACGAGCGGCGGCGTCTTTCGGCTTGCGCATCGGATCTCCCGCGGTGGGCATGATGACGGGAATCGCCTTGGGATGCGCGGTCGGCTGGTGCTCGAGTCGGGGGGACTTCGGTTGGGTCGGAGCGTTCATCGGAGGTGCCGTGGGGGTCGGCACGGGCGCGATTGCGGCCATGGTGGTCGACGCGGTGGTCCTCGCGCGCGAGCCCGACGTTACGGTGCGCGTTCCCCGTGGTTGGGACGGGAAGCCGCGCATCGCCCCCACGGTCTCGGCGCTCCCCGGAGGCGGCGCGGTGGGGGTGGGCGGATCGTTCTGAGCCAGGGCCGAGCGACTCAGACCCAGCGCGCGCGACCGAAGACCCTCGCGATCGACACGAGCGCTTCTCGGCTCGTGTGCACCACGCAGGTGCCCGGGCTCAATCGCTCGCACACGCGAGCATGGCCCGTGAAGGACATCCAGTGCGGATACCCCTCCGCGCGAAGACTCATGCCCTCTCGTACGCAGGCAAGGGTTCGACTCCCCCGAGGATCGCCATCTGGCGGAGACCGGGCGTTCCTCGACCCCGACTGAACGTACGTTCCATGGAAAGCGCTCGTTTTTCCACAGGTCGAGCGCTCGATGGACCTTCGCGCTTCTCGAAGAACCGCAGGATGGAGCCTCTTATGTAGGGAAACGCGCTCGCTTTCCCTTGACTCTCCGTGTCGCCTTGGTATCTAAGCGCCCCCGCACGGCCCTCACGGCTGCGCGCTACCGAGTACCCCTCACGAAGATGCCTCGCTTCACATAAGGATCGGGTTACCCCCACCGGAAGCTCTCGATTGTAGAGCCTCCACCGCACCCCGCGAAAGTGGCCAAGCGGTACCCCGACACCCTCTCCGGGCTCCCCGAGCGCTTTTTCAAGCACTGCTCGGGCCTCTCTCGAAAATGCGAGGAGGACGGCCGGAGAGGGTTTCGTGCGTTTTGAACCCGACTGCGACTTGGACTCAGGAGAACGACCGTGGCTCGCGAATACTCGCTCGAACGAACTCGAAACATCGGGATCATGGCCCACATCGATGCGGGCAAGACCACGACGACCGAGCGCGTTCTCTACTACACGGGCGTCAACTACAAGATCGGTGAGGTCCACGAGGGCGCGGCGACCATGGACTACATGGTCCAGGAGCAAGAGCGCGGCATCACCATCACCTCGGCGGCGACCAACTGCTTCTGGGCCCCGGTGGAAGGTCCGCACGTCGGCGTTCGTCACCGCATCAACATCATCGACACCCCCGGCCACGTGGACTTCACGATCGAAGTGGAGCGCTCGCTGCGCGTCCTCGACGGCGCCGTGGCCGTGCTCGACGGTGGCAACGGAGTGGAGCCGCAGACCGAGACGGTGTGGCGCCAGGCCGATAAATTCCGCGTTCCGCGCATCGTGTTCGTCAACAAGATGGACAAGCTCGGCGCCGACTTCGAGATGAACGTGAATTCGATTCGCGAGCGTCTCGGCGTGGTTCCCGTCCCCATCCAGTACCCGGTGGGCGAAGAAGACCAGCACCGCGGCGTGGTCGACCTCATCAAGATGCAAGCGTGCGTCTTCGACGAAGAGTCGCGCGGCCAGAAGTACACCTGGATGCCCATCGGCGAAGCGGCGAAGCTCGTGAAGGGCCTCGACCCCGCTGCTCTCGAGGCGAAGGCCAAGACCTTCCGTGAGCAGATGCTCGAAGCCTGCGCCGACCTCGACGACGGCATCATGGCGAAGTTCCTCGACGGCAAAGCCGACGAAGTGACCGAAGCCGAGATCGTGGAAGCCCTCCGCAAGGGCTGCACGAGCTTCAAGTTCTTCCCCGTGCTCTGCGGCTCGGCGTTCAAGAACAAGGGCGTTCAGCTCCTCCTCGACGCGGTGGTCAACTACCTGCCGTCGCCCCTCGACATCCCCGCGGTCAAGGGCATCCACCCGGACACCGAGAAGGAAGAAGAGCGCAAGGCCGACGACAAGGAGCCCTTCGCCGGGTACGCCTTCAAGATCATCAACGATCCGCACGGAAACCTCACGTTTTTCCGTGTGTACTCGGGCACGCTCCAGTCGGGCACCATGGTGGTCAACTCCACCCGCGGAAAGCGCGAGCGCATCGGCCGCATCCTGCGCATGCACGCGAACAAGCGCGAAGAGCTCACCGAGGCCGACGCCGGCAACATCTACGCGGCGGTGGGCCTCAAGGACACCCGCACCGGCGACACCCTCTGCGACGAGAAGAAGCCCATCATCCTCGAGAAGATGGTCTTCCCGGAGCCGGTCATCAGCATCGCGATCGAGCCCAAGACCAAGGCCGACGTGGAAAAGCTCGGTATCGGCCTGCAGAAGCTCGCCGCCGAAGACCCCTCGTTCCGCATGCACACCGACGAAGAGTCGGGCCAGACCATCATCGCGGGCATGGGCGAGCTCCACCTCGACATCATCTGCGACCGCCTCCGCCGCGAGTTCAAGGTCGAGTCGAACATCGGCAAGCCCGAGGTCGCCTACCGCGAAGCCATCTCCAAGAAGGTAGCCTGCGAGTACAAGTACGCGAAGCAGTCCGGTGGTCGCGGCCAGTACGGCCACGTCCTCATGGAGATCGAGCCCGGCGAGCAGGGCACCGGCTTCGTGTTCGTCAACGACGTGGTCGGCGGAATCATCCCCAAGGAGTTCATCCCGGCCATCGAGAAGGGCGTCCGCGAGGCCATGGATCGCGGTGTTCTCGCCGGTTATCCGGTGGTGGACATGCGCGCCCGCGTCTACGACGGCAGCTACCACGACGTCGACTCGAGCGCCCAGGCGTTCGAGGTGGCGGCTTCCCTCTGCTTCCAAGAGGGTGCCAACCGAGCGGGTCTGCACCTGCTCGAGCCCGTCATGAAGAACGAAGTGGTCGTTCCCGAGGAGTTCATGGGGACGGTCATCGGCGACATCAACTCGCGTCGGGGCAAGATCCTCGGCATGGGTCAGCGCGGAAATGCGCAAGTCATCGACTCCGAGGTTCCCCTCGCGGCGATGTTCGGCTACGTGACGGACCTCCGGTCGATGACCCAAGGGCGCGCCACCTCGTCGATGCACTTCGCGCACTACGCACCGGTTCCGGCGCAGGTCCAAGAAGAGATCGTCGCCAAAATCAGCGGCCGTTGAGGACAGCCTCACCGGTCTGAAGAAATCGATACGAACACCGAGAAGAGAGAGTCATGGCGAAAGAGAAATTCAACCGCAGCAAGCCCCACGTGAACGTCGGCACGATCGGTCACATCGACCACGGCAAGACCACGCTCACGGCGTCGCTCGTGAAGGTGCAGTCGAAGAAGAACCTGGCGAAGGTCATTTCGTACGCGGACATCGCGAAGGGCGGCACGGTTCGCGACGCGACCAAGACCGTGACCATCGCGGCCTCGCACGTGGAGTACGAGTCGGAGAAGCGCCACTACGCGCACGTCGACTGCCCCGGCCACGCCGACTACATCAAGAACATGATCACCGGCGCCGCGCAGATGGACGGCGCGATCCTGGTCGTGTCGGCTCTCGACTCGGTCATGCCGCAGACGCGTGAGCACGTGCTCCTCGCTCGCCAGGTCGGTCTCCAGCACATCGTGGTCGCGCTCAACAAGTGCGACGCGGTGGAAGACGCCGAGATGCTCGACCTCGTCGAGATGGAAGTGCGCGAGCTTCTCTCGAAGTACAAGTTCGACGGCGACAACGCCAAGATCGTCCGCGTGGCGGCGTTCCCGGCGCTCAACGGCGAAGCCAAGTGGGAAGACAGCATCACCGCGCTCGTGGCCGCTCTCGACAGCGAAGTGCCCGAGCCGCAGCGTGACATCGACAAGCCCTTCCTGATGGCGATCGAAGACGTGTTCTCGATCAAGGGCCGCGGCACCGTGGTCACCGGCCGCGTCGAGCGTGGCATCGTGAAGACGGGCGAAGACGTCGAGATCATCGGCTTCCGCGACACCCGCAAGACCACGGTCACGGGCGTCGAAATGTTCCGCAAGCTGCTCGACGAAGGTCGCGCCGGCGAGAACATCGGCGTTCTCCTCCGCGGCATCGAGCGCACGGACGTGGAGCGTGGTCAGATCCTGGCGAAGCCGGGCTCGGTCACCCCCCACAAGAAGTTCATGGGCGAAGTGTACGTCCTCAAGAAGGAAGAGGGCGGCCGCCACACCCCGTTCTTCACCAACTACCGTCCGCAGTTCTACATGCGTACGACCGACGTGACCGGAACCTGCGAGCTCCCCGAGGGCACGAAGATGGTCATGCCGGGCGACAACATCACCATGACGATCTCGCTCATCGTCCCCGTCGGTCTCGAAGAGCAAATGCGCTTCGCCATCCGCGAGGGCGGCCGCACCGTCGGCGCCGGCATCGTCACCAAGATCCTGGAGTAAGCCATGTCGTCCGCGACCACCATCCGTATCCGCCTTCGGGCCTTCGACCACCAGCTCCTCGACAAGTCGGCCACCGACATCGTCGAGACCGCCAAGCGCACGGGAGCCCGCGTTGCCGGCCCCATCCCGCTTCCCACCCACATCTCGCGCTACACGGTCCTCCGCGGACCGCACGTCGACAAGAAGTCGCGTGAGCAGTTCGAGATCCGCACCCACAAGCGTCTGCTCGACATCCTCGACCCCACGCAGCAGACCTTGGACGCCCTCATGAAGCTCGACCTGTCCGCTGGGGTGGACGTCGAAATCAAGACGCCGCGCTGACGGAGTAAGTCATGGCAAAGATCGATGTTTTCAACCTGAAGCGCGAAAAAGTCGGCGAGCTCACCCTCGCGGACGAAGTCTTCGCGACCGAAGTCAAAGAGCACCTGTTCTACGAAGTCGTGAAGGCGCAGCTCGCCTCGCGTCGTCAGGGAACGGCCGCCTCGAAGAACCGCTCGGCGGTCTCGGGCTCGACCAAGAAGATGCTGAAGCAGAAGGGCACCGGCGGAGCTCGTCACGGCTCCAAGCGCGCGCCCATCTACGTCGGCGGTGGTCAGGCTCACGGCCCCCGTCCGCGTGACTGGTCGTACCGTCCCCCGGCAAAGGTCCGCGTCGGAGCTCTCCGCTCGGCCCTCTCGAAGTTCCACGCCGAAGGCCGCCTCCTGGTCGTCGACAACTTCGAGCTCCCGGAAGTGAAGACCAAGGGTCTGCTCTCCACGCTCGCGACTCTCAAGACCGACAAGAAGGCCCTCGTGGTCGACGCGTCGACCAACGAGAAGCTCAAGCTCTCGATCCGCAACACCGCGGATCACTCGTTCCTTCCGCCGGAAGGCGTCAACGTTTACGACCTCCTCCGCCACGACACCCTCGTTCTCTCGAAGAGCGCGGCTCAGGCGCTCGAGGCTCGTTTGGCCAGCAAGAAAGCCGGTGGTGCACAATGAACCACGAGCAAGTCATTCTTCGCCCCATCGCGCTGACCGAGAAGGCCTCGTTCCTCCGTAACACCGGAAACCAGGTCATTTTCGAGGTCGCGCGCAACGCCAACAAAGTGCAGATCCGCGACGCGGTTCAGGCGCTCTTCAACGTCAAAGTCGAGAGCGTGAACACCCAGAACTACCGCGGTAAAGACCGCCGTATGGGTCGCGGCTACGCCAAACTGCAGAACTGGAAGAAGGCCATCGTGACGCTCAAGGCGGGCGACTCGATCGACTTCTACGCCGAGGCCTCGGAGTAAAGCGATGGGAATCAAAGCGTTCAAGCCGACGTCGCCTGCGCGTCGCTACTACTCGGTCTCCGACTTCAAGGAGCTCACCCCCGGCAAGAAGCCGGAGAAGAAGCTCCTCGAGCACCAGACCTCGTCCGGTGGTCGTAACGCGCACGGCCGTATCACCTCGCGTTTCCGCGGCGGTGGACACAAGCAGCGCTACCGTATCCTCGACTGGAAGCGCGACAAGATCGGCGTTCCGGCCAAGGTCGCGAGCATCGAATACGATCCCAACCGCACGGCGCGCATCGCGCTCCTCCACTACGCGGACGGCGAGAAGAGCTACATCCTCGCTCCCGACGGCCTCAACGTGGGTGACACCATCGTGTCGAGCCGCACGGCCGACATCAAGCCCGGCAACTCGATGCCGGTTCGTCACATCCCCCTCGGAACGACGATCCACAACATCGAGCTCCGCAAGGGCAAGGGCAGCCAGATCGTCCGCTCGGCGGGCGCGGCTTCCGTGCTCATGGCGAAGGACGGCGACTACGCCCAAGTGCGTCTCCCCTCGGGCGAGATTCGCAAGGTGCACCTCGACTGCCGCGCCACCATCGGTCAGGTGTCGAACATCGAGCACGCCAACATCAGCATCGGCAAAGCCGGTCGCTCGCGTTGGCTCGGACGCCGCCCGCACAACCGCGGCGTCACCATGAACCCGGTCGACCACCCGATGGGCGGCGGCGAGGGTCGTACCTCCGGCGGCCGTCACCCGTGCTCGCCCTGGGGTCAGCTCTCCAAGGGTCTCAAGACCCGCAACAACAAGCGCACCGACAACATGATCGTCAAGCGCCGGGGCCAGAAGGGTTAAGCCATGCCGCGTTCAATCAAGAAGGGCGCTTTCGTCGACGGTCACTTGGCCGAGAAGATTGCCGCAGCGTCCGCCGCTCAATCGAAGAAGGTCATCAAGACCTGGTCCCGCCGCAGCACCATCACGCCGGACTCGATCGGCCTCACGTTCGCGGTCCACAATGGCCGCAAGTTCGTGCCGGTGTTCGTGACCGAGAACATGGTCGGACACAAGCTCGGCGAGTTCGCGCCGACCCGTACCTTCCACGGTCACTCGGGAGACAAGAAGGCCAAGGTCAAGGGCAAGTGAGCCTTTGACCTGGACGCCACCGTGAGGTGGCTCCGGGCCCCTCGAAGGAGCCCACGAAGCGAAAGCCTCGTGGGCTTCGTCGATTTTGTCTCGAAAGATTCGTCCCTCTCGAGCGATCGCGCGGGGCTTCACGCGCGTGCGGGTTGCCACGAAGAGACTCGATCGCTAGAGACATCCCTTCGACGTGTCTCGACCGCGCGCGCGCGGTCCTCCGGAGGCGTGCGTGAAGGTTCAAGAATCCCGCCTGGCAGAGCCGCGTGTCCCTGCGTTGCGAGTGGTGTACGACGGGTCGCCCGAGGCGGGGAAGACCAGCAGCCTTCTCGCCATGGCCAAGGCCTTCGAGGAGCTCGTGGTCGTGCCCGAGGAAGAGAACGGCCGTACGGTCTTCTTCGATTGGCTCGAGCATCGCGCCGTCGCTCCCGGTGGCCGCTCCTATCGGCTGCAGGTCGTCTCGGTGCCTGGTCAGACCCGCTGGGGCGCGCGCCGCGCACATCTCGTGTCGCTCGCTCACGTCGTCGTTTTCGTCGCCGATACGCGCCGTGAAGCCTGGCGAGAGACACGCGAACGCTGGCAAACATTGCTCGAAGCACGCGCCGAGGGAAACGAAGCCGTCGTTCCTATCGTTTTTCAGGCGAACAAACGAGACTGCGCGGACGTGGTCGCCCTGCCGGAAATTCGCAGCCTGGTGCCGTCGGAGATTCCGATCGTCGAGTCGAGTGCCTCGCTCGGCATCGGCGTCGAAGAGGCGTTTTGGGCGGCGGTTCGCCTTGCGTCGAGTCGCGTGTCGGATACGGACGAGCCTGCCGAGGGGGCCCTCGACGAACCCCAGGCTTTGCTCGAGCGTCTCGTCGCCCTCGACGCGACCACCGCCCAGCTCTCGTCGCAGGCGTCGGCGCTACGCGCAGGCTTCGTTTGGCCTCCCATCGAAGGGCGATCCATCCTTCGTGAAGCGCTCGCCGATCGCGCGGAGCTCCGAGTGGTCGATCGTGGGACCTACGGGCTCGGCTCTTCGTGGCGCATCTTTTCCCCGCGAAACGGCACCTTCGAGAACATCGAGGAGAGCCGCACCGCGCTCATCGAGTGGGCGCGCCTCCACGCTCGCCTCGGCCAAGCGCTCTCGTCACGTCGGAGCATCGTGGTGCTCGAGACCACCGATGGACGCTATCGCCTCTGGCAGCTCGCCCATCGTGAGCCGACCTTTCGCGAGTTGCTCGCGGACGACGTGCCGTTCGGGGGCGAGACCACGCTCGCCGGTCGGCTGGTGGTCGCGGCGCTCGGCGTGAGGCGTGTGCATGCCCTCGCGGCGGAGCTCGGCTTCGAGCTCCCGTGTTCACTCGACACGGTCGGCTGGGGATCGCACTCTCCGCAGCTCGTCGGTCTCATGCCCTATCCCCTTCGCGAGCCCGCCCCGTTCGACGTAGACGAGCTCGGATGGCAGCTCGAGACGTGTCTCGTGCTCGATTCCTCGGGGAACGTCCGCGAAGCACTCGACTCGGTCATCGCACGTCGCTCGGATCCCGAGGAACGGGCCTTCCTTCTCGCAGCGTTCGGCGTTCGCGCCTGATCGATTCGCGTGACCGGGGGCGAAATGCTCCCGATACGCCGCCGTGACTCGTGACGCTGAGCGTGCCCTTCTCGATGTCGGACTCGTCCGCGCCGAGGATGCGGTAGGACACTTCCTCTTCGGTTTGCCGTCGTCCGGAACGTGAGCACGGCGAGCGCTCGGGCTCGCTTCGTCGGACGTCTCGCTCACGGCCCGCGCGCCGGGAAAGGCTCCTCGTGATCACGATCGATGTATCGTGAACCTATGTCGATCCTTCGCCGCATGCATGCCCGTTCGGTCCTTCCCACGCTCGTGAGTCTCGTGCTGCCGCTCGTGCTCGCTGGCTGCCCCAAGAAAGGCGATTCGGACGCGACCCCGAGCGCCTCCACGAAGCCCGCCACCAGCGCCGCGCCGAGCGCGGTCGCGAGCGCTTCGGCTCCGGTCACCGCACCTCTGGACACGCCCGCCGCGATTCCCTCGACCACGCCCGCGGTCTCGCTCGCAGGGCTCAAGGCGCCCGCCCCGGTCGCGCGCGGTCCCATCAAGGTGCTCGGCTTTCCGAAGACCGTCTACACCGGCATGAACGATCCCGCCACGGCTGCGGGCTTCTCCGCGGACGGCGTGGACTTCGGCTACTGCGACGATACGACCGCCGCCGACGAGCCGCGCATCACGTGCGTCACGCTCGACCAGCAAGGAAAGCGCACGAAACGAAGCTCCGACTCGCCCGCGAAGGGAGCCGTTCACATGAAGCTGCCCGAGCTCACGGCGTGGATGGCCACGAAGAACCTTCCCAAGGTCGGCCCCGCGCCCAAAGGCGAGCCGCCCAAGCTCACGGGCGACTGGGACTTCACCGACATCGAGCTCCACGTGGCCGACGGCAAGTTGGGGGGGGCGGTGGACAAGGAGCCTCCCGTCTTCCCGATCACGTTCAAGGTCGAAGCGCCGATCAAAGACGTGCCCTACGGATTCGTCGCGCTGAACGCGCTCGCACTCTCTCCGGACGGCAAAGAGCTGGGCGCGGTGGGGCTCTTCTTCTGCGGCGAGTGGTGCAACGAGCACGACGTGAGGCGCTACCGGGTCGGGGAATTCGCCGCGCTCGTCTACAACGACACGGGGATGAAGCACCACACGAAGAACGACTTCGCGCGTTCCGCCGAGCTGTTCCGCAAGGCTTCGTTCGCCGATCCGAGCGCAAAGCTCCCCGCGTACAACCTGGCCTGCGCGCTCGCTCGCCTCGCCGACGAGACCGAGGGCAAAGTCGCTCTCGAGCGCGCCATCTCCCTCGACCCCAAGGTCAAAGAGCGCGCCCCCAAGGACAAGGACTTCGCCAAGGTGCTCGACAAGGTCTGGTTCAAGTCGCTCGTCGGCGGATGAGCTCGATGAAATAAAATGGGACGGCTCTCTCCCGCTGGACGACGAATTCTCAATGAGGTGTCTTGTCGTAGTCCGCAATCCCATTGGGAGTGGGTGGATTGTCGGTTCCGGCCGACGGTTTTTGGCAAAAGAAGGCCATGATTTCCGATGGATGAGTGAGGGCCAATCGGTTCCTTGGTGTACTGTCTCGAGGTGCGCCTTCGCCCCGATTGCGGCCACCCTCGCGATTGGGGCAGTGCTCGTAAGAGCGAAGGTGTCACAGCGTGCGCCCTCGCGCGCGAGTCTCGCAACCGCACCCACGAGGTCTTCCCATGCCGTCCGAAAAGCAGATTCAAGAGTCCTTCGATCGCATTGCCGCCGAGATCCCCGGCTTCATCGCCGCCTCCCTGGTCGACCTCGACTCGGGCATGACGCTCGGCGCGCGCTCGCTCCGCGGTGACTTCGATCTCACCGCCGCCAGCGCCTACAACAGCGAGATGGTCAAGCAGAAGCTCAAGATCATGAAGGCGCTCAACCTGAACACCACGCTCGAAGACATGCTCCTCACGCTCGGCGATCAGATCCACCTCATCAAGATCGTCTCGCCGTATTCGTTCATCTACTTGGTCGCGGATCGTGCATCGTCGAACCTCGCCATCGTGCGCAACGCGGTGAACAAACACGCGTCCACGCTGGCCTGAGTCGAGCTCCTCGCGTCGAGGAGCACGGAGTGGCTCCTCTCGCACCACACGTCGTCGGCTCGTCGATCGAGCGTTCCACCACTCGCGGCCCGAAGGCGGCGAGAACGAACACCGTTCGCGCGAACGGGCGGTCGTGCGGTGATGCGGTGCTCACGTCGGTCGAAGGAGAGGGTAGGACGGTCTTCTTCGACTTGCTGGGCACCGCGAGGCGGTCCCAGGCGCACCTTGCCGCGCGAGCTCGGCGGTAGGGTCACGTCGGAGGGCGAGGGCCTCGCGCGGGATTTGCGCGCCGTTCCCCTCGATTTCGTTGACGAGAGAAAGATCTTCCACGAGTGGCTTCGACGGCGCTTCGATGTCCGTCGAAGCCGCGTGGGAAGACCCGTGAGATCGCTTGCGTTTCGACGACGACGTTTTGCCACGATTGACGCGAGAGCAATTCTCGCCGCGAGGACGAGCGTCGCCGAACGCGCATGCTACGGTCTCCGCCGGGACGCGTCGGATTCGTCGGCCGACGTCAGGGGGCAGCTTTCATCGACCGACGTTCGTGTGCCTCGTAGCCCCGCATGCCCGCCCCGGTATCACGCCCGTTCCCCAACGCTCCGCCGTCCAGGCCGCGGTCGCACGCGCCTTCGCGCATGTCGCGTGCGCAGCTCGACGCCCTAGGCGCGCTCGGAGCAGACGTCGCGGAGGTGTTCGACGGAGGGGACTCGGCTTCGTACGTGCTCGCGACGCGTGTGGCCCTCGGACGGGTGATCGCGCTCTTCAACGAGATTCAGCGCATCGACGAGTCGGCGGTCGACCTGGGTTCGTCGAACGACGGGCTCGACGATTTCGGCGACGTGTTCGGTGACGTGTTCGACGATAAAGGGGCCATCGCCGCCGCCACACGACCTCGCGCAGCGGACCTGTGCTTCGGCGGAGCGATGGAGCTCGGCTCCGTGGTCCGTCGACTCGACGATGCGCGCAGTCGCGATGAAGAGCTCGTGGCGTGCGAAGCCGGACGACGCAAAGCGCGACGAGCCATTCGTGCCGTGCTCGCCGCCGCATCCGAGCTCGACGGCTTGGTCCCGCGCGACACGGACGCGGAAGTTGCGCGTCTCGAGGCCGAGATCGAAAATGCGATCGTCGTCCGCAAGCTCTACGCGCAGTTTCGGCGCTGCCTGCGGCGTCCAGCGGACGAGACCCCCGAAGAGGTCATGTCGTGTTTGCGCTACGCCGCCGGTGCACTCGCCATGCTGCTCACGGCCACCGATTCGTCGTACCTCCGAGTCTGCGATCGATCGATGCTACGTGGATTGCGTGACCGGGTCTTCGCGTGGGCGCGCTCCGAGAAGGAGCCTCGCGCCGGCCTCGACCTGTTGGAAGACGTGTTCACGAGCGCCGATCTCCTGCGCGGGATAAGCCTTCGGCAGGAGCTCCGGGCTCACGATCGAGCGCTCGTGGCCGAGCTCGTCAAGGTCGTCTCGCTCCCGTCCGTCACGGCCCACGTCGACGCCTTCTCGCGCATCGAAGGCATCGACGACGAGATCGACTCCTTGATCGAGCGAGGCAAGCGTGAAGGATTCGGGCGCGTAGCATCCGCCCTTCGCGCCCGTCTCGCTCGCATCCTCTGACCCGCTCGGAGGTCGAGGGAAGGCTGCCAGGAGGCCGCCCCTGGAGGTCGTTCGATCCACCGCATCGAGCTCTCCGCGTCCCGGGATGCCTCGAAAAGTCCTCGAAAATAGCATGTCGCCCGTTGTCCTACATTGGCATATCGGATGCTTAGGGGCTCGCCATGCGAGGACTCCTTTTCGGTGCGGCTCTGGCGACGGCTCTCTCGGTGGGCGCGCTCGCGTGCTCGGACTCCAGCGGTGTGGCCGAGAGCACGAGCGACGACTCGATCATCGGCGGAGTCGACGCCACCGGCGCCAAGCTGAACGCGATCGGAACCATCGGCCACAAGAGCTTCGACGACTCGTTCGACTACTTCTGCACGGCGACCCTCATCGCCCCCGACGTGGTCCTCACCGCCAAACACTGCGCCACGCACGATCCGAAGAGCGGACGCACGATGCTCGACGACGAGCCCGTGTACTTCGCGGTGGGCCCGGACAGCACGAAGCCCCTCAAGACCGTGCGGGCGAAGAGCGTGCTCGTCTCGCCCGTGCACGATGGCGGCTTCGTCGAGCTCGGCTCGGACGTGGCGCTCTACTTCCTCGAAGCTCCCATCGACGACGTGAAGCCGCTGCGCGTGGACCCTTCGCGTATCGGCGAGACCAAGGTGGGCGAGAAGTTCACCGCGGTCGGCTTCGGCATCCGCGATCGCGACCGAAACTCGGGGCAGCGAAAGGCCGGTCAGCTTACGTTGCAAGGCGTCTCGGGCAAGCCCATCCAAAGGATTTTTCCCACCTACGAGGCCTTCACCGCGTTCATCGCCAAGCACGACGGCGACGACTACGTGAAGCAGCAGGAAGCGCGCCTCAAGAAGTTCTACGAGCTCGAGCTCCTGAAGGACTACGAAGCCTATCTCGGTGTGGGCGAGAACGACGCGCAGCCCTGCAGCGGTGACTCGGGTGGTCCGCTGCTCGCGCGGGTGGGCGACGAAAACGTGGTGGTCGCCGTGGTCTCCGGCTCCTTCAAGGGCCGCGCCTATCCGTGCAGCGTGGTGGGCGAGGTCTACGCGACCTTCGGCAACCGCGTGAGCGAGCTCTTCGACAGCGCCGCTCCCGAGTGTGCGGGCGTGCCCGTCTGGGGCACCTGCGACGTCACCGACAAGGTCGCCACGCGCTGCGTATCCAAGAAAGAAGGTCCGCAGCGAGTGAACAAGATCGATTGTTCGATGCTCGGACAAGTCTGCAAGATCGACGGGGAGAGCCGCGCGTTCTGCGACGATCCCGAGGTGCCCGCGAGCGATGCGGGAGCGCCTCCGGCGAGTGACGGTGGTGCACCTCCCGCGAGCGACGGTGGTGCGCCTTCGGACGCGGGTCCGGGCTGATCGACGGTCAGGGCGAGCAGCCCGGTGCCATGGGGTCGGTGCAGACTCCTTTGGTGCAGGTGGCGAATAGCTCGCAGTCTTGTGCGCGTCGGCAGGCCTCGCCGATGCGCGAGCGCGTCGTGCATACACCGCTCGGGCTCCCGTCCGAAGTGCCGAGCGTGCACGTCTCGCCGTGACCGCACGTGGCGAGTGCTCCGACGTCGCAGCTCGCTCCCGAGGGGAGGTACACGACGCTCTCGCATTGCCCGGACGTGCCGCAGCCGGAGAGTCGATAGGGATCGCATCCCGCGCGCGCGTCGCAGGCTTCGCCTGCCGCGGGCAGCTTTTCGCAGGTGCCACCCGCGCAGCGGAGCCCGTTGCCGCAGAGCGCGCTACTCGTATCGCACGTCTCGCCCAGCTTTCGAACCGCGACGCAGCGCTTGCTCGAGAGGCAGGTGTGACCGGGGCCACAGCGTCGTGCGCCCTCTCCACACGGCTCTCCCGCCGCCGAGTCGACCTTGGCCGCGCACGTTCCGCAGGCGCTCGCGCCTGCGGTCTGTGCCTGTAGAATGCATGCTTCGCTCGCGCACGAGAGATCGCTGGCGCACGACTCTCCGTTCGCTCTCGGATTCGTGGGCCGAGGGGAGGGGCACTCGGTCTGCCAGGCACCACCATAGAGCGCGCTGCACGGGAGCGCGTCCTCGCAGGTCTGCATGCGGGTGAGCTCGCGGTCGGCGAAGCGCGCTCCGGGCAAATGAGTGGCGCGAAAGGCCGCGGCATAGCGTGCCTCGCAGACGGCGACCGAAGGCGACACGTCGCGCACGTAGGTCTCGAAGCAGCGCGCGTGGAAACTGCAGAGCGCTCGTCCAACACGGAGTGCCGCGTCGTCGAGCGAGACCGTGCGAACCTCGTCGGGTGCGTCGCTCGTGGTCGTCGCGCCGTCGCTCGTGTCCGAAGACGATGGCGCGCTCGCGTCGGCGGAGATCGCGGCGTCCTCTCCGCCGCTCGCGGAGGCGTGGCAGCCCGAAACCGTCAGGCGAGCGGACGTCAATCCGGTCAAGACGAGTACGAGACCGGACGCGCGGCGCGGAGCGAAGAGGCGGAACGGCATGACGCAGCTTCTGCTCGAGCGAGCGCGCTCGTGCGACCAAGACCGCCCTGAGAAATGCCGAACGACGCCATGAGTGCACGCGGTGGGACGCGCTCCACGCCGGAGCGAAGTCTCAGGACGTTTGAGTAGACGCGCAGCGTCGTGGGCACTTGCTCATGTCGTGCGCTGGAAGCGCTTTCGTCGGCCCCGTACTTGGCCGTACGCTCGTGCCGAATGAGCGAAGATCTGCGGGAAGAGGGACTGGTCGGTCGCGAAGGCGAGCTCGAGAGTATCCGGTCCGCCTTGTCCGCTGGTCCGTGTATCGTGCACGTGACGGGCTCGCCCGGCTCCGGGAAGACCGCGCTCGCGCTCGCCGCCGCCAAGGCGCACGGCAGCGCGACGATGGTGCGCTTCGCGCACGGGGACCCTCCAGCGGGCGGACTGCGCGAGGCGCTCGCCGCGCAAGGTCACTCGGGTTCTCTCGACTCGTTCCTCGCTCAGGTGGCGACCGAGCTCGTGCTCCTCGACGGAGTCGACGATTGGGTGGACGAGGTCCGTCGGGGGCTCGAGGCCTACGTCTCGCGAGGTCCACGCGCGTCGGTCGTGGTCACGAGCTCGAACGATCTCGGCTCGGAAGACGTGCGGCTGCTCGTGGTGGCGGCCCCGATCGAGCGAGACTCCTCGCGGGAGCTCTTCGTTCGACGGGCGAAGCGCGCGCGCGCCGCGATTTCCGGAGCGCTCGAGACCGACGTGGACGCGCTCGCCGGTTTGCTCGATCGCCTCGAAGGCTCTCCGCTCGCGCTCGTCTCCGCCGCCTCGCGCCTCGGTGTGCTCGAGCTCGGTGAGCTCGCGAAGCGCGTCGAGTCGGAGGCTTCGGCGGTGCTCGCCGGGACAGCCCTCGCGGCGAGCGTGACACGTGCGCTCTCGCGATTGCCCGCGCCGAGTCGTCGAGCGCTGCTCGAGGCCTCGGTCTTCGAGGGGTCCTTCTCGGTCGACGACGCCGAAGCCGTGCTCTCGAACGACGCGGATTCTCCTCCGGTAGTCGTGCGCATCGAAGACCTGGTCGCGCGGGGCTTCCTGCAGCAAACGAGAGGAGAACGAGGGCTCCGCCTTCGCACGAGCTTCGTGGTCCGCTCGTTCGTTCGCGCGGCCGAGCAAGGGGCTGCTGCGCTCGACGCGGCCCGCGAGCGTCACGCGCGACACGTCGCCCGGAGGGTCGTGGCCCGCGCGTCCGAGAGCGGCCCGTTCGGTCTCGGGCTCGAGGTGCGCGACTGCCTGGCCGCCGCGATGGTCTCCGAGCGCAAGGGCGCCTCCAAGGACGCGCTCGAGCTGCTCGCGGCGGTGGAGCGAATCGCGCCGACCGAGCTCGTGGACGCTCGCTGCAGCGCTACCCTCGAGGCGCTCGCGGCGTCGGCCAAGGGCTCGCGTGAGCCCGCCCTCGAGGGGCGCGCGCTCTTGCTCCGCGGGCGCATGGCGCAATTCGTCGGACGAGCCGACGAGGCGCTGGCAGACGTCGAGAAGGCGCTCGAACGCGCCAAAAAGGCCAAGGATCCGATGCTCGAGGGGCTCGTGCTCCAGCGCCTCGGCAGCTTGCGCGCGGACCGTGGACAGGCCTCCGAAGCCGTGACGCTGCTCGCTCGTTCGATTGCGCTGCTCGAGCCTCGTTCCTGGCGCGGCACCGTGTCCGCGCTCTCGACGCTCGGCACGGCCGAGATGGCCATCGGCGAGAGCACCTCCGCGCGCAAGCGTTTCCTGGATGCCCTCGCGCTTCGCGAGAGGCACGACGACGCCGAGGGCGCGGGCCAAGAGCACTCGGGCATCGGCGCCACGCTCTTCCAAGAGGGACGGCTCGACGAAGCGGTGGCCTCGTTCGATCGCGCACGCGATCTCTTGGTGCGAACGGGACCTCGAGACATCCTCGGGTACGCGCTCGCGGCGCGCGCCATGACCCTGCAGGAGCTCGGACGCTTCGACGAGGCGGAGGCCGACCTTTCGCGTGCCCTGGGCGAGCTGCGAAGCGCGAAAAATCGCCGATTTTGGCGAGTGTTCTCGGGGTATTTGGCCCAAGCCCAGCACGAGGCGCGTGCTTTCGACCGCGCCGAGGCGAGTTACCGTGAGGCCATCGCTGCCCTCAAGGCCGATGGTCACCTAGCCTTCGAGGGGCTCTTCACGGCCTCGTACGCGGCGTTGCTCGCGTCGTTCGGTCGGCTCGACGAAGCCGAGCCTCTCGTACGGGACGAGCTCGAGCTCGAGAGCGCCGGGCGAGGGGCATCCAAGCGTTCGCGCAAAGCGCCTCACGCGATCGCCGCGGCCGTGCACATCGGCCACTTCTTCTTGGCCAAAGCGAAGGCAGCGAAGGAGAGCGACGTGGTCGCGACGAATCTCGCCAAAGCGAAAGCGAGGCTCTCGCTGGCGGCCGATGCGCGTACCGACGACGACGTGCGGTTCGCGGAGCGCTTGCTCGCGCGCGCCATCGCCGCCTTCGAGTCGACGACCGAGCGCGAGGTGCTCCACGTGGGCAAAGACACGAGCTCGTTCCGTTTGGGCGCGCGCGCCGAGGTCGATCTCCGTCGAAAGCGCGCCACGCGACTCATGATGCGGGCGCTGGTCGACAAGCGCGTCGCATTCCCCGGCGAGCTTCTCTCCGTCGACGCTCTCGTGCAAGCGACCTGGCCCGGTGAGCGCATCTTGCCGCACGCAGCGCTGAGCCGCGCTTACGTCACGGTGCTCATGCTCCGAAACTTGGGCCTCCGCTCGGTGCTGCTCCAGCGCGAGGGGGGCTACTACCTCGATCCGAACGTGGAGATCGTGGTGGAAACCTGACCGCTCCCTCGCGTGCGAGCGGACCTCTCGTGGAGCGTTCTCCGCATTCGAACGACGAAGAGCGCGACCTTCCGATCGCGCTCTCGTGCTCACTCTTCGATGGACTCGGGCGCGCGGGCGCTCGAGCCGACGCTCACTTCTTGCCGGCGCAGGAGTTTTGCACGCAGTCGGCGAAGGGCGCGCAGGCGCCGTTGCCGGTGCAAGCCTTTTGAATGTCGGCCTGGCAGGCGCCGTTCTGTGCGCCGGCGAGGCAGGTCTGACACTCGGCCGTGGGGTTCGCGGGGGTGGCCGCGCAGAGCGTGGTTCCACACTGCGTCTTGCAGACCGTGTCCTGGCAAGCGCAGGTGATGAGGGCGGTGGTGAAGGCGTTGTACGCGGCCGTGTTCGACTCCGCGCAGCACTGCTGGCAGGCTTGGTTGGAGGCCTCGGATGTGCAGGTGTCGGCCGGGGTGGGGGTTCCGGAGTCCTTGATCGTGGTGCTCGAATCCTTGCTCGTGCTCGCGTCCGTCGAGGTGGTCGAGCCGTCCGTGGTGGTGCTCGCGTCGCCGTCCGAGGTGGTGACGATGGTCGTGCTGGAGCACGCGCCGAGGGCGAAGAGACCGAGCGAGAGCGAGACGAGGGACAGCGAGAGGAGGGACTTTTTCACGGGAGCTCCGAAGGGAAGGAGGGCTTTTGGACGCGGCCGCGACGAATGCCTGCGGTCTTGGGAGGCGGATTTGAAACGCCTTCGTGAAACCGTCAACTAAAAGTGTCATTTCGATCTCGAGGTTCGCCCGGAACGGCCGTTACGCAGTGGGGGCGCGCTCTCACGGCGACTGGCAAAAAGCCTTCATTGCCGCCAAAAATCCAGCCTTTCCGGGGCTCGTGCAGGCTTTGCCTCGCGACGTATACGCGGCGCGGCAGGCGGCGTCGGGAGCGAGGGCTGCGCAGGCACCTTCCCGAGAAGCCTGCTCGACGCACTCGGTGCGATCCGTCTCCGTCGAGCACCGCTCGGTCGAGCACGCAAAATCGGAGCAATCGGAGAATCCGGTGATCTTGGTGCCGCAGCCCGGCATCCCGGTGGTGAGATCGATGCACCCGGATTGATTGGGGACGAACCCGGTGCCGCCGCCTTCTTCGAGCTCGACGATGGCCCCCAGGCCTTGTCGGACCCCTTGCTCAGCATGCAGGCCGCGCAGGCGTCCGTGTGAGCCGTGCACGCCGGGTCGAACCAGCGGTCCGCGCTCTCCAAACAGTCGCGCACGAGCGTGGACACCTCGGTGTCGGTGCATGCACGGGCGGCCGGTCGAGGCGGCGCGTCGACCAGCGGCTCGTAGCCGCGTGTCTCCGGAGGGCAGGCCGACGCACCATCGGACGTGGAACCCGACTCGCGGGCCGCGTCGAGTCCGGCGTCCGCGCTCGAAGAGCTCGCCTCCGGAGGCGACGACGTGCCTTCACCCTGCGGGGTGCACGCCACGAAGACGAGCGCGAGCGAGGTCGAGAGAGCGATGGGAAGGAACGAGCGCTTCATCGCGTCCTTGGCTACCTCGACCTGCTTCGTCGGGCGACGTCGCGACGGGGCTTCTCAGGCGGTTCTCAGCTCGTCCTTCGGTGGTCTCGGCGCCTCCTCGCGCGGCGTGCAGTCGTGCCTCGCCTGCGCGCGGGTGCACGGTTTGCGCCGTCGAGGGGCGCTCCGGTGAACCTTTTGCCCCGACTTCGCGCGGGCACGAAGCTTGATATGCGAGCTCTCGTGAAGCGTTCTTGGATCGTAGCTGCCGCACTTCTGGTCGCCTCGGCGACCGCATTCGTCGTGGTGCGTGAGCGAGGGGTGGCCGTCGGTACGGTGGTCGTCGCGCGCCGCGACCTGGACCATCGCGTGGTGGCGATCGGACGCGTGCTCTCTCCGTCCAAGGTCAACGTGTCCGCAACCACCTCGGGTCTCGTGGTCGCGGTCGGCACGGCGCTCGGTCAGCACGTGAAGACCGGAGATCTCCTGGTTCAAATCGACGACGCGGAGGCGCGCGCCGCGCTGGCTCAAGCCAAGGCTTCGGTGGTCTCGGCCGAGGCCCGCGTCTCGCAACTTCGTCACGTCGGAGCGATCGTCGCCAACGAAGGGCTCGCCCAGGCTCAATCGAACCTGGACAAGGCCGAGGCCGACTACGCTCGCGCCCAGAAGCTCGCAGCGTCGGGAGGGATGCCCGCGGCCGAGCTGGAAAATGCCCACCGCGCGCTCGATCTGGCTCGCGCGCAGAAGAACGCGTCGCAAGCGCAGCAGGTCGCCGCAGCCCCCGCTGGTGCGGACTCACGCGTGGCTCTCGGCGCGCTCATGCAGGCAGAGGCCCAGCGCTCGGCAGCCGAGGTACGCCTCGCTCAGACACGCCTTCTCGCCACGAATCCGAGCACCGTGCTCGCGCGGATGGTCGAGCCCGGAGACGTGGTTCAACCGGGGCGCAATCTGCTCACGCTCGCGGTCGACGGCGACGTACTGCTCTCGTTCCAAGCGGACGAACGCAATCTGGCGAGCCTTTCGCTCGGGCAAAAGGCGATGGCCTCGGCGGACGCGTTCCCCAACGAGACCTTTCCGGCCGAGGTCGCGTACGTGGCCCCGTCGATCGATCCTCAGCGAGGGACGGTCGAGGTGAGGCTGCGTGTCCCGAGTCCGCCCGCCTACCTGCGCCCGGACATGACGGTCTCGATCGACCTCTTGCTCGCGAGCAAGCCCCGGGCGCTGGTGGTCGCCTCCGAAGCGGTGCGCGGCGCGGCGACGCCGACCCCTTGGGTGCTCGCCGTGGTGGACGGCAAAGCCGTGCGCAAATCGGTTCGATTGGGTGTCACGGGCGAAGGGGCCACCGAAATCCTCGAGGGCCTCGGCGAGAACGACGAGCTGGTCGTGCCCAATGGGACCGAGGTGCCTATCGGCCGTCGAGTGCGCCCCACGCGAAAGGAGCCGTGAATGCCTTTCGAATGGTTCGTGGCGCTCCGTTACCTGCGTGACGGCCGCGCGCAGACGCTGCTCGTGATGGCCGCCGTGTCGGTCGGCGTGTCCGTGGTGGTGTTCCTCTCGGCGCTCATCGGAGGACTGCAGACGAGCCTCGTGGAGAAGACCCTCGGCTCGCAGCCCCACGTGACCGTGCACGTCACCGAAGAGCGCGCCCGCCCCTTGGCCCTCGCCGACCACGCTCGGGCGGTTTCTCGCACGGTGCTGAAGGCCCCGCAGCGCCTCCGTTCGCTCGACCAATGGCCGGCGCTCCAGCGCGACCTGGAAGCCGTGCCGGGGGTGACCGCGGCGTCGCCTTCGGTGCTGGGCGCGGGCTTCGCCGAGCGTGGGAGCGCGAAACGGCCGATCGTGGTGCGCGGGGTGGATCCGGAGCGCTTTCGCGCCATCGTGGACATTCCCGCGCGCCTGGTGGCCGGGCACTACGATCTCTCCGGCGCGCACGTCGTGATTGGAGAAGGATTGGCGGAGGACCTTGGGGTCACGGTCGGCGAGCGGGTCACCGTGGTGACCTCGGAAGGGGTCGACGACGTGGTCACGATCGCGGGCATTTTCTCCCTCGGGAACAAGGGAGCGGACGGCGCGTGGGTGCTCACCTCGCTCCGCCAAGCGCAGGCGCTCTACGCGCTGCCCGGAGGGATCACCACGCTCGAGCTCAAGGTGGCCGACGTCTTCCAAGCCGAGGTGGTCGCGCAAGAAATCGGGCGGCGTTCTCCGGTGACGGCCGAGAGCTGGATGGCGCTCAACGCGGAGCTCTTGTCCGGACTGTCCGCGCAAAACAGCTCCAAGTACCTCATCCAGTTCTTCGTGGTGGTCGCGGTGGCGCTCGGAATCGCCAGTGTGCTCATCGTCTCGGTGGTCCAGAAATCGCGTGAGATTGGCATCTTGCGCGCGGTGGGCACGCCCCGTTCTCGCATTCTTCGCGTCTTCTTGATCCAAGGCGGCCTCTTGGGGCTCGCGGGCTCGTTCGTCGGCTCGGCCATGGGGGCCGGTTTTTCTGCCTTCTTCGAGCGCTTGTTGCTCGATCCGAGCGGCGCGCCCAAGTTTCGCATCACCCTCGAGCCGAGCCTGTTCTTGAGCGCGAGCTTGCTCGCCACCGTGGTGGGGCTCGCTTCCGCCGTGGTGCCGGCGCGTCGCGCGGCGTCCCTCGACCCGTCTACGGCTATCCGCAATGGTTGACGCGCCCGAAGCCGCACCTGCCGGTCAGGTCGATGCGCTCCGCGTTCGCGGCGTGATCAAAGACTTCGGGGTGGACCCCAAGGTGCGCGTTCTGCACGGCATCGACATGCACGTCGCGCACGGCGAGGTGTGTGCTCTGATGGGCCCTTCCGGCTCGGGCAAGAGCACCTTGCTCAACCTGGCCGGACTGCTCGATCGCCCGACCTCCGGCACGATTGCCATCGACGGCGAAGAGACCACTACCCTCGACGACGATGGCCTCACCGCCATGCGCGGGCAGAAGCTCGGCTTCGTGTTCCAGTTTCATCACTTGCTTCCCGCGTTCACCGCCTTGGAGAACGTGATGCTGCCCGATTGGGGGCGTACCGGCCGTCCTTCCGAGGAGGTACGCTCGCGGGCCGAGGCGTTGCTCCGCGAGGTGGGCCTCGGGGACCGCATCCACTACCGGGCGACGCAGCTCTCGGGAGGCCAGGCGCAGCGCGTGGCGGTGGCGCGCGCACTCGTGCACCGACCGGCGCTGGTCCTCGCCGACGAGCCGACCGGCAATCTGGACACCGAGTCGTCGATCGAGGTGCTCGCGCTCGTGCGACGCTTCAATCGAGAGCTCGGGACCGCTTTTTTGCTGGTCACGCACGATCCGCGCATCGCCGACCAATGCGACCGCAAGCTCGAGATCGTCGACGGCCGAATGAGCGAAGGCGGTGACACGACCGCGCCTGCGCCTTGAGCGCGGCGACGCCCGTCTCGGCTCAGGGATTCGGTGAGGTGGCCGGAGAATCGAGCCGCGCGCTCAATCGGTCGACGATGCGCTTCACGGCCGGGCGGTAGCCCCACATCGGATTGGGCTTGCTGTCCACCGTGCGCGTCTCTTTGGCGGTCTCGGTGGGGCAAATCGACGCGAGAATGCCCTGCTCGTGGAGCGCACGCGCTACCCGGAGCGGACGATGACCCGGATAGGCTTTGCCTCGGGCCTGTACCGTGGGGCTCGCGCACGCGGGCGAAGGAGTATTGCCGTCGCACGGGCAGCCGTCGTCCGCGCCGGGAAGACACGAGACGGGCTCGGGAAGGGGGAACATACACGCATATTGGAGGTCTTTGCCGCCCGTTTCCCAATCACGGGGCTGCCCGCCGACCTCGGCGTCGCCGAACGTGGCGCTCGGCGCGGGGCGGCCCGATCGCGGCGTCACGCTCTGGAACATGCGTATGTCGATGCCCTCGAGGCTGTACTTGTCGGGATCTCGGCCGACGACGCGCATCCACTGATTCTCGTCGAGGAAAGGACGGTCGTACGGCACGAGATCGGCCGGTACCCCCACGATGGCCTCGAAGAAGACCATATCCGCGGTGCGAGGCCCTTTTTCCAAGTTGCAGAGCTGCGCGTCGACGGCGCTCTCCGCAGTAGTCGGGAGGTTCTTGGCGAAGACCGGATTCCGGCACTTGCCTTGTCCGATGTAGTTGCCGTTGGCGTCGTGCTCGGCGATGCGGTCGGGAATTTGGGTCTTGGTCAACCCGTCGACGTAGCGCTTGATCGGGTAGAGCGGGTCCACGCCGTAGCGCCTCTTCATCTCGTGGAAGCGCACGTTCATGTCGTCTTCGGTGGGGGCATGAAATCCGCTGCCTTCGCGGCAGGCGAGGTCGGCGGTGGCTCGCGGATCCCCCGAGAGTCCGCACGAAAGACAATCGTTCGATCCCGGATCGACCGCGCATTCGCTGGTGGCGAGTGGAGCGGTCGAGCCGCCACCGTGCTCGCTCGGGCGTTGGGCGCCTGGCACGCCAATCGACGAAGGGAAGCTCGGCTCGAGGAACGTCCACCCCCTACCGCCGAGCGAGAGTGGATCGACCGAGGCGTCGTCTTCGTCGGAAAGCACGACCACCGCCACCAGTGAGTCGGGCCGCAAGAAGTCCGCGCGCTGCTGGAGCACTTGCTGGTCGATGCCCGTGTATTCCGCTCTCTCGCCTCTCTTGTCGATGCGGTCGTACGGGTCGGGCTGCACGAGGAAGTGGTAGAAGCTCTCGAGCGGCGCTTCGTACTCGCAGCCGTAGCCGCCCACGCCGCGCACCATTCTGCTCGTGAGATCCGCCACGTCTTCGAAGGCTTTGAGTGGCTGGGCGCCATTGGAGGACACGCTCGATTGGTTCGCCTTCACGTCCGGGAACCACGCGAGAAAGTTCGAGGGACTGAGGCGTGGGTCGATCGTTTGGGCGGGGCCCAATCGGCCGAGCAGATGGCCCTTGTCGTCGGCATGCGCGTTCAAGGTCGGATCGTGCGGGTCGAGCGCCTCGCTCGGGCAGGTGCTCGACCCGCGACCGCCCATGGACGTGGTGACCACACCCACGTGAAGATCGTTGACCGGCGCATGGCGAGGTTTACCTACGGCGCATTGCTCACCTGGCTCGGCGGCCGCGTTGGCTCGCTCACCCGTGGGCTTGCCGAGGGCGTCGACGCATTGCGGAGACGTCAGGTCGAGGACGAGCTCGGGCAAGACCTCGGCGAAGCCCTCGAGTTTGTCGCGCATGCCGCGGGAGTTGTCGAGCACGAGGAGGAGGTCGATCTTGGAAGCACGCTCCCTTCCCTGGCACACGGTGTAGGTGCACTTCACGTAGCCTTTGGAGCACGAACACCATCCGCATCCGTCGGGGTCCGGGTAGCTCTCCCCATTCGCGTACGTCTGGCCCCGGTCCTTGCAGCTCGGGTCGGCGAGCACGTGCGGGTCCTGGCAGCCTGCGCCGAGAATCGCCACGCCGAGACCAACCCATCCGAGCCCGACCAGGGTCTTCCACGTGCTCTTCACCGCAGTAGAATGACACGAGTGGGCCTCACCGGCCAATCTCCATGAACGGTCCGAAAAGACCCATGCTTTTTGGCGCGAGACTCGAGGCGTTCGTCAGGGGAGGGGACGCTCGGGGCGGTCCGTGGCGCGTGGGATGCCGGGGGACCTCGTCTCACGCGCGCGCGCCTCGAGCTCGACAATCTCGCCGCCCTGGTGCCCGGAGAGCGAAGCGCACGCCAAGGCCCACTCGTGGGCTTCCTCCGGCGAGTCCGCGCGCAGCACCAGATACCCGAAGAGGCGCGGAGCGACGCGCACGCGCGCCGTCCATTCGCGCCTCGTTCCCTGAAGCTCGAGACGGAAGCGCGCGGCGCAATCGCGCAGGCCTTCGCCGCCGACCAGCAACCCTCGTGCAGCCATCTCGAACAGCGTTCGCCCGGCCTCGAGCAGGCTCGCGCGGCGCGGAGGCTGCTCGAGCGACGTGCCCTCGAACGTCACGAGAAAGCGAGATTTCCTGGTGTGGGCGCGCGCGGGCAGTGGCTTCACGAAGTGCACCGCGTAGCCGAGGCTCTCGTGCGGATGGCTCGAGCCGAAAGGAACCTCCAATGGATCGACAATCGGGTAGACCTCGACCGTGCCCACCCCGTGGGGCACGGCGCGGGCATGCGCGATGGCCGCGTCGACCGACTCGGCTCGCAGCACCCGAAGACCGACGATGGCGTCCGGGCGCTGCGGAAAGCCTCTCGCGAGCTTGCCCGGGTCGCTCGGTCGTCCCGCCGCGATCGCGCCGTACGTGAGGCGTGCGCTCTCCCGCGCTCGCGTGTGTTCGCGTTCGCGTTCGCGTACACGCCGCGGTTGCTCGAGGCGTTCCAGGAGGCCGGCCTGGCGCAGGCGCGCGTCGTACGCTTCGACGTCTTTTTCGCCTTTGGGGGTGCCTCGGTGCAGGAGCAAAAAACGCAACGTACGCCTCGCGGGGGGACGGGCGCTCGCGCCACGCGTGCGGCCCGGGCGACCCGGTTGCCGGGTCTCGAGCGCGCGAAGGTTTCGCGTGCTCCCCCTCCAGACGATCCTCGACGGGTTTCTTCGACACGCCTCGCGCCTCGAGCGTGCGTTTTTCGAGGCTCGGCCGGGTGCGCTGCGGACCATCCTGCGCGAGCGGGCCGCGGAGGAGCTCGAAAAGTAAACGATGTCGGTGGGTTAAGGTGCGACAGGAGCGCGAACGCGCGATCCGGGGTAGCGCGTCGGCGACTTTGTGAGCCTGCACGGATGCGCCCTAGGGGGCGCTCGCCCACGGAGCGAATCCGGCCATTCCGGGCAAATTCGAAAATATCTGTGGCAACGCGCTCGAAGGACGCCTAGAGGCACGCGCCATGAGCGACCTCGCCAAGATCCGAAACATCGGGATCAGCGCACACATCGACTCGGGGAAGACCACCCTGACCGAGCGCATCCTCTTCTACACCAAGCGAATCCACGCGATTCACGACGTCAAAGGCAAAGACGGCGTCGGCGCGAAGATGGACTCGATGGACCTCGAGCGTGAGCGCGGCATCACCATCCAGTCGGCCGCGACCCACTGCTTCTGGAAGGGCAACCACATCAACATCATCGACACGCCCGGCCACGTCGACTTCACGATCGAAGTCGAACGCGCCCTCCGCGTGCTCGACGGTGCGATCCTGGTGCTCTGCGGCGTCGCGGGTGTGCAGTCGCAGTCGCTCACGGTCGACCGCCAGATGCGCCGGTACAACGTTCCGCGTATCGCGTTCGTCAACAAGCTCGACCGCGCCGGCGCGAACCCGCTCCGCGTCAAGGATCAGCTCAAAGAGAAGCTCAACCTCAACTCGGTTCTCTTGCAGCTCCCGATCGGGCTCGAGGACAAGTTCGAGGGTGTGGTCGACCTCGTCAAGATGCGCGCGTTCCGCTTCTACGGCGACAACGGCGAGGACATCCGCGAGAGCGACATCCCCGACGACATGAAGGAAGAAGCGCAGAAGTACCGCGACATCATGCTCGACGAGCTGTCGCTGCACGACGACGCGCTCGCCGAGGCGATGCTCGAAGAGAAGGTGACCGAGGAGCTCGTCGTCAAGGCGATCCGCACCTCGACCATCGGCCTCAAGATCGCCCCCGTGATGATGGGCTCGGCCTACAAGAACAAGGCCGTTCAGCTCCTCCTCGACGGCGTCAACGCTTACCTCCCCAACCCGAGCGAAGTCGAAAACGCCGCGGTCGACCTCGACAAGAACGAGGAGCGCGTGGTGCTCGGCTCGAGCGACAAGGACCCCCTCGTGGCCCTCGCGTTCAAGCTCGAGGACGGTCGCTTCGGCCAGCTCTCGTACGTGCGCGTCTACCAAGGCGTGCTCGCGAAGGGCTCCGAAATCATCAACACCCGCACCGGCAAGAAGCACAAGGTCGGCCGCCTCGTCCGCATGCACTCGGACGAGCAGGAAGACATCGAGTCGTCGGATCCGGGCGACATCGTCGCGATGTTCGGCATCGACTGCAACTCCGGTGACACCTTCACCGACGGCCGCATGAACGTCGCCATGACGAGCATGTACGTTCCGGACGCGGTCATCTCGCTCACCGTGACGCCGAAGGACAACAAGGCCCAGACGAACATGTCGAAGGCCCTCCGTCGCTTCACCAAGGAAGACCCCACCTTCCGCGTCAGCTCGGACCCCGAGTCGGGCGAGACCATCATCGCCGGCATGGGCGAGCTCCACCTCGACGTCTACATCGAGCGCATGAAGCGCGAGTACGGCGCCGAAGTGGGCACGAGCCCGCCCCGCGTCGCCTACCGCGAGACCATCACCCGCCGCGTGGACTACGCCTACACGCACAAGAAGCAGACCGGTGGCTCCGGTCAGTTCGGCAAGATCGGCGGCTTCATGGAGCCGTGGCCGGAAGAGAACTACGTCTTCCACGACGAAATCGTGGGCGGCATCGTCCCCCGCGAGTTCATCCCCGCGGTCGACAAGGGCTTCCGCTCGATGCTCGCCAAGGGCCTCCTCATCGGCGCCCCGGTGGTGAACGTCGCCATCACGCTCAACGACGGCGGTTACCACGCGGTCGACTCGAGCGACATCGCCTTCCAGGAAGCCGCTCGTGGCGCCTGGCGCGAGACCTACCCCAAGGCCGGCCCGCAGATCCTCGAGCCGATCATGAAGGTCTCGGTCGAAGGTCCGGTCGAGTTCCAGGGTGGCATGACGGGCCTGCTCATGCAGCGCCGCGGTCTCATCCTGAGCACCACCGAGAGCGACGGCTTCGCGCACGTCGACGCCGAAGTTCCGCTTTCGGAAATGTTCGGCTTCTCGACCACGCTTCGCTCGGCCACGCAGGGCAAGGCGGAGTTCACGATGGAATTCGCGAAGTACTCGGCGGTGCCCAGCAGCATCGGCGAGGAGCTCGTGAAGAAGTACAAGGCCGAGCTCGAGAAGGCGAAGAAGTAAGCTTCTCGCTCTCCCGTCTCGAACGAGAGCCCGCGCAGCCGAGAGGTCGCGCGGGCTTTCGCGCGTTCGGGCCTTGGTCATGTCATGCCTTGACAGGCATATGCCTTGTGTGGCATGTTATGCCCATGCTGACGACCTTCGAGGTGGTAGCCGAGCCGACGCGCCGTAAAATCCTGGATCTCCTGCGGGACGAGCCTCGATTGGTCGGTGACCTCGTGGACTGCTTGGCGATGGCGCAGCCCGCCGTTTCCAAGCACCTCAAGGTCTTGAGGGACGCAGGGCTCGTGACCGTGGAGACCACCGGGCCGCATCGTCGGTATCGGCTCCACGCCGAGCCTCTCCGTGAGCTCGAGGCGTGGGTCGCCCCCTACCGACGCCATTGGCGGAGCCACCTCGACGACCTCTCGTCGCACCTCGACTCCATGGCGAAGCGCGAGCGGGAGCAAGACGTGGACGGAGGAAAACGATGACGCGCGAGACCTCCCCCGAAGCGCCCGTCGAAGCGCCCGAGCCTCGCTCCCCCGAGCTCCACGTGCGTCACTTGCCGCACCCGCCCGAGCGCGTGTTCCGTGCCCTGACCGAGCCCGCCGAGCTCGGAGGCTGGTTTCCCGCGCGTGTCGAGGGAGAGCTTCGTGAAGGAGCCGCGCTCGTGTTCGTCGAAGACGGCCGCAGGCACGAAGGGCGTGTGGTCGCCTTCGAGCCGCCTCGTGTCGTCGCGTACACGTTCGACGGCGCGACCCTGCGCTTCGAGGTCGACGAGGCCTCCGGGGGCTCCGTGCTGATCTTCACGAGCACACGGCTCTCGCCCTCGGACGAGGCCGCGCCCGCCAACGACGTTGCCAGCGACGTTCCCCGCGCGCTCCTCGGAGGCTCACGAACGCGTCGCACACGCTCGCTCGCCGCCTGACTCTACGCGCATAGTCCCGTGCCCGCGCGCCGCGTCCGCGGTTCGCGTGACGGGATTCGTCGCGCCTTCTCACCACCCTTCGCCACCTCGACAGCTCGAAAGCTCGAACGCCGCGCGTTCGCGTGCGCACGTGCGCGCGCGCCTCGGACAGGAGACCCATGAAACGACCCGAAAATCGCCGTGAGGCCATGGCGGCCTTGGAGCGCGCGAGCGCCGTGCTGCTGCCCAACGTGGTGGAGACCACCCATCGAGGTGAACGCACGTGGAACCTCTTCGACCGCTTGCTGCGCGACCGCATCGTGATGCTCGGCCAAGAGATCGACGACACGCTCGCCAACGTGGTGGTGGCGCAGCTGCTCTTCCTGGAGGCCGAGGACCCCGACAAGGACATCACGCTTTACGTGAGCTCACCGGGGGGCAGCGTTTACGCAGGGCTCGCCATCTACGACACCATGACCTACGTAAGGCCGCCGGTTGGGACACTCTGCGTGGGGCTCGCCGCCTCCATGGCCGCCGTCCTGCTCGCGGCGGGTGAGCCGGGGAAACGCGTTTCGCTGCCGAGCTCACGCATTCTCTTGCATCAGCCTCGCGGCGGCGCGCGTGGCCAGGTGAGCGACATCGAGATTCAAGCTCGTGAGGCCCGCCACTCGAAGGACACGCTGGTCGAGATCCTCGCCAAAGCGACGGGCAAGAGCCACGAGGTGCTGGTCTCGGCGCTCGACCGCGATCTCTACATGGGCGCCGAAGAAGCTCGGGACTACGGGCTCATCGACCAGGTCCTCGCGCGCCGCTCGTGACGCGCGCCGCGCGCGATTGACTCGCGCGCTTGACAATGCCGAATCCGAGGTCATAGTGCGCCTATCGCCATGCGCTTCTTCGCCCTCTCACTCGATTGCCGCTCACTCGACTCGAACGAGTCGAAAGACGGTATCCGTGTGTCAGAGGGCGTGAAGTCAATCGAGACCCCCGGGCGGTAAAAGACCGCTCCTCGAAGCGGCTCCCCGATTCCCCCTCCGGCCCACGGGCTCGAGGGGGTTTCTGCATTTCGGCTCGTGAATGCCCGCGCTCGTCGCGGCGCGTTCGCGTGGCCGCGGCGCACACCTGCGTCTCGGACGGTCCGAGGCGTGGGCACTCGTGCGTCTTCGGCTCGGGTCGTTCCGCGACTCGAGGCCCGGAACCCGACACGTCAATCGACAGGACAATCCCATGAACAAGCTGCACGTCAACGTCGGAACCATCGGTCACGTCGACCACGGCAAGACCACCCTGACCTCCGCGCTCACCAAGGTCATGGCCGCGCGCCACGGCGGGAAGGCGCGCTCGCTCGAGCAAATCGACGCCTCCCCCGAGGAGCGTCTGCGCGGCATCACCATCAATCTCGCGCACGTGGAGTACGAGTCCACGACTCGGCACTATGCGCACGTCGATTGCCCGGGGCACGCCGACTACGTGAAGAACATGATCACCGGCGCTTCGCAAATGGACGGCGCCATCTTGCTCGTGGACGGCTCGCAAGGCGCCCAAGAGCAGACGCGGGAGCACGTGCTGCTCGCGCGCCAGGTGGGCGTCTCCCACATGGTCGTGTTCGTGAACAAGACCGACATCGCCGATCCCGAGCTGCTCGAGCTCGTGGTCCTCGAGGTCACGGACTTGCTCCACGAGAACGGCTACCGCGACGTGCCCGTGGTGCGTGGCTCGGCATTGGCGGCCATTGCCGCCATCGACGAGGGAAAGCCCGACGACCCCCGCACCGCGTGCATCGTCGCGCTGGTCGACGCATTGGATCGGCACGTGCCCGATCCGGTGCGCGACTTCGAGGCCCCGTTCCTCATGCCCATCCAAGACGTGTTCACCATCGAAGGACGGGGAACCGTGGTGACCGGGCGGGTCGAGCGTGGCGTCTTGCCGCTCGGCGAGAGCGTCGAGATCGTGGGCGCGGGCCACGACGGAAAGCCCCGCGTGGTGGTGGTCACCGGCATCGAGTCCTTTCATTCGAGCCGCAAAGAGGCGCGCGCCGGCGAAAATGTCGGCTTGCTCCTTCGCGGCGTGAAGAAGGACGAGGTGTCGCGTGGGCAGGTGCTCGGGCTGCCCGGTTCGGTGCGTCCGCACCTGTCGGGTGAGGCGGAGCTCTACGTGCTCACGGCCAAGGAGGGCGGACGTCACACGCCCTTCGGCACCGGGTACATGCCGCAGTTCTTCTTCGGCACGACCGACGTCACCGGTAGCCTCACGGTCGACGCCGAGGCGGTCCGCCCGGGCGATCGCGCGCGCGTCTCGTTCCGACTCGCCCACGCGGTCGGCCTCGAGCCGGGCATGCGCTTCGCGTCCCTTGCGAGGGCGTTCCCCCTCGTGCTCCCCCCGTGAGGGCAAAAAGACGGTGGGCGCCGGGGTGGTGCTCTCCTGTTCCCCGACGTGACACTCGAGACCCGAGACGGTGAAGACCGCTCTCGGGTTTCGTTTTGGAAGAGGGCGCACACTGCCCAAAGTCCCGTTTTTCTCGTGTGCCCGAGCGGCCGTGCTATCGCGAACGCTGGCCGATATGGGTTTCGATCTCTCGAGTCGCTCGCGCTTGAACCGGGGAAGCCTCGGTCGTTTCCCGGACGACACGCTCTTCCACAAGGCCGCTCGTGTGGTGTGCGAGGCCGAGTGCCTTCCGCGCAAGGAGCTCTTCGAGGCGTGGGAAGTTGCGCGACGCGTGCGCCGTCGGATGCGTGGAGGTCGGGTGGTCGATCTCGCGTGCGGTCACGGGCTCGTCGCCATTTTCGCGCTGCTGCTCGACGACAGCTCCCCGCTCGCGCTCGCCGTGGATCGCAAGCTCCCCAAGAGCGCCCCGACGCTTCACCGTGCGTTCGTGGACGCTTGGCCGCGGCTCGAGGGACGCCTCGTGTTCGAAGAGCGCGACCTCGGGCAGGTGGAGCTCCACGCGGACGACCTCGTGCTCTCCGCGCACGCGTGCGGCACGTTGACCGATCTCGTGATCGAGCGCGCGCTCGAGGTGGGCGCCCGGGTTGCCGTGCTCCCCTGCTGCCACGATGCGGCCCGTTGCGACGACGGTGGCCTCGGGGGCTGGCTGGACACACCTCTCGCCATCGACGTGACCCGCGCCGCTCGCTTGCGCGCGCGTGGGTACGAGGTGCGCACCCAGGTCATTCCCGAGGAAATCACCCCCAAAAATCGGTTGTTGCTCGGCTCGCCTGGCAAGATCGTGACATGATCCCGCGCTTTCGCGCGAGACGCGGAGAAGCTGCCCGGACTACGCTGCTCGGTCGGCGAATCGCCTCGGGACGCACGCATCATGACCACGACCGACTTCGAGCACCTCGATCTGCAAGGCTTCGCGCGCGAAATCGAGGCGCTGCGCGTGGAAGAAGAGTCCCGCTTGGGCCTCGCCGACTACCACCACCTCCGGCGTCGCGCCCGGGTGAGCCGAGCGCTCTCGGTGTTCGGCTACGCGACCGGCTGGATTTGCCCGAATCCGATGTCGGCGCTGGCCATGTCCCTCGGGCATACCTCGCGCTTTTGCATCGTCGCGCACCACGTGATGCACAAGTCGATGGACCGCATCCCCGGCGTCCCCGAGACCTTCACCTCGCGTGGCTTCGCGAAGGGCAGCCGTCGCTACCTCGACTGGCTCGACTTCATCCACCCGACCGCGTGGGACATCGAGCACAACGTCCTGCACCACTATTCGACCGGTGAGCTCACCGATCCCGATCTGGTCGAGGAGAACGTCTCCAGCCTGAAGGACGCGAGCCCCCTCGCTCGTTGGGCTGCGGTCGGCCTCTACGCGCTCACCTGGAAGCTCACGTATTACGCGCCTTCGACCTTCCAGATCCTACGCCGCGGAGAGCGCCGCAAGGCCTCGGGCGCGGGAGGAGACGTACGGGACGACGCGCGCGCGAACGAGCCCTACCACGAGGTCTTCGACCCTCGCCGCGCCGAGAGCCGCGACTTCTACGTGCGCTGCTTCTTGCCCTATGCGCTCACGCGTTACCTGGCGCTGCCCGCGGCCTTCGGGGTGCTCGGCCCGTGGGCGAGCTTCTCCATCTTGGCCAACACCGCCATGGCCGAGGTGCTCGGCAACCTGCACACCTTCGCCATCATCGCCCCCAACCACGCCGGCGACGACATGTACCGCTTCGAAGATGCGAAGCGCGGACGCCCCGAGTTTTTCCTGCGGCAAGTGCTCTCGTCGGTGAACTTCCAGACCGGCGGTGCGGTGACGGACTTCTTGCTCGGGTACCTGAACTACCAGATCGAACATCACCTCTTCCCCACGCTCCCGCCGAGCTCGCTCGAGCGGCTTCAGCCCAAGGTGCGTGCGGTCTGCGAGACGTACGGCGTCCCGTACGTGCAGGAATCGCTCGGCAAGCGCGTGAAGAAGCTGGTCGACATCATGGTCGGCAAGACCCGCATGCCGCGCACGGACACCAAGCGCGCCGGCATCGCCCACGCGCCGGAGGGCCCGGCCGAGCTCGCGCCCGCCTGAGATTTTCGTCGGCCCTCGGCCGGCGACCTTCGCATCGGCGGTGGCGTCGAGGTAGCCCATAGCGGGGAAGGGCACGGACTCGCCGCCGCGCCCCGGGGGGCTTCGACTTCGGTCCTTGGAGGCCGAAACTCCTACGCTTTTCGCCGAGGGTAGGCCGCCTCGTCCGCGCGCATCCCGGCGCGTGGTCTCGGCGCAGCCGACGTGCGCGCGTCGTCGAAACCCGCGACCGAAAAGGCGTCGTGCGAAAATCCCGGTTCGCGAATTTTCGCGCCTTGGTCTATCCTTTCCGGGCACAACTTTCCGTTCCGCCAAGCTCTCGCCCCGACGACCTCCCCTGAAATGAGCGACCCCAAAGCCGAAGCGCCCGAAGCGAATCGCCCGGCGCTTCTCTTCCTCCATGGCTTCTCGCTGGACCACCGGATGTGGCGCCAGCAGGTCGAGGCGTTGCATCCGCAATATCGCGTAATCACGGTCGATTTGCCTGGGTTCGGCCCGCAAGCCCGTGACTGCGGCCTGGTCTCTCCGGCCGAGCAGATCGAGCGCGCCCTCGACAAGTGTGGCGTGCTCAAGGTGCATCTCGTGGGGCATTCGGTAGGCGCCGCCGTGGCGACCGACTTCGCCCTTCAGTATCCGCGTCGGGTGTGTTCGCTCACCCTCACCGGTCCGCTCATGCTCGGCCGTCGTACGGGCATCGAAGCCTGGGGACGCTGCGTGGGCCTCGCCAACGAAGGCGACGTACACACCGCCCTCGACGTCTGGCTCGACGACCCGCTCTACGCGCCCGCGCGACGCAACGACGAGCTCTTCGAAGAGATCCGGAACATCGTGCTCGACTACGGCGCTGCACACTGGCTTGGTCGCGTGACCAACCGCTGGTCGGACCCGGACCCGTTCCCGCGTTTGGGCGAGCTCGAGCTGCCCGCCATGGTGGTCACCGGAAAGCTGGAAATCCCGAGCTTCCAAGCCATGGCCGAGGCCTACGCGAGGGCTCTTCCGCGCGCCCGTCACGAAGAGATCGACGACGTCGGCCATCTCGCGAACATGGAAGCGCCGGACGAGTTCAACCGCATCCTCCACGACTTCATCGAGCAAGTTCGCCAGGGCACCTGAGCGCGTTCGCGGGTTCCCGCGGACCCGAGCGCGTGTGGGGGGGCACCCTCGGATTCGTGAAGGTCTATCCGAGAGTCTTCGGACGGTTCTAGGGTGACCTTCCACGTGCGCTTTGATTGCGCTCGTTGCTGCGTGATTTTCACGTCTCCGTGCCACACGCTGGCCTGGTGGTGAGCGCCGTGCGGGAACTTGATGGAATGGGTCGACGTGCGCGGTTCTGGTGCTAGTTTCTGGGCCTCTCGGGTTTTCTCCCGAGGACGAGGAGAGCGCGCATACATGAAGAAGCTCGGCTGGATTTCGGCGATCGTGCTCGGCGGGGTCATCGCGGCCTGTAGCTCGACCTCACGCGCCGTCTTCGACGATGCCGTCGACGCCGGACCCGACGTGCAGACCGCTCCGCCCAGCGAAGAAGCGGGCTCGCTCTTCGAGGACGCCGCTCCGCTCGAAGACCTCAGCCCCAAGGGCAAGTGGTCGGGCAAGGTGGTCACTCCGGCCGGTGACATCCCGGTAGCCGGCGCGCTCGTGTACCTCGCCCAGAAGAAGCCCGATCCCATCCCGGCCGGCAACTTCTGCGACTCGTGCGTGCAGCTCGACAAGACCGTGCCCCAGGCCTCCACCAAGGTCGACGGCACGTTCGAGCTTACGGCCAACCGCAGCGGCAAGCAGTTCCTGGTCATCCAGAAGGGCCAGTTCCGCCGCGTGGTCGAGATCGACGTGCAGGGCAGCGACGTCACGCTCGCCAAGAAAGACACCATCTTGCCGCGCGCCAAAGACGCCGCCACCGGTGACATGGTGCCTTCGATCCTCGTGGTCGACACGAGCTACGACGACATCGAGCTCACCTTGGACAAGCTCGGCATCGAGACCCACGAAAATGTGGCTCAGGCGGGCCGTATGTCGATTTTGAAAGATGCCGCGCGCCTCGCCAAGTACCACATCATCTTCTTGCCCTGCGGCACCTGCGCCACCGCTGGTCCGGGATCGTTCAGCGGACCGGACGACGCGCTCGATCCGATCGTGCAGCGCAACCTGAAGGAGTGGGTCCAGAAGGGCGGCAAGCTCTACGTGACGGACTTCGAGTACTCGTTCATCAACGAGACCTGGAAGAACTACATGTCGTTTTTGCCCAGCAAGGGCTGCGACTCGAGCGGCTACGACACGCTCGCCAGCATCAACGATCCTGGCCTGAAAGACTGGCTCGCCGGTCAGAACCACACCACGTTCGACTTCGAGAACGCGTGGATCAAGATCGACCGCGTGAACCAAGTGCAGGTCGACGACGGCACGGGCACCGGCACTCTGAAGACCGTCTCGCCCAAGATTTGGGCCTACGGCCGTGACGGCAGCGTCAATCGCCCCATGACCGTGAGCTTCGAGGACTCGTGCGGGCGCGTGCTCTACAGCGCGTACCACTCGGAAGGAACCGGCGGAAATGAACTGCTCCCGCAAGAGAAGGCCCTCATGTACGTGCTCTTCGAGGTGACCACCTGCCTCGTCGATCCGGTCATTCCCAAGTGAGACTCGCGCTCGGCTGAGCGTACGAACGCGAAACGAGCCCCCTTCGCTACGGCGTAGTGGGGCTCTTTTCATTCTTTTCTCGTCAGCGGGCGGCGACGACCTTGGGCGCGAAGCTCACGCGACGGACCTCGTGCACGTGGCCGCCCTCGAGCGCACCTTCGACGATCTCGTAGCCCATGAGCCCGAAGATGCGCCCGCGCCAGAAGATGGGGCGCGCATTACCGTACCAGTCCACGCAGGAGGCGCGACAGGCGTCGTTGGTGGTCTGCACGTGCGACGTGAGCTCACCGGCCGGCGTGAGATCGAGCGCTTGGTTCTTCAAGAAGAGCACCTTGGCTTGGCCTTCGTCGCCGTCGCCGCCCATGTTCGAGCGCGCCGCCCCGAGCACCGGAAGGCCGAGCAAGCCCGAGTCGTCGGTCTCCGGCTTGTAGAAGAAGCCGTGACTGCGCTGCTCGGCTTGGGTCGCGCTCTTGCGCACGAACACGCTGGCGATCTTGGGCTCGTCTTTGAGCGTGAGCGAGGAAAAATGCAGGTCTTGGTCGTGCTGGCCGACCACGATGGCGTTCGAGCCGAGGGCCTCGATGCGGTCGACCGAGTGCCCGGTGGGAACCGCCACGGCTTTCTTTCCGTGGGCGTAGTCGAAGGCGAAAATCTTCTGCTGCTCGAGCTCTTTGCCGCGGTCGCCGTAGTAGCGGTAGCTCTGCGCGCCGTAGAGCACGTGCCGCCCCACGAAGCGGTTTTGCATGCCGTAGCCCTTGGGTCCTTCGAGGCGTGTGTAGTGCCGAGGCGAGGATTCCACCGAGCCCTCGGAGAAGAACCCGAGCGGCAGGCGCAACATGGCCACGTCACCCGACGAAAAGCCCGAGCCCCACATGCCTTCGCCGTTGGTCTCCGCGCGCACGAGCACGTCGAGGTGGCCGTCTTCTTCGAGGAACGAGAACTGATCGATGGGACCACCCGAGACCTTCACCGCGCCGGGGGCCGAGCCGTCGAGCGGGAGCTTCACCACCCCCGAGGTCTGCGTGCTCTTCTCGCCGTCCCAGGCATGCTCGGTCATCCACACGTAGACCGCGCTCGACGACACGTAAAACACACGCCCCGCAGGTCCCAAGATGCTGGTCGCCTTGCAGGAGAGCTCTTTGGCGGCAAGGTCGCAGGTGGTCACCGTGTGGAGCGCTTGCGGCGCCAAGCCGAAGGCGGGCTTGTAGACGTGGTCGGCCGGGACCACGCGCATGAACTCCGAGGGCTGCGCTCCCTCGTGCCACTTTCGCACCGCGGGGAAGGTCGCGAACATGTCTTGCGCGCCGCCGTAGAGGTAGGAAGGCGTGTAGAACACGAGCTTCTGGCCGACCACGCGTGAGGCGTAGTTTCGCGCGGAATAATAGTCGTTTCCGCGTAGGTGATAGGTCGAGCGGTAGGTGATGCCGCCCACCGAGTCGAGGTCGAACACGCCCACTTCGGTGCCGCCGCGCGCGTAGCTGTAGCCGATGACCACCAGCGTATCGCCCGACACGAGCATCTCGTCGTACCAGGTGCCGTTCGGGTCGATGCCCGGGCCGAACGCATTGACCGCGGCGATGGGCGTGAGGTTCTTGCCGTCGACCCGCACGGTGAAAAGTCGGCCCCGGCGCAAGATCACCAGGTGATCCCCGTGGGTCTTCACGATGCCGCCTTCGTCCACGTTGGCGGTCTGGTTGTTGGTGATGCTCTCTTTGGCGTCTTTGGCGGGGCCTGCGAGTGCGTCGGTCTTCGCTTCTGCGGCGGCTACGGGCGCGGCGGCTGCCGGGGCGGGGGATGCCGGACTTGCGGCGCTCGCGGCCGCGACGGCCTTGTTCTGTTGTTTCGCCCACAGCTCTTGCTGCTTCTTGGCGGCGGCCTCTTGCTTGCGCTGCGCTTCCTCCTGGTACTGCTTGTGGTACTCACGGATTTCCGCGTCGGTCGAGAAGGCGGCGAGGGCGGTCCGCTTGGGCGTTTCCGCGCTCGGCTGATTCGAGGTCAGCTCGGCGCTCGCCCCGGGTTTGCTCGCTTCGGCGTCGGTCGTCGGGTCCGCGGACTTCGGCTTCGAGCAGCCCGAGCCGAGCAACGCCGGGACGAGTGCGGGTGCCAGCGAGAGCGAGAGCGAGACGAAGAAACGGCGGGAGCGCTTCGGCATGGGCGCTCCTCTACGGGCGAGAACGAAAAAGGTTCTCGCCCCGTGTGCCGACGTGTCTCGGCCGGCGCGTTCAGCCGGGGGGTCAGGCCGTGACGCCGTCGCGCACGGCCTCGCGGCGCTCGTTCGCCATGAGCCGTCGAATGGCTGGCGTGGTCACGAAGGTGCTCACCACGGCCATGATCACCAGCATGGTGAAGGTGCGCTTGGGCAACACGCCGAGGTCGTAGCCGACGTTCAGCGCCACGAGCTCGAGCAGGCCTCGCGTGTTCATGCACATGCCCAACGTGACCGAGGTCTTGTGCGTCTCGCCGAGGCCCCGTGCGGCCGCGTAAGTGCCGCCGAACTTGCCCACGAACGCCACCAGGCACACGAGCCCGCACTCGAGCCACGAACCTCCGTCGGTGAGCGAGCCGATCTCGGTGCGAAGGCCGGTGTACGCGAAGAAAAGCGGCAGGAAGAACGCCTGCACGAGCGGCATGACCTTGGCCTTCCACTCCTCGGCGAAGGCGTGCTCGGCCTGGAGCGCGAGCCCGAGCGTGAAGCCGCCCAAGATGGCGAAGATGCCGAGCTTGCTCGTGACGATGGCCGAAGCAAAAAGCACGACGCACATCCACGCGAGCAGCGTTTTGCCGAGGCCCTTCTCGCGCGCCATCGAGCTCGACACGAAGCGGCGCAGTGGCTTTCGGACGACCAAGAGCACGAACGCGAAGTACGCGGCCACCAGCGTGAGGCGCAGCACGAGTGGGCCGGCCTCGAGCTTCGAGCCGATGACGGCCGAGACCACGCCGAGCAAGATCCAGCCGAGCACGTCGTTCACCGCGGCGGCGCCGATGGTGAGCGCGGCGGTGCGTGTCTTGGAGAGGCCGAGCTCCATGAAGATGCGCCCGAGCACCGGAATGGCCGTGATGGACATGGCCGTGCCGAAGAAGAGGCGGAACGGGAGCAGTGGCGGACGCTCTCCCGGGATGCGCGAGTGGAAGAAGCCCGCGGTCGCGAAGCCGAGCAAAAACGGGAAGGCGATACCCACCAGGCTGAGCACGAGCACCCTGGTTTTTCCCTGCGAGAGCTCACGCTCGAGCTCGAACTCGAGGCCGATCTCGAACATCAAAAAGATGAGGCCCACCTGCGAGACACCCACGAAGATGGGCGTGGTGACGGGCGCGAAGAGCGCGTGCATCGCGTTCGGAAAGAACGCGCCGAAGAGGCTCGGGCCGAGCGCGATGCCGGCCAAGATCTCCCCGACCGCGTCGGTCTGGCCGAAGAAGCGTCGGGAGATCCACACGACCGCGCGCGTGACCACCAGCAGCACCACCAGCTGAACCAGCAGGGTGACCACCAGGTTCTCGCCCCCGTGGGAGGTGGCCGAGGTCGTCGAGGCAGCAGACGCGGCGGGCTCGAGCGCGGAGAACGTCATGGCGCGAGCGGTCGTAGCACGGCCAGCGCGCCTCGTTGCGGGTCGACGACCTCAGCACGCTACCGGCACACTGGAAGAAATCGCCGTGGCTGTGAAAATATCCCTAAGTTCGTCAGGTTGGATCCTTTTTTTCCTCTCCCCGACTGCCGTTCCGTGCCTCATCGTTGGTGAACATTCGGGAGGTTCGTCCATGGCGTCGATCGGTCCGTCCTCGTGGCTCAAGGTTTCGGTGCTCGCCCTCGTGATCGGAGTGGCGGCGTTCTCCACCGGATGTGCAGCGGAGACCGGCACGGTCGACGAGGAGCAGACCGGCGAGAGCTCGGAGGCCTTCAGCACGGCCACGACCTTCACGGCCCGCGGTACCGGCTACTACCCCGACTCGAGCGCGCTCGAGGGCGGCTTCTTCGACCGCCGCGGCAAGCGTCTCACCACGCTCCAGCAGTACCTCGACGGTGACGCCGACTACGTCTCGGTGGCCATGGACTCCAAGGTTTTCCCTTACGGCACGAAGCTCCGCATCCGCGAGCTCGAGCGCAAATACGGACGCAGCATCGAGTTCCGCGTGGTGGACACGGGCGGCGCCTTCAAGGGCAAGTGGACCTCCCGCATCGACATCTGCACCGCCAACGAGCGCGCGAGCTTGGACTCCACCATCAACGGTCAGCTCACCATCGACCGCTTGCCCTGAGCCCGTAAGCTCTCGCTTCGGAAGAACGAAAAGGGCCCGGTCTTCGTGACCGAGCCCTTTCTTTTGACGTCGTACGAGGGATGCTCGTGATCGGTCAGCGCAAGCGCTCTTTGGCGCGCTTGAGGGCGCTCTCCACCATGACCTCTTGTTCGGCCGGATCGGCCCAGCGACGCTGCGCGCTGGTCGAGAGCTGGTGCAGGGGGTCGAAGTACATGAAGAACTGGCCGGGCTTCACGCTGGGCGCTTGATAGACGCTGATGCCGGTCTCGCGGTCGTAGTGCTCGTACGAGTGGGCGTCGCGCTTGCCGCCGCCGCCGGGGGCGTCCACCACGAACACCGGCGTGTTGAAGCCGGCCGTGGAGCCGCGCACGTGCTTCTCGATGTGGATGGCCGTATCGACCGAGGTGCGCAGGTCTTCCACGCCCTTCACGAGGTCGTGCACATACACGTAGTACGGGTGCACGTTCACGTGGCCGAGGCGCTTCACGAGCAGCGTCATGGTCTCCGGAGAGTCGTTCACGCCGCGCTGGAGCACGCTCTGGTTGCGCACGAAAATGCCGCGCTCGAAGAGCGTGTTCATGGCGCGCTCGGTGATGCCGGTGATCTCGTTGGGGTGGTTGAAGTGCGTGTGGAGCACGACCTCTTTGTGGAGCTTTCGGCCCTTCTCGACCACGCGGGTGAGGGCGTCGGTCCAGGCGGTGTCCGTCAGGATCTTCTGCGGCATGACCGCCGGGCCCTTGGTGGCGAAGCGCATGCGCCGCACGTTGGGCATGTCCAGGAGGGTCATGCCGATCTCTTCGAGCTGCTGGGCGCGCAGCTGGTAGGCGTCGCCGCCGGAGATCACGATGTCTTCGAGCTCGTTGCGTGTGCGGATGTACTCGTAGGCCTTCTTCCAGCGCTCTTCGTTGGCCTTCAGGCTGACCTTCTCGACCTCTTCGGTGTCGACGCCGACGGCGTAGCTGCGCGTGCAGAAGCGGCAGTAGACGGGGCACGTATCGAGCGGGAGAAAGAGCGCCTTGTCCGGGTAGCGATGGGTGAGACCGGGCACGGGGGCGTCGGCTTGCTCGTGGAGCGAGTCGAGGTCGAGCTTGGGGTGGTCCTCGAAGAGCTTCGAGCCGAGCGGCAGGAATTGCGTGCGGACCGGATCACGGTAGGGGTCGGTCCAGTCGATGAGCGCCAGCATGTACGGGCTGATGCGCACGCTCATCGGGGCCTTGCGGAAGCCCTCTTCGGCGTCTTTCACGAAGCCGTCGTCGACCAGGCCGGCCACCGCGGCGAGCAGCTTGTCGACGCGCGTGACCGAGTGCTTCGCCTGCCACGAGTGGTCGAGGAACTGTTCTTCCGAGACTTCCTTGTAGGCGGGAATCTTCCGCCAAAACTCGCCTTGCACGAGCTGCTTGTGCACGAGCGTGGACGGATCGACCGCGGGCTTCACCGCGTGAGCTTCCGGAGCGGGAGTGTCGGGGAGGACCTTGAGCGAGGTGACGCGTTGGATGTCCATGAGGGGTGTCCTTTTCCCACGTGGCTCGTCGTGGATGCAACGAGAGACGAAGCACGCGGTGCGGCAAATACGCGGAGATCGTAGCGGTCGAGGTGCCTTTGACCAACGCGGGAGACGTGATGGTGACGCGTCATTCGCGCGAGTACGGAGGCACGCGAGCGAGCGAGGGGCGGCGTGGGCGAGATCACCCTGGATCGTAGGGCTGGTGCGCTCTCGAGCCATGTAGGTGTAGAGCGCAGGCATGGGCGAGATCCACCAGCAGCGGACGTGGAGTGGACGTGTTGCTCGGGCGACGTCCAGCGTGTCGAACGCGAAACCAGCAGGAAAATAGGTCGTTCATGGCGCTCCGTGCGGTGGCACGGGCGCTGCAGAAGTGCGTGTCATGCCGCTCTTCTCCCGCCTCCACGGAGTCCTCGCACTCGCTGCGGTCTCGCTCGTCGCTTGCTCGAGCGCCACGGGGCCTGCGCCCTTCGACGGCGCGTACGGCTCCGGTGTGGCCGAGACCCCGTACGACGTGCCCGAGGAGATGACGCGCAACGAGGGCACGGCTCCGGAGACGACGGAGTACCCGCACCTCGTCACACCGGACCTGGCGGTCTGCCCGACCGGCTCGCGCTTCGACGAGGTCGGTGGCTTCTGCGTGGTGGGCACGCAGGCCATCGGGCCCTTTCCTCAGGGGATGATCGCCGAGTGCCAGAAGCTCGGCGGCGGCGCGCAGTGTACGACGGACAAGTGGGAGCTCGACCTCGCGCGGCGTGCGCGTGGCGACGGCCTCTGCCCCGCCGGCACCGACGTGGACTTCGAGTCCGGCCTCTGCACCGACGACTCGTACGCGTACGGTCCCTTCGACCTCACGGTCATCAAGGAATGCCGTCTCACCGGCGGCGGCGCGAAGTGCGACCAGACCCGCTTCGACAAGTGGTTCGTGCCGCTCGTCTCGGCCGAGGCCGCCAGGGAAACCGAGGGCGGTACGGACTTCAAGGCGGTACCCGCCAAGCTCGACGAGAAGTGCGGCTCGAACTCCAAGCTCTTCAACTACTACAAGTCGCAAGAGGGCTTCATGAGCGTGCGCCGCGCGGCGCGCGCCAAGCTCCGGGACCTCGGCGTGGGTACCTCGGCTCGCCCCGACCGCAACGGCTGCGCGACCTACCTTTCCTACGCGCTCAAACAATCCGGCGCGGTGCCCGATATGCCCATCCAGCCGGGAACCGAAGAATTCCGCGACACACTGCTCAAGAAGGGCTGGAAGATCATCCGTGACCCCGCGCAGTTCCAGCCGGGCGACGTCATCATCTCGCGCGACCGCGCAGGTGTGCCCGGTCATCCCGACCACGTGTACATGTACGCGGGCTCCAAAGACGGCTCTCCGGGCAACGGGTACGTGATCGACAATCAGGGCACCCAGGTGCACGAGCGCAACATCTCGGCGCAGGGCTCGAAGACCCGCGCGGCGTACGCACTGCGCGCTCCGGACGCCAAGGGCGGCGATTGCGCCTCCAACGAAGACGTGAAGATCGAAGATAGCTGCGCGGGCAAAGCCGACGGCTGGTATTGCAGCGATCTTCGTGACTTCAGCGCCTACCAGTGCGCCGCGAATCAAATCAAAATCGGATACCAGTGTGTGTCCGGGCAGACCTGCACGCGCACGTCGCAATCGGACGCCAAAGCGCAGATGAACGGCCAGACCCCGGCCTGCGGCGGAGCGGCTCCTGCGTCCACGAATGGTCAATCGTGTAACACCGATGGTCAATGCAACCCGGGCTCGAACGGCTCCGGGAAGATCTGCCAGGCCGGCCAGTGCGTGGCGGGTTGCAAGGCGAGCTACCAGTGCCCGGGCTCTTCGACCTGCCAGGCGGGTCAATGCACGGGTGGCACGAGCTCAAGCGGCACGGGCACGGGGACCGGCACCGGAACGGGAACGGGCACGGGAACGGGCACGGGCGCGGACACCACGGTCGGCAACGGCTCGGGCAACATGTCCTCCAAAACCTTCAGCGCTCGAGGCACCGGCTACTACCCCTCGAGCTCGGCGCTCGAAGGTGGCTACAAGGACCGCATGGGCAACAAGCTCAATACGCTGCAGGACTTCTTGGCCGGCAAGGTTCCCTACGTGTCGGTGGCCATGGACCCCAAGGCCTTCGGCTACGGCACCAAGCTCCGCATCTCCGAGCTCGAGAAGAAGTACGGCAAGACCATCGAGTTCCGCGTGGTGGACACCGGAGGCGCCTTCTACGGCAAGGGCACGAGCCGACTCGACGTGTGCACGGCCAATGCGGCCGCCTCGGTCGACCCGACCATCAACGGCACGCTGACCGTCTCCGTCGCGCCGTAGTCCGCGCCACGTCCGAGCGTCCGCACCGCCCGCGCGAACGTCAGCCCCGACGGTCGTAGCGGGCGGCGGCGCGTCTGAAGGTCTCTCGGAGCTCGTCGGCCAGGTCTTCGGGCTCGAGCACCTTGGCGAGATCGCCGAACCCGAGCACCCACGCGCGGGCGCTCGCGCGGTCACCGAGCGGGGCCGAGACACGCACGCGACCGTCGGGCGCTTGCGCCACCCTCTGTGCCGGATGCACCTTTCGCGAGCGCACCAGATCGGCGGCCTTGGCGTCGAACTCGACCAACAAGCGAGCCTTGCTCGGCACGGCCACGCCGAGCTCTCCGTGGAGGTACTCGGCGAGGTCGAAGGCCTCGGGGACGCGGAAGGTGCGGTCGGTCTGCTCGACCGCCGAGGTGTCCTCGAAGCGCACGACGGCCACGTTCTTCAGGTGCTCGAGCCAGCCCACGAGCACGAGAGAGGCCTGGTGGAACACGAGCCCGTAAGGATAAAGCGTGGCCGCCTGCACGTCGCCCGCGCCGGAACGCAGCTTCAGGGAGAGCGCACGTGAGCCGGAGATGGCCTGGAGCACCATGTCGACCTCTTCCGCCCGCGCCGTGGGGATGCGGCTCGGTGGGGCGAGGAAAGCGAAGCGCTCGGGCAACGTGGTGTCCGGTGCGGGCTCGGGGGACTTGCCGCTCGTTCGACCGCTGGGGCGTTGGGCGAGCTTGTGCAGCTCTCCGAAGGCGAGCTCGACCTCGTCGTAGAAGGCGGAGCCCTTGGTCATCTCGAAGAGCTTTCGAGTGGCGAGCAGGGCTTGCGCTTGAGCTCGGCGGAGCACCACCGCGCGACCACGCTCACCCGGCTTCACTCGCCACACTCGAGCGCCGCCTGGGACGGGCTCGACCCACTCGAGCTGGAGCGCGTCCTTCATCTCGCGCACGTACCTCCGCACCGATCGCTCGGAGACGCGTAGCGTGGAGGCGAGCTCGGCCAAGGTCACGCCGACCGGGTGCTCCTCGAGCAGCGTGCGCAGGGCGTCGAGGCGGCGAAACTGCGTGAACTTGCCGCGCGGGCGTCCGGCTTTGGTCGCGCGCCCTTTGGGAAGGCGAACGGTGAGCGGCACGACTCAGATTTTCCGATCGCGCATCTCGGTGCGGTACTTGGCCTTGTATTGGTCGTGGCAGGTGCGGCACGAAGCCTTGGCGGCGTCGAGGTTGCCGGCCTTGGCGGCCTTTGCGCCGTCATTGGAGATGGAGACCCAGTTGGAGTAGCCCGGGGGCGCCATTTTGGCCATCTTCTCGAGTACTTCACCGAGCTTCGCGGTGTCGCCTGCCGAGACGGCGGGATTGGCGTTGGCTTTCATCCACGCCTGCATGGGGCAATCGGGGAGGGGCTTCGTGCCGCAAGCGAGCGGCGCGGCAGAGGCGCTGGCCGAAGGGGTCGCGCTCGGCTTTGCGGTGGCCGAAGCGACAGCGGTGCTCGAGGGGGCCGCGCTCGCGCTGGGAGCCGCCGAGGCTTGCGCGCTGGCCGAAGCCTGGGCGCTGGGAGCGGCACTGGCGGAAGCCGAGGCCGAAGGCGCCGAGGACTGTGCCGGTGCGGTGGCCGAAGGCTGCTGCACGGGCGGCGTGGTGTCGTCCTTTTTGTCGCACGCGGCGAGCGAACCGGCGACGACCACGGTAGCGACGAGGGCGCCGAGCGAGAGCAGACGACGACCGGAGCGAGGAGAGCGGGAGGGGCGGGAGCCGAACATGGCCCGACAGGGTAGGCGAAAGTACGCGTTTCGACGCGAAAACTTCGAGCCGGGTTCGTAAAGCGACTACTCTCCTTGCCCCATGCAACGCACCATCGTCGAGCTTCTCGCGGCCAAACGGGACGGACAGGCACTCTCGGGAGACGAGATTCGCCGCATCATCGCCGACTTCACTCGCGGCGAAGTCGCCGACTACCAGCTCTCCGCCTTCTTGATGGCCTCGTACCTGCGAGGCCTCTCGGACGACGAGACCGTGGCGCTCACCGAGGCCATGCTCCACTCGGGCAAGGTGCTCGACCTCGGCGCGGTGCCGGGCGTGAAGGTGGACAAGCACTCCACCGGTGGCGTCGGCGACAAGGTCTCCATCTGCCTTGCTCCGTGGGTCGCAGCGTGCGGCGTGCCGGTGCCCATGGTGAGCGGTCGCGGTCTCGGCCACACGGGAGGCACGCTGGACAAGCTCGAGGCCATCCCGGGCTTCCGCACGGACCTCTCGACCGAGGATTTCGCGCGGATCGTGGGTGAAATCGGTACGTGCATGATCGGCCAGACCAAAGACATCGCCCCGGCAGACAAGCGTATTTACGCCCTGCGCGACGTCACCGCGACCGTGGAGTGCATCCCGCTCATCGTGGCGTCCATTCTCTCGAAGAAGCTCGCCGAGGGCATCGACGGGCTCGTGCTCGACGTGAAGGTCGGCAAGGGCGCCTTCATGAAAGACGAGGCGCGTGCGCGTGCTCTTGCCGAAGCGCTCGTTCGCGTGGGAACCGGCGCGAAGAAGCGCGTGGTGGCCGTGCTCACGCGCATGGACTCGCCGCTCGGTCGCGAGATCGGCAACGCCTCCGAGACGCGTGAAGCGCTCGAGGTGCTGCACGGCAAGGGACCGGAAGACCTTGTGGAATGCACGCGAGTGCTCGCGCGCGAGATGCTGCTCGTGGGCAAGGTGGCGAAGACGGCCGAAGAAGCGGACGTCCTGCTCGACCGGGCCATTTCGAGCGGCAGCGCGGTGCGCACCATGGAGAAGATGGTCGCCGCGCAAGGTGGAGACGCCAAGGTCGTGGCCGAGCCCTCGCGCCTCGAGCTCGCCCCGGAGAAGGTGCACGTACTCGCCGAGACGAGCGGCTTCGTCACCGGCATCGACGCGCTCACCGTAGGGCTCGCGGGTGTGGCCATGGGCGCCGGACGCACCCGTGCCGATCAGGCCGTCGACTTCGGAGTGGGCGTGACGCTCGGGAAAAAGCCGGGTGAACGCGCCGAAAAGGGCGACGTACTGGCCACCTTGCACCTGCGCAAAGGGCAAGACCTCGAAGGCCTCAAGGCTCGTGTGGCCTCGGCCTTCACCCTGGGTGACGCGCCTCCGCCGGTGCTGCCCTTGGTGGTCGGTCGCATCGAATAAGCGCGAGAGCTTCGAAACGATTCGAGGGGCGCCGCGATCGACTCGCCGCGCCCCTCGTCGTTTTCGTGCGTTCGTGCGTGACGGCTACTGGAGGCGCGCGCCCGGAGCGGTCTCGTCCGGGACGGTGGCGAGCACGAGCTTGTCCGAGGGACCGCTCGCGATGACCATGCCGTGTGAGACCAGGCCCTTGCCGAAGTCGCGCGGGGCGAGGTTCGCCACCACGACCACGCGGCGGCCCACGATGGCTTCCGGCGCGAAGGTGAGCGCGAGGCCCGACACGATGGTGCGCGGCGTGGCCTCTCCGAGATCGACCGTGAGCTTCAAGAGCTTGTCCTTCTTGGGCACGCGCTCGCACGCGGTGACGTGGCCGACCACCAGGTCGATCTTGGCGAAATCGTCGTAGACGATGGTCGCTTTGGCTTCTGCGGCGGGAGCAGCAGGCGCGGCGGGAGCAGCAGGGGCGGCGGGGGTCTGCTCGGTTGCGTTCGGTTGGGTCGTGGCGTCGGACATGGGCTTCTTCTTTTCGGTGGGTTCCGGCTCGAGCTTGGGGACGAGCTCGGCCAAGAGCGCGGCGGTGCGCTCTTTGTCGTAGGTGGGAAAGAGCGGCGTGCCCGAGGAGAGCTCTCCGCGGACTTGCGGCTCGAAGCGGGTGGGGAACTGGTCGTGGCCGACCTCGGGGGTCACGGGCGAAATTCCGAGCTGCGCCAAGAGCTCGGCGCTCTTCGTGGGCATGACCGGGTAGAGCGCCGTGCCGACGAGCCGTACGACTTCCAAGATGGCGGCGAGCACGGTCTCGGCGCGGGCCGAGTCCGGCTGCTTCACGAGCACCCAGGGGGCGGCGCGGTCGATGTACTGATTGGCGCGCGAGGAGGCTTCCAGCGTGAGCTCGACCGCGCGGTTGATCTCCATGTTGGCCCAAGCGGCCTTGGCGCTCGCGAGTGAGGCTTCTACGTCACGGGCGAGCTCGGTCTCGAGCTCGGTCGGGTTCGTGTAGACCGGGGTGCGCTTCTCGCCGGGAAGCTTGGTGACGAGGCCCAGCGTGCGCTGCAGCAGATTGCCCAGGTTTTTCCCGAGATCGGCATTGTAGCGCTCGATCATGCCGGCGTGGTCGAAGTCGCCGTCTTGGCCGAAGGCCACGCCGCGCAGCAATTGATAGCGGAGCACGTCGGCTCCGAAGGTCCGGGCGAGGCGCAGCGGATCGACCGCGTTGCGCAGGCTCTTCGACATCTTTTGGCCGTCGACGGTGAGGAAGCCGTGTGCGTAGACGGTGTTCGGGAGCTCGTCCTCCGAGTAGCCGGCCGCGAGCAAAAACGCCGGCCAATACACGGTGTGGAAGCGAAGGATGTCTTTGCCGACGATGTGCACCAGCGTAGAGCCGTTGTCCTTCTTCGGCCAAAAGCGCATGGCGTCGTTGGATGCGAGCGCGCTCATGTAGTTGGTGAGCGCGTCGAACCACACGTACATGACGTGCTTGGGATTGCCGGGCACCGGGATTCCCCACGAGAAGCTCGTGCGGGAGACCGAGAGATCACGTAGGCCCTCTTTGACGAAGGCGATGACCTCGTTGCGGCGCTCTTTCGGGCGGATGAAGTCCGGGTGGCTCTCGTACAGGGCGAGCAGCCGATCTTGGAACTTGGAGAGGCGGAAGAAGTAAGTGTCTTCCTTGACCCGCTCGACGGCCTTTTTGTGCAAAGGACAGAGATTGCCCGGTTGCTCGAGCTCCTTCTCGGTCTTGAAGGACTCACAGCCCACGCAATACCAATCTTCGTACGAGCCTTGGTAGAGGTCGCCGCTCGCTTCGATCTTCTTCCAAAGCTCTTGCACGAACGCCTTGTGGGCCGCGTCCGTGGTGCGAACGAAGAAGTCCGGAGCGACGCCGAGCTCGGGCCAGGCCGCGCGGAAAGGAGCGCTCGCGCGGTCCACGAAGTCTTGCGGCGACATGCCTTTTTCGACCGCTTGGCGCTCGATCTTGAGGCCGTGCTCGTCCGTGCCCGTGAGCAGGAAGGTTTCGTCGCCGAAGAGCTGGTGGGCGCGACGGAGGGCGTCGGCGCACACGGTGCTGTAGGCGGTGCCCAGGTGGGGCACGTCGTTCACGTAATAGATGGGCGTGGTGACGGCGAATCGGCTCATGACGGGCCGGGATCTATCACGAATCGTCGAGAGACCGCGTGCGCGGTCGCGCGATGCGGCGCCGAGAGGTCCGGTTCGATCCGACGGAGGACCTCGCGTGGCCTCGACGCCGTGGTGAGAGGGCGCAGTTTCCCGCCGGATCGTGACTCCACCGTGAGCACGAGGTTTGCTCTCGGGCCGCACCATGAGTCAGGCTTCGTCGCGTCGTGTTTCGTCGCGGTCGTCGGAAGAACTGGAGAGCATGGTGGACGATGACGAGCCGACCCTCGTTTATCGGCGCGCCGATTCTCTACGGACCTCGGACGCGGACGCTCCGCCGATCTCGCTGCTCGAGCCTTGCGGGCTGCTCGCGTTCCTCCAGCCGCCGTCTCGAAGCTGAATCACGAGGAACCACGACGCGCGGTCGCTACGGGAGGGGTGGTCGAGGCTCACGAATCTCCGGCCGAGCTTCGCTGCGCTTTGCCTTGCGACGAAGGCGGCACCGTGGGGGAGCGCTTGGGGGCCGGGGCGGCGTCGAGGGCGCGGCGCAGGGGCAGCATGAACATGCGGTCGATGGCCACGCGGAGCTCACGCGGGGGCGGTGATTCGCTGGTCTGGGCGAGGATGCGCAGCTCCGACGAGCGCGTGCCGCCGAGGGCCGAGGCCGAGCGTGGGATCACGTCGAGCGGCATAGGCGCGACCAGCACGAGCTCGTCCGAACGCTGGCGGAGCCACGTGGCTTGGTAAAGTGTGGTGACCGCGCCGGCGGACTCGGTGAAGACGAACGGGCGCCACTCGAGCGGGGCGCGCAGGTCGAAACGGCGTTCGCCGAGGTGCATCTCGGTGCCTTCGAGCACGAGCGGATCGCCGTGCGAGGTCGATAGGTAGAGCGCCGCGAGAGAGGTGGGGTGGCTTCGCTCGAGGGAGCGCACGAGGTCGAGCGCGTCGTCCGGAGCGAGGCCCACGTCGACGCCGTCCACGTCGAGCGCGTCGCCTTCGGGCACCGTGGACGCGAGCTCGACCAGGGCTTTTCGAGTGCTCTCCGAGGCGTCGTCGAGGTGCACGGAGACGAAACGCGTGGCCTGGGGACGCGTGAATGCGAGCAAGAGGCGCGTGCGTCGGCGGTTGGCGAGCACGGTCACGCCGAAGGGCTCACGGAGGTCGAGAAGCTCGGCGCGCTCGTGCCCGATTTGCCGGACCAGTGTCTGGTCTTTCCATTCGACGTAACCGCGCACCTTGGGCCTCTTCGCGCGGCGCACGACGACGGCCACCGCGATAAGCACCGGAAGCACGGCCGCGATGCGCAGCGCGAGCACTCCGGAGAAAATCATGGCGCCCGAGGCGAGCGCCACGAGGGCCATGGCCACGAACGACGTCTCCGTGCGGGCCGTCGTGTGGTGGGCCGAGAGTGCGTATCTCGTGTGTCGCGTTCCCCTGAGCAAGTCCGGCATGTCCGACGCTTTCGCTTCCGATACGTCCGAGAACGAGGCGAGGCTCACGCGCGCGCGATGCGTGCGAGGGCTCTTGGTGAGGGCCCGAAGAGAGCCACCCATCTAAGGCGTAGCACCTCGGGTCGGCTTTGGCCGCCGACAAGGCCTTCGGATCGCATGCCGCGTTGCGGCGCGCAAAGAGCGTACGCGTGCGCCTTCCGCGTCGAGATCTCGGCTCGCCGATCGAGCGCGCCAAGCCCCTGCAAATCTCGCCGATTCGTCGCGCTCGAGGCTCGTTGCCCGCGGGCGGGAGGCCCCTTGGTCTTTGACGGCGAAAGGTAGGTACGTGTGGGGCGGACAGGAACGCGTCCTGGCCATGGACCACGAAAGGTGGCATGTTCCCCACCCGCAAGGCGCCGCGGATGCGGTGAGAGGGAGCGATCATGAAGGGCGTACGAATCGGTCTCGTGGTGATGGCGTCGGGGCTTGCCTTGGCGATGATGACGGCGCAGGGCTGCGGTGGCTCGGAAGCGGTGGTCGACGCGGGTCAGCCGGACGTGGCCGTGATCGATGCGGCACCGGCCGATGTCGAGGTCCCGAAGGACGCGGCCAAGGATACGGCGCCCACCTGCGACACGAACCTCGACCCGTTCAAGAACGTCCCCGACGCTTCGGTGGGCGACTCGGGCCTCAGCACGGGCGTGTGCGTGGCGTGCGCCAAGGCCAAGTGCAAGACCGAGCTCGACGCCTGCGTGAAGGACTGCGACTGCCAAGAGCCGGTCATCGACGTGCTCGAGTGCGTGCTCAAGCAGCCGGGCGGCCTTACCCAGTCGGCTCTCTTGCAGTGCGCGACCCCGCTCGCCGGCGCCTCGCAGAGCGTGCAGGGCAAAGGCCTCGCCATTGCCGGCTGCCTCCAGAACAAGTGCGCGGACGAGTGTATCCCGGCGAACCTTCTCGATGGTGGCCCGGACGGCTCGCGCGACGGCGCCGCGGACTGACCGCCGTTCGTTCGACCTGACCAAATGCTCGCGCGACCTCGACTCCCGTCAACCGGGCGAGGCCGCGCGAGTGCGTTTTGGAGCTTCGGTCTCGGCCGACACCCGCACCCTCGGGGACAACGTCGCGCCCGCCAAGGCATCCGACGTCCCGCGTGCTCCGAGGGCCTCAGATGCCGGAAGGAATAGAGGGGGCGCCGAGCGTGGAGCGGCCGACGCGAATCAGGCCGCCGCGGTCGGGGTACCCGGGTTGTCCAGGAAGGACACGAGAGATGAAGACCCACACGGAGTCGGCGTTCACCCAGAGGGGCTCGACCATCGGTGTGTCTGGCTCGGCGGGTACGTCCCAGCCGAGGCCGTCGGAGAGACGGACCATACGGGTCATCTTCGGAGTCGAGACGGAGGACTGGCCTCCGGAGTTGACGAAGATGCCTGCGTTGACCACGCCTCCGATCGAGCTCGGAAGAACCGCCACCGCCTTGCGGACGATGCCGGCCTCCGTGTTTGCGAAGGGCGACGTGTAGAGGATGATCTGATCCGTGGTGAGGTTCGTCTCCTGCCAGACGAGCCGGCTCTGATCGGAGACGTCCACCCCCACCCAGGTCACTTGGTTTCCAGGCAGCGCTCGCACCAGAGGGCGGTAGCCGCCTTCGATGGGCATGAACGCCAGGTAGTATGGAGACTGCGCGACGAGAGCTACGTACCCTCCGGGCACCGGAAGCGGCCGCTCGCTGCCGATGTCCATGGGCTCGGTCGAAGGAACGATCTTCTTGTCGCTCAGACGAAACGCCGAGGAGTACACGGCGCCGGACGCGGTGGCTTGCTCGAGGGTGAGAAAGCTCGAACCGACCGCCATGCGTTGGATGTAGGGGCTCGTCCCGAGCTGCGAGGTTACGAGGGTAAAGTCGTAGCTTGAGCCCGTAGCACTCGAAGTGCCCAGCCACACGTCGTACCGTGTGCCATTGTCCAAGGTGAGCAACGCACCATGTCCCGATGACGACGCGGCGTCCTTAAGGAAGCTGCATTCTCCCTTTGCATTGTTGTCGGCGATGACGAGCTCAGTCGCCCCGTGAAGCAACGTGGTAACCGAAACTCGGTACGCGGGATTGAGTGAGCCGCGACTGTACGAGAGGTGCGTTCCGCCCGAGTCCTCCCACACCGCCCCGAGGTCTGACGTGGCGAACTGGAAGTAGTTCTGAAATCCGCCGTCCCAGTCGACCACGAACCGTTCGCAGTTCGGCCGGGTGGCGGAGCACGCCTTCCACGGGAGCCGAGGGATCGAGACCTCCGGCGTGGTCGAGCGATAGATTCGGCACTGAGCTGGCTGCCCAGGCAGAAGCTCCCACGACCCGGGGAACGGCACCGGGCCCGTGGGCCCGGGAGCGTCGACTGACGCCTCCGCGGGAGCGGAAGCGTCGGGTCGGGGTGGTGTCGACGAGCTCGACGAAGGGCAGTTCGGCGCACAGGCGTCTGGGGTAGGCACAACGCCAGGATTGGAGGAACAGTGGACGGCTACGGCGAGCGAGGCCGCGATCAATCCTAGCGCGGCCGCCCCGGACTTGTGGCTCACTGGAAGAGCATCAACGTGTTCGCGGCGTTCGGTTCTACTGTGATTTTTGCTGTTCACCGCTTCGTTGTCCTCACGGTTGCGTCCGAATCTCCGGTGAGTCTAGTCGGCAACTCCCCCTTGCGCTCGCCAGACAGCACGCGCCAAAAAAAAGAGAGCGCGCTCGTGGTAAAACGAACGCACTCTCCTCTTCGGGTCAGTTGACCGACTGGCCTAGTGCCAACGAGACTCGGTCAGAGGCGCGCGACCAGGTCCGTGTCGATGTGTGCGGCTTCCGCGACGCCGAACCAAACACCCCACAGCGCACGCATGGCTTCGATACCTTGCACTGCGGCTACACCCTTGCCGTCGACCCAAAGGCTGGTGGCCTTCGTATCGGAGGAGTAAGCGAGAACGACCTGCCGACGTGCTTTCAGTCCGCCCGACGGGCACGCCGCTCCGAGTGCAGTCACGTAGTTGTTCGCGGTGCCCGTAGCGACGCCATTTCGGCCGAGTCCCGACCGAAACATGGTCTTGAGCTCCTCGCAGGTGGTGTCGCCCGTCAGTGTGAAGACGAAGCGCTTGGTCACGTCGGCGTTGCGTACGCTGGCGGGGTCTTTGCCAGCCGGGCGTGCCTTCACTTCGTGCACCACGACGTACTTCGGACCGCTGGACGGATCGTGCTTGGCCTGACCGGTCAAGTAGTAGCCGGTGGGCGAGGGCGCGTCGTCGGCGAGCGCCTGAGTGGAGAGACCTGCAAGGAGGAATGCGGACAAAACCAGAGTCTTGAGCTTGTTCATGGCGTGCTCCGAAGAGTTCAGATGCCGGAAGGAATAGAGGGGGCGCCCAGCGTGGAGCGGCCGACGCGAATCAGGCCGCCGCGGTCGGGGTACCCAGGTTGTCCAGGAAGGACGCGAGAGATGAAGACCCACACGGAGTCTGCGTTGACCCAGAGGGGCTCGACCATCGGGGTGTCCGGCTCGGCGGGTACGTCCCAGCCGAGACCGTCCGAGAGACGGACCATGCGGGTCATCTTCGGAGTCGAGACGGAGGACTGGCCTCCGGAGTTGACGAAGATGCCTGCGTTGACCACGCCTCCGATCGAGCTCGGAAGAACCGCCACCGCCTTGCGGACGATACCGGCCTCAGTGTTCGCGAAGGGCGACGTGTAGAGGATGATTTGATCCGTGGTGAGGTTCGTCTCCTGCCAGACGAGCCGGCTCTGATCGGAGACGTCCACCCCCACCCAGGTCACTTGGTTTCCTGGTAGCGCTCGCACCAGAGGACGGTAGCCGCCTTCGATGGGCATGAACGCCAGGTAGTACGGAGACTGCGCGACGAGAGCCACGTACCCTCCGGGCACCGGAAGCGGCCTTTCGCTGCCGATGTCGCTTGGTTGGGTCGAGGGCACGACCTGCTTGTCGCTCAGGCGGAATGCGGACGCGAAGATCGACCCGCCGGCGCTCGTCTGCTCGAACGTGAGCAGATCTGTGCCCACCGCCATTCGTTGCACGAGCGGGGTGTTGCCGAGTTGCGGGGTGAGATGCGTGAAGTCGTAGTTCGACGTGCCGGACTTCGAAACCCCCACCCACGTCTGAAATGAGTTTTGCTCCTGCCCAACCAGCATGGCTGAGCCGGTTGCCGAGAATGCAACGTTGTACGCGGCACAACCAGTCTTGGTGTTGTTGTCGTAGAACGCGTGCTCAGCGTCCCCGTGCAACATCGTGCTAATCGCAAGCTCGTATGCGGGATTCCGTGAGACACGGAAGTACGTGAGGTGCACTCCCTTCGCGTCTTCGTACACCGCGCCTAGCTCGGACGTGGAAAATTGGAAGTAGTTCTGAACGCCCCCATCCCAATCGACCACGAATCGTTCACAATTCATCCTCGTGGCAGAACACGCCTTCCATGGAAGGCGAGGAAAGGAGCGCTCGGGAGTCGTAGAACGATAGATGCGGCACTGCGAAGGCTGCCCAGGTAGAAGCTCCCACGTGCCCGGAAACGGAACTGGTCCCGTCGGTCCCGGCGCGTCGACCGACGCCTCCACGGGAATGGAGGCGTCTGGTCGGGGAGTAGTGGACGAGCTCGCCGAGGGACAGTTCGGCGCACAGGCGTCTGGGGCCGGCGTGACGTCAGGATTGGACGAGCAGTGAACGGCAACGGCGAGCGAGGCCGCGATCAATCCTAGCGCGGCGACCCCAGACTTGTGACTCACTGGAAGAGCCCTGCCCAGGCGGCTTCGGTCAAACCGCCGTAGCCGATCGCGTCGTTCCCGCCCTGAGGCGTGAACGGCCAGACCGTGTTGTCCGGAAGGCCGGTACGAGCGAACGAGACGCCTTCCGGCGAGACTGTGGCCCCGCCAGCGAGCTTCCCGGCGCCAGTGAAGTTGCTGATGACCGTGAAGGTCAGATCCGTGGCGATGTCGAGAACCAGCACCTTCGAGGAGGTGGCCTGACGCGACGTGATCGCGAGGCGCCCCTCTTCGCTGAACGACAGGTCGGCTTCGCCCGTGCCCGAGTCGTTCCACTCTTTCACCAGCTCAACGGCGAGGGTGCTGTTGATGCGGTGGAGACGCGCCTTCCCGCCCCCGCGGCTCAGCACGAAGTAGGCGTCGTCGAGCTCGCGGTAGGCCGCGGCCACCACCGGGCCGGCGAGTGGCACGTGGAAATGGTCGAGGGTGTAGCGGTCGCTCGTCCCCAGAACCAAGCTCACACGGCGGAGTGAGAGCTTGTTCGGGTCGAGGTCGCCCGGAGCGTCGAAGAAGGCGACTTCGGCGCGGTGGGCCGACATCGCAACGCCAGCAGGTAGAGCGGTCGTCATCACGTAGGGATCTTCAACCAGCAGGTCTCGGAACGCAAGCTTGCCGGTCGGGTCGATGAAGAGCGTGCCGAGGAGCGCATGGTCAGACTTTCGGTAGACCGCGCCGCGATCCGTGTCGCCTTCGTTTCCGTTGTCTTCCGCCACGGTCACGCCGAGCGTGGTGTCGGCCATGATGGAGATGACAGCCGAGGTAGCGACCGTGGAGAAGTCGACAGGGCTCGCGTGAGCCGAGAAGTACTTCGTGGCCATCAGCCCCACGTCGGCGAACTGCTTCACGAACGTTCCGACGCGACCGCATCGGATGCAGTCTTTCACGTTCGGCACACGAACCGTACGGTTCGGAAGCTCACCCTCGTAGAGCTGTTGGCAAATTTCGACATTGGGCGGCGCCGATTCCGACAAGGTGTATCTATAGATGTCTTGCCTCCGCTTTGCTGTCGTCGAGGCCGTGACGACCGACTCGCCGGGCGTCTCGGCGGCGTAGCTCTTGACCCACGACCAGACGAGGGGCTGACCAAGAATGCTGCCCGCCGTGTTGAGCGGGAAGTTGTAGTCGGCCCAGTACCTCCATCCGAGCAGACGATTCGACGGCATGGCGCTGGACGCTGTCGCAGGAATGCGCTCGTAGCGGGTCGGAACCAACCCGTTCGACGTGGATCCTCCAGCGCTGCCGCTCACCGGCGCGCCGTTCTCCTCGAGAGTTGCCGGGCGCCACCCACCGGGCGGGCTGATAATATCACCACGCGGGCACTCGGTCAGACAGTCATTGTCCGACAAAGCGTTGCAAAGGCATGTCGCGTAGCGCGTTCGGCCTGACTGCGTAGGGGCTCCGACGAAGTCCTGAGAGAGCACCACGTTGTTGGCGACCAACGGCACGTTCGTGTTGCCCAGGTTCGTGGAACCGTTGGTGCAAACGCGCAAGTTGGGGCGCGAATAGATGCGCGGGCTCGCGGTGGTCGCCTGATCCGTCACCTCCTTGATCGCGGAGGTCGGATGCGGGTTGCACGCATCGCCCGGATAGGCGGCCTGCCATCCCGCGACCTGCGAAGCGACCGAAGGAGCAGCAGGCTTGCCTCGGTCCATGCTTGTCACGTTCGCGGCATCCTTCTGCCCGAACACGGCGTTGTTTTGTTGCCGCGGGTTGAACGTGCTCGGGCAGTTGTCGCACATGTCGTCCTTGCCGTCGCCATCCGAGTCGAGTTGGAGCGGGTCGCCGATGTTCGGGCATACGTCGCATCCGTAGATGTTCGCCACGCCGTCGCCGTCTTCGTCCACGCCCGGGGTGCCAGGGTACACGGCGCAGTCGCCGAACACTCGCCCGCCGTTTCGAGGGTCGACGAGGACGGAGTTGAGGAAGCGCGAGGTGTCCGCATGCTGGACGTTCGCGTAGATCGTACGTTCTGCAGCGAACGGGTTTCCACTGAAGGTATAGCCGTAGAGTACGCCGCAAACGCGATTTGCATCACGGTCCGAGGGGCTCGTGAAAGACACATAATTGGCGAACAAAGGTCCGCCCGAGTCGCCCGGGTCTGAGGTGCCGGATGCGCTAATGCCGGAATCTCGAATCCAACGAGCGGCACAGTCTCCTGAGCATCCGCCTTCCGCGCTCTCCTCCCACCCGTAGGAGAAGGCGTAATTGCGCTGCATCGGGATGCCGGAGCGGAAGTAGCCGACCGATGTTCCGTATCCCTCCTCTTGCATCGAGCAGGGCAGATGGCCGGCGAGATTCGCGACCCGGAGAAACTGGGACGTCGTTCCCGGCACGGGACTGTCGAGCTGAACAAGCGCGATGTCGCGAGAGGTGTCGCTCGAGTCAAGGCCGTCGACCGTATCCGGTGGGCTGCCATTCCTGAACCAATAGTCTTGGATGCGAACGTTGCCGGAAACGGAGTTCGTGTGCGCGAATTCGCCTGCGCCCGTGGGGATCGCCGTATTCGCGTTTGCCGCAGTACCAAAGATGTAGTTTCCGTTCAGCGGTCTGCTCTCAAAGCAGTGCCGCGCGGTCATCACCCAACGAGGCGCGACCAGCGTCCCGGTACAGAACGCTCCAGTCCCCGGAGACCTAAGGGGCTGGGAATGGTCGAGTCGATCGAATTTGCGACGGAATCGCTCGCGGGGGATCGACAGGATCACCGTGGCATGATCTACAGTCGACGTGGCCGCGGGCGCTGAGAAGGTTGTTTGTCAGAAGTGGCGCCTGCTGAAGGCGACGATGGACGAACGCGCGCGTCGTCTTTGGGCGGGAACCGAGGCGGACGCGATCGGCTGGGGAGGAGTGGTGGCGGTGGCGCGTGCGACAGGCATGGCGATCAGCACGGTACGGAAAGGGCGAGACGAAGCTCGTGCGGGCGCGAAGCAAGAGGATGTCGTCAAGGTTCGGCGCAGCGCAGGCAAGCGACCGTTCGAGGTCGAACATCCGCTCGTTTGGCCGGCGCTCGAGAAGCTCGTCGACCCCATCACGCGCGGTGACCCGGAGTCGCCGTTGCGATGGACGTGCAAAAGCACGCGCGCGTTGTCCGCGGAGCTGCTGGCGCGGCACGACATCCACATCAGCTACAAGACGGTAGCGAAGCTGCTGCGCGACAATGGCTACAGCTTGCAGGCCCCGAACAAGTCCGTCGAAGGTGCCCAGCATCCTGACCGCAACGCACAGTTTGAGCACATCAACGCGAAGGCGCAGGACTGCATCGCGCGAGGCGTGCCCGTCATCAGCGTCGACACCAAGAAGAAGGAACTGATCGGAAACTTCAAAAACGGCGGAAGCGACTGGCAACCGAAGGGCGAACCCGACCTGGTAGACGTCCACGACTTCCCGTCTGATGCAATCGGCAAGGCGATTCCCTACGGAGTGTACGACTTGTCCGCCAATGACGGCTTCGTGAGCGTCGGCGTCGACCACGACACGCCAGTGTTCGCGGTAAGCTCGATAGAGGCCTGGTGGACCAAGGTTGGCGCGAAGCGCTATCCCGTCGCACGCGAGCTCTTGATTACTGCCGATGCCGGCGGCAGCAACAGCTACCGGTCGCACGTGTGGAAGCACCAACTCCAACGCCTCGCTGACAAGCTCGACATCTCGATCCACGTCAGTCATTTTCCGCCCGGCACGAGCAAGTGGAACAAGGTCGAGCACCGGCTGTTCTCGTTCATTTCGATCAACTGGCGCGGGCGCCCTCTGCGGACGTACGAGACCATCGTCAACCTCATCGGCAATACGACCAATCGTGGTGGCCTGGTGGTGCGCGCTCGCCTCGATCGTCGCCGCTATCCCATCGGCAAGAAGATCTCGAAACGGGAAATGAAGGAGCTGAGCATCGAGCGCCATGATTTTCGCGGCGACTGGAACTACGTCATCAGGCCGCGCCAGGAGCCACCGTGATCGCGTGACTTTGCGGTTCCCAGCCCCTAAGGTACCCGACGCCCATGTAGGCATTGGCGAGGTCGTCCTGACCGTCGGTTAGGGCTTGTTTGCTGGTTCCTACCTCCACCGTGGGGTCGAGGGGGTTTGCCGTATCGCTTGGGGAGCTGCAGCCGAGACTTCCCAGTGCTATGCCGAGCAACGCACCGGACAAATATGAGGGGCCTTTGAAATTCACCGCTTCTTCCTCCTGCCCGGCGTCGCGCGAGCGTGAGGACAGTGAACCAAAGTGAGTTTGTCGGCAAATTAAATCGTATCCGGAGGCGTATTTTTATCAGCGGTTAACCAGCGAGATGTACGTAAGAATCGGGCGGGTGGTGTAGGCCAGGGGCGCCTTTCTGCATGCTCCATGTCGGTACGGTGCCGACGACGAAACGGACCTGGGTCACGTGAGGATGCGTGAGACGCGACACCGCGGCGCGTGGCGCTCCTTCGGCGATTGGCCTCCCCTCGCCGTGGCCTCGCCCTCGACCGAGTTGTCGCGACGGCTCCGTTGCTCCAATGATGCGCGGCGCGCCACTAGCTCCGTATCGCATCGCGATGCCAGGAGCTCGGCATCTCAGCGAGCCCGGGCTCTATGGTGACCGGTCGGCGAAGCGCGACGTCAAAACAGCGTCGAATGCTGCGAGGTAACGGCCACGTGACGTTCCTCGGTTCCACCAAAGGCCTCGGCCAGGTAGCTCGCTTCCTTCGCACACGTGGGAGCATCTCCTGGATGGCCACCCTAGGCAGGACGACGACCCCTCAGCTGCGGAGCCCCGCTCCTTATATACGGGGCGCGTCACGGCAGGCCTCCCGTAGCTCCGGGGGCTGCTGTGTCAGCGTGAGCTCGACGAGCTTGCACCTACCGACCCAGCAGCATGCGTCGACGTGGCACTCCGCGCGAACGCTCGCACGCGGAAGGCGACTTTACCCCCCGAACCGCCCAGCGGGGAAGCTCGGCTCGCCGACGACATCGCCAGACCGCCACGTACTCCCCCGCGGTGCCGGAGCGGCGCGGGGCCCGCCTGGGGCTGACAATCGATGCGAGCCGTCGACCTTGGCGCCCGTCTGATGGCACGGGGGGGCGCCACAACGAGCAGGCCATCCCCGAGGGACGACGGCGACCCACGAACTACTCGTCGCGTGGACCTACGAGGCGTCCTCGCTCGGCAGGGAGTAGACCTTGCCCTCGGCGGTCATCGTTCGGACCACTCGTCCGCGTGCGACGGCGATGTACATCGCATGGAGGTAGGCGAGGCGGTCGGCGAGAAAGTGCTGCTGGAGATCGCGGGATAGCATCGGTCCAGCTCGCAGCAGCTCCACGGCTTGCTCGATGACGGCCCGCTCCGTCGGACTCGGTACGCGGCGCGTGGTCGGCTTTTTCAGGGCTACGATTCTCCTCCCGGGTATGCGCTGGCGCCGCTTCCTTCTGCCGCCGCCCGGGGCCACCGTCTCGTCACTGGCGAGGGACGCGAGGTGGAAGTCGATCACCGCGCGCATGATCTTCTCTGCCAGAGTCCGGGCGAGACGGGCGACTTCCTCCTCCAGATCCTTCATCCTTCCGACAGGATAGGGCACAGAGGGACGGCCTCGTGAGCCCTTTCGGAGGAAGCACTCGAAGCGAGCGGCAACAGGCGAGCGCTGAGCCGAGCCCGGTTTCCTGCGTATTCCGCGCGAAGAAGGTGGCCGCCGCCTCGCCCGTACCGGGGTCGCGCGCCGGGAAGGGGCCTGGGAGATTCCCAGAGGCCTGATCGGCAGCCGGGAAAGGGTCTGGGAGATTCCCAGGGCCGTGATCGGCAGCCGGGAAGGGGTCTGGGAGATTCCCAGAGGCGTGATCGGCAGCCGGGAAGGGGTCTGGGAGATTCCCAGGGCCGTGATCGGCAGCCGGGAAGGGGTCTGGGAGCTTTTCGGGCGTCTTCCGTGCACGATCTCAGGGCGGTGGCTGAGATGCGCCGCGGAAGGCGTGGGCAGCGTCCGGTCGTTTCCTTTGTTGTATCGTGCGCTTGTCTCAAATTGTGTACGTCCGTGTCAGAAACAGGCGCCGGGTGACCCGGACGCATTCGTTGGTCCCGGGGCATGGGAGACTCATTCGGTCCTCGAGGAGGCGGTATGGACCAGCCCATCGAGCCGTAGCTCATCTTGACGGCCGCGTCTTGACACTGCGAATGCCCATTCGTAGCGTGTCGCACGTCATTTCGCGGACCGCCCGTCCGCGACCCAACCAAAAGAGGGGGATGGACTATGCCGTCGAAACAGGTAACGGACCGCAATCGGTCCGCGAACGCGGTGGTGGCTGCGGCTCGAACGCACGCAGATCTGATCGAGGGGAATATCTCCAGGATGCTCACTCCCTTGCTCAAGAAGGGGGAGAAGGCGCCGCCGGTCGCATTCCTGTGCGAGCTCATGGCGCGCGCGCTCGAAGACCAGGCTTCGACGATGGTGAACGCAGACCTCGCGAACGAGGCCGAGCTCGATGACGACGATGCTCCGCGCGTTGCGCGTGATGCGGGGGTCGACAAGCTCTTCTCTCGCCTGGTCGACATCGGCGACATCGTGGTCGGTTTGTACGGTCGGGCCTACTTGAAGCCGCTCGGCCTCGACGGAGACACGCCACGAGAGCCGAACCAGCTTTTGCAGTACTCCAAAACCATCGCCAATAACCTCTCGACCGTGGAGCTCCCGAAGCCGCGCGTGAAAGGCAGCGGGCTCAACGTCAAGGAGGCTGCGAAGGACATCGAAGAGCTGCGCGAGACCTTGTCCGCCGCCTTGAAAGACGTAGCCCGAGAGGCTCGCGAGGCCGAGCAAACGCAGGTGAAAAAGCAGGCGGCGATGGACAGCTACGACAAGACGTTTTCGTCCGTCGCCTCGCTCATGTCGACCCTGCTCGAGGTGGCGGGCGAGTCGAAGCTCGCTTCGCGTGTTCGTCCTTCCAAGCGACGGCCGGGCCAGACCGCAGAAGACGCCGACGACGAGAAGTCGGGCGGCGCAAAGCCTGTCGAGAATCCAGAACCGAAGTGAGCAGATAGGAAAGGTAGATGAGGAGAGGCCGAGCCGGGAGGTTCGGCCTTTTCTGCTTCGGCGCGCTGAAGCCTCCGGGCTCGAGCTTGACGCGGCGGTCAAGCTTCGAAGCGCTCAACTTTTGAGAGCTGTCGATGGCTCGAAACGATGTGCACTCCTGGACCTCGAGTGTCGTGAGGTGATGGATCACGGCGCCCATCGACCGCCCTCCGAACCGAACCGACTGAACCGAACCGAACCGAATCATGCGGCCAGACCAAAAATGAGTCTCGCCTACGACCAATTAGTTGACAGCCAGTTTGGTCTCGTGTGTGCTCCATTCGTGCTCGAGCGCGCTTCGTGGCGGGCATGAGGGGGTGGGCTTGCATCAAGTCGATATCCTGAGCGTTCTAGGGTGGCGGAGCTGTCGCGGACGTAGTCCGACCAGGTCAGCGTCCTAGCGTAACGGGCGGTCCGCGACGGCGCGACCAGGCCATGCTCCGTAGGAGCCTCGGCCCTCTTTGCGCGATTCGCATTCCGTCGTCAACCACGGAAAAAGAGCTTACTTCAGCCGACGAGCGATTGGCGAGACGGGCTGGTGTCGTGCGGCAGTGTGGTCATTTCCAGGGACCTCGCGGCTTGCGCGGCGCATCCAGTGTCGTGCCAACATGGCAACCGACTAGGAAGGGAATACTCGTGATGCAGACGATTCGCCTAGGTTCGAAGGGAGACGACGTCATCCTTTGGCAGAGAATCCTCGTTCGTTTTCGCGCTCCGTCGGCATGGCGCGATGCTCGAGGTGTCGAGCGCCGTTGGTCCGGCGAGTGGCCACTCCGGCAGGATGGCGATTTTGGCGCCCTCACCGAACAAGCTACCGAGGCGTGGCAGGCGGCTCACGGCCTTGTGGCGGACGGTGTCGTTGGTCCGAAGACCTGGAGCGCCGCAGGCGCCGTCACCGAGGCAACACCGGTCGAGCCCAGCCCGACCGGAGACATTGAGCTCGTGCCCGCTAAGAACTTCACGCGCGGGCGCCTGCAGCCCGTGCGTCTCATCATCGTCCACGCGGCAGAATCGCAGGAGGTCGAGAAGTCCGCGCGCGGCACAGCGGGATGGTTTCAGAGCCAACCGGCGCGTGGAACGCGTGTCGACGACAACCTGAAACCTGACCCGAACGGCACGAGAATTTGGGGCGGATCGAGCGCCCACTACTGTGTCGACGCCAACGAGACCGTCCAATGTGTCGCAGAGTCGGACGTCGCGTGGCACGCCCATGCGGTCAACGGATATTCGCTCGGCATCGAGCACGCGGGCCGCACTGCGCAGACGGCCGCTCAGTGGGACGACGACTTCTCGCGGAAGATGCTGACGCGGTCGGCACAGTTGGTTGCCGGCATTTGCGCGCGTCACGGAATTCCGGTGAAACGCCTCACGCCCGACGAGGTCCGTCTCGGGCAGCCGGGCATCGCGGGGCACGTCGATGTCACCATGGGCCTCGGGCCGCCTGGTGGTCACACGGACCCCGGGCCGGGATTCCCGTGGGAGAAATACCTCGCCCTCATCCGGGCAGCCGCGCCAGCACCTTCCTCGGAGGTGGAAGACCAGACTCCCGCTCCAGGAGGAGGCGCTTCGGCGACGACGACCAGCCTGGGCGAGGAGAATACCTGGGCGGAAGTGGAGCTTGACGGAGAATTGTGGGAGGTCGCGCTCGACTACGTCTACCCTGTCAGCCTCGCCGAGGCCGCGCAGCTGGCACGAGCGAGCGGCTGTGAGCTGCCTACGCCCCGCCTCGTCGACGCCATTTGGCAGGCCGCTAGCGTCCGACTCGACGCGACGACGTTGCGCCGCTCCGATTTCGTGCATTGGACCATGGCTGAGATGAGCAGCCCCGCCGTGCTCGCGGACCAGAAGACGAAGATCCGCGACAAGATCGCAGAGCTCACGAAGAACGCGCCGACCAAACCCTTCCTTTGTGCCGGGAGCCACAAAGACGTCGTAGTGTCCAGCGACGGCCGTCTCGCCCTCTACGGCTGGCAGAACGAAAAGGGCATCCCCCTTCAGCCGGTCTACGGGGGGCACATCGCCAGCTGGCGCGACTATAGCCAGGGAGCGCGCATGGTTCGTCGAGCCACGCGCACCGCCACCATTGCCACGCGATCCCTGCCGACAGCCGAGCTCCTTGGCGCCGCACTGCTCGACGTTCCCGTCGACCACTTCGTGCGTGATCAACCACGCATCCGGGGCCGCTCAGCCGCCGCTTCGTCGCCTGGAGATCTCCCTGTCTCGGATGCCAGTACACTCACCGAGCTTACGGCAGCCCTCGACACGAGCTCCGAGCCCGTCTTGGCGGCCGCGCGGGCCGCGTGGGACGGCAACCTCACGGAGGAAGCTCTCCGCCGCGCCCTCGCGGCGGCGAAGTCAATGGTAGCCGAGGCACCGACCACTGCGACGGCTCTGCGCGCGGCACGGTCACGTTCGCGAGCCGCCAACCCGATGCCTCCCGAGTTTGACTTCCCACGCTACGACCCCGAGAACATCCCGCTCGACGTCGAGTCCACCAAGTTCGAGACGTGGGCCGACGCGCCGGGATGGGCCCTGATGTGCGGGCCTGCGATGCTCGGTTCCGCATTCGGTTCCAAGGCCCCCTTCGAACGAGCCTCCCACTCTCGTCTCTTCCACTACGCCCGGCCCGCCCCGACCGCGACCGCGCCAGTCACCATCGCGCTCTTCAGCGACTTCGCGACGGGGCTGCCTCACTCTCGGTACATCGCCAAGCACCTCACGCACGACGCGGCTCGTTTCGACTGCGCCATTCACCTGGGTGACATCTACTACGCGGGCCGACGCGTGGAAGCGGACGAGTACCTCGTCAAGCCCCTGGCGCGGCTCGTCGAGACGACGACTCTCCTCACCCTACCGGGAAACCACGAGATGTACTCGAACGGGCACGCGTTCTTCGAGGCGATGCACGCCCGGCGCGCTGCGGCTCCCTACAAGCAGGTCCAGGAAGGCAGCTACTTCAGCCTCCAGTACGGAGACTACCTGCAAATCGTGGGCATCGACTCCGACTACTTCGACCACGGCAGATACGAAGACCCCGAGCTCCGCACCTGGCTCGAGATGGTCTTGCGCTGGGGGCGCCAGGCCGGACGCATCAACGTGCTGCTGTCGGGGAATGAAGCCTTCACGTATGGCAAAAAGTCGACGACCAAGCTCTTCGCCGATCTGGAGCCCTTTCTTCCCATGGTCGACCTCTGGTTCTGGGGGAACGACCACTACTGCGCCCTCTTCGATCGCACGAGCGACATGCCGATCTCGGGCTGCATCGGCCACGGTGGCTATCCCTACCACCTCTCCGAATATGGCCTCGACGAAGCCATGTCCCTCGGCCCGAAGTCCTATGCGCCCCCCGTTTGGGTCGAAGCCGAGCCGCGCTACCCACGGTACACGGGGATGCGTCAGGAGCTTGGCAATAACGGCTATCTCGAGCTCTCCATGTATCTCGATCGCCGTATCGAGCTCGTGTTCAAGGACTGGATGGCACGTGAGCGCCGGCGAGTCGTGCTCGGCCAGGACGCTGACGGACGGCTCTCCATCCAGTCGTCGAAGTAGCCCTGCCTGGCGATACTCCGCAGCAAGAAGAAGACCTCAACCGTACTCATCGAAAGGACCCGCACATGCCCAAAGGACTCTCGCTTCACCTCGGACTCAACAGCGTCGACCCGAACAGCTATGCGGGCTGGAGCGGCCCCCTCACGGCCTGCGAAGCCGACGCAGGCGACATGGAGGCCTTGGCTCGCAGCCGCGGTTTCGAGCCAAACGTGCTCCTGACGAATCAAGCAACACGCGAGGCGGTGATTAACGCCGTGCTCGCCGCTGCGAGCACTCTCGAGGCAGGTGACCTCTTCTTCCTCTCCTATTCCGGCCATGGCGGACAGCTCCCCGACCTCAACGGAGACGAAAGCGATGGATTGGACGAGACATGGTGTCTGTTCGACGGCGAGCTCGTGGACGACGAGATCTACGAGCTCCTAGGGAAATTCAACGAGGGGGTACGCATCGTTAGCCTTTCGGACAGCTGCCATAGCGGGTCGGTACTCAAAAACGCCAAGCTCGAGGCCGAGCAAGACGGAACCTACCGGTCGCTACCTCCGTCCGTCGCCCTACGCACGTACCAGGCGAATCGCGCCAAGTACGACGCCATACTCCGTCGGCCCGAGCTCGCAAATGCCGAGGCAAATGTGCGAGCATCCGCGCTTCTCATTTCCGCATGCCAGGACAACCAGCTCGCGGCGGACGGGGCCTTCAACGGTCGCTTCACGGGTGCGCTGCTTCGAGTGTGGGCAAACGGTGCATTTGCGAACAAGCCCCGTGGCTACGCCGCGTTCCATCGGGCCATCGTGGAAAGAATGCCGGATACGCAATCGCCGAACCTGTTCTTCGTCGGTCGCCGCGACGCAGGCTTCGAGGCGCAAGTGCCGTTTACGGTGTAACGATGCCGACAGAAGCGGAAGCGTCGCAACCTACAAGGGAGGAGACCTCACCTCCCGTCCTCATCTACTTCTCAAACAGTCCAGGCGCATCCGCAGGCTTGTCGTTCGAAGCAGAGCTGCTTGATATCACCGCTGCAGTGCATGGGGCGTTCGAGGTCCGCGCCGTCATGACCGGACTTCTCGACGACCTGTCCAATGCCATCAAAGCTTGTGGTTGTCCGGTGATGGTCCACATTAGCACGCACGGCGCAGGCAAGACGATAGACATCAGGGGCAAGACGTGGCTTCGGGGAGCGACGGGCCCGGCAACTGCGACCTGGCAGGACCTGGCTGACGGCCTTCCTAGCAACGTAAATGGGCTCTTCCTTTCCGCATGCGACGCGGACGCCTTTGTCGGGAAGACCACGGCAGAACAGCGTGGCTACGGGTACTTGGTGGCCCTCAAAGGAAGAACCTACGAAAGCGCCGCGAGGGCTTGCCAGCGCTCCTTCTACTCGTTGCTCGCGACCCACGGCCCAGACAGCCTGGGCGACCGGATCCGTGCCTGGGCGAGACTGTTGAATGCCGCTTGCGAGGTGAGCGTTTGGGACGCGAAACTCGGAGGCCTTACGCCGACGAATGGTCCATCGCACTTGTCCGAGGTCCTCTGCAAGAAGAAGGGGAAGAAGGTCTCGTGGTGCGTAGGATCAGCTCGGTTCGAGTCCGCAGCCCTTCTGGTCTATGACCCTCCAGTGGGCTCTCGCGTCATCTCGAGCTGTATAGATGTAACGACGGCCGGGACTTCTTGGCCTTGGAGCGAGACCGAGCGAACGGTTAGGCTTTTTGGTCCGACGCTCCCAGGGCCTGGTTCACAAACGAGCGTCCATGTCTTCTCCAGCAAAACGCTAGCCCTTTGCATTCTTGTGTTTGCAATTGGAGTTGTGTTGACCGCTGTCGATCTTGCGCATTGGCAAACAAGTCCGACCGTAGCCAAGCTCTCGGGGACGAGCGCACCTGTTGTTAGCGCGGCGGTAGCCGCCGTACTCGGATTGCTGGTAGCTGGGGAGGAGTTGAGGCGTAGAGCCAAAGCCCGCCCGCTCCTAGTGTTCCTTACTGTTGGCCTCTTGCTAACCGCGCTCTGCCTCTCGGACTTCTTCCTGTTCGGAAAACGGGTTACAAACAACGCGGGCGTGGCGATCAAGGTCGGAGGGCAACTGCTTGAGCCGGACGCATCGGTAACGGTCCCGAGGGACTGGACCCCTGGCGAGCATGTGAGCCTTTCCAGCACGCGAGAGCTACGTTGTGCCTCGGAGGAGTGGCGGCTGTCGAAGGTTGATTCGGAGGTGAAGGATCGGCCTCTCATCTCCGATGGGGGGAACTGCGCGCCGAACCTCGATGAGGTACAGCTAGTGTCATTCCGGAAGTTCCTTCCCGGCGAGACCAACGATGCGGGGGCTGGTCCAACGTACCTAGTGACACTGAAGCCGGTACCAGGCGAAAGGGATGCCGGATATGTCCAAGAAGAGTCACTTCGGGCGTACTTCGGATCGTGGTCTCCGATAGAAATCACAGCTCCTTCGATGCCGGGGATGGAGGTGCGTCCTGGCGCCGCCTCCGCCTCCGGCTACGAATGGAAGATCGAGCTTGCCGCTGGCAATAGTCGGCTATTTGTACCGCCCGACCGAAACGCGACACTCTTTGCCAAGGACGGAGGTGGGGCCGCGTTCGTAGACCGGATACCCGCGGCGTGCGACCGTGCGAGGCTCCTCTCTTTGCCTCCCTGGAGCCCTCAACAGGATCGGCTTGTGTCGCTCTCACGGTATGCCGTTGTGGATGGGCGATTCGTCGTCAGCGATAGGGTCTCCGTTCCGGCGGCGGGTAAGTCCTTGCTGGTGTGCGAGTACCCCACTCGGATTGGTATCGAACTGATTCTCGGTCGACGCACAAGCAAACCGACGGTCCTCGCAACCTTTCAACGTCAGATGATACCATTGGATTCGATCGACGTACTAGGCGCCGGAAGACTAGCTTGCCCCATTGGGGACCGCGTCACGCTCGGAACTGTCAATGAGGTGTGCCACCACAAGAATCGCCTGTCTCTTACAGCCATCCAGGGCGGCGAAGGTAGATATCTCGCGTGCTGGATTAGCGACAGTGAGGGCGCTGTTGCTGCTGCCGAGCAGGCGGCGTGCCCTGCAGCACCGATGGTCTTGTGTGGATGTGATTCGGGGCAGGTAGACGGGTGCGGGCCGAATGATCATGTGGTGCAACACGTGTTGAGCGACGGCTGTACGCCAAAGGCCGGTTGTACGCACGTTTGTCGGGGCTCCAGGCCATGATGCCTTGTTGCGTAAGGAGAGGAAGGAACCGGACTACCTCCGGCAGTGCGGTAGCTATCGTTGGGGTCTTGCTGGCCGTGCCAGCGGTCACTCGAGCCGATACGGACCAGCTGACGCTTCGCTTCGTTACTGCCGCGGGGGAGGAACCTGGCGCGGTCTGCATTGCTGACGCGCATCGCGGTGCGGTTCGCGCGTTTTCAGCCGGAAGCGGGCAAGGTACCAGCGTGTTCACCCCTCGCGATGCACAAACGGTAGTACGGGACGGGATGTTTCACGGTGACAGTAGGTTGCCTGGCGGAACAGAACTGGTGTTGCGGGGATTGGGGAATGACTTCGAGGCGTATGTCGACGTCAAGTCCCTGCTGACGTGCACTTCGCTATCGTCGGGGCGTGGCGACTTAAGTCGCGTAGTCTTTGTCTCCTTAGCGTTTGGGGCGAGTGGAAATGACTCACCACCTCTTGTTCGCATGGACATGGGTCGCGGCACCGTCTACCTAACGTTCAGGGCCGCGTATCCGACGGTTGAGTTGCGTCTCTCAGGGGGCTCATACTGGGCGACCGCCGGCTCGATCATCGTAAATCCGGGAAGTGGCACGGCCTACGCGGAGCTTCCCATTTACCTTCGTCGAGCGAAGCGTCGTGTCGCGCTTCCTCCGGGGTGGCCCGAGTCTGGGACCGTCGCCGCCAGGTTGTTCGTGGATGGTCGCGAGCGTTCGGAGCCCATCGAACGAGTCGATGGCGCGCCGAGTGGGTTTCTCGACCTCATCGTGCCCGCTGCGGACGGCAAGAAGGAGATTCTTCTCGATCTCCTCGACGAGACCGAAGGACCGCGTCTTGCGAGGGCGGCCTTGCGCTACGACACACCACTCCCTGAGCCTGGCGCGCCAGCAGCGCTCACGGCTACGAGCTTCGAGTGGCTCGCCGACCCGCTCTTTTCGGGCAAAGTCTGTCCTCGCGCCGAGCTGCCCGACGCTGGTGCGAGCTGCGTCGCAGGCGCGCCGATTCCGGGGGCGCGCGTTTCGTGCCGATACCTCTGCGATGCCGTCGAGCGAGGTGCGTTCACACTCCCGACAAGAGTGCGGCTAAGGCATCCCTCAGGCGACGGAATGTGGGAAGAGACGTTGCGCAGCGCACGACGCCCTCCCGTCGAGGGCTACGTCCCGCTGGCGGACCGCGTGCTACGACTACCGTTCGCGCCCGGCTGGGACCCGGAGACCCATCGGGTCGAGCTCGTCTTCGAGGACGGGAGGAGCGAGATTGCTCCGGCCGTCCGCGCATGCAGCTCGAGGCGATCCCGTGGCTGCACCAGCATCGTGCCCGTACCTGGCCTGCGGTCGGGAGCCCAGCTCACGGTGAGAACGAGCGGCCCGAGGAGCTACGACGATCTGGTCCTCAGCGTGTGTTAGCGAGCACCGAAACCCGCGGAAATTCGGTGAAGGAATTCGGGCGCGGATTTCGGTGAAGACGCGAGGAGCGCGGGCGCGAGATTCGGTGAAGCTATGTGGTCGGCTTCTTTTTCCTCGCGGAGGCCTTGTCGACGGCGCGTTGCTTCGCCTCTTTCAGACGGTAGCTGTCGCCATCGAGCTCAATGATCTCGGAGCGGTGCACGAGACGATCGACGAGGGTGACCGTGCAGGCGGCGTGGGGAAAGACCTCCGACCACTCGGTGAAGGCCTTATTGGTCGAGACGAGCACGGAGCGACGTGCCTCGTAGCGGCGCGTGACGACCTCGAAGAGGAGATCGGCATAGCGCGCGTTGTACGAGAGGTATCCGACCTCGTCGATGCACAGGAGCGTTGGACCAATGAGGCGTCGCATGCGGCGCGCGAGCGCGCTGGCTGAGTCTTGCGCGGCGAGATCGGCAAGCATGTCGCTGGCGGATGTGAACTTCACCGTGTGCCCGCGCACGACGGCGTGATGCGCGAGATTGCGGAGGATCATCGTCTTTCCAACACCGTTGGGACCGAGCAAGATCACGTTGCTGCCCTCTTCGAGGAAGCCCAGAGTGAAGAGCTCGTTGATGGCCGCACGGTCGATCTTTCGCAGCCACGACCAATCGAAGTCGGCCATCGCCTTGTGCGTGCCGATGCGTGCGTTGCGCACGCGGCGGTCGAGGCTCCGACGTTTGCGCTCGTGCTCCTCGAAATCGAGGAGCTCGTGGAGCCAGGGCTTGTCGGCGACCTCCTTCCACGAAGCGAGCAGACCAAAGAGGCCGAGCCGCTGGAGCCGTGTACGGAGGTCTGCTTCAGTCTCAGAAGGGTTCATCGTCGGTCTCCGATTGAAGGGCGTCGTATTGCGAAAGGGCGTGGGGGCGGACGACGACGGCGCCTGCTTTTGCGTTGGTGACGAAGCGCGGAACTACTGCAGGTGGAAGCCCCCGGTCGTTGCGATTCCGGTCGAGGATCTGCCGCACCGAGCCCACGTCGGAGGCGTCACGCGCGAGGGCCTCCACGATCGCGCGCTCGAGCTCGACGGCGCCGACCGCGTCGAGGGTGGCGAGGAGGCGCGAAGTGATGTTTCCGATATTGCCGCCACGCTCGGCCGCACGCGCGAGGAGCTTGGTCGCACTCGGAGCTGCTCGGCCAAGGCGATCGAGGCCGCGGTGAACGCGAGCTTTTGCCTTGCTCTCGACGAGGGCCTTTACGTGCGACTCGAGCTCGATTTGCTTTCCACGGTCCCACGAGCGCGCGTGGATCGCGACGACCTCCTGGCCGTCGACGACGCGCACGGTGTCGAGCGACGCAACGACGAGGAGAGTCCGGCGAACGCGGTCGTGAGGGACGGAGTAGTCATTGAGATCGAAGCGCAGGTAGGGCGTTTTGCCCACTTCGACCGGGACGTGCTCCTCGCTCGGAAAGGGCTCTGGCGGTGGCGCGAGGAGCCGCGCGCGCTCCTCCACGAAGAGATCCGCGACTGCGCGACTCGTGTCTTCAGGAGCGCGGCGCTGCGCGGAATCTCCGAGCGCCCACGCTTCGGCTTGTGCGTTGAGATCGGCGACGCCGTCGAACGATCGCGCGGCGAAGAAGTTGTCGCGGATATAGCGGATAGCCCTCTCGACGCGGCCTTTCTCGTTGCCGCGCGCGGGAGCGACGGGCCGCGGCTCGAACTTGTAGTGCGCGGCGAGCTCGAGGAGGCGCGGGTTGAATCGAATCGCGTCGCCAATGCGCTCGAGGACGGCGCTCTTGAGATTGTCGTAGAGCACGACGCGTGGAACGCCTCCGAAGAACGAGAATGCGTCGACGTGGCCGCGCAGAAAGCTCGGCATCGCCGCACTCAAGTAGAACCGGAGAAAGATCTGCCGCGACCACGAGAGGACCATCACGAAGCACCAAAGCGTGCGCGTAGCGGAGCCGATCGTGAGCTTTCCGAAGTGGGCCCAGTCGGCCTGCGCTTGCTCTCCAGGCAGCGTTCTGAGGCGAAGAAAGGCCTCTGCAGGGGCCTTCGGGCGCACGCGAGCGACGATCCTGCGAAAGTGCTCCGGGCCTCCGGAGTAGCCTCGCTCCTTGACCATCGCGAAGAGTCGGCTCGCGCGAAGGCGTGGGAACTCGGTGAGCTTCTCGCGGATGAATGGCAAGTAGTCGTCTGCCATCGACGCGCGGGAGAGGACGCGGTCGAGCGGTATTCCGTTTTGGGTGAGCACGCGTTGGACCGTCGTGTGATGGACGTGGAGCTGGGACGCGATGGTGCCAACGGGCCACTTCTCGGCGTGGAAGCATCGAAGGATCTTGGCCTCGAGTTCCTTCGAGATCATGGCGCGTCACCCGCCGCGAGGGAGCCTCGGTATCCGCGCACGCCGCGCGCGCAAGGCTCGGATCCGCGCACGTCGCGCAAAAGCAAACCTCGCGACCGTAGGCATCGAGACACCACAGCACGAACACGAGAGCGAGCTTCCAACCGAAGTGACAATGGCATGGGGAACGGCCTCCTCGACCGCGCCGCCGGACGCGGAGTGCGTCTCCGGAGACGATCGAGAAATCGCGCCGCTTGAGCGTTGCGTCACCGACCCATCAGTCACTTTCTGAGCAACCAATTGGTCCGTCGCGCATCGGTCCCGGTACCGTCCCTGGCTGGCGGCGTGCAGGCGCCGGCCGCGCCTCGAAGCCTGATAGCGCGCGGAAGCCGCGCGCTGACGCTCGAGTCTGGCGAGGTTGGCGCAACCGTCGCTGCAGAATTTCTGTCCGCGATCGCAACGCGGGCAGAGGCGAAGCTGCTTGCGGCACCGCGCGCACGAGACGAGGCGCCAAGTCTCTGAGATTTCCGGCAAAACACCACGACCTCGGTCGTTTTCTGGACTTCCTCGCGGAGACGGGCGACACCACCCCTCGTGGTGGTCGCTCCGGCAGCGATAGCCCTCTGAAGGCTCGGGTGGTCTAGACCCGGGCCTTCGACTTTTTGTCGTCGTTGCCTGCTACGCGATCGTCACGCGAGAGATCAATTCTTCGGACGCGGATCAGAGCGCGAGATCCGAGCAAGGGCTGCGGATTTCACCGGATTCACGCGGCTCGCGGTGCTCGCTGACAGCGTGGACTCCGAGATGCTGCCTCCACTCGAGCCACCCGAGGAACGGCGTCGCAGACTGAGTGTTCACCTCGCGATGAGCTTCGCCCTCGGACTTACGAGGCGATCGCAAGCCCAAGAGGAAGGCTGGTTCTGGCTGCCAGGACCTGCCGCCTCCGTGGGAGGAAGTTACAGTTGGAAGGATCAGCACCAACTCGAAGTCAACGTGTCAGGTCGGCTAACCGGTCGGCCCGTTGTGGCTGTCGAACGAGAACCGGATGCGGAGAGACTGACGGAGCGCTCGCCGTACATCACCGTGTCGGGGCAATTGCTTTTCTTGGAGCGCGTCTCACCCGGGGTGCAAGTCGGCCTCGGTCCAGGGATCGACGTGGCCATTCCAGCGACGCGTGACACTACCCAATTCGCGGATGGAAACGATTGGATGGCGAGTGCGAACGCGACCTTGCGATGGCAGCCCCTGCGGGCGAGGTTCATGTTCGTCCTGGACGCATCTGGAGAGTTCCTTGCGGAGATTCCCCGTTGGACCATCGTCCCCGGAAGAACGGTAGCGAACCTGTCCGAAGGATTGTTCTTTTTCGTCGTGGGGGCTGGAGTGCGCGCGGAGTTTAGTCCTCTTTGATGTCGTGTTCGAGGGAAGGAGCATGTGACATGTCCAGCTTAGGCTCGAATCGCGGGGGTTGGATGGGCGCAGCGATGTGCACGGCCATCGTCGTGCTGCTTGGATTCGGGTGCCACTTCAACGGTACCCAATACGATGAGCTAAGGGGCTGGGAACCGCAAAGTCACGCGATCACGGTGGCTCCTGGCGCGGCCTGATGACGTAGTTCCAGTCGCCGCGAAAATCATGGCGCTCGATGCTCAGCTCCTTCATTTCCCGTTTCGAGATCTTCTTGCCGATGGGATAGCGGCGACGATCGAGGCGAGCGCGCACCACCAGGCCACCACGATTGGTCGTATTGCCGATGAGGTTGACGATGGTCTCGTACGTCCGCAGAGGGCGCCCGCGCCAGTTGATCGAAATGAACGAGAACAGCCGGTGCTCGACCTTGTTCCACTTGCTCGTGCCGGGCGGAAAATGACTGACGTGGATCGAGATGTCGAGCTTGTCAGCGAGGCGTTGGAGTTGGTGCTTCCACACGTGCGACCGGTAGCTGTTGCTGCCGCCGGCATCGGCAGTAATCAAGAGCTCGCGTGCGACGGGATAGCGCTTCGCGCCAACCTTGGTCCACCAGGCCTCTATCGAGCTTACCGCGAACACTGGCGTGTCGTGGTCGACGCCGACGCTCACGAAGCCGTCATTGGCGGACAAGTCGTACACTCCGTAGGGAATCGCCTTGCCGATTGCATCAGACGGGAAGTCGTGGACGTCTACCAGGTCGGGTTCGCCCTTCGGTTGCCAGTCGCTTCCGCCGTTTTTGAAGTTTCCGATCAGTTCCTTCTTCTTGGTGTCGACGCTGATGACGGGCACGCCTCGCGCGATGCAGTCCTGCGCCTTCGCGTTGATGTGCTCAAACTGTGCGTTGCGGTCAGGATGCTGGGCACCTTCGACGGACTTGTTCGGGGCCTGCAAGCTGTAGCCATTGTCGCGCAGCAGCTTCGCTACCGTCTTGTAGCTGATGTGGATGTCGTGCCGCGCCAGCAGCTCCGCGGACAACGCGCGCGTGCTTTTGCACGTCCATCGCAACGGCGACTCCGGGTCACCGCGCGTGATGGGGTCGACGAGCTTCTCGAGCGCCGGCCAAACGAGCGGATGTTCGACCTCGAACGGTCGCTTGCCTGCGCTGCGCCGAACCTTGACGACATCCTCTTGCTTCGCGCCCGCACGAGCTTCGTCTCGCCCTTTCCGTACCGTGCTGATCGCCATGCCTGTCGCACGCGCCACCGCCACCACTCCTCCCCAGCCGATCGCGTCCGCCTCGGTTCCCGCCCAAAGACGACGCGCGCGTTCGTCCATCGTCGCCTTCAGCAGGCGCCACTTCTGACAAACAACCTTCTCAGCGCCCGCGGCCACGTCGACTGTAGATCATGCCACGGTGATCCTGTCGATCCCCCGCGAGCGATTCCGTCGCAAATTCGATCGACTCGACCATTCCCAGCCCCTAACTGGCTCGAAGGTCGTGTCGTTCCCTTCGGAGAATCGTGTGGGCATCCTCAAGGAAGGCGGGGAGGCGCGCCTCCTCTACCAGGGCGATGGAGTCTTGTACTTCTCCGACGCTGATGGCGGGCGTGTGCAGTGCGCCCGCTCGTCGGCCGCGTTCGGCAGGCCGGGTTCGGTAGGCGATCCACCCGACGATGACCGTCGCCCGCTTCGAGGACCGCGCGGGCTGCCCTCCTCCGACGAAACTCTCTTTCGAGCCTGTGAGGCGCGGGCGAATGGGTTCATCGATGACGCTACCTTTGCGGATGTCTTGCTCGAAGTCGCCAGGCGCCCGGAGTCGAGCCCCGGAGACACGTTCCTTCGAGTGGCGTTGCGTGGTTGCGAGCGGGCCGCCGGCGAAACCGGAGGAGAAGCGCGTTCGAGGGGGCTACAGACATGCTACCAAACCGCCTTGGACAGTTGGGCACGCAGGTTTGCTGCTGCAGATGCTGGAGCTAGCGCGGCATCCGAAGGCACCTTGGCAGGCTCGGGAACAAGCGAGGCGGGCAGACCCGTGAAGAAAAAGTGATGAGCACGAGCGTCAAAGCTCGATGTTGGCTCGGGCTCGTTTCTGCCATGACCGTCACTTCCGTGCTTGTCGCGTCCAGCTGCAGCGACGCCGCATCGGACAAGAGACTCGACGCCGGTGAGGGGGAGACCTCCGGTCGCGAGTGCATCACATCGAATGACTGTCCGGCGGGCCTCATCTGTGAGCCTGATTTCGATCGTGAATCGACGTGTGGGCCAGAGTCGCGCAAGGGGAAGAATCGGCGTTGCACTTTGTCAAGACGTCGCGAGGGCGAGCTTGCCCTCATCCAAGGTTTCGGCGTGCCCGAAATGGCGTTCAAGATAGAGCGTGACGGCGCCGATGCTGTCCTTACTTGGGAACCTCCCGCGGGCACGCGCCAGGTCGATTGCGCACACTTCGTCTGTTTGCCTGAATTTAGTGCGAGTGGCAGCATGATGACCTTCGACCGCTGCGTGGTGGCCTACACGAAGTTCCCTGCCGGACAGCGAAGTGTTGCGCTGAGCCGTCTCGGGGAGCCGCCTAGCGACGTTGCGGCGGGGCCCGTGTCACTTCCCGGCGTGCTCCCTCGTGGCTCGGGGGTTCCGTCGCCAACCACAATTGCCGAGCGCAGCGTTGCTGGCTGCTGGGCCTACAACTCCTACAAGCTCGTGGGGGCGACACGCCTGCTCGGCGTGGAGCTCTCGGGTACCCGAGGTGAAAAGCTCATCGCAGCGAAGGAATGCCCGTCCGACGGCGGTCTCCAGGCATGTAAGCTCGGCTCCAACAGCGACGCCGTCTTGGGCATCTGTCTCCAAGGGCGCTGTAGGCCCAGGTGTACCTCGAACCGAGACTGCAACACCGAGCGTGCGGTCGTGTTCGACGCTTCCGCAATCGCGATCGACGGCGGAGATTCGGGAGATAGCGGACAGACCACCAGCAATGCGCTCCCCGACCCATGTTCGCTGGAGTGCCTCGGCGTGGATGCATCGAGCGACGCGGCGGGCCTCGGTGGTTGCCAGCAGGAGATTGAGCTCGACGCGGGGACCGCGGACGCCGGGAACTCCGACCAGTGAGCGCCCGCGCCTGAACGATGCTATCCTTAGCGTACCTCGCGTAGAGATTGCCATGTTCCTCGACGCGAGCCAGTGGGCGCGCCATGTCGTGGTGACCCTTCGACAGGCGGAAGCCGCGCGTGACCTTCGTGCAACGAAGGCAGCCGTCGCCGGTTGCGCTTCTTTGAGAGCTCGCCACCCAACTGAGCAAGCGCCGTTTCACGTGACGTCGTTGGGAAGCGAGCCGAGCTGAACGCCGAAGGCCCAGTCCTCCGTCACCGCCATCGCCGAACCGTCGTCACGAACAACCAGTTTGAGCTGGAGGGGACGGGGTAGTTCAATTTTGGCAGCCTCTGCTTCGGCGAAAAGTTTGTCCTTCCCACCCACCACGTTCTCCTCGAACCTGCGGATCGTCATGGCGTGTCGGTCCATAGCGTCAACGACGGCAACGCCGACTCTCGCGGTGCTGATCCCTCCGCCCAGTGGCATGTAATACTTGCCCTTGATCGCGACGATCGGCTGCACGCCTGCCTTACGGGCGCTAGCGAGCTCTTTCGCCGAGGGGTTCGTCTCGGACGAGCGCACGAGCCCTCGCAGCTCGTAGCGCTCCATCTGTTCCGGCCACGACTCCGCGAAGGTTTCAAGAACGGTGATGTCCGTCCACGGTGCTTCGCCGGAACCATGTTGCTTCACGGCGATGAAGTAGGCGTCCTTGCGGCCGAACCGGGCAAAAAGGACCGGGCCGCTTCGCTTTACAAAGCCGTCGGGTTCAAGCGCCGTGCTCAAGTGAAGGTGGTGGATCCCCCAATCATTGAGCAAAAGGTCGTGAAAGTCTCGTTTGGCAAGCCCTCGGCTCAAATGGGCGCGCACGTCTTCGCCCGCGCGCACCTTCCGAACCACTTCGTCGTAGCCCACTCGAACCTCATTCGGACACGTCAACGTTGGTGCTTCGTGAACGTTCCTTGGGCGGGCGCGCACTAGCCGCTTCCGCAGATTGAAGTAGGCGATCTCGACGTCTTGAGCTGCGGACGGATTTTCGTAGCCACGCTTGCTCAGCTCACCACGCAAAATGGCGATCCAGTCAGCGTAGAAGTCAATCACCAGGTCCGCGTCGGCATAGGCCATAGTGCGATGGTAGCACGTAGGTGTGTTCCAGGCTCCACGCTACTCGCCTCACTCCGCCCTTGCGACGCGTGTGGGCCTGAACATTCGCGCGGAAGAAGAGTCACTTCCTGTCGAAGAGCTGAGCGGGCGATGATGGCAGGCGAAGAGCCCGGCGTCGTTGACGCGTGCACTCCGCTCAAGGAAACCTCTCGGCCTTCCGTCCCACGGCTCCCGGGAGCGGGCCGCCGCCCGGTTCGCCGCCCGGGCCGAGCGTGTAGGTCGCATTGGAGACCTCGGCCCGGCCGGAGACCAGCCAGATGCCCAGGCTCGGGCCGCCGCTTCCTCCTGCCCCGTGGCCACCCGCGCCGCCGTCTCCGCCGGAATGGCCGTTTCCGCCGCGTCCGATTTCCGAGAGACCCGTTGCGGCACCTTTGCCGCCTGCGCCGCCCTTACCGCCCGCCGTTCCTCCGGTCCCAGCGCCGCCCTTGCCGCCGCCTGCGGTCACGATCGCGATGTGATCCATCAGGGGTGAGCTCGACTCCAGCAGCAAGCCAATGGATGCCCCACCGCCGCCGCCGCCCAATCCGGCCGGTCCGCCGCATCCTCCCGCACCACCGCCGCCTCCGCCATTGCCGGCCCCGTCGGTGCACAGTGTGCCGGTCTGACCCGAGCCACCGCCTCCACCGCCTCCACCTGCGCCATCTTCTCCGGCCGTACCGTCTCCGCCGCGGCTCGCCACGTAGCGGGCGCGGCTCGCGTCCCAGGTGCCTACGTCGGGGCCGAGTGTGCCGGACTTGCCGGCGTCCCCGGGCTTGGCCACGGCGTCGGCATTGCCGCCGGGAAGGCCCGTACAGCCGTTCTCCGCTGCTCCTTTGCCGCCCTCCGCGCCCATCGGGGACGTGCGACCGTCTACGCCTTTGAAGGCCGTATAGCGCTGACCGCCGCTTCCTCCCGCGCCGGCGCGTGCGTCCGGGCATTGGGCATTCTGGCCGCCGTCTCCACCGCGCCCGGCACCGTTCTCTCCGTCGATGGAGCCGGAGGTGCCGTCTTTGCCCGCTGCTCCGTCGAGCGTCGTCGGAGCACTCGGGGCCACCGCGGCGAGACCGTCCGCGCCGCGCCCCGCGCGAAGCTCGAGGTGATCGAGACGAAAGCTCTCACTGCCCGCGATCCACATGGCCACCGAGGCTTCCCCCGGGTTTTTCGCATCCGCGGCGACGATGCGCATGCTCCGCACGAGACCCGCGGTCTTCGCGTCTTTCACGACCAACGCGAGAGCTGCGCCGCGAAGCTCGGAATACGCCTCCGGATCCTCGGCGAACGTGCCCGGCACATAACCCCCCTCGAGTCGCGCGCCGTCCGGTAACACCAGGGTTTCCGGCTCTTCATAGGAGCCTTGCGCCAAGAGCACTCGAGGCCTCTTCGCGAACGCGGCGAGCCGCAGCGCCGTGCGCACGGAGTGCACCGGGCGGGTCTTGGTGCCGGGCGCCGTGTCGTCTCCGCTCGGGCTCGCGTACACGTCGAGGTCGGATTCGCAGGCCTCGTTCGCGCACGGATCTTCCGAGCCGCACGCGCTTACCAAAGTCAGCGTGACGAGCCCCGAGAGGCCGAGCGCGAGAGGCACACGAGAAGCGAGCCCGCGAATCGATCGAGAGACCATCACGCTCGAATCTACGAGATGCCCACGCGCTTGTCCTCTGATGTCCCGTTCGGAGACGTGGTGATTTCGTGGAGACGTCCGCCGCTCGACGCGGAGCGGCAGGGCTCGGCGAGCAACGCCCTGTCGCGTGAGCAAGCGGCCTCATTTCGCCGTGAGGCGTGCGCAGCGCACTACGCGAGAGCGTCCGGTTCCGGTACGTTCATGGGCATGTCGATGGTGAATGCGCGTGCGTGGATCGGTGCTCTCGTGGTCGCGTCCAGCGCGCTGGTCGCTTGCGGCTCGAGCGGCACGGGCACTCCCGATGAGCTCGAAGGACTGCCCGCGGGGACCGACGATCCCACGCGGCTCTTGGTCGATGGGGGCACGGGAGATGGCGGGGGAAAGCCCGCGCCGAAAGGCCGAATCGAGCACGTGGTGGTCATCATGCAGGAGAACCACACCTTCGACACTTACTTCGGTCGTTGGTGCACGGGAGCTCCCGGCTCGAACCCCACCTGCACGTCGGGACCTGCCTGTTGCGAAGCCGCTCCGCAGCGCGAAGCCTCGGGGGCTGGCCCCATCGAGCTCGACGACGACGCCAATGCCGGTTTCGACCCGGACCACAGCCAGCCGTGCGAGCGCTCCGAGATGAACGGCGGCAAGATGGATCGCTTCGTGACCGGTGCCACTTGCTCCAATCCCAAGAACTTCGCCATCGCGTCGGACGCGGTGGTCGCGCCCTATCACGACTACGCGAAGAAGTATGCCATCGGCGATCGCTACTTCCAATCGATCGTGGGGCAGACCTCCGCCAACGACATGTACTTCGCGGTGGCCAAAAAGGTCTTCACCGACAACGCTTTCATTCCCAATGCCATCGGCCAGGGTTGCAGCAACCCGCTCACGCCGAAGATGCGCAACGTGTCCGAGTCCACCGTGGCCGACATTCTGCTCAATCACGGCGAGCGCGTGCGCTACTACGCCGAAGGGTACGAGGTGATGCGCAACGCGAGCTCCTGTCCGGCGCACCCGGTCGACTGCCGTGGTGCCAATCCGCTGTTCGCGAGCTACCCGTGCGCCTACGACCCTGCGGACATTCCGTTCAACTACTACCAACAGTTCACGGACAACCCGGCGTTCCTCATGGATTGGGAGCGCTTCAATCAAGACCTCGACGCGGGCGACCTGGCCGAGGTGTCGTACATCAAGCCCATCGGCTACCACACCGAGCACCCAGGCTACGGCACCAGCATCTCCAAGGGAGTGTCTTGGGTCGAAGCGGCCATTGCCAAGATCCTCGCCTCGCCGTACGCGAAAAATACGCTCGTCTTGCTCACCTGGGACGAGGGTGGCGGGTACTACGATCACGTCGCTCCGCCTCCGGACAAGAGCCCCATCGACCAGGAAGAGCTCGGCACACGCGTGCCCATCTTCGCCATCGGGCGCTTCGCCAAGAAGGGGCACATCTCGCACGTGACCATGGAGCACTCGTCCATCGTGAAGTTCTTGGAATGGAACTTCACGGGCGAGACCGGGCAATTGAAGGCCCGCGACGGCCTCGTGAACAACATCGGCAGTCTGCTCGATCCGGCCGAGGTCGACGTGCCCGTCCCCGAGAAATAGGCGTCTCGACTCGGCGAGTCAGTCCTCGGAATCGGGAGCGCGGGCTCCCGTGCCGCCGAGGAGCAGCGCTTGGCCGGTGCTCGGATCGAGCGAGACCTCGGGAGGCGTGTCCGCAGCGGATGGCTCGTTGGAGGTGATCGAGGCGGGCGCGCGCTCGGCCGGGCGCTCGATGGTCGCTCCTTGGGCGTCTCGGAGCGCGCGTCGTCCGCTGACCACCACCTCTTCGCGGCCCTGTTCGTCGGTGCGGCGCACCAGTCGGTAAGTGGTGGCGCCTTCTGCGCGTGCCACCTCGGGCGCGGCGACCAAGAGTTGCAGCTCGAGGCTTTGGCAGAGGTCGAAGAGCACGGTCAGGTTGTCCTGCGAGAGGCGATTGGCCTCGTCCAAGAACAAGAACCTCAGCGAGCCGACCGGCCTCTTCGACCGCAAGAGGTTCGAGTCGCGCTCCCATTCGGTCAAGACCACCATCAAGATGGCCGCACCCACGCCGATGCCTTCGCCCGTGGAGAGGCGCGCCGGAGAGGCGGCTTCCCACTCGCTTTTGCCGGCGCGCTGCACGTCCACCGAGAGCTCGAGGTACTCGCGGTAATCGAGGATGCGCGCCGTGCCGGCTTTGCCGCCCGCATGACGACGGAAGATCTCGGACAGCGCTTCTTCCACCGGCATTCGCGAGTCGAAGAGCAGGTCTTGGCTCTTGCCTTCGCGCAGCGCGGAGAGCACCTGGTCCATGCGCTCGACGCGCTTCATCTCGATTCGAATGCCGCCGATGCTTCCGAAATGCACGCCGGCGAGCCCCTGGTTCAATCTCCGCACCTGCGCGCGTGCTCGGCGGAGCTGCACGTCGATGCCTCGGGCCACGTCTTCGGAGGCGCCGCGTAGGTCTTTTTCCTGGTGTCCGAGGCGTCCCTCGAGTGAGGCCAGGTCGTCGCGCAGACGGAGGAGCGCCGCGGTGGGGTCGGCCAAGGTGGCAATGGCCACTGGCAAGCGACGTTTGAGCCAATCGACCACCTCGAGCCAGGTAGGCACCACCGCCCGCGCGAAGTCCTCGCCGGTGAGGGCGATGCGCTCGCGCACGCGATTCGCGATTTCGCCTCCCGCTCGTGAGCGTCCCAGGCGGTCGGCCAGCACCTCGGCCATGCCTCGCGCGTGCGCGAAGAGTGTTTTGGGATCGGCCGAGGGGCTCGCTTGCGGCCACACCAGCGCGCCGGCCTCGGCAAGCTCCCGCATGGATATGGCCAGGGCACGCGCCGGAATCGAGCGCGCCTCGTGCTCTTCGGCTTCTCGTTCGCGTGCCGAGTAGGCGCGCTCTTCGGACACGCGCCGCTCTCGCTTGACCGCGTGATCGAGCGTGGCGGCGCGGTGCTCTTCTTCCAGCGCCGCGAGCGCGGACTTTGCCGCTTCGTCCTCTGCGCTGACCGCGGCTACGTGCGTCTCGTCGATCTCGCCCGTGCCCTCGCGCTCGAGATCGGCGCTCGCACGCGCCGCTTCGGCATTGGCTGCGTCGAGCTTCGCGCGCGCGTTTTGGGCCTCACGGGAGGCTGCTTCCCACTGGGTCTCGGCCTCGCGCACCCTTGCTTCGGCCGCGTTCGCTTCGTCACGCGTGCGCGCGAGCGTCTCTTCGAGCGCGGGCACCACGTTGGCGCGCTCGGCCAAGATGCGCTCGGCATCTTCGTGGCTCACGTGCGCCTTGGCGGCGACCGCGTCGGAGAGGGCGCGCGCTGCGCCGTACAGACGGTCGCGTTCGGCCTCGAGCGGCGCGAGCTGCTCACCGAGCGCGTCGTCGACGGCGCCCTCGGTCACGGGCTCGGCGAGCACGTAGAGCAGCTCGGCCACGGTCTTCCGGGCGGCGTCTTTTCCTTCGCGCGATTTCCGCCCGCGCTTGGCCTCGGCGAGCTGATTCTCCAGCGTGGTGAGCGTCTCACCCCGGTGGGGAGGTTCGAGCAAGAAGGCTTCGCTGGTCAGCTCGCGCAGCTTCTCCAGCACCGGGTGCTTCTTCGCGAAGGCGCTCTTCGCTTCGTCTCGCTCGCGCCGCGCGACTTCGAGATCGGCGAGGGCCTTCTCGAGCGTGGCCTTGGCCACTTCCAGGCCGTCGTCGAGGGGACCGGCTTCGAGCACGGCCAGGTCCACGAACAGCGTGTCGAGCGATCGTCGCGCCCTATCCAACTTGGCGGCGCGGTCTTCCAGCTCGCGCAGCGTGCCTTCGAGGCGCTCGTACTCGGCGCGAAGGCCTTCGGCGCGCCGCTTTCGTGCGCGTGCTCCCAGGCGAGGCTCGGGTTCGATGCGCGTGATGCGAAGGCCGTACGGCTCGACCACCACCACGTCGCCGCCCGATTCGCCCACGATGGTCTGCGCGCCCACCTCGGCGTCCGGCCGCACGAGGTGCACGGTGGCGATGCGCCGCGGTTTGCCGAGCAGCGTGCGCAGCGCTTGCTCCGGCGTGTCCACCACGAGGGCGTCGACCAGCGAGCCCAGCGCGGCCTCTTTGCGACCGGCCTCTTCGATTTCGAGATCGTCGAAACGCAGGGACAAGAGCTCGCCGTCGAGCTCGTCTCGCAGGCGCATGATTTCGGGGTCGGTGGGCCCACCGTCGCGCTCGTAGGTCTCCGCTTCGTGCAGGAGACGCTCGCGGGTGCGCTTCACCTCGCCGATGCTCTCGCGCGCGGAGGCTCTGGCGTCGTCGAGCGTCTTGCCGGCGCGCTCGCCGTCTTCCTGGTTGCGGATCGGGTAGCCGACCATGGCGGCGCACTCGGACGCGAGCGCCTTGGCCCGCGCGAAGCGCTCGTGCACCACCGTGAGGCCGCGGATGCGCTCTTCGGTCGCGCGAATGGTGTGCTCGAGGTTCACCACGTCGAGCGTGCGTGCGCTGCCGCGCGCATCCAGCGCGGACACTTCGGCCGAGAGCTCGCGGACCTCCGCTTCGAGACGCGCCGAAGCTCCGTCGATCATCGGGAGCGCCGCGAATCCGGCATCGCGAGCTCTCGTGAGGGCGTGTTCCTGGCGCAAGGTGAGCTCACGCTCGCGCTCCACGCGCTCTTCGAGCTCGACTACGAGACCCGCGCGAGCGTCCGCCTCGGCGAACTTGGCGAGCAGTCTCGTGGCTGTGGCGTGCGGGCTCTCGACCGACGTATCGACGGGACCGTCGGAAAGCTCGGCCAACGCCGCCAGGGCTCGCGCCCGCTCTTCGCGACGGACTTCTCGCGTGGAGACATCGCGTGCAATCCTCACGCGTCGCGCGTCGAGCTCCGCGACGTGGGCCTGCACCCGCTCGAGCTCGGCAGGTGCGGCTTCGATCGTGACGCTTTTGCCGAGCGCGGTCTCGGCTTCGGCGAGCGAGCGTTGAAGGCGCCGAGAGGCCTGGGCGCTCACGTGCAGATCTTCGAGGCCGCTCTGCAGATCGGCGAGACCACGCGCGGCACGGTCGTAGGCTTCGCGCGCTTTTTCTCGGGCTTCGCGTGCCTCGTCACGAGCGGCCACCGCCGTGAGTCGGGTCGTCTCGGCGCTCACCGAAGCGAAGCCCACGGTGGTCGCTTCGAGCGTGGCCGCGCGCAGTCGTGTGGTCGCCTCGTGGGCCCGAGTCGTGCGCTCGCGTGTGTCGCGCGCGTGGTCCGCGCGTGCCTTGGCAGCTTCGAGTGCGGCGCCGAGCTCGGCCAGACGAGCCTCGAGTGCACGCGTCTCTTCGCTCAGCTCTTCGCAACGACGGCGCGCTTCCCCAGCGGCTTCGCGCGCGGCCGAGGCCGACGTGTGCGCCTCTTCGTCGGCCGAGCGCACCGCTTGCAGCGTGGCGTCGAGGGTGGCTTTGGCGGCCTCGTATACGGCCGAGAGCTCGCGCTCGAGGACCCTCGCTTCGGCCACCTCGGTGCGCGTGCGGTGGCAGGCGTCGAGGTTGGCACGCATGTGAGTCAAGGTCTCGGAGAGACCCGGCTCTTCCCGCAACAAGAACGAACGAAGCTCGCCGGTGAGCGCACGCGAGATGCCGCCCGTCATGCTCGTGCGCAGCATCTCGTTGAGCTTGTTGCGGTCTTCGTCGGAGGCGAGCCGGAGCGGTGTGATGCCGTGCTCGAAGAGTGCCGCGAAGTAATCTTTGACCGAAGGATACGAGGTGAACGTGCCCCCTTTTGCCTGCACGGCGCGGCGCACGTCGGCGAGCGCGGGAACCGCGTCCTCACCGTTCTCGGTGAGGAGGAGCACGTCTTTCAGGCTGCCGCCGAGATCGATCCCCGTGATGGTGAAGGGCACGAGCTCGACCTGAGGCTCGCTGCGACGAATGAGGCACGTGCCCGCCACGATGCGCTTGCCGTGCTCGACCTCGATCTCGAGCGCGGCGTACGAAGGTCGGCCTGGCTCTCCCAGGCGTCCGTAGATTCCCTTGTCGCCGCCCGCGCCGCTGCTCTCGCCCACGTTCGAGAAGCGCAGTCGGGTCATGTCCGGCATGAGCACCACGTACGCGCCCACCATCACGGTGGTCTTGCCCGCGCCGTTGGCGCCCTCGAGAGCGGTGACGTGCCGATCGAGCAGGTAGCGCTCGTAGAACACGCCCTTCCAGTTCACGAGCGCGAGTGCGGTCGCGGTAGCGCGTGTCATCGACCCGAGCCGTCCCCGGAATCTCCCTCGTCAGGAGGTGGCCAGTCGTAGCCCGCGAGCGGGTCGTCTTCGAAGGGCGGCGGCTCGAGATCGGGAGCGTTCGGGTCGTCCGGCGGCGGACGCGAAGCCGGGCTCTCACCCGGCTCGAACGGCTGGTCGCTCGTCTCGTCTCGTTCTTCTTCGGTCGGCTCGTACTCGTGCTCGTGCTCGAGATCGCTCTCGGGAGCGCGGAAGATCAGCAGACCGGGGTCGGACTCCGGGGCATCGGGGGCAAGGACTGGGGGAGTCGAGCGGGGCTCCGGCGTTCCGAAGAGCGACAGGCTCGGTTCGCTCGCTCGGCCAGCCTCTTTGGTCTCTTTGACGGAGGATTGTGCCTTCGTGCCGGGCTTCGAGGGCCTCTCGATAGGCGTTTTTTCGGCTTTGGGAGCCTTGGGAGCTTTGGGAGCTTTGGGGGCTTTGGGAGCCTTGGCTGGCTTCGACTCGAACGGCGTGGAGAGCTCGTGAGCGCTCTCGTCCTTGGCCTGCTCCAATGGCGTGGCAGAAGGCGCGGGCGCGATCGGCACAGGCTCGACGGGAGCCGACTCGACGGGAGCAGGCGCGACGGGAGCCGACTCGACGGGAGCCGACTCGACGGGAGTCGGCTCGGGAGCAGCCGCGACGGGAGCCGACTCGACGGGAGCCGATTTGACGGGAGCCGGCTCGGGAGCAGGCGTGACGGGAGCCGATTCGACGGGAGCAGGCGCGACGGGAGCCGACTCGACGGGAGCCGGCGCGGGAGCCGATTCGACGGGAGTCGGCTCGGGAGCCGATTCGACGAGAGCCGGCGCGACGGGAGCCGACTCGACGGGTGCCGATTCGACGGGTGCCGATTCGACGGGTGCCGATTCGACGGGTGCCGATTCGACGGGAGCGGGCGCGACGGGGGTCGGCTCGGGAGCCGCCGTGGAGGAATCCGACTCCACGGGATTCGGCTCTGGAGGAGGCTCGACGGGAGTCGACCCTGGAGGAGACTCGACGGGAGCGGGCACGAAGGGAGTCGGCTCTGGAGGAGGCTCGACGGGATCGGGGTCGAGGTGGACCGGCGCGATTGGTTCGGGTTCGGCGTGGGCAGGCTCGACCGGTTCGGGGTCGACGTGGGCCGGCAGGACTGGCTCGGGCTCGACGCGCGCAGACTCGTGTTCGGAGGCTTCCGCTTCGACCGGTACAGGTTCGACCGACGCGGGCGCCTCTTCTTCCGCGGGAGTGCGCGGTACGACCTCTTCGAGCTCGTCGTCGTCTTCGGAGAGCGCGTCCACGAGCACGAGCTCACCCTCGGCGGCGAGCCTTGCGAGCACGACTTCGGGCGGCTCTGCGAGGCGCGCCGGCTCGGCAAAACGAAGCAGCGCCGGACGCAGGCGAATGCGCGTGTCGTCCGCCATCGAGACGAAGCCGAGCGTGGCGAGCTTTCGAATGGCGTCGGCCACTTTGCTGCGCACGCCTTCTTCGGCCACACGCTCGTCGATGCGCTTTTTCTGCGGGTTCAGCGCCCGCACCAGGTCTTCGGTGCCGAGTACCGTAGCGAGTTGACCGAGCACTTCGTCGCGGCCCACCACGCCGCCTTGCTCCACGGTGCGCGGGTCCAAGTACAAGAGCGCGAGCGCCTGACCGACCAGCATCTCCACCGGACGGAGGTGCCTTCGCCCGAGCTTCTCGTTCGTGGGGAGCAGGTAGAAATACCCGTCCGACTTGTGCACGAGCTCGCAGCCGTAGCGCCGGTAGAGCGGCTCGAGATGCTCCCGCGCGTCCACCAGGAACGTGTAGAGTGCAAGCTCGTCCGAGTCGACGTGTTTGCCTCTGCGCAGGGCGAGGTCGAGGTCGGGGAAGAGCGCATCCAGGATCACGTCTTCGAGGCGGGAAAATCGCGTGTCGCTCACGAGGCTTTGCCCTCTCCGCCGCGCTCGAGGCGCCACTCTTCGAGCTCGTAGCCGTCTTCGGTCGGCACCCAGGGGCGCTCGGCTCGAGCGAGCGGACGCACCATCTTGCCGACCACGTCGGCCACGCGGCCGGCCTCCACGAAGCGGGTATCTTCGGACACTTCTTTGGTCACGCGCTCGGTCACTTGGAAAAGGGAGGTGGCGCCGTCGTCGAGCGCGCTCTTCACGCGTTCTTCCAGCACCGTGCGGGGATCGGGGCCTTCGTCTTCGGCCTCGAGCTCGGGCTCACGTGGCTTCTTGGGGCGCCTGACCGGGGGGCCCTCTTCGGGCACGTACGGGCCGTCGCGCAGGAGAGTGATGGGCGATTCGCTCGCCACGAGCAGCGCGAAGCTCTTGCCCACCTGGCCGGCCAGCTGGTCGCGCAGTCGCTGGGTGAGCGCGCGCGTCGGATCGAGGCGCACCACGTCGCGCAGGAACCGGTGCACGTACTGGTAGTACTCGGAGAAGGCACGCTGGCGTGCGGCTCCCCAGGCGGCCACGCGATCGACCTGATCCATCACGGCGCGCGCGGCGGACTCGGCGCGTTGCGCGCCCTCGGAGGCGGCGAGATCTTGGATGTCTTGCAGCAGCGCTTGCGCCGTGTGCGTGTCTCGCATGAGCACGTCACCGAGCTCACGTAGGGTATTTCCCGTCGATTCGAGCAATCCCTGGCAGCGCTCCACGGCCCCGAACCAGTCCGCGCGCAAGAGCTCGGAGACTTCGTGGCGCAGCTCTTCTTGCTGCAGGTCGAACCCGCGTTGTCGACGCTGGATGCCCGAGACGAGATCCGCCACCGTGACCCGCAGCGGCGCGGCCACTGCGTCTTCCCAGGGCTGAGGATCGCTGCCACCGAGCAGCGTGCGCGCGGTCTCGGCCACGGTCTCGAGGCTCTGGAGAAGCGTGCGCGTGAGAAGTGTCAGGTTTTCGCGGGTGAGCGCGTCTTCTTCGAGGAAGAACTCGGCCACTGCCGCACCGAGACGCGTGAGCGCGTATTCACCCTTCTTCACGACGCCCGCATGATCCACGCGGGCGAGCGTTCGCTGGTCGCGCAGGCGACGAATGGCGAAGGTCGCGCGGCGTTTTCCTTCGCCTGCGAAGAGGGCCGAGACCTCTTCGAAGACGTCGAGCAGCTGCGCCTCTTCGAACGACGCGAGGGCCGAGCGTGCTCCCCGCAAGTACAGCGCGGCGAGGAACACGAGATCCGAGGTGCCGAGATCGAGCGTCGGCCGCTTCCTCGCGAGGGCCGCCAGCGCCGCTTCGGGGGCTACCGGCTCACCGGCCATGGAAAACCGTGGGTCTTGTCTCGGCCCGAGCGCTTCCCGCGCACGCCCGCTCGTCGAGCGAGGGCGATTCGAGCGGGAAAATCGGGAGGTCGAACGGGCTCATCGAGAGGGAGAGGTTTTCGAGGGGGGACGTGCGGCGAGCAGGTCCGCACGGAACACGAGCGCGATCCGCGGCAGACCGTGCGCTCCGATGCTGCCCACTAACCGAAAATCGCGCCGTGGGCGAACTCGTGACGTGTGGTCGACGAGTGCGTACACATGCTCATCGTTTCAGCACCATGGCGATCGCCACCATGGCGAGCACGATGGCGACGCCGAGCGCGACGAAAGGCCACATAGGGCGCTGCGCTCTGCGCGGGACCACCACGGTGGGCGCTTGACGCCGCGGATCCGGGAGCGGTTCGGCGAAAGTCGGGGCTGATTGCGCGGCCATACCCGGCGAGGAGCCGAGCCTCTGGTCTCCCGGTGCTCCGGCGGGGCCTTGTGGCAGCGTGAACGGCTGCATGAGCGGTGCGGTCATGCCCCCGCGCGGTGCACGGGGCACGTGGGAGTCTTGTGGAGCTTGCTGCTGCTGCGCGGGCGGCGGCGCCATGAACGGACGACCGATGGGGATCGTCTTCTGGGCGATGCGCTGGTTCTGCGGTTGGGCCTGGCCCTGCGGACCCTGTTGGAGGTGGTGCGGCACCTGCTGAGGCTCGGGCGTGCGCAGATGACCCGCTCCACTCACCTCGGGAGGCGGAGAGCTCTGACGCTGACCTTGGGGCTGCGTGCCGAGCTCCGGTGGCGTTTGGAGAGAGGGGGCGGTCGCGCCGCGGTGCTGGACCTGAAGGCCGATGGGCGTGGTGACCGGACGCTGCTCGGGCATGATTTGCGGCATTCCGGGGCTTCCCGGAACGGGCACGTGCAGGGTCATGTCGTTGCCCGAGCTAGGCGCGCCCGCGGAGCTCGGCTGCTGCTCGCTCATCGGCGGACGTTCGGTCGCCAGATGCGCCATCCCGAGACCGAGCCCGATCGGCGCCATGCGTGGGCCGAGCGTGGGCATGTCGTCGAGCTCCTCCTGTTGTTGGGGGAGCTGTTCGGCCAGCGTGACGAGCGCGTCCTTGAGCTCGTTGGCGCTCCCGTAGCGCTCCTCTGGGTTCTTCGCGAGGCAGCGCTCGACGATGATCTCGAACATGGGGTCCGAGTCCGGAGGGAAGGGCGGCAGGGGTTCGTTCTGGATTTTGTTGAGCAGGAGCGCGAGCGAGGCGTCCTCGAACGGATGCCGCTGCAGCACGAGCTGGTAGAGCATGACGCCCATCGCCCAGATGTCCGCGCGTTTGTCGACCGTACGAGACGACGCGATTTGCTCGGGCGGAACGTACAGCGGCGAGCCCACGATGGTGTAGGTGCCGGTGACGTCTTTCTGGTCGGCGGTGTCTTTGGCGATGCCGAAGTCGAGCAGCTTCACCACCAGGGTGCCGTCTTCACGCTGCACCATGAAGACGTTTTCGGGCTTCAAATCGCGGTGGATGATGCCCTTGTCGTGCGCCGCGATGAGGCCGTCGCACACTTCCATGAGCACACGCGCGGCGAGCGAGAGCGACATCGGCCCGCGCTCGGAGATGGTCTCCAGGTTTTCGCCTTGAAGCAGCTCGAGCACTAGGTAAAGGCGCCCGTCGCGCAGGGAGCCGGCGTCGTAGACGCGGGTGATCTGGGGGACCTGGAGGCTCGCGAGGATGCGCGCCTCGCGCAGAAAACGCTCGCGCAGCGCACGATGACCCACGGCGTTGGCGTGCATCACCTTGATGGCCACGGGCTGGTCGAGCAGCGTCTGGCGCCCACGGAGGAGCAGCGACATCCCGCCCTGGGCGAGCGGCCCAGTCACGAGATACCGGTCCCCGAGCGCCTCCTGCACGAGGTCGAGCGTTTGGTCGATCGACGTACGGTCCACGGTCTCCTAAGTGCGGCTCCCGACCGCGAACGCGATCCTACAGGGCCGAGTCGCAACGTGGGAAGTTTTGGGGAACTTCCCGTACCGACTCTCGGCGCTTCGCCTCACGCCAGCGTTCACGGAAGGGGACGGATCGCGTATCAAACCTGCGTGAAAAGCGTCCTGCCCGTGTCACCTCGTGTGGCTTCCGAAGATCTCGCGCGTGGTCGTGTGTCGCTTCGATACGAAGACGTTCTTCAAAACGGGGCCCTCGCGCTCGGTGTGCTCTCGGCCGGCCTGGGAGCGTCGGTCTGGGCGCATCTCCTGCGCGACGAAGACGCCACTCGAGGGATGCGTGAGCGAGGGGAAATTCCCATTCTATCGCGTATTTGTCTCGAGTCGGGCGCCGCGCCGATCGCGGTGGGCGACGCGCTCGAGATGGCCGGCTCGCATCGTCTTTCCCACGTGCTCGACGAGAGAGGTGAGGTCGAGCGCATCCTGGTCGAGATGTGGGCCGAGGCTTCGGCGCCGCTCGGGCGCACCCACGGTCCCGCGCCGGAGCGCGAAGGCCAGGTCGAGGTGGTGGGGCGCATCTACGCCGAGCACGTGCTCACCCGGCTCTTCGCCGCCAAAGAAGACCGCAAGGTGCGCGCGATCGACGTGCCTGGCCAGCCGCGCGTGCCCGGCCCGAGTGTGCCGCTCGTGCACGCGGCGTCCACGTTCTCGCTGCCCGAAGGGGCCCACGCCCTCGACGAGGCGCGGATCCACCCGTCGCCCGTGGTGTTCGGACTCGGGCACACCGACAGCAACCAACACGTCAATTCGCTGGTCTACTTGCGCACGTTCGAGGACCTCGCGCTGACGAGCCTCGGCATGCTCGGTCGAACGCCGGGCGCCGGGCTTCGCTCGGCCGAGCTCGCCTACCGCAAGCCGAGCTTCGCGGGGGATCGCCTGGAGGTGCTGGTGCGCCCGTTCCAGACCGAGGACGGCGCGCTCGGCGCGGTGGGCGCGTTCCGAGAAGCGCACCACGAGCTCGCGCGCGCGCGAACCTTCGTCAGGCTCGTCTTCGCGCGCGAGTAGGCCTGCGTGCGAAGGACGCCTCAGCGGACCGGCACGAGCTGCGTGTAGTCCTCGAAGTTGCCGAAGTGGCGTTCGTCTCTCGGCCCGCGCGTCACGGCGAGCACCAGGTATTTCCCGCCCACGAACGAGCCACGCCACGACTCGCCGATGCCGCCGAAGGCCTCGTCGCGATCGCCACGGCTGCGGATGCGGTTGACGCCCACCTTGAAGCCGCGCACCTGCGAGGCGAGGCGCTTGGCCACGTTCTCGTCGTCCGAAGCGATCGAGGCGACCAGCGACCCGTTCGACACGTTCATCTCGGCCACGAGCTCGTCTTTCGTGCTCACCGGCACCAGCGTGTCGATGGGGCCGAAGGCCTCCGCGTGGTAGAGCGCGTTGCCGCGGGGAACACCGAGCAGCGAGATGGGCGCGAAGTACGCGGACTGGTCTTGCCCGCTCACGAAGCGGCCGTCGTGGATCTGTCCCTGGTGAAGCGCGACCGCGCCACCGGCGATGGCCGCGCTGGTGAGCCCGTGCAGCTCTTCCACTTTTTTCGAGTTGATGAGCGGTCCGAAATCGAGGTCCGGGTAGGCGTCACCTTCCTTCTCGACCGCGAGCGGATGGCCGAATTTCAAGCTCGCGAGCATGGGCAGGTAGTGCTCCAGGAAGCGCGGAAAGAGCCTTCGCTCGATCACGATGCGCGGGTACGCGGTGCAGCGCTGCTTGCCGTATTCGAAGCCCTTCTTGAGCATCTTCATGAGCGCCGGCCAGTCCGAGTAGTCCCAGATGCCCCAGGCGTTCAGGCCTTCCATCTCGAGCATGTGGCGTTTGCCGCGGTCGACCAGCGAGGTGGCGATGTCGCGACCCGAGGCCTTGCCTCCCACGAAGGCCATGCACTCGATCGACTCGTGCCGCACGAGCGCTTCGGAGAGCCTCCCGCCGCTCCCGCTCACCAGCGAGACGGGAAGTCCGTGCCTGCGCGCGAGCGCGAAGGCGAGCGTGAGCGTGTAAGCGCCGCCGTCGGTCGGGGTCTTGGCGATGGCCGAGTTGCCCACCAAGACCTGCACCAGCACCGCGTGCATGAGCACGCTCATCGGGTAGTTCCAGGAGGCGATGTTGGAGATGAGCCCGAGCGGTTCGCGGCCGGCGGTCATGCTTTCCGCTTCGGAAAGGTACCAGCGCACACCTTCGATGCAGCGGTCCACGTCGCTCTCGGCGAGGCGCATCGGCTTGCCGATCTCCCACGCCAGCGTGAGCGCCAAGAGGTCGCGGTTTTTCTGCAGGTCGTCCAGCGTGGCTTCCACGCGTCGTCGCCGCTCGTCGTAGCCGAGCGCACCCCACGCAGGCTGCTCTTTGGCTGCTGCGCGCACGGCCTCAGTCGCGCCCGCGAGGTCGAGCATGGGAAGCGAGTAGAGATCGGTGCCGTCGTTGGGCGACGAGAAGCGCGTCGCGTTGCCGGGTCGACCCCAGGTGCCGTTCACGAGGTTTAGCGGACGCTCGCCTTGGAAGGCCTCCGGGCAGAGCTCACGAGCGCGTTTTTCGACCTGGGCCCAAGTGGCAGCGTGGGGAACGAGCATCTCCTCGTGCGTACCGCTGCCCCAACGCCCCCGCAAACGTTTCCACGTCGCAGTGCGTCGAAGAAACGGGCTACGTTCGGTAATTGCTCGGAATTCGTGAGATTCTTGCGCGTCTACGGAGGTGAAATTTCGCTCAGGAAGTGGAGGAGGAGGGCGCCCTCGCGCTTCGCGAAGATGGGAGCGAGACGCGTGCGCAGGGCATCGAGCTCGGCCACCGTGGTGAGGTCACCCACGGAAAGCGCAGCGTCACGATGCGAGGCGAGCGCGTTGACCAGCGGGTAGAGGCCGCACGTGGCGCACGGCGCGGGGTAGGCGTAGCGTGACCAACGCGCGAGCGCCGCGCGGCCTTCGGGGAGGTGCGCGCCCGCGATCTCGACCACGCCGCGTCCGTCCGCGTCGAGCTCGCGGAGCTTCTGCGCGAGCGGCTCACCGTCTCCGGCCTGCGCGAGTAGCCAAAGCTTGCGGTTGAGCTCGCGCCCGTCACCCCGACCGAGCACCTCGAGCGCGCGTGGGTCGTACGAGCCTACGGCGTTCAAGAACGCCAGCAGCAAGCTCTCGTCTTGGCTGTGGACTTGATTGGGGAGGGCCACCGGCAAGAGCGCGCGCGCCTCGTCGACTTTGCCCGCGCGGGCCAGCACGGCCACCTTGGTGAGGTAGATGTCATGGGCGAGCTCGCCTGCGTGGCGCTCGGCCTCGTCTCGAACCGGATCGTAGAACGCGCGGATGCGCCTCTCTTCCTCGGCGAGCTTGCGTTGGTAGACGTCGTAGTCGAAGTCGTTCGAGATTCGCCAGGTGCGGCTGTCCCACTCTCGCTTTTGTTCGTCCGTGTACGAGCGTTTGGCGAAGGGCTCGAGACGCGTGGTCGCTTCGTCGAGCACCGCGAGCGCACCGGGAAGATCGCCCTGGAACGAGAGGAACGCCGCCTGCCGCGCCGAGAATTGATTGGCGAGCGCCATGGATTGCGCGTCGTCGAACGCGCGCGCGTCGCGAACGGCGTCGCGGGCGAGCGCGAACGGCATGCCGAAGACCACCTCTTTGGGGCGCGTGAAGAGCTCCACCGCGGAGAACTTGATCGACTGTGGCAAGTACTGGCCGCCGTAATAGTCGCGCTTCTTTACGAGGGGCCAACCGAGCGCCGACCGGAGCAGCGGCGAGCGCATGTCGTACGGGGCCTGCTCGAAGACGGCCGTGCGCGCCGCGCCTTCGGTCGCGTCGGCGAGCAGCAGCGTGCACGGGAGCTGCGTGCCTTCTTCGCGGGCGTGCACGGCCAAGTTTCCCTTGTCGTGGGTGCCTCCGGCGCGGTGATCGAGGGCGTCCACTACGCACGAGAGTTGGTCGCGGCTCGCTCGTGGACCATCCCAGGCGGCGAGCAGGGCATGGCCTGCTTCGGCAGCGCGGTCGAAGCGTTCGGTCGTGAAGTACGCCGTGACCTCCGAGATGGACGGTGGCGTACGCGGGTCGCCTTTTCGTGCCGTCTCGAACGCCTTGGCGGCGCGGTCCATGTCGCCGTAGACGAACCACGCACGCGCGGCCCGCGCGGGATCGCCACACCTTTCCGCGGTCTCGGCGGCCTCCTTCGGTCGGTTCGCGAAGAAGTAGTCGTCCGAGGCCGATCCGCATCGGCCACGCACGTGGTCGAGCTCGGCGGCCCGCACGAGCGTCGACTCGCTCGCGCTCTCTCGGACGTCGGATTGGGCGCGGAGCGCGGCGAGGCCGTCCTGTCGGCGAAAGGGGGTCATGCTGGCCATCGAGGCGAGCGTCGGGCTCTTCTCGCCGCCGCGAATCGTCACTTCGCCCACTGCACCGAGAATGGCGAGCGCGCACACCGGCGCGAGGACCACCTGCGCGCCCACGAGCAGCTTGCCGCGCGCGAGTGGACGAGGCCCACCCTCGAACGCGACGGGCACGAAGTCGTTCTTGGTGGAGTCCTCCGCCGCCGCCAAAAAATAGGCTCCCGAGCCCGAGCGGTAGGTCTGTGGCGTGCGCGCGTCCGGCTCGTGGCGTAAGCGTCCCGAGACCCGCACGAGGTCACCGTTTTGGATGGTGCGCAGGCCGTGAGGTGCGTTCTTCATGGCGCGCAGCTCGCTCGCCAGCTCCCACAGCGCGAGACGGATGCGCTTCGGCGCGAGCGTGCCGCCGGTCTCTTCGGAGCCCACCAAGATCTGCGGCGTGCCCTCCACGAACACGGCCTGACCGTCCACTTCGATCACCAGCGGTCCACCTCCGGTGAGCGCGGTGAGCGCCTTCTGCGAGGTCTCCTCGGCGAGCTCCATCCCCTGCGGGGTGAGTGTCGCCGCGACCAATCCCGACGACATCTCGTCGATCGCTTCCGCGGGGAGCTTCACGCGGCCGACCAAGACGACCGGCTTGTCCCGGGCGCTCGCGTCCAGGGACTTTTCCGGGGCTCCCAGCGCTTCACGCACGCGCTCGGCGCGACGTGCGAGCGCGCGCCGCGGCAGAACCCAGGCCGCTGCGATGCCGGCCAGCGCCGCGAGCACGGCGAGCGATTGCCACACGAGAGCGCCGTGCACCACGAACCACGAGACGTTGGTCATGGCAGGCGAAGACGCCGGGCGGACGCCGAATGTTCCAGGCCTTCGATCATTCGATACGATTCCGGTTTCGCTGGCATTTTCCGCTCAGGCGCCGGACCGGGGTCCTAGGTGTCGCGCCGCGGTCCGATTGCGCTACGCTTTGAGGGGCCCGGCGCGCACGAGCTTCGTGCCCGTCGCTTCGCTCCTCTCCTCAACACTCCTTCGAGGTGCCGCATGTCGCTTCTTCTTTTGGTGGTCGCGCTCGTCGGTCTCTGGTTTTTCCTCCGGAAGAAGAAGAAGGCGAAGAGCGTTTCCACGAACGAGGCGGCCTTCTCGCCCGGCGTCGAGGCGTGGATCTCGGAAGTGCTCTCGGCCGATCTGCGCAAGGTCACCGGGCTCGGCACCGAGTCCGCCAAGAAGAAGCTCGTGGCCACCCTGGGCGGTGATCCCGATCCGGACGTGGTGTCGATCGTGGCCGAGGCCGTGCGCAAGATCGATCTCGAGCTCACGCGCTACCCGCACGAGACCGACGCCGAGCTCGCGGTGGTCATCCGTTACGAAGACGGGCGCGAGTCGCGTACGGCCAAGCGCATCCCGGCCAGCGAGCTGCCGAAAGACGTGGCGCACGAGCTGTCCACCCGCGCCGTCACGCGCGTGTTCCGCGAGTGGCGTTTTTCCTGGGATCGCTGAAGGGATCGCTGAAGGCTCCTTGGGATCGCTGACCCTCAGACCTCGACTACGACCCGTGTGCCCGGGGGCACGTCGTCCACGCCGAGGTCGAGCACGCGCACCAGCGCGAAGGGCGGATTGGGCCCGCTGATGTGCGCGAAATCGAGCGCGATTTTGGCTGTGCGGCTGGCTCCGTCCGGCGTGATCAAGGTCGCCTCGGCCGGGCCTTTTCCTAGCGCTTTGGGCGGAACCACTTTCGGTGAGAGCTGAACTCCACCGCGCACCGCGAACGCTTCGGACACCACCAAGAGATCCATTCGCCCAGAGTCGCGCGTCGGATCGCATGGCGTCAAGGTCGGGTCGTGGGCCCTGTCAGAGCAGCACGAGCCCGGGCGGAAGGTCGTCGTCGAAGAGCCCGGCCTCGAGGGTCGAGTCTTCGGGGACCACGATGTCGCGCACGAGGGCGATCCAGGCCGGATTGGCCGAGACCTCTTCGAGCTTGGCGAGCGTCGCGTCGCGGAGGCGTGGGGTGACGTCGCGCACGCGGTCTCCGGTGCGCCGCGCGAGCAGAGCCGCAGCGCGCGCGAGGGGACGAGGGTCGCGCTTCCAGTCGATGCGCACGAGCTTCTCGAGCCACGTCTCCACCAACCCCACCGGGAGCACCTCGTGCGAAGGGCCGTAGCTCCGCACACGCGCACCGAGCTTGCCGAGCGCGTCCCACACTCGGGCATCGTCCTTGGCGCGCACGCGGTCGAAGAACCACTCACCGAACGCTCCGCGCACCTTGGGAGGCACACGCTCCAGGCTAGCGGCGAGTGAGAGCAGCTCGTCTTGTCCCTCGGGCATACGCTTGGGGCGCTTCAGGCCGAGCTCCTTGGGCGCGAGCACTTGCGCGGCAAAATCGGCGATGGCGCTCTCCACGTGCCCCGGCAAGCCCGAGGCGACACGACGAAACGCCACGAAAAAGGCGGACCAGCCGCGTGCTTCGTCCGGAAACGCGAGCCTCCCGTCCCACGTCTTGGCGAAGATCGCGATGCGCGCTTCGTCTCCGGGGGCGCCGCGTCCTGGGCGAAGCGTGTGGCCGGCGAGCTGGAAGAAGATGCGCTCGTGATCGGCCGTGCGCTTGCGAGCTCCAGGGTTCTCCAGCAAGACGTCCGCGAGCTTTCGTGCGGTCTCCACCGACCAGCTGTTCTTCTCGCCGAGCGTCTTTTCCAGCTCGCGCATCAGGTCTTTCACCTCGCGGCCGCCCGCCTCGGCCTTCTTGCCGAACACGGATTGGACCTGCGCTACGGCGCGCTCGGTGGTCGTTGCGGAGTGCACACGTTCGGTGGCGCCAGGGACCAGCGAGACCCGCGGAGGAGGCTCGGTGGGAGCGCGTGATGCGAGGGGGGCGAGGGAATTCGAGGTTCCCTGCTCGTCGCTCGAGTCGAGTCGGAAGGCGAGTCGAAAGCGACGACCATCTTCGGTTTTGCACCCGAGGTCGAGCGTGCCGACGTGCGTGATCTCGCCCTCGAGCGTCACCTCGACCGTGCCCTTTTCGTGCGGCTCCCCGAGACGCGTGGCGAGCGCCGGAAGGGGAAAAAAGCGAGTTTCGTCGAGCGTCACGATCTCGCCCGGAGCGCTCTTGTCGACGTCGGAGGCGAAGAGCGCGAAGCGTGCGCGCGTGCCGAGGGCCAGGGAGAAGGTCCGGCCGCGCGCTTCGTGGCGCGTGCCTTCTTCGGCGCCGCGAGACACCACGCATACCGCTTTGGGGAATGCCTCGCGCTCGGCGCCACGAGCGTCTCGTGATTCTCCGAGGCCGACGAAGTAGCTGCGTGAGGTGCCGCCCTTGATGCGTGCGCCGGCACCGGCCGAAGTGAGCCTCGCGAAGAGGGCCGCGCCGCGCGCCACGGCCACGTCCGGATCGGGATTGGGCAACACGTGGGGCTCGCCGTCGAAGGTCGCGGCGACCGAAGCCATGAAGGCCGCGACCAGCGCCTCGGAGCGGAACACGCCACCGTTCAGGAGCACGGCTTTGGGGCTGCCTTCGTGGGCGTGCCTGGCGAGGAACGCCGCGACATGGCGCGACACGGCCGGATCGCGCTCGAAGGGCAGGCCGAGACCACGCAGCGCCGCACCTTGATTTTTGGGCAGCTCGCCACGCTCGACGCGGGGGAAAAAGCCTCCGCACACGATGGCCTCGGCGAGCGCGCGGTCGAGCGTGGTCGTACGCGTACCGCCCACGAGCTTCGAGCCTTGGCCCACCAGCACCACGTTGGCTTCGTTCGCTTCACCCGAGAAAAGAAGCTCTTTCGCGGTTCTGCAGCCGGCGGTGAGCTCGGCGAAGCGAGAGGGCGAGAGCTTGTCTCCTCGCTGCACGAAGCGTGGCTCGAGCGCGTAGGCGAGGGCGAGATCCATGTTGTCGCCGCCGAGCAGGATGTGACGTCCGCTCGCCACCCGGGTGAGCGTGGGCGTGCTCGTGCCCACGTCGGTCACGCGCACGAGCGAGAGATCGGTCGTGCCACCACCTACGTCGCACACCAGGACGAGCGCGCCTTCTCCCAGCGCCGCAAGCCTCGCGTCGGCGTCGTCGCGTGCGAGAAAATCGTAGAGCGCGGCCACCGGCTCTTCCAGCAGCACCACCGAGAGCCCGGCGCGCTCGGCGGCGAGGCGCGTGAGCTCGCGGGCGTCGTCGTCGAACGAAGCAGGCACGGTGAGCGCCACGGTCGCTTCGCGAAGCTCGGGCAGGCTCGGGTCGCGTCGCGCATCCCATGTATGATGCACGTGCTCGAGCAGGCGCCGCGAGGCATCGAGTGGCGAGATCTTGGGGCTCTCCGTGGTGACGTCTTCGGCGAGTCCGAAGGGCAGGATGGCGGCGGTGCGGTCGACCTGCGCGTGGCAGAGCCAGCTCTTCGCGCTCGCGACCCCACGCGAGGGCACTTCGGCGCCACGCCGCTTGGCGAGCTCTCCTACGATGAAGTCCGGATCCCCTGGGATTTCCCCGGTGAGCGGTGCGTAGAGGAACGAAGGCAGGAGCGGGCGCGCCTCTGCCGTGTCCCGGGTGACCAGCTGTTCGATCGGGAAGACGCGCGGCACGGTCTCGCCGGGCGCGGTCGACGCGACCACGGTATTGGTGGTGCCGAGGTCGATCCCGACCGACAGCCCAGCCGTCATGCGCCCTCTTCGCGCACCGAGAGCTCGACCTTCCAGCGCTCACCCGGCTTCTGCGGCGTGAGCGGCACGGCCTCGACCAAGAGGGTGCCCACTTCGGTCACGCTGGAGGCGAGGCGCACGGGCACCACGTCGCCTGGCTGGCGTCCTTCGGCGGGAAGCTCCACCTCGACCGGCGAGAGCTCTTCGAGGCCGAGAGAAGGCGAGACGTCGAGCTCGGTGCCGAGCGTGTCCGAACGCCGCACCGACGAACCGAAGAAGCGGAAGGTGACCTTCTCGCCGACCACCGCGCCGAGCTCGACCGGGAGCTCTTGCGGCGCGCTGCCTTCTTCCACGCCGAAGGGCGCCACGCACAGCGCGGTGAGCGGAGGCTCGATGCCGGGCACGGCGGGAGCTGCGCCCTCGATTCCCACGTAGTAGGCGCGAGCGGTGCCGCCGCGAATGCGCAAGCCTTTGCCCGTGCGCACGAGGCCGTAGGCCGCGGCGCCCTTGGCCACCGCCAGATCGAGGTCGACTCCGCCGAGCTCACGCACCGGCTCGCGGCCTTCGCCCGCAAGCCAAGCGTCGAGGCAGGTGCGCACGCGCTCACGGAGCAAGTTGCTCTTCATGACGCCGCCGTTGAAGAGCACCACCGTGGGGTGCAAGAGCGCGCCCTTTTCTTCGGTCTTTCCCGTGATCTTCTCGAGCGCTCCCGCTTGCCTTCCCAAGAAGGCGGCGAGGTGCCGCGTGACGGCGGCGTCTTGGGCGTAGGGCAGACCGAGCTGCGTGAGTCCGACGCGCGCGCGCACTTGCGGGCGAGCCTTGGCCTCGACCACGGGGAAAAATCCCTCCACCAAGGTGCGCTCGATCTCTTCGCGCAAGAGCTCGGTGCGCAGCGTGCCGCCCACCAGCTTCGAGCCGCGGCCGGCGATGGCAATCGGTGCAGATTGCACGGACGTGTCGGCGAGCAGCGCTTCTTTGGCAGAGCGTGCGGCATGCGCGAGCTGCGCGGACTGCCAGCGGTCGATCTCGCGACCTTGGGCTTGGAGCTTCTGGCTCGCCACGTGGGCCAGCGCGAGGTCCATGTTGTCGCCGCCGAGCAAAATGTGATCACCGACCGCCACGCGCACGAGCTCGAGGGCGCCGTCGCGCTCGGCCGCGCAGATGGCCGAAAAGTCCGTGGTGCCACCGCCGACGTCGCACACGAGCACCACGTCGCCGACGCGGATCTCCTTGCGCCACGCGTCTCCGCGAGCAGCGAGCCATGCGTAGAGCGCGGCCTGAGGCTCCTCGAGCAAGGTCACGTTCTCGAGGCCTGCGGCATAGGCCGCTTCCACGGTGAGCTCGCGTGCGGCTGCGTCGAACGAGGCCGGCACGGTGAGCACGACCTCCTGGCGACCGAGCGCGAGCGCGGGCTGCCCCTTGGCGACCGTGTGCTCCCACGCGTCGGCGAGGTGCTCAAGGTAGCGGAACGAGGCCTCCACCGGGCTGATCTTCTCGACGTCTTCCGGCGCGCCGAGCGGCAAGATGGCGCCGCGGCGGTCGACACCCGCGTGGCAGAGCCAGCTCTTCGCGCTGGAAATCACGCGCTGCGGAACCTCGACGCCACGTGCGCGTGCGAGCTCACCCACGGCGTGTTTTCGCGTGGCATCCCAAGGCAGGGCCGTGGTGCTCGCGCCCTCGGACGAGTGCGGCGCGTAGTGGAACGAGGGCAAAAGCGCGCGATCGGCCATGGTGCCCGCCGCGACCAGCTGCGGAACGGTGAGCAGCTGAATCTCGCCGCCCTCCGCGGGCGCGTAGGCGAGGGCCGAGTGGGTGGTCCCGAGATCGATACCGACGACGTAGCTCACAGTTCCACCTCGGCTTGTGCGACGACCTTCGCGTCGTGTCCTTCCATGGCGGTGGGGAGCGTGACCGACACGGCCCTCCACCCACGATGCTTGAGCGTACCCGCAAACGGCCCGTCTCCGGTGACGTCGCCCACGAGCTTGTTTTTCGCGGCGTCGAAGCCCTTCGGAAGGGTGACCTTCGCGCCCTCTTCTTCGGATCGAATGGGCTCCAGCACCACGTGTTCACGCAGCGCCTTTCTGCAGCCCGCGTGCACCACACGCGCCGCAGCGCCGATGTCCGCGTCGGGGAAGCTCGCCACGTCTTCTTCCAGGAAGTCCACGAAGCGCCCTTCACGCTGGAGCAGTGCGAGCAAAGAAAGCGCCGCGTCCGTGCTGGGAGGTTCGGGCTTCTTCTCTTCTTTCTTCGGCTCGGGCTCGGGCTTCTTCGCTTCTGCGGGCTCAGGCTTCTTCTCCGGAGCGGGAGGCAGCGCGGGCATGCCTTCTTTCACCGCGAGTGCGCGGCCGGCGAAGGCGCCGTCGAAGAGCACGCGGAAGAAGCACGCGTAGGCGAAGAAGAAACGGGCAAAAAAGGACATTTCGGCAGGGTCTGTCACGAGAGCGAAGCTAGCATCACTCCGAGCCGTTCTGCCCGTGCTGTAGCCTTGGCTGCGTCACGAGCATGGTGCGCTCGATTTTTCCCGGGCACCACCGGGCTAAGCTCGCGAAATCGTCCGATCTTCGGCGCCGTCGACCCACGAATTTCGCCCTTTTCATCCCACCTGGACGGATGTTCGTCGGCGAAGGTTGCATAGTCCACGGGATTTCGACTACCTTCCGAGACAGAATGGCTCAGAAACGTGTGGTCCTCATCGTCCGTGGTCGTGTCCAGGGCGTCTATTTCCGTGCCGCCGCCCAGCGCGAGGCTCGGCGCCTCGGCATCACGGGTTGGGTGAAGAACCGCAACGACGGCAGCGTGGAGATGCTGGCCGAAGGCGAAGAAGACGCCATCAAAGAGCTCACCGGCTGGGCCAACCACGGGCCGTCCGCGGCTCGGGTCGACGGCGTCGACGTTCGCTGGCGAGGCTACACGGGCGAGTTCCCCGAGTTCAGCATCCTCGAGTGAGCGACGCTCATCGGTGACCTTCGCCGCCGCGCGGGTGTCGCGCGGGGCATCGTCTCGTAAGCCACGGGTAAGAGGCACGAACGAGCCCTCGGCCGAGGATCGTGCTACGCCTCGCGCCATGCGCGCACGCACGCTCTCCGTGGTTTTGGCTCTCGGGGCAGTCGCCTCGGTGGTGGTCGCTTGTGGCTCGGACCCGACCGAGCCGGGGGCCGACCCTTCGCCCTCGTCGACCACCGCGCCCACCTCGACCTCTACGCCCGAAGCCGGTGCCAAAGACGCAGCGAGCTCGAGCGATGCACGCGCCGACTCGAGCTCGGACGGCTCGGTCACGAGCGACGGCTCGACCGATGCGGGTGGCGACGCCTACGTGATTCCTCCCGGCCAGCCTCTCACGGTCCCGGCCAACACGTGGACGTACGTGCCCATCGCCGGCATGGTCTGCGGCAACGGCACGCCTACCGGCATCGCGGTGAACCCGTCGACCAACCCCAACGCGCCCGTGTTTTTCCTCATGATGGGCGGCGGCGCCTGTTGGGACGACGTGACGTGCCTCGGGGGTGCGGCGTCCAACCTGAGCGACCAGATCGACGAACCGGAAATTCGCGCCGACATCGCGCGGTTTCCCGTTTTGTTCGATCGTAACCGCGCCGACAACGCCTTCGCCAACGCGCACTACGTGTTCGTTCCGTACTGCACCGGCGACCTTCACGCAGGCAACGCCAAGAAGACCTACCGCTTCCTCACCAAGTCGCAGACCATCGAGCATCGCGGCGCGCGCAACGTGGAAGCCTTCTTGCCCCGCGTGTCCGCCACGTTCCCCGGCTCGACCAAGATCGTGCTCGGAGGAGGCAGCGCGGGCGGCTTCGGCACCATGCTGAACTACCACCGGTTCCGGGCCGCCTTCGGCTCGAAGCGCATCGACATCCTGAACGACTCGGGCACGCCCGTGCAGCCCACGGGCAGCATCTGGCCGAACATGCAGAGTGCATGGAACATGACGTTGCCCGCCTCGTGTACCGGCTGTACCACCGACGTGCGCAACGTGCTGCCGTACCTGGCCACGCAGATGGGCAACGACCGCTTCGCCCTGATGTCGTACACCCAGGACAAGACCATCCGGGCCTTCACCGGGATCCTGATTCCGCAGCAATACGAGAACGCGGTGATGGACCTTCGCACCCGGCTCGGTGCCAAGCAAAAGACCTTCTACGTGGGCGGCGACACCCACGTCATCATCAAGCAGGACCCGCTACCCTCCACGGCCGGCGGGCTCTCCGCTGCCACCTGGCTGCAGCGCTTCGCGAACGACGACCCGGCCTGGGACAACGCCGGCCCCTGAGGGCGGCTCTTTCGCGCGGATCCGCTGAAAAAATCGCTCCGTGAGAGTTTCCCGCCGAGGCTTCGGTCGGGTAGGAATGCAATCCCGGCGCTCCGGCGTTCGGTGAAAAGCCCCGATGAAACTCTCCGCCCGCTCGCGCTCGTCTTCGTCCGTTGGTTCGTCCAGCTCCGCCCGTGCCTCGTCGCGCGTGACGTCGACGGTGGGCTCCTCGCTCGTCGCGATGGCGCTCGGGGCCGCGCTGGCACTCGCACCGGGGCACGCCTCGGCGGCCAAAGGCGACGCTCCGGCGACTGCATCGGCCAAGCCGGTCGACTCGGCGAGCGCTGCTCCGAAAGAGGGGCCGGCCGAAGCGGGCGCGCTCTCGTTCGAGGAAGTGGATCGCATGATCTCGGCCGCCACCGACTCGAACGGTGAAGCGCAAAAGAAGGCGATCGAAGCGTTCGGTAAGCTCGGACAAGACGCCATCCCCGCGCTGGCCAAGAAGCTCCAGAACCTCCGCCGCGAGCGCCAAGGCGGCATCTTCGCGGCGCTCAAGCTGGTCAAAGAAGCGAACGGCGGCCGCGTCACCACCGAGGGCGGAGACCTCGTGGACGCGCTCCTCCGCGTCCAGAAGAACGATGGTCAGGGCTACAAGGGCGCGCTCGCCACCGCGCTCTGCTTGCGCACGCTCGCCAAGATCGGAACCACGCCCGCGCTCCGTCCGCTCGTGCGCGTGGCCACCGACCACGACGGCGCGCTCCGCCCCGAAGTCACGCGCATCGTGAAAGCGTTGGGCGAAAAGGCGGTTCCTGCGCTCATCGAGCTGCGCCGCTCCGACAACGACATCCGCCGCTGGGCGCAGACCACGCTCGAGAGCATGGGCAAGCGCATCCCCGGCGACGCCGTGCAAACCCAGAACGGCGAGCTCTTAGCCGACGTGCTGCGCGCCTATGCGCAGGTCCACGAGAACGACGCGGTGTCGGTCATCATCAGCTTCGTGAACACCGATCGCGCGCTCGTCCGTCAGGCGGCGCGCGAGGCCGTGCTCGCCTTCGGCGCCGACGCCGTGTGGAAATTGCGTGAGGCCTACACGAACCTCACCGGCAAAGCGCCGGGCGAAGGATGGAGCCCCGAGCAGACTGCCAAAGAGCTCTTCTCGGCCTACGACCGCGCCCGCCTCGAAGAGGTGTACGTGCTGCTCGACGACGGCCTCGCCAAGCAGAAAGAGGGCAAGCTGGAGGATGCGCTCGCCGCCTTCGACAAGGTGCTCGCGCGCCAGCCCACGCTCGATCGCCGCGGCGAGATGGTGCCCGCGTACATGGCCAAGGGCGACGAGCTCGTGGAGAAGAAAGACCTTCCGGGCGCGCTCGCGTTCTACCGCAAGGCCGCTCGCCTCGAAGGGCAGGGGCCCCGCGCACCCAAGGTGCAAGCCGAGATTGCCTTCTTGGAAGGCAAAGACCTCCAAAGCCGCGGCATTGCCGACACCGAGCCCTTCCGCCGCGCTCTCGTGCTCGATCCGGGACACCCCAAAGCGCGCGCCGAGCTCGATCGCCTGGAGGCCGTGAGCGACGAAAAAGCCGACCATACGCGCCGCTATGCAGCTGCGGGCGCGGTGCTCGCCCTCGGCGTATTGGGCATCTTCCTCTTCGGAGGCAAGAGCCGCCCGCCACGCCGCCGCGTCGCCGAGGGGTGAACCTGGATTGCTGAGGGAGGCCGCGGAGGGAAGAACCGCCCCCACTTGGCTCGGCGCTATCGTGGCAGGCTCCGCGAGCACCACCAAGACGCCCTGAACCCAAGGACTCGCAGGCCGTCGTCGGGAACGGCGTCGCCTTGGTCGAGCGAGACGCCTTACCCCTCCTGGTGTTCATGGTGTGGAGGTGGAAGACGGGCATTGCGCAGGTCGTGGTCGTGGGAGCGGAGCGTCCGCGGTGGAGGTCACCGCCTCGGGGCTCGTGCGTGGGCCGCATGGTTCGGTGCCATCGAGCGAGCGCACGAGTTACGCCGGATGCTCTTCTTATAGAGCAGACCTATGTCGTGCATAGGGAAGGGGACCCTGCCGGACATCGTGGAGAAGGCTCACAGTGCGAAGGTGCACAGGGGACACCCGTCGCGTCGTGCGGCGGACTCCGATACGTGAACGCGCGCTCGTGCTCCGGCACGGGCGCCCTTGCTCCGGGAGACTTCATATGAACCTTCGAGTTTCTGCCATCGCGCTCGGGCTCGTCGTCGTGGCCACTTTCGCTACCGGATGTTTCGTGGATCCGGCTCCCGAGCCGAGTCCCGAACCGCAGCCCGAAGCTGCGCAGGGCGCGCTCCCCGCCGTCGACGACGACGTCGCGCCTGCAGCCAAGTCCGTGCAGATGAAGTGCATGGCAAAGTGCGACGCCATCAAGGACGCCTGGAAACGCGAGGATTGTTACTTCGCCTGCTTGTGCAAGCCGGTCGTCGTCAATGGCATTCCCATGTGCGAGCCATGAGCGGCCCGACCAGGGGGCTTTCGTCCAGCACCTCTTCGGCCACGGCGCGAGGTCCGGCGATGGCCGTCTTCGTCGTCGCACTCGTCGCGTCGGCGTGTGCCGTCTCGCCGGACGGCCCGGAGAGAAGCGAGGTCGACGAGCCGGCCGCGTCCATCGTGCCTCGTCGATATCACGTGGAGGTCGAGGAACGGATCCGAAAGGGCTGCACCTCACAAACGCTCACGTCGGACGAGGTTCGCTACTGCGACGATTGCCGCGCCAAGAGCACGGCCGATACGACCTGTGAATGCAGTATCGTTTGCTCGGCGACCGCCGGCGTCATCAAAATGTGCGGCTGCTCGAGCTTCGCGCCCGCGATACGGTGAACGGCGCCGAGACGAAGAGACGTGCGTGAGCGCGGGAGACTCGCTCGAACCGGGAAGCAAGCTTGCCCCCCGTGCTCTACGACCTGGACTTCGCTCCACCCCGTCATTTCGTCGGTGGAGCGAAATCCGACGCTCAATCGAGCCCTAAAAAGGCGCTCATTTTCCCGAGCTCTTCGTCGAGGGCTCTACGAAACGCAGCGCTGCGTGGGCGCCCGTTCACGAAGCCGAGCTCGGGGACGAGGCGCCCCTCGTCAACCTTCACGTTCGCCCAGCCTATCACCTGCTCGTGCCACAAAAGGGGCAGCGCGTAGTGACCGCGCAGCCGCTTCTTGGCGGGCGTGTAGGCCTCGAAGCGGTACTCCCAGCCCCAGAATCGTTTGAAACGTATCCGATCCCAGACCACCGGGTCGAAGGGCGCCAGTAGCCACACGCGCTCCTCGACTCGGTGGTTCTTGGATTGGGGGGTCTCGTCGGCGGGCCAAAAGTAGGTGAGGCCCTCTACCTCGGTGCTCGTCAGGCGATCCCGCGCTCGTTTCAAAGCTTCGCCTCGGTGGGACTTCCATTGAGGTACCCCGTTGCCGAGAAAGCGTGCGAGTTGCACCAAGGTCGGAGCGGGCAGAGGCGCGTACTTGCGCACCACGAGGTCGAGCAGGGTATCGAAGGTGGTGTCGCGTTCTCGGGCGGGAGTCGGCTCGCGGGCCGCATAGAGCCGGGTGCTGCCCTCGCGGCGCGCCACGCGGAGCAGGCCTCGGTAGTGCATGCCGTCCAAGAGCTCGGTGCTGGCTTTGGACGATCCCCCGAACCAATTGGTGACGTTCCCGTGGTCGAAGCGAGCGTCCACCTCGCGCGGGTGCACGATGCCCCGCTCGCGGACGAACGCGAGGACCTCTTCGGCCTGTCTTCGGCGCTTCGCGTCCCACACCACCTTTGCCTCTCGCGGATGCATGAGGGCGTGAACGTCTCGGCTCAGGTACCCGTAATTGACGAAAAAGTCTTCTTCGATCGGCAATCGAGGGTAGTGCCTATCCAACTCGCCGACGCGGTAGTCCTTCACTCGATGGCGAAGCGTGAGGTCTTGCGCGCGGGCCGGCGCGCGTAGGGGATCGGCCTGCACGAAGCCCAATCGGCGAATCGCGCGGAGCAGGGTGGTGGGGCGGAACAGGCTGCGGGCAATCGCGTAGCGACGCAGCTCGTTCAAGGTCGGCTCGGCCATAGCGGGGTGTCACCCTATCGGGCTTCGGGAGCGTTTACGAGTCGCCTCGGCCGAAGGCGTCAATGGATGCCGTCAGGCTTCCTCACGGACTCGGCGGGGACTCTCCCTGGGACGGCGCGGGCTCGGGATTGTCCGGCGAGGCCGTTGGAGCCGTTGGGGGCGGTGCCGCGGAAGCGACAGGGGGCGGTTCGACCGGACGCGGGGCCGTGAGCTGGGCCAAGGTCTTCGAGGCGAGCACCTCTTCCGCGCGACGGAGCGTGGTCGAGGCTTTCTCGATGGCCTCGTGGAGGGCCGAACGACGCGATTTGTCGCGCTCGTGGGCTTCTTCTTCTCGTGAGGCCAGGGTGACCTTCTGCGTCTCGCGCATCAGATCTTTCGAGGCGCCCACGTCGCGCAGCGCGTCTCGCTGGAGTCCCACGAGGACCTCGGCCAGCGCGTCTCGCTCGGACTCGATGCGCCTGCGCTCGACCTGGCGTGCGGCGCGCTCTTTGGCTGTCGCGGCGCGCCTCGCTTTTTCGGCTGCGAGAGAGGCGCGACGATCGAGATCGGCCTTCTCGGCGAGCGCGACCTCGAGCCTCTCGCGGGTCGCTTCGAGCACGGCCGTGCGGCCCGCGAGGGATTGCGTGCTCGCGCGAAGCACCTCGAGCGAAGAGCGAGTGGATACGGCTGCCCGTGCCGTTCTCGGCGTCATCGAGGAAGGCGCGACCACGACCAGGGCCAAGGCCGTCGCCACCACGAGCCGCGCACGAACGGGCGAAAGCGTGCGTATCAGTGGAAAGCGTGCCGTCACGTACCCGAAGGTAGCACGCGCGAGGCTTCCACGAGAGAAGCCCCGGAGCTTCGTGCCCCGGGGCTTCGAGCTACGCTCCCGAAGTCGTGCTTCGCGACCATTCGGCAGGTCGACGCGCGTGCTCAGCGCGCGACGAGGCCGGCGGCGAAGCGAGGAATTCCGGCGAAATCGGGCTTTCTGGTGAGCGAGCCGTCGGCGGCGAGGGCGAAGATGCTCACGGTCTGGTCGCGTCCGTTGCGCGTGTAGAGAAAGTCGCCTTTGGGCGTGAACGCGTCGTCGGCGGGGCCGTCTCCCGTGGACGCGGCGACGCCGTTGGCGTTGAGCATGGTCAGCGTTCCGTCGGCGGCGATGGTGTACGTCGTCACGGTGTTGCTGCCCGTATTGGTGACGTAGGCACGGGTTCCATTGACAGCGACCCAGCAGGGCGCCGTCTGCGTCGATGCGGCCGAACGGCTGACCGGGGTGATGGTTCCGTCGGCGGCAATCGAGTAGCTGCTGGTGGCGCCTTGTCCCATGGCGCCACCGAACGCCTCGCTCACCACGAGCTTCTGATTGGGGCCGAAGGCGAATCCGAAGGGCGTGGTGCCCGCCGCGGCTTGGGCTTTGACCTGACCTGCTACCCCTGCCTGCACCGGGAAGGTGTCGATGGTATTGGTTCCCTTCTCGGTCACGACCAAGAGTGCGCCGTCGGGCGTGAATTGAATCTGCGCGGGGGCGGGATTGTCCGCGCTGAGCGGCCTCGTGGAAGACGGAATGGCGACGAAGCCCCCCGCCGCGACCTTGAAGCCCGAGATTTGTGCGGGGTGCGAGGCGTCTCCCGCATTGACCACGTAGAGCACGTCGCCGTGGAGGGTGAGCGAGATGGGGACGAATCCCCCGGAGCCGATCTTGGATACTTGCGCGAGGCTCCCGTCCGGTCGCAGGGCGAGCATCGAGATGGTGCTATCGCCGGCATTGACCGCGAAGAAGGCATTTCGCGTCGCGTCGAAGACGAGCGCGCCTTGGTCGCCGAGGCCGGCGCTGGTTCCACGGCCTCCGGTCGGGTAGGCCCCGAAAGGCGACAAGGCGCCATCGCTCGCGCGGGAATAGACGAGCACTTCATTGGCCGTCGCGTCGTTGGAGAGGGTGTACACGGCCGAAGGCGCGCTCGGCGGGCCGGCGTCGGGCGTGCTCGCCGTGGGAGCGGGCGTGCCTTGCGGGCCCTTTTCTCCGGCCGCGCCCGGTGCGCCCGGGGTTCCGGCAACTCCCGGTGTACCTGGGGCACCGGCAGGGCCCGCGGGGCCGATGTCGCCGCTGCACGCCACGAGCGCGAGAGCCACCGAGACCGAGCCGAAGAGAGGGGCGAAGAACGACGAGCTGCGAGCGATCATGGGAGAATCTCCGAAGGTGCGTGACGAAGGGACGACGTGTCGACCGCACGACGACAATCGTCGGGCGGTCTCCACTCGCGGGTCACGACGACCGTCACGCGGAGCTTGGCCGCACCTGCGACCGCTCTCGAGCAACCTGTCCGTCGTTGGTTCGCCCCGTTCTACGCGGGGCGAGTCCCGCGGTATCGCCGGCCTGCGAACAAAGTCGGAAAATACCTACGTTCGAGAATTCTGCTCGGATCGTCCCTCGTTCAATCGGCCGCGCGCATGCGGTTCACCAATCGGCCCCAGAGCTCGCTCGCGATGCGGTGCGCGGTGAGGGACTCGCTCTCCGGGAAGGCGACGAGACATCCGTAGCCCGCGCTTCGACTGGCCGCACCGAACATGCGCATGCCGTCCATCGTCGCGTGCACCACTCCGGCGAGACCCGCCTGGCGGATGGCCGAGACCAGCGCGCGCAGTGCCGGGCGCTCGAGCTTCTCGCCGGCCATGTGCAGGGTCTCGTCCGACTCTCCGAAGACGTACACCGCGTGACGCACGCCGTCCGGGATCGGGGTGGGGACCGGCCAGGCTTCGTACGCCGCCCGCATGAGCGGACGGGAGATGATGACGGCTCCGTCCCGCGGCTCGTTGCCTTCGAGCTCGAGCGCGGACCCCGGCGCGGGTGCGACGTACTGCACTCCGAGGATCCCGTCGAGCGCATCGGGGGAGAGCGTTCTCGTGTAGCGGGAGAGGGTGCGGGGCATGGCCATGCGCAGGAGGACCACGTCGAGCGCGAGCAGCGACTGCAGCGCCGAAGGACCGATGCGACCGTCGAAGGCAGCGTGCAGCGGACGCCCCTCTTGGAGGACGAGCTCGCCACCTCGCTCCGCACCGTCGACCAGGACGATGACCGTCGAGCGTCGCCAATGGCAGTCCTCGAGCAGCTTCCTCAGCGACTTGTGCTGGACGACTGCGCAGGGGTCGGTCGGGGCGGCGTCCCGGGAGCCGGGCTCGGCGAAGGTGCCCCGGGTCGGCTCGATCTCTCGCGGCTTCACGCCGATGACTCTACCCCAAGCCAACCGTGGTTGAGGTGACCGTGGTTGAGGTGACCGTGGTTGAAGCCCCGCTCGAGCCCGCGAAGGCTTCGAGAAAAACGTTTGCGTTGGTGCTCGACGCAGGTGGCAGAGCGGTTACGCTTGCATAGGTCACGCGGAAGCTAGAGGGGCACGGCAGGACGTGCCACTGGCACGCGTGAGGCGGTGTTCGGGCTTCTGTTGACTGAACAGATGGTAGGCAATCGCCTGGCCGAGAGGGCTGCACAAGCCGTTTGTTCTCGAAGGAAGAGGCCTTGTGAGGTCTTTTGGCGCAGCATGGCGCTGAGATTGAGCTTTTCCTTCCGAAAAGGGAGTTGTTCTCGAGGAATCGGCGTGAGTTGATCTGTGTCGGCTTGGGCCGGCTATTTCGAGCACGGACGGGGCGCGTGGCGTTTGCGAGGGCGTTCCCCCTTCGCGCTCCCCGCGTTTTGGCCGAGTGGGTCAACGGTGGAGCGGGTCAACCACGGTCGCGGGTCGGCGGCTCCGTCGGGGTCGGCGGTCAACCACGGTCGGATTTGGGGCCGGGTTTCGTGCTACGGACCGGCCGAGCGCGATGTCCGCCGAAGCTCCCCCTCCAGACGAACCTTCGACCTCGACCGTCCCCGGCCCGCGGCCTGCGGGGCTCGGTCTCGAGGACGTGGTGGGGCTCCTCTTCGCTACGCTCTTCGGGGTCACGTCGCTGGTCGTGCCGTTCGGGCGTGATCAGGGGCTCTACTTCTACGTGGCGCGCGAGTGGGCGCTCGGCGGCAAGATTCCCTACCGGGACGTCTTCGACCACAAGACACCCGGCATCTACGTGATGCACTACCTCTCGATCCGGCTCTTCGGCGAGACCATGTGGGGCATCCGGGTCTTCGACTGGCTCACGGTGATTGGTACGGCCTTCGTGGTGGCTTGGCTGCGCGCTCCTCGCGGGCAGAAGATCGCCCGGGGCGACGTGGGACGTGCGGCGCTCTTCGTCACGGTCCTCTTCTACGGCGTGCTGAACTTCTGGGACTCGGCGCAGAGCGAGCTTCAATATACGCTCTTCGGTCTGCTCTCAGTGGCCGCGGCGCGCAAGTACGTGGCCGGCAAAAGGGGCATGCCGCTGCTCGCCGGCTTCGCCATGGGGCTCGCGTTGGTCATGAAGCCGCCGGTCATGTGGATCGGCACGCTCACGCTCGTCACCTTCGGCCTCCAGTTTCGCGCCGAGAAGACCCGGGCCAAAGAAATCGTGACCGTGCTCGCCCTGCTGGGAGCCGGCGCGACGCTGCCGATTGCGCTGACGCTCGGGTATTTCGCCAAGCACCACGCGCTCGCCGCCATGAAGGACATCGTGGTGGGCGCCAATGGCTACTACGTATCCCACGAGCACGCGAAGAACCCCTTCTTGGACGGGATCGACTCCATCCAAGGCTACCTTGCGTACACCTCGCCCATCGTGCTGTCGCTCTTGCTGGGCTCGGGCTTCGCGTTCGCGTTCGCCGTGCGCGCCGGAGACCAGACCCAATCGAAAGCCTACAAAAGCGCCTTCGCCGTGGCCGTCGTTTGTTTCCTTTGCGTGGCCATGCAGATGAAGTTCTATCTCTTGCACTTTACGCCGATGGTCGCGCCCATGGCGCTGCTCGGCGTCCTGCTCTCGGACGACGTCTCGCGTGGTTTCCTGGCTCGTGGCTTCGGTCCTCGCTTCTCGCGCGCCGTGCCGTGGCTCGTGGTCACGTTCGCGTTTTTCATGGCCTCGTGGACGGGAAGGCGCTTGGTGGAGCAGCAAATGGCCGCCGCGCGCTATCTCGGCGGGCAAGACGACCGCCAGACCTTCCTGCACCGTTTCTCCTTCCCGGACACCAAGTTCGACTACGCCGATTCCGAATGGGTCGGGCTCTGGCTGCGGGATCACACGCAGCCGGGCGAGCCGGTCCTCGTGCGAGGCTTTCAGCCCGAGGTCTACGTCTCGGCGCAGAGGAGCGCCCCCGGGCGCTTCTTCTGGTCGCTCTTTCTCACCAATCCCTCGCGCGCCTACCGTCGCGAAGAGTACCTCGCCGAAGACCGCGAGGCTTTCGAGGGCAAGAAGCCGCGTTACGTGGTCGCCCGGAAGGACAAAGACGAAGTCGACCTCGATCACCCCAAGTACTACGAAGCTCGCGGCTATCGCACCGTGGTCGAGCGAGGCTTCTTCGTGATCATGGAGCGCTCGGAGCGACCGGAGCAATCGCAGACTCCGACGAGCCCGGGCCCGCGCTGACGCGTGCGCCTTCGCTGCGCTGGAGCACCTCGAGTGAGCCGTGCTCGAACACCTGGTGGTACCCGAGCGGCAAGTAGAGCTCGCGCGACTCGAGCATGCCGGCGCCACGGTGGGAGACCTCGGTCACCACGAACCTCGGCAGGGTCTTCTCGAAGTAGGCGCGATCTTCCGCCACGAAGTCTTCGTGCCGGTACGACTTGGGATGCCAAATGTAGTTGGTCCAAAAGAAGCGACCGCCGTAGCGCATGCCCGTCTGCGCGTAGATTTGCGTGTCGAACCCACGCACGCACACGCGGTCGTCCGGCTGCTTGTGGGCGTTCAGGTAGTCGCTCACCGCGTCCACGTCGACCTGGAAGTAGCCCATCGGCACCGCGTCGAAGCGCCGCGCGAACGTGGGGCGGGTGGTCTTGCCGGTGACGAGATCGAGCACCGCGCCTTGCTCGTGAGAGAGCACTCGTTGCTCGTACGGGTTGCACATGTATCCGAGGCCCAAGAGGGCGACCGGAAGCGCCGTTGCCAGCGCCGGCCCGAGCTTCGGGGCGAGCAGCTTTCGCGCTTCGTAGACGAGCGCCACGAGTCCGAAGGTGAGGGCTCCGAACACGGTGACCCAGTGCACTCCGAAGAACTTCTGCTGCACGGTGACGGCCGCGCTGGCTGCTGCGACGAGCGCGAGCCCGAGCGCCCCGCGCTCGACCAGCTCGGCGCGTCGACCGAGGACTCCGAGCACCGCGCGCGCGAGCGTGGTGGCCAACACCAGTTGCCCCAGAACCCCTAAGAACAGGAGCTCGTCACGATGGAGCCGGAGTACGTCCGCCGAGGTGGTGACGTTCTTGAATGCCTTCGCGTAGTGGCGATTTCCGTGCACCACGATGTCCACCATGGCGCCCAATGCCCCGTGTGCGCCGAAGTAGCCGATCACCAGCACGAGCGGCAGCACGGCCCCGAACGAGGCCCAGCCGGAAGAGACCACGAACACTCGCAAAAAAGCTTGGACTCGCGGTGGCTTCGACCCGGGCGAACCGGGCGCCGACTCCCGAACGAGCCTGGCCGCGAGCAGCACGACTCCAATGCCCGAATACAAGGCGCTCATGGGTTTCATGAGCACGCCTAGTGAAGCGAAGAGCCCCAGCGCGAACGACGCCCAGCGCGTGTCCTTCACGTGCACGGCCGCGACAATCGCCGCCATGCCGAACGTGGTGTACCAAATCTCGGTTTGGTAGGAGTTCCAGTAGTCGAAGTGCCCGTAGTGCGCGACGCTCGCCAGGGTGGCGCTCGCCGCGTAGAGCCCCTTCGGAACGCGCACGCCGCGCGGGACCACCAATCGAGTGGCCAAGAGGCCGAGCGCGAGAACGCACGCGAGCTCGAGCACCTTGGCGCTCCCGACGTGCTCGCCGAAGAGGGTGAGCGCGAGCCGGTAAATGACGTAAATTCCCGGAGGCTTGTGGTCGAAGACGTCGCGGTAGGGAAGGGTGCCGTGCTTCCACTCACGCCCCACGTAGAAGTAGAGGCCCTGGTCGTCACCGAAGGGGAGCCACAGGCTGTGCGCGCCGAGCAGGACACCCAGGAGCGCGAGGCTTACGGCAATGAAAGCCAACAGCCGCCGTCCGCGTACCACGCGCAAGACTCGCGCGAGCGCTCCGCTAGTTCCCTTCTCGGACACGCGGCCGCGTCAGCATCTTCCGTGCCGCGCATAGATGCACGACATTGTGAGCGCGGGCGCGCGCGGGCTATGACATTTGGATCGCCTAATTTGTTTCGACTCGGAGCTCCAATAGGCCTGGGAGGGGTAGAAGGCTCCGGTGCGGGGCGGGGGTGCGGGCCGCCGTCCGCCTCGACGCGGGCGCGGCGGTCCGTGTAGCCTGCAGGAATGAAACGGTGGTGGAACGGCTGGAGCGCGCCGATGATGCTCGCGGGGGGGGGGATTGCGGCATGTCGGCCTTCGTCGCCCCCTTTCGGAGGTTCGCCCTCTACGTGTGCGCTCGCGCCCCCCGTCTCGTCCGAGGTGCCTTCGTCGACCGCGCAGCACGGGAGCCTCGGCGCGCCGCTGCCGGTCTTCCCGGACGCGCCGGCCTCCGCGCGCTTTCTCGCGCTCCCGGCCAAGCTCGAGCCGCCTATCTGCTCGCGCGTCTTCGTGGCGGCGGCCAAGGGCAATCTCAACGTCGGGGAACACGCGCTCTCCGAAGGTGACGTGTTGGTCCTGCTCCACCCCATGCCCTTCGAGGTGCGTGGGAGCGGTAAGGCCGTCTACGTGGAGGTCCCGCTCGGGAGTGACCGGTGCGCCGTGAAGACACGTCCGAGCCCGGAGACCAAGCTGGTGAAGGCGGGGGCAGCCCCCGCGCTCGTGTGGGGCCAAGGCGCCATGCAGGCGCACCTCGACGTCGAGAAGGACCGCTCACCGGAGGCCTACTTCGGTCGCTTGTCGGGCACGCTCCCCGTGGCCGAGCACGCGCACGCGGGCTCGTGGGAGGTCTTGGTGGCCGTCGAGGGGTCGGGCAGCTTCGTCCTCGACGGCGCCCCGCACGAGGTGCACGACGAGTCCGTGGTGGTCATCCCGGCCGGGAAGAAGCACGCGTGGAAACCCGTGACAGGCAAGAAGCTCGTGGCCTTCCAGCTCTACTTGCCGCCCGGACCCGAGCAGCGCTTCCGCAGCCTGGCCGAAGACGCCGGCGCCCCGTAGTTCGAGAACTCTCGTCGCGGTGCGTGAGCGTTCGCAGGGCGTGCGGAACGGCGCGGTGATGACGTGTTGCCCCCGTTCCTTCCCCTAGGGTCGCCTACGGGCCTGCGGGCGCGTTCGTTCCGCGTCCGGCCCTTCTCCGTACCCACGCGGCCTCGTTCCTATGGTCTCCGGGGCACGTTTTTCGGCGTCCGGGCGTCCTCCTTCGCTCTCCGGCCCACCTCTTCGCGTCGCTGGGGAAGCTCCCTATGGCCTTGGCCTCCACCCGCACGTTTCCCGAGGCCGTCCGAGAGAGGCGCAGGTCATGGCCGAGCGCGCCCCTCAGCCTCGTGAGCGGCTCCCGTCGCGGGGCAGGCCGCGAGCCATCCGTGCCTCGCAAAGGAAGCCCCAAAAGAAAAGAGCGGACTCCGAAGAGCCCGCTCCTTTCGTGCGGCCGAATCGTGGACGGTGCGAGACAAGCCTCACACGTCCGTCTCGATCAGACTTCCGCGGCGACCTTCTTGGGGGCGGCCTTCTTGGCAGCCTTCGTCTCCGAGACGTGCTCCGAGCCTTCGGGCTTGTCGCCCACGAACTCGATGATCGACATCGGGGCGTTGTCGCCGCGACGGGGGCCGAACTTCACGATGCGCGTGTAGCCACCGGGGCGGCCCTTGAAGCGCTTGGCGAGGTCGACGAGCACCTTCTCGACGAGGTCCACCTTCTTCGCGTCGCCGCCCGCTTCCGTGCGGGTGCCGAAGCGCGGGATGAACGACGAGAGGAGGCGCTGCACGTGCAGACGGCGAGCCTTGTCGGCGTCCGAGAGCTGAGCCTGCGCGGTGAACGCCACGTCGCCGAGGCGCACGGCCTTGGTGATGAGACGCTCGGCCACGCGGCGGAGCTCCTTGGCCTTCGCATCGGTGGTCTCGATGCGCTCGTGGAGGACGAGGTTCGCGGTGAGGTTCCGGAACATCGCGCGGCGGTGGCTGGTGTTGCGGCCGAACTTACGGCCGAGGTTTCCGTGACGCATGGGAAAAGTCCTATCTCTCTGTAGTCTTGGGGTGCGGCGGATGATTGCCGCGACCAGGTCGATGAGGCGGAGGCGGAAGCGCCTCTCAGGCCTGAGCTTGCTGGGCCTTCCAGCGCTCGAGCATCTGGGGCCAGTTGTCGATCTTCATGCCGAGCGAAAGTCCCATGTTCTGAAGGATCTCTTTGATCTCCTTCAGGGACTTGCGGCCGAAGTTCTTGGTCTTGAGCATGTCCTGCTCCGAGCGCTGAACGAGCTCGCCGATGAGGCTGATGTTCGCGTTCTGGAGGCAGTTGGCCGAACGGACCGAGAGCTCAAGCTCGTCGACCGAGCGGAAGAGGTTCTCGTTGAGCGGCGCGTCTTCCGAATCGCCGGCCACGTAGCTGGTCTCTTCGGTCTCTTCGAAGTTGATGAAGATCGAGAGCTGCTCCTTCAGGATCTTGGCCGCGTAGGCGACCGCGTCCTGGGGCTTCACGCTGCCGTTCGTCCACACCTCGAGGGTGAGCTTGTCGTAGTCGGTGACCTGTCCGACACGAGCGTTCGTGACGGTGTAGTTCACCTTGCGGACCGGCGAGAAGAGCGCATCGATCGGGATGGTGCCGATGCTCATCGTCGGGGTCTTGTTCTTCTCGGCCGGCACGTACCCACGGCCCACGTTGACCGTGAGCTCCATCTGCACGGGGCCCTTCTTATCGAGGGTCGCGATGAGGTGGTCGGGGTTGAGGACGGTGAGGCCGTCGGTGAGCTGGATGTCGCGCGCGTAAACCGGTCCGGGGCCTTCCTTCTCGAGGCGCACCTGGTAGGTCTTCACGGTGGCGGACTTCAGGACGACTTCCTTCAGGTTGAGGATGATGTCCGTGACGTCTTCGACCACGTCGCTCACCGTGGTGAACTCGTGGAGGGCGCCCTCGATCTTGATCGCCGTGGTCGCCGCGCCTTGGAGCGAGGAGAGCAGGATGCGACGGAGCGAGTTGCCGAGCGTGATGCCGTAGCCGCGCTCGAGGGGTTCGCAGGTGAACTTGCCGTAGAACTCGGTCAAGGTCTCCGTCTCGACGTGGATGCCGCGGGGACGAATGAGGTCGCGCCAGTTGCGCGTCACGATGTTCGACACTGAATCCATGTTTTTCTCTCTTTGCGCGGTTCGACTTGTTCACGCGGTCGTCGGGGAAGGTCGAGCACCAGCTCTCGAGTCTTCGCATCCCGCGACCAGCCCGTGTCGCTCCTCGAACCAAGGAGCCGTGAAAGCGAGCGGCCCGGTTCGTCCGCCGGTGCTCCGCGAGACTCGAGGTCTCGCGTGAGAACGTGCGGAACGAAGGGCGTGGAACGATCGAGTCGCACCGAGAACGTCGGCGCGACTCGTCTCGCTCCGGAGCACGTCAGCGCGAGTAGTACTCGACGATGAGCTGCTCTTTGATGGCGGGCTCGTTGAGCTCTTCGCGAACCGGGGCGCCCTTGAAGGTGCCGGCGAAGTTCGCCTTGTCGAGCTCGAGCCACGAGAGCGAAGCGCGCTTCTCCACCGCCGCGAGCGAGGCGACGATGTTGTTGATCTTGCGGCTGGGCTCGCGGACTTCGATCTTGTCGCCGGCCTTGAGCACGTACGACGGGATGTTGACGCGCTTGCCGTTGACGAGGAAGTGGTTGTGCTTCACGAGCTGGCGGGCTTCCGCGCGCGTGAAGGTGAAGCCGAGGCGGTGCACGACGTTGTCGAGGCGGCTCTCGAGGAGGCCGAGCATCTCTTCGCCGGTGCGGCCCTTGCGGCGCGTGGCCGCGAAGTAGTACGCGCGGAACTGCTTCTCGATGAGGCCGTAGATGCGGCGGACCTTCTGCTTCTCACGGAGACGAACGGCGTACTCGGAGAGCTTGATGCGGGCCTGGCCGTGCTGTCCGGGCGGGTAGGGGCGGCGGGTCTGCGCGCACTTCTCGCTGTAGCAGCGCTCACCCTTGAGGAAGAGCTTCATGCCTTCGCGGCGGCAAAGCTTGCAAACTGCACCAATGTAACGAGCCATTCTTCTTCGACCTTTCGGACCACGCTTGCGAGCTGCAAGCTGGGCGAAACCGGTTTACACTCGGGAAATCGCAGGGTTGCGTTCCTTCGTTTCGTCCCGGAAAAGCCTCGTTCCCGAGGCGGGGACGCGGGTTTTAGCCTCCCCTCTATGGAACGCAAGGGTTTTGCGCATGCCGCGCACCCGTTCAGCCCTCGAAGTCGCCTGGTTTGCCTGGTTTTTCGGGATTCTCTGGTGACAGGCCGGCAAATCCGAGGGTCCGGCGCGGCGAATCGGAGGAAGACCGGACTCTCCCTCGCGTAGGAAAGCGCCATGAGCTCCTCGGTTCCCGCCCACCCCAAGCGTTCCTCTCTTCGGTCCCTCTCTCCTCTTCCTCTCCTCCTCGTGCTGCCCGCGTTCGCGTCGCTCGTCGTCGCGTGCGGTGGAGGCGTCACGCCCCCCACCATGTCCGGTCGCGCCGGCATGCTCTCGCAGACCGCGGTCGCGCAGAAGTGCGAAGAGGCAGCCAAGGGCCACGATCGTCCCTTCGTGGTGGAGTGGGACGCGACCGACCTCGCCAGCTTCGAGGCCAAGGCCGCGCGCGACACCATCTTCGTGAAGTACGAGGGCTGCAAGCTGGTGGTGCTCGACCGCTGCTCGGACTCGCAGACCTCGGGCAAGTTCGGCTCGTACGGCACGCCGCAGTTCACCACCGGCACGGTGCAGGGCTTCGAGATCAAGAACGAAGGCGAGCTCTACGCGAAGCTCCCGCTCGGCGCGGCCAACCTGTCCGGTCGTGTGCAAGCGGGAGAAGCGCTCTCGCTCAAGTACTTCGTCTCCGGTGTGGCGCAGAACACGCGCGATGCGCTCTACACGGGCGACCTCACCGAGAACCCGGGATGCGCCGGCGCCACGCACTTCGTGTGGGCGTACAACCTGGGCGCCTTCGAGCTGGGCAGCTCGTCCAATTCGTCGGCCGAGGTCGAAGGCTCGGCGGGGCTCGCGGCCGCGGGCGGCAAGAAGGCTCACGAAGAGAAGGCCGTCTCGAGCGGCGGCAAAATCGCCTCGTGCGAGACCCAAGATCAACGCGCCTGCCGCGTGCCCATCCGCCTCGCTCTTCGGGCCGTCTCGCCCGGCCAGAACCCGCTCGCACAAGCTCCCGCGAAACCGGGAGCTCCCGCTGCAGGCCCCTCGGCCGACTCCCCCGAGGCGCAAGCCGAGAAGCTCTTCGCCGAGGCTCGACTCAAGTTCGAGCAGGGCGACGGCGTGAACGCGCTCGAGCTCGCCAACCGCGCCATGGGCTTCGACCCGCGCCTGAAGAACCAGTACGATAAAGAGGTCGGACCGCTCGACGCGCGTCACGTGGGCTTCATGGAGTTCCGCGCGCTCGCGGTCATGCTCTCGGGCAAGTGCGAAGACGGCAAACGCGACTACCGCGCGGTGCTCGCCACGCGCGACCGCAAGCACGAGAGGACCGACTATCAGCTCGACCGCGAGACGGCCAAGAGGGGCAACGAGGTATGCACCGCCGCGACGGCCGTGGAGAACCGCGACTACCTCACCCGCGCTCGTCGTGAGATCAACGCCGCCGCCGCGGTGAAGGATGGCGCTCGCTGCAAGGCGCTCATCGCCGGTGTGACGGAGCGCATGCCCAAGCTCGACCAAACGACCAAAAACCCGAGCTGGGATCTCGAGCAGCAAGCGTGGCAGGACGGGTCGAACTCCTACGACCCTGCAGCCATCTGCGTGGCGCAGGCGACCAAGAAGTGCGCAGAGGGCCTCGCCGTGCTGAAGAGCCAGTGCAAGAACGTGAAGTTCGCGGGCTGCGAAGACGCGACGACCAAAAACTGGAAGTCGACCCTCGACCGCATGCACCTCGACTGCAAGTAGCTCGACGCGCGCGGCCTCGCACGGCGCGCTCTCGAACGACGACGGGCCCCGCTTTCGGAAGGCGTGGGCCTTTCGTCGTTTCACGGTCGGCGATAAAATCTCGAGCCATGAGCATGTGGTCGACCCCGGTCCGCGAATACATGAGCCACGCCTTGATCGCCACCGAGCCCGGCGCTCCGGTGGAGCTCGCGCGCACGTTGCTCGTCGAGCGTGACGTCTCCGCGCTCCCGGTGATCGAAGGCGGCAAGCTCGTGGGCATCCTCTCCACGACCGACCTGTGGCGCGGCGCCATGGCGGAGAAAGAGGCGAAGATCGTCTCCGACCTCATGACCACCGACGTAGCCACAGTGGAAGAGAGCGCGAGCCTGCGCGAGGCGGCCGAGCTCATGACGCGTCGTACGACCAACCGCGTGATCGTCTTGCGCAAGGGCCGTCCGACGGCCGTGCACAGCACGCGCGACTCCATGCGCGCGGTCTTGTTCCACCACGTGGAGGCGCCGATCGAGCGGGTCATGCACCACCCCGTGCGCACCATCTCGACCAAGACCAAGGTGACCGACGCCATCGCCACGCTCGGCCTCGACGACGTGCGCGGCTTGGTCGTGCTCGACGAGACGAGGCCAGTGGGCGCGTTCACGCACACCGAAGCGCTGCGTGCGCGCATGAAGGGCGCGGAGGCGCTCGAGGGCACGGTCGACCGCGTGATGAGCTTCGAAACCATCTGTCTCGACCGCTCGACACCGCTTTATCGTGCGGCAGGACATGCCGTGCAAATGGGGATTCGCCGCATCTTTGCCACGAATTCCAGCGGCGAAATCGCAGGCGTCGTCACCGGCTTCGACCTCGTGAAGGTGATGACGTGGGATGAGGTGTGAGACGTAGGGTCGACAAGAGCGGAGAATTCCAGCACTCTGTCGGCCATGAAGCGATTGTGGCTTGCCCCCCTCCCCATCCTCACGCTTGCCGTTTCGTGGACCCTCGTTGCTGGCTGCGCTACCGAAGCCATCCCCGAGGACGAAGCTGACTCGGCTACCCCTCCCGTGGTCGATTCGTCGACCACCGACGCGACCAAGACCGACGCAAAGCCCCCCACGCCGGATGCGAACGTGCGCGACACGTCGACGCCCGACTCCGCGAAGCCTGACGCGACCACCACCGACTCCTCCGTGACGGACGCCACGGCCGACGCCGACTCCGGCATCGGGAATCTTCCGGGCGAGCAGTTCGACCCGAACGCGCCCAAGACCGGCGCGGCCTGCCCGACCGGCGTGGCCGAGTTCGACACCATCACGCGCCGCTGCGGGACTTGTGGCTCGCAGAAGGCGTTCTGCGAAGCGGGCCGCATCGTGGGCGCCTACGGCGCTTGCTCCGGCGAGAAGACCGGCACCGACATCTGTCTGCCCGGCGCACGCGAAGTGGGCGTCGAGTGCGGTTTGTGCGGTTCGCAGGTTCGTAACTGCGACGGCACGTGTGTGTGGTCGTCGGCGCTTTGCACCGGCGAAGTCGTCGGAGGCTGCCCCAAGGGACAAGTCACCTACGTCGAAGGCGTATGCACCAACGTGAACCAGGTCCGTAAGCAGACGTGCTCGCAGACCTGCTCCCGTCAGGCTCCCGAGGCGTGCGCCGACCTCCCGCCGGACGATATCCTCACCGCGGCGCAGACCGCCGGTGGCGTGGTGTCCGGGACGTACTCCCTCTCGCCGCTCACGCGCACGATACCTCGTCTGAACTCGGGCGTTTGCCCCGCAACGAGCTCGTCGACGAGCGTGACTTACCACTACGCCCGAATCGACAACACCGGCACCGACTCGATCAACGTGACCATCGCCACCGGCACTCCGGCCGGCAGCACGAAGATCGACGCCATGGTTTCCGCCTACGCGGGCAAGACCGTGCCTGCCTATGCGGGCGCTCGCCAAGCCTGCACGGGCTCCGTCAGGGACACGCCCGAGGCGGCCACCCTCAACATCCCGGCTGGAGGAAGCGCGGTATTCCTCACCACGGCGTTCGCCTCCGCAAAGACCGGTCCGATCAAGCTCGACGTGACGACCAACTTCATCGGTGCGCCCCCCACCTTCCTGACCGTGCCGGCGGTGGGCAGCTCGGCGAGCTTCCCCGTGACCCTCGCTGCCGCCAACACGATCGTGAAGCCGAACGCTCCGTCGCCCGACCCGGGACCTTGCCCGCTCTCGCTTTCCTCGGACTCGACAGCGTATCAGTACGTCGAGGTACGAAATACGACCGCCGCGCCCCGCACCGTCAAGCTCGAGACGACCGCTCTCGACACCCTCATGGCGTACTACGCTGGCGCGACCCCGCCAGCGACCCCTGCCGACCGCCTTGCGTGTGTCGGTCAGTTCGCCGACGGGCTTTCGGTCTCGACCCTCAATGGTGTCGTGATTCCCGCGAACAGCTCCATTTCGGTGTACGTCGGTGGCTACCTAACTAGCACCCTTGGCGACACCAGCCTCAAGGTCACCACCACCAACTGATCGCGCGGGCGTAAGCCCCGTTCAGTCGACGTGAGAAACGCGGACTTCTTTCGGGAGGTCCGCGTTTTTCTTTGCCGTTCTTCCTTTGGGCGCCGGTCGCTATTCGGGAGTGCCGAGGTTCACTGCGCGCCCTGGAGTCTTTCCGCCCTCGCTCCACGACCCTGAGCGTTTCTCAGGGAAGAGCGCGGTGGAAGGCTCGTACCTTCCTTCGACGACCCCCATGACCATCACTGTCATCGACCAAACCAGCAAGAAGAACATCGGTTTCCCCGACCTCTTTGCGTTGGAGCCTCCCGCACCTGGTCACATCGTCATCCTGGGGGGCGTGATGGATCCCTCCGATCTCACGTCCGTCCCCGCCGAGGTCGTCGTCACGGAGAAACGACTAGAGGTCAGTGCCCTCGGAGGGACGTTCGTCCTCGACCTCGAGCGGCTCGTCGAAGCGGGCTCTTCCACGGGTGGGTGGGCGTACCTCTCGGTTCCCGATCGTGTCGGGGGTGGTCGAATCCTCGAGGCCCTCGGGGCGATGGTCTCACTCGAGCCCCCGAGGCCGAGCACTCGCCCGGGGCCGCTCCAGCGTTCCAACGTCGGCCTCTCCGTATCGATGACCGACGACGGACTGGTCGTGCAGATCACCACCGAGGTGCTCGGCCTCCGGCTCTCGCTACGAGACTCGGACGGAAAGAACGCGACCCTCGCCGTCGCCCTGCCCGAGCTCGCGGAGGTATGGGACGTTCTGGTGCCCTGGTGGTGCCGCCATTTTCGCGATGGCCTTGCTCCGCGTGTGACGCGAGCCGAAGATCCCTCTCTCTCGAGCGACGATCCCTGGATCGAGCGGACCTCGCGCATCACGGTGCCGTCGGACACCGACCTGAGCGGGGCGGCGTTCGGTGGTGACGAGCTCTTCGCGATGCACACGCTCGACGACAGCTCGGTCGTGCTCGGCTGGCGCGCCGATGGATCCGAGCCACGGGAGGTCGCTCGTTTTCCCCTCGCGAGCTGTGGCCTCTATCCCTCCCCCGATGGACGTTGGCTCGTCGTGTCGACGACCGTCCCGGGCGACGACGGCTCGCTCACACACGGGAGCTCCGCGCTCGTCCTCGTCGACGTGGCCACGGGCGAACCGCGTACCCTCTGCACGAAGGACGCTGCGCTCGTGTTCGGCGACACCAGTGGGACCGTCCACTGGTCCGCCGACGGCCAGCGGTTCTCGTTCGGTGCAAAGCTCCCCATCCGTGGCGACCGTGACGGCGAACGGAACGCGATCGCCGTGTTCGACGTGACGGAGCGCACCTTCGTCGACATCCTCGTCTCCACGCATCTCGCCTTTGGCTGGCGTGGGACAAGGCTCGAGGTTCGAGAGCTCGTCAGCACGGACGTGGGCGAGGGGAGCGAGTGGCGGTCGGCGTCGTGGTCGCTCGGGAGCGCTTCCCCGAGCGTCGGGGACGTCTCCGTGCCGACCCCCGACGGCAAGTTCCTCGTCGAAGTCGAAGACGACGCTCTGGTCGTCACGGCCATTGGCGGGCAAGCTGGCGAGCGAGCGCGGCGCGTGCCGATCGGAACCGCACACGCGTTCGCCAACTACACGGGAGGCCACTTTCTCGTCGATGGTGGGCTCGACGCGCGCGTCGTGGATCTGGCGCGTGGCGAGTGGCGCTACCTCGTGCACCGGGGCTCCGGAGAGCCGCGTGTCTTTTCCAACACGCACCCCGTCGTCGTGTTCAAGGATGAAGAAGGCTGGCGAATCGGCCGCAGCTCCGGTGTCGAGACGGGCCCGAGGGCAACGCTCGAATGGCCCAAGGTCGAGCCCGATCGGGTCGCCCTTGCCTCCGCGCACATGGGCAACCACGAGCTTGCCCTTGCAGCGCTCACGAAAGTCACCGATGCGGCGACGAGTGCGGCGGTACGGGAGGTCGTCGCGCAACGACAGGCCTCGCTCGCGTTCGACCGAGGCATGCGGGAACACTCCCGCACGGAGCAAATCGAGGCGTTCGCCGAGGCGGTTCGTCTCGATCCGGACTGGCTCGCCGCCAATCGGAACCTCGCGCTCGCTCTGCGCAAGCACGGCGACTTCGCGCGTGCGCTCGACGCCATCAATGTGTGGCTGTCGCGCGCCCCCGAAGACGACGACGCTCTGGTCGACCGCTCCATCGCGCTCCAGAACCTTGCGCGCTACGACGAAGCGCTCACCGCCATCGATCTCGCGATCGCGGCCGCACCTACCGACGGCACGCGTCACTATCAGCGCGCATGCGTTCTCGCGCTTGCCGGCCGGTCGGACGACGCGGTGACCTCGGTCCGAGAGGCCGCCTCGCTCGACCCTGAGCTCGCGCCCGCCATGGGGAGAGACGAGGACCTGGCGGCTCTTCGCGGACAACCGGACTTCGCACCCTTCGAGGCCGCGGCCATCGCTGCGCGCGCTCTCGAGCGGCATCAGCAAGGTGACGACGCAGGTGCCCGGGACGCCTTCCGGCAGGCCGCGCTCCTGGCGAGGTCACCTCTCCATCTCCAGAACTGGTGCGTGCTCGCCTCCCGCCTCGGAGATACGGACGACTCGCTCGCCGCAACCGCAGCGTTCCTCGAACGGGCCTCGACCGACGACAACCTCGGTCTTCTCGTGGTGGCAACGCAGTTCCGGTGCTTGACCCTTCTCGATCTGGGCCGCCACGAGGAGGCCCTCCCGCTCGTCGAGGTCGTGCTCGATCACGGTGATCCACGAGGTGGCGTACTGGCGACCTTCGCGAGAGTGTTCGGTGCGAACGAGAGGCTCCCGGAGGCAGCGCGCATGATCGAGCTCATCATCGAGGAGGCTCCCGCTGCGGCGCTCGGCATCCTCACGGAGACCACGGAGCTTGCCTCACTCCGCGCGTCCGAGGAGCTCACGCGACTCGTAGACCTCGCGAACGCCGCCGCCGAGCAAAGCGACTACGACGAAGAGGACGAAGAGGACGAAAGCCGAGAATGAGTCTCGAGAGGGGCCCGAGAGCACGATCACACGGCTCGCGCCCTGTACTGGTGCACGAGGGGGAGGTCCCCACGCGTCTTCCGCCTTTTGCTATTCGGGAGTCCAGGGGGTCCAGCGGGCGTGCGGATGGTCCCACTTCTTGCGCTCTTCGAGGAACGCGGCGGCTCCCGCGAAGCCGGGAAAGAGCGTGGCGCGGTTCACCGAGCGCGCCGAGAGAAGACGCAAAGTCTTGCCTGCCTGTTCGGTGGGCATCACGAGCTTCCACAAAACGGGCACGGTGCCCGGCGCGGTGTGGCGCGTGAGCCGCTCACCGAGGGCGGCCAGGTCGACCGGTTTGTCGAGCTGACTCGGGTAGATACTGGGCGCGACGAAGAGCCCGGACTGCGCGTTGAGGTTCGGGTTGGATGAACGAGGCGCGCTCACCACCTGGAGCACCGGCAGCATGCCTCCGCTGCGACGAAAGCCTTTCCAGAGCACCCAGTCGAGGTCGAGCGCGTAGACCGCGATTTCGCCGGGTGGGAAACGATCGCAGTCGGTGACCGCGAAGTAGAGGGCCACTTCCCAGCGCTCCGAGAAGTCGAGCAACCGCGTGGGCACGCCGTAGTGCTGCCCGAGCGCGAGCAGCGAGAGCACGCGGTGGGAAGGGAAGCCGACACGTTCGAACTCTTTCCAGAGGTCGTTCCATCCGCGAGGCGCACGCAGCACCTGCGTATCTTCAGGGATGGCGAGACCGGTCTCGTCCACCGCGAGCAAGAACTCGCGCAGTCGCAGAAACTCGGCCTCGGCCTGCTCGCGATTCAAGTAGGCACCGTCTCCCACGATGCGGGGCGCGTGCGTGTAGCCGAGCTCCACGCCCTTACGAAACGCCGACGGCAAGAGGCTCCACGAGGCGTCGCGCTGGCCACGAAAGACCCACTTGTGGGCGCCCGGCGCGGCCTTCAGCCGATCGACGTGTGCGACCAGCGATTCCACGTCCGGGAAGCGTTCTTCACGCAGCATGAAGCCGCCGAGCTTGGGAGCTGCGTTCTTCGCCATGGCGGAAGGCTCCCACGGTATCCCGGCCGACCTCAAGCCTCGTCGCGAGGCGGGAAATTCGCCGGTCGTCGGCGGCTGACCACGTGGGGCGCGTCGGTTCGTGCCCGCGCGTGCATGGGCCGCGGACGAGGGCTATGCTCGACCTCATGGCTCACAGCCCCAAGCCCGAGCGAGGCCCCTTTCGTACGCACGATATCGCGCCCGGCGATCGACACGAGCTCTCCCGTGGGAACGCCATCTATTGTGCGCCAACGGGCGGCGCCGGCGCGCGCGGCACCGGGTACGGGTTCGAGCTCTTGGACTCGGACCCGGCGGTCGAGTCGGCCGGCGTGGATGCCGGCTTCGCCCCCTCGGACGACACGCTTCGCTCCCCCGACGTGTCGGTGGGGGTTCCCGATCAGCCGGGCTGGATCAAGGGAGCGCCACCGCTCGCGTTGGAGTACGCCGGCACCGGGCAAGACGAGGCCTCGCTGCAGTCCAAGATCGTCGATCTGCTCGAGGCAGGGACCCGCTGGGTCTGGGTGGTGCGCCTCGTAGGCCCGCGTCGTGTGGAGATCTACGAGCAGGGCAAAGAGCCCGTCGTGCGAGGCGTAGGGGACGAGCTGCTCGCCCCCGGTGTGCTCCAGAACCCCGTGCGCGCCGAAGCCTTGTGGGATCGCAAGGCCGCGCACGAGGGCACGCTGCGCAACCTGCTCCAGCGCGCAGGCTACGAGAGCCTCGATGCGATCCGCGAAGAGGGCCGAGAAGAAGGCCGAGAAGAAGGTCGAGAAGAAGGTCGAGAAGAAGGTCGAGAAGAAGGCCGCGCTGCCGCGGTTCTGGGGGTGCTCGAGGCCCGCGGCTTCACGGTGCCCGAGGCTCTGAGGGCGCGCGTGCTCGCCTGCCGCGACTCCGCGCTGCTCGACACGTGGCTCCGACGCGGAGTCACGGCGGGATCGCTCGACGCCGTGTTTGCCTGACAGGCCCCTCCGAACCCCGGGGCCCTACGAGACCTCTTCGACCGAGGCGGGCGCCGCGTCTACGCTCGTGATCCCTGGATTTAGCCCCGGATTACTCCTCGTTCGTCGCGCGCCTCCCGCGCTCCACGAAGCCCGAGCGGGCCGTTCCGAAAGTGATAGGCTCCCGGACCATGTCGATCGATCGTGAGCTCGAAGAGCTTCTCGCCCTGGGGGACCGTGTCGTCGCCAACGCCAAAAAAGGCGGCGTCGACCACGCCGAGTGCATCTTGCGCAGCGGCGCCGAGCTGTCCGTGCGCGTGCGCATGGGAAAGCCGGAGCTCGTCGAAGAGGCGGGCACACGGTCCGCCGGCCTTCGCGTGATCAAAGAAGGCCGCGTGGCCAGCACCTCCACGAGCGACCTGTCCGACTCCGGGCTCCATCGGTTCGTCGCCGACGCCCTCGAGTTGGTCGAGCTGTCGCAGCGCGACGAGTTCGCCGGCCCGGCCGATCCGTCCGAGCTGTGCGATCCGAAGACCCTCGAAGACCTCGATTTGTACGACCCCGCCGGCGGTACCATCGACGCGAAGAGCGCGCTCGACCTCGCGAGCCGCGGTGAGCGCGCCGCGCTCGAGGCCGATCCGCGCATCACCAACAGCGAAGGTGGCAGCTTCGGTCGCGTGGCCGGTGGCTCGGCGCTCGTGCTCTCGAGCGGCTTTCGCGCCACGTCCAAGGGCTCGTACCAGTCGCTCAGCGTGGTCCCCCTCGCCGACGACGTGGGCGGCAAGAAGCGCCGCGGTTTCCACTGGACGGCCAAGCGCTACCTCTCCGAGCTCGACTCGCCCGAGAGCGTCGGCAAAGAAGCCGCGCGCCGCACCCTGCGCAAGCTCGGCGCGAAGACCGTCAGCACGGGTGAGGTGCCGGTGGTGTTCGACCCGGACGCCGCGCGCTCCATCCTCGGGCTGCTCGCCGGCTGCGTGATGGGCAGCTCGATCTGGCGGAAATCCAGCTACCTCGTGGGCAAAGAGGGCCAGCGGGTGGCAAGTGACCTCGTCACCGTGGTGGACGATCCGTTCATCCGTCGCGCTCCTGGCTCGCGTCCGTTCGACGGCGAAGGCCTCGCGAGTCGCGTGAACGTGGTGGTCGAAGACGGCATCCTGCGCACGTACCTCTGCGACAGCTACTCGGCGCGAAAGCTCGGCCGCAAGAGCACCGCGTCGGCCTCGCGCGGTGGCTCGGCGGGTGTCTCGCCCAGCACCTCGAACTTCATCTTGAAGCCCGGCAAAGACTCGGCCGAGTCGATCGTGAAGGGCACGAAGCGCGGCCTCTACGTGGTCGACATGATGGGCTTCGGCTTCAATGCCGTCACCGGAGACTTCTCCCGCGGCGCCTCCGGCTTCTGGATCGAAAACGGCGAGCTTGCCTACCCGGTGAGCGAGGTCACGATCTCGCTCAACGTGAACGATCTCTGGCAGTCGATCGACGCGGTCGGCTCAGACCTCGACCTGCGCACGTCCACCGCTTCGCCCACCTTCCGCGTGGCCAAGATGACCGTGGCCGGCGGCGCCGAGAGCGAAGGCTGACGCGGGCTCGGGCTCGGACTTCGGTCCGGGCCCCTCAGCTCGAAGCGGCGCTTCCTAGCTCGATTCGCGCGCACGTTCCCTTGCCGAGCTCGCTCTCCAGCGTGAGCCTTCCGCCGTGCGACTCGACGATGCGGCGCGAGAGGGCGAGCCCGAGGCCGAGTCCACCGGTCGCGCGCGTACGGCTGCGATCGGCGCGGAAAAAAGGCTCGAATACACGCTCGAGGTCGTCCTCCGCGATGCCCACGCCGGAGTCGACCACCTCGACCACCAGGCCCTCGCGGGTGTGGGCGCGGGCGCGTACCACGACCTCGGTTCCGGGCCTGTCCGAGTAGCGCGCGGCGTTCTCGAGCAGGTTGTCGATCACCCGACGCACGAGCACCGGGTCGAGCGAGAGCACGGGCAAATCGTCTTCGACCTCGAGCGAGAGTGGTCGCTCCGGATGTGCGCTGCGGAAGCGCCCGGCCGATTTCTCGATGAGCTCGCGCATGCTGGTGGGGGTCGGCCTGGTGGGCGGCACACTCGCGGGACTCGTGCCGTCGCGCAGGGCGAGGCGCGCCGACACCAAGACGTCGTCGACGATGCGCTCGAGCTCGGCCAGGTCTTCCGCGATCTCGCCCAGCGACTCGCGCGCGGTGTCGGCGTTGCCTTCCGAGGCCAAATCGATGGCGATGTGGATGCGCTGGAGCGGCGTGCGGAGCTCGTGCGAGACGTTGGCCAGCAGCTCGCGCTCGGCCTTCAGGGCCTTTTCCACGCGGTCGGCCATCTCGTCGAAGGCGTCGGCGACCGCTCCCAGCTCGTCGTTTCGTGCAAGATGCACGCGTGCGCCGAGGTCACCCGCGCCGAAGGCACGTGTGGTGGCCGAGAGCCGCTCGAGCGGCACGGAGAGCGAGCGACCCACGACGAACGAGGCCACCCCCACCACGACGAGCACGATGGCGATGGTCGAGGCGAGTCCACGCGAACCCGGGGGTGGCCCTGGCGTCGCTTCGAGGCGGAACGTCCTGCCGTCTACGCGGTGCAGCGCCACGTCCGGTGGGAGTCTTCGGTCGCGGTCGGCTTCGCTTCGAGGTGTTCCCGCGACGAGCTTGCCGGCATCGTCGTAGACGGCGATTTTCCAGTGAAGCGTGCGCTCGACCCGCTCCACCTCTTTTTCGAGCGCGACCGGATCGTCGACCTTGGCGCCCACGGTGTCGGCCACGAACACGTGGTGATCGCGGAAAAAACTGGGCGGCCGGGTCTGCCGGGTGAGCGCGTAGAGGCCGAGCGCCACCAGCGCGAACTGCACGATGCCCACCAAGTAGATGCGCATCACCAGACGCGAGCGCGCCGATCTCACCCAGCTTGCCCGCATGGGTCAGCTCCGATCCGCGGCGAGCATGTACCCGAGACCACGCACCGTCTTCAGGAGGCGCGGGTTTTTCGGGTCGTCTCCGAGCTTCTGGCGCAAGTGGGAGATGTGCACGTCGATCGAACGATCGAACGCTTCGTCCGGGCTGCCTCGCACGAGATCGACCAACTGCTCGCGGCTCATGACCCGCCCCGCGCGCTCGGCCAGAGAGAAGAGCAGCATGAACTCGTAGGTGGTGAGCGCGAGATCGTTTCCGTCGAGGGTGGCCCGCATGGCGCCCGAGTCGAGCGTGAGCCCGCCCACGCGCACCTCTTCGGCTTTCGGCCCGACGCGCCCCTCGGCTCGCCGCACGTTGGCGCGGATGCGCGCGAGCAGCTCACGCGAGGAGAAGGGCTTCACCACGTAGTCGTCCGCGCCGCCCTCCAGGCCGAGCACGCGGTCGGCCTCTTCGGCGCGCGCGGTGACCATCAAGATGGGCATGCTCGCGCGCGCTCGGATTTGCCGGCACACCTCCACGCCGTCCATCCCGGGCAACATGAGGTCGAGCAGCACAACGTCGGGGCGTTCGCGAAGCACCGCGGCGAGGCCCTTCGGGCCATCTTCCGCGAGCGTCACGCTCACCCCGTGCGACTCGAGGTACTTCGCGAACAGCTTGCCGATCTTGGCGTCGTCTTCGATGTAGACGACCGACAGGCGCTCCTTCGACTTGCTGATTCCGTTAGCGTCCAACGATTCCTCCACGCGAGCCTCCAGGGTACCTCAAGGGTCCGAAGACGGTCGGATGCTTCGGAACGATCGCGGACGTTCGACGCTCAGCCGCCGCCGGGCAGGCAGAAGCCGGTGGCCGCGTTGCACGAGGCGCCGGTCGCACAATCGGTGGGGAGCTGGCAGGGGAAGACGCACTTTTGAACCTGCGTGTTGCACTTGGCGAGCCCGCAGGTCTGATCGGTTTGGCAGGGCAGCGCGAGAGGTCCGGGGGTGGAGAGCTGCGCCGCCTGCGGGGCAGCCGTCGCCGCGGGATACGCCGCCGTGGGCTGGGGCGCGGTCTGCTGACCGTAAGGAGCGGTTTGCTGTCCGTAGGGCGCCTGACCGTAAGGAGCGGTTTGTTGGCCGTAGGCGGGCTGACCGTTGGGAGCGTAGCCGTACGGCTGCTGGGCGCCGTTGGCGGTGACCGGCTGCGGCGTCTCGTCTTGTTTGGCGCAGGCGCTCGCCGCGAGGACCGCAAGAACGCCCGTGATGCCGATGGCCCGTGCCGCGAAAGATGAGGTCATGAACGCTCCGTTGTTCGTGTCGAGGTAAGAAGAAGAACTGCACGAAAAGAGCCCACCCTCGAGCGCCCAGCCCACTGAGGGGGGAGGAGAGTAGACCGTCCGATCGAGGGTGGACTGTCTTCGTGCAGGTCTCTTTCGGGATCGTGTCGAGCGTGCGTGTGGGCATCTTTGCCAGCGCGTGTGCGATTGTGAAGGTCTTCACGGAACGACACGCCACATGAAGCGCCGCCACACGTCGCGTGGGGTAGCGTCGTCGTTCGGAGGTTCGATGCTCATCACGCGCTCGCTCGTTGTCTCGTTCTCGTTCGCCGCGCTCGGCGCTTCGGTCGTCGCCTGCAGCGGGCAGGGGCCGCAAGCTCCTGGGTCCGCGCCCCAAGCGGTCGCCGCGGACGGCGCCGACGCAGGTCCGGGCCAGCCCGGGAATCCCGGCCACCCCGGGCACGGTCACCATGGCCACGCGCCACCTCCCGCCTCGTACGAGGCCTGCCAATCGAAGGCCTCGGGCGAAGCGTGCACGCTCACCTTCGGAGAGAAGTCGATCGGCGGCAAGTGCGTCACGCCTCCGTCCGGCGCGCCGGACACTCGCGCCTTCTGCATGCCCGTGCCGCCTCCCGCGGTCTACGAGGCCTGCACCTCGAAGGCCGCGGGCGACGCATGCAGCGTGACCATGGGCGACAAGACCTGGAGCGGCAAGTGCTCCGCGCCTCCTCCGGAGGCCGTCTCCAAGGGCGCCGACCCTCGGCTCGGCTGCCGACCCGAAGGCCACTTCGGAGGTCCGCGCGGACCGCACGAGGGAGGCCACCACGGTCCTCCGCCCGAGGCGTTCACCGCGTGCGACGGCAAGACCGCAGACGCCGCGTGCTCGGTGAAAATGGGGGACCGAACCTTCGACGGCGTCTGCCGCACGCCCCCTCCGGGCAGCGACGAGAAGCGCCTCGCCTGCGGCCCGAAGCACGACGGAAAACACGACGGCCCTCCGCCTCCGAAGCCGTGAGTCGGTAGCTCCAGCCTCGAAACGAAGAAGGCCCGATCGCGCGCCAGGAGCACGTGATCGGGCCTCGTTCGTCGGACGGTTCGTTCAGCCCGCGGGAACCTTGGTCTTCAGCGAGTCGACCGCGTGCACGGGAGCTCGGTCGCCCTTCATCAGGTGCGAGATGGCCGAGTAGACGAGCCGCTGCGAGTCGACGGGTCCCTTGCCGGCGAAGGCCTTGGAAACGACCACGATCGAGTAGTGACCACCGCTGCCCGGGGTCACTTCCACCGCTGCGTCGGGCAGAGCTTTGACGATGCTTTCGCGAATGGTGGCGAGGATGTCGCCTTGGAAGTCGGTCGGATGATCGCTCATGTCAGTACCTCGGCACGGTGGGGTCGACCTTGAGCGACCAGGCGTCGATGCCGCCCTCGAGGTTGTAGACCTTGCGGAAGCCCTGACGGAGGAAGTGCTCGGCGGCGTTGCGGCTGCGCATGCCGTGGTGGCACTGGAAGACCATCACGGTGCCCTTGTCGAGCGCGAGCAGCTGCTCTTCCGTGGCCGACGTGAGGTGTTTGGCGCGGTCGATCTTGGCCTGCGCGCGCTCGCCTTCGGTGCGCACGTCGACCAGCTCGAACGCCTCGCCCTTGTCCATCATCTCCTTCAGGCCTTCGACCGAGAGGGCCTTCACGCGAGGCGGCTCGTTGGGGTTGTCGATCTTGAAGGCGCCGCCTTGGGCGTCGACCCAATCGATGCTCATTCCGTTGGCGCGTGACGCGGTGGCCGCGTCCATGCGCACGACGATGCCCTCGACGCGGGTCTCGATGTCGCCCTTTTCGCCGGGACCGAAATAGAGATCGTATTGGAACTCGGGGTTGATCTCGAGGCGCAGCGTGTCGCCCGAGCCGTCGTCGGCGGCGCGGATCGCCTTGGCGGCGTCGGCCGAGATCTTCAGCGTGGGGGGGTCGACGGGTTTCTGCTCTTTGGGCGTGACGCCCAGCACTTGGTGGAGCTCACCGGAGGCGTACAGGTCTTTGACGATGTCGCAGCCGCCCACGAATTTCCCGTCCACGTAGAGCTGGGGGATGGTGGGCCAGTCCGTGTAGGCCTTGATGCCGTCACGAAGCTCCGGGCTCTGCAGCACGTTCACGGTCTCGAACGGGGTGCCCACGTCGGTCAGGATCTTCACGACCTGCGACGAGAAGCCGCACTGCGGGAAGTGCTTGCTGCCCTTCATGAAGAGCACGACCTTGCTCTTGGCGAGCTGGGCCTCGATCTGGGATTTGACGGAGTCGGGGAGCGTCATAGGGGACCTTTCCAGGGCGGAAGCTCGTACGGGGCGAGGCTTCCGTCAAGCGGGGCGCGCGGAATTTGCGCCCTGTCTTCCCGAACCGACAGGCCGGGGCTTCGGTGGCGCGCGCCTCGGTCGCCTCGAAGGTCCGTGATTCGGTCGCTCAGGCGCGCCGCAGGGTGCCCACGAGCGGCATGTGGTCCGAGAGCCCCGCGAAGAGGCCCTCGCCTTTGCCGAAGGGGTACGTCTCGTGGAACTCCTCGAACACCAGATCTTCGCTCGTGAAGGCGTGGTCGATGTGCATGCGCAGGTGCATGAAGCCCGCGGTGGGGAAGGCGCGCAGGCCCGCTTCGTCGAGCCCGTGGGTATGCGAGAGCCCGTGGCGCAGCCCACGCGACACGACGCGTGACATGACCGGAGAGCCCGGCCCCGAGTTGAAGTCGCCGGCCAGGACCAACCCTCCCGCGCCACGCACGCGGTCCACGAAGGAGAGCAGGGCGTCGATCTCCGCGAGCTGGTTGTCCCCGTGGCCCATTTTATCGGACTTCTCCCAGAAGCGCTTCGTGAAGGCCTGGGGCAGGGACAAGTGCGTGTTGAAAAGGTCGACCTCGCCGAGCCCCGGGTGGAGCACACGAAGGTGCGCGCAGAGGCGGGTCTGCTTGAACGAGGGGAAGAGGTAGCCGTCGCGCTGGGTGATGTCGGTCGAGTGGAGCGCGAGCACACGCAGGCTCTTGCGCACCAAGATGGCAAGACCGGTGGTGTACACCGGCCGCACCTTGGGGCCGTACACGTGGGCGGGGTAATAGTGCGGCTCGTAGCCGTCCAGCGTGTGCCGCTTGAGGGCGAGCTCGGAGCCCAAGATGGCCGCGAACACGTCGACCTGCGGCGTGCCCCGGGTCCAGTGGAGCGCGTTGGAGCGAATCGACTGCGTCTCCACCTCTTGGAGCAAGATGGCGTCGGGCAGGGGATCGAGCTTGGCGATGGCGGCGGCGATCTTGCGCATGCCACCCTGGGTGCTGGCCACGCCGCGCGTGCCGTGCCCGAAGTACCTCACGTTGTACGAGACGACGCGCATCAGCCTTGGCCTTCGAAAGGTCCCCTTCGGAAGACGATGCTCAGGTTGTCCCTCGGCATCTCGACCACGCGTTCCAGGGAAAATCCCCTGGACTTCGCGAGCTCGACCACCTCTTCGAGATCACGGACGCCCCAGCGCGGGTTTCGCACGCGAAGCTCGGCGTCGAAGCGCGCGTTGCTTTCCGCGGTGTGCGCTCCGCCCCGCCTGTAGGGGCCGTAGGTGAACACGAAGCCGCCCGGCGCGATGCACGCGCGCGCGTTGTCGAAGAGGCCGATGGTCGCCTCCCAGGGGCTGATGTGGATCATGTTGATGCATACGAGCCCGTCGAACACGACCTCGGTCATGTTCGCGCTCGGGAAGCGGAACGGCGTGGTGGCGTCGAGGCAGAGCGGCGGTAGCACGTTGCCTACGCGCTCTTCGAGGCGCCACGCATCGATGCTGGCGAGACCGGTCATGTCGCGCTCGCTCGGCTGCCACACGACGAAGGGAAGCTCGGTCGAGAGGTACGCGGCATGCTCGCCGGATCCGCTCGCGACCTCGAGCACGCGTACTTCCCCGAGCTCGGCCTCGCCGTTCGTCCCGGTCGCCTTGGCGCGCGCGATTTGCGTGCAAACGGGTCCGAGCACTTCCAAGATGGGGGTGCGGTTTCGAGCGGTAGAGGGAGACCGAAGGCGCGCGGACACGTGCGAAGTCCGCCATGTCAGCACGATCCCGCTCACCAGGAAAGCCCGTCAGCCAGCATCGCTCGCCAGCCTCTCGCCGTTCGTGACCTCGTCCGGTTCACGGCTCTCGCGATCTTCGGTCGGCTCGCGGAAGGTGAGCACGGGGCAAGGCGCTTCGCGAACCACCTTTTCTGCGGTGTTTCCCAAGAGTGCGCCCACGATGCCGGTGCGACCGTGGGTGCCCATCACGATGAGCTCGGCGCGCTCTTCACGTGCCGTCTCCACGATGGCGTGCAGCGGGTCGTCTTGTACGAGAAGCGCACGCACGCGCACGCCTTCGCCCTGTCGCGCTTCGAGTGCGTGCTTGAGCGCACGGGATGCGCCTTCGCGCACTTCTCGGTCGAGGTCGACCGTGGTCATGAAGGCCATGTCGGTCGGCCCGAGCACCGGCAAGTCGTAGGCGTGCATGAGCACCACCTCGGAGTCGAAGCGCTTGGCCCAGGCAAAGGCCCGGTCGATGGCGTGCTCCGACATGTCGGTGAAGTCGACCGGTACCAGGATGGTCTTGGGAACGTCGAGGCTCATGCTCGGCGTTTCAGCAACATCGATGCCAGGGAAAATCACTGGTGTTCGCGCAGAACGTTGCCATGCGAGACGGGGCGTCGTGCCCCTCGTGTGCGCGGCTGCCACGCTCGTTCGTGTGCGCTCCGCGTCCGCGCCCGCTCAAGCCGAGGCGAGGGCCCACGCGAGGGCTTCGTCCCACTGACTTCGGCAAGCGAGGCTCGTCACGAGGCCCATGTGGTCCGGAGCAGGACCACCGTCGTCGGCGCGCTCCACCACGAGCACCTTCTTTGGCCCGCGCACCCGAGCGACGAAACGCTCGCCGCAGGTGGGCCGGCAGATGAAGCGGTCTCCGCGGCTCACGATCGCGCACACCGGTACGTCGACGCGAGAGAGGCACGCGAAGTAGTCGAGGGCGCCGTCGTCGCTGGTCCAGGCTCCGGATTCGGGCGTACGCAAGAACACCGAGAGCGCACCCGCGGGCGCGTCGTCGCTGCCCATGCGCAGCGCGCGTGCCGGAAATTTCCCTGCCGTTCGCACGATGCGTGAGAGCGCCGAGGCCGCCAAACGCTGCGCCGCGAAGCGGGCTCGTGAGGGCTCGAGGGTCTCGTGCCACACGTTGGCTCCGGCCACGACCAGAGCGTCGGCGCCGAGATACCCCGCGCCCTGCGAGGCGAGCGCCACGTGCCCACCGAGCGAGTGTCCGACCACGATCACCTTGCCTCCGCGGTCCTTCGCGCACGAGACCACGGTGGGCAAATCGTGGCGAACGTAGGCGTCGTAGTCGGAGCCCGAAGGCTTGTTCGTGCTGTCGCCGTGTCCTCGGAAGTCGAACGAAAGCGTGCGAAATCCACGGTCGGCGTAGATCGCGGCGAGCCCCTGTCCGCGGGGTCTCTCCCATTCGCTTCGCCGCGCGAACATGGCGTGCGCGAAGACCAGCGTGGCGAGCGGCTCTCGGCCTTCGTTCGCGTCGGGCTCGCGCAGCGTCGCCCGCAAGGCCACGCCGTCCGGAGTCTTCATCTCGAGATCGTGCGAAAACGAGCTCTCGCCGCTCGGTCCTTGCGCGCTCGCGTACGGCATCAGTCGAGCGGCAAGACCCAGAGGTCGTCGCCCAGGTCGGCCCCGAGGTGGCGCGCGGCCGCTTCGCCCACGTGCGCGTCGTCGTCTTCGCCGAGCACGATGGGCGAGAGCACGGCGCGGAAGTACGGCTCGGCTTCGTAGGAGCGCGCGACCAGGCCACGCACCTTCGCGTGCTCGCCCTTCTTCACGAAGCCCGAGACGCGCACCTTTTGAGTGCGCTGCACGAGCGAGACTTCGTCGGTCAGGGCGGTGAAGTGCGGGCCTCCGTCGAACGGATCCACTCGCTCGGCGTAGCGGAAGCCGATGCGCCGCAGCATCTTCTCGACCCCGCGGGTCTGCGCGCCCACCTTGCCGATGACGTCGCGCGCCTGCTTGGGCAAGAGCGAAGCGTAGATGGTGCCCTCCGGGAAGAGCCCGCGGATGAACTCCTTGTTGCGCTTCGAGAGGCGGTCCGCCTCGGCGTACGTCATGTCGGTGAAGTGCCGACCGAGCGCCTCCCACAGGTGCGAGGTGCCGTCTTTTTCGAGCGGCGGGAGCAGCTCGGCGAGCACCTCGTCGCGGAAGAGCGCGCGGTGCATCTTGATGTAGAGAAAGCGCACGTACGACACGAACTGCCCGAGGCGCTCGGTGGCGAGCCGGTAGTCCGGCAAGAGCACGAGGCCGCCGATCTCGGTCGGGCCGTCGTAGGAGTAGCCGATGGAGAGCGTGGTGTGCGTGAAGTGCTTGTCGAGCGTGTGCGAGTAGCGCTCTTCGTCGATGACGTCGAGGTAGATGTAAGGTGCATCCCTTCGCCCGAGCTGGGCGAAGATCATCGACGTGCCGATGATGCGGTCGTTCGATTTGTCGACCAGGACGAACACGTACTCGCGGCGCTTCGGGTCCTTCACTTGCCCGGTGAAGCTCTTGTGCGCGGCGTCGAGGATGAGCCTCACGCCCTCGCGGTCGTCGGGCAGGTTCACTGTGTTCAAGTGGCGCGCGACCGACAAGATTTGCTCTTCGTCGGAGGGAAGCGCGCCGCGGATCTCGTAGTCGACCATGGCGGGCTACCCGGTGTTACCACGACCCTCCGTCACGAGGCACGGCTCGCGAATGACGCAAGTCGGTAACGAACCGGTGACGCACCTCCTTCCCGCGCGTCATGGACGCGATTAGGCTCGGTTTCCGATGCAGATTCTCGCGCGTGCGTTCTCCTCGTTCGGTCGTGTCCTCGGCGTCGCCTCGGTGGCGGCGCTCGCGCTCGCGCTGCCCGCTTGCAAGAGCTGCGGCGGGGCTGCCCCGGCCGGTGGCAAGCCCCGCGTGGCCGTGTCGATCTACCCCGTATACGACCTCGTGAAGCGCGTGGCCGGCCCCGACGCCGACGTGACCTTGCTGCTCCAACCGGGCAAGAACGAGCACACCTTCGACCCCACGCCCCACGACGTGGAAGAGGTCTCGAAGGCGCAGCTCGGCGTCATGGTGGGGCTAGGTCTCGATCCGTGGATGGAGCGGCTCGTGAAAGACGCCGCGCCCAAGGCACGTCTGCTCAAGGTCGGCGATCGGGTGCCCACGCGCCCCGTCGACCTCGAAGCCGTGGGCGACGAAGAAGCCCACGCGCACGGCAAAGACGACGACGATCACGACCACGAAAAAGGCGCGATCGATCCGCACGTATGGCTCGATCCGCAGAACGCGCGCCTCATCGTGCGGGCCTTCACCGAAGACCTCTCCAAGCTCGACGCCGCCCACGCCAACGACTACCGCGCGCGTTCGGACGCCCTCGACAAAGACCTCGAGAACCTCGACAAAGAGCTCGAGACCCGCGCCAAGGCGCTGCCCAAGAAGGGCTTCGTCACCTTCCACGGCAGCTTCGGATATTTCGCCAAGCGCTACGGCCTCACGGTGCTGGCGGTGATCGAGCCCTATCCCGGGTCGACCCCCTCGGGCGACTACGTGCAGAAGGTGCTCTCGGTGGTGAAAGCCAAGCAGGTGCCTGCACTCTACAGCGAACCGCAGCTCGACCCGCGCCCGGCCAAGGTGCTCTCGGACGAGGCGAAAATCCCGCTCGGCGTGCTCGACCCGGTGGGCGGGGGCCCCGAGACGGACACCTACGAGAAGATGCTCCGCTACGACATGGCCCAGCTCGAGAAGCTGCAAAAGTGAGCTCCGAGGCGCCTCCGTCCCGCGGGCTCACCGACCACGCACGTGGTCCGGCGTCCCGGCAAATTCCGATTTCCGTGTTCGAGGGAACACGCCCTTCGGAAGAGGGACCGCGCGCGCTCGACGTGCGCGGTGTGAGCGTCTCGTTCGGGAAAAAACGCGTGCTCGAGGACGTGACCTTCCACGTTCCGGTGGGCGAATTCTTGTGCCTCTCGGGTCCGAACGGCGCGGGCAAGAGCACGCTGCTCAAGTGCATCTTGGGCGTGCTCAAGCCGAGCTCGGGCCGCATCACCATCGGCGGGCTCTCTCCGGCCGAGGGGCGAAAGAAGGTCGGCTACGTGCCGCAGCGAAAGGCCTTCGACCGCGATTTCCCGGCAACTCCGCTCGACGTGGTGGTGGCCAATCTGCGCGGACGCTGGCCGCTCTTCATCGGCAAAGACGAGCGCGACAAAGCCATGGCCGCCCTCGAACGCTGCGGCGCCGCCAAGCTCGCCCACGCCCAAATGCGCGATCTTTCGGGAGGCGAGACGCAGCGTGTTTTTCTCGCCCGCGCGCTGGCCACCAAGCCCGACCTCTTGATCCTGGACGAGCCCACGGCCGGAGTGGACGTGGGCGGTCGAGCCGCCATCGTCGATCTCATGGCCGAGATCAGCGCCAGCGAGACCATGGCCGCCGTGCTCGTCACCCACAACCTGCAAGCCATCGCCCGATGCGCCGAGCGCGTGGTGTACCTCGAGCGCACCGTGCGCGCCTGGGGCCTGTGGAGCGAGCTCTCCAGCGTGTCGCACCTTGCGGCCATCCAGGTGGGCGATCACAAAACGATGAACCTCGACGGAGACTGATCTCTCGCGCTCTCGAGGGACGTCGCCTTGACAGACCGGCTCGCGCATCGAAGGATGAGCGTGCGGCTGAAACGAGAGAGTGAGCTGGCTCGCCCTCTTGTCGAGAAGTCGCGACGACCCCGAGGTGCCCGGCTTCTCGACGAACACGCTCTTCCTCTGTTCCTCTCCGTTTCGTTCTCGGTCTCGCTCTCGAGCTCTTTCTCGATCTCGAGCGAACGACGTCCGTGCGACCGCTGCTGCGGCATCGCTTACGCGTCGTTCTTCACGGAGAAGATACATGTACTTCGTTCGACCGTTCGGGCAGCCTGCTCGAAGGTCGGCGAAGCGAAGCGTCGTTCGTTCTCGCGAGGTGCGGTACGTCTCGTGGCTTCTTGCGGGGTAGCAGAAGGGGATTCTGCGCCGGGATAGCCTCCCGGAGAGGCTCGTTCGAATCGGGCCCCCGCTACTTCATCGGCGCTTTCGGGGAACGGCCCTTCCGCCCGAGCCAGGACGGACTCCGCGCGAGGCTCAGGCTTGTCCGCGCGAGACTCAGGCCTGTCCGCGCGAGACTCAGGCCTGTCCGCGCGAGACTCAGGCCTATCCGCGCGAGACTCAGGCCTATCCGCGCGGCGGTCGGAGGAGTCCGCGCGGCGGTCGGAGGAGTCCGCGCGGCGGTCGGAGGAGTCCGCGCGGCGGTCGGAGGAGTCCGCGCGGCGGTCGGAGGAGTCCGCGCGCCAGCGGTGACTGTTGCTCGTGGCCCTCCGGCTCGAGGTTTTCGTGAGGTTGTCTGTATGTCCGTAAATTGTCTTATTTCTAGGAGTTTTCTATGTCTTCCGATTCTTCTTTTCCGTCTCTGGTCGACATCGGGGTGAACCTCGCACATCGGCGGTTTCGTGAGGACCTCGAGCAGGTGCTCGCGCGTGCGTCGGCGGCTCGGGTGGGCACGATCGTGGTGACCGGCACGAGTGTGGCGGCGAGTCGGGCGGCTCTCGCGTTGTGCCAGGAGCAGAAGCCGGATGCCCGTGAGGTTTCGCTCGTCTCGACGGCCGGGATTCATCCGCACGAGGCACGCACCTTCGACCGTGGTGCTGGTGAGGCGCTACGGGCGCTGCTCGCGAACGACCGCGTGGTCGCGGTGGGCGAGTGCGGGCTCGACTACGACCGCATGTTCTCCACCGAGGCCGAGCAGCTGCGCGCGTTCGAGGCTCAGCTCGATCTCGCCGTGGAGGTGAAAAAGCCTGTTTTCCTGCACGAACGTGAGGCGCACCCCGCGTTCTACGAGGTGATGAAACGAAGGCGCGCCGAGCTCGTGGGCGGCGTCGTGCATTGCTTCACGGGAGACGAGCGGGCGCTCATGGCGTACCTCTCGCTCGATCTCCACGTGGGCATGACCGGGTTCATCTGCGACGAGCGCCGCGGTCGCCACCTCGGCCCGCTGGTGGCGAAGGTGCCCGCGGGGAGGCTGATGATCGAGACCGACGCCCCGTTCCTCCTGCCGCGCACCCTGAGCCCGCGTCCTGGTGACGGCCGCAACGAGCCCGCGTTTTTGCCGCACGTGCTCCGCGCCGTGGCCGAAGCACGGCGCGAATCTCCGGAAGAGACCGCGCGGCACACGAGCGAGACCGCGAAAGCCTTCTTCGGGCTCTCGTGAGCTTCGTGGCGAGCTGCGAGCTCTGCGCGTCTCAGCTTGCGGTCGTGTCGCGGGCGACCAGCTCGGCGGCTTTGGTGCGCACCTCTTTGGTCATGTCGATCGGGCGTCCTTCGAGGACGAAGGTGCCGTCGGGCTGCTTCTTCGAACCGTGGATTTTCACCCGGAACGAGACGGTCACGTCGTCGACGAACGAAGCGTCGATGCGCGAGCCGGGAGGCGAAGGAATGGTGGAGACCAAGGTGACGGCGGTCTCGGCCACTTTGACGAAGCGCGCGTTTCCGCCCTTCTGCCAGACGAGGTGCCAGGTGCCTTCGGGCTCGCCGCTCATTCGCCTTTTCTCCCTCGTCCGATCACCGCGCGCGCCTCACGGTCGGCGGTCTTTTTGGCCATTTCGGCGCGTTTGTCGTGGGTCTTGCGGCCGCGTGCGAGCCCGAGCTCCACCTTGGCGCGGCCCTCTTTGAAGTACACGCGCAGCGGGACCAGCGTGTAGCCCTCACGCGTGAGCGCCTTCTCGATGCGCTCGATCTCGTTCTTGTGGAGCAAGAGCTTGCGCGCCCTGCGAGGCTCGTGCGGGAAGGCCGCCGCGCGCTCGAAAGGTGCAACGTACATCTGCTTGAGCCACGCTTCGCCGCGGTCGATCGAGCCGTACGCGTCGACCAGCTCGCACTTGCCGTCGCGCATCGACTTCACTTCGCCACCGACGAGCACGATGCCCGCTTCGTAGTGATCGTCGATCTCGTAGTCGAACGTCGCGCGGCGGTTCTTCACGACGAGCTTCTCGCCGGACTTGGTTTTTTCCGCCTTGGCCACGAGCGGGATGTACCACCTTGCTTCGCGGGCAAAAAGTGCCTATCGCCGCGGCATGTCGCTCAAGGCTCGCCTCGCGCCCAAGATCGGACCCTGGACCCGTGCCCGAAGCGAGGTCGTGGCGACCTACCGCGTGTTCGGCGTGGAGCGCCACGAGATCGTCGATTCGGCCGGAAAACCGAGGAACGACGTCAACACGCTGCGCTTTCCCGACTGGTGCAACGTGCTCGCCATCACGCCGGACGACCAAATGGTCTTCGTGTGGCAGTACCGCTTCGGCACCGGAGAAATGAGCCTCGAGGTGCCGGGCGGCGTCATCGATCCGGGCGAATCGCCCATCGATGCGGCCCGTCGCGAGCTCGCCGAAGAGTCGGGGTACGAGTGCGAGGCGCTGGAGCCGCTCGCCCAGGTCGAGGCGAACCCGGCCATGCAAGGCAACGTCTGCCACTCGTTCGTCGCGCGTTTCGCCGTCCCCACGGGCAAACAAGACTTCGACGATCTGGAGGAGCTCGAGGTGGTCCTCGTGCCGCTCGCCGACCTGCCCGCGCTCATCGACGAAGGCCTCGTGCGCCACGCGCTCGTGGTGAGCGCGATCGAGACGTTTCTCCGACGCTCACGCCGAGCCTGATCGGTCACGCCCTACACGATTCAGCGTTTCCGCCTGCGTCTCACCACGTAACCGATCACGAGCGCACCGAGGCCCGCGAAGGCCGCGCTCGCGCCGGACGTCGTGCCCGACGAGCAGCTCCCGCAGCCACCCGAGCTCGCGGGCGCAGGGGTCGCAGAGGGAGACGCGTCGGCCCCCGGAGTGCCCGCGTCCGGGGTAGGGATGCCGAGCTCGGCGCGCACACGAGGCCATTGCTTCACGCACTCGTCCGCCGTGCTGGTGCCGGAGCCGCACGCGAGAGGTCCGCGTAGTCCGGCAAGGCGCAGGATGGGCGTGAAGGTCTTGCCGTCGTCGGTGCTGGCGCCGGCCACGAAGCCGCTCACCTCGTTGGAGCACGCGAGCACGCGGTCGTCGGTCACGGCGAGGCACTGCACCTGGATTTTCGAGCGTGTTTCGAAGGCGAGCGCGGTCTTCGAGGCCACCACGAGGCCGTCTTTGGCGCTGCCCGCGTACACCTTCTCGCCGTCCGGAGAGAGCGCGAAGCCGGTCATGGGGCCATCGCTCGCCCATGCTTCTCGGAAGGTTTTTCCCGCGTCGTCCGAGACGAGCAAGCGGCTCTTCACGAGGTCGGGACCACCGCCCGTGCGCACGTAGACGCGATCGGCGTTTTTCGGATCCACCGCGCCGATGAAGGGTGCTCGCTCGCCCGCGACCAACGGAATCTTGTGCTCGACGAAGGTGGCGCCGCTGCTGGTGGAGACGAAAATCACGCCCTCGGGTCCGTTCGCGCCGTCGCGAGCACCGCTCAGGTAGACCCGCGCCGGATCACTTTCGGCGATCTCGATCGTCTCGAAGAGCACGCTCGGATCGAGTGAAGGCGAGCTCGGTTCCCAGGTCTCGCCCTCGTCACGGCTGGCGAACACCGTGCTGAGGTAGGCGCTGGCGCCCGCTTCGGTCTTCGAGGCGTAGCTCGAGGCGATGGCCAAGACCTCACGAGGTCTCGCTTTGGCCACCACCACGTCGTTGACGATGCGCCCGTCCACCGAGCCTTTTTTCAGCGCGAACGAGCACCCGCGATCTTGCGACACGCTGAGCCCCGCGAAGAGCGCGCCCACGATGGCCGGCTTCTCGGTGAGCGCGATGGGCGGGTCTTCGATGCCGCTGAAGCCGAGGCTCTGCTCGCACACCCAGTCCCAGTTTTTTCCCGCGTCGCGCGAGATCAAGACGCCGTAGGTGGCGCGCAACACGAGGAACGTGGGGTCTTTCGGGGCCACCACGAGCGCGTTGGTCGCCGGAAACCGACCGTTGGCGTGGGCGGTGTGCGGCGCGCCCAGGAGAGCTGCGAGACCGAGCGCGAGCGCGGCCGAAAGGACGTAAGGCGACTTCACATCGCGAGCTTAGCAGCCCGTCCGTCGGCTTTGGACCCGTGCCCACCCGTCCTCGGACCTGTCTCCTCGGACCGACGCCGCTCGGCCCGCACGAATGTCGCGATCCCTTTTTCTGTCGGCCGCGTAACCTCGGCACCTCTTTGGCGTAAGGCGACCGATGCTCTCCGTTTCCAAGACCTCTCTCGGTGTCGTGATCGTCGCTCTCGTGAGCGCGCTCACCGCCGCTTGCCGCGACAACCAAGACCCCCAAGGGGCCGAGGCCCTCTGGGATCGCGTGAGCACCTCCGGCTACGAGAGCTGGCCTCACCCGCCGCGTCATCCGGGCAAGCAGCCGAGCTTCACGCTCCACTCGGGCTCGGTGGAGATCTTCCTGAACCCGGTCCTGGCCGACGCCTACGCGCGAGGGCCTACGCGTGCCGCGGGCAGCGATGCCGGATCGAGCGCGGAGTTCCCGGTGGGCTCTCTGGTGGTCAAGAACGGCTACTCGGGCAATGGCTCGAAGCTCTCGATCGTGGCGGTCATGGAGAAGCGCACCGAGGGCTGGTACTTCGCCGAGTACTCGGCCGACGGAACCCCGCTTTTCTCCGGGCGCCCGACGATATGCCTCGATTGCCACGATGCCCGAAAAGACTACTCGGACTGGCTCTTTACCCTGGAGCTTCCGCGCTGAAATCGGGCCTTTTGCGGCGCGAGAAGTTTGCACGAGCGTTTGCTCGGGATTGACCTTACAGTTTCGTCATGAGCGTCTGGACTTACAAGCGTTTGACCCTGGACATCCTGGACATCGACAAGGACGACTTCGAGGGAAAGCTCGACGCGCTCGGTGCCGAAGGCTGGGAGCTCGTCTCGAGCTTCGACCGTGAAAAGGGCGGCAACTCGAAAGAGGTCTTTTTCATCTTCCGTCGTCCGAAGACGAGCTGACGCGGTTCGCGCGCCGGCTCGAGGAGCGTTCGTTCACGGGTTGGTCCCGAGCAGGAGCAGCTCGTCCTCGCGCTCGACGACTTGCAGGTCGAAGGGCGCGAGCAACTCTCCCCACGTCTCCGCCGAGAGGGCCCACGCGGTGGTGATGGCTCCCGTGGGCAGGTCGACGATCTCGAGCTCGTGAGGGCCGACTCGTTTCACCACTCGCCCATCGTCGTCTTCGAGCGCCTCGTCGCCGATCGACTCGAGCCAGGCGAGGCTCGGCACCTCCACGACCAAGCGGCCTCCGGGCACGATCACCCTCGCGAGCTCGTGGGCGAGGTCTCGAACGGCCTGGTTGCTCGGGGCGTGCGCGAGCGTTCCATGCAGAGCCACCGCGCCGTCGAACGCGTTGCTCTCGAAGGGCAGGGGCTGCCAAAAGTCCCCCTGCACGAGCGGAACCGGACGGCCTCGGCGCGCCGCTTTTTCCAGCATGCGCGTCGAAAAATCCAAGCCCGTGGGTCGATGTCCTGCGTCGCACAGGGCGGAGAGCTCGCGCCCGGTCCCCACGCCGAGCACCAGCGTGCGCGAGGCCGGCAAGAGCGCCCGACACGCCTCGACGAGCCGCGCTTTGCCGTCGATGCGTGCGGCATACACGCGATCGTAGCGCCCCGCGACCGCGTCGTAGAAGGCGCGGGTCCCGCGCGGGTCGTCGCTCGTATTCACGGGCGCCTCATCGAAGCGCTTCGCTCGCGTCCAGGGCGTACGCGAGGAACGCGGACTCGTGCAGGCCGGCCAGCACGATGGCACGCTCGATGGTCTCGGCGTGATCGGACGCACGATGGGGTTTCCCGGGCTTCTCGGCGCCTCGCGCGTGCACGCGGCCGAGCAGCGCGCCGAGGTAAGGCACGAGCTCCACGAACGTATCGCGCGGGAGCTTGGCCACGTCGAGCTTGTCTTCTTGAGGCGTGAGGCGCCGCACGAGCATCGACTTTCCCACGAGCTCGGTCACCCCGAGGCGCGAGGGCGTTCGCTCGAGGCACGTCACGAAGGCGTCGCGAACGCGTTCGGCCGGGCTCTTCCGACCCGCACGCGCGAGGCGATGAGGGGAGGGGCGCTTCTCTTCTTCTTTCAGATCGAAGAGCCACCCGTCGCCGTCGCCCCGCACGAGCGCGGCGATGCGCAGACACCCGAGGCTGCCCGTTCCGGCCACGCGAAAGGCGGCATCTTCGAGCTCGAGCGCCCGTGGCTCGGGACGTTCGGCCGGTGGGAGCGAAGCTTCGTATCGCGCGAGCGCTTCGGGAAGCGCCGCGCGCACGCTGCGATCGAGCGGAAGATACCGTTCGCCCAAGGTGAGCTTCCGACCGCTCTTCGTGCCGTGCGTGCGGGAGGCGAGAAACTCGCGGCTCGTGCGCGCTTCCACCTTGCGCACGAGGTCACGCACGCTGGCCGGAGCCTTCGGTAGCTTGCCCTCGAACGCGCCCGTTCCGTAGCCCTCGAGCATCCGACGAAGCAGCTCCAAGGTGGCCGTGCCCGACTCTCCGTAGATGCGCGCGGCCAGCAAGAGACTGGTCGCGAGACGCACCAGATCGAAGCGGTGCGGACCCACGCAGCTGTCGTCGAAGTCGTTCACGTCGAACGCGACTTGGCCGCCGTGTTTGCGCTTTCCCCCGCGGGATTTTCGGCTCACGCGGTAGGCGCCGAAGTTCTCGAGGTGCGCATCTCCCACGAGGGTGCCGCGTCCCGAAGGCCCAGCGGCGAGGTCCGGAGCCTCCTCGAGCACCTCGTAAAACGAAGGCGCGCTCCCTCGCAGAAACGCGAAGGGCGAGGTGACCATCTTGGCGAGCTTCACGCGCAAGAGCCGCGGCGTGCTCCCCATGTGCGCGACGTCTCTCGCGAATGCCCGCCTCCCCACGTCCACCGCGTCGATCTTGGCCATCGCTTACGAGTAGTATCGCGATCGGGCAGCGCGAACAGGGGCTCGTTTCGAGTCGCTCACGCGTCGGCCGCTCCTTGGCCCGCCCGTGTCCGACCGAGCCCCTCCCGTGAGAACGCCCTTGGCCAACGACCTGCGACGCCGCGTGGAGACGTGGCTCGACGACGACACCATGGCCGGACCCCTCGGGCGCTTCGTCTCGCACGTCACGTCTCCGCTGGTCTTCGCTCGCGCGCGAAAGGTGCTGAGCGTGCCCGAGAGTCGCGCCGCGTACGTCGGTGTGGGCGGCGTGCTGCTCGGCGGATCGGGAAAAACCCCGGTTTCCATCGCGATCGCGCGTGCGATCGCGCGCACGGGGACGCGCGTGGCGCTCGTGGGCCATGGCTACGGCGCGAAGGCTGCTTCGCCTGCACGTGCCTGCCGCGTGGTGCGGCCCGACTCGCGCACGTCGGAGGTCGGGGACGAAGCTCGGGTGGCTGCTCGCCAGCTCGACGACCTGCCGAACGTGCGCGTGGTGGTCGGTCCGCAACGCGCGCTCGCGGTGGTGTTCGCGACCCACCTCGCGGACCTGGTGGTCGTCGATGGTGCCCCGTTCGTTCGCGCGGCCGGCTCCGGTGCGCGGTCGCTCTCGGTCATGGCCTGTCCTCGGCCGAGGTCCGCGGACGAAGCGCGCCGCTTCGAGTCACTCGTTCGTGGCGCCGACCTCGTGGCGCACGAGGAAGCCGCGGCGGCACGTGTTTCGCTGGTCGACGCGCAGGGCACGATGAAGCCGCTCGCTGCCCTCGAGGGGGTTCGTTTCGGGCTCGGGACCGCCATCGCGCGGCCCTCGCGTGCAGCGCAGGCTCTCGGCGCCTTCGTGCCACGCGCCACGCTCACCCTGGAGAACCACGGCCAGCTCACCCACGAAGACCATCGTCGCGCCGAGGCTCTCACCCGTCGTGATGCCTTGGACGTCTGGCTGGTCACCGAAAAAGGACCCTGGCTCGACCTCCCTACGTTCGGGGGCCGTCCACTCCTTTTCCTGCGCCAGAGTGTCGACCTTCCGCACGACATCGTCGCCCGTCTGTTCGGCTTTGCTCGGCCCGCGCTCGAGCTCCCTCCACAATCTCGCTGACCCAAGCGGTCGAGAAGAGGAGCGCTTGTCGCCTAAAGTGCGGGAATGCATGTCAAAAGCGCTATTTCCACGCGCCGAGACCTGCCTTGACCGATCCGCCGAATGGAAGGTACCGTGACGTTGGAGGGCTGCGCACTGCAGCGGATTCGTTGAGCGGCGACGGCGACGAGAAGACAAGAGTAACCGCTATCGTGCAGAAACCCCCGGGCGAGATGGGTCCCGGAGGGGGCGACTGCCTGGTGGTCATCTACACGAAGGAGCCGACGCTCCTCGGAAAGCGCTTCGTGCTCGACATGAGCCCGTTGCGCATCGGCCGTGGTCCGGAGAATCACATCGTGCTCGAGGGCGACTCGGTCTCGCGTCGCCACGTGCACTTCGAGCAGCGCGCCTCCACCTGGTACGCGGTCGACGACGGCTCGACCAACGGCACCTACGTCAACGACGACCAAATCGGCCGCGAGTGCGCGCTCGCCAACGGCGACCGCGTGAAGGTCGGACCGACCATCTTCAAGTACCTCTCGGGTCAGGACGTCGAGTCCCAGTACCACGAGGAAATCTACCGGATGACCATCATCGACGGTCTCACGCAGGCGCACGTGAAGCGCTACCTGCTCGAGTCCCTCGACAAAGAAGTGATGCGAGCGCGTCGCCACCAGCGCGACATGTGCCTCATCATGTTCGACATCGACCACTTCAAGAAGATCAACGACACGCAGGGCCACCTCGCCGGTGACCACGTGCTGAAGGAGCTCGCTCGGCTGGTCCAGGCGCGCATCCGTCGTGACGAAGTGTTCGCGCGCTACGGCGGCGAAGAGTTCGCGCTGCTCCTCCCCGAGACCACCATCGAGGGCGCCACGCAGCTCGCCCACGACATCCGCGCGCGCGTCGAAGAAGCCAAATTCGTCTTCCAGAACGAGCGCATCCCGGTCACGGTCTCCATCGGCGTGGCCAAGCTGCTCGACTCGCACAAGACCGGCCTCGAGCTCATCAAAGACGCCGACGAGCGCCTCTACGACGCGAAGCGCGGCGGACGTAACCGCGTCGTCGTCGCGACCTGAGCGTCGTGAGCGACACGAGTCGTAGGCCTTCGGACTCGGGCGGTCCGCTCGTGCGCACCGAGATCCCCGGGCCGCGCTCGCGCGAGCTCTCGGCGCGCCTCGCGGCCGTGGAGTGTCCCGCGTTCGATGCGCGACGTGACGCGCGAGGCAAAACGAGCGGTGAGGACCAAGGCCCCATCGTGCTCGCCGGCGGAGAGGGCGACCTTGCGTTCGACGTGGACGGCAACCGGTACGTCGATCTCACCGGAGGCTTCGGCGCGCTCGTGCTCGGCCACACGCCGACGCGGGTGACCGACGCGTTCACGGCCGCGAGCGCGCGCTTTCCGCTCGCCCTCGGAGACGTGTTCGGCTCGGAAGAGAAGCTGCTCTTGTGCGAGGCCCTCGCCGCGCTTTACCCCGAGCCGGGCGCCCGCGTGATGCTCGGTCTCTCCGGAGCCGATGCCGTGACGGCCGCGCTCAAGACGGCCGTGCTGGCGACCGGGCGCTCGGGCGTGGTGGCCTTCGAGGGCGCGTATCATGGCCTCTCGTACGGGCCGCTCGCCGCGTGTGGTCTGGCGCCTGGATTTCGCGAGCCGTTCGCCGAGCAGCTCGCGCGCGACGTGACCTTCGCGCCGTATCCGTCGACTCCCGAAGACCTCGCGGGCTCGCTCGAGGCGGTGCGTGTGGCGCTCGCTTCGGGCACGGTGGGCGCCGTTTTGGTCGAGCCGCTGCTCGGTCGCGGGGGATGCGTTTCGCCTCCGAAGGGGTTCTTGCTCGAGCTCGCGAAGCTCACGCGCGAGGCGGGCGCGTTGCTCGTCGCGGACGAAATCTGGACCGGCCTCGGACGCTCGGGAAGGTGGCTGGCCTCGCTCGACGAGTGCGTGCCCGACCTCGTCTGCCTCGGCAAAGCGCTCGGCGCGGGCGTGCCCATCTCGGCCTGCGTCGGACGTCGCGAGGTCTTCGAGGCCTGGGGCAAACACGGCGGCACCGCCATCCACACGGCCACTCACTTCGGTGCGCCCCCCGCCTGCGCCGCCGCCCTCACCACGCTCTCGGAGCTGCGGGAGCGTGACCTGCCCGCGCGCGCCGAAGAGCTCGGCCGCCGCTTCCGGGACGAACTGACCAGAAGTGGCTTTCTGGTCAGCGGGAGGGGCGCCATGGTGGGAATCGCTCTGGAGTCTTCGGGGCATGCGCTCGCCGTGGGACGGCGACTCCTTCGTGAAGGGTACTTGGTGCTGACCGGCGGTGTACGTGGCGACAGGCTCACGCTCTCTCCACCTTTGGTGCTGGAGTTTGCCCATATCCAAAGCTTTTCGGCGGCGCTCGGGCGCGTATCGGCCAAAGGCTCCTGAGGGTAGCCCGCTCCTGAGGCACACCACTTCCGAGTGGCGTTCCGGGCGCTCGTCCGTAAAGAACCGAAAAGCGCGGGCGCACTGACCACTTCTCGAGTACGGTCAGTGCCGCTGGAGGTCTACATGCATTCGTGGAAGCGACTCGCCGGGTCTTTCGTGATGATTTCCGTGCTCGGCGCGAGCGCTGTCGGCTGCTCGGCCGCGGCCGAAGACGAGAGCACGAGCGAGCCCGACGAATCGAACCTCACCGAAGAGCAGGCCCTCGGAAGCCCCGCTCCGGCGCAAGGCCCCGAGCCCGTGGGCAAGGCCACCCAACATCCCATCGTGCTCGCGCACGGCTTCATGGGCACCGACTCGTCGAGCGCCTCGTTCACCAACGTGTGGGCCTTCTATCGCGTGGCCGACGCCCTCCGCAAAGACGGCCACGTGGTCCACGAGGCCCGCGTGCAGCCCTTCAACTCGCCCAAGGTGCGCGCCGAAGAGCTGAAAAAGCACGTCGATCTGGCCATCGAGGAGTGCAAAGCCAAAGCCGGCTGCGACGCGAGCAAGGTCAACCTGGTCGCGCACAGCATGGGCGGCCTCGACTGCCGCGTGCTCGTCTCGCAGCTCGGCTACGGCGATCGCGTGGCGTCGCTCACCACCATCTCGACGCCTCACGCGGGCAGCAACATCGCCGACGTCGGCCTGAATCTGCTCGACAAGGTGAAAGCGGACGACGCGCTCGACAAGTTCTTCAAGGCCTTCGGCATGACCTTCACGACCGACGACCTCGCCCGTCAGAGCGACATTCGCGCCGCGCTCACGGCGCTGGCCGAGAAGAGCGCGCCGCAGTTTGCCGCGGAAAATCCCGACGATCGCCGCGTCTTTTATCAATCGTGGGCGGGCGTCAGCAACGTGGCCTCCATTCCCAATCCGAAGGACTACCCGGCGTGCGGCGGTCAGGTGCAGACCTACCGCAATCGGCGCGACTCCATGGACGCGCTGCTCGTCCCGGTGGCCGCCATCGTCGCGCACGGCACCGACTTCGTCCCCAACGACGGCATGGCCACGGTGGAGAGCGCCAAACACGGTCTCTTCCGCGGCTGCATCCCCGCCGACCACTTCGACGAGGTCGGCCAGATCAAAGACGAAGCGCGAGACAAACGCACCGGCTTCGACCACGTGCGCTTCTACCGCAACGTGGCCTTCGACCTGGCCAAGCGCGGCTTCTGAGCGGGAGCTCGCAACCCGCCGACAAGCACGCCTCGAGCGGTCCTTCGTTGCCGCTGTCCCCGTGCTCGCGTCGCGGTGCTAGACCCTCGGGTGATGTCCGCGTGGAACGACCCCGAGAGCGACGCGCTTCATGCGCGCTCGCGAGCCTTCGTCCGAGCCTTCGAACGAGGCGAGCCCCCACCCGAGAGCTTCGACGCGCTCGCGGTCGATCTGGCGCGATTTCAGGCCTCTCGTGTGCCCGGGCTGCGAAGGCTCGCGCGCTCGCGAGGCCGTGACCTCGCCTCGGTGAGCCGCGCCTCCGATGTGCCCGCGGTGCCCACAGACGCGTTCAAGCACACGCGCCTCGCGACCTTCCCGGAAGAGGCCACGGTACAGGTGTTCCGCACGAGCGGCACCACCTTGGGGAGCGAGGCTCGCGGACGACACGCCTTCCGTGAGCTCGGCACCTACGACCTTGGCTCCGTGGCCTTCGGACGTCACGCGCTCTTCGCCGGCCTCGCGGAGCCACCGGCGGTCGTGGTGCTCGCGCCACCTTTCGCGCAGGCCTCGGACTCTTCGCTCGGCCACATGATGAGCACCTTCGTTCGCGAGCTTTGCCACACGGCGCCCGCAGAGCGCACGCACTTCGTCGAAGGCTCCGCGGTGGACGTGGACGCGCTGCGCTCGCGCCTTGAGGTGCTCGGTCGCGGATCGCGGCCCGTGCTGGTGCTCGGGACGAGCTTCGCCTACGTGCACCTGCTCGATGCCTTGCAGGATGCACGCTTCTCGCTGCCCGCGGGGAGCCGGCTCATGCAGACCGGGGGATTCAAGGGCAAATCGCGCGAGGTGCCCGCGGACGAGCTGCGCGCCTCGCTCGCGCGCGCCTTCGGTCTCCCGGAGACGCACGTGGTGTGCGAATACGGCATGACCGAGCTCTCCAGTCAGTTCTACGAGCGCACGCTGCTCGATCCGAGCGCGGCTCATGGCGACTACGTGGAGCCCCCGTGGGCGCGCGTGGTGCCGGTCGATCCCGAGACCCTCGAGCCGCTCTCCGCGGGAGAGGTAGGTCTCGCGCGCATCGAAGATCTGGGCAACGTGGACAGCGCGTTCGCCGTGCAGACCCAAGACCGCGTGGTGCGTGTCGAGCACGGATTCCGGCTGCTCGGGCGAGCCCCGGGCGCGCCGCCGCGAGGGTGCTCGCTGGCCATCGACGAGCTCTTGTCCGGAGGCCCCGCGTGAGCTCGGCCGAAGCGCGCGCGGACGTGCGCGCCTTGATCGAGACCGCGAAGCGGGTGCTCGATCGCGCGGACGTGCGCGAGAGGCTCGTGCGCGTGACCGGGCTCTCGCGGGAAGGCGTCGATCTCGCCGTCGAACGCGCGCTCGAGCGCGACCCGAGCGAAGCCGAGCTCGACTTGCTCTTTTCTCGGGTGCGTCCGGCCGAGGAAGTGGGCGTGGTGCTCTCGGCCAACGTGTTCACGGCTGCGCTGCGCGCCTTGGTGCTCGCGCGCGCCGCCGCTCCTCGTGTGCTCGTGAAGCCTTCGCGTCGTGATCCGGTGCTGGCCGACGCGCTGATCGACGAGTCGGGCCTCTCGTGCTTCGTGCGGGTGGAGGAGCCACCTCGGGGTCCTCGACCGGGCACGGTGCTTCATGCGTACGGCCGAGACGAAACCATGCGCGAGCTCGCCGCCTCGACCGGCCTCCCGGTGTGGGCGCACGGCGCGGGGCTCGGGGTGGCCGTGGTGGAGCGTGAGCTACCCTTCGAAGACGTCGTGCCCGGCCTGGTCGAGGACACGGTGCTCTTCGATCAGCGCGGGTGCCTGAGCCCTCGTCTCGTCCTGGTCGAAGGGGACATGTCTCGTCTCGAAGCTTTGGCGCAGGCACTCTTCGAGGCGCTCGAGCGGCGCAGTCGAGAGGTGCCGCGTGGAAAGCTCGCTCCGGACGAGCGCGCGGATCTCGTTCGACGAACGAGCGTGGCGCTCCTCGTGGGCGAAGTGCTCGAAGGTGGGTCGTGCACGGTCTCGTTCGCCGAGCTCGAAGACGAGGCCCCGCCGGTGCTCTTCCCGCCGGGTCGAAACCTGGCGTTGCTCGCGGTTCGTGATCGCGGAGCCGCAGAACGAAGACTCGCGTCGCTCGGCGGTGCGGTGGCCAGTGTGGCTTCGGGGGTCCGGACTACATGTGGGGCAACACGCGCCCGTTGGGCACCCTTCGGATCCATGCAGCGGCCTCGTTTGGACGGTCCGGTCGACCTCCGCGACGTCTGGATCGGTTGACGCAATCGAATGTGGAGTCATTGTCGATCCGCAGGTACGCTGAAGCTTCTCGGGAGAGGCTCGGTGGTCCGTGCGCGTTGCACGTCGTTCGCCGGCTTTTTTGCTCCGCGAGATGCGAGAGGGTGAAATGAAGCGACGTACTTGCTTGATGCTTTCGTTGGGAGTCGGCCTCGGCGTGCTCTCTTCGCTCGAATCCGCGGCCCAAGCGTGCGGAGGCTGTTTTCACGAGCCTGTCGTCACGGAGAAGAGCACCGTGGTGACCGACCACCGCATGGTGCTCTCGGTCGGCAACGGGAAGAGCACCCTCTACGACCAGATTCGCTACCAAGGCCGTCCGGAGGAGTTCGCCTGGGTGCTCCCCATCGCAGGAGAGGTCGAGGTCGGCCTCAGCTCCGATGCGCTCTTCGCAGGGCTCGACGCTATCACCGAGACCTCCATCGTAAGGCCTCCGGACAATTGTCCGACGCAACCTGCGGATTGCAACGGCGGAGGCTCGGGATGTGGGTCCGCGTCGACCCGCGCATCGTTCGATGACTCCGTAGGCGAGGCGACTCCGACGGTGACGGTCACGCGCCAAGAGGTGGTCGGGCCCTACCAAACCGTGCAGATTCAAAGCAAAGACCCCGGGGCGCTGGCCCAGTGGCTCAAGGACAACGGCTTCGAGGTCACGTCCGACGTCCTTCCGGTTATCAATCAATACGTGGCCGAGCACTTCAACTTCCTGGCGGTGAGGCTCCGCCCCGGTCAAGGCGTGCAGGCGATGCGCCCGGTGCGTGTGACCAGCAAAGGTCCGACCGTGGTGCTGCCGCTGCGCATGGTGACCGCGGGCGTGGCGTCGTCGGTCGGCATCACGCTGTGGACCGTGGCTCAAGGCCGCTACGAGCCGCAGAATTTTCCTCTCTTTTACGTTCCCACGAACGAGATCGGCTGGAGTTGGGCGCAAGGCCGTTCCAACTACACGGACCTTCGTGCGGAGAAAGCCAAGGCGTTCGACGGCCGAGGCTTCGAGCTCGAGAGCTCGGTCGAGATTCCCACCGGGGTCTTCCCGGCGTCGCAGAACCCTTCCGGCTTTCCCTCCCAAACGCCCACCTCGTACGAGAACGACTATCGGCTCCCTCCCGATGTCGCGGGCAACAAGACGCCTTCGCAGCTGCTCCAAGAAGACCTCGCCGCGCTCTTCGCGGATCAGTTCGGCACCACCAGCCGGGTCACCCGCGTGCGCGCCGACCTGTCCAAGGCGGCGCTCTCCGAAGACTTGGTGCTCTCGGCCTCGGTCGATCAGAGTGCGCTCTCTCCCACGCGCACCATCACGGGCGAGCTCGACGAGCCGACCTGTGCGGTTTGGGTCGGCTGCGAACAAAACGGTAGCGCACCGCGCTCGGCCGCCATCCAGCGCTCTACGAATCATTGCTCCACGAGCGGTACGACCCTCGTCCCCGGGGAGGCATGGGCTGCGGCTTCGTTCGGCTTCGTCGCTCTCGCCTTCGCGCGACGCCGAAGGTCACGCGCGAACGTCTCGCGCTGAGAACCTCGCGATTCGCTTCGAAACGAAGACGGCGCGGCACCTCTCGCGAGGTCCGCGCCGTTCGCACGTGCGTCTTGCCGCTCAGCTCTCGAGCGACTTTTTGTAGACGCGGTACTTCTTGTAGACCTGGCCACCCATCATTTTGATGCCGAGGCTCACCGGGGCGTCGTCTTCGCGAATCCACGAAAGCTCGGCCCAGTTGTAACCCTTGGCCACGCCACGCTTCGCCACCTCGACGTACATCGCCGTGGACAGGCCGCCGTAGCGTTTGATGTTGGCGCGCACGTCTCGGTTGATGCCGAGCATGATGAGGCGCGTGGTGAGCGGGTGCTTCACCTTGGTGCGCCACAAAAGCTTGATCGCGCCCGTGGGGAAGAGTGAGCCGCCGAGGTCGTGGATGGCCTCGTTGAGGTTGGGCACCATGATGCACATGGCGGCCGGCTTGCCGTTCACCTCGGCGATGAAGGCGATGTCCGGATCGAGCACGAGCTTCATGTCCTCGGCGATCTTGGCCACCTCGTCCGGGAGCGCGGGCACCATGGCCCACTTGCCCTCCCAGGCGTCGTTGTAGATGTCCATGATGACCTTGAGCTCTTCGGTCATGCGCGAGGGATCGACGCTCCGGAGCTTCACTTCGGGCAACGCCTTGGTGTCTTCCCAGGCCTTCAGCGCGCGCTTGCTGAACTCGAGCGAGCTGTCCCAGCGGAAGCAGAGCAGGTCTTTTTCCTTCTCGAGGCCCACGGCGTCGCAGATGGCCGCCTGGTACGCGCGCGAGTGGCCCATGCTCAGCATGGGGGGCATCTCGTGGCCCTCGATGAGCACGCCGACCTCTTCGTTCGCGTAGAGCGAGAAGGGCCCCATCATGCGCTTCATGCCGCGCGCCTTGAGCCACGCCGCGGCTGCGTCGACCAGCTTTCGGCCGACCTCGACGTCGTCGATGGTGTCGAAGAAGCCGAAGAACCCGGTCTCGTCCTTCCACACGCGGAGGTGCTCGCGGTCGATGGTGGCCGAGCAGCGCCCGACGAGGCGATCGCCCTTCCAGGCGGTGAAGAGCACGACTTCGGCGCGGTTGAAGAGCGGGTTCTTCTTGGGCGAAAGGCGCTCTTTGATCTCGAAGTCGAGCGGGGGCACCCAGGCCGGGTCACCCTCGAAGACGACGTGTCCTGCGCGAACGAAGTCGGCGACGTCTTCTCCGGGGCGGTGCTCGCGAATCGTGAGGGTCATCTGCAAATCTCCACGGGCGCGATTAGCACGCCTGGCTCGGTCCGTGGAGACCCTGGCGTGCACTGCCATTCGTGCGTCGTCGGACTTCGGTCGTCTCTCGTTTCGAGCGTGACGAACGACGCGACGTCAAGGAAGGGAGCCCTCACGAGCGAGGGGGAGCTTCGATTGTAACGCCCCGATATTCGTCGAAAAATCGACGCAATGCCTCAGCTGGTGCGGCCCTTCGAGAGGCTCACGGTCGAGAGCGACTCGGGGGCCAGGGCAGACTCGGCGAGCTCGACGACCCGGTGATGGTGGGTGAAAAACACCACCGTGTGAGTCTTGGCCAGCTCGGCCAGCACCACCAGCGCGGCGCGTGCGCGATCGTCGTCGAAGTGCACGAGCGCATCGTCGACGATCACAGGTGCGTGCGTGCCCGATGCTCCGAGGCGCTCCAGACTCGCGACGCGCAGCGCGAGGTAGAGCTGGTCGCGTGTTCCGTCGCTGAGCTCGCTCGGATCGAGGCTCCGACCGTCGGCGCGCTTCGCGTGCAGCGTGACCGTATCGTCCCGCCCGAGCTCGGCGGTGACGGCCTCGTAGGCGTTCGAGGTGAGCGTGCGAAAGTGTAGGCTCGCTCGCTCGAGCACGGGTCCTTGGTTCTCTTCGCGATACCGGCGCATCTTGCGCTCGACCAGGCGTCTCGCGGCGCGGGTAGCGAGCCAGCTCTCGGCGAGCTTCTCCATCTCGGCGAGGCCCATCTCGAGGTCTTCGGCCGCAGTGGCCGCGCCGAGATCCTGAGTGTGGTACTGCGCGAGGCCTTGCTCGGTGCGCGCGGCATCTTCGAGGGCGCGCCGACCTTCGAGCTCGAGGCGCTCGATCTCCGCGTCGAGCGCGGCCATCTCGCGCACGGTGTCCACGCTCCCGTCGGTCACCTTGGCGACGAGCTCGGCCTTGCTGCACGTCCGCGCGAGCCTCCCGAGCTCCTCTTCACGGAGCGCGAGGCGGGTCTCGAGGTCGAGCTTGTGCTCCGCGCGCCGCACACGCGAGACGAACGAGGTCTCGTCGGTCGCGCCGGTGGTCTCGTAGAGCTCGCGCAGTCGGCGGTTGCTCGCGTCGAGGGTGGCCGTGAGCGTCTCGGCTTCGCGCTCGAGCTCGAGCTCCGCGTCTTCGTCGTCCTTCGCTTCTTCCGCGAGCTTCTGCGCGGCGGCCAGCTCGGCCACGAGGCGATGCGCACGCTGCACGAACGAGGCGCCGTCGTCCACGCCCACGATCGCCAGATCACCCTCGATACGCGCGACTTCGGCCGCGAAGCTCGTGAGCTCGGCGTCGAGCGAAGCCGTCTCGCGGGCCAGCTCGGCGCACGCGTCGAGCTCCCGAACGAGCGCGCCGAGCGCCTCGAAACGCTCGATGACTTCTTTGCCCGGAGCATCGGGGAGGAGCGAGAGCAGCTCGAGAGGACCTCGCGCCGCCGCTCGCGCTTCGTCGTATGCGAGGCGCGCCGCTCGTCGTTCGGATTCTGCGGCGCGTAGCTCCTCGAGCTTTCGCGCGTCGTTCTCTTCCTGTGCGCGCAAGACGGCGATATCCGTCCGAATTTCGTCGCGCCTAGCCAAGAGCCTGGCCCGCGCTTCGTCGAGGGAAAGCACGCCGAGTGCCGGTTTGCCGCTCTTCTCGAGTGCGCGTACGAAGGCTTGCGCGAGCACGGCTGCTTCGCTCTCGTGCGACGCGAGCGCGGCACGCTTCGCGGTGAGATCGCGGGCGCGTTCGGCGAGAGGCTCGACCTTCGCGCGGAAGCTCGAGAGCTCGCGCGCGTTCGAGATGCGCGCTCCGGCGGCCTTGGCACGTGAGAGCTCCTCCGCCCCGGCCGCCACGATGGCCTCGTGAGCCTTGGTGCCTTCGAGCTCGATCTCGCGTGCCCGCGCGACCAGGCTCTCTTCTTCCTCCACGAGCCGCGCGAAGGCGAGCACCCGGTCGGCCTCGCGGCGCATGCGGTCGGCGAGCGCGTCCGCTTCCCGGACGAGACGTCCGAGCTCGTCGAAGCTCGGGCTCGTCGCCTCGTCGTTCTTGCGTCGGCGCAACGCCTCGAGGGTCGCATCGCGCGCGCGCCTCGCTTCGCCGAGCTCGGCATCGGTCGCCGGCATGAACGCCGTTCGTTGCGCCGAGAGCTCCACGCGTACGACGCGCACGCGCGTCGAGATCGCCTCGGCTTCCTGGGCGAGCTTCTCGAGCTTCGCTTCGAGCTTCGCGCGGGCACGATCGGCGAGCTCGATGCTTTCGCGCGAGGGGAGATCCAGGGCGAGGACCCGTTCCGGCTCGAGAGGCGTGTCGAAGACCGCTGCCGTCGACATGTGCAGCTCGACCTCGAGGGCCCGCACGGCGCGCGCCGCCGCGTCGGTCTCGCGCAGCACCAGCACCGCCCGTGGTTCGAGGGCCAGCGCGGTCTCGAGCGGCGAGAGCTCGGCCTCGAGCGCCTGCGCGCGTCCGGACGAGGTGCTCGCGGCTTCGGCGACCTGGGAGAGCTCGGTGCTCCTTCTCGAAGCTTGGTCGAATGCGGCCTTCGCGGTGCGTGCTTCGTCGGCGAGGCGCACGAACGCCGCGCGTTTGCCGATCACCTCGCGCACCGCGTGCTCGTCGTCGCCGAGCCTCCCGAGCGCGAGACGTGCCGCTCCCAGCGAGAGCTTGCGCGCCTCGGCCGCCCTGGCGAGATCTGCGCGGCGCGTCTCCCGTGTTTCCGCGACCACGACTTCTCGGCGAAGCGCAGCCAGATCCCGCTCCGCCCGCGCGCGGCGGGCCGGCTCCGTGTAGAACGCAGGTACGTCGCCCCGCGCGCGGGCTCGCTCTTTCGCTGCGCGCCGCGCGTGCGCGATGGTCTCGAGGCGCGTCTCGGCTTGCCCACGCGTCGCGAGGTGCGTGGCGAGCTCGGCTTCGAGACCTTTACGCAGGGCAGGGACGTCGGCGAGCTCGGCGAGGTCGCGTTCGAGCGCCAGCTTGGCCAAAACCACCGGGCGTGCCAGCTCGATCTCCTCGAGGCGCAAGCGCTCGGCCCTCGCGAGCTCCGCCCCTTCACGAGCCTTCGCGTGTGCGGCGCGCTTCTCGGCGAGCGCGTTCCGCTGCGCCGCATAGGCCTCGGGACTGCTCTCGGCCGCGCCGAGTCGGAGCTTCTGATCCCGATGGGCGCGCAGGGCCTCGTGGAGCTTGCTCTTCTTGGCGTTGGGCGCGCTGTTGTAGAGCTCGAGCTCGCGCTCTTCGAGGTTGCGCACCGCCACGGAGAGACGCGCGCTGCCCAGGGCCGCCGCAGCGAGGCTCTCGCCGAGCTCTCCACCGCCGCGCAGCACGGCGTCCGCGCCCTCGCGGAGCGAGTCGTGATCCATCGAAAAAACGCTGGTGAACGTGGCCTCGGAGACCCCGCCGCGCAGGCTCGCGAGGGCTTCGTCCGGGAGGGGCTCGCCGCTCGGCGCGAGCACCGTGTTCTTCACGCCACCGCGCCTCACGAAGGCGAGCGCGCGGTGCTCGTCGAAGACCTCGCCGCCGATGCGGACGTCGGTCGCCTTGGCGAGCGCGAAGGCGTCCGGTGTGCCGCGGGGCACGCCGTAGAGCAGCGCGGTGACGGCGCGCCTCGCGGTGCTCTTGCCGGCCTCGTTGGGACCGTAGATCACGTTGAGCGCGCCTTCGCGCAGCGCGATCGAGAGCCCCTGGAAATGCCCCCAGGCGACGAGGTCGAGCCGGCGCAGCTTCATCGGCCGTCCGTGCGTCCCGTCTCGGCCTCGCGGACGAGGGCCACCGCGCGCGAAAGCGCTTCGTCGAGCCACTCGCCTCGGGCACGGTCGCGGAGCTCGGCGGGGAGCTTCTTCTCCAGCTCGGCGAGGTCTCGCTCGAGCTCGACGCGCTCTTCGTCGAGGTCGGCGCCGTCGATCACCAAGAGACGTCCCTCCGTCTCCCGGGCGGCCCCGCTCTCCGCGAAGCGCACCCGAATCTTCTCGGCGAAGACGCGCGCCCCGTGCTCGCTCGCCAGATGCAAACGCAGCTCGTCTTCGAGTACGGCTTGGCGTGCGTGGAGCTGCGAGCCCTCTCGCGGCAGACCCGCGATCGTCAGGCGCACGGCGAGCGGTCGGTCGTCGCTCTCCGCGATGGCCGTCGAGAGCGACTCGCGCACGAGATCCAGCACGTCGTCGGCGACGGCGACGTCGTCCGCCGAGATCTCGAGGCTCGCCCATCGGACGACGTCCGTGAGGCGAGCTTCTACACGCACGATGCGGCCATTTTCCGCGGTGATCAGCGTCACGCCCTTGGGACCCGTCTCACGCGCGTGTCTGCCCTGCACGTTGCCCGGGAACACGATCCACGGCTCGCTCGAGACGACCTCTCGCGCGTGCACGTGGCCGAGTGCCCAGTACGCGTAGCCACGATCGATCAGCACGTCCTTGCGGGTCGGTGCGTAGGGCTCGTGGCCGCGGCGCCCGTCGAGCGAGGTGTGCAGCAGGCCCACGTTGAGCAAGCCTCCGAGCGGGCTCGGGTAGCGCGCGGCGAGGTCGTCTCGCGTGGCGCGGCTCTTGTACCCTTGACCGTGCACCGCCACGCCCAGGCGCTCGTCCACGAAAGACTCGGGCTTCTTGGTGGAGAGCTCGGTGATGTGATCGGCGAGGCGAAGGTGCTCGGTCACCACGCTGGCCGCGTCGTGGTTGCCGCGCACGAGCACCACCCGGGTGCCGATCTCGCGCAGCTTGGCCAGCTCGGCCGCGAAGAACAGCCCGGTGCCGAAGTCGCGCCACGAGCCGTCGAAAAGGTCTCCGGCGAGCAGCAGCAAGTCGACCTGCTCGTCGAGGCAAAGCCTGATCACGTTCGAGAACGCGCGCCGGGTCGCGTGCCTCAAGTGGCCGAGAGGCGCGCCCGCGTAGCGCTCGAGACCTCGCTGCGGACTGTCGACGTGCAGATCGGCCGCGTGGACCAGCTTCACCACGTTCGCCACGCGTAGTTCCTCACGTGCGCGCGTAGATCGCGCGGACGTCGGCGCGGTCGTCTTTCGTGCGGGTCCAGTCGAGGAGCGGCGTCGGCGTCGTCACGCCGAGCGAGAGAATTCGCTCGATGTTCGGGTGCTGGCCGAGGCGTCCGGGCAGGGCTTCGAGCCAGGCGACGGCCGCGTAGGTGGAGATGTCCGCGGCGCCCCACGCTCGCGGTGACGAGGCTGCACTCCCGTAAATCTCGGCCAATCGTGAGAGGGACCGGTCGACGCGCGCTTTGCGATCGGCCACCACCGAAGCCCAGGCCGAGTGACTCGAGAGGTCGAAGTAACGCGAGCCGAGATCCACGACCGGATTGAGCGCGGCGTCCACCAAGGTCACCACCTCGAGCTCGAGCGCGAGTGCCGCACGCTCGCTCGGAAAGAGCCGAGCTGCCTCGGGATACGCGAGGTCGAGGTAGGTGAGCAGCGCGCTCGAGTCGATGATGCGACGCCCTTGGTCGATCAAGACGGGCGCGGTCCCGATGGGCGTGCTCGCGGCGAGCTCGGCCACGAACGACGGGTCCACGCGAGGATCACGTAGCTCGACCGCGAGGCCCTTGTGGGCGAGTGCGAGCCGCGCCCGCCGCGAAAAAGGGGAATTCGCGAAGTGGTAGAGCACCCGTTCGGTCATGGCGGCACACTCTCGCGCCGAGGGCTCCCCGGCGCAAGCTCCGCGCGCGTCGGCTCGTCGCTCGAGGTCTCTACGACGAGCGACGTTCGCGCGAGCCGCGCCGGTCACCCGAGAAGGCGAGCGACAAGTGCAGCGCGAGCTCGTCCGCTTCGGTGCGGCGCTCGCGCTCGGTGCGTCGATCGCCGACCATCACGCGAAGCTCGTCGATGGTCTTGGCCGGCGCGTCCGCGCGAAGGTGCGCGAGCTCGTGGGAGCCGCACACCGTCACGACCGTCCCGTTCGCGAGGCGCGTCGACGACAGCACGCGCGAGTCCCGGGTCCCACACACCACGCAACCGTTCTCCTGGCTCATGACGCCAAAAAGCCCGATCTTCACGGGGGAGGCCAAGTTTCGCGCGCGAGTCGAGCGGAGCCGTCGACGCGACGAAGCCGAGTTACTTGCCGGAACGCGTCCGCTCGGCTTTCGGGATCTCGTAGTCGAAGTACTCCGCCGGGCTGCCCGTCTTGCCGTCCATGGCGGCTCGGGCCACGTTGAACATCTCGCGCGCCGAGACGTAGTGGAGCTTCCACTTCTCGCCGTCGTTGTAGCGAGCGCCCAGCGCCTCGTGGAAGCGCGTCGCGTGCTCGCCGAGCAACACCTTCGCGTTGCGTTCGGGCGCGCCGTGCGTGTGCACCTTCACGAACACCCACTCGGGTCGGCCCTCGACGTGGATGTCTTGCGAGACCCACGTCTCGAGACGCTCTTTGGTGAGCGGGTCCGACCAGTCGATGGCCGAGCTCTCGATCCTCACCTTGAGCGAGCCGGGCCGCAGCGCGAGCGCGAGCGGACCTTCCACGAGCATCACCTTGTCTTGGCGAGGTGAGCCCACCGTCACGCGCTCGGCCTGCTCGTAGGCACGCTTTCGTCCCGGGTCACCGGCGGGATAGTAAATCGAGTTGACGATGTGCGGCTGGGCCTCGTCCGGGGCGGCGGGAAAGGTGAAGTCCGCGTAGCAGCCGAGCTCGTAGAGCAGGGTGAGCTCGTCGTCGACGCCGCACGCGGTGCCGTTGCGGCGCGCGTTGGCGAGGCACCAGTTGCCGTGGATGAACGACCAGGCGAACTTGCCGTCCTTCTTGGCCATCGTGCCGTGGCGATCGAGGTCGCGCAGGGTATCGGTGAACTTCTTCGCCAGCGTCTCGCGGGTGTCGTCGTCGTGGTGGAGATGCACTTCCATCTCGCCCAGCCCGAGTCCGCACATCTCGGCGATCGGTTCGACCAGGTCGGGGTCGTACTGGTCGCCCGGGTAAAAATACGAGTGGATGGGCGTGCGGCCGTTGGTGTCTCGAAACCTCCCGGTGAGCTCCGGGTAGATGTCTCGCCACGCCTTCACGCGCTCGAGGCCCTGCAGCATGGGCGCGTCGCCGTGGAGGGGCTCGTAGTGGTCGCAAAGGCAAAACAGCAGATGCCGCGTGCCTTCCACCTTCGGCATGCGGAGGCGCGCGGCGCGGTCTTCGAGCCAACCTCCGAGCCAGAGGTGGAGCTCTTTTTTTCCCAGCTTTCCGAGCGGGCCCGGCAGCTTTCCGAGGTCGAGCTTCCACAGCTCGGGGCGCGCGCCGAGGCCGGACAGCATCAGCGTTTCTTCTTCTTGGCGGTGTCCGGGTTTTCGTAGTCCCAGACCACGGCGCCGACGGTCTTGCGCTCGCCGATCTGCTTGACCGCGTCGCGGAGATCGCCGGTGCGCGAGTGATTGGAACGCAAGACGACGATGATGCCGTCCACGGCGTTTTCGATCACGTTCATGTCGCCCGAGCCGAGGATGCTGGGCGAGTCGACCACGAGAAAATCGTAGCCGCGGGCGAGGAAGCCGATCGCGTTTTGGAAGTGCGTCGAGTGGAGCGTCTCGGGGAAGCTCTTCTCACCCGGGGCTTCGGCCAGCACGTGCAGCGCAGGGCCGAGCGCGGTCACGCACCAGGGCTCCATGCTGCCGCGCATCTTGCGCACGATTTGGGCCGAAAAGCCGTACCCTTGCGGGACGCGGAAGCCGAGGATGGTGGCCAGCGTGGGCTTGTAGAAGCTCGCTTCGACGAGCAGCACGCGAGCGCGTTGCGACTCGGAGAGAACGAGCGCGAGCTGGGTCGCGAAGGTGCTCTTGCCCTCGCGGTCCTTGGGGCTCGTGACCGCGAAGGTCCACATGCCCTCGGCGCGCTTTTGCTCGAGCTTGTGGCGGAGCACGCGCAGCGACGTGGTCGCTTCGTTCGCCGACTCGCCGAGCATGACCAGGACCTTCGTGTCCGGAGGCGCGGCCCAGGCGGGCACCACGCGGACCGGCGAATCCGGAGCGGGACCTGCTCCACCCGCACCGACGCTGACCGGCACCATCGCGCCGCCGCCGCCGCCCGAGGACGACGGCACCATCGCGCCGCGCTGGACGACGAGCGTCTTGGAAGGGGACTCATACGCCACGATTCACCCGCCCTCTTTCACTCAAGATCGTCCACCCTGCATCTTCACGTTCGGATTCGGTCGCCCGCCACCGGGGACGATGGGGGGAGGCATACCGGCCCCAGGGCCACCGCCCGGCATTCCACCGCCGGGGCCTGGTCCTGCTCCAGGTTGTGGAGGAGGAGCCGCCGCTGCCGCAGGCTGAGCGTTGCCCGCGCCAGCGCCCGGGATCTTCGGGAGCACGCCGAGCACCGGGATGATCTGCATGGCCTCGACGTCGCCGCCATCGATGATGCGGTCGCTGAAGGCCACACGACCCACGGCGTAGGCGAGCGCGATCACCAGCGCGACGGCGCCGCCGGTCATCGCGACCTTGGACTTTCCGCCCTTCGACGGCTTGGTCGGCAAGAAGGCGGCCTCCGCGATGTCGATCGAGTCGGACGACTTGGCTTGCTCGCTCGCGAGCTCGAGGCGGGCCTTGTTGACCTGCTCTTTGATCTCGTTGAGCTGCGTGCGGGTTTCCTGCGTGCGACGAAGCAATCGCTGGAACGTGGTCTCGAGGCCGATGACGCTCGTGTCTTCCACCTTCACCGGACCTGCGTCGACCGCCGCCGCAGGAGCGGGCTTTCCGCCTCCGCGTTGCGCGGCGATCTGCGCGTCGGTGGCGGCGAGCTCTTTCTTGAGCTTGTCGATGTTTTCGGCCGTGGGGGCGACCGTGGATTGCTGCTGGGCGAGCTTGATCTCCTGGTCGATCTCACGAACCTTGGCTTCCGCTGCGGCGAGCTGGTTCTTCGCGGCGGTGACTTTGCCCTTCACCGCGCGCATGTCCGGGTGCTCGTCGCTCACGCCGCTCGCGCGGATGCGCCCGAGCTCGGCGTTGGCTTCGTTCATGGTGTTCTGCGCGGCGTCGCGCTCGGAGACGGCGCGGGTGCGACGTGCCTCGAGCTCGGGCGGAACCACGGCGGGGGCGTTGCTTCCGCCCTGCATGGCCTTGAGCTGGCCTTCGATGCGCTGGCGCTGACGAAGGAGCGCGTTCAGCGCCGGGTCTCCGGAGAGAACCACGGGAGCGGTGCCTCCCGGGGCGGGACCGCCGGAGATACTGATGCCGGGGCCGGTGCCGGTCGCGCCGCCCGCCTTCTTCATTTCGGCCGCGAACTCGGGGTGCGAGGCGAGGAAGGTGGTGAGCTCGCGGTTCGCGGTCTCGAGCTCGGCAAGCTGCTTGTTCTCTTGGTCGGTGAGGAACTCGACCTGCTGCTTGACCGCGCCGAGGTTCTCTTTGCCGTACTCGTCGACCAGCGTCTCGGCGAGACGCTGAGTGACTTTGCGCGCCATCTCGGGGTTGTCGTTCTCGAACGAGATGACGAAACGATCGCTGTCTTTTCCGCGGAATCCTACGTACTTGTCGCGCATCTCGTCGATGGCCGTGATGATGCCCTGCGACTTGACGGTGTCTTGGTAGAGGTTGAATTCCTTGATCATGCGCTCGAGGCGCGCACGGCTCTTCACGCCCTCTTCGAGCTTCGGCTTGACGCGCGCGGCGCGCTCGGCCGGTCCCTCTTCTTGCTTTCCGACCTTGAAGCCGGCGCGAAACTGGATGATCGCCTCGGAGCGGTAGACGCTCTTCGAGTTCATCGCGACCAGGATGGAGACGCCTCCGCCCACGAGCAGGATGAGCGTCGCGACCAGCCAGTGCTGGAGCGCGCGACGCGCGATCACCTTCACGCGGTTGATGCGATCGCGCGTGGAGGGCTCGTTCTGTTGCGCTTGGCCGCCTTGCGGAGGTCCGCCGGGCATGCCGGGCATCCCCGGCATACCGCCGGGAGCGCCGTAGTTCTGGAACGGAGAAGGGTTCATGGGCTCACTGGATGGGCCGTGAGTGAATCACAGTGCCGGCTTAGCATACAGGTGGCTACGGCATGCGACAATCGGCCGTTACGGAAGGACGAAACCTCGCGAAAATTCGAGTATTTTCGGGGCATCGGGCCCCGTCGTCGCGGGGGAGAGCCTCCCGGCCGAGCTACGTGGTTTCCTCGATGCGCTGCTGGGCGCACTCGGCTAGTGGCCCGCGACGGGCCGCTCGACGAGACGCGGGTGAACCGATCGGTACATGCTCGAGCCGTTTCGTCCCCGATCGCGTCTCTCGAGGAAGACTTCGGCGCGGGCGACGTGATTAGATGCGCCCTCGGAGAGAGACAAAACCATGGCGAAGTATCTGGTCACGGGCGGCGCGGGGTTCATCGGGTCCTCCATCGCCGAAGCGCTGCTCGCGGCGGGCGAGAAGGTCCGCATCATCGACGACTTCGCGACCGGTCGTCGGCAGAACCTCGAGAGCTTGAAGGGCGACTTCGAGCTCGTCGAAGGCTCGATCGTCGACCCCACAACGATGGCGAAGGCCCTCGAGGGCGTGGAGGTGGTCTTCCACCAGGCCGCCATTCCGTCGGTCTCGCGCTCGGTCGAGACCCCGCAGCTCTCCATGATGGTGAACGTGCAGGGCACGACCGTGCTCTGCGACACGGCCCGCCACAAGGGCGTTCGACGCATCGTGTTCGCGGCCAGCTCGTCGGCTTACGGCGACACCCCGACCCTCCCCAAGGTCGAGACCATGGCGCCTTCACCGCGTTCGCCCTACGCGGTGAGCAAGCTCACGTGCGAGCACATCTTGCGCGTCTCGGCGGCGCTCTACGGCCTCGAGACGTTGAGCCTCCGTTACTTCAACGTGTTCGGTCCGCGCCAAGACCCGACCAGCCAGTACGCGGCGGTCATCCCGAACTTCATCACGGCGGCCATCAAGAAGACGCGTCCGGTGGTGCACGGTGACGGCGAGCAGACGCGCGACTTCTGCTTCATCGCCAACACGGTGGGCGCCAACTTGCTCGCCGCGAACACGAAGAACAAGCTCGAGGGCCAGGTCGTCAACATCGCCTGCGGTGAGCGCATCTCGCTCAACCAGCTTCTTTCGTACATCGGCGAAGAGGCCGGCTACAAAGTCGAAGCGGACTACCGCGCGCCCCGCGTAGGTGACGTGCGCGACTCGCTCGCCTCGATCGACGCGGCCCGCGAGCTTATCGGCTTCGACCCGAAGGTGAAGGTCCGCGAAGGGCTCGCCAAGACGTTCGCCGCCTTCAAGACGTTCACCAAGTAGCCGCGCCGGCGGTGCATGCACGAGCGCCCGGATCTCCTCGATCCGGGCGCTTTTTCGTTCGCTCTTCGGAGACTCGTACGCTCAGCCGACGCGTCGCTTCGGGGGCTCGCTCTTCAAGAAGAAGTCGGCGATGGCGTACGTGGTCTCGCTCCGCTGCGAGAGCGGGGCAGGGCCGTCGTCGTTGGCCGGGGCCTCTCCCGCGAGGTACGCGAGACGCATGCGCTCGAGCGCCTCCACGTCGGTGTACGTTCGCGCGTAGTCGAAGTCGATGGTGTCGTCTTCGTTCATGAAGTCGTCGCCCATGCTGAGGAGATAGTCGTCCTCGTCTTCGTCTTCGTCGAAGATGCTTTCGTAGTCGTCCAGGCCGTCCATACTCGTGCCTCCGACTCGGGTGAACGACCGATTCGAATGGACCTGTAGCGATTTTTCGCGCTCGGAGCGCCGAGCCGCTTCATGACCGAGGATGTTCGCCGAGCTGCGAGCCGTGCGAGGCGCGACGAAGCACGGCGACGCCAGTCGGTCGAAAGGCGACCGAATGGAGCGGATGCGCCCCTTCGCTCAGCGCCAGGAAAATCCCCACGGTTGATAGGGCAGCACGTACTCGAGCGAGCACGACTCCGCGCTCGGACCGAAGCCCATCCGCTCTTCGTCCACTTCGCGCCAATCGCCCTCGGCACCGGGCGCCGTGGCCGACAGAATCTTGGCGCATTGGTCGAGCGTGTACCTCGGTGAGCGTCCCTTGGCTCGGCACTCGGCCATGAGCCCCTCGCACGTCTTCGTGGCGTCGGGATCGGCACACGAGCCCTCGATCGCCGCGCGCATGCACGCCCCGAGCGAGCGCGAGCGACACGTCCTCCCTCGTGCCTTGGCCATGCACTCCGCGAACGCTTGCGCGACGCGCGGACGGAGCTGACTCGTCAGACTCATGCATTCTTCACGTAGTCCCTCGCACGCGGGCGATACTTGTTTGCACGCCGCGATGGGGTTGCCCACGTCGTTGCAGGAGACGGTCGCGGCGGCGTTCGCGTTCGCGTTCGCGTTCGCATAGGTCCCGTGGCTCGCGTCGAGGCTCGCGTCGGCGGAGGGCGCGTCGCTGCCGGCGTCGGTCGGGCTCGCGGAGGGGGCATCGAGTGGGGCCGGTCGCAAATCGGGAACGGCATCGGGAGACATGCGCGACGCACCGCACCCGGTGGCGAGGAGGAACGTGAGCTCGAGAAACCGCGACCTGTCGAGACGCATGGTCGCACTGTATCCGAGGGCTGTCGCTCGCGGCGACGGCTCGTCACGATCCGCCGTACGTCGCTCGCGTGGTGTCGGTACCATGGTCGTGGTGCAACCCAATCCCGATGCGTTCGTCGTCGCCGCCGTGGATCGCATCGCCGAGGCGAGGCACTGGGTTTTCGACCTGGACGGCACGCTCACCGTGCCGAGCCACGACTTCGCCGCCATTCGTCGCGCGCTCGACATCGCGCCCGAGGCGGACATCCTCGAGCATCTCGCTTCGCTCCCGGAGCACCTGCGCGGGAAAAACATGCGTGGCTGTTCGAGCACGAACGAGAGCTCGCGCGCGCCGCACGCCCCGCACCGGGGGCGGTCGAGCTCGTCTCTCACCTTCACGACGAGGGCGTGCGTCTCGGCATCCTCACACGCAACGCGCGAGAGCTCGCGTGGATCACGCTCGAGGCCATCGGGCTTTTGCATGCCTTCACTCGAGACGCAGTGCTGGGTCGCGAGGACGCGGCGCCCAAGCCGAGCCCCGAGGGGCTCGTTCGCATCGCGGCGGCTTGGCAGGTGCCGCCCTCCGCCCTCGTGATGGTGGGCGACTACCGCTTCGATCTCGAGTGCGGACGGCGCGCGGGCGCGTCGACGGTGCTCGTCAACCTGCCGGAGAACCCCTGGCCCGAGCTCGCCGACCTGCACGCGCCCAGCTGCGCCATGTTGCAGGCTGCACGCATCACGCGCGCGCTCTCTCTCGAGCGCTGAGCCTCACGCTGCGTCGTGGACGTGCACGGCGGTGGACAGCGTGAGCACCGCCTCGCTCTGGTGCGTGGACGTTCGTTTGCCACCGAAGGCCGCGAACAGGCGCACCATGCCCATGTTGTCCGCCGAGGTGTAGGCCTCGAACACGGAGACGCCACGAGCGCGGGCGAGGGGCAAGAGCGCCGCGAGCAAACGCTTGCCGAGGCCTCGGTTTTGGAAGTCGTCGGCGATGGTGAACGCGACCTCGGCCGTGTCGCTCCCTTCGGCGATGCGAACGAAGCGGGCGACGCCCACGATCTCACCGGACGGCACAACCGCCACGAGCGCGACGTGGTCGTGACCGTCGACACGGGTGAGGTAGCGCCATTGGGCGGACGTGAGATCGAAATGACCTCGAAAACGGGCGTAGCGGCTCGCGACAGAGAGCTTGTTGAAGCCCTCTCGAAGCGCGGGCTCGTCGTCCGGTCGAATGGGGCGGAGGGTGATGGTTTCGGATGCGAAGAGCGTCGCACCGGTAGAACTGGGCGTCCCCCAAGCCCGGCCCAACGTGAACGCGTCGGTCGAGTTCGGCATAGGGAACACCCTAGTCCCGTAACGCGTCGCGTCAAGGTCTGCTGTGGGGAAAAATAGACGGCATTTATGCCACAAAAGCAAACCGGCCGCGCCTCTCTCGAGGGCGACCGGTTCGAGGCTCATGCGCTCGCCGGGCGAGGCATGTCGGTCAGGGGCTCATGGGTGCGCGCAGCGCAGGCCGAGCTTGCCGTACTTGTTGAGCAGCATGGTGTTGCTGCCGCCGCCGCGGCTGTAGCTGTGCACTTCCCACGAGCCGTTGCCGCTCCAGCGGTGGCGAGCTGCGAGGGGATCGGCGTTGTACGTGACGGTGGAAGTGAGCTCGAACACGTTGCCGATGATGTCCGAGTGTCCGCTCAGGCTGCGGCCCCTGGTGCGGCCGGGCGCCGAGATGAACACGATGTAGTCGTTGTTCAGGAGCTTCGGATACTCGTAGCTGTACTTGTACGCGGCGTTCTCGATGGTCACGAGGTTCGTGTCCCAGGTGAGTCCGCACGCGGGGTGCGAGGCGTCCGTGGCCCAGGGGAAGCGGCAGCCCCAGTAGGTCTTGTCACCGCTCGTGAGACCACGGTCCGCCGGCTCTGCGGGAAGGCGCGGGTCGGTGTCGAACCACGGGGGGGACGTGCTTGCGCCGTACGCGGCCTGCCACTCGGGGATGCTCTCCAAGCGTCCGCCGTCCCACACGCAGAAGGCCTGGCCGACCAGGTAGTCGACGCAGTTCATGGCCTTGGTGTCGTAGAGGTCTTGGCCTTGGTCGGGAGCCGGGCCGTCTTGCTGACCGTTCGGGAATCGGAAGGCGTGCGTGCCGGGCGCTCCGACGAAGCAGCCGGTGCTGGTCTGGGCGTTGCCGTTGAAGATGAATCCACCCAGGTGGCGCGAGACCGCCGAGTAGATTCCCGAGAACTCGGTTCCCGGCGTGCAGGTGCAGCTGGCGCTGCCGACCGGCAGACAGTCTTTTTGGGCGCATCCGGAGAGCTCACCGCCACCGTTGGTGCCGTTGAAGCTCGTCGGCAGGTACATGTCCCAGTCGGGCTCGAGCACCGTGCGCACGGCTTGGCCCGGGATGAGCGGGACCTTACCGGCGGCGCGTGCACCCTGCACGAATCCGCGGACGTCGTAGCCGACGCTCTCGAGGAAGACGCGCATACGGCCCGCGGTCACGGGGTACTTGTCGAGCTGTACGGTCTTACCGGAGACGGTCACCGGCGCGGTGGTGCAGCAGTCTTCCCATTGGTTCGCACCGACGCCACCTTCGCCGCCGAGGCCGCAGGTGTCGCCGCCGTAGTGGGTGACGCAGCTGCGTCCGGCCACGCACACCTTGCTGCCGTTGCAGCCCATGCTCGCGCAGTCCGAGCCGGTCATACAGGCCTGACCGACGCCGCAGCCATTGCAGGTCGCGCCGCCGCAGTCGACGTCGCTCTCGTCTTGGTTCTTCACGCCGTCCATGCAGGTGGGCGGCTGGCACCGCAGGCCCATGCCCATGTCGGCGCAGACGCCGCTCGTGCAGTCGGCAGCGGTGAGGCACATGAGGTTGTCGCCGCAGCGAGGACAGGCAGGTCCGCCGCAGTCGACGTCGGTGTCGGTGCCGTTCTTGGCGCCGTCGTTGCAGGAGGGCACGGCGCACTTGCCGCCGGTGCAGACGTCGCTCGTGCAGTCGCTACGGACCTTGCACTTCTTGCCGTCTTCGCACTTGCCGCAGGTTGTCCCGCCGCAGTCGACGTCGGTTTCGATCGCGTTTTCCACGGTGTCCGTGCAGGTGGCCGCTTGGCACGTGCCGCCGGTACAGACCTTGGTCGTGCAATCGGTCGCGCCTTTGCACTTCTTTTGCACGTCGCACGGCGCGCAATTGGCGCCGCCGCAGTCGGTGTCGGTCTCGTCTTGATTGAGCGCGCCGTCTTTGCAGGTGGCGGCGAGACAAGCGCCCTTCGCGGTGTCGCACACCTTGGAAGGACAGTCGGTGTCCTTGGTGCACTCCTTGGCCGCGTCGGGACCTCCGTCGGTCGGCTTGACGCTTCCGTCCGGAGTCGGTGTGGAGCCGTCGGGCGTGGTCGTTCCCGAATCGGGATCGACCGCCGAGTCGGCCTGCGTGTCCGGCGGCTCTTCCGTGGTGGAACAGCCGGCCGTCGCCAAAGCGAACGTCGAAGCAGTGATGGCACACAAGGTCGATCGCAACGAAGGCATGAGATCTCCCGGCTAACGAACAGAACCCCCAAACCTCGACCGTAGCATGCGGATTTCAGCCGAGGCGCGTGACACGCTGAAATTTTCCGCTGAGGCGAATTGCCACGAGCCGCCCCGGGTTTTTCGATGTGGGGAAGTCTCCGCTCGATGAAGACGTGTTTCGCGATGGTTTCCCGAATGGCGTTTCGTGCGTCGGGTTCGGTCAGAGCGGAGGACGCCTACCGGCCCACGGACGCGCGCCTTCGAGCTGGCCCGCGAGTGACAGCAGCGTCTCTTCGTCGCCGTACTTTCCGACGAATTGCACTCCGATGGGCAGGCCGTTCCCGCCCCAATGAAGAGGCACGCTCATCGCCGGCTGGCCGGTCATGTTGAAGAGCATGGTGTTGGGCGTGCGCTCGAGCGCGTTCTTGGCGAGGTCGTGCAAGGCCACCTCGAGCAGTGCCTTCACCGGGACCGCTCGCAGTGTGGCGAGGGCCACGCGTTCTTGGGGCTTCAGGCCGAGCTCGCCGATTTTGGCCGGGGGGTAGGCGAGGGTCGGGGTGGCCACCATGTCGAGCGACTCGAAGTGCGCGCCGATGCTGCGCTGCACGTGGGCGATGGTGGCGCGCGCGCGCTCGAGATCGAGTGCGGAGGAGACGCGGCCGATCTGCGCCAAGAACCACGTGGGAGCCTCGAAGTCTTCGTGGCCGAGCTTGCGCCCCGCGAGACGCGAGGCCTCTTCCACCGCGAGTGCCGCGCCCGCTGCGACCACGGTCAGGTAGGCGACACGCACCGCTTCTTTGTCGACCGGAAGAGTGGTCTCGAAGACCTCGTGCCCGAGCGACGCGCAGAGGTGCATGGCCGAGTCGAGCGCTTCGCGGCAGTCTTCGTGGGTGAGATCGCCGAGGATGGACTTGGCGGTGAAGCCGATGCGCAGCTTGGCGGGCGCACGCGTGACCGCGGAGAGGAACGTGCTTCGCGGCGCAGGGGCTACGTACGGTGCGCCCACGTCGGCGCCGTGCGTGGCGTCGAGGAAGGCCGCGCTGTCGCGCACCGTGCGCGAGAGCACGTGAGGCACCACGAAGCCGTGCCACCCTTCGCCCACCTCGGGACCGAGGGGCATGCGTCCACGCGAGGGCTTGAGACCGAAGAGACCACACGCGGAAGCGGGGATGCGAATCGAGCCGCCGCCGTCACCACCGTGCGCCACCGGAACGATGCCGCTCGCCACCGCCGCGGCCGAGCCGCCCGAAGATCCTCCAGGGATGTGGGCCGTGTTCCAGGGGTTGCGGGTGGGGCCGTGGAGCTCCGGCTCGGTCATGGCGAGCAGGCCGAATTCGGGCGTGTTGGTCTTGCCCAAAAAGAGCAAACCGAGCTTTCGGTAGCGCGCGAAGAGCTCGGTGTCGTTCGGAGCGCGGTACTTGGCGAGGCCGCGGCACCCGCCGTTGTACGGCGCGTCGGCGAGCTTGCCGTCGAGGTCTTTCACCAAGAAGGGCACGCCTGCGAACGCACCGGTTGCTTTTTCGGCCTGCGCGAACGCCTGCTCGTCGAGGCGATGCACGATCGAGTGAATGCGGCCATCGTGGCGGTCGCGCACGGCGATGGCAGCGTTCAAGAGCTCGCGTCCGGACGCCTTCTTGGTGCGGACCAACTCGGCCAGGGCGATCGCGTCGTAGGTGAGGTACTCTTCGGGGGTCACCTGGCTACCTTCGCGGGCTTCCGCGGGGAGAGCAAGTCGCGACGGGGCTCGCCTTGCCCGGGCACATGGAAAGCCCGGCTTTCGGCCGGTTCGGGTTCCCGAAGCCTCTGCGCCGCAGAATTCCGGGCCGAAAATCGTGGAAAATGGGCCAAGGTCGCCTTGACAGGTGGGGGAAGGTCGGCGATAACCCCGCTCCCTCACGCTTCCGGCAGGCAAAAAACCGCTGCCCTACGGGAATCGACTCTCTCGATCCTCGGAGGACGGCTGCCTCGGACCGGAGCGCATACGGAGCACTCAATGCCCAAGATGAAAACCCGCAAAACCGCTGCCAAGCGGTTCAAAGTGACCGGCACCGGCCGGGTGCGCCGCTCCAAGGTGGGCGGACAGCACGGAATGCAGGAAAAGTCGCGCAAGCGTCTTCGCCGCCTCCGCCAGAACGACATGGTCGACAAGACGCTCGAGAAGCACATCAAGCGTCTCATCCCTTACGGCTGATCGGAGAAGGTAGAAAATGCCCCGCGCAAAACGAGGATTCAAGGCGCGTCGTCGCCGTAACCGCATTCTGAAGCACGCTTCGGGCTTCCACAGCGCGCGCTCGCGCCTCTTCGCCTACGCGAAGGAAGTCGTGATGAAGGCGTGGGTTTATGCCTACGCTCACCGCAAGCGCAAGAAGCGCGACTTCCGTCGCCTCTGGATCGCCCGCATCAACGCGGCGGCCCGGACCAACGGCACCAGCTACTCGCGCCTCATGCACGGCCTGAAGACGGCCAACATCGCGCTCGACCGCAAGGTCCTCTCGGACATCGCCATCGTCGATCCGAAGGGCTTCGAGCAGATCGTCAAGCACGCCAAGGCCTGATCGGCATCGGTGGTCGCGTTCGAGACCGCCGTCCGAGTCGAAAAGAAAGACCCGTCTTGCCTCACGGCGAGACGGGTTTTTTCATGGGTGCGGCGACGGTGCGCGAAGGTCGGTCAGCCCTCGAACGGCGCGCGTCAGGGCTGGGTCGGTGAGCTTAGGAAGGTTCTCCGCTCGGTCGAAACGTCACTCGACGGGGACCGCGGTGATCATGCACGTTCTCAACGCCTGGCCAGTGCAGTCCATCTCACCCGCCGCGCAGGCCGTTTTGCATTCGAAAGCGCTGCTCGTGGCGTTGCCGCAGCACCTGGTGAACGCGGTCTTCGAGCAGAGGTCGCAGTTGAAGCTTGCGTCTCCCTTGAGGCCCGCGTCCGCTCCGCTGTCGGTCGTAGGGGTGGCGTCCGTGCCGGCGTCGGTCGTGGCATCCGTGCCGCTGGTTGCGTCTGGCGACTGGCTGCCGTCGACGGCAGGTCCTGTCTCTCCCAGGGGGCCGTCCACGCCCGAGTCGCTCGCTCCTACCGGGCGTGAAGGGTCGCGGTAAGCGCTCTGGGCGAGGCGCTCGGCGGGGATGCGGCAGACGCCGTCCGCGTCGCAGGTGACCGTGGCGTCCACGCACTTTCCACGGAAGCACGATTGGTCTTCTTCACACGGGACGCCGAGGCAGCGGTCGTCGAAATAGGCCGGGAGCATGAGCCCCTTGTGCGGGACGAACGAGATTCGCCTTCGCACCAAGATGCACGTCTTGTCCTTTTTGTAGGCCTCGGGGTCGCGATCGTCGCAGAGGCCGGGGTCACCGCTCGTGCGGAGCGCGACTTCGATCTTCTGCGCGGAGGTGCGTGCGTCCGAGTCCTTCGGGGTGATGGCGAAGGTGCCGATGCTGGCCGTGCCGAGGTCGACTGGGCACTCGGTCACGGCGCCGTCGTATTGGCGAACGTCGGCGTCGAGGGAGCGAAGGTCGGTGCCGGGGCTGCCTACTCGAAGCGTGAAGCGGGTTCGACCGGCCGTGCACACGCTGGTGTCGGTGGCGAGGTCGACCGTGATCTGCGTGGCTTCGAGGCACGCGAACAAGGTGCCGAGCGCGCCGAGCGCGACCGTTCCGGCGACCACCTTGGCTCGTGTGCTGCGTCGTCGGTCGGTGGTGTGCTTCGCCGTCTTTCCCGAGATCACGCGCTAAGCTTACTCGACCGTCCTGGTTTGCGCACACTCGGGTCCGAGAGATCCGAAAAGCGCTCACTTATCGGGGGAATCCGGACGTCCACCTCGGCCGAGAGAGGCGCTCTTCGGCCGAGGCAGGTCGTGGTGTGGGCGGTCACGCGGAGCGGGCTCACGCGCCGGACACCGGGATCTGGCGAGCGCCTTGGGCCTTCGCCTTGGGCACGGTGATGGTGAGCACCCCGTTCTTCATGGTGGCCTTCACCTCTTCGGCCACGATGGCCTGACCGAACGTGAAGCGACGAGCGAAGGCATGCGGACGGCGCTCACGGAGATGGGCCTTCTGTCCTTCTTTGGCGAGCTCTTTGCGCTCGGCGCGCAGGGTGAGCACGTCGTCGGCGACGCTCAGGTTCACGTCGGCTTCGGACAGGCCGGGCAGGTCGACCTCGAGCTCGAAGGTGGCGTCGGTCTCCCAAACGTCGGTAGGCGCGGAGCCTTTTTCGTTGCTGCGCGAGGGCACACGGAAGAGCTCGCGCTCGAAGAGGTCGAAGGGCGAGAGCGAGTGAGCGTGAGAAGCGGGGCGGAACGTGGTGATCATGACGGGTCCTCCGTGCGTGGCGAAGGCCACGCGAATCGTGCGAGACGAGGGGTCACGCAGACGAAACACACGCTCGCCCGGAACCACGTGCACCATGCACGCAGCTGCTCGGCGCTCGTGTCCGTGAGCGAGCACGGGGAGCGAGCGAAGAAGGGCCTTCGGGGCCCTCGAGCGAGGGATGCGCCGCGCCGCGCGGGTCTTGCCGGCGCCGCGGTCCGTGTCTCGTCTACGCCGTCATTCGTAAGCACCACGATTGGGCTCGCAAGGGGTGAATCGTCGCGCGGCCCGACCTATGCATCGAGCCCTTGCGAGGTCGAGCGAGCGTGATCAAGGAAGGTTTTCTGCCTCACCGATCACCTGCCCCATGAAGTGCACGAGCTCCCACTTCTGGGCGAGGGTCGGCTCGCCGTGCACCTCGACGTGCTCGATGGCCGGGCTCACCACGGCGTCGCGCAAGAGGCCAGGGGGAACGTCGGCGGCGAGCCAACGCGTCTCGGACGCGGGGATGACGGAGTCGCCTTCGCCGTGCAAGAGGTAGACGGGCGCGTGGAGGCCCGAGAGGTGTCCGTGCGGCGAGACGCCCAGGTCTTCTTCGCGATGGCGAGCGAGCACGTCTTGGAGGTCGGGGCGCAGCACCGAGGCGTCCGCGTCGAGCACCTTTTCGAGCTTCTTTTTCCCTTCGGGCGAGAGATTCTGGCCGTGCTTGCGGGCGTCGTCGCGCTTCTCTTGGAGCCAGGCGCGGAGCGCGAGCCTTGCCTCGGGGACGTCTTCCTTCGGGAAGAAGTCTTCCACGCGGTTGTAGACGAGCACGGTGGCCCCGTAGCCGTGGGCCTTCTGCGCACGCGAGCTACCGTCGGGCAGCACGATGGTGTCCGTGGCGAAGAACGAGAGGATGCGTCCGAGGTCGTCGTGCGCTCCCACCGCCACCACGAAGCCTACGCCGTCGCGGAAGCGCGGGTCGGCGGCCGTGAGCAGCGAGAGGCCGCCGCCGAAGCTCATGCCCATGATGCCCACGCGGTGGTGTCCGGTGAGCCCGGCGAGGTGGACCGTGGCGGCGCCGATGGTATCGATGGACTTCTTGTCGACGTGGTAGTCGGCGAGCTCGCGGACCTCGGGGGCGAGCACCACGATGCCCGTGTCGGCCACGGCGCGTGCGAAGCGCAGCAGGCGCGGCTCGTCGATGCTGCGGTACTGCACGCCGTGCACGAGCACCACCGCGGGCTTGCCGGCGACGTCGCCTTTGGAGAAGAGCTTGGCGCGCACTTCGCCGCGGGGCGTGGGAACCGAGACCTCGCTCTCGACGAGGCCGGGTACGGTGGCGTTCGGATCGGCGAAGCGACCGAAGAGTCGCGCGGCGTCCACGTGCCTACGCGCGGGGCGAGCCAAGAGCGCGACGAGCAGCACGAGGCCGAGCAGGGCGAGACGTGCGAATCGGGCGCCCTTCTTCTGCGGAGGCCCGACCTTCTTCGCCGTGAATTCGGGAGCATCGAGCGGCGTGCGTGCGGAGGCGGAGTCTTGCGCGTCGAGGGCGGACATCGAGATCTCGTTCACGGTACGCGTCCTTTCGAGGAAGGCCGACCCGCTCGCTTCGATTCCGGTCGAAGGTGGCTCGGTCGGCGCACCCGAAGAGACGCTCGAGGCGGCGCCGAGAGTGTCTCGGCTCGGTCTTCGATCGTAAAAGATCGTCGCGAAGGGGGCTTCGGTCGCGAATCGTCGCGATCGCGAAGTGTCGGAAAAAATAGGGGGATCCGTGGTTGTCGGCTTTTCGTCGTGCAATCGCGGGCGTACGGTCTTCGGACGATGAGGACGATTCTCCACGTCGACATGGACGCGTTCTTCGCTTCGGTGGAAGAGCTCGACGATCCGCGTCTGCGAGGGAAGGCCGTGCTCGTCGGAGGCGCGGCCCGGCGAGGGGTGGTCGCGGCGGCCTCGTACGAGGCGCGTAAGAAAGGGGCACGCTCGGCGATGCCCATGGCCGAAGCCATGCGGCGTTGTCCCGAGGCGATCGTGGTTCCGCCGAGACGCGAGCGCTACGCGGAGGTGAGCGCGAGTGTGTTCGCGATCTTCGGACGGTACACGCCGCTCGTGGAGGGGCTCTCGCTCGACGAGGCGTTCCTCGACGTGACCGCGAGTCGCTCGCTCTTCGGCGACGGGGAGAGCATCGCGCGGGCCATCAAAGGCGCCATCCGCGAAGAGATCGGCATCACGGCGTCGGCGGGGGTCGCGCGGAGCAAGTTCGTCGCGAAAATCGCGAGCGATTTGGACAAACCGGACGGCCTCGTAGTGGTCCCGGAAGACGTAGCCGGGTTCCTCGCGCCGCTTCCCATCGAGCGCATGTGGGGCATCGGTCCGAAGACCGCTCCTCGCCTGCGCGAGCTCGGGTACAAAACCCTCGGCGACCTCGCCAAGGCGCACGAGAAGAACCTCGCCTCCGTGCTCGGTGCGCAGGCCTCGCGCGCCATCACCTTGGCTCGCGGCGAAGACGCTCGCGAGGTGGTCTCCCACGGGGACGCGAAGAGCATCGGCTCGGAGACGACCTACGACATAGACCTCGAAGGCCGCGAGGCGCTCGCGCGCGCGGTGCTGCAGCACGCGGAGATCGTGGCGCGCAGGCTCACCGCCGAGGGGCTCGTCGCTCGCACGGTGACCGTGAAGCTGAAGCTCGCCGACTTCACGTTGCTCTCGCGGCAGCTCGGCCTGGCCGAGCCGGTGCGCGACACGCAGTCCATCCACGAGGCGGGCTGTGCGCTGCTCGATCGCTTTTATTTGCAAGACGCACGTGTTCGCCTGGTGGGCGTGTCGGCCTCCGGGCTCGCTCCCGAGCCGCCCACGCGCGAGCTCTTCCCGGACAAGGAGCGCGAGCGTCGAAAGACCATCGAGAGCCTGCTCGGGAGCTTGGCCGAGAAGAAGCTCGGCGGACCGGGGATGGTCACCCGCGCGACCTTGCTCGAAGCGCCTCGTCGCAACGAGACCGGAGTCGGCGTCTCGCGCGAGGAGCTCGAACGCCTCGTGAACGAGCCCAAGCGCCGCGGCTGAGCACGGCGAGACGCGTCCCTCGGAGCTGCGGGAGGCGTTCCGAGGCTCGAAGTGTCTCCCGCGGAGCCGCGGGAGGCGTTCCGAGGCTCGAAGTGTCTCCCTCGGAGCTGCGGGAGGCGTTCCGAGGCTCGAAGTGTCTCCCGCGGAGCCGCGGGAGGCGTTCCGAGGCTCGAAGTGTCTCCCTCGGAGCTGCGGGAGGCGTTCCGAGGCTCGAAGTGTCTCCCTCGGAGCTGCGGGAGGCGTTCCGAGGCTCGAAGTGTCTCCCGCGGAGCTGCGGGAGGCGTTCCGAGGCTCGAAGTGTCTCCCGCGGAGCTGCGGGCGAGGCGCGCCACGGCGTGATTCGAGTATGGTCTCGTTTCTCCCATGGAAACGCTCTCGATCGACGGGGTGGAGGTTCATCGGCTCACGCTCGACGAAGCCGAGCAGGTGCTGTCGGAGGGCGTGTTTCTCGGGGTGGCCCTCGCGAAGCCGGAGTTCTTGAGGTCCCATCTCTCGATCTCGAAGGGCGCTCCGATGTTCGAGATCGCGCTCGGTCGGCCGTCTGGCAAGTCAGGCCAGAGCGGTTCGTGGGTGGTGGTGCACCTCGTTCGCATCGCGGACGAGTACGTGCGCGTGCGCGTCGAGGGCGTGACGTGCTTCGGGTGTCGGACGTCCGTGCTGGTCGGAAACCCCGTCGACTACCAAATCTACGAGGGCGTCGGCGACACGATGGCCGCGCTCACCGTAGCTCGTCGTCGGCCCACCGTTCCGTGCCCCACGTGCCTGAAAGCCTTGTCGCGCCCGGCCATCGTCGTCCATTCGACCGGCTGAGCGGTGCTGAAAATGAGGGCGCCGTCCGTTGCCTCACGGCATGCGGTCACGCCTTGGTCGCGCGCACCAAACGGGTCGCGGCCCACGGCCCGCCGTACCAAAAGCGAAGGCCCAGGGACGACTCGACCACGTCGGTGATGCCCGCAGCCCGCAGATCCCGGGCGTAGTCGCTCGTGAAGCGAAAGTCCGCGAGGGTGAGCCGGCCGCCGGGCTTCAGCACACGCGCAGCTTCGCGGATCGCCTGCGTACGACCCTCGGCGCTCGGGATGTTGTGGAGGGCGAGGCTCGAGACGACGACGTCGAAGCTGCCGTCCGGGAACGGCAGGTTGCATATGTCGCCGGTGTGGAGGGCGACGCGCTCGCTCACGCCCTCGCGCTCGGCGTTGGCTCGCGTGGCCCGCTCGGCGTTTCCCGACTGATCTCGTACCTGCCAGAGGTCGATCCCCGTCGCCTTTCCCCGAGGGAGCTTCTCGGCGCCGAGCAAGAGGACCGCTCCGCGGCCGCAGCCGAGATCGAGAAGCTGCTCGTCACCGCGGAGGTTCAAGCTGTCGAGGACTTCGTCCCACGCTCGGAACTTTCCGGCGCGCGTGGTGTAGACGTAGCTCGACGCGCAGGCGAGCAAGAATGCGCCCGACAAGCCCATCGACAGGAGACCGCCGATGTCACCGGAGAGCGCTCGAAAGCCCGCGCTGCCGAGCAGCAGGATCGCGCCGGCGCCCATCAATGCCGGGACATAAGGCGCATCGAAGCCGTATTCACCTCGTCGTGGCGTCATCGATTCTCCTGCGCGTGGGCGCTCGTGGCCCAGGGTAGCGCGAATCCTCCTTCATCGACGCGCGGGCTTCTCGTGAACGACGACGAGACCGAGGTCGGGTCTCCGTCGCGACGACGTCACGAACCGTCCGATTCGTCGTGTGCCGTCACGAAGCCCGAAGGCCTGGCCGGGCAGAGTCACCGCGCCGTAGGCCCGCTTACCGCAGGCCATCCTTCGGGTCGCGCCTTTCACGATCCGGAACGAGCCAGGTTCGACTAAAGTCCGCGCGCATGAAGAGAGGTACGGCACTTTCGTTGCTTTTCGTGGGAGCCCTGGTCACGGTGGTGCTCTCCGGATGCAAGCCCAAGGAAGGCAAGAGCTGCCGCAACGAGAGCCGTGAGAGCTGCACCGACGAGCGGAACGCGCTCGTGTGCCACTCGGGCGTGTGGGTGCCCATGGAGTGCAAGGGCCCGCTCGGCTGCCGTAAGGTCGGCGGCGAGGGCGACTGCGACCAGACCGTGGCGGCCGACGGCGACGTGTGCAATCTCGCCGACGATGTGGTCTGCGCGAACGACCAAAAGTCCATGCTCGAGTGCAAGGGCAACAAGTGGACGAAGACCGCGAGCTGCCTCGGCGCCAACGGCTGCATGCTGGTCGGCAAGACCGTGAAGTGCGACAACAGCGTGGCCGCCCTGGGCGATGCCTGCTCGCACGAAGAAGACTACGCCTGCTCGCCCGACAAGAAGCTCGAGCTCGTCTGCAAGGGCGGAAAGTTCGGCATCTCGGCCACCTGTCGCGGGCCGAAGGGCTGCGCGGTGGTCGGCAAGCAGGTGAGCTGCGACGACACCAAGGCCATGGCCAACGACTCCTGCGGCAAGGACCAGAGCTACACCTGCGACCTCGAAGGCAAGTCGATCTTGGTGTGCAAGGCCGGGCACTACGTGCTCGACGAGGCCTGCAAGGGCAAGCTCAACTGCCGCGTGCTGGGCACCAAGGTCGGCTGCTTCTGAGCCGAGAGACCCGCGCACGTGCGCGAACGGAGCGCGAGGAGAGGTCGTATGCGTCTTCGATCGATCGAGGGAAACCGCCAGAAGCTCGACGGCGGGGCCATGTTCGGCAACTGCCCGAAGACCATGTGGGAGCGCTGGGCCCCTCCGGACGCGCAGAACCGCATCTCGCTCGCGTGTCGCGCGCTGCTCGTGACCGAAGACTCGGGCCGCAACGTGCTACTCGAGACGGGTATCGGCACCTTCTTTCCGCCCAAGCTGCGCGAGCGCTACGGCGTGGAAGAGACCGAGCCCGTGCTGCTGCGCTCGCTCGAGGGCGCGGGCCTCTCCCCGAACGACGTGGACGTGGTGGTGCTCTCGCATCTGCACTTCGACCACGCGGGCGGCGTGCTCGCCCCGTTCGAGGAGGGCAAGGCGCACAGGCTCGTGTTTCCTCGCGCCTCGTACGTGGTCTCGGAGGGCGCGTGGACGCGCGCGGTGCATCCTCACGCGCGTGATCGCGCGTCGTACGTGCCGGAGCTCCCCGGCCTGCTCGAGGCCACCGGCAAGCTCGAAATCGTGCGCGGCGAGACGTCCTCCGTGCTCGGTGCAAACTACACATTTTCGTTCTCCGAAGGGCACACGCCGGGGCTCATGCTCACCCGCGTTGCGGGCGGCGAGCGACCGGTGACCTTCCTCGGCGATCTCGTGCCCGGGGCGCCTTGGGTGCACCTTCCCATCACGATGGGATACGACCGCTACCCGGAGCTCTTGATCGAAGAGAAAGAGGCCGTGCTGTCCCGCATCCTCGCGGAGGACGGCCTCGCCTTCTACACCCACGATCCCTCTTGTGCGGCGAGCCGGCTCTCGCGCGACGAGAAGGGGAAATTCCACGCCACGGACAAGCTCGAAACGCTGTCCTGAGCGCGCGACTCCGTCCCCACGCGACGCCCCTCGGACGCGTGGAGAGGGGTCGACCCGACGGACGCTCAGGGCTGACCTTTGATGCGCGTGTAGACGAAGATGACCGTGATGGTGAGCGTCGCGGCGACGGACACCCACGTCCAATCTTTCTGCCCCATCTTGACGTCCCAATGGGGCGCCGAGCGCTTCACCGCGCCGTAATAGGCGCCGCAGAAGCCGTAATAGACGAACAGCATCGGGTGGTAGGTGAACGACAAGAAGAAGATGCCCACCATGATGCCGGCGAACGACGTGATGAGTGCGATCGAGAACGGATAGAGACGCGGATCCATGCCCCAAGGCGGCCGGAAGGCCACTTCCCAGGGGATTTTCACGCTCGACCACACGAGCGCGAACCACAAGATGATGCCCGGCAAGCCCAGCTCCGAGGCCGAGAGCAGGTACGAGTTGTGGGCCGTGATGAAGTAGTTCTCGATGAATTGATTGTGACCGAGCCCGAAGATGGGGCTCTGTTTGAAGAAGTCCGCACCGTCGTAGAGGGCGCCCAAACGCTCCAGCGAAGAGGCTTCTGCGTCTTCGCCCGAACGACCGCCGAGCGCCAAAACGGGGGACCCGGCAATGCCCGCGACCACGAGACCTTTCAATCCGTATTTACGGAGAAAGTACACGCCGAAGACCGCGAGCAGCACGAGGATGCCGCCGCGTGAGCCGGTCAAAATGACGCAGTAGAAGACGACCCCCACGGCGCCCGCGACCATGAACGTTTTGAGCTTGCTCGTCATGACCGAGTACAAGCCGAAGGCGAACGTGAGGCCCGCGCCGATGAACACCGAGAGCTCGTTCGGGTCCGAGAGCGTGCCGCGCCAGCGCGCGCGGCCGTTGGCGACGCTGAAGGTATTGAAGAGGCCGGGGCGCTCGCACTCGTAGTCGTCTTTGAGATCGCGGCCTTCGCGGCACTGGATGCTCTCCAAGCACTCGCGGCCGTCGGGCTCGCCTTTGGACTTGTCGTGGGCCTCGGAGCGGTCTTCACCCTCCGCGATTTTGATGCACTGGAATTCTGCGCGACCTTGGTAGATGCCCGCGCCGCCGAGCGCGAGCGACACCACGAGCATGACGCTGCCGAGTCCCCTGTACCTCTCGTAGGTGCGCCCGCCGTAACAGACGATGGCGAAGTAGAGCACCGGGAAGAACAGCGTGACCTGCATGTCCGCGATGGGACCGGCGCCCACCTTGACGATGGTGCACACGATGTTCCAGAGCACGTACGCGATCATCACCGGCCACTGCGGCGTGCCGAGCTTCATCTTGCCCGTGCCCACGTCGATGGCGATGCCGAGCGCGCCCAATCCGATGGCGATGTAGAGGAGCTTGAACGACTCGAGCACAGGAAAACATTCCTGTGGCCTGACGAAGAGCACGATGATGAGGAGCGCGGCTCCGACGACGGACACGGTCTAGCTCGAGGTCACGGGGTGGAAGGTTCGGGGACGAGCGCGGCCTCTTCGTTTCGAGGCGAGATGCGCTCGGGCTCTCTCTCCCAGTCGGGCGAGAGCGTGTATTTGACGAGACCCACGCCGAAGCCTACCCCGTGCGAGAGGTGGACGACGGGGAACATCGCCCACACGAGCGGAATGCCGAGCGGCCCGAGCTTCTTGCCCACGCGCACGGCCTCCGCGCCGGTGCCGAGCGCGTACGCCGCGAAGGCGAGGGGCGCGAACGGATGGAAGGGCGAGGTGGCGAGCAGCGCCGCTCCGGAGAGGGTCATCAAGAAGGGCAGGGCGGGGCGGAGCGATAGGAATTTTCCGCGCTTCAAGAGCGTGCGCGCGCGCCCTTGGCCGTACTTGAAATACTGTTTCGAGAGGGCCTTGAAGCTCTGCCTCGGGAAGTAGTGAACGACGATGTCCTTCGAGAGGTAGACCTTGCCGCCGCCCTCGATGATGCGCTGATTGAGCTCGGCGTCTTCGTTGGTGACGGCCTTCGGATCGTAGAGTCCGGCGGTCTCGAAGACGCGCCTGCGGAAGGCGCCGAGGAAGACGGTGTCGACGAAGCCTTCGCTCTCGGCCGAGCGGTACTTCGCGCCGCCCACGCCGAGCGGGCTGTCGAGCGCGGCGCACAATGCTCGCTGGAAGAGGGTCTTCGCGCGGGCTCGCTGCGCGCCTCCGACGTTCTCCGCGCCGGTGGTCTCGAGCACGCGCACGCACTGGGAAATGTAGTCGTTCGCGTATTCGCAGTGCACGTCCATGCGGACCAGGATCTCGCCTCGTGCGACCGCCAAGATGCGATTGATGCCCGCGCTCTGGATGCGGTCGGGGTTGTCGAGGATTCGAATGCGCGCATCTTCTGCGGCGAGCTTTCCTAGAATCTCGCGGGTCGCGTCCATGCTCATGCCGTCGGCGACGACGAGCTCGAAGCGATCCGCAGGGTAATCCTGCGAAAGCACGGTCCTAATGCACGCCTCGATGTACGCCTCTTCGTCGAGGCACGGCATCGCGATGGTGACGAACGGCTTCTGCATCCCCTTTTCCTTCCCAGGACGAACTTTGCCGCTTCCCGGACGCGGCCAGAAGTATGATACGAGCAAACGATGCGTTTCGTCTCACTTGCCATTCTCATGGGCGCGCTTGCGGGGGGCCTCGCGCTGGCCGGCTGCGGCGGTGTTCGTACCTACAACTGGGCGGCCGAGCGCGCGGCGGGCTACAAAATCGGAGCCGGCGACGTCATTCGAATCAGCGTGTGGAAGCACGACGAGATGAGCCAGCAGGTGACCGTGCGCCCCGACGGCGCGATGTCGTTGCCGCTCATCGGTGACATCGTCGCCGAAGGAAAAAGCGTCGACGAGGTCGCCGCCGACATCGGCAAGCGTGTCACCAAGTATTTCGCCGATCAACCCCCGATCACCGTGCAGGTGGCCGAGGTCCGCTCGTACAAAATCTACGTGGTGGGCGAGGTGCAGCGCGGCGGTGAGTTCACGCCCAACCACCAAGTGACGGTGGTGCAGGGGCTCGCGCTGGCCGGCGGCTTCACCCGTCTGGCAGCCGAAGACGAGATCGTGATCGTGCGCAAAGACGCGCGCGGCGAGCGCCGCATTCCGTTCAGCTACAGCGCCGTGGTCAAGCAGGGCGACCTCCAGCAGAACCTGCTCCTCCAGACCGGCGACACCGTCATCATCCCGTGAGGCTCCCGAGCGCGGTGCCCACGAATGCGTGGGCACCGACTCGACGTCCCACGTGCGCGAGAATCGCGTACGCTCGCATCGTGTCCGACTTTTTGCTCCTCACGCGCACGGCGGTGTGCGCGGCGCGAACTTCCGCTTACGTCTTGGCTCGACCGGATCGAGGTCCATCGCGGCCCTCCGGTAGCGAACGCACCCGCCTTTGCCCTGGAAGCTGACGCTCGATGTTCGATCTGATCCGCTCGCCTCGGCGAGTCCTCGTGTTCCTCTTCGAGATGGTGCTCGTCGGAATGCTCGTCGTCTTGGCGGGTGTCATCCGCCTCGGCGTGCACACGGGTCTCAGCTACGGCAACGTCGGCAAGCGCGCGATCGTCTTCGCGGTGATCATGCAGGCGGTGCTCTACTACGCGGGATTCTTCGACCCGCAGTTCGTCCGCCAGCCGCAGCGGGCCTTCTCGAAGGTGTTGAAAGCCCTGGCGCTCTCGACCCTCGTGAACGTGCTGGTCTACTACTTCTTCCCGCGCTTCGAGATCGGCCGCGGCATCTACCTCTCGTCGGTGGCGCTGGTGGCCGTGGTGCTGCCCGGCTGGCGCATCTTCTACGACTCCATCACCGACGCGGCCGGCTTCCGACGTAACGTGCTCATTCTCGGTTCGGGCGGCCTCGCCACCGAGATTGCCGAGATCATCCGGGACAACCCGAGCCACGGCTTGAACCTCGTGGGCATGCTCGCGCGCGATCGCTCCTTCGTGGACAACGAGCAAGCGGTCATCGGCGTCTACGCGGACATGGCCGAGATCGTCGCGCGGGAGAGCGTGCAGCTCGTGCTCGTGGCCTACCCGGACAGGCGAGGAACCTTGCCGGTGGACCAGCTCCTCGAGGTGAAGTTCCGCGGCGTCGAAGTGGAAGAGGGGGTCGACTTCTACGAGAGCATCACGGGCAAAATTTACGTGCGCGAGCTCAAGCCGAGCCAGCTCATCTTCGCCGAGGGCTTCACTGCGCGCGTCACCACGAGGCGCCTCAAGCGCATCCTCGACCTCGTGTGCGCGGTCATCGGGCTCATCCTGGCCGCACCCATCATGCTGCTCACGGTGATCCTCATTCGACTCGAGTCGAAAGGTCCCATCCTCTACAAGCAGGTGCGTGCGGGCGAGTTCGGCAAGCTCTTCACGATCTTGAAGTTTCGCAGCATGCGCACCGACGCCGAGAAGCACGGCGCGCAGTTCGCGAAAGAGAACGACGACCGCATCACCAAGGTGGGCGCGTTCATCCGCAAGACCCGCATCGACGAGCTGCCCCAGCTCTGGAACGTGCTGAAGGGCGAGATGAGCATGGTCGGCCCGCGCCCCGAGCGCCCGGTGTTCATCGAGCAGCTCGAGCAGCAGGTGCCGTACTTCAAGCAGCGCCTCTACGTGAAGCCCGGCGTCACCGGACACGCTCAAGTGCGCTGCCAGTACGGCGCGTCGGCCGAGGACATGCTCGAGAAGCTCGAGTACGACCTTTATTACATCAAGTCGTACTCGGTGCTCTTCGACCTCTCGGTCATGCTCGACACCGTGAAGGTCGTGCTCTTCCGCATCGGCTCGCGTTAGTCGATTTCGACTGCGGTCGGGACCACGTCCGACCATGGTCGGTGCCACGTCGCGGATGCGAGGGCGTTCCCCCCTCGCGCTCCCCCCTTGTGGACTCGCGGTCCGCCGGTGGCACGGGACTCGGGGGGTTGAGCTGTGGGTCGGCTTGCGAGGGCGTTCCCCTCTCGCGCTCCCCCCTTGTGGACTCGCGGTCCGCCGGTGGCACGGGACTCGGGGGTTGAGCTGTGGGTCGGCTTGCGAGGGCGTTCCCCCCTCGCGCTCCCCCGTTTGGAGGTCGGGTTACGTTGTGGATGCGAGGGCGTTCCCCTCTCGCACTCCCCCTATCGATGAGCCCGGCGCTTGCGGGTGGCGAGCGCTCCGAGTGCGAGCGCGACGCCGAACATCGCGCCGAAGTCGCGCGAGCCCGAGCCCGATTGATTGCAGCCGCTGTCGTCGCGCGCCACGGGCAGCAACCCGTTCGGTGTGGCCGATGCGGCGGGAGGAGGACCGGCGTCGCGCGCGGAAGACGAAGGCGTGGGGCTGGACGTGCCGGCGTCCGTGGTGGGGGCGCCTGCGTCGGGAGTGGCGGGGGTGGCCACGATGGGATCGCACGTGCCGTCGCTGACGCCGACGGCGATCCACGCGCACTTGATCACGGCGATGTCGGTGGCGCTGTATTTGAGGGCTTGTGCCGCCGTGACCGAGGCGGTGGCCGCGGCTTTGAAGTCGGAGCGCGAGGTGAGGTACTTGGTCTCGAGCTCGTACCAGAGCTTCTCGGCCTTCTCCCAGCCGATCTTCCCGCTCACGGCGACCTTCGAGTACGGGTTCGACCCGCCCATGGTCATGAGGTACGCGGCGTTGTTGGGGATGCCGGAGTTGATGTGCACGCCGCCGTTGTCTTGCTGCGTGTTGACGAACTCCTTCATGTGCGAAGGTTGGCCCTTGGACTTCGGATTGGAGAGGTCGCGAATGGCGCCTCCGATGCCGATGGTCTCTCCGGTGAGCCAATTGGTGCGATCGTCGGCCTTGTATTGGTGCTCGATGAAGCTCGAGAAAATGTCCGAGATGGCTTCGTTGAGGGCGCCCGGCTGACCTTGGTAGACGAGCTTGGAGGTGCTCGTGGTGATGCCGTGGGTGAACTCGTGGCCGACCACGTCGAGGCCGGCCGAGAGCGCCTTGAAGCGCGTGCCGCCGTCGCCGTAGGCCATCTGGGTGCCGTCCCAGAAGGCATTGTCGTAGTTGATTCCGAAGTGCGCGGTGGAGATCATCGGCGAGTTGGCGCCGTCGAGGCCGTTCCGCCCGAATTTCGTCTTGTAGTAGTCGTAGACGAAGCCCGCGTAGAAGTGCGCGTCGACCGCTGCGCCTTTGCCCTTGGCCACGTTGTCCCACGAGCCCACCTGAGTGGACGTGCACGGTGCGCCGGGGAGATTCTGCTGGGTCGCGGCCGTGTAGGTGCGAATCTCTGCGGCGCGGGTCTTGTCGACCAGGCTGTAGGTGCCGCCGCCCGAGTCGGTGACCTCGAATTGTTTGGTGTCACCGAGCACGCCGGGCGAGCTGGTCTTCAATGTCTCGAGGTCGTCGAAGGCCTCGAGGATGGTGCCGTCGAGCGCATCGACCGTGACGTCGAGCACGGCCACCTCGGTCGCACTGCTCGCGCGCACCACGTGGTGGAAGGCGAGGCGAGGCGCGCGTCCCGGCTCGGCGAAGATCACGAGCTCGGGCGCCCCGCCCGCGCGTACGTCGCTCGGTGCGAGGGAAGGCACACGCGTGAAGAGCTCGTCTTTCGCGCGTGCTTCGGCCGCGACCGACGAGAGGCTCGGGCTCACTTCGATCGCGACGTCGGCCACGATGCGCGCATCCAGAGCGACCAGCGTGTCTCCGTCGAAGTGCGCCACCACCTCGCCTCCGCGTACCGGCACGCCGGAGACGACCTGCTGCAGGCGCACGTGCGTGCCGCTCTCGCTCGTCTCTTCACGAACGAGGGCGAACGCGCTCGCGGGGCGACGAAGGCCGAAGAGGTCGGGCGTACGCGCGAGAAGGTCCCGCGTCTTTTCGAAGGCCGTACCGCCGACGAGGCCCTCGATGCGGCCGTCGAGGTGTCGCACCGTGCCGAGCTCGCGCGAGACCTCGATGGAGACCGTCGTGCCGAAGGCTCGCTCGATTGCGCTCGTGTGCTTGGCTTCGAGGGCCTGGGCGGCGCTCTCGGAGGGCGAGCTCGAGGTGTCCGAGGCTTCATGCGCGCCACAGGCCCCGAGCCACGCGAGCGCGAGCACGGGCAGCACGGTTCGCTTCACGAGAGCGGCAGCGGTGTCGGTTCGGCGGGCCATCGTTCCTCCATCGAGCAACTCTCGAGCCACCGGAGATGCGGCGTGTGTCGAGCTGCGGCCCCACGAGGCTATCGAGGGTGCACCGTCCTTGCGCGACTTTTGCGTAGGGAGCGAGTAGGCGCTGTCGTGGGCGTATGTAGGTTCGATCGGTGGCCGATGGATCGTGCTCGATCCGTTGGGATGCCCCAGGCACGCGGGATCCGGCCGTTCGGTCGCGTCGTCACTCCCGGTCGGGGGCGAGTCTCGAGCGTCTCAAGGAATGGGGGCGACCAACAGCAGGTCGCGCTTGCTCGGGTCCTGATTGGTGCCTTCGCGTACCGAGAGAAGATTCCCGTCCACGAACGCGAGCTGGTTCTCCTCCGTGAAGAACTGACGCGAACGTGCGACGTACGGGCCTGCGACCGGGACTTCGTCGATGCGCTTCGTGCTCGGGTCGATGGCGAGGATGGGTCCCGTATCCCCGAGGAGCAAGGCACGGCCGTCGCCTCGAGCCGTGCAGCGCGGGGCCTCGCGTGTCGGAAATGCGCCGAGGTCGGTGAGCGTCTCGGACGGTCCGTCCATTCGATAGAGCCAGACGTGGTCCCCGCGTGAGGTCTCGTTTCCCGTGACGAGGAGCGCGCTCCCGGTCGTGAGAGCGCACATGGCTTGGACGGGCGACTTCGGGAACGTGAGGCTCGATTGCGCGAGCGTTGCGGTCGAAGGTCGCGCGATGAACCACACCTGATCTTTCGCGTGCTGCGGCACGGCGAGCACGAGCACGCGCCCTTCTCCGAGGGCCACGGCGCGTTGCGGGACGGCCGTCAAACGCTCTCCGACGACGAGCTTGCTGCTCGAACCGTCGATCCAGGCGTATCGGGGGAGAGGCTGGTGATCGTGGAGCAGGGCGAAGACGAGCTTCTCTCCGGCGCGGACCATCGGGGTCGCGCCCACGACTCCGGCCGGGAGTGGCCAAGGCTTCACGTCGCCGGTCTTCCAGGCGTAGCGGGCGAGCCCGTGGCGATCGTCGCCCACCAGGAGCTCCTGCTCGTCGAGGGCCACGTAGGTGCCCTGCCAAGCTCGGGAGGAAGCGAAGGTGAGCTCTCCGCTCTTCGAAACTTCGGCGATGCCACGTGGGTCTTCGACGAGGATCTTGCCGCTCGGGAGCCGGACGAGCGAACTTGGGTGAGCGAGCGCGAAGCCGGTTCGGTAGCGCCCGTCGGCACCGCGGACCAAGAATCCTTCCGACGAGAGCACGCGACCGTCGCGCAGACTCGTGAGGTCAGGGGCCACGAAGTGCGGCGCCGGCCGCCGCTCCGAGGTCTCGCTCGTGGGGTCGAAGATTTCCTCGTCGTAGCGCTCGTCTCCCAGAATCAAAACCTTGCCGTCGGGGAGGGACGCCGCGCGTGCGTTCTTGGTGTAGCTCGCGTCCTTCCGCGCGACTTCTCGAAAGCTCGAGAGCTTCGGATCGAACCAGGTCGCGCGTCCGTTGGCGAAGAGCAGGACCCTTCCGTCGCGAACCGCGACTCCGGAGGCCGAGTCGAAGGGCGGAGCCTGGCGGATCGAGCCCTTCTTCCCGTCGACGACGAGCGTCGGGCGAAGACTTCCGAGGACCACGATCTCGTCGGTCGGAAGGCGGATGGCCGACCGGCCAAGCGGCTCTTCGACCGATCCCAGGGCCTGCCAGACGTGAGTCTTGCCGTCGTAGAGGGCGATGCTCGCGCCCACCCAAACGGCGCGGTCGTCGGAGATTGCAAAGAGCTGTCCTGTCTTGTCGGCCGCGACCTTGCCGCTCGTCGCGAGCGTCTGCCAGGAGGCCGCGCCTCGAGGCAATCGCTCCGACCAAGGCTGCCCCGCGGCGGACCCACCCGCGACCAGTAAATCTCCGGACGTAAGCTCCGTGATTGCGGCGCCGCTCGTTCGCCGGCTCGCGAGCTTGGGGAGTGCCGTCCAGGTTCGGCAGGCGGGGTCGAACTTGGCGACGTCGCCCGTGGTGTCGGACACGACCACCACCTGCGCGTCCGACGTCGACGCGACGTGGGGACGCTCGAGTCGAAATGGGGGGAGGTCGTCGTGGCGGGCGCACGGTCCCTCGACCCGAGGTGACGTCGGCGCGGTAGACGTGCTCGTGCTCGCAGCTTTCTCCGACGAGCTCGCCGCGGCGATGGTCGGCACCGCTCTCACCGAAGGCGCCTCGTGGTCGCATCCTGCGAGCGACACCCCGAGGAGCGAAACGAACCCGAGCTTCTTGGCGCGCATCAGGCGAGCACCGTCTCATGGTGCATGCCCCTCATCAACTCGCAAACCACGCAGGGGCTCGTGGAAGTGGCGCGGCCTCGGGATTGGCGGCGACGCGGGTCTCAATCCGGATAGGCGATATCGAACGCGAACTGCACGGGCTTCCCGTCGAGGGTCGCGTCGACGACGCAGCGTTCACCGGCGCGGCAACCCGCGATCTCGGTGCCCCAATCGAAGGTCCGTCCTGGCGCGATGGTGGTCGAAGGACGACCTCCGACCGCCGGGAAGACGAGGTCGCCGGCGCAGCGGTTCGTGCCTTCGAGTGTGGCGTCGCACGAGCCACCGTTCTGGCGATAGGGGATGGTGAGCTCGACGCAGCGGGCCGCTTCGGAAATGGTGAGGTTTCGAATCTCGGCCGTGCACGATCCACAGCCCGAGCCCATCAGGTACGGAGTGGACAAAAGCAAAGCGACGACGGGGCCCCAAAAACGTCCAGCGTTCCGCATCTCGTCTCGAGTGTAGCATCCGCGTGCGCGAGCCAGGATCGGGGGGCTCCCCGCGCGCTTCGGGTTGCGCATGGCGCGCGCGCATCGTATGCCTCGTCTCGTGAAGCTCGCGCGCAAGACCACTACGACCACCACCACCACCACCACGTTCGTGGTCGGCGGTACGGCGGTCGTTCGCGCATGAGCTGAATCGACCCAACCGAACACCGCCCGATCCGGGGCGGGCCGTTCGGTGAATCACGGTCATGTCTCGGTTCGGGCCTTCTCGAAACGGAGACTCGTCATGTCCGAAGACGACGATCGTGATCATCGAAAAATTGGCAAAAAGCTCGACCTTTTCAGCTTCCGCGAAGAGGCGCCCGGCATGGTCTTTTGGCACCCGCGCGGGTACGCGCTCTACCGTGTGCTCGAACAGGCGGTGCGTGATCAAGCGCGCGCGCAGGGGTATCTCGAGGTGCGCACGCCGCAAATCTTGAGGCGCGCGACCTGGGAAGCGAGCGGTCATTGGGCCCACTTCCGCGAGCATATGTTTCGTGTGGAGGACCAAGCCATGGAAGCGGCCGTGAAGCCGGTGAGCTGCCCGGGGCATCTCTACGTGGCGCTCCAACGTGTGCCTTCGTACCGCGATCTTCCTCTGCGCTTCTCGGAGCTCGGACTCGTGCATCGCGACGAGGCGAGCGGAACCTTGCACGGACTTTTGCGCGTGCGGCAGTTCACACAAGACGACGGTCACGTGATCTGCGCCTTCGATCGCGTGGAGGACGAGCTCGACCGCTTCTGTCGTGGCCTTCGGCCCTTCTACCGAGCGTTCGGCTTCGACGAGCTGCGTGTCGCGCTCTCGCTTCGTCCGGCTTCGCGCGCGGGCGACGACGCGCTCTGGGATCGCGCGGAGGAGACGCTTCGGCGTGGCCTCGCGCGGGCGGGCCTCCCGTACGAGGAGCAGCCCGGACAAGGCGCCTTCTACGGTCCGAAGATCGAGGTCGGATTGCGGGACCGGCACGGGCGCGATTGGCAATGCGGGACGGTGCAGCTCGACGCGTTCATGCCCGAGCGCTTCGGCCTGCGCTACGTGGATGCGGACGGGGAACGCAAAGCGCCGGTGATGCTTCATCGGGCGCTCTACGGCAGCCTCGAGCGCTTCTTCGGCATGCTGCTCGAGCACCACGGTCCGCGCCTTCCGGCGTGGCTCGCCCCGGTGCAGGTCGTGGTGCTCCCGGTCTCGGAAGCCCAATCGGCTCATGCGAACGAGCTCGTCTCGACCTTCGAGACGGCCGGGGTGCGCGCCCTCTCGTTGCACGGCGAGTCGCTCGCGCGGAGAGTGGTCGATGCGCACGCGCTTTCGTCACCCTTCGTGATGGTCTTGGGCGCACGCGAGGTCGCGAAGGGGCAGGTGACCTTCCGAGGCGACGCGGGCGCACGGGAGCTCGTGCTCTCGCGTGACGAGGCGATGCATCACGTGCTCCGAGCGGTCGCGAGGCCCGCGCTCACGTGAGCTCGGACCACACTCGATTCCCACGAGGCTCGCGCTGTCGAGTCGGGCCTCGTGGGGTAGCTTCGAGGCATTGGCGAGCCGACCGACGCGCCGAACCTCATCCTCGCGGCGCGCACTCCTGGGGTCCCACGCAAAACCGTCCCCTCCGCGGCGAAAACAGCCACTGATCGGGTCGAAACCGTTGTGCCCACGGCGAAAACAACCGCCCCATCGGGTCGAAGCCGTCCCCCCAACGGCCAAAACCAACCGCCTCATCCGGTCGAAGCCGTCCCCTAACGGCCAAACGCGACCCACGCATCGGGTCGATGCGTCGGCCCCACGGTTCGGACAGATGGCCCATCCCTCAGAGCCGTCGCCCCCACGGTTCGGACAGATGGCCCATCCCTCGAAGCCGTCCCCCCCACGGTTCGGACAGATGGCCCATCCCTCGAAGCCGTCCCCCCTACGGTTCGGACAGATGGCCCATCGGTCCTAACCCCGCGAAACTCTTCACGCGCACCCGTACCGACATCGGCGACGCCGATGGTCTCGGGCGAATCCGCGCGTGAGCCCGCGGGTCATCCGCGCGAAATCAACCGGTCGGGCGCGGGGGCGCGAAGACCGAGAGGGGCGGGGGCTCGGTGGTGTCCGTGGTGAAGTACCCGGAGACGCCGAAGAAGACCTGGTGACGCATCAAATCGGGGGCGGCGAGCGTGCCCGCGAAGTTCACGTAGCGATTGGAGTACCCGCCGAGCAGGCCGAGCCAATTGGTGACCTTGTAGCGTACGAGCGCCGTCATGCCGATGAAGGTGAGCTTGCCGTCGCCGTCGTTGTTGGGGCGCAGGATGGCGCGATTCACCGAGGCCGTGACGAGCACCGCGAAGTTGCGGAAGGTGCGGTCGGACGGGAAGGGAACACCGCCGATGTGGCCGTCGATGGCGAACGTGCGTCCGTAGCCGATGCGGGGGTTGGCCGAGCCGAACGTGTACGACGTGGAGAGCTGCGCGTCGAAGGTGGGCTTTTGGTAGAGCAGCTCGGCTCCGCCTTGCGGGCTGAAGATGGCGCTGCGGTCGTCCGGATCGAGACCCGGAGGCGCGTTCGGATCGGGCACGGCCGGGACCGAGATGGGGGGCGGCGTCGCGACCGAGACACCGACGCGGCCCGTGAGCGAGAGCGCGTCGCTCGCGAAGTAGGTGGCGCCCGTGTTGGCGCGCCCGACGTGCACGGAGAAGTCTCCGCGGCGCACCGGCACCACACGGGTGAAGTCGAGGAAGAAGTTATTGTAGAGGCCTTCGTACTCGACGTCGGCGAAGCCGCGCACCTTCTGGCCGAAGTCGTGGAGGACCGTGCCCGAGGTGTTGAACTGGAGGTAGTCGAGGCCGCGGTGGAAGAGGCGGCTGCCGTCGTTCAGGAGCGAGGGCTCGTCGCGGAGCGTGGTGCTCGCGGTGACGCCTGCAACATGCACGTAGCGCGTGGTGGGCGTGATTTCCTGCGAAAGCTGCAGGGTGAGGTTCGACAGCGTGAAGGTACGCTGGAGGTTCGCGGGGTCGACCTGGAAGAGCACGCCGTCTTGCTGGCGCGACGAGTTCAGGGTCTGCACGCTGGAGAAGGCGCGCACGCCGAGGCGGGTGGAGCGGCCGAGGGCGAAGCTTCCGCCGTAGAGGCCGAGCACGCTGCCGTCTTGGGGGAGGGAGACGTCGTCGAGCTTGTAGTACTGCTGCCCGAGTACCTGCAGGCTGAGCTGCTGCGGCTCTTCGCCTTTGCCCCAGAACTCGAGCTCGACGCGACCTTCGACCGCGTTGTAGAGCGCGGGGTGGCGCTCGACCGGGCCGTTGGCCACCGCGGTGGTCTGGATGACGTTGCTGTTGTAGCCGGCCACGAGCGACGCCGTGGTGGTGATCTCGAGCGGGCGATGCTGGACGAGCCGACCTTCGGGATCGATCAAGCGGACGCGTGAGCCCGCACCGGCCTGCTGCTGGGCCCGCTGCACACGGGCCGCGGCCTCGCGGCGCTCTTCTTCGGCTTGTGCGGCGGCGCGCGGGTCGAACTGCTCGTCGCGCGTGGTACGCGGATCGAGCGGGATGATGTCGCGGCCCTCGGCGCCGGTGGTGCGCGGATCGCGGACCTCGACGGGGACACCTCCCGCGGCGCTCGCGCTTCCGCTGGAGGTGCTCGAGCTACTCGAGCTGCCCGAACTGCCGGATGGTGGTGCGTTGCTCGGGCTTGCCGAGCCACTCGCGGAGCTCGCGCTGGAAGGCGCCGGCTCCGCGGGCTTCGGCGCCGTGCGCGCGGGCGGGGTCGGGGGTACCGGCGCGGGCTTCGCCGGTTGGGCGAGCTGAGCGAGAAGGAGCAGCCACATGGTGTTCGGGAAGGAGACGAAGACACCCAGTGCCCCCGCTTCCGCCCGATGTTGCCCCACCTTGACGGAGACACCAACCGAAAACCCGTAGGGCGCGGACTTTTCGCGACTCATCTCGCGGCGGCGCGAGTCGGCTCACGCGCGAAGAGCACGACGAGCCGCGCGATACTGCTTTCTTCTTCGTCACGAGGGGCCGTACGCTCGCGCCTCGTGCGCGTCGTCGCTCTCACTCAGATCTGGCCGAACAGCCTCGAGCCCTTCGCTGCGGCGTTCAATCTCCAACAGTTTCGCGAGCTGTCCGCGCTCTGCGAGCTCGAGGTCATTTCGGCGGTCGCGAGCTTCCCGCTCGCCAAGCTCACCGGTCAGCCACCACGCCCGGCCAAGCTCGCCGCGCTTCCGGACCACGAGCTCGTCTCGGGCATTCCCACCACGTACTTGCGCCAGCTCTACGTGCCCAAGGTGGGTGTGCCGGTGGCCGTGCCCCTTTACCTCGCGTCCGCGCTGCCGCATCGAGCTCGTCTCGCGCGCGCCGACGTGGTGCTCGGCACGTGGGCCTATCCGGATGCGTGCGCGGCCGTCCTGCTCGCCAAGGCGCTCGGCAAACCTTCGGTGGTGAAGGTGCACGGTTCGGATCTGAACGTGATTGCGAAGCGCCCCTCCGCGCGTGCGGTGCTCTCGCGTGTGCTCCCCATGGCCGACGCGCTCGTGTCGGTCTCCGAGCCGCTCTCGCAGGAGCTGTGCGCGCTCGGGGTCGAGCGAGAGCGCATCCATCTCGTGGGAAATGGCGTCGACGAGGCGGTCTTCCGTATCCAAGACAAGGGCGAAGCGCGCCGTGAGCTGGGCGTTCCGGACGGGAAGAAAGTGGTCTTTTTCGTCGGGCGATTGGAGCCCGCGAAGGGGATTGCCGAGCTCATGCAGGCTTGGGATCGGGTCGCCGTCGAAGTGCCCGATGCGCTACTCGTGCTCGCGGGCGACGGCGTGTCGCGCGCCGAGGTCGACTCGTGGGCCGCGCGTCACGGCGAGGGCGTGCGGGTGCTCGGCGGGCGTCCCTTGTCCGAGATCGCGCGCTGGCACGGGGCGAGTGATCTCTTCACGCTGCCGAGCTGGCGCGAGGGCACGCCCAACGCGGTGCTGGAGGCGCTCGCGAGCGGACGGCCGGTGGTCGCGAGCCGCGTGGGCGGCATTCCGGACGTGCTGCGTGATCCGGAAGCGGGCACGCTGGTACCCGCGAAAGACGCGACGACCCTCGCGCGTGCCCTGGTCGATGCGCTCGGCAAATCGTGGGACGCCGAAGCGGTCCGCGCGACCGGCCCGGGCACCTGGCGCGAGAGCGCCGAGAAGCTCCACGCGGTCTTGGCCGGGGTCTTGCGCCGCTGAGCGTGCGTTCTTGCGTGACCTCAGAACGTGCCCGTGAGGCCGCCTGCGTGGAGACGTAGACCGGTCGCGGGAGCGGACGCCGTCTCGCTCGTGACCGCGCGCGGCTTCCAGGGCTTCAGCACGAGGGTCGACACGATGGCGCCCACGAGGAACGTGGTGCTCGCGACGAAGCCGATGGCCGCCACGGTCTTCTCGGTGTCCGCCGAGCCGCCCACGTTCTCGCCCGCCACCGCCGAAAAGCCTACGCCCACGCCCAGAGCTGCGATGGCTCCGGCGCCGAAGATCCCCGGGACGAGCCAGGTGCCTCGACGCGTCTCGGTGGGGGGCTTCGAGGCGTTCGGATCGCTCTTGGGAAAGATCGGCACGACGGTCGAGCTCGCGCCTGTCGCGCCGTTCGCGCCTGTTGCGCCGTTCGCGCCTGTCGCGTCGTCGTAGGCGACGCGCACGCTCTCGCCCTCCACGCAGCGCACCTTGGTCTCGCGCCGACCCTTGGGGCCGCTCTCGAAGGTCACGGTGTGATCCCCCGGGCGAGCCGCGACGAGCGCGAGCTCCGAGGGCACGCCATCGACCGTGAATTTCCCTTCGGTTCTAACGTCGAGCGAGCACACGTGGTGCGCGCACTCTTCGGCGAAGAGCTGGGCGCGTGCGCGCACGGCTTCGCTCGGGCCGGTGGCGGTGGGCAGCGCGAGCAGCTCACGGAAGTGACCGAGCGCCTCGACCCAGCGCTCGTTCTTCTTCTCGGCGAGCGCCTGGGCGAAGAGCGCCGCGGGGTTCTTTCCCGAAGCGTAGGCCTCTCCGAAACGCTTCGCGGCTTCGTCGAGGTTTCCCGCTTGGACGAGCGTCGCGCCTTCTTGCTGGAGACGCTCGGCGTTCGCGAGCGCGGCCTGACTTACGGGGCCCGAGGGCAGCGCGTCCGCCCGGGCCGGTTCGCTCGTGAGCACGGCGGTCGCGCATGCCGCGAACGCGAACGGGAGCGCGATGGCCGGTCGCAGTCGCGCTCGCGTGCGAGACGTCAAAGCCAGGTCTCCGCGAAGGTCTGCGCGAGCCCCATGATGGTGTGCTGCGGATTGACGCCCAGATTGGTGGGAATGACCGAGGCGTCGGCGACCACGAGCCCCTCGTAGCCGTGCACCCTGCCGTGGCGATCGGTGACGCTGGTCGAGCGGTCGGTGCCCATGACCGCGCCGCCGAAGAGATGACTCAGGATGGCAATGTAAGCCCTCGGATCCAGAGGCGCATTTTCGAGCTGGTCGACCTCGTTCGCGAGCAGCTTGAAGGGCATTCCGGCAATGCCCGGCAAAACCGCCTTGGCGCCCGCGGCCACGTGCTGTTTGGCGACGAGGTGCATGCCCTTGCGGAAGCGAATCATGTCCGCTTCGTCGAGGGTGTACGACACCTGCGGATTGCCGAGCCACGACTTGGAGACCGTACCGGTCGACTCGGCGCGTACGGCGTGGCACCACATGGCCACGTGGCGGTACTCGCCGAGGCGCCGCATGAGCTCCACGCCACCGCCCGAGAAGCGGCTCGCCACGAGCTCGAACGGGATGGCCAAGGTCTCGAGCTTGAGGCCCGGGTCTTCGCGGAAGCCGGTGCTCGCCCAACCTTGCGTGGCCCCCACGTTCTGATCGACCGGCTCGTCGTAGCAGCCGAACACGCCCGTGCCCGGGTGAGCGCGGAAGTACTTGCCGAGCGCCGGCATCTTCACGCCCGAGCGCATGAGGATGACCGGGGTGTGCGTCACCGACGCGGCCACGAACACCGCTTTGCGCGCGCGCACCACGAAGCGCGTGCCCTTCTTTCGCGTGCGCGGGTGCACGAAGCGGCCGGTCACTCCGATGGCGCGTTTGCCCTCGAACAGCACGCGGTCGACCGGCGCCGAGGAGACAATCAAGCCTCCGCGCTCGAGGGTCTCGGGTACGTAATTGAGATTGGTGCTCTGCTTCTTTCCCGCGCGGCAGCCTTGCAGGCATTGGCCCGTTCCCGCGCAGCCGGCCACGTAGCGCCGCATGACATGAGACTCGGGAAACTTGAGCTTCTCGGCGCCGCGAATGGCGAGCAGGTTCGAGCGGCCGAGCGAAGCCTGCGGAACCTCTTCCACGCATAGCTCGCTCTCGATGCGCTCTTGGGCCGAGCGCACACGTGAGCGAAGATCGAGGATGCCGTGCTCGGCTTCCCATTTGGCGAAGATGTCGTCGGGCGTGCGCACGCAGATGGCGCTGTTGATGACCGTGGTGCCGCCCATGGTGCGCGCCTGCACGACCGGCCAGAGCGCGCGCCCCATGGTGACTTGGGCGCCCCAGTCGTCCATGAGGTCGCGCATGCCGCCGTAGACCGAGTGCGGGTAGTGCTCCGGGTCGCGCCAGGCTCCTGCCTCGACGAGAGCGACGCTCGCTCCGCCTCGGGCGAGCGTGACGGCTGCGGTCGCTCCACCGGCGCCCGAGCCGACCACCACGAAGTCGACCTCGGCGTCGAGATCGAGGTCGTCTTGGGCGCGAAACGAGACGTGTCTTCCCTGACTCATTCGCTCCTCCACGTGTCCGGATCGGTCGGAAGGGGGGCGAGCGCGAACTTGGCGCGCACCTCGGCGTTCGAGCCCCAGGCGAGGCCTGCGACCAGCTTCACCAGGAAAATCGCCTGCCGCAGCAGATACGAGTCCGTGGAGGCGATGGCGTGCGCGTGGCGATCTTGCTGCTTGGGCGAGAGCGCCGTGGCGGGGAGCGGCACACGCACGGTCACGATGGGCGTGAGGTGGAACACGATCGCGCCGAGCACCACGCCGATCCAGACGAGAGGCGTGGTCTCGTCTCGGTAGCGAGTGAGGAAGGCGTCGAGGTCGCAGTCTTCGGCGCCCGGGAGCTCCTCGGTGCGTGGGTAGAGCATGACGATGGCAGAGCGGACGATCGCAATCACGGGATGCTCGCCAGCGTACCTTCGTCGGACCTTCGCCGCGCGCTTTTCGAACCGCGGAGACGCATCGGCGACGCGCGAAAGCGAAGCGATTTTGCGCGTTTCTTGCGCGCTCAGTCCTCGAAGACGGCAGCGCGTTTCTCGCGCGCGGCCGCGAGCCCCTCGGCGAGGTCTCGGCTCGCGTAGCTCTCGGCTTGGCAGGACGCTTCGTGGTCGAGCGCGGCCCCGAGAGCGGCTCGGTCGGGCGAGAAGCGCGCCTTCAACGCACGCACGGTGAGCGGCGAAGAGGTGGCCACGTTCTTCGCGAGGGCCACGGCCCGCGGGAGCACCTCGTCCGCGGGGACGGCTTCGTTCGCCATGCCCCAGGCGAGCGCGTCGCGTCCGGAGAAGCGCTTCCCGGTGAGCACGAGCTCGGCCGCGCGCAGGGCACCTACGCGACGCTCGAGAAAATACGTGGTGCCCATGCCCGGGTAGAGCCCGAGCTTGGCGAAGTTGCTGGCAAGCTTCGCGTCTTCGTCGCAAACGAGCAGATCGCAGGCGAGCGCCACGGCGAGGCCGGCTCCGATGGCGGGCCCCCGCACGGCCGCCACCGTGGGCACCTCGAGGTCGAGGATCGAGAGGTAGCGCGCGTAAAAGCCCAGCATGTAGGCCTTCGACTCCTCGCGGGAGACCGTGCGCAGGCGTTCGAGCATGGAGAGATCTCCTCCCGCCGAGAAGGCCTCGCCCGCGCCGGTCAGCACCACGGCGCGCACGTCGCGTCGGCTGCGGAGGGCTTCGCACGCATCGCGGAGCGCGTCGCCCAGCTCGGGGGTCATGGCGTTCTTGCGGCGCTCGTCGTCGAGGGTGAGCACGGCAACGGCATCGTGGATCTCGGTGCGGACGGCGGTCATGGGACGCTCCTCGCATTTCGAGGGCCGCGCGTCGAGGGGCACGTAGGCGCGTTTCGCCGCCGACGTCGGCTCCGAGAAGAAGAAGGCCGAGGTCGTCTCCGCTGCGAAAAGGGAGGAGGAGAGGTGCGAGCCGCGCCTCGTGTGCGCGCGACCCCGGAGACGACCTCGTGTGGGTCCTACGCACGAGGGGGCAGGGTGGTATCGGAGCAATCGTCGACGAAACGTCTTTTCTTCGAGCACCCACAGTCGCAAGCCGGCGAGACGTCCTTTTCCGGCCGTGCGCGTGCGTTCGGGTATCTTTTTTTCGCGTTTTCGTGCACAAATCCAGGCATGGATGCCATCCGAGTCCGCGGAAGCTCGAAGCCCCTCCGTGGGCGTGTTCGGGTGAGCGGTGCCAAAAACGCCGCCCTACCCATCCTCTGCGCCACGCTGCTCTCGGACGGCGCGAGCCGGCTGCGGAACGTGCCGCGTTTGAGGGACATCGACACCACCGCGGCGCTGCTCCGGTTCATGGGACGAGGCGTCTCGGTCGAAGCGCCCGAGGTCCACGTGACCGCCGGCAGCGACGTGCGCCCCGAGGCCCCGTACGAGCTCGTGAAGCAGATGCGCGCGAGCGTGATGGTGCTCGGTCCGCTGCTCGCTCGTTTCGGTCGGGCCAAGGTCTCGCTCCCCGGCGGTTGCGCCATCGGCGCGCGCCCCATCGATCAGCACCTGAAGGCGCTCGAGGCCATGGGCGCCACCATTCGCCTCGACCGCGGTTACGTCATCGCGGAAGGTCCGGGAGGCGGCGGGCGCCTGCGTGGAGCCGAGGTGGTCTTCGATCTTCCCACCGTCACCGGCACCGAAAACATCATGATGGCCGCCGCCCTCGCCAAGGGAAAGAGCGTGCTCGTCAATGCCGCACGTGAGCCCGAGGTCGAAGAGCTCGGTCGCATCTTGAACAAGATGGGCGCCGAGGTGAACGGCGCCGGCACCGACGTCATCGAGATCACCGGCGTCGAGCGCGGAGAGCTCGCGCCCTTCGATCACGCGGTCATCCCCGACCGCATCGAGGCCGGCACGTACATGGTGGCCGCGGCCATGCACGAGGGAAGCGACGTGACGCTGGAAGGCGCCGAGTGGGACGACCTCGAGGCGCTCATTCTCAAGATGCGCCTGGCCGGCATCACCGTCACGAGCGAAGGCCGCGACATCCGCGTCCGCCGCGAAGGCGAGCTCCGTCCGGTCAACGTGACCACCGCACCTCATCCCGGCTTCCCGACCGACATGCAGGCGCAGTTCATGGTGCTCATGTGCGTGGCCAAGGGCGAGAGCGTGATCACCGAGACCATCTTCGAGAACCGCTTCATGCACGTGCCCGAGCTGCAGCGCATGGGCGCGAGCGTGGCGCTTCGTGGGCACACCGCGGTGGTGCAGGGCGTGCCCCGTCTCTACGGTGCGAGCGTGATGGCGACCGACCTCCGCGCGAGCGCGTCGCTCGTGGTGGCGGGGCTCGTGGCCGAAGACGAGACCGAGGTTCGCCGCGTCTACCACTTGGACCGCGGCTACGAAGAGCTCGAGAAGAAGCTCTCCGCGCTCGGCGCCGACGTGGAGCGGGTGAAGGGCGTGGAAGGCTGAGGTCGCGCGGCTTCAAGACGTGAGGTCACACGGCCTCACGTGCGGGAAACGTGCCTCGGTGGATCGGGAAAAAGTCGGGCAGTTTCGCCTGGATCCGATCTTGCTGAGGCCCGCTTCATGTTGGCTCACTCGTCGAACGACGACCTCCCCGAAGAAAACCCCCTACTGCGCGAGATGCTCGAGATGCGCGCGCGACGCGAAGCTCCCACACTGAAAGAGCTGAGCGCGGTGCGCACCGCGGCCGAGTCGTCCGCCTCGTCGAAAACCTCGGACCTCCGCGACCTCACCGAGGTCGTGGTGGTGCAGTCGAGCGACCCCCGCATCGAAGAGTGACGAGACGCGAAGCCACGAGTCGTGCCGGTGTGAGGCGAGACGCGAAACGCGCCGTGATGCGAGCCGCGAGTCGCAAGTCGCGAGAAGGGGATCACCCTTCGTCGACGTTGCTCTCGTCGAGCAGGCGCTCGATCTCGCGAACGGTCTCGGTGTCGTCGCCCACGAGCTCTTTCATGGAGACGATGCGCCGCGCGACGACGCGTGCGATGCGCTCCTCCACGGTGCCGTCGGCGTAGGCCCAATAGACCTGAGCGAAGCGCCCGTCGCGGTGACAGCGGCCCTCGATCTGCGCCATCTGGATGGCCGACCACCGAAGGTCGTGCACCACTTGCGAGCGAGGTGTCTCGGAGTGCTCGCCCTGGTGGAGCGAGATCCCCTCTTCCACCGTGAAGAGCACCACCTTGGCCTCCCCACGCTGAAAACGCAGGCGCTCCGCCTCGCGCGCGGTCGCCGAGAGCTTGCCGTGGATCTCCGCGACCGGGATGCCGTCGAGGGCCTCGCGGATGACGCCGAGGCTCTCCATGAAGGCCACCGAGACGGCGACCTGGTGGCCGTTGTCGAGCAGCTCGCGCACGAGCTCGACCGTGCCAGCGGCGCGTATGAGGGAGCTTTTTTGACGTAGGCGGAGAGCCGCGGCCAGGGCCGACTTGGGATCTTTACCGCGCGGCGCGAGCGACATCTCGCGGCGGAAGTTGCTCCACGCCTCCTTGTAGAGTGCACGCGCTTCCGGATCGAGCTCGATGGGGGAGAGGATGCGGTTGAGCTCGGGCCAGCCGGCGATGTCTTCGGGGCGTCTGCGGAGTCCTGCAGCAGGGGCGCCGCCGACTGGTCCGAAGAGCATATCGCGCATCTTCGCGGTGTCGGCCGGTGTGCCGGCGTACTCCCACTTGCCGTAGGCTCCGCGCGTGAGACCGAGCCCTTCGGATTTGCACCACGCCTCGAAGTCCTTGAGGTCCGCGGCGCGTGCGCCGGTGACGGAAGCGAGCAACGGCGCAAGGTAGGAGAGCTCGAGCGGCGTCTGGCCGGCCGTCGCCGAGAGCCACAGGCGAAAGCCCGCGCCCGCGTTGAGCTTGGCCGCGAGCTTGGAGCGCGCGGACGCGGGATTTTTGCAGCGATGGCTCTCGTCCCACACCACGAGGTCGAGCTCTTGCGCTTTGCCGGCCCGCGCGAGGCCCTTCTTGGAGCGGATCTTCTTGCGCGCTTCGGCCGTGACCTCGAAGAGCTTGCCGAGTCGCTCGTAGTTCATGACCACGATGTCTTTGCCGCCGTCGCCCATGGTCTCGATGGTGCGCCGCCAGTGGGCGAGCACGGCGAGCGGCGCCACGATGAGCACGCTGTCCACGTCGGGCATGGCCAAGATGGCCGACCAGGTGGTGATGGTCTTTCCGAGGCCTACGTCGTCGGCGAGCAAGAAGCCGGGGCGACCGCGTTTTTTCGCCTCCAAGATGGCGCGCGTGCCCACCACTTGGTGATCGCGCGGCACGATGTTTCCGGTCGGCTTGCTCGGCTTTCGCGGCTCGGCGTGGCCGTCGTTTTCGTCGAGGATGCGCTGCACGTGCAGCTCCCACGAGTACGGCTGCGGCGCGAAGGGCACGAGCGCGGGCGGAAGCGCTTTCCCCGTGTGCACGAACACGCCGTGATCGGCGCTCCACTTGGCCCCGCCGGCGCTCGCCACCGCGCGCATCGCGAAGGGCACGTCGAGCACGAAGGTTCGGTCGCTCGAAGGCGCGCTCTTGCGTGTGGTCTCGGAGCTCTTGCTCGCCGCCTTCGCGGGGGCCGCAGCGGCCTTCTTCTTGACGACGGACACGGTGCGCTTCGCACGAACGAGGGTGGCCATGCGCGCTCTCTATCATCCTCGGGCTCGGTCGAGCCGAAGGTCGCCCGGGCCGCGAGCCGAAGGCGCCTCGGCTCGTGCGGTTTTTCGGGGGTGCACGGCCCGAAATCGCCACGGAATGCGCCTCTTTTGGGCTCGCCACGCGTTCGTCACGCGGTCGACACACGCCTCGCCTAAGCAAGGCGCCCCGAGCATGACGACCCTCCGTTTGCCCGGGCTCGCCGATCCCCATGTCCACGTGCGTGGCCTCGGGCAGCGGCACAAAGAAGACTTCGCTTCGTGCACGCGCGCGGCTTTGGCAGGCGGGTTCACCACCGTGCTGGCCATGCCGAACACCGTGCCGGCCATCGTCGACGAGGCAGGCCTCGAGGCCTACCGCGCCGAAGCACGCGCCGAAGCGCACTGCGACTACGGCTTTCACCTGGGCGCCACCGAAGCGAACGCGCTCGTGGTCGCAAGGCTCGCTCCGCGGGCCACGGGGCTGAAGCTCTACCTCGATCCGACCTTCGGGAATTTGAAGCTGCAGAAGCTCACCGCGCTGGTGGAGCACGCGGCCACCTTCCCCAAGAACGTGCCCATGCTCGCGCACGCCGAGGAGCACAGCTTGGCTTCCGCGCTGCTGGTCGCGCATCTCGCCGAGCGTCCGCTGCACGTCTGCCATGTCGCGCGGAAGGTCGAGATCGAGATGATCGCGCGCGCCAAGGACAAGGGCTTCGACGTCTCGTGCGAGGTGTGTCCGCACCACTTGTTCTTGGACGAAGGGACCCATGGGCTCGCTCCCGGGTTCTGCGAAGTGAGGCCCGTCGTGGGCACGCCGGCCGACGTGGCCGCGCTCTGGGAGAACCTCGCCGCCATCGATTGTTTCGCGACCGACCACGCGCCGCACACGCCCGAAGAGAAGCGCAGCGCGAAGCCTCCGCCCGGATTTCCTGGGCTCGAGACCGCCCTGCCGCTCTTTCTGACCGCCGTACACGAGGGCAAGCTCGACCTCGAAGCCGTGGTCGCGCGAATGGCCCACAACGTTCGGAAGGTGTTCGATCTGCCCGAGCAGGAGGACACGTACATCGAGGTCGACGTGGACGCGGCGTGGACCTTCGAGGCGGCGCGCTCGGAGACACGCGCGGCCTGGAGCCCCTTCGAGGGCGTGCCTCTCCACGGTCGAGTGGAGCGCGTGGTGTTGCGTGGAAAAGAAGCTTTCGTGGACGGACGCATCGTGGCCGTGCCCGGCTCGGGTCGGGACGTTCGAGAGGAGTCTTTGGGATGAGCCTCGCTAAATTCAGCGGACGTGACGTGCTCGGAGTCGGTGACTTCGACCGGTCGGACCTCGACGCGCTCTTCGCCGAGGGGCGAAAGATGCGCACGCTCGTGCGCGAGCACGGGGGCTCGGACCTCCTGAAAGGGAAGGTGCTCGCCAATCTGTTTTACGAGCCTTCCACGCGAACGTCGTCGTGTTTCCTCGCGGCGATGACTCGCCTGGGAGGCAGCGTGATCCCCATCAACGAGGTGCGCTACTCGTCGGTCTCGAAGGGCGAGACCCTGCCCGACACCGTGCGCACGCTCGAGGCCTATTCGGACGTGGTGGTGCTCCGTCATCCCGAGCTCGGCGCGGCCAAGATTGCCGCCGATGCCGCAAAAAAGCCCATCATCAATGCGGGTGACGGTCCCGGAGAGCATCCCACGCAGGCGCTGCTCGACCTCTTCACGATCCACGAAGAGCTCGGCCACATCGAGGGCCTCACGGTGACGTTCCTGGGCGACCTCAAGTACGGGCGCACCGTGCACTCGCTCTCGCGCTTGCTCGCCCTCGTGGGCGCGAAGGTGCGTTACGTCTCGCCCGAGGTGGTCCGCATGCCCGAGCCGCTCGTTCACGAGCTCGGTGAAAAGGGCCTGGTTCAATCCGAGCACCGCGAGCTGTCCGAGGTGCTCTCCGATACCGACGTGCTCTACGTGACGCGGGTCCAAAAAGAACGATTCTCGTCCGAGTCGGACTACGAAGCCGCGCGCGGAAGCTACCGCGTGGACGGCGACACGCTCGCCGCCATGAAGGCTCGTTCGGTCGTGCTTCATCCGCTCCCTCGGGTCGGCGAGATCGACCCCGCGATCGACGACGATCCGCGCGCGGCCTACTTTCGCCAGGTGGAATACGGCATGTTCGTGCGTATGGCGCTGCTTGCCGCCGTCTTGGGGAAAGCATGAGCGCCGGGTTCTTCCGAAAGGTCGCCGAGCGCGCGTCGAGCGCACGCACGCATCTCTGTGTCGGCCTCGATCCGCGCGTCTCCACGCCCGCCGAGCTGGTCTCCACGTGCATGCGCGTGGTGGACGCCACCTGGCGACACGCGGCGGTGTTCAAGCCGAACGCGGCCTTCTTCGAGGCTCACGGCTCGGCCGGCGTGCGCGCGCTGGAAGAGCTGGTCCAAAAGCTCCCGGTGGAGGTGCCCTGCCTGCTCGATGCCAAACGCGGCGATATCGGCGATACCAACGCGGCGTACGCGCGAGGGGTCTCGGCGCTGGGCGCTTCGGCGGTCACGGTGTCGCCTTACCTCGGCGTGGGCGCGCTCGCGCCGTTCTTGGCGGACACGGAGCTATCGCTCTTCGTGCTCGGGCGCACCTCCAACCCGGAGGCCGAGCCCGTGCAGGATGCACGCTTGTGGAGCGGCGAAGCGGTCTTCGAACGGGTGGCGGACGAGGTCAATCGCCTGGCTCTGCCCGAGCGCGTGGGCCTCGTGGTGGGGGCGACCGAGCCCTCTGCGATTGCCAAGGTGCGCGCGCGCGCTCCAAAGTCGTGGCTTTTGCTCCCGGGGATCGGCGCGCAGGGCGGAGATCTTCGGGCGGCAGTCTCGGCCGCGCGCCGCACGGATGGCTCGGGCTTCCTGGTGAACGTCTCGCGTGGCATCGAGCGCGCCGCGGACATGTCCGCCGAGGCCGCGCGCCTCCGCGAGGAAATCGAGGCCGTGCGGCTCCTTCCCGCAGCTCCCGACGAGTCGGCCGAGCGGGCGCGTCTCGCCCGGGTTCGCGAAGTGGCGCGCGTGCTCTTCGAGTCGCAATGCGTACGCTTCGGCTCGTTCACGCTGAAGAGCGGCAAAGAGTCTCCGGTGTACGTCGACCTCCGTCGCTTGGTCACGTTTCCGAGGGCGCTCGGCTTCGTGGCGGACGTGCTCGCGGGTCGTCTCGCGACGCTCGCGTTCGATCGCATCGCGGCGCTGCCCTACGCGGCGCTGCCCATCGGCACGGCGGTCTCGCTGCGCACCTCTCGACCCATGATTTACCCGCGTGGACAGGCGAAGACCTACGGCGCCAAGGCCAGCATCGAGGGGCTCTTCGAGGCGGGCGAGCGCGTGGTGGTGCTCGACGACATCGCCACGCGCGGCGACGCCAAGCTCGAGGCCCTCGGTCCGCTCGCCGAGGCGGGGCTCCTGGTGTCGGACGTGGTGGTGCTCGTCGATCGTGAACAAGGCGCACGCGCGCTGCTCGCCGAGCGTGGCATCACGCTGCATGCCGAGCTCACCCTTCGCGAGCTGGTCGAGTCTCTGGGAGGAGAAGGCAAGATCTCCTCGGACGAGCGCGAGCGTGTGCTCCGCTTCTTGAACGAGGAAGGCGCGTGAGCCTCGCCGTCTCGCTGCTCACTCGTTTTCCTCCCGAGGTCGCCCACGCGACGGCCCTCTCGGTGGCTTCGCGGCTGCCCAAGAGCGCGCTCGCGGTCCTCGCGAAGCGTTACGTCGTGGACGATCCGCGGCTCGCCGTGGAGGCCTTCGGGTTGCGCTTCCCCACGCCGCTCGGGCTCGCGGCCGGCTACGACAAGGACGCGGTAGCCACGCGCGCTTCGTTCGCGTACGGCTTCGGTCACGTGGAGGTCGGTACGGTCACCCGGCGCGCGCAGCCTGGAAATGAAGGCCCTCGGCTCTTCCGCGTGCGTGAGCGCGAGGCGCTGGTCAATCGTCTCGGCTTCCCCAATCGTGGCGTGGACTTCGTCTGCGCGAGACTGCGCGCCGATCACCTGCGCTTCGGTGCACCACGCGGCGTGCTCGGCGTGAACATCGGGAAGAACAAGGACGTTCCGCTCGAGCGTGCTCCCGAAGACTACGCCGCGCTCTACCGCGAGGTCGCCGAGGTGGCGGACTACGTCACCGTCAACGTCTCGAGCCCCAACACCGAGGGCCTACGAAGCTTGCAGAGTGCAGAGAATCTGCGCGCGCTGCTCCGCGCCGTCTCGGACGTTCGGACGACCTGCGCGAAGAAGCCTCCGGTCTTGCTGAAGATCTCTCCCGACCTGGACGACGAGGCCCTCGAGGCTCTGGTCTCCACCGCGCTCGATACGGGAGTCGCCGGCATCGTGGCCACCAACACCACGCTCTCGCGCGAGGGAATCCCCGAGTATGCCCGCACGCTCGTGGGTGGGCTCTCCGGCGCTCCGCTGCGCGCCCGTTCGCTCGAGGTGCTGCGCGCGGTGGTCGCGGTCACCAAGGGGCGCGTTCCGGTCGTCTCGGCGGGCGGAGTCTCGTCTCCCGCGGACGTGGTGGAGCGTCTCTCGGCGGGGGCGACGCTGGTCCAACTCTACACCGCGCTCGTCTACCGAGGACCCGCGCTCGTGCGCGAGATCTCGCAGGGGCTACGGGTTCATCTCGAGCGAACCGGGGCGCGCTCGGTCGCCGAGCTCCGTCACGGATAACCGACGACGGTCACCGGGACGCTCGAGCTCGTGTTGCTCTCGTTGCCGAGCTCGCCGTAGGTGTTCGAGCCCCAGCAGAGAATGCGGTCGTCGCCGGTGACTGCGCACGAGTGCGTGCCTCCCGCTCCGATCGACGTGATGCTCGAGGCGTTGGTGACCGCAGCAGGCTTGGAAATGGCAGGTCCCGTGGCGGCGTCGGCGCCGGCGTCCGGCTTGCCGATACCGAGCTGACCCACGTCGTTCGAGCCCCAGCAGAACACCGTGCCGGCCGAGGTGAGCGCGCAGAAGTGCTCGCTACCGGCCACGATGTTGGTCGCGCCTTCGACTCCGGCCACGGGCACCGGATTCGGGTTTTTCGGTCCGCCGGCGACGCCTTTGCCGAGCTGGCCCTTGTCGTCTTTGCCCCAGCACACGATGCCGCCGGTGGCGAGGATGGCGCAGGTGCTGTCGTTCGAGGTGGCGAGGGCCGTCGCTCCGCTCACGTTGGGGAGCTTTCGTGGACGTACTTCGTTCGTGGTGTCGAGGCCGAGCTGGCCGTTGAAGTTCTCGCCCCAGCAGTAGACGTCACCGCCGTTCGTGAACGCGCACGAGTGCGAGCCTCCGCAGGCGATACCGCGCACGTCGCCCAGGTCTTCCTTGGGGACGGGAGCCGGCACGGTGGTGCTCGAGCGGTTGCCGATGCCGAGCTGGCCGCTCGTGTTGTTGCCCCAGCAGGCGACTTCGCCGTTTCGGCGGACCGTGCAGGAGTGGGATGCACCGTTGGCCACGCGAAGGGCGTCGACCAGGGCCCGAACGGGGGTCGCCGTCGAGGTCGGCGTGTTGGAGCCTGTTCCGAGCTGGCCGTTGCTGTTGAAGCCCCAGCAGCTCATGGTGCCGTCGGCGAGCACGACGCACGTGTGCGAACCCCCGGCGGCGAGGGTGAAGGCCGTCACGTTCTCGACCGAGGTGGCCGACGCGAGCGACTTGAGCCCGGCCTCGTTCGCGGTGGCCACCGAGCCTCCGGTGCCGGTCTGACCGTAGGTGTCGTCGCCCCAGCACTTGACCCCACCGCCGCGGCGTTTGGCGCAGCTGTGCTGTTTTCCGAGTCCGAGCTCGGTGTAGCGCGAGGGCTCGGGGCCCGAGTCTTCCTCCGGAAGCGGCGGGGGCTCGATGTCGCCGTCGAGTGTGGCGCCGGAGTCTTTGCGGAGCTTCACGTCGTGTACGCCGACAATCAGATTGCAGGCGGCGAGCGCGATGGCCGGCAGGGCGAAAAAGGCCAAAACGGTGCGGGTTTTCATCAGAAGCTCCCCGAGAGCGAGAGCCCGAGGCCTCCCGGACCGACATTGGGCACGAGCGTGGCTTTTTTGCCGGTGGGCTTCTCTGCCTTGCCGGGGGCGGTCAGGAAGAGCACGAGACCGGTGGCGAACACCGCGCCGCCCGCGGCGAGTCCGATGGTGGAGATGAACCCGGACGTCTTGGCGTCGCTCGCGGCGTCGACCCCTTCACGGTCGCAGTCTTTCTCGTTGCAATGGGATTGCGAAGTAGACCACGACGAGAACGTGCGGACACCGAAGTAGGCGCCCACACCGGCCATGACCAAGCCCACGCTTCCGAGCACGATGCCTGCCGTACGTCGTCCGTTCGAGGGCTCCTCCGCCTTCGGCTCGGCCTTCTTGCCCGCTCCTGCGCTCACGCCCGCAGCCGGTATGGGCTCGTCGCCTTCGTTGGGGAGCACCGGCACCGTGATGGTGTAGGTCTTTCCTTCGTCGGTCGCGGAGACGGTGGAGCTGAAGGGCTTTTTGCCGTTCGCCGTGACGAAGAACGTGTGCGGCCCCGGGTCGACGCGCACCGGCTTAGAGGCCTCTTCGCGGCTCATGGGGACGCCGTCCCGGGTGAGGGTGATCTCGCCCTTCTCGAGGATCTTGAGCTCGACCTTGGTGAGCTTGGGCTCGAGGGCTTCCAGGCGTTCGCGGGCGACCTTCTCGCGGTCGGCGCGGCCGAGCTTCTTGGCCAGCGCGAGGGCCTCCTGGAAGCGTTCGTAGGCCGTGGCCGTCTGGCCGGCCTGCTGGTGGCAATCGGCGAGATTGAGCAGCGTGCTGGACGCGGGGTCGAGCTTGTAGCTGGCCGCGAACTTCTGGCAGCCGATGGCGTAGTCGCCCGCCTCGACGTGCTGGCGCCCCTCTTGGAAGAGGGCGTCGGCGGCCTTTTTATCGGCGGCGCTGGGGCCGGCCGCGAAGGCGCTTCCCGCGCTCAACACGAGCGTGAGGGCAGTGGTCGACGCGAATGCGCGAGCGGCCAGGGCGAAGGGGCGAGCGGGGGAGAGGGCAGGGAGGCGCGATTGGCGCATGAAAGAAAGCTCAGTCGCGGGTCGAAGGAATGTCGGGGCTCGTGGAAGGCTTGCCCTTGCCAGGGCTCGTGGCCGTGGGAGACGTCGAGGTGGGCTTCTTGGGCTCGGTGGTGGACGCCGTGGCCGCGGTTCCGGTGCTGCCCGGCGAGGTCGAGGTGCCGCCGCCGGTTCCTCCCGTGCCTCCGGTGCCCGCACCAGCAGGAGATGCCGTGGCCTTCGGTGCCGTGGTGACGGCGGGCGCGCCGAGCTTGCCGGTCGCCACCAAGGTGGGCGAAGTGCCCACCACGCCCATCGCGGGGACGGGATTGGCGGGGCCGGTGGCGATGGGCTGGCTCGCGGCGACGCCCGAGCCGACCGGCTCCACGTCGGCGCTGCCGGTGGGGGCGTTGGAGCGGCTCACGTAGAAGCCTCCGACTGCCACGCCGATGACGACGAGGCCGACGCCGAGTCCGAGCCAGACGCGTGAGATTCCCTCTTTGGGGGCCGATTGCGATACCGCGGGGCCTTGCGCCCAAGCGCTGCCGAGCTCACGCGAGGTGGAGCGTCCGCTGGTCGACGCGGGGGGCATGCTGGGCTGCCGCGCCTTGGGCGAGCCGGGCGCGAGGGCCACCACATTGGCGTCACGGGAGGCCGCGAGGACAGCCGCCAATCGGCCGGCCGTGGCCTGGGCGCGCCCCGGGTTCATGCAGTAGGGCGACAATGCCGAGGCGAGATCGGCGACGTTGGAGATGCGGGCGTCCGGGGACTTTTGCAGGCAGGCGTTGACCACCGCGACGAGGCCGGGATCGAGGCGCGGGGCGAGCTCTTCCAAGGGCCTCGGGTTCTCGCCCATGACCTTCGCGAAGAGCTTGCCCACGGTCTCGGCGTCGAAGGCGGGGCGGCCGGCGAGCAGCGTGTAGAGAATGATGCCGAGCGACCAGATGTCCGTGCGGCCGTCGACCGTGCGCGGATCCTGGAGCTGCTCGGGAGACATGAACCGTGGAGAGCCGAGCACGGCCGCCGACATGGTCACGCCCGTCTCGCCGCCGCCGAAAGGGCTCGCTTTGGAGAGGCCGAAGTCGAGGACCTTCACGATGGGTACGCCGGCCGCGCCACGGGTGAGGAAGAGGTTTCCGAGCTTCACGTCGCGGTGAACGATGCCGAGCGCGTGTGCTTCACCGAGGGCGTCGCACGCCTGCACCACGTACTCGCACACCTCGGCCGGAGGCAGAGCGCCGCGCTGCTTGAAGAGGTCCGAGAGGTCGCACCCCTCGAGGTACTCCATGACCATGAAGGGCTCGCCGCTCTCCAGGGTGCCGACGTCGTAGACCTGCGCGACGTGGGGATTCTTCAGCTGAACGGCCGCCTTCGCCTCGCGCAAGAAGCGGACGCTCGCCTCGCGCGTGCCGAGCACACCGTCGCGGATGAACTTGATGGCGACCGGGGTCTCGAGCGTGAGGTGGGTGGCGGCGACCACGAAGCCCATGCCTCCTTCACCAAGTACCCGTTCGACGCGGTACTTGCCGGCGATGACATCTCCGGCGTTGATGACGGCCATAGGAAAATCCCTCGAAGTAGAAGCTCCGGAACCTTAGCAAATGCTGCGGGAACACGCCTCATTTTAGCCTCTCCGCTATCTGGCCTAGGTCGCGTGTCCGACGAACGAGGGGGGCGTTCACCTGGACGGATGTCTCCCGCGCCGGGCGAGGCGCGGAAAGGCCGCTATTTTCAGGGGGAGCGTCGTGTTCCGTGGATCGGTCGCACCCCGGGGGTGCACTCGTCGATCGCCTCGAAATTCTGGCGATGACGTGCAAACCCGGGGATAGTCGTGGGATGGGCCTCGTGCACTCGGCCGCCGATTCGAACGCGTTCGCGCGTCGTGCGGTGGCGTGTCTCGCGAGACGCGCGAAGCTCCGGGGGACGGACCCGTGCCGCTGAAGGGGATGCACGTCACCGCCGCGACCGGCTTCGTCGCGGCTTTCGCGTGTGCGGCCGCGGTGGTCTCGCATCCCGACGTGGCTCGCTCGGCGAACGCTTTCTCGTCGGCTCCCGAAGGTCCGCTGCCTCCCGTGGTCGAGTCCCGCGCGGCGCCGCACACCGAGGCCGCTTCGGCCGGAGCCGAGAGCGCGTACCGCTACGAGCCGTTCCGGCCGGTGGTGGTCGGCCAAGCGCCGATGGCGAACCCTCCCGAGCCACGGCCGACGTTACCCGTGGTGGTCGGGCGTCCGCCGCCCGAGGCGCTCGGCCCAGGGCCTTACGCTCTCGACGAGCTCTCTCGCGAGGTGCCTCCCGGGCCGTTCAAGTGCCCCAAGTTCGAGACCACGCGCTACCTCGGCACGGGCATCGCGTACTCGTCCCCCATCTTCGTGCACGAGGCCTTCGTCGAGAAGCTCGTGGCGCTCGACGCCCTGGTGCGCAAGGTGGCCATCGAGGTTTACGGGCGCACCCCCGAGGTCCTGCATCACCTCGGTGGCACGGAGTGCGAGACCACCGCCGACAAAAAGCGCTTCAGCGAACATGCCATGGGCAATGCCATCGACGTGGACGGCTTCGTCTTCGCGCCGCTCGCCCCGGACGAGAAGCTTGCGCCCGGATTGCCCGACGAGCTCGCCAAGGGCTTCAAAGTGACCCTCTCCTGGCACTACTTCTCGAGCACCAAGACCGGGAAAGTGCACGCGAAGTTCCTGAATCGACTGGCGATTCGATTGAAGGAAGACAAGTCGATCTTCCGCACCGTGCTCGGTCCCGGCTACGGCGACCATTGGAATCACTTCCATTTGGACGCCGCGCCGCATCGCTTCGTGTTCGCGATTGCGTCCAAAGAAGTCGCCTACTGAGCCGAAATCCAGGCTGAGGTCAGAGACCGAGCGCCTTCAAGATCTCCGCGATGGGTTTTCCGCCGTAGAGCGTACGGGCTTGGTCGCCGGTGGCGAACGAGCGGGTCTTCATGCGGTCGACGTAGAGCGTGCCCTCCAAGTGATCGACCTCGTGCTGGAGGATACGCGCGGGCCAGCCGCGTACGCGCCAGGTGCTGGGCTTTCCGGTCTCGTCGTAGCCACGTACTTCGACCTCGCGGGCGCGATCGACCAGCCCCACGAAGCCGTTCACGCTCAAGCAGCCCTCGAAGAAGGTGGCGCGTTCTTCGCCGATCGGGGATAGCTCGGGATTGACGAACACGCGGGTGGGGAAGGGGGTGCGCTCGCGCTCGCTCTTCTCGGTGTCGGACAGCTTGGCGATGAGCTCGTCCCGATCTTCCAGCACGATGACCCGGGAGGATATCCCGATTTGCGGCGCGGCGAGGCCCACGCCCGGAGCCTTGCGCATGACCGCGATCATGGTCTTGACCAGCGATTGGAACTCGGGAGAGCCGATCTTCTCCACGGGGTAATCGGCGGCGCGTGCGCGGAGGACGGGAGCGCCGGTCTGCACGATGGGCGGGAGCTTGGGGGCGAACATGGCGGAGTCTTTCGGGGAGCTCGGGGTAGCGGCGGCGGGAGGCGTGGACGAAGGCGTGGACGAGAGCGCTTCGGGGGCGGGACGAGGCGGCGCGACGGGCGAGGGGGAGCAGGCCTGCGCGACGAGCGCGACCAGCACGAGCGCGGACTTCGTGAGCGCCCTTCGCGGGGCGCGAGTCGTTCGTGCCTTCATCGACCGAGCCACGCGGCGAGCGCCTCCAGCACCTCTTCGGGAATGCCGTGACCTTCTTCGAAGCGCTCGAACGTGACGTCCACGCCCGCGCCCCGGAGGCCGTCCCGGAGCTTCTCGGCCAGGGAGAAGGGCAAGATGTCGTCGAGGGTTCCGTGGCTCTGGAAGACGGGGGTCTTCCGCGTGGCGAGGCGCGGGAAGAGCGCGGTCCACTCGTCTTCGCAGAGCAGCGTGCCCGAGAGAAGCACGAGCTTGGCGAAAGCGCGATCTTCGCGCAGGGCCACGTCGCAAGCGAGCATGGCGCCTTGGGAAAAACCGCCGATGGTCACCTCGGCCGAGGGATACTTCACGGCGAGCGCGTCGAGCAGGGAGACCACGGCGCGGCGAGCGTCGTCGAGGCCTTCGGGGCGTTCGCGGCTCAGGTCTCGCACGCCTCCCGTGCGGCGCGCCTGCTCGATGCGCTCGAGGTCGAGCTTCCACCAGGCGCGGGCATCGACCATGGGAGGTGCGCCGTACAGCTCGGAGAACGTGTGGGGGGCGGCGGGAAAGACGAACGCGGTATCGTCCTTGGACTGCAGCTCCGCACCGAGGCCGACGAGATCGTAGCCGGGCGCGCCGAAGCCGTGCAGGAGGACCACCACGTGTCGCGTTTCGCTCGAGCGTGAAGGGACGATCACGGCCTCGAGCTCACCCAGTCGTTCGGACATCATCGTCGCAGCATGCCCAAAAATGCCGCGATGTTCGAGCGTCGCGACGAGACCGTTTCACTGGCAGAGCGTGAGGTTTCCGTTCGGTTCGCATCGGAGGCCGAGGCAGCACTCGTTCGTGGAGCCGCAGAGTCCGAATTTCCCTTTGCACGTGGCCCGGCAGAGACCGGCGTCTCCCTTGTTGTCGGTCGCGCATTTGCCGGCGTCGCAGCAGTCGACGTCGCCCCTGCAATAGACTCCGACCGCCGCGCACTTGCCGCACACGTTGCCGAAGCCACAATGATCTTTGGCGGTGCCTTCGTAACAGCAGTCCGTTCCACAGGCGGTGCAGGTCGCGCTCGCTTCACGCGCGGCATCGACCGGGACCAACGCATCCGTGACGCTCGCGTCGGCGAGAGGCGTCGAGGCCTCGGCCGCGGAAGAATCGGAAGACGACCCGTCGGAGCCGCCGTCGACCCCCACCACCGTGTAGGTCGCGCAGGCGCCGACGAACGCCAACGTGACCACGACTGCCATCCCGCCCCGGTTGGTCATGGGGCGCAGTCTACCAGCTCCGGTCAGGGGCGGCCGGGCGATCAGGCGATCAGATGGGGATGTCTTTGAGGGTGACTTTGTTGCGGCCGGTGCGCTTCGACTCGTAGAGGGCGGTGTCCGCGCCGGCGACGAGTTGGGTGGCGTCTTCGCAGCGGGTCTCGGGGAGGCCGGCGACACCCACGCTGATGGTGACCGGGATGGGCGTGGCCTCGAAGGCGAATTTGGTCTCTTCGACGCGCGCGCGAATGCGTTCGGCCAAGGTGGCCGCTTTGGCGAGCGAGGTGCCGCGAGCCAAGATGGCGAACTCTTCACCGCCGTAGCGGGCGAACACGTCTTCCGTGCGGAGCATCGATTGGATGATGCCCGAGAGCTGCACGAGCACGGCGTCGCCGGCGAGGTGGCCGTGGGTGTCGTTGATCTTCTTGAAGAAGTCGATGTCGAAGAGGAGCAGGGAGAGCTCGGCGTGGTGGCGCTTGGCGTAGGCGTACTCGGTCTCGAGTCGCTCGAGGAAGTAGCGCTTGTTGAAGGCGCGGGTGAGGCCGTCGCGCAGCGCGGCTTCGATCATCTTCTGCTGGAAGCTCTCGTCCAGGGTGTCGTTGAACGAGAAGCGCACCACCGTGTTGGCGCCGATGCTGATCTTGTCGCCGTTCTTCAGGACACGCTGGCTGACGAGCTCGCCGTTCACCAAGGTGCCGTTGGCGCTGTTCAAGTCTTCCAGGATCACGTCCGAGCCGGACTTCACGATGCGTGCGTGACGGCGCGAGATGCCGTCGTCGGTCAAGCGGAGGTCGGCTTGGTTCGAGCGCCCGATCACGGTCTCGGCGGCTTCGAGCTTGTGCATCGCGCCGACATTCGAACCTGTGAGCACGACCAAGTAAGCCTGAAGCGCCTGACGCTTGCGCGCCGCAAGCTCTCGCTGAAGCTCCGTGAAGTTGGTGATGCTGGTCGCCTCGACGTCATGATCCGCTGCGTGTGGACCTGACGAACGTCGGCGGGGGGGTTCACTACCCATACAAGAAGCAGGATTGCAGAGCCGTGTCTCGGATTCAAGCGTCTCCTGGCCGTCCCGACTCCGTTCGTGTGCAAGGTTCGTCGACTGTTTCGTCGTCCGGCTTCCGCTCGGGTTGCAGTCGGGCGCGCGCAAGCCAAAACATCCATCGCATCGCGCTTTTGCGAGTGGGTGGGAGACCGTGGGAGAGTCGCCGCGTCGGGCGGAGCAGGACCCGCACGACGGAGAAGAGGAGTGGGCCCGGTCCGCGCAGGGGGGAACGCGCGCGTCCTCACGGCCGTCTCGCGTGGGCCGCGGTCGATCCTTCACCGCTCGACGAGAGGAGTGCTAAGGACGCACGCTTCATGTCGTCTCCGAAGGCCGTGCTCATCACCGGAGCATCGAGTGGAATCGGGCTCGCGCTCGCCTGCGAGTACGCGCGTCGAGGCGTGCGCGTGGCGCTGGTCGCACGGGGCGAGACCGCGCTCGAGAAGGCCACGTCGAGCATTCGCGCGAAGGGAGGCGTGGCGGTGCCCATCGTGGCCGACGTCACCGTGGTCGCCGACGTGGAGCGCGCGGTGGCCGAAGCTCACGCGGCGCTCGGCGGGCTCGACATGGTGGTCGCGAACGCGGGAATCGGCACGCCCAAACACGCGACCGAGCTCACCGTGGCCGACGTGGCCGAGGTGGTCGACGTGAACGTGCGTGGTGCGTTCGTGACGTTGGTGGCTGCGCTGCCGATCTTCCTCGAGCAAAAGCGCGGACACCTCGTGGGGATCTCGAGCGTGGCCGGACGACGTGGCCTTCCGCGAGCGGGCGCCTACTCGGCGAGCAAAGCCGCACTCTCCACCTTCCTCGAGACCCTGCGACACGATCTCGTGGGCACCGGGGTTCGCGTCACGGACGTGCAGCCCGGCTTCGTGGACACTCCGGCCACGGCCAATGCCAAGAGCCGACCCTTCCTCGTGGGCGCGGACGAAGCGGCGAAGGCCATCGTCTCGGCTCTGAAGCGTGGGCCTGCCGTGTTCGCGTTTCCGTCGACCGTCTCGGCTGCGGTCACGGCCTCGCACGCGCTGCCCGACGCGGTCGTGCGCTTTCTGGCCAAACGAAGCTCGTAGCCTGCTCGCGAAGCTCACGGGACGTGGGGTCGTGCATCGGCCGCGAATTTTGCGCGCTTTTCATGACGCGCTGCGCACGCGTGGGGCGAGGAGGGCTGCTATAGAAGGGCACCATGAGCGGTAGCCCCTTCGAACAAGCTCTCTCGCACCTCTTCGCCGCGCACCCCTGGCACGGCCCGGCCATCGGCGCGAAGGCGCCTCACGTGGTCACCTCGTACGTCGAAATCGTCCCCACCGACACGGTGAAATACGAGCTCGACAAGGCCACCGGCATCCTCAAGGTGGACCGCCCGCAGAAGTTCTCCAACACGTGCCCCACGCTTTACGGCTTCGTTCCGCAGACCCTGTGCGGGCCCGAAGTGGGCAAGCTCTGCGACGGGAAGACCGGTCGCACGAACACGCGCGGCGACGACGACCCGCTCGACATCTGCATCCTCACCGAGCGCAACATCCCGCACGGAAACATCCTCGTTCAGGCGGTGCCCATCGGCGGCCTGCTGATGGTCGACGGTGAAGAAGCCGACGACAAGATCATCGCCGTGCTCCAAGGCGACGACGTCTACGGTCACCTGCGTGATCTGAGCGAGTGCCCCAAGGCGCTCATCGATCGCCTCCACCACTACTTCCTCACGTACAAGCAGCCGCCCGGCTCGCAAGAGCACGTGGTGGAGATCGCGCGCGTGTACGGGCGCGACGAGGCCCACGAGGTCATCACCAAGAGCCAAGACGACTACGAGAAGGCGTTCTCGAGCATCACCGGGCGACTGCGCGCCCGCTGAGCGGAAGCCGTGGAAGGCGAGAGCGCACACGAGCCTCCGTGTGGTCTCGCCCGCCCACGTGCGAGCGTCGCGATAGGCCCGATTGGGTCAATTCGTGCACCGACACGTGATCGGATTCCCGTTCACGCGCGAATGCGAAACCTTTCGACTGATTTAATCGGTACTCCGACACGGACTCGTCACATCCGAGTCCGGGCGACCGATCTGCCGATTTGTCCCGAAATAATAGTGTGGAATCGAGGCTGAAAGGCTCTCGTGCTCTTCTCGGGGGGGCCTCGAAGTACCCGATTACGGATAGGTTTCCCGTCGAGCACGCGACGGGACTATAGTCCCCGGTGAGGAGATCTGCCTTTGGCTCGGATCGTGTCACCTTCGCTGGCGAACGGCCGCTTCCTGCTCGAAGAGCAGATTGGAGTGGGCGGTACGGGATCGGTGTATCGGGCATTCGACACGAAGAGGAACACGCACGTGGCCGTGAAGAGCCTCGGCCGCATCGACGCCGAGACGGTGCGCTCCTTCAAGGCGGAGTTTCGCGACTTCCAGCACCTCGCCCACGTCAATCTGGTCGCGCTCGACGAGTTCTTCAGCGACGGCGACGACTGGTACTTCACCATGGAGCTCGTCGACGGGGAGGAGATCCTCGCCCACGTGCGGAGGCCGGGCCTCGCCACCGGCGCTTCGGATCCCCACGTGACTCAGCCGGCCGGCGAGGGGCACAAATCGGAACGCATCTTCGGCGGCGTGTACGCCCGTGGCGACGGCCCGATGGGACCGGTCGGCCCGATCGCTCGCGGCGCGCTGGCCACCGCGCCCCGCGGCGTCCTGCGGAAAGTGCAATACCCTGGTCGCTTCGACGAAGAGCGGTTTCGGCCCGCGCTCCGCCAGCTCACGGCAGCCCTCCACCACCTGCACAAAGCGGGAAAGGTGCATTGCGACGTCAAGAGCTACAACGTACTCGTGTGTGCCAGCGGGCGCACCGTGCTGCTCGATTTCGGCATTTCGGTCAATGTGCGAGACGCCAAACGATTGCGCGCCGCGACTCCGCTTTATATGGCGCCGGAGCTCCGTCACGCGCCGGCCACGCCCACCGCGGATTGGTATTCGGTCGGGGTTTTGCTCTACATCGCACTGACCGGCGTCGCTCCTTGGGAAGGGAAGTTCCAGGCGCTCATGGCGGCCAAGGCGTTTCCTCCGCCGCACCCCCACGAGTTCGCCCCCGAAGTGCCGCTCGCGCTGGCCGACCTCGCCATGGGGCTCGTTGCGGCGCACCCGGAAGAGCGCTACGGCCATCGTGAGGTGGTCGAGTACCTCGACTCGGCTCCCGAGGGGTACAAGCCGAGCCGCTCCTTCGCGCCGCCCTCCGATCCGGACGAGCTGTTCATCGGACGCGAGCGGGAGCTGGCCGCGCTCGAGGCCTCGTACGACGAGCTCTCCTCGGCGACGGGTCCCGTGGTGGTGTACGTGCGAGGAGAGTCGGGCATCGGCAAGAGCGCGCTCGTGCACGAGCTGGTGCGTAAGCTGTCTCGCTCCGGGCACGGCGACCCCGTGGTGCTCGCCGGGCGCGTCTTCGAAGAAGAAGTCGTGCCGTACAAGTCGGTCGACGGCATCGTGGACGCGCTCTCCGAGTACCTGCGCGCCATCTCGCTGGACGCGGTGGACCGGATCCTCCCCGAGGCGTTCGGCGTGGTCGCCGACGCGTTCCCCGTCCTGCGCAACGTGGCGCCGGTCTCGCATCTGCCGCGCGTGGCCGTGCCCGATCCGATCCAGCGTCGTTCGCAGATGTTCGCGGCGCTGAAGGAGTGCCTGCGGCGCCTCGGTGAACGGCAGCCACTCGTCCTCACGGTGGACGATTTCCAGTGGTCCGACGACGATAGCTTGCTCCTCTGGAACGAGCTCTTGCGTGGTCCCGGCGCGCCTCGGCTCTTGCTCATCGCCACCTTGCGCGCCGAGCGCACCGAGTCGCGACGGCCGAGCCGCATGGCCAAGAGCGGCGTCGGGACCCGCCCGATCGACGCGCTGCCCGAGCGCCCCGTGCCCACGCACGAAGTGTGGATGCGCCCGCTCTCCGAGGACGAGTCGCGCGCGTACGTGGAGGCTCGCGTGCTCGGCGGCGAGGTGGGCTTCGACATGCCCAACGCCGACGACGTGGTGACCGAGGCCAACGGCCACCCGCTCTTTTTGGACGAGCTGCTCCGCTACAAGGGCAAAAACCTCGGCTCGGGCGAGCTCAACCTGGACACCGTGCTCCGCGATCGCATCGTGGCGCTCGGCGCCGAGCCCCGCCGGTACCTCGAGCTCGTGTGCTTGGCGGCCAAGCCTCTGCCGCGCTCGCTGCTCGGTCGCGCCGCGGGGCTTACCCACGGCGACGGGCTCCGCGCCCTCAAGATGCTGCGCGCGGCGCGCCTCGTGAAGACCGCGCGCACCCAAGGCATCGAGGGCGACGATTGGGTCGACCCGTTCCACTACCGCATCCGGGACGCCTGCCTCGCTTCGCTCTCGGACGACACCCACGCCGTTCATCATCGGGCGATTGCCGAGGCATTGGAGAACGAGGGAAAGCTCGACGCCGAGCAGCTCTCGGTGCATTGGCGCTACGCCGAAGATCGCCCGAAGGCCGCGTACTACGCCGAGCGCGCGGGGTACCAAGCCTTCGAGGCCCTCGGTTTCCGCAAGGCCGCCGAGTTCTTCCAGGACGCGCTCGACTTCGTGGAGCAGCCCCCGGACAAGGCGCTCGCGCTGCGTGAGATCCTGGCCCGCGCGCTCCGCAACTCCGGGCGGAGCAAAGCCGCGGCCGACGTGCTCTTGGAGCTGGCCCTCGCCGAGCCCACGAAGGCCTTCGAGCGTCGCTGCGAAGCGGCCGAGTTGCTCCTTCGAAGCGGCCACGTGGACGAGGGCACGAAGGTCGCCGAGCAAGTCATGAACGACGCCGGCGAGTCGTATCCCGTGAACGAGAGCCGCGCGTGGCTCGCGCTCATCTTCCGTAGCGTGCGTTTTCGCTTGCGGGGCACGAAGTGGAAGGAGCGCCCGGCCTCGAGCCTTCCCCCGGCGGAGCTGCGCTCGCTCGACGCCCTCCGCTGCTTCAGCGTCGGGCTCGGTCCCATCGATCAGCTTCGCGCGTACGCGTGCGCGGCGGAGTACAGCCATCGCGCACTCGATGCGGGGGAGCCCATTCACGTCGCGAAGGCCATCGCGACCGAAGCGCTCACCGCCGCGGCCCAGGGCAACGCCGCGCTGGCCGTGAAGCACTCGGCGGAAGCTCGCCGAATCCTCGCCTCGGCCGGAGAACGCGCGTCGGCGCTCGCCTTCGTTCCCGCAGCGGACGCGCTCTCCCTGATGATGTCCGGCAAATGGCGTAGTGCGGCCGACGCGGGGCGCCGAGCGCAAGAGTGGATTCGGACGACCACCACGGGCGCCTGGGGCGAGCTCGCCTTCGCCGAAGAGGCTGAGCTTTGGGGCCTCGCGATGACGGGAGACTTCGTGTCGCTCGTCGAGCGGCAAGCTTCGATGTCGCATCGTGCCCTGGAACAACACGACCTCTATGCGGGGTTCGCGGCTCGTTCGGGGGTGCCCAATCTCGCGTGGCTGGTACGCGATATGCCCGAACGGGCGATTGCCGAGACGGAGAGCGCACTCAGCGTTTGGGCCTCGAGAGGCTTTCATCTTCAGCACGTCTTCGACACGTATGCGCGTTCCCAGGCTTGGCTCTACAGCGGGAGTCCTGCGCGAGCGGAGGAGTGCCTCGCTCAGAACGAGCGGCGCCGCGAGTCCCGGCGAATCTTGGTGCCCGAGCCGCTTCCCGCGCTTCTGACCGACCTCACGCTTCGTGTCGTGTTGTCGCGGTCTTTGGCGAAGGGGGAGATTCCGCCAGCGGACACCAAGGCGCTGCGCAAGAAGCTCGAGCGGGCGCCGGCACCGTGGGTTCGCGGATTGCTCTCTCTCGTCGACGCTGGGCTCGCTCATGCTCGACGCGACTTCGTAGAGGCGACCCGCTCGGCGGAGCGAGCGTCGGTCGAGCTCGGTGACCATAGTATGAGCTACCTCGCGCAGCTCTCCGTGCTTTACGCCAGACATCTTCGCGACGGCTCCGTACCGGACGGTGAGTTGCCTTCGGGCCCTCACCGGGTCGCGCAACCACGAGCCATGGCCCGTCTCTTCGTGCCTGGCCTCGGCTATCCGACGCGAAAGACGTCGGGAACGTTCACCAAAAGGTCATGATGGAATCGCTTCGTATCGTTGCGGAATCTGCACTCGTCGAGCCAGGCTTCGCGCGGAGGATCAATCGGTCCGAGCGCTCGTTGGGTCGGTCGCTGGTGGTATCCGGAAATCTCGGAGACAACCTCGCCCTGTACGACGCTCTCGCGTCGGCACGTGCGGCCGGCAGGACCACGCTCGTCGTGGAGTGTCTCGATTCACGCTCCGAGGCGCTCGCGGACGGCCTCGGCCTTCGTCCGCTCGACCACACCGCGCGCCGCGGGGAGTTTCGCGCCGGGAGTCTGGCGACCGCATTGCATCGCGCTTTCGAGAAGGCCACGGAGGAAGAGCGTGCGACCATGCGATCGACGTTCACGAGCCAGGTCGAGCGTTTCCTCGCGAGCTACGTCGATCGCTTCTACCGCGGAACCTGGGCGCAGGCCGTGGTGTCCCGCAGGCTGACGGTCGAGCAGTACGTCTACACGCTCGAGAACATGCATCAGTACGTTCGCTTCACGACGCGCCTCTTGGGGCGCGCCGTCGCCTGTAGTCCTACGACGTCGCTGCGCGCGCACTTCGCCCGCCACCTGTCCGGCGAGGTCAATCACGAGATCCTCATCGAGCGCGATCTCGAGCGACTCGGGCAATCCGTCGACTACCTCCGCGATCTCCGCTACGCGAATGCGGCGACGCGCTCGTTCATGGTCGTCCAGCAATCCATGGTCGCGTTCGAGCAAGACCCGATTCTGTTCGTGGCGTGCCCACTGGCGGCCGAGGGCATATCGGCCCATATGGATGCGAAGTTCCTCGAATCGCTTCGGGCGTGCATCGCGGCGGGCACCTCCGAGGCGACGGCCAAGAAGGCCACGTCGTTCTTTTCTTCGCACATCGAGACCGACGGTGGCGACGACGGGCACTGGGCGGCCACGCTCAAGTTGCTCGAGGCTCACGTACCGGACGAGCGGAAGCTCGGTGAGCTGCTCAGCATCTTGGAGCTCGCGGCTACCGCGTTCACCGCGAGCTTCGACGCGAACGTGGACGAGCTCGCGGTGTTCTCTCTTCCGCTATGAGTATCTCGTCGGTGCCGGCTCCCGAGGCCGAGGTCGACCCGCTCGGGGCACTACCTCGTCTGCGGGCCGTTTCGGGGGAGCGACCTTCGACGGCCGAGGGATTCGTGCTGGCCGCCGGTCCGCTGCGTCCCTACGCGATGCTGACGGACGGTGAGCAGAGCGTTTCCGTGCGTCTGGCTCGAGTCGGAACCTCGGTGGTGGAGCTCGCCGCCGAGACCGTGGGAATCGAAGAGCTCGACGGCCGCGAGGTGCGATTGCAGGTGGCGAGTCTGTTCGCGCCAGTGGTCGGCTGGATCTCGGTCCTCGACGAAAGCCGCGCCAACTTCTTCCCGAAGAAGCCCGACCCCACCACGTGCCGCCAGCTCTTCGCGATACTGCCCGAAATGGAGGCAACCTCGGTGGCCCCCCGCACCGCCGAGACCATCTCGGAGCCGGGGCGCATCCAGTCGATCCTTCGCGCCCTCATCGTGAACGGGACGCAAGGTCGAATTCGCGCGCAAGGGCGCGATTGGATCGTGACACCCGAGACGCTCGAGGGCGAGCGCCTCGTCTGGCGTGTGCTCGAGTGGGGTGGGTCGCCCACCTCGCCTTTGGTCGTCGAATGTTCGGGCTATGGCGCAAGCTACGCCATGCCCGTGCTACTCGCCGGCACTTGGTCCACCCCGCTGGTGACGACCGTACCGCGTACGGTGCGACGTACTCGTCATCGCCGCATGCCCCGCACCAACGCTCCCGACGAGCTCACGGTCCGTTTCGAGCATCCGACGTTCGGCTACGTGGTGGAACGTCGGCTGAGCGACCTCTCCGACGAAGGACTCGGTATCCGGAGCGTTCCTCACGAAGATCTCTTGTGTCCGGGGCTCGAGCTGCCGCGCCTCACCATCGTCCGCGGCGGAAAGACGCACGTGGCCGACCTCCACGCCACGGTGCGGAGCCTGAGCCCGGAGCGCGACCGAGTCGGCCTCGCCACCCAGCCTCTGGACGGTGGAACGTTCCGCGATTGGAACCGAGTGGTGCGTGAGCTCTTGCACGAGCGTACACGCTCGTATGGATACTCCGCCCAATCGCTTTGGGACCTTTACGAGAGTGCGGGCTACCTGGCCCTCGCTGGGAGAACGCCCGAGGCCTTCCTCGAGCTCAAGACCGCCTTCCGCGACGCGACCGAGCGCCTCTTGCGCGCGCCGGACGTCGGGTATCACGTGGTGTGGCCCTCCGAGCGTGGACTCGACGCGGCAGTGGCCAACGTGCTCGTGTACTCGCGCGCCCACTTGGGCTTCCAAATGGCGAAGCGGCCCGGCAAATCGCTCGGCGACGCGGTGGGGAAAGAAATCCTCCGGGACATTCACTGGCACACTCTGGAAGAAGCTCTCGCCTCTTCCCAGAGTGATTGGTGGATCGGCTACGTTCAACCGGGAACGCGCTTCAGCAATCTCCTTTGCTGCGAGTTCCAAGCGCGCTTCCGCGACCCCGAGCGGGAGTGCGTGGTGCCCATTCACCCGTACAAAATCCCCTGCGACGACGCGCTCTCGCTCGAGGCCACGTTGGTGGCTCACAGGGTGCGCCGGGCCAGCGACGCCGATCTCGACCTGCTCGCCGCGCGCATCGAAGAGACGCGGCCAATCCCCTACGCGGTGAGCCAAGACCTCACCCGCGACACCTTCCGCATCGACGCATTGGTGCGCCAATGGGGACGGGTGGGGCTCGAGCGCGCACGCGAGGTCTTCGTCGCCTACGATCGCCACGGGAAGGCCCAGGCGGCGCTCTTGCTCGAGCTCGCCCACCCGGGTCTGCATCTCTACGGGCTCATGGACATCTCGCGCATCTACGCGCTCACGCCCGAGGGCGAAGGGCTGACCGAGGCGCTGCTCGAGGTGGCCGAGGCTTGGTACGCGAGCCGCGGCCGCAAGAGCTTCGTGCACTTCTACGAGGGAGAAGGGCTGCCCCCGCAGGGCGAGGGTGCCGTCTCCATGGGCTCGGCCAGCTTGTGCGTGATCTCGATGGATCTCATCCCCGACCTGCTCGACCACCTGTTCGAGCACATGTCGTGGGACCCTTCGCTCTCCATGCCGCCGCCGGCCGTCGCGCCGATCTCGCAGAGCCCGCCCAAGGTGAAGAAGCTCACCTGACGGGCTCCCGGACGCCTACTTTTTGCCGGTGGGGAGCTTCTGCTTCAAGGCATCGAGCTTGTCCTCGTAGTCCTTGGAGAGCTGAGTGATGCGCGCTTCGGCTTGGTCGAGGCCGGTCTTGGCGCGTCCGAGCGAGGCGTCGAGGGCCTTCTGCGCGGTGGCGAGCTCTTCGGCGCGTTGCGCGCTGGCCTTGCGGGCCTCGGCCGGGCGGGTCGCGTCTTCGGCGCGCTTCTTCGCGTCTTCGACGGCGCGGGCCAAGGTCTGCCGCACGCGGTCGCCTTCGGCTTGTTTGTCGCGTAGGCGCGCGCGCGTCTCCGGCACGGCCACGTGGACCAGGTAACTTGCCTGCGCGGTCTCGTCGAGGCGCTTTTGGATCTTCTCCTGGGTGGCCTTGTCGAGCGTGCCCTTCTCGTCTTCGAGCAGGCTGGTGGCTTCGTTGTTCTCGCGCAGGCGCTTCTCTATGCGCTTGTCGACGGCCTCTTTCACGCCGGCCATGGCGGCGTTGCCCAGGTCCGAGCCCTCGTGGCCCTTTTGTTTGGCGGCGTAGTCGACGTAGCCCACCACCTTCTTGGTAATCTCGCCCTGTTCGGCCCGCATGAAGGCGCGCACGGCGTCGGTGCTCTTGCGGGCATTGGCGTAGCCGCCGCTCTTGCCGGATTGGTCGGCTTTGGTGAAGAGCGTGCGAAGGTCGGTGTCTTTGGGCTGGCCGAGCTCGGCGGGCACGGCGTCCCAGCCGGTCATGACGGCGCGCGCGTCTTGCTCTTCCTGCTGCAATTCCTCCGAGAGGGCGTCCAGATCGGTGGGGTATTGCGCGGCGTAGCTCGATTGGTCGGCGGCGCTCTCGACGTGCACGGCCTGGTTGGACGGGCCGCACCCGACCAGTGTGCCGAGGGCCAGCGCGAGCAAGGATCTCGACACGAGCACACGAAAGACGGAGCTCGAGCAAGAGCTCGTGACCGAGGGATTGGCGACCGTGAGCGGACTCGACTTCAGGGGCGAACGCATGCGCCGAGCCTAAATCAACGCGACCGGTTCACGAACATTTCCCGACACGAGCTCGGCGCATCGGGCCGTGCAGGCACACGGGTTCCCGGAAAGTCGTGAGCGCGCCGTGCACTCGGGCTCCGGCGCGCGTCAGGTCGAGGCGTTCGCGGTGTTCGTCGAACGACGCGCTCGTGGGAGCGGGCGTCTTCGTGTGACCGCGTCTCGCGCTCGTTACTCTTGAATCGGTTGCGGGCCGGGGATGATTCCGGCGATGTCCGGATCTTCTCCGGGAGACCCTTGCGGCAGGACGCGGTTCGCTTTGTCCTTCTCGCGGTCTTGGCGCTTCGCGACCTTTTCGCGCTGCTTTTCCTGTTTGCGCAGCTCTTTCTGACGCTTGTTCACGCTGGGATGTGACATGGGCAATGCCTCTCGTGCGGTCATGCGGCCTCGTGGCCGCCTGGTGTCTGCGGTCCTTGGACCGCTCGTGCATGGTTTCCTCGGAGCCGCGGCTCCCTCGGAGGGGCCGTTCACGCGATCACGCGAGCGCGATACGTGGGGTGGCGCCTCGCGCGAGCGAGTGCACGGCTTGGGGCGGGGCAGCCCGTAGAACGGGGCCGAGCTCGAACCTCCCGGTGTCGATCGGGGGGCGATTCGGTGCGACGAACGACGAGACTGCCGGCTTCGTCCGGTGGACGAAAACGGTGGGCGGCCCGGATTCTGGGAGGCCCTCGTGACTCACGCGACCGGAAAATCTACAGTTTCTCGCGAAGGTGCTCGCTCGCGGTTCGAAAAGCCCGAAGGGGCCGGGGCAAGACAGTAGTGCACGGACCCTCGAATGGCTCGAAGTTTCGCCGAGGGCCTCGAATGCATTGAACAATTCGGCCGAAGGCTCTGCCTCTTTCCGGCGCGAAATGCCCAGCTGGAGGCGGCCCGGGCCTCTCGTTCGACGGTTTCGAGGCCCCTGCGGCACGCTTGGAGGGCCTCCTGTCGAGCCGCGGCGGCTCCGTGTGCCCTCGGCCTGCGTCGGCTGCGGCGGACGGTTGGAAGGCCGCTCTTTCGTCTGCGACCTGGCCACGGTGAGGGCTTTTCGAGGCGCGCCGTTTGTCCTAGTTCGGAGCGCATGGGTAGCCAAGTCCTCGACTTCTCCGCTCGCGCTGCACGGTCCCAAGAGCTCCTCGCCGCCATGGCGAGCTGCGTTCATCCCGAGCGATCGTACGTGGGCTGCAACGAGGTGCTCGCCGTGCTCGTGGGGGCGAACGGCGCTCGGCTGGGGGAGCTCGGCTCGCTCCCGCTCGGTAGCTTCGGACACGAGCTGGTCGCGCTTCGCTACTTCATCGCGAACGGCGCCACGTGGCTCGCGCACTTCTCGTGGGAAGAGCCGCTCGCACGCATCTCGAGTGACGCCATCGGCCGCATCCGCGCCTTGCACGCGCGCATCACCTGCCTGACCGACCTCGCGCCGGACACGCTCACCGAGCTCCCCCTCGCCGAGCTCGCGGCGAAGCTCGAGCCCGAGTCGGGACGAACGGACGAGGGGCTCCGGCTCTTGGTGGCGCTGCACGCGTCCGCCTCGGTCCGCGCCACCCTGCGCGAGCGCCTTCGTCGCGAAGCCCGAGCGCTGGAGGGGGCGGGCGCGCGCCTTCGTGACGTGGTGTACCTCGCCACGTACGAGCTGAATCGTCTGCCCGCGACCACCGTGGAAGGCGGCGATTTGCACTGGGTCATCGTGGCCGACAAGGGCGAGATGGGCGTGCGCGCGGTGCGCGAGGCGCTCGCGTTCGGGGCGGTGCCGGTGGTGCTCTTCAACGCGACCGACGACGCGACCGCGCTGCAGGTGCGCCTCGCCGAGAGCGCGGGTGGCTTCACCATCGGCCTCGAAGGAAACTTCCGCGAGACGTACGCCAACCCCGTGCAGATTGCAGCGAAGGTTCGCGCGACCTACGAGGCGCGCTTCGGGGAGGACGCGGAGCACGAGCTGCGACGCTCGGCGCTCTATCCGGGCTACGGCCCGCTGGCCGAGAACACCGCGGCGATTCGGCATTTCCGCCGCGAGGGCATCGTCTTCGTGGGACCGGCGCAAGACTCGGTCGAGCGCGCGGGGGACAAGCGAAAGTTCCGCGCGCTGGCCGAGGCGGTGGACGAGCGCTCGGTCACGCCCGGCATCGTCATCGACGAGACCGACGCCGACGCCATCACCCACGCCATTCACACGGCGCACGCCGCCGGGCGCTTCTCGCTCCCCGGTCGGGTGAAGGCCGCGAACGGCGGAGGCGGACGCGGCCAGGTGATCGTGCACGAGCCCGAGACCATCGCCAGCGCGGTGCGCACCGTGCTCGGCCAGATCGCCTCCAACGGCTGGGACCCGGGCGTGATGTTCGAGCAGAACGTGCCGGAGACGGTGCACCTCGAGGTGCAGATCGTCCGCGATCGTTACGGCAACGCGCGTCACTTCGGCATGCGCGACTGCACCGAGCAGCGCGCGAGCCAAAAGATCCAAGAAGAGGCACCCCCGGCGCTGCTCCGCAACGACAAGGCGCTCGCCGATCGCTGCTGCGCCATCGCGATCGAGATCGCGCACGCGGTCGGCTACGTGGGCGCGTGCACGGTCGAGCTCATGTACAAAGACGGCCACGTCTATCTGCTCGAGATGAACACCCGCATCCAGGTCGAGCACCCCGTCACGGAAGAGGCGCATCGCATCCGCACGGAAGGCGGCCTGATTCCCCTCGATCTCGTGAAGCTCCAGCTCACGGTGGCGGCCGGCAAGCCCATCGACTTCGCGCAGGAAGATCTCGTGCCCACCCACGCGGCGCGCGAGCTGCGCATCAACGCGGAGTCGTGGCACGCTTCGCTCAAAGACCCGCGTGACGGCAAGCGCGGTATGTTCGTCCCGAACGCGGGCATCTTCGACGTGATGGAGATCCCGGAAGGGGACGCGGTGCTCGCTCGCCTGCGTTCTGCCGGCGTCGAGGGCATCGACGAGCTTCGCGTCCGCTTCGACGTGGGCTTCGAGGTGGGCGACACGCTCGTCAACAAGGACCCCACCTTCGGCAAGCTCATCGTCGCCGTGAAGCCGAGCCCCGGGCACGAAGAGGCTCGCTACGAGCTCTTGCGGCTCGCGTGCCTCGAGGTCTTGCGGGCGACGCGCATCGAAGGCCGCCAGGTCATGCCCACCGGCTCGATCATCGAAGGAAGCACCTTCGCGACCAACCTCACCGCCCACGTGCAGGTCCTCGAGTCCGAGATGCTCCGTCGTCATTCGACGTCGATCGCCCCCGGTCGGCACGTCAACTGGGTCGTCGAGATGCTGCGCACGCCCCTGACGGACGCGCTCGCGTAGTCGAGCCGTCGCGACGTCGTGGATTGGCGTGGGGCCGACCACGACGCGCGACGTTCCTGTGCTAGGTCGGGCGCATGCCCCTCGTCCCGCTCGGCACGCAGTACACGGCGACCGCCACCGACCTCATCGAGTGCCGTTTTCGATGCGCGAGCTGCGGGGCCGAAGCGAAGGCGAGTGTGCTCACGACCAGCGTCGGTGTGGCGTCGGGCGCACCGCTGGGCATCGGTGGCTCGACCCACGCGGCGGAGGCGGGCGAGCGGGCGGTGGCCGGCCTGAGCGCAGAGGCGCTCGCGCTCTCGGAGCTCGCTCTTTGTCCATCGTGCAAGACGCGCGATCCCGGTGCGGTCCGGCGAGCCACTCTCCACGTGGTGCCGCTCGCTTCGTTCATCGGTGTGCTGATTGGCGCGCCGCTCTCGATCTTCGGCGTGCTCGCCCATGTTTCACCGTGGGTCATCGCCCCGCCGGTCGCCGTGGTGGTCGCTGCGATCTACACGCTTCGAGCGCTACGGCAGCGTTACGAGCGCGCCGATCGGATGGTCGAGATCGAAACGGGCGCCACGAGCGCCGGGCCGGGATGACGGGCGAACGACCCCGTCCCGTTCGGGTCTGCTACGACCACACGTGATGCCCGAGCTCGCGGATCCGTCTCCGTTTCCGCTCCCGCGAAAGGGTCCTCGTGTCACGCTCCGCCGCTTGCGCACGGAGGACCTTCGCGCGTTCCAGGCGTACCGTGGAGATCCCGAGGTGGGCCGGTATCAAGGCTGGCTCCCCATGTCGGACGAGAAGGCTTCGGACTTCTTGCTCGCCATGAGCACGGCCACGCCGTTCCAGCCTTCGATCTGGTTCCAGCTCGGCATCGCCGACAGCACGAGCGACGAGCTGCTCGGTGACCTCGGGCTCTGCGTGGGGCGCGACGAGACGGTCGCCCATGTCGGCTTCTCGCTGCGCCGGGCCTCGCAGGGCCAGGGCTACGCCACGTGCGCGGTCCTCGAGGCGATCGCGCTGCTCTTCGAGCGCACCCGCGTGGAGCGTGTCGCCGGCACGGCGGACGCGAGGAACGCCCCTTCGATCGCCCTCTTGCAGAGAGTGGGAATGCGCAAGGTGTCCGAGGTGAAGACCGTCTTCCGAGGGCAGCCGTGTGAAGAGTACACCTATGCGATCACGCGGCAGGAGCACGAGCGGAGTCGGGGTGGTCGCGCCGAGAACGAAGTCCCCTAGACTCGCTCGTGCGGGAGCACCTCGAGCAGCTTCGGGTCCCAGGTTTTTCCTTCGCTCGCGAAGCGCTCGTGCGAGAGGTCGATCACCGCGCGACGAAGAGCGTCGAGCGCATGCCGTCCGAGACCGAGCAGGTCGCGATTGAGCTCGAGCCAGGTGAGCGCGGTCGCGTCGCATTGCAGCTCGGTGGCGGCGCGCTCTTCGAAGGGGCCGTGGGCGTGGAAATGCGCCCAATCGTGCAATCCCCAATAGAGCGCCGCCAAGCTGGTGGTCGCCAGGTAAAAGGCGCGTTTGGGGGTGGTGCGGGTCTCGTAGAGGAGGTCGGTGGCGTCGTCGATGGCCCAGGGCGCGAGCATGCGGGCGTCCTCTTCCAGGGCCACTCCGGACAGGTGCAGCGCGGCCAGCTCGGTCGGCAAAAAATCGATCTCCGGCTTCTCGAGCACGAAGCCGAGGCCGGGCGGGTTGTCCGAGGTGGGTAGGGTGAGCTCTCCCGGGCCATCGTGGTCACGGTTCACCCACACGAGCTCGTCGCTCGCGCACCACCCGAACGCGTCGAACACCGACGCGTGCACGATGCAGGGAATGGGCGGAACCGAGAGCACGAGCCTTCGCACGGGGCGCACCTACCCCAAGCTCACGAGGAGCGTCGAGGGGTCTCGTTCGGGGGCGACGACCTGGCGCGGAGCCGGACGAGGACCCGGACGAGGACCCCGGGCGAGGTGGGGGCTCTGGACACCGCACCGGCGACGCCCGGCGGACGTCACGTCGGTTCATTCTGGCGCATCGGCCGGGTGCGCGCTATGAGCCGGGTCGAATGTCGACCCCGTTGCCTCCCAAGAAAGACGTGGCGCTGGCGCTGCTCGAACGATCGAGCGTCTTCGTCTACCTCGATCCACGGCGCGACGGCGTGGTCACGCCGCCCGGCTTCAAGAAGCAGGCGAAGCTCGTGCTGCAGGTCGGCTTGAACATGGCCGTGGCCATCCCCGACCTGAAGGTCGACGACGCGGGCATGAGCTGCACGCTGAGCTTCAACCGCACCCCGTTTTTCTGCGTGATTCCCTGGCATTCGGTGTTCGCACTCACCGGCGACGACCACCAGGGCATCGTCTGGCCGGAAGACGTGCCGAGCGAGCTCGTCGAAGCGCAGCAGCAACAGCAGCGCCGCGCCAACCTGCGCGCCGTGCCGAACCCTCCGCCCGACCCCGAGCCCGCGCCCGAAGCCGAAAAGGCCGCCGCCGCCGAGAAGGCCGAAGCCGAAGCCCCCGCGCCCGCGAAGGCCGCCGGCAAGAAGCGCCGTAAGGCCGGCGAAGGCGCCGAAGCCTCCCCGGCGAAGGCCGAAAAGGGCGAGACGGCCGAAAAAGCCGGCAAAGCCGAGAAGAAGCCGCGCGCCAAGAAAGCCGCCGCCGAAGCCAAGTCCGAGAGCGATACCGCTCCCAAGAAGAAGCCCGCTGCCAAGCGCAAGAAGGGCGAAAAAGCCGAAGAGACCACGAGCGAAGCTTCGGCCAAGCCCGCCTCGAAGCCCGCTGCCGTGCCCGCCCCCGCGCCCGAAAAGGCTGCTCCCGCGGCCAAGCCCGAGCAGCCCACGCTGTTCGACGCCGAGAAGACCACCGAGCCCTCCAAGGCTCCGCCGTCCGCGCAGCCTTCGTCCACGCCCAGCCCGCACCTTCGCGTGGGCCCGAAGCCCAAGCGCGAGCTTCCGCCCTACCTGCGCGTCGTCAAGTAACGGCCCGCACGCGTCACGCGCACGCGTCAACGTGACCGCGTCGCCTGCGTTCCTCGTGGCACGCGGCAGCGGGCGCGTGTCCTACGGCGTGTACGTGAGCGGTCGTCCTCCGCAGTCCTCCGGACGGGGCGTTTTTTTCGTGGTAGAGCGGTCGCCTGATGGCGTCGGGGACTGCCCAGGAAAAACGAAAGCCGAGCCCGGCGCGAGCCTCGGGCCAACCTGCGAATGCGAAGAGCACGCGGCCGAGCAGCGCGCGTGGGTACGCTTTTGCGGCCATCGCGCTCGTGGTGGTGCTCGTGCTCGATTTCACCCTCGAGCGCATCGTGCCGGACAGCTCGATTCGTCAGCTGCTCCTGCTGGCGGCCTGCAACATCCTGGTCGCGCTCTCGCTCAACGTCATCAACGGCATGGCGGGGCAGTTCTCCATCGGGCACGCCGGCTTTCTCGGCCTAGGCGGCTACACGAGCGCGGTGGTGAGCGCGAACCTCCACGAAGCCCTCGGCGGAGGCGACGTCACCTTCGCCAAGTCGTTCGTGGTGGTACCGGTCTCGCTGATCGCTTCGGCGGCCATCGCTGGCCTCTTCGGGTACTTGGTGGGCCTGCCCAGCTTGCGCCTCAAAGGCGACTACCTGGCCATCGTTACGCTCGGTTTCGCGGAGATCGTGCGCCTGCTCATTGCCACGGCGCAGCTCGGCGAGCACGAGACGGTGGGCGCGGCCTTCGGCGCCATTGGCGGTCCCAAAGGCGTGATTGGGCCCTTCTTCCATGCGCTCTCGGTAGCCATCACCAGCTTGGGCGGTCAGAACGGATATGCCGGTCCCAAGAACCAAGGTGTTCCGCTCTATGCCGGGCCCTTCTGGATTTTCGGCTTGGCGCTCTTGCTCGGGCTGCTCGCGTATCGCTTGAAGTTCTCCGGGTGGGGCCGTGCGCTGCGCGCCCTGCGTGAAGACGAGATTGCCGCCGCGGCGGTGGGCGTGGATCCCACGCGTTACAAGGTGCGAAGCTTCGTCATCGCGGCAGTGGGCGCCGGCATCGCGGGCGGCCTCATGGCCATGAACCGTGACGGCACGCCCACGGTCCAGCCGGACAATTACAACTTCCAAGCCTCCTTCGACGCCATCACCATGGTCATCCTGGGCGGCTCGGGCAGCGTCACCGGCGCGGCCATCGGTGGCGTGCTCATCACGTTCACCGTGAAGGCCATCGAGGCTCTGCAATCGACCAGCGTGGTGCAATCGCTGAAGCGCTCGGCCGCGTGGCTGGACCTCAATGCGCTTCGCATGATGGTGTACGCGGGCGTCCTCATCGCGCTCATGATTTGGCGTCCCGAGGGCCTCTTGGGCGAGCGAGAGCTTTTCCAGAAGAAGAAGGTACGCGCTCCCAAGCCGAAGCCCGGACCGAGCGACCCGGGGAACACTCCGGACGATCCGAGCGGCGGAGCGGCCCGAGCCTCGAGCAAAGTGGAAGCCGAAGGTACGGAAGCCAAGGCTGAAACGAGCGCCGAAACGAGCGCGGTGAAAGGCGAGGGCTGAGCCATGGACCTCGTGCTCCGCAACGTCTCGAAGAGCTTCGGTGGTCTGCGCGCGGTGGGCGACGTGTCGTTCACCGTCAAGAAGGGCTCGATCTTCGGGCTCATCGGCCCGAACGGCGCCGGCAAGACCACGGTCTTCAATCTGGTGACCGGCGTCTACAAACACGACGTGGGCCAGATCACCTTCGGCGGCACCGACGTGCTGCCCCTCTCGCCGGCGGCCATCGCCGAGGTGGGCATCGCCCGAACCTTCCAGAACATTCGTTTGTTCTCGCAGCTCACCGTGCTCGAGAACATGCTGGTCGCGTGCGAGCTGCACAAGCGCGCGCACCTGGCCGCGGCCTTCTTGCGCTCCAAGGTCCACTACGAGGACGAGGAGACCATGAACGCGCGGGCCATGGAGATGCTCGACGTGTTCGGCCTGGCCGACGTAGCGGACGAGCCTTCTACTTCGCTCCCGTACGGCAATCAGCGCCGCCTGGAGATTGCCCGCGCCATGATGCTGGAGCCCAAGCTCTTGCTCTTGGACGAGCCCGCCGCCGGCATGAACTACGGCGAGGCCGAGGGCCTGAAGACGCAGATTCGCTGGCTACGCGACACGTTCGACCTGACCGTGGTCTTGGTCGAGCACAACATGCAAGTGGTCATGGGCGTGTGCGAAGAGCTGCACGTGCTCGACCACGGCGAGACCATCGCGCACGGCACACCCGAGACCGTGCAGAACGACCCCAAGGTGCTCGCCGCGTACCTCGGTGGCGACGACGACGAAGCCGACGAGCCCGCGCCCAAGAAGCCCGAAGGAGCCGCCCATGCGGGTTAATCACCCGACCCGAAAGGACGCCCCGCTGGCCGCGGGCGCGCCGCTGCTCGAGCTCGACGACGTGCGCGTGCAATACGGCGGCATCAAGGCGCTGAAGGGCATCAGCATGAAGATCCTGCCCGGCGAGGTGGTGGCCATCATCGGCGCCAACGGAGCGGGCAAGACCACCACGCTGAAGAGCGTCGTGCGTCTCTTGCCGCTCGCTTCGGGCACCATTCGGTTCCGCGGAGAAGACGTGCAAAAGCTCTCCACCGAAGACCTGGTGGAGCGTGGAGTCTCGCTGGTGCCCGAGGGGCGCGCCATCTTCCCGAACCTCACCGTGCGCGAAAACCTGGAGCTTGGCGCGTACCTCCACCGCGACAAGACCACCATGGCCGAGACCATCGCCGACGTGGTGGAGCTCTTCCCGCGCATCGGCGAGCGCATGGCCCAAGAGGGCGGCACCCTCTCCGGCGGCGAGCAGCAAATGCTGGCCATCGGGCGCGCGCTGATGGCCCGGCCCTCGCTCCTGCTCTTGGACGAGCCCTCGCTCGGCATTGCTCCCAAGCTCGCCGCGCAGATCTTCAAGGCCATTCGAGCCATTGCCAAAGCCGGCGTGACCGTGCTGGTGGTGGAGCAGAACACCCGCATGGCCCTCGGCTCGAGCGGCCGCGCGTATGTGCTGCGCACGGGTGAAGTGGCGCTTTCGGGAGAGAGTAAAGCGCTCGCGGACGACCCGGAGATTCAGAAGGCGTATTTGGGGGGGTGAGGGCCCATCCCTCGACTTGGTTGGCGGCCGCGACGCGAGGTCACGGCTCGGAACCCGGAACAGGAGCGAGGCGACGTGACAAGGACGCGCTTATGCGGGTCAGCCTGGGAAGGAGATCTGTGCGTCGAAGTGCGTGCCTTCCGGAAGGTGGGAGATCCACTTCGGATCGGTGACGGTGATTCGGAAGCGTGCGGTCGGGAGCGTTCCCTTGGGGGGCTCGGCGAGCACCGAGCAACCGACGAGCTCACTCTCGATTGAGCCGCCATCGAGGGAGAGTCGCTCCATCTCCGTGATGAACGTGGCGCTCTCCGCGCGAGCTGCGTCGGGGTTTTCCTCGTAGCGAATGTCCGGGCACTTCGGGAGTGCGTCCTTCAGTGCCCCACCGACGCCGAGCACCTCCATTGCTTCGCGGAAGAGAAGCACGAAGTACGGCGACTGCTTCGGCAAGCATCGAGTGCCAATCTCGAGCTTTACCACGATCACGTTTCCTTCTCTGGATTCGATGGTGGCGCGATCGCCGTCGAAGGTGACGGGCTCGGCAGGGGCAGGGCGCAGCGTTAGCCCCGTGGTGAGGGCGTTGCCCACCACGAGTCCAGGAAGACTCCCGTCTTTCGCAAGCTCGATGGTTACGGAGCTTCCCTCGACCGAGGCGGAGAGGATCTCGGCCGCCGCGAGATTGTCCCACATCCAAGGATCGCCCATGGCCTCGTGCTCCATATCGAGGACCCCATCACCACGAAGAACACGCTCTCCCATGGGGCTCGTCTCGTCGTGTTCGAGCAGCGCGAACATCCAGAATTGGAGGCTCGTCGGGAGGGGCTCATCGGCCTCGACGCGGAGAACGACGGTGCGCTCGGAGCATGCCTCAATCGTGGTGCGGATCATGCGCCATGGTATGGGCGCTCGAAACGCGGTGTCAATGTCGCTCGGAGCGGGCCCTTGAAAGTTCGATTGTCGTGCTCTTTTCGAGGGGTTAGAGAGGTTCGAGCCGTTCGCCGAGTCCTCCTCGTTGCGCGGCCGATCGAGGACGAGGTTCGGGGCGAGGCCTTCGACGGGCTCGTCGACGTAGCTGCGTGGATGGCCCACTACGCTCGAGCGTTCTATTGCCCCATCAGTCGGCTCAGAGGCTCGTGCCGAGGAAGCCCCTGCCCCCCCCGAGTACGACGGAGTCGCATCGAGGGGATGCACGTTGCCGTTTTGCGTGGCTTCGTCGGCCTTTTCGTTGAGGTGAGGGCTCGAGCCGCCGTAGTGCTGGTGATTGCCGAGTACGTAGACGACGGCTCGGTAGGTCAATCGTAGCGAACGGTGAGGAAGAGCCCGGGGCTCTCGAGCGAAGGCACCTGGGCTGCCAGCTCGGTGAGGGTGGACCCCGAGAGCATGTCTCCCGGCACGAGGATGGTTTCGTCGAACTCGGTGAATGCCGGGCTCCCGTCGATGGGGACTCCGACGCCGTCCACGCCCGAATCGCTCGGCGTCTGATCCATGTCTTGGCAGACGAAGTACTCGTACTTGGCCGTGCCTCTCTCACTGCGAGGATGCGTCGTTCCGAAGGCCAAGACGACCTGTGGAAGCGGCCCGAAGCACATGAGATACACCTCGGGTTCTTGCGTGCCGAACCCCTGCGGAAGCTCCTCGACCTTGCTGGCGAGCTCTGCCCAAAAGGCCGCGGGAATGGCAGCGACCTTGTCTCGGGTCGCATGGATCCGTTCGAGGGATACCGGGTGCGGCCCATCGAAACAGGTTGCCTGCTCCGCGCTCGCTCCGAAGTAGACGGAGCTCGTCTGGAGTGCCAGCGCGGGATCGTGCGCGTGGTCTGTGACCGAGTCGCCCGGAACGAACATGTGCACGTCGACGCCGTGTTTCGTCGCGACCTCTCCCAAGGTTTTGCGGATCTCGGCGGCTCGTCCCGCGAGCAGCTTCTTGTCGAGTGAGTGTCCGACGATCAGCGCCCCGGTGGTCGTATCTTCGAAAAGCATGGTCGTTTCTCCTTCGCGGTCTTTGCGCCGCAGGCGAGTGGTCGAGCTCGCGAAGAGAGCTGCGCGAGCTCGCCGGCACATACGTCGCGAGAGCGATCTCGGCTTCCCGGTTTTGTAGGGGTCCGCCATCTGGCGAATGGGGTGTGAGACCTCGACCACGCTCATGCGGAGGGCGGCGGCTCCACCCCTCGACGAGTCATCCGACCTCGAGCACGAGGTTCGGGTCGAAGCCTTCGACGGGCTCGTCGACGTAACCACGTGGATTGCTCACCACGCGCGTGCCGTGGATGCGTTCGTCGAGGGCGAAGTGGGTGTGCCCGAAGACCCAGAGGTCGACTCGGGGGCCCATGAGGCTCTCGAGGTCGCTCGCGTAGGCGCCGACGAACGGGGAAGACGCTTCTTCCGGCCTGCATCCTCGGAGGGTCGGTGCGTGATGCGTGACGACCACCGTCGGCCCCTGGTGCGGTCGTGCGAGCTGGTCGGTGAGCCAGGTGCGGGCTTCGGCGTGCCACTTGAGGGTGTGGCCCGGTCTCAGCTTACTGAACTCGGGCGACACGCGGATTCGCTTGTAGTCGTTCATGTGCTCTCGCGCGTGCGCCATGGCGGCGAGAGGCTCGAGGGTTCCATTGCCGCGCCAATCGGACCATAGGCTGGCGCCGAGGAAGCGAGTGCCCCCGAGCACGACGGAGTCGCCCTCGAGGACGTGCACGTTGCTGCTCTTTGCGGCTTCTTTGAGCTTCTCGGTGAGGCGGGGAATCGAGCTGCCGTAGTATTCGTGATTGCCGGGCACGTAGACGACGGGGCAGGGAAAGCGCTTGGCGAACGCGATGCCGCGGCCTTTGACGTCGATGTCGCCTGCGAGGATGACCACGTCGACGTCTTCGCTGGAAGGCGGGTCGAAGGGGCCGAATTCGAGGTGCAGGTCGGAGTAGAGGCGGATGCGCATGGCGGGCGCAGGAAGTGTACGGCGTCGAGCCGGTCTCGCCCTACTCCTCGTGGCGCATGGCGGGGAAGGCGACTGCTACGGCGTCTTGGTCGAGGCGGTCGAGGAGGGAGTCGACGCTCTCGATGGGCGTGGTTTCTGGCACGGAGACGGCGTAGCAGCCCAGGCTCTCCAGCGTGACCGTGTCGCAGCCGAGGCTTCGAAGCTCGGTCAGGACGGGGGCAAGGTCTGCCTTCTCGCGATCGAGGCGAAGCAGCCAAACGGTCGTGTTCTTGGAGCGCGCCACGTGGTGGAAGTTGGCGACGCGGCCTTCGGAGTCGAAGGTGAAGGAGAGGACGTCACCGACCGAAACGTCTCGGAGGAAGAGCGGGGCAGACCGAACTTCGTAGCCAAGAGCCGTGCGGTGCACCTCTAGACACTCGAGGCCTACGGGAGGCCAGCCGTCTTCCACCGTCAGGGGGAAGTCGAGGTGGGTGGTGTGCTCGGTCACGTAGGCAGCCTATCGCGCGTGTCTCGTGCGGTGATCGTTCAGCGACGGGCGGCGGCGGGGGATAGGATGGTGGTGGGCGTCGACTCCACGACGCCCGCCGAGCAGCAGACCGAAGCGGTGAGTGTCAAAGTAGATGTCGCCTTTTGTTGATGGCTACGAGCGACGGGGACTTGCGGCGACGGGCTCCTCCATTTGTTCGGGGTTGAGGAAGACGGCTCCGGTCGGCGTCCAGTTTCGGGTGGTGCGCGACCAGCGGTTTGGATGTTTTCGTTTTGCACGCATGTAGACCCGTGCTCGTTTCGCCAGCACGGCATCTTCACGGCCAAAGTGACGGTCGGAAGGCGTTACGAAGCGAATGGCGCTGTGTTGGTGCTCGTTGTTGTACCAGTCGACGAAGTCGGCCACCCAGGCTCGCGCTTGCTCGAGGGTCTCGAAGGGCTTTTGCGGGTACGTCGGACGGTACTTCAGCGTGCGAAAGAGCGACTCCACGAAGGGATTGTCGTCGCTCACTCTCGGACGGCTGAAGGACGGTACGATTCCGAGGCGCTGCAGGGTTGCCAGCATCGTCGAGCCCCGCATCGGGCCGCCGTTGTCGGAGCGAAGCACGAGGCCGCGAGGGTCGACTCGATGCGCGCTGCACGTGTTGGCGATGAGCGTGGCGGACTTTTCCATCGACTCGTCTTCGTGAACCTCGAAGCCGACGATGCACCGGCTCCATACGTCCACGATCAGGTAGAGGTAGAAGAAGCGGCCGCGCACTGCGCTAAGTAGATACGTGATGTCCCAGCTCCAAACCTCATTCGGCGCCATCGCGACATGGGGGGCCACGTGGCGCGACGTGTGCGGCTTCGCGCGTCCTCGGTGGGCGTTTTGGCCCTCGGCGCGGAGGATGCGATAGATGGTCGACTCGGACGCAAGATATCGCCCTTCGTCGGCGAGCTTTGGAACCACCTGCTTCGGCGACAGATCTCGGTACTCGGGTGAGTTCACGACCTCGAGCACCTTCGCGCGTTCGGCTGGCGTGAGCGCGTTCGCGAGGCGCCTGCGCGGGCCCGCACGGCCATCGTCTCCGCCGTCAGCGCCACGCCACCGCTGGGTCGTTCGCTCCGTCAAACCGAGCACATCGCAGGCCTGCTCGCGACGCGCTCCGGCTGCAACCGCTTCGTCGATGAGCCCGAGGATCACTTCTCGCTCCCGTCGTCGGGTTCGTCGTCCGCGTCCGCCAAGAGGGCGCGGACTTTTTTTTGGAGCACGAGCAGCGCGGCCGCCTCGGCGAGCGCCTTGTCCTTGCGCCGCAGCTCACGTTCCAGCTCCTTGATGCGCTTGCCCTCCGAACCGCGCGTCGCGGGCTTAGGCGCGCCTCCTTCGAGCGCCGCCGTTGCCGCATCGGTCGCAGCCTTTCGCCACTGCTCCAGCTCCGCCTCGTGGACCCCCTCGCGTCGCAGGAATGCACCGAGCTCGTTCGGCGGAGTCGCCGCTGCCGCCATGACAATCCGGACCTTCTCCGCCGCTGTCCGAGGGCTGCCTTCCATCACGCGGTCAGAACGTCGCTCATTCGCCATAGGTACGACGCTACGCGCGTCCCGCAACCAGCGCGAGAGCTGGCTTTGCGAGACGCCCGCCTCCTTCGAGAGACGCATCGCGCTGATCGCGTTCGGTGCCGACATTCGCTGCACCATCTTCGCTTTGAAGCTTTCCGTGTAATTCAAACTATCCTTCGGTTCACGCCCCGAGAGAACGGGTCAGGCCGCGGTGGCGGAGGCGACAACTTCCCTGACACAGGGGGGAAGCGTGCGAGCCAAGGAGCGGATTCCAGCGATGTCGACGGTCTCGAGAGCTTGTTGCTGGATGGGGGTCGTGGTCGTGGCGAGCCTCGCCCTGGCCTGCGGAAAGAGCCTTCATGTCCCTGACGTGGGGAACCCTATGGACGCCGCGCAAGTGCCGGTGGAAGCGAGCGTCGCGGCGTTGCCCCGCGAGGACGATTCGGCCGCGGAGGTCGAGCCGCCCGTTCCTTCGCCGCTCGCAACCACGTGTGAGGGCGTGTCCCTCGTCATCCGCTCGGTCAAGGTGTACGACCAGTACGTCGACGCACGCGTAGCGCTGCACAACGACTCCTCGCAGCACGTTCCCTTGATGCTGACGGGCGATGGCTCCAGCCATGGTCGGCGCAATCCCACCCTGACGTTCGCGCTGACCCCGCAGCACGTCGCCAAGCGACCGGGGTGCGGGAACATGAACCGGCTCGAGGCCGCTGATCTCGTCGTGCTCGCGCCTGGCGAGCGCCGCGAGCTCGATTGGGTGTATGCGCCCACGCCCTCGAAGCCCGGGACCTACACGTTGCGCGTCACGTACGAAAACGATCCGAAGAGCGATGCTCTCGGGGACCGTGTCAAGGGACCCGAGATGGACCGGCTGCTGGCGCGCGTTCGAAAGACCGTCCCGTGCACGCTGGTCAGCAACACCGTCTCGTTCACGTGGAAGCAGTCCGAAGCGCCCAAGGGGGCGTCGGCATGCACCTGCCAGAAGGGCGATCCGCTTTGTAGCTGCCGCTGAACGTCGGGGTGTTGGGGGAATTGGTGATTGTGAGGGGGGCGGAGGCGTTCGCTCAAGGTCGATTCCATGGCGAGAGGGGTCTCCTAGGAGCGGGGACTTCGGGCGTCTTCCGAACTTCAGAGGCGAAGGATGGCTTCTTCGTATTCGAGCTTTCCGAGGTCAGCCATCTCGACCAAGAAGTTCATCGGGTCGTGGATGTCGATGGTGGAAGGAATGCTCACGGCGAGCATGAGACGGGCGGCGTGGCCTTCGACGATGCAGCCCATCTCGATGAGGCGAGCCTGAACCGTGTCGGAGTCGGGCCGCTGGAGCAGGAGCACGCGCACGAGTGAGCTCTCCGAGGGAACGAGGACTCGAACGAACTCGCGCACGCCATCCGATGCGACACGGTATTCGACTACGTCGCCGAGGGTGGCCTCCCGCGTGAAGAAGGGGACGTTGTCGATCCGGGCCGAACCGGGTGACACTTCTTCGGCCCAGACTCGTTCGTAGGCATAGGGCGGCCAGTTGTGTTCGTCGGGCGGGGTCGAGAAGGTGATGTGGATGGCGGTCATGGGGCTTCACGGGCGGCGTGCATCTTCGATGGGTACCTCAACCCGTGGACTTCTCGGAGAAGGTGACAGTCGCCTCGTGATAGCCCCGGCCGGATACCTCGACGTTGGCGCCGACGATGGTCTTTCGCCAGATGCTCGCGAGTCTCTCGGCGAACCAATCCGAAGCCGCGTCACTCGCGCCGGACTGGAGCAAGGTGGACACGTGCAGGTGGTTCATCACGCGTTGAATGTCGGTGAGGGAGAGGCCTTGCTCTCTCCATTGTTCGGCTGCGTCCACCGAGAACCTATCGGCGAGGAACCTGGCGCCCTCGAAGTCCACCAGGTCCGGATCGAAGAGGGCCGCATGGGACGCCATCGAGTCCATCGTTCCGACGAAGCCGACGTAGTCGAGGAGGGAGATGGCTGGATTGTCGTTGGCGCGCCGCCAGCTCTGGAGGTCTGAGAGGTCGGTGAGGGGGTCGTAGGGGGCACGGAGGCCTTGTTGGCCGAGCGGCTAGGTTAGGTGGCTGACAGCCGGTCCACGACGGCCCGGCGTGCCCAGATGAGGACGCCCTCCCCATCGTAGGCTCCCAGCAGCACGGCATCAACATGGCGCGCCGCCCGCTCGACGAGGCCTTCCGAAGTGGAGGTCCCATCAGGAAGTTCCGCGAGGAGTCCGAGGCCGTACGGGGCGAGAAATAGCCACTGCGCGACGCCTCGAGCTTCACCATCGGAGGACTCAATCGTCGCAGTGGAGAACACCGCATCGCCGTGGGCGAACGTAGAGGTCGGCAGATCGTGCACGATCAAGAGATCGGCTGGACGAAGGAGGAACGACTCGCATAGCAAGATTCCGTTGGAGGACGACCTGAAGTAGCTCCTGGCGAGCGCTAGCAGAGCGTTTTCCACTGAGACGACTTGCTGCAAACCGGCTTGAATCGAGGTCCGTGGGTAGTCGTAGATGCTCGCTCGAAAGTCATGGATGGCGCCGGCCTTGGGTGTAGGGACGAGCGCCACCATGGTGCCTTTCGCGAGGTCGAGCTCGTGGAGCTGCCTTCCGAGCGTAGGCGACGCACGAAGCTCTTCCTTCAGGAAGTCGCTCGCGCGTGAATCGAGTGGAATGAGCTCGGGGATCATTTCTTGGGGACGATAGTGCCGTCGGGCATGATGCGATAGCGCCCGCCATCGGGAGTGTTCCAGTCCCAGTGCGGGCCGGGTGGGCCGTGAGACAAGTCGGGATGTAGACTCTCTCTTGGATTGGCGGGGTTGGTCCAGGCGCCCCGTGGACCGCCCGGTGCGTCTGGCCCTCGCCACTGCCATCCCGGTGCAGGAGGTGTCGTTCCGTCGCCGCTCGGATATGGCCGTGAAGGCGGAGGACCTGAGCCGCCGGTCTTCCCTGAGCCTGCCATCGCTCGTGCGCCAGCCGCGATACCGCCAGCGACCGCCCCGGCCGCCGCGCCTCGTTTGGCAGCGGCGCGCATGGCGCCGCAGTCCCAGCCTTGCTGGTCGGGGTTCAGGGCTTGGTCGACGGCTTCGTCGGCGTAGCCTGCGATGCCGCCTTCTGCTGCCCCCACCAGGACCGGGATGAGGAAGTTGCCGTCGGGGTCGATGAAGTTGACCGGGTCGGCGGCGGCGTAGGCGTAGCGGTTTTCTCCGGCGGCGAAGCCGCTGGGATCTTTCCGGGTGAAGGCTCCGGTCGACGGGTCGTAGTCGCGGGCGCCGAAGTGGGAGAGGCCGGTGTCGGGGTCGTAGAGGCCGCCGGCGAAGCCGAAGGGCTGGAAGCCGGGGTTGGAGTCCTGGAGAACCTTGCCGTACGGGTCGTATTCGAGGGCCTGGGCGACGACACCGGAGAAGACGTCGACCACGTAGCGGATGCTGCCGCGCTCGTCCTTCAGGAGGGCGTAACTGGCTCCTCCGCGCTCCAGCAAGTCGGGGCCGAGCTCACCTCGCGCGTAGACGTACCGCGTGAGGACGTTGCCGGCCGCGTCCACCTCGGCGGCCGGTTGCAGGGCATTGCGGTACAAGAAGCGATTCTCGACCGTGCCGTTGCGCCGCTTGGTGATGCGTCGACCGTAGGCGTCGAGGTCGTAGCCGATGCGCGTGCCCGAGGGCAGCTCGACTTCGCGCAGGTGCCCGCGCCCGTCGTAGGCGTACTTGGTGAGGCCGGCGCCGAGGCCTCGAGCTCACTCTCGCCTGGTGGGAGATCGGGCGTCCCCTTCGGTCAAGCTACCGTCACGTCATCCCGCAATGCGCTGGAGCTTCGCTGCCGACTCTTTCACGGTTTTCTCGACGGTGGGGCCGAGGCCGGTGTCGGCCAGTACATCGAGGGCCACGTCGAGGGAGCCAATCACCCTCTTCACCAGCGCTTCGACCACTTCGTCGAGAGGTTCTCCGGGCGCACCAGCGCCGTTGGCGAGCCCTCGAAAGGCAGACAGCCGTATCCGCTCGAAGCGGCGCGAGCCTCCGAGCTTGAGGCCGAGGTCTTGCCCCGTCGCGATATCGGGATAGACCGCCGTCGAGACGATGTCGTATGCCGGGGAGAGCCTTGGCTTGCGCCCGTCGGGGTAGAGAAGAGACCAGTTTTTGAGGTGCGCGTCGGCATTGCGAACCAATAGATTGAAGCCGATACGCCTCGCGACCTCGTGCAAGTCGTCCGTGTGGCGCCCTCGATAGGCGAGTGCAGCGACGGTCTCGAAAGAGCCATGGTACTTGTCGTCGGCGTAGATACCCCTCACCTGAGCGAAGTCTTCCATGTGAATGGGGGTGCGAGTCGCACTTCGGTCGAAGCGGCGAACCGCGTAGGCCATGTCCTCACCGCGAGGCCAAAAGGTCGCGTCGTGCATACCCTCGATTTCGTCGCGATGAACCAGCATCGCGTCGGGGACGTCGAGGCCCACGGCTTTTGCCAAGCGCATCATCGCCAGCTCGTTTCGCGGAACGTGCGGGTAGCTGGCGTCGGGCAGCTTGAGGATGAAGTCTCCCCGGTCTCCGCTTGCGGGGGCGACGAAGCGGTCTTCCTGACGAAGGAGGGAGAGCTTGAGCTGCACGCCTGCGAGCGAGAACTTCATACGTGGAGCGCGCGCTGGTGGGGGAGGCACTTCGACGACTCTCGCCGGAACCGAACGAGCGGCCGGTTCTGCTGCCACGACCGTGACGGCGCCGGGCAGGTCGTGCCCTACCTCGGCGAGGAGCTCGAGCTCACTGCGGTCGGACACTCCGCGCTGTTCGGCGATCCAGGTCCTCAGGATGCCTTCAGGTAGTAGGTTGGAGAACCACGGCGGGAGCTTCTGTGCGGATCGGTAGAGGGCCTCGCGGTTCTCTTCGAAGTGAAGCCCGAGGACGAATCGGTCGGCGCGCTCGAAGTACCCGTCGATGAATCGGAACGAGGAGCTCGTATCCCTCCCGTGGAGCTCGCCGATGGGGTCGCCATGCAAGAGGACGCTGTAAAGGCGCTCACTCACCGGGCGCACGCGGCTGGTCGAGGTAGGCGACGTTGACGTCGACATCCGAGAGCTCGTCGTCGTCGTCCCCCTCGTCCTGGTCCGCGTCCTCGTCTGCAAGGTCCGCGAGTGGAGGCGTGTCCTCCAGCGATGTTTCGGCCATCACGCTCAAGAACTGGCGCGTAAGGGAAAGCAGCGCTTGGCGACGATACTCGAGGATTTCTTCAGGGATGGCCAGGTCGCGTGGAAGAACGTGCGAGGCCAGTATCTCGTCGAAGCGGTCCGCGGCGAGCCCGTCGAAAGAGGGAGGCTCCGGCTCGAGCCAAATGAGCCGGTTCTCGATGCGAAGTTTCGCGTCTTTGGCCGCGGGGTCGAGGAGGTAGAGCGCGTCCGAGGCGGTCTTGCGCCCTACGAGCGCCTCAGCGAGCTCGGCGGTGTCGTACCGCTCTCCGGTCGAGAACGAGCGTGGCCCGTTCTTCCACATGGCGCAAAGTACGAAGCGCGCCTCGGCGAGCTTCGGAGAGAAGCGCTTGGGCAACGAGCGGAGCTCGAAGAGGTCGTCTTCGCGGGCGGCCGTGGTGAGGAGCTTCTGGACGGATGCAGACTCGTCGTCTCCCACGCACCCGACGAACATACGGAGCGTGCCCGTGTAGGCGCCTCGTGCGATGCGAGGCCCCGCCAGCGCCGCGCGCCACATGAACCGGCGAAGCAGGTCGACGTTTCGCGCCTGCGGGGCGGGGTGGAGCGCGAAGAAGCGCGTCAGGACGACGACGAGGTAGCCGTACGGAAGGAACGTGAGGTGCGGAACATGGCACTCGCTCTGAAGGAACTTCAATGCAGCGACGAGCGCGTCTTCGGTGGCTCGATTCGCCTTCGTGATGGCAGCCCCGTCGACGGAGCCTTCCTGCGCGCGTGGGAGCTCCTCGCGAAAGTCCCGCGCGAGGTTCGTGCTTTGGCGCGCCAATGAACACAGGAGGAGCGTGTTCTCGTCCAGCACGCCGAAACCGGTGCGCGCATGAACCCGCTCGGCGACGTCGGCCAGGCGGTCGGCGCGCGACGTGGAATGGAGCGCGTCGAAGACCTCGGCGCGCGAGAGGCGCTTCCCGAAGGTGTTCATGCGGTCGAAAATGTCCCGGAGGACGCTCTCGTCGTCTTGGGCGACGACATAGACGGGGACGCGATACTCCTTGAGCAACGAGGCCACACGAATGGCCTCGTCGAGGTGCGTGCTCTCGTCCGGGTTCCGAGCGAACCACTTCAGGAGCTCCTGAAGGTCGAAGAGCAGGTACAGCGGGACTAGATGCGGGCGGTCCTTTCGCGACTCGACGAGAGCACGACTCTCGAGGTCGTAGGCGAGCGCGAACGCATCTCTGGAGCCGGCTTCGGTTAGTGCGTTCGCGAGGCTCGTGAGGCGCTGCTGCCCGTCGACCACCCACAGCGCCTCGTCGAGCGCGGGGGCCTCGATAGTGAGGTTCCCCACGGAGATGCGTTCGGCCGGCGCCGGCCGCTTCCACAAGAGCAAGCTGCCAATTGGATAGCCCTTGAGCACGCTGTCGAACAGGCGGCGAACGTCTTCACGCTTCCATCGCAGCGGCCTCTGAAAGGCGGGCACACGCACACGCCCCTCACGCACTTGGGTGACCAGCGCGCTGATTGTGAAGGTTTCCGCGTTGGCCTGCGTGAGCGTGCCCGTCGCCATAGCTGACGAGCCTAGCACGCGGGTAGGCGGGGACCTATCGCGTCGGCCCGAGCCTGGCCTGCGGGGCGATCCTGGCCGGCAGGGCGATCGGCCTGTCCGCGTCCATCGAGCCAGGCGTCGACGTGCTCCGAGCCGGCCGTCCACGGACCGATCCTGGTGTCCACCTGCGTGCGAGCACGTCGTCGACGCGCAGGCAAAGTCCGCACGCGTTCACTTGTTCAGCTTCGCAGGCATCCCCACGGTCGGATCCTGTTGCGCCTTCTCCCTTCGCTCCTCCCGCGCGAAGCGCACCCCCAGATGATCGAGTGATCCCTCGAGTGCCTGCCCCGCGTGGGCTCGGAGGCAGAGGGCGAGGAGGGCGAGGGTGACGGTTTGCGGGGCGGTTTCGGAGCCGTCTTCGTAGCGACTCAGGGTGGCGTCCGCGATGTCGAGGAGGTGCGCGAGATCGGGCAGGGTGAGGCCGAGGTGGGCTCGCACGTCTCGGAGGACTCGGTCCGTCGCGGGGCGCGCGGAGAGACGTCGACGTGCGCACGAGCAACCGCCCCTGATGCTGTCCTACGGGGAGCGTAGCTAATCAGTTATCCGAAATTTTCGAATAACTGACTACGAGCCCGGGTCTCGCCGCGGATGTCGACCACGTCGCCTCGACGCCCCCGGCCCCGCTGGCGGCGACAAAGGTGAGGTACTCGGCTGCGGAGGAGCGGACCAGGGCGGCGGTGGGAGATTTCGTCTTGCGAGTCACTTGTCGCCCTCCGCCTCTTCCCACGTTTTGCCGGCCTCGAGGGCGGCGAGGTTGAAGCGTGCTCCCTGGTTGTCGGTGGGGTTCAGCCACAGCATCTTGCGGAAGACCGCGGCGGCCTCTCGGGTATTGCCTAGGCGCCAGGCGCAGAGTCCCACGCCGTGCAGGCAGCGCAAGAAGGGGCGATTGTCGACGAGGCCCCACGCGAGCGCACCGTCGAACGTTCGGCCGAGGGAGAGCGCGCCGATTCTCGTGCCCATCTCGTAGTGGCGCTGCGCTTCCGCGGGAGAGCGGTCGAATGCGAAATTGCCGAGGTGCGCGTGAGCGTCGAGGCAGCGGAGGTCCTGTGCGAGCAGTGTCATCAAGACCTCACGTGCACCCGCGCGGTCGCCGGCGGCGTTCAGCTCGCTTGCCAGGACGATGGGGTCCGAGTCGAAGTCCGCTGGATTGGCGCCCGGAAGCACCCGCTCCATCTCGAACATCGGCCGCTTGCCGCGCGCGATGATGGGTTTGGCCCAGTCTTCGATGGGGTCGCCTTCTTCGCCCCAGTATTCGGTTTTCGGATCCCACTCGCCCAGTTGGTGGAGGGCGAGGGGCGGAAGCCCGAGCGCCTCTACGTCCGCACGTATCGAGAGCACGTTGCCCGCGAGGTAGGCGTGTCGCGCCTGTGTCCATTCCTTCGTGGGCATAACCGTGACGATTCGGCCCGGCACTGCGTCGCGGACGGTGGCGCGCAGTGTCACCTCGCGCGCGGTACCGAGCGGGCGGCAGCGGAGAGCGTTCGACTTGCACGCGAGCACGACAAGATCGACGGGAGTACCAACTGCGATCTCGTCGCCCGTGACGCTGTGCCGAGTCGCTGGCGTCGCGTTGGCCACCTCCGGGGCGCTCGAATGCGCCTCGAAGCCGAGCCACGCGCGGTAGAGGGACACGAACTGCGCGCCGGCAGTTCCCGGCGGAAATGCGACGTCGGCCAGGCTCACGTTGAAGGGCCTGTCCCCGCGACTGCCCCACAGCGTCAGGCCGGCACGCGGGTGGCCGCTGTAGGTGATGGCGGCGGCCGTGACGGGCTCGCCGATGACCAATGCGTCCGTGGGGAACGAGACCTCGCGCTGGGCGGCCGCCTCGAGCGCACGGAGCTGCTGGTCCTCGGTCTTTGCGCCCGCCACGATGTGCGCGAAAGGCGCGTCAGGCGTGATGGCCGCGGTGGGGTTGGGGACGGCGCGCAGTCTGGTCTTTGGGGGGACGGCGCTGAGGTCCCTCGCGTTGGCAAGCATGTCGAGGAGCGTGCCGAGATCGTCGGGCAGGGAAGGCGCGGCCTGCTTGAGGGGACTTGGTCGACGGGGCTTGGTGGGCTTGGGGCGAGGGGCCGGGGTCTTGGGCTTCTTGGTGGTCATGGGAGTCGTTTCGGGGGATTAGCGTGGGTGGCGCTGCCCGTTGAGCATGTGGTGCGTTGGTCGGCCGAAGGTGCTTGGCAGCACCGCACAACGGGGCGGCTCGCTCCCCTTCGTAGACGTCCTCGTCACCTTTATCCCTCGCGGGGGATGGGCCAGTACAAGCGTCTGAGTGGGACCAGGGCTCTCGTTTGGGGGTCGAGCTTTTCGTAGTAGTCGACGACGAGCTCGCGCAGCCTGGTGAGGCCGATGAGCTGAATGGCGACGTCGGCTCGCTCGGCCTCGTATTGGGCGTCTTTTGAGAAGCCGGAGGTGCTGACGTACAGGCACTTGTCGCCCTTGCGCCGTCCGCCCACGAAGGAGCGAATCTCCTTCGAACCCATGGTCGAGCTGCGATGCTTCACTTCGACGAAGATTCGCGGCTCTTCTAGGCCGAGGCCATCCGGGGAGGCGAAGATGTCCACGCCGCGATCGGGGCCCGGTGGTGAGACGGTGGTTCGGTAGCCCATTGCTCGAAGTAGTCCGGCGACGAGCTCTTGCATCTCGGCCCAATCGAGGGCGTCGATTGCGTCCTCGATGAACTCGTTCGCTCGGCCGAGCGTGTCGTCGGTGAGGACGATGAATCCCTCGGTGTCCGACTTCGGCTGGACGGGCGGTGCGATGGTCGGCTCGCCGCGTGGGCGACCGCAGGAGACGAGATCGCTCGCGGCCTCGGGATTGAGCCGGAAGACCGTCAGGGTGGAGCCGAGGGTGTTCTTCGTCGCGAGGGCGAGGGCGTCTCGGTCGGCTTCGTGCGTCCAGGTGACGGGGCGAACGTGCGAAGGTCGCCCCGGCTTCTCGCCGTCGAAGCGGTAGTCGCCCGTGATCTTTCCTAGGTAGTAGCGCCTCACTTCCGGGTCGTACGTGACTATCGGGTCGCCGACTTTGAAGTCGTTTCGGAAGCGGAAGAGCTGCGCGGCCCATGAAGCGCGGCTGCCTTCCTTCTCGGTTGGGAAGTGCTCGCGGTAGCGCTCGAGGAGGGCCTCTTTGGTGACCCCTGCCGAGATGGCGCCGATCTTCCCGTCGTTGAACCCCACAATCCCTTCGTCGAGGAAGGCGTTGAGTGCATCTCCTCCGCGACCGGCGCGAACCATCCACATGGGCAAGCCTCCAAGGTTTCAGGATATCGGCACGGGATGGTGGATGGCGAGGAGGATTTGGTTCTCCGGGCCGCTCGGCGTGCGGTCGGTCGCTCTCTCGCAATCGGACGTGTGCTCTCTCTTGGGCCGCTCCAACGCCCACGATGGACCGAGCCGACGACGCATGTCGTCATGCCGTGCGCGCCCGAGCAAAGTGCATCTCGGCGCCGAATTTGCGGGGCCCACGGTTGGTGGTTGACGGGGTGCGTGCTTCGGATTGAGCATGGCCGGATCCCGCTCACCCGCGAAGTTGGTCAAGTATGGCACGGAAGAGTCCGGTCGAATCGTTGCTCAGCGTCTGGGACGCGTTCTGCGAGGCGCAGACGTGGAGGCAGAAAGAGCTCGCAGGTCGCGTTGGCCTGGAGGTGCCGGCGCTGCGGCGCTTGCTGCTCGCTCTCTCCGAGCGTGTGCCGCTCACGAGCGTTTCGGAGCATCCAGACGTGTTCTGGACATGGCCTCGCGCAAGCGCCGCAGGCGCCACGGTGCTCGGCCCGACCGAGACGGCGAGGTTGCTTGCCGTCCTTCGCTCGGCGCCGCGCTCCGCCGAGAGGACCGAGCTCATCGCTCGATTGAAGCGCGCCGCACCCGACGGGAAGGTCGAACCCGAGACGCGCGCACGCAGTTCGTCCGAGTCGAACGTGCTGCCGATGCTCGAGCAGTCGATGGCCACCAAGGTGGCGCTCCACATGCTCTATTTCACGGCCAGCCGAGGCACGCTGACGTGGAGGCACGTTTCCCCCTGCCATCTCGTCGCCGATCCCCCCGCGCGCTTCATCGCGTACTGCCATCGGTCGAGCCAGCTCAAGTGGTTCCGCGTAGAGGGCGTTCAGTCCGCCATGCTGGACGGTGCGGCCGGCTATCGGGACGTGCCGGCAGCCACGGTGGCCGAGTACCGCGCGCGGAGCGTCGACTTCTTTCACGACAACGATGCCGCCACGGTCGAGGAGCACACGTTCGTCGTCGACCCGAGTGAGGCGCGGTGGGTCGCGCTCAACCTTCCGGACAACATGCGTGGCGAGCCTCTCCCCGACGGAAGGCTCCGCGTGCGCTCGCTCGGTCTGCGTCCCGCCGCGAGGTTCGTGCTGTCGCTAGGAGGCGCAGCGCTCCCCGAGACGCGCACGCTTCAGAGCCTCACGCGAGCGCTCGCCGAGCGAACGCAAAAGGCCCTCGAGCCGGAGAGTGCGCCCCGCCGCGCGAAGGCCCTGAGGTGACTGAACAGAGGTTCTGTCGCTCGTATTCGAGCGAACGGATGGGGATGGGTCGGGTGGGACGGTGGGGTTGGGTTTCGATGCGGAAGATGTCGACAACTGAGGAAGTAAGAATGGAAACGAGTCCCCCGACTTTCGCCGGAGGGCAACGGTCACCCGACCTGGGAGAAAACGAGGCCGCCGCTCATCACGGCGGAAGGTCAGGTGACCGACCCTGGCGGTACTTTCCACGATCAGGCTTCAACGAGACCGTTCGCGGTAGCGAGCGGAAGGTGAGCCTACCATGCGAGGTGAACATCCACCCCGACCCTCCTGATAGCGTTCGCGTGATGTTACTGATAGAAGAAAGAACGGTAAGTGTAGCTCGAAGTAGAAAACATCCTTGTCTGGGGTTGCGTCCGACCGGTCGAGAGTTACGTCTGGGTCATGCCCAGCACGAACTTCACGGTCAGCGCCAGAGCATGTCGCCTCTCTCCCGAGGAGGCCGAGGCCGCATATGCGGAGTTCGCGAGGCTCTGCGTCGATCCTGCGCGTGCTTCCGACCCACTTGCGTTGATCCCACCGGTAGCTCGAGCTCACGCTCGCCAGGTCCTTGGGCACCAGCTTTGGATTTTTTGGAGGACTGGGGCGGACGGTCGCCCGACCCTCTCGCGGGTGTCGCGTAATCCGCCGACCCTGCCGACGAACGATGACGAGTGACCCGAGACAATAGGGGAGTCGATATGGCGTTTGCTTTCGAGAAGACCTTCCAGGACGTGTTCGGACAGGTGCCTTTCCCCTGGCAACGGGCGCTCTTCGACCGCTTGGCCAAGGGCGAAGTGCCTTCGGTCGTGAACCTTCCCACCGGCCTGGGGAAGACGTCGATGGTCGCCCTTTGGCTGCTCGCGCTGGCGGCTGGGGCCAAGGTTCCGCGCAGGCTCGTCTACGTGGTCAACCGACGAACCGTGGTCGACCAGACGACACGGGAGGTCGAGAAACTCGTCGAGAACCTGGCGCACCTAAACCTTCCGAAGGGGCTGGCGGTGTCGACCCTTCGCGGGCAGCGCGTGGACAATCGGGCTTGGTCGTCCGACCCGTCTCGTCCTGCCGTCATCTGCGGAACCGTCGACATGATCGGCAGCAGGCTCTTGTTCTCCGGCTACGGGGCCGGATTCCGCACGAGGCCACTCTACGCCGGGTTCCTCGGTCAGGACTCGCTCTTCATCCACGACGAGGCACACCTCGAGCCAGCGTTTCAGAAACTGCTCGAAGGCGTGGAGGCGGAGCAACGACGGGCGGGTGATCCTTGGCCTCTGAAGGTCATGGCGCTCACAGCCACGTCCCGCGCCGGTGGTTCAGGGGAAGCTTTTGGCCTCACGTCGGACGACCTCCAGTCCCCCATGGTCGCGAAGCGCGTTCGCGCGACCAAGAAGCTTCACTTCCACGCCCACGGCGCCCGCGACCTTCCGGATCTTGCGGTGAAGCGCGCCCTAGCGTTTCGGGATTCCGGCAGCGCCGTACTCGTCTTCCTGCGTACGGTCGACGATGTCATGAAGGCCGTCGAGCTTCTCCGCAAGGGAGGAGCGACGGCTGTCGAGGTCCTCGCAGGAACGATGCGCGGGCGCGAGCGCGACCGGCTCGTGAAGGAACGCCCGGTCTTCCAGCGATTCCTCCCTGAGCGAGACCGCGGTGCCGTTCCAGAGTCAGGCACGGTCTATCTCGTGAGCACGAGCGCGGGTGAGGTTGGGGTCAACCTTTCTGCCGACCACCTGATCTGCGATCTCTCGACGTTCGACTCGATGGCCCAGCGGTTCGGACGGGTCAATCGTTTCGGGGAACGTTCGGACACCGAGGTGCACGTCTTTCATCCGCTGCCGGACGCGTTCGACGCCGAGAGTCGTCTCGATCAAGCACGGCGCAAGACACTCGACTTGCTGCTCTCTCTGAAGGGCGACGCGAGCCCGCACGCGCTTGGCACTCTCGATGCCCACGCGCGGAAGCTGGCGTTCACCCCTGAACCGAAGTGCCCTCGGCTCGACGAGATGGTGATGGATGCGTGGAGCATGACCACCATCCGTGCTGGATTCCCCGGCCGGCCGGCCGTCGCTCCGTACCTCCATGGGATCTCGGAATGGGAACCGCCACAGACCAGCGTCGCGTGGCGCGACGAGGTCGAGTGGATGCCTCCGGAGACGGGTCCAGTGGGGCGAGGCAAGCTGCTCGGACGCTACGATGCTGCCGAGCTTCTCGAGAGTTATCCGCTGAAGGCGCACGAACTGCTGACCGACCGCACGTCGAGGGTCGTTTCCACGCTCTTCGATGCTGTCGAGAAACGAGAAGAGCTTCTCGAGCGACACGTGTGGGTGGTTCGAGATCTCGACGTCCAGGTGCTGCTCCTCGAGACCGTGCTCGGTCGGGACCGCAAACGGGCGGAGGCCACATTGGCCGGCGCAACGCTGATCCTTCCTGCGTCGTCTTGGCATCCCGTCGATGGCTTTCTGCGCTCCGATTGGGAGAAAACCACGAAGTCCAGCGACGTCTCGGAGATCGATTTCGACCCGGCGGCTGCCGGAGCTCCGGTGCGTGGGCGAGTGCGGAGTGACGACTCGCGAGCGACCCTGCCCAACGGTTCGGCCGACGACCTACGCCGAATTCGAACGGTCATTCTCTCCGAGCCTTCCGATGCCGCGGAAGGCAACGTGGCCGAAGAGGACTCTGGCGACAACGGCCGGTACTGGATCTGGTACGAGGCAGCGCACGCCGCCGACAATGAGGGGTCCAGAAGTGGGCGCCGCGCCGTACTTCTCGACGTGCACTTGGGCGACGTCGAGAATCGTGCCCGGGATATCTGCGCCGGGCTCCCCATCGAGAAATGGCAGAAGGAAGCCGTCGCCCTCGCGGGTGCACTGCACGACCTCGGCAAGCGGCGTCGGGTCTGGCAGCGTGGAATCGGAAACGCATCGCCCCCTCCAATCCTTGCGAAGGCGGCCTCGAGCGTGGCCGAGAGGGAGGGGCTGAAATACCGGCACGAGCTCGGGTCCATCCTCGACGCGCGCACGGAGGCGCGCCTGCTCGCCCTCGAGCCGGACCAACGAGAGTTGGTGCTTCACATGGTGGCCACTCACCATGGTCGGGCGCGGCCTCACTTCCCGACCGACGAGCTCTTCGACCCCGAGGTTCACTCCGTCGACTTCGAGCAGGTCGGAGTCGAAACCGTTCGACGATTCGCCCGACTGCAGCATCGCTTCGGTCGGTGGGGGCTCGCTTACCTGGAATCGCTCCTTCGGGCGGCCGACTACGCAGCAAGCGCCAACCCCTCAGCGGAGGTCCCATGAGCATCGAGGTGTCGGTCGACGTATCGAATCCTGGCCAGTTCTTCGCCGCTTGCGGACTCTTCGAGCTCGTAGCTCGACTCGACTCGCGGACAGTCTGCGCTCGGTTCGATTCTGGACGCTTCGTCATCGAGACGAGCCTGGTCGTCGGAGACGTGCTTGCCCGCTTCACCACGGCTGGCTTCGCTGTCGACAAGAATGACGAGTCGGACGCCGGCGGCTCCGACGAGGAAGAGGACGAGGACGAAGGCGGCTCGGATGCTGCATCACCGCTCAAGGTTGGCGCGCCCTTCGAGCTCGTTCTCGATTGGTGGAAGTCCGAGGAAGGGCGAGACCTGAAGGTTTGGGCGGGAACCATGAACGGTCCTCGAATCGCGCAGGCGATGCTCGCGGCTCTGCGCGACCCGGCGACACACACGTCGCGCATGTTCGACCACGCGTGCGTTGTTTTCGATCCGACGAACCCGAAGAAGAAGGTCGAACCGTTCTACTTCGACGCGCGACGTGCCGGTAACGCGAGCTCGCTCGACGTGGGTTTCGCGCCGAACGACCTGAAGTTCGAGACGCTCGCGTTTCCAGCCGTGGAGGCGCTGTGCCTGGTCGGACTTCAGCGCTTTCGCCCCAAACGCGTCGAACGTCGATTGTTCGAGTACGGGGTGTGGACCGAATCACTGCCCATGTTGATCGCATCACCGGTGGTCGGGTGCGCCGTCGAACCGGGGCGAGTCGAACGCTACCGGTTCGAGAGTTGGTTTCGAACGAGTCAGAGGAAGCACAAGGCATTCAAGCCGGCGACGCTGCTTCGAAAAGGAGAGGGACGATGAAATTGAACGCAATGGATGGTTTCTTGGATGTGAACGGTGCGGCCGCTCTCGTGCTGCGCGACAGCCTCGCTCCGGTGGAAGGCGCGGATTCTCCGTTCTTCCCTCCTACCTTCGCCAGCGGTGACACCTTCGCGGGTGGCTACAACATCGACGGGGAGGGCGCAGCGAGCGTGTGCCTTGTCGATAGCGTCGGATCGCAGGCCAATCGGATCGAGCCGATTTTCAAAACGGAGCCCTACTCGCAGCTCGTACCGCAGATCGTGATTCAGGCCGGTGATACGGCGGTGACGGTCTTCGATGCTGGACACCGCGCGGGTGACGCCATCATTCGTTGCTCGAGCTTGCAGGAAGAGATTCACTCCGCGTTTCGAGCGCTGGCCAAAGGCGATGCGGTGCCGCTCGCGAAGATCGCGCCGACGTCGCTCGTGTTCGGAGTATGGGATTCGCGCGATACGCAAGCTAAAGCGCCCAGGCTCTTTTCCTCGACCATCCGCGCGTTCGACGTTCAGCGCCTCACCCGCTCGGCACAGTACATTCCCGCTGCGGAGTACGTGAGCGCAGGACTCATCGACGAACCCACGGACCCTTCGGGAAAGAAGGCTCTCTCCGAGAAGGGGTTCTTGCACGTTCCCGCTAGCGCCTCTCACGGCGGTGTCATTGCGCGTGGGGGAATTCGTCGAGACGCCACGCTTAGCCTTGCGGCGCTGCAGCTCCTTCACGCGGGGACCGATGCCGAGCAAACCGTGAAGCTCCGTCGGTACATCCTCGGCCTCGGGTTGGTGGCCTTCACCTGGAACCCCTCCGGATACTTGCGCCAGGGCTGCAACCTCGTACTCGACGGGGACGCACCGGAACCTCGCAAGGTTCACGTCGTGCATCGCGACGGCAAGCGGGAGGCCTTCACGGTCGATCATGCGCAGGCGCTGGCCTACGCGACGGAGGCAGCCAAGGCCTTCGGTGTCGGCGAGAGTCGGACCGTTCCGTTCGACAAGGAACGGGCGAAACGCGACCTCACGGCGGATGCCGAGAAGAAGTTGGCCAAAGCCGCCGCGAAGAAGGCAAAGTCGTGAGCGAGGTCCGCGACAAGCTCGTCCTTACGGTTCGATTTCTTCAACCGTACAGTCATGGTCGCGGATCCGATGGTGCGCCCGAGTGGCCCCCTTCTCCTTTGCGTGTCTTTCAGGCCATGGTTGCCTCCGCAGTCGGCAAGGCTCGGGACGCTACAGCTCGCGAGCGGGCCATTGCAGCCATTCAATGGCTCGAGGGGCTCGAACCTCCCGAGATCTACGCGGTCGAGCCTCAGAAGGGAGACGCTGGCCGGGCTCGAGTTGCCCGCTATCCGACCTACGTGCCAGGCAACGTTGGAGACATCGTCGCCAACGCTTGGTCGGCTGGGCGAGAGGCTAGCCTCGCGAAGTATCGAAACCAGAAAGACATCGCGACGCTGTTTCTTCCTGAAGACGCCGAGGTGTCCTACGTCTATTCCGCAAAGGACGAGACGGCGCTGCGTGCGCACTTCGAGACGCTCCAGGCTGCCGTGCGAACGGTCACGCACGTGGGCTGGGGCATCGATCAGGTCGTTGGTGAGGCGTCCTTGGGCGTCGCGCCTTCGACGGGCACGCACTGGAGGCCGACGCGCTTCGGCACGCTGGACCTACGCGCCCCGACGCGGGGGACCTTCGACGGTCTGGAGGAGCGACACCAGGCATTCGTCGGACGCGTACCCGGAGACGATCTTCTCGTACCGGTTGCTCCGTTGAGAGTATTCGCAAGGGTCCGGTACTCGACGGCCGAAGCGGCTCCCCGTCGGCCGTTCATCGCGTTTCGTCTCATGAAGCCGAGCTCGGACGCGCGGATGGCTCTAGAGCCCGCCTCTCGGACGAGAGATGTAGCGGCATGGTTCCGTCATGCCGTGTCGGAAGCGGCCTCGACTTGGTCGTATGGAGACGAGCGAGAGCTTGTGCACGGGCATCGGGGCGAAGACGCCCACGGTGGCAGCTCGGATACTCGGTTCGCTTACCTGCCACTTCCGACGATTGCCCAGTACTCGCAGGAGCGGCAGGGCGCGCCTGCACGGCGTCAGGTCCGCCGCGCCACCGACATCGCGCGGGTGCTGCTTCTCGCTCCGTTTGGCAAGGAGGTGGAGGCGCTCTGGTTGGAACAACAGCTTTTGCACGCCGACCTCGTTTGGAAGCAGGAGGCTGTCGCTACGCTGGACTTTTTGCCTGCTCACGACGCCGTGTTGGGCGAATACACGGGAGGCCGACGTGGCGAGCGCACCTGGACGACCGTGACCCCGGTGGTGCTGCCAGGTCGTGACGATGGGAAGCCGGCTAAGACCGAGAGGCTTTTGCGGAAAGCCTTTTTGCAAGCCGGCTTCGCGGAGAGCGTCGTGGAGTCAATGGACCTCGAGTGGTCGAAGACCGGCTTCCTCACCGGCGTGACGCACGCCGATAGGTACCTGGCTCCGGACAAGGTGAGCGGTCCGCACCTTCACGTGAAGGTGCGGTTCAAGGAGCCGGTGCTCGGCCCTATTGCTGTCGGGTCGGGCCGGTACCGAGGGCTCGGCACGTTCGCCGTGAGCAGGGAAGCGAGCACGGCGTGACCGAACCGAAGCTCGAGGAGGAGTCGGCGCTTCCTCGGGCGAAGCACTTGCCGGTGGTGGGGTTTCGGGCCCCGCTGCCGGAGCTCGTGCCCGCCCGGATGGTGAACGAGGTGCTCTTCTGCGAGCGCCTTCTGTATCTCGAGTGGGCTCAGGGAGAGTGGGCGGACAATGCGTTCACTCTCGATGGACGTGCGGTGCATGGGCGCACGGACGAGAAGCGGGGGGACCTGCCGCCGGCTCCCGACGACGAGGCGGAGCCCGATGGGCCGCCATACAAGGCGACCAGCGTCGAGCTGTCTTCGAGCACGCTCGGGATCACGGCCAAGATTGACTTGGTCGAAGAAGCGAGTGACGGCGTCGTCATTCCCGTCGAGTACAAACGCGGGCGCGCGCCGGACATTGCCGAGGGCGCGTACTTGCCCGAGCGTGCGCAGGTCGCGGCTCAGGTCTTGTTGCTTCGCGAACATGGGTATCGCGTCCCCTATGGGGCGCTTTACTTCGCGAAGTCGAAGCGGCGCGTGCGGATCGACATCGACACGGAGCTCGAAACTATCGTGCGCTCCGCCGTGGCGCGGGCTCGTGAGCTTGTCGCCAAGGGAGAGATGCCGCCGCCACTCTCGGCGAGCCCGAAGTGCGCAGGGTGTTCCCTATCGGGAATTTGCCTGCCGGACGAGACTCGCCTGCTGCGCGAGCTGCTCGACGACGGGGAGGAGAAGGTCCGACGGCTCGTTCCCGCTCGAGACGATACTCTGCCTCTCCACGTTCAGGCGCAGGGCGGACGGGTGGGCGTGGTCGGGGACGAGCTGGAGATTGTGACCAAGGACGAGAAGACTCGTGCTCGCATCGCCAACACGTCGTCCGTGTCCGTTTACGGCAGCGTTCAAGTCTCGACGCAGGCCGTGAGGGCGCTTCTCGAGAACGATGTGCCGCTCGCGTTTTTCAGTCACGGCGGGTTCTTCTACGGGCTGCTCGGTGGCCTGGGTACGAAGAACATCGAGCTGCGAATGGCTCAGCACGAGAAACTACGAGACCCGGCTTTTTGCTTGCGGGTGGCAAGGGGGCTCGTCGCTTCTAAGATTCGCAACTGTCGTACGCTGCTGCGTCGCAATGCCGAGGCCGTGGAGGCGAGCGTGCTCTTCGAGCTCGAGCAGCTCGCGAAGAAGGCCGAGGTATGCGAGCAAGCCGAGTCGTTGCTCGGCCTCGAAGGAAGCGCGGCGCGCGTGTACTTCGGCGCGTTCGTGAAGATGGTGAAGGGCAACGAAGCGCTCGTTTCCCGGTTCGATACCGAAGGGCGCAATCGCCGCCCACCGCGCGATCCCATCAACGCGCTGCTGTCGTTCCTTTACGCCATCCTCACGAAGGAGGTCACGATTGCCGTGGCCAAGGCGGGGCTCGAGCCGATGCTGGGGGTTTATCACCGGCCGCGTTTCGGACGACCTTCGCTTGCGCTCGACCTGATGGAAGAGTTTCGGCCTCTGGTGGCGGACTCGACTGTGGTGAACGTCCTCAATACCGGCGTGGTCGGGGAGGGGGATTTCGTCATCCGACGCGACGGCTGTTCACTCGCGCCTGCCGGGCGAAAGAAGGTTCTCTATGCGTACGAGCGGCGAATGGATCAGCTCGTGACCCATCCGACGTTCGACTATCGCATCAGCTATCGGCGCGTTCTCGAGGTTCAAGCTCGGGTGTTCGGACGGCTGTTGCTCGGTGAGGCGAACGAGTATCCGGCATTTCGCACGAGGTGATGCATGCGGCAGGCGTTCATCGTCAGCTACGATGTTTCGTGCCCGAAGCGGCTGCGCAAGGTGTTCCGAGTCCTGCGAGGTTTCGGAGACCACGTGCAGCTTTCGGTGTTTCGGTGCGAGCTCTCGGCGAGCGAGCTGGTCGAGCTGCGTTCGCGTTTGGTCGCGGAGATCGACCACCGCGAAGACCAGGTGCTCTTCATCGACGTGGGGCCGGTGGAGGGACGCGGCTCGAGCTCGATTTCGGCGATCGGAAAGGCGTACGCCGTGCCGGAGAGATGTGCGATCATCGTGTGATGAGGGCCGAGGCTTGCATCATGAAGGATCGCGAGCGGCTTGCCGTGATGGTGGCTGCGAGCGCCGAAGTGATGCAGAAACCCCGGCCCCCGCTCGCGCGGGACTGGTCTTTGATATTCTTACTGTTTATGGAACTTGTAAGAGTCGCGTCGGCGTCTTTGGACCTCGCCGCGACAGGCGCTCGCAGAGTGCTCCCCAGGGGGTTGTATTCCTTGGGGAACTGCGGGGGCTGACCTCCGCCGTGAAGAACGGCGGCCTCGTTGAAGCGTGAGCATCACGGACGTGGGCACACCCTGCGTATGGGACCTCCGCCGTGAAGAACGGCGGCCTCGTTGAAGCTCGAAGGAACGTGCCTCGCTCACGTCGCGTGAACGGCGACCTCCGCCGTGAAGAACGGCGGCCTCGTTGAAGCCCTGGTCGCCCTCGCGTTCGTGTCGTCTCCCGACACGACCTCCGCCGTGAAGAACGGCGGCCTCGTTGAAGCATATTGCGGCTCGCGAACGCCCCGGCCTCCGATCGGACCTCCGCCGTGAAGAACGGCGGCCTCGTTGAAGCGCGAAGAGCGGTCTCGCGCTCCGGGTCGACGGTGCCGACCTCCGCCGTGAAGAACGGCGGCCTCGTTGAAGCCCGAAGGCGCCATCTCCCGTGCACGATGTTCGCGTGGACCTCCGCCGTGAAGAACGGCGGCCTCGTTGAAGCCCCAAGCCTGCCGAGTCGATGTCGACCGACAGAACGGACCTCCGCCGTGAAGAACGGCGGCCTCGTTGAAGCGAGCCCGGTGACGCGGTCTACCTCTCGGCCGGTGACGGCGACCTCCGCCGTGAAGAACGGCGGCCTCGTTGAAGCGCCCATAGTCCAGGCCGGCCACGATGCGACCCGAGAAGACCTCCGCCGTGAAGAACGGCGGCCTCGTTGAAGCATGGACTTCGTCGAGGAGTCTGGCGACAACGCGTTCACGACCTCCGCCGTGAAGAACGGCGGCCTCGTTGAAGCCTGAAGAAGGTGTGGCCGCGGCTGGTCGAGATTTGGAGACCTCCGCCGTGAAGAACGGCGGCCTCGTTGAAGCTTCGTCTTCGACGGCGTGGACCCCAAGGGCGCCAATCGACCTCCGCCGTGAAGAACGGCGGCCTCGTTGAAGCAGGTACGGGACGATACGCCTCTCCGTGCACCACCGTGGACCTCCGCCGTGAAGAACGGCGGCCTCGTTGAAGCGAAAGTTTTCGCCCTATTTCGCTCAACTGGTGGCGAGACCTCCGCCGTGAAGAACGGCGGCCTCGTTGAAGCAGGAAGGCGTGCGAGTACTTCGCGCCGAAGGCCGAGGGACCTCCGCCGTGAAGAACGGCGGCCTCGTTGAAGCGCCAGCGCTTCCAGGAGCGCCGACCATGCTCGCGAGGACCTCCGCCGTGAAGAACGGCGGCCTCGTTGAAGCTTGTCGATGCCCACGAAGGGCATGACGTCCGATCCGTGACCTCCGCCGTGAAGAACGGCGGCCTCGTTGAAGCCACGGTGACCAGCCGGAACAAGCTGCGTCCAGTTCGTCGCGAAGGCCCGAATGGTGCCAGACCTCCGCCGTGAAGAACGGCGGCCTCGTTGAAGCGCGAGACGCACTCATGGCTCCCGCTCACTCCCGAGGGACCTCCGCCGTGAAGAACGGCGGCCTCGTTGAAGCCACCGAAGGTTTGCGCCTCGTGGATCACAAGCAATCGACCTCCGCCGTGAAGAACGGCGGCCTCGTTGAAGCTAGACGTCCTCGGCCTTCTCGGCTTCCTTGGCGCGGACCTCCGCCGTGAAGAACGGCGGCCTCGTTGAAGCCAGTGTCGTGAGTGAAGTTGATTCGACCCACGCGCGGACCTCCGCCGTGAAGAACGGCGGCCTCGTTGAAGCTAGACCTCTCCACCATGGTTGGCAGGCGGATCCGGAGACCTCCGCCGTGAAGAACGGCGGCCTCGTTGAAGCGTGGCTCGGACGCCGTGCCAGCTGCGCGTCACGCTCACGACCTCCGCCGTGAAGAACGGCGGCCTCGTTGAAGCACCGCAAGCGGTACACGCGTAGAAGTCGACTCCCATGACCTCCGCCGTGAAGAACGGCGGCCTCGTTGAAGCGTCGAACCGACCTTACTCTTCGGGCGCGACCGGTCGGACCTCCGCCGTGAAGAACGGCGGCCTCGTTGAAGCGCGATCGGACATAGGAACCTCAGCGGTCGAGAATGGCGACCTCCGCCGTGAAGAACGGCGGCCTCGTTGAAGCGGCGAAAACGGGACGGGCGGCTACTCGCTGCCCTCGGACCTCCGCCGTGAAGAACGGCGGCCTCGTTGAAGCAGTGGAGGACAACCGCCAGCTCGGCGTCGACCGACAACCTCCGCCGTGAAGAACGGCGGCCTCGTTGAAGCCCGACGAGCAGGGGGACGATGAGCCGCGCGAGGTTGGACCTCCGCCGTGAAGAACGGCGGCCTCGTTGAAGCGCCCAGCCGGGCTCACGCGCGGCGCCGATGTCCGTCGACCTCCGCCGTGAAGAACGGCGGCCTCGTTGAAGCCACGTGTGAAAGCGGGCAACCACCCCGCCACGGGCCGACCTCCGCCGTGAAGAACGGCGGCCTCGTTGAAGCTGCGAGGACCAGGAGGGAGCCTTCGGGGACGTCGAAGACCTCCGCCGTGAAGAACGGCGGCCTCGTTGAAGCTGCACCCGTTGCGGTTTCATTGTCGGATCAGATCGAGACCTCCGCCGTGAAGAACGGCGGCCTCGTTGAAGCCGAACCGCCGCCCGCTCTTCCTTCGTCGTCTTGAGGGACCTCCGCCGTGAAGAACGGCGGCCTCGTTGAAGCACGAGCATGTGGACTTCGCGCGCCTGGTGGCTCTCCGGACCTCCGCCGTGAAGAACGGCGGCCTCGTTGAAGCGAGGCGCAGCTTCTCGAGCTCCACGCCGCGCCTGAAGACCTCCGCCGTGAAGAACGGCGGCCTCGTTGAAGCGTCACCGACGCGCAATCGCAGCTCGCGGCCTCGCAGGACCTCCGCCGTGAAGAACGGCGGCCTCGTTGAAGCGCGGAACACGAAGTCCGCTACGGCCGCAGTCGCGATGACCTCCGCCGTGAAGAACGGCGGCCTCGTTGAAGCCAGGTCAGCCACGCTCCACCTCCTTTTCGATTCGCTGACCTCCGCCGTGAAGAACGGCGGCCTCGTTGAAGCTCATCTTTCGGACCTCCTCGGAGCGCGAACGAAAGCGGACCTCCGCCGTGAAGAACGGCGGCCTCGTTGAAGCTCCAGGCTGGCCAGCGCGAGGCGCACGGCAAAGGCGTGACCTCCGCCGTGAAGAACGGCGGCCTCGTTGAAGCGCGAAGGCGAGGCTCGCGAAGACGAATCAGGAGAAAGACCTCCGCCGTGAAGAACGGCGGCCTCGTTGAAGCGAGAGCGCATCGTTGATGAGCTTCTCGGCGGTCATTGACCTCCGCCGTGAAGAACGGCGGCCTCGTTGAAGCGAAGCGGGACACCGCGAGCCCACTCGGCGAGCTGCGTGGACCTCCGCCGTGAAGAACGGCGGCCTCGTTGAAGCGCCACAAATCGGATCTCGCGCGAGAAATCGCTCGGCGACCTCCGCCGTGAAGAACGGCGGCCTCGTTGAAGCGCGATGTAGGCCCCATCCTCCCCCTCGTCCGGGCCAGACCTCCGCCGTGAAGAACGGCGGCCTCGTTGAAGCGCCGCACCCTTGGACGACTTCGACGCGGCTCGCTTCGACCTCCGCCGTGAAGAACGGCGGCCTCGTTGAAGCAACGAAACCGGGGTGTGGGGGGTGGGGGACGCGAACGAGACCTCCGCCGTGAAGAACGGCGGCCTCGTTGAAGCACCAGCGCCCCATAATGCCTCTCATGACGACGAACAGACCTCCGCCGTGAAGAACGGCGGCCTCGTTGAAGCGCTGGCGTCGAGTCACCCCGCATCGCACGAGCCGCACGACCTCCGCCGTGAAGAACGGCGGCCTCGTTGAAGCATTCGCTCTTCGCCTTCCCACTCCTCGTAGTAGACGGACCTCCGCCGTGAAGAACGGCGGCCTCGTTGAAGCACCGTGCGCGCGGCGTCGGGCAAGAACCTCGAAAAAATGACCTCCGCCGTGAAGAACGGCGGCCTCGTTGAAGCGTGAGGAGCGTGGTGACGTCCTCCGTGCCGGTGCCGACCTCCGCCGTGAAGAACGGCGGCCTCGTTGAAGCTTTGACCAGACGCCGCGGTCGAGCGCGGCCTCGAGGGACCTCCGCCGTGAAGAACGGCGGCCTCGTTGAAGCCCGGTGGCCGCGAGGGCGAGCGGGGAGACGGCACACGAGGACCTCCGCCGTGAAGAACGGCGGCCTCGTTGAAGCTATCTAAATTGAGGGTGACCCTCCATTACAAAAAAGACCTCCGCCGTGAAGAACGGCGGCCTCGTTGAAGCACCGTGTGAACCACCACGACCCGGAGGGTACGGGCCGGGGACCTCCGCCGTGAAGAACGGCGGCCTCGTTGAAGCGGGCCCTGGACGATCATCCCGGCCGGGCTCACCTCGGACCTCCGCCGTGAAGAACGGCGGCCTCGTTGAAGCGACGTGAAGCTCGCGGAGGAAACCGCGGTGGTGAAGGCGACCTCCGCCGTGAAGAACGGCGGCCTCGTTGAAGCACTCGACGGTCCAGCCGAAGAACTTTGTCGCGGGCGAGGACCTCCGCCGTGAAGAACGGCGGCCTCGTTGAAGCTACGACGTGGCATCGGGGCGTGTCGTAGGTGGATTGGACCTCCGCCGTGAAGAACGGCGGCCTCGTTGAAGCGCCGTGGCTACAGGGCCGGGCAGCGCATCACGGCCGGACCTCCGCCGTGAAGAACGGCGGCCTCGTTGAAGCATCTTGTCCGGCAACACGTAGCGGTTCTTCGCGTCGGACCTCCGCCGTGAAGAACGGCGGCCTCGTTGAAGCGCCGAAGCCTCTTTCATCCCGCGCGCCGTGCTTCGTGGACCTCCGCCGTGAAGAACGGCGGCCTCGTTGAAGCCTTGCGTGTGTCGACCGGCTTGTTGAGCTTGGCGAGGACCTCCGCCGTGAAGAACGGCGGCCTCGTTGAAGCAAGCATTGTCCCGCCCCACCTCGCCCGCGTTTGCGGGACCTCCGCCGTGAAGAACGGCGGCCTCGTTGAAGCTGCTCGGCCGCGTCCCAGTCCTGACGGTTCAGGCACGACCTCCGCCGTGAAGAACGGCGGCCTCGTTGAAGCCACTCGACTTCGTTCAGAAGCCACGTACGGAAGGAAGCCGACCTCCGCCGTGAAGAACGGCGGCCTCGTTGAAGCATGGTGGTCTCCTTGGTTTGCATCGCCGGGGTTGCGCGACCTCCGCCGTGAAGAACGGCGGCCTCGTTGAAGCCGCATACGCGCTTTCTCGTTTTCTGATCGCCCGTTGACCTCCGCCGTGAAGAACGGCGGCCTCGTTGAAGCGCTACCCTCGCCCGTGACTTCGCTTCCGCTGCAAGGACCTCCGCCGTGAAGAACGGCGGCCTCGTTGAAGCGGTGAGCGGCGCGGTCGTGCCTTGCGCACCTTGCGGGGGACCTCCGCCGTGAAGAACGGCGGCCTCGTTGAAGCCTCGAGGGGTGGGATTGCCCGGCGCTCGAGGTCGTCGACCTCCGCCGTGAAGAACGGCGGCCTCGTTGAAGCTTCGAGCCCGACGCCGTGCCGCCCTTGGGCTTCGGCGACCTCCGCCGTGAAGAACGGCGGCCTCGTTGAAGCGTGGCAACGTCTCGCGCTCGCAAACGCAGGCGGGAAGACCTCCGCCGTGAAGAACGGCGGCCTCGTTGAAGCCAGGGGTGAGGGGTAGTCGTTTGGTCGAATCAGTTGACCTCCGCCGTGAAGAACGGCGGCCTCGTTGAAGCTTCGCGCCTGGCATCGTCTTGACCAGGCGGAGCGCGACCTCCGCCGTGAAGAACGGCGGCCTCGTTGAAGCTTTGCGGAAGGAGAGGGCGAGGCGCACCAATTGCTCTCGACCTCCGCCGTGAAGAACGGCGGCCTCGTTGAAGCCACGGTGACCAGCCGGAACGATGGCGAGGAAAAAGTTGACCTCCGCCGTGAAGAACGGCGGCCTCGTTGAAGCAGAACGAGTTGACGCCTGCGCTCGTGGCGCTTGCTCCGACCTCCGCCGTGAAGAACGGCGGCCTCGTTGAAGCTCCGTAGCCATTGCAATGAACGGCTTCAGGTTGCGCTCGACCTCCGCCGTGAAGAACGGCGGCCTCGTTGAAGCTGCCTTAGCTCATCTTCCGACCACGGCGGTTGACATGACCTCCGCCGTGAAGAACGGCGGCCTCGTTGAAGCGCCGCGCTTGTGGCGCGGGCGCTGCCCCGTCTCGACTACGACCTCCGCCGTGAAGAACGGCGGCCTCGTTGAAGCCCGTGTCGAGCACTCTCTCCGGGTCTACCGAAAGGAGACCTCCGCCGTGAAGAACGGCGGCCTCGTTGAAGCGCGCGAGGGAGATCCGGCGCGCTCGCTCCTTTGGATCGACCTCCGCCGTGAAGAACGGCGGCCTCGTTGAAGCTCTCGCGCAACCAGCGCGGCGCGGTCGTCAACGCTCGACCTCCGCCGTGAAGAACGGCGGCCTCGTTGAAGCTCGAGCGTGTTGCGCGGCACGACGGCCACGAGCACTGACCTCCGCCGTGAAGAACGGCGGCCTCGTTGAAGCCCGATGGCCACCGTGACGAGCCCCTTGACGTCGAGGTGACCTCCGCCGTGAAGAACGGCGGCCTCGTTGAAGCGCCATGGTGGTCCTCAGGTTTGGAATGCGTGGACGACGACCTCCGCCGTGAAGAACGGCGGCCTCGTTGAAGCCCCGCAATGCCGAGCGCCGGGCGAACCTCGCCAAGCGTGACCTCCGCCGTGAAGAACGGCGGCCTCGTTGAAGCAGCTTGAGCGCTTCCGGGAACGGCGCCGCGACGGGAGACCTCCGCCGTGAAGAACGGCGGCCTCGTTGAAGCCGGCAGTCGCCGAATTTAGGCTCGACGACGTAGGTCGGACCTCCGCCGTGAAGAACGGCGGCCTCGTTGAAGCATCATGGAACAAGTCGCGGGCGCCCAAGGCGCCAAGGGACCTCCGCCGTGAAGAACGGCGGCCTCGTTGAAGCTACCCCTTGGGCCGTTGCCATGACTTCAACCCAGAAAGACCTCCGCCGCGAAGAGCGGCGGCCTCGTTGAAGCTACACCGCGGCAATTCCCGAGAATCCCGACACGCTCGACCTCCGCCGCGAAGAGCGGCGGCCTCGTTGAAGCCAACTGGGAGCCGCCGAAAGGGATTCTCTTCGACGCGGACCTCCGCCGCGAAGAGCGGCGGCCTCGTTGAAGCGCGAGGATCGAGTCCCCGAGCATCAGGTAGGGGCCTGACCTCCGCCGCGAAGAGCGGCGGCCTCGTTGAAGCGCCTTCCCCCTCGCCTTCGCCGTCTTCGGGCTCGGGCGACCTCCGCCGCGAAGAGCGGCGGCCTCGTTGAAGCGTCGACACCCGCCTGCTGGTGGGCATCGAACTCGCCGACCTCCGCCGCGAAGAGCGGCGGCCTCGTTGAAGCACCACCTCGGGCGCGTGGGCGATGCTCGACGAGCATGACCTCCGCCGCGAAGAGCGGCGGCCTCGTTGAAGCTTCGCGAGCTCGGGCGCGTGTACGTGGCCGAAGCGCGACCTCCGCCGCGAAGAGCGGCGGCCTCGTTGAAGCTACGGACCCTCCTCCGACTAAAGCGCGCCGTGCGCGACCTCCGCCGCGAAGAGCGGCGGCCTCGTTGAAGCAGCCCGAAAACAAGCTCGTGAAATTGCTCTTGAGCCGGGACCTCCGCCGCGAAGAGCGGCGGCCTCGTTGAAGCTTCCCGAAACTGATCCGTTCCGCGCGGACCCGAGCGAACGACCTCCGCCGCGAAGAGCGGCGGCCTCGTTGAAGCCGCACCTCGATCGAGAACGACCCGATCGCGAAGCTGACCTCCGCCGCGAAGAGCGGCGGCCTCGTTGAAGCTGGGCGGGTAGACTGTCACCTCGAGGGTGTCCGGATGACCTCCGCCGCGAAGAGCGGCGGCCTCGTTGAAGCGATCTCGAAGGTGATGCTTCCGAACACGAGTATCGCTGGACCTCCGCCGCGAAGAGCGGCGGCCTCGTTGAAGCCTCATCTCCCGACATCCCGACACGAGAGTCATCCAGACCTCCGCCGCGAAGAGCGGCGGCCTCGTTGAAGCCTCTTGAGCCCCGTGCGAGTCGGCCATCTTTGGGTGGACCTCCGCCGCGAAGAGCGGCGGCCTCGTTGAAGCACTGCGCGCGAATGGCGGAAGGCGATCGTGGGCAAGACCTCCGCCGCGAAGAGCGGCGGCCTCGTTGAAGCGTCCCAACCCTCCGTTGCGATCCCCATGTTGACGAGGACCTCCGCCGCGAAGAGCGGCGGCCTCGTTGAAGCAAGATCAACACCCGCACCACCATCGCCGAAATCGCCGAGACCTCCGCCGCAAAGAGCGGCGGCCTCGTTGAAGCGACGTGGCCAAGGGGTCACACGGAAGGAAGGCATCACGACCTCCGCCGCGAAGATCGGCGGCCTCGTTGAAGCACGGCTACGGGGTTCACCCCGACGAAGACGGGCACCTGACCTCCGCCGCGAAGAGCGGCGGCCTCGTTGAAGCCAGGTGTCGCAGGCCGCCACCTCGACGCGCCTGGAGGACCTCCGCCGCGAAGAGCGGCGGCCTCGTTGAAGCCGCAGAACGACCTGGCCAAGGTCCGGATCGTGCGGGGACCTCCGCCGCGAAGAGCGGCGGCCTCGTTGAAGCGCCGAGCATCGCCCACGCGCCGGAGAGTGCGAACGCCTGACCTCCGCCGCGAAGAGCGGCGGCCTCGTTGAAGCGTGGCCACGGGCCGGGCGCGCTGCCGGCGGTCACGGACCTCCGCCGCGAAGAGCGGCGGCCTCGTTGAAGCCCGCGTTCTCGAAGGAGTGCCAGGTCCGCACCTGGAACGACCTCCGCCGCGAAGAGCGGCGGCCTCGTTGAAGCTTTTCGCCTGCTTTCAAGGTCGACCCGGAAACGAACGACCTCCGCCGCGAAGAGCGGCGGCCTCGTTGAAGTAGCTTGCGGTTGGCCCACGCGCCGAGCGTCTGCGGAGACCTCCGCCGCGAAGAGCGGCGGCCTCGTTGAAGCTCGGAGTCCACGCCGACTCCGGGCGACGTGCTGCGCGACCTCCGCCGCGAAGAGCGGCGGCCTCGTTGAAGTACGATCGTCGGCGCTACGGCTGGCCAGCGAATGGCGGACCTCCGCCGCGAAGAGCGGCGGCCTCGTTGAAGTGTCGGAGTAGCGCGCGGGCGCATTGGGATCGCTCATGACCTCCGCCGCGAAGAGCGGCGGCCTCGTTGAAGTCGCGGACATCGAGATCTTGGCGTACCAGCGCCCGTTGACCTCCGCCGCGAAGAGCGGCGGCCTCGTTGAAGTAGCGTGGCTCCCTGAAGGGGAAGCGTGACGGGCTTGGACCTCCGCCGCGAAGAGCGGCGGCCTCGTTGAAGTACCGGTCGCTCGCGCGATCCGCAGCTCATGCGTGAGAAGACCTCCGCCGCGAAGAGCGGCGGCCTCGGTGAAGTGAGCATGTCCCGGTACTCCTGCGCGTCGAAGCAGTCGACCTCCGCCGCGAAGAGCGGCGGCCTCGTTGAAGTGTCGTAGTCATCGTCGACCGGCGTGCAGAGCTCGACGGACCTCCGCCGCGAAGAGCGGCGGCCTCGTTGAAGTACCTTCGCGCACGAGTTTGGACACTGGGCGCTCGAGGACCTCCGCCGCGAAGAGCGGCGGCCTCGTTGAAGCGACGGCGACTCGGTTCCGATTCGAGGGCTCAGCACCGGACCTCCGCGGTGAGTGTCAAAGTAGATGTCGCCTTTTGTTGATGGCTACGAGCGACGGGGACCTGCGGCGACGGGGTCCTCCATTTGTTCGGGGTTGAGGAAGACGGCTCCGGTCGGCGTCCAGTTTCGGGTGGTGCGCGACCAGCGGTTTGGATGTTTTCGTTTCGCACGCATGTAGACCCGTGCTCGTTTCGCCAGCACGGCATCTTCACGGCCAAAGTGACGGTCGGAAGGCGTTACGAAGCGAATGGCGCTGTGTTGGTGCTCGTTGTTGTACCATTCGACGAAGTCGGCCACCCAGGCTCGCGCTTGCTCGAGGGTCTCGAAGGGCTTTTGCGGGTACGTCGGACGGTACTTCAGCGTGCGAAAGAGCGACTCCACGAAGGGATTGTCGTCGCTCACTCTCGGACGGCTGAAGGACGGTACGATTCCGAGGCGCTGCAGGGTTGCCAGCATCGTCGAGCCCCGCATCGGGCCGCCGTTGTCGGAGCGAAGCACGAGGCCGCGAGGGTCGACTCGATGCGCGCTGCACGTGTTGGCGATGAGCGTGGCGGACTTTTCCATCGACTCGTCTTCGTGAACCTCGAAGCCGACGATGCACCGGCTCCATACGTCCACGATCAGGTAGAGGTAGAAGAATCGGCCGCGCACTGCGCTGAGTAGATACGTGATGTCCCAGCTCCAAACCTCATTCGGCGCCATCGCGACATGGGGGGCCACGTGGCGCGACGTGTGCGGCTTCGCGCGTCCTCGGTGGGCGTTTTGGCCCTCGGCGCGGAGGATGCGATAGATGGTCGACTCGGACGCAAGGTATCGCCCTTCGTCGGCGAGCTTTGGAACCACCTGCTTCGGCGACAGATCTCGGTACTCGGGTGAGTTCACGACCTCGAGCACCTTCGCGCGTTCGGCTGGCGTGAGCGCGTTCGCGAGGCGCCTGCGCGGGCCCGCACGGCCATCGTCTCCGCCGTCAGCGCCACGCCACCGCTGGGTCGTTCGCTCCGTCAAACCGAGCACATCGCAGGCCTGCTCGCGACGCGCTCCGGCTGCAACCGCTTCGTCGATGAGCCCGAGGATCACTTCTCGCTCCCGTCGTCGGGTTCGTCGTCCGCGTCCGCCAAGAGGGCGCGGACTTTTTTTTGGAGCACGAGCAGCGCGGCCGCCTCGGCGAGCGCCTTGTCCTTGCGCCGCAGCTCACGTTCCAGCTCCTTGATGCGCTTGCCCTCCGAACCGCGCGTCGCGGGCTTAGGCGCGCCTCCTTCGAGCGCCGCCGTTGCCGCATCGGTCGCAGCCTTTCGCCACTGCTCCAGCTCCGCCTCGTGGACCCCCTCGCGTCGCAGGAATGCACCGAGCTCGTTCGGCGGAGTCGCCGCTGCCGCCATGACAATCCGGACCTTCTCCGCCGCTGTCCGAGGGCTGCCTTCCATCACGCGGTCAGAACGTCGCTCATTCGCCATAGGTACGACGCTACGCGCGTCCCGCAACCAGCGCGAGAGCTGGCTTTGCGAGACGCCCGCCTCCTTCGAGAGACGCATCGCGCTGATCGCGTTCGGTGCCGACATTCGCTGCACCATCTTCGCTTTGAAGCTTTCCGTGTAATTCAAAATATCCTTCGGTTCACGCCCCGAGAGAACGGGTCAGGCCGCGGTGGCGGAGGCGACAACTTCCCTGACACAGGGGGTCCGCCGCGAAGAGCGGCGGCCTCGTTGAAGCCTCCCGGGTCAATCGGTGCAGTCTGCACAATCGGGGACCTCCGCCGCGAAGAGCGGCGGCCTCGTTGAAGCGCGGGCGTGCTCCCGCTCCTCCTTCGTCGTTTTCATGACGTCCGCCGCGAAGAGCGGCGGCCTCGTTGAAGCCGTTCGACAACGACGAAGCCGGCGAGCGCGCCCGAGGACCTCCGCCGCGAAGAGCGGCGGCCTCGTTGAAGCGCATAGACCCATCGGCCGAAGCGCTCCGAATCGGTCGACCTCCGCCGCGAAGAGCGGCGGCCTCGTTGAAGCAACGGTCATGCTCGCGACGCATTGCGCGGCATGTGCTGACCTCCGCCGCGAAGGGCGGCGGCCTCGTTGAAGCGGTCCGATTTTGTGTTTCCGTAATACGACCCCATGGGACCTCCGCCGCGAAGAGCGGCGACCTCGTTGAAGCCCGAGCAGCTTCGTGATCTCCCCCCACGCAGCGCTCATGACCTCCGCCGCGAAGAGCGGCGGCCTCGTTGAAGCGAGGGAGACCTCGGGAGAGAGGTGCACGCGCTCGTGTGGACCTCCGCCGCGAAGAGCGGCGGCCTCGTTGAAGCCCTGTCGGTGCGCCCAGTGCGCCCCGTCTGAGACCACGACCTCCGCCGCGAAGAGCGGCGGCCTCGTTGAAGCAGGTAGTCGGGATCGACGATGCCGGGCGCGTCAAACGGACCTCCGCCGCGAAGAGCGGCGGCCTCGTTGAAGCGCGATGCGAGCCGCGAGCGCCTCGAACCCGAGCGCGGACCTCCGCCGCGAAGAGCGGCGGCCTCGTTGAAGCGACACGTACGAAGACATCTGGCGGCTCCAGCACGGAGACCTCCGCCGCGAAGAGCGGCGGCCTCGTTGAAGCACCGCGTAGGGAAGCGCCGCCTCGGGGAGGCGCGCGGCGAGGAGCTCCGCCGCGAAGAGCGGCGGCCTCGTTGAAGCTAGACCGTGCCGATCGAGACCTGCGCGATCTCGGCGGACCTCCGCCGCGAAGAGCGGCGGCCTCGTTGAAGCCCCACACGAGTGGAAGCTCACTCGCATGTTGTGCAGGACCTCCGCCGCGAAGAGCGGCGGCCTCGTTGAAGCTTGCACTCGATGTCGCAGTACCAATCGGTGTCGTGCGCGACCTCCGCCGCGAAGAGCGGCGGCCTCGTTGAAGCCGGTATTCTTCGATCGTCTCGGAAGAAATCCCGAGGGACCTCCGCCGCGAAGAGCGGCGGCCTCGTTGAAGCCGGGTGGCCTGGGCAGCGTCGGCGATGGTCACTCATGACCTCCGCCGCGAAGAGCGGCGGCCTCGTTGAAGCCCGGACTCCTCGGCCGCGATGTAGGCGCGGTTCACCCGACCTCCGCCGCGAAGAGCGGCCTTGTTGAAGCGTGTACCTGGGCCGATATGTCTGGTCGGGATACAGGACCTCCGCCGCGAAGAGCGGCGGCCTCGTTGAAGCAGCGCGAACGCGGTCTGCTCGACGTCGGTCGTGAGGGACCTCCGCCGCGAAGAGCGGCGGCCTCGTTGAAGCGAGGTCAACTTCGCCCGAAGCAACCTTGATCTTGAGGACCTCCGCCGCGAAGAGCGGCGGCCTCGTTGAAGCTGCGGCTGCCCTGCCGGTTGTGCGTGCGAGGGCGAGGACCTCCGCCGCGAAGAGCGGCGGCCTCGTTGAAGCGAAGTTCGGTAGCCAGGCCCAAGCCTCATAGCTAGAGACCTCCGCCGCGAAGAGCGGCGGCCTCGTTGAAGCCCGGCCCGGCCGAATCCGTGGCCCTACCGGTCGAGGTGACCTTCGCCGCGAAGAGCGGCGGCCTCGTTGAAGCGCCGACTTCGCGCGCAGTGTGGGACTCTCCGTTCGGGACCTCCGCCGCGAAGAGCGGCGGCCTCGTTGAAGCCGGGGTGAGCGAGCCACCCACGCGCTGGAACTGGAAGACCTCCGCCGCGAAGAGCGGCGGCCTCGTTGAAGCGCTCCGCGTCGAACACCGGCACCTCGACGTAGAGGAGGACCTCCGCCGCGAAGAGCGGCGGCCTCGTTGAAGCGAGGGGACCAACACGCGCACCGGCGCCGAGATGTCGCGGACCTCCGCCGCGAAGAGCGGCGGCCTCGTTGAAGCCTTGTTCAACTGATTTGCCTAAAGCAATAGATCTAATGACCTCCGCCGCGAAGAGCGGCGGCCTCGTTGAAGCGTCAGGTGTTCGAGGATTTGCGGGGAGAACGTGACGGACCTCCGCCGCGAAGAGCGGCGGCCTCGTTGAAGCAACTACAACTGGGGACTCGCCGCGTGCGACGACGCGAGACCTCCGCCGCGAAGAGCGGCGGCCTCGTTGAAGCCCGACCACGGAAGTCACCGTCCAGGGCGGACAGCGGGACCTCCGCCGCGAAGAGCGGCGGCCTCGTTGAAGCGTGATCACGTAGCGCGCGAACCATGTGTCGACCGTCGACCTCCGCCGCGAAGAGCGGCGGCCTCGTTGAAGCGATTGCGTCGACGTAATCGTGTGCGGTCACGGCGTGACCTCCGCCGCGAAGAGCGGCGGCCTCGTTGAAGCCGGGCGTACAGGGACATGCCTCCCGAGCAGCGGCTCAGACCTCCGCCGCGAAGAGCGGCGGCCTCGTTGAAGCTTCGAGGGAGCGGCGTCGAGGAGACCCTTGACCACCTGACCTCCGCCGCGAAGAGCGGCGGCCTCGTTGACGCCGACTGCCGCGCTCACGCGCTACACGACGGGGCTCGGGACCTCCGCCGCGAAGAGCGGCGGCCTCGTTGAAGCCGCGCTCCCATCCCGGCGGCGAAAGTGCCCCCGCCGACCTCCGCCGCGAAGAGCGGCGGCCTCGTTGAAGCGATGCCAATTCCCGGGCAAGACGTCGAAGATTCTCGACCTCCGCCGCGAAGAGCGGCGGCCTCGTTGAAGCAGAGTGACCACGCCCTTCAGGATTCCGACCGTGATTGTGCCAGTGTGGTAGAGCGAGCCATGAGGGTAATTCGGTACGCATTCGTCGCTGCGACCTGGTGCGTGGTGTCTTGCGGCGGACCTGGCGCTTCGCATTCTCCCGAGGCGAACCTCGCCGTGAAGGCCGCAGATAGCGGGAACTCCGTGTCCACCGATGCAAAGCAGCTGCTTCATGGGCGGCTGGCGAGTGCGGCGGAGCCGCTGGTGAAGCGGCCGTTCGGCACCGGCGCTGCAGTCACCGGGGTGCTCGGGTCCGTCTCGAGTACCGCTGCACTCGGGACGGTTTCGGATGGTGGGCCGGTCGTCGGGGAGGGAACTCGCTTCAACGTGGCGAGCGTGAGCAAGGTGCTCACGGCGGCGCGCATCGTCAGCCTTGCGCATGCCAAGGTCATCGGGCTCGACGATCCTGTCGCGAAGTACTTGCCCGGAGTGAAGCTCCTCGACAAGGACGGCGTCGATCGCGCAGGAACCATCACCATCCGCCAGCTCGTCCGACACCAAAGCGGACTTCCACACGTGCCGAAAGATCTGGAGCAGAAGGTCGCGAATCGCTGGTCTTCGCTGGACCTGCTTCGCTCGCTGACGGACTCCTGGGACCTCACGCTGGAAGGAGCTCCGGGGCAGTATAGGTATTCGAACACCGGGTACGCACTTCTTGCCGCAATCATCGAGCGTAGTCGCCATTGCTCCTTCGCGGACTGTATGGCGACATACCTGGGCGAGCTGGGAATGACACACTCGACCTTCTGGCCCGCAACTCTCGACGAAGATGCCGCTCGAGGTCGCGTCGTCGTGGAGGGAACGGTCAGGTTCAACTCCCCGGGGTGGTACGCAAGTCGCTATGCGCTTCCCTTCTCCGGGCTATGGACATCGATGCCGGATCTCGCTCGATTCGGCTCGCTCATCGCGGCAGCATCGAAAGACCCTTCGTCGCCGTTGCACGAGATGTCCGGGCCGGATGGGAAGACTCTAGGCCTGTTTCGCAACGAGCGGCTCGAGGCGATGAGCCTCGAGCACGACGGAAGCGGACCAGGATTTCATGCGGCGCTCGTCATCGTTCCGAGCAAGGGCCTCGTCCTCGCGATGGCAACGAACGGTGGGAACGAGACCAAAGAGGAGGCGACTGCGTTCGGGAAGATTGTCGGCAGCGTACTTGGCGCGGTTCCTTCTCCGTAGTCTGGTGTCATGTCCGTCGGGTCTTCTCCAGACGCCACCCGTGGTAGGCTCCCTTCGCTTCTATGGTTCTCCGCCGCGAAGAGCGGCGGCCTCGTTGAAGCAGGTGAACGATCAGTCTCTTTCGCTCGTGCTTCAGCGACCTCCGCCGCGAAGATCGGCGGCCTCGTTGAAGAGATCGACCAGCACACGGCGCGGTCCACGATTCGGTAGACCTCTGCCGCGAAGAGCGGCGGCCTCGTTGAAGCCACGTCACGGCGCGAAGCCCAGCGGCGGCCGCAGCGACCCCCGCCGCGAAGAGCGGCAGCCTCGTTGAAGAGATCGACCAGCACACGGCGCGGTCCACGATTCGGTAGACCTCCGCCGCGGAGATCGGCGGCCTCGTTGAAGCACGGCAAGGGCAAGATCGATGCGACCGAATACGGTTGACCTCCGCCGCGAAGAGCGTCGGCCTCGTTGAAGCCGGACCCTGCGAGAGACCTTCGCGACGTGTCCGCGACCTCCGCCGCGAAGAGCTGCGGCCTCGTTGACGCTTCCGGAGCGCGACTCGATGGCCTGTCCAGCCCGACCCGAGGCGATGAAGCGCCGCGCACGCGCCCAGCGAGCGTGTCGGCGGACGCGTCGACTCAGGCGGGACGCTGGGTCCCTCTCCGGCGCTCACCGAGAGGATGGATCGGTCCTCGCTTCCGCGCCAGCTACAGGCCCCCGAATCACGCCATACGTCCTCGCCTCTCGCAATGACACACGTGACCCTCCGAGCCCGCGCATGTGGGACAGCCAACCTGGGAGAAACCAATGCCGACCGCACCCCAAAGAAAACTCGCCGACCTCTCGCTCGCCGACTACGTCGAGACGTTGCAGCGAATCGACGTGCAGCCAAAGGAGCGGAACCTTCTGGTGTCCCTCTATCGTTCTCCGGCTCACTCCGCTACTGCCACGCGGCTCGCGAAGCTCAATGAGCTCGGTGGCTACCACGCGGTAAACTCGACCTTTGGGCGGCTGGAACGGAGGTTTTTGCAGCAACTAGGCGTCGTGCCGAGCACTCGTAAGGACGGTGCTCCTCGATGGTGGCCTGCCTTCGTGACAGGCCATGAACAACAAGACGGCTTCGTTTGGAAGATGCTGCCCAACGTCGTCGCCGCAATTGAGGTGCTCGGTTGGCCGAATCCATCGACACTTCCGATCGCCTCGATGCGAAGTGGAACGTCGCATCCTGCCCTGTCCGGCCCGATCACCCGCGTGCACCGTTTCCTTGGAGCAACGGCCTCGCTCGTCACAGCCATCCGCCCGGAGTGGTGCATCACTCGGGTCGACGGCCCTAAATCAGCGAGCGAGATCCTCGATCACCGCATAGAAGTAGATGGAAATAAGCGAGCTCTCGCCGGGTTCTGGAATCGCCAAACACCAGACACCGGAGGAGCTCGCGATGGCGATGATAGATCGAATGAGCCGGGCGGAACGCCGAACGATCGCCCGACTTGGACGGAAAGAGCGGAAGGCGGAGACTGCGATGCGGTACTTCATCGTCGCCGCGCTCGGACGGGGCGATTCGAGCCCGTCGGTCGAGCGGATGTTCGAGGTCGCGCGGTCGACGGTGGTCGAGGTCGCGAAGCGGTTCCGCGCGGGTGGGCTCGCCGCGCTCCGGGATAGGCGCGAAGGGAACGGCGCCCGCAAGGTTGACGCGCGGTTCGAGCGCGCGCTCATTCGCCTGCTTCAGCGGAGCCCGGAGGACTTCGGTTGGTTTCGACCGACCTGGACGCGTGAGCTTCTTGTGAAGCAGCTCGTGGCCGAGGGCCTTCCGCAGGTTTCGGTGACCACATTGGGGCGCGCCCTCGCGCACGTGGGAGCTCGCCTCGGGACGCCGAAGCCGATCGTCTTGTGCCCGTGGCCGCGGGCCCGGAGAATCGAACGATTGGCCGAAATTCGTAGGGTCGAGGAGCGCGCGACGCCGTACGAACCTGTCCTCTACGTGGACGAGGTAGACATCCACCTCAACCCGAAGATCGGACGCGACTGGATGCTGCCCGGTACGCAGCGGCGACTCGTGACCCCCGGCACGAACCGGAAGTTCTACCTCGCCGGCGGGCTCGACGTGCTCACCGGCAAGCTCGTCACGACGGGCTTGGACAAGAAGAACAGCGACTTGTTCATCGCGTTCCTCAAGGTCGTGGATCGCCGCTACGAGAGGGCGCGCCGAATCCATCTCATCCTAGACAACTACAAGATCCACTCGTCGACCCGGACGACCGCAGCCCTCAGGGCATACGGAGACCGATTCGTCCTCCACTTCCTGCCTCCGTATTGCCCCGACGCGAACCGCATCGAGCGTGTCTGGCAAGACCTCCACGCGAACGTCACCCGCAACCACCGCTGCAGGACGCTCTTTGCTCTCCTTGCTCGAGCGCGTTGCTTCGTCGACGCCTACCAATGGAAGCGGACAGCCAACACCGTCAGCCACGAAATCATGCGAGCGGCATGACTTGTTCGAGAATCACGACCGTTGATTTAGCCTTCGTGTGTTCTGCGGCCGCCTCATCGTCGCGACCCGCAAGGACAAGTATCTGTGGCTTGCGCTGGATCCCGCGACCTTCGGCAGCGGCGAAGGACTGTCGTCTTGGCTCTGGGACGAAGAAGGACTTCGGCCTGATGACGCCGGAGAGGCGAGCTGGCCAACTTACAAGAGGCCGCCCTCACGAAACGGCTACTACGACCCCACGAAGGACCCGCTCGGCCGCGAGCTCGAGCGCATCCAGCACGCCCACCTCGCGTACATCGAGACCGTCTTGGCTCGTGGACGCGCCCCAGACCACCGCTCCAAAAGCACCCCCGGCCTCCTCGAGACCGTCCTCTCCTGGGCCACTCGGGAAGAGACCGAAGACACCTTCACGCGCGCCGTGCGCGTGTCCCGCGCCTCTTCTGCGGAGTCTCGTCGAGCCAGGTTGCTCGTCGCGCCCCGCATCCCCGAGGCCCGCACCACCACCGTCACCGTGTACGAGCGCAACCCCGACGTGGTCGCCGAAGCACTGCTCCGCGCCGCTGGCGTCTGCGAGCTCTGCCACGCTCCCGCGCCGTTCATTCGAGCGTCCGATGGCACGCCGTACCTCGAGGTGCACCATCGTCGACGTCTCGCCGACCAGGGCGAAGACACGCTCGAGAACGCGGTCGCCTGCTGTCCGAACTGCCACCGGCGCGCCCACTTGGGATGAGCGATGAAAGCCGCCGCCAGGGGGTCGGCTACCACTGGTCGCCCTCGTCTCCGCGCCGATAGAGGTCAACCGCCTCCTCCGAAGGCCCGCTTCTTCGTCTCGTGACGCCGCGAGAGCGGAGACGTCTAGCATCAGCCTCGCAGGTAAGCGACGACGGCCTTGACGGACTCCTCCTTGGCCGCCTTGAGAGAAATACACGACGGTCGACTCAGCACGGCCCGGTGGGCGAGGGCCCCTATTGCGTGAGCCGCGGTGAACGCCATCGGCTCGGCGCGGTGCCTTGGAACGCACACGCCTAACGCCGAACCGAGGCCCTCACGCAGTCGAACGTGCGCCGAGTCCGTGCCCTCGGAGCCGTGAGCCACCTCTCGCTCCATCGACGCGCAAACCTCGACTGCCGCGACGTGCGCGTCGACGAGCTCGTCCATGAGCGCACGTACCAAGGATTCTATCGACGCCCCCGCGTTCGTCGTGACGACCCCATCTATTCTACGTTCCATCTGTGCCACGTGCCGCTCGTGCAGGGCGACGAGCATTGCATGCTTATTCGGAAAGTACTGATAGAGCGAACCGATGCTGACGCCGGCGACCTCGGCAACTCGGTTGGTCGTGACGATGTCGACATGGTCGTGCTTCAGGAGCCCGGCGAACGATTGCAGAATGACGTCCACGGTGTCACGTGACCGAGATTGCTGCGGCGTCCTTCGTCCTGTTCTTTTCTGTGGCCGGCGACGGAACATCCTCCGGATATGAGCGCGAGCACGGGGGCTGTCAATTATATCCTGGAAATCTTAGGGCTTTCTTGCGCTTTGGGAACGCGAGCTGACGACCGCATGGTCGCGCGGGTAGGTTCGCTCCGTAGTCCTTGCCCCCGGAGACGCCATGGAACCATGCAATGAACCTTCCACTCTCACCGCTGCACTCATCCTGGGAAGTGCGCGAAAGTCCGGCTGGACCCGGAGGGTCGCCGATACCCTGCTCGATGCGACCCCACCTGGTCTGGCGTTTCGCGAGATCGGCATCGGAGGCTTGCCGCTCTATCACGAGGAGCTCGAAGCGTCGGCTCCCGACGAGTGGCAGCGTTTCCGTGATGAGCTACGGAACGTTGACGCAGTCCTCTTCGTGACGCCGGAGTACAACCGCTCGGTTCCCGCGGCCCTCAAGAACGCCATCGACATCGGTTCGAGTCCTGCCGACCTCGCGGTCTGGACAGGCAAGCCCGCAGCGATCGCGACACACTCGCCTGGTCGCATGGGGGGCTTCGGCGCGAATCATCACTTACGACAATCGCTCGTCTTCCTCGACATGCCGGTCCTCCAACAGCCCGAGGTGTACCTCGGCGAGGTCGACAAGCTTTTCGACGGCACCGGCGTCCTGCAGGACGCCCGCGCAGGAGGTCTCCTGCGAGCTTTTCTCGAAGCGTTCTATCGCTTCGCGCTGAGGTGCCGCTGCCGCGGAGCTTACCCGTGACTACGAGGCCTTCTTGAGGCTGCAGGCGGCGCGAAGCTTCAGGCCGGAACACCGGTCCCTGGCTGTAACAAGGAAGAATGCGAGCGCCCATGCGGAGGTCTTTGCTTGCTCGTCGTCGCGGGTCATCGGCCAGCAGTCGTCAGGAAGCGCCAAGAGTCGGTGTGGATGCCCAGCGGACCGCGACCAGGTCGAACCGGCCGTGCGGGTTCGCATACTCGAGGTCGCAGATATAATAGTCCGTCGAGCGGGCGATGCTACCGCGGTTGTTGTCGTGAAGGATGAGCTGCTGCACCTCTCGCTCCTCCCCAGGCTGCGCGAGGTCGATGGCTTCCTTGCCGAGCCAAAGCTTGGCCTCGCCCGGACGACGTGACGTGGTTGTCGCGTCCCCCGTGGAGTAGCCGCTATGGCGTGCCGTCGGACGGGAGGCCCGAGCCGGCGGTCGACCTGCTGGGGGACACCGAGTTCAGCCCGACCGACTACTTCGGAAACGAGGCCGCGCACGTCGCGTTTTACGCCACCTGCGCCATCCTCTTCGACATCCCTCCGAAGGCCGAGCGTAAGCCGCGCAGCCGGCGCGGGTGAGCGGGGGAGCTGACCTCAGCTGATAGAGCCACTGCTGAATCGCGACGTCCCGGCGCTCTTGTAGGGGCGCTTGCCTACACGTCCCCGCGAACGAGCTGCTTTTGCCGGCGCAGCTCGCCGGCAACGAACGGGGCGTACCGTTCGACGTTGCGCAGATCGATCACCCCTTCTCGGTAGCTCGTGATGAATTCGCCCCGCTGCGCCACGCACTGCCGCAGGTTCAGAAGCGGCAGGGTCGCATCGATGCGCGCGTGCGCAGTTGAGGGCGCGTCGCTTCCTCGACGGACGAAGAACGTGCCGAGGTCGAGCTCGAACCATCCCGCCTTCACCTTGAAGGGGTCGACGACATCTCTCGTTCCCTTTGTGCCATTGACGCAGCTCGCGGCCAATCGATAGTTCGACCACTCGTAGACGAGCTGCCAGTCCCGCTCCTTCGGGATGAAGTGGTCGACCGTCGGGCTGCCGGTCGCTCGCTCGAGCCGCATGGCGAGGTACGCGCAGAATTGGCCGTACGCGTCCATCATATCGTCGAGCGCGCTCTTGCCGTCGTGCTTCCGGACGTCGGTCCAGTAGGTGGGAAACGCCTCGGAGGATAAGTCCTCGGGGCGAGCGTAGGTCTTCTTCGGCTTGCGTCCCCCGGTCTTGACGGCCTTCCCAAGGAGCCTCTGAATCGCGACCTGCCCGCGCTTGCGCACGTGCTCGTCGAACGATTCGGGCTCCGCGGCCAAGACGACGGGGATCACTTCGGCTTCTTCTTTCTGCGGGAAGTCTTGATCGGCGCCTTCGAAGCAGACTCGAGGATCGGGTCGCGGAAGGAGCGCCATCGAACCCAGAAGGTGTCGATATCCGGTAAGCCCGCCGCGCGAAGGGCCCTGTCGGCTTCTTCGACAGCACCCTTGGCCGGCCGCGTCTTCGCCTGCATCAAGGCCTCCGCCGCGGCGACCGCCTGCTCCCCTTCGAGCGAGCGCGGCGACTTAAGGTCGAAGGCCTCGCTGACGAGCCAATTCCCCACTTCACCACGCCGAACGTAGGTGCGCTTCCGAAGCGCGACGCGCTTCCGTTCGAGGTCGAGATCGAACCACGCATCCTGCGCGGCGTCGAACGTCGGCTCGACGGAGGCGAGCACGAGCGGGGCGTGCGTCGAAACCACGAGCTGGACCTTCGGCGCGAGGTTGCCGGTGAGCGCGACCATCACGTTCAGTAGGGCTGGAACGATCCGACGCTGCCACTGGGGGTGCAGGTGCGCCTCGACCTCGTCGATCAGGAACACGATCTCTCGGGTGGGCTTCTGCCCGCGCAGCTTCGCGTTTTCGAGGTGCTCCTGCCAGGCCCAGGTGAGCAGGTAGGCGAGCGCGAGGATGCGACGCATGCCGGCCGACGCGTGGACGACGGCCACATCTTCGCCGTAGGGCATGCGCAGCGTCGGATAGCGCTGCGGGTCTTTCACCGTGAGCTTGCGAAGCTCGCCCGGCACGAGGCGCTCCTCCGGAGAAGGCGACAGCGCGCCGAGGACGCTCGTGAGCACCTTGAAAGAATGGCTGTTGCCCGCCTGCCAAAGTGCCCAATCGTCGATGAGGCCTTTGCACGAAGTGTTGCCTCTCCACACCTCGTCTGCCGTGAAAAAGAAGGCCTCGGCGCCGTCGTCGGGGACACCGCGCATTCCTGGGCTGTAGTTGCGTGCCGGGTCCCAAACGGAGAAGCCGCCGTCGACCTGCGCGTAGAGGACGAGTCCGGGGATGGGCTTGTTCAGGTTCGGTCGCACCTTCACCGCCCACCGCTGCCGAGCCACCTGGTAGCGGCTCGCGTAGGCGTGCGTGCTTCCCGATTTGGTCGTGAACGCAAAGGCAATCTCGGCTTCGGCCCCAGGCCGAGGGATCGCCATCCCCCGCGCCCACGTACGGGTGAGGGCCCACCAAGCCACATCGAGAAGGAAGCTCTTCCCGAGCCCGTTGTCGCCGGTGATGAGGTTCAGACGCGGCGCGAGGTCGAGCGCCATCTCGGGCGCGGGCCCGATGTTCGTGAGGCGAAGGGACTCGAGCACGGTCAGATCCTCGAGGCTTTCTTGTGCGCAATCATCAGGTTGGACCAGGCTCTCGAAGCGCGCACCGCTAGGCGCCGAAGGCCAGAGCGTAGTCTACCGCTCCGCTCGACCGCAACGCTCAGGGACGACACGGAGATGCATCGTCGCACTCGAGGCTCCGTCGGCGCCGGTGGACGCGCGCCGCGTCTGCCCCGCTATCCGCCCACCCCCAAGACACGAACCGACTTCTCCCTCGACACAGAACCGGGCTCCCCTCAGACACCGTCCGGCTCTCCCCGCGACGCGAACCGGACCAGTCCTGCGCCATGCCCCGGCCGCCCACACGAAGCGCGCTCCGGCCACGCTCGGCATCGCGTCCAGCCGCGAGAAGAAGGCGTCGAACAGGGCAGGGAAGCCTCCTGACCACGGACGCAAAGCGCAGAACGAAGCCGCTGCGCGGCGGTGGGGGCGTGCTTCGGCGCCTGGGCGAGCGGGAAGGCCAGGTCCTGGCTATCGAGACGATGGGTGGTCTCCTTGAGGTTCGACGCCGCCAGGCACGGCGGCGTCGCAAGGAGGCCCCGTGGACATTTCGATCGACCAGATGGCGCAGGACCTGGCTCGCGCATCCTACGCGAAACGCACGCAACGTGCGTACACGGACATGATCGTTCGGATTCGGGACCGGCTCGGCAAGCCGGTCGCGACCTGGACCCGAGACGACGTGCGAAGCGCCGTGGAGTGGCTGGCTTCGCTCGGGAAGAGTGCGAGCTGGCTCACGCATCGCTACTGCGCCCTGCGATTTCTCTTCAAACGCACCCTCGGCAAACCTGAACTGGTGTCGTTCTTGAAGCTGCCGAAGGTGTACTCACCGTTGCCCACGGTGATCAGCCTCGACGAGGTGCACGCGCTGCTTCGTGCGATTCGCGAGCCTCGGTACCAGGCGATCGCGATGGTGATGTACGGCGCTGGGCTTCGAATCGCCGAAGCGATCGCGCTCGAGACGAGCGACATCGACGGCGCGCGCGGCGTCCTCTCCGTGCGCCATGGGAAGGGCAACAAGGCCCGTGAGGCGAAGCTCTCGCGTTCTCTCTACGAGTGGTTGCGTGCGTATTGGGCACGCGCTCGTCCGCCCGCGCCCTACCTTTTTGCCTGTCCGAAACGTGGGACGCTGCCCAGGGCCGACACGGTTCGCGCGGCGCTCGCCAAAGCAGGCAAGGAGGCCTGGATCAAGAAGCACGTGACTCCGCACGTGCTCCGGCATTCCTTCGCGACGCACTTGCTCGACGAGGGCACGGACGTCCACGTCGTCCGTCAGCTTCTCGGTCATGCGAGTATCGCGACAACCGCGCGCTACGCGCGCGTGACCCAGAAGCGGGTGCGCGAAACACCCAGTCCGCTCGACCTCCTTCCCCAGCGCCGACGCTAGGCCTTGGCTGCCCAGCGGGCAGCCCCTCGACGCTTCGACCTTGCGGACATCGTGCGCACTCACCGTGCGCATCTCGAGTCGGTCGTGCCCCTTCGCCACGAGCAAAGGCGTGCACTGTCGGCCATCGAGATGTGCCGAACGTCTGCGCTCGGTGGGCATGTCGACTTCTGCTCGAGCTGTGGGTACGAGCACCCCGCCTACAACTCGTGTCGAAACCGGCATTGCCCGAAGTGTCAGGCCTTGGCCCAAGAAAAGTGGATCGAGGCGCAGCGAGCCAGGATGCTCGATGCGCCGCACTTCCACGTCGTCTTCACGTTGCCTGCGGAGCTCCGTCCGCTCGCCGCGTTTGCAAGAGCGCATGTCTTCGCGCTCCTCTTTGCAACCGCATGGGCGACCCTCGCCGCCTTCGCGAAGACACGACTCACCGGCACCGTCGGTGCACTCCTGGTCCTTCACACGTGGACTCGAAAGCTCGAGTTTCATCCGCACGTTCACGCCATCGTCACCGCCGGAGCTCTCTCCGCGGACGGCGATGCGTGGCGTCCATCCGAGCGCGCGTTCCTCTTTCCCGTGAAAGCGATGAGCCGTGTCTTCCGCGCGAAGGTGCTCGCCGCGCTCCGCGGCGCGTACCGTTCGGGCCACTTCGACGGCTTCGATGACTTCCGCGATCCAGAGGCGTTTTCGCGGCTCGAACGCGCGATCGCAAAGCTCTCTTGGCACGTGTACGCGAAGCCGACGTTCGCTCGAGGCTCGCACGTTCTCGACTATCTCGGCCGATATACCCATCGAGTCGGGCTCGCGAACAGCAGGCTCCTCGACGTCCGCGACGATGCGATCACCTTTCGGACCAAGGGCACCGGCACGGCCACACTATCGCCGGTCACCTTCCTGCGGCGGTTCGTGCAGCACGTCTTGCCGCAGGGCTTCCACAAGATCCGCTCGTTCGGGCTCTACGCCTCCAAACCGCGCCGCGTGGAAGCGAATCGACTCCTCGGCGGTCGGAAGCGACTTCGTCGAACGCGACGGTCGTGGCAAGAGCGTCTTCACGCGCTCACTGGCCGTGACGTGACTCAGTGTCCTCACTGCGGCGATAGGCTTGCGCAGCTCGTCGTCCCGAGTGCGCGCGCCCCACCGACGGTGCGCGCGTGAGCTCTCGATGCCCTTTCGCAGACCCCGCGGCGGCACTGCGTGCCGTCCTTTTGTCTTCCATCGAATTCTGCCTCGGCCTCCGTCTGCGAACGCACCTGCGACGCACTCCGACGCGTGCTGCGTGCACGCTCGCGTCGTCCTGCCGGTGTCGAAGACCGCACTTTTGCGCGAGCCGCCCTTGCTCCTGCGCCACGAAATCGCCATAGAGAAGAAGGCTCGTCGCACGCGCGGTCGTTATCGCTCGCCGCTCCGGGCTTCGTTCAGCCGCGTTTCGCCGGCGGCTCTCTCGAACCTGGAGCGCACAGCGGCACCGACGAAACGCTCAATACATTGCGCACGGTGGGGAAGCCTTCTAACGACCCGAAAAATGCCCCCGACCACACCAGGGAAGCCTCCCGACCACAGCCAGGAAGCCGTCCGACCACAGCCAGGAAGGCTTCCGACCACAGAGATCGAGCTCCCGACCACAGCCAGGAAGCCGTCCGACCACAGCCAGGAAGGCTTCCGACCACAGAGATCGAGCTCCCGACCACAGCCAGGAAGCCGTCCGACCACAGCCAGGAAGGCTTCCGACCACAGACGATCGTTTCGCCGGTCGGCAACTCCTCGTTTTTGCGTCGGAAAAGTCGGTTCGGTCGCCTCGCGGAGAAAAAACGCACGTCGCACGCAACGTTCTTCGGGGGTCCGCCGAGAGGGGTCTGTCCGGCACGGATGCCGGCTGAAAAGGCAGACCACCATGAAGACCACGTCCAAGAAAGGCTCCTCGTCGACTCTCACCACCAAGCTCGCCAAGAAGGCGGCCGCAAAGGCCCCCGCCAAGGCGAAAGCCAAGATGGCCAAGAAGGCCATGCTCACGGCGGCGCCTCTGGCCGTCAATCGCGGTCCCGCAATCGAGCGGCCCGTCGCTCCTATGGCCCTCCGTGCAGGCATCACGCCGGGGCTCATCGACCGCATCGAAGCCGAGGCCGAGAAGGTCATGGTGCAAGGGCCGGTCGAGCTCCCCGTGCCGTATCCGGTTTACATCTCCGAAGCCATCAAGTGCGCCAACATGGTGCACAAGTACAAGAAGAGCCCGGACCCGCGGAAGTATCCCTCGCTCTCCCTCTTCGCCAATCGCATGGGCGGCGCCGAGGTGGCGGCGGAAATCCTCTACCTGACCGACCGCGCCGACGCGCAGCGTGACGAAGCCAAAGGCAGCTTCGTTGCCAATGGGGACTCGGAGATCGAGCGCGCTCGCTTCGTCAATCGGGAGCTCCGCCTCGCTTCGGATCTCGACGCGGACGACGGCATCCTCGACGAAAAGGACGCCTCCCTGGAAGCGCTCCGCAAGACCCACGCGACCGAGCCCGGCACTATCGCCGAGCTGGCCGACTCGGTAGGCTCCTATGCGCGCCGCGCGAAGAAGCACGCGGACAGCTTCGCCACCATTCCCAACTTCGATATGAACCTCATCGAAGAAGGCCTCCTCCTCAGCGACGCCCTGCGCGCGCGCACCCCCAGCACCAAGAGCAACGCCGCGCTCGCCTCGCGCGACGCGTACCTGGTGCTGCTCCGTGACCGCATCACCAAGGTGCGCAAGGTGGTCCGGTACGCCTTCCGCGCCACCCCCGAGGTGGTCCGCGAAGCCACCAGCGCCTTCCTCCGTGAAAAGCGCCGCGCCGAGCGCACCCCGGACCCGCTCGAAGGCGACGAGCCCCTCCCGGCCCCCGAAGGCGACGAGCAAGACGACGCGTGATTGCGGAGCCGCGTGAAGGGAACTGACAACGCGTGAACCGCCGAGAGGCCCTGTCGAGAGACGGGGCCTCTTCGGCTTTGTGGGAAGGCCACTCGGAGGATGCGGCACCCCCGCATTCGAGGCGGCCCTTGGTCCTCTTTCCAACGGGCTGCTAGCGACCTCCGGGGCGGCCGCGGAACCTTCGGGCGCGCGCTGGCGTGTCGGTCTGCTATCGTCCGGACATGGACATCTTGGTGACGGAGCGCCTGCGTCTGCGTACGTTCCATGCTCCGGACGCACCCTTTCTATTGGGCCTGATCAACGAACCCGCGTGGGTGGCCGGCATCCGGGACAGCGGGGTGCGCACCGAGGCAGCGGCCCTGGAATGGATGCACACGCGCCTGATCGAGCCCAATTGGCAGCACGGCCACGGCTTCTGGATGGTGGAGCGGCGCAGCGATGGCGAGCCGCTGGGCATGTGCGGCATCTTCAAGCGCGAAACCCTGCCGCTGCCCGACCTGGGGTACGGCTTCGCGACGCGCCACACGGGCCACGGATACGCGCGCGAAGCCGCGGCGGCCTGCCTGGACTATGCCGTCTCCGTGTTGGGGCGGTACCGGCTGATGGCGATTGCCTCGCCGAACAACACGCGCAGCGCGGCGCTGCTTCGGGCGCTCGGCTTCGTGCCCGATGCGCTGCACACGGACGACCCGGACGGCCCGACGCAAGACTGGTGTTGGCGCAGCTCGCAGGTCGAGCCCCAGGGAGATGCGGCCCTTCTGGACGACCTGATGCGGCGCTTCTTCGCGGCGTTCACCAACGCAGGCGGGCGCGTGCCCACGGTGGCTGCGTTGCCTGCCATGTTCCTGCCCGAGGCTCGGATCCGGGCGCCCGGTGCCGAGCCGGTGTCGGTGCGTGACTTCGTGGCGCCGCGGGCCGAGCTCCTGGCTTCGGGCCGGCTGCAAGAGTTTTCCGAATGGGAGCTCGAAGCGCACACCGAGCTCCAGGGAGAGGCCGCGGCTACGCGCCATTGTCGCTATGCCAAACGCGGAATCCTCGACGGGCAGCCCTTCGAGGCGACCGGGAGCAAGGACTTCCGCCTGGCGCGGGACGCCGAGGGCCGATGGCGAATCGCGGACCTGGTCTGGGAAGACGATTGAGCTTGGATTCGGCTCTGCCACCGGAGGCTCGACCAGGCAGGCAGATGTCGTTCGGAGCCGAGGCGGGCTGGCTTTTGCCCGAGCAGCGCCGCCATTTTCTCAATCGGTGCCGCGCGTCGCGGTGCAACGGATCGGGGCGTGGTGCAAACCATGCCTTTCGTGGCAACCGTCGCCGCGTGGCGGCCGGCCCGCCGCCCGAGGCGCGATCCGAGGATCCCGCCAAGTTCCGCAAGTCAACGGGCTATCGACCTACCTCGACCCGATCGTACACCCCGGGGCGCACGTCGAGTATCCCGTCGAGTCGGAACACGGCTTGGGCGTGCCCGAGCAGCCACCTACGTTGCGGCATCCGCTCTTGCCGAGGACCGCGTCGCAGTTGCCGGTGAGCGCCCGCTCGTCGCAGGCTACGGCTCGGCCTGTGCACTTGTAGACGCCGAAGGAGAGGGCCCATTGGCAGCCCGGCACGTAGTCGCACGTGGCTTGGCTCAGCGTGCTGCAATCTGCCGCGGTGCCGGTGCAGACCGGGGGAGCGTAGCTACAACCACGCTTGGTGCACTCGGACTTGTCCGGGGTCTCTTCGCAGGAAAGCGGCGTTCCCTCGCAGACGAGCTTCGCCGTCGACGTGCCACCCGAGTTGACCGTGTCCCGGCTGTCGTCCCCTTTCGAGGACGAGCCGCCATCGGTGTCGCTGCGCCGACCGAGGTCTTCCTCGCTGGCGCACGCGGCGGCCCCCGAAGAGAGCAGGCAAACCAGACCGAGGCGTGAGAAAAGTCGGGAAATCATGGGCATCGAGTTGGCCTTGTCGCCGCTCGCGCGGTTCCGTCACGGGCAGCGTCGTTTTTCTGGAGAGACCCGAAGGGCTTGCCACGGATGGGAGATGCAAACCACACCTTTCGTGGTAACCGTCGGCGCGTGGCGGCCCGTAAGCGTGTCCTCTCCTGCTCGGCGTGGCTCGTCGTCGGGCTCGGACTCTTCGTCCCGTCACGAACGGCGCGGGCCGAAGAAGCCCCCGTTGCCACGCTCGCGTACGGCGTAGCTCCCGGTCTCGCTTGCCCGGACGAAGCCTCCTTTCGCGATCGCGTGACCAGTCGCCTCGGTCGTGACCCGTTCGTCACCGACTCGGCGACTGCGGTGCGCGTGCGGTTCGAGGCGCGAGGTGCGCGGGTCGTGGCTCGCCTCGAGGTCGCCGAGCGGTCGAGCGCCCCCGGAGTCCGATCGCTCGAGCAGCCCAAGGGCGCCTGCGATTCCCTCGCCGATGCCGTCGCCGCGGCGGTTGCCACGGCCATTGACCCCACGGGGCCTCGTCCCGCACCGATTGCGCCCGCACCTGCACCTGCGCCCGCGCCATTGGCTCCGGTGCCACCCGCGCCAAAAGAGCCTGTCGCCGTACCTTCGGCCGCTTCGGCTAGCGCGCCCGTGCCCGCGCCAGCAACCGCTCCTGCGACAGAACCCATTCGGCTCGCATTGACCGCGCATGGGCTCGGCTCGATTGGCGTCATTCCGGGGCCCGCGCTCGGTGCGCTCGTGGGCGTGGGTGGGCGCTATGGGGCATTCGCGCTCTACCTGGAGGGGCGTCTCGAGGCGACGCCTTCGTCTGCGGCCGTCACGGCTCGCGATCGACTCACCGGGGTCGCGTACGGGGGCTCGCTCGTGCCATGTGGCGAACTGGGATGGTTCGAGGGCTGCGTCGGGCTGCGGCTCGGCGCGCTCCAGGTCACGTCGCTCGACGTGGTGCGCCCTACGCTGACGACCGCGTTCGCAGCCGCCGTGCTCGCGCGCGCCGTCGTTCGGGTGCCTATCGGGCAGCGCGTGCACCTTCGCGGCGGCGTGGAGGGCGGGCTGCCTCTCGTGAGGACCACGTTTTCAATCGAGGGTGAGCCCGTGTGGACGGCGTCGCCCCTCCAGGCGGCCCTCATTCTCGGCATCGAGCTTCGGCCGTGACGGATTCCGTCGCGGGACGACAAGGCCCGAACGTGGGACCGCGCACTTCGTCACCAAAGGCCGAATTTCGGGCGCTCTTCGAGGCCGAGTTCGACTTCGTGTGCCGCTCGCTGCGGCGGCTCGGCGTGCGTGATGCGGACGTGCACGACGTCGCCCAGGAGCTCTTCGTGACGGTGAACGGTGCCCTGCCCACGTACGAGCGTTCGCGGCCGCTGCGTCCGTGGCTCTTCGCCTTCGCTGCGCGCTTCGCGGCGAACTACCGCAGGCTCGGGTGGCACGACGCGGACGTGCTCTCGGAAGACGCGCCGCTGCCGAGCCCCCGTCTCGCCGAGAAGCTCACCGCGAGGGTGCTCGTGGCGCGAGGGCTCGACGCGCTCGACTTCGACAAACGTGTCGCGCTCGTGATGCACGACCTCGAGGGCATCCCGGCGCCAGAGATTGCTCAGGAGCTCGACGTCCCCCTCAACACGGTTTACTCGCGCGTGCGCCTTGCTCGTGTCGGGTTCAAGAAGCGGCTTCGCGAGCTCGAGGCCCAAGAGCGCACGGGAGAGTCGAAGCCCGCGCAATCGGGCCTCGAGGGGAAGTCCGACACGGTCGATGACGGCAACGCCGCCGCCAAGGAGGACCCACGATGAACGAGCTCGAGCCCATCGACGACGAGCTCTCGCTCCTCTTCGCCGACGAGCGCGTGGCCCACGTACCCGAGCCCGTTGCGCGCGCCGAGGTGCTCTCGAGGGTCGAAAAGTCCTTGCTGCTCGCGTCGCTCGCGCAGGGCGCGGCGACCGGTGGCGGGGCGAAGGTCGGGGCCGCGGTCGGCTCGGGCGTGGCGGCACTCTCGCGGCTCAATGCGGCGATTGTCGTGGGCGCGCTCGGCACCTTCGCGGCAGGGGTGGTCGTGGGGCGAGCCTCTGCGCCGCACGAAGCTCCGGCGCCAACACCGTCTGCCTCGGGAAGTGTTGCGGTCATTGGCGTCCCTAGCGCGTCGGCGTCGGAGTCGTCCGCAGCAGCGGTGGCGAGCCCGCCGTCGGCGGTCGTCTCGGTCGTCGCCACTGCACGGGTGGCTCCGTCGGTCGCGTCGGTCGCAGGGAGCGCGAGCGCGAGTGCGGGCACCGTGGTTGCCGGCGACCTCGCCAAGGAGCAGGTTCTCCTCGATACGGCGCGCGCCGCGCTCGCTCGAGGTCGCGCAGACGACGCGCTCGTTGCGGTCGCGTCCCACGCCACCCAATTCCCTCAAGGCCGCCTGGTCGAAGATCGCGAGGCAGTCGCGGTGCAGGCGCTCGCCGCAGCCGGCCGCCTCGACGAGGCTCGCGCACGCGCGAAGGCCTTCCGGGCGCGCTATCCGCGGAGCATTTACCTGAAGGCGATTGAGCGGAGTCTTTCGGGGGCGGTGCCCTGACGGGGGAGGCTCTACCCTTCGCGCCCGAACGCCTGGGCGAGGGTACGGGCTGTCTTCTTCATTACGGCGAGGGCGCGTGGACGCGACAGCCCCTGGTGCTCGCGCAGGCGGGTCCACACCTCGAGCGAGACCCAGGCCTCGAGTGCCTCGAGGTCTTCGGCCGAGGGTGAGGACACGTGGGCGTCGACGAGCCAGCGCAAGTCGGCGCGTAGCATTTGCCGGCGCTCGTCGATACTGGGGGCGGGGACGGCGGCGGGCAGAGCAACGCGACGACCCAGGCGAGCGAGTGGCTCGATCGCGACGAACATGCGGACGCGCGCCTCGACGAGGGCGTCCATATCGCCCAGGAGCGTGCCGGCTGCGTTCCAATCGAGGCCGAGCTCGGTCGCGGCAGTCCCGACGCGATCGTGGAGGGCGAGGAAGAGGGTGTCGGTATCGTGGAACTGCCGGTAGAGCGTGCGCACGCTCACCCCGGCCCGCGCCGCGACGAGCTCCATCGTCACTTCTTGCTCGCGCTCGGCCAGCAGCGCCAGAACGGCCGTCACGATTGCCTCGCGGGTGCGCACGCTGCGTTGCTCGCGACCGTCTACCGGGGCGGGGGTAGGCACCTTTCGCTTGCGCACGTTGACAAGTGTCATTCCACATGACAATAGTTCTGGCGATGCGGGCCGTCCAACGCTTTCTGACCGTCGCGGCGCTCGCGTGGGTCATGACCCCGGCACTCGCGCGTGCCGACGAGGCAACTGCGAGCGAGCTCACGCCGGCTCGCGCGCGTCTCGTGCTCGCCGAGTCCACGCTCCGGGCAGAGTCTGCGTCGGCCCACCGCGGCCGAGTGCTCGGCGGGGTGCTCGGTATCGGACTGGGCGGGGCGACCGCCGGAGTCGCGACGGTCCTGCTCGCTCGCGAGGTCACCCCTGGCGCTGCGCTCCTGGCAGTCCAGGGCGGAGTGGTCGTGGTCGGCGGTGTCTACGGGCTTTTGCGGCCCGACCCGTTCGAGGAGCTCGATACCATGCTATCCAGGTCCGAAGCGCGAGGCCTGCCCTCCGCGGCAACGGTAGAGGCGCTCGAACAACGTTGGTACGAGCTCGCGGTGAGCGAACGGCGGAGTCGCCTCGTTCAGGGCACCGCCTCGTCGGTGTTCGGAGGTGGGCTGCTCATGGCGGGGGCCATCGTCGCCGCCTCCCCGCGTGAGATGGACCCGACCACACGCGGGCTCTATACGCGTACGTTGGTCGGCTCCGGTATCGCTCTCTTCGGCGCGGGGCTGGCCAAGCTGCTCGTGCCGTCGGGGGTCGAGCGTGGATACTCCGCGTTCACCGGCACCGCCCGTGGACCGTCCTATCGTGTCGCCGCGCTGCCTGGCACGGGGTTGACGTTCGTCGCCCGCTTTTAGGGTGCTTAGCAGCCCGTTGAAAAACTCCCGTCGCGCATCCGTCGCCGCATCCACAAGAGCTTCGTTGCGATCCTCCGGTGCGTGCTCACCTACAAAAGTAGGCTCCGCGCGCTCCTCGGATCGCGCCTCGCCCTTGCGGCGCGGACGACGGACGCGCTGGTCCCTTTTTCAACGGACTGCTAGAGCGACAAACCGCTTAAGCGCTCTAGCGTCGACGACTTCGGTCGGCGCCGCATCGAGCTCGCCGAGCTCTTTCAAGGCCGCGGTGCCAGATCCTTGCCGAGCACCACGAGGCGCGGGCCGAGCGCACAAACGATCGTTGCGCCCTGATTGGCGATGGCATAGGGCCCAAGCTCACCCCCGAGCGCCTTCGAGCGGAGCTTGCCGCTCTTCTTGGCGTCTCCGAGCACGAGCGCGCTCCGGTCTTCGTTGCGTCCGATCACGGCGCTCCCGGAGACCGCGGGGTAAAGGAGTCCCTCGAGCGTCGTGCGACGAACCTCGACCAGCGTCTCCGGGTGCACGACGACGAGCTCTCCGTCATCGAGCGATTGGCCGAGCATCACCAGAACGCCGTCCGCCACCTCGGCGAGCTCCTCGATCCGCTCTCCCGCGAATGCCGTCGCGAGGGTCTCCCCGGTCTTGGCCGAGATCGAGACGAGGCCTTCGTAGGTGCCACAGACGATGGCCTTTCCCTTTCGCGAGACGAGCATTCCGTTCGGGCGGTGGACCGGCACGCGGAAGAGCTGTGCGCCAGTGGCGGCATCCCACGAGGCGAGGGCGTTGTCGGCCCCCTTTACGGGCACTGCGCTGAGGCTCACGACGCGGGCCCCGTCCGGGGACCACCCGAGGGCTACGACTTCCCCCTTCGGATGGCCCGTGAGCACCACGTCCGCCTCCGGTGCGCCGACGTACCGAATCTCGACTTTCGTCCGCCCGACGGCGATGCGCTGGCCATCGGGAGAGAACGCCTGAGCCCCGGTGCCCTTTTGGATGGCCACCTTGGCGATGCGCGAGCCGTCGCGCATGTCCCAGAACGATAGGGTGTTGGTGCGGTCGAGGGTGCTCGCGATCTGACCATCGGCGGTCAGTGCGACGTGAACGATATCGGCGTCTGCGATGAAGGGAACAGGCGCTTCCCTCGTCTTTGCGCGCTGCGAGTCGGTCGCGGGGCGTGCCGCTCGTTTCGAGGGTTTGCCGGACTGGCTATCCTCGTTCGCGACGGGCTCGGCCGTCGCGAGGCTCTTGAGCTTCTTCTTCATCTCCACCGTCAGCTCGACGGGGCTGCCGTCGGGCCGGGAGAACCGAAGCTCCGGGGGGTCTTCCGCGGCGCCGGCCACGAGATCACGGCTCCAACCGGCAAGGGTGCCTTTCGAATCGAAGGCCGCGATGCTGACGCACACGACGTCGACCTTCGCTCCCCGGAATGCGCGGCGCTTGGTCCCCAGAACGCGCAACCCTCCCTCCAGCTTCGTTCCCTCCTTTACCGACGTGAGCCAGGCCCCTCCCGAGATTTTGGTATCGCCGGGAAGGCCCAACGCCTCTCGAAGGCCTTGTGCGAGTGGCATGAAGCCGACCGATGCGGCGCTGCACTCTGCGCGAATGGGGAAGGTCTCGAGGCGAGGGGGGGGCGTCATTGCGCCCAGTCTACATCGCTGCACCTCGATGTCGAACGTCGAACCCTGGTGGCGTCGACCGCTTTGGATCGCGCATCGAACGACGTGCGACAGGCAAGAAGCAGACGGGCGGGCGGGGCGGGCGGGGCGGAAGGAGCGGGCACCCGCTGCGTCCAGGCGCGACGAGCAGAAGGCGCCGCTCCGCCGCCCGGGGACGAGCCTGCCCACTCGATCGCGAGGCTCCCGACCACCCCATAGACCTCGCCTATGCCCCATATAGGTACACGTGTGGTTCCGCATCGTAGGCGGCCTCGGCAATGTCTCGCGATGACCTTTTTCCGTACTGCGCCTTGCGCGCTCGTCCTCGCCGTATCGCTCGTCTCCACCGTCTCGGCCGTCGGTTGCAGCGCTGGCCCCTCCGATTCCGCCGCCGAAAGCGCCGTTGCCGAGAGCGAGGAGGCCCTCACGTCGGCCACCTTCGACACCGAGCTCAAGGCTTCGGAGCAGCGGCTCGTCGGCCTGCGCGCTGCCCAAAAGGCCGAGCGCGAGGCCGCCGTCATGCTCGGCAAAGACATGGCGCGCCAGAGGCGCACGCTCGAAGAGGCCGTGTTCGGGCGCCTGCTCATCGCCGCCAGGCTCGTGGCCAAGAAGCCCAAAGCCGCTGTTGCCGCCGCTGCGAGCGCCTATGCCAGCGATCGTGCGACCCTGCTCGCCGCGCGCAAGACCATTGCCAGTCACCAGGCCACCCACAGAAAGCAACGGCTCGCGCTCGAGGCGCAGCTGGTTCCGCTCCGGACGACCGCGCGGAAGGAGTCGAACGTGTCGGGAGGCTCGGGGGTCTTCGCCCTCTCGGTGCTCTCGGCCGACTACTCCTTCGGATTGTCACGCCGGCTCCCCGCGCTCCACACCGAGGTCGTCACGCTGCGCGACACGGCGGCATGTCGCGGCGATCTCGCGCTCGAGGGCATGCTCGACGCCTACCTTCGCGCTGCGGTGAAGGAGGACGAGGCGGGCGTGGCGAAACAGATCGGGCGCATTCAAACGCAGCTCTCGTGCATGAGCGGTCGGCAGCTTCGCGCGCTCGAGGACGCAATGGTCGCCGAGATTGATACCTCGATTGGGCGTGTCCTCGGCAAAGAAGGGGCGCTCGCGGCTACGCGTTTCCGGCAGATTGTGGCGCTGCCGCTGCTCCTCCTTGCCGACCAAAATCGCGCTTTTGCCGGGCACAAGAAGCCGGGCCTCCTTTGGCTCGCGAAGCATCGCGCCGAGCTCGTTGCCGCGGCCGCCACGCCCGGGACCGTGCTCCATCGGCAGGGGCTCTACTTGCTCGATCCGCGTACGCGCAAGATCGTCCCCGTGGGAACGAAAGCGCTGCGCGCAGGGGAGCTCACGAAGCTCGCCGCTGGCACGAAGAACCTCGTGTTTCGCGACCTGAAAGGCGCACTGTCGACGAACGGACTGCCGAGTTTCATCGAAGGTCTCTTGCAGCCGTGCCACGGCGTGGACCTCGTCGCGGTGGGCAGCGCCGGGACCGCCACGGCCTTCGCGTGCGACATCGGATGCGGGCTCGCCAAAGGTGATGCAGCGAGGCTCGCTGTACCGGGAATTCCGGTGCGAGCGACCTCGGACGTTGCCGCTACGAAGTGCGGGAACGGTGGCGGAGGTGGTGGTGGTGGCGGAGCCCCGTCCGCCGATACGCCGGCGGGGAGGGGCGGGGTAACCGTGGGCGGGGTGACGAGCCGCACGCAGTGTGCGATCGGGGAACTTGCTTCCGACAGGCCCGGTGCTGCGACGCTCGCATGCGCGGCGAGCCTTCACCCCGGCGCCGGCGCACTTGGAGGGCTCGTGGGCTCCGAGCGAAGCGGCGGACCGAGCTGCAGACCGTCCGTGAGCGCGGGGGAAGACCAAGGGTATGGTCGCTCCCAAGGAACGTATACGACCGCAGATGGCACGACCTACAGCGTCTACGAAGACGATGACGGCGACACGACGTTCGTGAACGAGTCCGACCCGAACGACGTGATTGGTGTGACGGCCAGCGAAATGGAGGCCAACGAGAACGCCGTCGAGGAAGCCATCAGCGGGGCCGGCGGCAACGAGCCCGTACCTCCCACCGAACCCGAGCCTACGGAACCCCAGCCCACGGAGCCTGGGGTCCCCGCAGGCTCTGCGCCCGCCTCTGGAAGCCCGAACGGAGGCTTTCTCGGCGCATTCGGTGCGGCATCTGCCCTCGACACGGCCAGCAACGAAACCCTCGAAGCGCTCGAATTCATGTGGCAGGACGACGGCTCGGACACCCAACAGTGCAGCACCGACCCGCAGTGCCTGGAGCCGAACACTCCTGAAGATTGTTCGCCCGAAATGACTTCGTGCAGCGCTGGGTGCACCGGCTCGGACGCTGCCTCCACTGCGTTCACCGAGTGCGTGGACGCCGCCAATGGAGGAACGAGCGGCACGAACCAAGAACCCTCCGTCCCTGGCGTGGTCGACGAGAACGTCATCAATCCGAGTCCGGACTCGACGAGCTTCGGCACTCTCCCGAACGGCGCGCTCACGGCTTGCCTCGCAGGCGGCATCCCCGAGGGCTCACGCTGCGTCGGCACCTCCGTGCGACTCTGCGCGGAAGAAAGCCCGAACTGCGGGTGCGGACGTGCGTCGGTCGTCGCTGCTCCTCTCCCCAACGGCAGCTGCGATGCCATGCAGTGCGTGAGCAACTCGGCCCACGGTGAGCTCGCACAGGGAACGCCCACGGGAGGCGCAGGCATGTGCGGGTGCAGCTCGGTAATGGGCGGGATCTGACCGAAGGTCGCGGACGAAACGTCACGTCGCCGCCGAGAGAGCCGCGCTTTGCTGCTCTCCCGGGCGACGAGGACGGGCCGGTCCACCGGCTCGCCGGGCAGTGACGGCGTGATGGGTCGACCTCGGCCTCTCCACCTTCGCCCCGCGCGCGCACCGAAGTGCCGGCGCGCGAGTCGAAGGGACGACGTCTAGAGCGCCGAACCGCTTAGTGACCGAGGATTTTCGCCAAGTTGCGAGCCGTGCGAGGCGCGACGACGAGTCCTACTGCTGCTAGCAGCCCGTTGAAAAACTCCCGTCGTGCGCCCGCCGCCGCATCCGCAAGAGCTTCGTTGCGATCCTCCGGTGCGTGCTCACCTACAAAAGTAGGCTCCGCGCGCTCCTCGGATCGACGCCTCGCCCTTGCGGCGCGGATGGCGGACGCACTCGGTCCCTTTTTCAACAGGCTGCTAGGCGAGGAGGAGCAACGAAGCACGGCGACGCAAATCGGCGGAAAGCCGACCGAATTAAGCGGATTGGCGCTCTAGGCCGAGGGAACGAGACCGACTTACTTACAGGAGGCCGCGCTCGCGTCCGCGTTGATGCCGGAGGCGGCGTGGCCCTTCTTGGCGTCTTTGGTCATGAAGAAGCCGACGCACTTGTCGCCGTCCTTGATGAACCACTCGAACATGTTGTCGCCCTTCTTGGTCGGCTCGCCGAGCTTGGCCACGACGGCCTTGTAGGTCTTGTCGAAGGGACCCGGATACGCGGCCATGACCGCCTTGTTCGCATCCTCGAGCTGGGCTCGCGTGAGGGTGCTCTTGCTGCTGTCAGCCGGCGCAGTCGGTGAAGCTGACGCAGCCGACGCAGCCGTAGGCGTTGCAGGGGTAGCAGGAGCTGCCGACGCGGGGGCGCTGGGCGCGGCAGCGGAGGCAACCGGCGCGGACGACACGCTCGCCGCCGCGGGCGGCTCTACCGCGGGCGCTTGCGGGAGCTTTGCGGTTTCATTGGGCGCGCCACAAGCCGCGAGGAGACAAAAGAAGGCAAAAGATGCACGACGGATCATCATGCGCCGAAACTAGCGGAGCCGGGATGCGTGCACAAGAACGACCGCACGAGGCAGCCTCGAACGGCCTTTCTCGAGGTCCAGTCGATGCCAACGCCAATCGCCACGAGTCCGGCCGTGCTCGTCCCCTGGCGGGGCTCGTCCTCGTTCCTCTGCGGGCGCCGGGCAGGCTTGGTCGACACTCCAATCAGCGCTTCCGACTCGCCTTGACGCTCTTGAGCCCCTTGAGTAGCCCTGCCGCCTTGGCCACCTTTTCGGCGGCCTCGGGCATGCAGACGAACACCACGGTCTGATCGCCCGTGTCGAGGCGGCGCAATGGGGCCTTGGGGGCAAGCGAAGTCACGACCCGCACGACGAGCTCGAGGTCGATCCAATCGCTCTCCGGGTCGTAGCGCTCGCCTCCTGCGCTCGGGAAGCGATGGCTCGTCCCTTCGGAGTCGACCACCTCGACGACCCGTCGGCGGCCGTCCACGTGGTCGCGCACGCTGAGGGCCGGTCGACCCACGAGGGCGAGCAGGGCAATCACTTGCTCGCTGTGTCGACCGTTTATTTGGTAGTCCCCCTCGGCGTCGAACCCGTGGACCCAACCGCGAGCCTCGAGAGGGCGAAGCGCCGGCGAGGCGAGTACGTTGACCGGACGAAGGGGAGGGTAGCCAGCCTCGACCAGCGCGGCTTCGCCTTTCGCGGTGACGGGGTGGGCCATGGCGCTCGCACGTTCCTCTTCTTCCCGTGCCTCACGCAGATCGGGGAAGAGGTTTCGGGCGATGGTCTGGAAGAAGATTAGCCGATGGTCTCCGCCCAGCGCCAAGAGCTCGTCGAGGAGCACCCGTGCGCCGGGCTCGTCTTGGTGGTCGAGCCTATGGCGAAGGGCCGCATACAGTACCTTGGCTTGCATGACGGCGATGGCGCTCTCGCCCGAGTGCCCAGTCATCAGCGTGCGTGCTCGGTCGAGCTCGGCATCGGCCGCCTCTCGGCTCGCGGCCCGTTCGACGAGGACCGAGGTCAATCCCAATGCCAAGGATCGCAACCCCCCGAAGGTTTCGAGATGCTCCAGGAGCACCTGCCGTAGCGCGGACACCTCGGAGAAACGCGGGTCGTCGAGCAGGGGCTCCAGTCCCTCGACGAGGCGGGTCGCGGCCGCTTGGCTACCGGATTGAGATGCCGCGACGAGAATGTCGGCGATCAGCGGGGCGACCTCGGCGAGCGACCCGACCTCGTTGAGCGCGCGGACCAGGGCGCAGCCCGAGCGCGCCCATTCGACCGCCAGCTCCTTGTTTCGAGGCTCCTTTCGAAGCTCGTCGGCGAGCTCGAGGTGGACGCGGCGGGCTTCGTTCAGGCGTAGGTGGGGATCGACGAGCATTCTAGCGAAGCACCGTAGAAAGGTTCCGCGCGGGCCTCAACCCCACGGAAGCAGGACCTCGCTTGGGCCTCGTGCGCCCGACCGACCTGCGCGAGCTGGGCGTAACCGACTCGAGGGGGGACAGGGGAGGAGGGAAGCTGTTCCTCCACGTCGTGATCGTGCGCCAACTTTTCGAAAATCCGCACTCGGTCGTGCGACCCCGAGCAGCTCGTCGCGTACTCCTGGCATGACGCTTCTGCGCTCGGTGCGCCCCCTTCGCGCACTGCTCCTCGGCTCGACTCTCGTGACCCTGGTGACGGCCGCTTGCTCGGTCGACTCCGTCCCCCTTTCGGAAACCCCGCTCGACGACGCCGGACCGGACGCGACGCCCCGTCCGCCCTCGAAACGAGACGCGGCGAGCCCGCCGCTGGGAGCTCCGCCCTTCGGCGAAGAGTGGAACGAATCGCCACTCCCCCCCGACCCCTACGACGCTGCCGCTCTCCAGCCCCTTTGGGACGCGGCCAGTGATGGCGCGGTCGCCGACGGAGCGGCCAGTGATGGCGCGGTCGCCGACGGAGCGGCCAGTGATGCCGCGGTCGCCGACGGAGCGGCCAGTGATGGCGCGGTCGCCGACGGAGCGGTCGCCGATGCAGGTCCCGACGCTACGCTCGGGCCTCCGCCGCCACCCGCTCCTTTGCTCCTCCCGGACGAATCGGGGGCCTATAGGGTCACGGCCACGTGCGAAATCCGCGACTATCGTCGCGACCGCTACTGCTGCAGGGACTGGGAAAAAACCGTGACCACGGTCTGCACCGCGGACGTCTCCGAGGTTGCCTCCAGTTCAGGCTTCACGCTCACCGTCTCGCCGATGCGCGACTGCTCGACCTCCGAGTCCACGCCGAAGGTCAGGGGAGCGTTCAGCTCGTCCCCAACGCCCAACGGGAATCCCGCACTCTCCTGCTCGGGGAGCAGCCCGACGTTCGGGGGAGCACCACTCGGTCCTCCGCAACTGCTCTCGGGCGACTACGTACGAAGGACGCAATGGGTGGGCGGCGCGAGCTATCCGCTCGACCATCTCGTGCGCACCAACAGCGGCTTCCGGCCGTGGTGCGCACTCGGGGACGCTTTCTCGCCGGGCGGGCGCTGTGACGGTCCGATGGGCCCGGGCCCCTCTTCGGGCGCGCCCAACCTCACCGAGCTTCACCGAACGGGACCGGGCGCGCTCTCCGCCGTGCGCGGGTGGCTCTTTGGCTACGAAATGGACGGGGAATGCAACGGAAAGGCGAGCTCGCCCTTGACCATGAGCTACCGAAAGACATTCGCGCGCTTCCGGGGGAGTGGGTCCGTCAGCTACGTGCCGTACACCTGCACGTACAGCTTCGAGAAGCTCTAATCTGCCCGTGGGCTGAGCGGCTCCAATGCAGCGAGCCGCGCCCCGCGAGACACGCCGATGTTGCTTGCGTGCGAGGCGGGACGATGTCACGAAGGGCATGCATGAAACGCCTCGTCCTCCTCCTCGCTCTCGCCTCGTTCGTGCCCGCTTGCGCCGCCGACTCCACGTCGACGGCGGGGGAAGAACCGGCCGAGACCGAAGACGCGCTGACCTTGGCGACCGACACCAAGATCAAGAACGCCGTCATGAAGACGGCGAGCGGCCTCTCCTTCGTGTCCGAGAGCGACCACGACTTCGTCTGGGTTCGCTCGGCCAAGGTGCAGAAGGGTCCCGCCAGCGCGGCGATTGTCCACGCGGCGTTCAATAGCGTGACCGACGGCGACGCCATGGCCGACAAGCCCCTCTCGTCGCTCAAGTCCGAGACCGTGCCCTTCGAGTCCTTCGCGAGCCGCTTCGTGCCGGTCGCCGGCGAAGACGCAGACAACTTCGCCTACCACCAGCGCATGACCAAGCTCCTCGGCGCCCTGCGCGACAACCTCAAGAATCCCATCGTCATCCGCATGGGGCGGCCGCAGGGGAATGGCCTCGTGGGCGCCATCTCCGTGTACATCATCGGCACGCTCCCCAGCGGCAAGGTCGGCGGAGTCTTCACGGTCAGCGTCGAGACCTGAACGAAGGCGCGCAGCCCGAGCGATTTCCGAGCGACCGCTTACCTGAGGCGAACCGAGGCGATCGGACTACGTCGCAGGCTTCAAGCCATTCATCCAATCCACCAGGCTCTTCGCCCCGGCCGACATCGGCCTCGCGCCCGCCGAGAGCGGCACCACGGTGTTCGAGCCCGGAGCCGTGCGCCCGAAACAGTCCAGCTCGTCCTGAAGCGTCGGATCCCACTTCCACGGCATGGCTGGGAGCTTGGCCAACTGCTCGCGACGCGCGGCAAGCTCGGCCGACGGGACCACTCGAGGAGCGCCGCTGGAAGGCGCGCGCTCGCTCAACGGGACCATCAGATCGTAGGGGCCCTTGTTGCGACCCTCGAGCACGACCACCGTGCCGTCGACTCGTATCCCCACCCCCGCGACCGCACCCTTCGGGTAGCACGCGAGGAGGTAGGGGTCGGCATCGGAAGGTGCGGGAAAGGACTCGAAGGGGTAGCGTGATGCCCAGCAATTGGGAGGCGGTTCCTCGTGGCAAGCGGATAGACAGGCCGCGAGAGAAACCACGATCGCGGCCGGGCCGATTCGAGCGCTCACTTGCAGACCACCTTTCCGTTCGAGTCGACCACGGCGCGGAAGTCGGTAGCCGACCTCTGCACACAACGAGCGCCGCCGGTCGGACAAAGCTGCCCGCCTGCGATCGCTCCGTTTCGGCATTCAATCGCTCCGAGGAGGGGTGTCGTGGCACATGGTTCCTTCTCCTATCACATCGCAGGAGGCTGCCTTTCATACCGATACGGCGCTTGTGCACACCAATGACCACAACATCTGCTCGGCTGGGGCGAGCACGTCGACGGCCGCCCATGCAGAGCCCCCGCCTGCTACTCACCCATGACCGCAAGTGGCGACGCGCGCAAGCCCGCCACGCCTCCTCCGTTCCGTACCTGGCACTTGCCGTCACCCCTCGCGGTACCCCTTCTTCGTCTTCTCCGCGATCAACCGGTCGTGTTCTCGTTGGGCCTCTTCTGCCGTGGCGAAAGACTTCTCCGTCGTCTGGCCTGCGGAGCCGATGCGGCCGTAGCGCGTCAGCACCTTCCGTGCACCGAGCTCGATCTCCCAGAACTTACTCGAGCTGCCCTCTACGAGCTCGAACCGGCGCGCGCCCGATTTGGCGCGAGCCTTCTTTGCAGGAGTCTTCTCGGCGACAATCTTCTTGGCGGGAGTCTTCTTCGGGGTGGCCGCTTTGGCCGCGATCGGAGTCGCCTTGCGTGCGGCCTCCTTGGGAGGCGGATCCGCAATCGCGATACCTAGCTCCGTGAGCTTGCGCATGTGCGCCTTCGAGACGGCCTTCGGCGCGACACCGAGTCGTTGTAGGCGAGGGAGCTGGCCGAGGTGCTCCAACACCGGGTCGAGCTTCGCACCGCTAGCGTACCCATGGCGCAAGTCGAGCGACACGAGCCCCGTCAGGTGGTGGATGCCGTCTAGTGAACCGACAGCGAGCGTCTCGGAGTCGCCGCCCAGGTCGACCCCGATGGCTTCGGCGAGCCAAAGGTAAATCGGCTCGTCGGTATCGAACGAGAGTGTCTCGATTGTCGCGAGCTGCTTCGGGGTGACCTTCGTTCGATGCAGCGTCTGAACGGCCAAAGCCTCGCGTGCCGACTCGTCGTCGTCATCGTCGAGGGCGTCGAGCGCTTTGGACAATCCGGCCTTCTTGACGATGCCATCGCGAAGCAAGGCACCGAGGATCCCGAGCGCGAACGCGGGATCGTGGAAGTGATCTTCCACCGTCTTCGTCCCTTCGGAGGAAGCGGGCGAGGCCTTCGCTGCGGGCGAGGACTTCCCCTCGAGCGCGGCCTCTACTCGCTTCCAGTCCTGAGCGCGCAGCTCTTTGCGACCTCGGCGCGCCAAGTCGAGCGGAGTCTTGCCCCCCTTGTCCTTCGCGTCGGCGCGGTCCCCGCGTCCGAGAAGGAGCGCGATGGTAGGCAACACTCGCTCGTCGACCGCCTTCTCCGAGACCAACCAGTTCACCGACGACGAGGTGTCGAAGAGGTTTTCGCTGTTCCCGGCCTGGTCGTAGCGCTCGTCGGTCCACTCGTTCTCGCCAATCGAGTCGCAAACCTCGTGCAGGAGAGATCGCTTCTTCGGTCCGAACGCCGCTCCACCCGTAGCCCCCGCGAGATCCATCGCCTGCGCGATCCAATCTGGACGTAATGTTCGCGCAACGACCGGTAGTGCCTCGAGGTAGGTGCCGCCTAGCCGCTGGCTCTTCGCGAGCACCGCGAGAATCTTGGCCCGGTCGACCAGAGGTCGACGGAGCAAGAGCGCGGCCGCCACCGGAGATAGTTCGTCGTCGTCCGCTTCGTCCTGTTCCTCGTGGACGAGCTTCTGCATCTGCGCGAGCACCTCGTCGATAGGACGCTCGTCGTCGTAGCCCAGCTCTTGAAGGAAACGTTGAATCTCGCTCATGGTTCGGTCACCTTGGTCGATCGTGCCGAGTCGCTGGGCGCATCGCAGACTCGACCGAGTGCTGGCGATGAGGTGCGCGCGCCTTCCCGTGGTGGCGAGTGTCGATGGCGTAGCCGTCCGAGTCCAGCCCTTTCCTACGGTGGAGTGACGCCGATAGAGGAGGGGACCGCGGCCGGCCCTGGTGGTCGCTTCGTGCGCCCATGGGGTGGCCGAACCTCGATGCCGTCGAGCCCGCCTAGAGCGCCAACGTCGGTCGGAAATTTTCGGTCGGAAACTTTCGCGTCCGTCCAATCGTTCGCGCCAATCACCGACGACGACGTGTCGAAGACGTTCTCGCTGGCTCCAGAGGCCACGCGTATGGGGCCGGGCCGCGCTCCGTCCCGACTTGCAGCTTCCGGGAGCGGTCGGCCTCGACACTCCGTCCGCACCTTTGATACTCCTGACGCCATGGACATTCGGAACAGCACGGCATTGATCACGGGCGCCAACGGCGGCATCGGCGAAGCGATTGTCGCGCATCTGGTCGCCGCGGGCGCGAAGGTCGTCATCACGGGACGTCGCGCGGACGCTCTCCAGGTGGTGGCCGAACGAACTGGCGCGAGGGCAATCGTGGCCGACCTCGCCCAGCGTGACGACGTGACCCGCATCGCGCGGGAAGCTGGCCCGGTCGACATTCTGGTTGCCAATGCCGCCATCCCTGCCACCGGAGACTTCACGAGAGAGGTGGACGAAGACTTCATCGAGCGCACCCTCGACGTGAACTTGAAGGCCCCCATTCTGATGGCCAAACACTTCGTGCCTCCGATGGTGAAGAACAAGAAGGGGCACTTGGTCTTCATCTCGTCCGTGGCGGGGCGCGTGCCCGCCAAAGGCAGCACCATGTACTGCGCGACCAAATACGGCATGCGAGGCTTCGCGGGCTCGTTGCGTGAAGACCTGCACGGAACGGGCGTCGGCGTCTCCACCGTGTTCCCCGGGTTCATTCGCGACGCCGGCATGTTCGCGAAGACCGGCGTGAAGCTGCCCTCGGTCATGGGCACCAAGTCCCCGGCCGACGTCGCCGAGGCCGTCATTCGTTCGATTCGGCGCGACCTCGGGGAGGTCACGGTCGCCGCGGTCGATCAGCGCCTCGGCGCGTTCATGTCCATGCTCACGCCCAACCTCGTCTCCAAGCTCCAGCGCACGTTCGGCGGCGACGCCATCGCCAATGCCATCGTGCGCACCCAGCGCAACGTGCGGTGAAGGGACCTGATTCGCTCCAACCGTGGTTCCGGACGCCCTTCGCCCACGTGAAGGTCCGAAGGTGACCTTCCACTCCTACCAATCGGGCTCCGCCCCAGGAACGACATGACGAAGCCCAGAAAGAAGTCGAAGCGGGCCAAAGCCGCGCCCAAGGCAGTCTCCCCGCAAGACGAGACGCTCGAGCAGAGGCTGGCGCGTCTCGAGCGTGAGCACGAGCTGCTTACGCGTCGACACGACACGCTCCGTATGGAGGTCGAGATCCTGCAGAAGGCGAAGGCCTTCTTCGGCGAGGAGGACGAGTGAGACGATGGCCCTCGCCACACTTCAACGCATCCAGCTCACCGTCGTCACCTCGTAGTGGCGCATCTCCTCGATGTTGCCGACGTACGGCTGAATGGCCGCGAAGAACGGCTTGAACGGCTCACTCTTCCGGAAGCCTTGCATGTGCCCCTCCGCCGAGTCCCATAGGATGCGGAGGGTGAAGCACTCGCGGGCCTCCGTGCACTGGGCGAGCTCGTAGCCGAGGCAATGCGGCGAGTCCTTCAAGCTCTTAGCCGCGGACTCGTAGGCGGTCAGGAAGTCTTCGGCGCGCTCGGGGGCGATGCGGTAGCGGACGTATTCGACGATCATCGGGGTCTCCGGGGCACGAAGCCAGGGTAGGCGTAGGGCGCGCCCCCGACGCATGGATGGTTCCCATGGGTCCCATCGACGCTGTCGATGGCTGCCCGGCAGGCGCCGCCGCCCGGGTCTCGGCCCGTGCCTTCGCCCACGCAGAGGTTGACGTAGCCACCTCACCCGGGCTTGGGTAATCGGCGTGGACCTTCGAGGCATCAATACCAACCTGGTCGTCGCTCTGCGCGCGCTGCTCGTGCATCGGAACGTGACCCGCGCGGCGAAAGACGTCGGTCTCACGCAATCGTCCATGAGCCATGCGCTCGGGCAGCTTCGCGTGCAATTCGACGACCCTTTGCTCGTCCCCGCAGGACGCGAGCTCGTGCTGACCGAGCGGGGCAAAGCCCTGGTCGAGCCGGTGGTGGACGCGGTGGAGCGGCTCGAACGCGTCTTCGCGCGCGCCGAGCCGTTCGACCCGCGGATGAGCCGGCGCACGTTCCAGGTGGCCTCGTCGGACAACATGGAGCTTTACGTGCTCCCGCGCCTCGCCGCCGTCCTGAAGAATGCCCCGGGGATCGACGTGCGCGTACGCGCATTGCCCGAGGACTGGGAAAAGGCGCTGCAACGCGGGGAGATCGACCTCAAGCTCGGGCGCAAGTACCCGGTCGCGAGCGGGCTCTCGTCGCAGACGCTCTCCAAGGAACGCTTCGCGTGCGTCGTTCGTCGTGGTCACCCTGCACCGTCCAAGCCGACCCTTCGAGAATACGCCGAGCTCGAGCACCTGGTCATCGCTCCGCGCGGGACCTCGTCGGTCCCCGTCTCCTCCTCGCCCACGAGCGCGCCGCCGCTCGGCCACGTCGACACCGTGCTCGCGAAGCACGGCCTTCGGCGGCGTGTGGTGCTGACCGTCCCGCATTTCCTGGTCGCGCCGTTCATCGTCGCCCAATCCGACTTGGTCTTGACGGTACCCGTTCGCCTCTTGGATTGGGTCGCCAAACCGCTCCGTCTGCGGCGCATCGAGCTTCCCGTTCGGCTCGCCGGCTACGAGCTGAGCCAGGTGTGGGCCGCCCGCTCGCGCGACGACGACGCCCACCGCTGGCTGCGCGGCACGATTGCCGACCTCTTGGCGACGCCGTCCCGGTGACCGGTCCCCGCGCATTCACGGGTGGGTAGGGTGGGTATCGGTCTGGTCGATACCTGCCATGGGCGCAATCCATTGGCCCGAGCTCGACGTGGTCGCTTACGGTTCCGCGGGGGAGACGAGCAATCCCGAACGCGCGAGGTGTCACGAAATGAAGCCCGACGTACCCGTTCCCACCCTCTTCCAATGGTTGGGCGGCCAAGATGCCGTCGAGCGGCTCTTCGCCGTCTTCTACGCCAAAGTTCCCAGCGATCCGTTGCTCGCGCCGGTGTTCGCAAAGATGTCGCCCCACCACGTCGAGCACGTGGCCGCGTTCGTGGGCGAAGTGTTCGGCGGTCCTCGCACCTACAGCGAGAAGCACGGTGGGCACGCGAACATGCTCCTGCGCCACGTGGGGCGCGCCCTGACCGAGCCGCAGCGCGCGCGCTGGATGCAGCTCTTGCTCGAGTGCGCGGACGAGGTGGGCGTGCCGAACGATCCCGAGTTTCGGTCGGCCCTGGTCGCGTACCTCGAGTGGGGCACACGCCTCGCGTTCCTCAACTCGCAGCCCGGCGCCGACGTCCAAAGCGACGCGCCGATGCCCGAGTGGGGCTGGGGTGAGGTGAAGGGTCCGTACGTGAAGGGGTGATGGGGCTCCGAGGCCCCGAGCCTCCCTGCGCGAACGCGCCAGCGCCCTGCAGGGTCGGACGGCGAGGCAACCCTGCGCTCTGCGTCACCCGCGCGCGCTCCGCTGCAGCGCCGACTGCGCCATTTGCCATCTTTCCTGCCTGGACGCCGCACGACGACGCGCTCTCCGTGGTGCGCACCGAACTTGCACCGGCCCTTGGCGAGGAGAGAACACCATGAAACGCATCGACAGGTTGGGAGTCGGGGTGCTGACCCTGCTCTTCACTTCGATAGGCACGGCCGCCTGCACGTCCCCGAGTGAGAATGCCACGGGAACGGACCCGGCGCTCGGTGGCAACGCCGAAGAGGGCACCTCCATTGGTTCCAATGGCGATAGCGGCGTGAACGGTGGGCAAACGAGCGGCCAAACCAACGGGGGAGGCCCCCTCGGTGACGCCGGTGTCGACGGCGGTCCGGCGAACGGCGAAGACGCGGGCACGGGCGGCACGGCGAACGATGGCGGTGTACCGAGTCCCGATTCGGGCCTCGGAAGCGAAGCCGGCACCGATGCGAGCCCTCCCCCCGTGCTCGTCGACCACTGGCTCGACGGCGTGAAAGATGCCGACGAGACGGACATCGATTGTGGCGGTGTGGCCGCTCCCACGTGTCTCGTGGGCCAGTCTTGCCTCGCCGATCGCGATTGCCCGGTTGCCTGTAGTTACGCGCTGAAGTGCGTACAATCGCCCAGCTGCGCCGTTCATCTCGGGGGCGACACGTGCGGCCTCGGTGAGGTCGGCGAGCCCGGCGCCGTGCACGAGAGCTGCTGCCGTTCGCTCCCGGTTCCCGGATTCGTCGATCCGTCGCGCCCGGGCTCGGTCGTCCAGCTGGACAAGTACGAGATCACCGCGGGTCGCGTCCGCGCCTTCGTCGAGCGCCTCGCCGCGGCGAACGGTGGCAATCCGGACGTGCTGGCTTACCTGGTCGCCCACCCGCCGACGGTCTGGGACAATGCGTGGGACGCCTTCGTGCCCACCGGTCGAGAGACCGGCACCAAGGTCATCGCACGCCGTCTGCTCGGTGATCCGCGCCCGGAAGACAGCGGCCAGAGCGGCCCGCCCGGACCGGGGGTCATCCTCCCGCCCGCCACCGACCAGATCAAACACATGGGCACGAACTACCAGTTCGGCTCCGAGCTCTACGTGGACCTCCACGGCAACGATTGTGCGACGCACGTGGGAGCCTATGGCTTTCCGACCTTCTTCTACCCGCCGGTCATTCTGGCGCGAGACGGCCAGGTGGCGCGTCCGCCCGGGGTGGGGACCCAAGGTCAGACGATTCTTCCGCAAGACCTTTTGGACGTGAAGGCCATGAACTGCATCACCAATGCCATGCTGGTGGCGTTCTGCGCGTGGGACGGCGGACAGCTCGCCACCACCGAGGTGCTCGACTACGTCACCGCGACACCGGCAAGTTTGGGCAATACGTCCGGCTGCGGCGTTCAGTACGACAACCACGGGGATCTGCTCGGCAACAACTTCCTCCGTACGGTGCAGACGGGAGGTCGCTGCGCGCCGGTTTCCCTCCTCAATGCCACCTTCGACGCCGGGGACGCTCTCCCCAATCGTACGAGCCCCCTCAACTTCCACGGCTATCGGTATCCGAACATCGGTTACCCGACGTCCGACAAATCGTGGGAGGTCGCGGCCCCCGGCCGAGGCACGCTGGCCGTCTCCGCGCTGGGGCAGTCGATGGACAAGGTACGCGTCAATCCGGGGGACGAGCCCTGGATGGACCTCGCCGGCAACCTCAACGAATCCGCCTTGGAAACCTCGGGTGGCGTGTTCACGGGCAAGTTCGGCCTGAAATACCGCGGCATCGGCTACGGCACCGCGCGCTCCGTGCTCAACGTGACGCTCATCAAGGGAGAAACCCTGCTGCGCGTCCAGCGCCCCGAGGCCAAGGCCGCGTATGCGGGTGGACGTTGCATGCGCTTTCTGTGATCCTGTCGCGCAGGAAGACGGACGAGGTAGTCTCGGTGCGTGGCCGAACCGTTCCTTATTGCGCTGTCGCTCGGGGAGATCGACTGGGCTCGTCGGTGCGCCGCTCAGGCCGTGAAAGCGGCGCGAAAGGGCGGAGCGGACGAGGTGCTCGCCGCCCTGCGCACGCTCGCCCAGCTCGAGTCGACCTACGCGGACGACCGTCACGCACCCGACCTCACGAGGGCCGTGAAGGCGTGGCGTGCCGTCACCGAGCACGCCCCCGGGAAGGCGAGCGCGCACGATCTCGAACGACTCGCTTGGGCCGAGCTCATGGTCTCGTCGGCCAAGAAGTCCGGCGTGGCCTTGGAGTCGCTTCTCGCACGAGATGCCGCACACGAGGTCGGCTGTCTGCTCGCCGCGATTGCGTGGACCTCGAAACGAAGCGATTCGAAGCGGCTCGCGCTCGTGCAAGCCGAAGCGGCACGTTTTGCCGAACGTTCCGACCTCACGCGGCTCGAGCTCGCCGTGCGTCTACTCTTGCAGGGCGACGCGTGCCCGGTGAGTCTCGTCGATGCGCTGGCCGAGGGACGCCTGCGGGAAGCACCGGCCTTCGCGCCCGAGGTGGCCCGTGCGGTCGCGCTTCGTGTGGCCGCGCACCGCGGCGCGAGCCCGTCCGAAGCAGGACGCCCGTCGAGCTCGGCCGAGGCCATTCGCGTCGCCTGGGAAAACGAGGTGATTCGTCTCGTGCCCGACCCGGACGACCCGCGGCGACACGTGCTCGACGGTCTCGCCGCGAGCGAGCCGGACGCCGCGCAAGTCGAACGCGCCGCACGTCGAGTGGCCCGGGTGGCAGCGCACTTCGGAGAGTCGAGCCCAGCGCTCGAGCTTCCGCTCGCCGCCCTCGCATGGAAGGCCAAGCACACTGGTGCCTTCGCCCGGGCCGTAGAGGCCCTCGAGCGATTGGATCAGCTCCGACATTCGGCCAAAACGCCCGATGCGCTGGCCGAACGCCATGTCTCTCTGGGCGATCTGCGCGACGCCTTGCTCGCCCTTGGTCGCTTCGACGAGGCTCTCGCGGTGGTGGAGCGGGAAGAGGCCGTCGCGGCTCGTCGGCCTGGGCATTTGGTCCCCAATCACCACACGCGCGCCAAGGTCTGCGAAGCAAGGGGCGATTGGGACGGCGTCGTGCGTGAGCACCTGGCTGCCGTGGCGCAGTACGAGGCCGCGCCTCCTCCTCTCTACGGCCCCGAAGCCCCCAATACCGAGCTCGCGCGAGGGTGGGCCCGCGCCGCTCTCACCCGCGCGGGCCGCATCGATTCGGCGTCGAAGCGCTCTCCTCGCTGACCGTCACCTGCGCTCCTCTACCGCGGAATTCGCGCTCGGCAGGTCGTCACGCTGTCGCCGGGCACGTTGGGGCGGCAGGTGGAGCCCGGGGGTGGCGCGCTTCCCACGGGGCAGGCATTGGACGAGCGTCGGAAGGTGGTGGTCGCGGTCACCACGAGGTCGCTGGTCCCTGCAGGGTCGTCGCCCACCTCGAGGGTGTCGGTGTACTGGCCGTACCCCAACCCGGCAATGGTGCTTCTCGACGTCTTCCACGACGTCGTCCCCACCGACGTGTAAGTGTTGGGATTCGACGAGCCTTGCCGGGTGGAGAGATTGGTGCAGAAGGTGCCGTATTCGCAGTCGGTCGCGCGAACGAGCGGGACGGTGGGCGTAGCCGGGCCATTCGCGAATTGCAAGGTGATGACCCAGCCGCAGCTGGTGAGTGCGCTCGCTTCTTTGCCCACGAGGGACGGTGGCACGCTCCATTGAGGCGGCTGGCCGCACACCCCGGCATTGCACGACCCGCTCGTGCAGTCGCGGTAGGTCGAGCAGGTCGACCCGTTGGCGCGCGGATTTCCACAGACGCCCGTGACGCCAGTGATGCCGCCATTGGTGCACTTTCCGCTCGCGCACTCGGAGGCGGCTCCGCAGGAGGCTCCGTCGGCGAGCAGCGGCGCAGGCTTCCGGATGGCCACCGAGACGTCGAAGGTGGCCGCGCGCAGTTGCTGCTCACGCAGCGAGAGGGTGTACGTGCCCGCGGTGGTGACGGTCGCCGAGAGCGTGATGCGTCCCGGACCTTTCGCGAACTGAACCGGCGCCCCGCCCGGACCGAGCAGCGCGACCACGGCCTCTCGGCCCACGGGTCCCGTCTCGATGGTGGCCGTGAGCGTATCGCGAGCCTCGAGCGCCACGCTGAAGGCGCGGTAGATCGGCGTCGTCGAATCCGGCACGCTGGCCTGTCGGGTGTCACCGTCCGCGACCGTCCCCAAGATTTCACTGGGAAAGAGCGCGCGTGCCGGCACGGTCGACGGGTGGACGTCGTCGACGTCGCGTGGAGCCGTGGGCGCGGGCTTTGCCGTGTCCGTGTCCGTGGGCGTAGGCGTATCGGTGGCCTCCGGACCTCGCGGCGCGGGCAGCTCGGTCGCGTCACTCGTCGTGACAGCGACGTCCTCGGTCGGGACGATGGACGTACAGCCCACGCCCAGGGCAACGAACAAGGTGGCCGCGACGCAGGACCCGGAGAGCGACTTCATGCCCCGAGTACGCGAGCCCTCTCGCGAGGTCGCAGCCGCACGCCGATTTTTCTCGTCGATTTCTTCTTCGTGCATCGGCCCCGAGCTACTCGAGGCGCTGGCACTTCAAGGCTTCTTACCGACCGAGCACCCGCGTGCCACCGCGTCTCGAGCCCGCTCGCGCACGCGCACCGAGATGCCCAATCCGCCGAGCGCCGTGACCTTCATGGCCTCGCACGTTTTGTCGAGTCGGGCGAAGAGCGCATCTTGTGGATCGAACGCCGTCACCACCCAAGCCCGCGACTCTTCCGCGTCCGCGAGGGCCTTGGCCAAGACGGGATCGTGCGTGGACGTGCAGCGGCGCGTGCTCGCCACGAGCTCTTGAGAGAGCGCGGGGTGCGCGTCCGGCAAGCGTGAGCCCAGCGCCTCTTGCCAGAGCTTTGCGGCTCGATTGCAATCGAGGGTGGCACGCCGAGAGGCCGCGGTCAAAAGCCCGGGCTCGGCTTTGGTGGCGAGCCAGGTGAGGGTCTCGTCGTCGGTCTGGGCGCGCGTGGCGGCGAGCGCCGTGCACGCCGCGTCGTCGCGCTCTTCGGGCTTGGCGGTCCGGAAGGCGGAGATGGCCTCGGCGCTCGCGTCCGGAGAAGAGAGCGCCTCGCAGATGGCGGTGCGCGTCTTCGGTTTGGCCAGCGCCCGCGCGACCGGCGCTTTGGAGGCCGCGCCCAGGCTCGCCAAGAGCGCGCCGAGCTTACGGGCATCCGGGCCCTGGAGCGCGCCGAAGGTCGCCTCGATCTCGGGCAGGAAGTCCGCCGAGCGTGGGTCTTTGCGGGGCAGGGCAGCTTGCGCCACCACCGCGCGCGTCGGATCGGAGAGCGCCCCGCGGAGCAACGCGGTCGACCAAGAGGCGCCGCGCACGTGCGCTTGCCACGCGGCCAGGTACGCGTTCACATCGCCCTGTTTGGCGCGTGTCTCGAGCTGCGCGAGCGCGCGCGGGTTCTTGTCTCCCAGGCGCCCGAGCGCTTGCGTCGACTCGGGCGACGAGTCCGCCTCGAGGAACGCGATGTCGCCTTTTGCCTCGGCGTCGTGCACGTCTTTGGTCTTGCACGCGCTCGTGGCCGCCGTGACGAGCAAACACACCAAGAGGACCGTGGTCCGGGGCGCGGCCTGCGCGCGGCTCGAGAAAAATCGCGTCATGGTGGGACGTGGAGAGTACACGAGGAAAGGGGACGCATGTTCGGCCACCGCCCGAGGATCGACCTGTGGCGAACGTGCACCTCCGTGCTCGCTCGCCTCGGAACCTTTTGGGGACTTGCTAGGGCGCACGCCTTCTCCTACCAACGTCTGATGAAAATCCTGGTCACGGGCGGCACGGGCTTCATCGGCAGTCGTCTCGTGCGCACCCTGGCCGAGCGCGGCGACGACGTGGTCGTGCTGAGCCGCACCGCGGGAGAGTCCGCGTTCGGTCGAAAGGTCGCGTGGACACCCAACGTCCCCGGCGCTTGGCTCGACGAGGTGCGCGCCGCCGACGCCGTGGTGCACCTCGCCGGCGCGGGCGTCATGGACAAGCGCTGGTCCGCCGAGCACCTCGAGAACCTGCGCACGAGCCGCATCGGGCCCACGCGCCTCGTGGCCGAGACGCTCGCTGCCCGAGAAAACAAGCCCAAGGTCTTCGTGTGCGCTTCGGCCGTGGGCTACTACGGCTTCCGCGAAGACGACCGCACCTGCGACGAGAGCGCCGCCTCCGGCACGGACGCGCTGGCCGATCTCTGCCGCGAATGGGAAGCCGCCACCGAGCCCGCCAAAGCCGCCGGCATTCGTGTGTGCAATGCACGCATCGGCGTGGTGCTCGGACCCGAAGGCGGCGCGCTCGCGCAGATGCTCCCGGTCTTCAAGCTGGGCATCGGCGGACCGCTCGGCTCGGGCAAGCAGATGCTGCCCTGGATTCACGCCGAAGACGCGGTGCGCGCGTTGATCTTCGCCCTCGACGATGCACGCATCGAAGGTCCGTTCAACGTGACCGCACCCACGCCCGTGAACATGAACGCGTTCGCGAAAGAGCTCGGACGCGTGCTGCACCGCCCGTCCATCTTCCGCGTGCCCGGCTTCGTCCTGAAGACCGTGGTGGGCGACGGCGCGGCGGTGGTGCTCACCGGCCAAAATGCGGTCCCGAAGAAGCTCGAGTCGCTCGGCTTTTCGTACACGTTCCCCGACCTCCACGGCGCCCTCCAAGACGCCGTCCGCGACTGATCCGAGCTCCCGCTCGTCGTCCGTCGTCCCGTCGTTCCGTGATTCGGAGGTCCGCCGTAGACGTCGTCCACCGCGATGGTCACGCCGTGGACCACGCTCGACTCACCGCCCACGGCCACGTCTCCGCGGAATCCGGTCGAACGGCGAAAGACTTCGACCTTGCGAACGTGCTGCGACACGAGCACGTACTCGTCGAGCGAGTCGAGTCGCTCGTAGGCCTGGAAGTTCCCGTCGCGGTCGTGGAAACCGGCCGAATTGAGCGGTTCGGTGCTCTGAATTTAGACCGAGTCGGCCACCATCTTGCGCAGCTTGATGACCGAAGGCACCTCGCCCATCACGATGAGCGTGCTGCCGGTTCGTAAGAGCAAGTCGGGCGGCGGGTTGTAGACGAAGGTCTCTTCCTTGTCCTTGACCGCGATGACCAGAAGACTCGTCTCTTTGCGAATGGGCGTGTCCTTCAGGGCGCGTCCGTCGAACGACGAGCCCTTGGGAATGGTCACCTCTTCGAGGCGGAGCTTTCGCGTATCGCGGAACATCTGATCGAAGAACTCGTTCACCGTCGGGCGCAAGAGCTCGGAGGCGATACGTCGCCCGCCGATCTGCGTGGGGCTGACCACGCTGGTCGCGCCCGCCTTCAGCATCTTGGCCTCGGTGGGATCGTCGATCACCTTGCTCACGATGCGTGCGTCGGGGTTCAGACTGCGCGCGCTCAAGGTCACGAACACGTTGTCGCGGTCGTCGGTCAGCGCCGCGACCACGCCGCTCGCGCGCTTCACGCCGGCCGAGAGCAGCGCATGATCGTCGGTCGCGTCGCCGAGCACGTAGAGCAGCTTGCCGTCGCACAGCTCGTCCGAGATGCGCCGCAAGTGCTGCTCGTTCTGATCGATGACGACGAAGGGCGTCGCCGTCGCGAACAGCTCCTCCACCACGTGCCTGCCGGTCGAGCCCGCTCCGGCCACCACCACGTGTCCTCGCAGCTTCGAGATCTGATTGTCCATTCTCCGCCTCCGGAGCGCCTGCCCGAACGCTCCCTCGAACACGAGCACTGTGACGTTACCTTGGGCGTACGCGACCACACCCACGCCGAACGCCGCGACGAAACCCGTGAGGATCCGCGCCCCAGGCACGCTCGCCATGTTGGGCAGCTCGCCGAAGCCCACCGTGGTCACGGTGATGGTGGTCATGTAGACGCACTCGCCGTACGACCAGCGCCCGTGCCCCAAGAGCCAATAGGCCGCCCCTCCGAGGAGCAGCAAGCTGAGCAGCACGCCGAGCGCGCCGAGCAGCCGTCGAAGGGGAGCGGACACGCCTCATTGTGAGGGCGCCCTTTGCCGATTGGCCAACTTTCCCGCGGAGTTTTCGGGGACTTTTCGTGCCTATTTGACCAAACCGAGCTGCCCCAAGCGCTCGCGCAGGAACTGGTCCGCGGTCATGGGGGGCGCCTGCTTGGCGTCGCTGCGGCCTTTGGCGAAGGGCACGAGCTCGAGCACGACGTCGGGGCGAGGGTGGGTGAAGAAGGGCATGGAGTAGCGGGCCACGTCGTCTTCGGGGCGCGCGGGGTTCACCACCCGGTGCGTGGTCGAGGGCACCACACCGCCGGTGACGCGCTCGAGCATGTCGCCCGAGTCGACCACCAGGTGGCCGGGAGGCGTCTCCACGGGCAGCCACTCGCCCTCGCGGGTCAGGATCTCGAGGCCGCTCGCCGTGCTCTCGGGCAGGAGAGTGAGCAGGTTGATGTCTTCGTGCTCGGCCGCGCGCACCGCGCCGGGAACGTAGACCTCGCCGAGCTTCGGGTAGTGGATGAGGCGCAGGATGGAGTTGCCGCCGTCGGCCATGCGGGAGAACGTGGTGCGCTCTTCGCCGAAGTGGAGCGCGAGCGCCTCGAGCAAAGAAGCCGCGACGCCGTCGAGGGCGCCGAAGAGGCGCGTGGTGGTCTCACGGAAGGCGGGCAGCGTGGCGGGGAAGGCGTTTTTCCCGCTCTCGCCGAGCTCGGGAAGGTCTCGGCCCACGTGGAAGAACTCCTTGAGGTCGCCCACCTTGCGGTTCTTCGCGTGCTCTTTGCCGAAGGCCACGTAGCCGCGGTTGCCCTGCGAGCCCGGGAGCGCGCACGCTTCTTTGGCCGAGGTCTCGAGGTCGAAGAAGGCCTTCACCTGCGCGTACGTGTCGGCGATGAGCCCCTCGGGCAGTCCGTGCCCGTACACCGACACGAAGCCGAGCTCGGCGAGTCCCTCCCCGAAAGCGGTGACGAAGCGCGCGCGCGTGGCGGCGTCTTTGGAGCGGAAGTCGTTGAGATCGACGGTGGTCAGGGTCTTCGCCATGAGACCCGAGACTACTCGCTCTTCGTGGCGCTTGCCCCGCGAAAGGGCGAAATTGTCCCGGTTTATTCGCGCTCGTTCGCGTCGGTTCGCGTCTACTCGCCTTCGCGCACGAGGCGTTGGGGCGGAAGGCGCGGCGGGAGCTTCGGTGCGCAGCTCCACAGCTCGGTGCAGCATGCATGCAGATTCGCCGCCGCATAGCCGAGCACGATCACGACGAGGTCTTGCACGTCGAAGGTGCCGAAGCCGAGCGGGCGCTGCAGGAGCTCGAGCCCGAGCAGCACCGTGAGCGCACCCAGGTGCCACGCGAGGCGTGTCTTGCGGGTGGCCTCGGCCTGCATCAAGCCCACGAAGGTGGCGGTCGCGAAGGCGAGCGCGCCGTCGCTCAGGTGGCCCATCATCCACGGGCCCAAGAGCTCACGCACGTAGGTCGTTCGGTTCGACCAGTCGAGCCAGGTCCAGGCGAAGTCGTCCCGTCCGAGCACGAGCGAGCCGAGCGCCTCCACGGCGGACACGGGCGCGGGGCGGAGCAGGTACGGGATGGCACCCGCGGCGAGCGCGGCCACGAGGCGCGAGAGCCCGACCAGCGTGTTCGGCGGAAGCTCGGTGCGGAGCGGTTTCATAGACCCTCGAGTCGCCATTCGAAATCGCCCCCCGCATACTTCACGTGGACCACGCCCTTCTTCTGGGTCTCGCGGTCGGTGGCGGTGCATGTCACCGATTCGTTCAGGGGGATGTAGACCTTCTCCCGGCCACAATCCACGGTAAGCTTGTATTTTCCCTTCGAGCCTTTCTCGACCAGGTCGCTCACGTCCTTGTTCATCTGGCCCGGCTCGAGGGCGACGATGTCGGTCTTGAAGCCGTATTTTTCCGGCTCTTTCAGGGTCACCGTGATGGGCGCGGTCTTGCCGTTTTTCAGTGTGGCAAGGCACGTGAAGGTCGTCTTTCCAGTCGGATCGGGGCAGTCCGTGCGAGTGACTCCCTTGCCCGTGAACTGGGTATTGATGGTCGCCTCGAGCTTGGCTTTGGGGGACTCTCCCGGTGCGGTGCCCTTGGACGTGCCGGTGCCGGAGGCCTTCTTCACGAGCTCGGTTTTGTCCAAGGTCATGGTCCAGGTGCCGTCGGTCTGTTTGGGCTGGGCGTTCACCTCGAGCGAGACGTCGACGAAGGCGGCCTTCAAGATCATCTTCCCGCCGACCACGCCTTTGAAGACCGCGTTCACCTCTTTGAAGCTCGCCCCTTCTTGCTTCTTGTAGTGAGCTGCGCCGTCCTGCGAAATGGTCAGGGTGATCCCTTCGCCGACCCACTCGCCCACGTACGAAGCATAGGCTGGTTCGACCGCGTTCTGGCTCGGGCCGTCTTCTTTCGGCTTGCTCGTGGCGAGTGAGAGAAGCGCCGCGGTGCCGATGCCGGCTGCGGTCAGAAGCGCACGAAGACGAGGACCCATGGCACGAGCGTACCTCGACTCGCTCTCGGATTGGAGACGGGAGGGGTTCAGACCGCGATGCCGCGTGCGCGCAGAATGTCGCGGAGAGCGCCTTGCACGTCCGGCGCGGAGGCCGCCAAGGCGGACCTCGCCACCTCGATGAAGCGCGTGCCGCGCGAGCGTTTCAGGCCTTCGACCGTGGCCACGCGGTCGGCCGGCGCGCCATGCTCCAAGATGCCCAGCAAGAACTCGGCGGCCTCCAGGGTGTCCACCTTGGCGAGCGCACGAATGGCGCTGGCGCGCACGGCAGGCTGCGGGGCTTCGCGTACGATGCGCGAGAGCGGGTCGAACGCGTGCTGGAAGTACAGCGCCTCGACCGCCTTGGCGGCTTGTTCGATGACTCCCGGGTCGCTGTCGCGCAGGGCTTGGCGAACGGTGACGAAGCTGCGCTTGAAGAACAGCGTCGACATGGCGGAGAGCACCGCGATCTTCACAGTGCGCTCGGGCCGCGCGAAGAGCTTCTCCAGCGGCGAAAGCACCGCGTAGAGCTGGAGCTGCGCGAGCTGATCGGCGAGCCGAGCGCGCGCGGCTTGCGCAGCCGGGCCCGAGTCCTGCGAGCCCTCCACGGCGAACGCGGTGAGGCGCGCGAGCATGGCGCGACGTCGAATGAGGTCCGGCCAGGTGCGGCTCAAGAGCACGTCGGCGCAGGCCTCGGCGGCGCTACCCTGCTGCTCCCACTCGATGAGGTCGACGTGCCACACGTCCGGGAAATGATTGTCTTGGCGCAGGTGCGAAGGAAGGGGAGCTGCGTCCAGGGCTTCGTCGCGTACGTTGTCGTAGCGCTTGGCGGCGCGCGCGTAGTGGGCGCGCCTTCGTGGCTCGAGGTCCATGGTGGCGAGCTCTTGGTAGAGCTGACCCACGCGGCTGAAGTGGCCCACCTCGCCGAACGCGAGCACCGCCGCGAGCACGGCGTTCTCGGCGATTTCCGCGGGCGCTCCGCGCTCGGTGTGCTGACGCGCCACGCTCCGCCAGAGGTCGGCCTGCACGAGGATGTAGTGTGCAGCCGTGGCCGGCATGCCCAGCGTGCGCGCGTATTCGGCGGCTTCACGGGCCAGCGTGGCCGCGGCGGAGAGCTCGCCTTTTTCTTTGGCGGCGGTGAGCGCATCCTCGAAGTACTGCAGCGCGAAGTACTTCAGGTGGTCTTCGCGCAGGATGCGGATGCAGTTCACGAAGCCTTCGAGCACGTCTTCGAACATGCCGCTCTCGCGGCCGATTTGGACGAGCACCTGGAAGCAGTCGAAGGCACGCTCGCGCTGACCGACCGACTCGAAGTGGTCGGCCGCTTCTTCCAAGAGGCGCACCGAGGCCACCGTGGCTTCACGGGCTTGGCGCGGGTCGTTGCACTTCTTCGCGCAGCGGGCGAGGTTGAACTGCACGAGCGCCGCGTTGTAGGCGTCCGCGCCGGTGGACGCGACCTGCCCCAAGCGCGACCAGAGCGCACGAGCGCCCTGCCAGTCTTCGGCCTTCTCGCGGTAAATGGCAGCGGCGGCGACGAGGCCCGCGTTCTCCATCTCGCGTGCGGCGTTGGCCATGTCGTCGGCCACCGCCAAGGTGCGCGCGCGGTCTTGCGGCGGCACGCGCGGGAGCTTCTGGTAACAGCGTCGCATCGCCTCCGGATCGTTCAGGGCGAGGTACCACTCCACCGTGAGCGCCGAGCGCACGTCACCGCGACGCTCGAGCACGTCGACCAGGGGACGGAGCACCGAGACGTAGTCGTGCTCGGCCACGTGCGTCTGCTGCGCGGCGGTGACCAGAGCGTTGGCGGCGTCGTCGAGATTTCCCCGGCTCACCGAGACGCGGGCGCGCTCTCGGAGGTGGTGGAGATCGTCCAGCATGCAGCCCTGCAGCCTAAATCACGGGGACCGATTCACGAAACGATTCCGCGAAGCTTCCGAGAATCGGTGTCGAGTCGCCGCGAGTCGGCCCGGCCGCTCCGAAGCGCGAGACCCGAAACGCGAACGTTCAGGGCTTGTCCCACCACTTCGAGAGCCGTCCGCCGTCGCGCGGGGCCTCGTTCGCGTAGTGCGAGGTGTCGTTGTAGAGCATGAGGCGCGCGCGCACGGTGTCTTTGAAGTCGAGCACGTTGAGGCACGCGGGGGCCTGGTCCAGGCGGTCTCGGTAGCCGCGCGCTTCGATGCCGAGCAAGCTCGAGAGAACGAGGCGAATGGTGGCCTTGTGGGAGACGATGGCCACCGTCTGTCCCGGGTGGCGCAGCACGATGCTTCGCACCACGGGCAGCGCACGCGCCATCACGGACAAGCCCGACTCGCCGCCTTCGGGCGCGAAGGTGAAGGGGTCTTCTTCCCACGCGCCGTATTCTTCGGGAAAACGCGCCTCCACCTCTTTGCGGGTGAGGCCTTCCCAGTGGCCGTGGTCGATCTCGCGCAGGCCTGGATCGGTGACCGGCACGAGGCCGTGCGGCTTGCCCACCAGCGTGGCGGTCTCCACCGTGCGGCTCATGGGGCTCGCGTAGAGGGCGTCGAGGCGAGAAGGCTTTTGCCTGGCCACGTCGGCGAGGCGCTCGGCGAGCGCGCGGGCTTGCGCGCGGCCCTCGTCCGAGAGCTCGACGTTGGTGGAGCCGGCGAACCTGTCCTCGGCGGACAGCGTGGTCGCGCCGTGGCGGATCAACAGGACGCGTGTGGTCATGAGGTGGGCGGGACGCTCTTCTGCGGCTCGCGGCTCGCCAGCTCTCGCGCTTCGCGGCGACGGGCCGGGAAGGTGATGACGGTCTCGACCACGCCGATGAGGATGTAGAACGAGAGCAGCCACACGAGCACGAAGGCGGGGCTGGTCTTCACCGAGACGACCACGCTCGAGCCCACCGCGAAGAACACGAAGCCGAGCGTGCGCAGGTTCAGCTTCAGGTCCTTGAAGGAGCGGAAGCGAATGGTGGACACCTGGAGGAAAGCCAAAAACAGCGTGAGCCCGACCATCGGCCAGACGTAGGTCGGTCCGGAGAGGCTTCCCGCCACCGCGTGGTTGGCGACGATGAGGGAGATCAAGATGCCGGCCGCGCCGGGCACCGGAAGACCCACGATGTACTTCGGGGGCTTCGTGGGGGCGCCGTTTTCGCCCATGCTGAGCACGTTGAAGCGCGCGAGACGAACCGCGCCGGCCGCTGCGAACACGAAGGCCACCACGAGCCCGAGCGTGCCCTTCTGGTGGAGCGACCAGTTGTAGACGAGCATCGCCGGCGCCACGCCGAACGAGACCACGTCCGCGAGCGAGTCGATCTGCAGGCCGAAGGCGCTCTCGGTCTTGGTGAGGCGCGCCACGCGTCCGTCGAGCATGTCGAAGAAGAGCGCGTACACGAGCAAGAGCGACGCTTTGTAGAAGTCGTCGTCGCCGTGCGCCGAGGCACTGATGCGGATCGAGTCGAACCCGCAAAAGATGCTCGAGAGGGTGATCATGTTCGGCAGGAGGAAGAGCGACTTCCTCAAATCGAGCTTCTTACGGGGCGCAGGGGACAACGTGGGCTCCTCAGGGCAAATGGGGGGCTATGCCCCCGCCCGACGGGTAAGAGTGACCCAATCGGCGCGTGGCGTAAAGGAAGCGAGGCTCGATTTTCTTCCGAGTCTTCCCATCTACGCGTGAACGGGGCGGATTTTTCCCTCGTTCACGCGCGAGAAGGTCGGAAAATCAGCGCGGACGCGCGGTCTCGGTCTTGGTCTCGCCGGCCACCCAGCGGAAGTTGTCGAGCAGCGTGAGCGAGTCGAGCGAGCCGTCGCCCGTGTCCCAGATGAGAAACTCGAGGGTGATTTCTTCGCCCGGTTGCACGGGAGCGGTCGAGGTAAGCCACCCCGTGGCGCCACCGAGGGTGGACTCCTTCGTGAGCGAGCACGTGAAGTCCTGTTCTCCGAATCCGGTTCCTCCAAGCTCGCTGGCGCCGCCGGGACAGGTGGAGGTGCCGGTCTTCGAACCCTGGCAGCCGGTCGGGTAGTTGGGGGTGCAGCGGTCGAAGAATCCGTTGTTCACGCTGACCGGGTTCTTCTGCGAGTCGAACGCGATGTTGTCCGGAGCCCCGCCCATGTTCGCCTTGGACGAGAGGTACGCGATGAAGGCGTCGTTGAACTCGCTGCAGAGGAAGGCCGGCCACTCGGACGAGTGGAAGTTGAAGTCGAAGGCGATGCCCTTCGCGTTCGGCGGGACCTTGAGCACGAGCTTCACGTCGATGACGTCGTTCGCTTGTTTGGCGGTCGGGCAGCCACTCGCCGGCTTGGGGAAGCCGGGGGGCGCCGCGCCGTTTCCGGCCTTGCCCGCCGAATAAACGCCGAAGTTGTACCAGTCCTGCGACTCGGCGAACGACTTGGTGCCCGAGGACGCGTTGAACTCGCGTGCCCAGCCGGTGCTGATGGCCGCGAAGGTGTTGCCCTCGCGCGGGCGGAGCATGTTGCCGAACTTGGAAAGGATGCCGTGCTGGCCGGCCTGGGGCGCGTCGGTGCGGTTGTAGCCGCGCGTGTACGTGGCCGACACGAGGCCGTGGCCCTTGGCCGACGCCGCGTCGCAGATGCCCATGGCCTTGGCGAACGAGGTCGCGTCGCCGGCGATGTCGAGGCCGGTGTCGCAGGTGGGGGCGTTGTCGACCTTGCCGTCGCCGTCGTCGTCGCAGTTGTTTCCCGCGATTTCGGCGTTGTTCGCGCTGGGCGCGCACGGGCCGTTCGGGTTGCCGCTGTCGTCGAGCGACGCGTCGCCGAAGAGCGAGCCCGAGTCACCGTTCTGGGGGTTGTTCGGGTCGACCTCGGTTCCGGAGGCGTCGAACTCCGTGGTGCGCGGGGAGCCGGAACAGGCGCCGAGCGAGCCGGCGGCGAGCGCAAGAGAAAGAGGAATCGAAACCGAAAGGAGGGCGAGCTTCTTCACAGGCGCGCATTCTGACACGCGTTTTTCCAAGGGGAAGTGGAACCGGCCTTTTTCTCGTTACGCTTTGTGAAGCTCCACGACGTGCTGCCGCGCAACCTGAAAGCGCCCTAAGGATCGAGGAAAACCCCGGATCAGAAGGTTCCCGCCACGCCCACGTGGGTGGACACGTCGAACTTGCGGTCGTCCGCGCCCCGGTCCGAGTACTGGTAGAGCTCGGTGGAGAGCTTGAGGCGCAGCCCTCGCTCGATGGCGTAGGCCATGCCGAGGGTGTAGCGGAGCATGGTCGAGCTATCCGACAGCTCGCTCTCTTTTTCCACGTTGCCGGCGCGGTGGAGCAGGTCTCCGCGGGCGATGAGGTCGAGGTCGGACGTGAGCGACTGCTCGAGCTCGACGTACGCGCCGTGCTTCATGAAGAAGTCCCCGCCGCTCGCCGGCACCGCGAACTTGAGCCTGCTCGGATCGTTGGTGGAGAACTGCTGTCGCCGCACGAGGTACTCGGCGCGCAAGGTGGTCTTCTCGAGGCGCAAGGTCACGTCGCCGCCGAAGATGCCGTATGTGAGCTTGTTGTCCGGGTCCCAGGTGCCGAACATGCCGCTCGCGCCCAAGGTGAGATCGGCGTCTTCGCCGAGCTTGGTGGTGACGGCGAAGCGCGCGCCTCCTGCCGGGCGTGCGTTGTTGTCCACGTAGAAGGGCGTACGCGAGTCGCGGAAGGTGAGGTCGGTGCCGTCGGGGGATCCCTTGAGGCCGCTCACCGCGTAGATCGCGTAGTCGAGCTGGGTCGACGCCGAAACCCACTTGGTGCCGTTGATCTCGAGGCCGGTGTCGGGGAAGGGGCTCGGCAAGACGCCGAGGTTCCATTGTCGCATGCGCAGCATGCGTCCCATGTCGTAGGCGAGGGGCTTGTCCGACAAACGATGATTGGCTGGGTCGTGGCGCAGGTTGAACGCGCCGAAGCTCGGGCTGAAGCGGCCCGCGCGCACGTTGAACGCGTCCGACACGCGGTAATCGAAGTACATCATGTCGGTCTCGAACCCGTGGCAGCCGAAGCAGAGCTTCATGTTGGCCGACAGGTGCTCGCTCACGTCCACGGCGAGCTTGGCCGAGATCTCCGCGGTGGGGCCGTCGAAGGCCTTGGGCGTGGTCTTGAAGCTCTTCGCGCTGGGGACGAATTGGTAGTCGAACTGCGCGGAGCCGGCGAAATTACGCTCGAGCGCGCTCGCTTCGCGTGGATCGCCGAAGCCTGCCACCATGGCGACGAGCACGACCAGGAAGAAGAGGAACGCTTCGAGTCGAAGGCGCTTGCCCATGGCTCAGGTCCTTTCCGTGGTGCCGGTGCCGGTCGAACTGCGAGAGGCACGGGGGGCCGCACTGGGCGCGGCTGGGACTGCGCTAGGCGTGGCTGGAACGGCCGGGACCGGCGGAGGGGCCGCGGGGGCGGTCGAGGCCGAGCTTGGCGAGCGTGGGGCCGCGTTGGTAGGCGGCACCGGCGCCGCTGGAGAACCGGGCGGAGGCGGGGGAAGCTCGACCGGCTTGGCCGTGCCGTTCTTCTCGGCTTTTTTCCGGAGTTGGTCTTCCGAGTAGTATTTCAGGAAGCGCAAAATGACGACCTGATCGTCCGGGGTGATGCCGCTACCTGGCTGCCTGCGCATCCGGGTGACGTAGCTCTCCCATTGACCCTGGTCGGTGATGCCCGAGGTGAGCGGGCGGGCGAGGGAGTGGCATTTGGAGCAGCGCCGCTCGAACACGCGGTAGTCCGGACGAACGCTCTCCGGCATGGTGGTCGGATCGAGCGCTTCCACGCTCGGCCTGCAGCCGCCGAGAAGGGCCGTGCCCAAGGCCAATGCGGTGACGGCCGTGCTCGCCAAGGCCACGCGCCAATCCATTCTTCCACCCCGGCCGACGTTCATTTCGGATCTTCTCCCTTTGCGCCTTCGGCAATCCAATCGGACACGAGCTGTATCTGCTCCGGCCGGAAATACGGGCCGTTCTTCGGCATGCGCTCCCCCGCGCCGCCGGTGGTCCCCCGGAGCCTGCGCACGATGAGCGACGAGCACGGCTTTCCCGGGACCACCACCACGGGGCCGCTCGCTTTGCTCCCTTTGCGCAGGAAAGCCAACGTGTCCAGGTAGAGGTACACCGGCGACGAGAGATCGGGTCGCGTGGAGTCGTGGCAATAGGTGCAGTTGTCCGCCCCGTTCTGACGGGTGCGGAGGAGCGGGGCGATCTCGGTGGCGAAATCGACGCCTCTCGTAGGGTCAGAGTCGTCGTTGGAGCACGCGGGGGTCGCGTCTCCTGCGGGCTCGGGAGCGCAGCCGACGGCGCTCGATGCGGCGAGGAGGAGACACGCGCCGACGAGCGCTGCCTGCAGAAGCGGACGGTTCACGGGCAGGTGACCTGAAGCATGAGCTTGAGCTGCGGATCCCCGGTGAGGTCTGCTTTGCTCGAGATGCCGATCGACCGCACTTTGCCCTCCAAGCAGGCCTTTGCGGGGCCCGAGCTCTGGGCGCCTCGAAAGGTCTTCCGACTTCCATTGAAGGCGACGTCCACGCTCACCGATTGGGGCGAACCGAGCTGCGCGACACAATCGGAGAACGCGCCGGGCCCGGGAATACCCGTGAAGTCGCTCATGGAGTTGCCGCTGGGGCTGCTCGGGCTCACCCGGGCCACCGAGCAGCGCACGGGAGCTACGGGCACGGGCGTTGGCGTTGGCGCTGCCGTGGTGGCCGGCACGGCGGGCGTGGCAGGCGTGGGCGTCGTCGGGGCGGGCGTCGTCGGCGGAGGCGGGGCCGGTGTCGGTTCGTGGGTAGGCTCCACCGGTACGGTCGAGCCACCTTGCGTTCCTTGCGGCTTGGACCCGTTCGCGCTCATGGTCTTCGAGGGAGGAGCGAGCGCGAGCATCCCGGATTTGTCCGGGCCCGGGGCTTGGGAATTGAGCGGCGCCACCGGTTCGGCCGAGGCTTGTTGCGCGCTCGCCGAAGGCACGCCGGTCGGATTCGACGGGGCCGACGAGCCGGCGCCGTCGTGCACCACTACCGTGGTCGACTCGCGATGAAGACCGAAATAGAGCGCGCCGCCGATGGCGCCCAACCCGACCAGGATCGAGAGCGGCAAGAGCATGTTCGAGCCGCGTGCCGGAGCCGCGGTGACGGCTGCGGCGGGGGCATCGGGCGAGACGGCCACGAACGGCTCGGTCTTGCTCGTGCCTGCGCCGGTGAGCACGGGAGGTCCGGCCTGCGTGGTGGCCTTGGGCGCTGCGTCGGCGAGCGTATCCGGGGCGGTGAACGCCGCCGTGGGCGCGAAGCCCAATGTGGAAGGTGCGCCCGGCCCGGACATCGGGCTCGAGAGGGCATGCTCGGTGGACGCGCTGACCGATACCGGCATGGGCGCGCCCTCGAGCGCCGCCCGCAGGGCCGAGCGCATCTCGCGTGCGGTCGCGAAGCGCGCGTCCGGCGCTTTTTCCACGGCCTTCATGCACACGGCTTCGAGACGCGGGTTCACCCCGGCGTACACCGTGTGCGGCGGAGCAGGCAGCTCGGTGACGTGCTTCACCACCACGGTGACCGCGCTCTCGCCGTCGAAGGGCACCCGCCCGGTGAGCAGCTGATAGAGGATGATCCCCATGGAGTAGAGGTCGCTGCGCAGGTCGAGCTTCTTGCCCTGGGCCTGCTCGGGCGACATGTACTCCGGTGTGCCGATGATGAGGCCCTGGGTGGTGGCCTTGGGGGCGGGCTTCTTCTCGCCGGGAGAAATCGCGGTGGAAGGGGCGTCGTCGTCGCCGTCGACCAGCTTGGCGATGCCGAAGTCGCACACCTTCACCACGTCGATGCTGGCGCCCTCGTCGTTCGTGCCGGCGAGAATCATGATGTTCTCGGGCTTCAAATCGCGGTGAATCACGCCCATGTCGTGCGCGACCGCGAGCGCGGCGAGCGCCTGCGACAGGATGTCGACGATGCGCTTGTCCGAGAGCGGCCAGTCCTCGTGGATGACCTTGTAGAGGTCGCGCCCCTCGAGGTACTCCATCGCGATGTAGAGCAGCCCGTCCGGCTCTTCGCCGAAGTCGAGCACGCGCATGGACGCCGGATGATCGAGGCGCGAGGCGGCCAGCGCTTCTCGGTGGAAACGGACCGCGAAGGTCGCGTCTTTCGCCAGGTCCGCGTGCATCACCTTGATGGCGACGGTCTTGCGGAGCAGGGTCTGCTCGGCGCGGAACACGGCGCCCATCGCACCTCCGCCGAGGAACCTCTCGATGACGTACTTGCCGTTCGCGATCGGCCGGCCGACCAGCGCCTCGTGGTTCCCCGTCTCCATCCCAGCGCCCGATGCTACGCGCAAGCGCCTTCTGAGCACCATCTATTCGGCGCTTTTCGGCATTCGGGACGCGCCGGAGGCTTCGCGAGGCGGCTCGATGCATGGATTCGGTCGGGGTGTGCCATCATGAGGCATGGCCCTCGGTGGAAAGCCCGTGAGCGGTGGCGGTGTGATGGCGACCCTGCGCGAATCGCCTCGGCGAAGCGCGATCGGCGTCGTGCTCTTCCTGGCGAGCCTCGGGTTCGTTTATTGGAACGAGACGCGCGCGGTCTCGCGGTACACCGCCCTCGACCAAAGCGCCGACATCGTGATCTCGGTCGCTCCCGATCGCGTCGACCCGTCGCACGAAGGGCAGCTCGTGCACGTGCGCGGCGGCGCGCAGAACGGCGCGGAGCTGGTCGACGAGGCCTTCGGTGTGAAGGCCCCCGCCCTCCGCCTCGTGCGGCACGTCGAAACTTACGCCTGGGAAGAACAGAAGCGAGACGAGAAGCGCAAGAACGACAAGGGCGAAGAAGAGACCGTTACCACCTACACGTACACGAAGCGCTTCTTCGCCATCCCTCCCGACTCGTCCAAGTTCAAAGAGTCCGAGAGCCACAAGAATCCCGAAAAGGCCGCGTTCCCCGAGCAGGAATTCCTCGCCAAAGACACTCGCCTCGGCGCCTTCGTCCTCCCGAGCGAGGCCCTCTCCAAGCTCACCAAGTTCGAACCCGTGCGCGTCACCCCGGACATGCTCGCGCGCTCGCCGCACGCCTCGCAGCTGCGTGAGCTCGAAGGTGCGGCGTTCTACGGAAAAGACCCGAAAGAGCCCCAGGTCGGCGACTCCAAAATTTCCTATCAGATGGTCCGGCCGCAGCCGCTGAGCATCGTGGCCAAACAATCCGGAGGCACCTTCGTCGCCTACGAGCCGGACCCCTCGCAATCGGTCTTCCTCGTGGAAGCCGGTGAAGTGGAGTCGCGCGCCATGTTCGCGGTCGCCAAAGACGACACGTCCAACGTGGCGCTCGGCTTGCGAGGGCTCGGCACGTTGCTCGGTACCGTGGGGCTCGCATTGCTTCTCGTGCCGTTCGGCGTGCGGCGCGCGTTCGTGCCCGGATTCCGCAAGCTTCCGCGGGTCTCTGCCGTGATGTTCGGTGCGGCACTCGCGTCTTCGGCCGTGGCGGCCACCATGGGCGCGGCGTGGGTCGCGATCCGACCTGCGCTGGGCGCGCCGCTCTTCGTGCTCTCGCTTGCTTGTTTGGCACTTGCGATTGCCGCCGAACGGAAGTCGCGCTAAGCTCTCTCGTCTATTGTCGTGTGCTCGCTCGGCGAGCCGCTTGAATAACGGGGTGGGGTCGCTTCGTACCGTATCGCGCAAACGAAGGAAGCTTCCGTAGGCGACTTACAGAGCTATGGGGGCGAGCTGTCTCGTCCTCGCATCAGCTCTTGTGTCGCGTGTGTCGCGTCTCTCGCGTGTGTCGCGTGTGTCGCGTCTCTCGTTCATCTCGTTCATCCGCGAGGTCGCTCGGCGCTCGAGCACCGTTCGATCCGTTCGAGCCGCGCAAGGTCGACCTGCCGGCATGTACGACCTTGTGGCCAATGCGCTTCTTCGTGATTCTTGCCTGAACGGGTCGTCAACGACCCGCTCTCGGGTCGGAGCTCTCACGGCTATTTTCAATCGGTCTTGGTCCGGTCCCGGTGAGCACGCCCGTGTAAGCGACGGGTAAGGAGCCAGTGCGCGTCGGTTGTCCTATCAGGGGACGACTCCGATCAGAGGCGATATCCCATGACGTTCGACCCCTCTTCTCTCGATCCCATCCTGCTTCGGCAGCTCCGGCGTGCAGGATTGAGCGACCCGGCGGCGCCTCCCCAAGAGGACGGATGGAGAGCCTTGCTTCAGGCCGTGAGCGAGCACTACCGACGCACCGAAGAGGACCGCAAGCTCGGCCAGCGTGCGGCCGATCTGTCCACGAGAGAGCTCGAGGAGATGCGCCTCGACGTCATGCGCCAGCGCGACTCCTTCCGGGACACGGTGCTCGCCCTCAGCGACACGCTCGGCGTCTTCGGAAACGTGGTGCAAAAGCACGCGGGGGCGAACGGCGACGAGGTCGACACCGGCATCATCGAGCAGGCCAAACGCGACTTTTCCACGCGGCTGTTCGGCATCTTCGAGACCAATCGCGACAAGAACGCGACCGCCGACATCTCCAATCTGAGCCTCAACCTGCTTCGCCTGGCCGACCGCCTCATGGGGTTGCTCACCGCGGCCGCCAATCAAGGCTCGGTGCGGAAGGAGCTCGAAATCGCTCGCGCCGTGCAGCGGATGCTGGTTCCCACGGAAGAAACGCGCGAGTGGGCTCGTCTCGAGGTGCGCGGAGCGACCCGTCCAGCTAGCGAATGCGGTGGCGACTACTGGTTTTGCTTCGACGGACCGGACGGCTCCACCACCGTGCTCGTGGGAGACGTGACCGGACACGGCGTGGCCTCGGCGATCGTCACCGGCGTCGCGGCGGGCGTGTGCGAGTCGGTGGTGAGCATGACCGGCGGTCGCGTGACCCCCTCCGAGCTCTTGGCGGTGCTCGACGAGGTGATCGCGCGCGTCGGAAAACGTCAGGTCATGATGACCTTCTCGGCGAGCACGCTCGCCCCGGACGGCACGCTGACCATGGCGAGCGCAGGGCACCCCGGCTGCATCGTGGTACGCGAGGGTGAGGCTCGCACGGTGACCGCGCACGGCCCCCCGCTCGGTGCTGCCCAAGGCGCGGCCTACGAGCCGCAGGTCGTGCGGATCGAGCGCGGCGACGTGCTCGTTTGGTACACCGACGGCCTGGTCGAGTGCGAGGACCCCGCGGGGGAGTCCTTCGGCGAAAAGCGCTTGCGAGCGCTCTGCCAGCGCGCCGCCGGGGGTGGCGTGCAGAACGTTCATTACCTCGTGGAGTCGTCCCTGGGCGCTCACACGGGAGGTCGACCTGCCGCCGACGACATGACGCTCGTGGTGGCGCGTGTCCGCGTTTGACGTGTGCAAGGAACGAGGAGTCGCAAAATGCTAGTCGCCCGTAGTCTGTATTCGCTCGGGACCCGAACCTTCGACACTCCGCTCGACCGCTCGCTCGACTCCGGGCGCACCCTGGTACTTGCGTTCGGCGCGCCGGAAATCGTCGACGACCCGACTCCCCTGAAGGAGCTCGCGGCAGCGTATTCCAAGTCGATCGTGATTGGCTGCTCGAGCGCCGGTGAGGTCTACGGGACCGAAATCCACGATCGTTCGCTCTCGGTCACGGTGACTCGCTTCGACCGCACCGACCTCTCCTTCGCGTCGCTCGAGGTCGCAGGTCCTTCCGATTCGTTCGTGGCCGGGCAGACGTTGGCCAAAAAGCTCGCGGCCGCCCGTCCCGGGCTCGTGGCGGTCATCGTGCTCTCCGAAGGCCTTGCCGTGAACGGGAGCGAGCTGGTCCGCGGTCTGAACGGTGCGCTCGACCCGAGTGTGGTGGTCACGGGTGGACTCTCCGGCGACGGCTCGCGCTTCTCGCGCACGTGGGTCTCGGTCGGCGCCCGCGTGAAGCCCAATCTGGTCGCGGCGGTGGGCCTCTACGGACAGCACGTGGTGGTGGGGCACGGCTCGAAGGGGGGCTGGGACAAGTTCGGGCCCGAGCGTGTGGTGACCCGCTCGGAGGGCAACGTACTCTTCGAAATCGACGGAAAACCCGCGCTCGCGCTCTACGAAGAGTACCTGGGAGACAAGGCCAAAGACCTTCCGGCCTCGGGTCTCTTGTTCCCGCTCGCCATGCGCAAGAGCTCGGGCGACGACCGTATCCTCGTGCGCACGCTCTTGGCGGTCGACCGCGAGAAACAATCGATGACCTTCGCCGGTGACGTGCCCCGAGGGCACCTGGTGCAGCTCATGCGCGCGGACTTCGATCGCCTCGTCGACGGTGCCTCGGACGCCATGCGAATGGCCATGGAGACCGGCGCGCCGCAAGGAGACGACTCGCTCGCGCTGGCGGTCAGCTGCGTCGGTCGCCGCCTCGTTCTGGGCGACCGCACCGAAGACGAGCTCGAGGCCGTGCGCGACGTCGCCCCCGCGGGCAAGCGCACCACGCTCACCGGATTCTACTCCTACGGGGAGATCTCGCCCTTCGCCGCCGCGACGCCGTCCGACCTGCACAATCAAACCATGACGCTGACCTTGATCAGCGAGTCGGCCACTCCGCTCCCGAGGCGCGCGAACGGCGCTGGAACTGCCCCTGCACGTGCGGTGCCGAAGGCCTCTCCGCCCACCATTCGTCCGGTGGCGCCGAAGCCCATGATTGCCGAGATGATTCAGGATCTCGAGCCGAACGAGGCCACCAAGGCGCTGGCTCCGGTCCCCATGGCGGCAGGCAAAGAGGCCCCTCCCGTGGGGTTGCGCGTGGCCTCGCGCCTCTATCGCATCGCGGACAAGAAGTGGTCCGCGCCGTTCCCCGGCCTCGACTCGCCGCGAACCCTGGTGCTCGCCTTCGGAGCGCCCGAGATCGTGGACGATCCCACGCCCATCGCGCAGCTCGCGGCCGCCTTCCCCAAGTCGATCGTGGTCGGTTGTTCGAGCGCCGGTGAGGTGTTCGGCACCGAGGTGCACGACCGCTCGCTCTCGGTGAGCGTGGCCGCCTTCGAGAAGACCGAGCTGTCGTTCGCGTCGCTCGAGGTCGCTTCGGCGCAAGACTCGTTTTCGGCCGGCCGTACGCTCGCGAAGAAGCTGTCCGAGGCGCGCGCGGGACTCGTAGCGGTCCTCGTTCTGTCCGAGGGTCTCAACGTCAACGGCAGCGAGCTCGTGCGTGGCTTGAACGGTGCGCTCGATCCGAACGTCGTGGTCACGGGCGGGCTCTCGGGCGACGGCTCGCGCTTCTCGCGCACCTGGGTCTCCATCGGGTCGCGGGTGAAATCCAACCTGGTCGCGGCGGTCGGCTTCTATGGCGATCACGTGGTGGTGGGTCACGGCTCGCGCGGAGGCTGGGACAAATTCGGCCCCGAGCGCGTGGTCACCCGCTCCGAAGGCAACGTGCTCTACGAGCTCGACGGAAAGCCGGCGCTCGCCCTCTACAAGGAGTATCTGGGAGACAAGGCTCGCGAGCTCCCCGCTTCGGGCTTGCTCTTCCCGCTGGCCCTTCGTGAGAGCACGACCGACGACAAGGTGCTCGTGCGCACGCTTCTTTCGGTGGACCACGAGCGCCAATCGCTCACCTTCGCGGGAGACGTGCCTAAAGGTCACCTCGTGCAGCTCATGCGCGCGGACTTCGAGCGTTTGGTGGGTGGCGCAGCGCGTGCGGCCGAGATGGCCAACACGACCGGAAAGGCGGTCGGTCGCGAGTCGCTCGTGCTCGCCGTCAGCTGCGTCGGTCGAAGGCTCGTGCTCGGCGACCGCACCGAAGACGAGCTCGAAGCGGTTCGGGACGCATTGCCCACGGAGCAAAAGGCCGCCATTACCGGCTTCTATTCGTACGGGGAAATTTCCCCGTTCGCCGCCGACGGAACGTCCGACCTCCACAATCAGACCATGACCTTGACGGTGCTCAGCGAGTCGCCCACCAAGGTGGTTCGTAAGTCGCGCGCCGGAGACGCTCGTCAGGCTGTCCCGTCGCCTGCCCGTGTATCGCCCCCCCCCGAGCGCCCGCGGCCGGAAGTGCAGCTGCTCGCGTCGGACGACTCGGGCACGCGAATTCCTTCGCTCGACTTCCCCGACTCGGCCCGTCCGTCCACGTCGACCAAGACGCAGAGCCTGCCTCGCATGGCCACCACGCGCCCGATCCTCGTCCCGAGCGGCGCCACCGCCGCGACGGTCGGCACGGAAAAAATGGGGAACGTGACGGTGCTCTCCATCCGTGGCCGCATCTCCGAGAGCTTCGGAGGCGACGCGGTGGGGGCCAAGCTCTCCGGCCCGGTGGTCTTCGACCTCGACGGCGTGGAGCGCGTGACGTCGTACGGCGTTCGCGAGTGGCTGGCCATGCTCTCCACGGCCAAGCAGGTCACCGAGCTCGCGTTCGTTCGCTGCTCGGAGGCGGTGGTCGCGCAGCTCGGCATGATCCGAAAGTTCGTGGGCTCCGGCACGGTCTCTTCGTTCTACGGACCCTACATGTGCTCGAGCTGCGGTGAGGGGTTCGAGCGCCTCTTCACGCTGCAAGAAGATGGCGGCGCACTGCTCGCCTCGTCTCCCCCGGATTGCCCGTGCCCCAATTGCCACGGCCTCGGACGCTTCGACGACGACGCCGAGGGCTACTTCGCCTTCGCTCGACCCCACGTCTCGGCCAAGCTGTCGGACGAGGTCGCGGAAGTGGTTCGTGCGCTCCACGACCGCGACGCCCCCACCGAGCATCGCGATGCGGTCGACAAGACCGTGGAAGGCGAGACCACCCGCGTCCGCATCCATCGCAAGCTCGACGGGGACGTGCGCTGGAAACGAATCCTCGAAGGCGTCGAGGGCTCGCTCGTGCTCGACTTCGGATCGGTGAGCGCGGTCTCGGCCGTGGCCATCGAGAACCTGGTCGCTGCCCTCTCCACCATCAAGCGCGACGTGGTCGGCACCACCATCGTGCGCTGCCCGCAGGCCGTACTCGAGAAGGTCGCTCCGCTCCGCGATGCCTCGCGCATCCTGGTCGCCTCCGCGCTGCTCGACGCGCACTGCGCGAGCTGCAATCTCACCCGTCCCGCACTTCTCTCCGTGGACGCGCACGGAGACGAGCTCTCTCAGGGCGTGGTTCCTCGCGTGACGTGCAAGCGCTGCAACGGTCACCTCGAGATCAAGCGTCCCGATCTGGCGAAGCTCGTCGGAAAATCGCCCGAGAGCGCCACGTCGACCAACAAACCGCGGGCCAGCGTGCCGCCCCCGGCCGCTCGGGATTCGTCCCCTCCCTCGTCGATTGCGCTGCGCCCGCTCTCCGCATCGAACCCCACCATCACGGTGAAGCGTGGATTCCCCGTTCCGATCGCTGCAGCCGTCGGTGGCGTCGCGATGCTGGGGATCGTGGGAGTCCTGGCCCTCGCTCGTGGAGGCGCCGATTCGAACAAGTCGGTCGCCTCGACGACCTCGGCCGTGGTGAGCTCGGTGGCCGCTTCGTCGTCGTCGTCGATGGCGGCATCCGTCGCCGAGGCCGAGCCCGGTGCGCCTCCCGCCTGGACCGAGCGCGGTGTGGTCGTCGAGGCCGAGACGGTCACCCTGGTCGGAAAGACCAAGGCCGGCACGCCGGAAGAGGTCATCACGGCCGCTCGACAAGACGCCATCGTGCGCCTGCTCGGCGAAGTGCTCGCCCGGCTCGACGGCTCCTCCGTGCAACAATTCGTCAAAGAACGCGCCCGTCCGGACGTGGGCGCACAATCGGGCACCATTGCCGAGCGCTATCTCGCGCAGCTCGGATCGGTGGCCACCCCGGAGCGCGCCGAGGTCTACCAGCCCAAGGGCGGCGCGTCCGCGTACGTGCGCTTCACCTTGAAGCGCGGGGCTTTCGCCGACGTCGTCAAGTCCTACGGAGAGACCGCGACGTTCCAAGGCGTCACGGTGGCCCGCTTCTTCCCGCTGCTCGAGACGGCCTTGCACGCCTCGGGTGACTTGGTGGTCATCGCGGTCGCCAAGGGCAAATCGGGCGACTACGCGGGCGTTCGTCCCGGCGACGTGGTGCTCTCGTACGACGGCCGAGGCGTGCGCTCGGCGGAGGCTTTCGGCAAGGTCACCTCGGAGCTTTGGGGCGCGCTGCCCATTCGAGGCACGGCGGTGCTCGAGCTCGAGAATGCGGGGGCGCGTAGGCAAGTCCGCTTCTCGAAGCCCGCCCCCTGAGCCCATCAATCGAAGCGATGGTCTCGCCAATTCAAAAGCTGGTCGGCTATACGCTCGTCGCCAACGTGGCGCGGGGGGGAATGGCGCGCGTCTTCTCGGCGCGCGCACCGAACGGCGAGCTCGTGGCCATCAAGCAGATGCGTCCCGAGCTCGAGGCCAACGACGACTTCGAGACCATGTTCGCGGACGAAGCTGCGGTCTCGTTGCGCCTCCGCCACCCCAACCTGGTGCGCTCGATCGAGTTCGGCACCCTCGACGGCGCGAGCTCGCTCGTCATGGAGCTGCTCGAGGGTACCGACCTCCGCTGGGTCATGCGCGATGCTACCCGTCGTAGCGAGCGCGTCCCGGTGGGGCTCTTGGTCGGCATCGCACGCGAGGTCTGCCTGGGCCTCCACTATGCCCACGAGCTCGATGCGCGCCCCGGGCACGACGGCGTCGTCCACCGCGACATCTCGCCGCAGAACGTCTATTTGACCCATGCGGGAGAGGTGAAGGTCGTCGATTTCGGGATCGCCAAGAGCGAAAAAGGACAGGTCGAGACACGCAGCGGAATGCTCAAGGGCAAGGTGCGCTACATGGCGCCCGAGCAGCTGCGCGGCGAACGGGTGGGGCGCACGGTGGACCTCTATGCGCTCGGGGTCCTGCTCTACGAGGGGCTGACCGGGTTCTTGCCCTACGCCGTGCCGGCGGACGCTCCCGAGATGTCGCTCATGCTCGCCATCGCGAGACACGACCTCGTGCCGGTCTCGCGTCGGGGCGTGGCCGTGGATCCCTCGCTGGCGGACGTGCTCACGCGCGCGCTCGCGGCCGAGCCTCACTTGCGTTTCTCGACCGCGGAGGAGATGGCCCAGGCCCTCGCCGCCACCGGCCTCGTCCCGCGACCGGAGGAGTACCGTCGGCTCTTCCAAGAGCGCGTGAAGATGGCCATCGAGGGGCGCAAGGCTGCGAAGAATGCCCCGCGTGAGGCCTCTCCGGCCAAAGACGAGGGTGAGAGTGTCGCCCGGCTCGCGCGCTCGTCGCACGTCTTCGTGGAGCGGGTGGCCGACGTCTCGGTGGTCTCCCTGGAGGGAGCGCTCGACGAGTCCTTCCGCGGTGGCGAGATGGGACGGTCTCTGCGCGAGGCGCTGGTGCTCGACTTGTCGGCCGTCGGTCTCGTGCGTCGTCGTGGGCTCGAAGAGGTGCTCGATCTCTTTCGCAACGTGCGCTCTCCCGGGCGCGTGTTCGCGTACCGCGCGCCGGCGAACTTGGCCCGGAGACTCGCCGCCGAGCGCGCCTTCGTCTCGTGCACCCTGTCGTTCTCGGCGGAGCTTCGATGCCTCGATTGTGGTCTCGATGTCCCCACGCTCTCTCGGCTGGGGGAAGCTCCCGCTCAAGGTCCTTGCTCACGCTGTGGGGGGAAGGTCGAGCCCCTCGACTGGGCGAAGCGCGTGCAATTGGGCCAAATGGACCCGGACGCCGTGCCCGACGCCGTGCGTGAGGCCGTCGCAGAGCTCGATGCTCGCTCCGACCGAGGCGCGGGGGAGCTGATCGAGAAGAGCGTGCGAGGGGAGGAGACACGCTTCTTGGTGCGCTCGTCCGGCAAACGCAGGCCCAATTGGAGGCGCGTGCTCGAGGGCGTCGAAGGGCATCTCGTCGTCGAGCTCGGGTTCGACGAGGCAGAGGCCGTCAACGAACGCCCGTCGCTCGAGCTGCTGGTCGAGCGTTTGAGGCAGCTCGGCTCCGACGTGGCGTCCGTCTCCTTCGAGCGTGTGCCGCTCTCGCTGCTCGACCTGCTCCCGGAGCGCGCTTCGACTCCGCCATGGAAGGTCAAGACCCTCTACGTCGAGGATCATTGCGCGGTCTGCAAGGCGCGTCGTGGGGCGGTGGTCGATCTCGCCGAGGCGCGCGCAGCGGCTCGAAAGGGCGCGCTCGCCGGTGTGGAATGCATGTACTGCGGCGAGGCCATGGCGTCGGCGCGAGTCTCCACGTTCTTGGGAATCGAGCCCATCCCCGGCCCTCGGCCGCGCGTAGGCTCGGCTGCCGAGGACACCTTACCCTCGGCCCCGGCGTCTCCGCGCGTCGACCGAGACCCCATGCGCTGGCTCGTGGTGGCGGCATTGGTCCTGCTCGCCCTCACGGTGGCTCTGGTAGCTTGGCTCGGACCTCGCTCTCTCTTCGGAACGTCCCGAACGACTCGGTGCGGGGGCACTGACCCAACCCAGGTGCAATCGTGAACGCAACGAGCCTAGCCCCACGAGGAAATTCACCCCGAATCGGCGTTCTCGAGCGCAACCGCAGCGTCGGGCAGCGCATCGCCCGTGTGCTCAAGGCGGGCGCCGGACTCGAGTCGGTGGTGTGCGAGACCGACCCCGCGTCGCTACGTGCCGCGCTCGACGACCGCCCGCGGCTGGTCGCGTGCGACGTGACCGATCTCGAGCTTTTGCTCGAGTGGCGAGCTACCCGCTACCCCGATCTGCGTGTGATCGCGTGGTTCACGGAGCCGTCGGCCCACGTGCTCGATCTCGTACGAGGCGTGGAAGACGTGGTGAGCCTCGTCGCTTGGCCGTCCCACGTGTCGATGCCTCGGGCGTGGGAGCTCTTGCTCGCGACGCGTGGCGCGGTCGCGCGAGGACTCGAGCGCCCCTCGGTGGCGGATCTGCTCTCGTTCGGGGCGAGCTCGGTCACGCTCAAGCCTCGCACCTCCGCCGAACGCGATCGCGCCGTGGAGCGCGTGGGCATGCTCGCCGAGGCCTCCGGGTGTGCGCCACGTCTCGCCACCAAGGTGGGCGAGGTCGCCTACGAGCTCTTGATGAACGCCATGTACGATGCGCCCGTCGACCAATACGGCGAGCCGAAGTACGCCTTCGATCGCTCTGCCGAAATCTCTCTCGATCCCGAAGAAGCCCCCGAGATGCGCTTCTGCACCGACGGATGTCTGGTCGCGGTGGAGGTGACCGATCCGTTCGGCGGTCTGCGGCGCGAGCACGTCTTCGACGGCATCGCGAGGGGAATGGCCGGGGCGCAAGCAGGTGCGGGCCCCGTGGTGGACACCTCGGGTGGGGGCGCGGGGCTCGGGCTCTTCCGTGTCCACGCCGCGGCGCACTCGGTCATCGTCGCCGTGGAGCCCGGCCAATCCACCCGCGTGACGGCCGTATTCGACATGGACATCTCCGCCCGAGAAGCGCGCGCGATCACCTCGTCGCTGCATTTTCTCTGAGTGCCGAGCCGGGTCGCGTGTCAGGGCACCGAGCGCCTGAGCGCCGAGGTTTCGGCCTCTCGGCAGGTGGCCCGGCAATCCTCGCTCAAGGGAGATTCGCGCTCGGCGATTTCGCGCGGCGAAACTCCGGCCAAGATGGCCTTTCGGGCCTCGTCCCGTCCGGTCAGAAGGTCGAAGGCCGGGATGTCGTCGACGAACTCGTACTTCTCGGTGCGGAAGCGGAAGTCTTCCGGGTGCGCCTGCGCGGCGAGCGCCACCAGCGTGAGGTAGGTCGCGTAAGGCCGGAAGGTCGCCTGCGAGGTCACGTGGATTTGCACGCCTCCGCACAAGGTTTTCGCGTGTTTGTGGAACGTGGGGAGGAACGTGACCGGCCTTGCGACGAAGCCTGGCAAGCCGCTCTCCATGAGCCCCCGCGCCAAGCGGTCTCCGTCGAGCCAGGGCGCTCCCGTCAGCTCGAAGGGGCGCGTGGTGCCGCGCCCGTCGGACAGATTCGTGCCCTCGAGCAAGCAACCTCCCGGATAGACGGCCGCGGTCTCGTAGGTCGGCATGTTGGGCGAGGTCATGACGAACGGCGAAGGCCAGCCCGCTGCGGTGATGTCGCTCGAGTACCCATTGGAGGCGACAATCTCCAGGGCTTCACGGGGCAATCCTTCGGCATCGGCGCGCCAGGCGCAAATTTCACCCAAGGTGAGCCCGTGGCGAACGGGTATCGGCTCGAGACCGACGAACGAGCGGAAGCTCGGGTCGAGCGAGCGGCCTTCGCGGAGCGCTTTCCCGAGCGGGTTCGGTCGGTCGAGCACGAGCACCGGCACGCCCTTGGCGGCGGCCGCTCGCAGCACCAGCACGGCCGTCCACACGAAGGTGTAGTAGCGCGAGCCCACGTCGGCCAGGTCGACGAGCACGAGGTCGAGGTCGTCGAGGTCTTCCGGTCGAGGCGACAGATCGCCGAAGCGCTCGCCGTACAAGCTACGTACGGGCGTGCCGTCACGGTCGCGCGCGTCCTCCACGCCGATCATGTCTTGCGCTTCGCCGCCGTAGCCGTGCTCGGGACCGAAGATGATCTTGGGTCGCTTGCCGAGGCGCGCGAGGACCTGGCTCACGTGCTCGAATCGCGAGGTCACCGAGGCCGGATGCGCGAGGAGAGCGAACCTCCGGTCGCGCAAACGAGAGGCGAGGGTGGAATCCGAGGCGAGGCGTTCGAGGGCGAGCTGCACGGGAAAAACCCTTACCAGCGCCGGCTCGGGTGGCCCAAAGAGCGCCGCGTTTCCGAACGCTCCGCAAGGAATGCCGAGTCGAACCTCGCGGATGGACGAAAGTTTCCGGAGGCGAACTCCGAGTGTGAAAACTTTGCGAGGTGAGCTAGGGTGTCTTCCCCCATGCGACGCGTGCTCGTAGTCGACGACGAAGAGAACATCCGCCTCGTGCTCCGGACCCTGCTCCGTAAGCACGGCTACGAGGTCGAAGTCGCCGACAACGGCGAGACCGCACTCGGGCTCGTGGAGTCGTTCGGACCCGACGTCATCCTGACCGACGTGCGCATGCCCAAGATGGGGGGCATGGACCTCTTGGCTACGCTCCGCGCGAAGCAGAGCTCGGCCACGGTGATCGTGATGAGTGCCTTCGGCAACGTGGACCTCGCCCTCGAGGCCATGAAGGCGGGCGCGTACGACTACGTGGGCAAGCCCTTCAAGCCGGACGAGATCGTGCTCGCCCTGCGCAAGGCCGAAGAGCGCGAGTCCCTTCGCCGCGAGAACCGCTCGCTGCGCGAGCAGATCCGCAACGAGCAGAAGTTCGAGTCGATCTTGGCGAAGAGCCAGGAGATGCAGGACGTCTTCCGGACGATCGGCAAAATCGCCGACTACAAGACCACGGTGCTCGTCACCGGCGAGAGCGGCGTCGGCAAGGAGCTCGTCGCTCGAGCGCTGCACGCGCGTTCGTCACGCCGCAATCAGCCGTTCGTGGCCATCAATTGCGGCGCCATTCCGGAGAACCTCCTGGAGAGCGAGCTCTTCGGCCACAAAAAGGGCGCCTTCACGGACGCCAACTCGGATCGTCGCGGTCTCTTCGAAGAGGCCACCGGCGGCACCTTGCTGCTCGACGAGATCGGCGAGCTTCCTCTCTCTCTCCAAGTGAAGCTTCTTCGCGCCCTTCAAGAAGAGACGATCCGGCGCCTCGGCGAGTCGCGCGACGTGAAGATCGACGTGCGCATCATCGCCGCCACGCACCGCGACCTCGCCGCCGAGGTCAAGGCGGGCAGGTTCCGCGAAGACCTCTACTACCGCATCAACGTGCTTCCGGTGACCATCCCGCCGCTCCGCGCGCGCAAGGACGACATCCCGCTGCTCGTAGATCACTTCGTGACCCGCAACAACGCCCGCCTCGGCACCCACATTCGAGGTGTCTCGACGGAGGCGCGCAAGTTCCTGCTCGAGTACAGCTGGCCCGGGAACGTGCGCGAGCTCGAGAACACCATCGAGCGTGCCATGGTGCTCGCCGAGGGCGAAATCCTCGAGGCGACCGATCTGCCCGAGCGCCTCCGCGACACACTCGATCCGGTGCAAGCGCAGCTCGCATCCGGGGAGCTCAGCATCAAGAAGACCACCGCCGCGGTGGAGGAGATCTTGATTCGTCGCGCCCTCCAGAAGACCAAGGGTAATCGCACGCGCGCCGCGGAAATCCTGGAGATCAGCCACCGCGCGCTGCTCTACAAAATCAAAGACTACAAGATCACCGATTGAGTCTGGATTGAGTCGCCTCGACCGGGAAGCTCGGCGAAATCCAGGCTCAGGGCAAGTGACCCGAACCACCGTGCTCGGAGAGCTTCTTGTGGTCGTACCAGGCGAGCTTCGCGCCGTAGCCGGCATAGAAGGCACACCCCGCCGCGAAGAAGAAAACGAATCCCCCGAAGAAGGCGCCCAGTCCGAAGCGCGGCTCGGTGCCCAGGTACCCGCCGCTTCCGGAGGAAATGGCCGGAACACGAAGGTCCATTCCTCGCGCGCGCATATCGTGGATCCACTCGAACGTCTGTTCGTTCACCTCGGAATCCCAGCGCTGTCCGTCGTTCTCGACCACCAATCCGAAGTGGTGGGTGGTGCTGTTCTTCCCGTGCGTGACCCAGGTTCGTTCGTCGACCACTCGCGCTTGCACGTGCTCGCCGAAGAGCCACGCTTTCACCACCGGGCCCGTGAACGCCACGTGGAAAATCGCCCACGCGACCAGCATGAGCCAACCCCACAGCCGCAGGTACTTCACGCGCGCCGTGTAGCGCGAGGTGATGTCTCCCGACGCGAGCATCATGCGGCCCGAGCGCGGGGGCTTCAGGATGAATCCTCCTCCCCCGTCCCGGTAGGCCGAGCGCGCGCGCGGATGAGCGCCCCGCGTGAGCATGCCGAACGCCGAGAACTCTTCGGCCGGGGACACCTCGCACACGCGTAGCCTGCGTACCGGCCAGCCCACGGTCTGCTTGGTCTCGATGGCGTCGATCACGAACACATCTTCCCCGGGCTCGACCAGGACGGACGCTCCGTCTTCGCGCACGAGGTAGAAGGGGCGTGCGTCGACCTTCCGGCCGACCTCTTCCCAGGTGTGCCAGCGTGAGTTCTTCGAGGTGTGGTTCTTCACGTCTTGGTCGATCTCGACTCGAACGGCGGCCGCGGCATCGTCGAGCAGCTCGACCTTGCCGCGCACGATGCGGTTCGGTCCGGGGATGAGCGCGGTGGGGGAGCTTGCGGCTTTCGCTTCCTGCTCGCCGCGCTTCTCCAGCTCCGAAGCTCGTCGCAGAGTGGCCACGAGGCCCGCGCCCACTCCGAGAAAGAGCACGCCTAGCCCGAAACACACGCCGAAGAGTGGGCTCGCCGTGCCGGGGGCCGAGAGATCGATCGCGAAAGGGAGAGGTTCGAACATGTCGGCTCCGATGCGGACGGTCACGCCCGAGGGAAGACCTGCAGAAGCACGTGCCGAGGCTTACGCCACGCTCACTCTCATGACTGCGTGAGCTCGAAAATGCGTGTTCGGTCGAGCAACGCGGTCTCGGCGATGGCCGCGAGCTCGGGGATGTAAAAGATGACCATGGAGACGTCTTCCGACGGCTCGTCGTCGTCGTCGTCGTCGTCGTCGTCGTCGTCGTCCCCGTCGTCGAGCGGGTCGCCGGGAGGGCAGGGCAGGTGCGTGGCCATGAGGCGCACGCCGTGGTCACGTTTGAGCCGCAAGAGCTCCACCGCGATTAGAGAAGAAGGCGAGGCCAGCGTAGCGACGTCGGCGAAGTCGCCGAGCTTTCCGCTCAAGACCTTCGCCAAGACCGGCGTGTGCTGGGGCTCTTCTACGAGCTGGGCTGCGATGTCCGCCAATCGTTCGTAGAGCGCGTCGTCGTCCATTGGATTTACTTCGGGCAGACAGTGAGGGCGTCGACGAAGAGATTGCCGGCGCAGACGGCGAAGCGGCGCGCGCACGTGCCCGCGTCCGAGCCCGCGTCGGCAACGGCTGGCCCGGTGCACTTCTGGTCGGCTTGGGTGACCAGCGCGTCGGAGAGCTCCCAGACCGCGATGTAGATGTCGTCCACCGAGTCGGGGCCTTTCGTCTCGCTGTAGACGTACTTTTGGGCGCAGGACGAAACGCCCGGCTCGCAGGTGGCGCAATAGTCGTCCAAGAGCTTCTGCTGATTCGCCGAGAGCTTTTGGGTGTTGTACGACTTGTAGATGCAATCGTCGCGCGAGGCTTTGTCGCAATGGGTGACGTCGAGGCAGGCCGCCTTGGCGCGCACGCGTTGCTCGCTGTCGGTCGCGGCCTGATTGGTCTTGCACCAGGCCTCGAAGTTGGCGGCGCACTCGACAGGCTTCTTACAGACGTTCAGATACGCGAGCTCCTGCGCGCAGACCTTCGACGGATCGAACGGTGCGGACGAGTCTCCCGTGGTGGTGCTCGAGTCCGTCTTGGCGGTGCTCGAGTCGGTTCCCGTTGTGGTGCCGGCTTCGCGACCGGGGCCGTTTTCGTCGTCGATGTCGACGTCGCCGTTGCCGGTCGAACAGGCATAGAGCGCGGAAGCCGCGGCGGCGAACGTGACGAACGTGGCGGCGAAGGAGGCGAGAGGAGAGCGACGTGCGAAGCGCATGAGGAAGATCCCTTGGAGTTTTTCGACTCGAACCTGGAAGATCGAACTTTAGGCTGCGGTCCCGAGGAAGTCGATCGTCGTCACGGCCTCGCGTGCGCATGCTCGGCCATCGCCCACGTCTCGCGTCTCGTAGGCGGCGAGCCTGCCCGAAGGGCCTGCCGCACAGCGTCGCGTATCGAACCCGAGCGGTGTCCCCCTTTGACGTGGGCTCCTTCGCGGGTGCAAGATTCGTCGCATGCGAAAGCTCGCGCTCGTCATCGGAACCACCCTTTCTCTCGTTCTCGCGGCTTGTGGAGAGCCGAAGCCCGCCGAATCGCCGAGCGACGTGAAGACCGACGAGTCCGATCCCACCTCGGCGACGCCCACGCCCACACCCAAGCCGCCAGCCGACGACGCGACCAAGAAGAGCGCGAACGTGTACGACAAGGAAGCGACCGAGGTCGTCTTGAAGCGCGCCGCGCGCAGCGTGAAAGACTCCTGCGGCGACGCGAAGGACGAGAACGGCGTCGCCTCCGGTCCGTGGGGCAAAGTCACCATTCAGATCATGCTCGGTCGCAACGGCCACTCCAAAGACGTGACCGTCCCCGGCTCTCACGCGGACAAGCCGGTGGGTCGCTGCATCGTCAACGCCTTCTCCAACCTGCATTTTCCGCCTTGGGCCGGCCAAGATACCCAAGTCGACTGGGAGATCGAGCTCGTCCAGCCCCCGCCTCCTCCTCCCACCACACCGAAAAAGAAGTGAGCGCCCGTCGGGCGGTCGTGGTCGCGCGCAAGACCGGTCGTCTCGAGCTGGTGAACGCGGCGAGCGAGCGCGCGGAGGTCTGGCTCACGAGGGGGCGATCGTGCATGCAGTCTGCACGAATGCCGCTTCGGCAGGTCTCGGGCTCGTAGGCACGCCGGCCTTCTTCGCGGCGCTCGCTCTCGCCGAAGCCGAGGCGACCTTCGACCCGTCGTCCGTGCCCAAGCAACGCAGCATCGTGGACGGAACGGCGGAGCTTCTCGCGGAAGCTCCGCGACGTCGGCGCTGAGCGCTCGTTCACCTCGCTCTTCGATGCGGGGATTCTTCGCCGGAAGGCCGCGCGGACGTTGACCTTCGAGGGGGCGCGGTGGGATAAGCCCGCCGCATGAACGCGCCGCTCATCTTGGGAATTGCCGGAGGCTCGGGCTCCGGGAAGAGCACAATCGCTCGTTCGATCTTGAGCGCGCTGCCCGAGGGCTCGGGGGTGCTTCTCGAGCAGGACCACTACTACCGGCCGCAGTCCCACCTGCCGCCCGCCGAGCGTGAGCGGGTGAACTACGACCACCCGGACGCGCTCGAGCTCGACTTGCTCGCGCATCACGTGGAAGAGCTCCGCGCCGGCCGCGCCATCGAGCGTCCCAGCTACGACTTCACGACCCACGATCGCGCGAAGGGGGGCACCCGGGTCGAGCCCTCGAAGGTCATCGTGGTGGAGGGCATTTTGGTCCTCTCGGACGAGCGACTCCGCTCTTCGTTCGAGGTGAAGCTCTTCGTCGATACCGACGCCGACATCCGCCTCATGCGCCGTGTCCGCCGCGACCTCGAGCAGCGTGGTCGCACCTTCGCGCAGGTCCGCAAGCAGTACTACGAGACCGTGCGCCCCATGCACCTCGCTTTCGTCGAGCCCTCCAAGCGCTTCGCCGACATCATCATCCCCGAAGGCGGCCAAAACCGAGTCGCCCTCGACTTCCTCGTCGGCTTCATCCGCTCCCGAGCCTGATCTCTCCCCGCCCGAGCCTCTCTCCCCGCCCGCGCCGCCCAAAGCAGGACGCGCGAGTAAAAGAAGGGGCAGCGCGAGGGGGGAACGCCCTCGCAAGTAGGCCGAGCCGTATCGCGAGTAAGCGAACGCGGTCCGAGCCGACCCGTCCGAGCCGACCAGAAGGGGGGAGCGCGAGGGGGGAACGCCCTCGCAAGTAGGCCGAGCCGTATCGCGAGTAAGCGAACGCCGTCCGAGCCGACCCGTCCGAGCCGACCAGAAGGGGGGAGCGCGAGGGGGGAACGCCCTCGCAAGTAGGCCGAGCCGTATCGCGAGTAAGCGAATGCGGTCCGAGCCGACCCGTCCGAGCCGACCAGAAGGGGGGAGCGCGAGGGGGAACGCCCTCGCAAGTAGGCCGAGCCGTATCGCGAGTAAGCGAACGCGGTCCGAGCCGACCCGTCCGAGCCGACCAGAAGGGGGGAGCGCGAGGGGGGAACGCCCTCGCAAGTAGGCCGAGCCGTATCGCGAGTAAGCGAACGCGGTCCGAGCCGACCCGTCCGAGCCGACCAGAAGGGGGAGCGCGAGGGGGGAACGCCCTCGCAAGTAGGCCGAGCCGTACCGATCCTCAAGGGGAGCGCGAGGGGGGAACCCTCGCACGTAAAAGCGTTAGTGCCCCAAGGCCAGCCACGAGAGCGGTCGCCGATAGGTGGTCACCATCCGGTCCCTCGCGATCTCGTGCCCCATGCCGGGCGCAATCCGCACCTTCACCGGCACGTTGTACTTCTTCAGCAGGTCACCCACTCGCGAGGTGTTCTCGGCCACGCCGTCGGTCTCGCCGGTGAGCAAAAACACCCGTTGAAGCTTCCCACCACCCGAGCCCGCGGTGAGGGCCGCGGGAGCCTCGCCGACCCAGTAGCGATCGCTCGCGGCCAGGATGAGCCAGCGGCTCCAGGTCTTCTGGTCCATGAGTCCGGCCTGCATCGCGACGAAGGCTCCTTCACTGAAGCCCACCAAGATGTTGCCGTAGCGACGGACGCGATTCTTGTACTTTGCACGAAGCGCGTTCAGCGACGCGTCCATGACCGCCTTGCCGGCGGTGGCGCTGTTCATCCACGTGCGACCACCGTTGCCCGAGTCTCCCGGCCCTTGCGGGCACAGCACCCAGCCGAACTGCGTGGCGACCTTCGCCCACTTCCGGCAGTCTTCGGCGGCGTTTCCGCCTCGGCCGTGGAGGTACAAGATGACGGGCTTCGTGCCCTTGCCGCGCGCCCGGTAATAGAAGGCGTCGGGATGACCGGGAACTTCGAGTCGAATCGGCTCTCCCACCGAGCCCGTCGTCTTGGCGTTCGCCTGCGAGGCGCCGAGAAGCACCATCAGCACGGCGGCCAAGGTCACGAACAGGTGGCGGAAAAAGGTCGGCTTTCGCATCGGCAGTAGCCTCGCCCGAAGGAGGTCCGACCCGACCGTAGTCGGAAAAGGCCAGCCTCGCCAGAGATGGAAACTTGCCTACATGCGCCTTCCTTTCCGCCGATTCCGACGGCATCCAAGATGGATCTTCGGACCTCCATCCAGTTCGCTACCGCATATGTGTAATTCCGAGGGGTTCGCGCAGGGTCTGCGGCGGCATGAAGATCGCTAAAGGGCATGTCGAGGCGCCGGTCCAACGTCGGACAGCGCTTCCTAGGGAGGAACCATGAGCGTGGCAAACCTCGGACGGCGAGCGACCCTTCTACTGGTCCCCGCACTCCTTGCAGGTGCGGTGGTGGCAGCGAACGGTCGGAAAGCTTCCGCCGAAGACACCGATCCGACCGCGAAGAACGAACGCTGCGCGAGCAGGCTCTCGATTGCCCTCTTGGGCCAGAGTCCGGCCGCGGACCTGATGACCAACCCTCAGGGCCAAGTCGATCAGCTCCTCACGCAGCCGCAGTTCGTGGAGCGCTTCTCGCGCTTCATCAACGCGTCGTTCAACCCGCTCCCGGGCACTACGGCCAAGGAGGACTCGGCGTACTTTCTCATGAAGTACGTGCTCGAGAACGGCAAGCCCTACAAGGATATGTTCCTCGGGCAATACAAGGTGGACGGCGACGCCCAGGGCGCCAACGTGCAAGTCACGGTGGACCCCAACGGCCTAGGCTACTTCCGCAGCCAGCCGTGGCTGCTCCGCTACGCCGGCAACGAGCAACAAGGCTACAAGCTCGTCACCGCCTACCGCATCATGCAGAACACGGTCGGCCTCGAGCTCGTCGCTTCGACCAATGCGCCCGACGCCGACGTGAGCACGGCCGCGCGCACCTCCAATCCGGGGTGCACCGGCTGCCACGGCCCGGCCATCGGCGCGGGACCTTGGTTCGCCCTCGATCGCGCCGCACGCGCCCTCACCAAGGTGAAGCGCGCCGGTGCGAACGTCACCTTCGAGCCCCCGACCGACGGTCCGCAGCAGGTCGCCGACAAAACCGTGAGCTCGGACAAGGAGCTCGTCGAAGCATTGGTCGCCTCGCCGAACTTCGCCTTCAACGCCTGCCGTCTCTCGTTCCGCTTCCTGTATGGCCGCGCCGAGAACGCCTGCGAGTCCAAGATCTTCGACTCGTGCGTCACCGAGTTCAACGCCAAGGGCACGATTCAATCCGCGCTCGCCTCGGTCGCCAAAGACCCGGGCTTCTGCCAGTGAGAAAGGAGGGCTCAACCATGAAGACTTCGATGCTCTTTTTCGCGGTTCCGGTCCTCGCGACGTTGTTCGCCTGTTCGGGCGGTGGAGACCAATTGATTGGCGGTGTCGACCCTGCCCCCAACGGAACGACCGACCCCAATAATCCCAATCCCGGCCCCGGCCCGGGTCCCGGCCCCTCCCCCGAGAAGACCTGCGCCGAGACCCAGACCCCCATCGTCGGGCTCGGAGGCATCGGCCTCCACTCGACGCGCGCAGAAGCCTTGGCGGGCGTCGATCGCGATCGCTTCAAGCCGTACTCGTCCTTGGCGGCCGAATACAAGCGCGTCATGGGGCTGGCTACCGCCCCCGACATAACGCGCTCCGCTCAGACGTTCGGAGAGGCGCCTGTGCGTTTCTACGCCGAGCCCAAAGCAAGCGCGGTGAACCTCTACGAGGCGTACACCGTGGCCTTCAAGCTCTGCGAGACCAACCTCACCGGCGCGACCTACACCACGGCGCCCACGGCCGCCACGGCCGCGGCCGAGTGCGCGACTTGGGAGCGGAAGTTCTGGAGCCGCACGCCCACTCCGGCGGAGATCGATGCCTGCGCGAAGGTCGCCGTGACCGACTCGGTCACCGAGACCGTGGCTGCGGGACCGCGCCAAACCACGCCCGTTCGCCGCTGGTCGTACGCGTGCGCGAGCGTCCTGTCGTCTGCCGGCTTTTTGACCTACTGAAGGGGAGCGGAACATGAGCAAGTTGGATCGTCGTTCGTTCCTCAAAGCCGTGGGTATCGGCGCTGGCGCCGCCATGGGCACGCGTCTCGCCGGACCCGGACTCTTCGGTGAGGCCCACGCCCAAGCCGCCGAGAAGCCCGCGCTCTTCATCATCTACCTGAGCGGTGGGTACAACTCGCTCTTCCCGAGCGCGAAGTCGTACCTCAACTCGAAGTTCGGTGTGGTGAGCGGCAACGTCATGCAGATCCCGGGTGGTGGGCCGCTCGTGGACAGCTCGTTCAACGTGCTGCCCAAGGTGGTCACCGACACCCTGGTGTCGGCTGGGCTCAATCACCGTCAGAGCGCGCATCAAGCGGGACAGATGGGCGGAATGACCGAGGGCGCCGGGCCTTCGTTCGCGGTCCAGCTCGCCTCCGCCATGGGGGGAGACGGAAGCCTCAAGTGCGTCACCGTGGGTGGCAACGGCATCGGCGGGCTCACCGGCACCTCGGGTGGCGTGTCCATCCAGAATATCGCCGACGTACGCCCCACCATCGACGCCCTCAAGGGCAACGACACCCTGCCCGATCGCGGCATCTCCGGCAAAGCGCTCACGCAATCCCAGGTCATGAGCGCCGGCCGTCTCGCGCAGAGCCCGAAGGCCCTCGACCACATGAAAGACGGCTACGACACCGTCACCGCCGCGCTCGGCAAGGCCGCCGCGCCGTTCGACTTCGCCTCGGTGTTCCCCGCGTACAACATCAACAACAGCACTTCGGTGCAGGGATGGAACGCCAAGGTCGCCGCGGCCGAGCTCATGATTCGCGCCGGCAGCAACGTGGTCGTCGCCTCCGACGGCGGTTGGGACTCCCACGGCGACACGCAGGGCACGAACGTGCGCAACATGATGCAAAACCGCATCCTGCCGCCGCTCGTCACCTTCATGCGTCGCTTCTTCGTGAACAACCCCGAGGCCGGCGTTCCGCGCAACGTGGTCGTGGCCATCATGGGCGACTTCGCGCGAAGCCTTCCCGGCAGCGATCACGCGACGGGCGTGTCCGTCAGCATCATGGGCAAGTACACCAAGCCCGGCACCACCGGAGAGCTCACCGCCAACGTCGGCTTCAACCCCAACCAGCCTTCCGGTCGCGGCATCTTCCAGCTCTACTCGGCGCTGCTCAAGGTGCCGGGCGGAGGACCCTTCGGCGCGAACACCGCCCACGCCTCGCTCGTGAAGTAGCGGCGCGAATCAGGACGCGAAAAACCGCGAATCGGGACCCGTCGAAGCTCCGGCTTCGGCGGGTTTTTCGCGTCGCGCGCACAAGGTGCGAGTATGTCGTCGACCGAGCCGCTGCGAACACGACGTTACGTGCTCGTCATGAGCGCGAGCGATTCGGATTGAGATACACTGGTCCTTTCGAGGTGCACGTCGATCTCTCGTCGTGCGCTTCGTCGGAAACCAAGTTCGGGGAGAACGCATGAAACGCGCTGCTCTGGTCACGCTGGTCGGTCTGGTGGGTACGTTCGGCGCGGGGCTCGTCGCCTGTGGAGGGCCTGACGACCCCGCTCCGGAGACCCCGGACTCCGCGACGCCCGTGCCGACCGGCACCGGAACCGTCCCGCCCGATGGCAGTGTTCCACCGACCGACGCCGGCCGAGACTCGAGCACCGGAGACGCGTCCAAACCCGACGCGGACGCAGCCCCACCTCCCGAGAAGTGCGGCGCGACCGAAACGAAGAAGTGCGCCGACGGCGCGACCTGCGCGGTCGACGCCGACTGCCAGAACCGCAATTGCACGGCCAATCGCTGCGAGCCGGCCACGTGTACCGACCTGAAGAACGACGGCGACGAAGAGGGCATCGACTGCGGCGGAACCAAGTGTAAAAAGTGCGACGGCGCCACGTGCGGCGCGGGCACCGAGTGCACGAGCGGCATTTGTTTCATGACCAAATGCGCGCCGCCGGGCACGAAGACGTGCGGCGTGGGCTTGCCCACCCTCTGCGCCGACGCCGAGCCTTGCCAGGCCGATCTCGACTGCACGAGCGACGTGTGCACGGCCTCGAAGTGCGTGGCCGTCACGGATGCCGCGCACACCGACGGGCGCCGGAACGCGGGCGAGACCGGGGTCGACTGCGGCGGATCCATCAAGGCCACCAAGGTGTGCGCCACGGGCCAAGGTTGCATCGACGCGACCGACTGCGAAGGGGCGACCTGCACCACCGGCAAGTGCGACGCGCCCTTGCGCAACGACGGCAAGCTCTCTCCGTCGCTCGGCGAGACCGACGTCGACTGCGGCGGCACCATGCCCGACGGCGCCGGCAATCCCGCGGTGAAGTGCAACAGCACCAAGATGTGCAAAGTCGCGGGCGACTGCGACAGCGGCTTCTGCACCGCCGGCGTGTGCGAGCCCCGTAAGGCCGGCCGCAAAGACGGCGACGAGACCGACATCGACTGCGGTGGCGGCATCGACCCGGATCTGGGCGTCCCCGCGGCGCGCTGCGAAGACGCGCAGACCTGCGGCGTGGGCGGCGATTGCGCGTCCACCTTCTGCTACAATACCAAGTGCATCGGTGGACAATCCTGCGCCAATGCGGCCACCTCGGGCATCACCACCTGCGGCGTGAAGGAGTCGAACAACGCCGCCCGCGTGCACGAGAGCTGCTGCCGTGCGCTCCCGGTGCCGGGGCTCGGCGTGCGCATGGGCAAGTACGAGGTCACCTCGGGCCGTATGCGCAAGTTCGTCGAGACCGTCGGACCGAACCTGCGAGCTTGGGCTGCCAACGAGATTGCCGTGGACAGCCCGACGGGGCAGCGTCTGGCACGCATGCTTCCCGCGAACGTGCGCCCGATGCTCCCGGCCTCGGCCAACCCGTCCGAGCCGCTCAACATCCTCATTCAGCTCGGCGCGGGCGTCATGGACAAGCGCCAGCCGAGCATGTCGCAGGGTTGTTACAACGGCGCCGGTTCCTACGGGCATGCCACGTATTGGCAGTCCACGGCGGCGCTGCGCTCGCTCTACGGCAACTCGTTCCCGGCGCGACGGTTCACGCAAGCTCAATACGACGAGAAGTCCATGAATTGCTCGCCGTACTGGATGTACGCGGCCTTCTGCGCCTGGGACGGCGGGCGTCTGCCCACGCGCGCCGAGGCCGCTGCAGTATGGGGGGCTCAGGCCTATCCCTGGGGAACGACACGCTACCCGACGATGGGCGTTTCCAACTACGAGACGCAGACGGTCAACTGGGGCAATGCCGTGCCCGGACAAGAGCAGTTCTTCTACCACTTCCCCGCCTTCGGTGACGCGAACGACACCATGGGGTACATCGCGGCCCCGGGGCGCTTCCCGCTCGACATCACGTCCCTCCGCACGGCTGCCAACGAAGGCTGGATGGACATCGGCGCCAATCTCATGGAGATGACCGAAGCCGAGCCGGCGAACAGCCTCTTCTGCGACTACAGCGTCCAGGGCCCGGGTGAGGTCACGTCCACGTTGTGCGCGTACAACGAGCCGTCCACCGGCGTCGTTCAATACGGCGTGCTCCGGGTGGCCAGTGGCCTCGGGCGAAGCGTGTGGGAGGGCGGCAGTTGGGAAGGGCACGGCTCGTTCCAGACGGCCGCGGCAGTGCCCTTCAAGCGGGAGTGGTACACGGGCGCCACTCAGTTCACGTTGGCCACGCAATACGGCAAAGCCGGCTTCCGCTGCGTCTACGAGTGACCCGCGTTCGCGCGAGTGGAGCGCCGCATCTCGAGCCCCTGGGCGATCGCCTTTTGACGACGCCCCACAGGTTGAGGCATGCTGAAAGACATGCGCAAATGGGGCATTCTTCCGCTCTTCTTCGTTCTTCCTCTCGCGGCTCATTGCGGCGGTGACGACCCGGTGTCGTCCGACGTGGACGGCGGCTCGCCGACAGCTACTGCGACCTCGACGACCTCCGCACCGGGGGAAGACGGCGCGACGAGGGCACCTACGCCGCTCGACCTGCCCAAGACGAGCGCAGGCTGCGGCGCGCCGGCCTCGCCGAGCCCCGACAAGGGCGTGACCAAAACCGTGAAGGTCGACGGCAAAGATCGCAGCTACGTGCTCTTCGTGCCGAAGGGCTACGATCCCAATCGAGCGTACCCTTTGGTGGCGGTCTTCCACGGGCTCGGCGCGACGGGCGCCCAAATGGCCGAGTTCGTGAAGATGCAGGAGTATTCGGCCGGCAACGCCGTCGTGGTCTTCCCCGACGGCGCGGGCGGGAAATGGGACACCACGGGAGGGAGCGATCTCGCGTTTTTCGACGCGCTCCAAGCCGACGTCGAGAAGTCCACCTGCATCAATCGCCAGCGTGAAATGGCGCTCGGCTTCAGCTTCGGCGCTTACATGGTCAATCACCTCGGGTGCGCACGCTCGGCCACGGTGCGCGCCATCGTCGCGGCGGACGGCGGCTTCTCGGGGGACGGAAAAGCCTGCGGGAAGACCGCGGCGCTCGTCTACCACCGCACCGAAGACGACGACGAGCCCATCAAGAACGGCCAGCGCGCGCGCGACATCTGGGTGGGGATAGACGGCTGCTCGTCCACCACGAAGCCTGTCACGAGCTTCGGCTTCGACGGGCTCGGGTGCGTCGCGTACGACGGTTGCGCGGGCACCGCCACGCCGGTCGTGTGGTGCGAAGACACCGCCAAGAGCCCCTATAAGCACGACTTGCGCGACGTGTACCGCGAGCCCATCTGGAAGTGGATGGACGCCTTCCAGTGACGCTAGAGCGCCGATCCGCTTAATGACCGAGGATTTTCGACGAGGTGCGAGCCGTGCGAGGCGCGACGACGAGTCCTACTGCTGCTAGGCGAGGAGGAGCAACGAAGCACGGCGAAGCAAATCGGCGAAAAGCCGACCGAATAAAGCGGATTGGCGCTCTAGGGTCACGGCGGGCGCGAACGATCGAGCTCAGCTCTTCGTGATCAGGGCTCGTGCGGCCTCGCGTCCGAGGGCCTCGGCGTCGTCGTCGGTCGCGGGGTAGGGGAAACGTAGGTCGACGGCTTTTCGTCCGGCGCCGCTCGGCTCGGCGATCATGGCGCGGAGGCGCAGCTCGTCGCCCACGCGCTCGGCGAAGGCTCCGATGGGGGTCTTGCAGTCGCCCTCGAGCTGCATCAAAACGCCGCGCTCCGCGCGTACGGCGCGCGCGGTCTCCGCGTGGTGAAGCTTCTCGAGCAGCGCGCGCGTGGGGCCGTCGTCGAGCTTGCACTCGATTCCGAGCGCACCCTGCCCGACCGCGGGAAGGCAGTCTTCGGCGGAGAGCACCTCGCTCGCGTGGGCGTCGAGGCCGAGCCTGCGCATGCCAGCGTGGGCGAGCACGATGGCGTCGTAGTCGCCCGATTGGACCTTCTTGAGGCGCGTGTCGACGTTGCCGCGCAAAGGTACGATGTCGAGATCGGGCCTCTTGCCACGCAGCTCCACCAGCCGGCGCAGACTGCTCGTTCCCACCTTCGCCCCTCGAGGGAGCTTGGCGAGCGACCCGTGCACGGGAGAGACCAGGACGTCGAACGGCGATTCGCGCTCGGGGATGCACGCGATGCCGAGTCCTTCGGGCAACGACCCGGGCACGTCTTTGATGGAGTGCACGGCGATGTGGGCGCGTCCCTCGAGCAGAGCTTCTTCGATTTCTTTGACGAAGAGCCCTTTGCCACCCACCTCGGAGAGCGGTCGATCTTGGATGCGATCGCCCGAGGTGACCACCTGCAGCTCTTCGGTCTCGAGGCCGGGGTTCGCGGCGACGAGGCGGGCCACGAAGGCGCGGCACTGCGCGAGAGCCAGAGCCGATTTGCGTGTAGCGTACACAAGACGGGGCATGGTGCGGCGAGCCTAGCATCCCGGCTCACGATGCGCGCGTCCGACCGACGTGCCTCGTGGAGGCCCGAGGAGCCCGGCTCAGTAGCCGCGGTAGCGCCTTCCGAGCGCGTGCCGCACGCGCAGCACCTTGCGATGCTCGTCGCGGTCGTCGTCCAGGTAGTGGAGCGGGATCATCTCTTGGTGGAGCAGCTTGCCGAGGGGGGTGAGGGAGAACGTCCCGAAGAGCGAGCTCTCTTCGCCCAGGCCGAGCTCGACCCAACGGGACAGGAGCGCGCGATGGCGGGCCATGGCCCTCTCTCCGTATTTTTCCGTGCGCGAACGCAAGCGCGTGACCGGGCTGTAGAGCAGATCGAAGGTCACGTCTCGGGTGGCACGCTGCGCATCGGAGAGCTCGACGAAGTGCGAGATGCCGAGCCCGTTCCGCTCGACCGAGTCGCAATAGGCCGCGGCGTCTCGGTGGTTCAAGTACGTGGCGTAGTCGCCCACGGAGAAGCTCGAGTTGCCGAAGCCGTGGTAGAGCACCTCGCCGTAGGTCGGGCTCTTGCGCACCTTGGCGAGCTCCACGATTTCCCTCGCGACGTGGCGCCGTGAGCGGAAAAAGCGCGCCCCGAGCTCGGAGAAGCCGAGCCGCTCGAACATGGCGCGAGCACGGGCTGTGGCGAGCGCGGTTTCCACGTACGAGGGCACCGCACCCGGCTTTCCGTACGTCTTGCTGCGTGGATCGTCGTGGTACGGATAGATGAAGACGCTGTCCACGGCGCCGCTTCGGCAGAGCCGTTCGAGCTCGCGCAGGGTCACGTCCCACGACTCGGGGGTCTCGCCCTCGATGCCGGTCATGATGTCGATGTTGAGGTAGGCGAAGCCCGCTCTCCGCGCGCGCTCGATGGCGCCGAGCGCGACGTCGACGCTCTCGCCGTGGTGGTGGCGCGCGTAGAGGGCCGGGTCGAGCGTCTGGACGCCCAAGTTCAATCGGGAAAATCCTGCCTGGACGAGCGCCTCGAGCTTCTCGTCGGTGGCGGTGACGGGCTTGGCTTCCACGGTGGAGAGCGCGGTGGGCGGAGGCCCGAAGGTCGACACGAGGCGGTCCAAGAAGCGCTCGAGCAGCGGTGTGGGTAGCGCGGTCGGCGTCCCGCCACCCAGAAAATAGAGGAGATTCTTGCGGCCACGCACGAGCTCCTTCACGCGCGCCATCTCGAGGGCGAGCGCGTCCACGTAGCGCCCCATGAGACCGTCGTCGCGCTTGGTCTTGATCTCGTAGTGGAAGCAGTAGCTGCAGCGGTACGCGCAGAAGCCGAAGTGGAAGTAGAACGCGACCGCGGAGAGCGTGCCGAGTGCGAGCGCCGACAGCTCTCCGTCGCCCGGGGGCACGACGCGCGCGTGGGCCGGTTTTTCCACTTGGATCGCGGGTGGGTAGGTAAGCTGATAGTCGTGCATCTCCGGCGAGGGCCGGAGGCGTGGCTCTTCCGCGAAGACCTGCTCGAGACGCTCTTCGAGCCCTCTCACCCCCGAGCCAGCCAAGCGGAGAACGTCGTCGATCATCGGTCGGCCTCGTGATGGAAGCGTGCGGAGAAGCGATCGCGAAAGCTCGTCGTGCGTGCGCGCGGAGCGCTCCGTCCGGAGAGACGGTCGAGCTCGTCTTGAAGGCTCTCGCGCACGCGGCGGTCGACCTCGTCGCGGTCGACCGCCGGATCGAGGTGGCTCGTGACCGCCGTGAGGACGCGCACGCGGATCTTCACCGGCAAGGGCAGGTAGCCTGGCAAAGGACCGAGGAAGATGCCCCAAGGGACCGAGAGCGTGAGCGGAAAGACCTCGAGCCGCGCGCGCTCCTTGAGGCGCAAGAATCGGGCGATCTTCGCGCCGTCGGACAGCACCACGAGGGCTCGGTGGGCGCCGTGCGAGACGACCGGCACGATGGGCACTCCCGCATCGCGTGCAAGATCCACGTATCCGCGACGCCCCGCGAACACGATGCGATCGCGGTCACGGAAGGGACGGCACGCGTCGTAGTCGCCGCCGGGGTACACCTGCACGGCGTAGCCCTTCGCCAACGCTTCTCGTGCGACCTCCGGCCTCGCGCGCACCGCGCCGAGACGCGAGAGGGCACGCGCGAGCCTCTCCGGGTAACCGTCGAACATCTGGTCGTGGGCGAGCGTCACCAGGGGCGCCCGCGTGCGCGAACCGGTTCGGGCGTGTTCCCGCGCGTAGGCGGCCATCCACACGAGGGTATCGAGCACGAGCGTCGCGCCACCGTGTGTACCGACCGCCACGAAAGGCCCCTCGGGCAGGTGCTCGAATCCGTCGATTTCGGCTCGAAAATAGGTTCGAAAAAGGCGATCGAGCCACGGCGCGTGCTCGGCAACGTAGCGCGCGTCGACCATGTCCACGTCGCCCGGGCGCGGACTCAAAATGTTGCTCGGTCGACGATCTTGTCGAGGTCGAAATCGTAGAACGAGCGCGGAGGCCAGTCCGGGAGCGTGAGGCAAAACTCGCCGAAGCCGACCAGCGAGACGAAGCGTGTGTCGAGGTCGAGGGGATCCGGGTACTCGTCACGCACGGCGCGATCGGCGAGCGCGACCAATCCTCGGTGGTAACCCGGATAGCCGACCAGGGTGCGCAGGCCGCGCGAGAGCAAGCCCGGGTCACGCGCGATACGCTCGGCTTCTTCCGCCAGCGTTCGAAGGCCATCGGGATGCGATTGGAGCAGCTGCAGGTCGTACCCGAGGAACGCATCCTCGTGGTAGACGCTGACGAGGTGGCGCACGATGCGCGAAACCGGCTGAAAAAGCCCGGTATCCGCGAAAATCTGGTGCGGCGAATAGAGCACCTGGAGCGGCACCCGAATGGGGATTTGACCGAGCCACGTGCTTCGGCTCCGCGCGCGCTCGCGCTCGCTCTCGGAGAGCGTCACGGGGAGCATGGCCGCCCAGCCCACGCGTGTCTGCCAGAGCGAGGGCACCGCCCGTAAGAGCCCCTTTCGAACGAAGAAGCCGAAGCGAGCGTCGAGCATCTCGAGGAGACGATCGCGCGAGCTCACGAGAGCGCCTCGCTCACCGCGTGCTTCGCGGCGCGAAGGGCTTCGGCTCCGACGAGCATGTCGCGTCCGGCGCCCATGGCCTCCAAGAAGAGTCCGAGCACTCGAGGGGCCGAGCGGGTAGGGGCGCAGAAGAATCGTCGTTCGGCGCGGTGCGGAATCAGGCTCTTCAGCTCGCGGAGGCGCCGTACGAAGCGCACGTCCGCGAGGGCGCGTGCGACGAGGCGGAGCTGCAGATCGAGCAAGCGAGAGCCCGCGAAGGGAGCGCGTGCGATCCCGTGCAGCGGGCAAAAACCGACCGTGAGCGAGGAGCCTTCGGCGCGGCACGCTTCGGCGAGCGCGCGCACCACCACGAGCCAAAGGCCCCAGGTGCGGGTCTTCTCGAAGCGAATCGCGTCGAGCAGCCAGCCGATGCGCCGACCGTCACGGTAGACCGGATTTTCCAGGGTGAAACCGAACACGTGCTCGCCCTCGTGGTCGCGTCGCACGAGCCAGTGGGCGCGTCGCGAGCGCGCGCTCGCGTCGTCGAGCGGCCAGTTGAGAAAGCCCATCTCGTGCTCCACGCGTGCCTGCGCGAGGTACGCCTCGTTGATCGCGCGGAGACGCTCTCGGCCCGCGCCGTCGAGCGTGGCCAGCTCGAACGGCTCGAGTCGAATGCCGGCGCGCGCGGCCTTCTTGACCGCGCTCGTCACTTCTCGCGGAGGATTCTCCGCGAGCGCAGCCAGGTCGACCTCGTGGTCCACGCCCATGCCTCCGACGAAGAGGCCGCGCGCGCGCAAGTAGCCTCGGGTTCCACGCGGAGCGTCCAGGCTCGCGAGGGTGCTCTCCCTCAGGTAACACAAGACCGGGCGAGGGCACTTTTCGAGCAGCCGATCGAGCATGTCGCTCCGGTCTCCCGGTGCGCACAGAGGCCCTCCTAGGGTGACCCAGGTTCCTCCGATTTCGCGGTACGCGAAGGCCCCGAACGACGTCTCGAACAAGCCGAGACCGCGCTGCAGCGTGGCCGCCGCGATCAGGTCTCCGTCGCCGAAGGCGCGCACGAGAGCCTCGTGCCGAGACATGTTCGTCCGGCCTCCCTCTCGAGGTGCCTCGTGAGCCGCCTCCCCCGGCAAGCTCAGTGCTCCACGCGCTTTTCCGCGCCGTCTCCGGAGCCTTCGGCGTGCCCGGCGTCGCTCTCGTCTTCGATGCCGAAGAGGGTGCGAGCCGCACGCACGAGATCGGCCGAGTCCCCGGATTTCAGGCGCGACGTGGGCCCGTGAAGGAGCTTGTTCACCGCCGAATCCATCATTTGGGCCAACGCCGCGCGCTCGGCCGGGCCGAGGTGCTTCAGCTTTCCGGAGAGGCTACGCTCGAGCTCTCCGTGCAGCACGGCCCGCGTCTTGGCGCGCATGCCCACGATGGTGGGCTGCACGTCGAGGCCACGCACCCAGTTCTTCCACTCGTCGAGCTCGGCCGAGACGATCGCCTCGGCGGCCACCGCTTCGCCTTTGCGCGCGCGAAGGCCTTCGGCCACGGTCTTTTCCAGGTCGTCCACGTTGTAGACGAACACGTTGTCCACGTCTTCGTGGGCGGCAGGGTCGACATTTCGCGGCACCGAGATGTCGACGATGAAGAGCGTCTTGCCGCGGCGGCGCTTCATCACGCGCTTTACGAGATCTTTGCCGATGACGTACGAGCGGCTGGCCGTGCTCACCACCACGATGTCCGAGACGACCATCTCTTCTTCGAGTTGATCGAGGGGCGCGGCGGTGCCTCCGAAGGATTGCGCGAGCTGGGCCGCGCGCTCGAAGCTGCGGTTGCACACGCGGATGCTGCGCGCGCCTTTTCCGAGGCTCTTCGCGGCGGCTTCGGCCATCTCGCCCGCGCCCACGAGGAGCACCGTGTTGCCGGTGAGATCCCCGAAGATGCTCCGCGCGAGGTCGACCGCGACGCTGCTGATGCTGACGGTGCCCGCGCCGAGGGCGGTCTCGGTGCGGACGCGCTTGGCGACGGCGAACGCGCGGGTTACGCAGCGCCCGAGCAGGTTGCCGAGCGCGCCCGAGGCGGTCGCCAGATCGTAGGCCTCTTTGACCTGACCCAAGATTTGAGGCTCGCCGAGCACCATGCTGTCGAGGCTCGCGGTGACGCGGAAAATGTGGCGGACCGCGTCTTCGCCCTCGCGCTCGTAGAGGTACGAGCGAAGATCTTCGGTGCTCGGCACGCTCGCGTGCTCGCGCAGCACCTCACGCACCGCGCGCAGGACCTCTTCCGAGTGACCCTCGCCGTTGGCCGAGCGCGCGAAGACCTCCACGCGATTGCAGGTGGACAAAAAGAGCGTCTCGGCGATCTCCGGGCGTGCCGAGAGACGCGCGAGCAGCGCGGGCAGGGCCCCTTCGCTCACCGCGAAACGCTCGCGTACGTCGACCGGCGCGGTCTTGTGGGAGAGCCCCACGACCACGATGCCCTCTCCGCGCCCCGTGTTCTCGTGCGGTCCGCTCACGTGCCGCTCGATTCGGGGGAGTGAGCCGGCAGTCCTGGCGCGCGCTCGGAAGGGCCCGCTCCTCGCGAACGCGAACGCGACGGAAATGCCCCCGGGGGGGTGCTGACGTGCGTGTCCGTCGAGACGTCCGAGGCGGCTCCGGCCGTGCCTTTCGGATCCTTCGGGGAAGAATCGCGAAACGTGTAGAGTGCAAGTACGAGCACGGCGAACCCGAAGCCGGCGATGGTCCCGTAAGCGGCGCGACGTCCACGCCAACCGACCGAGGCGCGCAGGAAGAGGACCGCAGCGGCCAAGAGCCACGTGGCGTAGCCGAAGCCGGTGCGCACGATGTCCGCCACGGTGACCGCGTCCACGCGGCGCACGAACAGCGTGCCGGTCACGATGCCGAGCGTGAGCAGCGGAAAGCCCGCGAGCAAGAAGCGGTGCTCCGCGCGGTCGAGGGCGTCGAGCGGAGGCAGGCGCTTGAACACGCCGGCGGTCTTCTTTTGTTTGAGCAGTCGTTCTTGCACGAGAAAGAGCGCCGCAGCCGCGAACGCCAAGCTGAAGAGGGCGATGCCGAGCACGTTCATGGCCACGTGCACGGGGAGCATGGCCGAGCGGAAACGCGGAGTGGGATCGAGCGGACCCGAGCCCGTGAAGCGCAGCGCGAGGTGGGCGGTGAGGGCGAGCGGCGCCACGAAGGCGCCGAGCATGTCGAGGCGCCAGCGCTTACGGAAGACCGCGTAGCCCCCCGCCATGAGCGCCGTAGCCACGCTGACCGGGAAGTGCACGCCCGCCACCGGACACACCTTCCACACCAACGAGGCCGCCACGATGTGGCTGGCGTGGAAGAGCGCGCCCACGCCGACCAGCCTCGAGGCGAAGTGCCCGTCTTTTTCCTCCGGGGTCTTCCCGAGCAGGTAACGGACGAACAAAAGAGTCGCCACGAAGTAGTCGAGCGCCGCCGCGACGAACAAGACGTCCGCGATGCGAGGGCTCATGGCGCCTCAGGCTCCCGACCGGGCGAGCTGCTCGACCAAGGCGAGATCGCTGCCCGCGCAACCGGCTCCGGCGCGCTTGGTTTTGTGCTCTTCGTAGGCGACCGGCGGAAAGCCGGTGAACCCCGGAACCACGTCGTAAGCGTTGTCTCCGATGAGCATGGATCCCTCGAGAATCTCCGCGCCGAGCTCCTGGAGGAACGCGACGGTCTTCACCTTGCCGACCAGCTCGTTCACGTCTTCCGAGCCGGTCACCTCTCCCACGATGCGCACGGCTTCGACCACGCGGTAGACCCGCTGTTCGGAGACGACCGTGAGCTCGCCGCCGGTGAGCTCGATGCGCCCGTCGACGATCCACTCGTCGAGCGCGGCCTGGGGAAAAAAGAAGCGGTTGTGCATGCGGAGCCGTGTCTCTCGAAGATACGCGTGAGGGTCCGTTTCGGACGCTTGGCCGCCGGCCGTAGAACAGCCGCGCGGGTGAGCTGCCTGTCGCTCGACCGACGGAAGTGAAGTGACGGGCTGCTCGGAAAGCCTACCACTTCGCGGGCTTTTCGCGGCAACCTCCGCGCATGCTCCCGTTTGCCGCCTACGAAGCCGTGCTCGCCCGAGCCGGGAGTGCCGTCCACGCGGTTCGGGTCATGCGCCTCCGGGACGCGTTCGCGCAGCGTACGGGGGCCTTCTCCTCCGAAGACCCTTGGTTCGAGCGCCGGAGTCGCGCGTTCTGGGACGACGCCCTCACGCGTGGTGGTCTCGGCGAAGCGCTCGCCCACGAGCTGCCCGACGAGATGCGCGCTATCGCGGCGAGCTTTTCCACCGCGCATCGAGGCCTGTTCGATCTCGAGGTCTCTCCCGAAGGGGTCCGCTTCCGCGACGAATGGTCGGGCGCCGAGTTCTTCGTCTCGGTGTTCGACGAGGCCACCCGGGCGGGCATCTTCCGGCATCAAGGTGGACTCGCCGACGCGCGCCTCGTCGCCGACGAAACCGGTGCGGTCTACATGCTTCCGGGAGCCTTTTTCCACCCCGACGACGCCACGCCGTCGATCGAGCTGGTGGTGGACGAGGCCAAGCGCCGCGGGATGAGCAAAGACGCAGCGCTCGACGCGTTGCTGCTCATGGAGCATCGGTTGGTCACGCTCTCTCGGGTGAAGGCGAGCTACGCGTACCGTCTTCCCTCCGCCGCGAAGCCGACCCCTGAGCGCCCCTGAGCGCCTCGAGAGTGCCTCGGTGCTGCTTGAAAACATAAGAAAATCGAGTGCTTCGGTGGGGTAGGGCCGAAACTTCCGCCTTCCGTCGTCGCCTCGGGTAAGAGAGCGCCATGGCCGAACCGGAAACCTTTTCCGCCTCGCTCGTCCGCGCGCGAGAGCTCGCTCCCGGTGTGCGTGAGCTCACCTTCGAACGTGACGACCACGCGCCCCTCTCGTTCGTGGCAGGGCAGTGGTTCAACCTCGAGCTCGCCGAGACGGTAGGAGAGCTGCGCCGTGCGTACAGCATCGCGTCTCCCCCCGACGGCACGGCTCGCTTCGAGCTCGCGGTCACGCGGGTCGAGGGAGGACCCGGCTCCACGCGGCTTCACGCCATGCAGCCCGGCGACAAGGTCCGCGTCACCGGTCCGCAGGGCATCTTCTATCGCAAGACGCGCGGTCCCTCGCTCTTCGTGGCGACCGGCACCGGCTTCACCCCGCTGCGCAGCATGATCAAACACGCGCTCGCCGAGGGCGACACCTCGCCCATGCGCCTCGTCTTCGGCGTGCGCCGTCCCGAAGATCGCATCTACGTGGACGAGCTCCTCGCCCTCGAAGAAAAGCACCCCAACTTCCGCGCCGAGTTCACGCTGTCCCGTGCGCCCGATGGTTGGACCGGACGCACCGGCTACGTCCAGACCCACGTGCGCGAGCTCTACGTAGAGCTGGCCAAGGGCGGCGAGCGCACCAACGTGTACATCTGCGGCCTGCAGAAGATGGTGAGCGCGGTGCGCGATCTCTTGCGGAAAGAGATGGGCCTCGAGCGCCAGCAGGTGCACTCCGAGCGCTACGACTGATCGCTCGCCACTCGAAATACGGCACTCGAAACACGAAGAGCTCCGGGACTACACGGTCCGCGGAGCTCTTCCTTTTCGCGTCTTCGTTCGCCGGTCGGGTCAGTAGCCCTTGCGCATGAAGACCTTGTCGCCGACCTCGATCTCGCGCTTCGTTCCGATGAAGATGCACATGCTGGTGTTCTTGCCCACCGTGATGACACGGAGCTCGCCCACCACCTCTTCGGGGAGCTTGGTCTCGTCCTTGGGCCTCGGCACGTTTTCGGTGGAGGCGGGGGACTCGCTCTCGAGGGCGATGCGCTGCACGGCTTTGCGGTTCGTGAAGCTGTCGTGCCAAGCATCGCCTTTGCGCAGGACGAACAAGCGGTTGCCCGGCTTGATCTTCCCGTCTTCGCCCTTGTCGATCACGACCACCTGCTCCTGCCCGTAGAAGCTGTGGGTGCGCACGCTCGTGAGCACCTGCGCCGCGGTCTCTTCTTCGTTCCGCACCGGCGGAACCACCTCGAACCTGCGCGTGATGGGACCGATGCGCGCGCCGCGCTCGATGACGTCCGTCGCCTCGACGATCTTGGCGCGGGCGGTGTGGTCTTTCGCGCGCCAATTGTCGATGCGCACCGTGCCCTGGATGCCGATGAGCTGTCCGCCGCGCAGGCTCTTCTGCGGGCGATACACGGTGAGGAGCTGGCCTTCTTTGACCTCGCGGTTGTCCGCGAAGCGGATGTAGACCTCGTCTCCCTCGGAGAGCAGCATCTTGTCCTCGGGCGATCCGTTGATCTCGCCCCAGTTCGAGGATTGGTCCTCCACGTAACCTTCGTTGCGGAGGAAGACCGTGCCCGAAGGAACGGCGCGCGCGTGGTCGATCATGGTGGGGCGGTCACGCGGTCCCTCCACGGCGCCGAGGCGAAGACGCACCTGATCTCCCGGGTAAATCCAATGCGGGTTCTGGATTTCGGGGTTGTACGACCAAATGCGAGGCCATTGATACGGGTTCTGGAAGTACTCGTCGCAGATGCGCCAGAGCGTGTCCCCGCGGCGCACGGTGTGGACCGAAGCATTGGAGCTGCGGCCCATGCGCGTCCCGCCGAAGACGAACGATGCGTCTTCGCGGCCGCGCACCACGGCGCCGCCCGTAGACTTGCCGAGGTCGAAGCCGTCGCGATCGTTCGGACCGGTGATAGGGCGCGAGGACGAGCCGGTCACGTTGCCGCCGCCGAGGGTTCCACCCTCGGGAACGGGAGCGACCACGGCATTGGGATAGCCGGGGACCACGAAGGTGGTCGAGCCACCCGTGCTGGCTCCGGTTCCACCGGTAGGCGCGCCGGTGCCCGCGCCGGCACCTGCCGCACCGCCTGCGGCAGCGCCACCCGTGCCGGTTCCGCCCGGGGCCGCGCCGCCCGACTGCGCGAACGACACGGTCGCGGTGCTCACGATCCCGAGCCCCACGAGGAGCGCGAAGAGGCGGGAAGGGGTCGAGAAGAAAGAGCCACGAATCATGCGGATCATTGGATGTCCTTGGGCCTCTGCGGCCGTGCGTCCGAGGATTTTCTGGACCGACGCTTCGCCGCGTCGCTCTTCGGGAAATCGCGTTCCAGCTTGTCGCTCGCGGCGCGAGCCTTCGCCGCGTCTCCGGCTCGCTCGTACAGCAGCGAGAGCTTGGAGAGCGCGTCCGGAACCTTGTTGCCGAGCGGGAAGCGAGAGACCAAGCTCTCGAGCTCCGCGATCGCCTTTTGCGAGTCGCCCATCGCGGCCATGCACTCGGCCCGCCAATACATGGCGTTGTCGGCGTAGGGATGGTCGGGCCACTTGGAGAGGAAGGCGGTCATCATCTCGAGGCCCTCGCGGTGTCGCCCGGAGCGCGCCTTCTCGAGCGCGGCCTCGTAGGCCTTGCGAGCTTCGGGATCGAGCGCGCTCGGCCGTGGGCCGGTCGGGTCGCCGATCGGTGCCGGATCGCTCTCCACGCGCGAACGCCCGGAACGCGAGCCCATCGAGCCGCCTGCGCCCAGCACCTTGATCGAGGGGCGAGGCGAGCCGTCGTCCGGGTCTTCCGAGACCGGGGTGTGCTCGCGGTCCGGCTCGACGCGAGCTTCGGGGACTTCGGTCGCGGCTTCCGGAGCGGGCTTGGGACGGCCGGGTTCGGCGCGTTCGGTCTCGAGCGCGGAGAGCCGCTTCTCGAATCCGTCACGATCGCTCGTGATGCGGCTCATGTCTTCCTGGAGCCGCGCGAGCTGGCGGTCCGCCGCCGACTCGTGGGCACACCCGACGACGAAAAGAGGCGTCGTCACGGCGAGCGCCGTGGCGAGGGCCACGACCTCACGGGCCATCGAACGAGGCTTGCGCTTCTGCATCGCCGAAAATGTACGGCGGCGCTCGCCTCGGGGCCAAATTGTCGCCGAGCTACTTTTTCTTCGGCGGGCTCAGATCGTCGACGAGGTAGCTCAAAATGACCTCGTCGAGCGATTTGTCACCCACCAAATCATCGCCGAATATCGAGGGGTTAGGCGCTTGCGACTGCCCGAAGATGGCGGCGGGTCGAGCCGGCGCGTAGCGGCGCGCTTTCGCCGCGTTCGGATCTTCTTTCGGGGCTTCTTTTTGGGTGAGCGGACCGGAAGCGCTCGCCGCGGCCGCCGCGACGGCCTGCGGGGCCGCCTGAGGAGCCGCCGCTGGCGCGACCGGCGAAGGCTTGGGGGACACGCCGCCGCGGTTCGATGGGGGCGCGACCGACGGCTGCGTGCGGCCGAGACCTGCACGCTTCGGATCGGGGGCCGGCTGAGACCCTTGCGAACGTCGGGTCTGCGCGGGGGGCGACGAGCCGGGGCGCTTGACCTCTTCTTCGTCGACCTGCGTGCTGCGGTAGCCGATGTTGCCCGTGAGGTCTTTCTGGAAGAGGTTCTTGGGCGGAGGCGGGAGATCGTTCGCCATCAAGGCAGCGCGCTCTCCGGTTGTCATCGAGGCTGCCTCGATGGCCTGCATGTCGATGCCGACGGCGTCGCGCGAGGTCTCCGGAGGAGGGGCCTTCGACGGCGTCGGTACGTCGTTTTTGGGGGGGCTCGGGTTGGCCGCGCCCGACGCGAGCGATGCTGGCGCGATGGAAGGATTGGCCGAGCCGCCGGAGACCGGTGCCTTCGCGGGGGACTCTTCGGTCTTCGGTCCGGAGCCAGCCGCGCCAGCCGCGACGGACACCCCCGAGCCTGCCGGTGCCGCGCCGTCGAGGAGGTGGTCGTACTCTCCGTCACGGAGAGCGATGAACATCTGCTTGTGCTGCTCCTTCATCATCTGGCGAACGGTCTCGCTCAGATTCTCGGAGCCCACGTGCTCGGCGTAGCTTCGCTTCACGCTCTTCAGGATGCGTCCGCCGTCCATGAAGAGGTGCGTGATGACGTGCGGGTGCTTCACCCCGGAGTCTTCCGTCTGAATGTGGAAGACGCGGTTTTTGTGGCGAACGTTGTTGTTGTAGCCGAGGAGCGGCGATTGGATTTTGGCCATGTTCGCGTCTCGAGCCGAGCTTTCCGAGGCTATCGGGCCGAGGTTCTCGTGGCAACAGCCATCCGCTGCACCCGAGGGGGAAATGAATGGGCCCCGGGCTCGTGAGCGAACCCGGGGCGGAGGAAACGAGTCGAAGCGAGGCGAATGGGGCAGCGTGAGCGGATCTTTCGTCCGCGAGCTGCCCGCAGTGGGCTAAGGCAGCGGCTACTCGGCGGCTTCGGCCGACGCTTGCGGAACGGGGTACGGCTTCACGAGCGGCTCGGACTTCCCGTACTTCTTCTCGTCCCAGAAGAGCGGGTTGAACACGTTCGCGCGCTTGTGATGGTTTCCGTGCATGTAGATGCCGAAGAAGATCCGGTTGCCGAGCCAGTAGATGCCGCTGTCGATGTTGACCGGGTGGTAGTCGCCGTTCTTCGCGAGGGCGTTGTGCGTGACCCAGTTGAAGTGCATCACGTGCATCCATCCCAGGATCTGAGCGGGGATGAAGAACACGAGGAAACCGGCCGGGCCGAGCAAGCGGTAGAAAAAGCCGATCAGCGCGAAGTTGGTGCTGAAGCTGATGATGGCGCGGATGCGCTCGCGGCGACGGTTCTCGGGGGTGTCGCCGTGGACCTCGAGGTACGCGGTCTGGAGCTGCTTCTCCACGTTGGTGAGGCCACGCCAGGTGAACTCGAAGTAGCCGGGCAGGAGCGGATGCGGATCCTTGTCCTGGTCGTCGGAGAAGCGGTGGTGCCGCTCGTGGACGATCTGCCAGGAGGCGAAGCGCGACAGCACGATGAAGCCGCAGAGCTCGCCCATGATCCGGTTGATCGAGCGCGGAAAGCTGCCGTGGCACGCGTTGTGGACGAACACGTTGCACACGATGTGGAAGTAGACGACGAAGGGAAGCGCCGCCAAAAACCACAGCTTGAAGTCGGGCGTGATCGGCGCGACATGGCCGAGCTGCAGCGCCGCGGTCAGGCCGACCGCGATCGCGAACCAGGTCGCGTCGTAGCGGCGGTAGAAGTTCCGGTCCCTGCGAAAATGCAGGTGGGGCAAGCTCCCGAACGAAGCGAACCACGAAGCGCGGGCAGAAGCGCCGGACATCTCTCGAAACCCTCCGAAGCCCCGTCTTGGAGCCGGGCGTGTTCTAGACGCCGATCGCCGGGTCGGCAACGTCTTCTCGCTTCCAATCCCTGCGAAAATGGCTTCGCGCTGCATTCCCGCACGGATGTGCGCGAAGCGAGTTTCGCACGCGCGCAAGGTCTTCGCTCGGCCGGACCTCGCCATGCTTTGGTTGACGACGGGCCGGGATCGGCTCAAGAAAGGGCCCGTGGTTGCCACGACTCGGCAGCCTCTCCACACTCGGGAGCGCCGGTGCTCTCCCTTCGGAAGCCAACGACCCCATGTCGACCCTCTCGAAGACCCCCACGCTCGCCGACGCACAGCTCCCGAACGGCGCTCCCGTTCGTGCTCGCTCGGCTCGGCCCGCGCCCCAGGTGGCGACTCCGTTCGGTCCTCTGAAGAACGTGAAGGACCTACGCCAGGTGGCGATCGTCGTCCTCTACGTGGGCCTGCTCTTCACGATGTTTTTCGTGCCGCGCGCGCGCACGATCCCGTGTCTGCTCTTCGCGTGCTGGCTCTCGTTCTTGAACTCGGTGGTGATCCACAACTCGCTCCACGCAGGTCCCTTCCGGTCGACCTTCTTGAACGAAGTGTGGCGCATGATCCTTTCGTTCGGGTCGCTCTACCCGGCCTCGGCGAACATCCCCTCGCACAACCTCGTGCACCATCACTTCGACGACGACGGCCAGGAAGACTGGGCGGCGCCCGAGCACGTTCGCTTCCGTTGGAACCTGCTGAACCTGCTTCATTTCCCGAACGTCGCCGGTCCCCGCACGTTCTCCGGCGTCACCCGCTGGGCGAAGCTCTTCGGCCGTGGTGAGTTCCGCGGTCAGTACGTGCGCGAGCAAATCTTCGCGTTCGGGCTGACCGGCGTCTTGCTCGCCCTCGACTTCTGGACCGCGCTCTTCTTCGTGGTGATCCCCCAGCTCTGGGGCGCACGCGGCATCTTGCGCATCAACCTGATCCAGCACGACGGCTGCGACGTGACGAGCGAGTGGAACCACTCGCGCAACTTCGTGGGCAAGGCGTTCAACTACGTCATGTGCAACAACGGCTTGCACACGATCCACCACAACCGCGCGGGCCTTCACTGGTCGGCGCTACAGGAGTGGCACGACAAAGAAGCCGTGCCGCGCATCGACCCGTCGCTCAACGAGCCGAGCATGGTTCTTTACCTTGCTCGCACCTACTTCTTGCGTCTTTCGCGCCCCGCGAAGCGCGCCGTGGCGCTCGCCGAGGCGAACGTGGAAAAGACCGATCTCGCCGCCCGCGAGGTCCGCCGCGCGGAAGTCGAGGCGGCCGGAACGGCCGTGTGAACATGCTCGGTCCCGTTCCCTACTGGCTCCTCGGTCTGCTCGCTCTCGCGGTGGTGTGGACGGCTGCGCTGCTCTGCGCGCTCGCTTCGGTGAGCTACGCGCGCATGCTCGGAAAAAAGGCGGATGCGCTGCGGCCCCGGCTGGCCAAGGCCGTGGTGGTGTCCGGGCTCGGTGAAGGAAACGCGTTCGCCGCGCACGAGATCGAGCAAATCGGCCGAGCCCTCGACGGCGACCTTCCCGGGATCGCGTTCTCGGACAAGACCTACCGCGCGCGCATCTTCGGCGGCGTTCTCTCGATCGACGGCAAAGAGGTCGAGCTCGCCGAAGACCCTCGCGAAGACGCTCCCGTGTGGACCTCGGACGAAGCGCGTCGCGAGGCCGCCAAGGTCGAAGGAGACGAGCGCTTCGACGCCTACTACAAGGATGCGCGCGGCTCCAAAGGTTCGCCTCGAGTGGTTGCGACCCGACTCGTCGCCGGGGACACCGTGTACGTCGCGCGTGAGGCGTCCGGCGAGGTCTCGCTCGTCTCGGCGGTCGACCCGCTCGGATTCTACGCCGCACGAAGGCGCGCTCACTGGCTCTTCGCGTTGGTGGAGCTCGCGGTGTGCGCCGCGCTCACGCGGGTCGCCCTCCAGCCCCCGGTCTTCGAGCTCGTGAGCACCCTCGGCGGCGCTGCGCTGCTCGGGTTTTTCCTGGGCGTCCAGCCCATCGGCGTCTCGGTCGAAGAGGGCTCGCGCGAGCCCTTCCGCGCGTACTTGCGCGGCACGCACAAACGTACGGCGCCCTTCCCGGGCGGGATCGTACCGGGTCGTACCACGACCGAGGTCACGAACGGCTGAGCGGTGGACCTGCTCTACTTCGTGATCTTCGTGAGTGTGCTCATCTTCATCCACGAAGCTGGGCACTTCGCGTTCGCGAAGATCTTCGGCGTGAAGGTGCTCACCTTCTCGGTGGGCTTCGGTCCGAAGCTCGTCAAGATCCGCGGCCGCGAGACCGAGTACTGCCTCGGTATCCTGCCTTTCGGTGGCTTCGTGAAGATGCTCGAAGAGGGCAAGAGCCGCGAGGCCATCCTGCCCGAAGAGCGGCACCGTACGTTCGAGTCGCAGAAGCTCTGGAAGCGCATCGTGATCGTGCTCGCGGGGCCGGCGATGAACATCCTCTTCCCGATCTTGCTCTACACCTCGGTTTTCTACGAAGATCGGGAGTTCTTGCCGCCGGTGGTGGGCGCGGTGCTTCCGGGTAAACCGGCCGATACGAAGCTCATGCCCGAAGATCGCATCGTGTCGATCGACGGACATCCCGTGGCGAGCTTCCCCGAGGTGCAGGAGCTGGTCGCGAAGCGCTCGGGCAAGACCGTGCGCGTGGTGGTCGAGCGCGACGGCGCCACCACAGACGTCGATCTCGTGCCCGTGGAGGAAATCGAAGAGCTCGAGCCGCTCGAGCTCGAGATGGTGCAGAAGGTCGGACGGCTCGGCATCAGCCCGACGTTCGCCGCGCCGGTCATCGGCGTGCCGCGCACGGACTCGCCCGCGTACCGGGCGGGCCTTCGCACGTTCGACCGCATCACCAGCGTGAACGGCCGGCAAATCGAGCGTTTCGTCGACCTCGTGCGCATCCTCACGAAGAGCCGCGGCGACACCCTCACGGTGACCTTCATGCGCCCGGTGCGCGCGGAAGGTGCGCTGTTCGAGCTCGCGGTGATGGAGATGGGCGTGGCCACGCTCACGCCGCTCGCCCGCGAGGACTCGGGCACCAAGGTCGACGACTGGCACACGCGTGAGCGTGACGTGCTCGTGCGCACCGGCATCGAGACCTCGGACATGTACGTGGCGTTCGTGCCCGAAGGGTCGAGCGAGTGGCGCGCTGGGCTTCGCGCCGGCGATCGGGTAGTGGCGTTGGACGGCGCACCGCAGCGCCTGTTCGCGGGCATGAAAGACGACCTCTTGCACGACGCCGCGCGTACGCACGAGCTCGTGTGGACACGCGACGGCGAGCGCAAGAGCGGCACGTTCCAGCTCCGCAAAGAGGAGTGGCAAGACGAGGTGGGTCAACCCTACGCGCGCTACGTCTTCCGCACCACGCACTGGGCGCCCAAAGCCAAAGACGAGATGGTGCCCAACGACTCCCGCGTGCTCTACGCGCTCCAAAAGGGCTTCGCAGAGACCCTCTCGGTCATCCGCTTCATCGGCGTGGGCTTCCTCCGCGTGTTCCAGGGCCGCGTGAGCCTCGCCACCGTGAGCGGACCCATCACCCTCTACGACGTGGCCGGTCAGGCCGGCGCCAAAGGTACGCGCTACTTCGTGTGGGCGATGGCCGTCACGTCGGTGAACCTGGGGCTCATCAACCTCTTGCCCATCCCGGTGCTCGACGGCGGCCACCTCGTGTTCTTCCTCTTCGAGGGCGTGCGTCGTCGCCCGCTCAGCCTGCGCACTCGCGAGATCGCGAGCCTCGTGGGCATGAGCGTGCTCGTGCTCTTGATGATGCTCGCCTTCAAGAACGACGTGACCCGCAAGTGGGACACCATCAAGGCGCAGGCCAAAGAGCTCGTGACCTGAGCCGCGCACCGGCACGCAAGCCGCGCGCATCGGGCGACGCGATTGCGTAGTAGACGCCTGGAACACGAGGAATCGGCGCAGTCTCCGCGGCATCGTCCTTGCTGCGGAGCTGGCCCATGCCCCTTCGTACCCGCACCCTCGACGCCAACGAAGCAGTGGCCGACGTCGCCTATCGCCTCTCCGAGGTGATCGCGATTTACCCCATCACGCCCGCCTCTCCGATGGGCGAGCACTCGGACGCGTGGTCGGCGGACGATCGACCCAACGTGTGGGGCGTGGTGCCGGTCGTGACCGAGATGCAATCCGAAGGCGGCGCGGCCGGAGCCGTTCACGGGGCGCTGCAGGGAGGCGCGCTCACCACGACCTTCACGTCTTCCCAGGGCCTTTTGCTGATGCTCCCCAATCTGTTCAAGATTGCCGGAGAGCTCAGTGCATTCTGCATGCACGTCGCCGCGCGCACGGTGGCGACCCACGCGCTCTCCATCTTCGGCGACCACTCCGACGTCATGGCGGTGCGCTCGAGCGGCATGGCGCTCCTGTGCTCCGGCTCCGCCCAAGAAGCGCACGATCTCGCGGCAATCGGCCATGCCGTGACCCTCGAGGCACGCGTCCCGGTTCTCCACTTCTTCGACGGTTTCCGCACCTCGCACGAGATCGGGAACGTGGTGCCGCTCTCGGACGACGACCTCCGCGCGCTGTGCGATCCGCAGGCGATCGCGGCCCATCGTGCGCGTGCCCTCGACCCCGAGCACCCCGTGCTGCGCGGCACCTCGCAGAACCCGGACGTCTACTTTCAGTCGCGTCAGGCGGTCGAGCCCTATTACGCCGCCTTTCCCGGGATCGTCGAGAAGGTCATGCTGCGCTTCACCGCGCGCACCGGCCGAAGCTACCGCCTGTTCGACTACGTGGGACACCCGGAGGCTTCGCGCGTGCTCGTCACCATGGGCTCGTCCGCCGAGTGTGCGCACGAGACCGTGGAGCGTTTGGTGGCGCGGGGCGAGCGCGTAGGACTCTTGAAAATAAGGGTATTTCGGCCTTTCTCGATCGAGCACATGCTGGAGGTGCTCCCGCGATCGGTGCGCTGCGTGACGGTGCTCGATCGCACCAAAGAGCCGGGCTCCTCCGCCGAGCCCGCGTTGCAAGAAGTGCTCGCCGCGCTGGTCGCCGCGCGTGATCTCGGCCTTCGGGACGACGTTCCTCGCGTGCTCGGCGGAGTCTACGGGCTCGCCTCGAAGGAGCTGCGGCCGGCCATGGTGGAGGCGGTGTTCGCGAACATGGCCCACCCGAACCCTCGGCGACGCTTCACGCTCGGCATCCACGACGACGTTTCGGGGACCTCGCTCGCTTACGGCGAAGACGCCCAGGAGGCGGACGGTGTGTCGAGCGCCGTGATCTTCGGGCTCGGCTCGGACGGCTCCGTGTCCGCAGCGAAATCGATCGTGAAGATCGTCGGAGAGAAGACCGACCTTCATGCCCAAGGCTACTTCGAGTACGACTCGCGGAAGTCCGGGTCGACCACCACCTCGCACCTGCGCTTCTCGCCTCGGCCTATCCGCTCGACCTACCGCGTGCGCCGTGCGGGGCTCGTCGCCGTGCACGACCCGGAGCTCCTCGAGCGTCGCGACGTGCTGGAGGCGGCAGGCCCGGGCGCCGTCTTGCTGGTCAATACGTCTCGCCCGCCGGATGAGGTCTTCGGCTCTTGGTCAATCGAGCTTCAACGTCGCGCAATCGGTCTCGGTATTCGGCTCTTCGTCATCGACGGGTATGCCATCGCCGAGCGTGCAGGGCTCGGGCGCCGCATCAATACCGTGATGCAGATGTGCTTCTTCGCGCTCTCCGGCGTGGTGCCGATTGCGCGAGCCGAAGCGTACGTGGCCGAGCACGTGGAAGACGCGTGGGGAAAACGCGGACCGGACGTGGTGCGCCGCAATCTCGCGGCGCTCGATTCCGCGCTCGCGGGGCTTCACGAAGTGGTGCTTCCGCGCGCCGTGGTGGGCACGAGGTCCCGTCGACCGACCGTGCCCGCCGATGCGCCGGAGCACGTGCGAAAGGTGACTCGGCTCTTGCTCGAGGGGCGCGGCGACGAGCTCCCGGTCGGAGCGTTCCCGCCCGACGGCACCTGGCCCACGGGGACGAGTCGCTTCGAGAAGCGCAGGCTCGCCGTGGAAATCCCGGTCTGGCAGCCCGAGCTGTGCGTCGAGTGCAACTTCTGCTCGATGGTGTGCCCGCACGCGGCCATTCGGACCAAGCTCTTCGACCCCGCTGCGCTCGACCGAGCAGGGGGGCCCGAAGCGTTCCGCTCCATCCCCTCGACCCTCGCGGATACCTCGGGGCTCGGATACGTGGTCGCGGTCGCCCCGGAGGATTGCACAGGATGCGGTTTGTGCATCGAGGTATGCCCAGCCAAAGACAGACGCGCTCCCCGTCGCAAAGCGTTGGTCTCGGAGCCTCTCGAGCCTCGCTTGGACGCCGATCGCGCGGTGTTCGAGGCGTTCGAGCGACTTCCTTCCGCCGATCTCGTCGCGCTTCCTCTCGACAAACGGACCGCCGCGTTGAGGCTTCCGCTCTTCGAGTTTTCGGGGGCGTGCACCGGTTGCGGTGAGACGCCCTACGTGCGGCTCCTGACCCAACTCTTCGGCGATCGTTTGACCATCGCCAATGCGACCGGCTGTTCGTCCATTTACGGCGGCAATCTTCCGACGACCCCGTATTCCAAGGACGCGGCGGGCAGGGGGCCTGCCTGGATCAACTCGCTCTTCGAGGACAACGCCGAGCTCGGCTACGGTTTGCGGTTGGCAGCCGACGTGCGTACGAAAGAAGCTCGCCGTGCTCTCGCCGCTTTCGCGCCGAGGCTTCCTGTATCGCTCGTGCGCTCTCTGGAAGAGACGGGCACGAGCGAGGCGTTCGTCCGCGCGAGGCGTGAGCAGTTGGCCGAGCTCACGACGCTGCTCGAGCGCGAAGACACCGAAGAGGCACACGCCCTGGCGCGTCTTTTGCCCGCGCTCGTCCCGCGCAGCCTCTGGATCGTCGGCGGAGACGGCTGGGCTTACGACATCGGCTTCGGTGGTCTCGACCACGTGCTCGCTTCGCACGCGGACGTGAACGTGCTCGTGCTCGACACCGAGGTCTACTCCAATACCGGAGGCCAACAATCGAAGGCCACGCCGCTCGGCGCCTCGGCGAAGTTCGCCACCGCGGGCAAGAGTAGAAACAAGAAAGACCTCGGCCTCTTCGCCATGAGCTACGGACACGTCTACGTGGCCGAGGTGGCGATGCAAGCGCGCAGCGCGCAGACCGTGCAGGCCTTCTTGGAGGCGGAGCGCCACCCGGGACCATCGCTCGTCATCGCCCACAGTCCGTGTATCGCGCACGGATATGACCTCGTCGATTCGCCCGCGCAACAGAAGCGCGCCATCGACAGCGGCATGTGGCCGCTCTACCGCTTCGATCCGTCACGTGTGGCCCGTGGCGAAGCGCCGCTCGTGCTCGACTCGGGACCGCCCAAGCTCGACGTCGAAGCGTACATGGAACGCGAGGCGCGCTTTCGCATGGTGCAGCGAAGGTCACCCGAGCGCTACGCCATGCTCCTCGAGGCCTCTCGGCACGCCGTGAGGGAGCGACGTGCGCTCTACGAGCAGCTGGCCCGCATCCGACTTCCGGAAGGACACGACCATGGTTGATCTCACCACCGAGTGGCTGGGGCTCACGCTCTCGTCCCCGTTCGTGCTGGCCGCGAGCCCGCTCTCTCGCGATCCGGAGGCCGTGCTGACGGCGGTCCGTGCCGGAGCCAGCGCGGTCGTCATGCATTCCCTGTTCGAGGAGGAGCTGCTCCACGATCAATGGTCCCTCTATCATCACCTCGAAGGGCGCCTCGACGCGGACGCCGAGGCGAGAGGGGTCTTGCCCAAGGCAGAGATGGCTCACGATGTGGCCGGTCTCTACCTCGCGGAGCTTCGTGCGCTGCGCGCCAAGGTCTCGGTGCCCATCGTCGCGTCGCTCAACGGAACCACCCCCGAGGCCTTTCGCACGCATGCTGCGGCATTGGAAGACGCGGGCGCGAGCGCCATCGAGGTCAATCTGTACGAGGTGGTCACGAAGGCTGACCTCTCGGGCGCGGACGTCGAGGCTCGTCAGCTCGAGTCGGTCGAGTCCGTGGTGCGCGCGGTCACGATCCCCGTCACGGTGAAGCTCACGCCATTCTATTCGTCCCTTCCGTCGTTCGTGCGAGCGCTCGAACGCGTGGGGGCGCGAGGCGTCTCCGTCTTCAATCGTTACTACCAACCGGACGTGAGCCTGGAGACTCTCGACGTCGATCGTCGGCTCGTCTTGTCGACCTCCGCCGAGCTGCCCCAGCGTCTCCACGCGCTCGCTTTGCTCTCTCCGCTCACGAAGGTCTCCCTCGGCTGTACGGGTGGCGTGCACGACGGGGGAGATGCGGCCAAAGCCGTGCTCTGCGGCGCCCACGTGGTGCAGCTCGCCTCCGTGCTGCTCGAGCGAGGCCCGGGGCACGTGGCCAAGCTGCTCGAGGGGCTCGTCGGGTTCTTGAACGAGCACGGCTACCGCTCCGGGAACGAAGCACGCGCCGTGCTCGCCCTCGGCTCGGCTCCCGACCCGCACGCTTGGGAGCGCCTCGACTACATGCGCACGCTCGGTGGCTATCGCCCCGATACCGATGGCCCTGGACGGCGTCGCTCGCGCTCGCGCCACGACTGAACGCGCTCGTCCGAGGACCTCTCCTCGAAACTCGGGCGTGTGCTCGCCACACCTCGGCCCCGTGACGGCTCACGAGCGCGAATCGTCGACGTAGGCGCAGGCCTGGTTCACTTCGGGGACGAGTCGACAGCCCGTGCGAGCAGCGCGCTCGTATGCCTCAAGAGTCCGAGATCGCCTGGCTTTCCGTGGCCCGGCACCACCACGCTCGTGACCGAGCCGTAGCGAGTCTCGACCGCGGCCATCGAATGCGGCCAATCTCGAACGTGTGCGTCCTTCACGTTGCCCAGAGTCTTCGCATCGGCGGACTTGACCATGCATCCGCCGAAGAGGAGCTTGGCGGAGGGCACGTGCACCACCAGATTGTCACTCGTATGCGCGGCACCGGGAAAAAAAGCCTCGACCTCCATACCCCCCAGAACCACCTTGGCCGGTGGGACGAGCGGCTCGGGCGCGAAACCGGGGCGCGCCAAGAGCTTGGTGGTCTCCGCGCTCGCGTGCACCGTGACGCCTCGGGCGAAGAGCGTCGTGAGCCCTCCGGTGCGATCGTCGTGCGAATGCGTGAAGAGGGCATGCTTTACCGGACAGCCGCGCTTCTGGGCTTCGTCCAAGAGGTGCGCGGTGGCTTCGTCCGACCAGGCGGTATCGACCAGGCCCCCTTCTCCTTTGCCGCAGAGGAGCAGACCATTGGAGGGAAAGACGCCCAGGTCGGGGAGGTCTTTGTAGGAGGTATGCACGAACACGGACGGCGCAATCTCGCTCAGCTCGACGCGCGTGAGCAGATCGTGCTCGGCCTCTTTGGTCGAGGTCGTCCCCGCCGCAGGTCCAGGGCCGAGCCCTACCTCGCAACCGATTGTCGACGCGGCCAGCGTCGCGCCGAAGAGCGTCGTCAATGCCCATCCCGACCGAGAGATGCGCGCGTGGTTTTCGGGGCGAAGGGCGGTACTCGGTCTCATGGGGTGGCTACGCTCGGTCGACGAAGACGATTCCCGGACGCTCACCTCAGGGCGCGACGATGCGGGCTTTGGTGTACCGGTGGCAGCCGTCGTCGATCACACTGGACGACGAGACGCGTCCGCGCAGCTCGTACACGCGCGGCGTGGGGGTGCTCGCGCCCGCGGTGAGCGTGAAGCGCACCTCCTCGCCGTCGGTGAAGACGGTAGACGACGAGCGGAGATACCCGATGCGCACGTGCCCGCTGTCGACCAAGCTGTACGTGCCGAGCTTGGAGGTGGCGCGATTGGTGGTCATCTCGCCGCACTCGTCCTTCCAGCAGAAGGTGGCGCGCGTATCGTCGAGCGTCTTCGGACCATCCGCGATGGGCAGGTCTCCCGTGAGCTCGCTCGAGACCTCTTCGGTCGTACACAGCTTGTTGTCGGAGCTGCATCCGCAGAGGGCCGCGGCTACGATCCCGAAGAGGCCGAGACGCCACGCGAGCCCGGCCGTCGTCGAGCGAATGGAGAGAACGTGCTCGGGCTCCACCGAACGGCTCGCGACACGTCGAAATTCCTCGGTCATCGGGCCCGGTGCTCTAGCAGCCGGACATCGGAACCGACAACGTGATCCGGTGGAGCGAGCGTGTTTTCGACTCGAGACATCGCGCGCTGCGTCGGGCGGGCGAGGCGCCGAGACTCAGTGCTGCGACTGGCAGGTGAGGCAGCTGCCGCTCGGGCACTCGTCTTTTGCCACGCACGTGCCGAGCTTGCCGGGGGAGTACTCGCACGAGTCGCCTACGCGCTGGCACGTGCCGGCCTCGGCCTTCTCTCGCACCTCGCTCTTCGTGGCGGGAGGGCATCCGAGCAGGACGAGCGCGGAGGAGAGGGCCGCGACCGCACCGAGGAACGAACGAGCGTGCATGCGTCGACCTTAGCAGCCGTCGACCTTCGGACGGAGCGGCGCCGTGGCGCTGAGCGAGCTCCTCGGATGTCGGCGAGAGCGTACGCCGACCGCCACACCCCCCGACATGGGCGTCACGGCGTGCGTGTCCGCGGGCCGCCGTCGGTCAGGCTCGACTGGGCTCCTCTTCCTGGAAACAGCGGCAAATCGACGCATTGCTCCAACTGGTCCGGTTCCTGCTTTTGCGCCGACCATGGTCTCTCCCTGGATGCAGAAGGTGTTGCCTTGGGTGGTGGTGGTCTCGGCGGGTCTCGTGCTCGCGTTCGTCGCGAGCGTGCCGCACTGAACGTTCGGCACGCTGGCTTTTGCTCCTGCTCGGGCTCCTTCTCGCGCCCTCGTCAGAGGGCCGCGGCGACGCGAGCGCCCTCGAGGATGGCGCGCCTCGCGTCGAGCTCACTCGCGAGCTTCGCACCCCCGATGACGTGCGTTTTTCCCGGACGTGAAGCGAGGTCGTTCACCGACTCTTGGCCCGCGCAGAGGATCACGTGGTCGACGTCGAGCACGCGGTCCTGTCCGTCCACCCGGATGTGAAAGCCTTGGTCGTCGACCTTCACGTACTCGACGCCTGCGAGCATCTGCACCCCGTGACGGTTCAGCACTAGACGGTGCGCCCAGCCGGTAGTCTTGCCGGGGCCGGTCCCCATCTTCTTCGCGCCCGGGCTGCGCTTCAGCAGGAAGACTTCGCGTGAGGGCGTCGCTTCTTTGGCCGGGCGCAGCCCCCCCGGAGTGCCCACGCCGAGGTCGATTCCCCACGCCTCGCAGTACTCGTCGACGCTCGTGTTCTCGTGCTCGAGCAGGTACGCGCAGACGTCGACGCCGATGCCTCCGGCACCCACGATGGCCACACGGCGGCCGACTTCGACGTCGCCACGCAGGACCTCCGCGTAAGAGACCACCTTGGGGTGGTTCTGGCCCTCGAAGCTCGCCTTCCGGGGGACCACGCCCGAGGCCACGATGACGTCGTCGAAGCGCTCGAGATCGGAGAGGCTCGCTTTGCGGCCGAGCAGCACGTTCACGCCCGTGCGTGAGAGCTCGCTCTCGAAGTAGCGAATGGTCTCGCGGAACTCTTCTTTTCCGGGCACGCGCGCGGCCAGCCTGAACTGACCGCCCACCGCATCGGAGGCCTCGAAGAGCGTGACGTCGTGCCCACGTTCGGCCGCGACGGTGGCCGCGGAGAGCCCGGCCATTCCGCCGCCCACCACCGCGACGCGTTTGGTCTTCTTGGCGCGCACGTAGACGAGCTCGGTCTCGTAGCCGGCGCGAGGATTGACGAGACAAGTGGCGCGCTTGGCGGCGAAGGTGAGGTCGAGGCAGCCCTGATTGCAGGCGATGCAGGTGTTGATGGTCTCGGGTTTGCCCGCCTTCGCCTTGTTCACGAAGTGCGGATCGGCGAGCAACGGGCGGGCCATGGAGACGAGGTCGGCGCCGCCTTCGGCGAGCACGGCCTCGCAATCTTCGGGATTGTTGAAACGATTGGAGGCGATGACCGGAATCGAGAGCTCTCTCTTCAGTCGCGCGGTCAAGCTGCGGAACGCCGCCCGAGGAACCTGCGTGGCGATGGTGGGGATACGCGCCTCGTGCCAGCCGATGCCCGTATTCATGAGGGTGATGCCGGCCTCGGCGAGGGCCTTGGCGATGGTCACGATCTCGTCCCAGGTGTTTCCGTCCGGGACCAGATCGACCAGCGACATGCGGTAAATTACGATGAAATCTTCGCCCACGGCCCGACGGACCGCGCGCACCACCTCGAGCGGGAAGCGCATGCGGTTCTCCACCGAGCCGCCGTACCCGTCGGTGCGAGCATTGACGTGGCGGCAGGTGAATTGGTTGAGGAGGTAACCCTCGGAGCCCATGATCTCCACGCCGTCGTACCCGGCGAGGCGCGCGAGCTTGGCGCTCTGCGCGTAGTCGTCGACCGTCGAGGCAATCTCTTTCGCGGTCATCGCGCGGGGCGCGAACGGGGAGATGGGCGACTTTACCGCGGACGAGGAGACCACGAACGGGTGGTAGCCGTAGCGCCCCGCGTGCAGCATCTGCATCGCGATCTTGCCGCCGTGCTCGTGCACGGCCGAGGTGACCCGCTTGTGGCTCGGCACGTCCGCGTACCGGTTGAGCGTGCCTCCGAACGGAAGGAGCCAGCCCTGGCGGTTCATCGAGATGCCGCCGGTGATGGAGAGCCCCACGCCGCCCTTGGCTCGCTCGGCGAAATACGCCGCGAGCTTTCCGTAGTTCCAGAAGCGATCTTCCAGGCCGGTGTGCATCGACCCCATGACCACGCGGTTTTCGAGGCGGGTGAATCCGAGGTCGAGCGGCGCGAGCAAGTGCGGATACGAGGGCATGCGTTTTCTCTTTCGGCGAGGAACTTAACGCCATTAAGATAGAGGGCAGTCGAGGGCCATGTCAATCCCGCGTCGCCGCGAGGCGTACCACCACGGTGATCTCCGTCGCGAGCTCCTTCGCGAGGGGCTCGCGCTCGTCCGCGAGGTCGGGATCGAGGGGCTCACGCTCCAGAAGCTGGCCAAGCGCGTCGGTGTCTCGGCGCCCGCGCTCTATCACCACTTCGCGAGCAAACAGGCGCTCCTCTTCGCGTTGGGCGAAGCGGCCATCGGCGAGCTCGAGACCGCGCTCGCGCCCACGCTCACTCCCACTCGCACCCTAACCCCGGGTGGTGCCGAAGAGAGCGTTTCGCTCGAGGCGTTCGTCCTCACGTACGTGCGCTTCGCGCGCGAAAATCCGGAGCTTTACGAGCTCATGTTCGGCCGGTCCACCTGGCGCGGCGGGGAGCGCACGGAGTTCCACGCGCATGCGCGTCGCTCGTTCCGCGCCCTCGGTGAGCGTGTGGCGCTGCTCCGACTCGCCGGGCGCGTCCCCTCTCGCGTGGAGCCCCTCCGGCTCACGCAGGTGTGCTGGGCCACGCTCCACGGGCTCTGCTGCATGTACAACGACGGCCTCGCGTTCACCGCCGAGACCGTCGAGGACATCGCCAAGTATGCCGTGAAGCTGCTCACCTCCGCGTTGCGGGAGGATTGAGCCTGCCCGTATGTGCCCGCCGTCAGGCAGCCTTCATGCGGTCCTCGAAGGCGGCCAAGGCGACCTTCGCACCTTCGCCCATGGCGATGACGATCTGCTTGAACGGAACCGTGGTCACGTCCCCCGCCGCGTAGATGCCGGGCACGTTGGTGCGCCCGCGCTCGTCGACCAGGATCTCGCCGTAGCGATTGAGGGCGACCAATCCCTCGACGAGCGCGCTGTTCGGGACGAGGCCAATCTGCACGAACACGCCGTCCAGGGCGAGCTCGCGCTCGGTTCCGTTCGTGCGATCTTCGTAAGCGAGAGCCGTGACCTTTCCTCCGTCGCCCACCACGCGCGTGGTCCTCGCGGATTTCACCACCTCGACGTTGGGGAGCGACTCGAGCTTGCGGACGAGCACGGCGTCGGCTTTGAGGGTATCGGCGTACTCGACCAGCGTGACGTGCGCGGCGATGGCCGAAAGATCGATGGCCGCTTCGACGCCTGAGTTCCCTCCTCCCACGACCGCGATGCGTTTTCCGGCGTAGAACGGACCGTCGCAATGAGGGCAGAAGGCCACGCCGCGGCCCAGGTACTCCTTCTCGCCCGGCACACCGAGCTCGCGCCATTTGGCTCCGGTGGCCAGGATGAGGGCGGAGGTCTCCACGCGCTCGCCGCTGCGCATTTCCAGCGTCTTGGTGACGCCGTCGTGCACCCGCTCGACCTTCCGGTGCTCGAGCACGTCGATGCCGTAGACGGCCACGTGGGCCTCGAGATCGGCCGCGAGCTTGGCGCCCTCGGTGCGTTTGGTGCCGATCATGTTCTCGATGCCGAGGGTCTCTTTGAGCTGCCCTCCGACAATCTCGGTGACGATGGCCGTCTTCAATCCTTTGCGCGCCGTGTAGATGGCCGCGGAGGCGCCCGCAGGCCCTCCCCCCACGACCACCACGTCGTACCGACGCGTGGGCGCGGGCTCGTTACGCTCGACTTCGCGCTTCCCGAGGGTGCGCTCGAGCTTCTCGAGCAGCTCTCCGAGCGTGGACTTTCCCACGTGAACGAGCTCGTCGTCGACGAAGACGGCCGGAACACCTCGGAGCCCGAGGGCCTCGACTTCGTCGGGGACCAGGGCCCCGTCCACCATTTCATGTTCAATCTCGGGGTGGGTGAGGGCGACGAGGCCGAGCGCCTGCACGACGTCCGGGCAATTCTCGCACGACAAGGACACGTACGTGCGAATCTTGGCCGGTCCGGACAGCGCGCGCATGCGCTGGCGAATGCCCTCGTCCGGAAGCTTCCCGAGGCCGTTCGCGTGGAGCACGGCGAGCACGAGCGACGTGAGCTCGTGTCCGCCGGGCACACCGCGGAAGCTCGGGCCGAGCTTCTTCCCGTCGCGCTCGAGGGAGAGCGACACCCCCGAGACCTGCGGCCCCTCGACGCGCACCTCGAGCTTGGGCGAGGTCGCGGCGAGCTCACGAACGAGGGACAAGAGCTCGGGCTGCTTTTCGTGCGCGCTCTCGGCCACGACGAACGTGATCGGCGTGGTGAGCGCGGAGAACACCTGGGTGAGCTGGGCTGTGATGGCAGGTTCGAGCATCATGGCGATTCCCTCGTTCGATCGAGCGCGTTGGGTGAGCGTGGAAGGATTACAGCTTGCCGACCAGGTCGAGGCCGGGCTTCAGTGTGGCGGCGCCGGGCGTCCACTTGGCGGGGCACACCTCGCCGGGGTGAGACGCGACGAACTGCGCCGCTTGAATCTTCCGGACCAGCTCGTCGGCATTGCGTCCGATGCCGTTGTCGTGAATCTCGGCGAGCTTCACGTGGCCTTCCGGATTGACCACGAAGGTGCCGCGCAGGGCGACGCCCTCTTCTTCGATGTGCACGCCGAAGGCCCGCGTGAGCGTGCCGGTGGGGTCCGCGAGCATGGGGAAGCCGATCTTCTTGATGGTGTCCGAGGCGTCGTGCCAGGCCTTGTGGACGAAGTGCGTGTCCGTGCTCACCGAGTAGACCTCGACGCCGAGCTCCTTCAATTGCGCGTAGCGGTCGGCCACGTCACCGAGCTCGGTCGGGCAAACGAACGTGAAGTCCGCGGGATAGAAGAAGAAGACGGCCCACTTGCCGAGCACGTCTTTGCGGGACACGGTCTTGAATTCGCCGTTGTGGTAGGCCTGGACGCGGAAGTCGACGATCTGTTCGTTGATTTTCATGGTTGGATTCCTCTGTCTTTTCTTCGGTTGGAAAGTCGGGGCGTCGGCGCGGACGCCATGCCGGTCAATCGCTGGATAGGGATGCGAGTCGGATGGGAGTAGGTATGGGAGGACGCGGTGGGCGGTCAGGGCCTGGCCGAGGCCGGGGGCGCCCCCAGCGAGCCTTTGGCGAAGGCGAGCACCTCGCTCGAGGCGTGCCGCAAGAACCCTTCGACCGCGGCGCCGTCTCGGGCGTGCGCGCGCAGACTTCGCGCCGTGTTGCCGACGGCGTCGCGCTTCGTTTCGGAGGCGCCTTCGGCGACGAGCAAGGTGTAGGTAGATTCGCGCCCGAACAGCGCTGCGAACATGAGCGGCGTCTGTCCGAACGAGGTGGGCCGGTCGACCTCGGCGCCGGCGCGGAGCAAGGCGCGCACGATCTCGTCGTCTCCGACGAAGGCCGCGTGGGCGAGGGGAGAGATGCCCTCGGACGGACCGTTCGGGCGAGCGTTCGCTTCGAGCAGGGCCGAGACCGCTTCGCTCGAGCGATGGTAGGCCGCCAAGGTGAGCGCGGTCTTCCCTCCGCCGAGGTCTTCGTCGACGTCGACGCCGTACCTCACGAGCGAGCGAACGGTGGCCGCGTCGTCTTCGCGTGCGGCGTCGCGAAGCACCGCGTGGCGTACCTCGCGATCGGCGAGCAAGTTCCGCGCTCTCGCCCGTTCCCGCGTCTCGGGCGCGGACGACGAGGTCGGATTCGAGTCCGTCTCGCGCTCGGGCGAGGGGCCGAGCACTCCGTCGCGTGGTTCGGCCGTGCGGCAGGCGACGAGCGCCAGCACGGAAGTCACGGCCACGAGACGAACGAGGCGGACGGGAGAAGGGCGAAGCATGGCGGTCCTTTCACTCGGTCAGTTGAGAGGCTCGACGCGCGACTTCGTTTTCGTCGAGCCCGACGGCGCGGGCGACCGCGCGGCCGTAGGCGGGGTCGGCTTTGGTGAAGTACGCGGCCATGGTGACCTTCACGTCGGCCCGCTTCACCTGGCCGAGGTCACCGGCCAGATTGGCGATCAAGTGCTCGCGCTCGACCGGGGAGAACGATCGGTAAAGCTCGCCGGCTTGCGCGAAATTCTTGGTCTTTCGAATGGTGGCCTGCTGCGTGGTCCCGGACACCGCGCGGGTCGAGTAGGCGTAGGCGCCATTGGTCACCAGGGCCGAGCCGGAGCCCGAGAAGTTCACGTCCCCGAGCCCTTTCTGCGAGAAGGCGCCTTCTTGCGTGTAGCTGGCGACGGTCGAGCGAGGGCGATTGACGGCGATGTCCAGATAGTTGGAGCCGAGGCGGTAGCGCTGCGTGTCGGCATAGGAAAAGAGGCGTCCCTGGAGGAGGCGGTCCTCGGAGGGCTCCACTCCGGGCACCATCACTCCGGGGGAAAAGGCGAGCTGCTCCACTTCTTCGAAGTAATTGCCGGGCATACGATCGAGGGTCATGGTTCCCACCTTCCGCAGGGGTATTTCGCTCTCGGGCCAGGCTTTGGTCGCGTCGAGGGGATCGAAGTCGCGCTTGTCGAGGTCGGCTTCGGGGATCTGCTGCACGTAGAGGTCCCACTTCGGGTAGTCGCGCCGCTGGATAGCCGCGTAAAGGTCCGAGGTCATGAACTGGAAGTCTTTGCCCCCGGCGGCCATGGCCTCGGCGGCCGAGAGGTTCTTTACGCCTTGGAGCGACTTCCAGCGGTATCGGACGTACGTGCGCTTTCCGGACTCGTTGACCCACACGAACGCGTGCACGCCGTTGCCGTCCATTTGCCGATACGAGGCCGGCGTGCCGAAGTCCGAGTAGAGATGCGTGAGCATATGGGTCGACTGGGGATTGTCGGCCATGAACGCGAACACGCGATTGGGGTCCTGGCGATTGGTCGCGGGGGAGGGCTTCAGCGAGTGCACCATGTCGGGGAACTGGATGGCGTCTCGGATGAAGAAGACCGGCAGGTTGTTTCCGACGATGTCGTAGTTGCCTTCGGAGGTGTAGAGCTTCACCGCGAAGCCGCGCGGATCGCGCAGCGACTCGGGGGAGCCGCTCGGGTGAGTGACCGACGAGAAACGCACGGCTACCGGGACCTTCTGGCCCGGCTTCGCGAAGAGCTTGGCGCGCGTCGTCGCGTGCTCGTCGCTGGTCGACTCGAAGGTGCCGAAGGCGCCCGTGCCGCGTGCGTGCACGACGCGCTCGGGGATGCGCTCGCGGTCGAAGCGCGCGAGGCGCTGCACGAGGTTCCAGTCTTGGAGTAGCACCGGGCCCGAGGCGCCGGCGGTCTGGGAGTCACGGACGTTGCCGACCGGCGCTCCGTTGTCGTTGGTGAGCGTGCCTGTGAGCTTGGGCTGCGCGAGCGCGAGAGAGGCGCCCACGGTGGTCCCGAGTCCGATCAGGGTGGCGAGGGCGAGGGTGGTTCGGGTTCGCATGGTGGTGCCTAGAGCACCCAACGTGCCAGAACGAAAAAGCTAATGAAATCAGTGGGAGAGGGCCAACGTCGGTCGGATTTTACCGAACTTTCGGTGTCTTTCACCGATGGTTCGTTGTGTCTCGGTGCCGGTCCTCACCGAAACATCGGTCGTCTCGTGTGCACCGAAGGTTCGTTGCATCCCGGCCGAGCGGGCCCTATGTTGCTCGTCATGTCCGACGTCGCGCTCCGTGATCTCTCCGAGCTCGCCCGTTACGCCACGGCTCCCGGCGCGCTCGAGCGAACGTTCCGGCACGCACTGGCGGCGCTTCACAAGGTGGTCCCGTACGACCTCGCGGCGCTCTACGAGCTCGAGGGGCGCACCTTGGTCCTGCGCGTCGCCGAAGGACGCCTCGCCTCCCGCGTGAAGAAGCACGAGCTCCCCCTCGCGCGCTTCCCTTCCATCGAACGCGCCCTCACCGTGCGCGAGCCCCACGTCTTCGAGAGCCACGACCACGAGGGCGAAGAGGGCGACCCGTACGACGGGGTGCTCGACCTCCCTCCGGGCCACTCGTGCATGGTGGTGCCTCTCTATTCGGCGGACCGCCCGCTCGGCCTCATCACGCTCGATGCCCTGGCGTGTGGTCATTACGTCGAGAGCACCGTCGCGCTCTGCCACGTTTATGCGCAGGTGGTCTCCATGGCCATGATGTTCGCCAAGAGCTCGGCCGAGCTCGAAGAGGCGCGCGGCCGATTGGAGGAGCAAAACCGCGTGCTGGTCGACGACTCGGGCGGGAGCGAGCTGTCCTGTCGTCGGCTGGAAGCCAGTCAATCGCCGGCCATGCGGCAGGTGGTCAAGCTCGCGCGCCAGGTGGCCGCGACCGACTCCTACGTGGTGATCCACGGCGAAACAGGCACCGGCAAAGAGGTGCTCGCCCAGGCCATCCACGCTTACAGCGCGCGCAGCAAAGGGCCCCTCGTGAAGCTCAATTGTGGCGCCATTCCGGAGAACCTCGTGGAGAGCGAGCTCTTCGGTCACGTGAAGGGCGCCTTCACCGGCGCGGTCAAAGCACGTCCGGGCCGCTTCCAAGCCGCGCACGGCGGCACGCTCTTCTTGGACGAAATCGGGGATATGTCCCTCGCGGCGCAGACCAAGCTCCTCCGTACGCTCCAGGAAAAGTGCGTCGAGCCGGTCGGCTCGGACGAGCCCGTGCCGGTGGACGTGCGCGTCCTCTGCGCGAGCCACGTGGACTTGGAAGAGGCGGTCGCGGCCGGCAAATTTCGCGAAGATCTGTACTACCGGCTCTCCGTGTTCCCCATCGAGCTGCCTGCGCTGCGCGACCGCCGCGAAGACATCGTGCCCATCGCCGAGGACCACCTCCGGGAGCTCGCCGCTCGAACCCGTCGTGGTCCCTGGACCTTCACGCCCGAGGCTCGCGCGGCCCTCGAGCGAGCGCCCTGGCCGGGGAACGTTCGCCAATTGGTCAATGCGGTGGAGCGCGCCACCATCGTCAAAGAACGCGGGCCGCTGGACACCGAAGATCTCGCCCTCCGCACCACGTCGAAGAAGAGCCCCGCTCGTGCGCTATCGGGTGGCCTCGAGAGCGTGAAAGAAGAGGAGCGCCGCATCCTCGAGCGCGCGCTCGAGCAGTGCCGCGGCAAGGTCTACGGGGAGGACGGCGCGGCCGCCAAGCTCGGCATTCCGCCGACCACGCTGCAGAGCAAGATGAAGAAGCTCGGTCTTCGCTGAGCCGAACGAGCTCTCGGGAATCCGAGCATCTCCTCGGCGCGGCCCGCGCGTCGTTCGTGTAGTCTGCACGGCATGAACACCGACGAGGCTCGGCGCGTACTGAGGGCTCTCGGGGACGAGCCTCGGCCGTGTGCGTTCGTCGATCTCGGGGCCTTCGAACGCAATGCCGAGGCTCTCTTCGCGCCCTGTCTCGCTTCGGGGAAATCCCTGCGGATCGCCACGAAGAGCCTACGCTCGATCGATCTGCTCGAGCGTATCGTCGCGCTCGCCGAGCGCGCCGGCCTTCGCACCTCGTTCATGACCTATTCCGCTGCCGAGACCGCTTTTCTCGCCGAGCGAGGGCTCGACGACTTCTTGCTCGCGTATCCCCTCGGCACCCCACGCGAGGCCGATCGGATCGCCGCGCTCGCGGCAGCCGGAGCACGGGTTCGGGTCGTTTGCGATCATCCGGCGCACCTCGAGCTGCTCGCGCGGGCCGGCGAGCGTGCGGGCGCGGTGGTCGACGTGGTGATCGAGCTCGACGTGGCGTATCGCCCGTCGGGCCTCTTGGGCTCGCGGCTTCATTTGGGGGTGCGACGCAGTCCGCTTCGAGAGCCGGAAGAGGTCGTCTCCTTCGCGCGCCGCATCGCGGACACGAAGCACCTCCGATTCGCGGGCTTGATGGCCTACGAAGCGCAACTGGCCGGCTTGGGCGACGACCTTCCGCAGCGACCTTGGGAGAGCCGTGCAGGGCGTCTCGTGAAGCGCGCCTCCCGCGCCGACGTCTCCGCGCGGCGAAGGGCCGTGGTTTCCGCGCTCCGCCGTGCGTCGCTCGAGCCTCGGGTGGTCAATGGCGCGGGAACGGGGAGCCTGCGCGAGGCCGCCCTCGAGCCTTGGTTGACCGAGCTGACCGCCGGCTCGGGGTTTTGCTGCAGTCACCTGTTCGATCGCTACCGGTCCATGAAGCTCGAGCCCGCGGCCTTCTTCGTGCTCGACGTGGTGAGGATCCCCGGAGACGGCTTCGTCACGTGCGCGGGTGGAGGGTTCGTCGCCTCGGGTGCTGCCGGGACGGACCGCTTGCCCGTTCCGCATTCTCCGCCCGGGCTCTCGCTCCTTTCCATGGAGGGCGCGGGCGAGGTGCAGACGCCCCTCCGCGTGCCCCCGGACGTGTCGCTCACCATCGGTGACTCGGTCATTTTCCGGCATGCCAAAGCCGGAGAGCTCGCCGAGCACGTGGCGGAGTACGTTCTCTTGCGAGACGGTGTAGTCGAAGGACGAGCGGCGACCTACAGAGGGCTCGGAAAGGTCTTTTTCGGATGAAACGATTGGTTTTCGAGTCTCGCAAAGACCACCCGGCGAAGTGGGCCGCCGAGCTCGGCATCTCCCGAGAAGCGGTCGAGCTCTATTTGGCCAGTGACGTGATCGACCTGCACGTCGACTCGTTCATTTGGACCCGCATCTTCGGGTACGATCTCACGCGCCGCCACGGCACGGGCCTCTTGGGCGGGCGCTTCTACAGCCAGGTGGACTTGCCGCGCATGCGCGAGGCGAACGTGACCGGCGCCATCTGGGTCATCACCACCAATCCTCTACGCAGCTCGAGGGGCCGCGCCAAGATCTTCTCCGAGAACCTGGAGCGCTTGACCGGCATCTTCGCCCAGGTTCCCGAAGACGTCGCGCTCGTCCAGAACGCCGCGCAATACCGCGCCGCCGTCGATCAAGGGAAACACGCGGCTTTTTTGGGGATCCAAGGGGGCAATGCGCTCGACTCGGAAGGCGCGCTCGACCGGCTCGACTCGCGCATCGTGCGGGTCACGTTGGTTCATTTGTCCACCTCGTCGCTGGGCGTCACCAGCGCCCCCGTGAAGCGCAACGGAACGAACCCGGGCCTCTCCGCGAAGGGGCGCGACTACGTGCGGGCGCTCGACGAAAAGCGCATCTTCGTCGACCTCGCGCACATCGACCGTCGCGGGTTCTTCGACGCCGTCGAGGCGCACGACAAGAGCCTGCCGCTCATCGTTACCCACACCGGCGTCACCGGAGTCACTCCCCATTGGCGAAACCTGGACGATGCGCAGCTTCGCGCCATTGCCGATACAGGCGGCACGGTGGGCGTCATGTACCAATCGAGCTTCGTCGGCGAGCCGCTCTGGGGCGGTCGCGCGGGCGCGGTGGCGGACCATCTCGTGCACGTGGTGAAGACCATCGGGGCCGATCACGCGTCGCTGGGGAGCGATTGGGACGGCGCCATCGTGCCTCCGCGCGACCTCGTCACCTGCCTCGAGCTGCCGCGGCTCGTGCAGCTCTTGCTCGATCGCGGGCTATCCCCGGACGAGGTCCAGAAAGTCCTGGGAAAGAGCTTCTTGCGCGCCTTGGCGCTCTTGCGCGGCTGACGTCGAGGTGGAGCGAAGTCCAGCTCGGCAGGCTCAGTGGCGTCCGAGCATGTCTTCGGGGCGCACCCAATCGTCGAAGTCCTCCCCGCGTACGCCCTCGGCCAAGGCCGCTTCGCGCAGCGTCGTGCCTTCGTGGTGGGCGCGCTTGGCGATTTTGGCCGCGGCATCGTACCCGATGCGGGGCGAGAGAGCCGTCACCAGCATGAGCGAACGGCCGACCAGGTCGCGCAGGTGATCGCGCCTGGGCTCGATGCCACGCGCACAATGAACGTCGAAGCTGTGCATGCCGTCGGTGAGCAGCCGGATGCTCTGGAGCGTCACGTGCGCGATCAAAGGCCGGTAGACGTTGAGCTCGAAGTTGCCGGAGGCCCCCGCGAAGCCGAGCGTGGCGTCGTTGCCGAGGACCTGCAAGGCCAGCATGGTGAGCGCCTCGCATTGGGTCGGATTGACCTTGCCGGGCATGATGGAGCTCCCCGGCTCGTTCTCCGGGATGCGGATCTCTCCGAGGCCGCCGCGCGGCCCGCTGGCCATCCAGCGCACGTCGTTGGCGATCTTGAAGAGGCTCGCCGCAAGTCCCTTCAAGGCGGCGTGCGCGTGCACCACGGCGTCGCTCGAGGCGAGCGCCTCGAACTTGTTGGGCGCGCTCACGAAAGGAAGTCCGGTGTCCCGCGCGAGCTCTTCGGCCAGGCGCACGCCGAGCTGCTCGTGGGCACCGAGTCCGGTGCCGACCGCGGTTCCTCCGAGCGCGAGCTCGGCCAGGTGACCGAGGGCCGCCTCGACGTGCACGTGCGCGTGCTCGAGCTGCGCGACGTAGCCGCTCAGCTCTTGCCCGAGGGTCACCGGGGTCGCGTCTTGCAAATGCGTGCGCCCGAGCTTGATCACGTCGGCGAAGAGGGCACTCTTCTCGCGAAGCGTGCCCGTCAACGCGCGAAGGGCCGGGAGCAGTCGCTTCACGATTCCTTCGTAAGCGGCCACGTGGATGGCGGACGGGTAGGCGTCGTTCGACGATTGACCCAGATTGACGTGATCGTTGGGGTGGACGAGCCGTCCTTGGCCTCGAGGGCCGCCCAAAAGCTCGCTCGCGCGGTGGGCGAGCACCTCGTTCACGTTCATGTTGGTCTGAGTGCCCGAGCCGGTCTGCCACACGGATAGGGGAAATTCCTCGCCGTGCGCCCCGCCGAGCACCTCGTCCGCCGCCGATTGGATCGCCTGGGCGATGGCGCCGTCCAGGAGGCCGAGCGAATGATTGACCTTGGCGGCCGCGCGTTTGATGCGCACGAGCGAAAGGACCAGCTCGCGCGGCTGTTTTTCGGTGGAGATGTCGAACGTCTCGAGCGACCGCTGGGTCTGCGCGCCCCACAAGCGCGCGGCCGGAACGTCGATCGTGCCCATCGTGTCGGATTCTCGTCGGGTGCTCATGGATCGTTCTCGTGGTCTCGAGCGAGCTCCGGCTCCGCGCCCACGAAGTCGCTCGCTGGTCGGCTCGGTCACTTCTGCACCGGAGAATAGTCGGAATACGGCACGACCGTGTCGCGCTCGTCGTCGTCGTCGTCGGGCGTGCTGGGAGGAGACAGCTCCCAATCCCGCTCGCGCTCGTGGCCTTGCCCGCCATGATTGCGGAATTGGCTCTTGCCGTAGCTCGAGAGGCGCTCGGCGATGTTCGTATCCACCTCGCTCCGGGCTGGCGGTGGCGGTGCGAGGGTCGCCTCGCCCTCGTCCTCGACGGCTCCTCGGCCCACGGGAGCGTAGGGCCGAGCCACGTTCTCGACCCTCTCGTGCTCGGCGCTCGCCTCGCGGGGGTCGTCGTCGGTCGTCGGGGCGATTGGCGGTGCGATGGGTGCGAGAGGGTGCATGCGGACCTCGATTCGTCGGGAGTCGGCCGCATTGCAATGCGCGAGCCCGAGCGGTTTCCGCCTGTCGTCGCGGAGTTGCGCGCGAAAAGCTGCTCTCCATTGCCTCACGTGAGGCGGCGCGCCCCTGGTTCGAGGCGCGACGAGGCCGACCTGCCCGTGCGGCTTCTCGCCACAAAACGAAGAGGACCGCGGATCTCTCCGCGGCCCTCGCTTCGTGGGTCGTGCGTGGTCGTGTGAGGGAGGCTCAGCCGGCCGCGTCGACGTGCGCTTTGTAGGCCGTCGCGTCGAGCAGGTCTTTGGTGGCGTCCGCGTCGGTCGGGGCGAGCACGATCATCCAGGCTTTGCCGTAGCAATCCTCGTTGACGAGCTCGGGCTTGTCGGTGAGAGCCGCGTTCACGGCGACGATCTTGCCGGAAACCGGAGCGTAGAGGTCGCTCAGGGTCTTCACGCTCTCGATGGTGCCGAAGCCCTTGCCTGCCTCGAGGGTGTCGCCGACCTTCACGTCGAGGCTGACCAGGGTGATGTCGCCGAGCTGCTCGACGGCGAACGAGGTGATGCCCACCTTGAGCCCCTCGGCGGTGGTCTCGGCCCACTCGTGGTCTTTCGTGTACTTGAGGCCGCTCGGGAACGCATCGCTCATCGTCGTCTTCTCCGTAGGTACTGAAATCGTAACGAATTCGGGGGGATGCACACGGTGGCCGGAAGCTGGGAGGCTTCGCGGACCGCCCGGGCACGGGTCACTTGGCGCGTTTGTAGAACGGGGTCTTCACGACCTCCGCTTCGATGTTCTTGCCGCGGCAATCCACGAAGAACGTGGAGCCGATGGCCGAGAGGGCGGTCGGCACGTAGCCGAGGCCGACGTTCTTGCCGACCGTGGGGCCGGGGCTGCCGCTCGTGCAGATGCCGATCTCGGCGCCGCTCGCGTCGCGGAGGGGATAGCCGTGGCGCGCGATGCCGCGGCCCTTCACCTCGAAGCCGACCAGCTTTCGCGGCAGCTCGGAGGCTTTGATTTTCTCGATGGCCTCACGGCCGACGAAGTCGCCCTTGTCCATCTTCACGACCCAGCCGAGGCCCGCTTCGATGGGGTTGGTGGTCTCGTCGATGTCGTTGCCGTAGAGCGAGAGGCGCGCTTCCAAGCGGAGCGTGTCCCGGGCGCCGAGGCCGCAGGGCTTCACGCCGATGGACTTACCGAGCTCGAGCAGGTGGTCCCAAAGGGCGGGCGCGTCGTTCCAGGCGCAGAAGATCTCGACCCCGTCTTCGCCGGTGTAGCCGGTGCGTGCCACGGTGCACTTGATGTTGGCCACCACCGCGTCGCGAAAGTGGAAAGGCTTGAGCTCGACCAGCTTGGCGGCGTCCGAGCCGGCCTGCGCGAGCACGTCGAAAGCCTTGGGGCCCTGGAGCGCGATGAGCGCGGTCTCGTCCGAGAGGTCGCGGAATTCGCAGTGGTTCTCGGCGGCCTTCTTGAAGACGCCCACGATTTTCTCGCGGTTCGAGGCGTTGCAGACCACCAAGAAACGCTCGTCGCCGGCGCGGTAGATGATGAGGTCGTCGAGGATGGTGCCCTGGGCATTGCAGCAGCACGTGTAGAGCGCTTGCCCCACGCCGAGACGCGAGACGTCGTTGGTGACCAGGTAGTTCACCACTTGGCCCGCGTACTGGCCGCTCATCTCGAGCTCACCCATGTGGCAGACGTCGAACAGGCCCGCCGCCGTGCGCACGGCCTGGTGCTCGTCCACGATGCCCGTGTACTGGACGGGCATTTCCCAGCCCGCGAACGGGACGATACGGCCACCGGCGCGCACGTGCGCGTCGTACATCGGGGTGCGACGAAGAGCTTCGGTCATGCGCCGCGAGGCTACCACGGAGGCCACGCCTCGTGGGGCCTCTCGACAGGCGCCTCGGCTTGTTCCAGAGTGGCTCGTCGCGAACGACGCGGCGTGTCTTTCCGAGGAGGTACCGATGGCGCTTCGATTGTGTGCAGGATGCAACCGTCACGTGCGCACGTCTGCGGCTCCGCTGCCGAGCCCGGTCTCTCGCGCGACGCGCGCGGCCATGGTGTTCGGCGCGACCGTGCTCGTCGCCGGGGCATCTGCGGCGTGCTCGGATTCCGCGACCACCACCGATGCCGGCACCACCGATGCCGCGGTCGATGCGCAGGGGCCCGTGGCGGCCTACGGCGGACCTCCGGTCGACGCCTCCGCCCTCGATTCCGCGGTTCCGGATACCGGGCCCGTCGCAGCCTACGGTGCACCTCCGGTCGACGCCGGCACCGACTGAGCGCGAACGGCCTTCCTACGAAGGTTTCATTCGAAAAAAGAACGGGCAGAGCGCGATCGGCGCGTCTGCCCGTTCGTGCGTCAGGTGCGGGGATTACTCGGGCGGCGAGCCGCCATAGAGCGGAGCCGGGCTTGCGTCTCTGCCCGCGTCGCCGCCATCTTCGTCGACCGAGCCGTCGGCCGGAAGACCGTACAGCGGTGCAACGGAGACGTCTTCGTCTCCCGAGTCGGCCGGTGCGCCGTAGAGCGGCACGGCCGAGGTGTCCGGGCCGGCGTCTTCGCTGGCGGCGCCCGAGTCGACCGCCGGCGCGCCGTAGAGGGGCGTGGCGCTGCTCGAACACGCAACCGCTGCGCTCACCATGGCCGCTCCTCCGAGCACCATGGCCGCACGGGTTGCGCGCGAAGCAGGGGAAGCGACGAGTCCTCGAGCGAGGGCGCCGCAGAAAGGACACGCGGTGTCCGTGCTTTTCACGTGCCGGGAACACCCGGCGCAAAGTCGAAGGGCCATACCCGAGCTTACGATGGCGAGACCGGCGCGCAAGGTGACACCACGGACGTGGCCCCGTTAGCGAACGTTTCGCGCGTGCAACGTTCGGTTAGCTCGACCCCCGCGTAACCTGACGTACCCGCCAGTCCCGAGAAAAAGGCCGGCGCGCTCGCTTCCCCTAGGGGCGTCGGGTGTTATGCTTCCCGGCGCAGGGACGGGTCCTTGCACCAGGCCCTGGAACGGGCGTTCGTCGGGAGAGGCACCGCACCCCATGGCTCGTGAGTCCGCCGCCACGCCGTTGATCCTCTGGATCTGCGCGGCCGTGTGCGCGCACTACGTGCTCGGCCAAGGCGGAAACGAGGTCGCCAAGGCCCACGACGACGCCACGTTCTTCTCGAAGATGGCCTACCAGGCGCGAGGCAAAGCCCGCGAAGCCGAGAAGGTGTTCGAGCTCGGCGCCGCCGCCGACAGCGAGATTGCCCCGGGCGAAGAAGACAAACCCGCGCAGCCGCTCCCGCAGGCTCCCGAAGCCAAAAAACCGGACGATCCGAAGAAGCCGGAGCCCGAGAAGAAGCCCGAGCCGGAGAAGAAGGAAGACAAGAAGGTCGTGCTCGTGCCCACGCCGGCCGTGCCCGTGCCTCCGCCGCCTCCTCCTCAGAAGGACCCGCGCATCGCCGTAAAGCAGCACGCGAAGCCGGACCAAGAAGACAACCCGAACGCGAAGTTCATCGCGGACGACGCCAACAAGGTCGACAAAGAGACGGTCGCCACCCAGACCTCGCACGACCAAGACGACCCGAACCCCACGCCGGCCGGTCAGCACGCGGGCGACCAGACCATGCAGGGCGACAGCCAGCGCACCCGCATCGCCGACAGCGAAGATCGCAAAGGCGAGAAGGATCGCGCCCCGGGCGACCGCGGCACCGAGTTCGACGTGCAGACCGCGCCTCCCAAGGCCGCCGGCAAGGTGGCCATGCTCGACCCCAAGGGCGCCATGCCCAAGTCGGGAGGAGACGGCAAGCCCGAGTCGTCGCCGCAGGCCGCGCAAAAGCCTCAACAAGACGACCCCGCGGGAGCTTCGCAGCCCACGCCCGAAGTGGCTCAAGGCGCCAAGGGCTGGACCTTCGATCCCACGCGCCCGGGCGGCTCGGGCGCTGGAAATCAAGGCGGTTCGGGATCGAGCTCGAAGCCGCGCGGCTCGGTGCAAAAGCCCTCCAAAGGGCTCGCGTTCGGTCTCGGAGCGCAGGCTGCGCCCGGCCAGATCAACCTGAACTTGAACCAAGCCACGGTGGTGGCGAGCATCGGCCAAGACCAGCTCCGCAAAGAGCGCGTGGCCGACGGCGAGCGTCGCAAGTCCGAGCACCGCGGCTCGTTCCAGGCCTCGAACTTCGAGCGTTGGCGCAGCGCGATCGAGAACTACGTCTCCACCGTGAAGCCGGGCAACCAGACGTCGCTGAACGCCGCGCGGGTGCCCTTCGCCACCTACCTCACCACCATCCACAACCGCATCCACCCCATCTTCGCGGACAGCTTCCTCGACTCGATCAGCGGCCTCCCCGCCTCGCACCCGCTCGCGAACCCCAAGCTCGTGACCCACCTCGAGATCGTGGTGGGCCCGAAAGACGGCCAGATCGTGAAGATGGGCGTGGTCAAAGCGAGCGGCGTGACCGCCTTCGACATCGCCGCGCTCGACTCGGTGAAGCGCGCTTCGCCCTTCGGTCCCGCGCCCAACGCCATCGTCTCGAGCGACGGCAACGTGTACCTCCACTGGGAGTTCCACCGCGACGAGGTCTTCGCGTGCTCCACCATGAACGCGCGACCCTTCATGCTCAACCTGCCCCCGCAGGCGCCTCCGGTGGAGCCCCCGCCGAACAAGCTGCCCACCTCGCCCACCGAAGAGCGCGCGGTTCCTCCCGCGGGCGGACCCAGCGGTGACAGCGCGCACGGGGCGCCGAACCCCAACTGATCTCCGAACGGTCTTTGACGAAGCGCGACGTGCCGTCCATCCCCGTGTCACGCTCCATGGTTCGTACGGTGTTCGCTGCGCCGATGGCCGGCCTCGTTTGGGCGGCGCTCACCGCCTCGTGCACCAAACACCACGAGCGTGATTCCTCCGGGACGGCGCCTTCGAGGACCGCGCTGCACGTGGCCGCGGCGGCCGATCTGGAGCCCGCCTTTCGTGAGCTCGGCGAGAGGGTGCGCGCGGAAGGCACCGACGTCACCTTCACGTTCGGCTCGTCGGGCTTGCTCGCCAAGCAGCTCGCGGAGGGTGCGCCGTACGATCTCTTCGCGTCCGCGAACGTGGCCTACACGGTCGACGTCGTGAAGGCCGGGGTCTGCGAGGAGTCGAGCCGCGTTCGTTATGCGCGTGGCAAGCTCGTGCTGTATTGCCCCGGTGGCGTGCCTCGCGCCGAGCGCGCCGAGCAGGGGGCGCTCGCCGGGCTCGCCTCGGACAAGGTCGGAAAGATCGCCTTGGCCAACCCCGAGCACGCGCCGTACGGCAAAGCCGCCCGCGAGAGCATCGAGCGCGCGGGCCTGCTCTCGCGCATCGAAGCGAAGCTCGTGATCGCCACCAACGTGGGCGAAAGTTTGCAGTTTGCACGCAGTGGCAACGCCGACTGTGCCTTCGTCTCGCGTGCGCTCCTGCTGTCCGAGCCGCCGGCCTCCCCGTCCGCTCCGCCGCGCACGTTGGACGTGCCGGACGAGCTCTACGCGCCGCTCGTGCAGGCGCTCGTGGTGTGCCCGGGAAAGGCGCCTCCCGCGGGACGTCCGGACGACGCGCACGCGAAGAGCGTGGCCGCGGCGCGAGCGTTCTCGGCGCTCCTGACCGGCGAAGAGGGCCGCGCGGTCCTGGGAAAATACGGGTTTTTGCCGCCGGGTGAGGGGCCCCGGTGACGGGAAGCGCCGCGTGATCGGCACCTTCGTGCTCTCGTTCGAGGTCGCGCTCGGGGCGACCGTGCTCGCGGCGCTCTTGGGCTTGCCGGTGGCGTACCTGCTCTCGAAGCGTGGCACGCGGGGCAGGGAAGGGCTCGACGCGCTCTTCTCCTTGCCGCTCGTGCTGCCGCCCACCGTGCTCGGGTACTTCTTGCTCGTTCTACTCGGGCGCCGCGGGATCGTCGGGCGGGCGTACGAATCGCTCACCGGGGACACCATCGTGTTCACCGTGAAGGGCGCGATCCTGGCCGCGGCCATCTCGGCGCTCCCGCTCGTGGTGAAGCTCGGGCGCGCGTCGTTCGAGAGCGTCCCGGAAGACGTGGTGCTCGCGGCACGGACCTTGGGCGCGCGTCCCTGGGCGGCCTTCTGGGCCATCGAGCTGCCGCTCGCGTCGCGTGGGGTGGTGGGCGCGCTCGCGCTCGCGTTCGCGCGCTCGCTCGGTGATTTCGGCGCCACGCTGATGGTCGCCGGGGACACCGAAGGAAAGACCCAGACCGTGGCCATGGCCATCTACGACGCCGCGCTCGCCGGGCGCACGAGCGACGCCAACCTCTACGTGATGTTGCTCGGGCTCTTCTCGTTCGTGGCGCTCTATTCGGCCAACCGTCTCGCGCGGAGGGCGTGGTGAGCACACTCTCGCTCGACGTGACCGTGTCGCGGATCTCGGACGAGCGCGCCTTCACGCTGACCGCTCGGCTGCGGGTGCGGCCCGGGATCACGGCCGTGCTCGGGCCTTCCGGCGCGGGAAAATCCACGCTTTTGGGGGTCATCGCCGGCTTCGTGCGTCCGGACCGCGGCAAGGTCGAGCTCGGCCGGCGCGTGCTCTTCGACGCAGCCGACGCGAAACACGCGGTGCCTCCCGAGCAGCGAAAGCTCGGCGTGATGTTCCAGTCGCTCGCGCTCTTCCCGCACCTCACGGCGATCGAAAACGTGGCCTTCGGTCCGCGTCGCGCGGGCATGGACGCGCGAAGGGCTCACGAGCACGCGCGCGAGTGGCTCGTTCGGCTCGGCGTCGACAAGCTCGCCGACGCACGTCCAGGGACCTTGTCCGGGGGCGAGGCGCAGCGAGTGGCGCTGGCGCGCGCGCTCGCCGTTCCGTCCGAGGCGTTGGTGCTGGACGAGCCCTTTTCTGCGCTGGATCGTCGCACCCGCTCGCACGTGCTGGGCGTGCTCGGCGAGGTCTTGCAAGAGACCGCGAAGCCCTGCGTGCTCGTGACCCACGACGAAGACGACGTGCGTGCGCTCGGCGCGAGGCGCGTCCTGCTCGAGGGCGGTGAGCTGGTCGAAGGCGGCTGATCGTCACTCGACGTTTGCTGCGCCCACGATCTGCATCGAGGGCAGCACGAGGAGGGCCACGTAGTCGGTGGAGGCGCGCTTACTCTTGGTCGCGTGGGCGACCCACGTGTCTTTTCCGCGGTCCTTCTCGTCGCGTCGCTCGAGCTTCGCCTCGAGCGGCTCGAGCGCGCGGGCGATGGGCCCGTGCACCAGGGTTTTTCCTGCGTTTTCACCGCGTGGAACGCGCGTCGCGAGCCCGCTCTCCCGCGTGGCCAGGAAGAGCCGCGCGCCGTCGCTTCGTGCCGGCGTCTCCACCGTGAGTCGCTCGCCCTCACGCGCGAGCACGAGCGCGGCGTGCGGTCGCTGTTTGGCCTCGGCGACGAGCGCGCGGAGCTTTCGTGCATCGGAGCCCACGAGCTCGTCGCGCCCGTCCACCACGGCTTGTGGTGTGTAGACGCCGCTCTTCGCGAGGTGCGTGGCGTAAGCGCGCTGGCGATCGGTGAAGGTGCGGCTCGAGAAGGGATCGGCCCAGCCGAGGTCGTTCCAGTAGTCGACGTGCATTTCGAGCGCCAAAACGCCGGGTTCTCGCGAGAGCTCGCGCAAGACTTCGTCGGCCGGTGGGCAGCTCGAGCACCCTTCGGACGAGAACAGCTCCACCACGACCTCGGGCCTGCCTGTCCTGCCTGTCGAGGTCGGAGGCGAGCTCGCGTTCGCGTTCATCGCTTGCTCCGCCGGTTCGGCGCTTCGTTCGGAAGACGAGACGCTCGTGCCCTCGACGTGGGGCTCGGAGGTGGCGCGCTCGCTCGCGCCTCCGAGACGGCTGCAGCCGGCGAGCAGGGTGCTGAAGATGGTGAAAACCACGGCGACCGGGACGCGCATGCACGAGCTACGCAGCTCGATGCAGGAGGTTACGCAACCTCGCGTCGAGCTCGGGTAGAGTGTCGGGAACCCGTGAGCTCCAAACCTCCGCCCGTCTCCATGGCGCCCGCGTACGGACTTCCGTCGAACCGCACGCGAGCTCCGTCTGCGTCCGGCCCTCCGCCCGCGCCTTCGGGCTCTGCGCCGACCGGCTCGGAGCGCGCCGCGTGGGTCGAGCCGCTCCTGCGCGGCACCTCGTGGTCGACCCTGCTCGCCGCCATCGCAGGCGTGATGATCCTGCCCGGGCTCCTGGGAAACGTGGGCGAAAAAGTGGTCACCTGGGGCGAGCGCCTCGCGTCCACGCTCTCGTACGTGTCCTTCGCGGGCCTCATGGTGCTGGTGGCGGTGGGCGGCTACGAGCTCATTCGGCGGACCGATCTCGGCTCCACGCGCTACGTCGCGCTGTCGCTCCTCGTGCTGGTGGTCGGCCTCGGTGCGCCCGCGGTGACGAGCCCACTTTTGTCGATTCCGCAGGTGCTGCTCGCCATGTCCGCGAGCGCGTTCGCGCTGGTGTCGTCGGTGCGTGCGCTTCGTGCGCCGCACACGCGAGCTCCTGCGGGCGTGACGGCGCTGCTCGGTCTCGCGGGCATCTTTCGAGTGGTCGCGTGGGCCACCGCGGCCGCTTCGCTCGAGAGCCCGCGAGGCTTCGCGTTCGCGCGGGGGTTCGGCACGTTCGCCGTGGTGCTGGTCGGGCTCGCGCAGCTCGTCACCGTCGCGTACTTCGCCACGCGCGGGAAAATGCAGGGCCGCGTGATGGGCAACGTCGCGCTCGTGCTCGGCTTCGTGGTCACGTACATCGCCACGCGGAAGCCCGGCTTCGCGGGCGCACTGGGGCCGGTGCTGGCCAACGCGGTGCTCGCCCAAGAGCCGAGCCCCGAGCCGTTCGCGCTCACGCCCATCGCGCACTTCCTCTTCCCGACCTCGATTTTCCTGGGTCTCGTGGCCGCTTCGCAGCGAAGGCAAGTGCCTCAAATCGCGGTCGCGCTCTCGCTCGCGCTGGTCTCGGCGGGTCGCCTCGACGTGCCGCTCTCCGCGCTCGCCGCGGTGGCCGGGGCGTTGTGGCTGTCGCTCGCGTCTTCGGACGAGCGCGCCATGTGGAGCGATCTCTTGGCCAGTCGGAAGCTGCGCCTCGAAGAAGAGAACGCGAGGCGCGATGCCTCGGACCGTCCGCCGCCGCGGAAAAAAGCGGACGCCGAGAGCTTGCCTTCCGCGGGCGGGAGCGCCGAAGCGAAGCCCGCGCCGGAGCCCTCCGCCGAAGCGACTCGCGTTGCCGACGAGCCCGCTGCCGATGGGCCCGCTGCCGATGGGCCCGAAGCCGAACCCAGCGTCGACGCGAAGCCTGCGCAAGAGCCGGAAGCGCCGAAGGCCGACGAGACCACGAGCGACGAGCCCCCGAACGACCAGCCGAAGAAAGACGCCTGAGCTCCACGTCCGGGTCGTCACGCCGAGAGACGGGGCTTGAGGGATTCTCGAATGGCGCTAAGAGACGCCTACCATGTCCGCCTCCGCCGAGAGCCCCGCCCCTGCCACCACTCCTCAGGTCGACGCTCTCCGTGAGGTGAGCCCGAAGCGAGCGGTCGGTGTCATCCTGGCGGTGAGCCTGGCGGCGTTTTTGCTGCTGATCGGCGTCATCTACGGGCACGGCCCGGTGCAAGCGCCTCCCGCCTGGGTCGGTTATCTGCCCGCGGTGAACGCCACGTTGAACGGCACGAGCGCGGTCTTTTTGGTGCTCGCGTTTCGCGCCATCAAGAAGCGAGATCTCGCCCTGCACTCGCGCCACACGCTCACGGCCATGGGCGCATCGGCGCTCTTTTTGGTCTCGTATTTGGTCTACCACTCGGTCCACGGCGACTCGAAGTTCCCCGGGCTCGGCCTGGTTCGGCCGGTGTACTTCTTCATCTTGATCACGCACGTGGTGCTCTCGGCGGTGGCGCTGCCGCTGGTCTTCACGAGCTTCTTCTTCTCGCTGTCCGGGCGCTTCCCGCAGCACAAGAAGGTCTCCAAGTTCACGTTTCCCTTGTGGCTCTACGTCTCGGTGACCGGCGTGGTGGTCTTCGCCATGCTGCGCGCCTACAGCTGACCGCGCACGCACCGTACGCAGGCTTCAGCTTTCACGCGTGGCCATTTTGCCTCTTCCGGGCCGAGGCAAAGTTCGATTGGATAGAGCCATGGTCCACGTGAAAGTCACGGTTGCCATGGGGCGCAAGACCCTGGCCGTCGACGAGGTCAAGAACGCCGCGGTGAAGAGCACGCTCGCCCAAGCCGGCCGCGACCTCGGCACCCGCCTCTCCACGGTGAAGTGCCCCGTGCACGGCAAGGCGCCGCTCAACGTCCAGCTCCACTTCGACGCCTCCGGCGCAGGAGACGTGAAGTACGAGTCGTGCTGCGAGAAGCTCGGCGAAGCGGTGGGGAAGATTTTGTAGAGGGTGCGAGGTGCGGGGCCGGATGTCGGGACCTAGGGGCCTGCAAACTAGGGCCGCTTGAGCTCGAGCTGTCCCGAGATTCCAAGAACGCGGCCATTCTCGACCAAGATCGGCGTCTCGCAGACGCGCTCTTCCTCGGCTTGGTTGAAAAGGTCCTTCGCGTACTCGAAGAGCGCGAGCACTTCCGGGGCGGAGGTGTCTCCGCAGACCATCAGCGCACCCCGAATCGGCACCGCGGCGAGCAACCGGCTCGCGCCGAGGAGGCGGTGCCCCTCCTTGAGAAAGCTCTCCAGCAGGAGGCCTTCCGACGCGTACTCGTGGCGGCAGAGGAGCGTCCGCGCCCGTCCTTGCTCGTCCTTGGAAATCGCCTCCCAGTGGAACGGAAGTTGGGCGAGGTTTTCGAGGGCACGTCGCTCGAGCGCGACGGCATCCCCCTTCGATTCGAGGATGACGTTCATCCCGAGCTCGTAGTGAAACGATACCCAGACGTTCCGGGTCGCGGCGCCGAGGCAAAGGTACCGGCCTGCGCTCGGGTGCTGGAGCTGCGAGGCCATCGAGCGCAAAACGGGCAAGAGCGGCGGTTCGCTCACCACGAGTCGGCTCTCACCTCCCGAGGCCGGACTCGCCGAGTGTTGACCTTCGTTTGCGGAAGGGATGTGGGGTTCTGGTTTGCGGCCCCGAAGAACGAGACCCACGACGAGCAGCACCCCGGCGAAAATGAACCAAATGAGATTTTTTTCGTGGAACGCGCTGTAGACCAAGAGGCGATCGGAGATGACCTCGGAGTAGGGCGCCGCAAAGGGCTTGACGATGCACGCGACGCACGCCGCGAGAAGAAGGTTTCCTAGGGTCCGACGCATGTCGGCGACCTAACGCGCGAGGCGGTCGTCCAGCCTCATCGAATCGAGCCTCTCGGCGTCGAACGGTCTTCCTCCAGGCATCCGCAGCGTCGGCCATGGTCCACGTGAAAGTCACGGTTGCCATGGGGCGCAAGACCCTGGCCGTCGACGAGGTCAAGAACGCGTCGGTGAAGAGCACGCTCGCCCAAGTCGGCCGCGACCTCGGCACCCGCCTCTCCACGGTGAAGTGCCCCGTGCACGGCAAGGCGCCGCTCAACGTCCAGCTCCACTTCGACGCCTCCGGCGCCGGAGACGTGAAGTACGAGTCGTGCTGCGAGAAGCTCGGCGAAGCGGTGGGGAAGATTTTGTAGAGGGTGCGGACGGGAGCGCCCACGAGCTCCCAACGAGACGGCGCAGCCATCCCTGCGCGTGGAGTCCCCGAATCTACGCTCGAGCTCGGTTCGCCGCTGCCAGTGGCCCTTTAGCGGTACGGCGAAATCCAGGCCGAGCCTTTCAAGTCGGTCACCGAATCGCCTTGGGTAACGTCACGAAGTCCTGCGTGTAAGGCTGGTGTAAGTCGTCCCACGTCCCCTTGTGACGTAGGAATCGCTACTAAGTCACTGCTGCGCTTGCCCACACGGGAGTCGACCTCCAGCCTTTCTTCTTCCTGCAGTCCGAACGACCCGTCCGTGCGACGCCAGTCGACCGACAAGGGAGGCGTCGACGACATGAGCCTCGTTGACCACGTCAACGTAAGCGGCAAGTCGGGCTTCGGACTGTCCAGAAAGGACGGAACCTTGAAGCCCGCCGCGCCGAACACGGAGCGCATCGCGTTCGGAGCGCTCTCCTACGACGAGTTGGGGCGCTTTGTTTCGTCGGCGCCCGCGGCGAGCTATGCCCGATCGAGCCTGGACCACGCGCCGAGGCGATCACTTCATGGAAGGGTCTCCAGATGTTCGAGCTGGCGTGCTTGGCGCCTCGGAAACCTCGTGGGTACTTCGGGCCGGCTTCGTCGAAATGTTCATAATGGTGTGTGGGTACGATCACTAAAGGACAATGCACCCAAATCAATCGCTCCCCCGTTCGTCTCGCCGAGTCCGAATGAACCACCGCTCGGTCGCCTTTCTGCTCCCGCTCGCCATACTCTCTGCCTGTGGGGGGGCTGATGAGCAGCTGCCTCTGCAAGCCGACGGCCGCTCACCGCCGTCAGCCCCCCAGCCCGATCCTCTCGATACGGCCCCCGAGGGAGAACCAATCTGCACTCGGGAAGGTTTCTGCTGGGACTTTCCGTACACGGGGGCGTCTCTTTCGGACCTTCACGCGTCGGCGCCCAACGCGCTCTGGGCGGTAGGTTCCCGCGGTACGATCCTGCGTTCACATAGCCGGGGCGAGGCGTGGCGAGCGATGAGCTCCGGCGTTACTACGCAGTTGCGATCAGTGTTTGCCGTCGATCTCCATCTCGCCTGGGCCGTCGGTGACGAAGGGACCCTCCTTCGTTTCGACGGCACGACATGGCGCGACGCCAACGCCGGTCTGCCGAAAACGACCCAACTGCGCGGTGTGTGGGCCGCGAGCGCGACGGACGCCTGGGTCGTCGGTGGCGAGCCGAAGCCCCAAGGCACCCTCGATGCAGCGGAGCTGGGGGTGATCATGCACTGGGACGGACTCGCCTGGACCCGCGCAACCGGCAAATTTCCTGCCTTGTATGCAATCCACGGCAAAGGCGGCGAGGTTTGGGCAGTGGGCGGCAGCTCCGGTTCGCCACAGCTTTGGCGTCTGTACGGCTCGACATGGACGCCGTCCGGCGCTGCGCTCCCTAGGGACGTCTATGGCCCTGCGCTCGGAGTCTGGGTGAACGGCCCCGACGATGTCGTCGTGTCGAGCGGCGACAGCAATTTCACCTCCATCATTCGCTTCACCGGTAGCGATTGGAACACGGAGCACAACGTTCGGCTCTATGGCAAGTCCGGGGTGCTGAGCAACATCGGGCGCGGGCCTCGCGGAGAGCCTTGGGTCGCGAGCACCCCTCCGCTCCGTGAAGACGGAAAGGGCGGGTGGGAGCCAGCCTACCCGGATTCTCTGTACGACGAGGTTCGCGCCGTCTGGTCTCCCGATGATGAGGTCGCCGTCGTCGCCGGGAGCAAAGGTCTGCTCCAACGTGTAGGTTCGGACGTCGTACGACCGCGAGGGTCGATGGTCAGCGCAAAGCTGCACGACTCTTGGGCACTCACGACCGATGGGCTCTATCGCTTCGACGCGACGACTCGCCGCTGGACGGAGGAATTGTCCGCCGTAATAACCGACGACTATTATGAAGAGTTCGTCGAAGCCGCGCAGTCGTCGCCCGACAATATCAGTGTCGTGATCGAAAAGACGGTGAGGTCCGACGGCAGGTCTAGCCAACGTCTTATGAATTGGAACGGCAAGGAGTGGTCCCAGGAGTCATTCGTTTACAATGAGTACGGGAGCCTTACTCGTACGAAGCGCAATCATTTGTGGTTCATATCCTCTCGGAGGGTCGTCCACCGCTTTGGAGGCGCGGAGATCCCGCTTCAGAAGTGCGCCAACCAGCCCGGCAACGCCATTTTTGCGTCCAACATCTTCGAGGTGGGCGACGACATTTATCTCGACGCTTCCGACGGTGGTTTTTACCGGGTTTTGTCGGACGGGTCCTGTACGTACACGCCCCAGGCCTGGCCGGGCGAAAACCTGCTTGACCTTAGCGGTGCTGGAAGTTCGTTGTTCGCGCTCACCACGGTGCGGTCGTCCGATAACGTCGTTCACCTTCGACGCTTTGATGGCACGGCGTGGACCGTGGTGGCAGAATCGGAGGAGAGCGGCATTGCTAGCAAGAGGCTGCGCGTCCTCGAAGATGGGGCGGTCTTCATGTATGGCCGCTCAATCGTGCAATTGGGCGTTGACTCGAGCCCGCTGTGGAAGTGGAGCGGTACTTCGTTCGTCGTGGTCCCGACCGGCATCGCTGCCGAGGAAGGCTCTGCTTACTCGCTGCTCTGGGCGCGTTCCTCTTCCGACTTTAGCGTCGTTGGCGATGGAGGAATTGTTCTTACCAAGCGTTGATGGGACGGCGATTTCGTCTCCATACAATCTCATGTCACGAGTCTGCGAGCGCCAGCGAGCGCCGCCGAAACCAGCTCCCGTGTCACCCGTCGCTCGCGTCGAACGTCATTCCCGCCTTCTTTAATCGAGTCACGAGGTTCTGACCGAGGGCGGTGGCGGGGGTGAGCACGCCGCCTTTTTCACCGGCGAACTGGCCTTCCACGAGGGCGAGCGCGGACTCGGAGAGCATCTTGGCGGTCTCGCCGTAGCCGGGGTCGCTCGTGCCTTCGACCAGACCGCGCACCTTCTTGCCTTGCGAGGTGGTGGAGTAGACGCCGATGCGGAAGAAGCCCGCGTCGCGCTCGGCTTTGGAGGGGCCCTCGCCCGGCTTCGGCAAGAGTCGCGCGACCAGATCGCGCGAGGTCTTCTTGGAGGCGGCCACCATGAAGGCGGCAAGGCCCGCGGTGAAGCCCGCGGCCATGACCGCGCCCTTGGCGCCCTTCGAGAAGCTCATGGTCTCTTCGTACGAGAAGCTCTTGCCGTAGCGATGCCCGAGCAGTGCGTTCGAGCGCCGCACGATGCGCGTGTTCACGGCGGCCATCACGAACGGGCCAGTGTATCCCTTCGCGTCTTCGTCCCAGGCCACGCGCACCGGATCGGGACCGTCGTTGGAGAGCTCGCTCGAGGCGTCCGGCGTGAGCGAATAGGGGTCGCGCAGGAGGCGCCGAAGAGCGCGGTCGTGCTCGGCCTCCGCCATGAGGTTCAGCATGCTGTGGGCGGTGCCGCCCGAGACGCCGCCCTTGGCGCGCAGCACCACGAGCTTGGTTTTTCCCAGAGTTTCGCCGCGCGTGCGCGCGTGATCCGCCACGCAGAGCACGCCCAGGTCCGAGGGGATCGAGTCGAAGCCGCAGCAGTGCACGATGCGCGCGCCGGTGTCTTCGGCACGGGCGTGGTTCTCGTCGATGCTCTTGCGGATGAAAGGCACCTCACCCGTGATGTCGCAGTAGTGGGTGCCGTATTCGGCGGCTGCCCGCGCGAGGCCCTGTCCGTACTTGGCGTACGGACCGACCGTGGTCACCACCACGCGCGTCGCTTTGACCACCGCCTCGAGCGAGGCCTGATCGCCCGAGTCCGCGAGCAGGAGGTCGACGCTCTTGCCTGCGTCGCCCAGGCTCGTGAGCACGTCGCGGAGCTTGCTCTCGCTGCGCCCAGCGACCGCCCAGCGAAGGCCGCTCGCGTGGTTGGCGAGGTACTCGGCGACCAGCTTGCCCGTGAATCCCGTGGCTCCGAAGAGGACCAAATCGTAGGAACGCGACATGGGCGCGAGGATAGACCTACGCGCCCATGAGAGCACCGAACACTTTGACGACCAGGGATTTTCCCCCGTCGCAGGAAGTCTTGCTTACCGCGGGTTGGCCTTACGCGTGGCGGTCCAGCAGCCGGGCAGGTCGTTTCCGCCCAGCTTGAACAGGCCGACGCACGAACCCGCAGGTAGCTCGTCCGACTCTTTGCTGGCGCAGCCGGTGGCGGTGACACCCTCGGGGGCTTTGGGGCAGTCGCTGGTGGTCTTGCAAGCGGAAGGCGAAGGCACCGTGCAGAAGCGCTCGGTGGTGTAGGAGACGTCGCTCGCGCACACTCCGCCGCCCGCTTTGCAGTCCGAGTCCGCGCGGCAGGGCGAGCAGAACGTGCCATCGCCGAGGATGACGCCCGCGTTGGGGAAGCAGATGTTCTTCCCGTTCACCGGCGCGCAGAAGGCGTCCACGGCGCAGTTGGCGTCCTTCTCGCAGGCGATGGTGCAAAAGCGACGACCGTTGTTGTCGGCCGCGCAGGTGTGGGCGCTGGGGCAGTCGACGTCTGCGAAACAGGGCGAGCCGTAGGCGCGCTTCTGGCAAACGCGAATGACCGAGCCGAATCCTTCGCGCTTGGCGGCGTCCGCGCTGGGGGTGTCGTTGATGTCGCCGCAGAAGAGGCCCGCGCCGCAGTCGGCGCTGGTCTCGCAGGCGTGGGTGCAGTAGGCGTCGCCGTCCGAAGGGCTACGCGCGAGGCAGGTGAAGCCCTGTGCGGCGTCGCAGTCTTTGTTGCCGCTGACACCACCGCCCGGGTTGCACGCGAAGCCCCACTGACCTTTGGCCTGCTTGGTGATGGTGGGGGCGACTTCCGCGCAAAACGCCGTGCTCGCAGGCGCGGGCGGGTTAGGTCCTTCGACGGTCTTCGCGTTGGTGGGGTCGTTCTGGGTACGGCACGTGTAGCCGAGCGGGCAGGCCTTCGACGGATCGAGGTTCGAGCTGCACGTCTTGCGGCATTTGGTCTCGCCGTTCACCTCGAGGCAGGTGTTGCCCGGGGCGCACTTGGACGAGTCGCAGGTGACCCCTCCGTCCGAGGTGCCGTCGACCACGGTGGCCGAGCACCCCGCGAAGGCGAGCGCTCCGCCGAGGCCCAAGAAGGCCACGGTGACGACGGGGACGAGAGCAAACAGCGAAGAGTGCAGGGCGGGCTTCATGGGCGACCTCGGTGTCCTAGTTCAAGAGAGACGTAGGTGCGAGGGTGCACACACAGAAATTGCCCCCAAGCCCCAACCAGCGCAGCGTGAACGGAAAAGTTTCCTCGATCCGAGTAGCAACTGAGAGCCGCTGTCACTCGTAGAGCCGAGAGCGCTTCCTGCTGGAAACCGCCTGGGTTCATTACGCTTGACGATTCGAACTTCGGCGGTACCGTTCCTCACCCGTGTGCTAGCACATCGTCCTCGAGGTGTCCCCATGAGCTCCGTCGGTCTCTCCAAGTCGGTATTTTTCGCTTCCTCCGTAGTCGCTGCCCTGGCGCTCGCGGGCTGTTCGTCGACGACCCCCGGCACGAACGGCGGTACGAGCGGCACCGAACAAGACAGGGGCGTCACCGGTGACGGCGTGGGCGTTCCCTCGTCCGGCCGCGAGACCAACCCCGACGGCAAGCCCTACCCGACCGCCAACATCGGCACGAAGCCCTCGTCCCACAGCGCCTCGAACGGCAAGGTGGGGAACCCCGGCAACGTGATGAAGAACTTCAAGTTCTACGGGTACCCCAACGGCGACAAGTCGCAGGGCCTCCAGCAGGTCGCCCTCGCCGACTTTTACGACCCCGAGGCGAAGAACTTCCGCCTCATCCACATCCAGGCCGCGGCCGTGTGGTGCGGCCCCTGCAACCAAGAAGCGAAGGCTGCCGCCACCATCGCCGCCGAGTTGAAGAACAAGAAGGTCGTGTGGCTCGCCGCGCTGGTCGAGACCTCCAAGCAGGGCAGCCCCTCCACCCAGGCCGACCTCGACAAGTGGCTCGGCGCGTACCCGTCGGACTTCACCCACGTGCTCGACCCGTCGAACCTGAACCTCGGCGTCTTCTTCGACGCTGCGGCCATCCCGTGGAACGCCGACCTCGACGCCCGCACGATGGAAATCCTCGCCGGCGGCACCGGCGGCGCAGGCACCGTGGAAGGCGTTCGCAGCGAGCTCGACCAGTGGCTCAAGTTCCTCGACACCTACACCCCCGCGAAGTGATCCGAATCCCATGAACGAGCGAGCGCGAACCTTCGCCTCGACCGTAGGCGCCGTGGCCCTCTTGGGCGCGGCGCTTTTCGGTTGTGGCAACCCGCAAGGCGCGGGCACCGACACCACCGCTTCTTCGGCTGCCGTGCGCACCGGCGCGAAGGCCCAAGATTTCAGCACCCGAGACATGGACGGCAAGACCGTGAAGCTCTCCGACTACCTCGGAAAGCAGACCATCTTGCTGAACTTCTGGTCCACCTACTGCGAGCCTTGCCTCGCCGAGTTCCCGCACCTTCGCAAGATGCAGGACGACAAGAAGGCGAAGGGCTTCGTCATCCTTGCCGTGGCTATGGATGGCCCCGAGACCGTCGCCCAGGTGAAGCCTTTCGCGCAGCGCAACAACCTGAACTTCCCCGTCCTCCTGGACGAGGACTCGGCGATCTGTGCACTCTACAACCCGAAGAAGAGCGGCCCGCTCACCATCCTGATCGACAAGACCGGACAGGTGGCCCAGGTGCGTGAGGGGTACAACCCCGGCGACGAAGAGACCCTCGCGGTCGAGGTCGACAAGCTGCTCGCGCAGTAGGTCGTCGCTCGCGGTTCGTCCTTACGAACGCGAAAGTCGAAGAGGGCGCCGCTGCGAAAGCCACGCAGCGTGCGCCCTTTTTGTCGTCGTTTCGTGCAAGGATGCGCGCCGTGAAGGTGCGATCGCGCGCGGCGAAAAGCGTCGTTTTCGGGCTCCTCTTGGCAGGCCTCTCGGTCTCGCTCCCGCGGGAGGCCAAGGCCGTGGACCTCCCTCCGGTGCTCGGCAAACCCGTGAAGGTCGACGTGACCGAGACGTCCATCGTTTCGCAGCGTTTTGCCGCGCGTGAAGGCGAAGACACGAAAAATCAGGGGTACTTCGCCTGGCTCAATCGCCTGAACCTGGTGCTCACCCGGGACAAGCTCACCCTGGGCGCGCGCATCGACAGCGCCCTCTACGGCCTGCGCCCGGAAGACCGCGAGCTTGCCCCGCGCGATAGGCAGAACGTCCTGGTGGACGGCGCCACTCGCTACCGCGACTCGATCTACCCCGCCAAGCTCTACGCCACGTACAAGCTCTCCGGCGTGGAGCTCGCGGTCGGCGACTCCTACGCGCAGCTCGGACGAGGGCTCGTGCTGTCGCTCCGCAAGGTGGACGAGCTCGGCATCGACACCACGGCCTTCGGCGGCAAGATCACCATCCAGAAGGACCCGGCGCAGGTCACCTTCGTGGCCGGTTTTCTCAACCCCTCGCGCGTGGACGAGCCGACCGGGCGTGCCCTCTTTTTGCCCAAGGTGGTCGAAGGCGACAATCGCGCGCCGCTGTACGGCTCGGACCGGGTCGTGGGCGCGCAGATCCTGCTCGGCCGCGGGCTGCCGGTGGTGCTCTCCACCAACGTGGCGCATTTCACCAAGTGTGCGCCCTTCCGCTACGACGACAAGGGCAACGTGATCGACGGCTCGCTCGATCGCCCCTTCGGCTCGTGCGCCGAGAACGACGTCCAAACGTGGATCTCGTCGCTCCCCAAGAACCTCTCTCCCACGCTCGACTCCACCTCGGTGCTCAATGCGAGCCAGTCGCTGGAGATTCCGTCGTTCTTCGGAGTGGGCAGCCTGTACGTGGAGGCCGCGGTCCAGCGCCGCAAAGGCGAGACCGGCCGTGAAGCCGACCTGTCCGGCAATGCCCTCTACGCGGCACTCACCGCCAACGGCGGCCCCATCACCAATACGCTCGAGGTGAAGAGCTACCGCAACTACTTCAACGTCGCCGGCTCGGTGAACGTGACCCGGGCCTCGGCCTTCGCGAACGTGGCGTATTCGGCCGTGCCGACCGCCGAGCCGATCATCAACGACAGCATGTTCGGCTTCTTCAATGCCTGCGTGAACGGCGCCCGCGACCGCGTCGACGCGCGTGTCTCGCCCAATCTGCTGGTGTACGGAGCGTTCGGCTATTCGGTCACCAAGAGCGAGATCCCGGGCGGCAGCTGCGACGAGCTCGGGCGGAGCAAAGACCCGGCGAACACGAACTACGTCACCGATCTCCAGAGCGGGATCGAGATGCGCTTCGACGAAAATCGCTCGTTTTTCTTCGCGAACACCACCATTCGCAACGACGTGCGCCAAGACGGCGAGCCCTATTACAAAGAGCGCGCCGTCCAATACACGCTCACCAAGTACATCTCCGGCCCGTACTCCCTGGAATTCGCCGGGCGCCATCGCGTTCGCTACCAGGAGAACGAAAACCAGCGCGAGGTCTTGAACGCGGCGGGCGAGGAGGTCTTCTCCGAAGTCAAGTGGGTGCAGGGCGAGCACTACACCGCGCTCAAGGTCGCGCCCAAGTGGGTCATCACCCACGGCCTCGAGTACACGAGCCAGGACAGCTTTCCGGCGATCTACAACAACGGGAGCATCCTCTACCGCTTCACCACCCAGAACAACCTACGCCTCTTCGTCGGACAGCAGCGCGGTGGGCTTCGCTGTGTGAGCGGGATTTGTAGGCTTTTTCCGGCATTCTCGGGTGCCCGCATCGAGCTTACGCTTCGTTTCTGAGCGGGCGATACGGCTCGGGCTCCGTGCGAGGGGCGGGCCCCTCGCGCTCCCCGGTGAGATACGGCTCGGACTACTTGCGAGGGCGTTCCCCCCTCGCGCACCGCCCTTTTGGACTCGCGGTGCAGCTGGACTCGCGGTGCGGCCGGGAGCGGTTCGATACTTCGTGGTGTACGTGCGAGGGCGTTCCCCCTCGCGCACCCCCCTTTTGGACTCGCGGTGCGCCGGGCGCTTTTTCTCGGCGTTCTCGGGCTCACGGCGTTAACCGTCGACGGGGGCGGGGGGCGGCGGATAGCCTCGGGGGAGAGGTGTTTCGATGACGCGAGGTTCGATTCGCTTGGGTTCTACACGGGTGGCTTCGGTGGGCGTGCTCGTCTTCGTGGCGTCGACGATGGTCGCCCTATCGGCGTGTAGCAGCAGCGATCCTGCGCCGAACGGGAGCACGGACGAATCCGGCGCTCCGACCGGGACCAGCCCCACCTCCACCGCGACCACTCCCGGGGGGCCTCCTACCGTGATTGACGACGGGCCGCCCGCTGGTAATCCCGACGGCAAATGCGAAATTCCGGCCGAGGCGAGGGCGGAAGACGTGTCCAAACCTACCACCGTCATCGGGAACGGCACCAAAGAGAGCTGCACCGGAGACGCCGTGGTCGAGGCCGTGGCCAAGGGCGGGGTGGTCACGTTCAATTGTGGCAAAGACCCGGTCACCATCGTGCTCGATCGCACGGCCAAGGTCTTCAACGACCGCCCCGACCTGGTCCTCGACGGAGGCGGCAAGGTCACCTTGAGCGGCGGCAAGAAGGTCAGGATTCTTTACCAAAACACCTGCGACGAGAAGCAGAAGTACACGACCTCCCATTGCCAAGATCAGGAGTCGCCCCACCTCACGGTGCAGAACATCACCTTCGTGGACGGCGCCACCCGCGGCGAAGAGCCCGAGGGCGGAGGGGCCATTTTCGCGCGCGGTGGGCGGCTCAAGATCGTGTCGTCCCGCTTCTTCGCCAATACCTGTGACGAGACCGGTCCCGACGTGGGAGGAGGGGCCGTGCGCGCCTTCGATCAAGCAGGAAAGAAGCCGCTCTACGTGGTGGGGTCGACCTTCGGCGGCAAGGCCGGCCTCGGGAACGTGGGCTCCAATGGCGGCGCGCTCTCCAGCATCGGTGTCTCGTATACCGTGCTCAACAGCCTCTTTACGCACAACAAAGCCATCGGCAACGGCGCCAATCCCGCCAAGGCCGGCACTCCGGGCGGCGGCAGCGGAGGGGCCATCTACAACGACGGCAATACCTTCACGCTCACGTTGTGCGGCGATCGCATCGAAGACAATCACGCCAACGAGGGCGGCGGTGCCATCTTCTTCGTGAGCAACGACCGCTCGGGCACGCTCTCCATCACCGACTCGGTGCTCCGTCGTAACCCGAGCGACGGCTTCGAGAGCCAAGACACCCCCGGCATCTTCTACATCGCCAAAGACAAGCCCACGATCGTGCGCTCCACCCTGGAGTGAGAGGCTCCCGGGCCTCCCGCGTTCGCACGCGTGGGCCCGGGGTCGTGGACCGCGCGCCTCAGCGGCGCATGCGCAGGTCGCGCATGCCGTAGTCGAGGCGCATGGCTTGTTTGGTGAGGTAGAGCGTCTCTTCGGCGACGGCGTTGGCGCGGTCCGTGTGGGCCCGCAGGATCTCGAGCACGCGTGCGTCGCCTTGTGGGCCTTCGAGGGCCGCGCGGCGTTCGCGCATGGGGGCGAGCGTCTCCTCGAGGGCGGCGGCGATGTCCGCTTTGACGTGGCCGTCGCCGATGTTGTCTCCGCGGGAGTAGCGGTCTTCGAGCTCGGCCACCTTGGCGGGGTCCTTGATGAAGGCGCGTACGTACGTGAAGAGGGCGTTCGTGATGTCGCCCGGCTCGGTCATCGATTGGCGACCGGTGTAGAGCTGACCGAGCTTCTTTTTGACCTCTTTGGCCGAGTCCGTGAGGTAAATCACGTTGCCCAGGCTCTTCGACATCTTGTTCTTGCCGTCGGTGCCCACCAAGCGTCCGACCCGCCCCACGAGGGCATTGGGAATGCCGAATACACCGCCGTTGGGGAGGTGCTCTTCGTCGGCCATCTCGGGCGCGACCTTGGTGTAGGTCCAATTGAAGCGGCGCGCGACCTCACGGCACATCTCGATGTGCGCGACCTGGTCTTCGCCCACGGGGATGAGCTCGGGCCGGAACGCGAGAATGTCCGCGCATTGCCCCACTGCGTAGAGCGGGAAGCCGAAGCTGTAGTGGTCGCCCAGGTCTTTCAGCTCGATCTCGGTCTTCAGGGTCGGGTTGCGCATGACCCGATTGAAGGGGAGGAGCATCGCGAAGTACCAGGAGAGCTCGGCGATGGCCGGGATCTCGGTCTGCAGTACCAGCGTGGAGCGTTCCGGGTCGATGCCGGCCGCGAGCCAATCTTTGGCGATCTCGATCGTGTCGCGGCGGATGTCGTCCGGGCGGTCGGCGCGCGTCGTGAACGCGTGCATGTTCGCGAGCAGGAAAAAACACTCGTAGTCGTCCTGAAGGCGGACGCGGTTCTCGAGCGAGCCGACCCAGTGTCCGATGTGCAGACGGCCGGTCGGAGTGTCTCCGGTGAGAATTCGAGGGCGGGGCTTTTTCTCGGCGTTCACGCGCGCCACCCTAGCAGACCGTCGAGAAGCGGTAGGCTCTTTGGCCGTCGGTTCGACGGCCGAACGAGTACCGCGCTCTCGCTCCTCTCAGGTGGCCACGCGTACGACGAACCACGCTGCGCCGGCCAGGACTACCGCCACCGAGGCCCCTTTGCGGAAGCGGCTCTGCGTGCCCTCCGAGGCCCTTCCGACGAGCACGTGCAAGACCGGCAGCGCGAGGGCGAGCAGGACGAGCTGCGCCGCCTCGACGCCCAGATTGAAGGAGACGAGCGCTCGTGGCACCTCCGCGCGCGAGAGGCCGATCTCGCGCAGTGCGCTCGAGAACCCGAAGCCGTGTACGAGGCCGAAAGGGAAGGTGACCCGCCACCGCTTGCGAGGGTCGGTTCCCACGAAGCTCTCCACGCCCACGTAGATCAACGAGAGGGCGATGGCCGGCTCCACGAGCTTGGCCGAAGGCGTGAGCACGCCTAGCACCGCGAGCGCCAGGCTCACCGAGTGCGCCACCGTGAACGCGGTCACCGTTCCGAGGTAGTCACGCGCGCGACCTCGCACCAGCAAGAGCCCGAACAGGAACACGAGGTGATCGGCGCCGGTCGCGATGTGCTCGGCCCCCATGTGAAAAAAGACGAAAAACCCGTTCCTTTTCGGCCGAAAGCCGGTGGGCGCGTGGGCGACCACCAAGGTCCGATGCTCGCGCGTGAGCAGGTCCTCGCGCGGCTCGGAACCGCCTTCGACGCGGGCGAGCTGACGGTGACCCGAAGGGAGCTCGTCGAGCACGGAGGAGAGGTTCACCACCACCTCCTCCGGAGTGTCGTGGCAGGTGTAGTTGCCCTCGAGGACGATGCCGTCGCCGTCGGTGGCTCGAGGAGGCGAAGCGGCGAAGAACGCGCACGGGGTGCGGTCGCTCGTCACGGTGATCTTCGAGAAGACCGCCAGGTAGGCGACGTCGCTGCCGACCGTGACGCGGGGATCGCGCGCGGCCGCCTCGAGGCTCTTCTCGAGGGCCGGAGCGAGCGCGAGGGCGTCGGCGCGGGCCAACGTCCACGTGAGCGTGAGCTCCGAGCCCGTGAGGCGATAGACCCCTTGCGAAAGGCCGATCGTGTGCGCGGCGCTCGACCTCGTCAGGAGTGAGGACGAGAGCAGCGCGGCGAAGACCAAGAGCACGCGCACGAACACGCTCGAGGGTCGAACGCGAACAATCGGACTTTCGCGATGCGAGCTCAACGTCCGCGGAACACGGCTTCGCGTCGCTCCACGAACGAGAGCACGCCTTCGCGGGCATCGTCGGTCGCGAAGAGCGGCCGCGCCGTGTCCATCAGCGCGGCCAGTGCGGCCTGTCGCCCTCGCTCTCGTGCGAGTCGGGCGTTCTCGAGCGTGGCCCTCACCGCGAGAGGCGCGCGGGCGGCGATCCGCTCGGCCAGCGAGGTCGCGGCCTCGAGGGCGGTTCCGTCGGGCACCACCTCGGAGACGAGTCCCATCTCGAGCGCGTCTTTGGAGGAGAATTCGTCGCCCGTGAGCAGCCACTTCATGGCGCGAGGCCACCCGGCCGTCTCCGCGAATCGCAGCGTGGCGCCCCCGAAAGGCATGATGCCGCGCCGCACTTCCATCTGCGCGAAGCGTGTGTTCTGCGCGCAAATGGCCAGGTCGCAGGCGAGCATGAGCTCGATGCCGACCGTGAAGCAGATGCCCTCGATCGCGCAAACGACGGGCTTTTTGCGCCGCGGCCCGACGAGATCGAGCGGGTCCACGGTGCCGTCGTCGGCGAAGAGCAGCTCGCCTGCAGCCACTCTCGGACCGACCTCGGCGAGGTCGAGGCCACCCGTGAAGTGCCCACCGTGCGCGAAGAGCACGGCGACCCACGCGTCGTCGTCGCGCTCGAAGCTCGTGTACGCGGCGGCGAGCTCGCGGAGCATCTGCATGGTGAATGCGTTGCGCTTGTGGGCACGGGACAGGCCGATGAGGCGCACGTGTCTACGGGTCTCGACGGTGATGGTCTCGAGGTCGCTCATGAAGTGAAGGGTCGCCTCGGTCGGGCGCGACCACAAGGGGCGTGAGCGTGCGCGGCCTCGACGCGCCAAGAATCCGAAGGTGCGTCCCGTGCGCGAAGAGGAAGGAGCGTGTACTCTGCGGCGTGATGCGAAAAGTCGCTTATGGCGTCTCGATGCTCGTGGCTTCGGTGGCGTTGCACGCCGCCTGTGGGGGCTTCGGCACGGCCGTCACGCCCGAATCGGACGCAGGCACGGACGCGGCGCAGGCCAGGTTTTGCCCGGGCGGAGCGGACGCCCTCTTTTGCGCGGACTTCGACGGCACCGATGCCCTGGAAGGGTGGGACCTTCGCTCCGAGAAGCTCGGGGGCACCCTCGCCGGCATCGGGAGCGACCCGACCAGGTCGCGCCTGCTCGAGGCGGCCATCCAGCCGGTTCCAGCAGGGTCTACGGCCCAATCCGAGGCCGTGCTGCTCGAAGGCGTCTCGCGCCTCGGCTCTCGGGGTGTCTCCGTGGACGCCGACCTCGACGTGGACGAAGTCGAGGCCATGCCGAACAAGGAAGGCGCGACCACGTTGACCATCGCGATCAGCATCGATCCGCCTCGTCTCGTTTCGCTGGTCTTCTTCGCCGGCCGCGCGGGCCTGGTGGCCGTCTACCCGCCGAAAGAGGTGTCCGCGCCCGTCTTTCACGCGTTCACGAGGCCGGAGCGCGCGGGGCTCGTGCACTACCGACTCGAGACCGATCTCGACGAGGGCACGACCTCCCTCTCGATCGAAGGGATCCCCGTGGTCTCCAACGCCAAAGGCATCACGAGCGCCCCGATCGAACAGGTCCTCGTGACCTCGGGGATCGTCGGCAAGCCTGCGAGCCGGGTGGCGATTCGCTACGACAACTATCGCGTCGCCAAGCTCTGAGGTCGAGCTCTCGCCGTCCGGAGGCTCGGCCCTTCCGGAGGCTCGTTTCGACCGACCGCATCGCCCCCCGAAAGAGCCCGGATCCGGTGTAGTCTCGACGGGATGCTCGACCCCGGTGTGCTCGTCGGCGGAGACTTCCGCGTAGAGCGAAAGCTCTCCGAAGGCGGCATGGGAGCCGTCTTCGTCGCCGAGCAAGTCTCTACCGGTGCCAAGCGCGCCCTGAAGATCATCCGGCCCGAGCTGCTCCGACACCCGAAGCTCCGGCAGCGCTTCTCGCAAGAAGCGAAAGTTACGGCGAGCATCGCCAGCGACCACGTTGTCTCGGTCGTTGCGGCCGGTTTCGACTCCGTACTCGAGGTGCCGTGGCTCGCCATGGAGCTGCTCTCGGGGGAGACCCTCCACGATCTCGTGGCCGAGAAGGGCGTGCTTTCGCCCGAGATGGCCATCGTCATCTTGCGCCAGTTGGCCCACGCCATGGATGCGGCGCATGCCGCCGGCGTCGTGCATCGTGACCTCAAGCCGGACAACATCTTCCTCGCCGAGTCGCGACGGAGCATGCTGCCGTTCTTCGTGAAGGTGCTGGATTTCGGCATCGCGCGCATCGTGCACGAGGCCCAAGCGACGCACACCGAGTCGCTCGGCACGCCGCTCTGGATGTCGCCCGAACAAGCCGGCTCGGGTGAGGCCGTGGGTCCCTGGACGGACGTGTGGGCGTTCGGGCTCATCGTCTTTTTCCTGCTGACGGGGAAGATGTACTGGCTCGCGTCGCGCGGCGAGGGCACGCCGCTCGCGATCGTGAAGGAGATTTGCTTCGACCCGCTCGCGCCGGCGCGTGCGCGCGCTCGAGAGCTCGACTTCGACGGCGAATTGCCGGAGGCGTTCGATGCGTGGTTCGCGCAGGCGGTCGCTCGCGAGACGAGCGCGCGGTTTTCGTCCTGCGGAGAAGCCACGCTGGAGCTCGCTCGGGTGTTCGGTCTTCCCGAGAGCGACCGGGTGCCTTCCTTCGAGTCGCTTCGTCACTCGTCGCGCCCCACCAAACGCACCTTCCCTCCGCCCAAAGACTCGGGACCGCTCGACGCCACGCAGCTCGCCGACCACGCATCGGTGGCCCACGCCAAGACCGAGATCGACCCGGCACGGCACTCGCCCGAGCCGAAGGTTCGAGTCTCGTCCGCGCCGTCCGCTGTCGCTTCCGTTTCTTCGTCGCCGCCCGCGAGTGCGTCCCGCGAAGCGGAGGCGCGCACGCCGAGCCGCCCCCCGGCAGGACCGGCCCAGACCACACTCCCGTCTCCGGGTCAGAAGCCGCGCTCGCCCTGGCCTCGCCGATTGAGGCTCGCGGCGATCGGACTCTTCGCGACCGTCGTACTCGCAGGCGGGGGCCGCACCTACCTCGTGCGTCGGGACGAGCGTCGCTGCGTGGCCACTCGGGATATCTCCTCGTGTAAACGCGCCTGCGACCGTGGGCTCGCCACGGCGTGCACCACGGTGGCCATCTCCGAGCTCACGGCGAACGAGCCCTCCGTGCTGACGTCCGCGTTGAGCGGGCTCCGTACCTCGTGCAATGCCGGGGATGCGGAGGCGTGCGAGGCTCTCGGCTATTCACTCGCGTTCCCCACGGGGCCCGTCATGGTGCAGGCCCGCGATTGGACCGAGGCCGGCCGCGTGCTCGAAAAAGCGTGTGCATCGGGTCGTGGCTGCGCTCTCGCCGGAACGTTGAAGGGATTGGGCGTCGAGACCCTCGCTCGAGAAATACCTACGTATTTCGATGCGGCATGTCCCCGGGCACCCACCTCGCGACATGCGCTCCTCGATTGCGCCATTGCAGCAACCCATGAGGTCGAGGGGGCGCCTCGTGGCAATGCGCCCACCAAAGCGACACCCGACCTCGTGAGCGCTCTCCGTTCGACCTGCACCGAAGTCGGAGGGGATGCGTGCGGGTTTCTCTGGCTCGACGCTGCCATGGACCCGAAGGCCCTCGCGCAAGCGTACGTGCGCGGCTGCGAGAGCGGATCCTCTCTCTCCTGCGTAAATCTGGGCGCCGTTCGCGCGGAAGGAAAGGGCGGCGCCGAGCCCAATCCCACGCAGGCCCGCGAGGCGTTCGATCGGGCCTGCGTCGCCGGAGAACCTGCGGGGTGCAACAATCTGGGCGTCGTCAAAGGCGCCCTCGTGGCGACCCCTCGCCGAGGTCCGCGCGGCGCCATGGTCTACAAGCTCCGCTGCAGCGGGGCCATCGCCGTGGGCTGCTCCGGATGGGGCCCGCGCACTCAAGTGGTGCCGAAGGGGACGCCTGGTAGCGCTCTGGAGGCCGCGCAGGCATTCGAGCGCGGCTGTACCGGGGGGCTCGGCACGGCCTGCGTCAACCTGGGAGCCCTCGCCTACCTCGGGCGTGGCATCGTTCGGGACCGCGCGCGCGCCGAGCGCTTGTTCTCCGAGACCTGCTTCCGAGGGGACGCGAGCGCGTGCGGCGAACAAGGCACCGCGCTGCTCACCCTGCGCATGGATCACCCGCGCGACGTGCGCGCGGGCATCGCGTTCTTGGAGCGCGCCTGCAAGGGCTTCGAGGAAGACTCCTGCATGGCGCTCTACGGCCATCTCGTCAATGGTCTGCCGGACAGCAAGCGCGAGACCGAAGGCGTGGACGGGTTGGTCGATCTCGCCAAACGAAACCTCTACTCACGCACGCTGGTTCAGCTCTACGAGACCGGAGCGCGCGGACTCCCGAAGAACCTCGAAGAGGCGCGCCGCGTCGCCATCGCCACCTGCGACACCGATCTTCGCTGCGCCGACGCGGCCTATTTCTATTCACGCGGAGTCGGCGGACCTCGCGACGAGGGGCGTGCGCTCGAGGCGCTCGGGCGTGGCTGCGACGCCGACGATTTTCCTTCGTGCGTGGAGCTCGGGTTGCGCCATCGTGAAGGGCGTGGCCTCGGCAAAGACCCGACGCGCGCGGCCGAGCTCTTCCGGAGGGCCTGCGACGGCGGCGACTCCGACGGCTGCGCGCTCTTGTCCCGTGCCTATGCGACCGCGGATGGGGCACCGCGAGATCATGAGAAGGCGCTCGGTTTGGCGCGCGCCGCCTGCGAGGGGGGGGCCGCCGAGGGGTGCGCGGCGGTCGGTGTGATGCTCGCGGACGGTGAAGGCGCCAAAAAAGACCCGGACGCTGCCGTGCCGTTCTTGTCGTTCGGATGCCGCCGTGCCGTGCAATCGGCTTGTCAGAAGCTCCAATCCCTAGGTAAACCGCTTCCTGACCTCGATCTTTAGCAGTCCGTTGAAAAAGGGACCGAGCGCGTCCGTCGTCCGCGCCGCAAGGGCGAGGCGTCGATCCGAGGAGCGCGCGGAGCCTACTTTTGTAGTGAGCACGCAGCGGAGGATCGCAACGAAGCTCTTGCGGATGCGGCGGCGGACGCGCGACGGGAGTTTTTCAACGGACTGCTAAATCAGAGGTCATGATCTTCGATCAAGCCCGCTAATTTAGCTCGACTTGTCATCGGAGGACTCTGTCCTCCGCCCCACCTCCTGGTTTTGGGTCCCAAACGTCCCAACCGTCCCAACCCCAAAACGGCCAAATTACGTGATTGAGAATCGCGACCGCTCATTTAGAGGCTCGTCGCGATTTTCAATGCCCGCGTGGAGCGTCGACCGATGGAGTCGCGGGGACCGGAGGCGGAGGCGGATTCTTCGCGAAGGAACGCACGACGAAGGCGAGAGCACCCAGCGTGAAGAGCGCGCTCGCGAAGAAGGGGGCGCCCGGTAGCGCGAACGGGGCGCGGTCCGAGATGAAGTATCCGAAGAGCCAGGTCGCGATGGTCGGTGCCACGATGCCCATCAGCGCAGAGAGGCTGGTGAGCGCCCCTTGAACGGCTCCCTGTTCGTTGGGGGCGACTTGGCGGGAGACGATGGCCTGGGTGGTCGGTGCGGCGATGCCGCCGAGCCCCGTCGCGACGACTATCGCGTACATCATCCAGCCGGCCGTCGCCGCGCCGTAGAGAACGTAGGCCACCGCCGCGAGCGAGTAGCCCAGCAAGACCGCTCGTCGATCTCCGAGCTTGGGGACGACCACTCGAATGAGGCCGCCTTGCACCACCGCGGCGACCACCCCGATGATCGCCAACGAGATACCCGTCTGCCGGATCTGCCAGCCGAAGCGATGCGCCGTGTAGAGCACCCAGGTCGCGTGGAGTCCGAACTCGGCGAGGTTGCGGAGGCAGAGCGCGATGGCCAAGTCGAGGACCACCGGGTATTTTCGCAGGGCCATGATGGCGGAGAAGGGATTCGCCCGCGCGAGCGAAAATTCCTTTCGGTTTTCCTTCGCGAGCGACTCCGGCAGCACGAACGCACCGTAGGCGGCGTTGATCAGGGAGAGCGCTGCCGCGACGAAGAAGGGCAGGCGAAGGCCGAGGCCGAGACCTTCTCCGAGGTCGCCCACGATGCCGCCCAGCATCGGGCCGGCGATGAACCCGAGTCCGAACGCGATGCCGACGATTCCGAAATTTTGCGCGCGTTTCTCGGGCGGACTGATGTCGGCGATGTAGGCCGTCGCCGCGGTCAAGTTCGCGCCGGTGATGCCCGAGACGACGCGTCCCACGAAGAGCAGCCACAACGACGGGGCGGTGGCCAGCAAGAGGTAGTCGAGACCTCCGCCGACCAGCGATCCCAAAATCACGGGGCGTCGTCCGACCTTGTCCGAGAGCGCTCCGAGGATCGGAGAGAAGACGAACTGCATCAGCGCGTAGACGGCGGCGAACGCACCGTACATGCGGCTCTGTGCGACCGGATCGGAGAGGAAGCTCCCGATGAGTCGGGGGGCGACCGGTATGATGAGTCCGATCCCCAAGATGTCGAGAAAGAGCGTGACGAAGATGAAGCCGAGCGCGGCCTTTCGGGGCTCTCGGCTCATCGCGGGAACGCCGCGGCGTTTCCTCCGTCCACTCCGGTGACCGCGCCCGTGGTGGCGCGAGCTTCGGCTAGGTGGACGAAAGCCCGCGCGACGTCTTTGGCCATGACCTCGCGTCCGAGCATGTTGGCGCGAAAATACTCGTCCGTGGTGAGGCCGCGTGCTTTCGCGCGAGCCTCCGCCATGCCACCCCCGAACAGATCGGTGCGAATGCGGTCGGCATTGACGGCATTGGCGCGAATGCCGAAAGATGCCAGGTCGATGGCCAATTGACGGACCAGCGCGACGAGCGCGGCCTTGGCGACCGCGTAGGGGCCGAAGCCCGGACCGGGAGCGAACGCGGCCTTGCTCGCGTTGAAGAGCAGGCTCCCTCCGCGCCCTTGAGCCTTCATGACGGAGGTCGCGTGCCTCGCGACGCGGGCATGGCTGAGCGTGTTCAGCTCGAGAGACGCCGCGAGCGCGTCGTGGCCCTCGATCGTGTCGAGCTGTCCTTCCGAGGCGCCGCCCGCGTTGCTGACCAGCACGTCGAGTCCGCCGAAGCGACGGACCGTGGCCCTCAAGAGGGCGGCCACGGCCTCTTCCGAGGAGACGTCGCAGCGCATCGCGAACACTCGCGAGCTTCCATGGATGCGCGAGAGCTCGGATGCGGCCGCTGCGAGCGCTTCTTCGTCGCGGTCGGAGAGCACCACGTGGGCGCCCTCCGCCAGGAGCTCGAGCGCTGTGGCACGTCCGATGCCGCGGGCCGCGCCGGTGACGAGCGCGATCTTGTTGCTCAAGACCTTGCGCGCCGCAGGCTTTCCGAGCTTCTTTTGCTCGAGGCTCCAGTACTCGACGTCGAACAGGTCTTCGGCCGAAGTGGGCGTGTACCTTCCGATGTCGGAGGCCACGGTCATCACGCGGGCGGTGTGCTCGTAGACGTCGGCCATGGCCTCGGTCTCGCTTCGGGTCTCGCCCACGGTCACGATACCCACGCCGGGAAGTGCGATCACCTTCGGGCTCGAGTCGAGCTTCTTCAGCGAGACGTTCTTCGCCTCGCACATGCGCGAAAAATACGCGTCGTAGCTCGCTCGGTAGCCGGTGACGGCCGTGTCGAGCGGCCCGGACGGACCGGAGAGCTCGGCCGGCTCACTCGGAAGGTCACTCAGGACGAGAGGCCAAGGCTTGGTGCGGATCACGTGGTCGGGGGTGGCCGAGCCGCGTGAGACGAGATCGCGGAGGCCTCTCCGACCCAGGAATCCGAGCAGCTCGTCCGTGCTTCGTAAGGAGAGGATGGGTCCGCATTCTTCGGGCATGCCGGCCGCCCTCGCCAAAGCTCCGCGCAGCGACGGAAGCAGCGAGTCGACGTACGGGTCGGGCAGGGTCTTCGGGACCTCGACGCTCTGCGTGTGCGCGCGGTCGGCGGCGTAGCGCTCGGCGCGGGTCACGCAGGCGATCATGCGCTCGTAGCTCTGCTCCGCGGTCTCGCCGAACGTGAAGATGCCGTGTTTGTCGAGCACCATCACCTCGGGCGTCTCGCCCCGTGCGGTCGTTTCGTCCCAGGCCTTGCGGCACGCGTGCGCCAGGGAAAATCCCGGCATGACGTAAGGGACGAAGACGAGACCACGCGGGAAACATTCGCGAACGAGCTTCTCCGAGTCGGGCTGATCGACCAGGGCGAGCACGGCGTTCGCGTGGGTATGGTCCACGAACTTGGCCGGCAAGAGGGCGTGCAAGATGGTCTCGACGCTGGGCGTGGGCGCCGACGAATCGAGCAGCGCGAGCCGCAGGCCGTTCACCATGGACTCGTCGTCCAGCGAGGGTAGGTCGGCCAGCTTCTTCACGAGGTCGAGCCGACAGGCCGGGTGTCCGGCGGGCTCGATCGTGGCAAGGTCCCAGCCGGAGCCCTTCACGTGGAGGACCTCGACCTCTTCACCGTAGAGGGTGCGCGCCTTCGATTTGACCGAGGTGTTGCCTCCGCCGTGCAGCACGAGCTCCGGGTTTCGGCCGAGCAAGCGTGCCGTGTAGGTGCGCAGGGCGAGGTCTTCGGAGACCCCTTCGGCGCGGCTTTCGAGTGCGAGGCGAGCGTCGGTTTCGATGTAGAGCGATTGCATGGGATTTCGGCGATTCGCGCTTCAAACAAGCACGAAGCGAAGCCGGACGGGGAGACCTTTCCCACGAGCCCGCGAGGACCGCGACGCCTACCCCGGAGAACTTTCGTGATTCTCGGTGAAGAAAGAGTGTTGACAGGGGCCGTCGAGAACGGCTATCTCCCGGGTCCTCTTCCAGGCGCGTAGCTCAGTGGTAGAGCACTACCTTGACACGGTAGGGGTCGTTGGTTCAATCCCAATCGCGCCTACAAGGACACACGTCCGAGTAACGAAGTACCGGTAAATATCGGCATCGACAATCACCACCGCAGCTCGGCTTCGGTGGTGGTTTCGTTTTGTGCTCCTCGCTTTCGAGCGGCGCCGAGCCGAACGTCGTCGCCGAGGGTGATGGGCCGCACTCCCTATGGTACCGTGAGGGTCGCGTGTGGCTGTTCCCTCTCACGTCGAGCGTCGAGTCGTCCGCCCGCGTCGCGCGTGAGCCGCTCCGAGCACGATGAAGGCCGACGCCGCAGCAAAGGCTTTCGGCCCTGGTCCGGCTCGCTTCGTGTCGCTGGATGGGAACGCCGTTTCGGAGCCTACCGTGCACCGCGTGCGCGCGGTGAACGCGGGGATTCTCACGTTCGGTGAAGAAGACCTGGTGCTCGAGCCCGTAGCCCCGACCGTCGGCGCGGCGGTGTGCGTTCGTTCGGGCGGCCGCCTGGCCTACCGTCGTGTCCTCGCCGTCGATGGAGCTGTCCTGCGGCTCCGCGGTGACGTGGCCCCCTTCGAGGACCGCTGGGACGGCGAGATCGTCGGTTGCGTGCGGCCCCGCTTGGTCGACAAGCTCGCCACCGCCTCGCCCGAGCTCTTCACTCGTTCCAACTGGATGGGCGCGCTCTTGCTGGCGCGAGCTCTCTCGGCGCGTAAGAAGCTCGTCACACGAAAGCGCGAGGGACTGCGGACGCGCGTCTTGGACGCTTCGGACTGGCCGAGGGTCCGGAGCTTCTGGCGCGAGGCCTGCGGAGACGAGCTCCACGTCGAAGCGCAGCCGCATCAGCACGTGGTGGGGCTCTTCGACGGCGAGCGCTTGGTCGGCGCCAACATCCACCTGGTCTTCGGAACCTCGTCCTATTCGGCGTACACGCTGGTCGAGCGCGACTACCGCGGCAGTGGGGGCGGCATCGCCATGATCGAGCGCGCGATGGCGAACGCGCGAACCCTCGGCCTCGAGAGCGTCTACGTGCACATCAACGCCCGTAATTTTCCTTCGATCCGCGCGTATCGACGGGCGGGCTTCGAACCAAAGGGGTGGTGGTCGGACGCCTCCGACCCCATGGCTGCGGCCGAGCGGCAATGGCGCGTCTTCGAGATGGACCTGCGCAAGGCGCGCTGAGCTCGGGCTCAGCGTCCGTCGCGACGGCTCCGGTCCGTGCGCGCTCGCAGCTCGGCGAAGACCTGGGCGAGTGCATCCAGGAAGGGCGCGTCGTAGGGGACACCCTCGGGGTAGCTCGCCTTCACGTGGGCCGCGAGTGCCTCGTCCCAGGCGACGAAACGTTCGACCAGCGCGTCGTGGTTGTCCCGCGCTCGGCCGACTTCGGCGACGTGGCCTTCGCGCTCCGCCTTCTCGTAGACGCTCTCGCAGACGTAGTAGTTGCACGTGGCCGGGCGTCGGTCGGCAGCGATGGTGCAGCCCGAGCTCCCCTCGTGGAAGATGCACTTTGCAACACGTGGTGAGCGGTGGTCACCGGTGACCCGCGCCTTCACTCGCTTCAAGGTGAGCCCGTGCTCGAAGGGGACGAGGCTTCCGTCGGCGATCTTCTCGAGCAGAAAGTCGCGACCTCCGTGCTGGACGACCCGCGCGATGTCCGCCCAGGCGAATCGCGGCGGCGCCACGCAACAGCCTGCGGCGGCGTGGGGGCACTCCGCGCAGAGCGAGGACAACACCTGGGTATCGGGACCGAGGACGGTGAGACGGAACATGCGACGCGCGAGTCGGTGCGAGGAGACGGTCTTCCGCTCCTCCTCCCGGTCGTTGCCGGCTCGAGCCTCGTCGCCGCGCTTCCCGGAGCGAGCGAGTCGCTCGCGCGCTTCAGGGATCGTGCGACGACGGGCTCACCGAGTGCGAGCGACGTCCTTCGTCGGAGCTTCGTAGCCCGTTAAATCACTCCTCTTTCGGGTTCGCAAATCCCTTCGACTCGCCGCGAGGCCGTTCGTTCAGAGCGAGCGGAGTCGGTCGTTCTCGCGCGCCTCGGCGAGGACTTCGGCGCTCGGATGTTTGGTCTCCGGCGGCGTCCCGAGGTGCCCGTTCGACACTCCGATGGCTTCGTCGAGCTCCTTGTCGTGCTGGCTCGAGCGCTCCATGTCGTGGTCGATGGTGTTGCCGGCGAAGCCTCCGATGGCCGAGCCGATGGCCGCTCCGGCGATGGCGCCGACCGGACCTGCAATCGCGCCGATGACACCTCCGGCGATCGCTCCGCCCAGCGCTCCGGCTTCGGCGAGGGCATGGTCGTTGTGTGTGGGAAGCTTGAGGTCGAGCGGCTTGCCGTCCGAACCCAGCGCGGTCGATCCCGAGTGCGGCGTGGACGGGCTGGCGGGCGTAGAGGGCGTTTTCATGCTCTCTCTTCGAGCAAAGAACGATCCATTCGGCACGCGACGCGGACACCCGAGAAGCGCGCCGCTTCGAGCTCGCAAAGGCTGCGAACGTGTGGCGTTTTTTCGCTCGACCTCGGCCTCCGCGGCAGGCGCGCCGCATGGATGACGCACGGCCGGTTCGCGGGTGACCGCAAGCGATGCGCGTAGCGTGCGTCGAATGCACGGAGGGATGTCCCGAAAGATTCGAACCCTCGACGGAATGACCCTCACGGGGGGTAAGGTTTCCCGCGATGACGGTAGGGAAGCAGACCGACGCTCCTTCGGTCGCGGCGCTTCCGACGGTCGAGACGCACGATTTGCTTCTCGCGCCTCTCACGCAACTCCCGCGTCTCTCGCGTCTGGCCTGGCTCAATGGCCGCGCCCGCCGTTTCGAGGTGACGGCCCTCTTTCGGTTCGGCGAATGTCGTGAGCCTAGCGGCGTCGACTCGGTCGAGTGCATGGCCTGGTTCGACCCCGACTCCGAGCCCTCGGGCCCGTCGAAAGACGACGCCACTCGACTCGTGCAAGCGTTTCGTACGACCGACCGCGCTCCTTGGGTGGTTCCCGACCTCGAGGTCGATGCGCTCTCGAAGCTCGTCGACCTTCGATCGTGCTCGATTCGTTCCCTCTGCCTCGTGCCCGTCCGGGACGATCGAGGCACCCTCCGCGGGGCGCTGGGGCACTTCGGGACCGCGATGGTCGAAGCTTCCGGAGGTTCGTTCCCACGAAGCGACCGCGAAGCTCCCGGTGATCGCGCTCACCGCCTACGCCCGCTCGCAAGACCGAGCGCGGGCGCTCACGGCCGGCTTCACGGCGTACGTCGCGAAGCCGGTCGAGCCCACCGAGCTGGTGCTCGTTTTGGCGACCTCGGTCGGTCGGTCGCTCGTTCCGTGAGCGTTCTTGCGCGCTTCAGGAGTGGGGCGAGCGCGTCCGCTCGGAGACCGTGAATCCCTGGCCTTCGAGCACGGTAAGATGCGGGCCTTCGGAGCTGAATCCTCCCTCGAACGGGTCGTCCGCGAGCAGCCATGCCGTGTCGAGATCGGCATACGCGACGCGGCCGAGCGTGGCCACCAGCGTCGCGGCGCACGTCATGCCGAGGCGTGTCTCCACCATGCCGCCCACCATGAGCCCGAGGCCGCTCGCGAGGGCACGACGTCCCACGGCGAGCGCGGGACCGAAGCCGCCGAGCTTCACCAGCTTGAGGTTGACCGATGTGGCAGCGCGCGCGGCGATCAAGGCGTCGAGATCGGCCTCGCTGCGCAGGGACTCGTCGGCCACGACGTCCACGTTGCCTTCACGCACCACCCTCGCCATGCCGTCGAGATCGTCGCGCGCGCAGGGCTGCTCGAAGCACTCCACGTGCGCACCGCATGCACGCAGCGTGGTGAGCGTGGCGAGGGCCTCGCGTGGGCCGTAGCCCGCGTTGGCATCGAGCCGAAAGCGCACGCCCGGTAGTGACGCGTGCAAGGTGCAAATGGCGCGAGCCTCGCGGTCGGCGTCTTTGCCCACCTTCACCTTGAACGCGCGAAACCCGCGTGAATACCAGTCCCGCGCAGACCGCAGCATGTCGCCTTCGTCGCCGATCGACAGCGTGATGTCGCTCTCGACCGTCGGCGAAGGGCCGGTCTCCCCGAAGAGCGCGCGCACCGAGAGTCCTCGTGAGCGTGCCAAGGAGTCGACGAGCGCACACTCCACCGCGGCGGCCAGCACCGGGGATCCTTCGCTCGCCTCTTCGGCGAGGCGTGCGGCGTCTTCGGGGCGCTCCAGCGCTCGACCGAAGAGCTTCCCGAGCCCGGCCGACGCGGCCGACATCACGTCGGGCAGGTCTTCCCAGGTGACCGGAGGCAGACAGGCCGCTTCGCCGATGCCCGTGTGTCGCGCTCCGTCGTTCGACTCGGTGACGAAGCGGACCAGCGCGGCGCGGGTCGTCTCCATGCGAGCCGTGGCGATGACGAATGGCTCTCGAAGCGGAACGCGGAGCTCGGTGGTGCGTGCGTCGACGATGCGCATGCGCCCGAGACTTACCCCGGTTCGCCGCGAAGGTCGAACGTCGATCAGCCGCGCTCGGGAACCTGGAGGTAGCTCGGCGGTACGTGCTCGGTCAGCCACACTCCGTTCGTGGAGCGGAAGAACACGTGGCCGTCCCGGTGCATGCGCCCGGCGTGCACCGTGAGCACCACCGGCTTGCCACGCCGCGCCCCGACCTCGCGCGCAGCGGCACGCTCGGCCGCGAGATGCACGTGGTGGCGCGCCATCTTGCGGAGGCCCTCACTCAAGATGTTCGACACCACGTTGGACGGCGCGCCGTGGAAGAGCACCTCGGGGGGAACCTCCGGCGAATACGCGAGGTCGACCTCCACCGAGTGCCCTTGGCTCGCGCGAATGCGCGCACCGTCTTCGCTGAGCTCGAAGCGCTTCTTGGGGTTCTCCGCCACCACGCGAGCGAGTTGCTCACGGGTGTACGGACGCCCGTTCGTGTGGCAACGCGCGAGCAAAAGGTCCACCGCGACGAAGCCCGAGGCCTCGAGGGTGAGCCCGATGGACTCCGGGTGGTGTCGCAGCACGTAGCTCAAGAACTTGCTCACCTTCACGTCGTCTTCGCGCACGGCACGCCTCCTCTCGGGAGTCTCGGAGCGCATGGGCTCTCCGGGACGTCGTAGGTCTAGCTCGCGCCTTTCCGAGCGGCGACGATCGGTTCGTGATGGCTTATATTCAAAACGAATAGCCCGACCATGAACTATGAGCAGCTTTTCTCGTTCGTCGCCTTTTCCGAGCACTTGAGCTTCACGAAAGCGGCGAAGGCCTTGCATATCTCGCAGCCTGCGCTCTTCGTGCAGGTCAAGAAGCTCACCGAGTCGGTGGGCGTCCCGCTCTACGTTCGCGAAGGCCGTGGCCTCGCGCTCACGGCAGCGGGGCGGCGCCTCGCGGCGTACGGTCGCGAGACCGAAGCGCGCGGAAAGGGCGTTCTTTCGTTCGTTCGTGGCGAAGCTTCACGTGAGCCGGTCGTGCTCGCGTCCGGCCCGGGCGCGTTCTTGTATTTGCTCGGCCCGGCCATCCGGAAATTCCCGAAGGACAAGTGGCCGCTGCGGCTCCTGACGGCCGGTGGTCCGGAGGCCCTCGAGGCCGTGCGCGAGTCGCGAGCACACCTCGCCGTGGTGGCCACACGGAGCCCGCCGGACGACCTGCCGTGGGCCTCGCTTCGCAAGGTCGGTCAGCACGTGCTCGTGCCCAGGAGCCACCGGCTCGCCTCGCGCGCCTCGCTCGAGCCGAAGGATTTGCGCGGAGAGACCCTGATCGTTCCGCCCGCGGGCAGCCCCCACCGACGTTCGCTCGACGAGGCGCTTCGAGCGATCGACGTGCGAATCGCGGTCGAGGCCACGGGGTGGGACCTCGCCCTTCATTTCGCGAGCACGGGCCTCGGCCTGGCCATCGTGAACGCCTTTTGCCCGCCACCGAGAGGCATGCGGGCGGTGCCCTTTCCGGCGATCGCCCCCATCGAGTACCGGGTGGTGGGTCGGCAACGCCCCACCGTAGAACCCGGCGTGAAGCGCATGTGGCAGCTTCTCCAGGAAATCTAGGCGTTTTCCGGGTTGCGCGGCGGGGCGCGAGAGGGCAAAGAGAGCGACGATGCCCCCTTCGAACGAGCTTCGCCGAGTCCTTGCCGTCCTCCTGATTGGAGGGGCGAGCGCGATGGCCCTCCAGGCCGGTTGTGGTGACCAAGAGCCCAACTCGACCTTCGACAGCGGTCGTGAAGACCTGCCCGAGACCGGCAATGCGCCCCCTCCGGGCACGTTCGAGCCCGGCTCCGAAGGCGGACCGGGAAAAGACGCCGACCCGGACGCCCTGGGCGCCTTGGTGCTGTCGCCCTCCACGGCCACCATCCAGGTCACCATCACGAACGGCGTGGTCACGGCCAATGCGCCGGTGGGCTTCACCGCCACGTACTCGGGTCAGAAGGTCTCGCCCCAGTGGCTCTTCGATCGCGGTGAGCTCGGCACGGTCGACGGCTCGGGCACGTTCAAGGCCAGCGGAAAGAGCGTGGGCGAGGGGACCCTCACCGCTCGTTTCGGGGCGCGCGAAGCGACGGCCAAGGTCAAGGTCACCATCGCCAGCAGCCAGAACGGCGCGACCGCTGGCGCGGACGCGGGCGGCGGCTCGGGTGGTCTCGGTGGCGTGGGCGGAGAGCCCCTCGGACCCGCGGTCGACGCCGCGGTGGTCACCAAGCTGAAGACGCAGAACAACCTGCCGCTCACCCCGGCCGAGCTCGGCTTCTTGTACCCGTACGACAAGACCGTGTGGCCGCGTGGCCTACTCGCGCCGCTGCTCATGTGGCAGAGCACGCACGAGGCGACGGCCGTCTACGTGAAGCTCTCGCAGGGCAACTACGCCTTCGAGGGAACGTACTCGCTCGCGAGCCAGCCCGCAGGAAGCCCCGCGCGCCGCCGCGTGCGCCTGGAAGACCTCGCCTGGAAGACCGCCACGGGCGGCAACACCGGCGACGACCTCGTGGTCGAGGTGAAGATCTACTCGGCCGCCGAAGACAAGGTGTTCGGCCCCATCGTCGAGAAGTGGCGCGTGGCCAGCGGCGTCTTGAAGGGCACCGTCTACTACAACTCCTACGACTCGCTCATCACCGCCCCCGGCGGCACGCCGACCGGTGGTGTCATCGCCATCAAGCCGCGCTCGCCCGATCCTGTGCTCGCGGTTCCGGGCGCGGCCGGCAAGTGCCACGTCTGCCACACGGTCTCGGCGGACGGCTCCACGCTCTGGGCGCAAGACGGCAAGATCACCTACCCGAACGGCGTCGACGACTACCGCCGTGGCGCCGCCTACAACCTGAAGTCGGGCGGAACGTACGCGAACCGCACCGTCTACGACGGCGTGGCGACGCCCGCGCAGGACCGCAAGTTCAACTGGTCGGCTCCCTATCCGGACGGCGCCTTCGCGCTCGCGAGCTCCCGCTTCGCCCGCGAGGGGTACCTCCAGTCGGACGCGCAGCTCTACGCCCGCGGCGACGGCTCGGCCGTTCCCGGCACCACCGGTCTCACCGGTGTGGTCACGAGCGCCGTCACGCCCACGTTCTCGCCCGACGGACGCAAGGTCGCGTTCAACTTCTGGGAAGGCCCGGGAGCGGGCGGCGTCACCGCAGGCGCGGGTCGGTCGCTCACCGTCATGGACTTCGCGTGCGGTGCGGCGGCCGGTTCGGTCACCTGCGCGAACGGCGCTCCCCGCGCCTTCACCGGATTGCGTGAAATCTACAAGGATGCCACGCGCTACCCCTCGTGGCCGAGCTTCCTCCCGGACGGCAAGGCCGTGGTCTTCAACAACCAGGTGCAGGCAGGCGACTGTGGCCCGGGTACGGCGGGCGCGCGTGTGCTCGACCGCAACAGCTACAACAACTGCCACATCACCACCTGGTTCGGCGCCAAGTCGGAGCTCTGGGTCGCCAAAGACGGCACCACCCCGGCCGCTCGTGGTCTCGACGCTGCCAACGGCGTGGGCTACCTCCCCACCAACGGAAACCACCCGAACGATTCGCAGCTGAACTACCAGCCCACCGTGAACCCGGTTCCGTCCGGCGGCTACTACTGGGTGGTCTTCACCTCGCGACGCATCTACGGAAACCTTCTCGATGGTCAGCCCTGGGGCCCCACCGGCGAAGGCGGCGGACCGCAGAAGAAGCTCTGGGTCGCGGCGATCGACATCAACGCTCCGGCCGGCAACGGTGACCCCAGCCACCCGTCGTTCTACTTGCCCGGCCAAGAGCTCGCGGCCGGAAACACACGCGGCTTCTGGGTGGTCGACCCCTGCAAGTCGAACGGCAACTCGTGCGAGACCGGTGACGAGTGCTGCAACGGCTTCTGCCGCCAGGGCACCGACGGCGGAGCCCTCGTGTGCAGCGACAAGCCGCCGGGAACCACCTGCGTGCAAGAGTTCGAGAAGTGCAGCGTGGACGCGGACTGCTGCGATCCCAAGCAAAAGTGCATCTTGGGCAAGTGCGCGCAGGAGTCCCCGGTCATTCGCTGAGCCGAAGGAGAGCTCGAGCGAGCCGACGACGCGGACGATCCGAGAGGGTCTCCGCGTCGTTTGCTTTCTTGCGCTCGTGCCGCGAAGGAGAGCCCGCCAACGCGAGCTCCCGGGTGGATCACGCCGAGCCCTTTCAAGGCCCGACCCCGGACCACGGAGGCCCCACGTCCATTCGGATCACCCCACCGCGGACAGGGAATCGTTAGGAAAATTCCAGTGTGCGCGGTGACATTGCCTTGGCGCGCCCCGTGCACTCACGTCGAGCGTGAGCCGCATCCCTTCCTCCTTCGACCTCGATCTCGACCGCGACGTCAGCCTCGACGGGGACACGATCGTCGACCCCGGTTCGGCCCGACCGAAGGCGCCGAGCTCGTCGGAGAAGCGAGCGCAGACCCTCTTGCCGCCGCGGCCTCGCTCGTCGAAGGCGGTCGAGTCGGCCAGTCCGCGTTCGCTCCGTCCATCGGTGCGCTTCGAGCCGGACCTCGCCGAGAAGACCGAGCTCATGGCGCTTCCGATCGCGTCGGCGCGCACGACCGAGCCCGCCCCCGCGCCCCGACACGAGCCGCGTGACACGCGCGATACCAAGGGTAGCACGCAGCGCATGCACGTCTCTCAGCTCGTGGCCGCTCGCCGCGCGAGCATGCCGTCCGCGTCGGTCATCGCCCCAGAAGCGTTCGGAGCGTCGTCTGCGAAGCTCCCACTGCGTCTGCCGCAGGCGACCGGCGACTCCCTCGCTCCGGTCGCCTCGCCGCTCGTGCCCGTCGCCAGCGACTCCCTCTCGGCCGTGGTCGGCGCGAACGACGAGTCCTGGAGCGTGCGCCCCGAAGACCTCGGTACGCGCTCGCCGCTCGCGAAGAAGGCCTGGGCGGCCGCCGCCGTCGCGTGCGCGCTGGGCTTTCTCGGTCTCCTCGCGACCGCGGGCGGGACGCCATCTTCGTCTGCGATGGCGAACCAACCGACGGCGCCCTCGGCGTTCGTCGCGCCTGCACCGAAGGCTCCTTCCGCGCAGACTCCGTCGGTCGCCGACGTGGTCGATGCACGGCTCACGGCGCCTTCGACGAAGCCCGACTTCGAGCTCGACGAGACTCCCTCGCCCACGAGGCCGGTGGCCGCCGCTCGCGCCTCGAAGCCGACCGTCCAGGCGGTCCCGTTCGACACCCACGCGAAGGTCGAAGCGAAGACCGAGAAGACGAGCAAGCCGGACGCGAGCACGAAGCACGGCAAGGGCTCGGCGCGTGGCGCGGCCAAAGGTGACGACGCAGAGGCCGCAGGCGCTGCGCGCATCCACGCCGAAGCGAACAACGCCATCGCCGATACACTGTAGCCGGCGCGTCCGCGCGGCCTGCGTTCGTCACCGAGGGGGCGCCTTTCCGTGCGATGTCACCGAATCGTCGCACGATAGGTACATGCGCTCCGCACGACACTCGCCCTAATGCCGCGAATGCGACCCTTCGTCACCGCGGCGTTGCTCGTCGGTCTTCTCTCCGTCTCGGTGTCGTCACGCGCAGAGGTGGGGCCGACCCCTCCCTCGCCGAAGCCCACCGTGGAAGCTGCCCTGGGCAAAGGGTTCACGCTCCGCACGCCGGACGACCTTTTGAGTCTCACGGTGCGTGCGCGCATCCAGGTGCGAGCGGCTGTCGTGACCGATCCGGACAAGGTCTCGGGATCCCCGGTGATCGAGCCCGAGGACACCGCCACGCAGATCATGATTCGTCGCCTGCGCCTCGTGCTGCAGGGAAACGTGCTCGGGCCCAAGCTCACGTACTACGTGCAGCTCGCCTTCTCGAACTCGGACACCGAAGCGGACCTGCGTCTGCCTCTGCGTGACGCGTACGTGGCTTGGAACGCCCATCGAGACATCGGCGTGCGCGTGGGCCAGATGAAGGTCCCCTACGGCAGGCAGCGTGTGGTTTCGTCGGGGGCACTCGAGTTCGCCGATCGCTCGCTCATCATCGAAGAGATGAGCCTCCACCGCGACGTGGGCGTGGTGGCCTTCTCCCGAAACCTCTTCGGGGCGAACGACGCCTACGGTTATCAGGTGGGCGTGTTCGGCGGCGACGGACGAAATCGCCTCGCCGAGTATCCCGGCTTCTTGTGGCTCGCGAGGCTGGATTTCTGGCCCAACGGCCACTTCGACGACTTGTCCGAGGGCGACCTGCAGCGCCTCCCCAAGCCCCGCCTCGCCGTCGGCATCAGCGCCGCCTACAACCAAAACACGTACCGAAAAACCTCCGTCCTAGGCGACACCTACAAGCTCGGCGGCTTCGACTACGCCCACGGCTCGGCCGACTTCGTCTTCAAGTGGCACGGCTTCGCGGCGACGGGCGAGGCGCTGATTCGTCACTCGCAGACCGACGTGCACGAGGGCAAGGTCGACGGGGCGACTCTGAAAGAGTGGTCGCGCTCGGGCGTCGGCTTCTTCGCTCAAGCGAGCCAGATGCTCACCGAGCACGTTCAGATCGCGGCGCGCGCCTCGAACCTCGTACCGCTTCGGGCCACCGATCCGAAGTTCTTGCCGCAACACGAGGTCGGCTTCGCCACGAGCTACTACTTCCTCGAGCACGCGCTGAAGCTCCAGGGAGACTACACGTACCTCTTCGGACCGGGACAAGCCGACGGTCGTCACGTGGCGCGGCTCCAGTTCCAGCTCGCGCTCTGAGCCCCGTCAGGTCGACGGTTCGCGCAGACGGTAGCGCTGGACCTTGCCCGTCGCGGTCTTGGGAAGCTCGGTCACGAACACGAGCCAGCGCGGATACTTGTAGGGTGCAAGGAGGTCGCGGACGTGCGCTTTCAAGGCGATCTCGAGCTCGTCGGTGCCTTCGTGGCCCGGGGCGAGCACGACGAACGCCTTCGGCTTCACGAGGCCGGTCGGATCTTCGGCGCCCACAACGGCCGCCTCGAGGACCGCTTCGTGCGAGGCGAGGGCGGACTCCACCTCGAAGGGAGAGACCCAGATCCCTCCGACCTTGAGCATGTCGTCGTCGCGTCCGGCGTAGACGTACGCGCCGTCTTCACGAAGGAAATAGCGGTCTCCGGTGCGGGTCCACGGCCCGTGGAACGTGGCGAGGCTCTTGTCGCGTTGTCCGAAGTAACCGATGGCCGCGGTCCGTCCACGCACCCAGAGGGCGCCTTCTTCACCCGGCTTCGCCTCGAGGCCGTCGTCCGTCACGAGCTTCAGCGAATAGCCCGGCACGGCCGTGCCCGACGTTCCGTAGCGCACGTCGTCCGGGCGATTCGACACGAAGATGTGGAGCATCTCCGTCGATCCGATTCCGTCGAGAATGTCGGTGCCGGTGCGCTCTCGCCACCGGTGGCCGAGGTGGGCGGGAAGGGCCTCGCCGGCCGAGGTGGAGAGGCGCAGGCGCGTCGCGACGTCGCGGTTCACCGCTTCTTTGGCGAGCAGCTGCGCGAAGAGCGTGGGCACCCCGCAGAACACGGTGGGGGCATGGCGCTCGAACACGGCGCGCACCGTGTCCGGAGACGGACGGGCCTCTTCGAGCACGGCGGTCGCGCCTGCGTAGAGCGGGAACGTGAGGGTATTTCCGAGTCCGTACGCGAAGAAGAGCCTCGCTGCAGAGTACACGCGATCGTCCGGGCCGAGTCCGAGCACGGCGCGCGCGTACGAGACCGCGGTCCGCGCCAGGTGACCGTGCAGGTGCATGGCGCCTTTGGGGAGTCCGGTCGAGCCCGACGAATAGAGCCAAAACGCCACGTGATCGGCCGACGTGGGCTCCGCCTCGAGGTGCGTATCGGCCGCGGCAAGATGCGTCGCGAGCTCGGGCAGAGGTCCGCGCGAGAGATGCGCGGCGAGGGCTCGTTCGCTCTCGGGGTCGAGCTCGGCGAGCGGGCGCGCGTGCCAGGTCTCGCGCAGCCAGCGCGAGCGTCTCGCGGCGGGCAGCACGCGGTCGAGCAGAGGCGTGGAGACCACGCAGAGCGACGCGCGCGAGTCCGAGAGCAGATGCTCGTAGTCCTTCTCGGTGAGCATGGTGCTCATCGGCACCGGGACCGCCCCGATCTTCATGGCGCCGAGGAAGACGGCCACGAAGTCGAGCCCGTCGAGCAGCACGAGCGCGACGCGTTCTTCCGGTCGAATCCCCGCGCGGAGGAGCGCATTGCCGGCGCGATTCACCCGCTCTCGAAGCTCGCGATAGGACGTCTCGCCTCGCGCGTGAACGTAGGCGATGCGATCGCCGCGTCCCTCGTCCACGTGGCGATCGACGAGGTCGACCGCGGCGTTGTACGGGGTCGGGAAAACCACGGACAAGCTCCCGTCCGTCGACGTTTCCACTCGCGAGTAGCTCATGGGCGAGATGCTACCGCAAGGCCGTCGGATCGTCCTCGTGCGGCTCGTTCCGTAGATTGTGCGCGGCCCTCTCGAACCCGTTCACGGCGGCGAGCGCGGCGAGCGAGCCGAGCGCGCCGAGCACGAACACGGCGCGCGCGTGCACGAGGTCGGCGAGCGCTCCGGCGATGCCCCCCGCTACCGCGAGCGAAAGCGCGTTGGCCGTCGAGAGCACCGTAAATTGCAGAGCGGCGTGCTTTTTGTCGGTCGCGCCCATGAGCGCGGCGAAGAGCACGGTGGTCCCGAGTCCGCTCGCGGCGTGCTCGGCCGCGAGGGCCGTCGTCACCCATCCCGTCCGATGGGCGTGCCCGACGAGGAGCACGAGCGGCGCGCAGGCGAGCGCCTGGAGCGCGCCGGCCAAGAGCAGTCCTCGACGGTCGCCGAGCTTCCGGTGCACGAGCCCACCGACGAGCGAGCCGAGCACGCCAGCAAGCGTGCCCACCGTCACGGCCAGCGCCCCGATGCGCTCCTTCGACCAGCCCGCGTCGACCAGCACCGGCTTGAGCAAGGCCGCCGCAGCGTGGAGTCCCAGCTTGAACGTGAAGGCGACCACCAAGACTGCGCGCACCTTCGGGGTGGCCATGGCACGGAAGGCCTCCAGGGCCTCTCGGAGCTCGTCACGCAGGGTTCCCGAAGGCTTCCGTTCGTCCGTGGTCGACGACGAAAGAGGCTTCGGTTCCCCGACCCCGAGCACGCCGAGGCACACGAAGAGCGTGAGCGCCGAGAGAGCCACGAGCGCGCCACGCTCGCCGAGCAGCCCGCCCAAGGTGAGGAGCCCCGCTCCGCCTGCGACCATGCCGAGGCGATAGGCACCGACCTGCGCCACGTTGCCGAGGCCGCGCTCCTCTTTGCTCAGCGTACGGCTCGCGAGCCCGTCCACGAACACGTCTTGGGTCGACGCGAAGAGCGCACACGTCGCCGTGAGCGTGAACCATAGCCAGCGCGCCTCGGCGAGCGAACGGAACGTGTAGGATGCAATGGTGACGGCGAGAAGAACCTGAAGGCCGAGCACCACGGCGCGAGCATGCCTGCGGAGGGCGGGGGCATCTCCTGCGCGTGCCCACAAAACCTTGAGAGTCCACGGGAGCTGGAGCCAGCTCACCGCCGCGATGGTGCTGTACGAAGCGTGACTCTGGCGCAGGACCACGGGCAGGTATTCCGCGGCGATGCCGAGTGGAATGCCTTGCGCGAAGTAGAGCGCGCCGAGTCCGACGAGCTTTCCCGGACCCGCACCTCGAGCCGGGGTGGGCGACGACGCAGTCTCGGGCGAGGGGGCCACGGCGCGTCAGCTTAGTCCGCCGAGCGTGTCGAAGGTCAATCTTAGGTGATACTCGTAGCTCGACACGGTCGGGCGCGCTACGAGAGGGCTCGAGCATGGGATCGTCGAGGGGAGCGAGCGCACCGAACGACCTCTCCGCGACCACGCTGACCGTGGAGCGAGACCCTGCGGTCCTCGGTCGAGAGACCTTCTCGCCGAGACCCACGCTCGTGGCGTCGCTCGAGGCCCGGTCCGTGACGGTCGAGCTCGCGGATGCCCCGTCGGTCACTCGCGCTGGCCCTCGTCACCCGCTTCGAGGCGACGATCTGCGCGGCCTCGACCGCGCACGATTCGCCCTGATTCCTGCGCGAGTCGGCTTCCGGATCACGAGCGACGACAAGTTCGTGCGCTGCGCGACCCTAGGCCTCGGTCAGGGCGCCTTCGCTTCGCTCTACGCCGAGTACGAGGGCGACGTGGAACGGTCCGTGCTCGAGCTCGTGCTCGGCCGGCCTACGGTCTTCGCGCGCACGCGCTGGGTCGACGAGCTCCTGCACAGGTACGTCTTCGAGCGCTCGGTATGCGAGAAGCACGCGAGCCTGGCCGCCCGCTTCCTCGAGACCGAGCTGGTCAAGGAGGTTTACTTTCTCGGCAAAGAGCGCCTCTCCGAGCACACGCGGCCGTCGGTCGCGCACGAAGGCTCTGCGGCGGTGGCCAAGGCTCGGGCTCACGTGGACGCGCGCCCCTTCGAGACTCCGCGGGTCTCGGCGCTCGCCAAAATCGCCGGCACGAGCGAGTCGACGCTGCTGCGTGCGTTCCGCAAAGAGCTCGGCGTGACCCCCGCGGAATACGCGCGCGACGTGCGACTCGCCGAGGCCAAGCTCCTGCTCGAGTCGGGTCGCTATTCGGCGAGCGAGGTCGCCTCGCGTGTCGGCTACGGCACGCTCTCCGCCTTCACGGTGGCGTTCACGCGTGCCTTCGGGAAGAGCCCGTCGTCCGTGAAGAACGCGCAGTCGTCGGCCAGCTTGCCCCCTCACGGCGAGCCGCCCCGGCCTCCCCGCCGAAGGTCGCGCGAAACAGAATGACGGTCCGTCGAAAGCCTTCGCACGAGCTCCCGAGTAGCGTAGGGCCCGTGAAGCTCTCCCTCCGCGCCCGCTCGTCCCTCTCGGCGTCTCGACGATCTCTCGCGTTTCGTGCGGCCGTGCTCGGTTCGCTCGTCATGGCGTCCACGCTCGCGGCATGTGGCCTCGGCCTCGAAGCGGGCCCCGCGCAGACGCCGGACACGGCGGACTCGGGACTTCGACCCGTCACGTCGCCTTCGTCCGTTCCCGACGCCGCGACGGAAGACGCCGCGCCCCCCACGAAGGTCCTCCCCTCGGACGCGCCGGGCGCTCACCTCACCGAGAGCGGCGTGCTCTTTCGCGTGTGGGCCCCCCGCGCGACGGCCGCCTTCGTGGAAGGCGACGTACCGGGTGGAAAAGCCGCCCTGCTCTCCGACGGAAAGGGCTCGTTCTCGGCCGAGGTGCGCGGTGTGCGTGCAGGGGCCGTGTACCGCTTCCTGTTCGACACGCCGGCCGGGCAGGTGAGGCGCATCGATCCGTATTGCCGCGAGCGAGGCGAAGAGGCCACCTCGTGCCGCGTGAAAGACCCTCGCGCGTACGTGTGGAAGAGCACCGGCTTCACGCGTCCGGCACGCGAAAAACAAGTGGTCTACGAGCTCCACGTGGGAAGCTTCTCGTCCGACCCCGCGCAGGGGCACGGCACGTTCTCCTCGGGTACGAAGAAGCTCGCCGAGCTCGCCGACCTCGGCGTCAACGTGATCGAGCTCATGCCCGTCACCTCGTTCGGCGGCAACAGCGCGAGCTGGGGCTACAACCCGCATTTGCACTTTGCACCCAAGCCGAGCTACGGCACCGCGGACGAGCTGCGCGCCTTCGTGGACGAGGCGCACCGGCTCGGGATGGCGGTCTGGCTCGACGCGGTGGTGAACCACCACGACGGCTGGGCCCAGGCACCGCTCCGGTGCTTCGACGGCGCGTGCCCCTCGGGGAGCGCGGGGCTCTACTACTTCGGCCCGGGTCCGTATGCGACCACGCCCTGGGGGCCACGCCCGAACTTCGCCGAGCCGATGGTGTCTCGCATGCTGGTCGACTCGGCCATCGTGTGGATGGACGAGCTGCACGGAGACGGCTTTCGCTGGGACTCCACGTCCAACGTGCGCGCGCTCGACGGCAACGGAACCACCCCGGGCGGCCGCGAGCTCTTGGTCGCGCTCAACGAGGTCACGCACGCCCGTGGAGGTACGAGCGTCGCGGAAGACTTGAAAGGCTACGCCGACCTCGTGAAGCCCGCGGCGCAGGGAGGTTTCGGCTTCGACGCCCAGTGGGACGGCTTCGGCTACGACGTCGCGCGCGTGCTCGAAGGCGCGAACGACGACACGCGCGACATGCCCACGATCGAACGGGCACTGAAAGGCTGGGGCACCGACGCCGGCACCCGCCTCCTCTTCACCGAGACCCACGACACGGTGGGCAACGGCGGCGCGCGTCTCCCGAGCCGGATCGACGCGGCCGATCCGGAGAGCTTCGCGGCTCGGCGCAGGTCGATGCTCGGCGCCGCGCTCCTGCTCACCGCTCCCGGCACTCCCATGCTTTTCATGGGCCAAGAGAACCTCGCCACGGGCACCTTCACCGACCCACCCAAGGTGCTCTCCGCGCCCACCTCGGCGGGGGCGCTCGTTCGTGCATTCTACAAGGACCTGCTCGCCCTTCGAACCAACGCGGCGGGAGGCGCCAAAGGGCTCGGCGAGAAAGGCATCGAGGTCCTCCACCGGAACGACGCCGACAAGGTGATCGCGTACCGACGATTCGGAGCGAGCGGAGAAGACGTGCTCGTGCTCGTGAACATGAAAAACCGCGCCTACACGCGCTACGACGTCGGCGTGCCGGCGGGAGGCACGTATCGCGTCCGTGTCACGAGCGATCGCAAAGCGTACGGCGCGGATTTCCCCGAGGCGTCTGCGTCAACGGTGACCGCGCTCGCGCAGCCCTACGACGGCAAGCCCAATACGTTGCCCGTGGCGGTGGGCGCGTACGGCGTGGTCGTGCTGACCCGATGATGGCTCGAGAGACGTGCCTCGCTCCCGAAGGGCTCTCGCGCCGTTTGCTCGGCGCGACCGGCATCGAGGTCTCCGCGTTGGGGCTCGGAACCGGTCCACTCGGGCAGCTCGACACGCTTCGCGCCGAGCGTCTCGTGCACGAAGCGCTCGACCTCGGCGTCACCGTGTTCGACACCGCGCCGAGCTACGGCGCGTCGGAGGAGTCGCTCGGACGTGCGCTCGCCGGCGAGCGGAGACGGCGAGCGGTGCTGGTGACCAAGGGCGGTTATGGCGTCCACGGCGTGCCCGACTGGACGCCCGAGGTCGTCACCGCCGGTATCGCGCGCGCGTTGCGTGTGCTCTGCACCGACGTAATCGACGTGTTCCTGCTGCACTCGTGCGACGCCGAGCGTCTCGCGCGGGGCGACCTCACCCTCGCGCTCGTGAAGGCCAAAGAGGCCGGGCTCGTGCGCGCCATCGGCTATTCGGGCGACGGGGAAGGGTTGCGCGTGGCCCTCGGCATCGAGGCCTTCGACGTGGTGGAGCCTTCGGTGAACGTGCTCGATCGCGAGGCGCTCGGTTCGGTTCGAGAGCGAACGGTGGGTGTGCTCGGCAAACGGACGCTCGCGAACGCGCCATGGTCCGAAGGCGCGGACCGCTCGCGCCCGGACGTCGCCGAGTACGCGCGCAGGCTCGCGCTCGTCGACCCCGAGGGAACGCTCTCGCACGCGCTCCCGCTCGACGAGCTGTTCGTCCGCTTCGCCGTGCACGCTCCCGCCGTCTCGTGTGCGCTCGTGGGGACGTCGAGCGAAGCTCGCCTTCGACAGGCCGTCTCGGCTGCCTCACGCGGTCCGCTCGCGGACGATCTCGCGACCGAGCTCGAACGACGTTATTCGCGCCATTCGGCCGAGCTCCGCGGGGTGGTGTGACGGCCGCGATCGTGGCGTTTCGCCGCGTTTCCGCGGGCGCGCTCCGATGCTAACCAGGCTTCGTGCTCACCGTCGCGCTCCTCGTCGTCTCCAACGTGTTCATGACCTTCGCGTGGTATCGCCACTTGAAGGAGCAGCAGCATGCTCCGCTCTGGCAAGCGATCCTCGTGAGCTGGGGAATCGCTCTGCTCGAGTATTGCTTCGCCGTGCCGGCCAATCGCTTCGGTTACGGTAAGTTCAGTCTCGCGCAGCTCAAGGTCACCCAAGAAGTCGTCTCGCTCGCCGTCTTCGGCGTGTTCGCGACCTTCTGGATGAAAGAGAAGCTCAACTACAACCACCTGCTCGCGGCCCTCTGCTTGGTGGGCGCGGCCTTCTTCACGTTCCGCAAGTAGGGGGCCGGTGGCGCCTGCCCTCGCGAGGGTGGTCCATCGGGGGTGGATCCCGTGTTCCCCGGATTCGTGAAGATCCTCCCTGCGCGAAGGGAATTTTCCGTCGATTCCGCCGTAGGAAGAGTGGCACGAAGTGTGCGACAACGTGGTCCAACTCATCCATGTCCTTCCGAAACATCGCCTGTCTCGCTGCGCTCGCGCTCTCCACTTCGCTCGCCCTCGGGTGCTCGGCTGAAGCCGACGTGCCGGTCGACGACGGCTCCGGGGACTCCGAGGACAACCTGGTGGCCACGTTCGACAAGTCGGGCGCCATCGACCTCACCAAGCCGACCCGCGTCTTGCTCGTGGGCGACTCGGACAAGCTGGGCGAGCTGCCTCTTTGGGCAGCCACCGGACGCGCGCGTCGCTACGCGCAGCTCTACCCGAACGATCAGGTCGTGCTCTTCACCACCCAAGACGTGAGCACGGCGGACGTGACCCAGGTGGGCGCGCAGGCCGTGAAGGAAGAGCCCTTCGGCAACGTCAAGCTGACCGACCTCTCGCGCCTCAGCACCGACAAGCTGGTCGCCGCGCTCGATCGCTTCAAGAAGATCGCGAGCCTCGATTTCTTTGGTCACTCGTCGCCCTTCGGCGCGCTGCTCGAGGCCTCGGGCGACAAGCGCTCGCTCGAGCCAGGCAACATGGGCGTGCTCGCGGACAACTTCGATCGCTCGCGTGACCCTTACATCACCCTCAACGGCTGCAACGGTGGCGTATCGGTCGCCGCGCAGATGTCGAAGGTGCTGAAGCTGCCCGTGTCGGGAGCGCTCACCGGCTCGAACTTCCAAGAGCTGATGAACGACGGAAAGTTCTACATCGGCGACGACGGCTTTTTCCCCGCCGGTCTCCGTCGCGCCAGCGTGAACGACCGAAGCTTCGGCGCCGATACTCGCGCGAGCTGCGCGCGCGGCGCGTGCGTGCGGATGAAGCCGCAAGATGCGCCCTACCGAGGCGTCTGGGCGAACCCCGAGTCGGGCTTCCAGTACACCCTTTCGTACTACAAGTTCTTTTGCGACTACGACGATCCCACGAAGACGTGTGAACGCGGAATGGCGCGCAGCCTCTATGGTTTCCTTACGGACAAGCCGGTCGATTCTCGATCGAGTGATGCCGACTTCAAGGCGGTACTCGCCGATTGGTTCTGCACGCGCTCGTCGGACCCGGCTTGGTTCGACCAGTGCAAAGCCTCCCTCGAGAGCGCGGTCGCCGAAGACAAGCCCTTCACCTCGCAGCGCACGGCCAAGGACTTCGCGATCGAGTGCGATCGCACCGGCTGCAACAGTCAGCAGGAGTTCCGCTGCACGCTCGTCGGCGGAGTTCCTCAGAAGAAGACCTGCGCTTGGGTGCAGAAGGGCTGCGCAGCCGACAAGAAGCCGAGCGCTTGCCGCGCGCCCAACACCAACCCGCGCACCACCGTGACCGAGTACAAGGCGTACTTGGCCGGCCAGAAGCTCCTTCGCGGCAACTGAACGGCCTACCGCGGAACGCGCCGAGCGCCGTGCGCCCACGCTTTCTCGCGTGCCGCACGGAGCTCGCTTTTGGCGCTCGACTTCGGAACACGTTCGGGTCGACCATGGTCGCCGGTGTTTCGTCGAAGCGAGCGATTCGAGCGCGAGTGCCGAGAGGAGCGAACGACATGAGCCTGAGAGTTTGCGAGAGCTGCGATCGCCACACGCGCAGCAGCGACGTGACCTGCCCGTACTGCGGCGCAGGACTGTCCAGCGTGCCCTCCGAAGGGGTGACCAGCGGTCTCGCGAGGCTCGGTCGCGCGGCTCTCACGGTGGGCGGTGCCACGGCCTTCGCGGCGGCTCTCGTCGCGTGCTACGGCGGCCCGACTCCTCCTCGTTCGGCGCCCGACGCGAAAGACCTCGACGCTCCTGCGCCCACCGCGCAGCCCACCGATGGCGGCGGCGCGACCACTCCCTCGAATCCCTCGAAGTAAGCGTCCGAGCCGGACCGAGAACGACGTTCCGAGCACGTGCACACTGCACGTGATTCGGGACGTCTCGTTTCGAGGGTCATTGGCGTGGCGGTGGCGCCCCGTACGCGGGAGCCGGGCCGATGGGCACCTTGGGGGGGGACTTTTGAGGCGGTTTTTCGGCGCTCCCGGCGCTCGAAGCCGAAGCCGAAGTTGGCGGAGCAGGCGGGCCGCTGGAGGTCGCTGCGGCGTCGGCCTCGCTCGGCACGGCGACCGTGGGTGGCGACTTGAGCTCGGGCGGCGGACCACCGTAAGCGGGCGAGGGCGCGACACTCTGGCAGCCTGCCGCGAGGGCCACGCTCCCGACCAAGAACGCGGCGCGCGAGCCGAAGCCGGCGGTCGTTCGCGCGCCGCTCGTCTCGTGTGTCGACGCTCCGCAAAACGGGCAAGACGAGCTCTCACGGTGATGGCGCGCACATTCGGCGCAAACGAAAAGGCTCATGCCTCGAGGGTACGCCGTCCGGAAAGCGGAAATCGAGTCGAATGGGCGGGCCAAGCGGGCCGACCTCCTCCGCGCTTCCGAAGTGCGCCGCGTTGTGTACGCTCGAGGGATGCTGGTTCTCTGCTCCGCTTGTTCCCGTCACGTCCGGTCGCGTGAGGCCTCGTGCCCGTTCTGCGGCTCGCGTCTCGAGCCCTCGGCCGTGCAGGCGTCGGCCATGCCGAGTGGGAGCAACCGCGCACAGATCTTCCTGGGCGCTCTCACCATCGCCGCGGCAGCAAGTGTAGGATGCAACAAAGTCGATCCTCCCGGTGATCGCACGCAAGGCATCGTCGCCCCCTACGGCGCGCCGGTTCCTCCGGACGCCGGCACCCAGGCGATGGCCGAGGCCTACGGCGCGCCGCCGCCTCCTCCTCAGGACGCCGGCCCCACCGCCACGCAAGACGCCGCCGTTCGACCCCCGGCCCCGGTGGGGGCCTACGGCGCGCCTCCTGCACCAGGCAACAAGAAGCCCTGACCGGCGACCATGCACGCGAAGAATCGCTACCTCGTGGGCCCGAGCGGACGGATCGTCGGCTCTCGGCTTCCTGCCGCGCTCATGACCTTCGGAGGCTTGCTCGGTGGCCCCGTGCTGTTCGTCATCGGAGGCATCTCCACCGAGACGTTCGTCAATCGTGCCCATCGAGACGACGTGCTCGGCGGCTCGATGCTGGCGGCGCTGTTCCTCTTCTTCGCCACGGGCGTCACGTTGGTCGTCTGGATCGTGTCGTCGTCCCGTCGCCTGCGTGAAGCCGAGCCACTCGCGTTGGCCGGGGACATGGCCGCCGCCGATCTCGCGCGCTACCCCTTGCCGCGGGTGTTCCGCCCGGACATCCGAATACGTGCGTTCTACACGCTCGGTTTGCTGGCCGAACGCCGTGGAGATTTCGTGGAGGCGGCGGAGCTCTTCGCTCTGGCCCGTGACCTCCGGCCCATGGTGCTCGGCACCGAGAAGGCTCGACGCGCGATGGTCATGGTGCTCGGGCACCTCGCGTTCTGCCAAGCCGCTGCAGGACAGCTCTCCGCGGCGGGACAGAGCCTCGCTGCCGTGCACACCATGCTTCCACGCATGGGCGCGGGAGGCGCGTTCGCGTTTCTCGTCGACGATTCGATGTGGCTCGGTCCGGTCTCGACCACCACGATCTACGACGTCGAGCCTCGGCGAGACGCGCGCGCCATGGTGGTGCTTGCGGGGGCGCTGCTCGCCTTCAAGAACGGGCACTACCGCGCGTGCGTGGACGCGGCTGGCCCCGAGGTTGCCATGCTCCGGCAGAATCTCTTGCCGGACGAGGGCGCCCTTTACGAGCGGGTCACGGCCGAGTCCCTCGCTCGCCTGTCGGGTGGGGAGTATCGCGGCGGTGGGCCTTCGGGCACAGGAAACGAGTGGGGCGACAAGGCGCTCGCCCCCGCGCGGCACATCTGAGCGGCTCGTTCAGCGCCGCGAGGCCACTTTTTCACGCTCGATCGAGCGTCGCTCTTCTTCGCTCACGGCGGTCGGGTAGTGCCCGTCGAAGCAGGCGAAGCAATGAGGACGCCCGGCGAAGAGCTCGCGGAACTCGGCCACGTCCGGGTAGACCACCGCGTCCGCGCCGATGGCAGCTTTCACCTGCTCGAGGTCGTGCGTTGCCGCGATGAGCTCGGCCTTGCGCGCGATGTCGATGCCGTAGACGCACGGGTGGCGGAGGGGAGGCGCCGCCGAGACCATGTAGACCTCACGGGCCCCGCTCTCGCGCACGATGCGGACGATGTGCTTCGAGGTGGTGCCGCGCACGATCGAGTCGTCCACGATGGCGACCTTCTTTCCGGCCAGCACGTCGCCGATCGGGTTCAGCTTCTGCCGCACCAAGCGCTCGCGATCGATTTGGGTCGGAACGATGAAGCTCCGGCCCACGTGGTTGTTCTTGGTGAGGCCGCGGCGATACGGCACCCCGAGCTCTTCGGCCATGGCGCTCGCCGCGAAGTAGGCGGACGAGGGCACGTCGATGACCACGTCCGGCTCGAGACCTTGGGCGCGCACCGCACGGGCCAAGAGGCGTCCCATGCGCACACGCTCGCCCGCGACGAGGTGCCCGTCGAAGACCGAGTCTTCGCGCGCGAAGTAGATGTGCTCGAAGCTGCAGAACGCGGCCTTCACGGTCTTCGATTGCACGTCCCAGTGCACCTCGCCGTGCTCGTCCACGAAGGCGGTCTCGCCTGGCAGGAGGTCGCGGACTCGCTCGAAGCCGAGGTAGTCGAACACGGTCGATTCGGACGCGAACGCGTGCTCCACGCCTTCCGGCGTCACGCGCCGCCCGTAGAGCAAGGGACGAATCCCGTGCAGGTCACGGAACGCGAGCAGGCCCTTTTGAGCCAGGATCGTGATGGTCGAGTACGCCCCGTCGACCTTGGCGCGTAGCGCGCGCACCGCATGAAAGACGCTGGCCGGCGAGAGGTGCTTGTATCCTACACGCTCGAGCTCGTGCGCCAGCGTGTAGATGAGCAGCTCGAGGTCGTTGGTGGTCTCGATGACCCGATGACGATCTTGTTGGAGCTCGTCGCGCAGCGCCTCGAAGTTGGTCACGTTGCCGTTGTGGACCATGGCCAGGCCGAAGGGGTACGCCATGGTGAACGGCTGCGCGTCGAGCAGGTCGGTGCTGCCTTGCGTGGCGTAGCGCGTGTGGCCGAGTCCCATGGTCCCGGTGAGCGCGGCGATGGCGCCGGCGTCGCGGAACACCTCGGCGACGAGCCCCCGGCCCTTGAGGAGATGGAACTTGCGGTCGAAGGTCACCACGCCCGCCGCGTCTTGCCCGCGATGCTGCACGGCGGTGAGCCCGTAGACGAGGCTCTCCGCGACCTCGGTTCGACCGAAGATGCCGATGATACCGCACATGGATCAGGTGCCTTCCTGGCCGATGCGGCCGAGTAGGAAATCGCGAACGGCTTCCGGGTAGAGCGCGTGTTCGACGTCGAGCCCACGGCGCTCCACTTCGTCGAGCGTCGCGGCGCCTCTGAGGTCGACCGAACGCTGAGCCAGAATTTTGCCGGTGTCGAGTCCGGCGTCGACGAGGTGCACGGTGATGCGCGTTTCGTCGCGTCGCGCCTCGAACGCGTGCTCGTACCCGCCGAGGCCTTGGTGCTCGCGTGTGTCGGCGGGGTGCACGTTGACGATACGCCCCGCGTACGCCTCGACGAAGGTGGGCGAGAGCACGCGCATGAAGCCGGCCAGGACCACGAGATCGACGTCGAAGGGCGCGAGGTCGGCGAGCATCGCGCGATCCCACGCCTCGCGGGAGAGCCCGGTCTTCGCTCGCCCAGAGGTCGCGATTCCCTGCTCTTTCGCGAAGGCGAGCGCGAGCGCGTCGGGCTTGTCTCCGCCCACGAACACGATCTCCCCGATGCCGTGCAAGACGCCGCCGGGAAGCGTCGTCGCGTGCAGCGCACGCAGGTTCGAGCCGCGACCGGAAGCGAGCACGGCGATCCGTTTCGGGCGAACGGCCTCGGGGGTCGTCCGGGCGATGTCGCGTCGGAAGACCAGGCCCGGACGCGCGAGTCGCTCGACCCTCGTGTAGGCCCTAGCGCGAGCCTCGTCGAGCGAGGCGCCCTCGGCTACCACGACGAGCGCGCGCCCTTTGGCGAGCACGAGAGCGTCTCCGTCCGCTTCGGCCGAAGCGACACACACGTGCGACGTCTCGTCCGCCTCGAGCTCGGCTCTCGGGATGCGAACCGACTCGCCACGGGCTTCCTTCGGGTAGCCTCGTCGCGCGAGCACCACGGCGAGCACGTGCTCGGGTCGCACCGTGACACGCGCGTCGCCGAGAAATCCGCGCGCGCATTGCACGCAAAGGTCGACGAAGCTCCCGCCGATACGTGGGAGTACCGCCTCGGCCTCCGGGTCTCCGAAGCGCACGTTGAACTCGAGCACCTTCGGGCCGTCCGGGGTGAGCATGAGTCCCACGTAGAGAAAACCGCGGTACGCGATGCCGTCGCGTCCGAGTCCGCGCACGGTCTTCTCGACGATTTCGTCGATGCTCGTGCGGAGCGCCTCGTCCACACCGGGAACTGGGGAAAATGCACCCATTCCACCGGTGTTGGGCCCTCGGTCGAAGTCCTCGAGGCGCTTGTGGTCGCGCGACTCGGGCAAGACGACGAAGCTCCCGTCGGAGACGAAGGTCATCACGCTGAGCTCGGGGCCGGTGAGCCGCTCCTCCACCAAGAACGGACCCGCTTCGCCGTACCGATCGCGGAGCTCGCGCAGCGCCGCGAGGGTCGACGAACGGTCGTCGCACACGACGACGCCTTTCCCCTCCGCGAGCCCGTCGAACTTGACCACCGCGCCCGCACCCGGAAGCTCCTCGAGGCGAGCGTCCGTCTCCGGTCCCTCGAGGACGACCGCGCGAGCCGTGGGGATGCCGTGCCTTCGCAAGAGGTCCTTGGCGAAGGCCTTGGAGGTCTCGAGCTTGGAGCCCTCGCGCGACGGGCCGACCACGTCGAAGCCCTCTTGGCGCAGGTCGTCTGCCACGCCCTCGGCGAGCAGGGCTTCGGGGCCCACCACCACCAAGCTCACCCCTCGTGTGCGCAGCGCGGCAACCAGCTCGGGGCCCCGTGGAAGGTTCCCCGTAGACCCCGAAATGCCCGCATTTCCAGGCCAAACCGAGACGGAACCTTCGCCCAGATCCTCGGTGAGCCTCCGCGCCAGCGCGTGCTCCCGACCACCTCGCCCGAGCACCGCCGCCTTCACGAGCCGAACGCCTCCTCGGCGCGAGCGGCGATGTCGAGCGCGATGCGTTCGGCGTCTCCGAGGTAGGTCCGCACGTCGAGCGCGAGGAGCCTCTGCTTGACGGATTCGGCGACGTCGAGCCCGTCCACGAAGATGCGCACGTCGTCCTTGCCGAGCGTGCGCCCGCGCGTCAGCTCGAGCAGGCGCGTGTACGGATCGTCGTCCACGTGGAGTCGCAAGATGGTCTGGATGGGCTCAGCCAAGAGCTCGGGCGTAGCGTCGAGGGCGCGTCCGCACGCCTCGCGGTCGAGGGCGATACGCTCCCAGCCGGCCATCACCTCCTCGAATGCGAGCACGTGGTGTCCGAGCGCCACGCCCACGTTGCGACTCACCGTGCTGTCCGAGAGGTCCCGTTGCATGCGCGAGCGGCACAGCTTCTCGGAGAGGAAGACCAGCGCCGAGCTCGAGAGCTGGAGGTTACCCTCGGCGTTTTCGAAGTGGATGGGGTTCACCTTGTGCGGCATCGTGGACGAGCCGACCTCGCCCGCTTTGGCCTTCTGCACGACGAATCCCCTGGAAATGTAGAGCCACATGTCCTGGCAGAGATCGAGCACCACGTTGTTGGCGACACGCGTCTCGTTGAACCAGCGCGCCCACGAGTCGTGATCTTCGACCTGCGTGGTGGCCGGGTTCGGGTAGAGCCCGAGTCGCTCCACCAGTCTTCGCTCGTAGGCCGCCCAGTCGTAGTCGGGATGAGCCGCGAGCATGGCCGAGTGGTTGCCGGTGGCGCCGTTGAGCTTGCCGTAGAGACGGACGCGCGAGAGCCCCTCGTGAGCGCGCAAGAGGCGGCCCAAGAAGACCGCGATCTCCTTGCCCGCGGTGGTGGGGGTCGCCGGCTGTCCGTGCGTGTGCGCGGGGAAGGGGGTTTTCGCGTGCTCTCGTGCGAAGGCTGCGAGCTTCCTTCCGAGGGCTTCGATCAGCGGGAGCTCGACCTCCTCGAGGAACGCGTCGAAGAGCGTGCCGTAGGCGAGGTTGTTCACGTCCTCGGACGTGAGCCCGAAGTGGATGCGGTTCTTTTTCCGCAGGCCGGTTCGCTGCTTCAGGAAGAGCTCGCACGCCTTCACGTCGTGACGCACCGTCGATTCGATGGCCTTGAGCTCCGCGAAGGCGGCGTCGTCGAACGACGAGACGGCCTCGCGCAGACGTGTGCGCTCGCCTTCGTCCAAGGTGCCGAAGAGCCCCGTCTCGTCGAGCGCGATCGCGTGCTCGACCTCCACGGTGAGCCTCGCGCGCACGAGTGCGTACTCGGAGAAGTACTCGGACAATCGCTCGAGGCGGCCACCGTAGCGTCCGTCGAGGGGCGAGATGGCGCGGGCACGCAAGTCGTTCACGATTCCTCCTTAGCAGCAGCGCCTCGACGAGTGCTCTCCGTGCGATCGATCTCGCGCAGCGCGGAGATCTCCGACGCTACCGCGTGAGCGGCGTGCTTTCGGATCGAGCGGAGCCCGAGTGAACGGAGGGCGGCGAGCGCGGCGCCTTCGGGCGTCGCCTGGTGCACGACCGCGCTGCCGGTGGTCGTGCTTCGCGTGGGCTCACCCGAGGAGACTCGGATCACGGGGAGGTGCGTGCGGCGCGCGAGCAGCTCGGAAAGTCCCGTGGTCCCGTGCTCCATCACCACGAGTGCACCAGGCTCCAACGTACCCGAGAAGTGCTCGGCCACGGCGCGAGCCCCCTCCGGGTCCACTTCCGGAGAGGTCACTCGCAAGTAGGTGCGGACGCCCGTGCCTACGAGTACGGCGCACGCTCGCCGTGCGGCCTCGATGCCTTCTGCCGAGCTCGCCACCACGGCCACGAAAGCCGGTCGGAGATGCCCCCGCGCGACCAGCGCTTCGTAGAGACGCGCCTCCGGATCGTGCGCGCCCGAGATCTCCTGGCCGGTGACCCGGTGGAACAAATTGGTGTAACGTGCACGCGTTTCGGCGACCACCGCTTCGGGCAAATCCAGGGGGTATTCGCCGGTCTTTTCGCGTTCCCCGCGCAGGTACGCTCGCACGAGCTCCTTGTCGAGCGGTGGCACGTCCGCGGGAGACTCGGCGTAGCGTGCGGCGTCCCAGATGCGTGAAGAATCGGGGGTGTGGATCTCGTCGATGAGCACGAGCTGATCGCCTACGAGCCCGAGCTCGTATTTGGTATCGGCGAGCACGAGCCCCTTCGTGCGCAGCACCTCGGTGCCTCGTCGGAAGAGCTCGAGCGCGATCTCGGCCATGCGGTCGTAGAGCGCGCGGGTGACGAACCCTTCGTGCACGAGCTCGTCCGGCGAGGCCTCACGATCCGATTCCTCTTTCGTCGTGGGTGTGACGATGGGCTCGGGGAGCTTGCCGTTCTCGGTGAGCCCGTCGGGCACACTCGCGCCCGAGAAGGTGCGAAGTCCCTTCGCATAACCCCTCGCCATCGAGCCCGCCATGTAGCCGCGCACCACCATCTCGACCCGAATGGGAACGGCTTCGCGGACCACCGAGGCTTGCTCGGACACCATGTCGATCAGGTGGTTTTGGACCACGTCGCGTGTGGCCGAGAACCAGTACGACGCGAGGCGATTGAGCACCTCGCCCTTGCCCGGCACCGGCGTGCGGAGCTTGAGGTCGAAGGCGCTGATGCGATCGGTGACGACGATCAGCCTTCGCTCGGCGTCGAGGCGGAAGCTGTCGCGCACCTTGCCGGCGTGGAGCTTCTCGAGCTGCGGGGTTCGGACTCGGGTAACGACGTTCACGGGGATCTCCAAGGTGCGCGAGGCAAGGGGGCGGGTCGCCGGCAATCGCGGGACGTCAGTGACGGAAGTGGCGGGTCTCGGTAGTGACGACGGTGGCGCCCAAGGCTTCGGCGCGTGCGACTACCTCACTGTCGCGGATCGAGCCGCCCGGTTGGTAGAGGACGCGGAACCCGGCCTCGACGACCACCTCGAGCGTGTCCGGGAAGGGCAAGAACGCATCGGAGAAGACGTACGCGTTCGCCGCTTCGCGCTGGATGGCGGCTTGGTCCGTGCCCGGTTCGGCGCCCAGCGTCGCGAGCGCGCGCTCCGCCGCGATGCGTGCAGAAGCCACGCGATTCGGCTGGCCCGCGCCCATGCCGAGGAGCTGGAAATCCCCGTTCGCACGACGACGAACGATGGCGATGGCGTTCGACTTGATGGAGCGCACCACACGGGCTCCGAAGGACGCCAGCGCCTCGTCGGGCACGTGGGGCTTCGAGGTCTTCACGGTGAGCGTCGAGTAGAGGAGCTCGTCCGCGTCTTGGACGAGCAGGTTCCCGAGGCAGAGGCGCATGTCGGTCGCGCCGAAGACCGCATCGGCCGAGAGCGGCAGGACGCGCAAGTTCTTGTTCTTCGCGAGGTAGGCCACCGCGTCTTCCGTGAAAGAAGGCGCTACGACCACTTCGACGAAGCGACGAAGCGACTTGTCTTCCGCATCGAGCGCGAGCGGCGCGAGGTCCTTCGCGGAAACGCGTCCTCCGAAGGCGATCACCGAGCCGAAGGCCGACACCGGATCCCCCGCCCACGCGAGCTCGAGCGCGCGGGCGAGGTCGTCGGCGATCGCGACGCCACAGGGGTTTCCGTGCTTCACGATGGCGCACGCACCCTCGCCGTGACCTCGCACGGCCGCGAGCGCGGACTCGACGTCGAGCAGGTTGTTGTACGAAAGCTCCTTGCCCGAGAGCAGAAGCTCCGTGGGCGACGTGCCGCCGCGCCGCGCCACGTGCACCCGCGCCTTCTGATGCGGATTTTCGCCGTAACGAAGCGAGTGCCCCGGTCCGAATCCCAGGGTCATGTCCGGCGCGCCGGCCTCTTCCGCCAAGTGCTCGGCGATGGCGAGGTCGTAGTCGGCCGTGGCTCTGAACGCCTTCCTCATGAGGCGCTTGCGCGTCTCGAGCGAGAGCGCTCCGCCGTTCTGCCGAAGCTCGTTCACGAGCTCGGGGTAGTCCGCCGGCGAGACCACCGAAGCCACGTGGGCGAAGTTCTTGGCCGAGGCGCGCACCATGGTCGGTCCGCCGATGTCGACGTATTCGACCAGGTCGTCGAGGGCGAGCCCCTTGTCCCGGTATTCCTCGAACGGATAGAGGTTCGCCACCACCATGTCGATGGGCTCGATGCCGAGCTTCTCGGCCTCTTCGCGGTCTTTTTCACGCTGGAAGAGCAGCGCCGAAGCGATCTCGAACGAGATGGTCTTCATGCGCCCGCCGAAGGCCTCCGGTCGCCCGGTGAGCTCGCCCACGTCCCGAACGGTGAGCCCGGCCTCGCGGAGGACAACCGCGGTTTTCCCGGTCGAATAGAGCACGGTGCCGAAAGAGGCGAGGCAGGTGGCAAGCTCGACGATGCCGGTCTTGTCCCAAACGCTGAGCAGTGCGCGACGAACGACGACGTTCACGAGTGACCATCCTTTGCGATGCGGCCCGTGGAGCGGGCGGCCGTGACGAGGTTGCGGAAGAGGGAAAGACCGGTGGGGCCGTCGGGCGTGCGCGCGCCCGTGGGTGCGAGCCAAGGCTCGAGGAAAGCTTCGGGGTGAGGCATGGTGCCGAGCACGCGACCGGTCGGATCGGTGAGCCCTGCACACGAGAGCTCCGAACCGTTCGGGTTCGCCGGGTACTCGGTGGCGAGGGTCTTTCCGTCGTCCTCGACGTAGGTGAGCGCGACGAGCCGCTTGTCGACCAGCGCCCGCTTCACGGCTTCGTCGCGGATCACGAGCTTGCCTTCGCCGTGCCTCACGGGGAGGGCGAGGGTGTCGATCTCCCGGAGCGCCGGGCTCGGCGAGGGCTCCGCGCGGCAGAGCACCCAGCGATCCTCGAAGCGACCCGAGTCGTTGTGCGTGAGCGTGACCTCCGGCTCCGCGTCTCCCGAGAGGTTCGGCAGAAGGCCCGATTTCACCAGGATTTGGAAGCCGTTGCACACGCCGTAGACGAAGCCCCCGTCCCGCACGAAAGCGCGAAGCTCGTCGCGCAAGGTGCTGCCGGAGGCGCGCTTCTCGAGCTTCATTCGGTTCACGAAAACCCGGCCGGAGCCGAGGTCGTCGCCGAACGAAAACCCACCGGAGAGGTGCACGATCGAGGCTCTTCCGAGGGAGACCTTTCCGGCGAACAGGTCGGACGCGTGCACGATGCACGTGTCTTCGCCGGCCTTGCGGTAGGCCGCGGAGGTCTCTTCTTCGCAGTTGAGGCCGAAGCCGGTCACGACGTAGACGGTCACGAGAGCCTCGTTTCGTAGGCGAGGGTGAGCGAAGCGAGGTCGGACGCGATCGGCGTCTTTCCGGCGTGGCGCACGATCAGGGAGTCTCCTCCCACGGTCCCGAGACGCGTGGCTCGAGGCCCGAAGAGACGCGCGGCCTCTTCCGCGCGCCCCTCGTGGACCGAGACCACGAACCTCGCGTGCGACTCGGAGAAGAGCGCCGCGAGTGGGGAAAGAGCGGACTCGGGGAGCGTGAGGTCCGCGCCCAAGCCCGAGCCGATGCACGCTTCGGCCAGCGCCACGGCGAGTCCCCCGTCCGAGAGGTCGTGACTCTGCACGAGCAACCCGACCTCGTGGGCGCGAGTCATGAGCGTGTAAAGTGCACGAGTCTCCGGGATGCGCACGCGCGGCGCGTTCCCGCCCGTGTCGCCCAGGATCTCGGAGGCGATCGAGCAGCCTCGCTCGTCGTACGTCTCGCCCACGAGGAACACCACGTCCCCTGGGCTCTTCCATTCGCTCGTCACCACGCGCCGTACGTCACGGATCTTGGCCACCATGGTGACGAGCAGGGTGGGCGGCACGCTGATCTTCACGCCCGCGGAGCGGAAGTCGTTCTTCATGCTGTCCTTGCCGGACACCATGGGGACCTCGAACGCGCGCACCATGTCGGCGAGCCCCTCGGCGATGCGCACGAGCTTGCCGAGCTTCTCTTTTCCGTCGGGGTTCTGCGTGGGATGGAAGACCGAATCGGGCACGCAGAAGTTGTCGCAGCCGCAGAAGGGCTCGAAGGGACCTTCAGCCTCGCCCGGGAGACGCGCGCCGACCGAGACGAGCGAACGGACCGCTTCGTCGAAGGCGCCCTGGGCCATCGCGTACGGGTCCTTGTCGCCGTAGCGCGGGCAGATGCCGCTCGCGACCGCCACCGCGCCGAAGTCGTCGTGCGAGATTCGAATCACGCCCGCGTCCTGCGGCGCTTTTCCGCGTGGCCCCATGTAGGGCTTGATCGCGGTTTTTCCCTTCACTTCGTGGTCGTAGGCGCGCACGACGGGCTCGCGGCTGCGCACGTTGGGAGAGGCGAGCACGGCGAGCAAGAGGTCTCCGAGGTCGCGCTCGCTCTCGGCCGAAGGGCTCGACGTGGGCGGCGAGACCACGGCGTCGAGGGTGAGCTTGGGAGTGCCTTCGTGCAAGAAGTGGAGGTCGAGCGAGGCGACCTTCGTCTCGCCGTGCACCACCTCGAGCAGACCGGAGTCCGTGAACTCGCCGATGTCCGCCGCTTCCACTCCGCGCGAGGCGGCGAGCGAGAAGAGCTCTTCGACGTGCTCGGGCCTCACGGCGAGGCTCATTCGCTCCTGCGACTCGGAGAGGAAAATCTCCCAAGGCAAGAGGCCCGGGTACTTGAGGGGAACGCGCTCGGTGTGGACCCGCACTCCGCCGGTGAGGCGCGCGAGCTCGCCCACGGAAGACGAGAGCCCTCCCGCGCCGCTGTCGTTCACGCCGGAGAGCAGCCCTTGCGCCGCCGCTTCCTCCAGGAAGTCGACCACGAGCTTCTGCGTGATGGGGCTGCCCACTTGTACGACGGCGCGGCTCTGTCCGGCTCCGAGCTCGTGGGACGAGAACGTGGCGCCGTGGATGCCGTCTTTGCCCACGCGACCTCCCACCGTGACCACGCGGTCTCCCGGGCGGAGCTCTTTCTTCCACGCAGGTGCGCCTCCGGCCATCGCGGGAACGAGCGCCGCGGAGCCGCAGAAAACCAAGGGCTTGCCCGAGAAGCGCGGATCGAAGATCAACGCCCCGTTGACCGTGGGCACGCCGCTCTTGTTGCCGCCGTCGCGCACCCCGGCATGCACGCCCTCGAAGACACGTGCAGGATGCAGCTGTCCGGGCAAGAGCGGTGCGTCGTGGTCGGGCATGCCGAAGCAGAGCACGTCGGTATTGAAGAAGAGACGTCCGCCTCCGCGACCGGTGCCGATCGCGTCTCGGTTGCAGCCGAGAATTCCGGTGATGGCGCCTCCGTAGGGATCGAGCGCGGAAGGCGAGTTGTGCGTCTCCACCTTGAGGGTCAAATTGGTGTGCTCGTCGACGCGCACGATGCCGGCGTTGTCGTCGAACACGGTCACGATGAAGCCCTGTCCGCGTCGGTCGAGCTCGGCGCGGACCTCGCGTGTGGGCGTGACCACGGTGGTCTTGAAGATTCCGTGGACCTCGCGTGCACGGCCGGTCTCGCGGTCTTCCACGCGCACCGTGGCAGCGAGCTCCTTGTGTTTGCAGTGCTCCGACCAGGTCTGCGCGAAGATCTCGAGCTCGCAGTCGGTCGGCCCGTGATCGAGCCCCGCACGGGCTCTGGCCTCGCGCACCTTCGGATCGGCGTAGTGGGCGCGAATCACGCGTAGCTCTTCGACGGAGAGGCCCAGCTGTCGGGACTTGGACAGCTCCGCGAGGGCTTCGTCGGTGTCGGGGAGCTCGACGGATTCCACGCGCGCTTCGGCGGTGAGCGCGACACGCACCGGCTTTTTGGCGACGAAAGGAAGCTTGCCCCACGAGAGCGCGTGCACGTTCGGGTTTCCGAGCACGTCTCGCGCGATCGTCGCCAAGGTGGCGTCCGGCAGCTCCTCCTCGAACGTGACCAGCTCCTCGGCGAAGAAGGTCCACTCGGGGGCAGGCGAGCCGTGAAAGAGCGCCCACGAGATCTCGGCGCTCCGCCCCTCGTCGTCGGTGAGACCGGGTAATCGTGCAAGATGCACGTAACTCCCGGGCTCCCCTCGTCCGACTTCGTCCGTCACCGTGACCTGGTCGACGATGGGATCGGCGAGGGTCGATTCGGCGAAGGAGAGCAGCTCTTCACGGGAGAAATCCTCCGCGCACGCGAAGAGGCGCAAAGCACGAGTGGCCGGCGATTTTCGGCCGAGGTGACGCGACACGTGCGTCTCGATCTCGGTCGCGCGCGGGCTCTTCGCTCCCGGGCGCTCGGCGACGACGACGACGTAAGCTCCCGGGGCGTGATTCATGTGCGGTTCTCCGAAGAGGGCAACGTAGGAGGATCGTGAGGTGTAGGAGGAGCGACGCTCGTCACCCTGGGCGTGGGCCACGCGAGGTCTCCTCCGTGGAGGCCTCGCGAACGAACCGAGACGACGGGTTCCTTCGTGACGTGTCCGACCGGCGCGGCACCGATTCCGCGCAATGCGGCGGCGGCGAGCACGCGGTCGACGTCCTCGCGCTCGGTGACGAGCAGAAAGCCTTGGCCCATGTTCCAGGCGCGATAGGCGGACTCGTCGTCCACGCTGCCGAGGCGCTGGAGCTCGAGCACGGCCTCGGTCGGCGCGAGCGGCGCGTCGAGGCGAGCTCCGAGACCGGTCGCGCGGAGCACTCGCCCGAGCTTGTTGGCGATGCCTCCGCCGGTCACGTGCGCGGCCCCCGTGATGCGGACCCCCGCGTCGAGCAGATCGCTCACGAGAGGCGCGTAGATCGTGGACGGTGCGAGCGCCACCTTGCCCCACGTGGAGCCGAAGACCTCCACGTCGTGCCAAGTCGCCCCGTAGCGCGCCTCGAGGATGCGCCGGACGAGCGAGAAGCCGTTCGAACGAAATCCTGGATTTTCCAGGCCGACGAGCACCTGTGCGGGCTCTACGGCGACGCCCGTGAGCGGCGCGCGTCCCTCCGGATAGGTCCCGATGGCGGTCGCGCACCAGTTGAAGTGCATGCCCTCGCCGTAGCCCCCTACGCGTGGGCCGAGCTCGGCGATCTCCCCTCCCGTGACGGCGACCTCGGCCGCGCGCGCCGCGCTCTCGAGCCCCCGCATGAGCGCCTCGACCGTGTCGACGTCGATGCGGTCGACGTCGAGCACGTTGGTGATCGAGAGCGAAGTCGCGCCGGCAGCGGCGAGGTCGTCGGTGACCATGGCCACGAGGTCGAAGGCCAGGGTGTCGTAGATGCGCGTGCGCTCGGCGAGCTCGACCTTGGTGCCGATGCCGTCGGTCGTGGTGGCCACGCGCGCCGAGCCGATGCGTGTCGACTGCGCGTAGTGCGAGCGGAGACTCTCGTCGCACGCGCCGTCCCGTCCCGCCCGGAACGCGTGGGTGCGCTCGGCATAGCGTGCCGCGATGGCCGACGCGCGGTCTTTGCGGTCCAAGTCGCCGAGCCGTGCGTCCGTGGGCGGGGAGGTACTCATGACGGGAAAATTTCCTTGAGCACCAAGGTGCGGTCTCGCTCCGCGCCCAGAGAGAGCAGTGAGATGGGCGCGTCGAGCGTGCTCTCGAGGAAGTCGAGGTAAACCTTGGCCGCCTTCGGGAGCGCGTCGCGCGATTCGATGCCGTCGAGCGAGCCGAATCCATCGAAATCGCGCAGCACGGGCACGCCCGCACGGTGCTCGGTGGCGACGCGAATGGTCTCGAGTCCCGCCAGCACGTCGAGCTTGGTGAGCGCCATGTCGGTCACGCCGTTCAGGCGGAAGGCGTGCTTAAGCGCGGGAAGATCGAGCCAGCCGCATCGCCGAGGCCTGCCGGTCGTGGCGCCGAACTCGTGCCCCACGGCGCGGATGCGTTCGCCGGTCTCGTCCGAGAGCTCGGTGGGGAAGGGGCCGTTGCCCACGCGGGTGCTGTAGGCCTTGAGCACCGCGACTCGTCGCGAGAGCTCCACGTAGACGCCCACTCCGCTCGAGGCTCCGCCGGCCGTGGTGGTCGACGAGGTGACGAAGGGATACGTGCCATGGTCCACGTCGAGGAGCGCGCCCTGAGCACCCTCGAACAGGACGGCCGCGTTCTTCTTGATGGCCGAATGGAGCTCCTCGGCGATGTCGCCCACGTACGGGGCGAGCCGGCCGAGGTCAGCCGTGAGCGCCTCCGCCGCGTCCGAGGGCGCGGGCAGCTCGGCTTCGGGAAAGAGCTTCGTGTAGAGCGCGTGCTGCGCCTCGAGGTGCGCCAGGTGCGTCCCCGCGAGCACGTCGCCGAGTCGAACGCCGGTGCGTCGCACCTTGTCGGTGTAGGCCGGGCCGATACCCCGTCCGGTGGTTCCGATCGCCTTGCCGGCTATGCGGTCCGTGATGCGGTGGTAGTCGGTGACGACGTGGGCGAGCTCCGACACCCGGAGGCGCTCGGAGCTCACGTCGATCCCGGCCGCCGTGAGGCCGTCGATCTCTTCCAAGAGCCCCTTCGGCTCCACCACGCACCCGTTTCCGACGAGCCCGCGGCAGCGCGAATGAAGGATGCCCGCCGGGACCAGGTGCAGCACGATCTTCTTGCCGCCCACGACCAGCGTATGGCCGGCGTTGGCGCCGCCCCCGAAGCGCACCGAGAAGTCGGCCCGCGCTGCGAGATGATCGACGATCTTTCCCTTACCCTCGTCGCCCCACTGCGCTCCCGTAACGAGAACGTTCGGCATAGTTTCCTTGGGCAGGAGGTGCGGGGGCGGGAGGGAGTCCCGTCACCGGCCGCCTTGCGGGCGCATGAGACAAGAGCCATGTGTCTTCCGGGTGACGAAGTCGTTTCGTCTTCGCTTTCGAGCCACCGTGCGGTCCTTGCGTGGAAGACGCCCACACCGACGCCTACGTCGCCATTCTCGTGCAGTATGCATTGAATGGTCGAGGGCTTCGTGGCGGTCGAGCACGACGTGACGTGCGGGTGACGGTCGCGTCGTCACGGTGACGAGCGCGCGCGCCTTCGGGAACTTCGCGTCTCGGGCGCGTGGCTGCCGCCAACACTTCACCTCGTCGTCGCAGACGGCCGGTACATCGGCCCTCGTGTCGCTCGCAGCACTCGAGAAAGGCAAGCTCGAAGACTTTTCGGCCCGCCGTCTGCTCGTCGGTTACGCCTCGGCGGCCGTCGTGCTCGCGAGCGTGGTGACTCTCGGCGTCGTCTTCGGGCAAGAGATCAAAAAGAAGGTGGTCGAAGAGGCGACGCCGGTCGTCTTCACCCCTCCCAAACCCGAAGCGAAGCTGCCGCCGCCGGTCGAGGCTCCCAAACCGCCTCCACCCGCGCCGAAAGCCAAGTCGCTCGCTCCTCCTCCTCTTGGACCCAAGGCCGAGCTCGCTCCATTGGAGGCTCCCAAAGAGGCCCCCAAAGAGGGAGATCCCAATGCCCCGAAGGCCGCCGTCGAAGGCGTCGTCGGGGGCAGTCCGGACGGCGTGGTCGGAGGCACGGGGACTGGCGGCTACGTCGCCAAACCCGCACCGAGCGCCACCGTCACGGCAGCTCCCGTGGCCGCGCCCGCACCGATTGCCTACTCGACCGATCAGGTGATTGCACCGCGAGCGCTCTCGCAATCGCTTCCCTCTTTTCCGGAGGAGGCACGCCGAGCCGGCGTGCAAATGGTCGCGACGGTCAAATACACCGTGCGCGAAGACGGCACGGTCGGCGACGTCGTGATCGTCAAAGGTCATCCGCTGCTCGACGCCGAAATCGTACGCGCCGTCTCTGCCTGGCGCTTCAGCCCCGCCACGTTCGAGGGGCGTCCGATCAAGGTCACACGCTTCGCGCGATTGCCGTTCCGACCCCGTAGTTGATTCCAGGCCGCACGCACGGCCCGATTGCCCACGTTTCGTTCTCTCCCAGGAGCCGACCATGAACCTCAATCCGCTTCACATCTGGGCCACCATGGGCCCGCTCAGCAAGTTCATCGCCGCCCTCTTGCTCGGCATGGCCGCCACCACGATCGCCATCGCGGTGGAGCGCTGGCTCGCCCTGGCCCGTGGCAAGAGCGCCACGCGCGACTTCATGAAGAGCGCCCTCCCCATGCTCGAGCACGGCCGCTTCGAGGACCTGGTCGGTGTCGCTCCCGCCCACGAAAAATCGCCCTTCGCGCGCCTCATCGGGCCCACGTTGAAGAAGCTCTCCGAGAAGAAGGGCAACGTCGACGCGGTCGAGCTGGTCCGCCGCGAGTCCGAGCGTCAGAAGGAGGCGGTGAGCGGTGAGCTTCGCCGTGGACTCTCGGTCTTGGCCAGCATCGGCTCGGTGGCGCCGTTCGTCGGGCTGCTGGGGACGGTCGTCGGCATCATCTCGGCGTTCCAAGGCATCGCGTCCACGGGCTCCGGCGGCCTCGGTGCGGTCTCGGCCGGCATCGCCGAAGCTTTGGTCGAGACTGCGCTCGGACTCTTGGTCGCCATTCCCTCGGTGCTCCTCTTCAATCAATTGAACGCCCAGATCACGAGCCTCGAAGGTACCTTGGCTCGCGCTACGGGCGAGCTCATCGACGACCTCGAGAACCGCCACGAGGGCATGACGCCCGAGGCCGCCGAGTGAAAGCTCAGCTCGGAAAGAAGGGGAGGAAGCTCCCCCCTCGCCCCGCGCCCAAGGCGACGGTGCTGCCCGAGATCAACGTCACGCCCCTGGTCGACGTGGTGCTCGTGCTCCTCATTGTCTTCATGGTCATCGCGCCCCAGCTCGAGCACGGCGAACGTGTCGAGCTCCCCAGCGTGACCCGTCCGGACGACGCCAACAAGTCCGCCTCCGTCGACCCCATCACGGTGACGCTCTCCGCGAGCGGCACGCTCTACCTCGAGAAAGAAGCGGTCACCGCCGAAGCTCTCGACGGCGCGCTCGCGTCGCTCCGGGCCTCGTCGCCGGACCGAAAAGTCGTGCTCAAGGGAGACGCCACGGTTCCCTACGGCAAGGTTCGAGAGCTCTTCGCGCGGGTGCAAAAGCTCGGCTTTCCGGGCTGCGCGCTGCTGGTCGAGAAGAAGGAGCACGGCTGATGGCCATCGCACTCGGAGAGGGCCCGAAGAAGGGCGCGGTACCGGCCATGAACGTCACGCCGCTGGTCGACGTGGTGCTCGTGTTGCTCATCGTCTTCATGGTGGTGACCCCACTGCTCTCGAAGAAGTTCTCGCTCGCGCTGCCCAAGCAGAGCGAAGAGAAAGCTGCGCCTTCGGTCGACGTCCCCATCGTGCTCTCGGTGGGCGTGGACGGACGCGCGCGCATCAACCGCGAGCTGGTCGCCGAAGCCGACTTGGGTCCGCGCATCGAGCGGGCTCTCGCTGCGAAGAGCGACAAGACCGTGTTCTTCGACGCGGAGGACGGCGCTCCCTTCGGTGCGGCCGTTCACGCCATGGACGTCGCTCGTGCACACGGCGCGGCCAACGTCTCGATCCTGACCGTCAAGGCGGTCGATTAACGGCTTAGGAGCCGACATAGCCATGCGAAGCGTCGAATCGGTGCCCTTCGGCACGCGTGCGTCGGGAGAGTTGCGTGCAGCGAGCGTGGCGCTCGTGCTCGGGTGCGTGGCCACGTTCGGGCGAACTGCCCATGCGGACGAACCACAGGTCGCTTCCGATCCTCTCGAGGACACGTCGACCAAAGCACCTCCGGTCTCTCCGGCGCCGCCGGCAGCCGTGCCCACGCTGGCGGCAGCGCCCACTCTGACCGGTGTGGTCACGAGTCGTGCGGATCGCACGCCGATCGCCTTTGCGGAGGTGAGCGTGGTGGGCCTCGGCTTGGTCGTCCAGACCGACGACCAAGGCGCGTTCGCCTTGCCGTTACCACCCGGTACGCACGTGCTTCGTGTGGTGGCGGACCTCCACAAGCCCGCGCGTGTGAAAAACGTTCGCGTGACCAAAGGCCGCGTGGCAAAGCTCGCGGTTTCCCTCGAGCCGGACGAGGACGCCATCGAAGAGCTGGCCCCGATCGAGTACGAGCCGGACCGCTCGACCGCCGCCGGGCAAGTCGCGCTCCGCCGCAACGCCGTCGGCGCGACCGACTCGGTGGGAGCCGAGGACATCGCGAAGTCTCCCGACCGGTCCGCGGCCGACGCCGTGAAGCGCGTCGTCGGCGCGAGTGTGGTCGACGGGCGCTACATCGTCGTGCGAGGCCTGGGCGATCGCTACACGAGCTCGCTGGTCGACGGGCTGCCGGTGCCCAGCACCGAGCCGGATCGCACGGCCATCCCGCTCGACATGTTCCCCTCGTTGGTCATCAGCGACCTCTCCATTCAAAAGACCTACACCGCCAATCTGCCTGGAGAGCTCGCCGGCGGCGCATTGGATATCCGTACGCGCAAGGCCCCGAACAAGTTCACGTTTCTGGCGACCCTGGGGCTCGGCTTCAATAGCGAGACGACCTTCGCCAAGCGCCCCTCGTACGTGGGGGGCTCGCTCGATTGGCTCGGCATCGACGACGGGACACGCAAGCTTCCCACGTCCATTCCCGGGCAGCGCATCTCGCGCCTGCGTGAAGACGGCACGGTCGATCCCAATCTCACCGCCTACGGCAAGGCCCTGGCCACGCCCATCGGCCTCACCGAGAGCACCTCGCTCCCGAGCGGGACCGGTAGCGTGCTCGTGGGCGACACCACGAAGCTCTGGGGGCAGAGCATCGGGTACGTGGCCTCGCTCGGCTACACGCGCAAATTCCAGCGCCGCAAGGACGAGATCCTGCGCACCTACGGACTCGACCCCACGAAGCCGAACGAGCTCGCGCGCCTGAACGACTACCGCGTCGACACTGGGACCGACACGGTCACCCTGGCGAGCTACGGCGGCCTCGAGTGGAAGCCCTCCACCAACCACACGGTCTCCCTCACCGGTCTTCTCTCGCGTGCCTCGGAGGCCGAGGCCCGTCGCATCACCGGGTTCAACGACGAGCAGCAGTCCGAGGTCCGCGACGAGCGCCAGCGCTTCGTCGAGCGTCAGCTCGTGTACGGGCAGCTCCGTGGAGAGCACCGCATCGAGGCGCTCTCCCGTGGCGAGCTCGGGTGGAGCCTCGGTTACGGTCGCGCCACCTCGAACGAGCCGGACCTGCGCGAGTCGGTGTACGTGGCCGACGCCGACCGCGGCTTTTCGTTCCGAGAGGGCACCCAGAGCGGACAGCACTTCTTCGCCAAACAAGGCGAGACCACCAAGACCATCAGCTTGGCGTACAAGCAGCCGCTGCGCGAAGGCGAGCGGCCGATTCGCATCGAGCTCGGAGGTCTCGCGTCTCTGCGCGGTCGCTCTTTCCAAGCGAGGCGCTTCCGCTTCTTGCGCTCCCGCGACGCTGCCGCCGAGGCCTTCCGCCAAGGACCTTCGGAGCTGTTCACTCCCGACAACGTGGGCCCGGTCCTCGAGCTCGAGGAATGGACGCGCCCCACCGATACGTACGCGGCGAGCTACAACGTGCTCGGCGCCTATTTCTCCGCGGACGCGAGCCTGCACGAGCGGGTTCGTGTCTCGCTCGGCCAGCGCCTCGAGCGCTCGGTGCAGTCGATCGACTCGTACGACCCGTTCGCCGCCAATCCCGCCCAGACCGCCGTGAGCTCCAAGCTCGAGAAGGTCGACCTCTTGCCCGCGGCCAACGTGACGCTGAAGACCTCGGAGCGCACGAACCTGCGCCTCGCCGTCTCGCGCACGGTCTCGAGGCCGCAGCTCCGCGAGCTCGCGCCCTTCATCTTCAGCGACTTCTTCGGCGCGCGCGAGGTGCTGGGCAATCCGGACCTGGACCGCGCGCGAATCCTGAATCTCGACGCCCGCGCCGAGCTCTTCCCCGGCGACGCGGAGGTGCTCGCGGCCTCCTTCTTCTACAAGAGCTTCACCGCGCCCATCGAGCCCATCATCCTCCCGACGAGCCGCGGCGTGCTTTCGTACGCCAATGCGCGCGGCGCGGTGAACGCGGGCGTCGAGCTCGAGGCGCGCAAGTCGCTCAAGTTCGTGAGCCGTGCGCTCTCCGAGCTCGCGCTCCAGGGGAATCTGACCCTCGTGCACTCCCGGGTGGAGCTCGACCCCGCCTCGGCGGGCATTCAAACCACGCAATCGCGTCCACTCGCCGGTCAATCCCCGTTCGTGGTCAACGTCGCGCTCTCGTGGGAGCACGAGCGTAGCAAAACCCGCGCGCGCATCCTCTACAATGTGTACGGTGCACGTATCTCGCAGGTCGGACAGAACGGCCTGCCCGACGTGTACGAGCAGCCCCGGCACCTCGTGGACGCGAGCGTGGGGCAGGGCATCGGCGAGCACGTGGAGCTCAAACTCTCGGTGGAGAATCTCCTGAACTCGCCGGTGCGTGTGAGTCAGGGCGAGTCCGGTGTGTTCCTGACCAGCCGCTACCTCACCGGCACCAACGTGTGGCTCTCGGGGAGCTATCGTTTCTGACCTCGGCTACTTGGCGAGGCTTCGGATTTCGTCCCGGCCTCGCCACACCAAGGCTTCGTGGGTCACGTAGAGCGGCGCGTTCACCGGCTCCGACGTGAGGCTCTCGAACGTGCAGGTTCCTCGGGCGACCAGTTCGACCAAGGGACAACGAAAGAGCCCGTCTTCGTTGCCGAGGTAGAGTCCGGCCTCGTCGATCGCGAAGGTGCCTCGGTGGTCGCCGAGGTCGAGCCACGTGTCGCACGTGCGCGTGGCGCGGTCGATCGGACAAGCTTCGAGGCGCGTGCCGCGCCTCACCACGACGGCCGGATAGCGCGCGCTGGCGAGTGGGGAAACGCCGACTTCGTCCGGCTCTCCGACCGGCTCGGCGATCGTGGCTCCGTCCACGGAGAACGACCATCGCACCTCCGGGCCGAAGTCCGGCCGCCGCGCAGGCACGTGGACCACCCGTCCGTCCACGTTGGTGTGTAGATGGGCCGTCACTCGTCCGGTGCGCGCGTCGTTGCGGACGTCCGGGCTCGGGCCGACCCACTGGTAGTCGTAGCGACCCAGGTCGGCCACGGGCCTGCGCAAGGCGAGAGCGCCTACACTCGAGCCGGCGTGCAGCGAGACGATCTCGAAGCTTGCCGTGAAGGCGGGCGCCTCGGCTACCGTGCGCGCGTCCGAGCCGTCGAGACGAACGCTCGCGAGCGCGTGGAGCGAGGTATGGCTCTCGTCGGCGAAGTAAACTCGACCACGAGCCACGGTGAACGCGCCGCTCGCTGCGCCGATGCCCAGAGCGGTGGGAGAGGCACACGCCGTACGACTGCAGGCGACCAGAGGCCCGTTGGTCCGCGCGACCAGGTGCGTCTCGTCGAAGTCGAAGTCCGTGAGGCCGTCGATGCGCGCCAACGTCTTCGGGCGGGGCGCTTCCACGCGAGGCTCTTCCGCCGGAGCGGCGACGTTCGGAGGCGCGACCGACTCGCGTGCTCGTGAAGTCGAGCCGGCAGGATCGTCCGCGCGGGCCGGGACCGGATCGGGGACGGAGCTCGAGTCGTAGGCGCACGCCGAGAGCGTCGCCGCGAGCGTGAACGCAAATCCCGAAAGTCCGAATCGACGCATCGTTTTATTCTCCCAAAGTCCGAAAACGAGCTACCTTTCCGGTAGCGCGCTGCGTTACTTAAGGATTTAACGCGATGTGTCAAGTGCGTCAATTTCGTCGCAGGGTGAGAATCTCTTCGCGCACGAACGAACACGAGCGCGCCCCCGAAGGAGCACGCTCGAGCTCGTGAGACGACCGTGGAGGGGAGGCTTTACTTGGCCGACCAGACCGCCCACTTGCCGCGCGTGGCCCAGGTGTCCGTCGCGTCCTTGAACGCGCCGACGTAGGTCGCGGAGGCGTCGAAGAATCCGTCCGAAGGAGGCGTCGCCGCGTTCGACACGAGCGAGCTCGCGGGGCCGAATACCGGTCCCTCTTGGGCGAAGGCGCCGTCGGTCTTGGGATCGGCGACCACGTTCTTCGAGGCGGCGGCGTTGAACCAAGCGAGCTCGTCGAAGGCGCCGTCGTTGTCCTTGTTGGGCGCGGTCTCGCCGGTCTCCGGGTAGGCGATGTGGTTGGTCACGGCGGCGTTCTTCGCGTTCCAGAAGAGGCTGTTCGTGAGCGAGAGGCTGCCCGCGGTGGCGTTCTGGGCGGTCGCCGGATCGCGCACGTCGAGCGAAGCCTCGAAGCCCGACACGAGCAGGTTCTTGATGGTCGCGCGCGTGTTGCGGCGGAGCAGCATGCCGTACTGCACGTTGTCGACGTCGGCGTTCTTGCCGAAGAGCGACGCATTGAAGATGGTCGGATTGGAGACCGGCGCGTTGGCCGAGCCCTGGGCGTCGTTGTCGGCCTCGAATCCGTTGTCTTCGCCGACATGATTGGGCGACTGCTGGAGCACGAGGAACTGGAGGCGCCCGGAGTAGCCGTTGTCCCAGTCGAAGCCGTCGTCTTCGTTGCCTTGGCAGGCGAGGTACTTCGCGTCCACGGTGCCACCGAAGAACTCGAAACAATCGTCGAGCGCCTGGCGCACCTGCACGTGATCGAGCTTGGTGCCGCGGCCGACGCCGCCCAGGGTGAGGCCGTTGACCTCGTTGTCCTGCGCGAGGATCACGCCCGCGTACTCGATGCGCACGAAGCGGAAGACGCCGCTCGAGTCGTCCGGATCGGTGCCGCCGTACTGCGTGCCCGAGACCGTCTTCAAGATGCCCTCGATGTTGCCTTTGCCGCCCGGCACGTTGACGGGCGCGTTGCCGAGGATGACGACGCCGCCCCAGTCGCCTGCGCGCCGATCGGCAGGCGCCGCTTGGCTCGTGAAGACGATGGGCTCGTCCTCGGTGCCTTCGGCGACGATCTTGGCGCCCGCCTCGACCAGCAGGATCGCCTTGCTCTGGGCCTCGCCCTTCAGCACGGTGCCCTTCTCGATGGTGAGCGTCGTCCCGGCCTTCACCGTGACGAGGCCTTGGAGCAGGTAGTCGGTAGCGGCGGAGAGCGTGGTGCTCGTCTTCATGTCGCCGCTGAGGGTCACGATCTTCTTCGCCGGTAGAGCTCCGTCGGGAAGAGGGGCTCCGTCGGTCGGGATGGTCCCGGTGGGCGAGGTCGTGCCGGAGTCGCTGCTGGTCGCGGTCGGAAGGGACCCGTCGTCCGAGCAAGCGAGGAACGAGCCCGCGAGGGCGAGCGAGACGAGAGACGAGACGAGAATCGTGCGCGTACGCATTGGCGAGGCTCCCTTTCGAAGAACGAGTGGACGCGCTCCTTTTGCCCTCGCTACGTGACGACCGAGGTTCGTCTCGGGCAACTGTCGACGACGGTCGCGTGACCTCTCGTGAACGTGCCCCATCAATGAAAAAGACGGCAAAATCCAATGGATTTCGTCGTCCGGTAGGGGGTCAGGTCACGCGAGCGTGACGGAGGTGACGGTTCGGTTGCGAAGGTGACTCGTTCGCGGATCAGCGGCCCACGACCCAGCGGGTGAAGGTGCTGGGCTCGTATTCGGTGGGAAGTCCGAGCACTCGCGCCGCCCCTCGGCCCACGTCGGAGAGTGTGACGGCGACGCCCGGACCACTCTTCTGAGGAACACGCGGGCCGGAGACCATCATGAAGCCGTGGCGCGACTCCGGGTAGGCGCCACCGTGGTTGCGGAAGTCTTCCGAGCGTCCGTGGTCGGTCACCACGAAGATGGTGGTGTTGCGACCGCGCTCACCCTGTGCGTCGAGGGTGGTGCGCAGCCGTCCGAGGAAGTCGTCGGCGTGCGAGAGGGCCGCGACGTAGCCGTCGTAGTTGCCCATGTGCGCGTGCTCGTCGGTATCGCCGAGGCCCACGAAGAGAAAGTCGGGGTGCTTGGTGTCGACCACGCGCAGCGCGATCTCGGCGGTGCGGGCGTCGGTGCGGTAGTCGTCGTGTCCGGGGCCGGGGCCTTCCGAGGCGGCGCGGGCCAGCATGGCGTCGAGAATCTCGTCGCCTTCGGTGTCCAGGTGCCCACCGTGCCTGCCGCACGAGGCGTCGAGTGAGGCTTCGTCCACCGTGGCAGCGAGGCAGATGCGCTCCCACGAGGTGACCACGGCGGCCCGCAGACCATGGGCCGTGACTGCGTCGACCACGGTGGGAACACGAGTGCGTCCGCAGTCGTTCGTGGTGCAATGGACGGCCTTCGCGCCCGCGAACATTTCGGTGTAGCCGGGCAACGAGACGAAGTTCGGACCGGAGGCGGTCACGGGCTCTTCGTGTCCGAGCAAGCGACCTTCCGTCGCCATGGCGTGCAGGTTGGGCATCAGCTCGACCGCGGACTTCGGCCGGCGCTTGCCTACACGTCGCGGCTCCTCGCCCTCGAAGATCTCTCGAGGTCGTGTGCCGTCGATGGCCACTACGACGACCGGGTACTCGGCGGGCCCGACCGAGGCGCGGCTGCGCAGCTCGCTCGAGGGGAAGGCGGATTCGGCCGACTCGAGCTCGGCGGCGTGCGCCTCCGCGACGATTCGACCGGCCCGTTGCGGGACCAGCGCGAGCGTGACGAACAGGGCGGCGAGCAAGCGTTTTTTCATGCTCTTCAGCGTCAATGCGGCAAGTGACGATTTCATTCCGGGACCGTTCCCGGTGGGTCGCATGTAAAAGCTTGCCACTCGACGAGCGCGTGTCTTCCCGGTGACGCCGAAATTCGTCCACGCGAGGCAACTCTCCACGCGCACACGTGCGACGAGGCGTTTCGCCACGTCGCGACCTGCTCGTTTCCTTCGGGATTCGTCGCTCAATGCGACGCTTTGGCGCCCTTCGCGATGGTCACTCGTCCGTCGCCGTCGGCATCCACGTACCAAGGGCTCGTGAAGGCGATGGCGCGTGCGTCGGTCTCGTGCAAGACGCGCGGAAGCGGCGTCTTGGCGTCCACCCACACCGATACCGTTCGGTCCCTATCGATGGGCAGCGAGAGCGTGCGCTCGAACCGTACGCCGTCCTTGGCCGGTCCGGTCACCGCGAAGGTCTTCACCACCTCGTCGTCGAGCCACACTTCCACGTTTTCGACCGGCACCCACTTGGGCGCGATGACCCGCACGTGGAGCTTCGCCGAGGCTTTTTTTGCGGGCTTCAGGCTCACCTGAGAGCCGGGGGGCGTGTCCTCGAGCGTGGCCTCCACGAACGCTCCCGAGCTCACCACAGTGTGCCGTGCGAGCACCGCCGAGACCACCCGTGACTCCACGTCGTTCCCGTTCGCCTTGGCATCGGGAGGGGAGGCGAGCACGTAGGTGCGCGGGTACCCCGGCTCCTCGAAGAGCATCTTGTGCGAGTCGCTGTTGCCGGTCGCGCACACCTTCTTGCCGCGTCGGGCCAGCCCGACGATGTCCACGAGCCCCTCGCGGACCTTGTTCGGGGACTCGAGCCAGATGCCGTTGTGCGCTTCGACGGCGTCGAAGTCTTCGGCGAGCTCGGGGCCGCTCTCTCCGGAGCGCGCATCGAACGTGGTCTGATCGAAGTAGCCGATCTTGGGAGGCATACGCGGGTGATTGACCTGCACGACCCGAGCACCGGCGCTCCGTGCGCCCGCGAAGAGGTCTTTGGGCAAGACGTCGAAGTACGGTACGGTCCAAGCCTCGGGCGCCGTCCCGGCAGGCATGGGTAGGAGAGGGTAGGCATTGAAATGCCCCCAAAGCCGAGCGCCTCCCGACGTGAGCTCGTCTCCGATGGTGAAGGTCGGCAAGAACCCCGGCTTGGACGGGCGCACGAGCTTGGTCGCCGCGCCGAGGTCGGTGACCCGGTTGTGATCGGTCCCGACCGCGTAGTCGATACCCTCGGCGGTCAAGGTGGCGATGCGAGCCGCCAGCGTCACGGTGGAGTCGGGGCTGGGGACCGAGTGCAGGTGGAAGTCCGCGCCCAGCACGCCCTCCGGGATCACGCGGCGAAGCTCGGCCGCGATGTCTTCGGAAGCCCCCGGACCGAGGTCGAGGTGCCGTTCTTCGAGGGTGTAGCCGAGGCCGCGCGTGACGAGCACGTGGTAGCGGCCGGGACGAAGCTCGATCTCGGCATGGCCGTCGAGCGACCACACGCCGTTGCGCGCGACCACCGAACGAGTGCTCTCGCCTTGAGGGACGAGGTCCTCGAGCTCCGGATCGGGCGTGCCGGCCTCGCCCCACACGAGCGCGTGGAAGGGCGCGGCCACGTGATCCTCCACGTGCACGGTGAGCCCCAATCGCGCATTTTTCGGGCACTTGGCGGCGGAGAGCGTCGGGTCGTTCAAGGGCCCTCGGCCGCACGCGACGCCCTTCTTGTCGCGCAGGACGACCTCGCTGGCGACGTTCTCCGGCAGCTCGAGCGCGAGTCCTTCGGGAGGCAGTAGGAGACGACCGACCACCGAGCCTTCGGCGTCCAAGAAGGTCGCCGAGCCGGCCTGTCCGCCGAGCCCGAGCTTGAGCGAGCGGACGCGCCCGTGCGTGGCCGAGGCCCGTTTGCCGAGCGCCACCAGCGCGGCCGAGCGCGCGAGGCGAAGGTGTCGGACGACGTGGCTTCCGTCGTAGTCGAGGGTCACCGGCGAGGGGAACGTCTCTTTCGCGATGTGGACCAAGCTGCGGGACGCGCGCGCGCGGATGCCCTGCACGTCGATCACGAGGGTGCTCTTCGGTCCCTCGAGGGCGAGCGCCGTGAAGGGCTGTGTGCCCTCCCAGGTCTCCGCGCCGAGAGCCTTCTCGGACGCGAGCAGCACGGGCGTCGGACCCGGGCCGAGCTCGTCGGCGAGGTGCTGCCCCTGCTGGAGACCGGTCGCCTCGAGCTCCGACACCACACCTCCGTCGGTCGCCGGATCGGGACAATAGGTGGCCGTGAGGCCGACCCCGTCCACCGTGCCTGCCAACCGCACGCCCTCGTGCACGCCGCGGGTATCGACGCATCGGAACGGCGTGGGCTCGGCTACGAGCGCGTGCGTCTTGCCCTCGGCGTCGCGGAAGGCGGGACGGAACCAAAGCACGGGGTCTTCGTGGTCTTCGTCGTCGAGGTCCACGTCGAGCAGCGCGCCACGGAGCGGCTTTTTTCCGCGCTCGTCGGCCGCCGTCGAAAACGTGTAGAGTGCATCGGCCGCGCGCAGGCGAAGGTCGCCCTTCTTTCCGTACGCGTGAGGCGCGAGCCTCGGCGTGCCGAGAACGCCGAGGCGCTCGGATTGCGCGACCTCGTTCGGCTTGGGGGCGAGCGGAAGAGGCACGGTCTCGCGTGTCCCGTTCGACGGCGAGGCACACGCGGCGAGCAGCACGAGCGCGCCGGCCGAACGAAGGAGACGTTTTTTCGGACGGGCGATCGGCTGGGCGAAAAGGCTCAAGGGGTACGACCTCGGGAGACGACGATGGCTTGGCGTATGGGGCCCCGGAGGGCAATTTCACGGGTCCCGCTCGGGCTCGCGTAGACGGCTCCGGTGGAGGGACCTCCGTCGAGCGAGAGCGCGTCGTCGCAGCCTCGTTGTTCGAGCCAGTGTCCGAGCGCGAAGAGCGAAGGGCCCCGCTGGGCGTCTTTGGCGATCACGAAGGTGAGCTCGCGACCGTTCTTGGTGAGGCATGCGGCGGTGCGCTCGGCGCGCTTGCCGTCGTCGCGCCTCACGTTGGCGCGACCGTGCACCACGAGGCGTGGCCTGCACTGCACGGCGAACTCCGGGCTGCGGCTCTTGTCGTACGATTCGGTCTCGAAGAGCTCGGCCCGCCCGTGCCCGACCTCGAGCACTCCGCCCGAGAGCGTGGGTGAGTAGATGGACGCACGCACACCCCGCGAGATCGAGAGGCCGAGCGGCTGATCGTGCTCGTCGAAGAACCCGGCGTTGGTCGCGAAGACGGCGTCGCTCTTGGACGCGAAAGCCCCGGCCAGATCGCGCGTCGCATGAAGGTCGACCAGCTCGAGTCGGTGGCTCGCGAGGTCGAACGTGAAGAGGTCCACGTCGAAGTGCTCGCCCATGGCCTCGGCGGTCTCGTGGCGATGAGGGACCTCGCTCGTCACGCCCGCACGCGCGTCCTCGAGGCCCGAGGCGACCGTGACCGGAGGGGAGGCCTCGGCGTTCTCGCGTGCCGAGCCAGCGCGGCAGGCGCCGAGCGCGAGGAGCGCGAGCAGCGACGTGAACGCGAGCAGCGGTTGCCCGGTGCCCGATGCGCGCTCTTGCGTCCGGTTGCCCCACATGTGCCCCTTCATCGAACGAACCGCGTCGAAAGTCACCTTTTTGGACATCGGCGAGGACTTCGGTCACGCGCGCGGGTAGGGCAATGTCGCACCCGGAGCCTCGCGCAAGCCTTGGTGCACGAGCGAGTGCGGGTCTACCCTCGGAGTGTGAGCCGCGAAGAGAAGCCGCAGGACGTGTCGTCGGTCACGCTACGCTCGTGTGGCGCGGGACTCTTGTCGGTCTCGCTCGGCGGTGGGCTCGTGGTCGCGGGAGGCGTCTCGTGGCATGCGCTGCTCTCGCCCGACCAGCCGATCGCCGCGATGCTCTTCGCGCCGCTCGTCGCGCTGTGCGGCGCGTCGGTGGTCCTGCTGCTCTGTCTGGAGGCCGTCCCCAAGGTGGCGCTGGTGCTCGCGTTCGCCCACTTGGTCTCGAAAAAGACGGGCCGGGCGGCGTTCGGTTACGCGTCGCTCTACGTCTCGGGGCTCGCCATGCTGGTGGCTTCGGTCGCGCTCGCGCGCTTCTCGGTGTGGCCTGCGGTCGCCGAGCACACGGACATGCAGAACGTTCCGGGCATCGCCGTGGGCGTCGTGTTCGCGACCCTGCTTGCTGCTTCGTTCGCGCTCGGGGAGACTCGCGCGGCACTCGCTCGCATCGAGCGTGCGGGCCGCTCGAAAGACGAGCCGATCTATCCGTCGGTTCGCTTCGACCGGGGCGCACCGTAGGCCGGGCCGTCGACGCGCTCAGCGGAGCGCGATGCCGTAGAGCTCGGACTTGGACGTGCGCTCGAGCAAGGTCTTCAGGGCTTCCCCGAGCGGCTGCTCTTCGTGGAGCACGCGGTAGACCTGGTCGGTGATGGGCATCTCGACGCCGAGCTTCTTGCCGAGCGCGTGGGCGGCGGCCGACGTGAGGTAGCCCTCGGCCACGCTTCGCTGCGATTTCACGTAGGCGGCGGGGCTCACGCCCTGCGCGACCTTGAGGCCGAGTGTACGGTTACGGGACAAATCCCCGGTGCACGTGAGCACGAGGTCTCCCATGCCCGCCATGCCCATGAACGTGAGCGGATCGGCGCCGAGCGCCACGCCGAGTCGCGCCATCTCCGAGAGACCTCGGGTCATCAGCGCCGCGCGCGCGTTCAACCCGAGGCCGAGCCCGTCGCACGTCCCGGTGGCCACGGCGATCACGTTTTTGATCGCGCCACCGACCTGCACGCCGATGGGATCGAGGCTCGTGTAGGTGCGGAACGTCGGCGAGTGCAGCATCTCTTGGATGGCCTCGGCGCAGGCGGCATCGCGCGAGGCGACGACCGAATCGGTCGGCAGCCCGTTGGCCACTTCTTTCGCGAAATTCGGCCCGGACAAGAAGCCGAGCCTGTCCCAGCCGACGCCCGGGAGGGTCTCGGCCAGCACCGTGCTCATGAGCTCGAGGGTGTGCTCTTCGATTCCCTTCGTGGCCACCACCACCTTGGCCGTCGCGGGCAGGTACGGAGCGGCGTTCTTCGAGATGGTGCGCAGGAACGACGAGGGAGGCACGAGCACCACCAGGTCGGCTTGGGCGAGCGCTTCGGCGTAGTCCGAGGTCGCGCGCACCGTGCGAGGCAGCGTGATACCTGGAAGATACAGCTTGTTTTCGTGGCTCTCGTTCACGTCGCGGGCGACCTCGGGCTCGTGGGCCCACAAGGTGACGGCGTGTTTGCGCCGGGCGGCGTGCGACGCGATGGCAGTTCCCCAAGCTCCGGCCCCGACCACGGTGATTCGGCTCACGGCGCGGATCCTACCAGAGCCCCTCGTGAGGCGTGTGCCGCGATCACGCACCCCGGTGTCCGGTCTTTCTCGGGCATGTGCCGCGGATTGTTCCGAAACGTGTCTTTCGTCGTTCTCGGCGCGGGCCTTCATGGGCGACGTCGGCGCGCGCTACACGAAGAGCATGCCCGAGCGAAGCGACGAGCCCAGCGATTCCGAGTCCTCGTCCTCGTCCGTCGAGGCCGACCACGCGTCCTCGTCGCTTCTCGTTCGGCCTTCGGGGATGACGCGTCGCGAGCTCTTCGGACTCGGTGCCGGAGCGGCGCTGCTGGCCGCCTGCTCGCGACAGGCCCCCAGCGAGACCGAGAGCGCGCTCCCGGCCTCCAAGCCCGGCGCGCCGAAGGGACACGCCGCCTCTCGTCCGCTCGCGCCGAAAGTCGCGGGGCGCATGCCGACTCTCTTTCTCGCGCACGGCTCCCCCATGCTGCTCGACGACGCCACCTGGAAGCGCGAGCTTCGCGCATGGGGCAAGTCCCTGGGAAAGCCCAAGGCCCTGCTGTTCGTCTCGGCCCACTGGACACGCTCGCCGGTTCGCCTCGGGGCGACGCAACCGGTGCCTCTCGTCTACGACTTTTCCGGTTTTCCCGAGCGCTACTACGAGGTGCAATATCCCGCGCCCACCGCCGAGCCGGTCGCCTCGCGCGTGCGTGAGCTGCTCGCCGCGCACGGGCAGAAGACCGAGGACACCGAGCGCGGGCTCGACCACGGCGTGTGGGTCCCGCTCATGGCCATGTACCCCGAGGCCGACGTACCCGTGCTTCAGATCTCGATGCCCTCGCTCGCTCCGGAATCGCTCTTCGCGCTCGGAGAGCGGCTCGCGCCCCTGCGCGACGAAGGGGTGGTGATCGTGGGCTCGGGATTCTTGACCCACAACCTGCGTACGCTCGACCCGAGCCCCGGCGCGGCCGTGCCCTCCTGGGCGTCCGAGCTCGATGCATTCTGCAAGGAAGCCTTGGTCCGGCGAGACGTGGACGCGCTGCTCGACTACCGTACGCGCGCCCCCGGTGTGGCCGAGGCACTCCCCACGCACGAGCATTTCGTGCCGCTCTTCGTGGCTCTCGGCGCCGCGCAAAACGAGGCCGCCACGTTCCCCATCGAGGGGTTCACCTACGGCAGCTTCACGAAGCGGAGCGTGGAGCTCGGCGCTCGCGCCTGATGCGGACCACGCGACCACGCGACCACGCGTCAGAGCAAGTGCAATCTCCGAAGCACGAGCCCCACGCACACGCTAAGGGCGTTCGCGACGAGCGAGCTCACGAAGGCCCGCTTCCACGTGACGCCGAGCCGAAGATGCAGGAACAAAGCTTCGACGAGCACGGCGAACGCCTCGGCTGCCGCCGCCATCTCGAGGTAGCTCGCGCCGACCTCGCGTAGGAGCGGAAAGGCGAACCACACGAAGGGGTGCGTGATCGCCGACGGCGCGAAGCACGCCCACCACGGCACGCGCGCGGTGAGCTTGTAGAGCGGCATCTCGCACGCTTCCGTGATCACGAAGGCGCAGGCCCACGCCCACACGTATTCGGTCGTGACGAAGTCGAAGGCAGTCACGTGGGCACTCGGGACCTGGGCGTGAAGGCACGCGTCAGCGCGTCTTGGCCTCGAACGCGGCGAGTCCCTTTTCGGCCTCGGTCTGCACCTTTTTTTGCAGGAACGAGGTCCAGCCGAACAGCTTGCCGAAGAGTCCGAGCGCCTGACCGGACCACACCTTGAAGTCGAAGTGGTCGGTGTGCTTCACGATGAGCCCGTCGCGGAACTCGAAGCTCGCGTCGATGCGGTTGAGCACGCGGTTGCCCGTGGAGAAGGTGTAGCGCGCATCCCAGTGGGCTCGGCCGGTGGTGTCGTCCGCGGAGACCTCGGAAAATTCGATGGTGAGGTCTTTGGCGCGCCCGCACAGCATCGCCCACATCGCGCCCGCGCGCTTCCCGCGCAGGTTCGGGAACGCAGGGTCCGAGAAGACCACGTCTTCGTGGTAGCAGGCGGCCATGGTCGCGGCGTCGCGCTTCTGGAAGGCCTCGTAGAAGCGGGTGATGAGCGCGGCGTTGGGATGCATGTTCCCTACCTATCGTGTTCGAGGCGCGGCGGGTAGCCGGTCACTCCCTCCGCTCGCTCGTCAGCATGCGACGAAGCTCGGCGCCGGCCGAACGCAGGTTGGCGAGAGCGGCGTCACGGTCGGGCTCGGAGAGCGTCGGCCATTCGGCGACTTGCGCGATCGCCGCGTCGTTGTCGGATACGCCGGCCAGCCACCCCAGCCACTGCACGCACTCGAGCATGCGAAAGTCTCCCCGGGTCGCGCGGGATTCCTCGGCGAGCGTCCTCGCGAGCGCCTCGAGCCGCCGGATCTCGACCATGCGCCGCCGGAGGATGGGATTGGTCTCGCTCAGCACCTCGTCGAAGGAGCTCGGCGTACCTTTCGACTCCGGCCACGGACCTCGGTAGCGCTCGGGCGCGAAGCCGAGCATGCGTCGGCAGCCGTGGCATTGCCGGGCGCGAGTCGCGAACGTACCTCTTCCTATCGTGCTCTCGTAGACGTGCTTCGCCAGGAAGATGTCCCACACCGTGAAGAGACGAGCGTCGCAGCAGTACGGGCAGAGGTCGGCCACCAAGCCGACCCGCTCACGCCGCTGCGTGGTGCCGAACGAGGGAAAGGGGACGAGACGAAGCACGTATCGAAGATAGCATGAGCTTAAGTCGACTATTGATGCGACGTCGGCCCACTCAGATGCGCGGCTGGAGCACGATGGCCATGGTGGCGGCCGCGAGGTGCACCACGATCACGAGCGCCGTGACGAACAGATAGGCGCGCTTCGCGGTCTTGTGGCGAAACACCAACATACCGGCGATGGCCCCGGGCCAGCCGAAGCACAGCTCGAGGGTGTGCAACGTTCGCTCGGAGATGCGCCTCGTGCGGCGCAAGGCTCGACCCTTGTCGATCCCGAAGGCCGAGAACGTGATCGCGCTGCCGAGAGCGTAGGCGGCCGCGACGATTCGAACGAGGTTCGGCACGATGGAAGGGTAGCGTGGGACCGCGCGCACGCGCTTCCCTATGAAGGTGTAAGTCTCTCGCGGCAGCGGCAAGTGCCCGACATTACGAGAAAAACGACCATGGCGAAAAGGAGAGCCGGATGAGCGCAGAGGTCGACGTGCTGGTGCTCGGCGTGGGCGGAATGGGCGCTTCGGCGCTGGCCCACCTCGCGGCGCGCGGTCTGCGGGTCGTCGGGGTCGAACAAGGCGACGTGCCCAACGACCGCGGCAGCTCCACGGGCGAAACGCGCGTCATTCGCAAGGCCTACTACGAGGACCCTCGGTACGTGCCGCTCTTGCACCGTGCGTATGCGAGCTGGGCCGAGCTCGAGAAACGTGTGGGCGACGAGCTCTACGTGCGAACGGGATGCTTGAGCTTCGGCCCGAGGGGCCACGCTTCGCTCGACGGGGTTCGCGCGAGCGTCGACCAGCACGGGCTTCCACACGAGGTGCTCTCGGCGTCGCGTCTCCGCGAGCGGTTTCCCGCGTTCGCTCCAGGGCCCGACGACGAAGGCATCTACGAAGAGGACGCCGGGTTTCTTCGGGTCGAGGCGTGCACGCGCGCGTACGCGACGATCGCCCGGGAAGACGGTGCGGAGCTCGTGACGGGCGTTCGGGTGAGCGCGCTCGAGCTCGCGAAAGGACGCGTGACCGCCGCGCTGTCGAACGGGCGCGTCGTCGTGGCGCGACGTCTGGTGGTGAGCGCAGGACCGTGGCTCGCCTCGTCCGAGGTCACGCGTGAGCTACGCGCGGACATCCCGCTCGAGGTCACGCGGCAGGTGCAGCTCTTCTTCGAGCCCGCGAGCGGGCGTGCGCACGAGGTCCTGCCCGGCGCCTTCCCCGCGTTCCTCCGCTTCGACGAGGACCGCGCGTTTTACGGCATCCCGCTTCACGGCGAGGGAGGCGCTCCGCGCGCCCTCAAGGTCTGTCGGCATCATGGGGGCATCCCGAGCACGCCCGAGACGCTCGATCGCGAGGTCCACGCCTCCGACGTCGACGACGTGCGCGCCTTCGTCGCGCGCTACCTGCCTGCGGGAGACGGGCCACTGCTTCGTTCGCGCGTGTGCATGTACACGAACACGCCCGACGGCCACTTCGTGGTCGGCCGTCACCCTGCGCACGCGAACGTGGTGCTCTTGGGTGGCTTCTCCGGGCACGGCTTCAAGATGGCCTCGGTGCTCGGCGAGATCGCCGCGAGCCTCTCGGTGGACGAATCGCCGCCCTTCGACCTCGGGCTGTTCTCGCCGACCCGCTTCGCATCCGCATGAAGCGCGCGACGTGCTCCGTGCGTAATGCGTGCGGTGTGCACGTATATTCGAACGAAGTCGAGCTGCCCCCGAACCGGCTCCGGTCCGGTTCGAGGGCCCTCCATCGTCGGCTGCTGTCGCAGGCCGAGCCCGGTCCTTTACGGCCCGAGCGTCCGGCCCTTCAGGGGCAACGGGGACGATTCAGTCGTCCACGCGCACGAGCGGCCGCAGCTTCTTGAACGTTCCACGTCCGATGCCCTTCACCCGCATGAGGTCCTCGGGACGCTTGAATTTCCCGAGCTTCGTGCGAAGTGCGAGGATGGCTTCGGCCTTCTTGGGACCGATGCCGGGCAAGCGCCGGAGGTCTTCGAGGGTCGCGCTGTTCAGCGAGACCGGGTTCTCCGGGGTCGCTTTGCCGGCAGCGCCCGCGGGCGAGGGCGGATGCGCCGGATCGATCGGCACGCCTCCTCCTCCGTCGTTGGGGACGACGTTGGCTGGCTCATTCCCGGAGGAGCCGGCGTGTGGCGCCTCGATCACGGTCTCGGCGAGCACGGTGGTCGCCGGCGCGGCGGACGCGGGAGGGCCGGTCCCCGCGCTCGTGTTCGCGTCTTTCGCTCCGGCGAGGGCCGAGCCTCCGAGCGCCGCCAAGAGGCCGAGCGCGAGGGCCGCGAGAAGTCCCTTGCCGATCGGCTTGGTCCACGGAGAGCCCTTCGTCCACGCGTAGATCCATTGGAGCGCACGCACGAACCGTGAGCGTCGATCGCGCTCGGCCTCCGCAGGGCTCGTGAACGGCGTTCGGGGAGGGCGCTCGCGCGGAAGGGCACGCACGGAAGCGACAGGTCGCTCGCCGCTCATGCGAACCTCGCATCGCTCTCGATGGGACCGCGGTCACGATCGCGGTCGCGGTCTCGTCCGCCCGCGCCGCTCCCTCGTCCTTCTTCTCTCGGCTCCCAGTCCCGGACCTGCAGCGTGCCGTTGGTCGGCATGGCGTCGAGCTTCAGGTTGAGCGAGCCGTCGTTGTTCTCGAAGCCCACGCCGATGCGGACCCAGTAGGACTTCTGTCCGCGGTCCACGACGGTGAAAACGGCCTTCATCTTGCGCGATTGATCCATGACACACACCCTTTCGTTGGTTTCTCCCCGCACGTCGTCGGGGCACGGGAGGGCCTTTTGCGAGCGTGATGCCAACGCCAAAATCCTCGTTTTTCGCGGAAAAGTGGGGCTTCGCAGCGCGCGAGGGACCGTCCCGGCCGCTTTTGGGGGTGTCCCGGGACGCTTCCCGCTCGTCTCGTGGGTGAGGCGTCCACGCGCTTGCACCGCACGCCGTTCTTGCCCGTTTCGCAAAAGGGGGTAGAAATCGGCGTAACACCCCGGAGATTCCATGAGCCAAGCCGACGATCATCTGCAGATTGCACGTATCGAAGAGTCCCTGTCCGGAGAGGGGGGAACGTCGCGCCGTGATTTCTTGGCGGCGGCCGGTGCAGCTGCGGTGCTCGGGCCCGCGCTCCTCGAAGGCGTCGCGTCGGCGGCCTCGGGCTCGAACGAAGCGCCGAGCCTCGCGGCGGTTCCGCCGGCGGGCTTCCGTCCGTTCCAGGCGCCCGGCAAGGTGGTCAAGGTCCTGAAGAAGGACTCGCTCCAGGCAAACCAGCTCTACCCCAAGGCCGACGACGCGAAGGCCATGCTCACGCGCCTCATGACCGAGCTCACCGGCAAGCCGGACCTGGTCTCGGCCGTGAAGGAGTTCGTGCACCCGCAGGACAAGGTCCTCGTGAAGGTGAACGGCATCGCGCGCGAGAACATGGGCACCAACAAAGAGCTCGTGCTCCCCTTCATCGAGGCCATGATCGCCTCGGGGGTGCCCGCGACCAGCATCACCGTGCTCGAGCAATACGGCGGCTTCCTCGCCGGAACGCGCATCACCCCGGGAAATCTCCCCGCGGGCGTGCAGGTGGCCATCCACCAGAACGGCAAGATCAAGGGACCCGACGGCGACAAAGAGAATCCCGCCATGGTCTCCATGCCCGAGCGCCTGATTCCGGGCACGGGCACGCGCACCAAGTTCGTGAAGCCCCTCACGGACGCCACTTGCGCCATCAACTTCGCCCTCGTGAAGGACCACAGCATCTGCGGCTTCACCGGGGCGCTGAAGAACATGACCCACGGGTGCAGCATCAACCCGCACGACTTCCACGTGCACAACGCGAGCCCGCAGATCGCGCTCATGTACGCACAAGACGTGATCAAGTCGCGCGTGCGCCTCAGCATCCTCGACGGCTACAAGGTCATGGCGCACGGCGGACCGCTCTGGAAGGCTCCGCAGTACGTGAAGCCGCACGAGGCGGTCTACGCGTCCACCGACCCGGTCGCGCTCGACGTCATCGGCCACGAAGTGGTGGCGAAGCTCCGCGCCGAGCTCGGCCTGAAGACCCTCGCCGAAGAGAAGCGCGATCCGGTCTACATCAAGGCGGCCGGTGAGCTCGGTCTCGGCATCGCCGACCGCGCCCGCATCCAGCTCAAAGAAGTCACGATCTAGCCTTTTTTACGGCAAACGAGAGCCACGGCAACCTTCGCGGTCGCCGTGGCTTTGTTCGTTCGGAGCTCGGGCTCGCCTCCTTCCAAGCGGGAAAGGAGGTGGCTCGCGAGCATGCGTCAGCTCGCTAAATCAGCGGACATGATCTTCGATCAAGCCCGCTGATTTAGCCCTGACTTGTCATCGGAGGACTCCGTCCTCCGCCGCGGCAGGTTCGCGCGAAGCCCGATGGGGCCCCACCTCCTGGTTTTGGGTCCCAAGCCTCGCGCTCCGCGCGACCGCTCTCGTCACGATCACTCTCGGGCCGCGCGAGCCCGCTGGAGCGGGGGCGCTTGGTCTCGCCTTCAGCGTCGCCGTACAGGTCGACGACGGCCCGCGCGTGCTCGTCGAGGGTGTGAACCGAGGCCGCGGCCTTGAACGAGACCGATTGGACGTAACCGCGTCCTTCGACGGTACACCGGAAGGGGGTCTCGTCGTATGCGAGCGATACGCCCTTGGTCGCCGCTGCCTGGAGCGTCTTCTCGGGGAGAATGTCCTGACAGCTCCCGTTCATCCAACCGGCATATCTCGAGTAACAAATGAAGCTGGCAAAGCCCATCAGGCAGGACCACCCCGCGAGCGACCAGCCCATCGCTTTCTTCGCGGACGTGGACCTCCCGGCCCACAAGAGCCCTCCGTCGTAGAGCCCGTAGCGATAAGGGACGTTCCTACGCAGCGCCAGGAAGCCCTTGATCCACACGACCAAAAGGTGCGGCAGCCCGAGCAGGCCGACGAGACCGAGCAGCAGTACGTAGACGAAGATCTCGAAGGTCATTGGGGTATTGCAATGGCGTACGTTGTCGAGGGCAGGACCTTCCATCGGCGCGTATCCTTTTGCGCCATGGTCACGATCCTCCGGCGCGTAGGCCGTCGAGTCGCGTTCGCTCTCCTTGAAAATCAGCCACGCAGCGGTGGGGACGAGGCTCCTTCAGTTCTTCGAGACCTCGGGCCCCGCAGTGGAGGTGCCGAGCGCCGTCCTCGGGATGGGGGGCGTCTCGAGCAGCGCGCGGAGCTTTTCGAGACCCTCGAAGGATTGTGCGGCCTCCGAGGCGAGTGTCGCCGGACAATGCCGAAGCCCCGCGAGGTCGACCTGGAGCGGCTTGCCGAAGACGTGCACGAACGTGCCGCCCAAGTCTTCCGCGAGAGCCATGCCCACGATGGCCCCGAATGCGCGCCCGAACACCACCGGCGCGACCGCTTCCCACACGGGCTTGGTCACCTGGCCCAGGCCAGGCTCCACCGCCACGGTCATGCGATACGCACCCTCGGCTCGCAGGCAGCGCACGCCGTCTTTGGCCATGGCGAGCCAGCTCGGACCGCGCAGCATGCCCTGGTAGCAAGTGAAGGCCTCGCTCGCGAGCTCGTGAACGCTCTTCGCGCGGAGATTCGCGACCGCCGTCCAGGCGGCACGAGGACGCCCCTCGTCGACGAGGGCCTCGAGCTCGCTCCAGAGCTCGTGCGGATGCCGAACCAGCGCGAGTGCGGGCCTCGTGTCTTCTTCGAGACCGGGATCCGGGACACTCTCCGCGAAGGCGAGACGATGCGGCAGAGAAGGGTGCGTGTCGTAGGGGCTCGGCTGGTCTTCGTCGACGACCTGGCGAAGCTCGTCGTGAACGGATTGAGCGAAGGCGTCGTAGCCGCCCCAGAAGTCGCTCGGCCAATGTCCCGTCGCGACGAGTGGGTCGATCTCGCGCGCGAGAAACTGCTGGAACGTCACGAGCGCCAGAGGCAGTCTCGCCAGGGAGCGCACGTGAGGCCCCCTCCCGGCGTATTTCACGGCCTGGCGGTCCGCCTCGAGCTCGTGCAAGCGACCCGCCGCCCGGGTGGCGCGCATGGCGAGCTTGCCGTACCCGCTCAGGATGGCGTTCACGATCGCCTGACCCGCATCGAGGGAGGCGACGCCACTCTCCGCGGCCTTCGAGCCCTCCAGGGCGAGGATGGATTGCGCCAAGACCTGATGCGAACGATGCACGAGCGGTCCGAGAAATGTATCGCCTGCAGCGAAGTGCCCGAGCTCGTGCGCCAGGGTGGCGCGCAGCTCCGAGACGCTCGAGAGTCGAAGCGTCAGATAGCCGAGTCCGAGAATGCGCTCGCGTCCGAAGCCCAAGAACCCGCCGCGCTCGGTCACGTAGGCGATCGAAGCGGGAATGAGCACGATGCGTCCGGGGGCGCGGGTTCCCATGGTTCGCGCAAGCTCGTCCACGATTCCGAAGAGATCGGGCTCGCGCTCCCGCTCGAGCCAAATGCCGCCGAAGTTCTCGCCGTCGCGGCGCCGGGTCGAGAGGAAGGTCTTGCCGGCCGTGTAGAGACTGAGGATCGCCACCATCGCGAGCACGAGCACGACGAAGACCGGGTAGACCCTGTGGGTCCACAGCAAGAGGACGATCCCCGTGATGGCGACCGCTGCAATCAAGAGCGAGAGCGTGTAGTACCCCGCGAGCACGCCCAACGCGAGCAGCGCTCGAAAGATGAAGAGTACACGCGTTCGGAGGCTCGCGGCCATGACGCCAGATTGAAGGTAGGGGAGGCGAGGGTCAAGCCGGACGGCTGAGCCTGGCCTACGGGACACGACCCGGATCGAGCGTCACAACCGAGCTCAGGCCTCTGCTGCGCTCGCCTCCCGACTCGAGCCGACGACATCGGCCGATTCGTCTGCCCCCAGCAAGGTCGCGAGCCGTTCCAACCCCTCTTTCGAGCGGGCGGCGTCCGCCGCCAGGGCCGAAGGACAAAGCCGTTCTCCGTGAAGATCGACATGAAGCGGTTTGCCGAAGACGTGCACGAACGTGCCGCCGAGGCCCTCGGTGAGCGCCATGGCCAAGATCGACCCGAACGTGCGCGCGAAGACCCGCGGAGCTACGGCTTCCCAAGCCTCGCCCCGGAGTCGGCTCATCACGGGGTCGACCCGAACGGTCATTCGATAGGCCCCCTCCGCGCGAAGGCAGCGCACGCCGCCCCTGGCCATGTGAAGCCAGGAGGGGCCGCGGAGCAATCCCAAGTACCGACCGAACATGTCCTTGGCGGTGCGGCGTACGTCTTTCTCGCGGAGGGCGAGCGCTTCGCTCCAGTCCGTGCGCGGAAGCTTTGCCCCGAGCTTTTCGTCGAGGGCGGTCCACGTCGCGACCGGAGAGGTCAAGAGGGACGAGGCCGAGCGCGAGTCTTCCTCGACCTCCGGAAGATCCAGGGTCGCGGAGAAGGCAAGCCGTTCTGCGAGCGTCGGGTGGCTGTCGTACGGGTCGAGCTTCTCGGCTCTTACCCATTCGGCCACATCTTCGTTCACGGAGGACTCGAATGCGTCGTACCCGCCCCAGAAATCGCGTGGCCACTTGCCCTCGGTCATCAGGGGTTCGACTTCCATCTCCACGAAATGCGCGAAGGTGACCTGGTCGTGGATCGCTCGCGCGAGCGCGCGCTCGTGTGCGGACCGACCGCCGAAGCGCACGGCCTGACGATCCGCTTCGAGCTCGTGCAGGCGATCGGCCGCCATGGAGACCCTGAGCGCGACCTTGCAATAAGAGGTCAATACGGCGCGCAAAAGGAGCTTTCCCACGGCTCCGAAGGCCCCGCCCGTATTCGGTCTCTCTTCGGACAATCGCGCCCAGGCGAGCACGAACGTGCGGTGCGCCCGCGCGACGAGTGGGCCCAAGAAGGTATCTCCGGCGGTGAAGTGTCCGAGCTCGTGTGCGAGCACGGCCCGCAGCTCCGAGACGTCGGACCTTCGCATCCGCAAATAGCCTATGCCCAGGATGCGCTCGCTCCCCCAGCCGAGCCAGCCGCCTCGCTCGGTCACGAACGCGGTCCCCCCGGCCACCAGCACGATTCGTTCCGGAGGACGCGTTTCCATCCGCGAGGCGAGGTCGTTCACCAGGTCGAAGATTGCCGGGTCCTGGTCGCGGTCGAGCCAGATTCCGTCGATGTCCCGAACCTGAGCGTTCGAGGCGGCCAATGTCTCGAAGGCAGTCGCGAGGCTGACTCCTGCGACCCCCAAGAGCACGAAGCACGGCAAGACCGAGCTTCGCCCCATGTAGAGGATGATGCCGATGCCGAGGATGGCCCATGCCGCAATCACGAAGGCGATCGTGTAGAATCCCACGAGGAGCACCAGGCTGAGGCATGCTCGAACGACGAAGCGTGCACTTGTTCGAGCGCTCGTGGCCATGGGCCCATGATTGACGGGACGGCGCTCGTGGGTCAAGCCGAACGGCTCGTCCTGGTCTACGAGACGTCTCTCGTCACGGGACCGCCGCCGGATCGTCTTCGTGCTCGATCCTTCGTGCCGCGTCCGAGGCGCCCGCTCCGCCATCGAGCGCTCCTGACTCGGTCGGGCCCGAATCGGCCACGAGCTCGACCGGCGGCGCCGGATCCACGTAGGCCCCGAAGATGCGAGGTCGGCCGAAACGTGCCGCGCGCTCCACGTCCGCGCCGCGCAGGAGGCCCAACGAGGAGACGAGCCCATTTTCGTCGCTGACCAGCGCCGAGTGCAAAATCACGTTCTTCGGATTGGGATGCACGCGCACGTCGACCCGGCCGTCTTTGCCGCGCGTTCGCACGAAGGGGCCCACGGTGTCCCGCACGAAGGCGATCTTTCGGGCGCCGAGCGCTTTGAGCATTCGCTCGGTCGCGCGGTACGAGCCGCCTTTTTTCGATACCACTCGCCGTCCGTGCAATCGAATGTTGCGGTCGTCGTAGGCGATCACCGAGAGCACGTGACGCGTGTCGCTCGAAAGCCACTCGGCGAGCTTCGCGGCATGTCCGCTCTTCTCCTCGAACGCATAGTCCGAATCGAGAAAAATCAGCCTCTCGAGCCGTTGAGGCAGCTTCTTGTATCCGTCGATCACGGCGAAGGCGAACGAGCCGCCTCCGCTATGCGAGGCGAGCACGAGAGGCGCGTCCGGGGCCATGGGGGCGACCCTCGCGAGCTCGGCAACGGCGCGCGCGGGCGCGTCCGCGTGGCTGCGCACCCATTGCGGCCAGGAGAGCCCGGGGGCTTCGAGCACCACCAAGATCACGTCTCGTTCGGGCACGAGCCGCCGATAGAGGCGCGTTTGCGCGAGCACGTGCTGGATGTCGTAGCGGAACGACTCGTCTTCGTGGCGCGCGCACCCGAGGGTCTGCTCGAGCGTGTTTCCGTTCGGCGTGGCGTAGACCAGCACCTCGCGTGGGCGCTCCTTCGATCCGGGATTGAAGGGCAACGGCACGTTCGTGTAACGGCGCCCGTCGTCGTCCGAGACGATCTCGACCGCCTCGTTCGTCGCGCCACGTACGAACCCCGGGTAGCCTCGCAATACGTCCACGGCGGCATCGGCGCTCGCGATGGCATCGAGGGAGGCTTCCGCGTCGAGCGTCTCGGCGCGCGTCTCGGTCACGGCGTTCGAGTCCGCGTCCGTACCGGCCTCGACGGGCACGCGGACGGGCGCGGGCACTTCGGCGACGCCGAACCTGCACGAGGCGGCCAGCGCGACACTCGCCGTGAGCAAGACGAAGCGGGCGCGTGCAGGGAAAGCTCGGCGTGCAGCGGACGCGACCATGCGGCTCTCCGTACTACACGCCGGCGTGGATCAGGGCTTGGTCACCAGGTCGCGGAGACGCGGATCGCGCAGCGTGAGGCCGACCCAGGCGAGGATCCCGAGCACCACGGGACCGAAGAACGGCTCGCCCACGCGGACGTGCGTGACCACGGCTCCGCCCAAGTAGGCGGTCACCAAGATGGCGCCGAAGAGCCGCGTCTTCGGGACCAGGTAGAGCACGATGCAGGTGAGCTCGAGGATCCCGATGGGGCGAATCGTGCCTTCGGAGAAGCCGAATTTGCCGAAGCCTTCGAGAACCGGAGGCGCCTTCGAGATCTTCATGATGGCGCTCATGGTGAGCGCGAAGGCGACCAGGCCGCTGGCGACTCGACCGCCCCAGAGGGCGCCTTTCCCAGGAGCGACAGGCGTGGTGGAGGCAACTGTTTGAGCTTCGGACACGTGAAAATCCCTTTCGTCGAGGCCGCGGGACGCTAGCCTACGAGTTACCTTTCGGAAGCAGGGCTACTTTGGTTACTTCCCGTGCAGCACGCAAGAAGGCACATGAATGTCACCAGGTGCTCCAGGGGGCCCCGCCGAAAGACGGGCCTGGATGCCTGGCCGTGCGAGAAATCCTGAGCCGCGTCGGGGACAAGTGGAGCGTGCTGCTCATCGTGACGTTGGGAGGTGGTCCGCGTCGCTTCAACGAGCTTCGGCGCACGGTGGAGGGGATCTCGCAGCGCATGCTCACGCTCACCCTGAGAGGTCTCGAGCGAGACGGCCTGGTCTCTCGTGTGGTGCACCCTTCCGTGCCTCCGCGCGTCGAGTACGCGCTCACCGATCTCGGCGCCACGCTGCTCGTGCCCGTCTCGGGGCTCTCGCTGTGGGCTGCCCAGCACAGCTCGTCGATCTTGGACGCGCGCGCGCGCTTCGATGCACATGCCGGGAAAGACGTCGTCGGCCGCGAACCCCCACGGCGTTGAGCGGCAGGGCGCGCTCGACGGCTCGCTCGTTGCGGTAAGGGCGAAAAATTCGGCCAGAATCGCACGTCGATCGGTCGTCGAACGTCGTGCGTTCCACGTTACACTCACCTCGTGCGGGAAAAGCTCTCCACTCTGAAGACGCCATTTTCTGCGGTCGGCCGTTCGTCGACGCCCGACTTGCCGGAAGGCGCAGCCTTCCTCGTGATCCTGTACGGACCGGACATGGGCCGCCGCATGGAGCTCGGGGACGAGCCCTTCGTCATCGGTCGAGTCGAGCCCGCCGATCTGTGTATTCCGCAAGAGAGCGTGAGCCGTAAGCACTCGCGCATCTTCCGTCGTGAGGGGCAGCACTTCATCGAAGACCTCGGCTCCACCAACGGCACGTTCCTGAACGACGTGCAGGTGACCGAGTCGCCGCTCGACAACGGCGTGCAGATCAAGATTGGCCGCAGCATCCTCAAGTACATGACCGGCAACGACGTGGAGGCTCGCTACCACGAAGAAATCTACCGGCTCATGATGACCGACGCGCTCACGCACGCGCTCAACAAGCGCGCCTTCGCAGAGGCTTTGCCTCGCGAAGTGGGCCGCGCGCAGCGCTACAAGCGACCACTCTCGCTCGTGCTCTTCGACATCGACCACTTCAAGAAGATCAACGACACCTACGGTCACGTCGCCGGAGACTCCGTGCTGCGTCAGCTCGCCGGTCTCGTTCGCCCGCGCATCCGTGAGCACGACGTGTTCGCGCGCGTCGGCGGCGAAGAGTTCGCGCTACTCCTGCCCGAGGTGGACTCGAACGGCTCTCGTGTGGTGGCCGAGAAGGTACGCGGAGCCGTGGAGAACGCGCGGTTTCTCATCAAGAACGAGTCCTTCACCGCCACCATCAGCCTCGGCTGTGCCACCCTCGAGGGGACGGGCGTCGCCCCGGAAAACCTCTACGATCGCGCAGACAAGGCGCTCTACGCGGCGAAGCAAGGTGGTCGGAATCGCGTGGTCGTCTCGGGTTGACCGGCATGACCTCCTCGGTTCGTTCTCGCGCCCGCCTCCTGTCGACCACGCTCGCCGCCGTCGCGTGGATCGCGCTCGCGATCGGGTGCCGAAAGAAGGACTCCGCGCTCGGCGACGCCGGTTCGCCCACCTCGAGCGACTCCCACTCCCACTCCCACTCCGCGTCGGCGGCCGCGAGCTCGTCGACCTCGGCGGCATCGGCTCCCGTTCCCGCGCCTACCGAGGAGCCCGGTACGCGAGGCAAAGTCGCGACCGGCGACGTTCCCGCGGGGAAAGACGATCCCAAGGCGTCTTTCGTGGAGAACCGCGTTCGCCGCGCCAAAGCGGGAGAGAGCGAGATCGTCTCGTTCCGCGCATGGGAATGTGGCCCTTCGTGCACCTGCCCGCCGCCGTGCACCATGTTGCTCGCCGAAGACGGACGCGAGACCTGGCTCGACCTGCGAGACGACGACGGCGCCGCGCTCAAGGTGCCCGATTGGTCTCGCTTCGACGTAACCGGAAGGTTCACGGGCCGCTCGCGCAAATCGCAGGGCCCTCTCCCCGAGCCGGTGGAGCTCCCCGAGGTGCGGCTGGTCGGTGAGCCCTCGGTGGTGGGGACGGCCATGTCGCCCGAGCCCGACGGTCCTGCTCCGAAGGTGGTGCTCTCGGGTCCCGAGGCCAGCAAGCTCGTCCCCAAAGTCAAAGACGACAAACCTTGGCTGGTCGTGGTGGGCTCGTTCCCGCTCGCCGACAAGGACCGCGCCGACGACGAGGCGAACAAGCTCTTCGAGAAGCTCGGACAGCTCGGTATCCAGGATGCAGAACGTCACGACAGCCGTGCTTTTTCCGGCCTCTCGTGCTGCTTCGAGGTGGTCACGGGCGGTCGCTTCGCCGAGCAAAAGGCAGCCGAATCGCGGCTCAAGCAGCTCTCCGTCAAGGGTGTGAAGGGCTACCTCAAGAAGGGCTTCTGAGCGCGCGTCGCGTGACGCGCATGCGCACGCCGTGTTTGGGTCGTAAGGTCGCGCTGGGCTCGGGCACGTCGTCGCCGAGGAGCTCGAAGTCGTAGCGTGAGAGCAGCACCGCGAGCGCGAGCTGGGCCTCCATGTACGCGAAGTGATTTCCGAGGCAAATGCGCGGTCCAGCGCCGAAGGGAAGGTAGGCGTACCTGTGCCGTGAGGCTTCCTGCTCCGGCAAGAACCGATCGGGATCGAAGCGTTCCGGAGCGGGCCATACGTGCCCTGCGTGGTGCATGGCCCACGGGCAGATCATGACGTTCGTCCGGCGCGGGAGCTCGAAGCCGGCCACCGTCACGTCGCAGGTGGCGTCACGACCGAACATGTAGACCGGCGGGTAGACGCGGAGCGCTTCCTTGAACGCGCGCAGGCAGTAGCCGAGCCGAGGAAGATCGGCGAGGGTAGGCCTCTTCTCCAGGGCATCCACTTCTTCGCGCATGCGAGCGTAGATTGTCCCGTCACGAACGGCCGCGTAGAGCGTCCACGCGAGCCCGGTCGCCGTGGTCTCGTGACCTGCCACGAAGAGCGTGAGCACTTCGTCACGGACCTGTCGGTCGCTCATTCTCTCTTGGTTCGTGTCGTCACCGGTGGCGTCGAGCAGGCGGGAGAGCAGGTCTTGGGGAAGGTCGGTCGAGCCTCGGGCCGCCGCGCGCCGTCGTTCGTCGATCATGCGCTGCACGCGCGCGTCCAGGTAGCGAATCGCCTGACGAAACTCGCGATGCCTTCGACCGAAGAGCAACCGAGGACCGGTGAGCTCGCGCGCGGCGATTTCCGCATACTCGCTCACGATGCCCGAGGTCCGGCGTCCGAGCTCGTCGAACGCGCGATGGGCGACCACGTGAGCCAGCGCCGCGGGGCTTCCGATGACCCGACCGGTCCAGTCGAGCGCGGTGGCGAGCGCCTTCCCGATCTCGTCGGCTTCGGAGAAGGTGTCGGCATCGAAGAGCGTCTTGCCGGCGATGCCCATGGTGAGGCGTGTGGTTTCGTGGGCCAGCACGATTTCCGAGCGATCGCCCCAGGATGCGACCGTTCGTTCGGTGCATGCCACCATGGCTTCGCCGTAGGTCGCGAGGGCCTTGGGGGTGAAGAGCGGGGCCATGCCCTTGCGCTGACGACGCCAGAGATCTCCGTTCGAGGTGAAGAGCCCCTCTCCGGCGAGGTCGTGGAGCGCGAAGCGGAGCATGTCGCTCTTCACGAAGCTCTTGGCTTTTTCGACCAAGACCTCTTGAACCACGTCCGGATCGTGCGCGACCACCGCGTGCACGACGGGTAGGGTGCGCAGGCGCTGGAGCGGCGATTCGCTTCGTGCGAGCGCCGCGAGCGTACCCATCCGGTCGCGTTGGAACGCGGCCGAGTGACCCAAGAATCCCTCTCCGCCCGCCGCGAACGGAACGTCGACGAGGCTACGCGAACGCGACGGACTCACGTTCCGCTACGGCTTCGCGTTCAGGGTGACGAGGCACGTGGTCGACGTCGCGCCCGTGCCACGGCACGGCGCTCGCAATTTCACGGTGGAAATGTCGTCCGAGACGCTCACCACCTCTTCGGCGCCAGTCAGGGCACCGCTCTCCACGGTGACCTCGAGTGCGGTCGCGAACGTGCTTTGCGCGTTCGCTCGGGAGAAAATCTTGAGCGCGAGCGAGGGACCTGCGCCCTCGAATCCCGCGAGCCTCAGCGTGCTCGGAGAGAGCGCGTGCCCCGTGAGCTCCGCGCCGTCGTAGGCGAGGGCGCCCTCGGCGCACTTGACGGTACCTCCGTCCGGCGAAGCCGGAATCGAGGTGATGCGCGTGCCCGCGCCGGACGAAGGCATGGCGACGAACAAGAGCCCGTTTTGATACGAGGCGCGCGAGACGGTCGTGCAGTCGCTGACCGGCGCCGGGATGGCGGTGCCCTTCACGACGAAGAGGCCCAGGCCGGTCTCGGTGAAGAACGCGACCGTGTCTTCCGAGGTGGCACCGCGGTTCGTCAGCGCGATGCTCGAGGGCCTCGACGTCTGGATGAAGCTGTAAAACTCGGCCACCGTGTTCGTGAAGTCGAACGCCAGGTACGAGGTGCCGCTCTCGCTCCAGAAGAACTGTCCGCTGCCGGAGAGCTCGTTCATCGCGACGACTTGCGGTTGTTTCGGGTCCAGCTCGGAGCCGAGCCCGTACGTCACGCGAGTGGGCGGGAGTGTGGCGTCGGGCGTGCTTCCCTCCACGGGGGGGGCAGGTCCGTCGAGCGGAGGCGGAGACGCGTCGATCGACGCGTCGTCCTTCGGGGTAACCGCCGTATCGTCCGGGACGAGGGTCAGCCCGCACCCTATCGCGAGGAAGACGAGCGAGAAACCGACCAAAACCCCACTCCGCATGACGAAGAGCCTAGCACGCTCGTGTCACTTGGTGGCGGCCTCGGCCACTCGCGGATTCGCCTTCAGGAGCGCGACCAACGCGCGTGCCACTCCCGGGGCCGAGGCCGGGTTTTGTCCGGTGACCAACCGCTCGGAGGTCACCACGTTCTCTTTCCACGTGGGCCCCGGGTGCATCTTGGCTCCGCGCTCGGCGAGCTTGTCCGAGAGCAAGAAGGGCACGACGTTCTCGAGCCCGACCGCGCGCTCTTCTTCGTTCGTGAAGGCCGCCACGTCTTTTCCGGCGACCAAGTAGCGACCTCCTTCGATCTTCACGTTCACGAGGCCCGCGGGGCCGTGGCACACCGCGGCCACCACGCCTCCGCGCACGTAGACTTCGGAGGCGAGCTTCTGGAGTCCGGCGTCGTCGGGGAAGTCCCACATGGTGCCGTGACCTCCGGCGAAGAAGATGGCCTCGTAGCCCGTCGACGAGGCGTCGCTCGATCGTCGGCTCGCGTGCAGGTGGGCGAGCGCATTCGGGTCGTCGAGGAAGGCCGCGTTCACCGGGTCCTTTCGGTCCACACCATCGAGGGGAACGCGCCCGCCCGCTGGAGAGACGAAGTCGACCTCGAAGCCTGCTTCGCGGAGCACCGCGTAGGGGTGCGAAATCTCGGCGAGGTAAGCGCCTGTCGGTTCGTGAGACGAGCCTTTTTCGGCGTGGCTGGTGACGGCGACGAGGACACGGTGGCTCATGACGGAAGTCTCCTTCGGGAAAGCGCCGGAAGTGGCGATCGTGGGGGGCGAGGTTGTCGAGGACGTGGAGGCGCACGCGGTGAGCAGCGCCGCCGCGAGTCCGAGGGCCGTGGATTTCATGGGGCGACCTTTCGTAGACCCATCAATGCCTCTTCGTTCGCGCGCTCGGTAGAGGAGGGCGCGGGCCATGACTTGTACGTCCAAGGAACAAATCGGGGCCGTGCGATGCTACGTCTCGGGCATGCGTCGTGTAGACGGCACCCTGCCGAACCTCGAGGTCTTCTGCCGCACGTTCGAGACCGGGAGCTTCACCAAAGCATCCGAGATGCTCGGGCTCACCCCTCAGGCCGCGAGTCGCGCCGTGGCCCGGCTCGAGGCCGATTTGGGCGTCGTGCTCTTTCGTCGGACCACACGCAGCCTCGCGCCCACCGAAGAGGGGCGCAGGTACCATGCGCGTGCCCATGCGGCGCTCGCCCTGCTCGCGGAGGCCGAGCGTGAGATCTCGCACAAGCGCAGGTCACCGTCGGGGCTCGTCCGCGTGAGCATGCCGACCACCTACGGCCACCACCGCCTCTTGCCCTCGCTCGGGCGCTTCCGCGATCTCTATCCGGACATCGATGTCGTGTGCCACGTCTCGAACCGCAACGTGGACTTCGTGCGCGAGAGCTTCGACCTGTCCGTCCGTATGGGCGAGAGCGACGATGCTTCGTTGGTTCGTCGCAAGCTCGGAGACTTCGCACTCGGCGTGTTCGCGAGCCCGAGCTACCTCGCGCGTCGGCGAGCCCCCGAGACCCTGGCCGAGCTCGAGGCGCACGCCACCGTCGCCTTCGTCATGCCTGCCACCGGGCGCGTCTTGCCCTGGACGTTCGTCGAGCCCGCCGGCGAACAATCGAGCTTCGTCCCCGCGAACGCTCTTCGCATCGGCGGAGACGTGCTCGGCGTGGTGACGGCGGCCACCGGCGGGGCAGGACTCGTGCAGACGTACGACTACCTGGTCGAGCGCGAGGTCGCTCGCGGTGAGCTGGTCGAGGTGCTCACGCGCTTCCGAGGCGCATCCAGGCCCTTTTCCCTCGTGTATCCGAAGGCCCCCGCGCTCTCGCGGGCCGCACGTACCTTCGCCGACTTCGTGGTGGCCGAAGCGAAACCGCACCTGCGCGCGCGTCCCTGATCCACGAGATCCGGATCGTCGAAGGTGCACGTCGGCCTTCGCGCGAGCGCTCGCGTGACGACGAAGCCAAACTGTGTACGCTTCGAGGTCATGAGCTTCTCACGCTTCTTCACCACCATGCACACGCGCACTCGCGACCTTCGAGGTGGCGTTCGTCTCGGGACCTTCACCTCGCTGGTCTTGCTCGCCGCGTCCGTCGCGCTCGCGACCACGCCCGCGTGCGGAAGCGACGACGTGGGCGGCGACGCCGACGGTGGAACGGGCGCCGCTGGTTCGGGTGGCGGAGGTGGTGGAGGCGGAGGCGGTGGTGGCGGAGGCGGTGGTGGAACCGAGCCTCCGCAGGCTTCGTGCAAAGCCGGGACGGGAGGCAACGCGACCGTTCAGGCCCCGAAGCTCGAGCTCTCCCTCGATGACCGCGACGAAGACGGCTGGCTCGGCTCGCCCGCGGTGGCCGATCTCGACGGCGACGGCAAGCTCGAGATCGTCGCTGCACGTGGAGCGCGCGTGGTGGTGTGGAACGCCGACGGTTCGGCCAAGTGGACCGCCGCGGCGGGCAACGGGCGCATCTGGGCGAGCCCCGTGGTGGGCAATTTCGCCGGCGACGCGAAGCTCGAGGTAGCGGTCGCCGCGCGCGACAAGGTCTACTTGTTCGACTCGGCGGGAGCGGCTTCTCCGGGCTTCCCGGTGACCTTCGAGGACGAGCTGCGCTCGCTCGGCGCGGGGGATCTCGACGGCGACGGCAAGCTCGATCTCGCCGCCGCTACGGGGCACAGCGGCCCCACCGACGTGGTCGCCGCATGGCACGGCGATGGCTCCAAAGTGGCAGGATTTCCGCCCAATGCTGCGGGAGCGAGCGGCTGCACCAAGACCCAAGCTCCGGCGCCCTGTTACCTCGCCGGCGCGTACGACCAGAATCTTGCCATCGGTGATCTCGACGGCGACGGCAAACAAGACGTGGTCGTCCCTCACGACAACGCATACGCGAGCTTCCACAAGGGCACGGGCGCCGCGTTCGACGCCGCCCCGGATTTCAAGGGAAGCCGCAAGACTCCCGGCGTGCGTTACCTGCACGACCTCGACGAAGCCCGCCAGGGCTACTCGGACAGCGAGAACACCTCGCTGCAAGCGCACTTCACGAACACCGCACCGGCCATCGCCGACCTCGACGGTGACGGTACCTTCGAGGTGGTCATGTCGGGAAGCGTGCAGAATGCATCCCAGTCGAATCGCAAGCTCGGCGTCGGCTTGTGGGCCGTTCGCTCCGATGCTTCGCGGCTCGCTGGCTGGGAGACGCCGTTCCACGCGCCGGATTATCTGTCCGGTCTCGAAGACCTGGGCGGGAACCTCATCGGCGAGACCAACCAGGTCACGGTCGCCGACCTGAACCCAGCCGAGAAGGGACCGGAGATCCTGTTCGCCGGGTTCGACGGCAAGATCCACGCGGTCTCCGCCGCGAAGAAGGACCTCTGGTCGACTCCTTTCACCACGCAGGCCGGTGTGCTCACTCCCGGAATCGTGGTGGCCGACCTCTCCGGCGACGGTTCACCCGAGGTCGTCTTCACCACGTACGGCGCTGCTGGCAAGGGCACGCTCGTCGTGCTCTCGGCCGGTGGGCAGAAGCTGCACGAGATCCCACTGCCTGGTCGAGGCTCCATGGCGGCGCCCACGGTGGCCGACATCGACGGCGACGGCGACCTCGAGATCCTCGTCTCGCTGAAGGACACCGAAGGCAAAGTGGCGGTGCAGGTGTACGGCGTGCCGGGCTCGCAGACGAACTGCGTGCTCTGGTCGACCGGTCGCGGGAATTTGCTCCGCAACGGCTGGGTCCGCTGATCCCTAGCCGCCTTTTTTTCTGAGCGATTTTAAACATATTGGTCACAATCGACCGGTACGTCCTGGCATTTGTGTAACGATCGTTTATGAAAGCGATCACGAGGTGCCGTATGGGTGTCCAAGGTCGCGTGGTCGTCGCTCGGTTTTCGGTGTCGATGGTGCTCGCGTTCGCGTTCGTGGGCTGCGCGTCCGAGGTGCGTGACGGTGGCGAAGCCCCGTCGGTCCCGGCGAGCACGTCGACCTCGCGTCCCGCACCGACTCCTCCTCCGGCGAGCGCCCCCACGGTCGAGACGCCCGCACCCACGCCTGCCTCGCCGAGCGAGCCCGAAGACGCCCACGTGCTCACGCTCTACGCCATCCCCGCGCCGAGCTCGCTCTTGAACCCGGCCGGGCTCAGCTGGCAGACGCCCGGCGGCCTCGTGCGCCGCGTGCTCGTGAACGAAGCGGGTGGCTACGTACTCGACTTCAAGCGCACCATCGGGCACGCCGGCGTGCGCGTCTCGTGTGCGGCCTCGAAGGGCCGTCCAGCCGAGCACTTCATGGGCAGCATGACCAACGTCGACTCGGGCGACTTCAACGCCCTCGTGATCGACCAGAAGATCGGCCTCGGCATGCTGTTCGACAACGTGCCCGGTCGGCTCGAGAGCGAAGCCGAGCTTCAAGCGACCGTGACCGAGCGCGAAGGCAACGGCAAAATGGCCTTCGTCGAGATGCACGTCTCGGGCGACACCTGCCACGCGCTGGTCGACTACGCGAAGGCCTACTCGGCCGCGAACGTGCAGAAGAACTACGGCCTCGCCGCTCGCCCACTCTACAAAGAGGGCGCGGGATGCTCGGCGTTCAGCATGTCTTTCCTCGAGCTCGCGAACCTGCTCGAGCCCCGCTTCGTGCAGGGGTTCTCGTTCTCGGTGCGTGTGCCCAAGTACACGGCTCCCCTCATCGGCTCGGCCGAGCCGCTCGTCGGTGGCACGAAGAACCCCGGCGTGCAGGTGCCCATCACGCGCCTCACCACGCTCACTCGCGATTGGGCCAAGCCCGCGGAAGAGGGCTACGATCTCTTCGGTTGGGACCCGACCCAGATGTACCAGTGGATCGACGAAAAGGCCGCCGCCGCGCAGATCGACTCGTCCGAGCGCGTCGCCGTGCACGGACAGGCGAAGGGCCTGGTGCTCGACCGCCGAATGGTCGTGCCCAAGCCCGAGCTCACGAATCGCACCTTCTTCCGCACGCCCTGAAGCGAGCGAGGCCGCGCGTTACGGCGTGGGTCCGGGCTTCTGCGCCGGGGCCGGAGCGGCCGAGGGAGCGGGCGTGACCGTGGGCGTAGCGGCCGGGGTAGCCGGCTTGGTGGTCGCCTTGGGAACGGTGGGCAGGTCACCTCCGCCGAACTCCCCCTTGGGGAAGTCGATCTCGAGGGAGGCGGCTCCGGCTTGGCCCGCCGTTACTTTGTAGGTGGGCGAGACGGCGGCGCGCAGCTGCACCACGAGGTGGAGATCGGCGCCGTGTGGGACGAGGCGAGCCTGCGCGACGGGGGTGTTGAAATGGACCGTGACGAGCGGGTTCGTGTCGTTCCATCGGTTCACGTGCGCGCCCTTGAGCACGTACGTCACGCTGCCGGCGGCCTTGTGCTCTTCGACCGCGGTCGACGACGACAGGTGCACCACCAGCCGCGAGCCGACCTCCGAGGCCGAGAACGAAGGGAACGTCGCTGCCGCACCCGAGCGCGTCGCACGTGCGGCGCGAGGGACAGCGCCGGTGCCACGCTTCGGCTTGGTGTCGCTCCAGCCGTATCCCGCGGCCGGGCGTGACACCTTGGCCGGCTCGGCGCTCGCGGTCGCACCGGGCTGAGCCGCGGGCGCTTCGGGGCCTGGTGCGGACGCTGGCGGAGCCGCTGGCTTCTGCGCGAACGCCGTCCCGATCACGCCGACCACAGCCGACACCAAGACCAAGCTTCCGAGAGCCGTGCGCTTACCCATGCACAAAGTAGAACATGCCCGAGCGGGCGGCACAAATAGGCCGACGAAATCCCCGGGATTACTCGAGTCGCAGGCGTCTCGGCCACCAAAAGGAAGCGGCGTGCCTCTCGTGAAGCACGCCGCTCGAACGTTCGTCGGTGACGTTCGTCAGGACCCGAGAGCACTCGGGTCGTGAACGAGCATCACAGCTTGGTTCCGTTTTCCTTGAGGTACGCCGCCACGCCGGTGGGGGTCGCCTTCATCGCGCTCTTGCCCTTCTGCCAGCCAGCGGGGCAAACCTCGCCGTGCTCTTCCGTGAACTGGAGAGCGTCGACCAGGCGGAGGGTCTCCTCGACCGAGCGGCCGAGCGGGAGGTCGTTGACGGTCTCCTGGCGAACGTTGCCGGCCTTGTCGATGAGGAAGGTGCCGCGGAGAGCCATGCCGCCCTCGAGGAGGACGCCGTAGGCGCGGGCGATGTCCTTGTTGACGTCGGCAACGAGCGGGTACGTGATGGCGCCGATGCCGCCGTCTTCGAGCTTGGTGTTGCGCCAGGCGCGGTGCACGTGGGTCGAGTCGATCGAGACGCCGAGGACTTCCACGTTGCGCTTCTTGAACTCTTCGATGTGGTTCGAGAACGCGAGGATCTCGGTCGGGCACACGAAGGTGAAGTCGAACGGATAGAAGAAGAGCACCACGTACTTGCCCTTGAACTGCGAGAGGGTGATTTCCTTCTCGGTTCCGTCGGCGAGAACGGCTTCGGCCTTGAAGTCGGGAGCGGGCTTTTGAACGAGGGACATTCGGTGACTCCTTGAGCTCTTGTGGGCGGGCTCGCGAACGAGCACGAGAGAAACGACCGATAGGATTCGGTCTCGGGGAAGGCCAGGCCTTCCGATGCTCTGCCGGCGTGCGCAAAGCGTTCGCCGTTGATACCACCTCGGCGTCCAAAACGGGAGCCGCGCACGAGCGCATTTGGGCCGAAAAAAGCGAGCCTGAAGAGGTCTTCTTCGGTCCCGAAGAATTGGGGACACGAGGCCCGTTCCTCGAGGGAGAGGGTCAGTCGGTGCCGGCGTCGCTCGCTCCGGCGTCGGTGGTGGCCTTGGGCGGCGCCGACACGGGAGCGCAGCCGCCGCAGTCCGGCGTAGGCGCACCCTTGGAGATCCAGACGCGCACCATCTCGCGTTCGGCGAAGGTGAGGGGAAGGCTCTCGTAGGCCGTGGGTTGAGCCACCGGGAACGGCATCTCGCGACCCAGCACGTTGTCCTGCAAGACGGCCTGTTCGTTCGGGCTCGGCACTTCGGAGTAGGGCGAAAGCGGCGTGTACGGAGCAGCCGGAGTGGCCGAGGCGGGCGCTTTGGCGCACTTGTACGTGCCGTGGGCGGGCACGCTGGCCGGAGGCGGCGCGAGCAGGATTTTGTAGAGCAGCCAGCTGTTGCCCGGGTCGGTCGGGTCGACCAGCGGCATGTTCACGCCGAACACTTTTCCGGGTGCGGTCGGGTTGAAGCGCGAGCCGGTGTTGGCGGCCTGCGAGACGCGGCCGATGGCGGTGGCTTGCACCCCGATCGAGCTGTCGAGAACGAGGCTCGCCGCGGCGACCGAAGGGCGGGATACGTCGCCGCTGGAGTGGCACGCGCTTCCCGAACACTTTGCCGAAAAAATAGGCAGAACATCGACACAGAAGTCGACTGGCGGATCGAGCTTCGGGTTCTGTTTCGGTCCTACCAGGAAGGTGATGCTGATGGGCGCTTCCAGCGTGGCGCCGTCCAGTGCACGGAACCCGTTGCCATCCTCCGTCTCGGGAATTCCCGCGAGCACGCGGTAGGTCTGCCCTTCCACGAGCCAAGGCTGGCCGACCGGATTCGGGCTCGAGAGGGTCACGGTACGCGCGACCGGATCGTACTGCACGATCGGCGGGTCGGTGGGCTCTCCGCCGACGGTTACGATCTGAATCGACTGCCGAACCTGCTTGGAAGGAAGCAGGTAACGATCGAACGCGAGCTGAACGACCCCGTCGACCGGCATGGCGCGGTCGGGTCCGACGTTCGCGCCGAGCAAACGAATCTTGGCGCCCGGCTGCGTGGCCGGGTCCGCACGGAACGGGCCGGCGTCGCACGCTGCGGAGAGCGCGGCACCGGCCACTACGGTCACGAGCCCGAAGGCGAACGCGCGAGCGCGCCCGAGCGAGCTACGGGAGCCACGAGAACCTCGCGACGAAGTGTCGGAGGGCCTCAGGAATCGCTGTAGTTCGTCAGCTCCTGCTTGATGACCTGCTCGTTGATGCCCGTGCGCAGGTGCTCCTTCAGCACGTCCGCCAAGGCGAGCAAGAGGTCGTCCACGCCCTTGTCCTCGATGAGCTTCTGGAGCAGGGCTTTCGCCTCCTTGCTCTCGTCTCCGCGCAAGAACTGCCGGACTTGATCGAGTGAGATCTCGCCCTGGAAGTCCAGGTAAAGATTCTCCAAGAGATACCGGACAAGCTCTTTCACAGGAGGCCTCCTTCGTACCCTCGGGAAGCTCCCGGGGGCTTAGGCTATATCCTTCTCGCGAAGGTCCTTGCAAGGTTTCGTGCGTGCGACGCGAAGACGAGATCTGGCTCGACCCTTCGGACGGAGCCGCTCGGGAGGGCGAAATCGGGCTCGCCGAAGCGTTCGGGGCGTCGGTCGACGCGCCTTGGAGAGCGGTGCTTTCGGGCAGACGTTCGGGCTTCATTTGCATTGCTGGAGCTTCGCGTCTTGAGGATCGTGGCAAACGAAGCAGGGACGCGGGTTCCGCGAGAACTGCGTGGAGCAGCTGCCGAGGAAGCCTCCCTGGTGCGGGTTGAATCCACCGCCGATGCCCTGACCGCCGTGGCAGACCACGCAGTCGCGCTCGATGTGGCAGGCCACACACGCGTTGAGATTGCGTTTGGCTTCCTGGGCGTGGTGTCCCGGATTGCGTGGGGGATCGCTCCAGATGCTCTTGGGCGGGTGGAAACGCCCGGCCGAGCGAGCGTCCGAGGGGCCGCTCATGGTGATGCCGAGGCGCTGGTGGCACTGGAGGCAGAAGCTCTGCTCGCGGTGGCAGCTCTGGCACTTCTGGGTCGCGAGGCGCGCCTCCACCGGGTGCATCGAGATGTAGTCGTTCGGGTGGATGCTGCGCGGGCGGACGCGGCCGTCGTGGCAGCCCGTGCAGAAGTCTTCCTTGTGGCAGTTGGCGCAGAACTGCGAGTCGTTCGCGGCCACCATCTTGTGGCGCTGGATGAAGTCGGGCGTGTGCGCGGCGTTGTGCATCCAGCGCGGCGGAACGAGCGTGCCCGAAGGGAACGCGATCTTCATCTTGCCGCCGAGCTGCGCGTTGCCCGCGACGTGGCACGTCTCGCAGTTGCCCTTCGCGTTTCCGCGCGCCGCAGCGTCCGGATACTGATGGCATCCGAAGCAGCCACGCATGCGCGGGAGTTGGTCGCGTGTGGCAAGCTCGATCTCCTGGATCTCGCCGTGGCACTGACCGCAGCCGATGTTCTTGTCGGCGTGCTTCTTGTGGTTGAAGATCATGTTCGCTCGCGGCAAAACGAGCTTCGCGACGCGGTTGCCGTCTTGGGGCTTGTAGCCCTGATGGCAAAACACGCACTGGCCGGTGAGGTCGTCGCCGGGCTTCACCGCGCCGAGGTCGGTGTGGTTCGTGCCGTGGCAGTTGTCACAGGTGACGCCGTTCGGGACGAGGTGATCCTGCGCCGACTGGCTGGTGGTCGCGGCCTTGTGGCACGAGGCGCACTTGAGGCCGACCCCCGCCATGTGGAGCTTGTGGTTGAAGCGGATGGTGAGCGACTGGGGCGGGTAAATCGCCGGGCTCGGGCCAGTGTCCGGGTCGAAGGCGCCCGCGGGCAACCATTTGAGCGGGACCTTCGCGTCGTTCGGGAGCGGCGCATTGCCGGAAGAGAACGAGGACGGGATCACGAGGCCGCCGCTCGCGACGATGGCGGCTGAGCTCTGCGGTGGCGCGCTCGACGGAGCCGGCGAGCTCGAAGCGGAAGCCGGCGGCGTCGAAGCGGAAGCTGGCACGGCCGAGGCCGCGGCATCCGCTCCGACGTTCGGGGTAGGTCCGGCGAAGGCGAGCGAGAGCGCGCCCACCACGGCCATCACGAGCACGACGGTGAACGAACCGAGCCTCGTCGCGAGGGTCGACGAGCGAGGGCGAGGCGAAGCGGTCATGTCCTTCATTTCGTCACCGCCAAGCTGAGCCAGAGCATGAGGCGGTAGCGGTTTCCGACGATGCGATTGATGTCGTGCTCGAACTCGATCAGCGCTTGGGAGCGCGGCGAGAACAGGTAGCCGGCGCCGAGCACGTAGCCGAAGCTCGTCGCGCTGCGATCGGGCCGGAGGGTGTCTTTCCAGTACCAAGCGCCCGCGCGAGCCGACACGAGGTAGCGGTTCGCGAAGGTGTGGTCCGCGTAGGCGTCCGCGCCCGCGCGTCCGCCCGTGCCGCCGCCGTCCACCGCGCTGCGCACGTTCACGTTTCCGCGACCGTAGCGGTACTTGGCGGCGAGGTTTCCTCCACCGTTCACGTAGAGCGAGTTGGTCGGGTAGTAGTTGGCGCTGGCGAGCCCGTTGGGCGACGTTGGCGAGGAGAGCCCGCTGCTCGGGGTGACCTCGGACTCGGTCTGGTTTTGGAAGAGGCGTGCGTGCCCCCCGCCGGAAAAACCGAGGTTGTCGCTCGCTTGGTACGCGACGCGCGCACCGAGGTCGTTCGTGGGACCTGCCACGAAGAAGTTCCAGATGCTGTCCGCGTCGAAGGTGGGACGGAAGTGGTCGAAGTCGGCGCTCAGGGTGAGCTTCTGCGTCGCGTAGATGTCGGACGAGAGATAGAGCTGCGTGAACTTCTTCACGTAGAGGTCGTAGACGAGACCGCCTTTGACCCCGCCGATGTTGGGCAAGCTCCCGTCGAACGCATAGCCGATGCGCTCCGACGAGACGCGCGTTCCCTCGTAGAGCACCGAGCTGCGCAGGCCGTTGTCGAACATCGAGACGTTCGAGCCACCTGTATTGTACACGCGCCGGTACGTGAGGCGCGAGTGCACGTAGCTCGTGCCCGTCGACTCGATGGCCGCACCGAAGGCGGGGGCCACGCGGGAAGGCTCGTAGGCCGACCAGAGCGCGGAATCGTAGTTGGAACGGCTTCCTCTCCAGATGCCGTCGCGTTCGAAGCGAGGCGTGGAGAGCGGAAGGCCTCCGCGTTGCTCGAGCCCGCCGTAGGCCTCGACGGCCACGAAGTAGGGCGTGGTGGCTCGCACGGTGCCACCGTCGAACGACCACCAGCCGAGCACGTCGGTGACGTACTGGCGTCCGAGCTTGAAGCCGAGCACGCCGTTGGCGAAGCGACGCCCCTCGACGTACGCGTACATGAGGTCGACCGGTCCACGGGAGAAGCCGGGCACCAGGGTGGCCGAGCTCAGGCGATTCGCCTCTTCGCTCGAAGCGCCGTAGTCGGAGTCGAAGCGCAAGCGCGCGCGGAAGAGCAACTCGGGGGCGAGCGGGTCGCGCTCTTTGACCTTGTCCTTGTCGAGCAGGTCGTAACCGGAGACTCCGAGCGTGGTGGTGAGTCTGCGGCGCGAGAGCACCTGCTGCCCGCTCGGGCTCGTCACCTCGTAGAACTGAGCGGCCGTGTCGCTGGTCACCTCGGGCTCGATGGCGAAGGCCGTTCCTTCGACGAGCGACAGGGTGCAGGTGACCACGACGAGCGCGGTGACCAGCGCTTCGTGGGGAGAACGTTCGGAGCGTCGGGAGATCACGGGGCGTGCCTCGGGCGAGACGTCGCGGTCGGAAGGGGCGTCATCGAAGTCTTTCTGGCTCACGCGAGGGCTCGCGTGAAAAGGGCGCGCGTCACGGGTCGGAGGAACGTTTGCCGCCGAACTCCTCGACCAGGCGGTCGTCGAAGGTGTCGGCGAGGGCTGCGACCTGGCGGACCGTGTGCAGGACCTCGCTCTCGTCGAGGTCTTTGGTCGGGCGCTCGGAGACGACGACAACGCTGTCCCCGAGCACGCCGAAGGCGCACGAGGCGAGGCCCGAGGCGTTCAGCGTGAGCAGCTTGTGAAAGAGCGCATCGCGCGTCTCTTCGGCGAACTTCACCACCGGCGCCACCACGCGGAGGTGGAGCTCGGACGTGCCGCCCGCTTCTCGCGTGACCAGCGCGACGATGGTGGTGGCGCTGCCGCGCTTCATGGACCACGCGGGCTCCGCGTTGGGCTTCGAGACGAGCACCTCGGCCGGGACGAGCCCGAGCGTGCCGAGCGCTCGCTCGACGACCTCTTTCGCTTCCTCGAGTCCCCCGGCCATGCGCTCTCTCCCGTCGTCGTCGCGAGTGCCGCTCGAGCGAGCCCGATCGGCGGTCGTCGGCGGGCGAAGTGCCTCACTCGACGAGCGCACGATGTCATTCTTCCGGAGGCCCTTGCAAGAACCTAACTTGCCTTGTCACCCGGTGCGCCCGGGCGCGATCCTCGGGCGGGACAGGCATGGGTGGCTCAAAATCCGAGCAGCAGCAGAAACCCGATGCGCACTGCCGCCATCGCGCACGAGACGCCGGCGGCCCGAAGCACACGGCGCTTTCGGATCTCCATGGGACCTGCCGTCTCGAGGAGGGTCTCTCCGAGCAGCAACAAGCCTTCGCTTCGGCCCATGTTTCGGTAGGTCGCCGGAGCGCTGCGGAGCGCGAGCACCTTCTCGCCGTGAGCGTCGCCGAGCGCCTCGAGGCATCGCAGCTCCTCGTTGGTGGGGGCCGGTCGCAGCTCGACCGAGGCCTCCTCACCCTGGAATACCCGAGTGACGAAACGAATCCGGCGGGCATCGCGGTGAGCGGCGAGGGCAAGGTACACGACGCCGAGGCCGAGGAGCGCGAACGAGGTGGGCAGCTCCGCGGTGCCTCCGACGAAGAGCGCGGCGGCCGCGATCGGGGTGGCGGTCGAGAGCGCTGGGGCGCCGAAGCGCTCTTCGACGTCGAGGACACGCGGGACACGGCGAAGTGCGGAAAGACCCACCATGACGAGCGCGAAGGCGACCAGTGAGGTCATTGCACCCACCACCGCGCCGACCGCGAGCCACGTCCGATGGTCGCGTCCGAGCGACACTCCCGCGAACCACAACGACTCCCACGTGCCGAGCGTGAGCGCCATGTAGCCCGTGACGGCCGCGCCGAGCAGCGCGCCAGTCGACAGGGTGACCACGAACGGCCGGAAAAAAGGCTGCGTTCCACGCTCTTCCCAGCTTCGCTGCGCTCCTCGCGTCGCGAACCTCGTGACCGGAAACGCGGCCGCACATGCTCCTGCGACGAGCATGGGCAGCGCGGGCGGGACGACGTGCGCAATCTCGAGCACCCGACCCACCACGAGCGCGATGGTCCCGAAGGCGATCGAGAGCGCCATGGCGAGCGCGGTCACCGCCGACCCTCGAGAAGGAAGCGTTTGCAACGAGCGCGGGAGCGCGTTCGCCGTCGCGCGTCCTGTCGAAGGTGAAGCGGTCATCGTGAGGCCTTTCGCCCAGCCCGCGTGGGGACGGGCGGAGGTGGACCGCTCGATCGGTCACAAGTTCCCGCTTCCCCGAAAAAAAGAGTCGGATGCCGAAGAGACCTTTTCGTCCGCGGCAGAGGTGACGCTCCGGTGCTAGAGCGCGACCCATGAACGCCTCGCTTCGCTCTTCTTCGCCGTGGATCGCGCTGCTCGTTTCGGCAGGGGCCATGCTGCTCGGTCCGATGGCCGCCTGTAGCTCCGACTCGAACGCTCCGTCGTCGACGGCCGACGCGTCCACCACGACCGAGCCCGACTCCTCGACGCCCGAGCCCGATGGTGGAAGCCCTGTCGACTCGTCGAAGCCCGACGTCAACGTGGTTCCGTCGGGAAGCTCGAAGGGCTCGGGCAAGCTCACCTGCACGAGCACCGGCAATCTCTCCGGAGGCCGCACCTACTGCGTCACGACGATCGGCGGCTCCGAGCTCAAGCTTGCCGAGCCGGTCGCCGCGGAAGGACCGCTTCGCCTCGTGTTCTACGTGCACGGCGACGGCGCGGGAGCCTACAAGAGCGACAGCGCGATGAAGGCGCTCTTGCCCTTCGCCGACCAGCGCCACGCACTCGTGGTCTCGGTGCTCTCACCGAACAAGTGCGCCTGGTGGCAAGTTGCCTCGCAGACCGACTGCTCCGCGACGGCCACTCCCGTGCCGGACACGGAGGGCCTCAACGCCGACACGTTCAAGCAAATCATCGACGCTGTCCGCGCCGGCTTCGACGTCACCAACGACGTGGCCTTCTATTATGGATCGTCGGGCGGTTCGATCTTCCTCACGAGCGCGTTCATGCGCCGTTTCGGCAACCAGTATCCGGGCATCTATGCGCTCAACTGCGGGGGCGAAAAGCCAGCCAAAGCGATGGCTTGGGACGCGTCTCTGGTCGCCGAGCGAAAGGGCACGAAGCTCTTCTTCACCTACGGCGACCAAGACTTCTTGAAGCCCGACATCGAGAAGGCGATCCCGTTCTTCCAGGGGCTCGGCTTCCCGGTGGATACCAAGGTGATCGCCGGCGCCGAGCACTGCGCCTTCGACGCTCACGGTCGAGCGGTCGAGGTGTTCTCGTCGCAGTTCAATCCGTGAAAGAAGGAGGCGTCGCTGTCTTTTCCCGACGGCGACGCCTCGTCCGCGATCGGCTCGCTACTTCACGTAAACGGCGGCCTTGTACTTGCCGCTGCCGCTGTCGACCTTGAGCTGAAACTTGTACATTCCAGGTTCTTTGGCGCAGTGGCCGACCATGGCCGTGTCCGAGTCGCTCTTGCTCTCGGTGATGCGGCGGCTCTTCGGGTCCCACAAGTAGACGAAGAGCTTCTTCACCTTGCCCGGTTCGCCCGCGCCGATGACCCAGTAACACTTGCCGGCTTCCATGGCGGTGTAGAAGTCCGACGTCTCGGCCGAGCCTTCGTAGAAGTCCCCGATACGCTTGGCGCCGGGAGCTGCTGCGGCAGCTTGTTTCTCGATGACGGCGCCCAAGTCCGCTTCTTTGGGGGCAGGCGGCGTGGGAGGCGCGACCTTCTCCGGGGCTTTGGTCTTGTAGACCACCACCGCGTAGTGGCCGGCGCCGTCGGCCACCTTGCCTTGCACGCGGTAGATGCCGTTCTGTTCGGCGCAGTGGGTGAACACGCCCTCCGGCGGCTTGCCGCGCGCGCTGTCGAGACGCTTGTCCTTCGGGTCGAAGATGTACATCGAGAAGTGCTCGACGCCGGCGTCGCCCGCGTAGCCGAACCAGTAGCAATTTCCCGCCTCGAGCTCGACGCGCCAGTCCGTGAAGGCATCGTCGCGGTGGGCCACGCCGCGCAGGGTTTCGCCCATGCGTTCGCCGTTCTTCGCGCTCGCTCGGGCCTGGGCTTCGGCGCGCGACTCGAGGTCGCGGGGCGGCTCCGGCGAGACGATGATGCGTTCGTGATCGCCGCACCCGTAGAGCCCGATACCGAGCGTGAGCAGAGTCCCGAGTCCCCGAGCAGTGCTGCGTGAGCGCGTGAAGGTCATGTCCCCGGGCTTATTCGAGGTTTCCGGCGCGAGCAAGATGCGTCCGCAAGTGGGCTGCTCTCGTACGAGTCGTGCGAAGATGCGGCCGATGAGCCCATGTCCCTGACGAGGCGCATGTCGACGCGCGCGAAGGCGTGGCACCTCGGGCTCTTCCGAGTGTCGGTGGTGCTGGTCACGCTGGTGTCGCCCGAGCCTTTCATGGCGGCCGAGGTGGCCCGAGCTCCGTCGTCGCTGCGCTTCTACCCGGAGGGGCTCGCGCTCGTTCGCGACCTCGTTCCCGTCACCGGCAGTGCGGTGGAGCGAAGCACGATCGTCTTCAAGCTGGCCGGAGTGCTCGCCCTCTGTGGGCTCTTCACGCGGGTTTCCCTCGCGCTCTTCGCGACGACGGCGCTCTACCTCTTCGGAGTGGCGCAGCTCACCGGAGAAGTCGTCCACGACATGCACCTCGTGTGGATGCTCGCGCTGCTCACGGTCGCCCCCTCGGGGGAAGGCTTGTCGGTCGATGCGCTCCGCCGGGGCAAGCTCCGTCTGCGGCGCGGCCTCGGTCCGAAACGGCGCGACGCCTCGTACGAGCTGCCGCTCCTCTTCGCCCGGCTCCTGCTCGGGATCGTCTACTTTTTCCCTGGATTCTGGAAGCTACGGGTCTCCGGGCTCGCGTGGATCACGAGCGAGAACGTGGTCAACCAGATGCACTGGAAGTGGGCTCAGTGGGGAGGATACCTTCCGCCGCTCCGGGTCGATCTCGTGCCGGGCTTGGTCAACCTGGGGGCGGCCTGCGTCGTCGCCTTCGAGCTCGCGTTCGTCTTCGCGGCCTTCGTCCCTCGGACGCGGCGCGCGCTCGCGGCCGGGGGCTTCGTCTTTCATCAGCTGACCCAGGTGTTCTTCCGCATCACGTTCACGAGCTTACTTGCGTGTTACACGTGTTTGCTCGTGCCCGGGGCCGGTCGCGGGGCGCGCAGACGGATCTTCACGAAGCGCACGGCGGGCACCTGGCTCGTGGGGAGCACGCTCGTGTGCGCCGCCTTTTTCCAGGGCGCGCGAGGTCACACGCAGGCCTATCCGTTCGCCTGTTACCCGACCTTCGAGTACGTCCTGCCGGATGTCATGCCCGACGTGCGCCTCGAGGCACGGACCGCGCGCGGCGATGTGCTCTTGCCTCGCGTGGCGCGCACGCAATCCGAGTGGGGCATGGCCTGGCAGGTCTCGGGGCTCTGGGGCACGCCTTCCCGACCCGAAGCGGTCGAAGCCTTCGCGCGCGCCGATCTCGCGCGTCTTCGCGCGGCGGGGAAAGTGCCCGCGGACGTCGTCAGGGTGCGCGTGCTCGCCGTGCGCACGTCGGTCGTGCCCGGGAACCTCGACGCGCCGCCGGTGTCGACGCGCCTCCTCGGGGAGATCCCCCCGTAGAAGGCGCGATTGCCCGTGGTCTACACGTCGACGCGATCAGGCCGCGGGGAGCGCTTTCGACGGGTCGATCCCGCGCTCGCGGAGAGGCGCGAGGACCTTCTCGTCCATCGATTTCCGCGCGAGCGTAAGGTACGCCCCCGACTCCATCCAGGCCAGCGCATCGCCCTCGTTTTGGCCACGCTTCGGCCGCTTGGCGATGTCTTCCCACTGCCGCTCGATGGCGTCGGTCGCCATGCGCGCATGCCTGGCGAGGTGCGCGAGATCGGCCTCGGTGAGCTTGTCCGCGGCCCAGTCGAGGAACGCGAAGCCGAAGGTGCCGTGTGCCGCCTCGTCCTTCACGATGCGTCCGAGCACCGCGCGAGGGAGCGGGTGCCGAGCGGCGTGCCAGGTGCCGCGCAGGAGCGGAATGCTCAGGGCCTCTCCGACGCAGAAAAAGCGGACCACGAGCTCGGCCGCGCGAAGCAGGGGAGGCGTCCCGGGTTTGGCGTCGAGGACCATCTCGTCGGGGTCGTGCACGATCTCGGTGCCGCCCCCGAGCTCCATGGCCATGCGCGCGCAGAGCTCGACGTGCACCATCTCGTCGAGCGGGAAACGCGACGCCATGCCGATGAGGTCCACGGGCGCGCGACACTCGATCAAGGCACGCAAGGTGGCGGCGCACGCGATGCCGGTGCGGTGCTCTTGGAAGGCCGCGCCCGTCCATGCTTTTCGCGCGGCGACCAGGTCGGCTTCGGAGATCTTCGAGACGTCGATGGTGCCCCAAGGCATCTCTTCGACCTCGGGGCGCATCTTTCGGTAGCGCTTCTCGATGCCACCACCGAAAAGCTCCAGCTCGAAAAGCTCAGCAGCCATGGAAAACGCTCCTTACTTCTTCACTTCTTCGGCTTCGGCGGGGTCGGGTTGGGCGGCGGAGGCATCAGGTTTCCCGGCGGCCGGTGGGGCAGGGGAATGTGACTCGCGGTCGGCGCGGTCTTGGCTCCCGCGTCGGTGGAGGGCGGCGTGGCCGCATCGACCGGCTCGATCGCGGACGCCGAGGTCGACGCGGAAGGTTGCGGCTCGGGCGGCGCCATCAGGTTGCCCGAGGTGACCATGCCCGCATCCGGCTCGGCGGGCGGAGGCGCGACCAGGTTGCCGGGGGGATAGGGCTTTTCGCACGCGTACAAGACGGACGCGACGCCCACCGAGGCGACCAGGAGCTTACGGCTGCGAACGATGCGCTTCATACGTCGAGGCTATCGGGCCTCCCTCGCGCGGGACAAGCGTCCTGCGAGGGCCGCGGCGAACAAAAACGGCCGCGAGCGACCTCCGCCGATCGAGCCGGCGGGCGTCACAATCGACAAAAAAGACGCGAGGTTAGTCGGTGCCGCCGTCCGCGCTGCCGTCGTCGCCGCCGTCGGGCGGCGGGGGAGGCATCAAGTTTCCCGAGGTGACCGTGCCATCGGGGGCGGCGTCTACCGGGGGCGGCGCGACCAGATTCCCGGACGTGATGATGGCGTCGTTCTCGACGTCTGCGGCGGCGTCTGCGGCGCCGGCGTCCGTCGTGGCCGTGCTGGTGGTGCACGCCACGTAGCTGATGGCGGCTACGCCGACCGAGGCCACGAGCAGTTTTCTCCCCACGACACGTCGCTTGGCCATACTCGAAGCCCCCGATTGCGAATTGCGAAGTTTCCGAAGTTTCCGGACTCGAAGAGCAACGATACGGCATCGGGGCATCGCCGCAAGGATCTCTGGACCGAAGCCGAGGCTCTTCCGAAGCCTGCACCCGCTGCGCCGAACCGCGAGAAGGGCCTCTTGACCCCACTTGCCGTAAGGTGGCACCCTGCAATCGGCCTCAAAAGGCGGAGATCGCGCCACTCGTCCAAGCCGGGCGGAGGGTCTCGGTTTTCACTGCCGGAGAGGGCGCCCCGCCTTCGCGTCACGGGTCGGTGCGCGCACGAGTCCGAGAACGGGCTCGACCTTTCTTCCTGGAGCTCATCCCGAAATGTCCGAATCGCAGCAGCGCTACCGCGTCCTTCAAAAGCTCGAAGCGGGCGGTATGGCCGAGGTGTTTCGCGCCGAGAGCGAGGGCCTGCAAGGCTTCAAAAAGCAGGTCGCCATCAAGCGCGTCTTGCCGGACCTCGGGAAGAAGAAGAAGTTCATCTCGATGTTCTTGGACGAGGCCCGCCTCTCGGCGCAGCTCTCGCACTCGAACTGCGTGCAGGTGTTCGATATCGGCGCGGGCGACGGCGCCTACTTCATCGTCATGGAGTTCGTCGACGGGGCGAACCTCAAGGCCATCGCCGAGTCGATGAAGAAGCAGGGGCGGGAGTTCCCGGTGCCCGCCGCGGCGTTCATCGCCAACGAAATCTGCAAGGGCCTCTCCTACGCGCACGAGATGAAGGACGAAGCGGGCGTGCCGCTGCAGATCGTCCACCGCGACATGTCTCCGCCCAACGTGCTCATCACGAAGCACGGCGAGATCAAGATCGTGGACTTCGGTCTCGCCAAGGCAAGCTCGCAGCTCGAGAAATCCGAGCCCGGCATCATCAAGGGCAAGTTCTCCTACCTCTCGCCTGAAGCGGCGATGGGTCAAGAGGTCGACCTCCGCACCGACATCTTCGCGGTGGGCATCATCTTGTGGGAGCTGCTCACCCAGCAGCGTCTCTTCTTGGGCGACACCGACTACCAGACGGTGAAGAAAGTCCAAGACGCGGTGATTCCCTCGGTCTCGCAGCTGAACCCGCGAGTGCCGCGCGAGCTCGAGCGCATCGTCAACAAGGCGTTGGCGAAGGAGATGCCCGCGCGCTACCAGTCCGCGCGCGAGCTCGGCCAAGACCTCACACGTTTCCTCTTCGCGAACGGCCAGCCGGTCGGCACCTTCGACATCGCCGAGATCGTGACGAGCGCGATCCGCGACCGCGAGAAGGTGCGCGCACCGCAAGGCTCCAAGATCGACAAGCTCATCGAAGAGGCCCTCTTCGAGTTCACCTCGCTCCGTGAAGACGACGATCCCTCGGTCGCCGCAGGCAGCCCGGTGGGCGCGCAGCCCATTCACGGAGGTTCGTTCGTCGACCCGACCAACTGGGCGAACGAGCTCAACCTGGGCGGCGACATGTCGCGCTCGGCCAGCATGTCCATCGCGGACTCGCTCCCGAACATCGCCGACGGCAACTTGTCCGCCCTCGAAGACGACGACGACATCCCCCAGGCTCCGCAGATGGCCCCCCCATCGGTGAGCAATCGAGCCGCACCGGCGGTCATGGGCAGCATGCCTTCTTCGCCGCCGCAGATGCAGCAGCAGATGCCTCAGGGAGGGGCGCCCCAGGCGATGGCTCCGCAGGCGCTCGTGCCTCAGCAAGTCGCTCCTGGTGGTCAGCCCGCCAAGGGCGGCGGCATGGGAGCCGCGACCATCGGCGTCGTGGTCACCATCGTGATCGCGGCGGCAG
>OZ245328.1:0-3640000 GCA_965225775.1 Polyangiaceae bacterium | reverse complement strand
CCCCCCTCGCGCACCCCTGGTGGAGCTCTTGTGCGGCGCATAGGCTGGTCGGCGCGATAGGGCTCGGGCTACCGGCGAGGGCGTTCCCCCCTCGCGCACCCCCCTAGTGGTGCCCTCGCCCGACTCGTTTGTGGCGCGCCGAAGGGCGGAACCGTGGAATTCCCTCGGTTTCGTTGACACCCGGTTAGGCCGCGGAGGCGAGGGCGTAGGCGCGCTCGACCTCAGCGGGGGTTTGGTAGCCGAGGGAAGAGTGGAGGCGTTTGCGGTTGTAGAAGACCACGATGTAGTCGAAAAGGGCAGCTCGGAGCTCGTTGAGGCCGCTCCATCGTCGGTCGTGAATGAGCTCCGTTTTGAGAGTCGCGAAGAAGCTTTCGGCGACCGCGTTGTCCCAGCAGTTGCCTCGTCGGCTCATGCTGGCGGTGATTCCATGTTCGGCAAGAACCTGGCGGTACTCGGCGCTCGTGTACTGGCAGCCCTGGTCCGAGTGGTGAAGGAGGCCCGCGCTCGGTCGACGCGTTTGGAGCGCGTTTTCCAGGGCTCGCAGAGGTAGCGTCGTAGCCATTGTGGCATCGACGGACCAGCCCACGACCGCGCGCGAGTACAGGTCCAACACGATGGCTAGGTAGCACCAGCCGCTGTCGGTCCAGACGTAGGTGATATCGGTGACCCATCGCTCGTTCGGTCGCGTCGCCGTGAAGTCACGATCGAGCAGGTTTTCGGCTTTCGCGTGCGACGGATCGGACACCGTCGTAACGCGAAAACGGCGCCTTTTCCGGCCAACGAGGCCTAGCCCGAGCATCGCGCGCTCGATGCGCCGCTTGCCGACGCGGAGGCCGTCTAGTTGCAGTTGCCGCTGCACGCGAGGGCTTCCGTAGCGCTCGCCACTCTCCTCGTGAACGGTACGAACGCGCTCCTGCAGCGCCTCGTCGTCGCGCTGTCGCTGACTCGGAGAACGCTTCGCGTAGGCGTAGTAGCCCTGCCGAGTGACCTCGAGTACGCGACAAAGAGCGGCAACGGGAAAGAAGGCCTTCTCCACGTGGATGAACGCGAATTTCACTCGCTTTCCCGCGCGAAGAAGGCCGCCGCTTTTTTTAGGATCTCGCGATCCATTTCGAGCGTTTCGACGACCCGCACGAGCCGCGCGTTCTCACGTTCGAGACGAGCCAGCTTCTGCTCCATCGTCTCGGCCTCTGGCGCCGGCACCGCGGCAGCCTTCTTGTTCTTCTTGGGTCGGCTCATCTCGTCCTTCCGAACCCAGTCTCTCAGGGTCCAGTGGTTGATGCCTAGGTCCGAGGCCACTTCTCGTAAGGAACGATCACCCCGTCGGACCATGCGAACGGCATCGGCCCGGAAGTCGTCAGTGTACGTATTATTCGCTGCACGCATGGATTTCTCCAGGAGCGTGTCAACGGAACCGAGGGAGTTTCACCGAGCTCGACGCCAGAGGCCCCCACGGCCCGCGAGTCCACTACGCGAGTCCACGAAAGGGGGAGCGCGAGGGGGGAACGCCCTCGCAAGCCGAGCCGTGGCTTACACCGTAAGTCTAGGGGCCGACGCGCGACCACGACCTCGCAAGCCGAGCCGCAGCTCAACGCCAGAGGCCCCACGGCCCGCGACCCGCGAGTCCACGAAAGGGGGGAGCGCGAGGGGGGAACGCCCTCGCAAGCCGAGCCGTGGCTTACACCGTAAGTCTAGGGGCCGACGCGCGACCACGACCTTGCAAGCCGAGCCGCAGCTCACACAGAGGCCCATTGGTCCGCGACCCGCGAGTCCACGAAAGGGGGGAGTGCGAGGGGGGAACGCCCTCGCAAGCCGAGCCGTGGCTTACACCGTAAGTCTAGGGGCCGACGCGCGACCACGACCTTGCAAGCCGAGCCGCAGCTCACACAGAGGCCCCACTGGCCCGCGACCCGCGAGTCCACGAAAGGGGGGAGCGCGAGGGGGGAACGCCCTCGCAAGCCGAAACGCAGCTCAACCCGAGAGCCACGGGCCCGCGACCGCGAGTCCACGAAAGGGGGGAGCGCGAGGGGGGAACGCCCTCGCAAGCCGAGCCGCAGCTCAACCCGAGAGCCCCACCGGCCCCGACCCGCGAGTCCACGAAAGGGGGGAGCGCGAGGGGGGAACGCCCTCGCAAGTCGGAGCTCAGCTCACAGCGCACCGAAAACCGGGCCGCAGCCCCACGGCCTGCGACCCGGGAGTCCACCAAAGGTGATCAACGAGCAGGCCGCCCGAAACTCAAGGCCTTCGCGCCACTCCGGAGGCTTTCACCTTGGTGTGCGCGAGCGTGACCTCGTCCCCGGGGCGGGCCGCAATCGCGATGGTCGCGGGGGGATCGAACGTGAGGGGCTTCTGGGGGCCGCCGACGCGGTCGTAGAACTTCGCGGCGACACGCGCGAATCGCTCGTCTCCCAGGGTCTCCCAGACGCGTCGGAACGTGCAGGACTCGCGGAGCGCCTCCACGAAGCTCTCGGCGGTCGAGAAGGTCAGCGTGTGGCGCACCACCGTGTGGCGCACCATGGAGAGCTCGGCCTCTTGGAACATTTTCGCGATCACGTCCCGGGTGCTCGCCACTTGGTGGCTATGCGTCGCCACCTCGGGCTCGAGCTCGGTCAGAATCGCACGCATCTGCTCGAAGGGATCGTCCACTTCGGCCGGGCCCCAGGCGATCACGCCTACCTTGCCGTGCGCGGCGAGCCCGCGTGACCACGATCGCAGCGTGAGCTCGCGCTCGACGATCTGCCAAAGCCCGAACGCGCAAACGATCACGTCGTACGGACCTTCGGGGACGGCCGCGGCATCGGCCTGTGCACACTGCACGCGTTCGCCGAAGCCCGCGGTTTTGACCTGCTCGCGGCAGATCTCCACCATACGTGCGCTCGCGTCGGTCGCCCGCACGTGACCCTTTTCGCCCACCGCACGTGCGATGGCGAGCACCTCGTTGCCGCCAGGGCCGGAGCTCGTCACGAGTGCGCGCGTGCCCTCTTCGATCGCGAGCTCTCGCACGAGATCCAAGTGGTACGGCAAAAACCGAGGAATCCAGTGCTCAAGGTATCCGTCCGCTGCGCGGTCCCAGGGGGTTCCCATATCGCCGTGCAGCATAGCGCGCCGTGTCGCCCCGGTCATCTCGCGCGCCAAAAGCCGCGTTTCGTCGGGCGGAACGCCCGAAACGTCTCAGCCGGCAGCGACGCGCAGGATCACGAGCAGCACGCCCAGGCCCACACCGACGGCGAGGTAGACGCCGATGGCGGTCGCGTTCGACTTCCCGGTGGTTCCGTTGAACCCGAAGCCGCACGCTCCGCACACGTGGTGATTCAGGAGCTTCGGACCGAGCAGGCCTCCCCACCAGGTGAAGCTCGGCTTGCTCACGTTGGGGCTCTGGCACTGCGGACACGAAGGCAGACCGTACGGGTTGGGCATCGGATTCGGAGGGCCCATGGGCGCCCCCGGAGGCGAATAGGGGTTGTGCGACATCGCGCCAGCGTATCGAACTCCGCTTCCCTGGAAACGGCTTCTCGTGGTCGACGAAAATCCCGAGCCGATCTGGACGGTTGGCGTAGCTCGGATCGAGGAGAACCCCCGATGAACGTCCGCACGCTCGTTTCCCTTGCGCACGACTCCGACCGTCTCGCCCAGTCGTCTTCGCACGAGGAAGTCGCCCACGAGACCCCGAAATCTACCGGCGATTCGCCTCATGCCGCGGTGCATGGTTCGCTGGTCAAGGAGCGTCCCGGCGTGCTACGCACCCCCACGAATTCGGACCTCGATCCTTCCTTCGGCCTAGGCTCGCGTGACCACACGTGCGCTCGTTCGACGGACCACGGCAGCCGCCGTTCGGATGGAGCGCCGAAGGGAGCAATCACCGTGGCCAACGCCCGCACCCTCGAATCCGAGACCAAGTCCGCGAACGCCGCCGAGCCCACCCTGGCCGGATGGGGACGTATGCCCCTGCCGGGCAAGGAAGTGCTCTCGGAGAACCTGGAGAAGGTGACCTTCGGAGCCACGCTGTCCCGCGGGCTCGGCCGTTCCTACGGCGACTCGTCGCTCCCCGCACGCTCCTCGGACAAGGTGGTCGGAACGCGTCTCGCGAGCCGCATCCTCTCCTTCGACGAGACCACCGGCGTCCTGCGCGCGGAGGCCGGCTTTTCCCTCGTGGAGATGAACCGACTTTTCATCCCGCGTGGCTTCTTCACGCCGGTCACGCCCGGCACCAAGTACGTGACTCTCGGCGGCATGGTCGCCTCGGACGTGCACGGCAAAAACCACCACGTCGAGGGATGCTTCGGCGCCCACGTACGCGCCCTCAAGATGCGCCTCGCCGACGACTCCATCGTCGAGTGCGGACCCGATCTTCTCCCCGACCTGTTCGACGCCACCGTCGGCGGCATGGGCCTCACCGGCCACATCCTCGAAGTCGAGGTGACCCTGCATCGCATTCCTTCTCCCTGGATTTTCATGGAGAGCGAGCGTGTGCCGTCGATCGACGAGTTCTTGGGCGCGCTCGGTCGCGCGGCTCCGCGCTGGCCCATGACCGTGGGGTGGATCGACTGCCTGGCCAGTGGCAGCTCGGCCGGACGAGGTGTGCTCATGGCCGGTCGCTGGGCCACCGCGGAAGAAGCGGGAAACAAGCCCGTTCCGCAAGGTCCCAAGGTTCGTTTTCCCCTCGACCTCCCGAACTGGGCGCTCAACACCTTCACCGCGTCCGTGTTCAACGCCGCCTACTACTGGCGCCACTTCCCTCATCGCCTCGAGACCGTGCTCGGTCCGGAGCCCTTCTTTTACCCACTGGATGCGATCCTCGACTGGAACCGCGCCTACGGAACACGTGGGTTCACCCAGTACCAGTGCGTGCTTCCTCGGCGAGCCGGTGCGGAGGCCGTGCGCGAGCTCGTCCGCTTGCTCGTGAGCTCGGGGGCGGGCTCTCCGCTCTCGGTCATCAAGGACTGCGGTCCCGAAGGCCGCGGCATGCTCTCGTTCCCGATGGAAGGCACGTCGATCGCGGTCGACATGGCCATCTCTCCGGACATCCAGCGCGTGGTCGATTGGCTGAACGAGTTCGTGATCGAGACCGGCGGTCGCATCTACCTCACGAAGGACGCCTTTACGCGTCCCGAGCATTTTCGGGCGATGGAGCCTCGGCTCGATCGCTTCTTGGCTACTCGCGAAAAATGGGATCCCAAGCGGAAGCTGCGTAGTGCGCAGTCGGTACGGATGTTCGGAGACAAAGCATGAAAGCTCTGGTTGTGGGTGGCGCGAGCGGCATGGGACGCGCGATCGCGCAGCGGCTCGCCGAGCGTGGAGACTCGGTTTTTCTCGCGGGAATCGGCGAGGAAGACCTCGCGCGGAGCGCCCAGGATCTCACCGCGCGCCATCCGAAGGGCGCGGTCGCCAAGTACGGCATCCTGGACATGGAAAAGCCGGAGACCTTCGCCGCAGCACTCGACGCCGCAGACGCCGCACTCGACAAATTCGACTCCGTCATCGTCACCGCGGCGCTCTTCGGCTCGCAGGACGCGCTGGAAGCGGACATCGAGTTTTGCCGACGCCTCGTCACGGTGAACTACGCGAACACGGTCGTCTTGTGCGAGCACGTGCGCAAGCGCTTGCTCGAGCGCGGCGGTGGACACCTCACGGTGTTCTCGTCCGTGGCCGGTGACCGCGGTCGAAAGCCGGTGGCCATCTACGGCTCGAGCAAAGCCGGGCTCTCGGTCTACCTCGAGGCGCTCGATCACAAGTTCCACGAGAAGGGCCTGGCCGTGCTCTGCGTGAAGCCCGGATTCGTGAAGACCGGCATGACCGCGGGGCTCAAGCCGCCTCCTTTCGCGGGGGAGCCCGAGCAGGTCGCCGACGACGTGATTCGCGCGATGGACGCGCGAAAGCCCATGATTTACACGCCCGGAATGTGGGCGCTGGTCATGCTGGTCATCCGCTGGTTGCCGCGCTTCGTGATGCGCAAGATCGGATTCTGAGCGAGGCGCCGCACCTCGGTCATGGGGAGCTTCTCGCTCGGCCTGCGACGAGAGGCTCCCGCTTCGTTTCGAACCGTGAGGTCGCGTTGTGCTGCCCTCCCTCGACCGGAGAGAGTGAGCGCGTCGCGTCCGCGCTTTCATACGCCGACCCGACCGCACTATCGTCTCCTGCGTGAGCCCGCGAACGTCGAGGTCGAGCGTGAGGCCGACCCGCCCTCCGAACCCTTCGCGACGGTGGATCGTGCGAGGTCTGGTCGCGCTGACGGCGATCGTGGGCCTCTACTCGTTCGCCGTGGAGCCGGACTGGGTCGAGGTGACGCGATCTACGCTGACTCCGCTCGAGATCGGCGGGCCCAGTCGAACCGGTGCGGGCGCGATTCGCGTTCTCCATCTCTCGGACCTTCACGGAAACACTCCGGGAACCCGTGAGGCTGCCATTTTGGCCACGATCGAGCGGGAAAGGCCCGATCTCGTAGTGTTGACCGGCGACACCTGCGACACCGGTCGATTCGGTCCCTATGCGTCCTTCCTCGGCGCGCTGCACGCACCTCTCGGGGTCTTCGCCGTGGAAGGAAACTGGGAACACTGGCGCCCCTCCGAAGACGAGGTCGCGACCTACCGAAGTGCCGGCATCACTCTGCTCGTGAACGAGTCCCGAAAGCTTCGCGACGATCTCTGGATCGTCGGCTTCGACGATCAGACCGGAGGACGTCCGGACGCCGCCAAGGCGCTTCGTGACGTGCCCGCCGGCGTGACCACTCTCGCGCTCATGCACTCGCCCGGTTTCTTCGACAGCGTCGCGGGCCGTGTGACCTTCGCGCTGGCGGGACATACCCACGGCGGACAGGTGTGCGCGCCAGGGCTCGGACCGCTCTGGCTGCCCCAAGGTTGTGGCCGCTACGTGGCTGGCGTGTACGAAGAGCGCGGTTCGGCCATGTACGTGAGCCGAGGGCTAGGCACCTCGATGCTGCCCGTGCGCTTCTTTGCTCGCCCCGAGATCGCCCTCGTCACGCTCGTGATTCCCGCGTCTCACTGAGGGGACGTGACGAGCGACGGACTCGGAAAATCCAGGCTCAGCGACCCGAGAGGAAAGGCAGCAGCTGGAAGATCCGTTCGGGCGTGTTCTTCACCACGGGCATGATGGCCCCCCAGAAGGCGGGCACATAGGCCTCCGGAACGCCGGCCTCGATTGCCGCCACGATGTCGGCAGCGACGCTCGCAGGTTTGCCGAAGAGCGCGTGTTTCGCGTGGTCGCGGGTCATGGGTGTGTCGACAGGCCCGAGCTTGAGCGTGGTCACGGTCACGCCGCTCGTGAAGAGCCTCGTGCGCACGCCCTGCAGGTAAATGCCGAGCGCGCCTTTCGCCGCGCCGTAGGTGTAGTTGCGTGGTCGCCCGCGGTCGCCCGCCACCGAGGTGATGACCCCGAGACGGCCTTTTTTGCGGCATTCCATGTGGTTTACGAGCGGGATAATCAGCGCGACCACGCTTAGAAAGTTCGTGCGTAGGATGGCCTCTGCATCGTGGAACGAGCGTTCGGTGGCGAGCTGATCGCCGAGCTCACCGTGGGCGATCAGCACCTCGTCCACGTCACCGCCGAGCTCTTCGAGACAGCGCGCCACGAGTCCTTCGAGCTCACCCGTACGATCGAAGTCCGCCGCGAGCGACTTTGCGCGTCCCACGCCGAGGCTCGCCTCGAGCGAAGCGAGCTTCTCCGCGTTTCGTCCGACGAGCAAAAGCTCGTCCCCACGGGCGGCGTAGAGCTTCACGACTTCGGACGCGATGCGAGAGGTAGCCCCGAGCACGAGGGTGCGCTTCATGTACGGGGTATTACTCGAAGACCGGCGAGGAGGGGAGGTTCACCCCACTACGGCAGGCCCGTGGTTCCGACTCGGACGCGAAGAGCCGTGGCGCGCCGATCACGTGCGTTCGCCCGCGAATCGATGCTACCGAGCTTGGATGGGCGCGTATCTCGAGGCTCGTGGGCGGCAAGTCGAGGTGCTCTTCGGGTTCCTTCGCGGCGACCAGCTCGCACTCGTAGCCTCCGGACTTTTTCTCGAAGGCTCGACACTCGATTCGGACCCCGACGGAGCGGTGCGCTGTCGTCTCGCCGGGTCACCGGCGGCACTCGTGCGCGTATCGGAGACATGGTCGTTCGATGTCGTGACCTTCGCGCTCGGCTGGCCGCGCCTCCACTCCGAGCTGCTCGAACTGGCCGGACCCGAGACGGCTTCGGCCCTTCTTGCCACCGCTCCGATCCTGCGTCCCCTCGAAGACATGACGCCGCTGATCCTCGAGCACTCCGTTCGTGCGGAGAACCTGTTCGCGCTCGGTCACGGGGCTCGCGTTCGTGGGCGCGAGGACCTCGACACCCCCTTGACGTTGTCGTTCTCGTTCTCGTTCGAGGGAGGTGAGCTCGGGCTCGAATACTCCGAAGAGTCTTACCTGCGCGAGCGCGACCGTGAGTCTGGGCCAGGCTCTCCGCGTGGGATCTCCGTAAGTTGGAAGGGCGCACCGCTCGCGTTGTCGAGGCCCGAAGCTATCCCCTGGCACGACGACGAAGTGGCCGAGCTCGCGGTCCTCGGCTCGATGCGCGTCGGGACCCATCCGGAAGACGTCGTCGCGCTCTACGCTTCGGTCTGCGACGAGGCCTTCGACGCGCTCGAGGCGAGCCTCGCCGTGGCCACCGTGCTGAACCTCCGGGGAGTCGCGCAGCGCAAGACGGGGGCGCTCGACGACTCCGTGCGTACGCTCGAAAAGTGCTACGCGATGGCGCGATCTCTCGACCCGCAGCTCGAGCAGCAGGTCGCGTACAATCTCGGATACGCGGTGCTTCAGACCACCATGAAGACACGCGCTCTCGTCGGTGCGGCCGACGGGAATGAGTTGGCAATCGCGGACTATTCGGTCGACGAAGACCATCGCGTCCGCTGGACCCGATGTCTCGAGCTCTTCGAACGCGCCGCCCTCCTCGACCCGAACGACGTCAACGCCACGGATCAAGTACAGCACGTCGAGAAGTTGCTCGCGGTGCTCGACGGAAACGTCGAGTCGGGAACGTCCGCGGCGCTCCCGTCGCGAGCGAGGGCGAAGCCATCGCGCGCAGAGCCTCCCGCTCCGCGCCGCAAAGTGAAGGACCGCTGGATTCCCATCGGGATCGGGGTTCTGGTTGTCGTGGCCGTGCTGCAATCGCGCCGCGGAGACAGTCCGCGCGTGCAAGAGCCCATGACGAGGGCGCCCGAGGCGCCTTCCGCGCACGTCCCGAGCGCGAGGGAACGTTCGGAGGTGGCCCGACGTGCGGCTCTCGCATCGGTCGGGAGCGAAGCCCTGCTCGACGCGGGCTCGTCCCCGTGCACGCTCACGGTCGAGCTCCCGAAACCCGTGCCTCGTGGCGAGGTGCTCGCGCCGCATTTCGGGCGAGCGATTGGTACCGGCGAGCTTTATGGCACGGACTATTTCGACGCCACCATTCGTCACTACACGGACCTCTTCGCTCCCGAGCTCGACGTACGGCCCGCACACAAGGGGGCTGTCGGTCCGCTGTCCGGCGTAGGAGAGAGGCCGTATGGCAGCCTGTCCGTGAGTGGGTACGCGTCGACCTTGCTGGTGTCCGCTTGGCATGACCCCGTCGTCCTCGCCGGAGGCACGCAGCTGACGCCCGGCCGCGTTTCGGCTCGGCTCCTCGTGTGGAGCTACGAAGACTCGCGCTTCGTGTGCGCGAGCGAAGTCGAAGCCACCAACACGGCCCAGCTCGTGGTCGTGCGGTCGCCGGACCTTGCAGCTCCCGCCGACGATCCGCTCAACCGGGCTCGACTCGCCCTCGTCGAACAAGCCTACCGCGGCGCGATTCCGCGGCTTCGCGCGCTTCCCGCGCTTCCCGCAGAGAACGCGGGCACTCTCGGGGGACCTGGTCGGAACGACGGAGAGCGCTGACCGCAGCGCGATTCCGGTCCTGGTGCTTCGCGCGAAAACGTGCGATTTCCTGCGTATGAAGCGCGTCTTCTCGTGGGGGCTTTCGGTCACTCTCTTTGCGGCCTCCGGCAGCGCACTTGCCTTTCCCCAGTCGGGCCATCCCGCCATGCTCGATCCGGCGAAGGCCACCGAGAAGGCCCCGGAGACCTTCCGCGCCAAGTTCGAGACCACGAAGGGCGACATCGTCTTCGAGTGCACCCGCGAGTGGGCCCCGAATGGCGTCGACCGTTTCTACAATCTGGTGAAGATTGGATTCTTCGACGATGTCGCGTTCTTTCGGGTGGTGAAGAGCTTCGTGGCCCAATGGGGCATTCACGGCGACCCCAAGGTGGCTTCGGTCTGGAGCGACGCCAACTTGCCTCCCGACACCGTCAAGCAGTCGAACAAGCGGGGCATGCTCACGTACGCGATGGCGGGCCGTCCGGACACGCGGTCCACGCAGCTCTTCGTGAACTTCAAGGACAATACGAACCTCGACGCCATGGGATTTGCACCCATCTGCAAGGTCGCCGAGGGCATGGACATCGCCGACAAACTCTACGGCTCGTATGGCGAGAGCGTCACGGACAAGCAAGGCCTCATCCAGTCTCAGGGCAACGACTACCTCCGCTCGAAGTGGCCGGAGCTCGATTACATCAAGACGGCCGTCATCGTGGGCGAAGCGCCGAGCACGGACCGGAAAGCCAAGGCGGAAGAAGGCAAGAAGCCCACGAGCGAGGATTACGGCGATAAAATCGTCTTCGGGGCGATCGCGGTCATTCTCGTGGGCGGCGGCGCGTTCGTCTTCTTCACGGGCAAGAAGGAAGACTCGGCGCCGAAGCCTTCGCCCGCTCGTTCGGATGCACCCGCGAAGGACGAGGCCGCGCCCGCACCGAAAAAGAAGAAGAAGCCCAAGGCAGATTGAGGCACGGATACGGTCAATCATCTCCGAAGCCGAGCACCTGAACCGTGGTGCTCGGCCCCTGGTGATAGAGCCCCTCGGAAACGTCGCGGTCGACTTCCTCGCAGTGTACGAGGCGTAGTCCCGTCAGCTCCTCACGGAGCGCTTCGGGGGTCATCAAGAGGTCCGCCGAAGCCGGGCCACCCTTGCCCGGACGGCTGAGCTGTCGCGGCGTGTAGGCTTCGAGAACGAAGGCTCCGCCGGGTCGAAGTGCGCGTACGCACGCCGCGTGAAGGCGACGCCGCAAGGGACGCGGCACATGCGCCCAGACGGAGACGATGGCGGCCCAATGGGCCTCTCCGAGGTCGTAGCCGTCGAGATTGGCGACCACCGTGCGGATCGAAACTCCGCGCTCGGCGGCCAATCGCGACGCGTTGGCGAGCCCCACCTCCGAGAGATCGACGGCGGTCACTTCGTGGCCGCGCTGCGCCAGGAATACGGCGTTACGCCCTTCTCCTTCCGCGAGACACAGCACGGGCCCCGGGGGAATGCGGTCCGCTACGGCTCTCAAAAAGTCGTTCGGCTCCGTGCCGTACGAGGCAAAGGCGTCGGAATAGCGCTCGTTCCACATGATGGTCTCCTCGGTTCGTCGACTCCGAGCCCACGATAGGCAGGGCCATGCCCGCGGCGCCACGGCCGGCTTCTCGATCGCCCGGGCCGTCTTTGCGACACGACCCTTTTTGTGCCTGGGGCGCGCCCGGCGTCGAAAATCTGACACCGTCACGTTCTCTGACGCCCCGAGCGCAACGGTCGGGCTGCAAATTTCCGCAGGTTGTCAATCTGCGTCTGTTTCCCCACATGGACATGCTTTCCACTACGTGCGCCAAAAGTGGCGTAGCCGCGCCAAAAGTGGCGTGCCGGAAGTGGCGTGATGACCCAAGACGGCCCTTTCGCATGCAGGGACGCACACTCGAGTATGCCGTTCGTGACAGCGAAAACCGGAGGTTTCCGCCGGATCGTCCAGGATGCACGACGTCGGCAGAGGGCTTGCATAGAGCGAAGTCTCAACCTGAAAGGCTAGGCATGAGCTTCGGTCGATTGAGCAGACAACTCCACGAGTCGTATCGCGTCATCTCTTGTCTCCACGAGACGTCGACGCGTCGTGTCGAGTTGGGTGCTCATGTCGATCTGTCCACTCCGGTCGTGCTCAAGCGCGCCGTCGGGGCAGCGCGTGAAGACGCTCGACCTCTTCTCGCGACCGAAGCGCGAATCGCCGCCGGCGTCGACTCCCGCCACATGGTGCGCATCCTCGACGTCGTGGGGGAAGACGACGATCGCGACCAGCCCGTGCTCGTCTTCGAGCGTGCGCGAGGCCGCACGCTTAGCCAGCTGTCCGAGTCGTGGGTTTCCGAAGGCGCCGCGGTCGCCCTCGCACTCCAGGCTCTCTCCGGGCTGTCTGCTCTTCATGCCGCGGGTTTCGTGCACGGCAACCTCGCGCCGGGACACATGATCGTCGAAGAGAGCGTGCCCATGGGGCAGCTGCTCCGCGTGGTCGATCTCTCCAATGCCGCGCCCATCGGTTCGATGGACCTCGAGGTCCGTCCTGGCGAGTTCGTAGCTCCCGAGCTGGCGTATCCGGTGCGTGTCGACCCGCGCGCCGATGTGTTCGCACTCGGCGCGTGTCTCTATCGCCTGCTGGCGGGCTCCCGTGCTGCGCTCACGGTGGGCTCTCGTCTCTCGCGCCGTCCTCGTGGCGACGTAAGCCTCGAGCTCACTCGCGTCCTCACCCACGCGCTGTCCCCCGATCCGGCCGCTCGGTACCTGAACGCAGAGGCCATGTTCGACGACCTCACGCGCATAGGTCCGTCCGGGCGGCGAGTTCACGTCTCGGCGGCCGAGCTCCCGGCCGTCAAGGCCATCGAGGCCGTCAAGCCGCTAGAAAACCCGGCGGAAAAGGCCGCTCGCGCCACACCCGCATCTCGCTGCGAGACCCCGGCGGAAGGTACCCCCTCCGCGCGTGATGCCCTCACCAAGATTCCATCGGCGCTTCCTCGCGATCCCGACGCAACACCCACCGTGCCCGCTCCCGCGCGTCCGCGTGAGGTTACTTCTCTCGACTCGGTTCGCAAGCGAACCAGTGCTCGTCCCCCACGTTCTCGTGTCGCACCGGAGCAGGTGGACTCCGTCCCGTCCCAGGTCGTGCGCGAACGCGCGGTCTCCGGCGTGGAAGTTCGCCCACGAGCTTCGGCTCCGTACACCTACCTCGACGAAGATCGCCGATCGTCGTCGCCGCCTTCGCTCGAGGACACTCGCCCGCTCCGCAAACGAGGACGCTCGTGAGAGACGCGAGCTCCTCGTCGATCGAGCTCGTCCCTCCCTCGCGTGTCGATACCCTCGACGCTCTTCGACTCCTGGCGGCTCAGGGACCCCGCGACGTGTTCGTGGAGGTCTTCGCGCGAATCTTGTCGCTCCTCGGCAGCGGCCGGGCCTCTTGGTTTCCCGGTGTGGAGATCGCTCGCATCGCGGCCCACGGCCGACAGTCCGAGCTGCGTGTCTTCTCCGACGACGCGGCCGTTCCGCCTATCGTCTTGATTCTCGACGTTCCGCTCGACGAACTGGTCGCCCACGTGATCGGCAACCCACGCGTCGCCCGGCACGTGCTCGCCGAGCGCGCTGCCGGCGTGCTCTTGCTCGTTCCCACGTCGGCTTCGATGGCACTCGCGCGACGGGCTCCGGAACCGCGCCACCGTACCGAGTGGACCTCGGACGACCTGACCGACGAGAGCTATCCGACGCGTCTCGCTCCACCTCGGGCGGACCTGCTCGAGATGGCCTCGGAAACGGCCGCGATCGGACTCGGCACGCCGCTCTGAGCCGGCCCGACCTCGCCTTCGCAGACTCGCAAAAATGCGCCCCCGGGTGGCGCCTACATTGAAAATCGTGTGCGGTCCTCTAGGGTCGCATCGTGCGTCGTCTCGTGATCACGACCGTGCTCGCCTTCGTGGCCGTCGTGGCGCTCACTGCGGTCAAGCACGCTTATCCGTCCATCGGTGCGGAGCTGCCCTTCAGTCTGTACCTCGGCGTGGTCTTGGCCGCGGCCTGGTCGGGCGGGCGCGTACCGGCCGTGGTCACGGTGCTCACGGTCACGGTGGCCTCGAACTACTTTTTTCTCGGGCATCGTGGGACGATCGACTTCGACGCCGTTTCGATGGTGCAAACTGCCGTCTTTCTCGCCGAGTCCGCGGTTGCGGTCGCCCTGGTGGAAGTGCTGCGGCGCGGCCGAGACGCCACGCTCGAAGCCTCCAGCAACGTCGAAAAGCTTCAAGCGCTCACCGCGGCGCTCGGTGGAGCGCGAACCCTGGAAGACGTCGCCGACGTGGTCACGACCACCGCGCGAAGCTCGCTCGGTGCGACCCTCGGAAGCCTCTATCGCACGCTCGAAGACGGCTCGCTGCTCATGCTCCGAGCGGAGGGCATGCCCGCGAAGGCACGGCTCGTATTCGAGCGAGTGAAACCCGATGCCGAGGTGCCGGCCGCGCTCGCGCTCCGCGATGGCTCGAGCGTCTACCTGAACGATCGCGAGGCCTATCGAACGAGGTTTCCCGAGGTCGCGCGCGGCGGCCTGGACATGGAAGCCGGGGTCGCTTTGCCCCTCCGTGTGGCGACCCGTTGCGTGGGGGTCGTCGGCTTTCGCTTCCCCGAGGCCCACGCGTTCGACGCGCGTGAGCGCAGGCTTCTCGAGACGTTCGCCGCTCAGGTCGCCCAGGCGTTCGATCGTGGTCTCGGGACCGAGCGCGAGCGTGTGAAACGCGTGCGCCTCGACGTGCTGTCCCTCACGGCAGAGGCGCTCTCCCTCGCGCTCTCGGTGGACGAGGTCGCTCGCGTGGTCGTCGATCGCGGCATCGGGTCGATGGGCGCGGACACCTGCAGTTTGCATGTGATGTCCGACGACGAAGACGCACTGCTTCTCGTGGAGTCGCGCGGGATTCGGCCGGCGCTCGTGGAGCGCATCCGACGTATACCTAGGGAATCTCCGCATTTTTCGTGGCTGGTAGACGAAGAGCCCGTCTGGGTGGAGAGCGCGGCCGAATACGCTCGTCTCGTGCCCGGTATGGCAGCACTCGAGGCCGACGGACCCCGTGCGCAAGCGTTCTGGTCCACGGTGCTCATGGTCGAGGGGCGTCGCGTAGGTCTTCTCTCCATGGGCTACTTCGAGGAGCGCACGTTCGTCCTCGACGAGCGCGCGTTCATGCAAACGTTCGCGCGGCAGTGCGGACAAGCGCTGCTGCGTGCGCGTCGCCTCGAGGCCGAGACTGCCGCGCGCAGAGCCGCGGAGGAGGCCCAGGGGCTTCTTTCGACCACGCTTCGGAGCATCGGCGAGGCGGTCGTGTCGACCGATCCGGACGGGCTCGTGACGTTCGTGAACCCGGTGGCCGAGGAGCTTACTGGCCGATCGGCTTCGGAAGCACGTGGTCGACCACTCGAGCAGATCCTCCCTCTCGTCCAAGCTTCCACGCGGCGACCGCTCGAGCTGCCGCTCGCACGGGTGCTTCGCGAGGGGCGCGTGGGCGATTTTGCGAGGGACGCGCTGCTCGTCACGGCTCGAGGTGTGGAGGTCCCGGTGGAGGCGAGTGCGGCCCCCATCGGTTCGGCTCCTCAGGTTCGTGGTGTGGTCATCGTATTCCGCAGCGTGGCGGAAGAGAAGCAGGCCGAGGCGCGGCAAGCGCTCGTGACCAGCGCCACGTCGCTTCTCGCCGAGTCGCTCGACGACCGCGCGGGGTTCGAGGCACTCGCGTCGCTGCTCGTTCCGCGTCTCGGTGACGGATGCTTCGTCGATCTCGTGCCGGAGCCCGGACGGAACGGGGCCGGCTCGCGTCTCGAGTCGGTTGCGGTAGCTCACGTGACCTCCGACGGGCTTGCCGCCGCACGAGCGCTTCGCGCACGGTATCCGCTCGATCCGGCCGAGCTTCCCGGTGTCGCACGGCTCTTGTTCTCGGGAGAGCCCGAGCATCACGGGGCCGACGAAGAGGCCTTCGGCGGAACGGCCGATACGTCCGAGAGGGCCGAGCTCTATCGTCGTCTGCACGTGGGGGAGTCGCTCATCGTCCCCCTCGTCGCGCGAAAGACGACCCTCGGCCTATTCAGCCTCGTCCGCACGAACGCCCGCCTGCCGTTCTCGGACGAGGAGCGCGATGTCTTCGTCGAGATCGCGCGCCGAGCAGCCGTTGCGGTGGACAATGCGCGACTCTTCCGTGGGGCGCTCGCGGCTCGTGCGGTCGCCGACGATGCGAACCGACTCAAGGACGAGTTCTTGGCCACCATGAGCCACGAGCTCCGCACGCCTCTCCACGCCATCTTGGGGTGGGCGCGCCTGCTCGTACACGAGGATCTGGACCCCACGAAGAGGGTGCGCGCGGTGGAGACCATCGAACGCAACGCCGAGCGCATGGCCGGTCTGGTCGAAGACGTGCTCGACGTCTCTCGGATAGTGGCCGGCAAGGTCCACGTGGAGATGCGCCCGTTCGAGCTCGCCGCGCTCGTGGAAGGTGCCGTCGAGTCGGCCCGCCCGGCCGCGCAGGACAAATCGGTGACGCTCACGCTCTCGGCCTCGCCCGTGCTCGTGCGAGGGGACGAGCCTCGTATGGAGCAGGTCGTCACGAATTTGATTGGAAACGCGCTGAAGTTCACGCCGAGTGGTGGCCACGTGCGCGTCTCGGTCGGTCCCGAAGGGCGCTTCGGCGCGGTGCGGGTCGTCGACTCGGGAGTGGGCATCGCCGCCGAGTTCCTCCCGTTCGTGTTCGATCCCTTCCGTCAAGGCGACGGACGGATCACGCGCTCTCACGGAGGCCTTGGACTCGGTCTCGCGATCTCCAAGCACTTGGTCGGACTGCACGGGGGTCGTCTCGAAGCGTCGAGCGAAGGCGTGGGCCGAGGCGCCACCTTCGAGCTCCGAGTCCCGTGCGCGAGCGTCGAGGCGGCCGAGAGGACGCCGGATGTAGCAAAGAGAGCGTCTTCCCGTGCGATCGCGGCCTCCGAGTCGTCTCGGCACGTGCTCGTCGTGGACGACGACGAAGACGCTCGCACGCTCGTGAAGAGCATTCTCGAGCGGAGTGGCGCGAGGGTGTCCGTCGCGTCTTCGGTCGAAGAGGGCATGGCTTCGTTTGAGTCCGACACGCCCGACGTGGTGGTCTCGGACATCGGAATGCCTGGCGAAGACGGACTCTCGTTCGTGAGACGCCTGCGCGCGCGCGGCGAACGAGGTCGCGACGTCCTGACCATCGCGCTCACTGCATTCGCGAGAGAGAGCGACCGAATGAAGTCACTCGAAGCCGGCTTCGACGCGCACCTCACGAAGCCCGTCGACCCCGCCCAGTTGGTGGCTACCGTTTCGGGCGGACGCTCGCCGCTCTCTGTCCCTTCCTCTTGAGGAGAGGTCGAGGGACTCGGCTCACGCGCGTCGCGTGCGTGGCCTCGCTTGCGTCTCTTGTGGTTTTCGCGTGCGCTCGACCCATACGGGCGCGTCCTGATGGACGTACGAGTATGCTCCGGGTCCCCGCGTCCGCACCATCGAGTGCTCGGGAACGACCGGCTCCGGAGGCGGAGCATGCGGAGCTGGCCCGGACGGTGCCGGCTCGGGCTGCCGAAGCTCGCGGGACCGCCGCGTGGGCGGCGTATCGTCCGTCGACCATACGGCTCGAGAGACGGGGCCGTCGCTCTCGATTCGCTCGAAGGGCTCCGGCGTGAGACGCGGACCGACCCGGCCGAGCGAAGTGGACACCACGGAGCTCGCGCCGCTCCGCTGGAGGAGGTCCCCGACTTCCTCGAAGTAGCAGGCCTCTTCGACGGTGACCGTGAGCACCAACGTGCCCTCCACCGCTTCTCCGGTATGCGAAGCGGCCGGGACGATCTCGATGTCTTCGCGTTCGAAGCCACGAAGAACGAGCCGCATGCGGGCACGCTCGGCTTGAGCCGGATCCTCGAAGAGTGCAACGACCAATCGGCGCATGTCGGTTCCCTCGGGTGTGGAGAGGGATACGGACACGCGCCCCACGAACATTAGAGGGGCGGGTCGAAAAAAACGCACGCGCAGCCTCCTCGACCGTCAAAAAGACGTCGGGAACGCTCCGGGGGCGGGTCGGAAAGACGCTCTGCACGCGGCGTGCCGTATCGAGCCGTCGAAGCTCCGCCACGTTTTTGGCAGTCCAACGGGCTCGAGTGACACCTCGGCGAGGCGTGCTCGCCCAGTGTGACGCTTTTCACCGGGATTTTTGGCCTCTGCACCGAGGCTTTTCCTGACGCCGGAGCGCCAATCGGTCGGCACGTCGATTGCTCTATGGCCAGGCGACGGGCGACGCCGCCTCGACGCCCCGCGAATGTGCGGAGGCTTCTCTCCTTCTCACCCTCTCGTAGGCGGCGTTCCGACCGTTCCCAGTTCCGATACCCCACGAGGCTCGTCACTCGAGCCCACTCGACGAAAGAGAGAACCGTCATGAGCAAGCGCAATCCCGAGCAACTCTTCGATCTCCGCGACGACGACCGTGACCTCGCCGGCAAGGGCTTCCTCTCGTCGATCACGTCGGGCGACTCCAGCCGCCAATTGATCGACGATCTGGACGTGCTCCGCTTCGTGGAAGAAGAAGACGACGAACCGGGAATCGACGAGCTTTTCATCTGACAAGCTCGGCCGTTACTTCGTGTACTGGCCATGAAGCGCAATCCTCTCGCCGTCGCCGAAGACCCCTCCTCGAACCCTCAAGACCGGCACGCGAGCGGTGAACGCCCGAAGCGCCGCATCACGTGGATCAATGCCGTGCCCCCGCCGCACAATCCGCCTCCGGAAGAGCCCCCGGATACGGTGCGGGAGGTGAAGACCTCGGGGGCCACGCGGACGAGCGGCCAAGCGCTACGCATGCCCAAGCCGACCCTCATGATGAAGATGGAGCGGCCGATGGCGACCTCGGAAATGTTCCCGGCGAACTCCAATGCCGTGGCGCTTCCCGGAGACGCTCCTCCCGACGTCGATCCTCCTCCCACGGTGCCTAGCCCCGAGCTCCCACCGGCCTCCGCCGCGCCGAGCTCCGTTCGATCGGTCCGCTCGGTTCGATTCGCCGTGGTCGAGGTGATCGTTCCCAGCGAGCGCCGGGACTTTCGACGCGAAGACTGACTCTCAATACCGAATGACAGCTCCCGCGATCGGGACCTTTCGCCCGTCGGTCAAGGTCAGCTCGGCGCCATTGGTTCGCCAATCGTTGTCGTAGGTGCGATAGACCGTGCTCGTGCGGAAGCTCGAGGCGCGATCGCCCGAGCTCGCGTAGCGTCCTTGGCCGAAGCTCGCGTCGACGTCGTAGCGCACGGACGCGATCTTCGCGAGAGCCTCCGACGAGGTCTGCAGTGCCAATCGAAAACGCGCTGGGCTCGCCGGATCGTGCTGCGCCACCGCGCGAACGGTGGTGTCGTCGATCACGACCGATCCTGTCGATGGTGCGGGAGACGAAGGCTCGGGAGTCGGCGCGGGAGGGAGCGTGGGCGGCCCCCCCGGGTCGGACGGGGTCGCGCGTCCCGCGTATTCGACGCTCCGAATGGCCAAGAAGTAGCACGTCGAGGCGTTGCAATACTCGAGCGGCAGGTGGCCGTAGCCCTTGTCGCCGAAGTCGGTTCCCCACGAGTTCTTGAAGACCAAGTACCCACCGCCGGCATAGCTTGCGTCGCGGACGAAGCCCGTGACCGCCACGGCGTGACCTCCCCGCTTTCGCCCCTGGGGCAGGGGAACACGGCCGCTCGCGTCGGCATCGAAGTTCTTGAACGTCGTGATGCCCATGACCAAAGGATGCCCTTTGGCGAGCTCTTCGAGGACCTCGGCACGCGTCTCCGGGGCGGCGTACGACAAGACTTTTGCGTGGCGCTTCTGACGGTAGTCCGGCGCGGGATTTCCGTAGTACGGCCAGGCCGACTCGGGCGCGATGGGCGTGCGTGACGCCGTGCTCACCGAAGTGGCCATTTCGTAGCGCCGGTACGATTGATAGTGATCGATCTCGGAGAGGTCGGCATTGGCGCCGAAATGGCGATTGGCGAGGTTCTCGATGCTGGCGACCGTGGCGAAGGCCGTGCACCAGCCTCGGCTGCCTTGTCCTTTGACGGGCGAGTCCCAGCGCGAAAAGTCGGTGGTGGTCGCGCTCGCGGGGAGCGGTCCGGAGAAGTCGGCTCGTGGGAGACCCCTGCCGAGCTCGAGCTCGTCCTGGCCAATCAACGCGTCGTCGGATTGGCTCACCTCGAGGGCCTCGGGGTCGCTCTCGAGCTCCGCCGAGCAACCTGTCGCGCCCGCCAGCGCGAGCAGCGAACCGAGAGCGACGAAACGCGTCCAAAGCGGCGGCGAGGCGAGCATGTGCGTCACGCGCTACACGAATCGTGCCTACCTTCGGCGAGATGTGGGTCCGTAAATTCCTCGGGGAATTCGCGTCGAGCGCGCGCTTTTTCCGGTCACTCGAGGATCCAGCCCTGGTGCATCGTCCCGACCTCACGAACCTTGCCAGGGCGCGGTGCTAGGGTCGTCGCGTGCGCTTCGATGCTCTGCTCTTCGACCTCGACGGAACGCTCGTCGACTCGCGCGTGGACATCGCGCGGGCTTGCAACGCGGCGCTGGTCGAGTCGGGCCGACCAGCACTCGAGCCCGACTACGTGGCGACCCTGGTCGGAGACGGCGCGAGAATGCTGCTGGCGCGCGCCACGGGGACCGCGGTAGGCGGTCCCCTGGTGGACCAGCTCTATCCACGCTTCGAGCGGGCGTACCTCGCGAGCCCCGCAGGGGGCACGTTCCTCTTGGACGAGGTCGCGTCGACCTTGGCCGTGCTCCGCGCGCTCCCGCTCCGCCTCGCCGTGTGCACCAACAAGCCGCGCGCCATCACCGTCGCCGTGCTCGAGGCGCTCGGGCTGACGCGCACCTTCGACGCCGTCGTGTGTCCGGAAGACGTGAGTCGCCACAAGCCCGCGCCCGACATGTTGCTCGAGGCCTGCAGGCGCCTCGAGATGGCTCCGTTCGGGCAGGGCACGCGCGTGGCCATGGTCGGCGATAGCGCGGTGGACATCGTGGCGGGGCGAGCTGCAGGGCTCACCACCGTGGGGGTGCTCGGTCCGTTCGGGAAACACGAAGCGCTGCGGGAGTCCGGGCCGGACGCTCTTTTTTCGAGCTTTTTCGAGCTTGTCGCTTTCGTGTCATGAGCGTCGCGCGCGGGGGGGCGGCTTCGACTCCTGGCTCGACTCCAGCACGCAAGGGTCGGGGGCGACGCCTCCCAGCGAGGCGAGGATAGGGCACGGTCCGGTGGTCGAGCCTTGCTGGAGGCGTGTCTCGATGGCGCGACGCATGCGACGAAGGTCGGAGACCTTTCGGTCGATGTCCTCGAGCTTCTGCTTGGCGAACGCGGCGACGGCTTCGGCGCTGGGCACACGCGCACGCGACGCCACGAGGAACGTGGCGATCTCGTCGAGCGAGAAGCCCAGCTCTTGGGCACGCTTCACGAAGCGCACGACCACCACCGTGTCGGCCTCGAAGAGCCGATAGTTGCCCGCGCTGCGCCGCGGTGGCGGCAAGAGCCCGGCGCGCTCGTAGAAGCGCACCGTGGTCCGCGGCACGTCCGCTGCGCGCGCCACCTCGAGCATGGTGAGTCGCGAGCTGCGTGTGCTCTTTCGCGTCGAAGGCATGGTCATGGTTTTTTCACCGCGAGCGCTTGAGCCACGCAGAAGGTGAGCTCGAGCACCAGAAAGGGGAGGACGACCGGAGAGCCGCCCCGAAGCAACGTGACGAGCATCCAGGTGGAGAACGAGGCGCGTCCGACCGTGTCGAGGGCGAAGACCACTCGCGCGTGCGTGCGCAGGCGCAGGTAACTCCACAAGGTCACCACGGTGCCGAAGAACGACACGAACAAGAGATGGGTCGGCGTGAACTCGGGCAGCGCGCTACCCGAGAGCCCGAGTGCGACGTGTGCGGCTCGCATGGCGTCGAGGACCAGCTTCGCCGTGAAGGGCGTGGCGAAGGGAAGCGTGACCAAGAGGTCGTAGAGGGCGCCCGCCCGCAGCACGCGGCGTGCTCCGGGGGTGGCGACTTGGTCGTCGAGCGAGGCCACGAGGGCGCGTGAGAAGGAGCGGGGGGCATGAAGCGGGAGAGCGATTTCGTTCATGCCCTTCGAGGTACACCTGACCCTTGGGTGCAAGGTCAAGCTCGGCCTCACGCAGGACGCTCCCCGCGCGGGAAAGGACCGTTCTTCTCCGGAGAAATGTGGGGATCGTCAGCCCACGCCTTTCGCGTCGAGACGTCACGTTTGTTCGACGGCAGGCTCCGCGCGGCGACTACTCTGTCCGCATGCGAATGGCGTCGATCTCGTTCTCCCTCTCGTGTGCTCTCGTGGTTTGTGGTTTCGGCTGCGGCTCGCCGAGCGCGCCCGCGTCTCCCGTTCCTCCCGTCTCGTCCGCAACGTCCGTTCCGAGTGCATCGGCGCCGCAGGCTTCTGCGTCCGTCTCGAGCGCGCCTTCCCCGTCCGCGAAGGTGGAGCCCGCGGTGGCCCCGCAGGCGCCGGTAAGTGACGTGGCCAAGCGTGTGGTGGAGGCGCAGGATCGCTCGGCCGACGATCGCGCGCTCGACGCCGGGCGCCGTCCGGGGGAGATGCTCACGTTCTTCGGGATCGTGCCGGGGCAACGCGTAGGCGAGATCGTGGCCGGGGCCGGCTACACGACGGAGCTTTTGGCGCGCACCGTCGGCCCGCAGGGCAAGGTGTACGCGCAGAACAACCGCTTCATCCTCGAGAAGTTCGCGCAAAAGCCCTGGGCCGCCCGCCTCGCCAAGGCGGAGAACAAGAACGTGGTGCGTGTGGACCGCGAGCTCGAAGAGCCGTTTCCCGCGGACGTGAAGGATCTCGACTGCGTGATCGACGTGCTGTTCTACCACGACACGGTCTGGATGAAGACCGACCGCGCCAAGATGAACCGAGCCATTTTCGCCGCGCTCAAACCGGGCGGCGTCTACGGCATCGTCGACCATTCGGGGCGAGACGGCACGGGCACGCGGGAGAGCGACACCCTGCACCGCATCGAAGAGAAGGTCGTTCGTGAAGAAGTCGTGGCGGCGGGGTTCGTGCTCGAGGCCCAAGCGGACTTCCTGCGCAACCCGAAGGATACGCGCGATTGGAACGCGTCGCCTCGAGCCGCCGCGGAGAAGCGCGGTACCAGCGACAGGTTCGTGCTCAAATTCGTGAAGCCCGCGAAGAAGTGACGTCTCGGCCTCGGGAGCCCGGTGCTCTCGAGGCCAACGCGGCGGCCCGCTGCCGCTCCGAGCCGGCGCCTTCGGCGAAGCGCCCCATGGCCTTCGTGAGGTGCTCCCACACGACGGCCACCCGAGGCACGTGGCGGAGCGCGCGATGTCCGACGAGCCACGCGTGATCCTCGGGGAACGCGGACAACGAGCTCTCCAGGTCGGCCGAGAGCTTCGGCCTCGCGAGCTCGTGGAGGGCGACGTAGGGCTCGGGGACGAGCGCGAGGCCGAGGCCCGCCGAGACTGCGGCGAGCTGCGAGGCGAAATGGCTCGTTCGGAGCACCGGCGCGGCCCTTCTCGCGTGTTTCCGCAGCCAGCGTGAGCCTTCGAGGTGGGCGAGGTCTTCGCCCCAATCGACCAGACGCACGTCGTCGAGGCTCGTGAGCTTGCCGAGCTTCGTGACGTAGCCCTTCGCCCCGGCGAGCACCCAGCGCGTGCTCAAGATCTTCACGGTGACGAGCTCCGCTCCCTCCGAGGGCACGGTACGGACCGCGATGTCCGCCTCCTTCCGCGTGAGGTTCACGACGCGGGTCGAAGCATCGAGCTCGAGCCGGATCTTCGGCCAGGCCTCGACGAGCGAGGCGAGCGCGGGAGCGACGAATGTGTCGGCGAGGCCGGGCGGTGCCGTGATGCGGACCACGCCTTCCGGCGCCGACTCGCGCGCACTGGCCGAGGTGGCGAACGCTCCGTGGGCGGTCTCCATGGCTTCGGCCGAGACCTGGAGCTCCTCGGCGCGTAGGGTCGGGGCGAGGCCGTCCCGGGTGCGCTCGAAGAGCGCGCTGCCGAGCTCGCTCTCGAGCGACGCGAGTCTTCGGCTCACGGTGGACGCGTCCACGCCGAGCCGCTTGGCCGCGCCTTCGAGGTTCTTCGCACGGAGCACGGCCAGGAAGAGTCGGACGTCGTCCCACCGCACGTTCTTCACCTGCATGAATGCAACTCTAGATTGAGAAAGTGCGGTTCGCCATGCGTTCATGCAGGGTGCATGGTGACGGCATGAATTCCTCGCCCCTTCATGTGGTCCTCGGAGCCGGTCAAATCGGGACGCTACTCGCCAGGTCGCTGCGCGCACGAGGCGAGCATGTCCGGCAAGTGCGGAGGGGAAAGGTCTCGGCCTCTACCGAGGGACACGAATGGGTCTCCGGAGACCTCTCGGACCCGACCTTCGCGGCTCGTGTCATGGAGGGGGCGGCCGCGGTCTACCATTGTGTGAGCTCGCCCTATCACGAGTGGACGAAGCTGCTCCCGCCGCTTCAATCGGGCATTCTCGCCGGGGCTCGTGCCACGTCCGCGAAGCTCGTGGTGCTGGACAATCTCTACATGTACGGGCGCGCCGAAGAGTCGATGCGCGAGACGACTCCCGTGCGACCGTGCAGCAAGAAGGGAGAGCTTCGTGCGCGCCTCGCCGAGGAGCTGCTCGCGGCGCACGGCAAGAACGGCGTGCGGGTGGCCATCGGGCGCGCGAGCGACTTCTTCGGTCCAGAGGTCACGCTTGCCGCGGTCTTCGGTGAGCGCTTCTACACGCGGGTACTGAATGGCAAACGCGGTGAAGGTCTCGGCAATCCGGACATGCCGCACGCGTATTCGTACGGACCGGACGTGGCCGAGGGATTGCGAGTACTCGGCACCTCGGACGACGACGTGTTCGGTCGCGTGTGGCACTTGCCCACGACCCATCGAGGAACCACGCGCGAGCTCGCGGACGCGCTGAGCGTCGCGCTCGGGGGCAAGGCCGAGCTCGGCAGCTTGCCTCCGTGGCTCTTCCGCGCACTCGGGCTCTTCGTGCCGCAAATGCGTGAGATTCCCGAGATGCTCTATCAATGGGAGATGCCGTTTCTGCTCGACGACGCTGCCTTTCGTCGGCGTTTTTCGGTCGAGCCGACGTCCGCCGAGGTTGCCGTTCGCGATACGGCGGTTTGGGCGCGCGGTCGCTTCGGGGAAGCCCGGGCGGCGTGACCCGCGGCTGGACGCACCGACCTCGGGTTCGACGAGGAGCGAGCTTGCATGCAGGGGGAGTGGGCTCGTATCGTCGGGGGATGGCCACCTTCGTTCCCTGTCCGCGCTGCAACCGCCACGTGAAGTCGACCGAAACCGCGTGCGTGTTCTGTGGAGTGGGGCGCGCTTCTCAGGCCGCGGCGTTTTTCTCGGTCGCTTCGGTCGCAGCGTTGGCCATTGCCGGATGCGATCCCAAGCCGGAAGCGCCGATGACGCCGACGGTCGACGTTCCGAGTGCGAGCGCCGCACCGACCGCACCGACCGCACCGACCGCGTCTTCGGCCGCTCCGCCCCCCACGGCCGCTCCGACGGCTTCGGCCAGTACCCATCCGAGTGCGACTCCGGCGGACTCGGTCGCGGCGCCTGCTCCCTCCGTGACCGGCTCGGGCACGGCTCCTGCTATCGCGCCGCGACCTGCCATGCGCTACGGCCTCGCACCCAACATGAAGAAGCCCTGACGTCACGAAGGTCCTGAACCCCGTGCGCGAGGACGTGAAGCGGCTTCCCGTTCTCGAGGCGAGCCCGCCCAAACGACGGCACCTTCCGCTCGCGAGCGGCGTAGGCCCGGAGGACCGTGCGGCTCGGCCGGGTTATGTCGTGTGGGAGCTCACGCTCAAGTGCGACCTCGCGTGCGTGCATTGCGGATCACGCGCGGGAAAGGCGCGACCGGACGAGCTTTCCACGCCGGAAGCGCTGGCCCTGGTCGACCAGCTGGCGAAGCTCGGAACGCGTGAGGTTACGCTCATCGGGGGCGAGGCCTACTTGCATGCAGGCTGGCTCGACATCGTCGGCGCGCTGCACGGCCACGGCATCGAGGTGGGTCTCCTGACCGGGGGCAGAGGCATGACCCTCGAGCGCGCGAAGGCCGCCAAACGCGCCGGCGCCACCACGATCAGCGTCTCGGTGGATGCGCTCGAGACGACTCACGACTTCTTACGTGGTCGGCGAGGCTCGTACGCGAGCGCGCTCGCCGCGATCGAGCACGCCAAGGCAGCGGGCCTACGCGTATCCGCCAATACCCAGATCGCCCTGCCCGCCCTGCGCGAGATCGAGCCCATGTTCGACGGGCTGCTCGATCGCGGAATTGCCGCGTGGCAGGTCTCGATGACCGTGCCCATGGGGAGGGCCGCCGATCGGCCGGAAATTTTGCTCGATCCGTACCGAGTGATCGAGGTGCTCCCCATGCTCGCGCGCCTCACGCGACGCGCGAAAGCTCGCGGGGTGGGCATCTTCCCCGGGAACGACATCGGGTACTTCGGCCCGTTCGAGAGCGAGCTTCGGCCCCACGGGCACAGGTCGCCGTGCAGCGCGGGCGTGCTCGGGATGGGCATCGAGGCGGACGGCGCCATCAAGGGCTGTCCTTCGCTGCCGTCGAGCGACTACGTCGGGGGTAACGTGCGCGATGCCTCGCTCGAGGACATCTGGGAGCGCGCCGAGCCCCTCCGCTTCGCGCGCAAACGTGGGGTAGGCTCCCTCTGGGGCTATTGCGCCTCTTGCTATTACGCCGAGGCCTGCCTCGGTGGCTGCTCGTGGACCGCCCACGTGCTGTTCGGCAGGACCGGGAACAATCCCTATTGCCATCATCGCGCGCTCGAGCTCTTGCGCGAGGGGACGCGCGAGCGAATCGTGCAGGTTGCACGTGCCCCAGGAAAGCCCTTCGACTACGGGCGTTTCGATTGTGTGGAAGAGCCTTGGCCTGAAGAAGAACGTCGGGCCGCCGAGCGCATCGCAGAGACAGGTGAAGGGTTTTTGCCGATCTGAATCGTCGATTGACGCTCGCGCCGTCGAGCTGCGAGCCGGGTCTCGTCCCGGCGTCCTTGCGGCTCGCGAAGTGCGGCGATTGGCCTCGTGTCGCCACGATTGACACAGACCGGTCGTCCGGAATCGCTCCGCGGGCCGAAGAATGTCGATGGCACGTGCGCTGCAATCGAGGCTCCCCGAATGGCGCGCGTCTCGTGCGCCCCTACGCGGCGGCGTGCGCGGCTCTCGTGAGCCGTGACGCGTCCCGCAGAAAGCGAGCCTTCGCGATGCACAAGTCGGTCATGTGTTTGTTCGAGTCCCAACCGGAAGCCGAGTACGCCGTCAAAGAGCTGCACAAGCAGGGCTTCCGACCCGACGACATCTCGGTTCTCTTCCCCGATACGCGCGGAACGCTCGACTTCGCGCACGAGCACAATACGAAGGCGCCGGAGGGAGCCGTGGCCGGCGTCGGTGCGGGCGGTGCGCTCGAAGGTACGCTGGGTCTCTTGGTGGGCTTGGGGGCCTTGGCCATCCCGGGGCTAGGGCCGTTCCTTGCCGCCGGACCGGTGATGGCGGCCCTCGCGGGGGCGGCTGGAGGCGCCGCAATCGGCGGTGTAGCGGGGGCTCTCGTCGGGATGGGCATTCCCGAGATCGAGGCCAAGCGTTACGCCGGCAAGCTGAAGAACGGCAACATCTGGCTCAGCGTGCATGCCTCCGACGACGATGCCGTGCAGGTCGCCGAGCGCGTGCTCACCAAGGCCGGCGCGAGCGAGGTGTGCTCCACCGACCTCGCGGCCGTGCCGCCGCACGAGGCCGGACCCAACGTGGTCTCGATCGAACCGGTCGGATGAACGACCGCGCTCAGAGCCTCTTTTTGCCCTTCTCGATGCCGCTCTCGACGAAGTCGCGGAACCCGAACATGGCCTCGTAGCCGTTCAAGAACTGGGTCCCGCGACGGCAATCGGTGATGCCCTGCGTGACGCTACCCACGTAAATGCCGTGCAGCACGGGGGCGTTCGTGTCGCCGGTGATGGCGGGGCTGCCTTCGTCGCCGTCGCCGTGGCAGAGCGCCGATGCGCCCACCGGGTGCATCTCGAAGATGGGGTCTTCCCCCAACGTGATACGAAACTCCACGCATCCCGGTGTGCTCACGCGCCGGCCCCGCGCGCTCTTCTCCGCGCGGTAGCCGAGCAGCGTGTACGAGCAGCCGATCGAAGCCTTCGCGCTGGGGAGAGCCGCAGGCACCACGCCTACTACGGGCCTTTCGAGGACCAGCGTGGCGACGTCGAAGTTCTTCAGGAAGTACTTCACGTCGAAGCTGCTGGTGGGCGCGGCGTGGAACTGGGGGTGGACGTCCACCGAGACCACCTTCGTCTCCACCCCCGATCCGAGGTCGCCCGTACCGAAAGCCCACACGTCTTTGGGTGCATTCTGCACGCAGTGGGCGGCGGTCACCACCACGTTGGGCGCGACCAACGTGGCGCCGCAGGCGACCGAGCCGCGCCTCGCGTCTTCGAATGTCGCGCCGTGGATCAGATAGCCGGCTGCGGGAAAGCGCGCGTCGGGCTTGCCTCCGACCAGATTGTCGGCCGACGTGTCCTCTTCCGGCTCGGCCGTCTCCGCGGTGCACGCGCCAAGGGCGAGGGCCATCGCGAGGCCGAAAACGACGTGTCGTCCGTGGGAGACCGGGAGGTTACGGGTCGTTCGGTGCATGGCCGGAGCTTCCTTCATCTCCTCGCGACCGGCCATGGTCATTTCGGGGAGGGGTTTGCATTCGGCAGGACGATCGGCCGAAACCTCGCTACGTCTGAGGGGTGACCTTCCTCTCGACCCGCAAGGCACTCGCGACGGTGGAGGCGGCGTACAGCCTCGAGGGCACCGATGGTCAGTGGCTCGAGCGCGTACTCGCCGTCGCTTCGCACGACTTGGATCGCGGGATGGGGCTCTACGGTGCGACCGGGCGAATCGTCGGCCGAAGCCTCGTCCCCGAGCCGCCCTTCGTCCGTGTCGGCCTCTCGGACGAGTGCATGCAACATGCACTGGCTCTGCATCCGCGGTTGCCCTGTCCCATCCTGGACGCGTTCGCACCTCGTGCCGTGGTGGTCGGAGGCCTCGACGAGGCTTGGCCGAAGAAGCTCGAGGCGGCCGAGCTCTACCGCTCGGGCATGCAAGGCGCAGGCGTGAAAGATGCGCTGGTCGCGTTCGCGCGGGACGGCGAGACGGGAGCGGTGAAGATCGTCGCGCCGTCTCGTTCGGCCGTGGTCACGCACGCGAGGAGTCGAGCCGTGTGGGGACGCGTGATGCTCCACATCGCCGCGGCGCTTCGCCTCAGGCGGCGCGTGGCCGCAGGTGCGACCCCCGAGAGCGTGCTCGACGAGCGTGGGCGTGTGCTCGACGGGGCGGAAGACTCGCGGCATCGCGGCTCGCGGCTCGTGCGTGCGCTGCGTGCCGCGCTGCGTGCGCGGGCGAGCGAGCGAGACGATCCGGAGCGCGCGCTCGGACTCTGGTCCGGGCTGCTCGCCGGGCGCTACTCGGCCGTCGATCGCTTCGAGTCGGACGGTCGTCGTTTCGTGGTGGTCTATCGCAATGAGCCGCATTTTCCCCCTTCGCACGCGTCCGAGAGCGGCGCCGAAGATCCACGCGCGCTGCGGGCCGGAGAGCGCCGCGTGGTCGAGCTGGTCGCCCTCGGCGCGAGTGTGAAGGAGGCGGCGTACGCGCTCGGCGTCTCGTCGGATGCGGCGAGGCAGTCGCTCGAGGTCGCGCTCCGGAAGTTGGGTCTCGGTAACCGGAGCGAGCTTGCCGCGTGGTTCGCGGGGGCGCGCACCGCGGTCTCGCTGCGCGTAGGTCAGGCCGAGTTGGAGGTGTTGGTCACGGGGTCGCACACGAAGCTCGTGCTTCCCGACGTGCTCACTCGTGCCGAGCGAGAGGTCGCCGCGGCAGTCGTTCGCGGACACACGAACGCGGAGATCGCGCATGCTCGGGGCACCTCCGTCCGCACCGTGGCCAATCAAATGCGCACGCTCTTCGAGAAGCTCGGCGTGGGAAGTCGCGGCGAGCTGCGCGCGCGGCTCGTGGGGCGAGAGGCCTCCCCGGCCCCCGTGCTACCCTCGGAGAGGTGAACCTCCTCGACGTCCGCGGAATCGGATTCGGCCTCGTGCTGATCGCCTCGCAAGCGGCGCTGGGTTGCGACCGTCACCCCGAGACGCGCTTCGAGTCCAACGTTCAGTTCGTCTCGCGGCGCGACGTGACGCTGGATGCGAAGGGGGCCGTGGTCACGGCCGACTTCGAGCTCGAGTGGGATCCGTGCCCGGGAGACCAGTACCAATACGTTCGCGGCGGCCGTGAATTTTCGGCCTGCATGGCCAAGTACGAAAAGGGCGACTACCTCGCCGTGAAGGTGCGGCACTTCTGGGACACTCGCGGCTTCTATCGTTGGGAAGTGTTCCAGGCCGGCGATTGTGTGCGTGAGCCGGGAGCGGACACCGAGGGCTCGTACGAGCGATCTCAGGAGTGCGCCGAGCACAAGTCCTACGGCGAAGAGGTCGGGTTCGATTGCAACCGCCGCACGCCGAAGCGGCTCGCGCAGGTGTGTCCGTGGCTCTCCCGCAACTGACGTCGGTATCGTTCGCGGTTTCCGCGTGCGCGGCGATGCTGCTCTCGGCCTGCTCGCCGGAGACTCGCGCCTACGGCCAATCCGAAGCTCCCGGGCCCGTCGTCACCCTTCGTGAAGGCGACGGCGATGCGAGCAGACCGACCGCACGTGTCCACGGAGCGTCGGAGCTCGGCGTCGATGCCGGAGTCGTCGAAGGTCGCGCCGACGCCGGCAAGTCAGCCGCGCTTCGTAAGCCCAACACCTTCGCCAACCTCGATCCGGACGACGACCTGGTGGTCGGACCTCCCGAGGCCTTCGGCGACTGCGAATCTCGCCTCACCAAGGCGGGGATTTCGTTCGCGCTCTCGTCGCTCCCGGTGCACACCGAGAAGAGGGGGCGCATCACGTGCGGCGCGCCCGAGGTGGTCGTGTATCGCGGCGGGCCGGGAAAAATAGCGTATCGACCACAGCCCGTGCTCACGTGCGGCATGGCGCTCGCGCTCGCCTACTACGAGACCTTGATGCAGCGCGAAGCCCTCGCGGAGCTCGGCAGTCCCATCGTTCGCATCGACCAGCTCGGCACCTACGCGTGCCGCGAGGTGGCCGCGTATCCCGGCACGGTGAGCGAGCACGCGTACGCCAACGCCATCGACCTTGCCCGCTTCACGTTGAAGAGCGGCGCCGTCGTGGAGGTCTCGCGCGACTTCGACGCGGGCACGGGCGAGCCCAAGCGTCCACAAGGCCGTTTTTTGCGTAGAATCTCCCGTCGCGGGAACGACGAAGACGTCTTCTCCCACGTGCTCACGGCGTTCTTCAATCCGGCCCACAAGGATCACTTCCACTTGGATCTCGCGCGCTACCGACAAGACGGCACGCGCTGACGCCGGACCTTCAGAGCGTGCGGTAGTCGGCCGGGCCGGCGATGCCCACCTCGGCGAAGTAGCGCCGCAAGGCCTCGACGTGCAGGTCGAATCCGAAGAGCGCTTCCAGTCCCTCGGGGCCGAAGACCACGCCTCGCTCGAGGGTCTCGTGGTCGAGCACGGCCGGGCCGAGGGTCTTCGCGTCGCGCGTCTCGCCGCGGAGAAAGAGCAGCACGCGATTCGGCTTGGGCCGGGTCGACACGAACCAGAACGGTCGCAGCGTGGACGGATCGATCTCCACGCCGGTCTCTTCGCGCATCTCGCGCGCGCCCCCGTGCTCGACGTCCTCGTGGTCTTCGAGAAATCCGCCCACCACCGCGAGGGTGCCTTTCTTCGGCTCGATTCCGCGACGGATGACGAGCACGCCCGACCGGTCCTCGACCGAGATCGGCTGGAGGACGAGCGCTACCGGGACGGGATTCGACCAGACCGTGACGTTGCATCCTGCACACGTCTTCGGATGGGGCGCGTCCTTCGGATAGGCGGCGCCGCAGAACGAACAAAACGAGTCTTTCGAGAGAGCCATGAACGGAGCGTACGCGGCTCGCATCCGAAGGTGGACGTGCCGTGTGCGAAGGGCGACCCACCGAGACGCGAGCGCCGAGAAGGCCCGGGCGAATCGCGTGCGAAGCGTAGTGCTCGGTAGGGCGGGGTCACGCCGTGTGGGCGGGCTCGTCTCGGGCAGCGCGCGAAAAGTCGGGTATTTCCGCAGGAAGTGCCGATTTTCGTGGGGAGCGCGTCCGGCGCGGCCTTGCCGTGCACTAGGCTATCGGCCTCGTTCTCGCGTGCGCGGAGGCGCTTTTTCGTCTTTGCGCGTCGCCCCGGAAGCGCTATCTCGGACCCTCGAAGAGAGCGCCCCGTGCCGCGAAGGCGGGTGCGTGAAGATTGGGCTCCCCGCGCGGCCGGGTGAGCTTCGCCAGGAGAACCCATGACACGTTATCAGTTCACGTCGGAGTCGGTCACCGAGGGGCACCCGGACAAGCTTTGTGACCACGTCTCGGACGCGGTCCTCGATGCCATCCTCACGCAAGATCCCAAGGCTCGCGTCGCGTGCGAGACCCTGGCGAAGACCGGCATGGTCGTGCTCGCGGGCGAGATCACCACCACCGCGCGCATCGACTACCCGGCGATCGTCCGCAAGACCGTGGCCGACATCGGTTACACGAGCTCGGACATGGGCTTCGACGCGGCCACCTGCGCGATCCTCACCGCGGTCGAGCAGCAGAGCCCGGACATCTCGCAAGGTGTCAGCGAAGGCGAAGGCATGCACAAGGAGCAGGGCGCCGGCGACCAGGGCCTCATGTTCGGCTTCGCCGTCAACGAGACCCCCGAGCTCATGCCCGCCCCCATCGCTTACGCGCACCAGCTCGCGCGCACGCTGACCCAGGTCCGCAAGTCGAAGAAGGTCGACTTCCTCCGCCCCGACGGCAAGACTCAGGTCACGCTCGAGTACGAAAACGGCAAGCCGATCCGCATCGACGCGGTCGTCGTCTCGACGCAGCACTCGGAGAGCGTGAAGCACAAGGCTCTCAAGGAAGCCGTCATGGAGCTCGTCATCAAGAAGACGCTCCCGGCCAAGCTCCTCGACAACAAGACCAAGTACCACGTGAACCCCACCGGGCGTTTCGTGGTCGGTGGCCCGATGGGCGACTGCGGCCTCACCGGCCGTAAGATCATCGTCGACACCTACGGCGGCATGGGTCGTCACGGCGGCGGCGCGTTCTCGGGCAAAGACCCCTCGAAGGTCGACCGCTCGGCTTGCTACTACGCTCGCTACGTCGCCAAGAACGTGGTCGCCTCGGGCCTCGCCGAGAAGTGCGAAGTCCAGATCGCCTACGCCATCGGCGTGGCCAAGCCCGTCGGCGTTCACGTGAACACCTTCGGCACCGGCAAGATCGAAGACGAGAAGCTCGAGAAGTACATCCTCGAGAAGTTCGACATGCGCCCCAAGGCGCTCATCGACGAGCTCAAGCTCCTCCGCCCGATCTACCTCCCCACCGCGGGTTACGGTCACTTCGGTCGCAAGGAGTTCCCCTGGGAGAGCACCGCTCGCGCCGCCAAGATGGCCGACGACCTCGCGCCCAAGGCCGCCAAGGTCAACGGCTCGAACGGCACCTCCAAGAAGGGCAAAGCCCAGGCGCAAGCCTCGGCCTGACCCTCTCGACGGCGTCGCTCGCTTCGTGCGAACGGCCCTCCGGTAGAAAGAAGGACACGCGCGGCCTCGGTCGTTCGTGTCCTTCGCCGTTTCGAAGGTGCTACGCTACCGTGTAGGATGCAGGTATCTGCCGAAGAGGACTCGCGACTCGACGAGGTGGAGAGGCTCTCGCCTTTTCCGTTCCCCGTGGAGTGGCGCGCGCGGCTCTCCGAGGCGTATCGGACCGGTCACCGCGTGTACCACACGCTCGAGCACGTGGTCGCGGTGCTGCGCGCCTTCGAGGCCGCGAAGGTCGAGGTGGCGGTTCGCGATTCGGCCTCGGTGTACGTCGCGATCCTCTTCCACGACGCGGTGTACGTCGGGGTGCCCGGAGAAGACGAGCGCGCCTCGGCCGAGCTCGCGCGTGCAGCCATCGAGTCGTCGCGCGTTCCCTGCGACCCGTCGCGCGTGACCGAGCTTGTCCTCGCGACCGCTTCACACGGCAAGCTCGCGCAGATGGTCGACTCGGACCTCGCGCTCTTCCTCGATTGTGATCTCGCCATTCTCGGGGCGAGCACGGAAGACTACGACCGCTACGAGCGTGGCATCGCCGAGGAGTACGTACGCGTGGTCGGCCTCGAGGCCTATCGCGCGGGACGGGCGCGTTTTCTCGAAGCGTTCGTGCAGAAGCCCCGGTTCTTCTTCACCGAGCGCTTCCATCGGATGTTCGATGCGCGCGCCCGCGAGAATCTCTCGCGGGCACTCGAGGCTCTCCGCTGAGCCGACGCGGGCGCGTTACAAGAGATTGGGGAGCGGTTGGTAGTCGCAGTCGTCGGCGGTGCGGGGCCACGAGAGATTCGCGCTGACGTCGACCGGGGTCTTCGCGCCATCGCGGACGCGCACGGACACGTGCATGACCGGGGTCGGGCGGTATTGGAGCCGGAAGGTGGTGGTGAGCTCGTAGGTGTCGCCCGAGCCTTTGGTCAAGCGCAGCTTGGCAAAGTCGGGAAAGGGTTCGGGTCCGCTCCGGATGTCGGACGCGCGCACGGCCGAGCACGACTCGTCCAGGCAGGTGGTGATCTCGAGGACGTCGGTCGAGGACGTGCTGGAGAACGTGCGCACCGCCTGGACCGACCAAACCGGATCCTCGAACGTACAGCGGCGTCCCGGCTCCGACCCGCATCCCAGCGTTCCGAACGAGAACGCCGTCGCGCAGGACAAAACGACGAACGCGGAGCGAAGACCCATGGTGGGCCAAGCTGCCGCGAGTCGTTCCTGGCGTCGAGTGGTTAGCTCCCGAGAATGCGCGCGTGGTGACGGAGGTGATCTTCGGCGAAGGTGGAGACGAAGAAATAGCCGTGGTCGAAGCCGGCGTGTCGGCGGACCACGAGCGGCTGTCCGTGCTCTTTGCACGTTCCTTCGAAAATCTCCGGACGGAGCTCGCGCTCGAGGAATTTGTCGGAGAGTCCCTGGTCGATCAAGATCTCGGTCTGGCGCTTTCCGGCGCGCACGAGCTCGGTCGCGTCCCAGGCTTTCCAGGCTTCGCGATCGTCGCCGAGGTAACCCGAGAAGGCCTTCTCGCCCCAGGGCACCTGCGACGGACTACCGATGGGCGCGAAGGCCGAGACCGAGCGGTAGAGGTCGGGGCGCTTGAGGGCGCAGACGAGCGCGCCGTGTCCGCCCATGGAGTGCCCGAAGATGCCGCGCTTCGAGCCGTCGAGGTCGAAGTGCTGCTCGACCAACGTGCGGAGCTCTTCCGTCACGTAGGTGAACATGCGGTAGCTCTCGCTGTAGGGCGCGCGCGTGGCGTCGAGGTAAAACCCCGCGCCCACGCCGAAGTCCCAGGAGGCGTCGTCGCCCGGGTAACGCAGCGTGCGCGGGCTCGTGTCCGGCATGACGAGGGCGATGCCGAGCTCGCTCGCCACGCGTTGCGCGCCGCCCTTGACGGTGAAGGTGTCTTCGCTGCAGGTGAGACCGGCCAGATAATAAACGACCGGGATTTTTCGGCCTTCGGTGCGCGCAGGCACGAAGACCGAGACACGCATGGGGCCTTTGCACGCCTCGGACGCGTGCTCGTAGTAGCCCTGGGTTCCCCCGAAGGAACGATGCTCGGAAAGGGTGCGAAGGCCCATGCGTAGTCTCCTCGATTGCGGACGGTTGGGAGCGAGCGTCAGTACGTGACGACGGTGCGGATCGACTCACCGCGCTTCATGAGGTCGAATCCCTCGTTGATCTTGTCGAGCGGCAAGACGTGGGTGACCAGCGAGTCGATGTCGATCTTGCCGTCCATGTACCAGTCGACGATCTTGGGGACGTCGGTGCGGCCGCGAGCGCCGCCGAAGGCCGAGCCCTTCCACACGCGCCCGGTGACGAGCTGGAAGGGGCGGGTCTTGATCTCTTGTCCGGCGCCGGCCACGCCGATGACCACCGATTGGCCCCAGCCGCGGTGGCAGCACTCGAGGGCCTGGCGCATGAGGTCGACGTTGCCGACGCACTCGAACGAGTAGTCCGCGCCGCCACCGGTGAGCTCGACCAGGTGAGCCACCACGTCTCCTCCGATTTCCTTGGGATTGACGAAGTGGGTCATGCCGAACTTACGGCCGAGCGCCTCGCGGGCCGGATTGATGTCGACGCCGACGATCTTGTCCGCTCCGACCATGCGAAGGGCCTGAATGACATTGAGGCCGATTCCGCCGAGACCGAAGACCACGGCATTGGCGCCCGCCTCGACTTTGGCGGTGTAGATGACCGCGCCGATGCCGGTGGTCACGCCGCAGCCGATGTAACAGACCTTCTCGAAGGGGGCGTCCTTGCGGATCTTGGCGAGCGCGATCTCCGGCAGAACCGTGTAGTTCGCGAAGGTCGAGCAGCCCATGTAGTGGTGAATCTTGGTCTTGCCGATCGAGAAACGGCTCGTGCCGTCCGGCATCATGCCCTTGCCCTGCGTGCCGCGAATGGCCGTGCAGAGGTTGGTCTTGTGGCTCGTGCACGACTTGCACTGGCGGCACTCGGGCGTATAGAGCGGAATGACGTGGTCGCCCTTCTGGAGCGACGTGACGCCGGGTCCCACGTCGACCACGATGCCCGCGCCTTCGTGGCCGAAGATGACCGGGAAGAGGCCTTCGGGGTCAGCGCCGGAGAGCGTGAACTCGTCGGTGTGGCAGATGCCCGTGGCCTTCAGCTCGACCAGGACTTCGCCGGCCTTCGGACCTTCGAGATCGACCTCTTCGATGACCAACGGCTTCTTGGCTTCGTAGGCGACGGCTGCACGAACTTTCATGTCTCTCTCCTCGGACGGGGGGGCGGCGGGTCAGCGCTCTCGCGCATGGACGAAGGTCGATCATCTTAGTCCGGCCAGCGCGTTCGGGGAACGCTCCACACGTCGATGTAAGGGTGAAGAAAGTTGCGCGCCTGTCCCAGGTCCAGCGGGCAGGCCGCGTTCGAAACGCCGCGGCCCCCTCGTCCGAAGACGGGAGGGCCGAGCGATTCGTGCATCACGCGCTCGAGAGCGCGAGGCGTGTTCGATCAGGTGTCGAAGTAGAGGTAGAACTCGTGCGGCGTGGGACGCATGCGAATGGGGTTGAGCTCCTTCGTGCGCTTGAAGTCGAGCCACTCTTCGATCGCGTCCTTGGTGAAGACGTCGCCGCGGAGCAAAAACTCGTGGTCACGCTCGAGGTTGCCGAGGGCCTGCTCGAGGCTGCCAGGCATCTGCGGGACGCTCTTCAGCTCTTCGGGCGAGAGCGCGTAGATGTCCTTGTCGAGCGGATCACCCGGGTCGATCTTGTTCTGGATGCCGTCGAGGCCGGCCATCATCATGGCGGCGAAGGCGAGGTACGGGTTCGAGCTCGGGTCGGGGAAGCGGACCTCGATGCGGCGGGTCTTGGGCGACGGGCCCGTGATGGGGATACGCACCGAAGCCGAGCGGTTGCGGCTCGAGTAGGCGAGGTTCACGGGAGCCTCGAAACCCGGCACGAGACGGCGGTAGCTGTTCGTGGTCGGGTTCGTGAAGGCGGCCAGGGTGCCCGCGTGCTTGATGATGCCGCCGATGTACCAGAGCGCCATCTGCGAGAGGCCCGCGTAGCCGTCGCCACCGAAGAGGGGCTTTCCGTCTTTCCAGAGAGACTGGTGGACGTGCATGCCCGAGCCGTTGTCGCCGAAGAGGGGCTTCGGCATGAAGGTGCAGGCCTTGTTGTGCTTGCGGGCGATGTTCTTGACGACGTACTTGAACCAGAGAAGGTTGTCCGCGCAGGGGAGGAGCTTGTCGAACTTGAAGCCGATTTCGCACTGCCCGCCGGTCGCCACTTCGTGGTGGCCGACCTCGACCGTGATGCCGGTCGATTCGAGCATGAGCATCATGTCCTGGCGGATGTCGGCCAGGGTGTCCGTGGGCGGAACGGGGAAGTAGCCTTCCTTGTAGCGGGTCTTGTAGCCGAGGTTCGGGCCCTCGTTTTTGCCCGAGTTCCAGGCGCCTTCTTTGCTGTCGAGGAAGTAGTAGCCCTCGTTCGGCTTCGATTGGTCGAAGCGCACGTCGTCGAAGAGGAAGAACTCCGCTTCGGGTCCCATGAACGACGTATCCGCGATGCCGGTCTGGACGAGGTAGGCCTCGGCCTTCTTGGCGATGTGGCGCGGATCACGCGAGTACGGCTGCTTGGTGATGGGGTCGAAGACGCTGGCCACGAGGCTCAGGGTCTTGTTCGCGTAGAACGGATCGATCTTGGCCGTGGTGGGGTCCGGGATCATGATCATGTCGGACGCGTTGATCGGCTGCCAGCCGCGGATCGACGAACCGTCGAACGCGATGCCGTCCTCGAACATGGTCTCGTCGAGGCGGTGGGCAGGCAGGGTGGTGTGCTGCCACTGCCCGGGAAAATCCACGAACTTGACGTCGATGAATTTGACGTCGTTGGCCTTCGCGAGCTCGATCACGTCCTTCGGCTTCATGGTCATTGTCTCTCCTCGACGAGTCGGAAAACGTACGGGGAACGTCCCCAATGCAACTGCAGAGCACGCGAGGGCGTCCCGGCCCCCGCGTCGAAAATCAGCGAATCAGATGGCGTCTTTGCCGCGCTCACCGGTGCGGATGCGCACGGCCTCTTCCACGTTGGTGACGAAGATCTTGCCGTCACCGATGCGGCCGGTCTTGGCGCTCTTTTCGATGGCGTCGAGCACGTCGGTCACGAGCTCTTCCGGGACTACGATCTCGACTTTGACCTTGGGCACGAAGTCCACCACGTAGGCCGAGCCTCGGTAGACCTCTTTCTTGCCGCCCGTGCGACCGAAGCCCTTCACCTCGGTCACGGTCATGCCTTGCACGCCGACCTCGGAGAGCGCGTCCTTCACTTCGTCGAGCTTGAACGGCTTGATGATGGCTTCGATCTTCTTCACGTGCGCTCCAAGGTCCGGGTTGCTCCCGAGAGAGTGCGTCTTCGTCGGTCGGGGACCCCGGAGCCTACCATCGGCACAGGTGACCTTGGGAAGACGTCTCGTGAGCGCGCTCGTCGCGAACGACGTGCGCGTCACGCGAAGAGGCTTAGCGGTCCGTGCGTTTCGGAATTGTTTCCGCCCGGCGCGGCGCAGAGCGTCAAATGCAGGCGAAAAACCTGCGTTTCAGCGAGCTTCGTAGGCGGCCACCGCGCTCGTGATCTCGCGCACGATTTCGCGCAGAGCGGTGCGTTCGGTGAGCCAGGCGGCGCGGCTGACCACCAGCCTTCCGCTCACCTCGACGACCGGGCGTAGTACTTCGAGCTCGTTCGCGCGCAGGGTCTCGCCGGTTTCGACGAGGTCCACGATGGCGTGCGAGAGGCCGAGCTTGGGCGCGATCTCGACGCTCGACTCGATGTGCAAGAGCTCCGCGGTGAGGCCCTCGGCATCGAGCCAGCGCGCCGTCGCGCGGACGTACTTGGTGGCGAGCTTGAGGTGCGCGCGCTTTCGAAGGTCGGCCTCGGTGATGCCACGCGGAGCGGCCAGTGCGAGCGTGCACTTGCCGATGCCGAGGTCGGCCACTTCGAGCAGATCGTCGCGCTCGTCTTCTTCGCCGAGCACGTCCGAGCCCACCACTCCGAACGTCGCGGCTCCGCGCGCCACGTAGCGCACGAGGTCACGCCCCTTGAGCCACACCGCGGAAACGCGTGGATCTCCGGTGGGCAGCGTGAGCGCGCGAGGGTTTTCCGGATCTTTCCTGGGCGCGAGCGGGGAATGCGCGAGTCGCTTGGCGAGCGATTCTCCGAGGCGTCCTTTGGGGAGCGCGAAGACGAAGCTCACGAGGCACCTGCCATTTCGCGCCCGCGAAAGAGCTCCGGATGCGCCTCGGCGAGGTCCAAGAGGCGAGAGAGTCGCACGCAAAAGCCCGCCGCTTGCCAGGGTTTTCCCAGCGCCGGATAGAGCGCGTCGTAGCGACCCCCGGCGAGCAGCTCGTCGCTCGCGTGAGGCGCCCAGAGTCGAACCGTGGGGCCGGTGTAGAAGCCCATTCCGGCCACGTCGGCGTGGTCTTTTCGCACGCGCACTCCTGCCGGAAGCGCACTCTCGAAGAAGCGTGTGGTGCGCTCCAGGGCATCGACCTCGGCCGAGAGCATGGCGCGGTAGGGGCTCTCGTCGGGCGTGTCGTCGAGCAAGGCCTTGGCGTGCGCGTGCAGCCTCGCGCGCTCCGGGTGATCCCCGAGCGCCTCGGGCACGAGGTGGAGCGCGCGAATGGACAGTGCGCGCACGAAAGCGGCGCGGCGGACCGGCTCCACGTGCTCGTAGTCGAGCGGGCGCGAGCCGAGCGCGGCGTGCCCGAGCTGGAGAACGCCACCCGAGAGACCGAGCGCCTCCGGCACACGCGCGATGAGCGTGTAGAGTGCATGATCCGCGGCGGCCGCGTCGTCTTCGAGCGACTCGCAGCCCACCTCGAAGCGCTCGGCGGGCTCCCAAGCGGCGCGAGGCCTACGGAAGACGGGACCTGCGTAAGAGACGCGGCGAGGCGGATCCTCGAAGCGCGAGACGAACAGCTCCGCGAGCGAGACCGTGAAGTCCGAGCGCAGCGCCGCGACGCCGCGTTCCCCCTCGAGACACAAGACCTCGCGTGAGCGCGCGCTCGGATCGAGCTTTTCGTCGGCCGACCCGCGCGTCACGAGCGAAGGTCGCAGCTCCGGGTACCCGGCTTCGTGGAAGAGGCGCATGAGCGCGCCCTCCCAGTTGCGCAGGCGTGCGGCCGCCTCGAAGAGCAGATCGGGGAAGTGCGGGCGATGCGTGGGCATCTCAGCTCTCCGGCGAGGTCGACGGGACGACGCGCGAGGCGTGGCGCTTTTCGAGCACGCGGGCCACGTCGGCGAGGCCGAGCCCGTGCTGCACGAGCAGCATGTCGAGGTGGAAGACGAGGTCGGCCGCTTCGCCGGCGAAGTCTTCGCGTGCCTGCTCCGAGCCTGGCTCACGCTCGAGGTTCTTGGCCGCCAGCAAGACCTCGCCGGACTCTTCGGCGACCTTCTTGGCGATGCGGTCGGTGCCCTGCGAGAAGAGCTTCTCGGTGTAGCTGCCGCTCGACGAGGCGTGGGCCTTCCGCTGGCGCAGCAGGTCTTCGAGCTCGCTCAAGAACGCGATCGCGTGCGGCGGCGGGGCAGCGGCCGAGGCGTCGACCGGGACGAGCGCGGCCTCGTCTTCGCCCTCGTGGGAGAAGCAGCTCACGAGCCCGCGGTGGCAGGTGGGCCCCTCGCATCGCGCCCGCACGAGCAAGCTGTCGCCGTCGCAGTCGACCCGGAGGTCTTCGGCGTGGAGGTAGTGGCCCGAGGTCTCGCCCTTCACCCAGAGGGCGGCGCGGCTGCGCGAATAGAACGTGACCTTGCCGGTGGCGAAGGTGCGCTCCAAGGCCTCGCGGTTCATGTACGCGAGCATGCGCACCGAGCCGGTCGACGAGTGTACGATGCACGGAACGAGACCGCGCTCGTCGAACTTCACGAGAGGGAGGGTGGACGCGTAGTCGCCGAGAGTGCTCATGATCGGGTTCCGGTTCGTTCGATGCGGACCTCGTGGCCGCGTGAGGCCAAGAAGTGCTTGAGATGGGCGACCTCGAGGGTCTTCTCGTGAAAGAGCGAGGCTGCCAGGACGGCGCTCGCCCCGGCGCGTGCGGCCTCGTCGAAGTGCGCTTCGGTTCCGGCGCCGCCCGAGGCGACCACCGGCACGGACGTCGTGCAGACGCGTCGGAGGAGCTCGAGATCGAAGCCGCTCTTGGTGCCGTCGCGGTCGATCGAGGTGAGCAAGATCTCGCCGGCGCCGAGGCGCACGGCTTCTTCCACCCAGGCCTCGCACGTCCACTCGGTGGGCTTCTTTCCCGCGTTCACGTACACGCGGTAGGCGTCACCTTCGCGCTTGGCGTCGATCGCGCACACCATGCATTGTGCACCGAACAGATCCCGGCACTCGGAGAGCAGGCCGGGCCTTTTCACGGCGGCGCTGTTCACGGCCACCTTGTCGGCGCCCGCGCGGAGCAGCTCGCGCACGTCTTCGGGGGCGCTCACCCCTCCGCCCACGGTGAACGGAATGGACAGCTCGCGCGCCACGGCTGAGACCCAAGTGCTGCGTGCTTTGCGGCCCTCGTCCGTGGCGGAGATGTCGAGGAACACGAGCTCGTCGATGCCCTCGCGGTCGTAGCGACGCGCGAGCTCGACCGGGTCGCCCTGGTCGCGCAGGTTCTCGAACTTCGTGCCCTTCACCACGCGTCCGTCGCGGACGTCGAGGCAGGCGATCACTCGGAGCGCTACCACGCTCCCTCCAGCGCGCGGCGCGTGCGCGGGTCGTCGAGGGCGATCTTGCCGTCGAGCAAGGCCTTCCCCGAGATGGCGCCGCGGACCCCGGGCACCTGGGCGAGCGCGTCGAGGTCGTCGAGGCTCGCGACGCCTCCCGAAGCCTGCACGTCGAACCCGTGAGACGCGACCCACGCGGTCGCGTCGATCCCCGGCCCGGTCATGAGGCCGTCGCGGTTCACGTCGGTGACGAGGGCCGTGCGAAAGCCGCGCCCGCGGAGATCCGCGAAGAGCTGCTCGGCCGGCTTTTCGGCGTCTTCGGTCCAGCCGCGCACCACGACGCGCTTCTCGCGCACGTCGAGCGCGAGCACGATGGCGTCGGGAGCGAACCCCTCGAGCGCCTCGGGGCTCGTGCAAGCGAGCGTGCCTACCACCGCGGAGAACCCGTGGTCGATCGCGTGGCGGACGGCTTCGCGGTCACGAAGTCCCCCGCCGAGCTGGAAGCGCACCGTGGGGTAGCGCTTCGGGAACTCGAGCAGGGAAGGTTGCCGCGCTTCGCCGAAGGCGCCGTCGAGATCGACCAGATGCACGAGCTTCGCTCCGTTCGCGGAGAGCTTCTCGATCCAGCTCTCGGCCGTGAACGGGTAAACTTCTTCGCTGCCGTCTTCGCCCTTGCGGAGCCGGACCACCTTGCCGCGGCGAAGGTCCATCGAGGGAATCAGCTGCATGATGCACCGGTTTTCTCGGCGAGTCCCACGAGCACGTCGCCCAGGAGTCGCTGTCCACGTTCACCCGAACGCTCGGGATGCGCTTGCACGCCGAACACGTTCCCTCGCGCGAGCGCCGCGGAGAACGTCACGCCGTGGGTGGCCGCGAGGGCCGTGTCTTCGGTGACCGGAACCGCGTAGCTGTGGACGAAGTAGAGCCACTCGGGCACGTCCCCCAGGTAGCTCGGGAGGGTGCGCGTTTCGACGCGGCTCCAGCCCATGTGCGGTACCTTCACCGCCGAGGTCGTCCCTTGCGCGGACGGTCCGGGTTCGAGCCTCGCGGCGTGTCCGCGGAACGCGCCGAGTCCCGTGACTCCGGGGGCCTCGTCGCTTCCTTCGGCGAGCAGCTGCATGCCGAGGCAAATGCCCACGAGAGGCTTGTTTTCTCGGACTGCGCGCGCACACACGTCCCACAGGCCTCGGGCGACGAGCGCCTCTTTGGCAGCGTGGAAATGCCCCACGCCAGGGAGCACCAAGACTCCGGGCCTTGCCGGGACCTCGGACGCGTCTTTGGCGACCTTGGCCGACAAGTGAAGGCGCTCGAGCGCGCCGGCGAGCGAGGCCAGATTGCCCGCGTCGTAGTCGAGCACGGTGATCATCCGGTGAGCGTGCCTTTCGTGCTGGGAATGCCCGAGCCCTCGCGGTGCACGGCGGCCTTGAGCGCGCGGGCGAGCCCTTTGAAGAGCGCTTCTACCTTGTGGTGCGTGTTGATGCCGTAGAGCACGTGGGCGTGCAGGTTCAGTTTTCCGCGGGTCGAAAACGCGTGGAAAAACTCGCGCACCATCTCGGTCTGGAAGCCGTTGCCGAGCACCACCGAGGGCATGTCCGCCTCGAACACGCAGTACGGGCGACCGGAGAGGTCGACCACGACGCGCGCCAGGGTCTCGTCCATGGGCACGTGGGCCTCCCCCCAGCGCGTGATGCCCGTGCGGTCGCCGAGGGCGGTCGCGAAGGCGTCTCCCAGGGCGAGCCCCACGTCTTCGACGAGGTGATGGCTGTCCACCGGGAGGTCGCCTTGCGCGTCGATTTCCAGGGATATTCCCCCGTGACGAGAGAGCTGGTCGAGCATGTGATCGAAGAACGCGAGGCCGGTCGAGATCGTGGCGACCACCGGCTTCGCGTCGAGATCGAGCGCGAGCTCGATGCGGGTCTCGCCGGTCTTGCGGCTCACTGTGGCGCGTCTCATGGGGTCCTCGTTCGGTTCGATGCGGTCGTCGGGCGCGTGGCTCCCTCGCGCGCGAGCGCCCGGGCGAGCTCCGGAAGGGCGAGCAGATCACGGAGGGTCTCGGCACGCAGATCGCCCGAGGCTTCGTCGACGAACGACCCGTGGTCCGGGCCGACCCCGGCGAACACGAAACGCGTCTCGGGCCTGAGCGCCGCGGCCGCGTGGCAGGCGGTGCGGTCGTCGCGTGTATCCCCCACGAAGACGACGTCGGTCGCGCGGAACGCATCGGCGAGCTGCAAGAGGCCCGCGGGCTCGGGTTTTCGCAGGTGAGGGGCCGAGTCGCTCACCGCTTCGCACGAGAAGCCGAGCGTCTCGAAAGCCCACACGAGCTCGTGCGGTGCGCGGCCGGTCAGCACGGCGAGCGACACTCCGAGCGCGCGGAGCTCGGCCTCGTCGACGAGCGGGGTCTCGTTCATCCGGGTGAGGTCGTAGTGTGCGCCCACGCGCCGGCTCGTCTCGTCCAGGTGAACCTGCAAGACGGCCTCGCGTTCGTCGTTCCAGGCGAGCTTGCCCTCCCGAAGCTGCGCGAGCTCTCCGCGGTCGAAGAGGGCGACGAGACCCGCGGTGAGGCGAAAGTCGTTGTTCATCCCGCCGAGCCGCTTCATGAGGCGGAAGAGGTCGTTTTCCCAGGGAAGCGTGGGACGCATGTCGCGCAGGGCGAGGCGCACAGCTTCGCGGAAGCTCGACTCTGCGTCGATCATGACGCCGTCCACGTCGAGCACGAGCAGCGGCACACGCGGCCACGGGCGAGGCGAGGGAAGCTCGGCGCCGAGGGCTGCCGCGACCTTCGCCGTGGTCTCTTCCGAGCCCATCGAGATGCGGGTGCCACGACCGGGAGGCAAGCGCCTCGCGAGCACGTCGACCTTCTCCAGAGCCGGCATCACGTCTTCCGCCAAGTGGAGGAAGTTGCTCGCGGTGGGCGTCACGTCCACGCCGGCCGAGACGAGCGACGTCACCAAACGATCCCGGCGCTCTTGGACTTCGCGTACGGCGAGGTCGAAGGACGCGGCGTGATCGAGCGCCACCTCCAAGGCCACGAGCTGCGGCGTGGAGATCGAATACGGGAGCTTCAGCGCGGAGAGCTCGGCCAAGAGCTCGGGTGCCCCGATGAGCGCACCGAGGCGAAGCCCGGCCGACGCCAGCGCCTTCGAGAACGTGCGGAGCAGCACCACGAACGGATAACGATCGGGCAGGAGTCGGAGCGTGCGCGGAGAGAACTCGGCGTACGCTTCGTCCAGCACCACGAGCGGGGGCTCGGGCAAGAGCGCCACCTGGTCGAGCAGGCCCGTGACCTCTTCCGGCGTGGCGTAAGCGCCGGTGGGGTTATTGGGGACGGTGACCCAGAGCTGCTTCACGCGCGGATCACGAGCCGCCTCCGCGAAGCCTTCGAGCGGAAGCGCGCGCCCCACCGGGATCTCCAGAGGCACGCCTCCGTGACGCTTCACCAGCATCGGGTAGAGGGAAAATCCCGGGCTCGGGAAAGCGACGAGGTCCTTCGGGCCGACGCCGGCGGTCGCCAAGAGGTCGAGCAGCGCGCCGCTCGACGAGCCCAAGATCACGCCGCCTTCGGGCGCACCCAAGCGTCGCGCGAGGCGGGCCGCGAGCGCGTGCTCGGTCTCGGGATAGACGTGGAGGTCGGTGGTCGCGAGGCGCTCGAGCCAGGCCTCTTTGGCGGCACGGGGCCAGTCCGCGGGCGCCTCGTTCATGTGGAGACGCGCGCGTGGGCGGTCCGACGCCTCGTGCGGACGCGTGTAGGTTGCACGTTCACCGCGGAGGTCTTCGCGGAGGAATCGACGCGGATCAACCACGGAGCTTCGCGCTCTCGGCATGGTGCACGAGCCTCTCTGCGCTCGCCAGGCGCTCGACCCAGGGGGCCATGGTGCGTGCGTCCTCCGCGGAGAGCTCGAGCACGCTTTGCCGCTTCATGTAGGTGGCCACGCCGAGCGGGCTCGAGTAGCGCGCGGTGCGCCCGGTGGGCAGCACGTGGTTCGGTCCGACGCCGTAGTCTCCGAAGGCCTCCGCGCTCGCCCCGCCGACGAACAGCGCGCCTGCCGTGGTGAGCTTCGGGAGCCAATTTTCCGGGTCGCGGACCACGAGCTCAAGGTGCTCGGGCGCCCACTCGCGGGCAAGCTCCACCACCTGTTCGAAGGCTCCCTCGAGCAAGAACCCGTATCGCGCGAGGCTCGCTTCGAGCACCTCGCGTCGAGGCGAGACGGCCACGCGCTCGGCCACTCGAGCCGCCACGCGATCGAGCAGCTGCGCGCTCGACGAGCACAGCACGGCGGCCGCGTCCGGATCGTGCTCGGCCTGCGCGAGCAGGTCTTCGGCCACGCGGTTCGCGTCGGCCGAGTCGTCGGCGATGATCAACACTTCCGTCGGGCCGGCCACCGAGTCGATTCCGCACGTGCCGACGAGCTGCCGTTTGGCCTCGGCGACGAAACGATTGCCCGGGCCCGCGACCAGGTCGACCGAGGGCTCGCCGTACGCCAGCCACGCGACGCCCTGCGCGCCGCCCACCGTGTAGAGCTCGTGAAGTCCGAGAAAATGCGCGGTCGCGAGAAGAACGGGGTCGAGCCCGCCCTTCTGCGGCGGCGTCACGGCGCAGATGCGCGACACGCCCGCGACCTCCGCCGGCACGACGGTCATCACCAACGTGGACGGATAGAAGGCGCGACCTCCGGGTACGTAGACGCCCACGCGTTCGAGAGGAACCCACCGTTCCCCGACCGTGCCTCCCCCGGGCAAGGTCACCGTGACGGGCTGGAGGGAGGCCTTCTGCGCCTCGGCGAACCGACGCACGTGATCGATCATGGTGCGCAGCGCGTCCGTCAACCCGGGGTCGTCCGCATGGAGCGCGAGCGCCACGGCGCGCATGGTGTCTTCGGAGACGCGAACCGTGTCGAGCTCGACGTCGACCCGATCGAATTCTCGCCCGTACGCGAGCGCGCGATCGAGGCCGCCGCGCCTCACTTCGCCGAGGATGGTCTCGACCGTGGCGCGGGTGCTTGCCTCGACCGCGGCGTCGCGTGCGAGTGTGCCGAGCACGTGAGGGAGGGAGTCCGGCGTGAGGGTGCCGCGCTGCATGTCGTTGCGCGTCAACCTACCAGGCCGACCCTGGAAAAGGTAGGAGATCGCCGCGTTTCTAGTGCCCTATCGGCGGGGGGAAGAATCCGGGACCGCACGAGGCTTCCGTGCGACGACTCCGTGCCCGTCCGAGTTGCTCCGTCGCGTCGCACGACATGCCAGCGCGCGTGGCCCGCTTCGAACGGCCTACATCGAAGGGAGCGCCGGCCCGGCCTCGACGAGACGGCCGTCGAGCAGGGTCGTGGCGAGCTCGTCGTAGAAGCGCACGGCGTCGAATCGCCCCCATCCGACCGCGCCCCAATGGTCCGCGTCGATGTGGCCGAGCACGCGCCCGTGCACCTGCGACGCGACCGGAACCACGCCGTCGTTGTCGCCCGCACGTCGTTTGAGCCAGGCGTAGCTCGGCACCAGCAGCGGACCCACGCCGCGAAGTCCCGCGTGGGGTGAGGCCAGGATGCAGGCGTAGGTGACGTCGGGAACGTCCGGGGCTTCCGCGTCGAAGGCGGCGAGGCGCGAGGTGGTCAAGTCGAGCACCGAGGCGAGTCGAGACGAGAGCTTTCTCGAGGCGCCCAGGAGCCGCGAGCCCACGTCCGCGAGCGGTGTCCCCGCATGGGGGGTGGCCACGGTCACGAGCGACGCCACGTGCTCGCGCAGGCCGAGGTTCGCGAGCGCGAAGCGTGCATCGAGGCCTCCCATGCTGTGCGCGACGAGGTGGACGCGCTCGTGACCGAGCTCGCGCACGTACGAGGAGAGCTCGGCCGCCCGTACCAGGAGGGAGCCGAACGGCGACACGCGCACGAAGCTCGCCTCGACCCCTCGCTCACGGAGGCGTCGTCCTACCCCTCGGAAGTAGGCTCCCGTGAGCGGTCCGACCCCCACCTCGGAGAACCCGGCGAAGCCGTGCACGAACACCACGCGTCGCGGACGACCGAGACGGACGAGGAACGCCGGTGCACGGGCGACGAAGGCCTCGAGACTGTCGTCGTCTTCTTCCGTCTCGCGCTCGCGCTCGCGCTCGAGATTCGGCGGCGGTGCGCTCGAGGTCGGAGGTGGGACAATCTCGTCTTGGCGCGCGCGTATGTCCGGCTGGACGTGTTCGATGCACGTCGTCGAGCTCGGCGCGAGCGGCTCTCCCTGCGACTCGGGTCGAGCGAGCCTTCGCCGTCGGAATCGCGGGACGAACCGGACGAACCAGAGCGCCGCGACGGCCGTGACCAGCATCAGGACGAAGAGCCACATCATTTCCCCCCTGGGCGTTCGATCGAAGTCGAGGCCGGGCGACCGCCGGTCCTCGCCGCTCGCGTGGGCTCCGTTCGCGAGCTCGCTCCCAAAGCTCGCTCCCGCAGCGAATTGACCACTTTCACTCGCGTCAGCTGGAATCAGCATACGATTTGGACGCAATGCGTCAAGCGGATCGAGCGGACTTCGATTTCAAGGGGTGGTGGTCACCGCGTGGGTCGAGCCCGTGAGGCCCGAGGCCGAGACCGCGATCGTGCCGGAGTGATTGGCCGTGGACGCCTTGGCGAACACGAGCTCTTTGGTGCTTCCGGTCGGGATCAGAATGGAGGTCGCCACGGCGGTGCAGTACTCGTCGGAGTAGAGCTCGACCGAGGGAAGGCTGCTCGAGACACTCACGCTCGTATTGGTAGTCGCCGCGACCTGACTGTCGGCCGCGTCGTAAAGGCTCAATCCATATGGATTGCAGGTGTCGACGGCGATCGAGCTCGCCCCCGAGCTCACCTTGACCTTGGCCGGTAATCCGGTGGTGACCGTGACCGCGCGAGTGCCGGACGTCATTCCCGAAGACGCGGCCGTCAGCGTCACCGTGCCGGTGCCGAGGCGCGAGTAGTAGAACGTCTTGTTGCTCGTTCCCGCGGAGACGGTGAGCGTCGAGGCCGGCGTGGTGCAGGTGGAGTCCGTGTAGAAGTTGCCCGATTCGCCGTCGGACAACGTGATCGTGGCGTTCGAGGGCACGGTGCGAACGACCCCTGCCTCGTCGCGTGTCTCGAGCGTGTAGGCCGAGCAGGTGCTGCGTCGAATGCTGGTGGCTCCAGCCGAAAAGACGAGCACGGAGGCCGTACCGGAGGACACGACGATGGTCTTGGAGGTCGAGGTGAGGGACGACCCGGAAGCTGTGAACGAGAGGGTCACCGTGCCGGGCGATGCTTTCTTGAAATAGAACGTGAGGCTGGTCTGGCTCGCGGGGATGACGAGAGCGCCCGAGGTCGACGTACAGGCCGAGTCCGTATGGATAGAGGAGTCCGCCGCGTGTCCGCTGACCGAGATGCTCACGGCCGCGCTGGTGCTCGCGCCGAGGCTCTGCTCGTCCAGGCGGTCGATGCGATACGCCGTGCATACGTTCTGTACGATGGGACTCGGTGCGACTCCCAAATTGAGCTTTTGCGGTACACCCGTGCTCACCACGAGCGAGCGCGAGAGGGTCGGGTAGGTCGATGTGAGCGCGATTGTGTGCGTGCCGCTCGTCGCCTGCTTGTAGTAAAAGGAAGCCGCGTTTTGCCCACTCGGAATGGCGAAGGTGTTCGGGACAGCGGTCGTGCAGGTCGAATTGGAATAGAACGTTCCCGATTGCCCATCCGACGGGGCGATGTCGAGGTTGCTCGGTGAGCTCACGGCATTGGAGGAGCCGTCGCGCAGCTGCACCGTGAAGCCTCTGCAGCTGCTCGGCGAGATGGGCGTCGAGAACACCGTATAGGCGAGTTGGGCCGGAGGGCCCGTGACCACGGTGACGTCGCGTTGGCCCGTGGTCTTGCCGCTCCGCGTGGCGAGCAGCGTGGTCGTCCCCGGGAGCGTTTTTTTGAAGTAGTAGGAGGCCGAAGGCGTCCCGGAGATCAAGGTGACCGAGGTGGCCGCCGACGTGCACGTAGCATTGGAGTAGAATGCGCCGTTGGTTCCCGCGCCTCCCACCCCGACGACGAGGTCCGAGGGGGCATTCGCGACGTTGCCGTAGGCGTCGGACATGGTGGTGACGTACGGCAGGCAGTCGACGGCAGTCGACGTGGTCGCATTGGCCGATATCGAGAGCGTGGCACCGGGGCCTATGGTGATGGTCACGCTCAGTTGACCGGGGGCGAAGGCCACGGCATCGACCTGGAGGTTGGCGGGGCCCGGTGAAGTCTTCTTGTAGTAGACGGTCGTGGTCGACTGCCCGGACGGGATGACTCCGGTCGTCACCGCGTCGCTGCACCGCGAAGAAAGCGAGAACGTGCCACCCGCGCTGCCGTCCGAGAGGGTGAGCGCGGTGTCCCGGGAGACGGCCCGGGCCACGTTGGTGGCATCGCGGGCCGTGATGACGTACGCGGTGCACTCTACCGTCATCGCGCTGGTCGCCCCCGTAAACGTGAGCCGATCGGGTGGAGCCTCGCTCACGAGCGTGGTCAGCGAGGCACTGGTCAATCCTGAGGCCGTGGCCGTCAGGGTGCGGGTGCCCGCGGTGGAGCTTCGGTAGTAGACCGTGACGCTATTGGTCCCGGCGCTGATTTGCGCTCCGGTGATCGAGGTCGCGCACGTCGAGCTCGAATAGAAGGCGCCGGCGTCCGCGGCGAGGGATACTCGGGTGTTTCCAATGGAGTTCGCGTTCGTGTCCGCATTGTCGACCGTACGTATGGAGACGGGCGCGCACGAGATGGTCGTGCTCGTGCTCGAGCCGACGAAAGCGAGCTTGGTCGGAATGGGGGAGAACGCGATCGTCGGGCGCTCGCTCACGAGTACGCCGGTCACGGTCGCTGTCAGGTCTCCCATGGTGCCCACGCTGGAGGTCAACGTGAAGGTCGCGACTCCGTTCGCATCGGTGGTGACGTTGGCCGGGGAGACGAGGGCGCGGCCCGAGTGCACGAGGGCGACGCTCAGACCGGGTAGGGCTTTCCCCGCGTAGTTCTTGATGGTCACCGTGGCCAAGATGGGAGACACGCCGTCGGCGACCTGCGACGTACGAGAGACCGCCACGCTCGACTTACTGGAGCTCGGTCCGGTGTAGCTGCCCGAGGCCTTTCCGGCACTGGTGGACTTCGGGTCGTCGGAAACCAGCAAGTCGATCACGAAATCGGACGCGAAGGTCGACGGCGTGATGCGGCTGTTCGCGTAGAAGACGACGTTGCTGGTCGCGCCCTTGGTGGCCACGAAAGCGGTGCCCGCGGCGGCGAACTTTCCCGTGAGCTCGATGGCCGGCACTGCCGTGAACGTTTCGTCTCCCACCACCGCCGTCAGGGTGAGCGTGCAGGTGACGTCACCACGGAGCACCGAGAGCTCCGGGTAGTCCATGCTCTTCGTCGTAGCCCCCAGCGAGATGCTGAAGTCTCCGGAGCGTCCGCTGCACGCGGGGCCATACGTCCCGTTCACGAATCGCAGTGTCCCCGTCGCGAGCGCGGCACGCGAGACGTCGAGCACGTCGACTCGTCCCGTGACCTGCGTGGGCGAGGACGTGCAGCCCACGAGGACGAGCAAGAGGACGACCAGGAAGCCCAGCCCTGGGACGATATTCGCCCACGCCGCGGCACGACGAGCGAGCTCCCGGCTCGTTCGATCCTGCACCGGTGACGGTCGCCTCGCTCCCATTCGGTGGTCGTCCGCTCGCGGTCGAGCTGCCCTTTCGAATACGGGAACGGTCCCTCTCGGGACTTCTTGAGGGGGCGATTGTTCGTTCCCGTTCGGTTGCGCGCGTTGGTTTCTACCTGAATCAGCGGCACGCGGTTTCGCCCGGTCTCGACTCGATCCTCGCGCGAGCTCAGCGCGCGACTTCCGTGGCCGCACCATAGGCCGTCGCAAAGGCGAGCCGAGCGACGCGCCAGCGCCTCGTCGAGTACGCCTCCCGACTCCCACGTGGTCGAGACGAGCCCGTAGAGCAGCTTCGCGAACGTCCCGACCCAAGGATCTCCGCCGTACCAAGGACGCGAAAAGTCGAGCTTTTCGGGACTCGTACGCTGCTCGAACATACGCTGAAGCGCGACCATCAATGGCTCTTCCAAAGCTCTCGTGCCGCTCTCGGCGAGGTGCGCAGGCAGCGCACAACCTGCTCGGAACGTCGTGGAAAAGGCGTGTCGTCGCGCGGCGGGCATCTGCCCGAGCAAATGATGACCGAGCTCGTGGACGGGAATCTAGACGTCTCGGCTCGCTTCCTCCGAATCCAGCGTCGGCTTCGCTTCGAGCACGACATAGGGGCCTCGCTTGTAGGCACTCGCGTGCTCCGAAGAAGGACCATGAACGAGCACGACCGTGAGCGGAGTCGATCTCTCCACGCCCAATAGAGCCGACGAACGAAGTGGCTCGGAGCTCGTGCCCGTTGCCGGAGCATGCGTGACCGGTGGCGCCGGAACGATGGTGGGGCTCACGCAGCCTGCCAGAGACCAGACGGATACGAGCGCCACTCTCCCGGCCAATATGCTGCGCGTACGTCTCATGGTGTGAACGTACCGCGAACGGCAGGCCTCGAGGATGGCCGAACGGCATACGGACGCCCTCGTCGAAGCCTCGTGACGCTCACCCGAGTCTCACGCTTTCCGCTCCTCGGTCAATCGAGCGGGAAGCTTGCCCTTGGCCAGATCGCGCGCCTCGTGCTCGGTGAGAAACACGTCCGGCCCGATGCGAATCGAGGGATCGTGCGCGAGCTCGTCCAGCTCGTCCGGCTCGGCGTCGAAGCTCGAGACACTCTTGCCGAGGAGGTGGTCGAGCGGTCCGCGCCCGTGTGGGGTTGCCTCGGTGAGGGTCGTCGGAGTGACCGGGACGAAGCAGCTCGGGCGCTCGCCTTTGGGGCGTTCACCCGGCATGAACAGCCGCTGAACCGTGGTCACGAAGGCGGGGTCTTGGTCGAAGCCGGCGAAGGACGTGGTGATGTGGTAGTGCATGCCCGCTCTAATGCGAGCCGCGGGCCAACGAGATTTGCGGCATTTTAGGGCCATTTTCGAGCTCGCGCGGTGTCCTGGGCCACTTTCGGGGTGTCCCGGGACAGGGCTCAGCTCGGGGCGCCGTACAGTGCCTTTCGAACGCGCTCGATGGTCGCCGGGTCGGCCTGGACGATTTCCAGCTCGAGACCGGTGAACAAGCGGATCTCGGCGCGCAGCGACCCGAGCCGCTCGGTGCGCGCGCAGGCGACCACGAGCACGCCACCTTGCACGGCCACGGGCACGATCCCGTGGTGCTCACAAAAAGGACCAGTCAAGAGCCGAGCGACGGTGGCGGTCGGCGGATGCCTGTTCAGGTCGATGCGAGGAGCTCGTGGGCCCACGCTCCGAGCTTACGCGAGAGAGGCCTTCTCGTCGCGCACCTCGTTGCCGTCGCCGCCCACGACGCCAATCGGGGGAATCTCCGTCGGCGCGAAGAGGGATGCCGTGTGCGCTACGCTCGGGGAATGTCCGACGATCGACACGTCAGTCTTCCCATGGCCACCGTCGAGGCGCTGCTCGGCCTCTTTTCCAGATTGCCGGCCACGGCCGTCATGCTTCGTCCGGACGAGCAGCGCGCCCTCGTCATGCTGACCGAGGCCCACCGGCGCGCGAGCAGCGTACAGCCCAGACCGGAAGAGCCTCGTCCCGCCGAGCCGAGGCGCGTGGTCTTCGTGGACGTGGACGATACCTTGGTTCGGTCGTTCGGTTCGAAGCGCATCCCGATGACCGCGGTGGTCGAGCGCGTTCAGGACATGCATGCGACCGGAACCGTGGACCTTTACTGCTGGAGCCGTGGTGGCGCGACCTATGCCCACGAGAGCGCGGTCGAGCTCGGTCTCGCCGCTTGCTTCGTCGGCTACCTCTCGAAGCCGGACGTTCTGCTCGACGACCAGGCTCCCCACGAGTGGCGCGAGCTCTCGGTGATTCACCCGAACGAGGCCGCGTCGCGCTCGGCAGAGGAGCTTCTGGGCCTGCCGTCGTCGTGCTTCGTGGAGTGACGAAGGGGAGCCGCTCCTTGCATCCGAACATCCGTACTTCGTGCGACTCCTCGAGCGGCGAGGCTCACCTCCCTACACGCCTTTTTTCGTAGGAGCCGTCATCATGTTCAGAATGCTCGCGTTTGCGCTCACAGTGCTCGCCTTCGGCCTCGGCGCTTGTTTTCCTGCCGTACCGGTCACGCCCGAAGGACAGCTCGTGCGCCTCATGAAGGGCGATCCTCCCTCGGGCTGCGAAGAGCTCCGGTCGGTCGCGGGCTCGGACACGGGCTTCACGTCTGCGGGCGCCGACCAAGATCAGGCGAAAGCGCGTCTCAAGAACGCAGCCGGGAGCATCGGGGGAAGTTACGTCCGCATGGAAACGGTGGAGAAAGAGGGCAACACCGTGACTTTCCACGGCACGGCGTACCGCTGCCCGGAGAACGGGCTCTCCGGGGCGGCGCCGTCCTCTGCGCCCGTCGGCGTGACTGCCCCGGCGAAGTAGTCCCGTGCTTCGACGACGGATCGGGTGATGATGCGGTGCTTGCGGCGTTTCCCGTGAGCGCGCGGGTCGTCGGACGATCCGCCTCTTCGAGGTGGGAAAATGAGGCCAAAGTCGGCACAATCGAGCCTAGATCTACCTGGTCGTTCCGGCGGAAGCGCGAATTCCAGGCTGCGATGGCTCGGCTCGTCGTGCGTCGTGCTGCTTTCGGCTTGCGCGCCGCCTCGCACCACACCGCCACCCGGCGCGTCTCCTTCGGCATCGCTCGCCGCCGTGCCGAAGCCCTCTTCGGTGGGATCATCCTCGCCGGCCGTCGTCGTTGCCGCGCCCCCGCTCTCACTGCTTCCCGAAGACGGCGAGATTGCCGCGGCCGCGTTCGTCGACGACGACCACTTGGTGCTCGTGACCGAACACTCCCTCGTGGCTTTGGATCTCGTCGCTCCGAAGCTCGAACGCACACGATTGCCGGAGCACGCTCGTGGCGAGTCTTCGGCGATCGGTCTCTCGGGCGCACGTGTCGTCGTCCCCACTCGAGACGGCGCCGAGCTGTGGGATCTCTCTCGCTCACGCGCGCGTTCCGTCGGCACGCTCGCGGTGCCGCAACTAGAGGGGCGTACCTGGGCCATCTCGCGTGACGGTGCCCACGTCACGACCCTCGCGTGCAACGAAGGCACCAAGGGCGAATGTCGGGCCTCCGTGTTCTCCGGAAAAGACGGCCACTCGGTGACGAGCCTGCGTGTCCATCGGGACTTCGGAATCGAGGGCGCCGAGGTGGCTCCCGGCGATACGCGCGTGTCCGACGACGGGCGCTACCTGATCGTGGAGAAGTCGTGGCACGCGTTCGCCGTCAGGCTCGGGCTGTACGACGTCTCGAACGGCCGCCAGCTCATGTCCGATCCGGACATCGCCAGTTCGTCGAGAGGTGCTCGGGTCGCCGAGGTCTTGCCCTCGGGACTCCTCTTGATGTCGAGGCACGATGGCGCGAGGTTGGTCGACCCGCAGGCAGGACGGGCAACTGCGAGTCATACCTATCGCTATGGCTCTTCGCCGGACAGCAATCGCGCGCTCTCGCACACCCGTCTCCCGGGGACCGGGAGCCTGGCGACCGTATGGGGCCCCGGTCCGGTCGTGGCGGTCTGGGACTCGAGCGCCAAGAAGGTCACGCACACCTTCGATCTGCGCGGGCGGATCGAGCCGTGCCCGTCCGGCTGTACGCTCGTTCCCTATGATGCCAATCGATTGGCATTGATTGGTGGCTCACACGAGGTACATCTCGACCTCTCGAGCGACACCGTCGAGGTGGGAGCTGGTGACTCTCCGCTCGCCGTCTCGGTCATCGTCGATGCCGCGCACCCCACCTCGTGGGGGGTCATCGAGTCGCGGCAGGGAGCGTGCACCTGGGTCGCGTCGGGCAAATCGCAGCCGCTCTCGTCGGTCTTCTGCGTGGACGTCGAGCCGCGTGCGGTCTTACGTGGAAAGCGGCTGGCCGGTTTCGGCACCAAGGCGCTCCGCGTCGTGGACCTCTCGTCCGGAAAGACCCTCCTTTCCGTTGGTGCCGAATCTCCGCCCTGAAGGCTCGTCCGGCCGCATCTAAATGAGCGGTCGCGATTCTCAATCACGTGATTTGGCCGTTTGGGACCCAAAACCAGGAGGTGGGGCCCCAGCGGGCTTTGCGCGGACCTGCCGCGGCGGAGGACAGAGTCCGCCGATGACAAGTCGAGCTAAATTAGCGGGCTTGATCGAAGATCATGACCGCTGATTTAGCGGACGCGACGTAGACTCGAAGAAGCGGGAAGACACCCACCGGCCCGTCCGTAGACCCCCTGGCGAGCGGATGTCCTTCCCGCCACGAACGGTGCGCCCATCGAGACGACCTCGCTATGGTCACTTGGACGACACTCCGGTCGGGCTCGAAGTTCGCGAAAAGGGTCGTTTTTCGAGAGCGTCGCCGGAGACGTCCCACGCCCCTCTCTCGTACGCCTTGACCGGTGGCGCCTCGGAACCGAGAGTTCCCGCATGAAACCCTTGGATTTCATCGGCGCGATCGAGCTCGCCTACGATCGCTCGACGGACGAGGCCGCTTGGCTCGGGGCGCTCGTGAAGGCGGTCGGTCCCGCGTTTCAGGTCGGGCCTGCGCCGGTCTCCGCGTTCTTCTTCGATATCCGCGACGAGAGTGCACACCTCAGCACGGTCGCGAGCGTCGGAGAAGAGCGCTACACGCGCGACCACTTCGAGCAGCAGCACGCGGCTGCCGAGGGGCCGCACCGCATCGTCTACGAATGCGACATGTTCACCTTGCTCTCGCGCGTCGTCGGCAAAGAGATGACCACGCGCACCATCGAAGCCTCCGGAATGAAGGGTGAAGACTCGCTCGGCCTGCGCTGCAACATGACGCCCGACCGCGGGATCATGATCACCACGCTGGTGCCTTGGGGGCATCGCATTCGGCAGCGCGGCCTCTGGACCCGCTTCGCGGCGCACGTAGGCTCGGCGCTGCGGCTCCGGCGCATGCAAGCTGCACCGAATCCGGACGCGGCTGCCGCCATCCTCGACGCCGAGGGGCGGTTCGAGCACGGCAATGCCGAGACGGTGGCGGCGCGACAGGTCATTTCCTCGGCTGCGAAGAACATGGATCGCGCGCGCGGCAAAATGCGGCGCCTCGATCCGGATGCGGCGAGCGAGCTGTGGCGCACGATGGTGCGTGGGGAATGGTCGCTCGTCGATTGGTACGATCACGACGGCAAACGCTTCTTGCTCGCCCAGGAGAACCGGATTCCCGCTCCCGCGCCGAAGCCCTTGTCCGAGCGTGAGAAGCAGGTGGTCGCCTGCGCGGCCATGGGGCACTCCAATAAGCTCATCGCGTACGATCTCGGGCTCTCCACGGGGACGGTCTCGGTGCTGCTCGGGCGCGCGGCGGCCAAGCTCGGCGTAGCGGACCGTGTGGGGGTCATTCGGGCGTATCGGGAGGGCGCGTCGTGACGCGGCCGCTGCCGAGCGAGCCTCCGCCGGGGCTCGTCGCCTACCGGCTCGCCACGGGGCAAGTCCTCTTCGCGCACCCACTTCCGCGCATCCCCGAGGTCGAGGGGCTCACGTCCGCCGAACAAGAGGTACTCACGCTCTACCTGGACGGCCTCGAGCACGCAGCCATCGCAGAAGCCCGGGGGACCTCCAAGCGCACCACGGCCAATCAGGTGGCGAGCATCTTCAAGAAGCTCGAGGTGGGATCGCGCGCCGAGCTCGCGGCCAAGATGCTCCGCGGCTGAAAAGACGACGAGCCGAGCGCGATTTCGCGGCTCGGCTCGACGGGGCCCGACCTCGCGAGGCTCAGTGCTCCGCCGTGACCGTGATTCCGCAGGTGTTCTTGGCGACCACGAAGCGCTGCGCCCAGAGGTCGTTGGTGCCTCCGGTGAACGATACGGTGGTGGCCGTCTCGGCGGTTTTGGCGAGCCAGCGCACCGAGCGCCCTTGCGGATCGCGGTAGCGCTCGCCGTCGGCCTCGGAGCTGGCGGCGTAGTAGACGGTGTCCGCGTCGAGGCGGCCCACGAAGTATCCCTTGGCCGTCTCGGCGGGCACACACGGACCTTCGACCAAGCACTGGTAGAGGCTCTCGTCCGAGTCGATCGTGACGAGGTCGAGAGAGCCCTGCGCGAACACGAAGCCCATGGCCGTGTCCCCGCGGTGGGCGCGGTAGCTCGTGTAGGCCTTGCCGGTCTTCTTGTCGGTGATGGTCCGCACGCGCACGAGGTCGTCGTCGGTGTTCAAAATGGCGTCTTTGGCGCTGTTGACGCCGCCGATGCCGAGCACGAGCTGCTGCTTGCGGATGGCCGAGAGCGACGTGCTCGGGCGCAAGACGGTCTCGCGGCCGTACGAGAGGCCGGCCTTCTCGTCCATCTCGGGGCGGGTCGACCCGAAGAGGCAGCTGGTCGCTTTGGCGCGAGCGCTCACCTTGCACTCGTAGACCGAGTCGTCGCCGATTCGTGCGACGCGCGCGCCCGTTCCCTTGGCGACCACGAAGCCGTGCGGATTGTCCCCCGCCGAGTAGCGGTAGTACGAGAACACGCGCCCCGAGGCCTTCTCCGTGAGATCGCGAACGAAGAGCTCTCCGTCTTGCACGAAGCCGAACACGGCGGCCGGTGTGCCGAGCCCGTCGATCCCGCCGGAGATCTCGACCTTTTGGTTCTCGTCGAGGGCGCTCGCCGCGGTGAGGCGAGTCGCCGGGCCGAGCGTGAGCGCTTGCGACGCCTCGAGCGCTTGGCGCGTGCGTCCGAACAGGCATTGCGCCGCCGTGATGGCGTCTTCGGTCTCCTCGAGCTCGGCCGGGGCCTCGTCGGCCGTGTCGGTCGCCGAGGCGCAGCCCGCGATCCCGGTGGCGAGGGCACCTGCGAAGAGCACTGGAAGGGCCGGGAGCAGCCACGAAGCAACCGAGACCAACGAGACGGTTCCGAAACGCATGGGCAGCTCCTTGCAGGTTCGAGTCGCATCTGGACCTACATCGGGGAGACCCCTCGCGCAAGGGACAATCGAGGCCGCCAGCGCTTCAGCGCGGGATGAGCATGCGACCGAGCCTCCAAGCGACATGTTCGGACTCGTTGGCCGTGCGCTGACTGATGGACACCTGGCGGCCCAGGTACCCGAAGGCATGCAGATTGGTCACGCTGGTCCGTTCGTCGCGCGGGGCGGGGACCGGAAGTCCGGTACGAGGCGAGCGGTAGACGTTCGACGAGTGGAACGCATAGAGGCCCTCTCCGATGCGGCGCGCGCCTTCGGCGAGGTGGCAATTGGCGCACGTGGTCGTCTCGGTGGTGTGCGCGGTGGGATTGTCGACGCGCACCGCGGCCTCGAAGGCGGTGGAGAGCGCGAGGGCCTCGGGAGAGCCGGGCGCCGCGTGGGCGCCTCCGACCAACGCCTCGACCGCGTCCACGCCGAGCGCGGGATACGCGCTCGCTCGAGTGTTCGAGATCTCTCCCGTGGCCGACGAGCCGACCACGGTCTGCGAGGTCTCGCTTCGATGCGCCCCAATCGAGGCCTTCACGAACGAGCCGCCGACGTTCTCGACGGCCGCGAACGTCCACGCGTCTTCGTCCAGATTGCCGTGATTGAAGACGGTCACCTTCACGAGCCGAGTCGCGCCCACGTGCCGAAGCACGATCGTGCGCAGGCGCTCGGCGAAGGGACCGGTCAATCCCTGGGCGGTCAAGATGGGATGGGGGCCGAGCGCCGCCGAGCCGAGATTGCCATTCTCCTTTTTTGCCGTCAGCACCTCGAGCAGCATGTCGAAGAGGTCGTTCGGAGGCACGTCGTAGATGAGATGCACTCCTCCGTCCGCGTAGGCGGAGCGACCGGCCTGGTCCCGGGTCAAGGCTTGGAGGACCAATCGAACCTCGCCCTTGTCGCACGACGTTCCGGAGCTGCGCACGCTGCACGGATCGAGGCGAACGCCCACGACCCGGAGCGCGTCGTAGCCCGAACCTTGCCCCTCGAAGTCCAGGCTCGTCGTCCCCAGGTCGTTCTCGAGCAGCTTGCGAGGCAAGATCTCACCGAGCGGTCCTCGGACATCCGCCCGCAAGAGGCCCGTGCCGGTCACGTCGTTCGGTAGCGGCATGAGGATGGAGACGTCGCTGGTCGCGACCGTCTCCGAAATCGGCCCCTTGGGGAGTGGAGGCAAAGGCGCGCTGGTCTCGCCCGAAGAGCCCGTGGGAGCGGCACTGACCGCAGGCGACGACGTGCCGTTGCCCTCGGTGGGGCTCGTCCCGCCTTCGATCGAGCCGCCACACGCGACCGACGCGAGCAGAGCGGACGTGAGCAGGACGTGCCGTGCGGAACGCACCGTGCGGACGAGGTTCGAGGGAATCGAAAGGGGGGTCGGGAGGAGCATGCTCGCCGCTTGGTCCGCACCGTCTCGTTCCGTCGAAAAAAGGATGCGCTCGAGGGCAGACTCGAAACGACGATGTAAGACGCAGGTAATCGACGGGGTGGTCTCGACCGAGTAACCTCCTCAAGATGCGCCACGCTCGCGTGCTCCACGCGCTTTTCGCGCTCCTCGCACTCGCTGCGTGCAGCGGAACGTACTTGGTCGACAAGCTCGACGAAGCGGACGCCGGCTCTTCTTCCGTTCCCGACGCTCGCGCGGACGACGTGGAGGTGCGACCGACCGTGGATGCCTCGCCCGATGCCGTACCTTCCGATGCCGGCTCACCGTGCGCGACGGGCGCCCACCTTTTCTGCGACGACTTCGACCGGGGCGCGTTGGGTGCGAACTGGGACACCCCCGCGAAGGACGGAGGTATTCTCGAGCTCGCGAGCGAAGGATGCTCGTCCACGCCGAGCTGCTTTCGCGTCGCTTACGATCGCGTCGAAGCCGGCGCCACGACCGAGCTCACCCGAGACCTGGCCTTTCCGGCTAACGGACTAGGGATCGACGCCGACGTCACCGTGGTCGGAACGTCTTACGCGAACGGCGGGCTCGGTACGCTGTTCGTGAGCATGCCCGAGTATCCCGGTACGCGGTTTCGCCATTTCAATCTGGCGTACTCGAATTCCACCATCGCGCTCGTCGGTGCCAACGTGTTCGACGACGGAGGTTCGACCGGAGACCTCACCGTCGCGGCGAGCGCGTCGACCGAGCGCCGTCACCTGCGCTTTCGGTTGACCGCGAAAGACGGCAAGGTGAGAGGCTCGCTCGAGGTGGACTCCTCGCCAGCGGCCATCGTCGAGCTGAACGGTCCTCCGCCGGCGCGGGTCAACGTGAGGTTCGGCGTCGCGTACCGAGCGGGAGCGACCGGAGGTCGTATCACCATCGACAACGTGGTCATCGACTCCCTCTGACGCACGATCGTGAGTCGGACGAGGGGACGTGGGCTCGCACGAGGCGGTTCCCAAGCGTCGCGAACCCGGGCACGTTACGCGCATGGCACCCTCGTTCGGCTTCGAAGTCCCGCGGATCGCGCTCGGAACCTTCCCGACCGCGGTCGAGCGACTCGCCGACGCGTCGACGACGCACGTCGACGTGTGGGTGAAGCGCGACGACCGCTCGGCCGAGGCGTACGGCGGCAACAAGGTGCGCAAGCTCGAGCCCGTGCTCTTCGAAGCGAAACGGAAGGGAAAAAGGCGGCTGCTCACCGTGGGAGCGGCCGGTAGCCATCACGTGCTCGCGACCACGCTGTACGGCACGTTGCACGGCTTTCGCGTGGCCGCGGTGCTCGTGCCCCAACCGACCAGCCCACACGTCGAGGAAAACCTGCGCGCGGGGCTCGGTCTAGGTCTCGAAGCCCACCGCGCCCACGGCTACGCCGACACACCTCTCCAGGTGCTCGCGCACATGAGCCTCGATACGGCGTTCGTGCCCTTGGGCGGCTCGAGTGTGGTGGGCACGCTCGGCTACGTGAGCGCAGCTCGTGAGCTCGCCGAGCAGGTCGCGCGTGGCGAGATGCCCGAGCCCGACGTGATCGTGACCGCTCTCGGATCGGGAGGCACGGTGGCCGGGCTCGCCGTCGGGCTCGAGGCTGCGGGGCTTCGCACGCGCATCCTTGCCGTGGCGGTCTCGTCGCCGGCGGCCATGCACGCCGCGATGATGCGAAACCTGGTGAAACGAGCCTCGAAGCGCGTGCCTGGAGTGGATCCGAAACGAGCCGTGGCCCGTGTCACGGTCGACGCCGAGCACATCGGCCCAGGCTATGGGCACGCGACACGTGCGGGGGACGAAGCGACCTCGGTCGCGCGCGCGCAAGGCCTTACGCTCGACCCGACCTACACGGCAAAATCGTTCGCGGGACTACTCGCCGAGCGCGACACGCGTGAGCGAAAGGGTGAACGTTCGACGCTCCTCTTTTGGCACACCCTCTCGAGCGTGCCGCTCGCGAAACTCCTCGAAGGTGCGCCCGAGCGCATCGAGGGCGATTTGGCGAGTCTCTTGCTCCACTGACTCGTCATCGGAGGACGCCGACCGACGATGCGTCGTCCGAACGGGGGACAGACCTCGCGCCTCGAATCGCTTCCGTGCGTCGTTCGTCGCGCGATACGCTTTTCCTCATGCGCTTTTCGTCCAGGTGGGGTCTCGTGGCGATGGTGGTGGGAGCGGGGACTTCGGTAGCTCTTCTCCCCGCGTGCGGTGGAGGTCCAGCGGCAGCGATCGCGGGTGAGCCGACCACGGTCCACGAGGCGTTCGGGGTCAAGTGCGACGCTTTCCAGGCGCAGAGCGCGCCCGATCTCATGGCCTGGGATTCGGCGGCTCGCGCCAATCTCTCGCGTCTCCGTGACAAGGGCATCGTGGCCGTGCGCTACGAGAAAAAGGGCTGCGAAGTTTCCCTCGAGCTTCTTCCCGGGTGCAAGGGCTCGGGCTCGTACCGCTACACCCCGTACGACGCGACCGAGTCGAAGACCGCGAGTGACGAGAACGAGCTCTTCGCGGCGCTGCCGCTCGGGGCCTCTTCGTTCGCGGCCCGCGTGAAGAAGGGACAGACCCTGCGCACCGACTACACCATGGTCGGCACGGACTCGCTGCCCGCGGACAAACACGTCTCGCGAGCGTCGCTGCGGGGGCCGGATTGCGCGCGCGCCACGCACGTGGTGAGCACGGTGTATCTCGGTGGCTTCGCGCTCGCGGCGGGCACCAAAGCCGAGCTCGGCGGGAGCGCCAAGGTGTTCGGCGTCGGCACTTCCGGCAGCTCACAGGCGGCCGGTGAGCGCCTCGTCTCGGAGGGGTCCGCGGAGGCATGTGCCGAAGCGCGCAAGACCGGCAAAGAAGAGAAGCTATGCGCCGTACCGTTGCGCGTGGGGCTGCTCGCGCTCGACGGGCTCGCTTCGGACGGAAGCGGCGTACAGAAGCCTCCGAGTGTCGCTCCACCTCGAGCCGCGTCGGGACCTTGTCCTCCCGGGATGGCCCGCATTCCCGCCGGCAGCTTCACCCCGGGCACGGGGGGAGGCCGCGTCGATCTCGGGAGCGTCTGCATGGATACGACCGAGGTCACCGCCGAGGCATATGAAAAATGCGTGTCGGACAATCATTGTGCCGCCCCGAGCGAGGTGCGCTCCACGTCGGAACGTGCGTTCTGCAACTACCGCACGACGGGCCGGGAAAAACATCCGATCAATTGTGTTTCCGTGGAGCAAGCCAAGGCCTACTGCCAATCGCAGAACAAGCTCCTGCCGACGGCGGCCGAGCTCGAGTGGGCGGCACGAGGCAACGTCGCACGCACGCACGCATGGGGAGAGGACCCTCCGGACGGCCGAGCCTGCTTCGGACAAAAGGGAACCTGCCCGGTCGGCTCGTTCGCGAGCGGCGCCACTCCCGAGGGCATCCTGGATCTCGGGGGCAACGTGGAAGAGCTCGCGGACAGCGGCTCGGGCTTCGTTTCGTTCGGCGGCGGTTACGCGAGCGACGCCCACCGTCTGACCGCCAAGCAGCGTCGCATGTCCGCCGAGCCGAGCCCAACGGTCGGCTTCCGCTGCGTCTCGCGCTGAGCCATCGTGGCGACAGGCGAAATGAAAACGAGGACCCCGCTCTTCGAGGGGTCATCGTGCCGAACACTCGGGTGAGCCGAGCTCAGGCCAGCAGCTTGGCGAGGTCGTCTTCGAGGGTGGCGCGCACGTGGGCGATGGTCTTGCCGCGCAGGCGCTCCTTGGTGGCCGAGAACGCCTTGCGCGACAGACCAGTGAGCTTCTGCGCTTCTTCTTTGGCGCGGGAAATCACCTGGTCCGGGGCGACCACGGCGTCGAGGTAGCCCACTCGGGCGGCCTCGGTCGGATCGTAGATCTTGGCCAGCAGGGTCGCCGGGCCGAGCTCTCCGGGCAGGAGGCGGTCGCGGGCGAGCTCCATGGCGAGCACGGGCACGGGCAGGCCGATTTGCACCTCGTTGAGGCCGATGCGGTACGGACCTTCCGCGCCGATGCGCACGTCACCGGTGAGCAGCACGAGCGCGCCCCCGGCGAGCGCGTGCCCCGTGCTCGCCATGACGAGCGGCACTTCGCAGGCGTAGAGCTTCATGAGGAGATCGGAGCCTACGCGCAGGAGCGCTTTGGCGTTCTCGGGGCCGCTCATCATGACCTTGAGGTCGAAGCCGGCGCAGAACTTCTCCGGACGGCCGACGAGCACCATGGCGCTCGCTTCCTTTTCGGCGCGAGCGATCGCGCCGAGGAGCGCGTCGATCATGGCGCTGGAGAGCGCGTTGGCTTTGCCGTCGTCCATGGTGACGACGGCAACGTTTCCTTCGAGGGCGTAGCTGAGGGGGGCTTGGGGCTCGGTCACGGTCCGCAGGCTACCACGCCCCGCCGACCACGAGCGTCAGTAGACGAGCGAGACGGCCGCCTTCGGCTCGAGCACACGGAAGGTGAACGACTCGGTCAGGTAGAGCTCGACCTTGCTGCGATCGTGGAAAAAATAGCCGATCGAGAGGTCTTGACCCACTGTGAGCTGGAAGTCCCCGCCGCGCGTCGAGAGCAGCACGGCGCCGTGTAGCGCCTCCGCGTTGACGATGGGCCCGTCGACCAGCGTCTTCTCGACACGGGTCTTCAGCGGGTAGCCGTCTTCGCTGCCCGCGGTGAGCTCCTCGTAGGCGCGAGGTCCGAGCGCGAGCGCGTACGGTCCACCCACGCCCGCACGCCGAAGCACTTCTTTCGCGCGGCCGATCGCGTGGGGGATGTCGGCCGGATCGCCGAGCTTGATGGGCGCGTGAGGGCTCGACTCCACGATGCCACGAATGCGGCCGGGCGCGTACCCGTTGAAGATGGCCGAGTCTTCTGCGCGCGCCATTCGCTCGGCCGCTTCGATCACCGGGTCGAGATCGGGGTCGTGAGCTCCGCGCGCCATCGCGTCGAGGTCGGCGAGGTCGAGCACGATGGGCGTACGGAGCTCGCTCACCGGGAGCGATTCACGAAGCGCAGCCTGCACCTCGGCGACCGGGCCTTCGCCGAGCTTCTCGGCTTTTCCGGTGCTCACGGCAGCCAGGGTCCAGCCGAACGGGCCCTGGAAATCGACGAGCTTACGACCGGCGAGATGAAGCGTGAGCACACGCTTCGCCTCTTCGTCGATGGCGTTCCAGGCTTCGGGGAGGAGCGGCGCGAGGTTTCGTTTGAGAAGATCCACGGTCAGGTTCCTTTCAAGCTTCCGATGCCGAGTGAGCCGTCGCTCGAGCCCCTCGTGCCGCCGACGCCGAGCGTGACGGTCGAGGACGTGTTGGTGCTGCTCTTCTCGACCGACTCGATCTCGGTGATCGGGCCGCTGGTGCCGACGTAGGTGGACACGTTCCCGGCGAACACGGGATCGCGGCGACGCAACCATTCGAGCGTCATGATCGCGTGTTCGATTTCCTCGTTCTTGTTGTGCACGAGGATCGCCCGGAGGTCGTCGTCGGTGCACGCTTCGGCGCGCTGGGCGTACCAATCGACCGCCTCCAGCTCCTCCATCAACGACGAGATGGCGCGGTGCATGTCTTTGGTGCCGTTCGAGAGGGTCTCCGGCGGCTCGTGCAGAGTTTCGCTTGCCATGCCCCATCGGTAACGCCGCGAGGCGCGCGAGGGGATGAGGTAAGTTTCCCCGAATCGGTTGCCGGGGTGTGGCATTTTTGCCAGGACTCGAAATGCACGACGGCCTCGCTCCCTTTCGGAAACGAGGCCGGATGGTGCGTTCGCTCGAATCGAGCGAGGCGCGTCAGTCGTTCACTTGCACGCGCCGTCGGCCGAGACCGAGACGCCGGCCGAAGCGGCCATGCACGAGTTCGAGTAGGTCTTGCCGTCGCAGCCGCAGACCGGCTTGAACAGCTGGATGCACGCCTGGGGACGGGTCGCGCAGGTGCCGGTCTGGTCCGCCGCGCCGCAGATGGCTTCGATCGGGAACGCGCAGTACTGGTTGGCCGGGCAGCCGCGTCCGAGCAGGCCGCCGCAGACGCCGCCGGGGGCGGTCACTTTGTGGGTGACGCGGAGGTAGAACTCTTCCGCGGTGAGGAAGGGGCCGCAGTTCGAGCCGGGCAGGCACTTGGGCAGCGCGATGCCGCCGGCCACGAGGATGCCTTGCTCGGTGAAGAGCGCGTTGGCGCCCGCGTCACGCTCGGCCTGGGTGGCTCCCGCGACGCCGTCGAGGCCCACGCGGATGAGGTTGTGCGAGTCGCGCGAGTTGAGCTGGGTGGCCGAGAGGCTGGGGCAGGGCGCCTTGATGCAGCGGATGCCGTTGTCCGCGGCGCGGTAGAACGTGCTGCTCGGGGTCACGCCGCCGGCGCCTTCCCAGGCTTCCGTCACGCGGAGCTTGCCGAGGCGGGTGCCGTTGAAGTTGAAGGCGCGCATGGTGGCCTTCACGAGGGCCTTGCCAGCGCGGGCCTTGCCGTCGAAGTCGGTGCGCTCGCCCTCGTCGAGGCCGAGGCCAGCGAGGTCGAGGGTCGAGACGTAGCACTCGTCCGCCTGCTTGCCGTCGGCGCAGGTGGTCTTGGCCTGGTTCACGCGCTTCACGAACACGCCGCCACAGAGGGGCGAGACACACTTGCGCATGTCCTGGCGGGTCACGATGAAGTAGCCGAAGTTCGCGTTGGCGGTGAGGGCGTCTTCCGACTCACCGACCACCTCTTCGTCGAGGCCTTCCTCGGCAGAGGCGGTGTCGGCGGCGCAGCCCGAAAGGAGCGCGGCAGAGGTGGCGAGAGCAAAGAGACCCGAGACGGCGAAAAGCGAGTGGCGCATGAGGTTCCTCCCTAAAGAACGTTAGGCGCCTGTGTAGTCGCGGGTGGGAGATCGTCAAGCACAATTCGTCACGGGGGTCCACAATTGGGCCAATCCCTCGGGGATTGTGGGACGCGAAATGTGCGACCCCCTCGGATTCGGCGCTCTATTCGACGTTGGGCGCACCCGGGGTGGGCGGCACGGTCTTGAAGCCGCCGTCGGGGTTCCCGCTCGGAATGCGTGAATAGGTGGAATCTGCACCGGATCCGTTGGGCGGATAGACCACCTTGCCGGCCGTGCCGCCATCGGGGGCGAGTAGAAAAAGGGTCTCGCCGTTTTTGGTGCTGATGCCGAAGGCGGCATTGAAGCAGAAGCTCTGGCCGCCGTCGGGGCAGGGCTTGCCGGCGTCACCGGCGCCGCCGCCGCGCACAATCAGGTACTTCTGCGAGCCGAGGCTGGTCGGGGAAGGGAACATGACGGCTTCGGCCAGCTTCGGCTCTCCGGTGTCCTTGTCGCGGTCCGCCAGCCGGTAACCGGCGAGGTCGACCGGGTCGGTGCCGTAGTTGACGAGCTCGACCCACTCGTCGCCGCCGGAGATCTCGTTGATGAGCACAGTGGACGAGCTCTCGTTGCCGCCCGCATCGAACTTCGCTCCCGAGTCTTTCCCCGTGCTCGCGTCGTTGCCGACCGGCGGAATGCCGGTGTCGACCTGGACCACGGTCGCGTCGGTCGTGCCGGCGTCGGTCGGGGGCGTGGTGGTGTCGTCCGAGGAGCAGGCGTAGGCGAAGGCGCCGAGCGCCGCGCACGAGGCGAAAAAGAGGGGGCGGGCGAGCGAGCGAGACGAGTGGACGAACATGGGAAGTACCTCGGGCGCAGCGCGCGCATCACCGACCGTGAAACTCGCGTACCTGTTTCAAGACCACGCGACCGTTGGCGAGCACCTTGAACTCCATGTCGAGGGCGCTGGCCTTGGCCGAGCTCATGTGAACATACGCGCATTTGCCGTTCGCGTACGCGTAGCTCACCTGGCAGTACGACTGCTCCACCGCGCGCGCCACGGCGACCACCTCGGCCATCTTGGCGTCGGAGAGCACCGGTTCCGTGAGGGGAGCCGCGCCCGCCTCGGGCGTCGCGTAGCGCGTGACCGTGTACCTGTCGGGTCGGGTGAAGTCGGCGCTGAAGGTCACGATCGAGAGCTGCGCGATGGACCCCGGTGAGGGGTTCGTGACCAGGTTGTTTCCCTGCTGGAGCGTGACCGTGTAGCCGTTGATGTCGGCGCCGTTCACCACGCGCGTGATGACCACGCCGTTGGCGACCACGTCGGACTCCGAGTCGTAGGCGGGCACCACGGCGAGCCCCATGGCGCTCGTCGCGTGGTCGAGCCTCGCGAAGCTTCGTTCTTCCACGGCGCGCGCGTTCCAGAGGCTCGCGTAGACGCCTTTTACGGCGCATTGGGGCGTCTTCGGGATCATCTTGAGCTTGGTGACCACGTCGCTCGTGGTCTCCAGCGCGCAGGAAAAATCCGGGTTGTCCACGTTGGAGAGCTTCACGGAGAAGCTGTCGTGGAGGCCCGCGCCGTCGAAGTTCGGGATGTCCTCGGCGTTGGCGCTCGAGCGCACCTTGAGCTCGTCCATCTTGGGGAAGCGTCGGGCCAGATCGGCGATCTCGCGCTCGAGCTCGGCGAGGTGCGTCGGAGGTACGCGGGACCGGTAAAATTCGGCCTTCACGTCGAGCGTCGCCTGGATGCGCTCGTTGGCGGAGAGATTGCCGGACTTTTCGCGGGTGATGAACGCGTCGAGCTTCTTCGCGAGCTCGGGGTTGTACGCGACGAAGTCGCGGTACCGCTGGACCGGCACGCCGAATCCGTACGGCACGAGGTCGTAGCCGATCTTTCGGCTCACGGTGCCTGGCGTGACGAAGCGTCCGAGCACCTGTGCGTGCGCCAAAAAGCCGAGGTTCGTAGCCTTTCCACCGAAGCGGCCGCCGTCGTCGATGCACGTCGGCGAGAGCCCGAAGCACATGGCATCGAACGAGGTGAGAAAGGGGACGCTGGTGGTCGGCAGCACGATCCACGGCTTGTCGGTGCGCTCGCGCAGCTTGCTCTCGACCAGCTCGGGGGTGGTCGCTTCGATGCGATAGCCGGTCTTTTGCACGACGAGGTGCACCGGCTTGTCCGCGAAGGGAGCGAGCGATTCGTGCGACGGCGAGGCGTCGCGCAGCACCATGTTGGGCGTGCCGCGCTCCTTCGACTTCAGGTTCACGTGCGAGGTCACGTCTTGGTACGAGCGCGTGATGGTGCCCGCCACCACCGAGAGATCCAGCGGGAGCTCCTCGAAGACCGGGATGTCGGTCGGACGGAGGGCGCCCTGGTCCTTCGGGAAGATGCGCAGGTAGCCCCATGCCTCGCCCGGGTTGAGCGGCAGGTACTTCACCGAGCCGAGCACCTGGTCGACCGTGAGCGGCTCGACCCCGAGCGCCCGAAGCTCTCCGGCGACGCGGTTCACGGTCTGCTGGGGACCCGTGGCCACGAACGCGAGCTTGGCGCCCTTGATCCGGATCTGCGGCACGAGGATGCGCACCGCCGCCAAGATGCCTTCTTCGTGGATGACGTCGTCCGGGTAAAACTGGATGGCGTAGGTGGGCTCGGTCGAGGAGCCGAGCGTGTAGGTCTGGATGGAGCCGGCGATGTAGCGTTTGTCGTCGCTGTAGTACGTGTGCTCGTTGAAGGCCGCGGCGTCGTCCGGGATGGCGAGCTGACGCTGCGCGAATGCGAAGTGGTAAATCGCGTAGTCCGGAACCTTGCCGTCCACCTTGTAGTTCGCGTTGACGAAGTAGGTGGTCTTGCCACCGTTCCGAACGTCGAGGAAGTACTTGAGCAGATGCCCCGCTTGGCCGAACCCGCCGCCTTCGGTGCCGAACGCTTGGTAGGTGCGCGCGCTCTTCAGCACGGGCGTCGAGAGCGTGGACGAGAGCTTGTCGAGCGGGATGTCGTCGTCGATCTCTTCGGTGCCGGGATCGGGCGCGCCGCTGCAGCCGGGGGCCACGGTCACGAGCCACGCGCCCAGGGCACAGGCCGCGAGCGTTCGGAGGGGCGAGCGCATGGTCGAGAACGAAGCGGGCATCGGTGCCTCGGGGGTCAACACGGGTCCGAGACTTTTTCGGACGACACGACCGTGATCGTACCTTGTGCCGTGACGTGCAGGATCTTTCTCACCGTGACCTCGCCGCACTTGTCGACCGCGCTCGATTGCACGTCGTAGCCGTCGGCCGTGGCGCGCCAGGCTGCCGGCGCCTCGGCCGTGCACGAGAGGGACTCCCCGCTCAAGCGCACGAGGAAGAGCGCCTCTTCCGGGCTGTCGATGGTGCCGAAGAACTCGAGTGCGAGCGCGCGGGTGGACAGGTTTCCGACCTCGTCCCCGCGGGTGTACGCGTAGAACGAAGCGCTGCACGACCCCGGGCGGAAGGGCTCTTGGGGCGCGAAGGCCGCCTCTCGGAACTTCGGCACCACCACGAGTCCTTGGCAGTTCGCGCCGATGACCGACTCCTGCTCGAGCTTCTTTTGGCAAGCTGCGCGATCCGAGGCCTTGTCGCAGGCGGTCCCGACCGAGTCGCTTCCGTTCGTGACCTCCCTTGCCGCTTCCGTCTGCGAACCCGCCGAGCCGCCGTCCGGCGTCGAGGTTCGCGGCGTCGTCGACTCGAGGCGTTCTCCCACGTAGTCGGCCGGCTTCGTCGGTTTGAACCCGGCGGCGAAGCGAATCGTCCCGCTCTCGCACGCGCTGGTCATGCCCGACGGGAGGGGGTCGACCGATCCGAGACAGGCCACCGAGCCCAGGGCAAGACCCACGGTGACCATCAGGAGAGCCCCAGCCGAAATCGACGTTCGCTTCATGGCGGGTCGTAGTGCACCCGCTATGCCATTGTAAGTATCCGAAACCACTTGGGTTGGCGTGTGCCAGTCCGGGTTGGTGGCACACCTGTTCCGCTAGAGAGTCGCGAGGTAGGCCTGCATGGCGCGGCGTTCGTCTTCGCTCATCTCGGACGCCCGGCCCATCGCCTTCGACTTGGTCAAGAGCTCGTCGAGCGACGAGTAACGACCGTCGTGAAAGAGCTTGGGGCGTGTGCCCACTCCGCTCAGCGTGGGCGTCATGAAGGGGCCTCCGGTGCCCACGTCGTGCACGACTCGGTCGGTATCCGAGCCTCCACCCGAGTGGCAGCTCGCGCAGTCGTACTTGCTCGAGGCGAAGAGATCGGCACCGTGTTTGGCCTCCGGGCCGAGCTCGGGGCGCACGCGCTTGGGAGCCCCGAGGTCTTTCAAGTAGACCACGAGAGACGCAAGCTCGGTCTCGGGCAGGCCCTTGCCACCGAGCTGCTTGAAGGTGACCTGGACGTGTTTTTCGAGCGTCGGATGCTCACCTTTCCAGCCGAAGGGACCCGAGCCGAGCTGGCCGGCCAGCGTGCGCGTGCGGCGCTTTCCCTCGGGGGTGGTCCACACGAGCGCGTCGTCCGTTCCGTCCACGTGGCAGCTCGCGCAGGCTCGCCCGTCGGACGAGATGCGCGCGTCGAAGGTGCGATGAAAGAGCGCGCGGCCGGCCAGCCAAGCCGCCTCGCGCGGGACGTCGCGCGCTAGCGTCGTGGAGAAGATTCGGCCCTGCTCGGTGGAGGCGTCGAGCTTCTTCGCTTTCGTGTCGATCGCGAAGGCGAGCACCGTGCGCGACTCGCGCGAGAAGGTGTAGAGCGTGCGACCGTCCGGGCCCATCGCCAGCGCATCCGCGGGCTCGGCCAGCTTCACCGCACGCGGAGAGCCGAGCGCGGTCGGGCGGCCTTCGTTCGCATCCTTGCCGACCCCGACGAAGGGTTCCTTCGACCGATCGCGCACCTCGAACGTGAGCAGGGAACGTGAGCCTTCGCATCCCACGAAGACGCGCTGTCCACTCGTGACCGTGTCGCTCGGGAGCAGGCAATCGCCCTCTTCGACCGCGACCGCCGTCTTGCCGCTCTCCTCCGCGATCGCGCGCAGCGAGAAGCGCTCGGGCGGGCCGCTGAACGCGCTGGTCCCGTAGCCGGTCGCGCCGTCGCCCGCGAACATGGGCATCTCGCCTTGGAATTGCACGTCCGCGTTCATGGCCATCTTGGGCATCGGCTTCATCATCGGCTCGAAGTCGATGGAGGTGATGCCGCCCGCGCCCGGGTTCGGTCGAGCCGTCACTCCGGAGGCGAGAAAAAGCTCCTTTCCGTCGAGCGTGACGGGCACGAGGTGACGCGTGTGGCGCGCCACTTTGGACGAGCCCGAGGTCTCCGCAGCGCGCTTGACCACGGGGTGCCCCTCGTCGAGCCCCTCGACCACGGCCAAGGCGTCCTCGGTGGCGAGTGCAACATACACCTTTTTGCCGTCCCGGCTCGTGGCGACGCCGCGGGGGTCTCGTCCGAGGGTCGTACGACCCTTCTCGCGACCGTCGGCGGCGTCGTAGGCGACCAGGGTGTGGCTCGCGCCGGTGCTCACGTAGAGCGTGTGGAGGTCCGGCGAGAGCGCCAGCGACTGCGGGTCGTCGGGGGTGGGGATGCGCGCGCTCTCGCGGAAATGCATGGCTCCCGACGCGCGCTCGAGCAAAGCGACCGAGTGGGCCGAGGGAAGCGTGACCGCGAGGCGTCCGTCGGCGAGCACCAAGGCTTCTTTCGGTGCGGCTCCGAGCCTCGTCTTGCCTACGGTCGCCCCCGTGGTCGCGTCGAGCTCCACCAGGGCTTCGTCGTCCGGGTCGACCACGAGCGCGAGCGAGCGGCCCTCCGCTCGGGTGAGCACGAGCGACGCCGAGGAGCGACCCTCACCGACTCGTTGCCATTTCGAGATCACGACCGGGGGCGTGGCCGGCTCGCTCGTGACCGCTCGAGGAGCTTCGGAAGGACGGCTCTCGCCTCGGGTTTCCGAGGGAGAGCGTCGGCAGGCGAAGAGCGAAACGGCGAGGAGCGAGGCCAGCGCGAAGGTCGCGGTCTTGTTCGTCATGCTCGGTCGTCGCGCCGAGCGGGCGAAACGTGACCTCGGGCACGTACGATTTTGTCGAGGGGTCGATCAGCAGTGGTTCGCCAAGAACCAGACCGCGATGATCACCGGGGGAACGCCGAGCAACCAGGCCAAACCGTATTTCATGAGATCCTCCGTGCACGCCGAGAGTGGCGTGGCGACTCCTTCAGCAACCGGCGTGCCTGCGAATTCGGGACGAAAAAAGCCCGAATCCGAGCGGAAAGCGCGGCTCGTGTGAGGCGTTTTCGCGCCGACGAGGAGCCGCGCCCCGCTCGAGAGTCGTCGCGAGGCGAGCGACGGCGAGAGAAGAGACTCCGCCTGGTAGGCTGCGCCCGTGCGCTTTCCTTTTTGGGTTCGTTTCGGCTTGGGTTCGCTCTTCGCCATGGTCTCGGGGCTCTCGCTCTCGTCTCGAGCGGCGAGCGCGGACGCGTCGACGGCCGGCGCGTCACGGGTCGACCCGGGGACGCGCGATGCGGGGAACGACGGAGGCGACTCGGGTACGCCCTCGCCCGTGGACGGAGGCAACGCACCTCTCGAACCTCCCGCTCGACCGCGCGCCGCCCTCTTCGACGACGGCCTGCGCGTGCCCGGCGACCCGAAGACCGCGCTGCCCGAGAGTCCTTTTCCCGGCGACTCGATCGAGCTCTTCGCGCTGCGCGGCGAGACGGTCGCGTTCCAAGTGGTGATCGAGCCGGACGGTGTGCTGCACCCGCTTCATGCCGCGGTCGGGAGCTTCGGCGCGCTCCGTCCGCGGGTGACCGTGCTCGCCGAGCACTTCGTCGAGCTGCAGCGTACGTCGGGGAACGATCGCGACGATTCTTCGCTCGCGTGGACGCCTTCGTCGCGTCCTAGCCCCCCGTTGCTCGGTCCGTACGCGGACGCTCTCGTGCCCGATCACGACGTGGAGCTGCTCGCCGCGCGGCGCGCGGCCTTCTGGATCGATCTCGAGATCCCGCTCGAGTCCGAGCCCGGCCTCTACGAATCTCGTGTGTTCGTCTCGTCCAAGGGCGGCGTGCTGCTCGATCGCGCCGTTCGCGTGCGCGTCGCGCCGCAGGCGATGCCGTACGCGGCGCTGCCGGTGATGGTGTTCTACGAGCCCAAGAACCTGGTGGCTCGAATGGGGGCGAAGACCGCCGAGCCGCAGCTTCGCGCCCTCCTCCACGCACACCACGTTTCGGCGTTCGATACGATTGTCGGCCCCGACGACCTCGAGCGCGAAGCTCCCTATTTGACCGGCGAGGCGTTCACCCGAGCGCGTGGCTACGAAGGTCCGGGCGAAGGGCGAGGGGAGGGCATCGTGGTGTTCGGGGCGTACGGCGACCTGGAAGAGCCCAAGGCCGAAAAGATCCCGAAGATCGTCGCCATGCAGCGACGCGTGGAAGCGCTCGGCGCGCCCCTCGAATCGTTTCTCTACGCCGTCGACGAAGACTGCAAAAGCCCATGGCCTGCGGCCTGGAAGCGTCTGCTCGCCGCGAGCCCGGAGCCGGAAGCGAAGCGCGTTCGTGTCGGCGCGACCTGCGGAGAAGACCCGGCGAACCACGCGGGCGACGTGGTCATGATCGCCGCGCAAGACTTCGACCCGAAGGCTCGTGATCGAGCGGTCGAAAAAGGGAAAGCGGTGTGGGCGTACAATGGCAAGCGTCCCTTTGCCGGCCCGATGGTCACGGACGCTCCGGCCGTCGACCTGCGCGCCAACGCGTGGATCGCGGCCCGCTACGGCGTCTCGCGCTGGTTCTATTGGGAGTCGACCTCTTGGACGCCTGCGGGCGGAGGCAAGGTCGGCGGTCCAACGGACCCGTTCGTGACCGCCGACACCTTCCACAACAAAGACGGTGATCACTCGAACGGAGACGGCATCTTGCTCTACCCCGGCACCCAGGTCGCCGACATGACCTCGTTCGGGGAAGACGTGGTCTACCCGTCGGTGCGCCTCAAAAATCTCCGCCGTGGCATTCAAGATGCCGGTTACGTGAGCCTCGCGAGAGTCCGCGCGGAGACCCGCGCCGAGGCCGATGCGGTCGTCGCTCGTGTGATTCCCTCCGCCCTTCGCGACGTGAAGGACATCGGGAAGACGTCTTGGCCGGAAGACGCACGGCCCTGGCTCGACGCTCGTCGCGAGCTCTTCACGCTGGTGATGCGTGCGCCGAAAGACGCGGTCCCGCTGTCCCTCACGAGCTCCGCGCCTTCGCCCCGGCCACCTCCTGCGTCGCGCGCTCCTCTATGGGCGCTCGTGACGGTGCTCGCGCTCGGATTCGGTCTCGCTGGGGAGCGCTTGGCTCGCCCGAGTCGTGCCGCCTCCTCACGCTGAACGGAAGTTTCGTGGTTGTCGGAGGATTGTCCGGCGGATGACGCGGCGGGCTCACCCATCCGGAAGATCGTCGGTGAAATACGACACGAGAAATCTGTCCGCCGGAAGAAACCCGTGTAATCTCGAGGATGGAGGCTTGTTTTGTCGAAGTCGGTAGAACGCGATGGCCAACCGGTTCGTCCGGCCCAGGAGACGTCCGAGATCCGGACTCTCCCGAGCACCGTTCCGCCGCCTCCGCTTGCCGAGTCGGGCCTCTCGGACGCCCATCAGCGTGCGTTGGAAGCCTTTTTGAAGGGTGAGCCCGAGCCGCCCGAGCTGGCCGCTCTCGCCTACGAGGAGGGGCCGCCCACTCCTCGAGTATCCGTGCGTGCCCCCGAAAGTACGGCCAAAATGCCGGAATTTTCGCCAGTGGGAAGTCGGGACGACGTGACACGTCCGACCGCTCGGCCGCCGGCATCTCCCGTAAGTCCCAAAGGCCCGGCGCCCTCGAAGGGGGCGTCTCGGCTCCCTGCTCCGCCCGAGTCGGAGTCCGCGCTGCTCGGGCGCGCGGTGGTCAAAGAGACCTCGGAAATCCGCGTGCGCACGCCGGCCGTCGTGGTCGAAGAAGTGGTCCCCTCGACGCGTCGCGACCATCGACGCGAGTAGTCGAGAGCTGCCGAGTCGGCGGAGCGTTCCTCCAAAAAAAGGTGAATGTCGAGGCTTTCCGGCGCTACGAATAGGTCATGCTGGGTTGGCTCACGAGCCTCTTCAAAGACCGTTCTCCCGTGCCTCCGGTCATGGTGCGCGTGCGGGCGCGCGCCGCGGAAGGCATGAAGGCGGCGCCTCCTTCCGAGGTTCGGGTCGAGGCCGTCTTCTATCCGTCCGGCAAGCGCCTCGCGTCGCGCGCCAAAGACGCCCAAGGTCTGTGTATGGTGCACTGGATTCCCGATTCCGACCGCGCCGAGCTGATCGTGCGTGCGTGCGGCTCGGAAGGAAAGATCGCCATCCGCGCCACCGAGGCGCGCGAAGGGCGTGCGTTCGACCTCTCGCTCGGTTGAACGGGTCTTTCTCCGCGGCGCTGGAGAGAAAACGCCCGACGCGTGCAATGCGCGGGCTACCCGCACTTGCGAGACGCGGCTCGAGGGGCGAAAAGAACACATGCTCACCGCCTCGGCCCCTCGCCTCTCGTTCGAGCGCTTCGGAGACGCAGGACCTCGAGTTCTGCTCGTCATGGGGCTCGGGATGCAAGGCAAGGTGTGGCAGCCACAGGCGGACGACCTGTCGCGAGATCATCGCGTCGTCACCTTCGACAATCGAGGAATCGGCAAGAGCGACCCGCTCACGGGCACTCCGAACGTTCGCGACTTCGCCGGCGACGCCCGTCGCGTCGCGGACGAGGTCGGTTTCGATACGTTCCACGTGGTCGGGGTGAGCTTGGGAGGCATGATCGCGCAGGAGCTCGCGCTGCTCGAGCCCGCGCGCGTGCGCTCGCTCACGCTCATCGCGACCCACGCCGGCGGACCACTCGGGCTCGCCCCCGAGCCCACGGGCCTGCTCGCGTTCGCGCGCTCCTTCGTCGGCCCACGCGAGGGGCGCATCCGAGCGCTCCAAGAGCTGCTCTACCCCGCGGCCTTCTTGGCGAAGGTCGACAAGGCCAAGCTCGACGCCCGCATGAAGCTCCAGCTCGGCGATCGTGCGCGTCCACGCACCGTGCTCGGGCAGCTGCTCGCCGTGGCTCGCCACGATACGCGCGAGCGCCTCCGCGAGCTCCGCACGCCCACCCTGATTCTGCGTCCGGACCTGGACATCTTGGTCCGGCCCACCCATTCCGATCTGCTCGCCTCGCGCATCCCGAACGCGCGCCTCGAGTGCGTCTCCGAGGCCGGCCATGGCATCACGTTCCAATCTGCGTCGCTGGTTTCGCGCCTGATTCGCGAGCACGTGCGCGCGAACGAGCCGCACGAGGGGGAGTCTCTCGATTCCACCCCGCTCGAACCCACGGACCGCCTGTCGTGAGCGCGCCGGAAGACTCGGGTCCCTCCTCCGAGGGAAAGGCCGAAGCGGGCGCGACCGAAGACGCCAAAGGAAACGAGCGCCCCTCGAAGACCAAGCTCGAGCGTGGCAGGACCTCGAAGAAGGTCCCGCTCGGGAAGGACGGCCCGCTCGGAAAGATCTCGCGTGCGAATCGCCGCAGGCTCGTGGTCTATCCGCTCCTCGTCGCGGGTATCGTCGCGGCGCTCTTGTACTGCACGGCCATGCCGGGAAAGAGCTGGTCGGGGTCCTTCTCAGCCACTCCCGAAGAGCTTCGCCTCGCGAAGCAGCTCGAGCGTGACGTGACCGAGCTCGCGGGCAAGATCGGCGCTCGCAACATCGAGAGCCGAGACACGCTCCAGCAGAGCGAGCGCTACGTGACCATGCGCTTCAAAGAGCTAGGCTTCGCGCCCGAGCGACTCTCCTACGACGTGGGCATCCGTTCGGTCGCCAACGTCGAGGTGACTCTGGTCGGCACGAAGACCCCGAAGGAAATCGTGGTGATCGGCGCCCACTACGACTCGGCCTTCGATGCTCCCGGGGCGGACGACAACGCGAGCGGTGTGGCCGCGCTCTTCGCGCTCGCCGAGTGGTTCGCCACCAAGAAGCCCGAGCGTACGGTGAAGCTCGTGGCCTTCGCCAACGAAGAGCCTCCGCGCTTCTGGACCGAAAAAATGGGCAGCATGGTGTACGCGAAGGCGTGCCGCGCCCGCGGTGACGACATCAAGGCCATGCTCAGCCTGGAGACCGTGGGCTACTTCCGCGAAGAGGCGGGCACGCAGAAGTATCCGCCGCCCATGAGCTTCTTCTATTCGGACAAGGGCAACTTCATCGGCTTCGTGGGCAACACCTCGTCGCGCTCGCTCACCCGTGACGTGGTGCAGGTGTTCCGAGCGACCACCGACTTTCCCTCCGAGGGGGCGGCGCTGCCCTCCTTCATCTCCGGGGTCGGCTGGAGCGATCAGTGGTCGTTCTGGCAGGCGGGTTATCCGGGCGTGATGGTGACCGACACGGCGCCCTTCCGAAACCCGAACTACCACAAGCTCTCGGACACCCCCGAGACCCTCGACTACGCGCGCCTCGCGCGGGTCGTCGTCGGTCTCGAAAAGGTGGTTCAGAGCCTGTCGCGTACGCCGTGAGCGCGCGTCCCTCGCGGCGCCCGCGGCGACGCAGGCGTGGTCGGGGTCGCGAGCTTACCGCTCGTTAACCTGCTGAAATTCCAACAAAATGCGAGAAAATGACGGCTCAGGAATGACGCGTCGGAGCACGTGGTTACCCTGCCGACGAAGAGGTTTTGGTAGGAGCGAGTGAAGGATCCATGAAGACGCCTTTTGCCTTTGCATCGGTCATCGTCGCGGTCTTGAGCACGGCAGCCCTCGGAGCCTGTCGCGGAGGGCCCACGCCCACTCCCGATGCGGCCAAGGCCCCCGGTCAAGCTACGCCCGTGCTGTCCGCTTCCGTCGCGCCGGTCGCTCCGCTCGGCCCGAACGCGCGCATCGAAGACGAGCGCAACACCATCGGCGTGTTCAAGGAGGCGTCGCCCTCTACCGTGTTCGTCACGCAGACCCGCACCGTGACCGACTTTCTCGGCTCGGAGCAAGAGGTGCCGGCGGGCTCGGGCTCGGGCTTCGTCTGGGACGATCAAGGCCATGTCGTTACGAACTTCCACGTGGTGCAAGGCGCCGAGTCGCTCGTCGTCACGTTCCAAGACCAACAGCGCTTCGACGCGAAGGTCGTGGGCGTCGAGCCCAAGAAAGACATTGCCGTTCTCAAGGTGAACGCCCCGGCGAACCTCTTGAAGCCGGTGAAAGTCTCGGCCCACTCGGACCTCGAAGTCGGCCAAAAGACCATCGCCATCGGCAACCCCTTCGGGCTCGATCACACGCTCACCACCGGCATCGTGAGCGCGCTCGGTCGTCAGGTGCAGGGCATCGGCGGGGTCACCATCCGCGACATGATCCAGACCGACGCGGCGATCAATCCGGGCAACTCGGGCGGTCCGCTGCTCGACTCGCAGGGTCAGCTCATCGGCATGAACACCATGATCTTCTCGAAGTCGGGCTCGTCTGCCGGCATCGGCTTCGCCGTGCCCGTGCGCACCATCGCGCGGGTCGTGCCGCAGATCGTGAAGAGCGGCAAGGCAGAGCAGCTCGGTCTCGGCATCGGCATCGATCCAGCGCAGCGCCTCGAGCGCCGGTTCGGAATCCACGGTGTGGTGGTGGTGAACGTGGCGGCCGGCTCCAGCGCCGAAAAAGCGGGCTTCAAGGGCCTCACCCGCACCGCTCGCGGGGTCACCCTGGGAGACGTGATCGTGTCGGTCGCCGGTCAGAAAGTCGAGGACTTCGACGACCTGTACAACGCGCTCGACTCCAAGAAGGCAGGAGACAAAGTCGAGGTCGGCATTCTCCGTGACGAGAAGCCGATGACCCTCAAGGCCGACGTGATCGTGCTACCGTAACGGCTCGAGATGGTGCCCGCGAAACGCATCGAGAGCCTTGTTTTCCTGCGTTTCGCGCTAGTCACGGTGCTCGTGAGCGCTTGCTCCCGTACGTGCGGCGACTCGGCCACCGAGCCGAGCTCGGCGCCCCCGAGCACCGGCTCTTCGGATGCGGCGCTCACGCTGTCGCCGCCGCTGCCTCCACTCGTGAAAGACCCCGAGTCGGACGCTTCGGTCGATGCGTCGGACGGCGGACCTCGTGAGCTTCGCGGCGGGACCGACCTCCCGAGTCGCCTTCGTCTCTTCACGCTCGCGCGTGGCAAGCGTCCCGACTGCGTCGAGCTGCGTCCCGTACGCGCCGACGACGACCCGAAGAGCGCCGCGTTCCGGGCATGGAACCCCGGCTCGCAGGGCATCGCCGTGGCGGCTATCGGCGTCTTCCACGCGGCCTTCGCCAAGGCGCATCCGGGCTTCGAGCTCGGCGCTCCGGTAAAGCTCTCCGAACACGAGCTCCAGACACTCGCGAACGAGCTGTCCGAGCTCTCCCTGCAGCTCTTGGCCGCCACGGATTTGGTCACCGCCAAATCGCGGTGGGGCAAGGGCTCGTCGTTCGTCGGCGAGCTCGAGACCGAGGCCGATTGGAAGACCGCTCGCCCCGTTCTGGCCGAGTCCGCGCGCGCTCTCGGCGCGAAAGTGAAGGCCCACGCCGACGTGCACGACGCGCTCTGGTTTTTGGCCTTCTGATTCGCGTCCGTCTCGAAATGACGTGTGCTCGTCGCGACGAGTAATCGGCGAGCCTCCGCATCCGTTGCAGAGTAGACTGCGGCAATGGGTACCTTCCGTATCGGCACGCGCACGCTCTTCTCCGTCCTCGCGGTCTCGGCCGTCGCCGGCGTCGGACATTTGACCGGCTGCGGTTCCGATCCCGATCGTTCGGTCTATCCGCCGGAAGAACCCGAGGCGTCCGTTCCGGTCGAGAGCGGCTCGGACACCGGACCGGGCTCGCTGTTCGACGCTGCCGAAGGGGAACCCAAGCTCAAGGAGCTCACCATCGTCCCCACCGACTCGACCATCACGGTCGATCTCGGCCAAAAGAACCCCACACTGCCGTTCAAGGCGCGAGGCGTCACGCTCGACGGTCGCACCATCGACGAGGTGGTCAAGGCCGAATGGAGCTTCTCGCGCTTCGACGTCGGCAGCTTCGTCGGCAACGTGCTCACGCCCACCGGCTTCATCGGAGGCAAAGGTGAGGTCACGGTCAAAGCGGGCGGTATGGTCGCCAAGACCACGGCCACCATCAAGCTTCGTTTGATCACCGGTGAGGTCCCGAACGCCGCTCAAGCTACCGGTTTCGCGACCGCGGTCGACGCCGACGGCAGCCTGGTGACTCTCTACCCCTACGACGGCACGGTGTTCCCGCGCGGTCTTCCTTCGCCGCTTCTTCAATGGAGCGGCGGCGGCACCAATGGGTTTTTCAAGATTCAGGCGAAGAGCGCCACGTTCGAGTACACGGCCTACGCCACGGTCGCCAATGCCAACGGCGAGTACTCGTTCCCCAAGATCCCGAACGATGCATGGGCCAAGCTCACCGACTCCACGGACGGCGCGCTCGAGGTGTCCGTGCAACGCTACGACGGCACCAAGGCCTACCTACCCAAGGTCTTGAACCTGCGCATCGCCGGCGCGAACCTCAAAGGGACCGTGTACTATACACGTCTCACCAACGAGGCCGGCGGGGCCTTCGTGCGGCGCATCGAGCCCGGCGGTGTGCCCACCGAAGCCGTGCAAAAGAACGGTGAGGCTTGCGTGGCCTGCCACAGCGTCTCGAAAGACGGCAGTCGCATCGTCGGATCCATCAACGGCGGCGCGAGTCCGTGGGGCGTGTGGGACGCACGGACCGGCGCGCGTCTCTACCAGAGCACGCAGCCCTCGGGCTTCCAGGCCATCTCGCCCGACGGCGCGTACGTGCTCTGGCGCCATTGGAACAGCGGGGCGTTCGGCACGGACACACCAGCCGAGCTGCGTCTCTCCACCGCCACGAGCGACGCGACGCTCGCCACGCTCCAGCTACCCGCGGGTACTCCGGGTGGTCTCAGCCATCCGGTGTGGAGCCCCGACGGCACCAAGATCGCGTTCGGCGTGCGCACCGCGGGAGACGGCCTCTCGTACACCGCGTCCACCGTGTGGACCGCCAAGGTCACGCTCGGGGCGTCTCCCTCGTTCTCCGACGTGAAGCGCATCATCGGTACCAACGCGACCTATCCGGTCGCCACGTACCCGAGCTACACGCCCGACTCGAAGTGGATCGCGTTCATGCGCGCCAATAAGTCGCGCGGCTCGGACAACGACTCGCGCGGCGAGCTGTGGATCGCGGGAGCCGACGGCGGGACGGAAATTCGGCTCGATCGTGCCAATGGAACCGGCGTGCTTCCCACGGCGGACAGATCCTGGGGACCGAGCTTCCACCCGGTCGCCGCGGGAGGCTTCTATTGGGTCGCGTTCTACGCGCAGCGCGACTACGGCCACAAGTTCACGGGCACCAATCGTCAGATGTGGATTGCCGCGGTGGACCTCGACCCGAAGCCCGGTGTCGATCCGAGTCATCCGGCGTTCTACATCGCCGGCCAAGAGACCAACGCTACCAACGAGCGTCCGCAGTTCACCGTTCCTCCGTGCAAGTCGCTCGGTCAGTCGTGCGAGAACGGCTACGACTGCTGCGACGGCTTCTGTCGCCAGGGCGAAGACGGTGGCGCTCTCGTGTGTCAGAAGCCCTCGGGCTGCGCGCGCCTCGGTGAACGATGCACCACCAAGTCCGATTGCTGCGATCAGGCCGACTGTGTGGGCGGCTTCTGCACCGTCGTCCCCAAGTGAAGCTCCGTTGCCGATAGCGCGAACCCGACTGAAGCCCACCTAAGCGCACGTGTACCGGCGTACCTCATCGTCGAGGTGCGGCGCCGCTCCTCTGCGTGCGCATAGGTGACGGGGCGACAACGCATTTTTGCAGCCACACGCGGTCGTTTTCGCCCAAAAAAGGAGTGGAAGGGGTTAAGTGTTTCTCCCTCCGAGGAGAGACCCAAGTGAAAATTCACGAGTACCAAGGCAAGCAAATCTTCGCGAAGTACGGCGTGCCGGTGCCCAAGGGGTACCCCGCCTTCACGGTGGACGAAGCCGAAGCCTGCGCCAAGAAGCTCATCGCCGAGACCAACAGCGACGTCACCGTCGTGAAAGCCCAAATCCACGCGGGTGGCCGCGGAAAGGGCGGCGGCGTGAAGGTCGCCAAGGGCGGCGCCGCTGAAGCCCGTGCGCTCGCCGAGAAGATCCTCGGCATGCAGCTCGTCACCATCCAGACCGGCCCCGAAGGCCAGAAGGTCCGCCGGCTCTACATCGAGCAGGGCCTCGACATCGCCAAGGAGTACTACCTCGGCGCGGTTCTCGACCGTGACAAGCGCAAGATTGCGTTCATGGCGTCGACCGAAGGCGGCGTGGAGATCGAGCAGGTCGCCCACGACTCGCCCGAGAAGATCCTCACCGTGCACGTCGACCCCATCACGGGGCTCATGCCGTTCCAGGCGCGCAAGCTCGCGTTCGGGCTCGGCCTGCAGACCTACGGCAAGGACACGGTCGCCAAGTTCTCGAAGGTGATGCTCGCCCTCTACGAAATGTTCGTGAAGGAAGACTGCTCGCTGCTCGAGATCAACCCGCTTATCGTGACCAAGACCGGTGACGTGGTCGCCCTCGACGCGAAGCTCAACTTCGACGACAACGGCGAGTTCCGTCACAAGAACTGGGCCGAGCTCCAAGACAAGGACGAAGAAGATCCGGTCGAGCTCGAGGCCAAAGAAGCGGGCCTGAACTACGTCTCGCTCGACGGCAACGTCGGCTGCCTCGTCAACGGCGCCGGTCTCGCCATGGCCACCATGGACATCATCAAGGTGTTCGGCGAGAAGCACGGCGTCGCGCCCGCCAACTTCCTCGACGTGGGCGGCGGAGCCAACCAGGAGCAGGTCACCAAGGCCTTCTCGATGATCCTGAAGAGCCCCAAGGTGAAGGCGATCTTCGTCAACATCTTCGGCGGCATCATGAAGTGCGACGTCATCGCCAACGGCGTGGTCGCGGCAGCCAAGGAAATCGGCCTCAAGGTTCCGCTGGTCGTGCGCCTCGAGGGCACCAACGTCGAGCTCGGCCGCAAGATTTTGAACGAGAGTGGTCTCGCCATCACGGCTGCGACCACCATGGCCGACGGCGCCGAGAAGGTCGTCGCGGCGGTGACGGGAGGTGCGAAATGAGCATTCTGGTCGGCAAAGAGACGCGTCTGCTCGTTCAGGGCATCACCGGAGGAGCGGGCTCGTTCCACGCGAAGCAGTGCATGGACTACGGCACGAACGTGGTCGCCGGTGTCACCCCCACGCGTGGCGGTGAGACCTTCGAGGGCAAGGTTCCCGTGTTCGACACGGTGGCCGAGGCGGTCGAGAAGACCCGCGCCAACGCCAGCGTGATCTTCGTCCCGCCGCCCGGCGCGGCCGACGCCATCCTGGAAGCCTTCGACGCGGGCCTCGAGCTCGTGGTCTGCATCACCGAAGGCATCCCGGCGATCGACATGCTCAAGGTGCGTCGTCAGCTCGAGACCCTGAAGGGCAAGACCCGCCTCATCGGACCGAACTGCCCCGGCATCATCACCCCCGGCGCGTGCAAGATCGGCATCATGCCCGGTCACATCCACAAGGCCGGCAACATCGGCGTCGTGTCCAAGTCGGGAACGCTCACCTACGAAGCGGTCGGTCAGCTCACGGCCATGGGCGTGGGTCAGTCCACTTGCGTGGGCATCGGCGGTGACCCGGTCGCGGGCATGGACTTCATCGACGTCCTCGAGGCCTTCCAGGCCGACCCGGACACGCACGGCATCATCATGATCGGCGAGATCGGCGGCGGCGCGGAAGAAGCGGCGGCCGAGTACATCAAGTCGCACGTGAAGAAGCCGGTCGCGTCGTTCATCGCCGGCACCACGGCTCCTCCCGGAAAGCGCATGGGCCACGCGGGCGCCATCATCTCGGGCGGCAAGGGCACCGCTGCCGCCAAGATCGAAGCGCTCGAAGCGGCCGGCTCCAAGGTCGCTCCGAACCCGAGCGAGATGGCCAGCACGCTCATGGCCATGATGAAGAAGTAACGGCGAGCCTCTCGTCGTGGAAGAAGCGCCGGCCGAGCTCGTCTCGATCGGCGCTTCGCCTTTTCGAAGGCGAAAGGGCGTCGATGCGCACGAGCGCGACGGCGCGATGTTGGAGACTTCTCGCGCGCGATTGGGCATGATTGCAACGTCCATGTCCCTCGGGCGTACCCTCTTGATTTCCCTCGTGTTTACGTGCGCATGCCGTAGACCCGAGGTGGTCCGTCAGCGCGACTCGGAGCCCGAAATCGAGACGGTCGCGGCAGCGAGGGCACCGGCTCCGACGAGCACGGCCGATGCGGAAGCGCCGGTTGTCGGAGGGGTCACGGTGTGTACGCACGAGGCGGTGAAGGTCTGGGCGCGCCAGGTCTCGGCGGCGACCGAGCTCGAGGGCATCGCCTTCCCGGGCGGTGGCGGAGCGGTCGGCGTTTCGGTCTTGGGGCATCCGCACGTGCTCGCGCAGAACGAGCTCGGCGTGGCGACCTTCACCAAGGTCGACGTTGCCCCCGGCTCGGCCTTCGCGCGCGAGGTGCGTCTGCCCGACGTGCGCACGGTGCTGCGCGTGACTCCCGTACGTCGCGAGGACGGCAAGCTCGGCGCGAGCGTCGACTACCGCGACGAGCTCGCCGCGCCCGTGGTGTTCGGCAAGCCGCCCGGCCGAGGCACGCGCCACGTCGCCTGTGGACCGGTCGATCGCGCGGAAAAATGGGTCGATTGGGAAGGTCCGACCTACCTCGACGACCCTCCGGAGGCGAAGCCGGTGCTCGAGGTCGCGCACGCCGGGTTGCTCAAAGAAGGCAGCCGCTACGTCGCCGAGCGCACGTGTCGATCGTTCTTCGATCCGGCGCGCGCGCGTGTGTGGGCGATTGGGTCCGAAGTGGTGGTGAAGCTCGTGGCCGAGCGCACCGAAGCGCGCTCGAGCCTCTTCGTGGTCTCCGAGGCGAACGGACGCCGGCAAGCCGTGCACGGCACCGATTTGCAGGGCGATCCGCTGCGCATCGTCGACTTCGACGCGATGGCTTCGCGCCTGCTCCCGGACGGTCGCACCGTGGTCTCGATGCTCGCCGGCGGCGACGTGGAGACCGTGATGCTCGGGCCGGACTACCGGCCGCTCGGGCTCGCGCGTCGTCTCGCAGGGCCGTTTCTTGCGCCGCGTGTGTCCGCGGACGGAAGCGACGCGGTGGTCCTCGCCTCGCGCGTGCTCACGGCGGGCACGTATGCCCAAGAGGCGCTGCGCGTGAGTGACCACCGGCCGGAGCCCGAGCCGCTCCCCGGTCGCGCGCTCGATGCCCTAGGGGAGCGCACGGTCACCGCGCCTCGCCTCGTGCGCGATGCCGAGGGCCGACGCTGGTTCTCGTACGTGAGCGTTTTCGATGGAAAACGAAGGCTCTCGCTCGCCGAGGTTTCGGCGCGACTCGGCCCGGAAGCGAAGCCGTACGTGCTCACCGACGAGACCGAGAAGGTGATCGACGCGCAGGTCTTGGCCGAGAAGAACGGCGCGCTGTTCGTCGTCTACACGCGCGCGACCCAGAACGGATATGCGGATCTGGTCTCGGCTTCGCTCGTGTGCAAGCGCGAGCCGTGAACCGCAGAGCTCGTTCGTCGAGGTTCGGTCAGAAGAAGTCGCCGAGCTCGGGAGCGTTGCCCGCGAAGGCGCTGGCGAGACGCGCGTCGTGCATGGTCGGTCCTCGGAGCTCGCCGAGCAAGCGCAGGCGAGACGGGCTCGCGTAGCCGGTGAAGAGCGAGGCGAGCCCACGCACGGACAGCGTGACATCCGCCGAAGCGACGCGCGTGATCTCGGCTCGACCGTCTCGCACCGTGAGCTCCCAAGGCCCTGCATTTTCCGGGAGGAGCGGGTCGTCGACGGCGAAGCACAAGGTGCCCTCGAACCCCTCCGGGTAGCCGCGCTGCGTGAGCGCCGAAGGCACGTGAATCACTCGCAGGAGCCAGGGCTCGACGATGCGCAGATCGACCCTGTGCTCCGGGACGAGATCCCACAAGGCACAAGGGCCGCCGATGGTGAGCTCGCGAGCCATCGCTCCGAAGGTCGCGAGAAAGCCCACGAGGCGGAGCAGCGACTCGTGATCCGCGGCAAAATGATCTTCGACGAGGATCTTCTTGAAGTCGTCCGGGCCGTCGGTCTGACGGAGCGTGACCCAGGCGACGGGTCCGCTCGGTCCGCGCAAGAGCCAGCCGTGGTTCGGTGCGCCGCGAAAGGAAAATACACGGCCCCAGAGATATGGGCCGCGATCCATGCGGCCGGTGTGCGCGCGCGCGTGCTCGGTGTACACGGCTGCGATGGCCTCGTGATCGGCAGCGGTGATGGGCTCGAAGGTTCCGTTTCGTGTCCCGAGCGAGCGGAGCGCGTCGAGGTGCACGGTGCCGCGCGTGTGCGTGCCGGCCAGCTCGTAGCCGACGCTTCGGTAGAGCGCTCGCGTCGAGGCATAGAGCACCGAGGTCGCGACGCGCTCTTCGTGCAGCTCGCGGAGCCACGTGGAGAGCATGGCCTTCGCGACGCCCGTGCCTCGCGCTTCGGCGGCTACCGCGACGCCGGCGAGGCCGACCGTGGGAACCGAGCGACCTCCTGCGAAAATCCCCATGGGAATCTCGATGAACCCGCCCACCACCGATTGGCTACGCCGGTAGACGCGCACGTTCTTTCGGTCGGCGAACGAGAGCCAACGAGCGACTTGTTCGTCCTTCTCGATGGCGAACGCGACGCGGTAAATCGAAGCGAGCGTGGGCTCGTGTTCGGCCTCGAGCGCAAGGAGCTCGTTCATGGTGCGCGGAGGCTAACGCGAACGTGCAGGTTCGTCTCGACGATGGGCACGAAGGGCGGAAATTCCGCTGTTCTTGCGCTCCGCGCGCGGCTCCGCTTCGTCTTGCGAGGCCAGGCTACGCGACGTACGAATCGGTATGGCGAGTGACGCGTACGAAGTGCTCGGGGTCGCACGTGAGTCGGAGCCGGAGACCATCAAGCGGGCCTACAAGAGGCTCGCGCGTGAGCTGCATCCGGACCGCGCGCCGAACGAGCCCGAGGCGGTCGCGCGCTTCAAGGCGGTGAACGCGGCGTACGCGATCCTCTCCGATGCCCGCAAGAAGGCGCTCTACGACGAGTTCGGCGAGGCCGGTCTACGCGACCGGTTCGACCCGGAGCGTGCGCGCGCCACCCGGAAAAAAGAGGCTCCTGCGCCGTCCTCCGCGCGGGCTTCGTCGGCCGCGGGACCGAGCCCCGTACGCACCGTACGCGTGCGCGACGTGCTGGTCGGCGAGCCGCAAGACGACCTCGGCCGCGGCCCTTCGAACGGTCTCGAGATGCTCGGCGATCTGCTCGGACGGAAGAAACGCTCCCTTCGAGGCGCCGACTACGAGACCGAGGTGCAGCTCGAGCTCGTGGAGTCGCTGCGCGGCGTGGTCCTGCGCCTCGAAGGTCTGCGGACGAGGCAGGCGTGGGCGCCTCCTACGGTCGACGTGAAGATCCCTCGTGGGAGCGGCGACGGAGACCGCGTTCGTGTGCCCGACGAAGGTGCGCCTTCGCCTGCGGGTGGGCCGAACGGCGACCTCGTGGTGGTGGTGCGCGTGCGCGCGCATCCGTCGTTCCGACGCGAAGGCATGGATCTCCACGTCGATCTGCCGCTCTCGGTCAAAGAGGCGTACTCGGGCGCGAAGGTGCGCGTGCCGACCGTGGCCGGACCGGTCGAGCTACGCGTACCACCGAGGAGCCAGACCGGCATGATGCTCCGCCTGCGTGGCAAAGGTGTGGCCAAAGAGGGCGCCAAACCCGGCGACCTCTACGTGCGCTTCCAGGTGCACGCCCCCACGCTCGACTCGCCCGAGATCGAAAAGCTCGTCGACCGTCTCGAGGCGCTCGAGTCGAAGGACCTTCGCGCCGACCTCAGGCTCTGAGACGCTCCTTCGGGTCGTCCGTCTCCGGGACCGGATCGTGGAGCTCGGCCTCGAAGGTGAAATGGAGCCCGGCTACCCGGAAGCACACCGGGCTCGCGTCACCTGCCCAGACGCGTACCGCCTCCGAGGTCACCGTTCCTGCGAGTGGCTCGCACGTGTCGAGGTCGATGGGCAGTACGATCTCGTGGCGCGTGACCCTTGCGTGCCAGGGCTGTCCCGACATGGCCCGGTTTTGCGGGACGGCATACTCGAGAAAGCCTCGAAAGCTCCCGAAGCACTCGCGCCACTCGTTCTCCAAGGTGGGCGCTTCGCACGGCACGAGCTCGCCGCGCGCGTCCGGGGCCGAGCCCGCACCCGGTGAGAAGTCGAAGCGAATCGCGCCCGTATCGGGCTCGCGCTCGAGCGAGACCCGATCGAACACGTGCATCGGCATACCCTCGGTGAAGAGACGCGCCGCGAGCGCGGGCGGTGTGCGGCAGATGGCGTTGGTCACGAAGTAGATGCCGCACGTCTTCGTCCGCGGATCCTTCACGTGGATGCGCCAGTTCGTCTGGGTAGGCGAGGGGAAGAGCTTGCGCAGGGGTCCCAAGAAGCGGAACCCGAAGCTCCCGTGCCGGTAAGTGAGAAACGAAAAGAGCGCCCACTGGCCGTCCGTGCCGAGGCGCTCGAGCTCGAGCCCGTACGGCACGAACGGCTCGAGACGCTCGGCGGGCACGAGGTAGCTCACGTAGATGACTTCGGCCACGTCGCTCACCATCGGCGCGATGGGCAAGGGCTCCACCCATGCGCTTACCAGACGACTATTGGCGACCGCGTCGAGCAGGCGCGCCATGGGATTGCGTGAGGGATGCACCCATTTGGCGGAGCGCCCGTGCGGCTCGAAGGGCCGCTCCTCGCGCAGTCTCGTCTCGACCACGACGAACGCGACCACGAAGAGCGCGAGCGTGCCGAGCCCGAACGCGAGGGTGTCCTTCGGCCTCACGACGAGCAGCGCGCCCGCCGCCACGAAGAGCATCGCCACGAGCAAAGGAGACACCTTCGAGAGTCTGCGCGACCTCATTCGGCTCCTACCGTATCGTTCGGTCCACGGGGTCGCTACGAAAAGGTTGCGTACCCCGGTTTGTGCGCGATCCAGCCTAACTTGTTGAAATCGCGTTGGAGATAAGCCGACCCGAGAGCAGCCTCGTGGAAATCATTTCGGAGCATGTCGAGAGCGATTCTCGGGGTTTTCCGTGCGAATCGGGTTGGTCGGAGAATTGCTCTAGGCGCTCGGATGATGAGCCTCTCTCCGACCCACGCGGGCGTTCGTGTTGCGCCCGACCGGCGCGCCGCCGTTCGTGCGCCTCTTTCGGGTACGGTCACCCTCACGGTGCGTGGACGCCTCGTGGACGCGGTCGCGGCCGATGTCTCCGCCACTGGGATCCGGCTCGTCGCGCGTCTCGAGCCTCTGGTGGGCGACGAGGTGTCGATCGTGTTTTTCCTCGGCGGAGAGCTGGTCGCTTCCGTGGGCACGGTGTGCTGGACCAAGCGCACGAAGCTCGGCCTGCACGCCTTCGGTGTGCACTTCCGCTCGATCGAAGAAGACGGGGCGATCGCCCTCTCGGACTACTGCCGACGCGGCGTTTCCTGAGCGCGGCGAGTCACGAGTCTCGCCACGAGTCCGAGCAGCACGAAGCCGAGCGCGTTGACGCCGGCGTGGAAGAGCATCATGCGGCGGAGCGCGGCCCCATCGAGTGACGCGAAGCCCACGGTCGCGAAGTGGGCCGCGAAGGCCGCGGCGAACACGCCTGCAGACGCGGAGATTCGCGTGAGAGCGCGGGCCTTGGTCTCCGTCGCGGAAGCACGGAAAGCGAGCCGCGCGACGAGCAGGATACCTCCCACCAAGGTCCAGGCAGCCGCGACTTCGAGCTTGCGCGAGACGGTGATGCCTACCGCGAGCAAGGCCACCGATGCGCCCGTGAGCGCGAGCGCCCCGAGGTCCACCCGGTCGAGTAGCTCGCCTCGCCGGCTCCTCGATCGCGCAAGGCTCCCGACGAGCACGCACGCACCGAACCCGGCGTAGTGGAAGTGAGCGGCGGTGAGCAGCGCGGCCGTTCCGGCGAAGCCGAGCACGCCCAGATCGGCGCGATGCACGAAGGCCCAAACGCCGCCGACCGGCAAGTACCCGTGTCCCAGATCGATCGCGAGCTCGGCGGGCTCGAAGCGCGTCGATCGTTCGCGCGAGAAGAACCGTACGAGCGCCCCCGCTCCGATCAACGCCGACACGAGCACCCATGGGAGCGTGAGCGCTGCGGCGAGGGGGCCTGCGGGTAGCGCGAGAGCGACGGCGAACGCCGAGGCCGCAGGCCACACGGGCCTTCGAACGAGCCTCGTCCACGTGCGCAGAAGCGCCTCGATTCGTCGCTCGTTCACGAGCGGCGCGTCGGCTTCGGGACGCGCCGTCACGGCGAGTCCGAGCGGGACGACCGCGACCGGACCGAGGGCCACGAGTACGCGTATCAGGACTCCGAGAGGGTCGAGCGTGGGCGTCATCGGGCACGAGCCTTCGGGAGCGCGAGGATCATGCAGGCGGCACGCCGAGGTCGCGTCTCACGTCGTCCAGCGGTCGCGCCATGTCCGGCCACGGATCCCACTCGCGTGAGAGATCGCATCGCACGCGGAGCCCCCGGCGGAGTGCGCCGAGCACCAACTCGGGCTCGAAGTAGCCTCGCTCACCCGGGGAGTACGGCGAGACCTTGATCCCCAAATGGAATTGGAGCGCGATGGTGAAGAGCCAGAAGAACGGATCGTCGCGGCGGTAGCCGGCGATGAACGAGACCACCGCCACCTCGCCCGAGGGATCGGTGCCGTAGCCGGCGAGCACGTGGGTGAGGTCGTGCCACATGCCGTCTTCGGCCACGATCCCTTCGCCGGGGAATCCGAGCTCGTTGTCGACGATGAACCGGAAGTACGCATATCCGAGCGTGCCCTCCGGAAGCCTGCCGAGGTCGCAGTAGCGTCGCGCCATGTCCGGATCTCCCGCTAGCCCGAACATGGGCCCCACGATCTTCCAGACGCCACGAAGCCCCTTCTTTTTTAGGGTTTCCTCGAAGATGGGGCGCGCGAACGAGCGTCGCGCGAGGTCGAGCCACAAAAGGCGCAGATGTCCTTCTTCGAGCTGGCGCAGGTTCTTGACCCGAGGTTCGTCGACCTCGAGTGCGCGCGCCATTCGCTCGACCAAGGTGGCTTCGGCGCCGGACACGTCGCCGTCCATCAGAGCCACGAGAATCATGGCGCGCACCACGAGCTCTCGTCCCTCTCGCGAGGGCACGAGTCGAGCGAGCTCGTCGGGCTCGATGGGGACGAGCGCGTCGACGTCACACACGAGCCGACTCCCGAGCGCGAGCGCGGCGGACTCCATCCACGCGCGCTCGGAGGGGTGGAGACGTCCGTCGACGCGAGCGAGCGTCACCATCGCGCGAAGGGACGCTTCGATCTCGGTGGGAGAGAGAGACTCGGGGAGCACCGAAGGAGCGTATCAGACCTCGCTGCCGGCTCTCCTGAGGCCGACCCGTGAAACGTGGCCGTGTCACGCCTTTCGTCGCACTCGTCTCGTGGTAGACCCGGAGGCATGCTCGATCTCGAGGCCAATCGCGCCGCTACGCCGCCCAAGGACGCGGCCACTTTGCTTCTGCTCCGCGACGGCACCGAGGGCCCCGAGGTGTTCTGCGTCGAGCGCAACAAAGCGAGCCGCTTCATGGGCGGCGCATTGGTTTTTCCAGGCGGAAAAGTGGATGCGCACGATGCCTCGGACGCTTTCCTGCCGCACGTTCGAGGCCTTCCCGCCGTGCGTGAGGCCTTCGCCGAGTCCGAGTCGCACCTTCGCGCCGTCGCCGTCGCGGCCCTCCGGGAGAGCCTGGAAGAAGCGGCCCTCTTGCCGGTCGTTTCCGAGTCGGGCGGTCCGGACCACGAGCGACTCTTGTCCGTTCGCGCCGAGCTCGCCGCCGATGCCACCGCGTTCGCCGGGCTCCTGGCGCGTGAGAAGTGGGTGCTCGAGCTTTCGTCGCTCCGCCCCTTCGCGCGCTGGGTCACGCCCATCGCCGAGGCCCGTCGCTACGACACGCGCTTTTTCGTGTGCCGTGCGCCCGAAGGTCAGCCCGGCGCGCACGACGACGGCGAGACCACCGCGAGCTTCTGGGCCACGCCGGCGCGCGTGCTCGAGCGCTTTGCCAACGGCGAGGTGCGCCTCGCCCCGCCCACCCACAGGTCGCTCGAGCTCTTGGTCGGCCTGGGCTCGGTGGACGCCGTCTTCGCGCTCGCGGATACGTGCAGTTTGCAGCCGATATGCCCGGTGCTGGTTCAACAGCCCGAGCGCGACGACGAGCCGGACGGCGCGAAGACGATGGCGCTGGTGCTCCCCGGAGACCCGTCCCATCCGGTCCGCGACGTGCTCGTGCCCGGAGCCTCACGTTACGTGCTGCGCGACGGGAAGTTCGTCCCCGAGCAGGCCCCGAAGGGCGCGTGAAACACGGCCGTCTCTACGCGGCGACCGACGTGGCCCGCTTCGCGGCGGTCGACCTCAAGACCATCCACGCGTGGGTGGCGCGCGGCTCGCTCGTGGGCGAGAGGAGCGCCGGTGGGCAGCTCCGCTTCCGTCGCACGGACGTTGTGGGCTTCTTGCGCGAGCGCGGGTTTCCTCTGCCGAAGAGCCTGCTCGACGAAAAGCCGCGTGTGCTGCTCGTGGGGCAGGTGGCGGACGTGCTCGAAGAGGCTCTCGCTCCCGCGGAGGTCGTGCGCGAGGTCTCGCCGGTGGCGGCGCTGCTCGGCCTGCGCGCGCTCCTTCCCGATGCGCTGGTGCTCGGTCCTACCTTGGGGTTCTCGCGCACCTCGATCGTGCGCGAGCTTTCCGAGATCGAGCCTCGTTTGGTGGTTGCCGTGGTGGCGGCGAGTGCCGCCGATGCGCTCTCGTTGCGGGATGCCGGTGCCCGCGTCGCAGGCACGCTCGACGACGTCGGGAGCTGGGTAGGGGCGCTGTTCGAGGCGCTCGGACACGTCGAGCGCGCGGCGCGTTCGGGGCGAGAGTCCGCCAGTCGCAGCCGCTGAGTTGAGGTCGCCACGACGCAACATCGAGGTGCGGGGACATCGCCGCTTCGACGAGCTCTCGAGAAATCCCGGTGTTCTTCGTCGTGCACGCCTCTTGCTCAGGGCCGCTCGGCGCGCGAAGGGCGCGTCTTTTTTCGACTGGAGAGCTCGATGTCCGTGGATCCTCTTTCGACCGTCACCTCGCTCGGCTCGAGCGGCACCGACTACCTCGGCATGATCAAAACGAGCGCCTACGAAATCGGCCTCAAGCTGATCGGCGCGCTCTTGATTTGGATCGTCGGCAATTGGGGAATCGGCCTCATCGACAAGGTCGTGATTCGCTCGCTGAAGGCGAGGAAGATCGAAGAGACACTGATTCGCTACGTGACCGCGGCGCTCAGCGCGATGCTCAAAATCGCGCTCGCCGTGGGCGTGCTCGGTTACCTCGGCGTTCAGACCACCACCTTCGCGGCGCTGCTCGGTGCCGCCGGTGTGGCCATCGGCATGGCGTGGTCGGGGCTGCTCTCGCACTTCGCGGCGGGCGCCTTCCTCGTAGTGCTCCGGCCCTTCAAGGTGGGGGACTTCGTCGAAGCGGGCGGAGTGACCGGCACGGTCGAAGAGGTCGGCCTCTTCGTCACCAAGATCAACACGCCGGACAACGTGCTCACCATGATCGGCAACTCGAAGGTGTTCTCGGACACCATCAAGAACTACTCGTCGAACAAGTTCCGCCGCGTGGATCTCACGGCTCAGCTCGACCACGGCGCCGACGTCGCGCAGGCCATCTCGATCCTGAAGCTTGCCATGTCCAAGATCCCGAACGTGTGCGCCGAGCCCGCGCCCGACGTCGAGATCGTCGCGTTCACGCTCGCAGGTCCCGTGCTCGCCGTGCGTCCGTACTGCCACACCGATCACTACTGGCAGGTGTACTTCGAGACCAACGCAGCCATCCGCAACGAGCTCGGTAGAGCCGGCTTCGCGGTGCCTCAGCAGCACTACCAAGTGGGTCACGCGGCTACGGCGCCGAAGGCCGCCTGAGCCGACCCTCGGTCCGAAGCGCGTGCGTGCGTGGCTCACATCACGCGGCGTGCGCGCTTCTTCTCTTCTTCGATACGAGTGGCGAAGCGCTTCTTGCCTTCGTCGTCTTCGATCAGCAAGAACGTGAAGTCTGCACCGTGTTCTTCCACGGAGCGGAAAAACAAGGTTGCGGCGAGCTCGGCATCCAAGATGCCGCGCGCCCGTCCGGGAAGCTCTACCACGGCGCGCTTCGCGCCGAGCCCGACCAGCGTGCGCACCAAGCGGTCCACCGCGCGAGCACTGGCGGCCTCGTCGAGCTCGCTCGATTTGCCCCAGCCGAACACCACGAGCTTCTCCGCGCCGAGCCGCGGTCGGGGAGGGAAGAGGAACGCCTCGTCCGCCACCCCGGTCAGCTCACCGCGCCTCACGTAGCCGTGCATGCGACCGGCCAGTCGATAGTCGACCACGGCGGCGAGGCCGCGCATGGGCCGGTCGTCTTCGAAGAGCCCGCAGGCGATCACGTCGGCCGAGCTCGTGTCGAGCGCGCCCAACGTACCGGCCGAGAACGCGAGCTCCACGGCTCAGCGATCTCGGTCGACGCGGCCGAGGTCGTCCGCGATGCGGGCGAGCACGCCGTTCACGAACGACGGGGATTCCTCCGTGCCGTAGCTCTTGGCGAGCTCGACCGCTTCGTCGAGCACCACCGCGCGAGGCACCTCCTTCGAGAACTCGAGCTCCCAAGCTCCGAGGCGCAGGAGGTTGCGATCGACGCGCGACATGCGCTCGAGGCGCCAGTGCGTCGAAGCCTTGCGGATGGTCGCGTCGAGCGCGTCCCGCGTGTCGCAGACGCCGCGCACGATCGCGTCGGCGTAATCGCGCCCTTCGGGGTCTCCCTCGAACTGACGCCAAAAGAGGCGCACGGCGTCGTCGGCCGTGGCGCCTTGCGCCTCCACCTGGAAGAGCATCTGAAGGGCCGCTTCGCGACCGGTTCTACGCGCGCCCATCAGAGGCCGACCGCTTCGAGGCTCTTCGAGAGCGCGATCATCTCGATGGTGCTCACGCACGCTTCCCAGCCCTTGTTGCCGGCCTTGGTGCCCGCGCGCTCCACCGCCTGCTCGATGCTGTCGGTGGTGAGCACTCCGAAGGCCACGGGCACGCCCGAGTCCATCGACACGTGCGCGATGCCTTTCGTGACCTCGGCGGCCACGTAGTCGAAATGAGGCGTGGAGCCGCGGATGACCGCTCCGAGCGCCACGATGCCGTGGGTCTTCTTGCTCTCGGCGAGGCGCTTCACCACCAAGGGAATTTCCCAGGCGCCGGGCACCTTCACCAAGGTGACGTCGGCCGCGTCGCCGCCGTGACGGACGAACGCGTCGATCGCGCCGTCGACCAGGCGGTCCACGATGAAGTGGTTGAAACGGCTCGCCACGATGCAGATCTTCGTGCCGGGCGCGACGACCAAACCACCTTCGACGATTTTCGGCTGTGCCATGATTTCCTCGATGTCCTCGGGTGCGCGAAGGCCGCTCGACAGGTACGCGGTCAACGCTCGACAGGTGCGCGGATGCCGCTCGACAGGTGCTCAGGTGCTCAGGTGCGCGGTGAGCGTCAACGGGCGCTTTCACCGAGCGGAACGCTCTCTACGACTTCCAGGCCGTACCCCGCAAGGCCCGCGATCTTTCGCGGGTTGTTGGTGAGCAGGCGGATTTTCTGCACGCCGAGGTCCGTGAGAACCTGAGCGCCCAGGCCGAACTCGCGCAAGGGGTTGTCCTGCGGGCCCTTGGGCGGAGCGTCACGGGCCGGATCGGTGAGGCTCACGAGCTCGCTCGCCAGATCTCCGCGCGGGGGCAGATAGACGATGACGCCCTTTCCGGCCTCTTCGATGCGGGCGATGGCCTGGCGCAAGTTGCGGCCGCCCTCTTTGGAGGTCGACGAGAAGAGGTCGCCCACGGTCGAACCTGCGTGCATTCTGCAAAGAGTGGGCTCGTTCGCGTCGAGGTCGCCCTTGCGGAGCGCGAAGAACTGACGGCCGTCGATGCGCGTCTCGTAGACCGAGACGTGCCACTGGGTGCCGGTCTGGTCGAGCACGAGCGGGCGGTCTTGCACACGCTCCACGAGGCGCTCGGTTTGCAGGCGGTACTGGATGAGGTCGGCCACGGTCACGATGCGGATGCCGTGCTTTTTCCCGAACACTTCGAGATCGGGCATGCGGGCCATCTCGCCGTCGTCACGCATGATCTCGCAGATGACGCCGGCCGGGGTGAGACCGGCGAGGCGAGCCAGGTCGACCGAGCCTTCGGTCTGACCGGTGCGGACCAAAACGCCGCCGTTGCGCGCGCGGAGCGGGAAGACGTGGCCCGGTGTGACCAAGTCTTCGGGACGGCAGTCCGGGTTGGCGGCGAGGCGCGTGGTGTGCGCGCGGTCGGCCGCAGAGATGCCGGTGGTCACGCCGCGGCGGGCCTCGATGCTGACCGTGAACGCGGTGCCGAGGGTGGGGCCGCTGCGGTTCGGGGCCTTCATGAGCGGAAGCTGGAGACGCTCGATCTGCTCTTCGCTGAGCGAAACGCAGATGAGCCCGCGTCCGTGGGTGGCCATGAAGTTGATCGCCTCGGGCGAGCAGAACTGCGCCGCCATGGTGAGATCGCCTTCGTTCTCGCGGTCCTCGTCGTCGACGAGGATGACCATCTTGCCGGCGCGGATGTCCTCGATGGCGCCTTGAATGCGCGCGAGGAGATCGGGGCTCATGTTGACCAGGGGGCTCATTCTGTTGGGTTCCTTCTAGAAGAGAAGACGCGAAAACGAGGCGATCGGCTCGTCTTCCTCATGCTCACAAGTAGCCTGCCCCCGCGAGGCGAGAGAGCCACGCTTCGTCGGTGCTCGCCTCTTTCGACGGCTCGGTGCCGACGCCGGAATTGCCCACGCCACCCACGGCGAGAATGCGGGCGACGTAACGTGCGAGCACGTCGACTTCGAGGTTCACCCGCTCGCCCGCCGTGAGCACCCACGCGGTGCTCTGCTGGGTGTGCGGCACCAGCATGACGTGGAAGGTGTGACCGGTGACGCCGTTGATGGTCAGGCTCACGCCGTTCACCGCGATCGAGCCTTTTTCCGCCACGAACGGGGCGAGCTCGGGCGGATAGGTGAAGGATACACGCGTTGCCGGGCCGGAGGGCGCGACGCTCTCCACTCGGCCGACGCCGTCCACGTGACCGGAGACGATGTGCCCTCCCAGGCGTCCACCGAGGGGCAGCGCGCGCTCGAGGTTCACCTCGGCGCCGATGGCTTTGTCGCCCAGGGTGCTCTTTTCCAGGGTCTCGGACGAGGCCGTAGCCCAAAATCCGCCCGGCTCGATGCTCTCCACGGTGAGGCAGACGCCGTCGGTCGAGATGGACTCGCCGAGCACGAGCGGTGAAAAGCGGCACTTCACGAAGAGACGGGCTCCGTGCGCCACGCGGGTGCGGGTCGCGAGCACGCCTTTCTCTTCGACGAGGCCTGTGAACATGGCGCGGGATGTAGTCCCGGACCGATGCTCCGTAAAGGTCCATCGGGCTTGCCGAGCGAAGGCCCTTTCGGCAAAAGGACCGGGTGCGAAGATCGACCTCGTTTTCGTTCCGTTCCGCTGCCCTCGCGCTCGTCGCGCTCGGCGTCACCTCCCTCGCGTGCGTGAAGAAGGACCCCCCGTCGGCCTCCGATGCCGAGCCGTCCCAGGTCGCGACCGGACCGGTCGTTCTCCCGGCACCGTCCGTGGCTGTCGCGAAGGATGCCGGTAAACCCGACGGCGCGGCGCCGGCGATCGCGTCGGCCGACAAGGCGAAACTGCTCGCCGAGCTCAAAGCGGGGCGCACGGCCGCTGCGGCTTCCAAATGGCAGGACGCGCGCGGTGCCTACGGTCGAGCCTTGGCCATCGATCCGGGCAACGCCACCGTGCTGTCCGAGTTGTCCTGGGCCGACGTGAACCTCGACGACTTCGCCGCCGCCATCGAGCACGGCGAGCTCGCTCTCCGCACGGCAGGCGACGCCAAGCTGCGCGCGCAGGCCCTCTACAACGTGGGACGCGCGTACGAAGGCAAAGGCGAGCCCATGGAGGCCGCGGTCCGCTACCGCTCGTCGCTCGAGAAGCGGCCGAACGCCATCGTCCAGAAGCGCCTCGACGGCCTGCTCGCCAAGGTCAAGTCGGACATGCTCCCGGACGCGTCCACTCCTCCGCCCAAGAACGCCTTCTGTGCACGCCGCTTCGCCGAAGATCTCGCGCTTTTCCAGTGCCTCGAGCGCATCGAAGACGAGGCGTTCCTGAAGTCTCCGCTCGTGGCCGCGCGCGAGCCGGTGACCGGCCTTCCTCCGCCGTTCGGCATCGTGCGTTTCGGGAACGAAGGCATCGGCCTCACCGTTCACCTTCTGATGCGCAGCACCTCGCAGAACGCGGTGGAGCCGGTGGCCGAGCTCGGTCGCGCGTGGAACCCGGGCGCCTTCGGCGTGCACGAGGACTACAGCTTCACGAGCGCCAAAGAGAGCGTGTTCGGCAAGCGTCACGTCGTGGAAGCGCACGGTCGCCACGAGCACGGTGACGCCGACTACGCGGGGCTCTCGGTCTCCACAGAAACGCTCGAGCTTGCCACCGTGTGCTCGTACGAAGGGGACGAGCCCATGAAGTGCATCGGGCCGCTCGTGGTCTCCTCCACCGAGACCCAAACTTACCCGATCGATCCGAAGGACCTCTCGGCCGAGGACAAGGCCCTCTTGGCGGTGCTCAAGAAGGAGAAGCCGGTCTCCACGGTCTCGGCGAAAGCCGATGTCGCGCTCGCTGCCGACGGCGTCACGATCACCGCCGTGAGCGGGCCGAAGGAGCTGTTGCCCAATCTCGGCAAGTTCTCGTTTCCCTGAACCGCGCCACGTTCACGAAAAACGCGTCTCGAAGGTCGGGCCTCGAAACGCGTTTTCGTTCGTGGGGTTCTCGAGGCGCGATAGTCGCGCGTCGGCTCAGCGTGAGCCGCCGAGCAGCTCGGCCGCACGCAGCGCGTGGTAGGTGAGCACGAAGTCCGCGCCTGCACGGCGGATGGAGGTGAGCACCTCGAGCATGGCGCGATCGAGATCGATCATGCCGCGCTCGGCCGCGGCGTGCAGCATCGAGTACTCTCCGGATACGTTGTAGGCGGCTAGCGGAAGGGTCGTGATTTCACGCACTTGCCGGATAATGTCGAGGTAGGGCAAGGCGGGCTTCACCATGAGCATGTCCGCGCCCTCTTCCTCGTCGAGCAGCGCTTCACGAATGCCTTCGCGCGCGTTGCCCGGGTCCATCTGGTAGCCGGCGCGGTCGCCGAACTTGGGCGCGCAGTCCGCCGCGTCGCGGAAGGGACCGTAGAACGCGCTCGCGTACTTCACGGCGTACGAGAGCACCGAGACGTCTTGGAAACCCGCGCCGTCCAGGGCCTCGCGGATGGCCTTGACGCGGCCGTCCATCATGTCGCTCGGCGCCACGATGTCCGCGCCCGCCTTGGCGTGCACGACCGACATTTCGGCCAGGATTTCCACGGTGGCGTCGTTGTCTACCTCCGGTCCGCGCGGGCCGTCACGCAGCACGCCGCAGTGGCCGTGTTCGGTGTATTCGTCCACGCACACGTCGGTCATGACGAGCAGCTCGGGCACGGCGTCTTTCATCTCGCGCACCACGCGAGGAACGGGGCCGTCCGGGTCGAGACCGGTCTTGCCGTGCGAGTCCTTGTGCTCGGGCAGGCCGAACAGGATGACGCCCGGAATGCCGCGCGAGCGCAGGTCTTTGGCCCACTGCTTGGCGTGAGAGACCGGGTGCTGCGAGACCCCCGGCATGCTCGCGATGGGGCGAGGGGTATCGATGCCGGCGTGGAAGAACATCGGATAGACGAGGTTCTTCGGGGAGAGACTGGTCTCGCGGACGAGCGCCCGGAGCTCGGGGGTTTTGCGGAGCCTACGCGGCCGCTTGAGCGGGAATCCCATGCGGCGGACGATACACCGCATTTTCGTACGCGGAAGTTGTAAGGCGGCCCGCTTTCCGCCAAAAAGAGGCATGCGTTTCCGTCGAATCGGGCTCTTCGCGTTTCTCGTCGTGGCGGCCGCCTGCGGGAGCCGCACCGGTCTCTTCGGCACCGACGAAGACGGCACCACCGACGGCGGAAGCTCGCTCGATGGCAGCTCACGGGTCGACGGCTCGTCCACGGACGGAGGTCCTCGTCGTGATGGTGAGGTCGAGCTCGACGCGCTTCCGCCCATCGACGCGACGCCGCTGGTCGACGTGAACCGCAACGACTGTCCCGATGCGGACAGCACGCTCGTCTACGTGGTGACCACGCAAAACGAGCTCTACGCCTTCTATCCGCCGGACTTGAGCTTCCGTTTCATCGGCAACCTGGTCTGCCCGGCTCCCCCCGGCGAGACGCCTTTCTCGATGGCGGTCGACCGCCGAGGCGTCGCCTATGTGCTCTACACCGACGGCTCGCTCTACCGCGTGAGCACGCTCACCGCGGCGTGTGTCGCCACCACGTACCGTACGGGAAATAACGGGTTCCGCACGTTCGGAATGGGCTTCGCGGCCGATCCCACCTCGCCCACCAACGAGCGTCTTTACGTCGCGGACAACCCCACCGGCGTGGGCCTTCCCGGGCAGAGCTCGCGCGGCCTCGGCGTGATCGACACCACGTCCTTCGCGCTGAGCTTCGTGGGACCCTTCTCGCCCACGCTTCCCCGCGCCGAGTTCACCGGCACCGCGGATGGCCGCCTCTTCGCGTATTGGCCGCAAGGCACCTCGAGCGCGCCGCTCGGCTCGATCGCCGAGGTAAATCCCGCCAACGCGCAGGTGCGCGCCCGCGTCGACGTTCCGGTCGGGACCGGCAACGATGCCTTCGCGTTCGCGTTCTACGGCGGCGACTTCTGGATGTTCAACTCGCAGAACGGCGGCTCCACCGACGTGTCGCGCTACCGCTTGGCGGACAACACGACCACTCAGCCGACCACCTTCGCGGGCACCATCGTGGGAGCCGGCGTCTCGACCTGCGCGCCGAACCAGTGACCTCGGCGACCGTGCGCGGACGGATAACGCACGATATTTAGGTTGCCCCCGGGGCGCTTCGCGCGAAAAGTGTCGGCCATGCCGTCCTTCGGAAAGCTTCGCTTGGTGGCCCTCGCCGCGGTCTCGTTCGCGAGTCTCTCGCTCGCCGTGGCGTGTGGAAGTCGAACCGGACTCTTTTCGGACGAATTCGCCGAGGGAGGCACCAACCCGACCGGGTTCGACGCGACTGCCGACGCCCCCGCTGATCGTTCGGTTCCCGACGCCACTCCTCCGCCCATCGACGCGCGCGTCATCCCGGACGTGGTGCGCAACGACTGCCCGGACGCCGCCGCTACGCTCGTCTACGTCATCACCACCGACAACGAGCTTTTTTCCTTCTACCCGCCCGATGCAAGCTTCCGCCTCATCGGGCGCATCGCGTGTCCTGCTCCGCCGGGCACCACGCCCTTCTCCATGGCGGTCGACCGCAACGGCGTCGCTTACGTGGCCTTCAACGACGGCAACCTCTACCGCGTGAGCACGCTCACGGCGGCCTGCACGGGCACGACGTTCGTCCCCAACCAGCAGGGCTTCGGCACCTTCGGCATGGGCTTCGCGACGCGTGAGCTCGGCCCGGACGAGACGCTCTTCATCGCCGCGGACAACCAAGCGGGAAGCCTGCAACGCGGTCTCGCCGCCATCGACCCGCTCGCCAACTTCCGGCTCACGCCGATCGGACCGTTCGTCCCCACCATCGATCGCGCCGAGCTCACCGGCACCGGCGACGGACGACTCTATGCCTTCTACACGAAGACCCGCCAGACCGGCTCGTTCATCGGCGAGATCGAGAAGGCCTCCGGTCAGGTCGTGGGCGAGACCCGCCTGCCCACGGTCGACCAAGGCTCGGGCTGGGCGTTCGCGGCTTGGGGTGGAGACTTCTACTTGTTCACCGATCCGGAGCAGGTCGGCGGCTCGCGCGTGACGCGGTTCCGCCCAGCGGACAACTCGACCTCCATCATCGCCAACTTGGGCACGCTGGTGGTCGGTGCGGGCGTGTCGACTTGCGCGCCGAACGTCCAGTAGGCCCGGGCGCCGAGGGGATGGCGTGAACGACGAGGCGAGGCGTCACCCGCGGCCGCTCGAAAGCCGTCGCGTGCTCGTCACTCGGGCCCGGGATGCGCGCGACGAGCTCGGGCGCGCGCTCGAAGCCGAAGGCGCGATTCCCCTCTATTTCCCCGTGATCCGCATCACCCCGACGGACGAGCCGGAGCGCTTCCGCGAGGCGCTCGTCGAGCTTCGGGCGGGACGTTACGGCCTCGTGACGTTCACCAGCCAGAACGCGGTCGAAAAGGTGGTTGCGGGACTCGAGCAAGCGTTCGGAGATGCCCTCGGCCTCGAGAGGGTGAAGGTGTGCGCAGTCGGCCCGGCCACCGCACGCGCGCTGTCCGAGCGTGGTGTCCGTGTGGATCTCGTGCCGACGGAGCACGTGGCGGACGCGCTCGCTCGCGAGCTCGTGTCCGCGTTCGGCGAGGCCCGCCCACGGGTGCTCTTTCCGCGTGCCAAACAAGGCCGTGAGACGCTGGTCGATGCGCTCGGGAGTGCCGGTTTCGAGGTCGACCTGGTCACCGCTTACGTCACGTTGGGGGTGCCCGGGGCAGAGGGCGCGGCGCTGCTCGACTCGCTGGAGCGAGGCCAGGTGGACGTGGTCACCTTCACGTCGAGCAGCGCGGTCTCGCGCCTTCTCGAGTGCCTGGAGGCCGCGTCCGACGCTCCGCGCGCAAGACGTGCGCTCGCACGGGCGAAGCTGGCTGCCATCGGTCCGGTCACGGCCAAGAGCCTGACCGAGGCGGGTCTGTCCCCGCAAATCACCGCCGAAACCTACACGTCACATGGCCTTTGCTCGGCCATCGGCGCGTATTTTTCCGAGCATCTTCGAGCCTTCTCGGACGACAGGTGAATTGACAAGTCACCGGCCGAGCAGCGATGCTCGCGAAAGAGTTCTCCGCACGGCGTTGGTCAGTTGTTGCCCATGCCCGTGCGCACCGACGACCGGTCCGTGCAGCGCGTGCTTATTCGCCCATGTCCCTGAGCTCCCTCCTCGTTCAACGCGAGCTTGCGACCATTCGCGACGTCGAAGAGGCGCTCGCACGTCAGGTCCTCTACGGCGGTGATCTCGCCACCAACCTGCTCGAGGTCGCCCGGGTCGACGAAGGACGCCTCACCGCGCTCTTGGCCGAATCGTTCGGTCTCTTGCCCGCTCCTTCGGGAGAGCTCGCGCAGGCCCCGCCGGAAGCCCGCGTGCTCGTCACCCAAGAGCAGGCCGTCGAACAAGGCATCGTGCCGCTCGGTCTCGATGCCTCGGGCCTCATCGTGGCAAGCTCGGCTCCGCTCAGCCCCGAGCTCGAGCAAGAGCTCGGGTTTGCCACCTCGCGCCCCATCGTGGTGCGCATCGCGCCTATCTTTAGGATATTGCAGGCGATTTCGCGCGACTACGGCGTGCCGCTCGTGCGTCGACATGCCCGCCTTTTGACCCGTCTCGCCCAGGGAGGCCCACCGCCTGCCGCGTCCGCCAGCCCGGCCGGCTCGGCGCCGTCGATGGGCGGCTTCGTGCAGAGTGAGCCTCCGCCCGCGGCGCTGGGCTCGTCGCCGTCGGTGTCGCAGGCGCAGGCGCCGGTGGCCTCGTCGTCGGCGGTCGTGATGACCCGCATCGTCTCGATCGAGAGCTCGCCCCAGCTTCCCGAGGTTCCTGAAGAGCCCGTCCCGGTCGCGGCGCAAGAGCCGTCCGAAGACGACATCGAAGAAGCCCCGAAGACGGTGGCCGAGCCTCCCGGTTCGCCGATTCCCCGTGAAGCGCTCGCGTCCGTGCCCCCTCCGGCGGCGGTGTCCGAGACACGCCTGACGAGCGACCGTCCCCCGGATACCCGCGAGTCCGAGCCCCCGTTGCCGCCTCAAGAAACCACGCGACCGCCGTCGGTGGTCCTCGTGGATGAGGCCACCAACGTGACCGCGAACGCCGCCGTCGCGGCACCGGTGAAGGCGCCATCGCCGGCCGTTCATCCGGCCACGGAAGTGTTCGCGACCTTCGTCTCGGAAGACGCCCGAGCGCACAAGCGCCCGGGAAAGCGCCGCCGCGGACCGCTCACCTTCGAAGTGGCGAAGAAGGAAATGGACGAGGCGAGCGAGCGCGACCACGTGCTCGACTTGTTCTTCGAGTTCGCGCGCCAGTTCTTCGAGTACTCCGCGTTTTTCATCCTCCACGGCGATGTCGCCGAAGGTCGAGACGCATCGGGCGCAGGAGCCTCCCGTGACAAGGTCGCGGGCATGGGCGTGCCGCTCGATGCACCTTCGGTCTTCCTCACCTCGAAGAACGCGCAGGTGCCCGTGTTCGTGCGCCCGGACGGCTCCGGCTACGACCACGTGCTCTTCGTGGATCTCGAGCGCGTCGGCAAGAACACCATCGGGCTCTTGCCCATCGTGGTGCGCCGGCGTGTGGTCGCCGTGCTGCTCGGCGACGACGGCGATACGCCGGTCGAAGCGGCTGGCGTGAAAGACGTGACGTCGTTCGCGGCGCTGGCCGGTGCGGCCTTCGAGCGCCTGATCGTCAGGAAAAAGCAGGGCGAAAAGAAGCCGAGCCTCCCCCCGCGCGCCTCCATTCCCAGCAAGCCCGAAGCGGCCGCCGTGCTGGGTCGTGTGCTGAGCGAGCCCCCGGCCAGTCCGGTCGCACCGGAGCCGGTGGTAGCGGCAGAGCCCGCGCCCGTCGCACCCGAACCGGTCGAAGAAGTCGAAATCGCGCCCGCGGCCGTGCTGCCCGCGGTCGCCCCGAAGAGCGCTCCGCCAGCGCCGCTCGAAGTCGCCGAGCCGGAAGTGCCCGAGCTCTCGCCGGATCCGAACGAAGCCGCAGGCGATACGCCCCTGCGCCCGCTTCCGATTCCCGCCGAAGCCCTCGACGAGACACCGGCGTATCCCTACGAACCCTCCGAGTTCGCGCTCTCCGATCCGGCCATACCGGTGATGCCCGCGGTCGAGGTCGAGGTGCCCCAGGCCGCGCCGCTCCCGCGCGAAGAGCCGATCGAAGAGCCCATCGAGCCCGCGCACGATCCGAGCATCGACGAGCCCGCGCCCATCTCCACGCGCGTCGTGGACGTGCCCAAGCAGGCGCCGCAGCTCACCGATGAGATGCTCGCGGCGGCCTCTGCCGAGACGCCCATCGCTCCCTCGGTGATCGAGAGTGATCCGCCCGAGAAAATCGCGGTCCCCGCGCATCTTCCGCCGCCTTCGCGGGGCGATTTGCGCGAGCTCCCGAGCGTCATCGTGGACGTGGGCGACGAGTACGGCGCCCTGGTCGATCGTGTGGTCGCGACCGGAGACGAATCGGCCGAGACCCGCTTGCTGCACGCCGGACAGCACGCCATGCCGGCCATCTTGTCGCGCTTTCCGGGGCCGGTTCGCCTCGACGTGACCGCTCTCCCGGAGGGGTCGCTGCCTCGCGCGGGCGAGTGTGGTCCCGTGCTTCGGCTGGTCGCTCGCCAGCGCCGCGTGGCGCTCCCGTTCGTGCTCACGTTGGTGAACGAGCCGGAGACCGAGCGCCGTTTTTGGGCCACCTACCTGCTCTCGGAGCTGCCCTACGTGGAGGCGATCGACCCCGCCGTGACGGCGCTCTTCGACCGTGAGCCGCGGGTTCGTCTCGCGGCGCGCACGGCGACGCGCGTGCTCGGCGAGCTCTACCCGAGCTACACGGTCGACCGTCTCGCCAAGGTCCTCGCCGAGCCCCGTGTCGAGCTCGTACGCAAGGTGATCACCCTGCAAATGCTCGGTGAAGTGCGCGATCCGGCCTCCGTGCCGCACTTGGTGCCGCGCCTCGTCGACCCTCAGCCCGAGGTGGCCGCGGCCGCCCGTGCGAGCCTCATCCTGGTCTCGCGCCAAGACTTCGGTTTGCACCTCTCGCACTGGAACGAGTGGTTCGACAAGAACCGCCACAAGCAGCGCGTGGAGTGGCTCATCGACGCCCTCATGCATCCGGCCTCGGGTCTCCGACTGGCGGCGCTCGAAGAGCTGGTCAAGCTCACCCGGAACGCCTTCGGCTACCAAGACGACTCCTCGCGCAAAGAGCGCGAGCGGGTGATGCAGAAGTTCCAGAACTGGTGGTCCGTCGAGGGCCGCGCGCGCTACGGCCGCTGAGCTCGGACGTCCGCCGAAGGGGACGTGCTCGCGCGGCGCCTCCACGCAGGAGAGACACACCTTCGGACGCAGTTCCGTAGTCCGTGTGACCGGAACGTCACGCTACGCCGCCGACGCACCTCGGGTTACTGGCGGAAAATTCCGGATTTCCCCGAGAAAACGGGCAGGGGTGAAGGCTTCACTCCGGCTGGCCGTCTGTGGAATACTCTCTGCTTGGCGTAACGCACCCCTTTCGCTCTCGCGAGGTCTTCATGCGGCTGCCATCTCTTCGGGCTCTCGGTGACTCGGGTCGTTTCGCGTCTCGTTTCGCGCCTTCGTCCAGCTCCTCCGGGCTCGGCCTCCGTGCCCTCGGGGCGTGTGCAGTGCTCGGTGTGGCGCTCCTGGTGAGTGGTCAGGCCGCCGCCGAAGCACCCGCGAGCGCAGCTCCCGCTCCCGTTCCGGGCCCCGACCTCTCGCGTTTCGCGCAGGGGCGCGCGCTCAAGTCGAACGTGGTGCCGCCGGGGAAGGCCGAGCGCTATGGCCGCGCCGAGATCCTGGTGAACGCGCCCCTCGAAGAGGTCCGCCGCGAGATCACCGCCTACAACGCCTACCGTGAGCTTGCTCCGGACAAGTTCAACCGCTCACGGGTCATCGCCAAGGAGAACAACGAGACCGACGTCTACATGCAGGTGCCCATCATGGGCGGCATCGTCGTGCTCTGGCAGGTCATGCGCTTCGGCGCAGTGACGCCCGTCTCGAAAGACGTCGAGCGCCTCGAGGGTCGCTACGTGCGAGGAAATCTCCGGGCGAGCAACGTGCTCTACGAGGTGACCCGCGTGGACGCGCGCCGCACGATCCTGCGCATGGACCTCCTCGTGATGCCCAACATGGCCGTTCCACAAGCCGCGGTGGACGAAGAGCTCCGCGATGCAGCCGCGACCGCCACCGAGGGCATGCGCGACCGCGCCGAGCGTCGCTCGCGTGCGCCGTCCGAGGTGGCCTCCGCGGCACCGTCGCCCGCCGCTCCGCCCAAGTAGCCGTTCCGAGCGAGCGAAACACGAAGCGCGAGCCTCCACCCCGGGAGCTCGCGCTTCGCGGGTTCTAGGTTCAGCCGGTGGTCTGGAGGCGCGCTCGCCAGTCGCTCGGCAGGTCCAGGAAGCCGTCGTTGTAGAGGCTGTCGTAGACGGCGTTGCAGATGATCTCGCAGACGTCGCTGAAGATGAGCGGGTCGGCGACGAAACGGATGGTCTCGGCGCGGAAGCCCACTTGGCTCTCGCGTACGCGCTTCAGCATCTCGTCTTCGGCGAAGGGCACGAGCCGCTGGAGGAAGCGTCGCTCGAAGGTCTGACGGAAACGCGGGAAGGCCTCGGCGGGGATTTTGTAGCCCTCGCGCGGGGCGGAGTCGGCGAGGCGTGCCTCCTTCACGACCTCCCACGAGAGCTCGCCGAGCATCTGCGGAAGCTCGCGCGTGAAGAAGAGGGTGAGTACCTCGTTCAGGAACTTCACGAGGTTGTTGAGCTCGGGCGTGGTGCGCGAAAGAAAGCCGTTTCGCAGCTCTTTCACGTGATCCAAAAACTCTTCTTTGGCGCGAGCGGCGACCTCGGGGCTCGCGTAGTCGAAGGCGGCGAGCTGCTTCAAGAGCGCCTCTTCGTTCTTGGCGAAGAGCTGGTAGAGCGCCTGCTCGGCGAAGCGCATGACCTTCGCTTCCCCCGACGAGCCACGAATCTTGTCGTGGAGCTCGCTCTCGAAGAAGACGCGCGCGAAGCGTTTGGCCACCTCGGCGAGCTTTCGCTCGAACACCGTGGCGAGCTTGCCCACGCGGAAGAGCCGGCCGAGCATCTCTTTGAGGGATTGGATGAGGTCGATCTCGAGCTGGCCTCGGTCGACCGCCTGCACGGAGGACGAGCTCGATCTACGTGCAGCTTGCAAGCTTTGCAGCTCGCGCACCACTTGGGCCGTGATGGCGTCGAGCTCGGCGCTGGTCTCGAGCTCGGCCTTGTAGTGGACCACCTTTGCTTCGAGCTGCTCGTCGCGTAGGGCGAGCGCGATGTCGGCGAGCGACATCTTCGCTTGCGTCGACATGAAGCCGTCTTCGGTGGGCACGGGGACCGACGATGCGCTCGCCGGATGGCGCGGTCGTGCCGCCTGCGCGCTTTTGCTCGTCGGGTCGGGGCTCGAGGGAGGATCCGCAGGCATGGATCCATCATCGCGAAATCACCCACCCCTGTCCACGTGCGCAGAGGTCGGGTTGGTCGATCCTCGAAGATGCGCGAATGAGGGCAAAATGATGCGGGTTCGTGGTCGACGTCGCGTCGCCGAAGGCCGAACGGGACTCTGATATGCTCGACGCGATGAAGACGATCCTCGCTACGGCAAGCCTCGCGCTCCTCCTGTTCGCCTGCGGTGGACCCTCACAGCCGCCGCAAAGCCTGGGAGGACCCGGCATGCCTCCGCAGGGACCCGGATCTCCGGGAGGTCCTGGCGGCCCCGGCATGGCCAACCCCGCGTCGCAGAACTGCCGCGCCAAGGGCGGTCGTCTCGAGATTCGCGCCGATCAGAAGGGCAACGAGACCGGCTTCTGCGTCTTCCCGGACGGCTCGGTCTGTGACGAGTGGGCCTTCATGGACGGCAAGTGCGCCCCGGGGCAGCACCGCTGAGCGAGCCCGAGCCCGCACCTTCGAAACACGGACGCGTCGACTCACTCGGGGATTTCCGAGGGATCGACGCGTCTTCGCGGTCTGCCTACTCTCGAACCGTCGCGGGTGAGGACACCTCCAGCGAGGTCACGGACGACGCTTCAGCGTGGCGTAAGCGACCCCGGCGCCGTAGCGGATGCTCGACTCGCAACCGTTCTTGACGACTTCGTACTGCACGGTGCTCGAGCCGGCGTCCGCGGCGGTGGTGTCGTCGAAGGCGCAGTCGAAGGTGAGCACGAGGCCGTTCGGCCCGGTGGTGTACGTGCCGGAGCGGTAGGTGACGGGGCCGAGGCTGCCCGTGCCGCTGCCGGTGTCGACCTGTCGGATGCGCGTGAAGCGGGTTCCGTCGAGTGCGAGGGTCTCGCGCCACGAGCCTTTTTCGGTCATGCGTTGGTACACCGTCACGTCGTAGATGCCGGGCGGGAGCGCGCCCCCGTTGAAGGTCACGGTCTGCAGAGTGGACGCGTTGACCGCGGCGGTGCCGAACGCGTAGGTGCCGCACTGGCCGCCGCCATCGACGTTGGGCGCCGTGTAAGTGCACCCGCTGTCGGTGGTGGACGAGTCGCCGGTGCTCGCGTCGGTGGGGACCTGCGCGTCTTGGCCGGGCGTCGACGTGGTGGTGGGGGTCGACGTGGGGCTCGTGGTGGTGGTCGTGGACGCGGGGCCCGCGTCGGCGCCGGTGGTGCCTTCGTCGCTCGAGCACGCCACGTAGCCGGCGGCGGTGAACGGGACGAGGAGGAGCGCGGCGGCGTAGCGAAGGTGAAGCTTCATCCGTCGATGATCTCGCGACTTTACGCCGCGTTCAACGGTGTCGTGCGCATCCCGGCTCTTGGCGCGGCTCTCGTTCGACGCTAGAGGGCGTCACCCGTGCGACGAACCCTAGGTTTTGTAGGTATTTCTTGGCTCTTCGTGTCCACCCACGCCTTCGTGGGGTGCGCGCCGTCTCGCCCTTCGGAGGTTCCCGCGAAGACTCCGGAGGCTGCTGCCCACCCCGGCACCCACCCCCTCGTGCACGGGCTCTACGCGCGAGAAGGCGGCGTGAAGGTCGACGAAGAGCGCGCCTTCGAGAAGCTCGCCACGCGGGCGTACGTGCTGGTCGGTGAGAAGCACGACAACGACGAGCACCACGCCTTCGAGGCGCGCTTGGTCGAAGCGCTCGGCAAGTCGGCCGTGCGCGGCGCGAAGAAGCCACGTCCGGTGGTGTTCGAGCACCTCGGCGAGTCCAAACAAGGCGCGCTCGACACGTTCTTCGCCAAGCCGAACGTGCAGGCGTCCATGCTGCCCGCCGAGGTGGGCTGGGAAGAGCGAGGCTGGGGACCGTTCGCCGCGTTCGAGCCCATCTTCGCGGCGGCTTTGCGCCATCGCATGCCCATCGTGGCGGGGAACTTCGACAAGCTCGACGTTCGTGCGCTGAAGGTCTCCCCCGAGGGCGCGTTCTCGGCCGAAGTGCGCGCCGAGCTGTCCCGAGTGACGTTCGACGAGAACCAGGAAAAAGCCCTGGTCGACGAGCTCTACGCCTCGCACTGCGGGCACCTGCCGGGCGACTTTTTGGCCCCTATGGCCCTCGCGCAGCACGCGCGCGACGCTCGCTTCGCACTGGCGATGCGCTCGCGCGGCGACTCGTCCGTGCTGGTCGCCGGCAAGGGGCACACGCGTGGCGATCGCGGCGTGCCGAGGTTTCTCCCGCTCGGATCGTTCGCCTCGGTGGCGATGGTGGAGGTGGACGACGCGAAGACGCAGCCCTCCGCCTACGAAGAGCTCGCGACGCACGACTATGTGTACTTTACACCTCGTCGCGACGACGAAGATCCCTGCGCGGCTTTTCATCCGAAAGCGCCCGCGTCTCACGAGAAAAATAAGGAAAAACGATGAAGACCTCCACCCGTCTCGCTCTTGCAGCTTCGTCTCTCGCCGTGCTCGCGTTGGTCGCATGTGGTGAGACCCCGGTGCCCGTTGCGCCGGTCACCGCGACGAGCGCCGCGGCTCCCAAGGTTCCGCCCCCTGCGGCTTCTGCCACTCCGTCGGCGGCGCCTGCCACTTCGGCCTCCGCCGCGCCGGCCGAGCCCAAGAAGGTCGAAGGCCCGCAGCCTGCGCCTTCGGTCAAGTGGACCACCGGTTTCGCCACTCCGGAGAGCGTGCTCTACGACGAAGCGAACGACCGCTACCTGGTCTCCAACATCAACGGCAAGCCGCTCGACGTCGACAACAACGGCTACATCACCGAGCTGTCTCCGGACGGAACCGTGAAGACCGCCAAGCTCGTGGCCGGCGGCGCCAACAAGGTCACGCTCAACGCACCCAAGGGCATGGCCATCGCGGGCGGCCTGCTCTACGTGGCCGACATCTCCAGCGTGCGCACCTTCGACCTCAAGACCTTCGCGCCCAAGGGCGAGATCAAGATCGCCGGCGCGACCTTCCTGAACGACATGGCGGCCGGGCCCGACGGCAAGGTCTACGTGAGCGACTCGGGCCTCAAGCAGGGCGAGAAGGACTTCGAGCCCACCGGCTCGGACGCGGTCTACGTGATTGAAAAGGGCACCGCGAAGCCGGTGGCGAAGTCGACCGAGCTCGGGCGTCCCAACGGTCTCTTGCTCGACGGAAAGTCGCTGCTCGTGGCCACGTTCGGCTCGGGTGAGCTCTACCGCCTCGACGAGAAGGGCAAGAAGCTCGACGCGGTCAAGCTGCCCCAGGGCGCGCTCGACGGCATCGTCTCGCTCGGCGACGGCAACCTGCTCGTCTCGAGCTGGGGCGGATCGGAGATCTTCAAGGGCAAAGCGGGCGGCACGTTCACGTCCGTGGTCTCGGGCGTGAAGGCTCCGGCGGACATCGGCTACGACAAGAAGCGTGGTCGAGTGCTCGTGCCGCGCTTCCTCGAGAACGAGATCGACGCGTTCGACGTGAAGTGATCGATCGGGCTCGCGAGAGCTAAGGCGAGTGACGAGGCGAGGGGTGTCCGCGACGGCGATGCGGCACCCCTCGTCGTTTCCCGGGAGGGGTCCTCGGCCGTGGCCGTGCCCGTCGAAAGCCGAATCGACGCGCCTCGTGGTGCCCCTCCCGAAATTTCAGGAGGCTCCGGCCGTTCCTCTTGCGTGCGATTTTCCGAGGGTTCGTCGCCGATGACGCGGAGCACCTTGGAAACGTTGCGAAATCGACGCATTGCACGGTTGCCTTTGGCTGCGTTCTGTCCAAGAAGAGAAATTGTTTCGTGCCGTCGTGCCCGCTCGAGGGGCACTCCACCGAGGCCTCCGACATGATGCAAGAGCCCACACAAAAGCCCTCTGCCGTACCCCCTATGCCCCCTAGCGCCGCGCCCGGTACCGCACCTGCGCAGGCCCACGCCCCCCTCGGCTTCGGCCGTGTCTTCGCCGACACCATGCTGCTCGGCCGGTACAAAGACGGCAAAGGCTGGCACGACTTCCAGTGCGTGCCCCGCCATGCGCTCTCGCTCGATCCCGCGGCGGCCGTGCTCCACTACGGACAAGCGTTGTTCGAGGGGCTCAAGGCCTTCTACGGCCACGACGGCAAGGTCCGCGTGTTCCGTCTCGACGCCCACCTCGCGCGCATGAACGGCGGCACCGATCGCCTGGCCATGCCCGCGCTCGATCTCGCTCGCGTCCGCGAGCACGTGCTCGAGCTGCTCTCCCGCACCAAGGGCGCCATCCCGCATGGCAAAGGCGAGGCACTCTACCTGCGCCCGCTGGTCGTCGCGGACGAGGGCTTCCTCGGCGTGCGCCCCGCGAAGGACTACATCTTCCTCGTGCTGCTCTCGCCGGTCGGCGACTATTACGAGGGCGGCATGCGCCCCTTGCGCATCTGGGTCGAGAAGGAGCACGTTCGTGCGGCTCCGGGCGGCCTCGGCGCGGTCAAGACCGCCGCCAACTACGCCGCGAGCCTCTCGGCCGCCTATCGCGCGAAGGAGCACGGCTTCGACCAGGTGCTCTGGCTCGACGCGGTGGAGCGTCGTTACCTCGAAGAGGTCGGCACCATGAACCTCTTCGTGCGCATCGGCGACGAGGTGGTCACGCCTCCGCTCGACTCGGGCAGCATCCTCGCCGGCATCACCCGCGCGAGCTGCCTCACGCTCCTCCGCGAGTGGGGCGTCAAGGTGAACGAGCGCAAGATCACCATCGATGAAGTGGCCGAAGCCGGCCGCAAAGGCGAGCTGAAGGAAGTCTTCGGCACCGGTACCGCCGCCGTGGTCGCCCCCGTGGGTGAGCTCGTGTGGGGAAGCGAGAAGATCGTGGTCGGCTCGGAGAGCACGATTTGCGACCGCCTGCGCACCGCTATCACCGACATCCAATACGGTGCCGCGCCCGATCCTCACGGTTGGACCACCGTCGTCGCCTGAGACTCACGCGTCCGGAACACATCGAAGACCGAGCTTCTCACGGGGCTCGGTCTTCTTCGTTTTGGCTACGAACGCAGCCTATTGACCCTCGTGGCGATGGTCGGCCTATGTCGAGCGCCCCTCCGGCACCGTCGCGGTCGACGGCGGTTTCCCCGAAGGATTTGCCCCCAGGGAGAGAGCCAGCAATCCCGGAGTGCGCCCTTTCCGCGCAGGTTCGATCCGTGTCATCGGAAGTCTGTTGCGTTCGAGCACGCCGAAGCCCACCGAAGGGATGAACGCTCGGCTCTTCGCGTCGCTCCACGAGAGCTCGACGCCGCGCGGGTCGCCCACGGACGCGTCCCACGCCCCGTCATCGCGAAACACGATCCACCCCGTCAGCGTCGTGCGCAAGTACACGAGCGGCTGAGCGGTGCGCGCGTCGAAGAAGTGCAAAACCCCCTCTTTTGTTGTGCGCGACGAGAAGCGACCCGCGCTCGGCGACATGCGTCACGCGATCGAAGCAGCGGTAGCTGTGCGATCGCTTTCCTGGGCTGCAATGGATTGGGGAAACGGAGCTGGCCTTCGCCTATCGAGAGCGAGACGACGGCCCCTCGACGGCTCTCACGCTAAATCAGCGGTCATGATCTTCGATCAAGCCTGACACGCTCCATCCGGGTGGCGCAGCATGAGCACGTCTTGTTTCTTGGGCAGCGTCGGGGTCCGCATCGCGCCATGATGACCGAACCGCTCGCCTGGTGTCGCGCTTCACGGGCGCACGGCTCTTCGTCGTGCTCCCTCGTCCGGAGCCGGTGGGAAGGGCCGGTGCGTCTGCGTGCGTCGCTGCTCACGCTGACCCGCGATGTCGCTCTCGTGTCGCTCGGTCTTCCTCGTTCGTGCGAAAGACGTCAGCCTTTGACGGTCTTGGCGATGCGCACCTCTCGTTCGCGCCACTTCGCCCGTGCCTTCTCGAGCTCGCCCTCGCGCGTCTTCGCCGGTCCTCGCGCGGGGAGGGCGTGGAGGAGCGTCCGGGTGCTCTCGGCGATGGCCTTCACGGCGGCCTCGAACAGCGCTTCGTGCACCAGACCCGGCTTCTGCACGCCGCTCACTTTGCGCACGTACTGAAGCGCGGCCGCGCGGATCTCTTCGTCGGTGGTGGGCGGCTCGAAGTGATGGAGGACGCGGATGTTCCGGCACATGTCCGAGAGCTTCGCGCGCTCGCGGACTCGGAGCAAGTCGGCAGGAGCCGTTCGGTCCCCACTCACGGGCTGCTTCGGTCCCGGGTTCGGCGAAGCCGTACGGTTCGGGGCGGCGCCTACGCCTCGTCGCGCAGGCGCCGCAGGCCCGCGACGGTGAGGGCGCCGTAGGTGGATGCGATGGCGAGGTCGACCACGACGAAGAAGAGCGTCGCATCGCCGCGGTACAGGTGACTTCCGAAGCGGCTGTCGGAGGTGGACAGGTCGCGGAGCGCGAAGAGGAGATTGGCCACGGTGTAGACGCAGGCGACCCCCGTTTGGTGTCGCAGGCCGCGGGTCACGCGTCCGAGGAGAACCTGGGCCAGGCCCCCGAAGGCCATGTATTGATAGAAGAATAGGAAAAAGTCGCCGAACACGGGCTCGGCGATCACGCGGTCGGGCACCGCGAAGTCGCGAAGTACCACGGGGCCGCGGACGAGCCACGAGCTCGCGAGCAGAATGTAGGTTGCACCGATTGCGGTGAAAGCGTGCTTGAAGCCTCGGATTTCGGGCTGGCTCGGCGTCATGGGGGGGCTCGCTAGGGGAGGGCGCGTTAGGCGCGATGCGGAGTTATGGGCACGTCGGGGCGCCGCGCGCTTGAACCCACCTGCTACGCTTGCGCGCACGCGGCGTGCGCACCAGGATGCTGCTCGTGCGAGCCCGAGAGCACCCATCGGTCGCCGACGAAGCCCCGACGGTGCTGGTGGTCGGGCCCCATGTGGCGCTCACGAGCACCCGCACCAAAGGGGTGCGCCTTTTCGAACGACGACCTCCGCTGCACGGGGTGCTGCTGGGGCGCTGCGAGGTCGCGTTCGAGGGGCGGCGCGTGCGTTCCGACGGGGCCCTGGCCCTGCCTGCCGGGGTTTCGCACTCCGTCGTCGCCTTCGACGACCCCTACGCCGGTGTCGCCTACCTCGATGCGCGGCGCTACCGCTTCGAGGACGTGCAGCGCCTCGCGGAGCGCTGGCGGGGCTTCGTTCCGGGCCACGACGACCTGCGCGAGGCCTTGGGCGACGCCCTGGCTATCCCGCACCGCCGCGTCGATGGTCGCATGCTGCGCGCGCTCGATGCGATCGACACCGACGGCCTGAGCGTGGTCGAGGCGTCGGCGCGGCAAGGGCTGTCCGAGAGCCGGCTGACGCACCTCACCACGGAAACGCTCGGCGCGCCGCCGCGGGTGTGGCGAGCGTGGTTCAAGCTGCAGCGCGCGATCCGCGAGGCGGCGCTCGGCGCGGCGAACCTGACGGAGGCGGCGCATCGGGCGGGCTTCGCGGACTCGGCCCACCTCACACGCACGAGCAAGCAGCTCCTCGGTGTGCGCCCGGCGGAGATGCTGCCGCGGGTCGTTCACGTCGTGGGGCGCCTGCCCTGAGCGGGAGGCTGGCGCGCGGTGGCACCCGACACCGCTCGGCGCGTGGCTCCGCACATCGAGCACCTCGCGCCGTGGAAGAGGTCGCGTCCTCTCGAGCGTGCGGACGCCGCCCGCCTGCGTGGACCCCCGGCCGTCTCAGTCGAGCGCGCCCACGTAGTGCACGATCTCCAACGTGGAACGTGCTCCTCGCGACAGGAGCCACGCCGAGAGGGCCTCGTCGTCTTCGACCACCACGTTCATCGGGTCGCCGAGTGCGTGCGTTCTGCATGCATCGAGTAGGGCCTCGGCGGCTTCGATCGTGCGCGCACGAAAGGGGAAAGACCCGGGAAATTTCGGGTCGAAGCAGGCCACTCCGACCACGGGCGCTGCGCCATCGGTCGCGGCTGGCGTGCGCTCGTCGATTGCGCCGAGCACGATGCGCCCGGGCATGGCGCGCATTTGGGCGAGCTGTCCGCGTGGCAGGGCGAACGCTTCCTCGGCACGTGCATCGTCTCGGGCTTCGAGGAGGCCCGTGTGCACGCCTGCAACCTTCGCCCCCGGGATGCGCGAGAAGGTGAAGGCGACCGAGCGAGACGCATAGGCCGCACGCAGGCCTTCGCGCTCGTAGAGGGCGACAGCGGGGTGATTGTCGGGCTTCACGTTGAGGCGCACGGTCGTGCATCCCGCAGCGCGAAAATGGGCTTTTGCGGCGTGGAAGAGGGCTTGACCTATGCCGGTGCGGCGCGCCTTGGGCGAGGCCACGACGTGGCGCACGTAGCCCGAGTCGGACAGGGTCTGCTCGTAGAGATACCCGAGCACTTCGCCGTCGATCTCGGCCACGAAGGTGCGCGCGCACATCTCGTTCGCGAAGCGCTCCGGACCGGGCGGCACCTCTTCGACCCCGAGCTCGAGGAAGAGCTTCGCGACGACGGGACCGTCATCGAGGCGCGCGCGACGAACCATGACCGTGCTCATGACGTGACCTCTTTCTTCGAGGCGCGGGGCACGCGCGTGTACCGATAGGCCCAGGCGATCAAGACGAGCTGGAGGGGAAGGCGCGCATACGTCGCCGCGGCCGCGACGTGAAACGTCTCGGGTTCCATGGCCATGCGCAAATTGGCCGGGAAGACGCACACGTAGAGCGCCATGAGCCCGAAGGCCGAGAAGCGCCGCGTGCGTGCGGGCAAGAGCCCGACGCCGCCCAAGATCTCGAACACGCCGCTCACCAACACGAGGGGAAGGTGCGTGCTCGTGGGGAGCATACGCGGCATGATTCCCACGAAGAACGCCGGCGTCGCGAAATGGAGCACGCCCACCGCGACCATCGCGACGGCGAGTAGGTAGCGTAGGTAGGGCTCGCCGAAGCGCGTGTCGGTCCGCTCTCCCTCGGGCGGCACGGTCGTGCTCATGCGTCCTTCCGCTCGACGAGGAACGGGCCGAAGCCCTGAGCGGTGGGCATGAGCTCGACCACGTTCAGGTTCACGTGGGCCGGGCGCGTGACCGCGAAGAGCACGACGTCGGCGATATCGTCCGGGCCGAGCGGCTGCATGCCCTGGTAGACCTTCTTCGCGCGGTCCTGGTCGCCCTCGAACCGCACAACCGAGAACTCCGTCTCGACCATGCCCGGCTCGACGCACGTGACCCGCACGCCGGTGCCGGCGAGGTCCGACTTCATGCCCTGCGAGAACTGATGCACGAATGCTTTGGTCGCGCCGTACACGTGGCCCGCCGGGTAGGGGTAGGTGCCCGCCACCGAGCCGACGTGCACCACGTGACCGTGGCCTCGCGCCACCATGCCTGGCACGAACGCTCGGGTCGCGTGGACGAGCGCCTTGCAATTGGTGTCGATCATGACGTCCCAATCGTCGAGGGAGGCGCGGTCGACGGGATCCAATCCTTTGGCAAGACCGGCCGCGTTCACCAAGATCGCGACCTCTCGAAAGGCTTCGGGGAGCTCGAGTGTCTCGAATGCTCCAGGTGTGCGTACGTCGAGCGCGACCGTGTGCACGCGTTCTCCGAGGCTCGAAGCGAGCGCGGTGAGGCGCTCTTCGCGGCGCCCGAGCGCGATCACCCGTGCTCCCTCCGCATGGAGGCGGCGGGCGGTGGCCTCACCGATACCGGACGACGCACCTGTCACGAGGGCTACCGAGTCCTTGAGCTTCATGGCTCGTTCACGTAGCCGAAAAGAAGACTCGGAAGAAGTGGCCTCGACACGTGCGGTCGAATTGGCGCGCGCATTTTCGACGATGATTTCCGCCTTGCCAAGACCCTTTCGCGCGTCGTGCGTAGGTCGAGGTCGGAGCGAACGGCCATGCCTCGTTTCGACCCTCCGGACCTTGCACGAGGTCGGTCGGCGCGCTAGCCCGAAAGGGCCGAGGGGGACGTGCCGTCGTGGTCGCCTCCGCTTCGGGACCCGGAGAAAACGTCACGATGAGCAATCGACTTTACGTGGGCAATCTGTCGTTCCACACCACGCAGGACGTCCTGCGCTCTGCGTTCGCCGAGATTGGCGAAGTCACCGATGTCCACGTGGTCATGGATCGCGCGACCGGTCAATCGCGAGGCTTCGGCTTCGTGACCATGGGCGATGCTCAGCTCGCTCAAGCTGCCATTCAAAAGATGAACGGCGCCGTGCTCGAAGGCCGCCCGCTTCGCGTGAACGAGGCCGAAGAGCGACAGCCGCGACCCGGTGGCGGCGGTGGCGGCGGTGGTCGTAGCTTCGGCGGCGGCGGCGGCGGTGGCCGAGGCGGTGGATACGGCGGCGGCGGTGGTGGTGGTGGATACGGCGGTGGTGGTGGCGGCGGCGGTTACGGTGGCGGCGGTGGGCGTGACCGTGGTCGTGGCGATCGCGACCGCGACCGTGGCGACCGCGGCGGCGGACGCTACTGAGCCGACCCTAGCCTCGTGCGCGCGTAGCGCCGAGCCGGTACGTTCCGCTCGGCGCTCACGCGTGCCGCCTCTCGCCCCGCGGCCTCGTGTAAGCTCGTGGACCTGGTGGAACGCGAGCGCAGAGAAGACATATTTTTTTCGGCGGACATCGAGAGCGATGGCCCGGTCCCGGGCGTCTACTCGATGCTCTCGTTCGCGCTCGTGGTCGCGGGAACGTTCGACGGCGTGCAGTTTCGGCGCGCCGAGAATCTCGACCAGACATTCTATGCCGAGCTCAAGCCGGTCACGGCCTCCTTCGACCCCGAGGCTCTTGCCGTGTCGGGGCTCTCGCGCGAGCGATTGATGCTCGAAGGGCGTGACCCCGCCGAGGCGATGCGCGCCTGTGCCGCCTGGGTCGACGAGCGCGCGCAGGGAAGAACACCGGTGCTGGTGGGGTACCCGCTCGGCTTCGATTGGTCGTTTTTTTCGTATTATTTCAACGTGTTCGCCGGACGGTCGCCGTTCGGGCACTCGCGCGGGTTCGATACCAAGACCGCTGCGGCACTGCTCACCGGGGTGCCGGTGGGGGCGGCGGGGCGTGCCGGCCTGCCCACGGGGCTCCAGTCCACTCGGCCGCACACGCACGGCGCGCTGGAGGACGCCCTCGAGCAGGCGGACGTGCTCGCCAACGTCATGGCGCTTCTCGGGCAGGGGGGCTCAGCCGCCCGTTGAAGTGCGGGCACGGGGAAGATACACACGCCCCATGACAAGCTCCCTTTTCGCCGATCGTAAACGCGCCTCCGAGGCTCGACTCGGGTCGTTCGCGGGGCGCTTCGCGGAGAACCTCGACCGGCGCGAGATCCTGCTCGGCGACCACACGACCCTCTTCGCCACCGGCTCCGGGGGTCGCAACGAGCTGTCCGAGCACAGCGATCTCGACGTGTTCGTGCTGCGACGCGGGCGCCCGGCGTCCACGCTCGACTCGGTCGAGATTCAGGCGGCCGTGGTCCGCACCCTGCGCGAAGTGGGGTTTCCTCCACCCTCGCGCGACGGCGAGTTCTTGCGCATGCACACGGCCGAGCGGCTGGTCGACAACATCGGCAAGCCCGCCGACGATGCGGAAAATACCTTCACGGCGCGCATGCTGCTCCTCCTCGAGAGCCGCCCGCTGGCTGGCGAAACCGCCTACGAAGCCGCCTTGGGTGACGTCATCGGCGCCTATTGGAAGAATGCCGAGTACCACCCGAACGACTACCTTCCGATCGTGCTGGTGAACGACATCGTGCGCTACTGGCGCATCTTGCTGCTCAACTACGAGTCGAAGAACACCGAGCGCCTCCGTGAGCTTCCGCAAGAGCGCGTGAAGGCGGACCTTCGCCTGCGGAGCTACAAGCTGCGCTTCAGCCGGTGCATGACCTGTTATTCGTTCTTGCTCGCGCTGCTCTCGACCTCGAAAAAGCGAGGTCATGTGGGGTCCACGGACGTGCGCGCCATCGTGGCCGAGACCCCGACCGCGCGCCTTGCTCGGGTGCGCACGGACGGCGCCGAAGACTCCCGCACGCGAACCTTGGTGAACGAGCTCGAGCTCGCCTACGCCGACTTTCTCGAGCGCACGGCGCACGGGAAGGACACCCTGGACGAGCGCTTCTCCGACCCGGCCTACCGCCGCGCACGCCTGGCCGAGGGAGATGCCTTCGGCGACAAGGTCTTCGAGCTGGTGGCGCACCTCGGCCGCGACAACCGACTCTACCGGTACATGGTGGTCTGAGCTCGCTCGCACCGTCTCGACGGCGCTCGGTCGCGCTTCGCCGCGTCCGGGCGCATTTCGTTTCGAAGGGTCGCTTCGGAAGGTTCCGACCGGTCGAGGACAGGCAGAGAGTCCGCAAAAACAAGAAAGGCCCGAAGCATTCGCTTCGAGCCTTTGCGTTCGTGGAGTTGAGGGGGATCGAACCCCTGACCTCATCCATGCCATGGATGCGCTCTCCCAGCTGAGCTACAACCCCGGGAAGACTTTCGGAACCGGTGATGTCCCGAACGCGGCGTCTTCGTACCTCGACCCCCTCCGGATGTCTCCTGTTTTTTTTCGGAATCGATCCGATTTTCAACGGAACACCGAAAATACCGCCAATTCTGTGGTTTTCCGGGCGGAGCGGAAGAGTGTGCACCCTGCAACCTTTCGGTCTAGAGGACAGGTGTGGCGCGGAACTCGCGCCCCATGTCACCTCGAGGAGGAGGGTTGCATGAACGTTCGATCTCTTTTTGCGTTGGTCGGGGTGGTCGGAACCGTGGGGGCTTATGCCGCCTGCTCGAGTGACGAAGTCACGGTCGACGACGACGCGGGCACCTCGCCCACCAGTACCGGCACCGGCACCAGCACTGCTCCGAAGCCGACCAGCACCACGACCACGACCGCGCCCACGCCCGACTCGAGCGTGCCCGACGCGTCGTCTCCCGATGCGACCGCGGATGCGAGCACGGACGCCAGCGCCGACGCGTCGGATGGCGCCACCGCGGCCACCTGGACCGCGGTGCACACCATCATCTCGGCCCGCTGTGGCAACAACTGCCACCTGAAGGCCAACGGCCCGAGCGGCAACCTGCGCCTCGACAACAAGAACATGGCGTACGCGAACCTCGTGAACGTGGACGTGGCGAACAACTGCGGCGCGATCACCAAGCGCGTGGTCCCCAGCAACGCCGCGCAGAGCAAGCTCTACGTGAAGGTCTCGTCGCCCAACGCCACCATCGCGAACTGCGGCAACCGCATGCCCAACGGCGGAGCGATGCTTCCCGCGGCTGAAATCGCAGCATTTCAGTCGTGGATCAACGCAGGCGCGCTGAACAACTGAGCGTGACCCGTCGCGGCGATCGAGGGCTTCGGCTCCGTCCCCCGGCGACTCGTCGAGCGAGGCCTCGGGACAGCACGTCTCGGGGCCTTCGTGTTCACGCGGACGTCGAAATCGTGCCTCGTGGCGGCGTCCTCGGTGCGTGAGCAGTGCTAGGGTCGGCTCGTGAATCTCTTCGATCTGCCCGACTCGACCGTATCGGCGGCCCTCGCCCGCGGCGTGCCGGCCTTCCTGCTGGTCAACCCCATCGAGTACCACGGTCCGCACCTGTCGCTGCGGAACGACTCGCTCGTGAGCCGTGGCATCGCCGAAGACCTGCACGGGTACCTGAAGGCCCGCAGCTCCGATCCGGAAGACTTTCCGCTCTTGCTCACGCGAGACCTCGACGTGGGCGTCGAGCCCACCAAAGGCCCGGGCAGCGAGCCGGTGTCGTACTTCGTGGTGCGCAAGAAAGTGCTCGACGCGTGCCGTGAGCTGCGTCGGCTCGGGGCTCGTAAGGTGATCGTGGTCACGTTCCACGGCAGTCCGCTCCACGCCTACGCACTGGAGGCCGGGGTCTCGTGGCTCGAGCGCCACGACATTCGCGCGTTCTCCGTGATGAGCCTCTTGCTGCGCGAGCTGCTCCACGCCGACGGCTCGCGCTACCTCGAGGCCTACGCGGAGGTCGAGGCTTCGCGACGAGAGGCCCTCGCCCGGGACGTGGCGTCCGATTTCCACGGAGGCTTTTTCGAGACCAGCGTCGCCCTGCACTACGCGCCCGAATCGGTTCGTGCGTTCTACACGCGTGTGCCGGACTGCCCGCCCTTCGCGATGCCGTCGCTCGTGGCCGCCCTGGTGGTGCGTCTCGAGCGGCTCGGCCTCGCCGGCGCGGCGCGCGAGGTCTCGCTGGTCGCACGAGGGGCCTCGTGGATGGCTCTTCGTCCGTTCCCCGGGTACACGGGCACGCCTTCGCTCGCCTCCGCCGAGGCCGGTCGAGTGTTCGCGCGGCTCATGCTGGAGCTCTTCGGTCCGGCCGTCATGCGCGTGCTCGCCGGAGCGGAAAAGTCGCCGGCGCCGCCGCTGCCATGGGTGCGTTGGATAACTCTCTACGGCCTCATCGGTGTGCCCACCCCGGAGAGCGCCATGGCCACGTTCCCCGACCTCTCGCGCGCGGCGGACCGCGCCGTCAACGGAGCCCATGTCGAGCCCGCCTGATTCCAAACGCCCCGAGGTGCTCGCGCCGGCCGGAGACCGCGCTTCGCTGGAAGCGGCCGTGCTCTCCGGCGCGGACGCCGTGTACCTCGGCCTGTCGTCGTTCAACGCGCGTGCGCGTGCCAAGAACTTCGACGAAGCAGAGCTCGAGGACGCCGTTCGCTTCGCCCATACCCGAGGCGTGCGCGTTTACGTGGCGCTCAATACGCTCGCCTTCGATCACGAGCTTTCCGCCGTCGCCGACGCCATTCGCTCGGCTGCGCGTGCTGGAGCGGACGCGCTCATCGTGCAAGACGTGGCCGTCGCGGTGCTCGCGCGCGAGCTCGCCCCGAGCCTTCCCGTGCATGCCTCCACGCAGATGACCTGCACCGACGCGGCCAGCGTGGAGCTCGCGAAGAGCCTGGGCGCGACGCGCGTGGTGCTCGCGCGCGAGCTCTCCGTCGAGGACGTGACGCGCATCCACGAGGGCACGGACACCGAGCTCGAGGTGTTCGTGCACGGCGCGCTCTGCGTGTCGTACTCGGGGCAGTGCCTCACCAGCGAGGCCATCGGGGGGCGTAGCGCCAATCGTGGCGCGTGCGCGCAGGCCTGTCGTCTGCCCTACGACCTCGTGGTCGACGGCGAGGTGCGTCCGCTGGGCGATGCGGCGTATTTGCTCTCCCCGGAAGACCTGGAGGCGTCGAGCCTCGTGCCCGATCTCGCGCGGGCAGGGGTGGTCTCGCTCAAGATCGAAGGACGACTGAAGGGACCGGAGTACGTGGCCGCCACCACGCGCCTCTACCGTCGTGCTGCCGACGCCGTGATTGGAAAGGCCGAGGCCCCCGAGGCGACCGAACGTGCGCGCGCCCTGCAGACCTACTCGCGTGGCTCGGGTCCGGGCTTTTTGGCCGGCATCGACCACCAGCGCCTGGTCGACGGCGAGACGTGCGATCACCGCGGGCTCTTCTTGGGCGAGGTCGGCGCGTGGCGTGGGGATCGTCACAAGCCCATGGTCGAGGTGGTGCTCGAGGTCGCGCTTCGTCGTGGAGACGGCGTGCTGTTCCAGGGAAAAAAGGCCGGAACGGGCGAGGTCGGCGGACGCGTGTGGGGCCTCACCGTGGACGGCCGCGACGTGGAAACCGCCCCGCCGGGCGCGCGCGCTTCGCTCTGGCTCGGTCCGGACAAGACCTTCGCGCCGCCCGAGAAGGGCACGCGCGTGTGGAAGACCAGCGATCCCACCGGCGCGAACGAAATCCGGGTCGAGCTCGAACAGAAGGCCGTGCGCCGTGGCATCTCGGTGCATGTTGCAGGCACCTGGGGAAAGCCCGCGCGCTTCACCGCCCGCGTCGCCAATCGTGGTGCCGAGCTCGAGGTGAGCGTGGACGGAGACGTCGACCTCGCCCCCTCGGAGCGCCCCGTCACCGCCGAGATGCTGCGCGACAAGCTGGGCAAGCTCGGGGAGAGCCCGTTCTTCCTGGAGCAGCTCACCTTCGATTTGCCCGAAAAAACGCTGGTCGCGCCCTCTTCGCTGAACCGCGCCCGTCGCGCGCTGGTGGAGGCATTGCTCGCCGCAGGACACGGTCCACACGCGGTCCGCGAGGTCTCCGTGAGCGAGGTGCTCGCGCGTGCACCGGAGCTGCCGAAGCCGGTCGCGCCCGGGCTCTTCGTGCTCGCGCGGAACCTCGAGCAGGCGCGCGCGGCATACGAGGCCGGAGCGGACGGCGTGTACCTGGATTTCCTCGAGCTCACCGGTACGGGCGCCGCCCTCCGCACCTTGCGCGCGGAAGGGCACGCGTTCGTCGGCGTGGCGCCTCCTCGCGTTCGCAAGCCGGGCGAAGAGAAGATCGACCGCTACCTCGAAGCGCTCGCGCCGGACGGCACCTTGGTGCGCGGGCTCGGCGCTCTCCACGAAGGCCGCGGGGCTTCGCCTCGAGGCCTTCGCATCGGCGACTTCTCGCTCAACGTGACCAACTCGCTCTCCGCCGCGCATCTGCTCGCGCGTGGGCTCGACGCGTTCACGCCCTCGTTCGACCTCGACTCGGCGCAGATCGCGGCGCTGCTCTCGGGGCCCGTAGGCTCGCGCGCGGAGGTGGTCGTGCACCACCCGATGCCGCTCTTCTACACCGAGCACTGCGTGTTCGCGGCGCTGCTCTCTTCGGGGAAAGACCACAGAACGTGCGGACGCCCGTGCGAACGTCACGAAGTCGCCCTGCGCGATCGTGCGGGCATGAGCCATCCCGTGGTGGCCGACGTGGGATGCCGCAACACGGTCTTCCACCAGCGGTCGCAGTCCGCCGCGGACCTCGTGCCCACGCTGCTCGCGCGCGGCACGCGGCGCTTCCGGATCGAGCTCGTGCGCGAAGATGCGCGGGCCACCGCGGAGCTCGTGCGCACGTACCGCGAGCTCGTCTCCGGCAAGACGCACCCGGTCGACGTGCTCCACCGCCTGAAGACCGAGGCCGGCTACGGCGTGGTCCGTGGATCGCTCCGGATCCTCCCGAGCTGACCATGGTCGAGCGAACGCGGAATGCTAAAGTCCGCTTCGATGAAGTCGTTCGCTTTGCTTCCTCTTCCGCTGGTCGTGGTGGCTGCGCTCTTCGCGGCGTGTAGCTCGAGCGCGGTCGACTCCGACGCCGGCGTGTCCTCGATCGACGCGGGCACGCCCGGCACCGAAGACGCCGACACCGTGAACGATACGGGAACGAGCCCCGTGCCCGATGCCACGCCCGACCTGCAAATCCGTCCGCCGCTCGCGTACACCGGGGTCGACGGCACGCACGTCTTCAAGGTGCCCGTCGCGGTGTACGGCGCGGCGGCCGATCTCTCGTTGACCGCGTCGGACTCCGCGCTCGTCACGCTCGCACCGGCCACGCTCGCGAACCCCACCGGCGACGACGGCAAGTACTACCTCGTGACCGCGAAGAAAGCGGGCACCGTGACCCTCACCGCCACTTCCGGAGGTCGCTCGGTGACCTCGCAGCTCACCATCACCGACTACCCGGCCGCGCGCTATTCGGCGGGGGAGACCAAGTACAAAGCCGGCTACGCGCCCAAGTCCGAGCCCCCTTGCACCCAGTGCCACACCGGAGCCGGAGGCGTGGACCACTCGCCCGCTTCGCTCGCCTCCATCGCGGACGAAGAGGTGAAGGTCATCATTTCGACCGGCATCTTGAACGGCGCGCCCATCCCGATGATCAAACACCAGTGGACGACCACTCCGGACGAGATGGACGGCCTCGTCACGTTCTTGCGCGCGCTCCCTCCCAAAGGGCTCCAGTAGACGCGATCTCGAGCCGCTCGCTCGCTCGTGTCGTGGGCGTAGCGAGCACCGTGGAGGCGAGCGCTGGTCGCGGCCGCTCACGCTGGTAAAGCTCGGACATGGCCGATCTCTCTTTCATCCTGATCGAAGGCAAGAATCCCCCGAACATTTCGCGTGTGATCGCGAACGCGAAGGCCTTGGGCATCCCGCTCGTGCGCTCGTCCGACGAGACCACACGTGAGCCGAATCCTCTGTCGTTCGACCTGCCGGGCAGCGGACATCTTCTCGTGATGCGGATGCACGTCCCGCACCCGGACGCGGCGGCGATGCCGGTCGGGCCGACGTCGCCCTCGCCGGACGAGATCGCGACGTGCCGTGAGCATCTCTTGGTGACCGCCGTCGGGCTCACGGGAAGCGCGCGAGAGCGCGACGTGCGCATGGCGTTGCTGACGGCGGCGGTCGTGCGAAGTTGCGATGCCGTGGGCGCGATGCTCGCGCACGGCGTGCTCTTCCACAAGGCCGGGCTCTTCGCGGACCTCGCGGAGGCGGCCGCTTCGGCGGGCGCGCTCCCGATCGAGATCGTGGTGGACGTCACCGCCGCGAGTGAGCCCGGTGACCGCGTCTCGTTCTTGACTCACGGCATGCAGCGCTACGATCGCGAGGAGCTCTTCGTGACGTGCCCAGAGCGCGGCCGAGGTGCCCTCGGGTTCGTCTACGGCATGACCCGCTGGCTGCTGACCGACACGGAGAAGGTCCTGCCCACCGGGGACACCGTGGGTCGTTCGGCCGAAGAGAAGATCCTCGTGCAGCGTGTGCCGAGCCCGAACGGCGAAGGCCCGCCCGTAATTCGCCTCGATCTCGAGACTTGATCCCTACGTCGCGACGCGTCGCGGCCGGGCAGGGGAGCGTCTCACCGAGGTGCTTGCGAGACCACCTCGCGGTGGCCTATTCCGGACGAGCGGGCGAGGGGCCCGCCTCGTAGGCCAGGAGGCCAAGTGGTCCGCTTCGACGACGATCTGAACCTCGCGAGCTACTACCTCTTCGATCGCATCGCCGAGGGCCTCGGTGCCAAGGTGGCGCTGCGCTTCGGTGAGCGCGCGTACACCTACGAGTACGTCGCGCAGCGCGCTCGCCACGTGGCCGAGCTGCTCGCGCAAAAGGGCGTGAGGCGCGGCGAACGCGTGCTGGTGGTCCTTCCCGACCTCCCTCCGTTCGCGTGGGCCCTCTTCGGCACGTTCCACCGCGGCGCGGTCGTGGCCATGGGCAACCCTCACGCGCCCATCGAGTCGCTCGACTACCTGATCGGCTACACGCGCGCCACGTGCGTGATCACCGTGCCAGAGGTTGCAAAATACATCGAGGCGAATTTCGAGCGCGTGGGCCGCGAGCTCCAGGCCGTGTTCGTGGTGCCCGACGCGCCCACCGGAGAAGACCCCGAGGCACCGTGCGCGGTGCCGAATCATCCGCGTTTCTTCGACTTCGCGCGCGCGCTCGCCGAGGTTTTGCCCTCGCGCGATCCGGTGCCCACCCACCGCGACGAGCCCGCGATGTGGCTCTTCACGAGCGGCTCCACCGGCGAGCCCAAGGCCAACATCCACTCGCACCGAGACTTCGCTTACAACACCGAGGTCTACGCGAAGAAGACGGTCGGGTACGCGCAGGCCGACGTCACGGTGAGCGTGCCGAGGCTCTTTTTCGGCTACGCCACGGGGACGAACCTCTTCTTCCCCTTCGCCGTGGGAGCCACGGTGGGCATGTTCTCCGAGCGCCCGACCCCGGAGAGCCTGGTCGCGGCGATCGTGCGCTACAGGCCCACGGTGATCACCAACGTGCCCACCATGCTGGGCAAGCTGCTCGAGTACGACGAGACCGAGCGCGCCGCGAAACGACCCGGTCTCGATCTCTCGAGCGTGCGCTTCCAGCTCTCGGCCGGTGAAGCGCTGCCCGAGGCGCTGCTCCGAAGGTGGCAAGAGCGGTTCCGGAGCGACGTCTACGACGGCATCGGCTCGGCCGAGATGTTCCACATCTACGCGTCCAATCGTCCGGGCGACATCAAGCCGGGCTCGCTCGGTCGCGCCGTCGAAGGCTACGAGCTCCGCATTTTGCCGGAAGAGGCGGACGGAGCGGGCGCGACCCCGTGCGCTCCCGGTGAAATCGGCGTGCTTTGGGTCCGCGGCGACAGCGTGAGTCACGGCTATTGGCTCGATCGCGACAAGAGCTTCCGCACCTTCCACGGGCACTGGTGCCGTACGGGCGACCTCTTCTCGATCGACGCCGACGGGTACGTGTACTTTGCAGGAAGGGCCGACGATCTGCTCAAGGTGGGCGGTCTTTGGGTGGCGCCGCTCGAGGTGGAAGAGTGCCTCATGGCCCACGCGTCCGTGCAGCTCGCCGCCGTGATCGGCGTGGAGGACGAAGGCCTCGTCAAGCCCAAGGCCTTCGTGGTGCTGCGAGGCTCCGAAGCGCGTGCGCGCGAGCTCGTCGAGGCCGAGCTCAAAGCCCACGTGAAGGACCGCCTGTCGAAGCACAAGTACCCGCGCTTCATCGAGTTCCTCGACGACCTGCCCAAGAACGACCGCGGCAAGGTCGACAAGAAAGCCCTGCGCGCGCTCTCGTCCGCCGCCGCCAAGGGGCCGTCGTGAAGCTCGCCGATCTCACCTACGCCGAGGTGGCCGAGCTCGTCGGGCGCGGACCCGTGGTGGCCATCGTGCCCGTCGGGAGCACCGAGCCGCATGGTCCTCACCTGCCGCTCGCCACCGACACGCGCATCTCGGAGGAGGCCGCGGCGCGCGCCGTGCTCCGGCTCGCCCACGATCGCGTGGTGGCGTTGGTCGCGCCCAGCGTGCCGTACGGCGTGACCGATTACGCCGGAGGCTTCGCGGGCGCCATCGGTCTGCGCCCCGAGGTGCTCGTGGCCTTTCTGGACGATCTCGCGGGCCGCTTCCTGCGCGAGGGCTTCGCGCACGTGTGCTTCGTGAACAACCACCTCGAGCCCGCGCACGATGCGGCGGTCCGTGAAGCGGCCGCGAAACATCCGAAGGGCGCGGTGTCGGTCGCCTGTCCGCTCACGCGTCGCTGGGGGCGCACGCTCTCCGACGAGTTCAAGCGCGGAGACTGCCACGCGGGGCGCTACGAGACCTCGCTCGTCCTGGCGGCCGGCGACGACGTGCGTGCATCGTACAAGGAGTTGCCGACGCTCGGCGTGAGCCTCGCCGACGGCATCCGTGAAGGCAAAAAGACCTTCGTCGAGCTGGGCATGAACGACGCCTACACGGGGGCGCCTTCGCTCGCGACCGCCGAAGAAGGCGAAGAGCTCTACGACAAGCTCGCCGAGATGGTGGCCACCGAGGTGCGAGAGGCGCTCGCCTCGAAGGGTGCCTGAGGCCACTCCGCCTTTCGATTACACGGACGTGAAGGAGGCTGTTTTTCCCGCATCGCGCCGGAGTGTCGGGTAGACCTTCGGGCATGATCCGGAAGAGCTTCTCTGCGTTCGTCGTGCTCGCGCTCTCGTTGCCGGCCTCCGCGCTCGCGCAAGGCGGTCCCGCGAAAGATGCCGCGGAAAAGCCTCGCGCTGAGCCTGCGGCCATACCTGCGCCTGCCGCGCCTGCCACCTCCGCCGGCACCGCGGCCGCCTCGAGCACCGCCAAGACCGAGCTGCCGGGCGCGGGAGACACGCCGATCTCGCTGGTCGAGGCGATCGACAAGTTCCGTCGTCAGAACCTCGAGCTCGCGGCTCAGCGGTACGACGTGTCGGCCACGCGCGCCGACATTCTCGGCGCCGGGCTTTGGTCGAACCCGCAGGTCTCGGCCACCGGCGCGTTCCTCGCGCACGGCATCCCTTCGGGTGGCAAGCAGGAGCTCTACCTCACGGTCACGCAGAACGCGCCCATCGCGGGGCACTTGGGCCTGCGTCGGGATGCCGCGCGAGGCTTCTCTTCCGCGGCCGAACGCGATTTCTCCGCGGCGGCGTGGCAGCTCCTCTCCGACGTTCGTCTGGCGTACCTGAACCTGCAGATCGCCCAGGCGCGCTACCGCGTCATCGTGACCGCCTCGCGTGATCTCGAGCGGGTGCAGAACATCATCTCCGAGCGGGTCACGGCGGGCGCCAACGCGCCCTACGACCGTGTGCGCGTAGGGGTGGAGCGCAGCGAGCTCTTCGCGCGTCAGACCGAAGCCGAGACCGACATCTACGCCGCTCGGGCCGCGCTCGCCCAAGCCATCGGAAAAGACGTGCGCGCGCTCTCGCTCGTCGCCGAAGAGCTGGCAGAAGACCCCCGGGATCTCCCCGCCGATCCTACTCCGCTCGTGGAGGCCGCGCTCGGGCGCCGCGCGGAGGTCCAGGCCGCCAAGGCTCGGGCGACCGCGAGCGATCTGCGCACGGAAGCGGCGAAGCGATCCGTCGTGCCCTCGCCCGACGTGAGCCTCGGGTACTCGCACTTCTTCAACATCCCGGACTCGGCCACCACCACGGCCTCGGGTGGTGCCGTCTCGGTGGGTCTCTCGGTTCCGATTCCTCTCTTCGATCGCGGCCAAGGCACGATCGGGCGCAGCCAGGCCGACGCCGAAGCGCAGCGGCTTCGCGGGCAGCAGGTCGAGGTCACCGTGAAGCGTGAGGTCGAAGCGGCCCACGCGGCGGCGCTCGCGCGAGTCGGAGCGTGGAAGCGCTTCCGCGACACGGTCGCGCCCGACGTGGAGCGCATGCGGCAAATGGCGGAGCTTGCCTACCGCGAGGGCCGCGCCAACGTGCTCGAGCTGCTCGACGCGTACTCCACGTACGTCGAGGCCCGCGCACGCGCGATCGAGCTTCGTGGTGGTGCGCTGCGAGGTCACTTGCAGCTCGAGCGCGCGCTCGGCCCTTCGCGTCCGGACGACGTTCCCCCGCTCTGAACGCGTGGAGCACGGGACTGGCTCGATTCGGTCCTCGACCGAAGCGCCATTTTTTCGAGGCGCGTCGATAATCCGCGTCCCGAGCCTCCACGTACGGGCATGTCCTTCGGTGCCCTGTCCGCGTGGAGACGCTTGGCGCTCTCGTGTCTCGTGTTCGCGCTCGCTTTCGTCCTGTGGCCTCGTGTGGGTATCGCGTCTCCTGGGGAAGTCGCTTCGCTCGAGGACCCTGCTCGTGGCAGGCCGAACGACGGGGGGCAGACATCCCCGGACCGTTCGGTGGTCGGTGCTTCGCGCGCGACGAACGAGCGTCCGCGGTCGTTCACGTTGTGGGCGGGAGGTGCCGTCGCGAGCGTGCTCGATACCGGCGCGGGCGCCGTCCCGGCCCTCGGTGGGCAGCTCGCGGGGACCTTTCCACTCGGGCGTCTCTTCGCGCTCGAGCTCCAAGGCGCGGCCGGCATCTCCGCCAAGGTCGACCCCGAGCCCAGCCATGCGTGGCTGCGCCTCGCCCTCGGACTGCGGCTCGAGCGGACCGACGCGTGGGGCTTTCGTCCCTACGTGGCCGCGCGTCTCGTGCACATCCACTACGCGCTCTCCACGACGTGGCGCGATTACCCCGGAGATTCGCTGCTCGGGAGCTCGTCTCGCGGTCTCGAGCACCGCTCGGGTCTCGGTCTCGGTCTCGGGTTTTCGTACGGCCTCGGGCAGACGCCTTTCCGCGTGTTCGCGGATCTCGAACCGAGCTGGGTGCCCATCGGCAACGGTCCGAAGCTCTTCGCCGTGCTGGCCAGCGGAGTGGCGGTCGCGCTCTGATCGAGGACGATTTCGTGCGAGGTCGGTTGAATCTCCGCGGAGGGGCTCCGTCGAAGGCTGTCCCATGAGGCCGTCTCGACGGCCGACACGCCCCCGACATTGAAATCGATTTCCACGTGAGCGCGCTCGGCCTTCGGCCCCGAGAGCCGCGCCGGTGGAGCCCTGTCGAACGTGAAGCACGTCTCGTCGGTCGAACCGATTCGTTCGTGGTTTCTCGCTCGACCAGTCGACTCGCTCGTGTCGTCTCGAAGACGGGCGCGCGAGGTGCGTGAGGTCTTCATGCGATCCGATATGTTCGAGCTCTTGCTCCAGAGGCCGCGCGGCTACCGGGGCTGCCGTTCCCGTCGTGCTCCCCCGTACCCGCGCGTCGAGCGCGCCCACGTCACCCGTCGCTTCGACGAGCTGCCTTCGCGGGAGGCGATGGGCCGCGGCTACCGAGAAAAGTCGCTCAACGAGAACCTCGCGCCGCTCGCGCGTTGGCTGCGCGCGCAAGTGGGGCGCCCGTGGAGGCTCGTCTACGCGGAGCTCTCGGCGCACCTCTCTCCGTCCAGTGCCGTGAAGCAGCACGTGCGCGATCACGTGCAGGACTACGTGGCCACGCGCGTCTTCGAGAAGGGCGGCGCGCTCTACGGCTCGAGCTCGCGGGGCACCTATCGCCTCGGACTCTACCGTCGACGCGTCGAGCTTTACGTGTGCCCGCGCACGGGGCTCTTGCGCGATCTCGGCGCGAAGAAGGTCCGCGTGCCCGTGGCCGCACGAAGGCTCGACGAGGCGCGCTACCTCGTGCTCGTACGAGGCGTGTGGACCTTGGTCGAGACCGTGCTCGCTCCCGGGAGGCGTTCTTCGGACGATCTCGTGTGCGCGTTCACCGGCCTGCGCTCCCGCTCGGTCGCGTACCGCGAGCGCGTGTTCGCCGAGGGGCTACCTTGGGCCTACGAGAGGATCGCGCGGTCGACCTTCGTTCCGTCGCGCGAGAGGTTGCCCGAGCTGCTCGCGCGCTCGACCGAGGTTCGGAGGTGAGCCGACGGGGGAATCAGGCGGCGAGGCGTTCGAGGCGAGCTTTTCGAGCCGGACCGAAGGGCGCCATCATGCGCATCGACGCGAGCGCGCCCTGCTCGAGCGGCTCGGCTGCGCCGGCCTGGGAGTCGGGAGGGACCTCGACCGCGTAGCCTCGCTGGAGCGCGTCCGTCGCGGTGGCGACGATGCCGATCTCCGTGAGACATCCGGTGAGCACCAACGAGTCGACCTTGAGCTCGTCCAGCAACGACTCGAGTCGCGACTGGAAGAAGGCGCTGTACGTAGGCTTCTTGACCACGTGATCACCCGCTCGGGGCGCGATCTCCGGCCAGACGTCGCTTCCGCCCGTGCCCTCGACGTTGTGTGCACCCCACATGGAGAGATCGGGGTCGTCGGCGTCGTGTTCGTCCACCACGTAGACCACGGGGATCTTGGCGTCGCGCGCGGCTTCGATGCGCGTGCGAAGCGCCGGAACGATGAGGCGTGCGCGTGGGACCTCGAGCGCGCCGCCCGGCGCGAGGTGGTCGACCAACATGTCGAGCACGACCAAGGCTTGACGAGGCTTGCGGCGCGACGAGAGGGTCGCCATCAGGCGATCGCGCAGGGCAGGAGAGGGGGCCTCACGGGGGAACGCGAGACCGAGCGCCGCGGCCGTCTCGCGCGTGGCGTAGAACGCGTCCACGGCGGGCGGCGGAGACATCTCGAGCACGAGGCCCTCGATGCGCGGATGGCGCGCTGCGAAGAGGAGGCTCGCGACCTCCGCTACCAGCTCGTCTTTTTCGTTCTTCTCGTCGCTCATGACTACTTCCGCGTTGAGGGCCTCGAAGAGCTCTGCCTGGGAACGGCGCGGCTCGACTCGCACTAGGCTTCAGGGCTTCGACGAACGTTCGACTTGAAGCGAGCGGGGTCGCCTGCCGAACGATCGAGGTCTCGACTCGAACTATTCGGCATTTGGCCTCGGGTCGTCATCCGGTTTCTTCGCTGCCCATTCCGCTACGCACCACGGATTGTAGCGGATCGCCGCAAATGTCGCTGGAGATCGCGTCGGCACCCGGTGTGACGTTCCGATGACGATGGCCGTCGCTTCGCGCGTTTTTTGCGCTCCGCGAGCTTCGTGCTCGGTCGAAGTACCTTCCTTTTCGACAGCGCCGGAGGCGTGCCGAGAGGGGCGTTGCCCCACGCCTTGCTCCCTAGGGGGCGCGTGTCGGCCGAACGGGTGGCGTTTTCGCGAAGCCGCTATTGTTCGGCGGCGTCACCTTTGGTGTCATCGCCGGGTGAATCTCGAAAAGCTCTTCGGCCGTGCGCTGCAGGTTCGCGAGAACCAAGCCCCGATTTTCCGCTTCAACGAGGCCCGCCGAGGCATCGTGGACGAGGTGGTCTCCCGGGTTCTCGCCGGTACGAAAGACCCGCTCTACACGCTGTCGGACGCCGCCTATCTCGAAATGCGTAGGCTCGGACCGAAGGGCGGACCGGAGCTGGCCGAGTGGAGGTCGCTCGCGTCGAGGCTCGGCCGTCTCTCCGAGAGCGAGCTGCGCGACGAGGTCACCAAACACGCCAAGGCGCACGCATGGGACGTGGCGGGCAACTTCGATCCGCGCGTGTACCAATTCGCTTCGCGTGCGATGGCGCCGCTCCTGGGGGCGCTCATGTCTCCGCGCGCCATGGTGAAGAACCTGCCTCAGTCGCTCGATCTCACCGCGCTCGACGGCCGCATCGTGGTGCAGGGCCCGCGCGAGCACATCCGCCGACTCTCCGAGAACGGCACGGTGGTGTTCGTGCCCACGCACCTCTCGAACTTGGACTCGGTCGTGTTCGGCTACGCGCTCGAGCGCGCGGGCCTGCCGCCGGCCACCTACGGCGCGGGGAAGAACCTCTTCACGAACCCGGTGCTCAGCTACTTCATGCACAACCTCGGCGCGTACCGCGTCGATCGCCGGCTGCGCCACGGCCTCTACAAAGACGTGCTCAAGGCCTACTCGACCGTGCTGATCGAGCGCGGTTACCACTCGCTCTTCTTTCCGGGCGGCACGCGATCCCGCTCGGGCGGTGTCGAACGAAAACTGAAGCTCGGCCTCGCCGGTACGGGCGTGGAGGCCTTCGCGCGAACGGTCGAAGCGGGACGCCCGCGCCGCGTCTACTTCGTTCCGGCCACCATCAACTACCTGCTCACGTTGGAGGCCGAGACGCTCATCGACGACTTCCTCCAGGAAGAGGGCAAGGCTCGCTACATCATCGAAGACGACGAGTCGACGCGCGTGGGGCGCGTGGCGTCGTTTTCGCAGAAGCTCCTCGGTCTCGACGGCGCGTGCGTGATCCGCTTCGGAGAGCCGCTCGACTGCTTCGGCAACGCGGTCGACGAAGACGGTCACTCGATCGATCCTCGCGGACGCGCGGTGCTCGCCGAGTCGTTCCTCGAGCGCCGCGACGGAACGCGAGGCCGCGACGCCAAACGCGACGCCGAATACACGCGCGAGCTCGGAGAGGCCATCGTGCGCTCGTTCAAGGCCAACACGGTCGTGATGGCCACCCACGTGGTCGCCTCGGTCGCCTTCGGCGGCCTGCGTCGGCAGGTGGGCGACAAGGGCGATTTGTTCGCGATCTTGGGCCACAAAGACGACGTGCGCGTCCCGCGAGTCGAGCTCGCGAAAGAGGTCGATCGCCTGCTCGGCGAGGTGTTCGCACTCGAGCGCCAAGGAAAGATCGTGACCGCGCCTTCGTTGAAGAACCGCGACGGACAAGGCGTGCTCGACGACGCCCTCCGCGCCTTCGCGGGCTACCACGCCGAAGAGGTGCTCTCGCCGCGCGGAGACGATCTCGTGCTCTCCGACACTCGCCTCCTTTTCTATTACCAAAACCGGCTCGCCTTCCACGGTCTCGCCTACGACGCGCTCGCGCCGAAGAGCTGAACGCGGAAGGTCCCGATCGCGACGTCGAAGGGGTGACGAGCTCTTCGAGCGTGCGCGCACGACCGACGATTCGGTCGTCCGCGAGACGTGCGCCGGTCGTCGTGGTGCGATCCGCACCATGCGCCGAGGTCTCGGGTGCGACCGGCCGAGGCGCGCCTCGCGCGCGTTGCGCTCGACGTGACGGAACGCACGAAGTGGCACGAAAATAGAGGCTTGGTGATGCACGTGCGTACGCACGGAGGGCGTTCCACGCGTCGGTTTCGAGCAGACACACGGAGGCTCGGCGGAGGCGCGCGCGAGACGAAGGTGCGCGGGTGCGAAGTAAGAGGTGCCATTTCGGGGAAATGGGCTATGTTCCGGTCCCCCGAAACGCCAAAGCCATGAGCACTCCGGAGACTCCCGAAATCCCCACCCCCGCGCCGTCGACGAATGCTCACGAGGTTCACACCTCTGGAGTGTCCACCGACGCCGTATCCTCCGAGGCCCCCACGGCGCCGCTCGGCGCGACTCCCGCGCAAGCGTCGAGTGACGGAGCCCCAACGCAGAACGACTCGCACGAAGGCGACGAGGAAGGGGAAGGCGAAGGCGAAGGTGAAGAAACTTCCGCGGCCGACGGTCAACCGACCGAAGGTGGTGAGAAGAAGAAGCGCCGTCGTCGTCGCCGTAAGAAGAAGCCCGCGCTCGCGGCCGACGGCACGCCGCTTCCCGAGGGCACCGCCGCCGAAGGTGAAGGCGCGACCGACGGTCAAGCGACGTCCGAGGGGGCGAGCACCGAAGGTGGCGACAAGCCCCGCGGTCAGCGTCCGCCCAAGAAGCCTCGCCAAGAGCGCGCCGAGCGCGCCGACAAAGAGCGCCCCGCGTTCAACGTCGGCGACGTCGTGTTCGGCAAGGTCCTCGAGATCACCGAAGACGTGCTCTTCATCGACCTCTCCGGCAAGGGCAAGGCGATCTTCGACCTGCGCGAGCTCCTCATCACCGAGGAAGACGCCAAGGCCGACGCCGCCGCAGAAGACGACGACGATCGCGCGGCTCCCGCTGCCGCGACCGAGCCCGCTCCGGTGACCGAAGTGTCCCCGGGCGCGCCTTCGCCTGACCAAGCCACGAGCGACGCTCCGCTCACGCCGTCCGAGGTCGCAGCCGCGACCGACGCGGCGCAAGCGGAGGCCGCATCGGAAGCTCCGGCCGCCGAAGCTCCCGTCGAAGCCGCTGCCGAAGCGAAAGAAGCCAAAGAGCCCGAGCAGGCTCCGCAGCTTCCTCGCGTCATCCTCGAGCCGGGCGCGCCCTTCGTGGGCGTGGTCCACAACGACGGAGGCCGCGGAGGCCTGGTCGTGCTCACGCACCACCCGAAGCGCGTTCGTCGCGCCAAACCCTTGGTTGCCGCGGCTTTCCGCGAAAAAGCCATGGTGTTCGGCATCGTGACCGGCGTCATCAAGGGCGGTGTCGAGGTCGACGTCGACGGCGTTCGCGCCTTCGCGCCGGGCTCGCACATGGACATGCGCCTCGGCGCCGATCTGCACCCGCTCATCGGCAAGCGCCTCGGCTTCGCGGTCACCCAGTACGGCAAGCGCGGACGTGACGTGGTGCTCTCGCGCCGCGCCATGATCGAAGCGGAGTCGAAAGAGCGTCGCGAGGAAGCCCTCAAGAACGTTCAAGTGGGCGCCGAAGTCGACGGCATCGTGCGCACGGTGGTCTCGTTCGGAGCCTTCGTGGACATCGGCGGCGTCGAAGGTCTCGTCCCGCTCAGCGAGATGAGCCACAACCGCGCCGACCAGCCGAAGGACGTCTTCAAGGTGGGCGAGACCGTCCGCGTGAAGATCCTCCGCGTCGACGAAAAGCAGAAGATTTGGCTCTCGCGTCGCGCCACGGTCTCCGATCCGTGGTCGGCCGTCGCCGAAAAATACGCGGTCGGCACCAAGCACACCGGCAAGGTGGCGCGCCTCAAGCCGTTCGGCGCCTTCATCGAGCTCGAGCCCGGCGTGGACGGTCTCGTGCAGGTGGGCGACCTCTCGGTCAAGCGCATCAACCACCCGAACGAGGTGCTGAAGGAAGGCGAGAGCATCGACGTCGTCGTCGCTCACGTCGAGCCCGGCTCGCACCGCATCGCTCTCCACCCGGCGCCCACCGGCGACGCGGCCGGCGAGACCCCGCAGAAGATCGCGCCGCACCGCACGGTGCGCGTGCAGATCGTCTCGGTCGAAGCGGTCGGCCTCACGGTGCGCATCCTCGGCGCCACCGGCCGTCACGCACGCGGCTTCATCACCGCGGGCGCCACCGGCACCCCGCGCGGCACCGACCTCCGCAAGGAGTTCCCGGTGGGCAAAGAGCTCGACGCCAAGATCGTCGAGATCGACCCCAAGCGCGGCGAGCTCAAGCTCTCCATCCGCGCCATGAACGAAGACACCGAGCGCAACGCGTACCAGCAGTACCGCGCGCAGGTGAAGCGCGAGGCGAAGTTCGGCACGCTGGCCGACCTCCTCCAGAAGCGCAACATCGTTCCCCAGAAGTGACGGAGCCCTGACCCGGCACCCACGCAGGTCTTCCTGCCGTGGAGGCCGCGTGAACACGAGAGACGCGGAGCGAGCCGAGAGGCTTCTCCGCGTTTTTCTTGGCTTTCGAGGTGTCGAGACGATTCTTCGGGGGTCAAGCGAAACCGAAATGGGTCGTGCCCGAGATGGCCAAGCACCTCGTGCAGGCATGCACGTTGACGGAATGCCTCGACGGCTCTTCCCTCGGAGTCGCGGGCGACTCCCTTCTGTCGACGGCGTGCCTGCGTCCTTTCCTTCCCCGAGGCGGCGAGCGCTCTCGTCGTCGCCTCTTGTGGTCGCTTCGGCGGACGCTACGCTCGAGAGGTGGAGATCGGCGAGCTACGAACGGCGTACGAGGCGATCCGGGCAGAAGCTCGCGCGATCGCGGGCGCTCCCGGAGACATCGTCCCGCGGGTGGTGGCGCACCACGCGCTCTACCGCGATTCGCTCGGCAACCACGCCTTCCCGATGGTGGCGCTGCACGGGGCGCTCTGGGGCTACGACTTCTTCGAGGTGACCGGGAAGCTGGGCGAGATCGTCTCGTACCGGTACGTCTTCGACGCCGACGAAAAAGCCAAGCGCCACGCCATGCTGGGGCGCTTCGCCGAGGGCTTCAAAGCGGTCAATCGAGAGGTCTTCGTCGACACCTTCACGAACTACCACTTCACGGCTCGCCACGGCCGAGCGCACGGCGCGGAGACGCTCGTGCACCCGGAGCTGCTCGAGGCCTTGAACGAGGTTCACTCGGCGAAAGCCAGCGGACGTACGCTCGACGACGAGTGCAAGCGGCACGTCTTCGAGCGCTCGCTCCGCTTCGAACAAGAGATCACGGTGGCTCCCGGGATCGCGCGCGAGCTCGCCGCCTTCGACTGCCCGATATTGCGTGCGCTCTGCATGAAACCGGTGGTGCGATTCACGTACTTCGGTCTCTTCGAGCGCTTCTTCTTCGGCGACTTCTCGAACAAGGACGAACGCATCGAGCGTGCGCTCGCGTCGTTCGACATCGCGTGCGAGCGCGGCTGGGACCACGTGGAGCGCTCGATGATGCGCTACGGCGCGCCTCTCGAAGGGCGTCTCTCGATTCCGGTGGGGTGACGCTGCGACGGTGCCATGCGAGCGCGTCGCGAACGTCGAAGACGAGGAACGCGGTGCGCTGAGGTGCGGTAGTCGACTCGTGCATTCGCGCGAACGTGGGCCAGCACTACCTACGCATCCGCCGCCGACTGCTTCTCGGTCGCGGGGGAGCGCGACGGGGAACGCCCTCGCAGCGCTGACCGGACCGGAGTCGTCGGCCTCTGATAACCTCGCGGTAGATGATCTCGCGTACTGCCGTAGGGCTCGTACTCGTCACGATGGTGGCCTGCACCGGTACGCCCGAGCGTCCTTCGACAGCGCGCACCCCGGTGCCTGCGTCGCCTCCCACGGCCGTGCCGAGCACTCTTTCGCGCGATGCCGGAGCCGCAGACGCCGAGGTCGTCGTCGACGCGGCTCTTCCTGCCGCGCCCGCGCTACCCGTGCCCGGAGCTCCTGCTCGTTTCGCTCCACCGCACGCGCGCACGGCCTCTCCGGACGATGGCGCGTGGACCCCTATCGCATCTCACGACGGCGCGGCGATGCTCTACCAAAGCACGGTTCATCCGAGCCCGACGAAATGGCAGGCGAAGGTCGTCGTGGTGGCCATCGATCTCGCGCGGGTCGCGTTGCGTCTCGTCGCGGGAACACGCGAGCCGGTCGGCCCGCCCAAGGCGCAGATCGCACGTCCGGGCGTGGTGCCCCTCGACGAGCACGCCGTGCTCCTCGCCGTCACCAATGGGGGGTGGCGCTCCGAACACGGGCATTTCGGTATGCGTGTCGGCGCCGACACGATCGCTCCCGCGAAGCCGGGCGCGTGCACGGTCGGGCTCACGGCTTCGGGCGGCCTCACCATTGCACCTTGGGAGGAGATTGCGCCGAAAGAGTCGACGCTTTCGGCGTGGCGTCAAACTCCGGCGTGCCTCGCCCACCGAGGCGCTCTGCACCCCGCGCTCGTGCGGGAGACCATGACCCGGAATTGGGGGGCGGCGGTGGACGGCGGGGTGGAAATCCCGCGCACGGCGCTCGGGGTGGACTCGACGGGGCGCTTCGGCTTCTTCGGTATCGGGGATGGTACCTCGGCCAAGGCGTTGGCAGACGGCCTCTTGGCCGCGGGTGCGTTCAGCTTGGCCGAGCTCGACATCAATTGGTCGTACACCCGCTTTTTCCTCTTCGAGAAGGCCACTCCGGACGCTCCGGTCGCCATCGTTCGCTCCATCGGGACGAAGGGGCAGCATCCGCCACGCTCGTACGTGGACAAGAGCTCCGAGCGTGACTTCTTCTATCTGGTGCGCACGACGGTGCCGTAGGGACTCGTCGGTCGTGACCGAGGCCGCCCGAAATACACCACGAGAGGCCTTCGGTTTTTTTTCGCACCGCCGTGATCGGTTTCCGTACGCCTGCCCACGTACTCAGGCGAAAGAGGAGATCTTCACGGATGAAACAACCTTCACGTCGCCTGTTCCTTCAAGGTCTCGGTAGCTTCGGGGCGCTCGCGCTCCTGCATTGCACGACGTCTACGGGCGGCACTTCGTCCGACGAAGACGGAGGCACCGCCGGCACCGACGGAGGAACCACCGGCACCGATGGCAGCACGACGACCAGCGACGCCGCCCTACAGGGGGACAGCAGCGTGAACGCGAGCGCGCTCGCCGTGGGCTCGGGTGCGTTCTTGACCGGCAAGGACTACGGCAACCCGTTCGCGAGCGGGATCGGCTCGACCTGCACGGCGTATAAGGATGCCACCAAAGGCCCTTGCCACTCCAATACGTACAACCGCAAAGACGTGTCCGACGGCCTAGTCGGACTTCCCACGCGGTTCGAGCTCTTGGTCGTGGATTCCTCCTGCAATCCGATTGCCGGGGCCATCGTCGAAATTTGGTACGCATCTCCCGCCGGCACCTACTCGAAGGCGGCCGAGGCCATCGACAACGGCAATGGGTACAGCGGCTCGCTCTCCGACCTCAACGTCGGGTTTTGCACGGGCAACGACGCCGAAGCCGTCGCTTCCAATTGGCTGCGCGGCTTCCAAACGAGCGACGCCAATGGTCGCGTCACCATCGACGGAATCTTCCCGGGCTGGTACGCGAGCCGCACCACCCACGTGCACTTCATCGTCACCGCGAACGGTCACACGAGCGTCACCTCGCAGCTCGCCTTCGACGAGACACTCACCACCGCGGTCTACACGAAGCACGGCTCGTACTCGTCGCGCGGCGACAAGGACACCACGAACGCCAAGGACAACGTCTTCGGGAGCCTCTCCACCGGCGAAGCGATGATGTCGTTCGCGCAGCAGGAAGACGGTGCCGTGGTGTGCTGGAAGTCCATCACCCTGGCGTGAAGGCGGACCGTCGGTCGCGACGGTCGGGAGTGCCCGTCGGAGGGGGGGACCGTCACGGGCGACGTCCGGCGCCCCTTCGCATAAAGCGCGCGCGACGCGTGCGCCGAGGCCGTAACTTTGCTCTCCTCGGAGGATGAATCACGAAGCGTCCCTCCGTCGTCTGGGCGAGCTCGCCCCGCCACCGAAGGTGCCCGTCGCCGCGGACGGTGATTGGGAGGTCGTCTTCGCCGACCTCGGGACCTCCTTGCCGGACGACTGGCGCGCGCTCGTCCGCTTCTACGGCTACGGCACCTTCGGGGACCACGTTCACCTGTGGTCCCCGTTCTTCGCGCCGTGCACGATGATGGCCCAGTCGCGCGGGGCTCTCGAGGCCGATCGAATGCTGGCGCGGATGCATCCGAAGGCGGTTCCGTTCGCGCTCCATCCCGAAGCCGACGGGGCGTTGCCGTGGGCCGATACCGACAACGGCGACGTGGCCTATTGGCTCACCGGACGGGGCTCACCGAATGGCTGGCTCGTCGCCGTGTGGAATGCGCGGTCGGGGCGCGAGCCGCTCTTGTTCGAGTCGGCCGTCGATTGGATCCAGACTTGGCTGTCCACCTCCGAAGCTCGATGGTTCGATGCCTATCGCGAGCGGGTGCTCCTCACCGTCCGTCTGGCCGATGCGCCGGCGACCACGTACGTGCATCGGCTCGAGCGGCTCCGGGACGCTCTCGGTCCGGTCGTCGCGAGAGGTGCTTACGGTGACGAGAGCGGTGAGACGCGCCAGGTGCACTTTCTCGCGGCGGAGGGGGCATGGAAGGTCACCTACGACACGGTGTACGGGCACGCGATTCGTGTGGCTGCTCCGAAAGAAGAGCTCTCCCTCGCGGAGGCGGCGATCGACCGTGCGCTCGTCACCATGGGATGCGAGCGGGCCTGAACCGAGCGGACGCGTCCCTCTACGCCATCCGCTCACGTCGACGAGCCGTCGCGGCCACCCGCTCCATCACCCCGATGTGCGATCCTCGGCCTCGAGTCGTCCGTCAGCGCCTGCGGCGGGTGACCCACAGGGCGCAAACGCCTGCCAGTGCGCCGAATGCGGTCAATCCGGTCCCCGTGCCGGAGCCCGGGGCTTCCGAGCACGAGCATCCCTCGCTCGAGGCCTCGTCCCCTCCCGGAGATGCGCTCGGGTCGTTGGTCGTCGCATTGCCATTGCCGGGCGCCGGTAGGCCGGGCGTGCCGGGGACGGGAGGCGGCTCGGTTCCGGGCTTACCGGGTTCTTCGGTGGGACTGCCGAATTCGAACGCACCGATGTCGACTACGCCCACCTCGGCTCGCGCCGAAGCTTTGCCCACGCTGGCCAAGACCCGCAGAGGAGGCGTGAAGGAGGCCTTCGCGAGCGGGCGAGGGAACGCGAAGGCGTCCGTGCGCGCGGTGGAGGCCGTTCCTTTGTCGATGAGCGGACTCCCCGCGGTGAGGCGAACGTCGCGCTTCGCGAGGTCCACGAAGCCCGGATCGGTGCCGAAGACCGAGTCTTTCAGCGTGGTTGGCACGTTCATCGCGCCCTGCGAGATCCAGTTGTTCGAGCCCACGATTTGCCGGCTCGTCACCCAGGTGAGCTCGGTCTCGCGGAAGAGGTACTCGATGGGCTTCGTGGGGCTGAAGAAGACGTTGCCATAGAGCTCCACCGAATCGAGCGCGTACGAAAACCGGATGGATCCTTTGTTTCCTGCGCCGGCGCCGTGGACGAAGGTGTTGTTCAAGAAGCGGTAACGTCCGCCCGTGCGGCCGGTGCCGTCGCCGCCGATGCGCACCACGTAGTCCGCGCCTTTGTACTGGAAGAAGACGTTTCCCACGACGTCGCCGTCTTCGCGTGGCGCGGTCACCGTGTCGTTGCTGTCGTCGTCCGGGCCGAGCAGCTCGAGCTCGAAGAAGTCGGCGCCCTCCAGCCAATTGGCGTATATCTCGTTGCGCTCTGCACGCGATTTGACCGAGTCGCCGCCGTTCCCGTCGTGCACGTAGCAGTGCTGCATGCGGAACACCGAGCCGGGGTGCACGGCCTCGTCGGTGGCGATGTAGACCTGGTGTTTCTGCTGTCCGCTGCCGGTGGCGTAGACCTCGACGTACTCCATGAGCAGCGAGCCGGAGTCCGAGTCCGTCCCGAGGACGCCGTGCTTGGGACAGTCGTGGACCACGAGGTCGCGAAGCGTCACGTTGTCGGCCTTGTGCGCGATGCACGATTCGGAGCCTCCGGTGACCTCGAAGCCCTCGAAGACCGTGTTGTCTCCCATGAGGAGGACCGTGTTCTCGCCGCCCGCGACCACGGGGCGCTTGCCGTTCACGCGAATGCCGCGAATCACGATGGGTGCAGCCTTGGTGCCTTTGGCCTCGAAGAAGACCGTCTTGTACGTGTGGTCGCCGTACACTTCGATAACGTCACCGGGCTTGGCCGTCTTCTGCAGCTCGGCAAGCTCCGCGTAGGGCTTGCCGGGGCCCACTTGCAGTGTCGCCGCCGAGGCCTCGCGCGCCGACGCGAGCACGAGCGCGAAGCCGAAGGCTCCACCGAGGACCGAACGACCGACCGCGAAACGAAGCCCGAGAACGCGCATCCGGACAGGGTGAAGGGGAGTCGCGCGGCCGTCAACGCGTCTCGTCGATGGATGCTATCAGAGCAGGCGGCGCGCCTTGACCTCGAGGTAGCGCTTCACGAGCTCGGGGGTCACGTCTTCGGGGCGAGCGTCCAGCACGAGCACGCCGGAGTGCCGGAGATCCCTGAGGATTCCCTCGCGGAAGCTCAACGCTTCGGCGGCCGCGGCGCGCACGAAGAGGTCCTTTTCGCCGCGCACCGGATCGAGCGCGAGCTGATCGATGCGCTCGTCGCGCATGAGCACGCAGAGCGGCAAGTGATGGGGCAAGAGCCCTCGAAGCGAGGACGCGAGCTCTTTCGCGGAGCGGGGCTCGAGCAGGTTCGTGAACACCACGAGCAGGGAGCGTGCGCGCATTTTGGCGCGCAGGAAGGTCATGGCGGTCAGGTAGTCGGTCGCGGTGAGCCCGGCTTCCAGGTCGTAGACGGCGCGCGTGAGCTTGCGACCGCCCGAGCGACCGCCCGAGGGCTTCACGAACGTGCGCGGGAGGTCGTCGAAGGTCATGAGGCCGGCCTTGTCGCCGCCGCGTAGGGCCACGTCCGCGGTGAGCAGCGCGGCGTTCAGCGCGCGATCCACGCTGGTGATGCCCTGGCTCTCGCCACGCATGCCGCGACCCACGTCGATCGCGAAGACCACGTTCTGGTCCGACTCGGCTTGGAACTGGCGGACCGTGAGATCGTCGCGGCGGGCCGACGCGCGCCAATCCACGTGACGAGGCTCGTCGCCGCGCTGATAGGGCCGCAAGCGCTCGAACTCGGTGTCGCCGCCGCGCACGCGCATCGAACCGAGGCGCACGTCTCCGCGACCTTTGCGGCGTAGCATCTCGAGCTCGCGCGCGGCGTGCACGTCCGGGTACACGTCGCAGCGCTGCTCGAGCTCGGTGCTCTCCTGTCGCGACACGAGCCCGAGCAGCGAGGGGTAACGCACGGTCACGGCGCGGAAGTCGCGCGGGCCGCGGCGCGTCGGGGTGATCTCGTACTTCACGAGCACGGTTGAGCCGGCCGGAATTTTCACGTGAGCCGGCAGGCCGCTCACGGTCGCGCTCTCGATCGGGTCGTCCATCACGGTCGCGGTGATCGCACGGCTGCCCACGTTTCGGAGCGTGAGCGTCACCAGGTTCGGGCGTCCCACCGAGAGGATCTCGGCCACCTCGCGCTCGGCGCGGATCCGCGTGCCGCGAGCGAGCAGTACGTCGATCGCCGCGGCCAGCACCACGATCGCGTCGAGCGCCCACATCACGGGCGACAGCGACGGCACGTAGCCGGCCACCGTCGCGACGGTCGCGGCTACGAATCCGAGTGCGACCAGGCGCTTTTCCGGGACGATCCGCATTCCGGGGCTCAGCCTCGCGGCACGGGAGCGGCGCGCAAGATCTCGTCGATGCGGTCGTCGGTGGAGAGTCCTTGGAGCTCGGCGTCCGGGTGGAGCATCACGCGGTGGCGGAGAATCGGCTTCACGAGCGGCTTCACGTCGTCGGGGGTGACGAAGGTGCGCCCCTCGCTCGCCGCGACCACGCGCGCGGCCTTGAGCATCGCGATGGACGCGCGGGGCGACGCGCCGAGCTCGATGGCACGGTCGTCGCGGGTGCGCCTCACGAGGTCGACCATGTACGAGACGATGGCGTCGTCGACGCGAACCTTCTCGCAGAGCTGCTGCATGGCCACGATTTCGGCCGGGTTGGTTGCAGGCTGCACGCTTCCGAGGTCTTTCGGATCGAAGCCCTGGGCGTGGTGCTTCACGATGCGCTCTTCCACGTCGCGCGGAGGATTCTCCACGTTCAGCTTGAGCAAGAAGCGGTCGAGCTGAGCTTCGGGGAGCGGGTAGGTGCCTTGCGACTCGACCGGGTTCTGCGTGGCGATGACCAGGAAGGGCGGCGGCAAGGCGCGCGTGGTTCCGTCCACCGTGACTTGGTGCTCCTGCATGGCCTCGAGGAGCGCGGACTGCGTTTTGGCCGGCGCGCGGTTCACTTCGTCGGCGAGCAAGAGGTTCGTGAAGATGGGCCCGGGCACGAACGTGAAGCCACCGCCTTGGCGATCGTAGATGGACGAGCCGGTGATGTCGCTCGGCATGAGGTCCGGCGTGAATTGGATGCGCTTGAAGGCCGCGCCGGAGGCCGCGGCGAGCGATCGCGCGACCAGGGTTTTTCCGAGTCCGGGCACACCCTCCACGAGCACGTGACCGCCGGCGAAGAGCGCGACCAAGAGGCCGAACACGAGCTCCTCTTGTCCGACCACCACTTCGGCCATACGCGAGCGAATGCGCTCGAAGGTCTCGACGAACTGCGACGATGCCGGATTCTCGGTGGACGGGTCGGTCACGTAGGGGTCCTTTGGATCTTGGGGCTCACGCGCGCAGGCGTGGTCGTGTCGCGTCGCAGCGCCGCGGTCACCACGGCGCGCAGCTCGCGCAGCGTGGCGAGCTCGTCGCCCTTCGTCTCGTCTTCCGGGCGTGCCGAGGTGGCGCGCGTCCAGATCCGCTCGCACTCTTCGACGGAGCGTCCCGAGCGAGCGGCCAGGAACGGCACCACCTCGTGGGCGCCTCGAGGCAGCGTGGCGCGCAGCCGCTCTTCGGCGAACTTGGCGAACGCGGCCAAGGCGTGCGCGGGCTGCGGCGTGCGGGCGTAGAACGCACCAGTCGCTTCCACGTGCTCGGCGAACGCTCGACGCGCGGGCGGAACCTCCGGCTTGGGGCGAGCGAGGCGCATTCCGTACCCCAGAAAGAGCAGGATCGAAGCGGCGAGCGCGTGCCACAGGCCCTTCTCGAGACCGGCGCGAGCAAGCGCGGAGAACGGGTTCGAGGGAGGCGAGATCCCGTCTTCGGGACGGGTCACGAAGACGTCGCGGTCGACGCGTGTACGATGCAGGCTTCCGTCGCGTGCCTGGACGGGCGGGTCCGCGGAGATCTCGGTGAAGAGCGCGGCGACCAAGGCCGGGTTGCCCTTCCGGGCCAGCACCGCGTTCTGTAGGACCTCGCCGTCCGCCGCGACCACGATGGCTCCCTTGCCGTGCGTCTTGGCGAGGGCGAAGGCGTGCTGGTCGGCATCGGCGACGGCGATCAGCGTGGTCGCCCCCGGCATCTCGATCGCCGATGGATGAAGGAGCGTCCCAGGGAAGTGCACGATGGCCTTCTTGCGTGCGGCCTCGAGGTGCGCGTCGAAGTCGTCGTCGTCTTCGTCGTCCGAGTCGAGCAAGACCGGTTCGAGGGGCGTGAGCGACCCTTCCAGCTTGCTCGACGTGGACGCTGCGCGCTTCAGCTCGAGGGTCTTCGTGAGCTCCTGGGCCTCGGTGCCGAAGAGCACGAGGACACCACCGCTGGCTGCCCAGCCGAGTAGGCGTCTTTCGGCGTCCGGCTCGAGGGGAGTGCGCTCGAGGTCGACCACCAAGATAGGGCCGGTCTTCCCTTCGGGGACGTCGCGGAGCGAGGCGAGCGACGAAGGCACACGCGAGATCTTGAAGCCCTGACGCTCGAGCACCTGAGTGAAGAGCTCGTCGCCAGCGGGGTCGTCGTGGACGCGCAGGCCACTCGGCATCTTGCCGCTGCATCCCGTCAGGGCGAGCGCGCAGACGAGCAGCACGCCGAGAGGGAGCGCGCGTACCAGCGCCCGCGCGAAGCGAGCGACCTTTCCCACGCGATCGGGAGTGGGAGGCTCTTTGCCGAACTCGACGCGGTCCACTTCCGCCACGATGCCGCGCAGCATGGGCCTTCGATCGGGGTCGGTGAGGGCGCGCACGTACTCGCCGTTGGTCCGGCTCTTCTGCAGACGAATCGCGCCGCGTCGGTCGAGCGCCGCCAAAGAAGCTGCAAGATACAAGCTCGTGGCGCGTGTCAGCTCGCCGCGCTCGGCCAGCTCGTCCGCGCGACGAAGCGCGGCCTCGGCGTCGTCCACTCGCTCCGGCTCGGGGGCGGGCACGTGGGTCGCGTTCGCGATCGCGGCGGGCTCCACGACCTCGTTCAGGAGCGCGTCGCGACGGCGCTTACGTATGGCGTTCACGATCGGGATCGCGATGGCCAAAAGCACGCCGGCCACGACCGCGTACACGAGCACCTTCGCGACGGTGCCGAGCGTCTTCCCGAGGCTCTCGATCCAATCGGAGCGCGGCTCGATCTTTTTTGGCGCGACGGCTGCGTCGCAGGCCGCCTTGAATCCTTCGCAGTTCGGCAGGTCGCTCGCCGAAGCGCACAGCTCTTTGGCGCGTTGCGAGAGCGGAAGGCGCGGGCTTTTGCAGAAGGTCATGTCCTCCGCACGAAGGGCTTCTTCCGCGGCGGACTCGGCTTTTGCCGGCTCGGCGATGGTCGCGAGCGCGACGCTCGGCCATGTGACGAACGACACCACCTGCGCGACGAGCACGGCCCCGATCGCGAGCCTCTGCGTGCCCCGGCGGGTCATGCCGCTCTCCCCGTGGGCGCGCTCGTGCGACGCTCGGCCTTGCGCGCGAAGCCCGAAGGCGAGGCCCCGTCGGTCTCTTCCGCCTCGGCCGCGCGGGCGATCGACGTGAAGCGCGTCTGCACGTCCCAGCCCTCCGCGCGGGTGCGCACGTTCAAGTAGAGAAAGAAGCGTGCGACCGCCGCGTAGGGCAAAAAGAGCCAAAATCCGAGGGCGGCGAGCAGGCTGCCGCCGTCGTCCCAGGCGGGGGCAGGCGCCTTCCACGAGAGCAGCTCGGTGAGGATGGTCCGACCGCCCACGTCGCCGAGCACGGTGGCTCCCACGTGGAGCATCGACAACAGCAAGAAGCCGAGCATCGCCTCGCCGGAGGCTCCCGTGACCAGCCGTTGCAGACGCGAGAGCGCGGTGCCCATGCCGGCGCGTTCGAGCAGCAGCACCTCTCCGAGGAAGAAGAAGAGGCCGGACAGCAAGAGCCCGGGCACGAAGAAGAAGAGCGTCGCGACCGCTACCGAGACGAGCTGCACCACCCGCACCATGGCCACGAAGCCGATGCGAGGCAGCGTGGCCCTCAGCACCGAGCGCACGCGCACGTCGCGCTCGAACACGAGCCGCGAGGCGAGCTCGGTGAAGGGCGCTTGCGCGAGCAGGCCCAGGTAAATCGCGAAGAGCCAGCCCCAGGCCCAACCGAGCTCGTCGCCGATGAGGTAGGTCGTCGCGACCCCCGGGATCAGGGTGACCGCGCCCACCTTCAGGAACGCCACGCGGTGCTCCACCAAAAACCTCAGGGCGAGGTCGAGCACGTCGAGCGGCTTGCGGTCCCGAAGGACGATGCGGCTCTCGAGGAGGTTCACGAGCGGCCCTCTCGGCTTCGGTTCTGCGCGAAGGTCGATGCGTCACCACGGCCTGCGAAGACGAGGTACGCGACGACGAGCACGAAGTTCACCGTACCGACCACCAGCTTCACGGGGATGGGCACCGACGACGACGACCAAAAGCCTTCGACCAGGGCCGCCACGAACAGCATCACCGAGGCTCCGGCCACGATGACCACCACGTCTTTCGCGACGTGCTGGAGAGACGCGAGGCGCGTGCGAGGACCGGGCGCGATCACCGACCAGCCCATGGCCATTCCTGCTCCGCCGGCGATCACGATGGCCCCGAGCTCGAAGGTGCTGTGTCCCACGATGAACGTGAGGATGTTGAGTCCGGCTCCCTGCGAGCCCACGTACCCGACCACGGCTCCGGTGTAGAGGCCGTTTTGCACGAGGTAGAAGGCCGAACCGAGGCCGCCGAAGATGCCCATGGCGAAACAGCGCAGGGCGATGCCCACGTTGTTGTTCACGTAGAAGCCGGCCATCAAGGTGTCGTCGCCGGTGCCTCGACCGTCCGCGAAGCCGCGTTGATAGGCCTCGGTGAGCGGGCGCAGCATGGCCTCGGGCACCACGCGAAAGGCGAGGCTCGGATCCTTCAACGACGCGAAAAGTCCGATGAAAAACGGCACGAAGAAGAGCGCCGTTGCCAGGGCCATGGCCTTCCAGTGGCGGCGCACCGCCAGCGGGAAAGCGACGAGGAAGCTCGGCTTACGCGTCCGGTTCGCATCGCCTTCGGAGCGCGCTGCGTGCGCTCCGTAGAGCACCGTGTGCGCTTGCGCGGTGAGGTCTTGCAGGTAGTCGACCAGCGGCGCGCTGTAGCGGGCGGCCTGCGCGCGGGAGAGATCTCCGCACACGTCGCGGTAGAGCGGCGGGAGCTTCCGTATCTCGTCCGGTCGAAGCTTGCTCGTCCCGCGGGCGGTGGCGAGCCGCACGAGCGAGTCGAGCTCGTTCCAGTCTCGCTCGCGACGCTCCGCGAAGGCGCGTTCGGTGGGGGCAGAGGCTAGGGCCATCGCGCGCCTCCGGTTCGGTTCGCCGCCAGATGTTCGGGTGCGCGCGAAGAGGCTGGGGCTTCTTCACGGCCCGCGTTCATCGCGCGATCGTAGAGCAGTGCGAGCAAGCGTACCGGATCGGGGTGGTGGAAGTCGAAGCGCTTCGCGAACGCCGGAGCGACCATGCGCGCGAGCTCTTCTTCGCGCGCGTGTCCCAGCCGGCCGCGGCGTCGGAGGAACATCTCGAGCGCCATGCGCTCGTCCGGATCGAGACCGATACGGTCGGGAAGGTGAGCGAGCTCTTCGCGGGTGGCGGGGGGCCACAGGCGAATCGGCTCGGCGAACGTACGCTCTTCGGTGGACACGACCATCGTGCCCGCGACCAAATCGCCGATGCGTTGGAACTTCTTCGACGCGGCCATGAAGGCGACGCCCAACAAATACGCGGTCGGGAGGGCATCCGCTGCGCGAAGCAAGTTGCGGAGCGCAGCGTGTCCGAAGCCGATCGGGCGTCCTTCGGTGGTGACCACGCGAATGCCCAACGCCGCCTTCCCGGGCGAGCGACCCCAGAAGGTCTCGACCACCACGAAGTAGACCCACTGCACCGCGAAGAGCGCGACGAGCAGCACGCCGATGCCCGCCTTCGCGAAGCTCTCGGCGTCGGCGCCGAAGGTGCCACCCGCGCCCGCGGCCAGCACCACGATCACGGCCAACACCGCGAGCGACGTGTAGCAGAGCGCCATGTCGATCAGGTACGCGAGGGCACGACGAGCAGGTCCCGCTACTCGGTAGCGAAACACGATGTGCTCCGGCGTCTCGATGGCGACGTCGGTCTCGAGCGGCGCGTTCTGCATCGTCTCTCGGCCGTGAGCATAGGCGAACGCGCCCAAAACGGAAGCATCCGTCGATGCGGAAATTCCAGGGGTTCGAGCTCGTCGGGGAGGTGCGAACGATCAGGGACCGGGCTTCTTCGCGGGCGTGTCACCGGGGGCACGAGGCACCTCGGCGTCCGCTCGGATGCGCGGCGGATCGACGTCGACACGATCGAGCACGCGTGTCTCGAGGAGGGCGAGGCGCTGCGAGAGCACCTCTTCGTCGGCGACGCTCGCGACCTCGGTGGAGGCGTGGAAGAAGAAGCAGGTGCGGATGTTCCCGCCGAACGCGAAGACGTGACCGCGCAACCGGCCCGTTCGTCCCACCTCGAGCGCGACCCAGATGCGCGTGTCGAAGGCGTCCGGACCCACCGTGACGCGGTCGGAGAGGGTCTTCACGTCGCCCTCGGGAACCAGGCCTTTTTTGCGGGCGGAAGCCTCGCACTGGGCCCGCCCGACCAGCTCGTTGCCGCTCTCCATGAAGAGCCGCAGCTCGGACTTGGTGGACGAGTGTCGAGCGAAGAGCTCGGGCCTCGTGCGGTCGTCGATCTGCCACGTGTGCCCTTCGGGCAAGCGCACGGTGACGAAATGCCGCTTCGAGTGGAACGCTCCGAAGGCGCCTTCTTCCGCGACGAACGGAGGCGCGGGCTCACGTGCGGGCGTCGCCGAGCTCGAGCTCGACGGGGCGTGAACCGGCTCGCCGTTCCCGCACGCAGGCAGGGCTCCGAGCGACACCACACAGGCGAGTGCTGCGCAGGCGAGCGTCGCCCGCGTGCTCGTGACCACCTGCCTCCCGCTCATACGGTGGTTCGCCACTCGGGGTGAGCGCTGCTCGTGCCGCGCACGATGTCGAAGAAGCGCGCCTGGAGTTTCTCGGTGACAGGGCCACGCACGCCCTTGCCGATCGCGCGATCGTCGATCTCGCGGACGGGCGTGATTTCGGCGGCGGTCCCGGTCAGGAAGACCTCGTCCGCGAGCCAGAGCTGGTCGCGGGTGAGGCGCGTCTCCACCACTTGGATGCCGTCCTCGCGCAGCAGGTCGATGACCGTGGCGCGGGTGATCCCCTCGAGAATCGAGCAGGACAAGTCGGGCGTGTAGACGACCCCACGCTTCACGATGAAGAGGTTCTCTCCCGAGCCTTCGGACACGTTGCCGTTCGTGTCGAGCAGGATGGCTTCGTCGTAGCCGCCGAACTTCGCCTCGCGCTTGGCCAGCACGCTATTGGTGTATTGTCCCACCATCTTGGCCTTGGCGAGCGAAACGTTCACGTGGTGCCGCGCGAACGAGCTCACCTTGCAGCGGATGCCCTTCGCCAGCGCTTCTTCTCCCAGGTACGAGCCCCACTTCCAAGCGATGACCGCCACACGAATCGGGTTGTTCGGGGCGTAGATGCCCATGGCGCCGTCCCCCACGAAGACGAGCGGACGCAGGTAGCCGTCGGCCATGCCGTTGGCGCGCAAGGTCTCGAGGCAGGCACGCTCGAGCTCTTCGGGGGTGAAGGGCGGCGTGCACAGGATCATCTTGCAGCTGTCGAAGAGGCGCTCGACGTGCTCACGCAGGCGGAACACGGCGGTCTCGCCCGAGGCGCGGTGGTAGGCCCGGATGCCCTCGAAGGCGCCGAGCCCGTAGTGCAACGAGTGGGTGAGCACGTGCACGTTGGCTTCGCTCCAATCGACGAGCGAGCCATCAAGCCAAATCTTCGCGACCGGATCGACCATGCCGAAGGGGTCTAGCACTCCTTCCGCGGGCATTTCTCGCCCTTCGACCGAGCACGCGTCGACCCGATCGATGCGTTCGGCGAAAGCTCGAGAAATCCCCTGCGATTTCCAGCCGACCGCGCCCTAGCAGCCCGTTGAGGAAGCCGCTGGTTGAGCGTCGAAGTAGAGAAGGTCAATCCTCAGGCTGGCCAAGGACGCTCGGAAAATCATGCCAAGTGTGAGCGCAAAGTTCTTGCCTACGATATGCAGCGCGCCGAGGACTGCGTAGACGAAGGAAATGAGGGCGCGGGCGGCTCGCCCGGCCATTTCTCGCGGAGTTCCGCACCCGAGGCGAGCTCGCATCACGATCCCAAGGTTGAGCCCTGCGACTTGCACAAGGTAGCGCTTTCGGACGTTGCTTCGTCCGCGGAGTCTCGTGCGGCGATGTCCACCGCTTTCGCAGGTGTGAGCAAAGCTCCTTTCGACGAGCTCACCCCGTTTTCGAAGGAGCCTTTTCCCCTTCGCTCGGCCGCACCGGGCGCGATTGGAGTGAAAAGCTTCGCGAGTAAGCATCCCTCCTTCTTTATTGTGGAAGTGCCGCTTCTTGCCGGGGGTTTTGGGCGAAGGAATGTACGTACGGAAGCCCGCATCCTTGAGGCGGAGCAACCCCTCCACCGTGTGGTATCCCTTGTCCCCAACCACCTCGATGATGCGCGCGGACTCGATGTCTGTCGCATTGCCGGCTTTCGGTCCCGGTTCGTCATCGTCGTCGTCGTCGCGGGCTTGAGCTTCCTCGATATTGCTTCGCGCGGCCGAAAGACTCGGTTCGAGAGTGCGCGAGTCGGGCGCGGTCGCGGGGAGAATATCCGCCGCGACCACGACACCGGTCTCCAGATCGACCACGTGTTCCGCCTTGTAGGCGAGACGCGTTCGTCCGTCCTTCAATCGCGTGATTTCGGCTTCGGCGTCCGTCGACGACTGCCAGTCCTCGTTGCTCGTCCGTTTCCCCGTCCGACCTCGATCGAGGCGTTGTGCGTCCTCGGCGGTCGGTGCTTCGAGCCCTGCCTTCTCGCAGAGGCCCTTGACGTACGTCCCGTAGTCCTCGCCTGTATCCCGCCTCACGATTGTCTTCATCGAGGCATCCGCCCGCAGATACGTCGAGTCGACGCCCACGACTCGACCGCGGAGCAGACCCGCCTGCTCGACCGTCGCCAGCACGTGCTTGAAGAACGCCTCGTAGACGGTCTCGGGAAGCCTCGCGCGCATCCTGGAAAGCGTCGAATGGTCGGGAACGCGCTCGTTGACCAGCACTCCAATGAAGCTTCGCAGCGACAGGGAATCCGAGCATCGCCATTCGAGTCCTCGCTCCGACTCGATCCCCTCAAAATACCCGACCAAAAGCATCCGAAAGTACACCCCAGGCGCGATCGATGGCCTCCCAAGATTCGCGTCGAAGTACGGCTCGCACAACCGCTCCACCTCGCTGTCGAACCCCGACGACCTCAGAAGCTCATTCAGCGACTCATAGAACTTGTGCCCGGGTGACTTCGGAAGCTCCGCCGCCCCCAGCCACATCGGCTCCTGCCTGCCTCCTCGCCGCCGCATTCCCATCCGTCCACACTATCCAGCCTCGATCCCCGGGTCGATCCCCTCTCGATACAAAATCAACGGGCTGCTAGACCTCGCGACGCAGAAGCACGTAGACCGCACCTTCGCCGCCGTCGTCGGCCAGCGCCGTGACGAACGCTCCCACGTACTCGCTCGCTCGCCCCTGCGAGAGCCATGCGGCGATCTCTCCGCGCAAGACGCCCACGCCCTTGGGCGAGTGCTCGCCTTTGCCGTGGATGACCAGTACGCAGCGCTCGCCGCGCGCGCGTTTTTCGCGCAGGAACGTGGTGAGCTCCTCGCGCGCTTCGCCTTCGCTCTTGCCGTGGAGGTCGAGGCGCGCGTCGACCGGGACGGCTCCGCGCCGGAGCGAGCGGAGCACCTGCGGCGCGAGGTCGACACGACGGCCTTCGACGCGTTTGCCGTCGTCGATCACCTCGAACCGCGAGGCTCCGTCGACCAGCTGGCGCAGGTGCTCGTGGACCTGCTCGGCCTCGGTTTTGGCGCGCTCGGCCAAGTCGGCCTGGGTCACGCGCGTGCGCTCGAGCTTCACGTCGAGCGCTTTGGGCAGACGTTGTGCCTTCGCTTCGTCGAGCGGTTTCACGCCGCTCATCATGCGGTGGAAGCTCTCGGCGTCTTCGTGCGGATCGGCCTTGGCCGCGGCCTTCGAGCGCGCGCGTGCTTCGGCGGGCTCGGCCACTTTGACCGGCTTTTGCCCCTTTTGAGCCCTCGCGGCCGCTTCGTCTTCGAGCTTCTTCTTCATGCCCAGGAGGGCGGTGGAAAAAGGCCGATTCTTGTCGTCCTTCGGGGGCTTTTTCGAGCTCACGTTCCTTCGCCTTTCTCGGGGGCGCCCTGGTGGAGCGCGCGCAGCGTCGCTATCGCCGACTGTACACCGGTGAGGATGCCGTCTTGGTAGTGCCAATCGGGATCGTCGAGCTCGGGGAAGTCGTGCGGGTTTTTCACGTCGTCCAGGGTGAGGCCGGGCTTCAAGCGACGTGCGAGGTCGATCACCTTCTGGGACTGAAGCGCTTCCAGTTTTTCGAGCTCGAGGAGGGCATCGGTGAGGCTCATGATCGTCGTCCTTCCGCCGGGCCACGAACGGCCCGTGCGAAGAGGGCACCCGCGTCTTCGGGTTGCACCTCGGTGAAGAGAGCGCCTTCGGGGTAAACCGCGACGCTGGTTCCGGATTTGGGGCAGAGCCCCAGGCAATAGGTCCTCGTGACCCAAACGTCACGCACCAGACCGTGTCGAGCCACCTCGTTCTTGAGCTGCGCTGTGACCTGCTCTCCCGCGCGCCCGCATCCGGGACCGAGGCCGGTGTCCGGGCGCGAGTTCTCGCAGACGAAGAGGTGCACGGTCGGACGGAGCCCTGGCTTCATGCCCGTTCGTAGCTAGCACAACGGCCCGTATTCGCTGCGGAACGACCCACGTCATCGTACATCACCGCTGGATCCCGACCGTGGATCCTCGGAGGCTCTCGTGGGGCGCTGGTCCCCTTGAAATGGCGAGAAATTCGGCGGCTTGGCGACGGCCCGAGGTTTGCAAAACCGCCGTCCATGCCCGTTGCGCGTCTCCCGACCCCCTCGCTTCCTCTCGCCTCGCGGCGGGTGAGGCTCGGCGAGCTCGTGGGTCGTGGATCGCGCACCGTGGCCCATCGTGGGCACGTGGAGTCCGCGCTCGGCATGCACAAGCCGGTGCTCGTGAAGTCCTTCGATGCGGTACCGAGCGACGACCCCGAGGGCTTCGTGAAGGGCCTCGCGCAGGCTGCCTCGCGAGCCGCGCTGGTGAAGCACCCGAACGTGGCGGACGTGTTCGAGTGCGGCCTCGACTCGGGGCGCGTGTTCTTGCTCACCGAAGACGTGCCCGGCGTTTCGCTCGCGGCGTTCATGGAGCGGCTCGCCGAGACGGGCGCGCGTCTCACGTTCGACGTGGCGCTCTTCGTCGGCTGCGAAGTGGCCGAGGCGCTCACCGGAGCCTTCGCCGCACGCGACCTCGAAGGTCGTCGCGCCCGCGTGCTCCACGGAGATCTCTCCGCTCGCCAAGTGATGCTCGGCTTCTCCGGCGCGGTGAAGGTGACCGACTTCGAGATCGGCCGCGTCGCCAGCGGTCAGTCCGGCGTGAGGAGCATGCGCACGGTCGCCTCGCGTCTCGACATGCTCGCGCCCGAGCTCGTCCGGGGGGAGCCCTCGAGCCCTCGGACCGACGTGTTCGCGCTCGGCATGCTCCTCCGCACCATGCTCGTGGGGCCTCGATTTCCCGCCGGAATTCCCCACGGCGAAGCGCTTCGCATGGTGCGCGAAGGCGAGGTCCACTGCCCGACCTTCCACGCGCGCATCCCGGCCGAGCTCGCCGAGCTCGTGCTCACCGCGACCGCCGTGCACGCCGAAGACCGCTTCCCGAACGTGCGAGTGCTTTCGTGGGAGCTACGGCGCATCGCCTTCGCTCACGGCGTGGGAGACGCTCGCCCGTTCTTGGCGCGCGCCCTCGAACGAGCCTTTCCCGAGCGCGCCGCTGCGTTCGTGGACGAAGACGAAGACGAAGATTCGGACATCGAAGTCTTCGACGACGATTTCACCGAGCTCGGTGAAGACGATCTCGACGCGCCCGCCGCGCGGGACACCTACGACAGCGAGTACCCGCCGCCGCGCCCACCTTCGGCCCCCGCGATTCGCGCGCGCACGCGTGCGCCGTTCGATGCCGAGCCGGCCAACGACTCCGAGCACGACGAGGCCTTCGCGTACACGCCGACCGGCAGGCTGTCGCTGGCTCCTCTCCTCGAACGAATCGAGCGAACGGGCCCCGTGTCCGAGGTCGACGCCTACGCGAGCACGGGAGAAGATCCTGCGCGGTGCGCCTACGAGGACGAAGGCGAGCCCCCCTCGTTCGGCCCCGAGTCGTACGAGCCCGAGACGTACGCACCCGAGCGACTCTCGGCCTTCCGCGCCGCCGACGACCTCGCCGAGACCGAGATGCGTGAGGCGTTGCGCCCGCCGAAGACGCCGACCGGTCTTCATGGCCTGTCGGAGCTGCTCGAACGCGCCTCCGCGGACGACGACTTCGACGCCGAGTGCACGGTCAGCCTGAGGAGCTGAATCGAGTCCGAGCGACGCGAGACGAGGCAAAGCAACGCAACGAAAGACATGAGCTCGGGGACTCCGGGCCCGTGCGACGTCACGCGCGAGCGTGGGCCGCGGTGGCCGCACGCCCGCGGGTCTTCGCCGAGCCTTTCAGGTCGAGGGCGGGCGCTTCATGGTGGCGTGGGCCATGGCGAGGTAACGCTCGCGCTCTTCTTCGGGGAACGCCTCTTCGACAATCTGGAAGAGCGAGTAGTCGAACGGCAATCCGGGCGCCGCTTGGACCTTCTCGACGCGCTCACGAAGGCCTTTCTCCGCCAGATCGAGCGCGCGGTGGTGGCAGAGGGGATTGTTGCCCACTTTGCCGAAGAGCACGTGGGTCGTCCAATTGCAGCCCGATTTGCAATCCTCCGCGTAGTAGCAGGTGCGGCAATAGCCGTGCAGGTCCTCGACGGTCATGTCTCGGGTGAAGCGCAGCTCCTTGGTGCCTTCCCAAATATCGACCAGCTTGTGGTCGCGGATGTTCCCGCCCACGTAGTCTTGGGTGGGGAGGGAAGGGCAGCCTTTGATGTCGCCGTTGGCCTCGATGCCCATGCTGAGGCGACCGGCGCCGCACGAGCCTCGGTGGCTGCCCGGGAAGGTGCGGCGAAGCTCGGCCTCGTGAGGGCCGTAGTAGCCGATGTTGTTGCCCGTCCAGAAGCGCACCTTCTTTTCGTCGGCTTTGCGCTTCATGCGCACCAGCATGGGGAAGAGCTCGAGCAGCTCGTAGGGCTGGAGCAGCATGTCGGGCTCGTCGCCGCCGCGTCCCATGGCGGTGGTGAGCTGCATCTGCCAGGAGTGCATGCCTCGCTCCACCAAGACGTCGAAGAGGGTCTCGAGCTCGGGCATGCTGTGGCGGTTGATCTGCGTGTTGCAGGAGAACGGGATGCCCACGGCCTTCAGGTTTTCGATGGCCTGCATGGCGGCGTCGAAGCTGCCTTGGGCCGCGCGGAGCGCGTCGTGTGTCTCGCGGTGACCGTCCACCGAGACGGAGACCGAGAGCAAACCGGCTTCTTTTCCGGCCTTGGCGCGCTCCAAGGTGAGGCCTCGGCCTCCGGTGGTCATGCTGCAGGACATGCCGTGCGAGCGGATGCGGCGGATGATGTCGGTCCAGTCTTCGCGGAGGTACGCCTCGCCTCCGATGACCGTGACCTCTTTCACGCCGAGCGCAGCCATCTGGTCGACCAGGTCGAGGGCCTCGGCGGTGGTGAGCTCGTCCGGACGTGCACGGCCGGCGCGTGAGCCGCAGTGGCGGCAGGCGAGGTCGCACGCGAGCGTGATTTCCCACACGACGTAGATGGGGCGCCAGCGTTTGTCGATGTCACGAGCCTCGCCGAAGATGGGCAGCTTTCGCGCTGCAGGAGGCGCGGCGGGCGCGAGCGGGAGGGAACGAGGGCGAGGACCGATGCTCATTGGGGGGCTTTCTTCGCACCTGCATCCGGGTGCTTCGGTTCGGGTGGGGCGCCGTACGGAGCGACGATGGCCGCCTCTCCGTCGCGCTCGCGGAACATCAGAGGGGAACTGGCGTCGCTGTCCGCGCCGGCGTCGTCGAGGGATCGATGTGGATCGGACGTGGAACGAGGCGGAGCGGACGGCGGCGGAGGAGCGCCGTAGACCTGGGCGACGGTGTCCTTGGAGCACGCCGTCGCGGAGGCGGAGATGGCGAGCGCACCGAACACCAGCGCCGCGCGGCTTCTCCGGGGAGGCCTCGCGGGGACCGGAAGGTCCTTCGGCTCGTGAGGCGCTCGGCAGAAGGGGCACGTGCGGTCCTCGGTGCGCACGTGGCGAGCGCAAGTCGCGCAGAGCGAGAGAGCCATGGGCTGAGGTTACCGAAGATTGTCGCATCCAAGAAGGACTGCTCGGCGAACAGCCTTCGGAACGACGAGCTCGAGCGCGCAAAAACCGGTACGCGACTGAAGCGTTTCGGTCGAAGCGGCCAAGGATGCTGGGATGCCGCTATTTCTTCGGCAATTTTGGTGCGGGCTGGGGCGGCTTCGGCGGCGGTGGCGCTCCGTAGATGGCCACGACGGCCTGCGTGGGCATGGGCGACGCATCGACTCCGGCGTCCGGTGTGGAGGTCTCGCCCGCACGAGTCGAAGGCGCCTCGCTCGAAGCCGCGTCGCTCGTGACCGAGCTCGGCGTGACGCCCGCGTCGGGTGCGGGGGCGCTCGGAGGGGTCAGAGGAGGCGCTTCGACACCGTTGCACGCGGCTTCTGCTGCGCCCGCGAGCGCGAGGCCTCCGAACACGAGAGCCGCCCGGGACAGCCGCCCCGCGAATTTCGGAGAAATGCTGGTTTTGCTGGTCCGAACGGACAGGTCGACCCCACAGAAAGGACAAGACATGTCCGTCGAGCGAACGTGACGCGCACACGCGATACAAGGCGAAAGGGACATGAAGCCGAGGCTAACTCGGTTCCGGCGACGACGCACCAGGACGAGAGCGTGCCGATCGGCATCCTGAAAGCGCGATGATTTTTCGGTTCGAAAGATTGGGCTTGGAGAATCGTTGGGTCGGAGCGATCCTCTTAAGTGCCCCGCACGTTGGACGTGAAACGTAATTGGCGGGAAGGAAGCTGACCGTGGCGCAAGCATCGAAAAGCAAGCGAAATGCCCCTGGGCTGCTCCTCGCCACCTGCGCGGTAGCGGCGGTTGGTTTTGCCATCGCGTACGGGAATCCGTTTTCGACGGCTAGTGCGGCGCCGGTCGGTTCGGGGCCGAATCGAGGGGATCCTCCTCGCCCCGAGACGATGCAGACACTCGGGGTCATGTATCCCGGTGCGGCTACCGTGCACTGACGTGTGATCGCGAGCGGAGGGCCCTCGCGCTCCCGTCTTCTTGGACTCGAGAGAGCGTGACTCTTTCGTGAGGTTCGGGGGCTCGTTGGCGGGGCTCGGGATCGTCTGCTACACCGCCGCCCGTGAGTCGTCGGGCGATCGGGGCATTCTTGTTCGGGGCCGTCGTGGTCGGGGCATTCGTGTTCGTTCCGGACGAAGCCGAAGGTGGTCGGGGCGGGTGTCTGGCGGGCATGGCGATCGTGCCGCTCGCGAGCCACGACTTCTGCATCGACAAGTGGGAAGCCTCGGTCGTGACCTATCAAGGCGGCCGAGAGGTGCCTCACTCGCCCTACGAGCAGCTCAAGAACGTGAGGGGCTTCGCGGTCACGCGGGCGGGCGTGGTGCCTCAGGCTCACGTGAGCCGCAACGACGCCGAGGCCGCATGCAAGGCTTCCAAGAAGCGCCTCTGCACCGAAGAAGAGTGGGTACGTGCGTGCCAAGGACGCAACCCCACCACGTTCCCCTACGGAAACGATCGCCACGACGGCTACTGCAACGACAACGGTCGCGCGCCGCTCTCGGTGGTGTTCCCGCAAGACGGCGCGGCGGTGTTCTCGTCGAGCGACAAGATGAACGACCCGCGGCTGAACCAGGTCGAAGGCTCGCTCTCTCGCACCGGTTCGCATCCGCACTGCAAAAACGGCTTCGGCCTGTTCGATATGGTGGGAAACCTCCACGAGTGGGTCTCCGATCCGGCCGGCACCTTCCGCGGTGGCTACTACCTCGACACCAAGAAGAACGGCGACGGCTGCAAGTACCGCACGGACGCCCACGACGCGACCTACCGCGACTACTCCACCGGCTTCCGCTGCTGCGCCGACAAGCGCTGACACCGGTCTCGTACGCGCAAAACCCTGCAGAATCCCGGGCGCTCTTGGGCTAATGCCTCGGGCATGACCGAGCCCGCCCACGTCGAAGTTTCGAGCGCGGATCCGCGTGCGGTGCGCCTGCGCATCGTGGCCGTGAACGATGTGTACGTGCTCGATCACCTGCCGAGCTTGGCCACCTTGGTGCACGAAGCGCGCACGGTCGACCCGGCCGATCGCCTGCTCGTCACCCTGGCCGGAGACTTCGTCGCGCCGAGCGTGCTCTCTAGCCTCGATGCCGGGCGCGGCATGGTCGACTGCATGAACGCGCTCGGCGTGACACACGTGGTGCTCGGCAACCACGAAGACGACCTCGAGACTCCGCAGCTCTCGGAGCGCATTCGCGAGCTCCACGCCACCTGCCTCGGCACCAACGTTCGCGGCTTCGACCCGCAGCTGCCCGAGTACGACGTGGTCGAGATCGTCTCGCGCGGTCTCCCCTCGCGCACGATCCGCCTGGGCATCGTCGGGGTGGTGCTCGACGATCGCGCCGTCTACCGCAGGCCGCCCTTCGGAGGCGCGGGGCTCTTTCCCGCCAACGACGCGGCCCTACGCGAGGCGACGCGTCTCGTCGAATCGCGCGCTTGCGACGCGGTCTTGGCGATGACCCACCAGGCGCTCGTCGACGACCGTGCGCTCGCCCGCCGCGCGAACGACCCGCCTTTCGTGGCCATCGTGGGAGGCCACGAGCACCAGGGCTTCCTCGAAAACGTGAACTCCACATGGATTGTGAAAGCCCCCGCGGACGCGGTGCGCGCGGTGGTGCTCGACGTGGTCTTTCGAGAAGGCGCGGATAGCCTTCGGCCCGAGGTGTCGGCGCGTTTCGTGGACGTCGACGCATACCCGAAGGACCCGGCCCTCGTGGAGCGGGTCGCTCGGCACATGGCGCAGGTACGCGAGCTCTCGTCGGCCACGTTGCTCGTGATGCGCGAGGGCTGCCAGCTCTCGTCGGTGGGCACGCGGGCCCGTCAGACCACCATGGGCACCCTGCTCGCGTCGCGCGTGAGGGACGCCCTCGGCGCGGACGCGTGCGTGTTCAACGGGGGCGGCATCCGTGGCTCACGCACGTACACCGAGCGCTTCTCGTACGGCGATTTGCAGGCCGAGGTGCCCTTCGAGAACGAGATCGTGGTGGTGGCGTTGCCCGCGCGCGTGCTGTCCGACGCTGTGAAGGCCTCACGCTCGCGTGCGCCGGTGGAGTCGGGCGGTTTTTTCCAAGTGTGCGACGCGCTCCGCGTGGATCCGGTCACGCACGAGGTCACGCACCTCGCCGGCGAGCCGCTCGAGCCCACCCGCGAGGTTCGGGTGGCCCTCGTGAGGAACCTCTTCGCGGGGATGGATCACGTGATGCCGCTGGTCGACTTCGCGTCGGCGCATCCCTCGCGTATTCCGGCCGCGGGCTCCGGTCGAGACGTGAAGCTCGTGCTGCTCGAGAGCTTCGCCAAGGGGCTCTTCCGCGAGATCGGCGGGTTCGAGGTCGTGGACGAAGACCACGACGGACAGGTGACGCCGAGCGAGCTCGAGCGCGCCATCACGGGTTACACCGGCGACGGGCCGTCGCACGTGGCCGCGGGCATCGTCATGCGCACGCTCGACACCGACCACGACGACCGCATCTCGCGTGTCGAGGCCGAGGCCGCCGATTTTCCGAAGCGCCGCTCCTGAAGCTCAGCGGCACTCGATGCGCTTCTGGGAGATGCTCGTGACCTTGCAGCCGCTCTTCTTGCAGGGGCGCGACAAGGAAAAACGCCCGTTTTGGCAGATGAGCTCGCTCTCGCCGTTCTCCGCGCACACCACCATGCCGGAGAGCACGCACGGGTCGCCCTCGCGCGCGAGGGTGTCGTCGCAGGAGGGCGAGCGGGCTCCCTTGCAGCCCTCTTTGCCGTGGCAGAGCTTGTAGCGCTCGAGCACGTGCCCTTTGCAGCGGAGGAGCGAGCGGTCGTCGTCTCCGCAGAGGGTCTCGCCCTCGGTGCCGCACGCGCCGCCCTCATTGGCCACCATCTGGGCGCAGTCCGCCTTTTTCCCATCGAGGTGGCAGTCGAACTTCACGCACTCGAACGCGGGCGCGAGCTTTCCCTCGCGGCAGGCGAGGGCGGTGCGCGCGTCGTCCGAGCAGAAGGCGCGATCTTTCCCGTCTTCCGCGGCTGTGCACGGATCGCCCTTTTGCGCGATCGAGCGGTCGCAGGTGGCGATGTCTCCGGAGACCGAGCAGCCGAGCTTGCCGCGGCAGGGCACCTCGATGAAGGCGTCTCCGTCGCCGCAAAGGAGCGCGGTCTTCTTGTCGAGGCACTCCACACGACCCGGCTTGCACAGGTCGCCCACGGCGGACGAGGTCGTCTTCTTTTTGCACCCCGCGGAGAGCGCGAGCGCGAGCGCCGCACCGAGCAGCACGAGCCCGAGCCGCGCTGCCCGCCGCGAAGGTCCGCCGGTCATACCGGTTCCACGTGCGTGTAGAACGCACGCATCACCTTGGTCATCGACTCGGGGTCTTCGCTGCCGCCGAGCTCGCGCGCCGAGTGCATGCTGAGCATCGGGTTTCCCACGTCCACCGTGGGCACGCCGAGCAGCGTGGAGGTGATGGGGCCGATGGTGGTCCCGCAGGGCAAATCGGTGCGGTGCGCGTAGTCTTGCACGGGCACGTCGACCTTCTTGCAGAGCTCGCGGAAGAGCGCCGCGGTGGGGCCGCTCGTGGCGTAGCGCTGCTGCGCGTTCAGCTTCACCACGGGGCCGCCGTTGAGCACCGGCTTGTGCCGAGCCTCGTGGCGCTCGGCGTAGTTCGGGTGGACCGCGTGGGCCATGTCCGCCGAGATGCACGCCGAGCCCGAGAGCGCGCGCAGATGGTCTTCGCGCGAGAGCCCGAGGGCGAGCGCGATGCGCTCGAGCACGCGCGGCAAGAAGGCCGAGTGGGCGCCGGTCACGCTCTCGCTGCCCACCTCTTCGTGATCGAACAGCGCGACGAGCGGCACCACGTCTTGCGTGAGGGCCTCGTCCGCCGCGCGAAGCAGCGCCACCGTGCCCGCGTGGCTCATGGCCAGGTTGTCCAAACGACCCGAGAAAAAGAGCTCGTTCGAGCGACCGCCGCGCGTCGGCGGGACCACGTCGTAGAGCATGAGATCGTGGGCGAGCACGTCTTCCCGGGTGACGCCCGCTTCTTTGGCGCAGACGGTGAGCATGTCGTCGCCCTGGCCGAGACCGAAGATGGGCGCGAGGTGCTCTTGCCGGTTCAGCTTGAGGCCGTCGTTCACGTCGCGGTCGAGGTGGATGGCGAGCTGCGTGACTCGGCAGATGGCGCGGTCGATCCGGACCAGCCGCGAGCCGCGTTTTCCCGAGGCCTCGCGCACCACGAGACGCCCGGCGATGCCGAGGTCGCGGTCGAGCCACGAGTTCAAAAGAGCGCCGCCGTACACCTCTACCCCGAGCTGCGCGTAGCCCTCTTTCACGTAGTCCGGGCGCGGCTTGAGGCGCAGGTTCGGGCTGTCCGTGTGCGCGCCCACGATGCGGTAACCGGACACCTTGCGGCTCTCCGGGACCACGAATCCGAGCAGGCTGGTCTCTCCCGCTGTGACGAAGTACTTGCCGCCCCCGAGGCCGTCCCACGAGTCTCTCTCGAAGAGCTCGCGGAAGCCTTTTTCGGTGAGCCGCGCGCGCGCTTCCTGCACGGCGTGGAAGGGGGTGGGGGAGGCCCCGAGATAGGCGAGAAGATCGTGGGTCGTGTCGCTCACCGCGCCAGGGAAGCGCCCATGGAGCGCGACGTCAAGACGAGGCGTGCGTGGGCGTGCGGAAAGCGAGCGTCACGGATGCCGAACGACACCTGGCGCCAGTGAAGCGACGCGCGGCTTCAGCGCGAGCCGTCGCGTGCGTCGGGCGCGTCTTCTTCGCGGCTCGGCTCGACCCACACGAGGTCACTGAAGAACCAACCGACGCGCGGCGCGCGGCTCTCACCGGTGCTCGACTCGTCCTGGGATTCGCCGTGGTCGGGGGCTTCTTGAGTAAAGTGACTCATGCGTGAGTTACTAACTCGCGATTTTGCGGTTGTCAAAGGCGCTCGAACGCCTCGATGCGTCAAATTCGGCTGAGAAATGCCGTGGGAGACGCCGAGGTCGCGCGGACGTGATGGAAATCCCACGGCCTTTCCGAGCACGTCCGGGCCCTCTCCCGGGCCTCGAATTTCAGGCGTGCGGGTCGAACCACACGCGCGTGGCGGGGACCGAGACCAAGTGCGCGCGGCGCTCGTCGGGGGCCATCGGGAGGCGCTCGTTTTCGTCGAGCACGAGGGCGGTCAGCTCTCCGCCGTACACGCATCCCGTGTCGAGGCCGGTGGCGAAGGCATGGACCTGCAGGCGCTCGACCGCGTTGTGCCCGAACACGATGGGCTCGGGGCCCGCATAGAGCGCGCCCCACAAGTGCTTCTGGCCTGCGGCGTCGCGGGCGCTACGCACGTGGAGAAGCGTGTTCGCGGTCTGGTCCTCGAACGAGACGTGCGGATCGAGCCCGGCGTGCACCACCGTGAAGCCGTGGTCGGGGAAGCGCGCGAAGAGCGGCGAGGTCTCGAGCAGCACCCAGTCTTCGTCGCGGAGGGATGCGGCAATCTCCTGATGCGGTCGCGAGACCGAGTGATCGGCCGAGGGCTCACGTTGGTGCGCACGCTCGCGCAGCACGCGCTCTTCGTGATTTCCACGCACCACGATGGCGCCCGTCTCCCGCACGAGCGCGAGCACGCCGAGCGAATCGGGACCACGCGCCACGAGATCGCCCACGAAAACCAGGCGATCGCCGGTGGTGAACCCGATGCGGTCGAGGAGCTGCACGAGCTCGGTGCGGCACCCGTGTACGTCGCCCACCACGATGGTGCGGTTCGGGCCTCGGCTCTTCACGGCCTCGGACGCGGCTCCCGGTCCGCGATTCGGAAACACGTTCTCAGCCATACGGCTCGAGCACCTTCATCGATCCGTCGTCGAGCAGCTTGGCTCGCTTGGGGATGACGACGAGGCCCGTCTCGGTCACGAAGAACCTTCGGCGGTCGGCCTCCGGGTCGTAGCCGATCTCCATTCCGCTGGGGATTTCCACGTCTTTGTCGATGATGCAGCGGCGAATCTTGGCATGACGGCCGATGCGCACCTTCTCGAAGAGGACCGACTCTTCGACCTCGCTGAACGAGTTGATGCGGCAGCCCACGCTGAGCACGCTGCGGTGGATGCGACCGCCGGAGATGATGCACCCGTGCGAGACGAGCGAGTCGGTGGCGATGCCCACGCGAGCCTGAGCGGCGTCGCGGAAGACGAACTTGGCCGGGGGATCGTGCGTGACGCCGGTGCGGATGGGCCAACGTGTATTGTACAAGTTGAAGGCGGGATGGATGCTGATGAGATCCATCTGGGCTTCCCAATACGCCTCGAGGGTGCCGATGTCGCGCCAGTAGCCGCGGCCGGCGGGGTCTTCGCCGGGCACCATGTTGGTCATGAAGTCGTAGACGTAGACGCCGAGCCCCTCTTTCACCATGGCGGGCAGGATGTCGTGGCCGAAGTCGTGCTTCGAGTCCTCGAGGCCCGTGTCGGTGTAGAGCGCATCCATCAGGGCCTCCGTGCGGAACACGTAGTTGCCCATGGAGGCGAGGCAGTAGCCGGGATTTCCGGGCATCTCGGGCGGGTTCTCCACTTTTTCGTGGAAGCCGATGATGCGACCCTTGTCGTTCACTTCGATGACGCCGAAGGCGCTCGCTTCGTGTTTGGGCACGGGGATGGCGGCCACGGTGGCGTCGGCGGAGCGCTCGGCGTGGGCGGTGAGCATCTGCCGCACGTCCATCTTGTAGACGTGGTCGCCGCCGAAGATGCACACGTGCTCGGGCTGCTCGTCGGTGATGACGTGCTGGCACTGGTACACGGCGTCGGCCGAGCCGCGGAACCAGGACTTACCGGTGCGCTGCTGGGCGGGGATGGCTTCGATGAACTGATCCAAGATGGGCGAGAGTCGCCAGACGCGGGCGATGTGCTCTTCCAGCGAGGCGCTCTTGTATTGCGTGAGCACCTTGATGCGGGTGAGCCCGGAGTTCACGAAGTTCGACAAGACGATGTCGATGATGCGGTAGCGGCCGCCGAACGGTACGGCGGGCTTCGCGCGGTCGAAGGTGAGCGGGTGGAGGCGTTTGCCTTCTCCTCCCGCGAGGATCATCACGAGGACCTGGTTCGGTTCCATTCGGCCGGCGCTCATTCGTTCTCGAGACTATGCGCCCACGTCGCGCAGCGGATCCATTTTTCGACTACGCTTCGGTCGTGTCGTCTTTTGCCCCGAAGCCCTCGCCGAACGAGGGCGAAAATGCCTCGTTTTTGCCGGAAGCCGCCACCGCGGCCAAGGTGCTCGAGGTCGCGGCGAAAAAAGCCTCCGAGGGCAAGCTGGGGGCGATGGCCACCGTGCTGGCGAGACACGGCTCCGCGCCTTCTACGCCCGGGCAGAAGCTCTACGTGTGCGAAGACGGCACCTCGGTGGGCACGGTGGGCGGCGGCGCGGTAGAGCGCGAGGTGCTCGCGGCGCTCGGTACCTACCTCGTGGAAGCTCCTCCCGGACACGCGGTGCGTGAGCTGTCCCTCGGGGCCGAGCTCGGCATGTGCTGCGGCGGTCGGGTGGAGATCCTCTTCGAGCCCATCGCCGGGCTCGTGCCGTGCCTGGTGGTGGGCGGAGGTCATGTGGCCACGGCCACCGCGCCTCTCCTGGCCAAGCTCGGCTTCGCGGTCACCGTGGTGGACGAGCGCGACGCGTGGGGCGAAGAAGGACGCATCCCCGGCGTGCGCACGCTCGTGGGCGCCTTCGACGAGCTGGGCGACACCTTGCCTTCGCGGGGCATTTTCCTGGTCATGACCCACGACCACCAGAAAGACCAACGCGCCATCGAGTGGGCGCTCGGGCAGCGCTATGCGTTCGTGGGCGGGGTGGGGAGCCGCGCCAAAGCCGTGCGCACGAGGCAGCGCCTTCTGCACCGAGGCTTCTTGGAGGCCGAGGCCGATCGCGTGCGCATGCCGGTGGGGCTCGACATCGGCGCGCGTCTTCCGGACGAGATCGCGGTCTCCATCGCGGCCGAGCTCGTGCGATTTCGTCGGGAAAAATAGGCATTTTCGCGCTTTCGCGGAAAAAGACGAAAAAGCCGGCAACGGAAGGGCCCGCCCCGCCGAGAGGGGCTCGCCGAGCAGAACGGGAGGCTCCCGCGCTGCTTCGGAGTGAATCGCGTGCCGAGCCTCGTGCTCGTCGCCCTCGCCACACCGGCGGGACGCGCCGAGCCCCGGCCCCTCTCTCGACCAGGAGTCCTTCCGTATGTCGTTCCAGTGCTACATCTCCATCAAGGGCAAGAAGCAGCAGCAATTCAAGTCGGAGACCAAGAAGACCGGGCGCTCCGACAAATTCATGGAGTTCATCGCCTTCAAGATGGGCTCCAGTGTCCCGGTGGACGCGAACAGCGGTGAGCCCAAGGGTTTCCGCCAGCACCGTCCGCTCATCGTCACCAAAGAGCGCGGCGCCGCGTCTCCGCAGATCCTCCAGGCCCATTGGAGCAACGAGCTCCTCCCCGAGGTGGTCTTGGAGATCGTGGGTCGCTCGGAGGACGGCGCCAAGGAGATCGTCCAAGAGCGCATCACGCTCAAGGACGCCATCATCGTGTCGATCGACCGCTACTCGCATTCGTCCGCCAAGGCGAACGTGGACTCGGACGTCGACTACCTGGAAGACGTCGCCTTCCGCTACCGCCAGATCATGGTGGAAAACCCCGCCGCCGGCACCTCGACCAGCGACGATTGGAACGAGCCCGGCGCATGAGCCGTGCGCTCTCCTTCGTGACCGAACCCGTTCGCCCGGCGTCGGCCGGCGGCTCGTCGCTTCTGCCTCGACGCGTCGCCTGTCCCTCGTGCGACGAGGGGGCTCCGTGAGTCACGACGCGAGAGGTCCTCGGGGGCGCGCCACGGTCTCCTTGTTGAGCCGTGTGCGCGCCCCTGGCGCTGCGCGAACGGACGCCGGCGCCCTCCGCGAGAGTATCCTCCAGCACCTTCAATCCATGTGCAAAACGCGCCTCGGGTCGATGCCCATGCGACCCGACTACGGCCTGCCTTGCGTCTCGGAGATGGTCCACTCCTTCCCCGACGCGACGAGCGCCATCGCCCGCGCGCTCGTGCACACCATCGAGGCCTACGAACCGAGGCTCACCAACGTGAGCGTACGCCACGTGCCGGCGAGCACCGCCGAGCTCGTGGTGCGTTTCGAGGTGACCGCCGAGCTCCGAGGCGAGGGCTCCGCGGCTCCCATTCGCTTCTCGACCAGCATCGACGCCTCCCGCCGCGTCCGTATCGAGTAGACGCGGGAGCGTCAGTGCGTCGGGCCGAGACCCTCGTCGAGGATGGCGCGGTGATTGGCCATTCCTTGGGCATAAGCGTCGACGTTGCCCGTGTAGTAACGAATGGCACTCGAGCCGAGCAAGCGGGCGACACCCCTCGTGTCGCCCGCTCGTAAGGCTTCCATGTACGGCTCGTTCTTGGCGCCGATCTTCCGGTGCAAAGAGGCGAACTGCTCCACCCCGGAGAGCAGATTGGGGTAGGCGCGGAAGCGAGCGCCCGGGTGCGGCGGATCGAGCACGATCACGAGCTTTCCCTTCGGGACCACGTGGCCCTTCTTGCGAATGTCTTCCTCGGACTCCTCGCGGACCAGCTTGCCGAACAGGGGGTCTTTTCGCAGACGCGCCACCTCGTCCGAGTCGAGCCCCTCCCACACGCCGCGTAGGTACATGTGGGGGGCTTTGGCCGAGCCCTTGTGATTGCCCAGATTGAAGTTGTAGCAATGTCGGCCAGCGCCGGTTTCCAGGGAAAACTGCGCGGCGAGCGTGCGCGCGCCCTCTTCGCCGATGGCCGGCCACACCTGGCGCAAGGCCGGGACCAGGTCGCCGGCGGGGTCGATACGGGTCTGTCGGGTGGGCGCTTCGAGTGGGTCTTCCGTGTAGCGGGTGCCCGGGCCCGAATCCACGATGGGGGCCTCTTGGACCGGAGGGGGCGGACGGAGGCCGGACGACCGCATGGCGATGTCCAAGGAGACCGCGCGCGCGACCACGAGCAGGTTGGGGGCGTGCGGCGGACCGTGCGTGTAGAAGACCTTGGGGCCCGGCTTCGAGCGCTGCGCCACGGGCGACGCCCGGCCTGTGTGGGTCCACGAAGCGGCGAGCGCGAGCGTGAGCAAGACGAGCCCGACCCTCGCGAAGGCAGGGGAGCGAGGCCCGCGTGGCGAGCCGGACCCGCTCACACGTCCTCCGGGGCGACGGCGTAGAGCGCCACCTGGAACGCGCTCGGGTCGAAGGGGGCGTGGAGCGCGAAGGTGCCGCTCGCCACCATTTGCGTCCAGAAGTCTCCGCTGGTCTCCACGCGGAAGAAGGTGACACCGGGCTTCACGGGGAGCGCCCCGGGCGGCCTGTGCTCGAGCGCGAGGCGAGCCCCATTGACGTGTGAATGAAGCAGCACGCCCATCTGCTGGAGCGCCGCGATTTTGGTGAGCTTGGGGACGTGCTCGCGGATCTGCGCCTCCGAGTAGCTCCCCGAGACGGCCAGATAGAAAGCATGCTGGAAAATGGCCGGATCACGCAGCTCGCCCACCAAGAGGCCCTCGCGAGGCTCGAGCGGAATGCGCACGTAGCGCTCGCCGACCACGCGTCCCAGCATCTCTACCGCGTGCACGAACAGGGGCTCGAATACGCTCCCCAGGTCCAAGAAGTCGAAGCGCGGAAGGTCGGTCGGATCGGCCTCGGCGTCGAAGGTGCAGAGCTGACCGACCAACGTGGACAGGGCGCCGAAGGCCTCGCGCGGCGACGTCCCGGGTTTGTCGACCACCTCGGCGATGGCCGGCAAGAGCCCGTTCAGCGTGTGCAAGAGCCAGAACTTGGTGGTGTCGCCCGCGCCCATCTCGACCATGCTGGCCGAGCGCTGACGACGGCTCGAGGCGAGCTCCTGCTGCTTGGCGAGCATGGCACGGTGCACGCGTCGAAAGCCGCTGGTGAGCGCGTCCGAGGCGCCGATTTGCAGAACCGGAGGCACGTAGTGCTCGTCGAGGGCGAGCGTGCCCGAGGGGGAGCGCGTGATCCGAGCCACGGGCAGCACGTCGAAGCGGTCGCGGCGCTCTTCTCCGAACAAGATGCGCAGATTGTGGCGTGCCCAATCGACCGAGCGCTCGTCCGTGCCGGTGTTCACGTCCGGGAGCACGGATTGCGCGCGCAGGTAGCGGGCCGTGGTGGCAGGATCGTTCTTCAGGTCCACGTTGGCGACGTGCGGGCCCTCTTGGGCGAGCGCGACGTACACGTCGAGTGGGCGCTGCACGTGCCCCACCGCCGCCAAATCGAAGCGCCGCGCCGGCAGGGAGTCGCCCTTTTCGCCGTCCACCGAGATGGGCGTGCCGTCCGGCAAGAACGCGTCGAGCCGGGTCACCCGCAGCTCGCCCGATTGCAGCGCACGCGTGTCGATCTCCAGGTCGACCACTCCCCAGGGATAGGGCACGACGGCGTTCAATCGGCGCTCGAGCCGGCGCTCGTGGTAGTGGTCTTGCGCCTGGAGATGATGCGGCTCCAGGAAGAGGCCCTCGATCCAGAGCGGCTTGCGCGGGTGGCTCACGATTGCACCTCGGCCTGCGAGGTCACGCGCGAGCCTTCGCGCTCGGACGAAGAAACGGCTTTCGGCATGCGAGGACGAGCTTGGCTATCGAGCTTCACGAGAGATCCTTTCGAGCGACAAGGCGGGGAGGCGAGGCGGTCAGGGCGGGGATGGTGCGAGCCGGAACGAGTCGAAGAACGCGCGTTCTTGGTCGCTCGGGCCGGTCCACGAGGGCGTGACCACGAGCACCTGAAACAGGCGCGAGCCCACCAGCACGATGCGCACGTGTTGGCGCATCTTGATGCCCGAGGTGGTCGCGCTGAGCTCGAGCTCGCGGCCCGGATGTCCGTCGATCTCGAACGGACGCTCGGCGTCCACGTTGCCTCCCGTGGTCTCCAGCAAGCCCTCGCGGGTGGCTAGCACGGCGTCTTCGAGCCCTTTGGTGGAGCCCTTCGGCATCTCGTGGTGCGCCACGATGTAGGCCGAGCTCCCGAAGCGGACCTTGTAGAGGCGTACGGTGAGACCGGTGGTGACCGACGAGCTCTCCACCTCCGGGGGCTTGCCGTCGGGGAAGCGAATGCCGAAGCCCCCGACCTGGGAAAAATAGGCATCCGAGAGGTCTCGAGTGCTCGCGGACGCGTCCGGCGCGGAGGTCGCGGACGATGCGTCGGCCGAGCTGCGCGAGCCGGAGTCGGACGACGAGAGGCCGCCGGCATCGGTCGAGCCCTTGCCGCCGAGATGCCGGGCACGGCAGGCCGAGAGCACGACGAGGAGGATCACCCCGAGCCGGGCGAGCTGCCCGAAAGCCGTGGGGTCGGCGCGCCTTCGCGGGCTCGTCTTCGTCGCGGACGTCATGGTCAATCGAGCTCGAAGGTCTCGAGCACGCGCAGGAGCTCCTTGTCGGCCTCGGGCGTCGCGCGGTCCGTGCCGGCCGTTTGCACGATCTCGAGCAGATCGATGCGACGTGGGCTGCGCAGCACGACCTCGCGGCTCCGGCTCTGGTACGGGCCGCGTTGACCTTTGACCTTGCGACGGACGAGGTACTCGCGCCCTTGGGCGTTCCAGGTCGCCACGGGCACGCGCCCGGCCACGATCTCGGCATTGGAGGCTTTGGCGTCCTCTTCGTAGCGTCCGAGCACCTCACGCCAAGGGTCCATCGGGGAGTCCGTGCGCTCGTAGATGGCGAAGAGATAGGCGTTCGGCGAGACGTACTCGACGAAGCGGCGCTCGGGCGTGGTGCCGATGCGTCGAATCTTCCAATCGACCGGGCGAGACAGATGCACCGCGCCGTCGAAGAGGGACACGCCGAGATAGGCGGGCAGTCCGGGCTCGGCCGGTTTGTCGAGTGGAGGGTAGAGACGCTCGACCGACCCGCCGCCGGTCGCGACGAGATCGTCGTAGTGGTAGAAGGTGCGATTCTCGAGCGCGGTGGGCGGCGGCGTGCTCGGCCCACAAGCGGCCGAGGCCCACGCGCAAAGGAAAATGCCGAGCGAAGCGGCGATCTTCGCGAGCCGCTCGGACGGGCGCGCGGGCGAGGCGGACGACGACGAGGACCAGGACGAGGCCGAAGAAGACGAGGTTCGCATGGCGACTACCAGCACACGAGCGAGCCCGAGTAGCCGCACTCCGGCCGTTGGAGCATCGCGTAGGTGATTCCCGTCAAGAAGCCCGTGAGCAGGCCGGCTCCGCTCGAAGCGAGCAGCGTGCCTCCGCTCTCCCAATTGCCCGCGCCTCGTCCAATCGCGGTGACTCCCGAGAAGATCAGGGGCACGGCCAGATTGCCGACCAGAGAGCCGGCGTGGAACTGTCCGTTGCTCCACTTGAGTGTGTCGGTCAGAAAGACCGCCGCGCCTTGGCCCAAGGCCGAGAACGACAAGAACGCGTGGGACGAGAGCGTGCCGAAGTCTCGGCAATTGCCCTGGCCTTGATTGGTGTCGTCGCAGCCGGGGCGATGTCCGCCGATGGCGTCCTTCAGGGCGTATTCGTTCAGCAGGGTGAGCGAGAGGTTGGCCAAGGTGGGCGTGAGCACGGAGACGTGCCAGCGTGCCTTCCACCCGGCGGTGGTCTCCGGATCGGCGTAAAAAATGCGGGGAAGCAGCGTCACCGTGGCGACGCCGGCCACGGTCGTGACCGAGCTCACCGTGCCCCAGGTGGAGTCGCGAGCGGGCAGGGCGTTCGGGTCCGCGGCGTGGGCCCCACCCGGGAGGAGCCCGACCAGAGCGAGTGTGGTGGCGAATGCGCCGAGGCGTTTCATGGTGGATTGCATCAGGTTCTCGGGGCCCCGTTCGCTCGCGCGAGCGCCGGCGGGGAGGACAAGACGTGACCGCGGAGCGCGGGCTCGCCGGATTGTTTGTATTCGGCCGCGAACTCCGGGCCGAAGATCACGCGGAATCGTTCGTTCTCTTCGTCGGCCAGGTCGCCGTGGCGCTCTTCGTAGAGGCGCCAGCGCTCGCTCGCGCCGAACATCCTGCCCAGCCATTTGCCGAAGGCGGACCGGTGGGCGACCTTCTTCTGCCAGGCGAGGTAGATGGTGCCGGGCGCGAGCTCGGCGAGCAGCTGCTTCACGCCCCTCATGACGCCGTTGAGCACGGCCACCTGGTGCATGGTGAGGTCGACCAGGTCGGTGCGCACGGCCCGCACCGAGGCGTCGGTCGGGTCACGCCAATTGAACAGAACACGCGCCGCGTCCCTCGGGACGCGCGGAACGCGAATGGAGCGAGGGGGAGCGGCCGGGTCCGCGGCCTTCGAGCGCGAGGGGCGGAGGTCCATTTGCTGCTCGAAGCGGTCGAGCCCGGCGAACATGGGCACGAGCCCCAAGAGCAGCTCGTCGATGCCGGCCTTGAGCTTTCGCGCGAACGAGAAGGCCTCGCTCGCGTCGGCGATGGGGGCTTCGTCGGTCACGTACCAGCGCGCGAGCTCTTGCAAGGCCATCGCGGAGCCGGACTCCAACGTGTGGGGCAAAACGGCGCTATTTCGCTCGAAAACAGCGCGCATGCCCGGGACTTGCTCGAGGTTGGGGCAGCCGTTCACCATCTCTCGGGCCACGTCCGCGCGCTGTGCGGCCGGGGTCTTGTCGAGGCGATCTTGCACTGCCGAGAGCAACGCGTTCTGCGCGGCGAAGTACGCGACCCACGCCGCGCCCACGTTGGCGCCCGGGGTGAACGACGGCGCGTACGAAGGCGACGATTGCGCCCGGCCGGCGAACGGCCCGTACGGCGCGCCCATTCCCTCGTGAGGAACGAGCGTGCCCGAGGCGGACAGCTCACCACGCGGGTCGCGCGAGGCGCGCGTGACGGGCTCGGGAGGGACCGTGGTGAGAAAGTCGTCCGAGGGGACCACGCTCACCACCTCGCAGGCCGTGATGCGGAGCGTCCATTCGGAGATGCGGATCTCGCAGGGGCCGTCGAGGGTTCCGGCGACCACCCAGCGATCGTGAGGGACACGCTCGCCATTGACGAACGTGCCATTGGTGCTTCCCGAGTCGCGGACGCATATGGCGCCGCTCCGTATGTCGAAGCTGGCGTGCAGGCGGGACACCTTGGTGTCCGCGAGTACGCAGTTCGCCACGTCTTGGTCCCGGCCGACGAGGACCGGGCAGCGTTCGAATCGTCTGGAAAACCCGGGTAGCGATTGCTGCCCGTGCTCCGCCTCGATGGATAGTCCGAGTGACACGAAGACCACCATTGCGTACGGCGATGGTCGGCGCAACCGCGATGCCGAGCTCAGTCCGTGCCGCACACGACACGTCTCCGGAGACCGCCTCGCGCCCCCTGGTGGATTGACCTCGCGCATGCCAAGCTTTTGTCAATCCAATGGAGAAAGGCACTTTTCGGCTGATTATGGCCGCTTTGGTTTTGGTCCCGTCCCTCGCGCTGGTGGCGATTTGGGCGCATCCGGGCAGTCGCAAGACGATTTCGGCGTTTTTCGATCCGCTCCCCGCTCCCACGCACGACGCCGGAAAGGTCTCTTTGCCCGCGCTCGCCACGACATTCGGGGCCGAGTCGGCGGAGCTCCGGGCCCTCCGGGAAGACGCGAGCCTAGGCGCGCAGGGCAAGGAGCAGGGCAAAGAGGCGGACGTCCCGGTGCGTGCGCGCGGGGCGCTCTTCGTCCTCGATTCCCGCGGGACTCCGATTGTGGCGCAAGGACGCTCGCCCAAGCCTTCTCGGCTGGAGCGGCCCGAGATCGTCCTGCGTGACGATCCCGCGTTCGACGCCGCCGTGGAGCATTTGCGTCAAATCCCGGAGGCGCGCGACAGGTTCGTCGCGGCGTTGAAGCGCAGCTCGCGTTTTTCGGTCGACCTCGCGCGGATCGCCCGGGCGTGGAAGGTCCCTGCGGCCCTGGTGGCGGTCGCGTTCGTCGAGAGCGCGTTCGAGCCGAGCATTCGTCCCTCGTCGGACGGAGCCGTGGGCATGTGGCAGCTCACGCCGGACGTGGCGCACGTGTACGGGCTGTCGATGCTCCTCTCCTACGACGAGCGTCGAGGCCTCACGAGCGGCACCGAAGCGGCCATGCGCTACCTGGCCGACCTGCGCGAGCGCTTCGGATCGTGGGAGCTCGCGCTGGCGGCCTATTCGATGGGGTACGCGCACGCCTCGGACACGGTCGCGAAGCTCGGCAGCACGGACTACGGGGTGCTCGCTCCTTCGCTGCCGCGCGGCGCCACCACGTACGTGGCCGAGGTGATGGGGGTGGCCATGGTGCTCGGCAATCTGGAGCGCTACGGGCTCGACACGGTCAAGCTGGCCGAGCCCGTCTCGTTGAGCGAGCTCGAGGTCCCCGCCGGTACGTCGCTGTCGGCGGTGGCGCGAGCGGCTTCGGTCTCCGCATCGTTCTTGAAGGAGCTCAATCCCGAATACGACTCGGACCTCGTCCCGACCTCCACCTTTCCCATGATAGTGCACGTTCCGGCCGAGACGCTCGCTCGGGCGAGGGCCGTGCTGCCGCTCTTGCGCTCCACCGGCGATTCACCCGACCTCGACGGTGGCGCCGCTTGGGACGACCAAGACGCCGACAAGAAGCCCGAGCCGCCCTCTCGCGTGGTCTCGAAGGGCACGGACTCCCGCATTTTCTACCGCGTCCGCGAGGGCGACACCTTGGCCTCGCTCTCGCGCGAGTACGGCGTGGCGCTCGAGACTTTGGCGAGCGACAACGCGCTCGACCCGACGAGCAGTCTCCGGGCCGGCACGATTCTCAGCATTCGTCTGCCGAGCAGCCCGAGCGGCTCGTCCTCGTCCTCGTCCTCTTCGCGACCCGCGAGCGACGGCCCACGTGCGCCTTCGCATGCCCCACCCATTGCTCCTCCGCACCCTCGCACTCCGGGAAAGCATCCCTGAGCGCGTTCGTGCGTCGGTCTGTCGTGCATTCGTCCTTCAATGAAGAAAGACCCGAAAGAAACCATGCTCCTCGTCGAACCTCGTACTCTCCTCGATAGGCTCACCCCCACCTGCCGCCGTGCGTTCGAGCGCGCGGCCGGTGCCGCCGTCACCGCGCGCCACCGCGAAGTCACCGTCGAGCACGTGGTGCTCGCCCTGCTCGACGAGCCCGAGTGCGACCTCGTGCTCCTGCTCGAGCACTACCGAGTCGACGCGTCCGCGGCGAGAGGGAGGCTTGCCCGCGCCGTGGCGGACCTCGACCCGGGGGGCTCCGGAAGACCCGTATTTTCTCCCACACTGCTGCAGTGGATGCAAGATGCATGGGTTCAGGGCTCGGCCGAGCACGGTCACCTCGAGCTGCGCTCGGGGGCGCTCTTCGCGCGGTTGCTCGGCTCGCCGATGCGGTACACCGCCGTCGACGTGGGCGCGTTCGACGGCATCCCTCGGGACGAGCTACGCCGCGAGCTCGGCACGTTGACCTCCAAGGCCCCCGAGGGGCGTGGCAGTCGGTTCGAGACCGCGGCTCCTCAGGACGAAGCCTCTGCGCCCGGGGCCAGTAGCAAAAGCGCCCTGGCGCGCTTCTCCACCAATCTGACCGAGCGGGCCAGAGCGAAGCAGCTCGACCCGGTCTTCGGGCGGGAGGCCGAGATTCGGCAAATGGTCGACATCTTGTGCCGACGCCGCAAAAACAATCCCATTCTCTTGGGCGAGCCGGGCGTGGGCAAAACGGCGCTGGTGGAGGGATTGGCGCTTCGCATCGCGGAGGGCGACATCCCCGAGGCGCTCGCGGACGCGCAGGTCATCGCGCTGGACCTGGCCGCCCTCCAGGCCGGCGCGGGAGTGAAGGGCGAGCTCGAGCGCCGATTGCAGGCCGTCGTAGCCGAGGTGAAAGCGAGCCCGATTCCGCTCGTGCTCTTCATCGATGAGGCGCACACCTTGGTGGGCGCGGGTGGTGCTCCGGGCAGCGGTGACGCCGCGAACTTCTTGAAGCCCGCGCTCGCCCGGGGAGAGCTGCGCACCATCGCCGCCACGACCTTCGGCGAATACAAAAAGTACTTCGAGAAGGACCCGGCGCTCGAACGACGTTTCCAGCCGGTCAAGGTAGACGAGCCCTCGGTGGAGGCGGCCGTGGTCATGCTGCGTGGGGTCGCGCGAAAGCTCGAAGAGACCCACGGAGTGGTCGTCCGCGACGAGGCCGTGGTGGCCGCGGTCACGCTCTCCAGTCGCTACGTGACGGGTCGTCAGCTCCCGGACAAAGCCATCGATTTGCTCGATACGAGCGCCGCGCGCATTCGCGTCCTGCGAGGCGCGAGGCCGAAGGCCATCGAGGAAACACGGGCTTCCATGGCCGCCCTCGAGTCGGAGCTCTCGGCCTTCGAACGGGATCGCTCGTTCGGTCTCCCCGCGCACGACCACGACGAGCGCAAGGCTTCGGCCGAGGCCGAGCGGGATCGCTTGCGTGATCGCCTCGCCACGCTCGAGGCCGAGCTCGCTCGTCAACGCGGCCTGGTCGACGTCATCGCGCGCGGCCGAGACGAGCTCGCGAGCGCGGCCGACGACGACGCACGGCAGGTCGTGCGCGAGCGTCTGCGGGCGGGGCTCGAGGCCCTCCGCGCTGTGCCGGCAGAAGAGCGCCTCGTTTACGCCGACGTCGACGAAGCACTGATTGCCTCGGTGGTGTCCGATTTTACCGGAATCCCGGTGGGGCGAATGGTGAAGGACGAGCTCGCCGGGATCTTGAGCTTGGAAGACCGCCTGCGCGAGCGCGTCCGTGGACAAGACGCGGCGCTCTCCGTGCTCGGGCGGGAGCTTCGTTCGGCGCGCTCGGGATTGAAGCCGAAAGAGGCCCCATTGGGCGTCTTTTTGCTGGTGGGGCCGAGTGGTGTCGGCAAAACCGAGACCGCGCTCGGGCTGGCCGATTTGCTGTTCGGTGGAGAGCGCTTCGTCATCACCATCAACATGAGCGAATTCCAGGAGAAACACAGCGTCTCTCGTCTCATCGGGTCGCCTCCCGGGTACGTGGGCTACGGCGAAGGCGGCGTGCTCACCGAGGCCGTTCGTCAGCGGCCGTATTCGGTGGTCTTGCTCGACGAGGTGGAGAAGGCCGACCGGGAGGTGATGAACCTCTTTTACCAAGTGTTCGACAAGGGCACCCTCTCGGACGGTGAGGGGCGGGTGGTCGACTTCTCGAACACCGTAGTGGTCATGACGTCCAACCTGGCCACCGACCTGCTCACCGAGGCCGCGCGGCCCGACGCCGAACTGCCCGCTCACGACGACCTCGTGGAGCTCGTGAAACCTTCGCTGCGCGCCTATTTCAAGCCCGCGCTGCTCGCACGCATGACCGTGGTGCCCTACGTGCCCATCGGGCCCGAGGCGCTGCTCGGGATCGTGAAACGTAAGCTCGACCAGGTGGTCGTCCGCGCCAAGGAAGCGCACAAGCTCGACGTGATCATCGCGCCGGCCGTCTACGAGGCCATCTCCGCGAGGTGCCGCGAGGTCGAGAGCGGCGCGCGCAACGTCGACCACATTCTCCGCGGGACGCTGCTGCCCCTCATGTCGGGCGCCATCTTGCGCAATCTCGCCGACGACACGCACCACACGCGCCTGCGCGTCGACGTGGCGCCGGCCTCGGGGCAGTTCGCTTGCACCATGGAGGGACGATGAAACGGCTTCTCGGATTGAGTGTGGGGTTCTTCTTATGGGCGTGCGCGACGACCACGCCGCCGCCCAAAGCGCCGGGGAAATGCCCGTCGCAGAGCGTGACCGTGTCCGTCTTGTCTTCGCCGACCATCAATCGGTCACCCCAGGGAGAGGCAAGGCCGGTGGTGGTGCGCCTCTATCAGCTGAAGGCGGACGCGAAGCTCTACAATGCCTCGTTCGACCGCATCTGGAAGGACGACAAAGCCACCCTGGTGGACGACCTGGTCGCCTCCCAAGAGGTGGAGGTGTACCCCGGCACGCGCACCGACCTCGTCTTCGAGCGGCCCCCGGCGGTCAATCACGTGGTCGCGGTCGGGCTCTTCTCGAGCCCCACCGGGCGCGCGTGGTTCTCCAGCCTGGACCTTCCGCCCGCGCCCGACCCGAGCCAGTGCGGCAAGCCGTGCGCCCCGGAAGACGACGAGTGCGAGAGCATGAACGCGAAGACCGCGCACCTCGTGTACTACGTCGACGGAAGCAAGATCGACGACGGCGTCGAGCACCTCGACGACTATCCCTCGCAGGGCAAGATGAAAGCCAAAAAATAGGCTCTTCGCGAGGCACGCGAGCGTTCCCCCATCGAGCGCTCGCGTGTCCCCTGCGTCGGCTCGGACGCGCGACGTCGGCCACGGAAACGTCCTGCGCCGAACCCTTCGAAACGCGCGCGGCGGCCCTCTCGAACGAGAGTGGCCGCCGTGGCGCTTTTGCTCGAGCCGAGTGCGAAGTCAGTCCTTGTCGAGCTTGCCGACCAGGCTCAGCGTGAAGAAGGCGCCCATGTACTTGAAGTGCGGGCGCACCTTCATGTCGATCTTGTACCAACCGGCGTCGCCGGGAACGTCGCTCACGGTGATTTTGGCCTGGCGCAGGGGGCGCTTTCCCCGCACGGCGGCGGTGGGCGACTCCATGTCCGCCACGTATTGGCGAATCCACTCGTTGAGCTCGGACTCGAGGTCACCGCGCTCTTTCGAGGTGCCGATTTGCTCACGCTGAATGACCTTCAGGTAGTGGGCGATGCGGCAAGCCACGAAGAGGTAGGGTAGCTGTGTGCCGAGCTTGTAGTTGAGCTCGGCGTCTTTGCCCTCGGCGGATTGCCCGAAGGTCTTCGGCTTCTGTACGCTGTTGGCGGAGAAGTAGGCGGCGTTGTCCGAGTCTTTGCGGTAGGTGAGCGCGATGAATCCCTGCTCGCTGAGCTCGTACTCTCGGCGCTCGGTGATGAGCACCTCGGTGGGGATCTTGAGCTGACTTGCCCCCATGGCGGAGTATTGGTGCAGGGGGAGGTTGTCCACCGTGCCGCCCGCCTGCGGGCCGATGATGTTGGGGCACCAGCGGTACTTGGCGAAGCTGTCCGAGAGGCGGGTCGCGAAGGCGAAGATGCTGTTGCCCCAGAGGTAGTGGTCGTGATTGCCCTCGACCGTCTCCTCGTAGTTGAAGGTCTTCACCGGCGTGGTGGTGGGGCCGTAAGGCAACCGGAGCAGGAACTTCGGGCAGAGGAGGCCCACGTAGCGAGAGTCTTCGGACTCTCGGAAGCTCTGCCACTTGGTGTATTGCGGCCCCTCGAAGACCGACTCGAGGTCCTTCAGATTGGGCAGGCCGAGGAAATCCTTGGCGCCGAAGAACTGCGGCCCGGCGGCCGCGAAGAACGGCGCGTGCGACATGGCCGCGACCGCGGCGGTCTTCTGGAGGAGCGCCACGTCTTGCGGACCGGGGCCCATCTCGTAGTTGGCGAAGACGGCGCCATAGGGCTTTCCACCGAACTGGCCGTACTCGGCCGAGTAGACCACCTTGTAGAGGCCGCTCTTCGGGATCTCGGGGGCGTCCTCGAAGTCGGCGATGAGGTCGGCCTTGGAGCAGTTCAGGATCTCGACCTTGATGTTCTCGCGGAAGTCCGTGCGGTCGACCACGAACTTGAGACCACGCCAGGCCGACTCGAGCTTCTGCAGCTCGGGGTGATGGAGGATCCGATCGACCTGCTTCGAGATCTTCTTGTCGAGCTCGGCGATCATGGCATCCACGAAGGCGCGATCGACCTTTTCTTGGGCGTTTTTCGGCGCCAAAAGCTCGGCGACCAGCGCGGAGATGCCACGCTTGGCGACCGCGTAGCCGTCGTCACTCGGGGGGAGCTTGGTCTCGTCCAGGATTTGGTCGAGCAACGAGCCTTGGGTCTCGGCGCTCGCTTCGGCCAGCGCGTCGCGTTTCTGTTCGATCATCATTTTTCACCTTTCGTATCGAGACCGAGCTCTTTCATCAAAAGCTCGCGAGCACCGGCGTCGGCGAGCAGCGTCTGGAGCTTCTTCCGGAAGGCCGGCACGTTTCCGAGCGGGCTCTTCAGGGCGGTGAGCGCCGCACGCAGCTCGAGCAGCTTCTGCAGCTCGGGCACCTGCTCGGCGATCGCCTCGGGGCCGAAGTCCGAGAGCTTCTTGAAGCGGAGCGAGACCGCCAGGTCGCCGGCGTCGGGCTCGTCGGCGAGGGTATTGGGCACGGCCAAGGTGAGCGCCAGATTGTGCTCGCCCAGGACTTGCTGGAAATTGTCCTTGTCGACGTTGACGGGGCGCCGCTCTTCCACGGGGCGGTCGTCGGCGTGTCCGGTGTAGTCCCCCACGAACAGCATCTTCAGCGGGAGCTCGACCTCCGATTGGCGGTCACCGGTTGCCGGTTTGTAGGTGATATTGACGCGTTCTTTCGGTGCTACGGATTGGTCGTCGGCCATGAGATGCGTTCCTTCGGTCGATGCGTTGTTGGACTAAATGGAGGCTTTTCGTGCGAGCAGCGCGGTGTGCGGGTCGAGGGCCAAGAGGCTTCGGAAGAGCGCTTGGCACCGGAGCTCGAGGGTGGCCGCACCCGAGCCGGGCGAAGACGACGTCACGTCGGTGCGCGCGGTGGGCGGACTCTTCGTGGAGAGCGAGGTGAGCGCGCCCAAGAGGCCGTTCAAGGCCTCCGCAGAGAGCGCAGGCTCCCAGGCCGACAGCGTGTCGTCCACGCTGGCGGCGAGCTGCTCGTAGAGGGCCAGCGCGAGGTCGTGACGCTCGGCGGCGCGGGCCCGCTTGGCGACCGCGAGCGTGGTCTTGAAGCGCGCGCGTGGGCTCGCGAGACGCCTGCTCGCGCCCAGGGCCACGGCCAGGGCTTCGTCGAGGCGCGCGTCCCGTACGTCTCGCGGTGTGCGCTCGAGCTCGGCCAAGGCTGCGGCCTCTTCGCCTTCGTCCGGCGACTCGCGCGACTCGTGCGGCTCGCGTGCACCTCCGGAAGCGGCGGAGAGCTCGGCCGCCAGCCAATCGGTCGTCTCGGCAGTGGCGAACGGTGTGCCATTGGAGAAGGCGAGTGCCGTCAATCCCGGGACACGCTCGACGAGCGCCGACACCTCGCGCACGAGGGCGCGCCGCGCCGCCGCGAAGGCCGGTCCCTTGTTTTCCAACGCGAGCGCGCTGTACCGATGCGGATCGAGCCAAAAGACGTGGGTCCCGGCGGCGTCTTCGGAGGCCTCGAGCAGGGCATCCCATTGGGACGATTGGGCGAGGCGCTCGAGCAGCTCGCGGTCTTGCGTCTTGGGGCCGCGGAGCGGGGTCTTGCCGCCCTCGGCGAAGGGCGGCTGCTCGACCGTGAGCCACAGCGCCGTGCGCAGCATGCGGTAGCCCCAGGGAGACTCGGGCGCGTGTTTGCGCGCGTGATGGGCCAGCGTGGTGAGGGGATCCCGCAAGGGACGCGCGGCATCTTGGATCTGCTCGAGGCCGGCGAGGGAGGCGGCGTCCACCGCGGCCACGGCGATCTCCGGGGGCGGAGCCAAAACCTGCGGGCGTGTCGCGGAGCCGTTGGACGAGACCGGTCGAGCGGGCGTGGACGGCAAAGAAGGTAGAGGCGGCAGAGGCCTGGCGGCGCCTGGAAGATGCGGGGGAGGCGAGAGGGCGGGGGTGTCGGTCCCCGGCTCACGCGAGGTCTCGGGCGAGGCCTCGGAGGTCTCCTCGACAGGGGAGGCCGCAGGCACGGCGATGGGGGCTGCGACGGGCTCGGGCAGGGCGCGGATCTTCTCGCGAAGGGCCGTTCGGATCTGCGAAATTCCAGGGTCTGCGCCCTTCAGCTGCTCGGCGAAGAAGCTCGCGAGGGAAGCGATCAGCGGCTCGAGCGCCCGCACGCTCGCGGCGTCTCCGGCCTGGGTCGGTAGTTGCGCGATGCGCTTTCCCAGGGCACTCCAGAGCCACTCGACCTGACCAGCGCGCGCTCGCACGCGGCTCTGGGGCGGATACAGCGTGGGCCAATAGGCCCTGGCAAGCTCCAGGTAAGTCGAGAGCGCCGTGCCCAGCGCGGACCAGCCGGCCGTGTGCGCGCGTCCAGCGACCCACCAGCTCATGAGGCGAAGGTCTTTGGACCGTTCGCGGAGGAGCCGCGCCGACTCGGCCTCGACCAGGCTCCAATCGGGCAATCCACCCTCCATGGACGCGAGCTTCTCCAGCTCGGCGGAGATTCGCTCGAGCTCGGGATCGTAGCTCAGGTCGGCGCCTGCGGGAGCGGCCCCGGGGATAGCCGAAAGGAGCTGCGCATCAATGGGAAATGCCGAGGAAGACATGGGATCGCTGGGGGCGGAGGTCGACATGGGAGGGCCGTGAAGGGCGCGGGAGGGCCGCGCAGCAGTCGCGCGGCAAAGGAGGTCGACAATCGGCTCGTCGACTCGCGTGAGGGCATCGGCCGGATTGGCTCGTGCTTCAGTCCTTGCCGAGGATAGGCAGAATCCGGAGGGGCGGTAGTGAAAGCTCGTCACCTTGCCGCGGCGCTCACGACAGGCGCCGAGCGATCGCTTCGACTGCCCCTCGATTCGTGCGCGGATTGCCGCAATTCGCGCAGGAAATGCCCCGGCCGTGGGCACGTCGGGCCTGTCGTGTGAGGCCGTAGGCCCGATCACGAAGGTCGACCACGGCGCTTGACCGGCCGTCTTCGGCTGCTCGATCCCGTCGGATGTTCGGGGCGGCCGGTCGCCCCGAAGAGCCTCTGTAGGCGAATATTTCGCCGAAATTCGCTGCCTTTTTGGGCGGCGCGAAAAAGAGTGATCCTCACACGCAACGGTTCCGTCGGCGCGGCCGAGAGGGGCGGGTTCGTCGAGCCCAGGTCCAGATGTCTGGTCGTTCGTGCCCTCTTTGGAGTCTGCCATGAAGTCGTTCGCCAAGTCGTCCGTGGTGCTGTTTTTGAAGACCTTCGTGACCGCGTGTCGTGGGCGCGAGGTCCCGACGAGTCTTTCGTGTCTTCCGTATCGCAAAGGTCGCGCTATCCAATCTCGGTCGAGGCGCGGTGAGCGCGTCTCGGTTTGGCGTCCGGCTCTCGGACCTTGGAGCGCGCTCATCGGCGTGGCCCTGTCGGTCTCGCGCGCTCGCCACGGACTTCGCGCTCGCTCCAAGCGGCGCTCGGCCTCCTCGAATTGAAGGGTTACACCATGAAAGACCCGGAGCTCCTTTTCGGTCGCATCCACGAGGTCCGCACCTCTCTCCGCATCGACGGACACGAGGGCGGCCCGCTCACGGTGGTTTCCTTTCGTGGTTCGGAGGGCCTGTCCGGAGTCGGCGCCTACTCGATTGGCGTGGCGTGCACGCCGGACACGGCCGAGACACTGGACGACCTCTTGGGTCGAGAGGCCGTCTTTTGCGTGGAGCACGCGGACGACGAGACCTCGCGTCGCCTCGTGCGCGGCATCTTGGAAGAGGTGCGCCCCGGCGGCACAGCGGTCGGAAAGAACGTGCGTCACGTCGACTTCTTGCTGGTCCCGCGCATGGCCGAGCTCACCCACACGCAGGGGTGCCGCGTCTTCCAGAACGTGAACGTGGTCGAGATCGCCCGGCACCTCTTCAAGCTCTGGAACGTGGAGGTCGAGCCCCGGCTCCACCCGGAGCCGTTGAAGCGTGAGTACTGCACGCAAGTGAACGAGCGTGACTTCGACTTCCTCGCGCGGGTGCTCGCCGAAGAGGGCATTCACTTCCACTTGGAGCACGGCGAAGAGAAGACCGTGGTGGTGCTCGTCAACGATCCGCGGGGGTACGGCCCAATCCCGGGCGAGGTCAAGCTGCCCTACCGGGACTCCGCCGGCGCGGTGACGGTCGACCACGTGAAGTCCATTCGGCGCGAGCGCCGCGTGACCGAGGCCTCCGCCGCCTACCGCGACTACAACTTCTTGAAGCCGCGCAGCGAAATGACCGCCCGCGAGGAGACCCTCACCCCGGACTTTTCCGGCACGCTGACCGCGCGTGAATTCTACGAATATCCCGGCCACTACAACGACGCCGACGAAGAGAGCGTGGGCGTCGGGGAAGACGTGCAGCGCCCCACGCGCTCGGGCGTGGCTCGCGCCCGCATTCGATTGGAGGAGAAGCGCTCGGCGGCGCTCACGTTCCGAGGGGTGAGCAATTCGCTACGCCTTCGTGCAGGATTCCGCTTCGAGATTGCGGACCATCCGGATCCTTCCTTCAATCTCACCTACGTGGTGGTCGAGGCGCGCGTCCGAGGGCGCGAGGGCGAAGACGTGAACCTGACCAAGGGCGACCGCACCGCGGCCTCCGAGATCGAGGTCGACTTCGTAGCGGTCCCCGCCGATCGTCGCCTCCGACCTCGGCGCCTTCCGAAGCCGAAGGCCCACTTGCGCACGGCCGTGGTGGTCGGACCCCGCCCGGACGAGCCCAATGTCGACGAATACGGCCGCATTCGAATCCAGTTCGCCTGGGACCGTGAGGGCATGCTGGACGACAAGAGCTCGTGCTGGGTGCGCATGGCCACCCCGGTGGCGCACCACAATCAGGGAACGTACACCGCCCACCGCGTGGGCGCGGAGGTCTTGGTGGACTTCCTCGACGGAGACGTGGACCGCCCGGTGGTGGTCTCGGCGCTCTTCAACGGAGACAATCGACAGCCTCAGCAGCTCCCCGGCGACGCGACCCGCGCGGTGCTCTACCGCGGGCTCAGTGTGCCGGGAAATAAGGGCAAAAACGAGATTTCTTGCGAAGACCGCGCCGGCAAAGAAGAGATCTTCCTCCACGCCCAACGCGACCTCAACGAGACCATCCTCCGCAGTCACTCGGAGTCGATCGGAGCGAGCCAATCGACCAGCGTGGGCGCGGCCCAGAGCGTGAGCGTGGGCGCGGCGCAGAGTATCAGTGTCGGGGCGAATCGCAGCGTTTCGGTGAAGGGAAACGAAGACATCGCCGTGACGGGGAGCCGGACCGAGAAGGTCGGTGGGGGGGAGAGCGTGAAAGTCGCGGGCGGCCGTGACCACTCGGTCACCTCCGGAAACGACACGTTGGTCGTCGCCGCGGGAAACCGGAACGTGACCGCTTCGGCCACGTACCACCTGGAGGCAAATGCGATCGTGGAGCTTGCCAAGACCACGGTCGATATCAATGCCGGTACTTCGGTCACGCTCCATCACGGTGGCGACGCCTCTCTCGTCCTGAAGGGCGGCGAGGCCACGGTGACGTCGGTGAGCAGGATCACCCTCGTGACGGCGGGAGCCCAGATCAGCATGGGCGGCGGAAAGATCGCGATCGTCGCCGCGAACGAGGTGAGCATCAGCTCTGGGGGCGCGAACCTCAAAGTCTCCGGGCGCGGCGCGATTCTGGGCAGCGCGGACAACTTGGTCTCGCTCGTCTCCGGCGCGGCGAGCCTGAAGCTCGAGCCCGATAAGGCCGCCATAGCGGGTCCGAATGCAGACGTATTGGGTACCGGCGAGACCATCATCGGTGGCGCCCTCATCAAGATTGGATAGAACATGCGACGTCTATTCGACCGGATGCTCGAGCGCTACCTAGCGTTCCTCGCCCAACGCGCCGACGTGCTGCTCCTCGTGCAATGCGCGGACGAGCACCTCCTCGCGCCCCTCAAGCAGATCGAGTCCATCGCGGAGGCGAGCCCCGACGTCATCGTCCTCTTCGCGGAGGTCTTTCGCGATGCCTCCAGCTACGCGACCTCGATCTGCACGACCTTCCGTGGTCGGCGCGAGGCCATCGATGCTCGTCTCGCGAAATCGGGAAGGCCACCGTGGCCGCCGCTCCCGCCGGCGTGTGACGACCCGACGGTCGACCCGGTGGAGCGGGTGCGCGCGCTGATGACCTATGTCCGTGACCGTATCCCCGACCTGTCCGTGTCCAACGCGGTCTTCGCGCTTCTCCCGGGGCAGGTCGCGGATCCCTTGGCGTTCCGTCTCTTTCTCCGACGTCTGATCCGCTTCGATCCGCTCGCGCCGTGGTGTCACCACGTTCGGATTATCGCGAGGGAGCCGCGAAACGTCTCTTCGGCGTCGCTGTCGATGCCGCTTCGTCACGAGCTCGCGCTCGAGGCTTTCGCGTCGACGCAGACCCTGGTCGTGGATCTCTCTCCCGCGGCCACGAACGCCGCCCTTCGAGAAGAGATCGACGATCCCAACGCGCCACTGCCCGATCGCGCGAGGAGCCTCTTCTTGGAGGCCAACCTGGACACGGCGCATCGGCGCCATTCGGAGGCGCTCGAGAAGCTGGCCTCGCTCATCCCGTATTACCAAGTGACGGACGGCCAGATGTGGGCGGCGTGTCTCCAAGCGAGGGCGGAGGCCGTGCGCGGGGTGGCGGGGTTCGCTCGTGCGCGTGGTGACTTCGAGCTCGCCATGGACGCGGCCATTGCCGCGCAGTCGTTGCCGGTTCTCCTGAACGTCTGCCTCAGCCTCGCGAGTGGTCACGTCGAAGCGCGCGAGTGGGATGTCGCGGCGGGATACTTCGAGGCCGGGGATGCGGCTGCCGGTACTCTCTCGAACGCCGAAACGAAGCTGCGGTGCCTCGAGATGCTCGGGGTCTGCCACTACGAGGCGGAGCGTTTCGGGGAGGCGCAGCAGGCCTGGCTCAATGGTCGTCAGTTGGGCTGGGCCGTCGACGCGAAGTCCGCGCTCGTGCGGATTCTCGGGAGGTTGAGAGGGCTCTATCGAATGGCGCGCATGCCCGCCGAGCTCGCGGTGATCGAGCGCGAGATTGCGGGGCTTTCGTGAATCCCGCGCTCAAGGCGGTATTGGAGTCCGCCACGGTGAAGGCGCTCGAGAACTTCACGGTCTCCGAAGCCGGAAAGGTGAAGGAGTCGTTCGATACGGCGACGGGCTCCGCTCAAGGGCCGACCCCGGTCGGTCCGGTTCGAAGGGCGCAGGCCGCTGTAGGCACGATCACGGCCGCGCTCGGATTGCCGCTCCAGCTCATGAACGGCGGGTTCGCCCTCGCGACGGATAAGCTTGCCGCGTTGGTGCCGGCAATGCCTGCGGCGGCGAACGGGGATCCGTACTTTGCGCCGCCCCATGCGCATGCCCACCCTCCTAGTTTGGTGCCACCCGGGCCGGCCGTTCCACTTCCCAGCATCGGAGTCGTGGTGATGGGCACCAGCCTCAAGGTGTTGATTGGTGGACGCCCCGCCGCGAGAATCGGCGACGTGGGGATCGCGCCGACGTGCGGCGGATTCGCGCCGCTCTTCGAGATCACCCGTGGCTCGTCGAAGGTCTTCATCGGGGGAAAGCGCGCCGCACGCCTGACGGACCTCGCCATCGCGTGTACGCCCGCGCCGCCCGAAGGTCCGAAGGTGTTCGCGGCGGTCTCGACCGCGCTCGGTTATTTGGGCGGCGCCCTTTCCGTCGCGGCAGACGCCGTGGACGCATCTGGTGGTCTCGGCGCGCCGGATGCCGGAGCTCGAGCTCAGGGCAAGGCTCAGGCGCTGGCTGCCGCGATGGGAGCGGCGCAGCTTGCCGCGGACGTGGCCACCGCAGCCGCGAAAAATGCGCTCGGGAAAGACCCGGGCGTCGGGGGCGGTCCGGGCATCGTGGCATTCGGCAATCCTCGGGTTCGCATTGGTGGCTTTCCCATGCCGGAGTTTCCCGATCCCGTGAGCGCGTTTTTCAACATGATTGAAGAAAAGCTCACCGGGCCGAAGCCGGCGGCTGCTTCGGGGGCGAGCTCCGAGGATGGAGCCGAAGGAGCGAAGGCGTGTCCGATTTAGCGTGCACGGCCGAGCTCGAACGCGGCGCTCACGCCTACGTCGGTGACCCGGTCGACGTGGTCACGGGAGCAGTGGTCGATAGCGTCGCGGACTTCCGTATCGACGGCGAGCCCGGCCTCGTTTTCCGAAGGTTTTACTCGTCCAGCGCGCGTGGGGAGCTTCGAGGCCTGGGGGCCGGCTATCGCCACTCGTTCGACCACGGTCTGCGACTCGACCTGGACGGTATCGAATACTCCGCGCCCAACGGCGCCAAGATCCATCTACCCGCGTTCGAGCCTGGGACCCTTCGCGTCGCGGCCAGCGGCCACGTATTGGTGCGTGACGGCGCGCTTCTGCGGCTGCGCTTGCCCTCCGGGGCTGCACTCGTCTTCGAGCCGAACGGCGCCGGCCCCGCGCGCCTCGTGGGGATGGCCGAGTACGTGGGCGGACCGCCGATTCGCCTGGGGTATGCCCACGACGGCACGCTCGTCTCGCTGGCGGGGCCGAACGGTCACGAGGTCTCGCTGCGATGGTCGGACGGGCGGCTGGTGGAGGCGTACACGCGCACTGCCGACCGAGGCACACTCGTGCTGGCGCGCTACCGCTACGACGGCGTCTTCCTCGTCGAGGTCGAGGACGCGTACGGGCACACGCAGCGGTTCGACTACGACCGCGGAGGCCTGCTCGTGGGGCGGCGCGATCGTCGCGGTTATGGCGTCCACTACGCGTACGACGCGAGTGGTCGATGCGTGCAGAGTGCATGTGAAGACGGCGTGCTTTCGGTCACGCTCGAGTACTTCGTAGGCCGCACTCAGGTTACCCGGGGCGACGGAGGGGTTTGGCAGTACCACTACGACGCCGCGGGCACGCTGAGCCGGATTGTGTCTCCGACCGGGGCGGAGCGCCGCTTCACTCCTCGACCGGAAGACAGGCAAACGGTTCGAGAGACGGACGGCGCGGGACGGAGCAAGGTCTACTTCTTCGACGCCGATGGTCGGCGTGTCGGTGCCGAGGACTCGGCGGGGCGTCGGGTCGTCGCTCCCGCCGTCCATCGGCGGCCCAGGAATCCGGCCGAGTACGAATACGGTGGCTGGGCTCGCCTGCCTGAGGCGCTGCCGGAGGTGGACGATGCGCGCGCGTTGCCGAGCGCGGCGCGGTCGGCGGTCGTTTTCGCCGCGCCGGGAGCGGACGGCAAGCTTCGTCCGGTCCGAGACCTTCAAGGGCTCCTGATTCGCGAGGAGCGAGACGGACGAGCGCGGCGCTTCGGCTACGACCCGAACGGCAATCTCCGCTTCCGCACCGACTTCGACGGGCGCACGACACGCTTCGAGACGGCTTCGTTCAATCAGCGGATTGCGCGGATCTCGGCGCTCGGATTGGTGACGGCCTTCGAGTATTCGAGGGAAGACCAGCTTTTTGCGGTCGTGGACGCGGGCGGGACTCGGACCGAGTTCCCTCGTGACTTGGAGGGCAATGTCGTCGCGGTGGTGCGCGGCGGTGCGACGCGAGAGGCCTACGGATACGACGGCGCCGGAAAACTGAGCGAGAAGCGCGACGCCCTCGGTCGCGTGCTCTTCACGATCGAGCGCGGGCCTCAGGGGGAGGTGCTGGAGCGCCGATTCGCGCAGGGGGGCTTCGAGCGCTACGGCTACGACGACGCGCTGCGAGTCGTCACGGCGGACACGCTGGAGAGCGCGTGCACGTTCGCCTACGACGGTGGCCGACGTACCGCGGACCTTCGGGGCGGAGAGGGCATCGAGCGCACGTTCGACGGCGCAAATCTCACCGAGAGCGTGGTTCTGGGCCGGTTTCGAACCCGGTACGTGCACCGCCACGAAGGCAATCGCCGCACGGTCGAGATTGAGGACCCGACGGGGCGGAGACACGTTCTGGAGGACCACGGAAGCGGTCTTCTCGTGCGACGCCTCTCGAGCGGCCGCATCGAGCATGCGCAATTCCACCCGGACGGGCACGCCCTGTCGAAGACGGTGCTTTCGGAGGGGAGTGAAGCGGCGACGTGGACCCGCACGTACGCGCATTCGCCGGAAGGCTACCTGCTTGCCAAAGCGGACTCCGAGCGCGGGGAGACCCGCTATGCGCACGACGCCGATCACCGCGTGGTCGCCGAGACCTTGCCCGATGGTCGAATGCGACGCCTCTCGCACGACGTCGCGGGCAATCTCTACGAAAACGGGCAGGGATACGCGCGGTACTACGGCAATCGCCTGGTCGAGGCGAACGGGCGCAGGTTCGAGCACGACCACCGGCAGGCCATTGCGTTCGAGAGCTGGCAGGGTGGCTCGAGGCGCTACCACCGAGACGAGCGCGACCAGCTCGTGCGCGTGGAGACGTACCGCGCGAAGAGCGAAGGCCCGGGCTACGAGCTCGGCGCCCCGTGGACAGCGAGGTACGACGCGTTCGGTCGGCGGTTCGAGAAGACCTGCGGAACGGAGACGACGCGGTACTTCTGGGACAGCGATCGGCTGGCCGCGGAGGTTCGTCCGGGCGGTGAGCTGAGGGTCTACGTTTACGCGGACGCGCTGTCGCTGACGCCGCTCCTGTTCGTGGACTACGCAAGCGTAGACGCGGACCCGAGCGAAGGCCGGGTCCACGGCGTCTATGCGGACCAACTGGGCTGTCCCGAGCGAATCGAGGACATGGCGGGCCAAACGGTGTGGCGTGGTCACGCCGACGCCTATGGCCTGGTCACCGTCACGGAAGGCCAGGACTTTCACCAGCCGCTGCGCTGGCCGGGCCACCTCTGGGACGAGGAGCTCGGGCTTCAGTACAACCGGTTCCGGACCTATTCGCCCGAGCTCGGGAGGTACCTCGAACCGGACCCCCTAGGGCGAGCGGGAGGCCACGAGAACGTCTACGCGTACACCCAGAACCCGCTGTTCCGGGTGGATGTTTGTGGGCTCGATCCGTGCGGGAACGGGGGGGCTGACGACGACGAGCACGGCGGAGGGGAGGCCAAGCCGGACCAGGAGGAGACGGGGACCCACCTCCAGACCATTGCCGATCGAGAGGCCGACGGTGGGAAGATACCCGAGCGCGCAAAGAAGAACCCAGAAAGCTATCGATATAACCGCGATACCGGGAAGTACGTCTCTGTCGTTGACGGCCCGAATCGGCGGACCGAGTTTCCTTCGGGGTACAGAGAAAGTACACACGAGGCTATCGCAGCAGCCCACACCGAAGAGGGCCGAGCACAGGGCGACAATACTAGACCGCGCGACGCGCAAGGACCGATACCGTACGAAAAATTGAACTACTTGAACGCTGAAAACAAACCCGTCGCATGGGAGGACCTTACCTACGACCACCGGATACCCGAGGCTGAAATGTGGAACAAGGGAGCTACCGTTGGCGACAAGACATACCCACCAGGTCATGATACCAGCAGAGATGTTCGCAATGACTTTCACAACAACCCCGCGAATCTTGTACCGATGAGTCGGTCCGAGAATGCCTCGAAGGGTGGCGGCGGGCACAGCTACTCGGATAGTAAGCCCGGGCCCTCTTACAGAAAGTAGATCACATGACCTCCTTCTTCGAAATGCTCTCTCGTGGGGAGACCTCATACAAGCAAATCGCCGGGACATCGGTGTTTGTGCGGCACACTAGTCCGTTGCTGCCGGTCCGGTACTACGTGCGCGAGATAGGTTCCTACCTGCTCACGATGCATGTGGAGACGAAGATCGAATCACGCCACGTGGCGGCCCTGCTGTCGTGCATCTCGGAGCAGGATGCGGCTGGGTGTGTCGAGTCGCCGGCGGGGTATGTGAGCCTTCCGACGAGCCTTGCCGAGTTCCCGGCGATTACGCAGACAGTCCTGCTTTCGCCGACGCTTGCACGGTACCCGATTATCGGAGCGCCTAAGGAGGATCTGCTTCGTACCATCTGGGTGGTACCCATCCAGAAGACCGAGATCTGCCACGATGAGCGCGGCGACGAGCTCGTCACTCGCCTGAACTGCAGCCTGATTCCGTATCCCGATCCCGAGCGCGAGCCCTTCCCAGCGCTCGCGATGCAGTACAAGCACGTGTATCCGCGGCCTGAGGTGAGCGGGGGAGGTCGGAAGATGGGGATCTGGCCGTGGAAGGCGGTTCAGGCGCACGTGGAGCAACTGCAGACCGGAGGAGGTTCAGTGCAGGTGGAGAACTGGGAGCGCCACTTCATCCGGGTCACGTGGGACAGGGCTTACGTGGTGGCGTGGGGGAAGGTCCTACGGCGGCTCACGGTCGAGGAGATGAAGGTGTGGCTCCGAGCGTACGCCTTCACCGGAATAGCGGCGGCTTGGGAGGCGATTGGCGTCACGCTCCCAGTGGGGACGAGCACCGCGCCCGCGACAGTGGCGCCCCTCGAGCAGGCGATTCGAACGATGTGCACATCGACGAGCGGCACGCCGACGCCATCGGCCGTGAAGGAGCTCTATGACGCCCTTCGAGGCGACAATCTCCTGGCAGTCGCCTGTCTCAAAACGGCCTCGCTCTGTGCGGCGGACCCCGAGCTGACGAGGGAGGGGGCGGCACGAATGCTGGCGCGCCTAGCGGCGCCGAAGATGAAGGGCGAGCCGGCCTCGGAGCCTGTGTCGAGAAGGGACCGCGCGGAAGCCTGTGTGCGCGTGGCGCTCGAGTGCGTGGCATCGCCGTCCGCCCGAAAATTCGATGAAATCATTCGCGCGTACCAGCGGGCGCGCTACCGCGGGGAGCTCGATCCGGAACGACTCGAGGATTTCTGGAACGCTTGGCTCGAAGACGTGGTGCTTTCGGCGTCGCGGTCTAGCGTAGCCGAGGAGATTGCGTGGCTCCAGGAGGCACTGTCGAGCACGTTCGTGCCGGAAGGTGAGCTTTGGCTGGAAGGGACGTGCGACGAGAACGACCAGTTCTTCGTGGAAGCGATGACTGCGAAGGGGAGATCGATGGGGGAGCTGGCCGTGGCTGGAATCCAGATCGAAGAGAGGACCGCCCGAGTGTCCATTCGGTCAAGGAACGGCAAACCTCTCGGACGAGCGCGAGCCGTACACTATGTGAGGCACATCCTTCTGCGAACGTTCCTGCATGAGAGCGACCGAGACGACTACGATGTGCTCGAGGTCATCGAGGGTGACCAGGTGTGGCGAGTCTGACGGGGAGCTCACTGCGCTCGGAGCGAGCTTCGGCGAGGGGGCCTTGGGGCAGCTTGCGCGACGCAAGGCCCCACCGGGCTGTCGCGTCGAAGAGGCCCGTCGCTCCTGCATGACGGTTCATTGCCACAGGCAGTCAGTCGGGGCCCGGGCGCAATAGGGAAGGCCACAACAGCCCCAAGAACATCGTACCCATGAGCCGCTCCGAAAACTCGTCGAAAGGCGGAGGCGGTCAACGGTATGCAGACAACAAACCTGGGCCCAACTACAAAAAGAGGTAAAGCATGCCCGAGCCTATCCGGTTTTCCGACCTCGAAGCCTTAGGGTACAATAGGGTGCCTGGTTACGACGACGTGGGCTTCGTTGAGTTTCGTCCGAGCAACTGCTTCTACTACGTGCGCGACACTGGCAATTGCCTCATCACGATGCACGCACAGGGCGGCACGGCCGACGTGCGCACAATAGCGGAGCTTCTCTCGGGGATATCCGATCTCGAGATTGGCAGAGTTTACAACACAGACCGGACCCATACAGTCATCCCATGTCGGCCCGACGTGATTCCAGGAATAAAGTCCGTAGCCCTCATAGGGCCCAGCCTGCGCAAGTACTACATCTTCGACCTTCCGAAAGATCGAAAGGATGACACTGCATTGCAGACACTCTGGGCAGTCCCAATGCATCCAAACGAGCTGTGCCATGACGAACGGACCATCGAGCTTAGTGCCAGAGTAAATGGGCTTCTGCCCTATGATAACCTCGACCGCGAGCCGTTCCCCGCGCTGGCGATGCGCTACAAGCACGTCCACCCTCGCCCCGACCGGAGCGGGGGAGGCCGCAAGATGGGCATCTTCTCGTGGAAAGACGTCTCCGAGCACGTCGCCATCTTGGAGACCGGCGGGGGCTTCGTGGATATCGAAAACTGGGAGCGTCACTTCGTCCACGTCACGTGGGACCGCGGGTTCGTCGTCGCCTGGGGAAAGATGGTCCGTACCCTCGCCGTGGACGATATGAAGAAGTGGCTCCGCGCCTACGCGTTCGTCGGGATCGCCGCGGCGTGGGAGGCGACCGGAGTGGAGCTGCCCCCGGGCACGAGCACCAGCCCGGTCACGGTCGGCGCGCTCGATCAAGCCATTCGCGCGGTGTGCACCTCGACCAGTGGCTCACCGACCCCGCCGACCGTGAAGGAGCTCTACGACGCCCTTCGCGACGGCGGACGCCTCGCGGCGGTGTGCCTCAAGACGGCCTCCATCTGCGCGGTCGATCCGGAGCTCTCGGAAGACGCCAGGGGTCGGGTCCTTGCACAATTGGCCGACCCGAAAGGCCGCGGGGAAAAGGGGCCCGTGCCCACCACGAGCCAGGGAGTGGCGGAAGTGTGCGTTCGCGTGGCAGTGGAGTGCGCCGCGGCACCCTCCGCGAAGAAGTTCGACGACATGATTCGTACGTATCAACGCGCGCGTTATCTCGGCGCGCCGGATCCGGAGGGCTTGGAGGTGTTCTGGAACGTATGGATCGACGACGTGATTTACGCGTCCGCCGAGTCCGACGCTGCGCGAGAAACCCTCGCGCTGCGCGAGGCGCTCGCTCGAAGCTTCGTGCCCGAGCACCCGAACGTGCGGCTCGAGGCTTCCGGCGACGAAGACGGGCAGTTCTTCGTCGAGGCCGTGGACGCGCGACTTCCCCACTCGGATCGCCGACGCAGGCTCCGGGACATCGCCCGCGCCCGCCTCGCCCCCTCCGGGCGCACGATGCGCGTCGTCGTTTGGGCGCCCGACGGAGCACCCCTGGGCCGTGCGCGCTCGATACACTACGCCCGCGACATCATTCTGCGCAGGCTCTGCAACGAGTTCTACCGCGACCAGTACGACATCCTCGAAGTCGCGAACGGGGAAAACGTTTGGAGGGTGTAGCCAAGCTCGTCCATTGGACTTCGACGAAGGGATCCGACGATGACAACCGACCCGAACTACTACTGGACGCATGAGTGCCAAAACTGCAAACAAGGAAGTCCAGTATTCATGAAGCATCACGAGCGTGGCCTGTACATCCACTGCGGCGAGTGTGAAGCCGGCTGGTGGTCGCCTGGGGGCGCATCGTTCCTTACCATCAATGACTCTGCCGACGCCTCGTTTGCGAGCATGAACGACATCGAGGCGCGCTCGTGGGAGGATCTCTTAGTAGGCTGCGCCGCAATTGACTCGCTCCCTGGATACGGAGCATCCGTACGGGACAAAGCGCGGGCGTAGCGTATCGCGCGCACGACCCATCGAAACCTCAGGAAGGCTCCGTTAAGTAGTTTGAACTGGCGTTCGGCGTTAAGTATGACAGCAAAGAGGTCGGGGATGTCGCTCAGAAAAAGAAGTGGTGGCAGTCAAAGCGCGCGAGAACTTGTGGATAGACTCACCCTCCTCGACCCAGCAAAGTCCGTTTCCAGCTCAGCCATCGACTCGGCAGCACGGAAGCACGGATTTCGCATACCCGTGGAGCTCCGCGAGCTCCTGCTGCGAACGAACGGCGGCATTCCGACTCTGGGGTTCTATGCCGACAAGATTTGGGACCACATTCGCGTCGCCCGATTTCTCCCGGTCACATTTGCCCGACGGGACGGCTCGACCATTGAGTCGACCATCTCCAGACACAAGTCCTCCTGGCTCCCCGACCAGCAGGTTCCCTTCGCGGAGGACGATGGCGGCAACCTTTTCTGCTTTCACCGGGCAGACGGCATCGTAAGCTTCTTGGACCACGAAGGGGACACCCCGACACGGCTCTGTGCGAGCATGAGAGACTTCTTCTTAGGCCTCACCGACATCGATTCCGAAGGCGATCGGATCGTAGCAAAGGTCCCGTCGGCCTCGGCGCTCGCGCCGACCAAGCGCAAAGCGAAGCCTCGCGCCCGCTGAATCGAGCGGCGCACCGCGACGCTACGACTGCCTCGGCAGGCGTGTCGAGAAGCACGGCCCGACAGGAGACACCTGGCGCTACGTCTGGGCCGGCGCTGTCCTCCTCCATACTCTCAAGGACGGCGCACTCGTCGAGACCTATGTCCAGGAGCCCGGAGGACGCTGCCCCCTCGCCCGCATCGACACCGAGCTCCGCTACATCGTCCACGACGCGGTCGGCTCCCCTAGCGAAGAGCTCACCTCGGACGGGACGCTCGCGTGGGTCACTCAGAAGGGCACCTGGGGGGAGGGCTTCGCACGAACAGGGCCCACCGGCGGAGAGCCCTTCCTCGGTCAGTGGGCCGACGCCGAAAGCGGTCTTTCGTACAACTTCTTCCGGTACCATGATCCCGACCTGGGACGGTATCTCTCGCCGGACCCTATCGATCTCCTCGGAGGCTCAATCTTTACGTAGGGGTCACCGACCCGTTCCGAGAGGTAGACCGGTGGGGGCTTTGTCCGGGGAAAGTCGGACAGCCGGAACAGCCCCCGCAGTATGTTGACCTCACCGACCCCAAAGGGAAGAGACACATCCTAGACGGCGACGCGACCGGAGGCGGGCACGGCCCGGGTCGCGGAAAGCCGGGAAAGAGCGAGTTCCCCTCAACGTGGACTGACGCAAAGGTCCTCCATACCGCATCTGATATAGCCACCGACCCAACGGTCACGTTCTCATCACCAGACAAGAGAGGGTACGCGACCGGGACAAAGCTCGTGGAAGGTCTCCAGGTGAAGGTCATCGTCGACCAGCGCAAAGGCCGAATCGTAACTGCATATCCAACAAATGTACCCCGAAACCCGTGAGGGCGTATGCCGGCTACCCAACTAAGTATCGTACTAAGAGAGCTCCTCACCCAGGCAGCCAAGCTTTCCGACGAGTCCGCGCCGGCACTGCGGGGCGAACTGGCGCAGATCTCGGAATGGCTTGAGCACGGTGAGTACGGCATATCCTACGAGTCAATTGTATGCCTGCTAGAAGACAGCGACACACTCTCACTGTCCGGAAGAGCGGCAGTCACGCTTCTCGAGACGGGACTCGTTTTCAGATTCAAGACGGAGAGGCCAGAAGATCAACGGTTCGACTCGAGGCAACTGGATGGGGATGATGCGAAATAGATCGCTTGGTCTACATCCGACCGTGACGGCAAAATTGCGGAAATTGCGTGGATTGGCAAGGTTCAGGTGGCATAGGCCCGTCAAGGCGAGCGTCGAGCGTGAACCAGGCGACGAGTGTCCCGACGGAGTGCGTTCCGTCGAGGCTGGATATGGTGGTCGCCTGGGGGCGCATCGTTCCTTACCATCGATGACTCTGCCGACGCCTCGTTTGCGAGCATGAACGACATCGAGGCGCGCTCGTGGGAGGGTCTCGTAGTAGGCTGCGCCGCAATTGACTCGCTCCCTGGATACCGAGCATCCGTCGCGACGCCAATCGCCATCTGTTCCAGAGCGCGCGCGTCGAGCGGGTCGGTCCCCGAGAGCTCGGTCCACGCTTCGAGCGGGACCTCGTGCCCCTCGCGGTCGGTCGCGCGAGGGCGTCGCATGCTGACCCGACGGCCCCCGAGCGCCAGCTCACCCCGCGTCGAACCCGCCCGGCTCGCCGACCGAGATGCGTCGTGCTTGTAGCGCTCGCCGCAGAGCTTCGTGCGCTCGGCCTCGAGCATCGCCGCGATCGCCTGCATGCCGAGTTGGTGCACGAGGGCGTGAAGGTCTCCGCGGATCACGGCTGCGAGGGGCAACAGCACCTGCGTCAACAACGACGCTTGGCTTCGGGGGGCTTCTTTGGCAGGCTTCTTCATGGCGGTTCCTTTCGGTAAGCAGCCCGAAATTTCCTCGGGTTCGGGTGGAACCGCCACCCTCAACTTTCAGCATTTTCCGGGACGTGCCCCCTCGACCCAGCAAAGCCCGTTTTCTGGACGCCGGCGAGCACGAGCTGTTCGTGGCAAACCGAGCCGAAGCTGAGGAGCTGTTCCTTGGAAAGTGCCAAGGCGCCGGGTGGCACAATGTAACAAATTTGGGAACTGAACGAAGGACACGGCCCAGACAACCCGAACGCAACGATGCCCCATCTTCAACTGCATCCAAGCGAGGGACCAGAAATCCGCATCTTCTTCCGCCCCTAAAACAGACAAGCGCCTACATATGCAATTGCTTTCTCGAGATCAAATAGTCCACCTAGCAGCAGCGAACACGCTTACGGCGCGCGCGCGTTCCTCCTCACCCGACCGACTCGCATGGGTTGGAGTCGTATCACTGGCACCTGAACAAACGTTGTACCTAAACACTGCCGAGCCGCACATGCTCACCCGCATGCACGTGATATACTTTGAAGTGAGCCGGCATGATATTGAAATGATGTACGACATTCATCCTGAAGAGATGCACAATATCAAGCACCACTACCCCAAAAGCCCAGAGGAGCTATATGACACACTCGCGCCCTATGGCGTATCTGCCGATCAGCTCGCATTCAAGAACGAGACGGGATATCCGATTTAGCTGACCCGAAGCAAGCAACCCGCCCAGAATTGTCGTGGATCGGATCGAAAGTACATACACATGCGACCTGGTCTTCAGTGCCCGCACGACGTCGCCATCGCACGACTCCGCTCCACCCATCTCGACAGTATCGACGATGCATGGGCCTGGGTCGATGCCGTCCTTGCCGCCGGTGACGCTATTTTAGCGCCCGCGTACTCGCTGCCGCAACGACACTCCCATCAATCAGGTTTCTCGACGAACGACGGTCCGGCAGCGAGTGGCTCGATGGCCCGGTGCTGAACCAGCTCCCCGACAGAGCCAGGGCTGGGCTGCGCGAGTGGCTCACACGCTCGGCTCACCTTATCCGCCCCTGTTTGAGCGCCGACCTGTCTCGAATGGCAGAGCTTGACCGATTCTGGGCTGACGAGTTCGGCGGGACCGCATATGACTGTGCGTCGGTCATCGGGTCAATGTCGGCGGCCTTTCGAGTGCTCGACGAGGGAACCGTCCTTACCAACACCCTGCAGGGGGACGTTCGCGAGTTGGCGTTATTGACATCTGACGCCGTACGGCTCGCCTTCGCCGTACACGCCGAGCTTCCACGGAGCTTGACCGACCTTACCCGGGAAGTGCTCCTCATGGCCTCGACCATCGCCGAAGGCTCCGGGCGAAGCTGCGTACTCTGCCACCTCGAGACGTAGAGCAGCTTCATTCAGGACTTTCGGCCCGCGACGCATTCGTCAACCAAATCGGCTAAGTAACGTTTGCAGCCGCGCTCCGCGCAAGCACTTCGAGGCGACACCGTTCGCGCAAATAGCGACAGAGCGGAACGAGTCACCTCACCGACCCGACGGGCCGCGAGCACCGGCTCGTAGACCACGGGCAGGGCGTCTTTTCGCGCCACTTCGCGAGCGGCCGCGCCGAGCACGCCCAAGTCCACCCCGACGGCCATTTCCTCTCGAAGACCGTCGTCGACGAGTGCGCTCCCGACGCGCCCTCGTGGGAGCGCCGCTACCGCTATTCCCACGAGGGATACCTCGTCGAAAAGCTCGACTCCGAGCGCGGCAGCACCCGGTACGAGCACGACGGCGACCACCGCGTCACCTCCGAGGTCCTCCCGAACGGCACCGTTCAGGCGCTCGAGTATGCCCCGGGAGGTAGCCTCGTCGCGTACGGCGAGCGCTACGCCGCTTTCGACAAGAACCTCCTCCACAGCGCGAACGGCAACCGCTTCTTCGAGCACGACCACCGCCATGCCGTCTGCGCGGAGGCGTGGGAAGGTGCGTTCCGAAGGTTCCATCGCGACGAGCGAGACCAGCTCGTACGCGTCGAGTCCTATCGCCAGGCCGAGGGTGGCGAATACCACCTTTGCGCGCCCTGGACTGCCAAGTACGACGCCTTCGGACGACGCTTCGAGAAGACCGTCGGCGCCGCCAAGACCACGTACTTTTGGGACACCGACCGCCTCGCCGCCGAGCTCCTCCCTCCGGTCAGCTCCGCGTTTACGTCTACGCCGACGCCCTCGCGCTCACTCCGCTGCTCTTCGTCGACTACGAGAGCGAGCACGCCGCCCCCGAGTCGGGCCAGGTCCACGCCGTCTTCGGCGACCAGCTCGGATGCCCCGAGCGCATCGAGGACATGCAGGGCCGCGTCGTGTGGCGCGGCCACGCCGACGTCTACGGCCTGGTCACCGTCACCGAAGGCCACGACTTCCACCAGCCCCTCCGCTGGCCTGGTCACCTCTGGGACGACGAGCTCGGGCTTCAGTACTGGAATTCCCTCGGTTTCGTTGACACCCGGTTAGGCCGCGGAGGCGAGGGCGTAGGCGCGCTCGACCTCAGCGGGGGTTTGGTAGCCGAGGGAAGAGTGGAGGCGTTTGCGGTTGTAGAAGACCACGATGTAGTCGAAAAGGGCAGCTCGGAGCTCGTTGAGGCCGCTCCATCGTCGGTCGTGAATGAGCTCCGTTTTGAGAGTCGCGAAGAAGCTTTCGGCGACCGCGTTGTCCCAGCAGTTGCCTCGTCGGCTCATGCTGGCGGTGATTCCATGTTCGGCAAGAACCTGGCGGTACTCGGCGCTCGTGTACTGGCAGCCCTGGTCCGAGTGGTGAAGGAGGCCCGCGCTCGGTCGACGCGTTTGGAGCGCGTTTTCCAGGGCTCGCAGAGGTAGCGTCGTAGCCATTGTGGCATCGACGGACCAGCCCACGACCGCGCGCGAGTACAGGTCCAACACGATGGCTAGGTAGCACCAGCCGCTGTCGGTCCAGACGTAGGTGATATCGGTGACCCATCGCTCGTTCGGTCGCGTCGCCGTGAAGTCACGATCGAGCAGGTTTTCGGCTTTCGCGTGCGACGGATCGGACACCGTCGTAACGCGAAAACGGCGCCTTTTCCGGCCAACGAGGCCTAGCCCGAGCATCGCGCGCTCGATGCGCCGCTTGCCGACGCGGAGGCCGTCTAGTTGCAGTTGCCGCTGCACGCGAGGGCTTCCGTAGCGCTCGCCACTCTCCTCGTGAACGGTACGAACGCGCTCCTGCAGCGCCTCGTCGTCGCGCTGTCGCTGACTCGGAGAACGCTTCGCGTAGGCGTAGTAGCCCTGCCGAGTGACCTCGAGTACGCGACAAAGAGCGGCAACGGGAAAGAAGGCCTTCTCCACGTGGATGAACGCGAATTTCACTCGCTTTCCCGCGCGAAGAAGGCCGCCGCTTTTTTTAGGATCTCGCGATCCATTTCGAGCGTTTCGACGACCCGCACGAGCCGCGCGTTCTCACGTTCGAGACGAGCCAGCTTCTGCTCCATCGTCTCGGCCTCTGGCGCCGGCACCGCGGCAGCCTTCTTGTTCTTCTTGGGTCGGCTCATCTCGTCCTTCCGAACCCAGTCTCTCAGGGTCCAGTGGTTGATGCCTAGGTCCGAGGCCACTTCTCGTAAGGAACGATCACCCCGTCGGACCATGCGAACGGCATCGGCCCGGAAGTCGTCAGTGTACGTATTATTCGCTGCACGCATGGATTTCTCCAGGAGCGTGTCAACGGAACCGAGGGAGTTTCAGTACAACTGCAGCAGTCCGTGACGCGATCAACGCGCAGCGAGCGAAAGACGACCTCCCGCGACTGTCCGCAGCGGAAGCGAACCAGCTCAGATACAACCTCACTGCCATGGCGATGAATAAGGAAACGCACGCGGAGAGCCGAACCTACAAGGGCGCGAACAACGAGACAACGCGAAGTCGTGACTCGAAGGACCTTCAGCAGGCAGCGAACCGTGACCTGGCCGTGGCTCGTGAGAACCTCTTGGCAGCTGGCCATCCGCCCGATAGTGTTGAATCGGCGATCAAGGGCGTAAACGACCGAAATCGCTCCATCGGACTATACGATCAACCCATTCCGTCCAGCCTTTGGGGGAAATAGCTAGTATGTCAGCACTTGAGACACTTGTCGGGCTGGACGAACGCTCAGAGCGCTTCGAGGAATTTTTGCGGACTGTTGGTCCATACCGCATAGATACCGAGATTGACGAACATGTCACGTACTACTGCTGCGAAGAAGCTGGTCTCGAGCTCGCCGCGTGCGTCAAGACGAGGCGCGTGACCATACTCGTTGCCTATGCGGCAGGGGAAACCCCGGACTACGCTCCATTCACCGGTCCGCTCCCTTGCGGCCTCTCGTTCGGCACCACCGTCGACGAAGTCAGGGGCAGGCTCGGGGTTAGGGCCGAAGTCACCAACGAAGGACTTCGTTTGCCAGGTCCCGAGTACACCCTCACTACGAGGTTCGACAAGCAGCGCCGACTGTGTCTCGTCGGACTCTTCACGTAGTCCCCCGCGCGAAGGACTCCGTGTACGACCTTCACCGATAGGAACACACCATGTGGACACATGCTCAGACTCGCCTCGCTCTTCGTTCGACGCTGCAGGAAGAGCAGGTTGTCGCCTGCGTTGAGATTATCGAGCGCCAGTGGCCGCCTACGCACTGGGGATGGATGTCGAACGACCGGCGCCCATACTCCCGAGAAGCGATGCTGTCGTGGATATTCGACGGCGAGACCGACCTGACGGGCTTCGAGCCCACGGTGCGGAGCTGGTCGCGCCCCGCGTACAAGTTCATGATGAACGCTTTTGTTGGTGAGTGCCCGTTCGTCGAGTTAGACCTCTTGCCGCCGGCGACATCTGAGGAGCTGGGTGATCTGTTTGCCCTCTCGGAGGAGCTGGCCGGTGTGCTCGGCGTCGAGTTGGGCGGTGTCAGTCTGGATGGCATCCTGAGTGGAAGGCCCTGGTCGTGTGGTCCGCAGGGAGTCGACATTCAGGACGTGCGGGCGCGCGGATTGGGGAAGCTCTTCCCTCGGATGTACTTGTGCCCCGCGCTGTGGGCCCGGATCGAGGCGCTCCTCGAACCAGCGAGAGTGCGGGCGCTCCGGAATGGCGTCATTTCCGTCGATCTGGTGGACGAGCCCTGGCTGGCATCGCCGGAGAACCTCAATCAGGCGATCGCGGATGCCCAGGCGCGCCTGGAGCTCGCGGGGGTCGCGGCTGGGGAGGGCCTCAAGGCCGGATTGAACTGGGTGCCCATAACGTAAGCACGCGCAGAATCCTGAACGTCCAGGCTACCCGACGCGAGAAATCCTGCATCTTCTTTGAACCCCAAGCTCCACTACATCGTCCCCGACGCCATCGGCGCCCCGAGCGCGGAACGTGTCAACGCGTTTGAGACAGCGGCATGATGCATTCTATGAAGCGATGGTCGTGAGGTCTGGGGCGTCCGGCTCCGCGCGATGCGACGCGAGGTCGACGAGTTGCGTGGTCGAGTCGCGCGGTTCCGCCCCTCCAGCCGAGGAGCGTGGCGAGTATCCCGCAGGTTGCGGCTCCGCGGCTCGACCGGGAGCGGCACGCTCTTCGGCCTCCGTGGCGGTCTTCGAGGAGACCGGATTGATTTCGACCTTCGCGGGCGGACGTCGGGCGATCGGCGGCCCATTCGGAAAGCGTTCGGGGTGAGCGGCGTAGGCGGCATCGAGCGCACGCTGCCGAGTGGCAGCAACGTCCTCGACGCGACCATAGAAGAAGTCTGCCTGCGTGAAGAGCGCGAGCCCGGCGTGATGGTGCTCGTCGTTGTGCCAGCCGAAGAACTCCTGGAGCCAGCCACGAGCGTGCTCGACGCCGCCGAATCGACCGGGGTAGTCGGGTTGGTATTTCATTGTTTTGAACTGCGCCTCGCTGAACGCATTGTCGTCGGAGACGCGTGGTCGGCTGAAGCTGCGCGAGGCGCCGAGGTCGGCAAGCAGCTGCGCGACGGTATCGCTCTTCATCGCGGAACCGCGATCCGCGTGCACAATGAGACCCGGCTCGACGCCGTGGCGCGCGATGGTCTCGGCGAAGAGCGTGGCCGCGAGGTGCTTGCATTCTTTGACCGCGAGGAGCCAACCGACGACGAAGCGGCTGAAAAGATCGATGATGACGTATGCGTGAAGGAAGATGCCCTTCTCGGTCGTCGCCAGCTTGGTGATATCCCAGGTCCACACCTGGTTCGGCGCGGTCGCCGTGAGGGACGGACCCGCTCGCGAGCGCCGTCTCGGCGGCCTTCAAGATTCGAAGCTTTTCCGCCGCCGAAAATCGCCGACGTGACTTCGGAGCAACGGTCTCGACCGCAGCGCCGTTTACACCGCGTGCGCGCTGCGCGGCATCGGCGACGGCATCGCCAGCACGACCAGGGATAGGGTTCGGTTTGGGCACGTTCGCAGTTCCAGTCTCCGCCCTTCGCTACAGAAAAATCCAGAGGAAGCTGTCTCACACGACGTTGGCACAGAGGGTACGAGCCTATACAACTCCATTTGAAAACCTTGCTCCAACACTGCGCAGTCCGGTTATCGAATTTTACACCACTTCCTCTCCTTCGGGCAGCAACCCCGGCCAGTCGTCAGTCCAATGGTTAATGGCCGACGGCGACCGACTCAATATTCGAGTTTCGCGAATTGCACATCCAGATGGGAGCGTAACACTGTTCTTATGAAGACAAGCTCTGACATGTCGACACCATCCGGCCTCTTCGGATGCATAGATCTAATGATTCCGCCTGGATGGTTCTTCCACGTCCATCGCAGCGCGTTCCAAGTCGTTCCAGCGGGCGTCGCCTTTCGCGACCTCGACTACTTCTACGGAGGCATCTCCATCCAGCTCGTCGAGCCCCGTCCTCGGGATGTCGAAACCGGCAACCACGAGCGTATTCGCCGGCTAATGGCTCGTCGCGTGCCAGAAGGCGTGCCGGAACTTTTGAATGTGGAAATCGATGACAAAACGCTGTACGGCTACGGCTGGACCGACGGCTTAGGATGGATTGAAAGCTTTTTTTCGAAACCGATCAAATCATCGAAATCCAGGCAAGTAGCAGTTTTTCGAAAGAGGGTCCGGACAGAACTACCGTTATCCAGCTAGCGCAGACCTCAATACGATGGCGGCGCGTGCCACAACCGACACCTTAGGGCTCCCCGAAACTCAATGGATATGAAACGGTGGGCCGGTCGGTTCGAGCGCCATGGACGAAGAAGACCGCATCCACGAGAAGTTCCGGTGGCTGGCGCCGTTGATGAACGAGCGCTTGATGCGGATATGGGCGGCGACGGAAGCGAGGTCGCTGGGGCGCGGCGGCGCGGCGATCGTCGAACGCGCCACCGGGATTCGCGGCAAGCGAATCTTCGCTGGAATGAGCGAGCTTGAGGTAGCGGAGAAGGACGTTGCGTCCTCCTCCATACCCTCAAGAATGGCACCCTCGTCGAGACCTACGTCCACGAGCCAGGCGGACGCTGCCCCCTCGCGCGCCTCGACACCGACGTCCACTACATCGTCCCCGACGCCATCGGCGCCCCGAGCGAGGAGCTCGCCCCCGACGGGAGCCTCACCTGGCTCGCCCAGAAGGGCACCTGGGGCGAGGGGTTTTCGAGGACCGGGCCCACCGGCGGAGAGCCCTTCCTCGGACAGTGGGCTGACGCCGAGAGCGGCCTTTCGTACAACTTCTTCAGGTACTATGATCCCGACCTGGGACGGTACCTCTCGCCGGACCCCATCGATCTCCTCGGAGGGCTCAATCTTTATGTAGGGGTTACGGACCCCTTTGCGGATGTCGACAGGTGGGGCCTTTGCCCGGGGAAGGAGCCGAAGCCGGGGCAACCTCCGCAGCGACCTTGGTCATCTGCGTCAGTCTCGCGCGCTGCAAAGCTCCTGGAAGCAGGAGAGCACGAAGTATTTGTAACCAATCGAGCGGAAGCGGAAGAACTATTCCTCGGCAAGTACCAAGGGGCAGGATGGCGCAATGTTACAAACCTGGGGCACGAAATCTTCCAAAAGTCGAACACCTACCATTGGGATACGCAATTCGGCCCCGACGGTCGGCTCGAGGGGCACGGCCCCGACAACCCTCACGCAACTATCCCACACCTTCAACTCCATCCAGACAAAGGCCCGATCGTACGCATCTTCTTCACCCCATAGCAGCTGCATAAGCAATCAACACCAAGCGTCATGAACCCACTCTCTAGAGATCAGATTATTCACCTTGCCGCCAGTAACACATTGACAGCTCGAGTGACACCATCGTCACCTGACCGTCTTGCCTGGCTTGGTGTCTTCTCGATGGAGCCAAAGAAGACACTCTACCTCAACTCCGCCGAGCCTCGCGTGCTCGGACGAATGCAGGTCATTTACTTTGAGGTCTACAAGCACTACATCGAAATGATGTATGATATTCACTCCGAGGAGATGCAGAACGTCACCCACTATCAACTGTCCGGTCCAGAACAGTTGTATGCGATACTGGAAAACTACGGAGTCGACGCAAAAGACTTGGCGTTCAAGAACGAGACGGGGTACCCGTTATGACCCGAGCCACAGAGGCAGCTCCGTAGCCTGTGCAACGGCCCTCAATCGCACAGCTTTATGCGGGTCACGAAGCCCTAATCGTATGACTCAATGCGGAAACGCTCTGCGCGGCGGATTCCGAGCTGACGAGGGAGGGGGCGGCACGAATGCTGGCGCGCCTAGCGCTCAGGTCTAGTTCCAAGTGCGGTGCCGAACGGAGCCGACGTTCTCGTCGTCCCAATGGGCATCGAGCCGACCGGAATAGCTGGTGGAGCGGCAGGTCGCAACAATCCTGCCCCTCTGTACAACATCACAACAGTCCTGGCACCTGGAGCAAGCAAGATTAACCGCGCTCCCATCGTAGCCAGCTACCCACCCAGCGAAACAAATCATCCGATGCCAGTCGACCCGAACTACTACTGGACCGACGAGTGCCCAAACTGCAGGCTGGGAAACCCGGCATTCATGAAAGACAACGATCGCGGCCTGTATATACACTGTGGCGAGTGTGAATCTGGGTGGTGAACGCCTGGGGGCGCTTCATTCCTTACTATCGATGGCCCCGCCGACGCCTCATTCGCGAGCATAGACGACCTTACGGCACGTCACTGGGACAGCCTAATGGTAGGCAGTGTCGCGATTGGCTCGCTGCCTGGACACGAAACCTCCTCACGGCGCGACGCGCTTCCTTAATAGGGTTTGATGTGAGGATGGGCGGCGCTCCATTCCAGAAACCGAAGCGCTGGCATACAAGGAAGAGATACCTTCAACCCTATGGGGAGGCGGATGATGAATGCAACTTCCATACTTGAGCGAGTAATTGGGCAGGAAGAGCGGTCTGACGCCTTCCGTCGGGCCCTGGCTGCCATCGGCCCGTACGAGCTCGATCGTTCCCTGAACCCTGGAGTGACCTACTACGAACTGTACCTGGCCGGCGTTTCCGTACGACTTTGCAACAAGACGCGGCGAGCGACGGCGGTCGTTGCCTATGCAGAAGGGGCCGCGCCAGGTTATGGGCCCTATTCCGGTACACTTCCTCACGGGTTGAGTTTCGGCGAGTCTCGCGAGGGAGTGCTAGCCCTCTTCGCGGCGCAAGGTGGATACGTTTCTTCCGCTGGCGTTCTCGTGCCCGGACCGGAGTATAGTCTCTCTGCGGTTTTTGACGGCGGAGGGAAGCTCAAGTCGTTGTCGCTGTACACCTAGCTGGCGGTGGCTCGAACGATTATGCCACGGCGGCGCGTGAGCCCGACCGAGGTAGCGTCATTCTTGTTTATCTGTCGAGTCTTCCATTGCCAATCAGTGAGTGTTGCTAAATGTGGAATCGCGCAAGAATTGTCCTAGCACTTCGTCACGCTCCGACCTGCGAGCAGGTCTCGTGTGCGCTCGAAATGATCGAGCGAGACCCTTGGGCACCGACGCATTGGGGGTGGATGTCGGACGATCGGCGCCCTTACGCAAGGGAGGCGATGCTCTCCTGGCTCTTTGATCAACAGCGGGACCTCAAAGGGTTCGAGCCGACTGCCCGCCGCTGGAATCGACCTGCGTACAAGATGATTTTTAGGAGAGTGCGTGAGATGCGTCCGGAGTGCGATGTCTTGCTGCTTCCACCGGCGAGCGCTGGTGAGATTGAGGCTTTCTACAGCCTGGGAGAGTCGCTCGCGAGCGTGCTCCCGGTCGAGCTCGGAGGGATCTCAATCGACGGATGGCCCGACGCCGCGGAAATCTACACGGGGGGCACGGCAATCAATCTGTCGGACGTCAGGGCGCTAGGCATCGAGGACCTCTTTCCGCGGACATTCTTCGGACCACGTCTCTGGGAGCAAGTCGCGAACGCCGTCGAACAGGGCGGAATGCGAGACTTGGCGAACGGCGTCAAGGCCATCGACTTCGTGAGTGAGCCATGGAGGAAGGGCCCCGAGCAGGTGGAAGGTCCGCTCATGGCCGCCAGAAAGTTGCTCGCTGACGCCGGTCTGTCGCCCAGCGAGGACTTCGACCCTGGACCGTCCTGGGAACCTATCGAAGAGCCGTAGCGACTCCTGGCGAAGGGCCGACGGCTCGGCGTTCCGGGTCTCCTCCGCAAGGCACTCGTTTACCACCGTCGCTGTCGTGGCAAGCTGCGCCCGCGAACCGTTCGGACGAGCGTGACGAGAAGGTTGCTCTAGACTAGGGCCATGAACCTGACCTCAGAGGAGTTGAGGCGCACCTCGTCCGCTATGGCCTTCCACTGCAGGTCGAAGGCGTGAGCCCCGAACCGAGCGACTCCCTTGAGAGGGCGTGCGGGTATCACCTTTCGGAGGTAGACCGCGCGCTCTCAGCGAATGTGGCACCTACCCGGGGTCGGTTCGGCCCGGCGCTGACGGGGCCACCACGGTCGCCTCGTGATTGAGCATCGAAGCAGTCCAAGCGAAGTGGTCGACACAGCGGAGCGAGCAATCGTCGCTTCGGTCTCGGGGCTGTGCCTCCGATGATGATCGTAGCCGACTACCGCAGACGGTGGCGTCATCTCAACGCTTGGCCCGGGCTCGTTCAGCACGTCGCAGGCTGCGTCATCATCTCTTTCACTGCGCGGCTGGAAAACCGCGACTATCTGCCGAAAGGGACTGAGAGCACTCCAGGTGAGGTTGAGCACGCACGAGGTGGGCGCGGTATGCGCGAGTCTTGCAAAACTCAGATTCGAGCCTTTGCGCTTCTCGGGCGCACATACGACGCACAATGAGGGTGAGGGCGCCTGAGCGCAAACCTCTTCGAGGACGAGACGTACTTCTTCCTCCGCGCGACCGACCCTGGAGTTGAACGCGAGGCTCTGGCCTTGGTCATGGCGACGGTTGGTCCTCCGAGGGACCAGTTCTATAGGACGGTCTCGTCTTGAGTGGTTTGCGAGGGGCGGCCATCGGTACGCGGACAACAAGCCAGGCCCCTCCTACAGAAAGTAAAACAGATGAGCTCCTTCTCCGAAATGCTCTCCCGCGGGGAGACCGAATACAAGCCGATAGCTGGCACGTCCGTCTTCGTGCTGGAGGTTAGTCCGTCGTTCCCTGTCCGATACTACGTCCGCGATATGGAGCCCTACCTGCTCGCCATGCAGATGGAGACGAAGATCGAAGCACGCCACGTGGCGGCCCTGCTGTCGTGCATCTCGGAGCAGGATGCGGCTGGGTGTGTCGAGTCGCCGGCGGGGTATGTGACCCTTCCGACGAGCCTTGCCGAGTTCCCGGCGATTACGCAGACAGTCCTGCTTTCGCCGACGCTTGCACGGTACCCGATTATCGGAGCGCCTAAGGAGGATCTGCTTCGTACCATCTGGGTGGTACCCATCCAGGAGACCGAAATCTGCCACGATGAGCGCGGCGACGAGCTCGTCACTCGGCTCAAGTCTAGCCTAATTCCACTTTCGGACCCCGAGCGCGAGCCCTTTCCAGCACTCGCGATGCAGTACAAGCACGTGTATCCGCGGCCTGAGGTGAGCGGGGGAGGTCGGAAGATGGGGATCTGGCCGTGGAAGGCGGTTCAGGCGCACGTGGAGCAACTGCAGACCGGTGGAGGTTCAGTGCAGGTGGAGAACTGGGAGCGCCACTTCATCCGGGTCACGTGGGACAGGGCTTACGTGGTGGCGTGGGGGAAGGTCCTACGGCGGCTCACGGTCGAGGAGATGAAGGTGTGGCTCCGAGCGTACGCCTTCACCGGAATAGCGGCGGCTTGGGAGGCGATTGGCGTCACGCTCCCAGTGGGGACGAGCACCGCGCCCGCGACGGTGGCGCCCCTCGAGCAGGCGATTCGAACGATGTGCACATCGACGAGCGGCACGCCGACGCCATCGGCCGTGAAGGAGCTCTATGACGCCCTTCGAGGCGACAATCTCCTGGCAGTCGCCTGTCTCAAAACGGCCTCGCTCTGTGCGGCGGACCCCGAGCTGACGAGGGAGGGGGCGGCACGAATGCTGGCGCGCCTAGCGGCGCCGAAGATGAAGGGCGAGCCGGCCTCGGAGCCTGTGTCGAGAAGGGACCGCGCGGAAGCCTGTGTGCGCGTCGCGCTCGAGTGCGTGGCATCGCCGTCCGGCCGAAAATTCGATGAAATCATTCGCGCGTACCAGCGGGCGCGCTACCGCGGGGAGCTCGATCCGGAACGACTCGAGGACTTCTGGGACGCTTGGCTCGAAGACGTCGTGCTTTCGGCGTCGCGGTCTAGCGTAGGCGAGGAGGTTGCGTGGCTCCAGGAGGCGCTGTCGAGCGCGTTCGTGCCGGAAGGTGAGCTCTGGCTGGAAGGGGCGTGCGACGAGAACGATCAGTTCTTCGTGCATGCGATGACTGCGAAGGGAAGATCGATGGGGGAGCTGGCCGTGGCTGGAATCCAGATCGAGGAGAGGACCGCCCGAGTGTCCATTCGGTCAAGGAACGGTAAACCTCTCGGACGAGCGCGAGCCGTACACTATGTGAGGCACATCCTTCTGCGAACGTTCCTGCATGAGAGCGACCGAGACGACTACGATGTGCTCGAGGTCATCGAGGGTGACCAGGTGTGGCGAGTCTGACGGGGAGCTCACTGCGCTCGGAGCGAGCTTCGGCGAGGGGGCCTTGGGGCAGCTTGCGCGACGCAAGGCCCCACCGGGCTGTCGCGTCGAAGAGGCCCGTCGCTCCTGCATGACGGTTCATTGCCACATGCAGTCAGTCGGGGCCCGGGCGCAATAGGGAAGGCCATCTCCAAGGACGCGCACCAAGGGGAGGGGCCGAAGACCTACCCCAAGGATGAGCAAGCTGGCACGAGGACTCGTCCAGATGCCGATAACACCACGGCGGTGGTTGAGATAAAGTCGGCCCCTGACACTCCTGACCCCGACGGAGGACCGCGAAAAATCTACAACTCATCACAGATGGACGGGCAACGCAAAGCCGCCAAGGACTCAGAAAGAAACCATGTCGTTGTCATCGTGAACGGTGATCGTGACAACGTGTAACCAAGTGGCCCCTTAGGCCAAGCACCGGACGACGGTGGCTCGAACGTGTTCCACTACAACCCAACATCGAAAACCTGGTCTGAGTGGGAGCCGGCGCAAGGCGGTCAGCCAGGAAGGTGGGTGACTAATACAGACACGGGTAAAGGCACGGAGGCAAAAGCAAAGGAGCTGACAGGGGGCAAGTAGTTGCGTCGTTCGGAGTGAATGAAGGAGACTGACGTGGTAGATATTCAGGTGGAGCTCATCTTTGAGCAGCGACTCAATAGTCCCGATAGCGTTCGTTCGATCCTCCAGCTTCTCGCGGGCTTGGATACGCTCAGTCCGACATACTGGGGCCTAAATGAGAGGAAGCGACTCCCGTGGGACGTAGACGCGATCGTTCAGGGGGTCCGGCAAGAGATGACTCGATATGTCGGCTTCTACGGGAGCCCCGTCTACCTGTGGCGCGGGCGCTCGCCAAAGTGGTTTGGGAGTCTTCTTGTGGGTGACATGTCGATAAGCCGCCTGACACTCGAGGTTGCAAAGGGAACTACGGAGCGCCGTAGGCGGGACTTCCTTGACGATCTTGAGCGTCTCGCGTCCAAGTTGCCAGTAGTATTCGGTGCAGTCTGGTTCGCGCGGGGCGGGCGGGCGATGTCCGACGCCAAGACACGCGAACGGTACCGTGGTGAAGGCGTCAGGATCGGTGGGATCCAATTGCGGGGTCTTCCACCGATAAGCCAGCGAACGTGGATCGGCGGGATTGCCGCGGAGCGAGTTGGAGTGGCTCGTCTGCTTGGGATTCCGAATACGCGTCGGATTCGGGAGGAGCTCTTCCAGATCGACCTGACGCCCGCGCCGCCGGAGGATGCGACGGCATCGTTCTATTCGGTGATGGACGCGCTGGTTCCGAGTGGAATGTTTCATGTGGGTACCTGGGACCCTGACTTCACCGTGGAAGGAAGGCCGGCCCCGCAGGTGGTCTACGACACGCCGAAGGCCCCGAACTGGGAGCCGCTCGATTGGATCGTGTCGCGCTCGACGAAAGACGCAGCCATCGCGAGTGGGAAGATCCCGCCGGCGGCGGTGGAGCGGGCGCTCTGGAGCGTGCAGGAAGCGGCAGCGGCGCCACCGGCACCAGAACCCTTACCGGCGGGGTGGATTGAGTCGCGCGAGACGGGCGTCGCCGCGCAAGGAGGGGATCTGTCCGGGCGGGACCTGCAAGCGGTCGACTTCTCGAACATGAAGGTGAACGGGCCCGTGTTCACCAAGTGCGTGCTCCGAGGAACGAGCTTCGCGGAGCTCAGCGCATTGAACGCCAAGTTCGACGACTCGGACGCGTCCGGGGCGGACTTTCGCGAAACCACGTTTCTGCAAGCGTCGTTTGCGCGGACGCGGGCGAAGGGCGCCTTCTTCACCAGAGCCCGGCTTCATGTTTGCTCGTTCGCGGGCGCCGAGCTCGAAGACGCCGATTTCGACGGCGCCGAGCTGGACTCGTCGTACTTCATGAAGGCGGTAGCGCGTGGCGCCACCTTTCGGCGAGCCCGAGGAAGCTTGGTCGAGCTCGACGACGCGAACCTGGCCGGCGCGGATTTCACCGAGGCTTCGCTGCCGTCGGCCGACTTCCGAGGCTCGAACCTGGCGGGCGCGAACTTCACGCGGGCAACGTTGAAGGGGGCAGACTTTCGCGGCGCAAACCTGACCGGAGCCCAGTGGACGGGAGCGATGCTGGATGGGGCAACCTTCGATGGACCCCCGCCCGACACGGGGGTCTACAAGAAGTAAAACAAGGAGCCGAAGCCGGGGTAGCCCCCCCGGCCCTCGTTCGAATGCAGTACAGCACCAAAGGCATCTCCAACAGCTTCGCGACGAAAGGCTGTACCCATCCGTCCGCCAGGGGACGTGACGACATGTTGACTCCCTCTCGGGTTCCTTTGGCGAGAGTGTTTTAGCTCTGCCTGTCTATCGCCTGGCAACAGCCCCAAGAATATCGTACCCATGAGCCGCTCCCAAATCTCGTCGAAAGGCGGAGGCGGTCAACGGTATGCAGACAACAAACCTGGGCCCAACTACAAAAAGAGGTAAAGCATGCCCGAGCCTATCCGATTTTTCGACCTCGAAGCCTTAGGGTACAAGAGGGTGCCTGGTTACGACGACGTGGGCTTCGTTGAGTTTCGTCCGGACAACCGATTCTACTACGTGCGCGACACCGGCAGATGCCTCATCGCGATGCATGCAAAGGGCGGCACGGTCGACATGCGTACGATCGCGAGCCTGCTCTCGGAAATTTCCAGCCTCGATATTGACCGTCTACTCAATGCGGGCAAGACGTACACAGTCATCCCGTGCCGAGTCAATGCGATTCCAGGAATGAATTTCATAGCCCTCATAGGGCCCAGCCTGCGCAAGTACTACATCTTCGACCTTCCGAAAGATCGAAAGGATGACACTGCATTGCAGACACTCTGGGCAGTCCCAATGCATCCAAACGAGCTGTGCCATGACGAACGGACCATCGAGCTTAGTGCCAGAGTAAATGGGCTTCTGCCCTATGATAACCTCGACCGCGAGCCATTCCCCGCGCTGGCGATGCGCTACAAGCACGTCCACCCTCGCCCCGACCGGAGCGGGGGAGGCCGCAAGATGGGCATCTTCTCGTGGAAAGACGTCTCCGAGCACGTCGCCATCTTGGAGGCCGGCGGGGGCTTCGTGGATATCGAAAACTGGGAGCGCCACTTCGTCCACGTCACGTGGGACCGCGGGTTCGTCGTCGCCTGGGGAAAGATGGTCCGTACCCTCGCCGTCGAAGATATGAAGAAGTGGCTGCGCGCCTACGCGTTCGTCGGGATCGCCGCGGCGTGGGAGGCGATCGGAGTGGAGCTGCCCCCGGGCACGAGCACCGGTCCGGTCACGGTCGGCGCGCTCGATCAAGCGATTCGCGCGGTGTGCACCTCGACCAGTGGCTCACCGACCCCGCCGACCGTGAAGGAGCTCTACGACGCCCTTCGCGACGGCGGACGCCTCGCGGCGGTGTGCCTCAAGACGGCCTCCATCTGCGCGGTCGATCCGGAGCTCTCGGAAGACGCCAGGGGTCGGATCCTTGCACAATTGGCCGACCCGAAAGGCCGCGGGGAAAAGGGGCCCGTGCCCACCACGAGCCAGGGAGTGGCGGAAGTGTGCGTTCGCGTGGCAGTGGAGTGCGCCGCGGCACCCTCCGCGAAGAAGTTCGACGACATGATTCGTACGTATCAACGCGCGCGTTATCTCGGCGCGCCGGATCCGGAGGGCTTGGAGGTGTTCTGGAACGTATGGATCGACGACGTGATTTACGCGTCCGCCGAGTCCGACGCAGCGCGAGAAACCCTCGCGCTCCGCGAGGCGCTCGCTCGAAGCTTCGTGCCCGAGCACCCGAACGTGCGGCTCGAGGCTTCCGGCGACGAAGACGGGCAGTTCTTCGTCGAGGCCGTGGACGCGCGACTTCCCCACTCGGATCGCCGACGCAGGCTCCGGGACATCGCCCGCGCCCGCCTCGCCCCTACCGGGCGCACGATGCGCGTCGTCGTTTGGGCGCCCGACGGAGCACCCCTGGGCCGTGCGCGCTCGATACACTACGCCCGCGACGTCATTCTGCGCAGGCTCTGCAACGAGTTCTACCGCGACCAGTACGACATCCTCGAAGTCGCGAACGGGGAAAACGTTTGGACGGTGTAGCCAAGCTGCTCGCCATCCAAGCCGGGAAGGGCGGGTTTCGCCGGTTGAGGCGGGCGCAGATCCTGCTCGCAGCGGACAAGGGAGCCAGCGACGTCGCGATCGCACAAGCCAGGACGCGAATACGCAGCGGCGCGGGACCTCGCGGTCGCAGCCGGCACGTCCCCTAAGGACTTTAGTCAGGACCAGAGGAATCCCGCAAACTATAGAGAGGAACATCCGAGCTGCAATCGCAGCGGCAGGTATCAAAAGCTATGAGCTCGCGTCCCCCCATCTTTGCTCCTCTTTCGAACGATGAGGTCGATCTCCTCGGCGCCCAAATCGAGCGTGCAACGTCCGGAGGACGTCCTCTCGAGTACATGAGTGCGCCTTTCTTCGATAGGAAGCTCGGCATCGCCGTAGGCAAGGATAATCCCTCTCCAGGCCTGACGACGGCCACCACGTTCGGTCTCAGTCACGAAGACTGGACCGACGCAGGGGTCAAGGTCAGAACGGAGCTCGTCGCGACCTGGAAAGGGGACGAGCCCACCTTTACGAATGTGCTCGTGACCATCGCGCGCGCGTGTGTTGTCAATCGTATCCCACCGTTTGCAGGCGTCGTGTTCACCGATGCCTTCTCGAGCGCTGGAATCCCGAGCTTCGGTGCCAGGATGCCGCACGGGCTCGGACTTCTCCCGTATATGTGGCGCGACGCGCGATTTGGTCCGCTTGCCCTTTCCGGGCATACCGTGTGGTTCGTTCAGGTCGTGCCCATCTTCGAGACAGAGAGACAATTCCTCGCCACTCACGGCCTCGATCCGTTCGAGGACCTTTTGGAAAGCGACGGCGCCCGATTCTACCTCTCGAATCGCGATCCTCATTGTTGAGGTTCGCGAGGCGCGGATCGCTGGGTTCCCTCTTCTGCGAGGTGCGCTTCGGCCCTCACGGGGTCGAACGGTCGGCCTTCGGCGTCGAAAGCGTCGTGGCGCTGCTCGAGGTCGAGCGCGCTCGACGAGCGGCGTGTACCCCTCGGCTTCGCACCCCGCGCGTTCTCCGAAGAGGGCGCGGCGCGGGGTGGGCGAGGGGCGTGGAACGAGCGGGAGGCTATGCCGAGGCCGTGCTCAGGAGGTCGTCCAGTTGGGCGAAGGTCTCGTTCGTGCCGCTGGTGCTTCCGTTGGAGATGGCTTCGTCCAGGGCTTCTTTGGTGGGATGGAGGTCGCGCATGACCAACAGGGTCTTTCCGTTTCGCTCTTCGAACGTGACGGTGGTGACCGCTCCGGCCTCTTCGCCTTCGTCGTTGGTCCAGACCAATCGTGCGCCGGGGACGACCTCGAGGTACTTCCCGAAGAACGCCATGGTCTTGGAGGTGTCGTCGCCGAAGGCGAAGACGAGCTTGTAGCCCCCTCCGACACGCACGTCCATTTCGCAGGAGAGCATGGTCATTCCGCAGGACTTGGGCACCCACCAACGCTTGAAGAGCTCGGGCTTGGTCCACGCGTCGAAGACCAGACGAGGCGGTGCATCGAACGTTCTCGTGACGACGAGCTCACGGTCGGACGTTCGCTCGGTGACGGTCTCCGGTTTCGCGGGGGTGGTCTCACTCACGGTCTTGGCGTCCATCGATCTTCTCCTTGCGCTTCAATTCTTCCAGGACGTCGTCCAATGCGCCGAAGCGCGCGTCCCAGAGCTTTCGGTAGGCGTCGAGCCAGGCCGTTTCTTGGTCGAGTCGACGAGGGCCGAGGCGGCACGTCCGCACCCTCCCGACTTTCTCCGTGGTGACGAGCCCGGCATGCTCCAGTACGCCGACATGCTTTTTCATGCCCGTGAGGGTCATGTGGAACTTGTCGGCGAGGTCCGAAATCGAAGCATCCGAACGCCCGAGCTGCTCCAAAACGCCACGTCGCGTGGCGTCGGAGAGTGCGGCGAACGACGCGTCCAGGTGCCCTTGTGAATACTGAACCATCGGGTTCAGTGTTAGCCCTTGGAGCGGAGGCGCGCAAGAAAAAACGGGGCTAGTCGTGATGGGGCGGGTGCGCGCCCGTCGACGGCTTCGCGTGGTTCGGTCCGCGGGGCGCAGCAATCACCATGCAGAATCACCGTGCACCGGCTCGATGGCCGAAGGCCGCGTTGCACGTCGTTCGGGAAAGGTGGTCGGGGCCTGCTCGGCTCGCGTAGAGTGCGCTCGTGCGTTGCACGGACGGGTGTTTGCGAGGTCTATCGGTGTTCGGCGCGGTGCTCGGCCTCGCGGTGGCTTCTTGCGGGACCACGGTCAAAGCGGTTGAGCCGGCCGTGCGAGCACGCGAGTCGGGCGGACATTGGGAGCTCCTCCACGAGGAGACCTTCGAGGGGGGCGATCTCGGGCCGCGGGAATGGAGCTCGGCACACGTCGCGGACCCCGACCCGTTCGCCGACGATGGTCCGTATTTCCGCAAGAAAGGCGTGGTCGCGCCTCGCACCTTCCGCGCGTCCCGAATGTTCGGGGCCGAGGGCTGGCTCACCGTGGAATCTTCGTCGCGGAACCCGGAGGTCGCGCCGCGCGAGCTCGCGCAGGTGGTCGCCGATCCGGCGCGGGCCGGCAATCACGCCCTGCGGGTGCGGTCCATCGCCCACACCGACGCCACCATCGTCCGGTCGACCCAGGCATTGCCTGCGAATTATCGGGTTTCGTTGCGCGTTGGTTACGCCTCGTTCGGCGACGGCAAGCCCGGCCTCAATGGGTATCACGGCGGAGAGAGCGCCGAGCCGTGGGACCCTTCCTCGGCCGTGGAGCAAAATGGCTTCTATTGGCTGACCGTGCTCGATACCCCGCCGGCACCCCACAACAATACGTGGATCCATCATCATCGGAAGGTCGTGGTCGACAGCGACAATCACTTTCCGGCGTGGATGGAGATCTGGGACGGGCACGCCTTCCGCGAGAGCGGCGAGCATCCGGTCATGATGTTCGCCATCGACGGGCGCACCCCCGGTGGCAACGAGCGCATCGGCAAGCCATTTCTTTCGTATTCCGCCGGGGCTTGGCAGCCGAGCGGCGAGGTGCGTGCGGTGGATTCGTACGCGCCGAACACGTGGTACGAGGTGAGCGTGGAGAGACGAGGCTCTCTCTTCACGCTGAGCGCGCAGGGCGAGTTCGCCCACGGCGGAAAGCGGCGCTACTCGGCCACCATCGACGCGGCAGCTCGCTGCGTCTTTCACTACAATCGACCGGGAGAGGCTGCGCCCGCGTGCGAAGACGCTTCGTACTGGCCGGAGCTCGGTTCGGCGTTTCCCCATTGGCCCGCAGGCAAAGGCTGGGACGATTGGCTCATGTTCGGTGAGCCTCACCAAAACTACTACGAAGGTGAAGTCCTCTACGACGACGTGCGCCTCGAGATCTGGCGTGAATGAGCGCGCCGGGCGGCGCGTGTCGTGGCGCGAGGGGCTCGGCCCGCAATCGGCGCCTGCCGCGCGGGAGGCTTCGAGTTAGGGTTCGGACATGCGCGTGCACTCGACCTCGGCTTTGGGAATGCTCACCGCGGTGTCCGTCTCGGCTCTCGTGTGCGTCTCCGCGTGCGGTGCGCCACAAGACCGCTCGCGGTTGGAAGACCAATCTCGGCGCGTGGCGCCCGTCCCCGCGTGCGTGACGCAGCTCCCCGCACGCCGGGCGAGCAGCGCGGGAACCCTACGGAAGCTGGGGGAAGAGCAGATCGTCAAGCTGGTCTTTCCGTCCTTCGACGAGGGCAAACACGCCCTCCCTCAGGGCGCGAAGAGCTGCACCGGCGCGGCGGTGTTCGATTCGCCCCTGTACCGCAATGCCAAGATCGTCCGGCGCGACACCTGGCCCTTCGTCGCGCAAGAGGGAGACGTGACGTACGGCAGCGGCGGCGACGGGCTCAAGCTCGTGTGGATCCGCACGCACGAAGACTCCCAGCACGCGGCCGTCGGAACGCTCGCCGTGGTCCGCGCGAACGAGCGCTTCGCGGAAGTGTTCGCGATCGGCTCGTACCGGGCCGTTCCCGACAAAACCGTGCTCGCCACCATGCGAATGGGAGGCGATTATCTCGTCACGGCGACCGACGACGGGTGCTCGGGGCACAAACCGGGCACGGCCTGCCAGACCTCGACCACAGTGTTCATGCCGCGTGGCGGGGCGCTCGTGCCGGTGGTGGACGTGCCGGTCGAGCGAATCGCCTATTCGGGGCGGGCCGAGCGGGGCTCCATGGGCGTCTTGGAGTACCGGCTCACGTCGGTGCTGGAGGTTCGTGAGGGCGGCTTCAAAATCGTCGAGCAGGTGCGCGTCAAGGACGACACCGGACGCGAGCTGCGCAAGGCCGAGCACGAGCGAACGATCAGCCTCGACGACTCCGGCATGGGCAAGAGCACCGAGCCCTCGCTGTGGGATCAGATGGTCGAGAAAGACCCCGCGCCGGCAAAGTCGGCGAAATAGCAAGAATTTTGGGGGCGTCGGGTCGGGACGCCCGATGCTCGCACGTCCAATCACGGTCACGCCTCGGCCCGGGCGCGGGAGAAGCCTCGATGGCCGGTGTGCGCTCCGTCACGCGTGGGCCGTCACCCGTGGGCGAGCCTCATGCGCGGAAGTAGCGCGGTCGCGAGGTCTCGTCGGTCTCGGTGAGCGCGAAGCGGGTCAGCACCTTTCGGTCCTTGCGCGACGTGAGGACGAGCGCGCTTCGTCCCAGGAGCGCACCGGACGTCGACGCGCCTTTCGGGCGACCTAGGCTCGCGCGTGGCTCCTCTCCGCGCTCGACCTCGATCTCGACTTCCACGTCGACCAGGCCTCCGGTGATTTCTCGCACCACGCGCAGCAAGGCGCGATGGTCGGGTCCTCCGGGGAGCAGGCGCTCGAATGCCGGGCGGTCGACCGGGCCCAATCGCAGGCGAATGCGGTCCGATTGAGCCTGTCGGTGGCGTCCGAGGCGGGTCTCGCGTCCCAATTGGTGGTTCGACTGGCCGAGGCAAAAGCGCTGTTCCCGCGGGAGAGCGACCCTCCTCTCGACGAAGTCGGTGACGGCCACGCGGAGACGCGGGAAGGCGAGCGCGAGGGCCTGCTCGAGGGCTTCCCGCCCACGAGGGCGCCTCGCCAGCAAACGCGCGCGCCCGAGCAACGCGAGGGACGAGAGCGGAGCCTCCGCGCGCTTCGGACCGAGACCCAAGGTCGAGAGTGCACGCCGCGTGAGCGGGTCGTTCCCCGAGCGCACCGCCCCGAAGGCCGGTCGACTGCGGGCCAATGCGCGGAAGGTGAGCGCGAGCAGTCGATGATGCAAGAGGTCGTAGAACGCGCTCAGCGTAGGGCCGTCCGCCGCGTCGGCGCGAAGCAGATCTTCGGTGAAGAAGGCCGCCAAAGGAGAGACCGCGCCGGTCGCGCCCAGGAAGGTGGACGTCACCCAGACCACGCCGTCTCGCACCTCCATCGAGGCCACGTCGCCCGTGTGGAAGACCAGGCTCGGATCGTGACGAAAACGAATGGGCTCTTCGCGTAGCAGAGTCGCCTCGCCCACGCGCGTGCCGAAGAGCCTCGCCAGGTGCTCGACCAGGGCGACGAAGGGAATCTCTCGCGCGCGTGAGGCGAGCTTTGCAAGTGTCTCGGCCTGGGAGGCCGCACGCGCCTCGTCGGGGGGGACGTCCCGCGCAGGCTCGGGCGTGGGAGCGATGGTGCGTGGGCTCGGCAGCCTCGGTACGGGAAGAGGCAGAGGCAAAAATCCGCGGGGAATGGGCCGATCAGAAGCCATGGCGATCTCCTCGGGTGCGGGGATGACGCTGGAGGGAGTTGCCCTTGGCATCGACGAGCTCGAGCTCGACCCACTCGGTGTCGGTGAGCGTGGCCGCGAAGAGCGGGAGCAAGACTTCACCGAAGAGTCGCACGTCGCCGGGCCCCGAGAATCGGCGCACGTCGAGCGTCACGCGCAGCTTGGCACCGGCGTGGATGCGGTCCCGTTCGGACGAGCCCCCGCGCTCCATGCGCACGTCGAGCAGGGGCGTGAAGCGCTCGGCGTCGGGCTTCGCGTCCGGGTGGCCGTGATGCGCGGGCACATTGGCGAGCGCCAATGCGGCGCCGAGCGACTCGAGGTCGATGGACGCGCCGAGGCCGCTCTTGCTCAGTCGATAGAAGCGCCACAATCGGTCGCCCGAGAGCGAGGGGGGCAATGGCCGCGTGGGCAGCGTCACGTTGCGGAACGTCATGAGGGAGGGGGAGCTCGCGGTGGGGACCGAGACGGCGCCGAGCTCCACCTGAGCGGCGCGTTCGCCCTGGGTGAGCCACACGTCCACCTCGATCGAGACTTGTTCGTCGAGCTGCTCGTCGAGTCGTTCGCCGGTGAGCGTGAGGCCCACGTCGTGACGGGTGCCCACCACCGAGGGCGCCCGGCGAAGCTCGAAGCCGAGCGGCGCCGTCGTCGGACGCGGTTCGAGGAGGGCGCCCGAGGCCGCGAGCGCGGTGCGACGGAGGCCTCGGCTCACCAAGGTGGCCCCTTCGACCGAGAAGACCTCGGTCCCCTCCAGATCGCCGTCGAAACGCAGTGGGATCGAGCGCTTGTCCCCTCGGAGCGGCAAGCTGACCGCCGGCGGACGAAACACGTTCGAGGCCGGAACGGCGTGCAGGGCGAAGTGCCCCGTCTCGAGCGTCAGCCCGCGAGGGAGTGGCTCGTCGAAGGTGAGCTTGAGCTCGATCGTTTGCGTGCCTTGGCCGAGATCGCGCACGGCCCCGAAGCCGGGAAAGGTGACGAACGCGAAGCGATGCGGAAAGGTGAAGTAGTCTCGCAGGAGCAAGAACGCGTCGGCCATGGGGAGGGCACGATGGGCCGAGCGCGGTCGCTCTCGGGCGACCGGACGAGGCAAGAGGACCGATTGTTCGGATTGCACCGACCGCGCCGAGACCTCGACCACGTGGCCGAGGAGGAAGTGGCGTACCTCCAACGACACCCCAATCGGCTGGGCAAGAAAGATCTCCAAGGTGTCCGGCACGGTCTCGGCGAGCGTGGCCCCGGGAAGCAGGTCCAACGTGAGCCTGGCCATGCGGCGCTCCGCCCCGAGCAGCTCCACGCGACTCAGGGTCCACGGACCGACGTCGACGTCGGTCGTCGAGCGGAACATGCAAGGTGGCTCGGACGCCCGTCCGCGCGCGGCGAACGACGTGCCGGCCGCCACGCGCTTTCGTCCGAGCAGCTTGGGCGAGGGGATGAGCTCGATCACGGTGGCCGAGGGAATCGGACGGAGAAGCTCCGGGCAGAGGTTCTCGATCACCGGGTGGACGATCTCGGGCATGTCGTCGTCGAGGCGCTGGCGGAGTCGGGCGAAGGTGAACGCGAGGCCCTCGAGCAGTCGCGTGACCGCGGGGTCGGTGCCGCGACCCAGCATGGGCGCGAGGTCGGGCTCTCGCTGTCCGAGCTCGTCGCACGCGCGCTGCAGGTACTCGAGCTCGCTCTGGTAGTCGTCTTTGAACATCAGCGTCGCTCTCCGAGGGGCGAAAATTCCCGGTCTCCGTGCAAGGGCGGATAGACGAGCTCGCGCCCCGTCTCGGCGATCTCGAGCGTGGTGCGCACGAAGCTCCCGAGCGGAGCCTCGTGGGCGAACAGACGGGAGAGCACGTCACCGAAGACGAGGACCTCGCCTTCGCCGTCGAAGCCCTCCTGCGAGACCGTGACGCGGACCTCGTGACCGAAGACCAGATCGGGGGCGCGACCGGGCTCGGCAGACGGCGCGCGCGCACGGCCCGGGGTGACGTCCACGTGACGAATGGACGCGACGCGCTGCGCGTGCGCGCGGGCGGCTTGGGACTGCGACGGGTCGCGGAGGTCCAGGATGGCGAGGAGCGTTCGCAGGGCGCGGGGCTCGGTGATGGGCAGCGCCGAGAGCGTCATCATGGCCAGGGTGCGCGCGCGAAGATCGTCGCCGTGTGGCGGAGGCGTGTAGGGCGTCACGGCGGTGATGTTGCGGAACGTGACGCCGCTCGGCGAGGTGCTGGTGGGCACGCGCAGGTCTCCGATGCGCAAGGAGCGGGCGGCCTGGCCGTTGCTCGCGCGCACGTCGACCGAGAGGAACTCGATGTCGGGGACGGGCGGCGCGTCGGCCGGGCTCCCCAGGGCGAGCGCGATTTCCGCGCTGCCGCGTCCGTCCGGGACCACCCGCGCGACGTAGAAAACGTCGGGGAATACGTGCTCCGGTGCGGCCTCGTGCTCCTGGAACGGGGCAATCTCCACCATTCCTCCGTGGGCACGGGCGAGCTCCGGATCGGCGAGCCTCGCGCGGACCCGGAGCACCGAATGCACCTCGCCGGTCTCGCTCGTCAATCCCGCCGGGCGCAATCGGTGAATGGGGCGCTCCAATCGCGGGCGAACCGGATCGGTGGTCGTCTCGAAGACGTTCACCACCGGCGCGGCATTGACGCGCACGTCGTCGCGGGTGAGGCGCAGCGTGGCAGGCAGTTGCTCGTCGAAACGGAAGCGCAACTCGACCCGCCTCGCGAGGCTCGGGGCGGCGACGGGGAGCTCGGGCACCTGCAAGGTGACGAAGGCGAGCTTCGCGGGCATGGTCAGGTACTCGCGCAAGAGCCGCAGGCCCGGATGCTCGAAGGGCTCGGGCGGGAAGAGTGGCTCGTCCGCGCGGAGCCCCCAGGGCTCGAGGGTCGCCGGCAAGGGCATCCACTCGGATTCGCCGTGCGCGCCGTCGGATGCGCGCAAGTCGACCCCCACGAGGCGACCCCGAAGGAACGCGGAGAGCGCCCCGGTGGCGCGAGGATCCCCTGAAAAATGCAGCCGAAGTGGGAACAAGGACTCGACCGGGACGCCCAGCGAGAAGCCGTCGTTTTCGGCCTCGAGCACGAGCTCGAGCGCCTGACCTCGGTCCGGCGACCAGGTGAGGTCGGCCCGGTCGAGCGTCCACGGGACGAGGTCGAAGGACGACCAGGAGGTGAAGCGACACGGCGTGCCGTACACGGGGACGCTCTCGAATTCGGTGCCGGCGGGCACGTGCACCCGGCGCGCGCCGGGAGGCGGTGTCAGCTCGACGATGGTGGCCGAGGGAAAAGGCCGCAAGAGCTCGGGGGCGATGGCGTCGGCGAACGATTGAGCGGCGTCCGGTGCGCTCTCGTCGACCAATTTTCGCACGTGCTCGCCCAAGTAGGCGAAGGCCTCGAGCAGGCGCTCCACGTCGGGGTCGAGGCTCCGCTCGGACAGCCGTGTGGCCAGCGCCGGGTACGCATTGGCGAACGATTGGGCGAGCTTGGCGAGTGCCTCGAGGTCCGGGGCGACGTAGGGGCGACCCATCAGCGCACCAACGCGTCGAGCAAAGCCGACATGGGCGCGTCCGACGGCACCGCGAAGCTCGGCGCGGAGCGCGGGCCGACCGCGATGGGCGTGGGCGAGGCGCTCGAGGGCACGGACGTGGGATCCGACGGTGGCGCGAGCGAGCCGCTGACGGCGCCGACGCGCACCTCGTGCTCGCTGCCCGCGAGCCAGAGCGAAGCCACCATGGGCGGCGTGGGGTCGCCGAGCGCCACGAGCAGCGAGCCGCGCTCGACTCCCCAGAACGTGCACGGGACGCGGTTCGGCGTCTGGGCGAGTCGGCGCACCACGTCGAGCCAGAGCGAAGCTGCGGCAGGTCCGGCTTCGCCCAAGGGAAGGCGTAGCGCGACCGACCGGCGGCTCGCCTCGAGGCCCCTCGTGTGCGAAGTGAGTCGGCCGAGCTCGTCCAAGGCGAGGCGCGCCATTTCAAGCGAATCCCTCGGAAAAATGGCCGACCACGCGTGCTCGACGGCGGTCGCGCGGCACCACTCGTCGTACTCGGCGGAGGCGCGCAGAAGCTCGTCCTCGGCCGGCGGGGACACGCCCACGAGGCGCGTCGAGAGCTCGCGCCCGGTGAGGTCGGGAAAGTCCGAGGTGGCTTCGTGCACACGCTCGAGGAAGTCGCCGAACGCGAGCGGCAGCACGTGCGGCGTGCGGCGCGCGACCGTTTCCGGTACCTCGGAGGCGATGGCGAGCGGGTAGTGCCGGCCTACGGCGTCGCAGCTGGGGAAGAGCACGCCGGTGAGGATCGTCTCGCTCGTCACGGCCTCGGCCGGTCGGAACACGAAGCCCTGCACGGCGCCGAGCTCGAAGGCGTCCGTGAAGCTGCTCCCGTAGCGATGGCTGGCGTAGCCCAGGCCTGCTTCGAGCCACGCCTCGAAGCCGTGGAGAGGCTCACGCGTGGTGCGATTCTGCAAGAACTCCGGCTCGCTCGGGATCTTGCCCATGGCGACGATGGACTGCGATTGCGCTTGCGATTGAGCGCCGAGCGAGCCCAGCGAAAAGATGGAGGTGCGGTTCGAAAGAGCAGAGCGAAAAGACACGTTCACCTCCCGGTCGTGATGACGCGTGGGCAGGAGTAACCTTTGAAGTAGCCGGGGAGCAGCGGGTTTTCGTTGCGGGCCGGGCGGAGGTCGAGCTTGACCTGCGCGGCGTGTGCTGCCCGCAAGTCCCAGGTGGCGATGAGGGTCTGGGCTCCGTCCGCTCGTCCGCCGGCTCTCCCGGGCACCACGTCACCTGCGTCGAGCAAGCGGAACAATCCGAAGTCGCCGGGGCGGGTCAGCTCTTCGTCGAGGCCACCGGCCCCGCGGACGCGCAAGCGTGCGCCATGTGCGGTCTTGCCCGGCCACGTGATGCGGATCCACTGTTCCGGCTCGTTTTTGTAGGTATGCGAGACCCCGTCCACCTCGAAGGTCACCTCGGCGATGGTCGAGCTCACCGAGTGGAGGTTCACGTCGAACACCACCGCGGCCTGGTCGGACTTGGGCGGGAACACGCTCTCCGTGATCTCGGCGCCGCGCTTCAAGCAGCCGTCGAGGAAATTTCCGGTGTACCCGATCGACGACTTGAAGCGTCGCGAGGGCACGAACGTATTGCCGTTGCGATCCAACGTAGCCTTGAGCGACTCGTCGTAGAAGGCCCACAATCCGCCCTCGCCCGGGCCGAAGAAGTGGAAGAAATCGTCCAGAGAGGCGTCTGCGCGCGCATTGGCGAAGGGATACTTGCCGTCGAGCTTCTCTTTCCACTTGGCGTAGACGCTGACCTCCCAGGTGGCCCCGGCGGCCACGCCCGCGTCTTTGACCACGTTCGACCACGCGAGCGTGATCGGCTGCATGAGCAGGGGCGAGACGAGCGGCCGTGTGAAGCCGTCTTGCTCGGACATGAGGGCGCTCGTGGTGCGGAAGGCCTCCTGGAAGACGTCGCTCATCTTCTTCGGGTCGCTGGTGCTCGCGCCGTCACGGAAGTCCGTCAGCGCACCGACCAGCTTGGCGATCAGTCCCTCCCATTGTGCGAGACCGGTCATGGCCGGCTCGTCCTTGCCGTTGTCGGCCGGCACTCCGAAGCGCAGCATGGGCTTGAACGCGCGCTCCACCGGGGAAAGGGTGCGCTTCTTGGGCGGCGCGCCGGCGTCGAGTATCTCCTTCGCCTTGTCGGTCGCTTTTTGCAAGAGCCCGGGGTCGGTCGGCTCGTCCATCTCGAGGGTGACGTTCTCCGAGAGCACCCGCACGAGGCGCAGGTACGGCCACTCCGGCTCGCTCAGGGCGTTGAGCTCGGCCAGGGAGTATTCGGCATTGCCCGGATCCGCGACCTCCAAGTCGGCGATGAAGTCGCGCCAGGCGTTCTTGTAGCGCTCGAAGTAGAGGTCGCGCAGCTTGCCGATCGCTTGACCTACCTGGGCTTCGTCCTCGCCGAGCACCCAGCGCTCGGTGGTGAGCTTCGCGCCCTCCGTGTCGAGCAGCGCGCGCACGCGCAGCCACCCTTGTTTCGTGTAGGCCCCGGGCACCTTCACGCCGTTGCGCGACTTCACGAAGGGCCCGACCGAGCCGTAAAAAATGGCCTCCCTACGGATCGGCGCGATCTCGGTGTTCGCGTCGCGGACCAGGGTCTCGTAGAGCCGATCCACCTGGGGCACCTGGGCGAGAATGGAGCGCGCGCGCGTGACGATGCGCGGATCCACCGCGAGAGGCGCGACCTCGCCGCGCTTCATGAGCTCGCACACGTACGAGACGTGGGGCGCCAAGGCCTCTCCTTCGCCCTTGGAGTGAGCGTGGGAGAGCGTCTCCCATTGTCGTACCAGTCGCGGCGCCGCCCAATCGGGATCCATGTGCTGCGGATCGCCGAGCATGATGTAGAGCTTCAGGTAGTCGTAGTCGCGATTGAAGTTCTCCGAGGTGCGCACGGGGGCGGATTCCAGCGCGCGCAAGCGGTCTTCCAGGTCTGCCCGGGCACCCGCCACGAGCGCGCGGTAGACCGCGGCCGCGTAAAGATCGCGCAGGCCCACGTAGAGGTCGTCTCCCGTGTACATGCCCCAGCGCAGCTGAACCGGCTTGTCCTCGCGAAAGCCATCGAGCTGGCGCAGCCTCGCTTCGGCTTTGCCGAGATTGTCGAAGGCCGGTGGCCCGGCCTCTTCCGGACGCTCCCAATTGGTCGTCTCGAGGGTCTTGGCGACCTCTTGGGTCGAGCGCACGAGGCTCCGGTTCTTCAGGAAGGTGAAGCACGCGGGCATGACCAGCAAGATGGCCGAGAGCACCGCCATGGACGCGATGGCGCCGCGCAGCGCGAGAAGGCGCCGCTTCTCGCTCTCGGGTCGCCCGCCCAGGTTCTGGTCGGGGAACATGACCTTGTGGAAGAGGTCGGTCAGGAAGTAGCTCTTGGGCTCGACCTGCGCTTGGGCCTGCGCTTCGCGCCCGTAGCCTTGCCCCATGCCGAGCTCGAGGCCTCGCGCCTGCGGGATGCGCAGCGCGGCGGCCATGGCGTGCACCACGCGGGCGGTCGGACGGATGTTCTGCGTGCCGCTCGTGAAGTACACGCCGCGCGCGGGCGGGGTCTCTTGAAAGGTGTTCTTCTGGAAGAGCGTGCCCACGAAGAGCGTGAGCCGTTCCTTCAGTGCGGCCATTTCCATGGGGAAACGGGCGATGTTCTGTCGAGCCGCCAGGTTTCGTTCGCCGGCCATTCGGCGCAGCGCCCTTCCGTGCAACGCCCCGACGAGCACGTCGAGCTCGGCGTCGAAGAGGCGCGCCGGGTCTTCTTTGGTGTCCGAGGGGAAGGTCGCGCCCCAGACTTGGCCGCGCTCGCTCTTGCGAAGGTCTCCCCAGCACTCCGAGAAGCCGGCCACGAGGTCGGTCTTCGTGAAGATCACGTAGACGGGCACGAGCACCTTGAGCCGGGTCGTCACTTCGTCCAGGCGTGCGCGCATTTGTTTGCCGATGCCGACGATCTGCTCTTCCGTGGCGCCTGCCAGGTCTTGGATGCTGAGCGCGACGATCAGCCCGTTGATGGGGCGGCTCTTTCGGTGCTTCTTCAGCAGATCGAGGAAGCCGAGCCACTCCGGCTGATCTTTGGCGCTCGTCGCGTAACGACCGGCGGTGTCGAGCAGGATGGCCTCGTTGGTGAACCACCAATCGCAATTGCGGGTGCCGCCCGTGCCGCGGTAGGCGGCGCCCTCGTCCAAGGGGAACGTGAGCCCGGAGTGACGAATCGCCGTGGTCTTGCCCGCGCCGGGTGGGCCGACGATGACGTACCAGGGAAGCGCGTAGAGCGCCGAGCGGCCGCCGCCCATTCCCAGACGGCTGTGCTTGAGCGCGGCAATCGCGCGATTGACCTGATCTTGAAGCGCTTGGACTTGCTCACGGTGATCGGGAGGCGCGGCGGCGAGCTGACCTGCGCCCTGCTCGAGCAGTCCTCGCTCGATCTTCGCCGCCCGAGAGGCCGCCAGCAGATACACGAAGACCGCGGCGAGCAGCGCGAACGCGACCACCACCAGGGTGAGCACCACCTTGACGGTCAACGAGAGCCCGAGAAAAAAGCCTCCAATCCAAATGGAGACCAGCGCGAACACGACGACCGCTGCACCGAATGCTATCCACATGGTCTTGCCTATCGCTTACGGCTACTGGGAGTATCGGAAGAGCCGGGAGAGGGGCCGCCCGCGGCCTTGCTCGAGGGGCCCGTCGCGCTCGGAACGGCCGGCGCGCTTTGCGCGGGCAAGTTCGACTTGGCGTACGCGTGCATCGGCCGAGTGACCGAGCGCACCTCGAGACCGAGGGCCACGCGCAGCGTCACGAACACCACGAGGGCCAGGGCGAACGCGCCCACCCCGAGCCTCACCAAAGGCGCTTCGGTCTGCAGGAGGCCGCGTCGCTCTCGGGGCTCGCCGTGCGGGCTGATGGCGTCGGCCCAGAGGCTCCGGGAGACCTGCGCACCCACCCGTTCGTAGATGGCGGCAAGGCCCTCGCCGCCCGTGACCACGTAGCGGCCTTGGTAGCCCATGGCCATGCACAAGAAGTAGATCTGGAGCACGTGGGCGCGGTGGGGCTGTCCTTCGAGGAGGGTGAGCCTGCGGAAGAAGTTCTCGCCTGCGGTGTTCTCGTTGAAGCGGGCCAGCTGGAGCGGCCTCATTCGCCACTCGCCTTGACCGGCCCAGCCGCTCGCTCGCGCGAGGATTTCGTCGATCAGGGCGACCAGCGCGTATTGGGCCTCGGTCACGTCTTCCGGGAGGATACCGGCGTTGCGCGCGCGCTCGGCCATGGTGGTGAGCTGCACACCGATTTGCCCGCGCAGCTCGTGAGGGGAGGGGAGATTGGGGCCCGATTGTGCGAGCTCGGGGAGGGAAGCCAGAATGTCCGCGGCCGCCCAGTACATGGGCGTCATCAGGGGGTGCACCACCTGGGCGGGGGCGCGCAGCTGCGTGGCCCGGAAGAAGGTGGGCCGAGCAGGAGCCACGGCGCTCGCCCCGGGAGGGGCGTTCGGGCCGCTCGCTCCGGTGGATACGGACACCTGCGTGGCGGAGGCCGGGCGTGGGGCGAAGGGCGAGGGTGGTTCTTGGCGTTGCATCGGGGCTCGTCGACCGTCTGGGAAAAGGCGTGTTGCGCGAACGTGGAGCGAACGTGGCGAATCAGAGCTCGCGGTAGTTTCCGGGGATCACGAAGGCGTCGTCGGCGCCGGCCACGGTGAGCACGCCCCAGCAAGAGACCTTGGTCTTGGCGGCGAAGCGCACGATGTCGTCCACGCTGCCCGAAGGGCCCAAGACGGCCAGATTGCCTCGATGCACGCCCCACGCGCCCATTCCGTGCTGGAGAACGGCCTCGTGCAGCTCGCGTCCGGCCTGCTCGGGTGTGTTCAAGATGGCGACCCGTAGGCGCACCCATTGGTCGGTCTCGGGATTGACTTGAGCCTCGACGTAGAAGAGGTCCGCGCGGGCCTTTTCGATGCGGGTTGGGAGGCCTTTGCTCTTCAAGAATCCGACGAAGGCCGTTTCGTCGAGCGTGGCTGTCTCGGGGGTGAGGTTCGTGCCCGTGCAAACCGAGGGCAAGAGACGCGCGTCGCCGAGCGCGAGGTTTCCTCCGGCCACTTGTTCGCTCGGATCGATGGCGGGCACGCGGGGGAGTCGGGAAGGTGCGCAGCCGAAGACGCCCGCGGCGAGACATGCGCCGAGGCCCGCGAGCAGCAGGCGGCGCATCGGCGCGCGCGTGGGGACGGTCGCGCTTCGCTCGGCGGGCGCGTTGCAGGTGAGCGTGGAGGATTGCCAATGGGATTGCACGGAGTGCCTCGCCTGGGGGCTCGAGTTGGCCACGGATTGTGGTTCAGCCGGTTCCCCATGGGTTAGCTCGCAAGACGAACCTTGGGCAGGTTCCATCTGGCGTTTCCCGAGTCTCGCCGTCGGCGCTCACGACATCGTGTCGGTTCGCTGCGGAAAAGAAGGTAGATCGTGCGCGCGGTGGCCGTCGGTCCGCCTGTCGTGGCGAGCGAACGAAGGGCGCGAAATGGTCGAAATGGGGCATTGCATTCGGCGTTCACGCACGCACGCCTGCAGGCAGCTCGGGCGGACGCGAGCCGCTCAGGTCGTCGGGGCGCGTGACGAGGAGCCGCCTCGGGTCCCGCCCCCGCGGGACGCCATCCGAGCTCGGGCGAGGACTCGCGTCCCCGGCTACGGAGTGGAGCGGGGCGTGCTCTTCGCGTGAAGCGGCACGGTGAAGACGAAGCGGCTGCCTTTGCCCTCTTCGCTCTCCGCCCAGATGCGGCCGCCGTGACCTTCCACGATGCACCGTGAAATGTACAGGCCGAGGCCGAGCCCGCGCCGATGGTCGGGGGCGAGCTGGCGAAAACGGTCGAAGACGTCTTCGAGGCGAGCGGCGGGGATTCCCTCGCCGGTGTCGGTCACGGAGAAGAGCAGCTCCTCCGCGTGTGGCTCGACGCCGACCACGACGTGTCCACCGGCGGGCGTGAACTTGAAGGCATTGCTGAGCAGATTGACGAGCACCTGCAGGATGCGCGCGGAGTCCATGGCGACCGTGGGCAGCGGGGAGGCGATGCGAACGGACAGCTCGATGTGGCTCGCCTCGGCGCGCGCGTGGAAGTTCTCCACCGCTTCGCGCACCACGTCGGCGGGATTGGTCGCTTCCGGCCAGACGTGAAGCACGCCCGCCTCGATGCTGGCCACGTCGACCAGGTCGCCAATCAATCGGTCCATGCGAGCCCCGGACCGGCCGATGCGCATCCCGAGGGCCTTGGCCTTCTCGCCGGATGGCGAAGGGTCTTCGGCCAAGAGTGCGGCAGCGCTCATGACGATCTGGAGCATGTTGCGCAGATCGTGGCTGACGATGCCCAAGAACTCGTCGCGGGTGGCGACGGCGGCATCGGCGCGCTCACGCTCGCGCTCGAGGTCTTTGTCGGTCTCGAGGCGCTCGCGCTCGAGCAACGCCAGCTGTTCCGCCCGCTCGGCGCGAAGGAGGTCGTCGCCCTGAGCGTTCGGTGTGGACGCTCCGTGCGTATCTCCGTTCCCGTCACGCCCGTCACGTTTCGCGTCGTCTGCGGCAAGCTCGGCTGCGGCGGTCGCCACCTCGCGAGGCGTCACGGGTTCCGGCAAGCGTGAGGCGCGGGTCTGCGACTTTTTCTTCGCCGCAGCCAAGACCTCGGCGGCTCGACCGCGCGCCTTCGCCACGATGGCGTCCGCGTAGTCGTCGATGGCGGAGACGATCTCGTCGAGCGCTTCGTCCGTCTTCTCGCGCTCGGCGCGCAGACTCTCGTCGGTCTGCTCACGCTCGGGGAGAGGGTCCTTCTGCACGTTCGGCATCGCGGGGGGCACCGTACCACGGCAGAGCACGCGAGGCGGGCGCAGTGGACGGTCCCGCCGTCCGTTCTTGGGTGATTCGGAGCATCGAGCCGCCCGCATTGGAGAATGAGGCAATCGAGCGGTCGGCGGTGCTCGTGACGTTCGCTACTCGTGACGTTCGCTACTTCGGAGGGGTGACCCGTACCGTGGCGTCGCTGCGCCAGCCTTCGAGATAGGTAATCGTGAAGCCCTCCCAGGTGACGGAAGGCGGGGGCTCGCCGCCGCTTCGGAAGAGCTCGAGCTTGCCCTTCTTGGTGCCCAGCGTCGCCTCCAGGGTGATACGCATCGCGCCCTTGCCGTCGTCGGTGCGCTTCTCCGTGGCTTCGAGCAAGAGCAGGTTCAATCCGGCCACGCGTTGGGGGTGCTCGAAGGTCAACACGGCCTCCGCCGGCCCGCTCGCCCCTTTCGGTCCTTCCGGAGCTCCCGCGTCCGAGCTTTTGCCCTGCCGTTCCGCGGGCGCGTTCGGGACCGTGGGCGGAGGCGGGGGCGACGACGACGCGCCGGTCGCGTTCGTTGCCTGCACCGCTTCGGAACGAGAGGCGCACGCGGCCAGTAAGCCAGTGAGCAGGACCATCAGGGAGGAGAACGTGGGGCGCATGCCACGAGTTTTGCACGGGACTCGAGCGCCGCGCCCCGATTCCTCGTCCACGCTTTCCCGTCACGCACGAAGGCCCCGCGCTCCTCTCGGAGAACGGGGCCTCGTCATGTCGCCACGGGAGCTCGCGAGGAGCGCCACGAGGCGCGGGGCTCACTCGCCGCAGGAGTCGGGGTGCTCGCCTTCGTCGACACCCACGCTTCCCGAGGAGCGCACGGTGGTGCCCTTGGGAATGCCCTTCTGGCCGGTATCCATGTGCCAGTGGTTGCGATGGTCGGAGTTGTAATTGGGGGTCAAGATGGTGGCGAAGACCTTCTTTTGCGCCACTTCGCATACGAGGTCGTAGAGGAACTTGCTCGTGCCGGTCTGGCTCCCGAGCGCGCCGGTGCAGGTGCCGCCGGTGGTGGCCTTGAAGTCGGCATCCTTGTTGATGTCGAACATGCGGCCGTCGTCCAAGTAGACGTAGCGTACGTCGAGGGCGCGGCCGAACGAGTGATTGGAGTAACCATTGGCGCTGCAATCAGGCTCGGGGTCGTTCAGGCCGCGGCAGAAGTTCGTTGTGCTGTAGGCGCAGCAGCAGCGGTAGCAGTACGCGCCCAGCGTGCCGATTTTGTGCACGTTGTGAGCCTTCAAAACCTCCGCGAAGGACCAGAGCGTGCGCACGAACTCGCACGCCATGGGCTCGCCCGAGGGCTTGGCCGAGAGCTCCGACGCGAACGTCACGCCGTTGATGGGCGTCGAAACGGTGATGGCGTCCACCACTCCGCGTGCTTTCGTTTCCGTGTACGCGAGGCCGCGCTGTTTGAGGTCTTGCAGGCAGGGGATCGCGGGAGCGGCGTCGACCGGCTCGGGAGCGGCGTCGACCGGCTCGGGAGCGGCGTCGGCCGTGGGCACGGGGACCTGAGCGTCCGGCTCGGCGGAGACCGGAGCGGGCTCGTCTCCTCCGCCGCAGGCGATGAGGGTTCCCAAGAGGACCGAAGATAACGCGACGACGGAGCGGACCCGTACGGAGGACAGCGCGGACAGCATGGCCTTGTCCTACACCGAAAAGGGGTCGCGCTCACGTGCTCGGACGGGAAATTTAGGCGTTTTTCTCGCTCTCCGGAGCGCGTGCGGGGACGTTCCACTCGACTCGCACGAGGTCCGTTGGCCGTGCCGCAGAGCGTCGCACGAAGGGGAAAAATAGGCATTTCCTGCGCGAGGGTCGCTTTCGGTTCGGGTAAAGTCCTCCCATGCCCGAGTCTTCGCGCTTCTCGTTCGTCTTGAATGGCAAAACGGTCGTGGTCGAGTCCGCCCCGATCCACACTACCCTGCTGCAATACGTGCGCGCGAACGGCAAGACGGGCACGAAAGAGGGCTGCGCCGAGGGCGACTGCGGGGCCTGCACGGTGCTCGTGGTGGAGCGCGACGCGCGCGGGCTGCCCACCTACCGCGCGGTGAACGCGTGCATCACGCTGCTGCCCATGGTGGCCGGGCGCGAAATCGTGACGGTCGAGGGCATCGGCACTCCGGACGCCCTCCACCCCGTTCAAGCGGCCATGGTGCAGAACTACGGCTCGCAGTGCGGCTACTGCACGCCCGGCTTCATCGCCTCCATGACCGAGGCCTACTACCGCGAAGACGTGACCGACGACACGCAGCTCGTCGACCAACTGAACGGCAACCTCTGCCGCTGCACCGGCTATCGCCCCATTCGCGATGCCATGGTGGCCGCGCGCGAGGTGAAAAAACGGGCCGGGGAAGACCTGCTCCAGCTGCGCCTCAAGAAAGACGCTCCCGCCCTCGGAGGGCTCGATTACCAGGCGAACGGCCAGCGCTTCTTGCGGCCGACCACGCTCGACGAGCTCGTCTCGCTGCGCGCGGCCCACCCCGAGGCCGAGCTCGTCTGCGGCGCCACCGAGATCGGCGTCTACGTGAACAAGGGAGATCGCCGCTACGCGACGCTCATTTCCACCGAGGGCGTGCCCGAGCTCGGGCGCGTCGAGGCGACCGACACGGCCTTCGTGGTGGGCGGCGCGGCTTCGCTCACCGCGCTGGAAGATGCCATCGGCACGGAGCTGCCCGAGCTCAAGAAGATGCTGCTCGTGTTCGCGTCGCGTCAGGTGCGCAACCGCGCGAGCCTCGCAGGCAACCTGGTCACCGCTTCGCCCATCGGCGACATGGCCCCCGTGCTGCTCGCGCTGGGCGCGCACGTCACGCTCCGTTCGATCCGCGGCGAGCGCGTGGTGCCCGTCTCGGAGCTCTTCGTCGGGTACCGCAAGACCGTGCTCGAGAAGGACGAGATCGTGCGGAGCGTGAGCATCCCACGGGTCGCTCGGCACGGTTCCCAGCCGGGCTACGCGAGGCGCATCGCCGACTCGTTCAAGGTCTCGAAGCGCCGCGAGATGGACATCTCGATCGTGTCGGCGTGCTTCGACATCCGCCTCGACGAAAGCTCCGTGGTGCTCTCCGCCAAGCTCGCCTACGGAGGGGTGGCCGCCACGCCCGCGCTCGCCAAAAAGGCCGAAAAGGCGCTGCTCGGCAAGACGTGGAACCTCGACACCGTGCGAGAAATCTCGGCCTTGCTGAAGACCGAGTTCACCCCCCTCGACGACGTACGCTCCGGCAAGGACTTCCGCGCCGAGCTCGTGGCGAGCCTCTTCGAGAAGCTCTTCTCGGGAGAAAAGAGCGAGGCCCAAGACGGCGACCTTCACTTCACCAAGGGCCGCACGTTCCAGTGCAAAGCGCCGAGCTTCGATCTGCCTCACGAGAGCGCCAAGGCCCACGTGACCGGCACGGCGCTCTACGTCGACGACGAGGCCCAGAAGCGCCCGATGCTCGAAGTGTGGCCGGTGCGCTCGCCCCACGCCCACGCCAAGATCCTCTCGGTCGACACGAGCGAAGCCTTGGCCATGCCCGGCGTGCACGCGGTGCTCACGGCCCGCGACGTGCCCGGCAAGAACGACGTGGGCGCCATTCGCCCGGACGAGCCGCTCTTCGCCGAGACGCACGTGCTCTACCGCGGCAACATGGTGGCGGCTGTCATTGCCGACTCGATCGAGACGGCCAAGATGGCGGCCAAGAAGGTCGCCGTGGCGTACGAGCCCCTCACGCCCATCCTGGGCATTCGTGAGGCGATTGCCCGAGACAGCTACCACAATACGCCGCACGTCATTCGTCGCGGCGACCCGGAGGCCGCGCTCGTGAAGGCCGCGTACGTGCTCGAGGGCGAGCTCGACGTGGGCGGACAGGAGCATTTTTACCTGGAATCGCACGCGGCCTACGCGGAATGGGGCGACGACGGCGACGTGACGATCACCTCGTCCACGCAGCACCCGTCCGAGGTCCAGGCGGTGGTGTCGCACGTCTTGCACGTGCCTCGGAACAAGGTGGTCGTGCGCGCTCCGCGAATGGGCGGCGGCTTCGGCGGCAAAGAGACCCAAGGCAACGGCTTCGCGGCGCTGGTGGCCCTCGGCGCGAAGCTCACGGGAAGGCCCGTGCGCCTCCAGCTCGATCGCGACGTCGACATGGAAATTACGGGCAAGCGCCATCCGTTCTACGGCAAGTTCAAGGTCGGCTTCGACGACGAAGGCCGCGTGCAGGCCGCGTTCGTGGATCTCGTCTCGGACGGCGGTTACGCGCTCGACCTCTCCGAGTCGATCTGCGACCGCGCGGTTTTCCACCTCGACAATTCGTACTACCTGCCCAACGTGGCGTTCACCGGGCGCGTGGCCAAGACCCACGTGGTCTCGCACACGGCGTTCCGTGGCTTCGGCGGACCGCAGGGCATGGTGGTCATGGAAGACATCCTGGACCGCGTGGCCCGCAGGCTCGGGCTCTTGCCCGAGCTCGTTCGCGAGCGGAACCTCTACCGCGGTGAAGGCGAGACCAACACCACGCACTACGGGCAGCACCTCGACGACAATCGCATCGGGCGCATCTGGCCGGAGCTCTTGCGCAGCGCCGAGGTGCACCAGCGCCGCCGCGAGATTGCCGAGTTCAATGCCAATAGCCCCCGCATCAAGCGCGGAATCGCCATCACCCCGGTGAAGTTCGGCATTTCGTTCACCGCCACGTTCTTGAATCAAGCCGGGGCGCTCGTCCTGATCTACCGAGACGGCACGGTGCAGGTGAACCACGGCGGCACCGAGATGGGGCAGGGGCTCTACACGAAGATCCTCGGCGTGGTCATGCGCGAGCTCGGCGTCGAGGCCGACTCCGTGCGCGTCATGAAGACCCAGACCGACAAGGTGCCCAATACGTCGGCGACGGCGGCGTCGAGCGGCGCGGACCTCAACGGCGCGGCCGTGCGCAACGCCTGCGAGATGCTCCGCGAGCGGCTCTCCGACGTGGCCTCGCGCTTGATTGAGAAGAAGGCCGGTCGCCCGGTGCCTTCCGCGGCCATGGTGTTCCAGGGCGGTAAGGTATTCTCCGAAGACCTGCCCGAGCACGCGGTCACGTTCGCCGAGGTCTGCGAGCGAGCGTACTTCGGTCAGGTGAACCTCTCCGCGCAGGGATTTTACCGGACTCCGGGCATCGGGTACGACCGCGCCAAGGGCCGCGGCAAACCCTTTTACTATTTCGCGTACGGAGCCGCCGTGGCCGAGGTCGAGGTCGACGGCTATTCGGGGATGAAGATCGTGCGACGCGTGGACATCCTCCACGACGTGGGAGACTCGCTCAACCCGACCATCGACCGCGGGCAAGTGGAAGGCGCCTTCGTTCAAGGTATGGGCTGGCTCACCGGCGAAGAGCTCAAATGGAGCGCCGACGGCCGCCTGCTCAGCCACTCGGCGAGCACCTATCAAATCCCGTCCATCGGCGACACGCCTCCCGTCTTCAACGTGACGTTGCTCCCGGACGCCGCTCAGAAGGGCACCATTCACGGCAGCAAAGCGGTGGGCGAGCCCCCGCTCATGTTGGGTATCGCCGTGCGCGAGGCCCTGCGCGATGCGGTGGCTGCTTTCGGCGACCAGACCCACGTGCCCGTCCTGCTCGGGTGTCCGGCCACCCACGAGGCCATTTTCCACGCCATTCGTGAGCGGCAGAACGAGCACCGGCCGGAGACGCGGGCGAAGCCGCGTGAAGAGCGGGCCGCGGAGTGAGCCGGGCGGCGCGCTTCCCGAGCGGGCAAAGCGCCGAGATGCGCGGGTTCGAGATCGCGAAACCGCGCGGAAACCGGAGACCGAGTCTCCTTGGGGGTAACGTGGACTTTCGCGGCTACGACACGGGCGGTTTCTACGACGAAATGTTCGAATCGGAGGCTTGCCCGCGTCCGGGGGTCGGGCACATCGCGAAGGAGCTCGGGGCGCTCTCGGTCGACGAAATCGCTCGCCGCCAGACGGTGGCCGAGCGAGCGCTCCTGCAGCGCGGCATCACCTTCAACGTGTACGGCGCCGACGGCGGTACCGAGCGAATCTTCCCCTTCGACGTGGTGCCGCGTGTGGTCTCGCACGGCGACTTTCGCACCATCGAACGAGGGCTTCGCCAGCGCATCCTCGCGCTCAATGCCTTCGTAGGAGACGTCTACGGCGCGCGCCGAATCGTGCGCGACGGTGTGGTGCCGCTCGACCTCGTGCTCTCGGCGAAGGGCTATTTGCCGGCTTGTGAGGGCATCGTGCCTCCCAGGGGCATCTACTGCCACGTCGTGGGCACCGACCTCGTTCGCGACCGCGACGGGCAGTTCTACGTGCTCGAAGACAACCTGCGCTGTCCGTCGGGGGTGAGCTACGTGCTCGAGAACCGGCGCCTCATGAAGCGCACGTTCCCGCACGTTCTCTCGGCCTCGCGCGTGCGCTCGGTGGACGAATACCCGTCGCGCCTCTTGCACGCGCTCCGTCACCTCTCGCCGTCGTCGTCGCCCACGGTCGCCTTGCTCACGCCCGGCGCTTACAACTCGGCCTACTTCGAGCACGCGTTCCTGGCGCAGCAGATGGGCATCGAGCTGGTCGAGGGCTCGGACCTCGTGGTCCGCAAAGGTGTATTGTGCATGCGAACCACACGCGGCTACGAGCGCGTGGACGTGCTCTATCGCCGAATCGACGACGTGTTCCTCGATCCGGCGGTGTTCCGCGAGGACAGCCTGCTCGGCGTGCGTGGGCTCTTCGGTGTGTACGCGAGCGGCAAGGTCGGTCTCGCCAATGCGCCGGGCAACGGCGTCGCCGACGATAAGGCCGTCTATGCGTACGTGCCCAAGATGATTCGGTACTACCTGGGCGAAGATCCCATTTTGCCCAACGTGCCCACGTTCCAATGCGAGATCGACTCCGAGCGCGCCCACGTTCTCGACAAGCTCGGCGAGATGGTGCTGAAGCCGGTCAACGAGTCGGGCGGGTACGGCATCGTGGTGGGCCCACACGCGAGCAAAGACGAGCTCGAAAAAGCGCGTGCGGCCATCGTCGCCAATCCACGCAACTACGTGGCTCAGCCGGTCATCGGCCTCTCGCGCGTGCCCACGTTGGTCGGCGACAAGCTCGAGGGGCGCCACGTCGACCTGCGACCGTACGCGCTCTACGGCGACGACGTGTGGGTCCTTCCAGGCGGGCTCACCCGGGTCGCGCTCGTGCGCGGCTCGCTGGTGGTCAACTCGTCGCAGGGCGGCGGAAGCAAGGACACCTGGGTGCTCGACGAGAAGCCACCCATCTCGGATCGCTCGGAGAGCTCGCCGAGCGACGCGACAGCGACCACGGAGGAATCGTCGTGCTGAGCCGAGTCGCCGATGCCATCTACTGGATGAGTCGTTACGTGGAGCGCGCGGAGAACACGGCGCGTGTCCTCGACGTGAACCACTCGCTCACCCTCGACGGGCCCGACGCGGACGCCGACTGGGCGTCGCTCGTGAACGTGCTCGGGGACGCCGGCCTGTTCGCCACGCGCTACGGCACGCCCACGCGCGAGAGCGTCCTGCGCTTTCTCGTCTTCGACAAAGAGGCGCCTGGCTCTGTGCTCTCGTGTCTCTCGTACGCCCGGGAGAACGCGCGCACCGTGCGCGAGGTGGTCTCGTCCGAGATGTGGGAGCAGGTCAATCACGCCTATTTGCGCGCGGTCGAGGCCTCCAGGGACCCGAACGTGCTCGAGGCGCCCAACGAATACCTCGAAGAGGTGAAGAAGGCCTCGCAGCTCTTCGTCGGCATCACCTACCTCACGATGACCCACAACGAAGCGTGGCACTTCGCTCGCCTCGGTCGGCTGCTCGAGCGCGCGGACATGACCTCGCGTATCCTCGACGTGAAGCACGCGCTCATCTCGCGCGACCCCACCGCCATCGGCTCCCCCCACGACGAGCTTGCTTGGGGTGCGCTTCTCCGTTCGGCCTCGGCCTTCGAGATGTACCGCAAGCGCCACGGGCAAATCATGCCCTCGCAGGTGGTCGCTTTCCTGCTATTCGACCAGAAATTCCCGCGCAGCGTGCGCTACTGCCTACGAAAGGGTGAGCGCTCGCTGCACGCCATCACCGGGCGTCCGCTCGAGACGTGCGACTCGTCCGCCGAGAAGAAGCTCTCCGAGGTGGTCCGTCGCATCGACCGCACCGACGTGGGCGAGGTCCTCGCGCGTGGCTTGCACGGTTGGGTGGACGAGCTCCAGAAAGACGCGTTCGAGATCGGCGCCAAGGTCTACGAGTCGTTCTTCGCCGTGCGTCCCGACCACGAAGAGCCGGCCGAAGAAGCCGGCGAGACGACGCAATCGCAATCGCAATCTTCCTCCTGAGCTCGGGCGAGGCCGTATCGACGCGACCGAGCTCGACCGGATCGGCGCCGGCCGGGAGCTCGGTCGAACCGTCACGCGCGCATCACTGGAACTTGTAGTTGAGACCCACGCCGAGGGTGAGGGCGCGCACGGTATAGATACCGCCGTTGATGGTCTCGGTACGATCCAGAGGCACCGGATTGCCTTTCACCGGATTGACGCGTGGCACGGCCGCCGTGGCCGGATCGACGTTCACTTCGGGGGCGAAGATGTACGAGAAGGCCGCGTCGAGGCGCAATCCTTTGCCGACGTAGAGGCCCGCGCCGCCGCCGATCTGGACCTTGTTGGTGTCGACGGTGAGCGGAGAGACCCACTCGGCCGGCACCGCGGTGGACTCGTAGGAGATGCCGCCTCGCAGATCCATTTTGTAGTCGAGCAGACCGCGGAAGGTGAACTCCCCGCCGAGACGAATCGAGTTCGAGTCTTGGAAGCCGCGCGGGAGCGAGATGGGCGCGACCTTGAAGGGGCTCGGGAAGCCGGTCACGTTCACCAGGTTCATGTCGTTCGGCTTGATGTCGATGCTGTCGTGCAGCGACCAGAACTCGCGGATGTACGCGGCCTCAATGCGGAAGAGCTTCTCGTTCTGGAACTTCTGGCGAAACTCGATGCCTGCGCGCAGCGTGCCCGGGAGACGGAAGCTCACGGTGGCGCTATCGCCTTCTTGGCGTGCGCGATCGAACGGTGCTGCAGTGGGTAAGCGCACCTTCAAAGTGGCCGGCGCCGAGATCCAGAAGGGCAGGTGACCGGACACACCGATGCGGAAGTGCTCTTCCGGCTCGAAGATGACACCGATGCCACCGCTGGGCGCGAAGATGGGGCCTACGCTCATTTGAGCGGCGGAGTCGTAGTTGGGGTCTTCCGGTGCGCCGATGAGGCGGTCGGCAGGATTGGCATTGAAGACGACCGTGGAGGCGAATTTGCCCACCAGCATGTCGAAGCCGGCGCCGAGGCGAACCTCGGGGATGGGGCGCCACGCGAAGTATCCGCCGAGCTGAACGAGCGCCGAGCCGTCCATCGACAAGAGCGAGTAACGCGACGGGGCGGGCACGCCGTCGACCGTGGCGGGGTACGTGGCAATGGGCACGTACGGCGCGAGGATGGCCCCGGCGAGCGTATACTGCTTCTTGTCACCGAAGGCGTACGAGCCCGCGATGGTGGGAATGGGCAAGAAGGGTGTCGAGCCCTTCACCGTGGGGAACTCGAACGTGCGGACGGTGCCGCTCGCGTCGACCACGCGCGTGCGGCGCTGGAACTCGGACGAGAAGTTGAGCCACGTGGAGTCGAGCAGGAAGCTCGAGCCCGCGTCGGTCAGACCGGCCGGGTTGTACCAAACGGCGCCGAGGTCGTCCGCGCCGGCGACGAACGCGCCTCCGCGACCCACCGCGCGCACTCCGCGGTCCGAGAAATAAAGGCCAGCGGCCCGCGCCTCGGTGGTCGCGAAGGCCACGATACCGAGGGCGGCGAGGCCGGCCGAGAGGCGCATGATTCGGCGCATCGAGCGACGGCCTGTCGAGGTCGGACAAAGCATGATGAGGGTACGGATTCTCGCTCAGGTGGGGCGTCGGGAGGCGAAAAACGATCGGCTATTTCGCGTGAGCCTGGGGGCTCGTTCGTGCGCTACCTCACGCCGTTGCGGATGACCTCGTAAAACTGCTCGAGTCCCCGTTCCTTGTTGAGCAAAAAGTCCGAGACGTTGTCCGAAATGTTCCGGTAGTCGTCGTTCGAGAGCTTCTCTTCGGCCGGACGGGTCGGATCGACGCGGTTGACCTCGGCGATGGTGTCGACGATCACCTCGAGCGGGGTCTTGCCCTTCTGAGGCCCGTCCGGGAGAGGCGTGACGAGCTTGCCGAGCACGACGGTGATCACCTGGTTGGGGTCGATCTCGCGTGCGCAGACCTCGACGCCGTCCGGGTCGAGCGCCTTGCCGGCCATCTTGGCGAGCAGGGCCGATTGCGCGTCCACGAGGCCCTTCTCCACGATGTTGCCGTCGCGGTCGCGCTTGGTGGGCGCCATGCCTTCGGACATCACGTGCATGAAGGGCACGATGTTCTTCTCGTCCTTCAGGATTTGCATGATGTCGTTCATGGAGGCGAGCATGGCTTGCTGGGCGTCGTTCTTGGAGGCTTCGTCCACCAGGTACTGAACCAGGCGCTCCATCTCCACGCGTCCGCCCTCGTCCTTGCGGACCGCGTCGGCAAGATCCATCACGGCAGCGAAGAGCGGCCCGTTGACCGAGTCGTTCATCTTCTTGGGCAGGTCCTCGCGGATCCACTTGCACGGCGTGTACGGCGGCGAGAACGACGTCGGGCAGCGCGCGTAGAGCTGCGAGCGCAGGATGTCGGTGATGACCGGGGTCATCTTGTTCATCGTGGGGTTCGTGAACTTCGACGAGGTGGTCTTGCCGGTCACGCCCGCGAACTGGTCGGCGAGCTGCGAGCGCGCGCGGCGCCAGCGAACCAGGCGGTCCTTGTCTTCCGGGTGCGCCGCTTCGTAGTCGACGAAGGTCTTGTCGATCGCGGAGAGCGCATTGGTGATGAGGTAGATAGGCGTAACTTGAGGGTTTTTCGTCCCGTCGTTGCGCAGCGCTTCGACGTTGCCGCGCCGATCTTTGAGGCCGCTCGTCTTGGCGAGCTCGGGCGAGAGCAACGAGCGGGTGGCCTCGGCGAGCACTTGGCTGCCGGTGGCGTTTTCGCTCTTCGTGCAGAGCTTGGTGGTCGGGTCGACCGCGGTGCACTTCTTCACGATCATCGTGGTGAGCTCTTTGGAGAGCGCCACGATGGCGGGCATGACGTCGGTCGGGAAGACCTCGGACAAGAGGGGCTCGTACGAGACCACGTTGTCCCGCACGCAGTTTTTGGTCGGCGTGAGCTTGCACTCGTCCGCCGAGGCGTCGGCGTTGGGGTAGTGCCGGCTGATGATGCTGGAGAGCTCCACGAAGAGGTCTTCGCGGTTGTGCCCGACGAACGCCGCCACGGTGGGCTGCATGGCGTCGTAGAAGCCGAACTGCTCGAGCACGAAGAGCGCGTCCTTGTTGCGCTGATCGAACCACTGCCCTTCTTGGCAGGTGCGAAGACCGTGAACGAGGCCGTCCGGAGCCACCGCCGCGTCTTCCGCGCTACCGCAGCTCGAGTCGCCTTTGCACGGATCGGGCACGGTGCGCTCGGGGCAGGTGGCGCTGCCCACGTGCACGCCGTTCAAGTCCTTGATGAAGGCGTTGGTGAGCGAGTTCTGCGTGTCGGTGAAGTCGAAGTGGATGAGGCGGTTCAGCCAGGCGGGCTTGGGACGGAGCTCGCGAGAGTCGCTCGGAGTCCAGAAGCCCTTGAGCCCCGAAGACTCTTCGATGGTGCTCACGTTTGCAGCGCCGAGCGAGAGCACGCCGTTGCGCATGAGGCTGTTGCGCAGGTGAATCTTGCCCTTGCCCGGCAGACCCGAGATCGACCCCAGGTAGAACATGGCCATGTCGTCGACCTTGAGCGCTTCGCACTCGTCGAACGTCCCGGTGAGCGGCAGGTCGAGCGAGATGCCGAAGGTCTTCGCGTGGGCCTTCGCGCCGGCCTTGCTGCACATCGTGACGCCGCTCGCGTCGGTCACGGCGAGCAGGAATTTCTGCATCGCGCTGCGGTTGTCGCCGGTGAGCTTGGCGCCGCGGTCGACCGGGGTCTTCATGTCCGTCACCGCGTTTGCGGTGATGTTCTTGGCCGGGCCGTTCAGGTTCGCGCGGTCGTAGCCGATGTGATCTTTGTACTTGGCGAAGTTCGCCATGGCCACGCCGAGCTGGCCGGTCTTCTCGTTGGCCATCGCGGTCATCAGGTCTTCGAGCAGACCCGGCTCTTTGGCGATCTTGGCGGCTACGTCCAAGATCTCGTCCCAGAAGACCGAGTTTCCCGGGATTTGGGCGCTGTCGAACTTGGACTGGTTCGTGAGCTCTTTGGCGGAGAGCAGCGCTCCGGCCACGCGTGCGACCTGGTCGGTCTTGTCGATGAAGAGCGAGCGGCTGAGCTGCAGGACTTCGTCGGCGTTCTTGTCTCCGACGGCGATCAAGAGGCCGTAGACGAGGTCGAGCAGGGGCGAGTCGTCGGCGTGGAAGCGGTCGTACGCAACGCTGCCGCTCGGGAAGTCTTTCTTGCTGGTCGCGCTTCCGTCCCGCTTGCCCATGGCCACGTAGGCGCCGGCCACCGCGTCCATGAGGGTCTCGTGGTTCTGCGAGACGTCGGGGTTCATGAGCGGACGCATGTCCGCGATCATCTGCGCCGCGAAGGTGTGGCTCGTGTCGACGTATTGGTAGAGGAGCTTGTCGCCCACCACCGCGCGCCCGAACGGATCGCGCGGGGTCGTGATCTCCGAGCCGGGGTAATAGAAGGGCGACGGGGCCATGGCGCCGTTGGTGGTCTTGAACTGGCCGAAGTCGTCCACGTCCGGGAGCTTGTCGCCGTCGGCGTCGATGAAGGGCGCGCCCGCAGCCCCTGCGAGTGCCGCGTAGCCGCGTGAATCGCGCCGCACGATGTAGCGCGGAGAGCCGCTGCCCAGCGTGGGATCGCTGGTGAGCATGAGCGTCTCGAGGATCTCGACCGAGTCGCGCGCACGCGAGAGCACGGGCCTTCCGGTGGCCGTGTCGGGTGTGACCGAGAGGAGCGGCGAGACCGGGTCCGCCGTCATGTGAAACATCTCTTTTTGCGCCACTTCGAGCAGCTTGTTGAACTGCGCGTTGGCGGGGCCGGGCGTCGGGACGTGGGGCACGCCGGGCAAGGTGTCGTAGGGCTTCGAGTCTGCGGAGAGCACGTTCAGCGTGCTGTTGGCGAGGTCGCGCAGGCGCGGATAGCCGGCCATGGGGCGAATGGCGCCGAGCGCCACTTCGTTGGGCCGGTAGCCTTTGCGAGCACCCAGACGCGCCCACGCGACCTGAGCCTCTTCCGACGCTTTGAACTTGTCGACCACGCGCGCGAGCGATTGCGTGGACTGGGGAAGCGTGCCGTCCACGTAGAGGTCGGCCATCTGGCCGAGCATGCGTGCGAGCTCGTCGGTGAGCTTGCCTTCACCGCTCTTTTGCGGGGCGCCGCAGCTCTTGCGAGGGTCCGGGTTGGCGAGGTCCTTCACCGGGATTTTCATGTCCGGGAAGGTGGCGTCGAGGGCCTCGATGAGGTCGTCGCGGCGTCGCGCGAAGGTCTCGATGCGCGCGATCGAGTAGGCGCGCGAGGCCTTCTGCTTCTCGAGCGAGACCGGGTTGCCGTTCACGTCCTTGCCGTCCGGAACGAGGGCGGGCAGCTTGGCCGTGTCGACGCGGTCGCCGAACTTGCCGTTGCTCTTGTGGCAGAGGTCGCGGAAGGACGCGCCGGTGAGGTCTTCGCGGAGCGCTTGGGCGCCCACGCGGTCGCACAAGACGCCGTAGACCTCGGTGCCGACCGAGCCGCGTACCGGGGGCGTGCGGTTCGTGTCGAAGTCGTTGCAGGCGAGCGCGCCCAAGACGAGCGCGCCGAGCCCGAGCACGCGGATTCCGCGCAAGCCACGAGACGATTGGTGCGACGACGCGCACGACTTGACCAAAGCTCGCATGACCCGTTTTCTCCGTCCTTTGCCAACGCCTTCGTTCGGGGCGTCGGATCGGATGTGTCCGCGTATTCTTATCGATGCAGCTCGGTGGAGCGAGACTCCATCTCGTGCGTCAGGTCGTTTATGCGCTGCGTAAGAGGCGTAGAAACCTCGTGCATACGCGGCTCTTCGGGTGACCGACCCGCGCGTCGACGCGAAGCGAGGGAAGATGCGCGGTGCGTCGTGAGACGGGTCGATTTCGCTGTACATCGGCGCCTGAGGCGCGCGTCACCGGCGCTCGTGTTCCTGGAAAATCGGCACAAATCCAGGTGGACGAGGCGACGCTCTTTCGCCGCGGACACGAGCCGTTTACCTTCGTCGGTCTCTCACTCAAGCCCACTCGGACGCCTCGCACGCGAGGTGACCCGAACCACGGACACGAACGGAGCAGCTCGATGACGGCACCGGCACTCAAGGTCAAGACCACCGCGCTCATCCTCGCCGCAGGGCAGGGCACGCGCATGAAGAGCGCGCTCCCCAAGGTGCTTCATCCGGTGTGCGGACGACCCCTCGTGGGCTATCCGGTGCAGGCCGCGTTCGACGCCGGCTGCGACGACGTGGTGGTGGTGGTCGGCCACGGACGCGAGCTCGTGGAGGCCTACCTCGCCAAAGCCTTCGGCACGCGCGTCCGCACGGCGCTGCAGGTCGAGCAGAGGGGCACCGGCGACGCCGCGAAGGCCGGGCTCTCGGCCATTCCGGAGGGTACCGAGCGCGTTCTCGTCTTCTACGGTGACGTGCCGCTCCTTTCCGGCGAAGACGTGCGCGCTGTGGCCGAGAAGCTCGACGCCGATCCGCTGGCGGGCCTCTCGCTCGCCACGTGCTCGATCGAAAACCCTCAGGGCTACGGGCGTGTGCTGCGCGATCCCACCGGGCACATCGTGCGCATCTGCGAGCAGAAAGACCTCAAGACCGACGAAGAGCGCGCCACGAAAGAGATCAACCCCGGCATCTACGCCTCGAGCCTCTCGTTCCTTCGCGAGGCCCTCGAGAGCCTTCAGCCGAACAACGCGCAGAACGAGTACTACCTCACCGACATCGTGGCGTTCGCGGCGAGCTCGGGCAAACGCGTGGTGGGCGTGCCTTCGCGCGCGGACGTGATGGAGGGCGCCAACGATCGCGCGCAGCTCTCGGCGCTCGAGGAGCAGATGCAAGCGCGCATCGTTCGGAAGTTCCGGCTCGAAGGCGTGACCGTTCGCGAGGGCGCGCGCATCGAGTCGAGCGTGACCATCGGCAAGGACGCCGTGATCGAGTCGTACGCGGTGCTCCGCGGGAACACGGTGATCGGCCCTGGCGCCGTGGTGGACGTGGGCTCGGTGCTCACCGACGTGGTGGTGGAAGAGGGCGCGCACCTCAAGCCGTACACGGTGGCCTCGCAGTCGAGCATCGGGAAGAAGGCGCAAATCGGGCCTTTTTCGCACCTTCGGCCGGAGAGCAAAATCGGCGAAGACGCTCACGTGGGCAACTTCGTCGAGACCAAGAAGACCACCATGGACAAGGGCGCGAAGGCCAATCACCTCGCCTACCTGGGCGACGGCGTGATCGGCGCGGGCGCGAACATCGGCGCGGGCACCATCTTCTGCAACTACGACGGCTTCCAGAAGCACACGACCACCATCGGCGCGGGCGCCTTCATCGGGAGCGACTCGCAGCTCGTCGCGCCGGTCACCATCGGAGAGAACGCCTACGTGGCCACGGGCACCACGGTCACCAAGTCCGTGCCGGCCGACGCGCTCGCCATCGCGCGAGTGAAGCAGGACAACAAAGAAGGCTACGCGGCCAAGCTGCGTGGTCGCATGAAGGCGGCCAAAGAAGCCGCACAAGCGAAGAAGTAGCCGCGAACGTTCGCGTTCTCGTCGGCCCTCGAGAGGCCTCGTCGTCGGTGCGGCGAGGCCTTCGTGCTTCGACGGTGTCTCAGACGCGTTCGTCTTCGAGCGGCCGGTCGAGCTCGGCGAGGAGGCGGCCGACCCGCTCGCGCGACACCTTGGTGCCCGGGCCGTGGCGCTCGACGACGTCGAGGGTCTCCCGTGCGAGGGCCAGGGGCAAGCGTGTGAAGGCCAGCATTCCGCGCGTCGCGCCACCGCGGACGAGCGCTCGCACGTAGCGCTCGGCGTGACCGAGGTCTTCACGCGCGAGGGAAAAAAGCGTGCTCTCGGGCACCTCGGGCGGGACGAACGCCCGGCCGTGCTCGGCGTCGTCGCGTCGGTCCTTGAGCACGTTGACGAGCTGCAGCCCCTCGCCGAAACGTGCGTCATGCATGCGTAGCTCGGCTTCGACCGCGCCGAGGGCGGGCTCGGCGAGCACGAAGGTGTCCGTGAGCAGCTCGCCCACGATGCCGGCCACGAAGTAGCAGTACGCGCGGAGCTCTTCGAGCGTATCGAGGCCCGGCCTCCCGCGCGCGTGGCCCCGGGCGAGGGTCTCGGACATGCCGCGGGAGGTGCGCGCCACGTGCTTGCGGATCGCCTGGTGCGCCGGGCTCGGCTCGAGCGAAGCGGCGAGCGCGGGCAAGTCGTTCAAGAGCTCGCGGCAGTCTTCGGAGGCGACCGCGGGCAGAGCGGAGAGTCGTCCCAGGAACGCTTCGGCGCTCGTGGGGTCGAGGTCCTGCATGCGCGAGGTGAAGTCGGCGAGGAGGTCGGCGCGAACGTCGGCTGGCCAGGTGGTCTCGTCTTCGACCGTGTCGGCGACACGGAACAGGAGATAGGCGAGGGCCACGTCGCGAGCGAGCACGGGCTCGAGCAAGGGTACGGCGAGCGCGAAGGTGCGGCTCGTCCTCGCGAGCAGATCGAAAACACGAGCGTCCGCGAGCATGGCGCGACGTTACGCGGCGAAGGGCGCGACGTCATCCGTGGAGCGCGCTCGCGCGGCGAACGAACGCGTCTCCACACGCTCGTCGCGCTGGTGGAGGCTTCGCGACGAGTCGCGTTTTTTGAGCCGAAATCGAGCCGATTTCAGCCGATTTCGAGGATTCGCTTCAATCCGCGTGGGACGAGATCGTAGGCCTCGGCGGCGGTGACGAGACCGGCGTTCTGCGCCACGTTGGTGAGAAACTCGCGGCCGTAAGGCGTACCGCGCAAGCCCTCCACCCGCAGCACCAGACGGGGCATGCCGCGCTCGATGGCGTCGCGTGCTTCGCGCAGGCGCCCGAGGTCGACGTAGGTATCGTGCAGAGCGAGGAAGATGGGCGCTTCGTTGAGGAGCGAAGGCGAGCCGTCTTCGATCATGGTGACCGCCTCGAGGGCCAGCTCGTGCGCGCGCTGGGGCTCGCCGAGGCGGCGCTCGGCCTCCGCCCAGACGCCGAGGGCCACCGGGACGAGGTCGAGCATCTTGGTTGACCTGTAGGCTCCGGCAGCCGTGCGCAGAAGGGTGCGCGCGCGCTCCACGTCGGCGAGATCGCTCGAGCGAAGCAGCTCGACGCCGCGGTAGTAAAGGACGCCGAGCGTGGCGCGATCGTGGGGCACCCAGCCTCCGGACGCGGCGCCGTCGGCGATTCGACGCGGCTCGGCCAGCATCTCCGCGACGTCGTCCGGAGCGCCGAAGGTGGCAGCCCAACACAAGAGGATCATCTGCCCGTGCCGGACCACGCCGGTCGAACCGACGGCTTGTCCGAGCGCGATGCCAGCGTCGATGGCGAGGCGTGCTTCGGCGCGTGCGCCCACCGTGGTCAGCGCGAAGCCCACGTTGATGGTGAGCATGGCCTCGTTGGTCTTGAGGCCCGCTTCGCACGCGGCTTGCGCGGCCGAGCGACGTGCTTCGAGGGCGGCGCCCACTTCGCCGCGCGCTTGCCGAACCACGGCCAAGGTCTGCCAGGCGTCGACGGCGGCAGCGGGGATCTTTTGGCGAGCGGCGATGTCGAGCAGCTCCTCGGCCACGTCGGCGGCGCGGTCGAGCTCTCCACCGTAGGCGCAGCGGGCAGCGAGCACCGCGGCGCTGCGCGCTTCTTCGTCGAAAAGTCCGAGATTTCTCGCGGCCTTACGGACTTCGTCGAGGCCTTCGATGGTCTCCGGTCCGCCGCCTTTGGCGTCTTCGTAGCGGAGCTTGGCGCCGCGCGCGCGGACCTCGCTCGCTTCGTCGAAGGTGGCGTGGGCCATGGCGGCCACGGCGGTCTCGCGATCGGCCGCGCGCGGGTCGAGGCGCACGTGGGCTTCGTCGAGCAGCTGCGCACGCGCGAACTGCGAGGGACGATCTTCGGCGAACGCGAGCGCGCGCTCCGCGTACGAGGCCGCGTCGGCGTGGGCGTTGGTGGCGAGCGCGCGCCTCGCGGCGCCTTCGAGGTAGACCGCGGCCTCTTTGGCTTCTCCGCCGAGCTCGAGGTGACGGGCGACGGTGGCGTCGTCTTCGCCCATCTTGGCGAGCCAGCGGCCGGCACGTGCGTGAAGCTCGCGCAGGTCGTCTTCGCCGAGCGAGGCGTAGGCCACCTCGCGCGTGAGCGCGTGTTTGAAGGCCCATTCGCGGCAGTCGCGGAAGCGCGAACCGGCTTGTTCCACGAGCAGCTCGGCCGCTCCGAGCGCGCGCAGGGCCTCGTGGGCACCGCGCACGCCGAGGTGCTCGAGGCCCGCGTCCCAGCCTTGGAGCCCGAACACGGAGAGGCGCGCCACGGCGACACGCAGGTCTTCGTCGAGCGCGTCGAGGTGCACCTGAATGGCCGCTTCGATGGTGAGCGCGCTCGTGGCGTCGCGGCCTTGCGCGGCGAGCCTCGAGAGCTCTTCGGCGAACAGCGGCGAGCCCGAGGCCTGACCGGCGATGGCCTCGAGCAGGGCCTCGCCCGACTCGCCGTGGGCGCGCTCTCCCAGCATGGCCTTGGCGATGGCGCGCACGGTGCGTTTGGCGAGCGGGCGGAGCTCGATGCGCACGTGGTCACGGCCGGCGAATCGCTGGGCATTTTCCCGCAAAAACGAGGGCCGCGCGGTGACCAGCACGCAGAACGGATTGCGCCCCGCGCGCCCCATGACGTGGTCGAGCCAGGCGAGGCTCTCCGCGTCGGCCCACTGCGCGTCTTCGATGGCGAGCAGGAGCGGCCCCTTGGCGGTGGTCGCCAGGGTGGCTTCGGTGAGCGTGATCCACAAGGCGTCGCGCGCGCCGCGAATGTCGACCGAGTCGGGGAGGGCCTCGTTGGTGAGCAAGCGCCCCACGAGCTCGCGGGTCTGACCGTCGAGCAGGACCGGTTGCGGCGGCATGAGCGCGGTGAGCGCCTCCATGACGTCGTCGCGGCTCGTGCCCTTGGATTGTCCGGTGAGCGCGCGCGCGATGTCGCTCATGAGGCCGAGCGCCTGCACCTTGGAGAACGACTCGCAGCGCACGAGCGCGAGCTTCGGCTGGGTCGAGTGCGAGCCGATTCCGGCCAGCGCTTCACGCCTCAGCCTGGTTTTTCCGATGCCCGGTGTTCCCGTGACGGTCACCAAGATGGGCATCTTGTCTTCGGCGCTGCGCTCGAAGCTGGAGAGAATCTGGGCGAGCTCGGCCTCGCGACCGACGAACGGTGCGCCACCGACCAGCTCGCGCCGCGCGACCACGGCCGTGCCCACCACGGCGGTTCCGTCGGCGCGCAGTTGGAACTCGTAGCGTCCGCGGGCAAGCTCGCTCGTGGTGGTGTCGGCGAGCACTTGGCCGCGTCGTGCGTCGCGCGCGAGCGCGGCGGCGCGGTCCACCACTTCGCCCGTGGGCTTCGTGCGGTCGATGCGCGAGCGACCGGTGGCGATGCCGACGGCCGAGTTGGTCTTGGCGAGACGCACGCCCAGGTCGAGCGCGCGCGCGGCTTCGTCGCCCAGGGTTTTGTGCACGCCGAAGTGCGCGACGATGGCGTCGCCGCCGAGCTCGGTGGCCTCCGCGCCGCGCGCGCGAAGGTGCGCGAGCAGGCGATGGCGCGCGGGCCCCTTGGGAACGAACGTGGCGAGGATGCTGGTGACGAGGCGCTGTCCGCCGAGGCCACGCGCGGTGGAGAGCACGATGCTGCCGATGCTCATCGGCGGCTCGGTGTTCGCGTCGAGCAGCGTGCGCGTGTCGGGGCTCGTCAGGTCTTTGCGGATCTCGCGCAGCTCGCTCGCCACCTCGCGCGCGCTCGCGGGGCGCTCGTCCGGGAAGGTCGCGAGCATACGGCCGACCAGCTCGTCGAGGCCGAGCGGCGCCTCCGGGTAGAGCTCACGGAGCCGCGGCGCAGGCGTGGTGACGAGCTTCGCCAAGACCGCGATGGGCGTGGGGCCGACGTGCGGCGGACGCCCCGTGAGCATCTCGAAGAGCGTGGCCCCGAGGCTGTAAATGTCGCTGCGAACGTCGACCTCGGACTCGCCGCGCGCTTGCTCCGGGGCCATGTACGCCGGGGTCCCGACGATGGCGCCCGTCTTGGTGAGGCGCGCGTCTTCCGCGCTGGCCACGCCGAAGTCGACCAGCTTCGCGACGAGCTTGCCCTCGTCGAGCGAAGGGCCCGAGCCCACCAAGATCACGTTGGAGGGTTTCACGTCGCGGTGCACGACGCCTGCTTCGTGCGCCCCGGCGAGCGCGTCCGCGACTTGCGCGGCGATGTCGATCGCCTCGGACACGTTGACCGGCTTGCGCTTCTGGCGCTGCGCGATGTCTTCGCCTTCGAGCCACTCCATGGCCACGAAGGGCTGGCCCTCTTCGAGCTGTCCGAAGGCCACCACCTTCACGATGCCCGGGTCCGAGAGACCGGCGAGCAAGCGCCCTTCGCGGGCGAAACGAGCCTCTTCGCTCGCGTCCACTCCGGAGATGGCGATGACTTTGAGGGCGACCGTCTGCGCGGTGATGCGGTCGAGGGCGCGGTACACGATGCCCACGCCTCCGCGACCCACCTCGTGTTCGATCACGAAGCGGCCGCCGACCAGCATGGAGCTCTCTTGCGCGCCCGCCTCTCCGACCATCATCACGTTGCCGTCCCCTTTTCGCCCGGCTCGGGAGCCTTCGCTTCCGAAGCCTTGCGCTTTTCCCCGATGACGAAGACCTCGTAGCTGTTCGAGCGTGTGCCTTCCGGACGGATGGTGCGCTCGGTCTGAAAGAGGCGCTTCACTTCGGCCTTCGCCGCCGTGAAGTCTTCCCCCATGAAGATCTTACCGACGAATGCCCCTCCTGGGGCAAGGAGTGCTTCGGCCACGGCGAGCGCCCGCATGAAGAGCTCGAAGCTCCGGGTCTGGTCGCCCAGGCGGTTGCCGGTGGTGTTCGGCGCCATGTCCGATAAGACGACGTCGTAGGGGGAAAACTTCGAGAGCGCCTCGGTTTCCAGGGAAAGTGCGTCTCCGATGAAAAACTCCGCGTTGGGCGGAAGCACGGTATCGAGGCCCTTCAGGTCCATGGCCAAGAGCTTTCCGCTCTTTCCGATGCGGCCGGCCGCATAGAGCGACCAGCTTCCGGGAGATGCGCCGAGGTCGAGCACACGCTGACCGGGCTTCAAGAGCCGTACCCGCTTGTCGATCTCTTCCAGCTTGAAGACGCTACGCGCCGGGTAGCCCGCCTTCTTGGCTTCGAGGGTGAAGTGATCGGGACCTTTGTACGGGTTTCTCCGCGCCATGTCCGCGTCTTCGCCTCTCGCTCTACGTGTGCCGTCGGTCGGGTCGTGCGGGGCCAGGATGGTCCATCGCCACGGATCCGTTCGGATCCAGAACCGTGCCTCTTTCTCGCGCGTTCCGCTGGGAAAATCACTGCTTTTTTCGCGGCCTCGCTGTTGCACTACGAGAACGCGTGACCCTCGAGAGCCTCTTCCACGTCGAGTCCCGTTCGATTCGTCCCGCCGCCGGTCAGGAGGCCGCATCGCTCGAGAGCCTGGACATCCAGGTCGAGTGGGACGAAGACCGCCCCGTACGAGGCGTCGGTGAGCGCTCCTGGGCCCGCGCACGCGGCTGGTCGACCGAAGACTGAGGCCCGCAACGCGATTGCCGCCAAGGGGAGCGCGATCCCAACAGGGGGGAGCGCGAGGGGGGAACGCCCTCGCAAGTCGTCCAAGAAGTATCGAGCAGCCGCGCACCCGCGACCTTCGAAAAGAAGAAGCCCCGCGTGCTCTCGCGAGCAGACGGGGCTTTTCGGTGCGCTCCCCGAGAGGAACGCGCGAAGGCTCAGGCCTTCTTCTTGAGGCGCTTCTTGACCGCCTGGCGGATCACGACGAGGCCCTGCTTCGCACCGGGAAGGCCACCCTCGATGAGGAGGAGGTTCTTCTCGACGTCGATGCGCGCGATCTTGAGGTTGAGGATGCTGACGGTCTCGTCGCCGTACTGTCCGCCCATCTTGAGGTTGGGGAGGGTACGACCGGGGGTCATGTTGGTACCGATCGAGCCGCCGTGACGACGGTACTCGTGGGTACCGTGGGTGCGGACCATACCGGAGAAGTTCCAGCGGCGCATGACGCCAGTGAAGCCGCGGCCGCGGGTCTTGCCCTGCGCGTCGACGAACTGACCCTCTTCGAAGATCTGGTCGAGCTTGACGGTGCCACCGATCTCGAACTTGGCGGCGAACTCTTCGTCGCAGCGGAGCTCACGGATGGTGCGCTTCGCGGGGATGTTGGCCTTCTTGAAGAGGCCGGCGGCCGGCTTCGACAGGTGCTTCTCTTTCGCGTCGCCGAGGCCGAAAATGAGGGCGGTGTAGCCGTCTTTTTCCTGGGTCCGCTTGCCGATGACGACCACGGGGCCGGCTTCCACGACGCTGACGCGCTTCACGGTGCCGTCCGCGGTGAAGTACTGGGTGAAGCCGATTTTCCTGCCGATGATTCCGGGTTGAGCGCTCATAGTGTCTCCTTGTGTACCCCTCTCGCGCGTTGAAAACGCCAAGGTTTTCGAGCGGTTCCCCGAGGCGCCAGGGCGAGCCTGAGCGTTTCGGAGAGGCCGTTGACGTTCCGCGGGAGCGGACGGGTCCTCGGGGTACGAGGGACCAGGGGGAAACCCCACGTCGAGAGCCGGCTCGAAGGGCGCGCACCATGTCAAAAGCCGGGGCGAGCGTCAAGGCGGGCAGCCGAACAAAACGAGAAGCGCCCGAACGTACGTCCGAGCGCTCGAAGCAAAAGCGGCGATCGTGCCGACTCAGGCCGGCTTGGCCGCGAACGACTTGCAGCCGCCTTGGGGATGAATCGGGCCCTTGAGGACCTGGCAGCCGCCGCAGCCATCGGCCGGACCGGGCTTGTAGAGGGCACATCCGGAACAGATCTTGGTGGGGTCGCTGCTGCGGTCGACGTAAGCGAGGGTGTTGCGCATCGCCACGTCGGGTTCGGAGAGTCCGGCCGTGTCGGTGCAGGCGAGCTCTTTCTTGCCGCAGGCGAGCAGCCAAGCCGGCAAGAGCGCCGCTCCGCCGAACAGGGCCGAGGATCTCAGAAATTCACGACGCGAGTGCACGTCCTTCTTCATGGCGACATTCCTCCGCGCGTGCGCTCGGAGCTATGGGGTCCGTCGAGAGACGATCTCGGGCACGACGCGGAGGTAGGCTTAGGGCGAACGGCGAAGAAGGCAATGCCGAGTTTTGTGCAAAGATTGCGGGCACATGCGTGCGCCAATCGCGCAGAATCCGCGCCCTTCGGGAGGCCTCCGATACAACCTCTGCAAGTCTTGGAGACTCCATCGTCGGAAAGCCCCGGCTTCAGTCGAACGAGGGCTCGCTCGCGCCCAAAGGCCCGGCTTGCCGATCGAGCAAGGCGCGCCGACCACCGATGCGTCCTGGGATGGGGGCGCGCCGAACCTCGCCCCACGCGGTCGTCGCGCCCTCCAGCGTGCCCTCGGGCCACACGAAGGCCACGGCCTGCGCGTCGGGAGTTGGTCGTTCCCGCGCATACAGATGATTGGCGAGACCGACGAGCGAGGCGCGTGCGGTACCGAGTCGGCCGCGCAACACGCGCTCAGTGAGCGCACGCCCCACCGCTCCCGCGAGCAAATAGCCCGCGCCGTGATCGAGCGCCTGCGCAGGCAGCGGATTCGGCTTTTCGGAGGTCCTGTCGGCGGCGATGCCCGCGCTCATCTGGACGAGGCTGTCGAAGCCTCGACGCTCGCGCCATGGGCCGGAAAATCCGTACGCGTCCACCGTGGCCACCACGAGAGAAGGACGGAGCTCGGCGAGGTGCGCATCGTCGAAGCCGTGACGTGCGAGCGCGCCCGGACGGAGCCCGTGCACGAGTACGTCGGCCTGTCGGAGCAGCGCCTCGAAGGTCGCTCGACCTTCGTTCGTATTCAGCGCGAGAAACGCGCAGCGCTTTCCTGCGCTCGTCTCGGGCACCACCGCCGCGACCTCCTCGAAACCCGGTGGGTCGAGGCGCAGCACCGAAGCTCCGTGTGCGGCCAGAAAGCGTGTGCACACCGGCCCCGCGAGCACCCGTGTCAAGTCGAGCACGCGAACGCCCGCGAAGGCTTCAATCGCGTTCTCCGGGAGCTTCGGCAGGGCAAGCTGCTCGTCTCGATCGGCCGCGCGTAGCACGAGCGAGACGGGCGGCTCCTTTGCGGCGAACGCGCCGTGAGGATGCGCGAGCCACTCTTCACGAGTGTACATGGCAGCCGCGCAGCCACCTCGGTCGACCACGGCGGCTTCGAGGGCAGCCGCATCCCACGTGGCCACCGCGGCACGAACCGCCTCGCGATCGGCAGGCGTACCCAAGACCGAGAGGGCGGCCTCACGGTGCCACGCGTAGTTGGTGTGAAGGCGAAGGAATCGGTCTTTGGCGCGGTAGTCCCCGGCAATGGGATCCCAAATGGGCGGCTTGTCCCAGCCCACCGTCTCGTAGAGGGCTTCGCAACGGAACGCCGCGCATGCATCGAGGGTCCCGACCTCTACGCTCTCCGGCTCGGTCCCAAGGCCACGGCGCGCTGCGAGCAGCTCCGAGGCAGCCAGATTGGCAATCGAGACCGCGTCCCTTGCGAGGCCGGTCACGTCGAACGACGAGGAAAAAATCGGGCCGCCGTGCGCGCGTGAGCGGCTCACGAGCTCGGGGGATCCGTGGAGGTGGGCGAAGAGCTCGGCGACGTGGTTCGTCATACCTCGGTTGTGCGGCGCGAGGCTTCGGGCGTCGAGATGGATTCGTCAATCAACCCGACGAGACGTGACGGCGGGGGACCAGAGCGCCAATCCGCTTAGTTCGGTCGGCTTTCGGCCGATTTGCGTCGCCGTGCTTCGTTGCTCCTCCTCGCCTAGCAGCAGTAGGACTCGTCGTCGCGCCTCGCACGGCTCGCAACTTGGCGAAAATCCTCGGTCACTAAGCGGTTCGGCGCTCTAGAGCTCGAAGCCCACGAAGAGTCGAAGTCGGTAGTAGACCGCTGCCCCGGCGAACGCCCGGGCTTTGGCGGCACTCGCGTCGATGCCGGCATACCGGACGTCGACGCCGGCCGGGCTCGCCGCGAAGAAGAGTTTGCCCCATGCGAAGTTGACCCGCACGTCCGCGCCGCTCGACACCGTGACGGCCGAGCCGGGATTGTCGTTGGCGCCCAGGTAGGCAATGTCGACGACGTGTGCGGTGGGCTCGAGCTCGAGGCGGTACTTGGGCCTCTGAAGGAGTGGAATGGCCACGCCGAGGGTGGTCGGTTCGATGCGAAGCCCGGTGGCGCCGTCCGCGGCCGAGAAGGCCACCATGAGATGGTAACGGAAGTAGCCGCTGCCGAGCGAAGCCTCCACACCGAGGTGATGGGCTCCGGTGGCCACTCCGTGCATGGGGTCGTCGAGGTCCTTGGAGCGCGACGAGTCGGAGAGCAGCACCGTGGGCGCGTAGGCGAGCCCGAGCCGCACGCTGCCTGGCTTCGGCGTCGACGGAGGTTCCTTTTCCGCCGAATCGGCGCACGTACCGTTGGTGCACGCGCTCCCCATCGCGCAGTCCGCCTTCGTGCGGCACGTCTCTCCGGCGTGCGCGAACGTCGAAACCGACAAAACCAACCCGCCGCACACTCCGGCGATCCATCCCAAAGCCCAACTCATGACCGTCGAAGGTACTCGGTCTCGTCGTGCGCCGTCCAAAACCCCGCGAGGCGACCCGCGCGCCTCGTCTCTCAGGGGTTCACGATCAGCGGGTTCGGTGCGAAGCGTAGGCCGTCGAGGTCGTCGGCGAGGCGCGAGAGGTCGGCCAGCGTGAGTCCGTAGCGTCCGTAGGGATTGGCGAAGGCGGTGGAGCCGACGAAGAGATCCATGCGCCGCGGTCCGAGGCTATCCCACAGGGTCAACACTTCCGTGCAAGATGCACCGATGCGGCCGTACGTGCAGTCGTGGTCGCGCACGAGCATGCGCAGATCTTCGACCTCGGCCGCGATGCGGTCCAGGATGTCCTGGGTGCCCAATCGCCATTGCGAAATCATGGCGAGATTGCCGAGATACATCTCCCGGTAGGTGAGCGCGGGACCCGGCTTGCGGCACGACGACAATCCAATCGTTCCGGCGGAGAGCTCCGCGCTCGAGAAGAGGAAGGCCCCGATTCTCTCCGGGGTGGCCATGGCGACGTCGGCGTCGACTCGCTTGCCGGCAGCGTCGTAGAACGCGAAGTCCGGGTAGAGATACGCGTGGAAGACGACGAAGAGCGCCTCGGGACGGAAGTCGAAGGCGAGGATTTCGTCGCCGTAGCGCTCGGGAGACAAACGCGTTCCAGCGAGGAACGGCCAAGCGAAGCGACCCTTCTCGAAGCGCGGGCTCGCGAGCTCCTTCGCGATGGCCGCGGTCTTCGGCGTGGCGTCGGTGCTCGTGGCGTGTCGCACGAGCACGTCGAAGAGCACACCGCGATGGCCGGAGTCGGTCGTGGACTTGGACAAGAGCGGATCACCCGCGCGTAGCCCGGCCGCCTGCGCCGCCGTGGTGAACGAGTACGCGCGGAGGAGTCGAGGCGAGCCCTGCGCGAGCCCCGTGAGCGCACGAAGCGGCGTTTCGGGGTGGCGGTCTTGGCAGGCTTCGATTCCTCGCGCGGCGGGAGCCTCGACCGTGACAGAGTCGGGCAGTCTGGGCCGGGGCGCGTCTTCGGTCGCGAAGGTGCTCGGGGCGGGGTCCACGCGCTCCGTGCAGCCTGCAGCCAAGAGTCCGCCCACGACGAAGGCTCGTCGCCCGATGCGGTTCGTCATGCGGTCCGAGGGTGAATCGTCGCGTCGATGGTCGGTCATGGCCGCCAACTTCCGATGGGGGGCCAAAGTTCGGAAGGCCCAGGAGAGCGCGTCGCGAAGACTTGCGTGGCGATTGCGTCCTCCGTCATCCAGTAAACGGAGCCTCGCCCCGTTTGCCCGACCACGCGCACCGGATCCCGGGTCAAGGCGAGGGTGAACCGTTCGGCAGTGGTGGAGCTCGCGACGTACGTCCGCGCGAGCGCCAGCACCTGGCTTCCGCGCGTGCCGCCCCTCGGAAGAGCATAGATTACCGCGGAATCTCCGTAGTCGGCGAGGGCGAGCGGCGTGGTCGATTCGAGACGAAATAAGCCGAAAGAAGGCGTGAACGAGAAGGCGTCGTCCAACAGCAGCTCGCCGGTGACCAACAAGGGAATCGGCCCTATGTAGCGGCTCGGCAAGACCTCGAAGCCCGTGAAGATCGTGGTGTTCGGCTGCCGGGTAGACGAGGAGAGCAGATGATACTCGGTGAGATCGCCCAGGCGCTTCGCGTACACGCCATCGCCGCGCTCATTGCAGCCGAGGCCGCCGACGAGTCCCGTGTCGAGCACCTCCGGTGCGGTCTTGGACGACAAATGAACGAGCTCGCCCACGTTGGTCGCGGCGTACACGTCGTATTTGCAGCCTGGACACGGGTAGTCCGATAGCCCGACGATTTCTCCGTACGCGGTGGCCGCCACGTGGCCGTCGCGTGCGTCGCGCAGGTTGGGGCCCTCGCCGTAGAGCAACGTTCCGTACTTCACGATCAGCGGCGAGCGACCGGGATCGAAGCCCGGGGCCGACCCGAAGCGCGCGACCTTCGTTTTCGAGACGGCCCAGACCGTGCGCTCCTCGTCGATCACCAAGAGGCTGTCGTCGACGCTGCGAGCGGCGATGGCCAGTCCGGGAATGGATGCCCACTGCTCGGTGCCTTCGATGGCGACGTCGTCCGACAAGGCGTCCTGTCCCGCGTCGATCGGGCTCTCTCCCGTGGTCGGTAGGGGACGGTCGATGCACGAGACGCACAGCGCGGCGCTCAAGAGGCCGCCGAGGACGCCGCGAACTTTGGATAGGAGAAGGTTTGCCATGACGAGTCGCCGTGCCCACGAGAGCGCGAGTGCTGGCCCTACTCTACGGGAGCGGCACGCCGGGTCCACCCTCATCACGGTCGCTTGGTGCGAAAAGGCCTACCTTGTACGAGAGACCTCCCGGTGCCGGTCCCGGAACCTCAAGGCGCGACCGGGCTCAGGTTGTCGTCCGAATTTCGGTCCACCCGTCGATTGTAGGGATCCACTCCCACGAAGCGCGGCTCTGCGGCGACCACTACGGTGACCGTTTGCGACCCCGAGTGGAGCGGGCGCCGCTCGAAGGCGAGCACGGAGGCGGCCGTGAACCCCTTCTTGCCCGGCTCGTCCGCGAACACGCCGACGTCGAAGGTTTCGTCGAGCGGAGCTTCGGTCTCTTTGCCTTGGCCGTCGGCGTAGAGCTTTCGTCCTTCGATGTCGAAGGTGACTTCGTACCGGCCGTCCGGGAGGCGCTTCGACTTCGCGTTCTTCGCTTTCATGTCGAAGAGCGTGATGCGCTCGAACGAGTCGGCAATCAGCATCTCGTGAGCCGGGCCGGCTTCGGCGCGCAGAATGCTCAAGAAGTCACGCGAGCTCGGGTAGGGCGCCCCGTGGAAGGCGTACTTTTCGAGAAGCTTCTTCATGGCGCGGTCGAGCACGTCTTCGCCCAAGACCTCACGCATCCACATCATCACGATCGAGCCCTTTTGGTAGTGGATGTAGGGCTGGTTCTCCACGCGGGCCAAGGGCACCTCTTCCACCACCTCGCCGCCGCGAGCGCGCAGGTACTTGTCGAGCTCGTACTTGGTGAACTTCCGGACTTGCTCCCGTCCGTACATCTCCTCCATCACACGAATGGCCGAGTATTGCGCGAACGACTCGACCAGCATCGTGCCGCCTTGCTGGTCACCGGGGACGATCTGGTGGCCCCACCACTGGTGGGCGACCTCGTGGGCGGTGATGTAGGTGACCACGTCGATGGCCTCCGGCTCGCCCAGTTTGGTGAGAAATCCGATGTTCTCCGAGTAGGGAACGGTATTGGCGAACGACTGCGCGAAGTCTGCATACCCGGGGAACTCCAGGACTCTGAGCTGCCGAAACGGGTAGGGCGAGAAGCGCTTCTGGAAGAGCGCGAGCGACGCCTTCATGGCCGTCAGCATGCGCGGCACGTTCGCCTGGTGGGGCGGGTGGTAGTAGACCGCAAGATCCACGCCGTCCTGCCGATCGCGGGCGATGGCATAGCGCGCCGATTGAATCGAGAAAAAGTGGTTGATCGGCGCGTCCGGGACGAAGTGCGCGATCCGCCTGCCCTCGTGAGTCTCGTCCGATACGGTGTATCCGGGGGCGATTGGCGTCTGGTCCGCGTCGGTCGAGATGGTGAGGTCGGCCACGACCCACTCGCTGTCCGCGCGCAGCATGTTGGTCTCGCCTCCGGTCGGGTCCTCGAGCTTCTTGGGGCGCAGGTCCTCGGGGAGGCCGTATTTTCGGCGCTTGGAGCGGTCGACGAGCAGGCCCCCACGCGACATGCCGATCTCGGGTGTAATCTGCTCGTTGTTCAGGAACGTGCCGTTCTCCACCACCGAGGTGAGCGGCGCGCCATTGGGGAACCCGCGCTCTTCCAGGGTCGTCGAGAAGACGACCTCGCGCGATTCACCGGGCGCCATGGGCTCCGCGAAGCGGTAGGTGCGGAATTGGTAGTCGTCGTAGCTCTTCTCCAGCGTGAGGCCCTCGCCCGAGAACGAGTCGAGCGAGAGCCTGGCGTCGTAGCGCACGTCGAGTCGGTCGAGAGGCGCCGCGGTTCGATTGACGAGCACGTACGAACCGTGGGTCACCGCGCGTGCCTCGCGCGGATGGAGATCGACCCTCAAGGTGACCTTGCGGATGCGCGGCATGGGCAGATCGCGGAACGGCAGCAACGTCTTCTCGAGCTCGGCCAGGTGTTTCTCCCGCGCGGGGCTCGGCACGTAGCGATTGCGGACGTTCGTATTGACGTAAATGGTCGCGCCGCTTCCCACCCAGACGAGCGCGGCCACCGCGGCGAGTGCGCGTGCTCCACCACCCAGCCGGAGGTGGGCTCGGGCGAGGCGAGGCCGCAGCTCGGTGGTGGTCCCGCGCCGCCAAAGCGCGTACGCCGCCACGACCAAGAGTGCGGCGAAGGCCGTCCAATAGACCTCGAACCACGTGCGCCCAATCCAGAATCGCGCGGCTCCGTTCAGGTCCGAGAGCGGGACCGGGCTCTCGCCGCCGTAGTTGTAGAGGTTGTGCTCGAAGCCGGCCGCTCCGAGGGCCACGGTGAGCACCAGATAGAGGACCATGACCGCCCAGCCGACGAACTTCTGCGGCACGAGCACCTGCACGAACACGGAGAGCACGGCGAGGTGCACCGCGCTCACCGTGAGCGGAAGGGCGAACCAGACCACGTAGTGGAACGGATCGAGGGTCGTGTAGCCTTTGGCGAGCTGCACGGCCATGCCGGTCCCCACGCCCACGAGCGCCGCGGAGGCGAGCACCAGCGCGATGGCGAGGACTTTCGGTGCAAGATGCACCCAATCGGGAGCGGAGGTCGAGTCGACGATCTCGTGCACCTTGCGCTCCCGGTCGCGCCAAACGAGCTCACCGCCGTAGTAGATGGCCACGATGATCGGGAAGATCGTGTACGCGTTGGTGAGCGCCTGAACCATGAGGCGCGTGACCGGGTACGAGCCGCTCCCGCACATTTCCCCGGTGAACCAGGCGGACGCTCCGGCGTTCACCACGCCGATGCCGAGCAGGACGAAGTAGGCCGGGCTCCGGAAGACGAAGGCCATGTCGTGGCGCGCGAGCGCGACGAGCTGGGTCCAGCGGGTCGTGCGGTCTCGGCGGGGGGAAGGCAGCGTGATGCCGTCGACGGCGAGGGCCGAGGCCGCTCCCGTGCGCTCGTCGTGGGGCGCAGCTCCGGGCGCGTGCGTGTCGGCGAAGCGGAACCTGCGATACGCCACCGCGAAGAGCGCGGCCGAGACGCACGTCCAAAGCAGCCGATTGGCCAAGAGCAGCCCTTCGACCCGAGGGAGCAGCGTGTTGCGCTCGGCCGAGGTCCAATACTTGGTCGCGAGAGAGAGCGCCGTGAGCCCGAAAGGATCGGAGAGCGCGGCCACCGTATCGTGCCGAGGATCGCGCAAGAGCCCGCGCGTCACGAAATAGAGCACCAAGAGCCCTACCGTGGTGACGTACGTCCACATCATCGAGCGGGTCGCCGTGGCAATCGCGAAGAACGTCGCCGCAATCATCAGCAAGGTCGGCAGGCCGAAGACGAAGAGCGCGTAGAGGTAGTGGGTCGGGACGAAGGGGCCGACCTTTTCGGGATCGACCCAGGGCATCTTGGACCCGACCGCGATGGCGAGCGGAATGGACGCCGTGACGACGAACGCCGCCGCGGTAGCCCCCAAGAACCGCCCGACGAGGTAGCTCGACTTCGAGATGGGGGTCGAGCGCAAGATGGGGGCGAAGCCGGTCTCGTCGTCGCGGAGGACCACGCCGGCCACCATGGCCACCACCACGAACGTGGCGAAGAGGCTCATGACGCCCAACGTCTGCAGGATGGCGAAGGGCGAGTTGAGGTGCGTATTGCCTTTGCCGCCGATTTGGATCTGGTCGACCGTGACCGAGCCGAAGGTGAGCAAAAAGAAGATGGCGATGCCCACCCAGAAGACCGGGCTACGGCGCTGGTAGCGCCATTCGAAGCGAGCGACGTGCGCGAGCATCAGGCGCGCTCCCCGAGACCACCCGGGCCGGACGTCGCGCCGGTCGCGTGCGCCGAGCGCTGCTCGTGGAGCGTGGCGAAGTACACGTCTTCGAGTCCGGTCTCCACCGCCGTGAACTCCGGGCTCGGGGGCGCCTCCGCGACGACGCGGACCACGTTGCGCCCGCTGCGCAATCGAGTCGAAATGACAGGGTATTGCTGGCGAAGGACGTCGATCTCGGCCTTGGGTACGGGCCGCTCGAAGATGCGACCGCGCAGCTCGTCGATGAGGGCGTGCGGTGTGCCGCTCTTGACGATGCGGCCGCCGACCAGGATGGCCATCTTCGAGCAGAGATCGGTGACGTCGTCGACCAGGTGGGTCGATAGGAGCACCACCACGTCTTCGGCGATCTCGGCCAAAAGACCATTGAATCGATTGCGCTCTTCGGGGTCGAGGCCGGCGGTGGGCTCGTCCACCACGATGAGCTTGGGATTGCCGACGAGAGCCTGGGCGATGCCGAAGCGTTGGCGCATGCCGCCCGAGAATCCGGCCACGGCCTTCTTGCGCACGTCCCAAAGGTTGACCTTGCGGAGCAGGGTCTCCACCGTCTTCGTGCGGTCGGCTCGGCCCGTGATGCCTTTCAGAACCGCGAGATGGTCGAGCATCTCCTCCGCCGAGACGCGCGGGTAGACCCCGAAGTCCTGCGGCAGGTACCCGAGGGTCCGCCTCAGCGCTTCCGGCTGGGCCAAGACGTCCACTCCTCCGAAGCGGAGGCTGCCCGAGGTCGGGATCTGCAGCGTCGCGATGCAACGCATGAGCGAGGACTTGCCCGCGCCGTTCGGGCCGAGAAGGCCGAACATCCCCGGCGCGATGTCGAGGGTGACGGAGTCGAGCGCGCGTGTGCCGTTCGGGTACGTATGGGTGAGCTCGGAGATCGAGAGCATGGCTCACCCTACGTCGATCGAGCCCCTCCGTTGCTTTCGAAACGTGCGCGAAATCGTCGGAACCACGGAAATTACCCGGGTTCGACCACCACCTCGGTCACCACCGATTGGGCGATGAAACACTCGTCGTGGGCAGCGGCATGGAGGCTCGCTAGGGTTTCCGGGGAAGGGGACGCACCGGACCACGTGATGCGCGGCGACAGCACGCACTTCCCGAGGTACGTCTTGCCCTTCGCGTTCTTGGTCAAAAAGCCCACGGCTTCGTCTTCGTAGGTGTCGATCACCAAGCGTTTCTTCGCGGCCACCATGAAGAAGGCGAGCATGTGGCAGCTCGACAGGGCGCAGACCAGCGCCTCTTCCGGGTTCACGCGATCGCCGTCGCCGCGGTACTCCGGCGCGGCGGACATCGCGAGCGACACGCCGCTCCCGGTGAGCACCGTATGGTCCCGATTGAACGTCGCGTAGGTGAATTCCGTGGAGGAGCGCCTCCAAACGAGGCTCGTACGGTGCTCGGACATGCGGAGGTCCTCGTGCTCGCACTCGGCGAGTCGGCCGTACAGGGTACCTCGTCAATCTCGATCGATCGCCAAGATCGTACGTGCGAGCTGGTCGGGTATCGAAAAGTAGGCGGAGTGGCTGGCGTCGAGGCTCTCCACCCGCTCGGGAAGCGTTCGGGAGATCATGCGATCTTGCAGCGTAGGGGAGACCGCGCGATCTCGCAGGAGTCGAATGTACGCCTTGGGGACTCGACCGAAACCCGCCTCCGTCGTGCGAACGCGCGCCATGGCGGGCAAGGAAGGCTCGCGGCACAGCAGCGAGGTGGCGAGCTCGATGTCCTCGGCCGAACAATCCGCGTACAAGCCCTCGACGTAGGCTTCGGGGGCGAGCGTGTCGCGCGCGCGCCATCGATCGACCGACACGTGGTCTCGCAGGTAGGAGTCGGAGTCGAGGGCGAATGCGTCCACCGCGCGCTCGCCGCTCGCCAACATGTACGACGCCAAGTACACGACCCTCGAGATACGATCCGGGTGAGCCTCGGCGAGGGCGGTCGCCAAAATCCCGTAGCGGCTGTGGGCCACGAGTGTGCTCGGGGTTCGCGGGTCGAGGTACGTCGCCACTTCGCGAATCATGCGCGACAGCGTGACCGAGTAGGGGTGAGCTGCATCGCGACCGCGGCCCGGCAGATTGGGGACGAGGACCTCGGCACGCTCACTTCTCAAGCGAGGCGCGACTTTGTGCCAGCACCAGGCTCCATGCCAGCTTCCGTGGAGGAGGACGATTCGTTTCATTCTCCGAGGGATACGGCTCCGGGGGAGCCTCGACGCTCCGAATCGCGCTACCGAATTCGGATCTCGAGGTGCCCCCCGGAGCGAGCCCTCAGACGCGCTCGAGTACCACGGCGATACCCTGGCCGCCGCCGATGCAGAGGGTGACGAGCGCGGTCGAGCGGTTGCTGCGCTCGAGCTCGTCGAGGGCCGTGCCGAGCAGCATTGCGCCGGTCGCGCCGAGCGGGTGACCGAGCGCGATCGAGCCGCCGTTCACGTTCACGCGCTCCGGGTCGATGTCGAGCTTTCGCACGGTATCGAGCACCACGGCAGCGAAGGCCTCGTTGATCTCCCACAGGTCGACGTCTTTCGCGGTCATGCCTGCGAGTCTCAGGGCCTTCTCGCTCACCTTCGCGGGAGCGGTGAGCATGATGACCGGCTCCGAGCCCACCGTGGCGACCGAGCGGATGCGCGCACGCGGCGTGATGCCCTGCGCCTTCACGTACGCCTCGGAGGCGATGGCCACCGCCGCGGCGCCGTCCACGATGCCGCTCGAGTTACCTGCGGTATGCACGTGCTGGATGGAAGGCACGTCCGGGTAAGCGGCGAGCGCGAGCGCGTCGAGGGTCTCTCCTCGCGGACCGACCGCCATCGCACCGAGCCCCGTGAAGGCCGCCGGCAGCGCGGCGAGGGCCTCTTTCGTGGTGTCCGGGCGAGGGTATTCGTCGCGCTCCAGCAAGACCTTTCCGGAGCTCGGATCCATCACCGCGAAGAGCGATTTGGCGAAGCGCTTCTCTTCGATGGCGCGGGCGGCCCTCTTCTGCGACCCCAGGGCGAAGGCGTCGAGGGTCTCGCGCGAGAAGCCCTCACGCGTGGCGATGAGGTCGGCCGAGATGCCCTGGGGTACTTGGAAGATGCGCTCGCGCAGGTGGGCGTTGCCCCCGTCTTGGCCACCGCCGTCCGCGCCCATGGGGACTCGCGACATGCTCTCCACGCCGCCCGCGAAGACGAGGTTCATCGCGCCCGAGGCCACGGCCATGGCGCCGAACGCCACGGCTTGCAATCCCGAACCACAGAATCGATTGAGGGAGACCGCCGAGACCTCTTGCGGGAAGCCCGCGGCGAGGACCGCATTGCGCGCGAGATTGGCGCCCTGCTCACCGACCTGGGACACGATGCCGGCGATCACGTCATCGACGTGCCGGGGGTCGATCGAGGCCGCTTTGGCCAAGTGGACGAGCGTCTGGGCGAACAGCTCTTGAGGATGAACGGACGAGATCGCACCTTTCCCGGCTTTGCCGCGTCCACGAGGAGTGCGAACCGCGCCGACGACGTAACTGGTGTTCATGATCGTGACTTTCGTGTGGAGGGTCTTCGTTCCGGATCGTGCGTGAGCGTGGCGCCCGCTTCGCGGCAGGCCGCGAGGATCTCGTCGGAGAGGGCAGTGCCTCGGGTCGCGCGCGCGAGACTGAGTCCGCCGTAGAGGAGTGCGATCAGGGCGAGGGCCGTCGTGCGGGGCGCGCTCGGGGCCTTGGGTTCGTCGCGGTTCTCGCGCGGCAGACGAAGCACGAGCGCCTCGGTCAGTCGTTCGAGCTGCTCGGCGAGCACCTCGCCGTGCTCGGGCGCGGTGGTCCCGATCTCTCCGACGACGGCGGGAAACGGACAGCCGAGCGAGGTCTGGTCGCGATGGGCGGGCGAGAGGTAAGCGGCCAGAATGCGACGCATGCGCTCGCCCGGGACGCGCTCGGGTCCGTCACCGAGGGGGCCGAAGAGGTCGTCGCGAAGGGCGGCGCAGGTCTGGCGCAGAGCCTCGTCCACCAGATCTTTCTTCGAGGCAAAGTGCGCGTAGAAGCCGCCCACCGTGAGTCCCGCCCCGTCCATGACGTCGGCCACTCGCGCGCCGCCGATGCCACGTGAGCGCAAGAGCGTGGCGGCCGAGGCGAGGATGCTTTCGTGGGTGCGTCGTTTTCGATCGGCTTTGGCGGTCATGGCGGCGCCTCTCCGGGCACGTCGAGTCGGGAGCGAGCCACGGTGCCGGCGCTCTCGACGGGAGCTCGGGACCGAGGTTCGACTTCATATTATGATCGTAATACGTCATGTCAACCCGCGGGCGCGCGGAGGCCCACGCAGGTCGTCGTGCGGCGACTGCGGTCTCGTCGAACGTTCCTGGCGACCGCTCAGCCCCGCGTGAGCCGGTCGAGCTCGGTCAGCGCCTCGCGGGCGCCCATGGCGAGCCCGACGTGCGCGTGCGGTCCCTGATGGCGAGACGGGACCTCGGGCTCGCGTACGTTCAGTCGAATCAGCGTGGCCCGGGCGGCGCGCGCGAGGCCCTCGGAGAAACCTCGGACGGTCGGCACGTGCGTGCCCGCGCCGCATTCCACGATCACCGTCTCACCCGAGGTGGTCGCGAGCCACTCCTCGAGCCGGCGCTCTTGGGCGTCCGAGCGCGAGCCGTCCCAGCCTCCGTCCCCGAACATCAAGATGGCCGGACGAAGAAGCCCGCCGCAGCGAGGGCAAGCGGGCAGCGGGCGCGCCGCGCGAAAGGAATTCGGATCGACGTCGACGCGGAGGCCGTCTGCCGAATGAAGCGGCATTCCGCACTCGAGGGTGCATTGCACGTGGTGGATGCTCCCGTGGCATTCGAAGACGCGGTCTTCGTCGAACCCTGCGCGCTGGAATTGCCCGTCCACGTTCGAGGTGAACACGAACCCACCGCCCTCGACCCCGTCGATCCAGCTCTTCAGAATGGCGAAACCCGTGTGCGGCACGGTCTTTCGGTAAAGCTCGAGTCTATGCCCGTAAAAGCCCCAGGCGAGCTCGGGATCGGTGCGAAACCAACGAGGATTGGCGAGCTCCGAGAAGCGTAGTCCCAACTTGCCGAAGGGCGGATAGGCCTTCCAGAAGCCCTCGTCGCCTCGGAAATCCGGGAGCCCCGAGTCCACGCCCATTCCCGCCCCGGCGCTCACCACGATGCGACGAGCCTCGCGCAAGGCACGCGCTGCACGCTCCAGACCCTCGACGTCCATGGGCAGATGCTACGTGGCTTTCGCGGCTCCGTCTTCGAGGAGCGCGCCTTCGGCCATCTCGATCTTCCGGTCGGCGGCGTCGGCGAGCCCGTGGTCGTGCGTGACGGTCAGCACCGTGCATCCGGACTCGGCGCGTTCGCGGAAGAGCCCGCCGAGGTCGAGCTTTCGTTTCGGATCGAGCGCGCTGGTCGGCTCGTCCAGCAAGAGCACTCGCGGCTCGAGCACCAAGGCGCGCGCGATCGAGACGCGCTGCTTTTGGCCTCCGGACAGCGCGGAGGGGCGCGCGTCGCGTACGTCGTCGAGGCCGAGGCGCTCCAAGGTCGCGTGGGCGAGCTTCATGGCGGCGTCCGGCTCGAGCCCTCGCACGTGGCGGAGCGCAAGGGTCACGTTCGCGGTCACGTCGAGGTGCGGGAAGAGGTTCGCGTCTTGGAGGACGAGCACGCACGCGCTCCGCAAGGCGTGAACGCGTGCCTCGTCGATGCGGCCTGGACGAAGCTCGATGCCCGCGACGCGTACCTCGCCCCGTTCGAAGGCGAGAAAGCCGGCAAGGACGCGGAGGACGCTCGATTTCCCCGAGCCCGACTCGCCCACGAGCGCGGTGAACGATCCTTTTTCGAGGTCCATCGTGACGCGGTCGAGGCGGGGTCGGCCGCCCGTTCTCGCGGTGACGTCGCGAAGGTGAATCATGCGCGCTCGCTTTCGTTCGGTTTCGCGTCGTCGTCGGCATGCTCACGCGCCACCTCGAAGCGACGCGCGAGCCGAGCAAGAGGCACGCTCAGCGTGAGGTACAAGAGCGCGCACGCGAGCCCGGGCATCTTCCAATCGCGCACGTCGACCGCGGTGATGGCCATTTGTTTGGTGAGCTCGACCACGGTGATCACGGAGACGAGCGAGCTGTCTTTCAGGAGCGAGACGAAGTCCGAGGTCACGTTGGGCAGCGCGAAGCGAGCCCCTTGCGGCAGCACCACGCTCCACACCACGCGCCATCGTGAGAGACCGAGCGCGAGCCCCGCCTCGACTTGCCCGAGGGGCACGGCCTCGATGCCGGCGCGATAGGCCTCGGCCTCGTAGGCTGCGTAGTTCGAGCCGAGCGCGAGTACGGCAGCCAACGGGGCGGGCAGGTCGAGCCACGGCGCGAGCCCGAAGTAGAGCAGGTAGAGCTGCAGGAGAAGCGGGGTACCTCGGAAGAGCTCCACGTAGGTGATGGCCGCGCGGCGCGCGAACGGTCCACCGTAGACCCGCGCCACCGCGAGCAAGAGCCCGAGCGGCGAGGCGAGCGCCATGCCGGCGAGCGAGAGTCCGAGCGTCACGCCGGCCGCGCGGACGAAGAGCAAGAATCGCGGAAAATCGAAGCGATTCGTGTCGGCCGGGGGTTGCACACGCGGCGCGTCTCGCAGGTCGTTCGCGGGGGAGGCGGTCACGCCGCCCGCATCGATCCCACCGTCGTTCGCGTGACCTGTGGGGCTCGCACCGCTCGGTGCGGCGGAGTCCACGAGCTCGCCGGTCGCCCGTCGCAGATCGTCGCGCGTCCACGCGAAGAGTGCTTCGTCCCTCGCGTCGAAGAGCCTCGCGCGCACGAGGATCTCCCGCAGCTCGCCCGTGCGAATCATGTCGTCGAGTGCGCCGTCCACCGCCGCGCAGAGCTCGGGCTCGTCCTTGCGCGTGGCGATCGCGTAAGCGCCCTGCTCGAGGTCTCCGGCCACCACCACGCCTCTTTTTCCTGTTCCGTAACGATCGGCGATCGAGTCGTCGAGCAACACGCCGTCGAGCCTGCCGCGCTCGAGATCGAGGTAAGGCTCGAGCGTGCCTTCGTACGAGACCGAAGTCGCCCCCGCTTCGTTCAGGATCTCGAAGGCGCGAGTACCGGCGAGCGAGCCGATCTTCTTTCCCGCCATCGCCGCTCGCGTGGCCGGAAACGGCGAGCTCTCGCGGACCGAGAGCCTCGCCGAGAAGGCCTTGTACGGTCTCGTGTAGAGTACACGCGTGGCGCGGGCGCGCGTGAGCTCGAAGCCGTTCAAGACGATGTCGAACGCGCCGCGATCGAGCGACGCGAGCAACGCCGACCAGTCGTTCTGCACGAAGACCTCGCGTACGCCGAGGCGCTTCGCGATCGACGTGGCGATGTCCACCTCGAAGCCCTTACGGATGCCGTGGGAGTCTTCGAAGACGAAGGGCTCACCGCCCTGGACGTCTCCTCCCCACCTCAAGGTGCCGGTTCGCTGCACGCGTGCGAGCGCGGTCTCCGCGTGCGTGAGCTTCGGTGCGAGGAGCCACGAGACGAAGAGGCCGCACGAAAGCACGAGGGCGAATCGAATCCGCCTCGCCTGTGTCGATTTGCCCCACGCTCGCGCGTGACGACCGTGCGCGTGCGCACGCTGTCCGTGTGCGCCGACGAAAGGCTCGTCTCGTCTCTTCGATTTCACGCGCCGAGCCTACTTCGAAGGCTCCTTCGTGCGAACGCCCGTCGCGACGCGACTTAGGATGCTTCGCGTGACTCACGAAGCCGATCTCATCCTCACGCTCGTCGGCGGTCTCACGGCTGCGCTGGTGTTCGGATTCGCCACCCAGAAGGCCAAGCTCTCTCCCATCGTCGGGTACTTGATTGCCGGCGTGGTGGTGGGGCCGTTCACGCCGGGGTTCGTGGCGCATGCGGGCATCGCCTCCCAGTTCGCCGAGCTCGGGGTCATCTTGCTCATGTTCGGCGTGGGGCTGCACTTCCACGTGGAAGACCTTCTCTCGGTGCGGCGCGCGGTCATCCCGGGCGCACTCGTGCAGGTGGGCGTCTCGGTGGCGCTCGGCGTGGTGGTCGGGCGTGCGGTCGGTTGGGGAGGCTTCGCGGGTGGCGTGCTCGGCGCCGCGATCTCCACGGCCAGCACGGTGGTCGTGCTGCGTGTGCTCGCTGACGCGAACGTCGTGCAAAAGCCCGAAGGACACGTGGTCATCGGTTGGCTGCTCGTTCAAGACGTGGCGACCGTGCTCGTGCTCGTGCTCGTGCCGGTGCTCGCGCCGCTCGCCGGAGGCGGCGAGGTCTCTGCGAAGACGGTGGCCCTCTCGGCCGCCATCTCGGTCGGCAAGCTGCTCGGGCTGGTCGCGTTCACCGCGGTGGTCGGCCGTCGCGTGATTCCGCGCATCCTCGGCTATGTCTCGAAGACCCGATCGCGCGAGCTCTTCACGCTCACCGTGCTGGTCTTGGCGCTCGGGATCGCGGTGGGCTCGTCCCTCTTGTTCGGGGCGTCCATGGCGCTCGGCGCGTTCCTCGCGGGCGTGGTGGTCGGGCAGTCGGACTTCGCGGCCCGTGCAGGCGCCGAGGCTCTGCCCCTTCGTGACGCGTTCGCGGTGCTCTTCTTCGTCTCGGTCGGCATGATGCTCGACCCGCGGGCCATCCGTCCGAACCTGGTCCCCATCTTGGGCGTTTCGGCCATCGTGTTGCTCGCCAATCCGTTGGTCGCGTTCCTCGCCGTGAAGGCTCGTGGATATCCGGTGCGCACGGCCCTCACGCTCGGCCTCTCGCTCGGTCAAATCGGTGAGTTTTCGTTCATGCTCGCTTCGGCCGCACGAAAGCTCGAGGTCCTTCCGGAGGCGGCGCTGCCCTGTCTGGTAGCGGTCTCCATCGTATCGATCACCCTGAATCCCTTGGTCTTTCGGTTGGTGGGCCCGCTCTCGCGCAAGCTCACGCCAAAGGCTTCGCCGCCTTCGGTCGCGCCTCCGCCGCTCGAGCCGGGCGAAGAGACTCATCGCGCACTGGTGGTCGGCTACGGCCCGGTGGGGCGTACGTTGGTCAAGCTCCTGCGCGAACAAGGCATCACCCCGGTGGTCATCGAGCTCAACCACGAGACCGTGGCCGAGCTCAAGCGCGCCGGCGTGGACGCGGTCTACGGGGATGCCTCGCAGCGCGAGGTGCTCGAGCACGCGCGCATCGGCAAGGCGGCGAGCCTGGTGTTCACCTCCTCCGCGCCGCCGGACGACGTGCTGCGCGAAGCGAAGGCGGCCAATCCCGAGCTTCGTATCCTCACGCGCGCCACCTACCTGCGTGAGGTTCCCGGTCTGCTCGCGCTCGGCGCGCGGCGCGTGATCACGGCGGAGGCCGAGGTCGCCCTCGCCATGGCCGAGACGCTGCTCGTTCGTCTCGGTGCGACTCCGGAACAAATCGACAAGACCCGCGAAAAACTACGCGGGGACCTCGACGACGAGATCCCCGCGTAATCGCGTGGTCCTGATGCGCGATTGGGAGCTCTCCCAATCCCGCATGCCGCTCGAGCGTTAGGGCGTCGGGTAGACGCAGCGCATGCCCAGCTTTCCGTACTTGTTCATGGCGTGCGAGCTGTGCACGGCTCCGATGGCGTGACCCTCGAACGAGCCGTTCTTCGCCCAACTGAAGCTGTTGGAGAACGGGATGCTCGCGCCGGGCGCGGCGACGGCCGTGATCTCCATGAGACCGTCGTTCATCGAGTGGCCATTGGCGCTACGGCCCTGGAGGCGGCCAGGCGCTCCGATGAACACGACGTAGTCGTTCACCTTCAGGTTGGGGTACTCGTAGCTGTAGTTCCAGTTGGCGAACTCGATCGACTGGCCGGCAGCCGGTGCGAAGGGGCTGCCCGCCGCGCGGAGGCTTGCGTCGGTCGCGGTGGGGAAACGATTGCCCGCGTAGGTGGCGCTGCCCTGGCCCTTGACGGTCGGGCTGGCTCCCCACGGATAGGTGCTCGCCCCCCAGGCGGCGTTGAACTCCGCCGAGGTCTGCAGGCGTCCGCCGTCCCAGATGCAGAAGGCCTGCGCCATGATGTAGTTGACGCAGTTGAGGCCCTTGGCGTCGTAGACGTCTTGTCCGTACTCCATCTCCTGGTCGTTCATGAAGCGCTGCTGGACGTCTTTGCTCATCCAGTAGGTGTGCGTGCCCTTCACGTTCACATAGCAGCCGGTCTGCGTCTGCGTGTTGTTGCGGAAGATGAATCCGCCGAGGTGACGCCACACGCTCGTGTAGACGCCGGGGATGGGCGTCGTGTCGTTCTGCGAACCCTCGGCGAGCTCGGTCGCGTCCGTGTTGCCGTCGAAGCTGGTGGGAAGGTAGGGGTCCCATTGAGCCGGCATGCTCGCGCCGGCCGGGATGCGGTTCGCGTCGCGTTCGCCCTTCACGAAGGCGCGCACGTTGCCGCCCACCGCGTTCAAGAAGACGCGCATGCGTCCGGCGGTCACGCCGTACTTGCCGAGGTGCGTGTTCGCCATGCCGGGCACGGGGGCCGTGGCGCAGCAGCTCTCGTGCGTCGCGCCCGCTTGGCCGATTTCTCCGCGTCCGCAGGTGTCGCCGCCGTTGTGCTGGGTGCAGCTCGGGCGGGGCGCGCACTTGAGGTCGTAGCCGCAGCCGTTCGAGTTGCAGTCCGCGTTGGCGGTGCAATTTTTGGCCGTCGCGCACTTCGGATTTCCGGCGCCGCCGCAGTCGACGTCGGTCTCGGTGCCGTTCTTCACGTTGTCGGTGGGGGTGGGCGCTTTGCAGGTGCCGCCCGTGCAGACCTTGCTCGTGCAGTCGTTGCCCGTGCCGCACATCTGTCCGACGGTGCAGGCGGGGGCGGTGGGGCCGCCGCAGTCGATATCGGTCTCGGTGCCGTTCTTCACGCCGTCGATCGCGGGAGCCTTGCAGAGGCCCGCGACGCACACGCCGCTCGCGCAGTCGGCCGGATCGCCGCACTTGAGGCCCTCGGCGCACTTGGGCGCGATCACGCCGCCGCAGTCGATGTCGCTCTCGGTGCCGTTGCGCGTGAGGTCGGTGGGCGAAGGGGACTGGCAGCGGAGCCCTTGGCCGTCGCCCGTGTCTTTGCAGACCGCGCTCGTGCAGTCGAGACGGGTCAGACACTTCTTTCCGTCGGTGCACTTCTTCCCGCTGATTCCGCCGCAGTCGACGTCGGTCTCGTCGTTGTTTTGCACGTTGTCGGTGAGCGACGCGATGGCGCACTTTCCGTCGGGCAAGCAGATGTTCGAGGAGCAGTCGGCCGGCTTCTCACACTCTTTCTTGGGGCCGGAATCGGGCACGGTGCTGCCCGTGGGCGTCGGAGGCGTGGTCGGCGTGGTGGGGGTCGTGGTGGACGAAGGGGTCGTCCCGGCGTCGTCTTCGGGGACCGTGACGCTCGATTCGCTACAGGCCACGGGGACCGCGACCAATGCGGCGAGGAACGTGAACGAGACGATACGGGTACGATTCATGTGGGCCCTCTCTCCTTCGCGAAGCTGCACGACGCGCTACGTTTCACGGTACGTGGACTCTCCCTCGGATGCACGAGCCGATTGCGACGTTCGGCGTCGCCCGTTCGGACGACGCCGAACCCGCGGCGCCGACGCTCGAGGCGTCAATCGGTCAGGCCAGGGTCTTCACGAGCGCACGAACGCCGTCCACATGCTTCGAGGCGCTGAGCTCGCCCTCGAAGACACCACGCACGATGCCCGCCTTGTCGATGACGTAGGTCACGCGCTTCACCTTGCCGAAGAGCGAGGTGAGCAGGCCCTTCGCCTCGTACGCGTCGGCCAGCGAGCGTTTGGGATCCGCTACCAGCGGAAACGGGACCGTGTGCTGGGCGGCGAATTTTCGATGCGAGTCGTCGGAATCGGTCGAAACCCCGATCACTTCGGTATCGCGGCCGGCCAAGTCGTCGTACATGTCCCGGAAGCCGCACGTCTCGCGGGTGCACACCAGCGTGAAGTCGGCCGGGTAGAAGTACAAAACGACATTTTTGCGACCCCGGAGCTCGCTCAGCTTGAGCGCGCGCCCGTCGCTCGAAATCACGTCGAAGTCCGGAGCCTTGTCACCGACGCGAAGAGTCATGCTACGCACCTTGCCAAAGTTGATGACTTTCGTCGAGCGAGCGTCCATTGACACCCCCCCGGGTGGGTGATAAGCCCCCGCGTCCCCAGCGAGTCCTCTGGCCACAGACCGAGAGAAACGGAAAATTCCTTCATGAACACGCCCATCATTGCGGACCTCGAGTCTTCGCAGATCCGGCAGCTCCCCGAGTTTCGCGTCGGTGATACCGTTCGCGTCCACTACAAGATCGTCGAAGGCGACAAAGACCGCATCCAGGTCTTTCAAGGCGTCGTCTTGAAGCGCCACCGCGCGGGCGCCCGCAGCACCTTTGCCGTGCGCAAAGTGAGCTTCGGCATCGGCGTCGAGCGCGTTTTCCTCTCGCACTCGCCCCGCATCGACAAGATCGAGGTCGTGTCGAAGGGCATCGTGCGTCGCGCCCGTCTCTTCTACCTCCGTGACTTGCAGGGCAAAGCCGCCCGCGTCCGCGACCAGAAAGACGCCTGAGCACCGCCTCGCGGGGTGAGATTGCGCGGTCCTCGGAGACGGGGTCCGCGCATCGCCTTTTTGTTTTTTTGGCCTGACGGCGGGTAGGCGTCGCCAGTTTGGGATCTTGGCCTCCGGCCGGGGGCTCTATTGGAATCGGGCTGCGGCCGGTGGGGCGGGGCTCTTGGCGGACGCGGTGGAGCTGCGGTGCCCTTTGCGAGGGCGTTCCCCCCTCGCGCACCCCCCTGGTTTTGCTCGCGGGGTTCCCTGTTTTGCTCGGGCTGCGGCCGGTGGGGCGGGGCTCTTGGCGGACGCGGTGGAGCTACGGTGCCCTTTGCGAGGGCGTTCCCCCTCGCGCACCCCCCTGGTTTTGCTCGCGGGGTTCCCTGTTTTGCTCGGGCTGCGGCCGGTGGGGCGGGGCTCTTGGCGGACGCGGTGGAGCTGCGGTGCCCTTTGCGAGGGCGTTCCCCCCTCGCGCACCCCCCTGGTTTTGCTCGCGGGGTTCCCTGTTTTGCTCGGGCTGCGGCCGGTGGGTCGGGGCTCTTGGCGGACGCGGTGGAGCTGCGGTGCCCTTTGCGAGGGCGTTCCCCCCTCGCGCACCCCCCTGGTTTTGCTCGCGGGGTTCCCTGTTTTGCTCGGGCTGCGGCCGGTGGGGCGGGGCTCTTGGCGGACGCGGTGGAGCTGCGGTGCCCTTTGCGAGGGCGTTCCCCCCTCGCGCACCCCCCTGGTTTTGCTCGCGGGGTTCCCTGTTTTGCTCGGGCTGCGAACGTGGGTCGGGGCTCTTGGCGGACGCGGTGGAGCTGCGGTGCCCTTTGCGAGGGCGTTCCCCCCTCGCGCACCCCCCTTTTTTCTCGGGCTGCGGCCGGCGGGGCGGGGCTCGAGGCGGACGTGGTTGAGCTGCGGGACGCGTTGCGAGAGCGTTCCTCCCTCGCGCACCCCCCTGTTTTTGCTCGCGCTTCGGACTCGAGGTGGCGGAGGGCCGTGGCCGGGCCTGCTCTTGCGATGGCTGCCAAAGCGAAGCCCCGCGGCTCTCGGGGAGGCGCGGGGCTTGGTTTTGGGCGGAGGCGGGAAGCTCAGGCCTTCTTGGGGGGCGGCGGGGCTACGAGCTGCCAGCGCTCGCCCAGGTAGGAGCCGATGAGCGTGAAGAGCACGCCGATGGCGCCCATGATCACGTAGAGGAAGCCGGGCAGGACGCGCACGGTTTGGCTCGCGTGGAGGAGGTAGGTCGAGGGGATCGCGACCAGGAACGCGGCCAGCATGGGCTCGATGAAGGTGCGGCCGGGGGAGATCATGCCGACCAAGAGGCCGCCGAGGAACCACACCGGGATGCACACCAGCATGCCGTTGCCGCCCTCGAAGTCGAGTGCGCGAATCAGCCACGGAAGCCCGAACACCACGGCTCCGGTGAGCAGCGCTTGGACACCGAGCGCGATGAGCGTCCACTGAACCGACAGGCCTTCCTGTTGGTAGCGTCGCTCGAGCTCTTCTTCACGCGTCTTGGAGGCCTTGTCGAGGGACTCCATTTTGGCGCCGCACGAGCCGCAGCGCGCCGAGCCCTCCGGGTTTTTGTCGAAGCCACAGGACGGGCAGGTAATCGTCTTGCTCGAGGCCATCCCCCGAAGACTACACGGTACGGTTCTCGGTTCGCAAAGCCTTTGCGGGGAACCTACCCGTGCAGGTGTTGTCGGTAAGGTGTAGGATTCTTTCGACGGTCCAGCGTGCGACGGACCTTCCTCGGCCTTTCGTCCCTTTCGCCTCAGGTTTTTGCTCCCGTGCCCACCGCCGCGTCCCACCCGCCGATGTCGTCCGAAGAAGGGCCGGAGCACCGCCTTTCGGACGAGGAGCTCGATCCGGAGCTCCTGGCGCTGCCCGATCCGCCCAAGCAGGGGCGCTGGCTCACGCTCGGGCTGCTCGCGCTGACGGCGCTCGCGTCCGTGGCCATGGTCTTCTCGCTTCGCCGTGACGTCGCGTACGCCTTCGCGACCGGCGTCCCTCACGAGCTCGGCGAGCTCTCCCAGGTGAACTTCTCCCGCGTCGACGGCAACGAGCTCGTGCACGGAAAAGCCATGCTCGGCGCGGCCGGCGCCATTCGCTACGAGCGCCCGTTCGAGTCGGTGAGCTACCGCCTCGCTCCGGTGGTCGGACACCCGAACGTGTGGGTCGAGCTGCAGGTTCCGGCAGGAGCCGAGTCGGGGCGCTTCGTGCCTCCACAAGAGTTCTCCGGCCGTCTCGTGCCCTTCGCCAAAGCCGGTCCCAAACACCGCGGGCTCGAGCGCTCCATCGCCGCCTCGACCGGTCACGTGGTGCCCGAGGGCGCCTGGCTCTTGGCCGAAGGCGAGCGCCCCGAGAATGCGCGCTGGGCCGTGGCGCTGGTCATCCTGTTCGGCGTGTTCGCCATGTGGAACGTGGTGACCATGGCCAAGCTGGTGCGCAAAGTCCGCGAGTGACGGACCCCGCCGCCGGCCCCGCGAAGGTCGGGTGAGGTCGCGGAAGCCTGGCGTGGCCTTGGCTCGTGGGTGAACCGGGGATGCGGCCGCTCAGCGTCCGGCGCGAACGTCCACGCGCGGTCGGAGCTCGATCACGTGCACCGGGTCGCGCTCGCGGGCGCAGCCCGGCACGTTCTTCGAGCAGCGTGCGCGGATCGCGGGGGCGTCGTCCGGCGTGCGACGCTCGAGGAACGCTTGTTCGGCGCGCGCCACTTGTCCGGCGGGGGCGCTCAGCTTGTCCAGCGCGAGCCAGGTGACACGCAAGAGGTCCGCGTCTCGTGGTTGGAGCGCGAGGCCCACTCTCGCCGCATCGAGCGCGCTCGCGTGCTTTCCGCTGCCGCCCGACGTGACGGCTAGTGTGACCCAGGTCGTGTCGTCCTTCGGGGCGAGCGCTGCGCTCTCGGCGAAATAGGAGGACGCGCCTTCCCAATTCCACTCGGCGGCCAGCGCTTCGCCTCGCACACGCGCCATGGACGGAGCCGGCGTTCCGAGCCAGTCTTCGGCCTTGTGGGCGGCCGCGAAGGCTGCCGAGGCGCGACCTTCTTTGGCTTCGATCTCGGCCAAGAGTCCCATGGCCATGGCCCGCTCGCGCTGCGTCTTCGCGCGTCCGAGCGCCAGCGCGAGCGGCACACGTGTCTCGTCGAGGCGCTCTTGGAGCGCGTGCGAGAGCCCTTGCGCCCACGCGAAGGTCCGCGCGAAATCCGCGCTCTCCGGCGCGTCCGAGGCAGGTCCGAGGCCGAGTCGCGCTTCGCTTTCGGAGACGAGGGTGACGGGCATGGGCTCGCAGGCGTCGAAGGCGCGGCCTCGTTTTTTCGGGCTCTCGCTCGCGAAGGCGCGCCCGCGTTCGGTCTTGGTGTCCGCGCAGGCGGCGGCGGCAAGCTCGAGGTTGCGCGTCCGGTGACGGAGCTCGGCGCGGACCACGAGCGGCAGCGTGATCCCTCGTGGCACCTCGAAGCCGTAGCGAAGCCCGGCCGCGTCACGCGGAAGAATCGTGGTGTTGAACACGCCCGCGCGAAACTCGTGGGTCTCACGGAGCTTGCGCTCCTTGCCCGTGGCGTCGGCGACGTACGAAACGAAGCGGTGCGCGCGCGGATCGTGGCCGGTCGCTTCGTGCTCGGTCCCGGCCTCGGCGACCAAGGCTCCACGCGCGTCGCGAACGGTGAGCTCGACCCAGGTGTCTTGAGCGTCCATCACGCCACCCGGGAATCTGTGCCCGGTGCGCAGGTTCTTCACGCTCACGTCGAGCACGAGGCGTTCGCCCTCGCGCACCTCGAGCGGGTCGCTTCCCAGGTAGTGCTGCGAGCCGTCTTCGCGGATGAGGCCGACCACGTCGATGCGCGCCGAGCCGCTCAAGAAGTCTTCGGCGCGCCGTCTTAGCTCCGGATCGCGCTGGATACTGGCCATCCACGTGTGGCCGCCCAAGAAGGCGTGCGAGGCGATGGTGCCGTTTTTGGCGCCCGGATCGCCCGCGTTCGCAGGCACGCGCGGCATGTGGCAGCCGCGGCAGTCCGTCTCGGGCACGTCTTCGGCGTCGATGCGTGCGGCGTGGCTGCCCGCGTAGGCCGAGCGTTTCCAAGGGCTCGCGTCGTCTTGGCCGACCAAGTGGCTCGTATTGCCGGTCGAGTGGTCGAGGAACGATTTGTGGCACCCGAGGCAGAAGCTCGAGTCGCGCAGGATGGGGCGCGCGATGCGCTCGCGGTGTAGGCGCAGGCTCTCCGGATCGCCCTGGCGCGGCACCGGCACCGCGGACCCGTCGAGATCGAAGCTACCGTTGCCGTCGGGCCGAACGCCGGTGATGCCGTGGCAGACGCGGCACGAGACGCCAGCGTGGGCGCGCGGGTCGTCGGGGCGAATCTCGTGATCCATCGCGCCGTCGACCAAGAGCGCCACGTCGTGGCAGCCGGCGCACATGCGGCTCTCACGCGTGCCTCGCTCCTTGCGCAGGCGCTCCACGGCCACTCGGTAGACCGGGTCGTCGAACGAGGCGAACGAGTGCGCGCTCGCTTTCCACCCGGCGAACGCGTCCGTGTGGCACTCGGCGCAGCCGTCCACGTCGGCGAGACGCGAGCCCGATCCTTGTGGGCCTTGTGAGCCCTCCGCGCCTTCGACGTGCGAGGTCTCCACCACGAACGCGGGCGCGAACGGGCTCGGGTTCGAAGGCTCGAGGGCTTCGAGCGGCGTGGCCTTGGGGAGCTTTTTTTCCCCTTCGTTCGTAGGTGCCTGGGAGCTGCTGCAGGCAAGGGCCGGAGCCGTCCCGAGCGCGAGCAGCAGGGCGAACGAGCGGCACGAGCGCCCGCGCGAGCCCACGCTCACGCGTCCTCGTGGCGTTTCTTGTTCCTCGCGCGCCGACGTCCCAGAAAGAAGACCAGCACGGGCAGAGCGGCCACGGCCTCGGTGCCTTCGGTGGTCCCGACCGCGCATCCTGCACAACCGCGCCTTTCGGGAGGCACTTCGCCGCTCGCTCCGCCACCATCCGCGCCTGCGTCCGCCTTCACGCCCGCGTCCACGAGAGGTTTGGGAGTTTCGCCGGGCGCGCTCGAGCCGCTCGGGCCCACGCCGCTCACCAGCGCGCCGGCTGCGGTCACGCCGAGCTCGCTCGCGTCCGAGCGAAGGAACGAGGCGAGCTCCGAGCCACGCTTGGCGAACGCGAGCTTCTGCGCAGGCCTCGCGCGCGTGTCTCCGGTCATGCCCGAAGGAGGTCCTCCCCAGATGCCGCGCTTCGGGTTCTCGCACGCGATGGGACCGGTCCACGGATGACGGACCGCGTAGCGCGCTTGAAAGTTGTTCGTGTAGTCCGAGGGCTTGGAGCGCTCTTCGAGCTTGCCTCCCTCTCCGCGCACTTCGCGGCCGCCCACGATGGCCGGCGCCTCGCGGAAGACCAAGTCGTCTCCGAGGGACTCCTTCGTGTAGCGTGCATGCAATCGGGTGATGACGAATCCACTCGGGAAAAATCGGGGTCGCGAGGGGGCGATGCCCGGTGCTCGCGAGGCGCTGCCGGGGGACCCGGGCTTCGGCTTGGGGAGCTGCGGAGGCGGAGATGGCGGCGCGAATCCTCCTGGACCGCCTGGTCCGATCGCGCCTTCTTGGCTCGAAGGCAAAGCGTCCGCACCGAGGGTCGCCAGCTCGTTCGGCGTGAGGGCGGGCAGCGGACACGGATCGCACGTGGAGGCGTCCCACGAGTATTCGGTGACCACGGCCTTCGGGTTTCGCTCGAGCGTGCGGTCGAAGAGCGCGGTGTAAAACGAGCCGAACGAGTCCTTGGCGTTCTCGGCCACGTCGAGGTTCGTGGGGATGGTCACGTTCGGGTAGTTGGCGACCTCGTACCGCTTCTGTTTGGCCAAGATGTTCACGACCAGGTCTTGAGGACCATTGGCGTTCATCAGTCCGAGGCGCACCGGCAGCGAGAACTTCTCCGAGTCGTAGTGGAAGCGCAGCGGAGAGAGCAGCGCCGTACCCTTCTCGAAGGTGACCTTGGTGGCGTCGACCTTGGCCACGAAGAATTTGCTGCCCTGCTGCACGTACGGTCGGAAGAAAGGCTCGGCGCCTTCGGGGATTTTGTACTTCTCTTGGCGCAGCCAGGTGTCGAGGCCGCCCGCGTCTTTCGCGGACAAGATGACGATCTCGTACTCGCCGACGGTGAACTGCGCTTCTACGGTCACGCCCAAATCGTGCGCGCCGCTGCTTCCCTTCGCTGCCATGGCGGGAGCTGGCCTCGGTGCACCGGGCCCCATCACCATGGTCGGGTGCGGAGGCATGCACGGGTCTTGTTCCCAGTACTCGACCAGACGAGGCGCGGAGAGCTTGTCGACCTTGTCGAAGATGTCGCGCGGTAGGGTCTTCACGTTCTCCTTCTGGAGAATCACCGGCACCGGGACCACCATGGCGAAGTTCTCGGCCGGTCCTTCGTAGGCGTTCTGCATGGAGAGCACGGTGCGTGTGCCCTCGCGCATGAGCACCACTTGCGTGGCCGCGTTGAAGAGCTTGGCGTCTGCGCCGCTCACGTAAAATCCGCAGAACGCGGAGGCCTCCTTCGAGAGCAGCCCCATGGTGAGGCCCATGGCGAGCGCGAGACAAGCGAGCGGCTTCTTCATTCGGTTCTCCGGAGAAGGTCGAGGTCGAGAGCGTACAGAGCGGGTCGAAGAAGAAGCGAAGAAACGCCCGCAAGGCCGGGCTCGGGCGAAGCACTACGCGCGAGACGTGCGGAAGTTCTCCTCGAGTCGTACTCGTCGGCGAGCTCCGAGGATCAGGCGCGGACGAGACGCGGCGTGGCGTAGCGCACGAAGTCGTGTTGGGCGTCTTCGTCGCCGTGGTGGAGCGCGATGCGCTTCGGGGACGGGAGGTGCGAGAGCCAGTCGCACAGCTCGCCGCGATCGGCGTGCGCGGAGAGGCCCTTGAGCGTCTCGATTCGGGCGCGCACGAGCACCTCTTCGCCGTCGAGGCGCACGCGCCCACCGGCCTTCGCGGCTTCTTGGATGCGGCGACCCGGCGTGCCCTCGGCCTGGTGCCCGACGAACAGCACCACCGTGGAGGGATCGGGCAGGCCGTCGATCAAGTGACCGACGATGCGGCCTCCCGTGCACATGCCGCTGCCGGCGATGATCAAGAGGGGCCCCGGCAGGTCGCGCAGCTTTCGCGAGTCTTTACCGCGCGTGATCGAGAACAGCGTGTCCCAATCGAGCACGTCGTCGCCGTGGGCCATCTTGTCGAGGCTCTCTTTGTCGAAGATGCGCGAGAACCGTTTGTACGTGTCGGTGACCGAGAGCCCCATGGGGGTGTCCAAGGCCACCGGGAAATGCGGGATTTTTCCGCTCTCGACGAGCTCGTTCAAGAAGTAGAGCAAGGTCTGCGTGCGGCCGATGGCGAAGCTCGGCACGAGCACGCGGCTCTTGTCCGCCACGGCGCGCTGGAGCACCCGCTCGAGGTCCGCGAGCACGTCGTCGTGCCCGTGCGCGTGGTCGCGGCTGCCGTAGGTGCTCTCCACCACCACGAGGTCGAGCGGGCGGCTCGTGTCCCAGGTGGTGTTGGGGTCGCGCAGGATGGGCGCGTTGGGGCGGCCGAGGTCTCCGGAGAGCACCACGCGCGATGCCTTGGTGGTGATCTCCACGCTGGCCGAGCCGAGGATGTGTCCCGCCTCGCGAAAGCCGATCGAAGCCTTCTTTCCGTTGCGGAAGGCGAGCTCGCGCGAGGTGTCGTACGGGAAAGGCTTGGCGAGGGCGTCGAAGCGCGCGAGGAACGCGCGCACCTCGGCAGGCGAGACGCGCATCATCTCCAGGCTGTCTTCGAGGGAGAGCCGCGTGACTGCGATCGTGGCGGCGGTCGCGTAGATCGGCGCGGAGAAGCCGCCCTCGAGTAGCGCCGGCAAGCTGCCCACGTGGTCGTTGTGGCCGTGCGTGAGCAGCACGGCGTCGACGTCGCGGGCGGCATCCGGGAAGTGGAAATCGCGCGCTTCGCGGCCCTGGGGCACGCCGCAGTCGACCAAGAGGCGCACGCCTCCGCTCTCGACCCGCGACATGGCGCCGGTGACCGAGCGATGGGCGCCGAGCAGCGTGAGCTCGCCGTCCGGGAGACGATGGGTCCGTTCGCACGCGACGATTTCGGTCATCGCGCGAGCATTCAGGGGAGTCTCGCTCCCGTCAATAACGGACGTTGACCGTGGTGCCCTTGTTGTCGGTCGAGGACACGCCGTGCCAGCCCTCGGGCACCGGCGGATCGCTCCACATGAAGACGCGGCGGGCGTCGATGGGGGCGATGTTCACGCAGCCGTGGCTGCGCGGCGTGCCGAACACGTCGTGCCAGTAAGCCGTGTGGAGCGCGTAGGCGCCCTCGAAATACTGCACCCAAGGAACGTCGCGAAGCTCGAAGAGGCCCGCGCCGCGGCGGAGCTGCTTGCCGTCTTTGTCGCGCTGCACTCCGCCGTCGCCGGACTTCTCGTTGGAGTCCATGGTGGCGGTGACGTGTTTGTTCTTGATGCGGAACGTGCCCTGCACGGTCGACTTGGTGGTCTTGGGATCGCCGGCGCCGTCTTGGCCGGTGGAGACCAGGGTGGCGTACACGGGCTTTTTGCCCTCCCAGAGCACCATCACCTGGTTCTCGATGGAGACGTCGATCCACTTTTCGCCCTTGGCGGCCACGGCGGGCAGCTCACCGGGCGAGCGCGCGACGTGGAGGTCTTTCGACTTCATCCACACGCCGCCTTCGAGCTCACGCTCCATCCACTGGTCTTGGCCGCGGGTCTTGCCGGTGAGCTTGACGGGCGTGCGCGCCTTCTTGCCGTCGGTCTCTTTGCGCAAGAACGCCATGGGAAAGCCGTAGCCTTCGAGCTCGACGCCGTGGAAGCGCGAGCCGGTGTCGGGCTTCACCTTGGTGGTGGGAATCAAGCGAAGGTCGACCGTGACCGCGAAGGGACGGTCGTAGTGGGCTTTGTCGGTCTTGAAGAATCCCACGAACGCGAGGCCGGAGTGACGGCGCACGCGATTGGCGAAAATGGAGGCGTCCGGCACGGTGAAGCCGGAGACGTTGGGGATGGTGCGCTTGCCGTTCTCGAGCCAAAACGGAATGGGATCGGCGTCCGATTGACCACCGAAGAGCTCGCCTTGCGACATCGAGGTGGAGAGCTTTTCCGGCTTGTACCCGAAGATCTCGACGTCGTTCGCGCCGAGCACCACCTCGTTCATGGCGGTGGCCTTCTTTTCCCAAGTCGACATGTGCTCCTTCAAGCTCATCTCGCTCTGGAGCTGCATCTCTTTGGTGGGCACGCGCAGGTACTGAGGCGCGACCGCACGCACGAAGCCGTACGCGTAGGGGAGCGGCTTTCGCAGGTCGGGGCGCACGCTCGAGGCACGCACGAGCGGCGCTTCGAGGTCGAGCGTGGCGCTCTTTCCCACGCACACGAAGCCGCGCGGCTCGAGCTTCACGAAGCCACCCGGCGCCGGGCACTCGCCGTTCGGAGAGAGCTCGGAGGCGCGCGGTACGACCGCGCCCATGCGCAGGTAGCCGAGCTTCGTGGAGGCCGTGCTCGCCTTTTCGTAGATGGGCGTCTGCATGTCGAGCGCGGCCACGCACGCGCCCTTGGGGCAGGACGAGCTCGGCTTCTGCGGAGCCGAGCCGAGAGGCGCCGAGCTCAAGGCAGCCGGTGCGAAGGCCTCGGCGTCCGAGCCGTCCGCGGTCGCGCCTTCTTTGTTTTTCGAGCAGCCGGTCGTGCCGACCAGCGCGAGCGCGGCCAGCGAGGCGAGCGACGCGCAAGACACGAAGGACGCGAGCGACGGGATCTTCGCCAAGCCCTTGGAAAAGCGGGCCATTTCAGGGACTTTACCGGGGAAAAGAGGGAAAATCGGCTTCACGGCCGCCCCAACATGCTGCGACGGGCGGCACTTGGCCAGAAAATTGGGGCGAATGTGCGCTGATGGAGGCTCGGCGGACCGGCGCAGGTGATTCCGCGCGCCACGTTTTCCGGATAGAAGCTCGGCCACGTGTCAGCGAAGAGCGAAGCCGAGCGACGGGCGTTTCTAGAGACGCACACGGTGTTCGAGCCGGTGCCGCTCGTTCCCGAGCTTCGCACGCGTGTGGCCTCGGACGTGACGCCGCTTTGGCACGCGACCGAAGCGTGGCTCTCCGAGCGCGCCATCGAGCCTCCGTTCTGGGCGTTTCCGTGGGCGGGAGGGCAGGCCCTCGCGCGGTACGTGCTCGACCATCCCATGGTGGTCGCCGAACGCTCGGTGATCGATTTCGCTTCCGGCTCCGGGCTGGTCGGTCTCGCGGCGGCGCGGGCCGGAGCACGTCGGGTGCGGTGTTTGGACGCCGATCCCTTGGCCGAGGTCTCGGCGCGGCTCAATGCCCAGGAAAATAGGCTCGTACTGCACGCGGAGACGTGCGACCCGGTGGGCTCGTCTTACCCGCCCGGCACGGTGCTGCTCGCTGGAGACGTGTTCTACGACGCGCATTTGGTCGCGCGTTTCGTTCCGTGGTTTCGCGCGCTCGCGGCGTCCGGGGTGCGTGTGATCGCCGGAGACCCGGGGCGCGCGTACGTGCCGACCGAAGGCGTGCGGGTGCTCTTCGAGACGCGAGTGCCGGTGCCCGAGGCGCTCGAAGGTAAGCTCGCCCTCGCGGCTCGTGTGCTCGACGTGCTCGCCTGAGCTCACGGGCATGGCATTTTTTCCCGCCAGCAGGAGGCTCGTGACACCCTCGAGAGCGAGGCCGTCCCGATGATCTTCGTCCCTGTTCGCATGATGTCGGTGGGCGACATGGAGGAGCTTCGTCGCTCCACCACTTCGGTCACGCGTCACGATTTCGTGCTCTCCCCGTTCTTGCCCGAGAACGAAGAGCGCGAGGCCATCTTCGCGCGGCTCGGCCCGGCGCTGGCGAGCGCCATCTCCGTGCCGCTCGAGGCCTTCACGACGACGGTTCCCGAATCGCTGCGTGTGGCCGGCCGCGCCGGGCTCACCGAGACGCTGGTATAGGCCAAGGTGCTTCCCATCGGCGGCTCAGGCTTCGCGGTGCAAGTGGTCGCGCAGAGCCGCGATCGCCTCTCGCCCACGCTCGCGATCTTCGTGCTCTCGTTCGTGGGAATGGCTGTCGGGTTCTACGGTAGCTTCCTGGCCGGGATAGCTCCGGTGTTCGGCGGCCTCGTCACGTGCGCGCTGCCGTTCGTCTTCGCGCTGCCGTACATCGCCCTGCGAAAGCGAGCGGTGGTCGCGTCGTCGAAGGCGTTTTACACGGCTTTTCGCGCGCTGGAGGCGACCCTGACTGCCTCGAGCCCGAGCCCGGGCCGCGACTGAACCAAAGCCTCGCTCTCACCCGCTCGACGAAGGGCCTACTTGCACTCGCCGAGGCACGTCTTGCAGTCGGCGCCGCTCGCGCAGGTGACCGTGGGAGAGGCGCCGGTCTGGCGGCGAACGCGGCAGACGGCGTTCTCCTGGCAGCGGGCCGCGCAGTCGGTGGAGCCGGCGCAGTCGATGGTGCACGTCGCACCCTTGCCGCACTGGGCGTAGCAGGTGTCGCCGTTGGGGCAGGTCATCGAGCAGGTGGCGCCGTCCGGACAGAAGCAGTCCTTCGAGGTGCACTGAATGGTCAGCGGGCCACCGTCGGTCTGGACGTTGGTTTCGTCGGCTCCGCACGCGAGCACGGGGCCGAGAAGCAGGACGGCAGAAGCGAGGAAGGCGCGCAGTGACATGATCCGCCGCTTTTAACGGCCTTTTCGCTCGTGGCGCAAGAGGCACTCGCGCCTTCGCGTGACAGCGGGTCTCACAGCCGCGCGACCCAGCCCAAAAACGCGCGCTCGGCTTCTTCCGGCGTGGTGCCGGTGACCTTTCGGAAGCTCTGCACGCCGGTGGGGTCGTTCGCGTAGCCGTCGCGGAACGCGTGGTAAAAGTCCCAGAGCTTGCCGCGCTCGTCGAGCCACTGGCAGAAGTAGCGTGCGAGCGAATAGTGCAGCGCCTCGCGGTCGTCGCGGAAGGTGTCGGCCGGCATGCCGAAGAGCGTGTGCGGGAGCGCGTGCGCACGCTCGCCCGAGCCGAGCGCGGCCTTCAAGCGCGGCAATCGCCAGTTCTTCGCGCCGTGGATCTCGCCGGCTTTGGGCAGCACGGGCGCCTCGAAAATGGAGGCAATGCCTTCATTGAGCCAAGTGGGAGCATCGGGGAAATCGGCCTCGACCAAGGGATGCACGAGCTCGTGGGTGAGCGTACCGATGCCCAATCCGGCGTTCATGACCATCCAGCGATCGCGAGGCCAATAGAAGCCATAAATGGAGATGCAAGCCTGGCCGAGTGCCGCTTTGCAGAATGCGCCGTACGAACGATCGTCGGGAAACAGATAGACCGTTATGGCCTCGGCCGGGCGCCTGCCGAAGCGCCCGTTGTCGAAGGCGGCGAGCGCACGGGTGACCAGGTCGCGGCTCTGCGCGAAGGGCGCTCCCGTATAGCCTCGCGCACCGACGAAGACGAACACGCCGCCCACCACGGCCGTCTCGATGCCTTTGCCGAGCCGCTTGTGGGCATCGGCATCGCGCGCCACGAGGTCGGCGCCGAGGTCGTACGGAGGGAGCTTGGGCTCCGTGCCTGCCTCGGGGAGAAGCGTGAGCGCCAGGTTCGCGTCCGCGCTGGCGTCGGCCTCGGAGGCACGGGCCTCACTCGGAGCAGGTGCGCTTTGCATCGCGCGGGGCGCTTGGCTCGTGGGCCCTGGCGGGGATGTCTGGCAGCCGAGCGCGCTCAGGGCGAGCGATGCACCGAAGGCGCAGGAAAGGAGCCACACCGGCACGCGACCAAGAGCCCAGGAACGGTTCATGGCGTTACGTCGCCCGAGGCCCGAAAGTCGTGACGGCCCCTCGAACGATTGCCACGAAATCCAGGCTCAGCCCGCGACCGCGCGCCGCAGCGACCCGGCAAAGGCACGAAGATTCTCGGCTTTGTCGCGCAACGGAGAGCTTGTCTTCGACGAGGTAGGTCCCGCCGACGCAGGCGAAGGGCGCTCGAGCTTCTCCGGGGGACGGAACTCGGCGGGTTTTCCTTCCAGGGTGCGCTCGACCACGTTTTGCCAATAGCGCTCACCTTCGCGCTCGGCTGCTTCGCGTCGCGAGGGGGAGACACGCAGGACGAGGTCGCGGGTGCGGGTGATGCCGCGCAGCACGGGGAGGAGCCTATGGTAGTTGCTCTTCACGAGGTGCAGGTCGTCGGCGAGCTCATCGCCGAGCAGCATGCGGGTGATGGCCGCGCCGAACTTCACGCGTTCGGGGGCGACCAGCTTTTCGAGCTCGGTGCGCGCGGCTTCGATGGGCGTGCGCAACAGGGCTTGCGTGAGCGAGCGCGCGTCGTCGTCCGGGGGCTCTTGGGTGGCGGCGATGATTTCGGCCAGGGCGAAGGCGTCGGCCTCGGAGGCGGGCAAGATCTCGTCGTGCACGCCCATGAGGCGTCCAATCACGCGCCAGAGATGCATGTAGTCGTCGGCCTCGCTGGCGGAGAAGCGTGCGCCGAGGGTGCGCAATCCGTCCAGTACGGCAATGGAGAACAGCAGCGTGGTGCCGGCCATGTCGTGTTGATTGATGGGCACGCCCCAAGCTTCGGCGTTCCAGCGGTCCGAGCGGGCGAGCATGGCGCGCACTTGCGCGTGCATGAGGCGGACCTTGAGGGCAATCTGGTAGCCGTCGCCGAGCACGTCGACCCCGCGGAATTCGCTGATGGCCTGCACGAAGCGCCCGGTCTCGGCGAGGCGCCGCGGCGCTTGTTGCTCGAGCCGACCGGAGAAGACGAGCGGCTTGTTTCCCGCGGGCGAGATGTACCCGAGCACCAGCGAGCGCCCCCCGAGCACGATGCCGGCGAGCATGCCGTAGCGGAGAAAGAGGCGTCTTCCCCGCTCCATACGGTCCGGATCGACCCACACGGGCACACGTTCCGCCTCGGTGAAGAAGGCGCGAAAGCTCTCCGGAGCTTCGGGGACGCTGGCGATGCCGTGCGCGGCGGCCCGTGAAAAGAGCCGAAATCCCTCACCCGGGGGCATCTCGGCCGAGGTCTTGACCACATGATCGGCGAGTGGGTCGCCCTGCGAAAGAAACGCACCCACGCGATCGACCCGAGGCCCGAAGCGAGCGCGGGCGGCGTCGACGCCGATGAATCGAGACGGAAAGCTCACCCCGGAAGCTTAGGGGTGGTTTCGAGCCGTGGCCATGGGCGTTTTTGGGCCGGGTACGTCTCCGCGCCTAGCATCTACGGGGCCCGGAGGCGGGCCATGTAGCGCGCAGGGGACACACCGAGCGCCTTGCGAAACATCGTCACGAAGCTGCTCGCGCTCTCGTACCCGAGGTCGCACGCGACGCTCTGCACGGTGGCCCCTCGAGACAGGTGCTGGAGCGCCAGGATGATATGCAATTGCTGGCGCCATCTCCCGAAGCTGAGGCCCGTCTCTTCGACCAGGATGCGATTGAGCGTCCTCTCGCCGACGCCTATGCGTTTCGCCCACGTCTTCGTCGTGGCGCCATCCGAGGGATTTGCGGTCATTCCTTCGACGAGTCGTCGCAGCCTTGGGTCGGTGGGCATCGGGAGCCGGTGGTGTTCGGTCGACACTCGCGATAGCTCGTCGAGGAGGACCGAGACCAAGCGCGCGTCGGGACCGTCGAGGTCGTAGAGCGCCGGGCGGGTCGCCATTCGTCGGACGAGCTCCCGGAGCAGCGGAGACGCAGTGACCGCGCAGCACTCGTTGGGGAGCGTCGTGACGGCGTCGGGGGCGACGAACACCGTGTATCCCTCGAGAGGCGCGCGGGCGCGTATCTTGTGACTCACGTCGCCCGGAATCCAAAGTGCGGACTGCGGGGGGACAATCCATACCGCGTTCGAGGCTTCGCAGGTGAGCTCGCCCCGCTCGAGGAAAAAGAACTGCGACTCGCGATGGGTGTGAAAATCGCTCTCGAAACCACCGGCGAGCATGGTCATCCCGACGGCGTTCGCCGGTCGATCGATGGTCGAAACCGCGCGGCCATTCGCCTCGACGACGAACCGATTCGCGAGGGACTGGAGAGATGAGCTTTCGCCCTTTGGGGCGCCCACGACCGAGACGTCTCCGAACACCACCCATCCCGGCGGAGGCTCGGAGTCTTCGACTCGCGGACGGGATCCTCGTGTGGTCATGACCGTTCTGCGAAACAAGTTGTCTGGATCGCGCAATGCGGTCAAGCCGAACGCGACCTACCTCAGTCGCATGTCCGCATTCACCAACGCCCCGTGGCCGATCGCGCCTCTTCGAGGCCCCACACTCGCCGCGATCACGGGCTTCGCGGGAGCCATCCCGACGGCGCCGACGCGTGGGACGAGCTCGGCCCCCGAGTACCGAGCGAGCGCCCGCTGTCGACCGTTGCTCGACCAGAGCCGCAGAGCCTTCGCCCTCGCCGCCCTCCGAACCACCGAGGACTTCGGGTCGCTTCGAGATCGCGCATGGGAGCTCTCGATCCCGTATTCCACCCTGAAAAGGTGGGTTTCGCGCGATGCCGACCTGGCGGCACGCTCTCGCCGCACGCCGTCGCGCGAGTCCTCGTCGGAGCCAACCCAGCGGTCGTGATTCTCCATGCATCCTCTGCGGCCGATCTTTCGTCGATCACACGGGCCTGCTCGTTGGGCGTGGACGCATGGACGCGCGCAGCAGGCGTGAGCGCGTTCTCGTCGAAGCGCCACCGCGCTGCGCCTCGCTCCGTGTAAGTGCGGGTGGCGCGTAAGCGATGCGTCGATGCCCGCGAGGCATGTGGACCGTGCTTGCACCCATCGGCCGATGGGTCGGAAGCCCTCAACCCGGCCGCCGCACCCATCGGCCGATCGGTTGGAGACCCTTCGGAGTGGCGCAGACCCATCGGCCGATCGGTTGGAGACCCTTCGGAGTGGCGCAGACCCATCGGCCTGTGGGGGCTCGGTCCCTCAATGTCGCTCATTGGGCCATGCCCGCATCGACCTATCGCGCACTTACGAGGCCCGAACCCATCGGCCGAAGGGTGGGTCGACCCCCGCGCGTGCCTCGAACCGGTCCGCAGACGGGCTTCGGGCGTCAAAAAGGGCCTCGAACCCATCGGCCGATCGGTTCGAAGACCTCGAGGGGGGCAATGCCCCCACAAGCCGATGGGTGCAACACGCGGCGCAGGAAGGGGCGGCACGTCTGTTGTCTTTCGGGCATGCGAGTCCAGCGAGCACTCGAGCCTCGTCCGGCTGGTCCCTTCAGGTATAGGATGGACTACGAACGGTACGCCGTGGCCGACGAGACGAAGCAGGCGCCCGGAGTCGGTTGCGGCGTAACGAGTGAGACGGCTGTCCGAGCACGGGAGCAGTCGCCGAGGCGCTCGCCTACATGAAGGACCAAAGATGAACAAAGAGACTGCTAGGCGTCTCGCATCGCATCTAGAGGCAGCCGTCGTAGAGCTTGGGCAGGCCGCTCAACTCGTGAAAGACGAATGCACCGAGGAGGAGCTCGAACTGTGGCGAGCTCGGCTAGCGACCGTGATGGGGGCCTTCGTCGTAGAGGGGACCGAGCCGCTCTATCGGGAGCATCCTTCACTCGCTCCCGTCGGTCTGAGAGACCTCTACCTGCCACCGTGCGAATGAGGCCCTCCAAACCAGGAAAGGAGGTTTCGTGATGTCCGATGATGCGGCTTCGGTCGATGCGCTGGTCGAGGCTTCCCTCGTGGAAGCTGAAGACGTGGCGCTCCTCCGTCTGCGAAGGGGAGTTGCCGCTGGGGTGGCCCATGCTCGCGACATCGCGATTGCCATCCATGCCCGTGCGAACGCAGCGCGTCTTGCCGGGGAAGTCGCCAAGTGCCTCATCGCTCGCCGACTCAGCGTTGCATTTCTGGAGGCAGAACAGGACGCGGGACATCTTGGGGCGCTGGGTTGGGCAAAGCTCCAGCTCGCAAAAGACCTGACCGGCGTCGGTGACGCGGGCGAGGTCGTCGCCCTGATTCACGAGGCAGAGGCGCTCGCGAAAGCCGGTCCGGTGAGCTTGGCGGCTTTCTTGCCGTTCGTGGCGACGCAATACGCCGAAGCAGGAGCCCTATCGGACGCGATACGCGTCGGCTCGGAGCTCGCGGAGCTTGGAGGTACGGTCGCGTCGTATCACTGGATGGCCGTCGCTCACTGGTGCGAAATGGCCGGCGATCTCCCGGGAGCAGTGAAGTCGCTTCGAAACGCTGCGCGCACGGACGACAGGGAGCTGCGTTCGCAGATGCTGCTCGAGCTCGATCGAGTGCAGCAGATGATTCAGGAAGTGGACCCGACTTGGATCGAGCCTGAGGGGGAAAGCGACGTCACGAGAGGCCCAGAGCTCATCCAAGCCGAATCGGCCTACCGGACAGCGCTGGAGGCGTACCGCGATTGCTTTTCCGAGGACGCAGGTCTGCTCGAGGTTCGACTGAAAGAGGCCGAGCTTGCTCGTATCCAGCACGACGAGCTCGCTCGTCGAGTGGGCGGCCACGTGATCGGGGAAGACATGCACGCCGTCTTGCTCTTTTCCCAGGCGTGCGAGGCCGGAGCGCAGAGTGAGATCGAGAGGCTGATGCCTTTGGTCGGGGTAGACGAACGCCTTCTCTCCGAGCTGCTCCGAGGTCGACATGAGCGTGGATGAAGACGTCGATTCGCTGGCCCATGCGGCCTCCGATGCCATGGCGCGCGGGGCAATGGACGATGCCCTCCTGGGTTTCGAGCGCGCTCATGACCTGGCGCTCGTTCAGGGAAAGCGCTAGGAAGCTTCGTCGCTCTCGTACCTCACAGCGAGAGCGCTCGAGAGGACGCGCCCCGTACCGTGGTCTCGGTGCATTGGACTGTGCTGCCGATCCATCCAAGAATCTCCCGAGGACTGGAGTCAGAAGGTGGCCAGTCTCGGTCGCCTCTACGAACGGGGGCGGAGCACCGTGGCACGGACGCGCCCGCCCGAAGGCGTCGGGTCCTTCTGCAGGCCGCGGCCAAGGTCTACCGTGTCCAAGCGGCGGAGCCGGACCACGTTCATTGGAGCGTGAGCGCGCTGCGGTACGAGAGCGCAGGAGGCTGCTTGTGGTTGACGCAACGGCAAAGGATGCATCGACGATGAACGACTGCCCGAGAAGGGGGCGACTCCTGGCCGCAACAATCATCACCAAGAGAGGGGGGCAAATGTGGGTCGTCGTTTTGGCGGCCCTGGTGCTCCCCGCCGTGGGGTGTCGAGAGACGTCCGAAATTCCGTCGGCCTTCCCAAGAGGGAACCCTCATGCGCTAGCCGACAAGGCCGTCGAAGGATGTTCCCCTGGAATGGTCGAGGGTGAAACAGTCTGCGCCGAGTGTATCATGGACGATGAGGCTCGATCCTGCAGGCACCTTTGCGAGCGCGGCAACGGCAACGCCTGCTCGTTGATGGGGGCCGCTCGCTCTTTCGGGTACGCAGGCCCGCGAAGTGCGACAATGGCTCGCGCATACAACGAGCGGGGCTGTGCGCTTGGTTCGGCGGACGCCTGCGAAGCGCTTGCGGACTGCTTTGCTAGCGGTGACGGCTGTCCAAAGGACCGCGCTCGCGCCCTACGAATGCGTATGGCGATGTGCCATCGAGGGGTAGGCGCTGCATGTGGATCTGCGGGAGAAATGGAGCTCTCCGCCCACCATGAGCGGGAAGGGTTCGATCTCATGAGCCAGGGATGCCGCCTCGGAGCTTGGCGTGTGTGTAGGCGGCTCGCGCGGACTTGCAAGCTGCTGAGCCCCGCAGACCATGGGTGCGAGCAACGCGCGCTCGATGGCGCGTGTGCGGTCGGTGACCGAGCCTCGTGCGTCGGGGGCTCTTCGACATCAGGCGCAGCGGTGCTTACGAACTAGCAGCCCGTTGATTTTGTATCGAGAGGGGATCGACCCGGGGATCGAGGCTGGATAGTGTGGACGGATGGGAATGCGGCGGCGAGGAGGCAGGCAGGAGCCGATGTGGCTGGGGGCGGCGGAGCTTCCGAAGTCACCCGGGCACAAGTTCTATGAGTCGCTGAATGAGCTTCTGAGGTCGTCGGGGTTCGACAGCGAGGTGGAGCGGTTGTGCGAGCCGTACTTCGACGCGAATCTTGGGAGGCCATCGATCGCGCCTGGGGTGTACTTTCGGATGCTTTTGGTCGGGTATTTTGAGGGGATCGAGTCGGAGCGAGGACTCGAATGGCGATGCTCGGATTCCCTGTCGCTGCGAAGCTTCATTGGAGTGCTGGTCAACGAGCGCGTTCCCGACCATTCGACGCTTTCCAGGATGCGCGCGAGGCTTCCCGAGACCGTCTACGAGGCGTTCTTCAAGCACGTGCTGGCGACGGTCGAGCAGGCGGGTCTGCTCCGCGGTCGAGTCGTGGGCGTCGACTCGACGTATCTGCGGGCGGATGCCTCGATGAAGACAATCGTGAGGCGGGATACAGGCGAGGACTACGGGACGTACGTCAAGGGCCTCTGCGAGAAGGCAGGGCTCGAAGCACCGACCGCCGAGGACGCACAACGCCTCGATCGAGGTCGGACGGGGAAACGGACGAGCAACGAGGACTGGCAGTCGTCGACGGACGCCGAAGCCGAAATCACGCGATTGAAGGACGGACGAACGCGTCTCGCCTACAAGGCGGAACACGTGGTCGATCTGGAGACCGGTGTCGTGGTCGCGGCGGATATTCTCCCCGCGACCGCGCCCGACTCGCGCACTCTCGAACCGAGTCTTTCGGCCGCGCGAAGCAATATCGAGGAAGCTCAAGCCCGCGACGACGACGACGATGACGAACCGGGACCGAAAGCCGGCAATGCGACAGACATCGAGTCCGCGCGCATCATCGAGGTGGTTGGGGACAAGGGATACCACACGGTGGAGGGGTTGCTCCGCCTCAAGGATGCGGGCTTCCGTACGTACATTCCTTCGCCCAAAACCCCCGGCAAGAAGCGGCACTTCCACAATAAAGAAGGAGGGATGCTTACTCGCGAAGCTTTTCACTCCAATCGCGCCCGGTGCGGCCGAGCGAAGGGGAAAAGGCTCCTTCGAAAACGGGGTGAGCTCGTCGAAAGGAGCTTTGCTCACACCTGCGAAAGCGGTGGACATCGCCGCACGAGACTCCGCGGACGAAGCAACGTCCGAAAGCGCTACCTTGTGCAAGTCGCAGGGCTCAACCTTGGGATCGTGATGCGAGCTCGCCTCGGGTGCGGAACTCCGCGAGAAATGGCCGGGCGAGCCGCCCGCGCCCTCATTTCCTTCGTCTACGCAGTCCTCGGCGCGCTGCATATCGTAGGCAAGAACTTTGCGCTCACACTTGGCATGATTTTCCGAGCGTCCTTGGCCAGCCTGAGGATTGACCTTCTCTACTTCGACGCTCAACCAGCGGCTTCCTCAACGGGCTGCTAAGCCGCTCGACCTGGTGACCGTCGAGGTCTTCGGCGAGGACTGCTCAATCGGCACCGCAGAAAGTACAGAAGGATGAACATGCGACCGGAACAAGGTGACTTGACCGCCCACGTGCTCGAACGAGTGGCCTCAGGGGACTTCGAGGACCTCGTCGTACATGTACGTAATGCAAAAGCGGCCCAAGTTCGGCCGACGCTTCTTGCCGCGGCACGTTCGGTCGGGGTGCCTCATGGGAATCTCGCTCAAGCGCTCGCGGCGGTTGGTGGTCCTCGCGTGAATGAGCTTCTGCGCGGTGTCGTCCTTCATTGCCTCGGGCACCCGACGGTTTTGCTCGAAGAGGAACCCTCGTTGCACGCTCTGTCGAATGCAGACGCGTTGCTCATGCTCACCTCGAGCACGCGTGCCGCGAAGCTCGTCGTGGGCCTCTTGCAATCGGAACACTCGACCGTGAGGGCCATGTCGGCGCGCACGATCTCGGATCTTCTGCTTCGTGAGCCGACAGTCTCCGTGAAGCGCATTTTGGAGGCCTCTCTGCCGGGCTTGATGCGGGCCGACCCTCTCACCTTCGTGAACGCGCTCCCGATCCTCGCGTGGAGGCGAAGGGCGGAGATGGCGCGCCGCTGGCGCGATGAGCTCACGTCCTTCGATGTCGACACGCGCCGGGTAGCCGCGTCGGTGGTGGTGAAGCTTCCCATACAATTCGGACTCAAGCTCGCTCTCGCGGCCTTTCGCAACGAGTCCGACCTTTCCGTCCGCCTCAGCCTTGCGAATGGTCTCGTAGGCGCCCTCTCGACGTCCGAGCTCGGGCGATTGATCGACGAAGGGCTTCGCTCGACCCAACGCGACCAGCGACTCTTTGCCGCCGAGCTCTTGGTCCGAGAGCCCGCTCTCGCCCAGAAGTTCCTCCCGAGAACGGACCCGGACCCCGAGGTGAACGCGACGCTCGAGAGGCTGATGAGGCCTCGCGCTTCGTCGTAGGGGCAGTATCGTTATCTATGAAAGGGAGCGCCGATGCCGGCTACCGACCTCGTCCTGATCTGTCGAAGCGCCGAATCCATCTCCCGAGGGGAGATTGAGCTACTCGAGTACGAGCTCGTGGCCGAACCGGTCAAACTCATCCCGCTGCTGCGTTTGCTCGCCGCCAACAAGGGAGAATCCCGCTACGCGTTTGCACTCGCCCTGGCGGAAAGGCACCCCGAGATTTGGGTGCTCGGCTACTCGTCCATACCCATGGAGTCCTCGGTCTACGAGAAGGCGAGCCGATTGTGGCTCGAGCGCGCGAAGGGGGCGGATACTATCGCGGCATCGTTCAACGCGTGCCGGTTCTTCGCAGGCGAGGAGCGTCGTTTTGGGCTCTGCTTGGCGATCGAGACGCTCCTCCGACACGGGGCTCGGTCAGCACGCGATGCGAAGCGCTTCTTCGAGGAGTGTGGCGTGGTGTTTGCCGTGGAAGAGGACGCGAAGTGGTATCGCGCGTCGTGCGCGGCGTGGCTGGTGGCACGTGAAACGGAAACCTCGGCTGCGGCGGCTTTGTCGGAGGCTGAGGTGTGGCGAAGGGTAAATCGCCTGCAGCCATCCCCTCGCCACTGGCTCAATCACGACGACCTGATGCGGGAGGGGGAGATTGGCGGGAGAGAGGCCGTGGCCTCGCTCGCTCGGGAGAGGCTTACCGCTCTAAATCAGCGAGCGAGATCCTCGATCACCGCATAGAAGTAGATGGAAATAAGCGAGCTCTCGCCGGGTTCTGGAATCGCCAAACACCAGACACCGGAGGAGCTCGCGATGGCGATGATAGATCGAATGAGCCGGGCGGAACGCCGAACGATCGCCCGACTTGGACGGAAAGAGCGGAAGGCGGAGACTGCGATGCGGTACTTCATCGTCGCCGCGCTCGGACGGGGCGATTCGAGCCCGTCGGTCGAGCGGATGTTCGAGGTCGCGCGGTCGACGGTGGTCGAGGTCGCGAAGCGGTTCCGCGCGGGTGGGCTCGCCGCGCTCAGGGATAGGCGCGAAGGGAACGGCGCCCGCAAGGTTGACGCGCGGTTCGAGCGCGCGCTCATTCGCCTGCTTCAGCGGAGCCCGGAGGACTTCGGTTGGTTTCGACCGACCTGGACGCGTGAGCTTCTTGTGAAGCAGCTCGTGGCCGAGGGCCTTCCGCAGGTTTCGGTGACCACATTGGGGCGCGCCCTCGCGCACGTGGGAGCTCGCCTCGGGACGCCGAAGCCGATCGTCTTGTGCCCGTGGCCGCGGGCCCGGAGAATCGAACGATTGGCCGAAATTCGTAGGGTCGAGGAGCGCGCGACGCCGTACGAACCTGTCCTCTACGTGGACGAGGTAGACATCCACCTCAACCCGAAGATCGGACGCGACTGGATGCTGCCCGGTACGCAGCGGCGACTCGTGACCCCCGGCACGAACCGGAAGTTCTACCTCGCCGGCGGGCTCGACGTGCTCACCGGCAAGCTCGTCACGACGGGCTTGGACAAGAAGAACAGCGACTTGTTCATCGCGTTCCTCAAGGTCGTGGATCGCCGCTACGAGAGGGCGCGCCGAATCCATCTCATCCTAGACAACTACAAGATCCACTCGTCGACCCGGACGGCCGCAGCCCTCAGGGCATACGGAGACCGATTCGTCCTCCACTTCCTGCCTCCGTATTGCCCCGACGCGAACCGCATCGAGCGTGTCTGGCAAGACCTCCACGCGAACGTCACCCGCAACCACCGCTGCAGGACGCTCTTTGCTCTCCTTGCTCGAGCGCGTTGCTTCGTCGACGCCTACCAATGGAAGCGGACAGCCAACACCGTCAGCCACGAAATCATGCGAGCGGCATGACTTGTTCGAGAATCACGACCGTTGATTTAGGAGACGCCTGGAACGACCCGCGCCTGAGTGGGAGCGGCGCGCGGGCGTTTGCGCGTTGATCTCGCCATGACCGAGTGGATTGTCAGGCGCTGGCCCGGAGCGGCACGAGTCGTGCGAACGGCGTGCCTCGTGGTTGCAGCTTTGGTCGTTGGTTTGGTTACCTGGAGCTACGTGTGGCGCTATTTTCTCCTTCGGGCAGACTTCACGCCGAAGTGAAGCCTCTCCGTCCGCCCGGCCTCCGCACGAGCTCTTGGCCGAGCTCGTCTCCCTCGGGCGGCACTTTCCTATACCTATTTCGGCATGACCTGCGTCCCACTCGCAGGGTATGCGTGTCGTGAGCGGGCGCTCGGAAGGCTCCGCGGAGCTTTGCTCACGGTAGGCTACTCGTGTAGCGTTCCCGGGTCCTTCAAAATGGGGCGTTCACGTCCCGGCCAGATCTGGCGCGGACCCGTGCCTCCCATCATAGACCCTCGTTTCGACCGTGCCGAACCCCGCCATGCACCACCCCCGCGCGATGCCCGTGACCCGCTTCGGTTGGGTCCTCGGCGCGGTATTGGGACTGGCGCTCGCGGGCTGTCACTCGCCCGGGGCGTACACCTCTGCGCGACCCGTAGCGACCGGCGCCGTCTTCACGGGGATGGCGCTGGAGCCGGTCGTCTTCTTGAGGAACCGCAAGATGACCGAGGTGGGCCCGAGCGCCACAGTCCTCGTTCGGATTGGCGCGCACGAACGGGTCGACATCGGCCTCCGGTTCAATGGGGGCACGATAGGCGGCGACGTCAAAGTCGCTCCCTACCTGGGTGACCGTCTCGCCATTGCCGTGCTGCCGGGGGTGAGAGCCGGGCACGGGTATTGGGTCCACGCCCCGCTGCTGGTGTCATATGACGTGACCTCCTGGTTTCGCCTGATAGGAACGGGAGGTGTTGCCTGGTCGAGCAAAGCGTACGACTCGGCGGGCTCGACCACCATGATCGCCTTCGAGCCTATCCCGGTCGATACCGGCGCTCAGCCCGACGGTTGGCACGGCCGCCTAGGAGCGGGCTTCGAGCTTCATTCGTCGCGCGGCTTCGGCGTGATTCCCGAAGTCACGTGGCTTCAAGCGACGGACCGAAAAGCGTTCTCGTCGGTTTTTCTGGGGCTCGGGATCACCTGGGGGAGAGTCGGGTTTCGATGATGCGTCACCTTCTCGTTCTTGCAACGCTCGGTCTCTTCGCGCTCGCATGCGGGTCGGAAGACCCCACACCTACGCCGACCCCGGCCCCGCCCGTCGCACCGTGCCCGAGCGGGCGTGGGCCCACCATGGTGCGCATTCCCCTGTCCGAGGGGCGCAGCGCCTGCGTGGACACCACGGAGGTGACGCGGGCGCAGTATGCCGCCTTCTTGGCAGATGGTGCGGCCCATGGTGCCGGCACGCGTCTCGCCCAATGTGGCGACGCACCCTACCGCGACGAGCCGGAGGCGTCTTGCCTCGCCGAGCCGAAGGTGTGCAAGGGCAACTGCGACGCCCATCCGCAGGTGTGTATCGGCCACTGCAGCGCACAAGGGTTCTGCGCTTGGGCGGGCAAGAAGATCTGCGGAACGCTCAAGGGCGTGCCTGCCGACGTGAAGACCCTCAATGACGCGCGCGTTACCCCGTGGCTTGCCGCGTGCGGTGGTGGGTCCAATGAGTTCGGCTACACGCGAACGGCCTTTCCCTATGGGGATGTTCTCGACTCCACGAAGTGCAACACGGAGGGGCAGGCCGTAAGTGGATGCGCGGCCGCGCCGAACGGCTGCGGGACTGTACCCGCGGGAAGTCTGGCCGGCTGCCATGGAGAAGGTGTGTATGCGGGCATCTACGACCTGAGCGGGAACGTTCAAGAGTGGGTCGGCCTGACGGACGAGTCGGCCAGCTCCCCCATTCCGAGCGGTCCGTTCCGGGGCGGTTCGTACGAGAAACACAATTTTAGCGAGAGCGGCGACTACTCCTGTTTCGCAAGCGGAGGGGCGGGCTCCATCAACCTTGGTGTTTCCGACATCGGCTTCCGCTGCTGCGCAGACTGAAGCTCACTCCCGTCCCAATCTTCTCACGCCGCCAAAAGCTCAATCTCCGTGATCTCCGCCGGGGCTCCCACGCGCATGGGTGGGCCCCAGTAGCCGGTGCCTCGGCTCACGTAGACTTGGGTCTCGCCTTGGCGGTAGAGGCCGGCGATGAACGGCTGCTGGAGCTTCACGGCGTGGTTCCAGGGGAACATTTGGCCGCCGTGGGTGTGACCGGACACCACCAGGGCGACGCCGTGCTCGGCGGCCTCGATGGCGGCTTTGGGCTGGTGGGCGAGCAACACCACCGCGCGCTCGAGGTCTCGTCCGGCTAGCGCCTTCGCGAGATCGGCGCCGTGTCCGCGTCCGAATTGATGCGCCGTTGCGTCGTCGATGCCGGCCAGGTCGAAGCCATTGGCCCCGCCCAGCGAGACGCGCTCGTTGCGCAGGACGCGGATTCCCAATGTCGAGAGGTGCTCGATCCACGAGTCGGCGCCCGAGTAGTACTCGTGATTGCCGGTCACGAAGTACACGCCGTCTTTGGCGCGCAAGTTCCGTAGCGGCGCCACGTGGCGGTGGAGCTCGGCCACGCTGCCGTCCACCAGATCGCCGGTGATGACCACGGCGTCCGGCGAGAGCGCATTGATGCGCTCCACGAGGTGCGTGATGAACGCCTCGCCGATGGTGGGGCCCACGTGAACATCGGTGATTTGCACGATGCGATAGCCCGACCGTCCGAGGCCCTTCACCGTGACTTTGACCCTTTGAATGGCCGTCTCGCCCAGGGCGCTCGCCATGCCCGCGGCGCTCGTGCCGACGGCCCCCAAGGCGGCCACGGCGCCGATGACCCGCTGCACGAAGAGCCGACGCTCCGGATCCCGAAGGCCCGGGCTCGCGACGGCCGCGAGGCGCAGTCCGAGCCTCGTCAGATCACCGACCGCCACCCCGAGCAGGAGAAAAAACGCGACTCCCATCCACACGTAGGCCACCCACGCGATGGGCGAAGACAGCCAGCGCGGCCCACGCGCCAGCACCATGCCGAGCACGGTGACCACCGGCATCCCAATCAATGCCGCCGTGGCGATGCGCGAATAGGGCAGGGGAAGCTCGGTGTCGCGCACGAGCCGCACGTAGAGCCAGTAGTGACCGCCGCCGACCACCACCGCGAGCACGAGCACGAACACGAGGATGCGACCTAAGCTCATCGTTCTCCTGGATCATCGTTCGCCGAGGCGCGGCGACCGGTCGCCCGCGCGGGCGGGGTCTCGGGAGCATAGGCTCGCGGGCAGCACGCCGGCGAGCCCGGGCGGGTAAAGTTCGGTAAATCGCCCGAGAAATTTCAGGGTTTCGCGAACTTCAGCGTCATGCGATCGCTCTCGCCGATGGCCTCGTACTTGGCGCGATCTTGGTCTCCGAGCTCGAGCACCGGGGGCAAGGTCCACACCCCTTTCGGGTGGTCTTTGGTGTCCTTCGGGTTCGCGTTGATCTCGCTCTTGGCGACCAGCCGGAATCCGGCCTTGGTGGCCGCGGCGATGGCGTAGTCCTCGGGCACGTAGCCGGTTTCACCGCTCGTCTTCGGGTCGGTGCCGGGCTTGGCGCGGTGGTCCACCAGGCCCAGCGTGCCACCGTGCTTCAAAGCCGAATACGCCGCTGCGAAGAAGGTCGCGTCCGAGCCATCGGGGATCCAATTGTGCAAATTGCGGAAGGTGAGCACGAGGTCTTGCGACTCGGCCGGCCCGAGCGAAAAGCCACGCTCGGGCTGCACCAGCCGCTCCACCTTGCCCAATGTCGACGGGTCTTTGGCCATGCGCGCGTCGAGCGGGCCGGGCCTCGCGCTCGCGGTGACCGACAAATGCCCTCGATCGCGCAGCACCGGCGCCAGTACCGCCGTGTACCAGCCCGCGCCTGGTGCGACCTCGACCACGTGCATGTCCTCGCGGAGCCCGAAAAATCCGAGCGTCTCGGTCGGGTGCCGGTACGCGTCGCGTGCGCGCTCGGCCGGTGCGCGCTGCGCCCCCGAAAGCGATGCGGCGAGCTTGGCCGCGGTCGCGTCCGCTTCGCTCGACTCGGCGCGCGCGTGCGACGAAGACGACGTGAGCGGACCGCCACACGCCGCGAGCCCGAGCGTCACCGGGCATGCGAGCGCGAGAGCGAGCGCGAGCGTGTTGCTTCGACCGGAACCGACGGGAGAACGCGTGGGCATGTCTCGACCGCTATCACGTCTCGTACGTCCGACGGACGAGGCGAGATGCCTCGGTCCCTCGAGTGTCAGGCGCCCTTGGGCAGCTTGGTCTTGGCGAGTCCGAGCACGAGCTCGAGCTCGTTCTTCTGCACCGGCGTCACGCTGATGCGCGAGCGCTTCACGAGGGCCATGTCCTTCAGCACCGGGTGCGCCTTCAGCGTGGCCAGAGTGACCGGCACGGCGAGCGTCACCACCGGCGCGAGGTCGACCACGCTCCAATCTTCGTCGGTCGTGGGGTCTTGGTACGCCTCTTTGACCACCTTGGAGACGCCCACGATCTCTTTGCCCTCGTTCGAGTGGTAAAAGAGCACTGTGTCGCCCTCTTTCATGGCGCGGAGGTTGTTGCGGGCCTCGTAGTTCCGCACCCCGTCCCAGAAGGTACGACCGTCCTCCACGAGCTTGGTCCAGGGGTATTTGACCGGTTCGCTCTTCACGAGCCAAGCGCTCTTCGCCATGGCGCGGAGGGTAGCCGGACGAAGCGCGCGCGGAAACTCGGAAGCGCCGGCAGCGCTTCGCCTGATAGGCTCGACCCGTGAAGCCGAAGCGTCGTTACGTGGCCGTCGCCGGGACCATCGGTGCAGGCAAGACGTCCCTCACCGCGTGGCTCGTGAAGCGCTACGGGTTCCGTCCGTTCTACGAGCCGAACGACGAGAACCCCTACCTGGCGGACTTCTACGGGGACATGAAGCGCTGGGCGCTCCACTCTCAGCTCTTCTTTTTGGCCCACAAAACCAAGCTCCACCGCGAGCTCGAGCGGGCCGAGGGACCGGTGGTGATCGACCGCACCATCTACGAAGACGCGGAGATCTTCGCCAAGAACCTGCACCGCCAGCGCATCTTGGACAAGCGCGACTTCGGCATCTACACGACCCTCTACGAGAGCATCCGCCAGACCCTGCGGCCGCCGGATCTCTTGATTTGCCTCACGTGCTCGCTGAAGACCACCAAGCAGCGCATCAAGCTCCGCGGCCGCAAGATGGAGGCGGAGATCCCGGACGCGTACCTGCGCAGGTTGCACGGTCTCTACGAAGAGTGGTTCTCCTCGTACGACGCCTCGCCCATGATCCGCATCGACACCACCCGCCTCGACTACGTGGAAAACCTGGTCGATCTCATCGAGCTGCAAGAGAAGCTCGACGCCGCGCTCACGTGAGCACGGGCAGGGGCGCATCGCGCGGTCACTTCATCGCATCGTGCTGCGAGCGCGAAGGCGACCTCGCCACCGTGCTCCCGATGCGCTCGACCACCTCGCGCAGCGCCTTGCCGTAGGCCGCCACGATGGCGCCTTCGGACCCGGGATCGGTGACGGCGCTCTCGACCTCGAAGGTCTCGCCGCCGAGCACGGCTCGCTCGTCGTGGAGGGCGTACACCACGCCGATGCGCACGGCCACGCGTTTTCCGTCGCGCTCGATCTCCTCGAACTTCACGAGCTCGGCGTCGAGCACCGGCACGAGGCCGCTCACGGATTGGCGCAGGCCCATCTCGTCGAACAGTTGCCTCGCCAAGGCTCGGCGCAAATACACGTCCGGGCGCTCGGTCCAGCGGTGCTCGTCGTCCAGCGAGATCTCCGCGGTGGACATGCGCACCACGCGTCTCTCGCGCAGGTGCGTGGCGCCCGAGATGCGCCCGAGGCGCACCTCGACGGTGCCGCGTTCCTTGGGCTCCGCCTTGCGGGCCGAGAAGCTGTCAGGCTCGTAGTAGTGCACCGCGGTCACGTCCGACTTGGAGGTGAGCGCGCAGCCCGAAGCGAACGCCGCGAGGGCCAAGGCGAGCACCGGGAGACCGGCCGTGGGACGTGAAATCCAAGGGGAAAACATTACGGTTTCGCTTTCTTCGCTTTGCCCTTGAGGAGCATGTCGGGGTCCTTCTCGAGCTCGTCGGCCAGCGTGCGGATGGCCTCGGCCGCTTCGCGCACTTCACGCAGCGTGGCCTCGAGCTCGCGTGTGGTTCCGGTGGCGTTGCGCCCCAGATCGCCGAAGGCGTCGGTGGTCTTCTGGGCGCTGGCGAAGAGGCCCTTCTCTCCGTCGAGCTTGTCGAGAAGCGTGTTCATCTTGGTGACGGCGCGGTCCACGTTCTGAACCGTCGCGGCGGACTTGCCGATGACGCCCGAGGTCTTGAGGTCCTTCAGGGTGCCGTCGATGTTGAGCAGCACTTCGTCCACGTGCTGGAGCGCGAGCTTGGCCGCGTCGGGAACCTTCTTCTGATCGAAGTCCTCGAGGATGCGATTGACCCGCAACATGATGGCCATCACACCCTCGACCAGGTCCGGGATGCGGTTCACCGCGCCGACGATGGAGTCTTCGAGGCTCTTCAACGTGGACACCGCCGAGGGGATGGTGGCCTCGCCCACCGGGAAAGGCAGGTTCTCGACCGGGTTCGCCTTCACGTCGAAGAAGTCCATCTGCACGAACTTCACGCCCGTGATGCCCTGCGAGACGAGCTGCGTGCGCAGGTCGGGAGGGATCTTGGTCTTGGACTTCGGGGTGGGCGCGCCTTCGGTGAGGTGCAGGCGCGCCACGTCGTCGAGGTAGAGGTCCATCGACACTTTCACGTGGCGTAGGTCGGGGGCGATGTCCGAGGCGGCTACCGTTCCGATGGTGACGCCCCGGTATTTCACCGGTGAGCCCACCTCGAGGCCCTGCACCGATTCGTTGAAGTACGTGTCGAAGGAGAGCGTGTTCTTGCGCATGGACCGACCACCGAAGAACACGATGGCGATCAAGAGCGCGACCACTCCGGACACGACGAAGAGCCCGAGCTTGGTCGGGTCGATTTTGCGGCTCATGCTTCGGTTCTCGGCGTGCGGTTGAAGAACGCGTGCACCGTGGGCACGCTCGTGTCCTCGCGCAGGCGCAGCGGGGCGCCGCGGGCGAGGATGCTCTTGGTCTCTTTGTCGAGGTAGATGCACTCGGACACGATCGCGAAGATGCTCTCGAGCTCGTGCGTGACGAGCACGACCGTGGTTCCGCGCGTGCGATTCAGGCGCAAAATGAGCTGATCGAGCTCCGCCGCGCTCACCGGATCGAGGCCGGCCGAGGGCTCGTCCAAGAAGAGCAAACGAGGCTCGAAGGCGAGCGCGCGTGCGATGGCGACGCGCTTCTTCATGCCGCCGGAGAGCTCCGAGGGCATCTTCTCTTCGGTCCCCTCGAGGCCGACCAGAGAGAGATGCTCGGACACCAGATCGTCGATGGCGTCGTCGGGCAGGGGCGTCCATTGACGGAGGGCGAGCCCTACGTTTTCCCCTACGGTCATCGATCCGAAGAGCGCGCCGGATTGGAACATGACGCCGTAAGCGGGCCGCCCCACTTCGAGGTCGGGAGCTCCGATGCCGTCGAGCGTGATGGTCCCGCGCATGGGGGGCTCGAGGCCGATCAAGTAGCGGAGCAGGGTCGACTTGCCGCAGCCGCTGCCTCCGAGGATGCCGAACACCGCGCCCTTCGGTACGTCGAACGAGGCGTCCTTCTGCAGCACCACGTCGCCCCACCCCATGGTGAGGTCGCGCACGGTGATGGCGGCCGCGTGCTCGCCGGACGCGGTCTCTTCGACGTGGGCTGCTTCCGTGCGTTTCATAGGTCGAACACGCGGAAGAGGACGGTGAACATGGTGTCCACGAGCACGAGCGAGAAGAGCGAGATCACCACCGCGGAGGTGGTCTTGCGGCCCACCCCCTCGGCTCCGCCCGAGGCGGAAAATCCCTGCTGACACGAGATGAGCGCGATCACCGCCGCGAAGGCCACGCTCTTCGCGAGGCCCGAGGTCACGTCCCAAAGCGTGACCGCCTTCTGCGTCTCGATGAGGTAGCCGCGCACGCCGAGATCGAGTGACGTGACCCCCACCACGAGCCCTCCGGCCATACCGACGAAGTCGGCGAGCAGCGTGAGCACGGGAGCCACGGCCATCAGCGCGATCGCGCGTGGGAACACGAGGTACCGGAAGGGCCCGAACCCCAGCGTGCGCAGCGCGTCGATCTCCTCCGAGACCTTCATGGTGGACAGCTCCGCCGCGAAGGCCGAGCCGGAGCGACCGGCGAGGATGATGGCGGTCATGAGTGGCCCGAGCTCGCGTGTGACCGAGAGCCCCACGAGGTCGGCCACGAAGAGGTTCGCGCCGAACATCTTGAGCTGACGTGCGCCCTGGAACCCCATCACGAAGCCGACCAGGAAGTTGATGAAGAGCACGATGGGCACGGCGTCGGCGCCCGCGCGCTCGGCGATGCGGAACACGTCGCGGTAGTTGCCCGTGCGTGGCTCGCGCAGCTGACCGAAGACGCCGGTGATGACGTTCCCGACGAACCCGAACACCTCGAGCGTGGAGTGCCCCATCTCGGCCGTCGAGCGACCGACTTGCTCGAGGAACTTGGGTGGAGCCTTCTTCGGAGGACGCTCGCCGCGGTCGCGCACGATCTCGGCCACCATCTCCGGCTCTCCGCCCTCGATCACCACGTCGTGGCCACCTCGCTCGAGGCGCCGTACGTGGCCGGACAGGAGCGCGAGCGACGTTCCGTCGATCGACTCGACCTCGTGCAGATCGATCGCGACTTTGGACCGGTCGGTTGCCTGATGCACGCTCTTCGCGTGCGCTCGAAGCTCGTCCAAGAGCTCCCTCGCACTCTCGAGGCGCAGGGTTCCACGAAGGCGTAGCGCGTGGGGGTCGGCGTGGTTCGTGGTCGGCATGGCTCCGGCTCTCTCCTCCGGCCGCCGCGGCTAGTGCAGTGCACGTGCCATGCGTGAGAACGCACGAATCTTCCGAAAAAGGAGTGCTTTCGTGGGCTTCTCGGTCACCAGAAGCGCCTCTGGCCCACACACCGACGCCACATGGGGCGAACGGCCTCGCTGGGCATCGAGGAAAACTCGCCAAGCGCCGGGAAAGCCGTCATCCTTCGCGAGTGACGTGTCCGACGTGCCATTCGCTGCTCCAAGAAGGTCTCGCGTGCGAGACGTGCGTCTCGAGCGATTCTCGTGACGGAGTCGACGACGACCTCGACGGGTCGTACGCACGTCCGTCCGTGGAGCGCGCCGGGCTCGACGCCGAGCGCGCGTTTCTCTTCGATGCCGCGCGGCGCGCACTCGCGTTCGCCCGCGTCTACCGCGCCGAAGAAGGGCGCGGCGGCGGGGCTCGTGAGCGTGCTTGCCTCGTGGAAGTGGCGAACCTCCGTGCGCTCCTCTCGCGTGCCCGCGAACGAGCCCGCGCGTTGCCCGAGAGCCGCGCGACAGTGACCGGTCCCGGCCTCAAGAAGACGCGCGAGCTCGCTCTGTCCGTGGAACGCGAGGCGGTTCGTCGCGGTCGCGCCGGCTAACGACGACTCGAGCTACCGGCGCCTCACGAACGACGCTCGCGAACTTGCGCGAGCCACACGAGCTACGCGAAACGTAGCAGTCCGCGCTGCTCGAGGTTTTTCACGAGCTCGATCGCTTCGTCACGGGAAACGTTGCTCGCGCGCGCCAATTCACCCAGCGAGGTCTCTCCGTCCACGAACGAGAGGAACACGCACGCGCGTCCACGGACGATATGTGCGGCGACGATGGCACGTAGATCGACGGCGAGGCGCGGAACGAGCGTGTGCCATCCCTCGCCCAGCAAGCGCTCCTTCGGAGACAACTGGAGCTTCGCGGTGACCTCTTCGTTCGGCTCGTCGCCGTAGAGGCGCGGAATCGCCGGCGCGGTCGGAATGGCCGGCGTGCCCGCGAGCCCCTGAGGACGAACCCGCACGCCCGAGTCTGCCGGGACCGAGTCGTGGGACGAGAGGCGATGGCCGACCGCTCGGTTGGTTTCGCTCGCCTCGTTCGTCTCGCGCGCTTCGTTCGCCTCGTTCGCGTGACTGAGCGCCTTCGGATCGTACCCTCGAGCAACCGCCGTGGCCTCGGACGGATCGTCCTCTTGGTCGACGAGAGACGGAAGATTGGCGAAGCGTCCGCGGCCGTTCATACCGTCTCCGTGCGCGTGTGCACGAGAAGGGCGAGCTCGACTCGAGCTTCGTGCATTCGCGAGGTCGTGAGGAAGGGCTTCATTCGGGCGTCTCGAGCACTGCGCATTAAGCACGAAGCGCACCATGCCGAATGGCCTTTTTTCGAGGGAAAATCCGAGTCGAACGGCGAGTTACGTGTGGCCCGACTTGCAAGGTTGCAATCCACACGCGAAATGAAAGGCGCGTGGCGCCTTACGGCCGATCGACCATGCGCGCGACGCGCGCGCACGTGGGCGATTCTTTTAGTCGTTCTTGGGTGGCACAGGCAGTGACCACGGCTTTGGTGATGCACGCGTCGAGCTCGGCGGTGGGACCACGCGAAGCCGACTCCGCGCACCCGAGGCCCGCGAAACAATCGCTCGCTCCGGCGAAGCATGCCGACACCTCGGCCTGCGCCGCGAGCTTCCAAGGCGAGAAGCGGCCGAGCACGGTGGCGCACAGAGGTTTTCCGTCGTCGCCCGGGCAGACGCGCGCGCATTGGGTCGCCGCGTCTTCGGCGGCGGGCGTGGAAGGAAGGTGCTTCGCGGCTTCTCGCCGGCAATCGAGTCCGCAAGCGCCCACCGCGCGACACTTCATGTAGCGACTGGTTGCCTCGCTCGTCCACGTGAGCTCGAGGCACGTCCGCTCGCTCGCGCAGACCTCGGCGAAGAGGTCGAGGTCGCGCGGGTCGGTCTTCCCGCATGTGGCGTCGTGGGCGCGGCGCGTGCGACAGGCGACGTCGTCCGCGAGGGGCGGCCCGGCGAACGGGTCTTCGGCGGCGGCTGGCGCGGGTGCACGTGCGGGTTCTCCCGCGCAAGCGGTGAGGACGACCAGCGTGGCCGGGACGAGTGCGAAGACGTGCGAACGAACCTGACGCATGCGGGATCTCGGGGGCAGGGCGGACTTCACGACGTGCGAAGCCCCTCGAACCTTGCCACGAAAGGCGGGCGCGAGGGGCTCCGGTGAACCTGACGACGAGCGTCAGTTCGCGTTTTCGACGGCGTCGATGCGTGCGAGCAAAAGGTCGCGGTGGAGCTTCAGGGCCTTCGGCATGGTGTCGCCGATGAGGCCGAAGAACTCGTCGAGCGAGGTGAGCTCGTTCTTCCACTCGGCGATGTCGATGTTGGTCGCTTCGTCGACTTGTTCACTCGAGATGTTGAGGCCCGAGAGGTCGAGGTCGCCGGCCTTGGGCACCCAACCGAAGAGGGTCTCCTGGCCACCGACGCGCAGGCGCGCGCGATCGACGATCCACTTGAGAACACGCATGTTCTCGCCGAAGCCCGGCCAGAGGAACTTGCCGTCTTTGCTCTTCCGGAACCAGTTCACGAGGAAGATCTTGGGCGGGTTCGTCACCTTCGACTGCATCGAGATCCAGTGCTGGAAGTACTCGCCCATGTTGTAGCCGCAGAAGGGCAGCATCGCGAACGGGTCACGGCGCACCACGCCCACCTTGCCGGTGGCTGCTGCGGTGGTCTCCGAGCCGAGCGTCGCGCCGAAGAAGACGCCGTTCAGCCAGTTGAAGGCCTGCATGACCAGCGGCACCGTGCTCGCGCGGCGACCACCGAAGATGATGGCGGAGATGGGCACGCCCGCGGGGTCGTCGTAGAACTTCGACAGGGCGGGGTTATTGGTGGCCGGCGCGGTGAAGCGCGAGTTCGGGTGAGCGGCCTTCTCGGTCGACTTGGAGGTCCAGGGGCGGCCTTGCCAGTCGATGAGCTCGGGCGGAATCGGGCCGTCCTTGCCTTCCCACCACACGTCGCCGTCGGGGGTCTTCGCGACGTTCGTGAAGATGGTGTCGCGCGAGACCGAAGCGAGCGCGTTGGGGTTCGACTCGTTGCTGGTGCCGGGGGCCACGCCGAAGTACCCGAACTCGGGGTTCACGGCGTAGAGACGTCCGTCTTCGCCCACGCGCATCCAGGCGATGTCGTCGCCCACGGTCCAGATCTTCCAGCCCTTGAAGCGCTTGGGCGGGATCATCATGGCGAAGTTGGTCTTGCCGCAGGCGCTGGGGAAGGCCGCCGCGACGTAGGTCATCTCGCCTTCGGGGCTCTCCACGCCGAGGATCAGCATGTGCTCGGCGAGCCAGCCTTCCTTCTTGCCGAGGTAGCTGCCGATGCGGAGGGCGAGGCACTTCTTGCCGAGCAGGACGTTCCCGCCGTAGCCGGAGCCCACGCTCCAGATGGTGTTGTCCTGGGGGAAGTGGCAGATGAAGCGGCGCTCGGGGTTCACGTCGAGCGTGCAGTGCAGACCGCGGTTGAAGTCGTTCGACGTGCCGAGCATGTCGAGCGCGCCTTTGCCCATGCGCGTCATGATGCGCATGTTGAGTGCAACGTACACGCTGTCGGTGATCTCGACGCCGATCTTGCTCATGGGCGAGCCGAGCGGTCCCATGACGTACGGGATGACGTACATCGTGCGGCCCTTCATGGAGCCGTCGAAGAGCTTGCCGAGCTTCTCGTACGCTTCTTTCGGATCCATCCAGTTGTTGGTGGGTCCGGCTTCGTGTTTGGTCGGCGTGCAGATGAACGTGAGGTGCTCGACGCGGGCGACGTCGTTCGGGTTCGAGCGGTGCAGAAAGCAGTTCGGGAGCTTCTCGTGGTTCAGCGGCTCGAGGATGCCGTCCTTGACGGCGAGGTCGGTCAACCTCTGCTTCTCGGCCTCCGAGCCGTCGCACCAAACGATGTGGTCCGGCTTCGTGAGCTGGGCCATCTCGTCGACCCACTTGATGAGGTGTTGGTTTTGCGTAGGGGCTGCAGAGGAAGTCATGGGGAGTATGGGAATATCGCAAGTCGTGACGCTCCGCACCCTTGGAGCGCGCTTGCGCAATCGCTTCGCGAATGGGCCAATCGGGGGCCTCGAAACTCACTCCTGAGGTGCCAAAAAAGGCGTACAAAATCAGGGTCGCGCGTGATTTGCGCCCGGCATGACAGAACCGCTCGGGCGGTGCATCCTTAGAGACACATGGTCGTCACTCGCTTCGCTCGTCTTTCTTCGCCGTCGCGCCTCCTCGCGGGCGTACTGGTCCGGGGCTCGGTCCTCGCCCTCGCTGGCTCCATGTTCGTGCTGGCCGGCTGTACCGGGCCTGCCGCGCAGCCCCACGTTCAGGTCGCCGCAGCGCCTCCTCCGCGCGACAACGGCGGCGCGGCGAAGGGCGGCGAGGGCGGCACCGAGCACGCCGCTGCGCTCGAGCAGCTCCGCGTCGCAGGCATCGGCGCGCAGGTCGATCGCCAAGGTTCGGTGCGCATCCCGCTGCCCGACGCAGGCTCGTGGACGCGGGTGAAATTTTGGTCGGTGCCGAGCCTCGTGGGCTTTCGCTACGGCAAGCAGCATCACGCGGTGGTGGGCGCGTTCGTGACGCACGTGGACGACAACACCGTGCCCGGCGCGTGTACCAAGTCGTTCGAGGCGTGGGCCAATCCGTGGGTCGAAGCGTTCGACGTGGAGCTCACGCGCGATGCTCCGGTGGCGGTCGGCTGGCACCCGGTGGCGAACGATCCCGAGCCAGCCCGCATCGTGGAGATCGATTCGGTGTTCGCCAAGACGGCCACGCTGCTCGCGCGGGACAACTACGCGGGCGTCTACGCCGCGTACCCGGTGTGGGGCAAGACCACGTGCCTCGTGGTGGGCATGGCCGCGCCCTCGCGCGGGGAAGACGACCGCGCCAAAGCCGCGCGAGATCGCTTCCTGAAAGACGTGCTCCCCAAGGTCGAGATCCTCTCCCCCGCCGAGCCGAAAGAGCGGTACTGAACCACGCGCGCGCTCTCCGCGGCGCCCCTCACTTCAGCGCGCCCACGCACGTGTCGAGCTCGGCGAAGTAGTCCCGTAGAAGCTCGGGGCTCGTCGAATGACCGAGGCCCGGGTAGGTGCGCAAGGTCGCGTCTCCGCCTTCGCGCGCGAAGGTGTCCACCGTGGCTTTGCCCCACTTGGTGGCGATGACGTCGTCGGCCTCACCGTGGAACGCGCGCGTCTTCGCGACCTTCACCTTCGGGCCGGGCAAGAGCGGGCCGGGCAGCGAGCCGGCGAGAGGCAGCGCGCAGGACAGCTCGCTCGGGTACTTGGAGGCGAAGCCGTACGAAAGAATGCCGCCTTGCGAGAAGCCGGTCACCACGTAGCGCTTCCCTCCGACCACCTTCGCCACCGCCGCGTGCAGCTTGGTCAGCGAAGCCCCGACGCTCGCCCCGAGCTCTTGGTCGGTCATGTTCTCCGCGAGCTGGAACCAGGAAAATCCCGATCCGAACGGCTCGAAGGCGCGCGGGACGAGAAGATGTACTTTCCCCGGGTATCGCTTGTAGAGCGCACTGAATCCCGCGGGCGAGTCTCCCCGTCCGTGGATGGCCAGCACGATGGGCGCGTCGTCCGGTGCGTCGTTCGTGTAGACCTCGAGGAAGTCGATGCCCTCGGCGATGAAGGTGCGGCTCGAAGGGCGAGGGGGCTTCTTGGGTTCCTCTTCGGTGCCCGGCGCCTGCGTGCGGCAGCCCGTCGACGAGCCGAGCGAGAAGGCCGCGACCATCGACGCGAGGCCGAACGTCACGAGCCTGTTCCAGCGAGAAGCTCCGGTTCGAGTCGACAGGTTCATGGAGCTGCGAAGGTAACGAAGGGAGGTCGTCGTTGGAAGTGCACCGAAGCGCTCGAGGTCCTTCACCGTGCGAGCGCGAGGCAACGATCGAGCTCGGCGTAGAGCGACTGGCGAAGCTCGGCCGACGTTCGGTGCCCGAGCCCTGGGTAAGTGACGAGGTGAGCGTCGGCACCCGCGCGAAGCAGCTCCGCGTTCGTCGTGCGATCCCACTCGACCGCGACCACGCCGTCGTCTTCGCCGTGGAAGGCGAAGATGCTCGGGCGCGATGAAGTCCATTTTTGCGGGCGAAGCGGGGCGGGTAGGGCACCGGCGACGGGCAGGGCGCACACGATCTCGTCCGGATATTTCGCCGCCAGCGCGTACGACAAAAAGCCTCCTTGCGAGAAACCGACAACCACGTAGCGCCTCTTGCCGACGAGCGAAGCGAGCCTCGTGTGGAGCGCTTCGGCGGCGCGGCCCACGTTCTCCGCCACCGTGCGTTCGTCCATTCCCTTCGCGAGCGAGAACCACGAGAAGCCTTCGTCGTAGGGCTCTTCTGCCCGTGGGAAGACGAAGCGCGCGCGGCCTTCGTAGGTGTGCAACATGTCCGAGAAGCTCTCGGGCGAATCGCCTCGTCCGTGGATTCCGACCACCACGGGTGAGCTTTCGTCCGCCGACGCGTTGGCGAGACCTCGCGCGTGGCCCCCTTCCAGAAGCGTGAGCTGTGCACGCTTTGCCTTGGTGGTTCCGTCTCCGCGCGAGCGCACGTACACGAGGCCCGAGGCCGCCATCACGAGGGCGAGCGTCACGGTCGCGGCTAGAGCGCCAATCCGCTTAATTCGGTCGGCTTTCCGACGATTTGCGTCGCCGTGGTTCGTTGCTCCTCCTCGCCTAGCAGCAGTAGGACTCGTCGTCGCGCCTCGCACGGCTCGCAACTTGGCGAAAATCCTCGGTCATTATGCGGATCCGCGCTCCAGGGCGAGACGCCCGTTCATTTCTTCGGGTGCGCCTCGAAGAACTTCATGACCTCTTCGCCCCACGTGAAGGCGTTGGGACCTTTGCACGGCACCGCGTACTGCGGCGCGAACGGATCGAGCTTGCTGCCCGGAAAACAATGCCCGCGTGCGTTGCCCCAGGGACCGTTCGGCACGGTCTCGTAGCCGTGCTCGAACACCTCCAGCGTGGGCCCGCCCGGCTTTTGCCAACGCTTGTGCGTGTAGTTTGCGTCGGACGAGACGGTGGTCGGCGCGGGAAGGCCGTAGTCGGCGACGAGCGCGTCGCGGATGCTGGTCATGGTCTGGAACGGAACCGGGACGTCCGTGCGACCCACGAGAAAGAGCACGTCGGCTTTGCGCGCGGGGCTCCGTCCACTGGAGAAACAGGTGACCTCGCCGTTGCCGTTGCCGGCCGCCGCGGGCGCGACCGACGCGAAGAGGTCCGAGGCGTCGCACAAGAGTCGCCAGTTGACGAAGCCCCCGCGTGAGAATCCGGTCGCGTGGATGCGCTTGTCGTCCACTCGGAAGACCTGCGCGAAGAGCCGCGTGATGGTGACGAGCTTCTGGTCTTCGGCGCGTGTCCACGTGGAGCCGGGTTGGCCTCCGCCGTACGCGGGACCGGTGGGCGCGATCACCACGTAGCCGCGCTGTTTGCCCAGCGCGCGCAGATCGGTGTTGGCGTCCATGAGCTTTCCGGTGCCGGTATCGCCGTGAATTTCGAGCACGAGGCCGCACCCGGGCGCCTGGCAGATCGCGGGGATGGTGGCGTCGACCGTCAGGCCCTCGCACGTGTACGTGTGGTCGCCCGCGGACACGTCGGTGATGCAACCGCTCGGCGTGGGAGGCGGCGCTTTGGCTGCATCTTGCACGGAAGCGTCGTTCGAGGCGGAAGCGTCGCCCGGGCCGGCTTCGCTCGGTGTGGACGTGCTCGTGGGCGAGGTGCTCGTGGGTCCGGTGGCGAGCGGAGGAGGCGCGTCGCTCGCCGCGCTGCACGACGCCGACGCGAGTCCGAGCCCGACGAGGACGAACGTGCCTACGAAAACGCCCCGAACCGCGAAGCTACGCATCTCGTCGAGCGTAGCGTCGGTCGGGGCGATTCGCCCGGAAAAACCGGGCCGATTCTGGCGAGGGCTCAGGCCTTGGCGACGCGTTCGGCGAGGGCCTTGGCGAACTCGGTGGTGGAGGCGGTGCCTCCGACGTCTCCGGTGCGCGGGCCGCCCTCGAGATAGTGCGCGACGAGCGACTTCTCGAGCTTCTCGCCGGCGGTGTGCTCGCCCAGGTGGAAGAGCATCATGATGGCGCTCTGGATGAGTGCGGTCGGGTTCGCGAGGCCCTTGCCGGCGATGTCCGGAGCCGTGCCGTGAACGGCCTCGAACACCGCGTAGTCCTGACCGATGTTGCTGCCCGGCACGATGCCGAGGCCACCTACGAGGCCTGCGCCGAGGTCGCTCAGGATGTCGCCGTAGAGGTTCTCGGTGACGATCACGTCGAGCTTGTTGGCGTTCCGGACCATTTGCATCGCGCACGCGTCGACGATGACCTCGACCGGCTCGAGCTTGGGAAACTTCTGCGCGACCCTTCGGAAGCACTCGAGCAAGAGACCGTCCGAGAGCTTCATGATGTTCGCTTTGTGCACGACCGAGACGCGCTTCCGGTTCATGCGCGTCGCGTAAGCGAAGGCGTACTCGCAGATGCGGAGGCAGCTTCGCTCGGTGATGAGCTTGATGCTCTGGGCGATGCCCGGCATGATCATGAGCTCGAGGCCGGCGTAGAGATCTTCCGTATTTTCTCGGACGATCACGATGTCGGTGCCCTCGAACTTGGGCTCGAGGCCGGGCAGGCTGCGAATGGGGCGCACGTTGGCGTAGAGGTCGAGCTCTTGGCGCAAGGTCACGTTGACCGAGCGGAAGCCCTTGCCGATGGGCGTGCCGATCGGACCCTTGAGTGCGGTCTTGTTGCGGCGGACCGAGTCGAGCACTTCGGTCGGGAGCGTGGTGCCGCGCGTCTCGGCCACGGCCGCGCCCGCGTTGTGCACGTCCCACTCGATCTTCACTCCTGTCGCCTCCAGAACGAGGCGGGTCGCGTCCGCGACCTCGGGTCCGATGCCATCCCCCGGAATGAGCGTAATCGTGTGTGTCATCAGTCGAGCAAGCTATCGCGACTTGGCCTCGTACGGAACGCGCTATCCGCGCCCGGCGCCACGATCTTCGATGTCACGCCCGCGACACGAAAAAATGTCGGCACGGAGCGACGCGCTCGCGCAAGGGAAGGCGCTCGAGGGTGCTCCACGCGTAAAAATTGCCGATAGACTCGCGTGATGTCCCGCCTCGTCGACGTGCACGCGAACGGCCTCGACCATCGCGTGGTGGAGTGGGAGCCCGCCGAGGTCACGAAGCTCCCGGTTGTGCTCGTGCACGGCTTCATGGATGCCGCCGGCACCTTCGAGACCGTGGCGCCCGCGCTCGCTCGGGCAGGGCATCGCGTGCTCGCTCCGCACATGCGCGGCTTCGGGCACGCCCCTCGCGCGCCCGAGGGCAGCTACTATCACTTCCCCGATTACGTCGCGGACCTGGCCGAGATCGTGGAGGCCTTACTCGGAGAGGTCGCGTTCTACCTGGTCGGTCACTCGATGGGAGGCACCGTGGCGTCGTATTTCGCCGGGGCCTTCCCCGAGCGCGTGCGGAAGCTCGCCCTGCTCGAAGGCACGGGGCCGCCGGACAACCCGCACGAGGTCGCACCGCTGCGGATGCGTCGGTGGATCGAAGAAGTGCGCGCGGCTGCGAAAAAACAGGTCCGCTCACGCACGTCGCCCGAAGATGCGCTGGCTCGGCTCGAGCGAAATCACCGAGGTGTCCCACGAGACGTGCTCGAGAAGCGGGTGGGCGACTTGATCTCCGAGGGGTCGGGAGGAGAGCACCGATGGCTCTTCGACCCGCTTCACCGGACCGTCTCGCCCACACCGTTTTTCGCTGCATCCTACAAGGAGTTCGCGAAGCGCGTTACGTGCCCGGTCCTCGCAATAGACGGTGGGAGCAGCGGGTTCGAGCCGCCCGATCAGGCCGAGCGACTCGGCTCGTTCACCACGTTACGGCGCACCTAGCTGGAAGGCGCGGGCCACATGATGCACTGGACACGACCGGACGAGCTCGCCCGCGTGCTGCTCGAGTTCTTCGAGGAGTAGCGCGCCCGCCTCTCGAGAAAGAGAGGCGGGGGAGAGACGCGCGCGACTCACGATCAGCGGAAGCCGTTGATCAGCTTCTCGAGCTTCTTGCCTTCGCCGTCTTCGAGGATGCCCACCGCGACCACCGACAGGCGCTCGGGCTTGGCCACCAGGTTCACCAGATCGCGGATCTTCTCTTTGGTGACCGCCGCGTTCTTCTCGAGGCGTTCTTCCACGGTCTCGAAGCGCTGGAAGAGGTGGCCTCCCGCGTAGAAGCTGCCCAGGTCTTCGGGCGAGTCGAGCATGGCCTCGACGTCCCAGGCGTTGCGACGGCGAGCCTTGTCGAGCTCCGCTTCGGTCGGCCCGTGCTCGGCGAGCTCGCGCACGAGGGTCAGGATCTCCTTGGCCACCTGGGTGGTGCGGGAGTGCTGCGTGCCGGCGGCGAAGTCGATCACGCCGTCGTCTTCGTAGCCGTCGAAGGCCGCGCTCACGTCGTAGCAGAGACCCTGCGCGTCGCAGATGCGGTGGTAGAGCCGAGTGGACATGCCGTCGTCGATGACGCGCATGAGCATGTCGATGGCCGGGCGCCACTCGCTCGCCTCCGAGAAGGCGCGGAACGAGAGGCGCAGCTCGGTCTGGCTCGACATGTTCTCGACCAGCTCGATGCGCGGCTTCTTCTGCACGTGCGAGGCCGGCTCGGCCACGATGCGCGGACCCTTCGGGATCCCGGAAAAACAAGCCTCGGCGACCTTGCGCGCGGTCTCGGTGGTCACGTTCCCGGAGAACGCGAGTACCGAGTTCTCCACTGTGTAGTGCTTGGCGTGGTGGGCGCGCAGCATGCGCTGATCGAACGAGCGTACGCGCTCTTCGTCGCCCGTGATGGTGAACCCGATGGGGTTATCGGGGAACATCAGCGCGCGCACGAGGTTGTCGGCGTCGACTTGGCGGCCCTCGTCGTCGAGATCTTCCAAGATCTCTTCGCAGACGATGCCCTTCTCGACGTCGATGTCGAAAAATCCCGGATCGGTGAGCACCTCACCGAAGAGACCGCAGGCGTCGGCCACGCTGTCTTCGGGGAGCGTGACCGAGAAGACGCCGAAGTCGGAGTGGGTGGCCGCGTACAGGTAGCCGCCGAGCTGCTCGAAGGCGAGGTTCACCTCGTGGGCGCTCGGGCGCTTGGAGGTTCCTCGGTAGAGCATGTGCTCGAGGAAGTGCGAAAGACCGTTGCTCTCGTGGGCCTCGAAGCGCGAGCCCACCCGCACGTAGAGCGCGGCGTGGGCCCGGTGGAGCGCAGGTTGCGGCACCACGACGACCCGCAGGCCGTTCGAGAGCGTGAACGTGTCGAAGTGGATGGGGTCGCGGGATTTGCGCACGATCACATGCCGTCGTCGTCGTCTTCGGCGGGCGCGGCGGCGCCGCCGTCCGTCTTGCGCTTCTGGCCGACCAAGAGATCCATGTTGGTCTTGATCGCGTCCTTCGAGGACTCGCGCAGGCGACGGACGTAGAGGGCGAGCGCCTCGGCCTGCTTCGCGGCGAGCAGGTTGGCCATGTACGAGTCGCGCTCCTTGTCGAACTCGGCGCGCGTGATGGCTTTCTGCTCACGCACGAGCACGATCATGAAGCCGTCGTCGACGCGGAGCGGCTCGGGCATGATCGCGCCGGCCTTGCCCTCGAAGCCGAAGGCGCGAACCTTGGCTTCGTCGTCCGGGGAGAGCCCGGGGATGGGCGAGCCCTGGCGGTTGAACGACGAACCGGTGAGCAGCTGCGGGCGCTCTTGGTCGGTGTCGGCGGTCTTGGGCTTCTCGGCCGGGGGAGCGCCGGCGTCACCGGTCGAGCCGTCGGCGCCGGCATCCTTCGAACCGGTCGCGGCTGCGGGAGCGGCAGGCGCCGCGGGAGCTTTGACCTCTTTGACGAGCGGCTGGATAGCGGCCTTGGTGACCTCGTCCGGGACCTTACCGGCCTTGATGTCGGCCAGGATCTTCACCGCGAGGTCTTTGGCGGCCTCGAGCGACTTCGCCTTGAGATACGCCTTCTTGCGCTTCTCTTTGACGTCGTCGTCCTTCTTGATCACGTGGAAGCCGAACTGGGTCTCCACGATGGGGCTCATCTCGGTCGGCTTGAGCGCGTCGGCGGCCTTCTTGAAGGGCTCGACGAAACCGTCGGTCTTGGTGCCCACGTCTCCGCCACGAACGGCGCTGCCCGGGTCCTGCGAGACCTCACGAGCGACGTCGGCGAAGGCTTCGCCCTTCTTGATGCGCTCGATGGCCTTCTCGAGCTTGGCCTTGGCGGCGGCCTTCTCTTCGGGCTTCGCGTCCTTGCCCACCTTGAGGAGCACGTGACGGATGGTCGCGCCTTCCACGGTCGCGGCGTTGGTCGCGTCTTTCGCCCAGTCTTCCACCTCTTTGTCGGTGGCGGTGACGGCGTACTTCTCCATGTAGGATGCACGCACCGGGACGTAGTTCAGAGCGGCGGTCGACTTCTCGTCGGCGAAGCGCTCCCAGGCCTCGTCCTCGGAGATGCGCACGGGGGCGCGGACCACGTCGCGCATGCGCGCGGCGAGCAGCTCGCGCTGCTGCCACTCGCGGAAGTCGGTGGGGCTGCGGCCGGTCATGGCGCGCACGATGCGCTCGTACACCTTGGTGTCGAACTGCTTGGTCTTGGGATCGCGGAACGCGCCGTAGAGGGCCGGGTTGATGCGACCGTCGCGCACGCCCAGCGTGTAGGCGAGCTGCGGGTTGTCCGAGGGCACGCTCACCAGGATGAACCCGCCGAAGATCGAGTCGGTCACTTCGTCGTCGCTCACGCTGAGGCCGAGGCGCTGCGCCTCGCCGATCAGCAGCTCGCGCTCGATGAGGCCGTCGAGGGAGGTCTTCCCGAGCCCCATTCCTTCGGCGCGCGCGGTGAGCAGCTCACCGGAGTTTCCGCGCGGAATGAGCAGCCGGTAGGCGGCGCGCTGGGTCTTCGGGTCGATGCAGGTGCCGTGCACTTCGGCGACGCACTCCTGCTTGATGGACCCGAGCTTTTGTCCCGAGCTCGGCCGGAAGCCGATCACGAAGACCAGGATGGTCGCGATGATGATCGCGCCGTAGACGACCGACGTGAGCCCGCGCTTTCGGAAAAGGTCCAACATGGGGACGCCGGCCATACCACGCCATTTTCCCCACGTCACGGGGACGTCTCGGTGACCTTCGCTCTCGTGCCTCGTGAGGAAGGCGTGGGCGGGGCTACAGACGCCCCCTTTTCGGGCGACTCTCGGCTCTCCATTTCGCGCCTGGGGCGCGAAACCGGGCAAAGCTCGGCTCGGGCGACCCGATGCAGGTCACCGTTTCGCGTGAATCGAAGCGGCGTGCTCCTGCGCGGTCAGCGACCGCCGCCGGCGCTCTTTTCGAGCGTCAGGGCGAACTTCGCTTCTTCGCACGCTTCTTCCAGGGTCGGCACTTCGCGCGTGTAGATGACCTCGTAGAAGGTATCCAGCGTCCGCTCGCGGTCGGCCGGGTCCTTCATGGGGGTCACCTGCGTGCCGAGCTCGGAAAATCCACGCTCGACGGCGGTCACTGCCAGCTCACGGGCCCGTTCGAAGAGCCGATCGGGCTCGTCGACGCCGAAGGCGGACTGCTCCGCTCGCAGCACGAGGCGCAAGCGGAAGGTGCCGTTCAGCGGCGTGCGCACGCGCACCCCCGAGTCGAGGATGAGGTTCTCTCGCGGTCGATCCGCCAGCACGATCTCGTCCCCCAACGTGCGGTAGACCTCGAGGCCGGCCTGAATGAGCGCTTTCTTGAGCTGTTGAGGAGTCACTACGAGACCATGGGACGAAAGAGCGCGGGGACGGGAGCAGGCGGTAATTCGAGACGCCGCGCAGCGCCATTTCTAAAGACCGACAGGTTTCCTCCCGCAGGCCCGGCTCGTCAAGCCATTCCAGCGTAGCCAAGACGAATCGCCGGGGACTTTCCGAACCGCAAACGACCCGGGGCCGACGGCGCACTTCCTTCGTCCGGTCGCGCCCCAGCGGCGCGTCGCTCGTCTCGAAACGTTCCGAAGACGCGGAAAATGCGTCGAACTTGGTCGCCGAGCGCCAAGGCTTGCTATCCTGGTGTCGTGTCGAAACGCACGCATCTCACCCCCGCCCACGGACTTCCCACGCCGGGCGTGCACGCCATGCGCCGCGGAGGAGCCCGCCGCGAGGTCTCCGAACGGGTGATGCTCCGCTCCGGGAACCGCGAGATCGAGGGCTGGGCCCTCAACGTGAGCCGCGGTGGCATCCGGATCATCGTGGAAGACGCCCTCGAGCTCGGAGACACCTTCGAGGTCAGCTACGGGGACGATCCGCTCGCACGCATGGGCAAGGTGGTCTGGCTCCAAGAAGAGCCGGACGGCATGATTTGCGGCATCGCATACGTGCTCGGGGCGGACGAGCCCCCGAAGACCATCCCGCCGCCACCGCCCGGCTCCCGGATGCTCTGAACGAGAGCTGCGAGCGGTCGCTCACTTCGCACAGGCGAGGGCGATGCTCTTGGTCTTCCCGCTCACGGTGACCTTCGCCTCGGTGGTGCCGTCGAAGTCGAGCACGAGAGGGGGCAGTCCTTCTCGCAGCGCTTCCACGTGTCCTCCTGCCTCCGGACAGGCCCCTCGGCAGCGCACGAGGTCGCTCACGGTGACTCGTAGCGACGTGCCTTCGACCGTGCCCGTGGAGGCGCCATTCGAGGTGATGCACGCTTCGCCGGTGCGCGACACGAGCGTGCGGTCGACCACGCGCCGGAACGCGCGATCGCGGGCGGACGTGCCTTCGAGCTCGGCGTGCCAGGTGGCGCGGCGCTCGACGCCGACGGCGGTCACCTCGGCGTGCGCGACGAGACCGAGGGTGGCCCGCCCGACCGCGAGCCCGGTCGCCGTGGCGTCCAAGGAGAGCCCGGTAGTCGACTTCGCGAAGACGATCTTCACGCTTCCGGTGAGGCGTCGCAGCCCGAACGGACCGAGGCAATCGTCGAACGTGTAGGTGACCTCGTTCGTCTGCGCAGGATGCGTGGTGACGAGGCAGCCCTTGGGGAAGAAGAGGGCCTTCGCACCGTCGCCGAGGTCGCTCGTGTGAAGGTCTCCTGCGAGAGGAAACTCGGCCAGCGCGAGCGCGCCACCGCTCGAGCCCACCAGCGATGCGGTGAGGATCTCCACGTCGCCTTCGTGGCTGACGAGGTCCGTGCCGTCACGAGCCGCCACCACGTCCGGATCGTCCGCCGCCGTGGAGGCGCAGGCGACGAGCGAGAGGAGCGCTACCGCTCCGAGGACGAGGGACCGCTTCATGAGGTTTCCGACTCGAGGATGCCACGGCCAGCGCGCCTCCGCAGCCCCGAGATGCCTATTTTCGTCGGGTGGACGCGCACGCGTCCACCTGGCCTTCGCGAGGTTCTGCCCGTCGAGCCCTCGATGCGATAACAAAGAACGATGGCCCATCAGGAGACGCGTACGCGGGCGTTGAACTGGTTCGTGCGTGGAGGCGTGCTGGTCGCCCCGAACGGGGATCGAGTCCCCCTCGACGTCGATCCGGTCGTCGTCGGACGAGCCGAGGGCTCACAGGTCGTGCTGGAAGATCCCGAGGTGAGCGCGCTCCACTGCGAGCTGCGTGCGGTCACCGAGGGCATCGTGCTGCGCGACCTCGGGAGCACCAACGGCACCTTCGTGGGCAAGGTCCGGGTGCGCGAGGTGGTCTTGGGCGAGGCGTGCGAGATCACGATCGGCCAGTCGAAGCTCGTGGTCGAGCCCACCGGAAAAAAGCGCGTCGACGTGGGGTTCGCCGCTTCGTTCGGCGAGCTCGTGGGCTCCACGCCTCGCATGCGCAGGCTCTATTCGGTGCTCGAAAAGGTCGCACCGACACCGCTCAGCGTGCTCATCCTGGGCGAGACGGGCACCGGCAAAGAGCTGGTCGCGAAGGCCGTGCACGAGGCGTCACCCCGGAAAAATGGCCCGTTCGTGGTGGTCGACTGCGGCTCGATCCCGGGCACGCTGGCCGAGAGCCTGCTCTTCGGTCACGAGAAGGGCGCGTTCACGGGCGCGAACGAGCGACGCAAAGGCGCGCTCGCCGAGGCCAACGGGGGAACCCTCTTCCTCGACGAGCTCGGTGAGCTCCCGATCGATCTCCAGCCGAAGCTCCTGCGTGCTTTGGCCGAGCGCCAGGTGAAGCGCGTAGGCGCCTCCACCGTGGAGCCGATCGACGTACGCCTGCTCGCCGCCACCCGTCGTGATCTCGGCGCCGAGATGAACGCCGGCCGCTTCCGCTCCGACCTCTTCTTCCGTATCGCCCAGGTCCGAGTCGAGCTCCCCGCGCTGCGCGAGCGCGTGGCCGACGTGCCCGAGATCGTGGCCGCGATCTGCGCGAAGAAAGGCCTCCCCGAGCGTGCCGAAGCGGTCATGGCGTGGATCGACAAGAACCTCGATCGGTACGACTGGCCGGGCAACGTGCGCGAGCTCGTCAACGTGGCGGAGGTGGCCGCGACGTTGGCCGACACGCCCGAGGCGATCGACGACGTGCTCACCTTGGCGAGACCCGAGGGCTCGCGCTCTACCGGCACGAGCAGCAGCTCCGACGGCACGAGCTTCGGCGACGCCAAACGCACGGCCATCGCGTCGTTCGAGCACAAGTACTTCGCCGATCTGTCCGAGTCGACCAAAGGCAACGTGAGCGAGATGGCGCGCCGGGCGGGGATGGAACGTCACCACGTGCGCGCTTACCTCAGAAAGTACGGCATTCGCTGACCGTTCGCGCCGCGAGCGAGTCTCGACGTCGTCGAGCTCAGAAGGTCATGTCGACGCGCAGCCCCGGACCGATCGGACCTACGCGCACCGTCTCTTTTTTCGTCCCGAACACGTACGCCAAGCCGAGCCCCGCGGTCGCTGCGCCGAGCGCGATGGGCACGGCGAGGCTCGCGTACGCGCCCGTCTTCGCGCCCGTGTACTCCGCGGCCAGCTGCTCACGCTCGATGGCGTCGCCCGACGAATCGTGGCGGTTCGCGATGGAGACCGCGTTCGCGTACTGCACGATAGGAAGGATGATCGAGAGCGCCGAGGCTCCCGCGCCCACGTAGATCCATACGGGAGAGAAGGGGTGCACCGAGCGCTCTTCGTAGAGCGGTTTCGGCGCGACGCGGTCGTCGGTCCGTGGCGTCACGGGAGCGGGGGTCGGTGGCGGAGGCTCGAGCGTCTTCTCTTCTCCTGCGCCGATCACGATTTCTCGGCGCTCCTCGCGCACGCCTTCGCCGAAGATCACCACGTGTTTGCCGGGCGCGAGCAGCGAGACGAACCCCGCAAGGCGCGGCGCGCCGCCGTCGATGCGCACGGCGACCGGTGTTTTCCCAGGGGATACACGCAGTCGCCCTCGCGTACGTACGAGCTCGGCGAGTCGCGCCTCGGCGTCCACGGCCTGCTTCTCGACCAGCTCGGGCAGCGTCTCTCCGCGCGCGCGCCGCACGCCGACCTCGTCCAGGTACGCCGCGTAGTGCTCGGCCGCCCGCGAGGCATCGCCGAAGGCATCGAAGGCTCGTCCGAGATTGAACGCGAGGCGATACCCTCGCTCCTTCCCGAGCTCCGCGTAGATGCCCTGCCACGTCACGATGGCGCCCGAATAGTCGCCCGCCGCATAGCTCTCCATGCCCTTCCGAAAACGCGCACGTGAGGCCTCGAGCTCCGGGTCTTCTTTGGCGGTCTCTTCGCCGTCCGCGGCCGCGTATGCGGGGGAAATATGGAATGTGCACGCAAATGCCGTGCAACCTCCGAGGACGACGAGCGCCGAACGCGCACGCTCAGAAAGGCGTCGGATCGACATTTAAAGGACCGTTCGAGGGCGGCGTCGAAGGTGAGACGCGCGGGACGGATGAGCTGGGCGGAAGGCGGGGCCCTGCCGAGGCCACGCCGGTCGAGGCGTGCGTCGTGGACTTTCCGACGGGCGGTGCGATCGAGCTGCTCGGATTGGGGGTCGATGCGGTCGGCGCTGTCTTCGCGCTGGTCGTCGCACTCGGCGACGTGATCGCGCCGGAGGGAGTGGATGGAGGGGGCGACGTGGTGCTCATCGCACCCTCGGGAGCCTTCCCGGGCGCATCGGAGCGGCGCGAAGCCCCGAACGCGAGCGTTCCGACCACCCCGAGTGCCACGAGGCCACCCAGCCAACCGCGCGATCGCGATCGCTGCGTGGGCGTCACGTCCGACGCCGCCACGGAGCGACTGCTGGTGGCGAGGCTCGACTCTTCTCGGTCGTCCGAGACCACGGAGGTTTCGGACTTCGCGCGCGAGGCCGATGTCGACGCGACGGAGCTCGCGCCCGACGTTCGCGCGGAGTCGATCGCGCGTCGGCGGGCCTCGAGCTCGCCTCCCGCCAACCCGAGCACGAAGGTCGAGAGCTCGGCGCGAAGCTCGTGGTCGCTCTTCCGCGACTCGCGGGCGAACGCCACGGCCTCCTCGGCGACCTCTCGCGCCGTCGCCGGGCGAAACTCGCGGTCCTTCTCCACGAGCCTCGCGTAGAGCTTCGAGAGGCGATCGTCTCCGGGCAGCTCCGGCGGTTTCTCCAAGGCGAGCTTGCGGAGTACGTCGAGGTCGGTTCCCTCTCCCCACATGCGTGTGCCTTGCACACATTCGTGCAAAAGCGCGCCCAGGGCGAAGAGGTCCGAGCGACGGTCGAGCGGGTCGCCGAGGCCTTGTTCGGGTGACATGTAGGCGGTTTTTCCGCGAACTTCGCCGGTTCGCGTGAGCCCGCGCTCGGCCTCGATCTTGGCCACGCCGAAGTCGAGCAAAAGCACGTCGCCCGTGCGCCCGAGCATCACGTTGTGCGGGGAGACGTCGCGGTGGACGAGCCGCAGAGGCTCGCCGTTCTCGTCGAGCATCTCGTGGGCGGCGTGGAGCCCTCGTGCCACTTCGGCGAGCACGAACGCCGAGAGCTCTCGCGGCATGCGCCTGCCGCTCTCTTGGGCGAGCTCGAGGAGACGGTCGAGTGTGACCCCGTCGACGTAGTCCATGACGAGGAAAGGCTCGCCGTCGAGCTCCCCGTAGCGCCGGGTCCGCACGAGGTTCGGATGCTCGAGCCGACACGCGATGGAAGCCTCGCGGGCGAAGAGCTCACGTTTCTCGCGGCTCGTGACGAGCTCGGGCAGGAGCCGCTTGACCGCCACGATGTCGGGCTCGGGGCCCTCTTCTTCGGCGAGCTCGACCCGGCCCATCCCGCCGCGCCCCAGCACGAGCAGAGTCTTCAATCCGGGCGCGCCCTCGAGGTGCTCGGGGGACGGCACGCGGGACCGCTCGTCGGTCGCTTGGCTTTCGATCCCCATACCTCGACTCGGAATCGTAGCACCGGCAAGCAGACCTTCGGAGAGGTGTTGTACGCTGATCGAGTCCGTGTCTATCCGTGCATGGTTCACGCTTCTCCCCGTGGTGCTCGCCTCGAGCCTCGTGCTCGCCGCTTGCCTCCCGGACCTGCGGGTTTTTCCCGCGGAGACCAGCGGAGCGCGCTGCGGGGACGGCTTCGTCGAGCCCGCCTCGTCGACCCTCGACGAGGCCTGCGATCCGGGCCAGAGCGGCGCCCCGGGCTGCTCGTCCACCTGCCGAATCGTCTGCGAAGGCGCGGTCACCACGGCGACCCGCCACTGCTACTTCGTTGCGGGCGCCGCCGCGAGCTATGCCGAGGCCTCCGAGGCCTGCCGGGCCGCCTCCGCCCATCTCGTCACCTTTTCGGGAGACGACGAGGTCCAGTCCGTGAGGGAGCTTGCTCTCTCGTCCCGCTACTGGGTCGGACTGCTGAAGGACGGCACCGGTGTCTACGCGACCGACGCGCGCGAAGAGCCGGGTTATCCCGTCGTGCCCACGCGAGGCCCGTGCACGGGCTGCTACGCGCGCTCTTCGTCCGACGCGACCTTTCCGGACTACCCGGGGACCACCGGTGATCTCGGCTGCCTCGTCGCTTCGCAAGGTCTCGGGAGCGCGTGGCTTCGGGTGCCGTGTTCGATCGGGTCAAGCATCCCCAACGGGACCTCACTCGCCCCCTTCGATGCTTTGTGCGAGCGCGAGCCTCCAGGATCCCGCGCTGAGGCCTGCACGGGCGGCGTGTGCATTCATCTGCCCTTCACGGACAAGCGCTATTTGCTCGTCTCCGCGCCGGCATCTTCGACGGATGCGGTCGCGACGTGTCAGGGACTAGGTGGCTCGCTCGTGGTCTTCGACAGCCACGAAGAACGCGAAGAGCTCGCCCGCGAGATCGCCCGCTTCTCCCCCGAGCTCGGCTCGTTCTTCATCGGTCTCTCCCGCGCGCCGCAAGCGACCGCGTTCACCTGGGAAGACGGCCGCGCCGACGACGAGAGCGTGCGTCCGCGCGTGTGGGCCGACCGCGAGCCGCTCGCGAAAGGCGCCACGCGAGCCTTCGTCGACCTTCGCAAGAGCTACGACACCCGCCTGGCTCGCGCGAGCGACGACGACCGTCCACGAGCCTTCGTCTGCCAGTACCGTTGAGTCGAAAATAGACGACGGGCCCTCGTCCGAAAACGAGAGCCCGAAACGCGAAACGCGAAACGCGAAGCGTCGATCAGCGCGCGGCGATTTTGTCGTTGAGGCGCTTCACGACGTGCGCGTAGCCCTGGCCGGGCGTGGTGAGCATGCGGTGGAACTGCTCGTAGTAATTCTTGGTGAGGCTCGAGCCCTCGGTGACGATGTCCACCACCTTGAAGCTGCCCGGGGCGCCGGCCACGAGGTAATCGACCGTGACGGGGGCCTCGCGCGGGTTGGTGCGCGATTTGGCTTCGGTGCGGATCTTGGTGTCGCCGGTGGCGAGAGGACGCGAGCCCTTGAACGAGACGTCGTAGTCGACGGTCTTCTTGAGGTTGTTCTTGGTGTTCTTCTCCACGAGCTTGCGGAGGAGGCGAGTCACTTCGGCCTTCTGCTCGTCGCTGAGACCGTCCCAGTGGTTCTGGCACTGCGCGATGGTTTGCGGGCAAGGCTTGCCGAAGGTGCGGCGCGCGAGCTCGTCGTAGTCGACCATGCGGTCGAGCTCTTGGGAGATGGAGGCCTCGCGCGTCGCGGCGGCGGGCTGCTTGAGGAGGCCAGTGAGGCGTCCGTGCTCTTGCTCGACGAACGCCTGCGCGTTGCTCTGCGCTGCAGCCGGGGACGCCGTCGCCAGCGCCAAACCGAGGGCCAGCGCCGACGCGAAGACGACTCGACGGGCGGTTCGGAGGGAGAGCAGCGAGGTCAGCGTGGTCTTCATGGTGTCGAACTCCTAGCAAAGAGCGGGCCGCCGGGAAAACGGACGGCAGCGCCAAGCGGAACCGGTCGAAAAGAACCTCGTCGAGGACGGAGGCCAAGGTAGGACGCAGCCCACCCCGGCGCCATTCACCGCCTTGTAAATTCTAACGGAGAGTCGAGGGGTTACGCAGAAGCTGCGCCCGACCGGAGCCGCAGTGAAAAGACCGCGCCGCCCTCGTTTGGGCACCGAACGTCCATGCGCGCGCCGAACGCGGCGTGGTCGTCCACGATGCGCTTGACCACCGCGAGACCGATGCCCGCCCCCGACGCCCGTGTCGTGTAGAAGGCGTCGAAGATGCGCTGTCGGTCCTTCTCGGGAATGCCCGGACCGCCGTCGGCGACCTCGACCACGACCGTGTCGTCAGGTTTGGGCTCCACCCGGATCGTGACCGCGGAGCCCGCGCGCGTGACCTGGACCCCGTTGCGGACCAGGTTCCACAAGACCTGTTTCATCTGCGCCGGATCGCACGTGGCGTAAGCGGCGCCCTCGGGACCTTCGTAGACGACGCGTACGTCTCCGGCGGCGCTTCGCTCCGAGTGTGTGGCGAGTACGGTCACTTCACGCGCGATGTTGGCGAGGTCCACGACCTCGGGCGAGGGGGCTCGTGGCTTCGCGAGGTCCATCATGTCGGTTACGAGGTCGTTCAAGCGATGCGACTCGCGCTGGATGATGCCGCAGAGGAGCTTGTCCTCCTCGGAGAGCGCGGGAGACTCGCGAAGCATCTCGACCGAGCCGGAGATCGAGCCGAGCGGATTGCGGATCTCGTGCGCGAGGCCGGCCGCGATACGACCGAGCACGGCGAGACGCTCGGCTTGTTCGGCGCGCGCGGAAGCGAGCTCGAGCGCGCCTCCCGTACGTCGCAGGCGATCGGCGAGATAACCGGAGAGCGCCCCGACGAGGCCGATTCCGAGCGAGTTCGTGAGGAGCGGGTAGGCGACCGCGTCGAGCGATACCGGGTAGCTTGCGCGGACCTGATCCACCGGTGGAAGCAAGAGCTTCTGCGAGAGTGCCACACAGCCGAGCACGTAGATCGCGATGCCCGATCCTGCCGCGAGAGTCGCGCCTTTCCGACCGATGAGCACGGCGCCCACCAGGCACGTGAGCCCGTAGAACGACGTGGCGCCGCTGCCCGCACCACCGGTCACGTAGACGATGGCCGTCCAGGTCACTTGATCGAGCACGATCTGCGCGTACGCGAGGCGCTCGAGGTGGCGTCCGGTGCGGAGGACGAGCGCGTACGCGATGGCGAGCGCGAAGCCCGAGCCGAGCGTGTACACGACCACCATTTCGCTGGTGGGGAAGTGCGACAGCTCTCCCTTCAGGTAGAAGAAAATGGTCGCCGCGAGGAGCAGCACGAGAAACGCGAGTCGGAAGCCGGTCACGCGAGCGACCCGACTTCCGAGCTCGATGTCTCGGCGGCTCTCCGGCAGACCGAGCTTCACCTGCGAAAGGCCCCGGTCAGGAGGTCTTGATCTTTCCGGCGATGCTGAAGATCGGGAGGTACATGGCGATGAGCACCACACCGACCGTGCCGCCGATGCCGACCATCATGACCGGCTCGATCAGGCTCGTCAGCGCAGCGACCGCGACGTCGACTTCGTCTTCGTAGAAGTCCGCGATCTTGGTGAGCATCTGATCGAGCGCGCCGGTCTGCTCACCGACGCCGACCATCTGCACGACCATGGGCGGGAAGACTTTGGTATCGGCGAGGGGGCCGGCGATGTTCTTACCTTCGCTGACCTTCTGGCGCGCGAACATGATGGCATCCTGGATGATCAGGTTGCCCGAGGTCTTCGCCACGATGTCCATCGCGTCGAGGATGGGCACGCCCGAGGTCAAGAGCGTGCCGAGCGTGCGCGTGAAGCGCGCCACAGCGACCTTCTTGAGCACGCCTCCTACGACGGGCGTGCGGAGGAAGACGCGGTGTGCGGCCCGTTTGAACGGGGTGCGGCTATACGCGGTCATCCACGCGACGACGACACCGACGACCGAGACGAGCACCAGAAAGGCGTGAGCCGTGAAGGTCTCCGAGGCCCAAACGACCTTCTGGGTGAGCCAAGGGAGCTCGTCGTCCGAGCCGAGGTCTTTGAAGATGCCCTTGAACTGCGGGATGACGAAGCCGAGCAGACCGACCAAGAGGCCGAGGAAGATCACGAGAACGACCGACGGATACACGAGCGCGCCGGTGACCTGGCGCTTCAGCTTGACGGCCTTTTCGTTGTACTGCGCGAGGCGGTTGAGGATGGTGTCGAGGATACCGCCCACCTCACCGGCCTGGACGAGGTTCGTGTAGAGCTGGTCGAAGACCTTCGGATGCCTGCGGAGGGAGTCGCTGAAGGTGGAGCCTTGCTCGACCGAAGCCTTCACGTCCGCGAGCACGACCGCGAAGCGCTTGTTGTCGGTCTGGCCCTGGAGGATGTCGAGGCACTGCACGATGGGCAGACCTGCGTCGATCATGGTGGCGAAGAGGCGGGTGAAGGTGACGAGGTCCTTCGCGCTGACGCCCGAGCCGAACTGGATGTTGATCGAGACCGACTTCTTCTTGACCTTCGTCGGCATCAGCTGCTGCGCACGAAGGCGCGAGTTGACGATCGACTCGTCGTCGGCCTCCATCGTGCCGCGCCGCAAGTCGCCCGCGCGTCCCCTAGCTTCCCAGACGAACTCCGCCATAGAGCGAAGTCTATCGGGGCTCGGGTCTCCGGGTCAAAAGGCTTGCGTGGCCGCCCGTGGCTTTGCGTCCGGTATTTCGCCCGCTCGTGCCGTGTGTGGTTGAATGTCGGCATGGCCGGCGACGAGCGTTCGAACACGGTCGAGACGGACACGAAAAGCAGGCGCGCCGAGGCCCTCGCTCGCGAGTTGGTCGCGGAGGGCGTCGCGAAGGCGGTCGCGGTGGGGGCGTTCGACCCACGGGGGCGCGAGACCGTCGGCGGGGAGCTCGAGACGTTCTTCGACCTCGCGAGCCTCACCAAACCGATGACCGCGCTCGCCTTCGTCCGCTCGGGAATTCCCAAGGAAACTCGACTCGGCGAGCTCGTGCCCGAGCTTTCGCGTGGCAAGTGCGGCGAGGTCTCGATGGAGCTTTTGCTCGCTCACCGCGCCGGCGTTCCCGCGCACATCGCCCTCTTCGCGCCGCTGCTCGAGGGGCGCCAAGTGCTCCTTCACGAAGCTCTCGAGGTGGCCGCGGCGTCGAGGCGTGACGAGTCTCCGGAGCACGGAGAAGAGGGCCACGCGCCGGTCTACAGCGACGTGGGATACGTGCTCGCGGGCGTCGCGCTCGCGCGAGCTCTCGGCTTGCCGGACGCGGGAGCTGTCATCGAAGAGTGGGTCGCACGCCCGCTCGGACTCTCCGACTCGCTCGGCACGGCGCGAGGTCTACGGATGCGTTCGGTCGACTTCGATCGTCGTGTGGCTCCCACCGAGGTGGTCGAGTTTCGTGGTGGGGAAGTGCGCGGCGTCGTGCACGACGAAAACGCCTGGGCGCTCACCGGCGACGGCGGCTCGGGGCATGCCGGCGCGTTCGGTACGGTCGGCGCGGTGCTCACGCTCGCGCGGGCCGTGCTGGGCTCGGTGGTCCCCGTGCTCGAACACGATCCCCTCGAGCTGCGAGGGAAGGTCGATTGGCTGGTGCGCGAGCGGCCGGGCGGCACGCTGCGCGCAGGATTCGACGGCAAGAGCGAGGGGGCATCGAGTGCGGGGACGGTGCTCGGCCCTCGCACGTTCGGACATCTCGGGTTCACGGGGACGAGCTTCTGGGTCGACCCCGACGCACGCGTGGGCGTCACCTTGCTCACCAATCGAGTGCATCCTACACGTGAAAATGCGGCCATTCGTGCGGCACGCCCGCTTGCCCACGACGTGCTCGCCCGTCTGGCCCTCGAGCTGCCCTAACGCGAGCGCCTCGTGACGCAGGACGACGAGAGACGTCTTGCCGAACCGGTCGAACGAAGGGCTACGGGCGGCTCGTACTCTCGGGTCACTCACAGGGTTCGGCATCTCGCCCGCGAACCCGAGCTCGGGAAAAAGACGGCGTTCTTCGTCTCCGCCTCGAGCCAGGCTAAGCTCGAAGGACCGATGGCTCAGACCGAAAGCACGACGCGACAGAAAGTCCACGCCAAGGGGCGTACGGACGAGACGCGCTCGGACGACGTGCTCTCGTCAGGTCCTCTGCCCGCCGAGCGCGCCGCCGAAGCGCCCGTGCCGCCCGCCCCGAAGAACGCGAACGCGGTCTCGGTGCCTCCCGCTTCGGTGCGTATGCGCTCGCTCGCGGCGCCGCGACTCCGCTCGATCCCTCCCGTCGCCAAGCACGGCTACCGCGGCGTGAGCGCCAGTCGCTACCGCTTCGTGCGCGCGTACTGGACCACCTTCCGCGTGATCGCGAGCTACCTGTGGCTCTCCTTCAAGACGCGTTTGTGGGGAAAGAGCTACCGCGAGCGGCTCATCGCCGACGTGCACAAGCGCAACGCCAAGCGCGTCGAGAGCACGATTTTGGTGCTCCAGGGCCTCTTCATCAAGGTCGGGCAGCTGCTTTCGATCTTGGCGAACTTCCTCCCCGAAGAGTTTCGGAACGAGCTCGAGGGGCTACAAGATCAGGTGCCTCCGAGACCCTACGCGGAGATCGCCAAGCGCATCGAGTCCGAGCTCGGGCGCAAGGTGACCGATCTCTACGAGGAGTTCGACGAAGAGCCGATCGCCAGCGCGAGCCTCGGTCAGGTGCACCGGGCCATGACCAAAGACGGCGTGGTGGTCGCGGTGAAGGTCCAGCACCAGGACATCGACCGCATCGTCAAGCTCGACCTCACCACCATCCGCCGGATCCTCGGCATCGTGCAGTGGTTCGTGCCCATCCAAGGGCTCGACGGCTACTATCACCAGATCAAAGAGCTGCTCGGGCAAGAGCTCGATTTCGAGCGCGAGGCAGACAGCGTGGAGCGCATCTCGAAGAACTTCGAGAAGGACCCGCGCGTCCGTTTTCCCGTTCCGATTCGTGCGCTCAGCACGAAGCGCGTGCTCACGAGCACGTTCGTCGAGGGCATCAAGGTGGGGGACGTCGCCCGTATGGACGCGCTCGGGATCGACCGCAAAGATCTCGCGAACCGGCTGGTGCGAGCTTATTGTCAGATGATCTTCGTGGACGGCGTCTATCACGCCGATCCGCACCCCGGAAACCTGATGGTCGACGAAGAGGGAAACCTCATCTTGCTCGACTTCGGCGCCACGGCGGAGCTCTCGCAGTCGATGCGCGAGGGCATTCCGGAGTTCTTGGAAGGCGTCATTCGTCGCGACACCGACCGCCTGGTGAAGGCCCTCCGCAAGATGGGCTTCTTGTCGCGCACGAGCGACGAGGCCATGAGCGAGAAGATCATCGAGTACTTCCACCGGCGCTTCCAAGAAGAGGTCAAGCTCGAGAGCCTGAACCTCAAAGACATCAAGATCGATCCCGCGCGAGGCCTCGAAAACCTGCTCGATCTGCGCAAGATGAACGTTGGTCTCAAAGAGCTCTCGGGGGTCTTCCACATCCCGAAGGACTGGGTCCTGCTCGAGCGCACCATCTTGCTCGTGTACGGCTCGTGCTCCCAGATCGACCCCGAGCTGAACCCCATGGGCATCATCAAGCCCTACCTCCACGAGTTCGTGCTCGGAAACCGCGACTACGGCCAGATCGCTCTCGAAACCGTACGTGAGATGGCGCTCGGTGCGGTCACGCTGCCCGACGACCTCCGCAAGTTCCTCACGCGCGCGACCCGTGGCGAAATGGAAGTGCGCGTCCGTGGCATCGATCAGGGCGCGCGCGCACTCTATGCCATCGGCCGCCAAATCATCTACACCGCCATCGGCATCGCATCGGGCTTGGCCGGGCTCTCGCTCGACCAACACGGCGACCACCGGCACGCCAACATGCTCTTCGGCGTCGCCGCGGTCTCGGGCGTCATGTTCCTGCTTTCCTCGATTTTTTCGCGTCCCCGAAGCTGACGCGCCGCATACGCGAAGCGGGCTCTCGGAGCGTGTGTGCCGCGCTTCCTGTTCCTGCTCCTCAAGTCGTCGCGAGAACGGTAAAGCTTGTGCATGGCCAAGCACCTTCTCGCGATCGATCAAGGCACAACCGGCTCGACGGCGCTCGTCGTCTCGCTCGAAGGCGACACGCTCGGCCGGGCTACCGTGGAGTTCCCGCAGCACTTTCCCAAGGCGGGCTGGGTCGAGCACGACCCTCGCGAGATCTGGTCCTCGGTCGAGAAGGCCATCTCGGGCGCGCTGTCGGCTGCGAAAATCGACGGTCGTGACATCGCCGCCATCGGCATCACGAACCAGCGCGAGACCACCATGGTGTGGGACGCGAAGACCCAAGAGCCCATCGCCAATGCCATCGTGTGGCAATGCCGGCGCACCGCCGACGTGTGCGAAGCTCTGCGAAAAGACGGCCACGAAGAGCGCGTGAAGGCGCGCACCGGCCTCGTGCTCGACGCGTACTTCTCGGGTACCAAGATCGCCTGGCTGCTCGACGCCGTTCCAGGTGCACGCGCGCGGGCCGAGAAGGGCGAGCTTCGCTTCGGCACGGTGGACACGTTCTTGATCTCCAAGCTCACCGGTGGGCACGTGCACGTGACCGACGCGACCAACGCCTCGCGAACGCTGCTCATGGACCTCGCGAAGCTCGCGTGGGACGACGAGCTCTGCGCACTCTTCCGCGTTCCTCGCGCCGTGCTGCCCGAGATCAAGGGCAGCGCCGAGGTGGTCGCGCACACGCGCGGGGTCGGCTTTTTGCCCGACGGAATTCCCATCGCGGGCATCGCCGGGGATCAGCAAGCGGCGCTGTTCGGGCAGGCGTGCTTCCACGAAGGCGACGCGAAGTGCACCTACGGCACCGGCGCGTTCGCGCTCGTGAACGTCGGAAAAAAGCCTGTCTTCAGCACCCACGGTCTGGTGACCACGGTCGCCTTCCGTATCGGCGGCGAGACCACCTACGCGCTCGAGGGCAGCTCGTTCATCGCCGGAGCAGCGGTGCAGTGGCTCCGTGACGGGCTCGGCATCGTGGCTCGCGCCAAAGACATCGAGGCGCTGGCCGCCGAGGTCCCTTCGTCCGACGGTGTACATTTCGTGCCCGCGCTGGCCGGTCTCGGCGCGCCTTACTGGGATCCGGGCGCACGAGGCACCATCACGGGTCTTACGCGCGGTTCGAATCGTGCTCACCTCGCGCGCGCCATCGTGGAAGGGATCGCGTTCTCCGTCGCGGATCTCTTGGACGCCATGACCAAAGACGCCGGTCGCCCGCTCGCGCGGCTCCGTGTGGACGGAGGCGCCTCGCAGAACGATTTGCTCATGCAGTTCCAGTCCGACGTCTCGTCCGTCTCGGTCGAGCGCCCCACCGAGGTCGAGTCCACGGGACGCGGCGCCGCCATGCTCGCGGGTCTCGGCGCGGGCCTCTCGAGCCTCGAGCAAGTGTCCAAGATGTGGAAGCTCGGCAAGACCTTCGCGCCGGCCATGGCCGCGGGCGAGCGTGAGTCGCGGCTCCGCGGGTGGGCAGACGCCGTTCGCCGAAGCCGCTCGACCGTGTAGAGGCGCCGGAGCATCGTGAACGCGCGCGCGGCCGACATGGGCGCACACGGCCGCTCGCTGTCCCCGCCTCGACGTACTATCCCGATGGGACTTGGATTGTGCCGCAGGCGCGTCGCTAGGCCACTTTTCCAAGCTCCATCGAGCGGTTGCACGTGGGGGGCCGCTCCCGTCCAGCGGCCAACCGTGCCTTTCGGTCCTGCGTGCTCGCGCGCATTTTGGTCATCGAGGGGCTTGGTTCTTACGAGGGCCCGTGAGACCCTTTTGGGTCGATGGACCCGCGTTTGCGCCCATCGAAAAACTTCTCTTCGGACCTCTTCGCGCCAGCCCCGCGAAGGGACCCGTGAACCACGACGAGTTCCGCGCGACCCAAGCCACCGCGTGGGACGGCTTAGCCTTCGAAGGGAGCTCACATGACGACCGAAGACACTGCTGGACGGAAAGACGTGCCCTTGCGGGACGTCCCCGTCGATTGGGAGGCGCTCGAGGACGCCTTCGAGAACAATGCGCCCGAAGTCCACAGCTACCTGCACCTCGCGACCGGCGAAGTGTTGCGAGTCGTCGACGGGGTGGCCGATCCTCAGATGCACGTGCGCATCAGCTCGGATGCGAACTACCTTCGTATAGACCCCGTGTCCTCGCGCGAGCAGTATCGCTGGATGGAACGGTTCATCCCGATGGTGGACGAAACCGACCTCCGCGGGAAGCTCACCCACGCGATCGACGGAAAAGGCGCGTTTCGACGCTTCAAAGACGTGCTCATGTCGTTCTCGACCGAGCGCGAGCGTTGGTTCACGTTTCGCAGCGAGCGCCTCAAAACCTTCATGGAAGCGTGGCTCACCGCGCACGCCATTCGCGCCGTCCCGCGGCCCCAGTGGGCCGACTCCCCCGACGCCCCCGAGAGCGAGCCCCAACCCGAGAGCGGTACCGTGATCGAAGAAGCTCCTCGTTCGTCGAGTGGTCGTCGCGCACGCAACGCCGAAGCGATGCGCCACCAGATCCGAGAGCTTGCCGAGGCCCTCGGTCCGCGCGAGCTCGAGACCCTCACCTCGTTCGCCGAGTTCTTGAAGGCGCGCAGAGCCGCTCGCGGCTTCGCACACCACCACGAGCACCTCACCCAAGAGCGCGAGAGCGGCACGCAGCTGCCGAAAGCCGCGGCGTCCCCACCATCCGAAGGCTCGACCGGGGGATGACGAGAGGGCTCGTGCGGTTCGCGTGCGTGGTCGGGACGCTCGTCGTCTCCGGCTTCGCACGCGCCGAAGGGCCTTCGACTGCTCCGGGTGCGGCGTCCTCCGCGGCCCCCGCGTCCTCGGGGCCGACGTCTTCGGCTCCGTCCGCGCGGCGCACGGTGATCGATCGTGTGGCCGTCAGGTATTTCACGCCCGAGACGGGCGGCGCAGCGAAGCCACGTTTCATCACCGAGCGCGAGCTCGGGTTCTTCGCGCGGGTCGAGTCGAGCTCGGAGGGCGTGGAGGTCGCGAAGGGCGACTATCCGGCGCGTTTCGTGCGCGCAGCGCTCGATCGCATCGTCGCGGAAGACATGCTCGCGTCGCTCCAGGTGCGTCGCGGTGTCGAGCCCCCCGAGCTTCCGAAGCTCGCCGAAGAGGCCCGCGCCGAGCTCGAGCTGCGCGTGGGGGGAGCGAGCAGGCTCGCGGTGCTCCTCGAGCAAGAAGCCTTCGACGACGTCGAGCTCCGGAACGCGCTCATGCGCCGGGTGAGGGCCGCCTACTACGTCGATCGCGCCATCGCCCCCATCTTGAAGCCCAACGAAGAAGAGCTCCGTGCGGCGTTCCGAACGTCACTCCATCCCCTTCGGAGCTTCCGCTTCGAGGACGTGCGTGAGGAGATGACCCGGTGGCTCGTTCAAGAGAGGCTGCGTCTTCAGGGCGCCGACTTTCTCCAGGCGGCCCGGGCCCGCGTGACCATCGCGTTCGTTCCCAAGCTGCGAGACGACTGACATGAGACGAGTGCGATGAGCGGCGGGGCCGACACCAAGAAGGTCGTGATCGCCGCACTGGCCGGCAACCTGGCCATCACCGTTTGCAAGTTCGGAGCAGCGTTCCTCTCCGACTCCACGGCCACCTTGGCCGAGGCCGTTCACTCCCTCGCCGATACGGGAAATCAAGGCCTGTTGTTGGTCGGTCTCCGGCTCGCGGCGCGTCCCGCGGACGAGCGTTTCGCCTTCGGACGCGCCGGTGAGAAGTACTTCTGGCCGTTCATCGTGGCCATCATGCTCTTCACCGTCGGTGGCGCATTCGCCATCTTCGAGGGCGTGCGCCACGCGCTCCACCCCGAGCCGCAGACCGGCTCGCCCTACTGGAGCTACGGGGTGCTCGGCGTGTCGCTCTTTTTCGAGGCCATGAGCTTTCGCGTCGCGTGGAAGGAATTCCAGGTTTTGGCCAAGGGCAAGCCCTGGCGCGAGGCCGTCAAGGAAGCCCGCGACCCGACCATACCGCTCGTGCTCGCCGAAGACACCACGGCGCTCGTCGGCTTGACGCTCGCGTTCGTGGCCGTGCTGCTCAGCGGAATCACCGGAAAACCCTGGTTCGACGCGCTCGGCAGCATCGTGATCGGCGTGCTCTTGTGCGTGGTCGCCGTGGCCCTCGGCAGCTTGATCCACGCGCTCTTGATCGGTGCGAGCGCGAGCCCCGAAGAGCAAGGCAAGGTGCTCTTTCTGACCGAGCGTGTGCCCGGCGTCGAACGCGTGACCCAGCTGCTCACGATGCACGTCGGACCCGACGTGGTCATTCTCTCCATGAAGCTCGCGTTCCGTCCCGGCTCCACGGTCGAAGAGGCCGAAGAGGTGACCAACGAGATCGAGCGGGTGATTCGCGCGGACATGCCTCACATGCGGAAGATCTTCGTCGAGGTCGACTCCAAGGGCGACGGTCGCGGACTCGAGCTCGCGCGGAGCGCGTACCGAGCGTCGGCCGAGTACGGCAAGGTCACGCTTCCGTCCGAAGGTACCGACGGCCCCGACTCGGTCGACTCGACCGACTCGGCCGACACTGGAAAAAACGCGTGAAACGCGCCTTCGTCACTCTCGGGGCTCTGGCCGCGGTGGCGGTCGGCGTGACGTTCCTACCGGCGCGCTCGCCCGCTCGAGCCGAGAAGCGCGTCGAGCCCGGCGCGGTCCGCGTGGGCCTCGTGTTCGACGTGGGCGGCCGAGGCGACAAGAGCTTCAACGACGCCGCCTACGAAGGCCTCTCGCGCGCCGAACGCGAGCTCGGTGCGGACGTGAGCTACCTCGAGCCCTCGGGCGCCGAGGACCGCGAGGCCGCACTACGCCTCTTCGCTTCACGAGGCTACGACGTGGTCATCGGGGTCGGGTTCATCTTCTCGAGCGACGTCGACACCGTGGCCGCGGCGTATCCGAACGTGCATTTCGCATGCATCGACTACGCGCCTCGCGGAGAGATCCCGCCCAACGTGGCGGCCATCGCGTTCCGCGAAGAAGAGGGCTCGTTCTTGGTCGGGGCCGCGGCCGGCCTCTTGACCAAGAGCAAACACGTGGCGTTCGCGGGCGGCATGACCGGGCCGCTCATCCGAAAATTCGAGGCCGGCTATCAAGCAGGGGTCGCGGCGACGTGTGCATCCTGCATCGTTCACTCCGGCTACGTCGGAACGACGCCCGAGGCGTACCACGATCCGGCCAAGGCCAAGATGCTCACCGGCAGTCACGTGGCCGCCGGCGCGGACGTCGTCTACCACGCGTCCGGCGCGAGCGGTCACGGCGTCTTCGAGGCGGCCCGCGAAGGGAAAGCGATGGCCATCGGGGTCGACTCGGACCAGCACGACGACATGCCCGACGTGGTCGTCACCAGCATGGTGAAGCGCGCGGACGTGGCCGTCTTCGACGTGGTGCGCGAGGCCCGTGCGCACGAGCTCCGCGGTGGCATGCGCGTGTTCGGTCTGGCCGAGGGCGGCGTCGATTGGGTGCACGAAGGACCACACGCCTCGCGTCTCCCCGTCGAGGTCGTCTCACGCGTGGAGGCGCTTCGACGCGACGTTATCGCGGGCCGCGTGAAGGTTCCACGCGAGTAGCTTCGTGACAGACTCCGGGCGACTACGCGAGGTGGACCACCGTCGCGCCGTCGCCGCCTTCGTGCTGACCACCCGGCCTGAACTGGGAGACGTACGGGCTCTGTTTGAGCTCTTTGCGGAGCGCGTCGCGCACGGCGCCGGTGCCGTGTCCGTGCACCAAGAAGCACACGCGGAGGCCGTCGTTGAGGGCCCGGTCGAGGAAGGTGGTCGCCATGGCGATGGCGTCGTCCGTGCGTAGTCCTCGCAGGTCGCAGGTGTTGTCGCGCGTTTGAATGACCGCGACGGGACCTTCGGCGAGGCCCTTTCCTTTTCCCTTCGCGACCTCTTGAGGGCGCACGTCGGGGGAGAAAAGCTCGCTCGTCGGAACTTGTGCCTTCAGGATGCCCGCGGCGACTCGGACCTGACCATCCACCCCGACTTCGACGATCTCGGCCTCGGCGCGGAAGCGCGAGACCCATACGCGAGCGCCTTTTTTGAGCGCTTCGCGTGCGAGTGGCTCACGGGCTTCCATCGCTTGTGCGCCCGGTCGTGAAGCGCCCGAGAGCAGCGGCTCGAGAGAGCCCCCGAGAGACAGCTCGGCCGACGCTCGCTCGAGCGAACGATGAGCCTCGCGCAGCTCGCCCGGCTCGATCTTCTTTTGGCGAAGGGTGGCTTGGGCTTGGCGGAGGCCCTCGCGCGCGCGCTCGAGTCCCTTGCGCATGGCCTCGGCCTCGCGCGTGAGCTCCTTGTGCTCGCGGGTCTTGGCGCGCTCGATTTCTTGCACGAGCTCGCGTCGCGTGGCCTCGAGCTCGGCGCTCTTTCGGACGGCTTCTTCTTTGGCCAGCTCGAGGGCGGCGCGCTCGTCGTCGAGCTTCTTGACGGTCTCCTCGAAGGCGCGGTCGTCTCGGGTGAGAAACTTCTCGGCACGCTCGATCACCGTGCTCGGGATGCCGAACCTGCGCGCGACGGCGAGTGCGCTCGAGCGACCGGGAACGCCTCTCGCCAAGCGGAAGGTGGGCGTCATGGTGCCGTAGTCGAAGCCCACGCTGGCGTTTTCGAAGCGTCCGTCCGCCAGCGCGAGCGCCTTCAGGCCTTCGTAGTGGGTGGTGGTGGCGACGGCGCCGCCACGCGCGGTGAGCGAGTCGAGCACGCCCGCCGCCAGCGCTTCGCCTTCGCGTGGGTCGGTCCCGGTGGCCACTTCGTCGAGGAGCACGAGCACGCCGTGGTGGGTGTCCACGAGCACCGAAGCCAGGTTCTTCACGTGCGCGGAGAACGTGGAGAGGTTCTTGTGGAGGCTCTGGTCGTCGCCCACGTCGGTGAGCACGCGGTCGAAGAGCCCGACGCGACTGCCCTCGGCCGCGGGCACCGGCAGGCCCGCGCGCACCATGAGCGCCGCGAGTCCCATGGTCTTCAGCACCACGGTCTTGCCACCCGCGTTGGGACCGGAGATGACCATGGCCCGGCTGGCCGCGAGCTCGACGTCGCTCGGGACGACCTCCGCGCCGTCCAGCGCGAGCAGGGGATGGCGCGCGTCGACGAGCACGAGGCGCGGCTCGTCGAGCACTTCGGGGAAGGTGAGGCCGAGCTCTTCGGCGAGGCGCGCGGTGGCCGCGAGCACGTCCGCGCGCGCCAAGGCGTCCAGCGCCGCTCCGACGCTCGCCACCTTCTCGTACACGAGCCCGGAGAGTCGTGTGTAGACTGCAATTTCCTCGCGCGCGACCTCGGCCTCGAGCACCTTGAGGCGATTTCCCATGGGAATCACCGCGCGGGGCTCGACGAAGAGCGTGGCCCCGCTGCCGCTCGTCCCGTGCACGATGCCTGGGAAACGCTCGTGCGCGTCCGAGCGCACCGGCACCACCCAGCGCCCCTCGCGCTCGGTGACGAAGTCGTCTTGGAGGATTCCCTCGTAGCGCTTCATGAGCTCTTCGAGTCGCGAGAGCATGCGCGCCCGCGAGGCCTCGCGCTCCTTGCGGAGCTCCGCGAGGCGAGGGCTCGCACGATCCGAGAGCGTGCCGTCGGGGTCGAAGGAGCCGGCGAGGTCGTCGGCGAGCCCGTCGAGGGTGGAGTCGGTGGTGAGCGCCGCGTGCAACCGAGGCGAGGCTTGTTTGCGCGTCGACAAGAAGCGACGCAGCGCGCGCGCGCTGTCCAACGCTTTGCCGAGCGCGCGCAGCTCTTGCGGAGACAGAACCCCGAGCGCTCTCACGCGGTCGAGTGCGTCGCCCACGTCGGCGAGCTCGACCACGGGCAGCGGCGCGCCGTCTCGATGCAACCGCGACGCCTCTTCGGCTTCGCCGAGGCGCGTGCGCGACTCTTCCCGCGTGGTCGCGAAGGGAAGGGAGAGGGCGAGCGCGCGTCCCCTCGGTCCCGTGCAGCGGGCGGCGAGCGCGGCGAGCAAGCGGTCCCACTCGAGGTCTTTTCGGGTCTTCGGCGGACAGGGGTTTTCGGCGAGTGGCTGCATGGTCGGTCGAGATCGGAAGCGAGTCCTTAGCACCCGGCGTGGGCTTCGCGCAGGCGCACTTCGCACTAGGCGTGGCGTCGTTCGAGGGGGCGCATCGCGTTTCGCGTACGTGCGCCCCACAATGCTGTTCGATATTCCGCGCCGCTGTTTTAGGGTTCACGGATGGCGATGGCGAAGGCGAAGCGAACGGCCAAGGGCGAAGCCGGACGGGAACGCGACCGTGACGGCGAGGTGCGCCCGCTCGACGGAGGCCTCCAAGGCGACGACGTCCGTTACGACCGCGCCCTCCGTCCGAAGAGCTTTTCGGACTACATCGGCCAGGAGAAGCACAAGGAGAACTTGCGCGTCTTCGTCGAGGCCGCCAAGCGCCGCGGCGAGCCCCTCGATCACCTTCTTTTGTCGGGTCCTCCGGGCCTCGGCAAGACCACGCTGGCGCAGATCCTCGCCTCCGAGATGGGCGTCGCGCTGCACATGACGAACGGCCCGGTGGTGGAGCACAAGGGCGCGCTCGCAGGCCTGCTCACCAAGCTCGGCCCCAACGACATCCTCTTCATCGACGAGATTCATCGCCTGAATCCCATCGTCGAAGAGAGCCTCTACCCGGCGCTCGAAGACTTCCAGATCGACGTGGTGACCGGCGAAGGCGCTTTCTCGTCGTCCATTCAGATTCCCGTGAGTCCGTTCACGTTGGTCGGTGCCACCACGCGCACGGGGCTGCTCACCGGGCCGCTGCTCTCGCGCTTCGGACATGCCGTTCGTCTCGATTTCTACCCGCCGGAAGACCTGGCTCGCATCGTGGCTCGGAGCGCCGATCTGCTCTCGGTGCCGTTGTCACCCGGTGCCGCCCACGAGATCGCGCTGCGCTCACGCGGCACGCCGCGCATCGCCAATCGTTTGCTCCGCCGAGTCCGCGACTTCGCAGAGGTCCTCGGGACCGGGGTGGTAGACGAGCGCACAGTGGCCACCGCGTGCGAACGTCTCGACGTGGACCGCGCCGGCTTCGACGAGATGGACCGACGCCTGCTCAAGGTCATCTTGGAGGACTACGACGGAGGCCCGGTGGGCGTGGAGACCCTCGCCGCTGCGCTGGGCGAGCCGCGCGACACCATCGAAGACGTCTACGAGCCTTACCTGCTCCAGCAGGGCTACATCGGGCGCACGCCGCGCGGCCGCGTGGCCACCAAGCGCGCCTACGAGCACTTCGGGAAGAAGCGTCCCGCCGGACAAGCCACTCTGCGCGGCGAGCTCGGCGTCCAACCGGCGCTCTTCGACGACGACGGCGAGGACTGAACGCCCGGGCCGTCACGCGCGCACGTCACCGAGACGGCACGCATACGACGTGACGTTTTTCTGCGCGGGACCGAAAAGGCGCTATCCTTTCTCCGATGCCCGACGGGCCCGTACTGGTGGTCGACGACGATAACGTGAGTCGCCACGTGCTGATGCAGGCGCTCGCGTCTGCGGGGCTCGCGGCGGTAGCCGTGGCTTCGGGCTCCGAAGCCTTGAAAGAGATCGACAAGGTGCGGCCCCAGGTCGTGCTGCTCGACCTCGTGATGCCGCCCCCCGACGGCTACCAGATCCTGCGCATTCTCCGGGCGCGTCCGGAGACCAAAGAAATTCCGGTCGTGGTGCTCACCGCGCTCGACGCCGACGACGAAATCGCGCGCGCGTTCGAGGCGGGCGCGGACGACTTCCTCCGCAAGCCGTTCAAGCCGGTCGAGCTCGTCTCTCGCGTACGTGGCCAGCTTCGTTTGCGCGGCGCCAAGGACGAGCTCGCGCGCCGCGAAAAGGACGCGCTGGTCGTCACCGAGCTCACCCAAGCGCTCGCCTCCAACCTCGATTTTCGCGGCATCCTGTTCACGGTGGTGCAGCGCATCGCCGAGGTCGCCAAGGTGGACCGCGTCTCCATCGTGCTCGTGCGCGAAGGAAACGTCGGCTACGTGGTCGCCGCCTCCGACGACGAACAGCTGCGTGACCTGCCCATCGACCTCGCGAAATACCCCGAAATCCAGGAGGTCTTGCACTCCGGGTCGACCCTGGTCATCGCCGACTCGTCCACCCACCCGGTGCTCGAGATCTTCCGCTCCGAGGGGCACACGCTGGCGTTCAGCTCGCTCGCCATCATGCCCATCCTCTACGAGGGGCGGGCCATGGGCGTCTTGTCGCTGCGCTCGCGCCAGCGCGACGCCTTCGGCGAACGCGAGCTCGCCATGTGCCGCACGGTCTCGAGCGCGATGGCCATCGCGCTGCGCAACGCGCGCGTGCTCCAAACCCTTCGCGATCAGACCCAGCAGGTCACGGTCGCGCGCTTCGAGGCCGAGCGTCGCATGCGATCGCTCCAGCGCTACGCCGACTTCTTCGAGAGCTCGGGCGACGGCATCGTGGTCATCGACTCCGAGGGGCATCTCCACTTCTCGAACCCTCGCGCGCGGGACATCACGGGCTACGACGAAGACGATCTTCGCGACCGACGCCTCCAAGACTTCTTCGAGGAAAAAGCGGTCGCCGAGACGCTCGGCTCGAGCTTCGCGCGCGGTATCTACCCGAAGGGCATGGACGTCTCGATCCGCCGTAAAGACGGCCGCGGGGCGATTCTGAACGTGAACTTCAGCTCGGTGCTCCGCGAGGACGGCATCGTGCTTTGCTCCTTCCGTGACGTGACCCAAGAGCGCGCGGTCGAGGCCGAGCTCGTGAAGACCAAGGACTTCCTCCAGCGCGTCATCGACTCGTCGGTCGACGCCATCATCACGGCGGACCTGCGCGGAAAAGTCATCTTGTTCAACCGTGCGGCCGAGCGCATCTACGCGCGCGGCGCAGCCGAGGTGGTCGGTGGCCGGGTGCAGACGCTCTACCCGAAGGGCGGAGCCACGCGCATCATGAAGATGATTCGCGCCGGCGGCGGTCGTGTTCAGGGCGTGCGCACCGAAATCGTCGACGGCATGGGCGCGGTCATCCCGGTGCTCTTCTCGGGCGCGCTCATCTACGAGGGCGATACGCCGGTAGGGAGCGTGGGCATCTTCACCGACCTCCGCGAGAAGATGCAGATGGAGGCGCGCCTCCAGAAGGCGCACGAGCAGATCCTCGCGCAGGAGCGCCAGGCCATCGTGGCCGAGCTCGCCGGTGCCGCCGCTCACGAGCTGAACCAGCCGCTCACGAGCGTGCTCAACTACGCCCTTCTCCTGAAGCGCGTGCTCGACAACGGAACGCCGGGGGCGAGCGCGGCCGAGGTCATCGCGGTAGAGGCCGAGCGCATGGCCGAAATCGTTCGGAAAATCGGCAAAATCACGCGGTACGAGACCAAGAACTACGTCGGCAAGCAGAACATCCTCGACCTCGATCGTTCGAGCGAAGGGGACTCACGCGGGAGTGCCGGATGAGCATTCGTCGCCCGTCGCCGCCCACACCGGAAGAGCTTGCGGTCACGCCCACCGTGCCACCCGGCTCGATGGCGCCCGAGTCGGCCGAGCTCCGCGTGCGCGAACCCCTGCAGACCCGCTTTCACGGGCCGGACGAGAAGGCCTCGGGGCTGCATTTACGCACCGTGGAGGTGCCCACGCGTTGGCTCGACAAGCTCTTCGTGGCCACCTGCGAGATGCCCGTCGCGGATGGCGAGCGCGCCGTGGTCGAGGCGATCGTCCGGGTGCTCGCCGAGATCTTCCCTTACCGGGGAGTGGGGGTGTGCTACGCGCCACGAGGACAGGCTCCGGAGCTCGTTCGATACGTGCCCGCGGGCGAGGAGGGGCGCGCCGTCGGAACGTCACCGACGCGTCTTTTTCCCGGTTTCGACGCCGAGCTGATGGTTCCGGTGGGCGCCACCGACACCACGCTCCACCTCGGCGTGCACGAAGATGCGGCCGCGCAAGACGGCTCTCCCGAGCACGACCTGCTCCGTCGCGCCGCGCTCGGACTCGAGCGTGGCATGGCCGTGGCGCGCTCGCAGACCCGCGCGAGGAGCGCCGCCCAAGAGCTCCGCGCTCTCAACTCGCACATGGTCCAGGCCGAGAAGCTCGCTTCCCTCGGACAGCTCGCGGCCGGCATCGTGCACGAGCTCAACAACCCGCTCACCTCGATCGTCGCGTACACCGACTTGCTCCTCAAGAAGCAGATCCAGGTCCAGGGCGATCCGCAGGACACGGAGCGGCTTCGTCGCATCGGGGAGAGCGCCGGGCGCATGCTGCGCTTCACGCGGGACCTCATCACGTACGCGAGGCCCTCGCGCGAGACCCACGTGCCGGTGTCGCTGCACGCGGTGGTGGATCAAGCCCTCGCCTTTTGCGAACACGTGCTCGACGAGTCCCACGCTCGGGTGGACCGCTCGTTCGTGGGCGAGACCACGTTCGTGCGGGGCATGCCCGAGCAGCTCGCGCAGGTTTTCGTGAACCTGGTGACCAACGCCTGCCACGCCATGCCCGAGAGCGACGGTTTGCTCCGCGTCGCCACGCGGGTCGAAGGGCCGCCCGCCGAGCCGAGCCTCGGGCTCTCGGGGATGGGTCGCGTGATCGTCGTCGTAGAGGACAACGGCGCGGGCATCGCGACCGAGCATTTGCCGCATGTTTTTACGCCCTTTTTCACCACCAAGGGCGAGGGCAAAGGCACGGGCCTCGGGCTTTCGATCGTGAAGAACATCCTCGACAACCACGGCGCCGAGGTCGAAGTCTTCTCTCGTCCCGGCGGTGGAACGCGCTTCGTGCTCACGTTCCCGCGCGTCGACGGCTGAGCGTTCCTCCGGGATTCGTCCTGGTGCTTGCTCAGGTCTTCTTCGCGGCCCCGGCGGCGTTCGGATTCCATACGAACGAGTCGACCAGCTTGGGGGAGCCTTCGACCAGCATGTCGTCTTTGCCCACCACGAATCCTTCGATCGTTCCGTCCGGGTGGATGCACAAGCGGACGAAGTGCTTGAAGCCCGGGTGGCCGAGCACCGTGAACGCTTGCTGGTGCTCGAGCCCGAGCACGGCGAGCACGGTCAGGTAGAGCCCGAAGAGAAACGCGCCCAGCACCGCGGTGGCGGCGATGACCGCTCCGTCGCCCGTGAGGTGGCCTTCGACCACGCGAGGGAGCACCGAGCGCACGCCGAGCGGCAGGAGGCCGAGCCCGACCCCGAACGGCACCGCCAGGGCGAAAATTCCCTTCTTCGCGGTGCCCTGGTGGGCCACGAAATAGAGTCCCACCACGAGCAGCACGGCGAGCGCGGCCGAAGTGACGTAGAGCGAGGTTTCACCGTGGCGCGCCGCCGCGAGGACGAGCGCGGCGATCACGGCGGAGGTCACGTGCACCAGCAAGCCCGCGCGACCGGCCATGAGCTTCCACGGAGCGCCGAGAGCGAGCTCACGGCTGGTCTTCGCGTCGGGGTAGGCGACGTCGGGAGGACCCATCGGGGGCGCGTTGATGCGTGTGCCATGCAAGAACGCGCCGCCGCCCCCGGCGATCACGTGGAGCGAGCGCCCCACCGTTCGTCGTTCGTAGTGGTGGAAGTCTCCCGATATGAAAAATAGACGATCCTTCTCCAGGGACAGGCGCGAGGCGGCGAGGGCCCGTGCACCCGGATCGTTTCGCTCTCCGTACGCGAGGGCCGGATCGGCGGAGAGGAAGAACACGGCATGGTCGGGGTGCTCTTTGCGTCGGCGCTTGAAGTACGCACGCTGCCGAAAATCTAGCTGGCCGAGCTGGCGATCGACCCCGAAGAGGTCGAGCCCTGGAGCGAGGGGCAGGGCGAAGTAGCTCGCTTCTTGGAGCGGAACGTAGCCGCGCAAGACGAGGCGCCGTCGCTTCTTCGCGGTCCGTCCGGTGAAAACGTTGCGGAAGCTCCGGAGTACGGCCACCACGAGCTCGAGCAAGCCACTCACCTCGTCGAGGTGCAGCTGACGCGCGAAGAGCCCTACTTTCCTACCCTTTCGTCGCGCGAGCCGCCGTTCGATGCGTGTGCTTCGCTCGCGGTCGTCGGCGATGAAACGCTCGGCCATGCGCCTTCGGAAGAGGCGCCCGAAGCCGTCGAGGCCGTCGTACCAGTCGTGGTTGCCCGGCACGCCGAGCAGCACGCGCGGTGTCCCGCGGTCCTTGGCTTCACGGAAGGCTTCGTTCCAAGGGAGGACGAGCCGTCGGTAGATCTCGTGAGCGGTGGCGACCGGGTAGGCGACGTCGCCTCCCATGAGCAAGAGCTCGCCGCGGGGCAAGAGTCGCTCGCTCTCACCGCTCGGCATGAAGTAGTCGGCCGAGAGCATCTGGCCTACGGCGCGGCTCACGTCGCGGTCGTCTCCGGTGTCGGCGGCGAAGTCGACCCAGAGCGGCCGACCGAGCGCTTCGACGAGAGAGGTAGCGTCCGGTACGGGCAATCCCGGCCTCGCGAGCTCGTGGCTCACCGCGCGCAGCAGTGCCTGGGGAGACTCGGGGCGCATCCAGTCGCGCGAGTCGACGCTCTCGCTCGCGATGAAGCGCGAGACGAAGCCTCGAAGATGCCCGAAGAGCGAGGTGATTCCGTACCAGCGGATGCCGAACGGCGGGTGAGCACCCTGCTTGAAGACGAGCGGCGCGACGCCTTCACCGCAGGCCTCGAGCCGAACGATTCGCTCGGGCACGCGAGAGGCGCGCTCGGATAGCGGGGGCTCCGTGGCCTCGGCTTCGGGGGCTTCGGTCTCGGGGCTGAGGGACGGGTCGGCGCTGGCGTCCCGACCTTTGGGCTCGTCGAGCGGCGGCACGCCTCGAGTTTAGCCCGGATTTCACTCCGTCGCCGGAGGTCGGCGGTCGGGCCTCGAAATGGGGCGTGTGGCGCCTCAGCCCGAGGCGCCGATTGAGGCGTGTTTTCCCTACCTTCGACGAACTGCGTCGGGCGTGTTTTCGCACACGTGCATCCTCGTTCGGGTTAGCCTGCTCGAACGGTGGCCGGTCTCGGAACGGCGAGCTTCCCCACCTCGAATCCATGCGCCAACGGAAAACTGTCCTCCTTTTCGCCGTTCTCGGAGCCGCCCTCGCGTTCTCCGGGATTGGGCAAGCCGTTAACCCCAACATCCGCGGTCGAGTCATCGGCCAGGAGAAGCTCCTCCCGGAGGTGTACGCCGAGGCCGCCAAGCCCGACTCGCACCGCTGGACCTGGCGCGAGCCCTCTCCGGCGGTCGATCCTCGCGTGCGAACGCTCTCCGCGAACATTCCGCGAGACGTGTGCATCGCGGCCACGTCGGCCCAGACAGCAGGGCCGCAAGAGCCCGTTTTGATGAAGATTTCCGGCGGTCGCATCGTGCCGACCACGCTGGTCATCTCGCCCAAGACCAAGATCGTTTTGAAGAACGTCGATCCGTTCCCGCACAAGGCCTACATCGTCGGAAACAAGGCCTTCAATGCGGAGGTCATCCAACCGAACGGCACCCGCGAGTGGACCGCGCCGGACGGCAACGGCCGCTACGAGCTGCGCGACGAGCTCTACCCGAGCGTGCGTACGTGGGTGGTGGTGGACCCTCAAGTTTTGCAGATCACCTACCCGGGCCGCGATGGCGCCTTCGCCCTCACGCTGCCCGCCGGTGACTACGTTTTGAAGCCTTATTTCCAGGGCAAACGCGTCGGCAAGTCGACCAGCGTGGTGGCCAAAGACCGCGGCACCTTCGAGATCAAAGATCCCCTGAACCTCGCCGAAGGAGGGGACTGAACCGCCATGATGATTCTGTCCCGTGTGTGGGTGCTCATTCTCTCCCTTCTCGTCGGCGCGGCCATCTACATCGTGTCGCTCGCGGTCGGGCAGTACAACCGCTCCAATGCCAAAGGCACCGAAGAGGCGCTTCTCGGCGACGGCCAAGTGGTCAATTGGGCGCTCCAGATCGACGCGCGCCGCCGCCTCGACACGCTGATTCTCGCCAGCGCCGACGGCAACGTCGTCAAGAGCCTCAAGGCTGCCAACGGCAAAGACATTCCGCCCTCGGCCAAGGACGAAGGCAAAAAAGCCCTCCAGTCGTTCAACGAGACCAAGCTCAAGCCCGAGTACAAAAACGACGTGCTCTTCCTGGTCGACCGCGACGGTCGTCTGGTGGCGCAGGTCGGCTACGACTCGGTCAATGCGTTCCCCGAGTTCGAGCTCGGCGGTTACGCGGCAGTGTTCGACGCGCTCCACGGCTACCTGCGAGACGACTCCTGGGTGCTCGGGGGCAAGCTCGCGCGTGTGGTCGCGCGTCCCGTGGAAGACGAGCTCGGCCAGCCCCCGCTCGGCGCCGTGGTCGGCATTCGCTGGGTCGACTCGAGCTTCGCGAAAGACCTCTCGGCGCGCACCCGCACGAACCTCGCGTTTTTCGTGCAGGGCACCAAGGTGGCGTCGGCTTCGCAGGAAGGGTTCCAGGAGACCCTCTTCGACCAGCTCACCGCGGACGATCTGAAGATCGAAGCGAACAAGGTCTTCTCGGACGTGCGCCCCATCGGCGGCGACAAAAGCAGCCTGGTCTCGGCGCGCCTTCCCGGTGAAGCGTGGGAGCTCGGTGTGTCGGTGGCGGTCATGCGCACGCGCACGTCGATCGCCGGTCCGATGGCCTTCATCTCGGGCGCGGACGACAAGGACAAGGCCTCGGTCAAGACCTGGCTGGTCGTGCTCTCCGTCGTGGTGGGCGCGGGCGTGGGCATCTTGCTCTCGTTCGTCGAGCACTCCCGCCCGCTCCGCGAGGTCCGCGCTCAAGCGGCCAAGCTGAAGAAGGGCGAGATCGATTACCTGCAGCTTCCCCGTTTCGGCGGCGAGTACCGCGCCTTCGCGCAGGACATCAACGCCGGCATCGAGCGCGTCATCGAGAAGGGCGGGGGAGCGGCGCGAAAGCCTGCCGATCTCGAGTCCATCCTCGGTCCAGTCCCCGCGCAGCCCAACATGAGCGCGTTCAGCTTCCCGCTGTCAGGCCCTACCTTCGCGCCCGGTCAACAAGCGCCGGTCGTCCCGCCCAGCGCCGGAGGCCCGCCGAAGCCCTTCGTCCCGCCTGCGTCCGCGTCGGCGCCCGGCCCTCTCGCGCCGCCCGCACCGCTCTCGGCGCCGGCTCCGCTCGCGCCGCCCCCCTCGGCGCCGGCTCCGCTCGCCCCGCCCAAGCCCATCGCCGCGCCGCCCAAGCCCATCGGGGCGGCTCCGCCGGCTCCGCTCGCGCCGCCGGCTCCGCTCGCGCCCGCGCCGGTCTCTTCCTCGTCGCCCGCGCTTTCGCCTTCGAGCAGCGTGCCCTCGTTCGGGGCGATCTCCGGGTCGATTCCTGCCATGGAGGACGACGGCCCCGAAGACGAACGCACCATGATCGCCAAGCCTGCGGATCCGGAAGCCGCATCCATCGCGCCGGCCGGTGGCGGTGGCGGCGACGAAGGCTCCGATTGGCTCGCGGTCTACGACGACTACGTGCGCACGAAGAAGCAGTGCAACGAGTCCATCGACGGCCTCACGTTCGAGAAGTTCCAGGTCACGCTCAAGAAGAACCGCGACGCCCTCATGAGCCGCCATGGCGTGAAGCGCGTGAAGTTCTCCGTGTACGTGAAAGAGGGAAAGGCGTCTCTCAAGGCGACGCCGGTTCGTGAATAGTTCGCATCCGCGCCCGTTCGGGGTCGTCCCGGACGGGCGCTTGCCCAAGGAGCGCTCGCCGATGCTCGGTCGTCCCACGTCCATACCGAACATTCGACCGAACGCGCGCGCTCGCCTCGCCGCATTGACCGGTCTCTCGCTGCTGTTCGTCGGCGGCACAGCTCGGGCGTCGAGTGTCCTCGAGTTCCCCGACAACGGCTCCGAGCAGCTCGGTCGTGGAGGCGCCTGGGTGGCGCGCGCCAGCGATCCGCTCGCCACGTTCTTCAATCCGGCGGGCCTCGCCGGACAAGACACGCGCGTCACGCTGCAATCGAACTTCAACGTGCATCACACGTGCTTCACGCGCGTGCGCGCCGCCTCGGACACCTCGACCGATCCGCTGGTCGGCGCCGACGGCAAGTTCCCCCGGGTCTGCAACGACATCGAGCCCAATCCGAACCCGCAATTGGCGGCCACGTTCCGCCTGTCGGACCGCGTAGGTCTCGGTTTCGCGTTGCTCGGCCCGAGCGCCGCCGGTGACTCCACTTGGCCGGACTTCGTGGGCGGCCAAGCCGCGCCCAATCGCTACTTGCTGGCGCGTCGGCATGGCATTTTGGCTTTCCCCACGCTCGGTCTCGGCGTGGAGGTGATCCCCGGGCTGCGTCTCGGCGCGAGCTTTCAATGGGGCATCGCCGACCTCAAGCTGGCCAGCGCGACCGTCGCACTCAACAACGACGGCCAAAACCCCACCAACGACGTGCGCGCGAACATCCAGCTGAAGGACTACTTCGTCCCCGGCTTCACGTTCGGTGCGATCTACTCGCCTCACCCGCGGGTCGACGTGGCCGTTTGGTACAAATTCAGCGACGCCATTCGCGCCAGCGGCGACGTGGGCACCGCGGCCAACTACTACACCGCCGCCAACGCTCGCGGCGACGACAGCCGCGTCCGCTACGGGGACACCATCTTCTCCGACTGCGGCACCGGCACGGACACGAGCATTTGCGGCAACGGCGAGAACGCCAAGGTGAAGTTTCCCATCCCCATGGAGGCGAAGCTCGGCGTGCGCTACCACTCGCCTCGCGCGGGAAGGCCGGAAAAAGGCCACCGAGACCCCATCGCCGACGACCTCTACGACCTCGAAGCGAACCTCACCTGGGCCAACAACAGCGCCATCGACAGCATCGAGGTGCGCTTCCCGACCGACGTGAACGGCAACGGCATCCTCCCGGTGTCCGGCATTCCCGGCGGCTCCATTCCGAGCTCGGGTGACCAGAAGCGAGGCTACCGCGACGTGGTCGGCATTCGCCTCGGCGGCGACGTGAACGTGCTCCCCGATCGTCTCGCCCTGCGCGGCGGTGGCTTCTTCGAGTCGAACGCGCAGCCCTCGCGCTACCAGAACATCGACTTCGCCGCGGCCGAACGCTTCGGACTCGCGCTCGGCGCGACCTTCCGCATCCGCACCGGCCAAGCCGCGGACTCCGGCGCCCTCGACCTCATGGTGGGCTTCGCGCACGTCTTCGTGGCCGACCAAGCGAACACCGATCCCAATGCGCCGGGCGTGAGCGCCTTGGCGGGTACCCCTTGCAATCCGGCATCGGGCAATCAGCCCGGCCCCACTTGCGCGGGTGGCCAAGAGAAGTACCGAACCAACTGGCCGGTCAATCTCGGCACCATCACCAATACGATCAACGCGCTCAACGTGGGCGCGTCGTACAAGTTCTGAGCTCTCGCTCTAGCGCGAGGCACCGGGGCTGCAAATGAAGCGAGGGTCGCCCGGATAGCCGAGCGACCCTCTCTTCGTCGTGCTCTCGGAGAGAGCCGCGGGCTACTTCTTCGCCCAGATTTTGTCGATGAAGGGGCCCTCGAAGGGATCGCCGTGGCACGTCTCGCAGCCGTGCTCTTTGCCGTCGGTGCGCTTCACCTTGTCGACCATCTCGGCCTGCATCCAGCCCGAGAGAGCCTTCTTGTCGCTCTTGTCCAGGGTGTGCATTCGGCCCTGGTGGCACGAGTCGCAGTAGACGGCGCTGCCGTCGGCCATGGCGAGCCCGCGCGCGAACTCGTTCCACATGCGCGCGGCGACCTTCTTGTTGGGCGTGGAGGCCTTGAAGTCGTCGGCGTTGTGGCAAGCATTGCATTGCACGCCGAGCGACTTGGTGAAGGTCTTCATGACCTTACGGAGCTTCTCCGGCTCGAGCTTCTCGATGGGCGGTAGCTTCTTCGGGTCGAGGCCGATGGCCTGGAGCTCGGCGGTCATGGCGGTGGCGACCACCGGCTTCATGACGATGGGGCCGGCGGGCTTGGCCGGCTCGGTGCTCGCTGCAGGCTTGGCGGAAGGCGAAGCCGAAGGCAACGCGGGAGCGGACGACGGAGCCGCGGACGCGGAGGGGATTCCGGGCACGTTCGGGTCGGGAGGGGAGCCGCAAGCGGCTGCAGCGAGAGACGAGGCCACGGCTAGGCCGAGCACGGCATGGACGAACGATTTCATGGTGACGCTTCTTTCCGTAGGCGAGGTCAGAACTTGCCCGTCGTGGAGAGGAAGGTGAGCTTGTCGTTGGTCTCGCGGAGGCGGCTCGTGAGCATGCGAACCGAGCTCCAGAGCACCTCGTAGGCGAGGTCTTTGTGCAAAAAGAGAAGGTCGTCGAAGGAGTCCTTCGAGATGACGAGCAGGCGGCAGCGCTCGTGGGCCAGGGCGTCCGCCGAGCGGGTCGACTCGTCGAGCAGGGCCATTTCGCCGAACACCTCGCCCGGACCGAGTACGGCGAGCGCCTCTTCTCCCATGCCGGCCACGTCGCGCGAGATGCGCACTTTGCCTTCGAGGATGATGTACAGGCGGTCTCCGGGATCGCCGTACTTGAAGATGCGCGTGCCGAGCGCATGGCTTTCTTCGCGGGTCACCTCGGCGATGAGCGCGAGGGCTTCACCCGTGAGGCCGTCGAAGAACGGGACACGCGCGAGCTGCTCTTCGCGAAGGGCCGTCGGGGAGGTCACGATGCGGCAACGTACCGGGATTTCCAGGTCGAGGTCCATCTTCCTGCACCTCTCGCGAGCACCTCGGGACCGGCCGCCAGAGACCCGAAGCAGAACGTCGATCGTGAAACGTAAGGTGCTGTAGGGAACGTTCGCCTTACGCCGATGAAGGGCGATCGCCTGTCGGGTGCGCGCGTGAACCTCGGCGAAAAGCCGGCGAAAGCCGGTCGCTCGCGCCGAAAAAGGGCGTAGAGTTTCGGGCCATGACCGAACCGCGGAAAGTCATCATCATCGGCTCCGGCCCTGCCGGCCACACGGCTGCCATCTACGCCTCGCGCGCCAACCTGAAGCCTCTCATGTTCGAGGGGATGGTTCGCGGCGGTATCCCGGGCGGCCAGCTCATGATCACCAACGACGTCGAGAACTATCCGGGATTCCCGGCCAAGATCACCGGCCCGGACCTGATGAAGGCCTTCCGTGATCAGTCGCTCCACCAGGGCGCCGAAATCCAGACCGAAGACGTGAACAAGGTCGACTTCTCGCAGCGCCCCTTCAAGGTTTGGGTCGGCGACGACAACATCGAGTACACGGCCGAGACCATCATCATCGCCACCGGTGCGCAGGCCAAGTGGCTCGGCATCGAGAGCGAGCACGCCCTCAAGGGGCGCGGCGTTTCGGCGTGCGCGGTGTGCGACGGCGCCTTCTTCCGCAACCAAGACGTGGCCGTGGTCGGCGGTGGCGACACCGCGATGGAAGAGGCCATGTACCTCTCCGGCCTCTGCCGTAGCGTCGCGCTGATCCACCGCCGCGAAGAGTTCCGCGCCAGCAAAGCGATGCAAGATCGCGTGCTCAAGAACCCCAAGATCAAGATCTACTACAACAGCGAAGTCGACGAGATCCTCGACGTCTCCAAGGGCGAGGTCACCGGCATCCGTCTTCTCAACAACAAGACCAAAGAGAAGATCACCCTCGACATCACCGGCTACTTCGTCGCCATCGGCCACACGCCGAACACCGACCTCTTCAAGGACTTCCTCGAGCTCCACGACAACGGGTACCTGAAGACCAAGCCGGGCACCGCGCAGACCAACATCCCGGGCATCTTCGCCGCCGGCGACGTCCAAGACTTCGTCTACCGCCAGGCCGTCACCGCCGCGGGAAGCGGCTGCATGGCCGCTCTCGAAGCCGAACGCTGGCTCGCCGCCAACAGCGAGCACTGACCGTTCGACGGGCCAATCGGCCCGCCAGCGCTGCCCGGAAATGCCGGGTGCACGTGTACCTGACCACCCTCGCTTTTCCACAAGAAACGAGGGTGGACGTGCGTCCGGTGCTCACTTTAAAAAGTGCTGCGATTTCAAGTGGTTGCGACAAAACGGTGTCGCATTCTTGACCTGGTAACGTGCGTTCAGTACTGTTCGTTGCATCATGCAAGGGCTAACCGCGCGGCAGCAGATGGTGCTCGACTACATCAAGCAGTCCATCCAGGACCGCGGATATCCTCCCACGCTCCGTGAGATCGGGGCCCGGATGGGCATCCGCTCCACCAACGGCGTCAACGACCACCTCCGTGCTCTCGAGCGAAAGGGTTACCTGACGCGGGAAGACATGAAGAGCCGCGCGCTCCGTCCGACGGGGCCCATCGGCGCGAGCGCGAGCCCTGCGCTCCCGCTCCCTGGCGACGCCTCGAACGACGAAGCACGTCCCGCCCTCGACGACGACGATATGGTCGAGGTCCAGGTGCTCGGGCGTGTGGCCGCCGGCATGCCCATCCTCGCGGAAGAGAACGTGATCGACACCGTGCGCGTCGACCGCGGCCTGCTCCGCGGCGGACGCGAGGTCTTCGGTCTGCGCGTCTCGGGCGACAGCATGATCGACGCCGGCATCCTCAGCGGTGACTACATCTTCGTGCGCAAGCAGCTGACCGCGAGCCGCGGCGACATCGTGGTCGCGCTCATCGGCGACGAAGCCACCGTGAAGTACTACTTCCCGGAGAAGGACTACGTGCGCTTCCAGCCGGCCAACAAGACCATGGCGCCCATCCTGGTGCGCGCGATGGACTTCCGCCCGACCATGCTGCTCGGCGTGGTGGTGGGCGTGTTCCGCCGCATCTGACCGAACGTCTCTCGGAAACGCATCGGCGCGCTTCGCGGTTCACGCGAGGTGCGCCGTTTTCGTTTCGACCGACGCGCTCGAAGCGACGCGCGCGAATCTTCGCGCTCGCGAGGGCGAGATCAGCACTCGGCGAGTGCGCGCTCGCTGAAGGTCCAGAGGGTCTCGGCGAGCCGAGGATCACGCGCGAGTGGGCTCGGCTCTTTCGGGGCGAGCTTGTGGAAGTAGAGCGTACGTTCGTCGAGTGGGGCGCGTGCCGCGTTGACCAGGGTATTGCCGCCGGTCTCCACCGTTCCCATGCGGAGCAGCGTGGGGAGGATGCTCCGGAACGGTTGCGGAACGCTCCGCCAGATGTCGCTGGCGATGCGACCCGGGTTCACGGCGACCGCTTCGATCTCGGGGTAGCGGCGGCGAATCTCGGCCGTGAAGAGCACGTTGCACAGCTTGGAGACGCCGTACTCGTGAAGACCGGTGCGGCTCCGTGTGGGCTTTCGAGCCTCGGTCAGATCGAGCGCTTGAGGACGGTAGTGGTTGCCGCTCGAGACGTTGACGATGCGCGAGCGCGTGGGGCCCGAAGAGCGTGCGAGCACGGAAAAGAGCGGGCTCGTGAAGGCGAAGTGTCCGAGGTGATTGGTCGCGAAAGCGAGCTCGAACCCTTGCCGAGAGAGTCCACGTTGGCCGGCGAGACCGGCGTTGTTCACCAAGAGATCGAGCCGCGGAAGGCGTTCGGCCAGCGCTTCGCCCGAGGCGGCGGCAGCCTTCGCATCGCCGAGATCCAGTGGCTGGAACGTGGCCTCGGCGCCGCGTGCGCGCGCGGACTCGAGCACCGGCTCGGTCTTCTCGCGTGAGCGGCACGCGAGCACGAGGTGCGTTCCGGGGGCAGCCAGGGCGAGCGCGCAGGCGGCGCCGATACCGGTGTTCGCGCCGGTGACGACCACGACGCGCGCGGGAGAAGGGGAAGGCGTGGAGGTGTTCATTGACGAAGTGTCAGGTAACACGGGCTGACGGTTTGTCAACGGACCCCGGTCGAAACGACGCGCTCACGTCGAGGCGAGCGTGCGAACGAGCAAGACGGCCGAGGCGACGAAGAGCAGCGCGAAGACCGCGACCCGGAAGCGGGCGGGCGAGAGTCTTGCGTGGATCTTCTCGCCCACGAAGAGCCCGAGGGCGAGCGGCACGAGCAAGAGCGCCGAGCCGGAGAGCGTCTCCCGCGTGAGCGTGCCGCTCGCGCCGTAGCCCGCGACGACGAGCACGTTCGACACGAGCCAGAGCATACAGAGCGTGGCCCGGAAGCGGTTCTTGTCCGCGAGCTCACGCCCGACGACCCAAACGGCGAGCGGCCCACCACACGCGAAGAGGCCGTGAAGAACGCCCGCGAAGAAGAGCGCCCCGTGCGCGACCGTGGGACGAAGGGGCTCGGACGAGGGCGAGCGTCGCACGAACGCGGCGAGCTCGTACACCGACAGAATCAGCACGAACGCCGCGAAAATGGCCTTGAGCAAGAGCGGGCTCGTGAGCCGTGCGAGCGCGAGGCCACACACGAGTCCGAGGCCCATCGAAGGCAGCACGCGTTTGACGAGCACCTCGCGATCGACGGCGCGCCGATGCTTCACCACGAGGTAGGCGGAAAGCAGGAGGTTCGCGGGGAGAAAGCGCACCAGCACCTGCTCGACGTCGGCGAGCGCGCTCCCGAGCGACACGGTCACCACCGTGCCTCCGAAGCCGGCCGCCGCTTCGACCACGAACGCGAGCCCGACCACCAGGCAGAAGAGCGCGAGTCGTGTGGTGCTCAAGGCCTTCGTTCCTCGATGCGCGGCGAACGGCCTACCACGGTGTTCATGCCCCTCTTTTGCCTCGGCGAGCTCCGCCTGCAACGTCTCCTGGACGTCCCCGTCTTGACATTCCGTCAGGAAATATTATCTGACAGTTCGTCAATATGGCCCGACCGACCGAACCGGACAAACGACTCGACCTCGCGCGGCGCGGGGCGGACGTGCTGGCGCGACAGGGGCTCGGCATCTCCGCGGCCGAGCTGGCCGACGCGCTCGGTGTGAAGCGGCCCACGCTGCTTTATCACTTCCCGACCTTCGGCCACTTGGTCGAGACCGCGCTGGTCGACGTCCTGGGCGAGCAGGCGCTCTTCGTGGTGGCCGAGGTGGAGAAACACACCCACCCGATCGACCGGCTCTACGCGCAGCTGCGCGCGGTGCATCGCTTCCACGAGGGGAGGGAGGCACGCATCTTCTTTTTGACCCAAGCGGTGGCCTCGACCGGCGGCGCGCGCGTGGCCGAAATACTCGAGCGCGCGAACGCGGTGTTCGAGTCGTTCCGACGTGCGGCGGCCGACCGGGTGCGCGCAGGCGTTCGTGAGGGGCACGTCGCGCCTTGTGATCCCGACGCGCTCGTCTCCACCGTGCGCGCGCTGATCGACGGCCTGATGATCCAGCGGGTCACCTCCGGGCTCGCGCTCGCCCCCGCGCACGACTTCGTGTGGAAGCACCTGCTCGCGCCGCTCAAGCTCGACCCCGCGAAGCCGGGTGACGTGAGCGACGCTCGGTCGAAGGCCCGCGCGGCGACGTCTTCCGCGCGCGCGCGCCCCGGGAGACGCTCGCCCTCGTCCGCGAAGGACTCCGCGCCGACGAAGCGGGGGCCTCGAAAAGTCTCGAAAGCCTGAAAAAATAGGGCGCGCGTCCTCGGGGCTCGCGCGAAACGTGTGTTCGACGGAGGTTACGATGTTCGGTTCCAAGCGTCCGCTGCGTATCGGTTACGGTCGTCTCTTCCACGAAGCCAACGCGCACTCTCCGGTGCTCACCGAGCGTGACTCCTTCGAGGCGCTGCACCATCTCGAAGGCCGCGCGCTCGAGGCCGCTTCGGGGCTCGGAGGCGTGGAGCTCAAGTCGTTCATGCCCCACGCGGAGCTCACGGGCTTTCGTCAGGCCGCGCGCCTTTCGGGCAAGGTCGAGACCGTCCCGCTCCAATCGTCGCTGGCCGTCCCCGGTGGGCCGCTCTCGCGCGCTTGTTACGAGTCGCTCGTGGGAGGATTGATCGCTCGCATCGAAGAGGCCTTGCCGCTCGACGGGATCTACCTCGCACTCCACGGGTCGATGCAGGTGGACGGGCTCGAGGGCGCTCCGGAAGCCGATCTGCTCGCGCGCGTGCGAGCGGTCATGGGCCCGTCCGCGAAGATCGCGGTGAGCTACGATCTCCACGCGAACCTCTCGTCGGGCCTGGTGGATCCGGTCGACGTGTTGGTCGCGTACCGCACGAACCCGCACTGGGATCTCGCGCCCACCGGTTTTCGCGCGGGGATGCGCCTCGTGCGTGCGCTGCGCGGAGAAATCCGGCCCGTGCACGCGTGGCGCAAGCTTCCCATCGTGCTCGGCGGAGGCAAGACCATCGATTTTCTCGCGCCGATGCGCGGGGTGTTCCGCTACCTGCGCAAGCTCGAGAAGGATCCTCGCGTGATCTCGGCGAGCCTCTTCATGGTGCATCCGTACACCTCGGCCGAGCACCTCGGTTGGGCGGTGCACGTGTCGACCGACGGCGATCCGGCGCTCGCCGAACGCCTCGCGGACAAGCTCGCCGATCGCGTTTGGGAAGAGCGAAACGAGAGTCTGCCTCCGATGTTCTCGGTCCGAGATGCGCTCCGGGAGGCGGAAAAAAGCCCGTGGCGCAGGCTCGGGCCGGTCACCCTGGTCGACTGCGACGACATCGTGGGCGCAGGTGCACCGGGCGGAAATACGTGCATCGTGAAAGAGCTCGTCGCGTCCGGCTCGTCCTTGGTGGCCTTCGTTCCGGTGCACGATCCTGCTCTGGTGGCCGAGCTCCGCGATGCGCCCGTCGGTGACGTGCGCCGCGTGGTGTTGCGAGGCACGCCCGGCTACGGCATGCCCGAGGTGCCTCTCGAGGTGACCGTGGCCGCCTCCGCCAAGACCGACTCGGGCCTCGCGCTCCGCCTCGACGTGTCACTCGGAAACGGGGAAGGACGCCTGCACCTCGTGGTGACCGAGCGCGCGCCGCTGCCCATCCACCCGAGCTTCTGGTCGGTGCTGGGGCTCTCCGCCCGTGACGCCGACGTCGTGGTGCAGAAAAATTTCTTCCACTACCGCATGTTCTACGCGACCACCTCGTTCGCTCACGTGCCGGTGGTGAGCTTCGGGGCCACCAGCTTCGAGGCGGTGCGCAAGGCCGAGTACGTGGTGCCGATGGTCCCCGCGTCCGATCCGGGCGATTGGCGGAGCTCGGACGCGATTCTGAAGGGAAAAAAGCTCGCGAAGGCTCGATTCGCTACGGACCAGGCTTCCACATGAGCACGTGGTCGATGCCGTCTTCGTCGTAGACGTCGCTCACGCGGGAGAAGCCGAGACTCTCGTAGAATCGCTGCAGATAGAGCTGTGCGCCGAGCCTCACCGGCACGCTCCCGTGCCGCGCGCAGATTTCGTGGAGGGCGCGCTCCATGAGGGCACGGCCGAGGCCGAGCTTACGGGCGGACTTGGCGACGACCACCCGGCCTATCGAGACCTCGTCGTACGAGACCCCGGCGGGAACGAGGCGCGCGTACGCGGCCAGCGAGCCGTCGAGGGTGCCCGCGAGGTGGAGGCTCGCCGCGTCTTTGTCGTCGGCGTCTTGGAAGATGCAGGCCTGCTCCACCACGAAGACCTCGTTCCGCAGGCGTAGCGCGGCGTAGAGCTCGTGGGGGGACAGCTGGTCGAACGTCTTGCACGTCCACTGGACGGTCATGCGTCCACCCTATAGCCCGACGAGCCAGGGCGGGCAGGGCGTCTTGTTCGCCTGTAGGTGCGCTCGTCCGAAGAAATCGTCATCCTCGTTCGTGGCTCGATTCGTGCTCGGTCTAGCCTTCTCGGGCAGCACCTCGGGCGGCTTTTCGACTACGATGCGAGGGTGACCTTGGTCTCTGGCTTCAAAGTGACTCCGGCGGTGGAGCTCGTGTCGATGCTCGGCAAGGGCGGTATGGGCGACGTTTGGCTCGCCGACCACGCCGGGCTCGGCTGCCGGGTGGTGGTGAAGTTCCTCTCGAAGGAGCTCACCGCCCACGAAGAAGCCCTCGCGCGGTTCAAGCGCGAGGCCTCGTCGTCGGCGGCAGTCAAGAGCCCGCACGTGGTGCAGGTGTTCGACCACGGCGTGACTCCCGAGGGGCTCCCGTTCATCGTGATGGAGTTCCTGGAAGGCCGAGACCTCTCCAAGCTGGTGCTGAAAGGACCGCTCCCGCTCGACCAGGCTGCAGAGGTCGTCTCGCAGGTGGCGAAGGCCCTCTCTCGCGCTCACCAAGTCGGCGTGGTTCACCGCGACATCAAGCCCGAGAACATCTTCCTGTGCGACTCGCAGGACGGCGAAATGTTCGTGAAAATCCTGGATTTCGGCATCGCGAAGACCGAGTCCAAGGCGAGCCGCGCCACCGCCACCGGGCAGATTGTCGGCACGCCGTACTACATGAGCCCCGAGCAGATCGTGGGCGCCACCGTGGACGCGAAGGTCGACCTCTGGTCCCTCGCCGCGGTCACCTACGAAATGCTCACCGGCCGAGTCGCGTTCGACGGGGACACTGTGGGCGCCATCACCTTGGCCATCCACGGAGAGGCGCCCGTTCCTTCACGCTTGCGTCCGTCGCTCGGACCCGAGCTCGACGCCTGGTTCGCCAAAGCCTTCGCCAAGGACGGTGCGGCGCGTTTCCCCAACGCGAAGGACATGGCCACGGCGTTCCAGCAGGCGGCTCGGCTCTCGCCCGAGGCGCAAGACGGCAAGCTCTCCATTCGGCCGCCTGCACCGTCGATCGATCTCGGCGCCTCGAGCTCCACGCAGCTGCCCAAGGACCCGCGCTCGTCGGCAGGGGCTATGGCCTCGACGCACCTCTCGTCGACGCTCGGCGTAGGTTCTGGCGAGCATCTCGCGAAGCCGCGCTCGCGGGGCGCCAAGGTGGTGCTTCCCGTGCTCGGCGTGGCCGCGCTCGTGGTGGCGATTGGCGGTTGGCGGGCCATGGCCTCGCGCTCGTCCGCGGTGACCCCCGACCGCGTGTCCGCGTCGGCGAGCGCCTCGCTGCCTGCGCCGACCGAGATCACGAGCGTCGCGCTGCCGTCCTTGCCCTCGGCGGAGCCGTCCGCTCAACCTTCTGCGGCGGTTTCGCCGCCTGCTCCGTCCGCTTCGGCGGCACTGTCCAAAGGTAAGCCTACGCTCGGCAAGACGGGTGGGGCGCTTCCGGCGAAGCCCGCCACGGGAACGGGTAAGTCGAAACCGGGAAAATATGACGACATTCAGTAGGGGTTCCGCTCGTTCGGTGGTGGTCGCGGCGCTGGTCTCAGGTTCGCTCGTCTCGATCCTTTCGGTCTCGTCTTCGGCGTCCGCTCAGTCCGCCTCCGACCTCGCTTCGGCACGTGCACTCTACAAGGAAGCGCGCGAGCTCCGCGACAAGGGCGACGCGAAGAGCGCACTCGAGAAGTTCAAGGCGGCCAACGCGCTCGCAGGCACGCCCATCACCGCGCTCGAGCTGGGTCGCACCTACGCGGCCCTCGGTCAGCCGGTGGAGGCCCAAGAGACGTGGCTCTCCGTCGCCCGCATGAAGGTGGACCCGAAAGAGTCCGACAACGCCAAGTCCGCTCGGGCCGAGGCGGCTTCGCTCGCGCAGCAGATCGCTCCCAAGATCCCTTCGCTCGTCGTGAGGGTCGAGGGCGTCCCGAGCGGCGCGACCCCGACGGTCACCGTGGACGGTGCGTCCGTGCCGGTCGAAGCGCTCGGCTTGCCTCGAAAGGTCGACCCGGGTGAGCACGTCGTCGTCGGTCGCGTGGGCGACGGTCCCGAGGAGAAGCGCACGGTCACGCTCAAAGAGAGCGAGTCGCAGACGGTGACCCTCACATTCGCGGGTGGCCCGGCCGTCGTCGCTCCGCCCGTGGTGGCCGCAAAGCCCGCGGAAGAGCTGAAAAAACAGCCGCCGTCGCCCGCTGCCTCGCCGCAAACCGAGGTGCGCAAAAAGACCAACCCTATCGTCTACATCGGCTTCGGCGTGGGCGCGGCGGGGCTCGTCGTGGGCACGGTCGGCGGGCTCGTGACCTTCTCGCAAAAGGGCGACCTCGACACGCTCTGTACGGGCCTGGTGTGCGATCCGAGCGCGCGGAAGATCGTCTCGAACGCCCGCACCTGGGCCACGGTCTCGACCATCGGGTTCGTGGTCGGTGGCGTCGGCATCGCCGCGGGCGTGGTGGGGCTCTTGATGCCCTCGAAGGAAATCGTCGAGGTCGGCCCGGTCAAGGCTCGCCTCCATCTCGACCCGAGCTCGGTCGGGCTCGCGGGAACGTTCTGAGGAGGATGGCGATGGACAAGCGCTTTTTCGTGGCCCTCACTCTCTCTGCCCTCGTGTCGTCCGCGTGTGGGCTCATCAGCGGCGTGAGCGACGACTACACCTACGACGGAGGCGCGGACTCTTCGGCGCCGGTGACGGACGCTGCTCTCTTGGACGGCTCCGTGACGACGGACAGCGCCGTCCTGCCGGACAGCTCTTCGCCCGACGCCGCTCGCGTGGATGGCGGCATGGATGCGGGCCTCTGCCCGGGATCCATCAGCAAGCCGAGTGGCGTGAGTGAAAAGTGCGCGCTCTGCGTGCTGACCAACTGCTGCTCCGAGCTTCAGGCATGCAATAAGGTCATGGGCGACCAAAGCTGCGCGGACTACCTGAAGTGCGTCGACAACTGCGCCCCCAGCGTGGTCGGAGATGCGTGTCGGCTTACGTGCCGCCAAAACGCGAAGGACTCGTCCGTCGCAGCCAAGCTCGACGCCTGCGCGTCCGCCGCGAACACGTGTGTTCCGTCCCGATGCAACAAGTGACACGTGACAAGCGTGTCCTTCAGGGCGGCGCGGGGTAGCTCGTGAACGCGGCGCCGAAGACCACGCGGCTGCCTGGCGCTTCGACCAGGCTCCACAAGAGGCCCCGGCCTTCGTCCACCATCAAGTCTTCCGGGGCGTCGGACCACACCGAGGTCGCGCTCTTCGCGATCTTGGTGCGGTAGAGCGCGCCGCCACCGCCGGCCGGCGCGCTCGACGAGAAGTAGAACGTGCCGTTGCGGGAAGCTCCGCCTTGGTTCTGACGATGGCTCGTGTAGTGGGCGTCGAGCGGGTAGGTCGTTGCGCCGCGCAAGAGGCCCGTGCTCGGGTCGAGCGGCCAGCGAAACACGCGTCCGCCGATGGGCGAGGGGCACACCCCGGTGGTGCAATACTCGCCCGACACGAGCGCGGGCGGCGTGGTGCTGCGATCGAGCGAAACCCAGGAAAAAATGGGCGCGCAGGCCGACTTGTCCACGTACGTTCCGATCTGCGGAACGACGTACTTGTAGAGGCCCGCGCGGCATGTCGTGGTCGTGCATCCGATGGTGTCTTGATCGACTGCGACGCGCAGGATGCGGCTCATGTCGAACACGCGGAAGCCGGTGCCGGTCTGCGCGACATAGAGCCGTGTGCCGAACCACACGATGCCTCCGGCGTGCACGTCGACCACGCCGAACGTGGGAGCCGTGACGCTGCCTTTCGGCTCCACCAAGAGCGCGAAGCGGTACTTCGGCGCGGCCGGATCGGTGAGGTCCGTGAAGGCGATGCGCACGCCCTTGCCGAGCGTCGTGTCTTCGTAGAACGAGACGAGCACGGCGCGTTTTCCCCCTACGATCCCGGTCGAATCGGCGTCCGGAGTGCCCGTGATGCCTTGCGGAATCCAGGTGGTCGAGTCGTCGTCTTCGGCGTTCCACCGGAAGGCGTAGCCCACTCCGGCCGGGTTCCCGGGGACCGACGTGGAGCGTGTAGCGATGCGGTTCGCGTCCGCGATCACGTCGGACACGGAGACCTTGGGCGCGAGCTTCTCGAGCGCATCCAAGAGTGCGCTGTTCTGCCCGAAGCCGGCGGCCGCGGCCATGGGGAAGGCGCAGCGATCGATGGCGCGCAGGCCGCTCCCCTCCGTGAGCGCCGCGGGCAAGGTCGGGCACGCAGGAGCTGCTTGTAGACTGCACGAGTCGACGAAGGGGCCCGGAGCGTCGGGACCTGCGTCCGAAGGTCTCGCATCCGGGCTCGCGTCGAGAGGGGCCATGGCGTCCGTGGGAACGTTTCCGCTGGGCGAGGTCGTGCCCGAGCCACTCGGGGGGGTCCCGGTAGGGGAGCTCGCGTCGCTTTCGGGGATGGCCGACGTCTCTCCACCCGAGCAGGCCACGCCCACGACCATTCCGGAAGCACCCACCAGGGCCAACGCAAAAAGCCGCATGTTCGGCCTAGGCTAGCAGGGTCGAGGCCCATTCGGTTCCGGTCCGAATGGAAAGCGGTCGTGAAGGAACGTGTAGGACAAGCGGGGAAAAATACACATTCGACCCAATTCGTTGTAAGGGCTCTGCCGAACGGAGATTTTACGTGGAAAGCCGATCACGATCCCTGCTCGCTGCTGCCGCGCTCGCCCTCGGACTCGTCTTCGCTCAAGCGAAGCCTGCTTTCGCTCAGAACGCGAAGGTCGAGGCCGGTGCCAAGGCCCTTCAAAAGAAGGCCATGGAAGAGGACTACCTCGCCACCGAGTTCCCGAAGGCCAAAGAAAAGCTGGAAAAGGCCATTGCCGCGTGCGGGAGCGACAAGTGCTCGCCTGCCGTCCGTGCGCTCCTCCAGCGTGACCTCGGCGTGGTCTACATCGGCGGCTTGAACGACAAGGACAAGGGCCAAGCGGCTTTTGCCGAAGCGATCAAGCTCGACCCGGCCATCGCGCTCGACAAGGATCTCAGCACCAAGGAGATCACGGCGGCGTTCGAGGCAGCCAAGAAGGGCGGAGCTGCTCCGGCCCCCGGACCTGCGGTCCCCGCCAGCAAGGGTCCCTCGGGCGACTTCACTCACACCCCGGTTCCCGAGCAACACGTGAGGACCCCTGTCCCCGTGTACGCCGAGTACGGCGGCGAAGAGAAGATCGTCAAGGTCATGGTCCGCTACAAGGGCTTCGGCATGACCGAATACAAGCAGTTCGAGCTCAAGAAAGTGGGCGAGAAGGGCTGGGGCGGTCTCTCTCCGTGTCTCGACGTCCAGACCGGCGACTTCCTCTATTACATCCAGGGCTTCAACGACCAGAACGACCCGGTCGCCACCGCGGGAAGCCGCAACGAGCCCTACAAGGTCGCGATCAAGAGCCAACCCGTGGCCGAGCCCCCGCACCTTCCCGGTGCCCAGGCCCCCACGCAGTGCGCCGACACCGGCGACTGCCCGCCCGACTTCCCGGGTTGCCACGCCAAGAAGCCGCCCACCGGCGACGAGCCCACCGGCAAGCCCGAGGGCGAAGCCTGCCTCGACGATAACGAGTGCCAGAGCAACACGTGCCAGAAGGACAAGGGCGCAGACCCGCTCGACAAGGGCGTTTGCACGGCCCCCGGCGGAAAGAAGGCCACCTACCGCAAGTTCTGGGGCGGTGTGCAGTTCGGCTTCGACTTCGCGTTCGTCCCCTCCGGCGACGACGTGTGCAAGATCAACGACCCGAAGGCCTCGGAGCGTCCCTCCCAGCCGGTGAACGACACCGGCTACTACTGCTACGACTCGGGCTCGTCGCGTGACTATCCGGGTCGCGCGAGCGCCCAGGACCCGAGGCAGGAAGAAAATAACCGCATCGAGTTCCCCTCGAAGAACGACAAGGTCCAGGGCGGCGCGGCTCCGGCCACCATCCGCATCTTGGCGACCTTCGACTACGGCATCACCCCCAACCTGATGCTCGGTGCGCGCGTCGGCTTCGTGGCCAACACGTACTCCGGCACCGAAGGGCACACGGACGGCAAGGGCTTCTCGCTTCCGTTCCACATCGAGGCGCGCGGCACGTACCTGTTCGGCAAGGGCCTCGAGCGTGAGTCGGGTATCTCGCCTTACGTGTTCCTCGGCGGTGGCGTGTCCAACTGGGACGCCAAAGTCGGTGTGACCGTGACCGAAGTCGACGCGGCGTCCAAGAAGACCCAGAAGTCGGTCGACGCGTGGTACCTCGGCGGCCCCGGCTTCATCGGGTTCGGCGGCGGTGTCCGCATCCACGCGACGAAGAACATCGCGATTCCGCTCGGACTTCGCGCCGCCTTCGCCCTCGGCAACGGCGTGCTCCCGTCGGTCTCCCCCGAGCTCGGCGTACAGTTCGGCTTCTGAACGACGCGGCTCTTCGTGAGCCACCCAACGAGACGCCCGCCCTCTCCACGGAGGGGCGGGCGTTTTGCCGTTCGGGTCTCCGAAGGAGACTTCGTAGGAAGCCCGAAGGGCTGGTACCATCACTCCCTCGGGAAGAAAGCCGAGCCTCTTCGTTGAACTCCGGACAGAGCAGCGCACGCGACGCCGTGATGACCCTCGGTCGGTACACCCTCTGCGGTGAGATCGCTGCCGGAGGAATGGCCTCGGTCTATTTCGCGCGCATGGAGGGAACGGGCGGCTTCGCCAAGTCCGTGGCCATGAAGCGACTGCACCCGCAGTTCGCGCGGGACCCCGATTTTCGCACCATGATCTTGGACGAGGCGCGGCTCGCGGCTCGCATTCGGCACCCGAACGTGGTCTCGCCGATCGACGTCGTCGACCTCGAGGACGAGGTCTTGCTGGCCATGGAGTACGTGCACGGCCAGGCGCTCTCGCGCTTGATTCGCGCTTCGGTGGCCGCAAAAGAGAAGGTCCCGGCCGCGATTTGCGCGTCGGTCATGTCCGGCATGCTGCACGGCTTGCACGCGGCCCATGAAGCGCGTGACGACCGAGGCCGGCGACTCGACATCGTCCATAGAGACATCTCCCCGCACAACGTGATCGTCGGCGTCGACGGCATCACCCGCGTGATCGACTTCGGCATCGCCAAGGCCAAGACGAGCTCCGAGGCCACGCAGGCGGGCATGGTGAAGGGCAAGGTGCCGTACCTGGCGCCCGAGCAGCTCGACGGACGACAGGCCACCGTGCGCACCGACGTGTACGCGGCGGCGCTGGTTTTCTGGGAGACCTTGGTCGGAAAGCGCGTGTTCGAGGCCGACTACGATCACGCGACGGTCGCTCTCATCCTTCGCGCTCGTGTCGATCCTCCGAGCGCCTACGTCGACGTCCCTCCCGAGGTGGACGAGATCGTGCTCCGGGGGATGTCGCGCGACCCGGATCTGCGCTTCGCCAGTGCGCGCGACATGGCGCTCGCGCTCGAGCACGTGATGCAGCTCGCCAACCCGTCCGTCGTGGGCGAGTGGGTAGAGCGCCTCGCGCGCGACGATCTCCAAAAGCGCGCGGACAAGCTGGCGCGGCTGGAGGCGCTGCCGGGAATCAGCCCGGACGACCTGGCGATGTCGCTGTCGAGCTCGCGACGCCAGATCCACACGCTCGACCCGAAGAGCTCGGCACCCAGGCCGCCGCCCGCTCCCACGAGCTCGCGCACACCGCCGCCGTTTCATCCCCAGTCGACGCGAACCTCGCAGGTGCCCGCACCGCCGCCACCGTCACGCCCGCTGCCTCCGCCGCGCGTCGCGCCTCCGACCATGCCGTCGATGACGGGGCCGTCGTACCCGCCCTCGGCGCCGCCTTCCGTGGGATTCGTGCAAGATGCACCGAAGCCGCCTCCCCCTGGCAGCTTGCGCGGGCCCGAGATTCAAATGGCCAACGTCGGTTGGCTGCCGCCCAACGTGTCGGTCGCCGATGCCCGCGGCGTGACCGAGAAGCCCCGCAGGATTGGTGGAGGCATCTTCGCGCTCGCGTTCCTCCTGGTCGGGCTCGCGGGTTTGGCCGTGTTTTTGCCCGGATTCTTGCGCGACGGTTACGTGAAAGAGGCCCAGAAGAAGGGCCTCGTGGTCACGGTGGGCAAGGTCGGACTCTCCCCCAAGGCCATCACGCTGACCGACGTGGCCGGTACGATCCCCGAGGTGCCGGGGCTTTCGTTCTCCGTGCCCGAGGTGCGCTTCGAGCTGCGCGGGTTCGACCCGGACGTCGTGGTGCTCGAACGTCCCGTCTTCACGCTCGAGGGGTCGTACGCCGACCTCGATCTCGCGGTCGATCAGTGGCAGAGGGCAAAACTCTTTCCTTCGCCCGCGCCCGGCGCCGAGCCTCCCGGCGGGCGCCTCTCCAAGGTCACGGTGAGCGACGCGAAGGTCACGTGGAAGGCGCCGTTCGGCGCCGGCACGCTCGCCACCTTCGAGAACGTCAACGGAGGATTTTCCGCGGAGCCCGAGAGCACCTGGCCTCACCACTACGCCTTCGTGGCGAGTCTCGTGAAGGTCGGACCGGAGAAGAATCTGTTCGGTCCGTACGAGCTCAAAGCCACCCGCGAGCTCGAAGAGCGCTCGCTCACCCTTCGTCTCGATCCCTACGGCTCGACCGGCGCGGAGGTCGGCATGAACACGCACGCGGGCGGAAAGCGCGAGATCGCGTTCCGTGTGCCGCGTCGTCCGCTCGCCGATCTGCACGTGCCGGAAGCCTTTTTCGGAGGCCTCGCCACGAAAGACACACGTACCGAGCTCGTGGGGGATCTCGCGTTCACGCAAGATCCGAAGCCTCACGTCGAGGGCAAGATTCGCCTCGCCGCGACGGCGCTCCGCATGGGCATTCAAGGCGCTCCCATGGATGCCGAGCTCGAAGCGCAGCTGGTCGGTCAGGGGGACGGCCTGGTCGAGGTCGCGCCCGGGTCGAGCTTGGCGCTCGGGCCGGTGCGCACGAAGCTGGTCGGTGCGATCGACGCCCGCGCGAAGGGCTTCCGCGTGGACGTGTCGTCCAAGCGCTGCGACGTGGCGAGCGAAGGTCCACAAGGCACGTCTCGACTCGTGCTGCCGGCGATCGACATGGGCCAGGGCTCCATGTACGTCGCGCCCTGCTTCGGCCGAGTCGGCAAGTGAGCTCGGCTCCGCGCCTCGCCCTGCATGCCTCGCGCATTCGTCCCGGGGTCTTCGCCGCTCTCGAAGATCGCATCGCGAAAGCCGCACGCGAGGGGCGCTCGCTGGTGCCCTTCCACATCGGGGACACGCACCTTACGCCTCCTTCGGCTTCGCGTGCGGCGCTGCTGCGCGAAGGGTCCGAGCTTCATCGTTACGGGCCCACCGCAGGAATGCCCGAGCTTCGTTCGGCCCTCGCTACGTACGTGTACGAGCGTCACCGTGCCCCGGACGTCTCGCCGTCGCGTATCTTCGTCGGAGCGGGGGGCACGCACGCGCTCCACTGCCTGTCCAAAGTGCTCTTCGATCCCGGCGACGAGGTGGTGCTGCTCTCCCCGTACTGGCCACTCGCTCCGGGCATCTTCGAGGCACAAGGTGTGTTCTGCATCGAAGTCCCGATGGGGCCGTACGTGCCCGACGGCGCGGATTTCGCAGCGCGTTTGCGTGCCGCGTGCAGCCCGAAGACTCGCGCGATCTACTTCGTCTCCCCGGGAAATCCGGATGGTCGCATCCTCTCACGCGAGGAGCTCGAGAGCGTGCGCGACGTGGCCGCGGAGCACGACGCGTGGGTGCTCGCAGACGAGGTCTACGCCGACGTGACCTACGACGTGCCTCATGTCTCGATCGCGCGCATCGAGGGGCTCGAAGATCGCACGGTCCAGCTCTATTCGTTCTCCAAGAGCTTCGCGCTCGCCGGGCAACGCGTGGGTTTCGCGGTCGCTCCGGAGCGCCTGGTCGGGCCTGCTCTCCGCATCGGGATGCACACGGTATTCAACGTGCCTCTCGCGTCCCAGCGTGCCGCGCTCGCCGCGCTAGACGAGCCCGAAGCGTTCCTTTCGCCCACGCGGGAGGCCTACCGCGTGACCCGTGACGCCGTCGCGCACGAGCTTTCACGACGAGGGATCGCCCACACGCTCCCGGACGCGGGCGTCTATTTCTTCTTGGACTTTTCGCCCGTGACCAAGGGCCGCCCGCCCTCCGACTTCTTGCGTCACGCGATCGACCACGGCGTGCTGCTCGCGCCCGGAGAGGCGTTCGGACACGATTTTTCCAGCTACGCGCGTCTCTGCTTCACGAGCGCTCCCCACGAAGCGACCCTCGCGGGAATCGACGCGCTCGCGCGGGCCATCGAGTCCTTCTGACGCCGCGCGTAGCCGCAGCCGTCGTGTCCTCCCGACACCCGCGACCGAGCGAGCTGCAGAGTGCAACCAACGCCGAGCTCGTGTAAGACGCAGGTCCTCGAAAGGACCTCCCGTGATGCCCTCGCGTTCGCGCACCCTCGCCGTGTTCCTCGCCGCTCTCGCCCCCGTGCTCGCGACCCAAGCGTGCGGAGGAGAAGCTCCCGCTCCGGTCGTTCCCTGTCCGGAGGCTCCGAAGTCTCGTGAAGCTTCGTCCGACGCCGGTGCGGTTCAGACCGCGCAGGCCACGCCGGAAGACGCGCGTCGCTTCCTGTCCGAGGTGGACCGCGACCTGCGTCGCTTGTGGATCGCGCGCGATCGCGCGGCCTGGGTGAATCAGAACTTCATCACCGACGACACCGAGTCGCTCGGCGCTGCGGGCGAAGAAGCCACCGCCGAGTACGTGACGCGCAAGATCCTCGAGGCGAAGAAGTTCGACGGCCTGAAGCTCGAGAGCGACGCCGCGCGCCAGCTCGCGCTGCTCAAGCTCTCCCAGGTGGTGCCCGCTCCGGACAACGAGAGCGAGCGCCGCGAGCTCGCCGAGATTCAGTCGTCGATGACCAGCACGTACGGCAAGGGGAAGTTCTGCCCCAAGCGCCTCAACGGCGGATGCCTCACGCTCGACGATCTCTCGCGCACGCTGAAGAAGAGCCGAAACCCCGCCGAGCTCGAAGAGGCGTGGATCGGCTGGCACTCGATCGCCCCCGCCATGCGCGACAAGTACGCGCGCTACGTGGAGCTCGGGAACAAGGGCGCCAAGGAGATCGGCTTCTCGGATCTCGGCGCGCTCTGGCGCTCCGGCTACGACATGCGCCCGGCCGACTTCGAGGCCGACATCGAGCGCCTCTGGAAGGACGTGAAGCCGCTCTACGATCAGCTCCACTGCTTCGTCGGCAAGAAGCTGCGCGCCAAGTATGGCAAGGACAAGGTGCCCGCCGGCAAGCCGCTACCCGCGCACCTGCTCGGCAACATGTGGGCGCAGCAGTGGGACGGCATCTTCGACCTGGTCGAGCCGTATCCCGGTCAGGGCTCGCTCGACGTGGACGCGAAGCTCAAGCAAAAGTTCGACAAGGGCGCGAAGGGCTTCGACTCGAAGGGCATGGTGAAGCTCGGCGAGTCGTTCTTCGTGTCGCTCGGCATGGATCCCTTGCCGCAGACCTTTTGGGAGCGCTCGCTCTTCCAGCGCCCCAAGGACCGCGACGTGGTTTGCCACGCGAGCGCGTGGGACGTGACCTGGTCGAACGATCTGCGCATCAAGATGTGCATCGAGCCGACCGAAGACGACCTCATCACGATCCACCACGAGCTCGGCCACGACTACTACTTCCACCAGTACTTCAAGCTGCCCGCGCTCTATCAGCAGGGCGCCAACGACGGCTTCCACGAGGGCATCGGCGACACGCTCGCGCTCAGCGTGACGCCCGAGTACCTGAAGAGCATCGGCCTCTTGAACGAGGTCCCCAAGAACGAAAAAGCGAAGCTCAACGTTCAAATGAAGATGGCCCTCGACAAGGTCGCCTTCCTCCCGTTCGGCCTGCTCATCGACAAGTGGCGCTGGGACGTCTTCTCGGGCAAGACTTCGCGTGCAGACTACAATAAAGCCTGGTGGGACTTGAAGCAGCGCTACCAAGGCGTCGCTCCGCCGGTCGCGCGCACCGAGAACGACTTCGACCCGGGCGCGAAGTACCACATCCCCGGAAGCACGCCGTACATCCGGTACTTCCTCGCGCGCATCTACCAGTTCCAGTTCCACCGCGCGCTCTGCCGCGCGGCCGGTCACAAGGGCTCGCTCGAGACGTGCTCGATCTTCGGGAACAAGGAGGCCGGCGCGAAGCTGAAGGCGATGCTCTCCATGGGCGCGAGCAAGCCCTGGCCGGAGGCGCTCGCCGTGCTCTCGGGCGAGTCGCGCGCGGACGCGTCGGCGATGCTCGAGTACTTCGCTCCCCTCACAGCGTTCCTCAAAGAGCAGAACCGCGGCGAGACGTGCGGCTGGTGAGCCTCGCGCACGCGTAGCCGTGCAGGCCCGAACGAGGAGGCTCGCGGTTCGCCGTGGGCCTCTTCGCTTTCGAGCTCGACGCGTGCGCACCCGCGTGTGGCAAGGCGAGCCACGCGTGCGGCGGGAACTGCACGTGAGCGTGACCCGTCTCGGGTTTCCTGGTGGGAATCGTTACGGATTCACCTCCCGAGACGACAAAATGCGACGCTGAGCACTTGCTGATCCCCGAGACGATGCTTTGCACCGCGAAAGCACTCGCGTAACGTTCTGCGCGCACTCGCCACAACTCCAAGGTAGGATCGCATCATGAATCAGCCCCCCGGCGGCAACGGTTTCCCCCCTGGTCCTGGCCAGAAGCCGAACTTCGGCCAAACGCAGCTCATGCCCGGCGGAGCGTTCCCGCAGCAGCCCGGTCAACCTCAGCAGGGCTACGGTCAGCCCCAGCAGCCCGGCTACGGCGGGCAGCCCGGCTACGACCCCAACGCGGGTGGTTATGGTCAGCAGCCGCAGCAGCCGCAGTACGGCCAGCCGCAGCAGCCGCAGTACGGTCAGCCGCAGCAGCCGCAGTACGGCCAGCCGCAGCAGCCGCAGTACGGTCAGCCGCAGCAGCCGCAGTACGGCCAGCCGCAGCAGCCCGGCTTCGATCCGAACGCGGGCGGGTACGGTCAGCCGCAGCAGCCGCAGTACGGCCAGCCTCCGCAGCAGCCGGGCTTCGGCGCGCAGCCCGGATTCGGTGCGCAGCCGGGAATGCCGGGAGCGCAGCCGGGCTTCGACCCGAACGCGGGTGGTTATGGTCAGCAGCCGGGCTTCGGTGCGCAGCCTGGAATGCCGGGAGCGCAGCCGGGCTTCGGTGCACAGCCGGGAATGCCGGGAGCGCAGCCCGGATTCGGCGCGCCTCCGCAGCAGCCGGGAGCGCCCGCGGGCGGCCAGGGCGCCATGCAGATCGGTATCGGCGGCGTGAGCTTCCAGGCTCCCACCATCGGCGGCGTGAACCTCGGCGGCAGCGACTTCTCGAAGGACGCGCTCATGCGCGCCGTCGTGCAAGGTCAGGGCTTCGAGTCGCCCCGCAAGGTCGGCGGCGCGATGGTCGGTCTCGGCATGCTGTTCGCGATCATCAATACGGTTTTGATCGTCGCCCACGTCTGGATTCCGTACCTCTATTCTATCGGCGCGATCTTCTGGTGGGGTGGCCTGTGGCTCGTCGTCACCGGTCAACCGAAGAAGAACCCCGACGGCTCGCCCGCTCCCATGTGGGCGCGCGCGGGACTCGGCGCTTGTTTGGTCATCGGCCTCATCGTCGGTGTGCTCATGATCATCGTCCCGTGGGAACCCACCGGCTGATCGTTCGCATCACGTGAACGCACGAGAAGGCTCGCGGGAAACCGCGGGCCTTTTCGCTTTCGAAGGCTCGGGCGCAACGCTCGAGTGCTCCGCACCGCTACGAGCCTTGTCGGCGTGTCGACTAACGAGTGCGCTTCGCGCGCGACCGGCCGGCGCCCGTACCCACGAGATCGGGCTCGCTCGGCGTCTCTCGCGAGGTCACCGAAGGCGAGGATGGCGTGTCTCTTCGAGGGCGATCGGTGGCGCGTTGAGCCTCGCCGCAGAGGCACGTGAGTGCGTCGCACAGCTTTTGGCGATCGGCCTCGGGGACGTGGGCGAGCCTTCGCGCGATGATGGCGTCCTTCTCGACGCGGATCGACTCGCACACGCGCCGACCTGCGTCGGTCAGCTTGGGAACCTTCACGCGGCGGTCGGTCGGGCAGGACGTGCGAAGCACGAGTCCGTCGCGCTCGAGGCGGTCGACGATGGCCATCAAGGTGGTCTTGTCGAGCGACAGTTCGTTGGCGAGCTCGAGCTGGGTCCGAGGCTCTCGGTCCGCGATGGCCGCGAGCACCAGCCAGTGACGATGATCCGTGATGCCGGCCGCGCGAGCCATCTCGCCGATCTCCTGGCCGATGCGCTCCGATGCGCGCAAGACGAGCCAGCTCAAGTCGTCTTGATCGAGTCGGGGAGGCGCGGTCATCGGATCTCCATCGTTGCCCACGGATTTTATCGAATGTAAACGCGATCCGGCGCTCGGCGACAAAAAAGGTAAATTTTCGGATCGTCTTGACCCGGACGATCCGAATCCTTACTAGCACCGCGTAGACTAGTCCTGCTGGCCATTGCCGCCGCCTGCCTCCGCCATCGCCGTCGCTGCGTCCGTAGTGCCGCTCCCCTCGAAAACCAGGGGGTGGCTGGCCCTTCGCACGACTCGCGGCGAACGGAGTGCATGCGACGGTCGCATGCTCCTGACAGCAGCTGTCACGGGTGAGCGGTACCACGGGGCTCGGTCCAAGGTTTCTGCCAAGGCGGCGAGGTGTTCGATGAGGATCGACGTAGGGGGCGAAAACTGCCCGTTTTGCGTCCCGGCGATGGAGCGACTCGACGTCGAGTCTCGGATGGTCGTCGTGCTTCATGGCAGCGGCTCCGCTCGGCGCGCTCGCTCTGCGAAGCTCGCCTCGGGGCCATTGCGAGAGGACAGGCGTCTCGCCCACGAGCTGCTCGCTTTCGCCATCGACGAGGGCGTGACCGAGCGCACATGGCGCTCGACGATCGCGGCGCATCTGCTCCACGGAGGTGCTCTCGCGACCTTGGACGATCTCCTCCCGCTCGCATGGAACCTGGGGCTCGACGTCGATCGGACCTCGGAGGTGCTCGGCTCGCGGCGCTATCGAACGGTCCTCGCCGAGGGCTGCCCGTTCTTCCTGCCGTTTTCGCGCCTCGAGCCGAGCGTCTCTCCGGTCTTGCGGAGGTGTGCAGGCGGCGCTCGTTCTTGAGGCCGATTGGCCTCGCCGAAGCGGGGCGTTCCTTCTTTTTCAATCGCGTCGCTTCCAGCGGCGCCGTTCGTACGGATTGTCACGCCGGGCGACGTAAGTCGCCGCGGATAGGAGTGTTCGGTGCGTTATTTCCTCACTGCTTTGGGGCTGCTGGTCGTGATTGGAGCCCTCGGGGCTACCAAAGGCGCACAGATCGGCAAGATCATCACCTACGCCAAGGCCGCAGAGGCCTCCGGAGCTCCTCCGGAGACCGTGAGCACGGGCCTGGCCGAAGAACAGGATTGGGAGGAGCTCGTCTCCGCGGTCGGTAGCGTCACCACGGCGCGCGGTGTTTCTCTAGGTACCGACGTGCCCGGCGTGGTTGCTCGGGTCCTCTTCGAGTCCGGCGCCACCGTCAAGCAGGGGCAGGTCCTCGTGGAGCTCGACGCCGCCGTCGAGCGCGCCCAGCTCGCGTCGGCGACCTCGCGCCGCGAGCTCGCACTCACCACCCTCAATCGCTCGCGCCAATTGGTGCAGAGCGGAGCCATTCCTCGCGCCCAGGTCGACGCGGACGAAGCGGCTTTCCGCCAAGCCACCACCGATGCCGAAGCCCTCTCGGCCCAGATCGCACGCAAGACGATCCGCGCTCCTTTCGCGGGAAAGCTCGGCCTGCGGCTCGTGAACGTGGGGCAGTACCTGAACCCCGGCTCGCCCGTGGCCACGCTCGAGTCACCCGAGACGGTGCACGTCGACTTCAGCGTGCCGCAGCAGCGCCTCGCCGACGTCAAGCTCGGGCTCAAGGTCCGAGTCTCGTCGGATGCCGCCGAGAACGCCAATGCGTTCGAGGGGGTGGTCTCGGCCATCAATCCTACGGTCGACGACACCACCCGAAACGTGCGTGTTCGCGCGGACGTGCAAGCCGCCGACGCCGTACGCCTACGTCCGGGCATGTTCGTCAACGTCGCGTTGGTTCTCCCGAAGACCCGTCATTTCGTGGTGGTTCCGGCGACGGCCGTGATGCATGCGACCTACGGCGACTCGGTCTACGTGGTGGAAGCGCCCGCGGCCGAGCAAAAGGGCACGTCGGCCAAGGCGGTGCGGCAGCAGTTCGTGCGCGTGGTCGAGTCGCGAGGCGACTTCGTCGCGCTCGAGAAGGGCATCAAAGCCAAAGAAGAGGTCGTGACCGCCGGCGCATTCAAGCTCCGCAATCACTCGCCCATCGTGATCGACAACTCCAAGAAGCTGGTCGATCCCAAGCTCGCTCCCACTCCGGAGAACCGCTGAAGCGATGAAATTTACCGACATTTTCATTCGTCGGCCGGTGCTGGCGATCGTCGTGAACCTGGTCATTCTGGTGGCCGGGCTCCAGGCCTTTCGGTCGCTCAACGTGCGCCAATACCCCAAGGTCGAGAGCGCGACCGTGGTGGTGCGCACGGCGTACGTAGGTGCCAGCGCGGACCTCGTGCGTGGGTTCGTCACGACGCCGCTCGAGCGGTCCATCGCTGCCGCCGACGGCATCGACTATCTCGAGTCGCAGAGCACGCAGGGCGTCTCCACCATCAGCGCTCGATTGAAGCTCAACTTCAGCGCCGCCAACGCGCTCGCGGACATCACCGCGCGCGTGAACCAGGTGCGCGCCGATCTCCCTCCCGAGGCCGAGGTGCCCGCGATCTCGATCGAGCCTTCGGACGGGCAAATCGCGGCCATGTACCTGAGCTTCGACTCCACCGTGCTCGAAGACAATCAGGTGACCGATTACCTGGTGCGCGTGGTCCAACCGAGGCTCTCGGCCATCGAGGGCGTGCAACGCGCCGACATCCTGGGCGCTCGGACCTTCGCCGTGCGTGCGTGGCTGAAGCCCGATCGTATGGCGTCGCTCGGCGTATCTCCTTCGGAAGTGCGCCAGGCGCTCGCCTCGAACAACTCTCTCTCCGCGGTCGGACAAACCAAGGGCGCGCTCGAGCAGGTCAATCTCACGGCCTCCACGGACCTCAAGTCGATTGCCGAGTTCAAGCGCCTCGTGGTGAAGCAGAAGGGCGACACCCTGGTACGCCTCGAAGACGTCGCCGACGTGGTGCTCGGCGCGGACAGCTACGAACAAGACGTTCGTATGAGCGGCAAGCGGGCGACCTTCATGGGCGTCTGGGTCCTTCCCAACGCGAACTCGCTCGACGTCATTCGCGAGGTCCGGAAAGAGGTCAAGACACTGCAAAGCGAGCTCCCTTCGGGTCTCGAGGCCGGCGTGGCGTTCGACTCGACCACGTACATCGAAGACGCCATCGACGAGGTCGGGCACACCCTGATCGAGACGCTGATCATCGTGGTGGTCGTGATCTTCCTGTTCCTCGGGAGCTTGCGCACGGTGGTCGTGCCCATCGTGGCCATTCCGGTCTCGCTCGTGGGCGCCGTCTTCCTCATGCAGGTGTTCGGATTCACGGTGAACCTGCTCACGCTCCTCGCCATCGTGCTCGCGGTCGGTCTGGTCGTCGACGACGCCATCGTGGTGGTCGAGAACGTCGAGCGGCACATGAAAGAAGGGAAGAGCCCGATGGACGCGGCTCTTCTCGGCGCGCGCGAGCTGGTCGGGCCGGTGATTGCCATGACCATCACCCTGGCGGCCGTTTACGCGCCCATCGGCTTCCAAGGCGGCCTCACGGGAGCGCTGTTCCGCGAGTTCGCGTTCACGCTGGCCGGTGCCGTCACCATCTCGGGCGTGGTCGCGCTCACGCTCTCGCCCATGATGGCGTCGCGCATCCTCAAGAACGACCATGCTCCGAACGCGTTCGCGCGCGGAGTGGACAAGGTGTTCAACGCCGTTCGTACGCGTTACGATCGCGCTCTCGGGACGACGCTGCGCAATCGAGGGGTCGTCTACATGGTGTGGATCGTGCTCTCGCTCGCGATCGTGCCCATGTACATGTTCTCGCCCGCCGAGCTCGCCCCGGCGGAAGACCAAGGCACGCTCTTCGGCGCCCTCGACGTGCCCGCGAACGCGAGTCTCGAACAGGTGTCGGCCTACTCCGAGGAGGTCGAGAAGAAGTTCGAAGCCGTGCCCGAATTCGATCACTCGTTCCAGCTCACCTTCGCCACGGGCGGCTTCGGCGGCATCATCGTGAAGCCCTGGGGCGAGCGGAAGCGAAGCATCTTCCCCATTCAAGAAGAGCTCTTCGCGACCACGGGCAACATCACCGGCATTCGCGCGCCGGTGTTCAATCCGCCGGCGCTGCCGAGCCCGGGGTTTTTCCCCATCGAGATCATCCTCGCCTCTACCGCATCCCACGAGGAGCTGCTCCGCGTGAGCGAGCAAATCGTGGACGAGGTGATGAAGACCGGGCAGTTTGCCTTTCCGCCCATCGTCGACGTGAAGATCGACCAGAAAAAGACCGAGATCGTGCTCGATCGCGACAAAATCGCGTCGATGGGCCTCGGCCTGCAATCGGTCGGCGCGGACCTCTCGTCGGCGATCGGCGGCAACTTCGTCAATCGGTTCACGATGGACGGACGGAGCTACAAGGTCATTCCGCAGATCGCACGAGCCGATCGTCTCACGGCAGGCCAGCTGGCCAATCTGAACGTGCGTGGGCCGAACGGCACCCTCGTCCCGCTCTCGGCCATCGCGACCTTCAAAGACGGAGTCGAGCCTCGTACGCTCAATCGCTTCCAGCAGCTCAATGCCATCAAGCTCTCCGGGGTGGCCACGCAATCGCTCGACGGCGCGCTCCGTGCCGTGGAAACCGCTGCCGCCACGCGCCTACCGCCGGGCTTTCGTCTGGACTACACCGGTGAGTCGCGCCAGCTTCGCCAAGAGGGCGGTAAGTTCCTCCCTGCGATGGGGCTCGCCGTGCTGCTCATCTTCTTGGTGCTCGCCGCGCAGTTCAATTCGTTCCGCGACCCGTTGGTCATCTTGCTCGGGTCCGTACCGCTCGCCATGTTCGGCGCGCTCGTGTTCACGTTCCTCAAGTTCACGGGGCCTCCGGGCCTGCGCTTCGCCGCGACCGAGGGCTGGACCACCACGCTCAACATCTACTCGCAGGTCGGTCTGGTCACCCTGGTCGGGCTGGTCTCGAAGAACGGCATCTTGATCGTCGAGCAGGCCAATCACCTGCAAGACACCGGGATGTCCAAGCTCGAGGCGGTGCGCGCCGCGGCCTCTACGCGCCTTCGCCCGATCTTGATGACCACGGTCGCCACCGTCGCCGGCCATTTTCCCCTCACGCAGGTGACCGGTCCGGGCGCCGTGGCCCGAAACTCGATCGGCATCGTGCTGGTCGGCGGCATGGCCATCGGAACGGTCTTCACGCTGTTCGTGGTTCCGGCGCTCTACGTGCTGATGGCCAAGCAGCATGCGGCGTCTCCGACGAGCGATCGTGAGCCCGAGGCCACGGGGCTCGCGCCCGCCGAGAGCTGAGTCCGGCTTTCGAGAGCCTGCCGGAACGAAGAGAGGCGACCTCCGCACGACGGGGTCGCCTCTCGTCTTTCGTGAGCGTCGAGACGCGTTTGCTCAGCGTCCGCGGAGTGCTGCCGCGACCGTCACGTCGAGCGTGGCCGTGGGGTGCCCGATGAGCTTCGAGAGTGCTTTCGCGTCGTCGCGGAGGTCTCCGCGTTCGATGCCCACGTCGGAGTCCGCGAGCAAGCCTGCGAAGCCCGCGGGCACACCGAACGACTCGAGCGTGGCGGCGTACTCGGCTGCGGGGAGCGAGCGGTACTCGATGGTCTTGCCCGAGGCTTTTCCGATGGCGGCCGCGATGTCCGCGAGGCCGTAGGCGGTGTCTCCGGCGAGCTCGTAGGCCTTGCCCGCGTGGCCCTCGGTCGAGAGCACCACCGCGGCGGCCTCGGCCAGATCGGTGCGCGCGGCGGGAGACAGCTTGCCCGCGCCGGCCGCGCCGAGCAGCACGCCCGAGGCGAGTGTGCCCTCGACGGTGTCCGTGTAGTTCTCGACGTACCAGCCGTTGCGGAGGAACGCGAACGGCACGCTCGATGCGCGCAGGCGTGTCTCGGTCCATTGGTGATCGGCGGCCAATGCGAGCTTGGTCGTCTCGCTGTGAAGGATGCCCGTGTAGGCGAGCAAGCCGAGCTTCGCGCGCTCGGCGGCGGCGATCACGGTCTCGTGTTGAGCGCGTCGCTTGGCGAAATCGTTGCTCGAGACGAGCACGGCTTTCTCCACTCCGGCGAAGGCAGCGTCCACGCTGGCCGGATCGTCGTAGTCGAATTTTCGCACGGTCACGCCGAGCTTCGCGAGGTCCGTGGCCTTCTCCGGCGAGCGAACCGCGGCTACGACCCGCGAAGGCGAGACGCGCGAGACCAAATGCTCCACCACCGACCGACCGAGCTTTCCGCTCGCACCCGTGACGAGAATCATGAACGTGCTCCTCTTCGTGTTGCGCGTTTTCGTGCGCGAAGGAGGCATAAGTCCTTTGCTTACCGGAAGTAAGTACGTACCTTTTGGTAAGTATGAAAAGCCCCGAAGCCGTTCGCTATTCACGCGGTGATTTGAGTTTCTCGGAATGTCCCTCGCGTCGCATTCTCGACCACGTGACCAGTCGATGGGGCACGCTCGTGCTCGTCTTGCTCCGGGACGGAACGCAGCGCTTCAGCGGGCTTCGCGATCGGATCGGGGGTGTCAGCGAGAAGATGCTCGCGCAATCTCTACGGCTGCTCGAGGAAGACGGATTCGTGTCACGGTATGCCTATCCCGAGGTGCCGCCGCGCGTGGAGTACTCGCTCACGCCCATGGGGGCCGAGGTCGCCGCGCATCTCGATGTCCTCGCCAAGTGGGTCGAAGCGAACACCGTGCGAATCGAGAAGGCACGGCAAAAGCGCGTCGCTCGGTCGCCTCGTACCTCTCCACGCTGAAGACACGTCCGCGCCGAGCACTCGGCCCCTCACGTTGCGCGGGCCCCGCATCCCTGCAAGACTTCCGTCCCGTGGGACCCTTCCGTCAAAGCCGGCCGATTCCGCTCCCCACGCCGGAGCTCGACGGCTACGAACGCGAGCTGCGCGCGAGGTCTCATCGGAAAGTCCTCTACACCGGGATCGCCTGCATTTTCCTGGTCTCTCCGCTGATCGCCATGGCGGGCATGATGTTCGTTCCGGATTGGATCGACCACGCCAAACACCCTCTGCACGGTCCTCGTCCGGAAACGCGTACTGCAGTCATGACCGTGGTCGAAGCGGCGCGTGCTCGTGCCGCGTTGGAAGAGAAGGCCATGAACGAGGGCTTTCCGAAGGCGGTCTCCGATGGGGTGACCGCGCACCCGGAGCTCGGCCGATGCCCGTACTCCGCACGTGAGCACGCCTCCAGCTACGATTTTGCGCCGTCTCCGTATGCTCGTTCGACCGACAAGTCTCTGTGCCGGGCCTGCGCCGCGCTCCGGGCGGACGCGGACGCCCTCGCGCACACGCTGGACGAGAAGAGCCGCGCCGAGAACCTCGACGAAGATCTTCGCAAGAGGGCCCGCGCCCTCGAAGGCGAGAGCTCGCTCGGGCACTCGCTCGTCTTTCGTTCCACCGGGGAGGGGGCACCGAGTGGTGTGCCGCATCACGGCTTCGTACCCGGTTACGTGCGCGGCGTCGTCTACCTGTGGAGCTTCGCACGGCACGAGGTCGTCTGCGCCGGGGAAGTCCAGGCCGAAAACTCGGAGAGTGTAGACTACACGTACGAGACCCGTGGCGGAGTCGACATGGGCTCGAGCTTCGCCGGTTTGCGTGTGGCGCTCGAGCGGGATCTGAAAAAGCGAACCGACGAGGCCGTCCTCTCGGGCGCGAGGTACGTCTCTGGACCTCGTATCGCCGACGACTGAGCTGCGGGGCGCGACGGCTCGGTCGACGTCGCGACACCTTCGACACCTTCGAAAAGGCGAAGGCCCACTCGCGCGGAACACGGGTAGGCCTCCTCTTCGTGAACGTGAGGGTGGTTCAGCCGATGCGGCGGAGCTTCATCTGAACGTCGCCCGACCAGTGGTTCGCGAAGGCGCGGACGCAGGTGTCGAGGTAGCGGTCGTAGTCGACGAACACCTGATCACCCCAAGTCTCGCGGATCTTGGCTTCGTTCAGGCGGAGACGGCGGAGCCACTCGGCGGTGGTCTTGCCGTAGTCTTCGCGGCGCATGTAGAGCTCCTTGAGCTCCCAGTGCGGGTTCAGCGCCATGATGAGCTCTTCGATGCGGGCGTTGAGGCCACCGGGGAAGATCACGTCCGCCGTGAAGCGGAGGTCTTCGAGGTCTTTGCGGGTGCGCGGGACGCGGTTGCGCAAGATGGACTGGAACGCGAAATGCGCACCCGGCTTGGCCAGCTCCGCGCACTTGTTGAAGTAGTCGCGGTAGAGGTCGACGGCGAGGCCCTTGGCCGCTTGGGCCGGCGAGACGACGTGGTCCACCATCTCGATCGAGACGAGGGCGTCGTAGGGCTCCTCCGGCACGAAGTCCTTGTAGTCTTTGCACCAGACCTTCACGCCCGGCAGCTTGCGCGCGTGGATTTCTTCCGTCTGGAGGGGCGAGAGGGTCACGCCGTGAGCGGCCTTGGCGCCGCGCTTGGACACGTACTCGAGGTTCGCTCCCCAGCCGCAGCCGATGTCGAGGATGGTCTTGTCCGCGGACATCTCGGCGAGCTCGTAGAGAATACGGCTCTTGTTCTCCTGAGCCTTCTCGAGCGTGTCGTTCTCGGCGTCGAAGACGGCACTCGTGTAGTGCATCTTTTCGTCCAGCCAGAGGCGGAAGAACTCGTTCGAGACGTCGTAGGAGACTTCGATCTGCGATTTCGTGGAAGTCACGGGGTACCTCGTGCGGGTGGCTGCCGATTCCGCGCGCTCGCGGACCTCGGTCGGGCGCTTTTTGGCACGAATACCCGCACATTGCCACCTCGCGAAGACGCCCAAAGCGAACGGCCTCGAACGTACGCCTGTGTGACGGCTATAGTTTCATGATTTCAATGGTTTAGGGGTGCGTTCTCGGCGACGCGCGAAGCGCGCTGCGCGGTTCGTTCGCGCGGGCGAGCGAGGTTTGGCATCATCGGCGCGATGACTTCTGCGCTCCTTCCGTGGCGGCCCGACGACGAGGCACTCGCCACGAGGCTCGAGGACGAAGCGCTCTACGCGGCCATCTGGCGCTCGCACGCGGGGGATGCCGCACCGGGGCCGGCACCGCGCGCTTCGGGGCTCGTGCACGGGCTTCGGGAGATTGGGGGCGCGAAGCAGGCCTTCGCGATGGCCACTGGTGAAAAGCGCAGGCTCGACGCCGTGACCTCGATGATGACGCCCTCCTCGTTCGTGGGGTACCCGGCGCCTCTCTTGCACCATCTCGCGCTGCACTTCGCGCGGGTCGCTGCGGCGCGCGAGCCGGAGCCCACCGAGCGTGCGCGGGCTCTCGTCTCGTGGGAGCTGTCGCTCGCGGCGTTCGTCGGGCTCGCCGGCCATCGGGACTACGTCGAAGCGTTCGTGAAGGACGCGCTCGGTGCCCGCGCCAAGAAGGCCGACGTGGAGCGCCTCGCGAGGACGCTCCCGTTCGAGCTGCTCGAGAAGCTCGGCGAGCGCGCCGTGGGAGGGGCGCGTGAGCTCACGAACGACGCCGTGCTCGCGCTCGAAGCACTCGGACGCGTGCCTCGTGCGGCCGAGCGATCGGGTGCACCGGCGGAGCACCTCGCTCGCGCGGTCGCGCGTGCCGAAGCGCTCCGTGCCCGCGCGGTGGACGAGGCGCTCGATCCGGTCGCCCAGGCTCTCGACGATGCGACGGTGGAGAACGAGCTCACCACGCGGGGCATCGCCGCGTTGAAGAAGCTCGTTCCGATTTGGGAAGCCACGCAACGCGACGAAGCCGTGGAGCGCTTCTTCGTCGAGCGCGCGGAGCCGGTCTGCTGGGAGATTCAGCGACGCAAGGAGTGGGAGAAGTTCGAGACCTTGCTAGGCACCGACCCGCGGCTCGGGGCGCCGCTCGCACCCGACGCGACGTTCCGCATCGTGGAGAGCTTGATCTCGCGCGTGTGCGCCGATCGCAGCAAGGTCGCTTACGCCGCAGCGTGCGCGCAGTTTCTCGTGTTCTACAGCAACGTGGTGGGGACGCTCGAGCGGCAGATCGCCGTCACCGAGCGCGCGCTCGCGGTGTGCCCGTCTCACCGCAACGGCCGCGCCGTGCTCGCGAGCTTTCTCTGCCAGAAAGCAAGGCGTTCGCTCGACGTGTTGCTCGTGACCGAGGCCGTCTCGAACGAAGCCACGGCGCTCGTCGCGAGGGCCCGGGAGCTCTTTCCCTCTGCGAAGGAGGTCGAGGAGACCGAGGCGCTCCTCGCTCGAAAGAAGGCGGGACTGCTCGGGCGCGGTTCGTGACCGGACGTCGAGGGCTCCCGGCCTTACGCGTGCTCGTGGCGATGGCGGTCGTGGGCGTCTCGCGACCTGCCTCGGCCGAGTCGCTCCCCGGTTGCGAGGGCTGTGTGCTCTACCCGGTCACCACGCCCGATGCGTCTCTCGGGTCGCCTCTACTGGTCACGCTCCACGGCGACATCGACCACGCGCCGACCACGGCAGCGCGCTGGAGGGTGGCTGCGAAGGAGCGTGGTGTGATCGTGCTCGGCATCGAGTGCCCGCGCGCACTCGGATGCGACAAAGGGAGCTTCTGGCGATGGAACGGCGCGCCCGCCTACCTCGAGAAGCAAGTCGAAGCGGTCCGTGCGAAGTATCCCCTGGATGCTCGACGCATCTACTTGTCCGGATGGTCGGGTGGGGCTTCGTACATGGGGTGGCATGCGTCGAGGCTGCCGAAGATCTTCGCGGCACTCGTGCATCACGGCGGCGGTGTCGCGCCGAATCGTGCGAACTGTCCTTCCGAGAAGACGCCCGTGTACTTCTTGGTCGGTGCGCAAAATCCCTTGCACAAGCTCGCCCAAGACTTGCGTGATTACTACACGCATTGCGGTCACGAGGTGAAATGGGACCTCGTCCCGAACGCGGGGCATCCGGAGGAGCTCGCGGCGCTCGATACGGCCCGCGCCGGACGAATCTTGGATTGGCTCGTCGCTCGTCCCCTACGAGGTGGGAGCTCGGACGCGGGCGGAGACGTCGCGACGAGTGCGTCCGGACTCGATGCGGACGCAGGGGCGGGCGCGGACGACGTGGGCGATGCCGGAAAGCTCCCTCGGGCTCCCGAGCTCGTGGACGACGGACGAGTCCGCGGATCGCCGACGGGCCGAGGGTGTGCGCTCGCAGGGACTGCCCGCGCACGAGAGACGAGTACGGTCCTTGCCGTCCTCGGGTGCGTTGCCTGGTGGCATCGCAGGCGACGCGCCGGCGTCAATGCACGTTGAGCTGCTTCTGTAGCTCGGCCGCGTCGTCGCCCTTCTTCCTGATCTTGGGTCCGATGGTGCTGCAGACCGAGCTGACGATGCGCCCGAAGGCTTGGCCGTCGCATGCGTCGGTCGGCCGATAGAGCGTCGAGCAGCCCGTTTGGTCGATCAACGACCATCCTTCGGCCGTGCAGCACCAAGTCGAGAATCCGTCGCCGGGCGGGTCCGCGAGGCATGCTGGCTTTCCGCCCAGCCCCATCGGCACGGAGACCCGCGTCGGTTCCGCGACGGCATGTTTCGCTTCGTTCAGTTTGGGACCGACTACCAGGACGGAGAACACGGCGAACGCGAGGCCGCCCGTCCACATGCCGAACGCCTTTTTCGTCTCTTCCCAGTGTGTGGCCACGAACACGAGGCTCGCCCCGGGGATCAGGAGGCAAGCGAACCCCCACACGATGCTCTCCGTGAAAGCGATCGCGAGGAGGGTCAAGAGACCTGCCAACGCCACGAGGGCACCCAGGCCGGCCAGCACGAAGACGACGTAGCTCACCGACGCAGGATGGCGTCTCGGCGTTCCGAAAGCAAAGGGCATGTACGGGGGATTCTGGGCCATCGATAGTCCGCACGACCTCCCGCCACGTCCGGCGCGCCAAGCGCGCGTTCCTCGCGTAGCATCGACGCGTGCGCGACGACGAAAACCCCTTCGATCGTTACGAGCTCGACCCTCGTGCCTCGCCGGAGGCCATCACCGAGCGATTCCGCGAGCTCGTCGCGGACGCTCCCGAGCGTGAGCGTGATGCGCTGCGGGCTGCTTGGGACGCCCTTACGATGCATCCGGAGTCTCGCGTCCGTGCCGCGTTCTTCGCCCACCCGGAGACGCGTCCTCCGCTCGGCGCCCCACCGAAGCGAAAGCGCGTGGTTCCCTCGCCCGAGGTCGGACCTTCGCTGCTCGGCCTCTTGGTGCTGCCCGAGCTGTCCGCTCTCTTACCCTTGCCACGTGCGCACGGTTCGGCCGAAGCCGAGCTCGTGTCCTCCGACCCCGTTCTCAGGGAGAAGTGAAGCCATGTTCATCGATCGGCCGGTCGGCATCGACCTCGGTACCACGAACTCGGAGATCGCCCAGCTCGAGGCGAGCGAGCGCGACGTCGTGCTCTACGTCGACAAGTTCGGCCGTCGCACCGTCCCGAGCGCGGTGGCGTGGGACGGAAAGGCGTTCGTCGTCGGACATGCAGCGCGCCAACGTCGCACGGCCGCGGAAGCGCCCGTCGAGTCCATCAAGCGCAAGATGGGGCAGAAGACGCGTGTGACGCTCGGCTCGTCCGAGCTCTCCCCCGAGGAAGTTTCGGCCAAGATCCTGAGCGAGCTCGTCACGCGTATGCGCGAGCAGCTCGTGCAAAAAAACGAGAAGGGAGCGCCCGAGCCTCGCGTGACACGCGCGGTGATCACCGTGCCAGCATACTTCGATGCGCCTCAGGTCGAGGCCACGAGGCGTGCCGGAGAGCTCGCGGGGATCGACGTGATCGGCGTGCTGCAAGAGCCGACCGCCGCGGCCATCTACCACACGTGGAAGCGCAAGCTCGGCGACGGCAACTTCCTCGTCTACGACCTCGGCGGAGGCACCTTCGACGTCTCCGTTTTGCGTTGCGTGGGCGGCGAGTACCAAGTGCTCGCCATCGACGGGGACAACTACCTCGGCGGGGACGACCTCGACCGCCGCTTCGCCGAGTGGATCCGCAAGGAGCTCGTGAAGAAGGGCTATTCGCTCGAGCTCGACGTGGTCGGTGATCCCGCCGACCGCGCGCGCTTCATGCGCCTCGTGAATCTCGCGCAGGACGTGAAGGAGTCATTTTCCACGACCGAGGTGGTGCACGTCGCGAAGAACGACGTGCTCGTCGACAAGGCGGGCGAATCGGTCTCGTTCGAGGCCGACCTCGGACGGGCGGACTACGAGAGCATCGTGGGCGATCTCGTGGAGACCACGCTCGCCTGCTGCCGGAAGGCGCTCGAGCGCGCCTTCGAGGTGGCCAAAGTGGGCGCGGAGGACATCGACCACGTGGTGCTCGTCGGAGGCTCGACGCGCGTGCCACTCGTCGTGCGTCGCGTGACCGAAGAGCTCTGCACGAAGGGGCGAGAGCCTCTTCGGGACGACGTGGACACCTGCGTCGCACTCGGGGCGGCCATTCACGCGGCGCACCTCGGCGGGCACGTGATCGGCGACGAAAACGCGCAGATCGTCGTGAGTGGAGCGCTCGTCACGCACGGTGACAAGATCAAGCTCTCGCTCTTCGCCCGAAAATTCCCCGAGAAGAGCAAGATCCTGGCGGTCTGGCAGGGGGAAGAGCTGCTCGGGGAAGTTCCGGTTCCGTCGAGCGAGCCGGCCAAGCTCGAGATCGCGCTCGGTGAAGAGGTCGAGACCAAAGTGACGCTCGGGTTCCAATCCGCGGTCGGCGCGCCGCTCGCCGAGCTGCCGCTCACGCTCTACCGAGGCGACCTGCGCCCGCGGCCGACGGCGCTCTCGCGCGCGGCCGTGGTGGCCAAGGACATCTCGCTCGAGGTGGTTCGCGGAGGGCGTCGCGACAGGCGCGTGCTCGTCGCGCGTGGCACCGGCCTCCCCACGCAGGCCACGCAGATCTTCTACACGGCCGATCAGTCGGGCGGCATCGTGCTCCGCATTCTGCAGAACCGTCTGCCCATCAAGCAGCTGGTGGTCGACGTCCCGAAGGGGCTGCCCGTGGGCACGCCGCTCGAGCTCACGCTGCGTTGCGACGAGTCCATGCGCATGGAGGCGAAGGCCATCGTCGGACAGACGCAGATCGAAGCGCTCATAGCGCCCGAAGAGTCGGCCACCACACGTCCCGACGTGGAGAAGCTGCTCGACGAAGCGGAGCGCGCCAAGCGAGGCCTCTGGGGCGGCCTCGGGGCCATGTTCCAGCGCGACGCGGACAAACTGGTCCTCGGCATCCGCGAGGCCACGCTCACCGATCCCGACAAGCTGGACGCGCTCTGCTTGAAGCTCCGTCACTTGATCGACGAGCTTGCGGGGAGCTCCGCCGAAGAGCTCGTGCCTCCGCTGCCGCGCTACGAAGAAGCTCTCGATAGCCTGAGGCGCATCGTCTATCGCACGAAGGGCATGCTGGTCGGCATGACCCGCGCCGAGTGGGAAGAGCGCGTGGACGAGGTCGACGCGCGCGCGCGAAAAGCCTACGACGCCCACGACGGGACCACCTGGAGACGCTGCTTCAACGAGGTACAGGCTTTGCTCGAGACCGCGTGGCAAGAGGAGTTTTCCGCCATGCGCCTCGACGATCCGACGTACGTGCAGAAGCGCGTGGCCCGGGTGGTCAACTGGGCACACCGCGTGGAGCACGAGCTCGTCGACCAATCGCTCACCAGCGAAGGCGATCTTCGAAAGCTCCAAGAAGCGGAAATGTCCCGCATTCGTGCGTGGTACGAGGCCGACGTGAAGCGTGCTCTCGCCGAGCTCGAGAAGTCCGAAGGCGACCCGGACACGGTCCGCAAGAAGGCCGACGCGGTCGGGGGAGAGCTCGAGCGCATCGAGGCGGCTCTCGAGCGTGTGCCGCAGATCGGCATGGTCACCGACCGCGGAGGGGCAGGGGGCGCGGCGTGAGCTTCGCCGGAGACGTCGCGCTCGCTGCGGCTGAGCGGGCGCGCCGTACGCTCGGGCCGAAGGTCGGCCTCGCGTCGTACCGAGCGCTCGCCGAAAACTCGGCCGAAGCGGAGACCCGGGGTCGTGCGACCCTCGAGGCCGTTCGCTGCGCGCTCGAGGCGGGCGACGATGCCGCCATCGCGGCCATGATCGGACTCTATGCGTCGATCGATCGGGGCACGATCTCGGACGAGGCCGTCGAGCTGGCTCTCCTGCTCGAATCGAGAGGCCGAGCCCTCGAGGCCGCGTCGCTCGCTTCGCTGGAGGCCGTACGTTCGCCGCGCGCGCGGTCCCTCTACGTTCACGCGCGCTTCCTCGAGCGGGCGGGAGCGCCCGGCGCATTCGAGGCCTTCGGGCTGGCCGAAGCGCACGCCGAAAAGGAAGGTCTCGACGACTTCGTGCAGTCTGCACGCGCTCGTCGGGTTGCGCTGCTGTACGAACGGGGAGCGCGCGAAGAGGCGTCCCGCCTCGAGAAGCAGGTGGCGTTGCCTGCCATCCCGACGACGCTCGCGCTGCGCCTCGCGGCTCATGGCTTACTGTCGCCCAGTCGGTTCGTTCGTGCCGGTTGGCTCTCCGAGCTCGACCGCCGCTGCCGCGCCTCCGAGACCACACCGGACGAGCGAACCGAGCTCCTTCGCGTGGCGTGCGCTCACGCGGATCGCGCAGGCCATACGCTGATGCCGCTCGAGACCGATCGCCTGCTCGCGCTCTTCGCCAACCTCGAGGACGAGTCTCTCGGGGCGAAGCTCTCCGCGCGCCTCCGCGCCTTCACCGACCTTCGTACCGCGGCTTCGGCCGCGCATGCACCGAGCGAAGTGAAGCGCGTGCTCGATACTCTGGGAGACATGGGGACCTCGGCCGTGCAGCGCGCGCTCGACGTGGTTTCGGGACGCTTCGAGCCCAAGGTCGCGCTGCCCGAAGGCGATCCGGTGGGACTCGCCATCGTCGCCGCGGCCGCGCTTCGTGATCTCGACCAGGTCCGTGCAGAGGCGTCGCTGGTCGCGCTCGCGAGGGCCTTGCCCACGGCCGCGCCCGGAAAACGTGGGCCCTCCTGGGAAGCGGCGATCCTCGGCCTCGCGCACGACGCCGAATCGGTCCGGCGCTCGGCGCTCGAGGTGGTGCGTATGCTCGTCGCTGCCGGAGCCGCGCTTCCGTCGGTCTCGCCCGGGCGAGGAGGCGTCGCGGTCGCGCGGGCGTGTCGCGCGGCAGGCGACGAAGCGCTGGCCGTCGCGGTGCTTTCCATGGCCGTGGACGCGCGAGAGGAAGGGGCGATCGTGGCGCTCTTCGAGACGGCGCGCGAGCTCGCCTGGCGCGAGGCCGCCGCAGGGCATCCCGCGGAAGCTTTGGCGCTGCTGACGCGTGCGAAGCGACTCGCCGAGTCGTCGACCTGAGCGCCGTCACGTTCGGGGGTCGACCGTTCGCAGAGACCGGTCGACCGTTCGCGGACCACATCGTGTGAACGACGGAATGAACGGGTCAGAGTCACCGACGTGAAGAGCTCCGGGGCTTCGGCGTGGTGGACGGCGCTCGCGCCGCTCGTTTTTCCGCTCGTGATCGTGACGGGCGTGCTCGCGAGCGATTGGCCCGGGGTGCGGCACGCGATCCCTCGTGAGGCCTACGTCGAGACGCACTGCACCTGGTCGTGCCACAACCATGGGTGCCGTCATCGCGCGAGGCTTCCGAGCGTCCTCACGTCCGATCGAGGGCTCTTCGGGGCGACCATCACGGCGCTCTTTCGTGTGGGCTCCGTGCTCTCCCACGACCGCGGGAAGGGCTACGGCGCCGCCAATCTGCTGATCCTCTGCCTCGCGTGGCCGGGGCTCATGTACGTGCTCGCGGTGAAGGCGTTGCGCCAGCGGCTGGCGATCGTCGACCTTCGACGGCAGGCTCGGAGGTCGACGTGATCGCCGAGCTCGGTCTCTCGGCCTACGCGCTGTGCGTGGACTTCGAGCTGGCGCTCGGGAGGCTGCTCGGCCTCGGCTATCGGGACGTGAACGCGGGGCTCTTCTTCGTGCTTTGGCCGCTCGTGACCTTCGCGCTCGTGCTCGTGGTGGCGCGTCAAAGGCGGACCTTGCGAAGGCTCACGATGCTCGAAAAGGCTCGAAACGCCTCGAAAAGCGGACGAGCGCCCCGGCGGTAGATCTTTCGAGAACCTCGTGCGTAGCGACCTCCCCATGCGCCGCACCCTCGCCCTCTTCACGCTCCCGCTCGCCCTCACGGCCTTACCGGCCGTCGCCCTCGCCTGTCCCCCGGACGGCTCGCCGGAAGTCGTACGGCCGGTGGTTCGTCCGGTGCGTCCGGTCTCGTTGGTCGAGCGAGCCGAGCGATTGGAGCTCGACGCGATCGATCGCGACCGCGAGGCGTCTCGCTTCACCGACGAGGCGACCCGTATCGGCCAGCGTGTGCAAGCTCTTCGAGCGGAGGCTTCACGCCTGACCGGGGAAGAGCGGGCCGAGGTGCTCACGTTCGCGGCTCGTCTCGACGCCGATGCGGCGGGCGCGAGACTGCGCGCGGCCGAGTCGAGACGGGTCGCCGCTCAGCTACGCGAGCAAGCCAAAGAGCTTCGAAAAATCGCCTCGGGAAACAACCGACCTCCCGAGTGGCGCAAGCGCACGATCGGCTGGGATTCCTGAGGATTTAGCCGCGGCGAGGGCCTCTCAAGCCGTTGCGTCCGGCGCCTTGCCCGCGGACTCTTTCACGCGCGCTTCGGCGGCTGCCATCACCCCGAGCGCCGCGCCTCGTTGCGAGAGCGGCTTCCGTTCGGCTCCGGCGGGAACGAGCACTTTGCTCCCGTCCGCCTTCATCTGGTGGGTGATGAGGCGCGCACCACGATCGTAGGCGAAGTACGACCACGCCCAGGTGAGCAGGACCACCGCACGGCTCCGGAAGCCCACGAGGTAGATGAGGTGGATGAAGAGCCAGGCCAGCCAGGCCAGAAATCCGCTCATCTGGAGGCCACCGGCGAGCGCGATGGCGCGCGAGCGACCGATGGTGGCCATGGTGCCTTTGTCGAAGTAGCGGAACGGCTCGACCTTGCGGCCGTCGAGGTCCGCCAAGATGACCTTCGCCACGTAGCGCGCTTGCTGCATGGCCACGGGAGAGAGCCCGGGCAGGGGTTTTCCGTCTTGCTCGAAGTGCGCCATGTCGCCGATGGCGAACGCGCCTTCGGTTCCGGGGATGCGCGCTTGATTGTCCACTACGACTCGACCCTGTCGATCGAGCGGCACGCCCAGCGATTTGGCGAGCGAGGTGCCTTGCACGCCCGCGCCCCACACGACCGTGCTCGCTTCGATGCGTCCGCGTGCGCCCTTGCCGAGGCCGGGTAGGTCGTCTTCGGTCGCGCTCTCCCACTCGACGCCGAGGGCATCGATCGAGGTCACGCGCGTGGAGGTGCGCACCTCGACCCCGAGCTCGCCGAGCTGCTCGACGGCGCTGCGCGAGAGGGCCTCGGGGAAGCTCGCGAGGATGCGCGGGCCGGCCTCGAGCAGGACGACCTTGGCGTCGCGTGGGTTGATGGATCGAAAGTCGTCGTTCAAGACGAACCTCGCCAGCTCGGAGACGGCGCCCGCGAGCTCGACGCCGGTCGGGCCGCCACCGATGACCACGAAGGTGAGCAAGCGCGCGCGGATGGCCGGGTCGGTCTCGCGCTCGGCGCGCTCGAAGGCGAAGAGCACGCGGTTGCGAATCTCGAGAGCGTCCTCGATCGACTTCAGACCGGGCGCGTCCTTGGACCACTCGTCGTGACCGAAGTAGCTGGTCTTGGCCCCGACCGCGAGAATCAGGTGATCGTAGGCGAGCGGCTCTTGGTCGACGAATACGCTCTTTCCGGCGAGATCGACGCGCGTGACTTCTCCCAGCAAAACGCGCGTGTTCTTGTTCTCGGCGAGTACGCCGCGGATGGGCGCGGCAATCTCCGCGGGGCTGAGTCCCGCCATGGCGACTTGGTAGAGCAGCGGCTGAAAGAGGTGGTGGTTCTGGCGGTCGACCACGGTCACGCGGACCTTCTCGCCTCCCAGCTCTCGCGCGGCGATGAGTCCCCCGAAGCCTGCGCCCACGATGACGACGTGCGGTTCCTTGCTCATGTCGCTTCGAGTTCTAAGGCCTGGTCGGACGAGCGCCCAGAGGCGACGCGATACTTCGTGACGATCGGGGCATTCTTGCGCATCGATTCGCGATCGACACGCCGCGTGAAAAACGTCGAAGTGCCCGTCGTTTCCAGAGGTTCACGAAGGCCTCGCCGAGTCGCCATGGCATTCCGCCACGGTGGCGATCGGAGGAATCGCATGGGTCCTGTGGAAACGATGGTCGTGTTGATCGTGTCCTACGCGGTGCTGGTGGCGGTGCATCGGGGGCTTCCTGCCAAGGAGGAGCCCTGACGCGGCTTCGCGCTTCGTCACGCCACGTCTCGAGGTGCGCGATATAATCTCGCGCATGAAGCTTGGCGTTCGAGCCGGTCTCGGGCTCGTGTTCTCGGGAAGCTTGGCCTCGGCTCTGCTCGCGTTCGTGGGCTGCGGTGACTCCGGTACGCGGGTCGCGTTCGACGCCGCGCCGCCGGTCGAAGCGGGAAGCGACGACGGCTCGGCCGACGCGTCCGACGGGAGCGACGGGGCTGCACCTCTTCGTGATCCGTGCGCGGACAGCGTGGGACTCGCGGCGAACGCGCCCTGGCCCATCGCGGGCGGCTGCGCGAAGCGCCCTGGATTCCGCCGAGATCTCCGCGGGCCGACCTCGGGGAGCGTGCAGTTCACCTTCGCGACGACCGGGCGTCCGACGCAGCCGGTGGTGGCCGAAGACGGTACGGTGGTGTTCGGGACCTCGGACGGGCACGTGATCGCGCTCTCGGCCTCGGGCCAGCGACGCTGGGACGTGGTGGTGGGCAGCGCCGTCGAGACCTCGCCCGTGCTGCTCGCCGACAACTTCGTGCTCTACGCTTCGAGCGCCGGAAAGCTGGGCAAGCTCGCGCTCTCGGACGGCGCCGAGTCGGTTACGCGCGATGGCCCGGCTTCACCAACGTCGCCCCTCCCGCTCGCCGACGGCACGATGCTGTTCACGGCGGGCGACGGCAAGCTGCACGTGATCAGTACGTCGACGCTGGTGGAGAGCGCGGCGGTGGACGTGGGCAGCACCACGGCGCTCACGCGCTGGCGTTCGACGGCACCTTCTTCGCCGCCGGAAAAGACGGGACGATCCGCAAGGTCGGCGTAAACCAGGCGGTGGCTACCTTCGCGAAGGTCGATGCACCGCTCGTCGCCCCGGTCGCCGTGACCGCCTACGGTGAGGCCGTGCTGGCCACGAGCGACGCCAAGCTCGTGGTGATCGACGAGTCGGGCAAGACGCGTTTCACCGTCATGCTCGACGGAAAGCCGCTCGGTGCGCCCGCGACCGCACCGGACGGAAGTGTGTATGTTGCAACCGACACCGGCAAGGTCCACGGGTACGACCGCGAAGGCAAAGAGGTGTTCACCTACGCGCCGCTCGGACTCTCGCAGCCTCCTGTGGTCACGGGCGGAGGCACCGTGGTCTTCGGCGCCGAGGACACCAAGCTCTACGCGGTGCTGCCTTCGTCGCGTCTGCTCTTCGCGGCGTCGCTCCGCACGAAGGCCGTGTCGAGCGGCGCGTTCGCGGCCAACGGCACGTTCTTCGTCGGTACGGAAGCGGGACTCGTGGCCGTAGGGCCGTGAGCTCGCGTACCGCCCTTCGCCTCGCGTGATCGTCTCCACGATCACGCAAGACGTCACGCGAGGCAGGGACCCCTCTCAGTTGAAGACGAAGTTGTTGATGCCCGCGACGATCACGCCCACGATGCTCTCGCCAGCGATGACGCCCGCCGAGAGCGGCACCACGTAGCGCTCGGCCCAGGCCTTGTCGATGCGACGCGCGAGCTCTCCGAGGAGCGCGCCGACGAACATCATGAAGGGCGAAAAGAAGGGCAAAATGAGCCCGAGACCGAAGCCGGTCGGCGAGGGGACCCACTTTTTGGCCTTCTTCGGGACCAGCGCTTCGACCAGGGCCATGGTGGCGCCCACCACGAGGCCGATCTTCACGCACTGCTGCGCCATCGGGTGCATGTTCTTGAGGCCGGTCTTGAAGAGCTTGGCCACCGCGAGCCACTGCTGCGCGCCGGGGGCGGGGAACTTCGGATCGGTCGCGGGGATGTTGCCGATGGCCGGCGTTCCGGTGAGAGCGCGTGCATCCGGCACGAGCAAGAAGTAACCGAGCGTGGTCGCCACGGTGCCGGTCAGGATGCCCATGGCCTGCGCGAGGAACTGGCGGCGCGGGTTCGCCCCGAGCAGGTAGCCCGACTTGAGGTCGTTCAGCAGGTCGGCCGTGGCCAGGCCCGAGCCCGAGGTGATCGAGGCGGTCATCACGTTGGCCGTGGAGCTCTGCGGGATGAGCACGCCGTAGGTAAGCTGCATGATCTTGCCCATGGCGCTGCCCGGTGTGATGTCGCTCTCGCCGGTGGCGCGCGCGGCGACCAGGGCGAGCACGAAGGTCATGGCCACGGCCAGCACCCCGAAGTGGGGCGGGATGTCGAAGAACAGCGAGGCCACGGTCACGATGGCAGCGCCCGAGCCGAGCAGGCCGTAGACGAACCAGCGCGTGGGCACTTCCACGTCTTCCGGTTTCACCGTCGGCTTCTTCGGCTCACCGTCGGATACCTCGGCCGCGGTGCGATGCGCGCCTTCTTTGGTTTCTTCCGACTTCGTTGCGGGCTTCTTTTTCCCACCTGCGAGGCCGGCGAGCGCACGCACGATGGTGCGCCACTGGGTGGCCATCTGCACGAGGCCCGAGGCGACGAGCAGCGGAGCTCCGAGCCACACGCCGATCTCTTTCCACGCCGAGGCGGGCTTGGTGGCGGCGCCCAGGATCTTGGGCGCGACGAGCTGCGTGAGGATAGGACCGAGCGACGGATCGGCCATGTGCGCTTCGTAGGAACGCACTCCGAGCAGGTGCACCGCCAAGGTCTTCGCGTGGGCGGCCTGTTCGAAGGCTGCCGGGCTCGTCCACTTGTTTTCGAGGGCGAGCGGGCCGAGCAACGTGGCCACGAAGAGGCCACCGACGACCATCCACGCCGTGATGCGCACGCCGATGATGGCGCCGGCGCCGATGAGGACCACGCCGTGGTCGAGCTTGACGCCCCAATCGCTCCACTTGAACGATTTGCCGTCGGCGTGCGGTGCGGGCAAGAAGTCGAACACGTTCGACGACTGCGGCAAAAAGCCGTGGCGACCGACCACCGCGCCCGTTTGAGGGTCACGCACCTTGAGGAAGTCGAGATCCTTGAGGAGCGGAACGAGGCCCGAGACAAGGCCAGCGTAGAGCAGCGATCGGGCCTTCTTCATGGCCTCTTCGCCTTTGCTGTAGAGCCCCTGGAGCGTGACGGCCGCGGCGGTTCCCGAGGGGAATTTCAGCTTCTCGCGGTTGATGAGGTTGCGCTTCATCGGGATGGCCAGGACCACGCCGAAGGTCGCAAGACAGAGGATCCAGAGCGCGAGGATGGGCCACGCCATCTGCACGCCGAGGCGGTTGTCTTCGGTGACCGTGAGCAGCAAGAGCGCCGGGATGGCCGAGACCACCACGTTGCCCGTGGCGTAGCCGGCCGACGATGCGGTCGACTGCATGCAGTTGTTCTCGAGGATGGTCATCTCGGACTTGGCGAGCCCGACCGTCCTCAAGAATCCCCAGATCGCGTACGAGAGAATGCACGCGGTGAGCGCCACGCCCAAGAACCATCCGGTCTTCAGGCCGATGTACACGTTCGTGAACGACAGGAAAAAGCCGAGGCCCGTTCCCATGAGCACGGCGCGAGCGGTGAGCTGCGGGGCGTCGCCCTTGTAGGCGCGCTCGTACCACTCGGCTTCGTCGAAGTTCAGCACCTCTTCCGGGGAGAGGGCGAGGGGCTTCGCGGCTTCGAGCTCTTCGGGGGTGGTCGGAGGCTTTTGGAACAGCGCCATCGCCGTCCGCTCTACCACGCGAACGCACTTCGCGAACGCGTCCTCGCGCAGGCACGAATCCTGGGCCCCGGGCTGTCACTCGCCGCGTCGCGTTCGGCGAGGCGCGTCAGCTCCGGAGCTTCCAGAGGTCGCGGCCCAGCACGATTTTTCCGTCGTATGTCTCCGGATGGTCGAGTGCATCGAGGAAGCCTTGGCACACGAGCTCGATCGGGATGGCCTTGTAGTCGAGCGAAAAGCCCGAGAGGCCGGGCACGTGGCCGAGCGCTCCGAGGAGCCCCGAGCCGAAGGGCGCGTGCCTCTTGCCGTGGGCCTCGTCCGCCGACCACTCCGGGCTCACGAGGATGCTCGGGCGGAAGAAGGTCCACGCGATGCCCGCGTTCCGCACCGCATTTTCGCACGCGAGCTTCATCTGAAGGTACGCGCCCATTCCCCCCGCGCCCACCGAGCTCAAGAGCAGCATGCGGGGTACGCCGCTGCGCTTGGCGGCTCGAGCGAGCTTGTCCGCCGAGCCCACGTCGCTGGTCGCGTAGTCGTCACCCTGGGCGAAGCGCGAGCGCATGGTGCCGACGAAGGACACGATGGCGTCTTTGCCCGCGAGAGCACGGTCGAGCGCCTCCGAGTCCTCGAGGTCGAAGATGGCCGCCCGAGGATCCTGTCCGAGCGGCGTCTTGTCCTTCGACTTCGGTCGAACGTGGAGCGTCAGCGAGTGGCCGCGCTTTTCCGCGAGGGGGACGAACACGCGACCGGTCGCGCCGGTCGCTCCGGCGACGAAGAGGTTCATGAGAGGGTCTCGCCAATCGACTGGGGGGGAGCTTCGATGCGGCCGTGCTGAGCCTTGCGGTCGAAGTAGATGTAGGTTGCAACGATGGCGACGGCCGCCAGAACGACCACGAGAGCGACCGCAATCTTGGTTCCCGCACCGCTGCCCGTGGCCCTCTGTGGTGGCAGGGGTGGCAGGCCCGAGGCGCGCGACATCGGAGCGGCCGAGCTCGGATCTCCCGACGCGGGGCCAGCCATCGGGAGTCCACCGTGGGGCGGGCCGGCCATTCCTGGTACGGCGGGCGGGGTCATCGGCTGACCGGGGACGGGGCTCATTCGTCCGTGTGCGGGACCGACCGGTCCGACCTGACCGACAGGCAGCGCGTGTCCCGGAGGGCCCGGCGGTTGCGAGGGGCGTACGGCGGCCATGCCCGGGGGCGAGCCGAAGCGTTGACCTTGGGACGGACCGTACCCGGGCGGCGCGCCGGGGGCCTTCGCAGGCGCGTGCATCGGATGCGGGTATCCTGCACCGACTTGCTGCGGAGGTCGTACGGCGCCCATCCCGGAGGGCGAGAGCGAGCGTTGCGGTGCCGCCGATGGTCCCGAGCCCTGAAGGCCCGGCGGAAGCACGAAGGCGCCAGGGGCCAGCATGGCCGTATTCTTGAGCTGCGACATGTTCGGCGGTCCGGCCGGGCGCGCGGACATGGCCGCGGGCGAGACCGCTTGGGCCGCGGACCGAGGCGCGCCTTCGAGGCCGAGTGCAGGAGAGCCGAGCGGCGCGGTCGATTGTTGCACCGAAGGCTGCCCCGGCGATCGCATGGTCGGCTGGGGAGGAACGACGGCGGTGGCCGCGGCGGCCGCGGGCAAGGGCTGTCCGCGCTCGGAGGGGCGCAAGGTGTGCGGACCGGTGAGCGACTGCGGGGAGGGCGCGTGGTGTCCGACCGGCTCGAAAACGTGGCGCTGCTCGACCACGTTGGTCGCGCGCAGATCGTCGTCCTCGAAGGGCTTCACCATGGTGGCCGCGAGGTGGCTGGTCGGGCCGACCTGCGGGACGGTCATGGCCTCCTTGAGCTCTGCACGGAATTTGGCCGCGTCCGCCGGGCGCACGTTGGTCTCACGAGCGACTGCGCGCTGGAGCACCAGCGAAACGCGAGGCGGGAGCGTGAGTCCGAGACTCTCCGGCGAGGGCGACGCGGTTTCTTTGGCGATGGCTTTGCCGAGTCCTTCGACCAACGTGTCGGCGTGGCGCGCCTTGCGGTTCGAGAGGGCTTCGAGCAGCACGAGCGCGAGCGCGTACACGTCGGTCCAGGGGCCGATCTCTCCGAAACGCTTCACGAACTGTTCCGGAGCGCCGTACGACGGCGAGCAGAGCGCCACGCCCTTCATGGTCTCCACGCTGGGCGCGACACCGAGCGTGGGCTCGTAGATTTTCGCCAGGCCGAAGTCGAGCACCTTCACGCGGCTCTGGCCGTCACGTCCGCGCGCCAAGAAGAGGTTTCCCGGCTTCACGTCGCGGTGCACGATTCCCTGCGAGTGCGCGTGCGCCAGCGCGGAAAAGACCGGGTCGAAGACGTCCATCGCCTCTTCGAGCGAGTAAGGCCGGCCCTTCATCGAGCGTGACCTCATCTCGTGGGCGAGGGTGTGTCCTTCGAGCCACTCGAGCACCATGTACGGCACGTCTTGGCCGGTCTTCGGCGCGCGTAAGGTTCCGCTCGAGACGCCGCGCACGATGTCGAGCGAGCCCTGGCTCAAGCGGTAGAGGATGCGCGTTTCGTCCTTGAACCGCTGGAAGAACGACTCGGTGAGCGATGGATCGACTCCGCTGTCGATGCGGAGGCACTTGACGGCCACGAGCTCGCCGAGGCCCATGTGAGTGGCTCGGTACACCAGGCCGAAACCGCCACCGTCGACGACGTCGTCGAATCGGAGCTGGTCGATCGTCTGGCCGACGAGGCCGAAGTCGTCCGCAGGCATGGCGGGGAGGATACGCGGTTTCTCGCGCGTGGGCGCGTGCGCACGACGGCGGCGGTCGATTGTGGGCCGCCCGGAAGATGCTCTACCGTGCGCCCGACCTCTCGAAGTAGTGTTGGACCCCACCGTCGCGAACGTGGGAGCAGGTGAAACGTTGAAGCGTACGCTCGAAAGTGTCTGTGTTTATTGTGGGTCGAGGCCCGGCTCGCGACCCGAGTACGTCGCCGCGGCGGTCGAGCTCGGCCGCGCTCTCGCACGACGCAAAATCCGCCTCGTCTACGGCGGCGCGAGCGTCGGGCTCATGGGCAAAGTCGCCGACGCGGTGCTCGAGGCCGGTGGTGACGTGATCGGCATCCTGCCGCGCTGGCTCGAGGACAAAGAGGTCGGGCATACGCGCCTCAGCGAGCTCCACATCGTCGACTCGATGCACACGCGCAAGGCGCGCATGATCGAGCGCTCGGACGCGTTCGTGGCCATGCCCGGCGGGATGGGCACCTTCGACGAGCTGTTCGAGGTGCTCACCTGGGCGCAAGTCGGGCTCCACGAGAAGCCCGTGGGCTTGCTCGACGTGGCCGGCTACTTCGATCCGTTCCGCGCCATGATTCGCCACTCGGTGGTGGAGGGATTCGCGCAGCCCGAGCACGAAGGGCTCTTCGTCTCGGACGCCGATCCGGACGAGCTGGTCGAGAAGCTCGTGCGCTTCGAGCGCCCCGTCTACGGGTCGAAGTGGGTCGACGGACCGAAGAAGGCATGACCCCGGAGATCCAAGCCGAGCTTCGAGCGCTCGCCGAGCGCACGCTCGAGGGCGCGCCGGCGAGCCACGACTTTTCCCACGTGCTCCGGGTGGTCGCGAACGCCGAGCGGCTCGCGTTGGCCGAGCATGCGGACGTCGACGTGTGCCGTACGGCGGCGCTCCTCCACGAGCTCGTGAACCTGCCCAAGAATCATCCGGAGTCCCACCTCTCCGGGGATCTCTGCGCGGTGGAGGCAGCGCGCGTATTGCGCGAGCGCGGGCTGCCCGAGGCGTTCGTCGAGGCGGTCGCGGCCTGCATCCGCGACCACGCGTTCTCCAAGGGCGTCGTGCCGGAGAGCCTGGAGGCTCGTGTGCTCCAAGACGCCGACCGACTGGACGCCATCGGCGCCATCGGGGTCGCACGGTGCATGGCGACCTCCGCCGAGATGCGGAGGCCGTTCTATTCGTGGGACGATCCTCTCGCCGCCCGTCGAGACCTCGACGACAAATCTTTCGCGCTCGATCACTTCGAAAAGAAGCTCTTTCGTGTTCCGGAGCGTCTCCATACGGAGTCGGCGCGCCGTCTCGCCGAAAGGCGCGTGGCGTTCATGAAGAGCTTCGTCGACAACCTCGCCGACGAGTGCTTCGAGTCGCGCTGAGACTCGTTCAGAACGTGGGCAGCGACGAACGGGGCGCTTCCAGGGGAAATTCCCACTCGATCTTCGCGATGTCGTCCTCGGTCAACGTGAGGCTCCCGGCGCGCGCGTTGTCTTCGACGTGCTCGGGCGTGATGGCCTTCGGAATCGAGAAGAGCGACGGTCTACGCACGAGGTAGGCTAGCGCGACCGCGCGAGGGCTCACGAAGTAGCGCTCGCCCAGCTCGCGGAGGACCGCGGCCCCGGCGCTTCGCGGATCGACGAAGTCGCCCGAGGCGAACGGCGAGTACCCGACCACGGCCACACCGAGCCGCTCGCAGACCGGAAGGAGCACGTGCTCGAGGTCACGCTCTTCGAGGTGGTAGAGCACTTGGTTGCACGCGATGTTGCCCGGCCCGGCGATTTGGCAGGCTTCTTCGATGTCGGTCACGTCGAAATTGCTGACCCCGTAGTGCCGGATTTTTCCCTCTTGGCGAAGGGTATCCAGCGCGCGAAGCGTGTCTTCGAGCGGGTGCTCGCCACGCCTGTGCAAGAGGTAGAGGTCGAGGTGGTCGGTGCGCAGCCTCCGCAGCGATCGCTCGCAAGCGAGCAGCGTGCCGGCGAACGTGGCGTGCTCGGGCTGGACTTTGGAGGTCAGGAAGACCTGGTCGCGGTGGCCGACGATGGCCTCACCGACCAGCTCTTCCACGGCGCCTCGGCCGTAGAGCTCGGCCGTGTCGACGTGCGTGAGACCCAGGGAAAATCCTTGGTGGAGCGCGCGCACGGCTTCGGCGCGTGAGGCGCTCTCCAGACGCCAAGTCCCCTGTCCGATCACCGGGAGCAGGGCCCCCGTGCGACCGAGCGGTCCTCGTCTCATGGCCGAGGCGAACGGTCGCGTCGACGGCGCAGGGCCGCGAGCACACCCACGAAGCCGAGGCCCGCAGTGGCGAGCGAGGGGGTCGCACCGGAACCGTTGCAGCCTTGTTCGTCGGCGGCGGGCGCTTCGTTCACGGCGCCTTCGCCTTCGGGAGTGGGTAGCTGGTCGCCGCCCGGATCGGGGACCACTGGCTGCGGATCGGCCGTGCCCGTGTCCTTCGAGGCATCTTGGGTGGTCGCATCCGACTTGGGGCTGGCGTCGGGAGCTCCGGCATCGGTCGGTAGCCCGTTCGCCCGCTTGTACGACTCGATGAGCGACATGTACGGCGGCACGTACACCGCGCCCAAGGTCCCGACGGCCTGACGGATGTTGAAGTGCAAATGGATCGTGGTCGGCGTGCCGTCGAACTGGTTCGAGACCTTGCCGATGCGCTGGCCCTTGGTGACCTTGTCGCCCACCTTCACCTGGAGCGTGCTCATGTGGAGGTAGTCGAAGCGCGTGCCGTCGGCGGTGGTCAGGTAGACCGAGTAGCTGCCGATGCTGGTGATGGTTCCGTCTTCGGCCGCGACCACCCAGTGCGAATCCTTCACGCAGGTCGGGGGACGGATGTCTTGCCCCTGGTGTCCGGTCCCTGCGGGGCAGAGCGGCATCGAGTAGGAGCGCGACTCGCAGAAGTTGTCGTGCCACGGGTAGGAGTAGTTGACCGCGTCGCACTGGCCGCCGGTGCCCTGACCGCCGCCGTTTCCGTAGACCTGCGAGTTGGCGAAGGCCTTCGGTTGCTCCATGGGAAAACGCATGGTGGGCGCGTAGATCTTGGTGTCCACGCGGCCTTGGCCGGAGCGCGTCGGCACGAGCTTTCCCGGAGGATCGTAGGTGAAGGCTTGCGCCTTCGCGACCTGGGGGACGAGCGTGGCGAGCACGGTCGCGACGTAGAAGGCGAGCGTGCGCGAATGGAGGCGAGTCGGTGAAGTCGTGCGGTTCACGGGCGACCTCCGACGAACGCGAGCGCATCGGTGAGCGCGATCACGTAGGACTCGTCGGCGCAGCGCGAGTCCGTGGCCACGCTGCACTCCACGTCGACCGAGTAGGTCGCCCCGTTCTCGACGAAGGTCGTGGTGACCACGCCTTCGTTGACCGTGTACGTGCCGCGACCCTTGCGCATGCGATGGGTGGTCACGTCGGTGGGGAAATCTTCGTGCACGTGGGAGTAGCGCGTGCCTTGGATGGCGATGGTCGCGCGCGAGACACGGCCGTCGGCGAGCGCACGCTCTTCGACGCCGTGAAAGGCGTAGAAGCCCGGCTCGACCATGACCTTGGTCTCGAGCAGCGGTCGCTTCGGCACCAGCACCGGAACCTTCGACTCGCCGAGGTGCGCGCGCTCGCTCTCGGGGAGGGCCGCGACGGCGGCTTCGTCGAGGGTCGTCGTCGAGGGAAAGATCACCTCGGACTGCGCGAAGCTTCCGGCCGAGACGGGCTTCACGGCCGGCGGGGTGGGCTTGGTGTCTTCCGAGCAGCCGGCCGAGGCCAGCGAAGCGACGAGACCGAGCGCGACGGACGCCCGAAGGAGTGCGATTTTCACGGTTTCCACGCTACGTTGTGCGTCGTTTCGGGACAACCGACCGACACGTTGCGTCGGTCGATTTTGTGGACCCCGCACCCACACGGCGAGCTGGAAAAATCCGAGGTTCGACGTGGTCCGTTCCGGAGCAGGCCGCGCTCCTCGCCTCCAGGTCGATCGAGCGGGCGCCTGGCATTTCCGAGTGGCGAGAGCCGGAAGCGCACGATGGTGGGTGTCGTCTCGGCGCGTCGCTCGTATCGTCGTCGGGTGGGGAACGACGGACGACGAATCGGTCGAGACGAAATCGAGACCCGTGGAGCCTGCCGGAACGCCATGCGCACCACGTCCACGAGCGCCTGCGGGCTCGTGCTGCTCGCGTGGTCGAGCGTGGCCAGTCTGGCGAGTGTCGGCTGCGCGCGGGACTTTCGACCGAGTGAGCCGAGCGCGCTCGTCGAGGGACCGTTGACCGGTCGGGCACCGAGCGACTTTCGACCCGCGCTCGCGTGCGCGGAGTGGCGACGTGCCGCCGCCTACGACCGTGAGGCCAGCTCCCACACGAGCTACCCGGAGCTTCGTCCCACGGCGAGCTGCTACGTGCCCGTCCTCGACGAGCCGGGAAGGCCCGTTCGCGTAGGCGAGGTGCCCGCCGGGTGTGGCTATCCCGCGTCGCTCGACGCCACACGTGCACACCTGCTCGCGCGGGCGTCGCTCTACGAAGCGGTCGCGGCGGGCACCGCGCGCACGTTGCCACTCGAGCTCGCGTGCGGGCTCTCGAGCGAAACGCGGAGCGCGACGGCACGAGCCAACGCGCACACTTTGCGACGGCTCGCGGAGGGCGCGCAGTCCCTCGCATCGGCGCGGGCCTTTCCCTACGCGGCCGTCTCGACCTTCGGCTTCGGCGCCCCGGAGCACGACACGAGCGTGCTCGTCGGCATCTTGCCCGGCTCCGGCTGCGTCGCGCTCTCCGCGCGGGACAAGGAGAAGCTCGGCGTGAACGTCCTTCGTGCCGCGCGAGCCTTCGCCGCGTTCTCGGCGCACGTCGCCCCGGTGGTGACGGTCAGCGGAGGCGCGGTGCATTCCGAGCTCGTCGAGGCTTTCGTCCTCGAGCATCTCCTCCGCTGCGAGCACGGCGTTCCCGAAGACCGCATCCTGCTCGATCCGTGCGCCGATCACACGCACACGAATCTCCGCAACACGGGCGCTCTCGTGAACGGTCTCGGTGGGCGTACGGCGTACGTGGTCACCGATCCGTTCTTACAATCGACCTACCTCGGTGACTTCACGTTCTTCGATTTTCTCGGCGGCTCGATGGACCAACGGAGCCTACGCGACTTCGGGCACCTGCTCGGTGCTTGGCGTCGGGCGAGCGTCGGTACCCCGGGAGGCTTCTGGTTCACGCCCTACCGCTTCTGGGCGGATCCGGGCGAACCAGGTCGCCTCACGTGCACCGACGACGTACCGCTTCAGTCGTGGGTCGCCGACTGAAACGTGCTCGCTTGAGCCGCGGCCCAAGCGCGCGCGTAGCTCTTCGGGAGCGCTTCGCCCAACAGCGCGCCCGCGCGAAGGTACTCGTACATCTCGCCGTAGTGCTTGGACTCCGTGGGGCTCACGCGGCGGAGCACGTGCCACGGACGTAGCTCGCTCGGATGGTCGAGCCCGGAGGCGGCGACCAGCTCGTCGAACGCGTGCACCGTGGCACGGTGATAGTTGCGCACGCGCACGGCCTTGTCGGACACCACGAGCCCGGCCACGAGGTCGGGGTCTTGCGTGGCGACGCCGGTGGGGCACTCGTTCGTGTTGCATTTCTGGGCCTGGATGCAGCCGATGGCGAACATCATGGCGCGCGCGGAATTGCAAATGTCCGCTCCGATGGCGAGCTTGTGCGCGATGTCGAAGCCGGTCACCACGCGTCCGCTGGCGATGACCCGGATGCGCTCGCGCAGTCCGCACCCGACCAGCGCATTGTGCACGAACACCAAGCCATCCACGAGTGGCGTCCCGAGCACGTTGGAGAACTCGAGGGGCGCAGCTCCCGTGCCGCCTTCGCCCCCGTCTACGGTGATGAAGTCGGGGGTGATTCCGCTCTCCACCATGGCCTTGCAGATGGCGAAGAACTCGCGGCGCTTGCCCACGCACAACTTGAACCCGATCGGTTTCCCTCCCGAGAGCTCGCGCAGCTTGGCCAAGAAGGCACATAGCTCGAGCGGCGTGGAGAACGCGCGATGCAGGGGTGGCGACAGCACGTCTTTGCCCATCGGCACGTGACGAATGGCCGAGATCTCGGGGGTGACCTTCGCCGCCGGCAAGATGCCGCCGTGACCGGGCTTGGCACCCTGACTGAGCTTCACTTCGATCATCTTCACGGCCTCGAGCGAGGCACGTTCCGTGAAGCGAACGGGGTCGAAGTTTCCCTGGTCGTCGCGGCATCCGAAGTAGCCTGTGCCGATCTGCCAGATGATGTCCGCGCCGCCCTCGAGGTGGTGAGGCGAGAGCCCGCCTTCGCCCGTGTTGTGCGCGAAGCCGCCCATCTTGGCGCCTTTGCTCAGCGCGAGGATGGCGTTCTTGCTGAGCGAGCCGTAGCTCATCGCCGAGACGTTGAGCACGCTGGAGGCGTAGGGCTTTTTGCAGTCCGGGCCGCCCACGATGACGCGGTGGGGCTCTTTGGGCGGCTCTTTGGCCATGAGGGAGTGGTTCATCCACTCGTAGCCGACGGTGTAGACGTCTTTCTCGGTACCGAACGGGATGGTGTCGGTCTCGCCTTTTGCGCGTTGGTAGACCAGGGAGCGGAGCTCGCGCGCGAACGGACGACCCGAGGTGTTCGACTCCACGAAGTACTGGTGGAGCTCCGGCCTCACTTTCTCGAAGAGGTAACGAAAGCGTCCCGCGACCGGGAAATTCCGCCGGATCGCGTGCCGCTTCTGGAAGAGGTCGTAGACCCCGAGCCCGAACACCACGAGCGCCGGCACGAACAGCCACACGAGCGCGTGCGACACCAAGGCGAGCACGCCGACCAGCACGAACGCGAGGGCCGATCCGACGAAGAAGATCTTTCGGGGAGTCATGTGCTTCGAAGGTAAACGTCCACCGAAGCTGCAAGCTACAGCCTTCACTCGTTTGCCCGGTCGCGCCCGAGCTACGGCGCACTACAGCATGGTCGACTCGATGAGGCGCGTATGCACGATGCGCCTGGCCTTCGCGCCGATGTCGGCGGGGTCACCGTCGGTGCCGAAAAGCGGAGCTTCGATGCCGCACAAGGGCAGCTTGAGGTCGTTTTTGGGGTCGTCGGGCGAGACGCAGCGGACGCGCGGCGGCGCCAAGAGCACGATCTTCGTCGACGCGTTTCCTTCGCCCTTTTTGAGCGCGCGCCCGAAGAGCTCGACCTGCGTGCCCGGGTCGTGACCGCTCGGGAGCTTCCAGGCGGAAGAGACCTCGAGCTTCATCACGGCGCCTTTGGCGCTCGAAGGAAGGCGCAACGTTTTGCCTGCCAAGAGCGTCTTCGCCCGAGCCGCGGTGGTGTGGAACGCTTGCAGGTTCGTGTCGGCCGAGAGCACGTCCACCGAGAGCACGGTGCCGTTTTTGTCCGCGCGGACCTCGAACACCACTTTGGCGCCGACGGGTGACTCCGTTCCGTACATGGCCGAGGTGAGCGCCGTGCGGACCGGGCCGTCGGGGCCGAGGCCGAGCTCGGTCTCCCGCGCGCGCGCTTCGGCGGTGAGCGCGTGGTCGACGCGGGCTTTGGCCTGCGCGGCGGCCTCCTCGGCCGAAGGCGCGTGCATGGCCTCGCGACCTTGAGCGGCGAAAAAAGGGTTCGCCGAGCCCGTCGGACCGCTCGCGCGCGCGGTGGCCGGTGGCGAGCCGGGAGGTCGAGTGGGATCGAAAGCCCAAGGGCGCGGGGACTCGGCCGCGCTGCCACTCGGGCTCGGGCTCGAAGGCGTGGGCGCCTCCGGGGACTCGCTGGTCGGAGGAGCGTCGCCGGTGCCGAGCGGTTCGGAGGCTGAAGGTCCTGTTGGACGCTTCCCCCCACGCAGGTCGAGCGCGGCAAGCTCGGCTTTCGAGGGATCCTCTGCCCCGGGCTCGGGCTTGGGTGACGGCTCGCTCGGCGCGACGTCGATCACCTCGAGCTCGGCAGCCGACTGGACCTCCTGGGTCTCGAGCTTCGGTGACGGACGTGTGACGGGCAGCGCGACCATCGCCGCTCCGAGAGCGGCGTGAAGCCCCACCGCGAGCACGAGCGCGCGTGCCTCGACCGAGGATCGAACGCTGTTCGTGGCCGTGGTCTTGGGCGAGGACACACTCATGCGCGGGCTTTCGTTGCCGAGGCACATCTTCCCATTCGATGGGGAGTTTCGCCACGCTTGCTTCGCCTGGGCACAATCCTTAGCTTGCGACGCGATGAACCTCCCCAAGATGACGGGTTTCCTCGCGAAGGCGCTGGCCCCGATGCTCTTCGCGTTCGGCCTCTTGTTCCTCTCGGCCACCGTGCCCGGTTGCCAAAACTACGACGCCCTCGTCGAAAAGGATCAGACCTGCGAGCAGAAGTGGGCCGACTACGAAGCGCAACTTCAGCGTCGCTACGACCTCGTCCCCAACTTGGTGGCCACCGTGAAGGCCTCCGCCAAACACGAAGAAGAGACCCTCGCCAAGGTGACCGAGGCTCGCGCCTCGGCGACGCAGATCAAGCTCACCGGTGACGACTTCACCGATCCGGCCAAGATGGCCGCCTTCCAGAAGGCGCAAGACCAGCTGAAGGGCTCGCTCTCGCGCCTTCTCGTCGCCAACGAGCAGTACCCCGACCTCAAGGCCAACCAGTCTTTTCGAGACCTCCAAGTGCAGCTCGAGGGCACGGAGAATCGCATTCTGCGTGGGCGTGAGCAGTATAACGAGGCCGTGAAGCTCTACAATACCGAGCTCAAGAAGATCCGCGGCCAAGTGGTCAACAAGGCCACGGGCAAGCCCTTCAAGGAGCGCGTCTACTTCACCGCTTCGACCGAGGCGCAGGCCGCCCCGAAGGTCTCGTTTTGAGGTGTTCGTCAGCGAAGGGACGCGCCGAAACCGACGGTGAATCCCCCGCGACCTGCGTGTAGACTACAAAGCATCCGACGCGAGGAGCTCCGAATGCACGAACGTGACCCGAACCCACCGAAGTCACGCCGCGCAGCGGGGCTCTTCGCTTTTTCGAATCGTTTGCGCTTCGTCTTCGCCCTTGTTTTGGGGCTCGTCGCACTGGTCGGGACGGCCTGGCCTCGCGTGGCGCTGGCCTTCACTCCGCCCGCGCTCGAGGGCCCGGTCACCGACGTCGCGCACGTTCTCACCGCCGCGGAGAAGGCGCGAATCGAGTCGAAGCTCTATTCGCTCAAGGCGAACGGTGGCCACGAGCTCGCCGTGCTCGTCGTGCCCACGTTGGGGGGCGAGTCGGTCGAGGACTACGCCTACACCACGGCGCGCGCGTGGGGCCTCGGCCAGAAGGGCAAAGACGACGGCGTCCTTTTGCTCGTGGCGACCGGCGAGCGCAAGATTCGCATCGAGACCGGCAAGGGCGTGGGCGGTGACCTCACCGATCTCGAGACCAGCCGCATCATCCGCGATCAAATCGGACCGCAGCTCAAGAAGGGCGCGTACGGCGCAGGCATCGAGGCCGGCGTGGACGCCATGTCGGCCAAGCTCGGCGGACCGGCCATGCCGGGCAAGGTCAAGCCTCCCGCTCGACACGCCTCAGGAGCGGTCGTGGTGGTGGTCGTGGTGGTCTTCTTGTTGGTCATCGTGCTCGTGCTCTGGGGCGTCGCCAAGGTGATCGCGTCCGGCTCGCGCGGGGGCTACGGCGGCGCCGGCGGCGGGTACTCCGGGGGTGGCTATTCGGGAGGTGGCGATTGGGGCTCGAGTGGAGGCGGGAGCGACTGGAGCTCGGGCGACTCCGGCGGCTCGAGCGGAGGAAGCGACTTCGGCGGCGGGGGAGGCGACTTCGGCGGAGGCGGCTCGAGTGGTGACTACTGACGGCGTGGCGAATTTCGCTCGAGTTCGACGCTCTGCGCCGAGGGGCGCTCGGCCGGTCGCGCGCGCCGAAAGGCCTCGTCGAAGGTTGAAGTGTGCACGTATGCCCGCGTAGTCTCGGGGAATGGTCGAACGCGAACGCGAGAAGAGTCACTGGGCCTGGGGGTTTCGTGATGCGTTCCCGGACGAAGACGCGATGGCCAAGCTCGGGGCGCGCGTCGAAGCGGCGCTGGGCACGAAGCTCGAACGGCAAGAGGCGAAGCGTCTCGACGCGTTGACCTTGCCGCCGCCGCGCGTGTCGCCTCCGATGGAGCTTCGGGCGTTCGGCTCGGACGCCCCCGAGGCGCGCGTGCGTCACACCTACGGACGGGGCTACAAAGACCTCGTTCGGGGCTTTCGCGGAGATTTCTCCAGCCCTCCCGACTGGGTCTTCCAGCCCGAGACCGAAGAGCAGATCTCCTCGCTCTTGCTGTACTGCGAGCGCGAAGACGTGCAGGTCGTGCCGTTCGGCGGTGGGACGAGCGTGGTGGGAGGGGTGGAGTCGGTCCTCGAAAAGGGCTTCCGGGGTGTCTTCACACTCTCGCTCGCCAAGCTCGACCGAGTGCTCGAGGTCTCCAAGGTGGACCGCACCGCTCGTGTGCAAGCGGGAGCGCGTGGTCCGATCATCGAGAGCGCTCTCGAGCCGCACGGCTTGACCCTCCGGCACTACCCGCAGAGCTTCGAGCTCTCCACGCTCGGCGGCTGGATCGCCACGCGCGCCGGTGGACACTTCGCCACGTTGCACACGCACATCGACGACTTCGTCCAGGCCGTGCGCATGCTCACACCGCGCGGTCCGTTCGAGACGCGAAAGGTGCCGGCCTCGGGTGCGGGTCCTTCTCCCGAGCGCCTCGTGCTCGGCTCCGAAGGCGTGTTCGGGGTGGTGGTGGACGCGACGTTGCGCCTCCAAGAGGCTCCGCGGTGGAGGGGGTCGGCCACGGTCTCGTTCGAGCGCTTCGAGGACGGTGTGCGTGCCTCGCGCGCCCTCGCGCAATCGGGGCTCCACCCGGCCAACTGCCGCCTGCTCGACCCGACCGAGGCCCTCGTGCACCGCGTGTCCACCCGTGGTGACGCCGTGCTCTTGCTCGCCTTCGAAAGCCACGATCACCCGCTCGAGGCCTGGCTCGAGCGTGCGCTGTCGATCGCTACGGACCTCGGAGGCACCTGCGAAGAAGAAGGGCACTACTCCACGACCGAGCCCGGACCTCGCACCACCTCCGAGGCCGCTTCGTGGAAATCGGCGTTCCTCGCCGCGCCCTACTTGCAGAGTGCACTCGTTTCGCTCGGCGTCGTGGTCGACACCTTCGAGACCGCCTGCACCTGGGAGGCGTTCCCCGCGCTCGACAAGGAGATCCGCGACGCGGTGGGCGCGGCTCTCGGCGAGGCCTGCGGAGGAGGCGTGGTCTCCTGCCGGTTCACCCATGTTTATCCGGACGGGCCGGCGCCGTATTACACGTTCCTCGGCGCGGGGAAGCCCGGGCGCGAGATCGAACAATGGACGGTCATCAAAGAGGCCGCCAATGCCGCCATTCGACGCGCGGGGGGCACCATCACGCATCATCACGCGGTCGGGCGGTGGCACAAGTCCGGTTACGAGGCCGAGCGTCCCCCGCTCTTCGGCGAAGCGCTGCGCGCGGTGAAGCAGAAGCTCGATCCGCGAGGCATCCTCAATCCCGGCGTCTTGCTCTAGTCGGGCGATCACGAATCCGATAGGGCGAGCTGATCCGATGACGGATCGCGGTACGAAAAGAGGCGCCTCCCGCCGGGGAAGGCGCCTCGTTTTTCTTTCGTGGGCGAACGCTCAGATGCCGCGGTCGGGATCGGTGCCCGAGCCGGTTCCCGGCGTGGCGGGCGTCTCGACGCCGCACGAGTAGCCGTAGGGGCTCGTCGGCTGCGAGAGCGGGAGCACCTGGCCGGGCGACGAGAGATTGCCGACCTGCTTGGCGATCACGCCGCCGTAGCTAATCGAGTAGACGACGTCTTCGAGGAACACTCCACGGCGAACGCTGGGGCCGTAGTAGCCGCAGGAATACCCGTTCGGTTGGTTCTGGAAGAACGACGAGTGGTCGATGCTGCCGGCCTTGGTGAAGCCCGTGTTCACGTCGACCCGGAAGACTTCGAGCGAGCTGCGCATGCCGCTCTGGTTCGACGCGTAGTAGGGGAACGCGACCAGGCCGCGCTCTTTGAAGTAGGTGAACGCCTTGGGATCGTAGAGCGCCTCCGAGTAGCCCCAATCCGAGCTCGCGTAGGTGGCCTTGTGCGCCTGGACCGGCTGGGCCGGGTTCGTGACGTCGAAGATCTGGAGCGAGAGCCCGCGCACCTGGCCGCTCGTGGTGGCGTCGCGTCCGATGGTGAGCAGGTGATTGTCGTCCATGGGAACCATGAACTCGCTGAATCCCGGGATTTTTAGCTCGCCCGTGACGTGGGGATTGGCTGGATTGGAGAGGTCGAGCGCGAAGAGCGGGTCGACTTGGCGGAACGTGACCAGGTAGCCCTTGCCACCCATGAAGCGCGCCGAGTAGATGCGCTCACCGGCGGCGAGCACGCCCGTATCTCCGCGGAGGGGCAGGCGCTCTTGTGCATCCGGAGCTCCGAGCACCCGCACGTGGTTCTCCGTTTGCGGCTGCGCGAGGCGCTCGGCCTCGGTCTGGCCGGGGGTCGTGTAGACGAACGACTCGGTGGTGGCGATGCGGAGGTTTCCTTGGAACTCGTCGATCGAGTACTGGTCGTCGACCGAGCCGCCCACGGACGCCGAGCCCACGTAAATCGGGAAGCTTGCGTCTTGTGCGAACGAAAGCTCGTGCACGTGGGTGCGGTTGGTCAAAAAGCGCGCGGGCAGGGCGGTCGCCGTGTTCGCAGGGCTCGTGGCGATGCGGACGTTGCCACCCTGGGCCGGCTTCGGGGTCGGGGTGGGGACGGGGGCATCGGGAGCGGGAGTCGCGCCGCTGCTTCCTGCGCTCGAGCTGCCGGTCTCGGCGCTGCCGGTCCCGGACGAGGCCACGGGCGAAGCGGCGCGCCAGGTCGCGTAGAGGTCACCCCAGGGGAGATCGACCCAGGCGTCCTGCGCGAGCACGAGCTTGTCGGCGTTGCCGTAGACCACACGGGTGCTTCCGGTGATCGCCGCGCTCTTCACCGGGGCCTGGGGGGCGGCGAGATCGATGGTCTCGACCTGGGTGAGGCCGTAGGTGGTCGAGCCCATGGTGGGCACGTAGGTGTCCTCGCATTGCGGCGTGGACACGGAGACCGCGGTACCTTTGCGCTCGAATTGAACGGGCAGCCAATCGGTCACCACGCTCGCGTCGATGGCGGCGCGGTTCTTCGCGCGGAGCTGCTCGAGCTTCGCGATGAGCACGTTCGGGTCGGTCGGCCAGGCTTCGCCTTGGGCGAGCGGGAGCTTGCCGTCCAGGGTGGGGCCATGCGCGCCGCCGTTGAGCACGGTGCGGACGTGGGTGCCGACACGGCGGGAGTCCTCGTAGTTGCCCTCGAAATAGAGCTCGCGCGTGGCTTGCGGCGTATTGCCGGCCAATTGGAAGACGGTGACCTTGGTGAGCGGGTAATAGGGCTCGGGCGTGCCGGTTCCGCCACCGCCCGGGTACGGGGGGGACGCCACGTCGGGCGCGCCGACCGGGACCGCGCCACCGCCACCGTACGCGTAGTCGCCGTAGGTCTGGCGCATCGGGGTGCCGGTCGCCTGGAAGAGCTTGGCTCCGTTGACTTGCGAATAGACGACCAGGCTCTGCCCCTCGAGGAACATCTCCATGGGCGTGCCTTCCACCTCGGCGTGTCCGATCTCGGCGAGGCTCTCCTTGGGCCAGGCGCGGAGCACCTTCAGGTCGGTTCCGTGCAAGAGATAGATGTTCTGATTGTCGGCTTTGACGAAGTCGGCTTCGTCGACGCCCGCGACCTGCGAGGTGGTCTCGGAGTGGTCCTGCGCTTTCGGCGCGGAGGTGGTTCCGCCGCTGCCGGGAGCACCTGCCGAAGGTGCGGGAGCGGTGGGCGTGCCGTTCGATTCGGCCGAGCCGCGCGCGTCGCCGAAGCCCACGCCGCCGTAACCGCCGTAGTAGATGCCTTCGGCGCCGAAGCGACGGATGGAGTCGATCTGGTGGTCGATGCCGAGGTCGAGCTTGTACTTGGCGTCGCTCTTGAGCTCGGTGAGCAGCTCGCCACAGCTCTTCATGCGGCGGAGGTGCGCTTCTTCCGAGCCCACGGCGGGAGCCGGGGAAATTTCTCCACCGCAGCCGACGGCGAACGCGGTGAGTCCACAAGCAGCGAAGAGGACGAGTGCGGTCTTGGCAATCATGCCGAGGCCTTTTGCAGCACGTATGCCAATCAGAATTTGCCGAGAAAAGGGCGAGACTTCGTCTCTCCGACCCCCGCGCCGGCACAGCGTGGCACGGACCGAAGAACCCGATTGCACTCCATGGTCCTTTCACGCCGCAACGCGCTAAAGTGCAGGCCGTGCGAACCGAGGCGCGACCCGCGATGCGACCGACCGAGGCCGAGCTCGCCGAGCTCTCTCCCGCCGAGCGCGCGACGTTCGAGCTCGCGCACTTCCTCGTCGGCGACCGGTTCACCGCGCTCTCGGGACGCTACCTCGCCGCCGTGATGGGCACCATGATCGGCTCGTGCGGGAGTCGCCGGCTCGACGTGTACGGCCTCGAGCACGTCTCTCGATTCGGGCCCTCCGCGCGCCTCTTGCTGCTCGCGAATCACCGCAGCTTCTTCGACTTTTTCACCATTCTCTACGTGCTCTTCTTCCGAACGAGCTTGCCGCGGAGGCTGTTCTTTCCGACGCGCGGTCAGTTCTTCTACGATCACCCGGCCGGGCCGCTCGTGAACATGTCCATGAGCGCGATGCGCATGTTCCCTCCGGTGCTTCGCGACGCGAAGAAGCGCGCGTGGAACGAGTACATGCTGAGGCGCACGCTCGGGGAGCTCCGTGTGCCGGGCACCATCGTCGGGCTTCATCCCGAGGGCATGCGCAACAAGGGAAGCGATCCGTACGCGTACTTGCCCGCTCAGCCCGGGGTGGGCAAGGTCGCCCTGGGCGCGGACTTCGCCGAGACCATCCCCGTGTACGTGCGCGGCATCGGCAACGAGCTCCGCCACGAGCTCGCGTGGAACCTGCTCTCGCCGGACGAGCATCGCATCTCGGTGCGGTTCGGTCCGCCCATCGACCTCACGGCGCTGCGCAAAGGCCCATCCAAGCTCAGCACCGCCAAGCGGGCAGCCGACCTGTGTCTCGACGCCATCAAGGCGCTCGGAGAAGAAGACAGGCTCGCCCGCGCCGACGTGGCGGCCGCGCGCGAGGCGGACCGCTCTCGTCGGTGACGGGACACGGCTCGTCGATCAGGGCTGCTTTTCCCAGAGATAGAGCAGCTCGACCTCGGCCTCACCGGGCGCCGTGTAGAGGGTCGAACCGGAGGCGCAGGTGCTCGTGCGGACGTAGTCGCCTTTGCTCTTCACTTTGACGTCGGGCGTGGTCGACGTTCCCTCGTTCTTGTCGAAGACGGCCTGGTCCGCGTAGAGGTCGGCCTCGGGCACGTCGCAGCCCACGAAGTACGTGTTCTTGGTGACGTTCACCGTGTACGTGGTGAAGAGCCCCGACTTCGAGGTGCAGGCGGTCGAGCCCGTGTCGAGCTGTGCCCCCGCCGGAAGGGTGCGGCACTTCGCCGTGGGCGTCACGTTCGCGTCGGGGGCGGCGCCGTCCGCAGGCGTGGTCGAGCCGTCCTGCGTGGGGGTGCTCGCGTCGCTCGCCGTGCCCGCGTCCGTGGAGGTGGACGAAGACGACGAGCAGTGCACGACGGCCAAGGCGGCGAGAGGCAAGAGGGCGAAGCGGATGCGCATGCCGGGAGCGTACCATCGCGCGCGCTCGTGTCGAAAAACGCGGCGGAGCGGTCTCTCGTGGCTCAAGGCGGAACGTTCCTGCCGAGGGCGCGCAGCACGAGATCGGGCAGATCGGTCTGCGCCACGTCCGCCCCTCGGTCGTACGTCTCGAGGTAAGCCCTCGGGTCCGCGCCGAGCTTCACCGCGAGGTCGGTGGTGAACACGTCCGTGAGGACACGCGACCCTCCTCGATGAACCTCGGCGACGCCCGTGGGAAAGCTCGCCGCGTCGATCTCCACGAAGAGCGGGAGGTGATCTTTGTATTTTGCAAGCACAGCGCTCGCCTCGTCCGCCGTGCCGACCCGCGGCATGATCATGAGCTTCGGCTCGATCGCGAGGGCGCGGTCGATCTTGTCCGTGCTCGAGGTGTCGAACACCGCCCATTCGAGCGCGTTCGCCTCGCGAATGGCCGCAACCAAGAGGTCTACACGATCGGTCTTATTGGCGTCCACGAGCACGAGCGCGCGCCCGACCGAGGTCTCGAGCAGCTCCTTCAACGTGGGGATTTTCTCGCACGAAAAATCGCCCGCCAAGCCGTCCGTGCGAAGGGTCAAGGCTCGCAGCTCGGCGAAGGTGAGCTCGTCGACCTTGCCGGTGCCGTTCGTGGTGCGGTCCACCGTGTCGTCGTGCACGTTCACGATGACGCCGTCTTTGCTCGGGCGGGGGTCGGTCTCCACCAAGTCGAGTCCCACTGCGACCGCGGCGCGATAGGCCGCGAGCGAGTCTTCGGGGGCGATGCGGCCGAGCTGCCCTCCTGCGCCACGATGGCCACTCACGAGCCGCTCTTTGCACGCGGGGTCGCGCAGGCAGACGACGCTGCTCATGGCTTTTCGCGGAAGGTTCGCGCGTGCGAGTGAGGTGCAATCGAAGAGCGCGGGATCGACGGGAGGTGCCGTTGGCGCCGACGCCTCTTCCGAAGGAGACGATGCGTCCGTGGTCTTCGCGGCGCCGTCCGTACTGCTGCACGCGCCGAGCGACGGCATCGAAGCCAAAGCGACCGAGGAGACGATCACGGCCAGCGAGGAAACGAGCGCTCGGCCTCCCGTCGCTGCGCGACCCTTCTCCGAGCGGGCCCTTGCCCGTGCCCGCGCTCCCGAACGTCCGACCATCGGAGCAGTATACCGTGCTCGGTCGCGCCTCGATGCGGGCCCGACCTCCAGGCCTCGGTCACCAAGGCGTCCGCAAAAACGGACGGCGCCCACGATCCCCTGGAAATTCCAGGAGGTACCGCGTGGAGACATTTCGCTTCCGCAGCGCTTGCGTTCCCGACTGAATGGCGGTTCACTTCCGTCCGTCGCTCGCGCCGTGCGAGCCGACACCACCGTCCGAAGGATGCGTTCATGAACAAACCGATTCGCCGCGCATGCGTCATCGGCGCCGGAGTCATGGGGCAAGGCATCGCCGCCCATTTCGCCAACGCCGGTATCGAGGTCCTCCTCCTCGACATCGTCCCGCCCGACGCCAAGGACTCGAGCAAAGCCGCTCGGAACGCCTTTGCCGCCGGAGGCCTCGACAAGGCCCTGAAGGCCCGCCCGGCCTCGTTCTTCCACAAGCAGAACGCGCGTCTCGTCTCGGTGGGCAACACCGAGGACGACCTCGAAAAGGTCTCCTCCTGCGACCTCGTCATCGAGGCCGTGCTCGAGCGCATCGACGTGAAGCAGGCGCTCCTCGCCAAGCTCGAGAAGCTCGTTCCGGCGCACGCCATCGTGGCCTCGAACACCTCGGGTCTGCGCATCAAGGACATGCTCGAGGGCCGCACCGAAGCCTTCAAGAAGCGCTTCCTCGTGATGCACTTCTTCAACCCCGTCCGCTACATGAAGCTCCTCGAGATCGTGTGGGGACCGGACACCGACCCCGGCGTCGTCTCGTTCGTGAAGAAGTTCGGCGAAGACGTGCTCGGCAAGGGCGTCGTGTTCGGCAAGGACACCCCGAACTTCGTCGGCAACCGCATCGGCGTTCACGCCATGATGTCGACCATCCACCAGATGCTCGAAGACGGCCTCACCCCCGAGGACGTCGACAACATCACCGGCACCCCCATGGGTCACCCGAAGAGCGCGAGCTTCCGCACGGCGGACCTCGTCGGCCTCGACACCTTCGCGCACGTCGCCGACAACTGCTTCAAGGCCCTCGACGGCGACGAAGATCGCAAGATGTTCGAGATCCCGGCCTTCATCCGCTCGATGGTGGAGAAGAAGCTGCTCGGCAACAAAACCAAGGGCGGCTTCTACAAGAAGAACCCCGACAAGAGCGTGCTCACGTTCGACCCCAAGACCCTCGACTACCGTCCCAAGGGCGGCGACGACGCCATCAAGAACGCCACCAAGGCCATCGCCAAGGAAGAAGACGTTCGCAAGCGCGTGAAGAAGCTCGTCGCCGACGAAGGCAAAGCGGGCGCATTCGCGTGGAAGACCATCTCGAAGAGCCTCGCCTACTCGGCGCGCCGCATCGGCGAGATCACCGACGACGTGACCGCGATCGACGACGCCATGAAGTGGGGCTACAACTGGGAGCTCGGCCCGTTCGAGACCTGGGACGCGCTCGGCTTCGTCGAGACCACGGACCGCATGATCAAGGACGGCATCAAGCTGCCCGAGTCGGTCCTCAAGATGAAGGCCAGCGGCGCCACGGCGTTCTACCGTGAAGACGGCGCGGTGTTCGACCTCGTCAAGGGCGAGTACCAGAAGCGCACGCCCGATCCGCGCTACGCCACCTTGCCGCAGCTCCGCAAGGGCACCTCGCCCGTGCTCAAGAACGACGGCGCAGAGGCGTGGGACCTGGGCGACGGTATCCTCGGCCTCACCTTCAAGACCAAGGCCAACAGCATCGACCCCGACGTCATCTCGATGATCGGACAAGCGGTGGAGAAGGCCGAGACCGACTTCCGCGGACTCGTGGTCGCCAACGAAGGCGAGCACTTCTGCGTCGGCGCGAACCTCTTCCTCGTGGTCATGGCGGCTGGCGCCGGCCAATGGGAAGACATTCGCAAGCTGGTGAAGGGCTACCAAGCCTCGGTCCAGCGCATGAAGTACGCGAGCGTGCCCGTCGTGGTCGCTCCGTACGGCATGACCCTCGGTGGCGGTCTCGAGCTCTGCTACGGCGGCGCGGCGGTTCAGGCCGCGGCCGAGACCTACTCGGGCCTCGTCGAAGTGGGCGTGGGCCTGCTCCCCGGCGGCGCGGGCAACATGAACATGCTCTGGCGCGCGCTCGACGGCATCCCCGAAGGCGCCCAGATCAACACGCTCGAGATCGTGACCAACACGTTCAAGAACATCGCCCTCGCCAAGATCGCGACCAGCGCCGAAGAGGGCAAGCAGTTCGGCTACTTCCGCAAGACCGACGGCGTCTCCTTCGACAAGGCGAGGCTTCTCGTCGACGCGAAGAACCGCGCCATCGGCCTCGCCGGGGCCGGCTACCACGCGCCCACGCCCAAGTCGTACGTGCTCCCGGGCGAGAGCGGCATCGCGACCCTCAAGATGATGGTCGACACCCTGGTGGCCGGTGGCTTCGCCTCCGCCCACGACGCGAAGATCGCCGGCAAAGTGGCCGAGGTTCTCTGCGGTGGCATCTCGGGCGCGTCGCACGAGTGCACCGAACAAGAGCTCCTCGACATCGAGGCCGAAGCGTTCGTGAGCCTCTGCGGCGAGCCGAAGAGCCAAGAACGCATGCAATACATGCTCATGAACAACAAGCCCCTCAGGAACTAAGCCCATGATGGACATCGTCATTGCCGAAGCCGTTCGTTCCGCCGTGGGTCGCGCACACAAGGGCTCGCTCGCCCTGCGTCGCCCCGACGATCTCGCCGGAGAGGTCATTCGTGGCCTCTTGGCGCGCGTTCCCCAGGTCAAAGCCTCCGAGATCGAAGATCTCGTGCTCGGCTGCGCCATGCCCGAGGGTGAACAGGGCCTCAACATCGCCCGTATGGCCGGTCTGCTCGGAGGTCTCCCCGAGGAGTCCGCCGCCATGACCATCAATCGCTTCTGCTCGAGCGGTCTGCAATCGCTCGCGCTCGCGGCAGGCTCCATCCTCGCCGGCTCGAACGACATCGTCGTCGCGGGCGGCGTGGAGTCGATGAGCATGGTGCCCATGACGGGCAACAAGCTCTCGGCCTCGGCCGAGGTCATGGAGAAGTATCCGTCGGCGTATACCCCCATGGGCATCACCGCGGAGAACGTGGCCAACAAGTTCGGCGTCTCCCGCCAAGAGCAGGACGAGTTCGCGCTGGCCAGCCAGAAGAAGGCCTCCGCGGCAATCGAAGGCAAGAAGTTCGAGCAGGAGATCGTTCCGGTCACCGGCATTCGCTTCGATGGTCACGAGAAGAAGACCTTCGAGTTCAAGCGCGACGAGCTTCCCCGCCCGGACACCACGATGGAGAGCCTCTCGGGCTTGAAGCCGGCGTTTTCGGCCAAGGGCAGCGTCACGGCGGGCAACTCGTCGCCCCTCTCGGACGGCGCGGCGGCCTCGCTCCTGCTCAGCCGCAAGAAGGCGGACGAGCTCGGCGTGAAGGGCCTCGGCATCTTCCGCGCGTTCGTCACGGTGGGCGTCGACCCGTCGATCATGGGCATCGGTCCCGTGCCGGCGGTCCAGCGCCTGCTCGCCAAGACCGGCCTCAAGGTCTCGGACATCGATCTCTTCGAGGTCAACGAGGCCTTCGCCAGCCAATCGGTCTACGTGAAGAAGACCCTCGGCCTGCCCGAGGATCGCCTCAACGTGAACGGCGGCGCCATCGCTCTCGGACACCCGCTCGGGTGCACGGGCGCGAAGCTCGTCGCGACGGCCCTCTACGAGCTCAAGCGCCGCGGCGGCAAGTACGCCGTGGTGACCATGTGCATCGGTGGCGGCATGGGCGCAGCGGGCCTCGTCGAAGCGGTGAAGTGAACCTCTGACGGCTCGTCCGTCGGAAGCGAACGGCGAGGTCTCCGCGAGGGGATCTCGCCGTTTCGCTTGGGGCGCGCGACCGGTAGAGTCACGGCGTGAAGCCTCTCGCGATCATCGTGGCCATGGCCGAAAACGGCGTCATCGGACATGCCGGGGGATTACCCTGGGACCTTCCCGAAGACCGCGCCCACTTCGAACGCGAGACGCACGGGCACGCGGTGATCCTCGGGCGGAAGACTTGGGACGAGACGGGCGCACCGCTCGAAGGCCGCACGACCATCGTGGTCTCGAGCACGGTCGCTTCGTTGCCGGGCGCTCACGTGGCGCGCACACTGGGCGAGGCGCTCGAGCTGGCGAGGCGCTTCGATCCCGAGCCGTTCGTGATCGGCGGCGTGCGGCTCTTCGAGGAGGCCATGCCCGTCGTGACGAAGGTGTACCTTACACGTGTCCCGGGGTCGCCTCGAGGAGACACCGTGCTCCGCCTCGACCTGTCCGCGTTCGAGCTCGTGCAAGCACGTAAGGGCATGAGTGGTGTGCGCTTCGAGACGTACCGGCGCGCGCCCTGATTGGGGCGCGATGGGCGCAGGCCTATTGGACGACCTCGACCGCCTGACCCTCGGTGAGCTGCGCGGAGAAGAGCTTCACCACGCGAGAGTCGGGCTCTAGCCCCTGGGCTATCTCGATGGTCGAGCCCGTGTCCCTCTCGATGACCACGGGGGCCAAGTGGATCTTCCCTTCGCGCGTGACCACGGCCACGCGCACCCCCGAGGCGTCCGCCGAGACCGCCGTGCTGGGGACTTCGGTCACCTGGTGCACGTTGGGCAACGCGAGCGAGAGCTCGCCGTACATGCCGGGGATGAGCTCGCCCTTCGGATTGGGGATGCGGATCTCGGCCTTCATTGTGCGCACCTGCGGATCGAGCACACCGGCCGTTCGCGCGACCTTTCCCTCGAACTTGCGTGCGCCATATTCGCGTACGGTGAGGCTCGCCGAGAGATCCGCGCGAATGCCGGGGGCCACGTTCTGCGGGACGTCGATCATCACGCGCACGGGGTCGGACGAGGAGAGCCGGAAGAGCGGCGTCGTGGTGGACGCGAGCGAGCCTCGTTCGACCATGCGCGCGTTCACCGTGCCGGCGAACGGAGCCACGATACGGGCGAACGATTTGGTCTCGGTGAGCCTGCGCACGTTGGCCTGCTGCGAGTGGACGGCCGCCTCGGACGCCCGAACGCTCGCTTCGTCCACCAAGAGCTGGGCCTGCTTCTGCTCGAGGTCTTGTTTGGTGGCGACCCCTTGGGGCGTGAGCAGCTTGTACCGCTCCAGATTGGAGGCGGAAAATTCGCGATTGGCCTTCGATTGACCGAGCTGGGCCTCGGCCTGCATGAGCTGAGCGCGTGCCTGCGCGAGCTGCTCGTCGAGCTCGGGGGTATCGATCTCGGCCATGAGCGCGCCTTCGGCGACTTTGTCGCCCAGGTCGACGTGCCACTTTCGCACGTAGCCCGCAGCGCGTGAGTAGACCGTGGTTTGCTCGAGCGGAACGACGCTCGCGGGAAGTCGAAGGGCCTTGTCGCTCGCCACCACTTTGGGCGTGGTCACTTGCACGCGGGTGACCGCAACCGCGTCTTCGCCTTTTCCCACCAGGAGGGCGCGCTCCGCAGCTTTGCGCGGCAAATAGCCCGCGAAGAAGGCGGCGCCAGCGAGGCATCCTCCCAAGGCCACTATCGCGAGCATCTTGGTCTTGGAGACGACCTTGGGTGGCGGAATATCGAAACCGAGGTCGTGGGGATCGACGTCGTTGGGGGGTGAGGGAAGCGGGGGCTCGGAATCGTTGGACGTCATAGGGCTTCGAGCTCCGGGTTCACGACGGGGGGCTTTTTGCGCAGGAGGCTGTACATCACGGGGACGAAGAAGAGCGTGGAGAAGGTGGCCACGGTGAGACCCCCGATGACCGCTCGGCCGAGCGGCGCGTTCTGCTCGCCGCCCTCGCCGAGTCCCAGGGACATGGGCAGCATGCCGATGATCATCGCGAAGGCGGTCATCATGACCGGGCGCAGACGGGTCATTCCGGCGGCCAGTGCGGCTCCGTGGGCGTCGTCGCCGACGGCCCGACGGTCGTTGGCGAAGTTCACGACCAAGATGCTGTTCGCGGTTGCCACACCCACGCACATGATGGCGCCCATCAGTGCGGGGACGCTCAGCGTGGTGTGGGTCAAGAACAACATCCACGCGATGCCCGCGACGGCGCCGGGGAGGGCCATGAGAATGATGAGCGGATCGAGCCACGATTGGAAGTTGACGACCATGAGCAGATAAACGAGCACCACCGCGAAGACGAGGCCGATCGCCAATCCGCGGAACGACGACTCCATGCTCTCGACTTGGCCTTTGATCTTGATGCCCGTGCCGCGCGGCGCTTCACCCTTGAGCTCTTCGACCGCCTTTTGCACCTTGGCGGAGACCGATCCGAGGTCGGTCCCCTCGACGCTGGCCTGGACGTCGTAGGTGCGCGACGCATTGTAATGCGTCACGTTGGCCGGGCTCGTTCCCCGGGAGACGGTGGCCACGTTGGAGAGAAACTGTGGCGCGCCACCCTCGCCCGTCGAGAGCGGGGTATTGCCGAGATCTTCGATCGAGTCGATGGCGTATTGAGGTGTCTGGACGGCGACGCTGTATTGAACTCCACGCTTCTGATCCAGCCAAAAGCTGGGTGAGGTCTGCGAGCTCGAGGAGAGCGAGATCAAGAGATCGGTCGCGATGTCCCGCTCGGTCAGGTTCTGCAGCTTGGCCATGGACCGGTCCACGTCGACCTTGAGCTGCGGCACGGCGGGCACCTGCGCGAGGTGCACGTCGACTGCGCCGGGGATCTTGCCGATACGGGTCGCGAGCTTCTGCGCGAACGCGTAGGTGGCCTCGTCGCTGCCGGGCGCTCCCACGATTTGCACGTCGATTGGCGAGGCGAGACCGAAGTTCAAGACCTGGGTGGAGATGTCCGGCGCGAGGAAGAAGAAGGTGGTGTCCGGGTGACGCTGCGCGAGCGCTTTGCGGAGATTCTTCACGTATTCGCGGGTCCTTCCGTGCTCCTTCAATGCGATGAGCACGTCCGCGTCCGCCGCGGAGATGGCCACGCCTTCGCTGAGCGAGAGATTGATTCCGCTGTACGGCGTGCCGATGTTGTCGATCATCGTCTCGATTCGGTCGCCCGGGATCACGGTTCGGACGGTGTCTTCCACGGCGAGCACCCGACGCTCGTTCTCTTCGATGCGAGTTCCGGGGGGTGACCTCACGTGGAGCTTCACGAGGCCGGCGTCGACGCTGGGGAAGAAGTCACGCCCCACGAAGGCGAGCAGCGACGCCGATGCGAGCACGAAGACCAGGAAGGTCGGAACGAAGGCGCCGCGGTGGGCGAGCGCCCACCCCAGATACGTCCCGTAGGCTCGTCGCAAGCGGTCGAAGCCGCGATTGAAGGCCGCGTGGAACCGCTCGAAGAGGCTCGTCGGGACGTGGCCGTGCGGGCTCTGGTGCATCTCGGCCTCCTTGCCGAGCAAGAGGTGCACGAGCGTGGGCACGAGCGTACGAGAGAGCACGTACGAGGTGAGCATCGAGATCACGACCGCCATCGCGAGCGGCACGAAGAGCGACTTGGCCGCGCCGGTGATGAACGCGACGGGGACGAACACGATGCAAATGCAGAGCGTGGACACGAAGGCTGGCCCCGCGATCTGTTGGGCCCCGTCCACGATCGCTTTGAGGAGCGGCTTCTTTTGACCGAGATTTCGATGGATATTTTCGATCTCGACCGTGGCGTCGTCCACCAGGATGCCCACAGCGAGAGACATCCCTCCCAGGGTCATCACGTTCAGGCTCTGTCCGAGGGCGGCCAGGACGATGATGGACACGAGAATGGAGAGCGGAATGGAGAGCACCACGATGAGGGTGCTCCGGAAGCTCCCGAGGAAGAGCAGGATCATCAGCGCCGTGAGGCCTGCCGCGATGGCCGCTTCTTTGATCACGCCGTCCACGGCCGCGCGCACGAAGAGCGACTGGTCGAACAAGACCTTCACGTCGAGGTCTTTCGGGAGCTTCGCCATGGTGGCGGGCAGCATCGCCTTGACGCTCTTCGCGATGTCGAGCGTGCTCGCGTTGCCGTTCTTGAGGATCGACATCAGCACGGAGCGTTGCCCGCCGACATGGACCATGTTCGTTTGAGGCGAGGCGCCGTCGCGCACGCTCGCGACGTCCCGGACGAAGACCGTGGTTCCGTTGACGGTCTTGATTGGAATGTCGCCGATCTCCTTCATGGCCTCCGGGCTCGCATTGAGCTTCACTGGGTACTCGTTGGTGCCCATCTTCGTGGTGCCGGTGGGCAGAATCACGTTCTGGGTGCCGATGGCCGCATTGACGTCGCGCGGGGAGAGGCCCCACGCGTAGAGACGTTGAGGGTCGATGTCGACCACGATTTGCCGCTGCTTGCCGCCGTAGGGCCAGGGGATCTGCGTGCCTTGGATGGTGGCGAGGTCGGCGCGTACGAAGTTCGTCCCGTAGTCGAAGAGCTGCTGCTCGCCCAAGGTGTCGCTACTCAGCGCGGCCTGCATGATGGGCACGTTGGAGGCGCTGTAGCGGATGATGAACGGCGGGGTCGCACCGGGAGGCATCTGGCGCACGGCGACCTGGGAAATGGCCGTGATTTGTGCGGTCGCGGCCTCGATGCTGGCGCCGGGCTGGAAGAAGATCTTCACCACCGCGATGCCGGTCAACGACTGACTCTCGACGTGCTCCACGTCGTTCACCGTCGTGGTGATCATGCGCTCGTAGTTCACCACCACGCGTCGCTCCATCTCCTCTGGGGAGAGGCCGCCGTAGTTCCAGATGACCGAGATGACCGGAATGTCGATGTCCGGGTAGATGTCGGTCGGCATTCGAGAGATGGAGAAGATGCCCATCAGGAGGATGAGCATGGCCATCACGATGAACGTATAGGGGCGCTTCAGCGCGGTGAGGACGAGCCACATGGCGGAGAGACCTCGTGGCGAACGGACGTTCGCGGAATTCGCAAGACGACGGAGGAGCTAGTGCCGGTCCGAGGCGTTCGTCCACCCGTACGAGCGTCGGGATTGGCAAAACCGTCGTAAGGAACCCGACGTCGTGGCAAATCGCGACATGTGCAATGGAGCCTGTGGACGAATGCCTCGCTTCCCGTTCGGAATCGGGCGTTCGCACGGGCTCAAAGCAGAATGCGATCCAGTTCGAGAGGGGCGATCGTCTCGAGGGGCTCGTGAGCGAACCCGGGGTCCACCATGTAGACGGTGGCCGCCCCCGGCACCGGGGGGACGATGCCCTCTTCGTAGCGGACACGTTCGTCGAGAGCCGAGAGCGTGCGGAGCGGAATTCCGTCTCGCTCCGAACCGAAGGCCACGAAGCCGGGAAGCGCGCGCACGGTGCGAGCGTGCCCCGAGTGCCCGATCATTTGCACGAGCCCCCGCGGCAGGTCGCGCGGGTCGAACCTACGCGGCGATTCGGGCGCGAATTCCCACTCCGGGTCGGCGCCCTCGCGGTCGCGTCTCGCCGGGCGATGGTAGAGCAAACCTCCACCTTCTCGGCGTGAACGCCCGGCGACGTGGAGCGGTTCGAGCTCGAGCCTCGCCCGCGTGCCCGCGCGCCACATGTGCTCGACGCGCGCCACGGCCGCGGACAGCGCCGCGTCCAGCCCGCGCGCGATGGCGAAGGGGTCGGTGGGGACGTCGAGCAATCGAAGCTCACGGGGCGTGACCCCCGCGTGGGTGAGCAAGACCTTCGAGCCGTGGAGCTCGACGACCATGGCGAGCCGAAGTCTCCTCGCGACGAGCGCCTTCTCGACTCGGTCGCGCTGAGCTTCCGAGAAGGACGCGAAGTCCTTGAGCACGATCCCGGGCGAGGGGAGGTGGGGATGGTCTGCGAAGAACCTCTCGACCAGCGCGTGCACTTCGTCCTTACGACCTTCGAGATGGTGATCCCGGAGGATGCCGGCGTCACGTTTCGCACGGGCGTACGTCTCGTCGGACTCGAAGGCGAGCTCGGCAACTCGGGCTACGTCGTGATTGCCGGCGAGAACGTGCGTGCTCGGGCCTTGGCCGACCAACCACGCGAAGATCTCGCGGCCCGCAGGCTCGGCCTCGGGGGCGCCCATGGAGAAGTCGAAGTGATCGCCCATCGACACGAGGCCGATCCCCGGGGCCAAGAGCCCGTCCGCTCCGAGAAGTCCGAAGCGATCGAGCACCGTGAAGAAGCGGTTCGGAGTGGTCTGAGGATCTCCCACGACGAACCACCTCGACGGAAGCTCACGCGGCGGGACGACACCTTCGTTCCGTTCCAATCGGCTCGCGGCGCGCTCGGCAGCCTGGACGTGGGACATCGAGCGTGAAGGTAGCAGTCGGTGGTCCACCCTGCATCGCTCGTGAGGACGACCTGGACCGTCGGGAGCCGGTAGGCGCCCAGGGCTGAAATGAGTCATTGCCAATGGCATGCCGGTAAGTCCCGTGCGATCCTCCTCCGGCGATGAAGGATCCACGCTTCGTGCTCGGTTTGTTCGTCGGCGGGGTCGTGCTCGCGACCGTCGTCCGGCTCTTCGGTCCCCGTCGCGGAGGTCGCGCGACGGCTGCGGCCTGGGAGGCGTTGCAGAGAGGCGAACCGAGGCACGCACGCGCACGATTGAGGCTCGCGAAACGAGCCGGCGACACGTCGGCCTCGGCGCTCGCTGCAGAGGCATTGGCGCTCTTCTGGACCGGAAGGCACGAGCAGGCCGTGCTCGTCGCACAGCGCGCGGTTCGTTCGGCGCTTCCCCAGGTGGACGTGGTCGCAGCTCGTCGAGCCTCGGCAGTCTGGATCTTGGCACTCGCGCTCGAGGGTCGCCCCGCAGAGGCAGCAGCAAGGCTCCGATCCTCGTCGGGGCCCTGGGAGTCGCTACGCGGTCCGCACCCGGAGCTTTCACGTGAGGTGGTCGAGGCGCTCGTCCGCTTCCACGAGGGAGAGCGGGTAGCCGGAGGCGCGATGTTGGAACGTTTCACCTCGCAAGGCAGGCGAGGTCCCGTCTCTCACCTCGCGGCCTTTCACTTGGCCGCTCTGGCTCACGACGAAGGCCGTCGAGAGGTCGCGAGGGAACTGCTGGAGGGGGTCGTGGCCACGGACCAGAGCACGTTCGTCGCGCGATGGGCACGCACGCCACTCGAGACCTTGGGAGGGCCCGCGACACGAGCCTCCCAACACCGGACCGACGGTGGTGATTCGCGAATCGGGCTCCTGGAGCAGCTCGTGGACGGCGTACGCCTTCTCTACTTCCGTGCTGGGGTGGCCTCGCGGCTCGTCTTCGATCCAGCGCGAATCGCTGCACTCTTCCTGATCGACGTGGCCATCGTCTCGGCCGAGATCCCCTTTGCGCGCTCGCGGTTCGAGGCGCTCGACCTTTCGACGCATGCGACGACGGTCATCGCACTGATCGCCCTGCCGCTCGTGCTGGTTTTCGCGTGCGTCTTGGTTCGACCTCGCCGTTCGGACGCACCGGCGCGAATGCTCGCGCTCGTCTACTCGATGCTACCGCTTCCCCTGCTCGTGCACACGGCCGTGCGCGTCGAGCAGTCGGGGGCCGTGGCACGGGTCGAGGTCTTGCTCGGGATATGGCTCGCGGCCGCGCTGGTGGTGGCCCAGAAGGCGGTCCTCCCGCGTGCCTCGCGGCTTCGCAGGGCGGTCGTCGCGCTCCCGGTGGTGGGGCTGCTCGGCGCGGCGGGGCCGCTCGGGGCTCTTGCCGAAGACGTGCTCGCAAACGCCGGCGCCGGGCTCGAGCCATCGCCGACGCGGCCGACCGACGCCGACCGGGTCATGGCCGGATTTCGCGATTCCGCCTATGCCCGGAATCGCCAGGCGATCGAGGAGGTCGTGTCGCTCGTTCACGGCGAGGACTCGTTGAAGCCGGGCATGCCGGGGCTGGAGGAAATGTACTTTCTCGGCTTCGCGGGCTGGGGGCGACAAGACGTCTTCCTCAACGAGGTCACCTCCGTCCGCCATCGGTTCGACGACCGCTTCGGCACCGAAGGGCGCTCGCTCGCGTTGATCAATGCGCCCGACGGCGGGGTCCACGCGCCCGCTACCGAGGCGACGCTGCGCCACGCGCTCGCGGCCTTCGGCTCGCGCATGAACGTCGACGAAGACGTGCTGGTGCTCTACCTCACGAGCCACGGAGGGCGTAGCGGGCTCTCGATTGCCCGTTCGGGTCCGCCTCTCGACCTCGTCCCGTGGAGCACGTTGTCGCCTGCGGCGGTCCGAGCCGCGCTCGACGAAGCCCACGTCGTTTGGCGCGTGGTGATCGTGGCCGGCTGCGAGACCGGGGTGTTCCTCGATGCCCTCCAAGACGACCACACTGTAGTCGCTACGGCGGCCGCGCGCGACCGGGTCTCGTACGGGTGCGGCACGGGGCGAGCCGCGACGGAATACGGCACTAGGTTGCTCTCGGCCACGTCGGCACGTGGAGCCACGTTGCTCGGTGCCCTGGAGCAGTCTCAGGACGCCTCCTCCGACGAGCTCGGGCGGGCGCTCGTCCCGTCCTTGCCGCGCCTCTCGACTGGGCGAGCGATTGAAGCGAAGCTCGCACGCATGGGGGGCAAGTAGCGGCAAGGCTCGGAGCGGACAATGCGTGTCTATGCTCGCTCGCGCCTACGTTTCGCCCCCCGTTCGGCAGCTTCCAGTCGATTCGAGGCGGCTCGCGCCGGCTCTGCGGCGTTCCCTCGTCGCGTGACGAGCAGGCGAAGAAGGGCCGGCAGCGCGCGCACCGAGAGCGCCGGATCGACGGCGCGCTGCACGCCGAGTCCGATGCCCAGACCGAGCAGCGCGGATGCGACCTGCTCGGCCGGCATGGGGAGCTCGATACCCGTCGAGCACGCGCTCTCGCTTCATGGCCGGGTCGACATGTTGGTCAACAACGCCGGCGTCATGCCGCTCGGCGGCTTTCTGGACGAGCCCGAGGCGATTGGCCGGACGGCTATGGAAGTCAATCTCTGGGGAATCGTGAACGGGATGCGCGCCGTGCTCCCCACGATGCTCGATCGTGGCCGCGGTCACGTGCTCAACGTCGCCTCGATGGCCGGGAAAATCCCCGTGCCGGGCATGGCGCTGTACAACGCGAGCAAGTTCGCGGCAGTGGGTCTCACGGCCGCGCTCCGACGAGAGCTCGGTCCTTCTGGGATCAGCGTCAGCGCCGTTCTGCCGAGCGCGGTGCATACGGACCTCGTTGCCGGCGTTCCTCTAGGCGGAGGCATGCCGTCGGTCACCCCCGACCAGGTGGCCGCGTGCATCGTGCAAAGCCTGTGCACGCGCCGCGCCGAGATTGCCGTACCGGGGCTACTCGCCGGCTGGGACCTCGTGAACGTCATGGTTCCGGAGCCGATCATGTCGTTCGCGCGCGCGCTCTTGGGCGAGCGTCGCGCCCTCGAGCGGATCGACCACGAGCGGAGACGAAGTTACGACGCCCGGGTCGTCGAGCAGGCACAATCGTTCGTCGGTCGAGCGCCGTCGCGGCGCGCCTGACGCTCGGTCGAGCGCCCGCGAATTCTTGCCGGGTGACAGGGGGCGCGGGTGTATCATCGGCTTTCGTGATTCAACCCGCTTCCATTCTCGTGGTCGAAGACGAGCGAATCGTCGCCATCGACGTGCAGCACACGCTGAACGACCTCGGCTACGACGCGTTCGCCGTCGCCGGCTCGGCGCAAGAGGCGATTGCCATCGCCAGCACGCGCAAACCGGATTTGGTCCTCATGGATGTGCGAATCAAGGGCTCGATCGACGGAATCACCGCCGCTGCGACGCTGCGCGAGAAGTTCGACGTCGCGGTCGTGTTCCTGACGGCCCACGCCGACGAGTCCACCTTGGAACGTGCCCGTCGTTCGGGACCCTGCGGGTACGTGGTGAAGCCGGTACGCGCCAGTGAGCTGCACGCGGCGGTGGCCGCCGCGCTCTACGAAAAGACGCGCTGATGCTCCACGACCCTCGCGAGTCGAGGGGCGAGCCAGTCGTGCGCGGACCCGACGCGCGTATTGCCAGAGAGTGTCCGTCGTGCGAAAGCGATCGTATGGCGATCCGACAGTTTTTCAACGATCCGGCGAACGTGGTCGACGAGATGCTCGAGACGACGGCATCGCTGGGGAGAGTGACCCTCTCGGACGGCGCGTCGGGCGTTCGCATCGTGGCTGTCGAGACGCCCAAGCCGGGCAACGTCGCCGTCCTGTCCGGTGGAGGGGCGGGGCACGAGCCGGCGCATGCAGGCTTCGTCGGAGAGGGCATGCTGAGCGCGGCCGTTTCGGGCGACATCTTCGCTTCGCCCAGCGTGGACGCCGTGCTCGCGGCCATTCGTCACGTCTCGTCCGAGGCGGGGGCACTGCTCGTCGTGAAGAACTACACCGGCGACCGGTTGAACTTCGGGCTCGCTCGGGAGCGCGCCGTTGCCGAAGGGCACCACGTCGGGTTCGTGGTGGTGGCCGACGACATCGCGCTCGGGTCGACCCCCGCGGCGCGTGGAGTGGCGGGTACGTTGCTCGTCCACAAGGCCGCCGGCTACTGGGCTTCCCGAGGGCTGCCTCTCGAAGAAGTCGAGCGTCGCGCTCACGAGGTCGCGGAGAACCTCGCTTCGCTCGGCATGGCGCTCTCGAGCTCGCAGCTTCCCGGTAGCACCCTCGAGCGCCGAGGGGCCGAGCTGGGACTCGGCATCCACAACGAGCCCGGCGCGCGCCCCGTCATGCCGACGAGCGCTCGTGAAGCCCTCGACTTCGTGCTCGAGCCGCTGCTCGCGCACGTCGACGCGAAGCACGGGAAAGACGCGCCGCTGGTCGTGTTCTTGAACGATCTAGGCGGCTGCTCGCCTCAGGAAATGCTCGTGCTCGCGCACGGCGCGATGGCGCGTATCGGCAAGAGCCGCATCCGTCTCTTGGTGAAGCCGAGTGCGGCCATGACGTCGATCGACATGCGGGGTTTCTCCGTCACGCTGGTCCCCGCGGACGACGAGCTGGTCCGGGCACTCGAGGCTCCGACCGAAGCCCCCGCATGGCCCGGCGTGGTCGCGCCGCGTGAACCGAAGCGATTCGCCGTGCGATTGGACTCGGTCGAGCCCAAGGGAGGCACCACCTCGGACGCGCGCGTCGCCTCGCTCGTGCGCGCAGCCGCCGAGGCCTTGATTGCAGCCGAAGGCGAGCTCGACGCGCTGGATGCCAAAGTCGGTGACGGAGACGCCGGCAAGACGTTCGCGGGCGCCGCTCGACAGGTTCTCATGCACGAAGCGTCGCTCTCCACGGGAGACTCCGCGCTGCTCTTCACCGAGCTCGGCGCGCTCTTTTCGAGGTCGATGGGTGGCTCGAGCGGCGTGCTCGCGTCGATCTTCTTCACCGCGACCGGCTCGGCGTGTCGAGCGGGGAGCGACCTTGCCACGAGCCTCTCCTTCGGGCTCGAGCGCATTCGTGCCTACGGTGGCGCGAGCCCTGGCGACCGCACGTTGGTCGACGCGCTCGAGCCCGCACTTCGTGCGCTACGAGAAGCCGTGGGCGATCGACTCCTTTCCACCGCAGCGTCGGCCGCGCGTACCGGTGCCATGGCCACCCAATCGATGCGAGCGCGCGCGGGACGTTCGGCCTACGTTCCCGAAGGGCTCACCCGTGGAGTGGCCGATCCGGGCGCAGAAGCAGTGGCGCGTATCTTCGAGGCCCTGGCGCGAGCGTCCGTTTAGTGTAGAGTGCACGTATGGGCGATCGCTGCGGTCGTCCGCGAAGCGACACCTCGGGCCGCGGTCGTGCTAGAAGCGTGAGCGTGCGGGAGCTCTCGGTCGCGGTCATCGGATGCGGAACGGCGGGAAGCGCTGCCGCTATTTTTCTAGCCCGACAAGGGCACCGCGTGACCGTCTACGAACGCGTGACCGACCCGGGACCGGTCGGCGCAGGGATCTCGCTCCAGCCCACGGGGTTGCGCGTCCTGGAGCGCCTCGGGTTGAAGCGAGAGGTGGTTTCACGAGGGGCGCGTATCGACCGCCTCCATTGTGTGACCGACACGAAGCGCACGCTGCTCGACCTTCGGTACCGGCAAGCGAACGACCGCTATTACGGCGTCGGCATCCATCGCGGCGTCGTGTTCCAAAGCTTGTTCCACGAAGTTCAAGAGAGCGGCGTGAACCTCTTGCTCGGCGTTGCCGGCGAAGACCTGGCCCGTGCCGAACCCATCGCCACCAGCACCTCGCACGGTCCCGGCCGGCCGGGGGCGCGAAGGCATTGGGTGGTCGACTCGGACGGGAACCGACACGGACCCCACGAGCTCGTTTTGGTATGCGACGGCGCGCGCTCGCACTTCCGGGACGACACCGACCTCGCCAAGAAGATTGCCCCGTACGATTGGGGCGCATTGTGGTTCGTCGCCGAAGATAAGGAGAAGCGTTTCTCTCGCACGCTTTACCAGGTGGTGCAGAAGAACCGGAAGATGCTCGGGCTCTTGCCGACCGGTACGGGCCCTTCCGGCATCACGCCACTCGTGAGTCTCTATTGGAGCATTCGCGCCGATCGCCTGGCGGCCTGGCGCGAGGCGGGGCTCGATGCCTGGAAGAAGGAGCTGCTCGACCTCTGCCCGGAGGCGGAAGACGCGGTTTTCCAGATCCGCTCGCCCGAGCAGGTCCTCTTCTCCGGCTACCACGACGTCACCATGGAGCGTTGGAACACGCGAAGCGTGGTCTACCTCGGAGACGCCGCACACGCGATGAGCCCGCAGCTCGGACAGGGCTGCAATCTCGCGCTTTGGGACGCCATGGTGCTCGCCGATTGTTTGCAGGGGGCGGAGGACTTGCCCCTCGCGCTCGACGCGTACTCGAGGGCGCGCAAAGACCACCTGGCCTTCTACCAATTGGCGACCCGCTGGCTTACGCCCTTCTTTCAGGGCGACCAAGAGGCCTTCGGCACGCTCCGTGACCTCGCCATGCCGATCATGAACAAGTTCGGTCCGACGAGCCGCATCATGGCGCTCTCCATGTGCGGCGTCGTCGACGGCTTCTTCGGCAAAACCCTCTCGCTCTGAGCGGGAGGGAAACGCTTCGGGACCGCGGGCGTGCACTCAGGCCGGTGCGCTCGCCGCGATTTTCCTCCAGGCCGCCATGCTGGCCTCCTCCGACTCCTTTTGGAGGCGCTTCTCGGTCGCATCGGCTGCGGCCAACGCGTCTTGGGCCTCTTCGAGCTCGCGCACGTACCGGAGTCGCAGCTGCGCTTCCGGGCCTCCGTCTTTCAGCACGGCGAGCTGTTCGTTGATGCGTCGCTGCTTCTCGTAGAGCTTTTGGCGCTCGCCTTCGACCGCGCGGCGCTTTTGGTCGAGCGTTCGCCAATCCGAGAAGAGCGCGAGAGCTTCTTTCATGGCCGTCGCATGGGAGACCTCGAGCAATCTCGCCGCGAGCCATTGCTCGATTTGGGCGGCCTCCAGGCGCGCGTATTCACCTCGCGTGAAGGTGATCTCCTCTTCGGCAATCACGAGCTCCGCGGCTCCGTGGGCCGGCACCGTGACTTTGAAGCGGTGGAAGCTCGGCGTCGACTCGAAAGGCTTGGGCGAGCTCGGAACGAAACGCCTCGACGCGAAGACGGGGAGCTCGAACGTCACGTCGATCGCCTCGGCGTGATCGCTCTCGGCCACGAACGTATGGCGCCACTCCGAGCGAAGCTCGACTCGGAGGCACTCGCGCAGCAAGCGCAACGCGTGTGTCTCGGTGACGGTGCGTTCGGCGTGCCGGCAGCGCACGGCGAGGTCTTTCGCGAAGGAGAGGAGCACCGTGGTTCCGCGCGCGCTGTAGGGCACCATCGACTCGCCCGCGTACACGTCGCCGTCGTAGACGACCGCGGCGCCTTCTTCGAGCACGGCCCCCGTCGTGTTGACGAAGGAGAGCACGAGGTCCGGAGCCGGAGGGCTGCCGCGGCGCCAAATGCGCTCTTTTTTCGCGTCGAGCTTCACGCCGAGCAGCGGCACCATGGCCGAGCCGCCTCGCTTGAGCGAGATGCGCGGCCCCACGCGGTACTCGAAGAACTCGCCCTTGTCCCCGAAGCTGGCCGCTTCGTCCGAAGCGGACATCATGCTGGCCCCGACGCCCGTGTGCTCTTCCTCCTCGAGCGCGTCCGCCAGGGCCATCATCGGAGCAGGCATCGGCGAGATCGCCATCGGCATGGCCGCGCGCGCGGGAGGAGGGCCCCCGAACGACGCACGTGGAGCCATGGGAGCGCGCTCGAAACGGGTCGGGCCTTGAGTCGCGCGGGACTCCTCTTCGACCACCGCGCGTGTGACGCTCTTGGGATTGTAGAGGTCGATGACGAAGCTCACGGGCTGGCCCGTGGTGAGCACGAGCGCGAGGTCGTCGAGGTCCTCCTCGACCGGATTGTGCACGATGCCCCACGCCATGAGCGTGGTCGTCTCGCCCTCGCGCGCGATGCGATAGGAGACTCGCCAAGTGGGCGCCGGCACCACGTACGACACGCGCATGTCCTTGCACGCGCCGCTCACGTCGACGCGCACGATGCGATTTTCGCCGGTGCTCGCCGCGCGGCTACGGTCGACGAAGAAGGCCAAGTCGGCGCGGGCGCTCTCTTCGAGAAGCTCGAACTTGGAGAGGCGCCCCACGTCGATCAAGCTCACCGCACCACCGGTGCCGCCGCCGTCGCGCAGGAGCAGCGTACGCCGCTCGGCGCCTTCACGATCCGGCGTGGTCTCTACGCCGAGGACCTCGCCCTCGATGCGTGTGCCATCGACTACCACGGCGATCTTTCGCCCGCGCATCGACGCCAGCAGCGCGTGCAGCGTGCCACCGGAGGGGAACGCGAGCTTGCGTCGCACCAGCGCTTCTTCGGGATCTTCGGGCTTCTCGAAGGCCACCGCGCCGACCTTGGCGTTACCGTCGGCGACCCAAAGGGCGAGCGACTTGAGCACGTCGTTCATTTCGTCGCGCTTGAAGGCGAGCTCGAACGGACCATCGGCTTCCCCGGCTCGCTCGATGTACGCGACGCCGTGCTTGAACATGACCATCCGACGAACTTTCGGCGTTCCCATCCTATCCCTCGCCTCCTCGTGCGCGATCGCGCTCCACGAGAGGCTATCGCGGCGGTCATGCGAAACCTCCTCGAAACGGAGGATGCGGTCTCTTCTGACGCAGCGCCCCTTCGGCGCCTTCCGCGGAGGAACCGTTCGATGCACGCCGACACCGGAGATACCGCCTGGCTCCTCGTGAGCGCCGCGCTCGTTCTCTTCATGAGCCCGGGGCTCGCGCTTTTCTACGGCGGCATGGTGCGTCGCAAGAACGTGCTCTCCACGCTCATGCACTCGTTCTCCAGCATTCCCGTCGTCTTGGTGATCTGGCTGCTCGGCGGCTACTCGCTCGCGTTCGGGCCGACCCATCACGGGCTCATCGGCTCGTTCTCCAACGTGGGTCTCGAGAAGCTCGCGTTCGAGAATCACGGAACGGTTCCGGAGCTCTCCTTCGTCGCGTTTCAGATGATGTTCGCGGGCATCGCTCCGGCGCTCATTTCGGGCGCTTTCGCCGAGCGCATGAAGTTCACGGCGTACCTCGTGTTCGTCGCCGGATGGGCCCTGCTCGTCTACGTGCCGATGGCACACTGGGTGTGGGCCGAAGGGGGCTGGCTCGCGTCCATGGGCGCGCTCGACTTCGCGGGTGGCGCGGTCATCCACATCACGGCGGGCGTCTCGGCGCTCGTCTGCGCGAAGGTGCTCGGCGCGAGGCTCAAGTACCCGCAGGAACGACCGCTCCCCCACGACCTCACCATGACCATGACCGGCGCGGGCATCCTTTGGTTCGGCTGGTTCGGCTTCAACGCCGGCAGCGCGCTCGCCTCCGGTCACCTGTCGGCGCTCGCGTTCGTGACCACGCACCTCGGCGCGGCAGGTGGCGTCATCGGTTGGACCATCGTCGAATGGCGTCATCGTCAGAAGCCCACCGCGCTCGGTGTGGCCTCCGGCCTCGTGGCGGGACTCGTGGCCATCACGCCAGCCGCAGGTTACGTCGCGCCGTGGGCGGCCTTGCTCATCGGTCTTTTGGCCGGCATGGCGTGCTACGCCGGAGTGCTTGCAAAGTACAAGTACGGCTACGACGACTCGCTCGACGCCTTCGGCGTGCACGGCGTCGGTGGAATCGTGGGCGCACTGCTCACCGGCATCTTCGCCAAGGCGCGCACGTTCCCCGGCGCGGACAAGCCCTTCGGGACCGATGGCCTTCTCTACGGCAACCCGAAGCTCCTCGGCGTGCAAGCCGTGACCAGCTTGGTGGCCGCCGTGTTCGCCGGCGTGGTCACCTGGGTCTTGCTCAAGCTCGTCGATCGCTTCATCGGCCTGCGCGTTCCGGCCTCGGACGAGCGAGAAGGCCTCGACACCACGCAGCACGGCGAGACCGGCTACGCGGGCTGAGACGGGGGCGTAGCGTCGCACGCGCTTCGTCGATCGGAGCGCGTGCGAGCAGGAGACGACTAGCGCTTCTTGGAAGCCTTCTTCGAGGGAGCGGCCTTCTTGGCGGTCTTGGCCTTCGAGGAGCTCTTGGGAGTCGCCTTCTTCGGAGCGGCCTTCTTGGGGGCGGCTTTCTTGGGGGCGGCTTTCTTGGGGGCGGCTTTCTTGGGGGCGGCTTTCTTGGGAGCGGCCTTCTTGGGAGCGGCCTTCTTGGGAGCGGCCTTCTTGGGGGCGGCTTTCTTGGGAGCGGCTTTCTTGGGAGCGGCTTTCTTGGAAGCAGCCTTCTTGGGAGCCACGAGCTTGGAGCCGCGAGCCACTCGAGCGCTGCGGAGCTCCGGATCGTGACGAACGCAGAGAGCCGACCAGGTACTGTCCAGCGCGACCAACGCGACGGGCTCGAGTCCGAGCTCGGACACCGAGTGGGCGAGCACGTCGCGATGGAGATCGGTCCCGAGCTTCTTGGCCTTCGGGTACGCAATCCAGAGAAGGCCATCGGGCGTCACGCGCGTGCGCAGAGACGCGACGGCCTTCGCCACCTCTTTGGCGGTCTTCACGAACACGAGGCCCACGTCGGCTTTGCCCTTCTCGGGAAGGGTCACGCCCTTCGGGAGCTCGAGGACCAGGTCCTCGGGGGCGGAAAGCAGGGCAAGAGAAGAATCAGCAACGAGACCGAGCTTGTGGCGCGACATGGCGCGCACCGTATCACCGTCGGATGAACGCGCGGGTCAGAAGACGAAGCCCGATGCGGTGAGCTTCGGTCCCTTCACCACCTGGGGCGAGGTTTCGAGCTTGAGCGAGCTTGCGTTGGTGAGCCACAACGTCACGCCCACGGCCACGAGCACCGCGCCTACCGAGGTCACGGCGACGCCGCTCGAGAGCACGGTGGTTCGGAATCCCGTACTTCCGACGTCGTTAGCGGAGAGGATGGGCGAAGCGACGAGTGCGGCACCGCCGAGCACCATCGCGCCCACGCCGGTCGCGAAGAACCCGAGCCCTGCGATGCGCCCGCTCGCTTTTCCGAGGTCGGCATCCACCGTCACGCGGTCGCGTCCTCGCGGCAGCGTGAAGGTCGACGTCGGAACACGCCCGTCGCCCGAGACTCGATAGGTGTATTGTGCAGATAGAGGCACGGAGCACGGCGCGACGCAGGCCGTCTCCCACTGCGACACGCCCCCGATGGATAGGTCGGGCAGGGGAAGGCCGGACAACGTCGAGGTTCCGGTGCGTCGCTCGAGTGTCGCCGTGCTCTCGTTCGCTCGCAGCTCGACCGTCGGGCCGAGGCTCGTCTCCTTTTTCGAGGCCTCGGGCTCCGAGGCCCGTTCGCCCTCGTCCGCGAGCGCGAGGCGCGAGACGAAGAGCATGGAAATACCGAGAGATACGACGAACGTTCGACGCATGAGCACGACCTCCGAGCGAGACTGGCACGCTGCCCTCTCGCTCGATAGGTGGAGCCGAGCTCGCTCGATTATGGAGCGTTCGGTCTATTTCGTTCCACTACTTGCAGGAGGCGACCTTGAAATCGGGCTCGCTGCGAAGGTTGACCTTGGTGTTGGCGGTGTAGCGACCGCCACCCGCGTATTGCTGCGACGAGGTCACCTCGTAGACTCGGCAGAAGGTCTCGCCTGCGACCTGGCCGAGCACCACGGAGTCGCGGATGCGGTGGGTGGGGAAGCCGATTTCGTTCTTGCGGATCTCCCAGTCGCCGAAGGTCTGGCTCACCTTGAGCACCTTCACGCCTTTGGCCGTGAACGCCGCTTTGACGGCGTTGGACACGCCCGCGTCGGCGAACTTGCCGGCCTTGTAGGAGACCTTGGCTTGGCCGGCCGTGACCGCTGCGGAATAGTCGCGCGCGGCGGTCTCGATGGGCGCGAAGAGATCGGTCGGGATGGGCTTGCCGATGGCCGTGAAGAGGGCCTCGTACGGCGCTCGCAGGCTGGCCACGTAGTCGGCCGGCTTCTGGAGTCGGACGAGCAACTTGTCGTAGATGGTATCGCCGTTCTTGATTCGGTTCACGATCGACGTGACTTCGTCCCCGAGCTTCTTCGTGTTGTCTTTGGCGCGGGTCTCGAGGAAGGGCACGAGCACCGTGCGCCACTCCGCCGCGTTCTTGCAGTTCTCGATCTTGTCGCGGCCGTAGTAGCTGGACGTGTCCACGGCGGCGAACTCCTTGTCGCACTTGGCGGCGAACGCCGGGAGCTTCTCGGCCTTTTTCCACTTGGCGAGCAGCGCATCCGCGTCGAGAGCGTAGCGGTAGCCTGCGCGCACTTCCTTGACGAAGTCGAGCCCCGCCGCCACCTCTCCCACGCCGGTCTTGTAGGCCTCTTCGGCCGCATCCTTGTTCTTCAGGTTCTGCGCGTTTCCGGCGCGCTCGCCTTGCCACTTCTTGAGCGTGGTATCGAACTCCGCCACCCACTTCGCGCAGGCCTCGTACTTCGGGTCTTTGCGATCCGCAGCAGGTACCTTGGCGAGGCGCTCCTGCACGGTCTTCAGCTTGGTCTCGTACTGGTAGAGGGCCTGTCCGACCGAGTAGTCCGACTCCCCGTCTTTGAACGGGCGGGTTTTGAGGTCGACGTCGCGCTTGTAGGAATCGATCGAGCGCAGGGTGTTCTCGGCATCTTCGCTCATCGCGAGCGCGAGCGGCGAAGCGAGTAGCATGGAGAGGGCGACGACGGACGGAACGAAACGCTTCATATGGGCAAGTCCTCCAGGTTCGTAGAGGTCCTACGAGGTGGGCTCGGGCATCTTCCCGAGATGCCTCGCGATCTCCGTGTCGAGACGTCTCCGAGACACGCCCGAGCAGCGCTCCGCGCATCCCGTGCTATTCCGTGGCGTATGCACGTGTCCCGCTCGCTCTTCGCGCTCGGCATCTCCGTCGTCGCCGTTCCGGCTCTCGTCGCGCTCGCTCCAGGCTGCGGCTCGTCCGCGGACGACACGCCCGACGGCGGAAGCTCGGTCCTCGAAGACGGCGCCGTGGTCCCGAACCCCACGGGGAGCACCACCGGCACGGGGACCGGAACGGCGACCTCGTCGGGCACCGCGCCGACGCCGACGGGGACCACCACGTCGCCCGTCGCCGTCCCTCTCGAAGTTCGTTACGTCGCCGCAGGTGTCACGAAGGCCGTGGATCCCAAGACCCAAGCCTCGCGTGACGTGCTGCTCCGTACCTACCCGGGTCTCGCCCGCGCGATCGAGTCTATGCCGTGGGACGTGAGGGATCCCTCGACCGGGCGATACTATGCGCACTACATGGGTTCGCAGAGCGGCCTCTACAGCGTCGGCGCCGACGGAAAGGCCGTCCGCGTTCCGTTCGACGGTGACACCACGGCCCTCTTCTCCGATCCTCTTTGGTGGGGAGTCGCGAGCTACACGGGCGAGTTTCTCTACCTGACCGGCGCCTCGGGCGCGTTCGTCGCCAAGCGCAAATCGGGAGACCTCGCGTTCGGCGCGCCGGTCCCCGTGGGCAAAGGCGCGAAGATGGTCCACGACATCTCGCCCGACGGAAAGCTCGCCATCGTCTCCGGCGTGGCACCGCTCAAGTCGGGCTGGGCCGCGGACTACGTGGTCGCGCCCCGTAAGTTCTCGGTGTTCGGGATCGCCGCCGACGGAACGCTGGGAAACGACGTCTCCTCCCAGCACGCCGCTTTCACGACGATTTACGCCGAGGCGCCGCACTTCCTACAAGACGGCACGGGCATCGTGCACGAGGGCGACGACGACGGGAACACGGGCGATCACCTCTACGTGTACACCTTCGGAGGAACCTCGAAGGAGGTCGTGCCGCAGCCGCTCTCCGAGATGGATTTCAACACTCCATGCGCGCTCTCGGACGGAACGCTCGCCTTCTGGGAGTCGTCGGGGAACTACTTTTTGCGCCTCCACGACCCGGTCGCCAAGTCCACGAAGAGTGCCGTGGGCACCGGCTTTCCGTTCACCGGCTACGTGCGCTGTCGCTGACGAGACCCGGGCCGAAGCTCCACCGCGTTCGCGCTCGCATTCGGGCGATCGCGGTGGAGAAGGTGCGTGGGCGTCGACTAGAGCGCCGAACCGCTTAGTGACCGAGGATTTTCGCCAAGTTGCGAGCCGTGCGAGGCGCGACGACGAGTCCTACTGCTATGGGCGAGGAGGAGCAACGAAGCACGGCGACGCAAAATCGGCGGAAAGCCGACCGAATTAAGCGGATTGGCGCTCTAGTCGGTCGGTTCGTCGACCTTGGGGCAGCGCTTGGGCACCGAGTCGTCGACCGCGTTTCCGAGCCTGCGAGCGTTCTCGGGCTTGGCCTTCGCGGCCTTCTCGAGTGCGCGGTGCACGCGGTCGAGCTCGCCGTACGCCTTGTCTTCGCACAGGCGCCGTACGAACGATGCGATGGTGGTCGCCTTCGGTTCGTCGAGCGTTTCTTCGGGGGCGTCGAGCAAGCGATCGAGTGCGGATAGGAACGGCTCCACCTTGGCGGCATTGTCGAGGGCTTTCCAAGCGAGCGGAATCAGTACGAACGAGCGAGGCGAGCCGGCCAAAGTCGCGTTCACCGTCTTCGCGTCGAGCTTGGTGCCCCACTCCTTCTCGAACCTCTCGAAGTAGCCGTCCGAGTAGTGCCGATGCAGCTCACGCTTGCTCTTCGCGAGCACCGTAGCCGCAGCTGCACGCAGCTCCGGGTCCCCCTTGGCGAAGGCGTGTCGAGTCTCTTCTTCGACGTCGCGCTCGTGGATCCCCGCGAATACCAGCGCACGCACGGTCTCCTTGTAGACTGCAGGGGTGCCTTCCAGCGCGCGAAGGTACGCCTTCACGTCTTCCTGCCGCGCGTGCGACAACGTCGCGGCGATTTCGGAGGCCACGCCCGCGCGTTCTCCGCGGTCGCGCCCACCCGCTTCGGTCACGTAGTGGGCGAGCCTCGCGCGCCCCTCGGACGTGCTCGTGAGGTGCGCGGCGAACGATGCGTTGCAGGTGTTCGAGGGCTTGCCGTGCGCGTCTCGCTCGGCGGGGCAAACGATGCGCGAGACGAGCGCGGGGTGGTCGGTTCGCGACGAGACGAAGCCCGCCTGTCGCGCTTCGTCGAGCAATCCGAAGCCGAGCGCCAATCTGTCGACGCCGGGCATGCTCTTCGAGTGAGACGAACACCGCGCGTCGTCGGGCCCGCACGGTAGCCCTCGAGGGAAAAGCGCATCGGCGAGGCGCTCGGCGAGAGGCGCGGGCATCGACAAGATGCGCTTTCCGACCCACTTGTCGTACGCGCGCTCGGCCTCGAAGTAGGTCGAGTCCCGAGGGAGTAGCGCGAGCTTTTTCTCGTCGCGACGAGCGTTTTCGATGCGAGGGAGCTGGTCGACGAGCCATTTTTCGGCACGTGCGCGCAGCCCTTCGTTCTTGGTGGCAGAGACGAGCTCGAGCACCCGGAGGCGCACGCTCGCCGCGGCTTCTCGCTCGCGCTCCTCGCGACTTTCACTGGTGGCGCGCGCCGCGGCTCGCTTGACCAGCACCGAGCCCGAGCCGGGACGGGTGTGGATCAGCCACTCGAAATACGCCTCACGATCGGTCTCGCCGTTCGGCATCCCGTCCGCGAACCGACGTCCCGACTCGCCTTCCCAGGCTTCGTCGAAGGCCTCTTTGACCGGATAGAAGGGCACGAGATCGGGCGTGCCGACGCGCGCCCGCGTCTCGACCACCAGACGCTTTCCGTCCCGATCGAAGTGAGCGCGCGCCGGGTCGGCCAGGGGCTCGTACCGGACGAAGATCTCGTCGAGGCCCTTCGTCGCGAAGGCGAACGCCTTTTCGTCGTCGCTCTTGAGCGACGCGAGCACGTTGGCGAGGCCGGTCATCGAAGCGACGAGGGCCGACTCGTACGCGTGGGGATCGTTCGAGAGCAAGGCCGCGTCCACGTGGAGCACGATGGGGTGATCGGCCGCTTTTTCCACTTCACGAGAGGCCGCACGAAGCCGCGCCGAGGCCGGATCGAAGCCCGGCTTGTCCGGCTTGGGATCCACGATCACGGGCTCGCCCGAGTGCACCACCACGCGTGGCTCTTGCGGGCCGCAGGCGGCGAGTGACGCTCCGAGCACGAGAGCGGTGGAGACGAAAAGCGAACGACCGACGAGACGCACGCTCACGGCTTCGCTCCTTTCGCCCGCGGCGCTCGTGGAGCGCGCGGCGACGAGAACGGATCGGCGACGTCCGAGCCCGGCCCTCCGTCCTTGGGTCTCGCCTTCGGGGGCGGTGGCTTCGGGTGTTTGTTGGCGTTGCCGCGTCCGTCGCTCGGGTCCTTCTTCGGGCATCCCTCGGCGAAGATCTCGGTGAGCGTCTCCCCGGGCTTTCGCTTGCGTCGATCGGCGAACGCACGCGCGACCTCGGCGACGGCGACGTGGTCGTCGGCTTCGCACAGCTTGTCGCGCAGATCCGAGAAGGTGTGGTCGGGGCCGACTCGCGAGTAGGGGTCGCCCTCGCTGTCGAGGTAGGCGTCGAGCTTGGTCAAGAAGACGCGGATACGCGGCAGGCCTTTGGCCGACTCGGCGAAGGCGGGGATGACCTCGGGTGTCACCGCGACCGCATGGTACCCGTACGCCATGAAGCGCTCGTAGTCGCCCACGCCGAGCGGCGCGCCGAAGAGATCCCCGAAGCGCTTGAACGTCTCGTCCGACTGGCGGTACGTGAGCGCGCGCGCCACCAAGTAGGCGACGTCGCCCCGCGCTTCCGGCAGCGCCCTCACGAAGTTCCTCGCCTCGTCGACGAGCACCTCGTTGCCCGAGCCGTCGAGCGCGCCAGCCATCGCATCGATCGAGACCGCGAAGAGGCGTGTGCCGTAGAGCGAGCGCGACGAGTCGAACGCGCGTCCGAGCGAGGCCTGCGTGCGCTCCCGAACGAGCCGCGAGAAGAGCAGTCGTGTGAACGCCCCGTCGTCTTCGCGCTTCGCGTAGGCTACGAGGGCCTTCTGGACGTCGGGCTCCACGCGCGCCAAGTGGTAGAGCTCTTCTTCGCAGAACCCGCTACGCGACGAGGCCCAGCGATTTCCCGATCGAACGAGCTCGTCCGGACAAGCGACGGCATGGAGCGCAGGGGTCGCGTTGGCGAATCCTCCCCCCTTCTTCTTCCACTCGGAGATGATCCCGGTCGCCACGGCCACGCGGTCGAGGCTGGGGAGCGCGTACCTCAGCGGCCTCACGTCGTGGTTCGAGGCTCGCATGAACGCGCTTTTCGCCGCGACGAGCTGATCCTCCTCGGCGAGATGCGGGATCACTCGCTGGAGGAACGCGGAATATGCACGCTCTCCGCGCTTGATGCTCGAGTCCGCGGGGGCCTCGTCGAAGATCGCGGGATGGTGATACGCGACGTCTCGGAAGACCTCGACCTGCGAAGAGACGAGCTCGTGCTCCACCTTCTGCGCGAGCGGATCGCGATCTTTCGTGAGCAGCTCGTGGAGCTCGAGCAAGGTCAATACGCGGTCGGCTTGCCACGCGATGCGTCCGCGCTCGTCGCGAGGCGAGGTGCGCGAGTCGACCAGCGCGGCGAAATAGGCGGCGCGCTCGTCTTTGGGCACGTCGCGAGGGGATTTTTCGGAGTAGCGGGCGCTTCGAACCTCGCGTCCGCGCTCGCGAAGCAAGTAGACGTAGTCCTCCATCACGAGTGGCGGCTGACCCGCGCGCGACGTGGCGGCTTCGAGCGTGCTTCCGTCTTCCGAGATCTTCGCCCGAGTACGGTGGGCGAGAGGGTCGAACTTGAACGAGACCTCGCGCAGAGGTCGGGCGGCGTCGTAGCTCGTTCGGTCGGTCTTGCCGAGGGTGTCGAGCGCTCGTGCGATCGACTCGAGCGCGTCGGCCACGTAGGCCTCACGAACCTCGGTATCGTCGGGCAAGAGCGCGAGGTCGATGGAAAGCGCCACCTCGCGCGGGGCGACCTTGTCGAGGGCCTCACGAGCCCTCTTCGCGCGCATGGCGTCCGGATCGAAGGGCAGTTTCTTTCCTTTCGCGTCCACCAGCATCACCACGACGGTGCTTTTTTCTGCGGATTTCGCACCCGCGCATCCCAAAAACGCACTCCCGAGCACGAAGCCGAGCACGATCGCCGCGCTCGTACGTACGACGCGCCCGGGCACGCCTCCGAAACGCTTCGGCATTTTCGAGTCGGCCGGGAGGCTCGGAGGACGAACGTCGCCCGGGCCGGAAAATACCTTGTTCACGGAGGCCCAAACCTTCGAGACTCGGACAAGCTCTTTCGATTCGAGGTGTGACGGATGCGACGCTCCCATTGGGTCCTCGGAATTTCCATTTCGATCTTGGCGCTCGGTTGCCCGGGGCAAAAACCCGCCGAGGCTCCCGAGACCAGCAAAGTTTCGCCCAAAGAAGAAGAAGAGAAGGTCGTCTGGCACCTCTCGAAGAGCGGTGTAGGCTTTCGGCTGAGCCAAGTCGACGGCGACGGCCCGGGAAGTCGTGCTCGCTCCGTCGAGACCAAACCTCTCGACGAAGCCGAGACCCAAAAGCTTCTCTCCAGGGTGGGGCCGATCAAAACCGAGCCCGAGGACGTGGTGCCCTTCGCGCTACGTGCCAAGTCGCTTCCGCCGCCCATCACGGGTGAGACGGTGAAGGAGCCGTTTCCACCCACTGCGGGACCTCCTCCGGTGGAAGTCGCCAAAGGACCGCTGAAAATCGAGCGCGCCTTGCCCAAGGGCGACGTTCCCATCGCGCCGAACCTCGCCATCACGTTCTCGCAGCCGATGGTGCCGCTCACCTCGCACGCCGAGCTCGCCAAGCTCCCGTCGCCGGTGGTGATCACGCCCCTGCCCAAGGGCGAGTGGCGCTGGCTCGGCACGCAAACCGTGCTGTTTCAACCGGATCCGCGGTTCCCCATGGCCACCGAGTACACCGTGGAGGTACCCGTCGGCACCCGCTCGACCACGGGAGGCGTGCTCGAAAAGGCCGAGCGCTTCACCTTCAAGACTCCGCCTCCCAAGGTCCTCTCGGCCGCACCGAACGGCAGCTCCGTCACGGACGACCCGGTCTTTTTCCTCGAGTTCGATCAGGCGGTCGACCCGTCGAAGGTGCTCTCGCACGTGACCCTCTCCGGGGGCTCGGCCCAGAACATCGGGCTACGGCTGGCGACCGACGTGGAGATCGAGAAGGACAGAGACGTCGCCTATCGCCTCGAGCACGCCGAGAAGGGACGTGCTTTCGCATTCAAGGCCGATCGTCCACTTCCACTCGGCACGAGCTTCGTGCTCGACGTCCAGAAGGGCACGCCTTCTGCCGAGGGGCCGCTCGGCTCGCTCGCCGATCGTCGGCACGGCTTCGCCACCTACGGTGAGATGGCCTACCGAGACGGCAACTGCCCGAAGAAGGAGCCGTGCGAGCCCGACACGGGCTTCTACCTGCAGTTCTCGAACCCCATCGCGATCGGCTCGTTCGAGCCCGCAAGTGTGGTCGTGGATCCTCCGATCTCGCACGCCAAGATCGTGGCCGGAGGCACCGGCATCTCCATCTCGGGCCGGAAAAAAGGCAACACCAAGTACCGGGTGACGGTGAAGGCCGGTCTGCGCGACGTCTTCGGACAGACGCTCGCGCGGGACGCGGGCGCCGACTTTTTCGTGGGCCGCGCCACGCCGGCGTTCTTCGACGAAGACCGCGAGCTGCGCGTGCACGACCCGGCTGCCAAACCGGCATCGTTGGCCTTCTCCGTCAACCATCGCGCGCTCGACGTGCGGCTCTACGCGGTCACTCCGCAAGACTTTTCCGCCTACGAGAAGTTCCGTCGCGACTGGGACTACTACTCCAAGATCACCACCCCGCCCGGCAAGCTCATCTCGCAGAAGCGGGTCGTGGTGCGCAACGCTCCCGACGATCTCGTGGAGACACCCATCGATCTCGCTCCCGCGCTGAAGAACGGGCTCGGCAACGTGATCGCCATCGTGGAGCCGGTCGCCCAGCCGAAACGTCGCGAAGAGCATCTCTGGTCGCGACAGTGGATTCAGGTGACGAAGCTCGGGCTCACCACCGTTCACGAGCCTGGCGAGAGCCTCGCGTGGGTGACCGATTTGGCCACCGGCGCGCCCGTCTCGGGAGCGAAGATCGCGGTCGACGGCCATGACGTGGCCTCCAGCGATCCGACCGGTCTCGCGCATTTCAAGGCCGAGCAGATCCGGCTCTTGACCGCGCAGCGCGGGGACGACGTGGCCTTCCTGGGGGGGCGAGAGAACCCGTTCTACTCGAGCTACGCGCCCTATCACGACGTTCGGTGGTTCACCTTCGACGACCGCAAGCTCTACAAGCCCGGCGAAGAAGTCCACGTGAAGGGCTGGATGCGCATGGTCGACCTCGGCAAACAAGGGGACGTCACGTTCCCTCGCGAGCTCGCCGGCAAGAGTGTCTCGTTCGTTGCCTACGACGGTCGCGGCAACGAGATCGCGAAGGGCAGCACCGACCTCGACCCCGCCTACGGGTTCGACGTGGCCTTCAAGATCCCGGACAACGGAAACCTAGGCCAAGGGCGCATTGCGTTTTCGTGCGCGGGTGAGACCACGAGCCACGGCTTTCGCATCGACGAGTTCCGTAGGCCCGAGTTCGAGGTGGGCATGAGCACCGGCGAAGGCCCGCACTCGGTCGGCAAACACGCCATCGCGAGCGTGTCCGCGAAGTACTTCGCCGGTGGCGGTTTGCCCAACGCGGAGACCACCTGGCGCGTGCAGAGCTCGGAGGCGCACTTCACCCCGCCGAACCGCTCGGACTACCTCTTCGGTCGCGTCCAGGGCTTCTTTTGGGGCTACTTCCACCGAGGTCGTGGTGGCTACGGCTACGACGACGGCTACGGATACCGCTACGGGGGAGGCGCGCCGCGCCCCTCGGTCGAGACCCTCAAGGGGAACACGGGCTCGGACGGCGTTCACCGCGTACGAGTCGACTTCGACGGCGTTGAGCCCGCTTTCCCGCGCATGCTCTCGCTCGACGCGTCCATCGCCGACGTGAACCGCCAGGAGTGGTCCGCCCACGGCACGATGCTGGTCCATCCTGCCAACGTTTACGCGGGTCTCAAGCTCTCGAAGACGTACCTCCGTGAGGGCGAGGTCATCGGCACGAACGTCATCGTCGCCGACCTCGATGGTAAGGCCGTCGCGGGACGCAAGGTGCACGTGGAGAGCGCGCGACTCGAGAGCGAGCAGAAGGGCGCCGAGTGGGTCGACAAGGAATACGACCAGGCCGCGTGCGACATCACCTCCACCGCGGACCCTCTGCCCTGCGAGCTCGCCACCAAGCGTCCCGGGCTCTACCGCGTTCGCGCCACCGTCACCGACGAGTGGGACCGCAAGAGCCAGACCGAGACCGACGTCTACGTCTACGGGTCGAGCGACAAGAATCGAGACCTTCGTTCCGAGACGATCACGATCGTCACCGACAAGAAGGAGTACGCGCCCGGGGATACGGCCGAGCTCCTGGTGATGTCTCCGGTCGCTCCGGCCGAGGCGCTGCTCACGGTCGAGCGTTCGGGCGTGGTGCACGAGCGCCGCTTCCGGATCGAGAAGCCCACCGAGACCATCACGCTGAAGATCGACGCCGCGTGGGAGCCTCTCGCCACGGTCGCCGTTCACGTGGTCGGAAGCGCGGTCCGCGAGAACGCGAACAACCAGGCCGATCCCTCGCTCCCGCGTCGCCCCGCATTCGGAAAGGGCACCGTCGCGCTCTCGATCCCAGCCAAGGATCGTGTGGTGACCGTGCAAGTGAAATCGCGGCAGGAGCGCGTCGATCCCGGCTCGAAGGTCACGGCCGACGTGACGTTCACCAACGCGAAGGGCGAGCCTCTCCCGGAGGCCCGCGCGGCCATTGCCGTGGTCGACGAGTCCGTGCTCGCGCTCGCCGGATACGAGCTTCCCGATCCGATGGGTGCGTTCTATCCGGCGCGAGGCGCGGGCACGAGCAACCAAGAGCTCCGCTCGCTCGTGCGCATCGCCGAGCCCGGAAGCCTGAAGGTCGGCTCGGACAACGATCCCTCGTCGCTTAGCCTGGGGGCGATGGGGTCCGGTAGCGGCTTCGGTCGAGGTCATGGTGTAGCCTACAAGTCTGCCGGGCTCGCACCCGCCGCGACGGCGAGCTTGCCCTCTGCTCCGAAGCCCGTCGCCGATCGTCGCTCCGAGTCGAAAGAGGCGAACAAGCGGGTTCGGCTCTCGGGCGGAGAGAGGGACGACGCGTCCGCCGCACCGGAAGAAACGCGCAATACACCCATTCAGGTTCGCAAGGACTTCCGCGCCCTAGTGGCGTTCCTTCCGAAGGTGGTGGCGGATGCCAAGGGGCACGCGGAGATCGCCTTCGCGCTGCCGGACAGCCTCACGCGTTATCGCATCATGGCGGTGGCCGTGCACGGAGAGCGCGAGTTCGGAAAAGGCGAGGGGACCGTCACGGCGCGTCTCCCGCTCATGGTTCGTCCTTCGCCGCCGAGGTTTTTGAACTTCGGCGACGCGTTCGAGCTTCCGATCGTGCTCCAGAACCAGACCGACAAGGCGATGACCGTGAGCCTCGCCGCTCGCGCCACCAACGCCACGCTGGACGACCCTCGCGGTCGAAGAGTCGTCGTCCCGGCCAACGACCGTGTCGAAGTGAGGCTCCCGGCGAAAGCCCAAAAGCCCGGCCGCGCGCGCTTCCAAATCGCGAGCGCGAGTGGCGACAAGGCCGACGCGAGCGAGGTGGAGCTTCCGGTCTGGACACCGGCCACCACCGAGGCCTTCGCGACCTACGGCGTGGTCGATCAAGGCGCTGTCGCGCAGACCGTGGTCATGCCCAAGGGGGTGGTCACGGAGTTCGGCGGGCTCGAGGTGTCCACGTCGTCGACGGCGCTCCAGGCGCTCACCGACGCGGTTCTCTACCTCGTACACTACCCGTACGACTGCGCCGAGCAACGCGCGTCGCGGTTGCTCGCGATCGCCGCGCTGAAGGACGTGCTCGGCGCTTTCAAGGCCAAGGGAATGCCCTCGCAAGAGGCGCTCTTGGGATCGGTCGAGATCGACCTTCGTGAGCTCAAGCTCCTGCAGCACTGGTCGGGCGGCTGGAACTACTGGCGCTCGCACGAAGACGATCCCTTCGTCACCATTCACGTCTCGCACGCTCTCGTTCGCGCCGAAAAGAAGGGCTTCAAGGTCGACCCGAACGTGAAGGCTCGTGCGCTCTCCTACTTGCAGAGCATCGAGTCCCATCTTCGGAACTGGTACAGCCCCGAGACGCGGCGCGCGCTGGTCGCGTACGCGCTCTTCGTCCGCGAGCTCTGGGGGAACCCCGACCCGCAGAAGGCGCACGCGCTCGTCGTCGACGCGAAGGGCATCGAGCACCTGACGATGGAGTCACTCGGCTGGCTCTTGCCGACCCTCTACGCGGAGCCTTCCACCAAGGGAGACGCCACGCAAATCTTGGCGCTGCTCGCCAACCGCGTGACCGAGACCGCAGGCGCCGCGCACTTCACCTCGTCGTACACGGACGGCGCCCAGGTGCTGCTCCACTCGGATCGTCGCGACGACGGCGTCCTGCTCGAGTCGCTCATCCGAGTCGACGAGAAGAACACGGTGATCCCGAAGATCGTGACCGGCCTGCTCGCGCATCGGAAGCGTGGTCACTGGGGAAGCACGAACGATAACGCGTTCGTGCTGCTCGCGCTCGACCGGTACTTCAACACCTACGAGAAGGCCACGCCCGACTTCGTAGCGCGCGCCTGGCTCGGCCAGACCATGATCGCCGAGCACACGTTCAAGGGTCGTACGACCGAGCGCGATCGCGCCGACGTTCCCATGAGCTTTCTCGCTCAAGCCGGGGACAAACCGCAGAGCTTCGTGGTCGGAAAAGACGGTCCGGGGCGCATGTACTACCGCGTCGGCATGCAGTACGCGCCGGCCGACCTCCGGCCTCCGCCCATCGATCGCGGCTTCGTGGTCACCCGAAGCTACGAAGGCGCCGACGACCCCAAGGACGTCACGCTCGACGCCGACGGCGTGTGGCACGTGCGTGCCGGCTCCAAGGTCAGGGTTCGCGTGTCCATGGTGAACACGGCGCGCCGCTACCACGTCGCGCTTGTCGATCCGTTGCCGGCGGGCCTCGAGCCCATGAACCCCGCGCTCAAGGGAACGGCTCCCATCCCCGAAGAGCCCGACGAGGACCGCCCGGGTGCACGAGGCGCCCGACACTCCTACTGGTGGGGCAACTGGTACGAGCACGAGAACATGCGCGACGAGCGGGTCGAAGCCTTCGCCTCGCTCCTCTGGGAGGGCGTGCACGAGTACGTGTATGTTGCACGCGCCACCACGCCCGGCACCTTCGTCGTTCCGCCTCCTCGCGCAGAGGAGATGTACATGCCCGAGACCTTCGGAAGGGGCCCGGGCGACAAGGTCGTGATTCGCTGAAAACCGGGGTAGGCCGCGCGGGAGGCGTTCCTGCGCGGCCGAAAAGGTTCGAAAACACTTTCGGGTGAACAAGTGTAGGCTCGCCCCGTCCAAAGACGGCCCAGGGCCGAACGGCAGGGGTGGACGCGGGAACCCGTTTCCGATTAGCCTGCGCTCCGTTTCGACGTATTTACCCACCTGGAGAGGTGTTTCGATGTCTTCATTCGGCTTTTCCTCGCGCGTCGTGTCCGTTCTAGCGGTCGCGATTGCCGCCTCTGCGGCTACGGCTTGCGGCGGTGTCACCGCATTCCAGGGCAAGGAAGCGTTCGCCATCGCTGCGACTCCTCCGCCCCCGCCCCCCGCCCCGCCGCCGCCCCCGGTGGTCGAGAAGGCCCCCGTGGTGCCCTCCAAGGTCGAGGTCGCTGCCGACCACATCGACATCAAAGAGAAGATCCAGTTCGAGGTGAACAAGGCGGTCATCAAAGAGGCGAGCTTCCCGCTCCTCAACGAGATCGCGGACGTCATCAAGAAGAACCCGCAGATCAAGAAGCTCTCGATCGAAGGTCACTCGAGCTCGGAAGGCGTCGCGGCGCAGAACCAGACCCTGTCCGAGGACCGCGCTAAAGCCGTGCGTCAGTACCTCGTCGATAAGGGCGGCGTGAAGGCCGATGCGCTCGTCTCGAAGGGCTTCGGCGCTACCAAGCCCATCGCGGACAACAAGAGCGAAGAAGGTCGTGAGAAGAACCGTCGCGTCGAGTTCAACATCCTCGAGCAAGACAAGACGGTCACCAAGGACGCCTCGGCCGTCGGCGCCACCCCCGCCGCTGGCACGCCCGCGAAGCCCGCTGCCGGCACCCCCGCTGCGAAGCCCGCCGCTGGCACGCCCGCTGCGAAGCCCGGCCTCACCGTGAAGAAGCCCACTGCCGGAAAGGTCAAGTGACCACCATGCGTACCGTTTTCGCTTCCGTCCTTCTCTTCGCCACCGCCGCCTCGGCGATGGGTTGCTCCTTCGCGCTCCGTAGCCCGGACATGTACCGCGACGACACCGCCAAGGTGCTCGCGACCAAGAACGAGGAGATCAAGGCCTGCTACGACGGCGCGGTGAAGACCACGCCGGGCGCTGCCGGCAAGGTCACCGTCAAGTTCAAGGTCGAGAAGGAGACCGGCAAGTTCATGGAGCTCGCGGTCGACAAGGCGAACACCACCGCCTCCGACGCCATCGCGACCTGCGTGACCACCGCGATCGCCAACCTCTCGCTCACCCCTGGCGACAAGAACATGGGCGACGCGACCTTCTCGTACGAGTTCACCGCTCCGCCGGCGCCCGTCGCCGCGAAGTGATCTCGACGCTCTCGTAGACACGAGCAGCAAGTGGACGGCGACTTCTTCGGAGGTCGCCGTTTCGCTTTCGAAAGGCCGGTCGCCGTCCGATCGAACAATCCTGTAGAGTCTGCGCGTGGCAGAATCCGAAGACGACAAGCCGACCGACACTCCCAAGGTCTCGGCGGGACCCGACGGAGCCGGCGAGGGGACGGACGTGCCGAAGCCGACCGACGAAGAGGTCGCAGCCGAGGGCGTACGCGTCGAAAAGGCCGCGAAGAAGGACCTGCGCGACAAGGCCGTTCGCGCCGCCGGATGGACCATCGCTGCCGGGCTCTTGGCTCGTGTGCTTGGAGTGCTCGGGTCGCTCGGGATCACGTACTACCTCGACCCCGAGGCCATCGGAGACGTCCAGCTCGCCGTGATTCTGTGCTTCACGGCCAACCAGTTCACGTTGCTCGGCTACGGCCAGTACCTCGTCGCCAAGCCCGACGAAGGTCCCGAGACCGTGTTCCACGTCACGGTGCTCCACCTCGGGCTCGGCGTGGTCGCGTTCGCCTCCATCTTGGCGCTGGGAATCCCGCTCTCCTGGTGGTTCCACGCGCCCTCGCTCATGAAATACCTGCCGTGGATGGTGGTGGCGGTCCTCTTCGAGCGCCTCTACTTCGTCCCGGAGCGCGTGCTCATTCGTGAGCTCGATTTCCGTCGTGTGGCCGTCGCGCGCTCGCTGTCCGAGCTCACCTATTCGGTCTCCAGCGTCGCGCTCGCGGTCGCGGGATTCGGCGGCATGGCCATCCTGCTCGGGAACATCGCGCGTGGCATCGTTCGCCTCTTCATCACGTGGCGTTTCGTGCCGCGCGAAGCTTGGCTCACGCCCACCAAGCTCAAGATGGAGACCTACCGTCGCATCTTGCGTTTCGGTCTCCCACTCGGTCTCAGCCAGGCGCTCGCCTTCGCCAACACGCGCTTCGACAACCTCCTCATGAAGCGCCTCTTCGGCAGCGACGTGATGGGTCGCTATACGCTCGCGTACAACCTGGCCGACGTACCGGCCGAGCAAATCGGCGAGCAAATCGCCGAAGTTTTGCTTCCGTCGTTCGCGCGCATGTCGCCCGAGGATCGCAAGAGAGCCATCGTGCGCGTGACCGGCATCATCGCGCTCATCATCTTCCCGGTCGCCGTCGGATTCGGTGCTGTGGCCCTCACGGCGGAGCGCCTGATGACCGCCAAGTGGCGTGGTATCGGCGGCATGTTGATGGTGCTCTGCGTGATGAGCATCACGCGTCCGCTCTGCTCCAAGGCGCATTCGTACCTGCAGGCCACCGACCGCACCATTCGCATCACGCAGCTCGAAGGCTTCAAGCTGGTCGCGGTCATCGGGTGCATCTACGGCTTCTCACGCTTCGGTCCCCTCTGGTCGTGCTTCGGTGTCGGCCTAGCGTTCCTGATGGAGCTGTCGGCAGCGTGGTTCGTGATGTCGCGCGGAGACGGCATTCCGTTCACGGCCTTCTTCGCGCGTCTGTTCCCGCCGCTGCTCGCGTGCGTGCCCATGGTGGTCACCGTCGAGCTCACACGTCGCGCGATGCTCGATCTCCCGGTGCTGCTCAGCCTCGCCACGCAGATGCTGGTCGGCGCGATCTCGTACGGCGTAGGTGCGCTACTCCTCGCGCGCTCGCAGGCGAACGAGTTTTTGTCCCTCACGCGCAGCGCCCTCGAGCGGCGCCGCGAGAAGAAGGCCGCATGAAGATCGTCACGTACAACGTGAACAGCCTGCGCGCCCGCGAAGAGCGCGTGCTCGCGTGGATCGCCAAACAATCTCCCGACGTCGTCTGCTTCCAAGAGCTCAAGCTCGAAGACGACAAGTTCCCCGAAGTATCGTTCGCCGCCCACGGCTACAAGGCCGTCACGTTCGGTCAAAAGACCTACAACGGCGTGGCGATTCTCTCGAAGTATCCGCTCGAAGACGTGGAGCGCGGCTTCGGTGACGGCGTGGACGACCCGCAATCACGGCTCATCGCCGCCACCACCAACGGCGTTCGCGTGATCTCGGCGTACATGCCGAACGGCGAGTCGGCTTCGTCTCCCAAGTACACGTACAAGCTCGAGTGGTTCGCGCGGCTCGCGCGTTGGCTCGAGCCTCGGCTCGCGGCGGGCAAGACCGTTTTGCTCGGCGACTACAACGTGGCCCCGGCCGATCTCGACGTGCACGATCCGGCGGCGTGGGCAGGGTCCGTCCTCTGCACCGAGCCCGAGCGGGCGGCGTTCCGCAAGTTGCTCGACCTCGGCTTGGTCGATTCCTTCCGGCATCTCCACCCGGACGAAAAGGCCTTCACGTGGTGGGACTACCGCATGCTCGGTTTCCCCAAGAACAAGGGACTACGTATCGACCACGCGCTCGTCACGCACGATCTCGTCCCGCGGGTTTCGAAGGTGTGGGTCGACCGCGAAGAGCGCAAGGGCAAGTCCCCGAGCGACCACGCACCGTTGTGGATCGAGCTCTCCTGACGCGGGTGGAGCCGGTCCGCGGGCTCGCTCAGAAGAAACAGGCGCCGAGCCGGGTCGCTCCGGCCGTGGGCCCGTTCGCTCCGTACACGTCGGTGCAGGTGTCGCCTAGCGAGCAATCCGCGTTCGAGCCGAGCCTGCAGTAGCGCACGCACGTCGGACCGAAGGTGGGGTCGTTCGCGCACACGAGGCCCTGGCGGCAATCGGCCGTGCTCGTGCAAGAGGCGAACTCGCTCTGCGTCCCTGCAGGTCGGCAGTCCGAGGCTTTCTGGGTGGTGAACCACACGCAAGCGTTGGTCCCACAGGTGGTCGCGGGACTGCGCACGTCGCAGGGAACGGAGCAGACGTCGTAGTTGGGGGTCGTGGCTCCGCTCGCGTTTTGCGGAGCGAAACAAATGGTCCCCGTGCCGCAGGTCGCTTGGCCGCGCGTGCAATACGGGTGACACGCACCGTTCCAGCACGTCATGCCGGCCGCGCAGTTGCCGGTCGAGGTGCAGGACTTTCCGGCGGTGGCCGTGCCCGCGGACACGCAGCTCACGCTGCCGGTGGTGGTGGTGGTGACGTCGCACGTCTGGTTGGCCGCGCATCCGCACTGAGGGTTCAGACCGCACACGTTCGACGGGGCGGTCTTCACGCACGTGCCGGTGCTCGCATCGGACGCATCGGAGACGGTCGCATCCACGACGGACGCATCGGAGACGGAAGCATCGGAGGCGGTCGCATCGGTCGGAACGGCCGAGTCGCTGCCGGTGGTCGCGTCGGCCTTGGGCGCCTGCGCGTCTTTCGGGCGAGCGTCGGTCGAGGAGCCGACGTCCGGATCGCTCGCGTCGACTTCGGTATCCGTCTCGTCTCCGTTGTCGTCCGCTGCGCCTTTCGCGCAGCCGCTCGCGTAGAGCGAGGCGCACCCGAGCGCCACCAACGTGATCCCCGCCCAAGCCCTCGGATTGACGCGCCAAGACATGAGATGGACCTAGCATGTCTCGGTAGGTCGAGCATCGTGCCCGCACCCTCCCTACGAGAATGCTAGATCTGGGACGTGATTTCCCTCCGCCGTTCGAGTCACCTCGCGTTGGTCTTCGCCTCGTTCACGCTCGCGATTTCGGGCTTCGCAGCCTGCGCGACCAGCGCGGAGAAGAAAGACTTCGGCGAGGACTTCTCGGACTCGGGAACGGACGCGAAGAGCCCGGTCGGCGATTCGTCCGTACCTCCTCAAGACGGCTCGGTCACCCCCACGGACGGCTCGGTCGAGCCGCCCCGAGACGGCTCGGTCACGCCCGACGCGTCCACGCCGGATGCGTCCACGTGCGCCTCGCAAGTCGCGGTTCTTGCCGGCAGCGAGACGGCGCTCTCGGGCGCGCTCCGCACGGCGAGCGGGTGGGCCACCCAAGCGCTCACGGGCGAGAGCGCCACCAGCGGTCCTGCCGTGGTCGCCACCGCGAGCGGTTTCGCCGCGGTCTTCCGCGCCTCCGGCGACGCCCTGAAGGCCACTCAGGTCACCGGCACCACCTGGTCGGCGCCCGCGCGCATCGCCACCGCCTCCACCCGCTCCACCCCCGCGCTCGCGCTCATCGGCACCACGCTCCACGTGGCCTACCAAGACACCTCGTTCCAATTTGTGCACTCTGCAAATAGTGGCGCAGCTTGGGCGACGCCCGATGCGGTCGGCGCTCCACAGAGCTTCGGACCCGAAGCCCCCTCCGCCGCGGCGGTCGGCAACAGTCTGCTGCTCGCGTTCGGCGGGTCGGCCGAAGGTCCGCTCTACACGCAGGTCCTCACTGGCACCACGTGGGAGGCGGCAGGACAAGTCACCGGCACGTCGGTCTGTGCGACCTCGGGCGGTGGCAGTGTCACGCGCTGCGGCGGCTCGCCGGGCCTTCTCGCGACGGGCGGTGCGACCACCGACGTGCTGGCCATCCACATCGACAAAACCACGCGCCAGCTCACGGCGAGCACGCGCAACGCCACCACCAAGACCTTCACGTCGCACGGCGCTATCGGCGCAGGTGTCACCAGCGACGACGAAGTGTTCCTCGCCAAATCCGGCTCGACGCGCGCGGTGCTGGCCTTCCGCGGCCAAGACGGCAAGGGCTACGCCGCGCTCGCCGATCTTTCGGTGAGCCCGCCCACCTGGTCGACGCCAGTAGCGCTCTCGTCGTCCGGCATCCTCGGTGTCCCGCGGGTGGCTTCCGGAGTCTGCGGGAACGACGCCGAAGCGGTCTTCGTGACCACCGGCGGTGCGGTTCGCCTGGTGCACCTGAAGGGCACGACCTGGGGCAATGAAGAGGCCGTGGGAACGGTGTCCGGAGCGAAGGTCGCTGCGATCGCGACGCGTCCCTGACTCGCATCAGGACGAACCGCGGACGGGATTGAAGCGTTCGGACCCTCAGCGCCCGCGGCAGCCTTCGATGACGCGTCCAGCCACCTCGACCGTGACTTGGCTGCGTCGACCGAGGCGTAGCGCGCGAGTCGCGGCTTCGCGCGCTTCGGTACAGTGGCCGAGGGCCATGGCGTCTTCGGCGAGGCGGAGGCGCTCGTCGACTCCGAGGAACAGGTAACGGTCCATGACGTTTCGCGCCGGCACGCCGATGAGCGTTGCCAAAAGCAGCGCGACGCACGCGCCGATGACCACTTTTTCAGCGGTCTTCGAGTACTGGTACCCACGCCGCCACGAGGCCGCGATGAGCCCGCCCGCCACCGCGCCGCCGATGTGAGCCGCGTTGTCGAAGTGAGCCACGAAGCCGAGCACCACGATGATGCCGAGCCAGCGTCCCATCGAGGTGGTGAGGGGTCCTTTGAGACCTTGGGTGCGATAGCCGAGCACCGCCGCCGCGGCGATGATCCCGCAGATGGCCCCCGAGGCTCCGGCGCTGAGGCGCTCGGTCGCGGTCCAGCCGACCAGCGCACTGGCTGCGCTTCCCACGATTCCCGAGATCAAGAAGAGGGGGAAATAGCGTGAGGGTCCCACGCTTCGCTCCACGAAGGGCCCGACCGACCGCAGCGACATGAGGTTGAACCCGACGTGCAAGAGGTCGAAGTGCAAAAAGCACGAGGCTACGAGCGACTCGACGCGGCCGTCTCCGACGGTGAGCGATGCGAGGTTCGCGCCGAACACGAGCATCGTCTCTTCGGGCATGCGCAGCGCCGCGCGGGGGTCGCGCGAGTAGACGATGCACGCCACGAACACGACCACGTTCAGGACCACGATGGCGCGCGTGACCGGCGCGTCGCGGAGCTCACGTGGGCCGACGATCAGCTCTTTGAGCCGCTCACCCCACGAGGCCGGGACGTCCGCCTCGGGCGCCGCGCTCGGTTTTTTCGTGCCGCCGTCGCTCACGGTGTCGCACACCTTACCGGCTTCCCCGTGAGAACGCACCCGGTCGCACGGACGCCGGAAATTAGGCCCTCTCGATTCGGCTCTGATACCGGAGGGAACGTCGATGGAACCGCTCGTATTGGCCGTCCTTTCGCTTCGCCGGCTGGCAAGAAAGGGGATCGCCCCGATTGCGGTATGTGGGCTTTCTGCCTACCTCGTACTCGGCGGCTCTTCCCGGACCCTGGTCACCGATGGGGTCGCGTTCGCGCTCTTCGCGCTCGTGCTCCTGCGCTCGATCCGCGCGCGGCTGCGGGTCACCGGCGAGGCACCGTTCTGGGTCGACTTCGAGGTGGGCGCGCTGCTCTCCACGTTGGTCATCGAGGGCGTGGTCCGGGTGGACGGCTCGCTCGACGGACGCTTCTCGCCCGCCATTTTCGTGCTGCTCGCCCTCGTCGCGGCTCTCGCGCGGCCCGGCGCGGCCATCACCACGCTGCTCTTCACGCTCGCCTACGAAGCCTTCGCGCGAAAAGTCGTGCTCGGCGAGGGGCTCGGCCCGCTGCTCTTCCGAGGGCTCTTCGGCGCGGCGTTCACGGCGCTCAACGTGGCCTTCTTGCGCGCCGAAGTGGCGCGCGTGCGCACGGTGTCGCGCGCCCGCCTCGACGAAGAGCTGGCCAAGCTCAAGGAAGACGCCCGCAGCTATCGGCTGCTCGGTGCGGGCGAAGGCAACGAGAAGCACGCCGAAGATCGCCTCGCTCGCTCCAGCGTGGAGGAGATCCATCAATCCGTGCATTATGCACTCGAGTTGCTCCGCCGTACGCTCGACCTCCACACGGCCGTCTTGCTCTGGAAGAACGACGCGGGCACGCATCTCCGCATCAGCGAGCTCTCCACCGCTTCGGACGACATCCACGATGCCCCGTTCACCGTCGGCGACGGCGTGCTCGGCGCGGTGGCGGCCAAGCGCGAGCGTGTGGCCCTCGAGAACCTGAAGCCCACCTTCAAAGTGCCGTACTACTCGGGGGCCTGCCCGGTTCGCGTCTTGTGCGCGCTCCCGGTGGTCGAAGAGTCCGGTCGCCCCGAAGACGACAAGAGCGAGAAGAACCTCGGCAAAGCGCGCCGCGCCGAAGCTCCGCGCGAGTCGCTCTTCCGCGGCATCCTGGCCATCGACCGAAAGGACAATCGACCGTTCTCCCCGCACGAGCAGGAGCTGGCCGCGCAGGCGGCTCGTTACTGTCTCCGCGCCATCCAGAACGAGCGCGTGTTCCTCCAGCTCGAGCGTGCCAAGGTCGAGCAGGGTAAGCTCTACCGCGCCGCCCAAGCGCTCGGCGCCGCCACCAGCGAAAAAGACGTCGTTCGCGCAGGCGTACGCGCCGCCCGCGAGATCGCGAGCTTCGATCTGGCCGCCGTCACCGTGTGGGACGAGTCCACCAAGATGCACGAAATCGTGGCCGCCGAGAGCGACGACCAGTCGGTCGACGAGTACGTGGGCACGCGCTTCGCGCACAACACCGGGCTCGTCTCGATGGTGGTGCAGAACCGTTTCCCCCTTCCCTACAAGGGAGAGTACGACCCGGCTCATCAGGTCGTGCTCGGCAAGCGCTTCGCGTGGCCCAAGCTCCCGAGTTTGCTCGTCCTTCCGCTCGTCATCCACGATCGGCCCCTCGGCACGTTGATCCTCGGCGCCAAGCGTAAGCACGCCTTCGGCGAGTCGGTGCGGCCCACCCTCGAGGTGCTCGCGAGCCACCTGGCCGTGTCGCTCTCGAACGCGCGCATGGTGCACAAGCTCGAGACCATGGCGACCACCGACGGCATGACCGGCCTCTTGAACAAGCGCGCCATGCTCGACGCGGCGGAGCAAAAGATCGCCTCCTCCGCGCGCTTCGGTCGCAAGCTCTCGGTGCTGGTGACGGACATCGACTTCTTCAAGAAGGTCAACGACACCTACGGCCACGACGTGGGCGACGTGGTCATCAAGGGCCTCGGCGAAATCCTGAAGCGTCAGAAGCGCAACACCGACGTGGTGGCGCGCTTCGGCGGCGAGGAGTTCGTGGTGCTCTGCGAGCAGACCGACGAGGCCGGCGCCATGCTGCTCGGCGAGCGCATCCGTGAAGAGCTCGAGCGCACCACGTTCAACACCGAGAACGGCCCGCTCAAGGTCACGTGCTCGGTGGGCATGGCCACCTTCCCGGAGGCGGGCAAGAACTGGGAAGCGCTCTTCAAGGCCGCCGACGAGGCGCTCTACGTCTCGAAGCGCGGCGGACGAAATCGCTCGAGCGCGTGGCAGCCTCGCCAGAGCGAGACGCGCATCACCAAAGAGCCGCGAAAGACCGGCTGATCGGCGCACGCGACGGGTCTCCCGCCCATCGCGTGCACGCGCGCACTCCCGTCACTTCGACGCGGGCTGCTTCTTCGGGTAGAGCGCGCAGTGACCCTGCAGGCAGCCGCAGGTGTTCACGTCGACCGAGTTGCAGCGGAGGTCCATCGTGCACTGGGTCTGCGGCGTGGCGGGCTTGGCCTTGGTGCGCGCGACGCACGCCTCGGCGTGGCACGGGTCGGAGGGCGCGCAGTCCGCGTCCACCGTGCACGCGTCGTTCGAGACCACCGGCTCGCACAGCGAGCATCCGCACGCCGGAAGGGTCGGCCGTGCGGGACCTCCGTCCGGGCGCACGTCGTCTTGCGCATGCGGCGCGGTCGCGTCGCCTTGGAGCGCGGACACGTCGGCTTTGGCGCTCGGCGAGGGCAGGGGAGCTTCCACCTTCTGCGCGCTTCCACACGCGGCGAAGGCGAGCAGGCTCGCGCTCGCGAGCAGCGCCATCATGGGGAATTTCGAGCCGTTTCGAGCGTCGCGCCGGAGGTCCATGAGGCGGCAATAGCCGAACCCGGTCGCCTTGCCACGCGCTTTACACCGGCGTCGGGCGCGCCCATGATGACGCGATGAGCGACGACAAGAAGAAGGACGTCTTTTCGGAAGTGAGCGACGGCATCGGCTCGTTCTTGAAGCGCGCAAAAAAAGCCGTATCCGAGGTTCCGACCGACAAAATCGAGAGCGTCGTCTTGTCGTCGGCGAGCAAAGTCGGCGAGGCCGCGAGCAAGGTCGGCGAGGCTGCCAAACACGCGACCGACAAGGTCCCGCTCGCCGCCATCGAGAGCGTGGTGGTCTCCGGAGCCCGTGTGGTGGGCACGGCCGCGAAGACCGCGGCGTCCAAGGTTCCCACGGACAAGATCGAGACCGCCATGATGAGCGGAGCGCGCGAGGTCGGGCGTGCGTTCGAGAACGTGGCGCACACCTTCCAGCGCGAAATTCTCGGGTCGACTCCCGACGCCCCTTCCCACGAGGCGCCGACGCCGCACGCTGAAGCACCGAGCGAGCCGGTCGCGACGAGCGGGCACGGCACGACTCCTCCCGCGTCCACCGAGGCTCCGAAGAGCCCCGATCCAGCGGCCCCGAACGCCGACGCGAGCTCGGCGGAAGAGGACAAAAAGCCGGGCGCCGTCGCGACGAGCCCGGAGGCCGCCTCGACGTCCCCTTCGGCCGAAAACCCTCACGAAGGCATCTGAGCGCTCCGCGCTCGCGGTCTCAGAACGTCGGTTGGCCGTCCGCGCACAGCGACTCTGTGCCCTGTCCGTAGTGCGCCTTCACGAAGTCGGTGAGCGACGCCGGATCGATGCACGTCGCACGGTACGTCCAGCCCCATGCGGCGACGGCGATGGGCACGTCGAGCCCGGGATCGGGCGCGAGCACCGCGCGTACGCGAGGGCCTCCACCCGTGCAAAGCGGGTCGTTCGGGAGAGCGGCGATGGCTGATCGTAGCGCGGCGACGCTGGCCTCGCATGAAGGTGCAGGGCCCGCGTCCGTACCTACGTTGCAGTTGTAGAGTAGCACCACGGCGCCGTGCTCGAGGTCGTGCACGTAGTACCGGCGGTCGATGGGCTGCGTGTACTCCTGGAAGGCCGCCCAAATCGGGTAGTGCGGGCCGCTCGACGGAGGGTTCGAGTTGTACGTGACCGGCGTGTCGATGGCCACGTGCGGGCTGTCGAGCACGGGCGGCGAGTCGATGACGATGGGGCAGGCCGCGTCCACCACGATGGGCTTGGCGAGTCTCGCTCGATCGATCGAAGCGTCGGAGGCGCCACCCTCCATGCTCGGGTCGGACGAGCAGGCACTCGCCGACAAAGTGATGGCCGGAACCAGCAGCGCGAAGAGAGAGAAGAAAAGGCGTCGCACGGCCGGAGCTTGACACATCGTTTGGGTCGACGTCACATCCGAGGCGAGCTCGGCCATGGAACACTCGCTGGAAGCCTCGGTCGAGGGCACCGAATCGGATCCGTCGGGGAAGGCCGACACACGGGGCGAGCTCGTCGCGCCTGCGCACACGCCGGCCCCGACGTCGGTGTCCGGACCCTCGAGCCGCGCACCGCTCGGGTACTCGGAAGACTACGTCCCGCAGGCCAAGCTCTCGCCGCCGTTGCCGGTCACGGCGCCGCTCTTTTGGCGCCTCGCGCGCACGGTCAGACGGTTGCTCGAAGGCCTCTACTATCACGATGGTCTATCGGCCGCGCCGGCCATGGCGTTCCACTTTTTCCTGAGTCTCTTGCCGCTGCTCGTGGTGGTCGGCTGGGTGCTCGGGCACTTCGCGCGCACCCGTGGCGTGGAGGCGTTTTTCGATCCGGTGCTCGACACGGCCCCCACCGCGGTGGTCACCATCGCCAAGCGCGAGCTCGAGCGTCTCGCGGCCTCCGATCTCTCGGCCGCACCGCTCGCCGTGCTCGGCTTCTTGTGGCTTGCGTCGTCGGGCGTGCACGGCATGATGGACGCGTTCGAGCGCGCGCTCGCCGTGCCCGTGCGACGTCCGTATTGGAAAAAGCGGATCTATTCGCTCGGCTTCGTCATGGGCGGGCTCGCTGCCGTGGCAGCCGTTTCGTTCGCGGCGGTCGGCTGGGAGCGCATTTCGTCGCCGCGTCCTGCGTCGAGCGCGTCTTCGGGAGCCAGCGTGGCGGTTCCCTCGGCCGAGCCGGCCAAGCTCACGGTGCCCTCGGAGCTCTTGCCCTCCGTGGAGATGCCCGCCGTCGAGATCCCCGCGGGCGTCACGCGCTTTCGGGCGCGCGTGGACCGTGCGCTCGCACTCGTGTCTTCGTTCGCGTTGGCGGTTTCGGGCGTGGCGCTCTTCTACCGCGTCGCGGTCGAAAACCCGAAGAGGCTCCGTCGTCGCATTTGGCCCGGTGCCGTACTGGCCATCCTACTTTGGCTGGCCATCTCGTGGGCCTTCGGCGTCTACGTGTCGTCGCTCGGGCAATACACGCTCTACTACGGCAGCCTCGCGGCGGTCGCCGTGCTGCTGATTTGGTTCTGGCTGACGAGCCTCGCGCTGCTCGTCGGCGCCGAGCTCAATGCGCAGCTCGAGGGCTCGCGCATCTGAGGTTTGCGCGGGGCCTCCGCGTGAATGCGAAGGCCCTCGAGCGAACGTTTCGTCGCGTCGCGCGTGTTCAGCGGAGCGGTCCGTAGCGCAGCAGAGAAGGGGCGGGAGCACCGCTATCGGCCGCTACACTGAAGAACGCCGCATTGGTCACGAGGAGGGAGTTTCCCGAGGTCTCGAACGCGAGGCTCGCCGGGCCATCGAGTGGCGCACCTGCGTGGACGACGGACACGTCGCCCGCCTCGGTGGCGCGGAGGATGCGTCCGGGGGCGCCGTTCTGCGCGATCCACAGCGAGCCGTCGCTGGCACGTGCGAGCCCGTCCAATCCGACGTAGCGACAGTCCTCGAAGAGCGTCGTCTGGGCGCCCGCAGAGCCGTCCGGAAGAATCGAGATGCGGACGACCGACCCTTTCGCCGTATTGGCCACGAACACATTCCCGGGGGTCATCACGATGCCGTTCGCCCCCATGGGGAAAGGGAGCGGTCCGGGGCAAGGGGGGGAGCCCGAGAGTGCTTGCCCGGTAGCCCAGGTCGAGACCTTTCCTTCCGGGCTCACGGCGAAGACGACACCCAGCGCCGAGTCGGTGACGTAGAGCGTCCCTCGCGAGTCGAAGGCCACACCGTTCGGAAAGACCATGTTCGGGTCGGTGGCGAACGGACGGTCGACGGCACCTCCGTCGATGGTCGGAGGAATCTTGTAGATCGCGGGGACGACCTTGGTTGCTCCGGGATTGTTCCTGGTCGAAGCCACGAACAGGTTGCCGGCCGCGTCGAAGGCCATGCCGGTGAGGTAACCGTCCGCGTAGCCGGGAGGGATCGTCGCGTAGGTGCGTCGCGCTCCGTCCGGTGCAATCTCGACGATTCGGCCGAGCGGAGCGAAGCCTACGTACGCCTTCCCGTTTCGCATCACCAAGCCCTCCGGCAGCTCGAACGCGGAAGGTGTGAACGTAGCGATCGACGCGAAGCTCGGTGGGGTCGAGGACTCCGTTGGAGCCGAGGCGGAAGGCGTGGCGGCGTTGCCGGGCGCGCTGGGCGCGACCGACGTCTCGGCCGTCGAGCAACCCACGATCGAGGCAGTGAAAAGGAGAGGAAGAAGCGAAACGGATCGGCTGGGGGACATGAGGTGTTCCTTTCGCCGAGCAACCTAGGGAGATCCCGATATTCGGACAGTGACCTCATCTTGGACACATCGTCCCGAATATGGGACATGTTCTCCGTGGTCGATCTCGATCCTTCGGCGATGACGACGTTCGCGGCGATCGCGAGAGCGCGAGGTGTGCGCGGAGCTGCGGCGCTGCTCGGCATGCCGAGGTCGACGGTGAGTCGACGCCTCGCCGAGCTCGAGGAACAGGTGGGCGCGCCGCTGGTGGTTCGCTCGTCGCGCCGCTTCGGTCTCACCGCCTTAGGTCACGCGCTGCTCGCGCCCTGCGAAGAGCTCGAAGACCTCTTGCGTCGCTCCGACGACCTCGTCCGTCGCGCTACCGAAGAGCCTTCAGGACGTCTTCGCGTCTCGGCCTCACCGGCCATCGGAGCCGTGCTCTTGCCCGACGTGATCGCGGAGCTCGTGCGCCGCTACCCTCGACTCTCGGTCGACGTCCTCTTTTCCGTCGATCACGCCGACCTGAGGCGAGGTCACGTCGACGTCGCACTGCGTGCTGGGCTCCTCGACGACGCGAGTGACCTCTTCGCGACGAAGCTCGGCTCGAGCATCGCGGGATGCTGGGCGAGTCGGGAGTACGTCGCTCTTCGCGGCGAGCCCCGCGCTCCCGCGGACCTCGCTCACCACGAGTGCCTCGTGGTGGGAATGAAGAGCCACGCGACGTGGGCGTTCCGAAGAGGTTCGAGAGAAGAACGCGTCGACGTGACCGGCCGAGTGCGAGTCGATACCTCGCCGTTGGCGGTCGAGCTCGCGGTTCGAGGGGTGGGGATCGTGCGGGCCGCGAGTCCTCTCACGGGTCCGATGGCGTCGTCGGATGCGCTCGTGCCCATCCTCGAGCCTTACTGGCCGGAGACGGCCTTTCACGTCGTTCACGCTGGCCCGAACCCACCTCCGCCGAAGGTGCGCGTGTTCCTCGATCTCGCGAAGAAGGTGGCCGCGTCGCTCTTCACCTCTCCGCGAGCACTTCCCAAGTCCGGACGCTGACCTGTCCGTCACGACCGCGCGGGCGTTCCGAGAGGCTCGTTCGGGCATTGCGCCGGACTCCGAGCGAATGCCCGCAACCGTGGGCCGTTTCGAAGCCGCCAAGATCGTAACGAACGCCCCGAAAAAGCCAAGCGCTCCGTGTGGTTCGCTCGTGCCTACGTCGCCTCACAACGGCGCTCCATGCGGCGGACACGGCCGTGATCGCGCGCGGCCCATTAGCGCGTGCTCGAACGCGCGCAAGGAGAAGCAACCGCGACGAAAGAAGTGGTTCAGGTTCCCTTACGCCCGGCCGTACCAAGCTTCACACTGTGGAAGTCGTGCGAATCGCACGGAAAGTCGAGGTTGCCATGTCGATGAAGTCACTGTCGGCAAGGTGGGGTCTCCCGGGACCCCGAGGTTCGGTCGCTCGTCGAGGATCACTGCTCGTGGCGGTGGTCGCGCTCCTAGGAGCCGGATGCGTGCGGTCTGCACCTAAAGAACCCGTCTCCGCGCAGGTGCTCACCGAAGCACAGCGCGGCGTGGTGGCCGTGGCCACGGCAGCGGACGACGGCGGCGATCACGTGACCCTGTGCTCGGGTGCACTGGTCGCTCCGAACCTCGTGCTGACCGCTCGGCACTGCGTGACGCGTGCGCTCACCGCCACACCCTCCTGCGACGCCGACGGACGCTCGCACAACGGGGTTCATCTCTCGGCCGACGTCGATCCCTCACGTATCTCGATCTACGTGGGCTCGGTGGTCCGACCCGAGACCGACGCTCCGGTGGCCCGCGCCGAGCGCACCCTCCACCCGAAGAGCCAGGTGCTCTGCGACGCCGACGTGGCCTTTCTGGTGCTCGACCGTCCCATCGAGGGCAAAGTGCTTCCTATGCGCCTCCACGGCCCCGTAGAGGCCGGCGATCGCGTGGTGCCGGTCGGCTTCGGCGGCGGCCCGGCCAACATCGTCGGGCTCAAGGTGGCGCGCAACGACAGCACCGTGCTCGCCATCGGCCCCACGGCCAACGCGCGCACCGGCGCGGTCCTCGGTCCGCGCGAGTTCGAGGTGGACCAAGCCACGTGCCGCGGCGACTCGGGCGGTCCGGCCATCGACGCGACGACCGGCGAGGTCGTCGGCGTGGTCTCTCGCGGCGGAAGCTGCTCGGCCTCGGGCAACCACGTCTACACCCGAGTCGACTCGTACGCCCGACTGGCTGCCCACGCGTTCGTGACCGCTCAGCGCATCGCCGCGGAGAACATCGCGCGTCGCGACATCGAAGAGGAGCACGAGCGCTGAGCTCGGCGGAGGCGCGCGGAAATCGCGTGCTTCGAAAAGCCGTCGGCGCCCGTCTGCGTGAGCAAACGAGCGCCGGCCGAGCTTCTGAACGTCGAGACCGAAGTCCGGATTATTCGCTGAGCTTGGGCTTGCCCGGGAGAGCGAAGCCGACCGACAGCGTGATCATCTGGTTGAACTTGAAGGTCTGGTCGTCGCTGTTGATCTTCTGGTCGGGGAACTTGCCGTCGTTTCCGCCGCCGCGCTGGTCGAGACCGGCGCGATTCCAGGAGAACGGGAAGGCACGGTATTCCAGACCGAAGTTCACCAGGTTGCTGGTGTAGAACTTGAAGCCGAGACCGAAGTTCGGCGAGATCGCCACGCGCGAGTTCATCGCCTTCACGTCGCCGACGCAGGCGCCGCCGGAACAGTCCGCGCGCTCGTCGATGCCATGGAAGCCGAGACCGAGGTGGAGGTAGAGGTCCGAGTCGACGAAGAGCTTGCTGAAGATCGCGAGCTTTCCGCGGAACGGAGCCACTTGAACCTGTGGAACCACCATCCAGGTGAGCTTCGACACTTGCGCGTTGAAGTCTTTTCCGAGGTTCAGCGCGGTGCGCGAGTTGCGCGGCGCCGACTCGTTGACCTGGTCGCTGAGCGCGGTGGTCGGGGTGATGGCGCCGAAGCCGCCCCACACACCGAAACCGAGCCAGTCGAGCGGGTTGTAGGTCATCGAGCCACCGACCACCATGGTGCGTCGGTACTCGTCGAGGAGGGTGAACGAGAACGACGGAGCGATCTCGAAACGTCCCTCACGCTGCAAGCGAAGCTTGCGGACCGGGGGAGCGCCGGCGAGGGGGCCGGTGAGCTGAATCTCTTCGGCTTGCGCGCTTTTTTCGGCTCCGAAGAGCCCTGCGATGCCCGCAACACCCGCGAGAGCGAGCGCGCACACGGCACGGAAGTTACGCCGCTTCATGACTGTCCTCTTTCGCGCGCTCATTTGGGCAACCGGTACTCGAAGCCGAAGGGCAAGAAGACGCTCACCCCGAGCTGGGCCTGGATGTGGTTCGTGAGCGGCTTGTCACCGAGCCAAGTGTCCGGATTCGTCTGCCCCGCTTGATCCCTGGCGACGACGATGTTCTCGAGCTGCTCCACGTAGATATGGTCGCGGAGCTCGAGCGTGGCGGCGAACCACTTATTGAACGCGATACGGAAGCCGACGCCCACGTTGAAGTCGATCTTCGGCTTGAAGTCGAACTTACGGTTGTCGGGGTCGATGACCGCGATGGGGCGGGTCGACAGGGCGCCTACGCCGCCGAGGGCATAGACGTCGTAGTTGAAAATGAAGGCGTTGAAGCCCGAGAACTTGCCGTAGATGGGCACGTACGAGAACTGCAGAGCGGCGCTCCACTGGTACTCGGTGAGCGGCACCGCGACGCGAGTCGCACGGCGGTTCTGGAAGTTGAAGTCCGAGTCCACGTTCAGGCCGGCAAACAGGTTGCCGTTGATGCCGACCGCGAGCACGTTCGTCAGGTAGTAATTGAGCGTGAGGCCCAGCGCGGGGTGGCTGACGAACTGATCGTTCAGCGTGAACGCGCCATACGGGTTGAGCTCGAAACGACCCTTTTTGAGGGCAAACTCCTGCTCGACCGCATACACCTCGGCATTCACCTTCTTATCGGCGAGCGCTTTGATGTCCGATTGCTTGGGGCAAGCGGTCGGGTCGATGTCGCAGATGCCACCGCCGCCTGCTCCAGGATCGGCCGGCGGAGGAGTATCCGCAGGCTTCGGATCCTTCGGCGCGTTCGGGTCGTCGACCTCGATCGTGTCACCGCCCGCTGCAGGTGCAGCAGGTGCCGCCGGAGCAGCGGGAGCTGCCGGGGGCTTCTTGCCGCCTTTCTGTGCGTGCGCCACCTCGGGGGCAGCTACGAGAGCCACCGCGAGTAGGCAACCCGCCACGCGGCGAATGCCCTTCATTTGCCCTTGACCACATCGGCGTGTCGCACCGCCGGAAGTGGGCAGGGTATTCCCAGCCTGCTTCATCGCAACCCCTTCTGCCGCTTTACCCTTCACGGTGCGTAACTCGTTAAAACAATTGGGGATTCAGGCGTACAGCGAAAGTGCGCGGGACTATACCATGCACTTTTTCGCCCAATCAATGACTATTCTCTCGGACCCTTCGAACTCGTGTTTTCGCGCGAGATTCGTGGCGGGATTTCGCCTGCTAAGAAGACGGTCTCAGGCCGCCTGGTTGTCGTCGTCGGGCTGCCCGAAGAGAGCTTCGACGAAATCGCCTGCGTGGAACTCTCGGAGGTCTTCCGCGCGCTCACCGAGGCCGATGTAGCGGACGGGGACTTTGAGCTCGTCGCAGATGCCGAGCACGATACCGCCCTTGGCCGTGCCATCGAGCTTGGTGAGCACGATGCCGGTGAGATCGACCGCTTCCTTGAACAGCTGCGCTTGGGTGAGGGCGTTCTGTCCGGTGGTGGCGTCGAGCACGAGCAGGGTCTCGTGCGGAGCGCCGTCCATGGCCTTGGCGATGGTCTTGCGGACCTTCTTGATTTCGTCCATGAGCGGCGCCTTCGTGTGGAGGCGACCGGCGGTATCGACGAGCAGCACGTCCACTCCGGCTTCTTTGGCCTTGGTGGTCGCGTCGAAGGCGACGGCTCCGGGGTCTGCGCCTTCTTTGCCGCGGATGACCTCGGCGCCGACACGCTTGCCCCAAACCTCGAGCTGTTGAACGGCGGCAGCGCGGAAGGTGTCGCCGGCGGCGAGCATGACCTTCTTGCCGTCCGCGTTCCACTTGGTGGCGAGCTTGCCGATGGTGGTGGTTTTGCCGACGCCGTTCACGCCGACCATCAAGAGCACGAGCGGCCGCCCGGGGGCAGGTTTTTTCGGCTCGACCGAGAGAATCGTGGTGGCTTCGGCGCGAAGTGCGGCCCAAACGGCGGCGGCGTCGTCGAGCTCCTTGCGCTCGAGGCGCTCGCGGAGGCGCTCGAGGATGGCTTGGGTGGTTTTCACGCCCACGTCGCTCGAGATCATGACCTCTTCCATCTGCTCGAGGATGGCGGGATCGATCTCTTTTTTGCCCGTGAAGATCGCGGTGAGGCGCGCGATGAAGCCCTTGCGCGAAGCCGTGAGACCCTTGCGGATGCCCTCGACGTCACGCTTCGAGGTGGGCGGCGCGACCACGCGCGCTTCGACGGCCGGCGCTTCTTCGACGGCGATCTCTTCTTCGCGGGGCTTGGTGGCTTTGGCCTGCGGGGCCTCGAGTGCGGTGGACGCGAGCTCTTTCCGTGCCTCGAGCTTCTCGGTCTTTTCGACCTTCTTCGGGGCGGGCTCCGGCTCCGGCTTCTTCGCGGGGGCAGGGGCGGGCTCGGCCTTCTTGGCCTCGACTTTGGGCTCGGGCTCGGCCTTCTTGGGCTCGAGCTTCTTGTCCTCGTCGTCGGTGCTAGTGGGCAGCTCGGGGCTCTTCTTCCCGCGAAGCGCGAAGAAAGCGATGGCCGCCACGATGGCCACCACGATGACTGCGACAACGATAGGATTCATCGCGCTCCTTGGTCTTCGAAGCGAAGACGGGCTTCCTTATAGAAACCTCGCGCTTCGCACGTCAACCGAGCTTCGGTGGCTTGTGCACTTCTCGGCCAGGAATCGGCATTTGCGGGGGTATCGGATGCCCCTCGACCGGTCGCGGAGCGAGCTCTTCGACCTCCGACTCGGCCCTTTCGTCGATCTCGGCGACGTCGAACGCGGCTCGCTCGACCGCCGCGGCCCATGCAACGACCCGTGGATCGCGCTCGGCCGCCACGCGCTTCACGTGTCCGGGGGTAGGCTCGGGCCGACCATCGTAGGGAGCTCCCGCGCGTCGCGCCCAGGCGACCAAGCGCTCGAGCAGCTTTCGTTTGCGCGTGACGAGCGCGATGCGTAGCTCACCGGGCGAGGGCAGGGCCTCTTCGAGCTTCGCGTGGAGCACGCCTTCGGCGACCAGCATGTCGCCCGGGATGCGTGCCGCGAGCTCGAACGCGAAGGTTCCGTCGTCGTCGGTGATGGCGTCGACCAAGATCTCCACACCGCTGAACGAGCGTCGCTCGACGCGCACGCGCACGCGCCCGAGAGGCGTGCCTTCGTGTGCGTCTTCCACGAGACCCGTGTAGTTTCCACCGAGTGGCGCCGTGCTCGCGCGAACCAGCTCGAGCGACGCGCGCTCCGTCGGCACGCGTGGTTTTTCGGGGGTCGGCTTCGGCTTCGCGGTGCTCTTCCGTCGTCCGAGGGCGAGCCATCCGAGCACCAAGACCCCGGCGATCGCGAGCGGGAGACGCGTGAGTGGGCTCGGTCCGCGCACGGGCAAATCCGCCACGAGATCGGCGCCCGGCTCGTAGTACGGCGACTGCGGCAAGTAGCGCACGCGCAGCTCGAGTGTCTTCTGTCCGCCCTCGGCGAAGGTCACGACGAGCTTCGCGTGGCCCTTCTCCACGCGTGCCGCGCCGACCACCAAATCGCCGACCCGTGCTTCGACCGTGCCTTCGGGAACGGGACCTCCCACGCTGGTCGCGGAGACGTCGATCGCGATGCCGTCTTCGGGGTTCTTCGGAGACGCGGACGCCAGCGAGGGCGCCGAGAGCGTGACCTTCGCGTGCACCTCGATCGGCACCGCGATCTTCGCCGGTGAGGTGTCTCCGTCGCCCGCGTAGGAAGCGACCAGCGTGGTGGCGCGTGGACCTCCGAACGTCGCAGCGTCGAGCGAGAAGACCGCGTGGCCCGACGCGTCCGAGCTCGCCGTGGAGAGCGAACGTGTGTCGTTCGTGCCTTCGGCGAGGATCAGCGCGAGGCCCGAAGCCGGAGACGTGGCGCCGTTCTCTTCGGTCTCCGCCGTGACCGAGAGGCGAATGGGCGTGCGATCGAGCGAAAGGACGCGCGGCTTCGGCTCGAACGCGAGCGAGAGTGCGTGCCTGCCGAGATCGAACGGCACGCGGTGCTCGGCTGCGTCGAGGAAGCCCGTACCTTTCCAGGTGAGCTTCGCGACGTAGCGTTCACGAGGGAGCCGCGCGCGGATGCAGAATCGTCCGCCAGGATCGGTGTCGACGAGCAGCGTCGTCCCGCTCGGCGAGAGAGCTCCGAGTCCGCAGCTTCGTGCCCCGCGCAGGGCTTCGAGCGTGGCCGTGTCGTTCTCGCCACCGTCACGTGCGATGTCGACCGACACCGTCTCCTTGCCGATCGGCTCGCCCAAGTCGTCGCGCAGCGCGCCTTGCAGAACCAGCTCGCCTTCGTCGCGGGTCGCGCGTGCCTCGAAGCCTCCCTGCCCACGAATGACCAGTTTTTCGGCTCGTGCAGCGCTCGGGTCGACCAGCCCGGCAAAGAGCCCTGCCGCCAGTGTCAGAGCGCCGAGGTACCGAGCCCTCGACGAAGTGAAGGCGATCCCGCGCCGAGCCTCGAATGGGCCTGAAGCTTTTCGTCCATGGGCCGTCGAACCCGTTCGCGCATGAAGGCACTTTCCTCCCTCGCTCGGATCGAATGGAAGTGGGAGGCGGAGTTTCATGCGGAAGTTGCGTGCGGTGCGAAGGCTGCGTGGTCTCGATCCCGTCCCCGACGGGCCATCTCGGTGCGCTCCGAGCGGAGACGGTGGAAGCAAAGGTACGATGCGTTCCTCGATCTCGCGACTTCTCTCGTGTGGTCTCGATCTCGCGGCCGTGTTCGACACGAACGCGTGACGTGCTCGTCGAGAAGAGCATCTTTCCGGGTCCTCGGCTCTGTCCAGGGGAAAGCGTTCGGTGTAGCGTGAACGAATCCATGATGCGCGCGCCTCGGTGCACCGTCACGCGTCCGACCTTCGCTTCGAGCACGCGCGCACGCGTCCGGCTCTTGGTGAGCTTCGCGCTCTCGTCCGTTCTGGTGCTCTCCACCGTCTCCGCGTCGTCGATCGCCATGGCCCAACCGGCCGTGCTGTCCGTCGCCGAGCTCGCCCCCAAGACGCGCGCCGACGACCCCCGTGTCCGTGCCGCGGCGGTCCTTCAGCTCGGCGCCACCAACGACGATGCAGCGGTCGAGCCGCTTTGCAAAAGCCTCTCGGACAACGCCGAGGTCGTCCGTATCTCTGCGGCGTCGGCGCTTCGTCGCTTGAACCGTGCCGCGGGCGTAACCTGTCTGAAGTCGCGCCTCGCCGTCGAGTCCGCCGATGGCCCCAAGCTCCAGATGTCGCGCGCGGTGCAGGCCCTCGAAGCCTCCGCGCAGCCCGCTTCGGCTCCGCAGCCCGCTGCCTACACTCCGCCCTCACGTGCGAACGCCAAGTTCTACGTGGCGCTCTCCAACGTCTCGAACGCCGGAGACCGCCCCCAAGCGGACGTGGAAGCCGTCGTGCTCAAGGCCGTGCGCAGCAAGCTCGAGACCTCCGGCGACTTCCAGCTCGCCCCCATGAAAGAGACCGCCGACGGCGCCAAGAAGGCCCTCGCGGGCAAGAAGATGAAGGGGTTTTATCTCTCCATCTCGGTGGAAAAGTTCGACTATTCGGGCGGAAATCTCCGCGTGAAAGTGAACATCGCCATCTTCTCGTACCCCGGAAAAGCGCTCATCGCTCCGAGCGGCAAGAGCGCCAGCATGTCGGGCGTGACTCCGGGCGACCGCAACGCCGAAGACCAACTGCTCACCGCAGTGGCCGGGGCGGCGGCGAAGCAGTTCGCCGACAGCGCGCCTTCCATGTGAACGCCTTCCGTGTGAAGACGGACGGGTGAAGCCTCCCTCCACGTACACGAAGAAGCGCGCACCTCGGCGTGCTCCCATCACCCACGAGCGCCGCGACGTGTTCGTGAAAGACGGCGTGCTTCGGCTCGGCATCGTCGCCGACACGCACGGTGAGCCGCATCCCGAGCTCGAGGCGCGTTTGCGGGCGCTCGCGCCGGATCACCTGCTTCACGCCGGCGACGTGGGCGACCTCTCGGTGCTCACCATGCTCGAGCGCATCGCGCCGCTCTCCGCCGTGCGCGGAAACATCGACGGCCGCACGGCCGAGCTCCCCGACGTGCTCACGCTCACCGTCCGCGACGACAAGGTCACGTGGCTCAAGATCCTGCTCTTGCACGTGGCGGTGTACGGGCCGCGCCTCCGCGGAGAGGTCGCGGCGCTCGCGCGCGCCGAAGACGCGACGCTGGTCGTTTGCGGTCACTCGCACGTTCCGTTCGCTTCGAGCGAACGCGGCCTCACCGTGTTCAATCCGGGCTCGGTCGGGCCGCGACGCTTTCGTCTGCCCATCGTGTTCGGCGTGGCGAACATCGGCCCGCTCCCGACTCACGGGCTTTCGTTGATTCACGTCGATTGCGAGACCGGTGAGCCGTGGCTCCCCGAGCCCGGCATCCGAGCGACCTACGGCTGAGCTCGCCGTCTCGGGGACGCGTGGACGCCTGCGAATCCTCGCTCGAGCCGCCTATCCGAGCGTGAGAAAGTAGCCAAAATTCGCGAGAAGGGGCACCATGGACACGATCGCCCTCTCCGGCGGATGGAACCCGAGGAACTTCGATGAGCACCGCCCAAGCCGAAGCCGGCCCGCGCCCCCGCTATAAGCGCAGCTTCAAAAACTACATCATCGATTCGCGGTTCCAGCTCAAGTACACGGGCATGATCGTGGGCGTGGCCATCTTCATCTCGGCCCTGCTCGGCGCGTTCCTCGTGCGGACCAGCCAGAAGGTGGTGACCGAGAGCCAGAAGGTGGTCGAGGAGAGCAAGAAGGTGAGCGAGGTCGTCTCGCTCCAGATCGCCAAAGACCCGATCTACGGGAGCGATCCCGAGCTCGTGAAGGCGATGGGGCTCGAGTCGAACAGCGCCGCCGATAAGGTCGCCGCCCAACAGAAATCCTTGGCCGACGAGCAGCGCACCATGATGCGCTCGCTGGTTGGCGGACTCGGCTTGATGGTCGTGCTCATCGGCATCTTGGGCATCTACATCACGCACAAGGTGGCTGGCCCCATCTACAAGATGAAGATGCTGCTCACCCAGGTGGGCGAGGGCAAGCTCACCTTCTACGGCAAGCTCCGCAAAGGCGACGAGCTGCAAGACTTCTTCGAGACCTTCGCCACCATGGTGGAGAAGCTCAAGGCTCGTCAGCGTCGTGAAGTGGACGACCTCGACGCCGCCATCGAAGCTGCGAAGGCCTCGGGCGCCAGCGACGAAGCGATCGCCAAGATCAGCGGCGTGCGCGACGAAATGAAGCGCGCCCTCGAAGCCTGAGCGCCTCCTCTCTCAGGCACCGTCCGCGGTGATCGCACCGGGAAAGTGCTCGATCGTCAGGGCCTTCGAGGATGTGTGCACGATGCACACGTCGAGGCGTACGCGTGTGACGCCCTCGAGAGGGAAGGGCGGCTCGAAGAGGTAGCGTTCGGCGGCGCGTAAGAGTCGCTTGCGCTTCACGGGGCCGATGCTGGCCAGCGCGCCTACCTGCGAACCACGCCGACGCGTACGCACCTCGACCAGTGCCACGAGGTCGTCTTTCCTCGCGACCAGGTCGAGCTCGAGCGGACCCAAGCGAACGTTCTGCCCGAGAACGACGAAGCCGCAAGCGACCAAATAGTCGCTCGCGGCTTCTTCTGCTTTCCTCCCGCTCGTATGACCGGCGGAGGCGCGTGCGACGGGAAGTCCCCGTCGCGAGGTCACTTGCCGGCGTCGGCGCCGGTGACTTCACCCACGCACTGGGTCTTGGGGTTCGACTTGTCGCAGTCGCCGGTGCAGTCGACAGCCGGGTTGTACTCGGTGCCGGTCTTGATGCAGTAGCCGCCGGTGAGGCCTTCGTTGCCTTGGCCAGTCGGGTCGACGAGCTGCTGGCAGGCGAAGCCGTCCGGGCAGGCGCAGTAGTTGGCGCCGTCGTCCGTCGCGCCCTTGGAGTTCGCGCAGCGGCACGAGCAGTAAACGGTCTTGTCTGCCGTGCGGTTCAAGCACTGCGGGTCGACGCGCTTGCCTTCGGGCGAGTTCGCGACGCCTTCGACCGTGCCACCCTGCGTTCCGGGGAGTGCGCACGCGCCGGACGAGATGCCCTGGCCGGTGGCGGTCTGTCCGTAGGGGCAAGACACACGGCCACGGAAGTGATTCACGAGGCAGACGCGGGTCTGGCACTGGAAGCTCTTCGACTCGACGTTGACCTGCTTCTGGCTGAAGCCGAGGAAGGTCGAATCGTACTCTTGCTCGGGAGTGCAGGGGTCACCGACGCCCGTCGACGAACACCCGGCCCCCGAAACGAGGACGGAACCGATACCGAGCACGAGCACGGCAAAAAGCGCGCGGGAGCGAGTCATGCGGAGGCTCTCCAGAGATGAGGGCGGACGGTGCAGATGAGAAACCGGGACGATGGGGACTTGGCGTTCCCACGAGTAGGGCTCGATATGCTCGAGCTTTTCCTCGAAAAAACTCTCGAGTCTCGGGGTGCTCTCGCCATTTCGCGAACGCGAAACAGCTACGGCTTCGGAGGCTCGGCCGGGGACCGTACCTCCCTCGGATAAAACGCGTCAAGCGCGATCGGCCGAGGAGACTCGCTTCTCGACAGAGGCTTGGCCGAAGCGAGGTGAGCCCATTCGAAAAGAAATCGTCCGTCGGTCGATGCCGTCCGAAGGCACCTCGCCCGCAGGTCCGGCGCAGAGACGCGCTCGAGGGAAGGGGGCCATGGAAACCCAAGCGTTCCCGACCTCGAGCGTCCGAAGAGGCCACGAGCTACCTGGTCCGTGACCCTCTCGCCGAGAGCCTAGTCGAGGCCGTCCGCGAGGGGGCGCGGCCCGTTTCGCCTTGACAATCGGAAACGAGCCTTTCTACCATGCCGCCCTCGGAGAGAGTATCCGCTTAACATCGTTGAGCTTTTCGGCGCGGGGCTCCGCCGTCCTCTCGGAGGATTGCTCGAACCCCTCGTCTCCGTAAGGAAATCGGCACTGCTAGGAGCGTGGCTCGTCGCCATCGCCCTCTCGACACTGACGACGACCGTTTCGTTCCCGGCTACGAACCCCGCCTCATTTTTTCGACTCTGGCGCCAACGAGCGCCGCGAATCTTCTCTCCGTCCCCCCGGACCCTGCGAGGAACCCCTCATGCGTATATCCCTGGCGCGCAAAATCCTTCTGACCGCCGTTCCCGTGCTCTCGCTGGCGCTCGTGTCGCCGCACGCTGCCTTCGCGCAGAAGGGCGGCAAGAAGCCGGCCGCGGCTGCTCCGAAGGGTGGCGCGAAGCCCGGCGCAGCTGCAGCTGCCGGCGCGGACATCGAGCTCGACGACCCGGGCCAGCCCGCGGCGAAGCCCGCCGACAACGGACCTCCTCCCACGGCCGGTCAGATGACCGAGCCCGCCGCGCAGGCCAAGCGCCTCTTCGACGGCGAGAAGTGGCTCGACGCCGCCCTCGGCCTCTACCGCGTCTACAAGGGCGAGACCCAAGACGACGAAGGCAACAAGCAGCTCGCGCAGTACCACCTCGCGATCGCGCTCTACCGCCTGAAGTTCTACCAGGCCGCGTACGGCATTTTCAGCGAGATCGCCGACAAGCCGAACCACCTCAAGTTCAACGAGACCTTGCTGTGGCTCTCGAAGCTCGCCACCGACCTGCCCGAGCCGGCCGACATCGTCGAGCGCGTGGGCAAGTACAACGACGCGCAGATCGAGAAGTTCAACAACCCGAACCAGCGCGATCTGTACTGGCAGCTCAACTACCTGCTCGGCCGCTACAAGTACCGTAACCGCCAGTACGAAGACGCCCTTCGCCTCTTCGGAAAGGTCTCGCGCGAGTCGAAGTACTACGTGCGCGGCCAGTTCTTCAGCGGCATCTCGAACGTGCAGCTCCGCAAGTCGGTGCCCGCGGTCCAGTCCTTCCAGCGCATCGTCGGCGCCATCGACGAAGGCGTCGAGGGCGTGGACGACGACGCCCGTATGCGCGACCTCGCGTACCTCTCGATGGCCCGTACGTACTACTCGGCGTCGGTCCGCCTCGACGAGCAGGGCTCGCCCACCATCGACTCGACCAAGCTCTCCGCCGCGGTCAAGTACTGGAACAAGGTCGACGTCGGCAGCGAGTACTGGCTCGACTCCCTCTTCGAGGAGTCGTGGGCCTACTTCATGGCCGGTGACTACGCCCACGCGCTCGGCAACATCCACACGCTGCAGGCGCCGTACTTCCCGAACTCGTACTACCCCGAGGCGGAAGTCCTTCGTTCGGTCATCTACTTCGCCAACTGCCAGTACGACGACGCCGAAGTGGTGGTCGCCAAGCTGCAGACGAAGTACCAGCCGATCTACGACGAGCTTGCCAAAGTTCTCGCCCGATTCAAGGGAGAGGGCCAAGAAGAAGCCTTCTACAAGTTTCTCAAGGACGTGCGCGACGGCAAGGCCGACCTTCCGCCGCGTATCAAGACGGTCGTCGAGAACGCGCTCTCGGACCGCCAGCTCCTTCGCCACCTCCAGTACGTCCAGCTCCTCGACGACGAGGCGAACCGCTTCAAGAAGGCTCCCGGAACCTTCCGCGACTCGCCCCTCGGCAACGACACCAAGGACGCGCTCCAGCTCGCCCGCGACATCGCGGTGAGGAACGCCGGCACGCTCGCCAAAGAGCGCTACCAGCGAAACCTCGACGAGCTCAACGAGCACCTCCGCGACAGCGCGAAGATCCTCATCGACATCACCTCGGCGCGTCGAAACCAACTCGATCAAGCCATCGCGGGGAGCCAGGTCACCGCGAAGGAATCCGAGCGCAACATCGTGAAGGCGGACGACGAGCACGTCATTTGGCCGTTCGACGGCGAGTACTGGCGTGACGAGCTCGGCTTCTACCGACAGACCATCACCTCGAAGTGCGGCAGGTAACGTTCCGATGAATACCACTCGCAATAAAGCCTCCCTCGTCGCGCTCGGGCTCGTGCTCGCAGCGTCGGCCGCGCCCCAGGTGGCGTCCGCCGACGGTGCAGCCGCGAGCTCCAGCGCTTCCGGTGGCGTCTGCATCGAAGAAAAAGCCAAAAAAGAGCTCAATGCGTGCGCGGTTGCCGGCCCGAAGGAATTCGCGGCTCACGGCAAAGCCACGCAGACGAGCTTCCGTGGAGTCGCCCCGATCGGCGGCGCGAAGAAGGGCGAGAACAAGCCCGGCGCGCCGGTCGTCAACGACATCCCGCGCGACGAGCGCAAGAGCCGTCTCCAGGCTCGTCAGCGCGCCCTTCTCTTCACCGAGATCCAGGGCATCGAGCGCCTCTTCGCGAACACCCCGCGCAACGCCGCCGACCGCGTGACCCTCGGTCGTCGTCTCGCCGAGGCGTACGTCGAGCTCGAGGCCGCGGCCTTCCGCGACAAGACCAACGCCGAGGTCGAGCGCGACAACCTGAAGAAGTCGAACCCGCAAGCGGCCGGCCAGAAGCAGGCGCTCGCGAACCAGGCCGACCAGGTCATGAAGTCGGCCCGCAACCAGGCCATCAAGTACTACACCCTGGTCAAGAACGACTACCCGGACTACGCCCAGCTCGACGAGGTTCTCTATTACCTCGCGTACGAGTACGAGCAGGCGCAGGACAACGCGACGGCGCGTAAGGTCTACTTCGAGCTCAAGGACAAGCGCCCGAACTCGAAGTACATCCCGAACGTCTACCTCGCGTTCGGCGAGCTCTTCTTCAACGAAGCCCAGGGCGACCCCTCGAAGTGGGACCTCGCCGCGCAGGCCTACGAGAACGTGATCAAGTACCCGCCGCCGGGAAACAAGATCTACGGTTACGCCTGGTACAAGCTCGGCTACGTCGCGTGGAACAAGGGCGAGTTCGAGAAGGCCCTCAACGCCTTCAAGAAGACGATCGACTTCGGCAAGAACTTCTCGCAGCTCCCCGGCGCGAGCAAGATCGCCGACAGCGCCCGCAAGGACATCGTCCCGGTGTACGCGCTCAAGGGCGACCCGCTCCAGGCGTACAACTTCTTCCACAACATCTCGGGCGACACCGACGGGAACGAGAAGACCTACAAGATGATGGACGATCTGGGTAATAACTACCTGGATACCGGCCACTATCCCGAAGGCATCCAGCTCTACAAAGACTTGATGAACCGCGACAAGAGCGGCGACAAGTCCTGCCTCTATCAGTCGCACATCACCGAAGCGACGATGGCGATGAAGTCCAACAACAAGGACGCCATCAAGAACGAGGTCGACAACCAGGTGAAGCTCTACAAGGACTTCGCCGCCGGTGGTCACAGCGCAGAGTCCAAGCAGGAGTGCGCCAACAAGACCGCGTCGATCACCGCCGAAACGGCGATGGCGTGGCACCTCGAAGCGGCCGGAACCGGCACGCAGCGCGGAACGAACGATCCGAAGACGAAGACCCTCGCGGCCTATCTGTACAAGAAGGTCGTCGACACCTTCGACGCGAAGCAGTTCGCCACGTTCACCTTCCCGCGCCTCGTGAAGGAAGACTGGCCGTCGCTCTACAAGATCAAATACAACATGGCCGACCTTCTCTACGCAGACGAGAAGTGGGCCGAGTGCGGTCCTGCTTTCGACGCCGTCGTCGCGGAAGACCCCACGGGCAAGGACGCGCCGGAAGCCGCGTACGCTTCGGTGCTCTGCTACCAGAAGATGTACGACGCCTCCCACCCGAAGGCCGAAGCTCGCAAGGGCATCGGACAGCTCCCGGGCAAGAACAAGTCGGAAGACGAGAAGCGGAAGAAGGAAGAAGAAGCCGCCGCTCTCAAGCCGAAGGAGTTCACCGAGCAGCAGAAGGGCATGGTCCAGGCCTTCAATCGGTACATCTGCTACATCAAGCCCCCGGCCACCGACAACGCGGGCCAGGAGCAGCTGGTCGAAGTGAAGTACGCCCGCGCGCGTACGTACTTCGAGGCCAAGCACTGGGAAGAAGCGGCCACCGCCTTCCGTGACATCGCGGTCAACAACGCGGACCGTGACGTCGGCATCTACGCTTCGCAGCTCTACCTCGAGAGCATCAACGTTCTCGCTTCGCAGTCGTCGCGCCCCTCTTGCTACGACGACATGGCGGTCGACGTTCCCAAGTTCCTCGAGCTTTACTGCACGGGCGACAAGGCCACGAAGAACGCGGAACAGTGCACCAACCTCAACAAGGTGCAGGTCGACATTCTCCGCTTGAAGGCGCAGAAGCTCGTCGAGATGGCCGACAAGAACGGCGGCGCGGGCGCTCTCCAGCAGTACGAGACCGCGGGCAACACGTACTTCGAGATGTTCCGCAAGTACTGCCAGGAGCCGGTTCAGCAGAACCAGCAGCCCCAGGCCGATCGCTGCGACGAAATCGCGTACAACGCGGCTCGTTCGTTCCAGGCGGCGCGCCTCATCGCCAAGGCGATCGCGGCTCGTCAGGCCCTGCTCGCCTTCGACAACCGCACGAACGGCAAGTCGCCGCTCGCCAAGAAGGCCACCTACGAAATCGGCGGCAACTACCAGGCGATCGCCGTCTACGAGCTCGCGGCCGATTGGTTCGAGAAGTTCGTCGACGCCGACCCGCGCGCCGACAAGGCCGACGCCGCTCTCGCGGACGCCGTGCTCCTCCGCCTCGGCCTCGGCCAGGAAGAGCAGGCCATCAAGGACGCCGAGAAGTTCAAGAAGAACTACGGCGCCTCGAAGCCCGCGCAGACCGCCTCGATCGCCTTCGCGATCGGCGCGCACTACGCCGAGAAGGAAGAGTGGGACAAGGCCCGCGCTTCGCTCGTCGGTTCGATGAGCGTCATCGACAAGGCCGCTCCCGACATCCAGGTGCAGGCTCACGCGACCCTCGCGCGCGCTTACGCCAAGCTGAAGGGTGGCGAGCGTCAGTCGAAGGGCGAGTACGCCAAGGTTCGCGGCTACTGGGCGAACCCCGCCGACGCCGAGCAGAAGATTCGCGCGGCCTACCCGAGCGAAGATCAGGGGCAGCAGGACAAGCGCCTCGCCAAGGCCCTGAACGCGGTCGGCGAAGCCTTCTTCATGGCCGCCGAAGACGAGCGTCACGCGGTCGTCGACCCCGTCGTGTTCCCCGAATACAAGGGATCCGGCACCAAGGAAGACGTCGTCAAGCACATCCAGACCAAGGTCAAGGACTGGTACACCAAGAAGAAGGAAGCGATCGCCAAGGTCGAGCCCGCCTACGTCAAGATCCTCGACCTGAAGCCGGTTCCCCCGCCCAAGTGGGTCATCGCTGCCGGTTCGCGCTCGGGCCTCATGTGGGGCAACTTCGTGGACGACTTCCGTCGCGCCCCGATCCCCAAGGCCTGGAAGACCGACCCGGAAATCCGCGGCACGTACTACGACGCCCTCGACGGCGCGAGCGAGCCCTTCAAGACCAACAACGCCAAGCCCGCCCTCAAGAAGTGCTTGGACCTCTCGGTCAAGTACCAGTACTTCGACAGCTACTCGCGTGACTGCGAAGTCTGGCTCGCGAAGAACTACAAGGCCGAATACCACGTCGTCGACGAGCTCCGTGGCTCGCCCACGCTGTCGAACTCCGGTCTCGACGAGAAGAACCCGCCCATCCTCGTCGGTGGTCAGGCTTGGCGTCCGCCGAGCGCAGCTCCGACCGAGAAGGCCGGCGCGGAGACCCCCGCCAAGGCCGAAGACACCAAGAAGCCCGCCGGCAAGAAGAAGTGAAAGGCAGCATCGTGATGAAGACCAAGCTCGGAATTCTCTCGGCGTGCCTCCTCACGTTCTCCCTCGCTTGCGGCGGGAACGGCGTCGAGATCAACACCGGTGGGAAGAAAGATCCCAAAATCCCCGGCAAGCCCACCACGTCCACGGGTGAAACCGTGAGCGACAGTGCGCAAGCCAAGTTCAACGCGGCCGTCGAGACGATGGTCGCGCACGACAAGGCCGCCGACTGGAACGACGCCGCCTGCGGCGAGGTCGCGAAGAAATTCGAAGATGCGGCCTCGGAGCAGAAGAGCAAGAAGTTCCCCGAAGCGACCTACAACGCGGGTCTCGCGTGGCAGCGCTGCGGAAACGACAAGGAAGCCCGAGCGCACTTCACGAAGGCGCTCTCGGACGACCCCAAGTTCCACTACGCCAAGGTCCAGCTCGCGCTCTACGACTACAAGGGCAACAGCAACGAAGACGCGGCGATCTCGACGCTCCAGCAGGCCGTCACGGACGCTCAGTTCCAAAACGTGCCCGCGCTCGTCAACCTCGCCATGTTCCAGATGCAGCGCGACTCGGAATCTGCCGGGTCGGACTGCAAGAACGACATGGACTGCGCGAAGCGCAACCTGCAGCGCGCGCTCGCCATCGACGACGCGTACATGCCCGCGTTCAACCAGCTCGCGCTCTACTACTTCCAGCAAGCGAAGAAGCGCGCGGGTGCGGTGAAGTCCTCCCAAAAGGGCGGACGCGGCCGACAGATCGCGACCAACGCGGCGATTGCCAAGCGCGCCGACGTCCAGCAGCTCGAGCTCGCGGCTCTCGTTTGCTCGCAAGCGATCCGCAAGAACCCGAACTACGCGCCCATCCACAACACCGCCGGCCTCATTCAGAACGAGCTCGGTCAGGTGAACAGCGCGGTCGCCGAGTTCGCCACCGCCGCGAAGCTCGACCCGAAGTTCTTCGAGGCGCAGATGAACTACGCCGCGGTCAACCTCTCGTTCCGCGGGTTCGAGCAGGCGGCCACTGCGTACAAGAAGGCGCTCGAGATGCGCCCGAACGACTACGACGCCCACCTCGGTCTCGCGCTCGCGCTTCGCGGCCCCATCCAGGCCACGGACGCGAACTACGAGCAGGAAGTCGCCGCCGTTCAGGCCGAGCTCGACGCGTGCAAGAAGCTCGACGCGAACCGCCCCGACGCCTTCTACAACGAAGGCATCCTGGTCCAGGAGTTCAAGGCCAAGGCCGGTGCCGGCAAAGACGCCACCAAGGCTGCTCTTCGCCAGGCGAAGGGCATCTTCCAGACCTTCACGGACAAGGCTCAGGGTAAGGCGGAGTACGACGGTGCCGTGAAGCGCTCGAAGGAGCGCATGCAGGACATCGACGACACCATCCAATTCCTCGACCTCGACGCGAGCGAGCAGAAAGCCCAGGGCGCGCCCGGTGGCCCGGCTCCCGCGGCGACCGACGCCCCCGCTGCAGGCGGAGACAAGCCGGCGGACAAGCCCGCCGACAAGCCTGCCGAAGCGCCCAAGAAGTAGGCCTCGCGAGGGGTTGCACGGAGGGACCTCCGCCCGGGGAGGTCCTTTCGAGAAAATTCTACGATCACCGGGAACCTGAGCGAATCGGGGCTGTCTATGCAACCCGAGACGCTCGCCAAGCGCGCTGGACCCACGAAGAAAACTCTTCGGACGTCCGGCGCGCTCGCATCTGCAACGATGGCCAGGCTGGGGCCGTATGCCAGCCTTGAATTTTTACCAACCTGCTGGAACGCAAAGGAAATCGCACATTCGAAGGCGATTTTCTCGCGCGTAACGGACAAAGGGTTGGTAGACCGTGCGACTGAGCAAGGAGAACGATCATGGCGAATGCGAAGCGTCTCTTCGTGGGTTTGGTGGGCCTCGGCATCCTCCTCGTGAGCACCTCGGCGTTTGCCCAGGCTGCTGGCGGGGCTGCCGCAGCTGGTGGCGCTCCCCCCGCTAAGGGGAGTGGCGACGGCTACGGGTACGAATTCTCCGACGACCCGCTCAGCGCCGGTGGCTTCGGCCCGAACGACGCGACCATTCGCGTTCGTCCCGGACCGGTTCGCACCACGCTGATTCGCCCGCGAACGTCTTTCGTCCCCGAGATGTTGAAGTCCGTCGAGAACCTCTGACGGGCCACGTTCGCCAAGGTTTTTCCCTCGTCCGAGGGTGTTGAAGCTGCGGTCTACCGCAGATGCCGCTGGAAAGCGGCGGAAGGTCCGAGATGGAAGGCAAGGGCAAGGTCGCGCTCACGTTCGCGCTCTACCAAGGGGATCAACTCATCCGTCGCGATACGATCGCGCAGGACATCGTGAAGGTCGGCAAAGACCCGCGAAGCCACCTGCGTGTCGACGACGAGCTCGCCTCGCGTATGCACGCGGTGATCGAGGTCGCTTCGGAAGGGGACATCACCCTCATCGACCTCGGCAACGAGCCGGGCACGATGGTGAACGGGCAGCGCGTGAACAAGTGCAAGGTCCGCCCCGGCGACCAGGTGCAAATCGGCTCGACCACGATCGTGCTCGAGAGCGCCGAAGCTGCGGGAGCCTCGGCTGCTGCCGCTCCGGTGTCGGCTCCGCCGCCCGCGTCCACGGCTCCCACCGCCGCTGAGATCGCCGTCCCGGCGCCCGCCGCGAATCCCTTCGCGGCAGCTCCTGCGGCCAACCCCTTCGCCGTCCCGGCGCCCACGGCGAATCCCTTCGCGGTGGCGGCGGCTCCCGCGAATCCCTTCGTCGCTTCGGCGTCGGACCAGCACGGTATGTCGCCGGGCGGTAGTGACCTCGACCCCAACGCACCCACGACCTACAAGCTCGTGAAGTCGGGGCCCGACGTGAACCCGGATGAAGTCGAGATCGCGCACCTCGCCGCGCTCGAAGTCATGGTCATGTGGGACACGAACGTGCTCCACGTCTCGCACCTCTCGCCGCCTCGCTCGTTCTTCGTCGGCGAAGAGACCCAGGTCGCGTGCGACTACTTCGTTCCGAGCGAAGCGCTCGGCACGACGCGCGCTCCGGTCGTCGTCGCTCGCGGTGGAAGCGCCGCTCTCGTCATCTTCCCGCGCGCCACCGGCGCCGTCGAGATCCCGGGCCAGGGCAAGACCACCTTCCAAGAGCTCATCTCTTCGGGTCGCGCTCGTCCCTCGAGCGAGCTCTCCGGTGCGCACGAGTTCGACCTTCCGACCAACGCGAAAGCGCGCATGGAGCTCGAGGGCGGCCTCGTTTTCCAGGTGAGCGCGGTCAACGCCGGCAAGGCTCCCCCGGTCGGCGTGTTCGCCGGCGCGGATCCCGCGGCGTTCCTCTTCGTCGGTCTCTCGTCGCTCCTTCACATCGGCATCGTCGCGTCCCTCGCGTTCTTCATGCCGAAGATGAACCTCGACGACAGCGAAGCCATCGACCGCGACCAGATTCTGCTCATGCAGAAGATGCTCAACGCAGCGGCCGAGCGCGAGCAGGAAGAGAAGCCCACCGAGCAGGTCTCCGACGCCAACGCCGACAACAAAGAAGGCGGCACCGGAACTCGCGCCAAGGGCGAAGAAGGCTCCATGGGCAACCCCAACACGAAGGAAACGGGACACCGTTTCGGCGTGCAGGGACCCGCGGACAACGCCGACCCGCACATCGCTCGTCAGGCCGCCCTCAAGGAGGCCGCCGAGTTCGGCATGATCGGTCTGCTCAACGTGGGCGCCGGTGGCGACCCCAACGCTCCCACGGCTCCGTGGGGACGCGAAGAGTCGAGCGGCAACGACCCCATGAGCGCCCGCGGCAACATGTGGGGCGACAGCATCGGTGACTCGTTCGGCGCGGGCGGCCTCGGCCTCTCCGGCGTCGGCGAAGGTGGCGGCGGTCGCGGCGAAGGCATCGGCCTCGGCAACATCGGCACCATCGGTCACGGCGCCGGCACCGGTAACGGTCAGGGCTTCGGCAACGGCCACGGCCGCCTCGGTGGAGCGCACGCGACCAAGTCGCCCACGCTTCGTCAGGGCGCGACGCAGGTCAACGGTCGCCTCCCGCCCGAAGTCATCCAGCGTATCGTTCGTCAGAACTTCGGTCGCTTCCGTCTCTGCTACGAGAACGGCCTCCGCACCAACCCGACCCTCTCGGGCCGCGTTGCGGTGAAGTTCGTCATCGATCGCTCGGGCTCGGTCTCCACCGCGCAAGACGGCGGCTCGGACCTCCCGGACAAGGGCGTCGTCTCGTGCGTCGTTCGCGGCTTCGGTAACCTCTCGTTCCCGCAGCCCGAAGGCGGCATCGTCACCGTCGTCTACCCGATCTCGTTCAGCCCTGGCGACTGACCTCGCCTCCTGCGTGCACTCTGCACACGCCGCCACGCCGCCTCGAGCCTCGCCGCTCTTGGCGGCGTGCCGCATTTTGGGCTCTTTCTCGCGGGTGGGGCTTCGTTGGCCATGACACGAGGATCCGGCGCCGAGGTGCAGATCATCGCGCAAATCCACGAATTTTCACCCTGGCATATCGAGTGCTAAGTCGCGGCCCATGAAGCTCTTCGTGGCTGCGACGTTCCTTCTCGCTGCTGGCCTCGCGGCCGCGGCGTGCAATGGTCGCGTCGACGAGCCCACGACGTCCACGTCGTGCCCGTCGGGGCAGCGCTTCTTGAATGGGCAGTGCCGGCAAGAGTGCGCTTCGAGCTCCACGTGCACGGCCGGCTCACGCTGCGTCGCGCTCGATGCCGAAGGCGGCGTTTGCATCCCCGAAGCGCAGGCGGAGTGCGCGTACCTCGGCAGCGACACGAAGTGCGTGGGCATCGACAGCTACTACTTCTCGGGCTTTCGCAGCGGCACCGAGTACGTCCCTCTGCCGTCCGAGCCGCCGGGAGCGAGCCCGGACGGACTCGGCAATGCCAAGGACGACGCCTTCGCGACCAACGGTCCGTACCCGTACGAGTACAACGGCTCTCAAGGCTGCCAAGGCGACGCCACGTACGTGAAGGTCGCGATCAGCGCCGACCCCGCGTGCTCCGAGCGCCACGCCGTCGTGCGCTGCCGGCGCGTCGGCAACTCGTGCCGCTTGGTCGCGGGAACCACGCCCGAGCGTTTCGCTCCTTGACCTGAGGCGAAGAGCGAGCGCACGTGACACACGTGGAACGCGTGCGTCCGGTGAGTCGAGCGTGGCGAGTGGTCGAGGCGATCGCCTCGGTCCTCACGGCGCTTCCGCTGTTCTTCGCGCGGCACTTGCCCTTCAGCGATCTGCCCGAGCACCTTGCCGCGATCGCGACGCTGTCGACCTACTTCGACCCGCGCTACCGATCGGCGGAGTACTTCCGCGTGCAGGGAGTCTTCCGCACCACGTATCTGCTCTACCACGCGGTAGGCGCGCTGCTCGCGCACGTGCTCGGCAACGCGGAGCGAGCGAACCTCGCGCTGCTCGTGATCGCCGCGCTGGCGATGATCCCGGCGCTCGGTGCGCTCCTGCGCGCGGTCGGTGCGGACTCGCGGCTCTCGCTCGTCGCGGGGCCGCTCTTCTGGAATCGCGCGCTCGCCGAAGGTCTCTTGAACTACGTGGCGTCGATGCCCGTCGCGCTCTTCGCGCTCGCGGTCGCCGTGCGCCACGCGCGACACCCACGCAAGAGGCGCGTGTACGCGCTCTTCGCGCTGTCCGCGGTCTTGTTCTACCTGCACACGAGCTCGTTCGCGCTCTTCGTGGTCGGTGCGACGCTCGCCGCATGGGTGTATCGTGCACGGAGTCGATCTCGTCCCGGGGCCAACTTGCTCGCGCGCGTGAAGGCGCTGGCGTCCCGCGCTCCGTGGCTCGTGGTGACGGCTGCGCTCGCTCCCGTGCTTGTGGCCACCAACGCGATCTCGGCGCGCGCCGGCGGCGAGCACGCGGGGGTCGTGCGCTTCTCGAAGACGTCGATGCTGGTCGAGACGCTCTTCGGCTGGATGCACGACGTGTGGACCGCGACCTTCGACGAACGCGGCGCGCGTGCGATGTGGGCGATGGTCGCGCTCTTGCTCGTCGCGACGAAGTCCGGCTCGCGTAGCCTGCGCGCGCGCGTGACCGCCGCGCTACTCGCCAGCCTCGGGGTGGTCGCGTACTTCACGCTGCCGAACCAGGTAAGCTACGCGTTCATTCTCGATCTGCGCATGGCGCCCTACGTAGGCCTCTTCGCCGTGCTCGTGATCGCGCGTCGTCGCGGAACGTGGGCGAACGCGGTCGGCATAGGGCTCTTCGCGATCAACGTGCTCTTCGCGCTCGGAGCGTCGCGCGAGATGGTCGCGTTCGAGCGCGACGAAGCTCGTCACTTCGATCTCGTGCTCCGGAATCTGCCACGAGGAAAGCGTCTGCTCACGCTCGTGTTCCAGAACACGTCCGAGCGCGTGATCATCACGCCGTTCGTGCACTTCGGTTCGTACTACCGGGCCCGTTACGGCGGCGTGGCGGGCTTTTCGTTCAGCGAGCTTCCACATTGGCCCGTCACGTACCGACCGGAGCTCGCGCCTCCGAAGAAGGCGGTGACCTTCTGGGACTGGAATCCCTGCCTGTTCCGCAACGACAAGGACGGTCCGTACTACGACTACGTGCTCGTTCGTGGAGACGTCGATCCCTTCACGAGTGAACCCGGTGGACCTCGTTGGCGGGTGATCGGAATGGCAAAAGACTGGGTTTTGTACGAGAAGTCGAGCGCTCCCCCTCGACCCGGCGTCGACCTCCACGGCCCTTGCCCCGAGTCCACCCCGGTTCGCGACCGGGACGAGGCCGGTCGGAGGCCCGAGTGAGAGCCTCGACGAGGTCGGAAGCGCAGGCGGGGAGGGGAAGACGAGTGCCGGCCGCTACGCGCGGAATCGTCCGCTCGGGTGGTAGGCCGCGCCGGTCTTCTGCCCAGAGGCCGCTCGCGGTGCAAATCGTAGAGCTTTTGGTTGAGCGAGCGGGAGCACTTGCCGTATGCTCCCGCGCCCATGAAGACCTTCGTGAAGGCCGCCCTCCTGGTTTCCGCGTTCTCCGCTCTCGCCGCGTCGACGACCGCGTGTAGCCGCAACAACATCGAAGCGGTCAACCTGGCCAACGAAGGCGACAAGTCGAAGGCTTCCAACATCGACCAAGCCATCTCGAACTACGAGCAGGCGACCAATCTCGATCCGACCAACCACCGCATCCTCTGGAAGCTTGCGCTCGCGTACACCAAGAAGGAAGCCTGGGACAAGGTCGCCACGACCTGCAAGAAGGCCGAGGGTGTCGCCCCGACCTTCGCGAACTACTACTTCCAGCACGGTCTCGCCAACGCGCGTATGGCCGCCAAGGGGCCGAACAGCTGGGCCGAGGCGAAGGAGCCGCTCGAGCAAGCCATCGCGAAGGATCCGAACCTCGCCGACGCTCACTTCGAGCTCGCCGAAGTCCTTCTCCACCTCGACGACGAGCAGGGAGCTCTCCGCTCGTACACGAAAGCCATCGAGACCAAGCCGGACGAGCTGTCGTTCTACGTTCCGCTCGCCGACCTCTACATCCGTCTCGGCTACCTCGAGCAAGCCGAGCAGGTCGTGAAGGAAGGCCTTTCGTTCGGAAAAGAAGGCGACAAGTTCCTCTTCGGCCTCCACAGCTTGGCGGGCCAAATTAAGGAAATGAAGGGCGATATCGCCGGCTCGGTCCCCGAGTACGAAGCCGCCAAGAAGGCGTGCGGTCAGTGCAACACGGGCGGCGACCAGATCGCGTTCTTCAACCTCGGCGCGGCGTACGCCAGCCTGAATCCCCCCCGCAAGAGCGAGGCGATCCAGCAACTGCAGTCGTTCAACAAGATCGTATGCAAGGGTGCGGCCGCTGCGCGTTACGCCGACCAGTGCTCGCAGAGCCAGCAGCTCGCGACCCGGCTCGGCGGTCAGCTTCAGTAAGTCCTTCAATCCGTACCGGACGTGAAAAGAGGGTTCTCCGAAAGGAGAGCCCTCTTTGCATTTCCGATTCGTGTCTCGCGTTTCGAACCGCGGTCCTCGGAGAACCCGCCGAGAGGGATCCGGTCGAAACGGTGACCATGGGGTGATCGTCGCGTGCGAGCACTCGGGCTTCGTGTGCGTGCGAGTGTGCAGGTGCGATCCACGGTCGATGTGGGGCAATCGTGCGCGGGACGAGCGCGAAAAAATCGATTCGCCTCGCGAGGAAGGGCCACACCTGGCATGCGGCCTCTGATAGCTTGGGAGCGGAAAATTCACCTGCTCGAATGCAGGCTCGGGGGTGCGCACACCGCGGCCCACACCTGTCTCGAGCGTCGGGAGGCGCGCTCGCGCGCCGGATGTGCGACCGAGGGAGTCAATGGACCTGCAGGAGCGTCTTTCGCATCTCGAGAACGTTCGGGACTGGCAAGGGCTCGTCGAAGAGCTCGAGAAGAGCACTTCGTCCGGCACGAACGAGGAAAAAGCCCGCGTCCACTTGCGACTCGGCCGATTGCTCGAGGGGAAATTCCTCGCGGGCGTCAAAGCGCTCAAGCATTTCCAAGATGCCTACAAGCTGAACTCGGCGTCCGGTGAAAGCCTGGCTCGCGCGCGTTCGGTTTACTGGGATCTCGGTAAGCTGAACATGGTCCAGAAGCTCCTCGAAATGGAGCTGAAGACCACGAAGGAAGGACCTCACGCGGTCGAGCTCTTGCTCGAGCTCGGCGACGTTCTCTCCGACGCGGGCGACTACGACAAGGCCACGTCGACCTACGCGCGTGCGTTGTCGCTGTCGCAAGGCGGAAGCGCCGCGGCGAGCGCCTCGCTCGAAGACGTGCAGGCCGAGAGCGGCTCGTGGCAAGCGCACGTGGCGCAGCTCGTTCGCGCGTCGAACGAGACGTCCGGTGAAGCGAAGAGCCGTCTCTTGCTTCGCGCGGCTCGCATCGCCAAGCGCTTCGCCCCGGACGAGTTCGAAGGCTTGCTCCTTCGTGCGTACACGGCCGATCCGCAGTCGAAGCAGGTCGCGGCTCTCTACGAGGGCATCCTCGCCGAAGGCGCGCGGTTCGACGAGCTCGACCGCATCCAGCAAGGCGTCGTGGCTCAGCTCGGCGATCGCGCCACGAAGGGCGCCGCGGCGCTCTCGTTCGGCGTGCGCTGGGTCTCGCGTCACCAGAATGCCGATGTCGGCGCCAAGTGGCTCGAAGAGTCCGTGAAGCTCGATGCAGGCAACGAGGGGGCGTTCCAGTACCTCCGTGACCTGCACGGCAAAAAGGGCGGCGAGTGGGAGCGCGTGCTCGGTCTGGCCGAAGAAGCCTCGACGCAAGTCACCGATGTCGACAACACCGCGTTCATGCTCGCGCAAGCCGGCACCATCGCGTGGCGTAGTCTCGGCAACCTGATTCGCGCCAAGGCGAGCTTCGAACGACTCAAGTCGATCGTGCCCGATCACCCGACGCTGCTCGCCTTCGAGGCACAGATCGGTGAGCAGGTCAAGGCGACCGTTCCTCCTCCTGCCGAGGCCGCGCAAACGCCCTCTGTCGCGCCGGAAACGCCGGTCGTTGCGGTCGCGGTCGAGCCCGCGCTCGCCATGCCGCCCACGGCTCCGCCGCCGCCCAACGCCCCCGATCCGTCTGCGGACGTCGAGGTCGAGGTGGTGCCCGCGGCCGCACCTCCGCCCGTGGTCGAGACCGTGGTGGCCGAGGCCGCTCCGGCATCGATTCCGCCGGTGGCCGAGCCCGTCGAGGAACCTGCGGCTCCTGCCGTCGAGGTCGTCGCGGAGCCCGAGCCGGCTTCAGCGGTCGTCGAGGCCGCTCCCGTCTCCGCGGCTGCTCCTGCGGCCGAGCCGGCACCGGCACCGGCGGCGGCTGCTCCTGCGGCCGACGGGCCGGTCGACGAGGCGAAGATCGCCGAGCTTCGCGCGACTGCCGAGAAGCAGGAAGCGGCCAAGCGCTACAACGAGTACGTCCGAACGCTGCTCGCGCTCGCCGCTGCCGTGCCCGATACCTTCGAGAAGGTCGAGCTCTACATGAAGGCGGCCGAGCTCTACACGGGCAAGTTCGCCAATCAGGCCGAGGCCGTGAAGGCCTACGAGCAGGTCATCGCGATCGACCCGGAGAACCCCACCGCGGCCGACTACCTCAAGCAGATGTACGAGAAGCGCCGCGACTGGGAAAAGCTCCTGGTTTTGCAGCGTCGTGACGCCGAACGCACCTACGGTGCGGAGCGCGCCGCGAAGTTCCTCGAGATCGCGAAGCTTGCGACCGAGCGCGTGAAGAAGCCCGAGATCTGCATCGAGCTTTGGAACGAGGTGCTCACCACCGACGAGTCCAACGCCGAAGCACTCGGTGCCCTCGCGGCGCTCTACGAGCGCTCGAAGGAATACGACAAGCTCGTCACCGTGCTCGAGCGCCAGGTCGAGGTCACCTACGACAACACCGCGCGCATCCAGATCCTCACGAAGCTCGGCACGTTCTACGGCGACCGCCTCAACAACGACGAAGGCGCGGTCAACGCGTGGCGCCAGCTGCTCACGCTCGACCCCAACGACCGCAAGGCGCAAGAGGCCTTGAAGAAGAAGTACCTGGCGCTCGGGCGCTGGGACGACCTCGAGGTCTTCTACGCCGAGAGCGGCAAGTGGGACGAGTTCATCCGCGTCCTCGAGCAGCAGGAAGCGAAAGAGACCGTCGCCGAAGCGAAGATCGGCCTGCTCTTCAAGATCGCCGAGCTCTGGGCGGACAAGAAGCAAAAGAACGATCGCGCGGCGAAAGCCTACGAGAAGATTCTCGAGCTCGAGCCGAAGAACCTGCGCGCCGCAGAGGCGCTCATCCCGATCTACACCGCGGCGAACAACTCGAAGAGCCTCGCCAACGCCATCGAGGTGAAGCTCTCGCACGAAGAGGACGACCTCGAGAAGGTGCGTCTGCTCCGTGAAGTGGCCGCCCTGTACGAGAGCAAGGTCAAGGACCCGCAGCGCGCGTTCGAGCGCTACCTGTCGGCGTTCGAGATCGTGCCGCAGGAAGAGCAAGCGACGCTCGACGTCGAGCGCGCCGCCAAGGTGACGAACGGCTGGTCCCGCGTCATCGAGGCCTACGACGCCGCGGTCCGCAAGGCCGACGACTCCGCCGATCGCGATCTCGCCATCGCGCTCCGACTCAAGCTCGGTCGCGTGCACGTCGAGGAGCTGAAGGACATCGAGCCGGCGCTCGCCGCCTACCGCGCGGTCTACGAGACGGACGGGGAGAACCCCGACGCGCTCGCCGCCCTCGAGCGTCTCTACCGCGAGACAGCCAAGTTCGCCGAGCTTCTCGGAATCTACGAGAAGAAGCGCGAGCTCGCGACCTCGCCCGACGAGAAGAAGGCCATCAGCTACGAGATCGCGAAGCTCTACGAGACCGAGCTCCGCGACGTCGACCGTGCCATCGACACCTACGACGGCGTGCTCGAAGACGAGCCCACCGACGCGCGGGCGTTGGCCGCTCTCGATGTGCTCTACAAGCAACTCGAGCGCTGGGCACCGTACGCCGACGTGCTCCGTCGTCGCATCGAGCTCGACCTGCCCGAAGAAGAGCTGGTCGACCTCAAGTACCGCCTCGGCCAAGTGCTCGAGGCGCACCTCGGCGACGCGAACGCGGCTCTCGAGAACTACCGCGAGATCCTGTTCTTGCAGCCGGGTCACGACGGCGCGCGTCTCGCTCTCGAAGCGTTGCTCGCGAACGAGAGCTTGCGCGGCGAAGCGGCCGCCATCCTCGAGGCGATCTACGAAGAGCGCTCCGACTGGCCCAAGCTCATCCACGCTCTCGAGATCCTGAGCGAGGCGGACGCGGACTCGGACAAGAAGGTCCAGCTGCTCCGCAAGATCGCGCGTATCAGCGCGGAGTCCTTGAACGACCGCGCGCACGCCTTCGACGCGCTCGCGAACGCCCTCAAGGAGCAGCCGCACCAGCCCGAGACCCGCGCCGAGCTCGAGCGCATCGCGGAGGCTTCCGACGCTTGGAAGAAGCTCACGGTGCTCTACTCCGAGATCGCCGAGTCGCTCACGGACGCGCAGCTCGCTCGCGAGTACTGGATGCGTCAGGCGTCCGTGTTCGACGAGCGTCTCCAGCTCGTCGACGAAGCGGCCGCCGCGTACGGCAAGGTCCTCGCGCTCGATCCGGGCGACTCGGACGCACTCTCCGCGCTCGAGCAGCTCTTCACGCGCACCGCCCGCTGGACCGATCTCATCGGCGTCATCGAGCGTCGCATCGAGCAGACCACCGACCCCGACCTGCGCGAGCAGCTCTACGGTCAGATGGCCGCGACCTACGACGAGAAGCTCGGTCGCCCGGGCGACGCGGTGGCTTCGTGGCGCAAGGTCCTCGAGATCGACTCCGCCAGCGGCGCCGCCCTCTCCGCCCTCGACGCGCTCTTCACGCGTCAGAAGATGTGGAGCGAGCTCGCCGACAACCTCGAAGCACAGCTCGTCCTCGCGCAGGACGAAAATGTGCAGATTGCACTCATGCTCCGCCTCGCGGCCTTGCGTGAGAGCGAGATGAGCCAGATCGAGGTCGCCATCGAGGGCTACCGCGCCGTGCTCGAGCGCGAGATCTCGAACGGGCCGGCCCTCGAAGCCCTCGAGCGCCTCGGCCGCGATCCTCAGTACGAGCTCACGATCGCCGACCTGCTCGAGCCGCTCTACCGCCAGACCGGCGACCACGCGAAGCTCATCGGAGCGCACGAGGTCCAGGTGCGTCGCACCGAGGATCCCTCGCGCCGCGTCGAGCTCCTCCACCAGATCGCGCAGCTCTACGAAGACGCCGCCGGCGACCTCGACTCGGCGTTCAACACGCTGGCTCGCGCGCTCGCCGAGGAGCCCTCGAACGAGCGTACGCAGCAGCAGATCGACCGCGTCGCGCGCAGCACCGGCCGCTTCGCCGATCTCGCCAACGTGTACGAGCACCAGTCCTCCGAGACGGACGACGCGGCGCTCTCCAGCGCGCTGCTCACCATGAGCGCCCGCGTGCACGAGCAAGACCTCGGCGCGGTCGACACGGCCATCTCGCACTACCGTCGCGTGCTCACGATCGACGTGGGCAACCTCAACGCGGTCGAGTCGCTCGAGCGCCTCTTCCGTCAAACCGAGCGTTACTCCGAGCTCTCCAAAACCCTGCAGCGCAAGGCCGACATCGTCGACGAGCCGCAGGACAAGAAGGACGCTCTCTTCCAGGCCGCGGCCATCGAAGAGGACGTGCTCGAGAAGCCCGAGGAGGCGATCCTCGTCTACAACAAGGTGCTCGAGCTCGACGGAGACGACCTCCGCGCCCTCGACGCGCTCATCAAGCGTTACCTCGGCCTCTCGCGCTGGGTGGACCTGCTCGCCGTGTACGCGCGCAAGGCCGACCTCATCGTCGATCCGGACGAGAAGAAGCGCATCTTCTACCAGGTCGGTGCGGTCTACGAGCGCGAGCTCGCCGACGTGCCGCGCGCCATCGACACGTACCAGAAGATCCTCGAGCTCGACCCGGACGACCTCCAGGCGCTCTCGCGGCTCGACGTGCTCTACGAGCAGGCGCAGAACTGGCCCGAGCTGCTCAGCGTGCTCACGCACGAGAGCGAGATGTGCACCGAGCCCGCGGAGGCCATCGGCTTCCAGTACCGAATCGCCGAGCTCTACGAGAAGCGCCTCGAAGACGTGGCGCGCTCGATCGAGCTCTACCGCGACATCCTCGGCCAGCAGCCCGACCACGAGCCCACGCTCGCGGCCCTCGAAGGCCTCAAGGCCGGCGACAAGGACCCGCTCGGCGCCGCTGCGGTGCTCGAGCCCGTCTACGAAGCGAACAGCCAGTGGCGCGCGCTCGTGAGCGTGCACGAGGTTCAGGTCGCTCACGGCCAGGATCCGTTCCTCAAGGTGGACTTGCTCCACCGCATCGCGCGCCTCTACGAGGACGCGCTCGAAGAGCCGAAGAACGCGTTCGACACGTTCGCTCGTGCGCTCGCCTTCGACAACGGCAACGAGACCACGCTGCAGAACCTCGAGCGCCTCGCCATGGCGCTCGGGCTCTACGCCAACGTGGCCGCCCTCTACGACACCGAGCTCGAGAAGCTCGACGAGAACCCCGAGCGCTTCGTGGAGCTCGGGCTCCGCACCGCGCAGATCTTCGAGCTTTCGCTGGAAGACACCACCAACGCCATCCTTCGTTACCGTCGCGTCCTCGACGTCTCGCCGGACAACCAGGTGGCGCTGCAGTCCCTCGATCGGCTGTTTTTGCAGACCGAGCGCTGGAGCGAGCTGTCGGCGATTCTCTCCCGCGAGGCGGAGATCGCCGCTTCGCAGGACGAGATCCTCGAGTTCAAGTTCCGCTTGGGTCAGGTCTACGAGCACAAGCTCGCGAACCTCGACTTGGCCATCGCGTCGTACCGCGAGGTCATCGGTCAGTCGCCCGATCACGCGAACACGCTCGCGGCCCTCGAAGGTCTCTTCGCGCAGAACACGAAGCAGGCCGAAGTCGCCGAGATCCTCGAGCCGCTCTACCGCAACGCGGGCGAGTGGGAGAAGCTCGTCGCCGTCCACGAGGCGCAGCTCACGCACATCCCTGCCGAGGTCGTCGACGGACGTCCGAGCGGTCAGGAAGAGCGTCTCGCGGCGTACTACCGCATCGCCGAGCTCTTCGAGGAGAAGCTGCTCGACCCGACCCAGACGCTCGCGGTCTACGTCCGCGCGCTGAAGGAATACCCGCTCGACGAGCGCTCGGGCGAAGAGGCCCCGCGCGTCGCCGCGGGCATCGACGGCGGCTGGGAACAGCTCGCCAACGCGTACGCCGACGTGCTCGGTCTCCACCCGGAAGACAAAGACGTCCAGCGCACGCTCGGCAAGCGCCTCGCGAAGACCTTCGAGGACGAGCTCGGCGACGTGCAGAAGGCGGAAGAGACGTACAAGTACGTCCGCACCGTCGACCCGCTCGAGCCCGAGACCCTCGCCAACCTCGACCGCATCTACCTCTCGCTGGAACAGTGGGCGGAGCTGGCCGAGGTGCTCGAGTCGCGCGTGCAAGTCCCCGCGGAAGCCTCCGAGCTCGTCGAGCTCTGGGCGCGCCTCGGTGAAGCCTACGAAGTGCAGCTCGCCGACCTCGCCAACGCGACGCGCGCGTACCGCACCATCTTCGACGGCCTCGACCGCACGCACGAGGGCGCCATCGCGGCGCTCGGACGCATCTACGAGTCGCAGAGCAACTGGGTCGAGCTCAACGTCGTCTACGAGCGTGAGCTCGAGAACGCCGCGGGCGAGGCTGCAGAGGCCGACATTCGGGCGAAAATCGCGCACTTGGCGGCTGAACGTTTGGCCGACCCGCTGCGCGCGATCGACACCTGGAAGCTGGTGCTCGACCTCCGTGGTGAAGACCCCGAGGCGCTCGCCGCGTTGGCCGGTCTCTACGAAGGTCAGCAGGCGTGGCGCGAGCTCGTCGACGTGCTCGAGCGTCAGCACGACATCGCGCCGTCCGACGACGACCGCGTGAACATCCTCACGCGCCGCGCCCGTGTCTTCACCGAGCGCCTCAACCGCGACGACCTCGCGCTCGCGGATTGGAACCGCGTGCTCGACGCCGACTACGCGAACCTCGCGGCCCTCCGCGCCGTCGCGCAGATCCGCCGCCGCCAAGACGACCCGAGCGAGCTCGTTAGCGCCCTGCACCAGCAGGTCGATCGCGCCGCCTCGGTGCTCGACGAGCAGGAGCTGAAGGAGCTCTTCCGGGAGCTCGGCCGCACCTACGGCGACCGCCTCCAGCAGCCCTACGACGCAGCCGACGCCTGGCGAAAGCTGCTCGACGTGGCCCCGGACCTCGAGGCGCTCGACGCCCTCGAGGCCATCTACCGCGCGCAAGAGCAACCGGTCGACGTCATCGACGTCAAGATGCGCCGTGCGGACACGCTCACCGATACGCCCGCGCGCATCGAAGAGCTCCGTGGCGTGGCCGCTCTCTGGCGCGACACGGTCGAAGAGCCGGACAAGGCCACGCTCGCGTGGCAGAAGATCCTCGAGCTCGACCCCGCGCACGACGAAGGCTTCTTCGAGCTGGAGAAGCTCCACACCGCCGCCGGACGCTGGGAAGCGCTCATCGAGCTCTACCTCGCGCGCCGCGAGACGCGTGAGGACATCCCCGAGCGCAGCGACCTTCTCCGCCGAGTGGCGAAGGTTTGCGAGGAGAAGGTCGAAGACAAGAGCGCCGCCCTCGACGCTTTGGTCACCGCCTTCGAGGAAGACTTCCACGATCGCGACACCTCGAAGTACCTCGAGCGCATGGCGCAGGCCACCGGGCGCTGGGGCGAGGTGATTCAGCGCGCCAACGAGCTCTTGCAGCAGCAGACCGAGGCCTCGCAGAAGGTCCGCCTCTGCCTGCACCTCGCGAAGTGGTACGGCGAAGATCTCGGTCACCCCGAGTACGCGCAGCCCTACTACGCGCAGATCGTCCAGCTCGACCCGAATAACGTGGGCGCGCTCCGCCAGATGGCGCAGCTCTACCGCAAGAACGCGAACTGGCAGCAGCTCGGCGCGACGCTCACGCGTGCGCTCGACGTGGCCGTCAGCGACACCGACCGCAAAGAGATCCTCACCGAGCTCGGCGAGCTTCTCGACGTGCAGATGGGCCAGACCGATCAAGCGGTCGGGTACTTCACGCGCGCTCTCGAGGTGGACGGGCAGTTCGTGCCGGCCATCGAGAACCTCGAGCGCATCTACGCGGCGCGCGGTCAGAATCGCGAGCTCGTGGACGTGCTCCACCGCAAGGTGGGCGCCCTCCAGGTGCCCGAGGCGATCGCGCAGACCAAGCTCCGCATCGGCGCCCTCTACGAGGCCATGCCGAACGACGGTCCCCGCGCTGCGCAGATCTACCGCGAAGTGCTCGACATCGAGCCGCAGAACATCCAAGCCATGCGCGGCCTCGCGCGTGTCTACGAGGCTCTCGAGCAGTGGGCCGAGCTCGTCAAGGTGCTCGAAGCCGAGCTCGACGTGGTCACGACGGAGCGCGAGCGCATCGACCTTCTCTTGAAGGTGGCTCGTCTCCAAGAGGACCAGTTCCTCAAGGCCGACATCGCCGCGCAGCGCCTCGAGCAAGCGATCGAGATCGACCCGAATCAGGAAGAGGCCTACGTCGGTCTCGCCCGGTGCTACCGCAAGCTCCGTCAGTGGAGCGAGCTCATCACCACGTACGACCGTCACATCTCGGCCACCATCGACCGCCGCACCAAGATCGACCTCTACGGTGCGATCGCCCAGGTGTACTCGGACGAGATCCAAGACGCCGAGCGCGCCATCGACGCGTATCGCAACATCGTCGACCTCGACGAGACCAACGTGCCCGCTCTCGAAGCGCTCTCGAAGCTCTACGAGAAGACCGGCGACATCACGCAGGCCATCGACTCGATGACCCGCGTGGCGGAGCTCACCGCGGACGCCAAGCAGCGCGTCGAAGCCTTCTTCCGCATCGGTAAGGCGCTCGACGAGAAGATGGGCGACCGCGTCTCGGCGCAAGACCGCTACGAGATGGCCCTCGACCTCGACCCGTCGCACATTCCCTCGCTGCAGGCTCTCCGCCAGCTCGCGATGGACAACGCCGACTACGACAAGGCTGCAAGGTACATCGATCAGGAGCAGAGCTACACCGCGGTGCCGCGCCAGCGCGCGCGCATCTTGGTCGAGCTCGGCCGTCTCCGCGAGGAGATGCTCGGTGACCACGACTCCGCCGTGCTCGCCTGGGAATCGGCCAACGAAGCCGACCCGGACAACGAGGACGCTGCCCTCCCGCTCGCCCACGAGTACGTGGCGCGCGAGAACTGGCAGAAGGCCGAGCCGCTCCTCGAGATGCTGACCCGCAAGGCCGGCAAGCGCGATCGCTCCGAGCAGCACGACCTGTGGAACAAGCTCGGACAGGTCCAGGCCGCCCTCGGCAAGGACGACCGTGCGCTCAAGGCCTACTCGGCCGCCCAGCAGCTCGACCTCACCGATCAGGTCACCATTCGCGGTCTCGCCGAGGTTTGCTTCCGACTGAAGGATTGGGCCGGCGCGCTCAACAACTTCCAGAAGGTGCTCACCTCGCTCGGCGAAGACGAGACCGAAGCGCGTGCGGACGTCTACTTCAAGCTCGGGCGCATCAAGCGCGAGCAGGGACAGGCCAAGCAAGCGATCAACAACTTCGAGAAGGCCCTCGCGGTCGACCTCGCGCACCGTCCCACGCTGGACGCGCTCATCGAGGTCTACACCGAGATCAAGGACTTCAAGCAGGTCGTCGCCTACAAGCGGCAGATCCTCGACAACGTCATGGAGGGCGACGAGCGCTTCAAGATGTTGATGGATATCGCCGACATCTGGAACGACAACGACAAGAACCCGGGCAAGGCCATCGAGGCCCTCGAAGAAGCCAAGGACATCAAGCCGGAGGATCGTCCGCTCCTCCACAAGATGCTGGCGCTCTACGAGTCGACCGGGAACTGGGCTCGCATGATCGACACGGTGCAAGCCATCGCCGATATGGAGAAGGACCCGATCCGCAAGTCGAAGTTCGTCTTCACGATGGCGCAGCTGTACCGCGACAAGGAAGGCAACCAGGAGCGTGCGGTCGAGCTCTTCAACGAGGCCCTCGACCTCAACCCGAAGGACCTCCAGGCCTTCGACCGCATCAACAAGATCCTGACCGGAAACCAAGATTGGAAGGGCCTCGAGCGCGCCTTCCGCAAGATGCTGCGCCGTCTCTCGACGGCCAACGTCTCCGACCCGGATCTCGAGTACACGCTCTGGCACTCGCTCGGTCTCATCTACCGCGACCGCCAGCGTGACTGGTCGAGCGCGATCGAGGCCTTCAAAATGGCCACGCGCTTCAAGCCGGACGAGGCGCTCGAGCGCCAGATCCTGGCCGAGCTCTACGAGAACACGGACAACGTCGAAGCGGCCATCGGCGAGCACCTCATCGTGCTCCAGAAGGAACCGCTCCGCGTCGACCCGTACCGCAGCCTCTACAAGCTGTCGCTCAAGATGCACGACTACGACCGTGCATGGTGCATGTGCGCGGCGCTCTCGTTCCTCCACAAGGCGGACGAGGAAGAGCAGCGGTTCTTCGAGGATTACCGCCCGCGCGGCATGATCCAAGTGAAGAGCCGGCTCGACAACGAGCAGTGGGTGAAGAACCTCTTCCACAAGGACGACAACATCTTCATCGGGAAGATCTTCGAGTTCGTCACCCCGGCGGCGATCTTGGCGAAGACCACCGCGCTCGCGCAGGCGAAGCAGCTCCCGCCGCTGCCGAAGCAGTTCAAGCAAGACCCGGCGACCTCGACCGTCACCTTCGCCAAGACCTTCGGGTGGGCCGCGCAGGTGCTCGGTATCCAGCTCCCCGAGCTCTACCTCCGCAACGACGTGCCCGGTGCGCTCGTGACCGTTCCTTCGCGACCGGTCGCCAGCGTCGCGGGCAACACGGTGCTCACCGGCTTCTCGCCGCAAGAGCTCACGTTCATCGTCGGCAAGCACCTCGCGTACTACCGCCCCGAGCACTACATCAAGACGCTCTTCCCCACGCTGGACGAGCTCAAGGTGATCTTGTTCTCCGCGATCAAGATCGTGATGCCGGACTTCGCGGTTCCCGAGAACATGGCGCAAGCGGTGAACACCACTGCGAGCACCTTCGTGAAGTACATGCAGCCGGTGGAACGCGACTCGCTCAGGCTGGTCGTCAACCGCTTCGTCGAGGACGGCGCTCGCGCCGACCTCAAGCGCTGGATGCAAGCGACCGAGATCACGGCGGCGCGCGCGGGTCTGCTCCTCTGTGCAGATCTCGACATCGCCAAGAAGATCGTCGGCGCTGAACAGCAGCTCCCTGGAGATCTCCCGCCCCAGGAGAAGATGAAAGAGCTGCTCGTCTTCTCGGTGAGCGAGCAGTATCTCGCGCTGCGGAAAACGCTGGGTATCGCGGTCGGCTGATCGCGACCTCGACGTCGCACTCACTTCGTACGCAACGAACGCGCGTGGTCTCCCGATACCGGGACCACGCGCGTTTCGTTTGCGCGCGAAGGAGCCCTGCGATGGAAAAGCTGAACACTAGTGAGGATGAACGAACGACCATCGAGATCCCCGTCGCACCTCGCGTGCACGAGTGGCTGCTCGAGGTCTTTCACGGCGAGGCGTGCGAGCTCGTCGCCGTGACCGACGGCGCACCGGTGGTGCTCGGGACCTCGGCGCGCGCCACGCTCCGCGTGGAGGATCGCACGGTGAGCGCACGGCACTGCGAGATTCGTGTCGCCGGCAATCGCCTCCAGGTGGTCGACCTCGGCTCGCTCAACGGCACCTTCGTCGGTCCTGCGCGCGTGCGTGAAGCGTGGGCCGGCGTGGGCACGGTGGTCACGATGGGCGAGACGCAGGTCATCGTGCACTCTCGCGACGTCGACGAAGAGCCGTCGTCGCTCGAAGCGGGCGACGCGCTTCCGATGGTGGCGGGGCGCTCCACGGTGATGCGTCGTCTCGCGACGCGCGTACGTCGTCTCGCCGACCTCAGCTCGCCCGTGCTCGTGACGGGGGAGACGGGGACCGGCAAAGAGCTCGTGGCGCGCGCGCTCCATCTCGAGGGACGTCGCGCGTCGGGGCCCTTCTTTCCTCTCAACGTGGCCAACCTTCCGCGAGAGCTCGTGGAGAGCGAGCTCTTCGGTCACGATCGCGGCGCCTTCACCGGTGCGGTCAAGCAGCGCGCCGGCGCGTTCGTCGAGGCGCGAGGCGGCACGCTCTTTCTGGACGAGATCGGCGAGCTCCCGCTCGACGCGCAGCCCAAGCTGCTGCGCGCTTTGGACGGCTACGAGGTTCGTCGTGTGGGCAGTCATGGAGGCGGAGCGCGCTCCGACGTGCGCGTGGTCGCGGCGACGCACAAGCCGTTGCACGACGACGTGGCCGAGGGGCGTTTCCGTCGCGATCTCTTCCACCGCCTCGAGGCGTTCGTGGTGGTCCTTCCTCCGCTGCGCGAGCGGCGCGGGGACATCGCCTGCATCGCGCGGCGCCTCCTCACGAACCTCGACGGGGAGCTCGGTCCACGAACGCTCACCTCGGCGGCCATCGCGCAGCTCTCGTCGTTCGATTGGCCGGGCAACGTGCGCGAGCTGCGAAATGCCCTGCTTCGCGCGGCCGAGGGCTCGGCCCACCCCGAGGTCATCGACGACGTCGACGTCTCCCGCGCCATGCGCAGGTCCACGCCGCCGCCCACGTCCGTGCAAGTTACACGCACGTACGCGGAGCTGTTGATGCGCAAACACAACGGCAATATGGCCGCCGCGGCGCGCGACGCCGAGATGCCTCGGACTTCGTTCCGCAAGCTGCTGAAGAAGTGATGCGTCGATCGGTGCGGTCCTCGGGGAGGCTCGATCGGAGCTTCACCCGCGGCCCGCGGGGGTGTGCTCTTTTTCCCTTCGACGACGCGAACGAGTGACGGGGCTCCCGGCGATTCGGGCTAGCCTTCTCGCCGATGCCGCTCCCTGCTCGTGCCCCTTCGATCGGTCGACCTCTGGACCTTCGCGGCCGTGCCTCTCGCGTAGTGCTGTCCGTGCTGACCTTGTTCGTCGGTGCGTCGGGCGTGGGCGCGTGCACGTGCAAAAAAGACTCGGCGTCTTCGGCGCAGGATTCGGCCGTGGAGGTCGCGGCGTCGGTCACCGTCGATGCTCGCGCCGCCGAGGCTCCTGGACAAAAAACGCTCCCGCGCCTCTCGGCGCCCATCGGAGCGGCGCTCTTGCCGACCGAGGCCGTGGTGATCGGTGGGCTCGTGGTGCCCGAGCGCGTCGTCCGCTTGAGTCGTCTCGAAAAAGACGGACGCGTCGCCTGGACGACCGACGTGGTGACCGGCGCCGAGTGGACTCACGACGCCGAGCTCGCCGTGCATCCCGTGGGCAAAGACGTGGTGGTCACGTTCCGTGGGAAAGTCGATGGCGCCTCGAAGCGCACCGTGGTGCGGGTGGCGGAAGACGGCACGACCAACCCACCGAAGGCGTTCGGTGCCGTGACGTGCTGGACCGAGAGCGGGCTCTTCTGGCTCGACGGACACAAGCGCGTGAAAGCCGAGACGGGCCTCGGCTTACGCGAGCTCGCACTTCCGTCCGGCCTCGAAGGCGATCTCTCGCTCTTCTGCGACGAGACTCACGCCACGGTGGTGCTCGACGCGGACGGCGCACTCTCGACGCTCGCCGTGGGAACCGATGCGGTCTCCGGGGCGGTGGCGCTCTTGGGCGAGAAGGACTTTTCCGACGAAGAGCGAGAGCACGCCTTCTTCTACGGCAAGGCCGGCCTCGGTGTGTTGCGTGTGGGCGGCGACGGAAGTCTCTCCACCAAGTACGCCGGTTTGCCCGGTCGAAAGCTCACGGGCAAGCTCGACGAGGACGACGATCTGGTCGTCGTCGATGCCGACGAGCGCTCGCTCTACGCGGTCGCGACGCAGGATCACGACGGCTGCGCGCCCGGGGAGGACGCTTCGGCGCTTCCTACGCAGCGTACGTCGCGCTTCTCGACCAGCGTGAGGCTCTTGCGCCTCGATCTCGAGTCCGGCCAAGGAGTGCGTGAAGAGCTCGGACGGGCCGCGTGCGGGCACCAGGCGGGCGCGTTCTTCTTCGGGGCCGCCAAAGACAAACGCGTGCTCGCGTGGACCGAGCGCGCGCCGACCGCGGGCAAGACCAAAGCGCCCATCGCCGCGCTCGCGTATCGTGTGCTGGGGAAAGCTCCCGCCGAGACCTCTTCGCATCGGGTCGAGCTGTCCGCCGATGCACTGGTCGATGCAGGATGCACGTCGTCCACGTGCGCAGTGGTCTGGCTCGATCGGCCGGTCGGCAAAGACGACAAGGAGCCGGAGCTACCCAAGGTGCTCAGGTTTCCAGAATAGCCTCGGGCGCCACGAAAAAGCGGCGCCGCGAGTCCGCGACGCCGCTCGACGGGAGCTCGGGTGGACGACTCAGAAGGTCTGCTGGAAGACCATTCCGCCCGTCTGCGGGCCGACCATGGGGAGCACGAGGGTCTTGCCGGTCGCCGCGGCTTCGGCGTTCTTCTTGGGCGAGAAGAGGTACCAAGCGCCCGCGCCCACGAAGCCTACGATCATCACCGCGACCGACACGTTGGCGAGGGTCGCGTTGGTGTCGACGGCGGAGTTGTTGTCTTGGAGTTGCTGACAGGCCTTCTTGAAGTCGGTCGGCGGGTTGGTGCAGATGCCGGTGGTGGAGAGCCCACGCTTGGCGGCGGCCGTCTTGATTTCGGTGGTCACGTCGTCCGACGACGATTGCGCTGCGCTCTTCGAGGCTGCGAAAATGATGGTCCCCGCGAGACCGAGCACGCCGACGCCTGCCCCGATGTAGACCGGGGTCATGGTCTTCGGAGGCGAGAAGAGTCCGGGCTTCTTGGCGCCCGGGGGCTCGCTCGGGGGTGCTTCGGGATTGGCCGGAGGAGCCGGCTCGCTCGCCGCAGGAGTGCTCGGCGCAGGAGGCGTGGTGGGGGTGGTCGGTGCGGGAGGGGGAACGGGCACGGGCGCGGGTGCGGGCGCCGCGCTCTGTGGGCCGAACTTGGCCGTCGTGCGCTGGCCGGCCTGAACGGTGACGCTCACGCTCTCGACCGTGCCGTCGGCGGCGCGGCCCTTCAGCGTGGACGTGCCGGGCTCCACGTCGATCGGCTCGGCGAAGGGCGCCGTGCCGAGCTTCACGTCGCCTTGGGCGTTGGCGACCGAAATCTCGGTGCCGTTCGGGGCGACGATCTCCACACGACCGGCCTTGGCGCGAGCCTCGGTGAGGCCTTTTTCAGCATCCGAGCGTTGTGCTGGAGAGGCCTGGTTCGCCTCGCGGAGGAACTGTTGGAAGTAACGAGCGGCCTCACCCGGGTGCCCACCGCGCAAGCAACTCTGGGCGAGGTTCAGAAGAACCGCGGGATGCTTCTTGAGGGCGTAGGCCTCCATGAAGGAGAGGCGCGCGTTTTCGTACTGACCCTTGTCGAACGCCTCGACGCCCTCTTGAAAACGCGAGCGCGCGCGCTTGGTCAGCGCGTCGTCTTGGGCCGCGCCCTGAGCGAAGGCCGGGGCCCCGAAGGCCATCGGGGCTATGGACACGAGCAGCGCGACGGAGACCGCGCGAGCCTTGGCGGAAAAGGGAACGACGAGTGTGGAGCTTGCCATGAGGGATCGCGAGCGAGCATACCCTCAGAAGGGCGTGTCGCGCACGATTCCACCGGGCTTGGTCGCAGGTGCAGCCGCGGGCTTCGGCGCATTCGGCGCAGAAGGGGTGGTCGGCTTGGCGACCACGGGCGCTTGAGGCGCCGGCGCTGCGGGCTTCGGTGTGGCCTGTGCGCCACCCGACTTCGGAGCTCCCTTGGCCTCGATAGGTTCAGCCTTGGTGGGCTCGGGCTTCTTCGCTTCGACGGGCTCGGGTTTCTTCGCTTCGACGGGCGCTTCGGGCTTCGCTTCGACCGGGGGAATTTCCTGGGTTTCACGCGGCTTTGCAGCCTGCGTGGCGGCCGGGGCGGTGGGCTCTTCGGACTTGCTGCCCGACGCCATGAGCACGCCCACGGCGATGGCGACCACCGCCGCGATGCCGATGCCGATGAAGAGCACAGGGCTCTTCTTGGGAGCCCCTGGTGCGGGAAGGTCGTCGGGGAGGTCGATGTCTGCTGCGTTGACGGGCTTGTAAACAGCCGTCTTCATCACGTCGCTCTCGGAGACCGGAGCGGGAGGAAGCTTCGGTGCCGACATGGGCAGGTCGAACGAAGGCAGCGGGCCCGAGTTGCCTCCGGGAGCCGCCGGAACCGCGCCCGGAGCGTCGGCCATGATCAGCGTCTTCTGAAGCGCACGCTTTTCGCTCGCGTCCGGTTCGGAGGCCACACCGAGCGCCGACACGGCCGAGACCGTTGGCACGTCTTCGGGGCTGTCGAGCTCCCACGAGGGACGGAAGGCTGCCGCGAAACGCTCGGCTTCTTCCGGGGAAAATCCCATTTCGGCGAGGTTCGACTGGCTCATGGTGTTGACCGTAGCTCCGAGGGCAAGGGGAGAAGTCGAGCGCGAGCGCCCGCACGCTTCAGGCTAGCACGAGGGCTTCGCCTCTCAAGACGGGGAAGAACGCGCGAGCCTTCGCAAAGTTTCCGGAAAAGTGTCGACGCTCAGCCGAACTCTTTTCGAAGGGCGTCGTCCCATTCGTCGGCAACCTTGCCGACCGTCTCGAGCAGGTCCTCGAACTCTTCGTAGTCGAGGCCCGAGATGCGGCGTACGGCGCGGAGGTAGACTTCGTCTTTCTCGGCATCGATCGCGAAGGCGGCATCGCTCGTGGCGAGGAACGAAAGCTCGAGCAACCGGCGATAGAAAGCCTCGCGCGAGTCCGCGACTACGGGTATCACGGGGGCCAGGAAGAGAAGCACGCCGTGGTCGTCCAGAACGTTCACCCCGACGCTCGCGGAGCCTCGGCGGAGCTGGGTGTACCCCGTCTCGTCGAGGCGGGGCAGCGTGACGCCCTCGTGCTTCTCGGCGAAGCGGTCGATATAGGCGTTCACCATGCTCCGGCCGTCCCGAAAGACTTGGCCGGTGGTGCGGTCGGAAAACACGGGGGTTCGGCTCTCGGGGGACGAATCGGTCACGTGCAGGAGACTACCAGACCTCGGGCTCTCGTCGCCGTACTCCTCGCGTGTCTCGTGGTGGTCCTTTCGGTAGGGTGCGCCGGCTCGGGAAAAACCGGTCCGGACGCTTCGACCGAAGGGGACGTCGCGAAGGCCGAAAAGCTCGTCGTCGAGCCTACGCTGCCATCGCGCCCGGAGGTGCTCTCCGTGGCCCAAGGCGTCGAAGCGCTGGCGCTCCGCGAAGGCGCGGGAGCCCGGGCCGTGGTGCTCCATGTGCTTGCTGGCACCCTGCTCGAGCGTCTCTTCCGCGTCGACAAGCGTCCGGAAGACGCCAAAGAGGCCGTCGAGATCTTGCGACTCGCCGGAAAGGACCCGGCTATCGCGGGCGCCTGTGAGGCTTCGATACGGGCCGCCACGTTGGCCGGAGATGCCGCTCGCGACGCCTCGGTGACCTACGCCGAGCTCTACCGCGCGTCGCGGCGGGCAGGGGGCGGCGACGCTGGAGCCGTGCCTTCGACCTGCAACGAGGCGTTCGCGGCCGCGATGGGTCGAGTGGAAGCGTTTCGTCCCGCGCCGGAGGTCTTGGAAGCCATCGACCAAGGTTTGCTCGGGGAAGGAGCCATTCAGAGCGCCCTCGCCGACGCCGGTGCGCGTGTTCGCGTGGCTCCGCACGTGGTCAAGGTGGAGCAATGGGCCTCGGAAGAAGGGGCACGCGTGGTGGTGCACCTCGACAAGCCCGCGCGCTTCCGCGTGGGCGACGAGGCCAAGCCGGGCAAGGGCGCCCGCACGTTCGTCGAGCTCGACGGCGTGGAGCTGCCGGGAGGGGCCCGCGACGTGAAGCTCGGGGGCATCGCGACGGCGTTGCACGTGGAGCCCACGGTCACGGGGTCTCGCGTGCTGCTCGATCTCGCCGGACCCTGCTACCGTAAGGTATTCCACCTGGTCGAGCCGTACCGAGTCGTCATCGACATCGCCAAGCACGCTCCCGGCGCGGGTGGGCGCAATGCGCGCAAAGTGTCGCGCGTGGTCCTCGACGCCGGCCACGGCGGCAACGATCCGGGGGCCACAGGTCCGACCGGCGTGAAGGAAAAGGACGTCACCCTCGACATCGTGCACAAGCTGGCGCCGGTCCTCGCCAAACAGGGGCTCCAGGTCATGTTGACCCGCGACGACGATCGCTACGTCACCTTGGAGGAACGCACCGCTCGCGCCAATGCGTTCGCGGCGGATCTGTTCGTCTCCATTCATTGCAATGCCGCGGAAAATCGCGTGCGTCGTGGCATCGAGACCTACGTGCTCGACACCGACGCCTCCGAGATGGCCAGTCGACTCGCCGCGCGCGAGAACGCGACCAGCCAAGCCGCGACGGCCGAGCTCGGCGCAATCCTCGCCAATATGCGCCTCGCCGACCAGGGCACGCGCTCCAAACATTTCGCTGAGCTGCTCCAGCGGGCGGCGTTCGCGTCGTTGCGTGACAAGTACACGGACGTGGTTGACGGCGGCGTGCACGTGGCGGGGTTCTACGTCCTCGTGGGCGCGCGTATGCCCGGCGTGCTCTTCGAGACGAGCTACGTCTCCAATCCGACCGAAGAGCAGCGCCTCGGCTCGGACGACTACCGAGGGCGTCTCGCCGACGCGCTCGCCAATGCCATCGCGGCGTACCGCGAGGGCCGCTGAAGCCGGGGGCGACAATCGAGCCCTGGGCTCAATCGAGGAAGCGAAGACAATGAGCGAAGCCACGAAAGACAAGGGATTGGTGGTCAACCTGGTGGCGGATTTCGTCTGCCCGTGGTGCCTCATCGGTTCCCATCGCATCGACCAAGCCATCGCCGCCGTCGCCGACAAGCGAGGCTCGAAGGCCGTGGCGGGCGTGCGGGTCGTGCACCACCCGTTCTTGCTCGACTCGAACACGCCCGACGACGGCTACGATCTTCGGGCGCAGCTCGCGAAGAAGTTCGGCGGGGACCCCACGCCCATGTTCGCGCGGGTCGAGCAGGTCGCGAAGGAGAGCGGGCTGCCGCTGGACTTCTCGAAGGTGAAGCGCATGTCGTCCACGGTGAAGGCGCATTCGCTGGTGCAACACGCCCACGAGGCCTCGCCCGCTCTCCAACGACCGTTGGTCAAGGCGATTTACCGAGCGTACTTCTTCGACGGATTGGACATCGGCGACGAGGCGGTGCTGCGAAAGCTCGCGTCCGAGAACGGCCTCGAAGCTTCCGTGGTCGATGCCGCGTTCGCCGCGGACGAGCTCCGCGAGACGCGGGAAGAGGCTCGTGTGGCGAGCGAACAGGGCATCACGGGGGTGCCGTTTTTCGTGGTGGCCGACAAGTACGCCGTGTCGGGCGCGCAGCCGGTTTCGGTGCTGGTCGAAGCCCTCGAACGAGGCCTCGGCTGACGAGCGGGCGCCGCCGCGACCTCCCTTCAATGCACGGTGGGGCGTGACTGCACGGCGACCACCACGCGCGTGGGGTGGGCTTCTTCGGGGGCGCGCGCTCGACGCGCGGCGAGCGCGATCTCCCTCGACGTGACGAAGGGCGACTCCACGCGCACGAGCAAGCGGCGCACACCCGCTCGTTCACGCTCGGTCGACGGCGCCCGTGTGCGCTCGAGGTAAACCAGCTCGATGAAGCCGAAGCGCGGAGACACCTGTCTCCGCGACGTCGTGCTCGTGGCCACCGTGCATCGCTCGATGTCGGCGAGGGCGATCGTCACCGTGCGCGGTCCGAAGCGCACCTCCACGTGCTCGTCCGTGACGACGAGGTCCACCGAGGCGAGCGCGGCCAAGCCGAGCGAGAGCGCGAAGCTCGCGATGAAGGCCAGCGGCACCAGCGCCGACGCGAGGGCGCCTCGCGCCGACTCTTCGGGCAAGCGACTCACGTAGAGCTCGGCCGCCATGAGCGGCGAAACCGCGAGAGGCAACAGCAGCCAGGCCAGCGGTGAGGCCATGGGTTTTTCGGCCGAGCCGGGACGTCGGGCCATGCTCCGCGCGCTGGAGGCGGGGTTGAGCGTTCGAGCCTCGGAAGGGAAGAGCGAGCGCAGGCGAGGGAGTGTGGTCGGCATGGGCTCTGGTGCGTCGGCCCGAGCCGAGGCGTCGGGGAAGATCGTCTGGATTTCCCAACGCGCGTGGCTATGGGGTGAGAGTAGCCGCGTGCGAATCGCGTCGTTTTGCACCCTCCGAGCCCGGGCCCGGGAAGCGTTCAGCGACCTGGCCAGCGACGCTGCAGCGCTCGTGCCAGGCCTTGGCGATGCTTGCACTTTCCCCGGAGCTCCCCTATAGGGGCCCGACTCAACTTCGGCGATCTCACGCGATCGCCGCCATTCGTCGTTAGTCGTTAGAGGAGAGCTGTCATGGCCGTCGAACGCACCCTTTGCATCATCAAGCCGGACGCCGTCGAGAACAAGAAGGCGGGCGCCATCCTCGCCCACCTCGAAGACAAGGGATTCACCCTCGTCGCCGTCAAGAAGACCCACCTCTCGCGCGCGCAGGCCGAGGGCTTCTATGCGGTTCACAAGGCCCGCCCGTTCTTCGGCGAGCTCTGTGACTTCATGACCCGCGGGTCCGTCGTCATCGCCGTCCTCGAGAAGGACAACGCCGTGGCCGACTACCGCGCGACCATGGGCGCGACCGACCCGGCCAAGGCCGAGGCGGGCACCATCCGCAAGCTCTACGCGGCGAGCATCGGCGAGAACGCCGTTCACGGCTCGGACTCGCTCGAGAACGCGAAGGGCGAGATCGCCTGGTTCTTCGCCGCCTCGGACGTCTCCCCCGTCGCCTGAAGCAGGACGAGGCGCCCGGACGAGGGCGCCATGACCTTCGGCCGTGTCTTCGCGAGTTTTTGCGAAGATGCGGCCGTTTTTCTTGCCGAAGGAGTAGTCTGGGCGAACGCTCATGAGCCAACGCGAAACTCCCGCGTGCGGACACGTCGGCCCGAGTGCAGCGAGAGACGCCCTCGTCGCTCTCCGCAATCTCGAGCACCTCGCGAAGAGCCCCAAGGTCGGCCACAAAATCATGGCCGACTTGCTCCCCGAGCTCTCGGTCGGGCTCGGCACCCTCGATGGGTACTTCCGCGCGCACGTCGACGAAGGTGGCGCGGGCGAGACCGGATTGCTCGCGTTCGCCGCGCTCGGTCGAGTGCGTGAAGCGGTCGAGTCGATGGACAGCCGCATGGGGGCGGGCGCGCGGCTCAAGCTCGAGCGCGCACTCGGAGAAGACGTGCCCAGGCTCGAGGGCTGCGTCGAGGTGTGCGAGCTCTGGCTGCGCGCTTCTGCTCCGCTCGAGACCGAGCTCGACGTCAAAGACGCGTTCTTCGCGACGTTCGCGCCCTGTGGCGGCGAGACGCCGGGGGCCGTGTGGGTTCGTGTCCCGGACCGGCCGCTGCCCTTCGTGGGCGATTCGGCGGTGCTCTCTTGGGTGCTTCGCGCACTCGCGGTCGAGGGAGCCCCGCGCGTGGCGTTCAGCGCCGACGAGAGCGAAGACGCCGTGCTCACCATCCGTCGACGGGCGGTCGAGTCGCCACCGGCGGGTGCCCTCGCCATGCGTCCGCGCGGGGCGATTCCCAAGGTGGCGCATCGTGAGGCCATCCAGCGAATCGTCGAGCGGAGCGGCTTCTCGCTGCGGCTGGAATCCGACGAAGCCGTGCTGACTCTCGCGCCACGTCTTCGTGTCGAACGCGTGGGTCGTCCGGCGCGTCCGGCGCTCGAGTAGCCTCCCGCGCCGACTTTTGCCGGGTTGCGCTATGGTGCGCCTCATGACCGAGACGCTCCAAAAGCTCGTGGAAGCCGCGTTCGACGATCGCGCGCTCCTCTCCGATCCCACTCACGAAGGCGCCGTTCTCGAAGCGCTGGCCGGGCTCGACTCGGGTCTCTACCGAGTGGCTTCGCCGCCGGCGAGCGACGACGGCGAGTGGACCGTGCACGCCTGGCTCAAGAAGGCGATTTTGCTCTTCTTCGCGCTTCGCAAGATGGAGAAGATGGAAGTCGGTCCGTTCGAGTTTTACGACAAGATCCCGCTGAAAAAGCATCTCGATCGCCAGAACGTGCGCGTCGTTCCGCCCGGCGTGGTCCGCTACGGCGCCTTCTGCGAGCCCGGCGTGATCGTGATGCCCGGCTACGTGAACATCGGCGCGCGCGTCGGCGCGGGCACCATGGTCGACACTTGGGCCACGGTCGGCTCGTGCGCGCAAATCGGCAAGGACTGCCACCTCTCGGGCGGCGTCGGCATCGGCGGTGTGCTCGAGCCCCCGAGCGCGCGCCCGGTCATCGTCGAAGACGGCGTGTTCGTCGGCTCGCGTGTGGTGGTGGTCGAAGGCACGCGGGTCGGTCGCGAGGCCGTGCTGGGAACCGGTGTGGTGCTCACCTCGTCCACGGCCGTGCTCGACGTCACCGGTCCCGAGCCGGTGGAGCATCGTGGGTACGTTCCGCCGCGCTCCGTGGTCATCCCGGGAGTCCGCCCCAAGCGCTTTCCGGCCGGCGAGTTCGGCGTCCCGTGCGCGCTCATCATCGGGCACCGCAAGGAGAGCACGGACAAGAAGACCAGCTTGAACCAAGCGCTCCGTGACTTCGCGGTGCCGGTATGAGCGAGCCCTCGTTGGAGAGCGCGCTCGACGAAGCGCTGCTCTGGCTCGTCTCGGTCGACTCGCCCATCGGCGAGGAAAAAGCCTTGTGCGACGCCCTCGATGCTCGTCTCGGCAAGCTTCCGCTCGCGGGCCCCATTCGTCGCACGCTCGACTCGATCGTGGTTCCGCTCGTGAAAAAGGGCGGTCGGCCGCACATCGCGCTCTGCGGGCACACCGACACGGTGCGCACCGAGAACGGTCCGGCGCGGCGAGAAGGCGATCGCATCTTCGGCGCGGGCGTGAGCGACATGAAGAGCGGTCTCGCCGTCATGCTCGTGCTCGCCGAGCGCGATCTCGCGCGTCTCGGATACGACGTGACCTTGGTCTTCTACGCGCGCGAAGAGGGACCCTTCGCCGAGAACGAGCTCGGTCCCGTGCTCGCCGGTGATCCGGAGCTTCGCGCGGTCGATCTGGCCGTGTGCCTCGAACCTTCGGACAACCGCATCCAGCTCGGATGCAACGGATCCATCCACGCGACGGTGACCTTCCACGGGAAGACCGGACATTCTTCGCGCCCGTGGGAGGGCGAGAGCGCCATCTCCAAAGCCGCGCCGTTCTTGGCCGAGCTCGCCGCGCTCGCGCCGATCGAGTCGCTCATCGACGGACACGTGTTCCGCACCGTGACCACCATCACGTCCGCCAAAGACGGCGGTCGGGGTCGCAATGTCGTGCCCGACAAATTCGTGCTCAACGTGAACCATCGCTTTGCCCCCGTGTTCACTCCGGAGCAGGGAAAAGAGCAGGTTTTGGCGCTCGTTGCAGGGCGCGCCGACGTCGAGTGGCTCGACGTGAGCCCGGGGGCCATGCCCGCCGCGAGCCACCCGCTCGTGAAGGAGCTCGTCGCCTGCGGGGTGCGCAAGGTAGAGCAAAAACAAGCGTGGACCGACGTCGCTCGCTTCTCCGCGCTCGGCGTACCGGCTATCAACTTCGGACCGGGCGAGAACGCCCAGGCCCACCAGAAGAACGAGTCGTGCCGCGTGGACCTCGTGCACGAGGGCTACCGCATCTTCGAGCGCTGGCTTTGCCGATGAGCGTGCGCACGCTCGCGTTCCACTTCGACTTTCTCTCGCCGTACGCGTACCTCGCGTGGTGTCGCGTTCACGCGCTCGCGGAGCCGTACGGCGTCGTGGTGCGGCCCGTGCCGACGCTGCTCGCGGCGTTGCTCGCCGACGGTGGAATGAAGGGGCCGGCCGAGGTCCCGAAGAAGCGCGCGTACCTCTACAAGAACGCCTATCGGCTCGCGCAGGGGCTCGGTGTGCCGTTCGGACTCCCACCGGCGCACCCGTTTCGTCCGGTGCTCGCGCTGCGTCTCGCCGGTCTCGACATGCCCGAAGACGAGCGTCGCCGTGTGATCGACGCGCTGTTCGCCGGCTCATGGGGTGGCGGAGGCGTGGCTCTGGACGACCGAGACGCGGTGCGCGAGTGCCTCGACCGCGCGAGCTTGAACGGGGGAGCGCTGGTCGAGCGCGCCGAGACCGACGAGGCGAAAGCTCGCCTTCGTGAGGTCACGCAATCCGCCTTGGATGCTGGCGTTTTCGGGGTTCCGACATTGGTGGTGGATGGCGAAGTGTTCTGGGGATTCGACGCGGCGGAGCACGTGAAGGCCGCCCTCGAAGGGCGAGATCCCTTCGCGCACGGGGGTGTCGATGCGACGCCTTGGGAGCGACTCGGAGCTACCGCGCGCCGTTCGTAGGCGCTTGTCTGGCATCGACGAGTTCTCGTCCCCTGTTCGAGGACGCGCTCGAGCGAACGGTACGGACCGGGCAGCGCACGCGTGCGACGATGCCGCAGGGACGTGCGCACGATCCAGTTTGCGTTCTCGCGAAGACCGTTGTTCACTCTGAAATGAAGCGCATGACACGAGAGTCGGCCATCGCGACGTTCGAGGCGGTCACGCACGAGCTCGGCGCCCAGCCTTGGTTTGCGAAATTGGGCTGGACGGCGTCTTGCCATGACTTTCCTTTCGACACGCCGGAATTCGTGACATTCCATGTTTCGAAGCGGCATTGGTTCAATGAGGACCGTCAAGGCATCCATTTTGAATCGTTCCTCGCCTACGACGAATCGAGAAGGAAACGAACGAACGTCACGCTCCATATCGTGCATCACGCAAAGATTCCCGGGACGGACATCAAGCGCTCGGTATTGGCGAAACGGTTCGTCGACTCCATCTTTGCCGAGGTGTCAGGATGGAAGGGCTACGCCTTTCGGACTGGGAAGTACGGCATCCATTTGCCCTTCCTCTCGACGGCTCGCGCCCCGACTTTGCCCATACCCTCGCGGAACAACTTTCGCGGCTTTGCGTTCAGCTCGGTCCGCATATGGAAGAGGCACTAAAGACCCTTACGCCTCATCCGAGGTAGAGACGCGCCACGAGCTTCGTCCGAGTCCCGTGGTCGACGAGGCCCGCCCAGTTGGAATGGAAGCTAGCCAATCGTCTCCAGTCTTGTCTGGCGGGGTTCCGTCGGATTCCGCGTGGACCTCTTGGTGGACGCTGCGCTCGTGCAGCGGAGTACCTCCCGAGCTTTGGGTCCTACCGCGCGTCGTTCGTAGTCGTGCGCCTGGAACGCGTGGAAGCTCTTCGGGCGACCAGGTCTCGTAGCGGGTCGAGGTTGCTCTCTCCTCCGTAAGCCCACGCGGCGAAGCTTCGTATGGCCTCGGCTGCCTCGACGTCGTGGGCAGCTTCGAGTCTCTGCGCGAAAGCATAAAGGCCCTCGGACGGGCTACGCACGAGACCGTCGCGCGCGAGCGCGGCCTCGAGGCGAACGAGCTCGGGATGAACCGGGGCGACCTTCTTCGCGCGTCGCGCGCGTGCACGCCGCACGAGCACGACGCCCGTCACGATGCCCACGATGCCTAGGCTGGTCGGGACGTAGACCTTCGGCTCGCTAAGCTTGATGAGGGCTTCGCGAAAACCCTCGAAAATGCGCTCCCAGGTGGGGGGCGTGCTGGCGAGCATGGCAGCTGGTGGCGTGGGGTCCCAAGTGCTCCATTCTCCGTCCACGTAGGCTTCGACCCACGCGTGGGCGTGTTTCTCGCGCACGAGCCAGACCCGTCCGAGGGGGCCACGCTCGACGACACGGAAGCCTCCCACCGTTCGCGTCGGAATGCCGAGTGATCGAGCGAGCATGGCGAACGCGCTCGCGAAGAACTCGCAGTGGCCTTGACGGTGGACGAAGAGAAAGTCTTGCAAGGCCGATCCGGCCACGCGCTCGCGCTTGAGCGAATAACGGAAATCTCGCCGCAAGTGACCGAGCAAAGCCTCGAGCTTCTCGGCGTCCGTTTTCGCCCCGGCCGTCCAATCGAGCGCGAGCGCGCGCACGTCCTGACCGATGGCGGAGGGCACTTGGGTGTCGTTCCGGGTCGGCGGGGGCTGCTTGGTGCTCGGATCTACTTTGGCGAAATCCCAGGTGGTCCGCATGACCCCTCGGGACGTGCCGTCGGCACGACGAGGTGAGCCCACGACTCCCGTGCCGAGCGGCGAAAAATACACGGCCGATGGGCGCTCCGCCTCCACGTGTCCCGAGACTTCGGCGTCCAGCTTGCTCGGGCCGAGGAACTGCGCGTTCATTCCGATCCACCGCGTGCCGTCGAAGATGTCGTAGACCCGCCCGCGCAGGTAGTCGGGGGTGTCGCCGGTGACGCGCAGCTCGAGCCGATCACTCTCGAGAATCTCGCTCGCCTCGCCGAGCGCGAGAGCGTCGGAGAAACCGGTTCGCGACTTGTGTACGAAGAGTCCGACGAGGCGTCCGGCGAGTCGATACGACAAGCGAGGGAGCGTCTTGGACGCGCCGATGCCCACGGCGAGCGCGAGCGCGAGCATGACGGCGAGGGCGCCATAGGAACGCGCACGTGTAGCCCGGACGGCACCCGGATCGCGCCCGAGTGCGGTCGCCACGAGCGCGAGCACGGCCACTGGACCGTAGGGCAAAAATCGCTGCGGTGGCCCTCCGATGGCAATCGCGGCGAGCAGCACGAGAGCGAGCTCTCCACCCCGCGGAGCGAGGTTCGTGACGAAGAACGCACGAGCGAGCAGGACCGTCGCCGCCACCAGGGCGATTTCGGTGGGCACGCCTCCGCGCGGTTCGCCGCCGAAGCGCGCCGTCGCGACCAGAGCCCCGGCGATCGCGAGGTAGATCGTGAGCTCGAATACCCGCGAAATCGTGCGCGCTCGCGTGGTGAAGATCGCGACCACGAGCACGGGAAGGGCCAGCGCGAAGCTCGGGTCGGCGAGCGCGACCAGTGCGAGCGCGCTCGCTGGAGCCGAGAGTCGTGCGAGTCGATCCCTCACAACTCGAGACCTCCTCGTGCCACGACCGCCGGCGAGAGGCTCCTCGCGTACGCGGGCAAGTTCGTGCGCGACTTCTCTTCGACGACGAAGACCCGAGGCACGAGGCCCTTCTTGGCCAGCGTCTGCGCGATGGAGGCGCGAGCCTCGTCCCAGCGTGTGGTCACGAACACGACCGACGATGCTTGCTCGAGATGCGGCACCACCCGCGCGAGCAAACGATCGCCATCGAAGCGGTCGGTCGGTTCCGCCACGGCCAGCGCGTCGAGCACCAGCGGCAGAGCTCCGCGACCACGTCCGGTGGCGAGTGGATGAAGGGTCTCCCCGATGACCAAGAGCTCGAGGGCGATTCCTCCTCCCAGCGCGTACGATGCCACGCCAGCCACGAGCGATACGGCCGCCTCGAACGCTTCGCCTTCGCGCCCGTGGGTGTCGAAGAGCAAGAGGGCGCGGGACACTTCCGGGTCTTCGTACTCGCGTACGGCGGGGACCCCCGTCTTCGCCCAAGTGCGCACGTCGAGGTCGCGGATGCGGTCTCCGGGTCGATAGTCGCGCACCCCGGCGAGGTGAGTGAGGCCGTCTCGTCGCATCCCTCGGCGTGCGTCCACGCGCCCGTCCCGCGCGACCGAAAGCTCGAGGCGCTTCACGTCGGCCGGACGCGGAACCACCTTGATGCGGAACGCTTCGGTCTCGATGGGGGGGCCGCCGACGAGATCGAGTGGCATCCGGCGCGTGACCACGAACGGGCCGAGGAAGAGATCCGAGCGTCGCTTGAAGCGGACTTTGGTGTGCGCCGAGAGCCCGTGGATTCCGCGCTCTCTTCCGAGCACGGGCTTCGGCCCTTCGTAGTGTGCGAACCAGGGCAAAAAAGGACCGCGCACGGTGAGCTCGTGCGGCTCGTGGTCGGCCTCCACCACCACCCGCAGGTCGAGCGGCTCACCCACGGTCACACGTGCAGATTGCACGAGATGCGCTCGCCCGTTGCGGACCGGGAACGCGCGCCGCGCGGCGATGGAGAGCGCGAAGAAACCGAAGACGGTGCCGAACAAGAAGGGGAGGCGCGACGTGGGGAGCGCGATGGCCAGCGCCCCCACCAACGCGCCCCCGACGAGGAACACCTGTCCGGCGCCGGTGAGCGAGAAGGCGAGCTCAATCGCGCGTTTGGCCCAGGGACCAAGTGGCTTCGAACGGCGACGACGCTCCGCGGTGGGGACCGGGATGAGAACGTGGTTCCAGCGTTCCCAGTCGAGCTTCACGCCGGGACCGGCTCCGCTTCGACGATGGACCGCACGATGCCGTCTCCGGTGCGGCCTGCGTACTTGGCCTCCGGACCGAGCACCAAGCGGTGGGCGAGGACCGGCACGGCCAGCGCGGCTACGTCGTCGGGCGCCACGAAGGCACGGCCTTCGATCTTGGCGCGCGCTTGGCTCGCTCGGAAGAGCGAAAGGGCCCCTCGTGGGCTCGCGCCGAGCTCGACGTCCGGGTGCGAGCGCGTGGCCTCCACGAGCGCGACCAGGTAGTCGGCCACTTGCGTCTCCACCCGTATTTCGCGGACCTCGTGCTGGAGCGCCACGAGCCCACCTTCGGGGAGCACGGGCTCGAGGGCGTCGAGCGGATCGACCGTGGCGCGCGCGAAGAGCATCTGGCGGGTCTCTTCGCGGCTCGGGTAGCCGATCGACAGGCGCAGGAGGAAGCGGTCGAGCTGAGCCTCGGGAAGGGGATACGTGCCGTGGTGATCGCTCGGGTTTTGCGTGGCGAGCACGAGGAACGGCGGTTCGAGCCGGTGCGTCTGGCCGTCCACGGTCACGTGCCCTTCGCTCATCGCCTCGAGCAGCGCGGACTGGGTCCTCGGCGACGCTCGGTTGATCTCGTCCGCGAGTAAAACGTGGGTGAAGATCGGACCTTTGCGGAACGAGAACGTCGAGGCCTCTCGGTCGAGCACGAGCGAGCCGAGGATGTCCGAGGGGAGCAAATCGGGTGTAAACTGCACGCGTGCGAACCCGACGCCCAGGGTCTTCGCGAACGCTTTGGCCAGGGTGGTCTTGCCGACTCCGGGCACGTCCTCGAGCAGCACGTGCCCGCCCGCGAGCGCCGCGACCAGCACCTGGTCGACCACCTGGGACTTTCCTCGCAGCACCTTTCCGACGGCGGTACGCAGGGCTTCGAGTGACGAGCTTTTCATGGCCGTTCCACAGTATCGGAGGGACGTGCTCGTGGGGAACCGCGCACGACCGAGAAGCTTCCCGACTTCACGAGCAACAGCGGAATCCGGTCTCCACGTTCACGTAAAGTGGACCGTGTCCACGGGTCTGCGGCCTGCATCGCCCTCGCACGGGGCTCCAGTGGCCGCCCTTCAAGATCATGCGGTAACCCCAGGAGCGAACCGAGGTCGTCCACTCGTCCACGTTGCCGGTGGTGTCGCGTACACCGAAGGGGCTCGTGCAGCGCGCGAAGGCTCCCGAGCGCTCGCCCTTCCACATCGTGTCGATACCCTTGGCGGTGCGCGCGGTGGTCCTCGGCGCGAAGGTCTCGTCGTCCGGCTCGATTCGCGGTCGGTCGAGGGGACACGCCGTGGCGTCGCGCACGTAGCCGTACGGATAAGGGCGCCCCTCTTCGCCTTCGCAAGCGAAGGTCCACTCGGTCTCGGTGCAGAGTCGTTTCTTTTCCCGCGCGCAATACGCGGCGGACTCGGCGTAGGTGGCGACCACCAAAGGGTACTCTCCGAGCCGATTGGGGTACTCGAACCGATCGATGCAAAACTGCATCTTCTTGCGAGGAAACGCCTGCGAGGACTCCTTCCACTTCTCTTCGGAGAACTTGTCGCAGACGCGTCCGGGAACACGCCACGTCTCGCAGGTCTTGTCTTGTGCGCGCTCCACGTCGTCGGTGTCCTCGCGTCCACGACGGTCGACCAACATGTTGCCTTCGACGGCGACCATGCCGGCGGGGCAGCGGCCGGACGCGACCTTGGCGTCCGCGGCTTCGCTGCCCGTGCGAAGCGGAGGGAGGTCGTCCGCGATCGCTTGCCAATTGAGGCCCGAGACTCGCCGCCACGAGAGCTTTTTCGCGCGAAAGCTCACGACCGGTAGGCCGAGCTCGAGCACGCGAGCGCGTTGCGGCGCGTCGGTGGAAGCCGCGTGGGGGTCCTGCGAGCCGTCCCTTGCGTCGCTCGAGCCGTCGAGCGCGTCGTACGCTCGGGCGTCCGCGATGGCCGAAGAGGCAGCGTCGTTCGGGCTCGCGTCGACGAGGTTCGCCGCGCTCGCGCGTCCGGTCTCCTCGCTCGGCGGCGCATCCGGAACACGGGGACCCGAGCACCCTTCGGCGCACGCGAAGACGAAGAGGGCGTAGCTCGAGGCGAGAGTGGCGGCGCGAAGACGGCGCCCTGGCGGCCGTGCGATCACACGAACCCGAGCCTCACGCGGAGCCCGTAGTGGTCGGACGCGTGCACGGTCTCGCGATCGGTCCGGCCGGCGAGCGGCGTTCGGAAGAGCAGGTCCTTGTCCTGGACCACCAGCGATTGCCCGGACGATCGCACGAGCACGTAGTCGATGCGCTGCGCCGGTGAATTCGGCTCGTACCGACGCGCGAGCGTGTTCTCCACCGTGTGGAAGGTGGGCAAGTCGTGGTCCTCGAAGATGTCGGTGTACTCCGCAAATGTCTCGAGGATGCTCGTGTACTCGTGCGCGCGGACGTGGCCGAGGCCGTCGATGTTCAGGTCCCCGCACACGACGAGGGGTCTTTGGGGGCTTCCGTGCTCGTCGGCGAAGGCGCGAAGCTCCGCGAGGTGACGGCGCCTGACCTTCTTCGCGCCGTCCCCGTAGCCTGCCTGCATGTGGGTCGTGACGACGTCGACCTCGCGCGAGCCGATGCGGATGCGCGCGTGCGCCATGCCTTTTCGCGCGAAGCGCTCCGCGCCCACGTGAGGCCGGGAAAAGTCGCGCATTTCGCTGGTCACGATGGGGTGACGCGAGGCGATTCCGAGGCCCGACCCTCCGATGGTGAGCGGCCAAAGCGTGGCGTGGTTCTTCGCGACGATGCGGTGATGCAGCCCCGGCACGCGCGTGAAGGTCTCGACCGCCTCGGCGAGCCAGAGCTCTTGCATGCAAACCACGTCGAGGCCTTCGAGCGCGGGGAGCAGCTCGGGGTGTTCGAAGCGATGCGACGCGACGGCTCCTCGTCCACGAAAGACGGCGAGCGGGCCTTGTGCGGCTCCGAAGGTGTTCCAGGTGGCGAGGGTGAAGGTCTCGGACTCCGACGGAGACGCCTCGTGTGCGTCGCTCGGGGCGCTCATCCGAGAACCTTGAGGTGGGGCACGCCGCCGCGCTCGGTCGAAAGCCCGTCGCCCACGAGCAGCGTGCTCCCGTCTCCCAGGGCCACCTCTCCCAGGAAGGGCGTGGGGGCCTTGGCCTCGAGCTCGATGAGGCCGTCGGCGGCCTCCGAAAGGGTCCAATCGCCCGTATCGAGCACGGCCGGACCGAACGCCGCGGTGATCTTCTGGCCGGCCACGTCCACCTCGAGCGCGCCGAAGACCGTACGGCTCGGGACGAGGTGCACGGGAACCTCGCGACCGAGGCGGAGCTCGAGGCCTTCTCCGACGGGGAGCACGCCCTTCACCGGCAGACCACGCAGCTGCGTGCCGTTGCGGCTCCCGAGGTCGCGCACGAAGAACTCGGTGCCCTCGCGGGTGATGGAGAGATGCCGGCGGCTCACCGCGCTCGAGGGCACCACGAGCTGGCCTTCGCTTCGGCCGACCACCACTTCGGCTGCGAAGCAGAACACGAGGCGCGTGCCCTTGAGCGAGACGGGCAAAAGAGGTCCTTTGGCGACCCGCGCGCGCAGGCTCGCGATCTTCTCTCGCACCTGGGCATCGTCCGGGTTCTCGCGTGCGAGCACTTCGAGCAGCTCGAGTGCTTCGCGCCGTCGGCCGCTCGTCAGCAAGAGATCGACTTCGGCCTGACGGTCGCGCTTTTTCCGCTCGCCGCGCTCTTTGTGTTGCTCGGACGAGAGCAGGTATTCCAGGCGGTCGACGTCGCCGGCGGCGGTGAGGGCGCGCGCTTCGCCTTCGCGGTCTCCGAGCTGCTCGTAGGCCTGCGCGGCGCGCTCGTTCTCGCCCACAGCTTCGAGCTCGCGCGCGGCATCTTCCACGTCTCTGCGCTGGACCGCCGAGAGGGCCACGTCACCGGCGAGCGCGAGGATCAGGAGCGCCCGCTTCTTGCGGGCGAGCTTGTTCTCGTCGCTGCCCTCGGGGGCGGTTCGAGCGGCTTGCGTGTAGTGCTGGAGCCTCGCGCGATGGTCGGGCTCGGCGTCTCCTCGGAGCACCATGACCCGCGCGGCCTCGTTCGGACGCTCGGCCTCGACGAACAGCTCGATCGCCTTGGCGAAGTCTCCACGGAGCTCCGCCTTACGCGCCTTTTCGGCGTCTCGGCCCTTCCCGAAGAGGCGATCGAACACTCCCACGCGGACTCGAGAGTACACCCAATCCGGACCGTGGCGAGCGTCTGCGTGCGACCGGCGCGAGGTTCTCGGACACGAAGGCCCGGGCTCCTTGTAGGAGCAGGTGGACGCGCGAACGACCGGGGCGCGGGCGCACGGCCTTTGGTCGAACCGCGAGAAACCAGATGCGAAAACGTGTTTCGAGGCCGTATGCTCGAGAGAGCTACGCGACGAAGGAACCAGAGGACGCATGGCGAACCAAAACCGACTCGGCGAGCTTCTCGTTCGCGAGAAGCTCATTTCGCTCTCCCAGCTCAGACAGGCTCAGGACGAGCAGTCACGCACCGGCCAAAACCTGAACGCCGCGCTCGCCAAGCTCGGCTTCATCAGCGACCAGGAAATCACCAATTTCCTCTCGCAGCAGTACCGCGTTCCGACCATCCAGCTCGACGAATACGAGATCGACGCGGACATCTTGAAGCTCGTGCAGCGCGATCAGTGCGAGCGCCACAAGGTGATCCCGGTCTCGCGCGCGGGCAGCTCGCTCATCGTGGCGATGGCGGACCCGACCAACCTCCACGCCATCGACGACCTCAAGTTCCTGACCGGCTACAACATCGAGCCGGTCATCGCTTCCGAGAACGCGATTTTGGCGGCGATCGAGCGCAACTACAGCGTCGGTCCCTCCTACGACGAAGTCATGGCGGGCTTCGAGGAGTCCGAGATCGAGTTCACCGGCGACGACGAGGACCTCAACGTCCTCGAGCTCGAGAAGGCCTCGGCGGACGCGCCGGTCATCCGCCTCGTGAACATGATCCTCTTGAACGCGATCAAGAAGGGCGCGAGCGACATCCACATCGAGCCCTACGAAAAGTCGCTACGCGTGCGCTACCGCGTGGACGGCGTGCTCGTCGAAGAGATGAACCCGCCGGTCAAGCTGAAGAACGCGATCTCGAGCCGCGTGAAGATCATGAGTCAGCTCGACATCGCCGAGCGGCGTCTCCCGCAAGACGGTCGTATCAAGCTGAAGCTCGGTAAGGGCCGCGAGATGGACTTCCGCGTGAGCGTGCTTCCCACGCTCTGGGGCGAGAAGACCGTCATGCGTCTGCTCGACAAGGGCAACCTCCAGCTCGACATGACGAAGCTCGGCTTCGACCAGAAGGCGCTCGACGACTTCTTGTGGGCCATCCGTCAGCCGTGGGGAATGGTGCTCGTGACCGGTCCCACCGGCTCGGGCAAAACCACCACGCTCTATTCGGCGCTCTCGGACCTCAACAAGGTCGGCACCAACATCAGCACCGCGGAAGATCCGGTGGAGTACAACCTCCACGGCATCAACCAGGTCCAGATGCACGACGAAATCGGCCTGAACTTCGCGATGGCACTGCGCGCATTCCTCCGTCAGGACCCGGACGTCCTCATGGTCGGCGAGATCCGCGACTTCGAAACCGCGGAAATCGCGGTCAAGGCGGCGCTCACGGGCCACTTGGTGCTCTCCACGCTCCACACCAACGACGCGCCGGCCACCATCTCGCGTCTGCTCAACATGGGCGTCGAGCCGTTCCTCATCACGGCCAGCGTCAACTTGGTGCTCGCCCAGCGTCTCGCCCGTAAGATCTGCGTCGATTGCAAACAGCAGATCATGGTCGAAGACGCCGTGTTGCGCGAGGTCGGCTTCAATGCCGATCAGATCGCTCGCTGCCAGGGGCGCCTTTGGAAGGGCGCGGGCTGCCGAACCTGCAACGGCAGCGGGTACAAGGGGCGCGTGGCGCTCTACGAAGTCATGCGCTTCTCCGAGCAGTTGAAGGAGATGGTGCTCCAAGGGTCGTCGACCGCGGAGCTCAAGATGGGGGCCATCAAAGCCGGCATGGGCACCTTGCGCATGGCGGGTATCGGGAAGGTCTTGGACGGCGTCACCACCACCGAGGAAATCCTCCGCGTGACCATGTCCGACGGCTGATCTCGCGTTCTCGGGAGATCCCTCGGCCCGATGCGGTCGGGGGCTCGCCTTTTCCATCTCTCTCGTAACGATTCGAGCGCACCATGACCCAACCCAATCCGTCCGAGCTCAAGGTCAATCTCCACCAGCTTCTCAAAGCTATGGTGGACAAGGGCGCGAGCGATATGCACATCACCGTGGGCACGCCGCCCTTGCTCCGTATCGACGGAGAGGTGATCCCCCTCAAGCTCCCGCCGCTCGGTCCGGTCGAGACCAAGGCGCTCTGCTACTCGGTCATGAGCGAGGAGCAGAAGATCCAGTTCGAGAAGGACAACGAGCTCGATCTCAGCTTCACCGTCAAAGGGCTGTCCCGCTTCCGCGCGAACTTCTTCGTGCAGCGGGGCGCGGTCGCCGGCGCCATTCGAACGATCCCCTTCAAGATCCTGAGCTTCGACGAGCTCGGTCTGCCTCCCATCATCGGCGAGCTCACCAAGAAGCCGAATGGTCTCATCCTGGTCACGGGTCCCACCGGTTCGGGAAAGACCACCACGCTCGCGTCGATCATCGACAAGATCAACACCGAGCAGCGCCTGCACATCCTCACCATCGAAGACCCGATCGAGTATTTGCACCCGCACAAGCTCTGCGTGGTGAACCAGCGCGAGGTGGGGCAAGACACCGCGAGCTTCGGCGGAGCGCTCCGCTACGTGCTTCGCCAAGACCCGGACGTGGTGCTGCTGGGCGAGCTCCGCGACCTCGAGACCATCGAGGCCGCCCTGACCATCAGCGAGACCGGTCACTTGGTCTTCGCCACGCTCCACACGAACAGCGCGATCTCGACCATCAACCGCATCATCGACGTCTTCCCACCGCACCAGCAGGAGCAGATTCGCTCGAAGCTCTCGTTCGTGCTCCAGGCGGTCGTCTCGCAGCAGCTCTTGCCGCGCGCCGGTGCACCCGGTCGCTGCATGGCGCTCGAGGTTCTCGTGCCCAATCCGGCCATCCGCAATCTGATCCGCGAGTCGAAGATTCAGCAGATTTACGGTCAGATGCAGATCGGCCAAGACAAGTTCGGCATGCAGACCTTGAATCAATCGCTCTTCAATTTGCTGGTGCGCCGGTTCATCTCGCTCGAAGAGGCCATGAGCCGCTCGCTCGAGCCGGACGAGCTCCGCATCATGATCGAGCAGAGACAAGCGCGCCCGCAGATGCCCCCGCAGCAGCGCTGAGCCGTCTCGTATCGTCTCGACGAAGAAGCCCACGAACCTCGCGTTCGTGGGCTTTTCTTTCGGTGCGAGAGGAGCGCGCTCCTCTACTTGGAGCGCGTATTGACTGGCGGCAATCCGACGTTGCCCGCGGCGTTCGCGACATCGGGATTGGTGAAGCCCGACTTCACGAGGCCCTTGATGTACTTGAAGCCGGCATTGTGGTCTTTGACCACACCGTAGGTGGCTCCGGCCAAGAGGCGCGTAGGCAAGGGAGCGAGGTCGGGCGGCGGCTCTTCGCTGGCAATCTTGGCTTTGGCGGCTTCGACCTTGCCGGCAGAGGCCAGCGCGTAGGCGCTCGCCCACTTGGTGAGCTTGCCGAGCACCGTGGGGTATTGCGAGAGCAGCGGCTCGACCGACTTGAACTCTTTCTTCTCGACCAGGAAAAACACGCGCTCGATGATGCTTCGCGCGGTGATGGAGCCCGTCAGGGCGAGCTTGCTCCACTTGTCCGCGTCGTCCAGCTTTCCGCGGTAGCGCGCGAGGCGCGCCAATCGGATGGCATGGTGGGGACGCTTGTCGTCTTGGCCCCAATTAGCGGCAATCTTGTCCGCGGCGCCGAGGTCGCCCACGTCGAGCGCGGAGTCCATGGCGAGCACGTCGGCCCACGGGGCATCCACGGCGGCCATCTGCGCCAGCTTGTCCGACGAGGGTTGCTCGGTGCCGAGCAAGAGCGCCGGTGCGGACAAGATGGGTCGCGTGAACGGGAGTTGTTTGGCCTCGGGGGCGAGGCTCTCCAGGGCGCGACCGAGGCCGTCCGAGTCGAGCCGCTCGTAGGCGACGGCAGCGCGCACGAGGGCGACGTCCGCCGAGCGCGGATCGAGCTCTTCGGTGGCTTTTTGCGCTTCGTCGAGGCGATACCCGAGCAGCGCCACGCGTGCGGCGAGCGTACGCGCGGGCGGATAGACCGCGGAGAACGAGACGGCCAGGAGCGCCGCTTTTCGGGCTGCGGCCTCGTCGCCGGTTTCGAGGGCGATCGCGCCGAGCCACGATCCGACGCCCGGTCCGTCGGTCACGGCGAGCCCGCGGTCGAGCTCGGCTTTGGCTTTGTCCGGCGTGTGATTGGAGAGGGCCTCCAACGCGGCGAGGGCATAGGGCACGAAGCGCAGGCTCTGCGGGAGCTCGGCCATGCGGTCCTTCGTGTCTTTGACCTCTTTGGGAATGGTGGGGTCCCGCAACGGATTGCGAGCCCACGAGAGCGCCACGAGCGCGGAGGCTTCCACGCGAGTCGGGTACTTGGATTGGAAGAGCCGGGCCAGCTCCATGGCCTTCAGCGGGTCGCCGTCTATGGCCACGTGTTTGGCGAGCAGGACCTCGGCGAGCACGAGCTGCGGGTCGAGGCGGGTCGCGGCCACGTAACGATCGACCGCGCGTCCGTCACCGGCGCGCTCGAGCGCCGCGCCGGCGAAGAGCTGGTAGTACGCGTCCTGCGAGGCGACCGGATCCCACTTGGCGAGCGTGCTCGCGGCGCCGGCCGTGTCGCCCTGGAACAAGAACGACGCGACGTGCGCGAAGGCGATGTCCTTCTCGGGAACGCCGACCTCTTTGGCCCGCGTGACCGAGTCCTCGAACGCGACGTTCTCGCCGCCCTTCAGGAGGCCGGTCATGGCGCGTTCGTGCAGCCAGGTCAGCGCCGCGTGTGGGGAGCGTGACTCGAGGTCGAACGCTTCGCCGAGGGCTTTTTCGGAAGGTCCGAGCAACCCTTGTTCGCTCTTGCGCAGATCGGTGTCGACCTGAGCGAGCAGTCCTTCGGCCTTCGTGTGGGCCTTGGCGCGCTTGTCGCGCACGTAGAAGAACGTGCCCGTGCCGGAGCCGACCAGCACCACGAGCAGGGTGATCAGGAGCGCGTAGCTCTTCTTGCGCGGGGGACCGGCTTCGGCCTTTTGCCAGTCGAGCGGCGCGCGCGCCGAGGCGTCCGGTTCGAACACGCCCGCCACCGCGAGCGCATCCAACACGTCGCGTGCTTCGGGGATTTTCGCGGCTCCGGCTCCCGCTCCACGATAGGGGGACTCGGCTTCACGCAGCGGCGGAGGCGGTCCCGGAGGGCGACCCGGCACGGGCGGAGGCTGCGAGGCCGGAGGGCGCTGCGAAGGCGGAGGCCGATGGGCGGCGGGGGCGAGTGGGGGCGGAGCCTGGGGCGCGGGTGCGGGCGGCCGCTGCGGAACCTGCGAAGGTGGTGGTTGCTGCGAGATGGGCGAAGCGGACGGAGGTGCGCCTACCGGGAACGCGAGCGGCACGGTGCCCGGAATCTGCGGAAACGGACGCGATTGCGGGGAGACCGCGGGCGCGGCCACGGGCTGCGGCGACGAGTCCAGCCCGACCGTCGGAGGCTCGTAGTAGGGCCGATCGCGGGTCACGTCCGGACGGGACGCGCCGCGTGCGTGGAGTGCGTCGAGCGCGGGGCGAATGTCGTCTTTGGCGCTCTTGATGTTGGTGTCGATGTCCTCGTCGAGCACGTCTCGGCGGGGCATGGAGGCGCGGTTCGCGTCTGCCAGGGGGAACTTGCGCGCCACGTCGTCGGCGACGGCCTTGGCGCCCTCGTTCACCTGGACCGTGCGCAGGACCTTGGCGCGGTCGAGCCACTTCCGAATCTCGGGATCGGCGTCGACGCGCGCACCGCGCTCGAACACCTTCTCGGCGCGCTCGGCGTCTCCGCGGCGCAGCAAGACCTCGCCGAGCAGGCGGTAGATCATGCCGCTCTTCGGGGCGAGCTTGCCCGCGATCACGAGCAGTTGCTGGGCGTCCGGATAAAGCTCGTTCGCGAGACACATGCGCGCGGCGGCGGTGAGCACGCTCACGTCTCCGGCGAGGTTCTTCTGCACGTGGTCCGAGACGGACCGCGCGAGATCGGGCCTGCCTTCCAAACGGAGGGCATCCGAGAGGGCCAGTGTGTTCGCGGCGTCCGGACGGGCGCGCCAGCGAGCGATGAGCTCGTCAGGGGACTGGGCCATCTAAGGTTTTGGAGCCTATGGGATTTCGCGTTCGGGCAAAAGCCCCGTGAGTGATAGTCGCCCTCGAAAGGCTTCTCTTGAGCCGCTCGCCCAGTCGAGCGAGACTTCGTGCGGTCTTTGCGCGCGAGGGGCGCGCGCATCGTGAGCTGCGTCGCCATCGCGACGCCCGGGAGAACAAAGTGTCCGAAGCCAACGTGACGTTCGAGCACCAATTCGAGCACCAGGCCGGGTTCGATGCGGGGGAAGTGTCCGGCAACGTGCGTCTCGGGAAGCTCGAGGCCATGTACGAAGAGCTCTTCGCCGAGGTCATCGAAGACGGGGTCATCACCGTCGACGAGCGCAAGCAGCTCGACAAAATGGCCGACAGCCTCGGGCTCGACCGCATGCGCCTGCGAAAGCTCGAGGTGGCGCTCCAGGCCGCGTACGAGTCGCGCAACCGCATCGTCATCAAAGACATGTCGGACGCGGAGCCGGCCCCGCAGAGCATCCAACCGCTCGCGCCCTCGACCGACGCGCGCACGCAGGCGCTCGAGCGACGCATCAAGGCGCTCGAGGCCCGCATCAAGGATCTCGAGACCGAGCTCGAAGAGGCGCGCGCCAACATCTCCATCGAGGTCGACCTCTCGGACGTGGCGCCCGAGCCCGCCAAGGTGCGCTCGGCGCTCCCGGAAGAAGACCCGGCCGATCTCGCTCGCCGGGTACGGCACGATCCGCGCGACGACGACAGCCTGCACGCGCTCTATCGTCTGTACGAAAAGCGTGGCGAGGCCGACGCCCGCTTCTTGGTCGCCCAGGTGCTCGCTTACCTCGGGGCCGCCGACGCCTCGGAGAAGGCGTTCTACGAGCAGCACAAGGCTGTCGGCCTCATTCGCCCCAAGGCCGCGCTGAGCCGCGAAGCGTGGACGCGCCTTCTCTTCCACCCGGAGGAAGAGCCGCTCGTCGGTGAGATCTTCTCGGTCATCGTCTCGGCGGTCTTGGTGGGGCGCATCTCGGCGCTGCGCCGCGACAAGCTTCTCGTGAAGCTCGACCCGGAAAAGAAGCAGGATCCCGAGTCGTCCACCATCCAGGCGGTTCGCTGCTTCCACTGGGCGGCGGCCATCTTGGGCATGCGCGCGCCCGGGCTCTACCTCGCGCAGGACTGGCCCGGCTCGGTCGAGATGGTGCCCAACATCCCGCCCGCTTCGCGCCTCGGGCAGGCTTCCCTCTCGGGGCGCTCGGCAGGAGAGCTCGCGTTCCTCGCGGGACGTCACCTCGCGCACTACCGTGAAGAGCACTTCGTGAAGTTGCTCGTTCCCGACGCTCGTGGCCTCGAGGAGATTTTCCTCGCCGCGCTCTCCATCGGCAATCCCGGCTTGCCGCTCGCCGCGCACGTCAAAGAGCTCGTGGTTCCCATCGCCAAGGCGATCGAGCCCATCTTGGAGCCGCCGCTGGTCGATCAACTGCGGGGTCAGTTCCTGCGCTTCGTGGAAGAGGGCGGACGCGCCAACCTCGCGCGCTGGTCCACCGCGGTGGATCGCACCTGCGCGCGCGCGGGTCTCTTGCTGGCCGGCGATCTGAAGGCCGCTGAGAACGTGTTCACGCTCGAAGCGAAAGACCCCGCTCAGACCACCGAGAAGATGAACGACCTCATGAGCTTCTTGCTCTCCGAGCGGGCGCAGAAGCTACGAAAACAGCTCGGAATCGCGGTCGGCTGAGCCCGGATTTCGCTCTCCGACGTCCGACGAACCGAGGGCCGAGCGCACGACACGCTCGGCCCTCGTTCCATTTCGTCGTGCGACGACGTTCAGCGAGCGAGCTCGGCCACGGCGCGCTTCGGAAGGAAGCCCTCGACCGCGCCGCGACGAAACCGCACGTAGCCTTCGTCGCTCTCGAAGAGGCGCACTTTCGCCCCTTCCGGCAGCGTTCGGGCTCCGTTCACCACGATGTGCTTGTCGTCGAAGGGGCGCACCGTGCCGTCGAGAACGATGCCTTCGCGCAGCTCTCGGCGCTCGGCGCGCGCGGACAGCCCGAAGGTGGTCGAGAGCAGACACAAGGGCAACGCCGCGAGCCCGAGGGCGACCCCGGCCTGGCCGCTCTCGCCGCGCGCGCGCGCGCGGCGCCGGAGGACGAGCGCCGCCGTGAAGAGCACGGAGAAGACCACCGCGGACACGAACCAGGTGCGCTCCGCGAGCAAGTGCGTGACGCTTCGGCCGAGCGAGAGCCCTTCTTCCACGTCCGCGGGCTCTCCGGCACGCGAGCGGCGCTTGGCGACTTCACTGCGCAGAGAGGTGATGGCCGTCTGGGCCTCGCTCTTCGTGCGGTCGTCGTGGCTGAGGCCTCGGGCCTCCTCGAAGCCGTGGACGGCGCGGCCGAGGTCGCCCTCGGTTTCCGGTCCGAGACGTACCCGCAGCGCGTACGCGAGCCCCCGGTCGAACGAGATGGCCGCATCCACGTAGCCGCGGTCCGCGAGGGACTCGAGCTCGGCGATGGCCTCGGTGGGCTTCTTCTCGGCGAGGAAGGTCTCGGCACGCGCGAGGGTCGCTTCGGGGGAGTCGGAGGGCGCCGCTTCGTCTGCCGCGCTCGTCCGGGCGAGCACCAGCCCGACCACGATCAGGCAGAGCCCCAGGCCTTTCGCGCGGCTCATTTGCCGGGCCCCTTCTTGCCGGCGCGCACGAGCGTCTTCGCACGCGCCACCTCTTCACGGGCCTCCGCTTCGCTGGGCGGCGCGGGCGCATAACGTCGGGCTTCACCGGACGCGAACGCCTCCAGCCAAGCGTCGATGATGCGCTCGTCGAGCCCCGCCTCCGCGAAGAGCTCACGACGTCTCGCCGCCGACGCTCCCTTCACGGAAACCCCCAGCGCGACCTCCGCGCCCTGCTCCAGCACCGTGAGCGCGGAACGCACCGCACCCGGATAGTCGGCCTTCGCGAGCGCATCGTCCGCCGCTCCGAGGCGACGCGTGAGCTCCGCCTGCGGCGACTCCCGACGGTTCGCGTTCGCGCTCGCGAGGCGCTCGCGAAGGCGCCCGATCGTGACGAACGAGACGAGGGCGAGCGGCGAGGCGAACACGAGCAGCCAAGCTTCGCGTCGGTCGGAGAGCGGCACGGCCTCGGCGCGCCGGCCGCCTTCGAGCTTGCCTCTCGCCGCGGGAAGGTCGGGCAGCACGGTCACTTCGGTGGCGTTGGCGCTCGCTCCTTTGCCTTTGCCGTCGTCCTTCACGGTGACGAAGCCGAGGTCCGCGCGGGCCATCTGGTACTTCTTCGTGAACGGCGAATAGTGTGGAAACTGCACGGTTCCCAGGGACACGTTGCCGGGCTCGCGCATGCGCACCACGTACTTGAACGTGCGCGTTCCGCCGTAGCGTTCCTCGGCGTCCGCGCCGAGCTTCTCGCGAACTTCGGGCTCCAGCCACTCCGCGCCGTTGGAGGTCGGCAGGACCAGCCGGTTGGGGAAGTTTCCGCGTCCCTCCACGGTGAGCGTGACCGAGACGGCGTCGCCGCGGTCGACGTCTCGCGGGGTCACCTCGGCGCGCAGCGCGAAGTCGCCCACGTCACCGGGGTTGGTTCCGGGCGGTCGACCTTCGGCGGGAGGCTCGACCACGGTCACGTCGAGGGGCTCGCTCTCGCGGATGGACAGCGGGCTCTGCCGCTGGTTCACGCTCCGGAAGATGCGCATGCTCATGGAGCCGACGGGAAGCACGCCAGCCTTGAGCGGGAAGAGCGCCGCGCGCCGCACGAGCTTCACCTCGTAGATGCGGTCGCCCACCTTGGCGAGCCCGACGTGCTTCGCTTCGCTCTCGTTCTCGAGCAGGGTCTTTTTCAGGTAATCCGAGGCCGGCGCCTCGTGCACGTCGCCGATCTGCGGCTCGCGCCCGTCGGCCTCGACGTAGAGGTACACCGCGAACGTCACCTGTTCGCCGACCACGGCTCGCGTCTTGTCGACCGTCGCGTGGAGGAAGCCGACGGCCCCGCGCGCCTTCGGGAGGGCGAGCTTCGGATCGAGCGTGGGCTCGGGCGGATCGGGCTCGAGCAGCGAGTCGAAGCGCTGCGTGCCGTGCGGCGCGAAGAGCTGTCCGAAGGGATCGAGCGGGTCTTGGCGTCGTGGGCCTTGGCCCTTCGCGACCACGCGCACCTCCATGCGGTCGGTCTTGCGGACGCGTCCGTCGAAGGTGGCGCTGCACGGACCGAGCGTGAAGGTGCCGACGCGCTCGGCCACGAGGGTGAACGTGGCCGACACACCCACGCGGTCGGTGCGCACGCCGTTCACGATCGAGACCATGCGCGACGGCATGACGCTTCGACCGACCACGCGGAAGCCGGGCGTGGGGCCGGGCTCGACGTTGGTGACCTCACCGTGCGAGCTCGAGCCCTCGAGGCGCAGGGCCACGCTCTGCCCGACTTCGACCACGTTGGCGTCCACCATGGCGCGCAGATCGTCGGCTCGCGCGAACGCCGGAAAGCCTAGAAAAACAGCCAATCCGAGCACGAACGACAGGAACGTGGAGAGCCACGCGAAGAGTCTTCGAGCGCTCGGCACGTGCGGCATCGCGGAGCTCGCGGCGCTCATTTGTCCTCCGAGCCTCGAACCTTGCCGAGGCCCCGCTTCTGCCTGCGCGCCGCTTCGCCTTGAACGGTGGGCGCGTTCTCGAGCTGGTCGAGCAAGCGCTCGTCTTGGCTGCGCTCGGGCGGAGGGGGCGGCGCGCCGGCGTCGTCTTTGTTCTTCGGGGGCGGAGGAGGAGCCTCGGCGTCTTGTCCGCCGTCCGGTCCGCCGGAGTCTTTGCCCGCGTCGTGATCGTTCGACGATCCGTCCTTGCCGGAGTCCTTGCCGCCGTCGTTGCCGCCCGAATCTCCACCCGAGTCTTGCGAAGCGTCGTTCCCCGAGTCGTTCGAACCGTCCGAGCCGCCGTCTTGGCCGCCATCGGAGCTTCCGTCTTGTCCCGAGTCTTGACCGGCGTCCTTCTTGTCTTCGATACGACGGAGCGCGACCGCGCGGTTCCACGCCGCGTCGAGGCCGACCGGGTCGCCGTACCGAACGCCGCTCGCCGCGTCCACGCCGGCTTCCGGCAAACCGGGCGCGAACACCAGGGCCTTGTCGTAGGCGGTGACCGCTTCTTTGTATTTTGCATCCAAGAAGAGCAGGTTGCCCTCGAGGTAGCGCGCGCGCGCGCGCAGGTCGACCGGCTGGGTCGGGTCCTCGGCCACGGCGCGCACGATCTTCAGCGAGCACTCGATGTGGCTCGCGCGCAGGCCGTCGGCCGGGTTCGCTCCCTTGCTCTCGACGGGAGGAGGTGCGAGTCCCCCGCGGCTCTCTTCGTCGCCGAAACGAGCGCCCAGCGCTTCGCCGAGTCGGAAGAGCGCGATGCCGAGGTCGAACGCACCGCTCGACTTTTCGGTCACGCTCTTGGGGGTTCCGATCGAGCCCTCCGCGCACGCGCCGGTCGAGAGGTACCCTTCGAGAAGCGTGGCGGCGGTCTCCGCTCCCGCCTCCGCGTCGAGCTCTTGGATGGCGCGGTTCACCACCGGCGACTCGCGCTCGAACGGACGCGACGGGTCCCATCCGCACGCGGTGACGGCGCACGCGGCGAAGAGCGCCACGGTCCCGAGCGCACCCAAGCGACGAAGTCGATCGCTCACGAGGTCGCCTCCTTGCCGAGTGCTCCGCGCTTGCGGCCACGAGGCTTCTTGACGATCGCGTGCACCGGTACCGGCACGCGCGGGTGGCTCTTCGGCGCGTCTCCGAGCAGCGCTTCGAGCGCGAGCAGGACGAGCGCGAGGCCGAGCGGCCAGCCGTACTCTTCGGCGAACACGGTCTCCACGCGCTCGGCGAGCTCTTGGGTCATGAGGCGCTTGAGGTCGCGCGTGACGTCGTCGATGCCCGCTTCGCCCTTGCGAGCCACGACCAGCTTGCCGTGGCCAATCTCGGCGACTTTCGCGAGCTCGGCCTCGGCTTCGGTCGAGAGCTGGGTCATGAGCGTCTTGCCGGTCTCGTCCTGGCGGAGTCCGGTCACCTTGCCGTCCGGTCCGACCTCGGGGATGGGCTCGGGCGTGGGCGACCCGATCTGCACCACGTCGATGCGTGTGCCCTCTTTGGCGAGCTCGGAGGCGACACGTGTCGGGTCGCCTTCGGTGTCTTCGCCGTCGGTCACCAGCACGATGATGCGCACGTGCTCTTTGGACTTCGGGTCCCGGTCGAGCAGCTCGCGCGCACGCTCGAGGGCGCGGCTGGTCGCGGTTCCGCCCACGGGCATGTCGTTGGGCTCGAGATCGCGGAAGAACTGAGCGATCGCCGCGCCGTCGCTGGTCATCGGGAAGCTCATGGGCTCGCCCGCGAAGGCCACCGCGCCGAAGCGCGCGCCACGCAGCTCGCGGATGAGTCGCGCGACCTCGGCCTTGGCCCGCGCGATGCGGCTCGGCACCACGTCGCGCGCGTACATGCTCTTCGAGAAATCGAGCACGATCACCACGTCGAGGTTGGTGGCCGGCACGTGTTTGGTGCCGCGGCCGAACTGGGGCCGCGCGAGCGCGAAGAAGGCGAGCGCGAGGGCGAGCACCATCAGCACCGCCTTCACCGTGCGCCTCGTGTCCGAGTCGAACGAGCGCAGTTTGGCGACCAGCGCCGGCTCGCCGAAGCGTTTGGTGTCGCGCGCACGTCCGAGCGTCGCCGAGATCAATATGGCGGTGAGGCCACCCACCACCAGCAGCGCCACGAGCACGTAGAGGAAGCCGGGGAAGGCGAGGAAGTCGTAGGCGAACTTCACGGGAACCTCCGCACGAGCCACGCGCGAACGAACGCTTCGGCGACCAGCAAGAACACCGCGGGGAAGAGCACCAGCGGGAACAGGTCTTCCATGGTGGCCGCTTGCGACTCGAAGCGGGTCTTCTCGAGCGTGTCCAAGATGGTGTGCATGCTCACCGAGAGGCTCTTTTTGTCGGTCGCGACGTACGAAAGCCCGCCGGTGTCCTTGGCGATCTTCTTGAGGAGCTCGGGATTGACCGGGAAATGCGTGCGCACGAAGTGAGGCTGGCCGAAGAGGTCCACGCCGTCTTGGACGTCGACCTCGTCGCCGTCGCCGATCTGCACCGTGTAGACCTTCACACCCTGCGACTGCGCGAGGTGAGCGGCGTACTCGGGCGCCACGCTTCCCGCGTTGGAGTCGCCGTCGGTGAGCAGGATGATGGCCTTCGAGCGCGCCGTGCTCCGACGCAGCCTCGCGACGGCCGTGCCCACGGCATCGCCGATGGCCGTGCCGTTGCCGTCGATGAGGTCGAGCTCCATCTTCGACACGAGCCCCGAGAGCAGGGACTTGTCGAGCGTGGGCGGCGACAGGATGAACGCGCTCCGACCGAAGACGACCACGCCGATGCGGTCGTTCTTTCGGCGCGAGACGAAGTCCAAGATGACGTCTTTGGCCGTCTCGAGGCGGGTGAGGCGCTTCGGGCCGGGCTTGTCGGTCGGGGTGTCGGGGACGTTGCCGGTGTCGCCCTGGTCCATGAGCGCGCGCATCGAGCCGGACAGGTCGAGCACGAGCACGATGTCGATCCCGCTATCCTCCGAGGTCTCGCCGCGAAGCATGTTCTGCGGCCTCGCGAGGGCGAGCACCCCGAGCAGAATGGCTGCTCCGCGCAGCACGCCGGGCACGTCGCGAAAGTGCGCGCGAATACCCCTCGGGCCCGCTACCAGCGGCGCCACCGTCGGCAGCGCCAAGGTGGGCACGCGGCGATCGGCGCCGACGGTCGCAAAGTACACGATGACCGGCACAGGCAAGGCGAACAGGAAAAACCAAGGGTTTTCCCAGACCACCGTGGGCAGCTCTTTCTGCGCCGCGGCCGCGCGGAAGAGCGAGACGACCGGGTACACCAAGCCGAGCGCGGTGGTGAGGACCACGCCGAGCGCGACCAGCAGCAAACGAATTCCTCGGCTCATCGCGGAGGCTCCTCGTTCGTATCGTCGTCGCCGTCTTCGTCGCGATCGGTCTCGCCGTCGGCGCGCGCGCTTCCCGTGCCTTTACCTCGTGCCTCGGGAATCGTCGCAGGCAGGGTGGGGGACGTCGATTTCTCCGTCGCCGGCACGTCGGATGGCTCGCCTTCGCTCGCGTCGCCTTCGCCTTCGCCTTCGCCCGCCTCGTCCTGCAGCTCGGGACGCGTTTCGACCGGCTTTCGATCCCGCGATGCCGGGTCCTGCTTCCGCGGCATGGTGCGACGTACGTGCTCTTCGGCGGAGTCCAGCATGGCCACGCAAGCTGAAGCTTGGGGCGTGAACTTGGCGAACTTCACGAGGTCGCACTCGCGCAGCACCGCGAGCACACGTGCGCTCTCCGATTCGCCGAGGGTGCCTTTGGCGAGCTGCGCCGCGATCTCGTCGGTCGTGCTCTCGAGGCCGTCGAAGCCGAGCTTCACGCCGAGGTACTCGCGAAGGGCGTCGCTTACGCGGTCGCAGAACTCGGCTTGGCGCTCGGTCTCGAGCAGACCTGCGTGCCGCACGTCGTAGAGGCGCTCGAGCGCGACTTCCCACGGAGGACGCGGCGGAGGCGGAGGCGGCACGGGTCGCGGACGGTTTTTCCAGCGGCGGTAGGCGTAGGCGCCGACGAGCCCGAGCACGAGGCCGGCGCCCACGAACATGGCGGCAAGCTTCGCTTCTTTCCACTCTTCGCGCTGGGGGCGCGGCGGCGGGTTCGGCTTCGGCTGCGCGTTCGGAGTGTCCGCGATCGGGTCTTCGACCGCGATGGTGTGGGGATGCGTGCACACGGTGGAGATGTCACCGTTGGCGCGCGCCACCGCCACCGGCAAACGCGGCAGCACGAGCGTGTTTCGACCGGGCTTCTCGGGCAGGAGCACGAACGGGATCTCGAGCACGGTGGTCACGATCTCTTTGCGCGCCGGATCTTCCGGGAGCACGGTGACCTTGGCCGCGGCCGTCCCGCCGTCCTGTTCCGGAAAGGCGAATCCGGCAGCTTTGAGCTCTTTTTCGGCGTCGCTCGCGCGCTGGAGCTCGAGGCCATTCGGGAGCACGTGCTCGCCGCGACCGTGACGGATGGTGAGCGTCAGCGTGGCTGCCCAGCCGGACGTTCCGTGTCGCGGCAGATCTTCGCTCATCACGGGACGTCCCGCGCCCTTGGCGAGCGACTCCACACATCCATGGACCGAGTCCGGGGCGCTCGCATCGTCCGGTGCGGGCGCCTGTACGGACGTAGTGCCCGCGTCGCTCGACTGCGCGACGGCGAGCCCCGTGCCGAGCCACAAGGTCGACGACGCTCCGAGCGCGAGGGCCGCCGAAGCGCGCGCGAGTGTACGCCTCATCGGCTCATCCTCCGGGCGCGCCGCGCGAACAAATCACGCAGCGGGCGAACGAACGAGCTTCCCGTGTCGATCTCGACCGAGTCGAGCCCTCGCTTGCGGAAGAGCGCGATGCGGGCCGCGCGGATCTTCTGCATGGAGCTTCTGTAGTAGGCACGCACCTCGGGAGAGCTCGTGTCGACCAGGATCTCTTCGCCCGACTCCAGGTCTTGAAACGTGGCGAGCCCCACGTCCGGGAGCTCTTCGTCGCGCGCGTCGCGCAGGACGATGGGCACCACGTCGTGCTTGGCCGCCGCGAGCGAGAGTGCGCGCTCGTAGCCTTCGGCCAAGAAGTCGCTCACCACGAACGCGATGCTGCGTCGCCGCGCCACGCCGACGAGCCCCTCGAGCATGCCCTTGAGGTCGGTGGCCACGCCGATGCGCGGTGCGCCTTTCGCGTCGCGTCGGCCCGCTTCGTCCCTCGCGGTGGCCTCGTGCAAGGTCGGGGTGAACCCCAGGATCTCGCGCACCACGCGCATCACGTGCTTTTCGCCCTTCTTGGGAGCCACCACGCGCTCGAGGCGATTGGTGCCGACGAGCAGGCCGACGCGGTCGTTGTTGCGGATGGCGCTGAAGGCGAGCAGCGCCGCCACTTCGGAGGCGACGTGGGCCTTCTGCGCGCGCCGCGTGCCGAAGCGTCCGCTCTCCGAGAGGTCGACCGCGATCATCACGGTCATCTCGCGCTCTTCGACGAAGACCTTCACGAAGGCCTCGTTCATGCGCGCCGAGACGTTCCAGTCGATGGTGCGGACGTCGTCGCCTTCCTGGTACGGACGCACCTCGCGGAAGGCGAGGCCCTGTCCTTTGAAGCTCGAGGCGTAGGTGCCCGAGAGCTGCTCGTTGGCGAGCCGCGCCGTATGGATCTCGATGGTCCGTAGCGCGGCGAGCAGTTCCTTGGGAATCATCGCGATGTCCGCCGATTTACGGCACTTCCACGGCTTCGAAGACGCGGCGAACGACCTGCTCGGCGGTGACCTCTTCGGCGTCCGCTTCGTAGGTGAGCACCACGCGGTGACGAAGCACGTCCGGTCCGACCGCCTTCACGTCTTCCGGGGTCACGTAACCGCGGTGACGGAGGAACGCGTGCGCACGCGCTGCCATGTTGAGCGCGATGGACGCGCGCGGCGAAGCGCCGTAGTCGATGAGCGGCGCGAGGTCTTTCAAGCCGTACTTCTTCGGCTCGCGCGTCGCGAAGACCACGTCCACGATGTAGTCTTTGACCTTCTCGTCCACGTAGACCTGCTGCACCACCTTGCGTGCATCGAGCAGCTGCTCGGTGGTGACCTGCGGCTCGGCCTTCGGCGGCTCGGACAGGGTCATGCGGTCCATGATCTTGCGCTCGTCGTCGCGCGACGGATAGCCGACCTTCACCATGAGCATGAAGCGGTCGATCTGCGCTTCGGGGAGGGGATAGGTGCCCTCCTGCTCGATGGGGTTTTGCGTGGCCATGACGATGAAGGGCTTGGGGAGCGGGTAGCTCCGATCGCCGATCGTCACTTGACGCTCCTGCATCGCCTCGAGCAGCGCGCTCTGCACCTTGGCCGGCGCGCGGTTGATCTCGTCCGCCAAGACCAAGTTCGCGAAGACCGGACCCAGCTTGCTGGAGAAGTCGCCCTTCTGCTGGTTGTACACCACCGTACCGATGACGTCGGCGGGGAGCAGGTCGGGCGTGAATTGGATGCGGGCGAATTTCGCCGAGATGACGTCGCACAGCGTGCGTACGGTCAGGGTCTTGGCGAGACCGGGGACACCTTCGAGCAGCACGTGACCACCGGTCAGAAGACCGATGAGGATGCGCTCGACCATGTAGGTCTGACCTACGATGATTTTGCCGACCTCGGTGGTGAGCTTCTCGACGAAGGCGCTCTCTTTGGCGACCAGCTCGTTCAGTACGCGGACGTCCATCGTTCCATGCCCGTTAACACAGGTTGCGCGAGGGTAACGCGGGGAGAGGCGTGTTTCGGTGCTCGCGCGTCCGTTTTTGCGGCATTCCGCTGGAACGAACGCTCCGAAACGCGGGCCTACCAGCGGCTCCGCGCTGTCCGAACCCGCGGCCTCGTCCGATATTCCCGACAAAGCAACGAGTTTGCGCGACATTGGGCAGGCCGAACGCCGCAGCTTTTCCGGTTCCGTGCGCGCCTCGGCAAGGCACGTGCGCTAGAGCCGCCCTGCGTCTACGCGGAGCGAGCCTTCGACGAGCTCGATGCGCGCGTTCAGCCCGCCGCAGGGGGCGGAGGCGGCGACTTCAACAGCGTGTAGACGCCGCGACCGATGTAATACACACCGACCACCATGGCGCCGTACCAGACGGTGTTGGTGGAGGCCAGGGTGATGCCGATGCCCGCGCCGAGCAACGCGATCCCGGCGAGAATGTACCCGACCCCCGGCCTCATCCGCTCAGCCCCGGGCTCGCTGAGCGATGGAGATGCCGCCGGTCGAGCCGATCACGGCGCCAAGCGCGATGATGGCCCAGCACGCCTTGATGTCGGTGAGCATGAGCGCGAGAACGCCGGTCAAGATCGTGAAGATGGCGAGGAAGATGAGGGCTGTGCCGCGCTGCATGACGGGGAACGATTAGCAGACAACGCGCCTCGGGAACAAGGACCGCTGGCCCCTTCTGCTCGAGGACGTGGTCGGTCGATCGAGAAAAGGCCCGCTTTGGGGGAAAATGGGCGCTCTTTTCAGTCGACCGAGAGCACCACTTTCCCGAAGGCGCGACGCTCTTCGAGCACACGATGGGCCGCAGGCGCCTCCCACAAGGGAAGCACGCGATCGACCACCGGCCTCAGCTTTCCCTTGGAGACGAGGTCGAGAATGCCGAACAGCGAGGCTCGCGAGCCCATGGTGGAGCCGAGCACCTCGACCTGGCGGAAGAAGATCTGGCGCAGATCGACCTTGGGAAAAAATCCGGTGGTCGCGCCGCAGGTGACCACGCGTCCGCCCCAAGCCGCGGCGAGCACGCTTTTCTCGAAGACCTCGCCGCCCACGTGTTCGATGACCACGTCGGCGCCGCGCCGTTTCGTGATTTCGCGCGTGCGCGCCACGAAGTCGTCCTTCGTGTAGTCGATGACGTGATCGGCGCCCAAGGCTACCGCGCGTGCAGCCTTTTCTGGTGTGCTGGTGGTGGTGATCACCTCGGCGCCGAGCATCTTGGCGATCTGGATGGCCGCGCTGGATACGCCGCTACCGGCCGCCTGCACGAGCACCACTTGACCGGGTCGAACGCGCGCCTTCTCGACCACCATCTGCCAGGCGGTGAGGTAACAAAGTGGCACGGCCGCCGCCTCTTCCCAGGAGAGCGGCTCGGGGAAGGGAAGCAGGTTCACGTCGGGCACCACGATGTGGCGCGAGTAAGCGCCTTGCGTGCTCTCCCCCAGGATTTTATAGGCTCGGCAGAGGTTGTCCTCGCCCTTCGCGCAGCGTTCGCACACGCCGCACGAGATGCCCGGTGCGACCACGACCTTCTGTCCGATCCGCGCACGAGCACCCGGGCCCAGCGCTTCCACTTCGCCCACCACGTCCGCGCCGAGGCGATGGGGAAACACGTACTTCAGGTGCGGCAGGCCCTTGCGCGTCCACACGTCGAGGTGGTTCAGCGCCACCGCGCGCACGCGCACTCGGACCTCGTGCGGGCCGGGCTCGGGCAGCTCGATCTCCATGCGCCGGATTTCGTCGGGTGAGCCCGTGGCGAGAATCGCCATCGCTTCGGTCTTCATGCCGAGCAGTTGACCACGGACGCGGCGTTCTCCGAAAGCGCTCGCTCAACCTGCCGCGGCCTTCGCATCACCCGTCGCCGGGGCTCCGGGATACGGCACACGCGCCATCGAACGATCGTGGAGCTTGGAGAAGAACACGAGCGCCACCAGCGCGCCGATGCCCACGAAAAACATGTCCCACTGGGCGTCCCACACGTCGCCTTGGCTGCCCAAAAACGCTTGCCCGAGATCTCCCGCCACGATGAGCGTGGTCCACCACTCGACGAGCTCCCAGAAGGCGCCGATGGCGAACACCACGCTAAAGGCGAGGAACGAAAGCCATCCGCCGCGCACGAGCGGAGTCTTCCGTAGCAAGACCTCGCGCGTCAGGATCGCTGGGAAAAAGCCGAGCGCGAAGTGTCCCACACGGTCGTAGTGGTTCCGCGAGAGACCGAACGCGGTCTTCGCCCAGTCCCCGAGCGGCGTGTGCGCGTACGAGTAGAAGCCGCCGTACACGAGCACGAGCACGTGGATCAGCGTGCCCGCGTAGACGAGGTGCGAGAGCGGCATCTTGCGGTAGACCGCGACCATCCACGCCACCATGAGCAGCCCGGGCACCACCTCGAGTGCCCAGTTTTTGCGGCCGGCTGCGGGCGCGTACACCGTGGCGAGGCACACGAGCGAGAGACCTCCGAGGAGCGCCAGTGGCAGCTTCGCGTGGGCCTTTTGCTCGGGGCTCATCGGGCTACGCTCGTCGTCGAGGTCTTCGCGCGAGCGCGGACGAGCGGGGCGGGGACCTGGAACGCACGGAACGCGGGCATCGTTCGACGATACACGCGTCCCATGAGGTTCGTTCGTCGCGCCGAGCGAAAGCGAGATCAGCGAAGCGCGCCGGCGGCGAGCGGCTCGCCCGACGTGGGCTCGATCACGAGCACGCTTCCGAATCCGCGGCTCTCCGCGAAGGGGTCGAACACGAGCGGCGTAGCCGTTTCCAAGGTGATCCGCGCGACGTCGTTCTGACCGAGCGTGCTCGGCGCCGGCCTGGTTTCGGCGTGATCGAGATCGTAGACGTGCTCGATGGCGGAAATCCTGCCTTGGGTGAGGCGGGTGCCTTGTTTGACCAGCACACGAGTGCCCTCCCCGAGCGCTCGCTTGGAGAGCCACACCACGTCGGCCGAGACCGTGCTCTCCACGCGTGGAGCACGCGTGCGTAGCGCGATGACGTCTCCGCGCGCGACGTCGATCTCGTCTTCGAGCACGAGGGTCACGCTCTCTCCGTGCACCACGTGGGAGGTTCCGTTCGGTCGACGCAGCGAGCGTAGCGCGTGCACGCGCGAGGTCTTACCCGAAGGCAGCACGACCACCTCGTCGCCTTCGCGGAAGGTTCCGCGCGCCACGCGTCCGGCGTAGCTGCGCTTGTCTCCCGAGGCGAGCGCGGGCCGACTGACCCACTGCACCGGAAGACGCGCCGGACCGCCCGCATCCTTCTCGGCGCCCGGCAAGCGCTCCAAGAGCCCGAGCAGCGTGTGGCCGTCGTACCAGGCGAGCTTGGGCGATGCGGTCACCACGTTGTCGCCGCGCAGCGCCGAGAGCGGCAAGACCTCGAGGCGTGGCGCCGGACCCGGGAGCAGCGAGGTGAGCGCGGTGAAGGTCTCTCCCACGCGGTCGCGGACCTCCGCGAATCGCGCTTGCGAATAGCCGACCGCGTCCATCTTGTTCACGGCCACCACGAAGGTCGAAACGCCGACCAGACGGGACAAGAGCAGGTGCCGTCGTGTCTGCGCGACCACGCCTTTTTCCGCGTCGAGCAGCACGATGGCCACGTCGGCGCCCGAGGCGGCCACGGCCATGTTGCATGTGTACTGCACGTGTCCGGGGGAGTCCGCGAGCGAGAAGCGGCGCTCTTTGGTGGCGAACGTCCGGTACGCGACGTCGATGGTGATGCCCTGCTCACGCTCGGCGCGGAGGCCGTCGGTGAGGAGCGCGAGGTCGGGAGCGTCGAGGCCGCGGCGCTTGCTCGCGTCGGCCACGTGGGCGAGCTGGTCGTCGAGCACCACTCGCGTGTCGACCAAGAGCCGCCCGATGAGCGTGCTCTTGCCGTCGTCCACGCTGCCGCACGTCGCGAGGTGCAAAATCGGCTTCTGGCGACTCGTGTCGATCGTCGCGCGCGCCGTGATTTCGTCGGTCGAGCTCATCAAAAGTACCCCTCGCGCTTGCGGTCTTCCATGGCAGCTTCCGTGGCGCGGTCGTCGGCGCGCGTGGCGCCCCGCTCCGTGGTCTTGGCTTCCCGTACCTCGGTGAGCACCTCGTCGAGCGTGCGCGCGGTCGAGCGCACGGCCCCGGTGCAGGTCGCGTCGCCGACGGTACGAAAGCGCACGGTGGCCGTGAACGGCACCTCGCGTGCGGTGCGCTGCACGAAGGGCGTGACCGCGTAGAGCATGCCGTCCCGTTCGAACACCTCGCGCTCGTGGGAAAAGTACAGGTCGGGCAGGGCGATGCCCTCGCGCGCCACGTACTCCCACACGTCGAGCTCGGTGAAGTTCGAGATGGGGAACGCGCGCAAGTGACCGCCCTTCGGCACGTGCGTGCCCAAAAGGCCGAACAGCTCCGGCCTTTGCGCTTGTGGATCCCATCCGCCGAAGGCATCGCGCACGCTCACGATGCGCTCTTTCGCCCTCGCGCGGTCTTCGTCGCGCCGCGCGCCGCCGAAGGCCACGTCGAACTTGTGCTCCGCGATCGCATCGAGCAGCGCCACGCTCTGCAGGCGATTGCGCGAAGCTCGAGGGCCGCTCTCCTCCACCGCACGTCCGTCGCGGATGGCCGCTTCCACGCTCGCCACCACCAGCGTGAGCCCGAGCTCGGCCACCAATCGATCCCGATAGGCGACCACCTCGGGGAAGTTGTGGCCGGTGTCCACGTGGAGCACGGGAAAAGGAATTTTCCCCGGTGCGAAGGCCTTCTTGGCCAAATGGAGGAGGATGGCCGAGTCCTTCCCTCCGGAGAACAGAAGCACCGGCCGCTCTCGCTCGGCCGTGACTTCACGGAGCACGAAGACGGCCTCGTCTTCCAAGTCGTCGAGATGTGCGCTCATGCCTGGAATTCCTTCTGCGCGAGCCTGCGCGCAAGATTCTCTAGCATGACAGACGGTCGTCCGCTATAGCATCTATCGTCCGTTCAGGCGGATATGGAAAGCGAGGTGGTCGTGCTCTGGATCTTGGGAACCGCTGGCATCGTCGCGATGGAGAGCTCGTATCTCCCGCAGATCGTGAGGCTCTACCGGCGCAAGCGCGCCCACGACATGAGCGCTTTTTTTCCAGCGCTCAACGTGTTCGGCCGGCTGCTCGCGCTCGGGTACTCCCTGGTCCGCAACGACCACGTGTTCGTGTGGGGCTTTCTCTTCGGCATGATGGTGCGCGCGCTCTTGCTCGGCCAGGTCGTGCTCTACAAGTGGCGGCCCGGCATCGTCGATCCGGACGCGGGCGACGCCGAAGCCGCGAGCCCGCACGAGCCGCCTACCAGTGAAATCTCGCGCCTCGCGGTGGCTGCGGGTGTCGCCCGGGAGGTCGCATGAGCTCGGCGCTGTCGTTCGATCTCGGTCCGGCCGAGACCCTGTCTCGCGAGCTCGGCACGCTCGGTCACGTCGAGCGAATCGCTCGGCTGCTCGAGCTCTACGGCGACGAGCTCCGCTTCGCCTCGAGCTTCGGCCTCGAGGATTCGGTGCTCGTGCACCTCGCCGCGCGCGCAGGCAAGCTGGTCGGCAAAGAGCCGTTCGTCTTCTTGCTCGACACGGGGCGCCTCCATCCCGAGACGTACGAGCTGGTCGAGCACTTCCGCGATTCGTACCGGATCTCCATTCGCATCTACGCGCCGAACGCCGACGAGCTCCAAAAGCTCGTGTCGTTGCGCGGTCCGAACGCCTTCTACAAATCGGTCGACGACCGCTACGCGTGCTGCGACGTGCGCAAGGTCGAGCCGCTCTCTCGTGCACTCTCCGGTGCGCGCGCCTGGGTCACCGGCCTCCGAAAGGAGCAAAGTGAAGCCCGCTCCGACGTCTCGCTCGTCGCGCACGACGAGGCTCGTCCCGGCGTGCTCAAAATCTCGCCCCTCTTCGACTGGACCTTCTCCGACCTGCGCGCCTTCGCGAAGGCCGAGGGCGTGCCGGTTCATCCCCTCATCGATCGCGGCTATCCGTCGATCGGTTGCGCGCCGTGCACGCGCGCCATCGCCCCGGGCGAGCACCCGCGCGCGGGACGCTTCTACTGGGAGGCCGACCAGAAGAAGGAGTGTGGTCTCCATGGCCGGGGAAAAAAGGCATGAGCGCGATTTACCCGGTGTTCCTCGACCTCGCCGGTCGTGACGTGCTCGTGGTCGGAGCCGGACCCGTCTCGGCCGAGAAGACCCACAAGCTGCTCACCGCGGGGGCGCGCGTGCGCGTGGTCTCGCCCGAGGTGTCCGCGGAGTTCGCCGCGCTCGAGCTCCCGGTGGTGCGTCGCGGCTTCATTCCGGACGACGTCACGGGTGCCTGGTTCGTGCTCGCGGCCGCCCCGCCCGAGGTGAACCGAACCGTGCATGCTGCATGCGAAGCGCGCAGGGTCTTCGTGCTGGCGGTCGACGATCCGAAACACGCGAGCGCGGCCGGTGGCGCGCAGATCGTACGCGGCGACGTGACCGTGCTGGTCGGCACGAGCGGCAAAGCACCGGCCTTGGCGGGGCTCTTGCGTGAAGCCTTCGACGAGCTGCTCCCCGAAGACCTCGGGGCTTGGGTCGACGTGGCCCACGCCCTTCGACCTCGCCTCGCGGCGCTCGGGCTCTCCTTCGCGGAGCGCCGAGACGCCGTGCTCGCGGCCCTCGTCGACCGACGGGCGCGCCTGCGCGAAGCGTCGCGCGCGAACGCGAGCGCGGAGACCGCATCGTGAGCTCGCCCTTGAACGTCTCGAGCGGACGTGGTCGCGTGACCCTGGTCGGTGCGGGCCCGGGCGATCCGGATCTGCTCACGGTGCGCGCGGCACGTGCGCTCGGCGCGGCCGACGTGGTCCTCTTCGACGCCCTGTGCGACGCGCGGGTCCTCGAGTTATGCCCGCGGGCGAAGCGCTTCTACGTGGGAAAACGCAGAGGAAAGCCCTCGCTCTCCCAGGAGACCATCTCGAAGCTCCTGGTCCGCTTCGCGCGCCGTGGGCTCCACGTTGTCCGCCTCAAGGCCGGCGATCCGTTCGTCTTCGGGCGAGGCGGCGAAGAGGTCGCGTACGTGCAAGATGCAGGTATCGAAGTGGACGTGGTCCCCGGCGTCACGAGCGCCTTCGCGGCTCCGCTCGTCGCGGGCATTCCCGTGACCCATCGTGAAGTCTCGCGCAGCGTGGTCGTGGTCTCGGCGGTCCCCGAGGCGCCCATGTGGAGCCTCGCGGAGAAGCTCGTGGGCGAGCCGACCACATGGGTCGTGCTCATGGGCATGGCAGCACGTGCCCGCATCTCGCGCACCTTCCGGAGCCTCGGGCACCCGGACACGCTCGGCGTCGCGATCGTGCTCGCGGCCAGCACGCTCCGCGAGCGCATCTACCGCACCACGCTCGCTGGCCTCGGCGAGCTCGAGCTCGATCCGGAAGACCGCGATTTGCCGGGCGTGCTCGTGATGGGGGACGTGACCCGCCTGGGAGAGCTGCGCGAGAGCGGCGTGCTCGATCACACGAACCAAGCTCGAGAAGACCGCGACCACGCGAAGGTCGCTCGAACCCGAATCCGAATCCGAAACGGAGGAGCAGCGTGACCGCGAACGTGAGCATCGACGGCAAGGCCCAGTTCTTTTTCTCCAGCGAGGGCGACGTCACGCGCTTCGTGGACACGCTCGAGCGCTTCGAGCGCGGCGAGATCGACTCGGAAGAGTGGCGCCTCTTCCGGCTGTTGCACGGCAACTACGGTCAGCGTCAGGGGCAAGGGCCCACCATGCTGCGCGCCAAGCTCCCGCAAGGAATCCTGAGCGCCGAGCAGCTCGAGGTGTTGGCCGAGGTCGCCGATCGCTACGCGCGAGGCTTCTTGCACGTCACCACGCGGCAGAACGTGCAGTTCCACTTCCTCCCCGAGGACCGCGTGGTGGCCGCCATGGCCGACCTCGCGAAGGCCGGGATCACCACCCGCGAGGCGTGCGGAAACTCGGTCCGCAACGTGACCACCAGCGCCGACGCCGGGGTTGCGCACGACGAAGTGTTCGACGTGGTGCCCTACTCGGAGGCGTTCACGCGGCACTTTCTTCGTCATCCGCTGAGCGCGTCCTTGCCGCGAAAGTTCAAGGTCGCCTTCTCCGGAGGCGGGGAAGATCATGCCTTCGCGCTGGTGAACGACATCGGTTACTTCGCGCGGCTCGATGCCGAGGGACGCCGTGGGTTTCGCATCACGGTCGCAGGAGGCACGGCCACGTACTGCCAGAGCGGTCACGAGCTCTTCGCGTTCGTTCCCGCAAGCGATCTGCTCCGGGTCGCAGAGGCGGTCTTGCAGGTGTTCCACGATCACGGCGATCGAAAGAACCGCAAGAAAAACCGCATGAAGTTCTTGGTGAAGGCGCTCGGCTTCGAGGCGTTTTCGGCCAAGGTTCACGAAGAGCTCGCACGTGCACGAGAAGCCAAAAGGGCCGAGCTCCCGTTCGAGCCCGAGTCTCCTCCGAGTCGCGCCAAGCCCGCGCCGCATAAGGCCGTTCCTGTCGCGCTCGAACAGCTCGACGCGCTGGTCACCACCGACTCGCCTCGAGGTCCGGGCATCGTGCCGGTCGCGCTGCCCGTGTACGCCGACTCCCGCGCCGAACGCGTGCGCTTCTTCGCGAGCAACGTGCGCCCGCAAAAGCAGAGCGGATACTTCCGGGTCACGGTCACGCTGCCGCTCGGCGACGTGAGCTCGGGCCGCTCACGTGCGCTCGCGCTGCTCTCGCGTGCGTACTCCGACGGCACCTTGCGCACCACGCACGCGCAGAACATCGTGTTCCACTGGGTGGCCGGGCGGGATCTCGATGCGCTTTACACGGGTCTCTCGCGGATCGGTTTGGTCACCGCAGACCCGGACACCATCGCCGATCCCTCGAGCTGCCCCGGCGCCGAGACGTGCAAGCTCGCCGTCACGCAATCACGAGGGCTGTCCGAGGCCCTCCGTGCCCACGCCGCGCGAACCGATCTGGTCGCCCGAACGAAGGGCCTCGTGGTGAAGACCAGCGGCTGCCCCAACGGGTGCGGCCTGCACCATGTCGCGGGGCTCGGCTTCCAGGGCGGCCTGCGTAAGGTCGACGGTCGGGCCGCGCCTCACTACTTCCTCTACGTCGGCGGCGATCCGCGCGGCGAAAAAGCGGCCTTCGGGCGGTTCGTCACCAAGATCCCCGCGCGCCGCGTGCCCGCCACCGTGGAGCGACTGGTCGGCTACTACGAGGCCGAGCGGACCGAGGGCGAAGCCATCTTGGAGTGGCTCAAGCGTCAAGACACGAAGGTGCTAGCCAAGCGCCTCGCCGATCTGTCCACGCTCGACGCCGAGACCGCGACGCCGGAAGACTTCGTGGACTTCGCCGAGACCGAGCCGTTCTCCGCCGTAGACGAAGACGAGGGCTGAACCTCGCGCGCCCGCGCGTGGGCCCTTCGCAAGAGGAGCACGCGTGTGGGCGCGCCGCTCAATCGGTCAGGCGAGCATCTCTTCGCGGGCCTTGGTGCCGTCCGGGCTGCGTACGGCGTGCGACAGCGCCAAGGTCTCGAGCAGGACGGCGCGGTAGACCAAGTGCACGTCGTCCACGTCCACGTCGTTGCCCGTTTCGCGCGCGTCCAGGGCGGCATCCACGTGCTCGTGCAAAAAGCCCACGATGGCCGGTTGTTCGATGGCCATGACGTCGTCGAGCTCGAGCGGCTCGTCGGCGTGTTTCGCGCGTAGCTCTTCTTCGAGCGTAATGGCGGCATCGGCCGCGGCGAGCTCGTCTTCGGTGACTTGGGTCAAACGACCGCGGAAGGCCTTGTCGAAGGCGAGCCACACGGCCACGCTCAGGAAATAGCCGAGCGCGAGCGCGGTCTCGTCGAGCGGACGCGACAAGATGCCGTTCACGTGGCTGGCCACCTCGGGCTGGGTCTTCTCGAAGCGCAGAAACCACTGCTCGAGCTCACGATCGGCTTCAGCGCCTTCTTCGCCGAGGGCGCGCTCGACCTCGGACAAGATCGAGCGGCTCACCACCGCGAAAGCAGGAACCGGCCTTATCGCTGCTCCACGCGCCCACATGCCCGAAGGGTATCACGCCGGACGAAAATCGCCGCCGTCGTTGGCCTCCTGCGCGTCAACGAATCGCGCTCGCCTCCTTGCAACAGCGCGTGCCGGTCTCGGTGCCTCCGTACTCGGGCCCGTGCCCCACTTGAAACTGCCGACACGCGTGGCGGCTCGGGATCCAGTACGAGCCTTTCAGCACTTGTTTCCAGCCGAACTTGGAGCCGTCGGCGGCGACCCATTCTTCCAGGTTGCCGGCCATGTCCATCACGCCGAACGGGCTTCGGCAGCGCGGGTTTTCGGCCACCGGTCGTCGATGGTCGGCGAGCCTCCCGTGGGTCATGAGCTTCTCGGTGTGGTCCACGTTGCAAGCGCTCGAGTCACGCTCGAAGCCGTACGGGTAGGGCCGCAGCTCTTCGCCCTCGCAGGCGAACTGCCACTCACTCTCGGTGCACACGCGCGCGCCGCTCGCCGCGCAGAGCTTCTTGGCCGAGTCGAACGAGACGAAGCTCTTCGGCAGCTCGCTCTTCTCTTCGCGCCGCTCGGTGCGGTCGATGCAGTAGCGCACGTGGTGTCGCTCACCCTTGCAGAGTGCAGGCTTTCGATACTTGGCGCAGCGGAACTGCGCGTACTTGGTGCCGGGCGGATCGAGCCACTTTTCGCACACCTGCTCCACCTCGGGGCAGTAGTCGCCCTCCACGAGCAGCATGCCCTCCGGGCAGTCCGTGCGGTCGACCGTCTCTCGGGACATGTCGGGCGCGGCGGCCTGCGTGGGCTCGCTGCGTTCGACCGCCCCCAGTGTTTCCGCGCGACCGACGACGCTGGAGGCCCTGGGGCCGAGCTCGTCCCCTCCGCACGCGCTCACCGCGATCGGCGTGAACGTGAGCGCGAACGCGAGATATCCGAGTTTTGAGCCTCGGCCGACGTGCCTAGGTACGAGCGCACGGTACATGGCCCGCGCGATAGACCGGTTCTTCTCGCATGGGAAGACACGTCGGCGATGGCGGGCTCGCCGAAGCTACGAGCTACTCGCTCGAACGCAGGCGGTTCACGGAGTCTTCGGCGTGGCGCAGCAGCGATACCCGACCTGCTTGCCCGAGTACTCCGGCCCGTGTTCGGCGGTGGTCGCGCGGCAGCGATTTCGACCCGGGAGCCACCATCCTCCGTGCAGCACGGAGGCGTGCGAGCCCACCTCACGGTCGACCCACTCGTCCACGTTGCCGGTCATGTGGTGCACTCCGAAAGGGCTCGTGCAGCGCGGGTAGTCGCTCACTTTCGCGCGCAGATCGCGGAGCTTTCCGTTCGGTCCGCCGAGGTGCGTTTGGTCGATGTTGCAGGCCTTCGCGTCGCGCGAGTAGCCGTGCGGGTAGGGGAGCATCGCTTCGCCCTCGCACGCGAAGACCCACTCGTCTTCTTTGCAGAGGTGCGCGCCTCGCGAGGCGCACGAAGCTTTGGATTCTACGAACGAAACGTCCACCGTGGGCAGCTCGGTCGCCGGGTCGTGGGCCTCTTCGCGATCGATGCAAAAGGCCATCGTCTTCGTGGTGCCTTTGCAGCGAACGGGGGTCGCGTATTCGGCGCAGCGCAGGTTCTGGTAGGGCGGAGGATCCATCCACTTCAGGCACACCTGCTCGGGATCGTTGCAGGCCTTGCCGGTCACGAAGACCATGCCTTCGGGGCAGCGCGAGACCGGGCGTGCCGCGGTGGCTCCCCTCGTCGCGCGCTCGGGTGCACGGTCGCTCGTGCGGTCGGGCTCGGGCGACGCGCGTGCTTCGCCTTCGAGGCTAGGGATTTCGCGCGCCCGAGTCGCCACGACTCGAACCGTGATGCCGACGACGACGAGCGTCGCGACGAGAACGAGGACCTTGAACGAACCAGTAGTGCGGAGGACCAACTGCTCCCTCCTTTCCACGGACTACTCTTCAGTGTGAGGCGCGGAAGGTCTCCGCACAAGGCAGCCTCGACGATGGCACGCGATCAAGGCTCGGCGCGCGGAGACCCCTCGGCGATGGCCGCTTCGACCTTCTTCATGCTGGCCGAAAACCAACGCTCGAGACTTCCCTCGAACGGCCACATGAAGCCGTAATCGGGGCCGCGGAACCGCGCGAAAAGAAAGCTCTTCAGCGCATAGGCTGCGGGCAAGCCGTAGACCTCGGCGGTGGCCAGGAGCGTCTCTTCGTAGGCCTCCCACTCGATGCGCGCGCGACCGTAGGCCAGGCCGAGCGGAAAGAACGGAACCAAGTAAACGAAGGCCATCACGACATCGCCCATGCGCTTTCGCTGGCGAAGGTGCACCCGCTCGTGACGGAGCAGCACGTAGCGATCGAGATCGTTCATCTCGGGCCAAGTGTCCGGCACCCAGAGCGCGCCGAAGAGCACCGTGTGGTAGCGCGTGAGGTAGGTCTTCATCCCTCCGAAGGTGACGATGCGGAGGAAACGGTCGATGGCATGTTGGAGCCGATCGCCACGTTTTTTCACGATGCGGAACGAGGGAAACTCCTCGATCATCTCACGCACGAACGCGTCGCTCTTCGGATGGGCGCTCACGGGTCCTCGGGGGAGTGGTCGGTCACCCAGCCATGAGCGGGAAGCTGACGAGCGTGGCGATCGTCTCGGGGCGCTTTGCGCACGATGGAGAGCAAGTCGCGGCGCAAGGCAAAGCCGTGACGCTCGAACGCGCCGCGCTCGGGGTGCTCGTTCGCGGGCATGCCGTCCACCGTGCGGAGCCCGATTCCGCGTGGTCCTGCGCTGCTCGCGACCACTCGTGCGAGGGCTTTGGCGCAGGCTTCTGCGGCGAGCCTCGGGTCTTGGGCGTACGAGCCCGGGAAGGTGACCGCCACGTCGAAGCTCTTGGAAATCCAGGCGGCGAGCGCGCCGTCCACCAAGGCCACGTGAGCGCCGGCGCTGCGTGACGGGCGTGCCGAGTCGCGTGTCTCGGGCCACCCGATGGCCGAGCCGTACGGGTTGGCCGGGTCGACGGCGGCCAGCCAATGGAGCGCCTCGCCCGTGCTCTCTCGTGAGGCACGCAGGCGATCGTCGGCACCGGGAACCGCGAATTGCGCCGTTCCGCGACCCTCCACGAAGTAGCCGCGACGCGCGAGCCCGCGGTCCTCGAGCGCGGCGAGCACGTCGTACAGCGCGGAGAACCCACCGGCGATTCCCTCATGGAGCACGGCCTCGCGCAGCAAGACTCCGTGTCGCTCGAGCACGCGCTTGGTGAGGGCGGTGCGTCGTTCGGTCTCGGTGGGGGCGCGCTCGCCTTGTGCACCGGAGTCGTGATCGCGTCGCGCCGAGAAGCGTCCTTCGGTGCCCGGGAGGAGCGCTCGCCTGGCCGAACGCGCGTGTCCCGGGCGAGGCCTCGCGCGCGTCGATTTCTTGTCCGACTCGGCCGAAGCGAAGGCCGAGCGAAGCGGCTCGAGGGTGTCGTTGGTCACGAACCCGGCCCACACGAGCTCGTGCAAAGCTTCGGCGAGGTCGTTGGGGAAGCCCCCGAGCGATCGCGTGATCTCCTGGAAAAACGAGGCTCCACGCGTCTCCAGGTGCTCGAGCACGCGTAGCGCGAGCGGCGAGAGCGCCTCACGTACCGAAGCCTCCGGCGCGCGTGCGATCAGCGCATCCCCCTCGGGCAGGTAGAGCGCGATGCGTCCGTCGGAGGGGCCCAGCGCTTCCACTCCGCGCCACACGATCTCGCCTTGCGCCATGAGCGCGTCGAGGTCCCACGGGCGAAAGCCCGGCACGCGTACCGGCAGGATGTCGCGCTCGAGCGACGTGAACGGGAGCGGATACCCCTCGAGACGCGCGATGGCCTCGAGCAGGCGATCGGCGTCGGCGCGCTTCGGGGGCTTCTTTTCACGAGGCTCGCCCTCGTGCTCGTCCGGCTCTTCGAGCGGCAAGACCCCGTGCCAGGCGAGGGCGAAGCGCGCGTAGGCCGCCGCGGTGACCGGCTCGATTTCTTTCCGGAGCGCGAACACGTTGCGCCGTCGCAGCGCGCGGAGCACTTCCCGATCGGCGTACTCACTCGTGCCGTCCCGGACGGGCAAAAACGCGCCCTTGGCCAAGCGACCCTCGAGCACGAGCGCGTCGAGCGTCTCTTCGGCCGAGGTCACCGAGAGCCCGTAGCGCGCCGCGAGCACGCCGCTGGAGAAGGGGGCATGCGTGCGTGCGAATCGGGAAAAAATGCCCCTTTTCGCGTCGACCGTCGGACCGAGAAGCGCTTGCGGGAGCCCCGGTGGCAGCACCACACCGAGCGCGTCTCGGTAGCGTGCGGCGTCTTCGGCGGCCACGAGGCGCGTCTCCCGCGCGATGCGCACCTTGGCGATGCGTCGCTCTTCCACGAGCTCGGCGATGGCACGTTCGGCCGCGCCCGCTTGGTCGGGCTCGGCGAAACGAGCCGTGACCTCGGCGAGCGAGAGGTCGCCGAGCAGCAGCAAAAGATCGTGGAGCCCGTCTCGTGTGGTGAGCGGGTACTTGAGCCGCAAGAGCTCGTCTTCGAGCGTGCGCGCGATGTCCGGATCGAGCAGCTTGCGCAGCTCGGCCTCTCCGAGCAGGGCGCGCAGCTCTTCCGGATCGACCAAGAGCGCCTGGGCACGACGCTCGGCGAGTGGCGCGTCGCCGTCGTACAAAAAATTCGCCACGAACGAGAAGAGCAGGCTCTTGGAGAACGCCGAGGGCGTCTTGGTGTCCACCACGCGAACCCGCACCTTGCGCGCGCGGATCTCTTCGAGCAGCTCGGTGAGGCCCACCATGTCGAACGCGTCTTGCAGGCACTCGCGGTGCACTTCGAGCATGAGCGGAAAGTCCGGGTAGCGCGAAGCCACGGCGAGCAGATCGCTCGACTTTTTTCGAAGCGCCCACAGCGGCGTGCGTTTGCCCGGCGTGCGCTTGGGGAGCAAGAGCGCGCGTCCGGCGGCCTCACGGAAGCGCGCGGCGAAGAGCGCCGTGTGGCCCACCTCGGCGGTCACGATTTCGTTCACCGTGTCGGGATCGAGCGCCAGCGCCTCGAGTGGAGGCGGTCCGTCTCCTTCGGGCACACGCAGCGTGATGCCGTCGTCGGAGTACACGGCCTCGATGTCGCCGTCGCGGAACCCGGAGAGCGTCGCGCGAATGGCCACGGCCCACGGCGCGTGCACGCGCGCACCGAAGGGCGACAAGATGCACACGCGGTGATCGCCGAGCTCGTCCTGGAAGCGCTCGATCACGATGGTCTTGTCCGAGGGCGAGTCGCCCAGGGCGGCCATGCCTTCGTGCACGTAGCCGGCGAGCAGCTCGGCCGACGAGGGATCGAGTCCCACGTCGTCTTCGAGGTACTTGCGCGCCTCGGCTTCGTCACGGCTCGCGATGGCCCGTGAGAGCTCGCCGATACGCGTGCCGAACGACTTGGCGCGTCCGAGACGATCGCCGTGCCAGAACGGCGGACGCCCGCGTGCGCCGTCGGCGGGGTTCACGATGACCTGGTCGCGGGTGATGTCGACCACCTTCCAGGCCGAAGCTCCGAGGAAGAACGTGTCGCCCTCGCGCAGCTCGAAGACCATCTCTTCGTCGAGCTCGCCCACGCGCAGGCTTCGTTTCTTCTCCGTATCGGCCGATCCTTCGAGAAATACGCCGTAAAGTCCTCGTTCGGGGATGGTGCCCGCGTTGAGGACCGCGAGCCTTCGCGCGAACGGGCGCGCCGTGAGCAGCCCCGAACGCCGGTCCCACGAGAGCCTCGGGCGCAGCTCCGAAAAGTCGGTCGACGGGTAACGCCCGGAGAGCATGTCGAGCACACCGTCGAACGCGCTCCTCGGAAGCGCCGCGAAGCTCTCGGCTCCCCGCACCAGCGCGAAGACCGTGTCGGCCGGGATGGGCGGCGGCTCTTCGGCGTCTTCGATCGAGATGCCCGTGGCCACGATGGCCACGACCTGTTGCGCGAGCACGTCGAGCGGATTCTTGGGAACGCGCGTGGGCTCGATGTCGCCCGTCTCGATGGCGCGTTTGGCAGCCGTGGCGGCCAAGAGATCGGCCTTGTGCTTGGGCAGCACGAGCCCTTCGCTGACGGCGCCCACTTGGTGACCGGCGCGTCCGATGCGCTGAATTCCGGCCGCGATGGAGGGCGGGCTCTCCACTTGCACGACCTGATCGACCGCGCCCATGTCGATGCCGAGCTCGAGCGACGAGGTGGCCACGATGGCGCGCAGCTCTCCTCGTTTGAGCTTCTCTTCGATCTCTTCGCGGGCGGCGCGTGCGAGCGAGCCGTGGTGCGCGAGCGCGAGCGGCGGATACGTCTCGGGGTTCTCTCCCGCGAGCTCGGCGGCCAGATCGTTGAGCGCCGCGGCCAGTCGCTCGGCCAAGCGGCGACTGTTCACGAAGATCATGGTCGAGCGCTTCGCGTAGATGGCCTCGAGCAGACGCTCGTGGAGCTTCGGCCACGCGGAGCTCTCCGGTCTTCGTTCTTCGCCCTCGGCGGCCTGACCATCGAAGGCTCCCTCCGGCACGGTCACGGTCACGCGGAAGACCTTCTCGCGTGGCGCTTCGGCGATCACGACCTCACGAGGGCCGCGTGCATCGTGACCTCCGAGCAGGCGCGCGATCGCTTCCAGCGGCTTTTGCGTGGCCGAAAGACCGATGCGGAGCAGGTTCGGAGCGTCCGGACGGCTCGCTGCTCGAAGTGCTTCGAGACGCTCGAGGCTCAGGAAAAAATGCGACCCGCGCTTCTCGCCGGCCAGCTGGTGGATCTCGTCGACGATGACCGTGTCGATGCTGGCGAGGCCTCGTCGCGCGCTCCCGGTGAGCATCAAGTAGAGCGACTCGGGCGTGGTGACCAAGATGTCCGGAGGCGAGCGCTTCAAGAGCTCGCGTTCTTTGGTCGACGTATCGCCCGTGCGCACGCCTACGCGAACGTTTCGTCCGCGCAGGCCTTCGGCGCTGGCGGTCTGCGCGATGCCGGCGATGGGCGCGCGCAGGTTTCGCTCCACGTCGACCGCGAGAGCTTTGAGAGGCGAGACATAGAGCACGCGGCAGCTCGTGGGCGGCGCTCCCGCGCTCTTCGCCGCGCGCTTCTTTCCGCGCGCCGCAGGTGGAAGCACGGGAGCGATGGGCTCTTCGGCGAAGGTGAGGCGATCGATCGCCCACAAAAACGCCGCGAGCGTCTTGCCCGAGCCGGTAGGCGCGGAGAGCAGGGTGGAGCGCCCTTGCGAGATGCTCGCCCACGCCATCGCTTGTGCGGCCGTCGGCTTGCCGAGCGTGCCTTCGAACCAAGCGCGTGTGGCCGGCGAGAAGGGCGCGAGAGGATCGCCTTGGGGTTCGGTTGCCTTACGCGCGGGCGGGGCTTTCTTGGGGCGCGGGGGCACGCGCGGAGGATGGCGGATAAGCCGACCCGGTGCTAGCCCTTCCGCCCATGCGACGCATGGTGATCCTGGGCTCGTCGATCGTGCTTTCGTCCGCCCTGGCGCTCGTCGCCTGCTCGGGCACCACCAAGTCCCAGCCTACGGACGCGCAAGCGCCGGTCGAGCCGGTGGTCGAAGACGATGGCGGAGAGACCCCGGACGCGGCCGTCGCCGATACCTCCACGGTGGACGCCGCCAAGGTGGACAAAGCCGCGGCGTGTGCTTCCACCTTCGGCAAAGGGCTCACGGCCGGCTTCGGTCGACTCGACGGCGTGGTCACGGCCATCGTGAAACCCTCGGACACGCAGTGCCCGCTCCCGAACAACGACCACGTGATCGTGCAAGTGAAGATGAAGGGCGAGGTCTACCGCGTGGTGGTGAACGTGCAGTCCGATCGCCCCGGCGCGGACATCCGCGTGCGCTACCTCGAGAAGACCATGAAGCTCCCGGCGCCCGCCTTCACCGAGGGCTGGAACACCGGCGTGAAGCTCGACTACGTGGCCGATCTCGGGGTGAAGATCGACGACTTTACACCCTACGAGCTCACGGTCTTGTCCGACAAAATCGCGGACGTGATCCCGCTCGGCGCGAAGGTCTCGGTCTACTCGGACACCTCGGGCGGCTCGTCGAGCCACCTCGTGCATCGCAATGATGGCGTCAAAGACGGAGCGATCGTGATCGACCCCGAAGGCGCGAGCCCCAAGGCGCTGTTGTTCGCGTTTGCCACGCAGACGTTTTGAGGTCGGGCGGCTTCCTTGTCGTGACGCGCGAGCTCGGCGGCGTGGATGTGCGCGAGCCCATACTGGTTGCTGCGGTTCCTGCGCCCTCGAGCCGCGTTTGGGGGTCATTGATGTTCGCCTTCCCTTCCTACGCGCTCTCCTGTCCGAGGTGGGACGGCCATGATAGAGTCTTCAGATGCTCGCGCGTGAGATCGGACAGGCCGTAGCGGCAGCTCGAGAGCGAGCCGGCGTCTCCCTGGAGCAGCTCGCGGAAAGCACTTCGCTGGACCCGGTGTTCCTTCGCTCGATCGAGAGCGGCGATGCACTTCCGTCCACCGCAAAGCTCGATCGAATCGCCTCGACGCTCGGCCTCGACGCGTTCGCCCTCTACGCGGGCAGGGGCGTGGAACGTTCGCTGGTGGTGCTGCCGCGCCACGCTGCGCGTGGTGACTTCCAATTCCAAGATTTGACCGTGCTGCGGCATGCGCTCGAACGCGCCACGGCGCTCCGCCAGGTTTCCGCGATTCTCGGCCAGAGCCCGACCATGTTCGAACCGCGGGCGCCAGGGGCCGAGCCCGCCCAGGACGGGTACCACTGGGCGAGACGAGTCCGCGCAGCTCTCAGAAACGTAGCCAAGCCACTCGACGACCTTCCGAGAATTCTCGCGGAGACGTTCCACGTTCCGGTCCTCGCCGTGCCCCTCGCAACGACCGGATTGATGGCTGCCGCCGTGCGTTCTTCGGCGAGTCGGTCCGGGGCCGTCGTGCTGAACACGAACGTTCGCGGTGGCCCGGCCCAGGGAACCAACCAGGCGTGGCTGGTGGACCGCGTGAGCATGTGCCACGAGCTCTGTCACGTTCTCCTCGACGAGCCGAGAGACGGTGCGTTCGACGTCATCCTCGACGATCCGCCTCGCGCGGGACAGGACAAGTCACCTATCGAGCAGCGTGCCGGCGCCTTTGCAGCCGAGCTTCTCATCCCGCTCCATGGCCTGCGAGAGCTGTTCGGCGACGAAGAGCGACAGGTGGCCATTCTGGGGACCGCCGACAAGATGGTGGACGAGGTCCGCACCTACTTCCGGACGCCCGCGGAGCTCGCCGTCAATCACTTGTACAACTACCGCTACGTCGCGCAGATTCAGGACTTTCGCGAGGAGCTCTTGGCGAGAGCAAGAGCGCGCGAGATCACCACTCCGGGCTCGTTCGGCACTGGGGATGGCGTTGATCCCTGGCGATCGGTGCTCGTCGCGCGCACCCGCACGGCCCACAACGAGGGGCTCGTCACGGATGGCTCAGCACGCGCCCTCCTCGAGCTTGCGGCCGGCGAACCGCTCCCGTGGGAGACCGAGAGCACGTGACCTTCCTGCTCGATGCCAATGTGCTCCTCGACTTTCAGCGGGCGGAAGTGTTGCCCGCGCTCGTGGAGGCGGCAGCGCGAGTCGACTTCGCGGTCGCAGAAAAGGTGTTGGACGAAGTCACCGTTCCCAGGCGGGACGACTCCGGCGACGTCGTAGGCAAGAAGAGACAGGCTGCGAAGATCCTGGAAGGCTCGCGAATCCGCACGGTCGAGATCCTCCCTGGGTCGCCGGCCGCCACGCTCATGCAGGCGCTACTCGCTCCGCTGAAAACGCTGACGGACAAGGACCAGGGCGAGGCAGCGTCCGTCGCCGCTGCGGCCAGCGACAGCGGTCTCGTCTTCGTCACGGGCGACAAGGTCGCAGTCCTTTGGGCTCTAAATGAGCTGTTCAACTCTGGAGAGCGCGTCATGCGAGTGCCGGTTTTCATTCGGCTTCTGCACGAGAAACGAGCGCTGGAACCGGAGGCCGTTCGTGAGGTCGCAGACCGGGCGACCAGCCACGGCGCAATCCCCACCTGGTGGGCATCGTGGCTCGCGGAAGTGACGAGAACTGCGGCGCGTAAGGGCTGCTAGAGCGCCGAACCGCCTCAGTGACCGAGGATTTTCGCCAAGTTGCGAGCCGTGCGAGGCGCGACGACGAGTCCTACTGCTGCTAGGCGAGGAGGAGCAACGAAGCACGGCGACGCAAATCGGCGGAAAGCCGACCGAACTAAGCGGATTGGCGCTCTAGCAAGCTGGGACGGCGAGGGGGCCGGAGGCTCGGCGGACGCCGCGGGCAGGGGAACCGACCGACACTGCGCGAAGCAGTCTGGCACCCCCGCCCGCCTGAGCCCGGCACCGCGGAGCGCGCCTCGCGACGCGCCCCACGCATTTCCGCGTTACCGCGAGCGGCGTTCTCAGCCCTCGCCGCCACCAGTGGGCGCGGCGTCGTTCCCGCTCTCGTCGCCGTCTCCGCCGCCGCGGTTCTTCCCGCGCTCTTCGGCCTTGATGAGGCTAGCGAGGATGTCGGTCTCGTCCTCCTCGGAGAGCTTTGCCATGGGAATGGCCCGGCGGAAGACGTCGACGGCGCGGATCCAGGCATTACGACGTCGCCCTTGAACCTTCGGGTGTGATAGGTCGCTCTGCCTCGCCGCCGGCATCGAGTGCACGGCGGCCGGCGAGGAAGCTCATCTCTACCGCGATGGCCAGCATGCAACCGTGGTGGGCACCGTGGACGACTGGAGCGAGAGCGACGCGCGGGTGCGCCTCGGGCGCTGCTACGTGACGGAGTGATCCGGGCAGGTCGGAGCTGGTCGCTCGATACCCCGGAGGCGCGCCGTAGCCCGTATTGCTGCGGGCCGGGGACGGAGTTTGCGCTCCCCAACCCGCCCCACCGACGCCCACCCGAGAAGCCCCGACCTCCTCCGTCGCCCGCGTCCGAGCACACGAGCGTTGGGGCGACGCCCGTCATCGAGAGCACCTTGGCGAGGCGAGCGCCGTCGGCGCGTAGGTGAAGCGGGCACGGACGAGCTCCAGGACCGATACGACGCAGACGAGAGAGCCCGAATCACGGCTGTCTCCTCTCGTTCGCATCCGCCTCGACGCGCTGGGGCCGTCACCCGACATCACGCGCCCTCACGAAGCGTCAGAACGTGACCGTGAAAGTGAGCGGGCCACCATCGGTCACGCCAGGGGTAGGAGGGAGCGAGCCCTTCGCCGAGCCGGTAATGGCGTACATGCCAGCGTCGGGCAGCACCGGGGTCACGGTGTCGAGCGTCATCTGCACGGCCATGTTCGGCCCGTAAAAGCCCCACTGCGCGAGCGGCATGTCTCCTCCGTCGGCGGGGAACACGTCTATCCCCGCGCCACATACGAGGTTCGCGGGTCCTGCGTCCGTGCGCTCGTACACCCCCGGGGCCGGCGGGTTCGCCACACCGCAGCTGATTTGCACGCGGGGCCCGTTCTGCGCCGAGCGGCCGACCGTGGCATGGAGCTGGGTCTCGGTGATGGCGCGGATCGCCGCGCCACAATCGTAGGTGCCGGTCAACGCGCCGCTGAGCGTGATCGTGCAGGCGCGTGGGCCAATGCCGCCAGGGCCACCATCACCGCCACCGCTCGACGTGGCGCCGTCTCCCACCGCCACGGGAGCGCCGTCTGCGGCCACCGCTCCCCCGTCGCCCGTCGTCGGATCCGAGGACGAGCTGCACGCCGTCCAGCCCCCCAACGCCACCAGAACCGAGATCCCCGACACGACCCGCAACCCTTTCCGAACGCCCATCGACCCAATCTACGCGCCCGGGAGTCGCCCGGCAAACACGCGCGCCGACACGCGGCCAGCGCCTCTCGTGCCCACTCGGCCGCCTCCTTCTTCCTATCGTGCTGCCATCACGAGGTCGTTGGGGCGGCGTGCGAGCGTTTCCGCGAGCAGGTAGCCGTCGCCGGCCCGGTCGACCTGCCTCCGGTAGGCCGCGTAACCGACATCGGACGCCACGTATCCGTATCCAATGGTGGGGCAATCCCCGATGCTCAATACCCCGGAGGCGCCCCGTAGCCCCCACCTGGCGGCGGGCCGTACCCGCCGCCATACGGCGACGGCGATTGCGCTCCCCAACTCGCCCCCGGTGCCCCGCCGCCACCCGAGTAGCCTCCGGGGCCGCCTCCGTAGCCCGCGTAGGCCGGGTCTTGGCCGGTGAGCCGCGCGTAGATCACGGGAAAGATCATCATGAAGACCGGGCCGGTGACGAGCAGCCCGAACCCGCACGCCATAGCGCCGGCGAAAAAGAGGAGCCCACCGAGCAGGCTCGCGAGGAAGATCTCCGCGCGCTTGCCGCGCGTCGCTGCGAGGCTCGCGCGGACGGCGTCGCCGAGGCTCATGTCCTTGTCGGCGATGAAGTAGGTCGCTTGGGAGACGGCCAGCCACACGAGCAGGATGGGCACCAGCGTGAGCATCATCCACACCGAGGCGATGGATTGGAGCTCGGGGACCTCCACCAGCGCGCCGACGAGTCGAATCAACGACGAAGCAGTCGTGAGGCTCCCGAGCGCGAGGGCGAGCACGATGTTGCGCCCGGCGCCCTTGACCGCGAACAAGTCGCCGAACCTCGGCGCCTCACGGCGCACGATGGCGAGGCCTATCCGCGCGAAGCCGATGCCGAGGTAGCCCGCCAACGCTTGGACGAGGATCGAACACACGAACGTGAGGGCGTGAAACTCGACCCCCGTCATCGAGATCACCTTGGCGAGGGCGAGCGCCGTCGGCGCGTAGGTGAAGGGGGCACGGACGAGCCCCATGACCACGACGACGCCGATGAGGAGGCCTGCGTTCTCTTTGAAGCGCTCCCAAGCCGCGCCGACCACCTCGCTCGCGGCAAAAGGCTGGGGGACGCCAGGTCCCGCGGTGGGAGCGGCACGGAAGGAATCTCCGGGAGGTGGCGGAGCAGGCGCGGCATAGGGATTGAAGCTCATGGGGACGTCCTGAAAGGGGAGGCAAGCGTGCGTGAGCACGCGGCCGGATCCGGCTGGAGTGGGTGTAACGATAGTCGTCAATCGTCGGCTCGGGTCAACGAGAACGTTCGGTTGCGAACGACTCGCCAGATCTCGGCGACGGCGGGGTGGGAGGTCTTCCGGCTCGTCGAGACGACGTAGTAGCGCTCGACGACGTCGGGCACCCGTCCGACGGTCTGGACCCGATAGTCGCGCGCGGTCTCGCGTGCAATCACCGAGGGCGCGGCGAAGAAACCTTGTCCCTCGCGACCGAACGCCTTCAAGAGACTGCTGTCGTTGAGCTCGCCGCGAATGTCGGGACGGATCCCTTCCCGCCGAAACCACCTGTCGAGCGAGCGACGAAGGGGACCGTCGGTGGGCAGCAGAAACGGCTTCCCATCGAGGGTCTTGGGGAAGCCCTTCTTGCACGACTTTGCGAGCTCACGCGTGCCGTGGATGGTCACGTCGGACTCGCCGAGGAGCACACTGTAGAGGCCGACGGCCTGGGTACCGTCGAGCGGCTCGTTGGAGAGAACGAGATCGACCTCGTGGTTCACCAGCTTCGTGACCAGTCGCTCTTGGCTGTCGGAGTGGCAGCTCACGGCGAAGCGTCGACCGGAGCGGAGCGCAGGCTCGAGGAGGCGGAACGCGATACGCCGGGGTATTGCCTCGGTGATGCCGACCGCCAATCGGGCATCGCGGGCTTCGCCTACGGTGGCCAAGGTGGCGCGCAGCTCCTGCCCCAGCGCGAAGATGTCGTTCGCGTAGCGATTGGCGACCCGTCCGGCCTCGGTGAGCACGAGGGTGCGACCCTCGCGGCGAAAGAGCTTCTCGCCGATCACGTCCTCGAGTGCGTGAATTTGCGCGCTCACGGTCGGCTCGGTGAGGCGCAGCACGCGAGCGCAACGCGCGATCGAGCCTTCTCGCGCGACGACCCAGAAGTAATAGAGGTGGTGGTAGTTCAGCCACTGCATAGGTCCCCCTTCACGCTCCGCGAAGCTTCAACACGCAGGGGCTCCCAAGGTTTTCTCTTGGTCCGGGCAGAGATTATCTCATGGTCGACAGCGAGGTTCCTCGTCAATCTCGAGGCGAGGAGGACTCGATGGGAAAAATCGTCAAGGTCAAGGTCGTCGATGCTGCAGGCTCCGCGCTCTCGAACCAGAACATCACCGTCGGCAGCGAAGAGCTGACCACCGGGATGGCGGGAATGATCCAAGTGCTGCTCGATGACGGAAACACGGTGCTCAAAGTGAACGGTACACAAGTGTACGACGGCCCCGTCTCGGGCCTCCAGCCGCTCGAAGTCTTCACCCAGAGCGGCGCGAGACCTTAGATTGTCCGTCCGTCATGACGGACGCGGGTAGCCGCCCGTCAATCCTGTGCGGGGCGGCGGGTTCAATCCGGGAAGAGCTCGCCGCAATCCGCATCGCGAATGCCGGGCACCCGCACGAAGTGCCGCACCGTCTCCGCGCGTCCGCGCGCGTCGTAGACCAGGTCGAGCTTCTTTCCCTCGCGCAGCACGGTGAGCGTGGCGCGTCCGGCCTTGTCCGTACGCACGTCGACCAGCACGTCGGTCGCTCGGGCACCCGCGAGGGCGAGCACGCTCCCGGGCTTCACCTTGCCCAGCGCACGTGCTCGGTCGTCCAGCGTGGCGGCGAGATCGAACCCGAGCTCGGGCAGGTTCACGCGGACCCGCTCCGTGCGAAAGCAGCGGCCGATGGTGCCATCTGCGAGCTCGATGTCTCGGCGCTCGTCGATGTCCGCGCGAAACCTCTTCGCCGCTTCGTCTCGGCTGCCGAGCACGGTCCCGAGGGCGTCGGTCCACGCACTCTCGGGAAGTGGCGCGTCGTTCGAGGCCCTCGCACGCTCGAGCAGCGCGCGTACCAGCGCATCGAGGCCGCGAGCATTCGCGCTCGTACTTCCTGAAGGGCCACTCGAGTGCAGCGCGTGAAGCGCTCCGGAGAGCTCGAGCGCTTCGAGGGCCTCCGGATCGGTCGAGGCTTTCTCGGCCACCTCGTTCCGTGATTTTCCACGAAACGGCGAGAACGCCGCGCGCGTCACGAGATCGTTCACGAAGGCTTGTGCATCGCTCGGGGAGAGCAACCCGAGCTTGGCCAAGACCCGCGCCCCGACCACCCGTGCGACGCCCTCCACGAACCACGCCGCGCGCACTTCATGCCCTTTTTCTTGGGCAATCGTGAGCTCGCCTCCGAACCACGGTCGGAGCATGCGGCGGGCGACCTCGATTCGAAGCTTGGCCGACCACGGCTCGGACGGGCCGAGGTGCACGAGCGCGCCTCGGTAGCGAGGCACCACCGCGAAGCGTCCTTCGGGGCGCGAGCTCGACACGAATTCGACTGCGAACGAAGACTCGCCGCCGCCCTTCAGACTCTCGCGGAGCGCAGTGCGAATCTGGGCGATTTCCGCGGCAGCCGGGCGCGGGTCGAAGCTCGTGTAGCCGAGCCAGGTGATCTCGTCGCGCTCGCCCGAGCCCTCGTCGAACACGGCCTTGCCCATGGAGCCCGCGACGAAGGCCACGTGCGAGAGAGCGCGCGGCGTGAGCTTCTTGCTCTGCGGGCTGCCGATGCCCAAGCTCGAAGCGACCAGCGGTGCGCGCAAGGCCTCGAGGTCGACCGTCACGGTGACTTCTTGCGCCGTGTCTTCTGCGCCTACGGGCAGCGGAACCAGAGACTCACCGAACGCGCGAAAGCGGTCGTCGGCAACCACCGTGGCGCGCGTCGGAGCGCTCGGATCGGCGCTCGCTTCATGGCGAAATTCGAGCACCAGGCTGCCCTCGGACGCGCGTCCCAGGTCGAGGTGTGTGCCCGCCGAAGTGGCCGAGACACGAACGGCGAGCTGCCCTTTGGCATCGCGTGCGTGCACGTCGCGCAGCGCGCGGGGCTCCGCGCTCGACGAGAAAGCCGAGATCGAGCTACCCGTCCACACCACCTCGACCACGACCTCGGGTGCTTCACCCGGTTTCGGCGAGAGGCGCAGTGCGTACGTCGGGGGCGTCGTCGCGAGCGGGTCGTTCGCGCCAGCCGTCACGCCTCGAGGGCAGGGGGGCGAAGGCGGATTTCCAGGGCGAGCGGTGGTTGGCCTGGTCGGATTCGTGGTCGCGCACGCTCCTGACACGAGAGCGAGCACGAGACCCGAGCCCATGACGAGGGCCGTGCTCCAACGTGCGCTTCGGGTTGGGGCTTTCATGCTGCGCTCCAGCCCCTGAACGATACACGCGAACTTCGTGGCCTCGCGCTCAGGTCGACGCAGTCTCCGGCCACGAGCCCTTCGGGCCTTTGGCGTGCAGCGTTCCCCGTAGGCCAAGGGACCACATTTGCGGACAAGGGCGTTGAATCCCTCCTCGGGTAGGCACGTCTAGGTGCGTATGCGTTTTCCCATCGTTGCTGCGATCTTGACGCTTTCGACCGCAGCGTTTGCCGACCCGCCGACGTCGGGGTCTTCGCAGCAGGGGTCCGCACCGGCCGTTAGCCCGCGCCCCGTCGGGCGTCCGAGCCTTGCGCCGAGGACGAGTCCGCGCCCCGAGCCGCGCCCCTCCTACGCGCCGCAGACAAGTCCGCGCCCCGAGCCCAATCCAGCGGATCCCCCGCGCGAGAGTCCACGTCCCGAACCGCGTCCCTCCTCCTCCCCGGAGACGAGTCCGACCCAGAAGCCGCCGGTATTGCTCCGTTCGGACCCCAACAAGCTAGGTAGTCACATGTTCCGCATCTGCATTCCCGATTGCGCCGGAACGCCCAACGCGCTTCGCGACGACCCACGCTTTCGCAATGCTTCAGGTCCGCCACTTCCACCGGACCCCCGTACTTCGACGCGCGAAGAGCGGGATAAGTGGGAAGCCGAGCAGCAGGCCCTTCGCGACCGCCGCGCGAACGCCAAGAACGACGCTCCCACACCCTCGCCGAAGCCTTCAGCCAACAGTGGCTCCTCGGGCGGTTCGAAGCCGTCGGGCAGCAGCAGCTCCGGGAGCAGCGCCTCGAACGACCGTGATCGACAAGGTGGAGGTTCGTCGGGAAGCAGTGGCGCATCGGGCGGCTCGAAGCCGTCGGGCAGCAGCGCCTCGAACGACCGTGATCGACAAGGTGGAGGTTCGTCGGGAAGCAGTGGCGCATCGGGCGGTTCGAAGCCGTCGGGAAGCAGCGCCTCGAACGACCGCGATCGACAAGGTGGAGGTTCGTCGGGAAGCAGTGGCGCATCGGGCGGCTCGAAGCCGTCGGGCAGCAGCAGCTCGGGAAGCAGCGCCTCGAACGACCGCGATCGACAAGGTGGAGGTTCGTCGGGAAGCAGTGGCGCATCGGGCGGCTCGAAGTCGGGTAGCAGCGGTTCGAGTAGCTCGCCTGGCGGTTCGAAGTCGGGCAGCAGCAGCTCCAGTAGCAGTGCATCGAACGACCGTGATCGTCAGGGGGGCTCGTCGAGCAGCGGCTCGAGCGGTTCGAAATCGGGCGGTGGTTCGAGCGGTTCGAGCGGTTCGAAATCGAGCAGCAGTGGGTCGAGCAGCTCGAGCGGCTCGAGCGGTTCGAAGAGCGGCTCGGGTGGGTCGAAGTCGTCCGGCAGCAGCGGCTCAAGTGGCTCGGGCGGCAGAAGGTGAGACCTCGCTCCGTGGGCACCCGACGCCGTTGACGTGAGCTCAGGTCCAACGCTTCGCGTAGCCCGAGGTCCACGGTTTGCGTCGGGCGCGGACATCGCCGCCCACGAGAGCCGAGCGCCAGCCTACTCGTGCCGTGTTCACCGTGCGCTCCCCGTTGACGGCTCCGAGTCGCCCGCGCTCGACACCCACGCATGGAACACGCGAACCTCGCGCCCGCGCGCGCGCATCTCCACGCGATCGCCATCCGCCAAGGCGAGCCAGCACGACGCATGCGTGAACGCTTGCGGCTCGGGCTTCGTGTCGAGCGTGCAGCTGCCTGAGGGCGCGGTGACGTCGAGGGCGAGGCCGTCGTCGTCCGCGCGCACCAGGAGCTTCTTCGACGCGCGTGAAGACCCCAAGCCGTGCACCATGAAGCTCAGCGCTTTCCCGGCGCCCACGGCTCGGCCCGCATCGAAGCGACGGAGATTTCCAGGTCCGGGGACCTTCGCGCTCTTGGCCACCACCCAACCGCCGTTGGGCGCGGGAAAGGTGAGCTCGTGCGCGCGCTCGGCCTGCACGTCGGCCACGTCGATGGTGTCGAGCGGCTCGGTCAACGTCTCGGGAGGAAAGCCTCGGTCGACCTCGTCGCCCTGTCCGAGCTCGGTGAAGTCCGCTTCGTAGATCACCTTGCTCGGACCGCCGCAGATCACGTTGTCCTCGATGGTCACGCGAAAGAGCTCGTGGCCGAAGAGCGACGTTGTGACCGGAAACCAGTTCGGATAGAGCGCGAAGTGCGTCGGCCGGCGCTCCTTCGGCAGATGCTCCAAAAGCTCCAAGGTCGCGCCTTCTCCGTGCACCGCGGCCTGCACGAACGGGTAGCGCAGGTACCCTCCGAGACCCAACGCATCCACGCTCGAACGCCCTGAAAAATAGGGGATAGCTCCCGCATCGCCCACCATGACGACGGCGCTCTTCGGGAGCGTCTGCGCGAGCTTCTTGCCGACGGTGACCTGCTGCCCGTGCACGTTGGCCGAAGCGCGCCGAAAGAACGTGCGCGCGTCTTCGACGTGGGTCGACGAAGCCCCGCCGAGACCGAGCAACAGCACGAGGCCCGGCCAAGTCCGACCCGCTCGTTCGACGAGCGCCGAGGCCCCGAGGGCCGCCCCGGTGAGCGCGAGCGCGAGCGCCGGCGCGTAGTAACGAAAGCCCTGGTAGCGAGCGGCTCCGTTGGTCGACACGAGCAGCGCGAAGGCGAGCGCTCCGGCGAGCGCGATTGCGGTGGTATGCCGAGTCGAACGCGTCCCGAGGCCGAATCCGAGACAGAGCGCGAACAGGCCGAGCGCCCCGGCGCCCATATCGGCGCCGAGCGCTTTCCACACGAAACCGAAGAGGTTCAGCACGAGCTCACGCGCCCGCGTGACGTCGTCCAGGTACGGATTCGAGCCGAGCAGCTTCAAGCGCGCCCCGGCCGACGCGAAGTCTCCGGTGAAGGCGCGATTGGCGACGAGCACGGCGAGCATGACCGCCGCGCCGGGCAGCGCGGCTCGCGCGAGAGGAGGGAAGGGCGACCGCCCTCGCGCCCCTCGCGCCACGAGCAACGCGAACAGCGCCACGAGCACCACCGACTCCGGTCGAAGCGCGATCATCGCCGCTCCCCAAAGTCCTGCGCGAATCGAGGCGGCCCGACGCGCGCGGCCCGCGCGAGCTTGCTCCGCGAACCGGAGCGACGAGAGCGCAGCGGCGAAGAAGGTCGCGCCTTCCATGCCCGAAAACCAGGTAAAACTCAGGGTCCCGACCGAGAGCCACACCAGCACCGTAGCGATCGCGACGAGGCTCGGTGCGAGCGCCCGCGCCTTGCCTCGTGCATGCAGCGCGACGAGCTCCCGCACCCGCAGACCCGCGAGCGCGAGCGACGCCGAGCCGAGCACGAACGCGTACGTGACCAGCCACTCCCCACGCGCCCCGAGCAGCCATGCGGGCGCGAGCAAGAACGGATAGAGCGGAGCCGTCTCGCCGGAGCTGTACCCTTGCCCCGCCATCCACTGGAACGGGTGCAGGAGCGCGGTCGAGCGCGCGAAGTCGGCGTGGATGTACACGTCGTCGAGCGGTGCGGGCCACGCGCCCTCGCAGGCCGCACGCGCGGGCCAGACGAACCACAGACCGACCGCGAGCACGAGCGCGAAGCACGAGAGAAACCACGTTCGCGAGCTCGCGAAGAAGCGCATCCGTCGCCTACCCTAGAGCGAGGCCGTCGAAGGTCCGAGGATTTCCTGCGAGCTCGACCACCGTGGTTCGAAAAGGGCGGTTCGAAAGGCGCTTCGAAAAGTCGACGCCCCGAGCCTTGGGGCATCGGGGCGTCATCGTACGGAGGTGCGGAGGTGCGGAGCGAAGGACCGAGGCCGGTCCTTCGTGTCGGCTCAGCGGAAGTACGTTTTGACCGACGAGTCGGTGAGCACGCGGAACGATTTGAAGTTCATGCGGAACGACACGATCATGACCGCGATCTGTCCGAGCAGAGCGAACGTCCAGTTTTGCAGGAACGCCGCGCCGAAGCGGAACGTGGCGAGCGCGCTCAGCAGCATGCACACGGACGACGCGACGATCAGGAAGCCGCGCGTGAGGCCCGAGCGCGCGAGCAGGCGGTTGCCGAGGAAGTAGGTCAAGCCGAACGAAAAGAGCGTCGAACCGAGCGCCATGAACAGCGAGAAGAACCCGATGCCGTTCCGGAGGATGGAAAAGATGCCCGACACGAGGGCCCACCCGTACCAGCTGTTGGTCAAACCTTGGATCTTCTCGCGTGCGGTCATGTCTCGGGCCTCCGGTGACTTGGTTCAGTGGGCTCGTACGCCTCGGTCGCGCGAAAGTTTCCCCCTCGGCACGACGAAAGTCGAGGCACCGTCGACGATCTCGTGTCCCCGTCTATTCAAGGACGCGCAAAGTGACGGGAAATCCGAGGGTTTTCACGCCGTCGGCCGCTCGGCCTTTTTTTGCTCGGAGGCCCTTGGCCCCTGTCCGCCGAGGCGTGACGCCGCATAATGAGAGGCTCGTTGGGACCGGAGCTTCTCGGATTTTTCATGGCCTTCCTCGCCCTCCCCGCAGTCATCGCGGGGTTCTGGCTGCGCTATCGTTTGGCCTCGGCCGAAAAAGCCCGCTTCGAGGGAATTTGGGAGCGCTACGCACGCTCGCGGTCGCGTGACTTTTCTCCGTCGAGCGGCGTGTGGCCCAACATCGACTCCGCGCGGGTCACCTGGCACGACGAGCACGGCGCGTTCGTGCTCGAGTCGGTCCTGCGCGAGGGCGAGGTGTGCACGCGCGTGTCGGTGAGACCCGCCGAGCTGCTCCTCGGGCAGATCCTGGTCTCCACCGAAGACGGCAATCGGACCCTTGCGGTGGCCGAGTCCCTGGTGGGCGAAGGCGAACCGATCGACCGCGTCTTCGCGAGCGCCTACTTCGTCCGCGAGCGTCCGGCCGGGTTCGCTCGTCGCATGCTCACCGAAGACGTGCGAAAGCGCCTGCTCGCGTTCCGCATGGGGGGCTACGCCGCGCTTCGTTACCGCAAGGGTCACGTCTCGGTGGTGTGGCGCGGAGGCGAAGAGAACCCCGCACGCATCGACGAAGCGACCGAGCTCTTGAGCCGTGCTTCGGCGGCCGTCTCGAGCGCGTTCCACGAGGGCGGAAAGCACGCCTCGTCGCCTCGCCTCGAGGTCCGACCCGGCAAGGCGAAGGTCACGGTCGTGAGGCCTGGCTCTCCTCGTTTCGACGACGACGAGCTCGCGCTCGAAGGTGAGGTCGACACGTGAAGCGCAGGCCATGAGCCTTCGCAGCCAGAGGCAGTCGTTTCCAATTACGGAGTCGCCTTGGCCTTCAGATCGGCGATAGCCTTCTCGATCCACTCCAGATACCACGTGCGAAAGGTCGCTCTCGTGCCGGTACGACTCGTCTCGGGTGCATAGCCCGCGTCTTCGGCTACGCCGTCCGCCCAGACCTCTCCACGGCAAGGACCGGAGACGACGAGCAGAGACCGAGAGCCACAGCCGTGGTGGCAAATGTAAAGCGCGCCTTCGCTCGTGAAGGCCTTCCAATACGCCTCCTGCCCGGACTCGCTCTCGTCTCCGCCGTCGTCGTCGCCGTCCAGGATCTCGAGCGGATTGAACTCTTCCGTGTACGCCCAAGGTGTTCCGAGGCGATCGTAGGCCGTGTAATCCTCGGGGTCTTTGGCTCGAAAGCCCATCACGCCATAGGAAGGCCCTGCTCCCCCATTGCCGATGCGAGTGATGAAGTCCCGGTAGTCGTCCGGAAGCCGCACGCCGGCTTTCTCCTCGAAGCTCGCCAGGGTGGCCTCGTCGATCGCCGTCGCGAACCGATAGTCGTGGGAACGTGCACCGAATAGGGTGCGATTGGGGTCGAGCAACGCCAGCTCTGCAAGGCCGGATCGGACGAGGTCGACGAAAGAATCGGTCATGGTCTCGAGACTCTACGATGCATGAACCACTTGCTCAATCGTCGGCCCTCAGACTCGGGTGAGCGCGGTCACGATGCCGTGGTGCTCGGGAAACCGGAGGAGCAGGGCCTCGCGGCTCTCCATTCGGAAGTCGGCAAAATCGAAGCCGGGCGACACGGTGCACCCGACCAGCGAATACCCGACACGGCTCCGCTCGTCGCTCGGCGCCTCGGAGTACGAGCCGAACACGCGCCCCGCGGGCACGATGGCGAACGGTCGCTCTCCTCGTTCGAGCGCCTTTCCGAGCACGAAGTCTTCACGAGCGCCGGCTTCGTCGAGCGTGACCACGCGCAGGGGATCGCCCTCGTAGTGATGCCAGCCCTCGTCGCTTTCGATGACGTGGAGCGCCGAGAACGTGCCGGCCGGCACCAAGAAATAAATGGCCGTCGCGAAGGCGCGTGCGCCGCCGAAGCGCGCCGGGAGCGCCTCTCGCGTGATGGTCTCGGTCGACCGGTAAATCTCCCGGTAAAAGCCACCTTCGGGATGGGGAGAAAGCTCGAGCGTGCGGACCAGGCGTTCCACTTCGGGCGACATGCGACGCGTATCCTCGCACGAGTGGAAGGAAAGCCCACAAGGCCCTTTACTCACGACGACCTTCCTTAGGACACTGGCGCCGTGGAGCAGAAGCCCGCGCAAGCCGCAACGCCGCCCCGCTTCGTTCGCGAAGCGCCCTTCTTGGTCGAGCTCGTCGATCGCCAGTTCGAGCTGATCTCCTCGCGGGACGCCGACCGGCTCTTGATGACCGCGGCGCGCGTGCTCGACATGCTCGAGCGTGAGCCGACGCTGGCCGCGATCCTGCGCGAGTTCGACCACGAGGTTCGAAGCGCCGTCGAGCGCTACCGCGCGCACGAGACCCGCGCCATGGTGGCACTCGGCGCCATCTGGCGAGCCGAGGCTCCGATTCTGCTCGCGTATGCCGGGACCGAGGGGTTCGACCGCGAAGCCCTCGAAGGGTACGAAAAGACGCTCGTGGTGCTCGAGCACCTCGACTACCCGACCAACGAAGAACCCAAGTGGGACCGCGCCTCGTCGCGCCATCGCCTCTCCAAGCTCAAGTACTGGCTCGTCGCCGCGCGCGAACGCGCGACCGACGTGGCCGAGCGCGCCCGCCTCGCCAACGTGGACGAACGCCTGCTCGCCCTCAAGGAAGAGCACGAGACGGCCTTCCGCGAGTACCGCACGCTGGGCGTGACCTTGCCCGGCGTCGCACGCGCGCGTCTCGCCTGGGCGGTCTCGTGCCTCAATCCTGGATCGGCCGTCGTTCGCGCCAAGACGCCTGCGCCGGGGGAAGCTCGCGAGCTCGAAGACCTCGCGGCGATGCTCCACGAGCCCACCAAGCGGCGCATGCTCACCAACGCGCCCGGCGCGGAGATCGTGATCCAAGCGCGACGCGACGCCGAGCTGCTCCGTGAAGAGATCATGCTCGCGCTCGGGCGGCCGCGCGCGCCGAGCGGACGCCTCGCTCATTTTGTCGAAAAAATGAGGCGATTTCGCGCCGCCGAGCTCGTGCGAGCATTCTCGGCGAAGAGCACCTCGAAGGCCACGAGCGAGCTCGCCTCGCGTCTCGCGGAGGACTTCTTCGAGGTGGGTCTCTCGGCCGTATCCAAGATCGACGACCCGTACGCGCGCGACGCGAAGCTGCTCGTCCGAGTGGAGCACCTGCCACGCCCGAGCGCGGTCAAGGTTCGCGCAGCGGTCGAGGCCGCGCTGACCGCACTGAGCACGGCACGTGCTTCGCACGGTCTTCGCGAAGGCGCGCTCGTGCTCGTCCAGACCGAAGGGGCCAAGCTCGTGGTTCCCGACGAGATCCGCCGTGACGGCACCACACTGCTGCTCGCCGTGCTCGATCTCGGCAAGCCTCGCGACAAAGAGCTCCACGTGGAGATGCCATGAATCGTCGCTCGTCTCGCTTCCGCTCCGTCTTCGTGTCGTTCGTGGTGGGCGTCTCGGGCGCGCTCGCGGCGTGTTCTCCGCCGGCGTCCGCGCCCGCCGTGCCCGTCGCGAGCGCCACGTCGTCGCCGTCCGCGAGCGCGATGCATGCGGGTCATCCTCCCGATGCTCACGCGGCGGGGCCGCACGGTCCGAATGCAGCCGCGGATCCCGATGCCGAGGCTCTCGACGCCGTACGTCGCGCCCACGGAGGAGCCGGACCGTGGGCCGTGGCCGGGTACCGCATGGGCGCGCACGCGCTCGTGAAGCTCGGTCTCCCGCGCGGGAGCTTCGACCTCGAGGTGCACCACGAGAGCCCCAAATCGGTGCAGTTTTCCTGCATCGCGGACGGCGCCGCGGCCTCGACGGGCGCGAGCATGGGCAAGCTCAACTTGACCTTCTCGGTGGTCGAACGACCGCTCCTTCGCACCACGTATCGCAAGAAGAGCACCGGCGAGACGCTCGTGCTGCGGCCCTCGGCCGCGTTCGTGTCCCGCTTCGAGAACGTGCCGCGCGAGAAGCTCGGTGAAGCCGGTCGTGAGGTGCTCCACCTGGTGGACGCGGACGTCTTCGAAGAAGTCGCTGCCGCTCACTGATCCTGCGGGCTCCGCGGAGGCGCCCGCTTCGCGACTACTCGAGCGGGAGCATCTCGGTCTTCGCTGCTTCCGTCTCGGCTTCGTCCGGACGCTTCGGCGGTGCCTTCGGGAACGCGAGCCCAGCCAGCGCGGCAATCACGCCGAGCACCAGCACGATCGCGAAGACGTCCGTCGTGCCCACCGCGAGGTCGTCCGAGAGGGTGACCAGCACGTCTTTGGGGATGTTCTTGCCGTGCTCCGGTCCGAGCAGGTCGTTCAAGAGGCTGGGCGAAGCGTGCGCCCCGACCGCACGGGCGACCAAGGTCCCCATGCCGCCCACCGCGAGCGCGCCGCCGATGGTGCGGAAGAACATCGTGCTCGCCGTGGCGACGCCGCGCTCGTTCCACGCGGCGCTCTCTTGCACGGCGATGACCGTGGCCACACTGGAGAGCCCGAGGCCCACGCCGAGCACCCCCATGAACACCGCGACCGCACCGATGGGCGCCCGCATGCGCACGGTGAGGTAGAGCCCCACCGAGGCGACCAACGCGATCAGCAATCCGATGCGCACGAAAGGACGAAATCCCACGCGCGGAAGCGCGCGACCGGCCATCGTCGAGGCGATCGGCCAGGCCACGAGCAGCGGGCCGAGCAGCATGCCCGAGCCGGTGGGGGACGCGCCCAGCACGGCCTGCGCGTAGAGCGGGAGGTACGTGATGGTGGCCGACATGAGCGCTCCGGTGGTCGCGCCCGAGACGCACGAGACCAAGATCACCTTCCGGAGCAGGAGCTTCGGCGGCAACACCGGATCCTCGGCGGTCGTCTCCACTTTGCAGAACGCGACGAACACCAGCACCGCCGAGGGCAGCGTGTAGAGCGGCGCGATGCGACTCGCTCCCGCGAGCAGGAGCGACACCGCGACGGAGAGCAAGAAGCTGCCGAGCAGGTCGAACGAGACCTTGTCCTTCTTCTTCACCTTCTCGTCGAAGGCCGACAAAAGCAGCACGAACGAGAGCACCGCGAAGGGCACGTTCACGAAGAACACCCAGCGCCACGAGAGCGCGTGCACCAAGAGCCCGCCCAACAGCGGCCCCGACGTTCCGGCGAACGCCCACACGGCTCCGAACAGCCCCTGCACCTTGCCTCGCTCTTCGGGCCGATACAAATCGCCGATGATGGTGAGTGCGATGGGCTGGATGCCTCCCGCGCCGATGCCCTGTAGCCCCCGGAAGACCACCAGCAGCGTCATGCTGGGCGCGAAGCCGCAGGCGATCGACGCGAGCACGAAGACGAACAGGCTCCCCGCGAGCACGGGCTTGCGGCCGTAGAGATCGGCCACCTTGCCGTAGAGCGGCATGGTGAGGGTGGAGGCGAGCATGTAGACTGCACCTACCCAGCCGTACAGCTCGAGCCCCCGCAGGTCGGCCACGATGCTGGGCATGGCGGTGGCGACGACGGTCGCTTCCATGGCCGCGAGGAACATGGACAGCAAGATGGCCGCGAGGATGGTGTTGCGGCGTGCGGTGGCGGAGAGGGGCAAGGGGGCTCGTCGAAGAAGGCGAAGAAGGCGCGAGGCGCGCGAGGAACGTGCAGGGCCGTGTCGACGATCGACCGATTGCCCACGTTCGCTTTAGGGCTCGCGGGCCGGATTGTCAGGCGCTCTGCACGGGGCCGAGTGAGAAAGGTTCCGAAGTCGCGCCGATCGTGGCGTCAGGACCGCTCGAAGAAGGTCCAGGTGGCCTCGGCGGCGCGGTCCCAGACCCAATGCCCGAGCCCTTCGACCTTGCAAAAGACCACCGGCTTGTCCTTGGGGCACTTCTTGTAGGCGCGGCACTCGGAGTAGGCGGTGGTCTCCATGGCGCCCGTGTCGCAACCGTTCACGTAGGCCCAATATTGAGCCGAGAATGCGCCGCTATCCAAGGTCACGCCGAAGTCTTGCGTCCCGTGCAGCGCCATCATGGGCAAGGGCTTTTGGTCTTTGCACTTGGGAAAGCCATTGGAGAACGTCTCCGCGCGTCCGTAGGGGGCGCCGCCCGCATTGGAGGCGATGGCGCGGAAGAACCCCGGGCGCTCGCACGCCATGAGATTCACGAAGAACCCGCCGCTCGAGTAACCGGTGCCGAACACGCGGGCCTCGTCCACCGGTTGGGTCTTCTTCACGTCGCGGAGGATGGCCTCGAGGTAGGCGACATCGCGGTTGCCGTCCTTGGTGTCGAGGTCCCAGGTGGTCCCGATGCCGTTCGGGTAGACGACGATGGCCGCGTCTCCGGTGGCGAGCTCGAATGGATAACCGGAGTGGAAGCTCGCCGCCGTGCCGCCGTCTCCGTGGAGCACGAACACCAGGGGAAGCTTCGTTCCCGGCGAAGGCGCTCGCGCCGGCACGAGCAGCACGTAGGGGCGCTCGCCGCTCTCGTTCGCGCCCACGGCCACGACCGCGTGGCTCTCGCGCATGCCCCCCGGCGCGTGCTCGTGCCGCACCTGCGGAAGCACGGACTCGCCCTCGTGAGGAGTGACCGTGGGCTCGGTGTGACGGAACGCGTAGAGAATGCCGTGACCGAAGCGCCGTCCCGCGAGGGCGAGCAGAGCGAAGAGCACGAGCGCCAGCAAAGCGAGCCGCGCGCGTGAGCTCGGGGTCGCTTCGTTCTCGTCCGGGTCGCGGAGCTCTCTGTCTCGGGTCATCGCAAGTACTCGCTCGACCTGGTTTTTTCAGGGCGGGCGCGGAAGATCAAGCCGGAGGAACCCCTTCGGCCGCGGGCTCTTCTTTGGCGTTCTCGTCGCCGATGGCGCGCTTGAGCGGCACCATGAGTAGAATCATGACCACGCCGGTGGCCACCGAGAGCCCCGAGAGCATGGCGAAGAACGCGCCCTTCGACATCTTCTCCCAGAGCGTCCCCAAGAGCCCGGACATGTAGTTGCCGAAGAAGCTCGACACGAACCACATGCCCATCATCAAGCTCACGATCTTGGGCGGGCTTATCTTGGTGACGAGCGAGAGGCCCACCGGCGAGAGGTAGAGCTCTCCCAGCGTGAGGATGGCCGTGCAGCCGACGAACCACCCCATGCTCGCCTGCGCGCCCGAGTCGACCACGCGCGCGCCGCCGATCATCACGAGGAACGAGACGCCCAGCAAGAAGCAGCCGATGGCCATCTTGGTGACGCTGGTCGGCTCTTTTTTCTTCTTCGCCTGCCAGCGCCAGAGGGCGTTGATGAAGGGCGTGAAGAGGAAGATCATGATCGGGTTGACCGCCTGGAACCAGGTCGCCGGGACCTCCCAGCTTCCGAGGTGACGGTCGGTGTTGTTGTCCGCCCAGAGCGCCAGGGTATTTCCCTGCTGCTCGTAGACGCCCCAAAACACGATGTTGAGAGCGCAGAGCACCACGAGCGCGCCCACGCGCGATCCGTCCGAGGGCTTGCCCGCCTCGGCCTTGGGCTTGGCGGACTCGCGGTACGACTTCTCTTTCTCGGGCTTCGCGGGCGCTTTTTCTTCCGCGTCCGCGGCCTGCTTCTTCATCACGCTGTCGGGGGCGAGCAGGCCTTGGCCCGCCATGTAGAGCGCGAGTCCCAAAATCATGCCCACGCCGGCCGAGCCGAAGCCCCACGCCCAGCCGTAGTTCGGGCTCTCGCCCAAGGTGCCGCACACGAACGGCGACAGGAACGCGCCCAGGTTGATGCCCACGTAGAACACCATGAAGGCGCGGTCGCGGCGCTCGTCGCCCTTCGGGTACAGGTTGCCGACCTGCGTGGAGATGTTCGGCTTGAAGAACCCGTTGCCGATGATGAGCAGGAAGAGCGCGGCGTAAAACCACTTCGGATACATCATCAAGAACTCGCCGAGAGCCATGATGACGCCGCCGATCACGACGGTCTTTCGCTGCCCGAGGAAGCGGTCCGCGAAGTAGCCGCCGGCGATCGGTGTAAGATACACAAGACCGGTGTACAGGCCGTAGATCTGCGAGGCCAAGGCCTGGGAGGTCATCTCCCCGAACACCTTGCCCAAGGCCCCCGAGATGGCCGCATGTCCGGCCACGCGCCCGACGTTCTCGGGCAAAAAGAGCATCTTGGTCATGTAGTAGACGAGCAGCGCGCGCATTCCGTAGAAACAGAAGCGCTCCCACATCTCGGTGAAAAACAGGACGTATAGCCCCGCGGGGTGCTCGCCGATCTTCAGATCCCGAAGGTTCTTCTTCGCCGCCGTCGCCATGCCGCGGGCATTACCACTTTCGCGGCCGATGGTGGGTTACGTCCGCCGCGAGCGGCTCCGACCCGGCGACTCGTTCGGGCGAGGTCAGTGCACGATGAACCACTTCACGCCCGAGGTGACCTCGAGATGGAAGTGGTTTCGGTGCGGCCAGTTGTAGTTGGGCGTCAAAATGACGTTGAAGAGGCGGTTCGAGGCCGAGTCGCAGGCCACCTGACGCAGTGCGAGAGATTCGGGACTGGTCGGATTGGGGCCGGTCCCGGGACCGCAGGTCTTCGCGCCGATGCGCCCGTGGAAGTGCTTTTCCACGTCGAGCACGGTGCCGTCTTTCTTCACGAACTTGCCGGCGTCGAGGGCGAGCGCGCCCCCGTGACGTGAGCCGATCCGGCCTGGCGCCCAGCCCCGCGTGGGCGGCGGACGGTAGGCCGAGTAGTGCACCACCTCGACCACGTCGAGCTTGCTCAGCACCTTGGAAAAGTCGTCCAGGGCGAGCACCAAACGGCAGTCGAAGATCTCGTAGGGCGAGGTGGCGCGCGAGCGCTCAGGAACTTGCGAGTGGTAGGTGACACCCGAGAGCGGCCCGCGGAGGCGCACGGGGGCCACTACTCCTCGCGCCGAGTCCACGCGCACATAGGGAATTTTTCGACGCTTGAGCTCCGCCTCGCAAGCGGCTTGACCGAGCGAGGCGTACTTCACCGCGGGGGTGGCCGAGGCGTTGGCGGGCACGTCGGGAGGGGCTTGTCCGGCCTCGCCGCCCAGCGTGGAGGCTCCCGCCGTGGTCGGGTCCGGGACAGCGTCCGCGTCGCTCGGGTCGGGCTCCCAGGCGAGCGCGTCTCCACTGGAGAGCGCGCCCGAGAGCGTGAGGCCGAAGGCGGCTACCAGCGTGAACACGAGCCGCGAGGCCCGGAACCGCGTGCTTTTCGGGGGGGTCGTTCCGCTCACGGGGCCGGAGCCTAGCTCACGTCCGCACATGGGGCCACTCGCCCCCAGGATTTTGCTATGCTTCGAGTAGAAACGATGTCCGAGCTCAGTCTACGTGCGCGCCAGATTCTCTACGCGGCCGTCACCGAGTTCGTCGCGACGGGCGAGCCGGTCGGCTCGCGGACGCTGTCGAAACGAGGGATCGAGCTGTCCCCGGCCAGCATTCGAAACGTGCTCTCCGACCTCGAAGAAGCGGGGTTTCTGCACCAACCGCACACGAGCGCAGGGCGTGTCCCCACGGACAAGGCCTTCCGGTTCTTCATCGACGCGCTGATGGAAGTGCAGAAGCTCTCCAAGTTCGAGGACGACATGATTCGCTCTCGGCTGCTGGATTTGCCGCCGAACCAGAACTTCCTCCGCGAGACCGGGCGTCTGCTCTCCGAGCTCACCAACACGGCCGCCGTGGTGGTCGCGCCCCGCGCCGAGACCCTCACGCTGAAGCACCTGCGCTTCATCCGCACGCTCCCGGGCGAGATCTTGGCCGTGCTCGTCATGTCCAACGGCGAAGTGCAAAACCGCTTCTTGCGCGCCCAGGTCGACGAAGACACGCTCACGCGCATCCACAACCTGCTCGACGACGTGAGCGAGGGCCGCACCCTGGGCGAGCTCTCCGAGCTCTTCGCGCGTCGCCTCCAGAGCGAGCGCGTCCAGCACGATTCCCTACGAAAACAGGCGTTCGAGCTAGGCGAAGCGGCGGTCGCCAACCTGGGCGGCGAGCGCTCGGTCGAGGTGGTCATCGAAGGGCGCGCCAAGCTGCTCGAGCAGATCGACTTCGCCGACACCACGGGCATGAAGGGCGTGGTCAGCGCGCTCGACGAGACCGAGCGCCTCGTGCACCTGCTCGAAGAGACGCTCGCGGCCGAGGGCGCCACCGTGGTGGTCGGACGCGAGGCCGGTGAGCTCGGGGGCGGCCAGCTCGCCTTCGTGCGTGCATCCTACACGAATGGCGGGAAGAGCTCCGGCACCGTGGGGGTCATCGGCCCGACCCGCATGGACTACCCGAAGGTGCTCCCGCTCGTGGAAGCCACGGCCAGCGCCGTGAGCGCGTTCATCGGGCGTTCGGGACCTCCCTCGCCGAGTCACGACGAAGACGACGACTGAAGGGCGAACCCGTTTCGGGGAAGGTCCCGCGTTCGGCGTCCGTAGACGTCGTCGTCTCGATTTTTCCCCGCGTTTCCACTACTTGCAGCAGGGGGTCTTCTTCTTCCACCACCCGAGGATTCCTCACAAATGGGATGAATCTTCGGGTGTAGGCTAGGGTCCGTTCACATGCGCACGTCTCCTCCCGACCTACCCGGTAGCGCCAACAGCGACTCTCCGCTGGACCGCGCGCTCGCCCTCCTGCTCGCCGGAGAGCGCGAGGCGGCTCTTCGTTGGAGCGCCGCGGTCGTCAAACAAGACGCCTCGGTTCCGAGCGCGCTCATCCTCACCTGCCGACTGCTGGCCGACTCCGGCCGCACCGAAGCGGCCATCGAGGGCTTCGAGCTCGGCATCAAGCGCGCGATCGACTCGGGAAACCTCCCGCTCGCGGTGGCCGCCGTCGGCGACTTGCGCACGCTCGGCCACGACGTCTCGAAGATGCTCGACGAGATCGCCGCGGCCTTCTGCGCAGGTTCGCCTCGCCTCAGCGACGCCGCCGCGCCGCCGCCTCCTCCGCTGCCGAGCACGGTCGAGTTCCAGCCGCTCAGCTCGTTCCTCACCGGGCCGGCGTTGCTGTCCAAGGTGACCGAGATCGTGCACGACGCGAGCACCGAGTACGAGACCGTGGCCGACTCCGAGCCGCCGCTGGTCTCGCCGCTCCCGCTCTTCTCGTCGCTCGAGCGAGACGGCCTTCGTGCGCTCATCGAGTGCTTCGAGATGTTCACCGTGCCCGCCGGCAAAGAGGTCATCCGCGAAGGCGAAGAGGGCGCCGAGGCGTACATCGTGGCGCGCGGCGAGCTCGAGGTTCGCCGGTCCGACGGCGACGAAGAAGACGTCACGTTGGCCCGCCTCGCCAACGGCGCGCTCTTCGGGGAAATGGCCCTTTTGTCGCGGGCACCGCGCGCGGCGAGCGTGGTCGCGTGCCGTCCGTCGATCCTGCTCCTCGCTCGTCGAGACGCGCTCGAGGCGGTGGCCGAGAAGCGCCCGGACGTGGGCGTCGAGCTCGCCGCGCACTGCCGTAGGCGCATGGTCGCGAACCTCGTGCGCACCTCCAAGGTGCTGCTCTCGGTCGATCCTTCGGAGCGACCCGCGCTGGTCGAGCGCTTCGAAACGCGTGTCTTCGAGAAGGGCGACAAGCTCATCGAAGAGGGAAAACCGGCGAGTGGTCTGCATCTCGTGGCCTCGGGCGAGGTGGCCGTCATCGGCCACGAAGAGGGCGGCGAGCCTTTCGTCATCAAGACCCTCGGTCCGGGAGACGTGGTGGGCGAGGTGGCGCTCGTGCTCCGCCGCGACGCCAACGCCGATGTGGTCGCGGTGCACCCGACGGTCACACTCCACCTGCCGTCGGAAGATTTCGTGGATCTCATCCGCCAGCACCCGGCCATCTTGCATGGGCTCTACATGCTCGCCATCGAGCGTGACGACGAGACCTCGAGCGTGCTCGCCACCTCGACGTGGAGCGTCGCGGACGAAGACGTGCTCCTCTGACCTCTGAGCGTCCGTCGCGCGGGAGGCTCGCGCGTCCGGAGGCTCGCGCTACTTCGTGCCCGCGCCGGGGTCGTCGGCCTGCACGGTGACCCAGTCGAGCTCGAAGGTCTCGCGCAGGTGAGCGGAGGCGCGTGCGCCTGCCGTGCTGTCGGGCAGGCGTGTGGTCACCCGAGCCATGATGGCGTCCTGGCCTCCACCGAGCGTCCACACGTGCAGTGCGTCGATGCGCGCCACACCCTCGACCTCGAGCAGCGCTTCGCGTACTTCCTCGAGCGGCAGGTGCTTGGGCGCGACCTCCAGCAAGACCACGAGCGCGTCGCGGACGAGCCGTAGCGCGCCGAAGACCAGGATGATCACCACGAGGAAGCTCGCCACCGGATCGGCCCACGACGGACCGCCGAGCTTCACCACCAAGGCTGCGACGAGCGCGGCCACCGAGCCGAGCGTATCGCCCATGAGGTGCAGCCACGCTCCGCGAAGGTTCAGGTGATGGCCCTTCTTCGAGGCGGCTTTTTCGCCCTTTTCGCCCTTCTTTTTGCTCTTCTTCCCGTGGGCGTGGGCGTGTGCGTGACCATGATCGTGGCCGTGATGATCGTGGCCGTCGTGATCGTGAGCGTGATCGTGTCCGTGGTGGCCCATGGCGCCGTGGAGGAGCCACGCGCTGATGCCGTTGACCACGAGCGCGCCGATCGCCACCACCAGCATGACGCTGCCCTTGGGCTCTTCTGCGCCCCGCAGGTGGTCGATGCCTTCGTGGACGATCTCGGCCGAGGCGAGCAGGATGAGCCCGGCGTTCAGGAGTGCGGCCAGCGGCTCGGCGCGACGTAACCCGAACGTGAACCGTCCCTCGGGGCGGCGCACGGCGAGGCGCATCGCGTAGAGGCTCATACCGAGCGCGAACACGTCCATCAAGAGGTGGAGCGCGTCGGCCTCGAGCACGGCGCTGTTGGCCACGCGCGCCCCGGCGAACTCCACCGCGAAGAACGCGGACACCGTGGCGAGCACCCACTTCAGGCGCTTGGCTTGGCGCGCTTCCGCCGCGGAAAACTCGGCGTTTTTGCTGTCCGAAGTGCGGGCCGCCCAAGGACGCTCACCCTCCACGTGCACGTGGGGGTGCGCCTGAGCGTGATGGGCGTGCTCGTCGTGTGCGTGATCGTGATGGGCGTGCTCGTCGTGTGCGTGATCGTGATGGGCGTGCTCGTCGTGTGCGTGATCGTGATGCGCGTGATCGTGCCCCGTTCCGTGCGCGTGGGCGCGCGCATTCTGGGCGTGGGGCTTGCTCGTCACGCGGTCGAAGTAGCCGTTTTGCGATGCGGTTGCAATTGTCTCGGAGGGGCGAGAACGAGCACGGCCCGCACACGGGAAGCGTGGCGGGCCGGCGCGGCGGATGGCGAGGGGTCGACGCGGGAGGCGCCCGCCTCAGCGGCAGGTGTTGTCGATGCAGAGCTTCCCCTGGCCGCACTGGATGCTGTCGCGGCACTCCGGGTTCGCTTCCTGGGCGGTGCGGCACACCTTGTCTTGGCCGCAGTAGCCGATGCGCGAGTCGATGGTGCGGCAGGTCTGGTCGGTGTCGCAGCGGTACTTGCAGAAGCCGCCCAGGCAAACGCGGGGATTCGCTCCGCCGCCGCACTGGGCGTCGCTCGTGCAGTTGGGCTGGGGGCGGGTGTCGACGGCGCACGCGCCTTGGTTGCAGTACTTGCCGCTTCCGCACTGCGTGTCTTGGGTGCATTGCGGCGCGCATGCTCCGGCCACGCAGATCGAGCCGGAGGGGCAGGTGGCGCCGCTCGAGCAGTCGGGACCGACCGCGTCCGGTTTGCACACGCCGCGATCGCAGCTAAAGCCGTTTCCGCAGGTCTTCGTGGCGTCGCAGCCGGCGAGGCACTGGCCATCGGCGCAGACCTTGTCACCCGGGCATTCGCTGGAGAACGTGCAGGTGCTGGTCTTGGGGGTGCACGAGCCGGCGACGCACGTCTCGTTCGTCCCGCATTGCGTGGCGGCGTTGGCGGTGGTGCAGGGGCAGGGGCCGTTGGTTCCGCCGCAGGCCTTGCAGGCGCCGGCGACGCAGGTCGAGCCGGAGGCGCAGTCGCTCTTGTCCGTGCACTCGAGGGTCTTCGGCGGGGTCGTGGTGGTGGGCGCGACGCAGAGGGAGCCCTTGCAGACTTCACCCTGGGGGCAGGCGGCGTCGGAGGTGCACTTTTGCGCGCACCCGACCTCGGTACAGACCGCGTCTACCCCGCAGGCCGCGGCGTTCTTGCAGCCGGGCTTGCTGGGGGTGGGTACCGATGCGCAGCCGTAGCCGTCGCACGAATAACAGCCGAGCGAGTCGCAGTAGTAGCTCGTTCCAGCATCCGGTCCGCAGCCACTCGCGAAGGCGAGCGCCGAGCCGAGCCCAAAAACCGAAGCGAACGCGATCTTGCCGAACGACATGGGACCTCCGAAGGGCTCAGTGCTTTCGCCCCGAGAACGGGCCGACCGTATCAACTCTCGTGCCAGGGGGTCGAAGCAACCGCTTCACCGATTTTGCCCCAGTTTCGCCGGAAGGGAAGCGCAGCGAGGTCCCCGGTTCCGCGCACCAGTGAACGGGGGTTTACGACGGGTGGGCAGGCCGATCGCGGCCGGCGGTCCGTGTGGGGCCGGCTCGGACACGCGGTGGTCGGAGATTCTCGGGTGCGCGGGTGTGGCGGAAGGCCACGCGACAAGCGGCCCATTCGATGCACCCGGCTTGACCTCGGGTGCTCGTGCGGGCTACTCCGGCACGCGTCCGAGGCACCTCGGATCGAAAGGGACGTTTTTTTCATGGCTCTCACCTCGAAAAGCGCGCGTCGCGCGGGTCTTGTCGGTGCACTCTCGGCGCTCGTCGTCTCGTTCGCCCTCACCACGTCTTCCTTCGCGCACGCCGAAGGTTCTGGGGTTCGCGTCGGCGTGATCGACGTCCAGCGCGCGGTCGCCCAGACCGAAGACGGCCTCCGCGCGCAGGCCACGCTGAAGAAGCTCTTCGAGAGCCGCCAGCAGCAGCTCGACGCGAAGCAGAAGGACCTGCAGCGCCAGAAGGAAGAGATCGACAAGCAGTCGCGCGTGCTCTCGAAAGAGGCCCTGCAGAAGCGAGTCGACGACTGGCAAAAGCAGATGATGGATCTTCAGCAGATCTTCCTCGAGTACAATAAAGAGCTCGAAAAGAAGCAGAAGGAGCTCACCGATCCGGTCATCGAGAAGGTCATGGCGATCATCAAGCGCATCGCCACCACAGAGAACATCGACATCGTGATCGACAAGAACACGACCGCCTACGTTCGCACCGACCTCGACCTCACCGACCGCGCGATCCAGGCCTACAACAGCGGCGGCGGTGGCGCAGGTCCTGCCGCGCCCGCGCCGGCCCCGAAGAAGTAAGCCCTCTCCGGATGCCCTCTCGCATCCGTGTGGCCCCACGACCCCTGAGCGATCTCGTCGATCGTTTCGGGGGTCGTCTCGTATCGGGACAGGACGCTCGCGCCCTCGTGGACGGCCTGTCGTCGATCGACCTTCCGCGTCCCGGATCGCTGGTTCCCCTGACGCGGGTGCGCTCGCTCGGGCGCGTCGACGAAGCGCGCGACGCGGGCAGCGTCGTGCTGGCCGACGAAAGCCTCGGTGACCGCTCCGAGCTCGCCTCGCGGCCACTGTGGGTCCACCCGAAGCCGATGCGGGTGGTGGCCGAGCTGCTCCGCGAGGCCGAGGTGGACGACCTCTCGGGCGAGCCGGGAGAAGGCACGGACATCGCGCCCAGCGCCGTGATAGGACCCCGGGTCCGCCTCGGAAAGCGCGTAAAAATAGGCCCCGGAGCCGTCATCGGCGCGCCGGGCTTCGGCTTCGAGGAGCGCGACACCGGGCTCTTGCACGTGCCGCAGCTCGGTGGCGTCGTCCTCGAGGACGACGTGTGGATCGGCGCGAACACCACCATCGACTCGGGCACGCTCGGCCCGACGCGCATCGGACGCGGCGTGAAGATCGACGCCCAGGTCCACGTGGGCCACAACGTGATCGTGGGGGAGCACTCGGTGCTGTGCGCGCAGGTCGGGCTCGCCGGCTCGGTGGTGATCGGACGTGGCTGCGTGCTGGGTGGGCAAGTCGGGATCGCCGACCACGTGCACGTGGGCGACGGCGCCAAGATCGCGGCGAAGAGCGGCGTCATCGGCGATGTACCTTCGGGGGCGGTCGTGGCAGGATATCCAGCGGTGGGGCGCGCCAAATGGCTTCGTGGCCTCGCGGCGCTCTACCGACTCGGAAGGAGACGCGACGAGTGAGCCAAAGCATCCCTCCGGCCCCCGTGCCCACGGTCATCGAGGTGAGCCGAATCCTCCAGATTCTGCCCCACCGCTGGCCGTTCGTGCTGGTCGACCGCGTGACCGAGGTGGTTCCTCGAGAGCTGGTTCGCGGCCACAAGTGCGTGTCCATGAACGAGCCCTGGTTTCTCGGGCATTTCCCTGGGAATCCCGTGATGCCGGGCGTGCTCATCTTGGAATCGCTCGCGCAGATCGGCGGCATCTTGGCCTACGCCAGCGACCCTTTCGACGTGAGCCAGTCGCTCATGTACTTCCTCGGCATCGACCGCGCGAAGTTCCGCCGGCCGGTGATTCCGGGCGATCGCCTCGACCTCGAGGTGAAGGTCATGCACCACCGCGAGAACGTGTGGAAGCTGAAGGGCGTCGCTTCGGTGGATGGCACCTTGTGCGCGGAAGGCGAGCTGCTCGCGAGCGTGGTCGACAGGTCGAAATGACGTCGCGTTCCTCCGAGCCTCGTTTCGCTCCGGCGCCTGCCTCCTCGCCCGCTTCGTCGGCCGAGGGGACACGTGCCCGCGTTCGCGCGGCTTCGGTGGTGATTCACGCGACCGCGCTGGTCGACCCGCGCGCCGAGCTCGGCGAGGGCGTGGTGGTGGGCCCGTACTGCGTGATCGGACCGGACGTGATCGTCGGGCGCGAGTCGGTGCTCTCGTCGCACGTGTCGCTCTCCGGGCCGACCACGCTCGGCGCTCGGTGTACGTTGCACCCTTTTTGCGTGGTCGGGGGCACGCCCCAGGTTCGCTACGGCACGGGCGACTACGGCAGCGTGGTGATCGGCGACGAAGTCGTGGTTCGCGAGCACGTGACCGTGCACCGAGGCACCCAAGGACGCCCCACGCGCGTCGGCTCGCGTGTCCTCTTGATGGTGGGGGCTCACGTCGGCCACGACGCCGAGGTGGGCAACGACGTGGTGGTGGCCAACGGTGTCCAACTCGCCGGTCACGCCATCGTGGAAGATTTCGTGACCTTCGGTGGCCTCGCCGGCGTCGCGCAGCGCGTGAAAATAGGCGAGAGCGCGTTCGTGGCCGCGGGCGCCATGTGCGAGGTCGACGTGCCGCCCTTCGTGATCGTGCAAGGCGATCGCGCTCGGGTGCGCGCGTTGAACAAGGTCGGGCTCTCGCGCCGCGGCGTTCCGAAAGAGAGCATCGTGGCGCTCGAGCGCGCCTTCCGAGAGCTCTTCGTTCGGCGCGGCGTCACGCGAAAAGAAGCCGCGCTCGGCCTCGATCCGCGGCTCGATCCGTGGGTCGTGAGGCTGCGCGAGTCCTTGCTCCCTCCGAGCGATAAAAGCTGAGCTCCCGAGGCCGTGCGTCGTCGCGACGCGTGGCCCGACCCTCGGCCGAACGAAGAGAAACAGGCGGGAAAAACGCTCGCCTCGTCTCGCCTGGCAGTTCGATGCGAGGCGTGACGAGTGACGAGGCGTCCGCGTAGGTCAGCTCGCTCGGACCGGGGGCGCCTTCTGCGAGAGCCGCGCGATGCGGTCGCCCACGTCGCGGTAGCGGGGATCTTTGCGCACGACCTTCTGGAAGTACGCGAGCGCCTCGCGAGTCATCTTCTTCGCTTCGTAGGCGTTGCCGAGCTCGTAGAGGAGCGAGGTCTCTTGGGCCGGCTCTTTCACCGGCGAGTTCAGGCCGCGCAAGAAGGCTTCGATGGCCTCGGCCACGTTTCCGCGGGCGAGCTCCAGCGTGCCGATCATGCTCTGGCAGACGCATTCCATCTCTTGGTCGCGAGCGGCGACGTCGAACTCGCGGATGGCGTCTTCGATGAGGCCCATCTCTTTGTAGGCCACGGCGAGGTCGTAGTGGGTCTGTGAGTCGTCGGCCGAGACCTGCTTCTCGACGCCTTCTTTGAACTTCTGGAAGACTTCTTCCACGTCGACCTGCTGGTCGGCCGTGTTGAAGCCTCCGGCCGCGGTGACCGGCGCCTCGGGGTAGAGATCCAGCGATTCGGCGATGTCGAAGCTGCGATCGTGGTCGTTCGTGGGGCGCTCGCGGGCCCCGCTCGTCGACTGCTGCTGGTACTCGAGCTCGGCCAAGCGCTCCCGAAGGAGCGGGTGGTTCGGGTAGCGCTCGAGCTGGGCCACGAGGATGTTGTACGCGTCGTCGAAGAGTCCTCGCGAAGCGAAGAACTCCGACTCTTCGAGGGCGTCCTCGAGATCCATCCCACGAGGCGCGACCGAGCCGCTGGCGCGTGGAGGAGCGGTCTCGGGCGAGATGGAGCCACGTTCGTGACCCTGCTCTTCTTCCTGTCCGTCGAGCGAGAAGCTCGGGAGAGGGTCGGCCTCGGCGCGACCACGCACGACCTGCTGATGCGGGTCGGCGTACTGGCTCGAGACGTCTTCCGGTCCCATCTCCTCGAGGTCGTACGAGGGGAGGCGGCTTGCTTCGTCGTAGCCTTGTTCGGTGGCGTCGCCCTGGGCGTCGGAGTACTCGTCGACGACCTCGTAGCCGAGCTCGCGCAGAAGCTCGATGGCGCGCTCGTTGTCCGGGTCGTACGCGAGCACGTCTTGGAGCATTCGCGCGGCCGAATCGCCGTCGAGCGCGTCCACGTAGAGGCTCGCCACCGCGAGCATCGCTTGAACGGCCTCGGCGACGCGGTTGTCCTCGAGGTAGATGTCGCGCATGGCCTCGTAGGCATCGACCGAGCGCGGGTCGATGGCGAGTGCGTGCTCGAGCACGCCGAGGGCCTTGTCGTAGAGCCGCACGCGCTTGAAGGCCGCGGCGTTGGTGAGCAATTGCGGGAGGTCGTCGCCGGTCGGGCCGGTCTCGCCTTCGGGGTCGGAGACATGGCCGACCTCGGTGGCTTGCGCCTGCTCGAGATCTTGCTCGGGCTCTTGTTCGAGCTCTTGCGCTTCTTCTTCGCCGGCTTGCTCGTAGAAGTCGTCGCCTTCGACTTGTTCGTAGCTCTCTTCGAGCTCGGGCTCGGCCTCTTGCTGAGGAGGCGCAGGCATGGGCCACGCCTGACCCGAGGCCACCGCCGTCTGCGCGAACGCCGGGTTCACCGGTTGGGGCAGGGCGACCTGAGCCTGCGAGCGGAGCGGCGGAGGCATGTGCGGCGCCGGCGGAGCCACGGGCGATGGCACATGGTGCTGCGGTTGCGCGTGCTGAGGCTGCGCGTACTGGGGAGGCGGCGGATAGGCCGGCTGTTGCTGAACCGGAGGAGGCGGCGGCGTGGGGGCAGGTGCCTGCTGCTGGTAGGCCTGCATGCGCTCGGGCATGGCCTGACCGGCGAGGCGCTGGACGATCTCGTCGTGCGGCGCGATCTGCAGGAGCCGCATGGTGATGTCGCGGAAGAGATCGGTGCGGCCGGTGTCGCGGGCGACCCTCGCCATTTCCTTCTGCACCTCGACCGACTTCGCGGCCTGGCCGATGATGGTGAAGGCGCGCGAGAGCAGCGCGAGGGTGTCGAGGTCGCGGGGGTCTGCCTGGAAGCAGACCTGCAGCTTGGCGAGCGCGAGCATGCCGTCTTGCGGCTGTCCACGCTGGAGATAGAGCTCCGCGCAGAGGCGGGCTTGTTCGAGGTCGGGCCGGTGGTGGAGCAGGCGCTCGAGCACCTTCACCGCGTCGTCGCGGCGACCGATCTGGACGAGCTGCGTTGCCGCCGTCTTGAAGGAGGCGACCGCGCCGTCGATGTCTCGCGTACGCGAGAGCGCCTCGGCGAGGCGAAGGTGAGGCAGCGGGTTGGTCGGGTCGAGCTGGACGATCTTCTGGCAGACCTGGATGGCCTCGTCGTCGCGCTGTTGGCGCTGCAGCCTCGTGGCGACCTCGTCGAGGGCGGCCAGGGCGTCGCTCACCAGACCGAGTTGCTCGTAGAGCTCGGCCAGCTTGGGCGTGATGTGTCCGTAGCGTTCTTCGAGCGTCGGCGCGTGCTTCGCGATGAGCTCTCGGATCTGCTTGTAGACTGCAATCGCCTTGAGCGCGAAGCCTTGCTGCGCGTACAGGCGCCCTACGCCCTCGTACGTCGAGATGGCGTCGGGGTAGGTGCCCATTTTCGTCTGAAGGTCGCCGATCTTCAGCAGAGTCCGAGCATCGTTCGGATCCGCTGCGACGAGCCTTTGGTACTCGATGACTGCCTTGTCGTACTTCTTCTTCTCGACGTACTTCTGGGCAGCCTGGAGCACCTTCTCGCGGTCGATGGCCACGGGGTGACGTTCTCCTTCGGGGACGGGACTTCTAGGGCGGGACTACGAAACCAGTGGCGCGACGCACGCGATCACACATCAGAAACGAAAGACGAGACTACAGCGTTCTCAGGGAACGAGGGCCGACTTCAACACGGCGAAGACGACGGTGAGAAAGGTGGCGGCGAGCAGGCCTCCGGTCAGAATAGCGCTGCTTTCCAGGCCTTGCATACTACCAGAAGCGGCCTTTTTCGCCTTGGCCCCGATGACGTGGTGCAGGGCGATGACCACGAGGGCGAAGAGCAGCTTCCCGTGGAACCAATGCTGGGAAAAATAGCCCTTCGGGTCCATGGCCAGGCGGGCGACCGCAGCGAAGAAGCTCAGGCCGAAGGCCGGGACGGCCGCCCGACGGTACAGAAGATCGTAGGCCAAGTGCGCCACGGTCTTCTGCTCCGCCTCGGGCAGGCCGAGCGAGCGGCGCGTGAGCCAGCCTACGGAGGCGATGCTCCCGATCCAAACGAGGTTGGCCATCACGTGAATCGCGACGAGCAGATTCGGCATCGGAAAACCCTGGGGGAACGAGGACTATGTCACGGCCGCGACCGAAGATCGCGAGCCATCACGCCTTCTTCGCTACCCTAGATTCGCGCTCGACCCTTCCGAAATCGCCAGTGGCCCCCCTTCGATGCCACGTACGGCGCACGGGGGCGCGTCCTCCCCGGAAAAGTACCGTCCGGGTCGACCTTCGCTTCCGCCCGGACGGAGGAGCGCTTACCGTGGGCGTCATGGCGACCGCATCCACGCTCTACAAAGCCCCCTTCGGACCCGGCGGGGCGAACGAAATCGACGTTCAGATCGCCGAGAAGCTGCTCACGGTGGCGCTCTCGAAGGGTGCAGATTACGCCGATCTCTTCTTCGAGTACCGAGCCGCGGGCGGGCTCGTCTACGACGAGGGCATCTTGAAGAGCGCCTCGCGCGGGGTCTCGATGGGCCTCGGCGTGCGCGCGCAGAAGGGCGACGCCACCGGCTACGCCTACGTGGAGAAGCTCGACTGGGACTCCATGAAGCGCGCGGCGGAGACGGCCGCGCAGATCGCCACCGAGGGCGGCTCGTCGCTGCCGGTGCGGGCGACGGAGATCTCGGTCCCCAAGCGCTACGAGCTCGACAAGGTCACGCTCGACGTAGCCGGCACGGAGAAGCGCGCGCTGCTCGAGCGCGCCGCCAAGCGCGCCCAGGAGATCGACCCCAAGATCGTGAAGGTCGAAGCCAGCTTCGCCGAGGAAATCCGCGAGATCCTGGTGGTCACCTCCGAAGGACGCATGGCGCGGGACAGCCAGCCGCTCATGCGCTTCGGCGTGCGTGTCATCGCCGAGCGCGACGGCAAGCGCCAAGAAGGCTCCTCGGGTGGCGGCGGGCGCACCACGCTCGGCTACTTCGACGGCAAGTCCCCCGAGTGGCACGCCGAGCAAGCGGCCAAGCTCGCCCTCGAGATGCTCGACGCGGAAGAAGCGCCCGCCGGTCAGTTCGAGGTGGTGCTCGCCCCCGGCGACAGCGGCATCCTCCTCCACGAAGCGGTCGGACACGGCCTCGAAGCCGACTTCAACCGCAAGGGCACCAGCAACTATTCGGGCCAAATCGGCAACGAAGTGGCAAGCGCGCTCTGCACCGTGATCGACGACGCGACCCTTCTTCAGTCGCGCGGCTCGGTGAACGTCGACGACGAAGGCTACGAGCCCAAGAGCTCGGTCCTCATCGAGAACGGCAAGCTGGTCGGCTACATGCACGACCGTCACAGCTCCAAGCACTACGGTCTTTCGCCCAGCGGAAATGGTCGCCGCGAGAGCTTCGCCGCGGTGCCGCTCCCGCGCATGACCAACACCATCTTGACCGCCGGTCCTCACGATCCGGAAGAGATCCTCAAGTCGGTCAAGAAGGGCATCTACGCCAAGCGCTTCGGCGGCGGTCAGGTCGACATCGCCAACGGCGACTTCGTCTTCTCGCTCACCCAGAGCTACCTGGTCGAAGACGGCAAAATCACCGCGCCGCTCAAGGGCGTGAACCTCATCGGGAACGGCCCGGACGTGCTCCGCAAGGTCACCATGCTCGGCAACGACGTGGAGATCTCGGACGGCATCTGGACGTGCGGCAAAGACGGGCAGAGCGTGCCGGTCGGCGTCGGCTGCCCCACTATCAAGATCGCCTCGATCACGGTCGGCGGCACGAAGGTCTGATCCATGCCGGACGTGGGGAGCCGCGCGGAGAAATCCCGCGCGGCCGTCGTCGTGGTCGTGGGCGACAAGCCTCGCCTCTGGGACGACGGCAACGCAGCGCCGGTGCTGAGGCAGCTCGGCGCCGAGGTCATGGTCCTCGATTTTTGGGACGAAGCTTCGGCGCTCGGGGAAGGCCGAGAAGACGTGCGCGTGCGCGCCCTCGTCGTGGAAGGGGGCGATCGGCCGGACCTCGCCGTCTCTTCGCTGCGTTCCTTGCGTAAAGAGCCGCTCTTCGCCGAGGTCCCCTCGCTGCTCGCCGTGCCCGAGCGCCAAGTGACGCGTGTCGAGCTCCAGTCGGGCTTCGACGACTTCATCGTGCTGCCCTATTTCCCTGCCGAGCTCTACGCGCGCATCCGCCGGCTCGAGTGGCAAAAGAGCGAGTTTCTGACGGAAGAGCGCGTGAAGCTCGGTGCCCTCGTGGTGGACCGCGCCGCGCGTGAGGTCTCGGTCGACGGTCGCCGCGTGGGGCTCACCGCCAAGGAGTTTTCCCTGCTCGCGTTCCTCGCTCAGAACCGTGGTCGGGTGTTCGCGCGTCAGGCGCTGCTCGCACGGGTCTGGGGACCTCGCTACGAAGGCGGCGCACGCACGGTCGACATCCACGTGAGGCGACTGCGCGCCAAGCTCGGCGAGGCCCTGCCGCTCGAGACACGTCGAGGGTCGGGCTACGTCCTGCGAGGGCCGGGCGAGGCCTCGCGATGACCCGCGCGGCGGCTCGCGAAAGCGGAGCGCCCGTGCGCCTCGTGATCTCGACCGGATGTCCCTCGGGCGTGGGGCCGGACATCTCGCTGGTGGCGGCGTCGCGTCTGCCCGCGCACGTCCGCGCGGTTTTGCTCGGCGACCTCGCGACCCTGCGCGAGCGTGCGCCCACGGTCGGAATCGAGCCGAGTCGCCTCGTGCCGGTCGACGACGCCGAGTCGGGTTTTTCCCTGCCGAAACGCGCGATCGCCGTGCACGCGCCCCACGGAGCGCTCTCCGCTCGCGACCGCCTCGCGGGCAAACCTTCGCCGCGGGGAGGGGCCGCGCAGCTCGCCTTCGTCGACCTCGGCTGCGACTGGGCCTCGACGGGCAAAGCCGACGCGCTCGTCACGGGTCCCGTTAGCAAAGCCGCGGTGGTGCGCTCGCGCGTGCCCGGCTCGGAGATCTTCCTCGGCCACACCGAGCACCTCATGCGCCGCCTCGGCGCGCCGAGCGTCACCATGGCGTTTTGGTCGAGCCTCTTCACGGCTTCGCTCGTCACCACCCACCTCGCCGTAGCCGACGTCCCGCGGGCCATCACGCGCATCGAGGTGGTTCGCGCGATCGTGCATACTACACGTTTCCTGGTGGGCCTCGCCGAACCGGGAAAAAAAGTGCGTTTGGCCGTGTCGGGTCTGAATCCGCACGCGGGCGAAGACGGGCTCTTGGGCCTGGAAGAGCGGGACGTGATCGCCCCCGCGATGGTCGACGCAAAGCACGCCCTCGGCCGAGCGCTCGCCTCGCGTGTGGTGCTCTCGGGACCCGTACCCGCGGAGAGCGCGTTCCGCCTCGCCGCGAAGGGCGCGTACGAGGGCGTGGTCGCCATGTTCCACGACCAAGCGACCATCGCCACCAAGCTCACCGGGTTCGGCGAGTCGGTGAACGTGTCGCTCGGCTTGCCCATCGTGCGCACCAGCGTCGATCACGGTACCGCGTACGATCGCGCGGGTACGGGCGCCGCGGACCCTCGCGGCATGCGCGAGGCCGTCGCGCTCGCCGTTCGTATGGTTCGCGCTCGCTGAGGGCTTCGGTCGCGCGAGGATCAGCGCACGCCGAACACCTTGAACGCGACCCAGACGAGCACCACCACGCACACCACGCCCACCGCGGCGGTGATCTGCCACGGTGCCTTCTCGGGCCGCTCGGTCTTGGTTGCCATCAGCATCTGCGTGGCGGCCACGATGATCCCGTCGAGCTTCTTTTTGGCGCGTTCCTCGCGACCGGGGATCTCTTTTTGCGCGCGATAGCGCCCGGCGAGCTCGGGCATCCGCTCGTTGCGGACCGCGTGCTCGAGGATGGCCACGTGCGGTTTGTCGTCGTCCCACGACTCGAGCACCCGCTTCCACAGCGCCTCGAAGAGGGCGTCTTGCGGCTCTTCGGCGGGCAGGGCAGGGGCGCCTTTCTCCGGAGGCGGCTCGGGGTCGACCGCGCGCGCGACCTCGGGCTCGGAGCCTCGTGGGGCGTCGTCGGCGAGGTTCTCGGTGCTCGGTGCCGCGAGGGGCGCGCGAGTTTCGTCCGTCGTCGACTCGTTCGCCTCGGTCTGCTGCGACGCTGCGTCGTCTGGCCCGCTCGACGCGTTCGCGTCGTTCGGTTCGTTCGCCGCGGCCACCGGCTTCTTGGTTTCGTCGTCGGTCACGGGGAGGTCTCCGCGCGTTTGGGGCTCTCGAGGAGGAGCGTGATGGGTCCCTGGTTCACGGACGAGACGTCCATGTCCGTGCGGAATCGTCCGGTCGCGACCCCGATGCGCTTTCGCGCGAGCTCGACGAAGGCTTCGTAGAGCGCTTCGGCTTCGGCGGGAGGCATGGCGGCCTCGAAGCCCGGCCTGCGACCGCGCGAGACGTCGCCGTAGAGCGTGAACTGGCTCACCACCAAGAGCTCGCCTTTCGTGTCGAGCAGGGAGCGGTCGAGCTTTCCGGCTTCGTTCTCGAAGATGCGGAGCGTGAGGATCTTCTCGAGCATCCACTGCGCGTCGGCGAGGACGTCGCCTTTGCCGCAGCCGAGGTAGACGAGCAAGCCCGGTCCGATCTCGCCGGTGGTCTCCGTACCCACGGTGACCTTCGCCTGCCTCACACGTTGAACGACGGCTCGCATGTCTCGGTCCTCATCGGCGGTCTCGAGTCTTCGTACGCACCGTAGGCGAAAACGAACGAAACGCGTCCACGATCACGCGCGCTGCCCGAGCGCGCGGTCGAGCTTCTTCACCATGTCGAAGTAGGTCGAGCGGTCGTAGGGCTCGTTCAGGATGTGGAAGTCTTTGCGAGTCAGGCCTACGCAGCCATAGCAGTAGGTGCAGCCGGAGCAGTCCACCGAGCGCACGAGGTACGCCGAGCTCCGGCAGCGCTCCGAGTCGGAGCAATGCATGCAGCCGTGCAGGTCGCGGCTGCGCGTGCAGTGCGAGCTCTCCGTGCAGCTGTGGCAGTCGACGCAGTAGTGCGACCGGGTCGTCTTCGTGCACTTCTTGCAAAACGTGCAGTCCACACACGACTCGCAGCCCTCGCAGGCGAGGCAGCCGGAGTTGCCGGTCGTCTTTTGGAAGGTCGTGAGCAGCTCACGAAAGCGCGCCTCGAACGTGGTCTTGTCCATCGTGGGGCCACGGTTTTCGCCGGTCTTTCGCTTCGCGAGAAGAGCTTCTCGAAAATTCGTCACGCCTTTTTTGGGGGTGGGTAAGGGCATGTGGGATAACGACCGACATGCGCAACACACACCCTGCGCGCTTCCCCATTGGAGGGTCGTCATGAAACGTCTGGCCTCACTCGTAGCGCTCGCGCTCCTCGTCCCGTTCGCGGCCCCCGCGAGCGCCAGCGAGGGCAGCGGCTCGGCTCACGCGAAGTCGGAGAAATCCGCCCCGAAGCATCCGGTCGGGAAGAAGATCGAAAAGAAGCACCCGGGCAAGCAGGGCCGGGTCGAGAAAGACAAGCCCGAGGGCCACGAGTCCCGCGCCCAAAAGCGCGGCGACGACCTCGAGCACGGCGAGCCGAAGGTGACCCACGGCGTCCTGGTCACGAAGGCCAGCGCTCGTCACGTGGAGCACGGCTCGAGCGCGAAGGCTGGCCGCAAGGAGCTCCCGCTCCTCCCGGCGTCGGCCACCGAGAAGCTCGACAAGAAGGACTTCGGCGGCGACGACGACAAGAAGCCGGTCGCCAAGAAGGGCCACGACTCGAAGCCCGAGGCGAACGCCAAGAAGGCTCACGAGTCGAAGTCCGACAAGTCGGACAAGGCCGAGAAGCCCGAGCCCAAGAAGGACGCGCACCACGACGCCAAGTCCGACAAGGCCGAGGACAAGCACGAGAAGCCCGAGCCCAAGAAGGGCGAGGTCAAGAAGTCCCCGTCGCACGAGGCCGAGAAGCACGGCGCGAAGGGGAAGAAGGCCGACGCGGGCCACGCTGCCGCGCAGCCCAAGGTCGCTTGCCTGAGCGCCCCGGTGGAGATCGTGCGAGGAGCCGAGGTCGACAAGTTCGCCCTCGAGCGCTGCGAAGGAGGCCTCGCCCCTTTTGCCTTGGAGCGGCTTAGCGTAATTTTGCGCCCCTCGCAGGTGGCGCGTCCCGTGCTCGACACGAAGTCGACCGGGAAGCTCGAGTCGCTCTCCAAAGCCAAGTCCGCGAAGGCCGAAACCAAGGCCGAAAAAGACGTTCTCCCCTCGACGATCAAGCGTGTCGATCCCGGCCTCGTGGAACGACTCGACCTCATCGCCGCTCACTTCCGCAAGCCGAACCAGACCGCTCCGGTTCGCGTGAACGTGGTGTCGGGCTACCGGCCGAACTCGGTCGGCAGCCAGCACTCCCACGGCCGCGCGATGGACATTCGTCTCGACGGCGTGGAAAACGAAGACCTCGTAGCCTTCTGCAAGTCCATCCCGGACACCGGCTGCGGCTACTACCCGAACTCGTCCTTCGTGCACGTCGACGTGCGCGACCCCGGCGCCGGCCACGTCTCGTGGATCGACGCGAGCGGACCCGGCGAGAGCCCGCGCTACGTCACCGAGTGGCCGCTGAAGGCCGAGAAGACCGAGGCGGCCAAGACCGACTCGGAGCCCTCGAAGGCCGAAGCGCCCGCCTCTCCGCAAGGAGACGACGAGCACCCCGCCCATCCTTCGTCCGCGCCCCTGAAGGCGCAGGAAATGATCGACGGCGTCAGAGACTGAGACCGCGTCCGAAAATCGCGGTCTGCTTGGGCGAGGGCTGGTTCCCTCGCCCTTTTTTTTTTCGAACACCCCGTCCCGTACGCGCGAGAGCGACGGCCTTCAGCTCGAGGCGTCTCCGCATGCGTGGCAAGACGCATCGCGGTCGTAGCCGAGTCGAAAGAAGCGCATCGCGCGCAGGTCGACGTGCAAGAGCGTCCCCACGAGGGGCTCGCCGAAGCCGAGCAGGACCTTCGTGACCTCGATCGCTTGCAGCAGGCCGACGACACCCGGCACGGACCCGAGCACGCCTTCTTCGGCGCACGTGGGCGCGATGCCGGGAACGGGCGGGGCAGGGTGCAGGCACGCGTAACAGGGACCCTTTCCGGGCACGCGTGTGGTCACCTCGCCTTCGAAGCGGGACACCGCGCCGAACACGGCCGGTAGCCCGAGCTTGCACGAGGCGAGGTTCACGGCCGCGCGTGCCGCGTAGTTGTCGCTCGCGTCGACCAGCACGTGTGCGCCGCGAGCGAGGGCTTCGACGTTGCCCGCGTCCACCCGCGTGGCGACCGGGTGCGCCGTGAGACTCGGATTTTTCGCGCGCAGGGCGTCGCAGGCCGCTTCCGCCTTGCGACGTCCGACATCGGCGTCCGAATAGAGAACTTGCCGATGCAGGTTGTCGCGCGAGACCTCGTCCGGGTCGACCACGGTGAGCGTTCCCACGCCTTGGCTCGCGAGGTAGAGCAGCACGGGACAGCCGAGGCCTCCCGCGCCCACCACGAGCACGTGCGCTTTCGCGAGGGACTCTTGTCCGCTTCGGCCCACCTCGGGCAGACGCATCTGTCGCGTGTAACGAGCGAGGGGATCCTCCGCGAGGCTTCGGCCGGTGTGGGGCAGGCCTTTGGCCACCCACGCGTGCATACCTGGGCGTGCGGCCCGAACCTTGGAAAATCCGGCCTCGCGGAGCTTGTCGCGCGCGCGCGCGGCGCGCCCACCGGCCGCACAGAACGTCACGATCGCGTGCTCCTTCGTGAGCCCGTGCGCCGTGAGGGCCGCGTGTGGATCACGCTCGAGCTCGGCCAGTGGCACGTGGGTCGAAGGTTCGATCCGAGCCTCGGCGACCTCGTCCCCTTCGCGCACGTCGATCACGGTGAACGTGCGCTCGCGTGCGAGCGCCGAGGCGAGCTCCTCGAGACCGAGCTCGTCGTCAGACACGGAGCTCGACTCGGAGACGTGTGTAAAGTGCACGTGCATCGGCGGGGCGATCGGCGTCGGGGCCCGTGCACACCGAGGCGAAGGGGCGGAACTTCAGCGTGTCGGCGGTGGGACCGAGCGCTTCGATCACGTCTTCGAGCATGCGTCCGAGGCCGTAGACGTCGTCACGTGGATCGCTCGGCCGACCGGCGAGGCGCTCGGGGGAGACGTAGCCCAAGCTGCCGCGAGGGCTCGGCTCGCCGATGCGTCGTGCGATTCCGAAGTCGGTGAGCACGGGCATGCCAAGATCCGAGAGCAGGACGTTGGCGGGCTTCACGTCGTGGTGGACCCAGCCCGCGCCGTGCACGCGCGCGAGGGTCGCCACCAGGGGAAAAAGCCAGTTCTCGATGGGCATGAGCGTCGAACGATCGCGTGACCGCACGAGCTCGCGGAAGGCGCCGAGGCGCGACCACGCGAGCGCGATCCAACCGTGCTCGGGGTCGACGTCGTAGACGCGCACCACCCCCGGGCCCGCGAGCTCGGAGGCGACGCGCGCTTCGTGGAGCAGCTGATCTTCGTCGCGCTCGGGGTGATGGTAGACCTTGAGCGCGACGCGGCGCTCGAGCTCGCGATCGACCGCTTCGTAGACCGCGCCCGCGCCGCCTCGCGCGATCTCGCGTAGGAGCTCGAAGGGCGCGTCCGCTTCGCGTGCCACCATGGTGGCGCCCGCCGCCACCGCTTTCTGCGGCGCAGAGAGACCGAGCTCGGCGCGGAAGCGCGCATGTCGCTCTTTGGCGCCGGGATGGTCGAGGTCCTTCAGGAGCACGCGCTCGACGCACGCGAGCGCGGTGGGCACGTCGCCCGAGTCTGCGGCGAGATCCGCGCGCAGCAAGAGCCCGGAAGGGTGCAGCACGGGGCCGAGCAGCTTGAGCGCCATGGCTCGCTCTCCGCGGTCGACCAGCATCGCGCTCGCCGTGAGCGCGACCATGTCGGGGAGGAGCTGGCCTCGCGTGGCCGTGAACAACACGTCGAGTGCACGCCCTTCGAGCGGCGACGATCGGAGGCTGCCGAGAATGGCGAGGATCTCGGACTCGGACGGACCTCCGGGGCGACCTGCCTTGGTGAGACGCTCGAGCTCGCGTGGGACCTGGTCCGTGAAGGCCTCGGCGGCGATCTCGCGCGGCGCGACCTCGGGCTCGACCGGGACCGGATCGGGAGTCTTGCGGAACCTGTCGAAGAAGCCCACGAGCCCATGGTGCGCCTCGTGCTCGTGCCGGACAAGCGTTTCCCGACGCTCCTCCACCCGAGCGAGCGCGTTCGAGATTCGACCGGATTTCGCGAGGTTCGCTGCAGCCCCTGCACGCATGCGCCCGGCGTTTCGCGCTACGTGAGCAGGTCCTGCCATCGCCCGAGACACGCGCGCGCAAACATGAGAAAACGTGAAGAACGCATGAAACGCTCCTTCGCCGTCTTCTCCCTCCTCTCGCTCTTTGCGGTCTCGATCGTCCACTGCAAGAAGAAGACGCCCGTCGAAGACGCGGCGGCCCCCATCGCCTCGGACACGGCGACCGCTGCGCCCACCACGCCTCCCGCGAAGGAAGTCCTGGCCGCGAACTCCGATGCCATCGCGCGCTTCGAGAACGAGACCAAGCTCGACAGCGTCGCGGCGACGGTGACCACCTACACCGCGAACATGCGCGAGTCGCCCCCGAACGGTCCGGTGGTGGCGGTGGTGCCGAAGGGCACGCAGGTCACTCAGATCGCACAACGTGACCAGTACTTCTTGGTCACCTTCGACAACCCGAAAAATCCCAGCGAAAAGCTCATGGGCTGGGCCTTCGGTCCGGCGCTCGGTGCCCCAGCCACCGCGCCCGTGGCCTCGACCAAGGTCGTGACGCTCGACGCCTCGGCTCCGAAGCCGCCCACCTCGTGTCCGGCCGGCCAGACCTTGGTCATGGCCGACCTGCCGATCTGCGCGAAGGTGTGCGAAGCCGACAAAGATTGTCCCTCCGGACAGGCCTGCAAGGGGTCGGCGAGCCGCATCGTCAACGGCAAGGCAGGCGACGGCGTCACCACGTGCGTCGTCTATCACCCGCACGATGCGGGCGCGCCCACGCCCACTCCGACCGCCGTGGTCGATGCGGGGGCTCCGGCTGTGAAAGACGCCGCAGCGCCCATTCCCACGGTGACTCCGGATGCGGGTGGCAGTGCTCCCTCCGCGAACGGACCTGAAATTCCGGCCGTGGGCGGCAAGTGCGTCGCCGGTTACGTGTTCCTCGCCAAGGACGGCAAGTGCCACAGGGACTGCACGGCCGGCGCGGCCGTCTGTGGAAGCCTGCGCTGCACGAAGAAGTGCGGCACCGGACCCTCCATTTGCCTCTCGAACGCCGCGCTGTGCCCGTGACGATGGCGTAGCCTTCGCGCGTGGCCAAAGTCCAGTCTCTCTACGTGTGTCAGGCGTGCGGCGCGACGAGCCAAAAATGGCTCGGGCGCTGCACGTCGTGTTTCGAATGGAACAGCTTCGTCGAGGAGGCCGGCGACGCACGCGCCTCCAAGGCCCGACGCTCCGGGCCCACGGTCTCGCGTGCGCTGCCCGTCGACGACGTGCGCGCGGACGCTCACGCGCGCCTCCAGACCGGGATAGGCGAGCTCGATCGCGTGCTCGGCGGAGGCATCGTTCCCGGGGGCGTCACCTTGCTCGGTGGCGATCCGGGCGTGGGCAAATCGACGCTCCTGCTTCAGGCTCTCGCGAGCCTCTCCGCGAAGGGCGTGCGCACCCTCTACGTGTCGGGCGAAGAGAGCGCTGGCCAGACCGCCGCTCGGGCCAAGCGTCTCGGCGCCACCAGCCGCGAGCTCTACGTGCTCGCCGAAAGCGACCTCGATCGTGTGCTCGAGACGGTCGCCGAAGTGAAGCCGAAGGCGCTCGTGCTCGACAGCGTGCAGACCGTTCGCAGCGCGAGCCTCGAGAGCGCTGCCGGAACGGTGAGCCAGCTCCGCGAGGTCGCGTCGCGCGTGGTCGAGGCGTGCAAGCGCGACGACATCGGCGCCTTCTTGGTCGGCCACGTCACCAAAGACGGCACGCTCGCCGGCCCGAAGGTCCTCGAGCATCTGGTCGACACCGTGCTCGCGTTCGAGGGAGAACGAGGGCACGCCTTCCGCTCTCTGCGCGCGCAGAAAAACCGCTTCGGGAGCTCGACCGAAGTGGGCGTGTTCGAGATGACCAAAGACGGCATGGCCGAGGTGAAGAACCCGAGCGCGCTCTTCCTGGCCGAGCGTCAGGCGGGGAGCGCGGGCAGCGTCATCTGTGCCACGTGCGAAGGCTCGCGCCCCATGCTGGTCGAGGTACAGGCGCTCGTCTCGCCGTTCGTGCACGGCAATCCCCGGCGCACCGCCATCGGCGTCGATGGCGCTCGTCTCGCCATGATCCTGGCCATCTTGGAGCGCAAGGCCGGGCTCGCCGTGTCCGGTTGCGACGTGTTCGTGAGCGTCGCCGGAGGCGTTCGCGTGGACGAGCCCGCGGCCGATCTGGCCATCGCGCTCGCGGTGGCCTCCAGTCTCCGCGACAAGCCCACACCACCGACGTTGGTCGCCTTCGGAGAGCTCGGGCTCGCCGGCGAAGTGCGCAGCGTGCCGCGCGCGAAAGAGCGAATGTCCGAGGCCGAAGGCATGGGCTTTTCTCGCGCCGTGGTGCCGTTCGCACAGGTGCCCGAACAGACCGAAAAAGGCAGACGAGGCACGGCCTCGCTCGGCATCGGCGTGAAGAACATCGTCGAGGCGCTCGCCGTACTCGGCTGACCGACGCTCGCCGTCGTGCGCTCGGTGGGAATGCGGCAACAGTGAAGTTCCCGCGTCGGGGCTAGTCCTCGAGTCGGTTGTCGGTCGCCCGAATTCGACGAAAACGCGCAGGTTTCCTTGACGTCCTACATCCAACTACCCGCCGTCGCTTCCCTCGCGATCTTCGGATCGCAAGCGCACGGCGTCATGGTAGTTCTTTCGGCATGACAATGACGGGCTCCAAGTTTATCTCGACCAAGTTTCTGACGACCGGCATCCTCGCGGCCGGACTTGCGCTCGGCGCCTGCGGTGAAGGCGGCGGCGCGGCGTCCCCCGAAGGCGGCGGCAAGCACCCGCTCGTCGGCAACCCCGCTCCCAGCTTCGAGGTCGACTCCCTCAACGGACAAGGCAAAGTTCAGCTCGACAAGTGGAAGGGCAAGGTCGTGTACGTCGACTTCTGGGCGACGTGGTGCGAGCCCTGCAAGAAGTCCTTCCCGAAGATCCAGGACCTCTACACGAAGTACAAGGGCCAGGTCGAAGTCGTCGGTATCTCCGAAGACGACGAGAACAGCGGCATCAAGGAGTTCGGCGAGCAGTTCGGCGCCAAGTTCCCGCTCGGCTGGGACAAGGGCAAAGACATCGCCGGCAAGTGGCAGCCGAAGAGCATGCCCGCCTCGTTCGTGGTCGACAAGCAGGGCGTCGTTCGCTTCGTGCACCTCGGCTACCACGACGGCGAAGAGGCCGAGATCGAGAAGGAGATCAAGAGCCTGCTCTGAGAGCCGGTTCGGCGTTCGCAGTCGTCCGAGACTCGAGCGTCACGATCGAAGCTCCCCTCGTACCTTCGGGAACAAGGGGAGTTTTCTTTTCGAACGCGTGCGCGGGAACGTCCCGAGCGACCTTCAGCTCGGAGGCTCTTCGGGCGGCGCCGCGATGGCCACGACCTCGTGGAAGCCGGCGTAGTCGAGCACGCGCGTGCCGTCTTCTTCGGTGCCGATCACGTCCTTGAAGCGCGCGTCCTCCACCAGGTCGTCCATGGTGTACCTGTAACGTGCATGGATCGTCTGGGCGATGGTCTCGTCGAGGCCGCTCACGCTGAGCAGGACCTCGGCGCGCTTGGCGCGGAGTGCGTCGCGTGCTTCTCTCCCGAAGAAGGGACTGTCGGGCGTGATGCGATGCATGGCCGTCCAGGAGAGCGCGAAGATCGACGTGGTCGGGCGCACGAGCTGCAGATCGATCTGGCGGCGCATCGTCTCGCCCTCGCGCGTGGTCTCGAAGACCAGCAAGGTCACGCGGAGCTGCGCCTCCACGATGGTGTTGTGGCGCGAGTTGGCGAGGCGGAACATGAGGTGGGGCTCGCCGTTGCGCGGAGCGATCACCATCTTCTCCGTGAAGAGCACGCGCGCGGTCGGCCGAGCGAACTTGGCGAAGGTGAGGCCGGTCACCATGGCGGTCGCGAACACGCCCACGATGGCCTCGAAGGTGACCACCACGTGCCCGAAGCGCGAGGCCGGCGCGAAGGTGCCGTAGCCGATCGTGGCCATGGTCTGTACGCTGAAATAGAAGGCGCTCTCGAAGTCGTGCACGCCGGTGATGCAGTCCGGGTCGATGCGGTAGGTGGCCGCGAACAAGACGTTCACCACCACGTAGAGCAAGAACACGAGCCCGAAGAACGCGCTCCACGGTACGCGTAGCACGAAGTGGTAGAGCTCTTTCTGCGGCGCGAAGGGGCGGCCCCTCACGCGCAGCGGAAAAGAGGCCGACTGGCCTTCGCCGCCGAGTCGGAACGAGAGGCTCCTGAAGAAATTCGACATGGGCGAGGTGGTCGCAGCATAGGCGATTTTGCCATTCCGCCGGTCCTGCCCGTTTTTGATCGCCACGGAGCCGGCTGTCACGCGATCATGGCCCGATGGGAACGCGCACCGTCGTCCTCGTGAGGCACGGCGAGTACCGAATGGACGACGGACCTGATCCTCGGCTCACCGAGCTCGGCTTGCGCCAGGCTCGTCACGTCGAAGCCAGGCTCCGTCCGGAGAAGTTCGACCGCATCGTCTCGTCCACGCTGATCCGAGCTCGCCAGACGTGCGCCGAGATCGCGGGGCCTTGGAAGCGGAAGGCGACGGCGAGCGAGCTCTTGGTGGAGGGCGTTCCGACGCGCGTCGCACAGCTGGGGGTCACGGCTCGGCACGCGTCGAAAGATCGCGTGCGTTTCGACGAAGCTTACGCCACGTTCTTCTCACCGGCGCGCGTGGACTCGTCCGAGCTGCTCGTATGCCACGGCAACCTGATTCGCTATCTGGTGGCGCGGGCCCTCGACGTACCTCTTCGCACCTGGACCCGCTTCGTCTCCAACCATTGCGGGATAACGCGCATCCTGGTGCGTGACGGCCGTGTCCGCGTGGTTTCGTACAACGAGACCGCGCACTTGCCGCATGACGCCGTGACCTGACAACGTGTGTCTTTGCGGATAGTTGTGCGAAGCCCGCACGGGCCGGCCGCGCACCCCTCGAAAATCGTCGACGTCTCTCGTTGACCGAAGGCCGTTCGTCCACGACCATCGTCATTGTCACGCGGGCGGGGGCACGCGCGAGAGATCGCCGAGCGAGGCCTAGAGAGCCGCGAATCCGATGGGTGCACTTTCCTCCGAACGTCCCGACACGACCTCGCTCGAAGCGCGGCTGGCTATGGCCGGCAAGACGCTCGCTTCGCGCGTGCTCGCCGAGACGCCGTCCTCGTTTTTGGAGCGGTTCGTGCGCGAGCCTTCGCCGCACGCGGTTCGCTTCGTGTCGGGGCTCGGCCACGCGTACGGCTTCGCGCCGCCGCGTGATCTCGTGGGATTCTCGTCGCTCGCGGCGCTCCGACCCATGCTCGGCGACCTCGAGCTTTTGCGCTTTCCGGAGACGCACGGCGAGAGCTCGTTCGTGTCTACGGTCGAGCAGGGCGGGGCAGGGGCGCTGCTCGGACTGCTCGTGGGCGGACTGCCGGTGGCGCGCTCGGACGTGGGCGAAACCTTCTACGTCGCGCTCTACGACGGACTCGACGAGCCTCTCCCGAAGACGCCACGCCGCGTGAGCCGCGACTCGGTCTTCGCGTTCTCGTGGGTGAAGCGCACGCTCGTCGGGCCGCTCGCGCGCGACCTTTCCTCGTTCGCTTACGCGGCGGCGCTCACCGACGTTCGTCGCACCGAGGAGATCGACGAGGCCGAGCTGCTCCAGGCGGCGGAGCGTCTGAGGCCGCACCTCGCTCGAAAGTCTCCCTTCGCGGAGCTCGAGCGTCTCACGAAGAAGAGTGGACAGAGCCCGTACCTCGCGCCGCGCTCGCCCACGCTCCAGCGCTTCTTGCGCGCGCTCTGGATTCACGGCCTGCTCGCCGACGACGGCATCTTCACGCTCGACGACGTGCGCCGCTTGTTCCAGCCGCGCCACAACCCGCACCCCTCGAAGTCGGTTTGGGATCGCTACCTCCGTGCCATGCCCACGCAGGTTCCGACCGCGCTCTACGTGCTCTTTCGCTCGTACTTCTTCGACGACGATCGCAGGCTCGGCGACGCCATCTCCGTCTGCAAGAAGAGCCCGGCCAAGCTGGTCGCCGACGCCGGAGCATTTTTCGACGACCTCGCACGTGGGCGTGTCGACTCGCTCGGCCACGTGACCAGTCTATCGAAGGCCAAAGCGTCGTTTCTCTCGCTCGGGCTCACCTCTCCGCCTTCGTCGCGCATCCGCGCGCGCGCGCCCTCGTATTCGGATCGCGAGCTTCCGAGCTCGTCCCCGTCGAGCATGCGCTTCGAGTACCGGACGCGCTCGCTCGGCGATCTCGAAGCCCTCGCGTGGGAGCACCTCGGCGACGAGGTGGTCCATCGCAACGTTCTCGCCACGCTGGCCGAGCGACCGGACGTGGAGTGTGCGCTGCGCATCGTCGAGTACCTCGATCGAGACGGTCACGTGCACGACAACGTGGTGCACGCGAACGAGCGCGAAGAGGCGCTGCTCGCGCTCGGTGCGCACGGTCACTCGGCGGTGGTCCCTCTCTTGGTCGCGCGCGCGCTGCGCGAGGATTTGCGGGCGATCGACATGCTCGGTGCGCTCGGCGACCCGCGTGCGGTCGCGCCTCTGCTCACCCTGCTCGACCGACCTCCGCAGCGCTATCGGCACGTCGAGACCAGCGTGGTGGGGTCGCTTCGTGCGCTCGGTGCGACGTCGTCCGCGCCGCGCCTCTTGAAGCTGCTCGCGGACAACCCGCTGCGTGACTGGAAGGAGGGCCTCGAGCGAGGTCCGCTGGTTCGTGAGCTCGTGACCACGCTCGGGTCCTTCGGCAGGCGCGTGGCCGATCCGGACGAGGTGGGGCGCGCCGTCCACGAGCTGCTCGTCTCGCGCAGCCTGGAGTATCGGCCGCTTTTTCCCGCGTGTGCGGAGGCCCTAGGTCAGCTCGAGGTCACGGATGCGGCCGAGCGTCTCCGCGAGCTCACGCGCATCTCGGCCACCCTGCGCGACGGCGTCCCCACCGAGCTCGTGTGGGCGCTCGGCCAGATGGGCGGCGCCACCGAAGAAGACGCGGACAAAACCCGAGAGCTGCTCGCGTCGGTCGAGCTCGCCGATCGCGCGGCGGACGTGGTGCGTATGGCGGCGCTCTCCAAGCTGGGCGCGGGCGAAAAGGGCTTCGACGACGCGCTCGAGCGTGCGCTGTGGGAGCCCGGGTTCAAGCGCGAAGAGACCTCTCGTCGACGTGTGTGGGCGTTCCGTTGTCTGGCCGAGGTGGGCGGTGTCGAGTTCGACATGGACGCCGTGCGCTACTTCGTCACCCTGGACGACCATGCCGTGCGCCAAGCCGCGACTCATGCCTTCGCCATGCAGGGGCAGAGGTTGCCACGCGTGAAGCCGTACTACCGCTTCGTATTGCCCGAGCTCGAGCGGCGTGGGCTCGACAGCCTCCACCAGGCGCTGCACGACAAAAATGGCGTCTTCCGTTACAACGTCGCGCTCCGTCTGGCGGAGATCGGGCACCCGTCTTCGGTCGCTCCGCTCGTGCGCACCATTCGCCGACTCTTCGAGGAACCACTCACGTCCACGTACGAGTACGACGACGCGCCTCATCATCTCGTGTGGTTCTGCAAGGCGTTGAAGCGCATGGGCGACCCGCGCGGAAACCTCGCGTTGATCGAAGGTCTTTCCTCGACCGACCCGCACGTACGCGCGGTCATCGCCGACGATCCGCCGGACGATCCGCGAACCATGCCCGCGCTCGTGAAGCTGCTCGACGACCCTCGTTCGTTCGTGCGCACGCGTGCGGAGCGAGCCCTCGCGCCCATGCGCGGCCAGGCGGAGCTCGAAGCCTTGCTCGCCGAACGTGCGCGTCTCGGACAGAGCGATATTCCGCCTGCGACCTGACGCGAGCTCGCGGCACGGGTGCTGCGCCGAACGCCCGTCCGGAGACACTCTCCGGTTCGGTCAGCGCTCGAGTGGTGGCGGCGTGACCGTCGGGCGCTCGTTCTCTTCCGATTCGGGCGCCCAGATGGTGCGGACCAGTCCGAGCGCGTCGAGCCTCAAGAAGACGCGCTTCACGTCGTCGAGTGGGATGCCGGTCATCTCGGCGATCGAATAGAGGCTCGAGCTTCCGTCCGCGTGGAGCAGCAAGAAGCTCTCTCTCACGTCGAGAGTGGCGCGCGCCGCGCGCGTGAGCGACGACTCGGGCGCCGGATGCGGAGCGATCTCACCGGTGAGCGTCGTGCCTTCGACGCCACCCTCGGTAGCGAGCGGCGGACGAGTCGGGCGGCTCGACGGCGTGCGCGAGACCGGCTCTCCCCAATCTTCGTCCGGCGTGATCACGGGATCCATGACGCGTGCGAGCAGCGTAGCACGCCGAACGCGCTCGTGCCCCGGCGAGAGGCGGTTCGAGCACGAGAGATTCCCCGCTCAGCGTTCGACGCGGCAACGCCCGTTTCGGTTCATGCCGCGCGCACCGGGATGAGATGGAACGCATCGACGTCCATGAGTCCGTGGTCCGTGAGCTTGAGCGACGGAATGACCGGAAGGCTCAAGAATGCGAGCTGCAAGAAAGGCTCGGGCAGCTCGCACCCTACCGCGCGGCTCGCTTGGTGAAGGTTCGCCAGCGAGGCCTCGAGCTCGGCGGGAGAGGCAGTCGACATGAGCCCACCTTCCGGGAGCGCGAGGCTCGCCAGCACTTGTCCGTTGCGAACCACCGCGAAGCCTCCTCCGAGCTCCACGAGCACCGCCAGTGCTCGGCGCATGTCTTCCGTGTTCGAGCCCGCCACGATGAGGTTGTGGCTGTCGTGCCCCACGCTGGAGGCGATGGCGCCGGAGAAGCCTTCTCCGAAACCACGCACGTAGCCGTTCGAGGGTTTTCGTCCGTGCCCGTGTCGCTCCAACACCGAGAGCTTGGCCACGCCGCGAGCGTGTGCATCTTCCACGGACCTCTCGGTCAAGATGCGCCCGTGGCGTACGCCGATGACGTGCACGGGGCCGTCCGGTCCCTCGAGATCGGCGGCGGCCGGAACCGCGCACTTGACCGTATTTCCGGTGCTCTTTCGCGCGGCCTCGTGGGGCACGTCGCGCTCGTCGGCGCGCACGCCGGCCTTCCAAACGGAGTCGATGGCCACGGTGGACACGTCGCCGAGGACCACGAGATCCGCAGCGAACCCGGGAGCTATCGCGCCCACGCGCGCGCGCTTGCCGTGGCCGGCCAGACCATAGTGCGAGGCCACGCTGTACGAAGCCGTGCGGAAGGCGACCTCGGGCGGGACGCCGCGCGCGATGGCGGTCCTCACCAGATGATCGAGGTGTCCCTCTCGCGCGATGTCGAGCGGATTGCGGTCGTCCGTGCAGAAGCCGAGGCTCGTGGAGGTTGCCATGTCGAGCAGGGGCAAGAGCGTGTCGAGGTCTTTGGCCACGCTGCCCTCTCGGATCCACACCTTGATGCCCTTGGAGAGCTTCTCGCGGGCCTCTTCGAGCTCGGAGCTCTCGTGGCACGTGTGGATGCCGGCGGTCGCGTAGGCGGACAGCCCTTGGCCTCGGAGCAGGGGACAATGGCCGTCGATCGGTCTGCCCTCGAACGCCTCGAGCTTCTGCATCATGTCGTCGTCGCCGAACAAGACACCCGGCACGTTCATCACCTCGGCGAGGCCAAGCGCGGAGGGATGGCTCGCTAGCGCCAAGAGGTCGGCGGCCCCGAGCGCGCCGCCTCCGTTGGTCTCGAAGGTGGTGGCGGGCACGCACGAGCTCATCATGACGGCGAGCGACAGCGAGAGCGACTCGCTCGCTTCGAGGAAATAGCGGATGCCGTCCGCGCCGAGCACGTTGGCGAGCTCGTGTGGATCGCACACGGCGGTGGTCGTTCCCTTGGGAAGGACGCACGCCTCGAAGTTTCGCGGGGTCATGAGCGAGCTCTCGAGGTGCACGTGCGCGTCGATGAAGCCGGGCACCACGGTTTTGCCGCGCAGGTCGATGGCGCGCTTCGTGGGCAGCTCCGCGTCAACGCCGACTACCGTGCCGTCGAAGATGCCGATGTGCCCTTCACGGAAGGTCGCCGTGAAGACGTCGAGCCAACGCACGTTCTGGAGAAGCACGTCGCAGGGGGTTTTTCCGAGAGCGGCTTCGATGCGGGCGCGACGGGAGGACATGCCTCATTATGAGACCCGGCGTCTCGATCCGCGTACCGAAACGAGGTGGACGCGCGAAAGTTGCGCGGGCGGTCCGCCATGGGCCAGAACGCGTGCCGACAGGACGGAATTTTCAGCCCGAATCGCCCTCGGCCAAGACGAATAAAGCGCAAGTTGGCGACGTCGGAGAAGATTCTGTCTTCCGGTTCCGTAGACTGAGACCGTTCGGGGGGGGCTCTCGTCTCTCGACCCGCCTCGGTTCCCCAGGAAAGGCCCAGCCTCGCGATGATCTTCCGCTCCGTTCGCACCGCTTCTGCTCTCGTCCCCTCGCTCACGATGGCGCTCGGCGCTCTCGGTCTCGTGGTCGCCGCGACGGGCTGCTCCTCGCAGATGCCCGTCGATCCGCAGGAGACGTCCAGCGTGGCGAGCCCGATCATCGGCGGCTCGGCGGACACCACCCACGACGCGGTGGTCGCCATCATCTCGCAGCAGGGCAATCAAGCGGGCGCCTGCACCGGTACCATCGTGAAGGTGAACGGTCAGGTCGGCTACGTGCTCACCGCCGCGCACTGCGTCTCGCCCATCGCGCCGACCATCGTGCTCATGGGAGACGACTACGGCGCCGCCAGCGCCAAGCGCTACGACGTGCTCGATTACGCGGCCCACCCCTCGTACAACGGCGACGTCGCGTCGAACTTCGACGTGGCGGTGATCCGTATCCTCGGAACGAACGCGAACACCCCGGTCATTCCCATCACCGACTCGCCCGACGGGCTCAGCATCGGCACCACGCTGACCAGCGTCGGGTACGGCCGCACCACGCCCATCGGCAGCGCCTCGACCGACAACACGATTCGTAAGGTCATCAAGCTCCCGGTGCGCGAGCTCGACACCGACCACCTCGGCTACCAGTATCAAAGTGGGAACATCTGCCAGGGCGACAGCGGCGGACCCGCGCTCCGCGGCGCGGCGGGGCAAGAGCGCGTGGTGGGCGTGCACTCGTACGTGACCGGCGACTGCACTCAAGGCGCGTACAGCGTCCGCATCACGTTCCCGTCGGACTACCAATTCATCCAGCAGCAGCTCGCCAAGGCGCCCCCGGCCGACTCCTGCGACATCTGCACGCGCGCCCAAAACTCGGGCGACAACATCTGCGCGCAGAAGCAAGACGCTTGCCTCCAAGACCCGCAATGCGCGGCGCTCGCCAACTGCGAAGGGGCGTGCACGTCCACCTCGTGCGTCGAGGCCTGCGAGAACAAGAATCCTCGCGGTATCGCCAAGTTGCACGCGGCGCAGGATTGTTCGTGCGGGGCCGGTGTCTGCAAGACGCAATGCGGTCTCAATTGCCGCGCGCCCACCTGCGGCTACAAGGTCGCCAAAGACGCGTGCGGCACGTGTACCGAGGGCAGCTGCTGCGACGCCCTTGCCGCGTGTGCCTACGATACCGACTGCCTCCTTTGCTTGCGAGCGGGCGCGGACGCCCCCGAGACGTGCGCCTCCAATACGCTGCGCAAGGCGGTGGCGGATTGTGTGGCGACGAAGTGCAAGACCGATTGTGCATCCGACCCCATCGGTCAGGGCGGTCAGCCTCAAGCTCCCGACGGAGGCGCCTCTCCGAGCGACCCGGGCAGCACGACCACCACGACCACCACTCAGGCGTGCGGCTGCGAGACCGTGGGTGCACCCGCGGGGAGCTCGCGGTACGCGTCGGGCGCTCTCGCGTTGGTGGCCTCGGCGCTCTTCTTCGGGCGTCGGCGCCGCGGTTCGCGTAAATCGGAGGGATGACCACGGCATTCGAACCGGGCCGCACGCTGCCCGCGCGTAAGCTCGAGCTCTTCTTCGACTACTCCTGTCCGTACGCTTATCTCGCCGTGAACCGCGTCGAAGCGGTGGCGGCGCGAATGGGCGTACCCGTCACGTACAAGCCGTTCTTGCTGGGCGGGGTCTTCAAGGCGCGTGGCACGCCGCAGAACCTCATGAACGAGCTTTCTCCGCAGAAAGCCGCGCACAACCTGGCCGACATGCAGCGCTTCGCGAAGCTCGTCGGCGTGCCGCTCCGCGTCCCCGAGGGCCACCCACGAAAGACCGTGGACGCTCTCCGCGCGACCCTCGTCTGCGACCGCGACCCCTCGGTCATTCGAGGGTTCTTCCACGCGTACTGGGCCGAAGGCCGCGACGTCGGCGCGCCCGAGACCATCACCGACGTGGTCCGCACCGCAGGCTTCGACCCGGCCGACGTGCTCGCGCGCCTCGGCTCACAGCCCGTGAAAGACGCGCTCCGCGACGCCACCGACGAAGCCGTCGCGCGCGGCGTGTTCGGTGCGCCCACGTTCTTCGTCGACGACACGCATCTCTATTGGGGCCAAGACCGCCTCGCGTTCGTGGAGGGGGTGCGTCCGGTCGACGACGGCGCGGTCCACGCGCCCACCGACAAGATCGTGGAAGCCTATTGGGACTACTCGTCGCCGTTCGCGTACTTGGGAATGGCGAGGATCGAGGCCGTGGCCGCGAGGCACGGAGCGACGGTGGTGGATCGGCCGATGTTGCTCGGCGGGCTCTTCAAGTCGATTGGTCAGGTCAACGTGCCCATCGAGACGTTTTCGGCCGAGCGACGCGCCCACACGATGGCCGACATGTATCGTTGGGCGGCCTACCACGACGTGCCGTTCCGGTTCCCTTCGCGCTTTCCGATGAACACCGTGAAGGCTCTCCGCGCGACGTTGGCGCTGCCGGAAGCCCGTCGTAAGGCCTTCCGCGACTCCGTCTTCCACGCCTTCTGGGCGGAGGACCGCGACATCTCGGACGACGCCGTGCTCGCGGAGTTGATTGGTCGAATCGGTGGGGATGCCGCGGAGATTCTCGCGGCGACGTCAAAGCCCGAGATCAAATCCGCGTTGATTGCCGCGACCGATGCGGCGGTCGCGCGGCAGGTATTCGGCGCGCCCACGTTCGTGGTCGGCGACGAGCTTTTCTGGGGCCAAGACCGATTGGACGCGGTCGGACACGCACTGTCGAAGAGCTGATCGCGCGGAAACGTCGAGGCCCACGCGAGGCGTCGCGGTCGTCGCGCGCGCCCCGGTGGGCCGGTCGTTCGTCGATCGTTCAGGAGCGACGTGCCAGCGCCGGCAAACGACGCGTCTCGGGGCTCGACATGCTCACGTAGAGGGCGAGCCTCTGCGCTTCGTCGAGGTCGTGGAAGGAGAGGCCGAGGCAGGGGCCCATCTCGTCGTACTTACGGCGCCCATGCACGACGCGCGTGACCGTTGCGAATACGTCGACCCACAGGTCCTTGTTGGCGGGCCGTAGGGAAAAAATGACCTCTTCACCGGTGAGCACGGGGCGCTCGGCGCGCACGAGCGCACCGAAGGGCGAGAGATCGAGCGTGAGCCCCGAGACCACGCGGAAGTCGCTTTCGCGAACCACCTCGCCGTACGGAATGTGCACGCGGCGGCGGTATCCTCGGCGGCGGGGCGGGTGGACGAGCTTGGTCATGGCGGGCTCCTTTCGAATCCGAAGGTTAGGAAGGGCGCGGGTCCTCGGCCAACTTCACGGGGGTCGGCGCACCGCGGCATCTCGGGCGACAGGCTTTCGCGTCGACGCGTGGGCACACGCGTTTACGGTGCGCCGAAGCTCGGCTATCGAAGAGGCGTCGGCGGAATCGCTTGCCGCCGGGGAGAGAGAAAAGAACATGAAGCTCTACGGAAATCCGATGAGCACCTGCACGCGCAAGGTGCTTTTTCTGCTCGCGGAAAAGAATGCCAAGTTCGACTTCGAGGTCCTCGACTTCGGTAAGGGCGAGCACAAGTCTCCCGACCACGTGGCGCGCCAGCCCTTCGGTCAAGTGCCCGCCCTCGACGACGACGGCTTCGAGCTCTTCGAGTCGCGCGCCATGCTGCGCTACCTCGACGAGCGCCTCGAAGGACCGAGCTTCACGCCCAAAGACCTGAAGAAGCGCGCGCTCATGGAGCAGTGGATCAGCGTCGAGACTTCGAACTTCACCGTGCCCGCGATGAAGATCATCTACCAGCGCATCTTCCACCCCATGCGTGGCCTCCCGGTCGACGCCGCGGCAGTGGAAGAGGGCCGCACCGCGCTCGGTCGCTGCCTCGACGTCATGGAGACGCAGCTCGGCAAGACCGAGTACGTCGCCGGCGACGAGCTCACGCTGGCCGACATCGGCTACCTCCCGTACATCGAGTACATCTTCGCCGGCGGCGACGGTGACCTCGTGACCTCGCGTCCCAACGTCTCCCGCTGGTGGACCGAGCTGTCGTCGCGCCCCTCGTGGCAGAAGGCGACTGGCAAGAACTGACGATCTCGGCGTCCAACGCCGCCCGTTCGCACGTGAGAAGGCCCGATTTCCTCGAGGAAACCGGGCCTTTTCGTTCGTCGAATGCTTGCGCGGGCCGCGTACCTTCGCTCGCTCAAGCCCCGATGGACAGCACGCGGAACACCACCCGGCCTTCGAGGCGAGAGCCCTCGAGGTCGACCTTGGCGTGGATGCGCACCCCGGTCGGACCTTCGTCGCCCACCAGCGTTTGCCATACGTCCCACGCGAAGTCCGAGACTTCGACGGCGAGGTGCTTGGGGCTCCTCGCTTCGGCGTCGGTTCGAATGGGACCGTGGTCGGCCTCGACCTCGTCGCACGCGCGTGCGATGGCGGCTTCGTCCAGATCGGGATTGGCGAAGAGCGTCTTGGCCGTCTCGAGATCGCGCCGCGCGAGCGCACGAACCAGCGAAAAGGCGGCATTGCGCACCAAGGCGGTGAAGGCGGCGCGGTCGGTGGTGATGTCGACCGGGCCCTCGGGTTCTTTGACGAGGACCGACTCGTCGCGGGCGCGCAGAGCCTCGAAGTAGGCCGGGTCGCGCATCTTTTCCCATTCGTCGAGCAAGCTCGAGTCCGCCTGGCGGATCATGCCTCCCAGATAGGAGACGATCTCGTCCACCGCGGCGGTTTTGGCTGCGTCCGGGACGGATTGGACCAGCGTCTTGTAGACCTCGCTCAGGTAGCGCAAGAGCAGGCCTTCGGTGCGTTCGAGGCCGTATTCCTTGACGTATTCGTTGAAGGAGAGCACCTGCTCGATCATGTCCCGCGCAATCGACTTCGGCTTGACGTTGTGGCCGATCACCCACGGGTGCAGCGCGCGGAAGGCATTGAACGTGGTGTACGAGAACTCGCGAATGGGCGGGTCGAGCTCGACCTTCTCCAATTCGGCAATGCGCTCGTCGAAGGGCACCCCCGCCATCTTCATTTCGGCCATCTTGCGCTCTTTGGCGCGATCGAGCTGGCGCATGAGGATGGGCTCGGGATTCTCGCAAATCGACTCCACCACGCTGAGCACGTCGAGCGCATGCGTCTCGAGCTCGGGCGCGAGATTGGGTAGCGTCTCCAGGAGGTAGAGCGCAAGGGGCTGATTGAGCGCGAAATCCAGCTGAAGATCGGGGGAGAGGCGCGGCCCCATGCCCGACTTGCCGAAGTTTTCGGGCTCGCCATCGTCTCGGGGTTCGAGCACGAGCACTTTGGCGGCCAAGAGCGAGGCATAGAGCGAGGCGGCGTGGCGCCCGATCTTTCGCTTCTCCGGGAGGCGCTCGTGGGAGCTCTTGACGAGCCTCGCCATTTGCATGCACCCACCACCCGGGCGCGTGAGCACGTCGAGCAGCATGCCGTGCGAGACGGAGAACCTCGAGACGAGCGGCTCCGGACGGCTCTCCACGAGCTTCTCGAAGGTCGCTTTGTCCCAAGCCACGAAGCCCTTCTCCGGCGGCTTCTTGCGCACGAGCTTGCGGAGCTTCTTGGGATCACCCGCGGCCTTGGCTTCCATGCGCAGGTTCTCGATCACGTGCTCGGGAGCCTGGGCCACCACGAGGCCTTCGGTGTCGAAGCCGCGACGACCGGCGCGCCCTGCAATCTGCTTGAAATCGCGGACGGTGAGGATGGCGGTCTTCTCCCCGTCGAACTTGCAAAGTTTGGTGAACACCACCGTGCGAATGGGGACGTTCACGCCCACACCGAGCGTATCCGTCCCGGAAATGACCTTGAGCAATCCGCGCTGGGCGAGCTTCTCGACCAGCAAGCGGTACTTCGGAAGGAGGCCGGCGTGGTGCAATCCGACCCCATGGCGGACGAAGCGCTGAACGTCTTTGCCGAACGGGCTGTCGAAGCGTGTACCGAGCATGGCCTCGTGGATGGCCTTCTTCTCCTCCTTGGTGCAGAAGTCGACGCTCATGAGGTTCTGGGCCTCTTCGGCCGCGCCTCGCTGCGTGAAGTTCACCAAGTAGACCGGCGATTTCCCGCCCTCGACGAGCTTCTGGAGCGTCTCGTGCAGAGGCGTGTCGCGGTATTCGAAGTGAAGCGGCACGGGCCGCTCGTCCGAGCGCACCGTGGTCACCTTGGCGCCGGTGCGCTTCTCGATGTCGTTCTCGAAGAACGTGACGTCACCCAGGGTGGCCGACATCAACAAGAAGCGCACGTGCGGCAGCTCGAGCAGCGGGATCTGCCAGGAGACCCCGCGATCCTTGTCCGAGTAGTAGTGGAACTCGTCCATGATGACGTGCCCGAGGTCGGCTTGGTCGCCGTCGCGCAAGGCCATGCTGGCGAGGATCTCCGCAGTGGCGCACAGCACGGGCGCGTCCGGATTGATGCTCGCGTCGCCGGTCAAGAGACCGACGTTGTCTTTTCCGAGCTCACGCGACAGCGCGAAGAACTTCTCGTTGGCGAGCGCCTTGATCGGGGCCGTGTAGATGGACCTTCGTCCCTCGGCCAGTGCGAGAAAGTGCGCGAACAGAGCCACGAGGCTCTTCCCCGATCCGGTGGGCGTCGCCAAGATCACGTGCTTGTCGGCGAGCAACTCCAGGATGGCCTCTTCTTGGGCCGGATACAGCGAGAGGCCCTGGCCGTCGACGTGCGCCAGAAAGGCCGTGAGCACATCGTCGGTGGTCGCGCCGTCGTCGAGGTAGGGGATCTTGTCGTAGAGGTTCTTCACGGGCGTTTCCTGGAGGATGACTCTTTCTCTACACGAAGGAAGACCCGGGATTGTGCCGCCGCGCGCGGACGGTCCGATTTTTCCGCGCGCTCGCCGTCGCAGGCGGGGGAGCCTCGGTGGACCTCGCGGCAGACGCGCGGCCTCGCGTCGTAGACTCGGCACACGAAGCGGGGGGGGCCACGACCTTCGGACATCACGATGTCGAGCGCGCTGCATCTTCCGTCGATCATCACCAAGTAGGCGCGGTTTCCCTCGAACCACACGAGGTCCTCGGCAAAATCGCCGAGCCTCGCGTAGTCGTCACCGTCGACGCGCACGTAGGTCGCGAGTCGGGAGAAGCAGCAGGCGCCGCACGTGATGCACTCTTCGCCTCCGTCGGAGCCGGGCGTTTCGCTCGTGAGGCCCGGTCGCGGGTCGGAAGGGGGCACTCGGACGGTCGTATCACTTCGCGTCCGAGTGCATCGCTTTCGATCCGTGAATCGGGCCCGAAAGCCGAGCGGTCAATCGGCGAGGTGACCGGTGCGGGCCCATTCCCCGAAGCGCTCGCCAATCATGAGTGTTGCCAGGTTGGTGTTGACCGAAGGAATGGTGGGCATGATGCTCGCGTCCGCGACGGTGAGCCCACGCGCTCCGCGAACGCGACCGCGTGAGTCCACGGCCGCGTCGGCCGATCCTTCGGGACCCATGGGCACGGTTCCGCACGGATGGTACCCCGAGTCGTTCAATCGGCTGACGTAGCGTCCGAGCGACTCCGCGGTGGAGAGCACCTTGGGCCTCGGCCAGAGCGGCCTCGCGAGCCTGCGCATCGGTGCCGTCGCCGCGAGGTCCCGCAAGACCTCGGCGGATTGAACGGCTTTGCGCCTGTCGTCGTCGTTCTGGAGCAGATTCGAGACGATGACCGGCATTTCGCGCGGATTCGGGCCAGTGAAGCGCAGCGTCCCGTGCCCTCGAGGCTTGCCGATGTGCGCCATGAGGGTGACCACCGGCAAATGGAAGAAGGGCGTGGGCATTCCCGAGCCGCCTTGCAGCTGAAGATCTCCCGGGTTGTCGCTCTCCTTGGAGGTGATACGCAACATGACCTGAATGACCGGGTCGTCTTTGCGAACGAAGGACCTTTCCGGCCAGAAGAAGAGGGCGAGCCCAGGGTGGTCGAGCAATTTCCGGGCGACCGCGGGCAGCTCGATCAAGGGCGTCGCGCCGACGCGGCGCACGTCTTCGTCGGCGCCGATGCCCGAGCGGAGCAAGATGCCCGGGGTGCAAATCGCGCCACCGGCGAGCACCACGTGGTCGGCGTGGATCTCGTAGATTCGACCGTGTCGTTCGACTTCGAGTCCCGTGACCGTGGTGCCGTGGAAGAGCACCCGACGAACTGCGGTGTCGGGCATGAGCGTGAGGTTCTCGCGCGCGCGCACGGCGGGGGTGAGGTAGGCCTCCGCCACGCTCACGCGACGGCCGTCGAGCTTGTTCATGGGCTGCGGACCGATGCCGATCGGAGATGGTCCGTTGTGGTCTTCGCAGCGTGGATGGCCGAGCACCTCGGCCGCCTCGAGCATGGCGAGGTTCCAGGGAAGCAGCTCGCTCTCAGGATGCCGGCGAATGGGCAGGGGCCCGGTTTTGCCATGGTAGGGGCGATCGCCGAAGTCGAGGTCCCGTTCCATTCGCAGGAAGGCCGGCAAACAAGCTTCGTAGGACCACTCGGGCAATCCCAGCGAGGCCCATTCGTCGTATTCCCACGGCTGGCCGCGCAGCGCGATGCACGTATTGACGGCCGACGACCCGCCCACGACGCGTCCGCGCGGGTAGAGGAACTTGGGGGTGTGCGGATTGGGCGAGTGCCGGAAGCCCCAATCGTGCTTGCGCATCGAGTTGGTCTTCCCGTTGGAGAGGTCTTGGGGCAGCTCGCCCGGGTAGTCGGGGCCGGCCTCGACCAAGAGCACGTCGATGTCCGGATTCTCGCTGGCTCTCGATGCGAGCGATGCTCCGGCCGTTCCGGCGCCGACGACGACGAGCCTCACGGGGCGGTCACACCTTTACCGATGGGGCACGAGACGCCGGTCCCGCCGAGTCCGCAGTAGCCGTCGGGATTCTTGGCGAGGTATTGCTGGTGATAGTCCTCCGCGTAGTAGAACGTCGGAGCCTCGAGGATTTCGGTGGTGATCGTGCCGTGACCGGCCGCCGTGAGGGCCGCTTGGTACGCCTCTCGCGAGGCGAGCGCTTCGGCCTTTTGTTCGGACGTGAACGCGTAGATACCCGAGCGGTATTGCGTTCCCACGTCGTTGCCTTGGCGCATTCCCTGCGTCGGATCGTGGTTTTCCCAGAACACCGCGAGCAGGTCGCGGAAACTCACCTTGCTCGGGTCGTACACCACCTTGACCACCTCGTTGTGTCCGGTGAGGCCGGTGCAAACCTGCTTGTACGACGGGTTCTCCGTGATGCCGGCGGAGTAGCCTACGGCCGTCGAGTAGACGCCCTCGGTCTTCCAGAACTTGCGCTCGGCTCCCCAGAAGCAGCCGAGTCCGAACATGGCCTCGGCCATTCCTGCCGGGTAGGGGCCGGTGAGGGCGTTTCCGTTCACGAAGTGACGCTCGGGCACGCGCGTCGGAGTCGAGGTTCCGGGCAGTGCTTCTTCGCGGGTGGGCATGCGGGGCGAACGGTCGAAAAATCCCATGGTCCGGGCAGTTTCGGCCTCCGGACGCCACTCCGCAAGGGGTCTGCCCGGAAGGTCGCACGAGGCGCCGGTCCTCCGTACGACGGGCGAAGAGGCGGCGTTTTAGCTGATTTTGGCGAGCGGCACGGTTCGCTCGCGCTGTACGTCGAAGAACGCGCGCACCCGCGAAGCAAGCTCCCGCACTTGGTAGAAGCCGGCTTTGCGGTAGCGCCTCGCGTCGGCCACTACGCCCTCGCAGGCCAGGCCCGAACGGCTCGCCAGGTAGAGTGCACGCGGCAGGTGGAAGCGCTGCGTGACCACCACGATTCGGTCGAAGCCGTACGTCTTCTTGGCGCGCACCATCGAGCTGTACGTGTCGAGGCCCGCGCCGTCGCTGACGATGGCCGAGGCGGGCACTCCCCGAGCGACCAGCCAATCGCGCATCGCTCCGGGCTCGTCGTATTCGGGCTCGGCGTGATCTCCGGTGACCAGCACGGTGGGCGCTCGGCCGGCGTGGTAGAGGCGGAGCGCGGTCTCGAGTCGATCGCGGAGAACGTCGCTCGGACGCCCGCCGGGGTAGATCTTGGAGCCGAGCACGAGGATCGCGTCCGCGGGCTTGGCGGTCTCCTCGTCGACGACGAGCGCAGCTCCTTCGCGGTAGACCCATAGGCTCGGACCGAGGCCGATGCCGAGGGCCACGAGCCCGGCGAAGACGAACGCGCGCCTACGCTTGCGACGACGCGCGAGCTGCGCGTCGTTGCTCGTTGCGTCGTCGGTCGGTGTCGAGGCCTTCTCCGAGGTCACCCGGGGAGGCTACGGCGAAGCGAGCCGATTGGCGAATTCTCGGGACTTCGTCCGGGCGAAAGTGCCGGTGGTCAGCGCGAGAATCGATAGCCGAGGTCGAGCGTCGCGGCCGAGAGCGATTCGGCTGCGGGGTCCTTCGCGACCACGGCGCTCGCGCGCACGCCGACCTCGGCGAAGAACCATCCGGGTCCACCTTCGACTTGAGCGCCGAGCGCGAAGCGCGCGCCGAGCAAGGTGCCCGTCGCGGAGACGCGGGACGTTCCCGTGGCGAACGTCGTGCGCTGCACGGCGAGCTCGGGCGCCACCACCGCGTAGGGCTGAACCGTGCGCTTCGGTCGCAGGCGGAAGGCGAGCGGGACGCCGAGATGCAGGTCGACATGGTCGCTCACGTCCCCAAGGGGCGCCGGATCGAAGCCGTCCGGTGACGTAGGCCGAGGCTCGTACCGCGCGAGGGTCACGCTCGGGCCGACCGAGAACGCCACACTCGAGCCGAGCGGCAAGCGATACCCGGTGGCGAGCGTGGCGTGATGCCCCGCATGATTGGAGAGGAGGTGATCGAAGCCGACCGACAGCGCGACCTCGAATCCTCGCTCGCGCAAGCCGGGACCCGACTCGCCCGGCGCGCCGTTTCCGCTCGCGCTCGGGTCGTTCGGAGAAGGAATGCGGAGCAGGTTGCTCTCCACCGCGACGTCGCCCTTCTTGACCGTGATCACGAACGGGCGGGCCGTGGCCGGGAAGCGCACCCTCACGAGCGCCGTGGAGCCGGAGGCACGCACCTCTTCCACCACCACGCCGTTGGAGGCGGTGGCCGTCGCGCCCTCGGCCGATACCGGCTTGCCGCTGCCGTCGACCAGCTCGATGGCCACGATGCCGTAGCCCTCGTTCGCCTTGGCTTCGCGGAAGCTTGCATTGAGGACGAATGGCTTTTGGAGCGATGCGAGGGTGGATACCCCGAGCGCGCCGGCCACCTCGCCACCACGGGCGAAGGGGTCGCTCTGCGTGAGCGCACATCCGAGCTCGTGCGCGCGGGTCGAGTCGACCTCGGGGAGATCGTCCCGGAGCGCTCCGCCGTCGATACGGCACACGAGACCCTGGGAGGGCTCGAGCGTGAGCTTGGCACGTCCGGGGCTCGTCTCGGCGAGCACGGCTTTGGTCACGACGAGCTTCGCGGTCGGACCGGCCGCGCTCTCGAACTTGTCGTCGTCGATCGCCGAAACCCTGAAGAAATAGGACCCCGGCGCGAGCTTTCGAGCCTCTACGGTGCTCACGGCCTTGGGGACGACCACGTCGGTGACGAGGTCGTCGAAGCGAGAGTCACGTGCAAGCTGCACGCGATAATGTGCAGCTGCAGGTTTCCCCGTGCCCCCACCGTCGGCGACTTTGGCGACCACGTCCGCGGTGCCGGTCGCGTCCGTGAAGAGCACCTCCTTTGGCACGATGGCCCAGGTGGGCGGAGAGGGCAGGGGACGAGGTGCCGTGGGAGCCTTGCCCGCCTCGGCTTTCGAGCCGAACCCGGAAGGGACCGCCACGGTCTTCTGGGCCGCGGACAGGCTCGCGTCGCCCTTGTGCACGGCGAGGCGCGTGGACTTCGTCGGGTCGACCGAGACGTGAGCTTCGCCCTTGGGCAGCGTCACGCGCGCGCCTCCGCTCGTGTCGACGGTGAGCGGCTTCTTGCCCGAGAGCTCGGCGAGTCGGGCCTGGAGCGAGCCGCTCACCAACGTGGCGTCGGCAGGTTGCTTCTGCGCGGCTCCCTGCACGTCTCCCAGGATGATGACCAGGCTCTCCTCGCCCACGCGCACTTGCGTCTCGTCTCGGAACATCACGTTGGCCGACGAGGCGTTGGCCGTGCTCACTCGGTTCGTGCGAAAGAGCGGATCGTTCACCTCGGCCGACTTGGTCGACTGTGCCTGCACGGTGACCCTGTTGCGCACGAACGTGACGCGCGCGTCCGGTCCGTTCCCTAGCTTTTCGGGAGGCGGCAAGTGCAGCACCGTGCCCGGCTTCAAGTTGTGCGGCAAGGGACCCATGGTGGGGTTGGCCTTGTGAATGAGCTCCACCCCGCGGCGATCGCCGTACGCCTTGACCGCGATGCTCACGCACGAGTCGCCGAGTTTGGTCGTGTAGTCGCTGTTCGCCGACTGCGCACTCGCCGTACGGGCGAGCACGAGGGGGCTCGAAGAGGCCAAAAGGAGGGAAAGATAAAAGATTTTTCGCATCGTCACGTACCTCGAAAGCTCCCCCGAAACGTTCAGCGTCCGCGCCGCAAGAGGCGCCGCAGCTTCTTCACGAGCTCGTCGTCGGCGGCCTGAGCGAGCGCGACGTCACTCGCGCCGCCCCGCACGAACGCCGCGGTCTCCTCCGCGCCCGTCGAGTCGACGACCAGCACGGGGAGCTGCTTGTAAACTGCACGCTTGGCCTCGCCGAGACGTGCCTCGGTCCCCGCGCCGCCCACCACCAGGGCCTTCACCGCGCGCCCGTCGTCGAGCACGGCCGTCGGCACGGGGTCACTCGTGCTGCGCACGTCGGCGTGAATCCCGTGCACCGCGAAGGCCGAGCGCAGCGCCGACGCGCGTGCAGGATCGGCGTGCCACACGATCACGGCCGGCGTGTCCTCGGCCGCCTTCGGGCTCGGGTCGCCGTCGTCGATCTTGGTGATGCCGGTAATGGCGCGGTCGCTGCGGGAGAGGGCCGCCATGCGCGTTCGTTCGTGCGCGCCCTTGTCGGCGAAGGTCGCGAAGTCGGTGCCGCGCAGCACGCTCCCGAGCTCTTCGCGGAAAGCGCGAGCGGTGGGGCGATCCTCGGGGCGTTTCGCGAGCGCGGCGCGCACGATCGCCTCGAGGCCACGCGAGACCTCGGGCTTGACGCCCGAGTCCGCGAGCTTGGGCGGCTCGACGAACATGTGCTGCACCATGAGCCCGGTCACCTCGAGCGCGTCGAAGGGCAGCGCTCCCGTGAGCGCCTCGAAGAGCATCACGCCCACCGAGTACACGTCCGAAGGCGCGTCCACTTCGATGCCCTTGCACTGCTCGGGCGACATGTACTGAGGCGTTCCGCGTACCGTGCCCGTCTCGGTGAGGCGCTGCCCGGACTCGCCGCCGTCGTCGAGGTACGCGATGCCGAAATCGAGCACTTTGACGCGATCTTGGCGGTCTTTGGCCGAGACCAACATGACGTTCTCGGGCTTGAGGTCGCGGTGCACGATGCCTTCGTCGTGGGCGGCTTCGATCACCGCGAGCAGCTCGTCGAAGACCGGTCCGACGCGCAGCCGCGCCATGGGCACGCCGCCCACTTGGATGACCTCCGAGAGCGCCGTCCCGCGTACGAGCTCCATCACCATGAAGAGCTCACGCCCGAGCTCCCCGAAGTCGAGCACCGAGACGATGCCCGGGTGCCGTAGGCGCGCCAAGATGACGGCCTCCCGTCGGAAGCGCGCGCGGAACTCCGGCTTGTCGGCCCACGTGGCCTTCAAGAACTTCACCGCGACGGGCTCGCCGAGCGCGACGTGCGTGCCTCGGTAGACGACGCCCATGCCGCCCTCTCCCAGCACGGAGTCGAGGCGATACTTCTCCGCGATCACCTGACCGAGACGCGGATCGGGGACCTCGAAGCCGCAGATGGCGCACGCGCGCGCTCCGTCGAGGGGCGTCGCGCACTTCGGACACGGGCCGTGCGGATCCACGAGGGCGCTCGGCGAGGCTGGCAACGATGCTGCGGGAGGTGGGCTCGAGGTCACGGCGTTCCCTTCATAGGACGAGCTCGAAGAGCTCCACGGGCTCTCGTTTTCCACGAATGGGATGGGGGCCGAGCGCGCGCAGCTCGTAGGCGTCGCCGACCGTCGCGGCGATGTCCGCGGAGACCAAGGTCTGCCCGGCCTGCGCCAGGTTCTCGAGGCGCGCGGCGGTGTTCACCGTGTCGCCGATGGCGGTGAACTCCATGCGCGCCGCGCTGCCGAGATTGCCCACGAGCGCGTCGCCGGACGTGACGCCGATGCCGAGCCTCACCTCGAAGTCGAACTTCTTCTTCCACTCGGCCGACTGGGTCTCCACGAACCGGTGCATGTCTTCGGCGGCGGCGAGGGCGCGCGAGGCGTGATCGGGCTGGTCTTCGATGGCGCCGAACACGGCCATGATGCAGTCGCCCATGAACTTGTCGACCATGCCGCCGTGACGGAACACCACCTCGGACAGGATCGAGAAGGCCTCGTTCAAGAAGGCCACCACGTCTTCCGGCGACGAACGCTCGGCGAACGACGTGAACGAGGCGATGTCCGCGAAAATCACGCTCACCTGGCGGCGCTCGCCACCGAGCTCGATGGTGCGCGTGCCTTCGGCGATGCTCTTCGCGAGCTCGGCCGGAAGGTAGCGCGAGAGTTGCGCTTCGACCGCGACCTTCTTGGCGATCTCGGCCTCTCCGTCGGAAATCGATTGCGCCATTTCGCCCAACGACGTGGCCAGCTCTTCGAGCTCGTCGCCGGTCTTCACGTCGTCCGAGCGCGCGGACCAATCACGCTTTCCGTAGCGACGCGTGAGGGCGACGAGCGACTCGATGGGGCGCGTCGAGCGTGCTGCGAGCAGCCCGCCGAGGCCGACCGCGAAGAGCGCCGCGAGCAGCACCGCGAGCAGAAAGAGCTGCTGCGTACGCCCGAGGGCCGCGAGCACTTCGCGCTCCGGCCTCTGCACCACCACCAGCCAGCGATGCCGTCCGAGTGTGGAGAACGTCCCCCGCACGCGTTCGCCGTTCGGGCCCACGTACGATCCGGTGTTGCCCTGGAAAGGAACCTCCCAGTTGATGGATTCGGGGGCCATCGCCGAAAAGATGTACTTTCCACGCAAGTCGTCCCCGACCTTGTGGAGCGAGGTCTCGGGGGCAGCGAGCACGTGCAGGCTGTCGTCGACGAGGAAGACGGCATCGGGGCTTCCCAGCCGCTCGCGGGAGACCGTGCCCACGAGCTGCGAGAGTCCACCTGGCGTGACCACCGCGCGCACGAAGCCCGTGGTCTTGCCGTCCGCGACGAGCGGCTCGGTGTACGAGAGGGCGTCCGTGCCGCTTCCCGCTCGGGCGTGGGACCACGCGCCGCCACGCTTCTTCGCGTCTTCGCGTGCCTCGGGCGCGAGCGGCTCCTTCGGCACGTCGCGTGGCTTTTCTCCCTTCGGTGTGCGCACGATGGCATCGACGAAGGATCCGTCCTTGTCGTACACGATCAAGGCGGCGAGGTTCTCGCACCCTTCCACTTCGTCTTTGGCGAGGCCGATCAGGTTGGCCCCCGCCTCGGGGTCGCGCTCGGACTGGCTGGAAGCGCTCGTCAGGATGCGCCCCACGCGATGGGCAGTGTCGGCCACCTCCGAGATGGCGAACGAGACCGACTTGGTGGTCTGGGTAGCCACGGCGCCCTGTAGGCCCTTCTCGGCCTCCATGAGGCCGTCACGCTGCAGCTTCAGCGTGAGCGGGCCGAGCCCCGCCAAAGGCACGAGCGCGGTCCCCAAGAGCGCGAGGGTCCACTTCGTTCGGAGCGACCACGACTTGGGCTGCATCTTGGCCATAGGAGCACCTTCCGTGCCGTCGAGCGCGAGCGGACGCTCGATCAGTCGCGCAGGCCGCGTCCTTCGCGGAGCCCGTAGCGCTGCACCAATCGGTGCAGGTTCATTCTGTCCATTTTCGCCTTGCGGGCAGCCCGGCTCACGTTGCCTCCGGCCCACTCGAGCAGCGCCGTGAGGTACTTGAGCTCGAACTCGGCGATGACCCGTTCTTTCGCGTCGCGGAAGCTCGAGTTGAGGTCCGGATGCCCCAACACGGATCCGGGGATCTCGGTGCCCGGTGGCGGAGTGGAGGGCGAGGAGTGCCCACTGGCGGTCTGGAAGACCACGCTGCGCTCCACGAAGTTGCGGAGCTCGCGGACGTTGCCCGGCCAAGGCTGGCGCGCCAGGGAGTCGAGAACTTCGCGCGTGAAGAGGTGCGCCGAACGGCTCGCGTCGAGCTGGTCGAGGAAGGCGTGCACGAGCAGCTCGATGTCTTCCGGGCGCTCGCGTAGGGAGGGCACGCGAACGGTGACCACCGAAAGCCGGAAAAACAGGTCTTCGCGAAATCTGCCCTGGTTCACCTCTCGCTCGAGCTGGCGATTGGTGGCGGCCACGACGCGGACGTCGACTTTGCGCACGTTGGTCTCGCCGAGGCGGCGCACCTCGCGGGCCTCGAGAGCGCGGAGGAGCTTCGGCTGCATGTCGAGGGGTAGCTCGCCGATCTCGTCGAGGAACACGGTGCCACCTTGCGCGGCCTCGAAGGCTCCGGTTCGCTCGCGATCCGCTCCCGTGAACGCTCCACGCACGTGACCGAAGAGCTCGGACTCGATGAGCGAAGGCGAAATGGCGCCGCAATCGACCACCACGAAGGGCTTTCGGGCGCGTGCCGAGCGCTTGGCGATTTCGGTGGCGACGAGCTCTTTCCCGGTGCCGCTCTCGCCCTCGATGAGCACGTTCGTATCGTGGCGCGCCACGCGATCGAGCAGCGCGAAGAGCTTGCGCATGGGTTGCGAGCGTCCGAAGAGGTCGCCGAAGGTCGCTTGGTCGAGCAGCTCGACCTCGGAGCCGCTCGCAACTTCGGTGATGCGCACGCGTGACTCGCCGATATCGAGGGTGGCCTCGGGCGTAGGGAGCTCCGCGTCGTGCACGCGCACGCCGTGCACGGCCGTTCCGTTGCGCGATCCGGTGTCGCGCACGCGCCATGCGTTCTTCTCGCGCAGAAGCTGGAAATGAAAGCGCGAGACCGCGCCGTCGGCGATCACCACGTCGTTGCTCTCGTGGGAGCCCACACGCACGCGGTCGCCGTCCACGGTCACGCTGCGAGACTCGGGCTTGCCTGCTTCGCGCTCCACGGTGAGGCGCAAACGAGGCGCTGCGGCCGTCTTCGAAAAGAGCAGCTCGGTGGGGACGTCGGGTCCCTTGGTCTCGGACGACATGGCGCGAACTATACCCGAGATCTGCGACATGGTGTGACGGTGGGGACAGGCCTGGTGCCGATTCGACACCCTTCCCGACACGATACTTCGAGCCGCATGACCATGCGGCAAGCGCGCATTGCTTCAGGTTGGAGCAGGGGGGCCGGAGGGATCCATCGGGGATGTCCGCGACACCACCCGCGCCGCCTCCACGAGCTCCAGGGCGAGTCGTCGAAGGTCCGACGAGGAGCGCTCCGCGAGCGCGACGTGCCGTTCGTGGAGGCGAGAGAGCTCGAGAGCGGCGGTACGGTCCTGGGGCAAGAGACGCACGAGCGCTTCGAGCCGGGAAGAGTGGCTCTGGTGCGTCTGCCGCACGAGCGAGAGACTTCGGTCGAGCTCGCGTAGGCCCTCGGAGAGGGCCGTGGGCAGGGTCCACTCGTCGAGCAGTCCGTGAGCGAACAGATCGGCCGTCCACACGAGATCGCTCGGATGGGGGAAGGGGGGTCGGACGGCTTCGGACGGCTTCGAGGGGTCGTCGGCTCGTGTCTCGTCACTACGAGGACGCTGGAGGGCGAGGTCGGGCAGCCTCACGAGGTGGATCTCGAAGCTCGTTCGGAGCTCCGCCCAGACGTCGGACCACTCGTCGTCCAGCGCGAGTGCGACGTGCACGCAGCGCTCGGACGAGAGCCAGCTCTCGACGTCACGAAGGTCTTGCTCGGCGACTTCTCGTTCGTCGTAGCGAGCAGGCCGATCCGCGACGCGCAGGCATGCCCGAAGGCTCACGGGCGACACCCGAACGACGGCGCAGCGTGCGAGGTGTTTGGTCATCGACTCCCGCTCGCGTTCACGTGCTCAGCGCGCCGCCGCGTGTTGCAGTATCTCGGGCGGGGGCGGTCGAGACGAGACTCTGACCTCGAGTCCTTCGCGCGTGGAAGGAGGGCTTCGAAGCGCCTCCAAGACTCTCCGCTGCGGATGCGGATCGGTCGAACCCGCGAGGTCGAGCGCCATGCACGCGAGGAGCGCCCACGCGCGAAGCTCGACGTCACGAACTCCGTTCTCCCAGCGAGAGATGGTCCCCGCGTCCATTTGGAAGAGGTACGCGAGCTCCTTCGCTTGGAGCCCGAGCCCCGTCCGCAAGAAGCGGAACGTCTCTGCGTTGGCCTGCCCGGAGAGCGCGACACAACGCAGCGCCTCCAAGCGGATTCGGCGATCGAGATCGCTCGACGGAACGATCTCGTCGCAGCGTGTGCACGCCAGCGCCTCGATCGTGAGTTGCAACGGGACGTCGAGCCCGACTTCGAGCGTTCGGCTCTTCATCGACTCTTTGAACTCGTAGTGCCCACAGCGCGCGCATCGACTCAAGGAAACCTCCACGACGGATGACGAAACGTCGGAATGCAAAAGTGTTGCCGCATGAAAGCGTCGGGAATCTGACGCTCAGCGAGCCGACGACGAGGGGAGCACGCATCAAGCGAGGCCTCGGGGCATCAGTGCCGACTCGACGGGAAGAGCAGGCTCGGGTTCGCGTTCCCACGCAACTTTCGCGCTTGCCGAGGCGCCATACTTTCGACGCTCCTCGGCAGGCGGGCCCGAGTGGGCTCGTTCAAGAACGTGACGCTCGCCTTCGACGACCTAGCGCCAGCGCGGCGATTGCGCTGGCAACTCCGATGACCAGAGTGGTGCTTTCACCCGGGCGACCGGACGTCGCGCACGACATTCCTCCGCCTTCGAGAGATCCCTGGTCGTTGCGTGCATCTGCAGGTGTCGCCGCGTCGGCGACGGAGGCGTCCTTGGCGGAGGAGTCGGTGCCTGCGTCCGTGGGAGAGGCATCGGGGCCCGCGTCTGCGACGGCGTCGCGGCAGGTACCGGCCGTGGCCGTGGTCGAGCTGCACACCTTGGGGGCGGCGCAGCCGTTTCCGCCGGTGCCGCGGCAGCCGTCGACGCACGCCTTGGCCTCGCAGATGCGACCGCTCGTCGCGTTGCCGCAGTCGCCGTCCACGCTGCAGGTGCTCGCCGCGATGCACTCGCCCGAGACGCTGCACTTGGGCAGGCCCGTCGTGCACGGCCTCGCGCCGGCACTGCCCACGTCGCCGGTGCAGGGCGCGCATCCCGTGACCGTCGCGTTCGGCAGCTTGTCGAGCTTCAGCACGTACGCGTCGCTCGTGCCTCCCGCGTAGGTCGGCTGCGCCACCGTCCCCACGATCGGCACCGACCCCGACGCTCCCCAGCCTGCCACGTACGCCGTGTCGTTCGTGTCCACCACGATCTGGCTGTTCGCCTCCCCGAACGGCGTCAGGTACTCCCACCCCGTTCCGTCCGTTTTCAGCATGCCCAGGATGCCCTTGTCTCCCGGCTTGCCGCATCCGTTCACCGTGGTCGCGCCGAGCGTGCCCGTGCCTGCCACGAACACGTTGCCGGCGGCATTGACCGCGATGTCGTAGACGCCGTCGCGCTGCTCTTGCCCGAAGAGCTTGGAGAAGACGCGGGTGGTCCCGGTGGCATTGAGCTTCATGACGAAACCGTCGAACTCGTCGGAGACGTCGCCCGGACGGCCGACCTGACCGGGGAAGTTGGGGGAGTTGGTGACGCCGGCGAGGTAGATCGAGCCGTCGTTGCCGATGGCGAGGGCTTGTCCGAAGTCTTCGCGATTGCCGCCGAAGTAGGTCGAGAAACCGACGGTGGCGGTGCCATTGGCGGCGAGCGTGAACTTGGTGAGGTAACCGTCGCCCTGAGGTCCGGGCCCCGGATTGCCGCCGCCGTAGACGGGCTGGAGCGAGCCTGCCGTGGTGGGGAACAGCAGCGAAGCGGTGGCGCCGACGATGTACGCGTTGTTGGCCGAGTCGAGCGCGATGTCGAACGGATAGTCCGGCGCGGTGCCCCCCAGGAACGTGGAGAACGTGAGGTTCGAGCCGTCCGGCGTGATGCGCGAGACGAACGTGTCGATGTCGTTGGGGTCCACCAGATTGCCGCGCACCGCTTGGGTGGGGTTCTTGGTGGGGAAGTTGGCCGAGGCGGTCTCTCCGGTCACCCAGACGTGTCCCGTCGAATCGAGCGCAATCGAGGCCCAATACTCCGAGCTGCTTCCTCCGAGGAACGTCGAGTATTCGAGCGCATTGCCCGCCGCATTGAGCCGCGACACCGTCACGTCTTGTCCACCGCCCAGCGTCTGCGAAAACGCACCCGCCGTCGTCGGGAAGTCCGGCGACGTCGTCGTCGCCGACACGTACAGACGTCCCGTCCCGTCCACCGCGCACGTCCGCATCGCCCCCGTCTCGAACCCCGCGAACGCGTCCGTCATGTACTCGTCTCCCGCTCCTCCCAGGTACGTCGAGTAGAGGACCTGCGAGCCGGTCGGATCGAGCTTGGTCACGAAGACGTCGCGGCCTCCACGCAGCGTCGATTGTCCGGGAAGGGCTCCTTTTTTCGGGAAGTCGACCGAGCTCGTCGACCCCGAGAGGTAGAGGTTTCCAGCGCTGTCACGGGTCAGGCAGGTCACACGCTCGGCGGCGCTTCCTCCCAGGAACGAGGAGAATCGGACCAGCGGATCCACGACGAGCGGAGCGTCGCGGTCGTACTCTCCGACCACGATGCGCGCGGTGGTTCCTTCGATCACGTACGCGGCGTCTACCGCGCGCCGTTCCCCGTCGACCCGTTGGTACGCGATGGGCGCCTTCATGGTGAGCGTCCGGTCTCCGGTACGGATCTCCAGATCCCCACCGTCCCGTCGTACCAGGGCGTCGGCGCCCTCGAATCCGAGGGCGATAGTGTCGGGACGCGCACCCGGATGAACCTCGAAGTCGTACTCGAGGGAGCTGTGGTCTCGCGTGGAAGCGTCGCCTGAGTGGTAGACGACATCGACGCCTTCGTAGGCTTCCGGCACGCGAACGCGCTCGAAACGTGGCGCGTCGGTGTGGAACTTCTTCGGGTCGCTCCCGCGGAGGTAGCTCGTCTTTCCGGGGAGCTCGGCTTCACCGACGGCCACACGCTCCGTGTTCGCGCCGACCAGCTTCATGCGGACCGTGGCGGGTGCTCGATCCCGGTCGGCATGGCTCGCGCGGTCGTCGTGCGTCTCGCGATCGGACAGTACGAACACGGCCTCCTCGCGAGTGAGGAAGAACGAGGCTCCGGGGGCGCGGGCCATGAACGAGACGTCGTCGTCCACTTGACCGACGTTCTTTTCGAACGCGATCGGGACCGTACCGAACGCATCTCCGGGCGAAGCCGCGTAGCCGGAGGGCTTCGCTTCGGGCTTCGTCGAGGTCGGGGGCGAAAGCCGACGGGGCGAATGGGCCAACAGGCCGAGGGCCCCGAGGAAGGCGAACGAAGCGAGAACGTAAGGACGACGAACGAAGTGCATGAAGGCTCCGTGACGAAGGACGCCGTGGCGGCGTTCGAGTCGGTCAGCAAGGTTCGTTCCTCGCTTCGGTGCGCTCGATCGGCTCGACGATCTTCCGGTCGACGTCTCGAACCGAGCGATGTCTCGTGACCGCTGTGCTGCTGCACCGAGACCTCGCCGAGTGTTCCAAACGTTCGAGGCTATGGCGGATTCTGGCGCGAAGCGCGCTACTCGGCTCGGCGTGATTGCTGCACCCGCCGCTCACGATGGACCGTAGCGCGAGGCTCGTCGTCCGCTGTCAGGTCACGCGTGCACTCGCGCGCGACGAGCTCTTGGCTCGCTTCGAGGCGTTCGCGGCGTCGGCGACCGACGAAGAGCAGATCGCGTTGCTCGTACGACTCGATGGCCTCTCGGAGGTCAACCGTCTCGAAGGGATCGCCGCGGGCGATGTGTTGCTACGCGAGCTTGCATGCCGACTCGCGGCGCTGGAGGGCGTGAGGTCGACGGGGCGGTACTCGTCGGCGACCTTCGGTCTCCTCGCGTCTCCCGCGTCCGCGTGGGAGCTCGCGCGGGTCGTCGCGCATACCGTGGACGAAGCCCTCACGGAGCTTTCCGGCGCGCGCACGAGCTTTCACGTGGGGCTCGCGCGCCCAGTGCGGGTCGGGACCGGCGACGCGTTGTGCGTGGCTCTCGACGATGCGCTCGCGTCGGCTCGCACGGCGGGACGAGGCTCGGTGATCGAGGCGAGTGTCGCGGCGTGCGATGAATCTGTCCCACGCGCTCGGCCGCGCGCGTCGCGAGTGCTGCTCGTGGAAGACTCGGTCGACCTGCGAACGCTCGTGCCTACTCACAGATCGGAGATCGTGAGCTACGAACGCACGAGCTCGGGAGACCTCCGTCGTGTCCGCACCGAGACCGCGGAATCGCTCTTGGATGCCGAGCTCGAGGTGTCGACCGCCGGGCTCGTCGCGCTGTCGCGAGGGCCGGTCGCGCGTGCCCTCTGCACGAACCTGTCACGTGTCACGCTCGCCGACCCCCGTGCGCGCGCCGAGCTGCTCGAAGTCGTCGTGGCCAGTGGAATCTCGGGCGAACGATGGGGCTTCGAGGTGGACGAACAGACGGCGCTCTCGCTGCCCGACGAGACCTCGCATTTCGCCGCCTCGCTCGCCTCCTTCGGGAGCTCGTTGGTGGTCGACGGGTTCGTCGGCGAGGTCCCGACCGCGCTCGCAGGGATGCCCCTCGCGGGGCTCAAGCTCGACGAAGCACGCTTCGCGGGATTGCCCGAGGACCCCGATGCTCGCGACGCCCTCGAGCGCGCGGTGTCTTCGGCAGCCGAGCTCCGCCTTCCCTTGGGAGCGACGCGTCTCGTGCACGGTCGCTCGCGCGAGATGCTCGTGGCCTCGGGAATCACGGTCGGACAGGGCCCGTGGTTGCGTCCGCTCCGCGTGCTCGGCTGATGGGGTCCGAGGTCCGGGCGCTACGATCGAGGGCCCCGAGCAGCAGCAATGGCGTGCGCGGCGAGACTCTTTTCGTGGGCCTCGGTATGGCCGACGTCTTGCTAGCGGCTCGCCGTGCCCCGATTCGCCCCGAGGTGAAATCCCGTCCTTCGGCTCCTCGAGCCGGCTCGATGCAGGTTCTCCGGCGTGTAGCCGGGTACGCGTCGAGTGCCAACCCACCACTCCGCATGCCGTAATGCCTCGAAATCCGAGGTCGACTTTCTGCACTATCCGCTTCGGGGGAGTGGGAATGGACATTCCCGGACGACCCCAAGTAGTCTGCCGTCCTCGGAAACTGCGTCCGGACGCCTCCGTCTCGATTCCGGCCTTCTCTTGCGTCGACCCTTCTTGTTCAGGAGCCACCGCATCTCATGAGAGCTCGTACCCTACTCGCCACGTCCCTCGCCACGCTCGCGCTGTCGTTGTTCGCGAAGAGCGCTTCGGCGCAGCAGTCCGGATTCGCCGTCAGCAAATTCGAGCCGTCCGAACGCGGCAGCGAGTGGTTCTCGCAGGACTCGATGGACTACCGCGGGAAGGTGAGGCCCTCGATTGGAATCGTGGGCGAATACCTCTACCGCCCGCTCGTCATCTACAACTCGGACGGATCGATCCAAAACTCGGTGGTCCGTAACCAGGTCCTCGCGCACCTCGGCGCGAGCCTCGTGCTGTTCGAGCGCCTCCGCTTGGGTATCAATCTCCCGATTGCGCTCTACAACGACGGTCACAACGGTACCTACCGCGGCACGCAATACATCGCGCCGCAGAACGAGCAAGGCATCGGCGACCTTCGCCTCGCGCTCGACCTTCGCCTGCTCGGCGAGGCCGACGGTCCCGTGCGCCTCGGAATCGGTTCGCGCTTCTGGCTGCCCACCGGTAGCCAGGAAAACTTCCTCGGTGACGGTCAGGCGCGCATCGCTCCGCACGTCAACGTCGCGGGTGACATCGGCTCCAGCGCCGCGGCGTTCGCCTACTCGGCCCGCTTCGGCACCAACATCCGCCTTCGCGACGAAGCCTTCGCCGGCTCCGCGGTCGGAACCGAGCTCATCTTCGGTGTCTCGGCCGGCGCGCACTTGCTCGATCGCAAGCTGATGGTCGGTCCCGAAATCAACTTCTCCACCGTGCTCGCGACCAACCCGGACGGGTCGAGCGCCGCGTTCGGCAAGCAGACCACGCCGGTCGAAGGCCTGCTCGGCGCGCACTACACCGCGGGCCCGGTCCGCTTCGGTGCGGGCATCGGCACCGGCTTCACGCGTGGCTTCGGATCGCCCCAGTCGCGCGTCCTGCTCAACGTCGAGTACCAACCCGACGTGAAGATCGTGGCCGACCGCGACGGCGACGGCATCCTCGACAACGAAGATGCCTGCCCCGACGTGAAGGGCGTCCGCAGTGACGATCCCTCGAAGAACGGCTGCCCGCCCGCGGCTCCCAAGGACACCGACGGTGACGGCATCTTCGACAACGAAGACGCCTGCGTCGACGTCGCCGGCATCAAGACCGACGACCCGCGCACCAACGGTTGCCCCGCCGACAAGGACAAGGACGGCATCTACGACAAGGACGACGCCTGCATCGACGTGCCCGGCGTGCGCCAGCAGGATCCGGCCAAAAACGGCTGCCCCGCGGACAGCGACGGCGACGGCATCATCGATCGCGACGACGCTTGCCCGGACAAGCCCGGCATCAAGACCGCCGATCCGAAGACCAACGGCTGTCCCGATCCGGACCGCGACAAGGACTCGATCGTGAACGAGCAGGATGCCTGCCCGGACGAGCCCGGCAAGGCCGACCCCGATCCCAAGAAGAACGGCTGTCCCAAGGCCTTCGTCCAGGCCGGTGTCATCAAGATCCTCGACCAGGTGAAGTTCAAGACTGCGAGCGCGCAGATCCTCCCCGGCAAGGAGAGCGAAGAAGTGCTCGAGGCCGTGCTCAAGGTCCTCAAGGATCACCCGGAAATCAAGCACGTTAGCGTCGAAGGTCACACCGACAACAAGGGCGTCGCGGCTTCCAACAAGAAGCTCAGCGCCGACCGTGCGGCTTCGGTCGTGAAGTGGCTCGTCGGCCACGGCATCGAGAAGGATCGCCTCTCGAGCGCCGGTTTCGGTCAAGAGAAGCCCATCGACACGAACGACACCGAAGCGGGTCGTCAGAACAACCGCCGCGTCGAGTTCCACATCGGCGAGGCCCCCGCGGCTTCGTCGACTGCCCCCGCGGCCACGCCGAAGCCTGCGGCCAAGCCTGCGACGCCCGCGAAGCCTGCGGCGCCCGCGGCCAAGCCGGCTACGCCCGCGGCCAAGCCGGCTACGCCTGCCAAGCCTGCGACGCCCGCGGCCAAGCCGGCCACGCCCGCCAAGCCCGCGACGCCCGCCAAGCCCCCCGCGAAGAAGTGAGCGGCCGACGGTCGTGCCTCTCGGGGCATGACCTGCTCGGATGAAACGAAAGACGCGCTCGGCACTGGCCGGGCGCGTTTTTCGTTGCGTGTTTCCAGTCCCTGCGTGAGTCGTCGCGCGTCTCAGGTGGCGAGCGCGGGCTTCGAGCGCAGGCTCGCGACGAGCAGCGCCAGGTGTGGCAGAGTGAAGCACGCCGCATAGGCGTAGAGCTGGGCGTCGGGCCGCTCCGCCAGCAAGATCACGAAGAGCGACGTCGCTGCGCCTCGTGCCAAGAGGTCACGCTTGTCGAGTACCGCACGTGCGCTGCGCACGGCCGACAGGTAGACGAGGCTCGCCGCGAGCGCGAGCCCGAGGCACTCGTGGAACGCGATCTCGAGCCTCAGCACGTGGCGGAAGACGAGCCACCACGCCGCGAGCAAGAGCGCGTGCGTTCCGAGCACGGCGGGCAGGGGCGCGAGCAGCCCCAAGAGGGGCGTCTTCTTGGTGAGCTCGAGGCCGAAAACGATGCATCCTGCATAAAATCCCCAGCCCAAGATTCCCACCACGGGCACGTGGAAGATGCCTTGTTCGGTCCAGTGCCAGAGCTCGGAGGCCACCGCGACCGGCTCGATGAGCGCGGCATCGAAGGTGACGATGCCGAATACCGCGAGCGCGAGCGAGGCGGGCGTCCGTGCGCAACGAGGCACGAGCGCCTTGGCGATCTTCAGGCCCGACAGCACCACGGCCGGCCAAATCAAGAGCACCACCACCGGCACGCGGTCGGCGAAGAAGTGCCACTTGTGCGAATAGAGGTAAAACCCGTACCCGCGAATGCACGTGTCTTCTCCCAGGAACGCGCCGAGCGCGATCAGGAACGCCTCGCGCAGGGCGCTCCATCGGTCCTTCTCGAGGACGACGAAGAGCACCAGCACGGCGAGCGAGAAGCACTCGACGAAGAGCATGAAGCGTTTCTCATAGTCCGCGAGCGTTCGCGCTGTCACGTCTCGCCGAAGGACGAGCGACGCCGGACGGCGCGCGAGTGTCGGGACGGTGATGAGACCCGGTCGTCGGGTCGTCTCCGCTCACGTGGCGCCACCTGTCTCGAGGCTCCGTGATAGGCCGAACGTGCACCCATGAAGGAAGCTCTCTCCGCGCTCCGCTTCCACATCGTGGCCATCGCGGCCACTGCCGCGCTCGTCTTCGGCTACCTCTTCCGTGACAGGTACCTGCCGGGGGTCGCACTCGTGTGCGGGCTCGACTGGTGCATCGTCAACCTACTCAACCGCGCGACCGACGTGGACGAAGACCGCCTGAACGGCATCGTGGCCACCGAGCTCGTCGCCGCGCACGCGAAGCTCGTGGTGGTGCTCTCGCTCATCGTGCTCGGAGGTTCGCTCGTCGCGGGCTTCTTCGTGACCACGCACGAGCTTGCCCTGACCCGAGTGCTCTTCCACGTTCTCGGCCTCGGCTATAGCTTTCGCTACGTGCCCACACCGAAGGGGTTCGCTCGCTTCAAAGACCTCTACGCGGCGAAGAACGGTGTGAGCGCGTTCATGTTCGTGCTCTCCGTCGGGCTCTATCCGCTCTTCGCCCAAGGCGGTCCGCGTGCCATGAGCCTCGGCTCGATCGCTTGGCTGCTCGGATTCTTCTACTTCTTCGAGCAGAGCTTCGAGGTGCTCTACGACCTGCGCGACATCGAGGGCGACACGGCCGTCGGCGTGCCCACGTATCCGGTGGTCCACGGTATGGAAGCCGCGGGCAAGATCGTGGTCGGCTTGTGCGTGGGGCCTGCGGTCTGGCTCGTGATCGGTCGGCTCGTGCACGTACTGACCGTGCGCGAGGTGCTCATGGTGGCAGCGCCCCTCGGCATGCTCGTGTTCCTTCGGGTGCGTGGGCCGCGCAACGTCTCACGGGCCGACTGCATCGGCGCGACCTACGCAGGCGCGCTGGCGCTCGTGGTCTACCTCGTGGGCACGGCGCTCTGGGCGCGCGCGGGGCTCCCGCGAGACTTCTGAGCGTGAATCAGAACCCGCGCGCGCGGATGCGCTGCACGAGCGTCCGGTAAAAGCGCTTGTGGTCGAACGTCTGGAGGTTCGTGCCGTCGATGTTGAGCTGCCCCACCTCTTTCAAGTGATCGGCGGGGATGCACTGCATGAACGTGCCCCACTTGGCGCTCTCCACCGTCACCAGGCCGTCGTTCACTTTGGAGAGGATGCCCTGCTCCAAGATCACCGCCGTGGGGAACAAGAACGCCTGGGTCGCGTCGAGCTTGGTCGGCTCGTTCGGGTAGATGCCGTCGTCGCAGACCCCGAAGCCGGGCTTGAGGTTCGAGCGCCCAGCGTAGCTCTCGTAGACCACGCGCGAGTCGTCGAGGTACTTCTTGTTGAAGACCTCGCGCATGTACTTCTCGCTGATCTGCTCGACCTGCGCGCGCAGGGCAGGGTCTCCCTGGAGATCGTAGGCCGTGCGCTGCAGGATCTTCAGCAGCGCGCGGGTGGCGTCGTCGAACGTCTGCGGAGCCACACTCGCGATCTTCATGACGATGTCGGCCACGTAGCTGCCCCGATGGGGGGTGGACACGGTGGACACCTCGGCGATGCGATCGCCGTAGCCGAGACCTTGCGGGCTCGCGAGCACGCGAGCATCGAGACCACCTTGGCTGTGCCCGACCAACACGACCTTCGCTTTGCCGGTCTTGGCCAAGATGGCGTCGATCTGAGCCGCCGCCTCGCGCGCACGTACTTCGCTCGTCTGGTAGGGCGTGACCTCGGTCACGAAGACCTGGTCTTCTCCCGCCTTGGCGAGGTCGACCTTGATGCCGGCCCAGTACTCGACGCCGATGGGGCCGATGTTGAGCTCTTGAAAGCCAGCCATGCCGTGCATGAGCACGATGGGGTAGGGGGCACCGAGCCCGGGCGACGTAGGCGACGTGGACGAAGGCGCGGGCGTGGGCACCGAAGGCGGAGCAGGAGCGGGTCGCGCCGAAGACGTGCTGCTCGTCGTGCTCGACGGCGCACTCGGATCGAAGGTGGGATCTTCCGCAGAGCCACAAGCCGCGAGCGCGAAGAGACCCAGAATCGTAAGCGACTTCGACTTCATCTCGCCCTCCCGCTCGACCGCGCGACGACCTCTCGATCGTCCGACTTGGTTCGCGTGCGAAACATACGAGGGCGAATCAAAGCGCGTCAATGCGGCGACCGAAGATAGGTGGGAGCCTTTTCGCGCTTCGCTGGAAAGATTCTCCGGACTCTGGAAGCGGTTCGCAGACGCATCGCGTCATGACTGGTTTCTATCCCGGCCTGGATACAGTGGCTTACGCGCGGGAATGACGCGATGAGTTGAGCTCGGGGCGCTTCTGGTCTCGAAATGGCATGTCCTGCCGCGTCATCGTAACTCGGCTCCGAGGTAGGGAAAGCTCGTCTCTATTTTCGCGTCGGCGGTCGGTGCGCGAGCTGAAGTAGGGTGCGGGCATGGTCTTCGTGCCTCTCGCGTCGCAGGACGACCCACGCTTCGAGCCCTACCGTGAGCTGCGCGATCGCGACGTGCGAGGTCGCGACGGCTCGTTCATCGTGGAGGGCGAGGTGGTGCTGCGCGTGCTGCTCGCGAGGCGTCCGGAGCGCGTGCGCTCGGTCCTGATCTTGGACAAGCGACGCGACAAGCTCGCCGACGCACTGGTCGCGCTCCCGGACGACGTGCCGGTGTATCTCGCATCCGAAGCGGTCATGAGCGAGGTGGTCGGGTTTCCCATCCATCGCGGCATCTTGGCGCTCGCGACCCGCGAGGAGCCGGAAGACGCCGCGACGCTGCTCGCGCGACTCGAGCCCGGCGTGGTGCTCGGCGTGTGCGGCGTCACCAACCACGACAACGTGGGAGGTATTTTCCGCAACGCCGCCGCCTTCGGAGCGAGCGCGGTGCTCTTCGACAAGCCCACCTGCGACCCACTCTACCGCAAGGCGATTCGTGTCTCGGTCGGGGCGACCTTGGCCGTGCCGTTCGCGCAAGTGGAAGACGAAGCCGCCATGCTCGCCGCGTTGGAAGCTGCAAACTACACGGTATTCGGGCTCACGCCGCGCGGCTCGATCGACGTGGCCTCGATGCCGATCTTGGGTCCCCGGGTGGCGTTGCTTTTGGGCGCCGAGGGCACGGGGCTCTCCGACGCCACGCTCGCGCGCGTGACCGGGCTCTCCATTCGCATGGCGCCCGGTTGGGACTCGCTCAACGTGGCCGCATCGTCGGCCGTCGCGCTGCATGCGTGCGCGACGGCGGCCCGCTGATCAGAACTTATAGGACAGCGTATAGGGCGTGCAGACGTTCTGCGTGGGCTTCACGCGGAAGTAGAGGTCCGACTGTTCGTCCACCGTTCCACCGCAGTTCCAGTCGATGGCCATGGTGACCGGAGCGCCGGCGCAGCAGCCGTGAAGGCCGATGTCCGAGTCTTTCTTCACGCCACCGCCGCACGACTTCACCTGGGTCGCTGCGCCGTTGACCTTGCACTGCACGAAGACACAAAACTCGAGCCCCGATCCCTCGAGCTTGAGCTCGGGATCGACGAGGCATCCCGTCTTGTCGCTGAACGTCGTGCGGTACATGTCCGTGTCGGCGATGCCGCGAATCACACCCTTCAGTGAGCCCGCGCTCGAGTCGCAGTCGTCGGTGTTCGGGAGCGCTTTGGCCGTGGGCTCGGTGCCGCCGGGATCGCCCGGGTCGAGGCACCCGGAGAGATCGTTGCCGCCGTCGGGCTGAGGGCCCGTTCCCGAGTCTTCTTCGAGAATGCCACCCTCGAAGGCGGGCGGCGTGGGGGTGGCGGTGTCGCGGCCCTCGATGGCGGCATCGAAGTCTTCTTCGGGAAGGCCTGCGTCGGTGCTGGTGGCTTCGGAACCACAGGCTCCGAGTGAGCCGAGAACGATGAGCGAGACGAGTCCCGCGATCGCACCCGAAACCAAAATGCCCGTCTTCGATTGGCGCATGCGCGTGCCCTCGTCGAAAAGAAAGTCCCACTCGACAGCGGCTCGCGCGAACGCGAGGCCGGGATGCCGAGCTTCCTCGAAGAGTCCCCGAAAACTCGCGGGGTCGCAACGTCGATTCGCGCGTCACAGCGTTTGCCGCGACGCGTTCTCCGTGCTTCCGACTCGCGAAACGCGAGGGCTTCCTACTTGGTCACGATGGTCTTGCAGCCGATGACGATGCGAATCTTGCCGTCCGGATCGGCTTTCACGTCGCTGCACGACTTGCCGTTCAGCACGACCTTGGTCGGGTTGTTCGGGTTGTCGTAGCTCCAGCCGTTGGAGGCGTTCTGCGGGATGGGCGTCTCGACGCCGGCACCACTCGTGTAGAGTACATTGACCTTGGTCGGGTCGAGCTCTCCGGCGCCTTGAGGGCGCTCGAGGGTGAACTCGCACGAGGCGACCTTGTCGCGGATTTTGTTGATCGCGGCGAGGAAGTCGTCGCGGATTTGCGCCGCGCTCTTGGCGCCGGGGGTGACCTGCAAGTGGCAGGGCTTGCCGGACATGTTGGTGTCCGACCAGGTCGGATCGCAGCCCGGCTCGGGGGCGCCGCCGGCTTGGGCAAGCTGGCCGAGGAAGACCTCGTCGTATTGATCGACCTGCGCGCTGGGGTTGCCGACGCCGACCACGAACACGGTCGCCGGGGGCGTACCGTTCTTGACGTTGGTGACCGACGTGACCACGTCGGCGTTGGCCTGGGGTTGCGTGAGGCCGTCCGCGTTGGGGACGCCGTCGGTCATGAGGACCATGACGTACTTGCCGCCGGGCAATACGGGCGCGGAAGGGGTGTACCCCACCAGGAACTGGCGCTGTCCGCGCACCGAGCCCCCGAGCGGAGTGCCTCCCTGCGGGTAAATCGGCGGACTCAGGCGCGCCTTCAAGAGGTTCGCCTGGGCCGCGTCGACGTACGAGATGGGCACGTCGGCGGCCGAGGCGGTCTTCGCCTGGGTGCTCGAGAAGAGGTACATGCCGACCGCGAGGCTGGGGTCCGGCTTGGCGACCAGGCCGTCGTAGAAGGCCTTGAGCGCTCCACGGACGGCGATCCACTTCTTGCCGGACTGCTGGGTGGGTACGTTGGTGAGATCGTTGCGAGGCGTGGTGGTCTCGGGATCGGTCTCGCGCTCACCGGCCACGTAGGTGGTGCCGTTGAAGCCATCCATGCTGCCCGATCCGTCGATGACGAGCATCATGTAGACCGGAATGCGCTTGGCCTCCGCCGTGGCCTGCGCACATCCGCCGTCGAGGTCGAAGCCACCGTCGCCGCCGTCTTTCAGGTCGGCATCGCCGAAGTCACCCGGGGGCGGGAGCACCACGTTCTCCGCGGTGTCGGGGCCCGCGTCGAAGGTGCTGAGCGGTTCGCTCGAGCCGCACGCCGGAGAGAGCACGACCGCGAGGGCCGCGAAGGGAAGGAGCAAGGGGAGGGCGGCCGCCGGCCGAAGACGAAGCGCCATAATGAGAAATAAGGTAGCACGGGCGTCTCCCTCCCGGAGGGCGAAACAGCTCGGATTCCTGCAGAAATATGGCCTCTATGTGGGGCATCGACGATCCAGATCGGGTCTCGCTTCCGCTCTCGCTGTAGGCTCGGTGACATGTTCGACGAGACCGAGGTTCGAGTCGGTGACGAGCGTGTGCCCTCACGCTTGTACCGCTCCGACGATCACTCCGGCGTCGTGCTGGTGCTCGCGCCCGGCTCCGGAGCATCGCACACGCATCCCTCGACCGTGGCTCTGGCCGAGGGGCTCGCGTCGGCGGGCGTGCACGTGAAGACGTTCGACTTTCTCTATCGAGCGCGTGGAAAAAACGCACCCGATCGCATGCCCAAGCTCGTAGAGGCGTTCCGCGCGGTGCTCGAAGACACCGAAGAGCGCGTCGGGGAAGTCGCCTTCGTGGGCGGCAAGTCGATGGGCGGACGCGTGGCCCTCGAGGTCGCGAAGACCCTTGCGTCGCTGCGAGGAATCCTGCTTTTTTCCTACCCGCTCTCGCCGCCCGGTCGCGACGCCGAGCGTGCGCCTCGTGAGGCGCTCTTGCGTGCCTCCTCCGTGCCCGTGCGCATCGTACAGGGCTCGCGGGATGCGTTCGGCGGCGAGTCGGTCATGAAGGAGCTCGTCGCGTCTCTCGCGCCGAGGGTCTCGCTCGAGCTGCTCGCCGGCGGGGATCACGGCCTCGAGATCGGCAAGATCGCGCGTGCCGGACGAACGGCCGAAGAGGTGTGGCGAGGGCTCGGTGCGGGCGCGGGCGCCTGGGTGCGTTGGCAGGCCGACGCGCACACGTCGAGCGCCCGATTCGAGTAGGATCGTCGCGATGACCGAGCGAGAGGTCGCGTTCGACGCGAAAGATCCCTTCGTGAGACCCTTGATCGAAGGCGCCGCGCGCGTCGCCAAGGAGCTCTACGAAGAGCAAGGCGAGGCCGTGGGCACGGCGCTCGCGGTGGCGAGCGAGCTGTCCGCGTTCGGCGGCGAGATGGCGCGCACACTCGTCGAGCAGGTCGAGGCGGTGAGGCGTCTCCCGCTCGCGTGCAGCGCGGGCTGTTCGTACTGCTGCCGCGGGACGTCCGTGCTCGCGCAAGCCGTCGAGGCGCTCGCCATCGGCGCGCACCTCCGGAAGACGCGCGCGGAAGACGAGCTGGTCGCCCTTCGCACGCGCGTCGACGCCATGCGGGAGCGCGTGCGCGACCAAACCGTCGAACAGCGCGCCGAGGGCAAAGAGCCGTGTCCGTTGCTCGACGAAGCGACCGGCGCCTGCACGGTCTACGAGGTGCGCCCGACCGCGTGCCGCTCGTACAACTCGTGCGACGCCGAGCGCTGCCGTGAGGCGTTCGACGCGGGCCTCGCCAACCCCGTCCTACCCTCGAACCCCATCTTGTTCCAGGCCACCCACGCGAGCGGCTTCGGGCTCATGGTGGCGACCGAGCTCACGTCTCGCGAGGTGGGGCCGTACGAGCTCGTCAATGCCCTCTCCACCGTGCTGTCCGATCCGGAAGCCGAGGCGAAGTGGCTGCGCGGTGAGCGGGTGTTCTCCCACACCAAGATCAGCGACGAGGCTTCTCTCGGCTATCGGGACGTGGTGTCCGGACTCGCCTCGGACTTCCGAGGGGGACGGATGCGCGAGGCGCAGAAGCTGGTCGAGCGGGTCGATCCCGACGAGCGTCGCAAGCAGCGCAACAAGCGCAAGGCGCTCGGGAAGAAGAAATGAGCGGCTCGCAGGGCAAGCTCTCGATCGACCGCGCGAAGTTCCGTGAGCTTTGCACGCTTCTCGCGGCCGCGCGTGGCCCGTGTGGTGGCGCGTTCCTCACCCTCGCGTCGGTCGCAGCGTGCGCCAGCACACGGGAGCCTGCCTCGGCCGAAGTGCATATTCCGGCGCAACCGCCCGCGCCCGCGCGTGCCCCGATGGCGGCCGCGCCCAAGGCAGTGAGCTCGGCCGACGCGGACGTCGGCTCGCCGGAAGAAGAAGGCACCACGGCAGAAGACGAGCCCGACGACTCGGCGAGCTGTGGCGAGGTGGACGTCGCCCAGGTGCGAAGACCGAGCGGGAAGTGCTCGGACGCCACCGGAAGCCCCGGGGCATGCGTGACGTGCGCGGGGTTTCCCTTCGTCGCCGCGAAGTGTGCATCCTACACGCAGAACCTGAAGCCCAAGGTCGCCGAGACCGCGCTCGCGTGCTTGCGCGCCCTCTCCGCCAAGTCGCGCTGCGATGCGTGCGCCGTGTACGCCTGCGGCGATCGCGCCATGAAGGCCTCGTGCCCGGACCCGACCGCAGCGACCGAGTGCCGCGCGTGGAAGGCGCGCTGTCCGTCCCTCTCGCTCGACGTGTGCGACCGCTACGTCTCGGCCCTCACGCCGGTCGGGCGCACCAAGATGCGCGCGTGCATGATGTCGTGCTCGCTCTTTTCGTGCGCGGAGGGGCTGTGAGCCGTCCACCGTTGGACGGGTCCACCATCCTCCTCACCGGGGCGAGCTCGGGCATCGGGCTGTCCCTGGCCAGGCTGTTCGCGAAGCGTGCGCGGTGCCTCGTGCTCGTGGCGCGGCGCAAAGAGCGCTTGCTCGCCCTCGCCGACGAGCTTCGCGCGGCGCATCCCTCGCTCGACGTGAGGGTCGCGCCTGCCGACCTCTCCGTGCCCGACGAGGCCGAGAAGCTGGTTGCGCGCCTGCTCGCCCAAGGTGTCGTCGTCGACGTCCTCGTGAACAACGCCGGTGTCGGTCTCATGGGCATGTTCGATCGCGCCGATGCGGGAAAAATTCGGCAAATGATCGACCTCAACGTGACCTCGTTGGTCGCGCTCACGCACGCTTGCGTGAAGGGCATGGTCGAGCGCGGTCGCGGCGGCATCCTCAACGTGAGCTCGGGCGCGGGGCTCACGCTCATGCCGGGCTTCGCGGCGTACGTCGGCACCAAACACTTCGTGACCGGTTTCTCCGAGGCGCTGCGCTGCGATCTCGCGGGCACGGGCGTCACCGTCACGCAGGTATGTCCGGGACCCGTGGCCACCGAGTTCGAGGAGACCGCGGGCAACTTCACCGGCATGAAGGTCCCGGGCTTCGTGGAGCTCTCCGCGGACGACTGCGCGCGCGCGGCGTTCGAGGCCTTCGCGGCGGGGAAGGCGCTCGTCGTGCCCGGCGCGGTGATGAAGCTCGTGATGGCGTGGGTTTCGCTCCAGCCGCGCTGGTTCGTGCGCCTTTACACCTCGATCGCGGCCAAGATCGTGCGCAAGAAGGAGCTCGCGGCTCGTGGTCCTTCGCCCGCCGCCGCCGAGTGAGGCACAAGTCCACGGACCCATCGGCCTCGATTCGCGCGTGATTTGCGCGAATTTTCAGGCTCTTCGCGGGGCGGCGTCCTTTACATCGCTGGCCGTCGCGCCCACATTGTCGACACCATGACCTTCCGAATCGGGAACATCCCTGTGCAGGTTCACGGGTCGTTCTTCCTCACCATGCTGATCTTCGGCATGGGCGACCTCAAAATGCCTGCGCTGCTCGTGGTGTGGGTCGTGGGCGCGTTCGTCGCCGTGCTGGCTCACGAGCTCGGCCACGCCCTCGCCGGTCGCATGTTCGGCCTGACGCCCGCCATCCAGCTCCACGGTATGGGCGGCACCACCTCGTGGACCTCGGGGAAGAAGCTCACCCCGGCCAAGAACCTCGTCGTCTCGTTCGCGGGTCCGTTCGTCGGGCTCTTGCTCGGCATTCCGCTCTACCTGGTGCTGACGCGCGTGGCGCTCCCGGGGTTTCAGTCCGACGCGGTGTGGCGTCTCGTCCAGGTGACGCTCGGCTGGAGCATCTTGAATCTCCTGCCCATCGTGCCGCTCGACGGCGGCAACATCACGATGGCCTTTTTCCAGCTGTTTACGCCGAAGAAGGGCGAGACCATCGCGCGCGTCATTTCCATCTTGGTGGCCCTTTTGGTCGGCGCTGCGGCGCTCGTGTTCATGCAGGGGCTCTTTCCCGTGCTGATGGCCGGTCTCTTCATCTTCCAGAACGTCAAGGCGCTCCGCGCGAACAGCTCGGCGTCTGGAGCTGTCGCCTCCTCCGTGCCGAAGGTGGACGAAGCCCAGCTCGCCGCCGCCCTCGGCGAGGCGTACGCCGCGCTCGACCGTGAAGACGGCGCCACGGCCATCCGCCTGACCGAGCCGGTGCTCGTGCATGCCTCGTCGCCCGAGCTGAAGGTGACGGCCATTCGGGTCCTCGCCTACGCCCGCATGCTGGAAGGCCATTGGGGTCACGTGATGAGCATCCTCGAGCGGTTTTCCCCGGTGATCGGGCAGGAAGACATGGAAAAATTCGAGCGTGCGGCAACCGAGCTCGGTCGAAGTGAAGATGCCTCGCGTATCCGAACGCTGCGTCTGGCCGAGGCCGGCGGACCTCAGGTTTCGGGTTTCCGGGCTTGAACCGCAGGTGATCGTAGGGATCCGGCCGATCCTGGTCGTGAGCAGGTCATGATCCTCCGCCTGCGATTCCTCGAATCTGCGTGCAGACCTCAAGATTCCGAGGAAGACTAAGAACGTCGGCCCGTATGGTCGAAAGGGTCGTTCGAACCCCCTAGCCACCATGTCCTCCCGCCCCGAAAACCCCTCGCCGTTTCTCCTGCCGAGCACGCCCCCGCGCGATGCCGCCGGTGAGGAAGAGTCCGGCATCCGCGGGGCGAAGAGCGCAGAGCAACGGGAACGGGACGCGCGGGGGATCCAGAAACAGCTCCAGACCGAGGGCCAAGCGCTCATGCGCGGACTCGAGGCGCTCCGCTTCGCTTTCAATGGGCGAACCGGGCCTCAGGTCCGCTCACTGAAGGGGCGAGCCCAGGCGCTCGCTCACGTGCGGGATGGCTTCCTCCAGGTGCTCGGGGCGTCTGCCGACCTGCCGCGGCTCTTCCGCGACGATTCGGCCTTCGTCGAGTACTTGCGCGGCATCGCCGCTTTTGCCCACGCGACGCTCGAGGTTCTGGGAGACCATGCCCGCCAGGGCACGGACGCGGGGGTGTTCGCGGTCCAGGTGGAGCTCGCGAAGAACCTGCACTTCGACGAGCTCACCTGCGAGGTGGATCGCGAGCTCGACCGCGCCGGTCTCTACGACCCGGCCGTCGACGCAGTGCGTGCAGCCATGGAACGACTCTTTTACGTCGCCTCGGCGCTCGAGAAGCTCGTTTAGCTCTTTGTCGAGTCGAAACGAGACCATAGGCTTCATGGCCCATGGGGAAGCTCGTCAGTGAAGTGTTTCGTGAGACGGTGGCAAAGTACGGCGCGCGCGTCGCGTTGAAGGTAAAGCGCGGCGGCGCCTGGAACGCCACGAGCTGGGAGGGCTACTACGCGCTCACTCGCCGTGCCGGTCGCGCGCTGATCGCGCTCGGCATGGCCAAAGGCGAAGCGGTGGTGCTCATCGGTTTCAATTCGCCCGAATGGGTGGTGGCCAACTGTGGCGCCATCTTCGCGGGAGGTGTACCGGCCGGCATCTACACGACCAACAGCCCCACGCAGTGCAAGTACATCGCGGCGCACTCGGATGCGCGCGTGGCCTTCACGGAGAACGACGCGCAGACCAAGAAGTTCTTGGCCATTCGCGACGAGCTGCCGCGCCTCGTGGCCATCGTGCAGCTGCTCGGAAAACCGAGCGCGGACGGCGTGCTCTCGTGGGACGAGTTCCTCGCCAAGGGCGACTCCATCACCGACGCCGAGCTCGATGGCCGCATCCAGGCGCAGAAGCCGGACGACGTCTGCACGCTCATCTACACCTCGGGAACCACCGGTGATCCCAAGGCGGTCATGCTCTCCCACGACAACCTCACGTGGACGGCGGACACCACGCTCTCGGAGCTGCACCTCGGACCCGACGACGTGAGCCTGAGCTACCTCCCGCTCAGCCACATCGCCGAGCAGATGCTCACCCTGCACGGGCCGATGCGCATGGGCTCCACGGTGTATTTCGGCGAGAGCCTCGAGGCCCTCCCGGACAACCTGCGCGAGGTACGCCCGACGTTTTTCCTCGGTGTTCCGCGCGTCTGGGAGAAGATCCAGGCCAAGATGATGGCCGCGGGCGCGGATGCACCACCGCTCCGCAAGAAGCTTGTCGTGTGGGCGAAGGGCGTGGGCCTCGCGGGCGGTTACGCCGAGCAGCGCGGCGAGCCCATGCCGTTCCTGCACGGAGTCGCCAAGAAGCTCGTGTTCTCCAAGGTGCGTGAGCGTCTCGGGTTCGATCGTCTGCGCGTGGCCGTGACGGGAGCTGCGCCCATTTCCAAAGACACGCTCGAGTTCTTCTTGAGCCTCGGCATCCCGCTGCTCGAGGTGTACGGCATGAGCGAGTGCACCGGCCCGGCTTCGTTCTCCAAGCCGGACGGATACCGCACCGGAAAAGCCGGGCGAAAAGTGCCCGGCACCGAGATCATGATCGCCGAAGACGGCGAGATTTGCTTCCGTGGTCGCCACGTCTTCAAGGGCTACCTGAAGGACGAGGCCTCCACCGAGGCCGCGCTCGACCGCGAGGGTTGGTTGCACTCGGGCGACATCGGCACGATCGACAAAGACGGTTACGTGCAGATCACCGACCGCAAGAAAGACCTGCTGATCACCGCAGGCGGAGAGAACATCGCTCCGCAGGTGATCGAAGGGGTGCTGAAGTCGCTACCGGTGGTCGGGCAGGCGGTGGTGCTCGGGGACCGGCAGAAGTTCCTCGCCGCGCTGCTCACGCTCGACGCCGATCGCGTGGTCAAAGAGGCCGAAGCTTGCGGCAGCTCGGCGCGAGACGCGCAGAGTGCGTCGTCCGACCCGGTGTTCGTCGCGCACATCGAGAAGCAGGTCGCGGCGGTCAACGCGTCGCTCGCGCGCGTTCAGACCATCAAGAAGTTCAAGATCCTTCCCAACGACTTCACCATCGACGGCGGCGAGCTCACGCCCACCATGAAGATCAAACGCAAGGTCGTGAACGAGAAGTACAAAGCCGAGATCGAGGCGCTCTACGCCGAACGCGGCGACTGACGTCGAGTCGTTCCTGCGAGACGGGCCACGGTCGACTCGACCCGTGGCCCGTTCGTTCTTCGAAGGCCCGGCGAACGCGCGAGGGGACGAACGTCGACCCGCCGCTCAGCGCGTGCAGGGCTCGGCGTAGCGTCCGAGCCAGACGCCTTTGGTATCGGTCTTGTCGTAGCCTGCGCTGTAGAAGCCTCGCATCCCGCCGCCTTCGTTCGTGGCGCGGTTGCCCCAGAGACCCTGGAAAGTACCCGCTTCGTAGGTACCGCCGAGCAGCCCGGCGTGTTTCCCGGCCGAGGTCACGTACTTGCCGAAAAAGAGGTTCTTGTCGGCTTTTTTCGCGTGTCCCCAGATGCCCTTCACGCGACCGCGCCGGTTGCCGGTGTCGTCGTAGACCGAGGCGCGCAGCTTGCCGATGGAGGGGACGAGCTTCGACCAGTGGCCGAGCACGAAGCCGTTCGTGCAGCCCGGAGCGTCGGGGAAGCCGACCCAATAGAGGGCGTTGCGACCGTCGCCGAGGGGCACGCGACCTCCTACGTCACGGAGCAGGGCCGAGAGGTCGATGTCGGTGGTGAGCGCGCTCGTGGCGAAGTGTAGCGTCTGGTTGCCCGCGGCCGGGACCACCACACGAAGCACCATGCCGTCCACCGCCGGGTAGGTGCGCGAGGTGAACGAGAGCGATTTTGCCTCGGTGCGGGCGAGGACCTCGTCTTTGTCGTCGAAGCGAAGCGTCTTGGAGAGACCGATGCCACCCGCATCGACCGAGAGCGAGCCCGACCAGTCGATCTTTTGGGGAACGATGGTGCTGTCGTCGGCGTCGTGGGCGTCCGGCAGGTGGCCCCACAAAAGCACGAGCTTGTAGAGACGAGCGCCGGCGGGAAGGTTCTGGGTGCGGTCGAGCTTGTCGGCGAAGGTGTCGTCGAAGCCGACGATCTGGGCGATGTCGTTGTCGCCGAAGTCGGGGTCCACGTCGTCCGTACCGAGCCCACCGTCCGGTGCGCCGAGCGCGGCCTCGACCTTGGCGACCTCGCTCTCGTCGGCGGCGGGCGGCGTGTCCGGGCTCGAGCAACCTACGACCGACAGCGCGGCCGCGATTGTGACAGCGGACGAGACGACGACGGAAGAGAGCGCGGCACGGATCATCGGAGGCTCCTCTACTTCGTACGTCTTAAGCGAGCTCCGTGCCAGGCATGGTCGTGCTCGGAGACTCGGTTTTTCCAACGGACGCGGGGCGAAACCGCGTTTCCGTCCGAAGCCCCACGGGTTCACCTGAACCTCTGCGGGTCCACGTGACACGTGGGATACCGGCGCTTCAGTCGACGCGGAGCACGCCACGGCAGAGAAACGCGAACATCTCGGCGACGATGCGCTCCTCGGGGAAATCCAGGCCGCGCATGACCACCTGATAAAAGAGCTCTTTCATGGCGCCGAGCGTCAGCACCGCGAACATGCGCACGTCTCCTTGGGCGACCACGCCTAGCGCCTGTCCGTCACGGAAGCTCTCTTCGAGCAGGGTTCCAACGGCCTCGTAGAAGCGAAGGAGCTTGCGATCGAGGTCCGGGTCGAGACCGACCGCGTCGGAGAGGAGGATCTTCGTGGTGGCGCGATCCTCGAGCAATGTCTTCACGATGCGCGCGATATTGTCTTGGATCTGCGCGGCCACTGTGGCTTCGGCGTCGGTCGGATCGACGCGCACGAAGGCCTTGTCGAGGCGGGCGAACGCGTGATCGACCAGCTCCTCGAAGACCGCACGTTTGTCGTCGAAGTACGAATAAAACGTGCCACGCGCGACTCCTGCCGCTGCCACGATGTCGTCGATTTTGGCCGCGTGGTAGCCGCGCTTCGCGAAGACTTCGCGAGCGTGAGCGAGGATTTGCTGTCGGCGTTCGGCCTTGTCCATCGGGCGTGTCGTCGGGCGTTTCCTGGCTCCGGTGAGGCTCGGAGAGGAAAGAGGCTGGGGAATTCCTGTCAAAATCGGCCTCGGGAAGAATGGTCATAGCCTTTCCCCGAGGTTTCGTCACGAATCGCCCATCTCGAGCCCGAAAAGACGGGCTACCGCACACCTCGTGTGCGGGGTCTGGCGCCTGTGTAGGGTCTCGATTATTTGGAGTCGTTCTCGGCCTCGGCACACGAAAAACGCCCAAGGCGACCGTTCGAATGACGTAGGCATGACAGTCCTTGCGGGCGGCAAACTGCACAATCTAGGCATCATGAGCGGAAAGCGCGGCGTGGCGTACTGGTTGGGTCGGGCATGGCTGGCCGCCTTCGGGTGGCGCGTCGAGGGAGGAGCGCCGAACGTGCCGAAGGCCGTGGTGGTGGCCGCTCCGCACACGTCGTCGTGGGACTTTCCCTTCACGCTCGCCACGAGCGCCGTCCTCGGTCTCGAGATGTCCTGGCTGGGCAAGCACACGCTCTTTCGCGGGCCGCTCGGACCCGTGATGCGCTGGCTCGGCGGTGTGGCCGTCGATCGCACCAAGAAGAACGACATGGTCTCGAGCGTGGTCGACATCCTCGACGAGCACGACGAGCTCTTCCTGGTGCTCGCGCCCGAAGGCACGCGTGGCCGCGCGTCGCGCTGGAAAACCGGATTTTACCATATGGCCGTGGGAGCCAAGGTGCCCATCGTGCTCGGCTACCTCGACTACGAGCGTAAGGTGTCGGGCCTGGGCGAGGTGTTTTGGCCCAGCGGTGACCTCAAGGCCGACCTCCCCAAGATTCGTGCGTTTTACAAGAACGTACGCGGCAAACACCCCGAGCGTCAGAGCGAGATCTCGTTCGGCGACGAGGTCTCGCTCGGCAAGGGGCTGTTCGGGCAGTCACCGCGCTGGGGCGCCGCCTGAGTCACGCGACCTCGTCGACGACGTTCCTACCTCAGTAGCGGTACTGCCAGATGGTATCGAGCGTGGCCTTGCCGCGATCGCCGACCGTGGTCGAGAGCGACCAGTTCGGGGCGAAGCGGAAGATTACGCTTCCCAGCGTCTTGTCCGGCTCGCTGAGCGGAGGCGTGCCGAGCACGTAGGCGAAGCGGAGCGAGACCGCGGACGAGATTTGCACCTCGAGCTCGGGACGCGGGTTGTTCGAGCTCGTGGTGTCGATGCGAGTTTGGGTTTGCAGCCCGGTGAGCCCATCCAGGGCCGAGTCGAGGCCTTGGGTGAGTGCGCCTCCACCGATGGCGGCGGCCGCTTTGGTGCCGGTGCTCGGGCCCGCTGCGCCCTGACTCGGGGCCGCATTGAATCCGTCCGCCGTGCCGAACACGACGAGCTGCAAGATCTCGCTCTGCGGGCGTGAGGGCTCCGATCGCAGGGTCACCTTGCCGGTCTTCACCGGGCCGACGAAGTCCGCGAAGATTCGCGTGCGATCTTGTGCGGTCCAGGTCGCCGTCGCCACCACCACGGGGTTGCTCGGATCGGACTCGAAGGTGACCGTGCCCTTCTCGATGGTGAACTTCTTTCCCTGCAGATCGAGGGTGCCCGAGAGCAGCTGGATCTGACCGGAGACGTCCGTCTTTCCCCCGGCGATGCGCACGTGGGGCTCGCCGGTGAGTTGCACGGTGACCATCGCTCCGCGCCGTACCTCCACGTCGGTGCCGAGCTTCACCGTGAGGTCGATCGGGAGGGAAGCGCGAGGATCGGGCGGAGGTTCGGACTCGTCTCGCGAGCGGCGGAGGCGGACGGCGACCAGCCGTTTTTCGCGGACCACGCCCACGTGCACGTCTTCGCGTGGGGTGAGCTCTTGCACGGACTTTCCCGCCGATTCCGATAGGCGCACGTGCAGGCTCGGCACGTCCACCACCACAGAGAGCCCGTCGCGCTCGCTCATCCGCGCGGCGACGTCGAAGCGTCCGTAGGCTTCGCCGAGCGACTGGCCACCGACCACCACGTCGAGCGGTGCGCTCTTGCCGATGACGAACGCGGCGTTCGCGCCCACGAAGTCGAGATCCCGGAAGCGTGCGCTGGCCGTGCCACGGATGCGCCCCGCGCCGTCGCTGGCGGTGATGTCGCTGATCGCGACGACACCGTCGGGCGAGAAGGTCGCCTTGGCCCCCACGTCGCGGTACTCCTGCCCGAGCGAGGGAACCACGAAGCCGAGCTCGCGCACCGCGACGAAGCCCTCGCTCTTCACGTTCTTGCCCGTGGCATCCGCGGAGACGTGCGCGTCCGCGTCGAGGCGCCCGTCGAGCTCGGCGAGCGCGCTCGCGACGAACGGGCCGAGGGTCGCCAAGCGGAACGCTTTGGCCGAGATGCGTGCGTCGAGCTTGTGCGTCTTGTCGAGCTCGGGGACGGGACGGGCGCCCCAGGCGAGGGCCACGTCCGCGGTGACGGCGAGGTTTCCGTCGGTCTGCGTGAGCTTCGCTTCGGCGGTCGCGCGTCCGTCTTTGGCGCTCGCACGAAGCGTGGCGTGCGGAAGGTCCGCCCCCGAGACGCTCACGTCGCGCGCGTCGAGCGCGATCTCGAGCGAGGCGTTCTCGAGGTAACGTGTAAGCTTCACGCTTCCGTCGAGCTTGCCGCGGACACGTCCTTCGGCGGTCTGCGGAAGCGTATCCAGGGAGAAGTCCTCGAAGTCGACGCGGGCATCGATTGGCCCGGTCACCGTCGCCTCGGTTTCTCGGTTCTTGTCCAAGAACTGCGACAGCTCGAGCTTTCCGTCGGCGCCGAAGGTGAGCCGTCCCGAGCTCTTCGCGGCGAGCGTGCCCTCCACGCGGGCTTCTTTTCCGTCGTAGCGGAGCTCGACGTCGAGCTCGCTCGCGGTGCGGGCCGCAGGCAGTCGCAGGTTCTGTCCGTGCACCCTCGCGACCAGCGCCGGACGGCGCACCGTGCCTTCGATCGAGAGGGTCGCCGAGGCGCGTCCACCCACGTCTCCGAGGACCTTCGAGAGCTCGGGCGGAAACGCGGAGAGCTTTCGCTCGGGCACGTCCACGAAAAGGCCGAGCGGCTCCCCGTAGAGGGCTTCGATCCCCGAGTCCGGGTCGTCGAGGAGCTTCTGGAGCGGGACGTGCGTTTTGCCATCGACGCGCACCACGTCGCCGGCGACGTCCCGGACGCGCGCTGAAACCGCTGAAAATCCAGTCGTTCCGTCGACACGCACTTCACCCGAGAGGTCGAGACCCGAGAGCGTGTGCGCGCTCGCGGGCTTCTTCGGGTCGACGGGCGCCTTCGCGTCGGGCGCGAACACCAGCGCGAGCCCGCGGGTCGAGAACGCGAGGTCGACCGACGGGAACGGTGCACCTTCGGCGTGCATGAAGCCGGCTTGAACACGTGCCGTGCCATGGGTCGGCGCGACCTTTGCGCCGTGCAGATCGACGACTTCGGCCAGCCGATCCAGGTCGCCCGCGAGGTCGAGCCAGCCGCTGCCCGAGGCCTTTCGCCACGAGGCCGGGAGGAGCGCGGGGCCCGCCAACGTGACGTCGGACGCCATGACTCTCGCGTCGAGCACGTCGGCCAGGGCCGCGTCGAGGTCGAGCGAGACGTGCCGGTCGTGCACGGAGGCCTCGAGCTTCGCGGAGGCCTTGGAGATGCCGGGAAATCGGCCGTCGACCAGAGCAACGTCGGCGCGTCCTTCGAGGTCGTTTCCGCGCAGGACGAGGTCCGTATCGATCGCGAGGTGGCCGGAGAATCCGCCCGCTTCGACGAGCCGACCGAATCGCGCGAGGTCGAGATCCGGGCCTTTGGCCATCACGTGGAGCTCGTTGCCGCGCTTCTGCACGGTCGCTTCGAGCGGCGCTCCGAGCCCGCCGAGTGACGCCCCTCGGACGTCGAGCCGGTCGCTGCCCACGACCACCTCGTCCGCCTCGATACGCAGCGTCTCCCCCTTGGTGTTGGCGGAGAAGCGCGGATGGCGAATCGTGAACACCGCGCCGACGAGCGCATCGGCCGAGAAGGCGAAGCGACCGAGCCGGTACTCGTCGAAGTGAGCGCCGCGTCCGGTTCCGACCACGCGAACCGCCGGAGCGTCGACCGGGCCGTGCGCTTCGACCGCGAGACCGAGCGAGTGCACCGTGAGGCCACTCGCCTCGATTCGTGCAAGCTCGGCCGAGGCCTGCGCGTGAACGATGCGCGTGCCGAGGTCGAACGTGCCGCGCGTGCCGACCTGTCCGTCCGCCCGCACGGGCAAATGAACCCGGGCGAGGCGCGCGACATCGAGGCCCGTCGTGGTGGTGAACACCAGCGGCCCGCGATCGGCGGCGAGCGCGCGAGGCACCTCGACGTGCGCGCGTGTCTCCGCTCCCGGTTCGTCGAGGGTGAGGTCCGCGCGTGCGAGCCCGTCGGCCCCCAGCTCGGCCGCGAGCCGCGTGGGAGGAAGCTTCTCGTTCGCGACGTGCGAAGTCTTCTCGACGACCACGTGCACGTCGGCTCGAGGGCCCGCGCCGGAGGGAAAATCCGCGTGCGCGACCAGATCGAGCCCGAGCTTCGACGACGGCGCGTCCGCCACGAAGGTTGCGATCTGCATGTTTCTGGCCGAAAGCCCCAGGTCCACGTGCGGCGCTCCGTCGAGGCGGGCGTGGGCGTGGGCGTACGCGCTACCCGGACCCACACGGGCCACGAGGTCGGCTTCGATGGCGTCCAGTGAGCCTTTCGCCGCGAGCCGCGTGGCGACCTCTCCGTCGAGGCGCAATCCGGGCACCAGCCGTTCGAGCGCGGCGCCGGGCGACGGGGGCACGACCAGCTCGACGCGAACGTCGTCGCTCGAGTAGCGCCCGTTCGTCGCGAGCGGCAGATGCGCGACCTCGCCGACCAGCGCGAACACGGCTTGTGGCCCTTTCTCGGGGGCATCCGCGCGAGGCAGCACCAGACGGCCTCGCACGCCGAGCGAGCCCTGGAGCTCTTGCACGGCACGTCGAACCTGCAAACGAACCGCATCCGCGGCCACCTCGATGCGGCCGTTCTCCAGGGAAAACTCGGCCTTGGCGGGCTCCACGTCGACGTCGAGGGCGAGGCCGTCCGCCGGCGACCCGTAGATCCACGCGTGGCGAAGCTCGATGGCTCGCAGGGAGACGGTAGGGCCCGGTCCTGCCTTCGGGTCGGGAGGGCTCGGAGGCGTGCGGCTCTCGAAGACCCGGGCCAACATGAGGGTCTCCTGTCCTCCGGCGTCTCGCGAACGGTCGAGGCGCAGGACCGCGTGGTCGATCGTGATCCCGTCCACGGTGATGCGCATGGGCTGCTCGCCGAGCAGCACGCTACGAAGAATCCCTCCGACCAGCCCGGGGACGTCGGCGCGAGCGCTCACGCCCCGGACTTCGCCCACGTGCTCTCCGGGCTCGGACACGAGGTCGGCGTCGATGCCGTCGAGGCCCGAAGTGCCGATCGAGCCGATACGCCGAACCACGATTTTTCCGCGGAAAAGGCCGCTCAGGGCGGAGGTCGTGATTTCGGCGGCGAGCCTTCGGCCTACGGGCGTGTCGAGGTGCACGAGCACCGCGAGCACGAGCGCGACCACGAAGACCAGCACGAGGCCGGTGGTCTTCGCGAGGAACGCGAGCACGCGCTTCGTGGTCTTCATCAGAAGGCCTCTCCGACGCCCAGGGAGACCGCGAGCGGCACGCCGAGGAAGGTCGACGGCTCGCGCTCGTCCGGGGTGAGGCCGCCGATGACCTGCAGGCCGGGGATGCGGTAGCCGAGGTCGAGGCGGATGGGGCCGACCGGGGTTTGGTAGCGAGCGCCGAGCCCACACGAGAGATGCAGATGGCTCAATCGCAAATCGAAGCGCTGCCCGGAGACGTCGCTCGCGTCGCAGAAGGTCGCCACCGAGAGCGGACCGGTCACGTCGACGCGGAGCTCGAGCGAGGCCTCCCACAAGCTGAAGCCTCCGGTCGGCGTGCGACAGTCGCCCTCGCAGGCGGTGTTGAGGCGCTGCGCTTTCTGCTCCGGCGTGAGGTCGGCGATGTCCGCGTAGGGGCTCACGCCGCGCAGCGGGTAGCCACGGTTGGAGCTCGGCCCTCCTGAGAAAAAGCCGCGGAAGTACATGAGCTGGTAGTCGAAGGTGCGCGCGTTCGTATCGAGCGCCGCCGGATCCCCGTAGACCGCCGAGCCGTAGTTGAACGGGAAGAGAAAGCCCACGGCGAGTCGCGACGCGAGGGTCACGCGCTTGCCGAGGGGCACGTAGCCACGCGCTTCGGGCTGGACGCGCACGTCGCGCGCATCGCCGCCGAGACCGGCGAACTGGAAGCTCGAGGAGAAGAACGCGCCTTTGTGCGGGTGGATGCGATCGTCACGCAGGTCGAGTTGGCCGACGACCTCCGGGTACGAGATGACGACCGTGGAGAGCGAGTCGGTTTTTTCGCCGATGTAGGTGAACGGGTAGGCCACCTGAAGGCTGTGCGAGACGGCGCCGAAGAAGCGCTTGTACGAGCGATCGAGACCGAGCGTATTGCGGATGTCGCCGTAGCCCTGGACCGTGGCGTCTTTGGGGGGATTGGGGTCGAGCAGCACGGGCGCGATGCCCACGCCGGGGCGCAAGAACGCGCCGGTTCGTCCGCCGAAGATGCCCGGCTGGCGAACGTCGAACTGGAGCTTTCCCTCGGGCAAGAAGCGGTTCGGCGCGACGAAGTCGTTCACGCGCAGCGGGTAGAGGACGAGACCCACCCCGAGATCGACACGAAAGACGCGGAGGCCCCCGAAGAAGTTTCGGTGCTCCCAGCCCGCGAGCCCGGTCACGGCGGTCTTGAGCACGTCGAACTCGAGACCCGCGCCGAGGCGGAGCGTCCGGAGCTTGGACGGTTCGAGCTTCACCTTCACGGGAACGAGCCCGTCGGGGGATGGTTCGCTCTCGAGATCGGGAAGGATATCGACCGAGGCGAAGACCCCGAGATCGAGCACGGCCTGTCGCGCTTCGTCGAGGTCTCTCGTGGAGTAGGGATCGTTTTCGCGGAGCGAAAGCGCCGCGCGCACGCGATCTTCGGGCAGGGGGCCGAGGCCCTCGAGGGAGATGGTCCCGAAGCGGCGAGGGGTGCCAGGCGCGACTCGGTAGTGTACGAAGGCGCGATGGCTCACGAGGTCCACGTCCGCGGTCGCGGTGACCTTGGCGTAGGCGTAGCTCGCGTCGGTGAGGCTACGCTCGAGGTCTTTCTTCGCGCCGTCGTAGGCGGCTTCGTCGAAGGCTTGGCCGAGCGGGAGCTTGGTGAGAGAGGCGCGGCGGGCCGTTTCGGCGAGCTCGCGAGGCAGCGCTTCGAGTCCTGTCACGTCCGCGTAGGCGACCACCGTGAGCGGACCCGGATCCACGAGGATTTCCACGCGAACGTGGTTGCTCGAGGTCTGGTGCACGCGTCCTGCGCGTACGTGGGCCTCGAAGTACCCTCGCGCGCGGCAGGCCGCTTCGATGCGCGCGAGATCCTTCTGGAGAACCGAAGGCTCGAACAGCGTGTACTCGTAGACCACGCCGCGAAAGAGCCCGAGAAACTTCTCGCTGGGCACGGTGGCGATCTTCTCGGCGAGGTCGGCCGTGTTCGGTCCGTCGGCGGCCCCGCTCACGTCGCGCACCTCCACGCCGTACACCGCCGAGCGACCTTCGGGGATCGACTGGCAACCCGTGACCGCGAGCAGCGTCACCGCCCCGAGCGCCGGAGCGAAGGCCGTGAGCTTGGCACGCGTGCTGCTCGGGGCGCGGCATGACCGTTCGTCACGCGTGCCCTCGGCTGGCTCGACTCGCTCCGTTCGTCTTCGTGTGGGCAGGGACGTGGTCACTTGCGTGCGGTACTCCGACCCTCCCGAGACCGAAGATCGCGGCTCACTCGAGCGCCGATCTCGAGCCGGTGGAATACCCGCCTCCCCCCGCCAAGGTCGAGAGCGTTCCTGCTCGTCCCGAGGGAAACGTGGTGTGGGTGGACGGCGAATGGGCCTACCGAAACCGAAAGTGGCGATGGCGGCGCGGCCGCTGGGTCGCGTTGCCGCCCGGGAAAAACCTGGCCTTCGCGCCCTGGACCACCGTCCGTGACGGTGAGGGGAGGCTCTACTACGCAGGGGGGAAATGGCTCGACGCGTCCGGTAGAGCTGCCGACGAGTTGCCCACCGTTCTCGAAGCTCCGGCCTCGCGCACGCTGGTCGTGAACGAATACGGCGAGGACGAGGACATCGGTCGCGATCTGCGCGAGCCCCGGGCAGGGTCGCGCCGTCGAGACGCGGGAGCGGGCGAGCGCGAGTCGCGAGACGATGCGGGGGCGCCATGATGCGAGACGCACTTTTTCTCGGCGCGCTCGTCGCCTCGCTTGCTGCGTTCTGCACGTTTTCCGTGGCGCAGAGCTACGGCTTGCTGCGGGCGCGCCGCTTCGGAGTAGGCCTCGCGGCGCTGGCTTTTCCGCCTGTCGGCGCGTACTTCGCGTGGCGCGAAGGCATGCGACGACGCGCGATGGGCGTCGTGATCTCCGGGCTCGTGTACGTGGTGATTCGATCGCTGGGATGACGGACATCGTTCGTGGCGCGTGACGAGACGACAAGCGGGACAAGCGGCGTGCGAGGCGCACCACCGACGTACGAGGATGCGAGCCGAGTGCCAGCGAAGCCCGACCGTGGCGGGACGAGGTCATGGGCCGAATCGTCGACGGATCGTCGCGCAACCTCGCCTCGCTGAGGCAGTCTGCCACGGACGACTCGACCGCGGCCGAGGTGCGCCGCCATGCCGTCCTGCCCTTCTCGCCGCTCGTTTCCTCCGAACGGCTCACGCAGGTCGACGCGAGCTTCGGCGAGGAGGCTTGGCCTTTGCACCCTCGGCGACCGGAGGTGCTTATGCCCACGAATTCCCCTACTTGCTCTCGTCTCGAACGTGTCGTCACCTCGCGAGTCGAGCGGCTCTTCGATCGTGGAGGTGGTCGATGAACCTCGCGCTGGTCGTGAAGCTCGAAGAGCTCGATCGTCTCGCACGGCAGCTCGTGCCTCTCGAGGTCGACCTTTCGAGCGTCGAGCACGGGCGACGGGTCATCTCCGTGCACCGCGTGAGTCGCGTCGAGCTCGTCCCCGAGGTGGGCATACGGCTCTGGCTCGGCGTCGACGTGGACTTCACCATGTTCGGCTTCACCGTGCCGGTGAAGGTCGACGACCTCTCGCTCTTGATTCGGCTCACCACCGACGGTCACAAGCTCGACTTCCGCTTCGAGATCGAGCGCGCCGACGTCCGTCACGTTCCGGAGCTCGTCGAGGGCGCACTCGCCCGTCGCCTGAACGACGCGCTCGCGGAAGAGGCGAGCGTGCCGTCGTTCCGCTTCGGTGAGCTCGCCGAGCGCAGGGTCGAGCTCCCGGACTGGCTCGGACCTGTCCGTGACTTGGTCCTCGGCGAGTCGGGCGGATACCTCGCCATCGAGCACCAAACCCTCACGTTTTTGGTCGGTCTATCGGTTCGTGCGCTGGGGAGAGCGGTCCCGCCCGCCCCCGTGCTCGAGGCCCGAGAGTGAAAGCTGGCCTTTTGTTCAGGTGAGGAAGATGGCGTTCTTGGTCGGAAGTTCGTCAAGAACCTTCTCACCCGCGAAGAAACCCGCTATCGCATTGGAACTGACACGTCAGTCTAGTCGTAGGACACGGTCGGTGAAGGGTGACCCCACCGAGCGTATCTCGCGAATCTCAGCTGGGTTTCGCTAGCCACAAGCGCCTCGGATCGACCGAGGCGCCCGGCACGGAGAGTGAGCACATGGCCACGAGCACGGGGAAGTATCTCGCCATCGGAATGGACGTCGGCTCCACCACGGTGAAGGCCGTCGTCGTCAACCCGGCGAACAAGCAGATCCTCTGGAGCGACTACCAGCGCCATCACACGAAGCAGCCGGAATACGTGCTGCAGATGATGGAGCAGATCTTCCAGGCGTTCCCGAATCACCCCGCCGACGGCTGGAAGATGTTCCTCACGGGCTCCGGGTCCGCGCCTCTCTGCGCCCCGACGGGCGGCAAGTTCGTTCAGGAAGTGAACGCGGTCACCCTCGCCGTGGAGCAGCTCCACCCGGACGTGGGCTCGGTGGTCGAGCTCGGCGGACAAGACGCCAAGATCATCATGTTCAAGACCGACGAGGCGACCGGCGAGAAGACCGCCACCGCGTCGATGAACGACAAGTGCGCCTCCGGTACGGGAGCCACCATCGATAAGTGCTTCTTGAAGGTGAACGCTCCGCCGGAGCTCGTCACCACGCTGCGCTTCGACGACTCCAAGCTGCACCACGTGGCGGCCAAGTGCGGCGTGTTCGCCGAGACGGACATCGTCAACCTGATCAAGAGCGGCATCCCCTCGACCGAGGTCCTCTGCTCGCTGGCCGACGCCATCGTCATGCAGAACCTCAGCGTGCTCACCCGCGGCGGCACGCTGAAGACGCGCGTGCTCTTGCTCGGCGGACCGAACACCTACCTTCCGTTCCTCCAGGACTGCTGGCGCTTGCGCATCCCGCAGGTGTGGGACGAGCGCGGCTTCGCTTACCCGAAGGACGTGCCCATCGAGGAGCTCATCTTCGTGCCCGAGAACGCGCAGTACTACGCGGCGTTCGGCGCAGTCATGTACGGTCTCCACGAGCCGGACGGCGTCGGTGTGGTGCACGGTCTCGAGCCGCTCTCGGAGTACATCACGACGGGTCGGAAGGCCCGCCTCGGAGAGACCGCGGGTCCTCCTCTCTCGAAGAGCCTCGACGAGCTCGCCGAGTTCCGTGACCTCTACAAGATTCCCAAGTTCGAGGCCGCCAAGTTCGAGCCCGGACAGCAGGTGCAAGCGGTCATCGGTCTCGACGGCGGAAGCACGTCGTCCAAGGCCGTGCTGGTCGACTACGAGACCGGGAAAATCCTCGCGAAGGGCTACCAGCTCTCCAAGGGCAACCCGATCCAAGACACCAAAGAGCTGCTCGCGCAGCTGAAGGCCTACGTCACCGACCAGGGCGCCGAGCTCGAGGTGAAGGGCTTCGGCGCCACCGGTTACGCCGCGGACGTGCTCGAAGAGTGCGTGAAGAGCGACGTGAACGTGGTCGAGACGGTCGCGCACATGATGAGCGCGGTGCACTTCTTCGGCGACGTGGACGTCATCTGCGACATCGGCGGCCAGGACATCAAAGTTCTTTTCATGAAGAACGGCGACATCCAGAACTTCCGTCTGTCGAACAGCTGCTCGGCCGGAAACGGCATGCTGCTCCAGGCGACGGCCGACTCGTTCGGCGTGAAGGTCACCGACTTCGCCGACGTGGCCTTCAAGGCCGAGCTCGCGCCCAAGTTCAGCTACGGCTGCGCCGTCTTCCTCGACACCGACCGCGTCAACTTCCAAAAAGAAGGCTTCTCGAAAGAGGAGATGCTCGCCGGTCTCGCCCAGGTTCTTCCCAAGAACGTGTGGCAGTACGTGGTGCAGATCCCGCGCCTCGCCGCGCTGGGCACCAAGTACGTGCTCCAGGGCGGCACGCAGTACAACCTCGCCGCGGTCAAGGCGCAGGTCGACTACATCAAAGAACGCGTGCCCAACGCCGAGGTGTTCGTGCACCCGCACACGGGCGAAGCGGGCGCGATCGGCGCCGCGATGGAGACCTTGCGCGTCGTGAAGCGCAAGGGCACCTCGACCTTCATCGGCCTCGATCAAGCGATCGAGCTCGAGTACACGACCAAGAACGACGAAGAGACCGTGTGTCACTTCTGTCCGAACGAGTGCAAGCGCACCTTCATCGACACGAAGACCCAAGACGGCCGCACCAGCCGCTACATCGCGGGCTTTTCCTGCGAGAAGGGCACCGTCGAATCGAAGGAGGCGATGCTCTCGCTCGTGGCCGAGCGCAAGAAGCTCGCGCAAGAGTTCCCGAACCTCGTCGACTACGAGGCCAAGCGCGCCTTCATGCACTTCTACAACCCGGCCCCCATGCCGGAAGAAGGCTCGCCCATCAAGGACATCGAGATTCGTCGTGGTCTGCTCGGGCAGCGCCACGTGGAATACACGCGTCCGTTCCGTCGCTCGAGCAAAGAGGCGTGGGCCGCGCGTCGTAAGATCCGCATCGGCATCCCGCGCGTGCTCAACATCTATTCGACCGCGCCCTTCTTGCGCACGTACTTCGAGGCGCTCGGCATCCCCAAGCAGAACGTCGTCTTCTCGGACGAGACCACCGAGGAGATGTGGGTCGAGGGCGGCAAGTACGGCAGCATCGACCCCTGCTACCCGTCGAAGGTGGCGCAGGCGCACATCCACAACCTGCTCTTTTCGCACCACACCGAGAAGAAGCCGCTCAAGTACCTGTTTTTCCCGATCCTCACGCACGTGTCGAACTTCGTGGCCGACACGATGGACAACGCGTGCTGCCCCATCGTGGCCGGTGCGCCGGACGTCATGAAGGCCGCCTTCACGAAGGAGGTCGACTTCTTCGCCACGCGCGGCATCGAGTACCTCGATCCGGCGCTCTCGTTCGAGGAGCCGAACCTCACCGCTCGTCGTCTCTTCGAGACCTTCGAGCACCGCCTCGGCATCACCGAGGACGAGAGCGATCACGCGGCTCGTGAGGCCTGGAAGGCGCTCACCATCTTCGAGAACGACGTTCAAGAGAAGGGCCGCGCCATCCTGGAGACGGTCGAGGCGGAAGACCGCGTCGCCATCCTCATGATCGGCCGTCCGTACCACTCGGATCCGGGTCTGAACCACGGCATCCCGGACGAGTTCCAGGTGCTCGGCTATCCGATTCTGTCGGTTCGCTCGATCCCCAAGACGCGCGAGTATCTCGACAAATACTGGAAGGAAGAGCTGGAGAGCGGTGTCATCAAGACGCCCCTCGAGCTCAACCACGTCTGGCCGGAGAACTACTCGGTCAACAGCGCGCAGAAGGTGTGGGCGGCGAGCTTCGCTTCCCACCACCCGAACGTGGTCGTGCTCGACCTCTCGAGCTTCAAATGCGGACACGATGCCCCCACCTACGCGCTCATCGACAGCATCATCGAGGCGAGCAAGACGCCCTACGCGGCGCTGCACGACATCGACGCGAACAAGCCCAGCGGCAGCATCAAGATCCGCGTGAAGACCTACGCGCACGCGTTGAAGCTCCACGAGGAACGCTTGCAGGATGCAGGGAATCGCCAGCGCGAGCTCCTGTACAAGATCGATATGAAGCGCCTCGAGCTCATGGAGCTCAAGGCCAAGCAGATCGCCGAGCGCCAGACCAAGGACCCCGTGTTCTTGAAGCAGCTCGAAGAGGTGCGCGAGCGCGTGCGGGCCTACGAAGCGCCCGTTCGTCCGCCGGAGCCCGAAGCGGGAGTCATCCGCCTCGGACGCAAGAACAAGGACGGCGACATCGTTCGCGTGACGGCCGACGCCCCCAGCAAGGCGAAGGCGCAGCCGCGCGCGATGGTCGAGGCCCAGGCCGAAGCCGAGGAATGACCTCCGCTTCGTCGTGAGATGAACGGCCGGGCGCACGTGCCCGAGCCTCGAAGAATGTCGGTACCCGAGATACTTGGGAGAGGTAATTCCATGAGCCAAGAGGTCAACGTCGGACAGGTCGCAGCGGGCAAGAAGCGTCTGAAGGTGGCGGGGCAAAACCTCGACATCGACGCGGAGCTCGCGAAGTTCGAAGCCGAAGAGCGTCAGCGCCTCGGCCTCGACGAAGGCACGAAGCACTGGATCGAGGACATGGCGAACCTCACGTTCACCAAGTCCGAGAAGGCCGAGATCACGCTGCTCATCGGCGGTCTCACCCTCGCGCACGACTACCTCGCCGAGGGCGCGTTCAAGGGCATCGGCTACAACGTGCAGATGATGAACGTGCCGGACAACGCCGCCTTCCAGGCCGGCAAGGAGTTCGGTAACCGCGGTCAGTGCAACCCGACCTACTTCACCGTGGGCAACCTCGTGCAGCACCTCATCACGCTGCGCGACAAGCACGGCATGACCTCGGAAGAGATCGTGAAGAAGTTCGTCTTCATGACCGCCGGCGCGTGCGGCCCCTGCCGCTTCGGAATGTACGTGACGGAGTACCGCAAGGCGCTCCGTGACGCGGGCTTCGACGGCTTCCGCGTGGTGCTCTTCCAGCAGACCGGCGGAATGAAGCAGGCGACCGGCGAGGCTTCGGGTCTCGAGCTGACGCCCAAGTTCTTCTGGGCTCTCGTGAAGGCGCTCTTCGCGGGCGACGTCATCAACGCGCTCGGCTACCGCATCCGCCCCTACGAGGTCGTGCCCGGCTCGACCAACGAGGCGATCGAGAAGTGCAAGGGCATCGTCTACAAGGCCCTCGAGGAGCGCACGAACATCCTCGTCGCGCTCTGGAAGTGCAAGCCGATCATGGCCGCCGTGAAGGTGAACCGCACCCTCCCGAAGCCCAAGGTCTCGATCATCGGCGAGTTCTGGGCGATGACCACCGAAGGTGACGGCAACTACCAGCTCCAAGCCTTCCTGGAGCAAGAGGGCGCCGAGGCCGACATCCAGCTCGTCGCCGCGTGGATCCTCTACATGCTGTGGGAGGCTCGCCACGACACCAACGACCGCAAGGACCTCCGCCAGGCGGACACGGCCAAGTACGGCCTTGGCGGCCTCGACGGCTTCGGCATCGCGCAGAAGCTCCTCATGGTGCAAGCGGGCGACAAGGTCGTGCGTGGTCTCTTCCAGACCTTCGCGCACGTCATCGGCCTCTACGGCTACAAGCTGGCGGACATGGACGCGATCGCCGAGGTCGCGCACCAGTACTACAACAACGACCTCCGCGGTGGCGAAGGCCACATGGAAGTCGGCAAGCTCATCCTCAACGTGACGCACAAGAAGGCGCACATGACCCTCAGCGTGAAGCCCTTCGGCTGCATGCCGAGCGCCGGCGTCTCCGACGGTGTGCAGTCCGCGATCACCGAGAAGTTCCCCGGAACCATCTACTGCCCGGTGGAGACCTCGGGCGATGGTCGCGTGAACTTCTACTCGCGCGTGCAGATGTACCTCTTCAAGGCCAAGCAGGCGGCCGCGGCCGAGTACGAGCGTGCCCTCGAAGAGAACGGCGTCACCAAGGAGCAGGTCCAGGCCTTCCTCGACGCGACGCCTCGCTTCGCGAGCGCGCTCCACAAGGCGCCGCACGTCTACAACGGCAACGCCGCCGACCTCGTCGCCGAGGTCGCTCCGTACATCACGAAGACCCGCGCCGAGCGCTGGAAGGAGCGCCTCACCTCGTTCGGCAAGACGAGCAAGGAAGTCGCCAAGAAGTCGCCCGAGATGGTCATCCACCTCGTGCAGCGCGCGGTGAAGGAAGCGCCGGAGACCGCACGCAAGATCAAGGAAGACGTGATCCTGCTCCGCGAGATCCGCGCGGCGAAGAAGTCGGCGCGTCCGACGGCTCGACACGGCGCGGACATGGTCGACGCTGCCGCCGAAGAGTGAGCTTGCCGAACCGACAAGGGGCCTAGGCCCCGTGTGAACCGAACGAGCCCTCGCATTCGAAGAATGCGGGGGTTTCGTCGTTTCGGGACACGATTGTGCCGGCGCGGCTTCTCTTCTCGGACTCGGGTCGACTATCTTCGGAGGCGCAATTCTTCGTACTTCTCCCGCAGGAGGGACTCTCGATGTCGATTGGAAAGCGAAATCGTTCGGCCGTTGCGCTCGTGGTGCTCGCGACGTGTGCGGCAGCGGTCACGGGGTGCGCACAGAAGAAGTCGGGACCGGTGGAGGCGAAGGTCGTTTCGCCCGCTGCGGTGAAGCCCGAGCTCGCGCAAGCCTTCGGTGGTCTTCCGGTCGCTTTCGAGAAGAACGTCGGTCAGGCCGATCCCGAGGTGAAGTACCTCTCGCGTGGCGGACGTTCGTCGGTCTTCTTGACCGAGACGGAGACCGTGTTCGTGCTCGCGGGTGAGTCGAAGTCCACGGCTTCGCCGGCCGCGGGGCGCAAGGCCAAGGCTTCCGTCGCGAAAGCCGCCGCACCCACCGGGCCTTCTGCCCTGCGCATGAAGCTCGCGGGCAGCTTGCCCGGCCGAAAACTATCCGGCGAGGACGAGCTCGAGGGACGCTCGAGCTATCTCGTGGGCGATGCGTCGCGCTGGCACAAGGACGTTCCTCGTTATGCCAAGGTTCGCATCGAGGACGCCTACGAGGGCGTCGACGTCGTCTACTACGGCGGCAAGGATCACGCGCTCGAGTACGACTTCGTGGTGAAGAAGGGCGCCGACGCGAAGCTCATCGGCCTCTCGTTCGAGGGCGCCGACCGTGTCACCAAGACCGCGTCGGGCGAGCTCGACGTGCGCGTCGGCGGCGAGTCCGTGGTCATGAAGGCCCCGGTCGCGTATCAGACCATCGGCGGCGAGCGTCGACCCGTGAGCGCTTCGTACCTGCTCGACGGAGGCGTCGCGCGCATCGTCGTGGGGTCCTACGACCACGAGCACGAGCTCGTGATCGATCCGCTCATCGGGTTCTCGTCGTACCTCGGCGGAGCCGCTGTCGAACGGGTGACCTGCCTCGCCCGAGACACTGCTGGAAATCTCTACCTGTCGGGCTCGACGACCTCGGCGAACTTTCCCACGAAGACGCCCATCACGGGGCAGACCACGCTGCGTGGAGGCCGCGACGTGTTCGTGACCAAGCTGAACCCGACCGGCTCGCAGGTCCTCTACTCGACGTACCTGGGAGGAGCGGGAGACGAGTACATGACGGACGCGTTCGCGGGGTTCGAGACGGGGGCGATGCGGACGTGCGCGGTGGACGGGACGGGACGTCTGTACGTGTCGGCGACGACGACGTCGCCGGACTTCCCGACGACGGCGGGTGCGTTTTCGCAGACGCTGGGCGGTGGACAAGACGTGACGGTGTCGCGGCTCAATGCGGCGGGCAATGCGCTCGAATACTCGACGTTCCTCGGAGGAAGCAGCTCGGAGTATTGGGCCTCGATTGCGCTCGATTCGACGGGACACGTCTGGGTGACCGGAGAGACCGCCTCGGCCAACTTCCCCACCAAGAACCCCACCCAAGCGGTGCGCGGCAATCTGGTGGACCCCAACGACATCGACACGTTCGTCTCGCGCATCACGCCGGACGGCTCGAACCTCACGTTCTCCACGTTCCTGGGGGGCACCGCGCCGGACTATCCGTTCGACATCGCGCTCGACTCGGCCAACAACGCGTACATCGTCGGCGCCACCGCTTCGCTGCTGTTCCCCACCACGGCAGGCTCGCTCCAGCCCGTCTACGGCGGCGGCAATCCGGGGCCCGGACCTCAGGGCGACGGTTACCTCACCAAGTTCACGCTCGCCGCCAATGGCACCGCCACCGTCGGTTTCTCGACCTACTTCGGCGGCAATCGCGAAGACTTCGGACAAGCCCTCGCCATCGGCAACGACGGCTCGATCTACCTCGCCGGCGTCACCAACTCCCCCAACTTCCCCGGTCAGGTCGGCCGTCCGGGCGACGCCTCCGACGAGTTCGACGGTTTCGTCATGAAGCTCAATGCCACCGGGACCACCCGCGTCTTCTCCAAGCTCTTCGGGCAAGAGCAGCGCGACGGCGTCTACGACATCGCGGTCAATGCCGCCGGCAACGTGTTCGTGGCAGGCACGGGCACGCTCGGCGCGACCACGGTGAACGGATGCGGCAAGCCGGGAGACAAGGGCATCCTGGGCATGCTGAAAACGGACGGAACGGGGTGGGAGTACCTGACGCCGTTCGGGGAGGCGAACAGCCAGATCGTGGTGGACACGAACGACACGGCGTACGTGGCAGGCTGGGGAGCGTCGGGGTCGGTGCCGATCGTGGGGACGGTGGCGCAGCCGACCTACGCGGGAGGCACGAGCGACGCGTACGTGCTGAAGCTCGACAAGCTGCCGAACGCGACGGTCACGGGATGCGCGCCCTGCACCGGTGACGTGGGCAGTGCCGGCGCGAGGCCGTGCACGACGGGCCTGCCCAAGTGCAGCGTCTCGGGCGAGTGCATCGCGGCGAGCACCTGCAGCGTGGACGGCGACTGCGGCAACGCGACGAGCGGTCGCATCTGCGAGGCCAAGGCGTGCGTCGACGGCTGCCGCGGCACCGGCGGAAACGGCTGCGCCGCCCCCAAGGTGTGCAGCTCGACCACGGCCACGGCCGGTACCTGTCGCGACGCCGTCGCAGACGCGGGCCCCGATGCCTCTCCCACGGACGCAGGCACCGACTCCTCCGCCAAGGACGCCTCCGTCGCCGACGCGGCGCCTACTCCGGTGGACGCTTCCACGCCCGTCGATGCCTCGACGCCCGTCACTCCGGCCGGCGATCCGCCGAACGACGACGGTTCGCTCGAAGGTGGTGGCATCGGATGCTCGGTCTCCGAAGGCTCCAGCACTTCGGCCGGCGGCTTCCTCGTGGCGCTGGGTGCGCTCGGCGCGGCGTTCGTGGCTCGTCGCCGCAAGCGTGTATGATGCATGATGTGCTGAATGCGTAAGCGTATCGAGCGCTTACGTGACTGAAACGCGCGCCGTTCGTCCTGCCCGGGCGAGCGGCGTTCGCTTTTTTGCGTGTGGTCGAGAAAGCCGCGGCGCCGTGTCCTATCCTCGAAGCGTGTACCGCTCGTTAGGCTCGCTCACCACGTTCGGGGTGCCCTCCGGTCCGTACACCGGGCCGCCCAAGCGGCTCTCGTGGCACAAGCTCCCCAAGGAGGTGCGCGAGCGTTTGCAGGCGAGCCTCGAAGGCCGCGGCCGCCCCGCGCCCATCGCCGTCGCGGTTCCGCGACCCACCAAGCTCGCCGCGCGCCTCGTGCTCGCTTCGGCGTGCGGCGTGGTGCTGTTGGTCACGCTGGTGGTGCACTCGTGGCCTCGCGCGCAGGCGGTCGAGTTTTTCGCACCGTACGTGCTCGCGTGGCTCCCGCTCTCGCTGCTCGTCGGCTTCTTCGTCCATCGCAGGCTCGTTCGCGGCGGCTCGCCGATGGAGCCCGGGCGCGTGCTTCTGCCGCTCGATCTGCTCTCGTTCGACGGGCATGCGCTCACCGTGACCCCGCTCGGCTCGGTGCGCGACGTGGGCGTCTTCACGGACGCGGGAAGGAAAGATCCGGGCGCTCCGGTGCGGAAGCCGGGGGCCACGGAAGACCTCGGGCTCGCCCTCGTCTTGCGCTTCGAGTCGGGCGAGGAAGCACGGTTTCCCATGCCGAGCGCGGAGCACTCCGACCGCACCTACGACGCGCTCGTGCAAGCGCAGCGCACGCTCGAGTCGGTCTCCTACGGGACCGACCTCGGGGCAGCATTGGATCACGATCCGTTCTTCGCGATGAGGGACGGCGAGGGGTTCGCGCTGGCGAGCGCTGGAGACGCGCCTGGTCGCCAAGTCCCGTTGCGCGCCGCCTTCGTCCCTGCGATCGCGCTCTCGGTGCTGCTCGGTTTCGTCTCGTTCCGAGCGACCAATACCTTCTCGGACGAGATGCGCTTTCGACGAGCCTTCGCGGAGAACACCACCGCGTCGATGCAGGACTACCTCGCGCGAGGCGGCGTGCGCGTCCGTGAGGCCGAATACTTCATCGGATCGCGAAAGATGGAGATTCGAAAGCAATACGAGCTCGACGAGATGCGAGACCGCGTGGCCCGCAACGAGGCCCTGAAGGCCGCCTTGTCCGGGCCGGAGGCGCCGAACAATCCTGCCGGGTTCGTCAAACCGAAGACCTCCGTCGAGTGGGGCACGGCCCTCGGTGAGTGCCTTCGCGAGCTCACCGAGCGCGCGCCCAAGCCCTCGAAGATCCTGCCCTCCCTCGGCGTGCTCGTCGACGAAGCGCGGCGCGGAGACGGAGGTCCGGCGCGGCTCCCGGTCCGGTTCGAGCGCACGCTCCCGAGCGAGGTGGTCGCCGCGCTCCCGAAAGGTCTGATCGAAGCGAGAGAGCGGCAGACGGCGCGTGCGCTCGCGGTGGTGCTCGCCGAGGCGTGCCCTCCCTCCGTGCTCGTGGTGAAGCTCGCCGAAGGTCCTCGCCGCGAGAACGCGCCCGAGCTTCTGGTGCGCTACTCCCTCGGAAAGCCCGAGCAAAGGGCTTTCGAGTCGACCTCGGTGCTCGTGTCGGAGATCCGCTTCGATGCCACGGTAGACGTGTGGCCCAAGAATCCGGCGGGCTTCTCGCTCGTGATGCCCGCGCCGAGCGCGCTCTCCGCCGAGACGCGCGACCGCAGCGTGTTCCGCATCGACGAGCGCGACTCGCTCGTGGCGCGCGTGTACGGCGCCTACACCGCGCGAGCGTTCGACCGGCTCTACGACGAGCTCTACGGGCTCTTCTTCGGTGGAGAGGTGAAGGTGCCGCTCCCCGGTTTTTCGGAGGTCGAGCGCATCTTCATGAAGTGAGGCCTTCCCCGAGGTCTCGAGGAAGGGTAATCGAACGCGCATGTCGGAGCCCGGTCGTTCCAAGCGCAAATCGGCTCCCGCTCGCGAGACGGCGGCCGTCCCGATCGACCTCGATCACGTGGTGGTCGAAGGCGCGCGGCAGCACAATCTCGACGTTCCGTACCTCTCCATTCCCAAGCGCAAGCTGGTGGTCTTCTCCGGCCCGAGCGGCTCGGGAAAGTCGAGCCTCGCGTTCGACACCATCTACGCCGAAGGGCAGCGTCGTTACATCGAGACGCTCTCCTCCTATGCGCGGCAGTTTCTCGGTCAGATGGACCGGCCCGACGTGGATCGCATCCGCGGTCTGTCTCCCACCATCGCCATCGAGCAGAAGAGCGGCAGCCACAACCCTCGCTCCACCGTCGGCACCATCACCGAGGTCTACGACTACCTCCGTGTGCTCTACGCGCGCGCAGGCACGCAGCGATGCATCACCTGCGGCAAGGTCGTGGCGGCGCGCTCCGCGGACGACGTGGTGCGCGAGGTGCTCGCCACGCTCCCCGGCAAACGCGTAGACGTGCTCGCGCGGCTCGTCGAGCATCGAAAAGGCGAGCACAAGGAGATCTTCGAGGATCTCACGAAGCGTGGGTTTTTGCGGGTGATGGTGGACGGGAAGGTCGCGCGCCTGGACGCGCCGCTCCCTCCGCTCAAGAAGAACGAGAAGCACACCCTGGACCTCGTGCTCGATCGCGTCACCCTCGAGAAGTCCGAGCGCGGTCGTCTCGCCGAGGCCCTCGAAGCCGGCCTTCGTGAAGGCAAGGGCGAGGTGCTCGTATCCGTGGAAGGCGAGAACGAGCCGCGTCGATTCTCGGCCCTGCGCGCGTGCTGCGGACGCAGCTACCCCGAGCTGTCACCGCAGGCCTTCTCGTTCAACGGGCCGCTCGGCATGTGCCCGGCCTGCGCGGGCCTCGGAGTCCGCCTCGAAGTGGACCCCGACCTGGTCATCAAAGACACGTCACTCTCCCTCGCGGGCGGCGCCATCGTGCCGTGGGCCTCGGCCATGGCGCGCAAGGACGGTTGGGTCTATCGCATCATCCAGGCCGCCACCAAAGCGGCCAAGGTGTCGCACGACACCCCCTGGAAGAAGCTCACGCCGACCCAGAAAAAGACGCTGCTCTACGGCATCGACGGCGAGAAGCTGGCCGTCACTTGGGGCAAAGAAGGCTCGGGAAATCACGGCACGTTCGGCGTGCGCTTCGAGGGCGTGATCCGCCACCTCGAGCGGCTTTACCACGAGACCAAGAGCGAGTCGCAGCGCGAGCACTACCGGAAGTTCTTCCGCGAGCGCGCTTGCCAGGCCTGCGACGGCAAACGCTTGCGACCGGAGACGCTGGCGGTCGAGCTCGGCGGCGTGTCCATCGCGGACGTGTGCCGGATGCCGGTGCGCGATTCCGCCGCCCACATGAAGTCACTCACGCTCGACGCTCAAAAGACCAAGGTCGCGGCTCCCGCGCTGCTCGAGGTCTCGTCGCGTCTCGGCTTCTTGCTCGACGTGGGCCTCGACTACGTGTCGCTCGAACGCAAAGGCCCGACCTTGAGCGGAGGCGAGGCCCAGCGCATTCGACTCGCCAGCCAGCTCGGCAGCGAGCTCTCGGGTGTCATGTACGTGCTCGACGAGCCCAGCATCGGCCTCCACCCTAGGGACAACGAGCGGCTCATTCGCACGCTCCATCGCCTTCGAGATCTCGGCAACAGCGTGCTCGTCGTCGAACACGACGAAGAGACCGTGCGCGCGGCCGACCAAGTGGTCGATTTCGGGCCCGGAGCGGGTCACCTCGGCGGAAAGGTGGTCGCACAAGGCACCGCCGAAGAGCTTTGCGAGAACCCGGCGAGCCTCACCGGCGCGTACCTCTCGGGGCGTAAGAGCATCCCCATGCGCGGCAAGCGCCGAGTCTCCGACCGGGCCATCGTGGTGCGCGGAGCCCGGGAAAACAACCTCAAGAACGTGACGGCTCGTTTCCCGGTGGGCGTGCTCACGTGCGTGACCGGCGTGAGCGGCGCGGGCAAGTCGTCTCTCGTCGGGCAGATTCTCTTGCCGGCGCTCGCGCGCGAGCTGCACGGGAGCGAAGGAGTGGTCGGCGATCACGACGGCATCGACGGCCTCGAGCACGTCGAGCGCGTGGTCTCGATCGATCAGCAGCCGATCGGGCGCACGCCGCGCTCGAATCCGGGCACCTACACGAAGGCCTTCGACCTCGTGCGCGAGATCTTCGCGCAGCTGCCCGATGCGCGTGCGCGCGGCTTCGACGCGGGAAGGTTCTCCTTCAACGTGAAGGGCGGGCGTTGCGAGGCCTGCGAGGGCGACGGCGCCGTGCGCGTGGAGATGCACTTCTTGGCCGACGTGTTCGTGCCTTGCGAGGTGTGCCGAGGGCTGCGTTACAACGAGGCCACGCTCGATGTAAAGTACAAGGGAAAGAGCATCGCCGACGTGCTCGCCACCAGCGTGGACGACGCGATCGAGATCTTCGCGGCGTACCCGGCGCTCGTGCGCGTGCTGCGTACCTTGTCCGAGGTGGGTCTCGGCTACATGTTGCTCGGACAACCCGCGCCGACCTTGAGCGGCGGTGAAGCCCAGCGCGTGAAGCTCTCGCGCGAGCTCGGCAAAGCGCAGACCGCGAAGAGCCTCTACGTGCTGGACGAACCCACCACGGGTCTTCATCCGGACGACGTGCGCAAGCTGCTCGGCGTCTTGGACCGACTCGTGGACAAGGGCGCCACGGTCATCGTCATCGAGCACGCGCTCGACGTGGTGAAGTGTGCGGACTGGGTGGTCGACCTCGGTCCCGAGGGTGGAGGCCGAGGGGGCGAGATCCTCGCCCAAGGCACGCCCGAAGAAATCGTGAAGGTGGCGCGCTCGTCGACCGGTCGCTTTTTGCGCGACGTCTTGGCGAAATCGCGCATCGACGACACCTTCTCCGGCTCGTCCGACGACCCGACCCCGGAAACGCGGCGGCGCGGTTCGACCTCTTCGAGCAAGCCGAGCAAGCCGAGCAAGCCGAGTCGCAAGGGTGGCAAGGCGAGCGCGAAGTCCGAAGCTCCGCTCACTCCCTGAGCATTCCGACCTCTTCCCATTCATGGCATTTTGCTAGGCTAGAATCGATGAACTCTTCCGATACCGTCCTCCGCGCGCTCACCGACGACGACAGCTTCCGTGTGATCGTCGTCGAGACCACGAGCACGGTGCGGGACGCCATCGCGGCGCAGAAGCCCGAACCGGGCGTGCGTCGAACGTTCTCGGACTTCCTCACGGGCGCCATCCTGGTGCGCGAGAGCATGTCGCCCGATCTCCGCGTTCAGTGTATTCTGCAAGGGGACGACGGCCGGTCGCGCATGGTCGCCGACGCCCACCCCGACGGCACGACGCGCGGCCTCGTGCAGCTCGCCGGAGGTGCGACGAGCTTCGGCATCGAGGGCAAAGGCGTTCTCCAGGTCGCGCGTACGCTCCAGACGGGCGCGCTCCATCAGGGCGTGGTGAGCGTGGCCGGGCAGGGTGGAGTCTCCGGCGCGATCATGGCGTACATGCAGGAATCCGAGCAGATCACGACCATGGTGGCCGTCGGCACGCACATGGTCGACGGTGAGGTCGCGGCGGCGGGAGGCTACCTCGTACAGCTCTTGCCCGACTACGCCGAGGGGCCGCTCATGCTCATGACCGAGCGCTTGAAGGACTTCGAGGATATCGTGCCGCTGCTCGCGCGTGGCGCCGCTTCTCCGAAGACGCTGCTCGAAGAGACGCTCTACGGCATGGCGTACTCGCTCGTGGGCGAGCGCAACATCTCGTTCGGCTGCAACTGCAGCGCGACTCGTCTCACGGCGAGCCTCGCCACGCTGCCCAAAGCGGACATCGAGTCGCTGCTGGCGGACAAGCGCATGCTCGAGATCGAATGCGACTTCTGCCGTACCGAGTACCGCTTGAGCCCCGAGCAGCTCCGCGGCTTGCTCGACTCGAACTGAGACCGGAGACGAGCGAAGGTCCTCCGCCCGAATTCGGTATTTCGGCGAGAACGCCCGGATTTTCGTACCATCCGGACCATGTACCTCTTCGAGACCGAGGAGCACGCCGAGCTCCGCCGCAACGCCCGTCGTTTCGCCGAGACCCACATCGCTCCCCACGCGACCGCTTGGGAAGAGGCCGAGGAGTTTCCTCGCTCGCTCTACGGTGAGGCGTCGCGCGCGGGCGTCCTCGGCATCGGCTACGCCGAAGAGCTCGGCGGCACCGGGGGCGACATCACCCACGCACTGGTCGCGTCCGAGGAGGTGGTGCTGGCCGGGCACTCGGTGGGCACCTGCGTCGGGCTAGGGAGTCACGGGATCGCGCTGCCGCCCATCGTGCGCTTCGGAACGGCCGCCCAGAAAGAGCGCTTCGTGCGACCGGTCCTCGCGGGAGAGCACGTCTCCGCGCTCGGCATCACCGAGCCTGGGGGCGGAAGCGACGTCGCGAACCTGCGCACGACCGCCGTGAAGAAGGGTGACGTGTACGTGGTCAACGGTTCGAAGACGTTCATCACCTCGGGATGTCGCGCCGACTTCGTGACCCTGGCCGTGCGCACGGGAGGACCCGGTCACGGAGGCATCTCGCTCTTGGTGGTGGAGAGCCGCACCAAGGGCTTCTCGGTGGGGAAGAAGCTCAAGAAGACCGGTTGGTGGGCGAGCGATACGGCCGAGCTCTCGTTCGAGGATTGCGAGGTTCCGGTCGAGAACCTGGTGGGCGAAGAAAACATGGGGTTTTACGCCATCATGATGAACTTCGCGAGCGAACGCATTTACATTGCCGGGCAATGCGTCGCCATTGCGGAGCTCGCTTACCGTGAGTCCGTCTCGTACGCGAAGGAACGCGTGGCCTTCGGAAAGTCGATCATGGCGTTCCAGGTGACGCGCCACAAACTGGCCGACATGGCGAGCCGCATCGCCGCCGCGCGCGCACTCACCGCCGAGGTGGCCATTCGCTTCGTACGCGGGGAAGACGTGACCGCTCTCGCCGCCAAAGCGAAGAACGTCGCCACCGACGCCTGCTCGTTCGTCTGCGACGCCGCCGTGCAGATCCACGGTGGCAACGGCTACATGCGGGAGTACCTCGTGGAGCGGCTCTACCGCGACGCGCGCCTCTATCCGATCGGCGGAGGGACGCGCGAGATCATGAACGAGATCATCTCCAAGACCGAAGGTTACTGATGAGCGAGGACTACCTCTCGCGGATTCCCGCGCACGTGTTCAAGATTCGTGAGGTGCTCGATCGCGCAGGCAAGCGCGCCTGGGTCGTTGGCGGATGCGTGCGCGACCTGCTCCGCGGAAAGGAGCCGTCGGACTGGGACATTTGCACCGACGCGACCCCGAAAGAGATGATGCACCTCTTTCCGCGAGCGATCCCCACGGGGATCGATCACGGGACGGTGACCGTGGTGCTCGATCGTCAGCACTACGAGGTGACCACGCTGCGTGGCGAGGGCGCGTATTCGGACGGGCGAAGGCCGGACTCGGTCCACTTCGTGAGCGACATCGAAGAAGACCTCGCTCGGCGCGATTTCACGGTGAACGCCATCGCGCTCGAGTCGCACTCGGGCGTCGTGGTGGATCCCTTCGGTGGTCGCAAGGACCTCGCGGCGGGCATCGTGCGCGCGGTGGGAAAAGCGGAAGAGCGCTTCTCGGAAGACGGTCTGCGCGTGCTGCGTGCGGCCAGGTTCTGCGCCACGCTCGGCTTCGAGCTCGATCCGGCCACACGAGACGCCATTCCGCGCACCTTGGACACCTTCCGCAAGGTAAGCCCCGAGCGCGTGCGCGACGAGTGGATGAAGGCCATGAAGGCCGACAAGCCTTCGGTCGCCTTCGAGGTGATGCAATCGACGGGCATTCTGGAGATTACCTGCCCGGAGCTCGCCGGTTGCGTGGGCGTGGAGCAGAACAAACACCACGCCTACGACGTATGGAGACACTCGCTCGAGTGCATGGACGCCTGCCCGAAAGACGCCATTTTGCGCATCGCCGGGCTCTTCCACGACGTGGGCAAACCCAAGAGCCGAGCCTTCAGCGAAAAGACCCGGGACTATACCTTCTACGATCACGACCGCCTCGGCGCCGAGATCGTGGAGCCCATTTGCGGACGATTGAAGTTCTCGAACGACGAACGTCAGCGCATCACGCACCTCGTCCGCCATCACCTGTTCCACTACGACGCCTGGACCGACCAGGCCGTGCGGCGGTGGATTCGACGCGTCGGAAAAGAGCGTCTCGAAGACCTCTTCTTCCTCAACGAGGCGGACGCACGCGCCAAGGGCAAGGACGCCACGTCGTCGTTCCAGGCGCTCGAAGCCCTCAAGATTCATGTCGCGAAGGTGCTGGCCGAAGGAACGGCCCTCACCACGCGCGACCTCGCGGTCGACGGTCACGATCTCATGAAGGCCTTGGGCATCGCGCCCGGGCGGATGTTGGGAGTCCTCTTGAACGCCTTACTGGAAGAAGTGACCGACGATCCGAGCCTCAACGAGCGTGAACGCCTCCTCGAGCGTGCTCGCGACCTCGAGGCGAGGCTCTCGTGAAGGGGGCTCGCGCGCTCGCCGCGGCCGGCACGCTCGCGGTCGCGCTGCTCGGCGCGAGTGGGACCGCGCGCGCCGAAGACGCGGGCAATCAGGTTTCGTACGCGGACGGCAAGCTCAAGCTCGGGAGCGTCACGCTCGCCCCCGAGATCGACGTGCGTCTGCGAGGCGAGTACCGCCGCGAGGCCCCGGACGTTCCTTCGGCGAGCGACGTGTGGGCCGTGCTAACTCGCGCTCGTCTGGGACTCGCCGTTTCACGCGGACCGCTCACGGCCAAGGTGACCGTGCAAGATGCACGCATCATGGGCGACTCGGGCGCGCTCCAGCTCGCGCGCTCGCGCACGCAGGTCGTGCCTTCGTTCGGGGTGTACGAGGCGTACCTCGAGAGCAAGACCGATTCGGCGCGCCCCAGCTACGTGCGCCTCGGTCGTCAGGCCGTGACGTGGGGCGAAGGGCGACTGCTCTCGTCAGCCGATTTTTCCCCCGCGGGACGCACGCTCGATGCCGCGCGCTTCGCCTGGGCACCGTTCGACGACCTCGACTTCGAGGCGCTCGCCGTGGTGCTCGCGTCGCCGGGGCCGCTCGGTCAGACCAGCGGTGACACGACCTCGTCGCAGAGCAGCGGCGCGCAGCTCTTCGGTCTGCGCGCAGGGTACGACCACGCCTCGTGGCTCAAGGTCGAGCTCTTCGGCTATGCGCGCACGGCCTTCTCGGACCGCAACCTGGAGCAGCCCACCGACTTCGCGGTCTCGCGCGCGAAGGGCGAGAAGCTCACGGCTTCGCTTCGCCTGTCCGGCGCGAGCTCGGGCTTTTCGTACGGCATCGAGGGGGCCGTGCAGGGAGGTGCCGCGCGTGCGCTCGCAGGCACCCCGACCATCGGGGCGTTCGCCTTCGCCGGTCACGCCGAGAAGCGCTTCGATGGCGCCAAGCTCTCGCCCACGCTGCGGCTGCTCGGCGGCTTCGCTTCGGGAGATCCCGGAAAAGGTGGAACTTACACGCAATTCGATCCGCTCTTGCCCGATACACAACGCTGGCACGGCGCGCTGGACGTGTTCGCCTTTTCCAACCTGGCCGACGTGGGCGGGCAGGTCGAGATCGAGCCTTTCGACGACGCGTCCCTGCGGCTCGGGTATCGCTATGCATCGGCGGTCGAGCGGCAAGGTGAGTGGATCACGTCGTCGCTCGGCACGCTCGGCCGCGCGCGCGCGTCGGACGCGAACGACTCGAGCTCGCTCGGTCACGAGCTTTCGGCGCGGTTCGGCGTGGAGCCCGTCGAGGGGCTCACCCTCGGGTTTTCGTACGCCGCTCTCGTCTACGGAGACGGTGCGAAACAGATCCTCGGTCGAGGGGCTCCGTCTCTCCCGAACGCGAGCGCTCTCGAAGCCCCGGACATGACCCACTACGCCTTCACCGAGGTCCGCGTTCGCCTGCCGTGACCCAGGCTTCAGCCTCGCCAGTGCCGGTTCTTGCCGACGTCGGCGTGCACGAACCAGTCGCTCTCCAGCGTGTAGGTTCCCACGCCGCCGTCCCAGCCGAGCGCGCGAATCTCGCGCTCGAGCGCGCGCGGGTCGAGCCCTTTGTGGCTCCCACGCGGTACCAAGCGGAAGTCGACCGCTTGCCCGAGCGTGTGCTGACTGTGCTGCGCTACGTGCCGGCCTTTCTTCCTGCGCGCTTCGTTGAGCTTCTCGCTGCGGTAGCCGCTCACGATCTCGAATCGGGCGCCCGGATGATTCTTGGCGAGCGAGCGCAAGAGGCCGAGCAGGCGAGGGTCGATCTCGCGCGACGAATCGGTCACGCGGTCGGCCAAGAGCTCCGTGAAGCGCGCATCGCTCGGCTCGGTCGCGTCGAGCGCGAGGTGCTCGCCCGTGTGGGCATGCGCCAACGTGCCCCATGTCTCGATCGTGTGCACCGAGGTGGACGCGTCGACTTGCTCGGCCTCGGATTTTGACTTGGCCATGGTGGGGCCGACGCGCGGGACGGTCGGCTCTTCGGCGAGGGATGCCGAGGGCGTGGAAGCCGCGATCGCCGCCCCGACGACCCATACGATGCGCCTTCCCCATGCGCCAAGTCGGGCTACTCGAGCGGCGCTTCCGGCACGTCTCACGCTCGCATTCGCGGAGGTCAAGTGTGTCACCTCGGAGCCCAACATGTCGTCTTTAGCTTGACGGATGGCAAGGGGGTTGGGAGCCTTCGGACTCGAATGTTGGATGTGGACGACTCGGAGCTCGTGCGGCGCATCGGAGAGGGGGACGTCGGCGCGGCAGGTGCGCTGTACGACCGCCACTCGCGGGTGCTGTTTCCGCTCGCGCTCCGTATCGTGCGCGACCGCGCCGAAGCCGAAGACGTCTTGCACGATGCGTTCGTGACTCTCTCCGAGCGCGCCGCTCAGTACGAGCGCGACAAGGGCTCGGTCATCGCGTGGTTGGTCACGCTGGTGCGCAACCTGTCGATCGATCGTACGCGTCGTCGCGACCGTCGCGGCACGCTCCAGCGTGAGGTCTTGGCGTTCGAGCCTCCACCCGAGGTGAAGAACCCGGAAGAGCTCACGAGCGACGAGCACGAGCGCGTGAAGGTGCAGCGCGCACTCGCCAAGCTACCCGAGGTGCAAATGCGAACACTCGTGGTCGCCTTCTTCGAGGGCCTCAGCTACCCCGAGATCGCCGAGCGCGAGGGGGTCCCGCTCGGCACAATCAAGTCGAGAGCGGCCCGCGCGCTCGCCGCGCTCCGTGAAGCGCTCGAGGCCGAAGGGCTCGACCTGGCCGCGTTCTCGCGCTGAGCGAGGGTTTCTCGCAGGCTCGGTTCTCGCGGCGATGCGCCGCCGTGCGCAGCGTGCTCTGCGCGGACCAGTGCCTCACGAGTGGCTTGCCCGTGGGCCATCTCGGGTGCGAAGGTGGTCCGCGCCCGGGCAAGTCGTATCGGGGAAGGACGAATCATGGCCGTGAAGCTCGAAGAAGGCACCGTGAAAGGACGCGCGAACGGCGCGCCCGCCCTTTATTTCCGCGCGCACGTGCCCGAGACGCCCAAGGCGCTGCTCGCGCTCGTGCACGGCTACGCGGACCACGCCGCTCGCTACGACCACGCGGTGGACGCTTTGCTCGGTCACGGCATCGGCGTGGTGGCCATCGACCTACGCGGGCACGGACGCTCCGAGGGCGAGCGTGGCTACTGCGACCGCTTCGACGAGTTCTTCGACGACATGGACGAGCTCGCGAAGCTCGTCGACGCGCGCGCGAAAGGCGCTCCCAAGTTCCTCTTCGGGCACAGCTTCGGCGGTCTCGTGACCACGCTGTCCGTCCTGCGCGACCCACGTGATTACAAGGGCCTCTTGCTGTCCGGTCCGTTCTTCGGTCTCGCGCTGGCCGTGCCGGCTGTGAAGGTGCTTGCGGGCAAGGTCGCCTCGAGACTCGTGCCCAAGCTCGGTCTGCCCAGCGGCCTCCACGGCAAGGATATGACCAACGACGCCGCCCGCGCCAAGGCCTACGACCACGACCCCTTGGTCTTCAAGAACGCGAAGGCCCGTTGGTTCACCGAGACCCAGAAAGCCCAAGCCGAGGTCTTCGAGCGCGCGCCGACTCTCACGTTGCCGCTCTACGAGATGTTCGGCAAAGACGACATCGTGGCCAGCCTCGATGCCGGGAAGCGCTTCTTCGATGCCGCCGGGCACGCCGACAAGACGTGGGTGCCGAAAGAGGGCCACAAGCACGAAATCCTGAACGAACCCGCCTACGAGCAGACCGCGGCGGACATGGCCGCCTGGATGCTGGCTCGGGTCTGAGCGATCGCGGAATCTCCGCCTTCGCGGACGTTTCGGGGGCGTCGAGCCGGCCAACGTCGGTCGAACGGCCAACGTCGGTCGAACGGCCACATCGGTCGAACGGCCAACGTCGGTCGAGCTGGGCAACGTCGGTCGAGGGGTCAACGTCGGTCGAGGCGGTCAACGTCGGTCGAGGCGGTCAATGTCGGTCGAGGGGTCAACGTCGGTCGTCGGTCGAGGGGTCAACGTCGGTCGAGGCGGTCAACGTCGGTCGAGGCGGTCAACGTCGGTCGAGGCGGTCAACGTCGGTCGAGGCGGTCAACGTCGGTCGTCGCCCGGAGCTCGGGTCCTTCGAAAAGAAAACGCCCCACTCGGCTCGTGAGAGCGGAGCGGGGCGTTCGGCCGTTTCGGCTCAGATCACTTGCAGGCGCCGAGGTCGCGGTTGTTCGTCGAGAACGCCACGCACTTCTTGCCACCCGAGCACTCCGAGTCCTTGGTGCAGACTTCGATCTCGCCGCTCTGGCAAGCCGAGCGGCAGAGGGTGCCGCCGATGAAGAAGCCGCGCTGGAACTCGGCCGGGCAGAGCTGCCCGTTGACCTTCTCGGTGTCGACCGCGGGCGGGCCGCCGTCGGTGCCGGGGATGCAGCACTTCTGGCCGCTGCTGCAGTTGTCCGGACCGCCGCATTCCCAGCGGCTGCGCGCACCCTTGTTGCCGGCGGGGCAGACTTCGGCCTTGGTGGCGGTGCAGTAGCTGGTGTCGAACGAGCCGCCCGAGCCGGTGCCGGTGCAGCAGGTCTGGTCGCCCGAGCAGAAGCGCTTGTCCGCGCCCGAGGTGCCGCCGTCTCCGAAGGGGCAGAAGAAGCTGGTGCCCGAGTCCGGGCCGGCGTCCGGCGGGCTGCTGGAGCGGAGCTTGGGAGCGAAGCCGCAGTCCGGGGTGCCGGTGCTGCCGTCGGTGGTGACGCTGCCGTCGGTGCCGGGGTTCACGCCGCCGTCGGTGGAGCTGGTAGACGAGTCACGACGACCGGCATCGACGCCGGGCACTGGGGTGTCGTCGGGGGTGTCGCCGTTGTCGGTGCAAGCGACGGCAAAAACGGACGCGCCGGTGATGACGCTCACTCCACCGAGAATCCAAGCGAGCTTACGAACGTAGGGCTTCATGATGCGCTCTCTCCTTCTAAGGATGACCCGCACGTCTTAGCACGAACTCGGATTTTCGCATCCGTCGCAACGTGACATCGACGAGACGAAAAACGCACGCAGGTCACCTGCCGCGAGCGCAAACGGCAGGTGACGTGCTCTCGCGGGCGCACGTACGCACGCGTCAACGGACGCGCGAATGGGCTCCGCGTGCAGGCAGACGGTCGAGTGTGCCGAGGGAGCTCGGTGTTCGATGTCAGCGCAAAGACGAAGACGAGGTCACTCGTCGACGGCTTGCACGCGCACGGTGCCGCCGCCCGACTTCATCTTCGCGCAGCAGGCGAGGCGGTGCTTGGGCGGGGCCTGACCGAAGGCATCGAGCACGTCGAGCTCTTCGTCTTCCGGGGCTTCCAAGCTCTCGGCGCCTTCGAGCACTTCGACGCGGCACGTTCCGCAGCAAGCGCTTCGGCAGGAGAACGGGACCGGAGCCGCGTGGTCGTCGCACATGTCTTGGATGGATCCGCCTTGGGGAGCGGAGACAGTCAAAACGGGTTTGCCCTTTTTCTCGAAGACGACGGTCGGCATGTTGTCTCGGGGCGTTATAGACCCCTTTTACGCTCAAGCAAGAGGGCATGTTCGCGGCGCGGCTCGTCGCGAAAGGCGCTCGCCGTCGGCCCGTGAAAATGCGGCCTCGCCTGCGAAGCGCGGGCGACCGGAAAAAGCTTGTTCGCCTTCTCGCACGCCTCGGCGACCAGGTCGTCCGCACGGAGGGCTCTTCCGGCCACGGCCGAGTCGGCCATGACCAGCACCACGCGCCCGCCCGGCTTCACCACGCGCCCCAGCGCTCCGAGCAGCTTCTCGAGCTCGGTGAGCCACGAGTCGACGGCCTCGTCCGCGCGGAGCTTCGCGTAAGCGCGACGCGAGCCGAGCTCGCCGGCCGCGAAGCGTGTCTCCGAGAGGCCGAGCCAGCGCATGCGGAGGGCGTGATGCTCGGCGTAGTCGTAGGTGGCCACGTACGGCGGCGACGAAACCACCGCGTCCATCACGTACGAATCGACCTTCAGCAGCGAGGTCGCGTCGTCGACCACCACGCGGGATTTGGCGCGAGGCGACGGGGCGCGCTCCGCGAAGGCTGCGAGGCGCTGCGCGAGCTCTTCGGTCTTGCGCAAAAAAAGCTTCGACGTGTAGCCGGCGGCGAGCCTTCGCGTGTCCACCACGTTCGAGGTATCACCGCGCTTTTTGCTGACTTTCACGAGCAAACTGGAGAGCACGAGCTCGAGCGGGTCGCGATCGGCGGGGTCCGACTCGGCGATGCCCACGCGCAGCGAGTCGAGCTCGAGCAGCACGTGCGGATCGAACAGCTCCGCGTCTTCGCGCGGGTAGCGGCGGCTCGCGCCCGACTTCTCTTTGCGGCGCGTATCGGCGATGTGGCGCACCTCGGCTGCACGCGCGACGAGGCGCTCCAAATCGCGCGGGGACATCTCGCGGAGCTTCAGCTTGGCGAGCTTCACCGCGAGCGGATTGAGGTCCGAGCCGGTCGCGCGGCGACCGTTCGCCACGGCCTCTACGAGCACCGTACCCGAGCCGGCGAACGGGTCTAGCACGTGCCCACCCGAAGGTGCCGCGAACGTGACCAGGCGCGCCGCGGTGGTCGGGTGCATGCGTGCAGGATACACGTGAAAACCGTGTACGTCGGCGCGCTCCGGCTCGTCGTCTTGGTCGCCCGCCGGCGCGACGGCCAGGGCTTCTCCGAGAGCCCGCGCCGACTCCGGATCGCCTCCGAAGGTGACGTCGCCGCCCACGTGGGTGAGCGAACGGCGCGCGCGCTTCTCGGGCGCGGGCTCGGGTTTGCGAAGCGTAACGGGGCCGTCGAGCTCGTCGAGCTCGTTGGAGGCAGGGTCGTGGGAAGGTCCCGGGTGGCTCATAGGCTTGCCTTCTTTTTCGCTTCGGCCTGGGCGAGGCGTTCGTCGAAGTCGTCGAAGTCGCTCTTGGGCTCTTCGCCCACGCGGTAGTGAACGTCGCCTTTGTCGTCGACCTCGATGCGGGTCGGGTTCTCGGCGGCGAGCGCGACCAGCTCGGCTTCGGCTTTTTCTTCCGGCACGCCGAGCATCAGCGACAGCTCTTTGGCGCTGGCGGCGCCGTTCTTCGCGTAGTCCTGCATGGCCAGCGAATAGGCGCGATCCAGCGCGAGCTCGGACTTCTTCGAGCGCGTCGAGCGCATGCGGACCAGCATGGCGAACGTGAGCCAGCCGATGACCAAGGTGGCGGCCTTGGTGACCGTGACGTGGCTCATCAGCGCGAGCAGCGTGGACAGACCGTAGAGCACGCCGGCGAGCGTGAGAAAGGCCGAGCGTCCTTCGGGTTTGGCTTCACGGAGGGCCTGGCGCGACGACTCGAGCAAGATCGGATCGGCGATCGGCACGGGCAGCTTCGGGCCCTTGCAGGCCGCGCAGACGAAGCGAAGCGTGGGGTGAGGCTCGGTACGGGTGAGGCCACGGCAGTGCGGGCATACGTGCCCTTCGCCCTGCACCGCGCCACACCCGGAGCATGCGCCGGGGACCGTGCGGTCTTTGCCGCAGGCAGGACAAGGAGGAACCTTCACGCGCCGACCATACCGCGAAATCGTGCGGTCTGCGCGGCCCTCGGGGCGAGTCGGGGGCTCGACGGGGGCGCGGTCTTCGGGGCTCCGTCCGTTCGAAAAGCTTCGGGGCGCCGGAGGAGGTCCTCGGGCGCCCCGCAGAATCAGCCGCAGCGTGAGCCTTACGCGGTCACGGGCGAACGATGTTGGTCCCGGCCGGGGGCTCGAAGACGAACTTGTCCGCGGGTACGGGGCGGTTCACCACGACGTCGCTGAAGACGAAGCTGTTCTTGTTGCCTTGCGCGTCGAGGATGAGCACGCGGCGAATCTGCGCGGTGCCGTTGTCGACGTAAAAGAGCACCTTGGTGTAGGCGGGGGTCGGGGTCTTGGGAACGCCCACGAGCACCGTGCCGCCGGGGAACTTCATGTCCGCGCCGGCGAACGAGGTGAAGTTGAACGAGTCGGTGAGCTTGCCGCGACCGAGGAGGAACGAGAGTGCTGCGGGATACTGCGCGCCGCTCTGCGCGCCGGAGACCTGCTGCTCGTACATCTGCTTGTTGTTGGCTTCGTAGACGCGCACGGTGGTGCCGTTCGAGACGACCACGTTGCCGGCGGGGTTCTTGTAAATCCAGGCCATTTTGCCGGGCTTCGAGAAGAACACCGTGCCCTCGGAGGCGCGCTTCGTGTTGTAGGCCTTGACCACGAACTCCTGATCGAAATGCGCGGTGAAGGTCTGCGAGGCATCGTAGAAGGCCTGCACCCGGTTGATGAGGTCGGTCGTGACCTGCGCGGCTTGGGCCACCGGCTCTGCTGCCGTGGCGTGCGCGGGCACGAGGGCGAAGGGCAGCGCGAGGGCGGCGAGGACGGCGACGACGGCGAAGGGGGAACGGCTACGGGGCATCGGGGTCTCCCAGGAACGAACCCTCCACGGGTACCTTACGGCGTATCGCGTAAGGGTCGTGGGGGAAGGGGCAAGCTCGGCGAGGCAAGAAGAACGTTCGTACCGGGCAGCAGGTTTCGCGCCAAGTAGCGAAGGTCGTAGCTTAGACGGGCCCGGAGCACAAAGGCTTCACCCGGAGGCTCATCTCTGCGGGGGCGCGCCACGTAAAGAAAGTCGAGCTTTTTCGATGGCTCGGGCGAGGTGCTCGGGCATCGAGGCTTTTTTGCCACGTGAGGCGGTCGCGCGCACGGCGTGGGACTCGTGGGAGCCGGGGGCGAGCTGCTGCAGGTGGGTGATCGCGGCGGCGAGGGCGTCCGCGGCGTCGCTCGCGGGGGCTTCGGAGAGACCGAGCAGCACCCGAACCATCTGCGCGACTTGATTCTTGTCCGCGCGGCCGCCGCCGGCCACGGTGCGCTTCACGCGGGACGGGGGATACTCGGAGGCGACCAGGCCGGCGCGGGTGCACACGAGCAGTCCGACCCCGCGGGCGTGCCCGAGCTTGGCGGCAGCGCTCGGGTCGCGGGCGGCGAAGAACATGGCCTCGATGCTCGCCATGTGCGGCGCGTGCTCGTCGAGGACCTCGACCAGGCCTCGTTCGATGATCACGAGGCGTTCGCCCAGCGGAAGTGTCTCGCGTGGGGCCACGATGCCGTGGGCCACGTGGTGCAGACGCGACCCGATGCGTTCCACGATGCCCCAGCCGAAGCGACGCGTGCCCGGGTCGAGCCCGATGACCCGGATCGCCCCCGGCGTGCTGACACGCGGGGAAATCGGGGCTTTCGGGCTCGACGGGTCGCGCTTCGGCAGGGATCGCGGGGCGCTCACGCGAGCTTTTGCATCTCTTCGTCGGAGATGTCGAAGTCCGCGTAGACGTTCTGCACGTCGTCGTGGTCGTCGAGGGCGTCGGCGAGGTTCAGGGCCACTTCGGCGTCGCGATCGACGAGCGGCTTCTTGGTCTTGGGGAGCCACGCGAGCGACGAAGACTTGGGCTTGATTCCGGCGGTCTCGAGGGCTTCGGACACCGTGGAGAGCACGTCGGTGGCGGTGGTGACGAGCCACTCTTCGCCGTTGTCGGCGTAGTCGTCGGCGCCCGCGCCCACGGCGATTTCCATGAGCTGGTCTTCGGTGGCCGCGCCCTTCTCGATCGTGATGGTGCCCTTCTTCTCGAAGGCCCACGCGGCCGCACCGGCCCCGCCGAGCACGCCGTTGTTCTTCTCGAAGATCTTGCGGAGCTCGGCCACGGTGCGGTTGCGGTTGTCGGTCATGCCCTCGACGAGGAAGAGCGTGCCGCCGGGGCCGGAGCCCTCGTAAAGAACCTCTTCGTAGGCCGCGCCCTCGATCTCACCGGTGCCGCGCTTGACGGCGCGGGTGATGGTGTCGCTCGGCATGGACTGGCCCTTCGCGTCCGCGATGGCTTTGCGGAGGCGCGGGTTACCGCCGGGGTCTCCGCCGCCCATTCGCGCGGCGACGGTGAGCTCTTTGATGAGCTTGGTGAAGAGCTTGCCTCGCTTGGCGTCGGCTGCGCCCTTGCGGTGCTTGATCGTGGCCCATTTGGAGTGGCCGCTCATGGCGTCGTACCTCGGTGTCTCGGGAGGGAGCACTTGCCTGCACTCTGCATACAAGCGCCCCCCGGGACCTGTCCGATTAGCTCAAACGAAGCGCTCCGTCACGCGCTCTCGTGCGCCGGGAGCCACGTCTTCACTTCTTCTTTTGGGGCGCCGGCGATTTCTTTTCGGGGGCCGGCGTTTTCTTCTCGGGAGCCGGCGTGCCGGCGGGCTTGGACGGCGGCGCGATGCGGAAGCTCGCCAGGAACGCGTCGTCCGTCTTGCGGGCGTCCGCGGCGAACGCCGCGTAGTGCTGCTGGGTGATGGTGCCCGTGGGCAGGCCGAGCACGAAGTCCTCTTCGATGATCTGACCGTCCACGCGCATGAGGCGCTGCGAGTCGAGCTCGGGAGAGCGCACCTCGAAGGGGCCGGGCTGGCGCTGGACCTTGGCCCCCTTGGGCAGCTCGACCCGGCGGCGCACGTGGTACTGCACCGCGCGATCGACGGCAAAAGCGCCTTCGCGGCCGCTCTGCGCGACGTACAGATTTCCGAGCGTCGAGACGTACGGCCTCGGGTAGACGATGTGCACCGGGTCGAGCCCGGGCAGCGCCCACGTGCCGCCCGACTCGACTTGCGCGTAGCTGCCCACGGTCAGATCGGCGCGGATGGCCACTTCCCACGAGCCCTCGCGCGAGGAGAGCTCGACCTTGTCCACGCTGGCGAAGGGCACCCAGGCGAGCGCGATGCTCTGGAGGGCACGTTGACGCTCGGTTCCCACCACGCGCACGAAGGTCTCGGCGAGCTGTTGCGCGGGGCGGCCCCGCACGAGCACCGTGAGGCTACCCTTGGCGTTGCCCGCTTCGTCGAGCGTGAGGCGAAGGTCGACTTCGTCGCGCTCGGCCTGCGTGTCGACCTTGGGGAGCGGCGCGATGGCGCCCGTGGGGTAGAGCGCGCTGCGACCCCGGAGCTCGGGCGAGACGCGACCGGCAGGCAGGGGCGGGCCTTGCACGTCGGCGTCCACGACGATGTCTTCTTTCGTGGGCTTTCCGGCGGCGTCTTTGCCTTCGAGGTGGACGAGCGCGAGCGGATGCGTGAAGCGTCCGAGGTGCGGCGGGAAGGCCGGATCGGCGCTGAACGGGCCGTCTTCGGCGACGATGACGTCGGTCGGGATGCCGAGCTCGCGGAGCGCGCGCACCACGAGCCAGGTGCGGCTGCCCTCGTGGCGCGAGAGCATGGTGCGTGCGGTCTGCGTGGTGACCGAGTCGGTCCGGCCGAGCTCGTAGTCCGACAGCGTGGAGGGCGAGGAGACCTTGAGGGCGACGCCGGAAGCTGCCACCACCGCGTCGACCAGCGCGCGGCCTTCGAGCTTCTTGCCGTCTTTCGTGGAAACCTCACGAATCCACGCGGCGACCTCGGGCGAGCCGCGGTCGTCGAGCGAGGTGAGGGTCTCGGCGAGGCTCGTGGCGAGATCGGACCAGCGCGCCGTGGAGAAGCTCACGCCGCACGAACGATCCATCTTGGGCGTGCCGTCTTCGAAACGACGAGCCCCGCGATTTTCCACCGTGTAGGTGAGCACGCGGGTGCCACCGTCGCGCTTTTCCACGGGCTTTCCGAGCAGGGGGTGAGCCCACATAGAGCCCGGTTTTCCGGCGGGCAAACGGATCTCGAGCTTGGCGCTCGCGACCGCGGTGCGCTCGGGCAAGAGGTCCGGCGTGTCGAACGAGACGTCGCCGCGATCGTTGGGGAGCGAGTAGCCGGCGTACACGGCTTCGACGGCGTCTCCGGCTTCGAGCTGCGAGAGATCGGCGTGTGCCTGCGAGGCGCGCGGGGTCTGATCGGGCGTGAGGATGCGCCCGTCTTTCTTGAAGATGCGCCGACGCAGAATGCGGCTCACGGAGCGCCCGCCCACCGAAGGACCGCTCGCTTGCGCGTGCGACTCGACGTCGGCCGTGCCTCCGAGCCTGCGAACGTCGTAGAGGACGAACGAAACGAGGCCGTCGTTCGAGACCGAGTAGCGCTCCTCGTGAGCCAAAATCGCGGTGGCCGCGGACGGCATCGCGGGGGACTTGCGGTCCGCTTCGGTGACCTTCTCGGCCACGCCCTCGAATTCGGCCAGCATCTCTTTGCCCTTGGCCGCGAACACGGCTGGCAGCGAGCCAGGTGCGTCGTTGGCGCGAAGCGCGCGCGTGATCACGGCTTCCATGGAGGCGCGTGGATCGACCGCGTTGAAGAACGAGACGCTCTTCTCGCTCTCGGGGAGGGCGTCGTAGAGCTTCTTCGCTTCGGCGGAGGCGCCGCGCCCGAGGGCGTCGCGCAGCGATCCGGAGAGGAAGAACCGGGGGGCTCCGAAGAGCCCGCGCAAGCGGACGAGCTCGGCCTCTGCGCCTGCAGCGTCGCCCACGAGGCGTTTCTCGACGTAGCAGCGCATGCTCGTGTGGTCGCGCGTCGGGCCCTTGTCGCATTCGAAGGCGAGCGCGTCCGGTCCTTGCCGAGGCAAAACTTCGCGGTCGACCGTCTCGCCGAGCAGCGTGCCGTCGAGCGTCGAGCGGGTGCTTTCTCGGACGCGGCGTGCGCGATCGTAGAGCTCCGCGCGCGCGGCGGTGACCGCTTCGTACGCGAGCAGCGTGTCGGGCCGGGTTTTCATGGCCTCGGCGCGTTTGTCGAGCTCACGCAGGGAAAAAATGCGGGCTTCGCCTTCTCCTCGTCGCTCACCGGCAAGCTCCGCCAATTCGATCGCGGCCTCCCAGGACGTAGGGCTCTTCTCGAGCACGAGCTCGTAGGCGCGTTGCGCGCGCTCCGAGACGTGCACCGGCTCGAGGTCGGTCGCCGCTCGCACCGCCCGCGCGTAGACCAGGGCGAAGCTCGGGTCTTTGGGGAATCTAGCCTGTGTAGACTGCATGCGTTCTTCCGCCGCGCGGTCGTGCCGCGTGGCGAGCTCGACTAGTCCGGCGACCAGTTCTTCCGCTTCGTGGCCGGGGCTCTTGGGCACGGCGGGAGCCGCCACGAGGACCGCCTTCGTGACTTTGGACGTGCCGGCATCTCCTGGCTTCGGCGCGGAGGACGCGAGGGGCCGCCCGTTCTGATCCCACGCGTAGAGCTCGAGCGCGTCTTGCGAGCTCGACTGCCCGACGCGCACGACCAGGCGCAATTTGCCGGGCGTGGCTGCGACTTCCGCGAGGTGTGTCGACGCTCCGGCGCCTACCGAAAGCTCGCGCGTGAGCACCTCGGCTCCTCCGGCGCGAAGCACGGCGGGGCTCTTGGTGACGAGCATGAGCCCGACGCGGCCCGAGTCGGGCACATCCACGTCGACCACCACCTCGCGCATACCGCTCTGCCAGGAGGCCTGTCCGAGGTCGAGTCGGCAGCCGCTTCCGATGAGCGTCTCGGCCCGCTCGGTGCGTCCGTAGGGACCCGGCGAGGTCACGCTCTCGGGGAGGAGCGCTTCGGCGCGCTCGAGCAGTGTGGGCTTCTTCAGATCCGCGAGCCGTGCGAAGCGGCTCGGGCCGAGCACGGTGGCGCGTTCGGCGCAGCCGCTCTCGCGACGGAGCACGGAGGCTCCCTCGGCGTTGCCGCGGACCTCGGCGATCTCGATGCGCGCACGCGCAACGAGACCAGGCAAAAAGGGCCCCTTGGCCTTCTTGGAGATGGCGAGCAGGCGCGCCTCGGTGGTGCCGTTTTTCACTCGGAAGGCGAGGGCGCTCTTGCCGGGAAGTGCGCTCACGTTGCGGTAGACGAGGGCGTCCAACGCAGCCAAGGCCACCGGGACTTGCCACACGTCGCCGTCGCTCTCGGCCACCTGGTCGAGCGCGTCGAGCCAGGCGGTCTCGGCCTCCGCGGACGTGCCGGTGGTCTCCGTGCGGAAGGCTCTTTCCGCGCCCCGGAAGAGCTTTCCGTCGGTCGTCGGCGCGTGTACGGGCGGGTCTCCGCACGCCACCTGGGCGCCCGAGAGCGCGAGAAGAGTGCAGAAGGCGAAGATGCGCGAGGTCTTCATTTCTCACCTCGCTCGATGCGCACGGTCTTGTGCATGAGGGCGTCCACGCGCTGGATGAAGTTTCGCCAGGCCGCGTATTTTTCCGGTGGAATCAGGTGTTGATCGAGCACGACCGAGCGCTTGGCCACGAGCACGCGCGGGTCTTTCGGGTCGAGGGTGAACGAGAGCTCGGCATGTCCGAACTCGCCGCCGTTCTCGCGACCACCGGGAGGCGGCGCGGCGAAGTGCGTGTTGGGCGGGGCGACCAGGCGCACGGTGCGGGTCTGGTGGCTCGGGGCGAGGTGCGGAGGCAGGCTCACTGGCAGCGTGCGCGTGACGAGCGGCGCGATCTGCGAGGCGAGGGGAATGCTCTGCGAGAGCGGCACCACGAGCTCTTGCTGCTCGCGGCGCGCGAACGCGAGCGACTTGGCCTTGTACTTCACGGTGGCCTCGCCGTTGGGGAGGTCGCCCTTGAAGTCGATGTTCTTGTCCACCTCGACTTGCGAGACCCAAGGTCCGACGAGCTGGTCTTCGACGTACTGCGCGCGCGCGTCCTTCTGAGTGAGGTTCGTGCGGAGCCAGAAGCCGCCGTCGCCGCGGTGGCGCTCGTCGCCTTCGAGGTCGGCCGCGCCGTCGGGGCCGATCTTGATGGTCCAGGCGACCTCCGAGCCGTGGTCGTCCGGAGAGCTCGAGGGGAGCTGCACCGGGCCGCCCGTGCCTTCGAGGCGCAAGGCCGTGGCGCGCGCGTCCATCGACGGAAGCGGTCCGAGGCGCGACTCGGGGCTGGTCGCGTCGAGGTAGGTGCCGCCGTTGGGACCGGGCAAAAACGCGATGCCGTGGTCGAACATGGGCACGGCGGCGTTCTTGGTGGAGAGCACCGAAGGCATGCCGGTGAGGCGCGTCTGCACCATCACTTCTTGGGCCTCGATGCCGATCACCTTGAGCAGCGTGATGAGCAGGATGGCCTTGTCGTCGCAATCGCCTTCGCGCCGCGCGAGCAGCTGTTGCGGACGGTTCGGGAGCCACCACTCGCCGCTCACGTAGTTCACGTAGCGGATGTCGTCGGCCACGAAGTCGAAGAGGGCGCGCAGCTTCTCGTCTTTGGTCTTCTTGCCCTTGGTGAGCTCGAGGGCCAAGCGGCGCACTTCTTCGTCCGGCTCGGTGAAGCCGCGAACGGCCTCGCGGTACCACTTTCGGAAGTCTTCCCAGTCGTGGAAGGTGGAGCCCACGATGAGCGGAAGGACCTCGCTCATGGCCGGAGAGAGAGGCTCGTCGGGAACCGCGACGGGCTTTTTCCACACGAGGCGCACGAGGTGGCGATTGCCCTCGTCGTGCTCGTCGCGATCGTGCTCACCACCACGCAAAACGTCGACGTAAATCGGCGTATCCTTGGGGGAATCGACGATGACTTCGTTGTACAGCAAGGGGTGCGTGGTGGGCGCGCCCGCGTAGTCGAGGAAGTAGTACGGCGCATCTCCGCGGCCACCGACGGGGCCCGACGTCCAGGTGCGTACGGCGACCTCGACGGTGTCGCCGGGGTACAGATCGGGCCAGCGGATGCGTGGCCGCGTGCCTTCGTTGTGCTCTTCCGCGGGAAGGGCCACGGTGCCGTCCTTGCGGTGCACGCGGGCGCGCAAGATCTCGACCACGTCGCCTTCTTGGGGGATGTCTTCGAAGAGCTCGTCTTGGGTGCGCGGCGCGACCACGATCTCGCGTGCGTAGTGAATGAGCTGCGAGACGCGGCGATCGGGGTGCATCACCACCGCGCGCAGCCAGTGCAGCTCGCGGTCGGCTACGTCGGGGGTGACGCCCTTGCGTCGCGCGAGGAACACGTCTTCTTTGACGAGGTACTTCTCGTCCTCGCGGCCCTTCTGCGCTTCGGCTTTGGCGCGAAGCTCCAGCTCCGAGCGGAGGCGAGCCTCGCCGGGAGAGAGCGCACGTGCGCGCGCCAAGAGCGGCACAAGGTCGGCGTCCTGGGTTTTACCGGTGAGGGCGAGCGCTTGCGAGAGCCCGAGGTAGGTGTCCGAGCGGTTCGGCGCGAAGCGGAGCGCGGCCTTGAAGACCTCGGCGGCCTCGACTCCGTGGTTGCCGCGGAGCAGCTCTTGGCCCACGTCGAGCACCTGTTCGTCGTCTTGGGCGCCACCCTCGACGGCGGCCTTGGCGGCCTTCAGGAGCGCATCTTTTCCGCGGAGTGCGGCCGCGTGCACGGTGTCGCTGCCGCGGTCACCTCGTCGCTCGAGCTCGGCGCGTGCTTGCATGTAGAGCGCACGATCGTGGATCTGCGCGAGCTCGTTCACGCGCCGGAGCAAGAGATCCGGCACGGTTTGGGGGCTGCGCTTGAACGCCTGGCCCATGTCGTGGAGGGCCTCGGTGGTGGGGCCGTCGGTGCCGAGGACACGCTTGGCTTCGGAGCGGAGGAGCAGCGCTTCGTCGTCGCTGTCGCGCTCGAGCTTGGCGGCACGAACGAGGGCGTTGGCCCAGTCGCCCTGGCCGTTCTTGAGGCGCTCGGCCACGAGCCTTCGCTCGACGAACCCCACGGTCTCGTCGTCGTTCTTTTCGCGGGCACGCTTGCGCGCCTGTTCGAGCCAGCCGCTGCGGTTCGCGCCGAAGGGCGAGACCCAGGCGGCGAGGCCGAGCGCGTCGGGGGCGATGTCACGGCGAACGTAGGCATCGAGGAGGCCGGGCACGCGCGGGCTCTTTTTGTCGTCCGCGCCGCCGAGCGTGCCGAGCACGATGGCCGCGAGCACGCCGTCGTCCGGAGACTTGGCGGTGACCTTCATGGCGCGTGAGAGCGCGGTCTCTTCCTTGCGGAAAGCGAGCTTCTTTTCGCCCGAAGGAACGCCCAAGAGCTCGTGGCTCTGCGTGAGCACGAGCGGCTCGCCCTTGTCGTCGATCAAGCGGATGCGCACGCGGCCGTCGTCGTCGAGTGCTCCCGAGCACACCTTCGCGCCGACCAAGTGCGGGCCGGCTTTGGCCTCGACCCGCGCGGCGATGCGATCGAAGAGCGCAGACTCGTGGACTTCGTCCGACTTGCCGAGGTCTTGGCCGTCGAAAAAGAGACGCGCGCTGCCGGTGGCGGCGAGGCGAATCCCGATGCTGCGGTCGGCGTCGAGCGTGATCTTGCTCGCCAGGTAGGTGCAGCTTTCGCGGCGCGGGTGCACGTAGAGGTCGAGCGGCACGCCGCGCGCGTCGGCGTGGGTGGCGAGCACGGGGCGCTCGGTCACCTGGTAGACGCCCCACGAGTAGCTTCCGCCCGGGTAACCGAAGTCTTTTTCTTTCTCCGGACCTTCGTGGGAGTCGACGCCGCCGCCCGTGTCGCGAAAGGGTCCTACGATCACGAGGTCGTTGACGATGCCGAGCGCCTTGGCGCGTGCGACGGCGGGCGTGGTGCCTTCTTCCGCGGAGAGACGGCGCACGGCGAAGGCGGCCTCGGCGCGCACGTCGGCGTGGCTCGAGCCTTTGAAGACGTCGGCCAGCGCCTTCTCCGAGGCGCCCTGCGTGCTGGTCTCCGAGAGGTGCTCCAGCGTGGCCACCGCGGAGAGCGCCGCGGCTTCGTCGCTGGACATGGCGCGCACGCGCTGCCCGGCCACCATGGCGTCCGGTGCCTTCGCGGTGAGCCGCACGCCGTTCTGGGCGACCTGCTGGGACTTGGAGGCGTTCACCACGGCGGTGACAGCGGCCTTGGAGGGCGCGGTCGCGATGGGCTTCGGCGTGAGGCCCGGCTTGGTCGTCGGCGCCTTTTGCGCGTGGGACGGTGCGGCGACGGCCGCGAGCACGAGGGCGAGAGCCAAAGGACCGACGGAATACGGGAGCGACTTGGGCATGTCCGAAGAGGACCTTTCCTGGGCCTCGCTCGCGGATGAGCGAAGCGAGGGGACTTTATCCGTTTTTTTCCGGAACGACGTGCGGAAGGCGCGAGAGGTGCCAAAGGCGAGGGGGCCTGCGGCCGCCCGAGGCAAGCGCGTGCCTTCCTCGGCAGAAGCGGGCTCGGAGGCCTCGGTAGGGCGAAAAGATCCGCGAAGAAGTGCTACGGTTCGCCGAAGTCCCATGCTTCGTAAGCCCGGAAAGCACGAGCCGCTCCCCGCGTTCGGGAGCGACGACGACGACTCGGCGAGCACGGGTGAGTACCGCGCGGTCCTGCAGGACGGCAAATCGCCCTTCGACCGCCCGGGGTTGCCTCGTTTCGACGTCTCCGACGAGCTGCCGAGCTTCGCGAGCCTCGAGAGCGCCAAGTCCGGTGGGGCGGCGCTTCCGCGATTTCCCAGCATGCCGGACGCTCACGAGGTTTCACCGCCGCGTTCGGCCGCCCGCCCGCTGCCCGCGGCTGCTCCGCCGAGCTCCGCGCGTGCCCGCACCCCCGAGCCGCTCCCTCGTTATCCGAGCATCCCGGACGCCGACGTGGCCGCGACGCTGGAAAAACAGCCCGTCAGTGCCCAGGCTGCCAATCGTATCCTCGCCCAGCTCGACCGAAAGCCGGTTCGCGCGGACTCCACCTCCGAGGTCATGCTCGAAGACGTGCTCGAAGAGGTGTACGCCGAGCCCGCGCCTTCGCGAGCCTCGTCGTCGCCCGTATCGTCACGGGACGTCTCCTCGCGCCCGAGCGAGCCGGCGAGGTCCACGCCGAGCTCCGCGCCTTCGCGCCGATCCGTGAGCGAAGTCCCCGCAGCGCCGGCGTCCGCGAGCGCGTCGTCCTCGTCGCGTCCGTCACGCCCGCCTCCTTCGCCCGTGGCGACGGCTCGCGCTCTGCTCGAACAGGCAGCCACCGAGATCGCCTTCCCGCCTCCCGAGCTCCCCCGCTCGTCGCCCCCGCCGGCCATGCCACAAGCTCCGGTGGCGATCGCGCCACAAGCTCCGTTGCCTGCTTTCGCCCCGGCCGTGCCCCCGGGCTACGTTCTCGTTCCCCAAGCAGCCTTGGCGGCTCCTCTGGCCCAAGCGGCGCCTCCTTCGGGCTATCTCGCGCCGGTCGGAATGGGCGCTCCCGGAATGCCGGTGCCCCAAGCTCCGCCCTCCCATGCGTACGCACCCGGGTCTTCCCCGCTCGCGTACGCGGCGGCTTCGGAGTCGTACACGCGGCCATTGCCGGTCGAGGTGCCGGGAAGCGAGTCGCGCTCGGGAGGTCTGCTCTCCAAGGTCGTCGCGGGAGGCTTGATTTTGGGGCTTTCCGCGCTCGCGGGTGGCGCGGCCTCGGTGTGGCTCTTGCCGCAAAAAGACGCGCCCTCGGGCGCCGCGCCTATCCCCGCGAACGCGACGAGCGCGACGAGCTCGACCCCGATTCCGACCGCGGCGGCAAGCGCGGCCTCGAGCGCGGCTCCTGCGGTCACTGGCGCTTCGGACGCGTCGGTCGGAGCCCCGGCTCAAATGGTCCCCGCGTCTCAAGGGTGGCCACTCGCTCCGGCCACGATACCGCCCGGCGCAGCCTCGCTCGCGCCGCCCCCTCCTTCGGGCTCGGCGGCTCCTTCGTCGAGCGGCGAGAAGTCTCCGGCCATTCCCTCGGCTGCGCCGGCGGGGTCCGCGTCCGCGTCTCCCGTGCTCGCCGAGACCAGCGGAAGGCTCACGTTCCCCGCCGCACGACAAGGCCATCGCGTCTGGGTCGACGGCGCCGTGATGGGCACCTCGCCCACGCCCATCGTGGTCAAATGCGGAAAGCACACGGTCCGACTCGGCTCTTCGGGGAGCGATCGGACCGTGGACGTTCCGTGCGGCGGCGACTTCCTCGTGCGCTGAGTCTCGAACGGAGAAGCTCCGCGCTGACGCGAGGGCTCGTCTATTTGCCGGCTTGGTAGATGGCGTAGAGGAAGGCTTTGGAGATCTTCGTGGCGGCCGTGCGCAAGCACAGGTGCCCTTGAGAAGGGGCGTCGCCCGAGGGGTTCTGGTCACTCAAGCAGCTGGTGGTGGCCCGATACTCTTGGCAGACCTGCCACACGCCTCCCACTTCGCACCGGGTACCGCTCGAGCTGGTGCTCTCGAGGTCTTCCAGGTCGAAGATGACATCGTTCGCGAAGGTCGACATCATCCACGTTCGCATTTGCATCTTCGGCGGATTCTCTGCCGTGTCGAAGACCAACGGGGGCGTGACGTGGAGTACGCGCACACCCTTCGACTTGATGTCCGCCACCATGGCCGCATAGGCGCTCTTAGAAGTCGCGATGTTGCTCGCGACCACGTCGGCGTAGCCAAACTTTAGAATAGCGACTCTCAGGGAGGTCGAGTTGCGGTTGACGAACCCGGTCATAGCGCTCGTCTTCGAGGTCGGGTTTCCATTGGAGCCCGCCAGCCCCCCGAAGGGCCCTTGTTTGGCTGGTAGGGTCGCTCCCGGCTCGGTGTAGTCGAATGTGAAGCCGTTTGCCTTCGCTCCGCTCTCGAGATCTTGACCGACCGATTGGTGAAAGAAGACCGAGCGGAACGAGAGAACCTTGTTCTTTTCGGTCGTCGACAGTGCGTCCCACGCGGCCATGCCAGGGTTTCCGATCACTCCGGGACTCCCGGGATTTCCAGCGTCCGTGGGAGGCGTAGCGCTGTCCGGAGCGGGGCCGCCGTCCGGAACCGTCGTGTCGGTAGGCGCGGTGGTCGTGGTCGAGGTACCGGTCGGTGTGGTCGTCGTGCTCGAGGACGAGGGGGAGGCGTCCGGCGTGGACTCGGTCGTACTGCAGGCCAGCCCGGCAAGGATGACAATCGAGAGCGCGCCGAGCGAAAGGGGATATCTCATTTTCCTGCCGAATAGATGGCGTAGGCGAAGGCTTTGGAGATTCGCCGAGCTTGAGTCGGGCAAATGTGGCCCTGACCATTCTGGTCGATGCCCTGTGGGCTAGCACACGCGGCACTAGAGCGGACGGTCTGGCAGATGTGCCACACCCCACCGATTTGACAGCGGCTGTTGCCGTTCGTCGGGTCCAAGCTCTCGATGTCGACCAAGTCGAAAATGACATCGTTCGGAAACGTGTTGATCATCCAGGTGCGCATCGACATCTTGGGAGGATTGTCGGCAGTGTCGAACACCAGAGGCGGCGTCACGTGCAGGACTCGGACCCCGTAGCCTTTGACCGCGTTGACCGCGTTCATGTATGCGGTTTGCATGGAAGCCAGACTAGCGGTGGTGACATCCGCGTAACCGAACTTCATGATCGCCACGTTCAATCTTGCCTTGTTGAGATTGGCTGAGCTCTGAAATTCGGCGATCTTCCCCGAGCCGTTCCCGTTGTTGGACGAGAAGAGTCCACCATGGAAGCCGGGCTTGGTGATGCTATCGCCGGTGGTGACGAACTCCACCGTGATGCCGTTCGCCTTGAGCCCATCTTCTAGGTCCTGTCCGACCGATTGGTGGAAGAACGACGACCGAAACGTGTTCACTTTTGCCTTCTCGGCGGCGGCGAGCGCGTCCCACGCCGCGATTCCGTTGAGCCCCACCACCTTCCCGACGGGCGGGACCGCGGAGTCCGGCGTGGTGCTGGCGTCGCGACCGGCGTCGACCGTGGTGCTCGAGTCTCGGCTCGCGTCGGTGCCGGTGCTCGAGTCGCTCGATGCATCGAAGTTGGGATTCACCGCGCCGTCTTCCAGGACGGGAGGCTGAGAGCCGTCGAAGTTCGGATTTACGGCGCCGTCTTCGAGGACGGGAGGCTGAGAGCCGTCGAAGGCGGGGTTCACTGCGCCGTCGGGCAAAATCGGCGAGGTGGTATCCGACGTGGGGGCTTCGTCGGTCGACGAGCCGCACGCGATCGCGAGCGCCCCGACGCCCAAAAGTCCCACCGCACCCAACGTGATCAAGAGCCTTTTACGCATACGACCTTAAGCCTCCGGAACGTCCCAGTATGCAGGCCCGGGAAATCGCGGCAAGCGAAACGTCGTGCGTGAAAACTGCCTCGAAATGTCGGCGTCTTAGCGCCAGATCCGCGCGAGGGAGATGCCCTGGTCGCCGTTGTCCACGTGCCGATGGTAGCCGGCGAGCACGAGCCGGTGTCCGCCTGGATCGAGCAAAACCATGCCCAAGTTGTGGAACGAGGTAGGAGGAGCGACGCGCAGTCGGAGGATGCCGGAGGTGCCGAAGTCGGTGGCGAGCGACCCGTCGAGGTTGAACTTCACCAGCACGAACGCCCAGCCACTCCCATCGACGTTCGAGGACGTTCCGAACGCGTACATGCCGTCTTCGGTCCTGAGAAAGCCCTGCGGGAGTGTCTGCGTGAGGAGCTTCGGAACGGGGAACCGCTTGAGACCGTACGCCGCGTCGTACTGCCCGGTGAGCGCACTGAAGCGAAATACCGTCAGCTCAGGGTCGAGGGAGCCAGCCACGTACACCATGTCATTGGCGCCTAGCGCGGCGCCGTAGGGGCGCATGCCCCCGTTCATGCCCAAGGACACGCGGGCATTGGTCCCGAAGGTGGTGTCGAGAGTGCCGGTCTTGGTGAGGCGAACCCCGAAAAACGACGCGTCCGAGCTCGTTCCGACGAGAATGTCGTGTGTCGGCGTTTCGACGAGGTCGACGGGGGCTCCGGGGCTGCCCCTCGTCGTCCCCAGATCGGCACCCCAACCCCCAGGACTCAACCGACTAACGAAATCGTGAGGGGACAGGAACCAACCACCGTCGTAGGGCGAAATTGCCATCGTGAAGTCCGTGCCGCGGAAAGACCGGATGCGTGCAGCATTGAGTTCTTCAATTGCGAAATCCTTGTTCGCGAGGGGCGGCCTTCCTGACCCGAGCGACACATCGGCCGCGACCACGCCGTCTGAGCGTGGATGGATGTTGAGGACTTCTCCTCCCGTGCTGTCCGTGAGGACGATTTCTTTGCGCCCGGCCATCCCGTAGCTTGCGTCGAGCTTTCCGTCCGGGGTGAACTTCGCGACGTAAGGTTTCCACATGGAGTCCGAGCGATTGAAGAACCGGCCCGCGACGAAGATGTTGCCCTTCGTGTCGAGCGCTGCCGTCCTCACTCCGAGGTCGGGGATCTCGACGATGGCTTTTCCCCCCGTGCCGAACGACTCGTCGAGCTCGCCGGGGCGTCCGAGGACCTCGAGCTTCAGGTTCGCTCGGTTCGAAGAACGAGGACCTTGAAGCGAAACCTCGATGTTGGCGGGCGCCGTCTTGGTGGTGGGTTCGGTGACGATCTCGAGTGAGCCTTTTCCGGTTTTCGCGTCGAAGACCACGTTCCGAACCGTGATGCCGGCCACGATGGGTTTGGGGCCCGCGACGATGTCTCCGACGAGAGGGACGTCGGGCGGCCCGGCCACCGAGAAGTCGACCTTGAGCGAATCTCCGCGGCGAATCTCCGCGGACGGCGTGATCGTGAGGTTCGGGGGGACCTGCACGACCGTCGCGTCTTCGGTCGGGGGCATGCTCGCGTCGACCGGAGCGACGACAGCGGCGTCGGGGCTCGCGGGAGATTCTCCGAAGCTCGTGCAGGCCGCGTGGGTCGAGACGACGCTCGCCCCGAGCAACAGGAGAAACGTACCGGCTCGATGTGCCCGAGCCGTGATGCTTGCGAATCGCGCGGTGCGCGCCCCCTTGAACGTCATGCCGGTTCCTTTAATCCACTTTGCGCCCCGTCTCAATCCGGTCGCATTCAACCCTCCGGCCGACGCCTTTTCTGCGCCCCCGTCGATCGACGCTTCGCGGAGACGAACCGGGGCGTCTTCCGGTAGAGTGCGGCGCCCTCGTGTCGCTCGCTCCCGGTCAGGTCTTCGCCCGCTACACCCTCGAACGTGAGCTCGGTCACGGGGGCATGGGGCGCGTGTATCTTGCAACCGATAGCGTGCTGAAGCGCAAGGTGGCCCTCAAGGTGCTCCTGCCCGAGCGCTCCACCGGGGAGGCGGCGCAACGCTTCGCGCGGGAGGCGAGCCTGGGGGCGCAGGTGAGCCACCCGAACCTGGTGGCCGTGTACGACTTCGGCCAGGCCGAGGGGCTCACGTACATCGCCATGGAGTACGTGGAGGGCACGACCCTCTCGGCCTTCGTGCACGATCGCACGATCCCTTACAAAAAGCGGCTCGATTGGCTGCTCGACGTGGCCCGTGGGCTCGCCGAAGCGCACGATCACGGGCTCGTTCATCGGGACATCAAACCGGCCAACGTGATGGTCACGCGGAGCGGCAGCATCAAAGTGCTCGACTTCGGCTTGGCCAAAATCACGAGCGGTCAGGCCGACCCGAACGGCTTTCAAACCCTCGAAGGTCGCGCCCTCGGCACGCCTCGGTACATGGCTCCCGAGCAGCTTCGAGGAGAGCCGGTGAGCGCGCGCACCGATCAGTACGGCCTCGGCGTGCTCGCGTTCGAGCTCCTGACCGGCGCGCATCCGTCGGGTCCCTCGGGACGGGACGATCCTCCCAAGTTGGTGAGCGAGCTCGATCGCCGGCTGCCGTTCCGTCTGGCGGTGCTCGTGGCGCGGCTGCTCGCGAAGAAGCCCGACGATCGTTACCCGTCCATGCACGACGTCTCGGCCGAGCTCGAACGACTCCTGCACGACGCCGAGCCGGAGATGGTTCCTCGCGAGACCTCGCCCGACGCGCAGGTGCGTACGCCGGGAGAGGTCGCGGCCGTCACGGCGCGTCCAGGGCAAGTGCCGGTCTCCGTGCCGGTGCAGATGCCCTCGACGGCCGCGCCTCTCGAGCTCGCGCGACGCGAGACGGTGCCGCTCGGATCGCCCGCCGTGATGGTCGCCCCGGCGAGCACGCTCGTGAGCGGGCAGGCGTTCGCGGCCGAGAGTGCCGAGCCTGCGCCGAACCGCGTTCCAGCCGGAAAGACGCTGCCTTCTGCGGGCTCCGAGCCTCCCAAAGATCCCAACGAGACCCTTCGCTCCGCCGACGCCGAGCGCCCTCTCGGGCAAGCCGTCGACGAGGCCGCGCGCCGGGTGCTGGCCGGGCAAGGCAAAGCGCCGCCCCCCGCGCCTTCGCCGGCCCCTTCGCCGCGGCTCGAGCGTCCCGCCGAGCCCGTGGTGGTCATTCCCTCGGCGCCGCCTCCTTCGCTCCCGCCGACCGGGTGGTCGAAGGGCATGTGGCTCACCGTGCTCGGGGTGGGCATCGTGGGCGTGGTGGCGGGCGCGTTGCTCGCGGCGTGGGCGCTCGGAAGTGGTGCAGCGGGTGGCTCCGGCGGTCCCTCGCCGACTCCGTCCGTCAGCGCGCGTACCCGTTGACGCCTCGCGCAAGGTTTTTCGCAGCGGACTCACGTGAGGTGTCGCTTGGCGCGGACCTTTCGTCGTGGTAGCCGAAGGACCTCATTTTTTCGGAGGATTCCGTCATGACCGCAACGAACGGACAGCCCATCACGATGGGCGCTGGCATGAAGCTCAACGTTCCCGACCAACCCATCATCCCCTTCATCGAGGGTGACGGAACCGGCCGGGACATCTGGCGCGCGAGCGTGCGCGTCCTCGACGCTGCGGTCGAGAAGGCGTACGGCGGCAAGAAGAAGATCGCCTGGCACGAGGTGTACGCGGGCGAAAAGGCCTTCCAGAAGTTCCAGAACTGGCTCCCCGACCAGACCATCGAAGACTTCAAGAAGTACCTGGTCGGCATCAAGGGACCGCTCACCACGCCCATCGGCGGAGGCATCCGCTCGCTCAACGTCGCGCTCCGCCAGCTGCTCGACCTCTACGTCTGCCTGCGCCCCGTGCGCTGGTTCGAAGGCGTTCCCAGCCCGGTGAAGAAGCCCGGCGACGTCGACATGGTGATCTTCCGCGAGAACTGCGAGGACATCTACGCCGGCATCGAGTTCGAGGCGAAGAGCCCCGAAGTGCAGAAGGTGCTCGGCTTCATCGAGAAGGAATTCCCCAAGGAGTTCAAGAAGATCCGCTTCCCCGGAAGCTCGGGCATCGGCCTCAAGCCGGTCTCGGAAGAAGGCACCGAGCGCCTCGTTCGCTCGGCCATTCAGTACGCGATCGACACGAAGCGCAAGAGCGTGACGTTCGTCCACAAGGGCAACATCATGAAGTTCACCGAAGGTGCCTTCATGAAGTGGGGCTACGCCCTCGCCGACAAGGAATTCGGCGACAAGGTCTACACCTGGGCCACCTGGGAGAAGACCAAAGAAGCCAAAGGCGAAGAGGCTGCGAACGCCGAGCAGAAGGCTGCCCTCGCGTCCGGCAAGATCCTCATCAAGGACGCCATCGCCGACATCACGCTCCAGCAGGTCCTCACCCGCGCGAAGGAGTTCGACGTCATCGCCACGCTGAACCTCAACGGCGACTACCTCTCCGACGCGCTCGCGGCCCAGGTGGGCGGCATCGGCATCGCGCCGGGCGGCAACATCAACTACGTCACCGGCCACGCCATCTTCGAGGCGACCCACGGCACCGCGCCGAAGTACGCCGACCTCGACAAGGTGAACCCGGGCAGCGTGGTGCTCTCGGGCGAGATGATGCTCCGTCACCTCGGCTGGACCGAGGCGGCCGACCTCATCATCAAGGGCATGAACGGCGCCATCGGATCGAAGAAGGTCACCTACGACTTCGCCCGTCTGATGGACGGCGCGACCGAGCTCAAGTGCTCGGAGTTCGCCGACAACATCATCGCCCACATGTGACGTGCGCGCGGCTCCTCGCGAGACCGCGTGACGTGACTGCGAGACCCGCGAAGGCCGAGCGCCCTCGCGGGTTTCGCGTTTCGAAGCCGAGCCTCGAGCGCGTCGAATCGCGCCGACCCTCTTCGGAAGAGCGGTCTACGGGTCCTTCTCCGGCTTCACTCGCTCGGCGCGTCGTCGAGCGCACGTGCTGCGGCGAGCACGAGCGCGTCGGGATCCCCGGTATCACGATCGACCACGGCCACCACGGTCACGTCACGGTCGACGAAGTGCACGGCCTGCAGATGAAGACCCGCGACGTCGCCGGCGTGACTGCGCGCGAGACCGAGCCCGCCCGACGCGGACCCGGTGGTGACGAAGACGCCCGCGCCGTAGCGCACGCCCGGCACGCCCGTGGGCACGGTGCGGAGCCACTCGGCGCGCAAGGGCTCGGGGAGAAGCTCGCCTCTGCCCCACGCGCGGGTGAAGCGCCCGAGGTCGTCGAGCGTGGTCACGAGGTCGCCCGCACCGAAGAGCCACGACGGATGATGGGCGCGCGTCGTCTCGTGACCTTCCCGGTCGAACGACGGTACGAGGTCTTCGTCTCCGCGCTCGGGCCTCGTGTGGGTGAGCGCGAGCGGCGCGAGGAGCTCGCGGTCGAGAAGCGTCGCGAGCGGCGTTCGGTACGCGATTTCGAGCAGTCGCGCCACCAGCACGTAGCCCGTGTTCGAGTACGCGTACGGTGCGGCCTTTCGCGCGGACGGCGTGTGGGCGAGCGAGAGTCGTACGAGGTCGTCCGGGGTCTTGGGGCCGGGCGCGGCCCGCTGCCAGCGTATGAATTCGGCGTCTCTTTCGTACGAAAAGAGCCCCGCGGTATGCGTGAGGAGTGCACGTAACGTGGTCCCCCGCACGGCGGGTAGCTCGTGGGCGAAGGGGTCGAGCGGAGCGTCGAGAGAGAGCTGCCGAAGGCCTTTCTCCGTCGCGAACCCCGGCCGTGTCGCTCGCAGGGCGAGTGTCGACACGAACGCTTTCTCCACGCTGGCCATGCGGAACGGCCGTGAAGGCGAGAGGCTCGCGGGCCCGAGCGAAAAGGTCTCGCGCGCGCAGCCTGGCCATTCGACGGCGACTAGCGCGTCGGGGCTCCGGCGCTCGGCGTGGAAGACCGCCTCGCGTACCCGAGCCGCACGAGACGAGCAGCTCTCGCTCGACCGGCTCGACTCGGCGTGGGCCGTGGAGCGAGGCGCGTCCTCGTGGCTGGCCGAGGCCGGCTTCGGCGCGCTCGAGGCTTCGCTGCGCGAGCAGCCTCCGAGCGCGAGCGTGACGAGCGAGAGCCACGAGACACGCTCGAAGGTCGTGGCGAGCGATGCGAGCGACGGACCCACGGTCGTGGAGAGTCTACACGCGTCGGCCCCGCGTGCTCGCGCCGGGCGTCAGGGGCAGCTCGACGCCGCGCCCGGCGTACCGAAGGCGCCGCTCGCGCCGAACGCTTGCTCCGAGACGCAGAACTGCGCGGAGGTCTGGAGCACCTGCGAGAAGCTCGTGCCTCGCAGCTCGTACGACTTTCCCGAACCGTTTCCGGCGAGCGAGAACGAGCCGTACGGCACGCGCACCAGCTCTTGCGTGCCGGAGACGATGGAGATCGAGCCGGTGGTGCCGTTCGCCAAGATGACTCCGGAGCCCGAGGTCTCGCCGGTCCCGTAGTCGTAGGCGATGGCCGCATCGGGCACGCCCTGCGTGCGAGCTGCCGAGCGCGAGCGGGCGAGCACCGTATAGGCGCCCGGCATGAGCACGACGTCGTCGGCCACGAGCCTCGAGCGACCGGCGCCGTCGCGCAAGGTGAGCCCCTTCAAGGTTCGCGGCGAGGTCGCGAGGGACCGCACTTCGATCCACTCGCCGTCCGGCTCGGCGCCGCTCGGGTCGAACTGGACCTCGGTGATCAGGATTTCACCCGCGCCCACGCGAGGCGCGCTGCCACCCGTGCTCGCGTCGGTGGTGCTTGCATCTTGCACGGGAACCGTAGCGTCCGTTCCGGTCGAGCCCGCGTCGGCGGGGGAGGGGATCGACGCGTCGGGGCGAGGTGTCGTGCCGGCGTCGGTCGGGGTCGGCGCGGGTGAGCTCGACGCGTCTTCGCCTTCCGAACGGGAGGGGGTGCTGGGACGGGCGTCGGCGGAGGCGTCGCGCTCGGCCGGCAACGGACGCTGCGACTCGAGGGACGTCTCGGGGTCGTCGCTCACGTTCGAGCCGACGGCGCAGGCCACGAGCACGGACGAAAGGAGCGAGAGGGCAATCGCGCGGGTCTTCATGGGCCGCTCTTTTGACGTCGTCCTGCGTCGCCCGAGCGGTAACGGCGTGACGTTTCGGTGATCGAACGAATCGTCGGGATGGGTGTTCGGCATCCGTCTTCGCGGAGGTCTCGTCCGCTCGCGCGCGCATTCGGTCGCCCGTCCGCGTCTCGTCCGTGCGAGCGCGTTGAAGCGCGGGCGTGCGGCTGCTAGGACCGCCAGCGATGAGCACCCGTTCCGGACGCGAAAAATCCCCGTCTTCCGCGAAGAAGCCGCGTCCCCGAACGACCGCGACCAAGACCGCGCCCCCGAAAGCGAGCTCGCCCACACGCTCGCCCTCGCACGCCGTGAACGAGTACCGTATCCGCCTCGACGGCATCCGCTTCCGGGGTCATCACGGAGTCTCCGACTCCGAGCGCGCGCTGCCGCAAGACTTCTTGGTCTCGCTGGAGGCCCACCTTCCGCTCGCGGTCTTGCCGAGCGGTGACCACATCGCCGACGTGTACAACTACGATCGTTTGGCGACGTTGGTGGTCGAAGAGGGCACGCGGCAGGAGTGCCGCTTGCTCGAGACCCTCGCGCAGCGGGTCATCGCTCGCGTGCTGGAAGACACGCCGGCCACGCGCGTCTCGGTCGCCGTGACCAAGTCGCGCCCGCCCACGCGGAGCAGCGTCGACAGCGTCACCGTCGAGCTCCGCGCGACCCGCGGCTGAGCCTGGACTTCGCGCTACCCGATCGTTGCACCGGTCGTTCTCGCGCCTTCGATCGGCCGGCGAACCTCGTCGGCACGGCGAAATCCCAGGCTGAGCGACGAACGCCGGGCTTCGGGGGCGATCAGCCCTCGACCAGCTCGGGATGACTCCCGGCGAAGGCGCGGAACGACTCGCGAGTGAACGACTCCCAATCGGCGGGAAGCGCGGTGCGTGGCATGAGCAGTCCGCTCGCGTAGCGCAGGGTGCCCTCTTCGCGGACGAACGTGGACAGCTCGGCGAAGGAGCGGTCGCGACCTTTCTCGAACACCTTGGCGAGGAAGAGGGCTTCGTTCGCCGCTTGGTCCGACGCGAGCACCACCACGCCCATGTACTTCAGCGTGCGACCCGCGCGCGAGAGCTCTTGGATGCGGGCGGGAACGGCGTCTCCTTCGGCCCTGTCGGGATGCGCCGACGCGAGCGTTGCGTGAAGGAACTCCCCGAGGCCGAGCGCGAACGCCGAATAGCGCGCCCGCACGAGAGCCCCGGGATTTTCCGGAGGATGCGTCCCGAGGTGCGCGGGGCGACAGCAATCGGCGTAGGAGAGCGAGGGGCTGGACTTGCAGGTACAAGGATCGTTCGGACGCACCGCGGCAGCATAGCCCGACGCGCGCGGAAGGGCGGAAAGAGCGCTTGCATGCGCGCGGCGAGATAAGCACTCTCGTGGGCACGCGGCGCCCGGGAGGACGGACCTCCCCGAGGCACGCGTGGGGAGACACCATGCGCAGCACGATGATGGACGTTCCGCTTTCGATCGCGACCCTGGTGCGCCACGCCGAGCGCGTGCACGGAAACGCGACGGTGACCACGGCCACCGAGACGGGCGTGCGCCGCGCGACCTTCCGAGAGTGTGCGGCACGTGCTTCGCGCTTGGCTCACGCGCTTCGTGGTCTCGGCATCACCGGCGATCAGCGCGTCGGCACGTTCATGTGGAACAACCAAGAGCACTTCGAGGCCTACATGGCCGTGCCCGCCATGGGCGCCGTGCTCCACACGTTGAACATTCGTCTGCCGCCGGCCGAGGTGGTCTTCATCGCCAACGCCGCCGAAGACCGCGTGGTCCTGGTCGATGCCTCGCTCTTGCCGCTTTTTGCCGGCATTTTGCCGGGTTGCACCACGATCGAGCACGTCATCGTCGTGGGCAAAGGCGACACCGGTCCGCTCGAAAAGTCGGGCAAGAAGATTCACGACTACGAGACGCTGCTCGCCGCGGCTTCGGCCGAGCCGTTCGTCTACCCCGAGCCGGACGAGCGCGACGCCTGCGCGATCGCTTTCACCAGCGGGACCACCGGTGCGCCGAAAGGTGTAGCCTACAGTCATCGTTCGGCCGTGCTGCACTCGATGCAGCTTTGCCTGGGCGACTCGACGGCGGTGGGCACGAGCGACCGCATCTTGGCGGTGGTGCCGATGTTCCACGTCTGCGCGTGGGGCCTTCCGTGGGCGGCGATGATGGTCGGCGCGAGCCTCGTGCTCACCGACCGCTTCTTGCAGCCCGAGCCGATCGCCAAGCTCATCGCCTCGGAGAAGCCCACCTTCGCCGGCGCGGTGCCCACGATCTGGACCGCGCTCCTCCAGTACGTCGACGCGCACCCGGTCGACCTCAAGAGCTTCCGCATGGTGCTCGTGGGCGGCTCCGCTTGTCCTCCGGCGCTCATCGAGGCGTTCGAGAAACGTCACGGCATGCGCATCGTGCACGCGTGGGGCATGACCGAGACGAGCCCGCTCGGCTCGGTGGCCATCCCGCCCGAAGGCCTGGAAGGCGAGCTCGCGTGGAAGTTCCGCATCACGCAGGGTCGCCTCTCGCCGTTCGTGGAGGCCAAGCTGGTCGGCCCCGACGGCAAGGAAATTCCCTGGGACGGCGCGACCTCGGGCGAGCTGCTCGTGCGTGGCCCGTGGGTCACCGGCAGCTACTACCCGGAGAACGATTTCGAGAAATTCGCGGACGGATGGCTGCGCACCGGGGACGTGGGCACGCTCACTCCGGACGGTTACCTGACGCTGACCGACCGCGCGAAAGACGTGATCAAGTCGGGCGGCGAGTGGATCTCGTCGGTGCATCTCGAGAACGTGCTCATGGGTCACGATGCGGTGCTCGAGGCGTGTGTGGTGGGCGTTCCGGACGACAAGTGGGGCGAGCGCCCGCTCGCGTGCGTCGTGCTTCGTCCCGGTCGGGAAGCGTCGTTCGCGTCGCTGAAGGCCTTCTTGGGCGGTCACGTCGCCAAGTGGCAGCTCCCCGAGCGCTGGACCACGCTCGCGGCCGTTCCCAAGACGAGCGTAGGCAAGTTCGACAAAAAGGTGGTGCGCGCCGACTACGCGGCGGGCAAGCTCACCGTCGAACGCGTGGACGCCTGAGCCGCGCGAAGGTCCGAGCTCGGATGCTCGCCGAGGCTCGCGCGCGTCGCACGGCATCGACCAGCGCACGCGCGAGATTCGGCGTATCCTGAGGCATGCTCGTCCTCCGCTCGCCCCTCGTGTTCGCGGCTTCGTTCGCTTCGGCCTCGGTGCTCGTCTTCGCCTGCAGCAGCAGCACACCCGACGGTTCGGGCTCGGATGGCGGAACGAGCACGACCGCGGACGGTGCCACGTCGAATCCCGACGCGACGCCTACGTCCACCGAGGGGCGACACTTCGGACGCGCGGTGGTGGCGCAAGCGAACACGCCCATCGCGGGCGCGAAAGTGACGGCCGCCGGTCGTGAGACCGTGACCGACGCCGAGGGCAAGTACAGCCTGCTCTTGCCCAAGAAGACCCCGTTCACGTTCAAGATCACGGCGGCCGATCACTACCAATTGATCGAGCAAGAATACTCGTTCGCGACCGACAGCCTGGATCGCGGGGATTCGTCCGTGCTCTCCACGCAGACGGCCGGTCTGCTCTCGGCGTTCTTGGATGGCTACGACAAGAGCAAAGGGCTCTTGGCGGTGCGTGTGGTCCCACTCGCGCCTTGCGCGGACGAAGGCGGCACCGTGCTCACGCTCGAGCCGGCAGGGGCGACGCTCAAGTACACCTCGGGAGGCATTCCCGGATCGGGAACGTCGGTGAAGAAGGGCGAGTCGATCGCCGCCATCTTCTACAACGTGCCGCCCGGTGTGCCGGTCAAGGTCAAGGCGACCAGCCCCACTTGCGGCGTTTTGTCGTATCCCGTGGACTACACCGGGGTCACCTACACGGGCGCGGCGAGCGTCACCGAAGCGGGCGAGTCGCTCACGTTCGTGCGTGTCTTCTTGGGCGCACGAGGCGCGTCGGACGCCGGTACGGACTGACGCCCGTTCGTCGTCGCGCTCGTCTCCAGCGCCGGAAGGCGGTCAGTCGGTGCCGGCGTCGACCGGGACGGTGGGGGTCGAGCGTGGCACGTTGGCCGGGATCGACCGCGAGCACGCGGCCTGATCGACCGCGCCCGCGAACCACGAAATGAGGCATTTGTCCGCGTCGTCGCCGACCACGATGCGCGTGTCGCCCTTGTGGTTCTCTTGGCCGCGACCCTTCCGAACGAAGGTGAGCTCCCCCATGGTGGCGCCCTTGTTCGCGGCGACCTCGGCCATTTTCTCCGGCTCGAGTGCGACCAGGCCTTGGTAGTTGTAGGCCGTCTCGTTCGCCTGAGTGGACGCACCGTCGGAGGTGGCCGAGGGGTCGAGGCGCGAGGCTCCGAAGCCGACCAGGCGGAAATTTCGGTACTTCGAGCCGTGGCAGTCGAGCGAGCCGCAGCGGTAAAGGAGCATGTCGCTGACAGGCGCGAAGGTGGTGGGGTCGAGCTTGGCCGCATCGACGCGACCGTCGGCCGGGGTCGAACAGGCCACGACGAGACCGGCCACCGCGAAGGCAGCCGCAGAGGCCGTGAGGGCCGCGAAAAGGGATCGGGTCTTCATGGGGTCAGATACACCGCGGCCACCGAGGTGGAGCTTCCGCCGCTCTTGTGGCAAGTGGCGCAGGCCGTCTGGCGACCGATGCGCGTCAACATGTTCTGCTTCACCCCGTCACGCTGGACGAGCACGGTGACCGGATAGGTGGGCGTCCACCGATTGGCCTGAATGTAGAAGTTGCCGACCGAGTTGGTCTTCTCGGTGTGCGTCGAACCGGTGGCGTCGGTCAGGACGACCTCGGTGTTCACCGAGGGCGTAGCCGTGCCGAGCTTCTCGTAGACCGTGCCGGCCATGGCGAAGTCCGGTCCGGGGCCGTCGCCGCCGTGGCAAACGAGGCAGGGCTGACCGGGCCTGTGCGTCGGGCCTTCGCGCACTCCGGACACTTCGTCGCCGAGGGCGGCCACGGCGTCCGAGTGAACCGGATTCATGCAAGATGCACTCGTTCCCAGGAGCCCGCCGAGCAAGAGGGCGCCGAGCAAGACCCGGAACGAAGCCGGAAGGTGGTGAAGACCGAGCGAGTAGGAGGTTTTCAAAACGTGGCCTCCAGTCCGAGTGCGGTGAAGACGCTGAAGCGGGTCGTCACGTAGAGCGCGTCCGCGAAGGAGGTGTAGTACCCGTCTGCGCCGAAGGTAAGGACCCAGGCTTGCGGATCGGCGTTCGACCCGAGGGCCGCACGAAGGCCGAGGCCTCCACCCGCGGTGAAGAGGGCGCCGAGCTCGCGGTCTCCGGTGCGCAGCGCGGGGATGTCGTTCGCGCCGGTCGACGTGTAGGCGCGCTGCCAAAACGACACTGCGCTCTGCACGTGGAACCGAGCATGGGGGCCGATTTCCAGGCGCTTGCTCGCGTCGAAGTAGAAGCGCGCGTCGGTGGTGCTCGCCTTGAGCGCCCAGGTGTCGACGTAGAGGCGCTCTTCGATGCGCAAGGTTCCCGCGCTGCTGTGGTTCACGAGACGGCCGGTCAGGGCGTAGCGCTCGCGAGCGAGTGGGAGCTGCTCGAGCGGGCGAGCGCCGATTCGTGACGCGGCCACCACGTCGGGGCTGGCACCACGCGGGATGTTCCCGGCGACGTTGGGCGAGAAGAGCGGAATGTAGCGATAGGGCTTCGACTGATCGCCGCGCTCGATCTGCAGGTCTCCGCCCAGCGAGAAGACGGTGGTCGGGTTGATGACGGCGGTCAGGCCCGCCACGATCGAGTGGGTATCGAGCGTGCGGTTGAAGACCGAGAACGGCGTGCCGGTTCGTCCGATGACGTCGTGACCGTAGTAGTAGCCGCCGACCAGTGTGTAATTCTTCTCGTCGAGGTCGAGCGTGAGCTTTCCGCCACCGTTCAGCGAGAGGTAGTCGTTCGTGTACGAAACGTTGGCCGAGGCGTCGAAGCCGAAATTCCCGGGCTTGTAGCCGCCGGAGAGCCCGCCGGCTTGTCGCACCTCACCCCAGCGCGGGGAAGCGGTGGAGACGATATCAGGCGAAGCGGCAGAGACCATGTCGACCAGGTAGTGGCCGTTCACGTTCCAGCCCGCGGTCGGACTCTCCACCGTCGCGGAGACAGCCGGCGTGAGCACGCTCACAGCGACCGAGTCTTGGTACGCGGAGACCTCGGTCTTGACTCGGGTGGTGGTGTTTTCGGCGGCGGCTTCACGCGGAGCGAAGAGCGCGCCTGCGAGGAGCGCCGCGGCGAGGGCGCTACGGCGATTCAGTTGCATCCGCAACCACCGCCCCCGGCCGTGCCACCACCGCTCGCCCCTTCGTGGACCTCGAAGAGGTGCTCTTCACCGGTTCCGGTGACCGAGCCTGGGGTCATGGTGGGCTTCGACAAGACGCCGCGTTCGTAGGGACGAACGTGCGTGCAGCCGTCGAGGGCGAGCACCGACGTGACGAGGACCGTCACGAAGGAGAGGGCAGTGCGCAGGTTGCGAGTCACGATATTTCCGTAGGGCTAGGAGGGAAGAAACGATCACCGATTCGTCGGGCTAGGTCCTTTTCCCCTCCTGGACCCTTACCCGATGGCGCGTCATTCGGGCAACGCGATACGGCCTGGAGCGCCTTCGGCGCCGTCCTTCGTGTGGCAGGAGTTGCAGTCTCCCGAGGACGGCATGGCGCGCATTGCCCGCTCTTTGCCATTCTGGACGACCTTGACCCGGTAGGCGCCGGACACGCGGAGGTTCGAGGCGAAGTTGCCCGCGGAGTTGACGGGGATGGTGCCTAGGGTAGCGCCTGCGACGTCGGTGACCACGATGCTCACGCCTGCCGTCGTGCCGTTCACGCCGTTGCAGAGGTCGTCTTCGTGGCCCGTGGGATAGACCGTGCCCGCGAACGTGTAGACCCTCTCGCGCTTCTGCGCGTGGCACTCGTTGCACGCTTGTCCGGGCTTCATGGTCACACCCTCGCGGACGCGCGAGACGGCGCCGGAGCTGCATGCGACCACCTTGTCGAAGAAGGGATCTGCGGGGGGCTCGGTGATGTTCTCGCACGTGCCGCGCGGCATGCCGGCGTTCACCCAGTTCTCCACGATGGCGACCTTGTCCGCGGGGAGGAGCTTGTCCGTTGGCATGGGATCGGCGGCGTCTTTCATGCGCTCGACCGCGAGCTGGCCCACCGTCTTCGACGGGTCCTTGTCGCTCTTGGCCTGGAATCCCTCGATGGTCACGAGCGAGGTCTTGGCGCCACCGCGTGGGGTGGTGCCGTGGCAGCTCGCACACGAGTCCGTAACCACTTGCGCAACGTCGCAGGGAAGACCGCTGTTCGCGCCGACGGTGGTGCCCTTGGAGGCTCCGGGGAGGGCGCTGCCGGTGTCCGTGTCGACCCCCAGAGACGAGCCCGTGTAGCAGCCGACCAGTGCGGCGAGGAAGACGAAGGAAGCTAGGGCTTTGGTGTTCACGTGGGGCTCCTGAGTCGTCCGATACCGCGTCGATTTCTCGCGGGCGCGGGGATGGGATTCGGCTAGGCAGTACCTGGTCAGCTCGCGTATCAGGCAGCTCGGCGTACATTTCGTGAGTTCGAAGCGACTGTAAGAAAAGAATGGATCCCGTCGTCCTCCTCGTGGTGCTGGTCACCGCCGCGGACGCGGAAGCGCCCGGAACACCCGCTGCGCTCTCTGCGCTTCGTGAGGCGGTCGGCGCACGTGGCGACGTCCGTTTGCGTACGCTCGCACCCGGCGAGTCGCCGGAGAGGGCGGCGAGCCGAGATGGCGCGTCGGTGGTTCTGCACTGGGAGGAAAATGGAAAGCGCGCGCACCTGCGCGTGCATCCGCGAACGAGCTCCCCGGGCGCGAGCGCTTGGTTCGAGCGTGATCTCGGATTCGACGAGCGAGACGCCGTAGAAGAGCGAGGACGTGCGGTGGGCTTCGCGCTCGTGGCGATGCTGCCCGACGACCTCGCTCGTCCGAACGAGCCTCCTCGGGTGGCGACTGCGCGCGTGGTCCCTCCTTCGGACCCGCCCACGATTCCTCCGCGCGATCCGAGCGAGGGTCCACGTCCCCGTGCTCCGTCCTTCGGTGAGCTCGAGGTCCGCGGTCAGCTCGCGCTCGCACCGGGGGGATTCGGAGGAGGCGTGGGCGCGAGCGTCGGGGGCCAAATTTTCCTGGGAAAGACGTTCGGGATCCATATCGACCTCGCGCTCCGAGGGGCCGTCGCCGCGGAAGTGGAAGCCACCGGAAGCTACTTGCGGGCAGGCGGCGGGCTCGCCGTTCGCGGCGCGGTGGCGCGCGATCTGGAGCTCGGGGCCTCGCTCGACGTCCTGGTCCTGCGTGAGGCCATGTCGCACTTCTCGTCCGACGGTGACGAACCGGTCCCCGTCGTCGAAGCCCGCGCCCTTCCCGGGGTGCGCGCCGAGGGAAGGCTTGCCTATTTTCTCACGTCGAGTGCGGCCGTTAGTGTGGGGGTGGGCATCGAGACCGCGGTCGGTGCGACCGAGATCTTTCGGGACGGTAAGGTCGTCGGATCCATCGTTCCGGTGCGTCTCGGCATAGAGCCCGGGGTCCGTATACGATTCTGAACGAAAGCTGCCTGCCCTCGGCAGCGGTGCGGTACGAATCCGAGAGGAGCGAACGTTTTGACTTCTCCTCTTCGCCGAGGAGGCCCGCCTTCCCTCAAGCTCGTCCAGACGAAGGAGAGCCGACGCGACGCCGCGGCTTCCGATACATCTTCGAGCTCTTCCGCTTACCCACCGAAGCCACGAAGCCCGTCGATGGACGACAGCGAGATTCTCGCGTCGGTCCTCGCCGGGGACGCGTCGGCTGCGACTTCTCTCCACGACCGCGTCCGCCCGACCATCGACCGCACGCTCAGGCGCCTACTCGGCGCTCACGACCCCGACTTCGAAGACCTCGCCCAACTCACCATGATCGAGCTCGTCACCACGTTGGACCGTTACCGGGGAGAGTGCTCACTCGACTCCTGGACGTCGACGCTCGCGGCGAGACTCGTGTTCAAGCAAATCCGGAAGCGCAAGACGGAACGACGCTACTTCGTGGGCGCCGACGAAGAGACACTCCACGAGGTGCCGAGCTCGTCCACGCTCTCCCGTGACGTGGTGGTGCGTGACGGTCTCGAGCGGGTGCGCCTGTTGCTCGGAACGATCGACCCGGTGAAGGCGTGGACGTTTCTCCTGCACGACGTGCACGGCTACGACCTGAAGGAGGTCGCGCAGATCACCGACGCGACCGTGGCCGCTGCCCAGACCCGCCTCGTTCGAGGGCGCGCGGAAATTCACGAGCGCATCCAGTCCGATCCGGAGCTGGCGGCGCTGCTCGGTGCGGAGGTGTCGTCGTGAGGACGCCTCAACACGCGTCCGGTCTCGCGGCGCTCATTCGTGCGCGTGTCCAGGCCTCGGAGGACGCGGCCGTCGAGGGCCCGAGCGAGGCTTCACGCGCGCAGGCGATCGAGGCCATCGCGCGTGCTCTTCAAGCGCGTCGTGCGGCCATGCGCGCGGCGCGGCTGCGTCGTGCGGTGGCGCTGGCGGCTGCGGCAGCGGTGCTTCTCGTAGGTGGGGGGTACGTCGCAACGCGCGGACTACATCCTGCTGCGGGCGCGGGCACGGGCACGGCATCCGGAACCGAGAACCAGGTTTCGCTGAAGGAACGGGGGAACGGCGGAGAGATCCAGCGCGCCGACGGCTCGAAGGGAGCCTTCGGCAACGACGTATCGCTCGGGCAGGGGTCGCGTGTGCTGGCGAGCGCGGGAGGTACCGTGCACCTCGCGTTCGCGACGGGCACCGAGCTCGATCTCTCCGAGAAGGGGACGCTCGAGGTCGCCGAGACCGGCAGCACGCAGGCGTTCAAGCTCGAGCGTGGCTCGGTTTCCGCGCATGTGGCCAAGTTGCCGCAAGGAAAGCGCTTTTTGGTGCGTACGTCGGATGCCGAGGTCGAGGTTCGCGGCACACGCTTCACCGTCACCGTTGCGCGTCCTGCCTCGTGCGAGAACGGCACGAGCACACGCGTTGCCGTCCAAGAGGGCGTCGTCGTCGTGCGTGGGACGAGCGGCGAAGTCACCCTGCGCGCGGGAGATTCCTGGCCGCGCTGCGAAACGACCGAGGCCTCGAAGCCGAAGGACAATCTCGCTCGCGTCGAGACGAGTCCGTCCAAGTCGAGCATTCCGAGTGCGACCCCGCCGGCTCACCAAGGTCAGCCCTCGGGTGCCGTCGCCTCGGTGGCGATGGCGCCGGCCTCGCCTGCTCCTGCCGGGCCTGCCTCTTCGCTCGCCGAGCAGAACGCGCTCTTCAAGAATGCGTTGGCGGACAAGGCGGCGGGCAACGATGGTGCAGCAGTGGCGACCTTCGATAAGCTGCTCCAACGCTACCCGCAAAGCCCCCTCGCCGAGTCGGCCTCTACCGAGCGCCTGAGACTGCTTGCCAAGCAGGGATCACCCCGTGCGAAGGCCGCGGCGCGCGACTACCTCGCGCGGTACCCCAATGGCTTCGCCAAAGCCCTCGCCGAGAGCCTCGTCGCTTCGCCGTGAAGGGCAAGTCGTGAGCGTGGGAGCCGGGAAGCTCGCGGGAGGACGCAGGTCGGCAGACATGCTCGCTCGACGTGTCTTGCTGGTCGCTTCGTTCGTGGGCGTGTTTGCCGCGGCATCGGGGTGCAACGGCGAGTTTCGTTTCGACGAGCCTCCGGTCGACGCCTCGACCGACGGCGCCGTCGACGGGCGCGGTGTGCTTGGCCCGGGGAAGTGCGAGACCGAGTCCGACTGCCGGCTGGCTTCCCTTCATTGCGACAAGCCGACCGGCACGTGCGTGGAGTGCGACCAAGACGCGCAGTGCGGCGCCACTGCGCCTCATTGTGATCCAGTCCTCCATCGTTGCGTGGCCTGCGAGGGCAGTCTCGACTGTACCTCGCCTGCCACGTGCGATGCGCCCACTCGTTCGTGCATCACGTCTTGCCGAGACGGTCAGGAAAAGTGCCCGACGGGGTTTCGCTGCAACGAGGTGGCTCTGCGCTGCGTACAGTGCTTCGAGAACGAGCACTGCCGAACGGGCACCCGCCGGACGTGCGAGCTCAAGACCGGACGCTGCGTGGAGTGCTTGCGCGACAGCGATTGTTCGGGAGCTCGTTGCGATACCTTTGCCGGCGTCTGCACCGAATGCCTGAGCACCGACGATTGTCCGACAGCGCGTCCCTTGTGCGACTTCGTCAATCGCGTCTGCCAAGCGCTTCCCTGAGGAGCCTGCTCGACGCAACCATCGTCGTCGAAACGAAGAATGCCCGCCGTGACCTCGGTCGTCGGCGGGCATGTTCGGGTCGCGCGGTGCGATGGTCAGGGAACGTGGACGAATCCCGCGGCGCCGGTCTGGTGGCAGGCCGAGGCCGAACAATCGCCCATGGTGATTTTCGCGCTCATCGTGCGGACCACCGCGCCGGTGCGCGCACCCACCTGGAGCGGGAAGGCGAGACCCGTGGCTTGCGCGGGCGTGAAGTAGAAGTTGCCGTCCGCGTCGGTGTACGTCGACGCAGCCTTGCCCGCGGCGTCGCGGATGCGGACCTCGGCTTGTGCGACCGGCGTGGTGCCTGCAGCGTCGGCGTAGACGGTTCCGCCCGCGAACCAGGTGGGACCACTGCCGCCGGCCTTGTGGCAGGTGAGACAAGCGAGCTTGGCCGGATTGCCGTTGCCACCGTGGGCGTTCTTGCGCGCGTTTCTGCCCGTGGTGGCCACGTACGCAGGAGCGCCGGTGAACGCGTTGTCCGCGGCGGGAGTGCCCGAGTCGGTGCCGGGGGTGCCCGAGTCGGTGGCGGGAGCGCCCGAGTCGGTGCCGGGGTTGCTGGTGCCCGAGTCGGTACCGGGGTTGGTGGTGCCCGAGTCACCTCCGCTCGTGGTGCCCGAGTCGCGCGTCGGGTATGGCGCGAACAAGTTGGGGTCCGACGTTTCCACTCCGCACGCGGCCAGGGCGGTCGCGAGAGCGGTGGTGACCGCCGTCACGAGCCTCGCCGACGGCGCGAGACGAATCGAGCTTCGCATGGGCATCCTCCTCCGCTCGTTCTGTACCTTCGCAGGTCACGGAGCAGGCTCCTTTCACGAAAAGGCTGCGACAAAAAACCGTGATCCAGGGCGAATGTTCGCTCGTGGGCGAAAGTTGCGCTGCGAGCGGCAGGCGGGGCCGTCGCGGATGCCTTATTCGGGCAGCGCCGTACCGTAGACCGCGTCGTCGAACAGCTTGGTGAAGCTCGTTCCGAGCTCGGACTCGAGCTCTCGGCGCAGGTCTTCGGTGGTCACGTGACCGGCCATGTGGCGCGAGAACCAGCCCTTCAAGAATGCGTCGAAGCGCGCTCGTCCGACCGTCTTCTCGAGGGTGCGGAGAACCCATGCACCCTTCACGTAAACCACGCCGTCGAAGATCTCGCGGACGTCGATGTCGTCTTTGCCGGCGGCTGGGCGGGGCCTCAGAGGATGAAGGCCCGCGGACCTGCGTGCGTCGGCGATGGTCCCCGTCCAGCGTGCGTCGGCGACCTCTTTGCCGAGCACGGCCTCCATGGCGCGATGGGTGAGGTACTCGGTGAAGCCTTCGCTCAGCCAGAAGTCGGCCCAGGAGTCGATGCGGACACCGTCGCCGGAGTAGTGGTGGCAGAGCTCGTGGATGGCGGTGTGCTGCGCTTCGTCGACGGGACCGCGGAGGTCGGCAGGGTCGATGGCCACCACCGTGGCGTGCTCCATCCCTCCGCCGCCCCACGTGGTAGGGGCCTCGACGAAGCCCGCGCGAGGGAAAGGGAAGGCTCCGTAGGTGCTCTCGAGGAAGTCGATGGCGCGGATCGCCGGAGCGAGGACGAGGTCTCGCTTCGTTTCGTTGGCGGGGGTCACCCACGAGGGGACGGGCACGCCACTGGAAGAACGCGCGTCTTTGCGAACCCAGTCCTTCGAGGCTCCGATGAAGAACGCGTAGGTGGGAATTGGGGTGAGAAGCTCGAAAGACCATGTCTTCGTGCCGGCGCTTCCCGACGTGGTTCCCTTCTCGACGCCGTTCGAGACCACCATGTAGTCGGCGGGGAAGGTGAGCTTGGCCGCGAACATGGCGCCATCACGAGGGGCGTCGCGGAGAGGCAGCCAGAAGCGTCCTTTGCGAGGCCAACTCGCCGAATAGACCGAGCGAGGCGTGAGCACGAGCCCGCCGTCTTCGGTTTCGCGGGCGTCGATCTCCTTCGGGAGAATCTCGTAGGTGTACGTGAGCTTGAAGCCGGTGCCCGCACGCACGGTCTTGCCGAGCGCGATGCGTACGTGTTCGTCGTCTTGGGCGGTGAACGCGAGCGGTTTGCCCGCCGAGGTGACCTTGGCGAGACGAGGCTTTTTGAAGTCGATCACGAGGGACGAGAGCGCGCTCGTCGCGACGTAGGTGACGGTGACGCTGGCCGAGAACACCGGCGTCTGCACGGTGCGACCACCGAGCTCGCGCGGGACGTCACCGAGGAAGGCGAGCTCGACGTCGTAGCCGATGGTGTCGACCTCGGGGAGCGAGCGATCGACCGCGCGGGCCTCGATGCCGTGAAAGCTGACGAGCTCTTCTTCCGAGACGCTCTCGCTGTCCGGGGGCGTCGATTCTGCGTCGTTCGTGACGCCGCCGCACGAGGCGAGGCCGAGACACGCGAGGAGCGACGCGAGCAAGCGAGCCGAGCGAAGAGACGGGACGTTCGAAAAAGCGCGCCGCACGGAACGAGACATAGCTCCGTGCGGCGTGCGTTCCAAAGGCTTTCGAGCGTCGGTCCTCGCGGGGGAAAAGGCAGTCGTTCCCCGTGGTCGGTCCGTGCTCGCCGCCGGTCAGGCGAGCGCGAGAGTGACGTCGATGTTGCCGCGCGTGGCGTTGGAGTACGGGCAAACCTGGTGCGCCGCTTCCATGAGAGCCTTCGCGTCTTCGGGGGAGAGGCCCTCGATCTTGCCGACGAGGTCGACCGAGAGCTTGAAGGCCCCGGCTTCGGTCTTGTGGAGGCCGACCTTCGCGGTGATGTGCGCGTCGGTGAGAGGGGCCTTCTTGAGTCGCGCGACGAGGCGCAGCGCGCTCTCGAAGCACGCGGCGTAGCCGGCCGCGAAGAGCTGCTCGGGGTTCGTGCCGTTGCCGCCGGGGCCGCCGAGGCTCTTCGGCATGGCGAGGGAGACGTCGAGAATGCCGTCGTCCGAGGTGGCGCGGCCTTCACGGCCTCCGTGGGCGGTCGCGGTCGCGGTGTAGAGAGCGCTCATTTGGAAGATTCCTTTCGGTCGGACAGGAGGACTTGGTTTACGTGGTCACGAAGGGCGATGGCCTTCGCAGGGGTGAGATCGAAGGCGCACATGATGTCGCGCATGACGTCTTCGGCTTTCTTCTCGAGCTTGCGTCCGTGAGGCGTGAGCGTGACGACCAGGCGTCGCTCGTCTTCGAGGGCGCGAGCGCGGGTGAGAAGCCCGAGGGTCTCCATGCGCTTCAAGAGAGGGGTGAGCGTGCCCGAGTCGAGGCCGAGCTTCTCGCCGAGATGGCCGAGCGAGACGCCGTCTTCTTCCCAGAGCGCGAGCAGCACCAGGTATTGCGGGTAGGTGACACCGAGGGGCTCGAGGGCCGGTCCGTACGCCTTCTGCATGCGCGCGAGCGCGCGGTACAGGGCGAAGCAGAGCTGGTCGTCGAGGCGCGGTACCCGTTTCACACGGACTACCTTAAGCTCGAATAGATTGTTCGCAATCTAATTGTGTAAAATAGAACGGTTGGGCTGATTTTTGCGGCCGAGCGTCAGTCCGAGGTGGCGTCTTTCGCGCCCGCGTCCTTGGGCTTCCAGATGGGGACACCCGCTTCGGCGTGGGCTTCGCCGAGGCGCTCCATGGTGTCGGCGGCGATGGTGGACGGATCGCGCTTGAGGCCGATCTTGAGGGTGGCAGCTTCGACCATGGCGAGGTCTTGGACGAGCTTGTCGTGGACCTTCCCCTCGGTGCGGTCGAGACCGAGTCGGATGGCGCGCTCGGTCTCGCGCCAGAGAGCCATCGCGCCTTCGGCGGAACGGAAGACGCCGGAGCCGTAGCGAGAGCCGGGGCCGTCTCGGAAGGAGAGATGCTTCTGGACGCACGCCGAGTGCTCGGAGCGGAGCTCGGGGGCGAGGCTGTCGTTGTCCTTGCCTGCTCCGAGCAATGCGTAGGTCGGGCAGGCGCCGGGGATGGCGCGTGCGACCGAGGCCATCATCTTTCGCGCGACGGCTTCGTCTTCGGTCTTCTGGCCGACCGTCGCGGCTTCGAGGGCCATGCGTCCGACGACTGCGAGGCGCAGCGCGTCGACGCCCGGGCCTTTGCCACTCTTCATGAGATCGAGCCAGGCATCGGCGCGGGGGACGGCGTAGCCGAGGCTGTCGCGTCCGACGAGGACGGCGACGGTGGCGGCGCTGGCTTGGTCGGCGGGAGCGGCGCGGAAGCCGGACTTCGAGCCGAGGGCGCCGGCGAGCGTGGCGAGGCATTCGGCCTCGGCGCCTTTGGCAGGATCGGGGTCCTTGCAGGATGCAAGCTCCATGGTGCCCGAGCCGATGGCGGTCGGGCTTATCAGGGCGCCGTCGCGGACAGCCTCGATTTTGGCCATCTTGTTCTCCTTGCAGGCTGTCGTGGCCGAGAGGGCTGCGAGCAGGGCGAGGAGGGCGGGACGGGCGGGACGGGGGAGCGGGGGCGTGGTCCTCACGGGAAGAGAGTAGAGCATTGGGCCGGCTTGGCCCGTGGGATTTCGCGGGGTTGTGGCGACCGACGTTGAGGCGGAGGGGCGACCGACGTTGACCTAGCCCTGGCGATAGCGAGCTCGAAACGGCTCGGAGCCGCACGGCGAGGACCGGCGGCTCCGAGAGGGGTCAACCTTTTCGTGGTTCAGACCGAGGCGAAACCCGCATCCGGGATGTCGACCGCCGACTTGTCCTCGAGGCCGAGCAGCTCGGCCTTGAAGGCGACGCCCGGAAGGACGTTGCGAGCGAAGAAGAGTGCGGCCTGCGTTTTGCCTGCATAGAAGGCCACGTCAGGGTGTCCCGCTTCGACCTTTTTGGCCGCTTCTTCGGCGATGACGGCCGCATCGAGGAGCAGCCACCCGACGGTGAGCTCGCTCATCATTTCTAGGAAGCGGTTGGCGGCGAGCGGCACCATGGCGACGTTGCCCGACTGGAACCACATGAGGAGTCGCATCGCCGAGCCACTCACGGCTTCAGCCGCGGTGCCGAGGCGCTTCACGTCGGCGCCGAGCACCGGGTGAGACGCGTTGGCCGCCACGAACTTCTGAACGTCGCCCATGAAGGCTTGGAAGTTCTGTCCGCCGGCCTGGCCGAGCTTCCGTCCGACGAGGTCCATGGCCTGGATGTGGTTCGTACCCTCGTAGATGCTGAAGATTTTCGCGTCACGGCAGTATTGCTCGACCGGGTAGTCGCGCGTGTAGCCTGCGCCGCCGTACGTCTGGATGGCGGTTTCGCAGACCCGGAATCCTTGATCGGAGCCGTAGGCCTTCATCAACGGAACGAGGAGGTCGACCTGACCCTGATGGTAGGCGGCCTTCGCGTCGTCCACTCCCTTGAAGACCGTGACCTGGTCCTGGTGGTGGGTGAGCTTGACGGCGAGAGCGCGGAGGCCCTCTACGCGCGACTTCATGTCGAGGAGCATGCGGCGAACGTCCGCGTGCTCGATGATGGAGACGCGGGGCGCCGTGGGGTCTTTCCAGTGGGTCATGCTGGCGCCCTGCTTGCGGTCCTTCGCGTACTCGAGCGCATTCAGATACGCCGCGGAAGCGACGGCCACGCCCTGCACGCCGACCGAGATACGGGCCGCGTTCATCATGACGAACATCTGCGGCATACCCTGGTTGATCTTCGCCTCGCCGCCGACGGGCCAGCCGATGCAGGCGTCGTTGTCGCCGAAGTTCAAGATGCAGGTAGCCGAGCCGTTGATGCCCATCTTGTGTTCGAGGGCGGCGACCTGAACGTCGTTCTCCTTGTCGAGGACGCCGTTGTCGTCGTGGCGGACGCGGGGAACGATGAAGAGCGTGAGTCCCTTCGTTCCGGCGGGCGCGCCTTCGACGCGGGCGAGAACGAGGTGCACCACGTTCTCGGCGAGGTCGTGATCGCCGCCGGAGATGTAGATCTTCGTTCCCTTGATGTTGTAGCTGCCGTCCGCATTTTTGGTGGCCGTGGTCTTGGCCGAGCCGACATCGCTTCCCGCGTGAGGCTCGGTGAGGCACATGGTGCCGCCCCACTTGCCGCCGAACATACGCTCGACGTAGACCTTCTTCTGCTCGGGCGTGCCGAAGTGAGCGATGACCTCACCGGCGCCGTACGCGAGTCCGGGGTACATGTTGAAGGCGGCGTTCGCGCCCGACATGAACTCTTCGAGGATGATCTGCACGCTGAAGGGGGCGCCAGCGCCGCCGAACTCCGCAGGCACGCTCATGGACTTCCATCCGGCGGCGTAGAGCTTGTCCCACGCGTCTTTGAAGCCCTTCGGGGTCTTCACTCGGCCGTTCTCGATGCGGCAGCCTTCCATGTCACCGACGACGTTGAGCGGTCCGAGGACCTCTTTCACGAAGCGGTAGCCCTCGTTGATGGACGAGCGCACTTCCTCTTCCCCCCACGCCTCGAACGGTCCTTTGCCGAGCAACTCGTTCAGCTTGAACTGCTCGAAGAGGAGGAACGAGATTTCGCGGAGGTCGGCCTTGTAGCGATTGATGGCTTGAACGGGCTTCGACACGGTCGGCTCCTTAGGACTGGGAGAGCGGGGGGAGAGGGACGAAGGGGCGGGCGGTTCGAGGCGAGCAACGGGCTCGGAGCGGCGCACGCGGCTTCGGGCGTAGCGCCGAAGACAGTGGAGCCGTCGAGCGCACGCGTCAAGAATGAATCCTCATTCATTCTGTCACCCGGGGGACGAATTCGCAATGGGCATCGCACGACCCGTGGCGAAGCGCCTCGACGTGGGGCGACGAACCGACGGTCGGTTGACCGACGTTGACGGTCGGTCGACCGAGACGGTCGGTCGACCGACGTTGCCACAACGGGGGGACACCGCGGTGCCGGAACCGGCCGATGTTGGCGACAAAGCGATGCCGGGAGCGGCCGGCCGACGAGCGGAACCGGCCGACCGACGTTGGCAACCAGCGAGAGAGCGATCCCGGGAGCGGCCGGCCGACCGACGTTGACCCCGGGGGAGCGGCTGGCCGACCGACGTTGACCCCGGAGGTCCGGGCGGCGCGAGCGAGCCTCGTTTTGGAACGTGGCTCGTTCGATCGAGGGGCTGACTCGAGCGACGAGGACCTGGCGCGACCGACGTTGGCGCTAGGTGTTCGAATATCCTTCGGTTCTTCGCTCTCGAATCAGAACTCCGCCTTGATCAACACGAACTTGTTGCACACGTTCTTGTCGGTCACCTCGGTGAACTTCGCCGCGCCTACCTCGCTGCGCAGGCCGCCGGTTCGTCCGTGTTCGGTGACGAAGAACATCGTGGTCACGCCTTTCTCTCGCTGATCCTTGATCCACTTCGTGAACGGCGCGCCGGACGAGACGAATGCGGGGATCCGGTTCGAGGTGTAGAAGTTCTCGCCCTTCCAGTTCATTTGGTAGGCGACCAGCGGCTCCTCAGGCTTGGCCCGTCCGCGATAGTAGGCCTCGATGACCTCGTGCTGACCCCAGTGCGGTGCCGTCTTCACCATGTAGACATCCTCGCCCCAGAGGGCGAAAACGAACGCCAACGCGGCGAACAGAGCGATCGCGTGTCCGCGAAGCCGCTTGACCGCGAAGAGCAGCAACACCGCGATAGCGACCATCGAGAAGCCCTTCAGAACGGCTCCGAAGTCGAGGTTCTCCGGCCAGGCGCGACGGTAGTTGTACGTAAACAGTTGGAGGAGGCGGATCGCTCCCGGCTGGTCGGAGCCCAGCGGCTTGGTCCCGAGGTCGCGGCCAACGAGCACCAGGAGCATCGCCCCGGCGACCGCCGCTCCGGCGATCATGAGGGCCTCGTGTGGTGCACGACTGGTTTCCTCGTCTTCCGCCGCCGAGGTGAGTCCACCGCGGTACGGGCTCTTCTCGACGCGCTTCACTTCGCCGAGCACGGAGCTCTCGGACTCGGACGAGGCACGGTGGAAGAACGCGATCGTCGCTCCCACCACCAGAACACCAGCCGCGACTGCGGCTCGACCGACCCAGGCAGCCGACTCGAGGAGCTCGTTCTGCTGTGGACCGAGTTTCGTTCCGAAGACCGAGCCCGGAAAGTGGCGAGCCACTCCGTAGACGAGCAAGGTGACTCCAACGAGAAGACCCGCGCCGTAGGGGATGACGCGATCCTTCTGGAATGTTCCCGTGCGCTTCAGCGCATCGTCCAACACCACACCGACGAGCATGGCGGCGGGGGGCACGGCCGGGAAGATGTAGTGGTGGAACTTCGTGCCCATGAACGTGAAGAGGGCGAAAGCGAAGACGAACCACATGACCAGGAAGACCGATGCGTCGCCTCGTCCTTCGTCAGCGGAGTCGCTGCGGCGGAGCCAGTAGGCGAGCCCGAGCGGCACGAGACCCGTCCAGGGGAAGAGTGCGTAGCCGAGCTGCCAAAGGTAGAAGCGCACCGAGGTGTCGTCGCCTTCGTTCGTGTCGTGCACGTGCGAGAACGCTCGGTTGAACATGTCGTGGAAGAAGAGACGATCGGTGAACGGCGAGCCGTGGCGGATGTACATGGCGACGAACCACGGTGCCGCGACGGTGGCGATCACGAGGAGGCCGCTCCAGAGCTCAAGCTTCGTGAGCTCGCTCCAGCGCTTCTTCGTGGCGACGTACGCGAACGCACATACGCCGGGGAGGATGAAGCCGGCCGGGCCTTTGCCCATGGTGGCGATCGCGGCGAAGAACCATGCGCCGATGTAAAAGAGGCGACGGGTACGGCGCTCTCCCCAGTTCAGGTAAAGAAGGCCGGAGATCATGGCCGTCCAGACCAGCCCCTGAACGGAAGGCTCGAGGCCACCGAAATAGCGGGCAATGGCCTGCCCTTTGGTGCTCGGAATCGCCGGAATACCACGGGGGATGCTGGCTGGAGTCGCGGCATGACAGGCTTCGTTGCCAGGCAAACCGCAGTTGCCGCCGGAGCCACCCTTGAACTCGTCGTAGTGGAAACGGAAGCCCTTCGGGCCCGACCCGTAGAGCACGAGCTCGACGTTACGCGTCAGGAGGTACACGACCTGCGGAATCGCGCACAGCAGGATGACGCCGAACACCAGGTGAAAACCGGAAAAACGTACTTTCCGTCCGAACGCCTCGACCTCGTAGAGCCGAGCGCGAGCTTCTTCCGACGTGTTGAGGCCGAGCAGCAGCATACCCATCGCCGCCGTCATGGCCGAGACGAACGGCATGTCCGTCATGGTTTGATGCGCCAGGAAGAACCAGTCCGGCATGGTGGCGAGGGCCAACCCTCCGAGCAGGCCTGCACGACGCCCGAAAACTTTCGCGACGCCCTTGTAGATGGCGTACTGCGCGAGGATTGTCATGAGAACGTTCGGTGTGCGTACGACCCACTCGGGGTGGGCAACGCCGTTCATCATCATCTGGTCGGGCTGGTAGTGCGTACCGAGGCTCGCCATCGACAACGACTGAATCCAGAAGTTCAAGATGGGCTTCGACCAGAACCAGCCGTCCTGTGCCCACCAGAGGGAGATCCAGTCGTCGCGAGCAAGGATTTCGCGAGCAACCTCGCCGTAGTGAGTCTCCCATGGATCCCACAGTGAGAACACTCCCATCGCAGGGAAGTAGAGAAGCGCGCCTACGAGCACGACCCAGAAGCCGTGGCGTTTGTGGAGCGGACGCTCCTCTCCCAACTCATCCTTCGCGAACGGACCGACCGTGACGCCCAGCCGGAACAGCGAAGCCACGAAAGCCACGAAAACCACGGTGACGACGATGCCCCAGCCCCACTGGGTGCCGAACGTGTTGGCCTGAGCTGCCCAAAGCGAGACGGCAAAGAGAACGAACGAGCCGACGGTCGCTCCCAGGGGGAGCGCAATCTTCCCGAGGTCCGTGCGGTGGACGACGCGCTCTTCTGCATCATCGAACGTGCCGAGGAGGTCCATGGCGCCGAAGGCTGCGACCACGGCGAAAAGGACACCGAGAGGGACGCCGAGTCGCCACTGGGCGTTCTTCGCCATCAGGAAGAAGAGTCCGAGAACACCGGTCAGAAGAGACGAAAGGGCCCGGAGGCGGAGGGGATTGCCCTTCGGCGTCTCGGGATCGACCTGCTTCTTCGGGGCAACGTCGGTCGCGCTCGAGGTTTCCGGGGCAACGTCGGTCGCGCTCGAGGTTTCCGGGGCAACGTCGGTCGCGCTCGAGGTTTCCGGGGCAACGTCGGGAACGTCGGTTGCGCCCGAGGTTTCCGCAGCGGCAACGTCGGTCGCGCTCAGCGCAGCCGCGGAAGGCTCCTCCTTCGAGGCATCGCTCTCGGATCCTAGGCTGAAGGGCTCGTCGCCTCCGGCTCCAGCTGGCGCGTTAACGCCAGGTTTCGTTTGTGAATCTCCGCCCTGCGAAGGTGAAGAGACAGCTTCCGCTCGCGCTTCGTCGAGGGGAGACTCAGGCGTGGCGGCTTCTTTTTTGGTGGCGTCTTGGGGGTCGCTCATCGGGAACTCAAGCGCAAGTGGAGCTTCCGGATAGCAACTTTGGGGCGAGGGGGCTACGGGCCTCTCTTTTCCTTGGAAAAAGACGCTCTTGCCGCGCCGGCGTCGGCTCTCGCCGCTTCGCTTCGAAAAAAACGTCCAGCGGCCCGACGATGCGGAGTCGAGTTCTTTGGCGCGGTGCGTTATTGGGTGCGACCGCGCTGATACGCGCCCCACGACACGGGATGGTCTCGAGCTGGCGTCGCTTCCGTGCACGTTCTCAGCTTCGGCCGATGCGCGTCGCCAGGCGTACCATCAAGCGGCGACGCGCATCGGAAAGTGAAGCTCTCGGCAGTACCTCCACGTGCCGAACGGGAACACCACCGGGGCTAGACCTTCGCGAACGCGCTCCAACGCGGAGCGATACGACTGGCGGAAGGCTCTTCGTTCGGCGATGGCTCGGGCTGCCGTCGCCTTGTCCCCTATCGACGCGAATGTTCGGCCGCCGCCGCCCGCAGTAGGTGTCTTCGTTCGAGCGAAGACGTCCGATTCGCACACCTTGGACGGAGCGCGGACAAAGAAGCCTTGCTTTTCAGCTTCTTCGCGTGCTGACCGAACCGCATGTTGGATTGCATTCCGAATGACCGAGCGCGCGAGGGCAAGGGTGTCGTACGCCGCCGCGATGGCGGGAGGTACGGTGATGGCAAGCTTCGCCGTTCGGGGCCATCGTGGGTTCTTCGGATCGAAGAAGAAGTTCGGTCGCGTTACCTCGATGACGGTCTCGCCTATGTCGTCCGCAGTGACCGTCACACCAGGCCACTCTCCGGGGCTGGAGGCGAGTCCTGCAGCAACGCAGTTGGCGAGCGTGTAGCCAATCTTGTCGAGAATGGCCTCCTTGGTCGGGAGCTCGATGCAGCTCGGCGTCGTTCGCGAAAAGACCGGCTCTCTCCAGTTTCGGTGAACCTGGATGCCGAGCGCGAACAGCCTGTTTCTTTGTTGGAGGAACTCCGGCAGTACTCCGCGAGTGTCCGTCACGACTTCGTGGAAGTGATTCGATAGCATCTGGACGGCATGAAGCATGATGCCGAGCTCGCTGCACAGGACGGCCGTGATGTACAAGTAGAGCGTCTGGAGCGTCCGGTCCAAGTCGGGACGAAGGAGGTGCAGTCCGTTGGTCGTTCGTCGGGTCAGGAACCAAGTCGTCTCGGGCTTGATGCATCTCGGCGCGCTCATGATGTCAGAGATTCTTCAAATCTCGTGCCTGGCCCGTAGCGCCGAAATCACGACGATTCGTGACCTCTTGGGTGTCCGGGGACGAATTCGGGCTGTCCCGGGACGCCGCACCCCGTGGGGCGTTCAACGTCGGTCGGGGCGTTCAACGTCGGTCGGGGCGTTCAACGTCGGTCGACGTGGCGCTGCGGGTCGACGTGGCGCTTGCACGAACGCGCGAGATATCGCGGGTCTCGGTCGAGGGACAGGCAAACGTCGGTCGAGGAGCGCGGCTCGGCAAACGTCGGTCGAGGAGCGCGGCTCGGCAGCAACGCCGGTCGCACTCCACCCGGCGTCCCTTCCTCAGCGCTTTGCCCCGTACTTCACGTCGAAGAAGCGACCCATGACGCCGACCAGCGCGTCGAGGTCCGCCCCCTCGGAAACCGAGATGCGGCAAATCTGGACATTGTCCTTCTTTTGGGCGGCCTTCGTCGCTGCCGATAGCGCGCCCTGGGTCGACTCCTGCGGGTTGATCACGTACACGTAGTCGTCGCGACCGTCGCCCGCGTACTGTCCGTAGCTGACGCGGTTCTTCACCAGCCTAGGACCATGGGTGAGCAGGTACTCCACGAACTCGTCCACGAGGTCCGGCGCACTGGTCGGTGCAGGCGGCAAGTAGAAAGACAAGAGGCCCGTCGCGAGTCCTTGTGCCATGCCTTCTTCGCTCACGTGGTAGAGCGTCACGTCTTTGCCGCGAGCCTCGAGCTCCCGCTCGATACGCAAGGCAAGCTCCCGAGTCCTCTGCGCGACACGCTCCAGCCGAGGCCTGAGTCCTCCGAGACCACCCAATGCCGCGGAGAGCTGCATCGGACGAGCGAAGGTGTCCATGTCCTCCCCGTAGGTCCGTGCGCGTCGCATGATCGACGATGCCATCGGTTCTTCCGCAGTGAAGGCGACGCCCAACGTGGCCTTGCCGCGTGTGAAGTACTTCGATCCGCTCTTCACACACAAGAACGGCCAGTCTTTGGTGAACGATTGCCCAAAGAGCGGATAGAGGGGCGCCAACGTCGTGTCCACGAGCACCGGAATGGTTGCACCGTGCTTCTCGCGGTAGGCGTGAAGTGCCGTCATGAGCGTAGGGAAGTCGTGCAACTGCAACTCGGGATTGGTAGGCATCTCGAGGAACAGGCAGGCAGGCTTGCCGGCAAGCGTGGGGAGCTCGGCGATTACTCGCTCGATCAACGTGACCATACGACCCGAGGCATCTCGCTCGAGGACGGGCAGCGGCGCCGGCCGGATGCGACCGCCCTTCGGCAGAATGTCGCCCAAGAGTTGACACGTCCCGCCATAGCCATTTTGGGCGTAGAAGATCGTGACCGGAGATTCGTTGCCGGAGACGCTCGCACCGAGCTCTTCGGCGACAGCCTCGAATACGGCGGCCTCGGCCGCGAGACCGGTGCAGAAGTAGAGCGCGTCCCGGACCTGCGGGAAGAGCTCACGGAGCAGCACGTTGCAATCCTCGGGCGTCGTGGTCGACCTCTCGGGCAGGGAAAGCCCCACGGCACGACGCAACTCGACCAACGCGCTCGACGCGAGCAGAGCCCCAGCCGTGCGCTTTCGTAGGACACGAATGGCGTTCGCTTCGACTCGCGGAGAAAGCAAAAGGAGCATTCCGCCCTCGAAGGTCGAGAAACAGACGGCGTCGGCCATCGCCCTCGTGAGGCCGGGAGTCAGTGGGCCGTCCGTTACGAACACCGTGAGTGCCTTGCCATCGGAAGGCCCCTCGGGAATCGCCCCCTGGTGGTTTTCGTGGACCTCGACCCCGCGGGCCAGCAAGCGCGACTTGTAGCCGTCGGAGATGGGCAATACTCCGGACGCGAAGACGCGTATCGGTCCGTTCGAGGAGTCGACGACCGAGAGAAACGTCTTCGTGCGGGAGGCGAACGAGATGGCGTGTGCGACGCCGGTCTCGGCCTCGACGAACATCTCGTACAACGTCGACAGGGGTTGACCGAGACGCGCGTAGTCGTAGGGAAGCCCGCACGTCGCGAGCAATTCCCGAAGGCGCTCCGGTGCTTCGACCTTCTCGGCCAGGATCTTTTCCGCCACGGCGTAGAACCGCTCCGCGAACATGGCTTCGGAGTGGAACCTGGTCAGGTCGTAGGTGGTCGCCTGGACGTCCCAGTCGTCCGGAAGTGCTCCGGGGGTACCCAGCAGGCGAGGCAGGACCTCACGAAGCACAGAAATGCGCGGGGAAGGGGGCGTGCTCGTCGTCATCATCGTACCTCGGACCAAGCGGTGGCAGGAAAGAAGCCGAAAAAAGCGTGCGCCGTCGCCGACGCGAACGCCCCTGCGTTCTCGCGCGAGCGCGCTCCCAAATCAAGCAGGATGCCGCGGAGAAGTACCTCGACGGTCCGAAGTCATCGATGTGCGCGACCGACCTGATGAACGCCTTCTCTCCCCGGATCCCGGCGATTCCACCGTCTCTGACCCGAGCTGGTTCGCTCTTGGATTGACGACGCCGCGAGACGCGGAAAAAGTGTTCACTAGCCGAGCGTGCTTCGAGCGGAGGATCCCATGGACGTGATGCTGCAATCTCTCGAGTCGTTGCCTCTTCCGACTCGCATGGCGACCGTTGCTCGTCGCCTCGACCTTCACACCGTGGGCGACCTGGCTCGGCGTCATCCTTCCGCGCTCCTGCTCGAGAAGAATCTCGGGCGCTCTACGATTCGCGAGACGCGCGAGGTGATCGAGCGCGTGATTGGTATGCGTTGGGAGGACGCGAGCATGCTCGACGTCTCGGACGACGACGACTTCGACGAGACTCCCCTCTCCGTGAGCATCGACCCGGCGTCGCTCGGCTGGGACGGCCTGGCCATCCTCCTTCCGGCACAACTGAAGACGCGCCTCGTGTCCGCGTCGCCCCTGCCGCCCAGACTCCTCTCCTTCGCGGCATCGAGGAGTCTGTCCACCCTGGGCGATCTGGTCGCCGTGAAGAAACGCGACCTGTTCGCTGCCCCCAATCTCGGCCCGCGCACCGTGAAGGACGCGACCGTTGCTCTTCTCAAGATGCGCGAGGCAACGTCGACTCAGGGGATCGTCCTCGCAACCGATTGGAAGCGCTTGATTGTGGCAGCAATCGCAAAGTTGCCTCTGCGAGAGCGTATGGTCGTCACCCAGCGCGCGGGCCTCGTCGGACCTCCGCCCACGCTCCAAGAGCTCGGCGAAAGCCTGGGTGTCTCGCGCGAGCGCGTTCGCCAACTGGAATTCAGCGTGATTGCCGGTCTGCGAACGCAGTTGGTGTGGACGGCTGCGCTCGGTGAAGTGTTGCTCGACATGTGCCCCACCTTCGCCGTGCGCCTCGACCTCGTCCAAGTCGACGGTGCACCGTTGCTCGCGTCACCGGAGGACGATGCCGACGCGTTCCGCTTCTTGACCGAAGTATTGCTCGAGGGGCGCGCAGGGCACGTCTTCGATCACGACGGCGTCGTCTATTTCGGCAGGGCGACTCATTCGGACTTCTCCGAGAAGCTCGAGCGAGTCGATCGAGTCGCTCGCGGTCTGAACTATCCGATAGCACTCGCGGAACTCCCTCGGCGATTGGGTGAATCTGCGGGCCTTTCCTCGCCGGAGATGCTGTCGCTCTACGAGATCGTGCGTGATCGATGTCGGCGCGAAGGCGATTGCGTCCTCGGGTACGGCGAGCGACAAGTGGACGCCGTGACCGCGTACCTTCGTAAGGCCGGTAGGCCGGCGCGGGTAGCCGAGGTGTCCGCAGCCTGCGGCCGAGGGAATTGGCCCGACGATGTCGTTTGGTTGGACCGAGGGCTCGTGACGCTTCCCGACCTCGTGCCGGACTTTTCGGTTTGGCGCAGACGCATCGGTCCGTTGGTGGCAGCCGTGATGTCCGAGTACGGCGACATGCGCCAATGGACGACGAACGAGCTCCTCTCCCATCTAGAACCAATCGCCGACCTGCCCGAGTGGATGAATCCGCACTCGCTCGGGTCGCTTCTTCGTGGAGTGTCGGAAGTGCGCTATCTCGGGCGAAACGTGGTGGCCCTTCCGCTCTCGCCCGCCGAGTCGCGCGAGCACGTCGACGAAGTGATGGAGGGCGAGTTGCTCGACGCTTCGGGGCCGCTGGACGAACGAGAGCTCGCGAGGCGTGTGCGCGAGAGGCGTGGCGTAACGGACATCGCGTGGAACATGACGCGAGTACGCGCGCCGTTCGTGCTTTTCGAGGACGGTCGGATCGGGCTTTCACCCCGAGACGTGCCCGGTGGGGAATCGACTGTCGCGCGAATGAAGGAGGAGGTGGCACGTTGGCTGGAGCTGCGTGACGAGGGGGCCGGTGTTCCCGATCTTCGCCTGTTCCTCGGAAGTCTCGGAGCGCCTCTCGCGAGCTGGGACATCCGGCTCGCCCGGTCGATCCTTCGGCAAGACGAACGCTTTCGCTTGGCGCAAGGGGGAGGTCTCGGTCTGACCGTTTGGGGAGAGACGCGCACCAAGACGCAGCTCCAAGTCCTGGAACGGCTCCTTGCTGCAGATGGGAAGGTGCGCGTTCCGGACGCAGTTGCCGCGCTGCCCACCGCGAGCGGCGAACCCATCGCCCGAGGTCGTTTGGGGCTGTTGGCCAATCGGTGCGGTGCGCGCCTCGTCGGCGACTTGCTCGTGAAGCGCGAAGCCGAAGCGGGGGACGAGAGTCTTGGTGACTTCCCGGAGTCCTCCCGGGCGTATCTCGAGCGAGTGCCGGAGAAGGCGGTCGAGACCTTCGCTCGCTACTTGAAATCGAGTCGCTCCTCCGAGGAGCTCTCGGCCTCGCTGGTCGAATGGCAGTCGGAGATGCTCACGGCAGGGGTCCCGACGATCGACGAAGAGCAGGTCCTCAGGCTCTCCCGGCTCGCGAAGGAGGCATTGGAACGCGCCGACGCCCTGCGTGCCGATCGCTCCCCCGAGGCCGAGTCACGTGCTCGAGCTGCTCGCGCGGCCGTAGAATACCTCGTCTGTGTCGAAGACGGGGAGAGTGATTGGCTAGTAGGGGGCCTGGACGATGACGAATGCGTCCTCTCGGCCGTCCTCTGCGATTGATTTCGTGAGTCCTGTGCTCCCCACCATTGCACCTACTTCTCCATCGTCTCGTCTGGACTCGTCGCCTTCCAGGTTCAGTCGAACAGACCCTCCATGTCTCGATAGCCGAGAGCACCTTCGGCGGGGACGGACCAGATACCCCGCAACGTCTTGGTCGCGTCGACGAGCATTGCCGAGAGTGCGGTGAGCGCCAAGTGCGGGCCGACCGTGACGCGACGTACGCCCATGTCGGCCAACTCGTCGAGGCCCGGTAGTGCGGGGTGAGGCCATATATTGAGCGGTCTCGTCAGGGAGGTGCCTATCGTCGCGATTGTGGAGAGCGAGAGCTGCCCCGGAACGAAGATGCCGTCGGCTCCGGCCTCCGCGTACCGTCTTGCGCGCCGCGCGACTTCGTAGGCATCTCCCGACTCCCGTAGGATCACGTCGGTCCGAGCATTGAGGAAGATGTCGGTCCGTGCGCGCTCGAGAGCCTCCCGACTGGCGTGAAGTTTCGCGACGAGCAGCTCGGGTGGTCCCGCGCCGTCCTCGAGGTTCACACCCGCAACGCCCGCCCTCGCGAGCTCGACCACGTATTCGGCGACGACGGAAGGTTCGTCCGAGTAGCCCCGCTCGAAGTCGACGCTGAGCGGAACGGCGGTGACGGTCGTCATTCGCTTCACGTGCGAAAAGAGCGCAGTGAGGGGCACCGCCTGGCGATCCGCGACGCCGTGCGACCAGGCAATCGCCGCGCTGGCCGTCGCTACCGCCTTGGCACCCGCTCGCTCCAGCAGGCGCGCGCTGGCACAGTCCCACGCGTTCGGCAGTACGAGGACCTCGGGGCCAGCGTGCAACCCTCGGAAGACCCGCGCCCTTCCTTCGCTCACGTGCCGGCCTTCGTGGCAGAACCGGGGAGGATTCGCATGGCGACTCCGATGCGGTTCCAGCTGTTGATGTCGGCTACGGCCATCGTAAGCTCGACGATCTCCTTGTCGGTGAAGTGCTCGCGCACCTCCGCGAAGACCGCGTCGCTCACTTTGTCCACGATGCGAGTCACGGCCTCGGCGTAGGCGAAGGCGGCACGCTCTCGGCCCGTGTAGAACGGACACTCCCTCCAAACAGTTAGTGAATAGATACGCTGCTCGGTCTCTCCTCGCTTCCGGGCGTCGCCTGCGTGCATGTCGACGCAGTGAGCGCAGCCGTTGAGGAGCGAGACGTACGTGTAGAGTAGGTCGACGAACGCGTCGTCGAAGCCGGTCTTGCGTACGTAGCCGTGGAAGGCGAGCAGCGCGCGTAGGGCATCGGGAGCAACTTCACGGTAGTCGATTCGGGCTTGCATGGTCACTTCTCCTCTCCCTCGAGTAGGCCGAAGGTGGACTTGTCGACAGGTCCACTTTCGTGGCATTCGTGTGGACCACTTTATGCGCCGCGCCAAGCTCGCCGAACTGCCACTCCTTCCGATGCCGAACGAGGGCTCGCTTCATTCGCGGCTGTATTCGGCGCTCCGCGGGGCGATGGTGGAAGGGCGCCTCCGCGGAGGCGAGCGTCTCCCGTCGACGCGAGACCTTGCAGCCCAGCTCGGCGTCGCGAGGGGCACCGTGGTGAACGTCTTCGAGCAGCTCCTCTCCGAGGGATATCTCGTCGCGCGAATAGGTTCCGGAACCGAGGTGAGCTCCGAGCTCCCGGACCAATCCTTCCCCGCGCGCTCGGCGGATGGGCCTACGACCGTCGGCGGCGAGCCGGCAAAGCTCGTCCTTTCTCGCTGGGCTTCGAGGTCGGGACGCTCACCGTTTCCTCGGACTCCCCAGCCGTTGCGTGCCTTCCATGCTCACGTGCCCGCTCTGGACGCTTTCCCTCAGGACGTTTGGGGAAAACTCGCGTCTCGGCGAGCTCGCCGCGGTGAGATGGCGCTATTGCGCGACTCCGATCCGCGCGGATACGCGCCTCTGCGCGAAGCCGTGGCGGAGCACCTTCGCTTCAGTCGAGGCGTGCGCGCCGATTCGGACCATGTCGTCATCGTCTCGGGCTTGCAGCAGGCCCTGGAGATTACCTCTCGAATCGTGCTCGATCCGGGCGATACGGCCTGGATGGAAGATCCGGGCTACGTGGGAGCGAACGCCGTCCTGCGTGCTCGGGGCGTCCGGGTCGTCCCGGTTCCCGTCGACGAAGAGGGCCTGCGAGTGGACGTGGGCATCGCGCGTCATGGCCGTGCTCGATTGGCGTACGTAACGCCGGCTCACCAGGCCCCTTCGGGAGTAGTGCTCGCCCCCGCCCGACGAATGGCGCTGCTCGCCTGGGCGGCCAAAGCGGGCGCGGTGGTCTTCGAGGACGACTACGACAGCGAGTATCGCTACGAGGGGAGGCCGGTCCCCGCTCTCCAAGGTGACGACGCGCACTCGGTCGTGGTGCACGCGGGAAGCTTCAGCAAGACGCTCTTTCCTGGTCTTCGATTGGGGTACGTTGTGTTGCCCGACGCTCTTCTCGATGCATTCGTGGACGCCAAGTCCATCTCGGATCGATACGCTCCCGCGTTCATGCAGGCGGTGCTCGCCGACTTCATCCTCGAGGGGCACTTCGGCCGCCACCTGCGGCGCATGCGCATGCTCTATGGTGGACGCCGCGAGGCCCTCCTCGACGGTCTCGCTCGGACCCTCGGCGGCGCGATCGATGTCGTCGGTGCTCCCGCCGGGCTCGATCTCGCGTTGCGTTTCGTCGAGCCGATCGACGACATTGCATTGGTCGCCTCTCTCTCCCGAAGAGGTATCTCCGCCGAAGCCTTGTCTGCCCTCTACACGCGTCCTCCAGGTCGGGCCGGGCTGTTGCTGGGCTTCGCTGCCGTGGCGGAGCGTCGCATCGGGGACGGCGTGGTCGGTCTCGCACGAGCCTTCGAGGCGATACGGAAGCCCGGTGCGCGGCGTCCTGCGTCCAGCACCATCAATGGCTATGGTCACGATTCCTGAATCAGCGGTCATGATTCTCGTACACTCGACGCGGTCGTTTTGGGTTTGGACGTTTGGACCCAAAACCAGGAGCCATCGGGCTTGCGGCGCGCGAACCGAGCTCCTGGGAGGTCCCGAAGCGAACCTGTCGCGTCGGAGGACAGCGTCCTCCGATGACAAGTCAGGCTCAATCAGCGGGCTTGACCGAAGATCATGGCCGCTGACTCAGTCGGGCGAATCACCGCTCTTCGATCGAGGGCGAGTTTCGCACGCGCCTTCGTCGAACATTTCGGACTCGTCCACCATGGTCCGAAAAGGTACTCTGCCTTCCTAAATCAACGGTCGTGATTCTCGAACAAGTCATGCCGCTCGCATGATTTCGTGGCTGACGGTGTTGGCTGTCCGCTTCCATTGGTAGGCGTCGACGAAGCAACGCGCTCGAGCAAGGAGAGCAAAGAGCGTCCTGCAGCGGTGGTTGCGGGTGACGTTCGCGTGGAGGTCTTGCCAGACACGCTCGATGCGGTTCGCGTCGGGGCAATACGGAGGCAGGAAGTGGAGGACGAATCGGTCTCCGTATGCCCTGAGGGCTGCGGTCGTCCGGGTCGACGAGTGGATCTTGTAGTTGTCTAGGATGAGATGGATTCGGCGCGCCCTCTCGTAGCGGCGATCCACGACCTTGAGGAACGCGATGAACAAGTCGCTGTTCTTCTTGTCCAAGCCCGTCGTGACGAGCTTGCCGGTGAGCACGTCGAGCCCGCCGGCGAGGTAGAACTTCCGGTTCGTGCCGGGGGTCACGAGTCGCCGCTGCGTACCGGGCAGCATCCAGTCGCGTCCGATCTTCGGGTTGAGGTGGATGTCTACCTCGTCCACGTAGAGGACAGGTTCGTACGGCGTCGCGCGCTCCTCGACCCTACGAATTTCGGCCAATCGTTCGATTCTCCGGGCCCGCGGCCACGGGCACAAGACGATCGGCTTCGGCGTCCCGAGGCGAGCTCCCACGTGCGCGAGGGCGCGCCCCAATGTGGTCACCGAAACCTGCGGAAGGCCCTCGGCCACGAGCTGCTTCACAAGAAGCTCACGCGTCCAGGTCGGTCGAAACCAACCGAAGTCCTCCGGGCTCTGCTGAAGCAGGCGAATGAGCGCGCGCTCGAACCGCGCGTCAACCTTGCGGGCGCCGTTCCCTTCGCGCCTATCCCTGAGCGCGGCGAGCCCACCCGCGCGGAACCGCTTCGCGACCTCGACCACCGTCGACCGCGCGACCTCGAACATCCGCTCGACCGACGGGCTCGAATCGCCCCGTCCGAGCGCGGCGACGATGAAGTACCGCATCGCAGTCTCCGCCTTCCGCTCTTTCCGTCCAAGTCGGGCGATCGTTCGGCGTTCCGCCCGGCTCATTCGATCTATCATCGCCATCGCGAGCTCCTCCGGTGTCTGGTGTTTGGCGATTCCAGAACCCGGCGAGAGCTCGCTTATTTCCATCTACTTCTATGCGGTGATCGAGGATCTCGCTCGCTGATTTAGGCCATGCAGCAACTACCCGAGCGAATCCACTTTACCCTTTTCGTGCCCGGCTCGCCGACCGACCTTGGCGTGTGGCGCACCCGTCTAGCGACTCGCGGCGTCGTCTTGGACGGAACCTGTCTCCGTTGCGATGGGATAGCGTTCGTCGTGGGGGTGGAATGGGTCGACAATCCGAAGGACGGCTCGTTCGGCCAAGCCTTCTCGTTCGGAACAGTCACTCCCGTGGAGCAGCGGGCGATCGATGCCGTTCCAGGCGCGGTTGTGCTTTCCTTTCCGGTGGACTTGCATCGCGCCCGCCTGGAAGTCGTGCACTTCGTGCGAGCCTTGGCGGAATCCGGCGCCCTCGCCGTACGCATCGAGGAGTCGAAGCTGGGGTTCTCGATCTGGCAATGGATCGAAAGGGTCGGCTGCGACGACCCCTCGTCGCTCTACCGCGCTTCGGTCGTGACGCTCAGCGGAGAGAACGCGACCGTAAGCTGCGGCATGCGCATCTTCTCGCTCCCCGATGCCTATGTCGAGCTCGACGAGACACTCGACTTGGCTGCTGCCAATCGCCTGATCGCGGCCCTGGCGGTCTACTCCATCACCGAGGATCCGCTTCTAATCTCGGGTCAAACGTTCTCCCCGGACCCCCAGAGCCCGCGACGCGAGCTGCGTTTGTGGCCAGATGCGACCTATTCGCCATCTCATGCGTGTCACAACCCCTTCGGCGTCTGGCGTCTCGCCCATCCCTCGAAGAAGCCCACGCCTCCTCGGCAGCTCGCCTACGTGTTCGTCCCGGCGCTGTCGGTGCTGTTGACCGCGGCCGAACAGGAGGTCGGTGGTCCACTGTCCCGGAGCCGAGTCGAGGAAATCGCCGGTTCGGGTGTTTGTATGACGATGAAGCACGAGGAGGCACGCGCGCTCACGCGGGCGCGCGGCTACTCCGACCTCGATCCCGACCTTGTTTGGGAACAATGGTGTGCCAGGGCGAGGTGACCTGTTCGGAGAGCTGAGATCTCGATGCTGCCTGGGCGCGTCTCGTCAGCTGAGCGTAGGAGAGGCCAGCGCCGTTTCTTCCAGCTCCCGCATGATCTCGTTCCTTCTCGAGAACCAAAGCGTCCACGGCGGGTCGTAGCGCGCCAAGATTGCGGGCCCTGTCGGACCGAGCTTGCGATTCGTCACGAAGGCGTCTAGCTCCGCAAGCTTCTCGTCGGCGCGCTTCTCCCCGGTAAGCCCGGAGAAGCGAATCACGGCTGCGCGCGTCGGTTCGAGCTGAATCAGTCGGACGGTCGGGTCGGTCGGCTGGGGTAGATCACCCAACGTGGCGTCCCGAGGCAGGGCGAAGCGGATGGTCCAGGCCTCGGGGAGCGCGAGGTCGCCGCTCTCCAGAGTTGCCTTCGATACTCGCGACTGGAGCACCGGCGACGTCATGGCAATATCCCGGCGCTGGGAGTTTCCTCCGAAAAGGTAGGCGGCAAGTCGCCGAAAGCCGGCGTTGGCGGCGCGGTCGCGTTCCCCGTCGACGGATGCCTCGGCTACGATACGTCGACCATAGGCCCGTATCTCGAAGGGACCGTCCCTCAGTTCCACCGCGTACGGGATCGTCTCGATCGTCATGCTCGTCCCTCGGCGTCTCGAGGACGACCAGGACGGCACGGAGCAGTCGACTCCTGCCGGCCCGGTCGCCTCGCCAATGGTGGTCACGTCGGTCCCTTCGAACGTGACGGTTCGTCAGGCCGGTGCGTCGATGGACGCGACCCGGACGAGCTTCTTGTTGACGAACTCTTGAATGCCGGCGTTGGCGAGCTCACGACCGTAGCCGGAGCTCTTGATGCCCCCGAACGGAAGGTCCGGAGTCGTCCAAGTGGGATGGTTGACGAACATCATCCCGGTGTCGACGCGGACTGCAACGCGCTTGCCTCGTGCCACGTCTCGTGTGAAGACGCATCCGCCCAGGCCGAGGTCGGAGTCGTTGGCGAGCGCCACGGCGGCGTCTTCGTCCTTCACGCGGAAGAAGAGCGCGACGGGGCCGAAGAGCTCCTCCCGGTAGGCTGGGTTGTCGGGGCCGATGTTCGTCAGGATGGTCGCCTGCATGAACGCACCCGGGCGCGCGAGTCTCTTGCCCCCCGCCACTACTTTCGCTCCGTGCTTCACCGCGCGTTCCACCTGGTCGACCAGCTTCAAAAGCGCATCCTCCGTGGAGAGCGGGCCGAGCGTGGTCTTCTCGTCCATCGGGTCGCCCGGCACCAGCGCGTCCAGGGCAGCCTTGAGCTTGGTCAGAAAGCGATCGGCCAATGCGTCGACGACGATGAACCGCTTGGCGGCGACGCAGCATTGTCCGGTATTGTTCATCTTCCCCCATACCGCCCACTCGATCGTCTTTTCGAGATCGGCGTCTTCGAGAACGATGAAGGCATCGCTCCCGCCGAGCTCCATGGTCGACTTCTTGAGGTTCTGCCCGGCTCGACCGGCTACCAACCTGCCGGCTTCCACACTGCCCGTGAGGGCAACGCCTTTGATGCGAGGGTCGTCGATGACGCGATTGACCTGCTCGTGGGAGATTCGAAGGTTGGTGTAGGCCCCGACGGGGGCCCCCGCTTCGAGCCAGAGCTTCTCGAAGGCCTCCGCGCAGCGAGGCACGCAGGAGGCGTGCTTCACCATGACGACGTTGCCTGCCATGAGGTTCGGCGCCGCGAACCTCGCCAGTTGGTAATAGGGGAAGTTCCAAGGCTGAACGCCGAACAGCACCCCGAGCGGCATACTCAGAACTTCTGCTTCGCCGGTGCTCGGGGACAAATGCAACGGCGCGAGGAACCGTTCGGCGTTCTTCGCGTAGTAGGAGAGAATGTCTGCGCTGAGCTCGACCTCTCCACGCGCTTGAGCGAATAGCTTCCCCATCTCGAGAGTTACTGGACGCGCCAGCTCGTCGATATGGGATCTCATGAGGTCTGCGGCTCTGGCGACGATGTTCGCGCGCTGGGCGAACGTCGTCCGCCTCCAGGTCTCGAACGTGCTCGTGGCCGTCGTGATGGCCTCGTCGAGGGCTCGGTTGGAGAGGACCTCGAAGGTCTGCAGGAGCTTGCCGTCGAACGGATTGACGCTTTGGTAGGTCATGGTGCTTTCGGTGTTTCGTCGTGCGGTCTGGCCTGGAGTGCTCAAGGGCAGGATGGGGTAGTGAGGCGCTCGGTGATCAACGGGCAGGGGAGGGGGCACCCACCGATCGAACCGCGGGGCGATGGGACGCGAGCAGAACTTCGATGGCATGCCACGTGGTCTCGAGTACGGCTTTGCGCGGCAGCATTCGCCCCATGACGGTTCCCTCGTTCCCATCCGCGCGACGCACCCCTCGGTCGGGCTGTTCGAGGTCGACGTACTCGTCGCCGGGGATCAATTGTGGCGCGGTCTCTGCGGTGGCCACTCGTGCGACCTCGTCGTCCGATAGCAGTCTCATGATGGTGTCACGTGTCACGTACTCGGTTCGGTCGTCGATTCTCATGGTCGTTCTCCTTCGATGCGCCGGCCCGATTCCAATTCGGTAGGGGGCGGAGCGCGGGTTCGACGACTGCATCGGGCATGCCGCTTCTTCGGCCCGTCGATATCCTTCGTTTCGATGGTCTCCGGGGGCGCCCGTGCAGCACTTTCATCGGCCATGGGCTCGTTCTCGAGCCGAAGAGATGCGTCAGGGTGCAACTTTCGACAGCGCGTGATTGCCTTACGTGGGGCGTTCCTGCGGAGATGAGGGAGGTGCTCCTCGCCTGAATGGCCGCTTTGTCTACGGCACATATCGTGCGTCGCGTGCACCTCGAACGAGCCATCCGGCGGAAGGCGGGTGCGCGTTCACCAACACCTTCGCCACGTGGAGTTGCTCATGAGCAAGACCGACAGCCAGTTGAAGCAAGACATCGAGAACGAGCTTCTCTGGGACCCTACCATCAACTCCGCTCAGATTGGCGTCACCGTCGACAAGGAGCCGTTACCCTCCTCGGAACGGTCGATACCTATCCACAGATGTGGGCTGCGGAAGACGCTACCAAGCGAGTCTTCGGGGGGCGCACCGTCGCGCGAGACCTCAAGGTCAAAGTGCTCGGCGACCACGAACGCAGCGACTCGGATATTGCAACGGCCGTCCAGAGCGCACTGAGGTGGGATGTATTCATTCCCAAGGCTGTCACGGCCAACGTTCATGCGGGAGCGGTCACGCTGGAGGGGCAAGTGTCCTGGAACTTCGAGCGCGACGCGGCGCAGCGTGCCGTGCGGAACCTGAGCGGTGTGGTCACCGTCTACAACGCCATCACGCTGAAGCCCCACACGTCTTCCGCGCAGGTCAAAGAGAAGATTCAGTCGGCACTGCAGCGACAGGCGAACAGTGACGCGAATGCAATCCACATCGCGACCTCGGGCAGCCGTGTGACGCTCACCGGACACGTCTCGTCGTGGCAATCCATGGAGGACGCGTCGAACGCGGCCTGGGCCGCGCCCGGCGTGACGGAGGTGGTCGACCAGATGAAATGCAAATCTCGCACTGACTCCAACCAAGTGGGCCCCGCGCGTGCGGGGCCGCTCGGCGTGGGCCGGCAGGCGAGACGTGCGGGTCACGCGCTCGCGAACGCCCACACGAACGGGCCGAGCGTGGCGAGCGTGGCTAGGCCGAGTACGATCCACAAGAGTGATAGGGGAATGGCGCGCTCGCGGAGGTGTTTTCGTGTGGCGGTCAGGTACTGCTCGCGAGCTTGACCATGAGCCCGGCCCTCGCCGCGGTCCTCCAGCTCCTTCAACGCCGAGAGCGTGCTCGTCGCGAGCACGAGCGAACGAGCGCCCTGGACGATCAGCGCCGAGAGGAGCAGCGTCAGCACGAGGCCTCCGACTCCGAGCACGACGCCGGTCGCGTCGGTGCCCCGCGGCCCGTAGTCGCCGACGTGCAGGGTCGACAGGGTGGCGACGAAGGTGATCACGCCCGTCGTTCCGCAGCCGATGAGGAGCTTCACGGGCAGGCGGTGGGCATTCGCGAAGACGCCGCGAGCTCTCTCCACTCGATCCCAGAGCGCGCCGCTGGCAAGTGGAGACGCGCCGTTCGACGGCGAGGTCACGATCGCTCCAGCAGGAAGGAAGCCGTGGGAACGTAGGACTTTGCGAACTTCTCTCGGGACAAGGTCCGCAGGGTATCAGGAGCGACGTTCTTCTTCCTAGAGGGCCGGCTGGCGAGTCTCGAGGAGAGGCTCCGTCGTCCCCGGTCCGCTTTCCTTTCGGCCGGTGGCGGCCAGTGGAACGGGTTCGGGCGCCGCGCCGAAAAAATCGTACGGTACGTTCGTCCATTCGGAGTGGTTCGTTCGTTCCCCTGCCATGAAGCCTCAAACGCTCTTTCTTTCGGCTGCTTTTTCCATTCTCGCGGCGGTGCTCGGTCAGGGGTGCGCGGCCAAAGTCGCCCTCGACGACCGCCCGTGCCCCTGCGCGGACGGCTGGACGTGCTGCTCCGCGAAGAACGTCTGCGTGGCCCCGGGCACTTCTTGTCCGAGCGGTACGGACGGGATCGCGGTCCTCGGTCCAGACGGCGGTGACTCGGGCGTTCTCGGGCCGCTGGGTGGGGGACCCGTCGAGCTCGCGAAGGGGCAGTCCGCACGCTGCATGGCGGTGTCCGGCGACCACGTCTATTGGCAGAATGCAGATGGACTGGTGGCGGGCGCCGTACGGACTGGTGGGGCTTTCGAGGTGTCGCACTTTCGGACTCCCTTGGCCGACAATCCGCAGTGCGGGCTCGCGGTCGAGGGGGACACCCTCTTCGCGACGTCCTACTCGCTCGGGAAGGTAGTCGAGCTCTCGCTCCGCTCGAACGGCGAGTGGGTCATCGGAGCCTCGGGCACCCTGTACGGTCAGCTCACGACGCCCTCGTCACTGGCGCTGACCAAAGACGCCGTGATCGTGACCGAGATCGAGGCCGGCCGCGTCACCGCGATTCCTCGTTCGCGAGGTGCCTCGGTGGTGCTCGCCGAGGGCCAGGTGAGGCCGGACGACGTGCACGTGTACACCTCGAGCGAGGGGACGTTCGCCTACTTCGTCGAGCGTGGCGCGAGGGACGGCGCCGACGGCGCGATCAAGCGGGTGGACGCCGGTCTTTCCGGGACCGCCGTGGTGCAGACGTTGGCCGCCGGGCTCGCGTATCCCCGCGGCATCGAGGCCATCGACGGTCGCATCTACTTCGCAGCAGGTGCAGGCATCTACTCGGTTCCGATGACGGGCGGAACGCCGAGCCCTTTGGCCACGGATAGACTGGTCTCCAACACCCCCTTCACGGTCGATCCTTCGTTCGCCTATTTCTACAAAGCCGGAGGCATTGCCAAAGTGCGACTGTCGGACGGTAGCGATGTCACTCCGCGCTACGAGCGAACGGGGCTGCCCGTCGCGCTCGCCGTCGACGAGGGGCGCCTCTTTTGGGCGGACGGCGCGTCGGTTTGGAGTACGGCGAAGTGAAGGTCTCGGGCGTGAGCGACCATCCCGTGCCACCGCGCACTGTCCCGTGACGTTCCTCTTCCTCATGGCGCTCCTGCGCCCCGTCTCCGAGTCCGCGATGGAGTCGGCCCCCGGCTGGCTCGAATCGTTTCATCGCGGGGACCGCCGGGCGCTCGAGGATACGTATCGGCACTACGTGAAGGCCGTGGTCGACGAGGCGTCCCGTCTGCTTCGCTCGGCGGACGCGGAGACCGTCGCCCACGAAGTCTTCTTTCGTGTCTTGAGCGACGCGCGGATGCGCGAGGGCTTTCACGGCGGAAGCCTCGGCGCGTGGCTGCGCGTCGTCACGCGGCGCGCGGCGATCGATCTGCTTCGTCGGCGCCGCCGAGAAGACAAACCAATCGACGAGGACAGGTTTCACGATTACCCGGCCGACCCCACCCGCGAGCACGAAGAGCACGACGCCAAAGTCTTGGTCGACCGCTTCCGCGTCGAGGTCCTCCCCGACAAATACAAGGCTCTTTTCGAGGTCCGATTCATGAGGCAGCTCGCTCAACGGGATGCGGCGAACGAGCTCGGCATGAGTCGTTCGACCCTCGCGTACCAGGAAGAACGTGTGCGCGAGCTACTGAAGACCTTCTTGTTGGAGCGTGCCGCCCCCGGCTCGCGGGGGGGCCGAGAATCATGAGTGTTTGCATCGAGTCGGCGCTGGTCGACGCACACTTCGAGGGCCGGATTTCTCCCGATCGGGAGACGCGCCTTCGCGCTCACTTGTCGGAATGCGCCTCGTGCACGGCGTACTACGAGCGAAGAGTGCTCCTCGCGACCCTCGATCCGTCGGCCCTCGGCGTGGAGGAGCGGCTGGCCGTCGGCCTCGGCCTCGGGCCGTCGACTCGAGCGGCGCATACGGAGCGAGACGAGGCGCTCGAGGTCGAGCCTTCCGAGGGCGCCAGCGCCAAGGCGCGCGTGTTCGGGCTCGTGGCCATCCTGGCCGCCGCCGCCGTGATATTCTGGGTCGTCGCCGTCAAGCCACGCGACGATGGATTCGCATCTCGAGGTGGTCACGTCGCGGGTGCGCCCTACGTCCGCGTGTTTCAATCGTCGAAGGGTGGGGTGCCGGCGCCCCTCGTGGGGCCCATTCGCCGCACGAGCGAGCTCGCCTTCGCCTACGAGTCGATCCCCGACTACGACAAACTCATGATCTTCGGTCTCGACGAGCACGGCCACGTGTATTGGTACCACCCTGCCTGGACCGATCCTGCCGCGAATCCCTCAGCCATCCCGGTCGCCACGAGCGCCGGGAGTCATCCGCTCGAAGAAGCCATTTTGCACGACCTCGACGGCAAGACGTTGGAGATCCATGCGCTCTTCTCGCGGCAAAGTCGGAACGTGCACGAGATAGAGTCGATGCTCGGCGGTAAGCGGGCTCCCGTCGGCCCGCTCGTGCTTCCGTCGACCATCGACGTCGTGAGCACCGTCGAGGTGCTGCCATGAGGCCGAGCCGTCGCGCGGTGTCGTGCTCTTCGGCTCTCGCCGCCTTGCTCCTTCCGACGCTCGTCGAGGCGGAGGCCCTCGCCGACGAGCCCTCGACGGCCGCCTTCGCGGTGGTCGTCGGAGCGAACGCTTCGGTCGACAAGGACCTCGCGCCTCTCAAGTACGCCGACGACGATGCAGCCCGCAGCTTCGACATGTTCCGCTTGCTCGGGGCCAATACGACCATTCTCGCGCGTCTGGACGACAATACCCGGCGATTGCACCCACAGGCCGCCGCGGAAGCGCACGAGCCCAAAAAGTCCGAATTCGACGCCGCGATGTCGAAGCTCGCGTCGGATGTCGCGCTGGCCGTCGAGCGAGGCCTGTCGCCCACGGTTTACGTCGTCTACGCCGGGCACGGCAACGTCGAGAATGGGCGCGGCTACGTGACGTTGGAGGACGCACGCTTGACGGGCGCGGATCTCGCTCGCGTGCTCGCCAAGGTGCCGGCCAGGCGCATTCATCTGATTGTGGATGCGTGCTCGTCGTACTTCCTCGCATACGCTCGGGGAGCCGGCGGCGTCCGTCGTTCCGTGACTTCGTTCGCGACGGACGCGAGCCTCACCGCCGATCCTCGCATCGGGCTGTTGCTCTCCACGTCCTCGGCGAGGGAGAGTCACGAGTGGGACTCGTTTCAAGCGGGGGTGTTCAGCCACGAGGTGCGCTCCGGGCTCTACGGCGCAGCCGACGCGGACGGCGACGGCGTGGTCACGTACCGGGAGATAGCCGCGTTCGTGTCTCGGGCCAATGCAGCCATTCCCAACGAGAAGTTCCGTCCCGACGTGCATACGCGCCCACCGACCTCGGGCGAAGCGCTCGTCGACTTGCGTCGGGCGCGCGGTCGTCGCCTCGAAGTCGATGGGTCTCATTCCGGCCACTACTTCCTGGAAGATGCCCGTGGCGTTCGCCTGGCCGACCTCCACAATGCGCGTGGAGCCACGTCGTACTTGGTGCGTCCACCACCGCTCGTGGAGGGGGGCGGTGCGGTCTATTTGCGCCGCACGGAGGACGACCGCGAGCTTCGATTGCCTGCGATCGGTGACGTGGTCTCGGTGGCCGACTTGACCGACGAGGCCCCTCGAATCGCCTCGCGTGGCGCGGCCCACGAGGCCTTCTCCAGCCTGTTCTCGCTGCCGTTCGACGAGACGTTCGTACGTAGTTACCGAGAGCCGACCCTCTCGCCCGAGCCCGTCGAGCCCTCACCTCCGCGCGACGCCGGGATAGGGTCGAGGCGCCTCGTCGGGCTCGGCCTTGCCGGCGGAGGCCTCGCGTCGGTCGTCACCGGGCTCGCATTCGCCGTCAGCGCAGGCTCGGCTGGCAACCTGCCTTTCGATGCGTCGCAATCCGAGGCGCAAAGCGCCAACGACCGAATCGCGCGGGACAATACGCTGACGGCCCTCTTCGTCGGAACCGGGCTGGTCGCGGTCGTCGGGGGCGCGGCGCTTTACTTCTGGCCGTCTTCCCAATCGACTCGCGTCAGCGTCCTCCCGGCCCCCGGAGGTGGTTTCGTTGCGGCAATGGGGCGCTTCTGAACGTCACGGCTTCTTCGTGGCCACGGTCACCGGTAGGGCGAGGCTCGCGCCGCCGAACGCCGCGGTGAAGGTGTCGGGCGCTTCACGCGACGCGTAGAGATAGAAGGTCGGAGAGCCGACGTCGCCGTAGCTCAAGAGCAGCGCGCCGCTCTTGGTGGCGATGTAGCGAGAACCCGTGAAGTACCCTTGTCCCGTACCGTCGCTCGCCACGAGCGCATACCGGAGGCGCGCGCTCGACTCGAGCTCGAGGGAGTCCTTCACGATCGCCGCACCGCCGTCCTCGAAACGCAGGAGCTCGAGAGACGTGTGAGCGGCATCCGGATTGGCAACGACGACTTCGAGGGTCGAGGTCAGCGGCCCAATCGTCACGTCGACCTTGCCGGTGCCCGCCGTCGTCCCGACGAGCTCGGCACTTCGATAGGCGGAGCGATCGGGGGCCTCGGCCGAGACGGCGCCTTCGGCCGAGACGTCGACCTGCATCGGGTCGTGGTTCAAGAGCTCACCGTTCGCGTCGCGCACCTCGGTCTTGAAGGACACGCCGAGACCGGGCACGACGCCCAGCTTGGGTCCCCGTGGTGCGACCTCGGGCACGATGACGAGGCTCTCGGCACGCTTGGCCGAGAGCGTGAGTGAGTCGGTGCGGCTGGCGTTGCCGTCGTGACCCGTCACGCGAAGCTTGAGCGTGCCCTCACGTTTGGCGACCACCGTTACGTTGGGCCAATCGACCGTGACGGCGCACGCGCCCTCGTCGCAGCTGGCCTGGTCAACGATGAAGCTTCCGTTGGGGTCGATGGGGAGGCAACCCTTCACGCAAGTGTGGAGACCTTGGTCCGGGCTCGAGATGTTGATTCGCGCCGGGACTCCGACGGCGAGAGGCGCCTCCTCGGTCGAGAAGCGAAGCACTCGTTCGTCTCCATTTCCGGAGGCTGGCTTGACGGCGCATCCTTGCGTGAAGGCAGCGAGGGCGAACACGGCGACGGACGAAGCAAGCGACACGGCTCTCATGTCGCCGCGCGTCTGCAACCTGCATTCCAGGGCTCGCCAAGGTCGCGGGCCTCGTATTCTCGGCTGAATCGAAGCCCATGTAGCCGCCGGTTCACGAGGACGCCGCGCGCTGCCATACTCTCACCATGCCCTCCACTCCGAGCTCGAAGCTCACGCTCGCGGCGCTCGCTTCCGTCGTCGCGCTGGCCGCGTCGGCCTGCGGCGCATCCCCCGCTTACCGAGCCGAGTCGTCCGGTGACGACGACCCCGCCGTGAAGTATCTCGCCGGGTGCGTCGACGTGGTCTCGTGCGGCCATTCCCTCGACGAGGCCAAGGCGTTCTCGGCACGCTGTGGGGAGTGCGAGGTCGGACGGAACGCGGTGAAGTCGGTTCGAGCTCGTTTCGATTCGCTGTACCTCGAAGAGAGTCGCAAAGCGGCAGGCGGACGCTGACGGAGACGGTCGGCCGTTCGGATCGAGGGCTGCGGCGTCATCGATACCGAATGGTGCCCACGTCCTTCGGCTTGCCGGCGACGAAGTGATGCAGCTCGGTGACGTGGTCCACGGACCACTTTCCCCCAGTCTTGATCGTGAGGTCGTAGCTCCCGAGCGGAACGTCCGTGAACGTGAACGCGCCCTTTTCGTCGGTCGTCGCCGAGAGCTTCGAGGCTTTTCCGGCACAAGGCGAGCCGTTGCCGTAGTAGCCGGCGTCGAGGCAAATCTCGAATGGCACGTTTGCCGCGGGCTTGCCTCCGATGACGATGCGACCGGTGACGCGGGGAGACCTCCGAACCTCGCCGACCGGCGGAAGCTTCGGGCCACCGCCGAGGACCACTCCGCGCTCGGGCAACATCATGCCCGACGTGACGTCGTCCAGAACGGGGAGGGTGCCAATCGGGTAGACGGTGGGTTCTCCCTCGAAGAGTGGACGTACGGTGAGCACACCGTCCGAGATCTTCCAGGTACGTCCCGAGTCGTCGAGCAAAGCATCACGAGAGGAGACGCGCTGCTCGAGGGCGTGGCCGTCGGCCCCGTAGAGCCACGTGGTGTCTTGTTGGGTTTTAGCCTGAAAGTGATTGAAAAGGACGAGCCCTCGGGCACTTGCTGCATACGTGATGCTCGCGCCGAGCGCCGCGAATGGTGCCGCTTTGGGCGCGGCGTTCAGGTCTCGAGAGGCGGACCAGTCGGTCAGGAGGAGCTTGTCGCCGAGAGGGAGCAGGCCACCGCGCGAGAGGGGGGTCTCGCTCCGCTTTTCTTCGGTACAGGACGCGCCGTCGAATCGAACGATTGAAGCGGTGGACGCGAAGACCGCTCCGCCTGTCGGGAGAGCCTCGATGTGGGAGACGTATGTGACCTCGCAGGGGACCTGCTTCCAAGTCTTTCCATCGTAGCGTGCGGCTCGCTTGTCACCGAACACGAACAACATGCCGTCCGCGCCCACCGCGAACGACCAAACGGAAATGGGAGAGCGCGCGACCTGCTTGGCGATGCCACGCTCGAGACGAACGATGGACGACGAGCCGTAGCCGCCCACCGCGTACGCCTTCCCGTCCGCACCGCGGGTAAGGTGCGAATAGGAACCTTTGATGTCGCCCAGTGAACCGTCTTCGAGGATGTAAGAGATGCCGTTCGCGTGGTCGAAGTAGGCCGCGCCCGGGGGCGGGGATTGCGGAGGTGCGAGTGGCTCCACCAGGGCCGATGCTTTGGCCGATGGTGGCGGCGGGGCCGACGTGACCGAGGTCGTCTTGGCGGGGGGCTCCAGAGGCTTTGCCTTCTTCCGACAGGCGGACGTCGCAGGCGCCAGGATCGCCAGGAGGATCAGTGCGGCTCGCGTGGAAACGTGGCTCGTCATGCGCTCAGCTTACGACGCCGACAGATACCTTCTCCCCCGTGCCGCTCGGGCGCCGTGGCCGCCCTCGGATCGAGGCCGTGGCCCCGGGCGGCTCCGGAATCGGCAGCTTTCCGCGTCACGCGCCTTGATTGGCGCGACTCGCTCGGGTTTCGGGCCACCCCGCGTCGACCGCCTGTGGGCGACGGGGTCAGGGCTTCTTTTGAATGAACGTGACCGGAATGCTGAGCGTCGCGCCGGTGGCGGGCGGGCTCACGTCGAGCTCCTTCACGACGCCGCAGAGGCATTCTCCGAGCTCTTCGTCGAGCCCGTGCCGCACCGTGATCCGGCACGTACGTGTGTTGTCTGCGGAGAGGTGGAGGGAGGCGACGACGCAACCTTCGGCGGTCCGGTCCTCCGAGAGCAGCTCTTGGAAGCACTTCTTCATCTGCGGTCGGAGCTTGGCGATCGCCCGGTCGGCCTCGCTCTCGGGAGCGTTGTCCGGCGCTGGTGGCGGTGCGTTCGTGCACCGCTCGCCCGACCACTCGGCGGCGGTGCGGGACGGCGTGCAGGCCGAGACCAAGAGTGCGCCCATCCCCGCAAGGAGCGCCGCACGGATCGAGAGGCGTTGCACGGGGGATTGGGGTGCAGAAGACGACTTCAGGCGCATCAGGTCACTCGAGGGAGTCGAAGGGCACCGTATCGTGTCAAGGATTGGGCCGCAAGGCACCTGCAATCGACGGGAAGAGCACCCGCCCGCGATCCGAGATCCGGGATCGGGGCGATCCGTCCGATCCGAGCGCCCGGCGGGTGGAATCGGCTGCATAGCGTGCTCCGCCTTGGCATGCCGTTCATGTCGTGAAAGGTCGGTTCGATACCCGTAAGTCGCCGGGATCGAGCCGAACGGGCAATGGCGCACAGTGTGCACTGGCGGCGGCGCGGCGCCGCGTGGGGTGGTGCCGGTCGGCCTTCGAGGCCTCGAGGTTCTATGATTCGTCGAGCATTCATCCGTCGCTTCTCGTTCGCTTTTTTCCCTCTCGTCGTTGCCGCTTGTGCTGCGTCGAAAGAAGAGGAGCGAGCCGAACTATCTCCCCACTCGGACCGCGGAGGGCTCGGCACGTCGAGCCTGGCCGCGACCGTCGGGACTCCGCCGCCCATCGATGCTCGGCGCTCCCTCGCGGTCACCGAAGTGTCCATCGTCTCGCGCTTTTCGTTGGCGAGCACCCTACAGGCGCTCGGTGCCTCGTCCGGTCAATCCGCGGATGCCCTCTTCCGGCAGCTCTGGGACACGCAGAATCCGGCTCCCGGGCTCTCCAATCTTCCGAGCGCTCATTGTGACGATGCTTCGCGAAGTTTGAACGGATTTCCGGTTCCGTGTCGACCCACGGAGGGCGCTCAGGCCGCGCCTGGTACGGGTGCCCTGGCGAACTATTCGGCAATCGGTCTGTTCAATCGTTTCGATCTCGCGCCCGCGGGCGGGGCCAATTGCGGCGAGCATCGCATCGTGTTCGCGAAGACCTCGGGGGTAGGTCGCGCGTTCGTCATTTTCGAGGCCGTGCTGCCCAATCCGCGCAAAGACAAGGGGCTCGAGGGGTGTCGTCCCGTGGCCGACTTCTGGACGTCGCTGAGCTCGGATGCCAGCGTGACGTCCCGAGGCGACAAGCTGCTCTCGTTCTACTTTCAGGGCCTCCCGGGTTTCTCGCCGGTCGTCGCCGCCGACAACTACGGCAAGAACGGCGGCCAGGTACGTCTGAACCTCTTCATGGACGGTCCCTGGCTCTTGCGAGAAACGCAGCTCACTCGCGACGTCTCGTGTGTCGGAGCCAGCTGCGCGATCGCGTTCACGCCCGTCACCGTGAAGACCAATCCGTTCGGCGGCTTGTTCTCGGCCAACAGCCCGGACTCCCGTGCCGCGGACTTTCGTGCCCACTTCGTGACGCAGGTCGGATCGCTCGCGAAGGGGACGGTCGAGACATTCGACTACCAGGTCCCGGACAGGTTCAATGCCGGTGCGAGCGACGCGCAATCCGTCTCGGTCGACGACTACTCGCGGTCCTTCGCGGGGAACACCTCGTTTCGGGAGTCGATCGCCGCAGAGCTCTCCCGTGTCGGAAGCCCGCTCACCCCGGAGAACGTGGTCGCGCGCGCGCAGGCCCTCTCCTGTGCCGGTTGCCACCAACGGAGCTCGAATGCGGACCTCGGAGGCGGGATGCGGTTCCCAGCCTCGGCATTCTTCGTCCACGCGAGCGAGCTCCGCGAGTCCGGGCCCGAGGGGGACCGCTTCCAGCTGTCGCCTGCGCTCACCGGCACGTTTTTGCCCTTCCGACGCTCCGTGCTCGGAGCTTACTTGGTCGCGGACGCCGACGCGGACGGTGTGGCCGACGCCGTCGACAACTGCCTGGGGTTGGCAAACGCGAACCAGTCCGACGCCGATCGCGACGGCTTCGGCGACCTCTGCGACGCCGACCTCGATCAGAGCGGAATGGTCAATGCCGTCGACTTGTCCATCCTCAGGGACGCCTTCGGGACGCGGTCTTCCAAAGCGGACGCCAACGGGGACGGAGTCGTGAATTCGCTCGACGTGGCCCTCCTCCAGACGCGCTTCGGGAAGGCGCCAGGACCGTCGGCGAGGCGCTGACCTGCCATGGTCGGGAGATGGGCGACTGCAGACTCGGGTCGCCCATCTTCCTCGACGCGCGCGCCCGTCAGAGCTTCTTCGGCGCGAGTCCCGCGCAGACCTTCGCCACTTCGTCCCGGCGCTCGGGCTTCGCTGCTTGGATCTTGCAGTGGAGATAGTCTTTGCCGAGCGGGTAGACGTACTCGGCCACGTGAAGGGTCTGGATGCCGTTGTTGAAGGAGCCCTCGCGCTCGACCGAGCCGTCCGGGTTCTTCTTGTCCTTCGTCATCTTGAGATCTTTTGCGTCGGGCGGCGCAATCGAGCCCATCGACCCGATGGGCAGGACGTTGATCAACGTGCCGTTGAAGAGCGGATCTTTGCCCTTCGGCACCAGCGTGAACCCGTTCGCGCTCGCCTTCACGACCTCCATGCCGCCCGGCACACCGACCTCGCAGCCGGCCTCGGCTACCTTGACGCGGGTGACCTCGGACGCGGTCGACGCGCTGGGGTCGGATTTCGTGGAGGCGCCCTCGTCCTTGCCTTTGCAAGCCAAGAGCACGAAGCAGGGCAGGATGAAGGGGACGATACGCTCGAACGGTCGGGACATGACTCTCCTTTGAGGCTATTGAGCGCCTCTCTACGTCGCCGCTCGACGTTCCTTCCCTCGGATGTCGAAGTCGGTTCGCCCGCAGTGTGCGCGCTCGGTGGATCGCCCGGTAGGGATCCGTCAGATCCCCGTGTCGAAGAACCCGTGCCAAGCGAGCTCGCCATCCAGGTCGTCCAAGGTCGCGGCCGTGTGGCGCGCCAGGGCGAACGCGAGCAGCGCGCGCAGGTCGAACGGACGCTTGGCGACCGGGGCTCCGTCGTGTTCGTAGATGAGCCAGTACGCGCCGTGCCGGTCGCTTCCGACTCCGAGGTCGACGCAATCCCCGCCTTGGAAGGCGACCACTCGGCGCGGGTAGTCGGCATCGCCTTCCACGATGTCCAAAGCGGTGCTCGGCAGGAGCGAAAACACCGGCACGAGAGGTGCGACTGCACACGTGAGCTCGAAGCCGTCGAAAGCGGCGTATGCGGCGATCAAGTCGTTCGGGAGAACCAGCTTGTCCCTGCGGAGGCGCTCGGCAAAGTAGGCGTTTCCGGAAGGTCCGTGTGCGACGCATCCCGACCCTCGTTCCCGCGAAAGCTCCAGGAGGCGCGCCACTTCGGGCGTGTCGAGCACGGCGGGGGCCGGAAACTGGGCAGCACGTGCGGCTTCGACTCGTGGGCGCTCCGACTCGAGCTGGGGGTAGCCGTAGGCCAGGAGCACGTCGAGGATTCTCAGGGCATCCCCGGGCTTCTGATGCAGTCTGGGGAGTGCTTCGCGTCGCACGATATCGAGGATGTGGATGCGCAATGCCTCCGCCTCGAGAGGCGAGAGATCCTGGCCGTCGACCATGTTGCCGAGCAACTGTCGAATCCGTCCTTCGAGCTCGACCAAGAACGTACCGGTGGACTTGGCGAGCTCACGCCGAAGGCCGCTCGCGACCGACTGAAGGAGAGGACTCATAAAAACGACGCCGAGACTCTAGTCCCCGGGCGGTCGCGCGACAAGAACGCGGGGAAGTAGGTCCGCGGAGCTCCAGGGGGAGCGAGTCGGCGACACCGAATCACGGGGACTCGCCGCGCGTCCGCCGCGATCAGTCCCCTCCGACCACGGCGGCACCCGAAGAATCGGCCTCGCGCGAAGACCCCCGATTCGTAGGCACTCCAAGCTCAGCCGAGCGGCGCTCCGTCCGAACGTGGAAGGTCGTCGCGCGCGCTCGACGACACGCCGAGGCCTCGATGTGCACGGGCTGCGGCGCGTCGCGCTTTCTCGTAGGTCCGTCAGGGCTTCGGAACGACGTAGCCCTCGAGACGGTTGATGACGTAGCCGTCGCGGGTGTTGCCGTTGGTGATGGTTTCGCCCGACCAGCGGACGGTGGCGGGATCGATGGACCAGAGTGGATCGCTGGTCATGCGCGTGTCGCCCGTGGTCGGATTGGTCCAACCATAGAGCGGGATGGTGCCCGTGGGCTGGGGCCGATGCGGATCGTAGACGTATCCTTCCAATCGATAGAGGGTATATCCGCCGCGCGTGGGACCGGAAGCGAGGTGCTCGCCCGACCAAACGAGGCTCGAAACGGGCACGGACCACGCTGGATGAGTGGTGGCGAAATTGTCCGTACTCGAGGGGCTGTACCAGCTGAAGACCGGCACGGTTCCAGCGGGCTGCGGTCGCTTCGGGTCGAAGACCATTCCCTCGAGCCGAATCATCTTGTAGTCGGTGTCCTGCTCGCGCGGAGGGTCGACGAGGCGGCCCGAGGGGTCGGTGATGATGCCGAGTGGGTCCGAGGCCCAGCGAGGATCGGACGTGAGGAAGTTGTCGGCGTAGAGGGCGCTCGTCCAGTTGTAGAGAGGAATGGTGGTCCTTCGTGACTTGGCGTCTGCGTAGAGCACGCTATTGACCCACTCGCCGATGGGCGCTGCGGCGCGGAGGTCGAGGCTCGCGCGGTCGTAGGGGAGCGTGAGCAGCTGGCCGATCCGGCGTAGGTTGACGCCCGTCAGGGTATAGCGGCCTCCGCCGCCCTCGACCCCCTGGCATACGCCGGCGACGAAGCGCTTCCAGGTGCCGTCCGGTTGGCGACGTTCGACGAAGAGCGGACTTCCCGAGTCCCCGGGTTGGACGGTCGAGCCGCCCGCGCCCTGGACCCGGAGCATGACGAGATCGCCGCGAAGAGGGAACTCTCCGTACGTCGCGCTGATCCGTCGTCGGGTCGGATTGCTCGTCGTGAAGCCCACCGCCGTGAAGAACTGCGGCTGGAGCCAGGTCCGGATCTCCGCCTCCGTATCCGGGACGTGCGACATCACGGGCATCGGTACGGCAATCGACGAGGGGACGCTCGAGTCGAGTTTGAGAATGGCGATGTCCGCCAACCCGGGGACGCTGTAGGAGGTCGACGGGACGCTGAGTCGCGGACTGTCGTGCCGATTGCCGAAATTGGCGAAGAACCTGGGCTGCCGCTTCAAGAAGCAGCGCGCCTCGGGCCCGTAGTGAGTATACCCGACGCATTGAGTCTCGGCGTTGCAGGTGGCTTCGCAGGTCGCCACGCTGGTGCCGTACATGTCGCGGTAGTTGAATGGCGCGATGATGCTGTTCGTGTAGCGACGAGCGTCTCCCTTGAGTCCGGACGTCCATCCGGGATTGGGGCTCGGGGCGGGTAAGTTGTACTTGCGCCAAATGGGGTTTTTGGAGTCCCATGTGCCCGAACCGCCGTCGACGATCGCGCCTTGCAGACAGTGGCCCGCGGTGAGCACCAGGTTGGGGGAGATCAAGGTGCCCGTACACCCGGGGCCATCGCCTTCGGCCGACAGGCTCACCACGGCATCGTTCTGAGGCGTCGACGTGTCGTCGGCCGCGGGGGCGGTGAGGTCTTGCGAGGCCTCTGCAGTCTGGGATTCCTCGGTGGTTTCGACGGGTTGCACGGCGCATGCGGCGAGCAAGACGAGAACGCTGGATACGGCGAACGAACGCATGAACATGATTCCTCCGGCGATGGGTGGCGCTCGTGCGCCGTGTCGCTGACCACCTCTTCGCCGCAGAGGTCACCCATCTGACGAACGAGACTACTTTTCTTTCTTTCTTTCTTCGTTTCGAGCGGGGGAGGAGGTCGCGTGTCCCCCGAACGGGCGACGTCGACGCAGGTTGGATGAGGGTAGTCAATGAGGGCGGCACACGTGCGCGAACCATGGTAGGAGGTCAGCCATGCATTGGGGGAGGGTGGTCGCCATGGCAACGTTCTCCGCGCTGATCGCGTCGGGTGGGCTTCGGTCGACGGTACTGCTCTCCCCCGTGCTCGTCCCCAGCGGGCCCGTGAGCGTTCATTTGTCGGGTTGCGATGCGGTCGCAGTCGACGCGGAATGCGAAGTGTTGCCCAATCAAAAGCTGCGGGTGCTCGTCGAGCCCTCCGACGTTCCGGTCGTGGTGTGGGCAGAGCCGTCGTTGGAATGCAGCCGCGCGCCACTCGTTGGGCTTCGCGCACAATCCCTTCATTCGCTCGAGCTCGGCGACGCGGATCGCTCCTTGTGCGTCGAGGACTCGGCGCATCGCACGACACGACGCCCACTGGTCTCGTCGCGTCGGCCGTTATGGCTTCGTGAGGCGCTCGCCGCACGAAAGTCGGGCGATCTCTCACGAGCGGATGCGCTCGCGACCGAGCACGCGGCCGATCGGGGCGTGGATGGTGCCCGCGCCCTCGCGCTGTCCGGCCGCCTCGCATTGTCGCGCGGCGATACCGAAGACGCCGCGCGCAAGCTCGCGTCCGCGGTCGAGGCGCACGCGGGGCAGGGCCGCTGGTCGGAGGAGGCCGACGATCGGTTCGCGCTCGCGTTCACCTTGGCTACGCATGCCCAGCGCTACACGGAGGCGCGTGCCGCGCTCGCGGGCACGGTGCTCGACGCGACTCCCGAGAACGTCGGCCGGCGCGCGTATTACCGGGCCATCGTCGCGCACCAGAGCGGCGATTCTCGTCTTGCACTCCTCGACATCGAGGAAGCGAAGCCGACTCTCGCGCGAGTCGGGCTCGAACAAGAGCTCGCGGATGCGGAAGAGCTTGCCGGTCTCGTGCTCATCGGCGTGGGGCGTTCTGCCGAAGGTCGTGAGCGACTCCTCGAGCTCGACGCTCGGACGCGTGCGTCCACGGCGCCCTGCACGCGAGCCACGCGTCTCGTGAACCTCGGGCTCGCGTCGATGCGCGCATGGCGCGAGGCCGGCAATCCGAGCGGCTCCGTGTTCGGCCCCACCGAAGCCCGCGCGTTCGCCGTGAGCGCGCTCCGCGTCGGCGACGAGACGTGTCCGGGGGGACTGCGCCATGCGAACGCCGCGCTCCTCGCGGCCGAGGCCTCGGTGATGCTCGCCGACGTCGACGCCGCGAGCGCGTCCCTCGCCGATGCCCGACGCTCCTCCCCCGGAGGATCCCGCTGGTTCGAGCTGCGAGCGCTCGACGTTTCGGCGCGCGTGTCGTCCGCGAAAGGGGAGCACGCTCGTGCGCTTCTGGAGATTGGCCGGGCCGTCGAGCTCACGACGAGCCCACAAGAACAATGGCAGGCTCGGACCACGCAGGGCGAGCTCGCATGGCGTGCCGGAAAAACGGCACTCGCCATCGAGGCCTACGAGGCCGGAGAGGCCGCACTCGACGTGCTCGCCGCGCTCGTTCCGTTCGGCGAGGGGCGGGCTTCGGCGGTCGCGGGGCGCTCGGTGAGCGCGGCATCGCTGGTCGCCCTGTTGGTCGAAGAGGGCCATGCGGCTCGTGCGCTCTCCGTCGCGCGACACGCGCGAACCCGAGCCATCGAGGCCTTCTCGCTCTTCGCTCGAGCGCGGACCGAGCCTGCCGAGGAGCACGATCGGATCGAGCGAGGCATCGTCGAAGCACGTCGTCTGGAGGAGGCGATCGATCGGGACGAGAAGACCTCGTGGACCCTCTCGGGGGCCGAGAAGAGCGCGTTCGACGCACGTCGGGTGGTGCGTGCCGCCGAAGCTCGGCGTGCGTGGGACGGCCTCTTCTCCGTGCGCCACTCGGCCACGGGCAGAGGCTCGGCGCCACTCGATCCGAAGGAGCTCACGCTGCACCTTTCGGGCTCCCCGGAGCGCCCGACCGTGCTCGTCGCCGTTCACGGTGAGGTGCAAGTCCACCACGCGACCGACGCCCTCTCGGTGCGCGGTTTGTTCGGCCCGTATGCGCGGCACCTCCCTTCGGTCCGTCGGGTGCGGGTGTTTTCTTCCGGAGCGCTCGATTCCCTGCGAATCCACGCGCTCCCGTACGAAGGCGGCGTGCTCGCCGCCCGCGTGCCCGTCGTCTACGGTCTGGACGTCCCCACTCGCGAGCGCCCGAGTGACGGACGGCTCGTGATCGTCGCCGACCCCTCCGGTGATCTGCCGTTCGCGCGCAAGGAGAGCGAACGTGTCGCAGCGCTCGGCGCCGAGCGCGGAACGGCGGTGGTTCGACTCGCCCAAGTGGACGCGACCCCTTCGGCCGTCCGCACGGCCATCACGGGGGCGAGCTACTTTCACTACGCCGGTCACGCCGCATCCGGCGGCCACGATGGAGCGAGCGCCGGTCTCGTCCTCGCGGACGGCGCGCGACTCGAGGTCGCCGACCTTCTCGCGCTCGATGGCCCGCCCCGCCATGTCGTGCTCTCGGCGTGCGAAGCCGGCAAAGACGAAGGAAAGAGCGTGCTCTCGCTCGGCTTGGCGCAGGCCTTCGTGCTCGCCGGGACCCGCTCGGTGCTCGCTCCGGACGCTCGCGTCGACGATCCCGTCGCGCTCGAGATGGGCGCGGCCGTGCACGCAGCTCTCTTCGACGCGCACGAAGGGGAGCGCGACCTTGCGGATGCCTTGAGCTTCGCCCTTCGACGAACGTCGTCGGAGACCTTCCGCACCCTGTCGGGGGGCTTCGCCGCGTTTCGTGTGTACACGCCCTGATGCTCGTTCTTTCGGGTTCGGCAAACCCGTCGCTCTCGCTCTCGTCGTCGATTCAATCTCGCTTTCGTTCGGAGGTGCCTCGTGACTCGTCCATCCGTTTCATTGGTTTCTTCGCTGTTGCTCGCGCTCGCAGGGGTGGCGTGCGGGGCAGACTCTTCCACGCTCGGGGAGAGCTCGGATGCCGTTACGGTCTCGACGGCGGCTGCCCCGACCGTGGGGCTCACACCCGCCCCGGTCTTCACGGGGACCGTCGTCGTCCCCTCTGCGACGACCGGTTCTTCGTCGCCCGCCGCTCCCTCCTGGGCCATCGGTACGTGTGGGCCGACCGAGCGGCTCGTCGTCGCGACGCAGCGCTGCGAAACGATCTCCGGCGTCGGGGGCCGTTGGCTGGCCCAACCGCTCGTCACGGGAGCGAAAGGCGCGTCTCTTTGTACCGTGGCTTGGTCCCCGATCGACTTCAACCTTCCGGGCGCCACACGTTCTCCCGCTCCTCTCGCGGCTCCAGATTATGCGTCGGTTGCGACCATCATCGAATCGAGCATTTCGCTTCCGGGCATCGTGGTGCCAATCGCTCGTCCCGTGTGCCCGACCGAACCGGTGTGTGCGCCTAGCGGTACTTGCGATTACGGGACCCTCGCGCCCCTACCTCCTACGGTCGGGCCCGTTCCAATCAAGGGAATGGGGGGATGCTCGTCTTGTGCCATCGTGCACGAGCAGAAGGCCTACGTCGTGCTCCCGGACAGCTGGCCTATCCGCCCGAAGCTGCTTTTTAAGCTCAAGGTTACCGCCTCGATCTTCCTCGGGTATTCCGGTTCGGCCGACGTTCCCGTCATCGCGGTGGATCTTTCGGGGTACCGAAATGCCCGAGGGGCTTGGACGCCGTTGCCGCGCATTGCCGATGGCACGGCGCTCGATATCATCGAACCGTAGTCGAGTGTAGAGGCGGGGCCGGAGTCGATGGTCCTGGCGACCTCGGCCTAGCGCCGAACCGTGAGCTCTACACGCACGGTTCGCGCGCTGGGGGGGGGATTGGATTCCGGCCAACCCTCGCCCTTCGGGGCCACCGCGAGCACGAGCGTGCAGCGCTCTCGCGCGTCGCCGAAGAAGGCCTCGGGTCGGCCCTCGAGCCGCGCGGCCCCCGACGAAGCCACGTCCACCTTGGTGTCGAGGCGACGAAGCGGGCCTCCGCACGCGGCGTACGCGCGGCCTTCGACCGCGTCCGCGACCGCGGTTTTCGGGCGCGCCACGAGAACGATGCGCGCTCCGGGGCTCACGTCGATCCCATGGCTCGGTGCGCTGCGATCGGGCGCATCCGTGCCGGTGAGCTCGGCTTCGTAGTCCGGTAGCGCCGCCGGTCGCCGGCCGAATCCGACGTAGAGGAGCAGCGCGGCCGCTAGCGCGAAGGCGCCGCCGAGAGCGCGGAAAAAGGCGCGTTTCGGGGGCGTGGCCTTCCGTTCGAGGGAGGGCGTGGCGACGCGCTCGCTTTCGGGGGATCGGGCGACGCGGTCGCTTCGCGACGAGCTCGTCTCGGCCACTCGCTCTTCGTGGCTCGCGCCCGAGCCACGGGAGAAGGCGACTTCCGCCGCAGCGATGGCGGCTTGGTCGTCCGCCTGCGCCATCACGCGACGCAAGAAGCTCGCTTCTTCGTCGTCGCCCGCCGCATCGGAGGACGAGAGCCTTTCGTCGAGGGCGCGTGCGCGCGCTTCGTCGTCCCGGATGGTGCGGCCGAGCTCACGCAGGATCGGATCGTCGGTCATGGGAAACTCTCCTCGGATCCGTCGGACGATTGCTCGAGCTCTGCGGCGATGCGGAGCACGGACTTCGCGAAGCGATGCTTCCAAGCATAGATCGCGTCGCGTCCCATGCCGACCTCCTCGGCCACTTTTTCGACGTCGGCCTCGTCGACGAACAATCGGCGAAAGAGCAGGTAGCCTCGCGGAGCGAGCTCGAGCTTCAGTCGGTCGTTCAATCGAGCGAGTGTGTCCCGCGACACGGTGCGCGCCTCGGCGCTCGGTGTCGGCTCGGCCTGCGCGGTGAGCTCGAGCTCGTCGGTCGGGTCTTCGGAGAACGGGCTCCGTTTGCCGCTCCTCAGGATGGAGAGTGCAGTCCGTTCGGACACGACGCGCACGAACGTGTCGAGCGACGCGCCGCGGTCTTCGGAGTAGGAGAGCAGCACACGAGCTCCGTCCTCGAAGAGGGCGACCAACGCTTCTTGGGTGAGATCTTCGGCCTCTTGGACGAGGTCTCGGCCGCGGGCTCGGGCGCGGTGGCGGAAGAGCACTCGCGCGACCGAGGCTCGTGCGACCGGCGCGAGCCGCTTCACGAGCGCCGAAACCGCTTCTTTTTGCCCGGCGGCGAGCGTCCGGAGCAGGTCGCGCGTTCCTTCGTCCATGCCTGCGTCGAAGGCCTACCACGAACCCGATGGTCCACATCACCGGTCATGATGGCGAATCGACCGGTACGGTCGTTTCACCGGCCGCAGGGGTCGGGTCAGTCGGGCAGGTGGTGTTCGATCCGGGTGGTGCGGGTCTTCGCGTCGAACGACACGTCGCACGTCTCGCCGGCCACGAGTGCGAGCGAGCCCACCACCCGCTCGGCCTTGGTCTCGAGTACGTAGGTGACCGGGCCGGGGGTGACGCGGAGGAGCGCCTTGGCGCCGTCCACGTCTACGCGCCGAGCGCCGAGCGCCGCACGAACGAGTCTCGTCCCGGCCTCTCCCCCGAAGTTCACCGTGACCTCGCCCGGGTGCCCTGGCACTGGGGCGCTGCCCGCCTTCGCCCGTATTCGGTCCACCGCTCCTCGGCTGCTCTTCTCCGGGAGGACGGCCACGAGCTCGCCGGCCTTGCCCGGCAGCATCACCGGGTCGTTCAGCACGAGCGTCTTGCCGTTGGCGAGCAGCGCCATGTCCGCCCCGACCACGTGCAGGGTGGTCACGTCGACCGTAGCGGGCAAGAAGCGGGCAATTCCCGCTTGGCCGACATGGGCATCTCCCCAGAGCATGGCCATTCGCACGGGCCGTCGTCCAGCTCCTCCCGCGGCATACCTCTTCAATGCCGACCGCAGCGTGAGGGCCGCGTGTACCTCGCGCAGATCGAGCAATGCGTCCCCGAGGGGCGTGGCCAAGCTCGCTTTCATGGTCGGCGGGAGATCGAGCGGCACCAGCGTGTACGTGCCCGCCCTGGCGGCCACCGCGAGGTCGAGGACCGTGTCGGCGTAGCCGAGCTTCCACGCGACGTAGTCGCTCTGCTCGTGAGCGGCCTTGAGCGCGGTGAACGAGAGCGCGTCTCCGCGCTCGACGTACGCCTCGAGGGCTGCCGTCGACCCTCGCTGCGCGTCGTCGGCCATGCCCGACCAGTGCCCGTCGGCCGAGAAGAGCTCGACCCCCACGTGCGTGTAGGATGCTGGTGCTTCGACGAGCCTCTTGAAGAGCACCACCGCGTCGGCCGAGGCGTGGTTCACACCGACCAACAGATAGGAGCCGGTCTTCTCGTGCGAGGTGCGCTCGGCGAGCACGTCGCGCAGCGTCGCCTCACCGGACGGGGCCCGCGCGAGCTCGTCGATCGAGGCGCGGAGCACGAGCGTGGCTCCGTCGACGGCCTCCGGACGCGCGGGGTCGGCCGGACGCCGGAGCATGCTCGTCGCGACCAGGTTCTGCACGTCTTCCCGCGTGCGGGGAAGCATGGGCCACGATAGTCCGTCGGAGCTCGGTCCCGATGGCGAGGCCACTCCCGCTTCCCCGACCCTTCCGACGGGCGTCGTCGATCCAGGAGCTCCCGCGTCGTCCGAGGGCTTTTCCCGGCAGGCCGAGAGCACGAGCAGGAGCGTGAGCACCGACGCGAACCAAGACGGCGAGACCCGAGACGAAAGGAGCAAGCGGACGCGCGACACGACTCCTTGGGTACACCGGGAGGGGCGCCAAACGGCTACTTTTTCAGCGCCTCGACGGCTTTTTCGAGCACCGCGTCGCGTCCTTCGGCGAGCGAGCTCGGGTCGTACTCGACGAACACGTGCGGCTCGACGCTCTTTCCTTCGAGAGGCGTGCCGTCCATGGTGGTGCACTTGTTCACGTCGTACGTGACCGTGACCGCCGGGCTCTGCGCGATCTCGAAGTTGCCGCTGGAGGCGCCGAAGGCCCCCGCGGTCGGCGAGCCGACCAGCAGCGCCGAGGTGGCGTTCTTCACCACGTACGGGAAGTAGTCGGCCGCGCTGTAGTCGAAGCCGTCGATCAACACCGCCACCTTGCCCGAGTAGGCGAAGTCTCCTCCCGGCGTGAGCGCGTATTCGGCGTACGGGTTCGTATCGAATCGGGGCGGGTCCGACTTGGCGATGCGCGCCACGCAATGCGTGAGGGGGCCCGCCTTTGCGCCCGGCATTCCGCTCGCGATGGCCAGACCGACCTGTGTGAGGCCGCCTCCGTTACTGCGGAGGTCCCATATCAATCGGGGGGCATTCTTCACCTTGTCGAACTCGGCCTGAATGCGCGCTTGGAACGCCGTGCGATACGCGTCGAAGTCCTCTTGGGTACCCGAAGTGGGGAACGGCACGTCGAACGGTACGAACGAAGGCAGACGGACGACGGCGGTGCCGTCGGGCAGAACCTCGCTCTTGGCCACGAAACGTGTGTCCCGCCCGAGCGGCTCGGCGCAGCTCGTGCTCGGGTCGCTCTCGTTCGGCACCACCACCGTCCGGCGCTGGCCCTTCGGATCTTCCACCACGAGCTTGGCGCCCGCTGGAATCGTTCCGAAGAACGAAGCTGCACCCGAGGTTCGTCGGTAGGAAGGCGAGGGGGCGCTCGCCGAGCAGGTCGGTCTGAGGGCCGCGTCCTCCAGGAGTGCAGGGCCCGAGACCCCGTCGACCTCGACGATGCGGTCGCCCTTCTTCAATCCCAATCGATTGCTCTCTTTGGCGACGGTCACCACGAGCGCGTCACCGTGCGGACGGCCGCATACGCCGAAGCGAGAGGTCGATTCGTAGGGAATGACCTTGCCGCAGCCGCTCTTCAAGTAAAGCCCTTGGTGTCCTTGCGGAATGGCCAGGAAGGCTCGCCGGAGGGCGCCGAGATAGACCGCGTCGGTGTCTTCTCCTTTGACGATGGCAAGGCGCCCCTCGCGGGTGATGGCGTCGTAGTCGAGCATACCGTGCCAGGCGGTGCGCGATCGCATTCCGGACACGAATTCTTCGAGCCCCTGCGCGTGTGCGAGCTGACCCTCGGTCGGCGGACGGCAGGCGCCCTCGTGGCAGGACGTCTCGCCCTCGCAAACGACCTTCGGTCCGAGCTCGAGCCGGTCGCCGACGCTCGTGCAGGTGCGCACGCCATCGCCTTCGCACACGCCCTGTCCCGCGACCGAGCACGTGCTCGGCGGTCTGGTGCCGGCGTCGGACGTGACGGGGGAAGGCGCGTTCTCGGAGGCGCTCGAGCAGCCGACGAGCGAGAGCGTGGAGGCGATAGAGGCAACGAGAAGAGACGTGACGAACGAGCGCATGGCGGGGCGCCTAAGCAGTCCGCGTGCCACGGGGACCCTCCTCGAAACCTTGGAAAATACAGCCCTTACGAACGACTCGGCCCACCTCCGGCTTGTGCCAGGGTGGGCCGAGAGGCCTCTCGAGCGAGGTCCGGTCGTCGTTCAGTTCGCCTGGAAGAACTGCCAGATGGCCGCGGGCGAGCTCGTCCAGATGGTGTGCCCGAGTCCGGGGATCGAGCAGAACACGACCGGCTTCGTGCCGCCGTTCTGCTTCTGGCAGGGGCTCGGGTTCGTGGCGGCCTGTCCCGAGGTGGACTTGTTGGCCATCCGCCAATAGGCGAGGCTCTTTTGTCCTTCGGAGAGGGTGACGACGCCGTCGCTCTGCCCGTGCACGATGAACGCGGCGACCGGTCCGGAGACGGTGAGGTTTCCGGTCTGCGAGTCGAAGTCGCTCGCGGCCACGCCGAACGGACCTCCGCCCGATTGGGGCGCGATCGCGCGAATCACGCTCTGCCGCCAGCGCCCGAGCTGATTGGTGAAGTACGCGCCGCCGCTCATGCCGTGCACGTAGATGCGGGAGGTGTCGACGCAATAGTCCGCCGAGATCTTGGTCTTCATGGCGTCGAAGAAGGCGACGTCGGCGTTGTTGGCGGGCAGCTTGTCTTGGTCGAACGAGTGCCCGTTGTTGTTGTTGGTCCCGTTCGGCCAGACGAAGATCGCGTTCTGTCCCGCCTGGGCCTCGATGGGGAACGAAGCGCGGTAGCCCGCGCCGTTGCCTCCGTCACCGTGGTAACCGAAGACGAGCGGGTAGCGGCGCGTGCCGTCGTAGTTGGAAGGCACCGTGATGGCGTACGTGCGGTTCGCGCCGTTGACGGACACCGTGACGCTCGCCACGAAGCCCTTGGGCGAGCCTGCCTTGCCACATGTGCCCGGCGGAACGGTGACGATGCCCGAGTCGGTGCTGCCTGAGTCGGTCTCCGTGCCCGCATCTCCCGTTCCGGTGCCCGAGTCGCCCGTGCCGGTGCCGGTTCCCGTGCCGGTGCCGGTTCCCGTGCCGGTGCCGGTTCCCGTGCCGGTACCGGTTCCCGTGCCGGTACCGGTACCGGTTCCCGAGGTCTCGGTGGAGGGATCGACGGGCGGTGCCCCGGAGGCGTCTTCACCGCCGCACGCGATCACGGACGAGGCGAGCACCAAAGCGGAGAATCCGACGGTCGGCAAAAGGCGCGAGAGGTTCAAAGGTGCACGTCCTCGTTCGAATGAAGGCGAGGCAAAACGCCTCGTCCCCGAGTGTACCCGTGCGCTGGGTTGACGCACCCTTACGCTGCGTCAATCCCGCGAAATGACGGGGGGGATGTGCGCAGCGGTACGCCGATTCACGCACCCTCACGAGGTCGTGAATCCTGGACAAGAACGGCCTGCACGCGCGGAGGCGGCAGGCCGTTCGGAGAGGGGTCGGTCACGCGGTCACGCGGTCACGCGGTCACGCGATAGAAGCGACAGACGTGGCGCTCAGGCGAGCTCTTCGGCAAGCTTCCGTGCTTCGGCGAGGCGGTCCTTGGCGTCGAGCAGCGCCTTCTTCTGCGCGTGGGCCTCTTCGACCACTTCCTTCGGAGCGCGCTCCGCGAACGCCTTGGAGCCGAGCTTCTTCTCGATGGCGGCGAGGTCTTTCTCGATGCCTTTCTGTTCGCGGGCGATGCGCTCAAGCTCCTTGTCTTTGGTCACGTGACCGGAGAGGTCCACCATGACCTCGACCGAGCCCTGCTCGTGCGGGATGAAGCTCACCATGGTGCCCTTGGGACGCGCAGCGCCCGGGGCCTCGATGGAAGGGGGCGTGGTTTTGTCGGTCTTCACGAGCACGCGGATGGCGTCCAGGCGCTCCTCGAACAGCGTGCGCAACGCGGCCGAATCGGTGCGCAGCGAGAGCTTCACCTCGGCGCCCGGGTGCACCTCGTGCTCGGAGCGAATGGTGCGTGCGGCCACGATGACCGCCTGGAGCACGGCCATGTCGCTCTCGATCTTCGCGTCGGTGTGGGCGTCCACGCCGGCGCGCGGGAAGGGCCCGAACGCGATCGACTTCTTCGCGCGTGCCTCGGGAGCGAGCGGCAGACGCTGCCAGAGCTCTTCGGTCACGTAGGGCATCATGGGATGCAGGAGACGCAGCGAAGCCTCGAGCACGTGGAGCAACGTGCGCTTGGTGCCCAGGGCCTCTTCGGGCTTGGCCGCGCGCAAGACCGGCTTCACGATCTCGAGGTACCAGTCGCAGAAGTCGTTCCAGAAGAAGCGGTAGCTCGCGTTCGCGCCTTCGTCGATGCGGAAGGCGTCGATGCCGGCGTGGGCGATCTCGGCCGTGGTGGCGAGGCGCGAAAGGATCCACTTGTCGAAGAAGGTGGGCTCGGCCGAGGCCGCGGCCTTCGCGTCGAAGCCTTCGCCCACGAGCTCGAGCGAGAGGCGCGTCGCGTTCCACACCTTGTTGACGAAGTGGCGGTAGCCTTCGATGCGCTTCGGCGCGAGCGCGATGCGCTTGTTGCTCGGCGGGAACGTGGAGAGCGTGAAGCGCAGCGCGTCCGCTCCGTAGGCCGGGAAGCCCGACTCCATGGTGGCGGCCGACGGATAGGCCTTCTTGAACTTGGCGAGCGCCTCCGCGGGAGGTGCGCCGGGCAGGGTCTTCTCCATGACCTCGGCGAAGGTCGCGCCGTACACGAGGTCGAGGGGGTCGATGACGTTGCCCTTCACCTTGCTCATCTTGTCGCCGGTCTCGTCGACGATGAGGCCGTGCAGGAGCACGCGCGAGAAGGGCGCTTTGCCCATGAAGTGGATGCCGAACATCATCATGCGGGCCACCCAGAAGAACAGGATGTCGTACCCGGTCTCGAGGTCGCTCGCGGGATAGAACTTCTGGAGCAGATCGGTGTTGGTCGGCCAGCCGAGCGTGGCGAACGGCCAGAGCGCGCTCGAGAACCAGGTGTCGAGCACGTCGGGGTCTTGCGTCCAGCCTTCGCCGCACTCCGCAGGACGCTCGCGCGCCACGCGAATCTCGCCGTTCGGGCCGTGCCAGGCGGGGATCTGATGACCCCACCAAAGCTGTCGGGAGATGCACCAGTCTTGGATGTTCTCGAGAAAGTGGTCGTAGGTCTTTTGCCACTCTTCGGGCACGATCTTGGTCTCGCCCGAGCGCACGGCTTCGAGCGCTTTTTGCGCCATGCCGTCCATCTTGGTGAACCACTGGGTGGAGAGCATGGGCTCCACGGTGGTGCCCGAGCGCTGGCTCTTCGGCACCGTGAGTCTGTGCTGCTTGGTGCCGCGCACGAGGCCCTTTTCGTCGAGGGCTTTCTTCACGGCGGTGCGCGCGCGTTCACGGGGGAGGCCGGCGAACGGGCCGCAGAGCTCGTTCATGGTGCCGTCCAGGTTGAGGATGTTGATCTCCTCGAGACCGTGGCGTTTGCCGGTGGCGAAGTCGTTGAAGTCGTGGGCCGGGGTCACCTTCACGGCGCCGGTGCCGAACTTCATGTCGACCAGGATGGCGTCGGTGATGACCGGCACCAAGCGGTCCGAGAAGGGATGCACGAGCTTCTTGCCGTGGAGATGCGTGTAACGTGCATCGTCCGGGTGAACGGCCACGGCGGTGTCGCCGAGCATGGTTTCGGGGCGGGTGGTCGCCACCACGAGCTCGGCCTCTTCGCCGTGCACCTTGTAGGCGAACTCGAAGAGCTCTCCGTTGTTCTCCTCGTGATCCACTTCGAGGTCGGAGAGCGAGGTCTGCAGGACCGGGTCCCAGTTGATGAGGCGGGTGGCGCGGTAGATGAGCCCCTCTTCGTAGAGGCGCACGAAGGCTTCGCGCACGGCCACGTTCTGGTCGGGGTCCATGGTGAACTTGGAACGCTTCCAGTCGGCCGAGGCGCCGAGCACACGCTGCTGCTCGGCGATGCGTCCGCCGCTCTCGGCTTTCCACGCCCAGATGCGCTTCTCGAACTCCTCGCGGCCGAGGTCGAAGCGGGTCTTTCCTTCGCGCGCGATCTGGCGCTCGACCACGGTCTGCGTGGCGATGCCCGCGTGGTCGATGCCGGGCTGGTAGAGCACGTTGAAGCCGTCCATGCGCTTCTTGCGCACCATCACGTCTTCCAGCGTGGTCATGAGCGCATGGCCCATGTGCAGCGAGCCGGTCACGTTCGGCGGAGGCATGGGCACGCAGTAGGTCGGGCGCGTGTCCTTCGGATCGTCGGACGCGTCGAAGACGCCGACCTCGGTCCAAAAGCGGAACCAGCGGGCTTCCACCTCGCGGGGCTCGTATCCTTTGGTCAAATCGGGGGCGTTGGTCTCGTGCGTCATGGGGCCTCTACTACCTCGGGTGGGGCTGGGAATACAGGGCACAAAAGCGACTCGCCGCCAGGGCGGGGGCCCGGGCGGCGAGATCGATCGACAGGCTCGCGCGGGCTACTTGGTGAGCCGAGCGATCTCTTCTTTGATGAGCGTCTCGGCCAGCTGGGGAACGACCTCCCATACGACGCGCTCGACGACCTCACGCGAGAGCGCGAGCACGGCATCGGCCTGAGCCGACGTGAGCCCGAGGCCTTCGAGCTTGTGGGCCATCGCGCCGTTCACGGCCGCAGCGACGGCGGGCTGAGCCGCAGGGGCGGGAGCGGGGGCGGGGGCAGGGGCCGGAGCCGGAGCGGGTGCAGCGGCGACGGGGGCCGGAGCGGGCGCGGGCGCGGGAGCAGGGGCCGGCGCAGGAGCCGCCGCCACCGGAGCGGGGGCCGGAGCCGGAGCGGGAGCTGCGCCCGGAGCGAGCGGAACCGAGTCTCCGAAGATGAGCGTGGCGTTCTTGCGAACCTCGCCGCCGAGCGACGGCTGGGTGGCCTTGCTGAGACCAGCGGGCGCGACGCGAGGTGCGGGAGCTGCTGCCGCCTGAGGCGCCGCCGCCGCAGGGGCCGGGGCCGGAGCAGGCGCCGCCGCGGGAGCCGGAGCGGGAGCCGCGGCCTGAGGCGCCGACTCACGGGCCACAATGGCCTTTTTGACCTTGTCGATCAGCTGCTGCGTGTCGAACGGCTTGTCTGCGAAGTCGTCCGCGCCGGCCTCACGACCACGGTTTTGGTCGTACGGGTTGTAGCGGCTCGCGAGCAGCACGATGGCGGCGCGCGGGTTCTTGCGGCGCAACTCGCGCGCGACCTCGTAGCCGTCTTCCCCGCCGAGCACGGTGTCGATCACGATGGCGTTGGGGCTCTCCCCGACCTTGCCGGCGGCTTGCCCGTTCTCGGCGAGGAACACCTTGAAATCTTCGCCGCTGAACGTGATCTCGAGCACCTTGCGCATGGTGGCGCTGTCGTCGACGGCAAGCAGAGTCTTGGGCACGGGGGGCTCCTCGGATACGTGAGGCAACGCAGCGGACCTTCAAGGAAAGGTGCCGCGCGGGGAATCGGTCGAAAACGTCGGGGGTGGCGTCGGGCGAGGGCCCGGCGACGGGCGATTGTCTCGACCTTCGAGGGATGGTGTCAAGTTTCACCTCGCGCTAGGGGCCAGATGTTGCAGGAATCACCCCCGCTCCGGGGCGCCTCGGTCCGGTCGGAACCTCGGACATCCTAGAAAATTCCCCCGGCTCCGAGCGACGCGACGGGGGGAAGCGACCGGTCCGCGCGCTGTCTCGCCGGACGTCGGTCGAGGGCGTCCGTTCGTGCTGGACATTCGCCGTCGCTCGATCGGTCTCCGGCAGCTATCTTGATGTGGTTATCCTGTGGGCCGACGCGGGGGAATTGCCGACGGGCGACGAAGCATCCTCGGGAGAAATCCACGAAATCCCGGTCCGCTCGGCGGTCCGATGCTCTAGGTTCGGCCGGGTGACCGTTCCTACACGCGACGTGACCAAAGACCTCGAGGGCAATGCGCTCGACGGGGCCGTACGAGTGCTCTTCGAGCTCACCTGGGGGAAAGCGCGGAAGGCCGTGGCTTCCGGGAAGGTGACGGTGGACGGCGTGGTCGAGACCGACGGCCTGCGCCGTGTCCGCGAAGGCTCGAAGATCGCCCTGAACGAGCGCGCCCCCAAGCCTCGTCCGAGCGAGCTCTCGAAAGAACTGGTGGTCTACTGCGACAACCACGTCATCGTGGTCGACAAGCCCGCCGGCCTGAGCACCGTGCCGTTCGACGAGACCGAGACCAACACCCTCGAAGACAAGGTGCGTGGCTTCCTTTCGCGGCAAGTTCGCGCCACCACTACGGGCGCGGTGCGCCCCACGCTCGGCGTGGTTCACCGCATCGACAAAGAGACCAGCGGGCTGGTCGTGTTCTCGCGCACGTGGCTCGGAAAAGAGAGCCTCTCGTCCCAGTTTCGCGCCCACACCACCACGCGGCGCTACTACGCCATCGTGCACGGCGAGATGCGCGCGAAGACCATCGTCAGCCATCTGGTCGCCGATCGCGGAGACGGCGTACGCGGCAGCGTGGAGAAGCGCAAAGGCGGTACGCGTGGTGGCATCCTGGGCCGCGAAGGCCAGAAGAGCGTCACCCACGTCGAGGTCGTCGAGAAGCTCGAGGGGGCAACCCTGGTGTGCTGCCGACTCGAGACCGGACGTACCCACCAGATTCGCGTCCACCTCTCCGAAGACGGCCACCCGCTCGTGGGCGAGCGCGTCTACATTCGAGGTTACCGCGGCGAAGAGATCCCCGCCGACCGCGCCATGCTCCACGCCGCGCTGCTCGGTTTCTCGCATCCGAAGACCGAAGAGCACGTGCAATTTGCACGAAAATGGCCGAACGACTTCGAGCGCACCTTGCGCCGTCTCGGCGGCCAGACGCGCTTCGAGGACCTGCACCCCGAGACGCCATAGGCCGAACGAGCGCCTGGATCGCGCGCGTCTCATGTAGGAAAACCGCGATCGTGACGCGGGATTGTCGCTTGCCGCATCGGGGGGTCAATGGGATGATCCGTCCATGTCGAATCGTGGACGCGGTACCGGGGATGTGCGCGTGAACCGACCCACTCGAGTGACGGCGCGTCCTCGCGCTCGCGCTCTCGGGTTCTGCGCGATGGCACTCGTGCTCGTCGGTGGCGTCTCGATCGGCGCGTGCGGCTCGACGGACGGAGGCTCCGAACCGTTCCCCGTCGACCCCTCGTCGACCACGTCTCCCACCAGCACGACGGGGCCGGTCGGCACGTTCAATCCCGGGGACGGCGGCGGCACCAGCGACGGCAACACCTCGTGCGCGGCTACGGTGGCCGAGGTGGCCAAAGCCAAGGTCGACATCATCTTCGTCATCGACGACTCGGGCTCGATGAACGAGGAGATGGTCCAGATCAAGACCAACGTGAACACCTTCGCGCAGAAGATCGGAAGCTCCGGCCTCGACTACCGCGTGATCTTCATCGTGAAGAAGGCGACCAGTCCCACCCAGACGGGCAACGTCATCTGCGTGCCCACTCCGCTGGCGGGGGCCAACTGTGCCGACAATCCGCCGCTCTTCTGGCACATCAACCAAGACGTGCAGAGCAACGACTCGCTCTCGCTCATCTTGTCCACCTACGACAGCACCAACGCGGCGCTCGCGTGGAACAAGCACCTGCGGCCGGAGGCGTACAAGGTCTTCATCGAGGTGACCGACGACCAATCCTCGATGACCTCGGCCGCGTTCGATACCGCGCTGCTCGCCAAGGCTCCGGCGGGCATGTTCGGCACCGCGGCGGACCGCAAGTACATCTTCCACACCATTGCCGGCTGGACCCCCGGCACCGCGTTCATCACCGGCGCCAAGTGCGCTTCGGCGGTGAACAACGGTTCGCGGTATCAAGAGCTCTCCCAGCTCACCAAGGGCATCATCGATTCGGTCTGCAAGACGGACTACTCGGGCGTGCTCAACAACATCGCGAAGGGCACAGCCGACCGTCTCGCCTGTGAGCTTTCCGTGCCCACGCAGGCCTCGGCCGACCCGACCAAAGTCGCGGTTCAAGTGACCTTCCCAGGTGCCGGCCCGACGACGCTCGTTCGCGTCACCGACGCGAGCAAGTGCGCCATGAACCCCGACGCCTGGTACTACGACGACAACGCCGCCCCGAAGAAGATCCTGCTCTGCTCGGACTTCTGCTCGAAGGTGAACGCGCAGACCGGCACCAAGATTCAGGCCCTGGTCGGCTGCAAGGCCGACGACCCGCGCTGAGGTTTTCCACCTCGAGTGGTCGCCCGTTCCTTCGGTGACGCTCGGCGTCAGCGTGCATGACCTAGCGCGTCGGTTCGGGGCGCTTGCGTGAACGGTGCGCGACGTGGTGGATACACGCGCTCGCGCACGCGATTTAGGCGTGCGGCGTACACTGCTCGTGAGGTCCCCGTGAAGCTCCGAACCCGCTCGCAATCGATCCGTCTGCGTCTCGCCCGTGGGGAGGTCGCCGCCTTGATCAGCACAGGGCACGTGACCGAGGCCGTGGTGTTCGGTCCCGGCGCCGAGCTGCGCGCCACGCTCCGTGTATCTTCCACGCGTTCGGCGTTGGGCGCCGTGTTCGACGGTGGTCACGTGATCGTCGAAGTGCCCGAAGCTGCCGCGCGTGCGTGGGCCGGCTCGGACGAGGTGAGCCTCACCGGTCGACAAGACGTCCCGGACGGCGAGCCCGTGGCGCTCTTGGTGGAGAAGGACTTCGCTTGCCTCAAGCCCCGCACCGGTGAAGACGACAGCGACGCCTTTCCGCACCCGAACGAGGCCACCGGGGTGTGCGGGTGAGCGAGCCTCGAGAGCCGCTCGGCGCAGGCTCGCACGAGAGCTCGAGCGCCCACGTACGCGTCTCGACGGTCGCCGTGAGAGGTACTACGGGCTTCGCCTCGCGCGACGACGAGCTCGCGGTGGAGGAGCCGCTGGAGATTCGTGTCGAGCTTTCGAGTGCTCGGGCGCTCGCGCCCGAATCGCTCCTCCCAGGCGCTCGAAAGGCCGAGAAAAAGACGCTCTCGGTGACCATGCGCACCCCCGGAGACGATCTCGCGTTGGCCGTCGGTTTCGCCGTCTCCGAGGGGATCGTACGTGTCCCCTCGGACCTCGCGCGCGTGCGCCCTTGTGGGCCCGAGGTGCGCGCCGACGGCAGCGGCAACGTGGTGGTGCTCGAGCTGTCGGCGGAGGCCTCGTTCGATCCCGCGCGCCTCGAGCGTCACTTCTACACGAGCTCGAGCTGCGGGGTCTGCGGCAAGACCTCGCTCGAAGCCGTGCGCTCGGCTGCCCACGCGAAAGTCGGAGCCGGGCCGCGTGTCACGCCCGCCTTCGTGCATGCCTTGCCACGGCGTCTCCGCGAAGCGCAGGCGACCTTCTCACGCACGGGAGGGCTCCACGCGGCGGGCCTGTTCGACGCCACCGGTGCGCTGCTCGAGGTGCGTGAAGACGTGGGCCGCCACAACGCGGTCGACAAGGTGATTGGCGCGCGTTTTCTCGCCCGGAGCTTCCCCCTCGCGGACACCGTGCTGCTCGTCAGCGGGCGCGCGAGCTTCGAGCTGGTTCAGAAAGCGGTCATGGCCGGCGTGGGTGTCTTGGCCGCGGTGGGGGCGCCGTCGAGCCTCGCCGTCGAGCTCGCGCGAGAAGAGGGCCTCACCGTGCTCGGCTTCGTCCGCGACGAAAGATTCAACGTGTATTCGTGCCCCGAGCGCATCGAAGGAGCCTTCTCGTGAGCGACGTCCCCCGTACCTCCCGTGTCCGAACGTCGGCTCAGCCGCCCCTCGAGACGCACGCGCCCACCGTGCACGCCCCTCCCGCGGGCGCCGGCGGCACGGGCGCCATCGTGAACACCATGCGCCACGCCATGAAACACATGGGCGTGCGCCGCTCGCTGACGTTGCTCGGCACCAATCAAATGCAAGGATTCGATTGTCCGGGCTGTGCCTGGCCGGAGCCCGACCACGACCGCTCGTCGTTCGAGTTTTGCGAAAATGGCGCGAAAGCCGTGGCCTCGGAAGCGACCTTGGCGCGCATCGACCGTGACTTCTTCCGACGTCACTCCGTGGCCGAGCTCGGGGAAAAGTCCGACTACTGGCTCAACGAGCAGGGGCGCTTGACCGAGCCCATGGTGCTCCGGAAGGGAGCCACCCACTACACCCCGATCTCCTGGGACGAGGCGTTCGCGCTCGTCGCTTCGCATTTACGCCGAATGGAGTCCCCTCACCGGGCGGCCTTCTATACGTCGGGTCGGACCAGCAACGAGGCGGCCTTTCTCTACCAGGCGTTCGTTCGCATGCTGGGCACCAACAATCTCCCCGATTGTTCGAACATGTGCCACGAGTCGAGCGGCCATGCGATGGCCGAGTCGCTCGGGGTGGGGAAGGGCACGGTCACGCTGGAAGACTTTGCCCACGCGGACGCCATCTTCGTGGTCGGGCAGAATCCGGGCACCAATCACCCGCGTATGCTCTCCACGCTGAAAGAGGCCAAGCTGCGTGGCGCCACCATCGTCTCGGTCAATCCGATGGACGAGGCCGGAACCCGAAAGTTCGCCCACCCTCAGGACCCGGTCGACGTCATCGGCGGCGGTGTCGATCTGCAGTCGCTCTTCGTGCAAGTCCGTGTCAATGGCGACGTGGCCCTCTTTCAGGGCATTGCCAAGGCGCTGCTCGAGGCCGAAAACGAAGCCCCGGGAACCGTGCTCGACCATGCGTTCCTGGCCGAGCACACGAGCGACTTCGAGGCTTACGCGGCGCACGTGCGAGCGCAATCGTGGGAGGCGCTGGAAGTCGGCAGTGGCGTCCCCAAGGAGACCATCCTGCGCGCGGCCGCGGTCATGAAGGAGGCGCGCTCCACCATCGTCTGCTGGGCCATGGGCGTCACGCAGCACAAAAACGGCGTCGACAACGTGCGAGAGATCGTGAACGTGCTCCTCCTGCGCGGGAACATCGGGCGCCCGGGAGCGGGGGCTTGCCCCGTGCGTGGTCACAGCAACGTGCAAGGCGACCGCACCATGGGCATCTGGGAGAAGATGCCGGAGAGCTTCTTGTCCGCGCTCGGACGCGAGCTCGGTTTTTCGCCCCCGCGCGAGGAGGGCTACGACACCGTGGCCACCATCGAGGCGATGCTGGACGGAAAGCTCGACGTGTTCCTCGGCATGGGCGGAAACTTCCTCTCGGCCACTCCGGATACCGAGCGGGTCGCGGCCGGCATGCGCGCGTGCAAGCTCACCGCGCACGTGGCCACGAAGCTGAACCGTGGGCACCTCGTCACGGGCGAAGAAGCGCTGATCTTGCCCTGCCTCGGCCGCACCGAGACCGACCTGCAGGCGAGCGGTCCGCAGTTCGTCACGGTGGAGAACTCGATGAGCGTGGTGAGCATGTCGAAGGGCACGCTGCCCCCGGCGTCTCCCACCTTGAAGAGCGAAGTGGCCATCGTGGCAGGCATCGCCGAGAAGACCCTAGCTTCCCGCGGCACGCTCGATTGGAGCGCGCTCGTCGCCGACTACGACCGCATTCGCGAGCTCATCGCGCGTGTGGTCCCGGGATTTTCGGACTTTTCGGCGCGGGTACGCGAGCCGGGGGGCTTTTATCTGGGCAATGCGGCGCGCGACCGGGTCTTCCGCACGCTCACGGAGAAGGCGCGCTTCTCGGTGCACCCGATTGCCCACCACGACCTGTCGGACGGGCGGCTGCTCATGATGACCCTGCGCAGCCACGACCAATACAACACCACCGTGTACGGCCTCGACGACCGCTACCGAGGCATCGAGAACGGACGCCGCCTGGTCATGATGAACGTGGACGACATCGCCGCGCGTGGGCTCACGGCCGGGGACTACGTCGACTTGGTGGGCCACGCCGAAGACGGCTCGACTCGGGTAGCCGAGCAGTTCCTCGTGGTGCCTTACGGGCTTCCGCGCTCCTGCTGCGCCACCTATTTCCCCGAGACCAACGTGCTCGTGCCCCTCGAGAGCTACGCCGAAGGCAGCCGCACGCCGGCCTCCAAGTCGGTCGTGATCACGGTGCATCGTTCGGCCTCGTGAGCCTCGTGAGCTCGGCTCACGCCTTCGTTTTCGCTCGTTCGTGTCCGCGTCCCGCTCCTGTCGCTCCCCGAGGTTCCGATGTCCAAAGCCCTGCTCGCCCTGTCGTTCGTATCCGCGCTCGTGGTGGTCGGCTGCAGCTCGGATACGAGCACCCCGGCCGAAGACGCGAGCCTCACCATCGCCGAAGGATGTTCCCCGCTCTTCGGAGGCAGCGCGTGTTTTCTGCCTTATCCCTCGGACTTCGCACGTAAGCCCGATCCGTCGACGCGCACCGGCTTCCGTATCGACCCGCCGCAGGGTGCACGCTTCTCGACGCTCGCCCAGAAGCCCGGTGACGTGCACGGTCGGCACGTGCTCGACGGCTTCTCCACTGTGCCGGCGCTGGTTGCCGCACTGCCCGGTTCGCTGTCCCCCAAGGGGCTTCCCGGGGTGAACGACGACCCCGCGAAGAGCGTCGAGCCCTCGAGCCCGACGGTCTTGGTCGACGCCGAGACCGGCAAGCTCGTGCCGCACTACACCGACGTAATCCTGCCCAAGAGCGAGTCCGAGGACGCGCTGCGCCGGCCCGTGGTCCTGCGACCCTCGGTCAAGCTGAAGCCGCGTCGGAGGTACGTGGTCGCGTTCCGCAACGTGCTCACCGAGACGGGCGAGAAGGCCGCGCCGGCCGAAGGGTTCCGCCGGCTCCGCGACAAAACCGCGAAGGAACCGGCGCTCGTCGCCATTCGTGATCGCTACGAGTCCGAGATCTTCGGAACCCTGGAAAAGTCGGGAATTTCACGCGCCGAGCTCCAGCTCGCGTGGGACTTCACCACCGGCAGCGACGAGGGCCCGCGCGCGGACATGCTCACCGTGAGGGAGCTCACGCTCGCGTGGCTCGCTACGAACACGCCCAAGATCGAGGTGACCTCGGTCGAGCCGCGCACGGGCGTGTCGTGGAAGGTCGTGCACGGCACGGTGGAAGGTCCGGTCTTCGTCGACGTGGACGGGGTCGGCGCGAGGCTCGTGCGGGATGCGTCCGGTGCACCGAAGCTGCGCGGGCTCGCCAAGTTCCCGTTCTCCGCTCACGTGCCCGCCGCGCTCAGGACCTCGTGCATCAAGGGGCGCGCCATCGCGTACGGGCACGGCTTCTTCGGCTCACAGGAGGAAATGACCTCTTCCCCCGCGACGAACATCGGCAATCGCCTCTCCGCGGTCACGTTCGGCATCGATTGGATTGGGTTCTCCGCGCCCGATCGCGATTGGCTGATCAATATTCTCTCGTCCGAGCCGGAAAAAACAGTCGATTTCACCGATCGCGTGCATCAGGCGATGGTCAATTGGATGGTGCTCACCCACTCGATCACCAAGGGGCGAATGGACCTGCCCGAGCTCTCCCGCCCCGAGACGGGTGAGGGGGCTTGCGCGGAGAGTGGTCTCGCGAAGGCGCCGCTCTTCGACTCCACGGCGATTCACTATTTCGGGCCGAGCCTCGGGGGCATTCTGGGCGGCGTGCTCGGCACGGTGGACCCGAGCCTCTCGCGGGTCGCGCTCAACGTGACCGGCTCGGGCTTTTCCCACATGATGCCACGCGCGGCGCCGTTCGGGCCGCTCTACGCGCTCATTCACCTGGTCTTCGGCGACAACCTGGTCGACCAAGCGTTCGCCGCTTCGCTTCAAGGTGCGCTCGACCGCGTCGACCCGGCCATTTGGGGTTCGAACATGCTGGCCGACAAGCTGCCCGGCTCACCCGACGATCGCCGCGTGCTCCTGCAGGTCGGCCTCGGAGACGCCGCGGTCCCCAATCTCGGCGCATTCCTGCACGCGCGCATCTTGGGCATTTCGCAGACCTCGCCTACTCCGGTCGAGGTTTTCGGGGTTCCCTCGGCCGCCCCCGAGACGCTCACTTCCGCGATGACGTCGTTCGACTTCGGCCTCGGCACGAACAACCCCGAGGCTCAGCCGCAGCCGCTCAACGGAGTCCACGACGGCTTGCGCGCGAGCGCCGAGGCGCAAACCCAATTGGACAAGTTCCTGAGCCGCGAAGGAACCATCGTTCATCCGTGCACGGGGCCCTGCAAGCTCACGGCGAAGTAGCCCTTCGCCAATCGCCGCGCATCACCCGCGCTCGCCGAAGACCACCTCGGCGAGTCGGGTCGGCAAGACCTCACCCGAGCGTCCGAGCAGCACCTCGTCGAAGGCGTCCGCGTTCTCCGGTGGCTCGAGTCCGACGTATACCGTGCGTACTTCTTCGCCCATGGAGCGTCGGTAGTGCATCTCCCGCACGAGGCCGGCGGCCGGATAGACCACGCCCGAGCTGCCGATGCACACGAACACGTCGCACGCCTGCACCGCGCGCTTGATGGGATGGAGCTCGAAGGGCATCTCGCCGAACCACACGATATGCGGTCGCAAGAGCGCGCCGCACGCACACCTTCGCAGCGAGGTGAAGGTGTCGATCGGGTCGAAGAACGGCGCGCTCTCACAGGTGGCGTCCGAGCAGCGGGTCTTGTCGAGCTCGCCGTGCATGTGCACCACGCGCTCCGAGCCGGCACGCTCGTGGAGCCCGTCCACGTTCTGGGTGCAGAGGTAGAACGCGTCACCGAGGCGTTTTTCGAGCGTAGCCAGCGCCACGTGCCCGGGATTGGGGCCGAGGCGGCGCGCTTCGGCTCGACGCTCGGTGTAGAAGCGCCAAACGAGCTCGGGATCGCGCTCGAAGCCCTCCGGCGAGGCCACGTCCTCGATGCGGTAGGACTCCCATAATCCGCCGCCGTCGCGGAAGGTGCGGATGCCACTCTCCGCGCTCACCCCCGCGCCGGTGAGCACGAACACGCGCGGGCGGGTGCGATCCGAGAAAGCCAATGGACCCTACTTCAGGCGCATGCAGCGCGAGGAGCCCTTGCCGTACTTGTCGAGGAAGTAGATCGAGCCCGTCCACCAACGCGGGTAGACGTGCCCCTCGAACGAGCTGCCGGTCCACCCGTAGTAAGCGCCCGCGTTGCTCGACCACTCGATCATGTTTCCGCCGAGGTCCATCCACGATTCGTTGCTGCCGGCGATGGGCTTTACTTGCGAGACGTCGTTGGGGAAGCGACCCGGGGGCGCGATGACCGGCGAGAGATCGTTGGCGAAGGTCGAGTAGTCGACCACGGGGAAGAGATAGCGCGGCGCCTTGGTGGCGTTGAAGCTCGTCCGTTGTTGTAGTTCGTGATGAGCGCCACGTTGTCTTGGGGAGTCGGCGTGTCACCCCAGGGCCATTGGCTCGGTCCGTACGCGCCCGCCATGGCGTCCGGGGTGAGCATGTAGCCTCCGTCCCAGGCGCAGAACGCGGCGAACATGATGGGCGTCATGCAGTTCATCGACTTCTCGTCGAGAACGTCTTTCATGCTCGCGGCACGAGCCACCTCGCCGAACACCGCGCTCTTGCCTGCGTCGAAGTAGTAGGTGCGGTGACCGTAGCCGCCCGCGCCCAGGTAACAGCCGCTGGTGCCGCCGGTGGAGAAACCTCGGTAGTACGAGGTCGGCCCGAGCTGGCTGTCGAGGCCCATGTCCACCGTGCCGGCGGGGAACGTCTTCGGCTCGTTGTTGAACTGCGAGGGCAGGTAGTCGATCGAAGCCGCGGTGAGCTGCGTGGCCACGAGCGGATCGGCCGCAGCGCGGGCGGTGACCCAGGCCTTGATATTGGGGACTCCGCCGTACTGCGCGGTAATGGCCTCGACCCAGGCGCGAATGCGGCCCGCGGTGATCTCGTATTTGTCGACGTAGACCTGCTTCGTCACGCCCTGGTGCACCATGGTCAACCCGGGCACGGGCAGCGTGCGGCAGCAGCTCTCGTGGTTGGCGCCGGCGCGACCGAACTCGCCCGTGCCGCAGGTCTGCCCGCCGTGAATGGGGCGGCAGCTCGGGCCCTCGACGCAAATCTTGTTGGTGGCGCAGGCCGAGCTGTCGCAGTCGCCGTCGACCACGCAGGTCTTCTTGGGGTCGCATCGCGGCGCCGGAGGCACCACCGTTCCGCCGAAGGTGACGCCCGTGCCGCCGCAATCGATGTCGGTCTCGCCGCCGTTCTTGACGCCGTCGGTGCCGGTCGGGACCACACACGCATTGCCCGAACAATACCCCAGGCCACAATCGGTTCCGGCGACGCAGGCTTTCCCAGTGGCGCACTTCGGGGCCGAAGGTCCGCCGCAGTCGACGTCGGTCTCGCCGTTGTTCTTTTTTCCGTCCGTCGGGCCGGGCGCATCGCATCGCAAGTTCGTGCAAGTGGAGAGGCAGTCGTCGCTGGTGACGCACTTCTCGCCGCTCGGGCAGAGCTTCGCTGGGGCCGCGGTTCCGCCGCAGTCGATGCCCGTCTCACCACCGTTGCGCCGACCGTCCTGGTGGACCGTAGCCGGGGCAGGGCCGCACGCGAGCGCGCGGCAATAGTCGCTCGCGCAGTCTTTGTCTTGCACGCAGGGGTCGCCGTCTTTGCACGCGACAGGCAATCCCACTCCGCACGTCTTGGTGCCCGCCGGGGCGCACGTACCGTCCGGGGCGCACGTCGTGCTGAGGCAATCCGTTCCCGTCTTGCAGGGCTCGCCGTCGCACTTCTTCGCGCACGAGCCTCCGCAATCGGCGCCGGTCTCGCTGCCGTCTTGAACGCCGTTGTCGCAGGCGGCTTCTCTGCAGGTTCCGGCCTGGCAGTTGAGGCTGACGCAGTCGGTCGGTCCTTGGCAAGGAGCGCCCGCAGGACATCGCTTCGCCTGCGAGGCGCCGCACGCTTCGGGCGGAGGCGCGGCGTCGGGAGGGGACGTTCCCGTAGGCGAGGTGGGCGTCACCGAAGCGGCGGGTGCCGGCTCGATCGGAGGATCGGTGGTCGAGCTGCAGGCGGCGGAGAGAGAGGCCCCGGCGGCCGCGAGCAGGACCACGGTCAGCGTGCTCGTGCGTGCGGCGGAACGACGAAGCGCAGGAAGGCTCATGGTGGCATCGTGACATGGTCTCGATCGGCGCTGCAATCGCCTTTCGAGAACGTGACTTCGGGCCCTGCGCACATGTGGGGCAGGGCCCGAACGAGGGCGAATCCGCGCACTTTTCCGTCCGTGCGCAGTCAGTCGCGCAGGTCGAGCAAACGATGTCCGCTCTCGCTGGGCGTGCCTGCGGGCGGCTCGCCGGTGACCAAGGCTTTCGCGGCTTCGAACATGAAGCGAACACCGGCAAGTCCGCTCGAGTCCCAGACCTCGGCCTTCTCGGGATAGAACGCGAGCAACGTCACGTTGGGATCCGTCGGCCCCTTGGGGAACCAGACCTCGAACGCCTTCGACCACATCTCCGTGATGCGTGCGGGGTCGCGCACCACGTCGACGCTTCCGGAGACCGAGAGAAAGCGCGAGCCGTCCTGGCCGATCACGTAGGCGCCGTGCTCGGAGCGCACCTCGGCCACCTTGGTGGACTCGATGTGCGTGACGAACCAGAGCGTGAGCATGGGGGAGTCTTCGTCGAAGCGAGCGACCGCCATCGGCCGCGCATGAAGCTCGTGCATGCCTTCGCGACCGAAGGTGACGAGCATCACCTTGGAGAAGTGCGAGAGCTGTTCGCGCAGGATTTTTCGAGCTTCCAGGAGCTCCGAGACGGTCTGCGGGTGAGCGGCGAGGGCGCTCTCGTCGTACCCGACGTCACGCGTCGACGCGGGCATGTGGTTCGTCTCGAGGTGAGGGGCTTTGGACGACGTGTGGCTCATGAGGATCTCTCCTTGCGTGTGCAAGCCCGCGAGCGGGCGTGGTCGTGCGAGCGGCGCTCGCGAAAAGCAGAAAAGGGAACGCCGGCGTGCGACGCGCCCGAGGCGAGCCCGTCTTTCGTCAGTCGGCTTGGTGCGGGGTGCGGAGATCGTTCTCCACGCGAAGCACGCCAGCGAGCACCGACACGCACTCTTCGGCCACCGAGCGGTCGATGCTGGTCGGCACGGTTCCGGAGAGCCTCACGAGTCCACCGCTTACCGACACGGAGACGAGGCCCGGCGCCACATGACCGTTTTGTTCGATCGCTTCGCGTGCGGCGAGCGCCAGCGCATCGTCGCTCGGACGTGCGTGTACGCTTCCGTAGGCGGGGTCGGCGTGCACGACGCCGCGGCCACCGAAGCTCGCGCCTGCCTCTCCCCGTGGATGACTCGCGAGGTTCCCACCGGCAGCGATGGACCCGTTGGGGAGCTCCGCGAGCGGGACCATGTCGCCCTCTCGCGGCTGCATGTCGACGGCACGGTCCTGGGGAACGGAAGGGGCGGTCGGAAGAAGGGCGTCGTTCATGCCCCGGAGACTTTGCAACGCGCGGGCCGAGCATCAATCGCCCGCATTTCCGCGGAGTCGCGTGATCCTGCGCGTGCGCCATGGCCCCGCGAACGCCTCAATGTCGCAGGCTGCCCCGCTCCGCGAGCTTGCCGCGTCCCGCGTTCGAGCTCACGGATCGGAGGACGCGTCGGCCGACCTGGACGCGCCGGACGGGATGCGCAGCGTGCGCGTGGTCACGCTTCCGAAGGGAACGTTCTCGGCTTTCGCTGCGGCAGCCATGCGCGCGAACGCGGCGCGAACGCGAGGCACGAAGGCCTGCGCCGTCTCTTGGTGGAATCCGATGCTCACCACCTGGGTGGTGTGCGTTCGCAGGAAGCGCGATTTGGCGTTTTGGTAGAGCGCGACCATGTCGTCTTCGGTCACGTAGTCGGCGAGGGCTCCGTTGTCGGGCACCTCGGACAAGTCGCCCTTGGAGGTGTGCACCTCGTAGGGCTGCGTGCTCGGCTCGATGCCCTGCCAGAGCTCGGTGAGCCAATCGAAGACGGGATAGCTGCGAAGCTCGGTGGCGAGCAAGCTCGGGGGCACGGCCGAAGCATCCCAAGTGAAGCCGGTGACCACCAGCGCCCCGCGCACGCGCGTGTCGGCCATCCACCCACCGGCACGAAAGCTCTGCGCGCGTCCGAATCCGTGCGAAGAGAGCGTCTCGATGCTGAAGCGCAGAATGCGCTCGATCTGCGGCTCGCTGTACTGACTGAGCGGCACGTCGGCGCCGCAGTCGTCTTCGCACGTGAACGAGGTGCCGGTAGTCCCCGTGAAGGTCGGCGTGAGGCGGAAGGGAACACCCGCGCCTTCGACGAGGCTCTTCCATGCGTGCACGTGCAGGCCCAGCTCGTCTTGAGGAAGGATCACGCTGCGGATGGCGGCGGTGACCTCCGACGTGTCGACGCCCTTCTTCGTGAAGTAGGCCGGGTTCAAGAACTGCACGATGCGCGTGCTCGGCATGGCCTGACGCAGCTCCCGCATGGCGCGGAGATTTTGTGGGGCGAGGTCGCGGCCCTCCCAGTCGACCGAGAGCATGACCTGCACGCTGGGCTGCTCGGCGAGCTTGGCCTCTTCGACCTCCGTGGGGAGCGTCGCGCCCTCCGTGCCTCGCGAGGCAGCGCCGGTGCACGCCGGGACCATGGGCAAGAGCGCGAGCGCGAGGGCGAGTGACGAGACGGGGAGGACGGAGCGGCGGGCCATCGCTCGGGCAGGGTAGGTCACCTCGGCTCGAGCCGGGTAGGGGTGTCGGCGTTCTGGAGGAAGGTCGGGCCTTTCGGACGTCGGACGTCGGTAGAAGCGCGGCCGCCCAGGCACCGAGGCGGGCACGTCGATCGTGAGTCGATCGTGATCTCGAGAGGAGCGCGAGGAAACGTCGCGCCAGGACCCTGGAATTTCTAGGGATTTGAGAAAATCGACCGAGCGCGTGTTCTTTTTCTAGTGACACGTCCGAGGCCCGCGGGTAGAAAGTCCTCACTCACCGCGGGAATAACTCAGTGGTAGAGTGCCACCTTGCCAAGGTGGACGTCGAGGGTTCGAATCCCTTTTCCCGCTCCGAGATAGCCAAGAAAGTCTGTATGGCGCGCCGTGGTAACCCCACGAGTGCGCCATTCGGCTTTCTGGGCTTCGGATATCGCTTCCGTTCTTTGACCTTCGCGAGCTGCCATGCGCCCTACTCTGGTCGTCGCCGACGTCCACCTGACGCGCCACACGCCCCTCGGGGTCTCGCGCGACTTGGCCGACCTCGTCCGTTCGCGCCGGGGCGATCGTCTCATCGTCGCCGGAGACCTGTTCGACCGGTCGGCCGAGCCCGAGCCGGTGCCGTCCTTCGCATCCATCTTCGGCATCCACGACGAGCTTCGGCGCGCGCTCGCGGAGCACCTGGATGCGGGCGGTGAGCTGTCTCTCGTCGCGGGCAACCACGACTCGGAGGTGGGCGAGCTCTCGTTCCCCGAAGAGCTCGGCCGAGCACTCGGCCTCTCCTCCGAAGCGACCAGGCGCATCACGTCGTCGCCCTGGATGCTTCGCGAGGGCGATCTCCACGTCGAGCACGGGCACGTGTTCGACCCCGACAACGCGCCCGCCCATCCGCTCGTGCGAGGCACGCCCGCGCTCGGGGTGCGCTTCGTGCACGAGTTCATCGCGCCGACCGGCGCGTACGCGTACCTGAACCGCAACGACAAGCTCCCTCTCGAGCTCTTCGTGGAGGCGTTCACGCGCTACGGCGTGCGTGGTCCGTACGTGGTGGCCACGTTCTTCCGCGCGTCGTTCTCGGCTCTGCGCAAAGCTGGTCCGTTTTCTTCGTTCGACGAGGAGCGTGCTCAGGGCGACCGCTTGCTCGAAGCTTTCGCCGCCGAGCGAGGTGTCGCGGCCGAGATGTTGCGGGAGATCGTCGCGCGTGCCGAGCGTCCCACCACCACGGATTTCGGGGCGACCTTCGCGCGGCTCTACTTGGATCGTGTGGCCTGCACGCTCGCGCTTCTCGCGGCCGGTGCGTGCGCCGTCGGAGGCAAGCGCCGAGCTGCGGCGGTCTTCGGTGGTCTCGGTGCGGCCGCCATGATCACGAGCTGGGCACGTGGGTACAACCGCTACGCCGGCAAGGTGGTCGAGCGCCTCTCGAAGGGCGCCGATTTGGTCGCGGAGACCACCGGGGCAAAGCTCGTGATCTTCGGTCACGCCCACCACGCCGAGGTGCGTGCGGGCTACGCGAATCCCGGCTCGTTCGCGTTCTCTCCCGGCTCGACGCGCACGTACCTCGAGCTCGGCGAGCGCAGCGGCGCTCCCGTGGCCGAGCTGCGTGGGCACCCGAAGCGCTGAGCGAGCGACCCCGAGAGCCGGCACGGCTCCTTCGTCACGGCGCTGGTGTTGGCCGGGTGGGCGTTCGCACCGCGCTATCCGGCGTCGCGAACGAGTACCGAAGCTCGACCAAGCCCCCTCCGAACCGAGTCACCTGCGTGAGCGCGAGGTCGGCCCGCATGGGCAAGAGCGGTGCGCCGCGCCCGAGCACGACCGGCGTCACGCACACGTGCAGCTCGTCCAACCAGCCGATGCGGGCAAATTCGGCCACGAGCGCGCCGCCGCCCACCAGCCACACGTCGCGCTCTCCGGCGCTCGCACCCAGGCTCGCCGCGACGTCGCGCACGTCTCCCGAGACGAAGCGCACGTCAGCGCCTTCGGGCACCGCGCGAGGACGATGCGCGAAGACCCAGGTCGGGAGCCCGGGGTAGGGCCAAGGCTCCTCCGGACGCGAGGTCACGAAGTCGTACGTCGTCGCGCCCATGACGAGCGCCCCCACGCCCTCGAGGAAGCTCTGGTAGCTCTCGGCGACGCCCTCGACGCCGTCGTAGCGCAAGAGCCACTCGAGCCCCCCGTGTTCGTCGGCGATGAAGCCGTCGAGGCTTTGCGCCACGTAATAGTGAACGCGAGGTCGCGACGAGGCAGCAGGAGGCGTCGAGCTCTGGTGTTCGGGAACGCTCATGGCGCCATTCTTGGCGCACGTCGTGGACAGGGGTCTGTCAGGAATGGTCGCGCGCCGGCCCAACGAAAAACGCGGCCCCCCGAGTGGGAGAGCCGCGTTTTCGGTTTCGGCGTTCGCTCGACGATCAGAGAGCGTGCAGCACGTCGTAGCCGGTCAAGATGTAGGTCTTGTCCGCCGGGAAATCGCGCACGAGCACGGCGGGGCTCTCCGGGGTGATCATACCGGCGAGCAGCTTCACGGGCGTCTCGATGTCGACGTAGCGGAAGGGCTTCTGCATGATGCTGCGCACCGGTTGGGTGCGGATGTTCGCGTCCGAGACCATGCAGCCGTAGAGGTGCGCCTCGGAGAGCGAGCCCACGATACGTCCCTGGCGGAGCACGGGGATCTGCGAAAAGTCGTTCTTTCGCATCTGCTCGGCGGCGTGCTCCACCGTGTCGGTTTCGTCCACGCCGACCGGCTCGGTCACGGTCTTGTTCTTCACGAGCTCGCGCGTGGTGGGGCCGTCGGTGCGCTCGTACCCCATCATGCGCATCCAGTCGGGGTTGAACATCTTGCCGAGGTAGCGCGTGCCGTGATCGTGGAACACGACCACCACGTTTTCGCCCTTTTTGAAGTGCTTCGAGAGCTGCTTCAGGCCGGCGATGGCCGAGCCGGCCGAGTTGCCGACCCAGATGCCTTCTTGTTTGACGATCTCGCGGGTCCAGATGGCCGCGTCGCGATCGGTCACCTTCTCGAAGCCGTCGATCAGCGAGAAATCCACGTTCTCGGGGAGGAAGTCTTCGCCGATGCCTTCGGTCACGTAGGGGTAAATCTCGTGTTTGTCGAAGATGCCGGTCTCTTTGTACTTCTTGAAGACCGAGCCGTACGTGTCGATGCCCCAGGCCTTCATGCCGGGCTTCTTCTCTTTCAAGTAGCGCGCGGTGCCGCACAGGGTTCCGCCCGTGCCCACGCCCACCACCAGGTGGTCGATGCGGCCTTCGGTCTGCTCCCAAATCTCCGGGCCGGTCGACTCGTAGTGGGCCTGCGCGTTGCTGGGGTTGTCGTACTGGTTGGCCTTCCAGGAGTTCGGCGTCTCACGCTCGAGGCGCGAGCTCACCGAGTAGTACGAGCGCGGATCTTCCGGGTCGACGTCGGTCGGGCACACGATGACCTCGGCGCCGAACGCACGGAGCGCGTCCACCTTCTCTTTGGACTGCTTGTCCGTGGTGGTGAAGATGCACTTGTAGCCCTTCACGATGGCGGCCATCGCGAGGCCCATGCCCGTGTTGCCGCTCGTGCCTTCGATGATGGTCCCGCCGGGCTTGATGAGCCCTTTTTTCTCGGCGTCTTCGACCATGCGAAGCGCCATGCGGTCCTTGATGCTGTTGCCCGGATTGAAGGTCTCGACCTTCGCCCAGACGGTGGCCTCGATGTCCGAGGTCACGCGGTTCAGGCGGACGAGAGGGGTGTTTCCAATGGCGCCCAGGATGCTGTCGTGCACGTTTTTCGGCATGCTGGCGGCAGCTTACACGTCCTTCGCCCGAAATCGCGCGCGACCTTCGATGGATCACGATTCGGGGCGTCGCGTCACGCGAGTGTGCGGTTCGGATGCGAGGGCGTTTCCCCCTCGCGCTCCCCTCGGATGCGAGGGCGTTCCCCCCTCGCGCTTGAGGTTCGTGCGATGCGGTCGTCGCTCGTGAGGCTTGCGGGGTGAGCTGCGGTTCGGCTGCGAGGGCGTTCCCCCTCGCGCTCCCCCTATGGACTCGTGGTGCTCGATCACTTCGAGCTCTCCCACATGGCTTCCACGGCCATGCCTCGGCGAGAGCCTTTGCCTGGCGGATAGGCGAGCGCGCGCGCGGGGGCGACCAAGCAGAGCAGGGCGGCCTCGGCCACCTCGCTTCCCGGGGCGAGCTTGGCGTCGGTGGCGGTCACGTGGCCTTTTTCGTCCACGAGGACCACCAGCCTCCCGGCGCCCGGGCCGAGCTTTTTCTCCGCGTCGAGCTTGGCCGCGCACGTCTCGAAGCTCTCGGCGAGCGAGTCGATCACGCGGTTCGCTTCGGTCGCGTCCATCTCGCGCGCCTCGGCGAGACCCACGGTCACGTGGGGCCTTCGTGCAACATACACGTAGCCTTCGCGGCTCGTGTTCGCGGGCGCGGCGGCGTCGGGGCCGTTCGCGTTCGCGCGTGGCGGTTGCGTGTTCACCGAGGGCGAGACCACGTCGCGTGGCTCGGAGCAGCCGAGCGCGGCGGTCCCGATCGCGAGCACGAGCGAGCCCACGTTCGTGAGAGCCAACACGAAACCCGAGACGCGCGAGCGCATCTCGGGTTTCTGTCGCGTCTTCGAGAGCCGCGTGAAGGTCACGCGCCGAGCACGGTCTTGGCGATGACCATGCGCTGGATCTGGCTGGTTCCTTCGTAAATCTGGAGGATCTTCGCGTCGCGCATGAGCTTCTCGACCGGGTACTCCTTGGTGTAGCCGTTGCCGCCGAAGATCTGCACCGCGTCGATGGCGGTCTGCATGGCCGAGTCGCCGCCGAAGGCCTTCGAGCACGACGAGGTGAGGGGAGAGCTGCGCTTCTTGTCGAGCGCCCAAGCGGCTTTGCGCACGAGCAGCTGCGTCGCTTCGATGCGGATGGCCATTTCGGCCAGCATGAACTGGATGGCCTGGTGCTGCGCGATGGGCACGCCGAAGGTCTTGCGCTCCTTCGCGTAGGCGACGCACTCGTCGAGGCAGCGGCGCATGAGGCCGACCGCGCTCGCGCCGATGTCCGGGCGCGTGGTGTTGAAGGTCTCCATGGCGAGCTTGAAGCCCTGGCCGGGGAGCGCCAGCATCTGCGACTTGTGCACCTTCACGTCGGTGAGGCTCAAGGTGCAGGTGTCGCTCGCGCGCTGGCCGAGCTTGTCTTCGTGCTTGCCCACCTCGAAGCCCGGGGTGTCGCGGTCGATGATGAACGCGGCGATGCCCTTGTGCTTCATGGCCGGGTCGAGCGTGGCGAAGACCACGAAGAAGCGCGCGTACATGGCGTTGGTGATCCACGCCTTCTGGCCGTTCAGGACGTAGTCGTCGCCGTGCTGCACGTAGCGGCACTGGAGGCCGGCCACGTCGCTGCCGGCGTTGGGCTCGCTGGTGGCGTAGCTCGCGCGGATGGGCTCGCTCGTGAGCATGCCCAGGTACTTCTTCTTCTGCTCTTCGTTGCCGCCCAGGATGATGGGCGTGGCGGCCAGCGTGTTCGCCGTGATGGCGGTCTGGATGCCGGTGCAGCCGTAGGCCAGCTCTTCGGTGAGCATGGTGTGCTCGAGCTCACCCGCGCCGAGACCGCCGTAGGCCTCGGGCACGGTGGCGTTCACGAGGCCCGCTTCCCACGCGCCTTCGAAGACACCTTTGGGAAACTCGCTCTTCTTGTCGGCCTCGGCCGCGACCGGAATGATGCGCTCTTTGGCGAAGCGGCGCGCGGTGTCGATGAGGGCCTTTTGCTCGTCGGTCAGCTCGAAGTCGATCATGCGCGAGACCATAGCGAAAGTCGTCTCGCGCGGGGAGTGCCCGCGGGGCGCATCTCGCACCGGATCCTCGAAAAAGACAGCCGGCCTCGCCCCGGCGTGCGCGCCTTGGTGCCCGTCTCACATGTAGGTCGGGCTCGAGCCGGGCGCGGCGCGGCGCGTGCCTTCACTCGCGAGCGCGACGCTTCTTCTTCTCGACCTCGGCGCGGGCCGAGCGTGACCCCATCACGAAGCCGAGCACCATCCCGATCATCAGCACGCCCGGGATGAAGATGAAATGCTCCGGACCCGGAGTGCCCATCAGGCTTCCTTGGCGGCGGCCGTCGCCGGGGCGACGTCGTCGCGGTCTTCGGTGGCCTTGGTCTTCTTGCCGACCGATTGCGACTCGAGCTTGGCGGCGGCGCGGTCGACCACGCGCTCGAGCTCGTCGATGCGCGCGTGCAACGTGGCCTGCTTTTTCCACTGAAGGAACACGAAGCCGAGCAGCGCGAGCCAAATGAACGCGTAGGCCTCCACCACGAGCACGGTGCCGTTGTGGACCTCGCCGCCTTCGACCGCCTGGAAGGTGGTCGCGCGATCACTCGGCGTTTCGTTGCCTTTGGGCGCGGAGGGGGACGGAGAGGAAGGAGGCGGAGCGACGTCGAGGCGCATGGTTCAGGCTTCCGTACGGTCGTCGAGACCGAGATCGATGGCGTCTTCTTCGAGGCGGGCGAGGCGGCTCTCGGCGAGCGAGACGCGGACCCGCATCCAGAGCAAGGTGATGGTGAGGAAGGTGAAGCCGATCATGCCGAGCCAGAAGGCGAGCTTCATGTCCGGATGTTGGAGGCCGCCGCCCTGGCTGGTCACCACGGTGGGATGCTGACCGCCCCACTTTTGCACGCTGTAGTGGATGATGGGGAGGTTCGCGGCGCCGAGCACCCCGAGGGCCGCGGAAAATCGACGCTCGCCCGGGCCGTCACCGGTGAAGGCGCGGAGCACGAGGTACGCCACGTAGATGAGCACGCTGAGCAGCGCGGTGGTGAGACGCGGGTCCCACGTCCAGTAGAAGCCCCACGCCTTGGCCGCCCACAAAGGACCGGTCACCATCACGCAGAAGCCGTACACCACCGCGAGCTCGGCGCCCGCTTTTCCCCACGCATCGGCGCGATCGGAGGGCTTTACCAGGTACCAGACCGAGCCCACGAAACACGACGTCGCGCCCAGGTACATCGCGTAGGCGCAGGGCACGTGGAAGTAGAAGATCTTCTGCACGAAGCCCATGGTCCGCTCGGTCGGCGCACGCAAGAAGGCGACCTCGATGGTGCCGAGCACGAGCAGCGTGGAGATGACGAGCAGCAGCGGAAAGCCGAGCCCGAGCGCGGGCTTTTGGGGGGCGTTGCCTTTGGATGCAAGCTCGCTGGCCATGCCGCGGAGCCTACCACGGCCATCGCGCGCCCGCGCGCTCCTCTCCACACCGGGACGGCCGACGGCGACCGGGAAGAAGCCCGGCCCGTGCTCGGCGCGGATTCAGGCCCGAAGAATGCCGCCGAGCTTACGCGACTTGGGGATGGCGGCCGTGTCGCGCAAGAAGACCAGGTTCGAGCCGTTGATGACCACGTGGGCCAAGATGGGACCTGCCAGGCTGCCCGTGAGACGAAAGAGCCCGGCGAAGGCGAGTCCCATGAAGCACGCCCAGCCCGCCCACACGAAGCGTGCGCGTCCCGGCACCTGGTGCAGCACCCCGAACAGCAAGCTCGAGGCGATCACGCCCAGCGCCGGCACGAGCAGGCCGCGGAAGAAGAGCTCTTCGCCCATGCCGCTGAGCACGGCCATGGCGAGCAGGCGCCCGGTGGGGGCATCTTTCACGGCGGGACGAAGCGCCTCGTGCAGAGCCTTGGCCCAGGCGAAAAAGCGCACCAGCGCTCGCGTGGTGAGCACCGTTCCGACGGCGAGCGCGGCGCCGAGCACGAGGCTCGTGGCGATGAGGGTCTTGCCGCCGAAGCTCAGCCACGGCGTGGTGATGAACGGGCTCTCGCCACGAACCGCCCCGAGGATCAGCGCGAACGCGGACAGTCCGCCGTAGACGGCGAGCAGGCCGAGCGAGCGTGCTCGCGCGCGTTGAGGTCCGTTCCCGACCTTCATGGGGATAGGTCCTTGCACGCCTCTCGACGGCCGGCAAGACACGGCACGCGCCACTTCCCGGATTTTCCCGATTTTAGGGTGTTCGGTTTCCGTGTCGGCCGTCCGTGGAGAGTCCGTTCGTGCCCGTCGGGGCGTTCGTTCGCGCGGATCGCGCGCTTTTTTGCGGCGAATGGGGCTCTTCGCGTCCGGGCAAAACCGTGTCCATGGTCATTTCTCGCGGACGAAAGTAAGCTGAGCACGCTCGGCGCTGCCCATGACCCAACTCCACACCGACCGTCCGCGGCTCCTCATCGTCGACGACGAGAAGTACATCCGCGACATCCTTGCCGACTTCCTGGGCATGGAGGGCTACCAGGTTCGCACCGCCGCCGACGGCGCCGCCGCGCTGAACGAGCTTCAGCAAGCGCACTACGACCTCATCATCAGCGACCTCAAGATGCCCCGCATGGGCGGCATCGAGTTGCTCGAGGCGGTGGCGGCCGCCGCTCCCAACGCGCTCACGGTCATCATGACCGGCTTCGGCACGGTCGAGACCGCGATCGACGCCATGAAGCGTGGCGCGTACGACTACATCCTCAAGCCTTTCAAGGTGGAAGAGGTCATCCACGTCGTTCAGCGCGGCCTGGAGAAGCAGCGCCTCTCCGCTGAGAACATGCGCCTCCGTGAGGCCCTCTCGCTCTACAAGGTGAGCGAGGCCATCAGCGCGAGCCTCTCGCTCGAGCAGGTGCTGGCCACCGTGGGCGATACGGCCCTTTCGGAGCTCGACGCGGACAGCGTCTCCACCTGGCTCGACGACGGCGAGGGCGGCTTCTTCGAGCGCCAGCGCTTGTTCGCTTCGCACCTCTCGTCGGACATGCACGGCACCATGGGCACCTTCGAGCCCGCGGCGTTCGTGGAGCACTTCGCCAAAGACAGCGTCTTGCTCGACCAAGGCACCATCGCCGGTCGCTTCTTCAAGGACTCTCCGCTCGAGCCCCCCACGTCGCTCTTGGTGGTGCCTCTGCGCATCAAGACGCGGCTCATCGGGTGGGTGTGCCTCACCTCGTTCTCGCGCACGAAACGCTTCGACGAAGGCCAGCGAAAGCTGCTCTCCATCGTGGCCGCCCGCGCCGCTGCCGCCGTGGAAAACGCGCGTCTGTACGAAGATTTGCGGGCCACCTTCCAGCAGACCATCCAGGGCCTCGCCAAGGCGATCGACAAGATGGACCGCTACACGTCGGGTCACTCCGATCGCGTGGCGCTCTACAGCATGGTGCTCGCCAAGCGCATCGGTCTCGGGCTCGATCAGGTGGAGATCGTGCGGCAGAGCGCGCTCATGCACGACATCGGCAAGATCGGCTGCGTGATGAACCTCAACAAGCCGGGCAAGCTCACCCAAGACGAGTACGAGATGTTCAAGAAACATCCCGGCTACGGCAAAGACATCCTCGAGCCCATCAAGTTCTTGAACCCGCTCATTCCCGGTGTGTACCTCCACCACGAGCGCTGGGACGGACGCGGCTACCCGCTCGGCTTGAAGGGCAACGACGTCCCCATCATGGCGCGCATCGTCTCGGTGGCAGACACCTACGACGCCATGACCTCCGACCGCGCCTATCGCCGCGCGCTCCCCCACGAGGTGGCCCTAAACGAGATCGAGCGCTGCTCCGGCACGCAGTTCGACCCCGAGGTCACCAACGCCTGGAACGAAGGCATCGAAGAGTTCCGCGCCGAACAGACCGCCGCGGGGCAAGAGATTCCGGAGTAGATCGCCTCGCACGGGCGGGCGGCCGCTGCGCGTTCGCTTCGTTTTTGCGGCGGCGCGAGCGCAACTCCGATGGTAGACCGGCCGCGTGGCACGCTCTTCCTCTCTGGTTCGCTTGTTTTCCCTAGGACTCGTCGCCTCTGCGTTCTCCGCGGTGGCCGTGGCCTGTGGCTCGACCGCGCCCGCGGTCGACGACGAGCCGAGCGAAGATGCCTCGATCGCTTCCGACGCGAGCACGAGCGACGCGGCTCGGGCGGACGCGGCGATCTCCGATGCGCGGGCAGACGCCGCGCGCGATAGCAGCAGCGACACGGGCGCGGACGCAGCCGACTCCGGCGCGGACGCGAGCGACGGCGCGGTCGACGCCGCCGTGACCTGCCCGGTGTGCACGTACCCGGGGGCTCCCGTGAGCGGCGGCAACGTGGCGGCGAGCGGTCTCGTGGAGATCAGCGGCCTTGCCGCGAGCCGCGTGCACGCGAACGTGCTCTACGCCCACAACGACTCGGGCGACGTGGCGCGCATCTTCCAACTCGGCACCGACGGCAGCGCCAAGAACGTCATTTCGGTCACCGGCGCGACCGCGGTCGATTGGGAAGACATTGCGGTCGGCACCTGCCCCACGGGCAGCTGCGTGTTCGTGGGCGACATCGGCGACAACGGGAAAAATCGCACCGATTTGAAGCTTTACCGCATGCCCGAGCCCTCGCTCACGGCGACCACGGTCGCCGCCGACGCGTACCCGCTTTCCTATCCGGATGGCGCACACGACGCCGAGACGCTCATGGTCGACTCGGCGGGCGCCGTGTTCGTGCTCACCAAAGAGACCATCGGTCAGGTGCAGCTCTTCGCCTTCGGAGTGCCCGGCGTCCCCGGTACGCCCATGGTCGGGCGCCAGGTCGCCAAGATCACGCCGCCGAACTTCGGTTTCCCCGCGGTGACCGGCGGTGACTTCTTCGGTGGCCCGTGTCCGCGCATGGTGATCCGCACCTACGCGGCGGTGATGTTGTTCGAGGGCGTGAAGGGCGACGGCCCGGCCGAGCTTGCCGCCAAGAGCTACCGCACGCTCACGGCGCCTCTCGAGCAGCAAGGCGAAGCGATCGCGTTCGCGGCGGACGGCAAGAGCCTCTTCACCGCGAGCGAAGGAACGGGCGTGCCGGTGTACCGCTTCGGCTGCGGGCTCTGAGCGACGTCTCGGACTGGGGTCGACCTCGGCCGCGGACAGTCGCCAGGCGCGGGGGGAAATCCGACTCCGCGGGGGGAATCCGACGGGGGTAAATCCGACTGACGTTGAAGCCAAGCGGACGGGCGGGGTAGATCCGACTCAAGCCAAGCGCGGGGGTAAATCCGACTCAAGCCAAGCGCGGGGGTAAATCAATCCGACTTGCGCGGGGTCGGGGTAAATCCGACTGACGTTGAAGCCAAGCGTACGAAATCCGTTAGATTATGGCCGGCGAAAGCGAGCTCGCAACAGGCCCACTCCCGGCCCCGTCTCGCGCACACCAGCGTCTCGGGGGGGAATCCGGGGAATCCGACTGACGTTGAAGCCAAGCGTACGAAATCCGTTAGATTGTGGCCGGCGAAAGCGAGCTCGTCGGGGGTAAATCCGACTGACGTTGGCAAGCGCAATCCGGGGAATCCGACTGACGTTGAAGCCAAGTGTACGAAATCGGTTAGATTGTGGCCGGCGAAAGCGAGCGCTCGTAACAGGCCCACACTCCCGGCACCGTCCCACTCACCACAGCGTCCCGGGACACCCCTCCAATCGTCCCGGACACCCCCGGTCGCGAAATTCCCCAAGGATTCCGTGCCCACGGGCTCGGCCCGAAACGTGGATTAGGGACGGCATGTCGAACCCTCGCCGCATCGTGCCCCGCACCACGAAGTTCATCACTCGTCGCACGACGCGGCGGTTCTTCCTGCTCAATCCCGACGAGAAACGAATCATCTGCGACATCTACTGGTACGTCACCGCAGTGCTCGCGAAGGAGCTCGGAATCGAGATCCACGCCGTGCAGATTCTATCGAACCACATGCACGAGGTGCTCACCGATACGCGGGGCGAGATTGCGCGCTTTCTCCAGCAGCGCAACCGACTCTTCGCCAACGCTCTCAAGGTGCTCCTCGGGTGGGAGGAGGAGGTCTTTGCGCGCGGTGGAGTGAGTTGCGTCGACCTCTACGGCAGCGAGTCTATCCTTCGCCAAATTGCCTACACCCTCGCGAATGTCGTCGAGGCCGGCCTCGCGCACAATCCCGAGGATTGGCCTGGCGTCACGCACGCCGCTACGGACATTGGCACTCGAACCTTTCGGACCGAGCGCCCGAAGCTCTACTTCGATCCCGACAATAAACGATGGCCGAAATCCGCCGAGATCACCCTCACGGTACCCCAGGAGCTCCAATCGACCTTGGGCGGCTGGAAACAGGCGCGCGCTCGCATCGTCAAGACGGTCAAGCGGGCCGTGCTCAAGGCTCGCGAAGCGGCGCAAGAGGCAGGTCGACTATTGAAGACGGTCAAGCAGATTACTGCGACGAAGCATACCACGAAGGCTTCCTCACGCGAAACGCCCGGGGAGCGAAACCCGACGTTTGCCGCGGCCGGAAACCCGGAGCAAGCCGCGCGGGCGCTGCATGAGAGGAGGACCTTCCTCCAGGCCTATCGAGAGGCAATGCAGAAAGTGCGAGAGGGCGTGCTCGGGGTTCTCTTTCCGCAAGGGACTTGGAGAATGCATCGCGAGTTTGGGTTCGGAGTTTCGACGACTTAGCGCCAACGTCGGTCGGATACTCGGTCGGTCGAATTTCGACGACTTAGCGCCAACGTCGGTCGGAGCCTCGGTCGGAGCCTGGCGTCCAAGGACTTAGCGCCAACGTCGGTCGGAGCCTCGGTCGGAGCCTGGCGTCCAAGGACTTAGCGCCAACGTCGGTCGGAGCCTGACGTCCCAACGTCGGTCGGATACTCGGTCGGTCGAATTTCGACGACTTAGCGCCAACGTCGGTCGGAGCCTGCACAGGGGGGTCGGGTCGACGACTTAGCGCCAACGTCGGTCGGAGCCTGACGTCCCCCGCGAGCGAAGGAACGGGCGTGCCGGTGTACCGCTTCGGCTGCGGGCTCTGAGCGACGTCTCGGACTTCGTGCGCGACGACGCGAGCACGCGACTCACGGATCTTCGATATCGACGAGTCGATCCGTTTGTTCGGCGACCGGATCGATGTCGCGAATCCACTCGAGGGTCGTGGGGTCGACCTCGGCCGCGGACAGTCGCCAGGCGTTGCACACGAAGTCGTAGTGATAGATCACCCACGCGAGCCTCGCGAGGCCGTCTGCACCGAGAAAGATGCGCAGCTCGGGGGGCGTCTTCGACCTACGCAACCGACCGACGTGTTGGCGTTCGAGAGAATCTCGCGCTTCGCCCCCGGTGTAGCGTGGCTCCGTGACGAGGGTGGCGGCATTCGAGGCGAAACGCGCGACAATCGTTTGGGGCGCATTGATGCGGTAGGACACCGCTGCCCGGCACTCGTAGCACCGCACTCCGCCGGCGAAGACTTGTTCGTAGAGCTCGGTTCCGGAGAGGAGTCGTTCGGTATCGTCGCGCAACCGAGGGGCGACGTTCGCATCCGTGACGAGCTCGAGCACCAGTTTCCCGCGTGAGCCGAAGCGGTATCCCTCACGCTCCAGAAAGCGACGCACGTCCGCGACTTGGCGGTAAATCGGCGCCGGATCGGTGTCACTCGCGTCCTCCGCGGACTCGAGCACGAGAGGTCCCGTGCTGCGCACGTGAACCAGCGAGCCCATGCCGCGTGCGAGTCCGGAGCGTTGGAGCGCGGACTCGCGTCGCGGGGTGACGTCCGCATCGTCGAGCTCGGGTCGGCCGAGCCGAGCCCGCACGGTGGCGTCCTCGACCGCCGTACGGCGGTGCATTTCGCACGGGAAGGTGACGAAGCAACTCGGTTGGGCACCCGCAGACGCCAGCTCGATGACCGCGCCCAAAACCACGACGACCAAGGCGACGAGAGGGATGAAGCGGCGACGGGGGTTCATTCGCAGGTGAGCTCGCCACTCGTGCCGAGGAGCGCTTGGTCTTGGTAGTCGGGCCCGGTCGAGATGCACTTCTTCGCGTTCGCGCAGGCTATCGCACTTGCGGACCCATTCGTGCATCGAAAAGCATTCCAGTTCCGCTCTGTGTCGCAATACGTCCCATTGGGGCGTCCCGTGCACGGACTCTCGGCCGGAGCCTTGGGGCAAACGCTGAGACCGCGAGTCATGGCGCTGACTGTGTCCGCCCGGAGAACTCCAACAGCTTCCCAAGCACAAGCGACGGACAAGATTTCCTTCGGAAACACGAGGCCCGTGGCTTCGATTCGAGGAGGTGTCAGTCGGAGGATTCGGGTGAGTTGCTGCTCGGCGATAGTCCGCAAGGAAGTGGGGGCGAATTTGGTTCCTTTCGGCAGGAGCCCCTGCCATAGGTCGGCCGCCAGTGACCATCCAATTCCCGTCGGCACGAGCACGTTGCTGGTTTCGTTGCGGCCTCCGAACGTCATCAAGTAGAAGGCATGGCCGATGACGGTTGCCCGAGCGTGCACGCACCCGTCATCAGGCATCATCACCTCGTTCTTGCCCGTCTTGGGGTTCTTCATCAGGCGCGCCGGGCACGCGTAGGCCCGAGACTCGGTCGAATCCGCTGCCGGTGTTCCCCAACTGCCCGGCAGACGGGACGGCCGTGCCAAGTCACGAAAACCTCGACCATCTGTAAACGCCCATGCTCCGAAGACCTTGGGTGATGCCGTGAGTGAGGTCTTGAGTACACGGTGCTCGTAGAGCTTTCCGAGGACGTCGGCGAGACCTTCTTGAATCACGCCTGCTTCGAGCGAGCGGCCGAGACCACGTCGCGACATCAGAATGTGAGCCGACTCGTGGGCCATGACGTCGAGCGCAGCCGACGGGGGAAGCATCACTCGCCCGGGGTACGCACTTCCGCCGGGCCCTCCGTCGCCGATGAAGATCGTGTTTGCCGCGGCCGAATAGGCGGCGTTTAGTTGGAGGCTGTGGTCCGGGTCTCCGGAAAAACTATCGTTTTGGTGGACCTGAACTTTCAGATACTCCACCCCGCTCGAGTCGGAGGCCTTCGGTTCACCGAGACCCTGTCCAAATGTCCATCGGAAGTCCATGTCGATCGCTGCGATATTGTGGTGCGCGTCGACTGCGCTCCCCTTCGCTTCGCCGGTCGAGTAGTTTCCGGTGCTGTCGAACTTCGAGTTGTCAGGGCTTGCTACCTCCTTTTGCACGGGCTGGTAGCTCGAGTCGAACTGGGTGAACATGAACGTGGCGATCTCGGTGATTCCGGGCTGGCCAATACGCTTCAGTGCGACCTTCGTGGGGTCCGCCGAAGGAGCAAAGTCGACCTCGAGCGTGGTCGGGAGAATGCCTGTCGCGAAGGAGCCTGGCGCAGCGTAGCCCCCGACAGCCGTCGAGGTTGCCGAAGCAAGCTGCACTCTGCCTTCGATGCCGACGAACGCGCCATTTTCTGCGGAAACGGCGATTGTCAGTGGCGACCCTTCGACGACGGAGGCTTCGTACACGAGAGTCGGTTCGCCATTGTCAGCGGTGCGAATTTGAAGGCTGGGGTGTTCGGTGACTTGGGCTGCCTCGAAGGACGGCTGACGTGCGAGGTAGGCGTTCATGCTCGTTTTCGCCGCTTCCGGGTCGATTTTCGCCTCGAGCTGCGCCCCATGCGGGGGGACGTCTGCAACCAATCCCGCGAGTCGCCCGTCTTCGTCGAGCATAACGTCGATCTGATAGGGGCTCGGCACGCCTTCCGGCCCTACCGAAAACGTAGCGTGACGGAGCCCCGAATCGTCCCCTCCGAATCCCGTAGTATGCAGCGGCGTGGTCGCGGAGAGGCCGAGGTCCTTTTTGTAGCTCTCGAGCCACGCGCTGGCGCCCGCCGAATCGTTCGCAACGATTCGGGTTGGCTCGTGGGCCATCGCGAACGTGTGCGTGCCTGATTGCTCTGCGAACACCGGGGCACCCAAGTCAGCCGTTAGGCGAGACGCGAGGCTCTCGCTCGCTATCGTTTCGCCGAAAGGAGATGGCGAGTCGTCCGCGGCCGAACAGGCAGCGGAAAGAACGGCGAGACCCACGAAACCGGTGACAAGGGAAAGACGCTTCATGACAACCTCCAGGTGCCGTTCTGTCGGCGGGAAGCCAGAAGACGTTGCGTACAAAGTAGAAATTCTTCTTGGTTCTCCTGCAGAGGCCGAGGGCGTGAGCGAGCGGCGCGGTTAGAGAGCTGAGGAGGGGCCCAGCGACCACCACGATCCGCGTGAATTCGGCGAACCGAGCGTGCCCATGTCCCGCTTCGGCCTGCGGGCTCTCGCTCTCCGGACCGCCCGCGATCGCCACAGGGGCGACCGTGCCGAAACGGCGCGACTAGCCGACGCTTTCGCGCGTGGCGTGGTACGGGTGCCTTTCCTTCGTCGCCGATGGCGCCCGAGGATCCCAAGCTCGATCCAATGCCCCTTCCGCCCGCAGGTTCTCAGCCCTCTCCCCATGTCCACGAACCGGTGGTCGACCTCGGCTCTCTCTTGGGCCGGGTCTCGGTCGAGCGCTTCGTGGAGGCGTTCACGCGCAAAGAGCGCCTCTTCGTGAAGGCCGCGCACCCGCGTCGCGCCGAGTCGCTGCTCCCGCGTTGGGTAGGCGAGAAGCTGCTCGTCTCGAGCGAGCTGCCCGAGCACCGCCTCACGCTGCTTCGTGACGGTGACGTGATCCCTCGCGCGCGCTACCGCACCGAAGACGGGCGCGTGCGGCCCGAGTCGCTCGAGGCCTTGCTGGCCGAAGGGGTGAGCCTCGTCATCACCGGCATCGACGACGAGCTGCCGGCCATCGGGAGGCTCACGGCCGCGCTCGAACGCACGCTCGGCCACACGGTGTGGTGCAACGCGTACCTCACCCACGTGCGAGGCGGCGCCCTCGCTCCGCACTACGACGACCACGACGTGCTCGTGCTGCAGGTTCACGGCAAAAAGCGCTGGTTTTTGCACGGATCGCCTTCGCCTTCGCCCATCGAACGGAGCCCCGAAGGCCGCGACTTCGGACCTGCGCGCAGCGACCTCCTCATCGAGTCGGGAGACGTGCTCTACCTGCCGCGCGGAGAGGTGCACCACACGGCCGTCGAAGGCGAGCTGTCCTGGCATCTCACGTTCGGCATCGACACGCGTCGCGGGGTCGACTTCGTCGCGTCGCTGCTGGAGCGCGCCGCGCACGATCCCGCCTTCCGTGAAGACCTCACACGTCTCGGCGGTCCCTCGGAGCTGCACGAGAAAGAAGCGGATCTGAAGGCGCGTCTGCACGCGCTGGTCGAGCGCGCTTCGGTGGTCTCGTACCTCGAGCGAGACGATGCCGAGCGTCCGGCCCGCGCGTCGTCCCAGGCGGTCGGGACGGCGCCGCGGTTGACCGACAAGAGCCGCGTTTTTCCGCTGATTCGTCGCGCATTCACCTTGCCCGAGGGCGAAGGCGCGGTGGGCGTGCGCCTCGCTGGGCGAGAGCTCGTCATGCCGCGCGCGCAGCTCGTGTTGCTCGCGGCGCTGGTCGCCAAGGGTAGCGCGACGCTTGCCGAGCTGCGCCTGGTCTCGCCGGAAGCCGAGCGTGCCGCGCTGGAGACGCACGTGAGTGAGCTGGTCCGACTCGGCCTGGTCGAGGTCGAGGGCGGCTACTGACGCTGTCCGATCAGACCCTCGCGCCCGCGCGCGTTCGATCCCTTTCGAGCAAGACCTCGTCGGCGAGGGCCGCGCAGGGCACACAAATGCGCGCGGAGAGGCCCTCGTGCAGGGGTGAGACCTCGAGCTGGCAGAACGAGCACGTCGTGGTCGAGAGCAAGACCTCGCGGTAGGCCGAAGACGTCCGAGGCCTCGCGACCGGCTTGCTCTCGAAGCGTTCGCGAACGTACGCGACCATCTTGGCGAACCCGCGCGGTGGACGGAAACGAACCACGCAAGCGTCGCAGATCCAGGCGCGCTGCGCCGCGACCAAGGCCTCCGCGTGGAGCCGGCTCCGCCCACAAAACGAGCACGAAAGCTCGGGGGCGCTCGCGATCTTGGTGGCCTCCTTCGCGTCGACTGCAGACGCATCCGAAGGAATCTCGTCCTCCCAGAGGACGCCCTTCTTGTCGGGGCCGACCAGGCCGTACACGGCCGACCAGGGGACGGTGCACGTGTAAGGCACCTGGGAGAAGCTGAGCGTGGCGTAGAGCGCGGTCTCGTCGAGCCGCAGGTCGGGGATGGGCACGTGCATCCGGTGGCCGACCTCGAGCACGAGCGTAGCTTGCGTGCGAAAGCCCTCGGGCACGTCCACGCCGGGTTTCCTCGGGTCGAAGTGCAGCGTGAGGTTTCCCTGCGCGAGAATCTGGTGCGCGGTGGCGAGCTTCGGGGGAGGGGTGCTCATGAAGGTCCAGCCTCGGGTGGGTACGCCTGTGTCGGCGGCATTCTTCCCCGACGCGAGAGCGGATTTCACCTGTTCGTCACCGGCCGCCTCGTGCTCTCGGTCGCCGTGCGCCTCGATTTGTGGAAAGAGAGGGCATGCTCGACGACGTTCTCCGCGAGTGCCTCACCTTCGACGACGTTCTTCTGGTGCCCGCCTACAGCGAGGTGCTCCCCAAAGACGTCGACACGCGCTCGCAGCTCACGAAGCGCATCTCGCTCGCCGTGCCCATTCTCTCGGCCGCCATGGACTCGGTCACCGAGTCGCGAATGGCCCTCGCCATGGCGCGCGAAGGCGGCCTCGGCGTGATTCACAAGAACTTCTCCCCGGAGGAGCAGGCCGCCGAAGTGAAGCTCGTGAAGAGCGCGTCGCTCGACGGCTTCCTGGAGCACGCGAGCCGTGACGCCGCCGGACGCGCGCGTGTGGCCGCGGCCATCGGACCGGGCCCGGACCGCGACGCACGCGTCGCCGCGCTGATTGAAGCCGGTGTGGACTTGGTGGTCGTGGACACCGCGCACGGCCACTCGAAAGGCGTGCTGGACGCGGTCGCCTACGTGAAGAAGCGTTACCCCGAAGTCTGCGTACTGGCCGGAAATGTGGCCACTGCAGAGGCCACGCGCGCCCTCGCCGAAGCCGGCGCAGACGCCGTGAAGGTGGGCATCGGACCCGGCAGCATCTGCACCACGCGCGTGGTGGCGGGCGTGGGCGTTCCGCAGATCACGGCGGTGGCCGATTGCGCCAAAGAGGCCGAACGCGCGGGCATCACCGTGGTGGCCGACGGTGGCCTCAAGCTCTCCGGTGACGTGACCAAGGCGCTCGCCGCGGGCGCGCGCACGGTGATGATTGGCTCGCTCTTCGCGGGCACCGAAGAGTCCCCGGGCGAGGTGGTGCTGATCTCCGGTCGCGCCTTCAAGACGTACCGAGGCATGGGCTCATTGGGCGCGATGCAAAAGGGCAGCAAAGATCGCTACGGCCAAGGCGGCACGGCGGACGAGAAGCTCGTGCCCGAGGGCATCGAAGGACGGGTGCCCTACCGCGGTCCGCTCGGCACGATTTTGCACCAGATCGTGGGCGGCGTACGCAGCGGCATGGGCTACGTGGGCGCGCGCACGGTGGACGAGCTGCGCGAGAAGGGCCGCTTCGTGCGCATCACGTCGGCCGGCCTCCGCGAGAGCCACGTGCACGACGTCACGCTCGCGGTCGAAGCGCCCAATTACCGAGGCTGAGATGGACTCCTTCACGTTCCATTGGATTGGGCGGCGCGATTACCACGAGGTGCACGCGCTCCAGCGGCGCCTGGTGGAGGCGCGGCATGCCGGCGAGATTGGCGACACCGTGCTGCTTTTGGAGCACGACGCGGTCATCACCCTCGGGCGCGGCGCCAAACCCGAGAACGTGCTCGCGGACGCCGAAGCCCGCAAGAACCTGGGCATCGCCTTCGCAGAGACCGGCCGCGGCGGCGACGTGACCTACCACGGCCCGGGTCAGCTCGTGGCGTACCCCATCGTCGACCTCAAGCCCGACCGCTGCGACGTGCGCCGCTACGTGCGCGACCTCGCCGAGGTGATGATTCGATTGGTGAAGAGCCACGGCCTCGACGCCGGCTACGTGCAGGGCTTCGTGGGCACCTGGGTCGATCTCGAAACCCCCAAGACCTTCCACCAAGCCGCCTCCGAGGCCACGCTGCTCGAGCGCCCAATCGAGAGTCAAGACGGGGCTCCGAGCGCCCCTCTCGAGCGTCGGCACCTGGGAAAAATAGGGGCGATCGGCGTGCGGCTCTCGCGCTGGATCACCATGCACGGCTTCGCCTTCAACGTGACCACCGATCTGCGCCACTTCGGGTACATCGTGCCGTGCGGCATCACCTCGCACGGGGTCACGTCGCTCGAGTCGCTGGGGGTAGCGTCGCGCTCGGTGGAAGAGATCGCGCGTACGCTCGCTGTCGGGCACTTCGGCGACGTGTTCGGCGTGCGCACGCACCTCGGGAGCGCGGAGGAGACCGAGGCGTTTCTGGCGCGGTTTCCCATTACGCCCGAGGCGCTGGCCGAAGCTTCCGCGCCGCTCTGAGCCGGTGAAAGGGCACTTTCGGTCGGCTCGCGTACGTCTCGGCGACGTCTCGTGAGTGCCGACGAGATCGAACCTGCGCCTCGTGCGTCGGACGGGAATCGCCGCCTCGAAACGCGAGTCTCCCGGATGGTCCGGTGAGGTTCCTTTCGGGCGGTGCCCCGTCACGAGCGGACGCGCACGTCCGTTCGAGGAGCCGCCCATGATCCGTGCTTCGTCTTTGGCCCTCTCGTTCTCCGTCCTCGCGGCGCTCTCTGCGGTCGCGCTTTCCGTGCACGCCGACGTCGCCCCCGTCGCATCCTCCGGCTGCACGACCGGAGATTGTGTCGCCCATCGTATCGACACCCAGCCCACGTGCACGCTCGAGCAGAAGGGGCCGCAAGGCGCGGCCGCAGGCTGGCATCTGGGCCTCGCCACGGACACGGATCGCAAGAACTACGGAGGCACGGTGGTCGCCTACCGCATTCGCTGGTCGAACGGAGCCTACAGCGGCTGGTACGCCAAGGGCGTGAACGACCTCGACAGCAAGGTGAACCCGGGGGCGAACACCATGCGCCGCCAATGGTCTTACTTTGCGGACCATGAGCACGAGGTGATGATTTGTAGGTGAGGTTGGGGCCTGCTTCGCCTCCGGATCGCGAGGCTTCGGATACCTCTGCACCCGCCTCCCTCTTGGGCTTGCCAGGACCGAACGAGGTCTCGTACGCTCGGGGCACGGAGGGATGAATGGCCGCCAAGAAGAAGGTGTCGAGCGCGAAGAGCGCGAAGAAGGTCACGAAGAAGAGCACGAAGAAGGTCACGAAGACGCTTAAGGCGAAGCCCACGAAGGCCGACGCCGCACCGAAGGCCGTCCTGGTCGGCGAACCGCTGGTGCTTCAGGTGTTGAAGCACGTGAAGATCGATCCGGCGGTGGCGGGCAAGACCACGCCTTCGGAGGGCATGAGCTCGTACAAGCTCGACGCCGCGCGGTTGGTCGAGGCTTACACGAAGGCCCGCCAAGCGTTCTCCAAGGTGCCCACGATTCAGCTCACGCTGACCGACGCGGCCGAGCCTCTGCTCGCGCACGTGAAGCAGGCCGACCGCGCGTGGCAGAAGGCGCGGCACCTGGCCAAGCAGGGCACGAACCGCGGCTCGCTCCGCAAGGATGCCGAGACGCTGCGCAAGGTCTTCTTGAAGACCTGCCGCTTCCTCTACCGCAACAAACCCAAGCAGCTGGCTGAGGTCGAGCGCATCGCGCTGGGCGAGGGCTTGCCGGACCTCATCCAAGACATGGAAGACATCGCCGTCTTCGCCGAGGGCGAGCCCGAGATGTTCGCGGAGGTGCCCAAGCTGGTCGGCATGGCCGAGCAAGCTCGCGGCTACCAGAAGTCGCTCGAAAAGATGAAGGACACGGAGGCCGCGAAGGCGCTTCTGGCCACGCGCAACCGCGCGGTTCAGGCGCTGGACACGTGCTTGGCGGAGGTTCGGAGCGCGGCCCACTACCTCTACGACGATGCGCCGGCGGCGCTCGCCCCGTACGTGTCGTCCTCTGCTCCGCGCGTGACGGCATCCCGTGCGAGGAAGAAAAACGAAGAGCCGAAGCCGGCGAAGAAGCCCAAGAAGCCCGTCGAACCGGTCGAGCCCGAAGAAGAGTAAAGCGAGACGGTTCAGGTCCGATACGATCGAGGCTCGAGCCGCTGGAAGGCGGCTCGAGCCTCTTGCTTTGGCGACGAGCGATTTGGATGTAGCGGGCGACGATCCCCTGTAACGGACGCGCCTCCAGGTGTAACGGACGAGCCTCCGGGTGTAACGGACGAGCGTTGGGGTGTAACGGACGGGCCTCCGGGTGTAACGGACGAGCCTTCGGGTGTAACGGACGAGCCTGGCGCGACGACCGAGGAGATGCCCGTACACCGCCGCCGCGGCCGAATGTTCTACGCCACGACGGTCCGAGGAGACCCGGATGTCGGCATGCGCGAGGCGGCGCCACGACGCGGACTCTCGCGCTGCGCAGGGATCGTGTGAAGGGCGTTCGTGCCGCATTGGGCCGAGCACAACCCGGCGGGGGACGGCCCGAAGGCGGCGGCCCACGCCTGCAATGACCCCTTTTTGTGCCCGATTGGCCGATTGGCGAAGTCAAGAGAATGTTTCGCCCCTCCAGCATCCATTCCGCTCTCGTAGGCTGGCGAGACGCGAGGCGGACTCGGATAGCCCAGTCTTCGGAATTTCTGCGCCTTCGTGATGGTTCACCTGAGGTCAAGTGGGCTCTTCTATCCTCATCGACACTCGGCTCAGGTGCTCGAAAAGGCGACCCGGTGTCGTGTGTGACGAGCGAGTGTCTTCATTTTTCTGCAGCAGAATCGACATCTTCGCGAACGAATCTGGATTGACGTTTTTCGGGCCGTCCGTCAGGGTAGGTGAACCGTTTTGGAGTCGCGCGGAAGGCGCGGGCAGTGAAGTCTTTACGGGGCCGGCCTCACGCTGAGGTCAGCTCTTCTCCATCTTCATGTCTTTGAGGCGCGGTCCGATGGGAAGTGCCTCACGGTAGTGGCGTCGTTGGCGACCCGATAGGGCGGCCATAGCGCGCGCTTTTGCGCGGCGAGGAAACCATGATGAAGCGTTCGGTGGGTGGCCGTTTGGCCTCGGTGCTCCTTCTCGTGTTCGTGGCCTGCGCAGGCACGAGTGACGACTCGACCGAGTCGGGTGAGTCCGTCGTCGGCGCGACCGATCTGGTCGTTGTTCAGCCCGCGAACCTCCCCGGCGACCTCGGCACACGCCTCACCAAGTCGTGTTCTGCGACATTGGAGCCTCAAGTCGAGGCCGTCTTGTTCGGCAAGGGCGGCGCACCTGCAGCCGTGAAGGCTCCCACACGCGTGATCGCTCCCGGCGATGGCCGGCCATTGCGTGTGAAAGCCGGAGCGGTCGACCTCTCCACGTCCTCCAAAGACGCTACGCTTGCCGACCGCGCAGCGAAATTGTCGGCCTCGGAGATGGCCAACGGCGTGAACGTGCTGCGCTCGGCTGACGGCTCCATGGAGGTGTCCACCAAGCTGCGTGGCACGCAGCCGGTGGTCGCCAAGGCGACCGAAGGCCTCTTGGTCTACGCGGGCGGCCACACCGACGGTGACGTGGTCGTGCGCCCCACCGGTGACGGCGCGGAAGACTGGCTGCTCCTCACCAAGGCGCCTGCCTCGGGCAAGGTCGAGTACGAGCTCGGTCTGACCAAGGGCGTCGCCGCTGTGCGCGTGGTCGCGAATACGGTCGAAATGCTCGACGATGAAGGCTCGCCGCGCTTGCGTATGGCGCCTCCCGAGATCGTGGGCGACGACTGCCGTCGGGTCGATGCCACCGTGAAAGTTACCGGATGTGTGGTCGATACGGATCCCTCTTCCCCCTACGGAAAGGCGCACCCCGCACCCAACGCCACGAGCTGCCACATCGAGCTCACGTGGGATCCGACGAGTGTGAAGTACCCCGCGGCGGTCGACCCGACCTGGTCGAGCACCGCCAGCATGTCGGTGCCGCGCGCCTGGCATACCGCCACCGTCCTGACCGGAAGTCCCGAACGGGTGCTGGTTGCGGGCGGACTCACGTCCCCTGGCTACGTCGTGCGGGCGACCGCGGAGATCTACAACGCCTCGACCAACACGTGGGCGGCGACTGGGAGTATGGGCACGGCTCGCTATACGCACGCCGCGGCAAAGTTCCCTGACACTGGCGCCGTTTACGTCTCGGGAGGCTTGGATAGCTCCGGAACTCCGACCAGCAGCATGGAGGTGTTCAGCGGCGGAACTTGGACTGCCAAAGCACCTCTGCCGACCGCGACCTCTGGTCACACGATGGACGTGTTCGCCACCGATTGGTTGTACGTAGCCGGTGGGTATACCTCCATCGGTGGAAGGCTGAAGACGACCGCGTCCGTAGGCGCGTACTTGCGCACGGTCGACTACTTCTATGCGACACCGCAACTTCCGGCGACTCGCGGTTGGCACTCGTCGGTCGTCGCGAGCGACGGAATCTATATCATCGGCGGACATCGTGACGACGATACTGCTCTATCAGTCCTGGCAGATGTCCTGCGGTACAACCCGGGGGTCAATACACTAAGCGTCATGCCGCCTTTGCAAATAGCTAGGGCGAAGCACAGCGTCGCGCTTGTAGGTGGGAATCAAATCTTTGTAGCCGGTGGTCAAACCACCGCGATCGATGCGAGCGGTCTGACGGCGGGCGTCGAGACCTTAACTGTACCTAGCCCGGTGTCATGGACGAGTCGTCCGTCCTCTGCGGCTGGATTCTTGTGGGGAAGGGTAGCTGTCCGTTCTACCGGTCCGGTCGTTTTGGGCGGCCGGGGAGCTGGAATCGTGTCGCTCGACGCTACCACCCTCTACGACTCCCTTTCTGTCGCCCTCCCGGGGCCCGCCATGACGGTCGGCCGCTACGCGCACACCGCGACGGCGCTCTCGGGCGACCGCGTGCTCGTGACGGGTGGCGTGGTGAGCGGAGGCTCGAGCACATCCTCGACCGAGGTCTTGACACCGACGGCCTGTACCACCCCCGCCCAGTGCAACGACAACAATCCCTGCACGGTCGACGCCTGCACCTCCAACCTCTGCACCAACATCCCGAGCAACCCCGGGACCGTGTGCGACGACGGAAACGCGTGCAACGGCGTGAGCCAATGCTCGACGACTGGACAGTGCGCGCCGGACGGCGTTCCTCCGAAAACCGAAACCAATCCCTGCGGCACGTGCGACCCGGCTACCGGCACGCTCACCTTGAAGGCTGCGGGTGAGGTCTGTAACCTCCCAGCAAGCGCATGCAAGACCGGTGGACTTTGCAATGGCTCCAGTACGGGGGTCGGCAGCTGCATCGCGCGAGACGCGGCGGAAGGCACGCCGTGTGGGAGCACCGACAAGTGCGAGGGTGAAGACGTTTGCACGAAGTCGGGCTCGACCACTACCTGCGTGAGAAGGCCTCGGCTAAAGGCTCTCGCCGTGAGCACGGACGCCTGCTCCTCGGTCACCTGTGACCCCGGCCTGGGACTGGTTCACGCCAAGGTCCCGGGGTGTGGTGTGGTGGCGGGCGACGCGGTACCGGTCGCGGTTGCCACGAGCTTCGACGCCTCCACGGCATTCTTGACGGCGGCCGGGTCGACGACGGGCCAGGCTGGCGTGGTGTTGGCGAATCCGGCCCGTCGGTCGGTGGTACGCGGAAAGGTTCGTGCCCTGGACGCAGCGGGCGCCGTGTCGACGCCGGCCGTGTCGATTACCGTCAAGGGCCATCCCGAGCTCGGGACCGTGACGAGCGGCAACCAAGGCGAATACGCCATCGTCGTCGAGGGCGGCGACGACCTCGTCGTTCAGTTCAGCCGTTCCGGCTTCATCACCGCCGAGCGCCACGCCCGCACCCTTTGGCAACAGTTCACGGTCCTCGAAGACGTCGTCCTCGTCTCGCGCAGCGCGACGGCAACCACCATTCAGACCGGCGCCGCCGCCACCGGGTACCAGGCCGCTTGGGGTGACTTGCGTGGCGTTGGTGCAGTCGGAGGCGCGAATCGACTGGACACCGACGCTCAACGAAAGGGCCTCTTGCTCTTTCCTCCGGGCATCACCTCACCCAATCTTCCCGCGGGGCCCTTCACGGTTCGTGTGACCGAGCTCACGGCGTTCGCGGATGGCGCGCGCGCGATGCCGGCCTCGCTTCCTCCCTCGTCCGGCTACACGTACGCCATGGACCTCGCCGTCGACGGGCAGCCGGAGTCGAGCTCCATCAACTGGAGCGCGCCGGTCTCGTATTACGTCGAGAACTTCATCGGGATGCCGAAGGCTGCCTCCGTACCGCTCGGGTACTACGACCGCACGTCGTCGTCCTGGGTCACGTTGCCCTCTGGTGTCGTCTTCACCATTACCGGCGTGAACGCTTCCGGTTTGGCCACGGTCGATCCTTCGACGGCCGTGCCGACCGCCGAGCTGACTGCATTGGGAACAGCCTACAAGGCGCAAGTGTGCGGCGCGCTCTCCTCGTGTTCGTCTGCGCCAGGCGGTGGAGCGACCCCGAAGTCGTTGTGGCGTGTGTCTTTGCCCCACTTCTCGACCTACGACTGCAATTGGGGCATGGGAGCGCCGCCAGGGGCGGGCGGACCTCCTGGTGATCCGCCGCAGCCGCATGGACCTACGGACGGATGCAAGGCTGCGGGATCCATCATCGAGTGCCAAAACCAGGCGCTGGGCGAAGAGCTGCCGATCGCCGGCACACCGTTCGTGCTCGCCTACCGCTCGAGTCATACCGAAGCCTCCAACCTGACGCTCGACATCCCCGTGACGGATGCGAACATCGGCACCCTCACGGCTCCGAGTCGAATCGAGGTCGACATCGAGCTCGCCGGGCGGCGCGAACGTATCATGGTGAATCCGCCCTTTACGCCCAACCAGAGAGTCTCCTGGACCTGGGACCGCAAAGACGCGTTCGGTCATAAGGTCGAAGGAAGTGTTCGGGGAACGACTCAGCTCCGATACGTCTACCCGGCAAGGGTCGGTACTACGGTCAACTTCGCCGAGTTTCCGCAAGACTTGATCTCGGCCAACCGCGCGAATCGCGAGATCGGCCTCGAAGCTCGGACCTCGGTGTTCACGCTCGGAACGCGCGATGCGAAGGGCTTGGGCTTTGGAGGCTGGCAGCTGTCCGCCCATGGGCTGTACGATCCGATGACGAGCTCGCTGTACCTGGGGGATGGGCGCACGCTCAAGACCTCGGGCCAGGTCGAGACGTACATCGGCGGGGGTACGGGGGCCCACTCCCCGGACGGAGCGCCCGGCAAGGGCGCCTCGATCTCGACCCCGAACGCGATCGCGGCGCGCGCCGACGGGAAGGTCTACTGGCACGACTACGGCTACGGCATTCGCTCGCTTAACGCGAGCGGCAACCTAGAGACGTTGGGCGGCGCGTCCTGTGCACAAAGCTGGCCCACGTCGATGGCCGACGTCATCCCCGCCTCTGCCGCATGTGTCTCCTACGCCACCGGAATGGCGGTCGATCCGTCGGGCACGGTGTACGTCAGTGACGGCGGGCTTCATCGTATCCTCGCTTTTTCGGGAGGAGTCGGAGGCACGGCACGTTTGGTGGTAGGCCGAAAGGACGGCGCAGCCGGAACCTTCACGGATGGAGCGGCGGCCTCGGCTTCGGGATTGAATTCCCCGCAGGGCCTGGCGCTCGACGTCGAGGGCAACCTCGTCTTCGCCGCCAAGCCCTCGGCGACGAGCTCGGCGTGGATCGTGCGATTGGGCAAGGATGGTGCTCTTCGGCGCGTGGCCGGGCGCACCGACTTCAGCGCGTGCGGGACACCGACCTCTTCGGCTCCGGCGAACGGTTCAGGCGCGGCTTGTTTCACCAATGGCTTCGGTCTCCACGTGGATCGCGACGGCCTCATCTATGTGCACGATGGTACCTACGTGCGCGTCATTCGGCAAACCGGCACGGTCGACATCCTCGTTGGAGGGAGCGGTGGCACGACGCGTGCTGGTCTAGGAACCACGACTCCGGTGTCGGGGCGCGGTAAGCTCATCACGCGCTTCGGCCAGCTCTACTACATGGATCAGATTGCGCTTCAATTGCGCGTTCTGCGGCCGACCGGGTACGTGGAAGAGGCGCTGGGAATCTTCACCTCGGATACGCGGAGCCCCGAGACGGGCACGCTCACCCAGCCGCTGCGCACGGACATCGGCCAGTCAGCAGACCTTGCCCTGGGGCCTGACGGAGCGCTCTACGTGGCCGGGACCTCGACCGGCTCGCACCCTCCCATAGCCCCCAATCGTATCTTGAAGGTGGTCGACGGGCTGAGCTCGTTGGTCGACGGAGACGTGATCCACGATCTGGACACGGGCGGTAACCACTGGCGCACGCGGTCGCGGATGCGTGGGACCACCCTCCGTACCTTCGGCTACTCCGGCGGGCTGCTCTCGAGCGTGGTCGAAGAAAACGGACAGACGCTCGGCATCTCGCGGTCGGCTGGCCTCGTCACGCTGACCGCTCCGAACGGGATGCAGACCAAGCTGACCATCGACGCGAGGGGTTACCTCACCAAGGTGGAAGCGCCCGATCTCACCTCTTGGTTGGTGCAGCACGACGACAAGGGACTCCTGGTCGGCTTGAAGGACCAACTGGGGCGAGACCACACCTTCGGCTACGACGCACGAGGCCTGCTGACGAGCGACCTCTCCCCGATGGGTCAGGGTACCCCCCAGACCTTGACGAGTGGTGGCGAGGTGCCGACGCGCGTGGTCACTCACGTGACGGCCGCTGGCCACACTCGAATCTTCGACGTCGACCGACGTATGACGATGACCGATCCGCAGCGCACCGAGCTTCTCACCAACACCGCGGTGACCGGCATGTCGGGGTCGACCTTCGTCACCGAGACGTCCACGTCCAAGGACTATGGGGGAACGATGCGCGTCCTCACCAGCGCCGACGGAACCGAGGAGACCATCGAGTACGGCTCCGACCCGAAGCAAGGACCGAGCGGTCTTTACGCGACCAAACGCTCGTTGAAAAAGGGCGGTCTGACACGTTCGGAAGAGTCTTCCCGTGTGATCGCCGCGGACGACAGCACGGAGACGACCACCACCACGGTGAACACGAAGACCTGGACGAGCCTCTTTACGCGTTCGACCAACACGATTTTGAACACGAGCCCAGCGGGACGGAGCACCACGACCACCCTGGACGCCGTGAAGGACCGAGTCGCGTCGATACAGATCGAGGGCACCGATCCGGTCGTTCTCTTCCCCACGACCTACTCGTACTACGCGGGGGCGGACATCAAGACCGGTCTCGTGAACACGGTCTCGGTCAACACCCGCACGACCACGTACACCTACGACGCCAACGGTTTCGTGGCGAGCGTGACCGCGCCGGATGGCAAGGTGACGGCGTACAACACGCGAGACGCGCTCGGTCGCCCGACGCAGATGACCCTGCCGGGCGGACGCGTGGTGAACATGGCGTACGACGCCGCAGGAAACGCAACCACGGTGACCCCGCCGCCGAACGGCAGCCCGGGGAGCAGCAATCCGCACAACATGACGTACAACGCGGGCGACCTCCTCGCGACGTACGTGGCCCCGAACGTAAGCGGGGCCGCGCGGACCACGACGTACACGTACGACAAGGACTCGCTGCTGAAGCAGCTCATCTCGCCGGTGGACCCGGGCCTCTCGAAGACCCTCACCCGCGACGGCGCAGGCCGAGTCCTCGAGGAGATTGAGGGCGGAGCGACGGGACGCCGCCGCACGTTCGCGTACACGAGCGGGCACCTCACCCAGCAACGCGGCTACGTGAGCGGCATCCAAGAGGTGGAGCAGAACTTCGCGTTCAATACCGGCCTCTGGACGGGCTTCGACCAGAAGCTCTTCACGGGTGGCGTGAAGACGGTGACGCGGACGAACGACACCTTCTTCCGCCTCACGAACGTGGCCATGACCGGCCTGACCGGCACGCTCGACTACGGGTACGACGACGAAGGTCTGGTGACCAACGTCGGCGGCCTGGTGGCCACGCGAGGGAACACGGCGGGCTTGCTCAAGCGCCTGCAGCGGAGCTCGACCCAAGAGGACGAGGACTTCGTCTACGACCAATACGGCGCTCTGAAGCAGATGAATGCGCTGTACGGCACGGGGCCAACCGCGGGCCGAGGAGGTCTCTCGCTCACCTACGACGCGACCAGCGGTCGCATTCTGACCAAGACCGAGAACTGGAACTTCCCGTCGCTGACGCCCGCGCTCATGAGCAAGACGTGGACGTACACGTACGACACGTCGGGTCGGCTCGCGAGCGCCTCGGACGGAGGCGCGCCGGTGACGTACACCTACGACACGAACGGCAATCGGCTGACTGGCAATCCGGACGCGCAAGACCGAGTGCCTTCGCAAGACGGCACGGTGTACACGTACGACAATCACGGCAACGTGACGACGCGCAAGGTAGGTAGCCAGCCCACGCAGACGCTCACGTGGAACGGCCAGGGCGGCCTGCTCTCTGTGGCGCAGAGCGGGAGCTCTACGGTGACGTATGTCATCGACCCGCAAGGAAGGCGAGTGGGCCGCAAGGTAGGCGCCAACGTGGACCGCGAGTGGCTGTACGACACGCAGCTCCGCCTGGTAGGCGAAGTCATCGGGACAACCACGCGCGTGTACGGCTACTTGCCCGAGCGGCACCTGCCGGTCATGATGAGGGAGACGAAGTCCGGCAATACGACCACGTACCGCATCTACGGAGACCACCTGGGCAGCCTACGCGCGGTGGTGAAGAGCGATGGAACCCCCGTACAATTCATGCAACACGACGCCTGGGGCAACGTGCTGATTGATACCGTGGCCGCCAACTTCGACAGGGTGCCGTTCGGCTTCGCCGGAGGCCAGTACGACGAGAACACGAAGCTCGTGAGGTTCGGGGCCCGGGAGTATGATGCGACTACGGGGCGGTGGTTGAGTAAGGATGAGATTCGCTTTGATGGGGGGCTGAACTTCTACGAGTACGTTCACTCCAACCCTGTCAATCGTGTCGATCCAACGGGTAATGCTTCACGCAGGTGTCTAAAGCAAATTGCTGACGGGTGCCGAGATGGCTGCTCGTATGCTCATATTCCGGGACTCTGTAAGAGTATATGCTTTATTATCGCGGTCGTTGACAACGACTACGGCAGCGGCGGATACTGCACGGACAAGGACTCATATAACGAAGCAAAAGATGACTGTATTGCCGAATGTACCCCCGTCCTGACGTGCCCGAGCACTCCCAGGACCGGGCACGACTTTGAGCATGAATTTCAGAAGTGCCTTACCGCGTGCCTTGCGCGCAAAGGGTTTAATGGGGTGCCGCAGTGACCGATGAGAAGCTTCGGGCGTTGGCAGTGGTGTTAAGAACGTCATCTCGAACCATTGCCGAGGCAGCCGTTCTTTGCCAAGACCTGCCTGCTAGTGAGCGAGATCTGTGGATCAGTAGGTGTGCTAAGGTACTTGGCGCAATGCACGAGCATTTTATTGCACCTATTCGCGCGATCGATCCTACCATTTACCCGGATCTTGATACTTAGACCTGCGATCCATCAGCGAAGCGGCAGGCAAGCTGCAAAAGTCACGGGACCAACTGATGGCCAGGTTCAGCTCGGGCCGGCAGCCGTTTCGGTTGGGTCCCGATGGCGCCCTCTATTCTCCTGCAGGGGAGGGGCGCATCGCGATCATCGGGTCGCCGGTTCGGCCAGAGGCGGCAACCGCCGAGGTCTTGCGGAGATTGCGCGACGGTGACTATGGGGTTTCATGGCTCCTCCATCATGCAGATTTGAGAGCGGTCCGCGAGGTGGTTGTCCCGCTGGCCAAAGGGCTGGAAATACTCGAGCCGAACCTGATTCAAGTGCTCTCGATGCTCGGGGGGGCGCGCGGAGCGCGAAATCATTCGAGTGAGCTTGGAGCGGGCGGCGAGCCGGATGGCGACGGATGAGGAGATGGCGAACGCCGTTTATCTGGCACAAGCGCGTCTTCGGCACACCACCTCCTTGCGCGCAGTTCGGGTCCTCGATTGCGCGTTGGCCAGTGGCTTCCGGGGAGCCAGGCTCACCGCAGCACTGGTGGTGGTTGGCCTATTGCCGCATCGTCTGCGAGATATGACCAAAAGTTGTGGAACGGCCTGAGCTGAAAAAGCGGCGTACCTTTCAAGGTGAAAGCAAACACCAACCTCCGCCCCTGGCAGGGCGGGAAAGGCACGCCGATGTTGAAGGTAGTCGAGAAAAGGGCGGTAGACGAGAGCGAGCGCGAGGTGTCGGCGCTCGATCGCTTGGCACGTGACGGAGCGCGACGGATGCTGGAGCAGGCTCTGGAGGCTGAGGTCGACGATTACATCGAGCGTTTTCGCAGCCTACGGGACTCTGGGACACGCAAACGAGCCCCGACCGACGTTGGCGCCAAGTGCGCGAAATTCGGTCGATAGCGACCAGCGCCCCGACCTTCTCGCCCGCCCTACGTGGCCCGCAACGAGATCCGACCGACGTTGGCGCCATACAATCGCATGGGTCGAGTCTCCGAACATCGTCGTCTCCCATGCACGGCCCTCATCCTCACGCGCTACGCGAAGTCGACCGGATGACCTGCAGGATCTCGCCCCAGTGGACCGGCGCGTAGTTCCATTGGTCGACACCGACGTTGATCATTCGCCGCCGCACCTTCCAGGCGTCGTGTACGTGGCCGTGCAGGAGCCATCGGCCATCGTCGATGGGGCGATGCTCGAGATACTTTTCCTTGAATTCGCCGCTCCCGAGATAGGCAAGTGCTCGACTTTCACGACCTCGCCCTCGAAATCGAGCGTCGCCCGGATCTGTCGACCGTGACCACCACGGTCCTGCCGGACCCGAAGTACGGGTCGTCCGGGCGATACAGCTCGGAAGTTCTGGAAACTCGCGGCCCCTTGACGAAGACCACGCCGCGGACGACAGCACGGAGACGACCACCACCACGGTGAACACGAAGACCTGGACGAGCCTCTTTACGCGTTCGACCAACACGATTTTGAACACGAGCCCAGCGGGACGGAGCACCACGACCACCCTGGACGCCGTGAAGGACCGAGTCGCGTCGATACAGATCGAGGGCACCGATCCGGTCGTTCTCTTCCCCACGACCTACTCGTACTACGCGGGGGCGGACATCAAGACCGGTCTCGTGAACACGGTCTCGGTCAACACCCGCACGACCACGTACACCTACGACGCCAACGGTTTCGTGGCGAGCGTGACCGCGCCGGATGGCAAGGTGACGGCGTACAACACGCGAGACGCGCTCGGTCGTCCGACGCAGATGACCCTGCCGGGCGGACGCGTGGTGAACATGGCGTACGACGCCGCAGGAAACCCAACCACGGTGACCCCGCCGCCGAACAGCAGCTCGGCGACCGGCAATGCGCACGGCATGACGTACAACGCGGGCGACCTCTTGGCGACCTACGTGGCCCCGAACGTAAGCGGCGCCGCGCGGACCACGACGTACACGTACGACAAGGACTCGCTGCTGAAGCAGCTCATCTCGCCGGTGGACCCGGGCCTCTCGAAGACCCTCACCCGCGACGGCGCAGGCCGAGTCCTCGAGGAGATTGAGGGCGGAGCGACGGGACGCCGCCGCACGTTCGCGTACACGAGCGGTCACCTGACGCAGCAACGCGGCTACGTGAACGGCACCCAAGAGGTGGAGCAGAACTTCGCGTTCAACACGGGCCTCTGGACGGGCTTCGACCAGAAGCTGTTCACGGGTGCCGTGAAGACGGTGACGCGCACGAACGACACGTTCTTCCGTCTCACGAACGTGGCGATGACCGGCCTGACCGGCACGCTCGACTACGGGTACGACGACGAAGGTCTGGTGACCAACGTCGGCGGCCTGGTGGCCACGCGAGGGAACACGGCGGGCTTGCTCAAGCGCCTGCAGCGGAGCTCGACCCAAGAGGACGAGGACTTCGTCTACGACCAATACGGCGCTCTGAAGCAGATGAATGCGCTGTACGGCACGGGGCCAACCGCGGGCCGAGGAGGTCTCTCGCTCACCTACGACGCGACCAGCGGTCGCATTCTGACCAAGACCGAGAACTGGAACTTCCCGTCGCTGACGCCCGCGCTCATGAGCAAGACGTGGACGTACACGTACGACACGTCGGGTCGGCTCGCGAGCGCCTCGGACGGAGGCGCGCCGGTGACGTACACCTACGACACGAACGGCAATCGGCTGACTGGCAATCCGGACGCGCAAGACCGAGTGCCTTCGCAAGACGGCACGGTGTACACGTACGACAATCACGGCAACGTGACGACGCGCAAGGTAGGTAGCCAGCCCACGCAGACGCTCACGTGGAACGGCCAGGGCGGCCTGCTCTCTGTGGCGCAGAGCGGGAGCTCTACGGTGACGTATGTCATCGACCCGCAAGGAAGGCGAGTGGGCCGCAAGGTAGGCGCCAACGTGGACCGCGAGTGGCTGTACGACACGCAGCTCCGCCTGGTAGGCGAAGTCATCGGGACAACCACGCGCGTGTACGGCTACTTGCCCGAGCGGCACCTGCCGGTCATGATGAGGGAGACGAAGTCCGGCAATACGACCACGTACCGCATCTACGGAGACCACCTGGGCAGCCTACGCGCGGTGGTAAAGAGCGCCGATGGAACCCCCGTACAACTCATGCAACACGACGCCTGGGGCAACGTGCTGATTGATACGGTGGCCGCTGGCTTCGATAGGGTGCCGTTCGGCTTCGCCGGAGGCCAGTACGACGAGAACACGAAGCTCGTGAGGTTCGGGGCCCGGGAGTATGATGCGACTACGGGTCGGTGGTTGAGTAAGGATGAGGCGAGGTTCGGGGGCGGGTGGAATTTTTATGAGTATGCCGGGAGTGATCCGGTTGGTCGGGTCGACGGCGAAGGGGAAGTTGACTGGAACTACCTATGCCTGCTTTTGCCAACCGGGCCACTGAAGGATGCCTGCTTTGGAAGGGACAGCGGTCGACCTGATGCGGAGAATTCAGAGCGATGGCGTGATGGATTGCCTCTGCCTCCCGGGGATGGTGGTGGAGACGACGAACCTCCCGGCCCTCCCAGTGCCGGCGAGCAGTGTGCGCACATCCCCAGAGGTTACCGTCGCTACACGTGTTGTCAGAACGCGCTTGGTGTGCGCCCAGAGCAGTGTGTGGAACCTGAAGTTGCGAGGAAGATCCAGGATTGCTACGGCCGACAGTGGACAGGCGGACAGGCAGGGCCCTCCCGATGAGTACCGATCGTACTTCCGCCGTTGATTCGGTCGTAGACCAAGCTCTTGCGGAATTTGAACTCGCGGACGGCCAAGGCGGTTCCCTCCTGCGCCTCCGTAGGAGCGTTGCCTCTGGTGCGGCAAACGCTCGCGATATCGCAATTGCCGTCCATGCCCGTGCGAACGCAGCGCGTCTTGCCGGGGAAGTCGCCAAGTGCCTCGCCGCTCGCAGACTCTGCGTCGCATTTCTGGAGGCTCACCAGGACTCGGCGCAGATTGGGGAGCTGGGTTGGGCAAAGCTCCAGCTCGCAAAGGATCTGACGGGCGTCGGTGACGCGGCCGAGGTTGTCGCCCTGATTCACGAGGCAGAGGCGCTCGCGAAAGCCGGTCCGGTGAGCTTGGCGGCTTTCTTGCCGTTCGTGGCGACGCAATACGCTGAAGCAGGAGCCCTGTCGGACGCGATACGCTCCGGCTCAGAGGTCGCGGAGCTTGGAGGCACGGTAGCTTCATATCACTGGATGGCCGTTGCTCACTGGTGCGAGATGGTCGGCGATCTCCCGGGCGCAATGAAGTCTCTTCGAAACGCAGCGCGCACGGACGACAGGGAGCTGCGTGCGCAGATGCTGCTTGAGCTCGCTCGAGTGCAGCAGATGATTCTAGAAGTGGACCCGAATTGGATCGAGCCAGAGAATGAAAGCGCCGTCATCAGAGACCCAGAGCTGACCCAAGCCAGGACGGCATACCGGGCAGCGCTGGAGGCTTACCGAGAATGTTTCTCCCAGGACGCAGGTCTGCTCGATGTTCGACTGAAAGATGCTGAGCTTGCTCGTATCCAGCACGACGAGCTCGCTCGTCGAGTGGGCGGCCACGTGGTCGGTGAGCACATGCATGCCGTCTTGCTCATTTCCCAGGCGTTCGAGGCCGCAGCGCAGAGCGAGGTCGAGAGGCTGATTCCCCAGGTCGGGATAGACGAACCCCTTCTCTCCGAGCTGCTCCGAGGTCGACATGACCGTTGATCAACGAGATCCGACCGACGTTGGGCCAAGTGCTCGAAGTTCGGTCGATCGTATCCGTCCGGCGTAGCGAGCCCAGACGACGCAACCGTCCCGGTCGCCGCGTAGTAGTCTGCGGGGCGAGAGGAACGAGATCCGACCGACGTTGGCGCCAAGTGCCCGAATTTCGGTCGATAACGACCACCGGCGATCTCCTCGGCCCGCACGGACGGCGAGCGCACGGTGTTTCTCTCCACCGGCGAAGGTCGCGTGACGTCGACCACGGTGAGCACGGAGCGACCACGAGCGCTCCGCAGCTCATGAGCTCCGTGACGCACAGCGCGACCATCTCTCCGGGGGTGACGGAAGTCGGGAAGATCGATGTGATGGCAGACATGTCCTCCGTGTCCACGCGCCCGGATCTGTCGACCGTGACCACCACGGTCCTGCCGGACCCGAAGTACGGGTCGTCCGGGCGATACAGCTCGCAAGTTCTGGAGAAGCGCGGACCCTTGACGAAGACCATGGTGTCGTCACGCGTGATTGCCGCGGATGACAGCACGGAGACGACGACCACCTCCGTCAACACCAAGACCACGACGAGCCTCTTTACGCGTTCGACCAACAAGATCGTGAGCACGAGCCCGATGGGACGGGTCACCACGACCTTCCTGGATGCCGTGAAGGACCGAGCCGCCTCGATGCAAATTGGCCCGGCCTCGGGTGGCGATCCGGTCACCCTCTACCCCACGACCTACTCGTACTACGCGGGGGCGGACATCAAGACCGGTCTCGTGAACACGGTCTCGGTCAACACCCGCACGACCACGTACACCTACGACGCCAACGGTTTCGTGGCGAGCGTGACCGCGCCGGATGGCAAGGTGACGGCGTACAACACGCGAGACGCGCTCGGTCGCCCGACGCAGATGACCCTGCCGGGCGGACGCGTGGTGAACATGGCGTACGACGCCGCAGGAAACGCAACCACGGTGACCCCGCCGCCGAACGGCAGCCCGGGGAGCAGCAATCCGCACAACATGACGTACAACGCGGGCGACCTCCTCGCGACGTACGTGGCCCCGAACGTAAGCGGGGCCGCGCGGACCACGACGTACACGTACGACAAGGACTCGCTGCTGAAGCAGCTCATCTCGCCGGTGGACCCGGGGCTCTCGAAGACCCTCACCCGCGACGGCGAAGGCCGAGTCATCGAGGAGATTGAGGGAACACGCCGCCGCACGTTCGCGTACACGAACGGGCACCTCACGCAGCAACGCGGCTACGTGAGCGGCACCCAAGAGGTGGAGCAGAACTTCGCGTTCAACACGGGCCTCTGGACGGGCTTCGACCAGAAGCTCTTCACGGGTGGCGTGAAGACGGTGACGCGCACGAACGACACGTTCTTCCGCCTCACCAACGTGGCGATGACCGGCCTGACCGGCACGCTCGACTACGGGTACGACGACGACGGTCTGGTGACCAACGTCGGCGGCCTCGTGGCCACGCGAGGGAACACGGCGGGCTTGCTCAAACGGCTCGAGCGTCCCGGGCTCGAGGACGAGACCTTCCAATACGACAGCTACGGCGCAGTGACGCAGATGAACGCGCTACAAGCGGGCGTCTCGAAGGGCGGCCTGTCCCTGACGTACGACGCGACCAGCGGTCGCATCCTGACCAAGACCGAGAACTGGAACTTCCCGTCGCTGCTGCCCGCTCTGCTGAGCAAAACGTGGACGTACACGTACGACACATCGGGTCGGCTCGCGAGCGCCTCGGACGGAGGCGCGCCGGTGCCGTACACCTACGACACGAACGGCAATCGCCTGACCGGCAATCCGGACGCGCAAGACCGAGTCCTCTCGCAAGGCGGCACGGTGTACACGTACGACAATCACGGCAACGTGACGACGCGCACGGTCTCGCCGCAGCCCACGCAGACGCTCACGTGGAACGGCCAGGGCGGCCTGCTCTCGGTTGCGCAGAGCGGGAGCTCGACGGTGACCTACGTCATCGACCCGCAAGGAAGGCGAGTGGGCCGCAAGCTAGGCGCCAACTTGGACCGCGAGTGGCTGTACGACACGCAGCTGCGCTTGGTGGGTGAAGTCATCGGAACGACGACCTCACGCGTGTACGGCTACTTGCCCGAGCGGCACCTGCCGGTCATGATGAGGGAGACGAAGTCCGGAACCACGACTACCTACCGCATCTACGGAGACCACCTGGGCAGCCTACGCGCGGTGGTGAAGAGCGATGGAACCCCCGTACAATTCATGCAACACGACGCCTGGGGCAACGTGCTGATTGATACCGTGGCTGCCAACTTCGATAGGATTCCGTTCGGCTTCGCCGGAGGCCAGTACGACGAGAACACGAAGCTCGTGAGGTTCGGGGCTCGGGAGTACGATGCGACGACGGGGCGGTGGTTGAGTAAGGATGAGGCGCGGTTCGGGGGCGGGTGGAATTTTTATGAGTATGCCGGGAGTGATCCGGTGAACAAATACGATCGGGATGGGTATCGGGAACAAGACGCATTGGTCTGTGACGTGTCGCCGCCAAAGCCGATTCCGACGCCGTGCTGGGATGTTTGCGACAATAGATACGACAATGCGCTCGAACGTTGTGGCGCCAACCATCCCCTCGAGGATCGATATATGAGTGTTGATCCGGGAGTGTTCGATCTGGTTTCGTCCTGCGAGGCGATCGCACTCTCGAATGTTCAGCGATGTCTCGACGCCTGTCGTGGAATTCCGGATATGGTGCCGATACCCCTTGATACAACCGGCGGTCCGAAGCAAGGCTGGAAGATTTGAATTCGAGGGCATTGAGGTGGCGATGGGCGCTTTGTGCCACACTTGTGTTGAGCTGTGCCGGAGCTGAACGGCAAGCGCCTGCACATCGAGACGTGCATTCGTTAGCAACGGACAATGCTGTTGACGGGGGTACAGCAGGCAGAGTCCCTACGGTATTGTCGAAGGAACAACACTCCTGCGCGGCGGGTCAGGGCTGGGATGGAACTGCATGCGTCTGGGCTTCCTGTCCACCCGGCCTTCGCTTTCGCGTGGGTTCGGGGTGCATTTATAGCGATGGGATGCCGTGTGCGATGGGAATTTGTGGGGCAGGCGGCACAAGGCCGGAGGAGGAGGAAGGCCGAAACGTGGCTCCGTTTGATAGGCTCGATGCACGGCGAAGGGGTGATAGTGTTGATTTTGCACCATGCGCTTCAGAAGACGGTCCACATGGGTCGGGTGTTATGTGGATAATGATTGAGCCTTCAGGCCGAGTGTCGGGTGTAACTGTTGATGCCCCATTTGTCGGAACCGGGAGGGGGGGCTGCGTCGCCACGTTGATGTCAGCAGTTAGGTTTCGACAATTCGGAGGGCGGGCTCGATTGTTTCCAATTCATTTCGAGCTTCAGTAACGAACGAGAGCCGGCCGTAACCGCTGCATGAGCCCCGTCTGGCGGGCTGAGGTGAAGGCTCGCAGAATGGCCGTGTGATGCCTACACCGCCTGCAGCGGCCATGGTCCGACGAGCCCTTCTGGGCCGGGTTGGAGCTCGTGCGTGCGGGTCAGAGCGCGGAGAGCGAAGGGACAACGAGATCCGACCGACGTTGACGCCAAGTGCGCGAAATCTCGTCATTCTCGACGACTCGCCTTCTCACTGGGATGACCGACCGCCTCCAACGAGATCCGACCGACGGCCCCGAACGAGATCCGACCGACGTTGGCGCCAAGTGCTCGAAATTCGGTCGATAATGACCAGCGGCGATCTGCTCGGCCCGTAGCGAGATCCGACCGACGTTGGCGGCAAGGGCGCGAAATTCGGTCGATAACGACCAGCGGCCAACAAGATCCAACCGCAACGAGATCCGACCGATGTTGACGCCAACGAGATCCGACCGACGTTGGCGCCAAGTGCCCGAAATTCGGTCGATAACGACCACCGGCGATCTCCTCGGCCCGCACGGACGGCAAACGCACGGTGTTCCTCTCCACCGGCGAAGGTCGCGTGACGGCGACCACGGTGAACACGGAGGCGACCACGAGCGCTCCTCAGCTCATGAGCTCCATCACGCATAGCGCGACGATCTCTCCGGGGGTGACGGAAGTCGGGAAGATCGACATCATGGCAGACATGTCGTCCGTGTCGACGCGGCCCGATCTGTCGACCGTGACCACCACGGTCCTGCCGGACCCGAAGTACGGGTCGTCCGGGCGATACAGCTCGCAGGTTCTGGAAACTCGCGGCCCCTTGACGAAGACCACGGTGTCGTCCCGCGTGATTGCCGCGGACGACAGAAACGAGATCCGACCGATGTTGGCGCCAAGTCCTTGAACTTTGGTCGAGAAACGATCGGGCTTACACTCCCTAGGGCGGCTGGTCCGCTCGTTCCCGTGGAGACGGTCCGCCATCCTTGGCGTCAACGTAGGTAGAGAAACGGTCGGCCCCTCCGACACCGTCCCTCAGGCGCAGAACCTAAGCAGCGCGAGCCCCGGCTTTTCTCCGCTCCCCCGATTCGAGTCCAGCTTCAAGGAAAACTCCCAATCTCCTCCCCCTGCCGCAACGAGAAAATCACCACCTTCTCATCACTGCGCACCAGAAGCTGCCCCAGCACGAGCTCGTGCGCCCGGTACCCTCCCACGGGCTTCGACCACAGCCGAAAGCCGGCCGCCGCGTCCACGGCCACGATCTCGCACGCGTTCATGTCGTCTTGGGGGCTCGTCACGTAGGCCACGGTCTGGCCGTCGGTCACGAAGGTGCGCGCGCCTAGGCCGTCCTCGGTACCAATCATGCAGTACCAATCATGCCGCAATCGAAGCGCATGGCGAGCGTGTTCGGATCGAGGCCAATCACGCGGCGCACCTCGGTGCCGCGTGCTTTCACGAGCAGCACGAACAGCGTGGGCCCGCAGGCCTTCCAGGCCTTGATTTTGAAGCCTTGAGCGGGCGAGGGCAGGGTGGCTCCACGTGGGCCGACCCACATGCCTTGGCCGTCGTCCACGCCGAAGAAGACCCGACCGTTCATGGTCTCGGGCAAAATGTCTTCTTCGAGATCGTCCACCTGCTCGAAGAAATAGCGTTGTCCGGTGATGGCATCGAACACCAGCGCGCCATCTTGGTCGGACTCCGGTCCGAAGCTCTCCACGCGGGTCACCACGCTGCGTCCGTAGAGTCCGCACACGCCGAGATCGCAGCTCCAATCGCCGTCCGCGCCGAGTCCGTGCACCGAGAGCGGCTGCGCATACGCCGGATTGATGCGCTCGCACTTGTTGTACGGACGCCCATAGGTGACGAGCGCGACCTGTCCGTGCGGAACGGCTTGCAGCGTGAACTCGCTCGAGTCCTTTCCGAACGTGCGCTGGTAGAGCGGTCGGCCCGAGTCGCGGTCGAAAGCCGAGAGCACGTTGTCTTCGGTCTTCACCAGCACCACGCCCGGCTGGTTGGGCGGGAAGGCGTCTTCCACCACCAGGCGCGGCTCTTCGCCCAGCTCGTCGTAACGGGAGATTTCGTCGGGCAGCTGCGCGCCCCACTTCTGATGGCCACTCGCCAAATCGAGCGCCACCAGGTTGCGTCGATTGGCGACGTAGAGCGTGCGCCCATGCAGACGGAACGAAGACGCGTCGAGCTGCGTGACCCAGGTCTGCCCCTTGAACATTTCCCACAAAACGCGCTTGTTTTTGGGATCCCACGCGCGCAGCGAAGGCGGCTGACCGAGCGGCTCGTGCTTGCCCACCACCACCGGGCCGAGCTGCGGATCGAGCAAGAGCGTCGCTTCACCCGGCTCGGCCGAGAGCTCTCGCGAAGGCCCCGCGTGACCGTGATGCCCCACGTAGCCCGCCGCTCCCGCGCCACCGGCCGTGGCTCCCCCGCGCTGCGACACCGCCGCGCCGCCACCCGCGAGCACCTGCGCCACCGCACGCGAGCGAAGGTCGGCCGTGCGCTGGGCGAGGGGAATTCCCGCCATCATCTCGTCGACGAGCTGATTGACCACCCGCATGTCCGGCACCAGAAGGCGCGCCTGGCAGTACGGACACGTGATGGACGCTCCCGGCGTGCCCTCGAGGCGCGCGCCGCAGTTCGAACAGGGGAAGGCTCCGGTGCTCATCGCGCCCACGATGCTACGAGCTTCGAGGCTCGGGGGTGAGCTTCTCGTGAGCCCTCGTCCGCCCCGGCGTCCGCGCCTCGAACCGGCCAACCTGCCCGAAGCGCGGCACTTTCCGCCCGCGTCGGTCGTTCACCCTTCGCTTTTTCGCGTCGAGTGCTTGAGAGCCGACCCGGGCCGGTCTATGGGAAGGTCGAGAGCCTGGCCCCCGTAGCTCAGTGGATAGAGCAGCGGTTTCCTAAACCGAAGGTCACAAGTTCGATCCTTGTCGGGGGCGCCACAACAGTTTCGAGGACTTGCGATGCCCGTCCGGAACACGTCGCGGGCTTATCCCGGGCTTTCAGGGCTTCCCGTAGTGAGTCCGCATCCCGCATCTCCCGCGTAGCCACCTCAGGCCTTCCTCTGGTCTAGTGCTCGCTCATGAGCCGCATCCTCCACGCCTACTGGCGCTCGTCCTGCTCGTACCGTGTTCGCATCGCGCTGGGCGCGAAGGGACTTCCCTACGAGACGCACCCGGTGAACCTGCTCGAGGGCGCGCAGTCGAGCGCCGACTACACGACCCTCACACCCACCGGCTACGTGCCCACGCTGGTCGAGAACGGCGAGGCGTTCATCGAGTCCATGGCCATCCTCGAGCTGCTCGAAGAGCTCCACCCGACCCCCGCGCTCCTGCCCGGCACGCCCGCCGGTCGCGCTCGCGTGCGCGCCCTCTGCGAGATCGTGAACGCCGGCATCCAGCCGCTGCAGAACCTGAACGTGGTGCGCCGAGTATCGTCGGACGCTGGCGAACAAAAGGCCTGGATGCAGCACTACATCGGACGCGGTCTCGCCGCCTTCGAGGCGCGCCTCGCTCAGCTCGAGGTCTTCGGCCTGAACGGCCCCTTCGCCTACGGCGAGACCTTCGGTTTGGCCGACTGCTTCCTCGTTCCTCAGGTGTACGCGGCCCAGCGCAACGGCGTCGATCTGTCGGCCATGCCGCGCATCGTGCGTGCGGTCGCCGCGGCCTCGGAGCTCGCGTTCGTGAAGGCCGCCCACCCGGACGAACAGCCCGACGCGGTTCGCTGAGCGCGTCGTTTTCGGCATAACGACCGGCGCGTTTTCCTGCGCGTCGGACTCGACCGGGCCGCCGGAGCGTAGAGTCGACATGCAGCGAGGTCACACTCGGGCGCCTTCGCGCGAAGAGCCCCGTATGACCCGTCTGCTTCGTGTGTTGGTCCCCGCGCTTTTGCTCGTGCTGGTGTGGGGCGTGATGAGCCGCGTGTGCGCGAAAGGCCCGACCCTCGGTCCTTCGACCAAGGTCACGCGCGTGCTCGTGAAGAAGTCCGCGCACACCCTGACCCTCTTCGACGGCACACGCCCGGTGGCCACCTACCAAGTGGCCATCGGCCCGGGCGGGAAAGGCCCGAAACGCAGGGAAGGGGACAAGATTACCCCGGTCGGCCGGTACCACGTGGTCGGCCAAAAGCCCTCGAAATACCGGGTCTTCATGCGGCTCGACTACCCCAACGCCGAGGACCGCAAGCGCTTCGACGAGGCCATGCGCGCGGGGCGTCTCGATCCCTCCGCCACCATCGGCGGAGACGTGGGCATCCACGGCGCTCCGCCCGCGAAAGAGTGGAAGCTCGTGCACAAGAGCGTCGACTGGACGCTCGGCTGCGTGGCCCTCGACGACGACGAGATCGAAGAAGTGGCCGCGCACGTTCCTACGGGCACGCCGGTCGACATCGAAGACTGACCGGCGCGACGAGGTCGACCGCGCGACCACCCGAGCACCTCCGCTCGAGGTGCGCGAGGTCGCACGCCGGTGGTAAGGTCGCCCCGTGCTGCCCGCGTTGGTGGAGGAAAAGCTCGAGAGTCTGCCGGTCTCGCCCGGCGTGTACCTCTTCAAGGATCGTCAAGACCGCATCGTCTACGTGGGCAAAGCGAAGAGCCTTCGCTCGCGTGTGCGCTCGTACTTCCAAGAGAGCACGTCGGATACGCGGTACTTCATCCCGTTGCTCCACAAGATCGTGGGTGACCTCGACACGGTCGTCACCAGCAACGAAAAAGAAGCGGCCATCCTCGAGAACCTGCTCATCAAGCAGCACCGTCCGCGCTTCAACGTGAAGCTCCGGGACGACAAAGAATACCCGTCGCTCAAGCTCGATCCGCGCGTGGAGTGGCCGCGCCTCACGGTGGTGCGCACCCCGGGAAACGAAGGCGCCAAGTACTTCGGACCGTACCACTCGGCCACCGCGGCGAGGCGCACGCTGCACCTCGTGAACAAGCACTTTCAGCTTCGCACCTGCACCGACTCGGAGCTCAAGTCACGCAAGCGCCCGTGCCTCCAGCATCAGATCAAGCGCTGCCCCGCGCCCTGCGTCTACGAGGTCGATCCCGCCTTTTATTCGGAGCAGGTTCGCGCCGTGGCCCTCTTTCTCGAAGGCCGCCACGAAGAGCTCTCGAAAGAGCTCGAGAGCCGCATGCACGCCGCGGCCGCCGAGATGCGCTTCGAGCTGGCCGGGGTCTACCGAGACCAGCTCCACGCCATCCAAAAGGTGCGCGAAGAGCAGCGTGTGGTTACGGTCGAGAAGGGCTCCCGCGACGTGCTCGCGCTCTACCGCGAGGGAGACTTGTGCGAGGTCGCGCTGCTCAAGGTGCGCGACGGCAAGCTCAACGACGTCGCCACGTTCGGCATCAAGGGCGCCGAAATCCCGGACGAAGAGGTGGTCTCGGCGTTCCTCTCGCAGCACTACGGACGAAGCGCCGAGTCGGGCGCGCTCTCCGCCGTGCCCGACGAAATCCTGGTGTCCAGCTTGCCCGACGGCGCCTCGGGCGTGGAAGAGTGGCTCGGCGAGCGCGCCGGCAAGAGCGTGAAGATCTTGCGCCCCCAGCGTGGCCCGAAAGCTGCGCTGCTCGCCCTCGCCGAAGAGAACGCGCGCCACTCCTTCGCCGAAAAACGCCGCGCATCGGACGACGTGCTCGGGCGCCTCGCGCAGATGCAAGAGCGCCTGCGGTTGCCCCTGCTCCCTCGTCGCATCGAGTGCTGCGACATCTCGCATCTCGGCGGCGGCGACACGGTGGGCGCCATCGTGGCCATGCGCGACGGCGAGCCCGACAAGGCTCGGTACCGAAGCTACCACGTGCGCACCGTAGGCGCGGCTTCGCAGGGCGTGGGCGCCCTGGGCGACGACTACGGCGCGATGTACGAAGTGCTCGCGCGCAGGTTCCGCCGCGGCTTGAAAGCGCGTGGCCCCTCGTCGGATGCCACCTCGGAAGAAGCCGAGCGCGTCGGCGCCGCGGAAGACGTGACCTTCGGCTCGGACGCACGCGCGTCCCGTGCGGAGCCGAGCGCCCCTGACGTAGCCGTCGCCACTCGCGCGCAAGACGAGCAAGACGCGAAAGACGCCTCGAACGACGCCAAAGAAGGCGAGTGGGACTTGCCCGACCTCTTCGTGGTCGACGGCGGCAAAGGTCAGCTCGCGGTGGCGCTCACCGCCGCGCGTGACCTCGGCCTGCACGACCTCCCCATCGTCGCGCTCGCCAAAGAAAAAGAGAGCCCGCTCGGCGAAGCGCTGGTCGACCGCGTGTACCTGCCCGGCCAGAAGAACGCGATCCCGCTGCGCAGCCACTCGAGCTCACTCTTCTTCTTGGCGCGCCTGCGCGACGAAGCGCACCGGTTCTCGAATCGTGGTCGCGAGAAGCTCGGCACCTCGCGCCGCATGCGCTCCTCCCTCGACGACGTGCGAGGCCTCGGCAAGGTGACCAAAACCTCGCTCCTGCGCGTGCTGGGCTCGCTCGCCGCGGTGAAGTCCGCCTCGGATGAGGCCCTCCTGGCCGTGCCCGGGGTCAACCGCCGTCACGTGGCCGCCCTGCGCGCCCACTTCGGCGCCCCCGAAGTTCCCGAGCTTGCTCCCGTCGTGCCAACCGAGGACAACAAGGAGCCAACTTAGTTGGCGTGTTCACCTCGAGCGGGCCTACGTCTCTCGATGGAAAGCGGCAGGAGCGAGGGCGTCGCGGCTGGCCCGGTCCATGCTTTGCACTTCGTGAAGCGCTTCATGTGCTTCCGCGCTCGTCCTTCGGGCTTTCCCGGTGGACGGCCCCTTCTCGGACCTCTCCCCATAAGGAAGGGCCGTTGACAGGCGATCAGCGCCTCCGATAAGGTTCTCGCGGTTTTTAGGGTCGCCGCTCGGTGGCCCTGGTTCGGATTCCAGTTTTCGCCAGTTTCGCCTTCTTTCACGTGCTCGTACGCGTCGTGGGCAAGCCAGTTCGTTCGGAGCTGGCGACCCACCTGTCGTCTCGGTGAATGCGCCAAGGAGCGTCCCGATGGGTTTGATTAAGCGGCTCGGTAAGTTCGTAGTGGTCGGAGGCGCGGTGACCGCCCTCGGTGCGGGGTGTCTCTCGCGCCCCGTGTCCAAGCAGGAGCCCACCACCAAGGTGAGCTTCACCACCACGGTCAAGCAGGCCGCGGTCGACAAGATCGACCTCCTCCTCGCGATCGACAACTCGCGCTCCATGGGCGACAAGCAGTCGATTCTCAGCGAGGCGGTCCCCGACCTCATCGACAGCCTCGTCACGCCCAACTGCGTAGACGACAACGGCAAGCCCACCGGCGAGCGCGCCGATCCGGGCGCCGAAGAAGGCTCGGAGTGCAAGACCGGCAAGGCCGAGTTCAAGCCCATCGTCGACATCCACATCGGCGTGGTCTCCTCCGCCATGGGCGGCTTCGGCTCGGACTCCTGCCCGGCCGACTCCAATAACCCCGTCAACGCGGCGCTCAACTCGCACAACGACGACAAGGGCCACCTGCTGAACCGCAGCGGCCCGACCGAAGAGGTCAACCAGAACGCCAGCCCGTCGAACTTCCTGTCCTGGTTCCCGGACGTGAAGCGCAACCAGTCGAAGAACCCGTCGAACGGCTCGACCCCCTACAAGGTCCAAGCGGACCTGAACAAGGCCTTCGCGGGCTTGGTCACCGGCGTCAACCAGTACGGCTGCGGTCTCGAAGCCCAGCTCGAGAGCGTCTACCACTTCCTCATCCAGCCCGACCCGTACGACAAGATCGAGCGTGAGGGAGCCAAGGCGAAGTACGCCGGCATCGACCAGGTCATCCTCCAGCAGCGCGCGGACTTCCTCCGCCCGGACTCGCTCGTGGCCGTGGTCATGCTGACCGACGAAGACGACTCCTCGGTCGACCCGGTCGCCCTAGGCGGACAGGGCTGGGCCTTCATGAGCGCCACCTTCCCCGCTTCGGCGGGCTTCGCGGGCGCCCAGCGTGACACGAGCCGCGGTGGCTCCACCGCGCCGAAGGGCACCACCGCGTGCGACACCGACCCCGGCAGCCCCGACTGCAAGTCGTGCGGCTTCACCGGCGACCCCGTCGTTCAGAACGACCCGAAGTGCAAGGAAAACAACGGGTTTTACGGCAAGAACGAAGACGACATGAACGTGCGCTTCCACAAGATGAAGCAGCGTTTCGGTGTCGACCCGCAGTACCCCATCAAGCGCTACGTGGACGGTCTCTCCAAGACCCAGATCCCCGACCGCCTGACCGAGCACGACGCCAACGGCAACTACATCGGCCAGGGCAAGTGCCGTAACCCGCTCTTCTCGAAGAACCTCCCCACCCAGGCCGACAGCGAATCGGATCCCAAGCTCTGCAACCTGGAGAAGGGACCGCGCTCGTCCGAGCTCGTCTTCTTCGCGGTCGTCGGTGGTGTTCCCCAGGACCTCCTCCACTTCGACCCGACCGACGCGGAAAAGAGCCGCATCTCGGAAGCGGACTGGACCAAGATCATCGGCAAGGACCCGAGCGTGTATTCGCTCGAGGGCATCGACCCGCGCATGGACCAGTCGGTCACGCCGCGCGCCGGCCGCCCCGCGCCGAGCCCCACCCCGGGCAACAACGAAGAGCAGGGTCAGCTCCGCGACTGGGACACCAAGGGTCAAGACCTCCAGTACGCCTGCACCTTCCCGCTCAACACGCCCGTGCAGTGCGGCACCGGCAACCGCGAGACGTGCGACTGCGACGGCACCAAGACCCCGCCGCTCTGCTCGGCCGCGAACACCCAGAGCCGCGCCAAGGCCTACCCCACGCAGCGTGAGTTCCGCGTGGTGCACGACCTCAAGGACCAGGGCATCATCAGCTCGCTCTGCCCGATCACCTACCGTCCGGAAGACAAGACCGTGAACGGCGCGCCCAACCCGCTGTTCGGTTACCGCCCCGCGGTCAAGGCCATCGTCGACCGCCTCAAGAACGCGCTCGCCAACCAGTGCCTGCCCACCAAGCTGACCCGCGACGACAAGGGCCAGGTCGCCTGCCTCATCCTCGAGACCCTGCCCAACAAGGGCGACAAGTGCTCGAACTACCCGGGCCTCACCGACCCGGCTCCGGAAATCCTCAGCAAGTTCCGTGAGAAGCAGAAGGAAAACCAGGCCGACACCTCGCTCACCGTTTGCCAGGCGAACCAGATCGTCAAGCAGCCGGGCCAGACCTGCACCACCGACCCCACGGCGGGCTGGTGCTACGTGGAAAACACCGAAGTGAGCAAGGTCATCGGCGCCTGCTCGCAAGCCATCGTGTTCTCGCAGTCGGGCAACCCCCCGGTCGGCGCGCTCACGGACCTCCAGTGCATCCAGCAGTTCGGCGGCGAGACCGCGGACGGCGGCAAGTGATTCACTGAGTCCACGTCGCTCCTGAACGGAGCGGTCGCGGAGAAGACGGCGTGTCGACCCCGGTCGGCGCGCCGTTTTCCTTTGGGACATGCGCTCCACCCCGTCGTCCGTCGGTCGGTCGAAACGCCGCGACGAACGAGTCCTTCCGTTGCTAAGGTTGCGCTCGCTCGACGCGATGAACGCTGCGAAGAAGACCATCCTGATCATCGAAGACGAGCCCCACATCGTGATGGGGCTGCGTGACGCGCTCGAGTTCGAGGGCTTCAAGGTGCTCTCGTCGGGCAAGGGTCGGGAGGGGGTGCAGATCGCCCGCACGCAGAGCCCGGACGCGGTCATCCTCGACCTCATGCTGCCGGACATGAACGGCTACGCGGTGTGCGAAGAGATCCGCCGCTCGAGCCCGTTTCTGCCCATCGTGATGCTCACCGCGCGCTCCCAAGAGACCGACAAAATCCGTGGGCTCGACGCCGGAGCCGACGACTACGTCACCAAGCCCTTCAGCGTGAACGAGCTCATCGCCCGCATTCGCGCCATCTTCCGTCGCGTGGCTCGGCCGAACGCCGCGCCCGACGTGCTCGAGATCGGCGAAGCGAAGGTGAGCCTGGCCGCCCACACGCTGCGCTCCTTCGGCGAAGACCACCAGCTCTCGTTCTACGAGGTCGAGCTGCTCAAGATGCTCTACGAGCGCGCCGGCCAAGCCGTGAGCCGAGACGAGATCCTCCAGCGCATCTGGGGCCTCGACGCCTCGCCCACCAACCGCACGGTGGACAACTTCATCGTGAAGCTGCGCAAGAAGATCGAGCGCACGCCGGACAAGCCCGCGCACATCCTCACGGTGTACGGCTTCGGCTACAAGCTGGTGATGGGGCCGACGGGCTCGTCGCCCTCGCTGTAACCAGCTCGTTCTCAGGCTCGGGAGTCTCACCGAGACCCGGGCTGCAGCTCACCGAGAAGCGAGCGTCGCTCACCGAGAAGGGGGTGCCCGTTCACCGGTGGGGTGGTGCGGCTTCACCGAGAGGGGGATCGACGGTCACCGAGAGGGGGATCGACGGTCACCGAGAGGGGGTTCCGTTTCACCGAGCGGGCCTCCCCGGTTCGAAAGACGCTCGCCCCGCGCGGGAACACGGGGCGAGAGGGCGACTCGGGGAAACGAGGCGAGGCTCGCTCGTTTCAGCGGGTGACGAAGACCACGTCGAGGCGGGCGTTGCGGGCGCGGTTCTGGCCGTCGGTGGGGCTCACCACGTTGATGGACGCACCGGCGTTCTCGCCGCGGAGACGGCTCTTCGGGACGCCTCCGGCCTCGAGCGCGGCGAGGGCTACGTCGATCTTCTTCTGCGTCTCGGGGGCGGGGCGGGTTTCGGCCTCGTGCACCACGAGCTGCACGCCCACGTTGGCGTGCGCGCGGGCCACCAGCGAAACCTGAGCGAGCGCTTGTTTGCCGCTCTCGGTGAGCTCGGTGCCTTTCCACACGTCGCGGAAGGTGAGCATCACCCCACGCTCGTCGCGGGCGGGCAGGCTCGAAGGCGTGCGCTGCGCGGCCGAAGCCGAGAGCTCGGCGAAGAGCACGTCCGGGTCTTCGGCGCGCTGCGAGGTCTCGCCGGTTCCACGTCGGCCCTGGGTGAGCGCGGCCAAGCATGCGACGCGCGCGCGGCCTGCGGTGTCGATCGGCTCGAGCGGCTTTTGTTTCCCGTTGGAGGCGGGCTTGGCCTGTCCTTTGAGCTGCGCGTCGGCGTCGGTGACGGCCGTCTCGGCCTCACCGAGGCCCTTGGCCAGCGGGTCGAGAAGACGAGCCGCACCGCACAAAAGACGCGCTTCGGCGATGAGCGAGGCGGCCGCGCGCAGACGAGCCGCCGCGCGTGCCGGATCGGTCGCGCCGCTCTCGGGAGGGAGCGCCACTTCACGGGCGATGCGCAGCTTCTTCTCGAGCTCGTCCACGTCGGCTTCGACCTTGGCGCGCTCGGCGTGCGTCTTCTGGAGGGCTGCCGAGGCGTCCGCCGAGGCCGCCTTGGCTTGGGTCTCGTCCGCGGTGGCCTTGGCCAGGCGCGCCACCACGAACGCGCGCTGCATGGCCGCGACCGAGCGCTGCGCGTGCAGGGCCGCGGTCACTTCGTCACCGGCGTCGACCGCTTTTTTCGCCTCGGTCAGCTCGAGGTTGGCCTCGGCCACCAGGTTGGGCGCGAGCGCCTTCGCGGTCTCCGCGCGAGGACCCTTGGAGAGGCTCTCGGCGGTGGCCACGTCGGGCACGTAGTGCGTGGACGCGCCGCCGCAACCGACGGTCGTGGTGACCGTGGCCAGGGCGAGCGCGGAGAGACAAGAGAGACCGGAGGCGCCCGAGAGCGCGCCGAGCGCGAGCATCGCCGTCGACGTGAAGGCGCGCGTGGAACGAAGGAGGCTCATTTCGCACCGCCTTTGGCAGGAGCTTTGGTGGACGGGGCGGGCTTGTCTTGGGGTTTCGCGGGCGCGGGAGCCGCGGGAGCAGGCGAGCCCTTGGCGTCGGCGTCCTTCTTCGCGTCTTTCTTCGGAGCCGCGGTGGGGCCCTTGGACGGAGCGCCCGCGTCCGAGGCTACGTTGCTCGTGCGATCGGGGCCGTGTTTGGCTTCTCGTTCGAGCGCCTCGAGCTGGGCGGCGAGGCGGCCGGCTTGCCCGAGTCCTTCTTCGAGCAGCGCGCGTTCACGATCGACTTGGGCGCCCGCGTCGACCGATTCTTCGCGGGCCTTCTTGGCGCGCGCCTCGGCTTCGGCGGCCTTCACCACGTCACGCGCGGTCTCGGCCCAGGTGCGCGCGAGGCCGTCGGCGAGGCGAGCGCGCGGCTCGTCCCGAACGTCGCGCAGGCGCTGCGCACGGTCGAGCGCCTCGTGGGCGCGGGCGAGCGGCTCGCCGGCCAGAGCCTTGCCACTCGGCGCGGCTTCGACCTCTTTCACCGTCGCTTCGGCGATGGCGCGGTCGTCGTCTTTGGCCGAAGCGGTGAAGGCCACCGCCACCACCAGTCCTCCCGCGACGAGACCCCACGTGAAGCGCCCGAGTCCCGGCCTTTTCATGGTGAAAACCCGTACTTTGCCGACCGACGATCCGTCAAGGCCTGCGGGCGCGACTTGACCGCTCGCGGCCCGGCACGGATACTCGGAAGAAGGGCCTTTGATGCAGTTCGGTCATACGCTCGAGCGCCGATGAGCGAGAGTCCTCCGAAATCCTCGGACGGGGCTCCGCCTTCGTCGGACCCTAGCCCTTCGATTTCGTTCGGAAAGTACGAGCTTTTCGCCAGCCTCGGACGGGGCGGCATGGCCGACGTGTTCCTGTCGGTGGCGCGCGGACCCATGGGCTTCAACAAGCTCGCGGTGGTGAAGCGCCTGCGCCGCACGCTCGCCGAAGAGCCGACCTTCTTGGCCATGTTCCTGGACGAAGCGCGCCTCGCCGCGCGCCTCAACCACCCGAACATCGTGCACACCTACGAGGTCGGCGAGCACGCGAGCTCCTACTTCATCGCCATGGAGTACCTGGACGGGCAGCCGCTCAACAAAATCATCCGCGCTTCGCTCAAGCGCAAAGAGCAGCTCGACGAGGCCTTCTGTGCGCGCGTGGTGATGGACGCGTTGAACGGCCTCGAGCACGCCCACAAGCTCTGCGACTACGACGGCAGTCCGCTCGCGATCATCCACCGCGACGTGAGCCCTCACAACATCTTCGTCACCTACGACGGCCACACCAAGCTCGTCGACTTCGGCATCGCCAAGGCGGCCACCTCGTCCACCGAGACCGAGGTGGGCGTGCTGAAGGGCAAGGTCGCGTACATGTCGCCCGAGCAGGCCTCGGGCAACAAAGTCGACCAGCGCGCCGATCTGTTCGCGATGGGCATCGTGCTCTGGGAGATGCTCTCGGGCGAGCGTCTCATGCGCGGCGACAGCACCGCCAATACCCTGCACAAGCTCATGAGCTTGCCCATCCCGCGCGTCTCCGAGCGTCGTGTGGTGGCACCCGCGCTCGAGGCCATCGTGGCGCGCGCGCTCGAGAAGGACCCCGACGTGCGCTTCTCGTCCGCGGGCGAAATGCGCGAGGCCCTCGAGGCCTACCTGGACGAGCTTCCGACTCCGTACCGCTCGGACGACGTGAGCCGCCACGTGTGCGAGCTCTTCGCGCGCGTGCGGGAAGAAGCGCAGCGCCAAGTGCAGAAGCACATGGCCGCCATCGGAAAAAAGGAGGCCGCATCGAAGGAGCGCACCGCCAAAGACGTGCTCACGCTCGACTCGGTGCGCAGGCTCGAGAGGACCGGCGCTGCGCTGCTTCGACTCAGCGAGACCGGGAGCGGCGTGCGCGCGATGGTCACCGGGCAGACGCAGATCGGGCAGACCGGCAGCTTCGTGGGCACGTTCCCTCGTGACGCCGAGAAGTGGGCGCGCTCTCCGAGAAGCTCGGTGGTGCCGTGGGCCGTCGCGCTCGTGCTGCTCGGGATCGTGGCGGTGTCGGCGGTGGTGGTCGCGGTGCGTGCGAGCGCGCCACACGGTGGTAGCCCAGAGGCCTCGTCTTCGTCTTCGTCTTCGTCCTCGTCCAGTCCGGCGTCCTCGGAGCCGGTGGCCATCTCGTCGGCCACGCTGGCCTCGACTTCGGCGAACGAGCCCACGACGCCAGTGCCCGCGATTCCCTCACCTTCGTCTTCGTCTTCGTCGAGCACGCCACAAGTGCCATCCGCTGCGCCCGGCAAGTCTGCGCATGTCACCGCGGGCTCGGGGCCGAGCGCCGCGAGCGTGAAGCCGGAGTCGTCGAGCGCCTCGCTCTCGCCCGGGTATCTCACGTTCGACACCTACCCGTGGACACGCGTGTTCGAGCACGGAAAGCTGCTCGGCGCGACGCCGCTCGTGAAGGTCGCGCTCGCGCCGGGGGTGCACGTGCTCACGTTCGAGAACGAAGAGCAGGCTGTCTCGCACACGCAGTCGGTCACCATCAAGAGCGGTGAGGTCACCGTCGGTCGACTCGGCCTGAAGTAAGGCCTGAAGCCGCGCCAGTCGCGCGAACGCTCAGCCGTCTTCGCTCTCGTCCGAGTTTTTCGTGCTCGCGATGGCGTACGACGTGCTGCTCGTGGTGGTCACGGTCGGCACCACACGTTTGCGCACGTTCGCGCCCCGCACCAAGCGTCGCAAGAGCTCGGCGTTCATGGGCGGAAGGCGAGGGGAGCTCATGGCCTCGGCGATGCTGGCCTCGGCGAGGCGAGCCGCTTCGGTGGTGCCGGCGGGCACCGCCGTGGAGACCGACGCGGGCGCGGGGGCGGTGAGGGCCGAGTCGACGGGCGGAGGCTGGGTGGAGGCGAAGGCTTCTTCTTCGAGCTCGTCCAGCTTGCCTGCGAGCGCCACGTCGGAGGGCTCGGGGAGCACCGCGGCGAGCGCGCGCGCCATCTCTTCGGCCGACTGCCAACGCACGTGCGACGCGCTGGAGAACGCGGTGAAGAGCGTCTCGGCCAACATGCGCGGGCACTCCGGGCACTCGCGCACGAGCACCTCGGGCAGGCGCGTGGTCTCGCTCGCCACGAGGTAGCGACCGAGCAAGAGCTCGGCGATGCGCGACGCGACCGCCGCCAGGTCGCGAAACAGCGGATCGGTTCCCACCACACGCTCGGCCAGGCGCAGGTGTGCCTGCCAGGTGGGCGCGTCGTCGCAGGTCTCGACCTCGCGCCGGTAAATGTGTGCGATCTGCAACGTGGCCAGCATCTCGCGACCGAGCGCGACCGCGCGCTCCACCTCGAGTGGCCCAGGAGGCGCGGCCACCTTGAGCGCGATGCGTGACGGCGCGACCGTGGGACGGGCGTGGCTCATGCGTGCACGGAGCTCCGCCCCGGACAGGGGAGTCTCGAGAGGTGCGAGCGGTCGGCGAGCACGGCGTCCACGGGAGAACCTTCTTTCGCCTCTTTTCGCGACTTGCCAAGCGATTTCGAGAGGTATTTCGCGCCCATCTCGCGACAATTCGCGCGCGTGCGTGGCTTGCCGAAATGCCCGTGCGCCTACCGCGAGACGAGAGGGCCCGAAAGGCCGCAAAAACGCGCGTCTCGTCGCGCGACGCCACGCACCCGCGAGAGATCGTGTGGGAAACTTGCCGCACCTGAGTTGCCGACGACTCACCCGTCCCGGGTCACGACGCTTTATGCTGGGGCGTGCCTCCGGCGGTCACGTGCCTCGTCGTCGCTTCGCTCCTCGGCGCTCATGCGCTCGGGATGGTGGTGGTCTTCGTGGTGCTTCGGCGTCGTGGTGAATCCGCGCGTAAGTCGTCGTTCACGAGCGAGGGTCGTCCATGAAGAAGCAGGTTCCCACGTCGGTCGCGGACTATCTGGCGAGCTTTCCGGAGTCGACGCGCGCGGCGCTCGAGTCGGTTCGCCTTCTGGTGCACGCGCAGGTCGAAGGCGCTGCTGCCTATGGCCCAGTGGAAGAGCACGTGCGCTACTCCATGGCGGGCTTCGAGCTCCGCGGCCGCCCGGTGATTTACCTGGCCGGCTCGAAGAAACATCTGTCCATCTACCCGTCCAGTCGCGCCGTGGAAGACGAGCTCGGCGCGGCGCTCGCGCCCTACCGCGCGAAGGACACCCAAGGCACGCTGAAGTTCTCGCTGAGCGAGCCGCTCCCGCTCGATCTCATCGCTCGTGTGATCGCCGTGCGCACGCGCGAAGCCGCCCTCGAGGCCGAGACCAAAACGAAGAGCACGAGCCAGGCGAAGAGCACGAGCCAGGCGAAGAGCACGAGCCAGGCGAAGAGCACGAGCAGAACGAAGAGCACGAGCCAGGTGAAAAGCACGAGCAAAACGAAGAGCACGAGCAAGACGAAGAGCGTCACGAAAGCCGCGCCGAAGAAGAAGGCGAGCGCGAAGGATACGTCCGCTCGGGCCTGACAGCGAAATCCTGGCTGAATCAGAGCTGCTTGGCGAAGCTTCGCGCCGACGTTCCGTGCCACCTGCGGAAGGCGCGTGAGAAGGCCGAGGTCTCGGAGAACCCCAGCACGAAGGCCACGTCGGTGACGCTCTTCTTCGCACGCAAGAGGTCGAGCGCGGCGGTTTTGCGTAGCTCGTCCACGAGCTCACGGTAGCTGGTCGCTTCTTCGGCCAAGGCGCGTCGCAGGCTGCGCTCGGACATGCCGAGCCGCTTGGCCACCACGTCCGCGCCGGGGGAGCCCGAGCCTTCCGAGAGCAGGACGGCGAGCGTGTGGCGCACGCGCCCGGCGCAGGTTTCCCCGGGCGTGGGGATGTTTCCCAAGAGCTCGGAGAAGTGCCGGTTCATGGCCGAGCTCGCCGAGGCCGTACGACGCGCCATGATCGCACGGTCGATCACGAGGCCGTCGTGGCTCGCTCCCCACGTGACGGGGCACTGGAAGAAGCGCTCGTGGGCGGAGGTTCGCGTGGGCGCAGGGTGGCGAAACGAGACGCGCTCGGGCGAAAATTCCGTGCCGTAGCTTCGACGTAGGCCACCCACGATCTCGGCCACGGCGCACTCGTTGGCGGCGCGATGCCCCAAGGTCCGAAGGCCGGCGCGCACCCAGTGGAGCTCGAGTCCCTGTTCGCCCTCACGCAAGCGCCAGTTCCCCGAGTCGCTGATGATGTGCTGGTAGCGCACGAGCAGCTCGAACGCGTGCGCGGCGCTCGACGCGGTCATCAGGGCGAAGCCGAGCACCGAGTAGTCTTCGAGCGTGACCTCGCTCGCCACGTCGAGGGGAAATCCCGGGTCGTTCGTGTGGCGCATGCACGCCTCGAAGCAGGCAAAATTCGCGGCGATGGGCACGCGCTCGGCCTCGACCAACGCATGGCGAGGCCTCCCCACGAGGCGCGTGAGCAGCTCCTGCGGCGTGCCCTTCGCGACCCCCACGTCGAAGATGCGCGCCACCACCGAGCCCGCGATCGTGCTCCCCATGGTCGCTCAATACCACGGCGCGCCGAGGTCCGAGATCCTCTCGCGCGCGGGCGGGCGTGCTCGCGGTGAGGCGGTCGGTCACTGGAACACGTAGCCGATGGAGACGTTGGCCACGACCGGCGTGTCGGCGATGCCGATGTTGGCGACCTTGTGGATCTCCTGTTTCCCGGTGGTCGCGTTCGCGTACGCGATCTCGCCCCCGGAGAGGCTCGAGCCCACGTTCGGCCACACGCGCACGCTGGTGGAAATGTCGAGCCCGCGCAGGATGTCCGAGCGATGCGCGAAGGGCACCAGGGTCCAGTAGAAGCCGCCGCCCACGGTGTAGGTCGTGTAGTTCGTGATGGCGGTGCGCCGCTGCCCGTCGGCCGAGTCGTACGAGGCCTCGAACCTGTGGATTTTTCCCTCGAAACGCAGATCGAAGAACGACCGCAGCGAGTCCACGAAAAACGAGTACCCCACGCCGAAGCCGGTCGAGTACGGCAGGTGCAGCGCGACCTTCTGCGTGCGCATGTCGCCCACCACAGCGGCCCCCTCGAGGTCGAGGCTCCACCCGTGCGAGTAGCTCGCCACGAAGTGCCCCACGCGGAAGTCGACCTCCACGTTCGCGCCGCCCAGCGCGAGCGGCTGAATCAGCCCGAGGTTGAACGCGAGCGAGGGGGCCTTCCAGGAGAGCCCGTGGTTCGACGAAGGCTCGGGGCTGGTCGCGAGCGGTGTGGAAGGTGCGGGCGGTACGGCCTCGTCCGCGTGCGCGTGCGAAGCGAGGGCGAGAAGGGCAAACGAAATCGAAGTCGAAGGAAAAACGCGTCGGTTCATGACTCCACGGTAGGAGTCGGATCGGCGCCGGTCTTTTCCCGCCCGGCCTACGAGTTGACCCAATCGGCCAAGCAAGAGGGCTCGGCCGACGGGTCTTCACGGCTCGGCGGAGTCAGGTCGGAAGCGGCCGGCCTTCGTTGCGGGCGCGCGGTCCACGCGCGATGGCGCTCTTCACCAGCGCCTCGCACAAGGTCTCGAGTGGCAATCCGAACACGCCTGCGGCCTCCGGGTAGAGGCTGGTGGCGGTGAAGCCGGGCAGGGTGTTCACCTCGAGCAGGGTCACGGCGCTCGGATCGTCGACGTCGCCCACCACGAAGTCGGCGCGGCAAAGATCCCGTGCCCCGACGGCGCGGTGAGCGGCCACGGCCACCGCACGCACGCGCTCGGACACGCCGGGCGGGAGCTCGGCCGGGCACACGTGACGGCTACGACCGGGGGCGTAGCGTGCTTCGTACGTGTAGAACGCATCCGATTCGGCCTGGATTTCCGTGGGGGAAAACGCCACGGGACCTTCGCCCACGAGGGACACGAGCCCGAGCTCGCGCGCGGCCTCCGGATGCAAATCGAGCACGCCGCAGGTGACCTCACGCCCTTTGGCGAAGTGCTCGATCAGCACGGCCGAGTCCACCGCGAAGGCGGCTTCGATGGCCTGGGCGACCTCGCGCACGCTGGCTCCCGCTTCGAGCCGGGCCACGCCGATGGCCGATCCATTGGCGGCCGGCTTCACCACCAAGCGACTCCCGACCTCGCGCAAGGCGCGCTCGGCGATGCGCGTAGGGTCTTCTCCGCGTTCGCGTTCGCGATACGCGACGAGTCCACGCGCGAGGGGAAGGCCCGCCGCAGCGAAGGCGAGCTTGGCCATGGGCTTGCTCATGGCAACCGCGCTGGCGAGCACGTCCGCGCCCACGTACGGCAAACCGAGCACCTCGAACACGCCTTGCAGGCAGCCGTCTTCCCCGAACGCGCCGTGCGTGAGCGCGAACGCGGCGTCGAATCCGCCTTCACGCAGGCGCTCGGACACTTGCGCGTCGAGCTCGAGGCGGGTGACGTCATGGCCACGTCTCTCGAGGGCATCGGCCACGCCCGCTCCAGAAGCGCGGCTCACGAAGGCTTCGCTGGAGAATCCTCCGGAGACCACGGCGAGGCGCAGCTTTCGCGACGCGCTCACGGCTTGGCTCCTTCGGCGGCCACCACGGCGGAGAGATCCACGAGCTCGATCCCGATCTGCTGGGACACCTCGAAGATCTTGGTATCGCGGTAGAGCTCGCCGAAGACGATGCGCGCGATGCCGGCGTTGGCGATGAGGCGGAAGCAGCCCCAGCAGGGAGACGCGGTGACGTAGATGGTCGCGCCGTCGATGCGCGAGCCGTTGCGTGCAGCCTGCACGATGGCGTTGGCCTCGGCGTGCACGGTGCGCACGCAGTGCCCGTCTTCCATCAGGTGCCCGACCTCGTCGCAGTGGGGAAGCCCCCGAATCGAGCCGTTGTAGCCGGTCGCGAGGATGCTCTTCTCCCGCACGATGACCGCGCCCACGTGCTTTCGATCGCACGTGGCCCGCGTGGCCACCTCACGCGCGATGTTCATGAAGTAGTGATCCCAGGACGCTCGTTTCGACTCGCTCACCCCCAGGCGAATAGAGCGAGGCCGAGCGGCACGCAAGCGACGAAGGGTGGGGGCACCTCCAGGAGGTCGGTGCGGCCGCCTACCGCCGAGAAATGAGCTGCGTACCCATCTTCCCCTTGAACCAGATGCCCCCACGGGCCTCGCCGAGCTTCACGGGGTCGGCCCTCTCGCGGTACCGCCAGCGAACAGGCGCGGTCGTGACGGCGGCGGCGCTCCTCGAGCGTCTCTTCTTTCTCTTCGGTGCCGGGGTCTGCTCACGGAGTCGAGCGGCAGAGCCCGAGCGCTCGTTTCGAGTCGTCGTCGGATTTCATCGTCCGAAGCAGAGCACGTGGGCGACCTTGTCCAAGGTTTCCCCAGGTGTCGCGCCCACGCAGTAGGGCTCCCACTCGGCTCGCCGCGCGTCACGGAGCTCGAGGCACCCGGACTCTCGCAGGCCCTGGGTTATCGCGCGTTGATTCGCCTGACAAGCCGAGGTCGAGCCCGGGTCGCTGCAATTGCAGTAGCTCGCGACGTACGAGTCGTACTCGGTCAAGAGGTTCGCGCAGTCCGGGCGTTTCAAGACGAGGCTCGCGCAGGCGCCCGTGTTCGGCAAGAAGGGATCCGTCGCGAGCAAGGCTCCGGGCGGGACGTCGGAGAGCGCCGCGCCCCTCGCTCCGAGGACGCACCGGGCACACGACGAGCGCAAGTTGGCCTCGCTCGAGCAGGTAAAGGACTGCACGTCCGGGAGACAGGCGCGCGTAACGGCGCGGTACGAATCCTCCGTGCAGGCTACTTCATCGCTCCAGTTGCCGCGCCCGACGCCGAGCATCGGGGCGGACTTGCACCGGCTGAAGTACCCGCAGTCCGTCTCTTCGCAATCGATCGGTGCGCCGTAAACGGACGAACACGACACGGTCTCCACGATGGCGGTCGTCAAAGCGGCTGCGGCGAAGTACATGGCCTTGCGGCTGGATCGCGCCTGCGCAGGCACCGGGGCTCTCGCGGCACGGCCGCAATACGGGCACAGCTCGTCGCTCTCGCGCACGTGGCGCTCGCATCCGGTGCAGAGCTTCAAGGCCATTCGTCAGTCTCCGAGTGGTTAAATTTTAGATGGGCTGGTCGCGTTGGTTCGTTGCGGGGGCCGACGCGGCTGTCACTCACAGCCGAGCAATGAGCTGCGTTCCCATCTTCCCCGAGTCGTAGTCCTTGAACCAGACGCCCCAGAAAGCCCTCATGGCCGCTGCTCCGGTCACTTCCACGCGGCCCTGATTCTCGAACTGCAAGGTGGTCACCTGAGTGGTCGGATTGTAGCCGAGCAGGATATCGGTCCGGCCTTTGATGGTGCCCGCGGAGCAGGCGCCCGAGATCTCGCCGAGTTTGCCGTTGTCATGAAACCCTTGGCGTCCAAGGGCGTCCCGAATGGCGGTGGTGAAGGTGGCGCACGGAAGGTCCGTGCGCACGGCGAGAACGAGGCGTTTCGAGACCTCCGCCGAAACGACGCCGTCGACCGTCTTTTGGACCGGCAGGGCGGACATTTCGTGCGAAACCGCGATGGACTTGTCCACGTACCGAGCGTTCCCGGTGAGGAAGAGTCCCGATGGGGGAGCGTCTGCTTGGGCGCCGAGCGCCGCGAAGAGAACGGTGAAGGCAGCCGCTGCGGGAAGAAAATACGATCTCATGCTCGACCTCATGTTTGTTCTCGCGGTACGGACCGCGACGGACGCCAATCGCCTATCGATACGAATGCGGCGCTAAAGCCCGCTGGGAAGGGTCGGAGCGCCGAGGCCCGACCGGTCGAACTGAAACATGCCCCCGCGAGCGGGGAAGCCGGGCACCCCGGGTTGAACCTCGGAGGTGAAGAACCAGACGGCCTCGTCGTTGACCCAGGCCGGCTCCATGAGAGGAATGCCGGTTTCGCTGGCGATAGGCCAGCCGAGCCCGTCGGACGCACGAATGAGCCTTCCGCCGAAGTTGTCTGTGCGAACGAGAAAGTGCCCCTTGTTGGCGGTGCCGCGGGTGTGCACGGGAAGCTTCGCGACCGCGCGCCGCTTGAGGCTGGCTTCGCTGGTCGCGAAGGGCGAGGTGTAGAGAATGGCCGGAGCGTTTTCGTCGGTGTACTCTTGCCAATAAAGGGCATCGCCGTCCCCTCGGTCGACGGTCAAGAAGATCAGGGAGCTTCCCGCGAGGGGGCGTACGACGGGCTGGTGAGAGCCCGAAGTGGTGAAGTAATCGATGGTTGGGGTAGCGCCCACGGCGTAGGCAAAGTAGCCACCCTTGGTGGGGAAGGCCTTTTCGCCCGCGAAGAGCCCACCGCCGCCCGGGGAAGAGACCTGACCGCTCGCGATATCGAACGTGGAGAGGGCCACGCCGGCGCCTGCGTTCACTCGCTCAAGCGTAAGGAATCCCTCACCCCGTTCGAGGATCTGGATGACGTTCTTGCTGCCGAGCTGCGAGGTAACTTGCTTGGCGGCGAGTTTCGAGGGTTCGGTCAGCGCGGCCGTCCCCATGAATACGTCATACGAGGATGACGAGGGCTCGAATCCGATCGATATCCCTACACCATGTTTGGACGCGGCCAGGGACGACGTGCAGCTTCGCGCTCCCGCTCGGCTATAGATCGCTAGCTCGGCCGAGCCGTGGAGCGACTGAAGTACACTGAACGAATGACCTTCGCCATCGTTCGGTCGTGCACGAAACTCCCAACGCTTGTAGGCGAGGCGAGGCCCGGCTGGACCATCGAAGACCGGCTCGTTCGATTGGACCATCATCGGAGACATCGGGCTCTCGACGGCCCAGGTCGCATGAAAGGACTGGCATCCGGCGCGACCTGACGGGCACGCCGTCCACTCGAAGGGCGGGATGCTGGAAGCCGCATCCTTTGCGATGCGAATGGAGCAGGCGGCGGGCAGTCCCGGCATGGTCACCCACTCTCCCGGGGCAGGAACGGTGCCGGTCCAGGGCTTGTCGTCGGCGTCTGCCCCACCGTCTGCGCGAGCCGCATCCACCGTCGAATCGGCGCTTTGGGCGTCACGGCTTGCATCAGGACTGGAACCGCCCTGGCTGCAAGACGCGCCGACCAAGGAAGCCACCACCGCAAGGGTGGCGGCTCCTCCGAACACGATGCCAAGAGTCTTCATTGGAAGATGTTGAGCCATTCGCCGTTCCCGTAGGGCGCGTAGGTCACGCCGTACTCACCATTCTGAAGGAACGGAACGATCATGTCACTGGGGGCGTTGTCTCGGCCGAGAAACAGCCCTTCGGGCGAGGCTTGGGCGGGGAGGGCGAGCCGGCCGGTGCCCTGGATGAGCGCCGCGCTCGAGATCGTCAGGTCTTCCCCTACAAGAAGGACCGACACCGAGAACCCGCTCGGCCGTTGGCTCGTCACCGCGATGACGCCTTCGTCGCTGATGGTGAGCGCGACCATCGACGCCGTGCCGAGGTCTTGCCACTCGGTGACCAGCTGCGTCGCGGTGGTGGTGGGGAGAACACGGAAGAGCCGAATTTTTCCGCCTCCACGGCTTAGGAAGAAGTACGAGTCGTCCAAAGCGCGATAGCCTGCACTCACCACCGGACCGTTGATCGCTCCTCCGACCGGGTAGAGCGTATCGCGGAACGACTCGCCCAAGTTCAGGCTGACGCGCCGGATGGCCAGCGTGTTTTGATCCTGGTAGCTCCGCGCGTCGAAGAAGGCGACCTCGTTTCGCTTGGCGGACATGGCCACCCCGGCGCCCAGGTTGTCCATCAGAAAGCTATCGGCGACCGGTAGGTCACGGAACGCCAGTTGGCCGCTCGCGTTGCGGAAAAGGGTGCCGACCAAGTCGTGGGTGGCCTTGTTGAAGACGGCGCCGCGGTCGACCATGCCGTCCAAGCCCGAGCCTTCGTCGGTCGCAGCGACGAACTCGAGGGTATCGTCTTCGGTCAGGTCGAGAACGCGGGTGGTCGCGACCGAGCTGAGCTGACGAACGCCACCGTGAGGCGTCAGGTATTTGGTGAGCGGGCTCTGGCTGCCGGGCCGAGGCCGCCAGTAAACGCCCGTTCGCCCGCAACGGATGCACGTGTCCAGGTTCGGCAGCGGCGCTGCGGAGCGCGGAAGCTGGCCCACGTCGAGCGTCTCGCACGGGTCGGAGTCGACTGCTTTGGCGTACTCCTCCAGCTTGATGCGAACGACCGCCTGTCGCCGCACGCTCTCGAGCGGCTGTGTGACCGAGCCGGAGGAGGCGGGACGCGCGCCGCCGCTGAAGTTCTTCACCCATGACCAGATCAGCGGTGCGCGGAGCGTTTGGAAGGTGCCGCTGTCACTCGAGGCAACCGAAGGTAGGTTGAGCAGGTCTTTCCAGTAGCCCCACTGAAACTCTCGATTCGAGGGGAGCGAGATCGCCGGTCCCTCGGGAACCGGAACGTGCGTGGTCGCCAGGAACGGGTCTGGCGTGGGCTGGGGAGGCGCCTTCGTGTTGCTCATGGTGAACCAACCCGCCCCGGGCACGTCGATCGTTCCGCGATTGCACGAGGACAGGCAGTCCTTGTCGCTCAGGAAGGCCTCGCACGAACACGCGAGCAGTCGCGTGTTCGACTCCAGCGTCGTGGTTCCCACGAACGGCTGCACCAAAATCCCGTTGTTCGCCTGGGCGGGAACCGACCCGTGGAACACTTGGCCCTTGCACACGCTCGCCTTGACCTGGTCGAACGTGCGCGGGCTTGCGGCGACGGCGCCCTTGGTCACGTCCTTGATGTGGGACAGCGCCGCCGTCGGGTTGGGGTTGCACACGTCGCCCGGGTAGAGACTCTGCCACAGAGGCGCGACCGCCGAGTTCTGCGGAGGGTCGGGCGGTACGGCGTCGATTTTGGCCTGCCCGAGGTAATCGAGTTGACCGAAGATGCCGTGGTTCGCCTGACCCGAGTTCTTCTTGTTCAGCGACGGGCAGTTGTCGCACGCATCGCCGACGCCATCCCGGTCCGTGTCCAGCTGGTTGATGTTCGGGACCTTGTAGCAGTTGTCACAGCCGAGACGATTCGCGAGTCCGTCGCCGTCGGGGTCATCCGGCCCGTTCACGACCGTGGCGCAATTGCCCTCGATGCGGCCCTGATTGAGCGGGTCGACGAGCGCGGCGTTCAGGAAGCTCTGCACGCCGGCTTTTTGAACGTTGGTAAACATGGTCCGTCCCGTGAAGGGAGACAGGATGTTCCAACCCGAGCACACCCCGCAGACCAGGGGAGGAGGTTCAACGGAGAGGTTCCACGAGTTGGGGTGACCGGGAAAGAGCGGGCCGCCCGAATCGCCGGGATTCGTCTCGCCCACCCCGCCAATGGCTTGGTCATACACCCAGCGGCTCGTGCACAAGGGACCATCGGTTCCGCACTCCGAGCTGTCCTCCCATCCCTCGGTCGGTGTGTACGAACGCCGTCCGAAGTTTACCGGGGAGAGTGTACCGTTGATCACGGTGACATCGGTTCGCCCGAATCCCACGTTCGTGCCCTTGCCATCGATCAGACTGCAAATCCCGTACGGTCCCACTCCCGCGACTCCGTGAGGCATTGCCACGCTAGGCGGAACGGCAGTATCCAAGCGAACGAGAGCTACGTCGCGTGACGTGTGCGAATCGTTTGCGGGGTTGACCGAAAGGATCGGCTCGCCGGGAGGAACGTCGAACCAGTAGGTTGGAATCAGGATCTGTCCGGATATGGCTTTGGTGTGAACGTACGTGTTGTCGAATACGCCGTTTCCATCCGTATCGAGACTGAATGTTACGGTACGGTCGAGCATGGCTGGACCGTCTTTTTGGAAGCAATGCCGGGCGGTGAGGACCCACTTGGACCCTACCAGGGTGCCCGTGCACGTGCTGGGGGCTGGTCGAGAATTCCGTGCTGGACCGCCTGGCTCGTCGAGCCGAGCGGACCTGAAGCCGGATCGGCCGTGCTCGCACAGGCCACCAGCCCGGTTCCAAAGAGGAGCACAAACGCAACGCTGGAATGAAGGACTCTACGCATGGCGACCTCTCGGACGCCGAGGTGAGGCGTCGGCCACGTTATGGTCCATTTCGGGTACAGAGACCAGACAATATTGTCGCATCGAGCGTTTTTGGGAGGCGCCCCTGAGACGCGGCCCTACCCGAGCGCACACCGAACGTGGTCCGCGTCACCAATCCGCAACACGTTCGTTGCGCTCTGGTTGAGCTTGGCGGTCTTGGCGAGAGCGCGGATCGCTGCGCTCGGGCGCACGGAGAGCGACCTTCGATTGGTAAATAAATGGAAAGAGGCGCGTCCGTGTTCCCACGAGACGCGCCTCCTCACTTGCCAGGACGAGATATCTGTCCGCTATGACGCGAAGTCAGCCGTTTCCCTTGCCTGCTTCTTCCTTCTCGCTCGCTTCCCCACCGGCAGACGACCCTTCGGCCTTCTTGCGGGTGGTCGCGGCGATGCCCATCAGCACGCGCATGGCGGGGAACTGGTCTCGTGTCGTCGCGTCCGAGCGGTAGATGAAGTCTGCCGCGGCCTTCACCTCGTTGTAGACGAACGCGAGCTCGTTGAAGGCTCGCCCGCGGAGACTCGCGAACTTTTTGGTGCGGCTTTGTGCGCCGCGAACCTGCTCTTCGATTTGGGTCGCCAGGTCGCGTGAGGCCGCGACATCTTTGGGGTCGTACTTGACCGTGTCCTTCTTGAGGACCGCTTCGTGGGTGACATAGATCTTCCCGCAGCGACGAAGGTCACGCGCGAGGTCCAAGTAGCCGTTGCCGAGCCGGATGTCCGCCGTCTCGCGAGCGACGCTCTCGATGTGGCCGAGGTTGTAGTCGATGGTGGAGAGCATGAGCGCGCGCTTGTCGGCGGCTTCCTGGATGAGGGCGGGGTCGGCTTTGCCAGACTGCGTCTCGCTCTCTTCGCTTCGGGCCTCGAGCGCGATGTGCTGAGCGGCGAGCGCGGTTTGCTCGAGGCGGGCCACGATACCCTTCGGCATCAAGATCTCGGGAATCGCGTCGAAGAGGGGCTTCCGGCTCTCTTCGTTCGCACGATCCGCCAACACCAGACCGGCCATGGCCGCGTCATCGAGGTTCGCGTTCATCTGGTTCAGGTCGTCGGCCACCAAGGACTGCAGGCGGTCATCGAGCTCGGCGAACGCGGCGGCTGCCGCGTTACCGCTTTCTGGTTCCTTCTTTCGCATCGAACGTAGCCCTCCTTCACTTCGCGCCAGAAAAACGTGGCACGCGAGGGGCTGTCAATCCTCGTTCGAGGAAATCCGACAACGCCACTTTTGGCGTAGTTGCGCCACTTTTGGCGTAGGGCAACGCAACCTCTCGAGATCGTGTGTGTCTTCGGGGGCCGTGGGGAACGGGTCAAGCAACGAGCCGGTTCACCGGCGTGAATGATTCACTCCACGGGAACCTTGCGCGACCCCCGGAACACCGTCGCTCGCGGTCCGCTCCGAGCCGCTCCGGTCGTCGTGCCGAAGTCTGTCCCCATCGGGCGGACTCGCTTTCCTTCTCGAGCCTCTCGCGATGCTGGGAGCACGTGCCTTCGGGCCGGCGGAGCATCTCGAGATGCGGATCGCGGAGGGGCCTCGGGCCTGGAGAGCATCTCGAGATGCGCTAAGTGATGGATCTTCCCGCCAGGGGAGCATCTCGAGATGCTCTAAGTGATGGATCCCTGGTCCCGGCGAGCATCTCGAGATGCTCGAACCGAGGGGAGGGGTTCGCCTCGAGCATCTCGAGATGCTCTAAGTGATGGATCCCTGGTCCCGGCGAGCATCTCGAAATGCTCCAAGTGATGGATCCCTGGTCGGGCCAGCCTGGCTGGCCGGTGTCTCCAGACTCCAGCAGGCGCCGCGAACCCGTCGCGTGTGGGCCTGTTCGTCCGGGGACTTTGCCCACACTGCCACCCTCCGCTCCCCCGAAGCGTTCGACCTACGGCGAGCACGCCCCGTCGTGCGCGATCTCGATCTGCGGGCAGCCGATGGTGGTCTCGGCGTGGGTCTGTCCGTCGCACCCGCAGAAAAGCACCGGCTTCTCCACCAGGGCCCTCGCGCACCCGCGGCATTGCCAGGGCGCTCCGCAGCCTTGGCTGATGCACGTATCTCCGAGCTGCGGGCACCCGGAGGTACGACAATCCGCGAGCGGAGTGGGGCTCGACGGCGCCTTCGCGTCGTTCGTGACGGATTCCGCCCCGCCGCACGCCGAGAGCGCAGCGCCGAACGTCCACGCGACGAAGAGGGCGCGAACCGTGAGCGCATGCAGGAAGGTACGAGCGTGAGGCCGAGGTGGAGTCATGGCGGCTCGACGACCGCGCTCAGCGGGAGCAACAGCGGAAGCCGAGTGTCGAGCGTACGTCTTTTCGTTTGGCCGTGGCGATGAACGAACAGGTGGCCGTGGCCGCGTTGTCGGAGATCGAGCCTCCGCGCGTGGCGCACGTGTTGTCTGGCGGGGCGCCGCCGGTGCCGCAGCTGTCTTCCCACTCGGAGACGTTGCCGACCATGTCGAAGACGCCCTTCGGCTTTCCTTCGCAGGTCGCCGTGCTGCCACTCGGTCGCACGCCGGCATCGCCATTGTCTTTGGTGGAGCACGCGTCCACGCGGGCGTCGGTTCCATAGGGAAAACGCTGCCCGCCGACGCCGCCGCAGGCATTGAACCATTGGCTCTTGGTGGGGTCCGAGCGCTCGGCTTCCGTGAGCTCGGTCGCCCCGATTTTGCCGCACAGGCGCTTGCCTTCCCAGGCGCAGAAAGTCCACGCATCGCACCAATCGACGCACGTGACGGGAAGGTCCGGGCGCGCGTCGCCGTTGCACCCCGCGACCCGCGCGAACGACTTGTTGGCGTCGCACGCCGGGTGAGGCGCCACGGTGAACGAGGGGGACAACGTGGCCGTCAAGAAGCGGTCGTAGTCGGCGTTGCTCACCTCGGTGGAGTCGATCCCAAAACCTCCGGCGTCGATCAGGCCGCGCGCCGTTGCCGTGGCGTCGGGCGCTCCTCCGTCCAAAGGTTGCGCTGCGTCCTTCTCGGCCTCGGCGTCGGGCGTGGAAGCCTCGACGGTGCTCGCGGCGTCGGGGCTCTCCCCGGCCGTGCCGAACGACGTACACGCCGCCATCGCGCCGAGCGGAGACACGACCACCACGAACGCAAGTCGTGAGCCGTTCTTCGACAGACTCTTCCTCCAGAGAGAACGGTCGACGCGCATCCTTCGAAAGGTAGCAGACCATGGGGCAGGGCGGGCGCGCGACGGTTGCCCCCGCTCGCGCCGCTTCACCCGCCCAAGAGCCTCTTCAAAAAGCGCGGCCTATCGCCGAGAAAATCCCGCGTGAGCTGCACGTGCTCGGTCTGGTCGTACGCGACCGTACGAATGCCCTGGTCGTCGAGCTGGTAGATGGTCGCGCCCGGGTAAGCGAGCACGATGGGTGCGTGCGTCGCGATGAGAAACTGTGACCCTTGTTCGACCAGCTCGTGCATGCGGATGAGCAGCGCGAGCTGTCGCGAGGGCGAGAGCGCGGCCTCGGGCTCGTCGAGAATGTAGAGCCCCGCCGGCCCGAACCGATGTTTGAGCAACGCGAGGAACGACTCGCCATGCGACTGCTCGTGCAGCGACTTGCCGCCGTAGGAGTCGATGATCGGAGGTGCGGGTCCAGGCACGGCGTCGAGTTGTTCAATCTCGGTGGCCAGATTGAAGTAGCTCTCCGCCCGAAGAAAGAAGCCCGTGCGAGGGCGTGCCAATCCGCGCGCCAAACGAATGTGCCGATGCAGCACCGATTCGGAGCGCCGGGTCGCGAAACTGAAATTCAACGAGCCGCCCTCGGCATTGAACCCGCACACCACGGCAATCGCCTCGAGAATGCTGGACTTGCCCGAGCCGTTCTCTCCGATGAAATAGGTCACCGTCGAGAGCTCCAGCCCATCGAGCCCTTGCACCGCCGGAATCGAGAACGGGTAAACCGAGGGATCGGCCACGCGATCCTCCCTCATCACGACGCTTCGCAAAAAGGGCGGGGCAGGGCGCATTCCTCCAGACTTACCAGCGCTTCCCCGGGAGGGTCACGTGCGAAGGTTGGTTCGGAATGGTATAAGACCTGAAGTGGCGGTCGATCCCGTGTAGGGGACCGCCGTACTTCCACGGCCGTCTTCCTCGAACCCGAGCGAGCTCCGCGTGTCCCTTACCCTGACGGAAGCTTTGGAGCGTGGTGCCCCCTTCGTGGACACACGGTGTTGCCTCGCGTGCCCACGAAGTGAATGGCCGCCGGAGCGCCGCTCCACCTACCTGCTTCGTGACGTGTCGGATGTCCCGCTCTCCCTCGACCCCGGAGTGATGGTTCCGTTCCTCGACGGCGTCTGCGGCCACCCGTCCCCGGTTCGTGTGATCGGCGTGTCGCTTCCAATGAGTCCGGAGGGCAGGGCGCGCATGGAGGGCTGGCGCCTCCACGGCTTCGTACCGCCGAAAGAGGCCACCTTCGTCGGCTACGACGTGGTCGACCCGCAGTACAGCGCGCTCAGCAATTGCGGCTACGGAACCGAAGCGTTGCTCGCTTCCGCGAAAACGGAGTGGGCCGCCGACTTGAATGCGTCGCATCTCATCGAAGACCGCTCGTCCGCCGAGCGCTTCGTTACCGCCAGCAACACCCGCATCCCCGAGCACGCCCCGTTCGTCCTGGCCGCGGTCTACTTGGTTGGAGCGTGAGCGGAGATGGAGATGGTCGATGAGTGAGTCCAATCCTGCACCCGCCTCCCCACCGACGACCCCCGTGGTCTCCCGCACCTTCGGCGAAGGCGATGTCACCGTGGTGCTCAACCTCTTCGCGCCGTATCGCGAAGGTGAAGCCGAGGCCGACGCCTACGCCCCGTTCAAGTGCCGCTACGAGGTCGTGTCCGGCTCGGAGCGTCGAAGCTTCGAAATCTACGGAGTGGACGGCTTGCAGGCCTTTCTGCTCGCGCTCAAGGTAGCGGCGGTCGAGGCTCGCATCCTCGCAGTGCGTGCCGGCCTCGAGCCGGCCGAGATGAACTGGGCAGACGTGCGCAGTGCCGCCGACGCGCTGAGCCCGAAGACGGACAAAGGGGCATGAGCCACTCCTCGACGCTTTTCGAGACCGCGGACACCGCGACCGGGGCCGAGCCTTCCGCGCTCGACGAAGAGCGACGCTGCCTGGTCTTCGCGCGCGCGCTCGCCGTGGTCGCCGTGATGCTGCTCGACCTCGTGCTCGCACTCACCGCCGAGGGCAAACACGCTTGGTGGTCCGTCTTTGCCGACCTCGCCCTCGGTCCCTTCGAGGCCTACGCCGGCTACTGGAAGCAGTACCACCACGTGTGCAACGAGCCCTGGATCCACGTGCTCACCGGAGGAAACCTGGCGCTGCTCGTGTGGCACGCCAAGACGGGAGGTCGAGTCTCCCTCGCGCTGGGGGCGCTCTTCTGGTTTCTCTGGGGCTACTTGTTTGGCATTGGGATTTGGATTTGAGGCGCGAGGAACCGTCTCATCCCCACGCAACCACGTTCAGGAGGTAGGAACCGTGTCGGACGACTTCCGGATCGCTGCCAACGCGCAGGCTGAGCGACTCTTTTGGCTCTCTCTTGGCGCTCGGATCGCTGTGACCGCCCAGAGCGATGGACGAGCGTCGGCCGTCGACGCGCTCGAGTCCGTCCTGGCCGAGTCTCCCTCCTTTCCCGAGCTCGACGCGGCCATGGCCGCCGATTCGACCTTGGTCGAGCGCGTTGGCGTGGGTCTCTGCCTCCAGCATGAAATCGTTCCGCTCGCGACCGCAGGCGATTGCGTGGTGGTGGCGACGCTCACTCGTCCAACGCCCGACGTGGCCGATCGACTCGAAGAAACCCTCGGGCGCCGTATCGAGGTGATCGTCGTTTCTCCCGGAGTGCTCGCGTCGTTGCTGCCTCGGGAGGACCTCTGACCCCCCTCGATGCCCGACGTCTGGCCGAGGTGCTCTGCACGGTCACCACGGAGGCCTCGCTCCTCGTGATGGGCGAGGCGGCCCTCGAAGATCCAATTCCTTATCCCTCGGCTCGCGAGCGGGCCGCTGTACGAAGGTTGCGGGCGGCCTCCTCCATGCTCGGGCCCATGCGGACCCTCGTGCCTTCGCTGGGCGATTTCTTGGCGCGCCTCGAGGAGCTACGCGCGGCACTCGCCGACCACGCTCACGTCCAGGTTCGCGTGGCGGCCGAGCGCTTGCTCGCCACCCTCCCTGCCGGCCCCATCGGCTGACCGTCTGCCGAAACATCCGACATCCCTTCTCGAGGCTCTCCTCTTCGCGATGACCTGAAGGGATTCGGGGCGCCGCCGCTTTACAGATGAGGTGACGCGTCCCACACTGATCGTCTAGGCAGCGACAGCGCCACACCGGAGCCGACACGGACCATGGCACGCGACTCCTTGTTCGGAGAATCCATCGTGTGGGAGGGGCGACCCAAGGTGGTCACCTTGCCCTTGCGGTACAAGCTCGCCACCGTGGCGGGCGCGGCCATGTCGCTCATGTCGGTCGGGTTCGCGGTGGTGTCTTCGCTCGCGCTCCACGTGGCCTCGGGTGGGTTGATGGTGTTCGCCGCCTGGTGCGCCACGCTCGCCGTGGCCGCTTGGCAAGGCCCGCGCATCTTCCGCCAGAAGCTCGAGTACCAAGTCACCGACGGTCACGTCATCGTGCGCCGCGGGCGCTTTCGCCGCTCGATGGACCGCCAAGGCATCAGCTACGCGGTCATCCGGTGGAACCCCGCCGTGCCCGGCACGGGCGACCTCATCCTCGTGCGCGCGGTGCCCACTGGCGCCTTGAAGCGCACCCTCACGCTCACCCTGGTCGACCTGGAGAGCCCGGACAAGGTGTGGGCCACCATTCGTGGCGTGAAAGAAATGGCCACCCTGGGCGACGGCGAGCGCCCGCTCGCGCAGCGCCTGGAAGAGGGCGAGCGCGTGCTCTGGTCGGGAACGCCCATCGCCTCCACGTGGACCACCCGTCGCATTCTCTCCGCGGGGCTCGCCGCGCTGCTCGTGTTGGGCGCGCTGCGCGGCCTGGCCGGCTCGGTGCCCGCGCTGCTCGTCGTGCTTCGGTTGCACACCCTCGCGCCGGCGGTGTTCGGACTGCTCGTCGCTTCGGTGGCCGTGGGCACGCTGCTCACGCTCGGTGCGGGAGCCGTGGTGGCGTACGGCGCGTGGATTCAGCCCATGCTGCTCGCCCGAAAAACCCGCTACTTCGTCACCAACCGTCGCGTGCTCATCCGTCGCGGAACCGAAGAGCTCTCGCTCGACCGCAAGTGCATCGCCTACGTGATCACCGCGCCCTCGCGTGGCCACGACGACCTCTTCCTCGTCCTGGATGGCCCGCGCGCCCGCGCTCTGTCGGCCGGCGGCGCCTTCGGTGAGGGCCAAGCCACGGGCGAGCTTACCCCCGTGTTTTCCCAGATCGAAGACGCTGAGACCGCCTTCTCGGTGCTCCAGCGCAAGACCAGCCCGTCTCTCCCTCCGCCCCTCCACGACGCCGCGTGAGCGGGTCGACCGTCGAGCTCCGCGTTTTTGGGGACGTTTCGGGCGCCTCGGGCCCGCCTCACGCGTCGCCAGCCCGCGCGCACTGGTCCGTGCTGTGCTAAGGCCTTCCCCGTGATCACGCCGGGGTCCGTGCTCTCGTCCAAGTACAAGCTCCTCCGTTTGCTCGGGGAAGGGGGCATGGGCGCGGTCTACGAAGCGGAGCACCTCGTGCTCGGCACCCGCGTGGCGGTGAAGATCCTCCACCCGGATCTCGCGCGGCGCGAAGGGCTCATGGATCGTTTCCTCCAAGAGGCGATGGTGGCGGCCCGGATCCGCAGCGAAAACGTGGTCCACGTGATGGACGTCGAGCGCACGCCCGACGGGGTCGCGTTCATGGTGATGGAGCTGCTCCAGGGCGAGTCCCTGGCCGACACGCTCGGTCGCGTGCGCCGCTTGGAAGAGCCCGCCGCGTGCGAATACGCGCGCCAGATTCTCTCCGCGCTCGAGGCCGCGCATTCCCTCGGCGTGGTGCACCGGGATCTGAAGCCCGAGAACGTGTTCGTCACCTTCGTGGGCGAGCGTCCGGTGCTCAAGCTCATCGACTTCGGCATCGCCAAGTTGAAGCGCACCGAAGCCGGCGCGAAGAACCTCACCGTGGCCGGCGTGCTCATGGGCACGGCCGAGTACATGGCCCCCGAGCAAGCCTACTCGGCCGACGCGGTCGACGCGCGCGCCGACGTGTACGCGGTGGGCGTCATGCTCTACGAGATGCTCGCCGGCACACGCCCGGTCTCGGGCGACGACGGCCGCCTCATCGCGCTCAAGATCGAGCGCGGCGAGATCACGCCGCTCGTGCGCGCGCTGCCCGGCGTGAAGCCCGAGCTCGCCGGTCTGGTTCATCGCGCCATGGCCTTCCGACGCGAGCTTCGTTTCGGCAGCGCCACCGAGATGCGCATCGCGCTCGAAGGCCTGAAAAATGCTCGTCCCGGCGCGGTCCCCACCGAGCGCCTGGCCGACCTCGCCGCCAAAGCGAGCACCGGCACCATGATGGGCGCGCCGCTCGGCGCGGTGCTCGCGGCCGCAGGTCCTCAGGCCTCTCAGGCGCTTCACGCTGCCGCTCCGAGCCCCGCCGCGAACGCCGCTCCGAACACCTCGCTCGGATCGACCGCGCGCCTGCAAGCGCAGCCCGGGGCCTCGGCGCAGCCGGCACCCGCACCTCCCGCCGAGTCCGCCTACGGAGCGCCGGCCGCGGCCTACTCCGCGCTTCCCGCCGAGGGCGGCACCATGCTCGGGGACATGAGCGCGGCCCAAGCGGTCGCACAAGCTCGGCCGCCTGCACCCCCGGCGTATTCGGCCGGCACCTCGATCGCTCCCGCCCCGAGCTACGTCGGCCAGCGAGCTCCTCGAAAGAACCATGGTCTCGTGATCGGCCTCGTCGTCGGTTCGCTGGTGCTCGGCGCAGGCATCGCGGGAGCCGTGGTCTTCGGCACCGGACCGACTTCACCCACGGTGGTGGTGCCCACGTTTCCGGCGCCCCTTCCGTCCGCTCCCGCGACGGACACCACCTCCACGTCCGTGGTCACCAACACGCCGCCGCTCACCCCGACGCTCAATACGCCTGGTCCTGCCGTGCCGGGCCCGCAGGTGACCCCGCGTCCGTCCAGCAGCACGAGCCCCGGCTCGCCGAGCGCCACGCCGAGCGGAAGCGGCAGCGCGCCGCCCATACCTTCGATCGTGTTTCCTCCGGTGCCGTCCACGCTGCCCAGCTTTCAGATCCCCACCGCGTGGCCGAGCGCGGGCGGTTTCCCGCCCATCCCTGGTTTTCCGGGGGCGCCGGTCGCACCTCAAGGATCGGCCGGGTACTGATCCGCGTCGCGTAGGCGCCGATCTCGCGCAGGATCGTTTGGGGCGGGCCGGTTCGGGCTGGTAACGTTCCGGGCGTGGCACGACTCCCCGAAGCGCTCGCCCGGCATGCGCGAGCTTTCCGCGAAGAGCTCTCGGCGCCGCGCGCGCGTCTCGCGTGGGCCACGTTCGCGTTCATCGCGTTCAACGCGCTGCTCGTCGCCCGGCTCGGCACGGTGCCCATGCGCATCGCCGCGGGCGGCTCGTTCGTCGTGTTCTCCGCGGTGGTCTTCGCACTCACTCGTCACGAGCGGCGTGCGCTCTCCAGCACCGACGGCGTGCTCACGCGCGTGATCGCCCCGGCCGCGCCGCGCGAAGCCGAGAAGGTGCGCCGTGCGCTCACGCTGCTGGAAAAGCCCGATCCGGGCAGCTCGCGCGCGCTCGCCGAGCTCCACGTCGCGCGCAGTCTCGCGTCCATTCCGCACGAGGAAATCGTGGGCCGCGCGCGCAAAGTGTCGCGCACGTTGCGGCTCGGGTTCGCCATCGTGGCCGCCCTCGCGTTCGGTTCGTGCGTGCGAAACCCGTGGGGGCTGGTCGAAGGCGCGGACGTGCTCGTCTCGCGCGGGGGGCGCGCCCCGCTCGATCTCGCGTGGCTCTCGCCCTCGTCGTCCGACGTGCACTCGCGTCCGCCGGACTACCTGCACCGAGAAGAGCATCACGACGCCCCCGGTGAAGAGCTCGATCTCCCGCGCGGCACGCTGCTCACCTTTCGCGGAACGCCCATCCATGGCGGGCGCCTGCTCGGCCTGAGCGACGGCAAGGTCGAAGTGCCCTTCGTCGACGACGGCGCCGGCGCGGTCACGGCGCGCTGGCCTCTCGCCGACTCCGTGGATCTCCGCGTGGTGGCTCGCTTCGGCGACGTGGTCATCGAAGACCCCGTGCACACCAAGGTCACCTCCATCCCGGACGCGGTACCCACGGTGGAGCTCGCCGGAGCCCCGCGCCGCATCTCGCTCACGAAGGACGCGGACTCGGCCGAAATCCAGATCAAATACAAAGCCGAAGACGATCACGGTCTGCGCGAGGTGCACCTCGTCTTGCGCGCCGGAGCCCGCGAAGAGCGGCGGGTCCTATCCCGTCTCGACGGGGAGACCAAAGTCGATCGCGGCGGTTACGTGCTCCGGCCGAGCGACGCGTTTTTGAAGCGCAGCCACGTTCCGGTGGAGGTTCGTGTGGCCGCCAAAGACAACGATCCGGTCACCGGACCGAAGTGGGGCGAGAGCGAGGCCATCTTGGTGGTCCCGCCCGACGTGGGCGAGCCGGAGGCCCTGCGCCTCGAAGCCCTGCGCGCGATTCGAAAGGGCTACGTGGAAGCCCTCGGGTATCGGCTCTCGCACGGCGAAAAAGGCGACGATCCGGTCGACGCCGGGCGCCTGCGCGAGCTGTCCGAGAAGAACGCCGAGCGTCTCTCCGAAGCCCTCGGAGAGACCTTTGCCGGGGTGCGCATCTCGAGCCGCCTCGACGCGCGCCTTCGTCTCTCGCAGAAGAAGCTCCTCGACGCGGAGAACCGCGACGCGAAATCGTCCAGCGCGGCCACCCGCAAAGAGGCCGTGGTCGCCACAGAGCGCATGGTGCTCGTGGTGGACGCGGTCATCCGAGGCCTCGGCCTCAAGGACACCCGCTCGGCCGCCAAAGAGCTCGCCGAGGCCGCGGACGATCTCGCTCTCGGAGCCGCGCAGTCGCGCGCGTCGAAAGACGAAAAAGGCGCGTCTGCTCGCATGGATGCCTCGGCCTTGGTGCTCGAGGGCGGCAAGCGGCAGCTCGTGCGTCTCGGCTCGCTCGGGGAAGATCTGGGCGAGATCGTCGACGCGGCGCTCTTGCGCATCGTGCGGGCGCGCAAGGCTCAAGACCTCGTGCACACCGAGCTCGCCGCGAAAGATCTGGCCGTGCGTCTCCACCAGCCGGATCCCTCGTTCGGGGCGCAGGGCGGATCGAGCCACGGGGGCGGTGAAGCCGGAGGTGGTCGCGGAGCCCCGGGCGAAGACGACGACTCCGGTGGATCCGGGGGCGACGAAGCCGAGCGCGCCTTCCAAGAGGCGGCGCAAGAGCTCGAGTCGCTCGCCGGAGAGCACGCGAAGAAGATGGGGGAGGTCGAGCAATCGCTCTCCCACGGCTCGACCGAAGAGGATCGAAAGGCCCTCGCCGACGAAGCGAAGAAGCACGCCGATGCCATCCGCGAGGCCGTGCGCTCCATGCCGCAAGTGGGCTCCGGCAGCGACTCGTGGACCAGCAAAGGCTCGGCCGCGAAAGAGCTGGCCGAGCAGATGGCTCACGCGCTCGAGCAGGGAAATCCCGCCGACGGCGTGGCCTCCGGACGTGCCGCGCAGGGCGCCCTGGAAGAAGCCAAGCGGGTCGCGCAGCGCAGCCTGTTCCGCGGAGGCGGGGCCGAAGAGCGCCTCGACGAGGCCCAAAAGAAGCTCGCACCCGAGGTGAAGTGGGCCGAAGAAAAGCTCGCGCGAATGAAGGCTCGCGCCCGCGATCGCGCGCGTGGTGAGCTCGGCGCGCATGGCGAAGACGAGGCGCGCCTCGCCGAAAAAGCCGGTGACCTCGCCCGCAAAGCCCAGAAAGAAGGGCAGGGGCTCCCGCAGGCTGCGCTCGACGCCCTCTCGGAGGCGCGTCGCGCCGGAAACGAAGCCGCGCAGGCGCTCAAGAACGGCGACGTGGACAAGGGCCAAGCCGCCCAACGCGAAGCCCAGAGCAAGCTCGAAGCCGCCAAGCGTGCCCTCGGCTCCCCGGACGACTCCAACGAGCACGGTGATAGCTCCGACGACGACAACGGCCGCCGAGGCGATCCCTCCGGCCACGCGCCCATCCCCAAAGCCGATGCCCACAAGGGTCCGGAAGAGTTCCGAAAACGCGTGCTCAAGGGGCTCGGCCAGCCGGGCGCCGGACGCCAAAAAGACGCGGTGATGCGCTACGCCGAAGGGCTCTTGCGATGAAGCTTCCGCAACGAATCTTGATGCTGGTCTTGGCGGTGGGCGTGGTGGCGTTTCTGATGGGCGACCGCCGCGTGAGCGCCAATCCGGCCGAGGGGGATGCGCGTGCCGCCCGCGCGTTCGAGCTCACCACCCGTCTCGAGCTCGCGCTCGCCGAAAAAGAGCTGGAAGGCGCCGATCCGGAGCTTGCCAACGTGGCCATCGCGAAGGCTCGCCTCGCCATCTACAGCGGGGACTGCGATCGCGCGGTGGCCCTGCTGACGCGCCCGGAGCTGGCGACCGACGACGACGCACGAGGCCTCGCCGATCTCGCGCGCGGGTGTGCCCGCGTGACCGCAGCCAACGTGGTCCTCAAAGACGAAGCTCGCGCCATCGAGGTGAAGTTCCAAGACGAGCACGACGCGGCGCTCTTCCCGCTGCTCGCCGAGACCATCGACCGCGCCCGCACCATGCTCACGAACGAGCTCGGTGTGGACTGGCCCAAGCCCACGCGTTTCGTGGTGGTGCGCGATCACCTCGCGCTCTCCGCCATGACCGGCCTGCCGTACGAGTCGGCCAAGACCACCGGCACGGTCGCGGTGGCCAAGTGGGGCAAGGTCACGCTGCTCTCGCCGCGCGCCTCCCACCACGGGTATCCCTGGCGCGACACGGTCACCCACGAGCTCACGCACATGGCCATCACCCGCGCCTCGGCGGATCGTGCGCCGCTCTGGCTCCAGGAGGGCCTCGCCAAGCGACAAGAAGTCCGCTGGCGCCCGCCCGGACCTTTCGACGACCGACCGTCGGTCGAGTCGGTCGTGATCCGCGGCATCGAGCAGAAGCTGGATCTGCCGCTCGACAAGCTCGGACCCAGCATCGCCATGCTGCCCAGCGCCGACGCGGCCATGGTCGCGTTCGCCGAGGTCTCGAGCTTCGTGCGTTACTTCGTCGATCACTCCGCGAAGGACATGCTCCCCAAGCTCTTCACCGCCCTGAAAAACGGCCAGACGGTCGAAGAAGCGCTGCGATCGGTGACCACCAAAGACCTCCCGGCGTGGGACCAAGAGTGGCGCGCATGGCTGAAAGCTCGTCCGAAAGAGCCGCTCTCGGCGCTCTACGGCCTCGGAAAAGCCCCCAAAAACCTGCGCGAGGCCCGCGAAAAGCTCCGGCTCGCCGAGCTCCTGCTCGACCAGGGTCAGGCGCTCGCGGCCAAACGCGAGCTCACCGGGGTAGGCGTCACGGGGGCGGGAACGCCCGACGAGCTCGGTCTCGATCCGAGTGTGCGCGCGCTCCAGGGCCGGGTGCTCGAGGCGCTCGACAAGCGCGACGAGGGATTTCCCTTGGTATCGGAGCCGAAAGACGTGGCCACGAGCTTCGCACCCTGGTGGGCGCTGCGCGGTCGCGTGCTGGGGGCGAGAGGCGACACCGTGGGGGCCGAGGCCTCCTACGCGGAAGGAATCGGCGAAGATCCGTTCGATCCGGAGGTTTCTTGTGTGAATGCACAAGACCCGTTGTGCACCGCGAATCGCGTCGGTCCCTCCCTGAACACCGCGAACCCTCAAGGGTTCTCGCACGCGTCCGATTGACCCACGCGTGATGCGAAGGTTAGGATCCGTGGCTCACGTCTCGTGGGCGTCCGAGCCCCCCTGGACGGCCCTACCCAACCGAAAAAGCGCCCACGATGAAGCCGCTCACGTACGCGTCCGCTCAAATTCTGCGTGTGCTTCCGCGCGAGCAGATCACCCGAGTCATGGGACGCCTCGCCGACGTCTCCTGGCCCCGACCTCTCGAACGCGCCGTTCTCGGTGCGTACTGCAAGGCCTACGACGTCGCCCTCGACGAGTGCGAGTCACCCGATCGCTGGGACAGCTTCGACCACTTCTTCACCCGTAAGCTCCGCGACGGCGCCCGCCCGATCGACAGCGCGGCCTGGGTTTCGCCCGCCGACGGCCGTCTCGAGTCGCCCGGTCCGGTCACGCGCGAGTCGCGTTACATGGTGAAGGGCCGCCCGTACCGCGTGGACGAGCTGGTCGGCGACGTGAACGAAGCTCGCCGCTACGAAGGCGGCGGGGCCTGCGTGATTTACCTCTCCCCACGCGACTACCACCGCGTGCACACGCCCGCCGCGGGCAAGCTCGTCTGCGTGCGCTCCATGCCCGGCGACTACTACCCGGTCAACTCGATCGGCCTCGACTACGTGCCCAACCTGTTCGTGCGAAACCGCCGCGTCGCGCTGGTGATCGATACGCCGGACCTCGGTCGGGTCACCGTCGTCATGGTGGCGGCCATGGTGGTCGGTCGCATCACGGTGGTCGGCAACGAGGCGCGTGACGTGCCCTACGGCACCTACGACCTCGAGAAGCCCATCGACCTCGCCCGCGGCGACGAGATCGGCATGTTCCACCTCGGCTCGACCGCGGTGCTCTTCTTCGAGCCCAAGGGCTTCGGGAAGTTCGTCGCCCAAGAAGGCCCCATTCGCATGGGCCAGGCCCTCGCCGAGGCCCGCGCATGAGCTTCGAGCCGGACAAGGATCCTTCGTTGGACGGCCTGGCCGATCCGCAGGATCCCGTCCCTCATGCTCGTGATCCGCGTGATCCGCGAGCGCTCGAGCCGCTTGAGCCTCGCGATCCTCGCGCTGTCGCGTCGGTGGACGACTTTGCCATCGAAGAGGATCACCTCGCGCAGACGGTCGAGGTCGAGGTCGCGCAGCTCGGAGCTCTCGCCTCGGGCGCCGACGCGTCTCGTGATCCGCGCGAAAAAGATCGCCCGTCCCGCAAAGAGCGCGTGCGCCCCAAGATCACCCTGCGCATCCCCGACGACGAGGTCTCGCGTCCCGAGCCGAGCCACACCTCGACCACGGCCATCCCCCCGGTCGCCGAAGCCGCGGACCGCGTGACCGCGCGTGAGCTCGAGGTGGACATCGACGGCACGCCCGCGACCGGAGTTCCGCACGTGGAGCCGGGCGCGCGTACGTCGCCGCTGCCGCCCCGCGCCGACTCGGAAGACATCGAGGTGTCGATCCCGTCGACCCCGTTCATCTCGGTCGACTCGGTCGACGCCGATCCGTCCGAGCCGGGTCCGTTCGACCTGTCCGCGTCTCCCGCGCCCGTCGCGGTTGTCGCGGTTGTCGCGCCTGTCGCGGCGGTCGCGCCTGCTGGTCTTGCTGGTGCTCGCATGCCGCTCGTTCAGACGCCTGCCGCCCCGCCCGCAGCGCGCGTCGTGGTGCCGAGCCCTGCCGATCTCGCCGGCCTCGCTGGAAACGAGAGCGAGCCTCGTGAGTTCGAGGCCCTGCGCGAAGGCCCGTTCGCCGAAGAAGACGACGAGTCCGGCTGGACCCCGTGGCAGCCCACCGCCATCGATTTGCGCGAGGCGGCCGCTTCGTCTCGTGTCGATCTGGACAGCAGCGCCATCGAAGAGGTCGAGGCCTCGCCGCTCTCGGAAGAGCCGGATCTCATCCCCGTCGACAGCGACGACGATCCGCTGCCCGCCTCGAATCCCCCGGAAATCGAGCCTGAAGACGTGCTCGTCGAGGAGGCCGCTGCGCCTCCTCCCGTGCGTCCTCGCGCGCCGAGCGTTCCCGGTCTGCCGCCCATGCGGCCCCAGTACGTGACCCCCACCAGCATCGGGATGGAATCGATTCCGCCCGATCCGCTCTCCGGTCCAGGTACGGCGCCCGTTCCGCCGCGTCCGCCGCCCGCGCCGGTCAACTCGGCGCCCCAGCTGCACCAAGTGCTGGCCGAGGGAGGACCGCGTGTCGGCTCGCCTCAGGCCGCGCCGGCCTCCAGTCCGGCCGTGTCTGCGCCCGTGTCCGCGCCGAGCTCGGACCCATCCAACAACTTCTCCGGCGTCGAGTCGAAGACCGAAGCGAAGAAGCGCGCCAAGCCCTGGTGGGAAGAGCTCTTCAACGACGACTACCTGCGCACGGTCGGCGCCATCAAAGACTCGGAGATCGACGCCGAGGTCAGCTTCATCGAAGACAGCCTCGGTGTCGCCAAGGGCGCCACGGTGCTGGATTTGGCCTGCGGAACCGGTCGTCACGCCATCGAGCTCGGCCGCCGCGGCTACCAGGTGGTCGGTTTCGACCTGTCGCTCGCCATGCTCGCCCGCGCCTCCGACGAGGCCCAAGAGCGCGGTCAGAAGCTCAATTTCGTGCAGGGCGACATGCGCGAGATGACCTTCGAGGACGCCTTCGACGGCATCTACTGTTGGCAAACGAGCTTCGGCTTCTTCGAGGAAGAAAAGAACACCGCGGTCATCGGCCGCGTGCACCGCGCGCTCCGCAAGGGCGGGCAGTTTCTCCTCGACGTGGTCAACCGCGACTACGTAGCCCGCGAAGCCCCCTCGCTCGTGTGGTTCGAGGGCGACGGCTGCATCTGCATGGACGAGATGCAGATGGACTTCATCACGTCGCGCCTACGCGTGAAGCGCACCATGATGATCGACGACGGCCGCTCGAAAGAAATCGAGTACTCCGTGCGCGCCTACTCCCTGCACGAGCTAGGCAAGATGCTGAACGACGCAGGCTTCCGCGTCGCCGAGGTCACGGGGAAAATCCAAACCCCGGGCGTTTTCTTCGGCTGCGAGTCCCCCCGCATCGTCATCCTCGCCGAAAAGCGCTGACTCGGTCGTCCGGGGTAGGACCACGACCGAGTCCGCGGCCGAGTCGGCGCCCTGGCATCACGTGCAGGATGCACAGATGGATTCAGTGCCCGAAGACGAGCCCGTCCGGGTAGACGCCCACTTCCCAGCGGGTCTTCGTGGCAAGGGTCTTCGGATCGACCTCGAGCACCGTCCCGTTTCCCTTGTGGTCTCCTTCGCACACCACGAACACGCGCGCGCCATCCAGCGCGAAGGCGTGCGGCGCTTTGCATTCTTGGGCGGGCTTGACCACCTGCTCGACCACCTTGCCCGTGGCGAGATCGACCTTGGCCAGACCGTCGGGCGCTTGCATGGGCACGTAGGCGAAGGCCCCGTCGGGCGTGACCGCGGGCATGAACGCTTTGGCCCCGAGCACCACCGTGCGTTCGGGCACGAGCTTTCGCGTGGCGAGATCGAACACGCGCAAGTCTTGGCCTTCCAAGTCGGCCACGAGCACCTGCGATCCGCCCGGGATTAGCGTGGCCGAGTACGGACCGTACCGAGGCACCCCGGGCACGCCCTGCGCGTTGCCGAGCGGCGTGCGCGAAGTCGGAAGCTCCGGGCTCGTGAGATCGACCACCACGATTTCATCCGAGCCGTAGCAAGCCACGATGGCGAGCTTGTCGTCCGCGGTGACCGCCGTGCCGTGGGGCGCCACGCAGATGGGCCGCTGCCCACGTAGCTCGAAGGTCTTCGTGTCCCACACTTGGATGCGCGCGAACATGGTGGACGGGCTCGCTTGGCCCTTGGCCGCCACGGTCATCGCCCGCTTCATGTCGTAGTGGGTCACGATGGCGCGGGTGCCGTCGTGGGTGAGCACCACGTCGCCCGGGTTTTCGTCCACGTCGCGTGTGTCGCGCACCTCGAGCGTGCGCGGATCGAGCCGCGCGAGCTTGCCCGGGCTCTCCGAGGCGCCGTGCGAAGCGTGCGGATCCTTCTTCTTCGGGGTGCCTGGATCGGGCGGGAAGGCGAGGGCCACGAAGAGCGTGTCGCCCGAGGGCGTGAGCGCCAAGTGATGCGGCGCCTCGTGGGCGTCCGGATCGATCTCGACCTGCACGGTGGTGACCTGCGGGCCGTCCTTGTCCACCACGCTCACCGAGTCGGAGCCGTTGTTCGTGACGTAGATGGCGCGCGATGCGGGCGTGGGCACCGGCACCGCGGGAGCCTTCTGCGCGCGCAGGTCGTTCTCGGGCTTTTTTTTGCACCCCACGAGGGCGAGCACGCCCAAGAGGGATCCGATGTAAAAGAGCTTCGTGCGCGCCCTCATGTTCCTCGTCGCGTTCGCGGCGATCTCAACCTACACGATGCGCCCAGCGTTCGCGAACGGGCGTTTCCCACTCGCGCAGCAAGTGGTGGTGGTGCCCGGCTCCGGCGGACAGAAGCTCGTGCTGCGCAGCACCTTCGGTCTGCTCTTTTCCGAAGACGGCGGCAAGAGCTTCCGGTGGGCCTGCGAGCAGACCTTCGGCTATTCGGGCGCGTGGGATCCGCCCATCGCCTTCACCAAAGACGGCACGCTCTACGTGGGGCTAGAGAACGGCCTCGCCACCACCAAAGACTTCTGCGAGGTCACGCGTGTGCCCGCGCTCGAAGGCGAGACCGTGAAAGACCTCTCGGTCGACTCGGCCGGAACCGTGCTCGTGGTCACCACGACCGCGCAAAAACCGAGCGCGCTCTACCGCAAGCCCGAGGGAAAACCGTTCGAGCGCGTGGGCAAAGGGCTCGAGAACATGTACCTGGTGACGGTCGACGCCGCGCCGGGAAAGCCCTCTCGCGTGTACGTGACCGGACAGCCGAGGGGCACGCTCTTGGGCCGTTTTTTCCGCTCGGACGACGGCGGCGGTCACTTCGTCGAGCTCGACCAGAAGCGCTCCCACAACGGCGCCTACTTCATCGTCGGTATCGATCCGAAGGACCCCTCGCGCGTGGTCTCACGCTTTCTGCACTTCGAGGGCAGCGAGGTCACCCTCTCGGAGGACTCGGGCAAGACCAACCGGACGGTCATGTCGATCCCCTCGGCCATGTACGGCGCCACCATGTCGCCCGATGGCTCTCGCTTCTGGGCGGCCTCGGGCCTCGCCACGGACGGTCTCTGGGCGTCCGACGATCGCGGTCGCACCTTCGCGAAGGTCGCCGAGGTCGGCGCGCAGTGCCTCACCGCGACCAACGCTCTTCTGTATCAATGCACCAATCCGTTCGACGTGGGCGGTCCGGCGCTCGGGGTTTCGAGTGACCTCGGAAAAACCTTTCGTCCGGTTGCTTCGTTCGGCGCGGTCGAGGCGCCCATCGCGTGCAGCGGCGCCGCCAAAGACGTCTGCCAAAAGCCGTTCGTCGATCTCGGGACGCAGCTTGCCCCCTGGAAAGACGCCGGGGCAGATGCCGCCTCCGAGAACGGCGACGCGAGCCTCGAGGCCGGAGCGGGAGACGCGGGCGCCGATGCGTCGGCCTCCAACCAAACCGCGACGTCGAAACGAGGCTGCGGTTGCTCGGCAGGTGGGGACGTACCGATCCACGGGGGGGCAATACCCCTCGTGCTGTGGGGCCTTTCCCGCGTCCGGCGTCGACGATCGCGCGCTCTCCATGGTCGGATATGATCCATCGCCCCGGTCCATGAGGCCCCACCCGGCACCTCGTGTACCTCGGGTTTTTGCGGGTGTTCCTCGAGGCCGACAGGACTGAACAGGTGTGTCATCGCGCAAAACGTGCCTCGAGTGCACGATGCGCAGTTTGTCGGCGAATGTAGGCGTTTCGTTTCGTGAAGTTGGCAGCGAGATTGCAGAATACGCAAGTCATGCGGACCCTCCTCCTCAGCGCTCTCGTCGGTGGTGCTCTCCTTGTTGCCTGTGGCGACGCCAGCCAGAACACCTCGGGCTACTACCGCGGGGCTCCCGGCGGCGGTGAGACCACGGACCCTGGAACCGGAACCGGCACGGGAACCGGAACGGGCACGGGCACCGGAACGGGCACGGGCACCGGAACGGGCACCCCGACCCCCACGCCCACGGGCACGCCCACCACCACGGCGTCCAAGGTCGACATCAACCTCGACAACGCGGCTCCCTCCGCAGACCTCCAGGCCGAGACCAAGGTCGTGATCAACGTGGCCCCCAAGGAAGGGTACACCGGCAAGGTCGACCTCACCGTGAGCGGCGCTCCGGCGGGCGTCACGGCCACCCTCGACAAGGCCAGCGTGGACATCACCACGGCCTCGGCCTCGGCCACCTTGACCATCAAGACCTCGAGCGACACCACCCCGGGCGCCATCCCGCTCACGGTCACCGCAAAGCCCGCCACCGGTGACGCGAAGACCACCACCATCAGCCTCAACGTCGCGCCCGTTTTGACGCTGACGATCCCCGTGAACGGTGGAACCCTCACCGGCATGGAAGCCAACACGGCCTTCGCGCCCGCGCCCATCAAGGTGAAGCTCGGCGGCAAGAAGATCGCCGTGAAGGTGAAGAACGGCGACTCGATGGCCCACATCATCCACTCGGGCAACACCGCCGGCTTCAACCACGGCAACACCGGCGCTCCCATCCCGCCCAACGGCTTCGAAGGCAACGTGCAGGGAACCAATGCCCCGCGCGAGGTGAACGCTGCCGGCACCTTCAACTTCTACCTCCACGACAAAGCCCCGGCGAACGCCAACGGCTCGATCATCGCGACCAACTGAGTCGCATCGTCCGTCGCTCGTCGTGAGCACGTCGCCCCTTCGCATCGCTCTCTCGAGCGCGATCCGAGGGGGCTTCTCTTTTCGAAGCTCGGTCGGTCGACAAGTCTCGGGGCCGCCTTAGAATCGAGGCTCGATGTCGGAAGAGATTCGCGCCCGTCTTCGGGCATCGCACACGTTCGAGGAGCCTACGCGTGAGCTTCGGGAGCTCGCCCACGAGACCTCGTTCGAGTCGTTCGACCGGCTGGCCTTCGCGCAGCGCGCGCTCGAGCTGCTCGGTCCGAGGCGCACCCGCTGCATCATCGCGCCTTCGCGCCGCATGCACGTCGACTCGGGTCGCGACTGGGGCAGGGGAGAAGACGCGCGCTGGGCCACGCTCTACGTTCCCCACGACGCTTCACGTCGCGCCATCGCCGTGGCCGTCATCGGTCTCGGAGGCGCGCCCTACACACCCTACGCGCTCGACATCCTGATGAACGCCGATCGCCTATGAAGGTCCACGCGTGAGGCTCCGAGCGCGAAACCGGCGCCCTCAGCGTCGTTCGTAGCGTGCTTGCAGCTCGAGGAAGTACGCGACCAAATCGCGCTCCTTGTGGCCCTTCACGATGAGCCGGGAGACGCGCCCGAACGGCCACACGCGGATGGCCGGGGCGACCATCATCTCCCAGTGACCGAGCTTGTCGGCGCTGATGTCGACCCACTCGGCGGCGAGCCGGCGCGAGAGGATTTCGCTCAAGAACGCGCCATGAAGCTGCACGTCTCGCGCGGCTTCGGGGCCGTCGACGGAGCGTTTCGAGAAGCGCTCGAAGAGGTGCGCCTGCATGTGCTCGATGCCGGACAAGTCGGCCACGAGCTCGAGGTTCTTGGTCTCACGGTACTGGCGTCCGAGCTCGCGCGACATGAGCGTGAACTGGATGCGCGCTTCGAGGACGGAGCGCGGCAAGATGTCCGTGAGTGTGCCCCCGGAGACGCCCGGCGGAAGCGACAGATGCTCGGCCACCTCTGGCGTGTCCGAGGAGCTACGAGGAAAGAGCGGCGCCTTCGCGAAGCCGCGCGGGGCTTCTCCTTCGATGATGGGCGGCCGGGTTGCTCCGCGCATGAACTCGCCGGAGAGCGTGGGCGTGGGCATCTCGCGCATCGCCGGATGCACCGATTCGGGGGCCTTTTCCGTAGGTTCGAGAGACGGGGGGGCTTCGGTCTTCGGGCGCGCGCGGACCGGTTCGCTCTCCGGCCCTTCGAGGCCTTCGAACGAGATTTCTTTGGGCGAGATTTCCTTGGCCGAGGTCTCTTTGGGAGAGAGAGCTTCGGTCTGTCCGGTAGCAGGGCCTCCGGACGGAAAGCTCGACGGGAAGGGCACGTCGACGAAGCCGTCCGTTCCCGAGACCTCTTCGCGAGGAAACTCTCCGCCCATGCCGAGGCCCACGGCAGTAGGTCGCCGGACCTTCGGGGACGCCACTTGGCGCGTGCGGTCGCTCGACGGGTTGGAGGCGACGGGCACCTCACCTGGTGGGGGTGGCGCGGTTTTGCGGTCCGATGCCGGAGTGGGAATCGCTTTGGCCGGTACGTCGCTTTTCTTCGCGACGGTGGCGTCGAACGCCGCGGCAGGAAGCTCGGTCTTGCGGGCGACGGTCGCGTCCAACCTGGGCGCTTCGCTCGGGCGCGTCGAGCCCGTTGCGGCGCTCGGCGGTGGCGGGAACATGCTGTCGCCCGTGGGCGGCGGCGGCACTTGAGGAATCGAGACACCGCTCGGCGTGAGGTAGAGCGGCGGCAGGCTCGGGTTACGACGTGCCTGCGCGGAAGGCTCCGAGATTTCCTCGAGCAAGTCCGGCTCGGCGCGCGGATCGGGGAAAAACGAGGGCGCGCGCGTCTCCACTGCGCCGGGCGCAGCGGAGGGAGACGTGGAGTTTCGTCCGAGCGCCGGAGGAGGGCCACTCGTGGCCGGAGGCGAGATGCTCTTCGCCGCCTCGAGCACACGTGCCGCGCGGTCACGCAGCGTCTCGTCGATGCCCTTGGTCTCGAGCACGTCTTTCGCGTAGGGCTGCGCACGGCGGCCTTCGCCCGCGGCGAGCCACGCTTCTCCGGCGAGCAGGCCGAGCTCGACGAACGAGCTCATGGAGAGTGCGAGTGCCGAAATACGGGGGGCGAGCAGGGCCGCCGGCTCGATGCGGGCGAGCAAATCGTGGCGTGCTCGAAGGTAGGCCGTGGCCGGCGTGCGCCCGCCGTTTCGCTCGGCGCTCTCGATGCGGGGGAGGCTCGTGTCGGTGTCGCCCGCGTCGAGCAAAATCTCGATCTCCCAGAGCTCCGCTTTGGCCAGCGGGCCCTTGGCAGGCACGTCTCGCGTCTCGATGGCACGGATGAAACCCGAGAGCTTCGAGCCGATGGGCAAGCGCGCCGCGAGCAGGTCCTCGACCTTCTTGCGTGGCAGTCCGTCCCCGCGCGCGCCGCGACCGCCACCACGATTGGCGAGGTCCTCCAAGAGCGCAGGCAGGTCCGACACGCCGTCGAGGTGCACGCGCTGGAACGTGCGCTCGCCCGGCTTCATGTCCTTCGTGAAGGCGAGCGTGTCGAGCTCGACCGCGGCGTCTTCGGGCACGTCCGCGAGCATCTTGGCCAAGGAGAGCGCCTGAATCACGCTACCCGCCGACGGCCGGCCGAGGTCGTGGGCGAGCGAGGCGAGATCGAGGAACGTGCCTTCGTACGCCTTGCCGTCGAACACGGGGGCCTCGAGCAGCACGTGCGGATCGAGCAGCGAGGCGATCTTTCGGACCGCTCCACCGCGCGCATAGGCCTCGGTCAACGTGGGGCGCATGACATCGACGCAGGTGTCGGCCAGCTCCGGAGAGGCTCCGAGCTGGGCGAGCCTTCGTCGCGCCTCCCCGGCGGTGGTCGAGTAGCCCTGCTCGATGGGACGCCCGAGCGCGCTCTTTCCGAGCAAAATCTCGCCGGCTTCGAAGAGTCCGTACTCCACCTTGAGTGGACTACCTTCCCCCGTCACCACGATCCGACCGTCGATCTTGAGCGTCGAGCTCCCCACGATTCTCGCAGGCTACCGCGCCGTGCTCCCCGAGGTCGAATTTCGGGGGTCGACGGGCGTTCGTGCGAAGGTCGTCCGTCGACCCGTTCCATAGTTGCTCCCTGCCCGAGCCCCGAATAGAGTCGCGAATCGGAGATTTCGAATGCAGATCCGAACCGTTGCCTTCGTCGCGCTGACCGGTGTTTCGCTCTTGGCCTTCGCCTGCGGTGGCAAGACCCCGCCCAAGGAACCGCCGGTGGTCGAAGCGATCGCCGACGCCGGCCCGTCCGAGCCCGCCGATGCCGCACCGCCGGAGCCCAAGCCGCTCATCGAACGCGTGGGCGGAAAAGACGCGCTGAAGGGCGTGCTCGAGACGTTCGCCAAAAACGTGCAGGGAGACAAGAAGGTCAGCAAGATCTTCAGCAAGTCCCTCAAGGTCGAAGCCTTCCGCGACATGCTCTTCGAGCACATCTGCGAGAAGGCCGGCGGCGACTGCAAGTACTCGGGAAAGCCCTGGAAAGACGCCTTCAAGGGGCTCAAGGTCACCGAAGCGCAGTGGGACACCCTGCTCGAAGACCTGAAGGCCGCCATGGAGGAGAAGAAGGTCGCGGAAGCCGAGCTCGGCGACGTGATCTCGACCCTCGGCGAGCTCAAAGACCAAGTGGTCGACCCCTCGACGAAGAAGAAGTGAACGCGTCGGTCGCGCGGGCCTGACCTCCCGCGCGGGCCTACACGCTTCGACTCGCTCACGCACGAACGCGGCGCTTCCCTCGGGGAAACGCCGCGTCTTCGTGTGTGCTGCGACGGACGACGGACCCGCGTCTACTTGAGCTTGTAGTTGGTGGTGAGCGACGTGATCGCCTCTTTGGCGCGCTTCGCGATCTCGGGGTTCTTGTGGTTTTGGTACTTGCGCATGAGGGCCAAGGTCTCCTTGTCCTTGCGCTGGTAGTAGATGTTCCACAGCGACCAGGCGCGCACGTCGGACTTCACGGTCTCGTCGTTGACCACCTTCTCGAGGAAGGCGAAGTTACGCTTGCACTGGGCCTCGCGGGCCGGCGTGCTCGAAGGTTTGCCGAAGAGATCGAAGCAGACCTCGCGGAAGACGTCCGAGAAGGGGTTGTCGAACTGCTTGGCTTTCAGGCGCTTTTCGCCTTCGTCGAGGACGACGTCGATGTACTCGCCCTTGCACGAAACCAGGTCTCGACCGGCCTCGGCGGCTACGTTCAGCGACGAGTCTCCGATGTAGCCCTTGGCCCAGGGACAGATGGCGTTCTTCTCGGCATCGGTCCAGTCGGGCATACTGCGCGGTGCGGCCAACGCCGAGACGGCGAAGTCCTTGTCTTTGGCGACTTCCTTGAGCTTGGGAAGTGCGTCCAGTCGGCCGAACTGCATGAATTCGCGGTAGGCGTTGTTGCGCGCCGGTGTGTTGGCGAGCGTGTCGGTCACCTTGATGAGGCGGTCTTTCGTGCCGGCGAGGAACGAGAGGTTCGCGGTGATGCCGGCGAGCCGAGCCGCGTTGCGGTCGTCCTTCGCGAGCGCGCCGAGGAAGGCGTTGGCGACGTCTTTGGTGGCATTCGCCTTCTTGAGGTCTTTGTCGAGGCTGAAGAACGTGTTGTTCGCCTGAGCGATGGCGACGGCCTTCTGCTTCTCGTCACCGGTGGTGATGACCGCCGCGTACGTCTCGAAAAGATCTTTCGGGCGCTGGGCGCGGATGAAATCGTAGAGGGCCGTGTCCTCTTTGGCCTTGCACGAGTACACCGACGCGGTCTCGACCGACACCGTACAACCGTCTTGGAGCTTCTTCAGGAGCTCGACGACCTGCGTGTTCTTCTTCAGCGGTGCAGACGCGGTCGTCTCGTCGCCGCTCGTCGTGTCCGTGCCCCCATCGGCCGTGGGCTTCTTCTTTTTGCAGCCCCCGAGCGCGAGCACCGCCGAAAGCCCAACCACCAACGCAAGACGTGTCTTCATCGATTCTCCTCGTGCGAGCGAAGCAGCGTACGGAAATGGCGAGTCGAACGGAACCGCTCTTTGTCGTCCGGCAGAACGCCGCAGACTCTCCGATTCCTCCGCGTCCGCCCGCTGGTCGCCGATTTCGTCGTCGCCGATTGAGGTCGGGAGGCGGGCGCGGTAGGACGAGGGCGCCATGGATTACATCTTCACGATGCGGGAGGTGACGAAGGTTCACCCGCCCGACAAGAAGGTCCTCGAAAACATCACCCTCGCCTTTTTCCCGGGCGCCAAAATCGGCGTCATCGGCTCCAACGGGTCCGGAAAGAGCAGCCTTCTCCGCATCATGGCGGGGGTCGACAAGGACATCTACGGCGAAGCGAAGGCCCACTCGGGCGTGCGCATCGGCTACTTCGCGCAAGAGCCCGAGCTCGGCGACGCGAAGACCGTGCGTGAAGCGGTGGAACAGGCCGTCGCCGAGACGCGTGGGCTCATCACCGAGTTCGAGGCCGTGAGCGCGAGCCTGGGCGAGCCCATGGACGACGACGCCATGGAGAAGACCCTCGCCAAGCAGGCCGAGCTCCAAGACAAGCTCGACGCCGTGGACGCGTGGACCGTCGACCAGCGCGTGGACGTGGCCATGGACGCCCTAAGGTGCCCGCCCGGAGACGCGGAGATCGCCCACCTCTCCGGTGGCGAGAAGCGCCGCGTCGCGCTCTGCCGCATCCTGCTCCAGAAGCCGGACATGCTCCTGCTCGACGAGCCCACCAACCATCTCGACGCCGAGAGCGTGGCCTGGCTCGAGCGCTTCTTGAAGGACTACACGGGCACCGTGGTCGCGGTCACCCACGACCGCTACTTCCTCGACGACGTCGCCGAATGGATCTTGGAGCTCGACCGCGGTCGTGGTTACCCGTTCAAGGGCAACTACTCCGGCTGGCTCGAGCAAAAGAGCACCCGCCTCGCCCAGGAAGAAAAGCAGGAGAGTGCGCGCCAGCGAAAGCTCAAGCAAGAGCTCGAGTGGGTCCGCCAGAGCCCGCGCGCGCGCCAAGCCAAGAGCAAAGCCCGCCTCAACGCCTACGAAGAGCTGCTCGCCAAGGCCAACAAGGGCGCGGCCGATCCGGCCGAAATCAGCATCCCGCCGGGACCGCGCCTCGGCGACGTCGTCATCGAGGCCGACAAGCTCGTGAAGGGCTTCGGCGATCGTCTGCTCATCGACGACCTCACCTTCCGCCTTCCGCGTAGCGGAATCGTGGGCGTCATCGGTCCGAACGGCGCCGGCAAGACCACCCTCTTCCGCATGCTCATGGACCAGGAAAAGCCGGAACAAGGCACCCTGCGCGTGGGCGAGACGGTCAAGATCGCCTATGTCGACCAGAGCCGCGAGTCCCTCACCGGTGACCAGTCGGTGTGGCAGGAAATCTCGGGCGGAGAAGAGAAAATCTCGCTCGGCAAACGCGAGGTCGCCTCCCGCGCGTACTGCGGCTGGTTCGGCTTCAAGGGCACCGATCAGCAAAAGAAGGTCGGCACGCTCTCCGGCGGCGAGCGCAACCGCGTGCACCTCGCGAAGCTCCTCAAAGAGGGCGGCAACCTGCTGCTCCTCGACGAGCCCACCAACGACCTCGACGTCGACACCCTGCGCGCGCTCGAAGATGCCCTCGTGGAGTTTCCCGGCTGCGCCGTGGTCATCAGCCACGATCGCTGGTTCCTCGATCGCATCGCGACCCACATCCTCGCGTTCGAGGGCGACAGCCACGTCGAGTGGTTCGAGGGCAACTACCGCATGTACGAAGAAGACCGGAAAAAGCGCCTCGGCGTGGACGCCGACCAGCCGACCCGGATCAAATACAAGAAGCTCCGTCTCTGACGGAGCGCCTGACCGTGCAGAGCGCGTCGTGACGTCTTCCCATCCTGCGGGGCGGTGACGGCGTCACGGCGACGGGGACACCGTGCCGGAACGTCTCGGAACCCAGGGGCTGCGCGAGCACGCGCAGTCCTCGGCAAACCGAGATGCGCCGGCCGAGGCGCGTAGGGCTCACGAGAATCTCCCGAGCCCCGAGGGCGCAACCTGCGTCTCGCACCGAGCTCGATTCTTTCGGAAGTGCCCGCGCGTGTCGGGCGTAGAGGTGATGCCCATGTCGCGAGTGATGAACTTCAGTGCCGGTCCTGCTGCTCTCCCCGAGGAGGCGCTCCTCCGCGCCCGCGACGAGCTGCTCGAGTGGGACGGCACGGGCATGAGCGTGATGGAGCAGAGCCACCGCGGCAAAGCCTACGAACGCCTGCACAACGAGACGCTCGCCCTGCTCGGCAAGCTGCTCGGCCTCGGCCCGGAAAAGTCCGTCATTTTCCTTCAGGGCGGCGCAACTCAGGTGTTCGCCACCTTGGCCATGAACTTCCTGCGCCAGGGCGACACCGCCGACTACGTGGTCGCCGGGACGTGGGGCGAGAAGGCGGTCTCGGAAGCGAAGAGCTACGCCGCCCTGGTGGGCGCGAGCGTGCGTGCGGTGCCGTGGAAAGGCTCGACCGAAGGCACTCGTGCCCCGCACCCGAGTGAGCTCGTCTTCGCCGAAGACGCGAAATTCGTGCACACCACCAGCAACGAGACCATCCACGGCATCGAGGTGGGCCTCTCGGACGAGCTTCCGTTCCCGTCGCCGAAGGTGCCGCACCTCTGCGACATGTCGAGCGACTTTCTCGGCCGTCGTATCGACCCCACCAAGTTTCCCTTCTTCTACGCGGGCGCGCAGAAAAACCTGGGGCCATCCGGCGTGGTCGTGGTCGTGGCCGACACGGCGTACCTCGAGTCCGCCCGCGAAGACATCCCGAGCATCTTCCGCTACGCCGTGCACGCGAAGAACGGCTCGCTCTACAACACGCCGCCCACCTTCGCGATTTACCTCGTGCGCAACGTGGCGCTGTGGCTCGAGTCGCGCGGCGGCGTGGACGCCATGGAGCGCGAGAACCGCGCGAAGGCCGCGGCGATTTACGAGGCCATCGAGCGTTCGGGCGGCTTTTTCAAGTGCCCGGTCGAGCCGCGCAGCCGCTCGATCATGAACGTGGTCTTCCGCCTGCCCACCGAAGAGCTCGAAGACCGTTTCGTGAAGCTCGCCGAGAAGAACGGCATGGTCGGCCTGAAGGGCCACCGCAGCGTGGGCGGCATTCGTGCCTCGCTCTACAACGCCGTGCCGCTCGCCCACGCGCAGGCCCTCGCGACCTTCATGGACGAAGCGGCGCGGACCCTCGGATGAAACCAGGCCGCGGAACGCCCCGGATGCGCCCGAATCCGTCACGTGGTGGTGATGCACGCGCGCTCCGCCTTCGATCCTGGCGTGGCTCGATGGCGCCTGCGCTCCTGGGGGTGTTCGCGACGTGGCTCCTGGGCGGCTGCACCAAGTCTCGTCCTGCCGCGGTCGACGGCGACGCGGCCGTCGAGACCTCGGGAGAGGCGAGCGTCGGTGACGCGAGCACGGGAGAGGCGGGCCCGGACGCGCGCGCGTCGCTCGAGAAGATCGAGACCGTGCCTTGCGCCGGCAAAGACGTGATGCTCTTCGTCTCGCCTCGCACCCCGGTGCGCGGAAAGCCGGTGCGCGTGCTCGCCGTCAGCGAAAAGAAGCTCCGCGGTACGCTCGAGCTACGTGACGGGTCGGGGGTCGTAGTGACCGACACGAAAGAGCGCCACGGCGAAACACCCTATTTTTACCGGCTCGAGGCCACCTCGACCGAAGGCGCGCTCACCGCACGCTTCGTGGACGGGGCCTGTGAAGGCACCCCCTCCGAGAAGACCGAGAACCTCACGCTCGCGGCTTCTCCTCCGCCCGGCCCGCGCGCCACCGAGACCGCCGTGTGGACCGCCACCCGCGCGTGGGACCCCGATCTGGAGAACGTGTACTCCGCATGGATCGAGACGCTCTTCGACGCGGCCGAGGGGGAGAGCCTGAGCTACGCCGCTCTCCACGAGGTGCTCCGCGACCCGAAGCGGAACTTCTTGTTCGATCATCTAGGCGCCCACGAAGACTCGGACCGCGCGCCCGTCATCCGCCCGGACTGCGCGGACCTGCCGTACGCCTTGCGCGCCATCTTCGCGTGGAAGCTGGGGCTCCCGTTCGGCATGGCCGAGTGCGGACGAGGTGGCGGCGGTGCGCCTCCCGATTGCAGCGGCCTCGTGACCCAAGGCGATCCGCCCGCCAAGCCTCGTCCGGGAGCGGCCGACCATTTCGGAACGTTCGTGCGGGGCACGCTCGCCGATCGCGTGCACTCCGGCTCGGCGCGCACTCCCTTCACCGAAGACGAGAGCGACTACTACCCGGTCGAGCTCACCTGGGAGGCTCTTCGTCCCGGCACGGTGTTCGCCGATCCGTACGGCCACGTGCTCGTGATCGCCAAGCGTCTACCCGAGACGTCCGAGCGCGGTGGCGTACTCTACGCGGTCGACGGTCAGCCCGACGGCACCGTGGGGCGCAAACGCTTCTGGAGAGGAAACTTCCTCTTCGCGAAAGACGTGGCGCTCGGTGGTCCCGGGTGGAAGCGCTTCCGACCGCTCACCTGGAACGCGCGCACCGCGGTGGGCACGCGCGTCCCGGACGGGCAAGTCGCCAAGGATCCGCGCTACCACTTCTCGCTCGCGCAGGCCGAGCTCGACGCCGACGGCTTCTACGACGCCATGGACGACGTGCTCGCGCCCACACCTCGCGATCCGGAGGTCGCTCTACTCGAGGTCGTGACCGCGCTCGAAGAGCAAGTCCGTACGCGCGTCACCTCGGTGGAGAACGGCCGGAAGTTCTTGGAGAAAAAGGGACCTCCCGCGCCCATGCCCGAGGGCCCGCAGATCTTCGAGACCCAAGGTGCTTGGGAAGATTTTTCCACGCCTTCGCGAGACCTTCGTCTGCTCATCGCCATTGACGTGGTGAGCGGTTTCCCCGCCAAGGTAGCGCGCCGCACGAATCGCTACGCGATGCCCAAAGGCCAGACGCCCGAGACCGTGAAGGCCTCGCTCGAGGCCCGTCTCGCCAAGGAGCTGTCGTCGCGGAAGGTGCAGTATACACGCACGGACGGTTCGCCTTTCGAGCTCACCTTGGCCGAGGTCGTCGCGCGTTCGGCCGCGTTCGAGACCGCCTACGATCCGAACGACTGCGTCGAGCTCCGCTGGGGTGCCGCGCCGGGAACGCCCGAGGCCGAAACGTGCGCGGCGCACGCGCCCAAAGAGCAGCGAGCCCGAATGGAAGCGGTGCGCGGCTGGTTTCGGGACCGCAAGCGTCCGCCGCGCTGACGGACTCGAGAGACCCTCGCTCGAGCTCACGAAAAAAATCGTGTCGATGTGTGATCCGCTTTCGTAGGGCGCGCGCACGTACTTCTTCGAGGCTGGACGAAAACCCTTCGTCGCCGAGGAGAGAACCCATGAACCTTCATTCGCAGATTCGGCGAGTGCGCTTTCTCGTTGTCGCTTCTCCGCTCTTTCTCGTCGCGGTCGCCTGCGGCGACTCGACCACCACCACGGACTCATCGACCATCGCCGTGACGAGCGACGAGGCCCAAGCGCTCGCCGGAGCTCAAGACAGCTACGCGAGCCAAAAGGCCGAAATCGACGCGTGTTTCGCCACGTTCGACACGTGCAAAGCCGCCGACGGCGCCGACGCTGCCGCCTGCAAGACCGCGCTCGACTCCTGTCTCCCCGATACCCCGCCGCCTCCGCGCGAGTGCGGCGGTCGAGATGGCCATGGAGGACGCGGACGTGGTGACGGCGACGGTGCCCGCCCGGCGCCGAGCGGCAGTGCGTCGGGAAGCGCTGCGCCGCCGCCGCCGCCCCCGTCGGCCTCCGGCAGCGCGTCGGGAAGCGCCGCCCCTCCGCCTCCTCCGGCACCCTCCGGGAGTGCGTCGGGAAGCGCGGCGCCTCCGCCTCGCGAGCCTCGCGGCGACGGCGGCACGCCTCCCGATTGCGACGGTGGTCCGGGAGGCCCCAAGCCCGGCTTCTGCGGCCACGTTCCGCTCCCCGACTCCGCCGCCATCAAGGCCTGCCACGACACGCTCAAGGCCTGCGTGGATGCCGGGACCGATCGCAAGACGTGCGGCGACGCCGAGCACGCCTGCGTGAAGGCCGCTTTCGATGCCGCGTTCCAGGCGCGCTGCGCCGCGCTCCCTGCCGATGCGCCTGCCGAGGCGAAGGCGCGCTGCGCCGAAGGGGTGGCCGCGACCTCGAACTGAGCCCTTCTCTCGAACCGAAAATCGGGCTGCGTCGAAGCGCTCGGCGCAGTCCCGGACGAACGAAAGGCAGGTGCTCGGAAGCTTCGTTTCTCCCTCCCCCAAGTCCGCATCGTCGAAGGTCATTCGGGCTCCTCCCCCGGGTGGCCTTCTCTTTTATTGTCTTCGGCCCGCCCTCGCTCACCCCTTTCGAGGCCGCGTCGGAGGGCGGGGCGGCGGTCGAGTCGATCACGGTCGGATCCGCGTCACGCTTGCGAGGGCGTTCCCCCTCGCGCTCCGCGAGTCGACCCTTTTTGAGGTCGAGTCGACCACACGCTGGCGAGGGCGTTTCCCTCGCGCTCCGCCTTTCTTACGGGCAGGTGTCGACGCGTTGGTGAGGCGCACCCGAACGAATGGCCGTGCAGAGATCGACACAAGGTTGAGGCGGCGCGCCGAAGCAGCGCACGAAGCGGTCGACACCCGGAGTCGCCGGGCAAACCGCCGGCAGATTCCAGCACACGCCGCCGAGGTCGGGCGGACACGAAGGCGCGAAGCTCGGAGCGAGTCGCGCACACCACGCGCCGGGGGGACAGTCTTTCTGTCCGGACTTGCCGCAGCGAAGGGCTCCGTCGACCGAGCATTCCCCCGGAGTCGAAGCTCGCTGGCCCCGCGCCTTCCGGAGGCAGTCGTTCCAATAGGTGATGCCGTCGCAACCGCACGTGGGCTGAGGCGTGCCGTCGCAGAAGGTCGGACGACGCTCGCACTGGCCGAATTTTGCCGTGCACGAGGGCTTCGAACAGAAGGCGTCACTCTCGCAATCGCGATCGTCGTCGCATCGCGGACCGACCTGAGGCGCGTCCACCGCGGCGTCGTCGACGCTCGCGTCGGGCAGGGTGACGAGCACGATCTCTTCGCTCGAGCACGCGACGACCAGGGCCGACCCCGAAAGCGCCGTGAACGAGATCGCGAGCACGTGGGAGAGTCGTTTTTTCATGGAGACACCTCGCGTGTGTTTCCGATGCGGTCGTCGCCGAACGCCGCGAAGTCGAGGCCGACGAGTCCCATGGGTCGGACGCGGAACGGCGCGAAGATGGCGAATCGATTGCCGTTTTCTTCGGCGACCCAGACCCGAGACGACAGCCCCACGTCGAGCGCCACCGAGGCCGAGAGCGCGACGTTACGGGCGAGTCCGATGCGGAACATGACCGTGGGCGAGATCACGGCGTCGGCTCTCACCGAGACCGGCTGGGTCACCGCGTTGGGCACGTTCGAGCGCGCCGAGACGGAGACGATGTCCGCCCCGAGCCCGAGGCCTAGCCCGAACGACGCGCGCGAAAGCTCGACCACCTGCACCGTGGGCAACGCGCGCAAGTTGATCACGCTGGCGTCGGCGAGCGCACGAGGATCCCCCGCATCGAACGGGAGTGTGTAGGATGCACGCATGGCCAGGGCTGGACGAAAGCGGGAGGTCGCCGCCACTCCGAGCTCTCCTCCGAGTCGCACTACCGGGCCTGCGCCGTCACCGTAAGCGCCCACACCCGCGAAGGTGCCGGCGAAGAGCGTGAGGCTCGTGGGACTCGAAGGCGAAGGGGCGGGCTTCGGGGGCTCGGGGCGCTTGGGGGGCTCGTCGGAACGAGCAGATAGAGGAGCCGTCGGAGCGGGTGGCGGTGGCGGGATGGGCGGCGGCGACGGTGGACGACGCTCTTTGGTGGCTTCGAGCTCCGACTCGAGCGCCGATTCCACGACCAGCGCGAGCTCTTCGGCCTCCACCGCAGCCGAGGCCGAGCGCCCGACCCGGCGCACCGCGCGCGTGCCACTCGCGAACAAGAGCTCGACCTCGATCGACGTGCTGTCCGCGCGCAAGGTCACTCGCGCGAAACGGTTGTCGTCGAGGCGAGGCGCGCTCGTGTTGCGCACGAGCTCCACGGCCGCGCCCACTCGTCCTGCGGCCCGCGCGATGGCCTCCTCGTGCTCGAGCGTCGCGGAGCCTTCGCGGACCACTTCGATCACCGGCGTCGCCGCCGACTCTCGCGCGTCGGCCGCGCCTCGTGCGACGGGCGCCGAGCCGATGACGAGGCCCACCGTGAAGAGCGCCGTGGCCGACACCTTCGCGAGGCGACTGGGTCGAGCGAACCGGTTACGAATCGGAGGGGACGAAGGCACGGGGGCGCGCTCCACCGCGCATCAGCGCGAGCCGAGCGTCTGGAGGCGCAGGCGGGCGTGGTCGGCCGAAGCCGAGCTCGGGTAGGACGAGAGCAAGGTCTCCCATGCGGTGCGCTCGGAATCGGTGCGTCCGAGGAGACCGAAAGCGCGAGCGCGACCGACCAGGGCCTCTTCGCGAAGCTCTCCGCGACCGGACGCGAGGTAGGCGTCGAACTCGGTGAGCGCGCGACGCGCGTCGTGTTGCTCGAGCAGGATGCGACCGCGAAGCGCGCGAGCCGTGGCAGCCTCGCGGCTCGAGGGAAAGCGCGCCACGAGGTCGGCGTAGCCGGCGAGAGCACCGGTGAGGTCGCCCGAGCGGCGCTTGTCGTTGGCGATGCCGAAGAGCGCACCGGCTTCGTCGCGCGCGGGGGCCTCCGCGGCAGGAGCCTCGGGGGCCTTGGCGCTCGGTGCAGCGGCGGGGGTGACCGTGGCGACCGAAGGAGCACGGGCCGCCTCACGCTGTCCGAGCGGCGAGGGGGAACCGACGTGAGCTCCGGGAGCGGACTGCGCTTCCACGTGATCACGTACTTGGCCGACCGGAGTAGCCTGGGCGAGCACAACGGCCGTCGGCTGAACCTCGGGCGCGTTCTCGAGAGCCGCCGGGACGGCCTCGGAGGGCTTGTTCTCCGCAGTGGCCGCGAGCCCTTCGACCGTGCCGTTCGCACCGTTCGACGGAGTGGCGTTGCTCGCGTTGGAAGGCGTGGGGGTCTCGAGCTTGCTGCGCGGTTCGTCGTCTGCCGAGAGCAGCGCACCGGCGCGCTTGGCGAGCGAGCGACCCTGAGGCGAAGCGGCGGCCGCGGTACAGAGCAGCACGAACGCGGCAGCGAACAGCAGCGCGAACCGCCGCCACGGCGCCATCGGCTTTCCGATCGTACGGACGACCGCGTCGTTCTTCTCCGGCTCGGCCTCGACCCGCTCGGCCGCGGGAAGGTCCTGCGCTGTCTCGGGCTCGGCCTTGGGGTCGACCTTGGTTTCCGCTTCCGGCTTGGCTCGAGCCACGGCGCCGAGCGCTCCTTCGACGAGGCTCGTATACGAGATGCGCTCTTCGTCGGTGTCGACGAAATCGGCCCGGAGCACGCGCTCCATCTTGCAGACCGTACACTGGTCGACGTGCGCGGCGAGACGCACACGCTCGTCTTCGGTCAGGGTGCCGCGCGCTTCTTTGTCGAATAGGTCTTCGGGGTGAAGGTGCGTGAGACTCATGCTCCTACCTCCAGCGCAGCGAGCAGTTCGGGAGCGGCTTCGATGCGCCGCCTGAGGGCTTCTTTCGCCAGCCGAAGTCGGCTGCGAATGGTGTTGAGCGGCGCTCCGGCGGCCTGGGCCACCTCTTCGAGCGACCAGCCGAGCATGATGCGAAGAGCGAGGGCTTCGGCTTGCTCTTCGGGGATCTCGAGCAAGAGCTCGCGCAGCAGGGTGCGGCGCCGATCGGCGAGCGCGGCGTCTTCGGGGGACTCGCCGTCGAAGGCCTTGCTCTCGGTCTCCGTCTCGTCGGCGTGGCGAGCGCGATCGATGCGGGTGCGTTTGCGGGCGAGCAGCGCGGTGCGCATGGCGATGGTCTGGGCGTAGCCTTCGGGGGCGCACTCGCCGCGGAAGGCGGGGAGCGCACGCACGAGACCGATGAGCGACTGCTGAACCACGTCGGGCACGTCCGGATGACCGCCGCCCAGCATGGCGCGAACCACGCGTGTGACGAGCGGCGCGACCGCGCGAAGAAGCTGAGCCGTGGCCGCCGTGTCTCCGGTCGCGGCGACGCGCGCAAGCTCCATCGTGGCGGACGCCGGTGCAGTCGTCGCGGCACGGGCGGGCTGAGTCTCGGCGGCGGCGGCGGGTTGGGAGGTCGACATCGTTCTTCTGGATCCGTGTGGCCCGCCCCCCGAACCGATCATCAGGGAGCCGAAGCGAAGATCGATTTGTAGGATGTTGTCCTACATGCCGAGCTGGCCGGACCTTAGAGTGGACGACGCTCACCGTCCTCTCGGAAGATTGTAGGCTCAAAGTGGTGCGGATTCCCGTTCATTCGACGCGGACCGGCCAGCCTACGCGAGTGGTGGCGAGTCTCGTGGGAGGGCTGCTCCTGTTGGTCGCGCCTTCGGCCCGAGCCGAAGAGCCCGACCTCTTCCTCGGCGCGTCGGTGATCGGAGCGGGCGGAACCTTCAACGCGACCTCGAGCCGAGCCGCCTTCACTCCGGCCTTGTGGATCGGCGGAGGCAAGGCGCTCGACGAGATGGTGCACCTGGGCGGCTTCTTGCGCCTGCAAGGCTACATTCCCGGCGGGGCCGATCTCGGCGCGATTGCTCGACTCGCACTCGGGCCCATGCCCGTCGCGTTCTTCTCGTTCGACATCGGCCCGAGCCTACGAACGTGGGGCGAAGGAGCCTACGGCAAGGTGCCTCTCGACTTCGGCTCGACCGCGAGCCTGATGGGCGTGCAGCTCTCGGGCACGTTTTCTCCCATCGATTTGGCCTCCGGCAGGGGGGATCGCAACTCGTTCGCCGTCACGATCGGCTTCGACGTCGCGCAGAGCGTCCAGGGGATGTCGCGCATCTTTCGCTGAAAACGGAACGACGCGAGGACCACGAGGCCGTGGTCGTCGCGTCGTCGGAGGTGCGTTTCGCGACCGACTATTTCTTCTGCTTGATGGTGCCGAGCGCGCGCACGAGCGCCTCTGCCACCTGAGCGTCGACCTGGCCGCCGTTCGCCCACTGGTCCGCCTTGATGAGGGTGGTCTGCGCGATGCCGGCGAGCTTGGTGCGGCGGCCGCGGCTGAGACCGGCGAAGCGGGTCTGGTGCTCGGAGGGAATGTGGCGAAGGGCAGGGGTGAGGTAACCGCGCATGACGTGCTCCGTGGAATGAGGGCGTAAAAGAAGGGCCTTCATAGCCAATTTCCCGAGCCGCGCGAACCCACTTTTCACGCTCCGAGGGGCTGGGCCCTCACCGAACCGCGCCCCAGGTCGGGAAAACGCGCGCTTTGCCGGAAAATCCCTCGCGTTCGAGCGCGTGACGTCAGGGCACGAACAGCGAGACGCCGCAGGTGTCGCGGACGTCCACTTTGAGCTTGGCCTTCTCGGGCATGCGCGAGTCGAACGTGTAGGTGCCGCGAACGTTCACCACGCCGGTCGTGCGGATTGCGCTCCCGAAAAGGTCGACGGCGAGTGTCCCCACCACGCCGAGTGAGCGCTTTGCTTCGGCGCCGACGAAGTACGAGCAGGGCAAGGGCTTGCTGACGAAACGAACCTCCGAGGCGATGGGGTCGCGTGTGATGCTGCCCATGACGTCGGTCGTCATCGGGCCGTAAGAGCCGACTCCCTTCACGATCTCGATGGGCTTCCCCGGCTCTCCCACCAGGGTGAGCTCGACGTCGACCGGGGTCTTGGTGCGGCTTCCTCCGAACGCGAGACCGCTCACGTTGGCGCGCGCGTCACCGTGCACCTTGCCGTTCGCCTCGATGGCCAACGTGCTCGATAGATCGATCTCCGGATCTTCGCTGGGCTCGAGCCCGAAGTAGGCCGAGGGGACGTGGAGTGTCGAGAGCTTGGACTTGGGGATGCGCACGTTCACGTGGCTCGGGCCGGTGGCTCCGCCGAACACGACGAACACGCTCGGACCTTCGACACGAGCGGGATCGAAGATGAGCCGAACGCGTTTTCGCAGCTCGCTCTCGTCCACGTTGATCGAGAAGGGACCGGCCTTGCCCAAGCGGGTTCGTAAGGAAAATTCCGGCACGAAAGCGGTGACCCGCTGAACGTCGGGCGTCTCGGTGGTGGTTTCGAACCCGAAGCGCACGTCTTTGGCCTCGAACGAGGTGTCTTTGCCGAGCGGCTCTTTCCACGCAAGCTTCATCTCGGTGGCTTCGACCTCGAGGTCGGTCTGCCCCGGCTTGGCCATCGTCGCGAGCGCTTGCGGTAGGTCTTCCACACGCCCATCGAGGGTGGCGTCGATGCCGCGGAAGGTCGCGTGGCCGCCGTAGCTGATGCGCGCATAGTCGATAGTGGCGGTCTTCAGCGGAAGCCCGGGACCGGTCGCGTGCATGTCGGAGAGCTCGATGCCTGCGGTGCCGACCGAAGCCTTCTCGATTTCGAGGGTGATTCCACGCTCTTCGGCGGCCTTGATGACGCGTCGCTTGGCCACGAGCGGGAGGGCGAGCAAGACGGCCACGATCAAGAATGCGAACACGCCCACGAACGCCACCGCACGTCCGAGGGCGCGTTTTCCCTTGTCGTCTGCGGGAAGTGGCTCGACGTGACGCTGGCGCATGCCGGTGATGGCCTGCGTCCCCCGAGGCGTCGGATCCATCAATGTGGTGTGCTTGGCCTGCGGCGTGGCCTGCATCGACGGATGCGAGCCCGAACCTGCGGCCGGCATGGCCGCGATAGCCGACTGCGAGCCCGGCTGCGCGTGGAGCGAGGGCACCGAGCCGGGCTGCGCTGGAAGACGTGGGCTCGAGCCGGCCCCCGCCTGAGGATTCGCGGGCGCGGTCGGGGCGAAGCCCGAGGGCGCCGTGGCTGGAATCGCCAGTGGGGCGCGCCGAGGCGAGCGATCGAGCTCGAGAGACGGAATCTCGGGCATCGGAGCGCGCTGCACGAAGGGCTCACCGAGCGCCGACGGCGTCGTGGCGCCGTGCTCGAAGGCCACGGAGACACCCAACGAGGGCGGACCGTAGGCGTTCGGCATGGAGAGGACGACGTCGCGAGTCACGTCCGGGCCGCGCGGTGCCAGGGCCTCTGCCGCGGTGGGCGCGTTTTCCTGCGCAAAATCGATACGCATGCCACTCGGGTGAATGTCGGTCGCGACGTTCGAGTCGAGGTTTCGCTCGCCACGCGCCGAGCTCTCCCGGACCACTTCGCGTCGCTTACGCGCGCCGGACGACATGTGGATCTCGACGAACGACGCGATGTTCGCCGGGCGTTTGCGCAGGATGGCGAAGAGGTCTTCGGCCATGGCGTCGGCCGTGGCGTAGCGCTGCTCGCGATCGACGGCCATGGCTTTGGTGATCACCGCGACCACGTCTTCGGGCACGTCGTCCGGAAGTGGAGCGGGCGGATCGCCTTGGATGAGCGCGCGGAAATACAGGGCTTCGGTGCGGTCGTCGAAGGGCAGGTGTCCCGACACCATCTCGTAGAGCACGGCGCCGAGCGAGTAGATGTCGGCGCGCCGGTCGACCTTCTCGCCCTTGGCCTGCTCCTGCGGCATGTAGCGGAGCTTTCCCTTGAGCGAGCCTTGCGAGTCCTCGGCGAGCCGGTCTTGCATGAGGGCCACGCCGAAGTCGATGAGCTTCACCGACCCGTTCGACCCGAGCAGGATGTTCTGCGGAGAGACGTCGCGGTGCACGATGCCGCGGGGCCTGCCGTCGGCGCTGGCGAGCTCGTGGGCCGCATGAAGGCCGTTGCAGACCTCGGCGGCGATACGGAGCGCGACCGGCAAGGGCATGCGTTCGCTGCGCTCTTCCATGTCGGACTGGAGGCTCGCGAGAGAGTCGCCGTCCACGTACTCCATGACCTGGTAGAGCATCTCGCCCTCGACCGCGAGGTCTTGGGTGCTCACCACGTTGGGGTGCGAGATGAGCGCCGAGACGCGGGCCTCGTCGAGGAACATGTCGCGGAAGCGCTTCTCTTGCGCGAAGCGCCCATGGATGACCTTGACCGCCACGTAAGACTCGAAGCCGCCGAGTGAGCGCAGGCGCCCCACCCACACCTCGCCCATGCCGCCTTCGCCGATGAGGTGAAGGAGCTCGTACTTGCCGATCTTGTCGCCGACTCGGAGGGTGGTCATCGCGCCGACCGGGAAGGGTAGACGGCGCGAGGTGCAAGTGTCACCAAATGAGCCCTCTAAATTCGGAGATCGGGCATCGCGCATGGATCGTGCGCGGCCCTCCCCCAGGGCGATGGGGAGGACACGCGCATGTCCAGGGGGCTCAGCGGGAGGCGGTCTTTCCCAGGGTAACCGAGTAGATCGCCGAGGCGAGCGAGGCGGCGACGAGTGCACCTACCGCGACCGCGATCGACCCGAACGGCACGGCTACCAAGCCCACGAGACCCGCGCCTACGAACAGCATGCCGCCGAGACGGTGGGTCTTCTGCCAGTTTTCGTCGGAGGCGAGCGAGTAGGGGGTGCGAATTCCTGCGTAACCGTTGCGGCGCAGCCTGGGCAGAACCAGGCCGAGGCCAATCGAGAAGAGCGCGAGCACGAGCCCGAGGCCGGAGCCGGCACGGGTGTCTTCCGAAAGGGCCACGTCGAGCATGACGAAGTGGAGCCCCGCGAAGAGGAAGCCGACCAGCGCGGTGACGAGCGGCAGAGGCGACGCGAGCGCGCGCACGCGTGCCTCACCCGAGAGAAAGCGAGGTATCGAGCGCAACAGCGCCCACGTGCCGAGCGAGACGACCGGCATCAGGAAGGCTCCCACGGCGCGCGGCGCGAAGCCGTCGACCTGGCCGTGAAGGTCGAAGTGGATGGGAAAACGCTCCGGCAAGCGACCGTAGACGAGCGCACTGCCGAGGAGGGAGGCGCCCGCCATTCCCAACGAAGCGAGGTCGGCGAGGCGGTTCTTGCGGGTCGAATCGGAGGCGGTCATGACGAACCTTTCTTCGCGCGCACGGAAGCCCGAGCGGCAGCGGCGCTGCCTTGCGCGATGTCCAGAAGCTCCGCGGCGAGCTCTTCGAGCACGTTCGCGGACAGGGTGTAGACGACGAGCGTCCCGCGCTTTTCTGCGCGGACGAGGCCGGCCTCACGCAGCACCTTGAGGTGGTGGGAGAGCGTCGGCTTCGAAAGATCGAACGGGGCAGCGAGCTCACCCGCGGTGCGCGAGCCGTCGCGTAGCGCACGAAGGATGGCGCGGCGGGTCTCGTCGGCGAGGGCATCGTAGGTATCGGAAGGAGGCATATTCGATGGTCGTCTATTTAGATGCTCATCGAACTTTCGCAAGAGCCAGGCGTCGATTTTTCCGGGCTTCTTCGAAAAGGCGAAGCCCACGAGGCGAGACGAGTGTCACGCGAGCGTGGGCTTTCGTGGAACGACCGGAACGACGAGAACGACGGGCGCCCGACTCAGCCGGCCCAGGTCGAGCCGACGCGTCTTCGGAGTGCGGTCGCTTCGGAGCCGAGCGCGAAGCGCACCACGTCGCCCGCGTAGGGATGGTCGAGCACCGCTTCGACCGCTCGTCGGCCGGCTTTGTCGGTCTGCGTGTGGAAGCTCGTATCGAGGCCGCGCAACTCGTCGATGGTGGCGAGCAAATCCCCGGTGAGTACGTAGGCGGTGCGGAGCTCGGCGCGCGCGAGCGCCGCGACGATGCCGTCGATGGGCACGGGTTTGCCCTGAGGCAGCGAGAGCGAGGGGACCACCTTCTCGAGGGCCTGGCGCTGCTTGCGGGAGATCTCCTTTTGCACGAGAGGCTCGTACTGGAGCACGAGCTTCTGCTGCAGCACGTCCATCTCGTCGCGACCGTAGGCGGGAACGACCTGCCGCACGCACGCGACCAAATAGGCCTCGGCGTGCGGACCCGGCAGCTCTTCGAGCCACGGCACGAACAGCGCGACTCGCGCGAGCGCGCGTCCGAGCGACGAGAGCTGGGTCTGCTCCGGGAGCTCGAGCAGCGAAGGAGGTACCGCCACCCACGGGACGTCTTGGGCGATCACGCGAACGCGGTGGGCCTGCGGGGCGACGACGAGCTCGAGGTCGCCCAAACCGAGCGCCTTGGCCAGGCGGTCCATGAGCGTGCGAAGCGGGTGTCCGCTGCGCTTGCCGATGCGATCCTTCGAGGTGACGCCGAGCTCGGAGAGGTCCGTGCGCAAGATGCGACCGTCGAGTCCGCTCACCGCGGCGGCGACCTCGGTGAGGGCATGACGGCCTTCCTCGGGCACCACGTGCGTGAAGAGCGTGGTGCGGTCGAGCGGCATGTGGTGGCTCTGCATCGGACCGAGCCGGCGCGCACGAAGCCAGGTGTTTCGTCCTTCGTCGAGGTCGCCCATGATGGCGCGCAGCTCGCTCACCACGATGGCCTCTTCGGGGCGCCTGCCCTCGCCGAGCGAGCGCTCGAGCACCTCGAGCGCGACGCTGGCGTCGGTGGCCGAGACGAGCGGCTTGGGGCTCGGAGTGATCATGGCCATGACGGCCGTGACGGCCTCGTCGTGGGCGCCGAGCCTCGCGAGACCCGACGCGAGCTCGACGCGAGCGTCGTGCAAGTCGGGCTTGAGCTTGATGGCTTGACGAAGGTGCGCGGTGCCGTCCTTGAGCCGGGCAAGCTCACGAACTTCGACGCGGCCAAGACGGAAGAACCAGGTCGCGTCGGTACGGTCGAGCTCGCGACCGCGAGCGACGAGCGCCCCGAGACCACGCGCGTACGCCACAGCGTCGACCTTGCCGTCCGGACCTCGGTACAGGCGCTCGAAACGCTCTTCCGCTCGCGGATGACCGGGGGTGTGCGCGAGGGCATCGAGGATGGCCCGCTCGGTCGCGCGGCCATCCTTGACGCTCGCACGCACCTCGGCCAGCTGCAGGTAAATCTCGCTCTTGGTGGCGAAATCGGGCTCCACCTCGGCGAGCTGTTCGAGCAGCGTCGCGATCTCGAGGCGAATGGGGAGCTTCTGCGGAGCCTCCCCGGTGGGGCCCTTTTCGCTCTGTTTCGCGACCAAACGGTGCACGAGCGCGCGCAGCGCTCGCCCGCTCTTCGGGTCGACCTGGAGTGCGCGACGGAGCGCGTTCTCCGCGTCTTCCGGTCGCGAGAGCACGCGCTCGAATACGCTGGCGAGCGCGAAGAGCGCGGTGAGACGCGGTCCCGGCTCGCGCCCCTTCGCGGCCACTTCTTCCAACGCTTCCACGGCTTCGGGCCACGCGCGCTGCGCGATGCAGAGCTCGGCCAGCATGAGCAGCGAAGGAACCGAGCCAGGGGCCGCTTCGCGCACCTTGCGCATGGCATCGATGGCGAGCGTGAGCTCTTTGAGATCGTCGCGGGCGACCTTGGCGATCTCGGTGCCGAGCAGCACCACCGCGTCCGGGTCCTTCGCTCGGGAGAGGGCTCCGAAGAAGATCTCGACGATGCGCTCGGAGCGTTTCTGCTCGCGGCGCACGTGCGCGAGCCGTGCGATGGCGGCGCGCGCGTTGGGATCGGCAGCGATGGCCGCTTCGAGGTGCGTCGCAGCACGCTCGCTGCGTCCTTCGATCGGGCCGAGGCGGTCTCGCGTGCGGTCGCTCTCGTCGGGATCGCGGACCAGCAGGATTTCCGCGGCATCGACGAGGTAACGCGCGCGCACGTCCGGTCGGGCCGCCAGCTCCGCGAGGGCGAGCGACGAGGTGAGCTGGCCAGGGGCGTCCCCGAGACGGGTGGCGAGCCGAGAGAGCGAGGTGGCGGCTGTGACGCTGCTCGTATCGATTTCCAGTGCGGCGCGGAAGCGCTCGAGTGCGCTGCGGAAGAGGTCGGTCTCGCCGGTCTCGAGCGCGTGAGCCTCCACGAGAAGACCGAGTCGCAAGAGAAGCGCGATCAGCGGTCCGTCTTCGGAAGCGAGTGCGCACAGAGCGCGCAGCGACGTGTGCACGGCCCGACGCGCACGAGGCTCGCCTCGGCGCGCGTTCGGCAGCTCGCGCCGCACCGTGGCTTCGAGTGCGCCCGGATCGGTCGGATCGAGCTCGAGCAGGGCGGCGTACGTGGTGGAGCCCTCCTGCGCTTGCGTGGGCAGGCGCCACTCCTCGAGCCAGGCCAGGTTCCACAGTGCGCCCGTGCGCGCCCGCACGTCCGTGAAAACCGCGCCTTCCCGCGCGAGCACGCGGCCGAGCTCGCTGTACGAGCCGGTGCGACGCGCCAAAAGCTCGAGCAATCGCAGCGATGGCACGTGACTCGGCAGGGCCTCGAGCACGGAGTCGAGCAGTCGTTTGGCGCGCGCGGGATCCTTCCCGCACTCGACCAAGAGACCGGCAAGATCGAACGAGAGCGTGAGCTGCTCCTCGCGGCTCTGCGCGATCTGGAGCCTCGCTTCGAGCAAGTCGACGATGGGCAAGAGCCCCTCGACGTACACCGAGACGTCACCGTGGGCGCGGGTGGGGGCGCCCGCGAGGGCTCGTCGCGTGAGTACGCGCTCGAGCCGTTCGGCCACGTGCGGATCGTCGGGGGTCTCGGCCAGCGCGCGGGCATAGAGCTTCGCGGCGCTCGCGTCGTTGCCGAGGCGGAGCTCGTCGAGCTCGGCCGCCCGCACGAAGAACCGCGCGCGCTCTTCTTTGCCGATGGTGTCGTCGCCGAGGCGCTCGAGGGCCGCGCGCAACCCGTCGTAATCGCCCGCTTTTCGCAGCACCCGTGCGATCTCGAGGGGCGGCACCGGGTGCACCGGGTCGATCTTCTTGGCGGCCTCGAGCGCGTCGAGGGCCTCGTCTTTCGCTCCGAGTCGCACGTCGCAGACGCGCGCGAGCGAGAGCCACAAGGTGACCTTCTCTTCGACGCTTTGGGCGTTCGCGATGCGCGCCCGAAGCGACGCCGCGACCCGCTCCCAGCGTCCCGCATCTTCGTGCAAGCGGGTCTCGAGCGCGCGCGCCGCGGCGTGGGCCTCGTCCTCCGAGAGCACGTCGTCCACCACGGCGATGGCGCGCGTCGGATCCACGCGCGAGAGGGCGTCGGCCGCGCGGACCTTGAGCGAGAGCGCTTCGCTGCCGAGCTCGGTGCGCTTGGCTTCGGCGAGCAGGGCGCGGGCGAGCGCGCGGTCGTCGCCGACGCGGGCGGCCGAGCGCAGGAGCCCGAGGATGGCGCCGCGACGACCGGGCTCGGTGTCGAGAATTTCCTCGTAAACGCGCGTGGCGCGTCCCGGATCACCGAGCAGCTCTTCCCAGAGCAGCGCGACCTTCTCGAGGTAGGCGACGCGCCTTCCCGGATCGCGCGAGCCTGCTGCGGCTTGCGCGTAGAGCTCGACCAGCTTGCGCACCTCTCCCGTGGTCGGTTCGACTTGCGCGGGCGACATGAGACGCGACAGCGCGTCGAGCACCTCGGCGTCTCCGGGAGTGGCGACCCACGCCGCCTTCAAGTGTTGCGTGGCTTCGACCGGTCGACCGAGGTCGCGCTCGAGCACGAAGGCCGCACGCGTGAGTGCGCGCGTGCGCTTCTGGGCATCCTCGGACTCGGCGGCGCGAGCGAGCCATAGGGCGACGCGCTCTTCGTGTCGGCCGAGCACGCCGAGCAGACGATCTTGCGTCTCGAAGAGCCTCGGATCGTCGGAATCGAGCTCGATGGCGGCGCGGATGTCTTCCACGGCGCCCGCGACGTCGCCCAGCTTTTCGCGGAGGTCAGCGGTCTGTTTGCGGTCGTGGACGATGAGCGCGGGTTCGAGCACGTAGCGGGCGCGAATGGCTCGTACGCGCACGGCGTCGCCCAGCTGACCGGCCTCTTCGTAGAGCTCGGAGAGCTCTTCGAGCACGCGACGATCGGTGGTGTCGGCGGTGGGAATGCGCGAGACCGCGCGCTCCAAGAGGAAGATGGCGCGCGCGTCGTCGGCGAGCTTCTCTCGGCAGAGACAGGCCGCGTCGAGGTCGAGTCGGGACGCGCGTGCGGCGTCGGTCTCGAGCGAGGCTTCTTCTTCGAGCAGGACCGCGAGCGTGCCGAAGTCGCCGGTGGCGGTGACGTGGCGGACGAGCGCGCTGCGCACCGCTCCGATGGCCGGGTCGATACCGAGTGCCCGCTCGAAGGCGTTGCGTGCCGCGCGAGGACGGCCGAGTCTTCGCTCGAGCAAGAGGCCCCGCTCGACGTGCAGCCACGCGGAGAGATCTTGCTGCGAGGCATACGCGTCCGCGAGGTCGCCGAGGTGCGAGTCGAGCGCTTCGTAGGCCTCGACGCTCTCGTTGGTGAACGTCTCTTCCCACAGGCCGGCCTCGAGGCCCTTGAGCGCCGCGGTATGCACCGGCGAGCGCGTGAGCACGTGCTCCCAGGCGGCGAGGGCCTCGGCGGCCACGTCTCCGCGCGCCGCGAGCAAACGCGCGCGTTCGGTCAAGAGCTCCACGCTGGCGGCCTCGGTGGCGGCTCCGGCGATCTCGACCTCGAGGTGATCGAGCATCGAGCGCAGCGCGCCCTTGCCGAAGGTGCGGCGACGCAAGATGCCGTGCGCGGTGGTCGAACGCGGATCGACCCGCAGCGCGGCCTCCGCGTGGGCGTTCACTCGCGTATCGTCACCGATCGACTCGTCGGCGATGGCGAGCTCGAGGTGCGCGCGAGCGAGGCCGACCGTGTCCAGGTCTTCGGCGCCGGCCAGCAGCTTGGTGCGTGTCTCGAGAAGCTGAACCAAGGTCTGCGCGTACTCGGGCAGACCGCGCGTGCGCACGTCGTCGCGCTTGGGCTCTTCGCGCCTCTGCTCCGGTCGACTCACCACGGGGACGGGAGGGGGGGCGTGCGGCGACGTGGCCGCGATCGACGACATGGGGGCGGTGCCGGTCGCTTGGGAGAGACCGAGCGTCACGGGTACGGCGGGAGCCGGAGGGGGAGGTGCGGGACGCGACAGTCGCGGCTTGGGCTCTTCGGAAACCGGCTCGCGCATCCTGGATTCCGGCGGAATCGTCTTGTTTTTGTCGCGAGGCAGCGGAGGAGGCACCACCACCGACCCGCGCGACGACAGGCGCGGCTCGTCGTCGCGGCTCGCCTCGCGAGGTGGCTGCGAAGGGAGCGGAGGCGGCACGGAACGCGAGGCGCCGAGGTCGGCGCGCGGCGACGGAGCGGAGGGAGCGGAGGGAGCGGAGGGAGCGGAGGGAGCCTGGGCAGTGACCTGAGCCGCCGGGCGCTCGTCGTCACGGGTCGCAGCGCTCGCCGCGGTCTTCTGGCTCGACGACGCGTCGGCGTCTTTTTTTGGAGCTTCCGCGCTCGCGGGGAGGGGCGCAGGCTTGGGCGCTGCGCGCCCCTCGATGGGCAAGGTGGTGGCTTCGTCCGCGCTCGTGCGGGATTCGGTGGCCTTCGGGACGGCTCCTGGGCCAGCGCCCGTGGGCGGTAGCGGAGGAGGGGCGGCAGAGGGTTTCGCGGCGCCAAGAGGCGCCGAGGGCGAAACCGCGACCGGGAGAGGCGGAGGCGCCGCCGACGGGCGAGCCGGCGCTGCGGGCGCGGGGCTCGATTTCGCGGGGGCGATCGAGATCGCTTGCGCCGACGTGGCGGGAACGGGCGGCGGAGCCACCGACGAAGCCGACGGAGGCGAAGCGGACGAAGCGGACGAAGCACTAGGTAGCGGAGGCGGAACGGCCGGAGCGGCCAGCACGGTCACCGCGTTGGGGAGCGGAGGGGGCACCGACATGGGCTTGGGCGCGACGCTCTTCCGGGCCTCCGAGAAGAGATCGGTCGGGAGCGCCGGCTTCGCCTGGGGCGGAAGTGGCGCGATGCCGGGCTTCGCCTCGGGATCTTTGGTGGCCTCTTTGAGCGACTCGACCTGGGCGTCGATCGACCAGTTCTCGCCGGTGATCTCGAGGAGTCGGTCCACGCTCAGCGGATCGTCGATTTCGACGTCGATCGCCTCGGGCTCGACGGGGGACGCTGCGCTCGTTTTCGGGCCTTCCATGTCGTGAGAAGGATGGCACGAAGACCCGCCCGTCGACCCAAAAATCACGCGCGCCACGCATTCGTGAAGAATGCAAGCAAATCCCGCTCGCCGAAGCTCCTAGGCCCGCTCGCCGCGCGGAGCCCGCTCAGAACGGGCGGCCTTTTCCGTTTCCTTCGGCGAGCGGGAGCAGGTCTTTGCACGCCTCGACGCCGAGGTCCTTTTTTTCCTGCGGATCGGTCGCGACGTCGAAGCAGAGCCACGAGTGGTCGGCCTGGTTGGCGATGAGCTTTCGCGTGCCGTTGATGGCGCCCCAATTCTTGAACGCGCAGGCCCAGAGCTCGGTGCAGTTGGTGAGCGCGATCGGCGTCTCGAGCGGAGAGCCGCCGCGCAGCAAGCTGCCTCCCGGCATGCGCGCGCGGAACGGTCGAAGCTCGGGGGCGTCCCACAGGCCCATGAAGTCGAGCATGGTGGGCAAGATGTCGATCGAGAGCAGCGGGCGGTTGCGCAAGGCCATCAGGTTCTTGCGCTCGTCGTCGGTGAGGGTGCCTGGGGGCGCGTCGATCCAGAAAGGGATGCGAATCTCCGCGTCGTAGACGGTGCCCGTGTGTCCCACGCCGCCTTTCTCGCGCATCTGCTCGCCGTGGTCGGACACGAACACGAGCACCGTGTGCGCGGCTTCCGGTCGCTTCTTGAACTCGGTGAGGAAGCGCCCGACCGCCACGTCTTGCAGGTAAATCGCGTCTTGGTAGCGGTTCAGGATCTCGTTCTCGTAGCCGGGGCCGGTCGCCTCTTCCTGCGGCAAAAACGGTGAGAACTTGGGGTCGACCTTGTACGGAAAGTGCGTGTTCGAGAGGTGCACCACGTCGATGCGCGGCTCGGGGAGCCCGTCGAGGTGCTGGTTCACGTAGTCGACCAAGAGTCCGTCGTCCGCGCCCGTCTCGTAGCTGGCGTCGGGCTCGATTTCGGTGGCGCTCACGCGGCGCACGATGGGCACGCCCTCGAGCCAGGTGCCCGAGTTGCCGAAGAGCAGGTTCTGCGAGGTGAAGTACGTACCGTTCAGGTGGGCGGCGTGCAGGTACTCCCAGAGGAGCGGCGCCGAGTGCAGGTCCTTCCGCGACTCGGTCGGGTTTAGACCGGTCCACATGATCGCGAGCGAGATGGCCGTCGTGGAGTCGAGCGCGCGCATCTGCGGGAACGGCATGCGGTCGGGCACGGCCTTGTTCGAGAAGGGCGTGAACTTGCAGTCCTCCGTGTATTCTACACACGTACTGTGCGAGCGGACCGACTCGGTGACGATGAAGAGCACGTTGCGCTTCACGGCGGGCACGGCGCGCATCTCCGGGACCGCGATGGGCGTGCGCGGGCCGGGGTGCACGCGGTCCACGGTCTCGTTGTGGTCCCAGCGTGCCCTTGCGAGCTGCCCCATCGCCGAGACGTAGAGGGTGTCCGGCGTCGCGCCTTGTTCGCCGCCGCGCTCGGGATCGACGAACATCACGATGAGCAGCGCGACGCAGGCGAAGTCGACCGACGCCCGTCCCACCCCTTTCGGAGTCGGTGCGAGCTTTCGCGCGGCCAGCGGGATGAAGAGCGCCAGCAAGATGGGCGGCAGGAGCGCCTTCGCGAAGGTGACGCGGTCGTACCAGAGCTGCTGCCCGATGCTGGGCATCATCTGCGTGCCCACGAGAACCGCTCGGTGGTTCATGTAGGCCATGTACCGATCGAACGTGTAGAGCTGCGCACCGAAGGCGAGCACGCCCGCGACCAGCACGATCACGCGGGCTGGCCAGCGCGAGAAGCCCTTGTGGCGCGAGGCGGCGGCGAGCAGACCTCCCCAGAGCCAGAGGCTCGCGAGCACGCTCACGAGGTAGAAGACCTTCTCGCGGCTCGTGAAGTGGGTGAGGCGCTCTTCGCGTCGCGCGACGTCGACCGCGACGATGAGCAGCGTGGGCAGCACGAACAGCGCGCGTGAGAGCCAGCGACGCACCACCACGGCGCGCTTGACGCCGAGGAAGGTCTTGCGGGCCTCGGAGGCACGGGCCTCGGCGTCCGAGCTCTCGGGAGCATCGGAAGGCGCGGACTCGGCGCTCACCTTCGCGCTCGACTCGCGTGGCCCCGACTCGTTCGGGTCGGAACCGCCCGTCACGTCCGTGGAGGGGGCCGAGTCGTCGAGCGCGTCTGCGCCGTCCGCGGCGTTTCGCGGACGAGAGGCAGGGGGAGTCGGCGCGCTGGTGGCCATCGGCCCGGCTTATAGCGGGGAACGGTCGAATCTCAAGGGCGCTCGACGTTCCCGGCCCCGCCCGCGCAAGAAAGTCGTCCGCCCCCCGGTACGATGCGCGAGCGTCGCGGCTATTTCTTCAGAAACTCGGTGGCCCACGCGAACGCGAAGCCCGCAACCGTAGGCACACGGACCACGACGCCGAGCGTGAGTGCCCAGGTTTCCAAGCGGTCGACGTCGGCGTACGAGAGCTCCGAGGCCACGCCAATGCTCGTTTCCCCGTAGGAGTAGCCCAAAACGCCGCCCTTCGCGTTCACGTCGCTGAACGGTCCGTCCGTGAACGACCCCGTCTCGAGGGCAAGAATCGCGGCGGCTCCTCGGCCTACGAGCGGCTGAACCGGGTCCTTCAAGACGCGCACTTGGCCGCGCAGCGAGAGCCGCTGAAAGCTCGTCCGTCCGACGTGCTTCCAAAGCACGGCGCCGCCCTCCGCGTAGCCTCCGTGCAGCTTGAAGGCGCCGGTTCCGTCGTACATGTATCCTACACCCAAGTCGAATTCGCGCCCGGTCCACTGAGGGGCGAACTGCATGGGATGCACCGCCGCGCGCACCTGGATCGGAGCGAGCAGCCGTCCGTCGGGCGCCTTCTCTACGCCCGTTGCCACGGTGACCTGGGTCGGCGGGAGGGCGAAGGGAACGCCGACGCAGCCGGTGCAGGCCGTGCTCGATACGAGCGTCGCGAGGGCGACGAGGCCGCGTGACGAGGCGTGGGGCGTTCCGGGGCGCGCGGCGCGAGGCACGAAGACCGACCGTAGAGCGTGACCCCGCCGGTCCGTGCGCCTTTTTTCGTCCCGAGCTCTTCAGAAGGGCAGCGGACGGCCGTCAAGCCTGCGAAAGGCGGCATTTGCTGCGTCGAACGCACTACTTGCGTTCATGCGTATCGTCGCATATAACATCGCCATGGCCTTCGACGTCACCCACGCTCCACTCGCGGCGGCCCCGCGTTGGGAGCTCTACCGCGTGCTCTCCGAGCCGGTGCGTCTGCGCCTGCTCGCGCTCGCCGCGGAGGAAGAGCTGGGCATCGGAGAGCTCGCGGAGCTGCTCGGCGAGAGTCAGCCCAACGTGTCGAGGCACACCTCGCCGCTCAAGGCGGCCGGGCTCGTGTCGGTTCGTCGGGAAGGAACGCGCGCTTTCGTGCGCGTGAGCGACGCGGCTTTCGCAGATCCGGTGGTGGGTGATGCGCTCGAGAGCGGGCGTGCCCTCGTTCGCGCCGACGGAAGCCTGGCGCGTGTCGCCGCGGTGGTTCGTGAGCGCGACGCCTCGGCGCGTGAGTTCTTCGCCAAGGCTCGTGACCGCGGCGAACGCCCGGGCGGCGTGGACGAGGGTCTGCTCGCTTACGTGGCCACCCTGGCGACCCTCCTCCCGCAGCGCGCGCTCGCGGTCGATGCGGGCACCGGTGACGGCAGCTTGCTCGACGTGCTCGCTCCCGCGTTCGACCAGGTCGTGGCCATCGACCGCTCTCCCGCGCAGCTCGAGGCCGCGCGTGCGCGCGTCTCGCAGCGAGGCTTCCGCAACGTGGAGCTTCTCGCCGGCGAGCTCGGCGACAAGGCCATCGACACCCGCCTCTCGGGCAAAGCCGACGTGGTCTTCGCCGCGCGCCTCTTGCACCACGCACCTCGCCCGGGCGAGCTCGTGAAGAAGCTCGTGGCGCTCTGCTCGCCTCCACGCGGCGAGATGCCCGGCGGCGCGCTTTTGGTGCTCGACTACGTCGCGCACGAAGACGAGTCCATGCGCGATCGCGCCGACGTCTGGCTCGGGTTCGAACCCCAAGAGCTGTCCGGCTTCGCGAAGAGCGCGGGGCTCGAAGACGTGCGCGTCGTGCCGATCGCATCGCCCCTCCGCGGGCGTGGAGAAGATTCGCACCTGCCTTGGCAGGTCCTCGTGGGGCGCCGTGGAAAGTCCACGGCCTCCGACACACGGAACATGGGCGCGAAGGTCGCGTCGAAGAAGGACTGACCGCGCAGGCGCGGGACGTCAGGAGAACGGAACATGAGCAAAGCCGAAAACTTCAAGGTCAAAGACATTTCCCTCGCCGAGTGGGGTCGCAAGGAAATCTCGATCGCCGAGAGCGAGATGCCCGGCCTCATGGCGATCCGCAAAGAGTACGGCCCGAGCCAGCCTCTCGCCGGCGCTCGCGTCGCGGGCTGCCTCCACATGACCACGCAGACCGCGGTCCTCATCGAGACGCTCACCGCGCTCGGCGCCGAGGTCACCTGGACCTCGTGCAACATCTTCTCGACGGTCGACCAGGCCGCCGCCGCCATCGCGGCCACGGGCGTGCCCGTGTTCGCGTGGAAGGGCATGACCGAGAAGGAATACGAGGAGTGCCTCGAAGCCCAGATCTACGCCTTCAAGGGCGGCAAGGGCCCGAACCTCATCCTCGACGACGGCGGCGACCTCACCGTCTGGATCCACCAGCGTCACCCCAAGCTCTTCGAAGGTCCCGACGCGATCCGCGGCCTCTCGGAAGAGACCACCACGGGCGTTCACCGCCTCTACGAGATGGCCAAGGCCGGCACGCTCAAGGTGCCCGCCATCAACGTGAACGACTCGGTCACCAAGTCGAAGTTCGACAACCTCTACGGTTGCCGTGAGTCGCTCGGCGACGGCCTCAAGCGCGCCACCGGCGTCATGTTCGCCGGCAAGAACGCGGTCGTCGCGGGCTACGGCGACGTGGGCAAGGGCTCGGCTCAGGCGCTCCGCGCGCTCGGCGCTCGCGTCATGATCACCGAGGTCGACCCCATCTGCGCGCTCCAGGCCGCCATGGAAGGCTACCAGGTCGTCACGATGGAAGAGGCCGCTCCCCAGGCCGACATCTTCGTGACCGCCACGGGCTGCAACGCCGTCATCCGCTCGGAGCACCTCCGCGCGATGAAGGACCAGGCCATCGTGTGCAACATCGGTCACTTCGACACCGAGATCGACGTCGCTTGGCTCGAGAAGAACCCCGAGATCAAGGAAGTGAACATCAAGCCGCAGGTGGACCAGTTCGTGTTCCCCGACGGCAAGCGCATCACGCTGCTCGCGCGTGGTCGCCTCGTGAACCTCGGCTGCGCCACCGGCCACCCGTCGTTCGTCATGTCGTCGTCGTTCTCGAACCAGACCCTCGCGCAGCTCGAGCTCTGGCAGAACGGCGCGGCCTACAAGACCGGCCAGGTCTACACCCTCCCCAAGAAGCTCGACGAGAAGGTCGCGGCGCTCCACCTCGACAAGCTCGGCGTGAAGCTCACCAAGCTCCTCCCCGAGCAGTCGAGCTACCTCGGCGTCGCGGCGGAAGGTCCCTTCAAGCCCGAGCACTACCGCTACTGATCGACCGGTCCTCGTGACGTCGGGTGCGCTCGTCGCGCCCGCGCACGAGGTCTCCTTTCGAGGAACGAAACGCCCCGCTCGTCCCACCTGCAATACGGTGGGCGACGGGGCGTTCGTCGTTTCGCGGTCCGGGCTTTGGACCGGTTCGACTTTGGAGTAGGAGAGGCGCGATGTCGCTCTCGCGCGAAGACTCGGTGGTGTGTCCGGCGTGTGGTGTCCCGGGTCGGGTCACGCTGCACGCCTCGGTGAACGTGACCGTCTCGCCCGAGCTGAAGGAGCGGCTCTTGGCGGGCACGCTGTCGGTCTTTTCATGCGCTTCCTGCGGGAAAAAAGCGCGCGTCGCGCACCCCGTGCTCTACCACGACATGGACCGTGCGCTGCTCGTGCAGCTCGATCCTCAAGGCACGTTCGACGGCGCCGACGCGGCCCGGGTCATCGGCGACGAGTCCATGTCGCGTACGCGCACGCGCGTGGTCCGTGACGGCAACGCCCTCATCGAGAAGGTCCGGATCGACGACGCCGAGCTCGACGATCGCGTGATCGAAGTCATGAAGCTCCTGCTCGCGGTGGTGCACCCGGCCTACCTCGAGTACCCGTGGTACTTCGAGCGCATCGAGCCGGAGGGACTGCTCTTCACCATCCTGACGCCCAAGGGCCCCATGGCGAGCCGCAGGCCGCGCGCCGAGTACGACAAGCTCGAGGGCGATCTGCGACGCCGCGGCATCCTCGATCAGGCGCTGCCGCCGTTCGCCGAGGTCGGTGGCGAGCGCGCCCGCGAGTGGATGTCGAAGCCCGAGCAGGTCTCCTGACGACGTTCGCGCTCCGCTCCGCGGGATAGTTCGGGCAGTAGGCTCGCGAAAATTCAAACGTTCTCGCCGACGGTCGACGTCGCCTCGCGAAATTCGGTCCGCGAGCCGCGGCTCGACCGATAATCGCGCATGAGCCAAAAAGATGTAGAGTACACGTACAAGGACGGCAAAACGACCAAAGGCCTCTTGGTCGAGTCGGCGGAGCCGGGACCGCGTGGGGCGCTCGTCCTGGTGCACGAGTGGTGGGGACTCAACGCGCACGTGAAGGATCTCGCGCAGCGCTTCGCGCGTGACGGCTTCGACGTGCTCGCTCCCGACTTCTACGACGGACATCTCCCCACCACGGAAGGAGAGGCCGCCAAAGCCATGAACGCGCTCGACCTCTTGGATGCCGTGGCGCGCATCGGCGCCGGCGCCACGTTTCTCCGTGCGCGCGAGCGCTCCAACGGCAAAGTGGGCGTGACCGGCTTCTGCTTGGGCGGTGCGATCACGTTCGCCGCGGCGTGCCACGTGCCCGGCCTCGCGGGACTCGTGCCGTTCTACGGCATTCCCGCGCCGGAGAAGGTCGACTGGTCCCAGGTCGATGCCCCCATCGAGGCGCATTTCGCGAAACGCGACCAATGGGCCACGGTCGATAAGGCCGAGGCCATCCAGAAGACGCTCACCGATCAGGGAAAATCGATGGTGCTCCACGTCTACGACGCCGAGCACGCGTTCGTGAACGACACGCGTCCGGTGCACCACCCGGAGAACGCCAAGCTCGCGTGGGAGCGTACGGTGGCCTTCTTCCGTCGCGTGCTCTGAGCGCGGGGATTCGAAAGTGGAGAGGCACGGCCCCGAGCTCCGGGATCGTGCCTCTTCGCGCTTTCTGGTTCTCTCGCTCGCGTTTCGTGCCGACGTCAGTCGACGTCCTTCTTGGCGGCGGCGGCGAGGTCTTTGGCCCACGTCTTCAGCTTGGTCTCGTTGGGGCCCTCGAGCATGATGCGGAGCTTGGGCTCGGTGCCGCTCCAGCGCACGAGCACGCGGCCTTCGCTTCCGAGCGCGTCTTTGACCTTGGCCGTGGCCGTCGCGAGCTGGCGCATGTCTTCGAGGGCCTTGCGCGCCGACAGCGTCACGTTCTCGAGCACCTGCGGCACGCGCTCCATGGCTTCTTTGGCGAGCTCCGAGAGCGGTTTGCCCGAGCGCACCGTGATGGCCAAGACCTGGAGCGCGGCGACGATGCCGTCACCGGTGGAGGCGTGGTCGAGGAAGATGAGATGGCCCGACTGCTCGCCGCCCACGTTGTAGCCGCCGGCTCGCATGGCTTCGACCACGTAGCGATCGCCCACCTGCGTGCGCACGAGCTTCCCGCCGCGCTTTTCCATGGCGCGCTCGAGGCCGAGGTTCGACATGACCGTGGCGACCAGGGTGTTCTTCTTGAGCGCCCCCTCGGCGAGCATGTTGTGGGCGCACATGGCCATGACCACGTCGCCGTCGACGATCTGTCCTTTTTCGTCGACCACGATCAGGCGGTCGGCGTCGCCGTCGAGGGCGATGCCCATGTGGGCGCCCTTTTTGACCACCTCGGCGCGCACGTTGTCCGGGTGGAGCGCTCCCGCGTTCAAGTTGATGTTCACGCCGGTGGGCTTCACGCCGATGGCGGTGACCGTCGCGCCGAGCTCGGAGAAGACCAAGGGGGCTACGCGGTAAGCCGCGCCGTGCGCCGCGTCCACCACCACGCGCACGCCGTCGAGCGAGATGTCGCTCGGGAAGGTGGCCTTGGCGAAGACCACGTAGCGACCGCGCGCGTCTTCGAGCTTCTCGGCGCGACCGATGCCGGGGCCGGTGGGGCGCTTGCCGAGCAGGCTCTCGTTGTCGATGAGCTTCTCGAGCTCGAGCTCGGTCTCGTCCGGGAGCTTGAAGCCGTCCGCTCCGAAGACCTTGATGCCGTTGTCGGCGTAGGGATTGTGGCTCGCGCTGATGACGATGCCCGCGTCGGCGCGCATGCTCTTCGTGAGCTGAGCGACGGCCGGCGTGGGAATGGGGCCGCAGAGAATGACCCGGCCGCCCATGCTGCAGATGCCGGCGGCGATGGCCTGTTCGATCATGTAGCCGGAGAGCCGCGTGTCTTTGCCGATCAAGATGCGCGGCGTGTGCGGCTTGCCGCGCCCCGCCACGAAGGTGATGGCGCGGCCCAGCTGGAGCGCGAGCTCGGGCGTGATGTTGCCCTGGTTGGCCAGACCACGAATGCCGTCCGTCCCGAAGTATTTGCGCTCTTCGGTCTTCGCCGAGGCCTTCTTCGCTTCCGTCTTCGCCCGTGCCATATCCGCTTCTCCCGTTCCGGCTCGCTGCCGGCGTGCGGCGGAAAGCCGCGTGAGCGCTCACGATACGTGAATCTCGGTTCGGAGATCCACGCGAGAATCCGTCGACGAGAGCGACGCCGATTGTGCAACGTCGATGCCCTTCGTGGGCGCGCGGTTCAATCGCGGAAGTTCGTGAATTGAAGCTCGAGGCCGAAGTCGCCGCCGCGAAGGAGCTGGATGGCCTTCTGCAGATCGTCCTTGTTTTTCCCCGTGACGCGCAACTGCGCGTCTTGGATGGACGCCTGGACTTTGAGCTTCGCGTCCTTGATGGCGGCGACGAGCTTCTTGGCCGGCTCGGCCTCGATGCCCTCTTTGACGGTGACCAGGATCTTCGCGCCGCCTTTGCCGGTGGGCTCGATATCGCCGGTCTCGAAGTACTTGAGGCTCACCTTGCGTCGGATGAGCTTCTCTTGGAGCACCACGTGTGCCGCTTTCACGCGGTCGTCGCTGGACGACTTCACCAGGATGCCCTCTTTGGTGCGCTCCACGGTGGTCTCGGTGTCCTTGAAATCGAAGCGCGTGGAGAGCTCTTTTTGCGCTTGGTTCAGCGCGTTCTCGACCTCGTGCCACTGAAGCTTGGAGACCACGTCGAAACTGGGCATCGTTCGTACTCCTCGCGACGCGCGCTCTTCCCGAACGCGCGAAAGGATTCACTTCGCAGAGTACCCGAGGTCACTTTTCGCTTCACCGAAAACCGGCGGCCGTACGCGCGAACCTGCTCCCGTCGGAGGCTCTCGTCAGAGGGCGACCGGCGGGTCGATCGGCTCGCCGCGCACCTTCGCGCGTGCCTCGCCCACCAGGTAGACGGAGCCGCACACGAGCACGAGGCCCTCGACGCCCACCGCGGCTCGCGCCTTCGCGAGCGCGTCGTCGATCGACGTGCACACGATCCCCTCGGCGGTGCGGGTGAGCTCTTCGGGAGAGGCCGGCGCACGGCCCTTCGGCTCGGTGTAGAAGCGTGCTTCGGTGAGGGGCGCGAGCAGGCCGAGCGAGCCTCGATGGTCTTTGTCGGCCAGCGCACCGAAGACGAGTGCGAGCGGGCGATCGCGGAGCGAGAGCGGGTCTCTCGCGGGTCTCTCGCGGGCAGCGCGAACGGCCTCGACCAGCGCCTGGGCGCCGTCCGGGTTGTGCGCGGCATCGAACAGAAACTCGCCCTCCGGCGTGCGTACGCGCTCGAATCGACCCGGCCACTCGGCGGTAGCGAAGCCCTTCGCTGCGAACGAACGGAGGCCGAGCACGTCGAGCACCGCGTAGGCGACCTGCGCGTTCTCGCGCTGATACGGACCTTCGAGTCGGACCGAGAGCTCGGCGGGCATGGGCGTTTCGTGGGCGTCGCGGACTTCGGCTCCGTGCGCTTTCGCGACCTCCTCGATGGCGGCGCGCACGTCGGCGTCCACTCGGCCCACCACGAGCGGAGCTTCGGGCTTGGCGATGCCCGCTTTTTCCCGCGCGATCTCCGCGCAGGTGTTCCCCAGGCGATCTTGGTGGTCGAGTGCGATGCGCGTCACCGCACAAACGAGCGGCCGCTCGATCACGTTGGTCGCGTCGAGTCGCCCGCCGAGGCCCACCTCGAGCACGGCGAGCTCGACCCCGCCATCGCGGAAGGCGAGGAACGCGGCCAGCGTGGCGGTCTCGAAGAACGAGAGGTCGGCGCCGATCACGAGCGCACGTTCGAGCACGTCGACGAGCCGGTCGTCGTCGATCGGGCGACCGTCGATGCGGATGCGCTCGGCGAAGCGCGCGAGGTGCGGGGAGGTGTAGAGTCCCGTGCGCTTCCCCGAGGCGCGGACCGCGCTCTCCACCAGCGCCGAGACCGAGCCTTTGCCGTTGGTGCCTGCGATATGCACGCACTCGAAGGACCGCTCCGGGTGACCCGCACGCGCACACGCTTCGCGCATGGGAGGGAGCCCGAGGCGCATGCCGAGCGGAACACGCGCGTAGAGCGCTCCGAGCGCGGCAGCGAGGCGCGCCGCGAGCGGAGTCGATTCGAGCGACATGGTCGTGCTCACGTCCGGACGTGGCTCAGTGCGAGCGACCGACGAGCTTTCTCGAGCTCTTGGCCGGAGGAGGCACGCGCACGGGCGGAGGCGTGTAGGGGGCGAGGTGCCCGAGGATGGTGCCGATCTCGCGCTTCATGTCCAGGCGGCTCGTGATGCGGTCCACCATGCCGTGGTCGAGCAGGAATTCCGCGGTCTGGAAGCCTTCGGGGAGCTTCTGACGGATGGTGTTCTCGATCACGCGCGGGCCAGCGAACCCGATGAGCGCGCCCGGCTCGGCGATGTTCACGTCACCGAGGAAGGCGAAGCTCGCCGCCACACCGCCGGTGGTCGGGTGGAGCAGCACCGATACGAACGGGAGACCCTTGTCGCGGAGTCGCTCGCGCGCGGCCACGGACTTGGCCATCTGCATGAGGCTCAGGATGCCTTCCTGCATCCGCGCGCCGCCCGAGGCCTGAAGAAGGACGACGGGGAGGTTCTCTTCACAGGCGCGCTCGAAGAGGCGCGTGATCTTCTCGCCCACCACCGAGCCCATGCTGCCGCCCATGAATGCGAACACGAAAGCGCCGTAGGCGACCGGGCGGCCGCCCAGGTGACCGAGGCCGGTCTCGATACCCTCTTTCGAGTGGGTGGACTTTTGCGACGCCGCGACGCGGTCGGGGTAGGCCTTTCCGTCCGAGAACTGGAGCGGGTCGCCAGGGACGAGGTTGGCGTCCCACGCGTCGAGCTTGCCGTGGTCGAGCAAGAGCTCACGAAAGCCCTTGGCAGCGAGCTTGTGATGTTTGCCGCAGAGCGGGCACACCTCGTGGTTCTCGGTGAAGCGCTCGGCGGCGAGGGTCTCGTCGCAGCCGTCGCACTTGCGGAATACGCCCTTACCGAAGCTCTGCTTTTCGCTCGCGTCGAGCCCGCCCGCGGGCTTCTTTGGCCACGTCGTCATCGCGACGGACATACCACGAAGGTGCGCTGCCGAGGCCTCGTGGCCGAGCATTTCGTCGCCCCGTGAGATCTCGGCGCGCGCGCCCGACCTCGGCCCAATCGCGCCGAAGAGAGGAGCTTAACTGCACGAAATGAAAGCGCTATCGGTGCATGACAAAGGCCGGGCGCTCGTCATTCGCTCGCGCGGTGCGAACCGGCTTTCGCCGCGAGGGCCACGAGCGCCTCTCCGTCCACGCGCACCGGCAGCCACTCGCGCTGCACCACCGCGCCGAGGCGTTCGTAGAAGTCGATGGCGCCCTGATTCCAATCGAGCACCTGCCATTCGAAACGTGTGCACTGTGCACGGAGTGCGGTCGCGGCGAGCTCGGCCATCAAGGCCGTGGCGATGCCGTACTTTCGGTGGGCCTCTCGCACGAACAAATCTTCGAGGTGCAAGGACGGACGCCCCCGCCACGTCGAGTATTTGAAGAAGTAGAACGCGAACCCGGCCACCTCGCCCCCATGGCGCGCGAGCAGCACGTGGAAGAGCGGGGAAGGGCCGAAGCCGTCGCGCAGGAAGTCCTCTCGCGTGGCGACCACCGCGTCGGGCTCGCGCTCGAAGAGGGCCAGCTCGCGCACGAGCTCCACGATGGTGTCGACGTCGTCCGCCGTCGCGGGAACGACGTGCAACGCCTCACCGGAATCACGAGTGCCACCAGAAGAAGACGCGCTCATGCAGCGCAATCTTTACCAACGAAAATGGGAAAAGGCCGGACGATGTCTCGTTCGGCCTTCCCGATCGCCACCGTGCGCTCGAAGGTCTACTTCGTCGCGGGCGGGAAGTTGCGGCAGGCGGCGTCGAAGGTGGCGAGCGCCTGCGAGAGACCCTTGGTGAGGTCGCCTTCGCAGATCGACGAAAATACGCCGTTCTTGCCGGCCTTGCTGATGAAGTCCTTGAGGCGCACGGCTTCTCCCGCGCTGCCGAAGCCGGCCGAGTTGCACTGCTTCTCCCCGGCGATGACCGCGCCGGCCCAGCGCGCGCGCTGCTCCTTCAGGTTGTCGAAGGCGGTCAGGTAGCTCTCGCTCGTGCCCTTGGGCTGGTTTTCGAGTCCGCCCTCGTCCTCGTCGGTGAGGATCACGAAGCCGAAGAGCGCGTCTTTACGGACGAATCCCTTGTTGACCGGCGAGTTGATGCCGAGCTTGAGGGCCTCGAGGCCGCACTCGATGCTGCTGCCTTGCGTGCCGAGCGACGCGCGGTCGGTGAACACAGTGGTGAGGTTCGCGTCCGTGCGCTCGAGCCAGGCTCGGCTGATACTGCCGCCCGTCGCGAAGGCACCCTTGAGGCCCGAGGTCACGTCGGTGCTGGTGACGGCGAGGCGGTAGTCGAGCGGCGCGCCGCTTTTGGTCTTGTAGGCGTTGAGCACGTCGACGAACTTGGGGAAGTTCGCCTTCAGGTTGGTCTGCTCTTGGGCCATCGAGCCGGAGTTGTCGACCACGAAGACGATGTCCATCTGACGACATTCGTTCGACTCGGCTGCGTCGGCTTGGGTGCCGGAGTCGCCGAAGTTGAACGGGTTCTCTCCGCCCGTGCCGGTGCCCGTTCCGGTACCGGTGCCGGATCCCGTTCCACCGTCTTCGAACTCGGTCCGGGTCTCGGAGCTGCTGCAGCCGAGAGCCGTGGCACAGAGGGCGAGAGAGGCGGTCGTCACGAGAGCCAAGAGCGAAGTGCGCATACCGTAGAGGTAGCATCGAGAAGGCGCGTTGCTCCCGAAAATTGGCGTTTTCTTCGAAGGAAACTGGTGCATTTTCGATCCGGTCCCCTCGGGATCCACATGAACCGATGGGGATATCGACACTTACGCACGCCCTGGATCGCTCCTTCCCCGGCGCGCATTTTCGGCGCTCGCGAAAAAAAAGTCCGGACCCGCGGGCCCGGACTCTCGTTCACGATCGTCGTACGCGTCGGCGTGTGTCAGTCGAAGCGCATGGTGGCGAGATCGGCAGGCACCTTGAGCGTGGGCTCGGTGCGCTCTTGCACGTCTTTGGCGGAGAGGCCCGGGGCCACTTCGCGCAGAACGAGGCCTTCGGACGTCACGTCGATGGTGGCAAGCTCGGTGATGATGCGGTGGACCACGCGACGCCCGGTGAGCGGCAAGTTGCACTCCTTCAGGATCTTGGGCGCGCCGTCTTTCGCGGCGTGCTCCATGATGACCACCACGCGACGCGCGGCCGCGACGAGGTCCATGGCGCCGCCCATGCCCTTCACCATCTTGCCGGGGATCATCCAGTTGGCGAGGTCGCCGCGCTCGGAGACCTGCATGGCGCCCAGGATGGCGAGGTCGATGTGACCGCCGCGGATCATCTCGAAGCTCTGCGAGCTCGAGAAGATGGCCGAGCCCTGGAGCATGGTGACCGTCTCTTTGCCCGCGTTGATGAGGTCGGCGTCGACCTCGCTCTCCTTCGGGTAAGGACCGATGCCGAGCAGACCGTTCTCGCTCTGGAGCACGACCTCGATGCCCTTGGGGATGTAGTTGGCGACCAGGGTCGGCATGCCGATGCCGAGGTTCACGTAGTAGCCGTCGCGGAGCTCTTGGGCGGCGCGCTTCGCCACCTGCTCGCGGGAGAGTCCTTGAGCGCTCATTTCGTCACCGTCCTTCGCTCGATGCGCTTCTCGAAGCCTTCGCCCTTGTAGATGCGCGACACGTAGATGCCCGGGGTGTGCACGTGGTTGGGGTCGAGCGAGCCGACCTCCACGATCTCTTCGACCTCGGCGATGGTGACCTTGGCGGCCATGGCCATCATCGGATTGAAGTTCATGGCGGTGTGGCGGTAGACGAGGTTTCCGAAGCGGTCGCCCTTCCACGCCTTCACGATGGCCACGTCGCCGCGGATGGCGGGCTCGAGCACGTGGAGCTTGCCGTCGAAGTCGCGCGTTTCCTTCTTCGGGCTGTACTTCACCACCTTGCCGCCCTCGCCGTACTTGAGCGGCAGGCCACCGTCGCTCACGGCCGTGCCGGCGCCGGTCGGGGTGAAGAAGGCCGGAATGCCGGCGCCGCCAGCGCGAATGCGCTCGGCGAGCGTGCCTTGCGGGACGAGCTCGACCTCGAGCTCACCGGAGAGGTACTGACGCTCGAACTCCTTGTTCTCGCCGACGTAGCTCGAGATCATTTTCACGATCTGTTTGTTGCGCAGCAAGATGCCGAGACCGAAGTCGTCGACGCCGCAGTTGTTCGACACCACCGTGAGCCCGGTGGGGCCGAGCTCGCGCAGCGCGCGGATCGAGTTTTCGGGGATTCCGCACAAACCGAAGCCTCCGGCGAGCAACGTGATCCCGGACGGGATGTCCTTGCACGCCTCGAGGGCGGATTTCATGACCTTGTCCAACGCTGCCTCCTCAAAATGTTGCGGCGCACACTAAATCAGCGGCCGTGATTTTCAATCGCGCCGGGCAATTTCTTCGAGAAGCTCCGATGCGGTGCCTACCCGTGAAATCGAGGGGAATCGAGGCTCGCAGGGCAGGCGCCTGCTTCCCCCGCGAATTTTGCGCGACGAAAGTTGGCCCGAAACGCCTCGGCGTGGTGCTTTCGAGTGGCTTTGCGCCGCCAAACGATCGCCCCCGTAGCCCTCGCGTTCCTGGCCCTCGTCTCGTTCGCGGATCGCGCGCTCGCCGCCGGACCCGCGAAGAAAGGACCTGCGGGCGCCAAGACGGCCCGGGTGGAGCGCGAGCCGGCCGGACGTAGCGTGGGCACGCCCACCGAGGGGCACTTGGTCGACGGCGTGAAGCTCGACGAAGGTCCCGCGCTCCGCATCACGCCGGTCTACGCGGCGGGCGATGCGCGCTACGGGACACGCTACCTCGTGCACCTGGTCGATCGTGCCTCGAAGCGTGTGAAGCACCAGTTCCCCGACGCGGTGCTTTCGGTCGGGCACCTGTCCCACCGCACCGGAGGTGAGATCGATCGCCACGCTTCGCACGAGAGCGGACGCGACGCCGACCTCGGCTTTTACGTGAAATCCACGGCTGGAAAGCCGCTCTACGCGCCGACCTTCGTGGCCTTCAACGGCGACGGCAAAGCCAGGGCCTGGCCGGGCGCGCACTTCGACGACGCCAAGAACTGGGCGCTCGTGGAGGCGCTGTTGACCGACGCGGAGGCGCGTGTCTCGCATATCTTCGTGGCGCTCCCGCTCCGTGAGCGACTGCTCGCTTACGCGCAGCGCATGAACGTCCGCGAGGCGCTCCGCGCGCGTGCCGCCGAGGTCATGACCCAGCCAAAGGGCGCTCTGCCGCACGACGATCACTTCCACGTGCGAATCTCGTGTCCTCCGCACTCCGACGGGTGCGTGGAGAACCCCGCGCTCCACAAGGTGGCGCACGGAAAGCCCGGAAAGAACGGTGCTGCGGCGACCACGGGCAAAAAGACCGCGCACGCGGCGCCGGCGCACGGTCGCGATCACGGTCGCGATGCGCCGGCCAAACACGAGCCCCCGAAGCACGAGGCGCCCAAGCACGAGGAGCGTCGTGAAGCGGACAAGCCCACGCCCACCAAAGCTCCGCCGAAGGCCGAGCCCAAAAAGAGCGAGAAGGCTGAAGACGAGACCTCGGTTCCCAAGCTCGGGCCTCTGGTGCCCGGTCTCGACTCGGTGGTGATTCCGGCTCCGATGGACGACGTCGACGGCAACTGAGCCCGCGACGTCAGGAGCTTCGCGACGTCAGGAGCTTCTCGCGGAAGCGCGCTCCCGTCCGTCCGTCAGCGACAAGACCATACGTAGCGCGCGGGCTTTTGGGGGCCGGCATCGACCGGGGCGGGCGGAACCGGGACGGGCGCGGCAGCGTCGGACTCGGCGTCGGCGGTCGCGTCGGACTCTGCGTCCGCGATCGAGGCGTCGTTGCTCGACGCGTCGGTCGGGACGGCGGCGTCGACTGCCGAATCGTCCACTCGGGTGCACGAGCAGATGGCTTCGAGGCCGCATACCTCTTCGACCTTGGGGTCGGGCGTGACGAAGTTCGCGAGGCAGCCCTCGGGGTAGGCTTTGTCCGCCGGGAGGCGCTTGAGGAACGCGTCTGCCGAGCCGGGATCACCCACGCAGCCGGTCGCTCCGGTGGCGACCGGCTGGCAAAAGATGAACGGATCCTTTTGGCACTCGAACTGCGGCTTGGCGTCGCTCGCGTCTTTGACGTCGCCCGTGCTGCAACCGGTGGGGCCGCGCGCGGCGAGGAAGGCGAAGCCGAAGAGGGCGAGGACCTTCATGGCGCGGACGCGAACGCGAGGCGCGCGCGGGGAAGAGGAAGCCATGTCCGCGACTATACCACGAGGTTGGGTCGCGAGACGCGTTAGGACACGTGTAGACCCGTGGGACGACGACACTTCCGGCGAGGACGGCGGCGGATCTCGACGCGATCGGTCGGACGACTGGGCTATGCTCCGCGAGCGATGAGTTTTTCCGGTGGATTCGGGATCGAGCGCCGTTCACCTCTCGTGGGCCGCACGGTCGAGCTGCGGGAGCTCGAGTCGGCTCTCTCGGTCGTTCGCGACAAAAAAGAGAAACGCATCTTCACGGTGATCGGCGCGCCGGGTGTCGGCAAAACCCGACTGGTGCGCGACTTTCTCTCGCGCCCGCACAGGGACGGCACGCTCCCGCGTGTCTTCCGTGGGGCCGCCACCGAAGGGGGCGCGGCGTTCGGCGTGTTCGCTCGCATCCTTCGCGCGCGCTTCGGTGTGGTCGAAGGCATGGTGGCGGACGAGGCCAAAGAGCGCATGCGCTCCGAGGTCGCGGACGTGCTGCTCGATCGCAAAGTGAACGACGTGTGCATCTTCCTGGGCGAGTTGCTCGAGCTTCGCTTCCAGGACTCGCCGCTCGTGGAGGCGGTGCGCGCCGAGCCGGTCCAGATGCGCCACCTGCGTCGCGCCGTCCTCAAGCGCTTTCTCGAGCTCGACGCCAAGCGCGGCGAAGAGGCCAGCGAAGGTCCACTCGTACTCGTCTTCGACGACCTGCACCTGGCCGACGACGACTCGCTCGACCTGCTCTCGTACCTGGTCGACTCGCTCGACGCGCCCGTGCTGGTGGTCTGTCTCGGCCGGCCGGAGCTGTTCGCCCGACGCGACGATTTCCGCGGCTTGGGAGGCGCCAAACACGCCCTGCTCGAGCTCGCTCCGCTTTCCGAAGGGCATGCGGCCGCGGTGATGGAAGCCCTGCTTTCTCCCTGCGAAGACAAAGAGGCGGTCGAAGATCTGGTCGACGCCGCGGCCACGCTCGCGGGCGGGAACCCTCAGCTTCTCGAGCAGATGGTGCGCATCTTCAAGGACATCGGCGTGCTCGAGGTCGAAGACGGCTTCGCCGAGAACGAGCGCTGGCTCGTGCACCTCGACAAGCTCGCCGACGTTCGCCTCCCGCTCACCGTGGAAGACGCCATCGCGGCGCGCATCGCCTCGCTCTCCCCCAAAGAGCGCACGCTGCTCGAACAAGCGGCCACCATGGGCGGAGTGTTCTGGCGCGGGGGACTGCTCGCGATCGCTCGGGTCGAGGCGAAGTGCCCCGAGGTTTGGCCGGCGGTCGACGGAGAGGACCTCGCAGAAATCGGCGCGACGTTGAAAGAGCTCTGCGATCGCGACTACGTGCTCCGCCTTCCGGACAGCACGTTCTCCGACGACCAAGAGCTCGTCTTCAAGCACAACCTGGAGCGTGAGGCGCTGCTCAAGCTCGTGCCTCGCAACGAGGCCCGCCGCTACCACAAGGCCATCGCCGATTGGCTCTCGTTCAAGGAGTCCGTGCGTTCGCACGAAGAGTACATGGGCATGCTCGCTCGGCACCGTGAGCTCGGCGGGTTGCCCGTGCAGGCTGCCGCCACTTACGTGCAAGCTGCAGATATCGCTCGCGAGCGCTACGCGAACGGAAAGGCCGCCGAGCTCTACCGCAAAGGCCTCGACCTCGTGGCCTCCGGGGTCGACATGGACGTAGACGCCCACGTGACCGCGCTCCACCACTTCGGCGACGTGCTCCAGGTGCTCGGCAAGAACGACGAGGCCCTCGAAGCGTTCCGATCCATGCTCGGGCGCGCCTTCCGCCTCGATCTGCGCGGAAAGGGTGGCGCGGCGCACAGCCGCATCGGACGGCTCTACCGGGACACGGGACGCCTCGACGAAGCGGGTAAGCACCTCGACGCCTCGCTCGCGCTCTTCGAGAGCGCCGGCGACGAACGCGGCATCGCCAGCACCATCGACGACATCGGCAAGCTCTCGTGGCTCCGCGGCGACTACGCCGCAGCGCTCGAGTCCACCAAGAAGGCGCTCGCGGCGCGGCGCAGGCTCGGTGATCGTCGCAGCATCGCGCTCAGCTTGAACAACCTCGGTCTCGTCTACCAAGACTCCGGGAAGTTCCAGCTCGCTCTCGACTCATTCGAACAGGCGCTGCGCATTCGTCGCGAGATCGGCGACCTCGTGGGCGTGACCATCTCGCTCAACAACCTGGGCACGGTGGCGCAAGACCAGCGCGACGACGTGCGCGCGCGCACGCTCTTCCTCGAGGCGTACGAGGTTGCCAAAGAGACCGGCGACCGCAACCGTATCGCGCTCGTGCTCACGAACCTCGGCGAGACCGAGACCCGGCTCGGCTCGCCCGAGAAGGCCATCCCGTACCTCAAAGAGGCGGTCGAGATCGCCGAGGAGCTGGGCGACAAGCTCGGGTTCGCCGAGGCGGTGCGTGGGCTCGGCAAGGCCTACCTCGCGCAACGCGAGTACACGAAGGCCCGCGAGGCCATCGCCAAGGCTGTCGAGCTGTTCCGCGAGGTGCAGAGCCGCGTACAACTCGGCGTGGCGCTGCGCTCGCTCGGGGAAGTGATGGCCGCGGCGTCGGCCGGTGGAGACGAGCTCGTCGCCGCGCGTGGGCACTTGCTCCAGGCCATCTGGATGTTCGAGGACATCGGCAACGACGTGGAGCTCGCCCGCAGCCTGCGCGTGTACGCGGACCTCTTGAAGGCCTCTCCCGAGTACGCGACCGACTCCGAGACGCGTCGCGAAGAAGAAGACTCGCGCGAGCGCGCCGACGGGCTCTTCGCGAAGCTCTTGGCGCAGAGCGAAGGTCGCGCTCCCTGACCACGAGCGCGTGAGCCGTCCCCTCACCCGAGCGCGTGGGGCAACGCCCCGGGCGGTTCGGGCTACTCGTTCTCCCAGAGACTCGCCAGCTCGAAGGTGCGTGCGTTCTCGTCGACGCGCTCGAGGAAGCTCTGGCGCCACGAGGGAGAGCTGATGAGCTCGGCGCGGGACAGGATGCGGGCCCGCGCCCCGAGGATCGCGCGTCGTGCGCGAGGTCCGTCACCGCTCGCGCGGAGGGCCTCGGCGTAGGTGAGTCGAACGAAGCTCTCTCCGGCCTCGATGCCGCCCAACCCGTCGAGCTCGAGCATGGCCTCGTCGATGGGCTCACGCGCTTCTTCCACGTCGCCCGCTTCGAGTAACGACTTGGCCAATACGGCGAGGGCGTAGACGTTGACGTGCGGCGCGCCTCGGGCGACTTGAAGCGCGCGGCGGGCCTCGAGCTCCGCTTCACCGTGCCGAGACGCTGCCTGCCAGATGCGTGCGCAATACACGCGAGACGCCCCTTCCATTCGGCGGTCTCCTTGGGCCGAAAATGCGCGAATCGCGGCCGATTCTTCGGCGATGGCCTCGTCGTAACGACCGACCTTGGCGAGCGCCAGGCCGAGCACGTGCCTTGCGCCTGCTGTCACCGCCGCGAGCCCGAACGCTCGGACGACAGGAGGGCCTGTCGTAGCTGTCGCTCCGCGTCTTCCCAGGCACCGATCTCGATGCAGACGGCGCTCGAGTCGACCAGCGTTCTGGCCGCACCTCGCGCGTTTCCCGCCTCCTCGAAGCGCGCGATGGTCGCGTCGTAGAGGGAGAGCGCGAGCGCCGAGTCGCCGTGCACGAGGGCACGGTAGCCGCGCGTGGCGTGGACCGTTCCCGAGGCGTTCGGATCGGACGCGGTGAGATCGTGGGACGCTTCGTCCACGTAGGCGAGCAGGCCGTCCGCGGACTTGTAGTCGCCGTTTCGCAGGAGCGCGACCGCCGCACGGCACAGCGCGACCAGGTGCGCGACCGTACCGACGCCGTTCTGGCTGCGCTGCGAGAGCAGCGTGACCAGCTCGCGCAAACGAGGTTCGTCGCCCAGCGCGGACGCGGCTTCGACGGCCTCTGCGAGCGCGCGAAAATGACGTGTCGAGGTCCGTCCGAGCAGGGCCATGGCTTCTCGCGCATGGCGCTCGGCCTCCGCGTATTCGCCGCGCCACCTTCGCGCTTCGGCCTTTCGCAAGAGCAGCCGTCCCCGAACTTCGCCCTCGGCGCCGCACGCGATGCCTTGCTCCGCGTAGTGAATCACCGCCTCGAGGTCGCTGCCTTCGAGGGCCTGCGCGGCCGCGCGACGCCAGAAGACCACCGCGCGTTTGGGCTCGCCGCCTGCTTGGAAATGCGAGGCGAGGGCCACGGGATCGCTCTCGCCCATGGCCTCGAGCCACTCGCCCGCGCGCTGGTGAGCGGTGCGCTTGTCCTTCTCGGTGAGCATGCCGTAGGCCGCTTCGGCGAGCAGGCCGTGGCGGAAGCTCCACTCTTGCTCGCCGCGGAAGCGGCTCACGTCGTGGCGCGTGAGGATCTCGCGTGAGCCGAGCTCGTCGAGCCATGCTCCCACACCCGCGCTCTGCACGTCGGCGTCGAAGAGGGAGACGACCGAGCCCGTCCAGAACGTCTTGCCGAACACGCTCGCCGCGCGAAGCACGCGACGCGCTTCCGGTTCGAGCGCTTCGATGCGCCCTTGCGACATGGCGATGACCGTCTCGGGGAGCTTGTCGCCGTGCCCCTCGGCGACGCTACGAATGAGCTCTTCGAGGTAGAACGCATTGCCGCCCGCGGTGGCGACGATACGACTGACGGTCGGATCGTCCGCGAGGTCGCCCAGCACCTGCCGCACGAGCTTTTCGCTCGCTTTGCGCGACAGCTCGGTGAGGACGACCGTGCGCGGCGCGTGCTCGCCCCAGAGGTTCGGGAAGACCTTGTCGATCTCGTGGCGCGCGAGGGCGAGAGTGAACACCGGCCTATCGCGCATGCGCAGGCTCGCGCCCACGAGGTTCACGCTGGGCAGGTCGCCCCAGTGCAGATCTTCGAGGACGAGCACCACGGGGCGTTCGCGCGCCTCGGCCGAGAGAAAGTCCTCCCAGGCGCGCGTGATCTGGTCGCCCATGAGCTGCGCGTCGCCGCGAGCCGCACGGAGCTGCACGTCTTCTCCGGCTTCGTTGCTCGCGCCGATGAGCTCGGCCAAAAACTGCGCGACGCGCGCGACCTGGCTGCGAGGTACGTGGCGGCCGACGCGTGCGCGAATCTTCTCCTTTTGGACGCTCGGAGGCTCGCCGTCGAGCACTCCGGCGGCGCCTCGAACCATCTGGGCGATCATGCCGAACGACGAGCGCGCTCGCATGGGATCGCCCGCCGCGAGCCACACCTCGACCGCCTCGGTGCGACCCTTGATGGCGCGAATGATCTCGTACCGTACGCGGGATTTTCCGATACCGGCCGCGCCTTTCACCACCACCGCGCGGGCCACTTCGTCCGAGACGCACTCGGCGAAGACGCTCTCGATCTCGATGAGCTCGCGCTCGCGCGAGACGCACGGAGTGGGGCGTCCGAGCAGCATACGCGCGGCATCTTGCGTGTTGCGCTCGGACACCAGCGAGAGCCCGTCCACCTCGCGCCTCACGAGAAAGCGTCCGTCCAGAAGACCCGCCGTCACCTCGTCGATGCGCACGGGCAGGGCGTTGCCCGTCGCGGTCACCGTGGAGGGAATCTCGAGGCCTCCTTCTCGCAGCATGGCCACGGCGCGGTCGACCGCGTCGCCCATGGGCAGGCCATCGTCGAGCACGGCGCGCCCGGTGACCAACACCATCGGGACGCGTGGGGCCGCGAGGCGCATGGCGAACGCGCATCGTGCCGCGCGCACCGCTTGATCCGTGGCGCTCGCACGGCCGGCCAGGGTCGACACGATCATGCCGTTGGGGAGTGTCTCGAGCTGCGCCCCGTACGGTGCGACCGCCAGGCGCAGGCGCCGGCCGATCGACTTGAAGCCCTGCCACTGGCCGTCCACGATGGTGGGCTCCTCCTCGGCGCCCCCCGGAGCGGCTACTGCGATGAGGCTGACCAGGCGCTGCTCGCCGTGCATCAGTGCCTCGATTTTGGACGTCACGCCGACGATGGTGGTGCCGGCTTCTACGGCGCCGAGCACGGCGAGCTCCGCCGCGACCACGCCAGCGTCGGCCGGGCGATCGTCGGGCGATTGCGAGAGCATGCGCGCCACGAGGTCGTCGAGCTCTTGTGGCACGTCGGAGCGAGCGTCCTTGAGGCGCGGTGCCTTTTGGTAAAGGAGCTTTCCCAATACGGCGATGGGATCGTCGGCGTCGAACGGCGGCACGCCGGTAAGGCACTTGTAGAGGAGCGCGCCGAGCGCGAACACGTCGGTGCGCGCATCCATCTTGCCGACTCCGCGCGCTTGCTCGGGCGCCATGTAGCCGAGCGTGCCGAGCACGGCGCCCATCTGCGTGATCGAGGAGACACCCGCGACGCCTTTGGCGATGCCGAAGTCGATCACCACGACCTTGTCGAGGTCCGAGTCGCGCAGGATGAGGTTGGCGGGTTTGATGTCCCGGTGGACCACACCTCGCGCGTGCGCGTACGCCAAAATCTCGGCGATCTTGCGTACGAGGTCGACGCTCTCGCGCATGGTGAGGCCGGTCCGGTTGAGCCGCTTGCCGACCGTCTCGCCTTCGACCCACTCCATCGCCAGGTACGAGGTGCCCGTGGAGAGCTCCCCGTGCGAGACGTACTTGACGATGCCGGGATGCGAGAGCTCTTCGAGCAGCTCGGCTTCGCGCTCGAGGCGCTCGCTCTGATCGTCGGCGATCTCGCCGTAGAGGACCTTGAGGGCGACGGCCTGACCGTCACGCAAATCTGTGGCGCGGTACACCTTCGCGGTTCCGCCGATGCTCGCGCGGTGCTCGATGCGGAAGCGCTCGGAGACGACGGTTCCGGAATCCAAGGGGAGTCTCTCGAGGGTAGCGGGCCGAGGGCGCCCATCGGAACGAATTTCTCGCGAATCCGTGCGTTTCCGCGGGTCGTGAGCTTTCGTGCCGCTTTCGGTGGGGCCTACTTGCCGCGCGTCATGGCGCGCCCGGCCTCGCGCAAATCGCGCGCCCACGGAATGCTGGCGGCCTCGTCGTCGTCGTAAGCGAATCCGTAGAGCTTCTTCGGACCGCGCGGGGCACCGTCGAGCTCGAGGCAGAGGTCGAAGGGCGGCTTCTCGTCGCAGTCTTTGACCGTGTACTTCACCTCAGCGCGCTTCTTGTCGTGCAAAAGCACGAGGTCGAGGTCGGCCGCGCGTCGCTCGAACTCGAACAGCTCGAAGGTGAAGCGATAGGACGAACCCGACTCGAACAAGCCGATGCCCCCGCTGAAGAAGAGGGCCACCGTGACTTCGTCCGTGCGCTTTTGGGGCAGGCGATCGAACCAAAGGCGCCCGAGCAAGTCCCGAGGCTTGGCCGCAGGCTCGGCGCGCTCGATCCTTTTCGTGGATTCGGACGCTTTGTCCGGGGTTGGGCTTCGGAGGGCGACGAACGCCGTGGCCGAAGCGGCGAGCACGGCGAGCACAGCGAGCTTTGCACGAAGGGAATCACGGCGCATGTGACGAGCCTATCCGCGCCTTCGGTCCGCCCACAATCCCGATTGAAGTGGCGATGATGTGGTGAAGGGTGCGCGCGGCTTGGTGCAATGCTCGCTGGCAATGGAAAGGCCCGAGGCCGGCGCGCGAATGCACACCGGCCTCGGTAGGAGGAGCATGAAGGGAGGTCGATTCAGCGGGGGCGCACCACACTTTCCGGGGCCGGCGCCGTGACGCGCATGATGCGACGTCCCCAGACACCCATGAAGTTGTAGAGAAATTGCAGCGTCCCACGAACGGCATTGGGCAATTGCGCGAGGTCCCAGGCGTCTTTGCGCTTGCGAATGGCGAGCGCATCGTTCGTGCGGGTCGCCATCATCGCGCGTCCGAGCTCCGCGCCCGCACTTCGGTTGGAGGGTGACATCGCTCCGGGTCGGCCTTGCCCGAGGGTCTGCGCGGCACGATTGCGCTGTAGGAGGGCCATGGCTTGGAGCATGCCGTAGACCGGAGAATCTCCGCCCGCCGAGACGTCGTGCTGCGACGTGCGCGGAGGCAGATTGGCGAGCGCCTCTTCGGTCGCGTGGCGATCGGCGGCCTTTTGGGGGGCCGGTGCCGGAGTCTCCCGCGCTTGCGAGAGCATCTCCTGCGTCTCCTTCGAGGCCCTCTTCGTTGCGACGATCGCGCTCGCTTCGGACTTGGGGCGAGCCGCAGCCTTCGCTTTGGTCGTCGATGCCTTTTTGGAGGCTCGGCGTGCCTCCTGGGGCGACTCTTGCTCCTCCGTCTTCCAACGTCGGATGGTGCGGGGGTCGAGTCCTAGCTCGGCGGCGCACACTCGGAGACGACAGCCGTTCGCGACGGCCTCGTCCAGCAGCTTCAGGGTACGGCTGCGCTCTTCGACGACTTCGCGGCGCCCTCTTCCCCCCAGAGGGCCACGGCTTTTTTTCTGAGAACCAGGAGCGCGACGGTCTCGGCGAGGGCCGCCTCTTTGCGCTTCAGCGTATTTTCCAGGGTCTTGATGCGGGCCTGCTCGTCGCTCGGCTTGCCCTTCGCGCTCTTGGGTTGCGAGAGCCCGGCGAGGGCGGCGTTCTTCACCTCGTCGCGGAGACGGTTCATGTCCTTCTTCGCGAGGCCCTCTCGCCGCATGTACGCGGTGAGGTCGGGTCCCATGAGCGCCATCGACTCCATCACCAGGCGGACCTTACGCTCGGCCGGGGTCTCCCCGGACATGGCTTGGGCCACGGTCATGGTGTCGTTCGAGGCGACCGGGGTCGCTTCGGGCTCCGGCACCGGCATGGGCGCTTTCATCGCCTTCGGTTTCGCTTTCGTCTTCGCCGTCGTCATGGAGCACCTATTCCTCGTTCGACTTCGTCAAACCCTCGGCCCGCGTCGTTCGGCCGAATCGGTCCACTCGCGCACCGACCCCTTGCCGGGGCGCGCTGTCCACGTCGCATCGTTCGTCTTTTCTGCGCCCTCGGCCGCTCGGCTCGTGGGCTCGGGGAATCTCAGGCCGCTTCGGATTGGCGCGGCGGAACCAGGGATTTCAGCGCGACCACCGTGTCGTCGTCGTCCTCGACCGTGCGATCGGCCGGTCCCACACGCCTCACGGCGCGGAAGGTGCGACGCGACGTCGAGTCCTCCGAGCGCGAGAGGTACGCGGCCACGAAGAGCGACAGCACGCGGTCTCCGAGGTGCTGCGCGTAGTTGGTCGGGAGCCAGCCCACGGCGCCGTTCGCGTCGACGAAGCGCGCCACGAAGCCGCGCGAGCACACCACCAGCGCGAAGCCGGCCGCTCCGGTGCGCGAGTCCATGCGCTCCAGCGTACGCTCGAGCGAAGCGCGGGCGTCGGCCATGGTGCGCTCGATCGTCTCTTCGTCGAGCTCGTCGAGCAGGGTGATGGGGTGGGGCAGGCTGGGATCGGCGGCCCCGCCCATGGTGGAGTAGTGGGTGAGGCTCGCGTAGGCGCCGAGCAGCCACATGGCGAGCTGCGTGCGTCCCCAGCCGGCCGACTCGTCCAGGAACGTCCGCGCGGTCTTCGCGCAGAGCTCGGCGACCGCGCCGCGGGTGAGCTCGGGGAGGAACATGGTGTCGAGGCAGCTTTGGGGAGGGACGCTCGGGCTCGTCATGCCCACCGTCATTGCAGACGACGTGCCGAACCTTTGGCGGGCTGAAAATCGGCCTTTTTGCCCGGGAATCGGCGCTTTTTCATCAAGCCGTTGACGATCCCGTCAAGGCCTTGGCGGCCTCCCGCCAGAAACGCCTCGATGCACGCCTCGGCCTCCCGCGCTACTCGCGTCCGACTACCAACGGCGCGACCGTTCGGTTCGTTCACGCTCCCCGGTCGGCCCGGCGACGAATGCCTCCTTCACCCTTCGGGTCACGGGGCGTTGCGAGGACCGGCGGCCGGTCCGCCCATGAAGGGCCGAGACTGCACGATGAACACCTCTTCTCGGCGCAGGACCCACTCGATGTCGAGCGGGCGATCCTTCGGAAAGAGGGTCTGCACCTTGGCGGCAGCATCGGAGATGCGAGCGACGCGCTTGTCGGTCAGCACGGGGGCGCCCTTCTCGAGGTTCGGCACCTCTTGCACGCCGCCATCGGCGCGGAAGACGAGGCGCGTGTCCTCGTCCGAGCGCGAGACGACGCGCAATCCTCGGTTGTACGTGTTGAAGAGCACGATCTCCGGGACCTTCTTGCCGTCGACCACCCGGATGCCGAGGCCGCTCTTCGCGTTGAGCGTGAAGGTGCGCGTGTCGGTGGGGTCGGTCGGGTGGGCCGTCACGAGCACGCCGGCCGCGGTGGCGTCCACGCCGATCTGCACGAGGACCGCGCCGTACACGTGCTCGTGGTCGATGCCGTAGAGCTCGCGCTCTTCGTACGCGGCCAGGTTCCAGACGCTGGCCCATACCTGTTTGACGGCGCGACCGATGGCCTCCGAACCGCGCACATTGGGGACGGTGTCGTAGAGTCCTGCGCCCGAAAATCCGGGCAGATCTTCGGCGTTGGTGGAGCTTCGCACGAACACGCCGGACGGCTCGGGAGCGGAGGCGTCCGCCGGACCCTCGGCCGACGGCGTGCCCGCGTCCGCGCCTCCGTCGCGCCCACTGCGGCCGTCGCGGTCCTGCTTGGCGAGGCGACCCAGGGCATCCTCGAGGCTCCGAACGAAGGTCGGGTCGAGCGGGGCGTCTCGGATGGCCGTGCGCAGCTTCTCGAGCTCGGTCTTGCGGCGCTCGGGGCTCTTTCGAAACTCGGGATCGGCCAGCATCGCGTGCACGCGCGCATCGAGACCGGCCCGCGCGAGGTGCGAGGCGTAGTGCGCGATGGGGATGCCGAACCCCGCCGGAACCGCCACGCCGGGAAGCTTGGCGCTCACGATCTCCCCGAGGTTCGCGGTCTTCGCACCGTACGCGGTCACGTCACGCGCATGCAGACCGTCGAGCGATCCGAGCTCGGTTCTGGCGAGGTCCGCGGCCGGCACCACCACGGCGTGCGATCGAGCCGTCGCGCTCGCCTTCTTGGCCTCCGCGATCTCCTTTTCGGTGGCGGCACGGAGGGTCGCGCTGGTCGCTCCGGCCTCGAAGCGCACCATGCGGCCGTCCAAGGCCGCGTAGGTCTTGGCCGCATTCTTCAATCCCACGTTGGGAATATCCCACGCGGCGGCTCGCAGATTGACGTGGGCGAGCGGCGTCGACAGCGTCTCGGAGACGATCCCCGCCACCTTGGTGATGTCCGTGAGGGGCTCGGGCAAAATCACGATCTCGTCGCGGTCGAAGAGGAGGTCCTCGTACCGAGCCCCTTTGGGCACGATGCGCAGCTTGCCGGTGGCGCCGCCCTTGTGGAAGGGCTGGTACCCCGCACTCTTGTAGAGTGCATCGTTCGTGATCTGGGGGATTTCTCGCACCTCGGCCGCCACGGCTTCCTGGTCGTTCGAGCTCGGTCGGAACTTCACCTTCGAGGCGAGGTAAAACGTGTCCTTCATGCGCGCGTAGGCGAGGCGCACGTGGGCGGCGGTGGCCTTATCGCCGTCCCAGAACCCGAGCGACCACACGTCCGGTCCGAGGTGGTGCACGAGGTAGCAGAGCAAGAAGCTCGGCTTGTCTTTGCCGTAGTTGCGGTCGAAGAGCCGCTCGGCCTCTTTGGTCCTCGGGGTCTTCAGGAGCTCGCCGAAGACGAAGTCTTTGTGCATCGGGTAGAGCTCGGCGTCCACGTAGTAAGTGGCCGAGGTCGCGAGGTCGATCACCAGCTTGGTGAAGCGCTCGCCGCCGACCTCCTTCGAGTAGTGCAGAAAGTCGTCCTCGCTCGCGAGCTTGGCCGTCCAAACCGGGCGCGCGCGTGCCCCGGCATCTTCGGCGGAGACTTCGGCGTGGGCTTCGTCGGTCGTGCCCCCGTCGTTCGTCTCGGCCTGCGCGTCGCGCGTGACGGTCGCGGACGGCTCGTTTTTGCGGCAGCCGGGCACGAGACACGCGAACGAGGCCGACGCGAGAAGCAGGACCCACGATCCACGAACGAACGACGACGACATGCTCATGAACGAAAGCCCTCGCAGCGGACAGGCTGCGCGAAAGAGTCGCGGTTGGAAAGAATGGTTCGACGAGGCTCGGCGTCCCTCGAACGCTCGAGGCGGAGGCTCGAGTCCTCGTGCGCCACGAACCTCGAGCGATGCACGGCGAGGAGCCTCGAACGCCCGGAAGATGGGAGTCCACGCGAGCCGGAAAGGGCTGCTAAGGTCCGCGCCATGCGCGTCCGACCTTCCGTTTCGTCCGCCCTGCCGCTCCTCGTGACCTTGCTGATCGGGGCGTGTAGCCCGGCCCCCGAGGTGCTTCCTCCTCCGACGAACGGCGTCGGTCGAGAGCCGGATGCGGCGCTCGTGGTGACGAAAGACGCGGCCGCAGCCGATGCCTCGGACGCGAGCGCCGCACCCGTGAAGCCCGTTTGGCCCTATGCCACGCCGGTCACGGTGAAGAGCGCGCGCGGGATGGTGGTGACGGACAACGCCCTCGCCAGCCAAGTCGGCAAAGACGTGCTCGCGAAGGGCGGAAATGCGGCCGACGCGGCCATCGCCACCGCGTTCGCGCTCGCCGTGACCTACCCGACCGCGGGCAACCTGGGAGGCGGAGGCTTCGCGGTGACCAAGTTCTCGAGCGGCGTCCGCGCGCTCGATTTTCGCGAGACCGCGCCCGGCGCGGCCAAGCGCGACATGTACCTCGACGCGAACGGCAAGCCGACCAAAGACTCGGGTGAAGGCATCAAGTCGGTCGGTGTCCCGGGGGCGGTGGCCGGGCTCGCCGAGCTCTACAAAACCCTGGGATCGAAGAAGCTCACCTGGGCCCAGTTGGTCGCGCCCGCCATCGCGTTGGCGAAGGACGGGTTCGTCGTCGATGCCGCCTTCGTGGATACGCTCGAGCACGGCGGCGAGCGCCTGAAGAAGCACGCGGTCTCCGCGGCGCTCTTTTTCCCGGACGGCAAGACCCCGGCGCTCGGCTCGACCTTCAAGAATCCGGAGCTCGGCGCCACGCTCGAGCGCATCGCCCAGAAGGGCGAGAAGGGCTTTTACGAGGGGCCGACCGCGCAGGCCATCGTCGCGCAAATGAAGGCGGACGGCGGGCTCGTCACCGCCAAAGACCTCGGCGCGTACAAGGCCAAGTGGCGCACGCCCATCGAGGTCTCGTACCGGGGGAACAAGATCGTCTCCATGCCGCCTCCCTCTTCGGGGGGCGTGACCTTGGCCATGATCCTCCACATTCTGGAGGGCTACGACCTCGCCAAGATGGGATTCCAATCTCCCGAAGAGCTGCACTTCGTCTTCGAGGCCATGCGCCGATCGTATGCCGCGCGAAATGCCAAGCTCGGGGACCCGGATTTCGTGAAATTGCCCGTGTCCGAGCTGCTCTCGGACGCTTGGGCCACCGAGCAGCGAAAGGGCATCTTGCCCGACCGCGCGACCCCGTCGAGCCAAGTGGTGGCCGGGCCCTCTTCGGGCAACGGGCCGCACACGACGCACTTTTCCGTGGTCGACGCCGACGGCAATGCCGTGGCCCTCACCACCACCATCAATTGGTGGTTCGGCTCCGGGGTCACCGTCAAAGGTGGCGGGTTCTTGCTGAACAACGAAATGGACGATTTTGCCGCGGTTCCCGGCACGGCCAATGGCTTCGGATTGGTGCAGGGCGAGCCCAACGCCATCGCGCCGGGAAAGCGCATGCTCTCGTCCATGGCGCCCACCATCGTCACCGGCCCGGACGGCAAGATCTCGCTGGTGGTCGGCGGGGCAGGGGGGCCCACCATCATCACGGCGGTCTTGCAGGAGATCGTGAACGTGGTCGACTTCAAGATGGATATCGGGGCCGCCGTGAGCGCACCGCGCTTCCATATGCAACACTTGCCCGACCAAGTCGCGTACGAGAAGGACGGCCTCGACCCCGAGACCAAGCAGAAGCTCGAAGCCATGGGCTACTCGCTCAAGGAGCGCGGACACCTCGCCGACGCCCCGGGCATCGGGCGATTGGGCACCGAATGGATGGGCGCGGCCGAGCCTCGCCGCATGGGCGGGCTCTCCGCCGCTCCCTGATGCTCTTCTTCGCGGGTTCCGAAACGACTCGGGCCTCTTTCCACGCGGTGGAGAGAGGCCCGTCCTCGTCTTGCCGTGCGTCCGTGGTCAGCTTCGGCCGTCGCCGCCGCCGATGGGCAAGAACGCCCGTGTGAGGTTCTCCGGCGCTCCGCCGCCTTCGCGCACGAAGAGGTCGTCTTCGATGCGCACGCCACCCAGGGCGGAGAGTGCGTCCACCAAGGCGAAGTCGACGTCGCTCGCGTGCGGGCCCGCGCGGAGCTCCTCGATTTGCATGTCGATGAAATAAAGGCCAGGCTCCACAGTGAAGGTCTGGCCGGGCTCGATGACCGTGGTGTTGCGCAGGAAAGGATTGTCTTCACGCGGCCGGAGGAGGGCGCAGCCGACGTCGTGGCATTGCAATCCCAGGGAGTGCCCGAGCCCGTGCGGATAGAAGACGCGGGAGATGCCCTTCTCGCAGATCTCGTCGGCGGAGAGCTTCACCAGCTTGGCGTCGGAGAGGACCTTGGAGACGCGACGATGCGACTCGTCGTGGAGGCTCTCGTACTTCAATCCCTCGAGTGCGGCGGCGCACAGGTCGCGCTGCATGGCCTCGAAGGCTTGGACGACGCCGAGGAAGGTCGAGGCGGCCGCGCTCGATCCTTTGACCCAGGTGCGCGTGATGTCCGAGCAATAGCCTTGGAAGGTGGCGCCCGCGTCGAGCAGGAGCGACTCTTCCCCGCGACCCTCGCGGAGGTAGGCGATATGGTGCAAAATGGCGCCGTTTTGCCCCTTGGCGACGATGTTCTTGTAGGGAGTGTCGGGGTCGTCTTGGCCGGTCGCGCGCAAGAACTCGAGGTGGAGATCGAGCTCGGAGGCGTCCCCCGAGACGAAGACCTTGCGCACCGCTTCGTGGCCGAGGGCGGCGATTCGATTGGCCTCACGCAGGCAGGCGAGCTCGTAGGGGGACTTCTTCACGCGGAGCGCGTCCAGGGCCTGCACGAGCTCGACCGGATTGACCATCTCCGGCGCGATGCCCCAATCGGCGGCGGCCTCCGGGTCTTCCCCGACGAAGGCGATGCGGCCCGCGGGCAAGAGGTGCTTGGGCGTGGTCTTGGCGGTTCGATCGACCCGGAAGGCCGAGGTGAAGCCGGTGGTCAGCGGAGCACGCGGCCTCTCCCACAAGTCGAGTTCACCCGGCCATACGAGCGTGGGCGTCTTTCCCGGCTCGGCGATGACCACGCAGTCGGGCTCGGCGAGCGCCACCCAATGTTGGAAGTGGGGCGTGGGGCGAAGCTGGAAGTACTGGTCGTCGAAGCGCGAGCGTTTCTTGGCGCGGCCGACGTGCACGACGATGGCGTCGAGCTTTCGTTCGTCGGCGATGCGGGCATACGATTGGGCGAGGTTACGGACGTGTTCGGCTTGGAGTGCGTCGAGCTTCGAGAGATCCACGCGCGACATGCTACCACTCGCAGAGGAGACCCGGGTCGCTCGTGAAGCTCGTATGCCGCGCCTGTCGAACCGTGAATGACGCGCCCGCACCCGGGATTTCGGCGTCTTGCACCGGCTGCAGCACCGAGCTCCCGCCCGCACCGCGTGGCACCGAGACCGGCCTCGTCGTGCGCGAGCTCGACGAGAAGGGCGAGGCCTGCTTGGTGCTGCCGCTCCCGCGCCCGAACGGAGCGGCCACCGCGGCGTTCGGTGCCGTCTGGCTCGCCTGCGTGGTTTCGGCGGCCTGGGTGCTGGCGTCGAACGGCGGCGGTCCGGTCTGGTGCCTGCTCGGCGTGATGGCGGCGATGGGGATCCTGCTCTTCGCCCAAGGCGTGCGTGGGCTCACCGCGACCGTGCGCGTGAGCCTCGGTGCCACGGACTTGTGCGTGAGCGAGGGCGGGCTCGGCGCTCGTCGCGAGGACCTGCGCATCGAGTCCCGCGAGGTCATGGGCTTCTCGGTCGAGCGCGACGACCTGGTCCGCTACGTGGTGAGCGTGCTCACCCGAGACGGCCGGGCGCTGCGCCTTCCCTATGCGTTCGAGCGCAAGAGCCACGCGGTCTGGGTGGCCGAGCGCCTCCAGTCGCTCCTCGACGAGCGGCGCGCGGCCCTGCCGTATCGTTGAAGGTCGCCGAGGGACGCGACCTCGAGATCCGACTACCGGTCAATCCAGGCTCAGCGCTTTCCGTGCTGACGTCGACCCGGCTGTGCGGCCGCGATGAAGGTGAGCCCGGAGAGCTTCTCTTGGGTGCGGTGCATGACCCACTCCGTATCGAAGAGCAGCATGGGACGGGCTTCCACGTCGTACACGCACGCGATGGAGCCGCGGCGCACGATGTCTTCCGGCACGAAGGTTTGGCCCTCGGGCTTCTCGATCCAGCGCGCGTAGTTGTACGGGAGGCGATCGAAGAGCGCCGCTACGCCGTACTCCGCCTTGAGGCGGTACTGGACCACGTCGAACTGAAGCGGCCCGACCGTGCCGAGGATGGGCTCGGCGTCGTTCTCGTCGCGGTCGAACAGGAGCAGCACGGCGCCTTCGTCCGAGAGCTCTTCCAGCCCTTTTTTGAGCTGCTTTCGCTTCATCGGGTCGGCCGAGCGCACGCGCACGAAGTGCTCCGGAGAGAAGCGCGGAATGCCGTCGAACTCGACGTCCGGTCCGGTGGTGAGCGCGTCGCCGATGCGCAAGACACCCGGGTCCCACACGCCGACGATGTCTCCCGAGAAGGCCTCGTCCACGGTCACGCGCTCCTGCGCGAGGAAGTTCAGCGACCGGGAGAGCGTGAGCTTCTTTTTGCTGCGCACGTGGCGCACGTCCATGCCGCGCACGAACTTACCCGAGCAGATGCGCACGAACGCGATGCGGTCGCGGTGCTGCGGGTCCATGTTCGCTTGGATCTTGAACACGAAGCCCGTGAAGTAGTCGGCGTCCGCGGGGATCTCGGTCGTGCCGGCGTGGCGCGTGCGCGGCGAGGGGCAGAGCCCCATGAAGCGAGCCAAAAACGGCTCCACTCCGAAGTTGTTCATGGCGCTGCCGAAGAACACCGGGGTCACCTTGCCGGCCAGGAACGCCTCGGTTTCGAAGGCATTTCCGGCGGCGTCGAGAAGCTCGAGCTCGTCGCGAAGCTGGCCGAGCTGGCTCTCGCCCATCTCGTCGACGAGGCTCGGATCGTCGAGGCTCGCGACTTCCATGGCGGCCTTGTGGCCGATGTTCTCGCCCGCCTCGAAGCGGTAAAACGACTTCGACTCGCGGTCGAAGACCCCCCGGAAAGTCTGACCCATGCCCACCGGCCAGGTCATCGGCGAGCAAGGAATTCCCAGGGTTTGCTCGATCTCGTCGAGGAGATCGAGCGGCGACTTGCCCGGGCGGTCCACCTTGTTGATGAAGGTGACGATGGGAATGCCGCGCATGCGGCAGACCTCGAAGAGCTTGATGGTCTGCGGCTCGACGCCCTTCACGCAGTCGATCAGCATGACCGCGCAGTCGGCGGCCGCGAGGGTGCGGTAGGTGTCTTCGCTGAAGTCGTTGTGGCCGGGCGTGTCGAGCAGGTTGAAGTGGCAACCCGCGTAGTCGAACTGGAGCACGCTCGTGCTGATCGAGATGCCGCGCTCTTTCTCGAGCGCCATCCAGTCGCTGGTTGCGTGGCGCGCCGCGCGGCGCGACTTCACCGAGCCGGCGAGGTGGATCGCTCCGCCGTAGAGCAAGAGCTTCTCGGTGAGCGTGGTCTTGCCGGCGTCCGGGTGCGAGATGATCGCGAAGGTGCGCCGCTTGGAAATGTGCGAGCGAAGAAGGGCGTTGTCGGACATGGCGGCGGGGCCTGGTCCCTCTCATGCCGAGGCCCTCCGGTCAAGGCGCCTCACGGGGCCATCGCGCGCTCTCGGTGTACTTTTTCCCGACCGGGGCCGCACCGGACGGCCAGCGCCGCGTACGGGTCACGGGTGCCGCTAGGCCGAACGTTCCTGCCCCTGCCTCGGGTTCCTAGGGCGCGCTCCTTTCGGGGCGCCATGCCGGCGCGCTTCTGGTAGACCCGCCCGCATGAGCGAGTCGCCCTTTTCCACGAAGAGCCCTGCAGACGGAACGTCTCTCTCGGAGGTCACGGAGACCCCGGTCGACACCCTCGCGAAGCTCTGCGAAAAGGCGCGCGCCGCGCAGGAAAAGTGGTTCGAGACCGACATCGACGATCGCCGCAAGGCCATCGAAAAGCTCGGCCCGCGCATCCTCCAGGCCGCCGAGGCCATCGCCAAGGTCGTGCACGAGGAAACCGGCAAGCCCGACGTCGAGGCGCTCCTCGGTGAAGTGCTCGCCTCGGCCGACGTGGTCGCGCACTGGTGCACCGCCTCGGAAGACGTGTTCGAGCCCGAAGAGGTCGAGCTCGACCCCATCTCGTATCCGAAGAAGACCGGCTTCATCCACCGCGTGCCGCGAGGTGTCGTGGTGGTCGTGATGCCCTGGAATTTCCCCTTCGCGCTGCCTCTGCGCGCGATCGTGCCGGCGCTCTTGTCGGGCAACGCGGTGCTCTTCAAGCCGAGCGAGGTAACCCCGCGCACGGGCGAGAAGATCCGCGAGCTCGTGGCCGACCTCGTCCCCGAAGGCCTCTTCCAAGTGGTGCAGGGCGGACGCGACGTGGGCGCAGCCCTGGTCGAACAGGACATCGACGCGGTGGTCTTCACCGGCAGCCCGGCCGCCGGTCGAAAGGTCGCGGCTTCGTGCGCGGCCCGCCTCGTTCCGTGCGCGCTCGAGCTCGGCGGAAAAGACGCCGCCATCGTGCTCGAAGACGCGAACCTCGAGCGCGCCGCCAACGGTCTCTTGTGGGGCGCGGTCATGAACGCCGGCCAGAACTGCGGCGCGGTCGAGCGCGTTTACGTGGTCGAGAAGGTCGCGAAAGAGCTCTCCGAGAAGATCGCCACCGCCGCCAAAACCCTGGAAAAAGGCCGCGATTACGGCCCGCTCACCACGCTCGCCCAAAAGAAGATCGTGCTCGCCCACCTGGCCGACGCGAAAGAGAAGGGCGCCAAAGTTCTCTCCGGCGGTTTCCAGACCGAAGAGGCCGACGCCGAGTCGCTCACCGTCACGCCTACCGTGATCGAGGTCGAGTCCGACGACCTACGCATCATGGCCGAAGAGACCTTCGGCCCGGTGCTTCCCCTGCGTGTGGTCAAAGACGAAGCCGAAGCCGTGCGCCTCGCCAATGCGTCCAAGTACGGCCTCACGGCCAGCGTGTGGACCAAAGACTCCGAGCGCGGCGAGACCATCGCCCGAAAGCTCAAGGCCGGCGTGGTCACCATCAACAACCACTCCTTCACGGGAGCTATCCCCCAGGCTCCGTGGACCGGCGTGGGCGAGTCCGGCTCGGGCGTCACCGGGTCGCATTTTTCGCTCGATATCTACACGCGCCCCAAGTTCGTGCTGGTCGACGAAAACAAGGCGAGCCGCGAGCTCTATTGGTACCCGTACACGCCGCTGCTCCGCACGGTGGCCATGGCGCTCATCTTGGTGCGCGGCGGCGCCACCTCGATCGGCCAGCGTATCGGGGCGATTTTCTCGCTGCTCTCCGCGCTACCCAAGCGCCTCTTCGGCGGCTGAACGGGCTCTTCGAAGCTCGCGGAGCGACCCGGCACGTTTGCCTGGTCGCTCCTTCCGTCCCGTGCGGCCCCTCAGCGTGCGCGGGCGGCCTCGAGGGCGCGCGTCGCGACGTCGCTCTCGGTGTGCGCGGTGAGGTCCAAGAGGAGCTGCGTGAGCGAGACTTCGCCTGCGTCGTAGGCCTCCGTGTCGCTGCCCGGGTCCACTTCGTGGCGCACACCCGGACCGCCCAACCAGAAGTACTCGCGCCCACGCGGATCTTCGCGCACGTCCACGAGCTCGTCGTAGAGGCGCGCGCCCGTGCGACACACGCGCACGCCGCCGTTCCAGACTTCGGGGGCGTTCAGGTTGAGCAGCGGAGCTTTGCCCGCGGGCGTTTTGGTGCCCACGAGCGAGAGCGCAATTTTGGCGGACAGCTCGGCCACACGCGGGAGATCGGCTCGCGTGTGGGCGCTCGAGGCGAGGGCCGGGATGCCTCGAAGAGCACCCTCGCGGGCCGCGGCCACGGTGCCCGAGTAGAACACGTCTTGCCCCAGATTGAGCCCGCGGTTGATGCCCGAGACCACCACGTCCGGGCGGCGCGGCAAAAAGCGCGTGCCCGCATGAAGTGCGATATACACGCAATCGGCGGGCGTGCCGTCCAGGGAAAAAATGGCATCCCCGTGCGATCTCGCGCGCAGCGGACGGTGCAAGCTGAGCGAGTGACTGGTGGCGCTCTGCTCGGTGGCGGGCGCGACCACGATCACCTCCGCACCCGCGTCGAGCAGGGCCTGACGGAAGGCCATGAGGGCGCGCGATTCGTATCCGTCGTCGTTCGAGAGCAAGGCCAGAGGTCGCATGGGGCGCGAAGCTAGTCGAGCGACCGATCGGAGACAACTCGGCCAAGGCGCGGAACGCGCGGGACGTGCGCGCCAAGAGCGTGCGAGACGAGAGTGCGAGACGACCGGACGACGCGTCGCGCGTTTCTCGGCGCTCGCTCGCCCTTTCCGGCGTGACACCGGCCGAAAACCCGGCATTCTCCCCAGCCATGGCAATCGGTTGGGTCGCATCTCGGGTCTTCGTGTCGTCGTTCGCGCTGTCGCTCGCTCTCGGCGCTGTCGCCTCGTGCGCGCCTCCTCGGCCGCTCGAGGTGCCGCCGCCCACCACCGCGCGCCCCGATCCGAAGATGCGCCTCGCCTCGGACGACTCGCTGCGCGTGCATCACGTGGGCGACACGGCTTTTCGTCCCGGTGTGCCCCGGCCGCTCCCGGTCGACGATCCGTACCGCTGGCTCGAAGACGGCGAGTCGGAGGCCACGAAGAGCTTCACCCGTGCCGAGAACGAGCGCATGCGGGCCTTCGTCGATGCGCTGCCCAAGCGCAAAGAGCTGCGCGACTCGGCCGAGAAATTCCTGAAGGTAGGCTCTCTCGGCGCGCCCACCGTTCGCAAGACGCCCGCCGGCACTCTCCGCTACTTCCACACCAAGCGCGAGGGCAACCAGAACCAGTCCACGCTCTACGTGCGGGACGGACTGCGCGGAAAAGACCGCCCGCTCATCGACGTCTCGGCGCTCTCGCAAGACGGCACGAGCGCGCTCGATTGGTGGTTCCCCTCGCGCGACGGCAAGCTCGTCGCTTGGGGGCGCAGCGAGAGCGGCAGCGAAGAGAGCGTGCTCCACGTGCGCGACGTCGAGACGGGCAAAGACCTGGAGCTTGCCATCGACCGCACGCGGCACGCCTCCGTGGCGTGGAAGCCGGACAGCTCGGGCTTTTACTACTCGCGTTACCCGAAGAAGGGCAGCGTGCCCGCGGGGGACGAAAAATACGGCGCGAAGATCTACTTCCACGCGCTCGGCACCGATCCCGACGCCGATCCGGTGGTCTTCGGAGAAGGCCGCGAGAAGACCGACGTGCCCAGCGTCAGCCTCTCGCCGAACGGCAAGTGGCTCATGTTCCACGTCCATCAGGGCTGGGACAAAAACGAGCTCTTCCTTCGTGACGCAACGGCTGCGAACGCACCGACCGTGGCCGTGGCCACCGGGAAAAAAGCGCTCTTTTCGGGCGTGATGCGCGACGAAGCGTTCTTCGTGCACACGAACGACGGCGCGCCCAAATACGAGCTCTACGAGGTCGAGTACGCGCACCCCGAGCGCGCGGCGTGGAAGAAGATCCTCGCCGAGGGCAGCGAGCCGCTCGAAGACGTGGCCATCACGAGCAAAGAGATCGTGGCCACGCACCTCGTGGACGCGGCCACGCGCATCACGCGCTACGGACGCGACGGCGCGAAGAAGTCCGAGGTTCCGCTGCCGGAGGCCACGTCTGCCGGGCTCACCGTCGGCCTCGACGGCGAGGAAGTGTTCGTTCGCGACGAGAGCTACGCGCGTCCTTCTCGCGTGCAGGTCCTCGGACAGAACGGGCTCGAAGCGTGGGATCGCGTCGGCGCGAGCTTCGCCGCCGGCGACGTGCAGGTGACGCGGCTCTTCGCCACCTCCAAGGACGGCACCAAGATCCCGCTCTTCGTGGTCTCGAAGGGCAAGCTGCCCAAGAACAAGAAGGCGCCCACGGTTTTGTACGGGTACGGCGGTTTCAACGTGAACCAGACGCCGGCCTACAGCGCGCGCGTGATGAGCGTGATCTCGCGCGGCGGTGTGTGGGCGCACGCCATCTTGCGCGGCGGCGGCGAGTACGGCGAGGCGTGGCACGAGGCCGGAATGCTCGGCAAGAAGCAGAACGTCTTCGACGACTTCTACGCCTGCGCCGAGAAGCTCGTCGCCGAAGGCATCACCGCGCCCGAGAAGCTCGGCGCCATGGGCGGCTCGAACGGTGGACTCTTGGTGGCGACCGCCATCACGCAGCGCCCCGAGCTCTTCCGCGCCGGCCTCTCGCTCGTGCCGCTCACGGACATGCTCCGCTACCACCAGTTTCGCATCGGCAAGCTGTGGATCCCGGAGTACGGCGATCCGGCCGATCCCAAGGCATTCGAGTGGCTGCGCGCCTATTCGCCCTATCACCAGGTGAAGCTCGGCACGAAGTACCCCTCGATGCTCTTCACCACGGCCGAGAGCGACTCGCGCGTCGATCCGATGCACGCGCGCAAGATGGCCGCGAGGCTCGCCGCCGCCCAAGCGGACAAGACTCACCCGGTGCTCTTGCGGGTCGAGACCAAAGCCGGCCACGGCGCTGGAAAGCCGGTCGGAAAACTCGCCGACGAGATGGCCGACGAGCTCGCGTTTTTGCTCCACGAGCTCGGCGCGGAGTGAGCGCAGGGCCGTCGTTCGCCCGAGAAACGGCCTCGCGGATGGCTCGCGGACGGACTGAACAGGGGAGGGGCACGGACTGAACATCGGGTCTGTGCGCCTCGGGCACGGCCGTTCCGTGCTGTGCGCTCGATCAGTGTAAAAATGTCGAGCGATTTCCATAAATTGCGAAAAATCGACGCAGGTTTTTGGACGCATGTTCAGTGGTGAACGTAAGGTGCGTGCATGCACCTCGACGCCCAAATCCTCCGCGCCATCGCCCGCCTCTCCCGCAAAAGCCAGCCGGCCACGCTCTCCGAGATCGAGCTCCGCGTCGCCGCCGAGCCGCACGAGATTCGCACCGCCCTCGTGCGCCTCGCGCGTAGCGAGCTCGTGACCCGTCGCGCCCACGAGGTGCGCCTCACCATGTTCGGCCTCGCGGCAGCTGTCGCCACCTCGGCGTTGCCCCGCAAGCCCTCGTCGTCCGCCACGAAGGGCGCCGCGGCGCCTTCGCGCTCCGGAAAGAAGCTCCGCGCTGCCTGAGGCGGGCCGACCGCGCGCAGCACGTCGACGAGCCCGAGAACGGCGAGACGAAGCCTCGAAGCGGCGCGTCTCGCCCGTCTCGACCGGTCGACCGCTTCGTCTCTGCCCGAGACCTTCGCGCCGTCGTGACCGCCGCGCCGACCCGCGCCGACCCGCGACGAATTGCAGGAAGCGGCATTGAAAATCCTACTCGGTCCTTTAGGGTCGCGAGTCGATGCCCGATCCGAAGCCCGAGACGCCCCCCGACTCCGAGGCCCGAGCCGAGTACGAGCGTCGTCGCGCCTCCCGCGCCGAAGAAGCCGCCGCCACCCGCGCCAAAGCCAACTTGGTCTCCACTATGCGCGTCTTGGCCGTGCTCGGAGCCATCGTGGGCACCGGCTGCATGGTGTGGATGCCGCTCCCGACCGTCGCCTGGGCTGGCCCCATCGGTCTCGTGGTCGTGTTCTTCGTCCTCGTGGTCGTGCACGCCCGAATCCACGATCGGCGAGAACGCGCCGAAGCCGCCGAGCGCTACTTCGAGCGAGGGCTCGCGCGCCTCTCGGGCAAGTGGAAAGACGCGCCGCAGACCGGCGAGCGCTTCGCCAAAGACGCCGCCGAGCATCCGTTCGTCGACGACCTCGACATCTTCGGCAAAGGGTCGCTCTTCCAACTCGTCGACGCGACCGCCACCAAACAAGGCGAGACCTTGCTCGCGGGCTGGCTCACGGGTTCCCTCGACGCCGAGCCCATCACGCGTACTCGTGAGCGCCAAGAAGCGGTGCGCGAGCTCTCGACGAAGCACGATTTGCGGGAAAAACTAGCCGTTTCCGGAGCCATGCTGGGAAGCGAGAAGCCCGATCCTGCGCCCTTCGCGGCGTGGGCTGGGGAAGCCGGAGCCTCGGCCACGCTGGGCCTCCGTGCGGTCGCGTTCGTGATCCCGCTCGTCACCGTCACGCTGCTCGCGCTCGGGCAGCTCGGGCGCGCTCCGTGGTGGGCCTTCTTCGCTCCGCTCGTGGTCGGCATCGTGCTCACCCGCACCTACCGCGCTCGGGTGGATGCGGCGCTCTCGGTGGCCGCGTCGAAAGAGAGCGCGCTCGGTCGCTACGGCGAGATGCTCGCTCGCATCGAGGTGGAAACCTTCACGTCTTCCGCGCTCTCCGCGCTCGCGCGCGATCTCACGTCCACCGGGGTCAGCGCCACGCGCGAGATGGAGCGCCTCGGTCGTATCGTCTCGTTCGTGGACGCGCGCCAAAACGAGTTCTTCGCGCTGTTCGTCTCGCCGATGCTCTTGTGGGACGTACACTGCGCCGTCGCGCTCGAAGAGTGGCGCGCCCGCGCTGGAAAAGCGGCCTCGAGCTGGTTTTCCGCGCTCTCCGAGATGGAGGGCTACGCGAGCCTTTCGACGTTCGCCTTCGAGAACCCGGACTACGCCTACCCCGAGATGTCCGAGTCGCCCGTGTACGAAGCGGAGGCCCTCGGCCATCCGTTGATTCGCCGTGACGTGCTCCGAGGCAACGACGTGCGCCTCGTGCAGCGCGGCTCGGGGCTCGTGATCACCGGGTCGAACATGTCGGGCAAGAGCACGCTTTTGCGGGCACTCGGCACGAACGCGGTGCTCGCGCGCACCGGCGCCCCGGTCTGCGCGAAGAAGCTCGTGATCGGCCATCTCGTGGTCGCGACCAGCATGCGCGTGCGCGACTCGCTCGACGAGGGGGTCTCGCGTTTCTACGCCGAGCTGAAGAAGCTCAAGGTGGTGCTCGACACGGCCCGCACCTACACGAACCCGAGTGGTCCTGCGCTCTTTTACCTGCTCGACGAGATCCTCCACGGCACCAATACGCGTGAGCGTCTCATCGGCGCTCGCGCCATCGTGAAGGAGCTGTGCGAGCTTGGAGCCATGGGCGCCGTCTCCACCCACGACCTCGCCCTCGGAGAGCTGGAGGCCGAGCTCGGTGGACGCATGCGCAACGTGCACTTCGAGGAGCAGGTGACGGGCGACGTGATGAGCTTCGACTACGCGCTGAGGCAGGGCGTCGTGAAGAGCTCGAACGCGCTGCGCCTCATGCACCTCGTGGGGCTCGACGTCATCTCGCCCGACGAGCCTCCTTCGGACGCGCCGAGCGTCTGAGCGCCAGAGCTTATCGACACGCCTCTGCCCGTGGGCCTTTCAGTGCGCGCGCGGGTAGCTGCCGAAGATCTTCACGAAGGGACACGCCGCCTCGAGCGCGACGATGGCACGCGCCACGTTGGGGTCTTCGAGGTGTCCGTCGAGGTCGACGAAAAAGACGTAGTCCCAGGACTTTTTGCGGCTCGGACGCGACTGGATGCGCGTCAGGTTGATGCCCTCGGCGTCGAAGAGCGCGAGCACGCGCATGAGCGTTCCGCGCCCGTCGTGGACGCTGAAGGCGAGGGTGGTCTTGTCCTGCCCGGTGGGCTTCGCGTCCTTCTTCGAGAGCAACAGAAAGCGCGTGACGTTGTCTTGGGTATCCTCGATGGCTTCACGCAGGACCGGCACCTTGAAGAGCTCGCCGGCGAGCCTGCCCGCGATGGCGGCAACGCGCGGATCGGTCGCCGCTTCTTTGGCCGCTTGGGCCGTGCTCGCTGCGCGCGAGAGCTGCGCGTTCGGCAGGTTTCGGGCGAGCCACTCGCGGCACTGACCGAGCGCCTGCGGATGCGACACCACGCGCTCCACCGCGTCGAGGCTGGTCGCGTGGGTGAGCAAGCAGTGCGACACGTCCACCTCGAGCTCGCCCGTGATGCGCACCGAGCTCGCCAAGAGGGCGTCGATGGCGTCGTTCACCGATCCCTCCGAAGAGTTCTCGATCGGCGCTACTCCCACCTCGGCCGTTCCTCGCTCCACCGCGGCCACGACGCCGGCCAGTGTGGTCTCTTCCAGATAGCGCGCGGCGAGACCGAAACGCTGCCTCGCGGCCTGCTGCGAGAAGGTGCCCTCCGGTCCGAGGAACGCCACACGAATCGGCTCCTGAAGGGCGAGGCACGCGCTCATCACCTCGCGGTACACGGCGCGCACGGCTTCGGGAGGGAACGCCGAAGCACGCGCGGAGAGACGCTCGATGACCTCACGCTCGCGCGCCGGATCGAACGTGGGCAGGTTGTTCTCCAGCTTCGCACGAGCGACCTCCCCCACGATGCGCGCGCGTTTCTCCAAGAGCTCGAGGATGTCGTCGTCGAGGGCGTCGATGGTCTTGCGCACGTTGCCGAGGCTCATGAGCCGTACGGTAGCACCCCGCCGCCGAGCGCTCTCGAGCCGTGCGTCAATTGCCTGCCTAAGTGTCCGAGCGGATTCGGAAAATTCGACGACGCAGAGCGTCCTCGTGGGGTCGCTAGCCGCCGATTTTCCGGATCGAGACCTCGGCCGCCGAAGGCTCGGTGCAGCCGCGGAACGTTTCGCCGTCGGGCTTCTTCGCCCACGCCTCGCGCAGCCGCTCGGCCACCTGATCGGCCGTGCCGGAGCGTGCTTCGTCCGCGGCCGAGACTCCGTCGCTCGTGGCGAGGCAAGGTCGCAAGGTGCCGTCCGCCGCCACGCGCAGGCGATCGCAGCCCTTGCAGTAGGTGTCCGTGGTGCCGGTGATGAAGCCCACGCGCAGGCCGGGATCTCGTCGCGCCCGCACGTACTTCGCAGGACCGCGGTCGGGGTCGCGTGCGCCGTCGTCCGGCACGAGCAGCGACTCGAGCTTCGCGCGCATTTCTGCGTAACCGACGATGCGATCTTGCACCTTGGCGCCCTCGCCGATGGCCATGATCTCCAAGAAGCGCGGGACGATCCCGCGGGCCCAGGCGTATTCGGTCAGCGTGACGAGCTCGTCGTCGTTCTCGCCTCGAACCACGACGCAGTTGAGCTTCACCTCGCGAAAGCCGAGCGCGAGAGCGGCGTCGAGGCCGGCCAGCACCGGCGCGAGCTTTCCGCCGCGGGTCATGCGCGCGAAACGCTCGGCATCGAGCGTGTCGAGGGAGACGTTGATGCGCTCGAGCCCGGCCTCGCGCAACGGCGCAGCGAGCTTCTCCAGGCGGGTGGCGTTGGTGGTGAGGGCCACGTCCTCGAAGCCCACCTCGCGAATGGTTCGCACCGCGTCCACGACGCCTGCGTAGAGCAGCGGCTCACCTCCGGTGATACGCACGCGACGCACGCCGCCCTGCTTCAACCCCTCGAGCAGCGTTCGCAGCGCGCTCGGCTCGAGCGTGGCCTCGAAGTAGCCGTCCTGCTTGTTCGGCCGACAATAAATGCAGGCCAAATCGCAGCGATCGGTGAGCGAGAGGCGAACCGACCCCGGTTGTGTGCGCTCCACGGCCGGCGACCCCGAGCGCGCTTCTCGCGTGCCGAGGACCACGGGAAGTGAACGTCGGGCGTTGGTCGGCTGGTGGCCCATCAGCCCCCCGACACCGGAGGCACGAGGGCGAGCACGTCGCCGTCGGCGAGCGCCACGTGAGGCTCGGCGAAGCGTTCGTTACGGGCGATCCTCACGCTGCTCATTCGCCCCGCGAGGTCGGGCCAGGTGGCTTCGACGTAACGGATGAAGTCGCCCACTGTCGCACCCTCGCCGAGCTCGACCTCGGCCTCGGCCGTTCCGGCAAGCTCACGCGTGACCGCGAAAAAAAGCACGCGAAGCTTCATGGAGAGGACGTTCCCTTCGAGGGCGTCTCGCCCCGCAAGAGGCCGACGGCGTGGACGAGCAGGGGCGCGACCAGCTCGCGCGCGCCGAGGCGAGCGGCGTTGGTGCTCCCCGGAAGCGCGAAGACCAAGCTCCGTCCCACGGTGCCGGCCGTGGCGCGCGAGAGCATGGCGCGTGGTCCCACCTCGGGAAACGAGAGCCTGCGAAAGGTCTCGCCGAAGCCGTCCAAGGTCTTGTCGAACAGGGCGCTCACCGCTTCGTAGGTGGCGTCGCGCGGCGCGATGCCCGTGCCTCCGGTGAGCACCACGGCGTCGGCCAGGTCACCGCGGGCGATCTCCCGGACGAACGCGCCCACCACGTCCGCGTCGTCGCGCAGGATCACGTGGCGCACGCACTGGAACGCCGAGAGCTCTTCGCGCAGGGCATTTCCCGAGGTGTCGTCGTCTTCGGTGCGGGTGTCGCTCACGGTCACCGTGACCACGCGGATGGCCTTCCGAGCGGCTTCCGTGTCCGGTCGTGCGTGCCGACTCGGGTCCGGCGGATACGACGCGGCTTGCGCGGGGCGATGGTCGTGCGTGTGAGCGAGAACGTGCGCGTGACCTCCGTGCGCGTGGCCTTCGTGAGACGGCGAGGCATGCTCCGACGCGTGCGCGTGGCCGTGGCCGTGGCCGTCGGGGGAGCAGCGCGCGTCGACCCAACCGACCCAGGTGGCGCCGTGCGGTCCGTGCTCGCGCTTCCAGATGGGCACGTTCTCTTTGATGCGATCGATGCAGGCGCGTGTGGCCGCGAAAGCGGCGGGCCGGTGCTTCGAGGAGGCCACGCACACCACGGCGAGGTCCCCCACGCGCAGCTCGCCCAGGCGATGCCCGACCGCCACGCGAACACCGGTAAATTCCCGCTCGAGGGCCTCGACGATGCGCTTCATCTCGGCCACGGCCATGGGCTCGTAGGCGGAGTACTCGAGCACCTCGACGGCGTGGCCTTCGTTCTCGTCCCGCACGAGGCCGGAGAACGTCACGATGGCGCCCGCGCCCGGATGGGCCACCGCGGCGTGCAGCGCATCGAGCGAGAGAGGCTCGTGGGTGAGGACGACGTGGCTCATGCTCGTGCTCGCTTCTTTACGCTCGCGCGTGCACTCGGTTTCGCGGAGGTCGTCGACGAGGCGCGCGTCTCGACCGACTCGGAGCGCACGAACGTGCCGCTCTTGCCCCCGGACTTGGTGAGCAATCCGACCTCGAAGGTGATGCCGCGGTCGACCGCCTTGAGCATGTCGTAGAGGGTGAGCGCCGAGACGCTGGCCGCGGTGAGCGCCTCCATTTCGACCCCTGTTTTTCCCTCGCAGCGCACGCGGCTCACGATCTCGACGGTGCTCTTTCGCACCTCGATTTCGACCGCGACCTTGGTGAGCGCGAGCGGGTGGCACAAGGGGACGAGCTCGCTCGTGCGCTTCGCGGCCATGATCCCGGCGAGGCGCACCGTGGCGAGCACGTCGCCTTTTTCCACGCGGCCTTCGCGGACGAGGTCGGCCGTGCTCGCCTGCATCGCCACTCGCGCGTAGGCGGAGGCCTCGCGGGTGGTGACGGCTTTCTCCGCCACGTCGACCATGCGCACCTCCCCGCGCGCGTCCACGTGCGTGAGTCGGGGCGTTCGAGTTTTCGGGGAGCTTCGAGTCGTCATCGCAGGCCGATCTCCGAGAATGGATAGGCGAGGGCTCGTGCGCCGGCCTCGAGGCCTTCGGAGTCTCGGGGCACGAGCAGGAGCGCGTTCGCGAGCACCATGCCGATGCCCGCGCCGCTCGCCTGATGCGACACCGCGCGGGCTTCGGGAAGACCCTCTGCACGAGGCTCGACCACCGCGCGCACGAGCTCGGTCCGCCCGGGCTCGTGCTTCACGGGGTGTCCGACGACCACCGGAACGGGCACGGGCAGCGGCGCGCTCGCTCCGCACAGCTTGCGAAGGAGAGGCACGCCGAAGAGGCCGAAGGTGACCATCGCCGAGGCCGGATTTCCGGGCAATCCGAGGAAGAGCGACGTCCGGTCCGGACGCTGTCGCGTGCCCACCGCGAGCGGTTTTCCCGGCTTGATGGCCACTCGCCAAAAGTCGAGCGAAGCGCCCGCGGCCACCAGCGCATCTCGCACCACGTCGTGATCTCCCACGCTCACGCCACCTACGGTGAGCACGAGCTCGGCCGTTTCGAAGGCGCGCTCGAGGGCTCGGGTGACCTCGGCGAGGTCGTCCACCAAGGTTTCTTTGAGCACGATTTCGCCGCCCGCGTTGGCGACCATGGCCGCGATGGCCGCGCCGTTGCTCTCGGGCAGTTGGCCTGGACGTCCGGGGGTGCCCGGCGGGCGAAGCTCGTCGCCGGTGAGGAGCAGCGCGACGCGCGGCGCTCGCGTGACCGTGACCCGTGCATGATCGCACGAAGCCGCGAGGGCCAGGGCGGCCGGGCCGAGCCGGGTTCCCCGCGCGAGCGCGACGTCACCTTCGCGAAGGTCGGCCCCCCGCTTGCGCACGTTGTTTCCGGCGGTGGTGCCCCCCGAAAACCGCACGAGCTTGCCGCTCTCGGTCGTCTCCAGGGTAACACGCTCCTGCATGATCACGGCATCCGCGCCCTCGGGCAGCGGAGCTCCGGTGAAGATGCGCATGGTCGAGCCGGGCACGAAGGGCGGAGCCACGTGACCTGCGCGGCTCTCGTGAGCGAGCGGGAGCGTGCCTCCCTCGGCCCCGAGCGAGCACGCGAGCAGCGCGTACCCGTCCATGGTCGAGCCGTCGAACCCGGGGATGTCGTCGCGCGCGCGCACGTCGGCGGCCAAGGTGCGACCGAGGGCGGCGTCGAGCGGACAGTCTTCCGTGGGGCGCGGCTCGAGCGCCTCGCCGAGAGCCAAGAGACGAAGCTGGGCGTCTTCGAAGGCGAGCATGGTCCGCTCACGAAGTACCTTCGAACGGCCGCGAACACGAGCGGGAAGGAACGTGTCCGTGCGTCAGAGCTCGTCGTCGGCGAAGGCCAGCACGTCCGCGATTTTGGTCGATCCGGCCACCAGGGCGGCCAGGCGGTCGAGGCCGATGGCGTTGCCCGAGCAGTCCGGCAGGCCTCGCGTGAGCGCATCCAGGAATTTCTCGTCGATCGGATAGACCGGGAGGCTCTTCGCGCGACGCTCGTCTTGGTCGCGCACGAACCGTTCGCGTTGCTCGGCGCCGGCCGTGAGCTCCCCGAAGCCGTTGCACAGCTCGAGCCCCGCGACGTAGAGCTCGTAGCGCTCGGCCAGGCGTGGAGAGCCGGGCACGGTGCGCGCGAGCGAGGCCTGGGTGGCCGGATAGTGCGTGAGGAAGACCGCGTGATCGAGCCCTTCGAGGCCGGGCTCCACCCGCTCGACCAGCACACGATAGAAGCGGTCTTCGTCTTCTTCGGCGAGGCGCAGGGCCTCTTCGGGCGAGACGTCGGCGAAGGTCTCGAAGGCCTCTTGCACGGTCATGCGGCGAAAGGGCGGACGGGTGCAGACCGAGCGGCCCGGAAGGTCGACTCGACCCCCCGTGACCTTCGCGACCAGCTGCTCGGTGTCGCGCAGTGTGTCGGCCATGGTGCCGGGAGCCCGATAAAACTCGAGGATCGTGAACTCCGGGTTATGCCTCTCGCCGCGCTCGTCGTCGCGGAAGGCGCGCGTCACCTGGAAGATGCGGCCGTGCCCGTCGGCGAGCAGGCGCTTCATCTGATATTCGGGCGAGGTGATCAGGTAACGGTTGGGCGAGCGCGTTCCGACCTCGAAGGCCGAGAGGTGCACGTCGAGACCGGGCGAAGGCACGAGGCACGGCGTCTCCACCTCGGTGTACCCACGCGAGTCGAAGAACGCGCGCACCTCGGCGAGCACGCGGGCCCGCACGTCGAGTCGCTTCACGCCTCGAGACCCCGCAAGAGAATGTCCGCGAGCTGCTTGGCCGCGCGACCGAGCGCGCCGTGCTCGGCGCGTCCGAGAGCCCAGGTGAGGGCGATGCCGTCGAGTGCTCCGAAGGTCGCGCGCGCCACCAGACCGGGCGAGACGTCCGCGCGGAACAGGCCCTCGGCTTGTCCTTCCGCGACCACCTTGGCGATCGCGTCGAGGTAGGCCATGAAGCGCGGCGCGGCGTACTCCTTCATCAGCTTGGTCGACTGGCGCAGAATGACCGTGATGACCTCGGCGAGGTCGCGTTCGCCTTCGAGCAGGCCGAGCTGCAGCTCGATCACCGCCCGGAGCTTCTCGCGCGCGTCTTTGCGGGCCGGGAGCTCGCGCTTCATGAACTCGAGCAGGCGCTCGACCCGGTCCTCGAAGAGCGAGACCAAGAGCTCGTCCTTGGAGCGGAAATAGAGATAGATCGTGCCGTCGGCCACGCCCGCCGCCTTGGCGACTTCGCTCACGCGCGTGGCGTAAAAGCCGTTCTTGGCGAATACGCGCACCGCCGCGTTCAAGATGCGCTCGCGCTTGTCACCGCTGCGCCGCTTGGCGCCATCGGTCTCCGACTCGGCGCTCGGTCCGTTCTTCGCCGCGCCCTCGGCGCGCGCAGGACGCGCTTTGCTCTTGGGCTCGGTTCGACGCTTGCGGCCGGTGAATGACGATTCAGTCACTGCCTCGTGGCTAGCAAAGGCCGTTGCGGTGGTCAACCGGGCGAAGTCACCCTTTGCCGTAGGACGCGCCGTTCAGGACCCTGCGGCGAGAAGCATACGTTCGGCGAAGGCGGCGATGGCATGACCCATCCAGGGTGCCGCCACGGCGAGCGCGACCCCTCCAGCCACCATCTTCGGCAGGTGAGACACGGAAGGATCCTGCACTTGCGTGGCGCTCTGGAAGGCGCCCACCAAAAGCCCCACGAGCGCGGCCACGACGACCACCGGAAGGCTCACCAGGATGGCGAGCAGCAGTGCGCCCTGAGCGTGGGCGACCAGCGCCTGCGCGGCCACGCGACCCTCAGCCGCCTTCGGGGGCGTCGGAGGAGGCGTCGGCCGAACCGTCCGTGCTCGAGTCGCTCGTGGCGTCGGTGCTGGAGCCGTCACTCGCATCGGTCGACGAGTCCGTGCTCGAGTCGGTCGTGCTCGCATCGCCCGTAGGGGTGGGCGTCGTAGTGGCTTGACTGGGCGGGCGGCAGGCGGGCGCGACGGCCGCTTTGGAGTCGGCCGGGCAGCAGAGCGAGTCTTGCGCCCCGTTGAGCAGGTCCTTGGACTTGCAGATGAGGCCGTCTTGGCAATCGTCGTTGTTGTTGTCGATGCTGCAGCGCTGGCCTTCGGACTGGTTCGAGCATCCGACCTGACCGAGGACGGCCACACCGAGGCCGAGGAGCGCCAAGGTAGCGAGGAGGCGCAGCGGAGCGACGACAGGCTTCATGGGCGCGATACTTCGCATAGGTTCGGAAGGCTTGGCAAGCGGACGCACCTTCTAGGCTGCGCGATGCGGTCAGCCCTCGCCGGCGGACGAATCGGCCGAGACGTCGGCACTGGAGGCTCGCTCGCGTGCAAGCTTCTGGTCTTTGGCCTCCACGGCCGCTCCGAACAGGCGCACGTATTCGATGGCGCTCGCGAACGAGAAGAAGAGCGACAGGTAAACCAATGCCCGCCCGACCTTGGCCAGGTCCACCATGCCGAGGTCGACGATTCCGAGGTAGTTGAGGTGGTATGGAAATCCGAGCAAAATCGCGATGATACCGACCATTTGCAGGGCCGTTTTCGTCTTGCCCTCTTGGCCCGCCGAAATGACCACCCCTTCGCTCGCGGCCACGCTGCGCAGGCCTGTGATGGTGATCTCGCGACCCAGCACCACGACCACCACCCAGGCCGGAACGCGCCCGAGCGGTACGAGCCAGATGAGCGACGCCATGACGATGAGCTTGTCCGCTAGCGGGTCCATGAACTTCCCGAGCACGCTCACGATGCCCATCTTCCGGGCGAGGTAGCCGTCGAGGGCGTCCGTGAGGGCGGCCAGCGTGAACACGAGCGCCGAGAAAAAGCAGCCGCGCGGCGTGTTTGCCTGAAGAAACCAGAGGCACACCGGGATCATCAAGATGCGCGCGAACGTGATGAGGTTCGGCAGGTTGAGCGCGTCCTCGGCGAGCGAGCGGCGCCGCTCGCGCAGCGCAGCAACGTCCTTTGCGGGCTTCTTTTCGCGAGGGGGAGACAAGACCCGAGGACCATAGCCGCTTTCGCGCTCGTCGGCCTCGTTTCACGCACCGCGTTTCGTCGAGGGCCGAGTCTCGTGCGCGCCTCGGCGGCACACTGAATGTGACGAAACGTCAGAGACCGGCGACGAGAACGCTTCCTTCGCCCCGGAAACGCACGAGTCCATGGTGGGCGCCTGGCGCATCGGCCGGGAGCACGGGCTCGACGTCGAGCGGTCCGAGCCAGCCGACCACCACGTCGCGTCGGGCGATGACCGGGGCCTCCGAGGTGACGGCCAGCGTGACCAGCAAGCTCGACGTTTCGAGCACGAGCGCACCCGCCCCAGCGAAACGCACCATGCGCAGCTCTTGTTTGCCGAGCTCGAGCAAGGAGCTCTCGTAGACGAGGGAGAGCGAGAAGCCGAGCACGCGGTCTTCACGCGCGGTGCAGGGGGTACCGTCGAGGACGAAGCTCGAGAAGAGATGACCGGCCTTGGGGCCGACCACGAGCTGGCCTTCGCCGGCGAGCTCGACCAGCGGGCTGCCGAGCCCACCGAAGGTCTCGCCGAGCGAGACGCCACCACGCTTTCGCTCGAGGATTTTCGAGTCGAGCGCGCCGGTCATGGTGCGGATGGCCTCGAGGCGCGTGGCGAACGGTCGCGTGCGCGTGGGACGCGCGATGACCACGCCGGTCGAGTGCAGGCTCACCGCCGAGTCGTCCGCGGCCACGAGCGCGCTCGCTTTTGCGAAGCTCGTCGCCGAGGGCGGCGGGAACATGCTCGGCGGCACCGAGGCGCGTGCGGGTGGGGCCGACGGTGACCGCGCCGCGCTCCAGGCGACCTGCGGATCGGATGGAAGCGCGACCTGCGAGGGCGCCGGAGGAGCCGGCATGGCGAACGGTTCCACCAACGAGCCCGGGGGAGGCGGCGCGACGATCAACGTTTGCCGTCGCTGTGGCACGTCCGCCAAGGGAACGAGCGGCGCGAGCGGGATGCTCACGGGCGGAGGCGGGCCGTCTCGGGTGCTCGGCGGGCGCGTGCCGAGCTCGAGCGGGCGCCAGTCCTCGACCGGAAGGCTCGAGTGCACGGTGGGCTCGGCGAGCGCGAAGTCGAGCTGACCGGCGTCGAGCTCTTCGTAGGCCTCTTTGGCGAACGCGCGGACCTCGCGTGCGGGCTGCGATCCGAGTCTGTTTTCGGGTGGTTTCGGCCTTTGGGCGGCGCGCTCCATCATGCGCCGCGCGAGGTGCGAGTGGCCGCTGCGCTCGAACGCGGCTTGCGCGCGCTCGTAGTCGCCGAGCCGATCGAGGCAGAGCCCGAGATACCCCCACGCCCGTGGATGATCGGCGTGGTCTTCCACGAGGGCTTCGAGCTCGGTGCGCGCCGCTTCGGGTTGACCGGTCTTCAAGTAACAGAGCGCGAGATTCAAAAGCAGGGCCGGATCACGCGGGCTCTTTTGCCGCAGCTGCTCGTAAATCGCGATGGCGCGTGGATAGAGACCCACGCGAAAATACACGACCGCCAGGAGGTCTTGGCCCTTCTGGTCTCCGGGCTTCCTGAGCAGAGCTTGCTCGAGCTCTTCTTTGGCCTCAAGCTCGCGGCCGTCTTGGAGCAGTTCGCTCCCTCGATAGAGATGGAAGAGGAAGTCCTCGTCGTTCTCTTCCGGCGGCGGATCGAGAGGCTCCGGGAAGCGCGATCCGGATCGGCGCTCCTTCCTCATGTCCGGCCTCTCGTGGGAAATGCCCATTGTGGCCGCATTTTAGCGCGCCCCTCCGCCTTGCACTCCATTTCCGTCGGAATCGGACGAATCCGATTCGTTCGGCTCGTCCGGCTCGGAGGCTTCGTCGGGACTGGGCGTAGCGGCCTTCTTAGGGGAATTCGCGGGCAGTTCTTCGTTCGCGAGCGTCGCGGAAGGGCGCCGTGCCGACGCCTTGGCGAGACGTACCGAAGCGACGGCGAGGCCCAGCGCGAGCACCGTGGCCGCGGCCGCTCCGGCGAAAGGTCCCGCGCCGTAGCCGCCGAGCGCGCTCGACGAGCCCGCGAGCTCGAACACTCCGCCGCGAAAGAGCGCGCGCGAAGCGAAAAACCAGCCCGCGTGCGCCCCTACGGCCACCATGCCGCCGCGATGTTCGAGCCACAGACAACCGAGGAGCGCCCCCAAAAGTCCCTCCACCACGGCTTCGAGAGGCCGGGCCTCCGGCACCGCCAAGGTCGCGGCGAACGACGCGAGCCCGGTCGCGGCCACGCGAAAGGCGAGGGAGGGAACCCGTTCGGTCAAGCGCAGCACGAGACCGCGGAAGAAGAGCTCGTGCCACATGGCGAGCGCGCCCGCCGAAAGCAGTCCAGTGGCCAGAGTCGCGACCACGACGCCGCCCGCCTCGAAGTGACCCGACTTGGTCACGAGCAAGACGAGCGTGGTGGCGAGGGTGAGCGAGAACCCGACGAGCGCGCCCTTCCCGACCAAGGGCAGGGGAGGTCGTTCGTCCGATGGGGCGCGCAGGCGAACCCCGACGCGACCCAGCCCGTAGTCGGCAAGGAACGCCTGAAGCACCGTCGCGAGCAGGCCGTAGGATGAAAGCAGCGCTCCGGTAAAGAGGCCTGCCGCATGAAAAAACAGCCCAGCCAGGGCAATTTTGAAGACCGTTCCGGTGACGAGCGGCGCTTTGGCGAGCGCGCTTTCTTCGTCGCTCTCGTCGGCGCGCGCGCGCTTCGGATCACGGTCTCGGGTGGACTCGTCGTCGCGTGAGGTCACGGCCTCACTCGAGCGTTGCGAGCTTCGCGTTCGCTTCCACGGTGGCGCCTTCGGTCACGAAGAGCTCTTTCACCGTCGCCGCACTCTTCGCTTTGACTTCGTTTTCCATCTTCATGGCTTCGAGCACCAAGATGGGCTGACCGGCGGCGACGGCGTCGCCTACCTTGGCCAGCAAGCGCACCACGCGACCGGGCATGGGGGCCTTGAGGAGCTTGTCGTTTCCCGACTTTCCTCCGCCCTTCGCGGCTTCGGCCGAGCGCTGGCGCTCGCTCTCCACACGCACGTACGAGCGATGACCGCTGGCGATCGCGCCGATCTCCGGGGGCGCGCCTTCGGTCGTGAGGTCCACCACGCGACCATCCACGCGGATGGACAGTGCTCCGCCCACCTCGGCCACGTCCACGTCGAGTTTGCGCCCGCCGAGCTCGACCTCGAGCGTGCCGTTCGGCAGCTCGCGAACTTCGAGGGTGGTCGGGGCGGCGTTCTTCGCGGGATCCAGGGAGACGTAGTAGCGCATCGCGGTCCGAGATCTACCGCGCGGAGGCGTGCCGCGTCCATCTCCGTCGACGCGTGCTCGGTCGAGCGAGCCGTCCGTGGGTGCGCGGGCTCAGGCCTCGAACGACACGTCGTAGCGGCGCGGGGGACCGTTGGGATCGCCACGGAAATGAGCGTGCCCGTCCGTGGCGAGATCGAGCGAGAAAATCACGGTGTCGGTCGCGGCGCCGCGATCGAGCAAGATCTCGGCGAGGACCCGGCGAAAGCAGTTCGCGCGCGGGGGGACGAGCCCCTCGACGCGAGCGAGCGTCTCTCTCAGTGCGAGCCGCTCTTCGCGTGTGCGCTCGACTTCGCGCTGCCCTCGTGACCTCGCGCGGGCCAACGCCTCGCGAGGAGACGCGCGACGCAAGAGGTCGGCCTCGATCACGGCCTTGACCAGCCTCGGGATGCTCGCGCGCGCCGAGGCCGTCGACCAGGGCACATTGCCTCGTCGAAAAACGAAGGTCGCGTTCTCCCACGAGACGAGCCCGAGCCCGGCGCGGTCGGCTTCGGCGCGGAGCTCGTCGTGTGTAAAGTACAAGTGTGTCGCGCCGCTCGGGAAAAAGCGCGACCCGCGCTCGGGCACGCGAATACGCGGGATTCTCGCGCGCGGAGCGTCGAGCAGGATGCGGCCCCGGACCGCTTCCATCGCGATACGCAGGCCCAGCGACAGTCGTCCTTCCGTCGAGAGCCTCTCCGCGCACGCGCGCAGGAGCGCCACTCGGTCCTCGCGGTCCAGCCTGGAGGTGAGCAGCTCGGCGTCGAGGGTCACGTCGACGAAGGTTCCCTCGAGTGTCTCGAGGGGCGATGCACCGGCTCGGCCGACGAGCAGCGAAGCGCCGTCCGCGCCGATCTCCGCGCGAGCTTCGAGCCGTGCAAGGCGTGGCCCGAGCCCGAGCTCGAGCCGCGCGCGTTCGAGGAGCGCCGAGAGGCTCACGTGCTTACGAGGGGCTCAGGGAGAGAACGTACACGACTGGGTGGCGAGGCAGCCGTGCGTCTCGGGGTGGCTCACGGTGTAGAGATCGGTCGCTTGGGTGGCCAAGTACCTCACGAGCAGCCCGGTCGCGTGGGTCGCGTGGTCGAAGGCGCGGCAAGGATCGCCCGTGGTGAACACGTGATATCCCTTCGGCTCGCCGTAAATCGTGAGTACGCCGAGCAGGGGATCTTGGCCTTTCCATGCGTTCGCGTCCGGGCTCCGGGGCTTGCCGAGCAAACGTGGCGCCCACGCGCGGTCGAGGTCGGCGGCGCTCGTGACCGGCACGGAGGCGCTACGCGCGAGGCGGAGCGGCACGGTCTCGTGCGGGGCGTCGTAGCGATCTTTGCCTTCCGAGAGCCAGTCCGGATCGACCAACGCGACCTTGCACTGGGACTCGGTCGCCGGAGGTGTTCCGCACACGTCGGAGGCGATCGCGTTCGGTTTGCAGCCCGGTCCGGCCGAGGTGCGGCCGAGCCGTGAGACGCCCTCGAGCACGAAGCGCTCGCGCAAGATGGCGTCGGGGGTGCGACCTCCCAGATCCGTGTAGAGTGCACTCGGCGTCGCGTGCTCGGCGTAGGCGGGCGTGCGCGTAGCGGCCGCGGGGGACAAGAACGGCAGCGCTCCTGCCGCCCGCGCGAACGCGTAGCCGGTGGAGAGCGGAACGAGCGGATCGCCCACGGTGTTGAGCTCGATCACGCCCCGCGGGGGAATCGGCGCGCCTTCCGGCGTGAACCGAGCCCTGCGCGCGTAGAGCGGCGCGAACACGATCGGGTCTCCGGAGTCGATTCCGGCCTGCGTGAGGTTCAAGAGGCGACGTACCTCGCGCGACTGGCGGCGCAGCCCGAGACCTTCCTGCGGTGCCACGAGCGGCGTTCCCACGGGGAAGAACGTGTCGCGGAACTGCTGGCAACCCGTGCCCTCGGGCAGCTCGCGCGACGCGACCTCGGCGGCGCAGGTCTTGGTCTCGTCGCCGACCAGTGCGTACGTCTTCCGGGTGGTTTCCCACGTATTGATGCGCCGTCCCGGAGCCACTCCGGGGCGCAGCGCGCAGCCGTCGAACGAGGTCACCGCGTCGCTCGGGTAGACCTGCACGTCGAGGCGGTCGCCCACGCTCGTGGGGATCGGCGTGCGGAAGCGTCCCTGCGCGTCGGCGCGCGCGCAGCGCACTTCTTTGTTGGTGACGTTGGTCACCACGATGGTCGACTCCGGGGCGAGCTCCGCCTCGGAGAGACACGCGATCTCGAGCTCGCGGGTGGTGGTGAGGTCGTTCACCAAGAAACGCACCGAGCGCTGTCCGGGAGCGCACGTGGTGTCGCTCTTGCGGTCTTCCGCGCGGGCCGAAAAAACGAGCGGCCCCATCACCTGCTGGAGCACCGGATCGGGGGTGAGCGTGGAGCGTGACGCGACGTCGACCAGACCTCCGCCACCGCTGATGGATGCGGTCGCGGAGACCTCGGAGTCCACCGCTCCGTGCACCATGGCGAGGATACCGCCGAAGCTGTTCCCCGAGGTGGAGATGGGGCGATCGGCGCCCACGTCGGGCACTCCGTCGCCATCGAAGTCACCGGCCAAATTCGGGCGCCCGTCGGTGTCGTAGTCCTGATCGGAGACGGTCTTGCCGTCGAAGCTTCGCAGGAGGCGGGTCGCCTGCATGAGGTCGACCACCGACTGCCGGATGTTGTCGCGCGAGTGGAAGATGTGCGCGCTCCAGATGTAGCCGCCGGAGTCGCTCTTTCCGTCGCCGTCGAGATCGCGCGCGCGTCCGGAGGAGATCGCGTTCACCCAAGGAACGATGCATTGTTCACGGAAAATGCCCTCGGCGAGGGTCTCTTGGCCCTGGTCCAGGACGAGCCCGTGGCCGGGCATGTCGATGCCCATCATCGCGAGGCCTTGTTTGGCGAAGTAGCCGGCGCGAATCAGGATCTCGGCACCGTACAAGGTCGTGCCGTGCGACCACGTGGTGACCGGGAAGGGCTGCGCACGGCCGGGCTTGTTCTTCGGGACGGCGAGCCAGAAATGCACCTTGTCGCGGCGGACGCGCCCCGCTCCGGTCCTGAAATCGAGCTCGATGCGTCCGTCCGGGTCTTCGTGGTCGGGGTCGTCTCCGATGAGGTAGGGCGAGTCGTAGGTGCCGATGACGAAGTGATCGATCTCTTTCAGGCTCTCGATGAGCTGGGTCGCCTGGGGGCCGCGTAGGCCGAAGAATTGATCGATGAACTGCGTGAGCTGCGGCAGGATGGTCTCCACCCGGGCGATGTACGGCGTGCGCAGCGGTGTCGCGCAGCTCGGGGTGCGTCGCGCGAGCTCGTCGCTCTCTGGACTCTGCTCGCGTGACATCCCGGCTGCCAAGAAGGCGCTCGCTTTGGCCGGGAACTCGCTCGACAAACGCGCGAATGGTCCCTTGCCGTGCAGACCGTCACGCAGGAGCAGAAGATCTTCGGTCTGCGGGCCGGTGGTGAACGTCCACGCGAAGGCCACGTGCTCGAGACCGGTGCCGGCGAGATCGCCGAAATAGGGTTTTTTGCCCGGATCGGAGAGCAGTTGACCGAGCTTGGCCACTCCTTCGCTCTGCGCCACGTGATGCACTTGCGCGAAGGGCGAGCGGACCGGGCGGCCGCTCGTGTCCTTCAAGCGGTCGGTGAGCACCACCGCGTACTCGTGCTTCTCTTCGAGCGGCACCACCGGACGAAGAAGGAGCGTGTCGGTCTCGCGCTCGTAGAAGGTCAGCGTCTGGTCGATCTTGGCCACGCGAGGCACGCTGGAAACGGGGCGCTTCTGCGGCCAGGTGTTCGGATGGTCGAGGATGCCGTCGAAGTCGGTGTCGAGCAGCGGGGAGTAGTCGCTCGGCGCAAGTCCCGCCCCTTCTTCGGCGGTCTCGAAGAGCAGGTTGTCCTCGGTTCGGCGCGGGTCGTTCGGCCAGTAGAGGCCGTCTTCGATCACCGTGCTCGGAAAGAGGCCGTTCCCGGTCTCCACGAGCGCTGGCAGTCCGGTCGTGAGGTCGACCACGTAGAAAGGATCGTTGGCTGGGTCGAAGTCGTCGCCGACCGTCCGTGCGACCACGTCGTCGAGGTCGATGGCCGGTAGGCGTGGATCGAGGTCGGCCGGCTTCTGGAACGAAACGGTGATGGGAGCGAACGTGCCCCATCCCTCGAGTGCGGAAAATCCTCGTCGCGCTTTCTCTTCGAGGCCCGTCGGTGCGACCAGGCTCACGTTCACGCGTCGACCCGTTCGGCTGGTCGGATCGGCGAAGGTTGCCACGTCGTTCGGAATGGGAATGTCCGGAAGTGGCCGCTTCAGCAGGTCGAAGACCACCTTCGGGCCCGTGCCGTCGGGCGTCTTGCGGAGCGACGACGGAATGGTGTCCATCTCGCAGGCCGGAGCGAGCACGGAGAGCAAGACGGCTGCGGCGAGCGCGAAGCGTGACGATCGAGGGCGCATACGCGCACGATCATAGTCCGAGGATGGGCGTACGCGCCGAGATCTCGCCTCGAAGCGGCTTGAAGTGAGCCGGCGCCTTGCCTCGATACGGCCCGGACCTTTCGCGCGACATGGACGCGCTCGCGGCTCTCCTCGGAGATGTCCTTCGATTCTCGCCGTGCGCTCGCTCACCCGATGCCCGAGCCTCGCGTTCCAGGCATTTCGCTCGCCTCCACGGACGTGCGAGGACGTCATGGCACGCCCGGAGCCTCGCACCCTCGAGTCGTCGCTCCGGGGGCGCTGTGTGGTGCTCGTGGGGTATTTCGCCGAAGAGGTCGCCCTGGTGGAGGAACGGCCATCCCCGTCCGAGCCGGAGCTCGTTCGTTGGCGTCGCTACCGGCCGTTTCGGTTCGTTCGTCAGCGAAACCCGTCGCTCGGCTGGCCCGAGTGGGCCGCGCTCTCGGCGGTGCTCGTCGACGAGGGAACGGTCGACGCGAACGAACCGCGGCTACCCCTCGCGGGCAAAGACCTGGAAAACGTCGAGGTGGTGGTCGGTCGGCTGCGCCCTTGGCCGAGGAGCGCACCGAAGGTGTGGCGCGTTCTCGCGGCGTCACGCGGCGAGAGCGCAGGACCGTACGCCCAAGAAGAGCTACCGCTCGTGCTCGACGACGTTCGCTTCGTGGAGCGTGCCGAGCACTGAGCGCACGGACGTCTCCGCGCGCTCACGGATCGTTAGGGCGCTTTGCGGAGGAATGCGCACGTCCCGTCCGCGAGGCACACGTGCGATGCCGGGTGACTGAGGTAGTAGACGTCGCGTCCTTCACTCGCGAAAAATCGCGCGAGCAGCGCGTTGCCGTAGGTCGCGCCGTCGAACGAGGCGCACGCATCCCCCACGTCCCAGGTGTGTTTGCCGCCGGGTTCGAGGTAATGATTGAACACCGCCGCGACCGGGGCTTCCGCGGTCCAGCCGCGATCGTCGCTGGCGAAGGGCACGCCGCGCAGGCGAGGGGCCCACGCCTTGGCGAGCGAGGTCGAGTCGGTCACGCGTGCGCCGGCGATGCGCCCGAGGCGCAAGGGGACCGTAGGATGCGCTTGGTCGATCCCGGTCTTGCCTTCGCTCACCCAGTCGACGTCGTAGAGGGCGGTTCGGCACGTCTCGGCCGAGAGCTGTCCCTCGCCGCTGCAGAGATCGCTCTTGGGCCGGAAATTCCCTTTGCACACGGGACCTGCGCTCGTGCGTCCCAGCCTCGCGATGCCCTCGGTGACGCCGTTCTCGACGAGCACCTCGTGGGGGGTCTTGCGTCCGAGCTTCTCGTAGAGGTCTTCCGGGGTCACGAACTCGGCGTACTCGGGATACTTCGCGAGCGCTTGGGGCGGCAAGAAGGGCAGGGCCCCGGCAGCGCGTGCGAACGACAGCCCGGCCGCCACCTGCACGAAGTTGTCGCCCACCGTGTTGGTGGAGAGTAGCGCGCGCGGCGGTGCCGGCACCTCGTTCTCGTCCAAGAGCGGACGCCGGAAATAGTGAGGCGCGAAGTTGATCGGGTCCGCAGCGTCCACGCCGATTTGCGCGAGGTCACGCAGGCGACGAAGCTCGGGGGACTGGCGACGAAGACCGAGGCCGGCGTTGGGGGCCACGAGGGTATCGCCCACCGCGTAGAAGCGGTCGCGGAACTGGGCGCATCCGGACTCGCCTTCGCACTTCGAGACCTCGCCATTGGCCACGGGGAGCGGCTCGGAGATGGCACGCTCGAAGGTCGTGATGCGTCGCCCCGGTTCGGGCGTTCCGTCGAGCTTGCAGGAGCCGTAGGACACGACCGCATCGGTCTTGGGATAGATCTGAATGTCGAGCTTGTCGCCCTCGCTCGTGGGGATGGGCACGCGGAATCGGCCGTCTTTTCCCGAGCGAGCGCAACGTGTCTCGCCGCTGCGCACGTTGCCGACGCGTACGGTCATGTTCTCCGCGAGCTCGTCCGGACGAAGGCACGCGAGCTCGAGCTCGTAGCCGTCGACGCCGTCGTTCACGTGGATGCGCACCGAGCGCTCGCCGGCGCCGCAGGTGGTCTTGCGCTCCGAGGTGCTCTGCTTTTGGCGTTCCTCGGCCGGAACCGCGAAGACGATGGGACCCATGACCTGGCCGAGCACCGAGTCGACCACGCCGTAGGACCGGAAGCCTACGTCCATGGCGAGCGCGCCGCCGCCCGAGATGGGCGCCGTGGCCTTGAGGAGCGGCTCGACGCCTCCTTGGAGCTCGCTCATGATGCCGCCCAGCGACTCGCCCGAAGCGAAATACGGGACCGTGGGACCGCCTACGTCGGGCACGCCGTCCGCGTCGAAGTCACCGGCGAGCTCGACCGTCCCGTTGCCGTCGAAATCTTGTCCCGAGCTTCGTTTGCCGTCGAAGGCGCGCAAGACGCGGACGAACTGCATGCCGTCGAGCAGGCCTTGGCGCAGGTTGTCGCGGGTGTGGAAGATGTGCGCGGTCCACCAGTAAAAACCCGAGTCGCCCGCGCCGTCGCCGTTCACGTCACGCGTGCGTCCCTTCTCGAACGCCGACACGAAAGGCAAGAGGCAGTTCTCGCGAAGCTTCGCGCTCGCCAAGATGCGCTGCGAGGTGGACAGCACCGCGCCGTGCTCCGGGTTGTCGTACGCGACGATGGCGATGCCCTGCCGAGCGAAGTCTCCTGCGTAAAGCAGCACTTCGTCCGAATGGCCCGTGACACCGTGACCCCACATGGCGACGGGGAACGGCTGAGCCATGCCCGGCCCGCGCTTCGGCACCACGATGTAGAAGGGCACCTCGTCCGAGGTCTCGGCGGCGCGGCCCGTGGAGAAGTCGGCGTCGATGCGGGTGTCCGGGCTCTTGCTGCGCGGATCGCCCATCAAAAAGGGCGACTTGAACGTGCCCACCACGAAGTGGTCGATGTAGCGGTACGCGTCGAGCACGGCCTTGAGCTGACCCTTGTCGAAGCCGAAGAGCTCGCCGAACAAGAGCTCGAAGGTGGCCCGCACGTCCGGATCGTTGGGGCGCACCACGAAGGGCGCCTTCGACCGCGCGCGGCACGCGTCGTTCTGGCCCTGCCAGCCGGGCACGTCCGCGGGGTTCTCGGACAAGCCCGCGGTGGGGAGGATGGTCGCGTCCGGCGGGAACGCGGCCGAAAACCTGGAAAATACACCTTTTCCGTAGAGCCCGTTGCGGAGCGCGTGCATGTCTTCGGCGATGGGCTGCGTGGTGAACGACCACATGAAGCGCACGTGGTCGAGGCCGGTGCCGGACAGATCTCCGTAGTACGCCGCAAGCCGCGGATCCGAGAGCACGTCGGCGACGCGCACCGCAGCGGCTCGCTGCGACGGATGGTAAATGGCCTCGAAAGGCGACGAGACCGGCTTGCGGTTCGCGCCGCGCAAGCGATCGGTGAGCACCACCGCGTACTCGTGCTTCTGCTCGAGAGGCACGAGAGGGCGTAGAAGAAGCGTGTCGGTCTCGCGCTCGTACCAGGTCAGGAGGTCGTCGACCTTGGGAATCCCGCCTCCTCCCGGCAGGGTATTCGGATGGTCGAGCACGCCGTCGAAGTCCGTGTCGAGCGCCGGTGCGTAGGCGGCCTGGGGAAGTCCTTCGCCCTCTTCGACCGTCTCGAAGACGATGTTCGGCTCGTCCTTTCTCGGGTCGTTGGGGAAGTACTTGAACGGGTCGCGCACGGTGACCGGATACGCGCCCGATCCCACGTCCACGAAAGCGGGCAGCCCGGTGGTGAGATCGATCACGTAGAAGGGATCGTTCGCGAAGTCGAAGCCGTCGCGCTGCATGCGACTCGCGACGTCTTGCAGGTCGAGCGCGGGCAGGCGAGGGTCTTGGCCGGGAGAGCGTGCAAACTGCACGGAGATGGGGGCCGACGTTCCCCATCCCTCGAGCGTCGAGAAGTCGCGCCGCGCGCTCTCTTCCATCTCGGTGGGGGCCACCAAGCTCACGTTGATGCGACGCCCCGTACGGCTCGTCGGATCGGCGAACGTCGCGAAGTCGTTGGGGAGCGGGATCGACGGAAGAGGACGGTGGGTGGGGTCGAACACCACCGCGGGACCTCCGCCCACGGTCGCCGGCCCGAGCCGTTCGGGTACCGTGTCGATCGAACAGGCCGCGCCCATCAAAAGCGCGGAGGAGGCGACGAGCGCGCCCAGACAAAGCTTCGCGGTCATGGATCTGCCAACTTTCACGCGGAAAGTCGCCCGAACGACGGGCGAGCGCGTCGCCTCGGGCGAACGCTAGAAATAGAGCCCGGCGCGCGTCACGGTGACCCAAGGGGTCTTCATACGCTCGCCACGCGCGTTGGCGAGGGCGTCTCCCGGGAAGAGCACGCCGCCCTGCGCGCCGAGCGCGAGGGTCATGCCGTAGTCGAGCGACTTCCTCCACTCGACGCCGAGATCGAGCTCGAGGCCGTAGTCTTTCGACTTGGGATTGCCGCCGTTCGCGTTCACGTAGCTTCCGCTGGTGGCCGTTCGGTACGGGTCGACCACGTCGGCTGTGGCCTGAGCGAGCACCATGCCCGCCTTCAGGTCGAAGGTGGGATGCGGCCTATAGACGAACGTGGGGTTCACGTAGGTCGCGCCGAAGATCCCGCCGTTCGAGGGCAGCTGATCGACGCCGGGCGTGGGGCGTTCCGCATTCGAGAGCAGCGGATCTCGAGCCGCTGTCGCGGCGCGCGCGGTCTGGAAGCGCAGCACCTCGTCGAAGAGCACGAGGCCGATGCGGTGGTTGCCGTCGAACACGAATCGCTTCTGCGTGCCGTCGTACGGATCGGCGTCGCCCGAGGCGTAGCCGACCTCGAGCTGTGCCACGAGATCGCCGTAGAACGTAGGGCCACCGGGCGTGGCCGTTCGGCACCCGACGCACGGATCGTGTTTCGAGCGATGCGCGACGCCCACGATGGCCGCGCCGCCGTAGCTGCGGAGGGTGGTCTTCTGATCGTCGCGCGCCTGGTTTTGCGTGCGAATGGCGTTGGTGGTGCCGAAGATGGCTGCGCCTTCCGCGGCTCCGAAGACGTACGCGTCGTGGCCCGGCACCGGCGCGGCGAATTTGGCGAAGAGGTCCACCGCCGCAGCGTCGATGGAGTCGGTGTAGGGCGAATTCGGGAGGCTCGAACGGTCCGTGCGTTGCGAGCGGAGCGTGCTGAAGAGGCCGATCTGGTTTTGACCGTGCTCCCAGTACGCCGCCAAGACACCTTGGAACGCGCGGTCGCCGCGCGAGAGCTTGGCGTTCTGATCGCGGAAGACCAGATCGCCCGCCAGCGCGATCACGAAGTCCGAGTCTTCGCCGCCCGGTTTGGTGGCGAAGAGGATTCGCTCGCTGATCGAGCCGTAGCGGTAGTCACCGAAGAGCGTCGGGTGGTTGCCGTCGTTGGCGAGGATGCCGAGGCCCCAGTGGTTGGGTTGCTGGCCGACGCGTACGAGGCCGATGGGGAGCTTGGCCTCGGCGTAGAGCCAGCGAAGCTGCACGTTCTTGAAGCCGTCGTAGTCGTCGCGCGGTGTATCGTCGGCGGACGTATCGTGGGCGACCTGACCGAGCACGAGGCCGGTCAAGAGGTCGAACTGGCTCACCACCTGGAGCTTGTCGCTCACGACGAGACGAGGCTCGAGTCGGAGCCAGTGGGAGACGAAGTGATTCTGCCCGATCGAGTCTTCCTGGAGGCCCGGCGCGGCTGCGATCGCGCTCGCCGTAGGCGCCATGACGAAGCTACGTTGCGCCTGGTAGCGCAGCTGATACTCGCCGTGCATGTCGAAGAAGAGCACCTTCGACTCGGGCTTGCGGCGCGGCACACGTCCGGTCTTGAGCTCTAGCTCGGGCAGGTTCTCCGGCACGGTCGCTTCGTCTTCGTCGAAGCGTGTAGCGAGCGGGGCGCTCGACTCTCCGCTCGCGCCGTTGCGAGCTTCGCCTGGGCCGGCCGACCCACGTACCGTGTCGGCGGCGAGCGCGGGGCTCGTCAGGCCGAGCAGGAGTCCGAGCGCCGAAGCACACGAGAGAACCGAAGCCCCGAGCCTCTCGGCGCGCGTGCCGGGCGGGCGGGCGCGGAGGCGGAGTGTCGGACGAACGACCGAGCGAAGGCGGGAGGATGTCATGGGCTGCCGGAGCGGCCGAGCATAGTCGAACGGGGCGCCTCCGGGCGCGTCTCAATTTTACGAGCGGCGCTCACGCAACGGAGCGCACGATCGTCGATGTGTGGCTTGGTTTTCCTTGAAAACGTCTCGTGGGCTCGCCATGGTCTCGGCGTGGGCGAACCGTTCAAGAATCTCCTCGGGCCTGCGACGGTCGAGCGGGTCGCGCGTGCGCTCGCGCAGGCCTTGCCCTCGGCAGACGTGCGCACCTTCCGCCGTCGTGCGCTCGCGGGTCTCGAGCCGCTCGAGATGAAGGCGCGTGCCGCGCACGTGGCCAAGGAGCTCACCGCGGTCCTTCCGGTCGACTTCGACGAAGCGACGACCGTGCTCTGCGCGATGCTCGCCGAGCCCGCCACGACCGACGAGATTCCGTCGCAGGAAACGGTTCGTGCCGGGCTCGCCGGCTGGGCCGTGTGGCCGCTCACGATGGTGATCGCCGACCTCGGGCGAGACCACCCGGAGCGCGCCCTCGTCGCGCTCCGGGAGATGACCCAGCGCTTCACGAGCGAGTTCGCCGTGCGCGGATTCTTGCGTGATCACCAGAAGAAAACGCTCTCTCTCTTTCGCAAGTGGACACGCGATCCGAACCCTCACGTTCGTCGTTGGGTGAGCGAAGGCTCCCGGCCCCGTCTCCCGTGGGGCATCCGTCTCGAGGCCTTCGTCACCGACCCTTCGCCCACGATTCCGCTCCTCGTCGCGCTGCGTGACGACGAGAGCCCGTACGTGCGTCGAAGCGTGGCCAACCACCTGAACGACATCACCAAAGACCACCCCGAGCTGTTCGCGGATCTGCTCCACGAGTGGCTGGTCGATGCGCCCGAGCCACGCAAGAAGCTCCTCGCGCATGCCAGTCGTTCGCTCGTGAAGGCGGGGCATCCGCGTGTGCTGCGTGCTTTCGGTGCGGATGCGGCGTTCGTCGGGCAGGCCACGCTCGCGCTCTCGTCGCCGCGTGTGCGGGTAGGCGACTCGGTCGCACTCGGTCTTTCGCTGGTTTCGCGCTCGAAAAAGCCTCAGAAGCTCGTGATCGACTACGTCGTCCATCACGTGCGCGCCAACGGGAAGTCGTCCCCCAAGGTGTTCAAGGGGTGGAAGGTCATCTTGGACGCAGGCGACTCGATCGAGCTCTCGCGAAACCACTCGATGAAGCCCGTCACCACGCGTCGCTACTACGCGGGCACCCACACGATCGCCTGCCGCGTGAACGGAATCGACGTCGCCCAGGCGTCGTTCGAGCTCGTGACGTGAAGTCGAACACCTCTTCACGCGGTGTCCGACGACGAGCGCGTGAAGAGCTTCGAGAAGCTACGGTAGCCCCTGTCGGATTCGAACCGACACGCCCTTTCGGGCCGAGGATTTTAAATCCCCTGCGTATACCGTTCCGCCAAGGGGCCGCTCGATCGACCGCACGAACGTGCGCTCCCCGGGACGTTGCCCGAGGTCCGCACGATCGACGGTACTCCATCCCACACGCGCCGCTTCATTTGGTGTCCGGCTCGGGGGCTTTCGGTTTGAAGTTGTGATTGTAGGCTGCACCCAAGCCGAAGAAGGCGAAGGGCGTGGTGTCGTTGCCGACGCGCGACGCGGTGATGTCGAGTCGCGGCTCGAGCCGGAAATGCGAGCCGATCGGGATCGAGAAGCCGAGCGTGCCTCCGAAGGCTCCCGCGGGATCGCTGTCACCGACGCCTCGCGCGCCGAACATCGCGCCCGCGGTGAAGGCGAACTTCTCGGGGTGCGTGAGGAACGAAATGCGCGCGGCGACCAAGTAGGTCGCGTCTCTCGCGGCCGAGCTGGAGTTGCCCGAGAGCTGCGCTGTCGCGCCGGCGAGCACCACTTTGGCGAAGCGGAACATGAAGTCTGCGCCGCCCGTGAACGCGGTGCTGCTCGTGCTCCCAGTGGGAGACGTGAGCACGGCCGTCGCGCCGAGGTGGACACCGGCGATGAAGCCCGCGCTCGAGACCGGAGGCTTGGGCTCCTCCTTGGGCGGGAGCTGCGGTACTTGCCCCGGATTCTGCGGATTTTGGCCGGAATTCTGCCCGTACGGCGGCGGGACGTAGTTCGGCTGGCCGTTCGGGTAGGGCGGCGGGGGCATCATCGCCGTGCCGCCCGGCGTGAGCGCCAAGGCCGCGGAGCGGGTCTCTTTCTCGCGGATGGTCACCTCGAGAGCGGTCGGTGCATAGCCATCCGCGCGCGCCGAGATCTTGGCGACGCCGGGGTTCACCGGGCGTGCCACGCCGACCAGCTCGATCGGCAAGAGCACGTCGTTGACCACCACCTGCAGGTTGCGGAGCTGCTCGGGCTTGGGGCTGAGGTCGATCTTCAGGTTCGGGATGCGCGCGCGTACCCCTGGCAGCTCGGCTTCGGCCTGCGTTTTCGCTTGGACGAAGACCTCGGGAGGATTGGGACCGAGCGTGACGCGCTTCAAAGTCTCGTAGGTCTCGGCAGCTTCGACGAGCTTGCCGGTGAGCACCTGGCACTGCGCGATGTGGAGCAAATGCGTCGGAGCGTCGAAGAGCTTCTGGGCCTTTTCGAAGAGGGCGAGCGCTTCTTCGGGATGTCCCGCGTCTTGGGCCTTCACTCCCTGAGTGAACAGGCTTCTCGCGGCCGCCTTACGTTCCGCTTCGGAGAGCTGAGCTTGTGCGCTCGCCGTGCGCGTCGTCGCGACCAAGGAGGTCGCGACGACGAACGAGAGAAAGACCGAAGCCAACGGACGACGCATATCGACGGGCACCCTAAATCAGCGGAGGGCGTTCTCGAACAGGATGTTTCGTACGATCGGCGTCTTTTCGCCGAAAATGCGACCGTCTCAGTAGCCGGCCTGGTCGGGGCCGTGGGGTTTCGGCGGTGGCGGCTGCGGCGGAGTGGTGGGTTGGGGCGGCGGCGTGGGCAGAGGCGGAGCGGCCGACTTGGGGGGCTCGGGTGTCTTTCCCGTGGGCTTGCCGGTGGGGGGCGGGCCGCGGTGGGGAAGGGCGAGCCCCGCGTGCACCGGATTGGTGGTGGGCGCTGCCTGAGCCTGGGCTTGCGTCGGGAGGGTCGGCACGGACGCAGGCGCGCTCGAGGAGGAGCCGAGAGGCTGAAGTGCGACCGTCGTCGACGAGGTGGCCGCCGAAGTCTCGGGCAAGGGCGCCGTGGCGGACAGAACCGTGGTCGCTCCGTTCGGGCCGGAGTCTTTCTTCTTCACCACGAGCACACCCACCACGCCGAGCGCGACCACCGCGAAAGCTGCGAGGGCGCCGCCGATCCAAAGGCCACGCGAGCCTCCGGACATGGGAATCGAGCCTTCGATCGCGTTCGCCGTGAACGGCGCGGCCGTTCCGCCCGAACCCAGTCCGGCGCTTGCCGGATCGGGTTGCGCGGGAGAAACCGACGATACGGGCATCGGCGCGGCCTGCGAGCCACGGCCGCGGACGGTCACGCCCGCCGCGAAGGCGAGGGCGTCCATGGCCTCCGGCACGCTCGCGAAGCGCCGAGCGGGGTCGCGATCGAGCGCACGCAGAAACCAGGTGTCGAATGCGGGAGGCAGACCGGGCAGGACTTCGGAGGGCACCGGGATCGGGGACGTGCAAATCTTGACGAGCAAGTCACCGACGGACTCGCCCTCGAAGGGCAAACGGCCGGTGACGGCGCGGAACGCGATGACCCCGAGGGACCACACGTCGGTGCGGTGGTCCACGTTGCGGAGGCCGCGGGCCTGCTCGGGCGACATGTAGTAAGGCGTGCCGAGCACGGCGCCCGTCTTGGTGCTCGACGTGAGCCCGGGGGAACCGTCGTTTTGGATCTTCGCGATGCCGAAGTCGAGCACCTTGGCGATCTCGTCGTCGTCGTCCGGTGACGCGACCAGAAAGATGTTCTCCGGCTTCAAATCGCGGTGAACGATGCCCTTTTCGTGGGCCTGCGCGAGCGCTCGTCCGACCTGTTGCAGGATGCGCGTGGTGTCCTGGAGATTGAGCTGGCCGAGCCTATGGATACGCTTGTCGAGCGGCTCGCCGACCAGCATCTCCATGACGATGTACGGCTTGCCGTCTTCCGTGACGCCATGGTCGAAGATCTGGATGGCGTGCTTCGACTGGAGGCTGGCTGCTGCCCGCGCTTCGCGGTCGAACCGTGAACGCGCTTCCCCATTGTCGGCGTAGTCGGCCTCGATGAACTTGATGGCGACCCGGGTGCCCAGCGAGGTGTGGCGACCCTCCCAGACCGAACCCATGCCGCCTTGTCCGATGCATCGGACCAGCTGGTACTTGCCTGCGACGAGCGAGGACGAGGTGGGAGGAAGGGTCTGGGTCATGGAGCGTCTACCGCGCAAGCAAGGGTCACGCCGAACGGCGGGGAGGACCCTTTGGACGTAGCGCCCCGTGCCCCATTCCACGGCCCGACGAAAGAAACGTAGCCGGACGGTACCCCCGCGTCCACTTCGGCCGCCGTTCGAGCGGGAAACGGCGCTATAGGCGCGCGGATGACTCGAGGCGCTCCGTGAACACGCCCCGCAAGCCGGCCGCACTGCCCGCCCCGGGCGACGAGAAGACCCTCTACCTCGTCGACTTGTCGGGGTACGTGTTCCGGGCGTACCACGCCATCACGCCGCTCTCGAGCTCGAAGGGCGAGGTCACCCATGCGGTGATGGGCACCGTGAACATGCTCCAGAAGGTGGTGAACGATCGCCGCCCCAAGTTGTTCGCCGTGGCCATGGACTCGCGCACGCCGAGCTTCCGCAAGGCCATCGACCCTCGTTACAAGGCGACTCGTCCGCCCGCGCCGGACGACCTCGTCTCGCAGATGAAGCGCTGCCGAGAGGTGGTCGAGGCCTACTCGATTCCCATCTTCCAGGAAGACGGGCTCGAGGCCGACGATCTGATCGCCGCCGTCACCACGAGGGCCACGGCCGAGGGCCTCTCGGTCGTCGTGGTGAGCGCCGACAAGGACCTCATGCAGCTCGTGCACGACGACGACACGCGCGTCGTGCTCTGGGATTCCATGCGCGATCGCGTCTACGGCCCGGACGAGGTCGTGACGAAGTTCGGCGTCAAGCCGAGCCTACTCCGCGACTTGCTCGCGCTCACCGGAGACACCTCGGACAACGTGCCGGGCGTGCCCAGCGTGGGCCCCAAGACGGCTGCGGATCTCTTGAACGCGCACGGCTCGCTCGAGGCCGTCTACGAGCACCTCTCCGAGGTGAAGCGGCCCAAGCTGCGCGAAGCGCTCGCGACCCACGAGGCCGACGCACGTCTCTCGCAGCAGCTGGTGACCCTGCGTCACGACGCGCAAATTGCCTGGGATCCCGCGGCGCTCGTGTACGGCGGCGCGGACGTTCCGCGGCTGCGCGAGCTCTTCTCGGAGCTCGAGTTCACGCGCCTTCGCGACCAGCTCGGAGGCTCCTCCGGCGAACGCGGCGCGGGCGGCAGCGGGCCCGCTCGTTCGTCGACCGCGAGCTCACCGAAGCGCGCGCCTGCGGCCGCCTCGATCGAGCGAACCTCTCGTGTGGTGCTCGAGCTTTCCGATCTCCGCGAGCTCGCGAAACGCGCCCTCGAGAAGAAGCGCATGGGCCTCGGCGTCGTGGTGGCCGGAGAAGATCCGATGCGCGCGGCCCTGGTGGGCATCTCGCTCGCGGTCGACGAAGGCGACGGACGCTATCTGCCGCTCGCGCACCGTACCTTGGGCGCTCCGCGCCAGCTCCCACTGGCCGAGGTGGTCGCGGTGCTCGGTCCGGTGCTGCTCGACCCGGGAGTCGTGAAATTCGTCGCCAGCGGTCGCTTCGTCGAGCACGTCCTCGAGCGTCACGGCCTGCCCCTCGGCGACACCGTGTTCGACCCGATTCTGGCAAGCTACGTGCTCGATCCGGAGAGCCCGCACGCACTCGAAGACCTCTCGCAGCGCGAGCTGGGGGCGGCGCTTTCGGTGCCCGGGTCCTCCGCGAAGAAGAAGGAACGACGCGACGCCGACGAGCTCGACGTCGAGAGCGTCCTCGCGTACGGCGGCGGTCTCGCCGATCACGCCTTGTCGCTCGGCACGCTGCTCGAGCCTCGCATCGAGCAGGAGGGCCTCGACAAGCTGCTCCGCGAGGTGGAGCTGCCTCTCGCACGCGTGCTCGTGAAGCTCGAGCGCGTGGGCATCAAGATCGACGTCGAGCGTCTCGGCCGAGTGGGCGAGCGCATGACCCACGAAATCGCGGCCCTCGAAGCGAAAGCGAAAGAGCTCGTCGGTCACGACTTCTCCATGCGATCGCGCGATCAGCTCGAGAGCATCCTGTTCGACGAGCTGAAGCTCCCGGTGATCAAGCGCACACCCAAGGGCGGGCGCAGCACCGATGCCGCGGTGCTCGAAGAGCTCTCGGACAAGCACGCGCTGCCGCAGGTCGTGATCGACCATCGCGAGCTCGACAAGCTGAAGGGAACCTACGTCGAGGCCCTTCCTCGCGTGGTCAACCCGGAGACCGGCCGCATCCACACCCGCTTCGAGCAGACCGTGGCGGCCACCGGCCGACTCTCGTCGGTCGACCCCAACCTGCAGAACATCCCCATTCGCAGCGCGGTCGGGCGCGAGATCCGCTCGGCTTTCGTGCCCGAGGCCGGCTACGTCATCGTATCGGCGGACTACTCCCAGATCGAGCTGCGCTTGCTCGCGCACCTCTCGGAAGACCCCAAGCTCGGCGAGGCCTTCCGCAGCGGAGAAGACGTGCACGCGTTCACGGCCTCGCAGGTCTTCGAGGTGCCGCTGGCCGAGGTCACGAAGGAGATGCGTAGGCGCGCCAAGGCCATCAACTTCGGCGTGATCTACGGCATGGGCGACTCGGCCCTCGGCAAGCAGATCGGCATCCCGCGCGCCGAGGCCGCCGCCTTCATCGAGGCCTATTTCCGCCGCTACGAAGGCGTGAAACGCTTCTTGACCAAGACGGTCGAAGACGCGAAGCGCGGGGAGGCGGTGCACACCATCCTGGGGCGTCGTCGCTTCTTGCCGAACCTCCACTCGCCGAACCGAGGTCTCCGCTTCGAGGCCGAGCGCGTGGCCAAAAACACGCCCATCCAGGGCTCTGCCGCGGACCTCATGAAGCTCGCCATGTTGGCGCTGGATCGCACGCCGGTCTCGCCCGGATCGCGCATGCTGCTCACGGTTCACGACGAAATCGTGTTCGAGGTCCCCGAAGCCGAGGTCGGCGAGGCCGAGGCTCGCGCGCGCGAAATCATGCAAGGAGTGGCCGAGCTCAAGGTACCTCTCGTTGTCGACGTGTCCCACGGACCGGACTGGGCGTCCGCGCATTGAGATGAACGACCGCGAAACCTTCATCGATCGCTGGGCCGCACGCTCCACCGGCCAGCTCGTGCTGGTGCTCGGTACCGTGCTCTTCGTGCTCGGCGCGTTTCCGCTCGTGCTCACGCCGATCCCGCCCATGCAGGATCTGCCGAACCACCTGGCGTCGATCCACACGGTCGAGCACCCGGAGCTCTATCCGGAGCTCGTCTTCAACGGCCACTTCAAGACCAACGGCGCGCTCTTCTTGTGGCTGCACCTGGCCGGTCGCGTCGTGGGGCTCTTCGTCGCCGCCAAGATTTTCGCGGCGCTCGCCTGCGCGGCGGCGGCGTACGTGATGCCGTGGTCGCTCATTTCCCTGACGGGTGACAAGCGCAAAGGCATCCTGGGCGCGTTCTTCGCGTGGCCGCTCGTGCACAACTGGTTCGTGTCGATGGGCATGCTCGACTACGCGCTCGGCGTGGCGGCTTCCCTCGCGCTGCTCACGCTCGCCAAGCAGCACCTCGAGAAGCGCTCGGCCAAGTCGTTCGCGCTGCTCGTGCTGGTAGGGCTCTTCGGCTGGTACGCCCACGTTTTCGCGTTGCTCGTCGCGTTCATGCTCATGGCCATCGAGCTCGTCCGCCGAGGCCGTCGAGGCTCCGTCGAAGGCCTCGTCGCACTCGTTCCGCCGCTGCTCCCGGCGGCCGGTTTGGTCGTGTACTCGGTGCTCGCGCATCTGCTCGAGCCGAAGGGCACCATGGCCGGAAACGTGGACATTTTCCGCGCTTTGCCGGTGTGGGAGCTGCTCTACAACGCGTGGGCCGAGTGGATGTGGGCCTTCACCCGCCTCGAAGCCCCTTCCTTGGTGCCCACCGTGGCGCTCGTGGTCTTCGCGGTGCGAGGTCTGCGCGCCGTCTCGGGCGATTCGCCGAAGGAAGAAGACGTCCCCTTCTTCTCGAAGTGGGCCGTGGGCATCTTGCTGACCGCTTACGCGCTCGTCCCCTACGCGGCCACCAACTGGTTCCACGTGAATTCGCGGTTCCTCGCGTACCTGTGGTTCGCCGCGCTCTTGCGGGTGCCCACGCGCCTTCCCCGTGGTCTGGTGGTGCTCGCGGCGGTCTCGGCCGTGCTCGAGACCGTGGCCATGAGCGTCGACTACGTGCGCCTCGAGCGCGATCGTCGCGAGTTCACGGCGGGTATCGCCTCCGTGCCTCGAGGGTCGCGCCTCTTGCCGCTCTTGTTCCGTTCGAAGAGCACCAGCGAGAACTCGCGCAACCTGCTGCACGCATGGGGCTTCTACGTGGTCGAGAAGGACACGAGCGCGCCGCTCCTCTTCGCCCACTCGCGCTCGTTCCCGGTCATGTACCGCGAGCCTCCGCCCGATCGCTGGAATCACCTCGTGCTCGAAGGCTTCGCCCCCGGGATGCAATCGGCCGCGGGAATGTGCGCCTTTTTGCACCAGAACAATCTCCGACCGGACGACTGCGAGACCGAGTATCGCGAGCGCTGGAGCGAGTTCTGGAAAGACGCGACGCCTCGCTTCGACCACGTGCTCCTTTGGGAGGCCACGCCCGAAGCGCGCGCCAACGTGCCGCCGAGCTACGTGACCGTGTTCGAGCGAGGAAAGCTCGTGGTGCTCGAGCGCCGCGACCCACCGACTGCCGCGCCCGCGCAAGCTCCCGAGCGGCGCTGAGCGCGCTTCACGGTCAGCGCGGTCGTACCTTGAGGTCGACCCGTCTCCCGATCGCGAGCGCGAAGAACGCTTGTCCCTCCGAACCCGTGTAGCTTCCACCTATCGCGAACACGTCACCGTGGAGCCCGTCGTGAACGGTGTCGGGCGAGACCGTGGCCACGAGGTGGAGGCGAGTGACCTTGCCACGTGACGTGAACGCGCGCCCGCCGACCAGCGCGAGCGTGCGTCGGATACCGGCGGCGAGCGGCGCCGAAGCGCCGGGCGAGACGTCCGTGCCGACGAGCTTTCCGCTTTCGTCCAAGGTGAGCGTCAGCGTGACCTCACCTGCAGGTCCCATCGGAGCGCTCGCCCAGGAAGGATCGGCGCTCGCCGCCTGCGGAAACCCACGGGTGATGGCCGTGGCCAAATCGACCGCCGAGCGATCGCCGGCCGCTCCGTACACGGCAGGACCCGTGCCTTCGCCCGTACCGTCGGCCGAGCCCTGAGGCTTCGCGGCCGCCGCCTCGCCTCCTTCTTTCCCGGAGCCGCTCTTGCCCGCGGGCGCGCGCGGCTTGGTGGGCTTCTCCGCGGTCTCGCTCTCCGGCTTGGGAGATGCGCCGGGAGGTGCTCCGGCCGCTTCGCCCGCCGTCGCCGAGCCGCCACCGCCGGCCGGTTCGACCTCGCTCGGGCGCTCGTTCTCGGGCGCCGGAATCTCGAACGTCGATCCGAGCAGGCCCCGGTCTTCCGGCGGCGCGAGTGGCTCGCTCACGGCAACGACCTCGGTCGAAGGCGAGACGACGCGTTCGCGATGGGGCCGCAGCGCCAGCGCCGCGAAGGTGGCGTGAGCCGCGAGAGAGGCCACGAGGGCCGCAGCGAGTGCAGGAGACCGTTCCACGGGCGCCTACAGTCTGCCATGGTGCGTCCGAAGTTCCCGAACGGGGCGCAGATTCCGGCCCGAACGAGCGTGCCTCATGAAAGAGGCGCGTTTTGCTTGCGAGTTGCCCGGGTCGGTGCCATTAGCAAACCCTTCGCATGAGCTCTTCTCCGCGCGTCGCAGGCGTCACCGTCCCCCTCGCAGCTCTTCGCACGTCCGACGATTGGGGCGTGGGGCAAATTTCGGCACTCGTGTCCTTCGGAGCGCTGGTGCGCAAAGCGGGCCATACGCTGGTGCAGATTCTTCCCCCGTACGAGCTCGCGCAGGGCGAAACCAGCCCGTACGGTGCGCGAACGGCCTTCGGCCTCGACCCGATCTACCTCACCCTGGAGGCCGTGCCCGAGCTCGACGCCGAGACGCTCGCCCACTTCCTCACGCCCGAGGTGAAGGCCGAGATCGAGCATCTTCGCTCGCTCCCTCGCGTCGATTTCGAGGCGGTTCGGCGCCTCAAAGACCGCGCGCTCTCGCTCGCGTTCGGTCGCTTCTTGGAGCGTGAGCTTACGCCCGGCACCGATCGATCGCGCGCGTTCGACGCGTTCTGTTCGGAAAATCCCTGGGCGCGCGACCTGGCCCTGTACGTGGCGCTGCGCGACTCGCACGGCGGATACGGTTGGTCCACCTGGCCCGAGGCCGAGCGCGATCGCGCTCCGGAGATCGTGCGCCACGCCGAGGCGCCCGATGCCTCGCACCCCATCGGCCGCGCCGTTCTCGAGCACCTCTACCGCCAGTTCTTGCTCTCGGCCGAGTGGGAAAAAGCGCGCGTCGGACTGCGCGCCGAGAAGGTCGAGCTCATGGGCGACCTCCCGTTCGTCGTGTGCACCGAGAGCGCGGACGTGTGGGTCAATCGCCAAGACTTCCGCCTCGACGTCTCGCTCGGCGCGCCTCCCGACGCCTTCTCGGCCGACGGTCAAGACTGGGGGCTGCCCGCCTACGACTTCGACGCTCTCGATCGAAAGAACCTCGCCTGGGTGCGCGAGCGCACCGCCCACGCGGCCAAGCTCTACGACCGCTTCCGCCTCGATCACGCGATCGGCTACTTCCGTCAGTGGGTGAAGCCCCAAGGCGAGCGCGGCCGCTTCGTGCCGGACAGCGAGCCCCAGCAGAAGGCGCGCGGCGAAAAGGTTCTCTCGGCCGTGATCGAGGCGGCCCACACCGCGAAGGTCATCGCCGAAGACCTCGGGGTCATTCCGGACTTCGCCCGTGACAGCCTGGTGGCGCTGGGAATTCCCGGCTACCGCGTGCTCCCGTGGGATCGCCGCGATGGTGTGTACACGCGACCGAGTGACATTCCCGCGCTCAGCGTGGCCTCGTGGAGCACCCACGATACCGCCCCCATCACCAGCTGGTGGGCCGACCTCGACTCCTGGGAGCGCGACGCTCTCGCCAAAAACTGGGGATTTTCCATGCCCTCGGACGAGCACGAGCGAAACTTCGCCTTGCTCGGCGCGCTCTACTCCGCGCCCTCCGAGCTCGCGCTGGTGCTCGTGCAGGAGATCTTGTTCGAGAAGACCCGGGTCAACACCCCCGGCGTGGTCGGCCCGGACAACTGGACCTACCGCCTGCCCAAGCCGATCGAAGTACTCGCCTCCGACGAAGCCGTGCTCGGTCGGTTCGACCGCATTCGACGCCTCGTCGAAGCCTCGGGGCGCGCCTGAGTCGAGGGACTCGGGGTCCGGCCTGGTCCCGTTCGCGTGAAGCCGGACCGTGTGCGCGCGCGCGGAGTAAAGTGAGTCGCACATGAGCTACGTCCTCCGGCCGGGACATCCGGCTCCCCTGGGCGCCACCCCCGACGCACGCGGCGTCAACTTCGCCGTGTTCTCCGAGCACGCCACCGGCGTCGATCTCTGTCTCTTCGACGAGCACGGTCGGGAGACGCGCATTCCCCTGCGCGAGCGGACCGCCTTCGTCTACCACGGCCACGTCGCCGGATTGAAACCCGGACAGCGCTACGGTTACCGCGTATTCGGGCCGTACGAGCCGCGCAAAGGACACAGATTCAATCCGAACAAGCTCCTCGTCGATCCTTACGCGCGGCGCGTGGAAGGCAAGGTCGACTACACGCGTCCGGTCTTCGGCTACGCGCGCGAAGAAGGCAAAGACGACCTCACGCCGAGCCTCGAAGACAGCGCCCCGGGAATGCCCAAGAGCGTGGTCGTCGATACCTCGGGATTCGATTGGGGCGACGACCAGAAGCCCGACGTCCCTTGGGCGGATACGGTCCTCTACGAGACGCACGTGCGCGGCCTCACCATGCGTCACCCCGACGTCCCGCCCGAGCTCCGGGGCACCTACGAGGGGCTCGCCCACGACGCCGTGCTCGATCATCTGCGCGGCATCGGCGTCACCACCGTCGAGCTTTTGCCCGTGCACGAGCACGCGGACGAGCACTACCTTTTCCGCAAAGGCCTGAAGAACTATTGGGGCTACTCCACGCTCTCGTACTTCGCTCCTTCGCAGCGGTTCGCGAGGGTTCCCGGCGCCGAGGTCGACGAGATGCGCCGCATGGTGAAGAAGCTCCACGCGAGCGGCTTCGAGGTGGTGCTCGACGTGGTCTACAACCACACGTGCGAGGGCGACAAGCTCGGCCCCACGCTCTCGCTCCGCGGCATGGACAACGCGGTCTATTATCGATTGAAGCAAGGCGATCCGCGCGACTACGAGGACTTCACGGGCTGCGGAAACAGCCTCGACATGCAGAGCCCGCAGACGCTCAAGCTCGTCATGGACTCGCTGCGGTACTTCGCGACCGAAATGCACGTCGACGGCTTCCGCTTCGACCTCGCCTCCACGCTCGCGCGCGAGGCCAAGTCGGTCGACAAGATGAGCGCCTTCTTCGACATCATCCACCAAGACCCGGTCTTGTCGCGATTGAAGCTCATCGCCGAGCCCTGGGATCTCGGGGAGGGGGGCTATCAAGTCGGGAACTTCCCGGTGCTCTGGACCGAGTGGAACGGTCGCTACCGCGATACCGTGCGTCGCTTCTGGACCGGTGACGCTCGCCAGGTACCGGACATGGGGTTCCGCCTCACCGGGTCGAGCGACCTCTACGAAGACGACGGACGCCACCCGCAAGCCAGCATCAACTTCGTCACCGCGCACGACGGCTTCACTTTGCGTGATCTCGTCACGTACGAGCGAAAGCGCAATCTCGCCAACCTGGAAGACAACCGCGACGGCACCGACGACAACGCCGCTTGGCACTCCGGCATCGAGGGGGAGACCGACGACCCGAACATCGTCGAGCTCCGCGCGAGGCGCGTGCGAAGCTTCTTCACGACCCTCGCACTCTCGCTGGGGGTGCCCATGATCACTTCGGGCGACGAGCTCGCCAAGTCGCAGGGGGGCAACAACAATCCCTACGCGCAAGACAACGCCATCTCGTGGATCGATTGGTCCGAGACGCCCGAGAGCCGCTCCACGCTCTCCTTCACCAAGCTCGTATTCGAGTTGCGCAGGCGCCACCCTGTCTTTCGTCGGCGCCGATTTTTGCGCGGTCAGGAGCACGCCGGTGCGCCCCAAGACATCGCGTGGTTCTCGCCCGAAGGCCGGGAAATGACCTCGAACGATTGGAGCTCGGCCAAGGTGCCGCGTATCGCCTGGCTGCTCGCAGGAGACGCTCTCGCCTATCAGGACGAGCTCGGTGAGCCCGTGGTGGACGACACGTTCTTGGTGGTGCTCTCGGCGGCGCGCGTGCCGACGACCTTCACTTTTCCCACCGCCGAGTGGGGTGAGCGTTGGACCTTGGTGGTCGACTCCAGCCTCCCTGGCGAGCCCCCGCCCTACGTCGCCTTCGCTCGGGAGACCATCGAGCTTCTGCCTTGTCACGCGGTCGTCTATCGCCGCGAGTCCAAAGAGCGAGGCTCTTTCCGTCCGCTGCGTGCCGTGCGACCCTCGGAGAAGGTGCCCCCGTGATTACCCGCGACGACCTCCTCTTGCGCCTCGAAATCGCGCTCGTCGATTGGAAGGGCCACGCCCAACCTCACGAGCTCACCGAGCTTTCCGAGCTGCTTCTCGACGCCAAAGACGCCGACGACCAATCCGAGCTCGACCGCATCGACGAGCAATTCCGCGGCCTCGAGCGCTTCGTCGCCTCCCGCAAGGCGAGCTCGTCCACGTTCGTTCCGCCCAAGCGCTAGCGTGTAGTCTGCACACGAAAGCGGACGAGGCCCGTCCCGTGAGGGAAGAGCCTCGTCGGGCACCGCGCGAGCGCTACTTGGTGCGCGGCGCGACCGAGGCCCGCGGAACGCTCTTGTCCGGGGCGCCCGCGGGACGAAGCTTGGGCGGCAATGCCGCGATCTTCGCGGCCACCGCGCGCTCCGAGTCGGTCATGGGACGAACGGTCATGGGCGCTCGCAGCGAGAGCCCCTTCGTGTCGCTCGGGACGACCTCGGGCGCGGCCAGCTCGAAGCCACCACCCTTGGTGCCGGTGGTGATGGAGAAGAGCCCACCACCGACCAACGGCTTGGTCCACGTGCCGGAGTAGTAAGCCCACACGCGGTTTCCGACGGTCTTGGTCTTGGCCGGGTCGCGCTTGAGGGTGCCGGCCGTCGCCTGCGAGCTGTCGAAAACGACCGCCGCGAAGCCGCCGCCGTCGTCGGGGAAGGCCCGCGGGGTGCCGGCGGCGTCGATGGCCGAAACCCATACGCTCGCCGTGAACGGACCTGGCCCGCCCGTGAAGCCGGCGATGAGCTGAAGGCTGCGGGACTTTTCGTCCGTCGCTTTGGGGTCTTTGGCGGTCAGGACTCCGCCTCCGAAGCCGGCCGGTGACGTCGAGTCGACTCGCGTGGTGACCGTCGCTTGGTCTTGATTGGCCTCGAAGAGCGCGAGGAACGCCCCCGTGATTTGGCCCCCTTGTTCGGTCAGGGAAAATCCCGGGTCGAGCAGGAGGTTCTTCGGCGCGGTCGGAACGAGCTTTCCTTCGACCAACGTGCGCTTGGTGGTGGTCGTGGGGGCAGGGGGCGGATTCTCGGGGACGGTGGCGCTCGGCGTCGGCGTCGGTGCGGGCGCGCCGTCGTCGCCGCACGCGACCACGGCGACGGAGGCGAGCACGATACCGAAGGCGGAGGTTCCCAATCGAGAGGCGCGGAGAGCGTGTGTGAGGAAGTTCATGGGAAGGCCTTTCACGGGGTATCGAGCCAAGCGCGAGCGACGTTGAGCAAGGTGTCTTGGCCGAGCATGGCGTCGGATTGTTTCTGCACGACCACCTGGTCCGGCTCGACGCCGTGACCGCTCTCCCAGCGAACCGTATCGGGGAAGGTCGCCGCGTACGTGGGGGCGAACTTGCTGTCTTGGATTTGAATCGAACCGCCCTGGAAGCCCGGCAAATACCCGGGCAACGAGATGATCGAGCCGAATGCGCCCGAGGTCGGGTGAGGCGCGAAAATGCGGAACTTCGATCGCCCTTGGAGCAGCTTGGGCATGTAGTCGTTGGCGGACACGTCGACCGTGTTCACCCAGGCGACCTTGCTCGCCATGCCCGGAGGATCGGCCGACCCGGGAACCGAGAAGAAGCCGTCGAAGTTGGTGATGTAGCAGGCAAAATCGTTCTGATTGCCGTCGAGGCAGCCTCCTCCGCTCTTCAAGAAGAACGGATCGTCGGGCGAGGCATAACCCGATCGTCCAATCGAGACGACGCCCCACGGCTCGCTGGCGCCCCGCATGATCTTGAAGAGCGCGTCGATGGCCGAGTAGTACCCACCGTGGCCTTCACGGGCGTCCATGAGCACCTTCGGCGGTGCGTTCTTGAACACGTCGTTCATGGACGTTTCCCAGTTGCCCTGGCCGACGAAACCGTCGAACTGCACGGAGAGGTGTCCTTCGGGGAGCGCCACCACGTCGACCGGGTCTTCGCCGCCATTGCCCGAGCCGCTCGGGTTGGGCACGGCGTTGCGGAAGCGCGCCGAGCATTGCAGGCTGTCGCCGCTTCCCGTTTTTCCCTCGACAATGGACTGATAGACGAGGTTCGCGACGTCGATCGTCACCTCCGTGCGATCCGTTCCCGTGCACGCCGTGGTCGAGGCGCAGCGGGTGACGGTGAAGGTCTTGGCTCGCGACACGAGCATCTCGGCGAGCGAGTTGGCCGAGTCGCCCCAGACCGAGCGCACGTCGTTGGGAGACGAACGGGAGAAACGGAAGTAGTACGCGTCGACCCACGCTTTGGGGTCCATTCCGTCGATCGCGGTGAGCACGTCCCCTGGCTTGAGGCGGTCGCTCGCGGAGGCATTGAAGACCCCGTAGGCCATGCCGCCGCCCAGGAGGTCCTTGTCCATCACACCGAAGCAGCCGAGGCCGCTCGAGCTCGGGAAGTTGAGCTGCGGATTGAAGTACGTGAAGTTCGAGGGCGAGCCGAACGACGTGTGATTGTCGTGCAAGAGGTTCACGAGCTCGGCCATGCGCCCGACGAACTGACGGGACGATTGGGCCGATTTCGCGGCTTCGAGCATGCTGGCCGCGATACCGCCGCGCGCCAAGGCAATCGAGTTTCGGTCGCCGATCACGCTCTGGGCGATGTTGGCCCAGCGCTCGGCGAGCTCGGTGCGGAACTTCTCGCTCGGCAGAGGTCCCCACGTCACGCTGGAGGGCACACAATGACCGTACATGCAGTCGCCCTCGGCGCCGCAGGTCGTGTCCACGTCCTTCTGCGTGCATTCGTTCGGCGCGACCGGAGCTCCGGCCACGGTGCGAATCTCGAGCGCGTCGAGCAAGAAGGACGAGCCTGCGTCCACGCTGCGGGGGACGAGGCCGATCGCCTGCACACCCACGCCGTAGACCTGCCCGTCGAGCGTGCCGGTGGAAAACTCGGCCCAACCGTCCGAGGTCTCTTTGCCGGTGCGGAGCGCGCGCACTTGGGCGAAGGGGAAATGGTCGGGCGTGTACACGTCCGCTTCGGTGCGGCCGTACGCGACGAAGAACGAAGGTCCGATGCCCTCGGCCTTCGCCCAGAACGTGACCTCGAAGCGCTTGTCCTTCACCTTCGCGAAGGAGTCCTTGTCGAAGAAGACGAGGCCTTTGCTCTTCGCGCCGATGCGCAAGTAGCCCTTACCCTCGAGCGCCGTCGTCGCATCCTCCGTGACGAACGGCGAGAGCGTGGCCTCGGTCGCCGCGGCATCGAACTTGAGCTCGAAGAAGCTCTGCGTGTTCCACTGGGCGATCTTCACGCCGAGCGGCGCGAGCTCCTGGGTCGACTCGAAGCCTACCTTCCGCACGGCATCCGACGAGAAGGTCACCGTGCCGCTCTTCTCGTCGAAGGTGGAGGCTCGTGCGGCTCCGTGAGCGAGAAAGACCGCGAAAGGAATCGACCAAAGCGCGCGCTTCATGCGCTCGCTCCTAGCACGGAAGGCGCGCGGTCACCTTTTCGCTCCACATCCTTACACAAGAGTGACTTCGTGCGCCGCGCCCGCTCAATCGCGGAGCAGCGCGTCGAAGAGCGCTTCGTGCGCCGAGGTCATCGCCGATTCACTGAAACGCGCGTCGAATCGGGCGCGACTCGCCGAGCGCACGGCCCGCGCGAAGTCCCCCCCTCCGGCTTTGACCTTGAGAAGAGCTTCGGCCAAGGCGCCCTCGTCCTTGGGCGGAACGAGATAGCCGTTCTCTCCGGGAACGATCACCTCGGGATTGCCACCGACCGTGGTCGCGACGAGCGGTACGCCGATGGCGAGGCCCTCGAGCAGCGCGAGTGGGAGCCCTTCCCAGAGCGACGGCAGCACGTACGTGTCGAGCGCGGACACGAAGTCGGGCACGTCCGAGCGATAGCCGAGGAACTTCACGCGGTCGCCCAGGCCTAGGCTCTTCGCGCGCTCCTCGAGCTCGGCGCGCAGCGGTCCGTCACCCGCGATGGCGAACTTCACCTTCGCATCGGCGGCGAGCACGCGGGATGCGGCGCCCAAGAGATGCGTGATGCCCTTTTGCTTCGAGAGCACCACGGCGGTGCCGACCAAAAACTCGTCCGGTGCGACGCCGAGCTCTCGTCGGATACGCGTCACGGCCTCTTCGCTCCTCGTGAAGCGCTTGCCGTCGATGCCGTTGTGGACGACCGAGACGTTCTTCGTGAGCCCGACGCGGCGAGCCAGGGTGCGCTCGAGGTCTTCCGAGACCGCGATCACGCGGTCGGCGAGCTTCACGTAGTGCTTGAAGCGCGAGACGTGGGTCTCGCTGGCCGAGTAGATCTGGTTGTGCTCGGAGTAGACCACCTTCGGACGAGGCATCACGAGCCGCGCCGAAACGCCCGAGAACACGAGCGGCGCGAGGTTGTGCGCGTGCACGATGCGCACGCCTTTCTCGAAGAAGAAGCGAGCCATCTTCGTGATGACCGAGGGGTCGAACGTGAAAGGTCCGATCTTTTTCGCGCCCGATTTGTCGAGCACGAGCACGTTGCGCTCGGGCAGGGGAACGTCGCCGAAGAGGCGGCCGCGGCCGTCCACGCACACGGCGTACGGCTCGAACTTCTCGCGGTCGAGGGTGCGCAGCAAGCTGAGCACGACCTTCTCGAGGCCCCCGACGTCGAAGTTGTTCACCACGAACGCGACCGGTACCGGCATACGATCTCCTCCGAGGACGCCGATGCGTCCGTCTCCGTCTTCGAGTGTGGGGCTGCGCGCGTGATCGCGGGAGCGAGGCCGCGTCGGCAGCGATCAGATGTCGAGCTCCCCGTCGAACATGGAGTAGCTGGCCTCTTCGTAGGCGAGCGCCACGAGCTCCTTCGGGGCTCCTTCGAGCGCTTGCACCACGAGAAATCGCCCGTTTTTCCTAGGGAAGAAGCCGTGGCGCTTCAGCCTCGCGGGAAGCGAGCTCGCACCCACGTGCGCGATGCAGATGGCCTTGTGACCTTCGCCTCGCATAGCGACCGAGAAGGCCGCGACGAGCGCGTCGAGGTGCAGGGCCGGATCTTCCACGAAGAGGTCCGACACGTTCACCCAGCCATCCTGCGTGCTGTAGGCGATGTACCCGGTCACGTTCCCCGTGCGCCTCGACGAGCCGGAGAAGAAGCGGAAGCGGGTGGTGGTGAAGTCCGAGTAGCGCCAGTTCAGGTAGGCGGAGTCGCGTGGCTGCTCGATGGCCACCTGGCCACGTCCGCGCTCCCAGAGGGCGTCGTAACGCGCGTCGACCCTCGAGGTGTTCTCGTACACCGTGTCGAAGCCGAGCCCGTAGCGTGCGAGTCTCTCGGCGACGCCCATCCCGAGATCGGCGACCACTCCGCCAACCGAGACCAGCGTGGGCAGGGCGTGTCGCTCCACGAGCGGCGCCATGGAGCCCGCGTGCTTTTCGATGCGCGGCAAGAGCACTCGCTCGAGGTACGCCCCCGCGCGCAGCGGCTTGATGTAGTCGCTGGCCTCGCCGACCACTTTGTAGCCGAGCCGCTTGAAGATGGGCGAAGACGCCTTGTTGGGATACCCGTACAAAAGCGCCGTTCCACGCTCTTTGGCCGCGTTGGCGATGGCTCGCTGGACGGTCACGGCGGCACCGGCAGCGCGATGGGTGCGCTTCACCGCGAAGTCCGAGAGCACGCCGGCCTTCACGCGGTGCGATCCGACCACGATTTCCCTCGGGTACGCGGAAGCGCAGCCGATGAGCCCGTCTTTGCCCTCGTCGTTCACGAGGAACGTCCCGGAGGGACCGGCGGGATTCTCCCGGTAGAGCCAGGTCACGCGGCGGTCCTTCGCGGCGGCGATGCCCGGGTCGGAGAGGTTCTCGCTCCAGAGCGAGGTCAACGTCTCGTGGTGCGTTGCAAGGTCGAGAGGCTGTGCGACGTACGCCATCGTGATGGGCCTATTTTCGTGACAGTGTTGCGGCTGCGACGCTTGCACGCGCGCAGGCCGAATCGGAATCGGCGAGACGGACGCGCCGCGCGCGACCGCTGTCGAGCGTCTCAGTCGGAGAGTCCCGAGCGTTTCACCACCCGGTTCAAAAAGGGCACGAAGGTCTCTGCGGCCCGTCGATTTCCCTCCGACGACGGATGGTCGTCGGTGCCGTCACCGGTCGGGTAGAGCGAGAGATCGGAACGCCCGTTGCCGGTGAGCACGTCGTAGTAGTCGAACACGGCCACGTTCTTCAGCGGGTAGTCCTTGAGCCATCCGTCTTTGGCCACCACCCACGTGTTGAGCTCGCGGGCGAGCTTGCCTTGCGCCTTGGCGGCATCGGCCGCCGAGGGCTTTCCGGTGAGCTTCTTCAGCACCACCTTGAAGGCGCGCTCGGGACCGGGCGGCGCGTTGGGCGGTGCGGTCAGGTACACGAACGTGGTTTCCGGGTGCTTCTTGAATTCCTCGAGGAGCGAGGTGAGCGCGGCCTTCGCGTTGGCGACCGTGAGCTCGGGACCGTCGGCCTTGCCGGGTCCTTCGCCGCCTCCCACGAAGCGGTTGTTGGGGTAGCAAGACTTGAAGAGCACGATGTCGTGCTTTTTCCCGGGCGGGAGATACTTGTCGTTCTCGTCGACGGTCAGCACCTTGTCCATCTTGGTGGCGAACTTGGGCTTCCAGTCGAAGAGGTCGGTCTTGTCGCCCACCTCGCTCCCGTACGAGGCCTCGTGGATTTCGTAGCCGTCGTCGGTGAGCTTCTTGCGTAGACCGCCGCCGTTTTCGTGCGAGACGAGGATGCAGTTTGCACGCTCTTTTTCCGGACCCGGATCCGAGAAGAGCTGACCGCCGCACGAGTGGTGGATGAACAAGAGCCGGAGCGGCTTCTTCGGTTTGTCGGGAGAGAACGCGGACAGATCCATCGCCTGGGCCTTGGTGACGCTCGCGGCGTCCTGGGAAAAGTCCGGCTTCACGGGGACCATGAGGCCGCCCAGAGCGAGTGCGACCACGCCCAAGAGGACGAGCTTCTTCTTGCTGCCGGATGCCATGTCCCGAGAGGCTACCAGGGGAGACGCCTGAGCGGAACGAAACGAAACCGGCCGAATCGACGCGTCCGTTCGAGGGGCGCCCGTCGAATTCGACGCCCACTCGACGTCGCGGCATCGAAGCCTCGCACCGGACTCTGCTACGAAGGGCCATGGTCAGGCTCGTGTGCATCGACGTGGACGGCACGCTGATCGGCTCCAGCGGAGACGTGCTGCCCGCGGTGTGGGCGGCGCTCGACGAAGCACGAGCGAGCGGCCTGCGCCTCGCGATCTGCTCCGGTCGGCCGGCCTTCGGGAAGACCTATGCCCTCGCCAAGCGCCTCGATCCGGATGGCCTTCACGTCTTCCAGAACGGAGCGAGCATCCTCGATCTCGGGCGCGGAGCGTCGGTCTCCGAGCCGCTTCCTGCCGAGTCGGTCGCGCGCCTCGTCGCCCGCGCGAGGGCTAGAAACTGGCTGCTCGAGCTCTACTCCGACGTCGCCTACGCCTTCGAGGGCGATCCCGTACGTGCCGGTCGCCATGCGGCGTTGCTTGGTGTGGAGCCTCCGAAAACCACCTTCGAGACGCTCACGGGGCCGCTCGTGCGCGCGCAGTGGGTGCTGCCTGCATCGCTCGGGAACGAAGCGGTCGAGGACGATGCGTTCGGCCTCGAGGTGTGGCCGGCCGGCTCGCCGGCCATGCCCGACACCGCCTTCGTCTCGCTCACCGCGAAGGGCGTCGGCAAGGCCAGCGCGATCGTGCGCGTGGCGAAGGAGTACGGCTTTCCTCTGAGCGATGTCATGATGGTGGGCGACGGCGACAACGACGTGCCGGCCATGAAGGTCGCGGGTCGGTCGGTCGCCATGGGCAACGCCGAAGCGAGCGTGCGGAGTGCCGCGCAGCACGTGGTCGCTCCGGTCGACGAAGGCGGCCTCGTGCAAGCTTTGGCCCTCGCGCGCCGTCCCTGGGAGCCGCGGTGAGCCGCGCCCGAAACACCCGTAACCTTCTGAAAATCGCGAACAAAGGACCGTTGCGCAGTTTTCTTCGCACCGCCTGTCGCGTGGGTGGCTCGACCGGGATACCCTGAGGGAATGGGACAGGGTTCGGCCAAAGCGATCCTCGAGGGAAATCTCGGAGACGTCACGCTCGCCGACGTGGTGCAGATGGTCGCGTCGAGCCGCAACCCGCGCGAGATCGACGTGCGCGTGGGCACGCGCCTGGTCGGTCACGTCACGCTCGTTCAAGGTCGCGTGTCCGCGTGCTCAGCGTTCGGCCTGACCGGAGCCGAGGCCTTCTTCCACCTCGTGCAGCAGCGCTCCGGTCGCTACTCGGTGCGCTCGGCCGAGGGCTCGGCGTCGCGCTGGGTGGACCCCACCCTCGAGAACATGTCGCTGAACGATCTCTTGTTCGAGTCCGTGCGTCGCCTCGACACGACGAGCGGCGTGCGACCTGCCGTGCCTACGCCACTCGGCGACGCAGACCTCGCGTTCGAGGATCCCCCCGCCGCTCCGCGCCCCTCCGGCTCCCGGCCGAACGCCTACGTGGCCGAGCTGCTCTCACGTGCCGACGACGCCCACGCGCGCGAAGACCTGCGTGAGGCCTTGCGCCTCTACGAGTGCGCGCTCGCCATCGCTCCCGACGACTCGTCCACTCGCGCCAACGTGGTCCTCGTCCGCGCCAAGCTCCACGCCTGAGTCGCGCTCGGCGCCGGGCTTTGCAGGTCGCGGACTTTCGTGTATCCCGCATCCGTCCATGCCAAACCTTGCCCCTGCTCCGGTCGACCACGCGCACTGGGATGCCGTCGAAGAGGCGGTCGAGCTCCTTCACGAAGAGCGTTTCCGCGATGCGCTCACGGTCCTTCGTGACGTGCTGCGCGCCGACGCCAAAAACCCCTACGCCTACTTCTTCCTCGGCCAAGCCCTGTTCGAGTGCGGCGAGATCCAACCGGCCCGCGACGCCTACCGCGCCTGCCTGTTGGTGGCGCCCGATCACCTCGGCGCTCGCATCGCGCTCTGCCACGTGCTTCGCCAGCTAGGGGAGATCAAAGAGGCCATCGCGGAGGGCAACCAAGCGCTCGACCGCGCCCCCGGCGACGCGGACGCCCTTTACGCGCTCGGCATGGCGTACCTCGCGCGCGGAGACGACGCCGCGGCTCGTCGGCACCTCGAGGCCTTCCTGGAGGCGGGCGCCGAGTTCGAGGTCGCGACCGAAGTGCGTGCGGTCCTCGACGATCTCGCGTCGGGCAAGCGCTCGTCGGCCAACTGACGCGCGTCGCGCGGCTCGAGCGACGACCAAAGCAAGAGCCCCGGAGCGGTAGCCCCGGGGCTCGTTCGTGTCGACGCGCGGTCGAAGCTTCAGTTGTTGGTGGTGGCCGGCTGCTCGCAGTTCTCGAAGCGGAACTGGGCGTACGTCTCGCATTTGCGCTCGCCGTTGCTGTTGCTCACGGCGGTCGGGCAGGTGACTTGACCCCAGACGCGCCCGGAAGCGACGCCTGCGCTCGGGTTCACGTCGTAGTCTGCGATGCAGTCTTTCTGCTCGAAGCGGCCGAAGTCGCTGCGATTGAAGACCACGGTGACGTTCGGCTGGGGCTCACGCGCAGTCGTGAAGAGCCCGGTGATGGTGACCGTGCCACCCTCCGAGCCGCTCACGGTGGTCGAAGCGCTCACGCGGAATGCATCACCCTCGGCGAGCACGCTGCAGGTGACGTTGACCTGGCCGCTGCCCTCGGTCGTGCCCGTATCGACTGGGCGCGGCGCGGTCCCGATGCCACCGAAGTTGCCGATGGTGACCCACTCGCGCGACGAAATTTGGCAGACGGACTGGCTGTTTTTGCCCGGGCGAATTTGCGAGTCGAGGATGACACGCGGAATGGCCGGGGTGGTGCTCGAGCAGGCCGGCACGGCGGCGAGGATGGCGCCCGGCACGACGAGGGCGAGGGCGAAGCGGAGCAAGGGGGTCGTTTGGCGCATGGTCAATCTCTCCTCGGGACCTGACAAGTGAAGCAAACCGGAGGCCGGTCCGGAAGAAAACGGCGTTCGTATTCCCGGAAACTCGCCTCAATTCTACACGAGACTCGCGCGCCGAAATCGGACATCGAACCTGCCGGGGCCCGATTTCGACGTTTCCGTGGCGTCACGCCCCGGCCGGGAGACCACGCGAGGACGTGCCGTTTAGGCGTTCTTGGCCGCGAAAAAGCCTCGTTCGAGGTCCTCGCGGAGGTCGTCCACGTCCTCGATGCCCACCGAGAGGCGCAAAAGGCCGTCCCCGATGCCGAGCGCCTCGCGCGATTCTCGGGGAACGCTCGCGTGCGTCATGATCGCGGGGTGCTCGGCCAACGACTCCACCCCGCCCAGCGACTCGGCGCACACGAACACGCGCAGCGCCTTCAGGAATGCGCTCGCGGCCGGCAAGCCACCCTCGATTTCCACGCTGATCATGCCCCCGAAGCCCTTCATTTGCCGAGCGGCCAGGGCGTGCCCGGCGTGCGAAGCAAGCCCCGGATAAAGCACCTTCTTCACCTGCGCCCGACCTTCGAGGTACGCGGCAAGCTTACCCGCCGACCGCACGTGCTGCCTCATGCGGACGCCCAGTGTCTTGATCCCGCGCAGCACGAGGTAGCAGTCGAACGGGCTCGGCACGGCGCCGACCGCCTTTTGGAGAAAATGCAGCCGCTCGGCGAGGGCATCGTCGTCCGTCACGACCACGCCGCCGATCACGTCCGAATGTCCGTTCAAGTACTTCGTGGTCGAGTGCACGACCAACGTCGCGCCGAGCGCGAGCGGATTCTGGAGCGCCGGGGTGGCGAAGGTGTTGTCCACCGCGAGCACGAGTCCATGCGCCTTCGCGATCTCGGCCATGGCCGAGATGTCGAAGATCTTGAGCGTCGGATTGGAGGGCGTCTCGACCCAGAGCATGCGCGTGTTCGGACGGATCGCTTCACGCACGCGATCGGGTGAGGTCATGTCGATCAGCGTGGCCTCCACTCCGAACGCGCGGAGCACCTTGTCGAAAATGCGGAAGGTCCCGCCGTAGACGTCGTCGCCGACGAGCACGTGATCCCCGCTCTTCAGCGTCAGCAGCACGGTGCTCGTGGCGCCGCAGCCCGAACCGAACGCGATGCCGTGTTTGCCGCCTTCGAGGGAGGCGATGCACCCCTCGAGTGCGCTCCGCGTCGGGTTTCCGGCTCGCGCGTAGTCGTACCCCTTGTGGTTGCCCGGGCCGTCTTGCACGAAGGTGCTCGCGAGCACGATCGGGGTCATGACCGCGCCCGAGGTGGGGTCGGGCTCTTGACCGGCGTGGATACAGCGGGTGTCGAATTTCGCGTTTTCCGTCGACATGGTCGCCCGAACTACCACGTCGACCCGACTACGACGACGGGCGTCGGCCGGCGAGGCGCGCCAGGGTGCGTGCGTCGGGTCGCGCCTCGGGCTGCATCGCGAGCGCTGCACCGAGCCCTGCTACGTGGTCGTCGAGCACGCTCGTCTCGGGTGCACGTTCCGCCGCCAAAAGGAGCGCTGCCGCGAACGAAGGTGCCGCACCACGAGGTGGGGTTCCGGTGAGGACGTGGTGCAGAGCGGCGGCGAGCGCGAACACGTCGCTCGCGAAGGTGGCGTGGGTCTCGCCGCGAGCCACTTCCGGTGCCACGTAGTCCACGGTTCCGCGCACCTCTCGGGGGCGATCGGGCTCGCTCTCGTCCGCGAGCCGCGCCAAGCCGAAGTCGACGAACACGGCATCTTCTCCCTGGAGCATCACGTTGTCGGGGCTCGGATCGCCATGGACGACACCTGCCTCGTGCACGGCAGCGAGCGCGGCGAACAGATGGAAAACGAGCGCGTCCTTCCGTGCCGCCACGGCAGGCGCGACCTCGGCGAGTGGGGGCCCGGAGACGAAGCTCGTCACCAGGTACTCGCCCTGTTCGTCCCGAGCGCGCGCGATGGCTCGAGGGGCGGAGACGTCGGCTCGCTCGAGGCGCACCAACGCTTCGTGTTCGACGTCGAGGGCACGAAGCGCCACTTGCTCTTCGGCGAAGCGAGGCGTCGGTCGCTTGCACACGAAGTGCAAGTCGCCACGCGTCACGAGCGCCACACGGAAAAAAGGCCCACTCGCGAGCAGTCTCTCGAAGCCGAATCCCGTGGGGGCCAATCCCGACACTTCCGAGCGTGCGTTCACGATGACGTCTTACCTCGTTTTTCCTGGCCCTTGCGCGAGGGGCGGTTCATGTTGCGAGTGGTGAAACGACTCTTCGCTTTGCTCTTCGGTCTCGGACTCCCCGCACTCTACGCTTGCAGCACGGCGGCCCTCGTCAAGCCGAACACCACGGTCACCCCCGAGGAAGACGCCGAACCGGTCCCGACTGCCGAAGACGGCGCGGTCGTCCTCCCCGACGGTGCGGTCGTCCCGCCCGTTCCGCTCACGTACATCGACGCGCTCACCGTGCAGGTCATGCCGGGCGATCGCGGTCAGTCGATCCTGGACGCCATCCGTGGCGCCAAGAAGTCGATTCACATCGAGATGTACCTGCTCACGAACGACGCCATGATTTCGGCGCTTCGGACGGCCAAGCAGCAGGGCAGGGAGGTGCAGGTCGTCCTCAACAAGGACTTCCCCACCGGCGGAAACGCGAACGCACAGGCGTTCACCACGCTTCAGAACGCCGGCATCGAGGTGGTCTACGCGCCGCCCGCCTTCTCGTTCATGCACGCGAAGACCATGGTCATCGACGGCACGAGCGGCTGGATCATGACCATGAATTTCACGCAGACGAGCCCGCAAGACAACCGCGAGTACCTCGTCCGCGTGACCGAGCCCTCGGAAGTGTCCGAGCTCGAGACCTTGTTCCAGGCGGACTTTCTGAACCTCGCCAAAGACATCCCCGGCCGGCTCGTGGTGTCTCCCGCCACCGCCACCTCGCTCGACGCACAGAAGCGCCTCTTGGCGCTGATCGCCACGGCCACCAAAGAGATCGTGCTCGAGGGCGAGTCCATGAGCGACACGCAGATCGTCGACGCTCTGGTGGCCGCTCACAAGGCCGGTAAGAACGTTCGCATCATCCTCAACGACCAAGAGGGCTCGCCCGCACAGACCACGGCCGTGGCCACCGTGAAGGCCGCCGGCATCCCCATCGTGAAGGTCGGAACCCCCGACATCCACGCGAAGTGCATCGTGGTCGACCGCGCCCGGGCGTACATCGGCTCCCAGAACTTCACCCCGACCTCGCTTCTCAAGAACCGAGAGGTGGGCGTGCTCACCCAGAACGCGACCGAAATCGGGAAAGTGATGGCCACCATCGACGCCGACTTCGCCAAGGGCGTGCCTTTCTGAAAAGAACGAGCGTGGTCCCCGCCGATTTTGGTTGCGACTTTCAGCGCCGAGACTATGGTCCCGCCCACATTCGGTGGCCGTAGCTCAGTTGGTAGAGCGCCGGATTGTGGCTCCGGCTGTCGCGGGTTCAAACCCCGTCGGTCACCCCAAAAGGTCACATCGAAACTAAGCAAACGAGGCGTCCGACGAGAGTCGGGGGCCTCGCTTCTTTTTGTCCGGGCTCGTCCCGGGTTTCACGCAACGTTCGCCGGGAAGCGGCCGAGGAGCGGCAAAAGGAGTCTTTTGCCATGTGCCTCCACGCAGTTCCTGTCCTCTCCGACGTCCCGCCCTCCGGCGTGGAGTTCGAAGCCGCATCCACGCCCGTGCCCGTAGGTTGTCTCGAAAGCCGGGGGGCTCGCTCCAGCTCCCTCAACCGGGTTCTCCGCGCGCGGCGCTCACGGGGGGCCGTCTTGCTCGAGTACGCCCTGGTTCTCTCGGCAGTCGTCGTTCCCACCATGCTCGGTGCGAGTCTCGCCGGCGTGAAGATGCTCTCGGACTACCGCATCCAGCGCGATCACGTAATGCGCAGCACACCCTGACCTCACGTCCACCGACCAACCCTTCGAAGCGCTCCGCGGTCCACCCGCCGAGCGCTTCGTCGCGTTCGGCCCCAGGAAGCCTCTTCGGCAGCGTTCCTGGAGAGGAAAAAAGACGAGCCTCACGAAAAAGTTCGCAACGCGCCTCGTGCACCGGCCGAGAGGGGCCTCGAAAGGTTGGTGCATCATGAAGAAGGAATCCAAGAAGTCGGTTCGTGGCGCCTCGATGGTCGAGTACGCGCTCTTGCTCGTGGCGGTCACTCTGCTTTCGGCGGCCGCGTTCAAGAGCCTCGGCCCCAAGATCTCGGACTCGGCGAGGAACACCGAGACCACCCTGGAGGCCCAGGGGCAGTAAGCCCCGGCCATGGTCACGAAGCGCTCCACGCGCCCACCCACGAAGCGCTCCTCCCGAAAGGGTCGAGCGCTTCGCTGCATTTCGCGGCTCGGCGATGGCGAAAAAGCGCCGATTGGAAAAGATCGAGCTCTCCGAAAGAAAACACGCAACGCACTTCGCGCACCGGCCGAGAGGGGCCTCGAAAGGTTGGTGCATCATGAAGAAGGAATTCAAGAAGTCGGTTCGTGGCGCTTCGATGGTCGAGTACGCGCTCTTGCTCGTCGCGGTGCTCTTGCTCTCTGCGGCGGCGTTCAAGAGTCTCGGACCGAAGATCGGTCAAGCCGCCACGGGGGCCGGAGCTCACCTCTGAAGCCTCGTCGTAGGAACGAAACGAAGCGCCCTCCGGAGACGGTCGGCGCTTCGTTTCATTTCTCTGGGCTCTCTTTGCGGTTCGCACGTCGTTCCAGGCTCGTCGGACGTGTGTCGTGGGCTCGAAGAAAAAGGAGAATTCGGACGCAACGAACACGGGCGACCAACCGAGAGGGGCCTCGAACGGTCGGTGCGCTCGAAGGTCGAGCCCCGGCGAGACCGACACCCCTCTCTCGAATGGAGCTCATCATGGATCCCTTTCTCGCGACCGCGGCCGGTGTGGCCGCTCTCGGCTGCGTCACCGACCTCCGCTCCGGAAAGATCCCCAACGCGCTCACGTTGCCGGTCCTTATCGCCGCGCCGCTCGCACGTATGGCCTACGCCCGCCACCTCGGGCTCGAGCACGACGACGTGATGCTCGAGGGAATGTTCTCGGTCGGCGGCGCTGTCGTTGCCGCCATCGTGCCGTTCACGCTCTATCGAAAGAAGGCCATCGGCGCCGGCGACGTGAAGCTCTTCGCCGCGCTCGGCGCGCTCGCTCAGCCGGCCTTCGGTCTCGAGATCCTCACCTGGGCGTTCGCCCTCGCGGCGCTGCTCGCTCCGATCGGGCTGATTTACCAGGGAAAGCTCGTTCAGACGCTCAAGAACATGGGGCGCATGGCCCTCTCGCACGTGCGGCCGAAAAGCGAGGTGCAAGAGGTCGCCCCGGAAGCGATGAGCTGGTTCAAGCTCGGTCCGGCCATCTTCCTCGCCGTGCTCGTCACGTTCTACATGCACGGAACCGGAGGCGCGTCGTGAAGCGGGTGCGCCTAGTGCGACGCGAGCGTGGTGCCGTCTTGGCCGAGTTCGCGATCGCCGTCGTTCCGCTGCTCGTCACGTTCTTCGCCTTCTTCCAGGTGACCAAGCTCCAGACCGCCAAGCTCGTGCTCGCCCACGCCTCGGTCGTGGGCGTGCGAACCGCCATCGTGACCTCGAACGTCAAAGGCAACAATCCGGGCGTACCGGCCGATAACCGTATGCCCGAGCGGGCGGTGCTCGCCACGCTCGATCCCTGGATTGCCGCTCAAAGCTTCTCCGACGTCGACATCGAAGTCGAAGACGACTCCAGCCACAAGGACCCCAGCGGTCCGGTCACCGTCACCGTTCGTGCCAACGTGACGTGCGCCGTGCCGATGATGGGACGCGTGATCTGCAACGGGCCGCAGAAGCGTCTCGCCGCCTCCGCCACCATGCCCCACCAAGGGGCTCGCTATCTCCTCGACTCCGAAAGGTGATTCGCCATGTTCTCCCTCCTCGTCTCCGAGCGCTCGCTCTCGACCCCGCGCTCCGGCCTCGCGCCTTCGCCTTCGCTCCGCCGCGACGAGGATGGCGCCATCATGCTGATGGGGCTCTTTTTCGCCTGTCTCCTCATCGCCGCCATGTGGTCGATGAAGGGCATCGGCGACGCCATCGTCTTCCGCAATCGCATGCAGGAGGGCGCCGACCACGAGGTCTACGCGGCCGCCGTCATCCACGCGCGTGGCATGAACCTGGTCTCCGCCCTCAACGTGGTCATGAAGGTGATCACGCTCATCTACCTGGTCATGAGCGTCGTCCGTGACCTGCTCGCGCTCGCGATGGCGCTGCTCGCCGCCTGCGCCGCCACCGTCTTCGGCGCCATCGTGTGCGGCGGACTCTTGGGCGCGGCCACGGTCGCTTACAACGCGCTCACCGAAGCGCGAAACGTCTACCAGCAGACCGTGGTGCAGTACGGCCTCCCGCTCGTGTCGGGCATCGAGACCGCCGCCACCATCGCCTACCCCTGGTACGGCTCGGCCATGGCTGCCGATGTCGCCGGGACGTACGACTCGAGCGGCGTCGCGGTGGGCTCCTCCCACGTACCGGGCCTCTCCTTCGACGTCTCGATGGACAGCATGTTCGACGAAGGCGACTCCACGGGCGCTACGAGCTGCCGCGCGAGCGCCCTCGGAGAGGGCTCGGACAGGCAAGCCGGCGTGTCGAAAGAAGACCAAGACTCGGAAACCAAGCTCGGCCTTCCGTTGGTCAACGAAGAGTCCAAGCAGCTCTGCGACATCGCCAAGAACGACGTCGAGAACTTCTTCCCCGCCGGCATCGGTTCGATTCTCTCGTGGGTAGCCGGCGCGTTCATGGAGGCGGGCAGCTACTGCACCGGCTCGCCCTGGGAGACAAAAATCTTGGGCTTCAAGCGCATGTACAAGCCCGCCAAGAACGGCTCGCCCTATCTCCAGGTGTGGGCGCTCTCGATTCCCGGAAAGTACTCGGACGGCCTTGCTTCGCAGAAGGTCGGTCTCGGCAAAGGTCCCAACATGTCCCGAGAGCGGGCGAAGGCCCTCGCCAAGGATCTTCCCACGGTGACGCCCTTTTACGCCCAGGCCGAGTTTTACTACGACTGCGACGACACGTTCACGAGCGAAGCTTGCAACGGCGACCCCATGGAAAATAGCTACGCCACCTTCAACATGAAGTGGCGCGCCCGGCTCCGCCCGGTCTCGCTCCCCGAGGTCGGTCCCTTCAAGCTGCGCGAGGTGGTCGAGCTCGCCGAGCGCAACGCCAGCCGGTTCACCCCCAAGTCGGGCGCCGCTCCCTCGCGAGAAGCCGTGTCGTCCGCCGGCAAAGACCTCCGCAACGCCTTCGATTCTCGTGAGCCGGGCGACGTCGGCAAGATCCTGCACTGAGGTCGTCTTCCGCCGCTCGTACCGCGGCAGTGATGAGAAGAGGCTCGGCTCCCGCCGGGCCTCGCCGCGTTTTGTGCGGAAAATCGGCTTTCTCGAGAGTCCCGCATTTTTCTGGCAACGCTTTCCGCGGTCCGGCCGAGAGGGGGGCATGAAGTCGCCGAACACCTCCCCTCGATGTCGCCGCTGGCGACGCAGCCATGAGCGCGGCGCGGCCATGGTCGAAGCCGCGGTGGTCCTCCCCGTGCTCGTCGCGTTCCTCGGGGTGGGCATGATGATGCACCGCGCGTACGCGGACAAAATCGAGCAGAACCAGGGCATCCGCGCGGCCGCCCTCGATTTTGCCGCCCACGATTGTGAAAACCGAAGCTCCCAGCGAGGGGCCAAGGTGACGCGAGGCGAGGCGGACGTCGCGCGGGGTACCGCCGAGCGAGGACCCAAAGAGGTCGCCGGCGCCATCGCCAGCCAAAAGGAAAAGGGCCCGACCTTGAGCGGTCGCTCGGGCCGGGCGGTGGCCGAGTACGGCGATCACTCCATCGACAACCCGAAGCCGAGCGAGGCCACGCGCGGTCACGGCCTACGAATTACGGTCCACGGCGAAAAGAGCGAAACACTCTGCAACGACTCGCCGAGAGGGGGGACGGTCGACGAGAGCGTGGTCAAGAAGACCTCGGACGACTCGGTCGGCCATCCGGTGAACGCCGAGAACGCCGAGTCGAGGCGTCTCACCGAACAAGCGAAGGATTGAAAGGAACCCCGACGATGAATCCCGTACTCCTCCTCGCTCTCGCCTGGCGCGCCACCCGCAAACCGCAAGCCGGTGCGGCCTCCACCTCCACCAAAGCTCGCGGCGCACTTCGCGTCGGCGCTTATGTTCTCACCCTCGCCGTCGGCGCAGGAGCCTTCGTGGCCCACGAAGCGAGCGCGAGCGCGGGCCGAGGCGCTCTCTCGGTCGGTCGAGAGCTCGGGACTCTGGGCGCCGACATCTCCGAAGGCGCCACCGTTCGTCTGAACGACCAGAGCTTCCACGTCGCGCAGCGCACGGTGGACGAGAGTGTGCAGTCGGTCCTCGACGGCTACCAATCGGCCTGCGAGCACGACCCCGGCGCTCTCGCCGATCTCTTCCACGCGATTCCGAAGACGGGCACGGTGAAGGGCAAGGCCTACGACCTTCCGGACGCGTTCACGCACGGCGTGATCCGCAACGGCAACGAGAACGAAGGCGTCGTGGTCTGCTTCGTGGGCGATCCGAACCACCCGAAGAGCGCGGTCGAGTCGCTCGGTGCGTTCGCCAAGTCGCAAGACCTGGGAGACCTGGGCAAGCTTCGCTACGCGTACGCCAAGAAGTCCCCGAGCGGGAAGACCAGCCTCACGCTCGCGTCCACGGACGACCACTTCGAGCTCGCCAAGATCACCGAGGGCGGCGAGAAGACCGGCTCCGAAGGTCGTGTCCCCCGCGCCGAAGGTTCGCGTCGTTTGCTCACCGCGGAAGTTGTGGGGACCGCGCACGGAACGCGCTTCTACGAGACCGCGAAGTCCCCCGCGCAGGTGCTCGCGCACTACGACCAAACCCTTCAAAAGGCGGGTTTTCGTCGCTTGGTCCCGCATGCCGAAGGACAAGAGCTTCGCGCCTACTTCGCCGAAGGTCTCGATGTCTTCGTGGCCGTCCGCTCGGAGAATGGCCGCACGATCTACGCGGTCACCGAGGCCGCTACCCAAATCAAAAACTCGTCCGTCTCGCTCGAGGTGCAGAAATGAACCGCAAGTCTTCCCGTTGGGTCGCGTCGCTCGCTTTCGCGGCGTCGCTCGTGGTCTCCGTCTCGTTCGGTGAGAGCCCCGTGCCCGAGCTCGGTCTCGGCGACGACGCTTGCGCCGACGGCGACACCTGCAACAGCCAGTGCGACGCGCAGCTCGCCGCCTGCGCTCGCGAGGTCACCAAAGAGCTCAAGGTGCGCAAGTGCTACGAGTGCTGCAAAGAGAAAGACAAGGACTACACCGAGACCTACCAGGCCTTCCACGAGGGGAAGTTGCCGCCGTTCGACGACCTTCAAGAGAAGGTCTTCAACGAATGCATCATGAGCCCGTTCCGTCTGGTCCCGGAGACGTTCTCGGGGGGATTTCCTCCCTTCTACCAAGGCGCCAAAGCCTGGTCCGAGAAGGACGGAAAGATGATCACCAAGGCGGTGCAGGCGCATGCGGGCAGCGTCGGGGCCGACCAACCGAACGCCATTCACCGTTCGGACGAGACGGCGTGCATCAAGGCTTGCTCGCACCGCCCCAGGGCGGGCATGGATCGCTGCCGCGCAGCGAACGACACGTGCCGCCGTAAGTGCCCGGCCGCGAAGAAGGGGTCGTGCAGCAACTGAAGTGCGCGTGGTCGAGGGAGCGGCTCTTCAGGAAACGGTACGCCAGCGGGCCTTTGCAGAAAGCGCCGCGCGAGCGATGTCGGGGTGGTCCACGTCCCGGGCGATGTCGGACGCGCCCGCAGTGAGCCCGCCGATGGCCGAAAGCAGACCTTCTTCGAGTCCGACCAGGTCGTAGCCGCCTTCGAGCACCAGCACCGTCCGTCCCTGTCCGCTCGCGTCCGACACTTTTCGGAGGGCGTGGGTCATCCAGCCGAACGCGTCGCTCTCGAGGCGCATCTCGGAGAGGGGATCACGCACCGCTGCGTCGAAGCCCGCGCTTATGAGCACGAGCTCGGGAGCGAACTCGGTCAGCGCCGGGAGCACCACGCGCTCGAAGGCCCCGCGGTAGACGTCGTTCCCACCACCCGCCGAGAGCGGCACGTTGAGCGTGTAGCCGACGCCGTCGCCTTCTCCGGTTTCCAGCGCGTCACCCGTTCCCGGGTAGAGCGGTGCCTGGTGCGTCGAGACGTAGAGTACCGACGGATCCCGGTAGAACATCTCTTGGGTGCCGTTGCCGTGGTGCACGTCGAAGTCGACCACCGCCACGCGCGAGAGCCCACGCGCGCGTGCATGAGCGGCGGCCACGGCGACGTTGTTGAAGAGGCAAAACCCCATCGCTTTGCCGGGGCGCGCGTGATGTCCGGGAGGGCGAACCAGCGCGACCGCTTGTTTCATCGGGCCGTCGATGACCGCGTCCACGAGCCCCACCACGCCTCCCGCGGCGAGACGTGCAATCTGCACGCTCTCGGCGGAGAGATAGGTGTCCGGATCGAGGTAGACCGACTCGCCGCGCATGCGATCGAGGTCTTCGACGAAGCCCGCTTCGTGGACGCGAACCAGCTCGTCGTTGGTGACCTCGCGAGGGCCGACCCGCTCGAAGTCGACGGCGGCTCTCGCGACGGCCGCGCGCGCAGCGACGAGGCGCTCCGGACGCTCGGGGTGATGCCCGAGCGGGAGGTGCTGCGCGAAGCGCGGGTCGTCGAGAAGAAGGGCGCGAGGGAGGGAAGACATGGGAAACGGTAAGGATTGAGCGTCCCTTCGCCGGCGGAGGGCTCGCGCGCGGGGCCTCGACGCAGCGCACCGCGTCGCCTCCTGTTATCGCATGTTGCCGCGCCGAAGTCGCGGATGATAGCTTCGCGAAGAAGTGCCGCCCGCGCCGGTTCGGCACGTTCGTCTCTTGCCGCCCACGAAAGGATTTCGTCGGGTCGGCTCAGAAGTCCCACCTTCCCGCACCCCATCGAGGGCGAATGCGCAACAAGATCATCGCCGTCAACGCCGCCATCGTTCTCATCGTCGGCTTGCTCTCGTTCGTCATCGTTCGTCAGTCGACACTGGCCGCGGCGACGAACCCCGAGCGCCTCAAGGCGCGCACCGAGCGCGACGCACAAGCGGTCTCCGCGCGGCTCCAGCTGGACGGCCTGCGCATCGAGCGTTGGCTCTCGCAGCGCGCGACCGAACCTGCCGCTCTCGAGGTGTTCAACAAGGCCTCGGATGGCGCCAAGGGCGATGCGGCCACGGCCTTCTGCGACAGCGTCGCGGGGGCTGCCAAGTCGGCCTTCTCGACGGCGCCCTCGCTCGTGGCGTTCGTCGACGCCAACGGGAAGCTCGTGGGACGCAACGGCTCTCCGCTCGAACGCGGTGACGACCTCGGTACGGCGTATCCGCTCGTGAAGGCCTCCATCGCCAAGGGCGTCGGTGGCTCGGACGTTTGGACCACGCGAAAGACCGACAAGTACGTGGTGAGCTATGCACCGGTGCGCGACGCGAGTGGCAAGGCCGTCGCGCTTCTCGTGCTCGGCATGGGTCTCAACGATGCCATGGCCAAGGTCTCCGACCTCACCTCCGGGACGGGCGTTGCCATCTACGTGAGCGACGGAAAAGACGTGACCGCTGCCGCGAGCAGCAACGATTCGGTGAAGGCGCTCGAACAAGAGGCGTCGGGCGCAGTCCGAACGGCCGTGACCACGGGGAACGCTGCGAGCGGACAGGTGAACGGAACGGTCTTCGCCGCGAGCGCCATGGAAGGCTTCGGTGACGGAAAGCACGTGGCGGCGTTGGCTCTCGGTTCGCCCACGCTCATCGAGTCCCCCGCTGCTCTCGCGTGGCCTGTGCTGGGCGCTACGGTGCTCGGGCTCGTGCTCGTCATCGTCGCCGGTGGCTTCCTCGGCTCGTATATCTCGACGCCGATCAACACCCTCGAAGAGGGCCTGCTCGCCATCGTGAACGGCCAAAGCGACAAGCGTTTCAACCTCGAGCACGAAGAGCTCGGAGGTCTCGCGTTCCGCATCGATCAGCTCCTCAACGCGCTGATGGGCGTCGAAGAAGACAACAGCGACGAAGACGGCCGCCTGTCTCATCCTCCGTCTGCCAAGAGCTACCAGCCTGCGCAAGAGGTCGAGGCCGGGGGCGAAGCTTCCGCACTCGCTTCCGAGCCGGCCGAGGCCTACTACCTCCGGCTCTACGGCGAGTACATATCGGCCAAGAAGGCGCTCGGCGAGCCCACCGATCACATCACCGAGCCCACCTTCCGCGGTCGCATCCAGAGCATGGAGGCGGAGGCCTCGCAGAAGCACGGCCGTCCGGTGCGCTATCAAGTGAAGCGGGCCGAAAAAGAAGTGCAGCTACTCGCAGTTCCGCTCTCTTGACATTCTGCGGCGCGAGGCAATGGTAGCTCGCGTCGCAGCTTGCGGCTCCTTTGCCCGCGCCACGCGCGGCGCCTGAAAGACACGAATCGCTATGGGCTTTTTCGACTTCTTCAAGAAAGACAAGGGCACGAACGGGAAGAAGTCGAGCCCCGCGGCCAAGTGGGCCGAGGCCGCTGGAAGCAAGCGCGCGCAGAACTACGACCGCCAAGAAGCGCTGAACGAGCTCGCGGCCATGGGCACACCCGAGGCCGCGGAGGCGCTGCTCAAGCGCTTCACGTTCATCATCGATCCGTCCATTACCGACCAGGAAGAGAAAGAGCTCGCCGCGCAGGGCGTGCTTGCCGCCGGCAAAGGGGCGATCGAGCCGATTCGCGCGTTCGCCGCGAAGGCCGAGAGCGTCTCCTGGCCGATTCGCTTGCTGAAGGAAATCGTCGAAGAAGACGAGTACGTCGAAGAACTGCTCCGTTGGTTGTCCAAGTGGGACACGGAGTACGCGAAGTTCATCGACCCGAAACTCCAGCTCCTCGAAGAGCTTCAAGAGCACAAGCACGAGAAGATCCTCGCGGCCGTGACGCCCTTCATCGCCGACTCGAACGAGACCGCGCGTCTCAATGCGGTGATGGCTGCGCTCGCCCAGGGCGACAAAGCCGCGACCGAGCCGCTCTTGGCTCAGCTCGCCGAAGAAGAGAGTGTGCGCGTCAAGAACAAGATCTGCGACGGGCTCATTCAGCTCGGAGCGAGCATCGCCGACGAGCAGCGCGATGGCGTTCGCAAGGTGCTTCCCGACCGCTACGTGGTCGACGGCAGTGGGCAAATCAAGAAGGGCTGAGTCGCTCGACGTCGCTCATACGTGGTCGACTTCGGCGAAAAGCCGAGCGAACCTATGGAATCGGTGCTCTAGAGGTCGGGTGACGACTCCCTTCACACCTTCGAGCGCAGCTTCTTCTGTCGGGCTCGATCCGTCCGAGCCTTTCGAGCACGAGATTGCTCCGCGTCTCTCGCGTCAGGGATTTGCCGTGGTCGGCGCGAAGGCGGTCGCCTCGATTGTGTCGACACCAGGCGAGCCAAGGGTCGAGCTCTCGCCTCTGGCGCATCACTGGGAGGACCTACCCGCGGACGCGTACTTGCTCGACGGTGGGAAATACCGCTTTCGTCGCCACGGTTGTTTCGTGCAGCACGTGGAGAGCGGTCGTCTCGAGGCAGTGCCCGAGCGCGCGCATTTTCAGCCCACCACGTACAACGCGCTCCACGGAGGGCTCGACCGCTGGTTTTCGCCGCTCGCTCCCGAGCTTGCCGGCGCGCCCGCGTTCACGCGTCTGGTCGAAGGCCTCGGACGTCTGTTCGCCGAGGTGCGCGCACCCGAGGCGTCACGCTGGTACGTCGAGGCGCATGCGTTTCGCATCGACACGAAAGACGGCGTGGGTCGTCCCACTCCCGAGGGTGCGCACCGCGACGGCGTGGACTTCGTGGCGGTGGTCTTCGTCGGTCGCGCCAACGTGACGGGGGGGGAGACGCGCGTGTTCGAGGCTCATGGGCCGCACGGCGTACGCTTTTCTCTGCGCGAGCCGTGGTCGGCGCTGCTCCTGGACGACACGCGTGTCGTTCACGAGACCACGCCCATCGTGCCGGCCGGGGAGGGCGGTCGCCGAGACACGCTGGTGCTCACGTACCGCTCGCGAAGCTTTCAGTCGCGCGAGACCCCTTAGCGTTTCGTGCGCGATACCTCAGCGCGGCTTGGTGGGCAGGCCGAGCTCTTTCATGACCGCCCGAAGGTCGTCCCACGCCTGACGCTTGGCTTCGGCCTGTTGCTCGCTCGGTCGAAGCAGGTAGCTCGGGTGGTAGGTGGGCATGGTCGGGATGCGGCCCTTGTAGAGCTTCCACTCGCCGCGCAGCTTGGTGATGCCGATCTTCGTGTTGAACAGCGCACTCACGGCCGTGTTCCCCATGGCGACGAGCACCTTCGGTTTCACGTTGGCGAGCTGTTCGTCGAGGAAGGGAAAACACGCGGCGAGCTCGTCAGGCTCGGGCTTGCGGTTGCCCGGCGGACGGCACTTCACGATGTTGCACACGTAGACGTCGTTCTCGGCCGAGAGGCCCATCGCGGCGATCATCTTGTCGAGCAGCTGACCGGCGCGTCCGACGAACGGAACGCCCTGCTCGTCCTCGTCGGCGCCTGGCGCTTCCCCGATGAAGACCAGCGGTGCGCTCGGATTTCCTCGGGAAAATACGGTGTTTTTGCGGGTCTTGGCGAGACCGCAGGCAGTGCACGAAGCGACCGCCTCGCGCAGCACGGGGAGCGTGCGCACGGGTCGATCGGGGTCGCGCGTCTCGCGCGAGGGAGCCGTGATCTCCCGCATGGCGGGAGGCGAGGGCGGCTTCTCCGCGAAGCCTGCGAGCGGCGCCGAGCCGGCCGAGCGATCGTGCGGACCGGCCGGACGCGGGCTCTCCGGAACCTCGAGTCGACGCGTCGCGATCGCCGAGCGAGCCTCGTGCGCGGCGGGCGTCGCCGTCGCGAGAGGCACGGGCGAAGCCTCGACCGGAGCGGCCATCGGCGCGTTCGCTTCGACCCTGCGCTCGCGTCGCTCGCCTCGGGGAATGCCCGTCGCTCCCGAGTCGAGCTGCCATTCGAGGTACGCGCGAAGGCTCGCGGCGATGCTCCGGAGCTCGGTTCGCGGATCGTCGTCGGCGCTCACGGGATCACCGAGCGAACGTCACGTTGGCGCTGAATACACCGGGGACCGGCTTGCCTTCACGGTCGAGCGCGGTTTGGTAGCTGCGCTGCATGGCGCACGTGCGCGCGGCGCGCCCGAAGCCGTGCCCGGGGTCGGACACGACCTTAACGCTCGTGGGACGTCCTTCGGGACCGACGGTGACTTGCACGAGCACGGCCGCCTGGTCGATGTTGTCGACGTCGGCTTCCGGCGGGAAGGGACAGTCGTTCCAGCTCTTCGAGCCTCCGAGACCCGCCGAGCGCGACCGGTCCGGACCGGCCACGACCACCGGCGCTCCGGTGCCGGTACCGCCCACGACGCCCGTCGGCGAAGCCACCGGGGCGCGCACGGCGGCCGTGGCCGTTCCCGCGGCCATGGTGGTACCGCCCGCATAGGCGGTTCCCGCGCCGGTCACGAAGCTGTTCGTGAGGTCGACCGGCTCGTCCGGTTTGGTCGCTTGAGTGAGCACGGCGCCCGCCTGAGCCGCAGCGGCTACCGGCGCTTCTTTCGCCGGCTCGGGCTCCTTCTGAGCTTCGGGCTTGGGCTCGGGCTTGGGCTCGTCTTTGACGGGCTCGGGTTCGGGCTTGGGCTCGGGCTTCGGGGGTTCGGGGGCGACCTCGACCTCGAACGCCTCGGGCTGCACCTTCACCGGATCCGGGGGGAAGATGCGCGCGAACAAGAGCGCGAGGAGCGCCATCAGGATCGTGACGAGCTTCACGAACCAGGGAAGCAAAAGGTGCATCACCAGCGCCAGGCCCGCCGCGACCCAAGGCATCTGGCTGCCTTCGCCCAAGCCGAGCACGCCATCGAGGGCGTTCGGTCGGGACGAAGAAGCGGGACGCGAGGGGGTCCGGTAGGCGTGCTGCATGGGACGACCTTCAGGGCTTGGGCGGCGCGGGGGCAGGAGCGGGCGCGGAGGATGGCGCAGGGACGGGGGCCGGCGCTCCGGAGCCTACGGGCGTGACCCCGAAAGCGATCTTGGAAACTTGAGCTTGCTTGAGCAGATCGAGCACGTGAATCACGCGACCATGCTGCACGGCCGAGTCGGCTTTGATGACCGCACGCAGGTCGGGCGTCTTCGCGGCCGCTTCTTTCGCGAGGGCGAGGATGGCTTCGTCGTTGGGAACCGGCTTCGAGTCGACCTGGGTCGAGCCGTCGGCGGCGAGCACCACGCTGAAGACCACCTGGATGTCGTTCCGTCCGTTCGAGGCCTTCGGGAGATCCAGCGGGACGTTGGACTGCGAGACGATCAGCTTGGCCGTCACCATGAAAATGATGAGCAAAACCAGCATGATGTCGACCAACGGCGTGACGTTGATGCCGTTGATCGCGTCATCGGACTCTTGGGATCCGCCAGCCATCAGCCGTCGCCCTCGTCGTCGTCGGACTTCTCGGACTTCTTCGAGGACTTCTTGGAGGGCTCGTCCTCTTTGCGCGACGAGGCCTTCTTGGCAGGGGCCTTCATGAGCTCGGCGAGTGCCGCCGGGTCGGCCTTGAGGTGAGCGAGCAAGAGGCCGCTCATCGCTTCCGTGTTGGCGAGGGTCGACTTCACGATGCGCTGGAAGGCGTTGAACGCGGCGACCGCGGGGATAGCGACCAAGAGACCGACCGCGGTCGCGACCAGCGCTTCGGCGATGTTGGTCATGACCGCTTCGGGGGCGACGGCGGCGCCAGCAGCGGCCGTGGCGGCTGCACCGGGAGCGGCGGCCTTCACCTTACCGAGCTCGTCGAACGCGCCGACGATGCCGATGACGGTACCAAGCAGCCCGATGAAGGGAGCGTTGTTTCCGAGCGTTCCGAGGAAGGCGAGGCGTTTCTCGAGCTTCACGCGCTGCAGGGCGCCCGCACCGGCCATGGCCTCTTCGGCGCTCTCGGCGCCGAGCTCGGCTTCGACGATGCCGGCGACTACCACCGCGGCTTCCGCGCTGGGCGAGGCTTCGAGGCGACGACGGGCTCCTTCGATGTCGCCCGAGCGGAGCAGGCGAGCGAGGTCCTTCATCAGGGCAGGGATGTCGTCGCGCAGCGACCAGTAAAGAAACGCCCTCTCCAACATGATGGCTAGAGAGACCACGCTCAGCAGGAGCATGAGGACCAGGAGCCAGCCGGCGCCGAGTCCGACCATTGCACTTTTCACGCGCTCGATGAGCTGATTCACGGGCGAGTCATCCTGTCTTGCCAGGGCCCGCGGCGAGTGAGGCATTTTGCCGCGCGACCAATTCGATGAACTTCACTGGGCCGACTCGCTCTCCGTTTCTCCGTCGGATCCGGATTCTTCCGACGAAGACTCGCGAGAGCCTTCCTCCGCGGCGACCGCGCATGCGAGCACGGTGGTCGCGTAGGCACCTTTCGGTAGCACGAATTCAACCAAGAGGTTTGCTCGTTGTTCCCCGGACTTGCCCTCTTGCGTCACTCTCATTTCCGCCACGCGGAGCACGAGCGGTCTCCGGGTCCCCTCGCCGTAAGGCTTGGTGCGTGCGTAGTCGAAGTCGGAGCCCAGGGTCTCCACGAGGATTCGCTCTTCGAGGGCGGCCGCGTCGTGCTCGGGACCGCGCATTTTCACGCCGAACATGGGGCCGGTGGGGCCGAGCTCGCCCGCGCGGGCACGCGCGGTATCGGTCTGAACATCGGTGCAGACGAACATGCCGCCCGTCTCGAGCTTCAGGAGGTCGCCGAGTACGGGCACGTTCCAGGTTCCGTCCGCCTGGCGCGCTTCGAGCACACGATTGAACACGTGAGATTGAAGCGAGGAAAACAAAAACTTCTTCGCGCGGAGGTCGCGCGGGCCGCGCTCTTTGCCGCTCAAGAAGCCGAGCGCGCGCTCCACGTTGTCGCCGTGTCGGCCGAACCGCTGCAGGCCGTAGGCGTTGGGCACGCCGCTCGTCTCGAGCGCGAGCAGGGTCTCGGTGACCTCGCCCAGCCGAGCCTCGTCGACGTCGCGCAGGCGGATCTTGAAGCGATTTCTCGCGAGATGTCCGGTGCGGAGCTTGTTGTTGTGGCGCGCCGACTCGAGCACGCGGATACCGGGGAACGAGAACGCCTCGAGGCGCTTCTCCACGTCGGTGCCCGGGTTCGCCTGGAACGAGAGCCACTGGGTGGTGACCGCGACCTTGTCTTTGAGGCCGGGTACGCCCACGTCTCGCGCCCGCACGCCGAGCGCGTCCGCGAGGGCATTCACCGCGTCGTGCGTGGTGAGGTTCCGCTTCTCGATGCGGACGAACAGATGGTCTCCCGCGCCCGATGCGGCGTAGGCGGGCTCTTCGTCGACGACGAAGTCCTCGGGGACCTGCTTGATGCGCGCGCGCGGCTTCTCCACGCGGAACGCTTAGCGCAGCGCGCCCGCGATTGCAATCGAGTTGCGGAAGTCGGCTCGCGCCGTTACTCGCCGATTTCGTGGGCCATGACGTCGCGCGGGCTGCGGAAAAACTGCGCCGGGGAGTACATGGCCAGATTCGAAACGCGCGAGGTGTAGATGCACGCGTACTCGTCCACCTGCTTGCCGAAGCTCGACTGCTCCCCGCCTTCCTTGAGGAGCGAGCCCCAGTACGGGTGGAAACGCGAGTCCGACCGTCGCTCGATGGCGCTCGACTCGGCTTCAATCTGCCGCAAAACGCCACGGATCCGCTCGACCGCGCGCTTCATGCGGAGCCTCTCGGCCTCGAGCTTGTCGCTCGACTCGCGATCGATCTGACGGGCGAGGTCTTTGATTCGCGCTTGGTAGAAGCGAAGGTCGTCTTCGTGGCGCTCACGGAGCTCTTCCAGTCGGTCGAGCGTTTCGAAGTCTTCTTTGCAGGACTCGTAGGCGGAGACCTCGGTCTCGAGCTCCTGGATGATCATGGCGGTGCGCCAGGCCGAGTCCTTCTTCGAGCGGAGGATGTCGCCGTAGATGTGGTCGCCCACGTAGAGCACCTGATCTCCGGCCACGCCCATGGCGCGCTCGAGCTCGACTAGGTTGCCGCCTTCGTAGACCTTGCCGCGTTCGAGCGGGAACGTCGCGGGTTTCGTGCGGCCGTTCTCGTGCTCGAGCAGCGGGCGACGCTCTTGGAAGAAGGCCGGCTTGGTGGCGGCGACGATGACCACGTCGAAGAAGTTCCGCCACGTCGGGTACTCGCTCATGCTGCCGCCGAGCAGGTACGTCATCATGCGCTCGGTGTAGGCCCAGCGCGAGTTGGTCAGGAGGAAGAGCCTCTTGCCGGAGCTTCGCAGCTTGTGGAGCGCGGGCGCGAGCTTGGGGTCCTTCATGACGAAGCGCGGGAGATCGGCCGCGATGGCGTCGAGGATGGTGCCGTCGCGGTGGGCTTCGTCGATGCACTCGCGGATGTCGGTGAAGAGCTTCGCGTAGTCGACCGCGTAGCCGCGCTCTTCGAGTGTCTGGACGAGGGCGGCGTAGGTGACCGCTTCGCTCAGCGCGTAGAGCGTGTCGATCCAGTGGTAGCGCGGCGTGGCCGGGCGGATCTTCTTCGTGTGGTAGAGCGCGCGAAGCTCGTCCTTCGAGAGCTCACGGAAGCCGTGGAAGCCCTTGTTGACGTTCTTGTAGCGGTCCATCTTCAGCACGTGGCCGAAGCGCTTGTCGATGAGGAGCCCACGCACCGCGAAGTCGGTGGGGATGCGCACGTCGCGGATCAGCTCGGGGTAGCCGCGCGTGATGAGCTTGGCGAGCGTCGCCTCGATCGACAGACGGTCCATCTCCGCCTGGTTGTAGATGGCGAGCGTGTAGTCCATGTCGAAGCCGACCCACGCGATGTTTCCCATGCGCAAGTTGCGGTTGCAAAACACACGCTCGTGTCGCGGAATTCGGGGTCCGCGGTCTCTCGCGAGGAAGTCGTCCAAGGGGAGCAGGAGCTGCTCGGTGCCTTCACGGGTCGTCTCGCGGCCTTCGGGCTTCTCGTCGTTGTTCAAAAGTTCCTCGTGTCCGAGACCATCGACGTTCTCACGTCATCCCTCGCTTCTGCAAGCGCTCCGCGTGCCTGCCCACAGTGACGACCGAACTGCTCGAAAAATCATGTCTCGGTGCGCCAACGAGCCCACGTTTCGGCTAAGAACGTGCGTCATGCGCAAGCTCGTGGTGCTCCGCTCCGGAGACGTGCCCCCACCCATCGCTGCTCGTCGAGGCGAGTACCTCGGTTGGTTCTCGCAGGCCGTCGGGCCGGTTTTTCCAGGACAATGGGCAGAGTGCGACGTCCGCACCGGAGACCCTCTTCCCGAGCTCGGCGAGGTTGCGGGATTCGTGCTCACCGGCTCGAGCAGCAGCGTGACCGAGCGTGCCCCGTGGATGCTTCGGTTCGAGGAGTACGTCCGCGAGGCGGTCGCGCGGGACCTCCCCATGCTCGGGGTTTGCTTCGGGCACCAGATCCTCGGGCAAGCGCTCGGTGGGTCGGTGGAGAAGAACCCGCGTGGGCGCGAGATCGGGACGCGCACGGTGACGCGCACCGAGCACGGCGCGGACGACCCGCTCTTCGAGGGCCTCGGCGCTACGTTCGACGTGAACACGACCCATGTCGACTCGGTGGTGCGCCTGCCGCCGGGGGCACGCGTGCTTGCCTCGACCGAGCTCGAGCCGCATGCCGCCTTCGCGCTCGCGGACAAACCTGGGGTACGGGCGGTGCAGTTTCATCCCGAAATCGACGGCGACGCCATGCGCGCCTGGGTCGAGCTGCGTCGCCCCCTCATCGAAGCCGAATCCCTCGACGCCGACGCCATCTTGGCACGATCGGGCGACACTCCTGCCGGCGGCTCGATCTTGCGCGCGTTCGTGAAGAACTTCGTGCTCGCGAAGGCTCGCTGAGCGCGATGGCCCGAGCTACGACAGCGGGCGCCAATACGACTTGATGCGCTCCCAGGCGGTCATGCCCGAGCGAAGAGCCCGAGCCGCCGGTATCGCGACCTTACGCATCGACAGGCCGTCCCCTGGAGCCACCACGAAGCCGTAACGCGTGCGGGTGTAGATGCGTGCAGCTTCGTCGAGGGCCGCGGTGGCGCGCCCGGTTTTTTTGGCACGCGCGACGAAGTCTTCCACCGCGTCGGACGCATGCGGAACCGTGCCGGCATCCTCGGCCGCGATGCGCACGTACTCCCAGAGGTTGTCGATGCGCTCGCTCGGCGGCGTCGGGAAGATGGGCGTGACCAAGTGGCTCGTGAGCAGCGCGCGCTTCGCCGGTCGGTAGAAAAGCGCCAAAAGGAGCAGCGGCCACAGTGTGTGGAGTGCGGTCTTGGCGGACTCGGCGGCGCGCGCGGCGGCTTTGGCGATAGCCTCACCGTCGATCGACGGATCCTTGCGACGCTCCCCTGGGCGGCGCTCCTGCATCTCGCCGCTGTCCGGCTTTCCATGGTCCCCGTCACGGTTGGCCTTGCCGGTTCGCCAGAGATACGGCGCGAGCACGGCGGTGAAGGCGAAGAGCACGACCGCTGCGACGAGCAAGGGAAGCAGGTTCTTCCGAGGGATGCCCGAGACCGCCGACCGCTTGTGAACGCGTCGCTCGGTGGCGCCGGAGAGAGCCTCCCAGAGCGAGACCCGCATGGCCTGCTTCTGCGCCATGAAAACCAGCAGCCCGACCAAGAAGCAAAAGAGAAAAAAGAGCGGCAGCGGTAGCCACGCCGAGATTTTGTTCTCGCTCCACTCGTCGACGCGACCCTCTTCGTTCAGGATCACCATCACCGAACCGACCCAGCCGACCGCGGGCCAGAAGAGACCGAGCAACTCGAAGCGGTGATGGAGCGCGAGCATGCCGCTCGGGAAGGCGAAGCAGAAAAAGAACAGCGCGAGCCCCACCACGTCGGGCAGGTCCGCCCGCGCCACCACCAGCACGTAGATGCCGGCGCCGAGCGAGAGTCCGCCGAACAAGAGCACGGGCAGAGTGCGGAAGCGGAGGAGCGCGACCACTTGACCGGCCAAGATCCCGGCGATTCCCGCCGAGAGCGCGACGAAGAGCTCGAAGAGCTTGGTCCCGGAGCCGCGCTCGTAGCTCGCGATGGTGCCGAAGAGCGCGACGAACCCGAGCAGCGTGAAGACGAAGTAAACCAGCAGCGGTCGCCAGGCGAGCTTGAGCGACTCGAAGAAGGGCGGCTGCCAGCGACCTACGGGCGAGCTCACGGGGTCTCCAAGGCCAGGTTCGGTCCCACTCGCCTCAAGCGGAGCAGTTGTGCGCCACGCGAGCGCGAGAGCTCGGCCACGAAGCCTGCGCCGCCCTCGGCTCGCCTCGCCGCAACGCGGGGTACGGGCTTCGTCCGAAAGATGGACAAGAGGTCGGAGCGATTGTCGTCGGCCCCCACCGGATAGTTGAACCACAGGAGTCGACCGAGCGCGCTCGGCTCCTTGCGCTCGACCTCGAGAGCGACCTCGGTCACGACACCAGGATCGGCAAAAATGACGCCGGATCCAGGGGTTACGGCGCGTCCGGCGGGCCCGAAGCCCGCGGTGACGAAAATGGCCGAGAGGTCTTTGCCGGGCGGCGGCATGGCGTCGAGCGGTACGCGGGCCTGCCAGCTCACGTCGGCTCCGAGGGCGCGCCACTTTCGCTCTTCGCCTCGTCGCGCCGAGAGCTCCACCACGCGCACCTCACCGCTCGGGGCTTTGGTCGCCACCGCGAGGCTCACTTTCTCCCCGCGCTTGGCGAGCGTGTGCGCGAGCGAGAGCCAGCCTTCCACCAGCAGATCGAGCAAGGTCTCGAGGTGCTCTTCTACCACGCCGTTCGCCTCCGGCAGAAACGTGTCGAGGACGAGCATCACTTTGCGCGGGGCGTAGGGCACGGCCTCGGGAACGCGCACTTGGAGCGTGCCCGTGTTCACACTGAGCTTCCACTGCACGCGACGGAGATCGTCGCCTGGTACGTAGGCGCGTACGCCGTAGTGCTCTTCGGTAGCGCGAGGGGCGAGCATGGAGAGTGCGCCTTCGGCTTTGGCGAGCGCACGCGGCTTCTTTTCGAGCACGAGGGGCCGCAAGCGAGGAAGCGCACGCAGGCTCGCCGTCGCCCGCGAGGCCACCCGCACGCGCGTGAGCCCGAGCACGTCTTCGTACCAAATCGTGGCCGGTCCGAGCTCGTAGACGCCCCGTGGCGTGCGGGGAAGCGGCGCGGAGACCGTGGCATCGGTCCGCGAAATCGAGCGATCGAGGGCGAAGCGCGTCTCGCCGCCGAGACGCTTCGGGAGAGATTCTTCGATGTGCAGGCGGAAGGCCGGAGGCACCGGCACGCGCGCGAGCAGAAAGCGCTCTTCGACCGCTTCCCCCGCGTCCACCACCGAAGGCTCGAGCTCGCGATCGATGGAGCCTCGGCCACGCCTCACTCGGTCGTCGAAGGCCCGCACCGAGAAGGCCGAGACCAACGTCGCGGCCGTCGCGAAGAGGTAGTTCAGCCCAAGGCCAGCGACCGCGAGCACGCCGAGCTGGGCCCACTTCGCGGAGAGCGCGAGCAGGACCGCGACGAGGGAGGTCAGGGCCAGCGATAGCCCCCGTCCGGTGAGCACGCGCACGTGGCGATCCACGGCCTCGACCCAGGCGGAAAAGCCCGTGCGGCCCGACTCGCGGAGCGCGCGTCGCTCGCGCGCCACCTTGGTCGAGATGGCCACGAGCTGCGCGAACAGGAGCGGCACGGTGAAGAACGCGAAGTACCTCGCGAGGTCGCCGCCCGTTTCTTCCACCTCGCGCGTGTCGAACACCACCGACGAAAGCGCCCCCACGCCCCACGGAAGGACGAACAGCAGGATTCCGTGGAATCCCGAGCGGAGGAGCTTCCAGAAGGTCATGCCGGCGCCGGCACCCGTTCCGTGCATTGCGCAACGAAGTCGCGGCCCACCTGGGAGTCGGCGGTGAGCACACGATGGCCGAGCACGTCGGGCGCGAGCACCTTGACGTCTTCCACGGTCACGAAGGCACGGCCCTCGAAGAGCGCGCGCGCCTGGCACGCCCTTGCGAGCAGGAGGGTCGATCGCGGAGACACCGAGCGAAGGTTCCGGTGGTCCGAACGGAGCGCCCGCATGAGCGTGACCAAGTAGCGACGAATCTCGGGCGAAACGTAGATCTTGGGCACGGTCGTTTGCCACTCGAGCACGTCGGCGCGCGTGACCACGGGCGTGACCTCGGCGAGCGGCGACAACGCTCCGAGGTGCACCTCGAGCATCTTGGTTTCGGCTTCTTCGGGCGGATACCCGACCGAGAGCATCATCATGAAGCGATCGAGCTGCGCCGCGGGCAGGGGATAAGTGCCCTCGTCGTCGAGCGGGTTCATGGTGGCGATGGTGACGAACGGCGCGTCGAGCGTGTGCGTGACGCCCTCCACCGTGACCTGGCGTTCTTCCATGACCTCGAGCAAGGCCGACTGGGTCTTCGGCGGTGCTCGGTTGATTTCGTCGGCGAGCAACACGTTGGTGAACACGGGGCCCGGCTGGAACGTGAAGGTCTTCTGGCGCATGTCGAAGACGTTGGCGCCGGACACGTCCATGGGCAGAAGATCGGGCGTGAACTGGATGCGCTTGAACGTGGCCGCGACGCTCGCCGCGAAGGCCTTGGCGAGCACGGTTTTTCCCACGCCGGGCACGTCGCGGAAGAGCACGTGGCCTCCAGCGGCCACCGCCCAGAGAACGCGCGCGATGACCTCGTCCTTCCCGAGGATGACCCGGCGCATGGACTCGAGCACGGCGTGGAACTGTCCACGGAGGCGGCCCGCATCGAAGGCGGGCACGGGCGGGGCGACGTTGGCGTTCACGAGTCTTCCTTTTCCCAGCGGGACGAGAGCACGAACCTTCTGATCTTCAGCCAAAACTGTCGCGCGGGCGAGGCCTGCGCGTGCTCGTAACCCCAGAGCCAGGTCTCGACCTTCTCTTCGGGTACCCGCCACGCCGAAGCGTACGCTCGCACCACCCGCACTTCGGCATCGTCGGCGAGCCCGTCGACCATGGCCACCTCGCACATGAGCTCGACGATCTTTTCACGGCGGTCTTTGGGGACGTAGGGTGCGACCTCGGCCGGGGTGTAGACCCGCACTTCGTGATCGGCGAGCGGCGCGAGACCTTCGCCCTGAAGAAAGGCGTCGACGAAAGCTCGTTCGGCCGGATGGATTTCTCCGTCGGCCGAGATGACCGAGACGAGCGGGTAGAGAATGGCCCTCGGAGGAGCCGAAAAAGGCGCCGAAGAAGGCGAAGCGGTCGAGCTCGGTGACTCGAGGCCGTTCGCGCTCCTCGATTCGCCCGGCACTCGTGCCTCGCGAGGCAGGGCAGGCGCCGCGAGCGGAGGCGCGAAGGCCCCATGCGAGGGAAGCACGGCGCTGGAGCCCGACGCTGGCACCACGGAAGGCTTGTCCGCCGGGCCCACGACACGCACGCTCGCCGGGCTCCGTTTTCGTTCGCTCCACGTCTCGCCGCGCGTCTCGCCGGGCACCTCTCCGCCCGCACGGCCTCCGAGCGCGAACGGATCGACCACGGTCTCGAGCAGCTCTCCGCACAGGAAAAGGGCGTGCAAGGCGCGCACGTCCGGTTCCACGAAGGTGGCCTCGACGAGCTCGGACAGGTCGCGGAATCCGTCACGCGCGGCCCACTCGCGAAGCCGATCCTCGAAGTCGTCGAAGCGCGTGAGATCGAAGGGCCCGGCTCCATCGGCGAGCGAAGCGTGCGCGCCGCACGAGGCGCAACGGCGCACGTCGAGCGCTTCCGGGGCGAGGAGCTCGAGGCACGAAGGACACGCGTTGGCCGCGACGCGTGAGACGTGCGGCGCGCCGTCGCGGAGCGGGCTGACCTCGCCGCGCTTCGCGAGACCGCAGAGCTTGCACGCGACGAACGCCGGCACCCCGAATCGACACGCCGCCTCGTGCGCGTCGTACGTCTCGACGAGCCCGCCTTCGAGACGGCAGTGCGGACAATCCTCGAAAAGCTCGACCGCGGTCTTGCCCATGCTCGCCTCCTCCGAGGGTATCGGTTTTGTGGTCGTCGTGTCGGAGGAGAGCCGCAATTCGCACACACGCGAGCGACCCCTCTCGAAATCGTTCGCTTCTTGGCCGTTAAGCCTGTGTCGGGCGAGATATCCCATCCATCCCTACACGTCGTACGACGGAGCTTCGGGTGGTCGGCTGTCCGCCAAGACTTCGAGATCACCTCTGGATCGTCTTGCACCCAGTCCGTCAACAGATCAGAGATCAGTACCTGCACGGTGTTCAGCATTCCTTTTGTCGAACGCCCGGGAGATCGAGATTCATGGCCGAGAGCTCCGCTTTTTCGTCGATGTCCTCCTCGCTGACGTCCCGCTCGACTGGCTCGACGCATTCGAATCGTGGGGGCTCGCGTCCGACCGTCGGTCGACTCCTGCTCCCGCTGGCCATGCTCGTTTCAACCCTCGGACCAGGTCTCGTGACGACGTCGCTCGCCCAGGCCACAGCCGAGCGCGACAACCGCGTGCGCATCGTGGAGCTGCTCCAACTCGGGAGGTCGCACGCCCCGAACGCTCGCGCCCAACTGGAGCACGCCCTCAACGACCCGGCGGAGTCGGTGCGCATCGCCGCCGTTTCGGGCTTGGTCGCGCTCGGCGACACCTCGGCCGTTCCGGCCATCGAGCGTCGGCTCTCGGTCGAGACCGCGCCGTCCGTGCGCACGCGCCTCGAATCGGCGGTTAGCCAGGTCCGAAAGTCGTCCCTCGACCAAGCCAAGTTCGTCGTCCAGCTCGGCCAAATGACCAACGCGACCTCGGTCCAGAACACGTCCCTCCCGGACGTTCTGCGATCGGCCACCAAGGCTCACGCCGCGCATCTGAAAGGCGCCGTGGTCGTCGAAGGTCCTGGCGATGCGCTCTTCCAGAAGGCCGCCGAGAAGCACTTGCCCGTCCTGGTGCTCGACGGTCAAGTCTCGAAGCTCGCGCGCGCCGATGCCGCGGGAAACGTCACGCTCCAGGCGCAGGTCCAGTTCGTCGTGCGCAAAGCGCCGAGCCAGGTCCTGAAGGGCACCTTCCACGGCGGGGCCGCTGGTTCGGACTCTCCCAAGGCCCTCGAGAGCAAGAAGCGTTTGGCCGAGCTCCAGGGCGAAGTGGTCTCCGGCGCAGTCGAGAGCGCGCTTCGTGGAGCCGAGAGCGGTCTCGCCGAAGCCAGCCGCTGAGCGATCGAAGCCCCGGGCGGTACCTGCCTTTTCCTCCTCGAGCCGTCTCGCCGGGGGTGCGTGAGCCCGTGGCTCCCGTGTAGCGTGGCGCGCGTGGATAGCGCGCTCCCTCGGGTTCTGTTCGTCTCCAAGCCCATCGCCCCTCCGTGGCACGACGGCTCGAAAAATCTCGTGCGCGACGTGGCGTCGCACCTCGAGCGCACGCGCGCCACGGTGCTGAGCACGCCCGAGTTCGCGCGGCGCTCCACACTCGGTGACGGCGTCGACGTCGAGCCTCTCTACGAAGCTCCCGGTCGGTTCGCGCCTCCGATGATGGCCAATGCACGGGTGCTCGCGCGCCTGCTTCGTGGCGAGCCCCTCGACCTGTGGCACTTCGTGTTCGCTCCCAATGCCGCCTCGTCCTTCGCGGCGGTATTCGCCAAAAAAGGGCGCCGGATGCTCGGATTTCGCGGTCCGGTGGTGCAGACGGTGGCGAGTGCGCCTCGTTCGTTCGAGGGCGTCGGGCGGCTTCTGTTCGGCGACGTGGTGATTGCGCTCAGCGAGTGGACGCGGGGACGGCTCGTCGGATCGGGCGTGACCGGCGTGCCGATTCACGTGATCCCGCCCTGCGCGCGTGCTCCCGAGCGCCCCGACGAGGCGCGGGTGCGTGCGCTTCGTGAGTCTCACAAGCTCGTGGGCAAGGTGGTCGTGTATCCCGGCGACTACGAGTTCTCACGGGGCGCGAAGAGCTTCCTCGAGGCCCTCCCCGAGCTCGCGCGGCACCTCGACGAGACCGACGCGACCTTCGTGTTCGCCTGCCGCGCCAAGACTCCGCGGGCGGCGGAAGCGGAGGCCGAGATCCGCGCGCGCGTGGTGGCGCTCGGGCTCGCGCCTCGCGTGCGCTACCTGGGTGAAGTGAAGGACATGCCGGCCCTCTTGGCGAGCGCGTCGGTGGTCGCGTTCCCGGTCGACGACTTGTACGGCAAGGTCGACGTGCCGCTGGTGCTGCTCGAGGCGCTCGCGCTGGGCGTGCCCATGGTGGTCGCGACCGGTGGTCCCCTCGAGGCGCTCCTGCCCGCGGCGGTGGGGGTTTCCCCAGGAGACGAAGACGAGCTCGGCGCGGCGATTCTCCGGCTCCTGTCCGACGAAGGGGAGCGTCGCTCCCGCGCGGAAGAGGGGGTTCGTATGTATACCGCACGCTTTACCCCCGAGGTGGTGGCGAGGGCCCACGACGCCCTCTACGCGGAGGCGCTCGCGAGCGGGCGGGGGACTCGTTCGTGAAGCGTCGGTGACGCGTTCCCGGGCGTTTCGGGAAGTGCTAAGCAGGCCTTCTTCCCATGTTCGAAAAGCCCGGTTCCGAAGTTCGCGCCTCTTTCCTCGAGTTCTTCAAGAAGCACGGTCACGAGGCCTGCGCCTCGGCTCCCATCGTGCCGCAGAACGACCCGACGCTCATGTTCACGAACGCGGGCATGGTCCCGTTCAAAGACGTGTTCACGGGCAAAGAGACGCGCCCCTACACCCGCGCCACCTCGAGCCAGAAGTGCATCCGCATCTCCGGCAAGCACAACGACCTCGAGAACGTGGGCGTCACCGCGCGCCACCACACGTTCTTCGAGATGCTCGGGAATTTCAGCTTCGGCGACTACTTCAAGGACGACGCCATCGCGTTCGCCTGGGAGCTGCTCACCAAGGTGTGGGAGATCCCGGAGAGCCGCCTGGTCATCACCGTCTTCGGTGGTGAAGACGGTCGCCCTGCGGACGACGAGGCCCGTGCGATCTGGCGCAAGGTCACCGGCTTCTCGGACGAGCGCATCATCGGCATGGGCGCGAAAGACAACTTCTGGAGCATGGGCGACACCGGCCCGTGCGGCCCCTGCACCGAGATCCACTACTTCACCGGCGACGGCGAGCCCACCCTCGGCACCTTCGGCGACGAGCCCGGCCCGGACGGCATCGGCTGGATGGAAATCTGGAACCTCGTGTTCATGCAGTTCGACCGTCGCGCGAAGGACGGCGGCTTCGTGCTCGAATCGCTCCCCAAGCCGTGTGTGGACACCGGCGCGGGCCTCGAGCGCGTGACGAGCGTGCTTCAGGGCAAGCGCTCGAACTACGACTCGGACCTCTTGTCGAACCTCGTCCAGAAGGCCTCGAGCCTCGCGAAGAAGCCCTACGGTGGCACCCTCGCCGACGACGACGTGTCGATGCGTGTCATCGCCGACCACGCGCGCACCGCCGCGTTCCTGGTGGCCGAGGGCGTGTTCCCCGACCGCGGCGATCGCGAGTACGTGCTCCGCCGCGTGATGCGCCGAGCCATCCGTCACGGGCATCGCCTCGGCATCAAAGAGCCGTTCCTGCACGAAGTGGCCCTCGAGGTGGTCGCGAGCATGGGGCAGAGCTACCCCGAGCTCGTCGAGCGAAAGACCGTGATCGCCAGCGTGATCGAGCAGGAAGAAGTGCGCTTCCGCGAGACCATCGACCGTGGCCTCAAGATTCTCGACGAAGAAATCTCGGGACTGCGCGGCCAGGGAAAAACCGACATCCCCGGCGACGTGGCCTTCAAGCTCTACGACACCTACGGCTTCCCGCTCGATCTCACCCAGGTCATCGCCAAGGAGCGCGAGCTCACGGTGGACGAAAAGGGCTACGAGACCGCGCTCGCCGAGCAAAAGGCGCGCAGCGAAGGCTCGAAGGTCGGCGACAAGGCCCTCGACGACGTGTGGCACGCGCTCCGCGAAGAGCTGTCCGCGAAGGGCCAAGACGTCACGAAGTTCCTCGGCTACGAGTCCGAGTCGAGCCGCGGCAAGGTGCTCGCCATCGTGAAGGGCGGGGCGCTCGTGCAGCACGCCGAACCAGGCGACGACGTGGCGCTCGTGCTCGATCAGACCGCATTCTACGCCGAGTCCGGCGGTCAAGTGGGTGACCTCGGCGTGCTCTCCTCGGAGACCGGTACGGTCGACGTCACCGACACGCAGAAGGCGATCGGCTCCCTCTTCGCGCATCACGGAAAGGTGCGCTCCGGCCGCGTCGCCGTGGGCGAGACCTTGTCCGCCGAAGTGGATCACGCGGCGCGCTCCGCCACGCGACGAAACCACTCCGCGACCCATCTTTTGCACTGGGCACTTCGCACCGTGCTGGGCGAGCAAGCCACTCAGAAGGGCTCGTTGGTCGGCCCGGATCGCCTGCGCTTCGACTTCTCGCACGGCCGCGCCGTGTCGTCGGAGGAGATCGCGAAGATCGAAGCCTTGGTGAACGAGAAGGTGCTCGGCAATGCGCCCGTCGTGACCGAGGTGCTCCCCATCTCCGAAGCGAAGGCCCGCGGCGCGATGGCCATGTTCGGCGAGAAATACGGCGACGTGGTGCGCGTGCTCACCATGACCCACGACTCGGTGGAGTTCTGCGGCGGCACGCACGCCCGCGCTCTAGGTGAAATCGGCCTCTTCAAGATCGTGGCCGAGACCGGCATCGCAGCAGGCGTTCGTCGCGTCGAAGCAGTGACCGGAAAGAACGCGCTCACCTACGTGCAGAAGCTCGAAGCCCAGATCAAGAACGCGGCCGTGAGCCTGAAGACCTCGCCTGCCGAGCTCGGCGACAAGCTCGACAAGCTCGTGCAGAGTACACGGGCTCTCGAGAAGGAGCTCGCCGACACCAAGCGAAAGCTGGCCATGGGCGGCGGCGGTGGTGCGGGTGCGTCGGGCGGTGGCTCGGGCCTCGACGAGCTCGCCGCGCGCGCCGAGACCCGCGAGTTCGGCAAGGTGCTCGCTGCCGAGGTCGCCGTGCCCGACGTGGCCGTGCTGCGCGAGATGGCCGAGAAGCTCCGCGACAAGCTGGGCGAGTCGATCGTGCTGCTCGGCTCGATCAACGGCCCGAAGGCGCAGCTCGTTCTCACGGTCTCGAAGGGCCTCACCTCGCGTCACAAGGCAGGCGATCTGATCCGTCCGGTCGCGCAGGTGGTGGGCGGTTCGGGCGGCGGGCGCCCGGACATGGCGCAGGCAGGCGGCACCGAGGTCGCGAAGCTCGGCGAGGCGCTCGCCAAGCTGCTCGAGATCGCCATCTGAGCGACGCGGGCTAGACCGAAACGACCGAAACGAAAAGCCGCGGAGTCCTCATCGGCTCCGCGGTTTCGTTTCGAGGCGTTTCAGAGCTCTCGAGCCACTTACGGAACTGGATGCGGAAGAGGTCGTGCCCGGAGCAGAGCGTCCGTTCCACGCGACTCCCTCGGTCACGCCACGAGAGGCGCGCGACCGAAGGCTACCTAAAACTTCGCGTACGAAAGATCCGCATACGAACCGATGCTCAGCCGACCGGCGGAGGCAGTGGTGTTCCGGTCGAGCCCTCGGCCAAGAGCTGCACGCGCAGGCGTAGGCGCGCCTTCGCGAGCGGTCGCAGCTTCTCGCGCGGGATGACCCGAGGAGGTTTGGGCCCGAGGCGGATGAAGGTCTCGAGGTCGGGTGGCAGCGAGAGCCCGGTGAGGTCCGCCGTCGAGAGCGCCTTGGCCACCATGCACGCGCGCTCGAAGTGCGAGCCGTGCGGATCGACCACCACGATGGTCTTGCCGTTCACACGGCAGATGCCGCCTCGGGCACGCGCGAGAGGCGACAGCTCCTCTTCACGAACGTCGACGCCGACCCGTCGAGCCAGCGACGTGAGCGTCCGCAGGAGGGCGCGAGGAGTCATGCTCCCGTAGCGTAGCATCCTCCGCCCGAGCGGCACGTTTTCGGTGGTCAGTTGTCGGAGGCGTCGGAGGCGTCCGGAATGAGACCGCCTGCATCGTCCGGCGAATCGCACGTGACCGGCAGACAGCGAACCGCTCGGGCGCGCCGAAACCGCGAGCTCTCCGAGTTGATCGCTTGTTTGGCGGCGAAGCCGAAGCCCGTCGACACGGACTCGCACGGTGCGGTCCTCGGTGACGTCAGGCGGGCAGGGAGGTCGCGTCCCTCGCACATCTTCTTCCGAAACTCCCGTTCGTAGTCGGGCTGATCGCAAAGGGGGACTTCGGGATCTTCCGCGAAGCTGTAGTTTCGGATGGCGACGAAGGCATCTTCGGTCGCCCACCCTCCCGCGAGCAGCCCCTTCTGCAGCTCCCATCCGCTGGGTGCTTTGAGGATGTTGGCCATCATGGTGACGTCCCGCAGCTTGATGGGAAGAATGTTGTTGCTCGTGTCCTTGGCGATCGGAAACACGGCCTCGCTGTACTGAGCGACCAACACTCCGTCTCGGACGTAGGCCTCGACGTCGAGGAACTGGCCACGTCCGACCGCGTCGGCCAACGAATACTCTTCGTTGATGACCCACTCGTCCTTGCCGTCGAAAAGAGGAAGCGTGCCGCCGTCTCCTCGAGGCTTGATGCCGAGAGTCGGTCGCAGGGCGACCTTGACGGACGAGTCGTTGGCTTCGCCGTTGTAGTCCTCGATATCGACCATGAACCCGAACACGCCGCGCTTCAGGTACTCGTTGATGGCCGCTGGTGCGAGCGATTCGTATTGGGCACCCAGGAGACGCAAGAGCCCGAATCCGGCGTTGTCCACCGCGCCGGGCTTATCGGCCACGAACGCTTTGAAGGGGACTTGTCCGACGTTGGTCGTGCACGAGCTCGAGGCGAGGTCCACGGTACATACCCCGTCGATGTCGAGACCTACTGCCGTTGCGGCCTGAGTAGGTGAAGGATCGATGCCGATGTCGAACGTGGAGACGGCGAGCGAGAACGGTGCCAGAGACGTGACGGCACCGGCGTCGTCGGGGCGCGCGGGGGGACGGCGGGAGCCTTCACACCTCGGATCGATGGGCGGCGCATCGACTTCGGTCGTAGCTCCGTCCGTCGGTGGCTGGGCCGCGTCCACGCGCTCGAGATCCGTGAACCGCTCGAAGCCCAGGATGTCCGCGCACGCGGCCGCGCCCATGACGGTGAGCGCGGACAGGAGGCTGAGTTTGTACACTGCACGCATCAGAACGATCCTCGAGCCGAGAGCCCGGCGAACCCGGTGCCCGTCGCGGGGGTGACCTGGAGCGCGTAGCTCTTCTTGTCCGGAGCCCAGAGAAAGAGGCCTGCTCCGGCGACGCCCAGCACGCCGCCGACCACCATGGCCACGCTGGAGCCGGTGGCGAAGTCGTACGCGGCGGCGTTGGCGTCGAGACCCTCTTGCGTGCGGCAGAGCTTGGTCTCGGCCGAGCAGAGGTCCTTCGACGTCTGGTATTTGCCGTTGGCCACGATGGCGAGCGCGGCGCCGACACCGAGTCCGACGAGGCCCGCTCCGGCCATGGCAGCTCCGCCGATGCGCGAGGGCGTCCAAAAGCGCGGGGGACGAGCAGGCGCCCCGCCGCCACCGACCACGACCGACTTCTTCTCGGCGATGAGCTTGGGCACGGTGACGGGCGAAGGCGCCGCGCCTTCGGTCACGGTGACGCGGGTGCTCCAGGCCACGAAGCCCTCGGCGCGCGCGCGAATGACGTGCTCGCCCGGGTCGACGGCCATGGCGAGTCCCCACTCGCTCTCGCTGAGGCGCGTGCCGTCGCGCTCGATCACGAGGCCTTCCACGCGCGAGGCGGGCGCGACCACGATGGTGAGGCGCACGAGGCGAGCTTCGAGAGCCTTCACGCGTTCGTCGGCCTGGGCGGCCCACTCGTCTTTTCCGGCCTTCTTGGACGCGATGACGGCGTTGGAGAAGGCTCCCCACGCGCTCGCCGTCTGGCCGTTGCGCTCGTAGCAGGTGCCGAGGTTGAGCAACGTCGAGGCTTTGGGATCGGCGTCGTAGCTGGCGCGGAACTTGGGACAGGCAGATTTGTAGTCTTCACGTTTTACGTCGGCGAGCGCGGCATCGAAGAGTTGCTTGCCGCGCGCGCGCCCGTCTTCGCTGGTCCCTTGCGGATCCGCCGGAGCGGCCTGCGCGTGGGCGAGAGGAGTCGCGGCGATCAGGGATGCGCCGATGAACGTGCAAAGTACAAGTTTTTTCATTCGTATTGAACGAAGCCCGGGGGACCGGACGCCGTCGGCTTGGCCGTGGGCTTGGTCGTGGGAACGGTAGTGGGCTGAGGCTCGGCGGTCGGTGTGCCCGTCGTGCCTGGCTTGGTGCCGACCACGGGTTTTCCGCCGGTCTTCCCGGTTGCAACGCCAGTGGTCGCGGTCGAAGGATGGGGCGCGACGGCAGACGAGGCGCTGGGAACGGCGCCCGGCACGCCCGGTGTGCCCGGTGTGCCCGAGGCGACGGCACTTGCACCACTTGCACCGGCCGACGGCGTCGGTGTCGTCGTGGCGACGGTCGTGGCAGATGGCGTCGGCGTCGTGCCGAGCGCGCTCTGAACGCTCACGGTCGTCGAGGCCGCAGGGCCGGCCGCGCTGGGTCGAAAGGCCGAGCCCGCGCCCACTCCCACACCGACCAGAACGAGCCCGGCAGCGGCGTAGATCCAGAGAGGTCGCTTGGGGGGCGGGGCCGCGCTCGAGCCGTTTTGGGTATTTCCCCACGCGCTCGCTGCGCCGGCGGGATCGGGCAGCTTGCTTTTGTCGAGCCCCGGCTGTGAAACCTGACGCAGAAGGCCCGCGGCGGACCGTGAAGCCGACTGCTCGAGCTGCCTCGCCAGCTCGGGGTCGCTCGCGTCCATGGTGGCGCCGAGGGCATCGCTCGGGGCCGCCGAGTGCACGCCCGAGATATCGGAGAAGCTCGCGAAGCTCGCTCGTGGAGCGGAAGGCGCTCGCAGGACCGAAGCGATGCTCGCGGCGACTCCACGCACGGCGTCTCCGCCGAAGGGCTCGAGGTCTTTGGCGAGCTCGGCGAGGTTCGCGTAGCGCTCGTCTTTGCTTTTCTTCAGGCACTTGCCGATGACCAGCTCGAGCGCGGGGTCGACCTCGGGCCTGTGCGTGCGAATGGGGGTCGGGTCCTCCATGGTGACCTGGAAGACGAGCCCGGGAATGGTGTCCGCCTCGAACGGGTGGCGGTTCGTGAGAAGCTCGTGCAAGAGCACGCCGATCGACCAGATATCCGAGCGTTCGTCGACCGCTTTGGACGAGCGCATTTGCTCCGGAGACATGTAGAGCGGTGATCCGAGCAAGCTTTGCGAGCGCGTGAGCGCGAACTCGGCGCTGGCCTCTTCGAGCGCTTTCGAGATGCCGAAGTCGAGCACCTTCACGAGCGGCTCGCCGTTCACGCGGTGCGTGAGGAAGAGGTTCTGCGGCTTCAAATCGCGGTGAATGAGCTTGGTCGCGTGCGCCTCGGCGATGGCCTCGATCGCCTGGAGGATGAACATGACGGCGATGTGGACCGGCAAGGGTCCTTGCTCTTTGAGCACTTCGGACAGGTCTTTGCCGTCCAGGTACTCGAGCACCATGTACGGTGCGCCGTCGTCGAGGCGGCCCACGTCGATCACCTTGGCGACGTGCTCGCTCTTCAGCTTGCCGGCGAGACGTCCTTCGCGCATGAAGCGGCGGACGAGGTCGCTGTTCTCCACCATGTGGGGCAGGAGGAACTTGATGGCGACCTTTTGATCGAGCTCGGCGTGCGTCGCCGCGACCACGATGCCCATGCCTCCCGCACCCAAGATGCGGTCGACGCGGTATTTGCCGGCCAGCATGTCTCCTTCGGACACTGGCGCTTTGACCTCGGGTCCTCTCATGGCGGTCGCCCCGGAAGTTTCGCGCGTTTGTGGACCGACGCCTAGTCGTTTCGCCCCTGGCAAGAAAGTTTTGGCGAGGACCGAGGCGTGTATCCCCCCCGGAATACACGCCCTCTTCTAGAGCGGGTGACGGGTCGGGCGCTTTCCGGAAATGCGCTGTTGCGTCGCACTCGAGAATCGACGACGCTACGTAGAAGGCCTCGACCGAAATTCCGGCATGACCGAAACGCAGCGAACCTCGCCGCCGCCGCCGATCTCGCACGGCACCGTGATCAACGAGCGGTACGAAATCTCCCAAAGCCTCGGCAAAGGGGGCATGGGAGAAGTGTTCCTTGCGTACGATCGCACGACCCACCAAAAGGTCGCGCTGAAGATCGTACGCGAAGAAGCTCGCATGCCCGGCGACGACGAGGCCTTGCGGCAAGAGCTCATCCACGCGCGCTCGGTGTCGAATCCGTTCGTCTGTCGCGTGCACGACCTCGCGCCGTCCGCGTACGGGCCCATCCTCGTGATGGAGCACATCACGGGGAAGACGCTCCACACCCATATTCGCTTGAAAAAAGCGCTGGGTGGCTACACGGCGGACGAGTTCCGGCGCATCGCCCACGAGATTTCTTCGGGCGTCGCCGCGATTCACGCGCAGGGCTTGGTCCACGGCGACTTGAAGCCCGGCAACGTCATGGTCACCTCGAACCCGGACGGTTCGGTGGGCAAGGCCATCGTGCTGGACTTCGGCTTCGCCAAAGAGCGCGCGCGTGCGAGTGCTCGCAGGCCCGGCGCCCCCCCGGACGGCGGCACGCCGAACTACATGGCACCCGAGCGCATCCGCTCCGGTGGCGCCTCTCAAGAAGACGACCTCTACGCTCTCGGGCTGACGCTCTGGGAGATGTGGACGTGCCGCGTTCCCGAGCCCGGCTACAAGCCCCGGGCGAAGCCCATGCGCCACCAGATCATGTTCGACGTGCCCTCGGGCCTCTCCGTCGACGAGATCAAGCAGATCTTCCGTTGCCTTTCGGACGACCCCGCGCAGCGCATCCCCGCGCGCCACCTACGCTTCTTCAATCCGGCCGCGCTCACCACGAACCCGGTTCAGGTTCCGCGTGAGCGCCTCGACCCCGGCCCTCCGCCCGGACGCAGCGCGGCCACCAGCTTCCAGCCCGGTACGCAAGCGCTCCTCACGACCTTCGCCACGAACTCTCCGGAGTACGTGGGCGAGCTCATCCCGCTCGACAAGCAGCAGATCTCGGTCGGCCGCCGCACGGACGTGGATATCGTCGTCCCCGAAGCTACGGTCAGCGGTCATCACGCGAACCTGCGCTGGCAGGCCGGCAGCTGGCAGATCGAAGACCAGGGCTCGACCAACGGCACCTACGTCGAGCACACGTACGAGCGTAAGAAGACCGTCAATCTGATGCACTCGGGGGAAGTGCAGTTCGGAGAGCTACGGTTCAAGCTCGTGAGCTTCCCGAAGGACTCGGCCGCTCATAAACGCGCCCGCAGTTACCTCGCGAAGCGAGACGGCCTTACTGGCCTCTACGCGACCGAATACCTCCTGCGTGCCATCGAAGAGGAAGCGCAGTTCGCCGACTGGGTCGAGCAGCCGCTGACTGTCGCGCGCTACGAGCTTCGCGGGCCTACGCGCCAGGTCTCCGAGCGTCCGACCATCCTCGAGATGCTCGCGCTCCGTCGCGCTGCGACGCGCGTGATCGAGCTCACGGACATGCTTCTTTTGTCGCTGATCGCGGTCACGGGGGGGAAGACCGGACCGCTTCGTTTCGCCGTGGCCATGGTGGGGCCCGGCCCGCACGAAGCGAAGAACCTCGTGGAACAAGTGGTCGGTCAGGTCCAGGGCATGTTGCCCGAGGGTCTCGACCTCCACGCCTCGATCGCCCGCTACGAATCGGGCATGAACGTGCGATCGCTCGTCGATCTCACCTAGGGGCGGGGCAGGCTCTCCGCCCACGTCGGACATGACCGACTCCAACGATCCCGGACGAGGACAGCGACAACCGTCGCATCCGCCCTCGGAGCCCCGACCGTCGCGTAAGAGCTTCGCCGAAGTGTCGCGAGACGAGCGTCCCGTGCGCCTGCAGCTCTTCGGCGCGCTCTTCGTTCCGTTCGTGCTGGTGGCCGTGCTGCTCTATTTGTGGCGAAGGCCGCGGGTGGAAGATGCGCTGCGCGCCGACGCCGGCGCCCCGAGTGCGTCCTCCGAGGGGTCGTCCGAGCCTCCCAAAGCCGCCCCGAGCGCATCAGCCAGTGCGCCGCCGCCCAAGGTGAAGGTGGGCGAAGTTCGTGTGCTGTCCTGTCAGGACACGGGAAAAAAGAAGACGCCTCCCGAGCAGTGCGATCACCTCGCTTCGCTCGAACAAGGGCTTGTGAAAGCCATCGAGGCCTCGGCGACTTGTTTGCCCGACTCGGCGGGGGCGGGCGCGGTCGAGTACGCGCTCGACATCAGCTTCACGCGCAAGAAAAACCCGGTGACGCTCACCCTGCCGCGCGCCGGCCGCACCTTCAAGAACGGCAAAGTGGTCACGCCCTGCGCTCAAGCCGTGCGCGCCAAGACCCAGCTGCTCGGGCTCGACGGCGTGCAGCACACGCACGCACGCTACAAAATCTCGGTGATCGCGACCTACAACGCGCCTTGAGTCGGGCGTTCTCGCGCGGCCATCCCCGCATTGAATTTCGCGAAGGCTGGTCTACGCTTCGACCTCATGAAGCTCGTCGCTCCCGCGCTCTTCGTCACCACCTGGCTTTTGCCCACGCTCGCGCTCGCGTGCCCCTCGTCGTCGGCAGGATCGCACTGCTCCGGCGGCGCAGGCCTCGCGGCTCCCTTCGGCATCGGCCTCGTGGCCGGCATCTTGTCGATCGTATTCGAGCGTACCTTCGCGAAGAAGGGCGACAAGCGCTGACCTCGCGGCCCTCGAAGCGCGTGTAACCTGCACGCGCTTCCGAAACGGCCAGAGCGCGAGTCGCTGCACGTACGCCCGCGTGTCCGGAGGCGCTCGCCCCGAGAAAGTCGCGGGCCGGTCGCAACGCGAGAGGGCTGGGCCCCTGTACGGAGGCCCACTCCTTACTCCGCGTCCACGACGCGAGCCGGCAGTCCGTTATTCGAGGCTGGCGAGCGCGTCGTCGTAGATGCGGAGGGAGCGGAACAGGCCCTGCTCGCTTCGCTCGAGCACGAAGAGCGAAGGCGTGGGGCGAACCTCGGCTCCGTGAATCTGCAGCAGCGCACCCTCGACCAAACAATGACGACCGTCGTCGCCCGTGCCAGTGGGGAAGAAGGTGACGCCCGCCGGACCGAGCAAGCTGCGGAAGCCCGCTTCGATGGCCGCTCGTCCTTCACGCTGACGGGCCGTGGGCTCCCGCGTGAACGACTCGGTGTCGAAAAGTGCGGCGGCGGCTTCCGCGTTGCCCGAGCCGAACGCGTCGAGCAGGGCACGAACGTTGTCCGGGAGCACCGCGGGAAGGGGAGGCAGGAGCGGCGGATTGCGAGGTGCGACGCGAGGGAGCTCGCGCGCGCGGCAGTAGACCCGAAGCTCGACTTCGCGTGACTTGCGACGCTCGGCGACGACCGCGATGGGGAGCGCGAGGCGAAGCTCTTCACGATCGAACGAGAGCGTTCCCTCGGTCATGTCGCGGTCGATGCCCGTGACGAACGCATAGCGCTCGTAGGTGGCGTGCGTCTCTTCGAGGCGTTTGCCGATCTGCTTGAGGTGCACCGCGAGATCGGCGAGGCCCGTGTTCTTGCCGAACATCGGTTCGTCGAGCGTGGCGCGCTGGCCGAGGCGCAAGAGCAAAGGCTCGAGCTCACCCGCCAGAATGGCCGGGAAAAAAACGTCCGAAAGCCAGCCTCGAAGACTGGAAGGTGCTCCACGGTCGTCCGATCCGAAGCTCATCGATCTCCCGAGAGTGCGCTCTTTCCCCACCGCATGGCAATGCCTATTGTGGCCGGAAGAGGGTTCGATGGCGAATGGAAAGACACTCTTCGAGCACACCCCCGAAGAAGTCTCGATTTACGAGGTTTCTCCGAGGGACGGGCTCCAAAACGAACGGCAGACGGTTTCGCTTGCCGACAAGATGCGCTTGGTCCAAGCGCTTGTTTCTTCCGGGCTCCGGCGCATCGAAGCGACCAGCTTCGTCTCCCCGAAGTGGATCCCGCAGCTCGCGGACGCCGACGACCTCTTGCAGGCGCTCGGGCGACCGCCGGGCGTGACCTTCTCCGCGCTCTGCCCGAACCCTCGTGGGCTCGAGCGAGCACGTGCGGCGAACGTGTCCGAGATCGCCGTGTTCGTCAGCGCGAGCGAGACGCACAACAAGAAGAACGTGAACATGTCCATCGCGCAGTCCCTGTCGGGCTTCGAGGACACCATCGGCCCTGCGCGTGCGGCGGGCATGGCGGTAAGAGGCTACGTCTCGTGCGTCTGGGGGTGCCCGTACGAAGGCGCGGTGGACGAGTCCGCGTCCATCGCCATCGCCGAGCGTCTGGTCGAGCTCGGCTGCTACCAAGTCTCCTTCGGGGATACCATCGGATCGGGCACGCCGCGCCAGACCGCGCGCATCTTGGAGCGCGTGCTCGACGTGCTGCCGAACGAGGCCGTGGCCATGCACATGCATGATACACGCGGTACCGCGCTCGCGAACGTGGTGGTCGGTCTCGAGATGGGAATCCGCCACTTCGATGCCTCGGTCGGTGGTTTGGGCGGCTGTCCTTACGCGCCCGGAGCCGCAGGAAACGTGGCCACCGAAGACCTGGTGTACATGCTCGACGGCATGGGAGTTCGCTCCAATATCGACCTCGAACGGCTCTTCGAGGCAGGCCAAGTCGCCGAGGCCGTGGTCGGGCGACCGCTCCCCGGCAAGGTGCACAAGGCCGGGGTGCGAGGCCTTCGGGTTTAGCGTCGTCGCGCGTCCGTACGCGGGCGGCGGCGCGTCCGTCTTGCGCTCAATTCGTGTTCCAGCGGTGTTTTTTCCGGCTCATCTCGGGTATGCGGGAGGGGTGAGCCGCTCGTCCATCGCCATCGCCGTCGCCTTCGTGGCGTTCCTCGGATGCCGCCGTGCGCCCGAAGAGCTTCCCCCGCCGTCCACCGTCGAGAGCGCCCAGTCGAACCTCGGCAAGCCGGGGACGCCGCCGCCTGCTCCCGTTCCTCCGCCCGCCCCGGTCGCGCGCGTGAAGCCGGAGAAGGCCAAGAACTGCCCGAAGGATCCCGAGGGCAGCAGCATGCTCCCCACGCTCCCCATCACCTTCGCCGAGGCCAACGCCAAGCTCGACGCCGAGATCGCCAAGAACGAGCACGACGTCACGCGTGGTCTCATGTACCGCACCGAGATGGCCGACGATCACGGCATGCTCTTCAAGATGCCGCAGCGTCAGGAGCAGATCTTCTGGATGCGCAATACATGCATCCCGCTCGACATGCTCTTCTTGGACGACGACGGCACGGTGGTCGGCGTGCTCGCGGACGTGCCCGTGTTGAACGAAGAACAGCGCACCGTGGGCAAGCCCTCGCGCTACGTGCTCGAGACCAACGCCGGCTGGGCGGAGGCCCACGGCGTGCGCGCCGGCATGAAGGCCAAGCTGCCGCTCTGAGCCGCGGGTCGCCCGAGAGGCTGGAAAAATAGGCCGACGATGACCAGAGCCCCGGGCGCACGTATCGCTTTCGCGCTCTCGCTCGCGCTCGTCACGCTGGCCGAGAGCGCCGCGCACGCGCTCGACAAGCAAGGGTCGGCGCACGGCGGGAGCGTGGCGGGAGCCGAAGAGGGCGTGGGCCTGTCCGGCTCGCTGCTGATGGGCGTCGCGCTCTACAACCCGAGCTACGCGGCCCGTCCGGACAACACGGGCGAGGCGCTCATGCGCTACGCGCTCCACGGCGATCTCGACCTCGTCGGACGTCGTCTGAGCATCCCGCTCGACCTCAATTTCTTCTCCGACCGCACGAGAAAAGGCGCTCTGGTCTTCTCGCCGACCGAGCTCGACATCATCTCGGGGCTCACCACCACCTGGGGCCTAGGAGACTCGGCGGCGGTCGAGCTCGGTCTGCGGTTCGAACACGACAGGCCGGTGGATCGGGAGGGCTTTTCCCAGACGTACGTCGACTTCCGGAACCGGTTCTTGTTCTCGCTCGAGAAGATGATTCCCGGTCTCGCGGATGCCCTGCGCGGAGGCGATCTCGCGTTCAACCTCACGCTCGGTACCTTCCTCGTGAACCCGACCTACGCCGCACGCCCGGACAATACCGGCCTCGCGCTCTTCCGGTACGCGGGGCATCTCGAGCTCTCTGCGTTCGACGACCACCTGGCGCTCGCGAGCGACGCCACGTTTTTCACCAACCGCGAGAGCCGTCACTTCGCGCCGAGCGAGCTCGACTACACGACCGAGCTGGTCGGTCGACTCGCGCCCTTCGAGCTCCACCTCGCCTACGAGCGCGACATGCCGGTGGACCGTGGTGGCCTCGTGCAGGAGCTCTTGCTCGGCTCGTTCGTGTACGGCTTCGACTTCGCGTCGTCCGAGCCCGGCAAGGCGCCACGCGAAAAGCTTCCCTGATTGCCTTCGGCCCCAGCGGTCTTGGCGGTCCCCAAGTTTTTCGGGTTTCGAGCCCTCGTGGTATGGGAGCGCCATGCGAACGACGGGCCTCGTGTTCTTGACCTCGATCACCCTTTTCGCCTGCTCGAAGAGCGCTCCTCCGGAGATCACGAGCGTGCACGCCGATCCGGCGGTCGCTTCGGCAGCTCCCGGCGCTTCGGTCGCGCAGCCCGGCACGCAGCCCACGGTCGGCGTCTCGAGCGCCACCATGGGCAAAGGTGGCGACCCGATGGGCGGCCGTTTCACGCTCGCCGAAGCCACTCGCGACCTGCTCGGCACGGGGGCTTTGCTCGCGACCATCGACACCTCAAAGGGCACGCTCACCTGCAAGCTGTTCGAGGACAAGGCGCCGGTGACGGTCGCCAATTTCGTCGGCCTCGCCACCGGCAAGCGCTCGTGGAAAGACCCGGCGACCGACGCGTGGGTGAATCGCCCGGCCTACGACGGAACCACGTTCCACCGCATCATCAAGGGCTTCATGATCCAAGGCGGCGACGCCAAGGGAAATGGCACCGGTGAGGCGGGGTACGTCATCAAGGACGAGATCTGGGAAGGCGCGAAGCACGATCGCGCGGGCCTCTTGTGCATGGCCAACCGCGGCGCCAACACGAACAGCGCGCAGTTTTTCATCACCGACGACCGCGCCGCGCATCTCGACGGCGGCTACACCATCTTCGGCGAGTGCGCCCCGGTCGACACCGTGCACGCCATCGCGAGCGTCCCCGTGATCGGCGAGCGCCCGGCCTCCACCGTGACCATCAAGAAGGTCACCATCGCGCGTGAGAAGCCCGCTGCCGCTCCTGCGGCCAAGCCCTGAGCCGACCCCCGATCCGACACGAGTGAGAGGCCCGAGGGAGACACGCGCTCCTCCTCGGGCCTCGTCGTGTCCGGGCTCTCTCTCGTCGTTCGTTTCAGTCGGCTTGGTAAAGAACCGACTGCGAGCCCTCGCGGAAGTAGAAGCGCTCTTGCTCCGCGCGGTCGAACGTGACCGCTCCGAAGAGATTCCAGGCGATGCCCCACACCGCGCACGCCTTGAAGAACCCGCCCATCTTGCGCTGGCCCAGCGCGAGCAGCACGAACAGCAAAACCGCGTAGTCGTTCGAGAATCGGTAGCCGAACTGACGCCAACCGCTGTTTTGGTAGAGAAGGTCGAGCGCGCAAGGCAGCAGCGCGGCGACCGCCAGCAGCGAATACGTGTAGGTTCTCTCTTTCGGGCGGAAGAGCCAGAAGTAGAGCGGCGTGGTGAACCAAAGCGCGAGTCCGTGCTCGTTGATCTGGAAGGGCGTGCACGCAGGTCGTTTGCCGAACATGCCGCGCACGAAGCCGACCACCGCGTCCCCGAAGGCCATGTCGCCCTCGAAGCACGTCATGTGCTGGGGCGGCCGCCAGGGCAGGACGCTCAACATCACGCCCAGGTTCTTCGGCAGGTAGTGGTACCCGAAGAGACCCCAGGCCTGGATGCGCCCCTTCCAGAAGACCGAGAGATGCTCGTGACCGAACGCGGTCGGGCTCGGGTTCCCGAAGCGGCTGTAGTTCATGGCCGACGAGATGCCGAGCACGATCACCACCGGAATCGCGAACGGCACCATGCGTCGAAGCCACGCCGAGACGTCGAGCCGCGCGCGGATCTGGCGCAATCGTGATTCCAGAGAGCCTTCCCCGGGAAGGCCACCCTTGCAGGATACACGGAGTGCTTCCATCGCGAACACGACACCGATGAGCGCCGTCGAGGGGCGTGTCATCCACGAGCAGGCGAGGAGAAGCCCCGCCAAAAACGGCCTCTCGGCGTCGAGGGCGCAGAGCAAATAGAGCGCGGCGAGCCCTACTCCGACCACGTGCGCAGCGAACCAGACCGTGCCTTCGACCGCGGTGAAGAAGTAGACCGTGCCGAACGCGAGCAAGAACGAAAACACCAGGTTTTCGCGCTCGGTCCGTAGGGAGGTGCGGTTTCGCCTGAGCTTTTCGAGCAGCAAAAAGAGGACCGCCGGACCCACGCCGGCCAGCCACACCATGAACTGACCGTCGCGGAACTCTTCCGGGCTTCCCGCGAGCGCCACGAACGGAAGCATCAGCACGGCCGGAAAGGGCGGAAAGCTGATGTACGTCTTGCCCTGGAACTGCGCGAAGTCGTTCCCCTGCGCGTACGCGGGTGGTCCGTTGCGCAGGTCTTGCCGGCCGTGGAGCCAGGCGTCGGCGAGGTGGGCGTAATGGTTGAACGAGGTGTGCTGCGTCAGGCGAGGAGGGCCGGCCACCGCGGCGAACACGACGACGCACACCGCGTACACGAGGGCAGCGAGGATCAGCCTGCGCGTACGCGACTCGGGTCGCATCCAGCGCTCCCACGTCCCTTGCGGCTTGTCCTCGTCGGCGCTCCCGTCGCGTGCGGTGCTCGCGGCAACGTCGCGGTCGCGATCCTCCGCTGCGCCTTTCGGCGCTTCTTCGTCGGGTCCGGGGAGCACGCACGAGCCGTCTTTCGAGGCGTCCGGTCCCGTCGCGAGGTCGCTGGCGAGCTCACCCGGGGTGGCCGTGTCGCGATCCTCGGCAAGCGTGGTCGAGCCGTCTTTGGCCTCTTCGGGCGCGAGGGACTCGGCGGCTTGTGCGCTCTCGTCTTCCGGGACCACGCACGAACCGTCCGCCGACTCCGCGTGGGGGGTCCGGCTCTCGGGTCCAAGCTCGTCGTCGTTCGGCCCTTGCTCGTCGCCCGCCATGGCGGCGTCATACCACGAGACTTCGCGAGGTTTCCGGTGCGTCACGCCTCGTGTGAAGTGCGTACGCCGTTTCGCGGAACGCCCGTGGGGTAGGTAAGCGCGTACGCTGTTTTGGGGACGCCCCTTCGAAATCCAGGCGCATTTCGTTCGTCATGGCCTGGCACGCGGCTTGTACAAGGGTGGGCAACCGAATGGCCCTTCCCATCCCGAACGCCGACGTTGCGCGCGACCCTCGCGCCCTCGCCATCCTCGCCAAGTCGATCTACCGAGAGCTTCGCGCCAGTGGCTACGCCGAAAAAGACGTCGTCGCGCTCGCGAGCGAGCTGCTCGGAGTGGTCGCCTCCGAAGTCGAAGAGCGCTGCAGCCGCGACTGAGCGGATGCCGTCTCGCACGAATCTTCGCGACTAGATTGACAGGGGTCTCGCTCGAAAAGGACAATGCGCCCAGAAGCGAGGCGCCCTGGTCCGAAGACTTTCGGGCACGAGGGCCCCTTCGCCGTTCGTTCGTGAAGACCCGAGACGAGGCGCATGTTCGCGATCATCATCAGCGAGAAGGGCGGGCCTGAGCGCCGCGAAGCGTACGACAAGAGCGAGATCAACGTCGGACGCGTCCAAGGGAACGACCTGATGTTGCCGAAGGGCAACGTCTCGAAGCACCACGCTCGACTGCTCTTCCGGGACGGACGGTTCATCGTCACCGACCTCAAGAGCACCAACGGCACGTACGTCAACGGTAAGAAGATCGCGCAAGCGACGGTCGTCCGCGAAGGCGACAAGATCTTCATCGGCGACTTCGTGATCCGACTCGAGGGCGCTCAAGAGACCGGCGCGCCTCCGCCGCCGGACGCGGTCCAGCACGACGAGAGCACCCTCGCTCGTGAGCGTGACCCGAACCCGCCGCCGCTCGCCGCACCCATCGCGATGCCGTCGCCCATGGCGCCGCCTCCGCAGCCGCAGGCCCAGCCGCAGCCGGTCATGCCGCGCCCGGCCACCAATGGCCCCGCGGTCACGCTCAAAGCGTCCACGCATCCGCCGGGAGCGCGTCCCGTGCCGGGTCGCAGCGAAGCTTCGGTGGTTCAGCAAGCCGAAGAAGCGGACGACAGCGAGATTCACAAGCCTCGTTTGATCGCGCCGGGCGCCAGCGCGCCGCCTCGCCAGCAGACCATGCCGCTCAATCAGGTGGCGCCGCTCGCGCCCCAGATGCTTCGGCAAGGCGCGGGCCCCGGTGGGCCTCCTCCGCTTCCCTCGGAGGTCAACGCCGACGCCGGACGACCCGCCGCAGGGCCGCCCCCTCCGCTCCAGATGCCTTCGCCCGCGCCGCAACCCATGGCCGCGCCGGCGCAGCCCGCGGTCGCGCGCCGCAACTCGGCACCGCCTCCTGGTCGTCCCGAGTCGATGCCGCCGCCCCGCGCACCGCAGCCTTCGGTGGTGCGTGAGCCCGTTCCGCCGCCCGCGGGCGCACGGGAGACCATCGCCCGCGAAGCGCCTCCCGCCGTTCGGGAAGCGGCCATCCCGCCCAACCGCAAGACGCAGTCGCCTCCGGCCGTTCCGGGCAAGACCGATGCGCTCGTCGCGCTCGGCGCGCGGGTCGCTCAATCGCTCGACTTGGCCCCTTTGCGGGCGGGCGGAAAGGTCCCCGACGCGCTCGCCAAGCGGGTCGAGTCGGTGGCGCGTGATCAAGCGAAGGCCATGGCTTCGGATGGCTCGCTCTCCGCGGCGGTGGACAGCGAAGCCCTCTCGCGTGACCTCGTCTCGGAGCTGGTCGGCCTCGGTCCGGTCGGCGCGATGCTGGACGACGAAGAAGTGCTTGAGCTGCACGCGCAGCGCTTCGATCGGGTGGTGGTCACGCGGGGGTCCTCGGTCGGCCCGGCCGACGTGGGCTTCTCGTCGGACGAAGGCGTCGCGCGGGTGCTCGGCCGCTTGTGCGAGCTCGCGGGCGAGCCGCTCAAGCCCGAAGAGACCCTCGTCGAGCGTCGTCTGCCCTCGGGCGCGATGGTGTTCGGCGTGCTGCCTCCCGTGGCGAAAAACGCCGTCCTTTCCGTGCGTAAGCGACGTGTGCTCGAGGTCTCCTTCGACCACTTGACGCGCCAAAACACGCTCTCGCGTCCCATGGCGGTCTTCCTCGAGGCTCTCGTCTCGGGCAGGCTCAACGCGCTCGTGCTGGGTCCTTCGTCGGCCGACCTCGTGTCGATCGTGGCGGCGTTCGTGCACGCCGCAGGACCGCAAGAGCGCATCGCGGTGGTCGAGGACCACGAAGAGCTCGTGTCGGCTCAGGGCTGCGTCGCTTCGTTCCGTCACGGCGAAGGCAGCGACTCGGTCCGCGCCGCGGCTCGCACGCGGCCCGATCGCCTGGTGGTCACGCGTCTCGGCGGCGGGGCGCTCGGGGCTACCTTCGACGCTATCGGCGAGGGGTGCGAAGGCGTCGTGGCAGCCTTCCCGGCAAGCTCGATTCGCTCGGGGCTGTCTCGTCTCGCCACGCAGCTGGTTCTCCAGCGCCCAGGCCTCGGCGCGGACGCCGCGCGCGAGCTCGTCGCCGAATCGTTCGACGCGGTGATCGAGCTCGGTTCGTCCCCCGATGGTCGTCGTCGGGTCCTGCGAATCGCCGAAATCGGAACCGAGCCGAAGGGCTTCGCGACGCGCGATCTCTTCACCTTCAACGAAACCGACTCGAGCTTCTCGCCCACCGGAGTCGTGCCGCGAGCAGCGGCCGAGCTCGGCGCGCGAGGCGTGAAGGTGGACGGCTCGCTCTTCAAGCGCAGCGCGAAGTAGCCGCGTCGACGATCCGCTCACGAGGCGCCGGGACCTTCCCGTGCGCCTCGTCTGCGTTTCGAACGCAGGCCGTGTGCGCGCTCCCTCGACGGGCTCGCGCACCTTCGAAACGAACGAGGCGCCCGATTTCTCGAGCGCCTCGTGAGGTCACATCAGATCGCGGGAGACGAGCCGTTCAGGGGCTCGCTTCGGGCATGGGGCCGGGCTCGTCCACCTCGACCGCGCGCTTGTAGCCGCATTCCTTGTTCGCGCAGACGATGAGCGGCTTCTGCTTGTTGCCGCCCATGACGAGGAACGGCGCCTGGCAGGCCGGGCAGGGCTCGGGGATGGGCTTTTGCCACAGCTTGAAGTCGCACTTGAGCGTCTCGTTGGCGTAGTTCGAGCAGCCGAAGAAGGTCTTGCCGCCCTTCTTCTTGGAGCGCACCTCGATGATGTCGCCCCCGCACTTGGGGCAGGGGACGCCGAGCGGTACCGGGCGCGCGTTTTTGCACTCGGGGTAGCCGGTGCAGGACAAGAACTCGCCGTAGCGGCCGCTGCGGATGTTCATCGGCTTGCCGCACTTGTCGCAGTTGACGCCGCTCTCGCGAGCGGGCGCGGCGCCCTTGCCGTCCGGGCCGAGGTCACGGGTGTTCTTGCACTTGGGGTAGTTCGAGCAGCCCAAGAACCAGCCGTTCTTCGACCAGCGCTTCATCATCTCGCCGGGAGCGAGCGCCTTCAGCTTGGCATCTTCGCTCTTCGGGCCGCACACGTCACAGATCTCGCCGGTGGGCTCGGGCTCGGGGTTCCAGCGCTTCGACTTCTTGCCGAGGTCGAGCTGGTCACGGAAGCGCTTATAGAAGCGCGAGAGCAGCGTGGTGCGCTCCACCGTGCCCGCTTCCACTTCGTCGAGCTCTTGCTCCATGCTCGACGTGAAGGCGGGATCCATGAAGTCGAGGTGCGCGTTGACGAGGCCGTCGACCACGTATTTTCCGAGCGTGCTCGGACGGAAGCTGCGGTTGTCGAGCTTCTCCACGTAGTCGCGGGCCTGCACCTTGCTGATGATCTCGGCGTAGGTGCTGGGGCGTCCGATGCCGCGCTCTTCGAGCTCGCGAACGAGCGAGCCTTCGTTGTAGCGGGGCGGGGGCTGGGTGAACTTCTGGTCCGCGGCGACGCCCGGAGGCGTGACGAGCGAGAGCACCTCACCCTGCTTGAGCGGAGGCAGCTGCGCTTCGCCGTCGTCGGTCGGGGGTTTGCCGGCCGTGGCTTTGGCGTCGTCTTCTTCGCCGGCTTGCGTGGTCTGGTTCTGCGCGCCGTACACGTCGAGCCAGCCGCCGAACTTCAGCACGCGTCCGCTCACGCGGAGGCCGTACTTTCCGCTCTTCGCGGTGGCTTCCACGTCGACCGCGGTCTGGTCGTAGACGGCGTCGCTCATTTGGCTGCCGATGAAGCGGTCCCAGATGAGCTTGTAGAGCTTGAGCTGCTCGTCCTTCAGGTGCTTCTTCACCGCCTCGGGGGGCAGCTCGAGCGAGGTCGGACGGATCGCTTCGTGGGCGTCTTGGGTGTTCTTCTTCGACTTGAACGTGTTCGGCTGCGCGGGGAGGTGCGACTTGCCGTAGGTCTGCTCGATGTATGCGCGTGCTGCGGCCTGCGCCTCGGGCGAGACGCGGGTCGAGTCGGTACGCATGTAGGTGATGAGACCCACCGTGCCGCCGTCTTTGCCGAGGTCGACGCCTTCGTAGAGGCCCTGCGCCACTTGCATGGTGCGCTTGGCGCCGAAGCCGAGGCGGTTTACCGCGTCTTGCTGGAGCTTGCTGGTCGAGTAGGGCGCGGGCGCCTTACGCTTGCGCTCGGAGTTGGTGACCTTGACGACCTGGTAGGTCGCGCTCTCCAGGGCGGCTTTGGTCTCGCCGGCGGTCTTGCCCTCGGACACCTCGAGCTTCTCGCCGTCTTTGGTGACCAAGCGAGCGAAGAAGGGCAGGGGCTTTTTCGCGCTCTGCTGGAGCGTGACGCCGATGTTCCAGTACTCGACCGGCTTGAAGGCTTCGATCTCGCGCTCGCGGTCCACGATCAAGCGGAGCGCCACGCTCTGGACGCGGCCGGCCGAGAGCCCGAACGCGAGCTTCGACCAGACGAGGGCGGAGACGTCGTAGCCGACGATGCGGTCGAGCACACGACGAGCGCGCTGGGCGTCGTAGAGGGCGCGGTCCAGCGCTCGGGGAGTCGCGACGCCCTTCTGGACGCCGTTTTTGGTGATCTCGTGGAACTCGACGCGCTTCGCGTTCTCCGGGGAGCTCGTGAGCTCTTCGGCCAAATGCCAAGCGATGGCCTCACCCTCGCGATCGGGGTCGGTGGCGATCAGGACGTCGTCGGCGTCACGCGCGGAGGCCTTGAGCTCGGCCAGGACTTTCTCTTTTCCTGGAACGATTTCGTAGGTTTCCTTGAAACCGTTTTCGATATCGATACCGAGCTTCTTGGGGAGATCCTTGATGTGCCCCTTCGAAGCGAGCACCTCGTAGCCAGCGCCCAGGTACTTCTTGATCGTCTTCGCTTTTGCGGGCGATTCGACGACAACGAGCGTTTTCCCCATACTTCCTCGGAAAAGATGCCGCACGGCAAGGGCCGTACGAAGGTGCGCCGATGGGCCAGGCGGACTATTTTCCGATCCGACTGAAAAAACCCAGGGGGCCCTCTTCTACTACGTTCTCCAACGTGAGCGTCAAGAGTGCGCTGCTCAGCTCGGCAACGGACATGCCTAAAGACTCGGCCAGCTCGTCCCTGTGTCGAGGCTTCGTGTCGAGTACCCCAAGGAGCCGGGATAGCTCAGGAAAGAGCACCTCGGGTGACGGCGCTCGAGGCGTCGGCGGAGGCGACTCGAGGCCGGTGCGAAAAAGAAGTGGGAGCGTGCCGGTCGTGGACAGATTCACCGACTCGAGCAGCTTCGCGGTCGTGATCAGCGGACGAGCGCCTCGTTGGAGCTCCCCGAGCGACCCCTCGAACCCGCGCATGGCCCAAGGAGCTTGGGGGACGACCCAGATCGGCTTGCCGAGCTTTCGAGCCCAGGATGCGGCGCTGAGGGCGCCCGATTTGGTGCCCGCCTGAACCACCACGAGGGCCTGGGCGAGCGCGACGAGCAGGCCATTTCTGCGAAGAAAGTGGGCTGAACGGGCAGCGGCCGAGTCGGGAAACGGCCACACCATCGCGCCCGTGGAGGCCTGGATACGCCGGTAGAGGTCGACGTGTTGGGGCGGAAACACGTGCTCTCGTCCGGTCCCGACCACACACACCGTCGCACCACCCTCGGCGAGTGCGCCTTCGTGGGCGGCGGCGTCGATGCCCAGGGCTCCGCCGGAGACCACCGTTCCTCCGGCGCGCGCGATTGCACGGGCGAGTGTCTCGGCGAAGGCTCGGGCCTCGGGAATGGGCTTGCGTGTGCCGACAATAGCCACCGCGGGCGCTGCCGGAAGTGGGCCCGAGAGGGTGACCGCGCGCGGGTGCGGCAGGCGTAGTAGAGGAGAGGGGTAGGCGGGGTCGTCAGGTTCGAGGGTGAGCACGAGCCGTGGTCGGCCGTGCTCGTCGATTCGTTTCGTCCTTTTTTCCGGACGAGTCGCTCTCCTACTGGCGAACGAAGTGGAACGGGATGACCGTCTGTCCGCCGCCGTCGAAGTGCCAGCCACGTACGTGGTTTTCCACGCATTTCGCCACGGCCGGGTCGTCGCCCGAGGCCGAAGCCGAGGTGACCGAGCCGTTCCCTGCGACCGTGACGCTGACCTGGACGTTCGCGCTCGGCTTGTTTTCCGCGGCGTTGTCCCAGCACTTGCGCTTCACGGCCGCCTTGTAGGTGCCGATGGTCTTCTGGATGGAGGCGGCGTCCAAGGCCTGTCCGCTGCCCGCCGAGGGACCCGCAGGGCCGCCCGAAGGACCGGTCGCTCCGCCGGTGCCGGTGGTGAGGCCGAGGCTGCCCAGGTCGGCGGCTGTCTTGGCGGTGGCCGAGGGAGTGGCTGCAGCACCACCCGTGGTGGGCTTAGGACCGCCCATGGCGACCTTTTGAGGCGCCGAGGTAGCTCCGGCATCGGGTTCGACCTGCGCGACCGTCTCGGTAGGCGCAGCGGTCGTGGCCGCGGAGGCGGTTGGCGCAACCGGCGCCGCAGAGCCCGAGGGCGCAGCCGACGCGACCGGAACGGGCTGCGCGGGATCCTTCTTGAACGTGAGCACTGCCGCGGTGATGCCGAATGCGGCTGCAAGCACCACGGCCGCGATGAAGAAGAGCGGAGCGCCCTTTTTCTGCTGCTCTTGCGGCGGCTGGGGCGGGCTCTCGGCGACCGCGGGGGCGGCCATGGCCGGAGCCGGAGCTGGCGCGAACAAGGGTGCTGCGACGGCCTCATTTTGGGGCGGCGGCAACGCGAACGGGTCGGCTGCGGGAGCCGGTGCACCGAACGCGAACGGGTCTGCCGCGACCTGCGCGGCTGGAGCGGGCGCTGCAAAAGGGTCGATACCCGCGAAAGGATTCGACAATGCCGCAGCCGCAGGAGCCGCGGCTGGTGCGAGCGCGGGCGAAGACGCGGGAGCCGCAGGGGCGGCAGGTGCGAGTGCGACCGCGGCCGAGCCCGAAGAGGGCGCTGCCCGGGAGATCGGCACGACGTTGTTCCTCACCGCGGCCGCCGCCGGGGCGGGACCGATGGGCGCGGTTTGTCGTGCCGCAGGGCTCGGCTTGACACCGGCGGGGGCCGGCGCAGCCCGAGGGGGGGCGGGAGTCGGCGACGGAGGGCTGGTTCCCGTGAGCGGTTTCTGCCCGGCAGCCTCACGCACGATGGCGGCGAGCTGGGTGATGGTCTTGACCGGCCGCCACTCCTCGAAGCCGTCTTGCCAGACGAGCGTATCTTCCGTGATTTGACCGGCGGCGACCTTGGTGCGCAGCTCGGAGAGGCGAACGGGGCCCACCGGGACGCCGTTGATCGCGGCGTACCATTCGTCGGTGACGGAGGCTTCGAAGGCGATGGACGCGGGCGCCATGATGGTGGCGTCGTCGTCGTCGCTCTTCACCTTCTTCTGGAAAGCACCTGCGAGGGCGCCCGGAGCTTGGGGAGACGGACGGGGGGCGGGCCGCGCGGCGGAGAGCGACGTGGCAAGAGGTGAGCCCTTTTGCTCACGCTCACCGTCCGGGGCTGCAGGCGGAAATCGCGAGACGCTCGACTCGGTGACCTCGGCGCGGACCTCGATCATGTGGCCGCATTTGCGGCACTTCATGCGGACTGTGCGACCGGCGACCTTCTCGTCGGCGATTTGGTACTTGGCCTTGCACTGGTCGCAGAGAAACTTCACGCCTCACCGCCTTCTGCCGCGCCGCGGCTCGGGAGCCTGGAGAGAATACCCGCCAGTACGTCCGAGCGTGGCGCCAGATTGAAAATATTTCGCGTTCTCTCCGCGCGCGAAAAAACACTACACGAACCGGCACGATTTACCAGGCGGCAGTCTCGGCGAGCTCGGGCGGATCGACCTAACTCTCGAGCTTGGCGACGTGGGCTTCGATACGCTCGCGCATGCGCGGGTCTTGGGTGGCGGCCAGAGCTCGCTGCCACGACGCAAGGGCGCGCGCGCGAAAGCCGCTCTTTTCGTACAGGATGGCAAGATTCTTGAGCGCCGAGAAGGCGTTCGGCTCGAGGGTCGTGGCGCGCTCGAGCTCGGTGATGGCCTCGTGGATCTGTCCGACCTGGCCCAACATGAGCCCGAGCTGGTAACGCGCGGGGAAGCTCGACGGATGGGCGCGCACGGCGCGCTGAAGGAGCAAAATGGCTTCTTCGTAGCGCTTGGCCTGGAACGCTTCGGCGCCTTTCGTGAGCAAACGCTCCACGTCGACCGATTCGGGTTCGGCCTCCATGGGGGCCACCGGGCCGCGGTCGAAAGGAATGGACTCGGCGGCAGCGGCGGCGCGCAGGCTCTCGTCGGTGAAGACGACCGAGTCTTCTCGCCCCATGCCGCTCGGAACGAAGGTGGCTAGCGAGAGCAGCGCTTCACGGCGCTCGGACGTGCGCGCCTTGCGGCCGTAGTACGTCTCGATGCCGTTCTTTGCAGCCGCGTACGCCTCGTCGATGGCGCGATGGAGCGGGAGCGACAGCGCGATGTAAGGGCTCGCCGTGAGTCCGCTCATGGCCGCCACCTCGGCGAGCAGGGTGTCGTCGGGGCTCGCCATGGCCACGAGCGCGCGCTCTTCGTCGGCGAAGATCACGAGGACCTTACGCGACTTGGCGAACTCTTCCGGCAGCACCAAGTGCGATGTGGCGATGCCGATGCGCTCGAGGTCGACCGCGGGCACCCCGAACTGCTCGGACAAGCCGCGGAGCGCGTCGCTCTCGCGCACGAGGCCCTGCGAAATGAGGCGCGAGGCGAGCGGCAAGCCGTCTCCCGAGCGCTGCTCGGCGAGAGTACGCTCGAGATCCGCTTGAGAGAGCATCTTGCGCTTGAGAAGGATCTTCCCGAGCTGCTTCTTCTGATCGCTCATCGCCCCATCGTCCGAACCTCGAAGCTTAACCCGAGAGCTCTCCGTCCGTCATCTTCGCGAGCGCGGCTTTCTTGTACGTCGCGAAGGTTCCTGCCTTCAGGTGGGTACGTGCCTCGCGCACGAGCTCACCGTAAAAGTGCAGATTGTGAAGGGAAAATAGCCGGAGCACCAGGACCTCGCCGGCCACGTAGAGGTGGCGGAGGTAGGCGCGTGTGTAGCCGCCGGTGCAGCAGGCGCAGGTGCAGTCCGGGTCGAGTGGGCCGAGGTCGTCTTTGTAGCGGGCCTGCTTGATGACCACTTTGCCGAAGCGGGTGAGTGCCTGGCCGTTGCGCGCGTTGCGGGTCGGGAGCACGCAGTCGAACATGTCGACGCCGTGCTCGATGCCCACGAGTAGATCTTGTGGAGTGCCGACGCCCATGAGGTAACGAGGGCGCTCGGGGTCGAGTCGATGCGCGACCTCCGCGAGGGTCTCGTACATGCGCGGGATGGGCTCGCCGACGGAAAAACCGCCCAGCGCGAGGCCGTCGAACTCGAGCGCGCCGAGGTCTTCGGCATGGCCGATACGAAGGTCGGGAAAACATGCGCCCTGCACGATTCCGAATAGAGCTTGTCGCTCGGGGCGCGGCGCCGCGAGGGCTCGTTTGGCCCAGCGGGTGGTGCGCGCGACTGCGGCTTCGACCACCGCACGAGGCGACTCCCCGGGCGGGCAGATGTCGAGCTGCATTTGAATGTCGGCGCCCAAGAGACCTTGGACGCGCACGGCTTCTTCGGGGGAGAGGCGGTGCTTCGAGCCGTCGAGGTGCGAGCGGAAGGTGAAGCCGTCTTCGTCCGGTTCGACCAGTCCCTTCGAGGACGAATTGCCTTTTTCTGCCGGCTTTCCCGGCTTGGATTGCCCGAGCGAAAACGCCTGGAAGCCACCCGAATCGGTGAGCATGGCGCGAGGCCAGCGTGTGAAGCCGTGGAGGCCTCCGTGGGCGCGGACAGCGTCGGGCCCGGGTCGCAGCCAGAGGTGGTAGGTGTTGCCGAGCACGATCTGCGCGCCCGTGCTGGCCACTTCGTCGGCGGTGAGGGTCTTCACCGAGCCTTGCGTGCCGACGGGCATGAACGTAGGCGTCTCCACCACTGCGTGAGGCGTGGTGAAGAGGCCGGCGCGAGCGTGACCTTCTTGCGCGAGGACCTCGAAGGCGAACCCTTCGGTGCGAGGTTTCATGAGTGCGCGCCCTTCGCGCGTTCGAGGAACATGGCGTCTCCGTACGAGTAAAAGCGCATCTTGGTGCGCACGGCGTGGCGATAGGCCGCGAGCACTCGCTCGTGGCCTCCGAAGGCGCAAACGAGCGCGAGCAAGGTGGACTTCGGGAGATGGAAGTTCGTGAGCAGCGCGTCGACCACCGAGAATCGGTAGCCGGGCTGGATGAGGAGGCGAGTCTCTTCACCGCTCGCTTGCCGGAGGTGGCCGGGGCGCTCGAGATCTCGCGCACTCTCGAGGGCGCGCACGACCGTGGTTCCGATGGCCACGACCTTCGCGCCGCGCTCGCGGGCCTCGGCGACGGCGCGCACGGTGGCCTTCGGTACGGTGTACGTCTCGGCGTGCATGTCGTGGTCGTCGAGGTCGTCGACCGTCACTGGCGAGAACGTGCCGAGTCCCACGTGAAGGGTTACCGACGCCACGGTTACGCCCTTCTGTTCGAGCCGACCGAGCAGGGCCTTGGTGACGTGCAGGCCCGCCGTCGGTGCGGCGACGGCGCCCTCTTCGCGCGCGAAGACCGTCTGGTAGCGCTCTTCGTCGGACTCTCGTGCCGGGCGCTTGATGTAGGGGGGCAGCGGCACGGTGCCTTCTCGGCCGATCGCCTCGTCGACGCTCGAACCGTCTGCGACGGAGAGCGCGACCCTCAAGAGCCCGCTCTCGTGGTCGCGACCCATCACGCGCACGAGCAGCGAGCCGACGCGGATCTCGGTGCCGTCACGCAGCGACTTGGAGGCCTTACCGAGCGCGAGCCATTCGTCGCCACTGGCGCGTTTGACAAGGAAAATCTCGGTCTTTCCGCCCGAGCCGACCTTGTGACCGAGGAGGCGCGCCTTCATGACGCGTGTATCGTTCACGATGACGAGCGAGCCTTCCGGGACGAAGCTCGCCAGGTCGCGGGTCGTGCTCTCCACGAGAGCGTTCTCGCCTTCGAGCACGAGCAGTCGCGCTCCGTCTCGTTCGGCAGGGGGCTCGGTGGCGATCAGTTCGTCGGGCAGGGTGTAGTCGAAGAGGCTCGTCAGCATCGGTCGCGGATCAGCCCTTGGACTCGAAGCTCACGTGGAGTCGGGTCATCTTCCGCCAGAGCGTGGTGGGGGAGACGCCGAGGATTTCCGCGGCGCGCTCGCGGTTGCCGTCCGACACGCGCAGCGCTTCTTCGATCGCGGAGCGCTCGGCGGCGTCCACGGTCTCGGCGAGCGACATGCCCGCGCCGCGTGGGCGAGGGGCCTCCTGCGGGGCGTTGGCGTGAGGCAAGAGATCGTCCGGGTGGATGACACCGTTCTGCACGAGGGCCACGGCTTGTTCGACCATGTGCTCGAGCTCGCGCACGTTGCCGGGGAACGCGTACTGCTGGAGCACCTCGGTGACGCGGTCGTCGAAGCGAGCCTTCACGGTCATCTTCTTGTTGTACTTCTGAAGGAAGTGACCGAGCAGCTCGGGCAGGTCTTCCATGCGCTCGCGCATGGGCGGGAGCTGAAAGCGCGCCACGTTGAGCCGGTAGTAGAGATCTTGGCGAAAGCGCTTCTCGGCGATGGCCGGGAGCAAGTCTTGGTTGGTCGCGGCGATGATGCGCACGTCGACCTTGATGGGCTTGTTCTCGCCCACGCGTCTCACCTCGTGCTCTTGGATGGCGCGGAGGAGCTTGGCTTGGAAGGCGAGCGGGGTCTCGCCGATCTCGTCGAAGAAGAAGGTGCCGCCGTCGGCTTCCTCGAAGAGGCCCTTGCGTGCGCTCACCGCACCGGTGAACGAACCTCGGGCGTGACCGAAGAGCTCGCTCTCGAGCAGGGTCTCGGTGATGGCCGCGCAGTTGACCGGGACGAAGGGGCGGTTTTTTCGCTTGGAGTTGGCGTGGATGGCCTTGGCGACGAGCTCTTTGCCGGTGCCGCTCTCTCCCGTGATGAGCACGATGGTGTCGGTCGGGGCGACGCGCACGATGCGGCCGAGCACGTCGCGGATGGCGGCCGAGCGGCCGACGATGTTCTCGAACTTGTAGCGGTCTTGGAACTCGCGCGTGAGCAGCGCGACCTCACCGGCGAGCCTGCGGCTCTCCACGGCTTTGCCCACTTTGACCAGGAGCTCTTGTTCGGTGAAAGGCTTCTGGATGTAGTCGAACGCGCCGAGGCGCATGGCGTCTACGGCGCTCTCGATGGTGCCGTAGGCGGTCATCACGATGACCTCGGTGAGCGCGTGCGCCTCTTTCACGGCACGCAGCACGTCGATGCCGTCTTTGGTGCCCATGCGCAGATCGGTGAGTACGACGTCGAAGGCTTCGGTCGCGCCGCGCACGCTGCCTTGTTCACCGTCGGAGGCCTCTTCGACCTCGTAGCCGCCTCCGCGAAGCATCATCGCGAGAGTGGTCCGCATGTTTCGCTGGTCGTCGACGATGAGGATCTTGGGCATGGGGAAGTCCGTAGGGCGCGCGAAGCCTAGCATTGCTCGCGTGCGGGCTTGTCTCTTGTCGTGTCGATGTCGTGCTCTTTCGCGCGGCACGAAGCACGCATGGTAGGCTCGTTTTTCATGAGGGCACGGCTTCTCTTCGGTCTCTTCGTCGTCGGTTCGAGCGCCCTCGCGGGATGTGCGGTCGCTTCGGGAAATACGAGCGGCGGAGATACCCGTTTCGATGCGGCCGCGCCCCCCGGTCCGGTCACCGAGACGCCCGACGCGGGCGAAGCGGACGCGGGCTCTGGCACGACGTTCACGGACATCTACCGCGACCTCTTGGGGCCTACGGGCGGTGGATCGTGCGCGGGCAACGGCTCGTGTCACGGTGCAGCGGGACAGCCCGGCGCGGCCGTTGGGTTCATCTGCGGGACCGACAAGGCCCAGTGCCGCGCCACGCTGCTGTCGTCCGGCTTCGTGACGGCAGGCGAGAAGGACTTCACGAAGACCTATCTCTATTCCCAGATCCGCAAGCGCAACGCCGATGGAACCACCATCGGGCGCATGCCGAAGGCGCCGTTCACCTACGCGTTTTCACCCGCCTCGGTCGACCGCATCGCCAAGTGGGTCGCGGCAGGCGCGCTGGACGACTGAGCTTTCGGGGCTGCGGTCTCCTTGAGGGAGGCCTTCGGGGCTGCGGCGTCGGCCACGCTCGTCGGTCGATTCTCGCCGGGCCGCCGCGCACGAACGAGCTGTGCCGAGTGTGCACGTGCGGTGGGCGCGTCAGAGCCCCCAAATGCACATCGCTCCGACGCGCGAGCGCCGGAGCGACGAGAGAAACGCAGTCGCGCTCTCGTTCAGAACATGACGCCCAGGATGAGGCGCACGGTCTGAGCCGTGGAGAGGCTCACGTCGGTCGTCTGACCGTTGGTGGTCGGGATGGTGTTCTGGATACGCGTCTGCTCGCCGGGCAGGTACGAGAGTCCGCCGAGCGGGAAGAACACGCCGTACTGAAGCGCGGTGTAGAAGCCGCCCATCTTCGAGGGGTCGTCGTTCAACGTGCCGTCTTTGGCCTGGTAGTAGAGCTGGAGGTCGAGCTCGATGCCGAGATCGCGCTTGTTGCCGGGCGTCTGGATGAACTCGCTCGCGCGGGTCCAGACGATGGCCGCACCGCCGCCGAACTTCTGACCGTTCGGATTGCGGAGGAAGTCGTAGTCGACCGAGGGGCGGAAGTAATACGTGCCCTGCACGCGCGACAGGATGCGGCGGTGGAAGATGTAGTCGACGTAGTAGGCGGGGTGGAATCGGAAGGTCGAGATGGCGCTGTCGCCGAGACGCTTCTGGAGGCCGTTCGCGCCGGGGGCGAGACCCTCGACGTCACTGTCGCCGCTGGCCCAACCGAATCCGAACCCGACCCGCAGCTTGTCTTCGATGGCCTTGTATTCGGTCTGCGTGGTGAGGCCGAACTGACGAATGCCGATGGGATCGGACAGGCGATTGCGCGCCGGCGAATTGCCCATCTGGCCAAGAATCGAGGCAAATTCAGCCTCGAAACGGAACTTTCGATAGAGAACCTGGAGCCAGGCGTCCGGAATGAACGCCTGCGCGTCGCGCCGCTCGAGCTCGCGATCGGCCGAGGTCGGGTCGATCGTGGCCGGATTCTGGCTGGCCTTCACGTCGAGGTACTGCGAGCGATAGATGGCGAAGAGTCCGCCGTTCACGACCACGTCGCCCTTGGCGAGCTTGAGTCGCTGCAGGTCGGGATTCGTGCGGTGCGCGATGACCGCGCTCCACTGGTTCACGTTGGTGAGGTTGCCCGTGTTGTAGGGCTGACCGCCGTACACGTCGTAGGGGCTGGCGCTCGTGGCGCCGGTCGAGACGAAGTCCCACGAACCGCCGAAGTAGAGGTCCAGGCTTTTGATGCCCGAGACGAACATGATGCGGTCGGTGTTGGTCTGGTAGTCGTCGTCGAGGCGGTCGCCGGAGTTGACCAGCATGCCGAGGCCCCAGTGGAGCGGCATGCGGCCGAAGCGAACTTGGCCGACCGGAGTGAGGTACTCGGCCCAGGCGCGCTGCACCTCGATCGAGTTCTTGTAGCCGTTGACGCCGGCGGTGGGGACGCCCTGCGTGGTCGAGAACACCCCGAGCGGAGCGTAGCCGTTGTAGCCGTTACCGGCCGGCTTGTAGCCGCTCGAACCGGTGCCGCTCGGCTGGAGCGCGTAGGCGTCCGGCGTGGACCCGAGCACCACGTTGTTGAGCAAATCGACCTGCGTCATGATGCGCAGGTTGTCCGAGATGTGAATCTCGGGGTTCAGGCGCAGGCGCATGTTGGCCGACGCCTGGGTTTTGTCCTGGCAAGCCGTGAGGGGCGTGCTGTCCCCGCACTGGGTCACGAACTGCTGCGTGCCGGTGTCCGTGGTGTAGCTGTTGTCGAGCGGTTGCCCCCACAGGTTCTGCCCGTCACCGGCGCCATTGAAGCGACCGAGCGCGAAGTTGTGGAAGAGCTCGCCGCGGGTGCGGAAGTAGCCGTGCAGCTCGAGCACCGGACGGGTGCGACCCCACCAGTCGTCGGCGAAGACCGACGCGGGCGAGCCGGTGATGGCGCTCTCGTCGGGGCGAGCTTCGCCCTGGGCGACGAGCTTACGCTGATCCTGCGAGGGGTCGAGGGCGAGGGTGGCGCTGCTCGCGCTGCCGCTGGCCGAGGCGCTGCCGCTACCGCTGCCGCTACCGCTACCGCTACCAGAAGAGGCGCTCGGAGCCTCGGCGGGCATCAAGTTGCCGCGAGGCTGCGGGTCCGCCGGGGGGGCGGAGCCTGCGCCCGTGGGCGGAGCGGGTGCTTTCGGGTCCGCGGGCTGGGCGCTCGCGGTGCGCGAGTAGCCGAGCGACCCGGCGAACGCGAAGCCGCCGAGGGCGAGGAGGAGCGGAAGGGCTCTGCCGTGCCGGATCTGCATGGTGCGGGCCTTCTAACATGGGACTCGGGCGCGCCGTCGACCGAATCGTTCGAAGCTTCCGGAACTTCGGGGCGAGAAGCCCTCGAGAGGCCACGAACGGGCGCTCTCGAGTGGGGCAACGCTCAGCGCAGGCCGTCTTTTACTGGGCGAGGTCGACGCATGCGGGGACGAGGTCGGCCACGCACGTAGAGCGCCGCGAGCGCGAGTACGAGCGCCCCGCCTACGGCCGAGCTCTCCCGGGGGTGGTGTACGGCTCCGGCGAGCGCCCGAAGCGGCAGTGTCGGAGGGGGAGGCGGCACGAACGGTCCCTCGAAGCGTGCGCGCTCGGCGTGGCAGCTCGGTCCGTCCTCGTCGCGCGGCGCGCACACGGCGAAACAGGCGACCACCTTCGGCGATCTGCCTGAAAATCCTAGTGAAAGTGCGCCCGAGGCTCCATGGTCTCCGGATGGGTCGCTCGGTACGAGCTCGATGCGCGACACGCCGTCTCGCGTCTCGGCGGTGGCTGGCGGACGCCTCGTCCATTTGGGCGGGCGACCCATGGCCTTGATGAGTGTGCCGGCGGCCAGGCCTTCCAGTCGATCTTCGGCGATGGGCCGGATCTCGTCGAGCCAACCGGACACGTCGATCGTCGTGCAGGCCGCCACGGCACGTGCGCCGTCGGCCGAGGTGCGGGCCTCGAAGAAGGCGAGCGTCGCTCGGGGAGAGCTCCGAGAGACGTCGGGAGGCTCGGCGCCTCCTGGCGCCCAAGGCTGCGTTCCTTCGAGCGAAACCCGAAAGGTTCCGGGGTCTCGTTCGGCGGCGTAGGCCGCGCTCGAGCTCGCTGCGAAGAGCATCGACACGAGCGTCGTCCGCATCGTCGAGCCGAGGGGCTCGCGAACGGTCATTCGGCTTCGAGCTCGCCCAAGAGCGTCTCGAGCTCGGCACGAAGCTCGAGCAGCGAGGCCCTCACGGTTCGGAGCTCTTCCGTGTGACGGGAAGCCTTGGGCTCCGCGAGCGACGCTTGGTGAAGAACGGTGGCCTCGCCGTGCGGAAAGGCGACATGGGCGGCCACCGCGAGAGGCTTGGTCGGAGCACCGAGCCCATACGATGATGCAGGCGAGCCGGGTTCTGCTGCGAGTGCGCTCTTGGAGGGCTTGCTCGCGCCTCGTGGCTCTCGTGGCTCGGTGTCGCTTTCGCGTGCGGGGAACGAACGGGCGTCGGGCTCGAGCGCCTCTTCGGCCGACTCGAGCGCCTCGCTCTCGCCAGGTGAGCGGGACAGCTTCTTCTTCGCGCCGGCGATCGTGAAGCCCTCTTCGTAGAGCAGCGCGCGAACGCGAAGCAGATTCTCCACGTCTTTGCGGGAGTAAACGCGCTGGCCCTTGGAGCTCTTCGTGGGGCGAATGGCGCGGAACTCGCGCTCCCAGTAGCGAAGGACGTGGGGCTCGACCCCGACCATGCCCGCGACTTCGCCGATGCGGAAGTAGAGCTTGGAAGGCAGGGCTTTCATGCCTTCGCCGAGGGGCGTGAGGGCGCGCGCTTTGGGGCTGCTCATGGGCGTGGGCGAGGTCCGAGCGCGTCCGAGCACGAGCCGGCTCCTCCGGAGAGAGCGCCAACGGGCGCACGCTCGACCGAAAGAGCCGTCATCGTCATCCGCTCGTGCTGCTCATCGCGGGGGCGAGGGCGGCCTGCGCGGGGGCGGGCTGGCTCTCGTCACCACGGGGGTTCAGGGCATGCTTGAGGATTTGGCTCGCCTTGAAGGTGAGCACGCGGCGCTCGCTGATCTTGATGGGATCGCCGGTTTGCGGGTTACGGCCCGGCCGCTGACGCTTGTCGCGCAGCACGAAGTTGCCGAACCCGCTGATCTTGATCTTTTCGCCGCGGCCGAGGGTTTCCTTCATCATTTCGAACACCAGGTCGACCATGTCGGCCGATTCCTTGCGCGAAAATCCCCCCACCTTTGCATAGAGCGCTTGCACGATCTCGGCTTTGGTCATGTCCCCTGTCCCCTCACGTGCGGTCTTGCGTCGGGCCGGGAGCGTCGGCGGGAAACGGAGAAGCACTTCCTCCGGGTCGTCGGTCGAGGCCCTCGAGCGCGAGACGCACGAGCACGATGCCAAGGTTAAAGCTCTTTTCTCAATCTTTGCCAGCAGATTCGCCCAAAAAAGGTGGTCGCTCGGACCGAAAGAATTCGGGCGCGGTCCGGGGATTAAAATGAAGAAAACCGGACCTTTCGCTTTCGCGTGGGGTCCGGTCAGCTTCCACTCGGGCCCTGGAGGTCAGGCAAAAGGCCTGTCCTTCCAGGGAAGTGCCGCCTTCGAGGCGGGATCAGGCAGCCAGTTCTTCCGATCCTTCGGAGGCGGTGGCGGGCGGCGGGACGCTCTCGAGAGCGGCGATCGACGCGCCCTCCTCGAAGGCCTTGAGGGCGGCGCGGCGGCGGGCCGCCTGCTCGGTCACCACGAGGAGCGCCACGTAGCCGTAGCCGAAGGTGAAGAGCATTGCGAAGGGCGTCGCGAACCAGTGACCGGTGTGGAGCGAAGCTGCCACGCTGATCATGCTGAAGGCGCAGAGCACGATCTCGGTCATGGGGAGGTCGGCGCGGGCGTGGTAGCGCTGACCCGCCTTCATGGCCTTGACCATGTCGCCGGCCTTGGGCGTGCGGACGAACTCACCGGCCATCGAGCGAAGGCCTTCGAACACGGCCTTCGACAGGTGCGGGGCGAGGCCGGCGCCGAGCGCGAGCAGGGCAGGGAGGTTCTTGAGGGCGTCGACGCGGCGACGACCCTGCGCGGTCATGGCCATCGCGTAGAAGGCCGCGAGCGAGCCGGTGGTGCCTGCGCAAAGGGGCAGGTCGATGAGGAACATGGTGCGCACGTTGGTGGCGGGCATCAGCAGGAGCGCCGGGAGGAGCAGCACGCTGAGCAGCACCATGAGCGGGTACGCGAAGTGCGGCGTCATGTGGAAAAACGCCTCGATGCGCTGCGAGATCGTGAGCTCTTTCGAGGTGAGCACACGCTTCATCAGCTTGCGCGAGGTCTGCACGGTGCCCTTCGCCCAGCGGAACTGCTGCGCACGGAAGGCGCTCACGTCTTCGCAGAGCTCGGCCGGGGTGACCACGTCTTCGCGGTAGGCGAACTTCCAGCCCGCCATTTGCGCGCGGTAGCTGAGGTCGAGGTCTTCGGTGAGGGTGTCGTGCTCCCAGCCACCGGCGTCGACGATGGCCTGGCGACGCCACATGCCGCCCGTGCCCGAGAAGTTGAAGAGCCAGCCGGCGGCCGCGCGAGCGCGGTTCTCGACCAGGTGGTGGCCGTCGAGCATGAGGGCCTGCACGCGGGTGAGGAGCGACACGTCGCGGTTCAGGTGACCCCAGCGGGCCTGGACCATGCCGATTTCCGGGTCGGCCATGAACTGCGGCACGAGCGCGCGGAGGAAGTCGGCCTCGGGGATGAAGTCGGCGTCGAAGATGCCGATGAGCTCGCCTTTGGCGACCGTGAGGCCGGCGTCGAGAGCGCCCGCCTTGTAGCCGGTGCGGTCCACGCGGTGGATGTACTGGATGTCGAGGCCGGTCTCGGCCAGCGTGCGCACGTGGTCGCGGACCATCATGCGGGTCTCGTCGGTGGAGTCGTCGAGGACCTGGATTTCCAGCTTTTCGCGGGGGTACTCGATGCGCGCGACGGCATCGAGGAGGCGCGCGGCCACGGTGGCCTCGTTGTAGAGCGGCAGCTGGATGGTGACCATCGGGAGGCTCGACGCCTCGACCGCGGAGGCTTCACCGGGGGCGGGAAGCGGGGCCACACTCTTCTTCATCGCGCGGAGCTTCTTCGCCAAGCGAAGGCACGTGATGACCAGGTGCGACCGGTGAAGGCCGTACATCGACAGGAGAGCCAGAACGGTGAAATACGCGACACACAACGCGATGTGCATGCCCGGAACCAAAGCATTCGGGCCGCCGGAAGTTGTCACCGACTTGTAATTCGTTGCATCCGCTTGTTGCGCGGCGTCATGAAATACCGCAACGATTCAAGGAAGTTGGCCCGTGTAGGGTGGATCGCGTCATGTCCACGAAGGGCAGCTGGTGACGCGAATCGGAACGGAACCCCACGAACCTGCTCGGGTTTTTGCGCCGCGAGCCGTCACGTAGCTCAGCGTGACGGATTTGTTCGGCGTGTCGGGGGGAGCTCCCCTCAGGACAAGTGGCCGACAGCCGACTCGGCCGCGTCGGACAGCGCACCCGATGAGACGAGCTCGGCGAGGGCCTCGATGTCTCGGTAGAGCGGGCGGTCTCCGGTCATGGGGGCGACGCGCTCTCGGATTTTCTGCATGACCGCTCGCACCCCTTTGCTGGGCTTGAGGGGGGCGCGCTGATCGACGCCCGCGGCCGCGGTCATGACCTCGATGGCGAGAGCGTTCTTGGTGTTGCGCACCACCATGGCGAGCTTGCGGGCGCTCACGCTGCCCATGCTCACGTGGTCTTCTTTGCCGGCGGACGAGGGGATGCTGTCCACGCTGGCCGGGTGACAGAGCACCTTGTTTTCGCTCACGAGCGAGGCGCTCGCTACCTGCGCGATCATGAAGCCCGAGTGCAGCCCCGAGCCGACCGCGAGAAACGGCGTGAGCCCACTCGAGAGCGAGGGGTTCACGAGCTGCTCCACGCGGCGCTCGCTGATGTTCGCGAGCTCGGCCACGGCCATCGCGGCGAGGTCGAGGGCGAGCGCGAGGGGCTGTCCGTGGAAGTTTCCGCCGCTCAAGATCTCGGTCTCGCCCCGCTCGATGAAGACGCTGGGGTTGTCCGTGACCGAGTTGACCTCGCGCTCGAGCACGCTGCGGACCCAGCCGAGGGCGTCGCGCGTGGCGCCGTGCACTTGCGGCATGCAGCGCAGGGAGTAGGCGTCTTGGACCTTGCCGCAATCTTTGTGGCTCTCGGCGATTTCGCTCTCGGCGAGCAGCGCGCGCAGGTTCTTCGAGACCGTCGCTTGACCGGGGTGGGGGCGGGCGAAATGCAGGCGCTCGTCGAACGGCGTGGTGGAGCCCTTGGACGCCTCGAGGCTGACCGCTCCGGCCACGTCCGCGGCGGTGGCGAGGCGTTCGGCTTCGAGCAGGGACAGCGTGCCCAGCGAGGCCATGTATTGCGTGCCGTTGATGAGCGCGAGGCCCTCTTTCGCCTCCAGCACGAGCGGCGAAATGCCCGCTTCTTTCATCGCGATACCGCCGTCCACGAACGGCCCCTCACCGACGCGAGCTTCGCCTTCGCCGATGAGCACGAGCGCGAGGTGCGCGAGCGGCGCGAGGTCTCCGGAGGCGCCCACCGAGCCTTGCGAGGGGATGCGGGGCGTGACCCCGGCGTTCAGCATGGCGCAGAGCGTGTCGAGCACGAGCGGGCGCACGCCCGAGTGACCGAGCGCGAGCACTTGCGCGCGGAGCAGCATGATGCCGCGAACCTCGGGGATGCCGAGGTCTTCGCCGATGCCGGTCGCGTGGGAGCGTACGAGGTTGCGCTGCAGCTCGCGGACGTCGGTCGCGGAGATGCGCGTCTCGGCGAGCGCGCCGAAGCCGGTGTTCACGCCGTAGACGTTGCGTGCGGCGTCTCCTGCTTCAGCGATGGCATCGATGGCGGCGCGCGAGGCGATCACCTTGGCTCGAGCGCCTTCGTCGACCGTGACCTTTCGGCCGCGCTTCGCCACGTCTTCCAGGGACTCGAGCGTGATGGGCAAACCGAGGACGACCGCGGGCTTCTGCGTGCTCATGGGGCAGCCGGGCATAGCCTTTGTGAGCCTGCCTCGTAAAGGCCGGGCATCGTGGCTCGGCGTGTTCGGTCGAGGCTCAGGCGCGCTGCGGCACGAGGCGTGTGACGTGGAGCTCGGCTCCGGTGCCCGAAAAGAGGCGGATCGAAAGCTCGTGGGAGCCTCGGGCGATCTCGATCACGCCGTAGCTCTGACGCCCCGCGACGGGACCCGAGCCCGACTGCCGTGGCTCTTCGACCTGGAAGAGCACCTCGGGCCCGAAGGTGGGGTCGAGCGCCTTCGGGGGGAAGCTCGACGCGTGAAGCGGGCCGGCGACGGCCTCGTGGAAGCCCAGAAAGTCCTTGTGTACTGCACGCGAAGGATCGAACCGGTGCACGGCGGCGTAGTGCACGTCGGCCGAGAGAAAGAGCACGTTGGCTACACCCGCGGCGCGACACGCGGAGAGCACGCGCACCAGCTCGAGCTCGCGACCGAGAGGAGGGCCTTCGCCCTGGCCGAGACCGTCTTGGGTGCTCGCCTCTCCGGCGTAGGTATGTGGGAGCACGAGCGCGAGCGGCATGCCGAGCGTGACAATTTTCCAGCGCGCGCGGGAGGCGACGAGCCCTCGCACCAGCCACTCGACTTGGTCGTCTCCCCAGAGCACGGAGCGCGACGGATCGCCGGCAGCTTCGCGGTCGAGGCCGTCCGGGCTGCGGTAGCTGCGGGTGTCGGTGACGAACACCTCGGCGGCGCGACCCCACGAGATGCTGCGGTAGAGCGTCTTCGACTCGCGCAGCGGCACGTACTCGCGCATGGCGCGAAGCGCCTGCGGGACGAGGACGTCGCAACGCTTCTCCTGGAAGCGTGGGTCTTCGAGGACACGACCCGGCCAAAAATCGTTCGCGACCTCGTGGTCGTCCCACATGGCGTAGAGCGGGACGTCGGCCGCACAGGTGCGGAAGGTGTCGCAGGCAAAGGAATACGCGAAGTTTCCCCTAAAATCGTCGAGAGTCTCGGCAACTTTGCTCTTCGCGGGGGTGACCAGGTTGCGCCACACCGAGCCGTCGTCGAGCACGACCTCGGGTGAAACCACGCCGTCGGCGTAGATCATGTCGCCCAAGTGGAGGAACGCGTCGGGCTTCGCTTCGTGGAGCGCGCGATAGGTGGCGAGGCCACCACGGGAGACGTCGATGCCCCAGCCCTGACCGACCGTGTCTCCGGACCAGGCGAGGCGCACGTCGCGGTCGTCGTCCGGGGCGGTGCGGGTGCGACCGTAGGCCATGCGATCGAGACGTGGAGCCTCTCCGAAGCCGGCGCGGAAGAGCCACTCGGTGCCCGGGTCGAGCCCCTCGACGAGAGCGCGCGCGGTGTGGTCGGTGTCTGCCGAAGCGAGCGAGCCGAAGAAGCGGCGTGCGTGCGAAAACTCGGGATCGCTCGCCCGCGCGACGTCGACCACAAGGCGGCCCGGCGTGGTCGCCCCTTTGGCCCAAACGACGCTCGCCCGGGAGGTCACGTCGCCCGATTGAACGACGATGCCCGTCTCGGCGAAGGTCGGGCGCGCGAGCGGCGTCGGGCCCGCGCTCGACGTGCGAGGCAGGGCGCGGCCTTCCGCGTGGCAGCCGACGAAAAGACCTGCTCCAGCGAGAAGGAAATTGCGACGAGAGAAGCGCATGGAGCTTGCCCTGGGGCTCGTTTCGTCGGCGAGAGCGTCAGGCTCGACGCGCGACCTTCGAGGCTTGCATGACCTCGATGTTGAGCGCCAAGACCTCGTTCAGCGCGCGCTCGCGCTCTTCGCGCGTGGGTGCCTTCTTGGTCCAGGCGGCGATCGAGAACGCGACCGTGCGCGCCTTCGCGTGGAGGTCGTTGGCGAGCGGCCCAGGGGGCAGCTCGAGGATGCGGTCCAAGATGTCTTGGAGCGACTTTTCCACGATGGAGATGCGCGTCGAACGTCCGGCCAAGAGAATTCTCCGCTGCTACCCGCCCTTGTGACCCAATGTATCGCAATTCGCGCGTCTGTCGCGCGCTCTCTTCGACGCTTCGCGCTTCGCTTCGCGAGCGTCGCTTTCTGCGCACGTTGTAGGCGTGGCTGGCCGACGTTGCTTGCCGCCGGCCTTGCCGATAAACGTGAGGCCATGAACGTTGCGGGAGCGCCTCGCTCGAGGCCAAAGTCCACGATCTCGATCTTCTTGCTGCTCGCAGCCGCTTCGGTCGCGAGCCTCGCATCCGCGGACGACAAGAAGGCGGCGCCCGCCTCCGCTCCGTCGGCGCCGGTCCTCTCGGGGGCACGCCCGCCAACGCCGGTGCCGACGTTGACGGCCAAGAAGGTCACCCTGGAGAACGGCCTCACGGTGCTCATGCACGAAGACCACCGGGTCTCCACGGTGAGCGTGAACGTGTTTTACCACGTCGGATCGAAGGACGAAGCGCCCGGCAAAAACGGCTTCGCGCACCTCTTCGAGCACGTGATGTTCCAGGGGTCGAAACACGTCGCCGAAGACACGTTCTTCCGCCACCTCGAGGAGGTCGGAGGCACGGGGATCAATGGCACGACCAACACCGATCGCACGAACTACTTCGAGACCGTTCCCTCGAACCGCCTCGAGCTCGCCTTGTGGCTCGAGAGCGATCGCATGGGATTTTTGCTCGATCACGTCGACCAATCGACCTTCGACGGTCAGCGCGAAGTGGTGAAGAACGAGCGCCGCCAGAACTACGAGAATGCGCCCTACGGCTTGGTGGGGCAGGCCGTGCGCGCCGAGATGTTCCCGGCCGGGCACCCGTACCACTTTCTCACCATCGGATCGCCGCAGGATCTCGACGCGGCCACGCTCGCCGACGTGAAGGGGTTCTTCCGCACCTACTACGTGCCCAACAACGCCACCTTGGCGCTCTCCGGGGACTTCGACGAAGCGAAGGCGCTCGAGCTCGTGAAGAAGTACTTCGGGCCCGTCGTGTCGCGTCCGCTCCCGCCACGCACGAAGCCCGCTCCCGTCACGCTCGCGGACAACGTGAAGATCGAGGTGGACGCCGACGTGGAGCTCGCGCGAGCCTACGTCTCGTGGCCGACCCCGGCTTTTTTCGCGGAGGGGGACTCGGACCTCGACTTGGCCGCCCGCGCGCTCGCGTCCGGCAAGACGAGCCGCCTCTACAAGCGCCTCGTGTACGACCTCCAGATCGCGCAGAACGTGTTCGCGTCCCAGGCCTCGATGGAGCTCGGGAGCGTGTTCGAGATCGTGGCCACCGCCAAGCCCGGTCACACCGCCGACGAGCTCGCCAAGGTGATCGACGAAGAGCTCGCGACGCTGCGCTCGAAGGGCGTCACGCAGGACGAGCTCACCCGGGCCAAGGTGTCGACCCGCGCCGACTCGATCTTCGGCATCGAGCGTGTGGGCGCGCGCGCGAACACGTTGAATACCTACTTCCACTACGTCGGCGACGCCGACTACTTCGCGAAGGACCTCGCGCGCTCGGAGAACGCGACGGTGGCCTCGGTGGGCTCGGCCGTGAACAAGTTCCTCCCGGAAAAAGGAAAAATCGTGACCTTGGTGACGCCGAAGAAGGGCGCTCCGCTCGCGGGGCAAGTGACGCGCGTGTCGCGCGGAGGTCAGAAATGAGCGCGAATTTCCGAGGATCCGGCGTGCACCGTCTCGGCCGCCTCACGCTCGTCGCGAGCCTCTTCGGGATCTTGGCCGCGTGCGGCCACGAGCCGCCTCCCGCCGTGCTTCCGCCTCCTACCGTGGCCAAGCCCGAAGCGCCCAAAGCGCCCGCGCAGCCCGAGACCCCGGACGCGCCGTTCCGCGCGAACGCCCCGGCCAAGGCCGACGGGCTCCGTCCTTTCGTGGCTCCGAAGGTGACCGAGCTCTCGCTGAAGAACGGCATCAAGGTCTTATTCGTGCCGCATCCGGTGCCCACGGTCAGCGTGGCGGTGGTGATCAAGGCCGGCCAAGGTGACGTGCCCGACGCGAAGCCCGGATCGCTCTCGTTCCTCGGCGCGATGCTCGAGCAGGGGACGAAGACGCGCTCGGCGCTGAAGCTCTCGGACGACTTCGAGGCCATCGGTGCGCACCACGACGCCTCGTTCGGGTGGGACTCCGGTCAGGTCGCGATGGACGTGCTCGCCGAGCACCTCGACACCGGCCTCGAGCTGCTCGCGGACGTGGTGCAGAACCCGACCTTCCCCAAGGAAGAAGTCGAGCGCCTGCGCGCGCGTCGCATCGCCGGCCTCCAGTCCGACAAAAACAGTCCGACCAGCATGATGCTGAACGCACAAGCGGCCGCGCTCTTCGGACGCGCGCACCCGTACGGGCACTCGCTCACCGGGGAAATCGCCGATGTGAACGCGATCTCGTCGGCCGATCTCGCACGCCTCCACAAGGCGCTCTTCGTGCCGTCGCTCACCACGCTGGTGGTCTCGGGCGGGGTGAGCGAGAGCTCGCTCCTGTCTTCGCTCGAGCGCACCTTCGGCACCTCGAAAGGCGCACCGAAGACGCGAGGGACCGTGCCCGCTCCGGCAGCCGCGAACGCGAAAAAGAGCGCCAAGGACGAGCCTCGTTTGGTTGTCGTGGACAAGGCTCGGGCCGCGCAGTCGCAGATCTGCGTCACCCAAGTAGGCGTGCCGGCGAGCACCGCCGATCGCGATGCCATCACGGTCATGAACGCCATCTTGGGCGGCATGTTCTCGAGTCGCATCAACCTGAATTTGCGCGAAAAACACGCGTACACGTACGGAGCTCGCTCGTACTTCTCCATGCGTCGAGGGGCAGGTCCTTTCGCCGCCAGCGCGGCAGTGGTGACCGAGAAGACCGCGCCGGCCCTGCACGAGCTCTTCGTGGAGCTCGAGGCCATGCGCTCGTCCGAGGTGACCGACGCGGAGCTGCAGGGGGCCAAAGAGGGCATCGTGCAGACCCTGCCGGCCCGCTTCGAAACGGCGCGCGACATCGTCGGCGCCATCTCCGACCTGGTCGTCTACGACTGGCCCGCGGACGAATACGCCACGCGCGCCGAGCGCATCTCCAAGGTGACCGCGGCGGACGTGAAGCGTGTGGCCCAGAAGCTCGTCCCTCGCACCATGAAGGTCGTGGTGGTGGGGGACAAGTCGCGCCTCGAGCCCGATCTGGAAGCGCTGCACCTCGGACCGATCGAGCTGCGAGACGCCTTCGGAAACCGCGTCGAAGACGCGAAGCCCGAGACGGGCAAGGCCTCGGCTGCGGCGCCCGCAGCGCCCAAGCCGGCCGCTCCGTCGAAGAAGAAATAGCCGATCCCGGGGGCGCTCGTTTCCGCGCATTCACGCGGGAAAAAGCTGGTAGCCTCGCTCGCGACGATGCAGCCGCAACACGCGCTCCCGGTTCGCCTCCAGCATATCGCTCGTACCCTCGAGTCCCGCTTCCTCGGCAAGGACGAGGTCATTCGGCTGCTCCTCATCGCCGTGGTCGCGGGGGAGCACGCCGTTCTGGTCGGACCTCCGGGCACCGCGAAGAGCGCGCTCATCCGTATGTTCGCGCGCCTCGTGCAGGCTCGGTACTTCGAGTACCTGCTCACGCGCTTCACCGAACCGAACGAGATCTTCGGCCCGGTCGACATCGCGGCCTTCCGCGAGGGGCGTTACCAGCGACGCATCGAGGGCATGCTCCCGGAAGCGGAGATCGTGTTCCTCGACGAGGTGTTCAAATCGAACTCGGCCATCTTGAACGCGCTGCTCACGCTCTTGAACGAGCGCCGCTACTCGAGCGGCGGCACGGTGCTGAAGTGCCCGCTGCTCTCGTGCTTCGGAGCCTCCAACGAGGTGCCGCAAGACGAGACCCTCACCGCCATCTTCGACCGCTTCTTGCTCCGCATTCGGAGCGACAATCTGGACGCGTACCACTTCCAGGATCTGCTCACGAAGGGCCTCCAGAACGAGGTCATGGGAATCACCGAGCAGCCGGTTCAGCCGCTCGCATCGGCGCGTGAAATCTACGATCTTCACCGAGTTTCTGCGCAGCGCATGCAGTTCTCGGAGGAGTTCTTCAGCCAGTACAAGGGCCTGGTTTTCCAGATCCGCGCCGAGGGCGTCACGCTCTCCGACCGTCGCGTGGTGAAGATGCTCAAGCTCTTCGCGGCGAGCGCGTTCCTCGACGGCCGTACCCAGCCTGACGCGAGCGACTTCTTCGTGCTCAAGCACACCTGGAACAACGAAGACCAGGCGGCCATCCTCGAGGCGATCGTCACGCCGGTGCTCGAGGCGCACTACCGCGACCATCCGCAGGCGCGTCGTGTGGGCTCGGCGGGCATCGGCATCGAGGCCATCGCGGCCGAGATCGATCGCGTTCGTCAGGTGCTCACCGGCGGCGGTGGCCTGTCCGACGTGCAGCTCTTCAGCCAGCTGAAGGCGCTCAACGAGATCAAAGCGGCGCTCGGCGCCTCGCCCGATCCGCGCGCGCCCGAGCTCGTGCAGCGTGTCGACCAGCTCCTCGAAGCCGCGTTCCGTAGCGGACGCTTCGCGCAGCTCTGATGGTCGATCGGCTAGTCGCGCTGGATACGGCTACCGAGCTCGGGCAGGTCGCCCTCTTCGAGGACGGCGTGCTCGTGGTCGAACGGTCCCAACGTGTCTCGAACGCACACGGCGAGTCGCTCTTGCCGATGCTCGACGAGGTCCTGCGTGAACGAGGCCTCACGGCGCGTGACGTGGGCACGTGGGCGGTGGATATCGGGCCCGGCTCGTTCACGGGCGTGCGCATCGCGGTCGCCACCGTGAAGGGCGCGGCGCTCGCCTCCGGCGCGCGTCTCGTCGGCGTCACCTCGCTCGCCGCGCTCATCGAGGGCGTGGAGATCGCGCCGAACGAGTGCGCGGTAGCGGTGCTCGCGTCGCTGCCGGGAGAAGTGTTCGTGGCGGCGCGTTCGGCGAGCGGAGCCGAGCTGCTCGAGCCCACGTGCGTGCGCGTCGAGGCTCTGGAGGCGCTCCTCGTCGAGCGTGGTCTCGAGAACGTGCGCTTCTTCGGTCACGCCTGCGAGCGCCTCGGCTTCGTCGAGGCCTCTCGCGTGACGAACGAACCGCCGCGCGACCTTCCTCGTGCGACCCATGTCGGCCTGGCTGCGCTCCGTGGCGCCAGCCGCGACGACCTCGAGCCCGTGTACGTGAAGCCGCCGGCCATTCACGGGCGCTGAGCCCGGGTTCGAAGGCGCTTCGAAAGCGAAACGGGCGGGGCCTCTCGGCTCCACCCGTCTCGTTCGTCAGGCTCGTGGTCTCAGAGCTTGCCGGTGCAGATCTTCTTCTCGCCGCCCATCTTGTTGCAGGAGAACTGCAGCGCGGCGTCGCCGGCAGCGCCCTGGAAGTACTCGATGCGGAGCGAGTGGGTGCCCTTCACGAGGTGGACCGGACCGGTCTTCTCGGTGGCCTTGTGGGCGCCGTCGTTGTCGACGATCTTCACGTCGTCGACGTAGACCACGCTGCCTTCGTCCGAGTTGGTGGTGAGGTCGTAGTCGCCTTCGGTCTCGACGGTGAGGGGCGCCTCGTAGCGGATGGCGAACCACTCGCTCTTCTTGGTGGAGCCGGGGAAGCCCTCCGTGAAGGCGCGGTTCGTGACGTTGAGCTCTTTCGCGAAGAGCGTCGCGACGGGCTTCAGCGTGTTGAGGTCGGGAATTTTCGCGCTGTCGACGGGGATGTCGTAGACGCTGCCGAGGAAGTTCGCTTCTTTCGGATCGCCCGACCCGAACGCGATGGCTCCGGTGACGACCGGGGGCTCGCCGCCAGCGGGAGGCGTGGGATCGGTCGGGGCGCCGGGCGTGGTCGGGGTCGTGGGGGCGCCGACGTGGCCGGCGATGCGGCTCTTGCCCTGGACGGCGGTGAGCGGGTTGCGCATGCCGGTGACGCGCTCACGCGGGGCTTTGGGGGTCGGCGAAGGGATGGCGGTGCCCGAGGTGGCGGCCGGGGTGGTGGTCGAGGTCGTGCCAGCGGGGGTCTGCGGGCCGGTGCCGGCCTGGATCTGACACGCCGCGAGCGCCGCCGAAGCCGTCGCGACCAAAAACACGATGTTCTTTTTCATGAGAGCGGGTCCTCCACCAAGGAAAGAGGCGCGCGATCCTCCGCGCGTCCTCATTCGACGGGACTCGGCCCGTCGCGATGCAATCCTCTCAGAGTCCGAGCGGTTTTGCATGCGAATCGAGGCCATGAGGCCGCTTCCGGCATGCAAATACCTGCGGTTCCTAGGCCTCGCGTGAGGTCTCCATGCCGCAGTCCGGTCGCTCGTCGCGACGAACGCCCGCAAAAGCCAGGCGTTTCGAGGGCTCAGTCGAAGTCTTCGATCTTCCAGAGACCGCGCTCGCGCACGAGTTGGAGCGTTCCTGCGCCGTAGGCGAGGGCGGCGCGGTCGCCGGTCTCTTCGATCGATGCGGTGGGGAGAGCCTGTTTCAGCGCGGTGAGCACGTGGAGCATCTCCTCTTTGTCCGGACCCTCCCAGGCAGCCTTCAGTCGCTCGGCGTCGAGGCCTTCACGGTGGGCGTCCGGGATGTAGCGGAGAATGACATCGAAGCGGCGGCGCTCGAGCGCGCGCACGAAGCCCATGACCACGTGCTTGGGCGTGTCTTGCGCGTAGAAGTCGAGGCTCGCCGGATCGAGCTTCCACCTTCCGTTCTCGAGGACGAGCACGAGCTGTTCGCCCGAGGCGCCCGTCACCGTCGCGGTCACGAGCGGCGGAGACGTGGGACGCCCGAGCGCTTTGCCAATCTCGCGGACCTCGTCCGGGTTGTCTTTCACCATCCGGCGGAAGGCCTCGAGCGAGACCCCACGGCGGGCGTCGTCGCTGAGGAGGCGGTAGGCGTCGTCGGATCGGCCCTCTTCCAGCGCGCGGGCGTACGTTCGCAGCACACTCTGCGGATCTTCGGCGTGCGAGGCGGCGCATCCGCTGACGGCGAGCGCAGCGAACACGAGGGCGGCCGCGACGGCCTTGGCGGGGGAGGCGATCCTCTTCATGCGCACCTAGGAGTACCACGCCTCGGCTTCGGAGGGGCGAGCGCCGACGAGCGCGTCTCGCACGCGCGCGAGTAGCCCTCGGGAGAGCCGTGAGAGATGCCACGAAAGGCCGAAAACCCATGCTCTTTCCGGGCGAAATACCTCCGCCCTCCGAGCTTTCGCGCTACCGTTCCACCTCTACGTAGGAGGAGCTCGCCTTGTCGCAAGAGCAGCGGTTCGAGATCGAAAGTCTTCCCATTCTTCCCCTTCGGAACAGCGTCGTGTTTCCGGCGAGCGTGGTCCCGATCAACGTCGGCAGGCCGCGTAGCGTGCGGCTCGTCGAGGATCTCCTGGGCCAGGAGCGCGCCATCGTCGGCATCGTGAGCCAGCGAGATTCGTCCGTGGACGAGCCCACCTTCGACGACTTGTTCGAGGTCGGCACGGTGGCGCGCGTGGTCAAGGTGATCCGCCTCGGCCCCTCGAACTACTCGGTGGTGCTGCACGGCCTGTCGCGCCTACGACTCGTCGGGCGCTCGGGCATCGAGCCGTACATGCGCGCCAAGGTTCGGCGCATCTCCGAAGACCTGGAGCGCGACGCGGACACCGACCGCCTCTCGAACCAGCTGCGCGACGCCACGCGCGAGCTGCTCGGTCTCATGCCGAACTTGCCAAAAGAGACGCAAGGCGTGCTCGACAACGTGCGCGAGGCGGGCAGTCTCTCGGACCTCATCACCTCCAACCTGAGCTCGGAGCAGGCGAGCGTGGCCGACAAGCAGGCCATCTTGGAGACGTTCGACGTGAAGCAGCGCGTGATGGCGGTCAGTCACGTCGTGCAGCGTCAGCTCGAGCTCTTCCGCGTTCGCCGCGAGGTCTCCACCATGGTGGCCGACGAGGGCAAAAACCAGCGCGAGCAGATCCTCCGCCAGCAGATGAAGAGCATCCGCGAAGAGCTCGGCGAAGGCGAAGACGACGAGATCGAAGACCTGCGCGAGAAGGTGCGCGCGGCGCAGCTGCCCGAAGAGGCGATGAAGATCGCCAAGAAGCAGCTCGGGCGACTCTCGGGCATGCACCAGCAGTCGGCCGAGTTCAACGTCACGCGCACGTACGTGGAGTGGCTCTCGGACCTGCCCTGGCAGAAGACCACCACCGACAAGATCGACGTGAACGACTGCCGCCGTTGCCTCGACGAAGATCACTTCGGTCTCGAGAAGGTGAAGAAGCGCATCGTCGAGTACATGGCCGTTCGCAAGCTCCGGACCGACAAAAAAGGCCCGATTCTGTGCTTCGTCGGGCCGCCCGGCGTGGGCAAGACCTCGCTCGGTCGCAGCATCGCGCGCAGCATGGGGCGCCGCTACCACCGCATCGCCCTGGGCGGCGTGCGGGACGAAGCGGAGATCCGTGGACACCGCCGCACCTACGTGGGCGCGCTGCCGGGTCGCATCATCCAAGGGCTCAAGAAGGTCGGCGTGAAGAACCCGGTCATCGTGCTCGACGAGATCGACAAGATGGGCGTCGACGTGGCGGGCGATCCGGCCGCAGCGCTGCTCGAGGTGCTGGACCCGGCGCAAAACGGCACCTTCCAAGACCACTACATCGACACGCCGTTCGATCTCTCGCAGGTCACCTTCATCGCCACCGCGAACAACCCGGATACCATCCCCGGGCCTTTGTGGGACCGCCTCGAGGTGATCGAGGTGCCGGGCTACACGCGTGCGGAGAAGCGCAACATCGCGCGCGAGTTCTTGTGCCCGAAGCAGCTCTCGTCGCACGGCCTGACCGACGAGCGGCTCGAGTTCCAGGAGAGCGGCATCGGCGCGGTGATCGACCACTACACGCGTGAGGCCGGCGTGCGCGGGCTCGAGCGTGAAATCGGCAGTGTGTGCCGTCACGTGGCCATGAAGCTCGCCGAAGGCGAAGACGTTCGCGTGGTCGCCGATGCGGAGAAAGTACAAGAGATCCTGGGCGCGCCGAAGTACCTGCCCGACCTCGCCGAGCGCACGAGCGCACCCGGCGTGGTGACCGGTCTCGCGTGGACGCCCTCGGGCGGCGACATTCTCTTCATCGAAGCCACCAAGATGCCCGGCAAAGGCGACGTGGTGGTGACCGGCAACCTGAAGAGCGTGATGCAGGAGTCGGCGGCGGCGGCCATGTCGTTCGTGCGCAGCCACACGAAAGAGCTCGGCCTCGACCCCGAGTTCTTGAAGACCATCGACCTGCACCTTCACGTTCCGAAGGGTGGCACTCCCAAGGACGGACCATCGGCGGGTGTGACCATGTTCTCGGCCGTCGCGTCGCTTCTCTTGAAGTGCGCCGTGCGTCGCGAAGTGGCCATGACCGGGGAAATCACCCTGCGCGGCGCGGTGCTGCCGGTCGGTGGCATCAAGGAGAAGCTGCTCGCGGCTCATCGGGCGGGCATCACCGAGGTGCTGCTCCCCGATCGCAACGAGCGCGACCTCGACGACGTGCCGAAGGACGTGCTCGCCGGCTTGAAGGTGCACCTCATCAAGCGCATCGATCAAATCCTGCCCATCGTGCTCCTGCCTCCCGAGACCTCGGGCGCGGCCGGCGAAGAGGCGCAGGACACTCCGTGAGCGGTCTCCCGTTCCCTCGAGAAGACGAGTCTCCGGTCGCGGGGACTCGAGCGAGCTTCGTCCCATGAAGCCCGTGCCCGATGGGGCGTCTCGAGGGGAACGGATCCGCGCTCGTCTGCGCGATCTCGGGCCCCTCACCCTCGGCGCGGCGTTCGTCTTCGTGGCGAGCGCCGCGGTCGGTTTCGTGCCGCTCTTCGGGGGCGTGGGCTACGAGGCGGATCTGGCGGCGGGGCTTCTATTTCCGAGTGCTGCGGCGATCGCGGTCGCACGAGCCGTGGCCGCGAGGTCGGACCACACGCCGCTCGAAGACGTGGTGCTCGGCATTCGCGTCGGTCTCGGCTTCGCGGCGATCGCGCTCGTGGTGGCGCTCCTTCACGGGCTGCGTGTGCGAAGCTGCGATCCGTGGGGCGGCCTCGAGGTGTACGCGTTCACCGCGGGCACGGGCATCGTGCTGGGCGGCGCGTGGGGCGCGTGCGTCGGGGAGCTCTCGCGAGGACGCAAGCGACCTCGTGTGAGCGCGTCCGTGCTCGGCGTCGGCCTACCGCTCGCGAGCGCGCTGGTCTCGCTCGGGCGCTTCGTTCGGTCGCCGATGATCTTCGCCTACGATCCGTTCGTCGGCTTTTTCAGCGGCACGCTCTACGACACGGTGGTCGACGCCGGCACTCCGCTGCTCACGTACCGAGTCGGCTCGATCTGCACGCTGGTGGCGCTGCTCACGCTCGCTTCGCTCGTGGAGCGCGACGCGGAAAAAAAGCGCCTTCGCTGGGTTTCACGCGCATCGTCGTTCTTTCGCGAGAGGGTCGCACTCTTCGCCGCGACGGCGCTTGCGAGCCTCACCATCACCGTGTCCGGAGCTTCGCTCGGCCACTACCAGACGCGCTCGTCGATCGAGGCCGCGCTCGGCGGTCGCCTGGAAGGCGCACGCTGCGACGTCGTCTACCCGAGCTCACTCTCGGCGGACGAAGCGAAGTTGCTCCGCAAGGACTGCGAGGACGACATCGTCTTCGTGGAGAAGCGACTCGGCACGCGTGGACCCGAAAAAATCACGGCGTTCTTCTTTCGCGACCCGAGCGAGAAGCGTCGGCTGATGGGCGCCGAGCATACGTACATCGCCAAGCCTTGGCGCGAAGAGGTGTACCTGCAGCTCGATCGCTACCCGCATCCGGTGCTCGGTCACGAGCTCGCGCACGTCATTGCGGGGAGCTTCGGCGCCGGGCCGTTCCGCGTCTCGGGCTCTCTCGGTGGGCTCGTGCCGAACCCCGGGCTCATCGAGGGCGTCGCGGTGGCGGCCTCTCCGGACGACGACGACGTGACCGACCTCGCGTGGGCGAAGACGATGATGGATCTCGGCATTTTGCCGCCCATGCGTCGGATCTTCTCGCTCGGCTTCTTGGGCGAGGCATCGTCGAAGAGCTACACGCTGGCGGGCGCATTCGTGGGCTGGGTGCTCGACACGTACGGCTCGAAGGTCGTTCGCGACTGGTACCACGGCGTTCCGCTCGAGAGCTTGGTGGGCGAGCCGTGGGACGCGATCGAAGCCAAGTTCAAGAAGAAGCTCGAGACGCTCTCGGTCTCTCCCGAGGCCGCTGCCGTGGCCAAGGCGAAATTCGACAGGCCCTCGCTCTTCGGTCGCCGCTGTCCGCACGTGGTCGACGCGCTTCGACGCAAGGCCGACGGATGCCGCGACGCTCGCCAGATCGACGACGCGATCGCCGCCTACGCCGCGGTACTGAAGGAAGATCCGCGCGATCCGTCGGCACGGGTGTCGCTCGCGTACGTGGAACGACGCTTTCACGATCGCGAGAAGGGGAGAGCTTCCCTCGAAGCTCTGGAGCGGGATGCGGAGCTACCGAAGCCGCATCGTGATCATGCCTCGGAAGTGCTCGCGGACGCCGACTTCGTGGAAGGACGCTTCGACGACGCCGCTGTTCGCTACCGGCGCTTGGCCGCTTCGGTGCTGGACGAGGATCAAGCCAGGACGTTCGAGGTGAAGGCGCTCGCCGCCTCGCAGGAAGCCTATCGAGCGCCGCTCGGGCTTTTTTTGCTGGGCGATCGCGAGCGGGCTCCGGACGCCTTCGTCGGTGCGGTGGCGCTCGGACGCGCGCTCGAGGCTCGCCCGGACGATCCGGTGCTGCTCTATCTCGTGGGGCGCAACGACGTGCAGCACGGATTTTACGAGACCGGCGCGACCCTACTCGAGAAGGCGGTGACGTCGCGCGCGCTCCCGACCAAGCGTCTCGAGCGAGAGGCCCTGCACAAGCTCGCGGTCGCCGCGTGCGTGACGTCGGACGTCGCGCTCGCGAAGCGTGTCTCGGCTCGTGTGACCGGGACGGAGTCACCGTTCCACGAGGGGGGCCGCAAGGATGCGCTCACGTTCCTGCTCGGGCGGTGCCTGCCCGCGCCGTGATACTCGTGTAGTGTGCACGGACTCGATGCTCGACGTACACCTCCGAAGGGGCCGACGAGACTCGACGTGGGCCGAGCGAGAGTCCGCTCTCAGTCCGCGGGCTTGGGCTCGGTGGGCTTGGGTTCGGCGGGCTTGGGCTCGGTGGGCTTGGGCTCGGCGGGCTTGGGTTCGGCGGGCTTGGGCTCGGTGGGCTTGGGCTCGTCCGGCTTCACCACAGGAGCGCCACCGGCGTCGACCTTCGCGCCACCGCCCCCGGCGTCACGCACGAGAGCCCCTGCGTCGGCTCCGCCGTCGCGACGGATTCGCACGAGGCCCGTGCCATTTACGCGAGGTAGGCCGGCGTCGTCGATGTCGCCGAAGTCGATGCTGTCGTCGCCCGTGGGAGGGGGCGCAGGCACTGTGTTGGATGGAGCGGGCGCACTCACCGAAGCGGACGGGACCACCGCCGACACCGAAGGTTGCGCCGACGGCACGGGCACGTTGTTGGCGTCGATCCGCTTGGAAATGAGCACCGCTGAGGTCGCCGCCACGATCGCGACGCCGACCAGAGACATGGCGAACACCGCGTTCTTGCGCTTGCCGCCCTCGCTGTAGGCCACGCCGTCGACCGTGGCGTGCGTGGCGCCGCTCGGGATCGAGGTGGTGGGCGGAGACGCGAGGCTGCTCGGCGGCAGCGGCGCGGGAGGAATGGTGGGGAGCTCGGCCGCGCGTGCGGGACTCACGGCAGAATATCCGCCGGAGATGCTGGCCGGCGCTCCGGCAAAACCGCCCGAGCCGAGTCCTTCGGTGGAGGGCGGAGGCGGCATACTCATCTGGCCGCCCTGGAAAGCCGCCTGACGGAGCGCGTGCTGCATGGCCTTGGCGCTGCTCCAGCGCTGGGCCTTGTCGAACGCGACCGCCTTGTCGACGACCTCGACGATGGCCGTGGGCGTGGTGGGCGCGGCGAGGGCGAGCGAGCGCGCGGGCGTCGTCGCCGTGAGGATCATGATCTCGTTCGGCGTGCTCGCGTTGTGCACGATCTCGCCACAAATGAGGGCGAACATGGTCGCGCCGACCGACCAGATGTCCGAGAGGGCGTCGATCTCTTCGATGCGTCCGCGCGCCTGCTCGGGCGGCATGAAGGCCGGTGTTCCGAGGAGGGTGCCGTCGTTGGTGCTGAACGCCGAGGGGGCGGTCGCGTCGCGGAGACGAGCGATGCCGAAGTCGAGCACTTTCACCAAGCGATCCTTGGTGAGGAAGATGTTCTCCGGCTTGATGTCGCGGTGGACCACCCCGACCGCGTGCGCGGCCACGAGGACGTCGAGCAGAGCGTCCATCACGAGGATGGCGTCCTTCAAGGGGAGGCGCCCTCCCAAACGATTCGCGCGTGCGTCCGCGGTCTCGCCCTCCAAGAGCTCCATGACGAGGAAGACGGAGCCGTCTTCGGCCATGTCGTCGTCGAGCACGCGCACCACGCCCGGATGGTTCACCGTGTTGGCGACGTAACCTTCGCGGCGGAAGCGCGCGGTCAACGCCGGGTCCATCGACATGGTCGGATGGAGCATCTTGAGCGCCACACGCGAGCCGTTGCGATGCGTCGCGGCATACACCGCCGCCATGCCTCCCGTGCCGAGCAGGGAGTCGATCTTCCACTTCTCCTTAACCGTCATGCCGACCCGTCGCTCGACGAAGTCGACAAACGATCCGCGCGGGTTACTCATGGGGAAGGGGACTCGAGCTCAAGAGGATGACCAGCGTCCGAGCGTACCAACATCCCGCTTTGGTCGACAAGGTTTTCGCCGCCATCCGAGGGCTTGGGGCAAGCTCCTGCAATCATTGTGGAAAATTCTTCTTGCGCGAATGCGCTAACGCGGGGTGCTCGGTAGACCACCGTCCGATGGGTCGCCGAAGGACGCGAAGGGCATCGGCCCGAGGCTGTTCGAGCTCGCCATCCGGTCGAGACGGATTTGTACGTCGACACGGTACGCGTGAACGAGGTGTCCACATCCGCGCCGTCATGCGAGCAGGCTCTCGATCTTCGCTCAGTCGAGTGACGCGAGCAGCTCACGCAAGCCGTCCTTGACCGAGACTCGAGGCTCGTAGCCGAGCTCGGTGCGAGCCCGGGTGATATCGGCGACCGAATCGCGCACGTCCCCTACGCGTGGATCCGCGTGGACGATGACGGGGGACTTGCCCGAGACCTCGCCGAGCAACGACGCGAGCTCGAGGAGGGTGGTGGCTTTGCCGCATGCCACGTTGTACGCGCGGCCGGTGATTCCGTTCCCTGCTCGCGTTCCCGCGAGAAGGTTCGCGTCGACCACGTTGTCGACGAAGACGAAGTCGCGCGTCTGCTTGCCGTCGCCGTAGATCTTCAGCTCGCTCCCCTTGCGGATGCGGTCCGCGAAGATGCTGATGACTCCGGAGTAGGCCGAGCTCGGGTCTTGTCGTGGACCAAAGACGTTGAAGTAGCGGAGGGAGACGGTCTCGATTCCGTAGATCGAAGAGAAGGCGTGGAGGTACTGCTCGCCCGCGATCTTCTCGACACCGTAGGGCGAGACGGGAGAGGGCTTCATCGCCTCGCGCTTGGGAAGCTCCGGGTCTTCGCCGTACACGGCGGCCGAGCACGCGAAGACCAAGCGCCGAGCGCCGGCGTCACGAGCGGCCAGGGCCACGTTCAGCGTGCCGAGGACGTTGACCGCGTGGGTCTCACGCGGATGCTCGACCGAGTAGGGCACGCTGACGATAGCGGCCTCGTGGTAGACGAGCTCGGCCCCGGTCATGGCCGCGGACACGGCGCTCTCGTCGCGCACGTCTCCGACGACGAGCTCCACGTCCTTCGCGACGTGGGCGAGGTTCTCGCGCTTGCCCGTGGTCAGATTGTCGAGCACGCGCACGGTGTGCCCCTCGCGGAGCAAGCGCGTCACGATGTGCGAACCGATGAACCCCGCGCCGCCCGTGACCAGGACCTTCATGACAGGAGGTTCTATCAGCCTCGTCGCGCTCGGGTAAACCGCCGCTTTTTCGTCGCGTCACGCACGACGCGCCCTAGGGAGACGGACGTGACGGGACCTAAATCAGCGGACATGATCTTCGATCAAGCCCGCTGATTTAGCCTGACTTGTCATCGGAGGACTCCGTCCTCCGCCGCGGCAGGTTCGCGCGAAGCCCGATGGGGCCCCACCTCCTGGTTTTGGGTCCCAAGCGGTCCCAAGCCCAAAACGGCCGCGTCGCTTGTTTGAGAATCGCGACCGCTCATTTAGGGAACCGGCCCTACGGAACCGGTCAGAGGAAGAGAGAGGAGTCGAACCCCGGGCGCTCGCGCGCACGCACTGCTTTCGAGACAGGCCCCGCTCCGATGCGGGAATCCCTTCCAATGAGTCCGTCTTCGACGAGGTTTGCGGGCGACAGCCGGCGTGTCGACCTTCCCACGCGAGGAAACTCGCATAGGGGGCCTACGTTCCCACGCGCACTCGGGTTTCCCCGAGAATCGATTGCGCTCCCTTGTTTCGCCATGACCCCGCGACCAGCGCGGAATCGAAGAACGAAGGTCGGTACCTTAGGGCCGTTATAGTTACGGGTAGTCGCCTCGTGCATTCGAAGACGGGGCCCGGCCGCGGGGGGCGGCGCGGGCGAATTAGAGCTTCATGACGCTATCTCCTTCCAAAAGGGTGATTCGTTGGGCTGCGAACGTGGGGTTCTTCGCTGCCGGAAAAGTTCCCCGGTTTTCCGTCTCGGGGCAGGACGTCGGAGGCGCGTACGCGCTCACGTTCACGCGACTCGCTCGTGTCCACGCACCGCGAGACCTTCGCAGTAGGGAATCCAGGTCTCGGGCACGTCGAGCGGAGTCGAGCGGAACGCCGGCGCGACGGGGAGGGACTTCGGAACGATGGGCCTCGTGAGTAAGGTCATTCCGGCCTCCTCGGGGGTACGGCCTCCTTTTCGATCGTTGCAGGGATAACAAGAGCTCACGATGTTCTCCCAGGTGGTCTTGCCGCCTTGGACGCGCGGAATCACGTGATCGTAGTTGAGCTCTCGGACGGGCATACGAATGCCGCAGTATTGGCAACGGTAGCCGTCCCGAGCGAAAACGTTCGCGCGGGAGAATCGAACGCCTCTCCGCTGACGGGGATGCGTGCGTTTCAATCGGACGACCGAAGGCGCCGGCAGCGAGACGGTGCGCGAGCGGATTTCTTCGTCGTAGGCTTCCACCATGTCCACCTTGCCGAGCAAGAAAAGGACGGTGGCGCGTTCCCAGGAAATGATTTTATGGGGAGTCATCCAGGGGGTGAGGACAAGCGTGCGCATGGGGAGCCTCGATGAAGTCGGGTCGGCGTTTCTTTCCAGGGCTGGGGCTCCCCGTGCGAAGGACGAGGAACGGTTCCTTTTTGCGTGTCGAAGCGAAGCAATCGCATTCGACGGCGATCGAGCGGCACTTCGCGCCGAGTCGACCGGAAGACCCTCTCGAGAGAGGGCGTCTGGGTAGCAGGATTCGAACCTGCGACTTTTCGGTCCCGAACCGAACGCTCTATTCCAGGCTGAGCTACACCCAGGAGACGTGGCTCCGCGAGAACGGAGCCGGAAACGAAAGAAAAGACGGTCGACGAGGATTGGAGAGAGCGCGGGGGCTCGAACCCCAGCTCGGCCCTGTCGAGCCGAGCCCAACCGATGGATTCCCTCCAGCATTCGACCGGGCCGCGGCGCGTACACGAGGCGTGCTCGAGACGACCGCGGCGGAGCGGCGACCGGGAATCGCACCCGGACCCCCGGGATGGCGACCCGGGATTCTACTTTTGAACCATCACCGCGAACGAGAACGGCGTAGCGTTTGGACGAAGAGCGTGCCTCCTTCTTCAATCAATTAAATGTTGATTGTGTTGTGCTGGGATCGGTGCCTGGCGAAGGACGAGAGTGTGGCGACGAGGTGTGCGACGACATTCTGGCGCTCTGTCCGATTGAGCTGCGGCTCCTACGGAGCACGGCGGGAGTCGAACCCGCAACCTCCAGATCCCATGTAGTCGTCGCGGCATTCGCCACGGGGCCGTGGCCGGAGTCGAACCGGCGTGCGCACGTATCGGTCTCGTGAGCGTGTCCCCGGGACACGGCGGGTGAATGTAGAGAGTGAATGTAGAGAGTGGGGTGAAGAAGCGCAGCGACGAGGTTTGTGAGGACGTTTCGTGCTCTACCGGACTGAGCTACGGTCCCGGAGTCTTCGCGCGCGAGCGCTCGGACGGATCGCGCCTTTGCGCGAAGTGGAACCGACGGGATTCGAACCCGCGACATCGACCAGGATAGGGTGTAGTCCTCACGGCATTCGCTGCAGAGCCACCTCTCGGAGTCGAACCGAGCAGCGCCCGCTACGAGGGGGCGCACCTTCCGGAGGGAAGCGGCATCGGGAGCGGGGAGACGCCGTCCCGTTCTCACGAACGAGGGCTCGTTCGATCGAACGGGACAGCAGTCAATCACGCGGCATCGAGGATCTCAGAGCGTGATGCTCGAGATGGTGTCGACGAAGCGAGTGGACTCGCCCCTGGCGAAGAGCGAGACGATCTCGAACACGGAGTCCGAGAAGCCACCGACATTGAGCACGTCCGCGCGTTCCGCTACTTGGGTATGCGCGTAGGGCTGAATGTCGCACAGGACCAGCTTGGCGTTCGGATTGCGAGCGCGGAAAAATTCCCACTCTTCGGCCATCGCCGTGCCACGCGTGGACGAGCTTGCGCCGTTCGCGTAGTCCGACCACGACATGTTGTCCGAGACGTAGAACACGAGGTCGCCCTTCGCGCCGCGCTTGTTGAGGGCGCGGAGCGGAGCCGAGCACGCCGTGCCGCCGCTGGGGAGCGACGCGAGGTACTGGGCATTGGTCATGACCGAGTCGCGCGGATTGAGCGCGCGCGGCATCGGAACGACGTCGTCACTGAAGGGGATCACCTCGGCGTTCGGGTTGCGACGCATGAGCGAAGCCGCCACGAGGCCGGCGATGTCCACGCAGCGCACCGCGGACGTCGCGCTGCCTCGATGGCCGGTTGCCGGGCTCTGCATGGACCCCGAGACGTCCGGGCAGACGAAGATCGTGCCGGGGACCTCGGGAACGTTCTCGGTGGCGACTTCTAGCGCGTCTTGGAGCGCGTTTCGAATGGCCACGGGCATGTCCGAACCCGCGGCACGGTAGGCCGCGAGCAGCTGATAGGGGAAGGCGCGTGCCTTCAGGATGGCCGCGCGGTCACGGAGCTTGTTCGCGACGAACGCGACCATGTCCGGATCGGCGAGCACACCCTTGCGCATGAGCGTGTTCAAGTTCATGCGAACTTGCGTGAAGCTCATGGTGCGCGCAATCGACTTCCAATGTTCGGTCGACAGGTCGAGCGCCGTGAGCATCTCGAACGGTACGTCCGGCAGTGGGGTGCTCGGATCGAGCTTGCCTGCCAAGGCCTTTGCCTTGAAGGCTTCGTAGTCGCGGATTTGCGCCGGCAGGGCCGCATGATCCACGCTCTTTCCGACGAGGTAGCCGTAGAGCGCCTCGCGCGCCGTGTCCTTCGTGCCGTCGCTCGCCGCCGGTGACGGACGAACGAGCTTGATGACGTCGCCCATGGTGGGAGCCGCGCCGATCGAGCCGCGAAAGACGGACTCGGGCGTACGCGACGAAAACCACGTGCGCGCGGCACGCTTCGGCGCGGATCCGAGCGACTTTCGACCGATGCGTCCGGAGCGGACGATCTGGACGAAATTTCGCAGCATCTTGCCGTTGTCGATGACACGCGGGAAGACGCGCGCCATGAGCCCGACGTCGCGCTTGGCCAGGTAGGCCACGAGCAAGGCCGGGACGTCCTTCATGTAGCCACGCTCGCGGCAATAGACCGCGGTCTTGGCCACGAGCTCGGGGGAAACCTTGTCCGAGAGCTCGAGGATCTTGTCGAGCTGGTTTTCCGCCGATGCGTAGAACGTGTTGTGGAGCGTGCCGGTGACCGCGTATTGCGCGAGCGCGTGCTCGGGGGAGAACGCGTAGGCCTTTCCGGAAGCTTCGTTGATGGTGTCTGCCGCGCGGGCCTTGCCGGCGAACGAGAAGAGTGACTTCGATGCCATGATGCGTTCTCCTTTCCGAGCGTCGATGTGGAATGCCGACGTACGCCGCTCGAGAGCGCACGGGGCCAGAAGAAGAGTGGATGACGAGCGGGACCCGGCGTGCCGGGGCGCGATTGGGACAGGGGCCTCCCTGCGAGGAGTCGAACCTCGACGGCCGGCTTCGTAGACCGGCGCCCGATTCCGTCGGGACAAGGAGCAATACGTGGCAAGGTTTCGGACGAGCGTCGCCGCGTCGGCGAAGAGCGCCCGAGGAGCGACCGAGTGGAACCGGCGGGAATCGAACCCGCATCGTCCGGGTGCAAACCGGATGCTCTCCCCTTGAGCTACGATCCCGAGAGAGGCCTCGACGGTCGCGCCGCTTGGACGAGGTGGTCGTGGCGCCATTCAATGGTTGGTGATTGATTGTTTGGTTGTCTGAACGGTTGGTGGGAGTCGTGTGTCGTTCGTGGTGAGCTCCAGCGGAGGGAATCGAACCCTCAACGTGCCCGGTTAACGGCCGGGTGCCTTACCAATAGGCTTCACTGGAGTATGGGAGTCTCGGCGTACGCCGGTGGTTTTCGGCCTACGGGAGACTCGTGAGACGTATTCGGTTTTCAAGGAGCGAGGCCCGGGCGCGTTCGACCGGCGGAAGACGAAACTCGACGTTCACGCGCTCGACGAGCGCGCGGTTCCGGGGGCGGGGATCGAACCCGCGTCGCTGGAGTCAAAGGCCAGCGTCCTGCCATTGGACGACCCCGAAGAGAGTCCGAGCGTGTGTGCGGCGGCGCCCGACGAGCAGGGCAATGCGTGCCCGTCCGGCGTGATCGGAACATCGACCGCAAAGAAGGCGGTTTGTTTATCGGGAACTAAGCGATTTGAAACGACCGGACTCGAGACGCCTTCATGGGGGCTCTCTGACCCGGGACTGCGGAGGCGTGGACCCCTCGGGCGTGGTCCGGTCGCCGTCTCGGGCTCGATGGCGGGTCCGGTGGGCTCCGCGGCGATCGTCCGCGGGGACGGTGGCTCGGCGATGGCTCGAGCCAAAAACGACGAAGGCCGCTCCGGGGATCCCGGGCGGCCTTCCGAACGTTCGCGAGGAACGAAGGGGAGATCTACCTAGGAGTGAGGTCTCGCGGGGTGCCGCGGCCTCCTTTGTACGAGAAGCCCTTATCCGTGAGGAGAATGGCCGTGTGGCCGCCTTCCTGGGGATTCTTCGGATCGCGTGCGTCCACCGGTGCTGGCCGAGCGGGTCCTTCGAAGGAGGCCGCGAGCCACAAGCTGAACGGCGCGGTCGAGGCGAGGGCCTCGGCGTGCACGCGGTCGAGCTCGGTCGGGTGGAAGGGGAACATGACGCAGGGATCTCCGAGGGCTCGGGTGAGCCGGTATCGATGGTTTAGCTGCGAGGGGACGACTCGTCAAGAAACAAAATGCGATTTGTTGTCGGATTCAAATCGTGAACCTGCAGGGTCCACTCACTCGCGGTTCGAGTCCCCTTCACCGAGTGCGCGTGCGAGGCTCGCGAAAAGGCGACCGACCACGGGCCTCCAAGCGGGCGGTACGTCGATCCGAAGGCCTCCGTCGGGGAGCACGCTCACCTCGAAACTCGGCAGATTCGGCAGGGTTGGCGCGGTCGAGGGGCGAGTTTCGGGGCCATCGCTTGCGTTCACGGACGCTTCGGCGACGTCCGCGGGCTTGGCCGCTGCGCGAATGTCTTCTCGCTCGTCCGTCTCTTCGTCCGCGATGGCGAGCGCGGTTTCGACGTCGGAGGCGTCGACCAGCTTGCGCGCGCTCTCGAGCAGCGAGCCTTCTCCGTCGAGTGAAATCTCGTCGCTCGCGCCGTCGAACAGCCCGTCGAAGACGGCCTTCTTTCCCGCGACGACCTGCGCGATTCGAGACTCGATGCCTTCCTCGCTGACGAGATTGAAGACGTCGATTGGAGAGGTTTGGCCGAGTCGATGAATACGCCCGATGCGCTGCTCGAGAACGGCCGGATTCCATGGCAGCTCGAGGTTGATGCAGACCGAGACGGTGTGCTGCAGATTGAGACCGGTGGTCCCGGCGTCGCTGGAGAAGAGGACCACGAGCGAAGGATCGTCGACCAACTCGGCCAACGCGCGCTCTCGCTGGGTCGTGCTCTCTGCTCCGGTGAAGAATGCCGCGCGCTTCCCCGCGGCGGCGAGCTTGTCCCTCACGGCCCATTCCGCGAGGCGGAGCATGCGCGTCCATTGACTGAAGACGACCGCCTTTCGGCCTTGCCCGAGCACGACCTCGTCGATCAGCGTGCGGAACGCGAGCAGCTTCGGGCTGTCGAGCTCGGCGAGGCGGGCGTCCGTGGGCGATTGGTGCTCGATGCTCGGGAAGACCTCGTCGAAGCGCTTCTGGGCGAGGCCGTTCGAGACGATGCGCTGCTCGGTGAGAAGGGAGACGAGCCGCAAAAGCTCGGGTCGCGCGAGGGCACGACCCTTTCCTCGCGCGAGCAGCGTGGCAATGGCCGGCATGAGCTCGTCGTGCGCCTCGCGTTGTGCGGGTGACATCTCGACGGGGACGCGGGTGTCGGTGCGGGAGGGGAGGTCCGAGAGCACGTCGCGGCGGATGCGGCGCAGCAGCGCAGGCGCGAGTTTGGTGCGTAGCTCACCGAGGCGGCGCGCGCCCTTGGAGGGTCCTGCAACCGCGCCCTTGCTCTCTTCGGATGGCATTCCGTGCAGTGCCGGCAATCGCCATTTGGGCTCGAGGACCACGTCGTCGACCAGGTCGATCAACGTGGCAAGCTCCTCGAAGCGGTTCTCCATCGGAGTGCCCGTGAGCACCAAGCGGTACTCGGCCCGGAGGGACCGGACGTAGGCGGCCGATTTGGTCTGCCAATTTTTGATGCGTGCGGCCTCGTCGACCACCAGCATTTGCGGGTCGAGCTCTTGGATGCGTGCGAGATCGCGGAGGACTTGTTCGTAGGCGACGATCAAAAAACCTCGCTTGGTCTCCCGGTAGAGCTTCGCGCGCTCTTGAGGGCTGCCGTCGACCACGGTTGCCTCGACCGAACGGGTGGTTGCGTCCCATTCACGCTTCCATTGAGATTTTAATGGGGACGGGACCACCAGTAGGCCTCGTTCGATTCGGCCGGTCACGAAGAGCGCATGGCAGGCTGCAATGGCCTGGGTGGTTTTGCCGAGGCCCATGTCGTCGCCCAGGAGCAGGCGCCCCGTGGTCAAAAATCGCTCGAGCCCTTCGCGCTGATAGGGGTAGAGCGTGCGCGAGAGGCTCGAGCTCGTCGCGATGTTCTCTTCGAGCGTCTCCAATCCACGAGCCGCGCGCGCTTCTCGCGGGAGCTCTTCGGCCAGTAGCGTCGAGACGCAAGGCTCGGCGGTCACGAGACCCGCGTCGATGGCGTCGACGAGCCGTCGGACGAGAGCGAGGCGGGCTGCCGGGGTGCCGAGCGAGGCCTCGGAGGGTGACGTTCCGTCGAATCCGAGCGACTCGGCGGACGGCGAATTCGAAGTGTCTCGCGCGCGATAGCGCAGACGGAGGAGCCGGCTCGCTTCCGGCACGAGCGGTGGAACGGGATCCCACGAGAGCTCGGCTTCGGGGAGTGCGTGCGGCGATGCGCGTTCGAGTGCGCCCGAGCTCGTGAGCACCTCGAGCACCACCAGCCCGTGTTTGCAGACGCCGAGTCCACCGCGCACGAAGTCCGCGCACGAGCAGCTCGTGACGAAGGGCGTGAGGCTCCGGACGCGGGTTGCGTACGGTCGGCTTCCGGGGCGCTTTCGATCGGCGCTGATCGTGCGGTAGTCCCCGAGCGGGCTCGTCGGGAGCGCGGGCTCGGGGCCTTCGGCGGTCAGTCCGTCCCGCCGAGCGAAGGCGTAGCGCCTCACGAGGGCGTCGAAGGCTGCTTTTCGCAGCTGCGTGTCGCCGTGCGCCGTGGCGGAGAGCACGAGGTCGGCGATCTGTTCCGGAGGGACTTTTCCGAAGCGCCCTCGTGCTTGTCCGGTGAGCCACTCTCGGGTCTCGCGGTCGATCTCGGTCATCGCGAGCGAGCCTAGATCACCGAACCGCTTAACTCGGTCGGCTTTCCGCCGATTTGCGTCGCCGTGCTTCGTTGCTCCTCAGCAGTAGGACTCGTCGTCGCGTCTCGCATGGCTCGCAACTTGGCGAAAATCCTCGGTCACTAGGCGGATCGGTGCTCTAGCAGCCCGTCCCTCGCTGCCGGTCGCGTCCTGCGCTCACGCTTCGCTTGCTTCGCATCGAAGAGCGGTGTGTCATCGCGCGTCGATGCAACAGTCCGCGCCGTACGGTCAGCCTCCTCAAGCACCTCCGCCGAAGAAAGGCCTCAGCGGCTGCCTCATCGCCGTCTTGATCTTCGCCGGGCTCGCGTTCGTGGGGCTGCTCGTCATCGGTTACGGCGCCTACAAGGTGTACTCGAGCCCTGAGGGGCAGAAGCTCGCCAAAGTGGTGGGCGACAGCGCCAAGCTCGCCGAAGAAGCCCGCAAGGCTCCTGGTACCGCGGAGCTGCGCAAAGCCGGCTGTCAGGAAGCGATGGTCATGGATCCGGCTCGGGTGGCGGAGATCATGGCCGACTTCGACGATGGCGGTGCGAAACCGGTAGGCAAGCTCGAGAATCAGAAGCTCGTGATCTGTCAGGTGGGAGCGCTCGTCTCGACAAAGCCCGCGTGCGACAACCTGGCGCGCACGTACGTGAACGCCACTCACCCGACCGAGCCCTTCCACGTGACCGTCCAGGTCCAGGGGGGACATCAGCCGGTTTGCGAGCAGGATTACGAGGCCGACGGGAAGGTTCGGAGCGGTCGATGAAAGAAAGTGTCGCTTCGTGCTTGACTCGATGAGCGAATCAGGCGAAGAAGCGCTTCAGCAGCACCTGCCCAGGTAGCTCAGTTGGTAGAGCAGGGGATTGAAAATCCCCGTGTCGGCGGTTCGATTCCGTCCCTGGGCACTACGAGCTCCGCGAGCACGCGCTGGCTCCACGGTGACGATACCGTCCACCGACCCTCGGACGATGCGTTCCGCCTCGGAGAGGCATCGAGGGCACCCGCTCCGCGCTCACCGAGGCGACAGGCGCGCGGCTCGCAGCGCGTGCTCGAGGGTGACGACGGTCCCTTCCGGAAGGATCAGGCCGACGCTGGCTGCTCCCGTTTCGTTCGAGCGGGCTCCGCGCTCGCGCACGGCCACGAGAATGACGGGGAACCATTGACCGGGGAATGGTTCGTGCGCGGGCCAATCGATGGGGCGGGACATCGTGCGGGTCGGCACGGCGAGATACTCGAGCGCGCGGCCGTCGCAATCGAAGGGGGACCAGGCTACCATCGTTTCGGGCGGGAGCTCGACGCCGGGAGCTTCCCCGAGGGGCTCGGAGGGCGGCGTGGGGAGCGGAGTCACGTCGTGGCGGGCGTCTCGGCGCGACTCCGAGCGACGGACCAGCTTACAGAGGGGCGGCTCGGCGCCGCCATCCACCTCGACGAGGTCCAAGCGCTCGGCCAACGCGATCCGTAGCGCCATCGAGAGCGCCATGGTCCCTCGTGGCAGGTCGTGTTCGTCGACCACCTGGACGAGTGGGGTACCTCGAAGCTCGCCGTTCGTTCGGACCTTCATCGTCGTCTCCCGCGCTCATGCCGCGCGCAGGCGAGGCGCTTTGTCCGTTCATCTTGGCAGCTCGCGCGGGCGAGCGAAAGGTCGCCCCGCGCGCAGGCGAGGCTCGCCCTCGGTGGAACTTTCGGTCCCTCACGGAAAAGCGCGGGCTCGTGAGGCGCCGGGCGCCGATTCCTGCTCGCATTGGCTCGGAATTGCGCCACACTTTCGCGCATGAAGCGCACCCTTTCTTGCCTCGCCGGTCTCGCGGTTTTCGGCCTCTCGATGACGGCCTTCGCCGCGCCGGGAGACTCGCTCGAAGCGGGAGACCCCGACACCACGTTCACGCTGACGGACTACGTCGCGTCCGATACCGTGCAGATTACAAATGTTCGGTTCTTGCCGGACGGTCGCATGTTGATCGCCGAGAAGACCGGAAACCTGAAGCTCCGCCAGGCAGACGGCACGCTGAAGACCATTCTCACGCTCAAGGTGACCACCACCTCCGAGCAGGGGCTCATCGGTCTCGCGGTTCAGCCCGATTTCGCGACCTCGCGACGGATCGTCGTCTACTGGACCCGCGCGAACGACGTGGGCGGGTCGAACGACAATCGCATCAACGTGTCGAGCTTCGTCATGCAGGCGGACGACATGGTCGACATGGCGAGCGAGAAGATCTTGGTGAAAGACATCACCGCGCCGGCCAACCACGACGGTGGCGGCCTCTCGTTCGGCCCGGACGGGCTGCTCTACATCGGCGTGGGGGACAACGGCTGCAACGAGAGCATCCCCACCGGGCGCCTCCATCAGAACCTCCGCGCGACCTCGTTCAACTACGCGAACGGCAAAGTCCTGCGCGTGGCCGTGGACGGCTCCATTCCGGCGACCAACCCTTGGGTCAACGTGACCGGTCCCATCTCTGGTGTCGGTGCGCCGTACACCTGCACCACGAGCCGCGCCGGCACCACCGTGCCCACCACCACAGACCCCATCCGCAAGGACATCTACGCGGCCGGTTTCCGCAACCCGTTCCGACTCTGGGTCGATCCCAAGACCAGCTACGTCTGGGTGGGTGACGTGGGCGAGGTGACGTACGAAGAGGTCGACATCGTCACCAAGGGAGGACAGCACTTCGGCTGGCCGTTCCTCGAGGGCCAAGAGGACGGCGGACAAGGTCCGTGGACCGTCGCCAAGTGCGCCGAGCTCACGCCGAGCCCGGGCAATTGCGCGCCTCCAGCCCACGTGTGCGACCACGCGAGCGGCGACTGCGGCAGCATCACCGGAGGCATCATCGTCGACTCGTGCAAGTTCCCGAAAGCTTGGCGAGGCACGTACTTCTTCGCCGACTACGTCTCGCGCAAGGTCTACTCGGCCGCGACCACGCCCGCGCGTGACGGCATCGTGGCCGGCTCGCGCAAGGTCTTCGCCACACTGGCCGGGTCGAACGGACTCGGCCCGACCGACGTTCAAGAAGGTCCCGACGGCGCGCTCTACGTCGCGTCCTTCTCGCCGTCGCCGGGCAACAGCCGCGTGGTGCGCATCTTCCCCAAGACCCCGGCGAACGATGCAGACTGCACGCCGCCCACGCCGACCGACGCCGGCCCCGGTCCTGCGGATGGTGGCGGAGGTGGAGGTGGAGGCGGTAGCGACTCGGGCGCGACGGGGCCTTCGGCGACTCCTTCGGACTCGTCGGGGTCGACCGACGACGGCGGCTGCGGGTGCACGACGGCGGGAGCGCCCGCGGGCTCGGCCGGGGCGCTCGGGGCGCTCGGGGCGCTCGGCCTCGTGGTCGCGCGTCGTCGACGGCGCGGCTAATTCTCGCTTCGTATGGCCGCCGATCTCACGTCCCGAGGGGAAATCGTCCTCGGGGCGTGGATCCGCGTGAAACCAGGCTCGGCCCGGGAGCGTAGAGAGAGTGCGTCGGCTCGGTGCGCGTTTGGTGCCGCAACGAGCCACGACTTCGCGTACGCTGCCGCCGAGGACGCCACTCGAACATGGACTTCGATCCCCAATCGCTCGTCGGAACCACCCTGGCGGACAAGTACGTCGTCGAGTCGGTGGTCGGAGAAGGGGGCTTCGCGGTCGTTTATCGTGCGACGCACTCGGTCTGGAAGCGGCCCGTCGCGCTGAAGGTCTTCAAGGTCTTCGCCGATGCGTCCCACGAGCGACGTGAGCAGCTCCTCGCCGATTTCGTGCGTGAAGGCGCGCTGCTCGCGGAGCTCTCCGAGCGATCGAGCGCCATCGTGCAGGCGCGCGACATCGGCACCACGGTGCTCCCGTCCGGCGACGAAGTGCCGTTCATGGTGCTCGAGTGGCTCGACGGCGAGACCCTCGAGACCGTGCTCTTTCGCGAAGCGGAAGCGAACGAGCCGACGCGCAGCATCGAACAGACCGTCGAGCTCTTGGGACCGGTGGCCGAGGCCCTCGCGCTGGCCCACCAAAAAGGCATCGCTCATCGGGACGTGAAGCCCGGCAACGTGTTCGTCGTCGGCGACGTGAGCTCCGTCCATACCGTGAAGCTGCTCGACTTCGGCATCGCGAAGGTCGTTCAAGAGGCGCAAAAAGACGGCTTTCGGAAGACCTCGGCCGTCCCGTCGTCGTTCACGCCGCTCTACGGCGCGCCCGAGCAGTTCGATCGCACGGTCGGTTCGACCGGCCCGTGGACCGACGTGTTCGCGTTCGCGCTGGTCTTGGTCGAGGTGATGCTCGGCCGCGAAGCGCTCGTCGGCGACAACGTGACCCAGCTCGCGTTTTCGGCCATGGACCCGCGTCGACGTCCTTCTCCGCGCAACCTCGGCTTGCTCGTCAACGACGAGGTCGAGAAGGCCTTTTTGAAGGCGCTCGAGGTCAAGCCCGACGCACGCTTCCAAGACGTGGGCGAGTTCTGGGTCGCGCTTCGTATGGCGCTCGCTCTCGGTCCTCCGAGTGGCTTCACGCTCGCTTCGGCGCAGCTTCGGCGCGTGGCGCCCGTGTCGTCGGTGCGCGGTGCGCTCGCGCCGAGTCTGGCGACCACGCCCTCGATGGGTGCGCCGCAGGTCGTGTCAGTGGTCGGCTCGTCGGCGGGGCGCACCGCGCCGCTCGGCGTGGCCGAGCCGCCCGTGAGCCGTGCCTCGACGGCCGTCGAGTCTTCGGTCGACGTGCGAAAGACCCCGGCCGGGTCGGACTCCTCGGCGCCGAACCCTGCCAAATCCAAGGTGTGGATGGGGCTCGCGGCGGTGGTCGCGATCGGCGCCCTGGCGGGAGCCGGGCTATTCTTCCGCTCCAAGGCCAACGACGCGAGCGCCAACGCGAGTGCGAGCGCGAGCGCGAGTGTTCCCGCGAGTGCCTCGGCTTCGGCCGTGATCAAGCCCGAGGCTCCGGTCTGTCCCAAGGGCATGCTCGAAGTGAAGGGCGGCGACTTTTACATGGGCAGCGACGACAAGTCGGTGAACGACGACGAGAAGCCGGCCCATCCCGTGAAGCTCGAGCGCTACTGCCTCGACGAGTTCGAGGTCACGGTGGCCGAGTTCAAGGCGTGCACGGACGCGGGGAAGTGCAAGCGAAGGCCGCCGGAGAACGACTGGAAAGGCATCACCCCGCGCCAGAAGAAGCTCTACGACCCCGTCTGCAACGCGAACGACGTGACGGGCATGGCCGCCCATCCCATCAACTGCGTCGACTGGCTGGATGCCGAGACCTTCTGCGAAGAAATGCGCGGCGGTAGGCTCCCCACGGAAGCGGAGTGGGAGTTCGCGGCGCGCGGCTCGGACGGACGCATTTATCCTTGGGGTGATACCCCTCCGGCGCCCGGCCTCCTCAACGCGTGCGGCTCGGAGTGCGTCGCGTGGAAGCGGAAGAACCCCGACCCGGACGACGTGCTCACCGCCATGTACAAGTCGGACGACGGCTTCGTGCACACCTCTCCGGTGGGAAGCTTCCCTCGTGGGCAGACCAGTCACGGCATGAAAGACATGGTCGGCAACGTGTGGGAGTGGGTCTCCGACTATCATGCGCCCTACACGCAAGGTGCGCGGGTGCTCGCTCCCAAGGGACCAGCAAGTGGCGAGACCCGGGTCATTCGAGGGGGAGCTTGGAACGGGGGAGACCCTTCTTGGCTCCGCCCGACCTACCGCTTCCACGCTCCGCCCGAGATGCGCAGCCACGGCATCGGCTTTCGCTGCGCCAAGGGCGGCTGAGCGGACGAGTCACGATCGCGTGCGAGTCGTTCAGGGCGATTTTCCGCCCAGCTTCCATTGTTTGGCGCGGCCCACGTACTCCAGCATGCGCTGGCTTCCGTAGCCGAGCCGGCTCTGGTCGGAGGCGGGTAGATGCGCTTGATCGCGCAAGCCGCCCCAGGCGAACCCGAGCTCGAACGTCTCGGGGTAGGCCTCGCACAGGTCGGAGAGGAGCGACGCGGCGGCGTGATCGCAGTCGCCCTCTTGCACGTAAAAGCCGATCTTGAGCTCGAGGCGCTTTCGGTAGTCTTCGAGCTCGGCGGTCACGCGCAGCTTGGTGCTGTAGACAGGGCGTCCGCCGTCGGTCTTGACCGTGTCGAGCAGGCTCGCGCCGTTGAACATGACGCTTTGTCCTGCACTGACGAGGCCGCGATCGCAGGCGTCTTGGAGGTCTCCCGCGAAGTGGAAGAACTGAATCTCGCGCGGGCCGGGGTAGTCGATGCCGTCGATCACCTGTGCCGTGGCCCCGACGCCTTCGACTTCGTCGCGCAGGAACGAGGCCACCGCGACCACGTGCACGCCGCGCTCGTTCAAGGCCCGCACCACGTCGCACAAGAACTCGGGTGTGCTGCGCAGCGACTTGATCTCGATGATGACCGAGATGCACGGTTTGCCCGTGACCTCGCGGTGCACCTCGACCGCGCGCTTCACGGACCAGGGCGGTGCGAACGTGTGGCGCATACACTCTTCTTCGGAGTCCGAGCGCGGGTCGTTCTCCATGGCGCGGATGGCTTCGCCCAGGTTTTCGGCGCGGGAAAGCTCGAGCGCGCGACCGAAGAGGTCGAGCCAGGAGTCCATTTCCACGCCGCCGAGGCCGGTCTTCGGCGTCTTGCGCACGTCGCGGTACTGGCAGATGCCCATGGCCTCTTGCAGCGTGTCCGCCGCGGTGGCGTGGGCGATCACCGAGGTGTCGATCATGCGCTCCATGACCGCGCGCATGGCCTCCGGGTCGTTTCGTGAGCGCTCCCAGACCGGGAAGAGGTCCGAGTCGACGAAGAGATCCCACTCGATGCCGCAGAGGTGGTGCGGGCTCTCTTCTTCGCCGTCGAGTCCGCACGCCTCGGCGCCACGTAGGACGCCGAAGGCCGCGAGTACGGGGTTGTTCTCCAGCATGGGCATGATGCGCGTCGGGCCTGCTCCGGCTTCGAGTGCCGCTCGCACCTGCTCGAACACGTCGGGCATGAGAAACGCGAGGATGCGGCGCCAGCGAGGGTCCGCGAGCAGCGCCGGAGAGGCGCCCATGAACGCGCCGTGCCCGTAAAATTGCGTGCGAATCGGGGTGAGCTTGAAGGAGTCGGGCACGAAAGGAAGGTCGTCGACCTTGTCCCACAGCTGCGCGCCGAGCTGGCGCACCTCGGCGGTCACGATGCGCGCCTCGGCCCCGAGCCGCCTCTTCCGCTTGCGCCAGGCGAGACGAAGGGCCTCGAACCGAGACTCGACGCGCGCCCAGATCCGTCCCCAGACGGACAAGAATCGGGCGAGGGCGCGGTGCTCTTGGCTCATGGCAAAATAGGGACGCCCCTCGAAAGGTAGCTCAGGATCCGCCAAGTCGTGCGGACATCGACCGGGCTTTGGCCCGGCATCCTTGCGTTTCGTTCCGACTCGCCTGCGCGCTCGGGCGCGGGGCGGGGCCCGGGACGGCCAGCGGCGGAATTCGGGCCGGCAGCGACTCGAAAGGGAAGTCTCGGGCCGCGAACCCGAGCACCGCGGACGGACGGGATTCATGGCATCATCGCCGTGTCATGACCGCCCCCGACCTCGCCGCGCTCCTCGCTCTCCGCACTGTCGTCGACGACGCCCTCGAGGTGGCGCTCGTGGAACGTCAGAGCTTGCCCGAGCTCTTGTCGCGCGTGCTTCCTCCGGTGCGCGAGCGACTCGGCGCGACGGCGCTCCTCTTCGAGACCTACGGCGAAGACCTGACGCTCCAGAGGTTCGTCCATCCGGAGGGAGCGAGCTTTCCTCGGGTGGACGAGGTGCTCTCTCGAACGAGTGAGGCGTCGCGCGAGAACGTGCGCATCGAGGCCGATGCGGGCTGGGTCGTCGCGCAGCCGCTCGACGTGGCGGGCGCTTGGTTCGGTCGCGTCGGGGTGGCGGTTCCACGAGACGCGGATCTCGAACAAGTCGAGGCGAGCGTGGACCTTTTGGCGGAGGTCTTGGACAATCACCTCTTCGCGATTCGCGCGTCGCGCGAGAAGCACCTCCTGATGATGGAAGTGGGCAACGCCCTCCGTCATCGCGTGCTCGGGGAAGGCCTCGCGAGCGCGGTCGAGATCTTGGGCCGGATGGTCCCGCTCGATCGCATGGTGCTCGTTTACACGGCCGAACAAGGCGCCGAGAAGAGCACCCTCCAAGTTCGCCTCTTCGAGGGCACGAAGGCTGTGCTCGACACCCAGAAATCGATGGGCGCCGAGGGCGCGGAGCTTCGTGATCTCGGGCACGCGTTCCTCCGCGGAGAGTCTCACGCGCTCCTCGAGCGCTTCGGCATTCGCGGTGCCCAAGAGGAAGTGCTCATCAATGGCATCACCAACAGCGTGCTGGTGGGCAAGGTGGTGGCCACGTCCAAGAACGGCGCGTTCAACACCTACGACCGAGAGCTCATCGCGAGCTTCGCGGGCTTCATTCGTCAGCGCGTGGTGGACTTCAACAAGGAGTGGCGCGCGCTCGCCAACTCGTTCCGCCCCGACGACGTCGCGCGGCTCCTCCAATCCGACGACTACACGCAGACCTTCCTCTCGCCACGCGAAGCGGAGGTGGCCATGGTGTACATGGATATTGCAGGATTTACGCGCATTTCCGAGCAGGTCTTGAAGACCCCGGCCAAGGTCGCCGAGCTCGTCGAGCTGTGGAGCGAGCGCGCGGTCGACCTCGTGTGGAAGCACGGCGGCGTGTTCGACAAGATGGTCGGCGACTGCATCATCGCGCTGTTCGGACCTCCCTTCTACGACACCACGCCCGAAGAGCGCCTCGCGGCGGGCATTCGCTGCGCGCGCGACATCCGCACCATGACTCGTGCCCTCCCGGACGAGCCGGGACTCGCGCACTTGCGTGAGGGCGGGATTGGCGTCTCCACCGGCGTGAACCTCGCGCCCCTCTTCGTGGGGCAGTTCGGTCCGAACGCGAATTTTACCGGCTTTTCGAGCGGCATGAACAACACCGCGCGCCTCCAGGGTTGCGCCACGCGGGACCAGATCCTCGTGATGGAGAGCGCGGCCAAACGGCTCGCGCCGGCGCCCGATCTGCGCTTCGGAGAGGCTTCGAGCATGCCGGTCAAGAACGTGGCCGAGCCGCTTCGCTTCGTGGCGCTGCTCGATTGAGCGAGTCTTCGCTCGAGTCGCTCGAGGTGCTCGAGTCTCGCGGCCTTCGAAGCGAAAAGAGCAGCAAAAAGCCGACCAGCGCGAGCCCGAGCTGAACCAGGTGCGTGAACGCGGAGATGGCCGCGGCGCGCACCTCGGTGGTGCCCAACGCGCCGGAGGCGAGCGCGAAGGCCGCCTCGCGTGCGCCCATTTGCCCGGGCACGAACACGGCCACCGTGCCGGAGACGAGCTGCGCGCCGAACGCCGCGAAGGCCGCGAACGGCGAGGGCAGGGCGGACATGGCATGCGCGGCGATGGCGAGCTCGAGCACGTTGAAGAGGTTCCCGATCGTGAGCAGCAGACTCGGCCACGGGGAGACGAGCGGGCCACGCGAGGCCTCTTCGCGAACCTCGAGCAGAGGCGCGGCGAGGCGAGGGAAGCGACGTCCGAGGGCGCGCATGGCCCCGTCGGATCGCACCAGCGCGCGCGCGCCCACGCCGAGGAGGGCGAGCATGACCGCGTTGGCGACGAGCAGCGCGCGCAGCGGCAGACCCGGCGCGTCCACGACGAAGACCGCCGAGACGGTCGAGAGCAACGCCATCGCGAGGAACGTGGCCGACTGGAGCGTGGTCCCGGACGAGGTGGACGCCGTGTACGGCACTCCGTGGGGCGCCAACAACGCGGCTTTGGTGGCCTCGGCTGCGGGGCGCGGCATGGGAAAAACCTGACCCACTCCGTACGTGATCAGGTGAATCCGATAGAGCTTTCCCAAGGGGACCTTCTTCGCCCAAGGGCCGAGCGCGTGACGCGTGGCGAACGTCTCGCACGCGATCTTGGCGAGCTCGCACGCGAGGCAGAGCGGGATCACCGCGAGGGCAGGACGCGCGGTGCGGAAGAGCTCGACCGGATCGATGCGAACGAGGGTCCATCCTGTGAGCGCGAGACCGGTCAGGCCACCGAGCACGCGCAGCAGGTGGTCTTTGCCCCGTCGCGGACGGAGGGCTTCGTTCACGGGAAGACTCGCGGATGGATCAGGTCTCGGCCCTGCGTCCGAGGCGGCGTGAGAGCTCGACGAGCTCGTCGGCGTCGACCGTGTAGTCCCAAGGGTCGTCGTGCTCGATGCGCTCGCCCTCGGTGGAGGCGACGATGCGCACGTGCTCGCCGTTGGGGAAATGCAGCACCACGCCGGTTCGCTCGCCTTGCTCGGTGCCCACGCGGAGGGACTCGGTGCGGACTTGGCGCACGTCCACGTCGAGATTGCCTTCGGGTCGGCCGAGGCGCAGGCGATCGCTCTCGATGCGGAGCACGGGGCTCTGCCCGGCGAGCAGCGTGACGCGGAGGAACACGAGGGTGGCGAAGCCGATCAGGCCGAGCACCGAGAGCGTGTAGACCGCGCTGAACAGCGGCGACGCGAGCAGGATCTGGTGCGTCGACTCGGGCATGGACCACGCGAAGGCCCACAAGATGCCCGTCACGCCGAGGAAACAGACCGCGTACCCGGGCACCACGCGGTGCTTGGCGATGGCGGGTCCGGGCTTCTTGCCGAGCGAAAGGCCGAGATCGGGGGCGGCGTTCGTGCGGTAGTGGACGATCCGCGGCGTAGCCATGGCATCAGCATACGACCTGGGCGCGCGGACCCGAAGCTCCGCGGAGCGCATTTCTTCCACGATCTTGCACACATTCTCGCCCGCGAGAGTGCCCTTGCCCCGCCGCACGCTCCGGCCTAAGACCGTGCCCCATGAGAGCCAACTGGGTCGCCCCCCGCAAAGGACAGTCGAACGTCACGCAGATGCACTACGCCCGCAAGGGCCTCGTCACCGAGGAGATGCTCTTCGTGGCCGAGCGCGAGAAGGTGCAGCCCGAGCTCGTGCGTGCGGAAGTGGCCCGCGGAAGGCTCGTGATCCCGGCGAACGTGGAGCACGAAAACCTCGAGCCCATGGGCATCGGCATCGCCCTCTCGTGCAAGGTGAACGCGAACATCGGCAACAGCGCCGTGACCGGCAACGCCGACGGTGAGCTGAAGAAGCTCGCCGTGTGCATGAAGTACGGCGCGGACACGGTGATGGACCTCTCCACCGGCGGCGACATCGACGGCATCCGCCGCACGCTCATCGCAAGCTCGAAGATCCCGCTCGGCACCGTGCCCATTTACCAGGCGCTCCAGGCGCGCAAGAGCGTGAAGCAGCTCACCGCCGACGACCTCATCGACATGCTCGAGCACCAGGCGAAGCAGGGCGTCGACTACTTCACCATCCACGCCGGCGTACTCGTCGAGTTCCTCCCGCTCGTCAAGGACCGCATCACCGGCATCGTGTCGCGCGGTGGTTCGATCATGGCGCAGTGGATGCTCGAGCACCACAAGCAGAACCCTTTCTACACGCACTGGGACAAGGTCCTCGAGATCTGCGCCAAGTACGACGTGACCATCTCGGCCGGCGACGGCCTGCGCCCCGGCTGCCTCGCGGACGCGAGCGACGCCGCGCAGTTCGCCGAGCTCAAGACCTTGGGTGAGCTCACCAAGCGCGCCTGGGAAAAAGACGTGCAGGTCATGATCGAAGGCCCCGGCCACGTGCCCTTCGACCAGATCGAGATGAACGTGAAGAAGGAGATGGAGCTCTGCCACGAGGCTCCCTTCTACGTGCTCGGGCCGCTCGTCACCGACATCGCCCCCGGCTACGACCACATCACGAGCGCGATCGGCGCGACCATGGCCGGTACCGCCGGCGCGGCCATGCTCTGCTACGTGACGCCCAAGGAGCACCTCGGTCTGCCCGACGAGGACGACGTTCGCCAGGGCCTCATCGCCTATAAAATCGCCGCTCACGCCGCCGACGTGGCCCGCCACCGTCCCGGTGCACGCGACCGTGACGACGCCCTCTCGCGCGCGCGCTACGCGTTCGACTGGAAAGAGCAGTTCCGTCTCTCGCTCGACCCCGAGACCGCGCAGTCGATGCACGACGCCACCCTCCCGGACGAGTACTTCAAGACCGCCGAGTTCTGCTCGATGTGCGGTCCGAAGTTCTGCTCGATGCACATCAACCGTGAGGTCGAGGCCTTCAACCAGAAGCTTGCCGAAGACACCAAGGCCGGCAAGCGCACGCTCGAGCTCTTCCAGACCCGGTGAAGCCCGCGCTGGCCGCCGCGTGGAAGCGGGCGCTCGAGCTCGCGAGTCGTGGGGTGAGCTTCCTTCGAAGCTCGCCCATGGTTCGTGCGCGCGCACACTTCGTGGTGGCGGCCTGCATCGTCGCGTGCGGTCGCACGTCGCCTTCGGCCAACGCTCCGGACACATCCACGCCGGCTTCTTCGTCCAGGCTCGCACTCGGTGCGGACGCGGGGGAGGCCGGCGCGCCGGAAGGGCCGTCCGAGCTGTGGGGTCGTGCGCAAGGGCCTGACGCGACCGAAGAAGACCTGATGCGGCTCGCCTCGACCGAAGGGCCCGCGGGCCTAGCCGAGCACGCGACGGACAAACCGACGCGCCTGCTCGCGGCCCGCGCCATGGCCCACACACGAGGGCTCGCGGGCCTGCCGTGGCTCGCAGATGCCTGTGCCTCGGAAGACCCGGACCTCGCGAAAGAAGCGGCACTCTCGGCTACCGCGCTCGCCGCGCGCGGGCGCGATCAGAACGATCCCGAGGACGCCGAAGAGATGCGTGAGGGATGCACGAAACTGCTCGCCGTGGCCAAGGACGGAAAACCGGCCCGTGAAGTGCGCGTCGGAGCCGTGCGAACGCTGCGCCTCTTGGTCGAACGCGGCTGCGTGAAGGCCGACGAGATCCCCAAAGACTTCGACCTCGCGCCCTGAAGCGGGAGCGCGTCCGGACCTTTCAGCTCTCGAGGGCGCGCACTACCGCGTCGATCGTGGCGGGGAGCTCGACCGGACGATTGGGCCGAGCGATGCGTACGCCCTCGGGAAGCGTATTTTCGTGGGTGGCGACCTTCATCTCGGTGAACTTGAGGCCGCTCGCGGTGGACACCACGACCACGCGCTCGTCGCGTGAAATCAGGGCCTTCGCACGGAGCTTTCGCACGCACGCGAGCGCGACGGCGGTGTGCGGGCACACGTAGAGCCCGGCGCGATCGGCCACGTCCGCTTCTCGTGCGAGCTCGGCTTCGGAAGCGTCTTCGGCGACGCCGTTCATGGCCGCCATGGCCACCATGGCGCGAGGGGCGCTCACCGGCGCTCCGATGCGAATGGCCGACGCCAAGGTCTCGCCCGCGGTCATCGACGTCACGGTGGTTTTTCCCTCGCGGAACGCCCGCACGAGCGGGTTCGCGGCTTCGGCCTGGGCGACGCAGAGGCGCGGCAAACGCGTGGCGAGGCCGAGACGCACGAGCAGTGAGAAGCCGGCATGCAGCGCCGAGGCGTTGCCCAAATTGCCGCTCGGGAGCACCACCCAGTCGGGCACGTCCCAGTCGAGCTGGCGTGCGATCTCGAGGGCCACGGTCTTCTGCCCCTCGATGCGCAGGGGGTTCATGCTGTTGGCGAGGTAGACGAGACCGCGCTGCGAGAGCTCTTTCACGAGGCTCATGCAGCCGTCGAAGTCGGTGTCGAGCGCGAGCACCTTGGCGCCGTGCGCGAGCGGTTGCACGAGCTGAGCGGTGGACACTTTGCCCTTGGGCAAAAGCACCACCACGGGGATGCCGGCCGCCGCGCCGTACGCTGCGAGTGCCGCGGAGGTGTCCCCCGTGCTCGCGCAGGCGAGCGTTCGCGACGCCAGCGTTCCCTTGGCGTGGGCATCGGCGACGGCGCTCACGAGCGCGGTCATGCCGAGGTCTTTGAACGAGCCGGTGTGCGAGGTTCCGCACTGCTTCACGTAGAGGCGCTCGAGATCGAGGTCTTTTCCGTAGCGCTTCGCGTGCACGAGCGGGCTCTTGCCTTCGCCCAGCGTGACCACGTTCGCTTCCGCGACCTCTGGAAGCACCCACTCGCGGAAGCTCCACACCCCCGACCCGTCGAGGCCGAGGGCGCGACCACCGCGCTGATCGAAAAGGGTCTTCCAGTCGGTCGCGGAGCGCGTCGCGAGGGCTTCCTCGTCGTGGACCACCGCGAGCAGCCCACCGCACGTGGGGCAGCGAGGCTCCGGAAGGGAGAGCGGGTGCTGCCCCGCGCAGCCGGAAAAACAAGCCAAGTGCGCGCGAAACGGCGCGCGTGACGAGGTAGCGGTCGCGCTCATGAGCGTGCCTTTCGAGCAGGGGTCGACGGTCGAACGGTCACTTCGGGACGCAGCGGAGCACACGCGGCTGGTCCGGCGCAGCGACGCAGCGCTGCGTGGACGGACAATCGCCGTCGACGCAGCAGAGATCGCGGCAGACCTTCTTGGCGACCGATCCGTCGGGCTGACCGTTGGCTTCCGGTTCGCACTGGGTGCTCGCGCAGTCGGCGTAGTCGATGCACGTCTCGCCGGCGGCTTTGCGCGTGCCGACGGGCGTGCAGAAGTTGAGCACGCCAGCTGCGCCCGGGTTGTCCCAGATGCACGCGTTTCCGGCACCGCACTGGGTGTTGCTGCAGCAGCGCTGGCGGCAAGCGCGGGGGACGTCGTTCGGGTAGCAGAGGTTCGACTTGCACGACGTGTCGGCTGCGCACGTCGTTCCCGGGTTCAGCGTGCCCTTCGGCTCGGTGCAGACGAACCCCGTGTACTTTCCACTCAGTGTGGTGACCGAGCAGAAGCCTCCGGCGCAGTCCGCCGCTTTGCAGCAGTTGTCGATGCAGCGCTTGGCGCCGCCGTCGTTCGCGTCGCCGCAGAGGCCGCTTCGGCAGTCGGCGTTGGTTCCGCACAGGGTGCCGGGGGTGGCGCCGCCGGTGACCGGGACTTGGCGCTCGGGGAGCACACTGGCCGCTACGCAGTAGCTTCCGCCGGTGCCCGGAGACAAGCACACGAAGCCGCTCGGGCATTGCGCCGACGTGCAGCAGAGCGAGGTGCAGACCGAGCCGGTGGTCTGCGCGGCCAGGCCGAGCAGGCCTTCGGTGCCGCAGACACCGGTCGCGCACTCTTTGTCGAGGCGACAGGCGGCGCCGTGAGGCGAAGGGCCGGCGTCCGCGGCGTCGGGGCGGGCGTCCGGGCGGATCACCGTGTCCGGCATGTCCGCGTCCGGAATCGGCGGGTCTTCCCGGTCGACCGTGGCTTGGGCCGAGACGCACTTGCCGCTCACGCACGAGAGCCCCGCCGGGCATGCGCCGACGGCGCCCTCTTCGCAGGCGAACTCGGGCACGTCGGACGAGACGATGAGCTGGCAGCCGAATGCGGCGCCCAGCATGCCCATGAACGCGACCACCACTCCGACGCGAGCTCTCATGGCCACCCCGTGACGACCATGACACCGCCGGTGCTCGGTCCGAGAACGGGCGCGATGCCCACTTTTTGCGGGAGAATCTTGGGTCTCACGAAGTAGAGCACGGCGGCCGTGGCGAGGCCGACCACGCCCACGGCGAACCCGATGTCCGAGACCATGGCCGAGGTGTGCGCCGAGTCGGTCTTCGATTGCAGGTCGGCGTAGGATCCGTCACGGCCGGTCACGAAGCCCGAAGGTTTCTCGCCCAAAGCCTTGATGCCGAACACCGCGCCGATGCCGAGACCCACCACACCCACGCCGGCCGCGGTGATGGTCGCCGCGTCGATGCGGCCCTTGGGCGGTGGACCTTCGTCTTGCTTCGGAGGCGGAGGCGGAGGCTCGACCACGGTCGGCTTTTCGTTCTTGCGCTGCTCGTCCAGGGCTTTTTTCGCGCCCTCGAGGCGGAGGATGATGGCCTCGGCGCGAGCGCGCTCTTGGTCGGTGACGTCGGGCATCTCGCGGTAGCCGCGGAACTGCTCGAGGGCCTCGTCGAGGAGGACGAGCTTCTCGTTCACCACGCCCAAGTTGAAGACGAGCTCTTTCGACTGCGGGTCGAGCTTTCGCGCCTCGAGTAGCTCCACGCGGGCATCTTTGTAGTTGCCCTGACCGTAGAGCTCGCGCGCTTTGGCGAAGTGCTTCTGCGCCTCCGCGTGCTCCGGCGACTCGGCGGGTGCCTGAGCCGAAGCCTCCGACGAGACGAACGTTCCCATGGAGACTGCACAGGCCGAGAGGGCCACACGCAGCATCCATCCCCTGAAGACGAAGCCCGACCGTTCCATAAGACTCTCCAAGTCTACTCGAAATCGAGCCACCGCGGGGGAATCGTCGCGTCGTCGGGGCGTGGGTTTTTTTCGACCGCCTTTCGTGTAAGGCCGGCGCGCTCGAGGTCGTTCGCAGCGCCGGATGTGAGCCGGGCGAAGCGCTCGGACGGAGGTCCTCATGGTTCGACGGTCGCTGCGCTTTCTTCTCATTTCGGCTGGAATTTCGGCAGGTCTCGCGGTCTCGTTCGCCGGTGAAGCACGAGCCGACGACGCGGTGGTGGTCGTGCAAGATGCACGTTTTGCGGAGCCGCCCGCGCCCGGCGAAGGGCAGCCCATCGTGCCGATCGACGAGCCTCGCGAGCGCGACCGGGAGCGCCGCGAGTCCCACGACTACGATCGCTACGATCACCGCCGAGCTCCCGTGCGTCTGGCGCTCGGACCTTCGTTTTTGACCACCGGAAAGGGCGTGGGCGTCGGCCTCGGGCTGGGCATCGAATTCGGGGCGGGCGTGGTGGGCGGTCGCATCGGCGCCACGTGGCTTCGTGGCGAAGGCGACAAGAACGGCGTGCCCACGCCCACCGGAAATGCGGTCGGGCACTACGTGGGCGAGCTCACCCTCGACATCCTCAAACGGGGCTCGTTCCACCCGGTGGTGGCGGTGGGCGGAGGCATCCTGCACGTCTCGCGCTCCGACGTGAACGGTGTTGTGGCGGTGGGCACGGTGCGCGCTTCACTCGAGTATTTCGCACCCATCGAAGAGGCCGACGTGCGCATCGGGATCGACGCGACCGGTGGTTTGGCAGGCCCGGGGGCCGATTCCCTCTCGGATCTCAAGGGCTACGGGCTCTTCGGCGCGCACGCCGCGTTCGGGTTCTGAGACGGTCGACCCGCCGGGTTTCGACCTGCTCTCGGCGCGTCGAGTTTGCGGCGAGGCGGTGTCTTCGGTAGGGAGGCATCATGTCCCTCGAAGACGACGTCCGCGCTCTCTGTCTCCGTGCCCGCAAAGCCGCGCGTGCCCTCGCGCCGCGCGAGACCGCCCGAAAGGACCGCGCCCTCGGCGAGATCGCCGAGAAGATCCGCGAGGGACGAGCGGGCATCCTGGCCGCCAACGCCGAAGACCTGGCGCGAGCCGAAGAGAAGGGCGTTCGCGGGGCGCTGCTCGATCGCCTGCGGCTCGACGATTCGCGCCTGGACGCCATCGCCAAGAGCGTGGACGAGGTTCGCGCGCTGCCCGATCCGGTGGGCGAAGTGGTGAGCGAGCTGGTGCGGCCGAACGGTCTCTCCGTGCGTCGCGTGCGCGTGCCCATCGGCGTGGTGGCCATGGTGTACGAGGCGCGTCCCAACGTGACCATCGAGGCGAGCGCGCTCACCGTGAAGACCGGAAACGCCATCGTGTTGCGCGGGGGCTCGGAGGCCCTCTCGTCCAATCGCGCGCTGGCCGCCGCCGTGACCGCCGGCCTTCGCGCCGCCGAGCTCCCCGAAGACGCGGTGCAGCTCGTGCCCTTCACCGATCGCGACGCGATCCGGGAAATCCTGCGGCAAACCGAGACCGTGGATCTTGCCATTCCGCGCGGAGGAGAGGCCCTCATTCGTTACGTGACCGAGCACTCGCGCGTGCCGGTGGTGCAGCACTACAAGGGCGTGTGCCACGTGTTCCTCGACCGCGGCGCGGACCTCGACAAGGCCACGGCCATCGTGACCAACGGCAAGCTCCAGCGCCCCGGGGTGTGCAACGCGCTCGAGTGCCTCTTGGTCGATGCGAGCGATGCCGCTCGTCTCTTGCCGCCCATCGCGAAGAAGCTGCTCGAAGGAGGCTGCGAGCTGCGGGGCGATTCGCGTGCGTGCGCGCTCGTGCCGGCCATGAAGGCCGCCGAGCCCAGCGACTGGGGCACCGAGTTCCTCGACAAAATCCTGGCCGTTCGCGTGGTGGACGACCTCGACCAAGCGCTCGAGCACATCGCCGAGTACGGCTCCGGACACACCGAAGGCATCGTCACGAGCCATGCCGACCATGCCGCGCGGTTCCGCTCCGAGGTGGACGCGGCCTGCGTGGCGGTCAACGTTTCCACGCGCTTCCACGACGGCGGACAGATGGGGTTGGGCGCCGAGATCGGCATCGCGACCAGTCGTCTACACTGGCGCGGTCCGATGGGGCTCGAGTCGCTCACCACCATGAAGTGGGTGCTCGAGGGGGACGGCCTGGTTCGCTCGGGCTGACGTCCGACCACGCAAAGGTCGACGAAACGAAAACGACGGGATACGGGAGTCCGCCACGATCCACGTTGACGGGGACGGACCTTCTCGCTCAGGATCGCACGCTCGAAACCGTGCCCCCCAGCCTCTCCGGGTTGGGGACATGCGCTCGGGCCCAAAGGAGAGTTTCTTGGCTTCCACGAAAAAGACCACGAAGACCGCGGATACCGCTGCTCGCCCTCGCAAAGAGAGCGTGCCCAAGCCGAAGACCGAGCGCCCCAAGCTCCGTTCTTCGCACGGGTCGCACGGGGCGGCGTCTGCGGTTCCGAAGAAGCGCACCACGCGGACCCTCTCGGCCGCGCGCGGGAAAGCGGAGGTCGAAGCCCTCGCCGAGGTCGCTCCGAAGAGCCGACGTGCACGTCCTGCCGCTCCCGTGGTCCAGACCTCGGCCGCGAGCGACGCCGCGCGCGAGGTGGCGGTGGCCATCGCCGTCGCCGCGCTCGACAAGAAGGCGCACGCCCTCGAGATCCTCGATGTGGCCGGCAAGGTCGACTACGCCGACTTCCTCGTTCTGATGTCCGGCAAGAGCGATCGCCAGGTGGCCGCGCTCGCGCAAGGCATCGAAGACGCGCTCCGCCGCAAGGGCAAGCGCGCACTCTCGGTCGAAGGCCTGCCGCACGCCGTGTGGGTGCTCATGGACTTCGGCGACGTGGTGGTGCACGTCTTCCAAGAAGACTCTCGCTCGCTCTACGACCTCGACGGCCTCTGGATGGACGCGCGTCGCATCCCGCTGCCCGCCGAAGATCGCGCGTGAGTCTCGCGTCTCGCGTCTCGTAAGCGCCGCCACGAACCCGCGACCGTCGAAACAGCTCGGCCCGAGTCTCTCTCGAGACCCGGGCCGTTCGCTTTCCGACGAGCAGCGTGCGCGGCTATTTTGCGGCGATGGCGGCCTTGATGGCGTCGACCACCGGGACCGACTCGGGATCGACCGTGTCGCCGAAGCGCTTGATGACCTTGCCGTCACGTCCGACCAAGAACTTGGCGAAGTTCCACTCGATGTCGCCACCGACGCCGGGCTGCGCCTTCAGCCAGTTGTAGATGGGGTGCGTGTTCGGGCCGTTCACGTCGACCTTCTCGAACATGGGAAATTCGACTTGATAGGTCTTCTCGCAGAAGTCTCTGATGTCTTGGCTGGTCCCCGGCTCTTGCTGACCGAACTGATTGCTGGGGAAACCCAAGACGACGAAGCCTTGCGCGCCGTAGTCGCGGTAGAGATTCTGAAGGCCCGCGTACTGCGGCGTGTTTCCGCAGTACGAAGCGACGTTCACGAAGAGCGCGACCTTGCCGCGGTAGTCGCACATCGACACTTGCTGGTTCAAGACGAGCGTGGTGGCTGAGAGCTCGTAGAGCTCGCCCGGCTTGGCGGGCGGATCGCACGCTTGCGGCGTCACCGGCGTGCCGGGCGTGACCGGCTTGGTGGTGCTGGTGGTGCTCGGCGTGGGCGAGGGGCTCTGGCCGGTGCCGGTGGACGTGCCCGGGCTCGTGCCGGAGCCGGAGGCGGGGTCGACCGTGCTGCTCGACGAGCAAGCGACCAGTCCTGCGAGGACGGTGACCACGACGGCCCCGATGGCGAGCTTCTTCATTCCTGAGTTCTCCCTCTTCGTCTCGAGCTTACGCAGGATGAGGTCCGGCGGATCGTTCGGCAAGCTCCGTCCTCGACACGGGCTTCGGCCGGGGGCTGGCCCGGGACAGGGGGATTTTCGTCCGGGACAGGCTCGGAGCACCAGGGATGCGATCGAGATCCGAGGAATCTCCATGGGTTGGCGGAGGTCCGAGGCGCGGCACGGGGCGTGCGAAAGGGCGCACCATGAACCTCGTCGATTGGACCTCCACGCCCCGTGACTTCGACCTCGACCTGGCCGCGAATCGCCGCTGTTCACCGCCGGACGACTCGCTTCGTCTCCAGTGGTGGGTCTCGGGGGCCTGGCCGCTCGACGAACAGGTCGGGAGCCCACGCCGCATTCGACGGCGCAAGATCACCCTGCCGCTCGACGACTGACCTCGAGCGCGCGCTCTTCGGGAAGCGCTCGGCTCGACCGCGCGCCCTTCGTGGACGCGCTCGGCTCGACCGCGCGCCCTTCGTGGACGCGCGAGTCTCAGCTCTTGGCGGCCTTTCTCCTCTTCTCGACCACGAACGCCAGGCCTTGGGCGTTCAAGGTGATGTCGAGCTCGAGCGACTTGCGATCGGCGTCGTCGAGCATGAGCCCGACCTCGCTCGCGGCGGTCTCGACGGCCTCGCGGCCGAGTCGCTCGAGCGTACGGAGGGTCTCTTCGGCGCTCGCATCGGCGCGCACGGCGTCTTCGACCCACGCGTCGGCGCGGGCGATCCACGCGCGCACCTGGCGGCCCATCTCGGCCACGTCGGACACCTCGCCGAAGTGCGTGGGACACACGGTCTTTTCGCCGAGCTGAAGCACGCGATCGAGGCTCGCGTAGGCTTCTTTCGCGTCGAAATCGGTGGGGCTCGTGGAGGCGATGGCGAACGTTTTTCCACGCTGAAGGCGCGGGTAGACGAGGCCGAAGGTGTCGCCGGTGAAGACGGTGCCGGTGGCCGGATCGTGCACCACGAAGTGATGCTTCGCGTGGCCTGCCGTGTGATGCACGGTGAGCGTGGCGTCTCCCAAGGTGAACGACTCGCCGTCCTCGAGCGCGCGCACGCGCGACTCGGGAATGGGCTCGATGGTGCCGTAGGTGGCCTTGAAAAAGTCCTCGCCATAGACCTGGGTGGCGCTCGCCACGAGCTTGGACGGGTCGATGAGGTGGCGTGCCGCGCGCGGATGGGCGAGCAACGTGGCCTTCGGGCAGGCCTTCATGAGCGCGCTCGCTCCGCCCGCGTGGTCGAGGTGGGCGTGGGTCACGACCACGTACTTGACGCTCTCGGGGCTCTTTCCTGCCGCCGTGAGGGCCGCGAGCAAGTGCGGCACGGCCGCGTTCGTGTAGCACTCGATGAAGGCGCACTCGTCGCCCGCGATGCGGAGGTACGCGGCGACGTAGCCGGGGTGCTCGGGCTCGCAGTCGACTGTGATGCGGGTGTGCGTGGCCGGTTCGGTCATGCTGCGACGGTAGACCGGACCTCCGAGCGTGTCGATCGCGCCGGCTCTCGCCCCGTTCGCTTCGCCTCACATCACTTCGTCTCGCTTCGCCTCACATCGCCATCGGCGGGGAGGCGGCGCGGCCGGGACCTTCGGAGACCCAGCACGCGAGGTGCGCGAACACGCCCGGATCGAGCGTGGCGATGGCCACCCGCCTCTTCGGGCTCCACGGCGTCTGCGCGTCTTCGTGCTCCTCGTGCGGGAGCCCTCGGCTGCAGGCCGCGCACATCACGTTCAGACTGGCGGTGAAGTCCTCCAGCGCGGCGTGCGGCGTGTCCGCGAAGGTGCGGTAGAGCGCGTCGAGGTCGTCCGGTCCCGGGGCCACCAGATCGAGCACGAACGTGCGGTAGGGCGAGGGCTCGAGCACGGCGAGCTCGTCGAACACGGAGACCTCGGCACCGCTCGGTCCTCCCACGCGCCGTTTGCCGGTGGGCTCACCGTCGTGCAGGAGCAAGTCACCGAAGCGACGGCCCGACTCGGGGGTGGGGATGCTCTCGATACGCGCCCGCACCGGATCGATGCGATGGCACCACACGACTTCGTTCTTGGTGCCGCTCGGGCCAGGGCCGACACGAATGGGGGTCGAGCCGATGTCCATGTCGAGTGGGCCCTCGCCCGGGGGAACCACGATTCCCACCTTGGACCAGGCCTCGCGCGCCCGCGGCCAGTCGGCGAGCGCGGTGGCGGCGATGCCCACGTTCCAGAGCACGCCACTGCCGGCGCGCTCCGGGTCGAGCTCGAGCGCCCGCAGCGACGCCGAGAGCGAGCGCGGAAAATCGCCCAGGTGTTTGCAGGCGATGCCCAAGTTCGCGTAGGCCGCGTAGCGATCCGGCTGGAGCTCGATGGCGCGCTCGTAGTGCGCCATCGCCTCCGCGTAGCGGCCCAGGTCGGCCAAGGCGGTGCCTCGGGCGTTCGCTTCGCGTGCGGCCTCTCGGCGTGGGTCCGGATCGGTCATGATCGATCATTCTGAACCGCCTTTCGCCTGGAGCGAAGGGGGAAACACCTCGACGTGCCCACACGCTAACGCGGCTTTCGTGGCTTGTTTTGGGACTATCGATTGGCAGGGCGGACGGCGGAGCGCTCGAGGGGGAGTCCGGGGCCCTCTCAAGAACGGATCGGGGCCCGATCATCTGTGATCTATGCCGAGGTGCGCGCGCGCTTTACCGTGTTTTCCATGGGAAAGCGCCCTCGTCGAGACGAGCGAGCGCAGCCCGAGATTCACGCTCGAGGAGGATGGTATGACCACCAGGTGTTCACGAGCTCCCGCGCACGCGGGGGCACCCCAAGTCCCTCGTCGTTCGAGGCTGCCGGCCGGGACGATGATTTTTCCGGCGGCGCTGGCGCTCTCGTTCGTGACGGTCGGGACCGCGCGGGCAGACGACAAAACCGCGTGCGTGTCCGCCTACGAGACCGGCCAAGACCTACGCAACAAGGGGGAGTTCTTGCGAGCGCGCGAGCAGCTCGTCATGTGCGCCAAGCCCACCTGCAAAGACTGGATGGTCGCGGAGTGCACCAAGTGGCTCGATGAGCTCGACCGCCGTCAGCCCACCATCGTGCTTACGGCAGAGAACGAGCGCGGCGAGATCGTCGACTTGGTCAAGGTGCTCGACGAGAGCGGCCGGCCGATTGCGGAAGGAGCGACGGGGCGCGCCATCGCGCTGGACCCGGGCCCGCACCAGCTCACCTTCGTGGCGCGAGACGGCTCGAAGGTCGTCGTGCTCAAGATGATCCAAGAAGGCCAACAGGCCGTGTCCATCAAAGCGGTCTTCGAGCCTACGAAACCCGCCAATGCGGCGAAGCCTGCCGGGCCCGCCAAAGAGGCGGCGTCGCCCGGGGCGACACCGGCGGCGTCCAGCCCCTGGCGCACCACAGGCTTCATTTCCCTGGGCGCGGGGGTTGTCGGATTGGGCGTGGGCACCGTGTTTGGTCTGGTCGCACTCGGCAAGAAGAGCAGCGCCAACTGCGATGCCTCCAATGTATGCGACCCTGGTACGACCTCGGGAATCGACGGGGCAGCGCTCGGCTCGACCGTTGGTTTCGTGGCCGGTTCGGTGCTCGTCGCGAGCGGACTCGCGCTGCTCGTGTTCGGTCCGAACAAGGGCCCGGAGCGCGCGGGCCTGGGAGATCTTCGGGTGACGCCGGTCGCCACCCCCAATGGAAGTGGCTTGTTCGTCGGAGGGTCGTTTCGATGAAGGTCTTTACGTCTCGTCTTTTTGTTTCGTCCCTCTTGGGGTTCGGTCTCCTCGCCGGCTGCAATGCCGTGATTGGAAGTCTCACCGAACGAACAGCTGACGGTCCGACCGGGGATGCCTCCACCCCCGAAGCCCAGGCCCTCCTCGACGCACGACCCTCGGAAGACGCCGGAGACGCGACGCCTCCGCCCAAGCCGGACGCTGCGTGTACCCCGCAGGCGCTCTCGGTCACGTGTGCCTCGAAGTCGTGCGGTCCAGCCGTCGACGATTGTGGCAATCCGGTGGTCTGCCCGGATACGTGCAAAGACGGAGCCGTGTGCGGCAGTGGAGGTGTCAATGTTTGCGGTCCAGCGAGCTGCGTAGGACCCGGAGACGGAGTCGCCAATTGCGGTGCATCGGGTACCGGGAGCTGCTGCGCGAGCTCGCTCGTGATCGGCAAGACGTACGATCGTTCGTCGCCCGGTGATCCGGCCACGGTCGCCACGTTCCGCCTCGACGACTACGAGGTGACCGTCGGGCGGTTCCGTAAGTTCGTCGCCGCCGCGCTCGCAGGTTACCGCCCGGCGGCGGCCTCGGGGCGACACTCGCACCTGACGAACGGATTGAACGGCGGCTCCGAAGTGGGCTGGAATGCCCTCGATTGGAACGCGTTCCTTCCCCAAACTTCGGTGCAATGGGCCGAGGCCCTGGCCTGCGGAGGAGCATTGTCCACCTCGACCACGGCCCCCGGGCCCAACGAGAAGCGTCCGCAGAACTGCGTGTCGTGGTATGCCATGTACGCCTTTTGCATCTGGGACGGGGGCTTTCTGCCGACCGAGGCCGAGTGGCAATTGGCCGCTACGGCGGGAGGCACGCGGCTCTATCCCTGGGCAGGGGGTGTCCAGCCGGGGGCCAACGCCGATCTCGGCGCCTGGGGCTGCTACTTCAACGGTACCGGTACGTGTTCCGGCCCGACGAACGTCGCTCCGGTGGGCGCCATCGCGGCGGGAGTCGGCGCCTATGGGCAGTACGACCTCGGCGGCAACGTGAACGAGTGGGTACTCGACGCGACACCGGCGCCTTACGATACCTGCATCAATTGTGCGAGCTTGCCGAGCGGAAGTCCGGTGGTTCGAATCATGCGTGGCGGTCATTTCAATGGGGACTTCCCGTTGATGCAAGGTGCCCGTCGCAATCAAGAGACCGCTCGCAACGGCTACCCGTACGTGGGCGGCCGCTGTGCGAGGACGCCATGAGCTCCTCCGGCGAAGCCGATGCTTCGCCCGAGGTGACGTCGGCGTCGACGTCCCGACGAGGCGTTCGCGTCGGCGAGGTGCTACTCGGTAAATACCGTGTCGAGCGTGAGCTCGGCCGTGGTGGGATGGGCTACGTGGTGGCGGCGCGCCACCTCGAGCTCGGTGAGCTCGTGGCCATCAAGATGATCTTGGGCGAGTACGCTGCGAACGACGACATGGTCCGGCGGTTCATGCGCGAGGCCCGTGCTGCCGCGCAAATCGCGAGCGAGCACGTGGTGCGCGTGAACGACGTGGGACGGCTGCCCACGGGTGAGCCGTACATGGTCATGGAGCTTTTGAAGGGCGAAGACCTGGAGGCGGTCGTGGCGCGCGCGCCGCTCGACGTTCCGGGGGCGGTAGACCTTCTACTGCAGGTCATCGAGGCGGTGGCCGAGGCGCACGCCGTGGGCATCGTGCATCGGGATCTCAAGCCGGCGAACCTGTTTCTCACGCGGCGGAGGAGCGGCGCGCCTTGCGTGAAGGTGCTCGACTTCGGCATTTCCAAGCTCATCGGCGACGAGACCAGCCGTACCCACACGGCGACAGCGGGCGTGCTCGGTTCGCCGCTGTACATGTCGCCCGAGCAGCTACGCACGCCGGGCGAAGTGGACGGACGCGGCGACGTGTGGTCGCTGGGGGTCATTCTGTTTCAAATGTTGACGCAGAATTACCCGTTCGTTGCCGAGACATTGCCGCAGCTCTTGGTCATGGTGCTTGACTCGGAGCCGGTGCGCCTGCGTGCGCTCTTGCCGCTCGCGCCGGAGGGGCTCGAGAAGGTGCTCTTGCGCGCGCTCGAAAAGGACCGGGAGCAACGCTACCCCACGGTGACCGATTTGGCCCTCGCGCTCGCGCCCTACGGGACCGAGGCCTCGCGCGTATCGCTCACCTCGATCGAGAGCGCGCTTCCCGCGCGAGAGGGCGCTTCGTCGCCCACCTTGCCGGTGCCGGCTTCATCCCCGAAGGACAGCGTACCGGAGGAGAGCACGGGGCCATCGCGCACGCTCGCCATGTGGCCCGATCGCGCCTCCACGCTCGAGCCGGTGGATACGTCGTTGTCGAGCTCGTCGCCCGAGACGTCCTCTCCGGCGCCGGGCGGGCGAAAGGTGCTCCTCGCTTCGCTGGCGGTCGGCCTCACCAGTCTCGTGGTCATCGCGGCCGTGTCGCTCTCGCGCGGTCCGACCAGCCCTCAGCCTGCAGGCAGCGCCTCGGGACTCGCTGGCTCGGAGCTCGGCGCTGCGGCGCTGCGAGGCTCGTCGAGCGCGGCGTACGAGCTCGCGCCGGGGCCGTCCTCTCGTCCTCCCGAGAGCCAGACTGCGGCAGTCGGGAACGAGCCGATAGGCGCCGCGGGGGCCGTGCCTTCGGGCGCGGCGAGCGCCACGGCGCGAGGGACCAAGGTGAAACCACCCGGGCCTACCGTGGCTCCTTTGGCGAGCGAGAAGCCCAAGCCGGTCGCCAGCGTGCCCTCGATCGCGGTGAGCCCACCGCCGGCGCCGAACTGCACACCACCCTATAAGCTCGACGGAAACGGGAAACACGTCCCGAAACCTGAGTGTCTCTGACGACCCCCGGCAGCCCCTCGACGCGCTCGGTCGAGGCAGGCGCGACAGATCCGAGTGCGTGCGGTAGCCTCCGTCGTAACGTCATGGATCTCGACGAGCTACGGGTGTTCGTTTCCGTCGTGGATCGTGGCTCACTGGCCGCCGCGTCCAAGTCGCTCAGGTTTCCGATTGCCACCCTTCGGCGGCGATTGAACGAGCTCGAGGCACGCCTCGGGGTCAAGCTGCTCGAGCGCAACCATCAGGGGGCCGTGCTCACCGGAGCCGGGACCGTGCTGGTGGAAAAGGCGCGCGGCCTCTTGAACGAGGTGCAGTCGCTCTCGGACTTGGTGCGTGCTGCCGGCACCGAGCCGAACGGAGAGGTGCGCGTCGCCATTCCGCTCGGGCTTCCCCCAGGACTGATTGCCTTGTGCCTCGAGCTCGTCATGGGGCTCTACCCGAAGATTTTTTGGAAGGTGAGCTGTCTCGACGATCCGGCGAGCGCGCTCTCGGGAGACGCCCACGTCGCCTTCGCGATGACCCCCCGCGCACCCGACGGCCCGTGGATCGCGAAGAAGCTCATGACCATCAGGGAGCGCCTGCTCGCGACACGCGAATACCTGGACAAACACGGCACGCCTCAATCGGTCGAAGACCTGCGCGCGCACCGGCTCCTGGTCTGGCAATCGCCAGGACGGGACGAGACCGAGCTTACCCTCAAGGACGGCAGCCGCGTGACCATCAACCCCGCGCTGGCCATGAACGACGTCTTCCTCTTGAGGCGAGCGGCCTTGCGAGGCCTTGGTATCGTCTACGCGCCGGATGGTCCGCTGCCTCTCGAGCTGCTCATCGGCGAAGAGGCCCTCGTGCCCGTGCTAGCGAACGAAGTGGAGCACAAGAACACCGTTTGGGTCCTCGCGCACCCGGCCACCCACCAGCAGCCCTATGGCGGCGCGCTGATCGAGCAGCTCACGAGGCTGGTCTCGGCGTTCAAGTAGGGGCGAGCCGTGGCACCAGGCCTAGAGCGCCGAACCGCTTAGTGACCGAGGATTTTCGCCAAGTTGCGAGCCGTGCGAGGCGCGACGACGTGTCCTACTGCTGCTAGGCGAGGAGGAGCAACGAAGCACGGCGACGCAAATCGGCGGAAAGCCGACCGAATTGAGCGGATTGGCGCTCTAGGTTCGGGGGCGGATTGACGCGGCTCTGTCGGTCGGTCTTGCTCGGAGGCCGTGAGCCACCCATGGGGTGGTCGTTGCCCATACGGGGCGCGTGCTATGGACTGCGCTAGAATGCGAGCTCTCGTCTTGCCGCTACCTTTGGCGGGTCTGCTCGGCGCACGTCGCTCACCCCCGCATGCTCCGAACGTACGGAGTCGGCCACGGTGTACATCAGTGTCCAGGTGACGGACCGTGCGACGCGTCTGACCGTCGTTGCCCGAACGGGGGGCGTGCTAAGGCCTATGCTCGCATGCGTCCTCTCGTCTTACCCCTACTCTTGACCGCCCTGTTCGGCGGCGCATCGTTCACCCCCGCGTGCTCCGAATGCACGGCGTCGGCCACGGTCTATGTGTTCGTCGGGGTCACCGATCGCGTGACGCGTCTCGGGACGACCGCCGCGCAGGTCACCATCGACGGCCGACCTTGTCCGCTCGACTCGAGCCAAATGTATGCGTGCGGAGTCACCGATGCCGAGGGAACCTTCGAGATCGTCGCCACGCTGGACGGGCGTCGCGCCAGCACACGTGTCGAGATGGCTGCGAATGCGTGTGGCGGGGAGTCGAAGTCGCCGCAGTACATCACGCCGCTCTTGCCATGAGAACCTCGCGCATGCCCACCCTTGTCCTTCTTCTTCGTTTCGCTCTCGTTGGTGCAGTGGCCTTGGCGGTCACTTCGCTCGTCGGCTGCTCGTCGTCGTGCCCGGTCGAGGTGCAGAGCTTCACCACCGTGCGCGTCTTCGACCGGCAGGGGCGCGTCACGAGTGCCGCGATGGTCACAGCGAATGGAGCGAATTGCCCTCTCGACCGTGACACGACGCAGGGAGGGCCCCGGTACACCTGCACCATCAGCGCCTCCACGGGGGCCGATGAGCTCGAGATCCAGGCCGTGCTCGAAGGTCGAAAAGCGACCACGGTCATTGCTTCCCTCGGGTCGAGCTGCGCCGGCACACCCTTCCCGAACACCACCCTCGATCTGACCCCCTAATCTCCGCCAATCACCGGTCAACGCTTCAGTCGCGAGGCCTTTGCGGGCGCGGACCAGCCTGATGGCTTCGACGTGTCGGGTCTTCGGGCGCACGGCGAGGTCGAGGGCTACGTCTTTTCGTGGCGTGAACGAGCGCCGGAGCGTGCCCGGTACCTCGGGGAACGGGATCTCGCCCAGGGCTTTGCGGGAGACCTCGGCCTCGAGGTCTCCCTGGTGCATTGGCGCGAAGACGCGCCACGACAGTGGCGCCGTGGACTATTCCGCGGGGAAACCACGAAGGGGCGCTCGTGAGAGAGTCCGCGGCTCGGCGCTCTAGTTGAGGTCTGCGGGCGTGAGAGCTGCCTCTTTGATCTCGACGAACGCGCCACCCTGGACCTTGAACACCACGAAGTTCGCTTTGACTTCGCCGAATTCATCGAAGTCCACGGGACCCGAAGCCCCGTCGTAGTCGATGTCTTGGCCGTCCCGTGTCGCGACCAGGGCCTGAGCGAGATTGGCGGGAGAGAGCGCCGAGCCCGGTGGCCGAGAGACCTCGAACAGCGCATCGCGGATCTTGCGCCCGTCCGTGCTGGTTCCCGCACGCTGGATGGCGAGCACGGCGAGGATGGCGGCGTCGTACTGGTTGGCGGAGTAGCTCGGCAGGTCGGCCTTCGGATCCGAGCCGGTCGTGACGTCGAATACGTTCTTGAACTCGTTTGCCTGAGCGGTCTTCGGGCTGAGGTCGAAGTTCATCACGTACATTCCGTCGATCGAAGAAGGCGAGTTCGGATCCGCGGGGTTCTCGCGTGCGCTGACCAGGGCGTCGGCATTCTTGAGCACGTTCGAGCCCATCGAGACGAAGGTCGACCAGTCGCGGCTCGTATCGGCTGCGATGGCTTTCCTGAACTCGCTCATGTACCTCGTGCTGATCGCCGGGAAAGCGGCTACGACTTGGCAATCGGCGGGAGCGGCGAGCAAGGTCTTCAGCTGGGAATCGTAGTTCGCCGCGGGAGCTGCAGGAACTTTGATGATGGTGGTCGTGCCGCCACCGAGTGCCTTCATCGTTTCTTCGATGCCCGTGCCGATTGGGTTTCCATAGGCGTCGTCTTGGACGATGACCGCGACCCTCCGACACTGCACGTTCGGTGAACCGGTGCCCGCATCGCCAGCCCCACCGTCGCCCACTGGGCGACTCCCGTCGCGGAAGCCCTTGAACAGCCGGACGGCGATCGCCTTGGCCTGGACCGCATGCGAGGGCGCCGTTCGGAAGAAGAATCGATCCGTAGCGGGCTCCGCGTCCGTCGTAACAGGGGTACTCGCGGACGGCGAGATGAGAGGGAAGCCGAAGGTGTGCGCGGTGTCTTGGGCATCACGGGCTTGCCCGCTCGTGCTGGGTCCGAGCGCGATCGCGATCTTTCGTTGGAAAAAGCCCTGCAGATTGGCCTTCGCCTTGGCGCTGTCGGTGTTGTCGTCGACGATCTCGAAGACCACCTTCTTCCCCAACACGCCGCCGAGTGCGTTCACCTGCTGCTGCGCGACGCGCGTGCCGTCCTGGGCCGGCTTGCCGAACGGCGCGCCCGTACCGGTGAGCGCGAGGGTCACACCGATCGTGATCGTTTCGTTTGCAACAACGGCTGTGTCGGCGCCGGCGTCCGAGGGAGCAACGGCCGTCGAACCGCATGCTTCCGCCCCGACGAGCCCACACGCCACGAGTACCGGAACCAACAAGAGCGATCTTCGCAAGGTGCCCTCCCTAAGCGTTCGAATACACTTCCAACTAAATGCGTAGAGAAACCACGAAAGCTAGTCAAGCGTCGCATCGGTGGAAGCGCGAACGCGCTGATCTCGTGGCCGGCTCGCCGCTCCGAGCTCGAGGTGCAGGCCGTGCTCGGAGGCGCACGACGTTCTTCGTGGCGCTCGGGGAGGGCTTTCGCCGCTACGCCTTCCCCACACGACGATCGAATCGAGAACCCTGACACTCCGTCAATCGCGGGTCAACGCTTCAGCATGTGCACGGTCGCGAGGCCTTTGCGGGCGCGGACCAGCCTGATGGCTTCGACGTGTCGGGTCTTCGGGCGCACGGCGAGGTCGAGGGCTACGTCTTTTCGTGGCGTGAACGAGCGCCGGAGCGTGCCCGGTACCTCGGGGAACGGGATCTCGCCCAGGGCTTTGCGGTCGAGCTCGGCCTCCAGGTCTCCTGGGAGGAGCGCGTTGGCGCGAAGGCGCGCGAGCACGATGGCGCCGTCGTCTTTTCCGCGGGGAACGACGAAGGGGCGCTCGAGAAAGAAGATCCAGTGGGCAATGCGCTCTTCGCGTGGGCCGTACGCGCGCGCGAGCACCCGCGTCGGCACCTCGTCGAGGTCGGTCTCGGCGCACTTCGCCAGCACCTCGGGCCTCAGGATGCCGAAGCGCGTGGCGAGCGTCATGGCCGACTCGAACCTCCCGTGCTCCTCGCAGAGACGCTCGTGCAGCGCACGAACGGCGTCTCGACCGAGCGTCGCGCTCGCCTCTTCACTCGAGCGCCCGAGGGCGTGCGCCACCAGCTCGACGTACCCGAGCGCCACCAGCCGTTCGAGCGCCGCGCGGTCGTCGGCGAACCACGAGCCGAGCTCCGTGGCCGTGACCTCGTGCGCGCGTGCGGCGCCGAGCGCGCTCGCCCTCGCGCTTAGCCTTTCGAGCAACCAGGGGCCAATCGCGACGCGCATGGTTTCGCGAGGTTTTCCCATGGCGCCCAAGAATGCCTCGGTCATGCCGGGGGAGTGCGTGTCACGTTTGCCGAGCTCGGCCAGGAGCTCGCCGAGATCGACCCCTGCCGGGAGCGCGCGCGGACCGCTTTGCCAGAGCGCACCGAGAGAGGCTGCGGCGGTGGTGCGCGTGTCCGCGTCGTCCGCGGCGAGCTGCGATCGAAGCTCGGTCCAGGAGGTCACGAAGCCTCGCTCAGGTCTCGACGCGCACGGTGAGCAGGCCCACCCACGTTTCCGGTTCGTGGCGGGCGAGCGTGAACACGAGCTTGCTCGCGCCGTCTTCGGCGCAGAGGTGACCCCCCACCACGGTGCCGATGGCCTCGAGCGCCTTGCCGGCCTTCGTGTAGGCCTTTTGCTCGTTCGGCTCGACGTATTCGTCCAGTGAGTCGAGCTCGTCGTCGCCGAGCTTGGTGAGGAGCTGGAGCGTGTCGTAGGTGGTCTCGTCGTCGGGCGCGCCGGCTTCGCGTCCGGCCAGGGTCTCGAGCTTCGGGTACTCGTAGCCGCCCACGGTGGCCTCGGCGTCTTGGTCGATGCCCATGGCGCCGAAGAAGGCCTCGTCGTCCAGGAGATCGGCGCCGGTGAGCACGCACGCGTAATAGGGACAATCCACGTCGGTCGCGTGGAGCACGCCTTCGAGGGTCTTGGCCACCTTCTTGGCGAGGGTCATGGCCGCCGCGGGAGCCTTGTCTCCCGGGGAAAAATAGACCTTCAGCGCTTCGTCGGCGCCCTCGTAGGCCTCGGCGATCTCCGCGCGCGCTCCGGCTTCGAGGTAGAGCGTGGGCGCCTGGGTCTTCTTGGCGGAGGCTTTTTTGGGGGCGGGCTTCTTGGTGGCCATGGCGCGCGTCTAGCACGTCGACGACGCCCGAGGGCTCGCACCGAACGAGGGGCACGAAACGAAGAATGCAGAACGAGGAACGAAGGCGTTCGGACGTGTTGGAGGTCTACTCGTGCGCCTCGAAGGGGAAAGGGGCCACGGGCTCCATGGCGGCCACGAAGTGGCGCAGGCGCACGTCCGCGCCGCGGGTGATGCGCAGGGCGGGAAGGCGATGTTTCACCTCGCTCACCTCTTCGGCGACCGCGCCCACGTAGTCGACGTGGCTCTGCGTGTAGACGCGCCTCGGCAGCGCGAAGCGCACGAGCTGACGCGCCGGACCGTGCGCGCCGAACATGAGCTCGCCGATCTCGCAGGTGCGAATGCCTCCCGCGAGGTACATGGCGCACGCCAGCGATTGACCCGGGAGGTCCGCGGTGGACAGGTGCGGCAGGGCCTTGCCGGCGTCCACGTAGACCGCGTGCGCAGCGGCGGGTGTGATCACGGGAAGCCCGGCCGAAACGAGCTTGTCGGCCAGGTAGCGCGACGCCGCGAAGCGGTACTCGAGGTAGGCCTCGTCCAGCACCTCGTGCAGGCCTTGGGCGAGCGCTTCGAGGTCACGCCCGGCAAGCCCGCCGTAGCTCGGGAAGCCCTCGGTGCGAATGAGATCGACCCGCACCTTCTCGGACAGGGCTTCGTCGCGAACGGCCAGGATTCCGCCCATGTTCACGATGGCGTCTTTCTTGGCGCTCATGGTGAAGGCGTCGCACAGGTCGAACATGGCGCGGGCGATGGCCGAGAGCGACATGCTCCGGCGAGAGGGCTCGTCGCAGCGAATGCGGTACGCGTTTTCGGCGAAGCGGCAGGCGTCGAGCACGAAGGGGATCTTGGCGGCGCGGCACCGTGCCGAGACGTTCTCGAGGTTCTCCAGCGAGACGGCCTGTCCGCCCACGGTGTTGTTGGTCACGGTCATCACCACGAAGGCGATGTCTTCGGGACGGGTGAGCGCCTGGTCGAAGGCTTCGAGGTCCATGTTGCCGCCGAACGGCGCGTGCGCGGTGAGCGCGTCCGCGAGGGGCAGGTCCACGCCGGTCGCGCCCGCCGCTTCGACGTTCGCGCGCGTGGTGTCGAACAGGCCGTTCGAGATCACTCGCTTTCCCTGGAGCGGCACCACCGAGCACAAGATGCGCTCGGCCGCGCGGCCCTGATGGGTCGGGAAGACGAAGGGCAGTCCGGTGAGCTCGTGCACGGCGGACTCGAAGCGGAAGAAGCTCTTGGCGCCCGCGTACGACTCGTCGCCGCGCATGATGGCGGCCCATTGCTCCGAGCTCATCGCGCCCGTGCCCGAGTCGGTCAGGAGGTCGACGATGACGTCGTCGGCGCGCACGCCGAAGAGGTTGTACTTCGCGCGCTCGAGGATGCCTTTGCGCTCGAAGGCGGTGGTCATCCGGATGGGCTCGGTGACCTTGATGCGAAAGGGCTCGATGATGGGGCGGCGTCGGATCATCTCCGCGCGAGAGCAAGGTCCGTGCTGACCGACGCGTGCCGTTTCTTGCTCACGTGGAAGGCGCACGCATTCGACCGGAGACGCGCAAGACGTGCGCACGAGCGCAAACGCGTCGCGCGGGGCCGACGGCGTGAGCGTCAGGTTCCCGAAGGAAGTGCGCCCGGTGGAGAGCCGGGCTCGGCGCACGTTCCGTCGAATTCGCAGGTGGTCGAGCAGGAGCGCACCGGATCGTACTTCGTGCCGCGCTTGATGCAGTAGCTCCCCGCGAGGCGTTCTTCGCCCGGCACGGGATCGACCAGGCGCTCGCACTGGAACGCGTCGGGGCAGGCGCAGTAGGGCTCGCCGTCGTCGGTTCGCCCTTCCGCGTTGGCGCACCGACAGGAGCAGTACACGGCGTCGTCGGTTCGCCGGTCGGTGCATTGAGCAGGCATTCCTTCGGCAATGGAGCGCGTGGCGTCGGCGGTGGCATCGGCAGGGTCGGCATCGCAAGCGCCTCCCTTGGGGCAGGTGGTCTTTCCGCGGAAGTGATTGACCAGGCAGGTGCGAGTGGCGCACGAGCGGGACTTGTCCTCGATCACCACCTGGGACTCGGAGAAACCTGGAAATCCAGGGGTCTTCTCGATCTCCGGAGTGCACGGATCGCCGATGCCCAAGCGGGTGGAGACCCCGGCGACCTCGGTGTCGGGATCGACGAGCCCGTTGCAGGCGCTGGCACCGAAGCCGAGACTCGCGAGGCCGAGGGCGGCCGCGAGGGTGGCGGGGAGAGCGACCGAGACTCGCGCTCGGGGGCCACGAGAACGAGGGAAGGCGTGGATCATGAGCACTCCTTTGGGCGTAGGCGTACGTCCGCACACGAGGCGAGCTCGTGCCGAGACGCGAACCCACGTGAGACGAGGGACGGTGAGGCGAGGGAAGGTGAAGGCGCGCCCGGTGCGACGACGTCGACACGAGCGCGCGACGAGCCCGCGTGAGACCACGTCGGTCTGCTGCGCCGGTGACGGCAGGTGCTGGAGCTACCGCGTTATCGCGTCATCGCGTCATCGCGTCATCGCGGGAGGCGAAGGGCGCTGCGGGTGCTACGGGCTCTTGTCGCAGAGGTGTGCGCCTTGCGAGCGGCGGAGCTTCACCCAGGGGTACTTGGGGACGAGGTCTCTCACGAAGAGCTCCGCGTTGCGAAACTCGGCCCCGTGCGCATCGACCGCGCCTCCCAAGGGCGGAGTGAACACGAAACCTCCGCCCGAATACGTGTACGTTCCACGCGTGCAGCGAGATCTGTCTTCGTAGGCGTAAGTGCCCGCTTCGCTGAGCACGATCTTGCTCGTGATGCCCACCACGACGGGGTCTTCTTCGGGACCGTTGGTGGCGTTGGTCGTGTAGAGCGTGCTCACCGTCCAGCGACCAAAAAAGGAGTTCGGGAGGTCTTCGGGGCGGGTCGAGGAGGTGCCCTGTGCCGTGCTCGTGCTCGTGCCACCGTCGATGATTTCACCCTCGCACGCGACGAGCGGGACCATCAGCACGATGGCGACGAGGCCGACCGGAGCGAGCCGCATGCGCTTCACGGCGTTCCCTCGGCGGGCTCGGGACGGGGCGCGATCGTGGCGAGCGACGAGCGCACCGAGCGGAGCATCGCGCTCTGCGGGAATCTCCGTTCGAAGGCCGCGCCGCGCACGCGGGCTTCGGCGTAACGATGCGCGTCCACGAGGGCTTTGGTGGCGATGGCTTCTCGCTCTTCCACGAGCATGCCCGAGGGGAACTCGTGGCGGTGACGCTCGGCGAGCTTCACGGCTTCGTCGGGTGCGCCGCTCGCGAGGGCGACACGTGCGGCGTCGAGCAGTCCGCGCTCGGCGGCGAGGCGACCTTCGGACGTTCCCGAGGCCACCGGCTTGGCCTTCGCGGCGAGCGGCGCGTCGTCGGTTCCCGCGCCGAGCGAGCCCAGGTAGATCGGCACGGCATAGGGGACCATGACCTCGCGCGGCACGTACACGATCTCCGCGGTCGAGGTCGCGTGGGCATCTTCCCGGGGGGGGGGGGTCGAGGTGAGCACGCTCGCGGCGAGAGCGCCGAGGAGCGCGCCGAGCACCAGTGCCGAGAGGGCGAGCGTCCAACGCGACGCGGTCGAAGTCGCCCCCGCCCCCGCTCCGCTTGCGGGACCTGCGGGAGGCGTGGGGGCTTCCGCGACCTTGGCCGCGGCGACCTTGGCCATGACGGCGTCGAGGCTGCGAGCGCGCGCCGACGGAGGCGGCATGGACTCGTGCACACGGCTCTCGCGGAGCAGATCGGACAGATCGTGGTCGAGAGGTCCGAGCTCGTCGTCGGGGCTGGGGCCGCTCGGGCCGAGCGAGGGCGGGGGCGAGAAGGGCGGGGGCGAGAAGGGCGGGGGCGAGGAGATCATCGGATGGTGTCCTTCGCGCGGTCGCGGCGCACGAAGGCCGCGAAGTCTTGGCGTGCGGCGCGCAGCCGCGTGTAGGCCGTTCCCACGGGGATCCCCAGCGCTTCGGCCAGGGTGGGCACGGGGACCTGGTCGATCTCGTGCATCACGAAGACCGAGCGGTGGGCGAGATCGAGCGTGTCGAGGGCGCGGGCGACGAGCTTCCAGCGCTCGCTCGCGAGGAGGCGCTCGTCCGGGCCGGGGCTCGGATCGGCGGACCAGGCTTCGTGCTCGGGCGGGTCTTCTTCGCGGCGGTGACGCGCGAGCTTTCGGTAGTCGGCCGCGCAGCGCACGCAGAAGGCGAAGAGCCAAGGACGGAGCGGTCGCGACGAATCGTAGGTCTCGAGGCGGCCGTGCACGCGGAAGAAGACCTCGTTCACGATGTCTTCGCGGTCGCGGTCGTGTACGCCGAGGCGCCTCAGCGAGAGCCACACGTAGTCGTAGTGCGACTCGAACACGGTGCGGAAGTCGAGCGCGGCGACCGGACGACTCGACTCACGCGAGCTCTCGGCGGTCTCCGCCTCGGGTGGCTCGCTGTCTCGGCTTCCCGTGAGGGAGAAGCTCGGCCCGCGAGGGACGGCGAGCGAAGTGGGGTACGCGTCGGTCACACCGGGGTCTTGGCGGCTCGAGCGCGTGGTCATTTGGATTTCGATCGTTTCGTGCGCGACGGAGGTGAGGTCGGAGAGCATAGCCCGAACTGGTGGTGGATGTGCGCGCCGCAGCCGTGGCAGCGCACGTTCTCAGGTCGCGCGAATCCCTGGGATTTCGGGCCGAACGCGCACCTCGCGGTGAATGTCGTGTGTTCGTGAACGTGGGAGGCCGGCGCGCGAAGCGCTCGAAGCGGCCGCACTCTGCTGCCGTCGGCTCGACCAGACGAAGGCGCGAGCACCCTCGGGTAGAGGGTCGCGTCGTTGACGCCTCGAAGAAAGCGCTGGTACGCTCGAAGGCTATCGATATTCGATACGCTTACGGGAGGGAGACCTAATGCGTTCTTCGATGATCAAGCTCGTGGCCGCCGGCCTCGGTGCGGCAGTGACCGTTTTTGCATGCAGCTCCAACAACACCACGCCGACCGCCGTCGACGCGGGCACGGACTCGGCGACGGTCGAGGAAGAGACCATCACCATCGGCGTGAACCTCGCGCTCTCCGGTACGCTGTCGGCCTTCGGCAAAGCCGAACAAGACGCGACGCGCGTGGCGCAAAACCAGATCAACTCGCTGGGCGGCGTGCTCAACAAGAAGATCAAGTTCGAGATCGTCGACGATCGCACGGACACGGCGACCTCCAAGGCGAATTTCGAGGGCTTCTTCGGGCGCAAGCTGCCGGTCGTGCTCGGCCCCACGGGTAGCGGACAAGCCCCCGACGGCCAGAAGCTCGCGGCCGCGGCGTTCTTCCCGCTCATCTCTCCCTCGGCGAGCACGCCGGTGACCCAGGCCGCCGAGCCCGCGAAGGAGCGCTTCTTTTTCCGCACGGCGCCCTCGCACGGCCTCCAAGCGAAGGCCATCGCGATCCGCCTCTTCAAAGGCTTCAAGGGCGTCACGTCGCCGGCCGATGCCGGCGCGGACGCGGCCGATGGTGGCTCAGGCGGGACGCCGACCGGCTGCCGAAGCGTGGCCATCCTGAATCAAGACGACGCCTACGGAAACCCGATCGCCGCCGGCATCACCGAGACCATGAAGGCGCTCGGCGGTGACGTGGTCGCGACCATCAAGGTGCCCGCCGAGCCCAAGGCCAACTACGACGCGGAAGCCGCGCAGGTCGTGGCCGCCAAAGCCGACTGCCAAGTGGTGGCCGCGTTCCCGGCAATCGGTGCGGTCTACATGCGTTCGTTCAAGAAGGTCATCGCGTCGGACACTTCGCGTGATTGGAGCACGTACGTCTCGATCGGGTCGAACGGCCTCAAGGCGGAAGACACCCTGGTGAAGGGGCGTGAGAACGCCGCCGACCCCAACTCGCCCACCTCGCCCGAAGGCATGTACATCATGAACTTCGACCTCAGCCCGAGGACCTCGCAGGCGAACGAGTTCAAGAACATCTACCTCACCACTGTGCAGGCCGACCCCGCCGCGGATCTGCCCGGCTACTCGGCGAACCAGTACGATGCCGCGATTTTGGCCGCGCTCGCGATCCAGAAGGCCGGCACGATCACCGACGGCAAGAAGATCCGCGACGCCCTCTTCGAGGTCTCGCGTCCGCCGGGCGCGGCCTTCACGCCCTCCAAGCTCTCGGAAGCGCTGGTCGCCCTTCGCGGCGGCTCGGACATCGACTACGATGGAGCCTCCGGCCCCGTCGACTTCGACGACTTCGGCGAGGTCTTGGCGAACTTCGTGGTGTTCAAGGTCGTGGGAGGCAAGTTCGTCCAAGTCGCGGACGCGGGCCTCACCCCTGACGAGCTCAAGTGAAGCGAAAGCAGAATCTCTCGATGAACGACATCTCGTGCGGCAAGCGCCGCACCTCCGGCGCTCTTCGTTCGCTCGCGTTCGCGGTCGTCGTGACCGCGGGCGCGGCGCTCGCCTTGCCCGTCACCTTGGCCGCCACCGTCGTGACCGAGGGGACCGCCTACGCTGCCGACGCCACCATCGAGCCCGACCTCGCGGCGGCCGAGGCGGCGTACGGCCAGCTCAACTACGAGGATGCGGCGAGACGCGCCGAGCTCGTGACCAAGAAGCGGGGCCTCTCCCACGACCAGCTCGTTCGAAGCTTCCGGGTGCTCGCGTTCTCGCGCGCAGCCATCGGCGACGACGAGCACGCACGCGAGAGCTTCGTGCTCTTGCTCACCTACGATCCCGATCACAAGGTCGACAAATCGCTCGGCCCGAAGGTGCAGCAGCCCTACCTCGAGGCCAAGGGCTACTGGCGTCAGCAGATGGCGCGTCCGGGCATCGAAGTCGCTCCTGGCGCGCTTCGTCAGGGCACCACGGCCACGTTGCGCGTGGTCACGCGTGATCCGAGCCACGTGGCGAAGGGAGTCACCGTGGGCTACCGATTCGGAGCGCAGGGGCGCTACGAAACCACGCAAATCGCAGTGGGCGAACAATCGGTCAATGTCTCGATTCCCGCCGGTGAGACGCGGCTCGACTATTACGTGCAAGCGCTCGACGCGAACGACTCGGTGGCGTTCGAGGTAGGCAATCCGTCGAGCCCCAAGACCTCCCTCGTCGAGGTCAAGTCGGTCGCTTCGCCTGGTAGCGCGGGCGCCAAGCAGGAGTCCGGGGGCAGCGTCTTCTCGAGCCCCATCTTCTGGGTCGCGACCGGCGTCGTGCTGGTGGGCGGCGCGGTCGGTACGTACTTCATCGCGTCGTCTTCCAAGGGTACGCGCGAAGAACAAACCCCGCCGACCGGCGCCAACCTCGCCCCCATTCTCTTCTGTGGCACGGAGAAGTGCCGGTGAGCGTCATGCATCGTCCTCGTCGTCTTCCTCCTCCTCCTCCTCTTCCTCGCGTTCTCGGCTCGGCGCTCTTCGGTCTCCCGGCCCTCTTCGTCACCCTCGGCTCGCTCGCCGCGTGTGGCGAAGAAGTCGTCACGGTGGCGTCGCCGCCGACCTCCGCACAGTACCAAGTGAGCTTCGGCTCTACCCGAATCGCCGTGGCCGCCGAGTCGCTCCAGGTCACGGTATTCGACGCGACCAACGCGCAAAAAGACGGCACCGACTGCCTCACGCTCATCACCAAAGAGCGAAGCGGTGCGGACCTGCCGGGTGGCGCGCTCCGCCTCGGTCAGACCGAGGTCGTACCGGTGTGCGACATCGTGCTCGACGCCTCGTCCGATCCGGCCGCGCGCAAGGGAGCCCTTCCGGCCATCTCGTACGGTAAACGAACCTATCTGGCCGTCACCAAGCGCGGCAAGGCCGACTTCTTCATCGGCTGCGCCTCGGCGGACCTCACGGCCAATAGCGTGCCCGTGGATATCCCGCTCTCGCAAGCCGACGTGACCGTGCAGGTCCCCGACACCACTTGCGCCACGCTCGGCGACAAGTGCCGCCAGACTGGCTGCAAGTAGCGGACGCACCCCCCGCACTCCGTCGAACGAAAGCCCACGCCTCCTCGGAGGTCGTGGGCTTTTCTCCTTCTAGCGAGCGGGTCCTACTGCCGCATATGCATGCAGCCTGCATGGACCTCGGACTACTTGAGCTCGAGGCTCCGGCTGGCCGCTTCTCCCGACTTGATGGTGACCGTGTACGTGGTGTGGATGTTGTCGTCCGGGTTGTCGAGCGAGAGCACGTGCGTGCCCGGAGGGAGCGGGACCTTGTAGAGAGGTGTGGTCCCGAGCGTGCGGCCGCCTTCGCTGACGCGCGTCCACGGGAACGTGGTGAAGGACAAGAACCCAGGAGACGATGCGGCGGTGGCGCTGGGCGCGGGAGTCTGCGTCGGAGTGGGCGCGGTGCCGGGGGTGGGCGTGACGGCGTGCCCCGTCATGGGAACGCCTTTGGGCGGGACGTAGGCGGTCGCGGTGCCCGGCTTGGGATGGGCACCTCCCGAGGCGGACGCCGATGGGGATGCCGACGCGAGCGCGGTGTCGGCGGGCTTCAGGATGATCGAGCGCGCCACGGGCTTCTGTGGGTCGAGGGCGTCGATCGTGACCTCGGTCGAGGCGAACCCTTCGTGGCCGAGCATCAACACGTGTTTGCCGACCGGGAGGTCGAGTGTGGCGGGGGTGTGCCCGATGACCTGACCGTCGCGTTCGATGCTCGCGCCGGAAGGCTGGCTGTCGATGGCGACGCTCACTTGCGTTCGAGTGCTGCCCGGCGTGGTGTCCGCGGAGCCTCCGCTCGACGGGCGCTTCATGGCGTACGTGGCCGCGCCGCCGACGATCACGACCAGCAGGATGCCGACGAAAACCCACGGGAGCGCGTTCTTCTCGCGTGCGGGCGGAACGCTGGCCGGCATGTCGAGCGGAGGGGGCAGAGCGGAGGTGCCGTCGACCTTGCTTTGGGAAGAGCGACCGCTCGGTCCGGAGCCCGATCCCGAGCCGCCCGAGCCGGACAGGCTGGGATCGCTGTGCTCGCCGAGCACGGGAAAGTCGCTGGTCTGGGCGGTGAGCGCGAGGGAAGGCAAGCTCCCCGTCGTGCCGGTCAGGCTGGTGATGGTGCTGTTGCTGGTCGAGCTCTCGCCCGTGATCGACAAACGAGGGGTTGCCGACAGACTCGCCACACACTCCTTGATGCGCGCGTCGACGTTGGCCTTGGTCTCGGCGAACACCGTCGAGAGGACCTTCCCCACGTCCGAGTCGCGCACCACGGCTTGCGTCTCGCGCAGGTAGCCCTCGAGTGCTTCGCGGAACTCTTCGGCGGTCTGGTAGCGAGCGGACTTGTCTCGCTCGATGGCCTTCATCACGATGGCCTCGAGCTTGGGGTCGAGGTCGGGCACCACCTCGGTGGGCTTGGGCAGTGGATCGTTGAGGATGCGGTGGAGCACGGTGACCGCTTCGCCACGGAAGACTCCGCGTCCGGTGAGCGCCTCCCAGAAGGTGAGCCCGATGGCGAAGATATCCGCGCGGCGATCGATGTCGCCCCGGATCTGCTCCGGGGCCATGTAATTCACTTTGCCCTTCAGGATACCGGTGGCCGTATTCGTGGTGTTCACCGAGGCCTTGGCGATGCCGAAGTCGACGAGCTTCGCTTCCCCCGCGTACGTCACGAAGATGTTGTGAGGCGACAGGTCGCGATGGACGATGTCGAGCGGGTTTCCGTCGTAGTCCTTCTGTTCGTGCGCGTGATGAAGGCCGGCGAGCGCTTGGGCGAAGACGTGGCACCACATGGCCGGCGTGAGAAGCTCGCGGGCCTTTTCGGTCTTGAGGATCCGGTTGACCGGCTGCCCCTCGAGCAGCTCCATCGCGATGAAGTACGCGCCTTCGTGCTCTCCGACCTCGTACGTGTTGACGATGTTCGGGTGATGGAGACGCGCCGCGAGGCGCGCTTCGTCGAGGAACATGCTGATCATGGCCGTGTCTTCGGCCACGCTCGGGCGTAGTCGCTTCAGGACGACGAGCTTGTTGAATCCTGCCATGCCGCGAGACAGCGCGAGGAAGACCTCGGCCATACCGCCACTGCCCAGCTTCGCGAAAAGCTCGTATTTGCCAAACGCAGCAGATGGCGCTCGCTTGGTATTTTCACCGCCCAAAGTCATCCCATCAGGGTATCGAGATCGACCGATAGCGTCAACGCGCGCCCCTGAGAAAATGGGCTGTTTCGTGCGCGTGTCGTGCAGCATCTGCGCGCGCTCATCGCGCAACGAACTGCGCCTCGCGCGCGGCCGGAAGAGCTTCTAGTTTCGAGGGGTTGCCCACGCGCGTGAAGCCCGCGTGTGCGGTCGGACGCATCTATTTCCATCGTCGAGGTGAATCTCGAGGTGAACCGGAACGGGCTGGACGTCGTCGGTGTCACGTCACGCGATCCACGCTGCCTGGGAATCGCCTCGTCGGGCGTGGCTCTCGCGTGCGGATCATGGCTCGCTCGCGTACCGCGGAATTTTCCGTCGTCGCAGCACTTGGCGATGCAGCACTGAATTGAAAGGGAAATGGAAGCGACCGCGCTCGACAACCCGTTTGCTCCCTTGTAGACCGAGCGTCGATGAACGCTGGACGCCTCGCTCGTTTCTCGTCGATCGCGCTCGTGACGCTGGTGGCTTGTGGCGCCAGTTCGAGGACCTTCGACGACTCCGTCCTCTCCGAGGACGCATCCCCCGGAGTGGTCACGGACGCCGGGCCGAGCGGCACCTTCGGAGGTCAAGACGTGGACGCCGCCCCGGCGGACAGCGCCTGCCGCAAGATGGATATCGTCTTCGTGATCGACAATTCCTTCACGATGGAGGAAGAGCAGCAGAACCTGCGCACCAACTTCCCCAAGTTCGTCCAGGTGCTCGAGGGCTTCAAGACCAAGACCGGCGAGCTCATCGACTATCGATTGGCGGTCACCAGCACCGATTCGGACAAAGATCAAGGCGCTTTCCGCGCCAATGCGGGACCTGCACGTGCCTGGTTGGAGCGCACCGACCCGGACGTGGTCGGGAGCTTCGGCAAACGGGCCACGCTGGGCACCGGCGGGTCGAGCTACGAGCGCCCGCTCGAGGCGCTCCGCCTCGGACTCTCGGACCGCATTGCCGATGGTCGCAATGGAACCTTCTTGCGTCCCGATGCGCTGCTCGCGTTCGTGATTGTCACCGACGAAGACGAGGGCGGCGCACTGGAGAACAAACCCGCCCGTCCCGTGGACGACTACCTCGCGTTTTTCGATCAGCTCGCGGGTAATCGCGCGCGCTGGGCGACGGCGCTCATCGCGGGTCTCGGACCGAACAAGTGCACGTCGTCGTTCGGCGAGGCGTACACCGCGACTCGATTGCTCGATTTCGTCCAAAAGACCGGGAAGAACGCGGCCAAGTCGTCCATCTGCGACGCCGATCTCTCCATTGGGCTCAGCAAGGCGCTCTCGACCTTCGAGGCGGCCTGCCAATCGTTCGTCCCGAAATGACGCGTCGTGTGTGTCGGCTTCGGGAGACACTCGCGTTGCAAGGGGCGGTCAATCGGGGGTCGTGAGGCGATTCTGTGGATTCCCTTGGAAGAGACACATGACGAGGTCGTAAGCTCGAGATGTGAGGGATGCTCGTGCGCTGTTGGGAGTCGCGTTGCTCGTGCTTCGAGCGTCCGTGGCGCGCGCCGAGCCCTTGCCGGAGGAGCCGCCTCCGCAGCCCCGCGATGTGTTCTTGAATCCGCCGAAGCGCGGGACGTGGGCGACATTCGACGCGTACACCGTGGGCGCGCAGGCCAACCTCGAGCATCGCTTCGTGCTCGAGCGCGACGACTACGCGGCCATCGTGCCCCGCGTGACGGCGCTGGGGAGCCTCGGCTTCGGTGAAGGAAGCGCGCACCTCGACACTCGCTTTCTATTCTTCAACTTCGGGGCGAGCGTGGGCCTCCGGCGCGTGTGGCGCACCTACGCGTTCGCGCCCGGTGTCGAGGGGACGCGGCAAGCGCGGCTCGACGTGGACAAGGACAAGGCCTTCACGACCGAGAACTGGGCCTTCGGGGAGTGGCGCGTGCGCATGGTGCTGCCCGTGCACGAGAACGTCTTCGTGGCGACGGCGGCCACGGTTCGTTACGAGGACTGCCCGGACAACTCGTTCGATTGGTTCCACACCACCATGCACGACGGAGGGCTGCTCGTTCGCTACGACGCGAGCGTGCTCTTTCGCCACCCGAGCTTCGGCGCCCTAGGGCCCACGTTCCGCGCGCTGCAGCTCCCCCGAAAGGGCGGCTACGAGAGCGAGCTCGCCGCAGGCTTCACCTTCGGAAGGAGGCTGGGCATCACCAAGGCGAACGATCTCCTCTTGCTGAACGTGCTCGCGCGACCGGGCGACCCGAGCTTCGGCTTCCATATCTTGCGTTTGCCCCTCTTCGTGCTGCTCGCGTACCGCGTGTCGTTCGAGCTCTGAGCGTCACTTCTTGCTCGACCACTCCCAGAAGAGCGCGGGCCCTCCGCCGGCGCGCGTTCCACCGACGATGCCCACTCCGGACACGACCTGCGGGTCGTTCTGGAAGAGCAGGTCGAACTCGGCCTCGCCGTCGCTCTGACCGATGACCGGCGCGCGCGAGGTAACCCGCAGGCGTCGTTTGCCGTCTTCCGAGTAGCGCTCGGCCTCGAGCGTCTGGAAGCGTCCGTACGCGAAGCGTCCGGTCGACGGATCGGCGAGCGTGTTCATGCGGTTCAGGAACGCGAGGTGCGGGAGATTCGCGGCCATGTACGCGGTCAATCGGAGCTCGCGCGTCTGGGGAAGCTGCGCGGTCTGGCTCGCCGGCGCGTCGGGGCTCGAGAGTACGCGCGTGCGTCCGCCGCCGTTGACCGCGAGGGCCTCGAAGAGCCCATCGGCCACGCCGGAGAAGACGAGCTTCTGTTTGCCGAGCGGACCAATCATGTGGGCGTAGAGCTTCTGGCCGTCGCCGGTGGCGAAGTCGCGCAGCGCGGCCGGGTGCGGCTCGTGCTCGAAGGTGAGGTCGAGCATGGCGCCCTCGTCGGTCATGCGCACGTCGCCGTGGTGGAGCGTGTGTTCGACGCCGCCCACCATGAGGCTGCCGCGTTCGCACACGAGCGCGCCGGAGAGCGTGCGCCCCGCGGTGGTACGAACCAGGGTGATTTCGCCCTTCGCGTAGAGATCGAGCGGCTTCTGCATCAGGTGCACGGTGTTCGGAACGTGCACCACGAGCTCGAGGGTACTTTCGGCGGGCCCTGCAGGCGGCTTCTCATTCGTCGCGACGTTCGAGGTCGCGCTCGTCACGTTCGCGGAGCGACGCAGCTTGCCGACCTCCGCGCCGGTGCCGAGGTCGACCACGTCGCCGAGGCTGAGCGCTTCTTGTTCGTGGGCGCGCGCGAAGCGATCCGGCGCGCGCAGCTCGAGGGATTCGACGTTCACGTCGACCCGCTTCACGGGCTGGCCGAGGTCGGCCAAAATGCCCAGTTTTCCCGTGAGTGAAGCGCGTGGGGCGTCGGCCTGACCGAAGTTTCCACCGAAGACGAGCACGTCTTTCGTATCGAGCGCGAGGTGCGCCTTGCGCGTCGAGATGTCGATGGCGCCCGCGGCCACGAGAGTGCGGTCGCTCTTCTCGCGGTCGTGCTCGTGGGCTTCGAGGCGATCGAGGGCAAGCTCGCTCCCGTGACCCCGCAGGTCGAGCCGAACACCGTCGAGCGCGCGCGACGAGCCCGGAACGGTGAAGCGTCCTCCTTCGAGCACGAGGGCTCCGCGCGTGTCGACCGAGCGAAGCTCACGCTTTTCGCCCTCGACGAACAACACGAGGTTCGCGGCGAGGTCCGACGAGACCGTGCCCCGCGCCTGGAGTGGACGGAGGCTCTCGACGTTCGGCAGCACCTCGCCCACCGAGGTTTTCGGGGCCGAGAGGGCGAGCTCGACAGTCACCTCCCCGGAGCTCTTCTTGGCCTCGAGGTAGGCCTTCGGCGAGGCCTTGGCGGTGAGCGTGAGCGCTCCGAGGTTCGCGGAGAGTCGTGCGTCGTCGAGGGTGCCGCCGACGGTGACTTTCGCTTCGGTCGGTTTTCCGTCGAGTCGCTCGAGGCCTCCCAGCTCGAACGCGGCGTCGAGGCGCGGGCTCTTGGCGCGCCCGGTGATGGTGGCTCGCCCCTCCACGGTGGCGCTGGTGGGCAGTGCGCTCACGAACGGACCGACGGGAAACCGCGGAAAATCGAGCTTCACGTCGATCTCGGGATCGGCGCCTTCGAGCTTCTTCACGAGCAGGCCCCGTCCGCCTTGCTGCGCCTCCCCGTGGAGCGTCACGAGCGGGCTTCCCCCGAGCAACGCATGAACCTCGGCGCGCGTGTGGGAGTCGTCCAAGTGAGCCGTGACGGCCACGTCCAGACCACGCAAGGAGCCTCGCGAGAGCCCGCTCACGCCCACGTCGAGGTCCGCCTCCACGTCTTCGCGCGTGCCTCTTGCATGAAGCGCGAGCTTGGCGCGACCCGTGAGGCCCTCGAGTGCCGCGCGTTTGTCTTCGGGCAAAGGCAGGCTCGCGAGCTCGGTCTCGGGAACGGTGAGATCGGCCGTCCAGCGAAGCTTCGCCGTGCGTGCGCTCGAGAGGGGACCTTCGAGATCGGCGCGCGCCAAGAGCGAAACGGGAGGCAGGCCCTGGAGGGCGTGGAGCTCGGCGCGTGCGTCGACGTGGGTGCCACGGCCGCGGCCTTCCGTCGCCGCGGAGGGCTCGGCGTGCACCGTGATGTCCGCGCGCTGCCGGCCGGGCGCGAGGGACTTCACGAACGCGCCTTCGGCCGTCACGCGCACGTCCGCGAGGGGCCGTGCGAGCGTTCCGTGGACCTCGGCGTGGACCTCGGCGCGGCCCTCGGGGAGCTTCGCGGCGAGGTCGGGTGAGAGCAGCGGCGCGAAGTCTCGGAGCTCTCGCGAGGGCAGGTCCACTGTGAGGGAGACGGGGGCGTTCGGATCGAGCGCCTTGCCGGCCAATCGGCCCTTCGCACTCGTGCGAAGCAGCTGCTCTCCGTTTCGCCCCGAGAGGGACACGTTCGCTTCGAGTCGTCCATCGTGGCTCGTTCCGGCGAGTGCGAGCCATCCTTCGCCGAGGCGCGCTCCCAGGGAGAAGTCCGCGTTCGGTGCGGCCACGCTGCCGGTCACGTGCACCTTGCCGGAGACCGTTCCCGAAACGGGCAGGGCCTTGCCGCGTGCGCGTCCCAAGGCGTCGAGCGAGACCCCGTCGAGGGTGATGGCCGCGTCGACGGTGTCGGCGCGAAAGCGCTTTTCGCCTTTTTCCGGGTCGCCGGCGACGAGGTCGACATGGCCGCTCGCGCGCGCGCTTCCGCCGAGAGCCCCGAGCGAGACGTCGACGAGGTCCACGGTGAGCGTCTGGTCCAGGTTGCCGTGCAGGCGCACCGTGATCGGGCGCGGCGTTCCGATGCTTTGGAGCAGCGGGGAGCTCGGAGCCGCGAGACCTGCGCTCTTCAGGGCGGCCAGCGTGACCGCGAGCTGGCCGTGGGTGCCGAGCTCGGCGTCGAGTCGTTTGCTCGCGAGCTCGTACGTGCCGGCGAGGCGCACCTCTTGTCCGAGCGCGACGATGCGGGTCGTGGCGAGCGTGAGCACTCCCTTCGCGTACCGGCCGTCCACGTCGACCGAGCGCAGCTCGAGACCTCTCACGCGGCTCGGGCCTAGGTGCACCGAGAAGCCGACCTGGGCTTGCTCTTTGTCGGTTCCGGAGCCCTTGGCTTTGACCGAGAGCTCGCCCAGGAAGACCTCGGGTACGGTCTCGACGGCGACCACTTTGCGCACGTCGAGCGCGGCCGAAGAGAGCGCGACTTCGTAGGATTTTCCGGGCGAGTCGAGCGTACCCGTGAGAGCCAGGTTTCCGCCCGGAGTGCGCAGCGCGACGTCGAACGCGAGCTTCTCGGGCGGGCCGTGTACCCGTGCATCGAGCGACAGATCGCCCGCCAGGATCTTCTTGCCGGCGAGCGCATTGGCCGCGTCGGCTTCTACCGTGAGCGTGGCGATCTCGCCCTTCTGTTCGCCCAGCAGCGAGCCGTCGGGGGCGCGACGGATCTCGACCTTCGCGACCGCGAGCGAGAGCGCCGCGAGCTTCAAGGTCTCGACGGCCACTCCGAGCTCACCCGGAGCGAGATGCACCTTCACGGCCGGGAGCGCGACGGCGAGCGGAACGTCGGGGCGGTTCTCGCGTGCAATCTGCACGCTTCCTGCGGTGGGCCCGAGCGTCACGTCGCCCGCGCCGGAAACCAGCGAAACGCGCACGGACGTGGTGAGCTTGTCCGCGTGCACGTGGGTCCCCGGCTTTTGGTAGTCGAGGGCGTCGACCGACAAGGTGAGCTCGGTCCCGACCGTCTTCTCGAGGGGCTTGGCCGCGACGGCACCGGAGAGCTTCGATCCCTTCACCGCGAGGCGCGTTCCATCCGGTTTCTCCAGGTTGACGTCGACCTCGGAGACTTGCAGCGCGTCGAGGTCGAGGTGCGCGACCGACTTGCGCTCGAGGAAGACTCCGGTGAGGTTGGTGGTGCCGTCCTCGCGTCCTCGCAGGTCGACGTGCACGCCGCGCACCTTCAGGGACTCCAAGGTGAGCGCGCCGCCCAGGGTCTTCTTCCACGCGGGCACGACGTCGATCGCGTCGACCACGATGGCCGGCTTTCGGTCGTTTCCGAGGATGCGCACGTGCTCCAACGTGAGCCCATGGAAGAGGGAGAAATGCAGCGCTTCGACCTTGGCTTCGGTGCTCACCCGCTCGCCGAGTCGTTGCTCGACGCGGGTCCGCAGGAGGCTCTCGCCCGGGGGCGTGTGGAGGAATCCGACCAGCGCGACCGGCAAGGCGACCACGCCGAGCGCGGCGCGCACGAGCACCTTTCGAAGGCGACCGGTCGGCTTCTTCGCGGGAGTCTCGGAGGTCTCGTTCTTGGGATCAGAGGTCATCAGAACGCCTCCCCGATGCGTGCGAAGACGAGCAGGCCTCGCTCGGCGAGCTTTCCCGCCTCCATGAAACGGTAGCTCACGTCGACCGAGAGCGGCACGTACCAGAGTCGGAGGCGCGGTCCGAGACCTGCGGCCATGGCCAAACCTTCCGCGAACGGATTGGCGCGTGCGCCCGCGCCACCGGCATCCACGAACACGGTGAACCCGGCCTGCTTGAGGGGGGGCAAGAAGCGCAGCTCGAGCGAGGCTTCGGCGAGCGACAAGCCTCCCACGAATTCGTCACGGCAAGCGGGAGCCGCGCCTGGCGTCGCGCCGGGCACGCAGGTCGCGCCGACGGGGGAGAGGCGGTCGCGACCGTAGCCACGCATGCCGAACGCACCGCCACCGAAGAGGCGTGGCCCCAGTGGAACGCCGCTGTCTCCGTAGCCGAAGACCCAGCCCGCCGACGCGCGTCCGGCGAGCGAGAAGCTCGAGGAGAGCGGCACCATGGCGCGCGCTTCGGGTGCAATCTGCACGTACGTGCCCGCATTCTCCCCCGGCACGGGGCTCGCGAGGGCGCGCAGGGCGAGCAGGTGACCTTCGGTGGGCTCGACCGGGTCGTTGCGCCCGTCCCACACGAGCGAAGCGGCGAGCTCCGCTCCGACGTACGTGTTCTTCTTCGCGAGGGCGAAGCGTGCACGCTCGCTCTCCTCGAACGGTCCGAAGTCGATCTGGCCCGCGGCGCGAAAGTACGCGTCGAAATCCAGGAAAACGCCCTTCGCGAGCGTGCTGCGCACGCCCGGTCCGACGGTGACCTCGCGCAGGTGGAATCCCGGATAGAGCACGTCGCGGTAGCGCGCGGAGAGACGTCCGTCGCCGGTGCGCCCCACGAGGCCTGGCCTCACGTAGCGCAGGAGAAGATCGCCGTAGAGGCCGGTCGGTTGATCGGTGTCGCCGCGCCACAGGTAGCCCACGCCCACGCGCCCACGCACGAGCAGGTGGTGCTGCGAGCCGAACGCGTTGCGCAGCTCGAGTGCCGCGCCGGCCGTCCCGTCGATTCGCGTGGGATCGAATTCGGCGGTGCCGCGAAGCTTCACCTTGGCCGCGGGCGCCTCGTCGACGAACACGACGAGATCGACCGTCTCGGGCACGCTGCGAGGCGTGAGGTTGCCTCCGTCGTCGATGCGCTCGTCGGGGATGGTGCCGCCCGAGTCGGGCACGTCGCCGAGGTATTGCTCGACCTCGGCGTTGGAGGAGACCACCACCTGCGTGAAGGCTCCCGTGTCGAGCAGATCGGTCTCGGCGCGGTCGCGCGCGGCGAGGGAGTACGGGTCGCCTGGATGCAGGCCGAGCCGCTCGCGCACGTCGCGCTCGTCGACCTTCTTGGCGCCTTCGATGCGAATCGAGCCGATGCGCGTGAGCGGGCCCGGATCGCAGAAGTAGACCACGTGGACCTTTTTCTGGCCGCGGTCGAGGTAGGTGCGCACGTAGACGCGCGCGTGTCCGAAGCCCTTCTTTTGAAGCTCGGCGGCCATATCGTAGCGCGCGACACGCAGCACTTCGAGGTCGTAGGGGCCGCCCGGTTTGCTCTTCACGAAGGCGTCGAGCTTCGCGTCTTCGGGCAAGCCGCGGAAGGCGATGTCGGCGAGCGTGTAGAGTGGGCCCGTCTCGTACGTGAACGCGAGCGTGGCCTCCTTCTTCGCCTCGTCGATGCGTACCTCGCCCTCGCTCACGGTGGCGTCGAAGTAGCCTTGCGTGGCGAGGTAGGTCTGGATGCGCCTCCGGTCTTCGGCCACGCGGAAGGGGTTGTAGCGGCGTGGAGTGAAGAGCGCCGTGGCCGCGCGCGAGCCGAGCTTGCCGTAGAGCGGGCCCATGTCGATCTCGGTCCCGCCGGCCTTGGGCGATACGGTGACGCGTGTGAAGGCGATGTCGGTCTCGCCCGGGACCTTGTCCACCGGGCGCTGCGCGCAACCGACAGCGACGAGCGACGTGGCGAGCGCGGCGGCGTTCAGCGCCCTCCCGGGGCTCGAGGCACGCGCGAGGCGCACCCCCCAAACGAGCGCGCGTTGGCGGAAGAAGTCGTGCACGATCGAAGAGGCCACCTGGAGCACCGGACAGTTGGACGACCGAGAAGTCTCGCGACAATCGCGGGAATCGTGAGTCGCGACCGAGCGTGAGAGGCGGAACGAAGCGGATCGGCGGAGACGCCGGCCGAGTCGAACAGCTCGTGCTCGTCGGACGATGATCACCCGAAGGGGCGCGACAAATCGAGGCTCTTGTCCGATTTGTTCCTGTCGGTGCGCGCGGACGATGCGCGCTGCGGCATGTCGGTCGGGCAGCTCGTCTCGCCTCAGCTCGGCGTGCGGCGCGGGCGCATCCTCTCGGTCTGCTTGCGGAGGATGGCCGAATAGGCGCGACGGGGCAGGGTGCGCTTGAGAGTCCAGGCGAGCCGACCGTCCTTGTGGGGCAAGATGTAGAAGGTCTTCTTCTCCACCGCGCGGACGATGTCTTCCGCGATGTCCTCCGCGGTGATGCTCGAGCGCGCGAGCAGCTTGTCCACGGTGACCTTGAGTCGAGGATCGGGCGTACGAAGCGACTCGGCCAAGTTGGTCTTGAAGAAGGACGGGCAGACCAGCGTGACGCCGATGCCGTCGTCGAAGAGCTCGTTGTCGAGCGTCTCGGAGAGCGAGACCACGGCCGCTTTGGTCGCGTTGTAGGCGGCCATGCAAGGCACGTCGAGCAAGCCGGCCATGGAGGCCACGTTCACGAAGTGCCCTTTTTTCTGCTGCTTGAAGAGCGGAGTGAACACTTTGCACCCACGCACCACGCCGAGCAGGTTGATGTCCACCACCCAGCGCCAATCGTCGAGCGAGACTTCGTCGATGGCCCCCGCTTGCGCAACGCCGGCGTTGTTGACCACGATGTCCACGCCACCGAAGCCGCCTTCGGCGAGGGGCCTTTCGAGGCGCTCGCGTACCGCGACGAGGTCTTCCTCGCGTGTCACGTCGCATCTCACGTAGATGGCCGAAGCCGCGCCGGCGCGCATCAATGCCTCGCGTGTCTCGTCGCCGCGCGTGTCGTTCACGTCGCCGATGCACACGTGGAAAGTTCGGCGCGCGTACGCCTCGGCGATGGCTCTTCCGAGGCCGCTCGCTCCGCCCGTGACGAAGATTCGGTTCATCCTCGAGAGGTACCAGCGCTCGCGAACCCATGGCATGACATCCTGCGCCGATGCGCTGGGCTGTCGGTTTCGACCGACATCTCGACGCAGTGCAGCCCGACCGACCGAGGCGCGCGCCGGAGGTCTTGTGCGTGCAGGAAAAAGACGAGACCTTCGACGTCATGAATTCCGGTTCGGAGGGCGCCGAGCGCGAAGAGGTCGCGGTCGAGCAGGGCGGGGATGCAACGCGAGCCTCCGGAGGTGAGGCGCCGATCGCGACTCAAATCCACGTGCTGGTCGGCTGCTCGGACGCGCGAGACGTTGGGCAGGTCCATCTCGATGTGGTCGAGCGGATCCGCGACGAGTACCTCGCGCGCGGCATTCGCAGCGAGCTCTACGTCTTGCGAACGCCGGGCACCTTCGTCACCGCCGACGTGGTCACCGACATTCGACGCATCGTGGAGAGCACCCAGCGCGAGCTCCCGGCGGGCGAAGCGGCCGAGTACTTCGTGCACGTACTCTCGCACGGCGAGCTGTCGATAGAGGGCTCGGAGAAGTACCGCTGCGGCTTGCACGATCTCACGGTCGAGCAGGGCTCGGTCTTCAATTGCGGCATGCTCGGCGCGACCCGCGTGGCGGTCGACCTCGAGCGCTTGCTCGTCGGGCTCCGGCCCGAGGTTCGCCTCCCGGACGGGGGAAGCCTGGTGCTCGACAGCGAAGAGGCCATTCGCACGCTGCTCTGGAAGCACTACGGCTTCGACGGTTACATGGCGGGCGATTGGATTCGCAGCGTGGACGACCTGCGCACCCACACGCGATTGCAAAAGTCCGTTGTCGAGCGCGCGCTCCGAACCGACCCCAATCTGCGCCGGTTCACCGTGCGGGTAACCGCGGGCATCCAGGACTACCGCCACAACGCGTACGTCCGGGTCGACGGGGGCGAACCGGACGGGAAATTCTGGGACGAAGGCCAGCGCCGGATCAATCGAACGCTCGCCAATCTTCCTGCGCATAGCATCGACCGCGCACGACAGTCCGAGGGGCAGATGCCGCTCGTGGGCCTGCTGGCCATGAGCGACATTCGCGGGTCGCGCGCGCGTGCCCTGGCCCACTACGCCGCCATGTCGCAGCGCCCCGTGACGAGCTACGAGCCCAATACGGTGTTCGCCATCAGCGGCAGCGCGCTCGACCTGCCCGGGACACCTTTCGGGCCGTATGCCGTGGCGGGGCTCTTCTACAGCGTGCAGAGCCTCGGCCTGCGCCAATACTTGCTCATGGGGAGCTCGAAGGCCCAAGTCGAACGCATGATGGCCAAGGTGGAGAAAGATCCGCTCGTCGGGCTCGTGGTGAAGCACTTCCGCGTGGCGCTCGTACCGGCCGTGATCGACGTCGGCGAGAACGGCCTCTCGCGAAGCACGAACCCGAGCCCGGACGCGGAGCCCGCGTGATCCTCTACGAGCGCACCCGCTGGCTCTCCACGGTCTTTCGCCTGCACGGGAGCGTGTTTCCTCGCGTGTGGCCGCGCATCTTGGTGACCACCACCATCGCCGCGGCGTTCACCACACTCCAGCGCTACGAGCGTTTCCATCTCTCGCTCACGGTGACGCCGTTCCTCATCACCGGGCTGCCGCTCGGCATCATCTTGGGGTTTCGAAACTCGTCGAGCTACGAGCGCTTCTGGGAAGGGCGGAAGCTGTGGGGTGCGCTCGTCAATCAATGCCGGTCGTTCGTGCGCCAGCTCGAGACCTTCGTAGCCGTCCCCAAGGGCACGCAGCCCGGCTCCGAAGAGCACGCCTCGGCCGAGCGTGAGGTCGTCGCGTTCCGGCGTCGCGCGGCCTACCGGGTGGTGGCCTTCGCGCTCGCGATGCGCATGCATTTGCGTCGCGAGCGCGCCTTCGCGGACCTCTCCACGCTCTTGCCCGAAGGTGAAGCGGAAGCGCTCGCGAACGAACCGAGCGCGCCCGCGGCCCTCTTGCACGGGCTCGGTCTCGACTTGCGAACGGCCATGGACGCGAAGCTCCTCCGCTCACGGCACGCTCCGGTGCTCGAGGCCACGATCTCCGCGCTGACCGACGTCGTGGGCGGATGCGAGCGCATCAAGAACACTCCGACGCCCATCAGCTACATCATCTTCATCCACCGCGCCGTGGCGGTGTACGCGCTGCTCTTGCCCTTCGGGCTCGTGGACACGGTGCACGGGCTCACGCCGGTGGTGGTCTTCTTCATCTCGTACGCGTTCTTCAGTCTGGATGCGATCGGCGACGAGCTCGACGATCCGTTCAAGGTGTCGGACAATACGCTTCCAATCGCCACCATCGCGCGGAACGTGGAGATCTACGTGCGAAAGCGCCTCGGCGAGACCGACTTGCCGGCGCCGCTCGCGCCTCGTGGGGGCGTGCTCGAGTAGACCTGCGCGCCTCGGAACTCCGAGGCTCGGCCAGCGAGGCTCAGAAACGAACCACCGCTGCGAAGCCCAAGGTGAGCGAGGCGGGCGGCGTCCGGAACACAGGCGTGCCGCCCACGTCGATGCGCGGCCGCACCAACGCGAAACGAACGTCGGCCAGGGCGCGTAGCAGGAGATGTTCGGTCAACGGAAACTCGGCGCCCGCTTCGATGCCCGCGCCGGCGACCAGCGCACTCCCGGTCTTGGGGCTCTCGATCTGCGCGCCGCTGCCCTCGAGCGAGCCGACGCTGCCCTTGGCGCAGGCGTAGGGCAGGGTGAGGTGGTAGCAGACCGCGAGCGTGCCTTCGGTGATCTGCGCGCGCCCCTTGTTTCCGCCCTCCGAGCCTTCCGAGGGCAACAGCGCGATGAGCTCGCCGGCGACACGGAGCGCCTTCACACGAAGGCCGAGGCTCGCGCCTATTCCTAGGGTGACCGCTGGCGTCTTGCCCGCGGCGCCGAGCAGCAGCACCGCGGCTTCGGGGAAGATCGTGCGTGTGCTCGGCTTGGCCTCGTCGGGAGATTCGGCGGGCGCGGGGTCCTTCGCGGAGCCGGGCGCGGGCGTCTGGGGAGGGGAAGGCTGCGCCGGGACCTCGGGCGCATCTTTCACCTCGAGGGCCGGGCCTCCTGCGTCTTTCTCCGGAAGCAAGAGCGCGAGGTCGTCGACGGTGATGCTCAGGTTGAGCGCGAGCACGCGCACGAGCTCGGCGCACTCGCTCGACGACGACGGGATCACGCGCGTGCCCACGAGCAATCCGTCGGCGTCGATCACCTTCACTTTGCCCGTGAAGCCGCCCTTGTCGCGGCGCTCGACCTCGGCCACCAAGGTGACCTTGGCCACCGGGAAGAACGGGTCGTAGCCGAGCCGCTGCACCACCGCTTTGCGAAGCTCGTCTTCGGACGGGCACTTCTCCGCGCCCTCGCCGCGCAGGTAGATCAATCGCGCGGTAGGCGTGGCCTTCGCCTCGCGGGCCGCGAAGAAGACCAGGAGCCCGAAGAGGCACGCGGAGACGCGGAGCACGAGAGCTTCGAGCGAAGCGCTTCGGGGCGGCCGGCGGTAGCTCCCGCGGCGTGCGGTCTCGCGCGGCATGGGCGAGCTATTTCTTCTTCTTGGCGTCCGGCGCAGGCTCGTCTTCTTCGCGCGGCTTGGGAGCCACCAAGAACGCCACGCCCACCGAGAGGAAGTAGAGCGCACAGAGCGCGCCGCTCAGCGCGACCTGGCTCGTGATCTCGGGTCCGGGGGTCGCCACGGCACCCACTACGAACGAGGCCAGGATGGCCCAACGCGAGAACTTCACGAGCTGCTTCGGGGTCACGATCCCGGCGATGGCGAGGAACGTGATGAAGAGCGGGAGCTCGAAGACACCACCGAACGCGAGCAGCATTCGCGTGGTGAAATCGAGATAAAATTCCATGGTCGGACGCGAGGTGAGCAGCATCTGCCCGGCGTCGTCGACCTTGCCGTTGAGCGAGAAGAAGTAGTTGAACGTGAAGGGGAACGCGACCACGTACGCGAAGGCCACGCCCGACAAGAACAGCGTGGTGGAGAAGAAGACGAACGGAATGATGTACCGCTTCTCCTTCGCGTAGAGGCCCGGGCTGATGAACGCCCAGAGCTGGTAGAAAATGACCGGCGCGCCGATGACGATGCCGCCCGTCATGGCAAGCTGCATGTAGTTCACGAAGGCGTCCGCGGGCGCCAGGGTCTGCAGCTCGAGCTTGGTGTCCGGGAAGTGCTCCGTCCACACCTTCGCGTACGGCTTCAGCAGCAAGAAGAGCAGCTTCTCTTTGAAGCTCCAGCACACGATGGTGCCGATGAGCATGCCCGCCGCCGCCTTCATCACGCGGTTGCGGAACTCGCCGAGATGCTCCCAGATGGTCATCCGGACATCGCTCTCCGGATCCTGGTGGGTGAGCTCTTCGTCGTCTTCGCTCATGGCAGCGCCTCGGGCGTCTTGTCGGACGAGACAGCGGAAGCTTCCGCGGGCTTCGCGTCCGGGGCCTGCGCGTCGGTCGCGTCGGTCGTCGTTACCCCGTCGGTCGCCGTCGCATCCGTCGTATCCGTCGCGTCGGACTCGGCCGAGGCTTGCTCGCCTTCGCCCTGCGGTGCGCCATCGTTCGCGTCCGGCGGATCGATGTAGTCGGGCGGGTCTTCGGGGATTTCGCCGTCGGCGGTGCCTGTTCGGTAGAGCGGGTCGCGGTCGTACTTCGACTTGGGGAAGCTCGCGCCGTACACGAACGACGTGTCGGGCATGGCGTCGAAGCCATCGGGGCCGACCTGCGGATGCTCACGCTCTTCGGCGACGTAGCGGTCGTCGAGGGTGGGATCGGAGTAGCCGGAGGTGTCGCTCCCGCCGGCATTTCCGCGGCCGCTCGCGCCCGGGTCGTCGAGGCGCATGTCGCGCGAGACGGCGTCGAGCTCGCCTCGCGCGAGCTTGCGAATCTCCGCGATGTCTTGGCCGAGACCCTCGCTGCGCAGGACGTCGTCGATGCCGCTCTGGGCCCGCAAATCGCCGGCCATTCGGCGGATTTTGCCCGACCACTGGCCGAGCTTCCGGAGAACTTTGGGCAAGTCTTTCGGACCGATGACGACTATCGCCACGATCACGAGCACCACCAGCTCGCCGAAGCCCATCCCGAACACGTTGGCCACGCTAGCACACACACCGGCGCTTTCGGTGGGCCTGGATTCGTCGAGCCCACGGTTCGGGCGTGAGGGCCTCGACGTCTCGGGGGGCTCGGGGGACCGCGGGAGGCGAGGGCAGGCTCGGGCCGGCGGGGAGCCGCCCGACCGCGGCGCGTCCGAGAACCGTGAAAAGACCGCCCGCGCGTGGTAAACGCGGAGCCTCCCATGTTCGATGCCATCGCCAAAGGGTTTCGCCAAGCCAAAAACCGCCTCGCCGGACTGACCGAGCTCACAGAGGGCAACGTCGAGTCCGCGCTCCGTGAGGTCCGTCTTTCGCTCCTCGAGGCCGACGTCGAGATCGGCGTCGTGAAGACGTTCCTCGCTCGCGTGAAAGAGAAAGCACTGGGCGAGGTCGTGCGCATCCGCGCCAAGGGCGGCGACGGCGAGACCGTGAAGGTTTCGGCCGGCGATCAGTTCACCAAGATTTGTTACGACGAGCTGGTCGGCTTCATGGCGCCGCCGGAGTCGCCCGCGATCGCCTTCGCGCCCAAGGGCATCACCGGCATCATGATGGTCGGTCTCCAGGGCTCCGGAAAGACCACCACGTGCGCCAAGCTGGCGCGCATGCTCAAGAAGGACGGCAAAAAGCCGCTCCTCGTGGCCGCCGACATGCAGCGCCCCGCCGCCGTCGAGCAGCTCACCGTGCTCGGAAAGAGCGTCGGCGTGCCGGTCTTCAACATCCCCGGCGAGAGCCCGGTCACCATCTGCACCAAGGCGGTCGCCGAGGCCAAAGCCAAGGGCTGCGACGTCATCGTCTTCGACACCGCCGGACGACTCGCCATCGACGAAGCGCTCATGCAAGAGCTCGCCGACATCAAGACCAACGTCTCGCCCGAGAACATCTTCCTCGTGGTCGACGCCATGATCGGCCAAGACGCGGTCAAGGTCTCGAAGGGCTTCCACGATCGCCTCGGCCTCACCGGCGTCGTGCTCACCAAGCTCGACGGCGACGCCCGCGGTGGCGCCGCGCTCAGCGTGAAAGAGGTCACCGGCGCGCCGGTCCGCTTCGTCGGTATGGGCGAAGGCACGGACAAGTTCGAAGAGTTCCGCCCCGAAGGCATGGCGAGCCGCGTGCTCGGCATGGGCGACGTGGTCGGCCTCATGAAGGACTTCCAAGAAGTCATCGACGAGAAAAAAGCCGCCGAAGACGCCGCGAAGATGCTCTCGGGCAACTTCACCCTGGGCGACTTTCTCGACCAGATCCGCATGATCAAGAAGATGGGCAGCTTGAACGACATCGTCGCCAAGATGCCCGGCATGGAGCAGATGGTTCCGCCCGGCGTGAACCTCGACGACCGCGAGCTCGTGCGCATCGAGGCGATGATCCAGAGCTTTACCTCGTTCGAGCGCAACGACCCCTACGCGCTCGTCCGTGAGCCTTCGCGCGTGGCCCGCATCGCCAAGGGCTCGGGCCAGACCGAGCAGGGCGTGCAGGAGCTCGTGCAGAAGTTCCTCTTCATGAAGCAGATGATGGACGGCATGGGCGGCGGCATGGGCGGCCTCGGCGGTCTGCTCGGCAAGATCCCCGGCGTGAAGCAGCTGCAGATGGCCAAGCAGCTGAAGAAGATGGCCGGTGGCGCGGGCGGAATGCCCGGCATGGGAGGCTTCCCCGGAATGCCCGGCATGGGAGGCTTCCCCGGAATGCCCGGCGGCTTCCCCGGAATGCCCGGAATGGGCGGCATGGGCGGTTTTCCCGGCATGGGCAACCTGTTCGGCGGCGGCGCCCCCGAGGAGAGCCTCACCAAGATGAAGCCGCTCAGCGCCTCCGAGAAGAACGCCAAGAAGGCCGCGCGCAAGCGTGAGAAGGACGCCCGCAAGAAAGGACGTCGCTAAGGTCTCATGCGCCCCTCCTCGGTGAAGCTCATGCACTCTGCACGCACCGGCCTCGGCCTCGGCCTTTTTCTCGCGCTCTCTCTCGGTCTCGGTACCGCCACCACGGCCTGCGTGGGCGGCGGAAAGACCCAGAGCGCAGAAGAGAAAGAGCGCCTCAAGTCGTTCGTGGTCGAATCCGTCCCGGAGAACGCGAAGAAGATCGACGCGAACTTCGAGAACAAGATCCACCTGGTCGGCTACCGCATCGAGCCGGAGAACGCGCCTCCCGGCACCGAGGTGAAGCTCTCCTATTACTGGCGCTGCGACGAGCCCATCGAAGCCGGCTGGGCGCTCTCGACGCACATCCAGCACGAAGGCTTCGAGCGACCGGACAACGCCGACGGCGCAGGTCCTCTGCGCGAGTTCAAAGACGGCGTGCAGATCTTCGGACCTTCCCGCTGGGAGCGCGGCAAGATCTACGTCGACGAGCAAACCTACCGCATGCCCGCCGAGCTCAAGGGCCCCGAGTCCTTGGTCTACCTGAGCATCTGGAAGGGCGACGCGCGTCTGCGCATCATCTCCGGCCCGACCGACGGCCAAGAGCGAGTGCTCGTGGCCAAGCTGAAGACCGGCGTGGCGCCCAAGGCTCCCGAGAAGCCCAAGGGCGACGTGCCCGAGCTCGAAGTGAAGCGCCTCGCCGCCACGGACAAAATCGTGGTCGACGGAAAGGCCGACGAGCCCGCCTGGAAGACCGCCCCCACCACCGGCGCCTTCGTGAACGTGGGCAGTGGCAGCCCCGACCAGGGCCCGCTCGGCGGCAGCGCCAAGCTCGCCTGGGACAAAGACAACCTCTACGTGCTCTTCGAGGTGCGTGATCCGCAGGTGACCGGCGGCTTCACCGATCCGAAAGACCAGCCGAAGAAGCACACCTCGACCGGGCAGCCCATGCTGTGGACCGGGCACACCGTCGAGATGATGGTCGACCCCGACGGCGACGGCGACAACGTCAATTATTACGAGCTGCAGATCAATCCGCAGAACAAGATCTTCAAGTCCCAGTTCGACGGCTACAACGCGCCGCGCGGCGGGGATTTCGGCCCCTTCGGCCACGAAGATTGGGACCCGAAGCTGAAGAGCGCGGTGCAAATCAAAGGCACCTTGGACAAGTCCGACGACAAGGACGAAGGCTACGTGGTCGAGGTCGCCATTCCTTGGACCGCCTATGCCAAAGGCGCCGCCACGCTTCCCCCGAAGAACGGCGACAGCTGGCGCATGAACTTCTACGCCATGCAGGACAACGGCGGAGTTGCCTGGTCTCCAATCATGGGGCAGGGCAACTTCCACAAGGCCACCCGCTTCGGCCGCGTGAAGTTCGCCACCGACGAGGTGGTCGACGCCGGCGCCGGGGATGCGGGCCCGGGCGACGCCGGAAAGAGCGACTCGGGCGCAGACGCGGGCAAAGGCAAAGACGCAGGTCCCTCGACCGACGCGGGCGCCAAGGCTCCGAAGAAGTAAGCGCTCTTTCGCGTTCGCCTCGCGAACGATCGAGCCCGCGGAGCATGCAGCTTCGCGGGCTTCGTCTTTGGGGCCGCTCAGGGCGTCGCGCTGGTTTCGCCGGTCCGATGGGCCATCGAAGGGAGCAGCAGCGCTCGTTCGAGCACGTCGATCGCGCTCGTGGTGGCGAGGGCATGGGCTTCGTGGGCGCGCTTCGCGCCGGACACGAACGGCGCCGGATCGGTCGCGAAGGCGAGCAGCTCGCGGTACACCGCGTTTTCGTCGGAGAGAGAGCGTGCGCCCAGCGTCTTGCGGAGCGTGTCGCATCCCGTGGGCATGCCCTCGATGCCGGGCTTCGCGAAGAGCGCTGCCGCGAAGAGCGCGTCCGAGGGGGTGACCGGTGCGCCGACCGCGCCAATCACCAGGTCCGCGTGCGAAACGCCCACGCACAGCTCACGACGCCCGAGACGTGGGAAAAACGAGACCTCACCCGCGATCCCGAGCTCCTTCACGCGGTCGGGCGCCAGGTACGTGTCGGGTCCGACGTCGGTCACGACGAGGCGCACGCGGCGCGAATCTCCGCCGCGCCGAAGCTCACGTACGAGCCTCGCATAGGCCGCAAAAAGCACGTCCGAGCGCGAGCCGTCTCCGCTGAAACGATGGGGCAGGGGATGGAAGAAGAGCAGGTCGGTCTCTTTGCGAACGCGCTCCCACTCCACGCGCCAATGGCTGCGGGAGAAGGTCGTCGTGCGCTGGGCTTCGGTGTAATCCGCATTGAAAAAACGCGGCAAAACGACGTCTTCGTGTACCTCGGTCGAAGACCGCGTGGCGTCGGGCAGGCGACCCCAGGGCGCCTTCAAGAGATGGCGCGCGCCGCCGATGCCACGGCGTTGGTAATACGGGAGCTCGAGCAGGGTGCGTGCTGCGCCCCTTCGTGGCACGGCCAGGCGCAGGCGGCTCGCGTCGGCGGTGACCGCGTCGGCGACGAAGACGTGCGTGGAGAGACCGGCTTTGGCCACGAACGCCGGGCTCGTATGCGCGCCTACGATGCGCGTAGCGGTCGCGAGGTCACGTCGTACGTCGGCCGGATCGCACGCGCTGAGGCGGCTCGCTTCGCCCCAGGGCGAGCTGCGGGTGAAGCTCTGGAACGTGAAGTCGGTGGTCTCGTCGCCGGGGTGGCTGCCGAAGGGCTCTTGGTCGAGCAAGTAGAGACGCGCGTCCACGCCGCGTGCGCGCAGCGTGCGGACGGTGGCGAAGAATCCGGGGGCGGCGTTTCCCAGAAAGGCAATGTGCATCGGGCTCCTTCATACCGAACTTCGCCCGTGCTTGGCGACCCGCGTGGTAGTTTTCACGGCCGCGAGAGGCCGGTCTTCGTGGGGTGTCCCGGGCGCTGCGAGCGAGCGGACGGACCACGAGCTTGGGCCTCGTTTCGAGGGAAAATCGTGAGCAAGAAGGTCCTCTTCGCCGGCAACATGAACAACTACTTCCTCTCCAACGTGCGGCATCTCCGCAACGTGGGAGTGGACGCCCACTTGATGGTGCTGGGGAACGACCCCGAGCTCTTCATGCCCTGGGCCGACGCCTTCGATTTTTCCTGGCGCGAGTACACCCGGCGCGTCTCCTGGGGTGAGCCCACGGACCTCATGGGTATCGACCTGCGCGAGGTGGAACGCGACCTCGCCCCGTACGACTTCGTCTTCGCGTGCGGAGCCGTTCCCGCCATCATGTGGCGCCTGGGTCGCCGTCTCGATGCCTTCGCGCCGTACGGCTCGGACCTCATGGAGATGACCGTGCCGCAGCTTCGTCAGCCTGGAAAAGGCGGATGGAAGTCGGTGGCCATGCTGGCCTACGCGCAGCGAAAAGGCATCGCCGAGACCCGCGCCAGCCTGGGCGCGCCAGCCGTTCCGCTCGACAACATGCTGAAGAAGATCGGCTTTCGCGGAAAGCGCCTGCCGTTCGCGCTCGCGCCTCTCTTCGCCGACGAGCTAAACCCGGAAATCGTCGAGCGCTTCGCCGATCGTTCGGTGTTCTTGCACGAGTTCCAGCGGGTGCGTGCGGACAGCGACGTGATGCTCTTTCATCCCTCGCGGCACATCTGGGGCAAGGCGTTCGTGCCCTTCTCCAGCAAAGACAACGACAAGCTCATCCGGGCGTTCGCGCGCATGGTGCACGGCTACCCGGACGTGCGTTTTTCGCTGGTCATGTTCGAGTACGGCCGTGACGTGGCCGCCTCGCGCGCGCTGGTCGAAGCGCTCGGCGTGGCGCATCGGGTGCTCTGGTGCCCCACGCTCGACCGCAAAGAGATCTTCATGGGCCTTGCCCTGTCGGACATCCAGTGCGCAGAGTTCGCCGACTCGTGGCTCTTCGGTGCGGCCATCATCGAGGCCTTGGCCATGAAAAAGCCGCTGCTCTCGAACCGCCTCGACTCGGACTACCAGGGCACGTACCCCGAGCTTTACCCGATGATGAACGCCGCCACGGAAGACGAGATTTACGCCCAGCTCGTGGCCTACGTGCAAAATCCCGCTCACTTTCGCGCCATGGGCGAGAAGGCGCACGGCTGGTTCCGTCGCCACGTGATCGAAGAGCCCATCGGGCAGATGATCGACCTCGTGAACAACGGTCCCTGAGCGAGTCGAGACGAGCTCGGGCCCTGCATCGGTGACCGAGTCGGGTAGCCGCCGTGCCATCCGAGCGTCACCCGGCCGCCAGCGGCCCGTCTTCTGGGCCTCGGGCCCGTTCCCCCGGGCGATCGCCTCGGGTTTCTCACGGAAAACCGACGTGCTAAGAGGTTCGCTTTCGGGAAACCGGCGTGAATTGCCGCTGGAACGCGCGCACCCAAGCGTCATCGCGACGCCGCGGGAAGCTCGGGCCGGCGGACCATCGACACTGAAGGATGCACATGGGGCTTTCGCTGAAGGGTAAACGCGTTCTCGTCACCGGAGGCGCCGGGTTCATCGGCAGTCACGTGGTCGACGCGCTCGGCGACGTGGGCGCCGAAAAGATCGTGGTGGTCGACAACCTCTTCCTCGGCCAAAAAGAGAACCTCGAAGACGCCCAAAAGCGCTTCGGCGACCGGCTCTCCTGCTACTGGGAGTCCGCCCGCGACGAAGGTCGCCTGGGCCAAATCCTCGAGTCCGAGAAGATCGAGGTCGTCTACGACATGGCGGTGATTCCGCTGCCGCACAGCCTGACCGATCCGGCCTGGAACGTGCGCGAGAACACCGAGCTTACCCTCGTGCTGTGCGAGCTCGCGCGGAAGGGCGCGTACAAGACCCTGGTGCACTTCTCCTCGTCGGAGGCGTACGGCACCGCGCTCCGCACGGTCATGGACGAAGAGCACCCGCAGCTGCCCTGCACGCCCTACGCGGCCTCCAAGCTCGCCGGCGACATGCTCGCCATTTCCTACGCGGAGACGTTCGGCATCGACACCACGGTGCTGCGTCCCTTCAACAACTACGGGCCGCGCCAGAACGACGGCGCCCACGCGGGCATCATTCCACTCGTGCTCTCGCGCGTGAAGGCCGGCCTGCCCATCCAGATCCACGGCGACGGCGAGCAGACGCGCGACCTCGTCTTCGTGACCGACACGGCTCAGGCCGCGCTCGACATCTACGGCTGCCTCGAGACGCGCAAGCGCATCGTCAACGTGGCGAGCGGCATCGAGACCAGCATGAATACGCTGGTTCGCGCCTTGCTCGAGTCGCTGGGTGTCCCCAATCACCCGGTGGAGCACGTGGAAGGTCGCCCCGGCGACGTGCGTCGTCACATGGGCGGCGTGGAGCTCGCCAAGAAGCTCTGGGGCTACTCGCCCAAGGTCGGCCTCGCCGAAGGGCTCCGCCGCACGATGGCTTATTACGCGAACAGGAAGGTCGGCGCATGATCCCCATCAACAAGCCTTTTTGCGGTGACGACGAGCTCGCCGAGGTCGAGAAGGTCCTTCGCTCGGGGTACCTCACGCAGGGCCCGAAGGTGCTCGAGTTCGAAGAAGCCGTGAAGGCGGTCACCGGCTCGAAGCACGCGTTCGCCATGACGTCGGCTACCACGGCGCTGCATCTCTCGCTGGTGGCGCTCGGCATCAAAGACGGCGACGAAGTGCTCTGCAGCGACCTCACGTTCCCGGCCACCGGCAACGTGGTCATCGAAGAGCGCGGCGTGCCCGTCTTCGTGGACGTCCTTCGGGACACCTACGCGATGGACCCGGCAGACCTGGAAAAGAAGCTCACCAAGCGCACCAAGGCCATCTTGGTGGTGAACCCCTTCGGCCTTTCGGCGGACCTCGATCCCATCCTGGCGCTCGGCGAGCGCGCGGGCATCCCGGTCATCGAAGACGCGGCCTGCTCGCTCGGTGCAGAGTACAAGGGGCGCGCCTCGGGCACGCTGGGTCGTCTCGGCTGCTACAGCTTCCACCCGCGCAAGTCGGTCACCACGGGCGAAGGCGGCATGATCGTGACCGACGACGACGCCCTCGCCAAGACCATCGCGGTCTTGCGCACGCACGGCGGCACGCGCGAGCGCTTCTACCTGACCTTCCACGAGGCCGGGTTCAACTACCGCATGAGCGACATCAACGCGGCGGTGGGCGTGGCGCAAATGAAGAAGCTCCCCTGGCTCGTCTCGCGCAAGCGTGAGCTCGCGCAGGAGCTTCTGGGCATGCTGCGCGACGTGTCCGGCGTGACCCTCCCGGTGGAGCCCGAAGGCCTCAAGCACACCTACCAGAGCTTCGTGGTGGTGCTCGACCCGCGCTTCCCCCGCGACGAGGTCATCGCGCGCCTGCGCGACAAGGGCATCGAGACCACGCTCGGCACGTACGCCATGCACCGCGAGCCGGCCTACGAGAAGCGCTTCCCGGACCAGAAAAACAGCTGCCCGGTGAGCGCCAGCCTCTACCGTCATACGCTCACGCTGCCCTTGTGGCCGCAAATGGAGCGCACCCACCTCGAGCAGGTGACCACGGGGCTCGACGAGGTCTTGAAGTCCTTCGGGTGAGCTGAGCGAAGACGCCGCGGGAGATGACCCGCGTGAGCCCTTAGGGAAGACGCCTCTCGTGATCACACGAGAGGCGTTTTTGATTTCGGGGAGGCGTCGAGAGAAAGGCTCCTCGTACCCGTACCCGTGCTCGGGCCTGCTCACCGAAGTGCCTAAGCCCGTCGTCACGGCGAAACGGTCGTCAATCCGGGGCAATCTCCGGCCCGAGAGCGTCGAGGCGCATCTTGACGACGTTGAACTCGGGGCTGGTCCCTGGGTCGGAACGAATGAAGTAGACGTGCTCGCAGGTGACGGCGAGAGGCACATTGAAGTTGAACTGGGGGTTGTCGCCGTTGCGAATCATCCAGGAGACACCGTCTGCGATTCGTGTGACGCGAAGGAACGTGCGGTAGTCGGCGTAGCCTCCCGTGGTGGCGATGTAGCCGCATCCCAAAACTAGATCGCTGGTCGTGGGTCGCTCGGAGTGTAGCCGCCGTCCACTAGGTTTTGCACCGGGCGCCGGGTAAGGCGCCACCATCAACGACGCTTGGCTGCACGAGACGTCTCGACAGCCCTGGCTGTGGACCCAGGAGACGGTCTGTCCGTCGGTGGTGAGACCGTGATCGCCGACCGAGTGGTCGTTGCCGTTGTCGAACCAGGTTTCCACGGGAGCACCGGGTGCGGCGACTTGCCAGACGTAGTGGTTGCCGTCGTACGACTCGATGTAGGCGGTGTCTCCCCGAAAGAAACGCAGGAGCGGCTGGAGACGTGGGTCCGAGGAAAGGCGAAGCCCAGCAGCGCGAGGATTCGAGAAGGGTCCTGTGAACACGCCGGCGACTTCCGTGCTCCCCACCAAGGTGCGACCGATCTCAAGACTGGACGAGGGCACGTAGACGCCGCCAGCGGTGGGGATCGTTGGCTCGTGCGGGAGCACGAGGTAGCCGACCTTTGCATCGAAGCGCCCCACATCCGCTGGCTTGACCACCGAGTAGACGCTCGCGGTGGCGCTGGGGAGGGATGGATGCGGGTAGCAGGTTCCGAAGTCTGCGATAAGTACGGCATTGGTGGATCGACCCGTGAGGAGGTCAACGACCACCCAGGTTGCATACTTCTCAAAGACGCGAAGCTGCTGGACCTGAACCTTGCCGTCATTGAGGGCGGATCCGGAGTAGCCCGAGTTTGCGCCCGCGCGAAGTTGGCCGGGCTCCACCACGTCCCATTCCTGGCAGGCGGGTGGTCCGGAGTCGTTCGGGGCGCGAAAGTCGCTGCGGCAGTCGCGCCAGGTGGCATCGGGAGGGACGACTTCGCGCCTGCGAGGCGTGTAGATGTTGCAAGACTTGCGGTAGTCGGTCCAGAGCTCCCAGCCTTCGGGAACGAACGAAGGCCGCTCGGGCATGGGATCGTAGATGGCCGCGTCACGCGCGGCCGCTTCTGCTGGGGGAGGCGGCGGCGGGACGTCTACCGTGGGCTCGAGGGGCGCGGAGGAGGCTGGTGCCGGCTGCGCGTCCGTGCATCCGGAAGACGCGGCGAAGAAGGCGGCGCCCAAGGTGCCCGCGGAAGCGACGAGCACGAAGGGCAGCAGCCTCCGACCGGGCTTCAAAGCTGCTCTCCGAAGCTGTTGTCGCACGGACAGGTGACGGGCGTACCGAGCGAGGTCAGGTTGGCTTGCCGGGTGACGGCGAGCTTGCCGGACACCTCGGTGATGATGGCGTAGTCGACGTGCATGGCAAGAGATACCCCGTCAATCCGGGGCAATCTGCGGCCCGAGAGCGTCGAGGCGCATCTTCACGACGTTGAACTCGGCGGATTCGGGGTTCGAACGAATGAAGTAGACGTGGTCGCAGGTGACGGCGAGAGGAAGATTGAAGTTGAACTTGGGGTTGTCCTCGTTGCGAATCATCCAGGAGACGCCGTCCGAGATTCGTGTGACGCGAAGGAACGTGCGGTAGTCGGCGTAGCCTCCCGTGGTCGCAATGTGGCCGCATCCCAGAATCAGATTGTTGGTCGTGGGGCGCTCGGAGTGTAGCCGCCGTCCACTAGGCTTTGAACCAGGCGCCGGGTAAGGCGCCACCATCAACGACGCTTGGCTGCACGAGACGTCTCGGCAGCCCTGGCTGTGGACCCAAGCGACGGTCTGTCCGTCGGTGGCAAGACCGTCATCGCTGACCGAATGGTCGTTGCCGTTGTCGAACCAGGTCTCCACGGGAGCACCGGGCGCGGCGACTTGCCAGACGTAGTGGTTGCCGTCGTACGACTCGATGTACGCGGTGTCTCCACGGAAGAAGCGAAGAAGCGGCTCGAGCGCAAAGTTTGTCGTGAGGCCTAGCTTGGTGGCGTGAGGATTCGAGAATGGGCCCGTGAAGACTCCCGAGACTTCCGTGCTCCCCACCAGGGTACGCCCGACCTCGAGACTCGAATCGCGCACGTACACCCCGCCAGAGGTGCGTTCCATTGGGTCGTGAGGAAGAACGAGGTAGCCAGTCTCGGGATTGGCTCGCTCTCTCAGAATCTTGTAAACGCTGGCGCTGCTGCTCGGGAGTGCGGGGGCGGGATAGCACTTGTCGAAGTCTGCGATGAGGACGGCATTGGTGGCTCGACCCGTGAGGAGGTCAACGACCACCCAGGTTGCATACTTCTCGAAGACGCGAAGCTGCTGCACGTGAACCTTGCCGTCATTGAAGGCCGACGCGAAGTAGCTCGAGTTCGCGCCAGCACGAAGTTGGCCGGGCTCCACCACGTCCCATTCCTGGCAGGCGGGTGGTCCGGAGTCGTTCGGGGCGCGAAAGTCGCTGCGGCAGTCGCGCCAGGTGGCATCGGGAGGGACGACTTCGCGCCTGCGAGGCGTGTAGATGTTGCAAGACTTGCGGTAGTCGGTCCAGAGCTCCCAGCCTTCGGGAACGAACGAAGGCCGCTCGGGCATGGGATCGTAGATGGCCGCGTCACGCGCCGCCGCTTCTACCGGGGGAGGCGGCGGCGGGACGTCTATCGTGGGCTCGAGGGGCGCGGGGGAGCCTGGTGTCGGCGGCGCGTCCGTGCATCCGGAAGACGCAGCGAAGAAGGCGGTGCCCAACGTGCCCGCGAGAGCGACGAGCACGAAGGGCAGCAGCCTCCGACGGGGTTTCAAAGCTGCTCTCCGAAGGTGTTGTCGCAGGGACAGGTGACAGGCGTGCCGAGCGAGGTCAGGTTGGCTTGCCGGGTGACAGCGAGCTTGCCGGACACCTCGGTGATGATGGCGTAGTCGACGGCGTCGATGACGAGCGGGCGGTGAAGCAAGCCTGCGATGGGGGAAACGCGTTGAGCACGCAACACCCCGCCGTCGTCCCAGAAGCGAGCCTGCCGGGTGTCGAGGGTGCGCGCCATGGAGACGAGAATAGCACCATCACGGTCGACCGAGAGAATGGGGCGAGCGCCCGATCCGTAGGTGAACTGGTACACCTTCTCTCGGCTGCCCGTGCCGAGGTCGAAGCGGACCAGGGTCCACGGGCTGTTCGCTTGGCTGTTTCGAACCATCGCCCACAGCCGATGGTCGGCGAACGAATACGTGGCAGACGAGACGATTTCCCCTTCGCTCAGTTCCACGCGAAGGCGGACCCAAGGGCCGGGCAGCGGATGGAACCACGTCTTGGTGACGGGCGTGCCGTTCCAACGGTCGGTGCCGCCCAAGACGAAGAAGCCTCCCGCCGCGCGAGACAAGACCACCGTGGGGTTTTCGATGGCGGGCGCGCTCCCGGCTGCCTTCACCTCTTCTTCGTCGAAGAGGATGTCGAGCTGCTCGTTCTTCAGCTTCATTCCGTACACGTCGGTGCCCTTCAGACCCACCGCGGCGAAGTCCGTGCTGATCTTGCTCGACCACGTGTTGGGATCGACCACGCTCGCCCAACGCGGCTGATCGAAGTACGTGGCGAACCTATCGGTGACGCCCGAGTCGGAACAGTTGCCCACGCCTTCGGGCGCGAACTTGGCGCCCAGGGGGACAATCTTCCCATCGTCACGCAGCGCACCCACCGGGCCGAACTTGGTGCGGAACGCCGCTCCAATGGGTACGGCGAGGGCGCCAGGACGCGGATTCTCACCCGTGACTCCTGCCGCGAGAGCGATGCGGATGCCTGGCGAGAGGGCGATCTCGCCCACGGGGGACGGATCGGCCAGCAACGAAGACGTGATGGGAACGACGCCCTCCGGCAGCATGGGACAGTACGCAATCGTACCGCCCTCGGGCTTGGAGTAGATGAAACGATTGGGCAAGTCGTCGAGATGACGCTCTTCTTTTCCTACCGTGGTATCGGCATGCACCCAGAAGGTCCCGTCCAGGCAGTTGGCCTTGTTGGTGGCGGTACACGCCGGCGGAAACACGATGCCGGTGGGATTGGTCGATACCCATTCCGCCGTATCGGCCTCGTGCAGCCACCGGAGCGCCGTTGCGGTCTGGCCGTAGTCCCACACACGGGTTGCTCCCTTGGCGGTGCCTCCACCGACCCGGATCCGATGCCAGGGACTATCCTGCTTGTCTGCTACCTCGGCGAGCCTAATCTGCCCGTTCACCATGAGGATGGGATCTCGACAGTTTACGTCGTAACCGAACTTCCTCGCGTCCTGGCAAAAGCGGAAGTGCGTGGTGATCCCGGGCACCACCGTGACGTGCGGCTTCTGGTCGGCCGAGACCGAGGTCGCCGAGCCGAGTGTCGGAATGCTGAACGTCGACCGACGCGTTCGCGACGTGCACTCGTCGTGTTGGTCGACGCGCACGCACGTGGTGTCCACGAACTCACGTCCTGCGCTCTCGGCCGCCGCGCACGGCACAGGGTCGCAGGCATCGCCGCGCAGGTAGTTATTTCCGCGAGTAGGAGGCGCGCTTGGTAAACTGCCCGCCCGCTTGAGGAGAGCCTGCTCCGCCGCCTCGTTGCAGTTGGCCTGGTCCGAGTTCTGCGTCAGGATGCAGTTGTCGCAGGCGTCGCCGACGCCGTCATCATCGGAGTCTTCTTGCGCCGGGTTGTACGTGCCTCGGCAGTTGTCGTGCTCGGTGTACCACCTGTCGCAGTCGGGATCGCGGTAGGTGTCGCATGCGCCCGCATAGTCGACCTGCCCGTACCACTCGGTGGTGCCCCAGCCGTGCCCTTGTCGCCAGTTGCGACTCCTCGTGACGTCGGCGGCTTTGGCTTCGAGCCAGGCGCGGTTGGCCGGAGCCGTGGCGTCCCACCAGAAGCGAAGCGCACCCGAAAACTCGAGGGACACCCCGAACGGCGTGCGGGCACCGGTCGTCGCGTCTGTGGTGAAGAGGGGGCCACCGGAGTTTCCCGGAACGAGCTCTGGCGCTGTACCCTGCCAGTACCCCGCGAAACGCGTGAGACCCACGGCGGCCCCTCGGTACCTGTCGGTCAGGGCAAAATTAAACCCCGAGGCTTGAGCGCCCGCGAGCGGAGGAACCACGGTCCACGGCTTGCGAATGTTCGAGCGAAGCAAGAGGTCTACTTCAAGCCAAGGGTTGAACGACGTCTCGAGAAACAAGAGCGCCGCATCTTGCTCGGGATACTGGATATTGCCGAGAACTTCGGCCCGGACCACCTTCCCGAGACCCGGTCTCGAGAGCAGGATGTTGTTTACGTTCTTAGTATACTGCAGGCAATGCCCTGCGGTGAGCAGCAGACGCGGCGTCACGAACGTGGCAGAACAGTTCCGCTCTCTGTTCATGTCGTCGTCGCGTATCGCCCGGATCTGAACGATCGGGTACGAGTTGTCGTTGTCCGGGTCGAGCGTGTCGGTGATGGCGAGCGAGGTACGCCCGACCAGCTCTGGCTGATCGCGTGGGGTGAGGTCATCGTCACTCCATGAGCTGCACGCGGCGTGAAATGCGAGGGCACAGCCTCCCGCGAGGAGAAGACGTCGAGGGATTCTTCGGGAGGTCGACATGGTACGCCTCGATTCCGGGTTGCGGGGGGATAGGAGCGCGCGCGCCCGTCCGGCGGACCTCGGGCCTGCCGGTGTCTTGGTCGCCAATAGGAAAAGCCTCGCCTCGCGCGGCAAAAAAAGGCGCCTGCGCCGCGATGGGGAACCGACATGGGCCATCGCCGGGCGAGAGTCAATTGACAGTTTCGTACGCCGGACGAACTCAGTCCGCTCCCTTTGCGATGCTAAAGCCAAGCTGATTCGTGGCGTCGAACGAGTTGCTCGTAGGTCGACGTCGGACTCGTGGTCGAGGCTGCCTCGCGCGATGGTGTCGGACCACTCGTTGCGTGACTCGTCGTGCCGCACTCCGCACCGCCCTTGTTCGCCGTCGCCTCGGGCGGGCGAGAAAACGTGACTCGCCGTCCCGACGGTCTCTCCGGCCAGCCGAGATCGCTCCCTCCAGGTACCAGCTGTCAACGGAACCAACTTCGGACAGGTCACTGACCGTCCTTTCGGCCACTTCCACACGACAGGGCAGGTCATCGACCTGTCCGATGGTGGTTCGAACCAACTCGGAGGAGGTCGGGCACCTTCCCCAAGTTGGTTGGGTGGGTTTTGTGCTCGCCGCGAGGCCGCGGATAGCCTCCCTTCATGGCATTCAAGGACCTCACCACTCCCACGATCCTCACTATCCTCGACACTTGGCTCGACCCGAACAAGTCGCTGCCATCGCTGAAGGCGCTCTCGCGCGCGGCACCGCTCATCCCGGACCTGGTTGCCGTGCGAAAGGGGCTTCAAGACTCCCACGCCGCGAGCGTCAAGTCGGCGCCCGAGATCCAGCGGCTTCAGGCCACGGCCGGCGAGCTCGACGTCCGTCACGACCGCAAGGCGCGTGGCTTGGACAAGATCATCGACGGTTTGAGTGAGCTGGTCGACGACCCCGAGCTCACCGAAAACCTCGGCGCGCTGCGCACCGAGATCTTGGGGCCGAAGGGCCTGCTCGTCATCTCGTCGAGCTACACGGACGAAGCGCCAAGCTGGTCGACAAGCGTCTGTCCCCGGAGTCGAAAGAGCTGCTCGGGGACATCAAGATTTACGACAAGACGCTCGGTGGTTGGGTCAAGGACTGGCAGGGCGTGGCGAAGGAGCTGGGGGAGGTCGAGAGTGAGCGCACGGCACTCGAGACCAAGAGCAAGGCCGCAACTGCAAGCCAGCCCGCTCCGGCCACGCGCGCGCGCAACAGGGCGATTCGCACGCTGAATGCCTTGATAATGGTGATCGAGCTCGACGAGCCGACCGACGAGATCCGCACGGAGCTCTTGGGTCCTCTCGAGGTCGAGCTCGCGAAGGCCGAGAAGCGCGCCAAACGAAGCGCCTCGAAGGCCGGTGGTGAGCCTGTCGACCCGGAGACGCCGACCAATACCTAGCCTTCGCTTACGCAGGCCCGGCGCGACACGCCACGCTGTCTACTGGCCGCAGAGCCAAGGCGCGGTTGAGAGGACCAGCAACGAGCCTTCAGGGAAGCGCCCCTCGTGTCCGCACGAGGGGCGCTTTTTGATATTTTCGGAAGGTGCCGTGAGAAGACGTATACGTGCTCGGCTGCTGACCCTCCGAAACGTCGGAGCCCCTGCCTACAAGCGGGCCGATGGTGAGAACTTGGCGATGATTGCCACACAGCTCGCGCGTCGCCCGGTTCAGCCATCGGTCGCCGACACCAGAACGTCGCTTGCGAAAGATTCGTTTTAGGTCATGCTCCAGGCGTCAGGAACGCGAGCCCGGGGGGGCCACGAAGGTCGCAACCGGTTGTCTCCGCGTTCGCGAAAGGTTCCCCAATGCCCCGCCGCCCCCGCCCATCGTCCGTACATACCGGCCGAGCGACTCTCGCCGTGCCGGCACTGTTGTCCACGTTTCTCACGCTCGCCGGATGCAGCAACGCAGGCAGCCCCGATTCGGAGTCGAATGGTGGGCCGATTCCCACAGGCGAAGCTTCGCAGGCGTTGACGCCTGTCCAGATGGCGCCCGAGTCGGCCAGCCAACCGAGTCTTTGGGCCATCCCGAAGGTCACCGGCTTCAAGAACGTGAAAGCGGGAACCAAAATCCCCGTGCATCTCCAGACCGCGGGAGACGAGCTCCGGGGCAGCACGGCTAAGGTCTTCGTCGAGAGCCTGGGCTTCGACGGTTGGTCGGTTCGAAGGCAAGTGGCCACCTGGACCGTCGACGGCCCCTCCAAAGACATCGAGATCGACCCGCAGACCTTCGCGCTCCGGCCACTCGGCTCGGCGAGCGAGGTTCGCGTGAGCGTGGAGTACCTGAACCCGGACGACGATCACGAAAGCTACGTGACGCGAATCCCTTCGGCGCCCTTCTGCATCGCGTACTCGAAAGACGGCACGGAGGCGTACGTCGGACGCCAATCCGACGTGGTGGCGGTCGAGATTGCCTCGCAGCGCTCGAAGGACGGCGTGGAGGTCGACCTCGCCAAGATCACGAGCGACCTGAGCGCCGCGGCGGCGCCGGGTGAGGCCCGACGTCGCCTTCTGAGCACGATCGAGCATGGGCTCGACGATCTCGCTGGTGTCGTGTCGACTGAGGCTGGGGTGAGTTATCCGATCGGCGCGGCTCCACGGGAGGCGATCCCCGGCTCTCCGGAGTCGCGCGGTGAGCGTTCCAACGGTCGCCCGATCATGACGCTGCCCAAGTCGTGGATTGGCACCTTGGACGCGCCCATCTCACCGGAAGCTCCGCTCCCTCCGCCCGAGAAGATCGTGTTCTTCAAGTTCGCCACCACCAGCTTCCGTGACTCGGACCACGGCGAGAAGAGGCTGCCCGGACCGAACGCGACGGCAGTAGGCTTCGCCTCTCGGGGGCTGGCTCCGATGTCGTACCTGGTTGTGAACACCTTCGACTACCAGGGCGGCGCGGTCGACTGGTCGAAGCCGACTTCCACCTGGCTCAACGGGGCGGGTGCCCACTCCGAGACCATTCACAACGCTTGGAAGGTATTCGCTTTCCCCAATACGGTGATCCGTGACGTGGAGGATGAAAAGGCGGCGACGCAATCGGCCAGTTTTTCCATCAGCGGACCCGACCTCAACGTGTTGAAGCTCGTCGACATCACCGCGGTCGACTACACGACGACGGACCCGGTTGGCGTGACGATGACGAGGGAGACCGCACTCACCAGGGCCGCCGCGGTCGTGGGTACGCTGTTCACCACGCCTTCGCTGAAGACAGACAAGAATCCTGCGCTCTCCATCGCGATCGGAGAGGGATGCTCCAACCCGCCTGGCCTGATGGCCATCGACCCGGTGACGAACCAGTTGGTGCCAGCCGAGGCCTGCCTCGACAACGGCAAGGTCAAGTTCGGTCAGAACGTGGTGCTCGGAGCGGACGGAAAGCGGTACCTGGCCGACAACGACACAACGGTCGAGAAGTACGTGGTCGCGCACGAGCTCGGTCACGCGCTCGAAGACTCTCTCAAGGAGCAGGAAACTACAGCTACGACGCCGGCACCTGGGACGGCCCGCTTTGCGGGTGCGACCACGTGGTAGGCGCGAACAAGGTGCACTGCCTTCAGAGCAGCGGCTCGCACGCCTCCGCCTACGTCGAGGGGTTCGCGCACTTTGTGGCGACCGCCGTCATGAACTCGGACACGCAGAAGTCCGCCGTGTTCACCTACTACAAGGAGCTGCTCGTGCCCTCGCGCCCGGGCAGCACCACGCTGCGCACCTTGGTGCGGCCGCCCCTCCGTATCCGCGCCGGAACGCCCGTGGCTTGGCTGCGGAACAAGTGTGACCACGGCGTGCAAACCAACCGCGCCACGGAGTACGACTGGAGCACCTTCCTCTGGGGAATCCACCAGCGTGAAACCACCGGCTCGATCGACTATCCTACGTGGATGGCGATCGTCCGAAAGGGCTGGTGCAACGACCAGACGTGCACGGGAACCGGCACGCTGAGTTGGGCTCCGGTGCGGGAGGCGGCACGCCAAAGGTTCGGCAGCAACTCCGACCTGAGGATGCTGCGAATGGATAGTGTCGGGCGAAACAGCTCCGTGGACCACTGACATGCGAATCACCGCGCCCGCCGTCACCATCGCCGTTTCACTCGGAGCGCTCGTCTTATGGTGCTGCACGGAGAGCGCGGTGTCGCCGCCCGCACAGGACGGAGGCGCTGACGGAGGCGCTCCGGAAGTCACCTCGCCCGTCGACGCCAGCTCTGCGGATGCGGACGCCCGCGCCTTCGTCCTGCCGCCGCCCGCGCCCTACGACAGTCCCACCTGTCATCATCCGCCCACCGTTCCTCGCTGCGAACGGGGGTGGTGCCTGCTTCCCCGAGGGTGCTTTCTCATGGGGTCGCCCCGGACGGAGCCGGACCACTCGACGTACGGCGAGGAGCAACGCGAGGTCTCCTTCACCCACGACCTGCTCATCTCGCAGTTCGAGACCACCCAAGCCGATTGGGAGGCTGCTGGGCTACCAAATCAGAGCCGCCCCGACCGCCCGGATCTGGTCAGCGACTGCCTCGACAAGCGCTGCCCGGTGGGCAACATGTCGTGGTTCGATGCCTGGGTGTACGCCAACCTCTTGAACGACCGCGAAGGTCTGCCGCATTGTGCCGAGCCACGCGAGTGCACGGGTACGCCAGGAGCCGCTATGACCTGCGCTCGCATCGAGCAGCTTGTCCCCAGCCTGTATGGCTGTGCGGGCTACCGCTTGCCAACGCGCTCCGAATACGAGTACGCCGCACGTGGAGGCACGCTCACCACCTTCTATTCCGGTCCTATATCCGGCGACGGTGAGGGGCCCGAGTATCATCTCCGTGAAATCGCCTGGTTCGCAGAAAATAGCGGCAACACGACCCACCCCGTGGGCCAGAAGCTCCCCAACCACTGGGGCCTCTACGACATCCTCGGAAACGCCGGCGAATGGGTCACCGAAGAAGGGATCGGCCTGCCCAATCCCGACGGTCCGCTCGTCGACTTTCGTGGCGTGCTCAACCCGACCGACGGCTCCGTCCTCATTCGGGGTGGTTTCGCCAACGCCCCGCCATGGGGTCTTCGCGCCGGTGCGCGTTCACTCGCAGTGCTACGAAATCTCGGAAGTCCGGGCGGCGGCTTCCGGCTCGTGCGCTCGCTCCCCAACGCGGTCGACGCCAGCGCGCCTGACGCCTCGCGCGACGAGTAGCAGCCTTGTCTGTCGTGAGGCTCTCTCCCCGTCTTGCCCCCATCGCCGTTTCACTCGGAGCGCTCGTCTTGTGGTGCTGCACGGAGGGCGCGGTGTCGCCACCATCCCAGGACGGAGGCGCTGACGAAGGCGCTCCGGAAGCCTCCTCTCCCCCCGACGCCAGCGTCCGTGTGGATGCGGACGCCAGCGCCTTCGTCCTACCCCCGCCCGCGCCGTACGACAGTCCCACCTGTCATCATCCGCAAACCGTCGCTCGCTGCGAGCGTGGTTGGTGCATGCTCCCCCGAGGGTGCTTTCTCATGGGCGCTCCGAAGAACGAAGCCCACGGTTCCAGGTACGGCGAAGAGCAGCGTGAAGTCTCCTTCACCCACGACCTGCTCATCTCGCAGTTCGAGACCACCCAAGCCGAGTGGGAGGCGGCCAGGCTGACGAATCAGAGCCGCCCCGACCGCCCCGATCTGGTCAGCGACTGCCTCGATAGGCGCTGCCCCGTTGGCAATATGTCGTGGTTCGACGCCTGGGTGTACGCCAACCTGTTGAACGACCGCGAAGGGCTTCCGCATTGTGCCGAGCCGCGCGAGTGCACGGGTACGCCTGGAGCCGGCATGGCCTGCGCGCGCATCGAGCAACTCGTCCCGAGTCTCTATGGCTGTTCGGGCTATCGCCTGCCCACGCGCTCGGAATTCGAGTACGGCGCACGCGGAGGTACGCTCACCACGTTTTACTCGGGCCCGATGTCTGGCGACGGCGAAGGGCCCGAGTATCACCTGCGTGAGATCGCCTGGTTCGTCGAGAACAGCGGGAACAAGACCCATCCGGTGGGCCAGAAACTCCCCAACCACTGGGGCCTCTACGACATCCTCGGCAACGCCGGCGAATGGGTCACCGAAGAAGGGATCGGCCTGCCCAATCCCGACGGCCCTCTCGTGGACTTTCGTGGTGTGCTCAACCCCACCGACGACTCGGTGCTCATTCGAGGTGGTTTTGCGAACGCTTTCCCTTGGGAGCTTCGCGCGGGGGCCCGGTCACTGGCTGTCATACGTAATTTGGGGAGCCCGGGAGTCGGCTTCCGGCTCGTGCGCTCTCTTCCCAACGTGGTCGACGCTGGCGCGCCTGACGCATCGCGCGACGAGTAGGGCCATTGCTCTACGAGAGGCACGCTCCCCGTTTTGCACCCATCGCCGTTTCACTCGGAGCGCTCGCCTTATGGTGCTGCACGGAGGGCGCGGTGTCGCCACCATCCCAGGACGGAGGCGCTGACGAAGGCGCTCCGGAAGCCTCCTCTCTCATCGACGCAAGCGTGCGTGTGGACGCGGACGCCAGCCCCTTCGTGTTGCCGCCGCCTGCACCATACGACAGTCCCACCTGCCATCACCCGCCCACCGTTGCACGCTGCGACCGTGGCTGGTGCACGCTGCCCCGAGGGTGCTTTCTCATGGGGTCGCCGAACACGGAAGCCGTGCGTGCGCGCTACGGCGAGGAGCAACGAGAGGTCTCCTTCACCCACGACCTGCTCATCTCGCAGTTCGAAACCACCCAAGCTGAGTGGGAGGCTAGCGGGCTACCGAACCCGAGCCGCCCCGACCGCCCGGACCTCGTCAGCGACTGCCTCGACAAGCGCTGCCCTGTGGGAAACATGACGTGGTTCGACATCTGGACCTACGCCAACCTCTTGAACGACCGCGAAGGTCTGCCCCATTGTGCCGAGCCGCGCGAGTGCACGGGCACGCCTGGAGCCGGCATGACCTGCGCCCGCATCGAGCAACTCGTCCCGAGTCTGTATGGCTGTGCGGGCTATCGCTTGCCAACGCGCTCCGAATACGAGTACGCCGCGCGCGGAGGCACGCTCACCACCTTCTACTCGGGCCCGATGACGGGCGACGGTGAGGGGCCCGAGTATCACCTGCGTGAGATCGCCTGGTTCGTCGAGAACAGCGGCAACACGACCCACCCCGTGGGCCAGAAGCTCCCTAACCACTGGGGCCTCTACGACATCCTTGGAAACGCCGGCGAATGGGTCACCGAAGAGGGCATCGGGCTGCCGAATCCCGATGGGCCCCTCGTGGACTTCCGCGGTGTGCTCAACCCCACCGACGACTCCGTCCTTATGCGAGGAGGCTTCTCGAATGCCCCCCCTTGGGGACTTCGCGCGGGGGCCCGTTCACTCGCAGGGCTAAGGAACTATGAAAGCTCGGGCGGCGGGTTCCGGCTCGTGCGCTCCCTCCCCAACGCGGTCGACGCCGGCGCTCCCGACGCCGCGCGCGACGAATAGGGGTCTTGTCTGCCGTGAGGCTCTCTCCCCGTCTTCCTCCCATTGCTGCTTCACTCGGAGCGCTCGTCTTGTGGTGCTGCACGGAGGGCGCGGTGTCGCCACCATCCCAGGACGGAGGCGCTGACGAAGGCGCTCCGGAAGCCTCCTCTCCCCCCCGACGCCAGCGTGCGGGAGGATGCGGACGCCAGCGCCTTCGTCCTGCCGCCACCAGCGCCTTACGACAGTCCCACCTGTCATCACCCGCCCACCGTTCCTCGCTGCGAGCGTGGCTGGTGCACGCTGCCCCGAGGGTGCTTTCTCATGGGGTCGCCGAACACGGAAGCCGTGCGAGCGCGCTACGGCGAGGAGCAACGCGAGGTCTCGTTCACTCACGACCTGCTCATCTCTCAGTTCGAGACCACCCAAGCCGAGTGGGAGGCGGCAGGGCTAGCGAATCGGAGCCGCGTGGACCGCCCGGAGACCGTAAGCGACTGCCTCGACAAAGCGTGTCCCGTGGGCAACATGACGTGGTTCGATGCCTGGGCGTACGCCAACGTCTTGAACGACCGCGAAGGGCTCCCTCACTGCGCTGAGCCGCGCGAATGCACGGGGACGCCTGGAGCCGGCATGACCTGCGCTCGCATCGAGCAGCTCGTTCCGAGCCTGTATGGCTGTGCGGGGTACCGATTGCCGACTCGCTCGGAATACGAGTACGCCGCACGTGGTGGCACGCTCACCACGTTCTACTCGGGCCCGATGTCGGGCGACGGCGAAGGCCCCGAATACCACCTTCGTGAGATTGCGTGGTTCGTGGAGAACAGCGGCAACAAAACCCACCCCGTGGGCCAGAAGCTCCCCAACCACTGGGGCCTCTACGACATCCTCGGCAACGCTGGTGAATGGGTCACCGAAGAAGGGATCGGCCTGCCCAATCCCGACGGTCCGCTTGTCGACTTCCGGGGTGTGCTCAACCCTACCGACGACTCGGTGCTCATCCGAGGTGGCTTTGCCAACGCTCCGCCCTGGGGACTTCGTGCGGGCGCTCGTTCACTCACGGGCCTGAGGAACTTCGCGAGTCCGGGCGGCGGCTTCCGGCTCGTGCGCTCCCTCCCCAACGCGGTCGACGCCGGCGCTCCCGACGCCGCGCGCGACGAATAGGGGTCTTGTCTGCCGTGAGGCTCTCTCCCCGTCTTCCTCCCATTGCTGCTTCACTCGGAGCGCTCGTCTTGTGGTGCTGCACGGAGGGCGCGGTGTCGCCAGCATCCCAGGACGGAGGCGCTGACGGAGTCGCTCCGGAAGCCTCCCCACCCGTCGACGCTAGCGTTCGCGTGGATGCGGACGCGAGCGCCTTCGTCCTGCCGCCGCCCGCGCCCTACGACAGTCCCACCTGTCATCATCCGCCCACCGTTCCTCGCTGCGAGCGGGGTTGGTGCCTGCTTCCCCGAGGGTGCTTTCTCATGGGGTCGCCCCGTACGGAGCCTGACCACTCGACGTACGGCGAGGAGCAACGCGAGGTTTCCTTCACCCATGACCTGCTCATCTCGCAGTTCGAGACCACCCAGGCCGAATGGGAGGCAGCCGGTCTGACGAATCAGAGCCGCCCCGATCGCCCGGATACCGTGAGCGACTGCCTCGACAAGCGCTGCCCGGTGGGGAACATGACATGGTTCGATATCTGGACGTACGCCAACCTCTTGAACGACCGCGAAGGGCTCCCGCACTGCGCCGAGCCGCGCGAGTGCACGGGCACGCCTGGAGCCGGCATGACCTGCGCTCGCATCGAGCAACTCGTCCCGAGTCTTTATGGCTGTGCGGGCTACCGCCTGCCGACTCGCTCGGAATACGAGTACGCCGCTCGCGGAGGTACGCTCACTGCCTTCTACTCCGGGCCCATATCCGGCGACGGTGAAGGGCCCGAGTATCACCTGCGTGAGATCGCCTGGTTCGTCGAGAACAGCGGCAACACGACCCACCCTGTGGGCCAGAAGCTCGCCAACCACTGGGGCTTGTACGACATGCTCGGCAATGCCGGTGAGCGCGTCACCGAAGAGGGCATCGGCCTGCCCAATCCCGACGGTCCGCTCGTCGACTTCCGCGGCGTGCTCAACCCTACAGACGACTCGGTGCTCATTCGCGGAGGTTTCGCCAACGCTCCACCCTGGGGGCTTCGCGCGGGCGCTCGTTCACTCACGGGCTCAAGAAGCGCGACGACGCCGGGCGCCGGCTTCCGGCTCGTGCGCTCTCTCCCCAACGCGGTCGACGCCGGCGCGCCCGACGCCTCGCGCGACGAGTAGGGTCTTGCTGGGCGAGCGTTTCTCGCCCCGTTCTTGCCTCATCGCCGCTCCACTCTCCCGCTTCCTGCGCAGGCAACCCTCAGCCGAACATCCGTCGCGCTTCGCCCAACAAGCGGTCGCCGATCGGGGCCTCGTCGGGTGCGCCTTCTCCGAGCTTTCCGAAGCGTTCGAGTACGACGCGAAGAATGGCTTCGTTGGGGACCGGGCAGGGAATGTCCCCTCGGTGAGCTCCCTGGGCGTCGACGATGGCGTAGCGCGCGAAGTGTCCGTCGGACACCCAGCGCACCTGGCCGATCTCGGTCCACGGCATGGTCACGGTCCCATGCAGACCCCAGCCATCCACGCCGAGTCCACCGAAGTAGACCCGCTGTCCGGCAGAGAGCGCGGCCTCGAACACAGGAAGCATGCCTCGAGCGGCGGCATCACGAACGTGGGTGGCCAAGGTCACGTGGTCGGGAAAACGTTCGTCCACCACCACCATGCCCTGCCTCGCCGAGACGATCTCGACCTTGGCGGACTTGTGGGTGGTCAGCGCGAGCCCGAGCCCCACGTCGGTGGCGTGTGCACTCTGGGAGCACGAAACCGAGACAATCTCGTTCCAGGCCCATTGGAGAGCGCGAGAGCTGTCGCGGTAGGAAATGCCGCCTTCGTGCACGCCCAGCTCGAGCACGCGTCCCTGGTAGCCCTTGTAGGCCAGGATCGACCCAATCGGCGCGAAGAGCACGGCCAGGATCACGGGTCCGATCCAGAGGTCCACACCTTCACGGTGCCGACCCAAGGCGAAGCTCACGTAGCCGACGCTGAGCCCCACCCAGGTCAAGAGGACGAGCGCTCCGAGCGTGAAAACGAACCATCCGACCACGGCGTTCACGCGCGCGAGATGCAAGGGAGGGCCGAGGCGTGAGGGAGTCATCGGCGAGAGCTCGGAGGAGGACGCATGGGCGGCCCCGAGGCTAGCAAGCGGGGCCTGAACGGTCCATGCGCGCCCCCTGTGTCAGGGAAGTTGTCGCCTCCGCCACCGCGGCCTGACCCGTTCTCTCGGGGCGTGAACCGAAGGATAGTTTGAATTACACGGAAAGCTTCAAAGAGAAGATGGTGCAGCGAATGTCGGCACCGAACGCGATCAGCGCGATGCGTCTCTCGAAGGAGGCGGGCGTCTCGCAAAGCCAGCTCTCGCGCTGGTTGCGGGACGCGCGTAGCGTCGTACCTATGGCGAATGAGCGACGTTCTGACCGCGTGATGGAAGGCAGCCCTCGGACAGCGGCGGAGAAGGTCCGGATTGTCATGGCGGCAGCGGCGACTCCGCCGAACGAGCTCGGTGCATTCCTGCGACGCGAGGGGGTCCACGAGGCGGAGCTGGAGCAGTGGCGAAAGGCTGCGACCGATGCGGCAACGGCGGCGCTCGAAGGAGGCGCGCCTAAGCCCGCGACGCGCGGTTCGGAGGGCAAGCGCATCAAGGAGCTGGAACGTGAGCTGCGGCGCAAGGACAAGGCGCTCGCCGAGGCGGCCGCGCTGCTCGTGCTCCAAAAAAAAGTCCGCGCCCTCTTGGCGGACGCGGACGACGAACCCGACGACGGGAGCGAGAAGTGATCCTCGGGCTCATCGACGAAGCGGTTGCAGCCGGAGCGCGTCGCGAGCAGGCCTGCGATGTGCTCGGTTTGACGGAGCGAACGACCCAGCGGTGGCGTGGCGCTGACGGCGGAGACGATGGCCGTGCGGGCCCGCGCAGGCGCCTCGCGAACGCGCTCACGCCAGCCGAACGCGCGAAGGTGCTCGAGGTCGTGAACTCACCCGAGTACCGAGATCTGTCGCCGAAGCAGGTGGTTCCAAAGCTCGCCGACGAAGGGCGATATCTTGCGTCCGAGTCGACCATCTATCGCATCCTCCGCGCCGAGGGCCAAAACGCCCACCGAGGACGCGCGAAGCCGCACACGTCGCGCCACGTGGCCCCCCATGTCGCGATGGCGCCGAATGAGGTTTGGAGCTGGGACATCACGTATCTACTCAGCGCAGTGCGCGGCCGATTCTTCTACCTCTACCTGATCGTGGACGTATGGAGCCGGTGCATCGTCGGCTTCGAGGTTCACGAAGACGAGTCGATGGAAAAGTCCGCCACGCTCATCGCCAACACGTGCAGCGCGCATCGAGTCGACCCTCGCGGCCTCGTACTTCGCTCCGACAACGGCGGCCCGATGCGGGGCTCGACGATGCTGGCAACCCTGCAGCGCCTCGGAATCGTACCGTCCTTCAGCCGTCCGAGAGTGAGCGACGACAATCCCTTCGTGGAGTCGCTCTTTCGCACGCTGAAGTACCGTCCGACGTACCCGCAAAAGCCCTTCGAGACCCTCGAGCAAGCGCGAGCCTGGGTGGCCGACTTCGTCGACTGGTACAACAACGAGCACCAACACAGCGCCATTCGCTTCGTAACGCCTTCCGACCGTCACTTTGGCCGTGAAGATGCCGTGCTGGCGAAACGAGCACGGGTCTACATGCGTGCGAAACGAAAACATCCAAACCGCTGGTCGCGCACCACCCGAAACTGGACGCCGACCGGAGCCGTCTTCCTCAACCCCGAACAAATGGAGGAGCCCGTCGCCGCAAGTCCCCGTCGCTCGTAGCCATCAACAAAAGGCGACATCTACTTTGACACTCACCGCGCGCAGGCCAGCACCACCGAAGCCCACGTGAACGCCTACCGTCCACGTGGGCTCGCGCCCTCTCGCGTCTCGCGGCAGCCGCTTACGCTACGGGCTGGTCGTCCTCGAGCTCGGCGTCAATCACGTCCGGCTTCGTGGGTTTGCGTGGGCCACCATTGCCGTTCTTGGGCGCTCCGGCTTTGGAGGCCTTTTCGTACATCGCGGCGGCAACCCGCTGCGCTTCGGTCTCGAGCAGCGCCGAAGCGGCCGTGATGCGTGCGTCGTCTTGGCTCTCGACCGCCTTTTTCCCCTCGTCGATGAGCCTCTCGAGCGCGGCGAGATCGGCTGCGGGGTCCTTTTCGTGGCTCTCGCGGACCGTGCGCTCGGCCGAATAGCAGAGCGTGTCGAGCTTGTTGCGGCGCTCGACCTGGGCGCGGCGCTCGCGGTCTCCCGCTTCGTGTTCGGCGGCGTCGCGCACCATTTTGCCAATCTCGGCTTCGCTCAAGCCCGAGCTGGCGGTCACGGTAATGGTCTGATCGCGCCCGGTGGCGACGTCCCGCGCGTGCACGGACAAGATGCCGTTGGCGTCGATGTCGAACGAGACCTCCACCTTGGGCGTGCCGCGCGGCGCGGGCAGAATGCCGTCCAGGCTGAACTTCCCGAGCGTGCGGTTCTCGCGCGACTCGGCCCGTTCGCCCTGGAGCACGTGCACCTCCACGCTGGATTGGTTGTCCGCCGCGGTGGAGAAGGTCTCCTTCTTTTGCGTGGGGAGGGTCGTATTGCGCGGAATCATCACGGTCATGACCGAGCCCATGGTCTCGATGCCGAGGGAGAGCGGCGTCACGTCGAGCAGCACCATGTCTTTGACGTCGCCGGAGAGCACGCCCGCCTGAACGGCCGCACCGACCGCCACCACTTCGTCCGGATTGACGCCCTGATGCGGCTCTTTGCCGAAGAAGGCCTTCACGCTCTCTTTGACGAGCGGGATACGCGTCGAGCCGCCCACCAGCACCACCTCGACGATGTCGCCGACGGCCTTCTTGCTGTCGGCGAGGGCTTTCTTGACGGGCTCCATGGTGCGCTCGATCAAGGGTCCAATCATCTGCTCCAGCTTGGAGCGCGAGAGGCGCTGGTCGAGGTGCACGGGGCCTGCCGCGCTCATGGTCAAGAAGGGCAGGTTGATGGAGGTCTCTTGGGTGCTGGAGAGCTCGATCTTGGCGCGCTCGGCTGCTTCGCGCAGGCGTTGCAGGGCCATCTTGTCTTTGCTCACGTCGATGCCGCTCGACTTGAGCAGCTCGGCCACCATGTGATCCATGATGACGTTGTCGATGTCGTCGCCGCCGAGGTGGGTATCTCCATTGGTGGAGATGACCTGCACGATGTTGTCGCCCACCTCCAAGATGGAGATGTCGAACGTGCCGCCGCCGAAGTCGTAGACGGCGATGAGCTCGTCTTTCTTTTTGTCGAGGCCGTACGCCAGCGCGGCCGCCGTGGGCTCGTTGACGATGCGCTTCACGTCGAGCCCGGCAATGCGTCCGGCGTCTTTGGTGGCCTGGCGCTGGGCGTCGTTGAAGTACGCCGGCACGGTCACCACCGCTTCGGTGACCTTCTCGCCGAGGTAGTCTTCGGCGGCCTTCTTGAGCTTGAGCAGCACCTGGGCGCTCACTTCTTGCGGGCTCAAGGTCTTCTTGCGAATCGAAAAGGCGCAGTCGCCATTGGCCGAGCGCTGCACCGTGTACGGCACCCGCTTCATTTCTTCGGCGACTTCCTCGAACTTCCGTCCGATGAAACGCTTGGCGCTGAAGACCGTGTTCTCCGCGTTGGTGACGGCCTGACGCTTGGCAATCTGGCCCACCAAAACGCCGCCCTTTTCGTCCCAAGCCACCACGCTGGGCGTGATGAGCGAGCCCTCTTCGTTCACGATGACCTTGGCCTCGCGGCCCACCATGATGGCCACTACGCTGTTGGTGGTGCCGAGGTCGATGCCGATGATTTTGCCCATGGGGGTGTTCGTCTCCAGTGACGGAAATAGCGAGAAACAAGGGAGTCCCGGAGGGCCGGGACCTCGGAAAGAGTTGCCGAAGGCCAGTTACGCGCGCTGGAAAGGCAGCGGCGGCGCCTTGGGTCGAAGGGCCTCGCGGTCGCGGCTCGGTCCCACGAGGATGACCTTGCCCCCTGCGTGGTGCTCGGCCATCTCTTGTGCCTTTTGGGCCTCGGCCAAGGGGAATCGCTTGGCAATCGGGATGATGAGCTGGTCGTCGGCCACGGCCTGCGCGAGCGACCGCAGCTTGGCGCAATCGGGACGGGTGAACCCGGCGCGCACCAAAAAGCCGCGCTCTTTCGCTCCCACGGGCTCGCCCACCACGCTGCCGATGGTTCCGCCGGGCTTCAATCGGCCCATGGCGCGCTCCAGGGCTTGTCCGCCTACGGTGTCCGCGATGCTGTCCAGCATGGGCAGCTTGGCGACGTCGGCGTCGTCGTCCAGGGCGACGGTGCCGTATGCGCCGAGCTTTGCGGCCTCGGGCAATTGTTTGCCACGCACGCCCGCCCAGACCTGCGCGCCTAGGCTCTTGGCGACGAACACGGCCGTTCGGCCTACGCTGCCCACGGCTCCGGTGACCAGCACCACGTCGCCCTGGCGCACGCGCACGATGTCTTCGACGAGCTGCGCCCCGGTCAAGAGAATCAAGGGCAGCGCAGCGGCATCGACCAGGTCGAGCTTGGCCGGAACTTCGGCCCACGCATCGGCCGGGGCCACCAAGAGCTCCGCGTAGGACCCCTCGACCAAGCCCATGACCCGCGTGCCGACCTTCAAGCGCGAGACGTGCGAGCCCACTTCGACCACCTCGCCCGAGGCGTCTCGGCCGAGAATGGCCGGGAACACCAAGGGCATCATGGCCTTCATGGCGCCGCTTCGCAGCTTCCAATCGATCGGATTGATGCTCGCGCCCGCCATTCGCACGATGACGTCACGGTCTCCCAGCTTGGGATCCGGGTAGTGCGAGACCGTGAGTCGCTCGGCGCTTCCGTAGGCAGCCAACGTGACAGCTTGCATGGTCGTTCTCCTGTTCGCGCTCGGCCTCCTCGCTCGATGCACTCGAGGTACTCGATGCGCACGATGCGGGAGGCTGTTCGGCGCTCGACCGATTGCAAGACGAGGGCCTCGTCGAGCTCGATTCCGCCCGTCGCTGCCGAATGACGTGTTCCCCGTGAAATGGCGCATCCCGAAATGTCGTGCGCTCGGTCCGTTCCATCGAATCGGAGGACCAGGGCCTCGTTTCGGAGGTGGGGCGAAGGGCGGCCGATCGCGTCGAGCGAGGCATCTTCGCGTCGCGGGGCGCGCGCGCCACAGCTGCGCGCGGTCAAATGGCGCGGAGCTCGAGCAGGCGTCCGATGGCTGCGGTCACCGCCATGGCCAGCGCGCCGCCCACGGTCACGCGCATGGCCGCGCGCAGCACCGGTGCGCCTCCGAGCATTCCCCCGAAGGCTCCCAAGATGGCGAGGCTCACCAGTGACGCCCCCGCGATGCACGGGATGCGATACGCGACCGGAGCGGCCAGCAGCGCGAGCACCGGCACGAGCGCGAAGGCGCCGAAGCTCACCGCCGAGATCCACGCGGCTTGCAGGGGCTTGGAGAGCACCAACCGATCGATGCCGAGCTCGTCCTTCATGTGGGCACCGAGCCCGTCGTGCGCGGTGAGCGCCTCGGCCACGCGCATGGCAAGCTCGGGGTCGAGCCCGCGCTTCTGGTAGATGGTCGCGAGCTCGTGCAGCTCGTCCAGCGGCGCATCGAAGAGCTCGCGCGTCTCACGCTCGATGTCGGCCTTCTCGGCGTCGCGCTGCGAGCTCACCGAGACGTATTCGCCCACCGCCATCGACATGGCCCCGGCCACGAGCCCCGCCACGCCCGCCACCAGGATCGCCTCACGCGTGGCCGCCGCGGCCGCCACGCCGACCATGAGGCTGGCCGTGGACACGATCGCATCGTCCGAGCCCAGCACCGCCGCACGAATCCAGCCTGCGCGCCCGCTCCGATGTTTCTCGGCGACGCTCGCGCGTGGCCGAACGAGGCTCTTCGGGGCCGGAAGGAGGGCATCTGCCCGCGCCGAACGAGAGGGTGGCACGGGAAGGAGAGGGAAACGGATCTCGGACATGGTGCGCTCCAGAGCGACCGCGTGCACGTCACCGAGACCCGGGGCACCGAGCGGAGTGCTCGGAAGCACGGGACGAGAGCCTCCGTGCAGTGAGCGTGCCGGAGGACGGCGATCGAGCGCTCGAGACGTCGAGGCCACGTCCGTGGTCGGACGCGGCCTCACGTTCGGCGTCGAAACGCTCAGCCGCTCTTGCGCAGCTCGAGCAGCCGCACGGGGCGTGACACGCGGGGGGCGACGCGCTCGAGCACGATGGAGTAGGTCCATTGGCTTCATGGACCTACATCGGGCGTGGGCCCCGTCCGGCCGTAGGCCGTGATGCGCACGGGGCACAATGGAGTAGGTCCATTGGCTTCATGGACCTACATCGCGCGCACCCCGGAAAAACCTGCTCGGCAGAGTGCGCAGGGCCCGATGGAGTAGGTCCATCGGCTCCATGGACCTACGCCTCGCACTCCATCGTCCGTTTCCCCTGATGGATCGTGTGCCCACCAGCTAACACGAAATGCACCAGGCACTTCGATAAGCACGTAAGTACTGTACTTTTCCGCTAGCCTTGTTTTTGCCTGGTGCCGTGAAAGCAACACGCAAGTGTCCGAACGGCCTCGTAATTGCAGAGTGCATTCATCACCGAACCCCGTTTTTTTCCGGAGGTCATCATGAGCCCTGTTCTCGATCGCAAAGCCGTCGCCGCCCACGTTCTCGTCGCTCTCTCCGTCGCTGCCGAAGAAGGGCGCTCGGTGACCGTCGCCGATGTCGCGGAGACCATCAAAGTGCGTCGAGGAGACGTTCGTGAGGTGGTGTCGCAGCTCCACGCGGAGGGCCACGTGGACGCGCTTCGTATGCGCCTGTCGATGACCGGCCTAGCGTTGGCTCGGAATCTTGCCAAGTCCACCCTCAAGAAGGCCCGCAACGTCGAGGCGGCCAAGAAGGTCGCGAAGGCCACCGAAGGACGCCAAGCGGCCACCAAGACCTTCAAGGTCGCCCGCATCACGGCGGCCTGATCGGGCCGAGCCGCGTCGCACCGAGCGAGGGCCTCGAACGGCTCCCGCTCGCGTCATGCCGTCGTGTCTTCGACGCGCGCGTCAGACGACGCGGTTGTCGTCGACGATGTTGTTGTTGCCCTTCACCCCACGGACCACGTCCGCGAGGCGATTCAAGGCCACCAGCGCGCGCTGAGGCGTGGCGGTGAGGGCGAGCGTGGCGACCACCTTCGGGCTGAGCAAGAGGCGCTTGTCGAGGGCGATGCCACGCAGCACCATCTCGCGCGCCCAGACACGGTCCTGCATCATGCGGATGCCGAGCCAGCCGGCCACCTTGTGCATGTGGATGCGCATGCGCCGCAGGGTGGGCAGCTCCGAAGGCGGGAAATCTTTTTCCCGCTCGAGCTTGTCCAAGCACAAGAACGTGGTCTCCACGTTGCGGCGAATGGCGCGGCCGATGTTGCCCGCGTGGTCGCGCATGACCGCCGTGGGCACGTCGTCGAAGTGGTAGAGATAGGTCATCGCGATGCGCAGGTAGATGCCTTCGCCCTCGACGAACACGTCTTCGCGGAACGGATAGCGATCGAAGCACTCCCGCCGGACCAGAGGCGAAATCGGGTGGATGATGGAGTCTTCGGTCAAGAGGTGGTGCAGCACGTTGCCGCTGAGGCGCGGGCTCGGGTCTTCCCACTCTTGCCCCGTGCGCACGTCGTGGCGGATTCCGGGGGAGTAGACCACGCCGTACTCGGGGCCGAGCTTCTCGAACATCTTCACCTGCGACGCGAGCTTGTGCGGCAGGTAGTAGTCGTCCGAATAAAGGAGCGAGATGTACTCGCCTGTCGAGGCCTGGATGCCCGCGTTGAGGCGCGGTCCGATGCGGTCGTTCTTGTCGAAGAGCACGAGCTTGACGCGAGGGTCGCTCTCGTAGCGCTTCATGACGGCCTGCGAGTCGTCGGTGGAGCCGTTGTCGACGAGCACGAGCTCCACGTCGTCGTGGGTCTGCGAAAAGACGCTGGCGATGGCGTCGGGCAGGTACTCGGCTTGGTTGTACGAACAGAGGACGACGGAGACGCGCGGCATATCGCGCGCACCATACCTCAGGAGCCCGCGTGCGCTACTCCGCTCTTCGCGGTATCCGACGGGGGAGAAGGCCCAAAACGGACGCTTTCCGGCGCGAACGGCCGGGGAGGTGGCTCGGGCGCAGGCGCTTCGTTTCGAGAGCCTCGGACCGGATGGCGGGCCCTTCGTTTGCTCTGGGCGAGGCGGTCGAAAGGGAGTATCGAATGCTCGGCCTCGCCCGAGCATCCATGCGGGGCACGCAGCTTTCGTCTCCACGAGGTCGTCTTGCTCAAAACGTGCGTCATCGGGCTTGGAAACATGGGTCGCAACCACGCGCGGGTGCTCTCCGAGCTGCCCACCGTGACCCTGGTCGGTGTGTCGGATCCGTCGGAAAAGGTGCGTTCGAGCTACCGCGCGCCGCGCGGCGTGAACGTGTACGCCGACTACCGCGAGATGCTCGAGAAGGAGCGCCCGGACACCGTGACGGTCTCGGTCCCGACCGAGCTGCACTGCGAGATCGCCTGCGCGGCGCTCGAGGCCGGCGCCCACGTGCTGGTGGAGAAGCCCATCGCGCGCACGCTGGAAGAGGCCGATCGCATGATCGCCACCGCCAAGGCCAAGAACAAGAAGCTCATGGTCGGTCACCTCGAGCGCTTCAACCCGGCCGTGGCCGAAATCAAGCGCGCGGTCGAAGCCGGTGAGCTGGGACGCATCTTCCAGCTCCACGCGCGTCGCATCAGCCCGTTCCCGGCCCGCATCCAAGACGTGGGCGTCATTCTCGACATCGCGACGCACGACATCGACGCGATGCACTTCGTGACCGGTGGCAAGGTGATCCGCGCCGTGGCCGAGACCGCGCGCAAGGCCCACAAGACCTGCGAAGACATGGTCTCCGCGCTGCTCCGCTTCTCCACTGGCGAGATCGGCATGCTCGACGTGCACTGGCTGAGCCCGCAGAAGATCCGCCAGCTCTCGGTGGTGGGCGAGGGCGGCATGTTCGTCGCCGACTACCTCTCGCAAGACGTGTACTTCTACAAAAACGGCCGCACCAACGACACCTGGACCCCCGCCTCGAACTTCTCGGGCGCGGTCGAGGGCGACATGGTGAAGACCTACATCCCGAAGCGCGAGCCGCTCCGCATCGAGCACGAGAAGCTCGTCGAGTGCGTGGTGGACGACACCGCGCCCTACGTGACCGGTGAAGACGGCCGCGCCGCGCTCGACGTGGCCAAGCGCTTGATTCAGTCCGGCGAGTCGCCCAGCCACACCGGCTGAAGCGCGTCTTGTCGCTCGTCTCCCGCATCGACGCGCGCACCGCGAAGGTCTCCGTCGTGGGGCTCGGGTACGTGGGTCTCGCGCTCGCCGTGCGCCTCGCCGAAGCTGGGTTCCACGTGGTGGGCGTGGAGCAGAAGCGCTCGCGCGCGACCAGCATCCGCGCCGGCAAGCTGCCTTTCTCGGGCCGAGAGCCGGGCTTCTCGGAGCTGCTCGCGCAGAGCATCACGAGCGGTGCGCTGACCGTGGTGGGCGATCTCTCCGCCCCCGAGGTGCCCACCTGCGACGTGGTGCTGCTCGCGGTGGAGACCCCGGTCGAGCGCGATCACACGCCGCGCTACGCCGCCCTGCGCTCGGCGTGCGAGTCGCTCGGGCGGATGCTCCGTCCGGGCACGCTGGTGGTGGTGGAGTCAACCGTGGCGCCGGGCACGCTGGACACCCTGGTGAGGCCTTGGCTCGAGCAAGCGTCGGGGCTCTCGGCCGAGCGCGACTTCTTGCTCGGCCATTGTCCGGAGCGGGTCATGCCGGGCAAGCTCTTGCTCAATCTGCGCACCATGGCGCGGGTGCTCGGCGCCCACACCGAAGCGGCCGGGCTCGCCATGCGCGCGCTCTATCGCACCGTGGTCGAGGCCGATCTGGACGTGACCGATTGCCTTACCGCCGAGCTCGTGAAGACCGCGGAAAATACCTATCGGGACGTGAACGTGGCCTTTGCCAACGAGCTCGCGTTGGTCTGCGAAGCGAGCGGCGGGAGCTTTCGCCGGGTGCGAGAGCTGGTCAACAAGTCTCCCGGGCGCCAAGTGCTCGAGGCGGGCGCCGGCGTGGGCGGTCATTGCATCACCAAGGACCCTTGGCTCTTGGCGCACGGCGCACCGGAGATCGACGCGCAGGTCATCTCCGCGGCGCGCGCCCGCAACGACGACATGCCTCGTCACGTGCTCTCGCTGGTCGCCTCCGCGCTCGGCTCGGCCGGCCGTCGCCTGTCCGGCTCGCGGGTGGCGGCGCTCGGGTACGCGTACCTTCCCGAGTGCGACGATACGCGCAACAGCCCCTCCGAAGTCTTCGTGCGGCTCGCGCTCGCCAAAGGCTGCGAGGTGAGGGTGCACGATCCGTTCGTCGAGGCCCACACGCGTCCGTTGGAAGACGTGCTCGACCAAGCGGACGCGCTGGTCGTGCTGGTGGCGCACGAGGCCTACAAGCGGCTCGATCTCGACGAGGTGGTGGCCCGCATGCGCACCAAGGTGCTGGTGGACGCGAGAGGCGTGGTCGACCGCGAGCGCGCCCATCGCGCCGGCCTCGTGTGGCGAGGTCTGGGCGAGGGCGTTCCTCGAGCGAAGTGACGCGTGAGCCTCGTCAGCGTGCGAGGTCCGTCAGCGAAGCGGGCGGGCGTCGTCCGGGAAGAGCTGCAAGAGCTCTTTGCGCGTGGGGTAGTTGGTGAGCACCGCGCGGTGTTTTCCCTGGTAAACGAACATGCTTCCGCACGCTACGGCCTGCGCGCCGCCCTCACGGACGGGACCGGGAAGGTGGTCGAGCTTGCCCGCGCCGCCGCACGCGATGACCGGGATGGAGACCGCGCGGGTCACCTTGCGAACGAGATCGACGTCGTAGCCCTCGAAGGTGCCGTCACGATCGACCGAGGTGATCAAGAGCTCGCCTGCGCCCATTTTCTCCATGAGCTTGGCCTGCTCCACCACGTCTTTGCCGGTCGCGTTGCGGGCGCCGTTCGTGACCACCTTGTAGCGGCCGAAGAAATCTTTCTTCGCGTCGATGGAGGCGACCACCGCCTGGCTGCCGAACTTGTCGGCGATGCGCGAGACCAGGCTCGGGTCGTCGACCGCGGACGTGTTGAGCGCGACCTTCTCGGCGCCGATGGCGAAGATCTTCGCGGCTTGCTCGAACGTCTTCACGCCGCCGCCGTAAGCGAAGGGCATGAAGCACTCGGTCGCGATCTCGCGGATCATCTCGTAGGGCGGCTCTTTTTTGTCCGGCGTGGCGGTGATGTCGAGGAAGAGCAGCTCGTCGACTTCCTTCTCGTTGAAGATGCGCACCGTGTTGATCGGATCGCCCACGTACTTGGCGTTCTCGAACTTCACGGTCTTCACGAGGCCCTGACGGCGCAGGAGCAAACAGGGGATCACACGGATGCGCAGCATCAGGAGGCTTCCTTTTCGAGCGAGCGCGTCTCCGCGTCGAAGTTCTTCAGCAGGGCCATGCCGAACCTGTGGCTCTTCTCCGGGTGGAACTGCGCCCCGAACACGTGGCCTTTGCGCACGCTCGAGACGAACGAACCGTAGAACTCGGTGGTACCTGCGACCTCGCTCGGGTCGTCGCACACCGCGTGGTACGAGTGCACGAAGTAGAAGCGTGCCTCTTCGGACATGCCGCGGAACAGGCCGCTCTCGGTGGTGGTGGGGTGCACCACGTTCCAGCCCATGTGGGGCACGCGCATCTTGCCGGTGGGGTCGCGGTCTTTGGTGAATCGCTTGCACTCGGCGTCGATCCAGCCGAGCCCGGGCAGCTTTCCTTCTTCGCTGCCGCGGGTGAGGAGCTGCATGCCGAGGCAGATGCCGAGCACCGGGATTTTCCGATCGAGCACGCACTCGTTCAAGACGGAGACGAGGTCGTGTTTCTGGAGCTGCTCGACGCCGCCGTCGAACGCGCCCACGCCCGGAAGGAGCAGCTTGGGGGCGGAGAGCAGCTCGGCTCGGTCGCGCGAGACCTTGGACGGGATGCCCAAGAACTTGAGCATGTTCACGATGGAACCGGTGTTTCCCACTTCGTAGTCGACGATGACGATCATGAAGGCTTCTTCCACCGTGCCTCACGGCGCGGCTTCGTGGCGCGTTCGCGGTGAGCACACACTTTCGAGACGTGAGGTAGCAAAGAACGAGCGTGGGGGAGAGGACAACCCGAACGGGCATCGTCACGGGGCGTGGAGTACGCGACCGACGAGGCAGGCACGGGAGTGAACGAGACGTACGGCACGTGAAACGGGCAGGGCCCACGGGACTTGGTTGCGAGGAGGCGAGCTTTCATTTTCCGGCCTGAAATCACTGCGTGGGCGGGGGAGACGAACGGGAGGCGAAGGGGGCCGCGAGCTCGTGGAGAGGAAGCCGTCGCGATGTCGTGTTCCCCGGAAATTCGGCCCCCTGAAAAAAAGCCGGATAAGCTCCGTTCCATGTCGGTTTCGGCGGTTTCTCGCACCCTCAAGGCGGCCGTTCTCTTCGTCTCCGCGCTCGTATCGAGCAACGCGTTCGCCCAAAAGGCGCCGCCGAGGGCCCCGAGCCCGCGCAGTCGGAATCAGCCTTTCAACATGACGTCCTCGGACCAGGCGGCCTCGCCGGCGGCTCGCGCTCGGGCCAAGGCTCGCGCCGACGATTGCGCGGGGGCCCTCCCGCTGTTCGACGAGGCCGTTCGGCTCACCATCGAGCCCACCCTCCGTCGTGATCGCGGCGCCTGCCACGACAAGCTCGGCAACCCCACGGCCGCGGTGGAAGACTACCGCGCGTACCTCTATGCCCGCCCGGAAGCCGCCGACGCGAAGGACGTGGAAGAGCGCATCCAGGTGCTCGAGGGGCAGATCGACAACGACAAGAAAGCCGACGATCCGGATCGTGGCGGTGGAGCGTCGGCCAGCGCCTCGCTCTCGATCAACGGCGAGAAGACCGAAGGGCGCGTGGGCGGCTCGGGCTCGTCGGACGAGAAGGCCGAGAAGCGCGAGTCGAAGGGGTCGAGCTACGACGACTTCGCCGCCCGCGTGAAGCGCCGCGACGAAGCGGACACCTCGCCACTCCGCACCGGAACCGGCGGAATCTTCGGCTTTTACGGCGCGTTCCGCGCGTTTCCGAACTCCTTCAATACCGCGAGTATCGGCTACAGCGTCGGCATTGCCCCGAGGTACGCCTTCACCAACTACTTCACGCTCATCGGTGAGCTCGGCTTCGCGGGGTTCGGCACACGGGCTCGCCAGGCGCTCGGAGGACCTGCGTTGTGGGTCGGGGCGGAGTTCCGCATCAAGCTCGACTCGTACGGGTCCAACCACATCTTGCTCGGGGCCGGACCTGGCTACGAGCGCTACGTGGGGCTCGACCGTACGAACGAGGCTGCCTTCAACACGTTCCACCTTCGTGGCCGTGTGGGCTTCCGGCACGTGTTCGGCTCGAACATCGGGCTCGAAGCGAACTTCGACCCGAGCATCGTCTTCTTCTCGTCCGACCAGACGCCGACGGTGACGGTGGGGGGGATTACGGCTTCGGTTGCGTTGCCTGCGCAGGGGCTCGTCAGCGGGAACCTTTCGTTCGTCGTCGGGTTCTAAATTGAGCGGTCACGATTCTCAATCACGTGATCTGGCCGGGTTTGGGACCCAAAACCAGGAGGTAGGGCCCCAGCGGGCTTTGCGCGAACCTGCCGCGGCGGAGGACAGAGTCCTCCGATGACAAGTCGAGCTAGATTGGCGGGCTTGATCGAGGATGATGACCGCTGATTTAGCGGGTGCGTAGGTAGGTAGGTGCGAGGGGGATCCCCTCGCGCCCCCTGATGGACTCGTGTTCCTGCGGGATGCGTGGCTCTTGGAGTGAGCCGAGGTGCGGCTTGCGAGGACGTTCCCCCTCGCGCTTCCCCTGATGGACTCGCGTTGCTGCGTATGCGGGCGCGGCGCTCTGGAGTGAGCCGCGGGCGGCTTGCGAGGGCGTTCCCCCCTCGCGCTCCTCGTCGGACTCGCGTTGCTGCGAGAGGCGATTAGGCGTTTCCGGTTTCGGCTTGGAGGCGTTTTGCGCGGCGTTTGCGGGCGGTGGCGGCGACGACCCAGGCGAGCAGGGCGGCGAACGTGGCCGAGCCAGGGCTGAAGACGAGCGTGCCGAGCACGAGCTCGTGGGCGAAGTCGAAGGGGCTCCGCGAGGCGAAATCGCGCTTGTCGAGGTGGATGAAATCCCCGGTGCGGAGGAGCGCGCCGAGCTGGATTTCCGACATGTTGATGAACGGCGCGAAGATGGGCAGCGACACGTTCGAGGCCACGTAGGCCACGGCGACGTCGAGGCGGAGCGGGAGGCAGATGGCCATCACCAGGATGAAGTGGAGGCCATAGAGAGGCGTCGTTCCGACGAGCACCCCCACGAACACGCTGGCCGCGGCGCGCGCGGGTGTGAGCTCTCCGCCGCGCAGGCGTGCCCACGCGGCCTTGACCTTTTCGTGCTGGAAAAAAGCCTTGATGCGCGCGCGCATGCCGCGAGCGCGAGGTTCGGGCGCGGCTTCGCCCTCTGGCGAGACCTTCGCCTCGGACGTGCCCGAGCCTCGGTCGCCGGTCGTTTCGTCTCGGACAGGCTCGCTCACGTCACGACGTGGCAGGAGGCGGCGCGGTGCGCGAGCGCTCGAGCATGCGAAGGTAGAGCTTGGCCTGCGCGTTCTCGGGCTCGAGGGCGATGGCGCGGTTCCACTCGGCTTCGGCGCCGTTCGGATCGCCCAGCGTGAAGAGCGTGATGCCCAGGCCGAGACGCGCCGGCACGTAGGCCTCGCGGGCGGCGAGTGCGGCTTCGTAGGCGGTCTTGGCGTTTTGCAGATCGCCGGCCTGGCGATGGAGACCGGCGAGACGAACCTGGAGATCGGCGAAGTCCGGGCAGAGACGGGTGGCGCTCTGGTACTCGGTGATGGCCTCGCGCACGAGTCCGGCGTCGGCGTAGGCCTCGCCCACGGCGGCGTGCATGTTGGCGATCTTGCCGCGCGCGAAGGGATCGAGCGAAGCGCCCGAGCCGGCCGGGCCCGACTTGATCTTCGCGTAGATTTCCTTCGCTTTGTCGTACTTGCCGCGGTCGTTGTAGGTGACCGCGAGGTTCAAGGCGGCCTCGGTGTACGCCGGGTTCAGCTCGAGGGCGCGCTCGAAGTGGTGCTCGGCAGCGACGAAGTTTCCGCGCGAGTGGCAGATGACCCCGAGCATGTCGTGGACGTCGGCGTACTTGTCGTGCTCGGCGAGCACGTCTCGGAGGACGCGCTCGGCCTGGTCGAACTCACGCTTGGCGTAGTGCTCGCGGCCCAGAATGACGAGTTGTTTCACGCGCTCGCTCACCGACATCGCACACGACTCCTCTTTCGGCCCACGGCAGGAGAACGGTCCGTTCGGGGGCGCGTCACCCTACCAGCGTCGCCCGGGGCCTTCAACAGGTGCCGCTCGCGGAGGCGGAGCGGGCGTGACGGAACGGCATGTTCGGGAGGCAGGACTGGACGGGCGGACAGAAGGACCTCGCGAGGCAACGACGGCCGAGCCAACCGATGAGGCGCATGAAATGCTCTAACGCACCTCGTCGCGAGATCGCCTCGTTCGCACGGGGGCTATTGCCCTCAGGTGGAGAGGCGGGGTAAGCGACTTGCCGCGTGGCGGACGAACCCCAGAAGAACGACCCGGCGAACCCGGTCGAGCCCGAGCCGGTCGAGCGTGAGCCTGACGAAGGCCGTCCGGCCGAGGTGGCCGCGGATGGGCCGGCTCGAGAGTCGGAGCAAGAGGTGCCGCGTGACGTTCCGGCCGTGGCGTCGGAGGCTGCGCAGGATTCCTCGAGGAAGTCCGAGTCCGAGCTCGCGAGCGCCGAGTCCGGGGTCGCGGCGTCGCCGGCGGTTTCGGTCCCGGACGCCGAGGTCCGGCCGTCCGACGTACCCGCGGTCTCGGTTCCGGAGGAGCGCGCTTCGGCCTCCGGAGAAACGTCCGGTGCCACCGCGGCGGGGTCCGACGCCGAGCGGAACGAGGCGGCGTCGCCCGAGCCGAAGGTCGAGCCGAGCCCCGACGCCGAGAAGCCGTCTCGTTTCGTCTTCGGGCTCCTCGAGGCCCCGTCCGCGCGCAAGCGACTCTTCGCCCTCGCGGCGGCCGTGGTGATGGCGACGGGTCTCGGGGCGCTCGCCACCTGGAGGCGCCCCCCGATCGCGTCCGTGGCCGAGCTCGGTGAAGGCGGAGGAGACGCCGGAGCCGACGCGGAAGCCGAGCCGTCCGTCGCGCTCACCAGCTCGAGCGCTCAGGCCCTTCCCGGTCCCAAAGACCCCGCACCGGCCTCGACCGCTCCCCACGTTTGGCGCGTGGCCAGCTACAAGGACGACCCCGACGCGACCTTCACCGAGGGCACCGTGGGCAAGCGCACGCTCTCGGGGGCGCTCGCGCACGCGGGCATGCGCACGAGCGACGTGCATCGTCTGCTCAAGGCGTTCGAGGGGAAAAAGAAGCTCGATCGCGCGCGCCCGAAGGACACGTTCGTGTTCGCGGTCGACAAGGCCAAAGGCCGCTTGGTGGCCTTCGAGCTGTGCTCGGGTCCCTCGGACGTGTGGCAGGCGCGGGAGGAGAACGACGCCCTGGTCGTGAAGAAGCTCGATCTCGCGGTCGAGAAGCGCAAAATCGCAGTCGGCTTCGCGGTCGAGGGCGAGCTCCACGAGGCAATCACGCACGCCGGTCTGGACGACGACGTGCTCAAGCGACTCGACGACGCGCTCGACGGTCACTTCGAGCTGTCCGACCTGCGTCCGGGCACGCGCCTGCGGTTGGTGCTCACCGAGCTGCGCGTCGAAGGTGCGTTCTCACGCTACGCGCACGTCGACGCCGTGGAAGTGAGACCCCCCACGGGCACCGGTCAAGTGCGCGTCTACCGCTTCGACGACGAGGCCGAGTCGGCCGATTCCAAGGACGGAAAGCCCGAGAAACACCGCCACAAGCGCGAACACCCCTCGGGGTACTTCGACGCGAAGGGGCACCAGCCCTATCACGGCGGTTGGCGCTCGCCGGTGCCGGGGGCTCGCATCTCCTCCCGGTTCAATCCGCATCGCCTCCATCCCGTGCTCCACGTGGTCATGCCGCACAACGGGATCGACTTCGCCGCGCCTACCGGTGCGAAGGTCTATGCCGCGTCGGCCGGCACGGTGATTGTGGCGGGCAACGGAGGCCCCTGCGGCAACATGGTGCAGATCGAGCACCCGGGCGGATTGGTGACGGCGTATTGCCACTTGTCGCGTTTTGCCACAGGCCTTCATCCCGGCCAGCACGTCGACACGCGTCAACTGGTCGGATACGTGGGCGCCACCGGGCGCGTGACCGGTCCCCATTTGCATTTTGCATTGAAGAAGAACGCTCAGTTCGTCGACCCCATGTCGCTCAAGATGGACGGCGTTCGGGTGCTTCCGCCCGGGGATCGTGAGGCGTTTGCCGCTGCGCGACAGGCCCTCGATGCGGCGCTCGACGCCGTCGCTTTGCCCGCCGCGCCTGCCTTGGGCGATGCGGGCAGCAAAGACGAAGAGGTCTTCGACGAAGGCGACGACGACGACGCCGGCACCAAATCCGACGCCGGGAACTGACGACGGCCCCTCAATCTCGGCCCCAACCCCGACTCGGATTCGCGTGGGCGATCGTCGGTAGTCTCTTGGAGAGTGTCGAAGAATCGCCTAAGTGAGTGCACCATGGGGACGGACGTGCACGCGGGCGCCGATCTGTCGGCGATCTTCGAACACCTAGAAGAGGGGCTCATGCTCTCCGAGCTGAGCGGCCGCGTGACCTATTGGAATGCCGCGGCGCTCCGCATGCACGGCTTCGCGTCCGAAGCCGACGTTCCCCCGGTCGACGAGTTTCGGAAGAGCTTCCGAATCCAGACGCTCGACGGGCACGACGTTCCGTTCGAACAGTGGCCCCTGGGGCGCATCCTCCGCGGCGAGCCGATGGCGCGGCTCGAGCTAAGGCTCGTCCACGAGAGCGGATGGGTCCGAATCATCTCGTACTCGGGCAGCGTGGTGCGAGACGACGCCGGTCAGCCGCGGCGCATCGTCATGCACCTCAGCGACGTGACCGCCCGCAAGACCGCCGAGCTTGCCCTGCGCGAGGCCGCCGAGCACCTGCAGACCGCGCAGCGCGTGGGCCGCATCGGCACCTTCGAGATCCACTTCGACGCAGCGGGGCTCCCCGTCGAACCGTACTTCGCCTCCGACGAGCTCTTGCGCATCTACGGGCTTCCCGCAGGGGAAAATGCGGTCATGCTCGGTGTGATGAGCTCGTTCCTGCATCCGGACGAGATCTCCACCTTCGAGGCCGTCCGCAAGACGCTCACGCCGGAGAACCCCGAGTACGAGCGAAAGTTCCGCATCGTTCGGCGGGACGGAGCCATCCGTCACGTGAGTATGCACGCGCGCCTTTTCTTCGAAGGGGGGCGCCAGGTGCGCATGGTGGGCACGGCCCGAGATTTCACTGAAGAAGAAGAGGCCCGGCAGGATCTCCTGGAGTTGCAGGCGAGCCTGGAGCGCCGCGTGAGCGAGCGCACGGCCGAGCTTGCCGCCGTCAACGCCGAGCTCGAGAGCTTCGCGTACGCGGTCTCTCACGACCTTCGCGCGCCGCTCCGGGCCATCGCCGGCTTTTCGCGCGCGCTGGTCGAAGACGCGGGGCCTGTCCTCGGCGCGGACGCCCGGGATCACCTCGACGAGATCATGTCCGCGAGCCGAAAGATGGGCGAGCTCATCGACGCGCTCTTGCACCTTTCGCGCTGCACGCGTGGCGAGATCGAGCGCGTCGGCTTCGACCTCGGGCGCATCGCCGATCGCGTCGTCACGAACCTGCAACGCTCCGAGCCCGAGCGCAAGGTCGCCGTCTCGCTCGAGCCCGGCCTCGAAGCCGTGGGCGACCCTCGCATGATCGAGCTCGTCCTCGAGAACCTGCTCTCGAACGCGTGGAAGTACACGGGCAAGGCCTCCGACCCGGCCATCTCCGTGGGCCGCGTGATGCGCCCGGATGGCCCGTATTTCTACGTGAAGGACAACGGCGCCGGCTTCGCCATGAGCCACGTGTCCAAGCTCTTCATGCCTTTCCAGCGGCTCCACCGGCAAGACGAGTTCCCCGGGCTCGGCATCGGGCTCGCCACGGCGCTGCGCATCGTGAAGCGGCACGGAGGAAAGTTCTTCGTGGAAGGTGCCGTGGGAAAGGGGGCAACCTTCGGTTTTTCGCTGCCCGAGGACGCGCTGCCATTGCCTTCGCTCTCGTCTCCGGCCAAAACGAAGGGGCCCGACGGGCGCTGAGCTGCCCTGATCCAATTTCGGTCCTTCGTTCACGCTGCCTTCCTGCCTTCCCGACACACCGGCCTCCCCCGTTCTTTACCCGCTCACGGAGACGTGACCCATGCGCCGTATCCTGCTCGTCGAAGACAACGCCGCCGACGAAAAGCTCACGCTCCGTGCGCTCGGGCGCGTCAATCTGGCCAATCAGGTGGACGTGGTGCGTGACGGTCAGCAAGCGCTCGACTACCTCTTCGCCGAAGGCGAGTTCGCGAGCCGCGAAGGAGCGAAGCTCCCCGTGGTGGTGATGCTCGACTTGAACCTGCCTCGGGTGAGCGGCCTCGACGTGCTCGCGCGTCTGCGCGCCTCGGAGGCCACCAAGCTCTTGCCCGTCGTGATGCTCACCTCGTCCGACGAAGAGCGCGACCGCGTCGACAGTTACGTGAACGGCGCCAACAGCTACGTGCGCAAGCCGGTCGTGTTCGAGGAGTTCGCCGAGGTGGTCGGGCGATTGGGGGTTTATTGGTGCCTCACCAACGAGCCCCCCTGAACGAGGGCGTCGAGCGCCAACCGGCGTCGTCGCACGCCAACCCGAGTTGGCACCCGACGAGAGCCCAGACGGTCGAATGACGGGGAATTGAGTTGGCCCGAGGGTTGCTGGGGCGGCCTCCCATGTCGACGCGTCGTCTCGTCGCTTCGTTGGTCCTGGTTTCCCTCGCGCTTGCCTCGTGCAGTGAGCCCGTGGGCGAGACTGTGACCGAAGGGCGCGTCTGGCAAGAGGTGAGCGAGTACCGATTGCTCTCCCAGCCTGTGGTTCAGATTCTGGTCCTCGACGACCGGCCGACCACTCGCATCCAGGAGTACCCGCTGTTCACAGGCGCCGACGAGCAGCTCGAACAATCGCTTTCTGTCCTCGCCACCGGGTACGGGCTCGAGTCGGCGATGGTTGCCGACCTTCCTCGCGAGGTCGCTCTGGTGATCGTCCTGCCGGCGCACGGAAGAATCGTGGGCGCGCCGCAGGTGCCGGCCCTCCACGTGCGGTCGCCTTCGTTCGACCGCGTGGAAGCTCGACGAATGGCCGACGCCCTCCGCATGCTGGTACGCGAGGCGGTCGCGCAGCCTATCCGGGACGACTCTGCTTACTCGCCCGTGGAGGCGGCGCTCGACGCCCGCGCTCTGCTCTTGGGGGCACGGATTGCACGAAACGACGGCGAAAGACGTATCCAGGCGGACGTCGCGGCACAGGTCAGGGGCCAGCTCCGATACGGCTCCAAGACCGTCTTGCTTACGGACGACTTCCCCGGTGTCGTGCAGGCGATTGGGGGGCCGGACTCGCCGACGACGTTCATGCTCCGTCCTTGTTCCGAGTCGGTCAGCTGCCTGAGTGTCACGGCGGGTCTGCCGTTCTTCGACGGGGCGCAGCATCTATGGGAGTCCGTTCCGGTCTCTCGCCAGGCTCTGGACGCCGAGGGGCGCTCCCGCTGCATGGTCGAAGTCCGAGGGTACGAGCTAGGATGCGAAGGGCGTGGCTGGCGAAGGCTCCCGGGGACGCCTGGTCGCTCGATCGAGCACTGCGAAGTTCCCGAGCTCGAAGGAGATGCCGCGCGTGCGTGCCGTGAGCGCGTGCGCTGCGAGACGTGTTCCCCGGGATTCTGCGGACGTGTCGAAAGGTGGTCGTCGCTCGGCTTCACCAAAAACGCTTTCCCGAACCAGATCGACGCCACGCTAAGAGTCACGTGCGACCTTCTCCGATGAGTTAGCGCGTCGCCGTCGCTCCGTACCGAGTGGCAGGGGCATCCACCGGAAGCCCTCTTCTCGCGTCCGGACGAACCCCGGAGCGTCTTCTAAACCAAATGAGCGGTCGCGATTCTCGAACACGTGACGTGGCCGTTTTGGGGCTGGGACGGCTGGGACCCAAAACCAGGAGGTGGGGCCCCAGCGGGCTCCGCGCGAACCTGCCGCGGAGGAGGACAGAGTCCTCCGATGACAAGTCAGGCTGAACGAGCGGGCTTGATCGAAGAGCTTGGACACTGGTTCGGACGGCGAAGCGACGTTCGCGACGCGGGCTTTTCGCGAGGTTCGGCCGGGAGTGACCTGCGCAAAGGATTTCTCGGTGCGCCGTTCCAGAAAGGGGGCGTTGGGCTTTCCCGACAGTCCTGCAAATACTTTCAGGACTCGGCCGGGTTTTCCGCTAGGTTGCCGGACTATCAGCATGGCTAGCTTCTCGCAGGGCGCCAAAGTCGGAGCGTTTTTGCTCGTATCGGCGGCGGGCGGCTTTCTCGTTTACAACACGGTGAAGAAGGAAGTCGGCAAGGGCTCCGGCTACACCGTGCACGCCTACCTGAACGACGCCTCCGGTCTCGCGCCGCACTCGCGCGTGACCATGGCAGGCATCCCGATCGGGAGCATCGAGAAGATCTCGCTCGAGAACGGGCGCGCTCGGGTCGACGTGCACGTCTCGTCGGACGTGGCCCTCCAGGCCTCCTCCACGCTCGGCGTGCGCTCGGCCAGCCTGCTCGGGGAGAACGTCATCGTGCTCACGCCGGGCACCGGCGACCCCAAGAAGAAAGACGGCGACGAGATTCAGACGCTGCCGGAGCCGAAGAGCTTCGACAACCTGAAGGAACAGCTCTCCTCCATCGCCGACGACATCAAGAAGGTGTCGCACCAGCTGGCCGAGTCGGTCGGCTCGGACCGCGGCGGCCAAGAGATGAAGGACATCCTGCGCAACGTCGCCGACGCGACCGAGCAGCTCGACCTCATGGTGCGCGAGAACCGCGCCGGCCTCCGCCACACCGTGGAGAACGTCGACCGCATCACGACCAACGGTGCGCCCCAGGTCGACAAGATCCTCGAGAACGTCCGCATCATCACCGAAGACGTGAAGGTGATGATGGCCAAGAACGGCGGCGAGAACGGCGAAAGCGGAGAGCTCCGTCAGACCATCGAGCGCCTCAATCGAGCCTCCAAGAGCCTGGAGAGCACGCTCTCCCACGCGGACAACGTCGCCGGTCGCCTCGACCGCGGCGAGGGCACGCTCGGTCGCCTCTCCAAAGACGAAGCGCTCATCAACGAAGTGCAGGGCGTCGCCGAGGGCGTGAACGACTACGTCGACAGCCTGCGCCGCTTGCAGACCGTGGTCGGTTTGCGTTCGGACTACAACTATCTCTCGAGCACGGTGAAGAGCTACGTGGAGCTCCGGCTCTACCCGCGTGAGGACAAGTACTACCTCATCGAGCTCATCAACGATCCGCGAGGCGTCACCAGCTACAAGCAGGAAGACGTCGACACCACGGACCCGAACAAGCCGGCGCACTCACGCACGGTGACCACCACCACGACCTCGTCGCTGCGCTTCACCGTGCAGTTCGCCAAGAAGCTCGGTCCGTTCACCGGCCGTTTCGGCATCAAGGAATCGAGTGGCGGCATCGGCCTCGACACCACGCTCTTTCGCAACCGCCTCGAGCTCGTGCAAGACGTGTTCGGCTTCGGCGAAGAGGCCATCCCGCGGTACCGCGTATACGCGGCCTGGCAGTTCTTCGATCACTTCTGGCTCTTGGGCGGCGTGGACCACATCTTCCTCGAGCAGCGCCGCGACTTCTTCATGGGTCTGCAGCTGCGCTTCACCGACGAAGACCTGAAGACCATTCTGCCCTTCGCGGGCGGCCTCCGTCCCTGACTCGGCATTGTCGCGTCGCGAGCTCGTCTTCGCGCGAAACCAATGAAAAGGCCGCGCGATCTAAATTAGGGGATCGCGCGGCCCTTGGCCGACGAGTCGACTCGACCTCAGAGTCCGGGGCCGCCGGTGATGCGATCCTTGGCGCGGAAGTACTCACGCGCGTGTTTGGCGAGCTGTCCGTCCGTGGGGTGATCGGCGGTCTCGACGCCGACGATGCGCGCTTCGAGCTTCTTGTCGTGGCGCTGCACGTGGCGCAAGAGCTCGAGCTTGGCCGAGCCCGGCCCGCACACGAGGATCTCCTGCGCGTCGGCGACGGCTTCGACCACGTGATGGAAGAAGTGCTCCATCTCGGCCGAACCACGCTCACGGTGGTGCTTGGGGGCTTTCAGCACGTCTTCGACCGACTGCTCGCGGTCGAGGTGGAAGACTTTGGCCTGCGCGTGATCGATCCAGACGGCTGCGTGGTAGGTCATGCGGGGCCTCTCTGCGAGCTTCGGGCCAACGTCGAGCTTCGCGAATTCGCCGATATTCTCGCGTCTCGCGTGACGGGATGCGTGCAAGGCGTGCGCGCGAGCGCCGTCCGTTCGCCGGGTCGAGCATCTGCGCGCCTTCGCGCCGAGTCCGACTCGAGTGATACGCTCGTCGGGTGCAATGTGCGCTCGCCATCGCGATCTCGGCCGTGCGGGCTCCTTCGGCCCAGCGCAGCCTTCTCGATCGGCGTGTCACCGGGCGCGGCGTCGAGGCGTTCGCCGACGAGGTCGAAGTGCTTCTCGAGGCTACCCGAGTCGGGTACGCCGAAGCACGTAGCGCGACGCTCGCGCTCTCGTCGTGGCTCGTCCACCATCACGCGCTCACCGCTCCGTCGTCCGCGCTCGTCCCGTCGCGAGTGCCGCTCTCGCCGTCGTCCGCGCTGATCGCCCTGCGAGCCTCGACGGGGAGCGACCGTCGGCCGCTGCTCTCGGCGCTTCTCCTCGAGGGAGAGGCCGCGTCGACGCTCGCCAAGGGCGGACGTTTGGGCGAAATCTGCCTTCCTCAGAGCGCGATCGACTCGGCACCTCCCACGCACTCGTTCGTCTCGGAGACGTCGTCCGCCGAAACGTCCACACAGACGAGCCGAGCCACTGGCGCGTCGCCGAGCTCGACCGAGCCGTCCTTCGTGGACGACATTCCCTTGCTCGCGTTCGACTCCGCCGCGGGACCCTACGTCGCGAGGCCCCCGCTCGCGCTAGACTCGGCGCGCTTCTTCTACGGGCGTGGCGCGACGGGAACCTTGGCGCCCCTTCGCATGCATCATCGTCCACGTGTGATCGAGAAGCTGCTCGACCAACGCTGGCTGCGGTTACGCGACGTGGTACTCATCGCCGCACGTCGCCCCACGGTACCCGTGCTCTCGTGGGCCGTCGCCACGCGAGACCGCTGGTTTTTCCAGGCTCCCGTGCGTGAAGCGCTCGCCCAGAACCCGTTCTCTCCGACCAGCCTCGTGCTCGCGCTGCTGCCGACCATCTCCACGTCCACCGTGCAGCGCCTCGTGCGCGCGGGGGCGCCCGAGGTGCGAGAAGCTGCGCGTCTTTTCACCGACGCGTCTTGAGAGCTCGAGTGCCTCTACTTCCGGGCTCGAGCTCGCGTCGCCGCCGGAGCGGTCTCGATCAACGTCGCTTTGGCCTCGCGCGCACCGGTCGCGGCGAGCGCGTCGGCGCGCTCGTTCCCCGCGTTCCCGGAATGACTGCGAACCCAACGAAACTCGACCGTGAGCTCGTGGTCGACGATGGCGTCCGATATGCGCCGAAGGTCGTTTCGTACCGAGGGATCGACGTTGACGAAGTCGCTCGTGCGGAGGTCTCGGAGCTTGTTCTGAAGCGTCTGTACGAGGCCCTGGTTGTCGCAATGAACGATGGCTCTCGCGCCGGTCGGGAGTGCCTCCAATGCCTCGGCAATGGCCCGATGCTCCATGATCTTGGCGTGGGTATCGGGCGCACCTCCGTACCCTTCGAGCGGCGCATCGCCCACCCGGGGCGGTTTGGCGAAGAAGCCCCAGCCGCCCGGGCGCTGCTTCTCCGGACCGGCTTTGCACGAGCCGTCGGTGTACACGTTCCATTCACGCGCGCTCATGGGTCGCTTCGTCAGGGGACGGGCAGCTCGAAGGCTACCGCGTAGTTGTATTGATTGGAGTGGACACGCACTTTGGTCGTGCCGCTCGCGCCCGCCCAACGTGCGGACAAAACCGCGCTGGTCGTGGTGCGTGAGACGATCGCCGTCTCGACAGGGAGCGCATTGGCGACGGTGGGGATCACGAGCTCGTAGCGCGTGTGTTTCGAGAAATCGCCGCCGATCGTGGTGCTACCCGCGGTCACCGTCACGTCCAGCGTCTCGTCGTCGACGCCAATCAGCGGGTCGGAGTCCCTCAAGAGACCGAGCCTTCCGTCGGCCTCTCCGGCACGATTCCCCGTAGGTCCGAGGTCGTCCATGGTCATGGCGTAACGCACGACCGGATTGGCGCCGGTGGGCGCCGTGACGAGGGTGATGTCCACGGCATTGCCCACGATGTCCACGCGCTCGATTTCGGATTTACCCGTGTCGTCCTCGACCTCGAAACCCTTCCCGAGGGCCCACGGATGGCCGGCTTGCGGATGGGGCGTGGGGAGGACCTTGTCCCATGCGAGAGGCGGATACGGCACGTCGAAGGTGACCCGGACCACCCGTCCCGTGCGCGTCACCTGTTTCGGCTGGAGCGGGAAGAACGGTTTCTTCTCGACCACGTGCCGAAAGAAGGCCTCTGCGTTCTTGATGCCCAAGCGCCGATAGGAGGGCGCCTCGAGGTGGAGGTGATCGGTGGCGTAGGCGTATTGGTACTTGGGTCCGAGGCACACCAATAGGCCGGACGGATCGCGCGCGGCCGTCCAAGCGGCGAGGGTCGAGGTCGAGCGCAGGTCCGGATCGCCTCGCCTCGGCAGGGCGTGCTGCTGCGAGACGAAGAGGGGAATTTTGCCGGTTTGGCCGGTGACGGCGCGGAGGTCGGTGTCGTAGTCCTTGGCGAGCGCGATCAGGCCGGCCTCGTAGGTCGGCAAGACGGCGTCGGTTTCTCCGTGGGTGAGAATCACGGCGCCCACGCCGAAGCGCTTGTTCGCCGTGGTGGCGAAGCCCTTGAACGCATTGGCCTCGTAGAGGCTTCGGTCGTACGAGTTTCCCGTCCCGCCCTTTTGGATGAACGAGAGCGCTTTGCCCCCCGAGCCCACCACGGAATGGAGCGTCGTGAGGTCCGGGAGGCCCGCAGCCCTCGCGAGCACGGTGATCTGCGAGGCCATGGCGGTGTGCGGGGTTTCGCCGCGAACGTTGGCCGGGTACGTCCCCGCGGTGGCGCCCGGAAGAGAGGCCGGACGAATGGGCTCGACCAAGGGGACCAAGGTGAGGTTCGTGGGGGTGACGAAGCGTGGGTCGGGCCCGCTGTCGTCCAACTTCAAATTGGAGAACGACGGCGTCGTCGAGACGACCGGCAGGCCCTGCGAGCCGATGGAGAGGCTCTGGCCGGTGCCCACAATCGCGGTCCAATCGAAGGCCCAAGTGGGAGGCAGAGGCGCGCCGTCCGAACCGTCCGCCGCATCGATCGAGCTTGCGTCCACGCTCACGACCGGGGCGGCGTCCGGCGAGGCGTCGCGCGCGGAGTCGGGGGTCCGGGCGTCGTCGCCTGCCGCATCGAGGATCGAGCCGTCCGGCGGATCCGCCGGAGGGACGTCGAGCGAGACTCCGCACGCGGCGAAGAAGAGCGAGGCCCCGAGAGCCACGAGAGCGAACGGACGGCGAAAGCGCATCCGTTCAGGTTACGTGACCTTCTCGTGCTCGTCTCGCGGGTCCGTAGGTCGACCGGCCGCGTGGGGCCGGATTCGTTTCCGGCGCGTGCTAAGGTCGGCGTCGTGCACGCGCTGCAAGGCCTCACCCCCGAAGCGATGGTGGCGACTTTCCCCGGTATTTCCCTCGGGGAGGCGCGAAAGATCGTCTCGTCCATCGTCCGTCACGGTCGCGCCGTGCTCGACGCCCCCCTCGACCAGGTGAGGCGCACCTCGCTCGAGGCCCTCCGCACGGCGGGGCATCTGCCGACCCTCGCGGTGCTGGCCGAGCGCAAGAGCGCGGTCGACCCTTTCGTGAAGTACCTCTTCGAGACGCACGACGGCGAGAAGATCGAGACCGTGCGCATCCCGCTGGAGCACCCCGGGAGATTCTCGGTCTGCGTCTCGTCGCAGGTCGGGTGCGCGCTCGCCTGCGCCTTCTGTGCGACCGGTCGTCTCGGTCTGCGTCGCAACCTCGAGACCTGGGAAATCGTCGAGCAGGTGAGGCTCGTGCGCGAACGCCTCGACGCGGGACGCGTGCACGGAGTGGTCTTTCAGGGCATGGGCGAGCCGCTCGCCAATGCCGACCGCGTGCTCGACGCCATTCGCGTCATGACCGACCCCTCGGGCCTAGCGGTGGACGCACGCGCCATCACGGTCTGTACCTCGGGGCTTCCTTCCGGCATTCGTCGGCTCGCGACCGAAGCTCCCAAGGTTCGGCTCGGACTCTCGATTTCGAGCGCCCTCCACGAGACCCGTCGTCGCCTCATGCCCATCTCCGAGGCCCATCCGCTCGAGAGCGCGCTCGAGGCCGCCGCCTTCCACGCCGAAAAGACAGGGCTCTCGCCGCTCTTCGCGGTCACGCTGCTCGAGGGGCAGAACGACACCGCCGAGCACGCCCGCGCACTCGCGTCGGTGGTCAAGTCGTTCCATGAAAAGACAGGGCGTCGTCCGCGCCTCTCGATCATTCCGTACAACGCGATCTCGAACGAAGACGACCCTTTCGTGCGCGCCTCCGATGCGCGCGAAGAAGCGTTTCGCGACGCGCTCCGTGAGGCAGGGGTGTTCACCCACAAGCGGTATAGCGGTGGGGGCGACGTGGACGCCGCCTGCGGACAGCTCGCCGGCCGAGGCTGAACGACCGACGCGTGCGCGTGTTCCCGGTTGAATCCGGGCTCACTTTCGGAAAAGGTGCCAAGGGTGAGGGGAGCGGGAGGCATGGGGAGTGGGCGGGGGCGCGTCCGAAGGTCTCGGTCGGCGCGCGTGCGCGTGGCGAGGCGTCGCCTGGTTTGGCTCGCGGGGCTTCTGACCGGTTGCGCCCTCACCGCATCGGCTCACGCTTCCCCCGAAGACCTCTTCGGATACGGACCGCGTGGCGCAGCCATGGGGGGCACCGGCGCCGCCTCGGCGAGTGGGTTCGAGGCGGCGTACTCCAATCCCGCGCTCCTCTCGCGACTACGCGATCGCAAGCTCACGCTCGGTTACGGCGCAGGCACCTTCGGGTTGTCTTATGGCCCCGAGGGAGGCCCGTCGATTCGTAAAGATGCGGAGGCCATGCGAGGCCTTTTCATCGGTGTGGACCTGCCGCTCCCGTTCGGGGGCCTCTTGAAAGACCGCCTCGGGCTCGGACTCGCTTTTTACACACCGTCCAGTCTCATCGTTCGCGGACGTCTTCTCTATCCCGAAAAGCCGCAGTTTTTGCTGCTCCCGGACCGGGCACAATCGCTCACCATTCGCACCGGTCTGGGCATCGACGTGGGGCACGGATTGCGGATGGGGGTCGGATTCGCGGCGCTCGCGGAGATCGTGGGCACGGTCCTCGTGGCGACCGACGCCTCGGGAAGGGTCGGCACGCGCGTGGAGGACCAGTTGGTCGCTACGTACGCCCCCACGTTCTCGGCCACCTACGATTTGCCGTTCTGGAAGGGAGCGAGGATCGGCGCGGTGTTTCGCGGCACGCTCGACGCACGGTTCGCCGTTTCGATCGACGCGACCAAGCTCTCTTCGCTCAATATCCCCATATTCAACATTGCCGGGCTCGCGCAGTTCGATCCGGGGCAAATCGCGTTCGAGCTCGCCCACGAGAGCCCGACTCGCACCGTCGCGGTCGGCATCACGTACAAACGCTGGAGCTCCTACGAGGGGCCAATCGAGCCCACCATTCCGTGCCCCGCGGGAGAAGAGGGTTGCGGCGCCCTGGTTCCGCCGAGCATTGCCTATTCGGACACGGTCGCCGTGCGCGCGGGGCTCGATCAGGGCCTCGACCTCGTTCCGGGAGCACGCGCCCACGTCCGCGCAGGTGGCTTCTTCGAGACCACCCCCGTTCCTTCGACACTGCCTTCGTCGGACGCGTTCCGCTTCGCGGACTCGAGCACCGGCCCGGTTCCCACTCGCTACTACGACGCCTCGCGCCTCGTCGGGACGCTCGGCTTCGGCCTATCGCTCTCGCGGCCCTTACCTCCCATCGACCTCGACACGTACGCGCAGGTACATTGGCTCCTGCCTCGCACGATCTCCAGCGATCTCGGAGACGGTTCGGTCGAGCGCACGCGGGTAGGCGGACGCATCGTGGTCTACGGTCTTCTGGCCGGGGTGAAGTTCTGATGTGCCGCTCCGGAAGGCGCGCGCGCGCCACGTCGTTCGCTCCGGTCGCCGTCGGCCTGCTGGTGCTCGGGTTCGCCGAGCCGGCCTTCGGCAATCCGCACGATACGTTCGGCTTCGGCTCGCGCACCACCGCCATGGGCAATGCCGGCGCGGCCGACGTGAGCGACGCTGCGGCCAACTATTACAACCCAGCCGGTCTCGCCGGCGCGCGTGGTCTCTCGCTCTCCATCGGCTATTTCCGCGCGTCCCATTCGCTCCGCACGAACGACACCGACAACCAGGTGGATCCCGTGAAGGGCGTGGTCTTGGGGCTCGTCGCACCCGGGGAGCTCTTCGGCGTGAAATTCGCGTTCGGGCTCGGCGCCCACCTCCCCGACGATCGCATCTCCCGCGTGAGGGCCTTTCGCCAAGAACAGCCCCGGTGGGAGCTCTACGACAATCGCAATCAGCGCCTCACCCTTGCTGCCAATCTGGCCATCGCGCCGACCGAGTGGCTGTCCATCGGTGCGGGACTCTCGTTCATGTCGTCGACCGAGGGACGCCTGGACATCACCGGGCAGGCCAATGTCTTTTCTCCCACGCAGAGCCAGCTCCGCCACGAGGTGGACGCGGATCTCACGGCGATTCGATATCCGCAGGTGGGCGCGCGCGTGGCCCTTTCCGATCGGGTGGCGCTCGCGGCGGTCTACCGCCACGAGTTCCAGCTGGGATTGGATCTGTCCGCGCATCTCCAGGGCGACATCTCCGGTCTGACCACAGCGCGTTACGATCTCTCCACGAGCAGTGTGAACAACTTCCTCCCGCGTCAGGTCGTCCTGGGAAGCACGTACCGGGTGACCGACCGCTTTCGGGTGAACGTCGACTTCACCTGGGTCGAATGGAGCGCGTACGTGGCTCCGGTGGCCAAGCTCGACGTGGCGCTCGACATTCCTCCGCCGGCCGGGGGCTGGCCTGCGAGCATCAAGCCGCCCGAGACACCCGCGCCCATCACGATCGTCCCGCTGCGCATGCACGACCGTGTGGTTCCCCACCTCGGGGTCGAGGTGCTCGCGCTCGACACGGTCACGGTGAAGGGCTTCGTTCGCGGCGGTTACGAAATGCAAAAGAGTCCAATCGGGGCTCAATCGAGCTCCGTGTCGTACATCGACCGGGATCGGCACACCGGGTCGCTCGGGCTCGGGCTCGTCTGGGTGCACCCGGGAGAGGTCATGCCCGGTACGCTCGCGCTCGACGCCCACGCGCAGCTCTCCATCTTGCCCGAGGCGGCCACGTTCAAGCGAAGCCCCGCCGATCTCGTGGGGGATTTCATGGCCGGCGGGTCGATCTTCGCGTGCGGCGCTACCCTGACGGCCACGTTCGACCAGCCGCTCGTCGGCTCTTCCGCTGCCATGCTCGGCAAAGGAGCCCCATGAGGTCTCGGGTTCCTTCGGCGTTGCGGGGGGCCGTCGTGATCGTCGTGCGATGTGCCGGGCTATCGTCGCTGCTCTTCGCCTGCGCGACGCTCGGCTCGGACGGCCTCGGAGACGTGGGCCTCCCCAACGCGGGAGTGGGCCCATTTCGCCGTCTCGCGTCGGGAGAGGTTCCGGGCATCGCGCCGTACGTGCTCGAGGGCGAGGGCGCATACCGGGATCCCGCCGTGTTGGGGGAGTCGAGCGGCACTCGGGTGTGGCTCTACGCGGCGGCGACCTCGAGTGGACGCGACGCTATCCCAGCGGGCCCGGTGATCGTGCGGACCTCCGCGAAGGACGCTCGTTCGTTCGTGGGCTCCGGCTTCGGACCCGGCCGCGGGACGGTGCTCGCGCTCGCGCCGAGCCTTCCCTGGGAAGGCGGAGTGGTGGGCGCGCCCTTCGCGCTACGTTCGGAGGGGCGGGTGCTGCTCTTTTATGCGGCGCGCGACGGCATCGGGCTCGCGACGGCGGACGCACCCGAAGGGCCGTTCACCAAACGAGACACGCCGGTCCTCACCACCGCCGACACGAGCGTTTCCCCATGGGAGAGCGGGGCGCCACGCGCGCCTTCGGCCTACGTCGAGGGGCGTACGGTTCATCTGCTGTACGCCTCCAATGGTGCGATCGGCGAAGCGACGGCCGATCTCGTTGCGCTCGCGTTTCGCCGCGTCGACGCGGACCCTCGCTCGCCGACGCTCGACCCGGTGCTGGTGCGCAGTGCACCGGTGGATCCTCGCACGCTTGCCCCCGGCGAGAAGCCACCGTTCGACGAGCTCGCCGTGGACGACCCGTGTGTCTCGGTGCGCGAGTCGCCCGCGGGCCGCACGGTAGTGCGTGTGCTTTACACGGGATTGGCGGCGGGCAGCGCACGCGCGACGGCCATCGGTTTCGCCGCCCGGTTCGGACACGAGGGACCTCTCGTGAAGCAGTCGCTGCCCGTCTACGCGGCAAAGTCCACCGAACGCGCTCCCGCGCTGCTCGACCTCGGCGCAAGGAGCTACCTGTACTTCACCGAGCCACGAGCCTCGGACGGTCGAGAGGGCGTGGGCGCTGGCTTCGCGCCGGGTAACGTGGACCCGGGCCCGCTCGAGCCCTCCGAGTAGGCGAGCCGCTCGGTGAAATGGGCGGGGGGCCTCTCCACGGGCCGTGACCTCGACGTGCGCGTGGTAGCTTCGAGGAATGCTCGCGGGGCTCCTCCTCGGGATCGTCTTCGTGACGCCCTTCGTCGCCACCTACGTGTTCTTCATCCGGTGGGTCGATCGCTTCGAGCCCGAGCCCTGGTGGCTCATCGCGCTCGCCTTCGGCTGGGGCGCCATCATCGCGACCACGGCCGGCGGCGCCTCTTCGGCCTGGGCGGAGAGCATGATCCAATCGGTGACCGGCGTCGGCGAAAAGGACCCCGCTCTCGACGCGGTCGGCGCTACCGTGCTCGCACCGGTCTTCGAGGAGGGCTTCAAAGCCATCGGCGTTGCGCTCATCGCGCTCATGAGCTGGCTCGGTCTGAAGGAGCTCGACGGACCGCTCGACGGGGCGATCTACGGCGGCGTCGTGGGCCTCGGATTCACCCTCACGGAAGACATTCTGTACGTCTCGCAGCAGTACGCTCACGAGGGCTTCGGTGGCTTCGCTTCGCTGCTCTTCCTGCGCACCGTGCTGCTCGGGCTCTCGCACTGTACCTTCACGGCCTGCACGGGCCTCGGCTTCGGGATCGCCGCGGAGACGCGGAATTCACCGCTCAAGATCGTCGCGCCGCTCGCGGGCTTTCTGGCAGCGATGGCCATGCACGCCGTGCACAACGGCCTTCCGACCTTTCTCGGGAAGGGCGGCCTCGTGCTCATGCTCTTCGTCTCGTGGCTCATCGACCTGCTCTTTTTCGTTCTCTTGTGGGTGCTCGTCTCGCGCGACCGCGCCATCGTCATTCGGGAGCTGCTCGGTGAGGTCGGGGGACTGCTGCAGCCGGCCGAGCTCCGCTTGGTGAGCTCCTACGTGACGCTCGGCTGGCGCAACGTGATGGTGCTCGTGGGGCAGGGATTCGGCCCGTGGCGGAGGCGCCGCAAGAAGCAGCTCGCCCTGGTGGAGCTTGCCTTCATCAAGAGCCGTCGGCGGCGCGGCGAGACCGGCCGCGACCTCGATCAAAAGGAAGCCCGATTGCGCCAGGAAATCGTGATGGCCAATCGGATGGGTGTGTTCATCGGCAACTGACGCAAGGAGCCTCGCCATGAGAGAATCTCGATCGACTCGAACGCTCGTCCGACCGCTTCGGGCAACCTCCAGTTCCGGGGCCGGGCTCGTGCTGACTTCGCTCGTGATGTCGGCGGTCGCACTCGCTGCGTGTGGCTCGGACACCTCGAGCCCGAGCGGTGCCGGCACCTCGGACACTCCCGTCGAACCGACCGACCCGGCGCTCGCGGGGGTCTTGTCCGCCCACAACGAGGTCCGCGCTGCGGCTTCCCCTGCGCCAGGAAAGCCCCTCGGCAAGCTCGCTTGGTCCGAAGAAGACGCTGCCGTCGCCAAGGCCTACGCCGAGAAGTGCACCTTCGAGCACAACCGCGACCGCGGCGACCGTGGTGAGAACCTCTACGCGGCGACGGGATCGAGCACCATCTCCGAGGTGGTGAAGAGCTGGGCATCCGAAGCGGCGAGCTACGACTATGCGAGCAACAAGTGCTCCGGCACGTGCGGGCACTACACGCAGCTCGTGTGGGCCGCCACCACCCACGTCGGCTGCGCGGTGAAGGACTGCACCACGAATAGTCCGTTCGGAGGCAAGGGCTCGTGGCAAATTTGGGTGTGCGACTACAGCCCACCCGGAAACTACGTCGGGGAAAAGCCCTATTGAATCGCGCTTTCCGTCCTCGTGAGGCCAGGCTTCGCTGGTAAAAGAAGAGCATGTGCGAGCTTCTCGGGATGGAGTGCAACGTCCCGACCGACATCGTCTTCTCCTTCTCCGGTCTGGCCCTCCGCGGCGGTCTGCGAGGCCCCCACTCCGATGGCTGGGGTCTCGCCCTCTACGAGGGCAAAGCGGTGCGAACCTTCCTCGAGCCCGAAGCGGCTGCGCGCTCTCCTCTCGCGTCGTTCGTGCGCAACCACCCCATCAAGACCTTGCTCGCCGTCGCCCACGTGCGTCGAAAGACACGTGGACGGGTCGCCCTCGAAAATACCCACCCGTTCGTGCGTGAGCTGTGGGGACGGAGCTTCGTCTTCGCCCACAACGGCACGGTGCGCGGTGCGCGAAAGCTCCCGCTGGGGCGATTCCGGCCCGTGGGCGACACCGACAGCGAGCGAGCGTTCTGCGCGCTTCTCGCCCGGCTCGAAGCGCGTTTCGACGGCTATCCTCGTTCGACCGCCGAGCTTGCCGCTGCCGTAGCCGAGGGTGGCGCGGAAATCGGCGCCAAAGGGAGCTTCAACTTTCTCCTGGGCGACGGCCGCCACCTCTTCGCTCGCTGCGCCACCAAGCTGAGCTACGTGATCCGAAAGGCTCCATTCAAGGCGGCCACCCTCGCCGACGACGAGATCCGCGTGGACTTCGCCGAAGTCACGAGCCCCGCCGATCGTGTCGCGGTGGTGGCGACCGCTCCACTCACTCGCGACGAGGAGTGGGTGACCGGCAAGCCAGGCGAGCTCTGGGTCTTCCGTCGAGGTCGGCTCGTTTCCACACTCGCGGCTTGAGCTCGCCCGGCGAACCGTCGTGAGGAACGCACGAAGCCCGGAATCGCGCCGCGATCCTGCGCGTAGCCTGTCGATCATGAATCCGATCGAGCGGCTCGCGCTAGGCCTTGCCCTTTGGGTCTCGGTCGCGAGCTGCAAGGCATCTTCTTCGACGAAGGTGGGGGACTCGGCCGCCGCCCAGGTTTTTCCGGTCCCCGGCTCCCTTGCGCCCGTGCCTCCTTCCTCGGCTTCGGCGCGCTCGCACGGAGATGCCGGAGCGGTCGCCCCCGTGCTTTCTCGTGTCGCTTGTTCTCGCCCGAGCCCGGATCCGAAGCTCCAGGTGGTCTCCCCCGACGGTCGCGTCACGGTATTCGTCGCCATCGACCCGACGCGCTCGGTGTCCACGTCGGTCGAAGACCTTCCTCACGAGGACCTCTGCATCGAGGTCTCCGGTGAGGCGCCTCGCGTCTTGGTCGCCGGACGAGATGCGGGACCGAACGAGGGGGTCGAGCGCACCCTGGCCGGGTTCGGGAACCTGCTCTTCTCGCGAGACGGTGCGCTCGTGTTCTTCACGTCGGCGGCGTGGGTCACGTCCACGGCTGCCCACGTGGTCGAGCTCGCCACCGGACGCGAGACGTTTCTGTTCGACGGGGCGGTCGAGGTCGAAGTCTCGAAGGGAACCGAGGCTGGTCGATTCGTGGCCTCTCACTTTCGGCTCGACGACGTCTACCCGGTTTCGTCGCCCAAGTACCGGGGCCGTATGGTGATGTGGTCGTTGGTCACACGCACTGGCAAGACGCTGCGCAAGCTGTCCGAGACCGAAGCCGCGCGTCTGGGAGCGGACGTCTCCGGGCCCTGAAAACCCGCGCGAACTGCGCGCTCGTCGCTCAAGGATCGCCTGCGACGGCCGTTATGGACCCGGTGGCGAGTCATCGCGAGACGCGGCGTGGGATCATGCGGGCCTACGGGATGGCCGCCCTCGTGCTCGCCCCCGCCTACGCGCTCTTCTTCTGCGTCTTTCGCGCCTGGGGGAGCGCTATCGGGGCCCTGATCTCCGGGGTGCTCACCGTGCTCGCGTTCGTCCTCGGGAGGTACCCGAAGGTCGATCGTGAGGTCATGGTCTCCGGGCTGTGGCTCGGCGCCGTGCTCACCTCGCTCACCACCGGCGGGCTGTCGAGTCCGATTCTCCTTTGGCTCGCGCTGTCGCCGTTCGTCGCCGGGGCGATCTTGGGCAAACGAGCCGCCATCGTGTGTGGCATCGCGTCGGTGGTCTTCGTGGCGATCGTGGGCGCGTTTTGCGTGCACGGACTCCTCGACGAGGTTTCGACTCCCCTCGGTCGTCGTCTGCTCTCCGGGCTCGCGACGACCAGCGGAGCTGCTCTGCTCGGATACTTCGGGTGGGTGAGCTCGAAGGGGTTCGAAGACTCCCAAGCACGCCTCGCCATTCAGAACGTCGCCGCCCAGGCGACGGCCGACTCGCTGGCGAAGGAGACCCGAGCGCTCAAGGCCGTGCTCGACAACGTCGAACAGGGACTTTGTCTGGTCGGGATCGACGGCAAAATCGCCTCTGGATACTCTGCCGCCTTCTCGCGATGGTTCGGTGCTCCCGAACCGGGGATCACCTTGTGGGACTACGCGCGGCCGCGGCATCCGAAGCTCGCGAGCGTGCTCGAGAGCGCATGGGGAGACCTCGGTGCCGGCTACATGCCGGCCTGGGTCGTGCTCTCGCAGTGCCCCTCCCAGCTCGTCTGGCGAGGTCGCACGTACTCGATGCGCTTTCGGCCCATCGGTGACCGCGACGCTCCTACCTCGATTCTGCTCGTGATCGCCGACGTCACCGAGACGGTCGATGCCGAGCGTAGGCTCGAGAGCAAACACGACCTTTTGGCCCTCTTCGAGCACTTCACCTCGGATCCCACCGCGTTTCGACGAGCCATGGTGGAGCTCGACGGTCTCGTCCGAGCGGCGCTCGCGCCTCCTCGAGTGGGCGCCGGGACGGCCTACGCGCATCGCCTCCATACGCTGAAGGGCTGTGCGTCGATGTACGGACTGACGAGCCTCGTGAACCGTACGCACGTGATCGAAGACGAGTGGGGCCAGATGGGCGAGGTGAAGGCGGCTTCACTCGAGGACCTTCGCCGCATCTGGGACGAGGTCGAGGTGCGCGTGCAGGCCTGGATGCAGACCGAGCGCACCCTGGTCGTCACCGAGCCGGAGCTTCGTCGCATCGAGCTGGCCGTGCGTGAAGCGGCTACCCCGGTCGCGTTGGCGATGCTCGAGCGCCTTGCTTGGGAGCGCGTGGACCGGCGCCTGGCCGAACAATCGGTCCGAATCGCCGACCTTGCCGCCCAGCTCGGCAAGCTGGAGCCCGAAGTGGTGGTGGACGCACAGGACGTGAGGGTGCCGCCGAACTTCTGCGCCGATCTGTGGTCGTCACTCGTGCACGTCCTAAAGAACGCGGTCGATCACGGTATCGAAGACTCGGCGACACGAACGAGCCTGGGAAAACCCGAGCGAGGGAAGGTCGTTCTGTCGGCGCGAGCGGACGACCGAGTGCTCGAGGTCGAGGTGCGCGACGACGGCCGAGGCATCGACTGGTCGAACGTGCGCGAGAAGGCGAGGGCGCGAGGTCTTCCCACGTCGCGCCGATCGGATCTGGTCGACGCGCTCTTCTGCGAGGGGCTCAGCACGCGCGAAGAGGTCACCCATGTCTCGGGCCGAGGGCTCGGCACGGCCGCGGTGCGCCACATCGTGGAGAAGCACGGCGGTCGAGTGCGCGTCGAGAGCGAGCTCGGAAAATGGACCTCGTTCCGCTTCGTCCTGCCGCTGCCCGGGACGGAGGATCTACCCGCTCACGAGCAAGCGGACGACGCCGAAGCTCCGATCGATCTTCTGACGGGCTGATGCGCCGCCATCCACCCGACACACGACTCAGCCCTTCGCGTAGAACGCGAGACCGGCGTGGCTCACGATCGACCCCTCGTCGGGATCGACGTTCTGGTCGTAGTAAAGGAGCCTCCCCCGGGCTTTCGGAAGGGCGCCGGCAAGCGCGTCGAGCAGCGTATAGACCGGACCGGTCCCGCACACGCGACGTGAATCCGCATCGGCTACCACGTCCGCGAAGAAGGCCGAAGAGGCAAGGTCTTTGGCGAGCGTGAGCGACTCGCGATCGTGGCGGTCGAGCTCGCGTCGACCCGAAGTATCGAGAGGCGTGCGGTCTCCGAAGCGAGGACCCACGTGTGCGAGGTCGGCGCCGGCCAACAGCACTGCCCCCGTATCGGCGACGTAGGCTCCGAGCTCGTCCAGGAACCTTCGACTCGGCGCGTCTTTCGAGGGATCGGTCTTGCTGCTTTGGGACCGACCGAGGCCGCACAAGATCGGGACGATCGTCGCTCCCTTGGCCATCTTGCGCTTCTCCAGCGCATGCTTCAGGTACACCGCCGCGAACTCCATGGAGTGCTCGCGTGCATGGTTCAAGAGGTCGGCATACGGATCGAAGGTGGCCGCGCCGGCCAGTCGGTCCACACCTTCGGCGTCGACTTCGAGCGCGCCCAACGGGGTCGCGAATGCCTTCTTGCAGAGCGCGAAGGGGGCGCTCATGGGGGCGTGCGAAGTACCCAGCAGCACGAAGGTCTTCGCACCGTCCGCGAGTCCGTCGAGAAGCGCCTCGAGCGCGGAGCCGTACCCACGTGCACCGCGCCACGGGTCGATGTGCGGACACACGAGCGCGCGGAGCGGTAGACCCACGGGGGCCGGCTCTTCGGCGGGATGGAGCTTGGCCACGCACTCTTCGGCCACGAAGCGAAGCAGGTCGTCTCGCGTGCCCGGATACGCGCTTCCGGCGTGGGCGGCCGGTCTGATGGGGGCCTCGCGAAAGCGCCTCTCGACCTCGGCCTTGGCCGCCTGGAATCGCGGCCCCTCGAGGTAGAGCGAATCGGCGAGGGCCTCGGCCGCGGCTTCGATGGTGGCGAGCGAGATCGCGAGGCCTTCGTCTCGCGCGAGAGACTCACGAATCTGTTCGAGGCTCCGTGCGCCGGTGAAACGAGCCACCACGGGCACGAGCGGAAGCGGAACCAGCGCGGGCCCTTCGGCGATACCTTGAGGGTCGCGCAGGCAGAGAACCGGCTTTCCGTCGTCTCCGGGAATCACGATGGACTCGACGGCTCGAAGCCGCGGAAAAAGGAGCGAGCGTTCCACGGACTTCATGGTACCTCGCCCGCCATGGCCCGTCTCGATGCGCCCATGTACCGCGACCCGGAAGCCGAGCGTCGCGTCGCGTTCGAGGCTCTGGACGCGCTCTACGCTCGGGTGGACGCGGCTCTCGGGGGCTTCGGCTGCGAGGCCAGCAACGAGTGCTGTCGCTTCGGTGTCACCGGCCGCGAGCCCTACGTGACCGAGCTCGAGGTCGCGCGTCTGGCTGCGGCGGTGCGCGCACGTGGAGGTGTCCCCAAGCGCCGAAAACTGCCCATCGCCGGCGAGCGTACCTGCGCGATGCTGGGCGACGACGGGCGCTGCGTGGTCTACGTCGCGCGTCCCTTCGGTTGCCGAACGTTCTTCTGCGAGCGCGCGATCGGACCGGGAAAACCGCCACGGGACGAGATCAAGGAGCTCCTTCGCGAGCTGTCGACGATCGCCGAGCGCTACGATCCACGCGGCGGGAGGGGCACGCCTCTCACGAAGGCCGAGGGCTTCGCAGCGCTCGAGCCGAACGCGCGCGGGCGATCGAAAGGTGGCCGATGAGCTCGTCACGCGCGCTCGGGAGCGCGAGCCTTCGGTGAGCGAGGACGGGCCGCGACGCGACGTCGTGCAAGCCGAGGCGCTCGAGTGGTTGGCCACGCATCCCGCCGAGCCCGGCACCAGCGTGATCACCTCGCTTCCCGATCTCTCCGAGTGCCCCGGTCTCGAGCTCGAAGCCTGGCGCACGTGGTTCGTCGAGGCCGCGCGCGCCGTGCTCCGCTACCTGCCCGACGATGGCCTCGCCCTCTTTTTTCAGAGCGACATCCGTCATCGCGGGGTCTGGATCGACAAGGCCTACTTGGTTCAGCGCGCCGCCGAAGAAGAGCGCGCGCCGCTCCTCTTCCACAAAATCGTGTGCCGAAAGCCTCCCGGCACCGTGTCGCACGGACGCCCGAGCTATTCGCATCTGCTCGGCTTCTCGCGTGCTCCGCGGTCGCCGGGCGCGCGACCCGGTCCGGACGTGCTCGACGACGCGGGCTTCATGCCCTGGAGCCGCGCGATGGGCGTCGCGGCGTGCGAGCTCGCCTGCCGCTTCCTGCGTGACGAGACCTCCACCCGCCGCGTGGTCGATCCGTTCTGCGGACAGGGCACCGTGCTCGCCGTGGCCAACGCCTTCGGCTTCGACGCGGTCGGGGTGGACCTATCCAAGAAGCGCTGCAAAACCGCTCGAAATCTCGAGCTCTCCGTGTCCGCCGTGGAGTCCGATCTTCCGACCCCGTAGCCCGCATGGGTCCATCGCGGCGGGGGGAGCCGAAGTCGGCGTCGCGGAAGTCGGCGCTCGCTCGCTCGATCGCTCGAAAGAGGGGCCATGGCCGTGGAAGGCGAGCGCCTCTCGGAGTAAAAGCGCCCTAGGACAGTGAGGCGGGAGCAAGGACCGATATTTCCGGCGCTTTCGGGGGCAGCGTACGTGCTGCTTCTCGCGTGGCGTGCGGGACGTGAAGGCAACGACGCCGACCTCGGAGACAAGGCCGAAGCGGTCAGCCATTTCATCGAAGCCAAGTTCGCCACCGACGTGGCGCGCATCGCCGTGGCCATCGGGGCATGTGCGGTGGGCGTCGGCATCTTCGTCGGACTCGTCGCGTACCTGCTCGTGCGCGTGCGTGGCGCGCATCGCAAGGGCTTCGCACGTTTCGCCCTCGAGTCGTTCGTGGTCACGGTGCTCGTGCACGCGCTCTTTTCGTTCCATGCCATGGCGCGCACGCCGCAGCTCTATGCCGCCCATTTCTACGCGCGTGGAGGGCTTCGCCGCACGCTGCAAATCTTCGCCACCGACGTGCTCGGCGAGAACGGCGTGCTGCTCCTCGGCGTGCTCCTCGTCGCGCTCTACGTGGCAGGCCCGGGGGCGGAGCGATCGTTCTGGCCGCGTTCGCGCGCGTTCTTGCTCTCCCTTCGCGCCAAGGTCACCGCGCTCCGGGCCGGACGCGGGGCGGTGCTCGGCTCGTTCGTGCTGTTCGGCTTCTCCGGGGGCTCCCGCGTCGAAGAGCTCGCGCCGGGCGAAGCTGCCCTCGCGAAGACGGGCGCGCTCCCCGTGGCCGCGCCCGGGCGCTCGAACGGGAACGAGCCGCCCATGAACGTGCTCGTGCTCGCGGCGGACTCGCTTCGTGCGGATCGACTCGATCCGCGCACGGCGCCCCGCCTCTCCGACCTCGCCGAGCGCTCGGTGCGCTTCGACCGCGCGTACGTGTCGGTGCCACGCACGTTTTCGTCCTGGGTCGACATCCTGACCGGCCGCCACGCGCACCACCACGGGGTAAGGTCCATGTTCCCGCGCTGGGAAGACCGCGCGAAAGACTTCGACGCGCTGCCCGGGCGCTTCGCCAAAGCCGGTTACCACACCGAGGTCGTGGGCGATTACGCCGCGGACATCTTCGGTCGAGTGGACCTCGGCTTCGCACGCGTCGACACCCCGAGCTTCGACTTTCGGCAGCTCCTACGCCAGCGTGGACTCGAGCGTGAGACCCCGCTGCTTCCGTTCCTTCATTCGCACCGTGGGCGCACGCTCTTCCCCGTCCTGAAAGAGCTCGCCGACGCCGCCGACGCCGAGCTCCTGGCCGACGACACGGTCGCCGCGCTGTCACGCCTTCGGGAGCGCCCGTTCTTCCTCACGGTCTTCTTCTCGACCGCACACTTTCCCTATGCGGCGCCCGCGCCCTACTACCGGACGTTCACCGACCCCGCGTACCGTGGACGATACAAGTACCACAAGCCGGTCGGTCTCGGCGGCGAGCTCGGGCCGGACGAAGCCGACGTGCGCCAGATTCGCGGCCTGTACGACGGAGCCGTTCGCAGCATCGACGCGGCCATGGGAAGGGTGCTCGCGCAGCTCGAGACGCTCGGTCTGGCCGACAAGACCCTCGTGGTGGTCACCGCCGATCACGGCGAGACGCTCTACGAGAACGGCCACGGACAAGGCCACGGCGACCACCTCTTCGGCGACGAGGGCACCCACGTGCCGCTGATCGTCCACGATCCGCGGGTCGAGCGGCGCGGGCGGCGCATCACGGACGTGGTGCGCGACGTGGACATCGCCCCGACCCTGTACGAGCTCGCGGGCGTGAGGCCCCCGGCCGACCTCGACGGTCGGTCGCTCGCGGGCGCCATGCGAGGAAATCCGCTCGGTCCGGCGTTCGCCTATGCCGAGACCGAGCTCTGGTTCACCGAAGACATTCAAGGTCTCTCGCCGCGCCAGCGCCTCCCGTACCCCGGCATCATGCAGATGACCGAGCTCGACACCGCGCACGGCCTCGTGGAGATCGTGCTCCAGAAGGCCATGGTGCCCACCACGCTCGTGGCGCGCCACCGCATGATCCGCGACGAGCGCTGGAAGCTCGTCTACGTTCCCACCCGTCGAGGTGCAGAATACATGCTCTTCGACACGGCCGCCGATCCGGGTGAAACGCGGGACGTCTCCCGGGAGCAAGGTCCGGAGGTCGAACGTCTCAAGGCGCCGCTCTGGAAGTGGATGCTCGAAGATCGGAACATGGTCCAGAAGGACGGCCTCTTGGTTCCTCGTGAGCAGGAGGGGCCATGAGTCGCACGCTACGCCTCGGTCGAGACCTCGCGGCGGGGGTGCTCCTCCTCGGGGTCGCCGGGGGATCGCTCGGACTCGCGTTTTCACGAGGAGGGGGTGCGGATCCGGCTGCCGATCCTCCGCGCCCCTCGAGCGCGGGAGATGCGGGCGGCGGCGATGCGGGAGACGCGGGAAAGCGCGCCGCCGCTGCCGAACGCGACTACGTGGCCACGCAGCGGTTGGTCGAGGCCATGGACAAGGCCAAGATCGACGCGCCGAACGCGAGTGAGCTCGAGGCCATCTTGCAGCCGCACTGGCGCAAGCTGCGCCCTCCGTTCGTCAAGGTGCCGCGAGACCTCGCGCGCCACGTGTCGTCGATTTCGCTACGAACGAGCGAAAAAGAAGAGCAGCACTCGGTCTCCACGCAAGGCTCGGGCAGCGGAAGCGCCAACGGCTCGTGGAAGCCGGACGTGCGCTTGTGGAACATGAACGAGGGCAGCTTCGACCAGCGCGAGTCGATCGTGCTCACCGCTCCGGGAACCGCGTCTTTCCCCGTGGAAATGCCCGAAGGCGCCCGTGTCACGTTCGGTGCGGGCAGCGCGAACGCCTCGCGAAAAACACTGCTTTTCCGAGTCTCGTTCGTCCCGACGAGCGGCGCGGCCGTGGCGCCCTGTGAGACGCGTGTGCCTCCCGCACGTGCTCGACTCTGGACCGACGTCACCTGCGATTTCGCCGAGGCCGCGGGACGTTCCGGTACACTCACCCTGGGCGTCACGCAGGTCGAGCCGACTGCGGACGAAGCGCCTCGTAAGCGCGTGCACGTCGAGGGCGGTCCGAGCGAAGACGCCCTCCTCGAAGGCTCCGGACAGACGCCGGTCGCGCTGTTCGGGCAACCCACCGTGTGGGGCAAGACGTCGGACGTGCCGTACAACGTGCTCTGGGTGGTGGTGGACGCGCTCCGCCCCGACGTGATCGCGAGCTTCCACGACGATGCGCGAGACGAAAAGATGCTCGCCGCAGAGACCCCTCCGCTCGAGGCTCTGCTTCCCAGGATTCCCGGGCTCATGCCCACGCTCGATGGGCTCGCCTCGACGTCCGTGATTTTCCGAACTGCCACCTCCGCTGCATCGTGGACGCGTCCCGGAACGCTGGCGATGCTCTCCGGGGCGCGGTCGAGCGAGCTCGGCATCGAGACCAAGAACTGGGTCCTCGACGGCGATGCGGTCGGACGCTTCTACGCGTCGAGCCCGCCGCTCCTGCCGCTCCTCCTCCGGCGTCGCGGTGTCGCCGTGGAGGCGTTCGTGAACAACTACTTTTTGGTGGGGTACACGCCCATCGGCATCGACATGGCCTTCGAGCAGGTCGTCGATCATCGCTACCGCACGAAAGACACCGAAGAGGTCACCAAGAGCGCGCTCGGATTTCTATCGGCGCACCGGGACACTCGCTTCTTCGCGTTCGTGAACTACAACTCGCCCCACGATCCCTACGACCCGCCCGCCGAAATGCTCGCGCGCGTCCCCGAAGCGCCGAGCGGTCCCAAGGACCCGATGGTGCGGAAATACATGGCCGAGGGCGCGAAAGACGACGCCGCCATCGGTGTGCTCTTGGCCGAGCTCGACAAGTTGGATCTCCGGCGAAAGACGCTCGTCGTCGTGACGGCCGATCACGGCGAGACTCTCTCGTTGGCGCACCAGGGAAAGTCGAACGACGGTATTCCGGTGCGTTTTCACCACTCGGCGAGCAACTTCGAGGAGACCACGCGCATCCCCATCGTGCTCTCGTTGCCTGGGGTTTTGCCCGCGGGGCGAACGGTCGATGCTCGCGTGCGCAGCACCGATATCGCGCCCACCGTGCTCGAGCTCTTGGGCCTCGAGCGTCCGGGAAAGATGAGCGGCCAGTCGCTCCTCGCTCTCGCGCGTGCGCGCGACGGCGTCGAGACGGCGGTCGAACCCGAGCCTCGCGTGGCCGTCACCGAGGGCCGCGGCACCCGCTCGCTCGTTTACCGAACGTGGCACTACCTCGTGCAAGATCCCGAGCCCAGTCGCGACGGCGGACCAGGATTCGCCGGGCACGAGTTTCTCTTCGACCTCGCGCAAGACCCCGGTGAGCGTCACGACTTGTCCGCCTCCCGCGCGGACATGCTCGCCGAAATGCGCGCGCGTCTCGCCGCAGCGCTGAAGAACGTGGCGCCCGCGGGCAGCGCCGAGGCTCCCGCCAAGGCTGCCGACGAAGTCCCGTGGACGCACGTTCGCTTCGTCGGTGGCGGCCGCGTGCGTCGAGTGAGTGGGCACGTGAAGGTCGAGAAGGGCAAGCTCGGCGAGATCAAGCCCGTGGGTACACTCGCCGACGCGTTCCGTAAGACCGACGACGGCTTCGACGTGAACCTCGACACCTCTGCCGACGACCTGGTCGGGTTCGACGTACTCACACAGCCACCCGCGGCCGACCTCGTGTGGTCGTTCACGTCCGACGATCGTCCGGTGGGATCCGGCCTCGTCTTCGGTGGACCGTTCGGGATCGCGAAGAAGGGGCTCGAGGCCGGCATCACCGGCGAAACCCTTCGCGAATCCATCCGCGCGGCTCGCTTCCCCGAAGTCGATCCGCGCCGCGACGACGGCCTCTTCGTGGCACGGGACAAGTCGGGCGCGGCCTTTTCTCGCGAAGGTTCCGCAGGCGAGGGCGCCGCCGAGATGGCCCGCATGCTGCGCGAGTGGGGATACGCCAACGGGCCTTCGTCGTCGTCCAAGAAGTGAAACGACAAGAGCCCCTCGCTGGCGCGAGAGGCTCCCCGGGAATCGCTTGGGCTAGAGCGCCGAACCGCTCGATGACCGAGGATTTTCGCCAAGTTGCGAGCCGTGCGAGGCGCGACGACGAGTCCTACTACTGCTTGATCGTCGATCCGCACAATGAAGCGGTTCGGCGCTCTAGGCGAGGAGGAGCAACGAAGCACGGCGAAGCAAATCGGCGGAAAGCCGACCGAATTGAGCGGCGCGGTGCTCTAGATGAGCGGTCACGATTCTCAATCACGTGATTTGGCCGTTTTGGGTTTGGGACCAAAACCAGGAGGTGGGGCCCCAGCGGGCTTTGCGCGAACCTGCCGCGGCGGAGGACAGAGTCCTCCGATGACAAGTCGAGCTAGATTAGCGGGCTTGATCGAAGATCATGACCGCTGATTTAGGTGGAAGCGAGGCTCACTGCACGACGAGGATCGCGCCCGTCATGGTCGCGTGCGCGGTGCAGACGTAGCCGAACGAGCCCGCCGCCGGGAACGTGATGGTCTCGGCTTCCTTGATCGGGTTCGAGGCGTCTCCGCCCTTCGCTCCCAGCGGGTGAAGGGTGTGATCGCCCTTCCACGTGACCGTCTGGCCGGCTTTGATCTTCATGCAGGCTTCCGGCGTGCTCGCGACGGAGAAGCCCCAGGTGATCTCGCGCGAGGCGCCGTCGGCGGTCCGATCGACGTAGGTGGTGCAGCCGTTCAGCGCGGGCGGCGTGCTGGTGGTCGACGCATCGGGCGTCGCCGTGCTGGTTCCGGTGCCCGTGCCGGTTCCGGTCCCGGTTCCAGTGGCCGTCGACGTCGCGCTGCCCGCGTCGGTGGAGGTCGCGCTGTCGCTGCATGCCGTGCCGAGCATGCCCATGCCCGTGCCGGCGGCGACGAGAGTGGCGAGAGTGAAAAGGCGGGCGATGGTCTTCATGAAGTGCCTCGTGTAAAGCTCGTGTTGGAAGGGAGCCCGCACGCGAGCAGTCCCCGTTTCGAGCAGGAAAGCACGGGCGGCACACGACGTCGACCTCCTCACCCCGAGGTGGACGCTATAGGTGACATAGGCCCGGCCGATTCCCGAAACGTCAGCGATTCGGGGTGAACCGTCAGTCCGTCGTGGCGGCGTCGTCTTCCGGAGGCGGCTCGACGTCACGTCTCAGCGGCGCATCCACGGTCGCCGCGTCGGCGGCGTCCGGTCCGGCTTCGGGCAAGGGATTGGCGCGTGCGCAGATGGCATACGCGTCGGTTTCGGGCAGACACACCGTGGACGGGTTGATCAACGTGATCCCGAGCCCGCCGCTCTCGCTGCACGTGGCGTCCTTGAAGGTGCACGCGACCAGTGCGTCGAACTCGGCGCCGCAAGGTCCGGCCTTGGTGCGCTCGCATTCGAGCAGCTGGTCCGAAGAGCCTTCGACGTCGTCGGCGCAGCGTTTCCGGAGCATCTCCTGGCAGGAAATGACCACACCGCGGCCTCCGTCGCTCTCCTCGTCCGTCTCGCCGGACGAGCAAGCGGCAACCACGCTCCACGTGCCGAAGAGCACGATCGCCAGCGCGGGGAGCGAGACGCCTCTCATCACGGCCAGGCTCAAGGGACGACGCGGATCGCGCCGGTCATGCTGCCGTGGTTCACGCACACGTACCCGAAGGTGCCCGTGTTCGCGAAGGGGACGATGGCCTGTCCGTTGGCGCCGTTCTGGATCGGGCTCGGCGTGTCGCCACCGGCAGCGGCGAGCGGGTGGAAATCGAAGTCGCCGAGGAACGTGACGTTCTGGCCGGCTTTCACGATCAAGCAGCGCTGCGTGGAGGATGCGATCCCGAAGTCCCAGGCGAGGGTGCGCAGATCGCCGTTGGTGGTGGCGTCGAGGTAAGAGGTGCACCCGTTGACCACCGCTGCCGCGTCGGTCCCGGTGTCGGCGGTAGCGTCGGACGTGGACGCGTCGGAGCCGCCGTCGCCTTGGGGAGCCTTGCAGGCGAGGAGCGCGGTTTGCTCTGCCGTGCATGCGCCGTCGGGAGACTCGCTCGTTCCGTTCGGACCGCAGGTGCTCACTCGGGTCAAGCAGGCGAGCAGCACGAGGGCTTCTTTTCCGCAGGAACCAGCGGCCTCGGCGCGGCAGGCCGCGCGCTGCTCGGCGCTCGGCTCGGGATCGTTCGGACAGGCCTTCGGGGCGTCGCAAGGGGTCGGTGCGACCGACGAATCGGTGCCGGAGCTTCCGTCTTGCTCGGGCGTGACGGTGCTGCCGTCGCTCACAGAACCGGCGTCGACCGTGCCCCCCGAGGTGCTCGACGAGCAGGCTGAAGCGAAAGCCGCGATCGCGACCGAAGAGGAAACCAGAACCCAACCGAAGGTACGAAGCGACATCGTTCTCTCCCCGTCGAAGGCATGCCGAAGTGGCACGAAGCTACAATTTCGCGAGTTTTAGCCGATCTCGAAGAGAGTGGCGAGGGACGAGCCCCGAATGGCTCGCGAAGTCGGAGACCGCCTGGTGGTCGGACCGAACGACACCTGCCCGGACGTACGGCTCCGTCACCTCGTCGTCACACTGGAGGTGGTCGAAAGAAGCTCGAAATACGCTGCGCGTTTTTGCGGTCCTCGGCTAAAGGGCAGCCTCGATCCCGCGCTCCGCGCAAGACCCCTCGCGCTCTTAGGACCCTTCGTGGATTTGTCGATCGGCCTCTCCGATCGCGCTCTACTCTCCCGATCGCCATGCGCCTCTCCAAGCTCATCGGCCCCGACCTCAAGGAGCTTCTCCGCGAAGATCCCGAGCAGGTGCGCGCGCTCCTCCAGGAAATCCACGCGGAAGATCTCGCCGATCTGGTCGCGGAGCTCGAGCCCGACGAAGCGGCCATGCTGCTCCAAAGGCTGCCCGCCGACGAGGCCGCGCCCATCTTCGAGCGCCTCGAAGAGCACGAACAAGGCGAGCTCGCCCAGCTCATGCCGCCCGAGTCGGTCGCGCAAATCGCGAGCGAGATGGCGCCCGACGATCGCGCCGACCTCTTCAGCGTGCTCCCTCCCGCCGTCGGAGATCGTCTGCTCGCCACGCTCGAGCGTGTCGACCCCGAGGCCGCCCAAGACGTCCGCGAGATCGAGAAGTGGCCCGAGACCAGTGCCGGCCACTTGATGACCACCGCGTTCGTTCAGGTCCCGCCGGACGGCACGGTGGCCGAGGCCATCCAAGCGGTTCGCGCCTTCTGCGACGAGTCGAACTCCCCGGTCTACAACGTCTACGTGGTGGGCAAGGGCGATCGCCTTCTCGGCATGGCGAGCGTACGAGATCTCTTGCTCGCCAAGCCGGAAGCCTCGCTCTCGTCGATCACCCACGACGACGTGCTCTCCGTCGCGCCGGATCTCGACCAGGAAGAGGTCGCGCGGCGGATGGCCAAGTACGACCTCAACGTGATGCCCGTCATCGACGAAAAGGAAGGCCTGCTCGGAGTCATCACCATCGACGACATCGTCGACGTGCTCACCCAAGAGCAAACCGAAGACGTGCAAAAGCTCGGCGGTGTCGAGCCGCTCGACGTGCCGTACTTCCAAACGAGCTTCGTGAGCTTCATTCGGAAGCGCGGCGTGTGGCTGCTCGCACTCTTCTTGGGCGAGTTTTTCACGCAGACGGCGCTCCGCCACTACGACCCGGTCTTCGAGGCCATCCACGGCGCGGCGTACTACGTGCCGTTGCTCATCTCCGCCGGCGGCAACTCGGGGTCGCAGTCGTCCACGCTCATCATCCGCGGCTTGGCCGTGGGCGAAGTGAAGTCGTCCGACTTCTTCCGCATCCTCGTTCGCGAGAGCTTGATGGGCCTCGTGCTCGGTCTCGGTCTCGCCCTCGTGGGCTTCGTGCGCGTGCTCATGTACCCCGAGCAAGGGGTCCACTTCGCGCTCACCGTGTCGGCCGCCTTGGTGGGCATCGTCATGACCGGCTGCACCGTGGGAAGCCTCCTCCCCATCTTGCTCAAGCGCATCGGCCTCGACCCGGCCACGAGCTCGACGCCCTTCATCGCCAGCTTGGTGGACGTGCTCGGTATCGTCATCTTCGTCCAGCTCGCGAAGCTCATCATGGCGGCCACCATCGCGAAGGCCGCGATGGGGCACCCATGAGGGACCGACAGCCCAGCCTTTCCGCTTCGATCGTGGCCGCGATCGGGATGCTCGCGCTCTCGAGCGGGTGCCCGAAGAAGAACAAGCCTCCGCCGGTCGTGCACCTCTGGCTCGGCACGGACAACGCGTGCGCCGAGCTCGTCTCGGGCGAGCTGCGCTGCCAGGGACGGAACGAGCACGGTGAGCTCGGAGGCGCCCTCGGAAGCGGCCCCGTGGCCGTCCCCGGCGAAGGAACGCTCGTCTCGGTGCGCTTTCCCGGGCGCGCAATCTGCGTGACCCGTGAGGCGCGCAAAGAAGAGTGCCGCGGCGAGTCCCCGAGCTCCGCGAACCCACCCGTGCAGAGCGCGCCGTCGTGCTCACTCGCGTCCGGAAAGGTCGCGTGTCGAGGGCCGAGCTTCGCGCCTCCGCCCGCGCTCGAGGGGCTCACCGACGTGGTCGAGCTCGCCGAGGGCACGTCGCACGCCTGCGCGCGCCTCGCCTCGGGCACGGTGGTCTGCTGGGGCAAGAACGACGTAGGCCAGCTGGCCACGCCGAGCCCGGCCTACTCGGAGCGACCGCTCGCCATCCAAGGGCTCTTCGGGGTCACTTCGCTCGTGGCCGCGGGCGACGGTACCTGCGCCATCTTGACCGACAAGACCGTCCGCTGCTGGGGACGCAACGATCACGGTCGGCTGTCGACGCGGCACGAATCCGTGCTCACCGTACCGACCCCGATTCACTTTTGACCATGGTCATTCGCTCCCTTTCTCGCGAGGTCGGCTCGTGAACAAGCACTACGACGTGGTCGTGCTCGGCACGGGGCTCGGGCCGCTCACTTGCGCCGCGCTGCTCTCGAGGCGCTCCTGGCGTGTGCTCGTGGTGGGGCAGGGGACCCGGCCGCCCACCTACTCGTTCGAGGACGTCGCGTTCGCGCGCAGGGCTTTCACGCTGCTCTTCGGCTCGTCTCCCGTGTGGACGAGGGCGCTCGGAGAGCTCGCGCAGACCATGACCTTCCGGCGTAAGACCAAGCCGCTTTCGCCCATGTTCCAGGTCTTGGGCGATGGCCTACGCCTCGACGTACCGCCCGATCTCGAGCTCTTCGGCGCCGAGGTCGACCGTGAGCTCGGTGGTGTGCGCCGCGCGACCGACGAGCTCTACGCGGAGCTCGGGCGCATCAACGGCGAGGCCGACGCCGCCTTCGAACGCGACGTCACCTGGCCGCCGGGCAGCTTCTGGGAGCGACGCGAGACCAAGAGCGCGCTCTCCGCGGTCCATCTCGCGAAGGAACCCGACCGCGATCTTTTGGCCGATTTTCCCTCGCATCACGCGCTTCGTCGGATCGTCCACGAGACCGCCCGGCACGGCTCGGACTCCACCAATCCACCCGCCTTCGCGCTCGCCCGCGTGCACGGGTCGTACACGCGCGGGGTGCTCTCACTGGCGCGCGGAGAGGCCGAGCTCACCGAGTTTTTGATCGAACGCGTGCGCGCTCAAGGTGGCGAGGTCCGTCCCTCCGACCGCGTGGTGTCGATCGTCCAGCGCGGCGGCAAGGTGCGCGCGGTCGAGATCGACGGACAAGCCGAACCGGTGGGCGTGAGTTTCGTGGTCTCGGGCGGCACGCTCCAAGAGCTCTTGCGTCTCGCCCCCACCTTCCCGGTCCCTCGCAAAGTCGTCGACGCGTACCCCGACCTTTCCCCCGAAGAGCAGCGCTTTTGCGTGTCGCTGCTGGTCCGCGACGAGGCTCTTCCTCCGCCCCTCGGCACCGAGTCGTTCGTGCTCGGAGAGCCTGCTCGTGCAGAGCTCTCGGTGCACCTCCAGAAAAATCCCGGCCCGACTCCGGGCACCACGCTCCTCGTCGCCGAGGCGCTGCTCTCGGACGCCACGCCTCGTCTCGCCAAGGCGCGCGAGGCCGTCGTCGCCACGCTCGCCGAGGCGCTACCCTTTCTGGAGCGACACGTGCTTCTGTGCGACTCCCCCCACGATGGGCGCCCGCTGTGGGACTTCCGCAGCGGGCAGCGCGTCGAGGTCGACCGCGTGCACCTTCGGCAGGGTGGTGGGTTCCTCGAGCCCGAGCCCATGATCCCTCGCTACCGCGTGGCCGGCGCAGAGCTCTACGGCCTCGGCGCCGAGCCGCTGCGCGCCCCGCTCGAGGGCGCCTTTTTGTGCGGCAAATCCGTGCTCCCGTCTCTCGGTCAAGAGGGCGAGCTGCTCGCCGCGGCGAGCGTCGCGAAGATCATCACCCGCACCGACGGACAGAAAGAGAAGATGCGCCGCGAGATGTGGAGCAAGGTGGAAATCGGATGAAGCTCCAAGCTCTCGAACGTCGTTTCGCCTCCCATGTGCAGCTCATGGCGCGCGTGTTCGGAGGGGTCGTGCTCGCGTCGATGCTCTCGGCCTGCGAAGACGCCGCCAAAAAAGAGGCGCAGGAGCTCGATCGTGCGGTGACGGCGTATCGTCAGGCGGAAAACGATCGCAAGCCGGAGCTCGCGGGCGCCATCTCCGCCACGCCTTGCGCCGCGAAAGACGTCTGCGACGCACGCGCAGCTTGCTCCACCACGGCGAAGGCCACCGGTGAAGGCTTGCTCAAGAAGCGCAAAGTCGAGGCGTTCCTCGTCCAAGAGCTGCCCAAGCTCTCGCCCGGAGATCCGAAAGCCCAAGACATGCTCGACGAGCTGACCGCTGCCGAAGCGCTGCTCGTGAAAGGTCGCGACTCGGTCGCTGCCTGCGACGACGCGATGCTCAACCTGCGACGAGCGCACAACCTGCGCTGAATCGCTCGGTCCTCTCCTCTCCCTAAAAGCGAAGGTCCTGGGCGCGAAGCACCTCAGGGACAGGCTCGAACGCCAAGGTGCGGTCGAGCACGTTGCGAAGCTCGCGCACGTTACCCGGCCACGCGTGACCCGTGAGCCGCGCACGTGCCTCGGACGAGAGCAGCGGCGGTCGCTTGCCGTGCGACATCTCGCGCAAAAAGTGGAGCGCGAGCGGCACCACGTCGTCGCGGCGCTCGCGCAGCGGCGGCAAGTGAATCGGAACCACTTGGAGTCGGTAGTAGAGGTCTTCGCGGAACGTTCCCGCCTGGACCAGCGCACCGAGATCGCGATGGGTCGCGGTCACGATGCGCACGTCGACCGCCACGGGCTTCTGCCCTCCGAGCGGCAGAACCTCACCGTTCTCGAGAAAACGCAGGAGCTTCGGCTGCACGTCGAGCGGAAGCTCACCGATCTCGTCCAAAAAGAGCGTGCCTCCGTCCGCCGCGCGAATGACGCCCGCGTGATCGTGCACCGCTCCGGTGAACGCGCCCTTCCGGTAGCCGAACAGCTGCCCCTCGAAGAGGTCGCGTGGGACCGCCGCGCAGTTGAACACCACGTACGGCTTGTCGCGTCGCCGCGAGAGCGCGACCAAGGTCTTGGCGATGACCTCTTTGCCCGTCCCGGATTCGCCGGTCACGATCACGGTGGCCTTCGAGGCGGAGAGCCTTCCGAGCTCGTCACGGAGCTTTCGCATGACCGGGGACGCGGCCACGAACGGGCCGTCCGCGACCTCGTCTTCGGCCGGAGTGACCCCGGCCTCGATCCCGGTCGTCGCCCGTTGCGAGAGCTCGAGCGCGAGCGAGGCCGTGGTGGTCAAGATGGCAAGCTCGCTGCGCACGCCCTCGTCGAGACTCGCCGAGACCGCGAGGCGCAGGAGCCCTCCCGCTCCGTCGCGCAGCTCGAAGCTCGTCTCTTCGGTGTCCGAAGGCGGCGGAGAGGCCTCGGCGGCGACGAGCCGAACCTCCTGACCCGAGAGCTCCTTCGCCGCATCGACGAGCACTCTCCGCACGAGCTCAGGGGCGACGCCCCGCACGGCGAGACGCTCGATCGCCACCGACAGCCGAGAGGAATCGCGACCGGCCTTTTTTCCCTCCGCGAGCGCCTCCCGCGAGCGCGCGATGGTGGCGCGAATCGAGAGTGGCGGCACGAGGCCGAGCGAGCGAAGGTGGGCTTCGCTCTCCGAAAGCGCACGTTCTAGGTCGCGCTCTTCTCCCTCGACGAAGGAAAGGGCCAGCGCGCCGTGGCGGGTCATCAGTGTCGAAGGTCGGTCGTTGGCCAGCTCGAAGGTGGCCGTGGCCGCCTCCAAGTGACGTCGTGCTTCGGTCGGTCTACCGATCACGGCGGCCAGCGTGCCCTCGACGCGTCGCAGATGTGCGGCGGCCCACGGCGAGGGATAGCGCTCGAGGAAACGCTGCGCCTTGCGCAGCTCCACGTGCATTCGTGTCGTGTCTTTCCCGTACGCCACGTGGGCCACGGCTCCGAAGACCAAGACGTCCCGGAGCAGCAGGTTCCATCGACTCGCTTCCGCTTCGGCGAGTGCGAAGGCCGCGACGGTGCTCTCCGGATCGCGCGCGCTCACGAGCTCTGCCATGGCCTCGCAGTAGGCCGCATACGCCGACGCGAGCGGGCGCATGGAGACGACGGCGCACTGGAAGAAGCGCCGTGCCATGTCGCGGAGGCCGTCCTCCCGCCCGGTGATGAAGTACGCACGCGCGACCACGCTCGTGGCGGAGGTGGGCGGCAGTCCGGTCTCCTCCATCCACGTCTCGAGCTCACCGAGGACACGGAACGCCTCGTCGAGTCGACCCATTCGAAGTAGTGCGTCGGCCTCTCCGCGGATCGCGAAGAGCGTGTGGATTCCAGGACCGAGCCGCGCGGTCCGTGCGGCGTCTCGAGCCTCGATGGCCATCTCGAGCACCGCGTGTGGATCGGCCAGCGCGTCGAGCTGCTTCACGGCGAACGTGCCGAGCGTGCGAGCGTGCAGGTTCGAGAACCCGAGCTGCTTGGCCTCTCGCGAGAGCTCGGCGAGGCTCCGGCGTAGGCCGTGCGGAGTGCCTTCGATGTACGTGCAAAATCCACGTACCTCTTCCATGATCAGCTGGAAGAGGCGTGGCTGTCCCGGGGACGCACACCTGTCGAGACCTCGTGCGGCACGGGCCACGAGCTCCTGGTCCCCCACCAAAATGGCGGCGTGGATCGCCCCCGTCCACGCGAGGAACAAGGCTTCGCGGTCGTCTTCGACGCGCGCCAAGCTCTCCACCCGAGCAAGGTAAGCGTGCACGCGTCCGATGTCGAACAGCGCGCCGTCGGTCATGGCGTGCACGAACGCGGCGGCGCCGAACACCTTGGCGGAGACGTAGCGCGAGAGCACGTCCGCTTCGGCCTTCGCGAGGGCTTGCGCGAGGGTCGAGAAGGCCCCCCGCGCGTCCGAGCGATGCAAGGCCAGCACGAGCGCCGTGCCGGTCTGGGCGAGCGCGAGCGCATCGTCGGAGAGCGCGCGCGGCGAGGTCATCACGCGGAGCAGGTCCATGTGCGCACGAGACCAATCGGACTCGAACACCCGCGCGAACGCAGGCATGACCTCGTTCACGTCGTCGTGAGCGACGCGCGTGCCGGGCCCTTCGTGCGCGGTCGCCGTCGCTTCGACGCTCCTTGCAGGCTCGGGAGAACGTGCCGTGCGAGGGCTCGCCTCGTCCGGCTCTTCTCCTCGCGCCAGTGCGACTAGCTTGGCGAGCTCCGCACCGCGTGGACGACGGGCATCCTTGGCCTCGGAGGGGAGCTCCCAACGGTAAACCGTATGAGGGGTGACTCCGATGCGCCGAGCGAACGCCGCCCGGCTGAGGTCACCTCGAAGAGCCCGAATGCCGTCGGGAGAGGCGACGTGTCCGAGATCAACCAGGGGCGATGTGGATGTCATCCGCATGACTTGCGGAAGTCTACCGGTTCGACAATTGGATGTCATCCGGTAGAGGGCGCGTCATGAGCGAAGCCTACGATTTCGCGAAAATAGAGCGTCTCGGCAATCCCTGCGCTTGGCACCAGAATTGTATTGGGGCACTGCATCATGGCGACCCTGACGGCATCCGACCCTCTTCGTGAACGCATCGAAACTCCGGTCTCGGACGAGCCCAAGGCGTCCGAGACCGTTGCCGCGCCCGCCAAGCCCGGACGCGCCAAGGTCATCCTTCCCGTGTTGGCCGTGCTGGCAGCCCTCGGTATCGGCGGCGCCTACGTGAGTGGTCAGGGCAAAGAGACCACCGACGACGCACAGGTCGAAGGTCACGTGGCGAACGTCGCCGCGCGGGTCTCGGGACAAGTGAAGCGTGTGCTCGTCACCGACAACCAGGTGGTGAAGGCCGGAGACGTGCTGATCGAAATCGACGATCGCGACGTCAACGCTCGCCTCGCCGCCAGCCGAGCCGACCTCGCCGCGGCGACCGCCACGCTCCACGCGGCGGAGACGCAGCTCGCGCTCACGCAGAAGTCGATCGACTCGAACCTCGCGGTGGCGCGAGGTGGAATACTCCAGGCGGGTGCGGCCATCGGGAGCTCGAAGGCTCAGGTGGAACAAGCCAAGGCCGACGTGGTGGCCGCCGAGTCGCGCTTCGGCCTCGCCAAGACCGAGCTCGAGCGCTCGCAAAAGCTGCTCGCCGACGGCGCGGTCTCCAAGGCCGACTTCGACGCGCGCAAGGCTCGTTTCGACGAGGCCGAGGCCCAGCTCAACCTGGCGCGTTCGCGCATCGTGGGCGCGGAGGCCAACGTGACCGGCGGCGCCGGCACCGCGGAGAGCGCGCGAGGCCGCATGATTTCCGCGCAAACCGGCCCCGAGCAAGTCGAAGCCGCCAAGGCCCAGGTCGAGCTCGCGCGTGCCCGTGTCGACCAAGCGAAAGCGGCCCTCGACACCGCCGAGCTCGCCAAGAGCTACACCCAAGTGAAGGCAGAGGTCACCGGCACGGTCGCTCGACGTACGGTCGAGGTCGGCCAGCTCGTCTCTCCCGAGCGTCCCTTGCTCGCCATCGTGCCGCTCGACGACACCTGGGTGGTCGCGAACTTCAAGGAAGATCAGCTCGCCCACATGAAGGCCGGTCAGTCGGTCGAGCTCACCGTGGACAGTTTCGGGAGCCGCAAGTTCGCAGGCAAAATCGAGAGCTTCTCGCCCGGCACGGGCTCGCGCTTCTCGCTGCTCCCGCCGGACAATGCCTCGGGTAACTTCACCAAGGTGGTGCAGCGCGTGCCCGTGCTCATCCGCCTCGACGCGAGCCCCGACGTGGTGCTGCGCCCGGGCATGAGCGCCGAGGTCACGGTCCGCACCAAGTAGCCGCGTTCGCGCTGCCCGCGTTCGCGCTCGCTGTTTTCGCGTCATCGAGATCCGAGATCGAGGAGGAGCCCGCACCCCCCGGGTGCGCCGCTCGAGGTGAACGACATGGACGGAGAAGTCCGAGGTTCGAAGGCCGCCATCACGGCGGTGGTCATGCTCGCCGCGCTGATGGCGATGATCGACATCACCATCGTGAACGTGGCCCTCAGCGACATCCGCGCGAGCTTCGGCACGCCGATCGACCAGATCGGTTGGGTGTCCACCGGGTACATGATGGCCAACATCGTGGTCATCCCGATGACCGGCTGGCTGCAGCGTAGGTTCGGCTATCGCCGCTACTTTTCCGCCAGCATCCTGCTCTTCACGGCAGCGAGCGCGCTCTGCGGCGTGGCCTGGAACCTCCCTTCGCTGGTGCTCTTCCGCGTGCTCCAAGGCCTCGGCGGCGGAGCCATCATTCCCACCGCGCAGAGCATCCTCTTCGCGCGCTACCCGAAGGCCCAGCACGGTATGGCGGGCGCGTTCTTCGGCCTAGGCGCGGTGACCGGGCCGTTGCTCGGACCCACCGTGGGCGGCTACCTCATCCAGTGGTCGAACTGGCACTGGATCTTCATCGTCAACGTTCCGCTCGGCATCCTGTGTGCGATTTTGGTGGAGCGCGTGATCGAGCAGCCGGGCTGGAAGCCTCCCACCGGCAAGGCCGCCCGCATCGACGTCTTCGGCATCGCGCTCCTCGCCATCGGCATGCCCTCGCTCCAGTACGTGCTCGAAGAGGGCAATCGCGAGGGGTGGCTCGAGAGTCCGATCATCGTGGTGCTCTCCGCGGTAGCCGCCGTGACGCTCGTCACGTTCGTGGTGCACGAGCTCGAGGCCGAACAGCCGGTGGTCGACCTGCGGGTGTTCGCGAGTCGGAGCTACAGCGCGGGCACGGGCCTCAACTTCCTGACCGGCTTCGCGCTCTTCTCGGGCAGCTATCTATTCTCGCTCTATTGCGGCACGGTGATGCGCTACAGCGCGCTCGAGGTGGGCAAGGTGTTCTTGGTCGCCGGCACGGCCAGCATGGTGATGATGCCCATCATCGGCCGTATCGGAAACAAGGTGGACGGCCGCATTTTGCTGGTGATCGGCATCGTGACCGTCACCATGAGCCAGGTCACGGCCTCGCACCTCACGGCTCAAGCGGGCTTCTGGGATCTCGTGAAGCCCAACATGATCCGCAGCGCCGGTCTCGGCTTCGTGTTCATCCCCGTGAGCGTGCTCGCGCTCTCCGAGGTGCCCGCTGCTCAGCGAGGCAACGCGACCGGGCTCTTCAACCTCACCCGTGAGCTCGGTGGCTCGGTCGGCACCGCCCTCATGGGCATGCTGGTGACCGACGGCATCAAGCGCAACGGCTCGTACTTGGCCGAGCACGTGGTGCCCGGAAACCCCATCGTCGAAGAGCAAATGACCGCCGCCGCGCGATCGCTCGGCACCCAGACCGTCACCCGCGAGCTCGTGGGCGAGAGTGTCATGAAGATGAGGGTCACGCGCGAGGCGATGGTGCTCAGCTTCGACCAGAGCTTCCGCGTGGTGGCCTGCTCGATCGCGCTCGGATTGGTGCTCGTGCTCTTGCTTCGTAAGCCGAAGGGACCGGTGGACGTGGCCGGCGCTCACTGACCGAGGCCACCGAAGTCTCTCCGATTCCAGCTTCTCGGTTCTGCCCGACGCCTCGATGACGAGGCGCCTTCGCCGACGCGCGCCGTCGCTACGGATTCGCGCGCGGTCTTGCCCCGAAAGGTGACGTCCATGAAGACGTACGCTCCGCACTCGCTCGTTCTCGCCGCTTCGTTCGCGCTCGGCACCACGTCCCTCTCGCTCTCGGCCTCGGCCGAAGGGCCGCGCGCTGCGGCGCTCGGCGCCGACGAGGTCGCCCGCCGCGCCGAGTCGACCAGCGCGGATCTCGAGGCCCGTCGCGCCGAAATCGCCGCGGCCGGTGCGCAAGTGGACCAAGCGCTGGTGGCCTTCGCGCCCCGGCTCGGCCTCGTTGCTCGCTACACGCGTCTCTCGGACATCGACGCTCCCCCGCTCGGTACCTTGGTGGTGGCCCCCGGGCAGCCGGAAGGTCCGCTCCCCGCAGGCACCCCGCTCGCGAACGTGACGTCGCGTTTCCCGGTCTACCTCAACCAAGCCACCTTCGCGGCGACGCTTTCCGTGCCGCTCAGCGACTATCTCCTGCGTCTCGTGCAGGCGAAAGGCGCCGCCGAGGGCAACGAACGCTCCGCGAAGCTTGCCCACGAAGCGGCTCGCCTCCGCGTGCGGAGCGAGGCCAAGCTCGCCTACTACGGCTTCGTGCGCGCCAAGCTCAGTCTGCCCGTTGCCGAACAAGCTCTCGCTTCGGCCAATGCGCACCTCGAAGACGCGAAGCACGCGTTCGAGGCGGGCGGCGCGAGCAAGGCGGACGTGCTCCGCGTGGAGTCGCAAGTCTCGCAAGCCGAGCAGCTCGTCCTCCGCACCCGAAATCTCGTGAAGGTCACCGAGGCGCAGCTCGGCACCGTGATTCACGACCCGGAAGGCACGTCGTATGAAGTCTCGGACGATCTCGAGCGTACGCCCGAGTTGCCCGCTCTCGCTCCGGGAAGCTCCGAGGTCACGGTCACGCCGGCTCTCGTCGAAGAGGCCTACACGTCGCGAGCCGAGGTCTCCGCGCTGCTCGAGAGCACGCGATCACTCGACCGACAGGCGAGTGCCGTGCGAGCAGGCGCCTATCCCCGTATCGACCTCGTGGGCGACGTGACCGCCGCCAACCCGAACCCTCGCTACATCCCGCAGCAGCCGCAGTTTTTGACCACCTGGTCGGCCGGTGCGCAGCTCTCCTGGACGCCCAACGATACGTTCTCGGCGCTGGCCGCGGCTCGCTCGGTGGACGCGAAGAAGGCCCAAGCCGATGCCGAAGCCAAGCGCCTCAGGGACGCGGTTCGACTCGAGGTCTCGCAGGCCGTGGAAGCGGTAGAGAACGCCCGCGGTGCGCTCGAAACCACCAAGAAGGGCCTGGCGTCCGCGGAAGAGGGATACCGCGTGCGTCGTTCGCTCTTCCAATCGGGACGCGCCACGAGCGCGGAGCTCACGGACTCGGAGACCGAGCTCACGCGCGCTCGCCTCGACGCCTTGGGAGCCAAGGTCGACGTACGCGTGGCGGAGGTGCGCTTCGCCCACGCGACCGGACGCGACCGTCGGGCACCGAAATGAGAGATGGTCCTCAAACTCGCCACCGTTCTCCAGAAAGAACGCTCGGTTTTCACGAGAGCGCTGGGACAAGTCGATCGGGCGGACTTAGCTTCCGGCCGATGTCAGGTGCGGTGGTCGGTGTCGCGCGAAGCGAAGCGCGAAAAAGGGCAGTGCGAGTCTCGTGCGAAGGGGGAGTCTCGTGAGTGGTGAAGCTCGAGCGCGCAGGCGTGCGCGTGCCGGAATGTGGGCTTCGGCCCGAGAAAAAGCCCGTGATCCTCGAGCTCGCTCGAGCGCCCCGCCGCCTCCCGAGTCGACCCCGTGCGAGAGCGATGCGTTCTTCGGTGCCCTCTTGCGCGCGTTCGGTCCCTCCGTGCGCACTCGCTGAGCCGCGTAGCCGTTCAAGACGACTCGAGTCGCCTTACCTTCCGCGCTTCGGCCGCCTCGGCTTCGTCGTGTAGCCGTTCGCTCCCTGGGAGCTCCTCCGATTCCGGCTCGGCGAGAGAGTCGGGCGCATCGGACGTCGGAGCCTCCAGCGCGACACGCTTTCGAGCGCTCGCTCCTCCTTGGAAGGTCGCGCGCAACGTCGGAGCGACGCCGAACACCCACGTCGCCGACCGGACGTCGTCTCGAAGGTCGGCTTCGATCCGTTCGCGTTCTCCCTCGGGAACACGCATCCCCGCGTGAACCACGAGCGCGTCGCACAAGAGCTCTTCGGCCACGGTGAGCCAAAGACCCTGCGGCCTCGAGGCGGCGAGCTTCGCGGCCTCGTCTAGGCTCCCGGACGTCACCTGGCACAAAAGCTCGATCCGAAACACGTCACGCGCGAGGTACGGGTAGTGCGGGAAGAGGGCCTTCATCTTCTCGACCCCTTCGCGGGCCCGGGCGACGCGTCCTTCACCGGCGAACGCGAAGGCGAGCTCCCCCTCGAGCTGAGGCCAGAGAATCGCCCTTCCGTGTGTCCGCGCGACCTGCGACGCGAGCAGCGTCTTCAGGCCACGAGCCGCGATTTCCTGGGCCTGGCGCATCTCACCACGGGCGTGGGCGAGACCTGCGAGCTCTCGGTCGGCCTGCGGGGCCACTAGCGGCAGCTTCGAGCGCGCGAGCTTCTCGAACGCCGCCCGTGCTTCGTCCACCAGGCCGCGCGTGCGAAGCTCCATGGCCCTTTGCAGGTCCCGCGTCGCGCGCTTGGCGAGCGCCACGTAAACCGCCAACATCACGCAGATTGCGGCCATTGGAGCGAGCGGGATCCATGGCGTGAGCTCGTCGGAAGGAGGGGCGGGCAGCTCGCCGTCGGGCGTCGGAGCGAGGTTGGTCGCCACGAGCCAAGCGGCAAGGGATGCGGCCCCTAAGGCGAGCCACGTCCCGAAGATGAGCCGGATCGGCCCGCGCGCCTTCGGGAGGTCGCGTTCGGCCGCCTTGCGCGACTCCGCATCGACCGCGCTCGGCGCCTCGAGCACGCTCGTCGCAGAGAGGGAGCCTTTTTGCACGAAGCTCGAGGCCTCGGGGACGAGCCCTTCGATCCATCGCGTGGCCTCGTCGAGGTCCGGTTGCTCGCGCTTCGCCGGCTCACGGTAGACGTGGGTCTTCTTCGCCGCCACGAATCGGAAGAGCGTGCGCACGAGCACACGTTCGCGAGGTGTGACGCCCTCGAGAAGCAGCATGCGCTCGCGCCCGAGCAGCTCACGGAGCGCGTCGTAGTCCTTCGCGCGGGCCAGCAAGAGCGCCTCGGCGAGGGACGCCCGCGCGAGAAATCCCGGGATCCTGACGGGGAGCGCGCGCAGGGTGGCCAAGTCTTCACGTGCTTCTCGCTCTTGTCCGAGGCCCGCGCGAGCAAGCGCGCGAAGTGACAGCCCGCTCCCACGGTGGATCAGTCCGACGTAGCCGAGCCGCTTTCCCTCGCGGAGGCCCGCCGTGGCGTGGGTGATCGCCTGCTCGAGCTTTCCTTCGTAGAACGCGAGGGCGGCGAGCTGGGTGTCGACCATCTGCCCGACCACGGAGGTCCGCTCCCGAGCGGGGATCGACGCGAGAATGGTGCGAGCTTCGTCGAAGCGGCCTCGCGATGCGCGGTCGAGCGCCGTGGTGGCGAGCGACGCCGCCATCTCGGTGCGGTCGGCCTTGGTGAGGAACCAAGCGAACCAGAGCAACGGCGCGGCCGACACCAAGAGCCAGGCGCTCCCCGTCAAGAGGGCCAAGAGCACGACGCAAACGGCGACGACGCCGAGCGCAACCTTGGCCCGCCGTCGGGTCTTCGGGGCTTCCACGGTGACGAGCGGCGCCGACATGCCCCCCATCCTAACCGTGCCCCCGAGATCTCGAAGACCGAAGCTCTTCACGCGTTGGCCGCTCGGGATCGTGGCAGAACGTCACACGGTCGACACACGATTTCGGCGCGCTTTTGCAGCCTGCGCAGATGGTTTGCGAAAGTGCGGCGCGCTGCGTTGACACGCCTCTCGGGCACGGCTACACCACGCGCGAAATCGGGTCGCGCCAATATCCGCGCGGCCAAAAGCAGCGGAGATCAGTGTGCAAAAGCAGGTCCGACTCTTCACCGGAAACGCGCACCCCGCTCTGGCTTCGGCCATCGGAAACTTCCTCGAGATGCCCGTCGCGAAGACTCGCGTCATGCGCTTCTCCGACGGCGAAACCTTCTGCGAGATCGGCGAAAACGTCCGCGCAGTCGACGCCTACATCGTCCAACCGACGTCGAGCCCGGTAAACGACAACCTGATGGAGCTTCTCATCATGGCCGACACGCTCAAGCGTGCGTCCGCGAAGCACATCACGGCGGTGATTCCGTACTACGGCTATGCGCGCCAAGACCGCAAGGTCGCGCCGCGAACGCCCATCACGTCCAAGCTGGTGGCCGACTTGCTCCAGGCCGCGGGCGTCACGCGCGTGGTCTCGGTCGATCTTCACGCCGGGCAAATCCAAGGGTTTTTCAACATCCCCTTCGATCACCTCTACGCCATGCCGGTCATGCTCGAGGACTACCTCAAGAAGAGCTTCGACTCCTCGTGCGCGGTGGTCTCGCCCGACGCGGGCGGTGTGGAGCGCGCGCGTGCCTTCTCGAAGCGCCTCAACGCCTCGCTCGCCATCATCGACAAGCGCCGTGAGCGCGCCAACGTGAGCGAGGTCATGCACCTCATCGGCGACGTGCGCGGCAAAGACTGCGTGATCGTGGACGACATGATCGACACCGCGGGCACCCTCGCCGGCGCCGCCAAGGCCCTCATGGACAACGGCGCGAAGAGCGTCGTCGCCTGCGCCACGCACGGTGTGCTCTCCGGTCCGGCCATCGAGCGCATCGTCGCTTCGCCCCTCAAGGAAGTGGTCGTGACGGACACCATCCCGCTCTCGGATGCGGCCAAGAACTGCGGCAAGATCAAGCAGGTGAGCATTGCCAAGCTGCTCGCCGAGGCCATCAAGCGCATCCACTCGGGTGAGTCGGTGAGCTCGCTCTTCGCCTGAGCGCCGGGGCACGCCCGGTTCACTTCGCGACGTCCCGCTCGATGCAGCGCGGACGTCGCGTTCGTTTCGAAGGCCTCTGTTCTTCCAGGGAGAACGATGGGTTGTCACCCTCCACCCGTGCAGGTGGGACGGATCGGCTTATCCTCTCCCGCATGACGAGCAGCCGACGAACGTTCCTTACCCAGGCCTCCGCATCCGCCTTCGCGGCGGCGTTGTCGGGCTGCACCACGCGAAAGGAAACCACCGTGACCGCTACTCCCCAGGCGTCCGTGCGAGCCGTGCGTGAAGTTCTCCCCGGCATGGCCACCAGCGACGGCGCAGGCGTCAAGCTGACGCGTGTCATCGGCCAACCGCGTCTTCGCAACCTCGACCCGTTCCTCATGTTGGATCGTTTCCACTCGGACGATCCGGACGCGTACATCGCCGGCTTCCCCGACCACCCGCACCGCGGCTTCGAGACCGTCACGGTCATGCTGGACGGCCGCATGAAGCACAAGGACAGCCGCGGCAACGAGGGGCTCATCCACGGTGGCGGCATCCAATGGATGACTGCCGGTCGAGGCATCGTGCACTCCGAGATGCCTCAACAAGAGCGGGGGCTCATGAGCGGCTTCCAGCTCTGGGTGAACCTGCCCCGTAGTGAGAAGATGACCGAGCCGTTCTACCAAGACCTCCAGCCCGAGAAGCTTCCTCTGGTCGACCTCGATGGCCGAGGAAAAGCGCGCGTGGTCTCGGGTGAGCTCTTCGGGGCGAACGGTCCGGTTCGTCCTCGCCCGGCCGAGCCCATGCTCGCGCACGTGGTGCTCGCCGAAGGCCACAAGATCGATTTCCCGGTGCCCGTCGCGCACACCGCGTTTCTCTTCGTCAACGAAGGGAGCGTCACGGTGGGCGACGATCGCCTGGTGAAGCGCGCGGAGCTCGCGGTACTCGGTCGAGGCGAGCGCGTGAAGATCCAGGCGGGAGAGGGGGGCGCGCAGCTCCTCTTCGCGGCAGGAAAGCCGTTCGGTGAGCCGATCGTGCAATACGGCCCGTTCGTGATGAACACCCAGGCCGAAATCGAGCGCGCCTTCTACGACTACCAGCGAGGAACGCTCGGCCGCGACTGACGCGGCTTCGTGACGGAGCCGCGGTTCGCGGAGACGACGGGAGAGGCGCACGAAGGCGTCTCCCGTTTTTCGTTCGCGACGTCTCAGCCGGGGCGACCGAGCTCGATCTGGAGTCGATCGAGCAAGGCTCGCTCTTCTTCGGTGACCTCGGGGCAGCTCGGCTCCAAGAAGGGCACGTGCACGAGGCGCGCATCCTTTCGGAAGATGCGTAAGGTCGCGCGAGACACCGTGAAGAAGCGCTCGCGCATCCCGACGACCAAGGCGAGCAGGTCGGGTCCCACGCTCTTGCGCGGCGCCGAGCGCACCTCGAGAGCCTCGCCGGTCGACACGTTTCGCGCGGAAAATCCCGAGACCAGGTGATCGGCCGGGTCGTTCCACGGCGATCGGGCGCCGCGAGCCCCGGAGGCGAGCCAGGACGCCACGGTCTCGTCCGGTGGGGGCGTCTCGAGCGAGAGCGTGTAGCCTACACGTGAAAGCTCACGCTCGAGCGCGAGCAGCGTGACGTCGCCGGAGACGTCGACGAGCAGGCTGTCTTCGTCCACGAAAAGCTCGGAAGGTTTCATCGCACGGTCCCGATGGCGCCTTGTCCGGCGCGCTTTTCGTAGGGGTCGGGGAAGACGTCGGGCAAGAGCGCGCCCGGGTTCAAGATGCCGTCCGGATCGAAGGCACGCTTGACCGCCTTGGCGGTGGAGATGCCCACGCTACCGAGCTCGGCCGAAAGCTTGGGCGCCTTGGAGCGGCCGACGCCGTGGTGGTGAGCCAGGGTGCCTCCCGCCTCGACCGCCGCCGCGAGAGCGGCTTTCCAGGCGCGGTCGTAGACCTCTTCGCAGCGCGCGTCCCACGAGCCGTCTTCGGTGCGCGGTGGTGCGCTGCCCGCGAACGAGAAGTAGATGCAGCAGCCATCGGGGTAGGCATGACTGAAGTGCGCCATCACGAACACGTCTTTGCCGAGCGCTCGCCGGACGCCGTCGTACAGAGCGCCGAGCTTGGACCATGACGCCGCGACCTCCATCGTGTCCGAGAAGGCCCCCCCCGAGAACACGGGCGCTTGGCGGTAGCTCACCGAGTACCTGTGCGCGAGCCACTTCCGCGCCGGGCCTTCGCCTTCGTAGCGCGCGCCGCGCTTCTCCAGGATGCGGCGCGCCTCGGCGCAGTCGCGGGTGGCCATGCCGTCGTCGCCCTCGAACACGAGCACCAGCAGCGCGCCGCCGAACACACGCGAGCCGAGCCCTTCGACGAGCGCGTTCATCGCTCCGGGCGCGCGCAAGATCGTGCGCAGCACGTTGCCCCCCATGCCGGGGGCGGCCGCTCCCGGGCCCTTCTTCGTCGACTCGGACTTGACCGAGCCTTGCCTCGCCAACATCGCGTCGAACGGATCGTAGAGGCGCGCCACCGCCGGCCGCAGCCCCGCTTGGAAGAGCTCGCGCATGCCTTCCCAGCCCGCCTCGGTCGAGTCGAACGCGAACGCGGCGAAGGCCGAGACCTTGGGCTTCGGGTGGAGGCGGAGGGTGGCGCGGGTGACCACCCCGAGCGTGCCCTCGCTGCCGATCACGAGCGGCAAGAGACTCGGACCGTGGCCGCGGCGATGAAGCGACACCACCTCGCCGCGTCCGGTCACGCACTCGAGCGACACCACCATGTCCTCGATTTTTCCGTACTTTCCCGAACATTGACCGGCGCTGCGTCCCGCGATCCAGCCTCCCACCGTGCTGCACACGATCGACGACGGAAAGTGGCCGAGGGTATAGCCGCGCCGCTCGAGCTCTTGTTCGAGCGGCAGACCCATGGCGCCCGCTTCGACCGTCAACGTGGGACCGGTCGCGTCCACGTCGACGATGCGGGACATGCGCTTCATGTCGAGCACGAGCACGTCCGACTTGGGCAGCACGCCGCCGCACACGCCGCTGCCCGCTCCGAACGGAACGAGCGGAGTGGACGTGCGCCGGCAGAACTCCACGATGCGCCGAACGTCTTCGGTCGACTCCGGCCACACGATGGCTCCGGGGCGATACGTGCCCACGGCACCCGAGCGCACCGCCAGGTGGTGGCGGGGCCAGAGGTCGCGGGCGTACGCGACCTTGTCCACGAGCTCGTCCGAGCCGCGCACCCCGGGAACTTCGCCCGAAAACCGAGACAAGAGCGTCGTCATCTCTTCGCGAACGTAGAGCTTTTTGCCCTCTCCGTAGGCCGAAAATGCGCGCGTGGCCGAAGCATCGCCTTGCGCGGGCGTCCGTTCGCGCCTAGGTCACGGGCAAGATGACGCAAAGTGTCGGTCCGGAGCGCAGTTTCCTCGATGCCCTCGCCCACGGTGTGCTCGTGGTCGACGGAGCCATGGGTACGCAGCTCTACGAGCGAGGCGTGCTGTACAGCGCGTGCTTCGAGGAGCTCAACGTCTCGCGCCCCGAGCTGGTCAAGAAGATCCACGAAGACTACGTGCGCGCGGGAGCGCAGGTCATCGCCACCAACACCTTCGGTGCGAATGCGCTGCGCCTCGAAAAGCACGGCCTTTCCGCGCGCGTCGCCGAGATCAATACGGCCGCCGTGAAGCTCGCACGAGAGGTGGCGGGCACGCGTGCGTACGTCGCTGGCAACGTCGGTCCGAGCGGCTGGTTCATGGGCGATCCGAGCCTCGAAGATAGCGCTCGCGTCTCCGCGGCCCTGTCCGAGCAGGCCCATGCGCTGGTCGATGCCGGCGTGGATTTGCTCGCGGTCGAGACCATGCGCCAGACGAGCGAGCTCAAGATCGCGCTCGCCGCCGCGCTCGGCGCCTCCAAGGGAAAAATCCCGGTCATCGCCAGCGCCTCGGTGGACGAGCACGGCCGCATGTCGGACGGCACCACCGCGTCCGAGCTCGGCCGCATGTTGAAGGATTGGGGAGCGGACATCGTGGGCATCAACTGCTCCGAAGGACCCATGACCGTGCTCGACGCGGCCGAGGCCATGCTCGAGTCCGGCCTGCCCGTGTACGCGGTGCCCAACGCCGGCTTGCCTCGTCGTGTGGACGAGCGCCTCGTCTACGTATCCACGCCCGAGTATTTCGGCGTCTACGCGCGACGCATGTTCAAGCTCGGCGTGAAGCTCGTGGGCGGCTGCTGCGGCACGACGACCGAGCACATCAAGCGCATCGCTGCCGCCGCGCGCATGGCCGGGTCGTCCCAAGGAGAGCCCGAGCCCGAGCGGGCCACGGTCGAAGTGCTTCGGGGCCAAGGTCCCGACCCGCGTGCGCAGAACCAATCGCCCCCGGTCCCGTTCGCCGAGAAAAGCTCGCTCGCGCGCAAGATCGCGGAGAAGAAGTTCGTCGTATCGGTCGAGGTGAACCCGCCCGTTGGGCTCGATCCCACGAAGGCCATCGAGGCCGCCAAGATGCTGAAGGCCGGCGGCATCGACGTGGTGAACATCGCCGATGGCGCACGCGCTCAGGCGCGCATGGTAAATCTTGCCATGGCGGTGCGCGTGCAGCGCGAAGCCGAGATGGAGACCATTCTCCACGTGTGCGGACGCGATCGAAACCTACTCGGCACGCTCGCGCACCTGCTCGGCGCCAACGACCTCGCCATTCGCAACCTGGTCATCATCACCGGCGACCCGCCGAAGATGGGCGACTTCCCGGACGCCTCGGCGGTCTACGACCTCGACTCGATCGGCATCTTGAAGCTTGCGCACAAGTTGAATCACGGCGTCGACCCGGGAGGAAAGCCGCTCGGCGGGGTCACTCGCTTCTTGCTCGCCACCGGGGCGGAGCCGGCTGCGCTCAACTACGAGCGCGAGCTCAAGCGCCTCGCCGAGAAGAAGGCCGCGGGCGCGGAGCTCGTCATGACCCAGCCGGTCTACGACCCGGCCGTGCTCGACAAGTTCCTGAAGGACATCGAACCGCTCGGATTGCCCGTGCTCGTGGGCCTCTTGCCCCTCGCGAGCTACCGCAACGCCGAGTTCCTCCACAACGAGGTCCCGGGCATGTCGGTGCCCGAGCCGGTGCGCGAGCGCATGCGCAAAGCAGGCACCGGACCTGCGGCGCGCGCCGAGGGCGTGGCCATCGCCCGCGAGATGCTGGCCGTGGTGCGCAACCGCGTCGCGGGCGCGTACATCATGCCGCCGCTCGAGCGCTACGAGCTCGCTCTCCAGGTGGTGGACGGCTTTCTGCAGACATGAACGTCCCGCGCCTGACGCCCGCGCGAATCGCGCTCGGGCTCGCCCTCAGTGTGGCCTGCGCGTTCGTGATCTCGCGCACGTCGTGCGGTCCACGCGTGGTGGTCTCGCCCGCGCTCGACGCGTCCGCGGCCATGGGCTCGAGCGAGCCGCCTTCGCCCAAAGATGCGGGCCTCGAGGTGCCGGCGCGATGCACGAAGACCACCGGAGAGCTCACGCTCGAGGGCGGTCAGAGCCTCGAGGTGGGAGACGCGGAGATCGACCCGTCGGGCGCCCTCTACCTCGCCGCTTCGCTCGACCGCGAGGCAGGTCGCGTGGGGACCGTCTTCCGCGTCGGTTCGACCTTCGACAAATCCGAGCCCATCGATCTCGGCAAGTACGCCGGAGGAGACCTGGCGCCGCGCCTCTTCGTCGCTCCGTCTTCGCTGATGGTTGCAAGCTACACGAAGTCGGACGCCCCTCGGACGTTCGGGAATCGTGCGGGCACGGCGCGGGTCGCTGGCACTCGAACCCTCGGTTTTTCCAGGCTCGCGGGCGCTTCGGCCAAGCCGTTGTTCGAGGTCGCGCAGGCGATCGACGACTCCTTCGGATTCGACGCCGTGGTGACCGCCGACGGCGCCGGCCTCGTCGCCTGGGACGAGGACTCGGACCGCGTGGTGCGCGGGGTGGTGAAGATCGCGGCGTTCCGTGACGACAAGCTCGAGGCCGATCCTCCTCACGTGGTGACCGCCTACGAGACCGACGCGGACTCCCCCAAGCTCGTGCGCACGGCTTCGGGCGGCATCTGGCTCGCTTACCTCGCACGTGAAGTGGTGGCCGAGCCCGAAGGCGGCGCGCCGGACGCCGATCTCCAAGGGGCGTATCTCGAGGCGCCGGGCGAAGAGCGCGCGCATCAGTGGATCGAGCTCGTCGAGCTCGACGCCGCGGGAAGGACCAAAGGGCCGGCCGTCGCTGTCACGCCACGAGGGAAAGGGTTCGTCGCGTCCTTCGAGCTCGTCGCTCGTGAAGGTGGTTTCGACGTGCTCGTGGACGACGGTGCAGTTCGGGGGGACGGACTCGGCGCGCGCCTGGAGCGCATCCCGATTCGGGGAGGAAAGCCCGGACCGACCGAAGAGCTCGTGGACGGTGGCGTGGGCGCTGCGTCCCCCGTCGTCGTGGGGGAGGCCGTGTCGTTCGTCGACATCGCGGAGCGCACCATGCTGCTCACGCTCTCCCCTCGTGCGCTCACACGCGAGCCCTCGGCCCACGGAGGACGCTTCGTCGCAGCCTCGAAGGGCGTGCTCTACGGGGTGTCGCTCGACGTAGGCGAGGCCGGGCCCGCGCGCGCCGTTCTTCGTCGCCACTCGTGTCCCTGACTGAACCTCCGTTCCCGGGCCGGTACGGGCCAACGATGCGAAATCGTGACGTTCCACGTGTGCGACACGTGAGGGATTCTTCCTTCCTGGCCGCGCTTCGACTACTTTCGCTTCGCGTGCTTTACCGGGCCCATAGCTCAATCGGTCAGAGCCCCCGGCTCATAACCGGGCTGTTCCTGGTTCGAACCCAGGTGGGCCTACAAACGGTCTTGGGTGGTGTGTGCGAAGCGTGAAGAGTGAGGAGATTTCCTTTTGAGCATCGTGGAGCAGATTCGTGTCCTCGAAGACCTCGCGCGGCTCGACGCCGAGCTGAAGACGGTCGGCGAGAAACTGTCCGAGGAGCGTGGCCTTCTCGAAGGGTTGAAGAAGTCGCTCGCGGCGATCGAAATCAAGGTGACCGACGAGCGCGCCGCGCTCGCCCGAACCGAGAAGGCGAAGGGCGAGGCCCACGCCGAGGTCCGCTCGCTCACCGCGCAGCACGAAGCGTCCCGAGACAAGCTCGGCCGCGTGCGCACCGAGCGTGAGACCAACGCGGTCCAGCGCGAGCTCGAAGAGGTGAAGAAGCTCCAGCGCGACCGCGAAGAAGAGGTCGAGCGCTTCGGAAAGTCGATCGAGGCCATCCGCGCCGCACTCGAGGCAGCCGAGGCAGAGAAGGCTCGTATCCTTGCCGAGCTCGCCGAAAAAGAGAGCGCCATCGCCGCCAACGTGGGCGACCTCGAGACGTCGCACGGCTCGAAGGCCGGCGGCCGCGACGACCTGGTGAAGCAACTCCCGCCCATCGTCTACCGCCGCTACGACACCGTCCGCCAGAAGCGCGGCTCAGGCCTCGCGAAGACCACGAACGGCACGTGCACCGCGTGCAACATCGCCTTGCCTCCGCAGATGTTCCACCGCCTCCGTCGCGAGCCGATGATCGAGCAGTGCCCTTCGTGCAACCGGCTCATCTACTTCGCGCCGCCGGTCGCCGCCAGCGCACCGGGCTCGTCCTCGTGAGGGTCGTGGGGGAGGGGTCGTGAAGAGCTGTCCGAAATGCTACCGAACGTACACCGACGATGCGGCCTTCTGTCCGCACGACGGCGAGAGCTTGGTCTCGGCCAGCATGCTGCCCGCGGCGAGCTCCGAAGACCCGCGGGTCGGCGCGAAGCTGTGCGGACGCTACGAGGTGCGCCGCATCGTCGCCGACGGCGGCATGGGGCGCGTCTACGAGGGCATCGACAAGGACACGAAGACCCGCATCGCCATCAAGGTCCTCCACGACGACGTCGCCCGTGACGAGGTCGCACTCGCACGCTTCAAGCGCGAGTACGAGATCTCGAGCCAGCTCGGCAACGACAACGTGGTGCGCGTGCTCGACTTCCAGCGCGAGCCCGTGCTCGGCGTCTGGCTGCTCGTGATGGAGTTCCTCGACGGCGAAGAGCTTCGCGTGATTCTGAAGCGCGACAAGTTCGTGCATCCTGCACGTTTGGTCCGCATGCTCTCGCACGTCGCGGTCGGACTCGACGCCGCACACGAGAATCAGTTCATCCATCGCGACCTGAAGCCCGACAACCTGTTTTTGTGCGGCTCGCGCGACGGCGACGTCACCAAGATCTTGGATTTCGGGTCGGTCAAAGACAAAAACCAGAACGCGAAAAAGCTCACCGTGATGGGCACCACGATCGGCTCGCCGTTCTACATGGCGCCCGAGCAAGCCCAGGGCCTCGACACGCTCGACGCGCGGGCGGACATCTTCGCCCTCGCCGCCATCGCCTACGAGGCCATGGTCGGCATCGTGCCCTTCAGCGGCACCAACGGTCCGAGCATCTTGCTCGCCATTTTGACCGAAGATCCCGTTCCTCCCACCGTGAAGGGGAAGGACTCCAAGTATCCCATCCCGGCCGCCATGGACGAGGTGATGGAGCTTGCGCTCGCCAAGAACCCGAACCACCGTCAGCCGACGGTCGGTGCCTTCGCCGATGCCGTAGGGCACGCGTACGGGCTCAAAGGCGATCACCTCTCTTGGGGCAAGATCCCGTTGCTCGAGCTCACCAAAGAGGTCGATGCGCTGCTCGCGGCGCAGCCGGCCAAGGCCGTGCAAGCCGACCCGTTCTCTTCGCCCGCCAAAGATCCGTTCGCGGCGCCCGCTGCGGCTTCGAGCCCGCCCGCGGGCAATGCTTCCGTGCCTCCGTTCGAGCCTCCTCGCCCGTCGGCTGCGGCTCCGCCGGTTCACTCCGCTCCGCCATTCGCGCCACCCGTTTCGGTGGGCGCGGACTCCGACCTGGCGCTCGCGGGCGTGCCGTCCAAGAGTCCGGCGTGGCTGATTCCGGCCATCGTAGGAGGCGTCGTGGTGGTCCTCGTTCTGATCGCCATCGTCGCCCTTCGCTGAGCGACGGCGGTTTCTCCAACGATCCCACGGGAGCGCGTGTCGACGTCAGTCGCGCCGCTCCCGTCTCCTTTTCGCGAGCAACTCGACGGAGCTCACGGGCTTCTGCGGCGCATCGCCGACGGACGGCGAAACGGCGCTCCGCGCGCCGATCGTCGAGTCGGTCGAGGACCGCGCTGCACTCGGCGTGACCTTCGTCGTGACCGACGTCTCGAGCTTCACGCGGGCGAGCTTGGACGCCAGATCGTCCCCGTGCTGTGTGTCGTCCGGACGAACGCGTACTCGGGTGGCCTCCGTGAGCGCGCGCGTCGCCCGTGCCTGGGCACGAAGCCGCTCGGCCTCTTCTCGAAGCCTAACGAGGTCGCCCTCGCGGTGCGTCGCGCGGCGAACCCGCATGCGTGCGACGGCGCGCACGAGGGTCTCGGGCACGCTGAGCTTGCGGCACGCGACGCTCGCGAAGAGCGCCACGAGCGAGACCGCCGACAGCACGTGGGCCACGCGAAGGTGCGAAAATCGGCGCTCTCCGCGGTCGTCGAAGACGCCCGCGAGCGACTCGCGCACCTTGCCACCGGAGACCTGTGCGACTCGCGCGAGCAGGGTGCGGTCGCTGCCGGTGGGCGTCGCTTCTTGGCCTTCGGCGAGCGTCGCGCCCGCGGTCGACACCACCGCGCCCGTTTCGTCGTCGACCACCGCCGTCACGTACGTTCCCTTGCGCGAGAGGGGAACGTCGGCCTCGTAGCGTCCGGGGCCGGTCTGCGTGAGCGCGCGGTCCGCGGAGAAGCCGTCAGGTCCGGCGATTCGAGCGTGCAGTCTGCGGAACGAGTCGGCGCGACCGTCGGCGGAGCTCACGTCTCCGCGCACGCGAAGCCTCCCGTCCGCTACGTCGCTCTCGACGTGGACGCGGGGGTCGTCCTCGCGGCGTGCCGTGTCGCGCGCGAGCTGTCCGAAGAGCTTCGCGGCGGGCGCGTGCGCGATCCAGTCGCTGCCCCAGCGGTCCTTGTAGTCGCTCGTGAACGCCGCGGTTCGTCCGAGGCCCACCGGCCAGGTGGCGAGCACCGGGTCACCGTCCGGACCCGCGAGCAAGATCTCCGCGCGCGGCTTCGCCAGCGTGACCACGTAGCCTCGGAGCGCCGGAAGCGCGTCGATCGCGATGCCTCGAGTGGCGGGACCACTGCCTGCCGCGCTCACCCGGAACGGCTTCTCCACGAGCGCGCTGCGTGACGCGAGCACGGTCTCCTGCGTGAAGACGGCCGGCAGCTTGGTCGCGTCGTCGATGAGGTAAAACCGGCCTTCTCCGGCCTTGGCGAGCTCGGCGAGCTCCGGGGTGTCGGAGCCCTCGCCGAGCGAGATCACGCTGGTGGTCATGCCCTTCGCGTGAGCGGCCGCCACCATCGCGCGGCAGCCCGTGATTTGCTCGGCGTCGCCGCCGTCCGCGAAGAGCAGCACGTGCTTCAGGTTCACTTGCTCGCGCGCGAGCGCCGCGTACGCCGCTTCCAGCGCGAGGTCCGTGTAGATGCCTCCTCCTCCCACGCCCACCTGGCGAATCTTGTCCGCGATGGCCTTCGGATTGTCGACCGGTGCCATCGGTTGGGTCCACGCGACCACGGTGTCGACGTGCTCGACGCCGAGGCGATCCCCTGGACCGAGGAGAGAGGCGCTCCGTGCGGCCGCTTCGTTGGCGAGCGCGAGCTTGGTCTGCCCCGAGACCTCCATGCCCATCGAGCCCGAGTAGTCGATGGCGATCACTTCGGCGAGGGAGGCGCGGCGTTGCTTTTGGCGGAGGTCGAACGAAACGGGCGACACCTCCTCGATCGCCGAGCGTGCATATCCTCCCGGGCCGAACGAGCGGTCTCCGCCCATCAGCACGAGGCCGCCTCCGAGGTCGCGCGCATAGCTCGCCATCGCGTCGACTTGCGTCTTGGTGAGGTCGCTCGCGCGTACGTCCGAGAGGACCACGAGGTCGAAGGCCGCGAGCCCGGCCACGTCCGTCGGAAGCACGCTCGCCCCTCCTTCGACCACGCGGAAGCCTGCTCCGCGCAGGGCGGACGTCCACGGCGCGCTCTTGCCCGCGTCGCCTTCGATCACGAGGGCGAGCGAAACGCCGCGCACGCGCACGAACGCGGCCCCCGTGTCGTCGTCCGGAGACGAGTCCGCCGAGGCGTTTCGCGCGCTTACGGAGACATCGTATCGGTGGAGCCCCGCAGAAGGTGCAAGTTCTCGAATTTTAAGGACATCTTCGCCCGCTGCGAGATGGGCGCGACCGGTGTGGAGCGGCACGCCGTCGCGGAGCACCCGAATGTCCACGTCGGTCTCGATCGTGCTCGCGGTGACGACGCGCAGATCGAGGGGCTCGTCCTCGTCGGCCCGCGAAGGGGCTCGCACGGAGACCACCCGCACGTTGTTCTGCTTCGCCTGGTCGAACGGCAACACGTCGATGGGCACGTCCTTGGCCAGCGCGAGGGACGCGGCTGCGAGCACGTCCCCTCGGGTCTCGACGCCGTCGGTGACGAGCACGATCCGACCGGCGGTGTCGTCCGGAAGCTCCGCCAGCGCGCGGCGCACCGCGCGCTCCAGATCGGACGCATCGCGCCCCAAGGGCGTTTTTTGCGGCGTCGAGCTCACTGCCTTCACGTGCGGGGGATCGTCGGTCACGGCGTCGGCCGCGAACGTGACGATCCCGATGCGATCGGCGTCGTGCATGCCTGCGGTCGCGGCTGCGCGCTCCTTCGCCATTCGAGCTTCGGCGTTCGGCACGAGATCCATCGAGCGCGAGCGGTCCTCGGCGATCACCACCGTGAGACCGTCACGTGGACGACCGAGCTCGGTATCGGCTGCCGCGAGCACCCCCGTAAAGAGCGCGAGGAAGGCCAGCGTACGAACGGTCGCGCGTCGCGTTTCACCCAGGCTCGCCGGAAGACTTTCCAAGCGCACCTGCGCGAAGAGCAGGACCAGCGTGCCCGGTACGAGCACGAGCGGCCATCCGTAGCGGAGCCAAGTCTCCCGCACGATTCCCGCGTCGACGAGGCCTGCGTGCACGAGCGGAGCGCACGAGAGGACGAACCCGAGGTAGAGCCGCTTCGGGGGAGCTCGACCGCCGCCCATCGCCGCGCGTCGGGAGAGCGTGACGAGCGCTGCGAGCGACACCAACGTGAGCGCGAGTGCGGTCGCGACCAGCGCATACGGCAGCGCGCGCACCAGCACGGAAGGGAGAATCACGAGGTCGCTCCGCTCGGTCGCGGCCCCGACAACCGTCGTGACACGCGCGTCAGCACCCAAATGTCGCCGAGCACCAAGAGCGCGCCCAAGATGGCCAAGAGGGACGAAAATTCCCGGTGGATCGGAGAAGGGGCACGGGCATCGGCGAGTGTGTGACCTCCCGTCGTGAGCTCCTTTGCACGCACGTCGCTCTCTCCCTCGTTCGTCAAATTGACCGGCACCAGGACGGTCTTGGGGCGAGCGCCGGCAAAGGCCACGCGGTAGAGACCGGCGCGGTCGACCGGGTTGACCACCGCGGATCCGCCCTTCGTGGGAATGCGGCGCGAGTAGGTCTCGTCTCCCTCACGAGATACGTCCGCGTAGGTCGCGTCGACGGGAGCCGCGACCCGGAGCGTGCCCCCGGTCACGCTCGGTCCCGACGCGCCGTTCGCACGATGGACGCGGGCGAGCTCCACCACGTTGCGTACGAAGAGCACGAACGAGGCACGCAGCGGCCAATCCGTATCGCCTACGGCGAAGCCCAGCAGGGTGACGGTCCGGCCCGGAACGCTTGCGTCGACGACCAGCGCCCCGCGATCGGAGCGCACCAACGTTCCTCGTGCCGACCCCGGATCGAGAGGCGTCGCGCTCGCGAAGCGCACCCCATCGAGTGCGAGAAAACGTAGCCTCGGATCGCCGTTTTCCCACGACGTGAGCCGAGGCACGTCGACCGGCTTGCCCACGGAGATTCCGAGGCAAGGTCCCGGTGGAGGCCCCACCACGAGCACGTCCCGACCGGCGACGCGTGTGTCGGAGGGGCATGCGCCTTCCAGGACGAGCAAGGCATCGTCGTCCAGGTTCACTCGCTCCACGTCGCCGAGGGAGAGCTTCTGGAGGGCGACCTCCTCGTCCGACTCGAGCGCGCGCTCGAGCCACGAATATGGCCTGTCCGTGCCGAGCGTGACCGGCATGCGAGCCCCCGCGGGTATCTTGCCGTAGGCCACGTCGTCGAGCGGAAGCGCGTCGTACGGGCTCGCTTGCACGTAGATGGCTTTGCCTCGGTCGTCGGGCCGCGCGTCGAACGCGAGCGTGACCGGCGCTTCGCCACCTGCGGGTAGCAGAAGCCTCCGCGAGGCGCGCGGGGAGCTCTCGCCGGCCACGGTACACGTGACGTAGAGGTCGGAAGGTCGCGTGCCGTAGCTCTTCACGAGCGCGAACGCCTCTACGGCATCGAGCCCGGGGGTCGAGCTCTTTTTCGAGCGCACGTAGAAACGAACGATCCCACTGTTTTCCTGGGCATCCCCAACGCGGAGGACTTCGATTGTGGCATCGCGTACGTCGGGCAGCGTGGTGGTCTCCACCGCGCCGTCGGTAACGATCAACAGGGTCTTCTTTCCGGGAAGACTTCGTAGGCGGTCGGCGGCGAGCGCCACGGCCTGCGCGAGGTCTCCGGCGACGTCGTGAACGGCCAACGTCGCCAGCGTCTTGGTCGTTCTCTCTCGACTCTTCTCGGGTGCACCTAGCAACCGTGGTGTTCCGGCGTCTTCGACCACGAACGTTGCCGTTCCCGGCCGAGCCGCGGCGATGGCCTTTTCCGCGAGCTCGCGAGCCTTGTCGATGCGACGCTCGGGACCTTGGCCGACCCGCGTCCCCATCGAGGCGCTCGTGTCGATCACGATGGCGAGCACGTCACCGTCGATGCCCTCGCTCTCGAAGGTCGGTCGAGAGAGAGCCGCCGCGAGCGTCAGGATCGCGAGCGCCTCGAGCACGAGCGAGGTCTCCGGGACCAGCTTGCGGAACGGGTGCCGCGCCGAGAGGTCGCGATGCGCTTCGCGGAAGAGCCAAGTGGAGGCGACCACGTGCGTCTTGCGGCGCACCTTCAAGACGTAGAGCGCCACGAGCGGGATCAGGGCCCCGAGGAGGAAGAGCCCCTTCGGATTCAGGAGCTCGAGTTTGCCCATCGTTCGACCGATCGTCCTACGATTTTCCGAACCGAGCCGGCGAGGTCGGCGTCCCCGACCACCCGCACGTAGCTGCCGCTGGTGCGCGTCGCCAGCGTGGCGAGCGTTCGACAGAGGGCATCGAGGCGTTCTTCGTATGCGCGTCGCACGCCCTCGTCGAAGGTCATTTCCAGTGTTTCGCCGGTCTCCGAGCACACGAGTGCGACGTCACCGTCCCAAGGCGGGCTCACTTCCTCTTCGGCGAGCACGTGCACGAGTGCCACGTCGTGTCCTTGCGCGGCGGCTCGCTTGACGGCCGCATCCCACGGTCCGGGATCGAAGAAATCGCTCATCACGACGAGCGAGCCCGGGCGCCGATTTCGCGACAAGGTATCCGCGATGGCCTTCGCGAGGTCGGTGCCGCCCTCTGCTTCGAGCGACTCGAGCTCGTGGAGCGCTCTCGCGAGAGAGGCGCGTCCGCGCACCGGACCTGCGCTCTCGCTCGCTCGGTCTCGTGCGGCAATGACCTGGGTGCGCTCGGACTCGACGAGCGCGAGGTACGCGAGGCCACCCGCGAGGCGCTTGGCCACGTCGAGCTTCCGCGGGGTGCCGGATGCGGACGACCGGCTCGCGTCGACCACGAGGCGAACGATCACGTCCTCTTCCGCGCGGAACGTCTTGGTCACGGGCGAGCCGGCGCGCGCGAACGCCGACCAGTCGACCCGACGTAGGTCGTCGCCCGGTGCGTAGGGCCGGTGTTCGGCGAACTCGGCGTTGCCGCCTCGCTTCTTGGCGAGGTGAGCGCCGGCCGCGGACGAGCGCGCGCGCGTCCGAAAATGGCGTCGCATCGCCTCGAGCTCGCGCAGGTAGGACGGATCGAGGAGGCTCAAGGGGAGGGCTCGTCCGGGCTCGGGCTCGGGCTCGGGCTCGTGATCGTCGCGCTCGCGGCGAGGGCCGCGGCTCTCGCATCTTCCTCGTCCAGCGCAGCTTCGGACTTGGCGACGGCAAGATCGTAGGTCGCGATGGTCCGCTCGCAGCGGGCCGCGGCTCGCCAGAGCAAGAGAAGTCCGAGCAACGCCCAGCCGATCTCGCAGGCGAACCCCACGGACACGTGGGTCCAGGCGTTGGCGCTCGCGTACGCGCGCGACTGGTCGATCATGTAGAAGACGTAGAACGGGCTCGGCGAGGCGACCATGAGCCAGTCCTTGTCTCCCGTCGACGAGAGCGCTCCGCCGATCGCCGCGACGACCCAGGGGGCCGCGCTCACGAGGAAGACGATGCCGAACCCCACCACGCGGGTCACCCACGGCGTGGTCCCCGTAGCGCGCAAGATGGCGAGCATCCCGACGACGAACACGAGAAAGGCGCACGCGTAGCTCAAGAGGAAGAAGACGTGGAGCACGTCCGTGCTCGAACGACCGGTCGATGGGATCGAGGCGCACACGATGCCGAGTCCCGTCACCAACGCGATGCTCACCAGCATCACGAGCCCCGAAGTCTTGGGTAGACCCGGTCCCATGAAGCGCGTGAAGAACGAGGCGTTTCGGCGCTCCCAATGCACGCGAACCCGGCGCGTCGGTCCGATGGGGTCGCTGGCGAAGAGGAACGCGCAGAAGAGCGAGTACAAGAACGCCGCGCAAAGCACGAGCAGCGCCAGGTCCCCTGCGTGGTTCTCGGTGAGGACCACGGGAACCACGGCGACGGCCAGCACGGCCGGTGCAGAGAAGACGAACCAACGCTTGAGCCCGGTCGACCGATCGTCGGTTTCGTGCGTGAGGTTGGCCACCGTCACCGCGTAGAGAAAACGCGCCGGAACCGCCACGAGCACGAGCGGCACGAGGATTAGGAGGATGACGTAGCGCAATCCGAACGGCGCCCGCGTTAGCGCGGACGGCAGCCAAATCGGCATGTCGCGATCCACGTCGGGCCAGATCGAATGGGCGACCGACGAGCCTCCCACGCCGAACACGAGGTAGAGGAACGGCCCGATCATGACCGCCAAGGCCAAGGTCGTGACCAGCGCCCCACGAAGGCTCTGCATGAGCGAGCTCACCGCGAGACCGAACGCGACCGCGAGCGCGGCCATCATGAACAGGAATACGAAGGCCGTGATGACCTCGGTCGCCGTGACCCCACCGAACAGGAACGATAGGGCACCCACGGGAGCCAGGGTGACGATGTAGAGAGCGAGGGTCGTGTAGGCGGCGAGAAACTTCCCGCGAGCCAGGGCACGCGCGTCCAGGCCCGCGAGCAAGACCGCCTCCCAGGTGCGCCCCTCACGTTCGGCCGCGATGCCGTTCGCGGCCACGGCCGGGCCGACCACGACGACCACCATGTACGCGATCGAAAAGAAGGCTTGGAAGAGACCGCTCCCCACCTTCGCCGGACTGGTCCTGTCGCTGGAGGCGATGCCCCCGATCGCGCACAAAAACAGCGAAATGGTGAGGGTGAGCGCGAGCAGGATCCAAGGCGTTCGACCCAGCCGGAGCGCCTGGCGCATCTCGCGCATCCAGATCGGATTGGGCTCCCCCAGACGCTCGCGGAGCGAACGCTTCGGGGGCGCCTGCGGCGGTTCGAGAGAAGGCGCGACGGGGCTCATTGCAAGTCTCCCTTCGTGACCTCGAGGAAGATGCGCTCGAGCTCGTTGCGTTCCGGTTCGACACCGCACACGGGAATCCCGGCCTCGACCAACGTCTTCACGATGCTCGCGATCGCGGTGTCGTCGCCCGCGTAGGCCACGGCGAGCGTTCCCCCCGGGCCCGGCCCGACCTTCTCGACGAAGGGCAGCGCGCCGAGCGCCGATTGTACCGCTTCGCCACTCGCCAGCACACGCACTCGGAGGACGCGTGCGAGAGCCTTCGGCTGCGCGATCTCGGCTGCAGCGGTCCCACCGGTCGGTCCCGGCGACGCGACCACGGTCCTTTCGGGAGCTTCGCTCGCCTCGCGGGCTCGAGCGAGTCGCTCCGCGATCTCGGAAATCGGGCCGGAGACCACCAATCTCCCACGCTCCAGGATGGCCACCGACGTGCACACGTCCGCGAGCTCGGTGAGGATATGACTCGAGAGAAAGACCGTCTTTCCCAGCTTGCGCAGCTCGACCAACAGATCGCGCATCTCGATGCGCGCGCGTGGGTCGAGGTCGCTCGCGGGCTCGTCGAGGATCAAGACCTTCGGGTCGTGGAGCAGGACGCGGCCCAGCTGGAGACGCTGTTTCATGCCCTTCGACATGGTCGCGACCAGCTTCGACTCGAGCTTGGCGAGGTCGGTAAGCTCGAGCACGGCCTCGACCACCGCGTAGTTCTTGCCTCCGGACGATACTCCGTACGCATCGGCGAAGAACTCGAGGTACTCACGCACCGTCACGCGCTCGTACACGCCGGCGTGGTCGGGCATGTACCCGATCAAGCGGCGCACCTTGTCCGGATCGATCGCGACGTCGTAGCCGTCCACTTCGACCCGGCCGGCCATCGGCTCGAGCAAGGTCGAGATCACCCGAATCGTCGTGGTTTTTCCGGCGCCGTTCGGACCGATGAAGCCGAAAATTTCTCCGTGCCCTACGTCGAAGGATACGTCGCGCAAGACGTCGTAGGCCCCGAAGCGATGCCAGAGGTGTCGGACACGAATCGCATGCGCGGCGTTGTGCTCGACGCTCACAGGTCACCTCCTTCGCCCACCACGCGCACGAGAACCCGCTCGCTCTCGAGCACGAGACCGGAGTCGTCTTTTGCACGGTCGGGGGCATCGAGCTCGGCGATGAGGACCGGGTTTTCATCGGGCCAGAAGTCGCTTCCTGCGGCCGCCGTCTCCGCGAGCTCCCATGTCGACGCGAGGCGTTCGCCGTCCGGACCGGGGACGGCGTTGCGCAGCAAGTAGCTCTGGAGTCGGTGCACGATGGGCGTCGCGTAGGTCGCGGTCTCGCGGTAGCTCGGACCGAGGCGCTGACCGTCGGCTTCTTTCACGACGGCTCCTGGGGCAATCGTCTTGAAGTAGGTCGCGTGGCTACCCATGCCGAGCACCACGTCTTTCAAGGCGTGGGTCGTTCCGTTCTTCACGTGCAATTCGCCGTTAGGCTGGCGACGAACCGAGACCGCCCCCGGCAAGTCGTAGAGAAATCCGGACTCCTGGACGACTACGGTCTGCCACGGCAGCGCGGCCATGTTCTCGAGCGCGAGGCCTTCTCGGTCGAGGCGATAGTGGTCGGGGGAGGACTCTCCCACCTCGAGGCGGGCCAGCATCGCGCCCGGCCCGTGTGCGCGCAGGGTGAGCTGTTCGGCTCGACTGGCGAAGAAGCCTCGATACGACAGCCCGGAGGCGCGTCTCGTCCCCGCGCCTGTCTCGACCAACGAGAGGTGACGCGCGCGCCCGTGGAACCCCTTGGCGGTGAGACCCACGAGCACGATGAGCCCGAACGTGCCTGCCGCGAGGAAGGGAAGACGCGTCATGGGCTCGAGGGGCTTCCCTCGCTTCTGTGCCCGAAGGTGCAGCACGGGGCCCGCGAGGATCGCGTAGATCACGAGCAAGACCGCCGAGACTCCCAGCGCGCCTCGGAAATTCTCGTTCGGATCGAGCGCGCGCCGCACCGAGTCGTGCGAAACGTTCTCGTTCATGTCGTTGGCGGGCATCGCGCGGATCGAGCGCCGCGTGTAGGCCATCGCCGAGAGCTCGAGCACCCGCGCGAGCACCCAGCGATCGCTCCCTGCGCTCGGCGAGAGGGCGTCGAACGCGAGCACGTGGACCTCGCCGAGTCCGTAGCTCGCGACCGCGCCGAAACGGCCCTCACGAAGGTTGCCGCCGCGATAGCCGGCGAAGCGCTCTTGGAACGGGCTCGGACTCGCGGGAGTGCCCGTCGTCCCGGGGGTCGGAGCACCTCCGAGGAGGCTGTCTCCACGGATGGGCACTACGTCGCGCGGGTGCGCGGCGTCGCTCCCGAGCAGCGGAACGAACGGGGGGACCGGGTCACGGTGGTAGTCGAGCCGTGTGGCCGGCGGAACGTCGTCCACGTCGCCGGAGCCTGTCGAGCCCAACGCCGGGAGCGTGTAGAGTGCACGGGGAACCGGTCCAGGGCGCGCCTCTCCTCCCAAGAACCTGGTGAGCGGCTCGGTGCGCAGGTCTTCCGGGCGCGTCGGGACGATCGCGAGCGTCCCGCCGGCGAGCACCCAGCCCGCGAGCGCCGCCAGCTCTTGACCCTTCACGTGCGCGAGGTCGGCCGACGAGAGCAGCATGGCGTCGATGTCGCCGTAGGCCGCCGGGGAGCTCGGCAGGAGTGGCTCACCCGAGGTCGAATCGAGGGTGGGGGAGCCTACGCGCAGTCTCGCCGAAGACGATTTTGCCGCCGTGACGGGCAGGGTCTGGCCGCGCAGCTCGACCGCGAGGCGATGCGAGGTGCTCCATTCGACCAGCGTGGGCGGAGGATTGTGGGTCGCGGCGATCGTGCGGGAAGCAATCTCTTCGTCGTTCTCGCCACGCAAGACGAGCTGCACGTTGCCCGAGCCGTAGCCGCCGATCCGGACCGGAAAACGGAGACGCGTCTGTCCGTGCGCGGGAACCTCGATCGTCGTCGAGACCTGGCCGACCGCCGGGCTCGAGTAGCGCTCGGCGAGGTTCTCGAGTCTCCCCTTGATCGCCTTGTCTTCACGATTGTCGACCACGATCGACAGGTCGTTCCACCCCGACGAAGGCGCGATGTCGGTCCCGAAGATCGGTTCCACGACCATCGACACCCGACGCTGCACCTTCGACGAGGAAGGCCTCTCCATGTCCCCGTCGTCGTAGGACTGCGCGTCCGCTCGGGCGGCGATGCCCATCGTCGCGAAGGCGAACGCGAGCGCCGAGCAGATCGTGCGGCTCGTGCGAGCTCGCCGGGACGTTTCAGCAGGCATCGTGACCTCTCCTCGTCGCGGTTGCTAGGCTCGACTTTCGCCCCTTCACGGACGTGCCCCTTTCGCGCTTCCGGACACTTCGAGCTCGGCCTCCACGGACTTCGGGCGCTCCGGGACGTGAGCGAGCAGGGCGTCGACGACGGCGTCGGTCGAGACACCGTCCGCCTCTCCCTCGAACGAGCGAATCAAGCGATGCCTCAGGGCGGGCTTGGCCACCCGCACGATGTCGGAGAAGCCCACGTGGCCTCTCTCCTCGGACAACGCGACCGCTTTCGCACCGAGGACGAGCGATTGTGCTCCACGTACCCCCGCGCCGAAGCGCAGGGCGCGCTTGACCAGGTCGGGCGCGTCCGGCGAGTCGGGCTCGCTCGCGCGCACGAGGCGCGCCGCGTAGCGGGCGACCGGACTTGCCACGGCCACGTCTCGGCACGCCGCCCGCAACTCGAGCACGCCGTCGCGGTCGATGACCGGGTCGATTGCAGAACCCGCGCGTCCGGTCGTGCGCGTGAGCACCTCGCACAGCTCGTCCTCCGAGGGATTCGGGACGAGCACCTTGAACAGAAAACGATCGAGCTGCGCTTCCGGAAGCGGATAGGTGCCTTCCATCTCGATCGGGTTTTCGGTGGCCAGGACGAAGAACGGCTCTTCGAGCACGTGGCGCTTACCCGCGATGGTGACGGCGTGTTCCGCCATCGCCTCGAGCAGCGCGCTCTGCGTCTTCGGCGTGGCTCGGTTGATCTCGTCCGCGAGGACCACGTTGCCGAAAATCGGGCCTTTTTCCAGCGCGAACGCCGAGCCTTTCGCCCGCGCTTCCGCGTCGAGCACGAGCACGTTGGTCCCGACGATGTCGCTCGGCATGAGATCCGGCGTGAACTGGATGCGCGAGAACGCGAGCTTCATGGCCGAGGCTAACGTACGAACGAGCAGCGTTTTTCCGAGTCCCGGGGCTCCCTCGAGCAGCGCATGGCCACCGGCGACCAGCGCCCACGTCACTTCGTCCACGACGTCTTTCTGTCCGACGACCACGCGTCCGACGGCCTCGTGGAGCGCTTCCAGGGTGCGTTTGGCGTCGGCGAGCTTCGATTCGGGAAAAGTCATTCCGCTCCAGTCGGTTCGGTAGTCGAGGTGAGTCCGGAACGGCTCCGCGCCTCACGTGGCGAATCGTTTCGTGTCGTCACGGTCGGAAGTATTTGTGGACTTGCTCTCGGTATTCCTGGGGAACGTCGCTTCGTTCGGCGCCTTCGACCTCGGCTGGCCCGGCGCGTCCGACGGCTCCCGTGCCGAGCACGTCGGCGGTTCCGCCCGCTTGACCGGGCTTCCACGTGGTGGTGGTTCCGGGCATGAGCTCGGCCCGATTCATCGGTCCACGCGCGCGGCTCTTCAACGTTCCACCCGCGACCTCTGGCGTCGCGCCGCGGTGGTCTCCGGTGCCCGTATCGTGGCCTCCACCGGCGCCCCCGCTGCCGTTCCCGGCCTGTCCACTCCCTGCACCTGCACCGGCACCGGTGCCCGAGCCGGAACCGGAGCCCGAACCGCCACCACGCCCGCGACCGAGCCCTGCCGCAGCGCCGGGCGTCTGGCCCGATCCGGAGCCGCCCGACGAGCCGGCCCCTGCGTCACCGCTCTTCGCGGCGCCCCCTGGCGATTCGCCCGACAAGTCGCGCTCCGCGTCGTCCGCACCTTGCTCGGCGTCGTTCAAGGCGTCGTCACGACGCGATTCGTCGGTCTCGTCGTCTTGGTTCGCGAGGTCGCGGAGCATACGTTCCAGCTCTTTCGCGCCTTCCGGGCTCGCGGCGCGCTCGGCGAGCTTGTCGAGCTCCTCGGGCGAGAGCTGGCGCCCCTTGGCGCCCTTGCCGTCGCGGAGCTTCTTGGCGATCGCGCTCCGCTCTTCGGGGCTCAGTTTTCCGAGCGCGTCCGCCAGCGCTCCTGCCAGGGCCTCCGCGTTCGCGTCACTCGGGTTCGAGTCGAGCGCGTCGAGCTGCTTCGATACCGACGGATCGTTCCCCATCGCCCGCGCCAGTTCGCGAAGCGTGTCCGCTCTCTTCGCTCGTCGTTCGAGCTGCTTTTTCTGGTCCGCGAGCGCCTTGCCGACGCCGCTCGCTCCGCTCTCTTTCGCCGCACGTTCGGCCTCTTCGAGCGCGCGCTTCGCCCTCTCGCGGTCTTCGCTCTCTCGTGCATTGGCCCGTCGTTCGAGCTCGCGGTCCATCGACTCGAGATCGTGATCCCCGAGGGCGCGCGCGGCTTCGCGGGTGGCGGCTTCTCTCTCGAGACGCGCGATCGCGCTCTCGAGCCCCTTTCGTTCTTCGCCGGCCCCTAGCGAGATACGCTCGTTGTGGATGGCCTCGCCGAGCCTCGCCGCGCGGTCTTGGGCTTCGCGCTTCTCGAGGCCCTTCGCGAGGTCTTCGCGGAGTCGCTTCGCGTCCTTCGCGATGGCCGCGAGGCGCTCGCGTTGCGCTTCGTCTCGACCGGGGAGCATGGCGAGCTTTTCCACGCGCTCGAGGCCGGCGACGTGCGCGAGCGTGAGGCGCTCGTCTCCCGGGAGGGCAGGGGGAGCCGCGACGACACGCGCCTCCACGCGAGCCGCGAGCACGAACGCGAGCACGGCAGCCGGGACTATCGCATGCGTCCGCACCAAGAACGGGACGTCGAGCGCCGCGCGCGGCGCCCTCGCGAGTGCGTCTTCCGCGTGCTCTTTCGCCGTCGACGTCGGAAGCTCGAACGCGGTCACGATCGCCTCGTCTGCGCCGAGCTTGCGATCGAGGTAGAGCGCCACGTCTTGGTTCGACCAGGCCCGCTTCCGTCCGCGCACGAGGCCGACTCCCGCACCGCCGGCAAGTGCGACGACTCCGACGAGCGGCCAAGATGCCCTTCGCCCGACCGCACGTGCGGCCGTCACGAGCGCCAGAGAACCGAGCGCGAGGGCAACACCCGCGGCGAGCAGCACGTGCCTCGTCACGAGCTTGGCGCGAATGCGCGCCGCGATTCGCGGGAACGCGCGCTCGAAGGGTTCTCGTTCTCCACTCACCTGCGTCTTGTCTCCGTCCGTCGGACCCCTCGTCCGAGATCGTGTCCACGCGGTACCGCGTGACTACGCCGCGCGACCGGCCGCGCGCTCCGCATCCCCTGACGCCCGAAACGGCTCGAGGTTCCATTCTAGTCCCGAATCGCGTGACGAAAGCGCCACTCGCGCCTCCGCCATCGCCAGCCCTCGGCGATGGATCATTCGACCACCAGGGTGACTATCCCCCCAGGCGAAGGGGATTGCCCACGATGCAGGTGCAGGCGCTGCGTATGTTTGTACGCTCGTGTCCTACCAATCGGATCCGGGGCGATTCTCCGTCCTTCCGGTGCATAGGAATGGAGGTACAGTAGTCCAAGAGCTCTGCTGGGTGTGGCGTGCCCTTCGCATCGGCCTTCCACACTCGACCGAGACGGTTCAACTCCCCAAGGAGGCTACGTGCTCCCTTTCAACAAGCGCCCTGCCCGTGACTCTCGCGACGGTGATACGCCCGAGGCCGAAGCCCAGCGTCCTGGCCGTTCGGTCCCGCCTCCCGCCCGCTCGCAGCCGCGCTTCGATGAACCTCCGGCGCCGGCTCGCGCCTTCCAGCCTTCGCTCTCCGACGACGAGGTGACGACCTTCATGGCGTCCCCGGCGAAGAAGAAGTCGCCGAAGGCGATGCTCGCCGAATCGGGCGAGACCAAGGCTCGCAAGCACATTCGTCCCCCGGCACCGTCGATCGTTGACGAAGACGAAGAAGACGGACGGACGCAGATTCGACCGATGCCGAAGGGGGGCAAGCTCTCTCTTCCGACGTCGTCGGTCTCGATCGCCAGCGTGAAGCCGAAAGACGAGCCCGCGCCCGCTGCGGCTCCGTCGGCGCAGCATCGCAAAGACCTGCGCGTTCCGGAGATCTCGCTGCCCAAGTCGTCGGCGGTCGTGAGCGAAATGCCCGACTTCGACGCCGCAGCCGACGCGCCCGACTTCACCATGCAGCTCGGTCCGCAGCACGGAGCGCACCCCTCGCCGTCGGTCGCGAAGTCGCAGCCACCACCCGCACTGCCGGGCCAGATGTCCACGCATCAGTTCGCGCCAGTGACGTCCGCACCACTTCGTTCCCAACCGCCGCCTCCCATGTCGGCGCCGGCAGTCGCGAACGCGCCGCCCGCACCGCTCTCCGCTCCGATGGTCATGCAGCCGAACGGCGCGCCCATCAATCCCATGATGTCCGGTCAAGTGCCGGCCGCGCCGATGTCGGGTATGCCCATGCAGCAGCCCATGATGGGCGCGGGCATGTCGGGTGGCTTCCCTCAGCAGGGCGTTCCGCACGCGAGCATGTCGGGAGGATTCCCGCAGCAGCCGCAGGCCGCGATGTCCGGCGGGTTCCCGCAGCAAGGCGCTCACGCGAGCATGTCGGGAGGATTCCCGCAGCAGCCGCAAGCCATGATGTCGGGTGGCTACGGGGCAGTACCCCCGCACTTCTCGGTGCCCGGTGCACCGATGTCCGAGGCGCGTATGGATCCGCCCGGAACGGCGGTATCGCTCTCCCGTGCGGCCCCCAAGCCGGCTCGCGGCTGGGTTCTCGCGTTCGCCGCGGTCAGCGCAGCCGCCGCCATCGCAGCCTTCGGCCTTACACGAGGCGCTCCGACCGCCCAAGCTACCACCGCGGCATTTGTCGATCCTTCGCATGCCCCCGGCCAAGGCGCGCCTCCCGCCACGCCGGCTACTCCCGCAACTCCCGACCAGGCGGCTCAGCCTGGCCAACCTGCGGCGCAACCTGCTGCGGGGCAGCCCGTGGCGGCAGCCGGCGGTCAACCGGTCGCGCAGGTCAGCCCGGCGGATCTCCTGACGCAGCCGGTAGCGCAACCTGCGGCCGTGGCCCCGGCGGCTTCCGCTGCTCCCGTCGCCGCACCCGAGCCTGCTCAGCCTGCTCAAGTCGCAGCCGCTCCCAAGCCGGCTGCTGCGCCCGTCGCGGTCGCGCCCACGCCTGCGCCCGTGGCCAAGGCCGAGCCGAAGCCTGCTGCGGGGCCGAAGCCCGTCGCGGCAGCGCCTCCGGCCGAACCGAAGGAAACCGCCCCCAAGCCTGTCGCCGCCGCGAAGCCGGCCAAACCTGGCAAAACCGGCGCTCCGGACGAGAAGAAGCCTGCGCCCTCCGCTGCCGACAAGGAAATGAAGGACGCAGCCGACGCTCTCGCTCGTGCGCAGCTCGAACAGTCGCTCTGACACGCGCATCGCGCGCTCCGCGAACCACGGCCCTTCGCTCGAACGAGTGTGGGGCCGTGTGCTTTTCGAACGGGTGCGCTCGCGACCCGCGCCACGGCTGAAATTCAGGCTAAAGGAGGGACGATGACGGACGGCGGCGACATCCTCTTGCTCACCGGGCTGCCGTCGTTCGCGGCGCGAAAGACTTGCGAAGCGTTGCTCGACGACGAAGCGGATAGCCGCATTTTCGCGCTGGTTCGCGAACGGGATCGTGAGCTCTTCGAGGCGTTTCTCGCCGAGGTCGGGCCTGCGCACCGAGCGCGCATCGAGCCTTTGACGGGCGATCCCTCGTCCATAGACCTCGGACTTTCGGGCGAAGAGTGGCAGATGCTCTGCGAGCGCGTCGTGCGCATTCATCACGTGGCCGGAACCTCGCAGCTCGGTATGTCGCGCGAGGAAGCCGAGCGTGAGCACCTCGCATCGGCTCGCGAGATTCTCGAGCTTGCGTCGAATGCACGGAGGCTGAGGTGCCTCGTGCATCACTCGTCGGCGAGCGTCTCCGGAACTCGAACCGGGCGCGTGCTCGAGAGCGAGCTCTCCGCGGGACAGTCCTTTCGAAACGTGGTCGAAGAGGTGCAAGCTCGCGCGGAAAACCTCGTGCGAAAGGCGGCGAACAAGGTTCCCGTCGTGGTGGTTCGGCCCACGCTCGTCTTCGGCGATTCGCGCACGGGCGAGGCCGATCCGTTCGAGGGTCCTTACTTCCTCGTGCTGCTCTTGCTCACCTCGCCGCGTGAGATTGCGCTTCCGTTGCTCGGTAGAGGCGAGCTTCCTCTCCACCTCGTTCCCGCGGACTACGTGGCTCGTGCGAGCGTACGTCTCGGTCGAGATGCTCGAGCCATCGGCCGCACCTTCCATCTTCGAGACCCGTCGCCGCCGACGGCTCGACGCGTCTTCGAACTGGTCGCCTCTGCGGGCGGACGGCGGGCTCCGCGTGGCCACATCCCCGCCAATCTGACCAAGGCGCTCTTGCGTGCGCCCGGCCTCGAGCGTCTCGCACAGAGTCCTCTCGCCTTCTTGGATGCGCTGCTCACGCCGGTCGACTACGACTCCCGCAATGCCGACGAGCTTCTCTCCGGCACGAACCTCGACTGTCCGCCCTTCGAGTCCTACGTGGAGCGCATCGTCGAGGCCGCCCAATCGCGGCTCCGCGAGCGCCGCGATCGTCGCTCGAACGAAGCCCCCGAGACCCTCTCCTGAAGGACGACGCGCGATGGTGAAGAGCAGTGCAAAGCCCCTCGTGGGAGCAGGAATGGTCGCCCGGCGGGTCGTGGTGCGCGCGAAAGACGTGGTGCTCCTGAAGGGGATCTTGGAGGCGAGCTCCGGTCTCGCCGCCGTGTTCGCCGAGTCGGGAGGCGATCTCGTGGTGGCTTCGCACGCCTCGCGCGAAACCGAGCTCGACGAGACCCTCGCCTCGCTGCGCGACGAGATCGGCTTCCTCGCGGGACCTTCGCCCACGGAGGTCGAGTGAGCGACGTCGACGTGGTGATCGTCGGAGGCGGACCTGCAGGTTCGAGCGTCGCGCTGCACCTCGTGCGCGAATGCCGGATTTCGCCGTCTTCCATCACGATCCTGGACTCGGCGGTTTTTCCCCGAGAAAAGCCCTGCGCGGGCGCGGTGAGCGCTTGGGGCGTCGACACCCTGGCCGAGGTCGGTGTCTCCATCGGCGTGCCCAGCGTGCCCATGCTCGGCCTGCGCGTGCTCGACGAGTCCAGCCGCGGCGAGACCTTCGCCGAGCTCGGCGTGGTGGTCCGTCGCGACGAGCTCGACACCATGCTCCTGCGCACCGCTGCGGCGGACGGGGTGGACGTGCGAGAAGGCGAAGGTCTCGTCGCCCTCGAGCCGCGCCGCTTCGACTTCGCTCTTCGGACGACCCGAGGCACGCTCACCGCCAAGCACGTGATCGCATGCGATGGCGCAGGCAGTCGGACCCGGAAGCTGCTCGGCCTTCGTGAGCCCGCGCGAAAGGGCCATCTGTACGTCGCGGAGACCGAGTACACCACCGAAGACGAAGGGCCGCGGATGGGCCTGTGCGACTTCGACCTCGCCGTGTGCGAGGCTGGCCTCGAAGGCTACTACTGGGACTTTCCCACGGTCGTCGCGGGCTCTGCGCAGGTGAGCCGCGGCATCTACCACGCGAACATGACGCCTCGCTCGGACGTGAAAGCCGTGCTTCATCGCTCGCTTCGCGCGCGCGGCCTCGTCGCGGAGAACGTGGTGCTGAAGCCCTTTCCCACGCGTCCTTTCGTTCCCGGCACGGTGCTCGAGCATCGGGGAGTGCTCTTCGTGGGGGAGTCCGCGGGCATCGATCGCACGACTGGCGAGGGCATCGCGCAGGCCATCGTTATGGGCTCGATCGCGGCCCGGTCGATCGCGGGGACCCTTCGCCGAGGCTATTTCGTGCCAGGATCGTACGATACGGCCGTGCGCCGCTCGCGTGTGGGACGCCACCTCTTGCAGTCTGCTTGGCTCGCCGAAGAAGTCTACGGTCCACACGGCCGGAGGCACCGCGCCTTCCTCGCGCGCTCGAGTGTCGCCCGCCGCGCCGGGGCTGCTTGGTACGCCGGACATCGGCTCCCGTTCGCGCAGAAGGCTTCGCTCGCGCTCGCACTCGCCGGGGCCGGAGCACGGCACGCGCTCGGCTTCGCGGTCGCCTGACCGGACTCGGAATCGGACCATCGAGTCGACCGCTCGTCGGTCCGATGTCGAATCAGAATACGCTGCCGCGGGAGTCGTCGTCGTCGCCCGAGAGCTCGATGCGCACCGATGGTGTGCCGACGTCGATCTCGAGCGCGGCGTCGATGGGGGAGCCGGAGTCGGGAGGTGGCGGGAAACTCGATTGAGGTCCGGAGCCGAGGGCGTGTTTTTGCTCGAGAAAACGTAGAGTTCCAGGTCCACTCGTGCGTTCGAGCACCGCGCGTAGGTCGCCGTGAAGCGGGCACTCGACGAGCATCTTGGCTCGGGTGCGCGGATGGTCGATCTCCACGCGTACGCCGTGCAAGAAGGTTCGGTCGAGTCCGTTGCGTTCCTCGAAGAATCGATTCGATGGCGCGTGGCCGTAGCGCTCGTCACCGAGCACCGGATGCCCGATGGCCGCGAGGTGGCGACGAAGCTGATGGGCGCGCTCTAGCTCGGGCACCACGCGGAGCACGCTGTGACCACCGGCGATGGCCAAGCGTCGATAGCGGGTGCGCGATGGATGGGTGCGCCCGTCTTCCCGAAGATCGCGCGCGATGGTTCCCTTCTGAGGCGTCACTCCGCGCACGTAGGCGACGTACACGCGGCGCGTGGACGGATCGGCGAAGGCCTTGGTGAAGAGCTCGTAGGCCTCGTCGGTCTTGGCGAAGAAGACGATACCGCTCGTGCTCGTATCGTCTCGGCCGATAGCGCGCAGGAACTTTCCGCCGGGGAGCCGCCCGGCCCGGTCCTTCAGCGAGATCCCGAAGCCTTGCCCGCCTTCCACTCGCGGAGCGACCGCCTCGTGAGGCGCCTTCGCGAGCACGAGCACGTCGTCGTCCTCGTAGAGGACTTGCGGAGGAGGGGGAGGGCCGCGCCGAAGCACCGTGACCGTCTCGACCTCGTCCGTCAGCGGGATCATGTCGAGCGGACGCAGCGTGCTCGTCGAGTAGCCGAGCCTCACGAAATGGTCGAGGTCACGTGCGAGGGTGTCCGGATCGCACGAAACGTAGGCGATCACCGGAATATCGAGCTTGGCGAGGCCTTCTCGGGCGAGCGGGCTCATGCCCCTTCGCGACGGGTTCACCACGGCTGCGTCGAAGCGCTCCTTCGCAGCCGCGCGCTGCTTCAAGCTCGTGCCCACGTCTTGGCATTCGGCCTTGAGCACAACGCCCTGACTCCGGGCGGCTGCGAGTGCCTGCGAGACCGCCGGCGGAAACGACTCGACCAGCGTGACCTCCGCCCCCGCGGCCGCGAGCGCGAGTGCGATGGAGCCCGAGCCTCCATACAAGTCGAGCACCTTGGGGGCGCGTCCGGTTCCGATGCCCAACGACTCCACGAGCAGCCCGTGCACGCGGGCGGCTTGGCCACGATGCGATTGCACGAACGAGCCGTACGTGGCCAAGTGGACCGAGCGTCCCACGCGATCGGGACGCGACTCGGCGCCGGAAAGCAGCTTCGTCTCGTTGCCGAGTACTTGAGGGCTCTCTCCGTCGTGGAAGTTCACGGCGACACCCACGATGGCCGGATGACCCTCTCGAATTTCTCGTGCGCACGTCTCCAATGTCTCGAGGGGAGCCGCGCGAGCACGCGAGAGGACGAGGGTGAGCAGCAGCTCGGGTGGCCGGTCCTCTTCGGCACCTCGGGTCTCGCGCAAGTCGATGGCGCGCAGCGCGCCGCCCGCCTCGGAGGCCGGGGCGAGAGGTCCACCCTGGCGCTCGTCGCGCGCGATGCGTTCGCGAAGGAACTGGGTCGCGTCGCGTAGGGCGGGTGACAGCACCTGACAGCCGGGAATGTCGACGACTTGGTGACCGCCCCCTTTCGCGAAGAGCCCCACGGCGGCCTGCGGTCCGACGATCAGCTTGGCCCGCGTGCGGTAATGCGTGATGGGATCGGCCGGCAAGAGCGGTTCGGTGTAGACGAGCTCGAGGGCAGGGTAACGCCCCACCGATTGCACGACGCGACCACGTTTCACGAGCAGTTGCTCGCCGTACGAGAGCGACAGGATGGGGCAGCCACCGCAGCGCTCGACGTGCGAGCACGCGACCACCGTGTCTCTCGCGTCGCTCTTCGAGAGGGGATCCGTGAGAGGCATGCGCAGGCTTCACGCTACCAGAATTCGTCACGCCCACTTCGCGAAGTTCTTCCGCAAGTGCGGACCCGAGTGCGAGCTGCGCTCACCGTAACGAAGAATTCCCGTCCGAGCAGAAAGATGCGGCTCCCGGACCTCGCACGAGAGCAATCCGATCGGCCACCCCTTCCCACATGGTCATCCATTTCCGATTTCGGTTACACTTGGCATCGTGGAGGTCGCGCTACCGCAACCCGGCCAGATCGTTGCCGGAAAATACCAGCTCGTTCGCGTGCTCGGCGAAGGTGGCATGGGCGTCGTCTACGAGGCCGAGCACGTGCGCCTCAAGCAGCGGGTCGCGCTGAAGATGCTCTTGCCGGAGCTTCTCCGCGTCGAAGACCTCGTGCGGCGATTCGAGCGAGAGGCTCGCGCGTCGAGCCAGCTGCGCAGCCGCCATACGGCACGTGTGATGGACGTCGACCACACGCCGGACGGCGTGCCGTACATGGTGATGGAGTTCCTCGAGGGGCGCGACCTCGACGCCGAGCTGCAGGCCCGCCACGCCCTCCCGCTCGACGAGGCCGTCGACTACGTTCTCCAAGCCGCGGGCGCGATGGACGAGGCGCACGGTCTCGGCATCGTGCACCGCGACTTGAAGCCGTCGAACATCTTCATCGCGCGCGAGCACGACGGACGGCGTGTCGCGAAGATCCTCGACTTCGGAATCTCCAAGGTTTCGAACGAAGGCGACGCGAAGCTCACCTCCGCCGAGGCCGTCATGGGCACCGCCATGTACATGGCGCCCGAACAAGTTCGATCGGCACGAAACGTCGACGCACGAGCGGACATCTGGTCCCTCGGTGTCATCTTGTACGAGCTGCTCGCTGGACGCGCTCCGTTCGTCGGAACACCTACGCAGGTGGTCGCGGCGATAGTCATGGACGATCCGGAGCCGCTCGAGGCGCTCGTACAGGTTCCGTCGGCGCTCTCCGCTATCGTCTCCCGTTGCCTCACACGTGAGCCCGCGCGCCGCTTCCAGTCCGTGCGCGAGCTGATGGCGGGCTTGCTTCCGTTCGCGCACACGGATTCGCAAGGCGCAGTCACTGCGCGAGAGACGCTACGAACCCAGGTTCGCGTGAACGTGACGGGCGTGTCCGCCGCAGACCCCAGCTCTCCCGCCACGGTTGCCGATGCCAACGGCAAGACCGTCCCCGGTTGGACCCAACCAGGGGTCGATGGTGGCACGAGTCGCGCTTCGATCGTCGGGTTCGCTTCGGTCGTCGTCGCCGTGTTGCTCGGAGGCTTCATCGCGTGGAAGGTGTTCGGCTCCAAGCCGGGCGAGAGCGTTCCGATCGCCGCGGCCAGCGTCGGCGCGCCGTCCACGCTCCCGAGCCTGGGATCCGCGTCGGTGTCGCCGGTCGTCGCACCCTCCGAACCGACCTCGTCGGCGTCGGTGTCAGCGTCGGTGTCGCCCGCGGTTCCCGTGGCAAGTGCCCCTGCGCCGTCCTTGTCCGGCTCGAGGTCGTCGCCCAAGGCTTCCGCTGGAAAAGCGGGCGGAACGGTGCCGCCCTCGGCGAGCTCTCATCCCCAGGCGACGCCCACGCCCACGCCCACGCCGAAGCCGGCGGTCACGAACGATCCGATGCACCTTTGAGCGCTCTCGAGCCCCTTACGAGCCCCTCACGCCCATGACCTCCCCCCTTCGCTTCCGGCTTCTCGCCTACGCTCGACGCCTCTTCGTGGTCGTGGTGGCCCTCGGTCTCGTGTTCGGGTCACCGCGCATCGCGCGCGCCGACGAGGACGCCGCTTCCAAGGCCGCCGAGCTCAAGAAGAAGGGCGATCAGGCGATGGACAAGCCCGACTTCGCCACCGCCGAAGAGTCGTACCGCAAAGCGCTCGAGCTTACGCCCAACGACGCCGCGCTTCATTACAACTTGGGGAAGGTCTCCCAGGCGCGCGAGAACTTCCCCCAAGCCCTCGACGAGCTCGAGCGCTTCCTGAAGGACGCGAGCCCCGAGCTGCGCGCGCGTGTGCCGCGCATCCTCGACACCCTCGCCGAGGTTCGCCAGCGCGTGGCGACCCTCTCGCTCACCTGCAGCGAGACCGATCCCGACGCGGTCGTGCAGCTCGGCGCCGTGCAGGTCGGCAAGGGCTGCTCGCCCACGGCCGCCACGGTGCGCACGTCGATCCCCCACGGGAAACCCGACGTCACCCTCATGGTCACCTCGGCGAAGTACCGTGCGCAGGACGTGCCCGTGAAGCTTGCCCCCGGCGGCGCGATCGTGGTGCGCGTCGACCTCGTCCCCAAGGCCACCTCGGGCGTTCTTCGGGTCACCACGACGCCTCCGGGAGCATCGATTTTCATCGACGGAAAGCTGCGCGGTAACCCTCCCGTCGAGGTACCACTCGCGCCCGGCTCGCACGAAGTCACGGCCAAGCTCGACCTCTACAACGATCTCACCGTTCCGGTGATCGTCGATCTCGGCGCGACCAAAGAGCTCCCGCTCGAGCTCACCAAGCCGGCTCCGGTCACCAAGAAATGGTGGTTCTGGACGGGCGTCGTGGTCGTGGTCGCCGCCGCCGTCATCGTGCCCACTGTCATCGCCGCGAACACGGAAAAAGACCCGGTCCCGGGCAAGCTCGGCACGGTGGTCGCGCCGTTCTCCTTCTGAAAGTCGAACGACCCGGAATGCCTCGTCCGCTCCGCATCGTGATGGTCTCGGCCGAGGTCGAGTCGCTCGCGCGCACCGGAGGCCTCGGCGACGTCGTCTTCGCGTTGTCCCATGCGCTGGCCACGCTCGGCGCCGAGGTGCTCGTGGTGACGCCTCTGTACGGGGTGACCACGCTCTCCGTTCCGGCCGCGCCGTGGCACGATCCGGTCTTCGTGCGCGTCGGCGAAGCGGAACGAGTCGCGCGCGTCGTCGAGCTTCCACGCCACACGAGGCCCGGTGGTGGCTACGTGCGCACGTGTCTGCTCGACGTGCCGGAGCTCTTCGGCCGTGACGGCATCTACGGCGACGCGCACGGCACCTTCGGAGACAACGACGTACGCTTCGCCACGCTCTCGCGTGGAGCGCTCGAGATTTCGGCCCGAGTCTTCGGTGAGCCCGGTCGCGGAGAAGGTCCCGATGTGGTGCACGCGCACGACTGGCACGCCGCGCTCGCGGTGCTCTACGCCCGCACCGTCATGGGCGATGCCTGGGCGCGCACGCCGAGCGTCTTCACGCTGCACAACTTGGCTTTTCAGGGGCTCTACGGTCCGGACGCCCTCGCACGTCTCGGCTTGCCTCCGGGGCTCTTTCACCCGGAGATCGGCGAGCAACTCGGCGCGTTCAACTTGGTCAAGGCCGCCACCTCCCTGGCGACGCACGTCACGACGGTCAGCCCGAACCACGCGCGCGAGATCCTCACCGTCGAGGGCGGCTTCGGACTCGACGCTCACCTCCGCGCTCACGCCGGCAAAATCACGGGCATCGTGAACGGCATCGACGAGGCCCGCTTCGATCCCGGCCTCGATCCCGATCTCGTGCGACGCTACGATCTCGGTTCGTTCGTGAGCGGTCGGGAGGTCTGCAAAAGCGCGTTCGCCGACGAGCTCGGCATCTCGTCCGACGGCCCGCTCTTCGGCATGGTGTCTCGTTTGACCTGGCAGAAGGGCGTGGATCTCTTCCTCGACGTGCTCGAGGCGCTCGTCGACCGAGGAGCCTCGGCGGCCATCGTGGGGCGCGGAGATTCGGAGCTCGAAGCCGCGGTCGAAGAGGCCGCGCACCGGTATCCGGGGCGTGTCGCGTCTCGCATCACGTTCGATGGCGCGCTCGCGCGTCGACTGTATTCTGCATCCGATTTCGTCATGGTGCCCTCGCGCTTCGAGCCCTGCGGTCTCACGCAGCTCTACGGCATGCGCTACGGCGCGCTCCCGATCGTCACGCGTGTCGGCGGCCTGGTCGACACGGTCACGCCCATGGACACGGCGAACGGCACCGGAACCGGGTTCCTCGCCGAGCGTGCCGAGGTGCGGGAGTTGCTCGTGGCCTGCGACGATGCCCTCGTTCTCTACGGAGACACGACCGGTCGGCACGCCGCCGTGGACCGCGCCATGTCACGCGATTCGTCCTGGACTGCGTCGGCGCGGACCTACCTCGAGCTCTTCCGTTCGCTCCGCTGAGTCGTCGCGTCGTGCTTCGGCTTCGAGTCTTACAAAAGCGGTCGAGCGCGCGTCGTGAGGGACGCGCGCTCGATCGGACGTGTCGCTCTTCGCTCAGAACGTGGCCGACTTCGGCGTGCGCGGGAAGGGGATGACGTCGCGGATGTTGGCCATGCCGGTGACGAACATCACGAGGCGCTCGAAGCCGAGACCGAAGCCGGCGTGCGGAACCGTGCCGTAGCGGCGCAGGTCGCGGTACCACCAGTACGCTTCCTTCTCGAGCTTCATCTCGTCGATGCGCAGATCGAGACGGTCGAGGCGCTCTTCGCGCTGCGAGCCGCCGATGATCTCGCCGATGCCCGCCGCGAGCACGTCCATGGCCGCCACGGTCTTTCCGTCGTCGTTCTGGCGCATGTAGAAGGACTTGATGTCCTTCGGGTAGTTCATCACCACGACCGGCTGCTTGAAGGCTTCTTCGGTCAGGTAACGCTCGTGCTCGGTTTGGAGGTCGGACCCCCACGTGGCCGGGAACTCCCACTTCTTGTTGGCCTTCGCGAGCACCTCCACGGCCTCGCCGTAGTCGATCCGCTTGAACGGAGAATCGACCACGTGCTTGAGACGTGCGGTGATGCCCGGCTGAATGCGCTCCTCGAAGAACTTCATGTCGTCCGCGCGCTCGGTGAGCGCGGCGTCGATCACGTACTTGAGGAAGTCTTCGGCCACGCCGGCGAGCTTCGAGAGGTCGCAGAATGCGATCTCCGGCTCGACCATCCAGAACTCGGCAAGATGTCGCGCGGTGTTGGAGTTCTCGGCGCGGAAGGTCGGTCCGAACGTGTAGACCTTGGAGAGGGCCATCGCGTACGTCTCGACGTTGAGCTGGCCGGACACCGTGAGGTAGGCCTCGCGCCCGAAGAAGTCGTTCTGGGCGTCGAGCTTGTCCTGCGCGCGCAAGAAATCGAGCGTCGAGACGCGGAACATCTGGCCCGCGCCTTCGCAGTCCGAGGCGGTGATGATGGGCGTGTGCACCCAATAGTAGCCGCGCTCGTGGAAAAAGCGGTGAATCGCCTGCGACAGCGCGTGGCGCATGCGGGCCACGGCGCCGAAGGTGTTGGTCCGCGGGCGCAAATGCGCGACCTCGCGCAGGTACTCGAACGTGTGCTTCTTCTGGCTGATCGGGTACGTGTCCGGGTCGGCCACCCAGCCCACCACTTCGATCGAGGTGACCTCGATCTCGACCGTCTGGCCTTTTCCTTCGCTGGCCTTCACGAGACCCGTCGCCGAGATCGAACATCCGGCGGTGAGCTTGGCCACGTCCGAATAATTGGGCAGGTCGTTCCTCGCCACGAGCTGGAGCGTGTCGAAGCAGGAGCCGTCGGACAGCGCCACGAACGAGAGGCCTGCTTTGGAATCGCGGCGGGTGCGCACCCAGCCGCCCACGGTCACGGTTTCACCCACGTTGGCCGCAGAGCGGCCCTTCAGTACGTCGTCGACGGAGACCATCATGCTGCGGACGGTAGATCGGGAGGGTAGGGCCCGTCGAGTCGCCTGTGCGCGATCGCGTCAGGTCTTTTCGTTCGAGAGGAGGCGAGCCTTGCGGCGCTCTTCTCCGGCACGCTGCGAGACCCGAACGGCCTCTTCCTCGAGAACCAGTTGTGGCACCGCGACCGGCTTTCCGTGTGCGTCGATCGCCACGAACGTGAGCCGTGCCTGCACGCAGGGCCACGTGCGACCGGAGCGCGAGTCTTCGCCTTCGACGTCGATCTCGATCTCGATCGACGTGCGGAACGCCGCCGAGACACGCGCCGAGAGGCGCACCACCTCGCCGATTTTGACCGGGTTGTGGAACTTGAGGTCGTCCACGAAGGCCGTCACGCACATCTCGCCCGTGTGACGTTGCGCCGTGATGGCTCCGCAGAGATCGAGCCACGCCATGATCTGCCCGCCGAACACGTTGCCGAGGGCGTTCGCGTGCTGCGGCAGCACGTATTCGGTCATTTTCGTCTCGGAGGCCGACTGGGGTCGCGCTTGCATGCGCGGCAACCTACCAGCCGACGGACGCGACCTTCAACTCGCGCGCGAGTTTCAGGGCGGCAATACGCGCACGTCGAGGTTCCACGGTCCGGCGGCTCCCGAGTACCCGTCGATCTGCACCCAGTACGTGCCCGCCGGGAGGCTCATGTCGAGGAAGCTGCGTGAGCCGCGCGCGCCCACGTAGCAGCCGTCGACGACCTCGGTCCCCGGGCAAGTCGCGCCTTGTCGAATCGCCAGCAAGGTGGGGAAGGTCGAGCCCTGCATGTCGAAGATGACCCGCTTCGGCGAGGGCAGATCGAGCCTCAGGATCTGATCCGGCGCGCCGTTGGGCATGCCGCCCGTGTTATCGCAACTGGCCGAAAAGTCGGCGCCTCGTCCCGTGGTATCGCCGGTGAAAAAACCACCTTGGACCGGGATGACCGGCGCGCCCGAGCAGGTGTCCGTGGTCACCGTCACCGGGGCGACCGTGGGCCTCACGAAGACGCCGAGCGAGACTACTTGCCCGCGCTCGTCGTGCACGAGCGCTCGGTAGTTTCCTGGAGGAACGTTGCGTCGCGAGACCCGCGCAGGCGTCGTGTCTTTTTGGCAAGCAAGCTGACCGGCGCTCGAACAGAACGAGTCTTCGAGCGATACGGCGCCCGATTCGTTGGTCGGAAATCTCCCGACGAGGAGCACGTCACTCGCCTGCGAGAGCAAGACCGCGTAGGCCGCGGTCGGTCCTCCGGGAAGGCAGTTGGTGGGGATCTCGTCGTAACCGGACAGGTCCACCGTGACCGTCGAATCTGCCGCGATGGCAGGCGGGGCCGCGCAGGTGCCGTTCGGAGGTGGCGTGGTCGGCGGCGAGGTCTGCAAGATGACGTTCACGTCCATGGCGGCCGTGCCTGCGATCGACACGACGTGGGTGCCCGCCGGTAGACTGCGAGAGAGCAGCGCAGGCGACGACGACGCGCGACACCGTAGCTCTCCGGTGCACGACGGATCTCGGAACGAGACCACGGGGGAGCCCGAGCCCTTGAGCCGCGAGGTCAAGATGCGCACGTCGCGCGGCTCGGTCAGTGTGAACGCGTAGGTGAGCTCGCCCGTCTCCGAGGTGCACGCGCTCGCGAGGTCTTTCTTCGCGTCGACGAGCGCCACCTGGAACGGTGTGTCGGTCGGCACCGGCGTGGGGCTCGCGCACGTTTCGTTGGAAGGCGCAGAGGTCGCGGGCAAGAGATCGACCGAGAGCTCGACCGCGGTCTCGTCCTGGGTCGTGACGACCGCGAAGTACGTGCCGGGCGCCACGCTCCGTGCCCGCGCGCGCGCTTGCGGGCTCGCTTTGGTGTGGCCACACCCGAGCTCGCTTCCCGAAGCGACGCAGGCCGAGAGCAGCGTGACGGCGGTGTCCCCGTTCAAGCTCGTGGCGAACACCTCGAGGTCCTTCGGCGAATCGCCCACGGCGCCCGGCACCACGATTTTGACCACCACGTCGCGCGACGCGGAAGGCGCTCCCACCGAGCAACTAGGGGAAAAGTCGCGCTTGGTGGCTACGGTCGTGAGCTGCACGAGCGCGGGAGCCGTGACCGTACGCGCGGTCGCGCAGGTGTCGTCTTGCGGCGACGAACAAGGCGTCTCGTCGACGCGGCGGTTGCAGTTGTCGTCCTTGCCGTTGCCGCAAATTTCCGCGCGCTGGCTGCCGATCCCGGGATCGAGATCGTCGCAGTCTTTGCCTCCGACGCAGTGGTCGTCGGCCTCGCCGTCGCCGTCCACGTCGCGGAAGACGCGCTCGCACGACTTCGTGTCTTCGACGCACGAATCGACCGTGCACGAGTCTCCGTCCTGGCACGTGACCGGCTCGCCGGCGCGGCAGCCGAGCCGAGGCAAGCAGCGCTCTTTGCCATTGCAGTACGTGGAGTCGGCGCACTGGGTGTCGTCGGGCGTATTGCGGCAGCGCGAGAGGGACTTGTCGCAGCGATCGAAGGTGCAGGCGATCCCGTCCGAGCATTGCGCATCGTCGTTGCAGGGGCCGCCCAAGGTCGGGTCCTCGACCAGTCCGCCTTCCGACGCATCGACCGAAGCGGTCGCGTCCGGGCCGGCTCCCGCGTCGTAGCGCACGGTCACGTCGGTCACGGGCGAAGAGCCACACGCCGAGCCCACGGCCACCGTGGAGACGAGCAGCGAAAGCCCAAGTGCTTTTCCGAGCTTCACGAGGCGTGAGGGTAGCATGCACGCACGCGCACACCCGTCAGTGCCTTAACGCCGCGCTCGCGGATCGCGCGAATCGTGCCGTTTTTCCTTACGGCGCGTTTGGCACACAAGTCGCTTTTCGCGCCACCATGCGCTCACGATCCGTCACGGCCTTTCTCTTTTCGTCGTTCTTGTTCGCGTGCAGTAGTGCCAGCGATGCTCCGGGAGTCTCTACCCCGCCGGCGAGCGAGCCCGCGCCCGTCGCGACGCCTCCCAGCTGTCCGGTGGGCACGCACGTCGAAGGCCTACGTTGCTCGGCCACCATGACGGGTTTCACGCGCTCGTCCGTGACTCTCGCGCCCGTTCGCGACCACCACACGACCCACGTGTTCGTGGTCGGCGGTACGCCCTACCTCTACGTCTTCGGCGGAACCGAAGGCTGGAAGGTCCAGTACGACGACGTGTGGCGAGCCAAGATCCGCGACGACGGCGAGCTCGAGCCCTTCGAGACGGCCGGCAAGCTGCCCGAGCTCACAGCGGGCCACACGTTGGTCAAGGTCGGTGACACGCTCGTACTCGCCGGAGGGACCAATGGCGCGCGCATCACGGCCAAGACGTACACGGCGAAGCTCGGCTCCGACGGCATGGTGGGCACGTTCGTCGAAGGTCCGTCCCTCCCCATGGGCGTCATGCACGGCGTGTCCGTAACCTCGGGCGACTACGCGTACTTCGTGGGCGGTCGAGGCGCGAAGACCGGCAAGAGCGTCGCCGACGTCTCGCGCGTGCGCGTGTCCCCGAACGGCACGCTCGGAGAGATGGAGTCGCTCGCCGACCTGCCCGCGGACAGGAGCCACGGTCAGGCCCTCGTTCACGATGGTCGCCTCTACGTTTTCGGTGGTCTGCGAGGCGATCCGGCGGGCGCAAATACCACCCTCGACGACGTGATCTCCGCCGAGATTCTCGCGGACGGGGGCCTCGGCGAATGGAAGCCCTCCGGCACGCTCCCGGGTGCGCGAAGCATCACCGCTGCCGAGCTCGTCGGCGACGACGTGTTCGTGGTCGGGGGCCTCGAAGGTACTTCCTTTAAGGCAGACGTCTGGCGAGGCCGCGTCGACGCCCAGAAGAACCTGGTCTTCGAGTCGACGGACGTGCGCCTCCCCTTCGCTCGTGGGCACGTTCACCAAACGCCGTTCTTCCGGGGCAAGCTCTACTCCGTAGGAGGAAAGAACGCCGCCGAGCGCTCCTTCGGAACGGTGGACATCGCGAGCTTCCAGTGAGAGACGAGCTTGCCGTGTGACGACGACGTCACGCGAGAGGAACGTCGTCGTTAGGTCGTCGCGCGTGGCCTTCCCGTCGGTGCGTTCCGTCCGCATCTCTCTGTCGACCAAACCGAGAGCGAAAGAGCGGAGGGAGTCGCCATGGCGTCGAAGGCTCGTGCGTTCGGGATGCGCGTGCGCCTCGCGGTTCGGCAAAACCGCGTGGCCGTCGGGTTCGTGCTGGTGTGGCTCGTCTCGAACGCGCTCGTGTTCGCGCGGGTCTTCGGCATGAGCCGAGTCGAGGCGCTGGCGACGGCGACCTGCATCACCAAGGCCCACGGGGGATTTCCCGGCTTTTACCAGTCCTTCACCGAGATCGTGGTGTTCGGGCTGGTCGCCTCCATGGTCGCGACCAACGTGACCCGTCGCTACCGCCCGGAGGAAACCTCTCGTGCGCTCGCCGCCGAGGCGGAAGGTCACGTGGTGGTGGTCGGCCTGACCAACTTGGGGCGTCGCACGCTCGATCTCGTGACGCGTGCCGGACACGAAGTGGTCGTGATCGAAGAAGACCCGGCCCTCGTGCGCGACCTCGTACGTGACGAACGACCGGTGGTGCTGGGCTCCGCGAGGGACCCCGCCGTGCTCGACGCGGCGAACGTCGCGAAGGCCAAGGTGGTGGTGGTCGCGACCGACGATCTCGAGACCGGCGCCATCGCCTGCCGCCACGTTCGCGAGCGAAACCCGAGCTGCGAGCTCGTGCTCCGTTGTTCGGACGACGACGTGGGGCAGGTCCTCGGCAAGACCTACCGCGCCCGCATCGTCTCGACGTCCAAGCTCGCCGCCGAGCTGGTCGCGTCCCACGCCAAAGAAATCCGCGCGCGCGAGGTCACCGTGCTGGGGAGCTGCCGAGTCGCCACGCGTATCGGCGAGGCGCTCGCCCACGCACGTATCGCTCACACCCTCGCCGAGGTCTCGGCCGATCCGGTCGCGCTGCGTGAGGCCGGGGTAGGGAAGTCCGACCTCGTGGTCCTCTGCGACGACGACCTCGGCAAGAACCTGGTCCGCCTCGACCGCATTCGAGACCTCGCCCCTCGGGTCAAGATCGTGTGCCGCGCGTTCCACGACGACGCCGGCGACATCCTCGAGCGGGCGCCGTTCTCGTGCACGGTCATCTCCACGTCGAGGCATGCGCTCGAGGTGCTCGTCCGTCAGGGAACGTTTCGCGAGCTCGGCATCGTGGCTGCCCCTACTCTTCGAGGTCGCCCGGTCATCGCCGTCGCGTGAGCGCAAGCCTGCGATTCGGCGAGCGTTCTCGAGGCCTTCGTACAAAAGCGACGAAGCGCGCCGGACACATGCAAATGGGTCTTTTCTTCCGTAGGCTTCGTGCTATCTCCCCGCTCCCCTTGCTCGCGGCTCCGTCCGCGGGTTACCCCCGAGACACTCTCGGGGATTCCACGAGGAGATTCCCTTGGCCACTGCACAGATTCTGAAATTCAAAGAGTACGAGACGATCTACGTGCTCCGTCCCGACGTCGACGCCGACACCGCCGAAAAGGTGCAGGGACGCGTCTCCGAGGTCATCGGCCGTGATGCCGGCACCCTCGTGAAGGTCGAAGCCTGGGGCCGCCGCAAGCTGGCTTACCCGGTCAAGAAGCACTCGAAGGGCGTCTACGTCTACGTGAAGTACGTGGGCAAGGGCGGCCTCGTGCAAGAGGTCGAGCGTAACCTGAAGCTCCAGGACGCGGTCCTGAAGTACCAGACCGTCCTCCTCGCGACCGACGTCGACGCCGGCGCCGTGAAGGTCGATCCGGAAGAGATCAAGTTCGCCCGCCTCGAGCTCCCCGCCGAGGAAGAAGAGAAAGAGTCGCGTGAGCGCGCTCTCGGTCTCATCGAGTCGCACGACGCTCCCCGCCGCGAGGCGCGCGAAGAGGACTTCGAGGACGAGATCCCCGAAGCCGCCGCCGAGAAGAAGGACGACGACGAGGTCAACTGACCCGCGCCCTTCTGAATCGCCCCAAAAACTCTCTCTTTTCGGATTGGACTCACCATCATGATGGATGACGATAAAGATTTCGGCCGTACCCCGGACCTCAACGCCGACGCCCCCGGCCGCCGCCGCGGTGGCAAGAAGCGCGTCTGCAAGTTCTGCTCGGACAAGGCCGCGACCATCGACTACAAAGACCCCCAGGCGCTCAAGTACTTCGTGTCCGAGCGTGGCAAGGTCACCCCGCGCCGCATCAGCGGCAACTGCGCCCTCCACCAGCGCAAAGTGACGCTCGCCATCAAGCGCGCGCGCAACATCGCGCTTTTGCCCTTCACCGTTTCGGGCTGAAAGGAACTCCCATGGCCGCCACTATTCAGGTCATTCTCCAGGGCGACGTCGAGAACGTCGGTACCTCCGGCGAGCTCGTGAAGGTCCGTCCGGGCTACGCTCGGAACTTCCTCCTCCCGCGCCGCCTCGCCGTTCCCGCGACCACCGCTCAGGTGAACCGCGTGAACCACGAAAAAGCCGTCGCCGTCGCCAAGGCGGAGAAGGCCCGTAAGGAAGCGCGCGAAGTCGCTGGCAAGCTCGGCTCGCTCAGCATCAAGATCGCCCGCCCCGTGGGCGAGGACAACCGCCTCTTCGGGTCGGTTTCCGCGAAGGACATCGAAGCTGCGGTTCGCGCCGCCGGCATCGAGAGCTTCGACCGCAAGAAGATGCACCTGCCGGACGCCCTCAAGGCCCTCGGCACGCACGAAGTCTCGGTCAAGCTCCTCTCGGACGTCACCGCGACCCTCAAGGTCGAAGTCGTCAAGAAGTAACGAACGTCGTATCGTTCTCTCTCGCCCCGGCCCCTCACGGTAGCCGGGGCGAGGTCGTTTTCGGAGGTCACTGAGGGATACATGGAAAGATCGGGCGGATTCCGAAAGAAAGAAGTGGAGACGCCCCCCACCGTGGAGGGGATCGTCCCGCCGCACGACCTCGACAGCGAGGCGGCGGTGCTCTCGGCCGTGCTCATCGACGGCCTGGCCATGGACCGCGTCCAGGAGTTCCTGAAGCCGGATCACTTCTACTCGGAGGCCCATCGCCGCATTTTCGAGGCCTGCCTCGAGCTGCGCGCGGTCGGTCAACCGGTCGACGTGGTCACGGTCGGCTCGTGGCTGAAGACCCGAGGCCGCATCCAGCAGGTGGGTGGCATGGGCTACCTCACCGAGATCCTGAACAGCGCGCCGGCCGTGGCCAACGTGACCGCGTACGCTCAGATGATCTTCGAGAAGTACCGGATCCGCCAGCTCATCCTGGCGTGCCAGAAGGTCGCCGCGCAGGCCTACCTCGACTACGGCGAGGCTCAGTCGTTCATCGATAACGCCGAGCAGGCCGTCTACAACATCGCGCGCGTGAACCAGACGTCGAACACCGAGCGCCTGCTCGACGTCATGAAGAAGTCGTTCAAGCAGCTCACCGAGGCGATGAAGCGCGGTGACCGCATCATCGGCGTCGCCACCGGCTTCGACCGCCTCGACACGTTGACCTCCGGTCTCCACGACGGCGACCTCACCATCGTGGCCGCTCGTCCCGGTATGGGAAAGACCAGCTTCGTTCTGAACGTGGCCACCAACGTGGCTGCGCCGAAGGGCCGCGAGCTTGCCAGCGACCCCAACCAACGCTGGGAAGAGCCCGGCGTCGGAGTGGTGGTCTTCTCGCTCGAAATGCCCCGCGAGCAGCTCGCCAATCGTATGGTCTGCTCCGAAGGTCGCGTCGACGTCAGCAAGATGCGTAAGGGCTACTTGAGCCAGGAGGACTGGCAGAAGCTCACCCAGTCCGCAGGCTTCCTCGGCAAGCTGCCCATCTGGATCGACGACTCACCCTCGCTCGGCATCCTCGAGCTGCGCGCCAAGGTCCGCCGCCTCCAATCCGAGTTCAACCGAACCGACGAGAAGGGCAACCTCACTCATCGCATCGGCCTCGTGATCGTCGACTACCTCCAGCTCATGAAGGGCCGCGACGGCGCGCAATCTCGCGAGCAGGAAATCAGCGAAATCTCTCGCGGTTTGAAGGGGTTAGCCAAAGAGCTCAAGGTGCCGGTCATCGCGCTCTCGCAGCTGAACCGCGCGGTCGAGACCCGCAGCGACAAGTCGAAGCGCCCGCTCATCTCCGACCTCCGCGAGTCGGGCGCCATCGAGCAGGACGCCGACAACATCCTCTTCATCTACCGCGACGACTACTACACCAAGGAAGCCAGCGAAGAGCCCAACGTGGCCGAGCTCATCATCGCCAAGCAGCGAAACGGCCCCACCGGGACCGCCAAGGTGCGCTTCGACAAGGAGTACACCCGCTTCGATAACCTGGCCGTCGGCGAGTACCAAGACGACCCCGAGGGCGGCGGCTGATCCGAGCCCCGCGCTCGCTTCCTGGGCCTCTCCGAGCAGACCCCCGTGTGCATCGGGGAGGTCGTACCTTCCGCGATTCGTGGTATTCGAGGCCTCGATGGCAGCTCTACCTTCCTTGGCGGATCTCGTGAAAGAGCGCCGCGTGCTCATCACCGTGGGCGCGGGCGGAGTGGGGAAGACCACCACGGCCGCAGCGCTCGCCGTGGCCGCTGCACGTGAAGGCCGAAAGGTGCTCTGCCTCACCATCGATCCGGCCAAGCGACTCGCGCAGTCGCTCGGGCTCGAAGAGATGGGCTCGGACGCGGTCGAGGTCGACAAGGCCCTCTTCGCGAAGGCCGGCGTGGAGATGCCGGGTACGCTCACCGCGGCGATGCTCGACACGAAGCGCACCTTCGACGAGCTCATCGTCAAGCACGCCTCCAGCAAGGCCAAGGCCGATCGCCTGCTGAACAACAAGCTCTACAAGTACATCTCCGCGTCGCTCGCCGGCACGCAGGAGTACATGGCGATGGAGAAGCTGGTCGAGGTGAAAGCCGATCCTCGCTACGACCTCGTCATCCTCGATACGCCGCCCACTGCCAACGCGCTCGACTTCTTGGACGCGCCCGAGCGCCTCGTGGGCATGCTCGACAGTGCGGCCATGAAGTGGTTCTCCGAGGCGTTCGAGTCTTCGGGAAAGTTCTCGCTGAACATCCTGGCGAAGGGCGCGTCGGCGGTGCTGAAGGGCATCAGCAAGTTCACGGGCGGTGGCCTGCTCGAGGCGATGGCCGAGTTCATCTCCGAGATCAACGAGCTCTTCGGTGGCTTCAAAGAGCGCGCGAAGCACGTCGAGAAGACCCTTCGCTCTCCGGACGTCGCCTTCGTGCTCGTCACGTCGCCTTCGCCGCCCAGCATCCGCGAGGTGCTCTATTTCGCCGATCGCCTGACCGAAGCGAAGATGCCGCGAGGTGCCTTCGTGGTGAACCGCATGCGTCGCTCGCCGCCGTTCTCCGGTCAAGTCACCGAAGCGGACGCCGCGACCGGGATCGCCCGCGCCCAGGTCGAGCTCGAAGAAGACGCTGCCGCTCGCGTGGCGACCGCCCACGCCGACGCCACCAAGATGGCCCAGCTCGATGCCCGCAACGTGGAAGCGCTCGGCGCCGGCGCGGCCGAAGGCGTTCCCATCGTGAAGGTCGCCGAGCGCGCCACCGACGTGCACGACGTGATCTTGCTGGCCGATCTCGGCGCCGTCCTCATGGCCGGCGGCGATCTCTGATCGCACGCCCGTAGCGGGCGTCCACTCGAAAGAACGAGGCGCTCGCGGTTTCCCGGGAGCGCCTCTTCGTTGGCGTCGCGAGCGCTCGGTAGCGCGGCCGCGAATCAGGTTCGGCGGCGCTTGCTCGGAAGCTGCTCGCGGCGCTTCGGCGCGGGCTTACGCTTCTGCACGCGGGTCTTCGGGGCCTCTTCGGCGCCCTCTGCTTCGCGCACCGGCGCCTCGACCTGGCTCGTCTCGAGCTCGGGCTCGACCTCGGCGTTCGGGTCGCGCTCGCCCGGCTTACGGCCGCGGCGCTTTTCCTTGTAATGTACACGCACCGGCACGCCCTCGAATCCGAACTTCTTGCGAAGCTGGTTGACGACGAAGCGCCTGTACGAGAAGTGCACCGCCTCGGGAGCGCTCGCCATGATGACGAACGTGGGCGGCGCCGAGTCGGCTTGCGTGATGTAGTAAAGGCGCGGCGCTTTTCCGCCCTGGGTGGGAGGGGGACGCGTGTCGAGCACTTCGGCGAAGAAGCGGTTGAGCTCGCCGGTTCCGACGCGCTTGCGGTACGCGGCCGAGACCTCGGCGACGGTCTTGAAGAGCTCTTTCACGCCGCGGCCGGTCTTGGCCGAGATCGACACCACCGGCACGAAGGGCGCGAACGAGATCTTGTCGCGAGCCAGCTCTTCGGCACGCGCGCGGTCGTCTTTGTCGAGCAGATCGTTTTTGTTGAGCGCGATGATCATGGCGCGGCCGCGGTCGTCGGCGAGCCCGAGGATCTTCGCGTCCTGTTCGGCCACGCCCTCCTTGGCATCCGCCAAGAGCACGACCACGCTGGAGCGTTCGATGCTGCGAATCGACGAGAGCACGCTCATCGACTCGACCTCGTCTTCGGCCTTGAAGACCTTGCCCTTCTTGCGGATACCGGCCGTGTCGACGAACACGTAGTGCTCGCCGTCGTGCTCGACCACCGCGTCGATGGCGTCACGCGTGGTGCCTGGCTTGTCGTCGACCAGCATGCGGTCTTCGCCGAGCAAGCGGTTCATGAGGCTGGATTTGCCGGCGTTGGGTCGCCCGACCAGCGAGATGCGCGTGAGCGCGTCGGCTTCTTCGGGGGCGGCGCGCTCACCGAACGCGGCCACTACGTCGCCTTCGAGGTCCGCCAAGCCGCGGCCGTGAAGCGCGCTCACCGGGTAGACTTTCTTCACGCCGTGCCGGTAGAGCTCGAACGCGTCGGCGTCGCCGCGCGGCGAGTCGGCCTTGTTGGCGGCGTAGAAGACCGGCTTCGAGGAGCGACGAAGCAGCGCGATGGCCGCTTTGTCGGCCGCCGTGAGCGGAAGCTGCGCGTCGGTGACGAAGATGACCACGTCGGCCTCGGCGATGGCGGCCTTCACGTGCCGCGCGATACCGGCGCGCATCGGGTCGTCGTCCTCGGGGTCGAAGCCGCCCGTGTCGACCAGGGTGTAGTCGCGCCCGAAGGCCGACGTGTCCGCGTAGTGGCGGTCACGGGTGACACCCGGCTCGTCGTGCACGATCGCGAGCTTTTTGCGCGCCAAACGGTTGAACAGGGTCGACTTTCCCACGTTGGGTCGTCCGACCACCGCCACGATGGGCAGGCCCGAAATGCCGCCCGGAACACCGCGGTCCGGCCGCGGCTTGAAATGCTTCGTCATCGCTTGTCCTCGCGTCGGGTACCCGACGTCTTCGCGTAGCCGAGCTCGTTCAGCTTGGCGTCGCTCTCGTACCAGCCGGGGGTCGTGCGCACGTGCACCGCGAGGTGCACCTGGCGCCCGAGGAGGGCCTCCACACGTGCCCTCGCTCCCGATCCGACCTCTTTCATCAGCCGGCCTTTTTCGCCGAGCACGATGCCCTTGTGGGAGTCTTTGTCCACGTGGACGACCACCTGGATGCGGGGCACTCGAAGGCCCTCGTCGAAGCTCTCGACCTCGACCGCCACGCCGTGCGGAACCTCGTCGTGGGTCAGCTTGAGCAGCTGCTCGCGCACGTACTCGGCCACGAAAAAGCGCACGGGTTTGTCGGAGATCTCGTCTTCCGGATAGAGAAAGTCGCCTTCGGGAAGGAGAGGTCCGAGCTCGGCGAGCACCCGCTCACCGCCGTCGACCTTGCGCGCCGATAGCGGCACGATCGCCGCAAAATCGCGCACTTTGGCGTATGCCTCGAGCACCGGGAAGAGCTCTTCCTTCTTCTTGACGCGGTCCACCTTGTTGAGGACCAAGAGTACCTTCTTGTCGGCCGGGACCTTGGACAAGACGGCCAGGTCTTCGCGCGACAAGGTCGCCTTGGGCGGGCTCGTCAGCTCCACCAGGAAGACCACCACGTCCGCATCGCGCGCGGCCTCTTCGGCCAGCTGATTCATGCGCGTGCCGAGCTTGTTCTTGGCGGCGTGCACACCGGGCGTGTCCAGGAAGACGAACTGCTCGTTTTCCTTGGTTAAAATGCCGGCGATGCGGTCGCGCGTGGTCTGCGGTTTGGCGCTGGTGATGGCGAGACGTTCGCCGAGCAGCGCGTTCAGAAGCGTGCTCTTGCCCACGTTGGGCCGTCCCACGAGCGCCACGGTTCCCGCACGTCGTGCAGGCGCCTTCGCTCGCGCAGCCTTGCGCGGCTTCTCCGCTCCTACGTTCGATCCCTTGCGCGACTCCGCCATGGCCGAGGCCCTCTAGCACGTGCGCCGCTGGTCCGAAGCCCGAAAGCCGACGAAGAGCGCGGTTGCTTCGAGTCTCGCCTCTCGGTATGACCCTCTCGCGCCTCCTCGGCTTTCGGTCGGGGTGCGCGACTTGGCCTACAAGATCGCTTCCCTGGCAGCTTCATGGCATCCGATTCCCAAAAGCCCGCAGACGAAACGCCCGCCGAGGGACCCCTCGCCGAATCTCCCTCGTCCGAACCCACGTCTTCGGATTCGTCGGACGCGACCAGCTCCGCCTCCCCGGACTCGTCCGTCGAGCACGAAGGCGAGGGTGAAGCCGTCGCCGAGTCGAGCGCCGCGACGTCGAGCGTGACGGAGGATGCGGAAAAAACGGGCGAATCGTCGGAACCCAAGCCCGAAGAGCCCCCGACCGAGGTGGCCTCGGTCGACGATGCGAAGACGTGGCTCGTCCCGCTGCTCGTGGTCGTCGCGGCGTCGATTCTCATCTTGTTCGTGCTTCCGCCGCTCACGAAGGCCGGCATCTGGGATCCGTACGAGCTCAACGTCGCCGACCTCTCCCGGCGTATCGCCTACAAGCTCCACGGCGCCTCGAACCTCGCCCTGGAAGGCGCGGACAACTCGCTCCCGCACCTCAACGACCTGGGGCGGCCGCAGCTGCCTTTCACGTCGATTGCCCTCGGATTCTCCTTTTTCGGTCTCACCGAATGGGCCGGGCGCGCACCGCTCGCGCTTTGGGGCCTCATCGGCGCGGTCGTCACCTACGGCTTCGTCGCGCGTCTCGTCGATCGACGGGCGGGCGTCTTCTCCGCCATCGCGCTGTTGACCATGCCGCTCTACTTCGTGCAGGCCCGCACGATGCTCGGCGACATCGTCACCATGGCCGCGCTCGCCATGAGCTTCGGCGGCCTCGCGGTGGCCGCGTTCGGCGTCGACGACGACGGCGCTCCTGCATACAAGGTTCGTCTTCCGTGGCTCGCGCTCGGCCTCGTCGGCCTCGTCGCCGGTTTCTACAGCCGAGGCGCGCTGGTCGGTGTGCTCGTGCCCACCGCGGCTGTCGCGTGCGCGTGGGGTGTTTTGGTCGGCGCGGAGCGGAAGCTCGACGGCCTCGCTCACGCGGTCGGCGTGTTCTGCGGGCTCGTCGCGCTCGTTGCATTTTACAAGGTTTGGGGCGCGCTCTCGGCCGATCCCGTTCCGGTCGACATGAACCCGTGGATCGGCGCCACCCTCCGCGCGCCGTCCAAGTACCCCACCTTCGACTTCGTCATCGGCCACCTTTCGCACGCTCTCGCTCCCTGGGGCGCGTTCGTTCCGTTCGCCGTCGGACGCCTCTTCATCGCCCCGAAGGGCCGCAGCTCGGTCGCATTGTCTCGTGAGAGCACGGCGCGCATGGTCATCGTGCTCGGGGCGTCGGCCGCGCTCGCTGCTCACGGCGTGCTCGCCGCTCGGGTCGACCTCGTGGCCTTCTCGGCCCCCGCGCTGCTCGCCGCCGCGGTCGGAATCGCCCTGCGCGACTACGAGCGCGGCGCGCACTCGTCCATCGCGGTGGGCGTCGGCACCATGGTGCTGCTCGGCCTCTTCCACCACGACTTCCACAACCTGCCGGAGAAGGCCTACCAAGCCTACGCCATCGCGCAGGCCGTTCCGTTCCCGGACTCCTTCAAGGACAAGTCCCTCGCCTTGTGGAACGTGGTCCTCATGGGCTTCGCGGGCATCTCGTTTTTGACCTGGGTCGAGCGCGACGCCAAACGAAAGCCCTTCGATCCGAAGACCTACGTCGACGTCCTCACGGCCATCCGCGACGCATGGGACGGCTTCCTCGTGCTCGCCTACTTCGCCATCGTGGCAGGCACGTCGCTCTCGGGCCTCGCCGTTTGGTTCGGCACGCGTAACCACTCGAAGTGGATCACGAGCGTGCCGCTCCAGGTCCGCGAGGTGGCCGTCGGCGCGTGGTGGAAGGCGGCGATTGGTCCGCCTGCCATCGTCTTCGGTTTGCTCTTCTGGTGCGACGTCTGGCTCTGGGCCTTCTCGGGTCCGCGAACCGAGGGCCGCGTGCGTTTCACGCGTGGGTTCGAGCCCTTCGAGGCCCTGGTCGCCAAGCTCCGCGGTGGTCCAGGAGTGACGCCCTCGTGGACGGCCCTCTCCAAGGTCGTGCTGAGTGGCAAAAACACCCCCGAAGAGGCTCAGTCGGCCGCCTCGCTCGGCATTCTCGCGCCGCTTCTTTTCCTCCAGATCCCAGCGGTCACCTTCGTCGGCCTCACCAAAGCCGGTTTCCGTCCATTGGTCGCGGGCGCGCTCGCGCTTCCCTCCGGAGTGGCAGCGTTCCTCGCCCTCGGTGTCGTGGGAGACCTTCTCAAGGGAAGTCGCGCGGCCTTCCTCGTGCTCTTCGGCACGCTGATGGGGCTCGTGCTGTCGGTCGACTATTTCCCGACGCTCGCCAACCAGCTCTCTCCGAAGGAAGTGTTCGAGAGCTACCGCCGCTACAAAAAGTCCGACGAGCCGCTCGCGCTTCTCGGCGTCGGGGGGCGCACGGCGGCCTACTACGCGGGTGGCCAGCCGCTGCTCTTCAACGATCCGCAGTCGGCCTACGGGTGGCTCATGGGCGGCACGTCCGGAGGTCGACGCTTCCTCTCCGTGCGCACCGATCAGCTCGCCCGATTGAACCAGCTCTACCGCGCGACGAGCGGAAAGAACGTGCCCGTGCTCGACGGTCGTTCGAGCCAAATCGTGCTCGTTTCGTCCGCGATCGAGTCCGGCGAGACCAGTCAGAGCCCGCTCGACAAGATCCTTCTGTCCGCGCCGCCCAAGCCCCAGCGTCCCCTCGACGTGAACATGGAGGACAAGCTCCAAGTTCTCGGCATCGACATCGCCGACGAGCGCGGCAAGCTGGTCGACGCCGTCGGACCGGGTCGCAAGTACCACATGCGCACCTACTTCAAGGTGCTCGCTCCGCTCACCACCGAGTGGGAAGGCTTCATCCACGTCGACGGCTACCGGCGCCGCCACAACGGCGATCACAAGCTTGCCGAAGGCAAGTACCCGCTGTCCATGTGGAACCCGGGCGACTACATCGTGGACGACCACGAGTTCACGCTCGAGCCGAACTTCACCCAAGGTACGTACACCATCTACTTCGGCCTCTACTCGGGTGAGACCCGCCTCAAGGTGAAGAGCGGTCCGCACGACGGCGACAACCGCGTGGTGGCCGGCTCGCTCTCCGTCCAGTAGCGGGAGGTTCGATCGAAACGGAGAAGCCCGGGCACCTCGCGGTCCCGGGCTTCGTTTTTATTGCCGCGCGCCTTCGCTCCTACTTCGCGGGAACCGGGAGGCGGCGTGCGTAGATGCCAGCGCCCGACGCGCTCTGATCTTCCCAAGCGATGGCGGCGAACGGCTCTTTTCCGCCGATGGCGACCGACGGTGCCGAGCGCTTTCGGGCGGTCTTCACGCCCACCGAGAACTCGCTGTCCGAGCCGTCCACCGGGTTGAACGGGAACCCCTCCGCGAGACGTGTGTAGCGAGCACGGATATCGCCACGAGGCTCGTCCGCCCACGCGACCAAGTAGACGCCCGCGCGCGCGGACGTCCCGGCGATGCTCGGCGCGGTCTGGTCTCCGTCCTTGACGAGGTCGTTCAGCGGAGCGGCTTGATCTCCTGCGATCTTGACCACTTGCGCCGTAAAGCGCTGGTACACCACGTCCGCGTTGCCGCTCGACTTGTCCGCCCAGACCACCGCGAAGCGACCGTCGGCGAGCGAGGCGATCTGAGGTCGCTCCTGCACACCTGCGGCCTTCTCGTTGACGACGCTCTCTCCGCCGGCGGGAGTCCCGTCTCCGCTCACCACACGAAGCTTCACGTCGCCGCCGCTCTCCCACACGATGGCGAACCCGGAGGGCAAGGCGGCGACTCGAGGACGAGCGTTCGACGTGCCCGTCGAGAGCTCTTGCTGATTTCCGAGCACGTTGGGCGGCGTGAACGTACGGCCGAAAATGCGACCGCTGCCCGGTCCGCCGCTCTCGTCTTGCCAGGCCACGAAGAGCTTTCCGTTGGTGCCCGCCGCCAAGCTCGGGAACGTTTGCGGTCCGGTCTCGCCGCTACCGTTCGGCCCGTTGATGCCGATCGCGTTGGCTTCGCCGGCCGCGAGCGAAGAGTCGATGGAGCGTACGAGAATGTCCGTGCCTTGCTCGGTTTGCGCCGCGTCTCCTTGGAACGCCACCCACACTTTGTTTCCCAGCACGGTTCCTTTGGCGAGGCTCTGGGCGCGCGCGAAGGGGGCGGGCGGGAGTTGCCCGTTGGGCAGAAAGACGAAGCCCGCGGCGGCGGCAGCGGGGCTCGTGACGGGCGCGAACGAAGCATCGAGAACGCGCATGCCGACGTCGGTCTTGCCGCTCGATTTGTCGGTGAAAAACGCGAAGAATCGGCTCGTGTCGCCTTCCGGCCAGAGGAGCGAGGTGTCGCTCTTTTCGTTCACTCCGCCGGTCTTGGTGTTGCCGGCCGTGGAGCCGAGCGAGAGCTGGGTCTCGTCGGTCTTGCAGGTGGCGGTGCAGGTCGCGCTCGTCGGCGGATCGCACTGCTCCAGCCCCTCGATCACGCCGTTGCCGCACATGGACGGCGCGATCGCTCGCACCATCTTGATGTCGAGTGGAACGGCTTCTGCGTTCACCTTGGCGGTGGCGCAACCCTGGGCGATGCGCTCGTTCGTGGCGTCGAACGCCGCGGCGACGAACACGCGATCGGTCTCCGCGCGGGTGATGCGCAAGTCCCCGCAGAAACGTACGCCCGCAGCACATCCCGCGTTCGTGAGGTCACGCGTAGCCAGCTTGGGCGTGTCGTCTTTCGCGGTGGTCGAGCCCTTCGCCACATCGCACGTGACCGTCTCGCTCGCGTCGTAGACCGTGAGCGTGAGTTTGGTGGCCGTGTCGAGCAGGCTCTTCGGGGCGACGAAGTTCGTAACCAGCGAGACGTCGGCCGGGTTTTCGTCCGAAGCGCACGCGACGACCAGCCGAACCACGGCTCCGGCGAGCCCGAGGCGAGAGAGCGTGCCGAAAAGCGTGCGAGGTCGAGAAGAAACCAGCATGTCGCGCGCACGGTAGCCGGGATTTCGAGACCGGCAAACCGCGTCTTCACTTCTCCCAGGGCCAGCGCCAGCGCTTCGTGCTTCCGGGCGCACTCGTCCGACATGGGATGCCGATCAGGCCGAGCGATTCCATGAGCTTCGTTCGGGCAAGATTACGTCCGGAGAGCACGACGTCCCGCGCTTTGGCCTTGAGCAGCCGCGAAGCTACCCGGTCCGCCCATTCCGAAAGCTCGGTCTCGTCGTCGTCGAGCCCGGCCACCACGGCGAACACACCGTCGCCGATTTCTACGGCACACCCTGGGAACTCCCATGCGGAGCGCGCGGACGCCGACCAATGCTCGCGCGAGGTCGCGACGAAGGCCTCGAAGAGGGTCGCGCGCAGCACCGCTGCATTCGGGAGCCCCGAGAGCCCCTCGAGCACGGTCGCTGCCAGGGTAGGAGAGGCACCTTCCTGCGCCAAGAGCCTGCCTAATGCGGCGGCCAGGTACAGCACGTCGTTGTCGAGCTCCGTCGCAGCGCCGAGCCGTTCACGGAGTGAGGCCGTCGAGGCCAGGGCCCGGTGATCGACCTCGCTTATCTCGAGCTCACGCCCGCGAAAATCGGCGTCGTCGTTCATGCGAACCGAAGAGCACGTGGAAAAGTCGACGGTTTCACGAAGGCACCGAGGGAAGAGTCGTGGCGGCCTCGAACCGGCGCGAGGCGCGAGCTACAGGGCGTTCGCCCGGTCGATCGTCGAGGGAGGAGCGGCCGCTGGTTTCGGTGCGGCGTTCTTCGACGGGGCCGCGCGCGCGCCACCCGTGCTCGCTCCCTGTTGCTGGTCACCATTGGCCGACGACGAAGGCGCAGACGCCTTTCGTGACGCCATCTCGGAAGAGGAGTCGAGGGCGGCCTGGGCTCGAGCGCCATAGGTGGGATTCGAGAGCAGCGCCGTGTAGCGCGCCTTCGCAGCGTTGCGATCTCCGAGGGAATCGTAGCAGCGGGCCGCATCGAACATCGCATCGGCTCCGGTCGACCCGCCCTTCGCGGCGACCGCGTTGAATCGCCCCACCGCGGCGGCGCACCCCGAACCCTCGCGCACCGATCGTGCTGCCCACAGCGCGGCTGCCGGATTTCCCTGGCCCGCGGCGTCGTCGAGCTTGCGGGTGGCGTCGGCATACTGACGCGCTTGGTAGGCGGCCATGCCCGCAGCGAAGGCATCTCCGGACCCATCTCGTGCTCGGGCTTGGTTCTGTTCCGCCCCCTTCGCCGCGGCCATGGGGGCTGCGGGCGGAGTCGCCGGCGCCTCCTGGCTGGGCGCGTAGCCATTCGAAGCTCCACCACCGAGTGCGAGCGTGCCCGCCGAGCCGCTCCCGGGACCGGCTCGACCGAGGTCGTCCTTGTCCTTCTTGGCTTCTTTGGCATCGCGAGGAACGGCAGAAGGGTCGTCGAGCTCGGCCTTCCCGGCCGAAGCGCCACGAGGCTCGGCGAGTGCGAGCTGCGCCGGTAGCGCCGCGCTTGCGGCAACGGCAGGCGGCGCCGCCGCGACTGCCCCGTGGGCATTCGAGCCTCCGAACGCGCTCTTGCTTTCTTCGTGCTCGTCGGCCGCCGCCGTCGGTGAAGGTGCACCTTCTTGGGTGACGGTCAGGGCCGCCGACTCCTTGGGCTGACGGGAGCGCAAAAGCACGGCGCTCGACCCGATCATCAAGAGAAAGAGGGCCGCCATCGCCGTCTGCGGACGCATGGCCCACGTTCCGGCGAAGGACACTGCACGCGACAGCCGGCTCCGCCCGATGGGAACGACCTTTTCGGCCTCCCTTGCGGCGGACAGGATGCGTTCTTCGAGACCGGGCGGGAAATCCGGCTCGGCGAGCTTCGAGAGCTCCCGAGTCGTCTTCAGCCCCAACATCTTGGAGGCGCACCGCGGACACCCCGACGCGTGCCGCTTCATCGCGGCGCTCGTCAGCTCGTCGAGCTCTTCGTAGAGCTCGTCGATGATCAGGGAGTCGTACTTCTCGCAGTCCATGGGGGTTCCGGTCGGTTCTCTAACTCAGTGTGCGCACGCCTTCAGCGGAGTGCACGGGCGTATTCTTCGTAGGCGCCGAGCGCCTCTTGAAGCCGCTCGAGCGCGTAGCGCATGCGGCTCTTGACGGTGTTTTCCGGGACGCCGGTGATCTCGGCGATCTCCTTGAACGGCAGGTTCGAGACCTCCCGCATGAGAAAAACCTCGCGCTGGTCGTCGGGCAGTTTCTCCACCGCACGGGCGATCTGCTCCTGCATTTCGATGCTCACCGCTTGGCGCTCCACGTCGGCCTTCTTGTCGGCGACGAGCTCGCCCAAGGTCCGGCCATCGCGCTCTTCGCCGCGGGACTCGTCGAGTGACGGATGCTTCCGGTGCGCCCGTTTGCGGAGCTGATCGATGCAGAGGTTGCGCGTGATCGTGTAGACCCAGGTGGTGAAGCGCGCCTCGTTCTTGAAGTCCGCGGCATTTTGCACCACCCGCACGAAGGCCTCTTGCACCACGTCTTCCGCGGCGGGCTGGCTGCGCAGCTGACGGAACGCGAAGTGGTAGAGCGGCCCCTGGTGCCGTCGAACGAGCTGGGTGAACGCCGATCGGTCCCCGGACTGGAACCGGGCGACGAGCGTCTCGTCGCTGTCGGTCGTCACGAGAGACCTCCCGAGGTGCGAGGCGAGCGCGCTTCCAGGAGACCCGGGCCGCGCTCGCACCTCGACCTTCGGGAGTCTCGGCTCTGCCGGACACCCATCGGTTCATTTTCTTGGGGGAGGAGACGCGTGAGCGCAGCCAAAGTTCTTTTTGCTCCGAGATGCCCCGCCTGAGCAGAGCCGCACCATAACAAATGCGGGCGGCGGGCGGACACGCGTTCCGTCGGCCACCGAAGATCGTCGTCCTGCCGTGTCGGCAAGGCTTGCTCGCTCGAAACCATCGAAACCCCCAGACATTTGGTCGTTCGAGTGCGAACGGAGCTACGCGTGAGACCTTCCACCTCGTCCCGACACCGAGACCTTTCGTTCCCGAAAAGCCCTTTACGGATAGTGGCCGCCGGGAATCCGCTGCGATCCGCGGTTGCCTTGCCCCTTGCAGCCCGACTAGACTGCGCTCGTCATCGGGCGTTTCGGCGAAGCGTATGCGTCACCGACTCGAACGATTGCACACGGTCATAGGCCTCCGGGCGCAGTGGGATCGACTTCTTTGGGACACGTGCCGAATCGAGCACGTGTTCTTGATTCGGGATTCGGGGTTCGAGTTTTTTCCGCCCGTCAGCGGGCGGCAAGGGGAGCACGCGATGCGACGTCAAGTGATTGGGCTGGCTTTCTTCCTCGCCGTTGGCGTGTCCGTGACCGCTCTCGCTCAGACCCCCAAGGCTGCGCCCAAGGCCACCGCGAAGACCGCGGCCTCCGCCTCGGGCTCCGCTTCGGCAGCGCCAGCTCCGTCCGCTGCGTCTTCTGCGACGCCCGCTGCGGCCTCGGGCTCGGCTCCGACCGCTTCGCCCTCCGCGGCCAGCTCCGGTCCTGCCGTACCGATCCCGACCCAAGCCGATGGCGCCACCTACTCGGTTCGCCTCCGTGACCTCGAGGCCCGTGTCGACGAGCTCAAGGACCAGATTCGCCGCAGCCACACACGCCTCTCGCTTCTGTCGGACACCATCCTGACCGGCGGCGCCGCGGGCTCGCGCGCCGAGATCATCTTCCGCAACGAGATGTCGAGCGCGTTCCGCCTCGTGAAGGCCGCGTTCATCATCGACGGCGCCGTCCAGTACAACCGCCAGGATGAAACCGGCGTTCTCGCCGACCAAAAGGAAATCCCGCTCTTCTCCGGCTCGATGCCCCCGGGCGACCACATGGTCCAGGCGGTGCTCCAGTTCCAGGGCAACGGCTACGGCGTGTTTACCTACCTGCGCGGTTACAAATTCGACGTGCGCAACGCCCACTCGTTCACGGTGGTCGAGGGTAAGTCGATCGTGGTCACCGGCACCTCGCTCGAGAAGGGCGGCGTGACCACTCCGCTCGAGCAGCGCCCGCAGTTCGAGTGGAACGAGAAGATCCAGCCGCTCGGATCGGCCCCGTCGACCGCAGCGCCCAAGGCCGGTGGCGGCGGCGTGAGCGTGACCCCCTCGTCGAGTGGCGTGGGCGGTTCGCTCTCCATCGGCGGAGGAAAGTAGTGAGCTCCCCGAAGCGTCGACCGCTCGGGCTCCGGGGGATGCGGAGCGCGGCGCTGATCGTGCCCGCCATGCTGGCGTGGTCCAGCTTCGCCCAGGCCGACTCCGCCGCGGTCCGCACCGCGCAGAGCGAGATCGCCAGCGTCGATCACGAGTCGGGCAGCGTGCAGCAAGCCGTGGATCGCTCGAAGGGCGCTCGTCTCACGGCCGAGCAGCGCGTCGCCAACGGCGAGCTTCTCTTCCGCTCGAAGGACTACGCACGCGCGAGCGTGGTGTTCGGCGAGATCCTCGAAGAGTTCCCGGACACCGCGTCTTACCCGGATGCCCTCTGGCTTCGTGGAGAGACCTTCTACGCCGCGAAAGAGTACCTTTCGGCCCGCCGTGACTACCGCGCGGTGGTCGCTCGCGGAACCGAGCCTCGCTTCCAGCCCTACTTCGGCAAGGCGCTCGCTCGCCTCGTCGACGTGTCCCTCCGCACCGGTGACCTCGCCGGTCTGGACGAAGTGTTCGCCAAGCTCAACATGGTGCCTCCGGCCCAGGTCGACGCGGCGCTCTACTACGCGAAGGGCAAGGCGTACTACGCGCGCAAGGACTACGCGAACGCCACGCAGGCCTTCCAGTCGGTCGGCACGGGGAACGGGTACGCCCACCAGGCACGCTACTTCTTGGGCCTCGTCGCCATGCGCACGACCCCCCAGACGCAGCCCACCACCGACAACGTCCGGACACCTGCGAAGAACTACAAGGCGGCCATCGACGCCTTCCGCCAAGTGACCGAGCTTGCTCCGGATTCGGACGAGCACCGTCACGTGATCGACCTCTCGTGGATGGCCATCGGTCGGCTCTTCTACGAGATGGAGAATTACCAGCAGGCGAGCGAGGCCTACGCGAAGGTCGGCCGTGGTTCTCCCGAGTTCGACACCATGCTGTACGAGCTCGCGTGGGTGTACGTGCGCCTCGGCGACGTGCAGCGCGCCGAGCGTGCACTCGAAGTGCTCCAGGTGTCCGACCCGGGCTCTCCGCTCGTCGGCGACGGAACGCTGCTTCGCGCGGACCTCTTGCTCCGCGCGGGTTCGTTCGACAAATCGCTCGAGCTCTACCAGGGCGTACGCGACCAGTTCGAGCCCATGCGCGCCAAGGTCGAGGCGTTCCTCGACGGCACCAAGGACCCGCGCAAGTTCTACGAGCGTCTCGCAGCCCAGCAGCTCGACATCCTCGACCAGAACGACGAGCTCCCTCCGCTCGCCGTGCGCTGGGCACGCGAAGCCGAAGACGGCCCGGCTGCCTTCCGCGTCATCGACGACGTGAACCAGTGCAAGACGCTGATTCGCCAGTCGTACGTGCTCATCGACAAGCTCGGCGCCATTCTCGGCGCGTCGAACCGCGTTCGCGCGTTTCCGGAAATCGCGGCCGGTGAAGAGCAGGCGCTCGGGCTCTTGAACCGCATCTCGCGCGCCCGCCTCGCGCTCGCCAAAGAGCTCGACAGCGAAGAGCCGAGCACGCTCGGTGGCGAAATCGGTGACGTACGCAACCAGCGTCGTCAGCTGATGGGCATGATCGGCGCTCTCCCGACCACCTCGGGTGAGTTCGCCGAACGCGACTACGACGGTCAGCGGCAGTGGAACAAGCTCTCCCAAGAGCTCACCCGTCGTGGCGTGGAGGTCGACTACCTGCAAGCCACGGTGAACGGCCTGCGTCGCGTGCTCAAGGAAGACGCGCAGCGCGGGGTCACCCGTGACCCGGCGAGCGCCAAGCGCTTCGACGACGAGCTCGAGGCGAACGAACGCGAGCTCAAGAAGCGTCGCGAAGAGATCGCCGAGACGCGGCGCATGATCGAAGCCGGCCGTCTCCAGGTCGGTCTCGGAGACGCGCGCTACCAGAACGACGCGCTCGCCCGGCAGCAGTTCCGCGACTTCCTCGACCGTGAGCTCCGCCTCGCGGCCCAAGGACAGGCGGGACCCGGCGCGGCCGCGTACGCGGCGCAGGTGACACCCTTGCTCGCTCAGGCTCGCGCCACCGAAGACCGCCTCACCGCGGCGTTCGCGCAGCTCGAGTCGCAGGTGGCCGCTCGCGTGGGCGCGATCAAAGAGAAGATCGAAGCCGAACGCGTCAAGATCGACGGCTACAATATGCAGCTCGGCGCACTCGACAACGAAGCGCAGGATCTCGTGGGCCTGGTCGCGAAGCGCAACTTCGAGATCGTGCGCGACAAGCTCCGCAACATCGTGCTCCGCGCCGACGTCGGCATCACCGAACAAGCGTGGGAGGTCCGTGAAGAGGAGCTCGAGCGCGTTCACACGCTGCAGACCGAGCGCGCCAAGCAAGAGACCTTGCTCGACGAGGAGCTCCGCGAGGTCCTCGACGACTCCGGCGACACGGCAGGCAAGCCGCTCAAGTGATTCACCTTAGGAGCGCCGCGGTCCCCGCTTTCGACGTCGTCCCCGTTCTCGGTGGACACGTCGAGACGGAGACCCCGAGGCGCTCGGCTCGGCCGGGCCGGGCCCAACACCGCACTCTCCGCGTGGGGACTCGACGATGAAGAACCTCTTGAAACGTACGACCCTCGGTCTGCTGACCATGGGAGGCTTCGCGCTCTACGTGGGCTCGGGAGCCGCGCAGCCGGCCGCCACCAAGGGCGATGCAGGCGCCGGACCGGACGCGGGCCCCGCTTCCGCCGGAGACGCGGGAGTCACGGCCTCCGGAGATGCGGGCGCACCGCTCCCGACTGGCGCACCCGATCAAATCCAGGGCATGCAGACCGCGCCCACGGCCACCGCCACGTCGCGCAAGATGGCCCCGCCGCCGCCGCCTCCCACGCCGGCGCAGCTCGCTGCGCTCGAGCAGATGCGCGGTCAAATGGGCGCCTACGAGAAGGGCGCCAAGGACTACCGCGACGCGGTCACCTCGATCATTCGCCTGCACTACGAGACCAAGAAGAAGGAAATCTTGGCCGGTCTCGACGGCGAAATCGCGATCGAAAAGGTGGAGCTTCGTAAGGCCCGCGACACCGCGATCAAGCGCCTTCAGGAGTTCATCGAGCGCTACCAGGGCTCGCGCGCTCAGCCCGAGGCCACTCCCGACGCCATGTACCGTCTCGCCGCTCTCTACGAAGAGCGAGCCCGCGCCGAGGACGCACCCGAACCGCTCGAAGTCGGCCTCAAGGATGCCATCGCGCTCTACAAACGCATCATCGTCGAGTTCCCGAAATACCGAGAGCTTGCGGGCGTTTACTACTTCCTCGGTCACGCGTACGTGGACTCGGGCCGCACCGACGAAGGCCAGCAGGTTTGGCGCTCGCTCGTGTGCCACGACAAGTACCCGTACCCGACGCCTCCCGACCCCAAGCATCCCGAGCGTGACAGCATCACGCCGATGCCCCAAGACCACGACGAGACCTACTGGGCCGCGTGGCGGAACACCAACCGCGACCCGAAGAGCCTGAAGAAGGGCGGCGCGGACACCAAATACACTGAGGTCTTCCCGGCTTCGTGCCAGTACCTCTCGCAGCCGAACGTGCTTCCCGGCGACGAGCCGAAGTACGTGGCCGAAATCTGGTGGCAGATCGGAAACTGGGAGTTCGACCAGCTCGATCAGGGCAGCGGGTACGTGCGCGACGAGCCCGCAAGCGTCTACGGCTACAACCGTGCGGCCAGCGCCTACACGCGCGCCATGAAGTACAAGAAGCCGCCGCTCTTCGGCGTGTCGCTCTACAAGTACTCGTGGACCCTCTTCAAGCAGCAGCGCTACGAGCAGGCCACCAAGGAGTTCGTGAAGCTCCTCAACTACACCGACGAGCAGCAAAAGCTCACCGGTGATACCGGCGCGGACTTCCGCGGCGAGGCCTACACGTACATCGCGGGCTCGCTCACCAACGTTGACTTCGAGGGCCCCGGCCCCGACGACCCGTACATCCAGCGCCCGGACATCGTCGACACCGAGCCGCGCCCCGAAGTCGCCGAGCGTAAGCTCCACGTGGCGGTCGATCGCGTACGCGACCCGAACCTCATCCCCCAGGACAAACCCTGGACGATCGAGATCTATCGCGCGCTCGCGGCCGAGTTCCGCAGCTTGAACCAGTTCAACAACGCGATCGAAGTCTATACGGCCATGCTCCAGAAGTGGCCCATGGACCCCACCGCGCCGGACGTCCAGAACGGCCTCGCGGAGACCTACGACCAGCTCGCGCTCAGCAAAAAGCAGGGCACGCCCGAGCACGAAGCGGCCTCGCAGAAGGCCCTCGAAGCCCGCACCGCACTCGCCAACTACGTCGGCAACAAGCCCTGGGTCGACGCGAACAAAGACAACCCCGCCGCGATTCAGAACGCGGAGCGTCTCGTGCGCGGTGGTCTCCGTCAGGCGGCCGCTCAGCACACGAACAACGGCAAGGCCTCGCTCGTCGCGGCCGGCGAGACCGGCGACGCCGGACGCCAGCTCGACCTGCTCACGCGAGCATATGCAGAATACAAGCTTGCCGCGATCGGCTGGGACGGCTACCTCCAGCAGGAAGAGAACGCCCCCGACGCCTACGAGAGCCGCTACTGGCTGGCCGACGCCCGTCACCAGCAGGTGCGTATCCAGGTCGTCCTCCACAAGCTCCAGAAGGACAAGTTCGGCGAGCCCACGCGCAAAGAGATCGACGACGCGCTCGCCGCGGCAGTCGACGTGCGCGACTCCAACGAGGACGACAAGTACCTCGACAACGCGGCCTTCTTCGTCGTCGACGTGAGCGACGTCGACCGTGACCTCGCCTACCAGCGCTTCGAGGACACCAAGGGTACGCAAGGCATCCAGCGCCGCGACGAAGTTCGCTTCGACAGCGCCGACCTCTCGACCCGCAAGGTCGTGGCCGATCCGGTGCCGCCGGTGGTTCAGCAGAGCATCCAATCGCGCGACGACTACGTCGCCCGAGTTCCCGCGAACCTCGACCTCCAGAAGCACGCGAACGACTACGCGTTCTACGCCGGAGAAACCTACTTCCTGTACGGCCAGTTCGAGCTCGCGCGAGCGCGCTTCGAGCCGATGTACAAGGAGCACTGCGGCAAGGACGAGTTCGGCTACCGCGCGTGGGAAAAGCTCATCACGATGAGCAACCTCACCCGTGACGCCAAGCGCTCGACCGAGCTCGCCGAGGCTGAGAAGGCCAAGTCGTGCGCGATGAGCGAAGCGGACAAGAACAAGGCCGGGCTCATCGTGAACCCGACCTTGCAGGAAGCTGCGTTCGTGCGCGCTCGCGCCAAGTTCGAGGAAGCGAAGAACGCGCCTCCCGGACCTGGCAAGGACAAGCTCTGGCGCGAAGCCGCCGGCATGTACGAAGCGGCGCTCGTGGCCGCTCCCGCCCGCGACGAAGCGCCCGAGGCCGCCATGAACGCCGCCTACGCCTACAAGCAGGTCGGCGAGTTCAACAAGGCCATCGAGCTCTACAACAAGTTCATCTCCGAGTACGGCAGCGAAGATCGCCTCGAGAAGCTCCAAAAGGGCGACGCGAAGGCCAAGGTCGCGCCCGACGCGAAGAAGTACGCCGAGCGCCTCGGCTACCTCGACAGCGCCTACGACGCGCTCGGAACGACCTACTACTCGTTCTTCAACTACCAGCGCGCCGCGGAGACCTACGAGAAGGTCGCGAACAACGAGCGCTTCGCTCCCGAGAAGCGCAAGCCGGCCGCGAAGAACGCGATGATCCTCTACGCAGCCATGGGGCAGCGCGACAAGATGACCGTCGCGTACAAGACCTTCATGAAGCTCTCTCCCTCTCCCGAAGAGAAGGCGAACGCCGACTACTTGATGGCCGACTACGACCACAAGCAGTGGAACGCGCAGGGCGGCGACTCCGGTCAGAACCGTCAGTTCCGACTCGCTGCGGAAGCGGCGCTGGTCACGTTTTATCAGACCTATCGCGCGAACGCGGCGGCCTCCAAGTACACGGTCGAGGCCGCGTACAACATCGCCAAGATGAAGAAGTCCGCGGGCGACAAGGACTACCACCTCTGGTTCAAGCGCACGATCGAAGCTTGGGAGAACCAGCGCACGCGCGGTGGTAACGGCGCCGACGGAAAGCCCGAAGCGCTCGCCGCTCCCTTCGTCGACTACGTCGCCGAGGCCGAGTTCACGCTGGTCGACGAGCAGATCCGCGAGCAGTACGAGATCGACGCGAAGCACAAATACCAAGGCGCGGTCGTCGACGTCGTCGGTGACGGCAAGGGCAAGAAGGGCCGCTACCAGGCCAACGCAGCCGAAGCCGACAAGTGGGACCAGGCGCTCGATCGCTTGATCCAAAAGTATCCCTCGGCCGAGTGGCTACCCGCGATGGTCGCCCGTCAAGGAACGCTCTTCGACACGCTCCGCACCGGCCTCTACAACCTCGTTCCTCCGGCGCTGAAGTACTTCACGCCGCAGCAGGAGCAGCAGCTCAAGGTGCTCGAGAACAGCGGGCGCCCCGACTTGGAAGACAAAGCCGCGGAGCTCCGAGACACGGTCAAGGAAGGCTGGCGCACCAAGAAAGAGAAGGAGCTCAACGGCTCCGACGAAGTCATGGTCCGCCGCTACGCGACCTCGGTCGCTCTCGCTCGCAAGTTCAACGTACGCAACGCGGCCATCCTCCGCGCGGTCGCCCGCCTCGCGTACTTCACCGAGGTCATCGGCGAAGCGAAGATGCGTGCCTACGTGACCGCCACCACCGACCCGACCGACAAGACGAAGAAGCTCACCTACACCGACGGCCAATACGTGCAGTCGCGTTCGGGTCAGACGGCCGTTCCGCCGGCCTCGGGCGCCTCTTCGCCGCTCCCGGCCGCGCCCTGATCCCGGTCGCCGCGAGCTCTTCGTTCTCCGCTCCATCGAGGAAGTCATGACGTCACGTATCCGCTCCGTCCGCTCGCTCGCGCCCTTCGCCGGTTTGGCGAAGAGCGCAGGTCTCGTCGCTTCGGTCCTCGCGCTCGCGGGGGCCGTCTCGATGGCGTGCGGAGACACTCCGCCCGTGAATTATCCGCTCGGCGGCAAAGACGCCGGGCCCGGATCCGCGGTCACCGACAACGGCGGCGCCCAGGTCGGCGTGATGGATGGGGCAGGGACGTCCGGACTCTCGGGTACGGCCAAAGACGCCTACGACCGCGGCTTCAAGGCCTGGATGGAGGGCGACTTCGAGGGCGCGAAGAAGGGCTTTTCGGAGGCCGCGAACGCCGATCCGAAAGCTGCGTCCCCGCACTACTCGCTGGGCGTGATGCTCGAGCGTCTCGGGGATCTGTCGGGCGCTCAAGCCGAGTACCGCACGGCGTTCACGTTGAAGCCCGACCACGAGATCGCCATGGGCGCCTACGCCCTTTGCCTCGCGGCGGCCGGACACGTGGGCGAGGCCGACGGCTTCCTCACGGAGAAAAAGGCGAAGAGCCCCGAGTCGGCGCGCATCACCACGTACCTCGCCGAGATCAAGTCGATCCAGAAGGACCACGGCACCGCGCAGCAGCTCGCGCAGGACGCGCTCCGGATGAATCCGGACCACAAAGAGGCGATGGTGACCATCGCGCGTGACCACTACCGCGCGCGCAAGATGGAGCTCGCCAAGTACGCGCTCACGGCCATCCTCGAGGGCTTCAACCAGGGCACGCCGCAAGCGACCCCTCCGCGAGACAAGGACAACGCCGAGGCCCATCTCATCCGCGGTCTCATCTCGCGCGAGAACGGTCGCCGTGCCGCCGCGCTCGCGGACTTCGAGGCCGCCTACGCGAAGCGTCCGGACATGGTCGAGAGCGCCATTCAACTCGGCGCCATCAAGCTCGAAGCGGGCAACGCCGCGGACGCTCTCCCGGTGCTCGAGCGCGCAGTGAAGATTGCACCGAAAAGCGCGGCCGCGCACCTGAACCTAGGCGACGGCTACCGTCTGCTCGGACGCTCGGCGGACGCCAAGCGCGAGCTCGAGCAGGCCCTCGCGCTCGACTCGACGCTCGCTATCGCGCACTACAACTTGGGACTTCTGTATTTGGTCGCGCCCAGCGTTCCTGGCTTCAACGCCGTCGACCAGGCCGGGCAGTCCATCAAGGAGTTCGAGACTTACAAGACCATGCGCGGCGCCAAGACCGAAAAGGGCGACGACGTGGACGACCTCCTGAACCGCGCCAAGGCCAAACAAGCCGAGGTCAAGCAGGCCTCTGCTCCGCCGCCCGCACCGTCCGCCCCCGCCGGAGACGCGGGCGCCGCTGGCGATGCTGGAAAATAGGCCGCAAAAGCCCCGACTGGCGGTCTCCCTCGAGATCGCGCACTCTTGAAGGTAGGAGCGATACGATGAAAAAGGTTCTCTTCGCGGCAGGCTTCGGTCTCGTGCTCGCGTTCATGCCCGGCTCGGCGAAGGCGCAGGGCAAGGGCGTCATCACCATCAACGAAGTCACCATCGTCGGCCGCGTGCAGAAGCCGGTCGCCTCGGTGGACGTAAGCAAGATCCAAGCGAAGCTCACCCTGGCCGAGCTCCGTCAGCCCTTCCTCGATCGCATCGAGGAAGCGACCCAGCGCGATCCGTTCTGAGCCGATTGCCCGGGTTTTTCCTGGGTTTCGTCGATGGCCTTCGTTGCCGCACTCGTGGCGCTCGCTTGTCTCGTGGCAAGCGCGCGCCGTGTTTTTTTCGCCCACACCGCGACTCGCTACGACCTGCAGCGCCTGGTCGAAGAGCTGCGCGGGAATGCGGGCGCCCTTCGCGCGGCGCGCGTGCGCGAAGGACTTCTCGAGAGCGAGAGTTGGGAAGGGGACGTGGTTCGCGCGCTCGCGGCCGAAGACCCTCGCGTTCGCGTAGCCGAGCTCAACGAGGCGCTCACCGAGCTCGATTTTCGCCTCGGTCGCTGGGGTCGAGTGCCGCGGGTGTGCGCGAGCTTGTCGTCGAGCATCGGGTTTTTGCTTGCGGCGCTTCTTCTTCGACGAGGCCTGTCCGACCCGACTGCGCTCTCGGGCGAAGTGGCCGAGCTTGTGACGAGCGGCATCGTCGGACAAGCCATGGCCGTGGCCGGGTTCGGCCTCGCCGGTGCGGTCGGATGCGCGGCCTTCCAGGCGCGAGGCCAGCGCGCCGCCAAGGCCTGTTCCTCGGCGGCCGATGCCTTCATCGAGCGATTGGAGACCCTCGATGCCCGGGCCCGGGAAGGGCGAACCTCGCCCTTGGCCACGCCCGAGCCCGTGGAGATCCCCGACGCCCCTGACGCGTAGAACCTGCCTCTTCCGAGGGCGAAAAGTTCTTCCCCCCGAACTTTCGTCCTGTAGACTCGAAATTGTCCGGAACTTCGTGTTCGTGCCGTTGTCTTAGGCCGACGTTCGCTTCTCCTTCCGCTCCGACCGCCTGACCGAAAGGCTTTACATGTCTCAGATGGGAATGCAGCCAGGCCAAAGCTCCTCGATGCGCCCCGGCCAAATGACGGCCGTGATGCGCGCCATGTCGGTGCAAACCGGCCCCAAGGTGCTCCGCCTCGGCCTCGTGCAAGGTGGCCGCGTCCTCGAAGAGCGCATCATCAAGCAGCGCACGACGGTCACGGTGGGGTCGAACGAGAAGGCGATGTTCGTCATTCCGGCGCCCAACCTGCCGCCGAACTTCAAGCTCTTCGAGCTGGTCGGAAGCGACTACCACCTGAACTTCCTCGACGGCATGAACGGCCGCGTGGCGCTCACGAGCGGCATCACGGATCTGTCGGCGCTGCGCGGGCAGGCGAAGAAGAACGGCAACGTTTACCAGATTCGCCTCACCGAAGACGCTCGCGGCAAGGTCATCGTCGGTGACACCACGTTCCTCTTCCAGTTCGTGGCGCCGCCGCCGGTTCAGCCGCGTCCGCAGCTTCCGCTCTCGGTCAAGGGTGGCGTGGCCAACCAGATCGACTGGACGCTTACCATCATTGCCGCGTTCAGCTTCATGCTGCACTTCGGCTTCGTGGGGGCCATGTACTCGGACTGGATGGACCCGCCCGTGAGCGAGGGCGCATCGGTCGCGGGTCTCGTCGACATGATGAAGAACATCCCCGCGCCGCCTCCCACGGAGGTCCCGACCGACACCAACACGGTGCCCACGTCGACGGCCGTGGCGACCGCAGCTCCCCAGCCGAAGCCCGCGGGCGGAGGCGGTGGTGCGCACGCGGCCAGTGGTGGCGCTGGCAAGAGCGGCTCGGTCAGCGACGCGAAAGCCGCGGCGCTCACTCAGCAGGCCGAAGCCATGCAAATGCAACTTCTCGCGGCCCTCGGTGGCGGCTCGTCGGTGTCGGGTGCACTCGGTCGTAACGGCGAAATCCCCCCGGTCGACCTCTCGGCAGCCGCAGCCAGTGGCGCGGGCGTGAGCGGCACCGGCGGTGACCTCCGCACCGGCAGCGGTGGTGGTCCGGTTCAAGGTGGCGGCGGCAAAGGGGCCGGTCTAGGTGGTATCGGCGGTGGAACTCAGGGAAGCGGGACCGGCGCAGGCGCAGGCCAACAGACCGCCACCGCGGGCCCCACCGGCGTGGCTCAGGTGGGCGGTGCGAGCGCGACCGTTCCCGTCTCGGATGCCGATCGCGTCATTGCGGGCCTCCGTCCTCGCTTTCGCGCCTGCTACCAGACCGGCCTGAACAGCGACCCGTCGATGTCCGGAAAGGTCATCATCACGGCCAAGGTCGGACCCAACGGTGAGGTGAGCTCGGCCGACGTTTCCAGCAACACCGGTCTCTCGGCCGGCGTCGCGCAGTGCATCGCTCGCGCGGTTCGGAACGCTCAGTTCAGCGCACCGGGCGGCAGCGGCTCGACCCTCTCCATCCCGGTCACCTTCGTCCAGCAGGGCGCCAAGTAAAGATCGGCACGAGTGGACCGTGAACTAGGCTGGCTCTCGAGCCAGCCTTTTTCCTTTCGAACGGCTGAACACTTTTTGCGCCACGCGCATCGTACGTAGGGCTCGACCTCGGGCTTCACGACAAAAAAGATCGTCCAGCCAACGTGCCTCTCGCTCTACCCGTACGGCAGGAATCCTGAATATCTCCTAGATTCCGAAGGTTTACGGCCTTCAGGAGCGCTCCAGAAGAATCAAGTCCGCCGTCGGGAAAAGGGCGAGTCGCTCGTTGACACTGTTCACGGTTGCAGAGTAAGTTCATCGTTGACAACGCGGGTCCTCCCGCAACTTAGGAGACGGGGATGCGTCTACTGTCGAGTCTCAGGTGGGTGGTTGCGGTCGGTGTGGTGGCTTATCTGGCCTCGCCCGCTGGCGCGCAAACGGGGAGCCCTGCAGCACCGGACAGCCAAGTTGGCTTCCAGAAGAAGACCCAGCTCACGCCGGCCGAGCAGCTCGCGGAAGGGCAGCGTCGAATCGCGCGCATGAATGCGCAGGCGACCGCTGTTCGTAAGCAGCTCCAGACCGCTCGTCAGGCGCGCGACGTCGTGAAGACCTTGTGTCTGAACGACAAGCTCTCCCAGATCGACGTCGCCAGTCGCGCCGCGACCGAGCGCGGAAACTCGCTCAAGTCCGCGGTGAGCCGCAACGATGCGGAAGCCGCCAACCACGAGTACACCGTGCTCGCGGTTCTCGCGCAGCGCTCGGAGCAGCTCGGCTCGGAAGCGAACCAGTGCATCGGCGAAGAGTCGGCGTTCGTGGGCGACACGCAAGTGAAGACCACCATCGACCCGGGCGTCGCGCCCGAAGAAGCGAACTACCCCGCTTTCCCGAGCACTCCGCTGACGACTCCGCCTCCGTGCGTGAGCTGCACGCAGTAACCGTTCGAGTCTCGCATTCGGCGAGAGGGGCGGGAAGCATCGGTTCGACCGATGCTTCCTAGCGCAGGGGTATGCCGGCCGACCGGTAGCCCTTCGAGGCTAGATTGAACGAAATTGAGGGGGAGCAGTTGGGCCCACTCGTGTTAAGGACGGGCCCCGCGGGCGGGTTCACCGCGTATTTGAACATGAACGACCTTCGAACTAAGGGTGGGCTTCGGTCCGCCAGGCGCTTCCGTCTCTTTGCCCTTGCTGCGATTCCCTTCGCAGCGGCGACCTTCGCCTCGAAGAGCGCTCACGCCCAGGCGTGGCTCCGCGACCGAACCTACCAGGAAGGCATCGGTATCCGCGCAGGAGACGTCGAGCTCCATCCGGGCGTCGGCGCTGAGATCGGCTTCGATTCGAACTGGTTCGTTCGCTCCCACGTGTCGGGCGCCAACATTCTCAACGGTGCTCCGAGCTCGCCCATCCGCGAGGCCGCCGTCCTCCGCGTGACCCCCTCGTTCACGGTCAGCTCACTGAGCGCGCAGCGTTTGAACGGTGAGAACCCGAGCTTCACTTACCGCGGCACTGTCGCGGCTTCGTACCGCGAATTCATCGGCACCGAGGTCAACGACCAGCGGAACGTGAACCTTCACGCCTTCTTCCGCGGCGATATCCTTCCCGGTCGTCCTATCGGACTCGGGTTCTTCGCAGGCTACGAGCGATTCGTTCAGCCGTCGGCGCTTCCCGCCGTCGATGCTTCGTTCAACCGAAGCGACGTCAACGCCGGCGCCGAGGTGATCGCCATCCCGGGTGGCGGCACGCTCGACCTTCGCCTCGGTTATCAGTTTTACGGCGCCCTCTACGAGAACACGAACGGCGCGGCGTTCACGAACTTCACGCACGAGCTGTCGTTCAAGAACCGCTGGAAGTTCCGCCCGCGCACGTCGATCTTCACCGAGACGTCGCTCAGTTTCATCAATTACCCGAACGCGGGGCGCTCCACGCTGCTGCTGAACAACGCGATCCCGCTGCACACGCGCGCGGGCATCACGGGTCTTCTGACGAACCGCCTCTCCGTGCTCGCCGCGGCAGGCTACTCGGGCAGCTTCGTCGCGAACGGCGCGTCGGCCAGCACCTCGCAGTACGACAGCCTCAATGCCCAACTCGAGGGCACGTTCTACCTCACGGGGGCGGCCACCGCAGGCAACGACCCGTCGGCCACCACGGCCATCTCGACCCTCACCGTCGGTTACAACCGTGACGTGCAGGTCGGCTCGGCGCAGTCGTTCGCCAATCGTCCGACGTACATCTTCGGCGGTGGTCAGAACACGACCATCGGCAGCTACACCGGCCTCGACAAGTTCTACGGTCGCTTGAGCTACCTGTTCGCGGGCCGCGCGGTCGTCTCTCTCGACGGCTACTTCGACGTCCTCACGCTCCCTCCGGTCTTCGACGGCACGGGCACCATCGCCCCGGGCACCCAGAACGGCTTCACGAACTTCCGCCCCGGCGCTTCGCTCTTCGGCGAGTACCGCTTCGCGGACAGCTTCGGCGTCAACGCGACCGTCGACTACCAGCAAACCATCAGCGACGTGCAGCTGCCGGTCGGCAACAACCAAGTCTTCGACTTGAACAACCGCCGCGTGCAGGCGTTCCTCGGCGTGCGCTGGTTCATGTGAGAAGCGCCACGGCCTCGGGCTCTCGCGTGAATGCGTGAAGATGCCTAGGCTTCCAATGGCCCAAATGAACCGTGCCTTACTTCGTGGTGCCGCGCGCTCGCCTTTCGTGGGCCGTCGCGTGCGCTCCTTCGCTTGTGTCTTCGGCGCTCGCGCGCTCGTCGCGATGACGTCGCTCACGACGATGGCGCTCTTCGCCGGAGGCTGTTCGACCTATCCGCCGCCTCCGACCAAGCTCCCGCAGGCTCTGCCCAGCACCACGGTCGGGCCGGGCGACGTGTTCGAGGTCCACGTAGTGGGCGAGACCACACTCCCCAAAGAGTTCCGCGTCAGCCCCGATGGCAGCATCGACTTCCCCTACGTCGAGCGCCTCGTGGTCGCCAACATGGAGCCGCAAGACATCGCGTCGACCATTCGCAAGAAGCTCATCGCGGCGAAAATCCTGCAAGATCCGCAGGTTTCCGTATCGGTGAAGCAGTACAACTCGAAGAAGGTCGCGGTCATCGGGCAGGTCGCCAAGCCGGGAACCATCCCGTATACGGACTCGCTCCGCCTCGTGGACGCGATCTCGCAGGCCGGCTGGTTCACCCCCCTCGCCAACAGCAACCACGTGATTCTTACCCGTCAGGTCGGCAAGGGCACGGTCACCGTCGAGGTGAGCGTGGACGCCATCACCGACGGCAAGCAGGGCGATATCCTTCTTCAGGCGGGCGACACCATCAAGGTCGCCGAGCGCGTGTTCTAGGAGCCTCGTGAAGCTTCTGGTCCTCCTCACCGGCGGGACGCTGCTCATGTCGGCGGCGGAGGGCAAAGGCGGCGCGTACACGCTCGAGCAAGCCTTCGCGCGCGATCTCGTCTCGGAGGTGCCGGCGCTCGCGCGTATCGCCGAGCTCGACGCCAAGCTCGTGTTCGCCATCGACTCGGCAGACATGCGCCCGGACAAGTGGCAAGTGCTCGCCCGCGAAGTGCACGCCGGGGTCGGCTCCGGGAAGTACGACGGCGTCGTGGTGGTGCACGGCACGGACACCATGGCCTACTCGGCCACCGCGCTGTCGCTCATGCTCGGAGACTTGCCCCGTCCGGTCGTGTTCACCGGCGCGCAGCGGCCCCTGGCGGAGGCGCGTTCGGATGCCGCGCAGAACCTGGTGGACGCCGCTCTGGTGGCGACCTTGGCCGTCCCCGAGGTCGTGGTGGCGTTCGGCTCGCGCGGCTTGCGCGGTTGCCGCAGCACCAAGCGCGACGCGTGGGACTACGACGCGTTCGACTCGCCCAATTGTCCGCCCCTCGTGAAGCTCGGAATCGGCGTCGAGGTGGCCGGGCACGTGCGGGCCGCCCGAAATCTCGCCGAGCTCGACGACCGCCTCGAGCCCTCGGTGCTCGCCGTCCGTGTTTTTCCGGGGCTCGACCCGCGTCTCGTGCTCGGCGCGATTCGCTCGGGCGTAAAGGGGCTCGTGCTCGAGGCGTACGGAACGGGCACTCTGCCGTGTCTCGAGGGATCGCTCATCCCGGCGCTGGAAGAGGCCAACGAGCGCCAGGTGCCCGTGGTGCTGGTTTCGCAGTGCCTGCGTGGTCACGTGGACCTGACACGCTACGAGGGCGCGCTGAAGGCCTCACGCGCGGGCGCGATCTCCGGCGGCGACATGACGGTCGAGGCCGCCATCGCCAAGCTGATGATCGGCCTCGGTCGCTATGGCTCGGGCGACGAGCTGCGCCGCTACTTCGCGACGAGCGCGGTGGGCGAGCTCACCGTCTGAGCGGCTCTGCCTCGTGAGCGCTCACTCGCACTCGACGAACGTGGTCGGCAGACCCGGGGGCGTGGGCTGCGTGAAGATCCCCTCGGGCAGCGGCGGGTTCCACACCACCTCGTCGTAGCGGAAGAGCACGTCCGACTTGGAGGGGGGAAGCTCCATGTGGATGCTGCGCGGGAGCTCGGCTTCGCAGACCGGCCCGGAGAGCTTGGGGCCCGCATCTTCGCCGGGGATCGCGTCCGGGTCTTCCCACGGCTTGGCCATCGGGGCGGCTTTGTGATCCTCGAGCTCGGCGCGGTAAAGGGTGCCGTCGAACTGGTCGACGCGCACGCCGAGAAGTCGCAAGCGTTGAGCGGACCACGGCTTGGCGAAGTCGTCCGGATGCACGCCGACCCGAAGCTCTTCGCGCGCGTCTCGCGTGCCGCGCACGTTGACCACGTAAAACCCCTCGGTGCTCCACGCGATGGTCGACGCGCCCGGTGGGTGCACGAGCACCGGAGGGAGCCCGCGCAAGAGCCCGATGAGCACGTGGCCCGGCAGCGGCACCTGCGTGAGGCGCGAGATGTTGCACGGAGCCGCGGGCCCCTGCAGAAAGCGCTTTTCACGCACGTCGAAGAGCGAGAAGCGTTTTCCGTCGCTCGCCAGTGTCGCGAGGTTCGCGCCGAAAGGGCTCACGGCATCCATGCGCAGGTTCGCCGGCGCGACCGCGTAGAGCATCAAATCCCCGCGCACGCGGCCTTCTTTGCCGAAGTGATCGATGGTGGCTTTGGCGCGGATCCCGTTGCCGCAGGCCTGCGTCTCGTGGAGGCGGGCGATGGCCAGCTCCCCCGAGGGGATCTGCGAGGGCGGGGGAGCCACGCTGGTGAAGAAGCAGCCGGTGAGCAGAGGCGCGAGCGGCAGGGCCGCCAAAGCGAAGATACGGGCCATCGCCGCGCACTCTACACCGCGACGGAGCCCCGCCTACTCGCCTAACGACCTTGCGGCGATGTTGGATGTGTCCGAAATGTGGACACGCCAGACCTTGGATGTGTCAACACTTCGTTACACGCTCTGCGTGGGGAGTGCGGTTTTTTCGCGCCAATCGGTTGGCACCTGGGGTGCATTACTGGAACGAGTGTTTAATCAACCGGTCTGGGAGGACATCATGATGGCGACTCAAGGCGGCGGCTCGTTCTGATGGGGGAGGGCCGCGAGGTACTCGAGGACGAGTCTCGCGGTTCCCGGTGTGGTGAAGAGGGAAGGGATTTCGTCGGCTGCGACAAAGCGCGCCTCGCGCGCGTCGCTCCCGGCGAAGAGCCCCGCGATCGACTCGCGGGCGAGTGAACAGACGAAGACTTGGATGCGATAGGGCGAGACGTCGACTTCGACGTGTCGCTCGAGTCGTTCTGGAAGCACGAGGCCGGTTTCCTCGAGCAGCTCGCGTCGCACGGCCTCTTCGAGGGTCTCGCCGGGCTCCACGCGGCCACCGGGGAGGCTCCAGATGCCCTCGTACGGCGCTTTGCCCCGCTGGACGAAGAGCGCCCGCCATGGCGCGTGGACCGCGTCCGCAGGGGCGCCTTCCAGGGGCGTGAGCACGAGGCAAGAGACCGCCGGTTTCATCTCGATCGTGAAGTAGAGCACCGAACCGACGCGCTCGCGCTTCGAGGAGAGCCCCGCGCCTGGTAGAGAGCCTAGGCATGGCGGCCTTTTCTTCGCTCGTACGTGCGCTCGACGACTCGATGCGGGCTCGGCTCGATGGACTGGCGAAGCGTCGCGGCTATCCCGGATCCGGGGACGTCTCGGCGCTCGCGGACGCGGTTCGTGCGCTGTCGTCGCTCTACAACCGTCTCGAGCCACGTGGTGGAAAGCCGGAAGGGGCAGCTCCCGAAGCGCGTGTGCCGGTCGCCGAGGCCGCTCGCCGACACCTGGGCGCGCGCCTCTCGTTCTCGTTTCCACGCGACGTTCCCAAGGGCGCCAGCGCCGTGCGCGAGCTCGTGGGGACGGGGCTGCTCACCCTCGGCGAAACGCCGCTTCGTGTGCTCGATTTCGGCGCAGGTCTCGGCGCGATGACCACCGGGCTCGCGCGTGCGCTCGAGGCCTCCGGGGCTCGAGGAACGCTCGCGGCGACCTTGGTCGATGCCGACGAAGCCGCGCTCTCGCTCGCCGCCGATCTGGCCCGCGCGACCGCGGAAGACCCGGTCGTGATCGAGGCTCGCACCGCGAAGCTTCGGGCGGGTGAGAAGCCTCCCAAGGGGCCCTTCGACGTGATCCTCGTGGGCCAGGTGCTGAGCGAGCTCGACGAATCGTCGCCCGAAGAGTCACGGCTGGCGAGCCACCTCGCGCTGCTCGAGTCGCTCTTCTCGGAGCTCTCGCCGAGCGGCGCGCTGGTCGTGATCGAGCCCGCGCTGCGCGATCGCTCGCGCCACTTGCACGCACTGAGAGACGCGTGGGTGGCGAAGGGACGCGCGGTGTTCGCCCCTTGTTTGCACGTGAATCCTTGCCCTGCGCTCGCCCGGGAGGGGGACTGGTGTCACGAGGACCTCGCCGTCGATCTGCCCTCGTGGCTCGTGCCGGTGGCCAAAGCGGCGGGGCTCCGTTGGGAAGGTCTTTCCTCGAGCTACCTCGTGCTCCGGCGCGACGACCGCACGCTGGCCGCCGAGCGGCCCGAGGCCAAGCTGCGTGTGGTCTCGGAGCTCTTGCGCACCAAGGGCAAGACCGAAGCGTTCGTGTGCGGAAAGGACACGGGGACCGAGAAAAAGCGGCTTCGCAGGCTCGATCGCCACGCGAGCGAGAGCAACGCGGCGTGGGACGCCCTCACGCGAGGCGCGCTGCTGGCGCTCACGCCCGAGCCGGACGGCGAGCGCATCGAGCCCGACTGCACGGTGCGCTTGCTCGACGAGGTCGTCCGATGATTCCCGGGCTTTACGCGCTGGTCGACGTAGACGCGCTCGAGGCGCGAAGGCTCGACCCGGTCGCGGTCGCCGAGGCGCTCGTTTCCGGGGGCGCGGCGGTCCTTCAGCTGCGCGCGAAGAATCTCGCCACTCGTCCCATGCTCGCTCTCGCGGAGAAGATCGTCGCGGTCGCGCGGGACGTACCGTTCTACGTCAACGATCGCCTCGACGTGGCGCTCGCGGTGGGCGCCGGTGTGCACCTCGGACAAGACGATTTACCCGTCGAGCACGTTCGGCGCATCGCTCCCGCCACGCCGGTCGGCATCAGCACGCACGACCTCGCTCAGCTCGAGCGCGCCCTCGCCGAGCGTCCCACGTACGTGGCCTACGGGCCGGTGTACGGCACCACGTCCAAGGAAAATCCGGATCCGGTGGTCGGCCTCGAGGGGGTACGTCAGGCTGCCGAGCTCGCGGGCGACGTACCGCTCGTCGCCATCGGCGGAATCACCGTCGAGCGCGCGGCCGACGTGGTCTCGGCCGGGGCGACATGGATCGCCGTCATCGCGGGGCTCTTGCCCGCGACCTCCGAGACGCTCTCGCACGAAGCTGCACTTTCCACCGTGACCGAGCGCGCGCGAGCGTATGATCACGCTGCGAGGACCCGATGATCATCACCTTCGTCGTCTCCACTACGTTGGTCCTCGGCGGCATGGCCATCGGCCGCATCATCGCCAAAGGGCTCGTCCCGAAGGGCGACGAACAAGACGAAAAGAAGACTCCCGACGGCCCCAAGGTTGCGGAAGCCAAGGCTCCCGAGGCCCCGAAGCCCGCGCCCAAAAAGGTCGATGCGTCGACCAACTTGGATGGCTTTCCCTGCCAGCTCGGCGACGTAGTGACCCGGCCCGGCGGAGACGAGGCCTGGCTCGCCGGCGGCATCGTGTTCTCGGAAGACGTGGCCGTTTCGGTCTTGTTCATCGCCCCGGACGCCGGCCACGACCGCGCCATCTACGTCCGTAAGGAAGCGGATGCGCCCTACTTTTGGCTTAAGCCCGTGGACGCGAAGAGCCTCGTCTCGGCGAGCGAGCCTCCGTCCGCCCTCGAGCACGAGGGCGTTCGGTTCGAGCGCAAGCGTCGCTTGCCCCTTCGTGCACGGCGCATCGGCTCGGGCGCTCCGGATGTGGGCGACGAGGTGCTCGTGGCCGAATACGGCTCGCCTGGCACCGAGCGCATGCTCGTGGTCCAACACGCAGGCCACGCGCGCGTGTGGCACGGTGACATGCTCGAGTCGTCCATGATCGACGTGCTTCCGAGCGGCAAGAGCACCCTCGACGGCTGACGCTTCCTGGCGCGCCGCACGAGCGGCCGTCAGAGCGCGCGAAGACCGAGCATCATCGACTCCATCACGAGCTGCGCCGACCCGTTCCCGCGCAGGCGTCGGAGCGCTTGCATCACGAGCTCGTGGCGTTTCGCATGCACTTCCGGAGGGGGCTCGGAGCCGGTTTTGAGGGCGTCGCGTGCGTCTTTCGCGAAGGCGATCGCGAGCGCTTCGAGCAGCACCGGGAGGTCCGCTTTTCCCTTCTTTCCTTCTTCGGCGAGCGCGTAGCCGTCGCCGGCGTCCGGGGCTTCGATGGCGGCCTTCACTCGTCCGACGAAGGTCTCTCGTTCGGCTCGGGCTTCGTCGTCCGTGGCGAGCATCGCGCTCTCCATGCTGCCGTCGGTCGTCTCCGCGATCTTGGCCGCAAGTCCTGCTTCGACACCTCGGGCGAGTAGGATTCGTTCGACCACGGCCGGTGGGAGCGGCCCGAAGCGCAGCGCGAGCGTACGCGAGCGAATCGTGGAGAGCAGCGCCGCCTTGCGCGACGTGAGCAGGATGAAGTGGGTCGCGTTGCCCGGTTCTTCGAGCGTCTTCAGGAGCGCATTGGCCGCGGACACGCTGAGCTCGTCGGCAGCACGCACCACGAAGACCTTGGCTCGCCCTTCGTGCGGAGGAAACGCCGCTCGCGCGAGCACCAGCGTGCGCACCTGATCGATCGAAAGCTCCTTCGACTCGGGCGTCTTCCTACCAATTTGGGCCGGCTCGTAGAGCCCTCGGCCGAGCACCACGACGTCCGGATGGAGTGCCAAACCTTCGGACTCTTTGGGCACCGCGCGCACGCACGCGCTGCAAGTCCCGCAAGCACCCCCTCGGGCAGTCGGCTCGGCGCACACGAGCGCCTGTGCCAGTCCGAAGGCCGCGCGCTCTTTGCCCACCCCTTCGGGTCCCTCGAAGAGGTACGCGTGGTGGGTGCGTCCGCCGGCGAGCGCGCGCCTGAGCGATTCGACCGCGGTGTCTTGTCCCAAGATCGTGTCGAGCAGGGCGGTCATGAGGCGACCTTCTCTGCGCTCTCCGCAAGAGGTGAAGCCACGGCGCGAGGGACGAGGCGAGAGGCGAAAATCCAGGCCGCGCGAGCCGAGAAGAGCGCCACCAGTGTCGAGAGACCGATGCCGCGGGTGGTGAGCGTGCCGAGCAGTGAGGCTCCGGTGAGGCAGGCGAGGTACAGTACCACCAACGCGGAGAACGCCGCCTCCGCCCACTCGCGCCGCGCCTTCGTGCACGCCTCGCAGTACGAGCGCTCCGAGGCATCCCGATGGCGGAGCCCGCCACTCGCCGAGCGCGTTTCGCAAGCCGCGCACGTGGAGCTCGACGGCCTGTCGAGGCCTGGCTCGTTCCGTTCGGGAGCGGGAGGGGGGATGCGTCGGTTCATACGCGAAATCGAGGCTTTCGGGAGCGCGAGGGACGATTGGATGCGGAGCGACTCGCGTTCGAACGAGTCGCTCCGAGCCCGGGTTTTACTTGCCGGTGAAGGCGGCTTTGCGCTTCGCGAGGAAGGCGCCCATGCCTTCCTTCTGGTCTTCGGTGCCGAAGAGCGACGCGAACGCTTGCGCCTCGAGCTCGTTGGCGACGGGCAGGGGCACGTCTTGTCCGCGGTAGAGCACGCGCTTCGCCTGGGCCACGGCGACCGGACCCTTCTGTTCGATCTTCTTCGCGACCTCACGCACCTTGGTGAGCAGGTCCGCAGCCGGAAGAACCACGTTCACGAGGCCGATGCGGAGCGCTTCGGCCGCGTCGATGAGGTCGCCCGTGTAGCAAAGCTCACGAGCGCGTCCGATGCCCACGCGACGCGGGAGGCGCTGCGTCCCGCCGAAGCCGGGAATCACTCCGAGGTTCACCTCGGGCTGACCGAACTTGGCTTTTTCGCTCGCGTAGAGGAAGTCGCAGGCGAGCGCGAGCTCGCAACCGCCGCCCAGCGCGAAGCCGTTGATGGCACCGATCACCGGGAAGTGCGCCCGCTCGAGCTTTTCGCCCATCGAGTGGCCCAGGTCGGCGAAGGCCTTCGCGGCGGCGGTCGGCATCGAGGACATCGCTTCGATGTCGGCTCCGGCGACGAACGATTTCTCTCCGGCGCCCGTGAGGATGACGACACGCACCGAGGGATCCGCGTCGAGCTCGGTGATGGTGCCGTCGAGGGCCCGCACGAGCTCTTCGTTGAGCGCGTTGAGCTTCTCGGGACGGTTCAAAGTGAGGAGGACGGTGCCGCCGTCACGCTCGCGAAGAAGCACGCTTTTGTCGTTGCTCATGGTGGTTCTCCTCAGACCGCCCGGCCGGTCTTCTGGCCCTTCTCGTCGTACACGTAGAAGCCTTTTCCGGTCTTTTTGCCGTACCAACCCGCTGCCACCAGGTTGCGGAGCAGCGTCGGCGCGCGGTACTTCGAGTCGCCGAGGTCACGGTGGAGCACGTCGGCGATGGCGAGCACCGTGTCGAGGCCGATGAGGTCGGAGAGCTCGAGCGGACCCATGGGGTGGTTCAGCCCGAGCTTCGCTCCGGCGTCGATGTCTTCCGGCGTTCCGAGGCCCTCTTGCAGGGTAAAACAAGCCTCGACGAGCATCGGAACCAGAATACGATTCACCAAGAAGCCGGGGGCGTCTTTGCTGATGGTGACGGTCTTGCCCATCTTTTCGGCCGCGGCCTTCACGAGGGCCAGGGTCTCGTCGCTGGTCTGAACGGCGCGCACGATTTCGACGAGCTTCATGAGGGGAGGGGGATTCATGAAGTGCATGCCGATCACTCGCTCGGGGCGTTTGGTCTTCCCTGCGAGCTTGGTGAGCGAGATGCTGGAGGTGTTGCTGGCGAGGATGGCGCCGGCCTTCATGGCCTCGTCGCACTGGCGGAAGAGATCGAGCTTGAGCTCGAGGTTCTCGGTCGCCGCTTCGACGACGAGGTCGCAGCCGGCGAAGTCCGCCGGGCTGCCGGCGGGCTTGATGCGGCCCACGATTCCCTCGACCACGTCGGCCGTGATTTTGCCCTTCTCGACCTGCTTGGCGAGCACGGCGGCGATCTTGGCTTTGCCCTTTTCGGCGAGCGCCACGCTCGCGTCGGCGAGCACCACGTCGTAGCCGGCGGTGGCCGCGACCTGCGCGATCCCTCCGCCCATTTGTCCGGCTCCCAGCACTCCGACCGTTCGAATCTCCATGGTGTCTCCTCGTACGAAGGCTCCGCGCCGAACGACGCGGCCGATTTCGCCTCGCCTATAGCAAAGATCCGCCTCCACGCGGACCGCCCTCGCCGTGTAGGGTTCGTTCCCACGTGTCGTACGTGGAAACCCGCCGCTCTTCTCGAAGGCGCCCGCTCGCTTCGGTACTCCCGGCGCGAAAGGTGTCGTTCGTGCATGCCCTGGTCGTCGCCCTCGGCGTGTCGCTCGCCGCATGTGTCGTCCCGACGCCGGTGGAAGACGCGCAAGCGTTGGTTCGCCAGAATCGGCCCGAAGAAGCCGCCAAGAAGCTCCGTGAGCGGCTCGCGTCCCACCCCGAAGACATCGCCTCGCGAGGTCTGCTCATCCGAATCGATGGCCTACTCGGGCGGCTCGATTGGGCACGCAAGGACGCCGATCTGCTCGCCGCCCAGGTCGGACCGACCGATCCCCGCCCCAAGATCGAGATGGGTCACGCCTTCGAGCTCGCGCACGAGTACGAACAGGCCATCGCCTCCTACGACGAGGCCTCGGCGCTCGACCCGAAGTCGCCCTCGGGTCCTCGCGAAGCCGGCCTTCGGGCCGCGCGATGGGGCGAGGTCGAGCTCGCTCTTCCGCGTCTCCTCGAAGCCGTTCGGCGCGGCGCGGACGACGCCGAGGTGCTGCACGCGCTCGCTCTCGCGCAGGTCCACGAGCACCTCTACGACGACGCCGAGCGCACCTACCGAAAGGCGCTCGCGAAGCATCCGGATGCCGTGGAAAATTGGCTCGGGCTCGCCACGCTCGCGCTCGTGAAGAAGGACTACGCGGGGGCTCTCGCCGCGTACGAGTCGCTCGCGCGGCGTCGGCCCGACTCGACCCAAGCCTCGCTCGGGAGGGCGTACGCGCTGGCCAAGCTCGGGCGCCGCGACGAAGCCGCACGCGAGCTCTCGCACGCCGAATCGCTCGGGGCTCCAGCCGCTTACGTGTCCAAGCAGCGCGCGGCGCTCGCTGCGCCAGCTTCGCCCGTGCCTGCCCGAGCTCCGGCCGAGTCGGCGCCGGAAGACCCCGTTCCTCCGTGATTCCTGTAGTCTACCGGGCATGTCTGCCCCAGGTTCCGCTGCCGGCGCCCTCGAGCGGGTCCTCGACGAGCTCGAGGCGCTCTTGAAAGACCCCCGAACCGCCGAGGCGCTCGCGCCGAAAGCGGTGAACACGAGCCTCGCGCTGGTCGCTTTCGACGGCCTTCGCGCCTACCTCGAAGGCCGGCACGGCGCCGCCACCGAAGAGCTCGAAACCGCAGCCGAAGAGATCGGCGCGCGCCATCGCCGCGCCAGCACGGAGAAACCCTCGTGAGCTCACTCGAAGATTCTTGGGACTCGCCCGCCTATTCGGCCGTCTCGTTTCCCTCCGGAGGGAACGTTGCCAAGGTGCTCGACCAACGGAAATTGCCGTGGTCGGAGACGTACGACGTGGTCGCGACCTGGCAAGACATGGCCGACGCCATCGCCACCATGCGCGTGCGCGGAGCTCCGGCCATCGGCGTCGCCGCGGCTTACGGCATGGTGCTCGCGGCGCAGGCCGCCCCCGCCGCTCCGGCCGACTTCGTGGCCTTCATGAAAGACGCCGGCGAAGGGTTGAAGCGCACACGCCCGACGGCCGTGAACCTCGCGTGGGCGGTGGATTCGCTGCTTCTCCACGCGTTCGGCATCGCCGACGAAACCACGTCTCGACGTGCCGCTTCGTGCCTCGACGAAGCCCGCAAGCTCCACGAAGCCGACGTGACCGCCTGCCGCACCATGGGCGATTTCGGCGCCTCGCTCTTGCCCGATCAGGGCACCGTGCTCACCCACTGCAACGCGGGAGCTCTCGCCACCGGCGGGTACGGCACCGCGCTCGGGCTCTTGCGCTCGGCGAAAGCCATGGGCAAGCGCTTGAAGGTGCTCGCCTCCGAGACCCGCCCGTACTTGCAGGGGGCACGTCTCACCGCCTGGGAGCTCGCGAAAGACGGCTTCGACGTGTCCATCGTCTGCGACAACATGGTGGGGCACCTCTTCCAGCAGAAGCTGGTCTCGTGCGCGATCGTGGGCGCCGATCGCATCGCGGCCAACGGCGACGTGGCCAACAAAATCGGAACGTACGGCCTGGCTTGCCTCGCGCACATGCACGGCGTGCCGGTGTACGTGGCCGCCCCGATGAGCACGATCGACTTCGCCACCCCCAGCGGCGACAAGATCCCCATCGAGCAGCGCGCTTCGGACGAAGTGACCGAAATCCTGTTGCCGAACGGGCGTTTCACCATCGCGCCCGAGGGCGTCGGCGCGCTCCACCCCGCCTTCGACGTGACCCCGGCGCGCTTCGTGAGCGCGCTCGTGACGGAGCGCGGCATCGTGAAGCCACTCGGTACCGAGACCTTGTCCAGGCTCGCGCGCTGAGTCGCGGCTTCACGTTCGCGGAGTTTTGCTACGCTCCACTCTGTCGACTGGTCGTTTCGGAAACGGAGGATTCGTGCGCCTACTTTCTCGGCTTAGCCCCCTCGTCTTCGCGCTGGTTGTCGCCTGTTCGTCCAAGACACCCACGCCTGGGGTCGAAGAGCAGGATGGCAGCACCTCGGCCGACGCCGCCGTCTTCCCGGCCAACGACGGCGGTCTCGGTGGTGACGGCTCGAGCACGGTGCCGGCGTGCGCCGACGAGACGCGCCTCGTCTACGTGGTGACCGAAGAGCGAAGTCTCTACCGATTCCGCCCGGAGACCCAGGCCCTCGAGCTGGTCGGCCTCTTGAACTGCGACAAAAGCGGCGCGAACCCGACCTCGATGGCCATCGATCGTTCGGGCAAAGCCTACGTGCTCTACAGCGACGAGACCTTGTGGAAGGTCGACATCCACGACGCCACCTGCCAGCCCACCAACTACGAGACCGGCCAGTCCAACTTCGTGAAGTTCGGCATGGGCTTTTCGACCAACAGCAACGGCGGCTCGACCGAGGCGCTCTACTTGAGCGACCACTTCGGAAAGGGACTCGCCGCGCTCGACGTGAAGACGCTGAGGCTACGCACCGTGGGCGAATACACGGGCGAGCTTCGCGGGCAGACCAGCGAGCTGACCGGCACCGGCGACGGCAAGCTCTACGGCTTCTTCGTCACGAGCCCCGCCCAAATCGCCGAGATTTCCAAGGGCACGGGCGAAATCATCAACCCGCGGGCCCTGCCCAACGTGTACCCCGGCAACGCCTGGGCGTTCGCGTTCTACGGTGGTGACTTCTACCTTTTCACCAACGCGAGTGGCTCGCTCCCGCGCAACGAAGGTGGCAGCGACATCACGCGTTACCGTCCTTCGGACGGCAGCATCGTGAAGCTGAAAGAGAAGATCGGCGTGAAAGTCGTCGGTGCGGGCGTCTCCACGTGCGCCCCGACCGCCACCCCGAAATGACGGGTGGCCTTGCAGTCGCGAGCCGCTGACGCTAACGAGGCATCGTGAGTCAAGCCTCGCGCTTCGCGCCCAAGCCCGCCTGGTTGAAAGTCCGCGCTCCCGGAGGCGAAACCTACGGCAAGCTCAAGCAGACCTTCCGCAACCTCGACCTGCATACCGTGTGCGAAGAGGCGCGCTGCCCCAACGTGGGCGAGTGCTGGTCGGAAGGCACCGCCACGGTCATGCTGCTCGGCGACGTGTGCACCCGCGGGTGCCGCTTCTGCGCGGTCACCACGGGCGATCCTCGCGGCGCGGTCGACGTCCGCGAGCCCGAGCACGTGGCGCGGGCCATCGCCAAGCTCGGCCTTCAGTACGTCGTGCTCACCATGGTCGATCGCGACGACCTGCTCGACGGCGGCGCGTCTCACGTAGCCAAGACGGTGCAGCGCCTGCGTGAGCTTCGACCGGACCTCTTGATCGAGACCCTGCTCGGCGATTTCGGCGGAAACCTCGACTACGTCGACGTCACGCTCGAGACCTCGTCGGCGCCCCACGTGTGGGCGCACAACGTGGAGACCATTCGGCGTCTCCAGCGCACCGTCCGAGACGTGCGCTGCGGCTACGACAAGTCCCTCTCCGTGCTTCGTCGCGCCAAAGAGAAGAACCCCGAGATCCTCACCAAGAGCTCGATCATGGTGGGCGTCGGCGAGACCGACGAAGAGGTCGTCGAGGCCATGGCCGACCTGCGCGCAGCCGGGGTCGACTTGGTGACCCTCGGACAGTACCTGCGTCCCACGCCCAAACACTTGGCGGTCGAGCGCTTCGTGGACCCCAAGTCCTTCGAGATGTTCGCCGAAGAGGGCAAAAAGCTCGGGTTTTCGTACGTCGCCAGCGGACCGCTCGTGCGCAGCAGCTACAAGGCCGCGGAGGTCTTCGTGCGCGGCGTGCTCCGTCCCGACGACCCGGCCGCAGCCGATGCGCTCCTGAAGGAGCGTCTCATCGAGGCGCAAGCCGCCGCCGAACGCCACGGTGGAGCGCCCCGTACGACGGCCGAGCTCGCGGCTCGTACCGCGTCCGACCTCCTGCCTGTCTCGTCGCTCGTTCGTCGCTGAAGGCTGAAGGCGAGCCCGCGCGCGCCGTCCCGAAAATCGACCGACTCGGATCGATCTTTACGTTCGCCCCGAGCGCGCACGAAAGGCCTTCTTTTGTCGAACGGATCAGCCTGCGCGCCCATCGTGTGAGGTGGTGTCGGATAGCGAAGAACGTCATGCAGGCTCAGAATGGGAAATCAATCGGCAGCGTCGTACGTAGACTCTCGGAGCCCCATGCAAAAGTTCAGGACCGCGCTTTCCGCCTTCGTGCCCATGCTCGCGCTGACGTCTGCCGTGGCCTTCTCGGGCCAGGCGCGCGCCGAGTCCTCGACCCCACCCGCTCCTCCCGCGACTCGCGTAGAAGCGGCGCCCACGTTCTCCACCGCCGACTACGACGACTTCGCCGACGAGATCGCGGTCGACGTGAAAGACGGCCTCTCCGACCAGGAGATCGCCGACCTCGGTCGCGAGTACGGCATCGACCTCCGCGACAATAGCCCCGATCGCAAAGACGACGCGAACCTCGCCGTGGCGCACGTCGCCCGCGGAAGAATCGCCGAGCTCGTCTCGCGTCTCTCCGGCGACTCGCGCGTCGAGCGAGTGGAGCCGATGGGTGAGCTTCGCGCGACCTTCGTCCCCGACGACCCCAAGTACGGCGATCAGTGGCACCTCACCCGCGTGGGCGCCGAGCGCGCTTGGGACCTGTCCTGCGGAACGGGCGTCACGGTCGCCGTCATCGACACCGGCGTCGCTTGTTACGACGAAGGCCCCTTCACGAAGGGCACCGACCTCCAAGGCACCCGCTGCGTGCCCGGCTACAACTACGTCGACAAGAACGAACGCGCGGCCGACGACCACGGCCACGGAACGCACGTCGCCGGCACCATCGCGCAGACCACCAACAACGGCTTCGGTGTGGCCGGTCTCGCGTATTGCGCGAAGATCATGCCCGTGAAGGTGCTCTCCGCGGGCGGCTTCGGCTCCACGGCGGACGTTGCCGAAGGCATTCGCTTCGCCGCCGATCACGGCGCGCAGGTCATCAATCTTTCGCTCGGTGGCCCCATCAAGAGCCGCATCCTCGAAGATGCGGTGGTTCACGCCCACAAGAAAGGCTCGCTCGTGGTCGCCGCCGCGGGCAACTCCGGACGCTCGGTCGGATACCCGGCGGCGTACCCGAGCGTGCTCGCGGTGAGCGCCACCGATCGCAACGACTCCATCGCGTGGTTCTCCTCGCGTGGACCCGAGGTGGGCATCGGCGCGCCGGGCGTCGCGGTCACGCAGCAGACCGTGTGCAACAAGGGCCGCGACAAGTGCGAGGTGTTCGGCGTGTTCAACGGCACCAGCATGGCGTCGCCGCACGTCGCGGGTGCCGCGGCCATGGTCGTCGCCACCGGCATCACCGATCCGGACGCGGTGCGCAGCACGCTCGAGCGCACGGCCGTTCCCAAGGACGACGCGAAGCTCTACGGCGCGGGCATCCTCGACGCGGCCAAGGCCACCACGAGCGCGCTCTTCACGCAGCACATGCTCCCGCGCCTCATCGCGGTGATCGCGCTGCTCGCGCTGCTCGGCCGTCGCATTCGCCAGACGCGCGGCACCATGGCGGCGGGACCAGGCGCATGGCTCGGTATCCTCGCGGGCGGCTTCGGTCTCTTCCCGGTCGCCGGTCTGCTCGGCATCCTCTCGCGCACGGGTCCCGCCCGGAGCATCGTGGAGACCGTCCTCACGCACCCGGTCGGCGAGTGGGATCTCGCGCTCGACGTAGGCTTGCACCGCTTCCTCCCGCTCGCCAACGCGCTTCCTGCGTTGGCCTTGTTCGCGGTCTTCTTCGGCGTCAAGAAACTTCGTCCGACCATCGGTGGTTTCGCCCTCGGTTCGGCCGCACTTTTGGCGCAGATGGCGATGACCGCGGACGTCTCGTTCGTGCTCGGCTCGGTTCCCCTGCGTATTTTCGCGGTCGCGAACGCACTCGTGTGCGTGTGGCTCGCGCGAATCGCTCTCGACGCCAAGAAGGCGTGAACAAAAGCGCGCCCAACCTGGTCGCTCTTCGGTACGCTCCACACAAGGCCGAATGTCCCTCAAGATCGACCAGGATCACTCCCGCTTCCGAAACATCGTTCGCGGAAAAATTCGCGACAACCTGAAGCGGTACATTTCTCAAGGCGAGCTCATCGGGAGAAAAGGGAAGGACGTCGTGTCCATCCCCATTCCCCAGATCGACATCCCCCGCTTTCGCTACGGCGACAAGCAGCAGGGCGGTGCCGGTCAAGGGGAAGGCGATCCCGGCGATCCGATGGGCGGCGGTGATCAAGGCGATCAAGCCGGCGAGGGCAAGCAGGCGGGCAAAGACGCCGGCGACCACACGCTCGAGGTCGACGTCAGCTTGGAAGAGCTCGCGTCCATCCTCGGTGAAGAGCTCTCACTGCCCGACATCCAGAACAAGGGAAAGTCGAAGATCATCGACGCGAAGGACCGCTACACCGGCGTACGCCGCGTAGGGCCCGAGTCGCTTCGCCACTTCCGTCGCACGTACCGCGAAGCGATGAAGCGGCAGATCTCGATGGGCAGCTACTCGGCCGAGAAGCCGGTCATCGTGCCCATTCCCGACGACAAGCGTTACCGCAGCTGGAAGACCGAGGCCGAGCCGGTCGCCAACGCCGTCATCGTCTACATGATGGACGTCTCGGGAAGCATGGGCGACGAGCAGAAAGAGATCGTCCGCATCGAGAGCTTCTGGATCGATACGTGGCTGCAGCGCCAGTACAAGGGCCTCGAGAGCCGCTTCATCATCCACGACGCCGCAGCTCGTGAGGTCGACCGCGATACCTTCTTCCACACGAAGGAGAGCGGCGGCACCATGATCTCGAGCGCGTACAAGCTCTGCGCCGAGCTCATCGACAACCACTACCCGCCCGAAGAGTGGAACATTTACCCGTTCCACTTCTCCGACGGCGACAACTGGTCGATGGACGACACGCTCGCGTGCATGGACATCCTCAAGCAAAAGATCCTGCCGCGCGTGAACATGTTCGCTTACGGACAGGTCGAGAGCCCGTACGGCTCGGGTCAGTTCGTGAAAGACCTGCGCGAGCATCTCGGCAAAGACGATCGCGTGGTCACCAGCGAAATCCGCGACCGCGACGCCATCATGCAGAGCATCAAGGACTTCCTCGGTAAGGGAAAGTAGCCTCCGAAGAAACGGCGCGAGCTCGTCGCGCGACCGGGATCTCGGGCGTGCGGCCTCCCGCGTGGAGGGTCGCGCGCCTTTCGTTTTTTCCGTCCGAACCCGAACGTCTCGTCCCGGAAAATCCTCGTCGAACGCGCGTTGCGAAGATGGAGCTTCGGCGCGAAGTTTCGGATACGTTCGACGGTATGAGCGAGTTCGCGCTGAAGACCGCGCTGCCGCAGTACCTCCGTACCGAACAAGAACGCATCGAGAAGATCGCGGCGAAAGAAGGTCTCGACTTCTTTCCCACCGTCTTCGAGATCCTCACCTACGACCAGATGAACGAGATCGCGGCGTACGGGGGCTTCCCGAACCGCTATCCGCACTGGCGTTGGGGCATGGACTACGAGCAGCTCTCGAAGAGCTACGAGTACGGCCTCTCGAAAATCTACGAGATGGTCATCAACAACAACCCCTCGTACGCCTACCTGCTCGAGGGAAACTCGCTCACCGATCAGAAGCTCGTGATGGCCCACGTCTACGGCCACGTCGACTTCTTCAAGAACAACTTCTGCTTCCGGTCGACCGACCTCGACACCGGAGGCCGCACCTCGAATCCGGCCGTCCGGCCCGCCAACTACGATCCGAATCGTCGGTGGATCGACAAGATGGCCAACCACGGCGCGCGCGTGCGTCGGCACGTGGCCCGTCACGGCGTGACCAAGGTCGAAGAGTTCATCGATCACTGCCTCTCGCTCGAGAACCTGATCGATCCGCACGCCGCCTTCAGCGGCCGTCCCGCCGCCAAGGTCGACGAGGACGAAGGCGACCAAGAAGAGTCGGTACCTCGGCTCAAGTCGAAGGACTACATGGAGTCCTTCATCAATCCCACCGAGTACCTCGAAGAGCAGAAGCAAAAACGCGCCGCCGCGAAAGAGCGCGCCAAGCGTTTCCCGGAGAAGCCGCAGCGCGACGTGCTCGGCTTCCTGCTCGAGAACGCGCCGCTCGAGCGCTGGGAGCGCGACGTGCTCGAGGTGGTCCGCGAAGAGGCGCTCTACTTCGTGCCGCAGATGCAGACCAAGATCATGAACGAGGGCTGGGCCACGTACTGGCACTCCAAGCTCATGACCGAGAAGATCCTCGATGCGTCCGAGATCATCGACTACGCGGACAACGCGGCGGGCGTGCTCGCGACCAGCGGCGGCAGGCTCAACCCGTACAAGCTCGGCGTCGAGCTCTACCGCAACATCGAGGAGCGCTGGGACCGCGGTCAGTTCGGCAAAGAGTGGGAAGACTGCGACGATCTCGACGCGAAGAAGAACTGGAACATGCGCCTCGGGCTCGGCAAGAAGAAGCTCTTCGAGGTGCGTGCACTCTACAATGACGTCACCTTCATCGACGAGTTTCTCACGCCCGAGTTCTGCCGCGATCAGAAGCTCTTCTCGTTCGGCTGGTCGAACCGCAACGACCGCTTCGAGATCGAGACGCGCGAGTTCAAGGCGGTCAAAGAGAAGCTGCTCTTCCAGCTCACCAACGCGGGAAACCCGTTCATCTACGTGGAAGACGCGAACCACGACAACCGCGGCGAGCTCTTGCTTCGTCACGAGCACCACGGCCTCGAGCTGCGCGCCGACTACGCCAAAGAGGTCTTGAAGAGCCTCGCACGCGTGTGGAAGCGCCCCGTGCTCATCCAGACGCTCGGAGACGGCAAAGAGGTCTACCTGCGCTTCGACGGACGCGAGCACTCGTCGAAGAACATCTCGAAATCGTGAGCGCCGTGAGCTTCGTCCGCGACGAGTCGCACTGGCTCTTCCGTCACTCACCTTCGGAGTGGGTGAGGGCTGGCCTCGGCGAGGCTCGTCGCGCCGAGGAGGCTTACGCCCGTGGTGACGCGCGTGGAGGCCTGGCCGGGGCGCGCCGTGCGGCCGGAATGGCCTTGAACGGAGTGCTCATCGTGGCGCCCGACGAACGTTGGGGGCGCACGTACATCGAGCATCTCGTGTCGCTCAAGTCGGACGCGTCCGCACCGGAGGCCGTTCGCTCGGCGGCCACGGTGCTCGTGGACACGCCGCCGCCATCGCCCGATCTGGTGATCTTGAGACGCAAGGATCACGACGTGCGTGTGGTCGAAGCCGCCCGCGACGTCATCGCTCACGCCTACGCGCTCGTCTGTCGAGCGGAGCCCTCCGTATGAAACTCGTTCGGTCCGCGATCGCGATCACGGTGGCCCTGGCCACGCTCGCAACGGCCTCCTCGCTCGTGACGGCGTGCGATCCGCCGGGGGAAGGTCCGGGACCTGCGCCTTCGACGCCCGCGCCGTTCGTCTCCGGGACCGTCCCGCAGGTCGTCTCCGCGACGCCGAGCCCGAGCACGACGACGGACGCCGGGTCTTCCGACGGGCGAGCCGCTGCCCCCGAGACCTTTCCGCCTCCCAAGCCGACCACGCTGGCCCTCGGGAAGACCGGCGACGCCGCCCTCGACGCGAAGCTCGGTGAAGGCGACGTAGCTTTTGCCAAAGACGATTTTGTCGCGGCGGGGCGTGCGTATGCCGAAGCGGCAAGAGCGTTCCCGAAGCGCGCCGCGCCGATCGTGGGAATCGCCCGCTGCGAGATCGCTCGCGAGACACCCGCGCTCGATTTTGCCGTGGCCAAAGGCAACGCCAAGGTGAAGCGCGCGCTCGCCGATCTGCGGCGAGCGGCTGCGATGGAGCCCGACTTCGCGCCCGCCGATGCCGAGCTCGGACGTGCGTATCTCTTGCTCGGCGAAGCACCCGACGCAGTCGAGCCGCTCCGACGCGCGGCCAGGAAGCTCCCCAACGAAGCCGAGGTGGCCTCAGCGCTCGGTGTGGCGCTGCTCGCCTCCGGCAAGGGCGAGGAGGCCGTGGCATCGCTCGCGCGAGCCGTCGAGCTCGACCCGGGAAGTGCCCCTCGCCACGGGAATCTAGGCACCGTCCTCTTCATGCGCGGACGAGTGGAAGAGGCGGTCAAAGAGTATCGCGCGGAGGTCACCCTCGATCCGAACGACGCACGTGCGCGCTCCGATCTCGGCACGGCGCTGCTCGCTCGCAACGACTTCCCGGGCGCCATGCGCGAGCTCTCCAAGGCGATCGAGCTCGACCCCAAGCGCGCGACCTTCCGCTCGAACCTCGGCTACGCGTTGCAGTTGCAAGGCAAGAAGGACGAGGCCGTCGCGAGCTACCGTGAGGCTATTCGTCTCGACGACAAATTGGCGAGCGCGTGGATCAACTTGGCGACGCTGCTCGCGAAAGATCCGAAGACGCGCGCAGAGGCGCGTTCCGCGCTCGAAAAGGCTCGCTCGCTCGATCCTCAAGACCCGCGTGTGGTCGCCAATCTCGAAGAGCTCGACGCGCTCGAGAAGGCGCAGAAAAAGCCGTAGTTACCGAGCTTAGCGCACGAGGATCGCATCCATCGCGAGCACGATCCGACGCGCGTCGCATAGCTGCAGCTTGCACGGTGTTCCTGGTTGACCCGAGTGTCCATGGCCGCCTACGGTGGTCGTCCGCTTGAGGAGAGCAGTCGGCTCGTCAGGCTGTCGTAGCAACAGTCGAGTGTGGAGGCTTTCGATGGCAGTTGGTCGCGTGAAGTGGTTCAACGACGAAAAGGGCTGGGGGTTCATCAAACAAGATGAAGGCCCGGACGTCTTCGTTCACTACTCGCAAATCAGCGGAGACGGCCGCCGTCGTCTCTTCGAGGACGAGCTGGTCGAATTCGAAATCAAGGAAGGCCCCAAGGGGCTTCAGGCGGTCAACGTGCTCCGTCAAGACGGTGGCCAGGATCAGTCCCAGCAGCAGCAAGCGATGGCCTGAGCGAAGAGCTCGCCTCGTACCGAAAGGCCCGCGTTCCACCGAGGAATCGCGGGCCTTCGCGCATTTCGGGCAGACGCCGTCGGCGCGGCGCGGAGGCGGGCTCGTGACGCCTACCAGGTGCCTTCGGGAATCTGGCGCGTGTGGAACGAGCCGTCGGCCGGATGGAACACGCGGGCCGAGACGTCGGTCAGGCGCCCGTCGTCGTCGAACGTGTAGACGTTGTAGCCGGCCATCTTGTCGAGGTCTTCGTGGTGGAGCGACGAGCTCGTCGCTCCGATGACCGCGAGCCCGTCACGGCCCCTCGAGCGCTTCGCGATTCGCCTGTGCAAGTGGCCGTGCAACACGAGCGCGGGATGAAACTCTTCGAGCTCGTGCTCGAGCTCGGGGCCATCGTGAAGGCCTTCGACCAGCGCCTTCATGCGGGACACGGGCGAGTGACTCGGGTGGTGCACGAGCACCACGGGCGTCTTCCCGCGCACGTCGGGGTGGCGCAAGATGCGGCGCAGGGCCTCGAGCTGCGGTTTACCGAGCACGCCTGCGGCCACGAAGGGCAGGCGAGGCACGGCGCTCGAGAGCCCGATGATGGCGAGCGGCCCACGGATGCGCACGAAGGGAAAATGCCCTCCCGCGAGAGGAAGCGCGAGATCGGGCAGATCGCTCGTCGTGTAGTCTGCATACAAAGTGGCGAACGGTCGCGAGCCGTCGTCGCGTACGTAGGCGTCGTGATTGCCGGGTACGATGCTGACGCGATCGGCCGGTAGAGCGAGCTCTTCGCGCAGCATGCGCTCGACCGCGCGGAACTCGGGCGCGAGCGCGAGATTGGTCAGGTCTCCCGTGACCACGACCTGCTCGATACCCGAAGCGCGCACGTCGCGCATCAGAGCCCCCACGGTCTCGGCACGGTGCACGTGCTTTCGCTTGAAGCGGATGTTGGCGTAGCCGAGGAGGCGTTTGTTCGCGTACGCGAGTGGGGAGACGCCTTCGAGGTCGAGGACGTGCAGGTCCGAGAGGTGAGCGACTTTCACGAGCGGAGCCTAGAGCAACGATGGCCCTGGCGACCGACGATTTTTCGTCCTCGGGGCGTCCTTCGGGCGGAGCCCACATCGGGATCAACGGACCGAGTACGCGCAGCGAAAGCCGATCTCGGCGCTCGAGGCGCGTTCGGAGCGGGCGCGCGCCGAGCCCCGCATGGACGCGGCATCGTCGAGGTACGAGCCTCCGCGGACGACGTGGCTCGTCCCGGTCGCCGGGCCCTTCGGGTCGGTCTCCTTCTTGCCGCTGTAGCCGAATCCGTTTCCGTCGACCTCGAAGAAGTCGAAGACCCACTCGGCCGCGTTTCCCGCGAGATCCAGCACCCCGAGCGGCGTCTTTCCGTCCGGAAAGGAGCCCACCTCGGCGAGCCCGACGAACCCGTCGCGTGCATCGGTGCGGTCCGGCGCGAAGGCTCCGTGATTGGAGAGGCGAGGGTTGTAGACCTGGCCCCATGGGTAGCGTCGCCGCTCGGGACCGCGCGCGGCGAGCTCCCACTCGGCCTCGGTGGGAAGCCGCCCGCCCACGTGCTCGCAGTAGGCTTTGGCCGCGCTCCACGAGACGTGGGTCACGGGAAGGCGCGGTCTCGCGAACCGCGCATCGGCGGACGAGAACGCGGGCAACGGGCACACGCCGGCCGAGACGCATCGCTCGTAGGCCTCGACGGTGACCTCGGTTCGATCGATCTCGTACGGCGACAGCTCCACCTCGTGGAGGTTTCCCTCGGAGCGGTAGTAAGGACTCTTCAGGTCGGCGCAGCTCTCACGCAGGACTTCGTTCTGGCACGAGATGGCCGCGAGCTGCATCTCGACGGGCGACGAGCCCATGTAGAACGTGCCCCCGGGAATGCGCACGCGAGGCGATACCGGGACCGATAGCACGAGCACGCGCTCGGCAGTCGCATAGCCACGAGCGGACGGTGCTTCGGGAAGCACCCGGTAGCTTCCTTCGGCTGCACTCGACGCGCGAGCGAGCGCCGTGCCGATGAGGACGAGCGCGGTCGCGCCGAGTCCGAGCTCGAAGAGGCGCCTCCGTGGTCGACGCGACGACATGCTCGAACCTTAGCAGTCCACCCGAAAACTCCCACGCCCGGCATGCACCCGAGACGCGTCGAGAGGCGTCACGAAACCCGTGCGAGATGCACGGGTTTCGTGGGGAGGGTTCGCTCAGCCGGCGAGGACCAGCATCGGACGTTCGAGCAGCGCGCGGAGCTCGGCCAGGAAGGCCGCGCCCACGGCTCCGTCGACGACGCGATGATCGCAGGAGAGGGTCATGCCGAGGCGCTTCCCGACCGCGAGCGCTCCGTCCTTGACCACGGGCTCTTCGCGAACGCGTCCCACGGCCAGGATTGCGCCCTCCGGCGGGTTGATGACGGCCGAGAAGGTGTCGATGCCGAACATGCCCAGGTTCGAGATCGAGAAGGTCCCGTCGCTCATCTCTTCGGGCGTGAGCTTCTTCGCGCGAGCGCGCCGTGCGAGCTCACGGACCTCGGCGGCGATGGCGAGCACGCTCTTCTTGTCCGCGTTGCGGACGACCGGGGTCACGAGCCCGTCCGGGATGGCGACCGCGACCGACACGTCCACGCGGTTGTGCACGAGGATGGCCGTTTCGGTGAACTGCGCGTTGCACTCGGGCACCTTCACGAGCGCGAGAGCCACGGCCTTCACGAGGAAGTCGTTCACGCTCACCTTGGGCGCGTCGACCTTCTCTCCGTCTTTCGCCTTGGGAGCACCTTCGGCGAGCTTTCGGTTCACCTCTTCGCGCAGGTCCGAGAGCGGTCCCGCGTCGACGTCGATGGTGAGGTAGAAGTGCGGGACGGTCTTCTTCGACTCGACCAAACGCCGCGCGATGGTCTTGCGCATGGGCGAGAGGGGACGCGACTCGGGCTCCGCGAGATGCGGTCCCTTGGCGACGGCGGGACTCGGGACCGTCGCCGCAGAAGCAGTCGTCGCGAGCGCCGTGGTCGCGCGAGCGTCGAGGTCTTCGGGCAAGACGCGCCCGTGTTTTCCCGTTCCTTGCGCGCCTTCGAGCGAGATTCCTCGGTCACGCGCGAGCTTACGCACGTAGGGCGAGGCGAGCACCGTTCCGGGCTCGGGCGCTTCTTCGGCCGCGTCGTATTGGGTGCGGTCGAGGAGTGAGCCACCGCTCTGCACGGGGGCCTTCACCTCGGCCACGGCAGACGGCTTCGGTGCCGCAGGAGCCGGAGCCGGAGCTTGCGGCTCGGCGACGACGGGCTCGGGTGCGGCGGCCGCGTCGGGAGCTTGTGCGGGCGCTTCCGCCGCCTTTTCGGCCGGCTTCGTCGCGCCGCCGAGGCTCGCGCGAAGGGCGCTCGCGTCTTCGCCGGGTTGGCCGACGATGGCTACCGGTTGACCGAGCTTCACCTGCGCGCCGGCCTCGACCAAGAGCTCGAGGATGGTCCCGCGATCGAAGGCGCGAAACTCCATGGTCGCCTTGTCGGTTTCCACCTCGGCGAGCAGGTCGTCCACTTCGACGTTGTCGCCCGGCTTCTTGTGCCAAGCCGACAGCACGCCCTCTTCCATGGTGGGAGAGAGCTTGGGCATTTCGAGGATCTTCGCCATGGGAGGACTCAGCTCTTTCCGCGCAACACGGTGCGCTTCACGGTGGCCACGACACGCTCCGGCTGGGGCATCACGGCCTGCTCGAGCTTCGCGTTGTAGGGCATGGGCACGTCGAGCTGGGCGACGCGCAGAATGGGAGCCTCGAGCCAGTCGAACGCGAGGCGCTGCACGCGGTCGGCGACTTCGGCGCCCACGCCTCCGTACGGCCAGCCTTCGTGAACCACCACGCACCGGTGGGTCTTCTTGACCGACTTCACCACGGTGGCTTCGTCGAGCGGACGCAGCGAGCGAAGATCGACGATCTCGACGTCGATGCCCTCTTTGGCGAGCGTGGCCGCGGCTTCGAGCGCGACGTGCGTCATGCGCGAATAGGTCACGATGGTGCAGTCGCGTCCTTCGCGGACCACCTTCGCTTTGCCGATCTCCATGGCGTCGAGGTCGTCGGGGACCTCGCCTTTGACCGAGTACAGGGTCTCGGACTCCATGAAGAGGACCGGGTTGTCGTCGCGGATGGCCGCCTTCATGAGGCCCTTCGCGTCGTCCGGGAAGGCCGGCGCGATCACCTTGAGGCCCGGGATGGTGGCGTAGAAGTGCTCCATCGCGTGTGAGTGCTGGCTGCCGACTTGCTTCGCGCTGGCGTTCGGGCCGCGGAAGACGATGGGGCAGTTGAACTGGCCACCGGACATCTGCCGCACCTTCGCGGCGCTGTTCAGGATTTGGTCGAACGCGACCGCGGAGAAGTTCCACGTCATGAACTCGATGATCGGGCGCAAGCCGACCATGGCCGCGCCGACGCCGATGCCGGCGAAGCCCGACTCCGCGATCGGCGTGTCGATCACGCGGCGCTCGCCGAACTTCTCGAGCATGCCCTCGGACACCTTGTAGGCGCCTTGGTAGTGCCCGACCTCTTCCCCCATGAGAAAGACGCGGTCGTCCCGCTCCATCTCCTCGATCATCGCCTCTCGCAGGGCTTCCCTGTAGCGGATGGTACGCATGAACGTCTTCTTTCAGGCCGCGAAGGGGCCGTCGTACGTGGTGGGCTCGAGCACGCTCATGTCCGGCTCGGGGCTCTCTTCGGCGAACTTCACGGCTTCTTGGACCTCGGTCTCGACCTCGGCTTCGAGGCTCTTCGCGCGGTCTTCGGAGGTGGCCTCGACGAGCTCGCGGCGCGCGAGCAAGAGCGGGTCGCGGCGCTTCTGCTCTTCGACCTCGCTCGCAGTGCGGTACTTCGCCGGGTCGCTCATGCTGTGACCACGGAAGCGGTAGGTGCGCACCTCGATCACGGTGGGCATCGACTCCTCGCGCGCCCGCTTCACGGCGGCGGCGATGCGGTGCTCGACCAGGTTCACGTCGTCGGCGAAGAAGCGGTCGCGCTCCACGCCGTAGCCGAGCGCCTTCAGCGAGGTGTCTTCGACCGACATGCTGCGCGAGAGCGGCGTGCCCATCGAATACTCGTTGTTCTCACAGATGAACACGATGGGCAGCTTCCACAGCGCCGCCAGCGACACGCCCTCGTGGAAGCCTCCGATCGACACCGCGCCCTCGCCGTAGAAGCAGAGGGTGACGCGCCCGTCGCCGCGGTACTTGGAGGCGAAGGCCGCCCCCGCCGCGAGCGGAATGTGGGCGCCCACGATGCCGTACCCGCCGAGCATGTTGTTGGCGGAGTCGAACATGTGCATCGACCCGCCGAGGCCCTTGGAGCAGCCCGTCTTCTTTCCATAGAGCTCGGCCATCATGGCCTTGGCGCTCATTCCCTTCGCGATGGCCATGCCGTGGTCGCGGTAGGTGGTCACCACGTAGTCGTCCGGACGAAGCGCCGCGCACGCTCCCACCGCGACCGCTTCTTGTCCGATGTAGAGATGCAAAAAGCCGCCGATCTTGCCCATGGCGTAGGCGCGCGCCGCCTCTTCCTCGAGCCTGCGGATGAGCAGCATCTGCCGGTAGAGCTCGGCGAGGTGATCGGGGGCCGGCGGCGGTACGACCGACTTCATCGGGACGGGAGTCTCGCTCATGCGGAAAATTTCCTTGTGGGAGTAGCGCCTCTCGAGAGAGGCGATGCCTTCCCATAACCCACAAGTCGCCGTGCTTTCAAAGGAGTAGCGATGACGCTCCGCGACAGCAGGCCCGAAAAACGCTCGACGTGTCACGAACTCGGGAACTTCGACGACGAAGGGGAGTCGGAGCTGCCCCCATGACCACGAAGACCTCGCCGCGCTCGTTCTCGCCGTGCTCGACGCTCGCACTCGCCATCGCGAGCGTCGCATGCGCACTCGTCGTCGCTTATGCACCACCGGCTTCGGCTTGTGGCAACGCGGTCGAGGTGGTGGTCGACCCCCGCGCAGAAGCCGTGTCGAGCGCAGAAAATACGCTCAAATACGGTGACGCGATCGGGGCGGCCCGTCGCGTTCTCGCGCAGTTTCCCGGGATTCGGGCGGCGAACGTCGAGCCGACCGCGCGTGATCCTCTCCTCGTGCGTTCCGCGCGCATCTTGGCCGTGGCGATCGTGCGCACGGACGGTCGTACGAGCTTCGGCGAGAGCGTCTCATGGGCGCGCTCGGGAAACCTCGAGTGGGCCGTGCTCACGCTTCGCGAAGTCTCCGCGTGGAAGCAGCGCCAGGAGACGTCACGCGTCCTTTCGACCCACGTCGCGAAGGTGGAGACCCCCGATCTCGCCGCCGACCTAGGAGAGGCTCTCGCGATGCAGCCTCACACTCGCAGCGAAGCGAAAACGCTGCTCGAGAGTCTCGACCGGCGCGACCTTCTCGGGAGCCCTCATGCCTACCGAGCACTAGCGAAGCTTCGCGCGGAAGACGGCGAGGCCGACGCGAGTCGTGTGGCGCTCGACCGCTGCCGCATACGGGCGAAGCGCCCCGAGACGTGCGCGTTGCCGTTGCCGCCGGCCAAGCTCTGACCTCTCGAAAGAAAAAGCGTCCCCGGCCCAACTTCCGCCGCTCTCGAGCGTTCCAAGATGACCTCGCACCCGGAGTGCCCATGAAATCGTTCGTGCCCGTCGCTCTCGCCGTCGCCCTGCTTTCTTCGGGAACGCTCGCCGTCTCGCACGCCGACGCGTGCGGCATGTCCGTTCGTCTCGCCCCGCCCAAGGTGAAAGAAGCCAAGCCGAGCCCGGTGCTCGAGGTCGCCGCCGCCGAGCGCGCCCTGGAACAAGATCAGCCCGTCGTCGCGGCTCGGAGAATCGTCGCGGCGTTTCCGTCGGTGCGGGGTGAAGAGGCGGGGCGTGATCCCCTGGGAACACGTGCCCTCCGTGTCCTCGCTCTCGCCGCGGTTCGTGCCGATGGTGATCTCGCCCTCGGCGGTGCGCAGCGCTGGAGTCGCAGCGCGAACCTCCAATGGGCGCTCCAGTCCCTCCGCGAGATCGACCAGAAGCGACCGAACGATCCCGCCCTTCAAGCCGACCTCGGCGAGGCGCTCGCGCGTATGCCGCACACGCAAGAAGAGGCCTTCAAGGTGCTCGATGGGCTGGCGAAGAAGGACCTCATGGGCAGCCCTCATGCGTACGCAGCGCTCGGCCGACTCCGCGCGGATCGTGGCGATCGCGAAGGCGCGGCTCTCGCCGTGAAGCGGTGCGAGGGCATGGCGCAGACCCCGAGCGTGTGCGCGCCTCCCGCGACGTCGCAAGGTGCCGTGCCTCCCTCCAAGACCGCCGTCACCTTGGCTCCCTCCGCTGGGCTGCTCGCGGCGCGCAACTGATCGCTTGCGGAGCGAAATCATGTCCACTCGAACGGTCCGGCTCCGCCACCTCGGGGCTCGTCGTCCGCTTTCGAGCGTGGCTCTAGGGGTCGTCGCATCGGGCATCGTGGCCTCGTTCGCGGCTTGTCGAGAGCCTGCACGCAAGGACCCTCCGCCCGCTCCGTCTAAGGTCTCGACCGCCACCTCGAGCTCGTTCGCGGCTTCGTCGGTGGCGACTCCGGTCGGCAATCCGGAGCATGGTCGGGCTCTCGTCGATTCGATGCAATGTGCACGCTGTCACGGTGGCACCGGCGTGGCCGAGCCTCCGGCCAACAAGCGATGTGTCGAGTGCCACGCGGAGATCGTCGCGGGCACGTTCAAGGCACCACCTTCCCAGCTCGCCAAGTGGAAGCCCGTGGTCTCGGAGTTGACCCTCGCGCCGTCTCTCTCCGGGGCGGGCAAACGGCTTCGACGATCGTGGGTGGAGAGCTACCTCGCAAAGCCGGTCGACCTCCGTCCCGGGCTCTCCCCGACCATGCCGCGCCTCGCTTTCACGGCCGAAGCGCGTCGTGACATTTCGGCCTACCTCGTTCCCGACGACCCTCCCGAAGAGGCCAAGTCGAGCGGAGATCTCGCGGCGGGTCGCCAGGTTCTCGAGTCGAAGGGCTGCATGACCTGTCATGCGTTCGGAGGGGTCGCAGGGCTCGTGGCGTCGCCTCTGCCGATCGCGCTCTCGCCAGCCGAGATCGCCCGCGGGAGGGCGCTCGCTCCCGATCTTCGCCACACCCGTTCGCGCCAGAGACCGAGCCAAACGGCCGCGTGGCTGCGTGATCCGAAGGCTCTCAAGGCCGACACGGCCATGCCCACGATTCCGCTTCGCGATACCGAGATTCGCGACGTGGTGGCCTTCCTCCACACCCGCGAGCTTGAGCCTTCGCCGGCGCCCGTCAAGGTCGAGCGGCTCCCGCTGCTCACGCGAAAGGTCACCTTCGCGGAGGTGGACAAACGCGTCTTTCATCGCACCTGCTGGCACTGTCACTCGGAGCCGGACTACGCGATCGGAGACGGCGGACCGGGCAACTCGGGTGGATTCGGCTTCGCCCCTCGTGGCCTCAACTTGTCGGACTACGCCGGGATCGCCGCCGGGTTCCTGGACGACAAGGGCGAGCGAACCAGCGTGTTCGCCCCGGGGCCCGACGGCGTGCCACGGCTCGTGACGGCCATGCTGGCGCGGCACGCGGAAGAGAGCGGCGCGGAGACCGGGCCCGTGCGCGGGATGCCCCTCGGGTACGCGCCCATCGCGCTCGAGGACATTCAGCTCGTGGACACCTGGATCGCGGCGGGACGTCCTCGATGAAGTGCCTTCCCCAACAGAGACCGGGACTATCGCTGTCGGCGACCGTGCTCGCGTTCGCGCTCGCTTGCCCTGCAGTCGCGTGCACGCGCGAGAGCGTGCGAAGCGAAGGTCCCCACGAAGCGCCGACGCAAGAGCCCGCGCACGAGGCAGGCAAGGGCTCGTCCTCGACCGTGGACGCGATGGCCGTGCCGTCCGCTCGTTCGGCCTCGCCGAGCGAGCTGCTTCGCTTCCTCGGCGCTCCTGCCGACGCCGAGCTCGGCGCTTTCCTTCGGACCGAGCGGCTCCGCGCCAAGGGCGAAGGACGTTTGCTCGTGCTGTACGCCGGCGCTCCGTGGTGTCCGCCGTGTCGCCGCTTTCATGCTGCCGCGCACGAAGGCGCGCTGGATGCCTCGCTCGGTCGTGTGACCCTGGTCGAGCTCGACGCCGACAAGGACGCCGAGCGACTCGCGGGTCTCGGCTACGTGTTCAAAAATATCCCCTATTTTGCCGTCCCGGGTGAGACCGGGAGGCCGACGGCGCAGCAGCTCGCGGTGGTCGACGTGACGCCTGCGGCACAAGGTCGGATCGTCGAGACGCTGCGTCTCTGGACGTCCACCCTCGTGGTTCCGTGAGCGTTGGCGCTCTAGGGCTCGTCGCGTGGAGGCAACGCAGGTAAGGGCGTGCCCGAAGTCGCCGAGCTCGGCGCGGGGGTGGCTCCGCCGTCACTTTCTTGCGTGCGGAGTACCGGCGCGCTGCTGGACGACTTCGGTGCGCTCGATTTGGGCACGCTCGGATGTGGCTTCGGTTTGGGAAGGGGAAGGGGCTCGGCGCTCGCGCCCGCGTCGAGAGCCCGCTCGGCCTGCTCTTGCTTGCGGCGTACCACGACGACGACGAGCACCGCGACGAGCGCGGCCCCGACCATAAAATTGAACCAGCGAGGAAGTCTCTCGCGGGCAGGGACCGTCACCTTGCGAGGGCGAGACGTCGCGCTTCCGATGGCTTCTCGAACCGCGTCGGCGAGCTCACCCGCGGTCGCGAAGCGATCCTCGGGGGCCTTCGCCATCCCTCGCGAGACGAGCGCGCGTGTGAGGGCTTCGGCGCGGGGCTTCGGGAGGTCTTCCCGCACGATGGGCGCGGGGGTCGCCGTCCCGATCGCCGCGGCTACAGTGAGCAGGTCTTCTCCGGGAAACGCGCGCTGTCCGGTCGCGGCTTCGTAGAGGGTGGCCGCGAGCGAAAAGACGTCCGCGCGCCGCCCGAGCTCGCCACCGCGAAGGGTCTCGGGGGCCGCGTACGCCGGCGTACCGACCACCCCTGCGCCGGTCCGCGTGACACGCGCATCGGGGACGCGTGCGATGCCAAAATCACCTATCTTGCTGCCTGTCTTTGCGAGAAACACGTTCTCCGGCTTCACGTCGCGATGGAGCACGCCCGCCTCGTGTGCGGCGTCGAGCGCGCTCGCGAGCTCTTCGGTCAGTCGGTCGAGATCGTCGAGGGTGAGCGGACCGTGCGTGATGTGATCGCGCAGCGACTCGCCGACGACGTACTCGAACACGAGGTAGAGCCCCGCGTCCGCGTCGTCCCCCATGTCGTGGAGCACGACCACGTTCGGGTGGTTCACCGCCGCGACCGCCCGAGCCTCGATGCGCATGCGCTCGTAGAGGTGCGCGCGCTCCTCCGGAGGGAGGCCGAGGTCGTCGCGCAAGACCTTGATGGCGACCTTGCGACCCAAAACGGAGTCTTTCGCGAGAAAGACCCGTCCCATTCCTCCCTGGCCGAGCTGCTCGAGGATCTCGTACCGGCCGAGGCGTCGCCCTTCGAGCTTCACGTCAACCGTCGACGTGCGGGTTCCAGCACGCGACCTTGTGACCCGAGCCGAAGGTCAGCTCGGCGAAGGGCGGTGCCTCTTTTTTGCACTGGGAGATGGCCCTCGGACAGCGGGGATGAAACGCACAGCCCGGCGGAGGATCGATGGGGGAGGGCACGTCGCCTTCGAGCAAGACGCGGAGGCGCTTGCGCTCGGGATCGGGAATCGGCGACGACCCGAGGAGCGCGCGCGTGTACGGATGAAGCGGTCCGCCGTAGAGCTTGTCGACAGGGGCCTGCTCGACCACGTGGCCGAGGTACATCACGCACACCCGATGGCTGATGTGCTCGACCACTTTGAGGTCGTGCGAGATGAACAAGAACGCGACACCGAGCTCGTCTTGGAGGTCGAGCAGGAGGTTCACGATTTGCGCTTGGATCGACACGTCGAGCGCGCTGATCGGCTCGTCGCAGACGATGAACTCGGGCTGGACCGCGAGAGCGCGCGCGATGCCCACGCGCTGACGCTGGCCGCCGGAGAACTCGTGCGGGTAGCGATCCATGGCTTCGGGCCTGAGGCCCACCTTGCGCAAGAGGTCCGCCACCATGGCCTCTTCGACGGAGGCGGTCTCGGCGAGCCCGTGGATGCGAATGGCCTCGGCCACGATCTCGCGCACGGTCATGCGCGGATTGAGGCTCGAATACGGATCCTGGAAGATGATCTGCATCTTGCGTCGCAGAGGACGGAGCTCGGACGCGCCGAGCTTCGCGATGTCGCGTCCGTCGTAGACGATGCGGCCGTAGGTCGGGTCGACCAAGCGAAGCAGCATGCGCCCGAGGGTGCTCTTGCCGCACCCGCTCTCGCCCACGAGGCCGAGCGTCTCGCCTCGACGAACGCGGATGGAGACGTCGTCGACGGCGCGGAGCACGCGATCGCCGCGGGAAAAGAGCCCGCGTCCGATCGGGTAGTACTTGGAGAGCTTCTCGGTGGCGACCAGCGTGCGCATACGGCCCGCGTCTTCTTCCGGCTTGGGCGCGGCTTTCGGAGGCTCGGACGTACGCTTTTGCAGCTCTTCGCTCACGGCGTCACCTCCGGAGTGACGTCTGCCGACCGGTAGCATCGGGTGAGTCGCTCGGGCTCGCCCTCGGGTGCGACCAGGTCCGGCTCTTTTTCGCGGCACTCGGGCACCACGAGCGGACAGCGATCGGCGAAGCGACATCCCGGCGGGAGCTTGCGCAAATCGGGCACGAGTCCCTCGATCGTTCGGAGGCGTGCGCGTCGCGTGGACGAAGGCCCCGTGCTCTTGCCGTGACGAGGCAAGCTCTCGAGCAGGCCGCGCGTGTAGGGGTGCCGCGGCGCGCGAAAGAGATCGCGCACGCTGGCGCTCTCCACGATTTTGCCCGCGTACATGACCACCACGTGATGGGTGTACTCTGCAACGACGCCCAGGTCGTGGGTGATGAGCACGATGCCCATGCCGAGCTTCTCTTGGAGGCCCTTCAAGAGCTCCAAGATCTGCGCCTGAATGGTCACGTCGAGCGCGGTGGTGGGCTCGTCGGCGATGAGCAATTGCGGCTCGCAAGCGAGCGCCATGGCGATCATCACGCGCTGCCGCATGCCACCGGAGAGCTGGTGCGGGTAGGCGTGGAAGTTCTCTTCCGGCGAGTGGATGCCCACGAGCCTGAGCATGTCGATGGCGCGCTCCTTCGATTGGGCGCGCGTGACCTTCTGGTGGAGCGAGATGGCTTCGACCACCTGAGCGCCGACGGTGTAGACCGGGTTCAGGCTGGTCATCGGCTCTTGGAAGATCATCGAGATGTCGTTGCCGCGCACGTCGCGCATGTCGCGCTCGCGCAGGCCGACCAAGTCTCGGTCCCGGAAAACGATGCTGCCCTGGGCGATGCGACCCACGCCCTCCGGGAGCAGGCGCATGATGGAGAGCGCGGTCACGCTCTTGCCGCATCCGCTCTCGCCGACGATTCCCAGCGTTTTTCCGGCTTCGACGTGAAAGGACACGTCCTCGACCGCTCGCACGAGGCCGTCCTCGGTTTCGAACGTGGTGGTGAGGCCTCGTACGTCGAGCATCGCAGCGCATCATGCGGGACGGAGCGCCCGAGGGAAAGTCCCTCGTCGGGGCTTTTCCACGCGACGACGACCGAGAAGGACTATTCTCGGCTCGTGACGAAGCGGGTCGGTCCAGGACAGGTTTCGCGTGTGGTCTTCGTAGCGGCGCTCGCGCTCGCGCCGGCGATTTTCGGGGCAGGCTGTGCTCCACGCGACCGGATGTGCGCTGTGGACGATCCGTGCTCGGCAGGCCTCACGTGTGTGAGCGGTCGCTGCGTGTCGCCGAAGAACGCGGTGCGTCTCTTCGAGGTGGATGATGCCGGCTCGCCGCTGGTCAAGCGGCGCGTGGTCGTTCCGAGCGATCTGGCGTGGCTCTCCGGGCGCGAGACGAAGGCTGCGGAAGGCTCGTTGCCCCGCGTCGCCTCGTTCGACGGAACCAGCCGCGGAACGCTGTTCCTGCATTTCGCCGAGCTCGAGATCCCGAGCGATCTGGTCGAGGCGTACGTGGTGCTTCGCCGCGCGCCGGACACCGATCCCCCCGAAGGGCCGGTGGTCTTGCGTGCGCTCCGCATCGAAGACTCGTGGACCTCGCTCACGCTGTCGTCGGTTCGGCCGCCGCGCCTCGTCGACCTTCATGGGCCGGAGACACGAGTGGTCGGTAGCTCGAGCGACGTGGTTCGGATCGACGTCAAAGCGCTCCTCGGGAGCCTCGCGAAGAAGACGTCCCACGAGCGTGGCATCGCGGTCGTGTTGGGGAACGAGCCTGCCTCACCTCTCTTCCTGGCGCTCGCACCGTATCGTTCGGTGCCCGAAGGCCCGGTCCTCGAGATCTACGCACGCTGAACAAAACGAGACGCGGGCTCGTCTGCCTGGTGCATCGATTCCCCACCGAGGGGGTCGAATGATCCAGGAATTCGTCAATCAGTTCGTGGACCTACATATGTAGGTAGACGTCTCACCAAACTGCGATCGCGTCCCCAAGAATACCTGAATAGCCGTGGAAGGGGCCCGTCTCACTTCCACGCTCCGATGCGAGCGTTGCTTCGGCCGAGGACGTGCAATGCACCCTCGGAGCCTTTCGATTCCTGCTTCTGAGCTCTTCGCTCCGCCGGCTCTCGTTCTCGACTCACCCCCCGTTCGAGTACGAAGACTCCGCGACGCGAAGAACGACTTGACCCCACGCCCCTCGAGAGGGGACGCTAACCGAAGCCTCGGCGAAGAGGCGAAGGAGAGACAACGATGCGAGTGTCGAAGATCCTGGGAGTGGCGTGTGCGATTACGGGCCTCGTGGTGGCTGTCGGCGCCGGTGCGGCGTCGGAGTATTCCGTGGCCTCCTCCGGTGGCAAGGTCACCGTGACGGCCACGGCTCCTTGGCACATCAACGAGGACTTCCCCTGGAAGGCCAAGTGCGGCGGAACGACCCTCGACAAGTCGAAGTTCACGCTCTCGAAGACCTCGGCGAGCGTCTCGGGTGGCACCGGCAGCTGCGAGCTCAAGGGCGCGGTCTGCTCGGGCCCGCAGTGCCTGCCCTTCACGACCACCGTCAACTTCTGAGCGCGTTCGCCTTCGCGGCGAATGCACGAACGGAAAGCACGACCTCACGTAGGTCGTGCTTTCGTGCTTTGTGGCTCCGAAGGCGTGCCGTACCTTTTTTGCGATGAATACAGGAGAGCGCGCGACCGCCGCGGCCGAGCTGGGCAAGGTAGCGGAGAGTGTGCAGCGTCGGTACGAAGAGGGGCGCTGGGTGCTCTCCTTCGACGAATACCTCGAGCTGTTCGCCACCGATCCGGCGCGCTACGCGCGCGACGCGAGTCGGTACGTGCGAGACGTGTTCGATCACTACGGCACCACCAAGGTGCGTTACCCCTGGGGCGAGTACACGCGGTACAAGCTCTTCGACTTGCCGTTCGAGGACGACGACGTTGGCGCCAAACGCGGCCTGGTCGGTCAAGAGTTCGTGCAGGAAGAGATCTACCGCACACTCTCGAACTTCGCGCGCGAGGGGCGTCCGAATCGTCTCGTGCTCTTGCACGGTCCCAATGGCTCCGCGAAGAGCACGCTCACCGCGTGCATCCTGCGCGCTCTCGAGAATTACTCGACACTCGCAGAAGGTGCACTCTACACCTATAGCTGGGTCTTCCCGTCTTCGCGCTCGACCCGCGGATCGCTAGGGTTCGGTGGCGGCCGTGACGACGAACGCGGCAGCCTGAAGAGCTACGCGCACCTCCCCGACGAGGAGCTGGACGCCAAGCTCTTGGTCGAGGTCCGGGACCATCCTCTCTTTTTGGTGCCGCTCGAAGAACGTCGCGAGCTGGTCGACAAGCTCACCGCGAAGGCCTACCCAGGTGGTCTTCCCGAGCCGTACGCGGAGTGGTTCGTGCGCGGGCGTCTCTCGCACAAGAGCCAGCAGATCTTCGATGCGCTGCTCGCGAGCTACAAAGGCTCCTACCGCGACGTGCTCAAGCACGTGCGGGTGGAGCGTTACTTCGTCTCGCACCGATACCGCGTCGGCGCGGTCACCATCGGTCCCCAAATGAGCGTGGACGCGATGGAGCGCCAGGTCACGGCCGACCGTTCGCTCGGCTCGTTGCCCGCTTCTCTCCAGGCACTCTCGCTCTACGAAGCGAAGGGTGAGCTGGTCGAAGCGGCGGGCGGCGTGCTCGAGTTCAGCGATCTACTGAAGCGACCGCTCGACGCCTTCAAGTACCTGCAGCTCAGCGTCGAGACCTCCGAGGTCGCGCTCACTCAGCAGAACGTGCAGCTCAACTGCGTGATGCTCGGCAGCGCGAACGAGCTCCACCTCGACGCGTTCCGCGAGCACCCGGAATTTCCGAGCTTCCGCGGACGCCTCGAGCTGATTCGCACGCCTTACTTGCGCTCGTTCGTGCACGAGCAGGCCATCTACGACACGCACGTCGCGCCGCAGGTGAAGCGGCACGTGGCTCCGCACGCGACCGAGACGGCCGCCATGTTCGCGGTCCTCACGCGCATGAAAAAGGCCGATCCGGAGAAGCTCACGCCGCAGCTCGCCGCCGCTTGCGCCGGGCTCACCGCGTTCGAGAAAATGGACCTCTACGCGACGGGAAAGACGCCGCAGCGCCTCGATGCCGACGCGTCCAAAATCCTGCGCACGGGCGTGCGTCAGCTCTTCGAGGAGAGCGCGGACGCCGTGGTGTACGAGGGACGCGTGGGCGTCTCGCCCCGCGAGGTGCGCGTGGTCCTGCTCGACGCCGCACAATCCACCAAGTTCGCGTGTCTTTCGCCCCTGGCCGTGCTCTCGGAGATCGAAGATCTCTGCGCGCGCAAGGGCGAGTTCGAGTGGCTCGAGCTCGAGACCAAAGATGGCGGCTACCACGACGTGAAGGGCTTCGTCGAAGGCCTTCGCGAGCGCCTGCTCGACTCGTGGGAGCACGAGATGTACGCCGCCAGCGGCGTCATCGAAGAGGGGCGTTACGAAGAGCTCTTCGAGCGCTACGTGCAGCACGTGAGCGTGTGGGTGAAGCGCGAGCGCATCCGCAATCGCGTGACCGGAGAATTCGAGGAGCCCGACGAGGGCATGATGCGCGAGGTCGAGCGCTTGCTCGACCTCAAGGGTGACGCGGCCGAGGCGAGGCGAGGCGTCATCGGCACCATCGCGGCGTGGGCCATCGACCACCCGGGCGACCGGGTGGAGCCGGCCAAGGTCTTCCCGGGCAGCATCGAACGCATGCGCCAGGCTGTCTTTGCCGGGAAGAAACCGGTCATCGTGCGCCTCGTGCACGACGTGACGGTGCTCGTCCGCGACGAGGGCAGCGGCCTCGACGACGCGCGAAAAGCGGAGGCTCGTGCCGTCCTCGATCGCTTGGCGTCCCGTTTCGGCTATTGCGACGCTTGTGCAGCCGACGCCGCAGCCGCGCTCTCCGCGAAGCGATTCGCCTGACGCGCCCGACGTGACCGCGCCACCCGCCGCTCCGCGGGTGGCCGACACGCTCGCACGCGAAGTCCAGCGCCTGGCCGCGCCGGCCATCGCGAGCTCGTTGCTGCAAACGCTCGTCTTCGTGGTCGACCGGGTGATGCTCGGTCGACACGGAGAGGCGTCTCTCGCCGGCATGCAGATCGCCGGGCCGCTCGAGTGGTCGATCTTCAGCATTTTTGCCGCATTCGAGGTCGGCACGCTGGCGCGCGTAGGCCACCACGTAGGAGGCGGCAGACCGCGTGAAGCTCGGCGGGTTGCGTTCCTGTCGCTCGGGCTCGGTGCGCTCGTGGGCACGGTGCTCGCTCTCGCGACGCCGCTGGTCCTCTACTTCGTGTCCCGTACGGCGCCGCACTCGTCGCCTGCGGCCGTCGCCGAAGCCTCGCGGTACCTCGAGGTGCTCTTTCCGGCGTCGCCCGTCGTCTTCGTGGCCACGGCTGCCATCGCGGTGTTTCAGGGCCGCGGGGATACCCGAACGCCGCTCGTCGTAGGTGGAGTGGCGAACGTCCTTCACGTCCTGCAAAACCGCGTGCTCGTGATGGGGGCGTTCGGCGTTCCCGCGCTCGGCGCGCGGGGGGCGGCGATCAGCACCGCGTTCACCTTCTTTCTGCAGGCCGTCGTGTTGGTGGTGCTCTTGGTTCGCAAGGCGCGGCGAGAGGAGCCGGGCGTGGTGCTCTTCGAGGGCGCGCGTGCCGAGCTTCGCCCGCTCTTCGCCATCGGGCTTCCGTCGCTGGGAGAGCGCACGCTGTACCATGTCGGATACGTCGGTTATTCGCTGATGGTGGCGGCCTTGGGCGACGACGCGATGGCCGCCAATCAGGCGCTCATCAGCATCGAGTCGATCTGCTTTCTGTCCGCAGACGGCTTCGGGGTCGCCGCGGCTGCCCTCGTCGCGCAACATCTCGGCAAGGGGTCGCCGAACGACGCAGCGCGGGCTGCGCGCATCGCGACCGTCTACGCGGCCGTCACGCTCACCGGGCTCGGGCTCGCCTCGCTCGCGGCTCGGAGCGTGCTTTTTCCTGCGTTCACCTCCGCGCCGAGCGTGCTCGCGCTCGGTCTCGCCACCATGCCCGTGCTCACCCTCGCGCAGCCGTTCATGGCCGTCGGCGTCGTGCGCGCGCAGGCGCTCCGCGGAGCCGGTGCCACCGTGCGTGCGCTCGCGGTGAGCCTCACCGGCGCTCTGCTCGTGCGTCTCGGTGCGACGTACGTGTTCGTCTTCGTGATGAAGCTCGGCTTGGTCGGCATCTGGATGGGGTCGACGCTCGATTGGGTGGTGCGAGCGGCGCTCTTCGCGGTGGTCAGGTTGCCGCGCCGTCCTGCGTGAGCCGAGCCTCGAGGCGCGCACGGCCGCTCTTCACCCCGAAAATGCTCGCGCCGTCGGGCGTGACGATCGGTCCGAGCGACGTCCCCGCGAGCAGGCACGCGACGAGCAAGCTCGCGCGATCGTCGTCGGCGCTCGCACCTCCATGGACCTCGAAGACGCGAGGACATCGGGCCGCCAGAGCCGCGAGACCGCCGCCTCCCGCGAGGACTTCCGCGCGCTCTGCGAGGGCGCGATCGCTCTCCGCGGCGGGGCGGGAGAAGACGGTCACGGTCGCATTGAACCGTGCATGATGCACGAGTACGAGCGCGAGGTCGTTCGGCCTCGGTGGACCCTTCTTTTCCGCGGAGAACCCGACCTTGGCGTCGAGGAACCTCGAAGCGTACGCGCGCAGCGTGCCGAGCTCGAACGGGAAGGGGCTCTCTTGTCCGAACACCAAGTACCCGTGCTCGAGCCGCGGGAGCGCGTGAACGTCGGTACGAAGGCGCCCGTCGGCGTCGAGGAGGCTGCTGGGATCGAGGTCCACGGCGTCGGCTTAGCAGACCCTATGTACGGGACCTGCCTCGAAGCTCCACGTACGCGTTTCGGGGCGAGCGTGGTCCGGGGTAAAGAGAGGCTCATGCTCGTCGATACCCATTGCCATCTCGATCCTCAGTACTTGCCCGATGGTCCGGATGTCGTGCTCGCTCGAGCGCGTGCCGCGGGGGTCGGTGGATTCGTGACCATCGGGGTGGGACACGACGCGGGAGCCGCGCGCGAGGCCGTGGCGTTGGCCGAGAAGCTGCCCGAATGTGTAGCGGCGACGGCGGGCGTGCACCCCCACGACGCGGGCACCATGACCCCGACGATCTACGACGAAATCGCCGCGCTCGCCGCGCGCCGAGAGGTGGTTGCCGTGGGGGAAGTCGGGCTCGACTACCACTACGATAGCTCGCCCCGTGACGTGCAGCGCGAGGTCTTCGCGCGCTTCGTCGGGCTCGCCAAACATCTCGGAAAGCCGCTCGTGATCCACACGCGCGAGGCTGCCGCGGACACTCTCGAGGTGCTCGATCGCGAAGGTGCACGGGCGGTCGGTGGGATCATCCACTGCTTCAGCGAAGACCGGGCATTCGCCGAGCGCGCGCTCGCCATGGGTTTTTTTCTGTCGTTCTCCGGAATCGTCACCTTCAAGTCCGCGCAATCGGTTCACGACGTCGCCGCGTGGGCCCCGGCCGATCGCATCTTGGTGGAGACGGATAGCCCCTACTTGGCACCGGTTCCGTTACGCGGAAAACCTTGTGAGCCCGCGTATTTGGTCCATACGGCCAAGCGCGTCGCCGCGCTTCGGAACATCTCGATCGAGGAGCTCACGCACCTGACGACGACGAACGCGACTCGCGTGTTCGGGCGAGCCTTCCCGACGGCATAGCGCGCTCGCGAATTCGCGTTACGATCGGGAAGGTGAGTGAAGCTGCGAGGCCCAAGGCGATCGGAGGCATCAGCGTGCTCCTTTCGGTGGTCGCGCACCTCGGTGGGCTCGGCGTAGCGTCGTGGCTCGCGTTCGTCTCGCTGTCTCGCCACGAGCTCGAGGCGCACACTCCGCGCGATCGGCAGATCGACGTGGCGCTGCTCGAGCTTCCCGCGGTCGCCGAAGGTCGGCAAACCTCGGACGAAGAACACGACCCGCGAGGAGAGCCTCCTCGACCGAGCGGCGGCGTCGCGGTGGCGCACATCGACGACGGCAAGGCTGGGCGCGGGGGGGAGCGCGCAGGAGAACGCGCCGAGCACCTCGCCGATCAGGACGACAAGCTGCGGCTCACCACGGACAACCAGAGCCACCTCGACGTCGACCAGTCTCCTCGCATCGCCACCGGCAAGAACCGCAAGAGTCTCGAAGACCGTCGCTCTTCGCGCGAGCCCATGGAGCTCACGTTCCTCGCCCAGGGAGACCTGGATCGCCTCGAACGCCGGGTCGTCGCGGAGTCCGATCCGAGTCGAGGTCAGCGCGCGCCGGGCGACATGCCTTCGGTCGTCGGCGGAAAGCTCGGGGCGAGCGCGCTCGGCGACGATCTCACGGGCGACGTCGGGTCGAGCAAGATGGGCGCGCTGAGGGCCGCGCCGGGCGCCGGCGTGCTCGACGGTCGAGAAGGCACTGAGCATCGACAATCGGCTGCGGTGGCGCATGCGCGTCCTTCGGTGGCTGAAGCGAAGCCGAGCATTCCTTCCGTGGTCAAAGGGCGACCCGAAGACACGGTCGACTCGGAGCAAAAGGTCTCCTCGCTCGTGCACTCGCTGGTGCACGCGAGCGTGGCCGGTGGGCAGGGCGGGAAGGGGAGCGGCGGCACCGAAGGAGGCGGCCAAGCCGCTGCAGGAGGCACGGCCGGAGCAGGCTCCCACACGGCGCCGCTCGGCCTCGGGGACGGCGGCGTCGTCGACTGGTACTCGCGTGATCCTCGGCTTTTTCCCTATCTTCGTCGCATCCACCAGAAGGTGGACCCTTTGTGGGTGAACGCGTTCCCGAAGAGCGCGATGTTCGACTTGAAGCAGGGCACGGTCATCTTGGAGTTCACCGTCGTGGCCGACGGCAGCGTGCGGGTCTCGTGGCCGCCCGTGCGTCCTAGCGGCATCGACGAGTTCGATCGCAACTGCGCGGACGCCATTCGGCGTGCCGCGCCCTTCGGTCCCATCCCACCCGAGCTCGGCGTGACCAGCCTGAAGATTCGCGCGCCCTTCGAGGCGAAGAACCCCGTGGTGCGCTGATACGGTGAGCGGTCGTCGTCTCGCTCGAGCGACCTCGAGGGCCTCGTCGCAGTCCTGCTCGCGTACCGAACCGAGCGACCCGCCCCGAGCGTGGACGAGCTCGCACATGGACGACTGCGCCCTCGCGAGTGAACGTCGTCCTGACTCGTGCCTCGCGTTCGCGAGCCTCGAGTCAGGTCGTTCGGTGATGGTGCCGGAGGAGGGAGTCGAACCCCCGACCTAGCGCGTATGAAACGCCCGCTCTAACCAACTGAGCTACCCCGGCTTCGGGCGGCGACAATCTCGTCGAAGTCGCCCGATTTGTCATCAGAAAAAACGACGTGGGTCGTTACGCGCGGGCGTTTCGGCGGCGACGACGCACGAGAGCGACGCCCAGGACGCCCGTGAAGGCCAAAAGTCCGAGGCTCGTCCCCGTGGTGCGTGAGGTGTCTCCGGGGGTGCTGCAGGCGCAGCCGCCGCCGAGGTCGTAGGTCTCTTCGGCGGGAGCGACCGGAGGCGTGCACGCGGCCACGTCGAGGGGCTTCTCGGCGCGCTTGAGCACGCCCTGGTCGAGTTTGGTCTGGGCGTTGCCGGTGTTGGCGAGGTCGTGGTGGAACGAGTCCCACTGGATGACGCCGTCGTCTTTGCCGCCGGTCTTCCAGGCGTAGAGGTAGCCGTTGCGGGTCCCGACGACCACGTCGAGCTGGCGATCGCCGTCCACGTCGCCCACGGCGGGCGCCGCCGCGATCCAGCCGCCCGTGAACTTGGGCCAGCCGGAAGCTTCGCGGCCGCACGCGTCCACGGCGTGGAGCATGTAGACGCCCGTACCGGTCAGGATCTCGGGGTAGTCGTCGCCGTTCACGTCGGCGATGGCGTGGTTCGTGAGGAAGCTGAAGTCTTCGATCACGAAGGGCATGCCGGGCATCATTTTGCCCGTCTTGCCGCTCCAGGCTGCGAGAAGGTGCTGGGCCTGCTTGGGGGCCGTGCTGCCCCCCGAAAGGGCGCTGGCGAGGCTCAGCGAGGCGCCGGAAGCGACCACGTCGGGGGTGCCGTCTTGGTCGAGGTCGCCGATGGAGGGCTGGCTGAAGAGCGGGAACATGGTGTCCGGACGCGCGGCCTGCGAGAGCTCGCCGAAGATGGCGGTCGGCTCGAGGCCGCGGCGTTCGGTGCCGTCCTCTTCGGTGAATCGGGGCATGCGGTTCGGCAAGTCGCCGAGCGTGCTGTGCGGTCCCGGATCGGCCGGGATGATGAGCGGCGTCGCACCGTTGCCCTGGAAGAGCGCCTCCGGACGACCGTCGCCGTCGAAGTCTCCCGCGGCCGGCGAGCTCGTGATGCCCTCGGCGACCAGCGGAAAGAGATGGAACGAGGTCATGGTGGCAGGCCAGTTCTGGAGATACGGGCCGCCGGGCGCTTTGGTTCCGAGCCCGTTCACGGCGAAGAGAGGACCTGCGTTGCCGCCTCCGCCGATCTCTTCGTTCGACCCGGTGAAAATCTCGGGGATGCCGTCGCCGGTGACGTCGGCCACGGCGGGCGTCGTGAAGATGCGGTTGCGCTTGGTCGCTTCGGGGTGATGGATCTCCACCGGGAAGCCGTCGAGCGGCGAGCCGTCCACCTTGAACACGTGGATTTTCCCATCGAACGCGGCCTGGACGATTTCAGGCTTTCCGTCCTTGTTCATGTCGACGACGACGGGCGCCGCGTAGAGGCCTCGCGCCACACCCGAGCGCACGTCCATGCACGGGCTCGCCGCCGGCTTCTTGGGGTCGAGCGGACAGGACGGAATGCTCGGCATGCGCTTGGGCCAACCGGGGAGGTCTTTGCCCTGGGCGTCGATCACGTAGAGCGTTCCCGGGTACGAAGCGAAGACGATCTCGCGCTTGCCGTCGCCGTCGAGGTCGGCGATGGCCGCCGCGGAGAGCACGGCTTCGTTGACGTTGGAAGGGACGAGCCCCGTGCTCGCCGACTGCGCGTAACCGGGAGCGGACAGGTAGCTCGGCACGCCGGCTTCACCGGGCTCTTGGGCGAGGCCGTCGACGGTGCGCGTGCGATAGGGGAAGCCCTTGAGCTCGACCGGCTTTCCCGAGCGCATGGTGTACGCGTGCACGAGGCCGTCGGATCCGGGAGCGACGATGTCGCGGATGCCGTCGCCGTCGAGGTCGGCGAGCTTGGGGCTCGCTTCGAGCGACGTGCCTAAATACAGTGGAAATCCAGGGAGAAGACCCTGATCGCCGCCGTTCTTGTCGTTCATCACGGAGACCGTTCGGCGGGCCTCGCCGGGCACGTCGTAGCCGGGGTAGTGGGCGACGGCGCGCACGCGAATGGTGATGGTGCGATCGTTCTCGCCGCGCGGTGAATCGGCGTCGCGCGGGTGCGCCGTGTCGATCTGCGCCGGGTCGAGCGTGGCGAGCGGAACGTCCAGGCTGCCTCCCGACGTGCGGTCTCCGGGAACGTTGGTCTGCGGCGTCACGAGCGCGCGGAAGGCGTCGTCGGCGGGCTCGACTCCCGGCGCCCACTCGACCTTGTAGTCGTACGACGTCGCGCGCCGCGCAGACACGCGTCCCACGATGGCGACCTGTCCGGCTCCTCGACCGGCCACGATGGGCGCGAACCACTCGGGCGAGACGATGTCGACCTCGGGAGGAATGCGTCCCTCGTCGACCGCACGCACGATGCGCTCGGCGTTCGCCCGTCCGTAGCCGAAGCGCTGGTCCCAGCCGGGCTTCGAGAGGTAGAGGCGGCCGGAGACCTCGGGATCCGGGTCGCGCGATTCGGGCACGTCGATGTCGTCGGCGGTGGCGCGGAAAATCTGGATGGCCTCCTCCGCGGTGAGGTCGATGCCCTTCATGGCGGCCATCGAATAGAGCAGCCCGGCGAGACCGGAGGCGCGACCCGTGGCTTCGCTCGAGCAGCGCGTGCCGCTGATGCTCATCGAGAGGTGGCCGCCGTAGTTCGAGCAGGCGTCGTAGCCGAGGAACGTGTTCGAGGCTTCCGGGTTCGGCCCCGTGTAGCGCACCGTATGGACGGTGAGCGTGTGGTTGGCGACGCCGGGCATGTTGTGGTGCCGGGAGTTCTCGTCGGCCATGCTCGCCACGACGATGGCGCCCTTCGCGTAGGCGTAGTCGATGGCTGCTTTGGAGAAGGGCGTCTGGTCGAGCGTGCCGAGCGCTTCTTGGACGACCTTCACGCCGAGATCCGCCGCGTACACGGTGGCCTGTCCGAAGTCGTCGACGTCGGTGATGAAGCTGTCGCCCACGCGCAAGGGCACGAACGTGCAGCCCGGGCACACGCCGATCTCGTCTTCGCCGTTGTTGCCTTCGGCGGACGAGTCGCGCGCCTCGCCCGTGCCGTGGCCGTAGCGGGTGTCGTCGTAGGGGTCGTTGTCGTCCTTGAAGAAGTCCCAGCCGGCGATGTCGTCCTTGTAGCCGTTCGCGTCGTCGTCGACGCCGTCCGAGAAGGCCTCGATGAGGTCGCCGGGGTCGAGGATGCAGTTGCGGTTGAGGTCGCCTTTTTTCCGGTCTTCACCGGTCTTCACGCGGTCGCCGTCGACGAAGCACTTCTCGCCCGGGACGGTCGGGGACATGCGTGCGTCCTGCAAGTAGTCCGCGATGGTGAAGAGTCCGTCGCCGTTGCAGTCGTACCCGGCGAGATCACCCGCGCCGCCACAGGTCTGGCCGGCGTCGTTCTTGGGGCGCTTGTCGCCTTTGAGCTCGCCGCGGTTCAGGGCCACCTTGTTGACGAGGTCCTTCGAGTCCCAGTGGATGCCCGAGTCGAGCACGGCGATGCGCACGTCGGGGCGACCGACCGTGTACGTCCACGCCTTGTCGATGCTCATGCCCGAAGCGCCGAGCTTCAGGTCGGCCGAGAGGTACGGCTGCGTTCCCGGCTGCTGCGTCGGCAGATACGAAGCGTAGTTCCAGCGACCGTTGTAGTCGTTGGGCCAGTTGGACTTGTCGCGCATGTCCGCTCCGCGAGCGGGGGGCCAACCGGCCTTCGCGTCGTGCACGCCGAGCGCGCACGCGAAGGGAAGGGCCGCGACCAAGATGGCGGAAAGCTTCGCGCTCTTTTTCGTCAACATCGTCGCGCAGGTTACCACGCACGGGCAACCGAAGGCGTCCCGCGCCACGACGGAGACGTGGTCGCGACGCGGGAATTTCCTTGGTGCTGTGCGTTAGGCGCGACGCGAGGCGACTCGCCTCGGGGCCAGGCGCGCGTCAGTATTCGCCGAACAAGTCTTGGATGCGCGACTCGAGCGCGAGGGCGATCTTGTAGAGCGACGAAATGGATGCCGACGACTCGGCCCGCTCGATCTGCGAGAGCAGCGAGACGCTCAAGTTCGTGCGGCGCGCCATCTGCTTCAAGGTGAGATCCTTCTCCTTGCGCAGCTGGCGAATGGTGTCGCCGATGACCCGGTGGAGCTTTTCCTCCGGCGTGCGCGCGAGGCCCTTCTTCCGCATGATGCGGCTGACGACCTCCCAGAACTCGTCCGGGTTGATGGGCTTCTTCAGGTAGTCGACCGCGTCGAGCTTCATCGAAGCCACGGCCGTCTCCAGGTTCGGGTAGCCGGTGAAGATCACCACGGCCACGTCGGTGTCGACCTTGCGGATACGGCGCAGGGTCTCGATGCCGTCCATCTTCGGCATCATCAGGTCCAAAATTACGAGGTGGTATCCCCCCGTGCGGATCTCTTCTTCGACGGAAGTCGGATCGCTGGTGGTTTTCACCGCGAACCCGTCCTTCGTCTCGAAGAGGGTCTGCATCAAGTCGCAGATCGCGCGATCGTCGTCGACGATCAGGATCTTCACGGCCGGCATCTCAGGCTGCATCGTGTCTCTCCTCGACGAATGGGCCGTGGTTCTACACCAATTTCGACTCGTGCTGCGAATACCGTTGACGAACGGGCCGCGAGGAGGAATAAAGCGCCCATCTCACGGGGCGTAGCGCAGCCTGGTAGCGCACTCGGTTCGGGATCGAGGAGTCGGAGGTTCAAATCCTCTCGCCCCGACTAAAATCCCGCTCTTCGCAAGAAGAGTAACGTTTCGGCCTCCGCAGCTTCGGCTTCGGGGGCCGAATCGTTTCGAACGCGGCTGGTCGATGGGAACGCGGGAATGCGCGAAGCGCTCGGTCGATCCGCTCCGGTGATTTAGACTCTCGCCCATGAAGCGGTCGCTTTTCGGTGCGTGCATGCTGCTCGGTTTCCTCTCCCTCTCGGGCTGCAGCAAGAGCGGCACGGAGCCGGTCAAGGTCGCGGAAGGCAAAGTGAGCGTCACCGCCGACGACCACGGCTTCACACCGAGCTCGGTCGAGGTGAAAAGAGGCGCTCCCGTGGAGCTGGTCTTCACGCGCACCACCGACGATACCTGCGCGACGGAGGTCGTCTTCCCCGAGCTGTCGGTGAAAAAAGAGCTCCCGCTGAAGACGCCTGTCTCCGTCACCGTGCCCACCGGCGAAGCCCGAACGCTCGCGTTTCAGTGCGGCATGGGCATGTACAAAAGCAAAGTCGTCGTGAAGTGAGGCCTCAGCGCGAGGCGAGGGCGGCGCGCACGCTGTCGCTGAAGATCGACAGGAGCCGCTCGAGCTCGGCCTCGTCGATGACCAGCGGCGGGCACACGTAGACCGTCGCGCCGAGGGGGCGCAGGTAGGCTCCGCGGGCGCGTGCCTCGCGGTAGACGCGCCATCCGGCCGCGCCGAGGTAGTCCGAGGCTTCGCCCTCGAAGGGCGAGGCGGGGCCGGCGAGATCGAGCGCGCCCATCATGCCGAGCGCGCGCGGATTCGACACGCCGTCGAGCTTGCCGAGCTCGTGCATGGTCTCGCGGATGCGCGGCGCCTTGCGGGCCACCTGGCCGAGCACGTCGTCGTCGCGGTAGATGGCCAGTACCTCGCGCGCCAAGGCGGCTCCGAGGGGGTTTCCCGCGAAGGTGTGCCCGTAGAGGAGGGCGCGGTCTTTGGTGCCGCGGAAGGCGTCGTAGAGCGTCTCGGTGGCCATCGTGGCGCCCATGGGCAGGATTTGGGAGAACGCCTTCCCGAGGCACATGAGGTCCGGCACGATGCCGGCCGTCTCGCAGGCCCACATGGGACCGGTTCGGCCGTAGCCCGTGAAGACCTCGTCGCAGACGAGCAGGACGTCGAGCTCGGTGCAGAGTGCACGTAGTCGACGTAGGAGCTCCGGTGGGTAGATGCGCATGCCTTCGGCGCCCTGGAGGAGCGGCTCCACGAAGACGGCGGCGATCTGGCCCGCGTGGCTGCGGAGCTGCGTCTCCAGTGCGGAGAAGACCGCCTCGAGGCCGCGCGGGTCGTCGGTCTTCGCGTGGAAGCACTCGAAGAGCACTCCCGCGAAGGGGCGACGGAAGATCTCGACGCCCCCGAGGCTGGCCGCCCCGATGGTGTCGCCGTGGTAAGCGCCGTCGAGCGCGAGAAATCGGCATTTTTCCGGCTTTCCGCGCTGACGAAACGACTGCACGGCCATCTTGACCGCGACCTCGATGGCACCCGAGCCGTTGTCCGTGAAGAAGACCCGCGTGAGACCGGGAGGAGCGATCGCGACCAGCTCTTCGGCGAGCCGAGCCGCGGGCTCGTGGGTGATGCCGGCGAAGGCGACGTGGTCGACCGCGTTCGCTTGCCGCAGGAGCGCCTCACGGAGTCGAGGGTGCCCGTGGCCGAGCGTCTTCGTCCACCACGAGGCGTTGCCGTCCAGGTAGCGCGAGCCGTCGGCGTCGAACAAGGTCGAGCCTTCGGCGTGCACCACCACGAGCGGGTCCTCGTTCTCCCACAAATCGGCGGCCGTGTAGGGGTGCCAGACGTGCGCGTGATCGGCGCGAACGAGGGCGCTCCGTGCTTCGGAGGACCAACGAGAAATACCCGACAACGGAGCTGCGGAAGGCGCGACTGGCTTCGACGTCACCGAGCTACTTCGTCCGAAGAAGGCGTGGACTGCAAGAGCGGACGGAGCGCCGAGGTGGGCTCTCGAAGGGGGGGCTCGTCGGGGAGGAAGACCGAGGCCGTGGTGCCTTCGCCGGCCGCGCTGAGCAGCGCGAAGGTGCCGCCGTGGGCCTGAACGATGCGCTCGACGATGACCAACCCGAGTCCGGTTCCGGTGGGCCGGGTGGTGAAAAAGGGGTCTTTGGCGCGGCTGCGTACGGCCGTGTCCATGCCGTCGCCGTTGTCGATGACGTCGATGGAGGTTCCGCGCACGCCCTCGCGTTCGATGCGCTTCATGCGGACCACGATTTTGCCGTCGCCGTGCATGGCCTGGGCGGCGTTGTCGATCAGGTTGTCGAACACCATGCGGAGGAGGTCGCCGTCTCCGTAGACCACGTCACCGTCTTTGGCTGGCTCGAGCGCGACGTCGCAGCCGAGGTCCAAACCGAGACGCGCGATGACCCGGTCCATGACCTCGCGCATGTGCACTGGCACGCGCGTGAGGCGCAACGGCCGTGCATAGTGCAACAAGTCGGAGACCAGGTTCTCGAGTCGAGCGGTCTCTTCCTGCAAGATATCGAGCAGGGTGTCTTGATCTTCGCGCGAGATGCCCGTCTTTCGCAAGCCCGAGACGGCGTTGGAGATGATGGCGAGCGGGTTTCGCACCTCGTGAGCGACCATGGCGGCGAGCTCACCGACGGCGGCGAGCTGTTCGTTTCGGGCGAGGGCTTGCTGCGTCCCTTGGAGCTCTTGGCTCGCGGCCTCGAGCTCGCGGCTGGCTGCGGCGAGCTCTTCGGTTCGCAGGCCGAGCTCGCGCCGTTGGGTCTCGAGCTCTACCACGAGACGCCTGTGCCGCACGACGAGGGCCGCCGCGACTCCGCACAAGATCAACGTGACGACGAGGACGACCCACTGCATGCGACGACCGAAGCTCCCCAGCGAGACAGCCTACACTTCAACCACCCTCGTGCGGCGAAAGTCCGCGATCGTAAGGCTACGAAAACGTGAGACGTGGGGACGAAAAGGAAAGGCCCGTTCCTTTGCGAGAACGGGCCTTCGACCAACTACTTCTTGGGAGCGGGGGCGGCGGGCTTGGCCGGGGGAGCGGCAGGCTTGGCCGCCGGCTTGGGAGCCGGGGCGGGCTTGGCCGGCGGGGCTCCGGCGTCCGTGGCTGCCGCGGGCGTGGCGTCGTGCGCGTGTCCGGCCGGATCGCTCGGGGCGTCGTGGTCGATGTTGATGGTGCGCGTGGTGGCGTTCCAGGGGCCGGGCAGGGGCTTGTTGTCCGCGCCCATGAGCTCGACCTTGATCTCGTAGGCGCCGTTGCGGAGTCCGTCGAGGTAGAGCGGCGTTCCGAACTTCTCCACGTGCTCGGTCAGGGGCTTCTCGATGCCGGGACCGTTCACGGTGACGTGCACGTGCTCTTTGCCTTCGGCGAGCGCGACGTTCGCGAGCTGGAAGTCGACCAGCACGTGATTTGCGGCCTCGCCCTTGTAGTCGCCCTTGGGGCGGCTGTAGACGAGCATGGGCTTCTTGGGATCGACCTTCGCTTCGCCCTTCTTTCCCACGTAAAACGGCACGATCACGAGCGCGTCTTTGGTCTTCACCGACTCGTGGTTGGCGCGGCTCGGGAAGGCGACCAGCACGTGCTGGCCTTCTTCGAGGGTGCCGCCCGAGAGCTCGGATAGCTTCACGCCGGCCTTGGTGTCGTAGATCGGCTTGTAGGGCTTGTTGTCGAGGATGAGGTGCACGTGCTGGCTGCCGGGGGCGGTCTGCCAGTTCTTCACGTCGAGCTTCACGAGGAAGTCGCCGGCCTTGTCCGCCGGGATGACCTGGTCCTTGTTGGGGGCCGAGAGCTTCACGGTCGGCAGCGGAGCGGCCGGGTCCGGGCTCGCCTGTCCGGCAGCCAGCGTGACCGCCGGGAGGACCGGGGCGGGCGCTGCGGCGTCGACCACGGGCGCTGGAGGCGGCGTGACCTGCGCGGTCTCCGGCGGCGGGGGCGGCGGAGGAGGCGGGGGCGGCAGGTTGTCGTTTCCACCGCCGCAGGCGAACATGGCCGAGGCGAAGAGCGTGGGGAGGAGCGCGGCGAGGGCGAGGCGTTTCATGAGGAGCCTTTCGAGGAAGTGGACGCCTGCCGGTTACAACATCTCTTCCTTCCCGAAAAGCGCCGGGACGACTTGACGAGACCGCGAGCTTCCGGAACTGTCGCGGCGTGCCTCACCGCAATCGCTATTTATTCGTCTGCACGAACCGCCGTCCCGACGGCCATCCGAAGGGATCTTGCGCCGAGTCCGGAGGGGAAGAGCTCCTGAAGAAGCTCAAGTCGGGCCTTGCGACGCGTGGTCTCGCCCTCGAAGCGCGCGCCTGCGGCGCGACCTGCCTCGACTTGTGCGAGCTCGGTGCGGTGGTGCTCCAAGAGCCCGAGCACGTGGTCTACGGGCGGGTTCTCGAAGAAGACGTGGACGAGCTCGTCGCAGCCTTCGAGAAGGGTGAAGTCCTCGAGCGTTTGGTGGTTCGGCCCGGCGACGAGCCTCCTCCCGCCCGCTCCGCGACCGCGAAGGCCTGAATGCCCATCTTCGGTCTCTCCCTCGCGCTCACCTTGCGGGGGCACTACCACCTGCTCGCGAGCCCGCTCGAGAACCGGGCGTTCGAGAGCGATTTGATCCTGGATTTCCAGGGGATCCGCGGCACGCTCTTCCGCCGTGAAGGCCGTGTGACCGGCAAGGTGACGGCCGAAGGTCTGGCCGAACGACGCGTGCTCGAAGGCACCGTCGGCCTGCGCGGCGCGCACGAAGGACAGATCCTGGTGAGCTTCTCGTTCGAGGGCACTTCGGGGCGCCGCTACACGGTTCGTGGCTTCGTCGAGGTGCTGCCCGCTGCACCTCTCGCCACGGTCACCGAGGTTCCGGTGAGTCTCTACGACGCGGAAGACGCGGAGATAGGCCGCGGAACGCTCCGCTTCGACCTGCGCGGAGATCTCGTGCGCGTGTTGCGCTCGGTCCGCGTGCGCGCCGAGCGTCGCCCCGATCCTTCGTGAGGTCGTGAGGAACATGCCGGCCGTCTCGACGGTTCGTGCCCTGGGAGAACCAACATGAGCGAGCCCGAAGTCGAGAGCACCCCGAGTGCGGACCCCATCACCGTGCTCGTGGTCGACGACGAGCGCTCCAACGTGGAGTCTCTCGAGAAAATCTTCGCCCGCGAGGGCATGCGCGTGCTCACCGCCTACGATGCGAAGCACGCGCTCGACGTGCTTCGCCAGCATCGCGTCCATGTGGTCCTCACCGACCTCATGATGCCCGGCGTGACTGGGCTCGAGCTGCTCCGTGCGGTGAAGCAGGTGAGCCAGGAGGTCGAGGTGGTGCTCATGACCGCCTACGGCTCGGTCGAGGCCGCGGTCTCCGCCATGCGCGATGGCGCCTACGACTTCGTGGAAAAGCCTCTTCGTCGCTTGCCCATCGTCAAGAGCGTGCGCAAGGCCGCCGAGCGCCAGAAGCTCGTGGCCGAGAACCGCTCGCTCAAACAAGAGATCAAGCTGCTCTCGCGTCGAGAAATCGTGGGCAACTCGCCTTCGCTTCGGCGTGTGGTCGAGGTGTGCACCCAGGCCGCGCCGAGCCTCGCGACGGTGCTCGTGCTGGGCGAAAGCGGCACCGGCAAAGAGCTGCTCGCACGCAGCATCCACGAGAAGTCCTCCCGGGCCAAGGGGCCGTTCGTGGCGGTGAACTGCGCGGCCATCCCCGAGACCATCCTCGAGAGCGAGCTCTTCGGGCACGAGCGCGGAGCCTTCACGGGCGCGGTCGGCAAGAAGGACGGACGCTTCGCGCGGGCCGCCGGCGGCACGCTCTTTCTCGACGAGATCGGCGAGCTCAGCCCGCAGGTGCAAGTGAAGCTCCTCCGCGTGCTCCAAGAAGGCGAATACGAGCCACTCGGAGGTGAGCCCACCAAAGCCGACGTGCGCGTGGTCGCGGCGACCAATCGCGATCTGCTCGCCGAGGTCCACGCCGGACGCTTCCGCGAAGACCTCTACTATCGACTCAACGTCATCGCGGTCACCGCGCCGCCGCTCCGCGCGAGGCGTGAAGACATCCCGCTGCTCGTCGATCATTTTCTTTTGATGTATTGTGCAAAGAATGGGAAGCCCAAGCTTTCCATCGCGCGGTCCGCGCTCGACGTGCTGCTCGACTATCCCTGGCCGGGAAACGTGCGCGAGCTCGAGAACGTGATCGAGCGCGCCGTGGTGCTCTCGCGCTCGGACACCCTGACCGGGGCCGATCTGCCCGACGGGATCGCGGAGACGAAGGCTCAGGTCGCGCGGTCGCTCGAGTTTTCCATCGGGACGCCGCTCTCCGAGATCGAAAACCGCGTCATCCGCGAGACCTTGCGCCACACGAAGGGCGACAAATCCGTGGCCGCGCAGCTTCTCGGTATCTCCACGCGCACGATCTACCGGAAGCTCGACGGCGTCACCGACGAGAGCTGAGGGCTCCCGGCTCGCGCGAGTCGAATGACACTTTGTCAAAGCTCGAGCCCGTGCAGCGCCCGTCTCGCCAAGGTGGCGAAACCCGGCCCGTGCGGTCGCACGAAAACTCGCGAAAACCGAGCTTCTTTCGTGGCATGGGTCCTGCTATGGCGGATGTCTCATGGCGGCCGATCAGCTGATCAAGAGAAACTTCTGGGCAGTTCTGCTCTTGCCCATCGGCGTGCTCGCGTACGTCTCGGCGAAGACCGTGACGTCGTTCGCGGGAGCGCTCTTTCTCACACCGGACGAGAAGCAGCTCACCACGCCACCACTCGTCGCCCGTACGGCGCCCACCGTGGCGGCCTCGTCTCGCGCGACCTCGGCGGACGCGATCCTCTCGCGTAACCCCTTCGATCACACGACCGGCGCGCTGAACGCCCCTCCGCCCACCGAAGCCGTGCCCGCGGCCGCGCTCGACACGAGCGACCCGATGAGCGCTCCCCAGTGCGACGGTGTGAAGGTGCTGGTGATCACCGCGTCGTCGGACCCGGACTGGTCGTTCGCGGCCATGACGTCCGGCTCCGATCCGAAGAGCCAGCTGCGCCGACGTGGCGGTGAGATCGGCGGCAAGAAGGTGCACTTCGTAGGCTGGGACCGCGTCTGGCTCGAGAGCGGTCCGTCGCTTTGTCAAGTCGGCCTCTGGCGCCCTGCCGCAGATGCCAAGCCGATTGCCACCATGGCGCCGCCCACCGCCGCGCCCGCACCCACGGGCGGAGCCCCGGGGGTGGACCCGTCGATCTCGAAGGGCATCGTCCGTGTGAGTGCCAACGAATTCAACGTCGACCGCGGCGTCGTCGACAAGATCCTGGAAAATCAAGCCGATCTCATGCGCCAAGCGCGCATCGTGCCGGAGCAAGAAAACGGCAAGGTCGTCGGTATCCGCCTCTTCGGCGTGCGTCCGGACACTCTGCTCGGGACGCTCGGCATGGAGAACGGTGACCGTCTCCAGACCATCAACGGCTTCGACATCGCGAGCCCCGAGAAGGCGCTCGAGGCCTATGCCCGCCTGCGTACCGCCGACAAGCTCAACATCACCCTCAACCGCCGAGGTCAGAACATGAACCTCGACTACAACATCAAGTGAGCGCCATGGAAAACCAGGAACTTTCGCTGGGAAAAGCCACGCTGCGCGTCGGCGCCATCGTGCTCGCTTCGTCGCTCGCTTTCGTGGGAGCGCTTTGTGGCCTCCTGCTCGTCGTGTCGATGGCCGTGGGCGGTAAGCCCTCCTCGTCCGACGTCTCGACGACTTCCGTATCGCCCGCAGTCGATGGGGTGAAAGACACGTCGCGTGGAACGAGTCCCGCGGGAGGCACGGCCTCTCCAGACCTCGGCGCACGCAAAAAGCCCGGCACCTCGATCTGACCTCACGCGACTCGTCACGCACCCGAACATGAAGCGATCCCTCCTTCTCTCCCTTTCGTTCTTCACGCTCTCGACCCCGGCGTTCGCGCAGGTGGCGGATCGCGCCACGCGCGTTCTGCCGTCGAAGTTGACCGGACCGGCTGGCGCCTCTCCCATCGCGGCGGCCGCGGCGGCGGGTGGAGCTTCGGCCCCCGCGGCCAATCCGGCTACGGCCTCGACCCCCGCCGCCTCGCCCGGCACGACCGGCACGACTGGCGCCGCGGGCTCGAGTGGCGCCTCGGGTACGCCATCGCCGTCGGCGGGCGGCACCATGCTTCCCAGCGGGAAAATGGCGGGCGACACGACCGGCCTCGCACAGTTCGAGAACGGCGTGCAGTACGAGCCGCGCAGCCCGAATTACCTCGTGTCGTTCTCGCTCGAAGACGCGGACCTCTCCGAGCTCGTGCGGGTCATCGCGCAGCTCACGGGCAAACGCTTCATTTTCGGCGGCAAGCTGAAGAGCATCAAGGCCACGGTCTATTCGCCGCAAAAGGTGACCGTCGCCGAGGCCTATCAGGCGTTTCTCTCCATCCTGGAGACCAACGGCCTCACCGTGGTGCCGCACGGCCGCTTCTACAAAATCATCGAGACCCAGGCCGCCTCGTCGCAGGGCACGCCGATCTACGGATCGCAGCAGGCCGCGTCGACCGAGGACCGCTACATCACGCGGGTGCATCGTCTTTCGCACGTGAGCGCGGACGAAGCCTCGAACGTGCTGAGCCACTTCAAGTCGAAGGATGCGGACATCACCGTCCACGCGCCCGGCAACCTGCTCATCATCACGGACTCGGGCTCCAATATCCGTCGCATGATGCACATCCTCGAAGAGATCGACGTCGGCGGCGCCGGCGAGCAGGTCTTCATCGAGCCCATCAACTACGCGGCGGCCGGCGACGTCGCGCAGCGCGTGAACGAGCTCTTCGACGTGAAGGGGGGCGGCTCTCCCACGCCCGCGCCCGCTCCTGGAGCCGCCGGGAAGCCGGGGGCGGCCGGTGGAAGTCCGGGCGGCGGAGCCGACCGCATCGCCAAGATCGTCGCCGACGAGCGCACCAACTCGCTCGTCATCGTGGCCACCGAAAAGGCGTACCTGCGCATCCTCGAACTCGTGAAGCGACTCGACGTTCCGCAGACCGGAGAGGGCGAAATCCACGTGCTCCCGCTCCAGCACGCGGATGCCGTCGAGCTCTCGAAGACCTTGGGCGACATCATCTCGGGCGCCAAGGGTGGCGATGCGGGCGGTCGCGGTCGTCAAGGCGCTGCGGCCGGCGGTGGCGCGGCTCCGGCCGGCGTGTTCGAGGGCGGCATCAAGGTGAGCGCCGACAAGGCGACCAACTCCCTCGTGATCACCTCGTCGCTCCGTGACTACGCGTCGCTGCGCGCGGTCATCGACCGGCTCGATCAACCGCGCCGCCAGGTGTTCATCGAAGCGGTCATCATGGACCTCCAGCTGAAGCGCTCGGACGCGTTCGGCGTGAGCTTCCACGGAGGCAGCGACTTCAGCACCGGCGCGGGCGACGGCCTCGTGTACGGCGGCAACAAAATCCTCAACACGATCACGCCCATCCCGACCGATCCGGACGCGCTTCAGGGCTTCGCGCTCGGCGTTCGTGGCCCGGGCATCTCGGGCACCTCGAGCTTCCTCGGCACGGGCATCTCGATTCCCGCCTTCGGCTCGTTCATTCAGGCGCTCGCCAAGACGGGCGACACCGACCTCCTCTCGACTCCTCACATCCTCGCCCTCGACAACGAGAAGGCGGAGATCTCGGTGGGCGACAACATCCCGCTGCAGACCAACGCGGTCTCGGCGCTCTCCGGCCTCGGTTCGGCCGGTGCAGGCGGCGCAGCGGGAGCTCTTGGCGCGCTCGGCGGTCTCGGTGGTCTCGGCTCGATCGGTACGCCCCGCCAAGACGTCGGCACGAAAGTCACCATCACGCCGCACCTCAACGAGTCGAGCGACGTCCGCCTGGACGTGGCCGAAGAGATCAGTGAGCAGGGCGCGACCCTCGGAAGCCTCGGCGCCGTGCAGATTTCGAAGCGCACCGCCAACACCAAGCTGGTCGTGCGCGACCAGCAGACGGTCGTCATCGGCGGCTTGATTCGTAGCGTGGTCTCGCGCGCCGAAGAGAAAATCCCGGTGCTGGGCGACATCCCCGTGCTCGGCGCGCTCTTCCGCAAGCGTCAGAACACGACCGAGAAGCGCAACCTCGTGCTCATCCTCACGCCGTACATCATTCGAAGCCAAGACGACCTTCGCACCGTCTTCGAGCGCAAGATGCAGGAGCGTCAGGAGTTTCTGGATCGGTATTTCGTCTTCAGCGACAACGAGTACACGCCGCCGCGCGACTACACGCGCCTCAACGGGCTCGTCGAAGACATCCGTCAGTCGTACTTCGCCGTGGAAGAGAAGAAGCGCCTCGACGAGATCACGCGTCCGAAGGAGCTGAAGGGTCACGAGCCGCAGCGCCCGATCGACATGCCCGGCGGACTTCGTGCGGGCACGGCGTCGTCCGATGCTCCGGGGGCCGATGCGCCCGCCGGTCAACCGCAACCCGCCGCGCAGCCCGCGCAGCCCGCGTTCGCGCCTCCGCGTGTCCGCAATTTCGAGCGGGTCGAGAAGTAGCCATGCAGGAGCAGCGCTTTCTCGGCGACATCTTGGTGCGGCGGGCTCAGGTCCCGCCCGAGCGGCTCGAGGCTCTCTATGCCGTGCAGCGCGAGCGGGGGCTCGATCTCGTCGACCTCTTGGTGAACGCCAACGTGATCGACGAGGGCTCGATCGCGAGCGCGCTGGCCGCCGAGGCCGAGCTGCCTTACCTACCCAACGTGGAGCCCGATCGCGTCTCGACCGAGCTCGCGATGCGTCTGCCCATCGGGTTCGCCAAGTCGCACAAGCTCCTGGTCACGAACGAAGACGAGCACGCCGTGTACGTGCTTTGCGCCGATCCGTTCGACACGAGCGCCATCGACTCGGTGCGTGTGGTCTTCAAGAAGCCGGTCGAGCTCACGGTCGCGGCGGGCGAGAAGATCATCGACGCCATCAACCGCGTCTACGAGCGCGAGGCGGGCGGGGGAGAGCTCGAGCACGACGAAGAGACCGAGGCCGAAGTCGACGGAGTAGGCGGCGACATCCTCGACTCCGACGACGAGGCGCCGGTCATTCGCTGGGTCAATTCCCTCTTTTTGCAGGCGATGAAGGAGCGCGCGAGCGATATCCACATCGAGCCCGAAGAGAAAGAGGTCCTCGTTCGCTACCGCATCGACGGCGAGCTGTACGTCGCGAGGCGCGCGCCTCGTGCGTTCATGAACAGCATCGTCTCGCGTGTGAAGATCGAGAGCGCACTCAACATCGCCGAGAAGCGCCTCCCGCAAGACGGCCGTATCTCGAAAAAGATAGCGGGAAAGTCCTTCGACATCCGCGTCTCCACCATCCCTACGAGCCGCGGCTACGAGCGCATCGTCATGCGTCTCTTGAACAAGTCGAGCGTCTTGCTCGACCTGCCCGACCTCGGCTTCTCGCCGCGCGACTACGCGCTGATGGACGGGCTCATCCACCGTCCGGACGGCATCATCCTGGTCACGGGGCCTACAGGCTCCGGAAAGACCACCACGCTCTACGCGTGCTTGAACCGGATCAACCAGCCGAACATCAACATCCTCACGGCCGAGGACCCGGTCGAGTACGAGCTTTCGGGCATCCACCAGCTGCACGTCCAGCCGAAGATCGGGCTCACTTTCGCGAGCGCGCTGCGCGCCTTCCTCCGCCAAGATCCGGACGTGGTCATGGTCGGTGAAATCCGCGACAAAGAGACGGTCGAGATTGCGGTCAACGCGTCGCTCACCGGTCACTTGGTGCTCTCGACCATCCACACGAACGACGCCGCAGGCGCCATCACGCGTATGGTCGACATGGGCGTCGAGCCGTTCCTTCTGCGCTCGAGCATCATCGGCATTCTCGCGCAGCGCCTCGTGCGCGTGCTCTGCCCGCACTGCAAAGAGCCGTACCGTGCGTCCACGAACGATCTCGGCGACCTCGGCATCACGCCGGAGCGCCTCGAGGCTCGCCTTCGACGCGCCGAGAACCCGCAGAGCCGCTATTTCCCGCGCCAAGTGAGCGAAACCGACGTGCTCGACGTGCTCCAAGGCAACGAGGTCACGGTCTACCGACCGCGCGGCTGCGACAAATGCGCGCAGACGGGGTTCTCGGGTCGTCGCGGCATCTACGAGCTCTTGCTCATGGACGACGTCGTCGGTCCCTTGGTGCTGAAGAACGCGGACGCTCAGACCATCAAGCGTGCGGCCATCGAACAGGGCATGGACAGCCTGCGCGACGACGGCGCTCGAAAGGTCCTGCGCGGGCTCACGTCGGTCGAAGAGGTGCTCCTCGCGACCCAAGAAGACACGGCTGCAGCCGAAGTGGCTCCGGCCTCCATGAGGAACGTGAGGGTGTAGCGTATGGCCGTCTTCGAGTATCGAGGCCTCCTGGCGGCGACGGGGAAAACCGTCCACGACGTCCGCGACGCCGACAACCCGAAGGCGCTGCGCGCGCAGCTCAAGCGCGAGGGCATTCTTCTCACGGAAGCCACCGAGGTGAACCGCGCGAAGAACGCGGCCTCGAGCGGCGGAGGGCTTTTCGCGTTCTTCAGACGCGTCACGGTGACCGACGTCGCGATGATGACCCGTCAGCTCGCGACGCTGGTCGGGGCGGGAATTCCGCTCGTGGAGGCTGTCTCTGCTCTCACCGAGCAGGTCGAGAAAGACGAAATGAAGCGCGTGCTCGCGCTCGTCCGCGATCGCCTGAACGAAGGCAGCTCGCTCGCCAAGGCGCTCGAGGCCCATCCCAAGGTTTTTCCGCCGCTCTACGTGAATATGGTCGCCGCGGGCGAGGCCTCGGGAACTTTGGAGGTCGTGCTCGACCGCCTGTCGGACTTCATGGAGAACCAGGCACGCCTGAAGGGCAAGGTGAGCGCCGCCCTTGCCTACCCGATCCTGATGCTCATCATCGGCACGTCGCTCATCACCATCATGATGGTCGTGGTCGTTCCCAAAGTGACCAGCATCTTCGCGAGCCTCGACCGCGCGCTGCCTTGGTATACGTCGGTGCTGATTTTCATCTCGGCGGCGGTCTCGTCGAACGTGACTTTGGGCGGCGTGTTCAGCCTCTTGCTCACCACCTTCGTGCGGCGCGCGCTGGCTCCGGGACCGAGTCGAAACGGCTTCATCATGGCCGCGAGCTTCTCGGGCTTCGTGCTCGTGCTCGCCTGCTTCTTCGTCGAGTCGCTCTCGCTGCTCGGGCTCGGCGTATTCCTCGGTCTCTTGGCCGGTATCGCGCTCGGCCAGTTCTTGTCTTTCGTGGCAACGCCTCAGGGGCAGCTCTGGAAAGACGGCGTAGCGCTGCGCGCGCCCATCTTCGGCGTGGTCGTGCGCATGCTCGCGGTCTCCCGCTTCTCGAAGACCCTCGCGACACTCTTGAAGAGCGGCGTGCCGCTTCTCAAGGCGATGGACATCGTGAAGAACGTGCTCGACAACGCGAAGCTCTCCAAGGTGGTCGAAGACGCCATCGGGAGCATCCGCGAGGGCGAGTCGATCGCGGGCCCGCTGCGCAAGAGCGGGCAGTTCCCGCCCATCGTGACCCACATGATCGCGGTGGGCGAGAAGAGCGGTCAGCTCGAGCAGATGCTCGAGAACGTGGCGAAGGCCTACGACTCGCAAGTGGAGACGCGCATCCAAGCGATGACCGCGCTCCTCGAGCCGATCATCATCGTCTTCATGGGCGGAGGCGTCGGGTTCATCGCGTTCTCCATTCTGATGCCCCTCATCCAGATGAACGACTTCGTCCAGTGAGACCATGGCGCGGCGCCGAGCTCAGAGTCAAAAACGCGTATTTTTTCCCTGGGAACGTCGTCGCGGCGTGCTCGGGGCGCTCGGTCGCGCGCGGCTCAAGCTCGCGCTCGCCGTGGTCTCGTTGCTCGTGCTCGCGCTCGGTCTCCGCTCTCGTGAAGAGCACGCTGCGAGCGTGCGCGCCACACGTGCTTCGATCACGAACGCCACTCGCCAAGTCGCCAGTTTCCGCGCCGATCATCAAGGGAAGTGCCCGGACGCGCTCGGCGATTTGGTCAAGCAGGGGTATGCCCGCGACGTTCCCGTGGACGCGTGGGGCAGGCCCCTCCGCCTCGCATGCCCCGGTCTTCGCGACCCGCGGGGCTTCGATCTTTCGAGCGACGGACCCGACGGAATTCCCGGCGGGCTCGATCGCGTGGAATGAACCCTGCTTGCCCCGGCTTGATGTCCGGCGCTCGCCGCGACTCGTGCAACGTCCAAGGAGAATCGAGATGAAGGTCCGAACCGAATCGAACACTCGTAGCGCCGCCGCCCGCTTGCGTCGCCTCCGCCTCGCGGCCATGCGCGGCGTCACGCTGATCGAGATCCTCATCGTGCTCGCGATCGTCGGTCTCATCGCCGGCGGCATCGCGGTCTTCGCCATCCCGAAGTTCAAGGACGCGCAGATTCAGACCACCAAGCAGAGCGCGCAGCAGCTCCACACCATCGCCGAGAGCTGGCACGCCACCCACACCCAAGACTGCCCGACCGCCGAGCTTCTCAAGAAAGAGAAGGAGATCTCGGTCACGTCGAACATCAACGACGCCTGGGGCAAGCCTTTCAAGATCGAGTGCACCGACGACGGCGACGTGGTGGTGACGAGCTCGGGTCCCGACGGCAAAGACAACACCGCGGACGACATCCGCGTGCCCGACGTGAAGGCCAACTGAAGCACATGGGCGCTTTCGTCCTCCCGTCCTTTCGTGTCGCGCGCGCGCTCCGTCGCTCGCGCGGCCGCGCCTCGCGCTCGATGCGCAGGGGAGGGGCGGGAGGTCGTTCGCGCGGCATGACGCTGATCGAGATTCTCATCGTGCTCGCGATCATCGCGGTGGTGCTCGGTGGGGTTCTCGCCGGAACGGGGCAGCTCGCTTCGTCCCGATTGCACCACTCGTCCACCACGCTCGCCGGGGCGATTCGTGTGGGCTACACGCATTCCACGGCTACCTCGAAGAGCGTGCGCCTCGTGATGGACCTCGACGAGCAAGCGATCTGGCTCGAAGAGGCGAACCTGCCGATGCTGGTCCAGTCGAAGGACACCTCTCCCGCGGGCGGTGCCGAAGCCGCCACCGCAGCCGAGCAGCAAGCGACCGCCGAGACCGAGCGCATCGTGAAAGGTCCGGTCGCGCCCAAGGCGCAGTTCAAGGCCGTCGAGCCGCTGGGCGTGGCGTCGAGCGCGAAGAAGAAGGGCCCGAAGCCTCTGGATCGCGGCATCGCGTTCCGCGCCGTGCAGACCGCCCACGACGACGAGCCTCGTACCACCGGGCGCGCCTATTTGTACTTTTGGCCCGGAGGCCGCACCGAGCGCGCATCGATTCAGCTCTTTCCCTGCGGAAAGACCGCCGAAGAGCGCTCCCGCTGCGGGGTCGACGACGCCGTCACCATGACCCTCGAGGTCTCGCCGCTGACCGGTAAAGTGACGGTCAAGGACGGCGCCCAAGAGCTGGCGAAGCCGCCGGGCAGCGACGACGAAGCCTCCGAGCGCTCGGACAACGGAGGTTCTCCGTGACCGCGCGTCTCCTCGTCCGTTGCTCGGAGCATGCTCCCGTGCCGGTCCACCGGAGCTACGAGCGAGCCTTCTCGCTGCTCGAAGTCATGGTGGCGGTGGCCATCTTGGGGCTTCTCTTGAGCGTGATCTTGTCCGCTCAGGGAGGTCTCGCGGCGAGCAACCGAAGCGCGGCGAACATGGGCATGGCCGCCGATCTCGGTCGCTGCAAGATGACCGAGATCGAAGAAAAGATGCTCAAGGAGGGATACCCGGAGATCGACGCGATCGACACCGACGTGTCCTGCTGCCTCGACGCCGACCGCGAGGGCTTCACGTGCTCCACGCGCATCGAGAAGGTCGAGCTCCCTCAACCTCCGCAGAACTCGCTCGGCGACGGCGGCGGGCTCTTGGCTTCGGCGGGTGGTGGCGACGGTGGCGCGCTGTCCGCGCTGGCGAACCCTGGTGGATCGGGTCAGCTCGACCTCGACGCGGGCGTTCAGCAGCTCCAGAGCCAACTCGGCCCCCAGGGCGCGGCGGGCATGCTGCCCATGGTCATGGGGCTCGTCTACCCGAGCCTCAAGCCGCTCATGGAAGCCTCCATTCGTCGAGTGACCGTGACCGTGAAGTGGAAAGAGGGGCCGAAGAGCAAAGAGCTCGAGCTCGCGCAGTTCATCACCAACCCGCAGCGCGGTGGCCTCGGGTTCGGCGTCGACGCCGGCGGTCCCGTCCCGACGACCACGACGACCGCGACGCCTACCGGCACGGCGAAAACGGGGAATCCGTGATGCGCCGACGAGGAAACGCGGTTCGTCGCCGCGGCATGACGCTGCTCGAGATTCTCGTCTCGCTCGGCATCTTGGGGATGATCTCGATCCTCATCTACGGCGCGTTCGACGGTATGGCACGCGGGAAAAAAGGCGAGAGCATGCGCGTCGACCGCGCGAGGCAAGGCCGCCTCGCCGTCGACCGCATGGCGCGCGAGATTCAGTCGGCGTTCCTTTCGGCCCACCAGCCGCAGAACCTCGCGCTGCTGACCCGCAACACGGCCTTCGTCGGACAGTCGGCGCGCGAGTTCGACCGGCTCGATTTTTCGGCCTTCGCGCACCTGCGTGTCGAGCGCGAGACGAAGGAATCGGACCAGTGCGAGATCGGCTATTTCGTGGTGAAAGACCCGGCCATCGCCGACAAGATGGATCTCGTTCGGCGTGAACAGTCGCCCATCGATCTCGAGCCTCTGAAGGGCGGAGTGGTCAACGTGCTCGCCGAGAACGTGGAGTCGCTCGACATCCGCTACCTCGACGCGATGACCGGTCAGTGGGTCGAGACCTGGGACACCATGCAGGTCACCGGTCAACCGGGCCGTCTTCCGCTCGAGGTGCGCATCACGCTCACCATGAAGGAAGTGAAGAACGACCCTGCCTACGTCTACACGACCAAGGTCATGGTCCCGATTCGCGAGCCTCTTTCCTTCGGGATCTCGAAATGAGCGCTCCCCGCAAGTCGCGACAGGGCGAGCGTTCTCGCTCGAAAGGACACGCCCTCGAGCGCGCGAAAAAACACGCGCGCGAGCGAGGCATCGCGCTCGTCATGGTGCTCGGCGCCATCGCCGTGCTCACGGTCATGTTGGCCGAGTTCCAGGACGAGACCAGCGCCGAGGCCGCCAGCGCGACCGCCGAGCGCGACGCCGTGCAGGCCGAGTACATGGCGAGGAGCGCGGTGAACCTCTCGCGGCTCCTCATCGCGACCGAGCCCACCATCCGCGCGTCGATCGCTCCCCTCTTCATGATGATGAAGAAGACGCCTCCGCAGCTTCCCGTGTGGGAGTTCTCGGATCGTATCTTGGGCGCCTTCAACGACGACGTGGGGGCAGAAGATTTCAGCGCTACGGTGGGCGTGGACGCCAAGACCGGGAAGAACCTCGGCATCAAAGACGGGCGCTTCGAGCTCGTCATCGTGGACGAAGACGCCAAGATCAACGCGAACCTCGGCGCCTCCAACGACATCGCCCACATCCGCTTGGCCCAAGAGCTCATGGGGCTCATGGCCCCGCCCCAGTACAATACGCTCTTCGACCAGCGCGACGGCAACGGCCAGTTCCACGACCGCTTCTCGATCTGCTCGGCCATCATCGACTGGGGCGATCAGGACGAGTCCCTCTTCAACTGCGATCTCAGCAAGATCAGCGGCGCGGCGAGCTCGGGCGCGGAGGATGCGTATTACCAGCTCCTCCCCAAGGCATACCGACGCAAGAACGCCCCGTACGACTCGCTCGACGAGCTCCGCATGGTGCGCGGTGTGGGCGAAGACGTGTGGGCCACCTTCGTCGACCCCGATCCGTCGAACCCGAAGAAGCGTGCGGTCACGGTTTGGGGAACGGGACGGGTGAACGTGAACACCGCCAACGCGCAGACCTTGCTCGGCGTGGTGTGCGCGGGCGCTCCGACCGCGGATATTTGCAACGACGTGATGCAGGCCCAGACCTTCCTCACCGGCGTCACCATGGCCCGAGGTCTCACCATGGGCGCGCCGCTGTTCGGCTCTCCGCAGGACTTCATCCAGACCATGACCGGCAAGGGGCAGCTCGGTCCGGTGCTCGCCGCGTTCGGAATGAAGCCGGTCGCGTTCAAGAGCGAAGCGGAGTTCGCGAAGAGCATCGCCACCGAGAGCAAGGTCTTCTCGATCTACGCCGTTGGCGTGAAAAAGGGCGGCCTCAAGCGCGAGACACGCATCGCCGTGCACGCCGTGGTCGACTTCCAGCGCACGCCCTCGATCTCGCAGGCGAACCCTCTGGCCGCCTTGGCCGGAGCTCTCACGGGCTCACCGGCGCCTTCGGCGAGCAACACCGCCGCGACGCAAAACGCCGTCGCCAATGCCTCCGCGGCCGCGCAAAACGCAGCCTTTCCGATGATGCCCGTCACGGCCGGGCAAATGATTTATTACCGAGTCGATTGAAGGTCGGAGTTTTCTCATGAGCGTCTACGTAGGAATCGACATCGGACCGTCGGCGGTGAAGGTCGCCGCGATCCGGTCGTCGTATCGCAAGACCAGCTTGGTGGGCCTCGCGCTCCGGGAGATCCCCGCCGGCGCTTCCGTGGGCGAGCTCGTCAAGGACGCGGTCCGGTCCGTGCTCGGCGAGAAGGGCGGCATGGGAGACGGCATCGCGGTCGCGCTCGAGGGCTCGAAGGCGGCCTTCGTGACGGTCACGCTCCCGTCGAGCGCGCAGAAGGCCATGGGCGACGTGCTGCCCTTCGAGCTCGAGTCGGTCGTGCCGTTCGACATGGCCGAGTCGGTGTTCGACTACCGCATGCTGGCCGCTCCTAGCGCCGAGAAGGGCGCGACCTTCCCCGTGCTCTGCGCCGTGGCCCGTACGGAAGACGTGCGCGCCAAGATCGAGCTCGTGAAGACGGCGCTCGTGGCTGAGCCGGAGCGCGTGGGCGTCGGCGGATTCCCGCTCGCGAACCTCTCGCCTTGGACCCAAGCGCTCGCCACCACGGAGCCCGTGCTCCTCGTGGACCTCGGCGTGGACGAGAGCGATCTCGTCATCCTCGAGAACGGCGAGCCGGTGTTCGCCCGCACGCTCTCGTGGGGCACCCGTGGCCTCCCGCAGAACGCCGCCAAGCTCGCCCGCGAGGCCCGCACCACGGTGCTCGCACACCGCGCGAACGGCGGGAAAACGCCGGTAAGAGCCTATCTTTCGGGCGACGGCGCCTCGTCCACGGGGGTCGAAGCCTTCTTGACCGGTGAGCTCGAGATCGAAGCCGTGCTCTTGCCTTCGGCGGTGCTCGAGCTCGAGAAGCCCGATGCTCTCGAGAACCTGAAGATGCCGGTCTTCGCGAAGGCGCTCGGCCTCGCCCTCGGTGTCGGCCCCCGTCCGCTCGGGATGAACTTGCGCAAAGGGCCGCTCGCGTTCGAGCGCGGATTCGCATGGGTCAAAGAGAAGATTCCGCTGCTCGCCGGGCTCGGCGCCGCGATCTTCGTCATCTCGCTGCTCTCCGCAGGCGCCCAGCTCTACTCGCTCTCGCGCGAGCGCACGGCGCTCGAGGGCGCGCTCTCCACCGTCACCAAAGAGGTGCTCGGGGAGGGGACGGACAGCGCGGCACGCGCGAACGAGCTGCTCGCCAAGCAGACCACCGTCAGCGACGAAGATCCGCTGCCGCACTCGGACGCGTTCGACGTCATGGTGAAGCTCGCCGAAGACATCCCGCAGAGCATGGTCCACGACGTCGAAGAGCTCGACGTGCAGAAGGGCCACGTCATCGTGCACGGCATCGTTGGCAGTATCCCAGATGCTCAGGCGATCATGACCGCATTGAAGAACGAGCGCTGCTTCTCCGACGTGAAGATCACCCGCACGAACCAGGTGGTCGGCGGCGAGCGCCAAAAGTACGTGATGGAGTTCGACCTGAAGTGCCCCGAGGACGTGAAGGGCGCCGCCAAGAAGCCCGGTACGGCCGCCTCTGCGCAACCGGCCGGTAGCGCGAGCGGAGGGAAGTGAGCATGAACTTCTTCGAAAAAACGCGTCTTTCCCCTCGAGATCAGCGCTCGGCCACCATCGGTGTGGTGGTCATCGGTCTGCTCGTCGTGCTCGGCGTTCCACTAGGTCTCGGTGCGATGGCGAGCGGCAAGAAGGCCGAGGTCGACGATCTCCGTACGGCCCTCTCCTCCGTGCAGAATGCACGTTCCAAGGTGCGCGACCGTAAGGCTCGAGAAGACTCGATCGCTTTCCGCTACTCCAAGCGCGCCCCGGCGCTCGCTGGTTTCTTGGAGCAGTCCGCGCGGGCCCAGAAGCTCGAGGTGAGCGACTCGCAAGACCGCGCCGAGGTGCCCCACGGCAAGCGTTACGTGGAGCGGAACACGGTCATCCACTTCAAAAAGGCCGGCATGAGGCCACTCGCCAAGTTCATCGAAGGGCTCGAGCAAAGCGGCAATGCCCTATCCGTGACCCGCCTCAATATCCGCAAGCGCAGCGGCGAGCCCGACTCGTACGACGTGGAGGTCGGCGTCTCGGCGTTCGATCGCAACGTCGAGGCTCCCAAGGCCGCCCCGTCGCCCGACAAGGACAAGAAGGAGCCCACCAAGTGAGTCTTCGATCGCAAGCTCGGCCGCGTTCGTGCGAAGGGAGACCGTCGTGAAAGAGCGCCTTCGTTCGATCGGCAAGTGGGTCGGCTACCCTGCTTTTTTCCTGTTCGCGTTCTTCGTGTGCGTCTCGTTCACGTTCCCGTACGACAAGCTCAAGGAGCGCTTGGTCGCTTCGTTCAACGCGCAGCAGAAAGCCTCGAGCTCGCAGCAAGAGCTCCAGGTCGACGAGCTCGAGTCGTCGTTCATCACCGGCGTGAAGGCCACGGGCGTGCATCTCTTCATGCCTCCGGTCGAGCCAGGAAAGCCCCCGGTCGAGCTCAAGATCGACGAAGCGCGCGCGCGCATCTCGCTCTTGTCGCTGCTCGCCGGCAACAAGGACGTGACCTTCCGCTTGAAGGCCTTCGACGGACAGATCGACGGCGAGTTCGTGGACAAGGGTAAGGAGCGCCTCATCAAGGTGGAGCTCGACGGGGTCGACGTCGGTAAGCTCGAGGTGGTCGGGCAGCAACTCGGCGTTCCTCTCGAGGGACGCGTGTACGGCACGGTCGATCTGCGCCTGCCCGAAGGCAAGGCGTCCAAGGGCTCGGGCTCGGTCAACCTGGAGATTCGCGATCTCGCCGTGGGCGACGGCAAAGCCAAAATCAAAGGCCTGCTCGAGCTCCCGAAGCTCACGGTGGGCGCCCTCAAGTTCGACGCCGAGGCCAAAGAAGGCGTGCTCAAGGTCAGCAAGTTCGGGGCGACCGGCAAAGACGTGGAGCTGTCCGGTGAAGGTCGCATCCAGATGCGCGAGCTCGCCAACGACTCCGGGCTCGACCTCTCCGTGAAGTTCAAGGTCAACGACGGCTACCGCGGCAAGAACGACAAGACCAAGAGCCTCTTCGGTGCTCCGGGCTCGAACATTCCTCCGCTCTTCGAGCTCGATCCGACCGTCAAGCGAGCGAAGACCCCGGATGGTTTTTACGCCTTCCAGGTGCGTGGTCAGCTCGGAAAGCCTCAGTTTTTGCCAGCCGCCGGACTCGCCGGCGTCTCCATGCCGAAGAGCCCGTCCCCATGAAGAAGCGTCCTACTCATCTCGTCGGTGTCGTTCATCTTCCCGCCCTTCCCGGAGCACCGGGCTCGACGCGCAGCGTCTCGGACATCGTCCAGGAAGCCGTGCAGTCTGCACGTGTCTTGGCGAGGGCCGGCTACGACCTCTGCATGATCGAGAACTACGGAGACGTGCCGTTCTTCCGGGGCGCGGTCCCGCCGGTCACCATCGCGGCCATGACCGCCTGTGCACGAGCCGTGCGCGAAGCCGTTCCCGAGCTCCCGCTCGGCATCAACGTGCTGCGAAACGACGGCCTCGCTGCGCTCTCGATCGCCAAGGTGGTCGAGGCTGCGTGCGTTCGCGTGAACGTGCTGACCGGCGCGCGAGTGACGGACCAGGGCATCGTCGAAGGCGATGCGGCCGCGCTGCTGCGTGCTCGGGCATCGCTCGGCGCGAGCACCGTGCGTATTTGGGCCGACGTCGACGTGAAGCACTCGGCGCCGATCGGCGCGCAGACGGTGGCGCAAGAGACGAGCGATCTCGTGGTACGTGCGCTCGCCGACGCCGTACTCGTCACGGGGGAGGGCACGGGTCACTCGGTGGACCTCGAGAAGCTTGCTTCGGCCGCGAAATCCGCGCGTTCGCATTCGGAGGACGTGCCGGTGCTCGTGGCCAGCGGTGCTTCGCTCACCACGCTTTTCGCGCTCGCCGACCATGCCGACGGGGTCATCGTCGGGAGTGCGTTGCGCGCGAACGGCAAAGCCGGCGGTCCCATCGACGAGCGTGCTTCGTTCACGTTCGCCGAGGCGTTCCGCTCGGCCTTCGCGCGCTGAGCGCTTCGTTCCTCGCACGTCGAGCGCGTCTCTACGAAGCCGGAGACGCGCTCAGATCTTCTCGAAGTAGAAGGCTGCAGCGAGGCCGAGCGTGGCCAGAAACACGACCAGCATCACGGCCACCAGGATCTTGAGCTTGCGGTTCGCATGCTCCGTGCCGCTCGCGGTAGCGAGCGCGACCGGGCCGGTCGACGGGTAGGTGGGCCCCAGCGAAGTAGGGCCGAAGCTCGGGACGGAACCCTGGGAAAAACCATGGGCGCCGGGTGCCTGAGCCAACAGCGACGGGCCAGACGGTGCAGGGACGCTCCCTGGAAACGAGCCGCGTCCGTCGAGGTCGGACGGAGAGCCGAAGTCGAACCCCGAGGGCGGGGGTGGTGGCTGCGTTCCGGTCGGTCCGAAGCCGCCGAGATTTCCCGAACCGAGAACTTCCGAGATGCTCGCGGCGATGTTCGACGGCGGTACGCTCGACGTGGTGCCCGGTCGCACGCTTCCGAACGCCGCGAACGACGGTGCGATCGGTGCGACCGGCGCGACTGGGCCCGAAGCACCCATCGGGTCGGACGGTGGTGGCGGCGGCGGAGTGAGCGGGTAGGCCGAGATCGGAAGAGGGAAACCGCCCGACGCGAGGGCCACCGTGCGCGGGTCTTCGTGGGTGAGTGCGCCGGGATCGTAGTGAAGGTTCACCTGGGTCGCGTCGTCGGCCATCTCTGGCGTGACGGCCATGTAGCCGCCGGATGCCGTGGCCTGGAGCGCCGAGAGTGGACGACCGGACTGCCCGTCGATCTGCGCGATGGCATCGCGCGCGGCTTGGTAGCGCGCGGCCGAACGCTCGTGCATGTAGGGGGCCGCGAACCTCGCGACGTCTTCCGCGTGGGCGATCTCACCCAGCTCGTGCATCGCGTCCACGAGCGCGCTCTCCAAGTCGGCTGCCGTCGCGAAACGCTCGTCACGATTGGGAGAGAGCGCCCTCGACACCACACGTCGCACCGCTTCCGGCACGCTGGCCGGCAGATCGGCTGGCTTTTGTCCTTTGACCAGCCTCTGGAGTGCGGCGATTTCGCTTCCGCCCTCGTACGGTCCCTTGCCGGCGAAGATCTCGTAGAGCATCGCTCCGAGCGCCCATACGTCGACTCGGCGATCGACGGGTTTGCCCAATGCCTGCTCGGGCGCCATGTAGCGCACCTTGCCTTTGAGGTTGCCCGCGCGGGTTTCTTCGGCGAGGCGATCGCGCGCCTTGGCGATGCCGAAGTCGATCACGGCGGCCGTGCCCACGTTGCGAACGAGCACGTTCTGCGGCGAGACGTCGCGGTGGACGACGTTGAGCAGCATCCCGTCGCGATCGCGGAGCTCGTGCGCCGCGTGAAGGCCCGCGGCGGCGTCCGCGATGAGGCGGAGCGCGATGCCGGCAGGAAACTTCACGCCCGCTTTTTTCACCTGCTCGGTGAGCCTCGCGATGGATTCGCCGTCGATGTACTCCATCACCAGATACGGAGTGACGGTGTTCTCCCCCGCGTCGAGGATGCGCGCGACGTTCGCATGCGCGATGCCCGACGAGATGCGCGCCTCGTCCACGAACATCTGCTGGAACTGCTCGTCCATCGCGTATTGCGGCAGCAGCATCTTCACCACCACGAGGCGGCCCTCGCCGGGACCGAGCACTCGGGAGAGCCACACCACCGCCATGCCACCTTGGGCGATCGGACAGAGCAGCTCGTACCGATCGAGCCGAGTGCCCGGTTTTACGCTGGTGGTCGGGATACGCTCCACTGTGCCCGATTATCTCCCCATTTTCGGGCCCGCCACCTGAAATCGGCATCCTCGGGTGCGGAAGGTTCGTCCCGGAAGGTGCCACATTCTTTTTTCACACCGCCGAAGTCGTCTAGTCTCGAGGCGTGACCGACGACACGTCGAAGCCCATCGTCGCCCTGCGTGTGGTGCGGCCCTACGAAAACGAGGATCAATTCCTCCGCGAGGAGAGCTTCGCGCTCACCAAGTCGACCTTGGTGCTCGTGGGCGCGAGCTCTAGGCCAGAAGGTGTCATCCTCCGCTTCGAGGTCGTCTTGAAGGGCGGGGCGATTCTCCTTCGTGGTGAAGGTCGCGTGGTCGGCTTCGGGCCGACTCCGGCCGGCGAGAACGGCCTCACTCTCAAGTTCACGCGCCTCGATCCTCGCTCGAAGGCGCTGGTCGATCGCGCTTCCGCCGCGAAGGCCAGCGACTCGTCGAAGTCGGTCTCGGACGCGGGGTCCGGTCCTCGGCTGGAGCCGCCGGCCTCGGTCCAACCCAAGTCACGTCCCGAGGGCAGAGGACGCTCGGCCCCTCCGCCACCACCTCCGGCTCCAGGCGTGAAGGCCTCGGCGTCGGTGGCTCCTCCGGCAGAAGCTCGAGGGGCTGGAGCGGGCTCGCCGGACCAACGTCCATCTTCGCCTCCCGCATCGAACGCGTCGAGCGCATCGAGCGCCCCTAAGTCCTCGGCCGAGACGGCCGTTCCGCCTCCGCCTGCCACGTCGTCGACGCCGTTGACCGAGCGTGACGCCGCGCTCGAGCGCCTCCGTGCCCGTCTCCGCGGCGTGGATGCGGAGAAGCTCCTCGCGTCGCTTCGATCGTGAGCCCCTAGGCGCGCCTCGCTGGGGTACTGGCCCGACCCTCGGCCCGCGCGCTCGTGGTAGCATGCGTGCCAAATGGCCGAGATTGCACCGCTCACCCCGCTCCGCTACGACCTCGCACGCACTACGCTCGATCGCGTCGTCGCTCCTCCCTACGACGTCATCTCGGCCGAAGAGCGCGAAGCGCTGGCCGCACGCGATCCCGAAAACGTGGTCCGCCTGATCTTGCCCGAGGGCGAGGGCGACACGCGCTACGGCAACGCAGCGACCATCCTCGCCAGCATGCGCACGCGCGGCGTGCTCGTCCGCGACGACGACCCCGCGTACTACCGCTACGACCAAACCTTCGCGCTTCCCCAAGGTGGGACGATCACGCGCAAGGGCTTCCTAGCCGCGGTCCGACTCGCGCCCTTCTCGGACCGAATCGTGCTCCCGCACGAGCGTACCCTTTCCGGGCCGAAAGAAGACCGGCTCAAGCTCTTCCGTGCAACCTGCACGAATCTGAGCCCCGGCTTCATGCTCTACCGCGACGAGAAGTGCGTGCTCGACGGGCCGCTCGACACCTCGCGCACCTTGGCCGAGTTCACCACCGCGGACGGCATCGCGCACCGCCTCTCCAAGGTGACCGACCCCGAAGCGTTGCGTGCCATCGCGGGCAAGGTCGCCGAGAGCTCGCTCCTCATCGCCGATGGTCACCATCGCTACGAGACCGCCGTTCGATACGCCTCCGAGATCGCCGAAAAGAACCCGAACGCCCCGCGAAATGCCGAGTTTCGCTACTTCATGACGTTCCTCTCCAACGGCGACGATCCCAACTTGGTGGTCTTCGCGACCCACCGTCACGTGCACTCGCTCGCGGAGTTCTCGTTCGACACGCTGCTCGAGCGCACGCGAGACCTCTTCGACGTCAGCTTGGCTCCCGCGGGCGCTTCGGCGCGCGAGCTGGTGGACGAGCTCGCTCGCGCGGGCAAGACCTCGGCGAGCTTCTACGCGTGCGCCAAAGACGGCCGCGCGGCGCTTCTGTCCCTCAAGAAGGACGCGGACCTCTCCGCGCACCCGGTTCTCGCTTCGCAAGTGAAGCCGCTGCGCGAGAGCGACGTGGCCATCCTTCACGGTGCCGTCCTCGAGCACGTGTGCGGCATCACCAAAGAAGCGCAGGCCGCCAAAACGAACCTCTACTACCCGCAGGACGCGGCGCGTGCGCTCGAGGAGCTCCGCGCCGGCAAGGGCGACGTGCTCTTCCTAATGAACCCGACGCCCACGCGCGTGGTGCGCGACATCGCCGAAGCCGGCGAGGTCATGCCTCAGAAGAGCACCTTCTTTTTCCCGAAGATCCTGACTGGCCTGGCCATCCACACGCTCGATCCCTCGCGCGTCGTCGCGGGCTGATCTTCGTCGACGGAGGCCGAGCCACGGCGCCTCGTGCGTCGTGGCTCGAGCTTTGCCACGTAAACGTCGGATCGCGGGGTTGTGCGCGAGAAGCGCCCGCTTTACGTTCGCTCGTCAGCTGTACGACCGAATTTCCCTTAACGGGCATGTGTTTGCCGTTCGGGGCCCCGCCGTTCGGGGCTTGAATCCGCCGGAGGCGGGCCGTCTCTCGCCTACACGACCCGCGCCTTTCGGCGTCCACCTTCGATTCCCTTGATCTTTACGGTAAGATCGAAGGAACATCTGCGCTGCTTTTTCTCGAACCATCCCGGGCGTACTCGCCTCGCGAGACGCGCCCCCGAGAGGATCCATCATGTCGGAAAAAAAGGGCATAACGCCCCCCCGCGACAAGGACGACGAGCCGATCACCTTCGGCGACGAGCTTCCGGTTCTTCCCATCCGCAACGCGGTCCTCTTTCCCGGCGCAGTCGCGCCGTTCGACGTCGGCCGTGAAAAGTCGGTCGCGCTCGTCGAAGACGTCGACAATTTCTCGTCGCCGGTCATCGCGATCTTCGCCCAAAAAGACCCCTCCACCGACGACCCCGGCGCGGACGACCTCCACGCCGTCGGCTGCGCCGCGCGCGTGCTCAAGGCGCTCAAGCACAGCTCGGGCAACTACTCGCTGATCCTTCAAGGCCTCGTCCGCATCCGCCTCGACGACGTGACCCAGACCGGTCCGTACCTCAAGGCCAAGATCGCGCGTCTCGACGAAGCCGTCACCGAAGACGACGAAGCCGAGGCGCTCAGCATGAGCCTCCGCGACATCGCCAAGCAGGTGATCCAGCTGATGCCCGAGCTCCCGCGCGAAGCGGGCTCGCTCATCGACTCCATCCAGGCCCCCGGAGCTCTCGCCGACCTCGTCGCCGCGAACCTCGACGCCCCGGTGGAAGAGAAGGCCCAGCTGCTCGAGACGGTGGAGCCCAAGGAGCGCATCCGCAAGGTGCTGAAGCTCCTCACGCGCCAGCTCGAGATCCTGAAAATGCGCGAGCGCATCAACTCCCAAATCAAGGAGGAGATGGGCAAAAACCAGCGCGAATACGTGCTCCGCCAGCAGCTCAAAGCCATCAAGGAAGAGCTCGGCGAAGACGACGGCGACCAGGGCGACCTCGACGGTCTCGAAGACCGCATCGCCAAGGCGAACCTCCCCACGGAGGCCGAGCAAGTCGCGAAGAAGCAGATCAAGCGCCTTCGCAACATGCAGGTCGGCTCGGCGGAGTACACCGTCGTGCGCACCTACCTCGACTGGATCCTCGACGTCCCCTGGCACCAGCAGACCGCGGACAACCTCGAGATCTCGGCGGTGCGTAAGGTCCTCGACGAGGATCACTACGGCCTCGAGAAGGTCAAAAAGCGCATCCTCGAGTACCTCGCCGTCCGCAAGCTGAAGAAGGACAAGAAGGGGCCGATCCTCTGCCTGCTCGGACCGCCCGGCGTCGGCAAGACCTCGCTCGGACGCAGCATCGCGCGCGCTTTGGGACGCAAGTTCCACCGCATGTCGCTCGGCGGCGTTCACGACGAGGCGGCCATTCGTGGCCACCGCCGCACCTACGTGGGCGCGCTCCCCGGCCAGATCATCCAAGGCATGAAGAAGGTCGGGACGATCAACCCGGTCATCATGATGGACGAGGTCGACAAGCTCGGTCACGACTTCCGTGGCGACCCGGCCGCCGCTCTCCTCGAGGTCCTCGACCCCGAGCAGAACAACACCTTCGCCGACCACTACCTCGAGATCCCCTACGACCTCTCGAACGTGATGTTCATCGCCACCGCCAACGTGGCCGATCCGATCCCGGCGCCCCTCCGTGACCGCATGGAAATCCTGGAAATCCCGGGATACACGCGCCGCGAGAAGCTCGCCATCGCCCGCCAGCATTTGATCCCCAAGCAGATCGAAGAGCACGGCATCACGAACCAGAACGCGAGCGACGGCTCGGCTCTGCTCGAGATCCGCGACCCGGCGGTCGAGGTCATCATCGACGGCTACACCCGTGAAGCGGGCGTCCGTACGCTCGAGCGCCAAGTGGCGAGCGTCATCCGCGGCGTCGCCGTCAAGGTGGCCGAGGGCGACCTCTCCCCGCGCCGTATCGAGAACGAAGACCACATCCGCGAGTTTCTCGGACCGACCCGCTACACGAGCGACGTGGCCGAGCGCACCAGCGAGACCGGCGTGTGCACCGGCCTCGCGTGGACGTCGGTTGGCGGCGAGATCCTCTTCATCGAGGCCACTCGTATGTACGGCTCCGGCAAGCTCCAGCTCACCGGACAGCTCGGCGACGTCATGAAAGAGTCGGCTCACGCGGCCCTCTCCTACGTGCGCGCCAACTGCGAGAAGTTCGGCATCTCCAAGGACTTCCTCGAGAAGAGCGACATCCACATCCACATCCCCGCGGGCGCGATGCCCAAGGACGGACCGAGCGCCGGCGTGACCATGTTCACCGCCCTCGTCTCGCTCCTCACGGGAATCCGCGTCCGCCACGACGTCGCCATGACCGGCGAGATCTCGCTGCGCGGTCGTGTCCTCCCCATCGGCGGCCTCAAGGAGAAGGTCCTTGCCGCTCACCGCGCCGGCATCAAGCGCATCGTGCTCCCCGAGAGGAACGTGCCCGACCTCGAAGAGGTCCCGGCCGAGGTCAAGAACGACCTCGAGTTCATTGCGGCGAGCAAGATGGAGCAGGTGCTCGACGCCGCCCTGGAAGAGAAGCCCACGCCCAAGCCGGAAGGCACGGCGGCCGCTCCCTCGACCAACTGATTCGCGCACTGATTCGAAGCCACGTCGACCTCTCGCGGGTCGCCTAGCCGAGTATCGCGAAACCACGAACGAGGCCGTCTCTCCGGAGGCGCCTCGTTTCGTGTTTTGTGCCGTTCGTAAATCCGAAGGCGAAGCGGGGTTCTCGCGGCCCATGACTCGTGCGAAAACGCGGTTCATGGCTCCTTTTCGCCTGCGTTCGGTCACGCGTGACGACGTTCCTCGGGTGCTGCCCCTGGTGCGAGAGGTGCTCGCCGAGTACGGGCTCACCTTCGGAGAAGGCTCGGCCACCGACGCGCAGATCGCCGAGCTGCCTGCATCCTACACGGATCACGGCGGAGCGTTCTGGGTGGCCGAGGCCCCCTCGGAGGCAGCGGACGGAACGTACGAGCTCCTCGGCACGGCTGGTGTGTTCCCGCTCGAACCCGGCGTGTTCGAGCTGCGCAAGATGTACCTGTCCCCCGCATCGCGAGGGCGGGGCGTCGGCCGTGCGCTGCTCGACGAGGCGTGCGCGTTCTGTCGCCGCGCAGGAGGCAAGACGCTCGTGCTCGACACCATCGAGGAAATGACCCAGGCGATTCGCTTCTACGAGGCGGCGGGCTTCGTTCGAGACGATGCCCAAGTGCGTGGCGCACGTTGTTCGCGCGGCTACGCGAAAGAGCTCTAGAGCGCCGATCCGCTCAATGACCGAGGATTTTCGCCGAGTTGCGAGCCGTGCGAGGCGCGACGACGAGTCCTACTGGTGCTGGGCGAGGAGGAGCAACGAAGCACGGCGACGCAAATCGGCGGAAAGCCGACCGAATGGAGCGGATTGGCGCTCTGGTCCAACGGAGAATTCCGGGCGTCGGCTCTGGTAGGCTCCATCCCATGACGATCGGAATCGGCCTTCTCGGGTGCGGAACGGTGGGCGGTGGCGTGGTGAGGCTCCTCGCGGCGCGCGCCCGCGAGATCGGCGAGCGGGTAGGCGAGCCGGTCGAGATCGTGGACGTGGCGGTGCGTGATCTCGCGAAGACGCGTGTGGCCGAGCTCGGCAGCGTCCGTCTGCACGCGAAGCCCGAGTCGGTGGTCGACAACCCCGACGTGGACGTGGTGGTCGAGCTCATGGGTGGCCTCGAGCCGGCGCGCACGCTGGTCCTCGCGGCCATCGCCAAAAAGAAGCCGGTGGTCACCGCCAACAAAGCGCTGCTCGCGCATCACGGCCCTGAGATTTTCGCAGCCGCGCGCGAAGCGGGGGTCGACGTGGCGTTCGAGGGCTCGGTGGGCGGCGGTATTCCGGTCGTTCGCACGCTGCGTGACGCGCTCGCCGGGGACGCCGTGAAGCGCCTCGTGGCCATCTTGAACGGCACCTCGAACTACGTGCTCACGCGCATGCAGCGCGAGGGGCTCGGCTTCGACGAAGTGGTCCGCGAGGCGCAGCGTCTCGGCTACGCGGAGGCCGATCCCTCACTCGACGTCGACGGCCACGACGCCGCCCACAAGCTCACCGTGCTTTCTATGCTCGCGTTCGGCGCGCGCGTCGATCCCTCGAGCATTCCCACGACCGGGCTTCGTGCGCTCGAGCCCATCGACCACACGTCCGCCGACCGCTTCGGCTACGTGGTGAAGCCTCTCGCGGTGGCAGAAGACGTAGGGCCTTCGCTCTCGCTCCGCGTGGGCCCCACGCTCGTGCGCAAAGACACGCTGCTCGCCAGCGTCTCGGGCGTTCTCAACGCGGTCCTGCTCGAAGGGAACGCGCTCGGCCCGTGCGTGCTCTCCGGTCGAGGCGCGGGTGATGGACCGACTGCGGTCAGCGTGGTGTCGGATCTGCTCGACGTGGCCCGTGCCCGAAGGGCGAAATCCGAGGGGCTGCTGACGGCTGCCGTGCGCGCCGAGCCACGCAGCGTGCGCGACGCAGGCGAGGCCGTTTCTCCCTATTATTTGCGCTTCGTCGTGAAGGATCGTCCGGGCGTGCTCGGTCGCATCACGACCGCGCTCGGCGGCTCGGGTGTCTCCATCCGCGAGGTCGTGCAGCAAGGGCGCGGCTCGGCCGAGATCCCGGTGGACGTGGTCATGCTCACGCACGCCTCGTCGCTTGCCAGCGTCACCGAGGCCCTCGCCGTGGTCGACCGCGAAGACTTCACGGTGGAGCCCACGCGCGTGCTCCCGGTCGAAGAGGGCTGAGCTCGGCCGCGCCCGCGGCTCGTCAGGACGAGCTTCGGCCTTCGTTCGCGATCACACGATCACGTGAAGCGCGGCATCCGAGGACCAGGTTGGTGGTGGCCGCGCTCTTTTCGGGAGAGGTCGCGGTCGAAAGGCGCACCTGCGCGTTTGCCCTGTCTCGATCGGGCCCGCCTAGGCTCTCCGCGAGCGCGTATCCCTCGGGAACGACCTCGCCCTCTTGCACCACCAGGCCTACGGGGAGAGCTTCGTTCGAGCTCGTCCGTCGTGCGGTGAGCGGGACGCCCGGCAGGCTCTCTTTGCCTGCGCCGGCTTCGTTCCCGAACTTCATCACCGCCCGTGGACCCGTCGCGGAGAGCTTGTAGACTGCAGATACTCGGTCCCGCGTCAGCGAACGGTTGGCGGTGCCGGCGATCAAAAATCCTCCGTACCCGTAGAACTGCGCGCTCTCGGGCACGCCGAGCTCTCTTCGTACCTGCTCGAAGTGCGCGGTGGTCGGAAGGTCGAACGAGTCTTCCAGGATGTGCACGGGGCGTAGCCCGAGCTCCCTTCCGCGCTGCACGGCGTAGCGGAGCTGGGCTTCTTTGTCGCCCGAGTCGTAGCGCACGCTGTCTCCCGCATCGGGGGACTCGGCCATCACGCGCAAGGCCGCGGGCAGGCCGGATTTCAGCGTATCGAACGTGTCGAGCAAGAAGCTCGAGCGCGTGGGACGTCGGTCGCGCATCGCACGAAAGGCGTCTTCGTCCGAGAAGAAGCGCTGTACGTGCTCATGGCCCATGGTTCCGACCGGAACCATGCCGAGCTCCTTGGCGAGCCATGCGTGACTCGTGCGGGTGAGCCCTGCGCTCTTTGCGGCCTCGAGCGCGATGCGGTGCTGCGAGAGGCACGTGGCCGCGCGCAGCCCGACCTCGAAGAATCGCGACGCATCTCCCGTGAGCGCGACGAGCTCGGTCACCCGCGCCGCGACGCGCGCTGCGTACGCGCCCGGATCGGCCCGCAGTTTCGGCGCCTGCACCCCGACCGCGTCCAGCGTCTCGCGCACGATCTCGAGCTCTTCGTCGCAGGTGAGCACTCCGAGCTCGCGCGGCAGAGCCTCCGGGTCGAGCAACCCGAGCGTGGCAACTTGCACACGAAAGCTCGCTTGCAAGAGCAGCGGCTCGAGCCACGAGACCAGCGCCGAGGACCCGGTCACCGTGAGCCAAGGCTCACGCGGCAAAAACCAGGTGCCCTTCGGTAGCGCCCGCACACGCAGCGAAGCGCGGTCTCGCATGGCCGCCTTGAAGCCTGCGCCCATGTCGTAGTCGTAGCGAGCCAAGAAGGCGTAGTCGGCGTCGTCGACCTCGGGCAAGAGGCGCGCGACCAACGCCTCCGCGTCGAAGGGAACCACCTGTGGTCCGCCCAAGCGATGCGACAGGTAGAACGTCTCGCGCCGCAGCGGATAACCCGCCTCGGCCATGCTGAGCTTGTAGCCGTCGGTCGCGAGAATCGAAGGGGCCATGCGGCCAGAACATAGGAAGACCGATAAGAGTGTCAAGGACTCTATTGCGTGCTCTTGTTACTCTTTCGGGCCAGGACGCGCCTGGCCTCCGAGCGAACACTCTTCAGGCCTCGTTCAAAGGTCGATGCACTCGACCTCGCCCACGTCTTCGCCGAGAAAACGCGAGGCTTGTTCGGAGAAGCTGCGTGGCAGGTCGGTCACCAAGAGTCGAATGGTGCCGCGTGCGTCGCTCGCGTTCGGGCTCACGGGAACGCGGGCGAGCTTTCGTTCGGCGAGAAAACGCGCCGTGTCTTCGGCGGTGGCGTGCGCGCTGTCGACCACACGCGCATGAGGCCCGATGAGGCGTATCGCGGCCTCTTCGATCACGTCGCGCAGGATCGGATAGTGCGTGCACCCGAGCACCACCACGTCGACCCCGGCGCGTGCGAGGGGCTCGAGGTAACGTTCGGCGGCGAGGCGGGGCACGTCTCCCGTGGTCCAACCCTCTTCGGCCAGTGGCACCAAGAGAGGCGCGGCCTGCGCCGTGGTCTCCGCTCGTGTGGAGAGCGTGGACACGGCGCGCACGTACGCCCCCGAAGAGACCGTGCCCAGCGTGGCGAGCACGCCGATCTTGTGGTTTCGCGTGGCCGCGACGGCAGCCCGGGCGCCCGGCTCGATGACCGACAGCACCGGCAAATCGAGCTCGATACGAAGGCGCTCGGGCGCGACCGCGCTCACGGTGTTGCACGCGATCACGATGGCCTTCACGCCGCGGCCGACCAGGTGCTTCGCGCAGCCGAGGGCGTACTTGACCACCGTGTCCGGCCCTTTCGTCCCATAGGGAACGCGGGCCGTGTCGCCGAGGTAAACGATGTTCTCGTGGGGAAGCGCACGACGAAGCGCGCGCACCACGGTGAGCCCACCGAGTCCCGAGTCGAACACCCCGAGAGGTGCCGAGCTTCGCCCGAGCAGGCCTTCGCCCGCGCCGACTAGTTCAGCCATCGTTTGTCTTTCGGGCCTTTTTTGGCTTCCGGATCGTCTTCGAGCCCGCCGTACACCACGCGGAGCGAAGGTGTCTTGCCGCCCTTGGAGGGCGTCTTGGGGCGCGAGGACTTGTCGTCGTCGAGCAAGGACTCGACCGTGAGCACGGGACCCTTCTTGCGGAGGATGGCGAGCTTCACCTGGAGGTAGAGCTTACGCAGCACCGACGGGCTTCCGCTGAGCAAGTAGCCCACGAGGGCGCCACCAAAGGGCGCTACGACCCCTTCGGGTTGGCTTTGCGTGTACACGAGACCGAGCACGCAAAAGCCGAGCGTCACCCAGATGAAGCGCTTGCCGGTGAGCGGCAAAAAGAAGAACAAGCGAATCTGGGCGGTCGGGTTCTCTCGACCCCAGGCGATGGCCGTGGCCACAAGCGCCGCCTCGGGCCCGAAGAGAGCCTGGCCCGCGAAGAGCGGCACGCTCGGGAGAAGCTGCGCGAGGGCCCAGGTCAGCAAGTTACCCACCATCACGGAGATGGCGAGCAATCGAATCAGACGAGCTCCGCCCCATCTGCGCTCGAGGTCGGTGCCCAAAAAGTAGAGACCGAGCAACGTGAAGAGCGTGTGGCTGATGCCTTCCGGGCTCGTCAGCAGGCCGCTCGTGATGAGGCGCCACGGTTGCGTGTGGATTGCACGCAGCCCGGAGTCGAACTTGAGTAGCGTGAAGAGCTCGGCGCCCTGCTGACCTCCAGGAATCCAGTGCACCACCACCGCCGAGACGACCGACACCGCGGCCAGCACCACGAGCGTCGCGCGTAGCGCCTTTCCGGGCTTGGGGAGCGCCATGCCGAACGGGGAGGGGTCCTCTGCCATGTCGTCCTCGATGCTAGCAAAGCGAAGAGCGCCACACGAGCGCGGCTTCCTCGGTCACGTTCTTCCTTCGATTCACGCTTCGAAAGCTCACGAGCACCGAACGGCAGGCGCGCGGTGCTCGTGAAGGGCTCGCAGATTCGAGTCGCGGAGAAGGTCTCGCGCGTCCTCGAGGCGTGGCTTACTTCTTCGCGGGGGCGGCCGCGCCGGCGTCCTTGTCGACCTTCTTCACGAGCTCGATCTCGAGGTCGAGGGTGACCTCGTCGCCGACGGCCACGCCACCGGTCTCGAGGGCCTTGTTCCAGGTGAGGCCGAACTCCTTGCGGTCGATCTTGGCGGCCGCGTGCGTGCCGCGGCGGAGCATGCCCCAGGGGTCTTTGCTCTCTTTGGCGATGGCGTCGACGTTGAGCGTGACCGGCTTGGTCACGTCTTTGATGGTCAGGTTTCCGAGGACCTTGAAGCCGGCGCCCGCGCGCTCGACCGAGGTCGACTTGAAGGTCATCTTGGGGAACTTCTTCACGTCGAAGAAGTCCGGGCTCTTCAAGTGTTCGTCGCGCTTCGCGTCGGTCGTGTCGATGCTGGCGGTGTCGATCTCGACCGCCACGTTGGAGGCCTTGAGATCCTTCTCGTCGAGGAACACGGTGCCGGAGAACTTTCCGAACTGGCCGCGCGTGTTCGAGACCATCATGTGGCGGACCGAGAAGGTCACGCGCGAGTGGCTCACGTCGAGGTCGTAGGTGGCGGGCGGACCGGCCGGCTCTTCGACCTTGGCTTCGGCGGACGCGGCCGCGGAGGCCGAGGGCGCTGCCGATGCCGCCGGGGCCGAGGAGGCCGCCGCAGTGGCCGCTGCCGTGGTCGACGCAGCCGGCGCGGGGGCGGGCTTGTTCTCGTCGCAAGCGACGAAGGTGAAGAGCGCGAGGGCGGGGAGAACCGAGCGGAGAGCGAAATTCATGCGCTTCCGTTTAGTAAGCAAACGACCCGTCCAGTAGCCCGCAACGGCAGGAACAACTGTTCTCGTTTGCGGAACAATCGCGGGACGAACCCGCGAGAAGCCCTCAGCGCAAGGCGCTGCAGGCCGCGACCGACTGGACGGTCAGCGCCTGGGTCACGGTGCAGCGGCTCTTCGCGTAGGGCTCGAGCTCATTGGCCGACTGGAGCACCGGCACGGCGGTTTTTTTTCCGTCCGGCGGGTACATGGCGCCCATGACCTCGTCGACTTTTGCCTTCTGCGCTTCGTAGCGGCTCGCGTCGAAGGCGTAGACGAAGATCTCGAAGTTGTAGGTGCCGGTCGCGGGGTCCGCGGGCAGGTCGACGAAGGCCGCGTCCGCGAAACAATCGTACACGCCTGCGGCGACCGCATCGGTCTGACCGGCATGCACCGCCACGGCGAGGTACTTGTAGACCTGTCCGGCGCGCGTGCCGCAGCCGGTGCCCTCGAGCAGCTGCGTGGTACGGACCACGACACCGGTGATCGTCGTCTCGTCGTTGGTGCTGGACGTCTCGCAGGCCGTCGGGCCGATGCAGAGCGCCGACAGCATCACGAGCGACGCGAGCACGGCAGAAGCTGCGCCGAAGAGGCGCTTCGATTGACCCACGAGGGACGTGGCGAGCGTTCGCACGCCACGTTCCCTACGGGAGAACGGCTCGGCTGGCAAGCCGCGTAGCCTCACGAGCGTCGTCTCACGAGTCCGAGGTCGAGACCACGCGCTCGACCGTGCGCGTGGTCATGGTGCCGTCGAGGACCTCTTGATCCTGCAGCAGCCGCTGGTGGAGCGCGATGTTCGTGCGAATGCCGCCCACGATGAATTCGTCGAGCGCGCGTCGCATGCGCGAGATGGCCTCGGCTCGCGTTCCCGCGTGCACGATCACCTTCGCGATGAGCGAATCGTAGTCCGAGGGTACTCGGAAGCCCCCGTAGACGCCCGAGTCGACGCGCACGCCGGCGCCCCCGGGCGGGAAGTACTCGGTGATGAGCCCCGGCCACGGCGCGAACGATTTGGGGTCTTCGGCGTTCACCCGGCACTCGATGGCGTGCCCTCGGAAGCTCCACGGGCGGGTGTCCGGGAGCTCGAGCTTCTCGCCGGCGGCGGCGCGGATTTGCATCTGCACGAGGTCGAGTCCGGTCACCATCTCGGTGACCGGGTGCTCCACCTGCACACGCGTGTTCATCTCGAGGAAGTAGAGCTTCTTGTCCTCGTCCATGATGAACTCGAGCGTGCCGAGCGAGGTGTAGCCGGTCTCGCGAACCGCCTTACGGATGACCTCGCCGATCTCTTGGCGCAGCTCGGGCGTCATCACCGGGCTCGGGGCCTCTTCGATGACCTTCTGGTGCCGGCGCTGAAGCGAGCACTCGCGCTCACCGAGGGTCCACACGCCGCCGTGCTGATCCGCGAGCACTTGGAACTCGATGTGCTTCGGCCGCTCGACGAACTTTTCCATGTAGACGTCGGGGTTCTTGAAGCCCGCTTCCGCCTCGCGCGTGGCCTGGCCGAAGGCGTTGGCGACCTCGGATTCTTCGCGCACGATGCGCATGCCGCGACCGCCGCCGCCACCCGAGGCCTTCAGAATGACCGGCAGGCCGATGCGCCGTGCCTCTTCGAGGGCGTGGGCCTCGTTCTTCAGCACCGGGCTTCCGGGCAAGAGGGGAAGGCCGTAGCGCTTCGCGTTCTCGCGTGCGGTGACCTTGTCGCCCCAGGCGCGCATGGCCTCGGGCGTGGGGCCGATGAAGGCCACGCCGCACTTGCCGAGCAGGCGCGCGAACTCGGCGTTCTCCGACAAAAAACCGTAGCCCGGGTGGACGGCGTCCGCGCCCGTGATCTCGGCCGCGCTGATGATGGCGGGAATGTGCAAGTAACTGCGCGTGGCCGGCGCAGGCCCGATGCACACGGCCTCGTCCGCGAAACGCACGTGCAGCGCGCGCGCGTCCGCTTCCGAGTGCACGGCCACGGTCTTCACCCCGAGCTCGCGGCACGCGCGAAGGACGCGGAGGGCGATTTCGCCGCGGTTCGCGATGAGGATCTTCTTGAACATCAGGCTTTCTTCAGGCGGAAAAGCTTCTGGCCGAACTCGACGGGCTTGCCGTTCTGCGCGTAGATTTCCACGATCGTGCCGGACATCTCGGCCTCGATTTCGTTCATCAGCTTCATCGCTTCGATGATGCACAGGGTCTGTCCCGGACGGACCACCGAGCCCACCTCCACGAACGAGGGAGTGTCGGGGGAGGGCGCGCGGTAGAACGTGCCGACGAAGGGGCTGGTCACGTCGACCGAGCCGTCGTCGACCGCGGCCGCCGCGACCTGCGGCTGCGAGGTGCGGGCCGCGGGGGCTTGCGCCGCCGCGAACTGGGGCAGGGCCGAGTGGGCTACCGTCGTGACCTGAGGACCGCGCTTCACGAAGATGCGAACGCCCTCGGCTTCGTGCTCGAACTCCGACACGTCCTCTTCGGCAAGGACCTTCAACAGCGCGCGAAGCTCATCAATCTGGACCGCCATGTTCCTCCGTGGTTCGCGACGCTCGCTCGTGCGTTCGCCGCGGCCTGCGCGGACACTAGATCGGCCATGGCGTCCCTCGAACGACAAAATGCGAGAAGATGCCCGAGACTTTCGCTTCGCGCTCGTGACGCGTGGGTCTCGAGCGCGTCACGTTCGCGTACGAGCGACGAAAACGCCGAAAAAGACGCGCGCTCGCACGCGTGTCGACTCGACCTTCGCACTTTCCGCGAAGCATGATTCGCGGTCGAGAAGAGGACTACACGCGATTTGCGGTCAAGCGCCTTTGACGCTGCGAAGCTTGCGCACGAGACCCTCGAGAGCGAGCAGGTAGCTCTCCGAACCGAAGCCCGACACCTTGGCGATGCACGCCGGCGCCACGCGCGAGCGCCTACGGAAGGCCTCGCGGGCCTCGGGGTTCGACAGGTGCACCTCCACCGTGGGAACGCGGGTGGCGCGGAGCGCGTCGTAGAGGGCAATCGACGTGTGCGTGTACGCCCCTGCGTTCAGCAAGAGCCCGTCCGCGCGTGTGTCGGGCGCGACCAGCTCGGCGATCCAGTCGCACAGGACCCCCTCGTGATTGCTCTGGCGCGTATCGATGCGCACGTCGAGGGCTTCACCTCGCGCACGCAGGCGATCGTGGATGTCGGAGAGGGTCTCCGATCCGTAAATTTCCGGTTCTCGCGTGCCGAGCAGCTGCAGGTTCGGCCCGGAAAAACAAGCGATGACGAGAGGTCTCGTGGTCGACGTTTCGTCGTTCCCGCCGCCCTCGGCCGGGCGACGTGTGCGCGCGGCGATTCGAGGGCGAGCGAGCGCCGAAGCGCGACTGGGGCGGTTCGGACCGCCCGAGCTCACGACAGCTCGGCCAGGATGCGCGGAGCGACGATGCGAAGGTTGTAGCGGCCCTTGCCCATGTTGCCTTCGGGCAGCATGGCGAGCGCGAGGAAGTACTGGTCGCCCAGGGTTCGAATCACGGTGACGAGCTTCTCGCTCCCCACGGCGATTTCTTCGGCTACGCCAGCTTCCAGCATGGTGGAGGCGCGGCGAATGCTGCCCACGACCACGCTGAACTCGATGCCGATCGTGTTGATGTCGAACACGGCGCCGTCCTTCGCGTAGCTATCGAGCGCGATACCGCTCGAGTCCATCACGAGACCTGCGATGCCGCCGTCCGTCTTGTCGACGAGCTCCTTGAGCGCCTCTTGAAACATGAATGGAACGCTACGAGGCGCGAAGGCACTCCGTCAACATGTCGGATCTCGCTTCCGCTTCGGAGCGCGGGAAGGCCGGCATCTCGGGGCTCGTTTTAGGCCGGTTCACGAGGATTCGCCGCTCGTCCGCTCCCCGTCCGCCGCTCGTACTCGAACGGCCGCGCGAGGGGGCCTCTCAGAGAATCGCCATCTCGCTGCCCTTGGCCCGAGCCCCGCGGACGCGGATTTCGGCGGGCTTGCCCGATTCGTCCACGGCGACCCGCAAACCGTCCCCGGACACGTCTTGGGTGCGCGCCACCTCTTCGTGCTCGCCGAGCATGACCACGACTCCGCTCGACCCGCGCAAATCGACGCCGACCAGGTGGCCCTCCGCGCCGAGCAAGAGCGTGCCCGAGACCGCGACGGGCGAGCCCTTCGTGACCGCGCCCGTCTCGATTCGGGTGGACTGATCGGCGAGGTCGAAAGAAACGCGAGTGGGGCGGAGCTCGTTCAGCATGCGCCGATCGTAGCAGTGCCCTCGAAATCTCCTACCGGCAGGGCCAGCGACGCTGCAGGTGCGCTGCGGGCGCCGCGCAAAGAACGCACGGCGCGCACGGCTTGCGTCGCGCGTGGCGAGTCGTAGCGCGCGCCTCGCGCGAGGCGCTTGGTGGGATGGTAAATTGTTTTAATTTCAAATGTTTGGGTGGTGCTCGTCGAGCGCGTCCGGCGCTCGCTCCCGTGCTCGCTTCCAGGTTCGTCGTCACTCCTCGAAATCCTCGGTCCTTCGAGCGTTGCGGTGCTTTAGGATGACGAACGATGTCCAAAGGCAGGCTCACTCGCCAAGAGATCGGATGGCTCCTCACCCAAGAAGCGCAAGGCGCCGCCGAGCGACTTCGTAAGGGCGTTCAGGTGCTCCGCACGCAGGCAAAACCGGAGGAGCCGAAGGACGACCCGCTCGTCGACGACTCGCTCGACGCCCTCGACGACGTGATGCGCATGCTCTCGAACATGCACCAAAAGTCCGGCGCGCCCTCGCGACGCGGACGCATCGACGTGGCGGCGCTGCTCTACGAGATCTCGCCCGATGCCCGCGTGCAGATCGAGCCTGGCAGCGGCACCGAGGTGTTCGGCGAAGAGACCGAGCTCCGGCGCATGCTCCACGTGTTGCTCGATCACGCCGGGGGAGTGGGCTCGGCCATCGCCGTGCGCAGGGAAGGGGACGAGGTCCGCCTCTCGATCGCGCTCGGGCCGGACACTTCGCCCACCGCCGAGACCGAGCGTGCATGGCTGAGCCGCATGGCCATTCGCTACGGTGGACGCGTGGAGCTCGAAGGTGGCCACGAGGTCCTCACGCTCCGCGCCGACGACTCGTCCGAGCGCAGCGAACGCGAGCGGCTCACGCGTGAGCTCGACGAAGCGCGCAAGCAGGGCGCCGCCGTTGCGCGTGAGCTCGCGCAGGTGCTCGAGCACGCCGAAGCTCCCGACTCGATCTTGCCGCCCGCGACCAGCAACGAAGGCCTTGCCGTGTGGACCCGCCTCGCCGGTGGGGTCGCCGGTGAGCTGCGCGCGCTGCTCGGCCACATCGGTCGAGATCTCGCAGCCCTGCGCGACGTGGCCGGAGACGAGCGCACCGAACCGCTTCGTCGTAGGCTCGCGGCTTCGCAAGAGATGGCCGCCACGCTGGCCGCCGCGGCCGAGGTCGCTCCCCAAGAGCTCCCACAAACCTCGGATCTCACCGAAGAAGCCAAGCGCGCCATCTCGACCTTGGAATCCAAGGCGAGCCGTCTCGGCGTCACCGTCGAGCTTCGTGCCATCGGGGAAGCACAAGTGCGTGCGCCGCAGAAGGCGCTCCATGTGCTGGTGCGTGAGCTCGTGGCCCAGGCGGTCACGGCTACGCCCAAAGAGGGCAAGGTCGTGGTCAGCGTCGAGGCCTTGCCTTCCGGCGCGCGCTTCACGGTGGAAGACTCCGGCGCCTCGCTGCCTGCGGCCATGCGTGGGCCGTTCGTGCGCCTCGAGGTCGAGCCCGGCACCTACGGCAGGCCCTCGGCGATTCCACTCCACGTTTGCGCCGAGATTGCGCAAACAATCGGAATTTCACTAGAATTCGGTGATGCGCCGAGTGGCCTTCGCGTCTCCGCGCTCTTTTCCAAGTAAGGGCTCCGCAGAGTGCGGTAGCGTTTCGCGAAGATGCGCGTTCTGCTCGCTGTGGATTCCGAGTCGGTGATCGGTGTGCTCGACGCGCTGTTCACCGCCAGGGGCTACGAGGTCCTGATCGAGAAGAACGGCGCCAAGGCCCTCGAGGTGGCCTTCGCGTCCACGCCCGACGTGGTGGTCGTCTCGGTGGAGCTCGCTGGACCGTACGACGGCATCGAGGTCTGCCAGCGTCTTCGCGCCAACGCGGCCTCTCGAGAGGTGCCTGTCCTCGTGCTCGCGCAAGTCTCCGACGAAGACGTGCGCACGCGCGCCCAGGAAGCGGGCAGCACCGGCTTTTACACGCTCCCCGTGAGCCCCAGCGCTCTCCTGAAAGAGATCGAGACCCTGCGCGCCTCACGCGCGGATTGAGGCCACGCTCTCTCCGGAGCTCGCCGAGACCGGCACCCGCGAAAGCAAAATGCCCGCCCCTCCGAAGAGGCGCGGGCATTCGTTCATTCGACCTGGGAGGCGCCTACTTCAACAGGCCAAGGTGCGTCTTGGCGCGCTCGGCGGCTTCGTGGATAACCGCTTTCGCTTCGGGGTCGGGGATACGCAGGCGCGAGGCGAGCTCGACCAACATGGTCGACTCTTCGACGCTCTGCTCGCCATCGACGAAGCTGATGACCACCGCGGTCTGCAGCAGCACGCGACGGTCTGTGGCGGAGAGCTCTTGCAAGTCGATGTCGTCGAGCGTGCGCTTTTCGGCGGCGTAGTCGAAGACCGACTTCTTCTCGTCTTCGCTGGCGCCGTAGGCGGACAAAAGTCCGGAGATGGCTTCGCGCTCTTTTTCGCCGAAATCACCGTCGGCCCACGCGATCGGAATGAGCCCTTTGACGATGGCAAGCTGCTGGTCGTGCATGGAAATTCCCTCGACCCCTACGATCGACCAGGGGCAGGTAACTCGTCAAGCACGACGAGCGCGGACTACTTCGTGCCGTCTTTGGCGGAGAGGCGAATGACGCGGGTCTGGGTGTCGTCGAGGGGGGCCTTGGCGATGTCGTCCGCGGAGGCGTGCAGGCGCTTGCGGAAGGTGCCCGGTCCCGCCACCAGGACGTCGACCTCGGACTCGCACTTCAATCGCTCGACGCGCGCTTCGGGTCCCAGGCCGACCAGGAGCCACACTTCGGCTCCACGCGGCGTCGTCACGAGGTGCACCGTGCCCGGCGCGCCGTTGCCGCCCACCGAGGTGCCAGGTTCACCGGGAGGCCAAGGCTCGACCACGCCCGGCTTTTTGGCCGGATCGAGCTGAACGGCGAGCTCGAAGCGCGGCTTGCCGTCGGCGCCCGTATCCCAGGAGGCGCCAGCCGGGACGACCGCGCGCTTCGGAGCGTGTCCTTCGGCGGTGGCCACGAACTCCAGGCGTCCGACCGGCATGCGCTCCACGTCGGTCGGGGCCTGCCCGACTCGCCAGAGCACCTCGGCGCCGGGAGGAACGTCGGTGGCGACCACGGTCGCCTTGCATTTGGCGGCGGGGGCTGCGCTGGACGAGGGCGCCGTCGCGGCGCTCGGGCTCGTGTCCGGGCCCTTGCCCTTGCCACCGAAGAAGTCCGGACGAAACTTGTAGACTGCACCTGCTCCGGCGAGCAGCACGACGAGCGCGAGCGCCGCGAGGGCGAAGCCCGTTTTCGGTGCTCGCGGCGGTTCGAACGCGGGCTCGGGCGGGAGGCGCGGTCCGTCGTTCGACGCCTGCGCAGGCCCGGCGAGCGACGCAGGCGAAGCTGCCGCAGGAGCAGGCTTGGCAGGCTCGCTCCTCGCGCCCATGACCGCGGGCAAGCGCTTGGGCGCGAGCTCGACCTTGGACTCGAGGCGCGCCGAAGGCGCCGGCACGGTGGAGGCCGAGCGTTCGCGATCGAGCGGCGCGGTGAGCGCGTCGGATTCCGGATCGGGACGCGGCAGTCCGGGGGTCTCGTCTTCGGCGCCGAGCCCGAGGAGCTCGTCGAGCCCGGCGTCCGCATCGAGACTCTCGACGCCGTCGCGACGTGCCGCCGGCACGGGATCCGAATCGAGAGAGCCTTGCAGCTCGAGGGGTTCGCTCCCGAGCGACGAGCCCGCGCTTTCGGCCTTCTTGCCGACCACGCTCTCCACGAGCTTGGCGAGGTCTTTCGCTTCGGGGGGAGGAGGCGTGGGGTCGAGACCGACCAGCTCTTTCAGGTCCCGCGAGACGCCCTTGTCGTCCTTGAGGCTCGAGACCTCGAAGGTGGCGAGCAGACTGTCGACTTCGTCCCCTGCGAAGAGAGAATCTTTCGTCTTTTCAGGCTCTTCCATCACTGCCGAGGCTTTGCCCGGCATGGGCGTGAGCGTGCGCGGCTTGGGGGGCTGAACTTTGGGAAGAACGCCCCGCGGCGCGGCGGTGGGCGCGACTTCCGGTGCGATCGCGGACACCTCGGGGGCGGCGGGCGGAGGCGTGGGCTCACCGAGCGCAGCAATCACGGCATCGGCCGAGTCCGAGTCGCTCGCGCTCGCCGCGGAGGGCGGCGCAGGCGTACGCGGAAGACTGGCCGAAGCGCGCCGAAGGGCAGGGGGCTGTGGGCGCGCGACGCGTGGGCCGTCTTTGGAGACCTTCGCTCGAGTCTTGGCTTCGTCCTCGAAGCCTTCGATTCCGGTGTCGCCGCGCGCAGGCTCGCCGCGTGTGGGGGCCTCGGCGGGCTCGGGCTTCGGGTCCTCGCGACGAGGCGGAGCGGCCGACGTGGCGTTGCGGCCCACGCCCTGGGTGACGCGCTTCACTTCGCGAGCGAGGCGCGCGAGCGCTCGTCGTCCCGCCGAGCGGTTGACGGGGATGAGCGCGGACTCGACCTCGGAGGCGAGCGCGCGGAGGCCGCCGCCCGAGCGGCGTTTGGCCGTCGCGGCGAGCGCAGGGGTCTGCGAGCCGCTCGCCTCGAGCAGACGCACGAGCAGCGCACGAGCCGACGACTCCGCGTCTTCAGAGGAGGCCGCGTCTTTGCGAGGGCGAACCAGCGCGACCGTGCCTTCGTCGCCGATGAACACGCTCTTCGGATCGATGGCGCCACCGGCTGGGTCGGCACCGTCGACGATCTCGAGGATCAGGTATCCGGCGAGCTCCGGCGCCAACGGAACGCGCTTCGCCGAAACGACGGCGAAGACGTCTTCGAGTGTCACCGACGCGTCGAGCGCGCTTGCCATCGCGATTCTTCCGTCCCTTGCCGATCGTCCGAGATTCGTGCCGAAATCGAGCGGAGCAGGGTGCCCACGCTACGGAGGCCGACACTAGCAAAACGCGCGGCGCTCGGACTAGCTTCTGGCATCGTTCGCTCTCGACCTGGCCCGAAAACGAAAGGCCACGCGTCCGAGTGGATGCGTGGCCTCGAGTCTGCTCGGTCGTTCGTCAGCGCTTGCGGGCTTCGTAGGTGTCGAGAAGCTTCTCGACCGAGGCCAGGTTGTTCTCGATCGACTCGAGCACGATCTGGTTCATGATCGTCGACGAGCCCTTCAGCGCCTCGTAGTAGCGCTGACGCTCGGTCGAGTGCACGATCGACGGCGGATAACCGGCCCGCAAGAGCAGGAGGTTCATCAGGAGCCGCGCGACCTTGCCGCTGTCCGTGGTGAACGGGAACACGCGCAAGAGGTCGTAGTGGGCGCGCGAGGCGATGCGCAGGGCGCTCCGGGCTTTGCGCGTCTCGGGATCGTTCAGCCAGTCGACCACCTGGCGCACCTTCACCGGGATTTTGTCGGGCGCGGCGTACTCGTGGAAGTACAGGCGGTGCTGCGGGATGTCCTTGCGGTACTTGACCGTCTTGATGTCGCCCTCTTCGGGGTGGAAAATCAGGTAGATTTTCTTCACCACGTCGAGGGTGACGGGCAGGCGCTTGCGCAGGGCGAAGTCTCGGACGAACTCGAGCGCCTCGCGGTGCCGGCGAATCTCTTCGCAGATCGGCTGCAGGCTGGAGTCGGCCACGAGCACCGCGTTGGGGTCGAGCGCCATGCGGAGCTCTTCCTGGGTGTACACCGTGCCTTCGAGCGCGCTGTCGTGGTAAATCCACGACATATCGAGGGCTTCGAGGTACTGCCGCTGGAAGTCCGGGTCCGCGGCATGAAGGCGCGCGTCCAGCTTCTGAGCGCGCTCCTCGATGGTGAGCGGCTTCGGCGTCTCCGGCGGCGGAATATAGGCCCGCTTTTTAGACGGGGTTTTGGCGGTCTTGGCGGCCATGGTGCTCCGATTGTCTCGCCTCGCCCGGTCCCTCCCGGAGCGTGCTCCTACGCCCCCTTCCGGGCCGCGCGCACCCTAAACAATTTCTGGCTACAACGTCAAGAAAAACGCCAAAATTACGAGTTGTTTTGAGCGTTTAGTGCCTGTAAAATCGTGTGGTCGTGAGCGGCGGCCGGGCAGGGCGCGAACGCGCTTTACAGGGCTCTGTGGCAAGGGTACCGAAACGTCCCCCATGCTGCTCGAGCTTTCGATTCAGAATCTCGTGTTGATCGAGCGTCTCACCGTGGAATTCGGTGAGGGCTTCAACGTGCTCACCGGCGAGACCGGCGCCGGGAAGTCCATGCTCGTGGACGCGCTCGGCCTGGTGCTCGGCGGACGAGCCCGCCCCGACGTCGTGCGCACGGGTGAGAAAGAAGCCGAGGTCGAGGCCCGCTTCGAGGTCGGGCCCGGTTCTCGCGTGCTCTCCTTGCTCGCCGAGGCGGGGATTCCCTGCGACGGTGAGCTCGTGGTTCGCCGCGTCGTGCAAGCCGAGGGGCGCAGTCGCGCCTTCCTGAACGGACGTGCCTCCACGGCCGCGCAGCTCGCCGACCTCGCGAAAGACCTGTGCGACATCGCCTCGCAGCACGAGAGCGTGAGCCTCACCGATCCCGCGAGCCACCTCGAGTACCTGGACGCGTTCGGTCACCTCGACGAGGCCCGTCGCGCCCTCGCGGGCGAGTTCGAGAAGCTCTCCGAGATCGTGAAGTCGATCGAAGCGACCCGCTCGGCCGAGCGCTCGCGCACCGAGCGTGAAGACTTCTTGGCCTTCCAAGCCCGCGAAATCGACGACCTTTCGCCCACGCTCGGGGAAGAGCACGAGCTCGAGTCCGAGCGCGCGCGCCTCCGTCACGCGGAGAAGCTCGTGCAAGCGACCCGGGGCGCGGCCGATCGCCTCTACGACGGCGACGAGTCCATCTGCGACGCCCTCGGACGCATCGTGGGCGAGCTCGAACAAGCCGCCACGCTCGACCCGAGCTTGGCGGCCGTGGCTCGTGCGGTGGATGCCGCGCTCACCGAGCTCTCGGACGCCGCGCGGCAGGTCTCTCGCTACGCCGAGTCGGTCGAAGAAAACCCGGACCGCCTGGCCGAGCTCGAAGACCGCTACTTCCGCTTGCAGAAGCTCTTACGGAAGCACGGCCCCGGCACCGCGGAGCTGCTCGCCTACCGCGCCGAGCTCGGACGTGAGCTCGACGCCATGGCCTCCGCGCAAGGTCGCCTGGTCGCGCTCGAGGGCGAACGCGACGCGCTGCTCGCCGAGGTCGCCAAGGCCGCACGCTCGCTCTCCAAGAAGCGCCGCGCCGCCGCCGAGAAGCTGGCGGACGCGGTCGGGCGCGAGCTCGGTCAGCTCGGCATGGGACGCGCACGTGTTTCGGTCGACGTGACGCCCATCCAGCCGGGCCAAGGCGATTCGCTCGTGGTCGACGGCGCGCGCCTCACCGAGAGCGGCGTCGATCGCGCGGAGTTTTTGATCGCGCCCAACAAGGGCGAAGATCCGAAGCCCCTCCGTCGCATCGCGAGCGGCGGAGAGCTGTCTCGCGCGTTGCTCGCGCTGAAGCGCGTTTTGGCGGAAAAAGGCCCGGCCGGGCTCTACGTCTTCGACGAGGTCGACGCGGGCGTGAGCGGCGCCATCGCCGAGGTCATCGGGCGCAGCATCGAAGAGGTCTCGCGCCATCGCCAGGTGCTCTGCATCACCCACTTGCCGCAGATCGCCGCCCTCGCCGACGCGCACTTCGTGGTCGACAAGAGCGAAGAGCGAGGCCGCACGGTGAGTCGCGTCCGCAAGCTCTCCGAGGCCGAGCGCGTGTCCGAGCTGGCGCGCATGATCGGTGGCGTGAAGGTTGGCGACGCCGCGAAGAAAGCAGCCCGCGAGCTTCTCTCTGCCAAAAAGCGCGACGCCGGCTGAGGTCGCAGCGGGAACGCCTCCCGGCTCACCACCGTGGAGTCGTCCCTTCGTGCATTCGAAAACGACCGAGGGCGCCTTCTCGGGGCGCCCTCGACGACTTCCGACGCGGTCTTCGCAGCTCAGGCGAAGACGAGCGAGACGTTCTCGGACATGCGCAGAGGCTTGTCGCGCGCGGTGAGCACCTCGCAGCCGGTCTTGGTGACCACCAGCGTGTGCTCGAACTGCGCCGAGAGCTTTCCGTCGATCGTGCGCGCGGTCCACTTGTCCTTCGGGTCGATCTTCACCTCGAAGCGCCCGATGTTGACCATGGGCTCGATGGTGAAGGTCATGCCGGCCTTCATGCGCTCGCCCGTGCCGCGCTTTCCGTAGTGCTTCACCTGGGGATCTTCGTGGAACTTCCGGCCGATGCCGTGACCGACGAAGTCGCGCACCACGCTGCAGCCCTGGGCCTCGGCGTACTCTTGGATGGCCGCGCCGATGTCGCCGAAGCGAGCGCCCTCGCGCACCTCGGCGATGCCGAGCTCGAGCGACTTGCGAGCCACCTCGGTCACGTGGCGCGCTTCCGCGCTGGGCGTGCCGATGTAGAACGTGGCCGACGTGTCGCCGTAGAAGCCCTTGTACAGGGTGGTCACGTCGACGTTGACGATGTCACCCTCGCGAAGCACCTCTTTTCCGGGGATTCCGTGGCAGATGACGTCGTTCACCGACGTGCACACGCTCTTCGGGAAGCCGCGATACTTGAGGGGCGCCGGGTAGGCGTCACGACGAATCGTGTCCTCGTGGACGAGGGTGTTGATGTCGTCCGTGGTCATGCCGGCGCGGATCTTCTCGCCGACGAGAAGAAGCGTTTCTGCCGCCATTTGGCACGCGACGCGGAGCTGTTCGATCTCTTTGGGGCTTTTGATTTCGATCGCCACGCGGCGTCTCTAGCACGAGCCGCAGCGAACGCGAGCAGGGACGACGCACGGCTTGCGTGTCGTGTGTCGCGTCCGACGGTCCGACGCGTCGCGCGCCGAGACTACTTGTCGCCGTCGAGGATGGTGGTCGCGTCGGTGGACGCTTCGGACACGTCTTTGCTGTCCGCGGCGAAGTGGAAGTGGGTCTCGGTGTCGCCGTCGGGGCGCACGAAGGCACGTACGAAGGCCACGAACTTCATGCCCACGACCTTGGAGTCGAGGTTCTTCAAGATGCCCGAGGCCGGCCCGCCGCTCGCCACGTGGAGCTCGAAGGTGTCGTCCGGGGGGTGAGCCCCGGCGAGCTTTTTCTCGACGTGGCAGCCGAGCACGTAGCTCGTCCCGGACGACTCGGCCTTGGCGCTCACCGTGGTGACCTTCACTACGACCACGCCGTCGGCGGTCTGGGCGCGCTCGCGGAAATCGGGGTCGTATTTGGGCTGGTACGCCTTACGGTCGCCGGTGAGGCCCACCGCGGTCGCGTCGATTCCGTCGTCGAAGAGGGAAGCCATTCGGCCGCTGTAGGCCGGGAGGGGGCGCAGGGCGGGGGTCGAAGGGCCGCAGCCGGAGACGAACGCCGCGAGCGCGAAAGCCGCACACGAGGCGAGGGCGCCGAACGAGCGACGCGAAGAAAAGCCACGGATCATCGCGCGCAGGTTACAGCGCGCCACGATTCTTCGCTTCAGAAAAGTACGTGTGAGAACGTGTGCATGCGCTTCCGGTCGCCTTTCGAGGGTGGTAGCGTTCGCCCCGAGGAGATGGCGCGATGAAACGATTTACGACTGTTCTTTTGGGGCTGGGACTTGCGGTCGCCGCGTGCACTCCCCCGAAGCCTGCAGAAACCCCCGACGAAGCAGCGACCGAGACCCCCGCGGACTCGTCCGGTTCGTCGAGCTCCAGCTCGTCCGGTTCCGGCTCGTCCGGCTCCGGCTCGATCAACGTGCCCGGTCCGGCCATGCCGGGCGGAGGCGGGAAGGGCAGCGGCCCCTCGAACGGTCCGGTGGCCAAGGGCTCGGTTCCCGGTGAAGCCCCCAACGCTCCTGGCGTGGGCGCTCTGCTCGAAGGCGGAATCCGCTGGGGCATGAGCAAGGACGAAGTCGTCAAGGCGCACACCGCCGTGAACGGCATCATCTGGAAAGACTACGACTCGAAGCTCGCGCACGCGTCGGTCGGCCCGCAGATGAAGGCGCTCGAGCAACAGCGCGACGCCTCCATGCGCGCCTTCGAGCGCACGTGGGTCGAATTCGACACGACCCCCACCGGGTACGACGCGACCGGCCTCAAGAGCGAGTACACGTACCGCAACAAGGAAGCTCTTCTTCAGCTTCAACGTGATGGAAAGACTCGCTATTTCTTCTTCATCAACAATCGCCTCTGGAAGATCTACGACGCCGTTCCCCTCGGAGACTCGGGCCCGATGGGCAAGACCTTCGCCGACGCCGTGAACACCATGAACGGCAAGCTCGGCGTGCAGGGGCGTATCGTGGCGCCCGATCCGGCGGCTGGACGCACGCTCACGTTGGTCGACTGGCGCGACTCGAGCTCGCACATGCGTCTCGTCGATCGCGGCGCGGAGAACATCGCCGGCGTGGTCGTCGAAGACCTGTCGACGCTGAACAACCTGGCGAGCCTGCGCTCGGTCAAGGAGTCCAACCCGCTCGAGATCGACCCGACCATCGCGGCGGTCACCAAGGGCGACAACCGCGTCGACCCTAACGCGCCCGGCGCGGCCAGCGATCCCAAGAAGGATCCGAAGAAGGACGGCAAGAAGGACCCGAAGAAGAAGTAATCGGGCACGCCTCGTCGTCGCTGCGCTGCCGGGGCCTTGTGCTCCGGCAGCTTTTCTTTGTCTTCGCAATCGCCGGGTTCCTGTTACCCTCACGGACGTGGAAGAAAAGCTCGTCGCTTCATGCCGGGATTTCGTCGCACCGCTCGTGCACGCCGACGGAGGCCAAATTTACCTCGTGAGCGCCACCGCCGACCTCGTCCACTTGCACCTCACGGGCACCTGCGCAGGCTGTCCGGGGGCGCAAATGACGCGCGAGCGCCTGATTGAGCCGGTGGTCGCGAAGGTGGCGCCCAAGGCCACTGTGAAGGTCACGACGGGCTTTTCCCCGCCGGAAGGGGCAAAGGCTATCGTCCCGGCGGCATGAGGGCCGGCAGTAGGCGCGGTAGAGGCGCAGTCGCCGTCGCGATTGCGCTTGTCAGAGAGCTTCCCTAGAAGCGATGCTGACGTAGTTTTGCTGGTGTTGGCGGGGGCGTTGGAGGTTTCGTGGCGCGGTACCGACTGCGATTGTTGCTGCAAGAGTTCGATCTTCCGCGTGGAACCACGCTGATCGGACGCAGCTACGATTGCCACGTCACCATCGAAGACCCGCTCGTGTCGCGGCAGCATGCGCGCATCGAGGTCGACGGCGATCGCGTGACCGTGTTCGACCTGGGGAGCCGCAATGGCGTCAAGGTCAACGGTGGCGCCGTGAAGGGCTCGGTCGACCTCCGCCACGGCGACCGCCTGCGCATCGGCACGCAAGAGCTCGTGTTCACGCGCGTGGAAGCGCGTCCGCCGGAACCCTCGAGGACGACAGGGTTCTTGCAGCATTGCCACGTGTGCCGAATGCCTTACCCTCGTGAGGCTGGCGCCTGTCCGAACTGCGGAACCGTAGTGGCCGATGAAGAGACCCAGCTCGAGGTGAAGAGCGAGTCGGCGTGGACGTTCGAGCTGCAAGTTCAAGTGCTCGAACGGGCGCTCGCCATGACTCGTCTGGAAGATGCCACGCGGATCCTCACGCGTGCCAAGGCGCAGCTCGAAGAATCGCTCTCCCGCCAAGAGACCATCGACGGCAAGCAGCTCTCGCTGCTCGTGGTGAGCGCGCTCCGCACGAGCTTCCTCGCACGTGATCCTTCGTGGGCGAAGTGGTCGGCCGAGATCTACCTGCGCATGTCCTTCGTGCCCACCTCGGAGGTGCTCGGCTGGTTCCAGCAGCTCTACGGGCGCTACCCGGAGCTCGAGGCCCCCATCCAGGCGCTCGTGGCCCATCACAAGGCGCGAGGCGTGGCGCTCACGGCGGACGAGACCTCGGTCCTCACGCGCCTCGAGACGCTCACCGAGAAGCACCCCGACGACCCGTTCGCGCAGACCGTGGTCGGCAAGGTTCCCTGAGCGGCTTCGGTTCGACTCTCGCGGAAATCCTGGCCGAGAGGGCCACACTCGAGACGCCACGGGCTCTCGATGGGGTCGAAAAGGGCGCGGTGCACCGAAGGACCGTGTCCCGGAGACCTCGGACGCGGTGTGCTCTTGCCGGTTCGCGTAGAGTAGGGGTAAACCTCGGCTGGGAATCCATGCCCCGTGCCCGTCCGCCTGCAGAGCTCCGAGGAGCGGTGCAGCCCTGTCGCTCGTTGCGAAAGGGTCAGCGCGGATGCTTGGGACGCGAGCCGATGAAGAAGTGTGGCGCCCCTCGGAGGCGGGAGTGAAGTTCCGACTTCGCTACCTGCACCACGACGTCGAGCTCGGCGAAGGACAGTTCGCCGTCGGCCGCAGCGCCACGTGCCAGCTCTCTCTCGACGATCCGTTGGTCTCGCGTCGTCACGCCATTTTCCACGTGAGCGAGCAGTCGGTGGGCATCGAAGACCTCGGCAGCCGTAACGGCGTCATCGTCAACGGCCAGCGCATCGAAGGCACGGTCGAGCTCTCCGTCGGTGATCGTGTGCTCATCGGCTCTCAAGAGCTCACGCTGCTCGCCACGCGCGACGGCGGACAGGTACGCTCGCTCGCCCAGAAAAACACGGTCTCGCGCATGACGCCGAGCTCGGGCGTGCAGATGCCGCGTTTGGACGACGCCGAGCCCTCGATGGTCCGCCGCGTCGACCAGTTCAAGCTGCTCGGCGGCGTCGCGGAGAAAGCGCTCGCGCTCGGGCGAGCCGGAGAGGCAGAGCGCCTCTTGGCGTCCGTGCTCGCCGACGTGATCGAGGCCTCGCGCGCGGGTCGTCCGCTGCCCGTATCGCTCGTGGATCAAGCGGCGAAGTTCTCTGCGCGTCTTGCTTCGTCGACCGGAAAAGGCGGCTGGGCCGACTACGTGATCGAGCTCTACGCCGCGCAGAATCGGCCACCCCCTGCGCCGGTGATCGACGAGCTCTACAACGCGATGAACAAAGTCACCGCGGTCGACGTGGCCCGTCTGCGCGACTACGTGGTCCAGATTCAGGAGCGCTCCGCGAGCCTCGGGCCGGCGGATCGTTTTCTCTTGCAGCGGTTGGAAGGCTTGGAGCGACGGGCTCGGTCGCTTCGCGGCTAGGGCCTTTTTCCGCCTTGGTTTGCCACGCGAGGTTGGCCTCGGCGGCGCGTCGGATCTCTTCCATGAGATCGTGATCTTCGATGCCACGCACGGAGTGCTCGAGCGCGGGAGGGAGGGGCACGGCGCTCGGAACGACGCGGCGAAGGCGACGCTCCGGCGGACGATCTACGTCGATTTGACCTACGCGGAAGCGCAAACGCTGGGCTTCGATGCCGTAGAGCTGGAGTCGGCGGAGCACGTCTCCCGAGAGCATGGTGAGCTCGCTCGACCACACGCTGGTCGCCACGAGCACGAGCAACTCGCCGCCTTCGAGCTTGAGCGGTCTCGTGCGGTCGGCGATGCGTGGACCGACCACGCGGACCCACGTGTCGCGCGCGAAGGGCATGCGCGCGCGCGCGAAGCGGTTCTCTCCCGAGCGGTCGAGGATGCCGTCGAGCGTCTCCGGGATCTGCAGCGACGAGCGTTTTTTCGGACGGGCCAAGCCGAGCCTCTTCAGCGCGCGCCGAGCGGCTTGCGCAGCTCGAGAAAGCCCGCGGGAGCCGCAGGATCGGTGATGGCCCCTCGGCGATCGGCGACACCCGCGCGCACGTAGCCGGTCGAATAGCGGAGCGCGTACGAAGCTTGCGGGCGCGGCGCCGTGCTGCCGTCTTGCGCGACGTACACGGTGACGGCCGCGGGCTTCGCGGCACCTTGTGCGGAGGCAGACGCGGTCTGCGGCTTGAGAGCCTCGCGGCACTTGGCGGCCACGGCCCCGGTGCGGTCTTGGGTCGCGCATCGCTCCAGCGCGGCGCGATCGTCGGGGGAGGTGCCACGCTTGACGAGTGCCACCGCGGCGAGGCGTGCATCGTCGGAGGTGTCCTCGGCGAGCACTCTACGCGCGCGTCCGGCGTCCGCGCAGACCACTTGCGCCTCGTCGAGGCCGACCAACGCATTGGCGCGCACGTAGCTTCGTCCGTCGGCCACCCGTGGGCACAAGAGCGCAGCGGCACGATCGGCGCGCTTGGCCTTGCCGAGCAAGCGACCCAGCGAAGCGACGGCGTTGGTCGCGACCTCACCGTCCGCGGAGGTGGCGAGTTTGGCGAGAGGCTCGATGACGTCCGGATTTCCGGCCGTGCCGAGCGCCCAGGCGGCCTCGGCCCGCACGCTCGGATCGGAGTCGGAGAGTGCCACCACCAGCGCATCGAAGGCTGGTTTTTCCCGAGCGGCGTGCGAGGCGAGTGCCGCGAGAGCCGTGCGACGATCGTCCGCGGGATGGTCTCCGCGCGCCTGTTCGACCACGCGCGCCGTGGCAGAAGGGAGCGAGGCTCGAGCGAGCGCTTCGACGAGGCCGTCCCGTTCGGGGCCAGCGGACAGCTCGAGTGATTTTCCGAGGCGCTCGACCGCGTTCTCGGAGGGGGCGCGCTCGAGGATGCCACCGAGCGCGTGGTAGACCGCGAACCTGTCGGTCTCTTCGCTGCCCTCGAGGCGCTTCAAAAGGGCCTCGCGGGAAGCCGGTCCCCCGACCTTGGCCAAGGTCATCGCGGCGTGCAGCCGAACGTCGCGCGCTTTGTCGTCCAGCGCTTCACCGAGGATGTCCTCTACCGAGTCTTTGGCGCCTTTTTTTCCGGCTGCCGAGGGCTCTTGGACGACCTTGGGACCGAGCGCCCCGATGGCGTCGATCGCGGCTAATTTCAGGCTCGTATCGCGGTTTTGCACGAGGGGCACGAGCACGCTCGCCGCGCGTGGTGCGCCGGTGCGACCCAAGAGCTCGACGAGGGCGATGCGCTCGTTCGGAAGGAGGCGCCCTTCGCGAAGCGCTGCCGTCAGAGGCTCCACCGCACGACCGTCGGGGACGTCCGGATCGAGCAAGAGTCCGGCGGTGCGCAGCGCCTCGGCGCGTGCCAGCGGGTTTTCGTCGGCGACGAACTCGAGCACCACGGCGACCGAGGCGCTCGTTCCCGCACCGGCGAGCGCACGGAGGGCCGCGGGCAAAGGAACCGTGCCGCGTCGGAGCCCTGCGACGATGGCGCGCTCGGCGCTCTTCGCGCGAAGACCCCCGAGCACGACGGCGGCGCTGGTCGCCGCTGCAGGGCTCGGCGGGCGGTCGAGCAGCGGAACGAGCGCCGCCTCCGCGAGCGACCCGGAGGCGATGAGCGCGTCGCGGACGGGGGTGCGATCGAGCGACAGGTTCGCGTCGTCGCCCACGCCGAGCGCGGGCACGAGCGCCGCGACCGACGCTTGGCTTCCGATGCGTCCGAGGGCCGCGAAGGCGGCCTGGCGCACGGTGGGCGTGCGCTCGGCGAGCAGCGACGCGATGGCGTCCACCGCTCCGTCTCCACGCAGTTGGCCGAGCGCGCCCAGGGCTTCGATGCGCACGTCCTGGTTCACGTCGCGCAGGGCCACCACGAGCGCCTGCACGGCGCGCGGATCGCCGAGGGCGCCGAGGCTTCGCACCACGGTCTGGCGGACCTCGGGAACCGAGTCTTGCACCTTGCCGACCAGCGGCACGACCGCGCGTCCGTCGTGGAGGCGTGCGAGCGCTCGTGCGACCTGAATGCGCACGGGAGGGCTAGGATCGTCGAGCTTTCCGAGCAGCGGCGCGACCGCGTCGTCGCTTCCGTGCGAGCCGAGCGCGTCCGCCGCCGCCGCACGAACCTGCGGGTCCGAGTCGCCGAGCGCGCGCGCGAGCTGCGGTACGGCGCGTGGGTTCGGCGAGACCTTCGCGACCTCGCAGGCCGCCAGACGTGCCTTCGGTTCACGGTCTCCGAGCCAGGGCAGGACCGCTTCCGTCGCCGCGGCCAAGCGGAGCGTAACCGCGGCTTGGGCTGCTGCGAGGCGGACGTCGAGGTCGGTGTCGGCCAAGGTCCGCAGGACGAGCGGTTCGGCCCGCTCTTTCCCGAGCTTTCCGAGCTCCCGCGCGGCGGTACGGCGCGCGGTGACGTCGGGTGAGGAGAGCGCGCGTTCGATGCGTTCGGGAACGTCCGGCCACACGAGGGCGCTCGCCGACGTACTCGTGAAGAGCACGAGGCACGCGAGCACGCCGAGCGAGCTTCGAGCCGCGCATCGACGGGACCGTGCGAGAGATCGTCCGGGCATCACCCGACTACGATAGCAGGGCTTTTCCCGGGACCCGGTGCATTTCGGTCCTTGGTGCGAGCCGCTCAGACGAGTCCGCTGCGGCGCCGGGCCAGCCAACTCGCCCCGAGCGTGACCGCGGCGACCAGCGTCCACACCCAGGCCGGCGCGAGCGGCGTCACGTGTCGCTCCGCTGCGACGACGGTCGGCTTGGGCAGCGGAAGCGAGAGGCTCTCGTCGGCCCACGAAAACGAGCCTTTGGTGGCCTTCGCGAGGCGCTCGAGACGCTCGCCGTCGGGTCGGGAGTCGGCCCATTCGTCACCGCCCGCTTCGCATGCGAAGTCGCGCCGGGTGGTCGGCGCATTTCCGATGCGTGCGCGTACCGTATAGCCCCCGGCTCCCAGCTTGGGGAGCGGGATCTCCAGCGAGGCGCCGCGCGCAGCGCCGAGGTCGAGACCGCTCGTATCCACGCGCGAGGGACGCTCTCCCGAGCCGAGCTTGGCGATCTCGATCGAGAGGCCGCCTTGCGTCGACTGCGGGGCTCGGACGCGCAGGGTGGCCGGCACATCCGCCACGCAGCTCGACACGAGCTCGAGCTCGGCCGGTTCGAACCGTGGGTCGCGCATGAGCCAGCCGAGCAGGCCGTCCCAAAGCGCGCCGTAGCCGCGTCCGGATGTCTGCGCGCCTAGCTCGGAGAACTGCAGCTGCCACGCTCCGTCGAGACCGAGGGCGATGCTTCGGCCGTCCCCTTGTTCGCCGATCGCGAGTAGGGGCATCTTGGTGCCGGTGGCGGTGGAGCGCGTGGGGTGACGGAGCAGCGCGATGGCGCCCGGTCTCACGTCGCCGAGCACGTTGGCCCCGGGCATCTCCGGGAGCTCGTCGCCGAGCAGCTTCCGGAGCGGCGCGAGCAGTGGAGCATCACGGCCTTCGTCCGTGTATACGGGCACGAGCTTGGCCGTGTCCGCCGAGGTCGCCCCGGCCGACCCCGAGAGCTTCACGGGAAGGACGTCGGCGAGAGGTGTGTCGGCGTAGCCACCCGCGACGAACGAGTTCGGTCCGCCCACCATCACGAGCCCACCGCCGGCGCGCACGTACTTGGCAAGGGCAGGGAGGTGTCGCTCCATGTTGTACGGCTGCGCGTCGAAGTCCTGCAGGACCACCGCGTCGAACGAAGGCAGGTGCTCGCTGAAGAGCTCGTCGACCGGGAAGGGAATGAGCGCGAGCTCGTCGTTGGTGGCGTTCGGGTTGTCGGTCGGCGTGCGCAGGATGAAGAACGCGACCAAGTCGACCGAGGCGTCGCTTTTCAACCACTGGCGGAGGGCACGCACGTCGTTGGTGGGTCGACCCGCCACGTGCAGCACCCGGATGCGCTCCCGCGCCACGTTGAAGGTGAGAAATCGCTTGTCGTTCTCGGGGATTTCGTCGCCCTCGGGCGCGGTCACCGAGACCTCGAGGACGCGGGGGCCGGCGCGCTCGAAGGTGACCGAGAGGTCGACCACGGCTTTCCCGTCTTTGAGCGTCGCGATGCCCGAGGCCAAGAGCGCGGGCGGGCCGTCTTCGCGTAGCTCTCGCGCCACGACGGTGAGCTCGGAGCACGAGAGGCCTCCCGCGCATCCGAGCTCGACGCGAAGCGGGAGCGGCACGTGGGCGACCGCACCGGCGGCCGAGACGCGCCTCACGCTCGCGTCCTTCGGGACCTTGCGGGTGGTCGCCACCGCGTGCACCGGCGTCTGCGGAAAGAGCTCGGCCAGGTTCTGGGCCGTCGCGTCTTCGGGCGGATCGTCCAACCGACCGTCGGAGACCACGACGAGGGCGGCGGGGCGCTCTTCCGCCGAGTCGGCGAGCGCGGCGAGTGCCTTTCGAAGGTCGGAGTGTCCAGCCTTGGGCAGACCTTCCACGAGCGGCGCGGGCTTGCCCTCGCCGAACCCGAGCACGGTGAGGCGCGCTCCTGGAGCAGCCTTTTTCACGGCCTCCAGCGCGCGGTCGCGTGCCGCGACGCGGGTCGCTTCGCCGTCGCGGAGGGCGAGCGAGCGGGACGTGTCGGCCAGCACGACCACGCGCGGACCCACGATGCTCTCGCTCGAAGCGACCCGTACGGGTCTCAACACGGCGCCGAGGAGCGCCAGCGCGGCGAGCGCGTGCGTCGCAGCGACAAGAAGGCGACGCGTGCGATCACCACGCCGCAGCTCGACCAAAAGGAGGCCCAGCGACAGCACCACGAGCCCGACCGCCACGTAAGGCGCCCAGGTCGGCATGTCTTGGGCGATGCCGAGCCGCGTGACCGTGGCGCTCAAGGGCCTCCGCTCGGAAGCGCGCGTCGACGCATCAAGAAGGGCGCGTGCACCTGGTCGTCCTTGTAGTTCGAGCAGAGCACGTACATGCCGATGTTCACCGCGAGGCGGATGGCGTGCTCCCGCTGGGCGTCGCCGTTGGGGACGACCGGCAGCTCCCACGAACCGGTCGCACCGCGAGCGAGCGCACCGCCCAAATCGTGGGACATGAAGATGACTTGCGCCTGACCCCCGCGGACGATGGCGTCGACGTTCTTCGGGCCCGCGACGCGTCCCTCGGCGCGACGGAGCAGATAATACGAGCGGAAGACCACGTGCTCGGGGCCGAGCGGAATGGGGGTCGCGTCGGGCAGCACACGGGCGATCTCGCGCCTCGCCGAGCGTCCGAACGCGCTCGGCGTTCCCGCGTCGTCGACGCCGGCGTCGTCCACGAGCAGCATGCCACCGAGCGCGAAGTAGCGACGAAGCCCGGCGATTTCGCCCGCGGTGAGGGGCTCGAGGGCGGTGAGCCCGCTCCACGTGACGAAGGGAGCCGTCGAGAGCTCACGGTCGTCGGCGCGCACCGAGCTCGGACGCATGCGCGCCGGCGCGCTCGTGCGCTGCACGAGCTCCCACGACCAGCGAGCCGGTGCCGAGGGACGAGCCGCGTGGGTCACGCCACCCGCGAGCAGCACACGTGGGTCGAACGCGCCCTGCTCGCCGAAGCCCGCGGCCGGCCTGGGGAGCGCACACACGAGCCCCACGGCGACGAGCACACACGCGAGAGCGGGGACCTTCGACACGCGGAAACCCTAGCAGCCCGCCGGAGAATCCTTCAATCGAAGTCGTCGACGCGCCAAACCCCGGCTTCGCGACGGAGGCGCACGTGGTGACCCCCCGGGACGAGCACGGTGGCCACGTCGCCCGTGGTGCGCACTTCGAGTGTTTCGGGCCGCTCAAGCCCGAGCACGAGCGAGCGCAAGTCGTTCTCGATCGCGGCGCGCGTGCTCGGCGAGAGCACGCGCATGAGCCCGGCGTAGCTCCGGCGCGCGAGCACCTGACGGAGGCCCACGAGCGCTTGCTCGGGAGTCTTCGCGCCGCCGGGAAGGGCGCCCGCGGAGGTCACTTGGAAACGACCCTCGCGGAGGTCGAGCGAGGCCTCTTCGCCGTCGTCGAAGCGCAAGCGGGCCACGGCCTCCACACGCGTCTCGGGGGAGGCGAGCAGCTTGCCGCGCTCGGCGAGCTCGGCTTTTTGCTCGTTCACCGCGCGCTTCACGTCTTCGCGGCTCTTCTCGCGCTGTCCGCTCTCGGTGAGCATCGCGTAGAGCGCGTCGCCGTCGCCGCGTTCGGCCGCTCGGCGGTACTCGTCCACTGCGCCCTTCGGATCGGGCACGGCCGGGCCACATCCTACGAGCGCCCATGCCGCGAGTGCGACGATCACGGACGAGGTCGTCCCGGGGAAACGAACGGCACGTCCGAAGGATGGCAAGAGCCGCGGCATGAGGTCCCGAGGCTACCAAATGCGCCGAGACGCGAGCTTCTTTTTTCTGACGCGTCCACCTTCGACGGATGCACGACCTCGCGGCGTCAGGCTTTGCTGCGCGGGGGAGGCTCGGACCGAATGTTCCCGGTGGGCAAGGCGATCTCGAGCCCGAACTCGTCTCGGAGTAGGTCGCCCTTCTGCTTGACCGTCCACTCTTCGAGGGCGCGGTCTTCGTCTCCGGAGAGGTGAAGCACTAGCTTTCGCTTGGTCTCGTCCACTTCGCCGCGCACGCCGGTCACCTTGCCGAGATGCTCGCGATCGAGGGCGTCGGCCACACGAAGAATGGCGGCGAGGCTGCGGACGCGCGCGCGGGCGTCCTTGTCGAGCTCGCGGAAGCTCGGGTGGGCAGGGTCGGGCATGCCCTTGCGGTGGTAGCGCGCCACGTTGGCCACGATGGTGCGCTCTTCCGGTGAAAGTCCCATGATATCGGAATGTTGGATGAGGTACTGGCTGTGCTTGTGGTGGCCGTCGTACCGCACGTAGTCGCCGATGTCGTGGAGGATCGCGGCCGCGCGCAGGAGCATGCGATCGCGCGAGCGAAGTCCGTGTATGTTCCACAAATCGTCGAAGAGTTGGGACGCGAGGCGATCGACGGCTTCGGCGTGAGGCTCGTCGAACTGGTAACGACGACCGAGCCTCGTGCAGCTCGCGAGCACCCTCGAGGCTTCCGCTTCTTCGTCCCAGACGTCGAAGTATTTGTCGACCAGCTCGATGAGGATGCCCTCTTTGAGGCCCACACCGGGTGCGACGATGGCCCCTTGATAGAAGAGCTCGGCCACACGGAGGAAGATACTGACCGCGGGCACGATGGTGTCCGCGCGGTCGGGGCGGAGGCCGTAGACCTTCTGGCGCTCGCTCGAGGGCATGGCGAAGAGCTTGGCGCGAAGTTGCCGGGCAAGCGTCGCGTCGATGGCTTTGGGGAAGCCGAGATGGCCGCCCTTCACCGGGCAGAGATCGGCGAGCGTTTCCACGTTGCCGCCCGTGCCGACCACCAGGTCGAAGCTGGCTTTCTGCAGGTGCGGAAGCGCTTCGGCCAGGGCGCGGTCGATGCCTTCTTCGAGGAGCCGCGCGCGAGCGGCGTCCACCACGGTGGCGTCGCGCAGGTAGGTTTCCAGCATGCGCACGGTGCCGAGCGGGAGCGACATCGAGAAGGTCGCTTGTCCCGAGTCGAGCACGGTGACCTCGGTCGAGCCCCCGCCCACGTCGACGAGCAGCGCGCGACGCTCGCCCAGCGCCAGGCGCCGAACCACCGCGAGCTGGATGAGACGCGCTTCTTCGACGCCCTCGATGATCTCGAGCTCGATGCCGGCCTCACGGCGTGCTCGCTCGACCAGCGTGCTGCCGTTCTGCGCTTCACGGACGGCGCTCGTGGCGGTGGCGCGGTAGGCGTCGACGCCGGCCTGGTTCATGGCTTGACGAAACTCGCGCAGCGCAGCGCAGGCTTGACCTATCGACGGTGCGGCAAGCTTTCCCGTGACGAACACCTCGGCCCCGAGACGTACGGGGGCGCGCAGGTTCAAAATCTCGCGGAAGCCGCCGGGCTCGGTCTCTTTGGCGTTCGCCTTCAGCAGCGGAAGCTGGGTGCTCGGAGGACCGCTGGCCGCCGTGGCCTCGACCACTCGGAGGCGGAGGGCATTGGAGCCCAAATCGACGGCGGCAAAACGAGGCACGACCTTCACTTAGCAAAGCGGGCGCGGCTTCGGCTACGGTCACGTGGATGAATTCCGGTTCGGCCGAAGCCCGTGCGCGCCTGTGGCTGCTCGCCGCCGTGGGCGCCGTCGCGTCGGGCGTGCTCGTCGCCGGAACTGTCTCTCGCAGCGTGGGTGGCGTCCTCACGGTCGCGGGGTGGGCGCTCGGCATCTTCGCGCTCCACACGTTCGGCCGTCTCGGTCGGAGCACGTCCGGCGGCTCGAAGGACGTCGAGAAGCCGAACGCGGCCGCCTCGCGAGCGCCCGACGAGGGCTGAGCTGACGCTTCAGATCTCGCTTCGAAGCACGAAGATGCCGACTTCGGCGCCGAGCTTCGGTGCGCGCGCGGCGGCCCAGCCGAAGGTGCGCTCGGTGATGACGACCGTTCCCGAGGCCGCGCCTGTCGAGGTCTTGCCGACGAGGTCGAGGTCCGCGAGGGCTTTCTCGTTGGCGGCGGGGGTCTGCGGGGCTCCGTACGCGCCGGACTTGTCGAACAGTCCAACGTAAATTACGGGCATTTTCCCCTTCTGATCGCTCGCCATGAGCGCCTCCTGAAGGTCGTGCTTGAGGGTCTCGGCGAGGTGGTTCGAGAAGCGGCGGTAAGCCCAGCCGGTCACGAACACTCCGAGCAACTTGCCGTCTTCTTTCCGCACCGGAGCCGCGGCGATCCAGTCCTTGTCGGGGCCTGCCTTGGAGGTGGCTCCGGGGAACGACCCGGTGGTCGAGACGAACGCGTCCTTCGACTTCGCGAGGTCGGGGAAAATCTGAAAGAGGTTCTGTCCCGCCATCACGTCTTGTTCGAGGTCGTTGCGGACCGCGACGCCGTTTTCGTCCGCGAACGCGAAGAAGGTCGACTTCGCGATGAGCAGGTCGGGCACGTCACGACGGACCTTTTGGAGCGCGGAGCGGACCGCGGGCAGGTTCTTCTGAGGCTCTTCTTTGGCGAACTGCGGACCGAGTCGCTTCGCTCCTTCGGGGAGCCCGCGCTCCACCTCCGCGACGTCCTTCTCGGCGAGCGTCACCAAGGACTGCACGTGCTCCTTCGCGCGAGCTTCGCTCTCTTTGCCGGGGTCTTTGCAGCCGGCGATCCCCGAAGCGAGTACGAGCCCGCCCGAGACCGCGAGCAGGCAGGACGCTCGCCTGGAAAAACCGGGAAAACCGACGAACGAGAGGCCGAGAGTGCCGGCGCGGAGAGCGCCGCGGAGACGCGCGGTCGAAATCATGGGACCTCCAACGTACACCGACACACCCGCTCGGCGCATTGTTTGGTAGAGTCGGGCACTTCGGCGCACCGAGCGCGCGCCGTCCCGAGCCCTACGGTGCGCCCTCCCCACGAAATTCCCAAGCAGATCGGGCCTTACTCCATCTCCGCGCAAATCGGAGAAGGAGGAATGGCCTGCGTGTACCTCGCCACGCGTGACGACGGCGCAGGAGGGCGGAAAGGACCCTTCGCGCTGAAGGTCATCCGCGAAGAGTTCGCCGAGAACTCGGACTTCGCGCGCATGTTCGCGGACGAGTCCAAGGTCTCGACGGGCATGCGTCACCCGAACGTGGTGCGCGTCGAGGAGTCGGGGGCCATCGATGGTCGCTTGTTCCTCGCCATGGAGGTGCTCTCCGGGCAGTCGCTCTGGCAAGTGTGGCAGGCCTGTCGCGAGCGAGGCGTGCGTCTTCGCTACGACCTCGCCGCGTGGATCTGCGCCCGCGCGGCCGATGGCCTGCATCACGCCCACGAGCTGCGCGGAGAAGACGGCTCGTTGCTCGATCTCGTACATCGCGACGTGAACCAGTCGAACCTCTTCATCACCTACGAAGGCGACGTCAAGGTCATCGACTTCGGCCTGGCCAAAGCCGCCAATCGGGTCTCGCAGACCGCGGCCGGCGTGGTGAAGGGAAAGCTGTCGTACCTCGCGCCCGAGCAGGTGAGCGGCACGAAGCTGGATCGCCGAGCGGACATCTTCGCGCTGGGGGTCCTGCTCTGGGAAGTGACGGTCGACCGCCGCCTCTTCAAAGGGCGCGACGACATCGATACCCTCCTTCGTGTCAACGAATGCCACGTTCCGGACGCGACCACCCTGGTCGACGGGTATCCGCCGCGACTCTGGGAAATCGTGTCGAAATGCCTGCAAAAAGACCGCGAGGCCCGCTACCCGACCGCGCAGACGCTGGCCACCGACCTCGACCTCTTCGTCCGCGAGCAGGCACAAGGTGTCGGGCGCGATTCGGTCGCCGAGATCATGAGCTTGCTCTTCACGGAAGAGCGTCGGCGCGCCGAAGAGTGGTTCGCCAAATCGGCTCGCACCGAGGTTCCGGTCGCCCCCCTGCGCACCGAGACCACGGCCCTCTTGATGCACAACATGCCGAGCTTGCCTCCGCCGCCCAAGGTGGACCTGTGGCTCGCGGCGGCGCCCGCGGTGTTCACCGGGCGCGCGCAGCCCGCCTCGGAGCGCTCGGGGAGCGACATGCCGGACGCGGGAGATCCCGCCTTCGCGCCCAACCCGGATCTCCGGCTCTACGGGCCTCCGCCGGGAGAATTCTCTCCTTTGCCCGTGAATCCTGCGGCGACGGAGCTCGGCTCGACCAGTCCCCCCGCCATGCGGCCCGCCGATTCGGCCGGAACGGCGCGTTCTTCGGACGGCCCGTCTCGTCGTGTGATCGGGGTCATAGCCGCGGTCGTCGTGCTGCTCGTGGCGACGTTTTTCGTAGTTCGGCTATTGCATTCTCGATAACCGATGTGATTAGGTGCTCATCAATCGAAGGGACTTGCGTGGATACCCCACGATCCTTTCGACCCTCGGGCAACCGAGCTTTCCGAATCGAGCACGCGCAACGAATCTCGTTCAACCTCGCTCACGACCTCCGACCCGTCGAGAGCCGAGAAACCAGCCGAAGTGGCGGAATGGCAGACGCAGCGGATTCAAAATCCGCCGAGGCAGCCCCTCGTGAGGGTTCGAGTCCCTCCTTCGGCACAGATCGACACCGCGCTTTGCGCTCTTCTACGAAGGATTGCATTCATGAGTACCTTGAAGACCACGTTGGAGAGTCTCTCCGCGGACTTCGCTGCTAGCGTTCTCCGGGCCATTCGCGGTGCGTCCCTCGACGACATCGTCGGCGGAGTCGTCGCGGTCGGTCCCTCTGCCGCTTCGGCCCCTTCACGTGCAGCGGTTCCTGCCCGTCGTCCTGGCCGTCCCGCCAAGGTCACGGCCACGGCTGCAGCCCCCCACGTCGCGGCCCCGTCGATTGCCGCCAAGAGCCCGCGCAAGGGTGGCGCTCGTCGCCGTCTCGCCCGCCGCAGCCAGGCCGACATTCTCGGCGTGGTCGACCAAATCGTGGCGCTGCTCCAGAACGCGCCTCAGGGGCTGCGCTCGGAAGACATCCGCGCTCAGCTCGGCCTCGCGGCCAACGAAATGCCCCGCCCGATCGCCGAGGGCTTGAAGGCCAAGCGTATCTCCAAAGAAGGCGAGAAGCGCGCGACCGTTTACTTCGCCAAGGGCGCTTCCAAGAAGAAGTGATTGGCCCCGACGGCGCGGCCGCGCCGCCCGTCACCTGAGCAAAGCCCCTCCGCTTCGGCGCGTGGGGCTTTTCTTTTGGCGTCGAACGTCGACCGGTGAACGGCAACGAACAAGCGAGCCGAGGGCGGACCCCGCGCTGCTCGCGTCGCGTCAGAGCTTCACGCCGAGGGCGGACAATCTCTGTCGGGCTTTTTCGGCCGTGACCGAGCGAGGCTTGGCACTGCCCCATTTGTCGTAGACGACGCGATAAGTGGCAATCGCGGCCGGTCGATCGCCGCGTGCTTCATAGGCCATTCCGAGATAGTAGCTGGCGCGCATGCGGAGCTGCGGCTCCCAAAGGCCTGTACATGCATTGGCTACCCGCTTCAGGTGCTCGACCGCGTGCACGTGTTCTCCCGCCAACGCGAGCACTTTGCCGGCGGCAAAGTCGAACCGGAGCGAGCGCTGCGCGACGGGAGGCTCGGTGTCCGAGGGGATGGCGCGCAACGCGGCTTGGGCTTCTTCGCGGTTTTCGGCGAAGGAGCCGTACACGAGCGCCCAGCGGAGCCACGAGAGCCGCCCGCGCTGCTGCCCGAGCACGGCTGGGTCGGTGGCCCGAGTGCGCGCGATCTCGGCATTCGACCACTCGACCCGTTTGGCGTCGAGCTCGGCCGGCGTGAGCATGCCCGCACGCACGAGCGGCTCGGCGAAGCCAATCGAGGGATCCGGAGCGAGCGGGTAGGGCGGGTAGGCCATCATGCGGTCGAGGACGTCTTTGGCCACCTCGGCGGCCCGCTTGGTCTGACCGGTCTCGACGAAGAGGCTCACGCGGATCATGGCCGCGGCCGCATGGTCGGCGACGTCCGCCTCCGGGGGCAGGCTCGGCTCCCAGGTCTCGGCGAGCGCGAGCGCTTCTTCGAATCGGCCGTCGACGATGGCGAGATCCAGCTTGTCGATCAGCTCGGCCTGCTTCTGACCGGTACGAAGGAGCGACCAGCGTCGGCGCAGGGCCTCCTCGACGGCCGGGCGCGGCGCATCGACGGCGAACAGCGAAGCCGCCAGGGCGCGCTGAGGCTCGGGCGAGGCGGGATCGAGCGCGACCCACGCCGTCGCGTCCTCGCGGGCATGCGCGCACTCGCCGGCCTCCGAGTAGAGGTCGTGCCGCGTCCCGAGGCAGACGCTAGCCACCGGCGAGCGCGAGAGGCACGCGGCCACCGCTCCGAGCGCCGCGGTTCCGTCGCCCAGGCGTTTTTCGGCGTTCGCGAGCCCGGCCCATGCCGGTGCGTACCCGGGGTCCATCCGGGTCGCGGCTTGGAACGCCGCTTTCGCGCCTTCGATGTCGTACTGACGCTCGCGTGCGGTGCCGAGCCAGACGCGCAGCGCGGGGTCGTCGGGATACTTGTAGACCGCACCCGTTAGTCGGGTCTCCCACTCGACCAGGTCGGGGCGCGTGCGGAGAAATGGCTCGCTTGCTTCGAGCAGCGCAAAGTCGCGATGACCGAGCGTTTCGCGAGCGTGGAAGGCAGCTTGATAGTGCTTCAGGCCCTCTTGCGGGTCTCGGGCGATCACCTTGAGCGCGAGGTCGAGGTGAGCCGCGGCGCAGCCGTCGTCGAGCTCGGTGGCGTGACGTAGCTCACGGAGCGCCTCCGACTCGGCGCCGTCACGAACGTGTTTTCGCGCAGCACCGAGCTCGGCTGCCGCCTCGGGCGCGAGGCACAACGGACGCTCCGGTGGACGCTTGACCACGGGTTTCGGGCGCCGGGCGACCGCGATGGTCGCGATCACCACGAGCGGCAGCGCGACGAGCGCCGCATAACGACGCCACGTGCGCGTACGCACGCGGTCTTCGCTCGGCACGGACTCTTTCGGAGGCGGCTGGTCTTTGGTGGTGGGAACGCGCGTCGTTTCGGCGAAGGCGGCCGGTTCGTGGCTGCGTACGTCGACGACCGCGAGCGGCATGCTCGAGCGCGTTCCCCGTGCGGACGCGTGCACGGAGAGCTCCGCGGCGACCTCTTCCATCGAGGCGTAGCGTGCGTCGGCGCGCTTCGAGAGCGCCCGCTGCACCACGTCGGAGACGCTCTTCGGCACCTCGGGCGCGCGAGAACGGAGTGGCTCAGGCTCTTCGGTCAGGATGGCCGCGACCAGCGCGTAGCCCTCGTGCGAGCTCGAAAACGGGCGCTCGCCGCACGAGAGGAGCTCGTAGGCCATGACGCCCCAGGAAAACTGGTCGGTCCGTGCGTCGAGACGCTCGCCACGGAGCTGCTCGGGCGCCATGTAGAGTGGCGTGCCGGTCACGTGGTCGTCGCCGGTGACGAGCTCGCTCCCTTCTGCGTGCAGGCGTGTTCTCCGGGCGATGCCGAAGTCGAGCACCTTCACGAGCCCGTCCTTCCGGATCATCACGTTTTCCGGCTTCACGTCGCGGTGGACCACCCCGGCGAGGTGAGCGGCGTGCAGACCGAGGGCGACGTCCGCCAGCCAGCGAACACGCTCCGAGAAGGAGAGGGTGCCGTATGCCTCGGCGATGCGGGCGCGGAGGTTCTGACCGTCCACGTACTCCATGGCGAAGTACAGGTGGTCGTCGGTCTCGCCCACGTCGAAGATGGAGACCACGTTCGGGTGGTTCAGCGACGCAACCGCCTTCGCCTCGCGCAAGAGGCGTGACTGGAAGTCGTCCGAGGCCTCGGTCTTCGTCTTCGAGATCACCTTGAGAGCGACCAGGCGCTCGAGCCGCACGTCCGATGCGCGGTAGACGAGGCCCATGCCGCCCTGGCCGAGCAGGTCGACCACTCGATACGGGCCGATCCTGTCACCGGCCCGAAGGTCCGGCTGGGACGGCGCGCTCTCGTCGTGCGTCGAATGCGTCATGGGCTCGAAGGGGCGCGAAGGCGGGAAGGCGGAAGGAAGGCGGAACGCGAGCGAGAAGTCGAACCGACGAACGGGCAGAAAACCGGAGCGGGCTCGAGAACGAACGAGGCTACGAGCACTTACACGAATCGAGTGATCTCGGGGGAGGGGAAGGCCGAGAGCTCGCTTTGGTGACCGCGACGAGGTGCTTTCTCGAAAAACGGCAGGGCGAGCCGAAAAACACCGCTAGCATCCGAATTGTTCCCGTGGTACTTCCCCGCGGCCCGTTAGGGACAAGGCTAAACCCCTTTACGATTCGAAGGATCCCCGCAAGATGCCGAGTGACGCGATTCAGTGCAAGCCGCTCGAAGTGGTCGTGAGCGACCGCGGTATCGAGCGCGCCATCAAGATGCTCAAGCGTAAGCTCGCGTCCGAGGGCGTGCTTCGAGAGCTCAAGATGCGCCGCCACTATATGAAGCCCAGCGTGAAGCGCCGGAAGAAGCAGGCTGAGGCTGCTCGCCGTCGTCGTAAGCGCGCCAAGATGGACGCCGCCCCGCCGAAGAGCTGATCGGCGCTCGCCCTCGAGCCGCACTTGGAGCGCCAAGGCGGTTCGAGCAGCTAACAGGTTCGTCTTTCCCTGGTTTCTCTCGAGAAACTAGGTGAAAAACGAGCCTGTTCGTGTTTCGAACCGGCGAGGGTTACGCTTTTCGGATGGCCCAGAGCGACGACGATCCCCCGGGCAAAGCCGCTGCGCTCGAGCGGGTCGAGAAGTTCGTGCGAAGGTACGTGACCCGCGGTCCGTACGGGCTCTACCCGGAGCCGGAGCAGGTCGCCAAGACGGTCGACGGCCTGGCCCACAACCTCGCCCTCCACGGAAAAATGTACTGCCCGTGCGCGCCCCTCGACCGCGCGATCGCGGCCGGTCACGACCTCGTTTGCCCGTGCGTTCCGCACCACGACGACATCGCGCGCCAAGGTCATTGCGACTGCGCGCTTTTCGCCACGAAGTCCCAATCGAGCCTCGACTGAAGCGGCGCTTTGCTCGTGCCCATCCGCCGTGACACCTTCGTTCGTCGGAGGGGCGGTTCGCCGATTGTCGGAGGGACACGCTCGAGTCGGCCGGTGACGGTCGAGTCCTAACGACGAGGAGCTTTCGATGAGCCGAGCGCTTGGATTTTGGGGACCGGTTGCCTTGTTCGGGACCGCATTCGCCGTGGCCTGCAGCAGCACCACCACGGGACCATCCACGGACGATGCTGGCACGGCCTCGCCCGATGCGGCGACCACGGCCACGTCGAGCTCGACTGGCAGCAGCACCTCGTCGAGCTCGGCCGACGCCGGACCCACCCTTCCTCCTCCGGCCACGTTCGACCTGACGAGCGGCGTTTGCACCGACGTTCCCGGCTGCGGTGGTTCGCTCGAAGGCACGTGGGACTATTCGGCCGCATGCATTCCGGACAGCGCCGCCAAGAACCTCGAGATCCAAATCCGGAAGGCGTGCGCGACCGCCACTGTGACCGGTGTGGCCGGAACCATGTCCGGACGGGTGACATTTGCGGGGACTTCGATTGTGCGCAAGGCTACGACTTCGCTCAAGATTTCCCTCGGGATCCCGGCGAGCTGCGCGGCGCAGGCGGGGGGCAATTGCAACCTGGTCGCCGTGGCCATTCAATCGCAGAGCGGCGGGCAGGTGCGATCGGCGAACTGCAAGACGGCTGCGAGCGGAGACGGCTGCGACTGCATTCTCGACAGCGAAGCCTCGGGCGACAAGAGCGGCACCACCTACGTGACGAGCGGCAATACCCTCATCACGAGCGACGGCGACGAGTACGAGTACTGCGTGGCCGGCACCAAGCTCACCCACAAGCAGACCAAGTCCGGCACACCCAACGTGACCGAGCCCGGGAACTTCGAGGCCACGAAGCGCTGAAGCTGCGCTTCGGGCGCCACCTCCGGAGCAAGCAAAGCGCGAGCGACACCGCGAGGACCGGTCGAGAGGGCACACGTCTTCTTTCCGGTTCTCGCTTTTGCTAAGGAGCCGGCATGCTCGCTCTCGGTAGCTCCTGCCCGCCTTTCGACCTCCCCGGAACCGACGGACGTCGTCACACCCTCGACGGGTTCGCCGAGAAGAAGCTCCTCGTCGTCATCGTCTCCTGCAACCACTGCCCGTACGTGGTCGCCTACGAGCCGCGCATCGTCGCCTTGGCGAACGAGTACGCCGCGGCGGGCGTGCAGGTGGTCGCGGTGAACGCCAACGATGCGGTCCGCTACCCGGACGACGGCCTCGAGCCCATGAAAGTACGCGCGGAAGAGCGCGGCTTTTCGTTTCCCTACCTGCGGGACGACTCGCAGGCGTTCGTGCGGGCGCTCGGCGCCAAGTTCACGCCCGAGGTGTTCGTGTTCGATGCCGAGCGCAAGCTCCGCTATCAGGGCCGCATCGACGACAACCACCGGGACGCCACCAAAGTGAGCGCGCACGATTTGCACGACGCCGTCCGTGCGCTGCTCGCCGGGCAGGCGCCGAAGGTCGAAAAGACCACCGCGTTCGGCTGCAGTGTGAAGTGGAAGTGACCTCGGCCTTTCATTTCCAGAATAAAGGCGCATATCCTGTGGGGTGAGGCTCCGGACCGAATTCCCGGGGAGCGCGCCATGAAGCGAAGCTGTGAGCACCTCTGTCCGATGTTCCAAACGGCGATGGACGTTCTCGCACGCCCATGGAACGGCCTCGTCATCGCCACTCTCGAAGAAGGACCGCTTCGCTTCAGCGAAATCGGGGACCGCTTGCGGGCCATCGGCGATCGCATGCTCTCGCTCCGTCTGAAAGAGCTGGAGAGCGCAGGCCTCGTGGAGCGTCGGGTCATCTCGGGCCCGCCTCTGCGCGTCGAATACGAGCTCACCGAGGCCGGTCGAGGCTTCCGCCAGGTGTCCGAGGCCATCGCCACGTGGGGCGCTTCGCTAAAGGGCGCACCCAAGGCCTCCGGCTGCCCCGAGGCCGAGGCCGAGGTCGACGACGCGAAGGCGCACGCCGGCTGAGCGAGACGTCCGCTCACGTACGCGGGCTGCGCGAGACCTCCGCTCACGCGGCGAACGGTGACGCACTGCGCGAGCCCTAACGCAGGAGTCGCGCACGCGACCGCGCATCGTTCGCGCAATCGACGGCGGTGGTTTCTCGAAGCAAAAAGCGCCTTTTCCGCGTCCTCGCGCGCGACCGTCGGTGTACGTTCGTCCCGTGAAATCGAACGGTCAAGACCCTGCCGCCCTCACGGCGTACGCCCCGCGTGCCTCGCGCGCGCACACCCCGCTCTTCGCGCCTCCTCCGGTCGATCAAGTGGCCGTCGACGAGCGCGTGGCGAGCCTCGCCAAGCGCTCGCTCAAGAAGGAAGCGAAGGTCGCCGGACTCAAGCTCGCCATCCGCATGATGGACCTCACCACCTTGGAGGGCAAAGACACGCCCGGCAAGGTGCGTGCACTCTGCAACAAGGCCATGCGCCCGCTCGACTCCGACCCGAGCCTCGGTCCGTGCGCGGCCATCTGCGTGTACCCGAACATGGTGACGGTCGCGAAGGAGGCCCTGCGCGGCTCGGGGGTGAACGTGGCTTCGGTGGCCACGGCCTTCCCGAGCGGCCTCTCGCCCATCGAAGTGAAGCTCGACGACGTGCGCCGCGCGGTCGACTTCGGCGCGGACGAGATCGACATGGTCATCGACCGTGGCGCCATGCTCATGGGCGACTACGCGAAGGTGTTCGACGAGATCGCGCGCACCAAGGACGCCTGCGGAAAGGCGCACCTCAAGGTCATCTTGGAGACCGGCGAGCTCGGAAGCTACGACATGGTCCGCAAGGCGAGCGAGATCGGCATCGCGGCGGGCGGAGATTTCATCAAGACCTCCACCGGCAAGGTGCAGCCCGCGGCCACACTCGGCGTGACCTTGGTCATGCTCGAGACCATTCGGGATCACTACTACGCGACCGGCCGCAAGATCGGCATGAAGCCCGCGGGCGGCGTGCGCACGGCCAAGCAGGCACTGCAGTACCTCGTGGTGGTCAAAGAGACGCTGGGCGACGCCTGGCTCGATCCCGACTTGTTCCGCTTCGGAGCGAGCGCGCTCCTGAACGACGTGCTCATGCAGCTCGAAAAAGAGCGCACGGGCAATTACCAGGCTGCCGAAGACTTCTCGAAGGATTGAACATGAAGAACGCGAACGGAGAGAGCGGCCTCGAGCGAGTCGGCGTGAAAGATCTCGCCCTCGATTTCGGCAAGGCTTGGGAGTACGCGCCGTCGGTCGAGGCGACCGACCACGTCAAGCTGCAGAAGCGCTACGAGCTTTTCGTGGATGGCAAGTGGGTCGCCCCGAAGAGCGGCAAGTACTTCGCCACCATCAGCCCCAGCACGGAAGAGACCCTGGCCGAGGTGGCCGAAGCGAACGCCGAAGACGTGGACCTGGCGGTCTCGGCCGCTCGGCGCGCCTACGAGCGCGTGTGGTCGAAGATGCGTCCGGAGGAGCGTGCGAAGTACATCTTCCGCATCGCTCGCGCGATTCAGGAGAAAGCGCGCGAGCTCGCCATCGTGGAGACGATGGACGGCGGCAAGCCCATCAAGGAGTCGCGCGACGTCGACGTCCCGCTCGCCTCGGCGCACTTTTTCTACCACGCCGGTTGGGCGGACAAGCTCGACTACGCCTTCCACGGGCGTCAGCACCGTCCGCTCGGGGTGGCGGGGCAGATCATCCCCTGGAATTTCCCGCTGCTCATGGCCGCGTGGAAGATCGCGCCCGCGCTCGCGTGCGGCAACACGGTGGTGCTCAAGCCGGCCGAGACCACGCCGCTCACGGCGCTTCTCTTGGCGAAGATTTTCGAGGAGTGCGAGCTCCCGCCCGGCGTCGTGAACATCGTCACCGGGGCGGGCGCGACGGGCGCCGCGGTGGCCGCGCACGCGGGGGTCGACAAGGTGGCCTTCACCGGCTCCACCGCGGTGGGCAAGCGCATCCAAGCCGCCATCGCCGGCACCAAGAAGCGCCTCACGCTCGAGCTTGGCGGCAAGGCGGCCAACATCGTCTTCGCCGACGCACCCATCGATCAGGCCATCGAGGGCATCGTCAACGGCATCTACTTCAACCAAGGTCACGTCTGCTGCGCGGGCTCGCGCCTTTTGGTCGAAGAGAGCGTGCACGACGTGGTGGTGCGCAAGCTCGAAGACCGCCTGAAGACCCTGCGCCTCGGTGATCCGCTCGACAAGAACACCGACATCGGCGCCATCAACTCGAAGATGCAGCTCGACAAAATCCGCGAGCTCGTGGCCTCCGGCGAGAAGGAAGGCGCGCACATGGTGCAGTCGACCTGCCCCATCCCGAAGAAGGGCTTCTTCTTCCCGCCCACGTTCTTCACCGGAGCCAGCCAGTCGAGCCGCATCGCCCGCGAAGAGATCTTCGGACCGGTGCTCACGGTGATGACCTTCCGCACGCCGGACGAGGCGCTCGAGAAGGCCAACAACACCATGTACGGGCTCTCGGCCGGCGTCTGGACGGACAAGGGCGCGAAGATTTTCCACATGGCGACCAAGCTGAAGGCCGGCGTCATCTGGGGAAACACGTTCAACAAGTTCGATCCGTCTTCGCCCTTCGGTGGGTACAAAGAGAGCGGCTTCGGCCGCGAAGGTGGTCGTCAGGGACTTTCGGCTTACGTGGAGCTCGACGGATGAAAACGCGCACCGAATCCGCCGTGGAAGAGTCCTCGGCCATCAAAGCGAAAGGCCCCCTCGTGAAGGTCGACGGCGACGAATCGAAAGGCGTGGGCGAGCGCCTGCGCATCACCAAGGCGTACAAAATGTTCGTGGGCGGAGCGTTCGTGCGCTCCGAGTCCGGGCGCTGCTTCCAAGTGGCCTCGGCGGACGCGAGCGGCGACGCCGACCCCGAGAAGGTGAACATCCCGCGCGGCTCGCGCAAAGACGTGCGCGACGCGGTGGTGGTCGCGAAGGCGGCCTACGAAAAGTGGGAGACGCGCACGCCCTTCAACCGAGGGCAGATCCTCTACCGCCTGGCCGAGGTGCTCGAGTCGCGCGCTTCGGAGCTCGAGCACTCGCTGGTGCGCTCCGGCGTCTCGCCGACCGAAGCCGCGCGCGAAGTGGCCACCACGGTCGATCGCGCGGTGTTCTACGCCGGCCTCGCGGACAAGGTGTCGGCGCTGGTCGCCTCGCACAACCCGGTGAGCGGTCCGCACTTCGGCTTCAGCCTCCCCGAAGCGATGGGCGTGGTGGCCGTGGTCGCACCGGAGCGTCCGTACTTGCTCGGGCTCGCCTCGGTTCTCTTGCCGGTGATCGTGTCGGGCAACGCGTGCATCGTGGTCGCGAGCCCTCGTGATCCGCGCACGGCCATCGTCTTCTCGGAGTGCCTCGCGACCAGCGATTTGCCCGGTGGCGTGGCCAACGTGCTCACCGGCTACGCGGACGAAATGGGCCCCATCTTCGCGAAGCACCGCGAGATCGTGGGCATCGACGCCTGGACCGACGACGAGAAGCTGCGCGCCACGCTCGAGCGCGAAGGCGCGGGCAGCGTGAAGCGGGTGAAGACCCACACGCTCCCGGACGACGCGCACTGGTACGACCGTCGACGAGGACAGGGGCTCGGTATGGTCGAGCGCTTCCTCGAGACGAAGACCGTGTGGCACCCGGTCGGCGTGTAACGAAGGGTCCGCCTCCGAACGGAAAACGAGCGCCGTCCCGGTGAACGGGAGGGCGCTCGTTTCGCTTTCGGGTCGAGAGCGTCGAGTGCGAGCGCGCAGGGCCGAGAGCGCGGCGAAGGGCCTTCAGACGAAGGCGGGAACGCCCCGTGTGACCGCGTACTCTTCGGGGTGGAACCGGCCGAGCGCTTGCCGGAACAAGAAGGTGAAACCAGGGTAAATCGTGGTGTTTTTGCCTTCGTCGTTCAGGTACCAGCTCTCGCAACCGCTCGCCCACACGGTGGTGTCGAGGTCGCGCCCGAGCGCCTTGTTGTAGGCCGCCTGAACCTCGGGCAAGACGTCCACGCTGGAGAGCTTGGCGCGCTGCATGTGGGCGATGCACTTCATCACGTAGCGAATCTGCGCTTCGATCATGAAGACCACCGAGTTGTGGCCGAGGCCCGTGTTCGGGCCGAGCAGCGTGAAGAGATTGGGGTAACCGGCCACGGTGGTGCCCCGGTAGGCCGCCGCGTTCTTGCCCCAGCGCTCGGACAGCTCGTGACCGCCACGCCCGTGGATTTGCAGCTTGCCGAGGTAGCTCTGCACGGTGAAGCCGGTGCCGTAAATCAGGGTGTCCAGCGGAACATGGCGTCCCGACGCGAGCACCACGCCGTCTTCGACGATCTCGCGTACGCCGTCCGTCGTGACCTCCACGTTGGGGCGGTCGAGCGAGGCGTAGTAGTCGTTGGAGATGAGGATGCGCTTGCAGCCCGGCAGGTAGTCGGGCGTGACCTTGCGGCGTAGCTCTTCGTTGCGGATGCTCCGCTCGACGTGTTTGCGGCCCATGAACGCGACCGCCTTCATGAGCTTCGGGGCCTTCGAGAAGACGAGCACGCGCGCTTCGTGGCTCCAGTAGATGGATTGCCGATAGAGGAAGCGAACACCGGGAACCTTGGAAAAGAGCGCTTTTTCCCAGGCGGCGTAGGCGCGGTCGGGCTTCGGGAGAATCCACGGGGGCGTGCGCTGGAAGAGCGTGAGGTGCGCGACCTTCGGTTGGATTCTGGGCACGAACTGGATGGCGCTCGCGCCGGTGCCGATGACGCCCACGCGCTTTCCCTCGAGCGGATAGTCGTGGTCCCACGTGGCCGAGTGGAACTGCTTGCCGCGGAAGCGCTCGCGGCCGGGCAGGTTCGGATACGACGGGTTCGAGAGTGCGCCGATGCCGCTCACGAGCAGGTTGCCGCGCACGGTGCCCGAGGTCGATCGCACCTCCCAAACTTGCGCGCCCTCGTCCCAGGTCGCGGACGTCACGTCTTCGTCGAAGCGGATGTGCTCTCGGATGCCGTACTTGTCCGCGCAGTGCTCGAGGTAAAGGCGGATCTCTTCCTGAGGAGAGTAGGCCCTGGACCAGTCGGTCTTCGGTTCGAAGGAGAACGAGTAGAGGTGCGAGGGGACGTCGCACGCGCAGCCGGGGTAGTGGTTGTCGCGCCAGGTTCCGCCGAGGGCGCTCGCCCGCTCGAGCAGCACGAAGTCGTGGATGCCGGCCTTCTTCAGCTGGATGGCCATGCCGAGGCCCGCGAAACCGGTCCCGATGATGACCACCTTGAAGTCGCGTCCCCGTGCCGAGGCGCCACGCGCGTCGCGCTCGGAGCTCTCGACCTCGTGCGGACCTTCGCGTTCTTCGGGCTCGCGTGAGCGGCCGACGATAGGGGGCGGCGCGTCCTCACGCGCGCGCACGGCAGCGGGAAGCGGGGCGTTCGGAGCATCGGCGACGTGCGACATGCTGGATGTCGTAAAACATATTGAACTTAAGTCAATAGCGAGGCGCGTCGATTCTTCCGGGGCCTTCGCGGAGCTTCTGGCATCCTCTCGCGCCGAGGTATTCGACATGGCATCCGTCCACGATTTTTCGGTCAAGACCATCACCGGCGACGACAAGTCGCTCTCCGACTACGCGGGCAAGGTCCTGCTCGTGGTGAACGTGGCCTCGGCGTGCGGGCTCACGCCGCAGTACGCGGGCCTGCAGAGCCTGCACGAGACGTACGGCGCGCGCGGGCTCGCCGTGCTCGGCTTTCCGGCCAACGAGTTCGGCGCGCAAGAGCCGGGCACCAACGGCGAGATCAAGACCTTCTGCGAGACGCGCTTCGGCGTCACGTTCGACATGTTCGCCAAGCTGGTTGTGAAGGGGGAGGGCAAACACCCGCTCTTCGCGCACCTGGTCGCGGAGACGGGCGGCAAGGAGATCGGCTGGAACTTCGGAAAGTTCCTGGTCGGCAAGGACGGGAAGGTACTCGCTCGTTTCGAGCCCACCGCCGATCCGAAGTCGGTGGACGTCACCCAGGCGATCGAAAAAGCGCTCGGCTGATCCGCGAGCTTTCTTGCGACCGCAAGGGAAAATAAGGGGTCTCGATTGACGAAGTGGTCAATGCCGCGAATTGCATCGCATTCCATACGAATGGGCCGGTGCGTCACACGAGGCCCCTTTCATCCCGAACGAAGACCATGATACGACCGCGCCAAATCGGCCATCTGTAGGCCGTGAGGACGAAAGAGGAGACGGAATGAAACTCGGGCGCACCCTTTCTCTGCCCATCTTGTTCGGAATGCTCGCGAGCCCGCTGCTCATGGACTGCGGCGCACTGCCGAAGGGCCTTCCGGGTCCGGTCGGCGATCTCGCTGCGGCGGGAAGCTGCCCCGAGCTCAACGCGGAAGCCTTGGCGAACCTCGACTTCGCGAAGGAGTTCAAGATCTCCGCCGAAGCCGGCGCGAAGCTCAAGGCTGGCGTTCTCGCCAGCGTGGAAATCAAGGACTTCGCCGCCAAGATCGACGCCGATCTGAAGGGCGCTTGCGGTGGTATCGCCGCCGACCTCGGTGACAAGACCGAGTTCAAGTCGGGCGAAGAGGCCTGCAAGGCGGCCGCCAAGGCCATGGGCGACTTCAAGGCGAAGTTCGGCGCGAACGCGAAGATCGCCATCGCCGTGAAGCCTCCCGTCTGCCGCGCCGACATGGGCGTCATGGCTGACTGCGCCGCCAAGTGCGACGCCAAGGTCTCGGGCGGAAGCGCCAAGATCGAGTGCGAGCCGGGCAAGCTCTCGGGCTCGTGCGAAGCTCAGTGCGAAGGCTCCTGCGACGTCGAAGCGGGCGCGGCCTGCAGCGGCGAGTGCAGCGGCAAGTGCGACGCGCAAATGAAGGGCACCTGCTCCGGCAAGTGCGACGGCAAGTGCGACGGCAAGGACTCGAAGGGCGCCTCGTGCGCGGGCACCTGCGAAGGCAAGTGCGACGCGACCGTGCAGGGCGAGTGCAAGGGCAAGTGCGGCGGTTCGTGCAAGCTCAAGGCTGGCGCGAAGTGCGAAGGCACCTGCTCCGGCAAGTGCTCGGCCGAGATGAAGGCCCCCAAGTGCAACGGCGAAGTCAAGCCGCCGGAGATGAGCGCGGAGTGCAAGGGCCAGTGCGACGCCAAGGTGTCGGCCAAGGCCGAGTGCACCCCGGCTTCGGTGGGCATCAGCATCACCGGCGCGGCGGACGCGAAGGCGGCCGAGCAGTTCAAGGCCACCATCGAGAAGAACCTCCCGATCGTGCTCAAGGTCGCCATCGGCCTCGCCACCTCCGCCCCCAAGGTCGCCATCAGCGGCAAGGCGGCGGTCGAAGGCGTTCAGGCGAGCGTGACCGAGATCGCGAAGAGCGCCGGCGCGAGCGCGGCCATGGTGGGCGGTCGCCTCACCAACTGCTTCGCGGGCACCTTCAAGGGCGCCATCGACGGTGCGGCGAGCATCCAGGCGAACGTGAGCGTCTCGGTCGACGTCAAGGCCTCGGCCTCGGCGAGCGGCTCGGCGGGCGGCTCGGCCGGCGCCAAGAAGTGAGCTCGAAGCTCGAGTGACGAGCGCGTAGGTGCGGGACGGAGCCTCTCGAGGGAGGTTCCGATCGTGCACTCGCTCCCTCGACCTCGAAGACGAAAGGCCCGCCCGGTTTCGACCGAGCGGGCCTCTCGCTTTCCGTGGCTCTCGAGACGGGTTCAGGGCACGAGCACGGTGCCCACCGAGCCCGGCGCTTCGATCTCGCGGAACAGGTCGCCTCGCGCGAGGCGTCCCACCACGTGCACCGCACGCACGCCCTCGGCGATGGCCGCGAACGACTCGTCGAGCTTCGGGATCATTCCTTTTTTCACCACGCCGTCGTCCACGAGCTTCTTCTTTTCGTCGCGCGTGATGCGGGGGATGCGGCTCTTCGGATCGTCGAGATCGCCCATGACGCCCGGCACGTCGGTCACGAGGACGAGCGCCGCCGCGTCCAAGAAGACGGCCGCGCGGTTGGCCACGACGTCGGCGTTGATGTTGTAAACCGCACCCTTTTCGTCGGCACCCAGACAGGCGAGGACCGGCACGTAGCCCGCGGTGACGAGCGTGGCGAGCAGAGCTTCGTCGAGCCCCGTGACATCGCCCACGTGGCCGAAGTCGATCGGATCGGGACCTCCTCCTTCGACCACGCGCGGCGGGCGCTTCACCGCGCGCACCACACGCGAGCTTGCCCCGTGGAGGCCCACGGGACGTGCGCCTTCGGCCACCAGGGCGGAGCACAGGTCCACGTTGACTTGTCCGGCCACGGTCATCTTCATGACCTCGAGCGTGGCGGCGTCGGTGATGCGGCGGCCAGCCACCACGTTGGGGGTCTGCCCGAGGCGTTTCTGCAGCTCGGTCGCCTGCGGGCCTCCACCGTGAACGACCAGGACCGGACGGGTCTTGGCGAGCTCGGCCACGTCCGCGCAGATGGCCGAGAGGTACGGCCCCTTCACCACCTCGCCGCCCAGCTTCACGATGACGGCGCGCCCCTTTTCCAGGGACTTTCCGGTCGCCGTGCTCACGGGTAACCTCCGGGGTCTTCGAGCGAGAGGCGCTCGTCCAGGCCGAGAATCAGGTTCATCGACTGGATGGCTTGACCGGCGCCGCCCTTGATGAGGTTGTCCGTGGCCGCGAAGCACGCGACCACCGACTTGCCCGCTTCCGCCGTGTCCGCGCCGACCTCGAAGCCGACCTCGGCGTAGTTGGTGCCGGAGACCGCGGCCACCTCGGGGAGGCGCTTCTGGGGCACACGAACGAAGGGCTCGCCGGCGAACGATTGTTTGTAAAGTGCACGAAGCGTGTCTTTGTCGGCGTTCTTCACGTGCGCGAAGCAGGTGACGAAAATGCCGCGCGAGAGCGGCGCGCTCACCGGGACGAATCGCAAGGTGAGGTTCTTCGCGCCCGCGTCTTCCAAGGTCTGCACGATCTCGGGGATGTGCTGGTGGTCGAGCGGCTTGTACGTGCGCAGATTTACCGCGCGCACCGGGTGATGGGTGCCGGCGCTTGGGACGACGCCGCTGCCGGACGAGCCGGTGATGCCCACCACTTCGACCGGACCTTCGAGCAGGCCGGCCTTGGCGAGGGGCAAGAGCGCAAGCTCGATGGTGGTCGCGAAGCAGCCCGGAGAGGCCACGTAGCGGGCCGCGCGGATGCGCTCGCGGTGAAGCTCCGGGAGGCCGTAGACGAACGTTCCGGAGAGCTTGTCCGGGCAGGGGTGATCGGCGTGGTAGTAGCGCTTGTAGGCGGCCGGATCGCGCAAGCGGAAGTCACCCGAGAGGTCGACGATCTTGGCTCCGGACTCGAGCAGCTCCGGCATCTTGGTGGCCGACACTTTGTGCGGCAGACCGAGCAGCACCACGTCCATTCCCTTGGCGGCTTCGGCGGGCGAGAGCCCTTCGAAGACGAGGTCCGTGCGCCCCTCGAGGTTCGGGTGAGCAGCCGAGAGAGGCTCTCCCACGAAGTCGACCGAGGCCACGCGCACGAGCTCCACTTCGGGGTGGAGAAGAAGTCGCCGCACGAGCTCGCCACCACCGTATCCGCTGCCGCCGATGACGGCGGCCTTGAAGCGCTTTGTCATGGGCGCAGCTTAGCGCAGTGTGCGCGCGCCGATCGCTGTCGCGGAGCGGACCTCGCATCGCCCGCGTCACGCCTTCGCGACGCGGCGCGAAAGAGCTGGAAGCTGCGGGTGAACGCGGTTTTCAGGCGACGATGCTGCTGTTAGGGGTCGTTCGTGCACAGTTCTCCCGTTTCTCGGTCTCTGTCTCGCGCGCGCGCGCTGCGTCCCTCGTCGCTTGCTGGCGTGATGGTCGCCACCGTCGCACTCGGATTTTCCGGCGCTTCGAGCGGCGCCGAGCCTCCGGCGGTCGTGTCAGGGCCTGCTTCGAGCGCGGCGCCTGCGGGGTCGAACGCACCAGCCCCCTCGACGACGGCGCCCCCCGTCGGGTCCACCCCGCCCGGGAGCCCGGTCCCCCCGAAGGGCGACGACGCCGGAAAAGAACGACCGGTCCCGGTTTCGTTCGTGGTCTCGGGTGGTGTCTCGCTCGGCGCTTACGAAGCGGGATTTCTGCACTACTTGGTCGAGACCCTGAAGATGTCGCCCGAGCTCTTCGATCTGAAGATTGCGACCGGCGCTTCTGCGGGCAGCATCAACGGACTGCTCGCGATGATCGCCTCGTGCGATGCGCGCCAAGACGACGCCGCCGAGAGCTTGCTCTTCCGTACTTGGGCCGACGTCGGCTTTCCCGGCCTCTACGATCCGAAGGAGACCACGCCCATCGCGCTCTTTTCGCGCAAGACGATGAAGAGCGTCTCGGAGCGCATTCGCACACGGATCGACGCGGGCTTTCCGGACACGTGCGACGTGGTGCTCGGCGTCTCGACGACGCGTCTCTCGCCCAAGCGCGAAGCCCTCTCGGCCCGATCTTCGCTCGAGCTGCCGCGCACCGAGGAGAAGTTCGTGGTGCGCATGCGCGGTAAGGGACAAGGAAAATCACCGGTCTTCGAGAACTACGTCGATTCTTCGTACGGCTTTCCGCAGAGCCTTTTGCCGCTCCAGGAAAACCCGGCGCCTTTCGACTCGCTCCGGGATCTGCTCTACGCCTCGAGCGCGTTTCCGTTCGCGTTCGATCCGGTCGATCTCGCCCACTGCATGTCGAACCAGAAGAACCCCGACGCGCCCTGTACGCCCGGCACGGCCGTGCGCGCGCCGTTCGTCGACGGAGGCGTGTTCGACAACCAGCCGCTCGGGCTCGCGGCGCGCCTCGCCGGGGACGGTCTCGGTGGAACCGACGAAACGAAGGCTCGCTCGCGCGTCGCGTTCGCCACGCCCTTCAAGCGCAAGAACGCCCAAGCCCCCGACGACGCCCTCTTCGTCTACATCGACCCCGAGCTCACGAGCTACCCGGCGCTGCCCGGTGCGAGCGACGCCGAGAAGATGCAGAGTGCAACCAGCCTGACGATGCACTACCTCGGCATGTTCGTCGAGTCGGCGCGCTCGAAGGACCTCGTGAGCGTGCTCGAAGGTTCGCCCGAGCTGCGCGAAAAACTGGTGATCGCCGCTGCGGACGCGCCGCCGGTGAGCCAGTCGCTCGCCTCGTTCTTCGGGTTCTTCGACAAGAACTTCCGCGTCTTCGATTTTTATCTCGGCATGCGCGCGGCGCGCCGCTTCGTCGACGTTCGCCTCGCGCCGAAGGTCTCTCGTCTGCGCGGCGCGCGCGTGGCCGTGCCGCACTACGAAGACCGACCGACCAAGAACCTCGAGCCGTACCGGTGCATTCGCGCGGTGCTCGATCAAGACGGCAGCCCCGGGGATACTTGCCGCAACGTCTCGCCCGATCTACGCGCCGCACTGCAAACCTCGCTCGCGAGGCTCTACGATCGCTGCGCGAAGGCCAAGGCGCAAGGCTCGCTCGATCCGGGCGAGAGCCGCGCGTGCGAGAAGGCCATGCGAGGCGACGAGCCTCCGCGGGTGCCGTACGTGCCCGCGGTGGCCGCCGGGTTCCATCGCCAAGGAGCCTCCGAGTCCGAGCTGTCGTACGTGGTGCGTTTGCTCGCGGGTTACGGCTTCGTGTTCCGCGACCTCGGTCTCGAGCGCGAGAAGGCCCCGCGGATCGAGCGCGCCATCCATGAAGAGCTCCGCGAGGTGCTCGACGCGTTCCGCTCGGCGCAGCCCGAGAACGGCCCGGTGGTCGGGGCGCTCGGGCGCACGTTGCTCGGTCAGCTCACCTACGTGCCCGCGAGCGCCATCGTCCACGTGGGGCTCGGTCCAGTCATCGAGGGCGGCGCGAGCTTCCGGCTCGGTGCGGGCGCATCCCGCTTCTTGCGCGCCACGGTGGCCATCGACGCGGGAGGACTCTCGAGCTTCTCGGGTGGCGGAGGCGCTTACGTGACGCTTGCCCCCATGGCCGGCTTGGAAGCCGAGCTCTTGCCGCTCTCCGGGCCCGCCGTTCAGCCTCGGGTGGGCGTGCGCGGCGGGTATCTGTTCTCCAGCGTGGACGGCTTTCTCACCGAAACGTGCACCGAGCCGGACAAACGCGTGTGCTCACGCGTGACCGCGCAGATCTACGGCGCCCTCTCGCTCTTCGATCGACTGAGGCTTCAGCTCGCCTTCGCCATGCTGCCCGCGGTGCGCAAAGGCGAGGATTTCTCCTGGTCGATCCTGCCGACCGGAGGTCTGCAGTTTCTCTGGCCGTGAGCGTGGTGTCGTGACCGGCGTGGGCTCACTCGGCGGCCGAGTCGAGCTCTTCCGAGGCCTCGGCCGGGGCGGGCTCGTCCTTGGCCATGGTGCCCATGAGCCAGTCGAAGAGCGGCACGGTCACGTTGAAGTTCTCGCGCTGCATGCGTTTGGGATCGTGGTGCGCGGCGTGGTGCTTGCGCATGAAACGCACGAGCGGATGTCCCCCCACGGGGTGGTCTTCGGGCAGGTGGTAGGCGAGGTGAGACAGCTCGTACGCGACCATGTACGCCCCGGACGTGGCGAGGGCGAGTAGACCCACGTTCTTGCCGAAGAGGGCGCCCGCGAGGGCAGCTCCTGGCGCCGAAGCGATCACCGCGCCCAGTACGCCGATGGCGGGGATGAGGACGAGGCGCATCTCTTTCGACTCGCGGATGGACATGTCGTCTTCGACGAAGACCACGTGGTGCACGGGCGTGTGCCGATCGAAGAGCTCTTCGAAGGGCCAGGTGCGCTTGTGCAAGAGCTTCTTGTGCACGCGCCACTCGAACGCGTTGGCGACGACGAAGCTCGCCGCGGGCACGGCCACGAGCTCGACCCAGGAGGGCTTCGTGAGGCGTGAGAGCGCGAAGGCCATGGTGGCCGCGCCCACGCCGGTGGTGGCCAGCAGGTGACCGAAGGGCGAGTACCACTTCGGGATCTCGCGCACCGATTCGGCCCGCACCTTCTCGCGGACTTCTTGGTGTCGTTCACTGCGTGAGGCGCGTTCTGCGCGGGCGCCCGTGGGGATCGTTTCCGAGGCGGGGGGAACCGTGGTGCTCATGTCTGTACTGTGAATTCTGAAAAAATAGAATGCAAACGAAAACGGCATTTTGTCGGGGAATCGAGAGTTTGCAGGGGCGCCCAACCGTCGTTTCGCGTGCGAAGACGGGTCGAGCGGGGACGAGGAGGCGCGCGGTGCTCGTTCGGGATTGGCGCCGAGAGGCGTCACCGACCGACGTCCGGATCGCAAGTCGCGGCCTCCCTGAGTAGGCTCTGTGGCCATGGTGAACCCTGCCGCCGATCTCTCGACCTGGCTCGACGAACGTGAGTCTTCGATGCTCTCTCGCCTCGCGGAGCTGGTCGAAGAAAACTCGTTCACGGACAACGCGGAAGGGGGACGCAAGGTCGCGGCGCTGCTCGAGGACACCTTTCGGATCGACGGCCTCGAGGAGAAGCGTGTCGCGTCCGCGCGCTTCGCCGATCACCTCGTGTTCACGAGCCGCGGCAAGGCCTCCGTGGCGCCCATCGCGCTCGTGGGGCACCTCGACACGGTGTTCCCGCCGGGCACCTTCGAGGGCTACAAAAAAGACGGATCGCTCGTGCGTGGACCGGGCGTGCTCGACATGAAAGGCGGCCTCGTGGTGGTGGCGTACGCTCTGCGCGCGCTCGCCGAGACCGTCGGGCTCGATGCCGTGCCGGCCCTGCGTGTCGTCATCGTGGCCGACGAAGAGGTCGGCTCGCCGGAAGGGCAGGGCGTCATCCGCGAGGCCATCGCGGGGGCTGGTTCGTGTCTCGTGTTCGAGGCGGGTCGTAAGGGCGACCTCGTGATCACGAGGCGCAAAGGCACCGGCGGCATGACCGCGACCGCCAAGGGTGTGGCCGCGCACTCGGGCAACGCCCACAAGGAAGGTAAGAACGCCATCTGGGCGCTCTGCCGCTTCGTGGACGAGGTGCAAGGCCTCACCGACTATGCACGGGGCATCACCGTGAACGTGGGCAAGTTCACGGGCGGCCAGGGAAAGAACACGGTTCCCGACGAGGCCCGCGCCGAGATCGATCTGCGCTTCGAGACGCGCGCCGACGGCGAATGGCTCGAGGCCAAGGTGCGCGAGGCGGCCGCGCACGCCGCCGAACATGTGCAAGGTACACGAATCGAGCTCTCCGGTGGTGTGGCGCGTTTGCCGCTCGAGCGCACGAGCGAGAGCGTCGCGCTCATGAATCGCTACCTCGAGGCGGCGAGCGCCGTCGGGCTCGGGCAGGGGGAGGCGCCGCTCATCGGGGGCGGCTCGGACGCGAGCACCTCGTTCGCCATGGGCATCGCCTCCATCGACGGGCTCGGTCCACGTGGCATCGGGTTCCACACCAAGGACGAGCAGATCGAAGTGGCCACGATGCTGCTCAAGGCGAAGGCCTTGGCGCGCTTCCTCCTCGCGGCCGGAAACGTACGCGCGTGAGCACGGCGCACCCACGGAAGGGCGACGTGCGCGTGTCGGAGCGGGTGATGAAGGACGAAGCGCGGGTGCGCGCGGGCATCTCGCTGCGGGCGATGGGCGTGTGGATTCCCTTCGCGGTCTCGTTCGTGGCCACGAGCTCGGCGGCGCTCGTGGGCTGTCCTCGCGAAGACGTGACGCCGCAGATCGAGGTCTCTCCGGGCGTCGACAAACGCATGGGGCTCTTGCCTCGGCGTTCGGGGACGGGGCAGGGCGGCGAAGCGCCCACGCGGGACGCGGGGAAAGTCGCGAAAGCGCGCGTGCATCGCCTGATCGAGGGACAAGAGCTCGCGGGCAAGACCGCGGTCGGGAGACCCGGCGATCTGGTGCTCGAGAACGACGAGGTGGTGTTCGTGATCGACCAGCTCGGCGCCGGGACGGGCTTCGCCGAGTCGGGGGGCAACGTGGTCGACGCCGCCGACGCGAAGACGCGCGTCGACGAGCTCGGGCTCTTCTTCAGCTACTTCGGCACCTTCCCGCGGCAAGCGGTCTACGACCGGCTCACCTTCCACGAAGACGCCGACGGCACGGCCACGGTGGAAGCGCGAGGCCGAGAGCTCTACGAGCCGAGCCTCTCGATCGTGACCAAGTACAAGCTCGGCGCCGGTGACCGCGCGATCTTGGTGAGCACCGACGTGACCAACACGGGCAAAGCGCAGGTCTCGCTGCCGGGCGTGGGAGATGCCGTGCAGTGGGGCTTCACGGAGAAGCTCGTCCCCGGGAAGCCGAAGGGCTTCAAGGGCCGCGCGAGCGCGCCGTTTTTCGCGGGCATCGGACGCGAGGCGAGCTATGCGCTCACCGGGACCGACGGGCGCATCGACGGCCTGCACGGTTCGACGTGGACCGACACCGAACAGGACTCCAACGTTTCTCTGCCGCCGGGGATCACCAAGTCGTACGACCGTGTGCTCGTGGTGGGCGAGCGCGGGGACTCGGCCAGCGTGCTCGCCGAGCTCGTGCGGGCATCGGGCGCGGAAGTGGGCGCACTCTCGGTGGGCCTGGTCGGCGCGACGAGCGGCCGCGATTTGCCGGCCCCGCTCGGCGCGAGAATTTCCATCCGCTCCGAAGACGACAAGGAGATCGCCGACCTGGTTGCCGCCGGCACGTCACGGATCGAGGGCGAGCTTCCTCCGGGAAAGTACCTGCTCGCGTACGCGGGTGGGGCGGGGCGAAGGGGCGCGGGCGCGAAGATTCCGGTCACGGTCGTGCGCGGCAAGACCGCCGAAGCGAAGGTCGCGGTGACCGACGCGGGCGAGCTCTCGATCACGTGCGAGGACGAGGCCGGCGCGGGCCTCCCTTGCAAGGCCACGGTGGTCGGCGAGAACGGCACGGACACGCCGGACCTCGGCCCTCGCGATCAAGCCGGACCTGCGCGAAACCGCATCACCACGGCGACCGGGAGGGCCCAAGTGCCGCTCGCTCCCGGCGCCTACTTGGTCTCCCTCACACGCGGGCCGGAATACTCCGCGCACGTCGCGCACGTGCGAGTGAAGGAGAACGTGCCGACCGAGATTACGGGCAAGCTCGTGCGCGTGGTGGACACGTCCGGCTTCGTCGCGTGCGACTTCCACCAGCACACGATGCTCGGCTCGGACTCGGCGGTGGGAAAACGCGATCGCGTGATCTCCAACGCCGCCGAGGGGCTCGAAATCGCGCTCACGTCCGAGCACAACCTGGTGGTCGACCTCTCGGGCATCGTGAAGGAGCTCGCCCTCGGTCCGTTCCTGGTTCATCTCTCGGGCAACGAGGTGACCACCGATGCGCTTCCGCAGCCGTGGGGACACTTGAACCTCTTTCCGCTCGAGGTCGACGCGACCAAGACCCGCGGAGGGGCGTTCTCCGTACGGGGAAAGACGGCCGCGGACATCGTAGCGGAGGCGCGCGCGCTTCCCTCGAGGCCGGTCGTGCAGGTGAACCATCCGCGCTCGGGGTCGAACGGGTACTTCGATTTGCTCAAATTCGACCGTACGAAGGCGCGAGGAGAAGGCGCGGGCTACTCGGCCGATTTCGACGCGCTCGAAGTCTGGAACGGGCGCGAGGTCGACCAGCGGGACAAATCGCTCGACGACTACTTCGCGCTCCTTCGTGCCGGGCGACCGGTGACGCCCACGGGAAATACGGACACGCACGGCATCGTGGGGCACGAGCCCGGCTATCCGCGCACGCTGGTGCGCGTGAAAAACGATCGCGACTTTGCCGCCTGGAGCCCCTCGCGCACGGCCGAGCTGGTCGCCCAGCTCGAGCGTGGACGCGATGTCGTTCTCACCAACGGGCCGTTCGTCACCGCCACGATCGACGGCAAGACGCCCGGCGATCTCGTGAGCGGACGCGGAAAAAAGCAGCTTTCCGTGAAGGTTCACGTGGAAGCGCCTCCGTACGTGGACGTGCAGCGCGTTTGGCTGCGCACTACGCGTCTCGTCGAGGTGGGGAAGGTCGAGCTCGGAAAGACCGGGACCGGGGTGGCGTGGACCTGCACGTCGAGCCTGTGCAAAGTGGACCTCACCATCCCGTTCGAGGTGCGCGGTGACGAAGCGGTGGCCGTGATGGTCTCGGGCGACCGTGACCTCGTCGAGCTCATGGAGGGCTCGGGTCCGGGCGTGCGTCCGTTCGCCATGACGAGCGCATTTTTCGTGGACGCGGACGGCGACGGCAAGGCGCTCGGTCGCTGAGCGAGAGGCGTACGCGCGTGCACGAGGCCGGCTACGTTTCGTGCTAGCGAGAGCGTATGTCGAAGCCGACCCTTTTGTCGTACGCCTCGTGCAGCACCTGCCGCAAAGCGCTCGCGTGGCTCACCGCCCACGGAATCGAAGCGACCGTGCGCCCGCTCGTCGAGGACCCCCCGCGCGTCTCGGAGCTCGAGACCTGGATGCCGCTCGCCGGGCTCTCCACGAACAAGTGGCTCAACACGAGCGGGCAGAGTTACCGCGACCTCGGAGGCAAAGCGACCTTCGAGGGCATGACCGACGAGCGCATTCGCGCCATGCTCGCGGGCGACGGGAAGCTCGTGAAGCGTCCGGTGCTCGTCTCGGGCGATACCGTGCTGGTCGGGTTCGACGAAGCGGCCTACGAGGCGCACTTCGGCTCGAAGAAGACGAAAGCACCGGCGAAAAAGGCGGCCGCCCCCGCGTCGAAAGCCCCGGCCAAGAAGCCCGGCGCGAAGAAAGTCGCGTCCGCGAAGGCGACGAAACCCGCTGCGCCGAAGAAGAAGTCGACGAAGTGAACGATCTCGTGCGCATTCCTCTTGCGGGAACGAGCGTCGTGGGTTTATGAAGGCCGGGCTTTCACGGGGCAACCCAAGAAGCGGATCGGGGCGTAGCGCAGCCTGGTTAGCGCACTAGACTGGGGGTCTAGGGGTCGGAGGTTCGAATCCTCTCGCCCCGACTGGAAACAGTCGGAAAAAAAGAGAGACGAAGCCAAGTGCTTCGCCTCTTTTTTCTTTTTGTCCTTTCGTGCCGTTCGGCGTGATGCCCGGAGGGGCCGGCAGGGCGACGATTGACCTCGGTTCGCCGATTGGCGGGCTGCTAGGGTGCCACGCGATGAGCCTTCGGCGCAGCCTTTGGACGGCCGGCACGGTCGGGTACAACGTCGCGTACAACACGCTCGCGCGCCGGGCACCTCGGGTCGCGCAGGCACTTCAGCGTGCCACCGGAGACACCGGGCGGGGCAAGCGGTGCGTGGCCGAGGCCGCGGGCGAGTACTTCGTGGCCGTGGCCGACGACTTCCAGGCGGTAGCCGAGCACGTGGGACTCGTGCCTCGTGGGGACGATCTGTACCGCGGAAAGACCGTGCTCGAGCTCGGTCCGGGCGACACGCTCTCGGTACCGATCCTCGCCTCCCTGCGCGGCGCGAAGAAGACCGAGGCCTTCGACGCCTTCGACATCCAGTCACGCGACCGCGCCTACCTCGACGCGATCTACCGGCCGATGATCGAGATGGCGGGCTTTCCCGGGCGTCGCGAAGAGGGGCTTTCCCTCCACGATTCGTGCACCATGCATACGTCGCTCGCTTCGCTCGCGCGTGCGGGCAAGCGCTTCGACCTGGTGCTCTCGCGTGCGGTTCTCGAGCACGTGCGCGACCTCGACGGGCTCTTCGCGACGCTCGCCGAGGTCACCGCGGACGACGGCGTGATGATCCACGAAATCGACCTGCGAAGTCACGGCATCCAGCAGAGTCATCCCCTCGATTTTCTGTCGTTTTCCAGCTCGACCTGGCACGCGATGAGCTCGCACATCGACCTCCCGAACCGGGTCCGGGCGGGCGAGGTCTTGCGTCTCGCGCAGGGGCACGGCGCGAAGGTCGTGTACGCGGCGGTCTCGCATCGAATCGAGCCCTCGGCGGTGGCGGCGGCGAGGCCTTCGTTCGACGCGCGCTTCCGCGATCTCGACGATCGCGAGCTTTGCATCCTGGGCATGTGGTTCGTCCAGGTGGGCCCGGCGCATCCGGCGGCCAAGGGGGCGGCCGAGGTGGACGTGCTCGCGCTGCCCAAGGCGCCGGACGAGAAGCTCTCGCGCTATTCGCGATCGACGTCGTCCTGAGGCTCGGGCTCGACCAGGCGGCCGCGCACGACCTCGACATAAGTGTAGTCGGCGGCGCGCAGAAGCTTGCACACGGGCGGGGAAGCGCCCGGGTCTATCTCGACGAGGTCGAGCCCTCGGGCGAGGGCTTCGCGTAGGGCTTCGGCGAGCGGGACGACTCCGAGAGGCGAGTCGTCCGGGCCGAGCAGGACCACGCGAGGCGTGCCGCGCAGGTCCCCGTTCATGCGAGGACCGGGCCTCGCGGGTTTCACGGCGCGGCGCGCAGGGCCTTGACCGCCGCGGTCACGTCTTTGCCGCCCGCCTCGATGCCCTCGGCCTTGAGGACCTTCATGGCGATGCCGGTGGCGGCGCCGTCGTTCGGTGCGGCCTTGATTTCGGCTCGTTTCGACTCGAGCTTCTGGGCGATCTCGTCGACCGAGAGGGCCTTGGGAAGCAGGGAGGCGAGCACGACGAGCTCGGCCTCGAGGGTGGCCTTGGCCGCCGGATCGGCGGTCTGCGCGGCGGTCTCGGTGATCGATTTGACGAGCTTGCGCACCACCGCGAGCGCGGCGGCGTCGGGGTCTTTGGGGGCTTCGCCTTCGCGGGACTCGGCGGTTTGGATGTCGCCCAGGGCCACCCGGAGGACCTCTTTTTCGACGGTATTTCCGTCTCTCATGGCCTGCTTGATGCGTCGCGAGATCTCGTCCTTCAACATGGGCGGCATCCTGTCATAGGCGGGCCTCGTCGGGGCTCCCGATGATCAGTGAGCCACCGCGACCGGGGGAAGTGCCTGGATGGGCGCGGTCTGGGGACTGGGCCTGGCGGTGACGAGCAGGTGCTCGACGCGCTTGGCGAGCCCCATGCGGTCGCGGGAGAGCTTGCGGCCTTCTTCGGAGTCGCAGCGACCACGCGCGTAGATGGCGAGGCGGTCTTCCTTGGGGTAGCCGCCGCAGGCTCGGCGCGACTCGCGGAGGCGCCTGAGGGCGGCGGTGGTGCACTTGCCGACGTCGTTCGACACGTCTTCTCCGGTCCAGCCCTCGGCGGTCTTGGCACCGCCGGGCAGGTGGAGCTGGAAGGCGCAGAAGCTCGTGGCCTTTCCGCTGTGAAAATCCCCGAGAACCGCGGGCCGAAAGCTCGACTCGCGGAGGGCGACGGCGACGAGCAGGCTCTGCTCTTCGGTGTCTTGGGTGGCGGTCGAGATGGCCTCGGCGAGGGCCCATCGCGCCCGTACGTCGGCTTCCCCCCGGGCCGGCGTGAGCTTCAACATGGTCAGGAGCAGGAGGAGTGAGGTCACTAGCCCCCATATAGGCCCGGGGGCTGGAGACCGCAAGCGCCTTGGGGGGATCGGCCCCTGGGCTTTTCCCCTGAGGGCGAAAGGCCACGCCTGAGACCTGCGGATTTCTCCTGCCGCGAGGCATCGAGCGCAGGTACCGTCGTCGGCATGCAGGGGAAAGTTGCGTTGATCACCGGTGCATCGGCAGGGATAGGGCTGTCGCTCGCGCGAAAGCTCGTGGCTCGAGGGGCCAAAGTGGCCCTCGTGGCGCGCACGAAAGCCAATCTGGAGGCGGCGGTGAACGAGCTCGGCGCGGACAACGCCGCGGCCTTCCCGTGCGACGTGAGCGACCTCGCGGCGCTGGTGGAGCTGCCGAAGAAGGTGCGCGCGCACTTCGGGCGGCTCGACATCCTGGTGAACAACGCGGGCGTGAACCACCGCGGCAGCATCGCCGAGCACACGCCGGCGAAGCTCGCCGAGATCGTGACCACCAACCTGACCGCGCCCATCGTGCTCACGCGGGCCGCCTACGACGAGCTCTCTTCGGGAGGCTCCGTGATTCAGGTGGCGAGCATCGCGGGCATGGTGCCGGTCCCGGGAGAGGCGACCTACTCGGCGTCCAAGGCGGGCCTACGGGCGTTCGCGCGGGCCTCCGTGGAAGACTTGGAGAAGCGCGGCGTGCACTCGGGCATCGTCTCGCCGGGCCCCGTGGATACCGGCTTCTTCGGGGACGTCTCGACGGTTCCCGACCTCGTGTTCTCGCAGCCGATGAGCTCGGCCGACGAGGTCGCGGACGCGGTGATCCGCTGCATCGAAGAGCGCGCCGGGGAGATCGCCGTGCCGGCCCAATCCGGGCGCCTCGCGACCATGGCGTACGTGTTCCCCAAGGTGGCCGACGCCATCCGCCCGCGTCTCGCGCGCAAGGGCGCGCGCGCCAAGGCCGAGTACATGGCGAAGAAGGGTCGCTGAGCCGCACCCCGGTGCGGTCTCGGATGTGGTCGGCGTGAACGTGGGGGGCTTCTGCGAAAAGCCGAAACTCTGTGAGCGCCTTTCGAGTAGGGTTCGAGAAGTCAGGAGCATGCCGTGAGCGTCACCCCGAACGATCTGCGAAAAATCCCGCTTTTTTCCGAAATCTCGGATGCGCACCTCGAGGAGCTTTTGAAGAGCCTCTCGCGCGCGACCTACGCGAAGGGGCACGTGCTCTTCAAAGAGGGAGACGTCCCGGACCGCTTCCTTTTGCTGGTGAAGGGCGACGTGGCTCTCTCGGAGAGCGACGCGCAGCGCTTCTTGCTGCACCCGCTCGCGCCCATCGGAGAGCTCGGCTCGCTGACCGGTATCCCGCGCAGCAGCACGGCCGTGGCCATGACCGCGGTGGAAGTGCTCTCGATCGAAGTCGGCAAGCTGCGCAGCTTCTTCGAGCGTCAGCCGGAGATCGCGTTCTCGTTCTACAAGAGCCTCTTGGCCGTGGTGAGCGAGAAGGTCCTCCGTGATCGCCGCCGCCTGGAAGAGACTCGCACCAACGTCATCCGCACCCAGAAGGCCATGAAGAAGCTTCGTGACCTGGTGCTCGAAGCTCCGGAGACGCCCATCTCCAAGCCGGTCTGCGACATGCTCGACGAGCACATCGAGCAGAACCGCCGCGCGCACTACCGTGTGGCGCCGGTGGACGCGCTTCCCGCGCACGTGCGCCTGGACGACAAGTCCAAGGTTCGCATCGTCGACCTCTCGGACGCGTACTTGAAGCTCGAAGGCCCCAAGGACAAGGTCGCTCCCAAAGGAGACCTTGTGGCCGTGCTGGTGCTCCCGTCCAGGGAAATCCTGGTCTCGGGCAAGGTTCAGCGCGCCGGCAAAGACGGCCTGGTGGTGAAGCTCGACGTGCTCATCGACGAGTACCAGAGCGCGCTCGAGGACTACGTCACACGCTTGCAGATGCTCGACTTCGTGGTCTGAGCTTCACGACGCGAGCGCCTTCGTTCGCATGCGCCGCCGGTCGCGGGTGGTCTCTCTTCGAGACGGCCCTCGACTCGCGGCGCTTCGTTTTGCTCGGCTCGTGCCGTCGAGAGCGCGAGCGAAGACCGGCCGTCCTCGCCCGCGTCCCGATGGATGCGGATTACACGGACCGATAGGCGTCGCGGAAGCTGCCTTTTTTCCAGCGCATCCAGAAGAAGAGCGCCGAGAAGGTGGTCTCCGCAACGAAGCCGATCCATCCCCCGAGTGCGCCCATGCCGAAGTGCTTGCCGAGCACGTAGGCGGCCGTCGGGATGCAGGCCCAAGTGACGGCGATTCCGATGACCGCTACGCCGGTCACGTCTTTCGCGCCGCGCAGAGCGCCGCGGAGGACGATGTTGGCGGCGTCGAGCAGCTGGAAGATCGCGGCGACCCAGAGCAGACGGGTAGCCGTGTGCACCACGCGTGGATCGGTCGAGAAGAACCGCGCGAGCGCGCCTCCGAAGAGGGCGAATCCGACTCCGCAGAGCGCCATGAACGACATGCCGAGCAAGAGTCCCGCACGGGTGACCTCGTCGGCGCCGGCGAGATTTCGCTCTCCGAGCTTCCGTCCCACGAGCACGCTCGTGGCCTCCGAGACGGCGATCCCGGGGAGGAAAGAGACGCGGATGGTGGCGAGGGCGATTTGGTGCGCGGCGATCTCGTGTGCGCCGAGCTGTCCCAAGATGGCGGTGAACGTGCTGAACGCCAGGATTTCCCCGGTGAACTGGATGCCGGTGGGCACGCCGAGCGTGACGACCTCGCGGGTCGCTTCGCCGAGGCGGAGCGGGGAGGCTTCTTTCGACAGACGCTCGTCGCGGAGCAAGAGCGCGAACAGCACGACGAGCTCGAGCGTCTCCACGATGGCCGTGGAGTAGCCCGCTCCCGCGACGCCGAGCGCGGGAAGCCCAAGCTTGCCGTAGACGAGGCAGGTGGCGAGGACCGCGTTCACCAGGTTTCCGCCGAGCCCGACCACCATGGTGGTGCGGACGTCGCCGAGGGCCTGACGGTGCTGCACGAGCGCGGCGACCGCGCACGTGGCGGGTGCTCCGAAGGCGAGCGCGCGCAGGAACGCTTCGCCGTACGGCACGAGCGTGGGATCGGCACCCACGAGCCGCAGCAGCGCGCCCGAGTCGCGCATGACGAACGCGACCAAGAGGCCGTAACCGAGCCCCATGAGCACGCCCGCGCGGGCGTAGGAGAAGCCCTTTTCACGCTGGCCTTCGCCGACCGCGTGGGAGGTGCGGACCTTGACGGCGCGGAACGTTCCGTAGGCGAGCGAATAGAGCAGGTACATGAGCACCGTGCCCATGCCCACGCCTCCGAGCGCGCCGGCGCCGAGGCCACCCGTGATTTTGGTGTCGACGAGACCGAGAGCGGTGTCGCCGAGCATGGCCGCCGCGATCGGCCAGGAGAGCGAGCAGAGCTCTCGAAAGACGGGGCTCGCGAGCCCGGACAAGCGATTCGCGAGACGCGTGAGACGCGCGAACGAGGAAGGTCGCTTACCGGAGGTCGCATTCGAGCGTGTCGAGGCGCTCGAAGGTCGCCCGGAAGCGACCCTGCGTTTGCGTTTGAAATACCTGAGCTTCATGACGAGTCCCTACTGCGAAGGCATCACGAGCTCCTCGGACCCGGGTCGAAAAGACCGGTTCCTCGAGGAGCTCGCGAGCCACTGGAGAAGGGACGGGCGAGAGAACCGGTAACTCAGCGCGCGACGCGCTCACAGGCGCCTTGCGGCCAAACCATGCGAGCTGTGCGGCGAATCACCATGAGGGTCTTCATGACAGCCAAGGGCGCGTGCGTCAAGGACGTGCCCGAAACGGCACGAGCCTCGACGCATTCGATACGGCCACGTTGCAGCCGAAATGAAGGGCGATCGTCAATCGCGCGATTTGAAGCGGTAGACCTGCGCGGGCTTCGAGGTGGTGAGCCGCTTGCCACGCGCGTGCTCGATCACGCCGTCGTCGATCATGCGCAGGAAGCGCTTCCGAAAGTTGCCCGGATCGATGGGCACGCCCTTCACCACCTCGTGCACGGCGCGTAGCTGCTGGATGGTGAACGTCTCGGGCACGAGCTCGAAGGCGATCTGGGAGCGATCGATTTCGTCGCGCACGCGATGCAGCGCGACCTCCACGATGCGGTCGTGATCGAAGGCGAGGCCGAGGCCGTCCGCGACCGACTGCCAGCGGACCTTGCGCACGTCTCCCCCGGGGCGCACGAGCGGGGCGAGCGTGGGGCGCACGAGCGCGTAGTAGGCCACGCTGATGATGCGCATACGTGGATCGCGGTTGGGCGCGCCGAACGTGCGGAGCTGGTCCAAGAACACGGTGCCTTCGGGCAGGCCGGTCTCTTCGGCGAGCTCACGCTTGGCCGCTTCTTCGACGCCCTCACCTTGTTCGCTGCGCGACGGTCCGACACGCACGAAGCCGCCGGGGAGCGCCCATTTTCCCTTGAACGGGTGCTCGCTGCGCTGAACCGTAAGGAGCTTCAGGTCGCAGTCGTCGATGGTGAGCACCACGAGGTCGACCGCCACGGACGGGCGAGGGAAGTCTGCCGGTCGGTAGGCTTCCAGGAACTCGAGCTCCTCTTCGGACGGCTTGACCCGCTTCTCGGCCATGAAGGCCGAAGCTACCACGGGAGCCGCGTTCAGGGGCCGAAGAAGCCGCCCGTGGCGCCGACCGTGCGCCGGCTGTGACGGAGGGTGGACTGGCTCACCATGCGGAAGAGCGCGCGGATGCTCTGGGCGGTCGCGTTCGATTCGACCGCGATGGATCCCTTGGGAAAGCCCATCTCGAGGGCGACCTTGCGGAACGTGGGCTCGTCGCCCACTCCGACGAACGCGAGCTGGAAGAGCTCGGTGGCGAGCACCTCGGACGCGAGCTTCTTGCAGTCGGACGCGCGCCGGGTCGAACCGCAGTCTTCGCCGTCGGTCAAGACCACCACGATGCTGCGCGCCGGCGTGCCCGCGGAGCGCAGGCGCTCGGCGTAGGCGACGTTGGCGAGCACGGCGTCGCAGAAGGTGTCGTAGAGGCGCGTCGAGCCGAAGCCGCGGTAGGTGGTCGCGTCGAGGCGGGTCGCGTCGTCGAGAGGCACGTAGGCGTGCACCACGCGCGCTTCGTCGGCGAAGGTCCAGAGGGCGACCAAGAGCGAGTCTTTCTCGCGCGCGCTGGAGAGCGCCGAGACCAGCTCGTCGTAGCCGCGAATGACCGCGTCTTCGAGGCCGCGGCTCGCGATGCTGCTCGAGGCGTCGAGGACCACGGTGACCAAGGTCACGTCGGAGGCGACCAAGGCCTCCGCGTCGATGCCGGCCGCGCCGGCGATCACGACCTGGCCCAGGTGTCCGCCGATGCTGGCCGCGGAGACCGTGCCGCTCGAAGCGGCGCGGCCGAGGAGGGAAGAGACGTCGTCGGTGTCGGTCATGAGAGGCTCCTTGAAAGGCTTGGATCCATGGGAAAAATAAGGGTGAAGGTGGACGGTTGGCTCAGACGCCGAGGGGGTCCGTGGTCTTCACCACGTGCATGCCTGCTCGTCCGAGCTCCGCGATTTCGCGGTCGGCGATGCGGGGGAAATCGAGCTCGGCCGGGAGGGGCGAGAGGTTCGGCGCGGGCACCGGGCTCATGGCGTCTTCGAGCACGTAGATTTTGTCGAGCAGGCCCGGGTCGGTCTTCTCGAGGTGCGTACGCATGTCGCGCAGCGTGGAGAGCACGCAGTGGCTCTTCGCTTGGCCGAACACGTACACGCGGTCGTACTCCATGAGCATCTTGAAGAAGGCCGCGTTGAACGTGCCCACTGCGCGCCCGCCGAGCTCGAGCACCTCGGGCGCGAGCACCGAGTAGTTCTCCGTGAGCGCGTGCGTGCCCTTGGTCTCGAAGTGCGTCTGTTGGCGCCTCGCGACCGCGTGGAAAATCGAGGCCTCCATGAGCGCGGGGACGAGCGCGTGCGTGAGGCCGCCGAGCAGCGTGTGGTACGGCCAGATGGTGAGCACGTACTTGCCCTGGGCGGCGAGGCGTTTCGTGTACTCGAGCGACTCGGCCGGGTGCGAAGTGGGCTGCCATTTCCCCGCGCGCACGTCGTCGTAGGAGATGACCGAGAAGGGCTCGGGCGGGTTGCCGGCTTCGTCGGTCCACCACGACGGATGGAAGACCTGGAACACCCGGTGGGTGTCGAGCGAGAAGTGGAGGCCGGTGATGCGGTCGAGGTTTCCGTAGAGCCACGCGAGCGTGCGCTCTGTGTCCTCCACGGCGCCCGGCACGAAGAGGCTCGCGCCCGGCGTGCAAAAGCCCACTTGGCAGTCGATGCCGAAGGCGGCGATGCGGAGCTTGTCTTTGACCGCGGGCTTTATGCCGTGCGTCTTGGCGTAGGCACGCGCCTCTTGGGCGACGAGGCCAGCGCGCTCGAGGTAGAGCTCGGGGAGCTTCTTCGGGTCGTAGAACGAGGGGACGGGAAGCATGAAGGGCCTACTTTCTTCGGGTGGAAGTGGGGAGGTGGGAAGCGGGGACGTGCTCGGCTCAGCCGAGCGAGATGCGGACGATGCGGTCGTACGAGGCCACGTAGATCGCGCCTTCGCGGTCGACGTGAAGCTCGGTCGAGCCTTCGAGGAAGGGGGCCGTGTCGGGGAAGCGACGATGTTCGCGGAACGCGCCGGCTTCGTCCGCATAAAGTCGCACGCCCTCGGCGGAGGGCACCGCGAAGAGGCCGCGAGCGAGGGTGCCCGCGCGCGCCTCGGCGTGCAGCGCGGAGCCTTCGAGAGGTCCCTGCGAGTACGCGAGACAAGTGCCTTTTTGGTCGAAAAGGTGCAGTCTGCACTCGATGCCCCGGCCGTCGTCGAGGTGCATCCCGAAGAGGACGTGGGCGTCGTCGAAGTGGGCGAAGGTGTCCACGATGCGGCCATGCAGATCGGGGAAGGTGACCTGACGAAGCGGGCCTTCTTCGACCGAAAAAATGGCCCCGACGCCCAGGCCGAAGGCTCGGTAGAACGCGAAGCCGAGGTGCTGCCCCGCGAAGACGCGCGTGCGTCCGGCGTAGACCGCTCCGACCCTCGTGCCCGCCACCTGGCGCTCGAGGATCCCGTCGCGCACGCTCAGGAGCTCGCGCGCGCCCGTGGCGAAGGCGCCCTCGAAGGCTCCGCCCGTGCCGGCCAGCGTTTCGTGCGAGCCGTCTCGGCCGTGGCAGGTGACCCCGTCCGCGTCGATCGCGTACGTCTTGCCCGAGGTGAGCTCGAGTCGCGTGTGGCCGGCGGGTAGGGGGAACGACGAGCCGTCTTCGCGGACCACGCGTCCGTCGCGCTCGAACGCGAAGAGCAGCTCGTGCCCGAGCATGCGCACGGCCTTCAGTGGACCCGAGCCTTCGTGCACCGTGGTGACCACGAGGCGGCCCGCGGTGATGCGCGTGGGCACGGGCGCGCGCCGGACGCAGGCCGGGCAGACGCGTCGGGCGTGCTCGAGCGCACACGAGCTGCAGCGCGAAAAACGCGTGGTCCCGAGCGCGGTGGGCAAGGGCGAAACGCGGCCACGCTCGAAGATCTGCGTGAGCCACTCGAGCCAGTCGTCGTCGAGCGCGTCGATCGGGAGCGCTTGGCGCGGCAAACGAACCCCCGGACCGAAGATGGAGGCGCGTGCCTCGGCGCGGCGCGTGAGAGTGGCGTGGCCGGGGTGCACGCCTCCGTAAGGGTGGGTGAAGAGCAGACTCTCGCAGGCGAGCACGGCGAGCGCGTAGTGATCGGTGGCAGGCGAAAACGCGGGGGCTCTGGCGAAGTCGACGCCGTAGAGCGAAGGCGGCACGTAGCGCTCGTGCGCGACCGGGCAGGGAAAACGTGCGTATTGCATCGAATCCGCGTCGAGCAACGTCTCGGTCAGCGCGCCGCCCGGAGAGCGTTCGACGAGCACGTTGGGGCCGGCGAGGTCGCCCACCACCACGCCCTTTCCGTGGAGCTCGGCGAGTAGGCATGAGAGTCGCACGAAGAGCTGGACCACGTCGTTCGCGGAGATGCCCGTGCGCTCGCGGAACTTGCGCTCACCCAGGTGTCCGAGATCGAACCCGCCGCGCACGAGGCGCATCACGTAGCCTGCGACCTCGTGCGTGCTGCCCTTCGTCGAGGGGTACCCGTAGGCGAGCTCGATCGGCGAAGCGACCTCGCTCGGGAGGCCGAGCGGGAAGGCCTCGAGCTTCTTCGTGCGCGCCTCCGAGGGGAAATAAAAGACCTTGAGCGCGTTGCCCCCGAAGCGAAACACGCGCCCCTCTCCGCCTTCGCCGAGAAGCGCGTCGTCGCGGAGCTCGACCGGTTTTCCGCCGATGCGCACGCGGACCGGCGCGGACTTCGACGAGGTCGACGTGAGCGCGTTCACGAGGGCTCTCCGCGGAAGCTGCAGACCACCATGGTGGTGTCGTCGCGCAGGGGGCCGCGCTCGGTCAGGACGCGCAGCTTCTTCTCGAGCCACGAGGGGTTGGGGGAGGCGAGGGCCTGGTCGCGGAGGCTCGTGAGCTCGCCCGTCGAGAGCGCGAAGGCTCCGTCGGTCGCCAGCGCGAGGCGACGAATGCCCGACGTTGCGCCGTCGAAGAGCACACGCGGCGCTCGACCCTCGGCGATGGGCGCGGGCGCGCCCTCGAGCAAGCGATAGCCGAGGTAGGGAGGCGTGTCGTCGACCGCGGTGAGGCGTGTCTCGCGCTCGTCCACCAGCAAGAGCCCGTCTCCTTGGGCCACGACCACCGTGCGCCTCGAGCTGCTCAGCGCGGCCACGAAGGAGAAGAGGAACGCTTCGGCGACGAGCTTTTCTCGAGCCTCGGCCGTGGAGGCGAGCCCCGTGACGACGGTGCCCAGGTAGTCGAGCAACGCTTCACCTAGGGCTCGTGCGATGCGATCTGCGCTGTCCGTTTCGTGCGCCGCGAAGATCTCCGGGCCACGCGAGGCGAGGAACGCCGCGCCGAGGCGCGCCCCCACTTCGGACGCCGAGGCGCTCCCGCAACCGTCGGTCACCGCGAGGCCGAGGTAGCCCTCGCCCGAGGCTGTCGGGACCGCGCGAACCGAGACACCGTCTTGGCCGTCACGGAGGGCGAGCCGATGGTCACGACCTGTGGTTCTGCCTAATCGAGTGTCATGAACCCATAAAAGAGTCATGTGTACTCTTTAGCGCGCGGATGGAGCTGGTCAAGGGCGATGGGCTTGGAAATCTCGGGCGAACGGCGTGCGCCTCTCGATGAGCGGCCCTTGCCAGGGGACTCGCTCCGGGCTACGGCACTCGTGTGAACGCCACGAGCGAGATCTCCGAGCCGCTCCCGGACGAGACGTCCTCGCTTCCTTCACCGCCATCGGTCGCGTCGCCTGGATCGCGTTTGCCCGACGTCGTGCTCGGTGTCCTGGCCACGCTGCTCACCTTGCCCACGCTGCTCTATCCACTCGGGCGAGATCAGGGGCTTTATTACTACGTGGCGCGCGAGTGGCTTTATCGCGGGTCGATTCCCTACAAGGACGTGCTCGACCACAAGACGCCGGGCATCTACGTCCTGCACGTGCTCGCCATGGCCGTGTTCGGTGCCCACGAGTGGAGCATTCGTGTGGTCGAGGCGCTGGGGGTGCTGGTCTTCGGTCTCGTCCTCGGCTCGTCGATGCGTCGCGCCGGGGAGCCCGTTCGGCCGGGGATTCGGGGCGCGGGCATGTTGGCGGCATCGCTGCTCTACTTCGGCTTCTTCGATTTCTGGAACACCGCGCAGAGCGAGATTTGGTACTCGGGCCTGGGTCTTTGCGCGGTGTGGGCAGCGCGACGAATCGTGCGTGTCGAGCGTGCCGCGTTCGTGACCGGACTCTTCGTCGGTCTCGTTCCGGTGGTGAAGCCGCCCGGGATCGGGTTCTGCGTGATCGCCGTGGTGCTGCTCGCGCTGCGTCTCCGCCGCGAAGGAGCGGGACGACGGTTCGTTCGCCCTGCCGGCCTCTTCGTCGCCGGCGCGTCGACCGCTCCGTTGCTCGTGCTCGGCTACTTCGGAGCGGTGGGCGCGCTCCCGGCCATGAAGGACATCGTGGTGGGCGCGAACGCCTACTACGTGAAGCACGAAGTCGGCGCTTCGGGGCCGTGGACCGAGCACATGCGGTTCGTCTACGGCATGTTCGAGCCCATCTCGACGTCGCTCGCGCTCGTCACGCTCGGGTCGGTGGTGCGCGCGGTCCGCGCCCGTGACGTCGCGCGTATCGAGACCGTGGCGATCGGCCTCGGAGCAGTCGGCTCCGCCGTGCTCGCGGTCTCGGCGCAGGGCAAGTATTACCCGCTCCATTGGGGGTGCCTTCCGCTCGGGCTCGCGTTTCTCGCGGTCTCCGCGTTCGATCACGCTTCGGAGCTCCTGAAGGCGCGCCATGGCCTCGCCGCTCTCGCGTTCGTCGGGTCGTTCTCCGTGGCCTACGTGGGCACGGCCTGGTTCGGGAATGCCGCGCCCGTGCAGCGCGACACGCTCGATGCCGAAGTGAAGTACCTGCGCGGAACCTACGATCTTCGCGCTTTCCAGCTGCGCTTTCAGCTCGCGCAGATCGGCTTTTGGTACGCCGATAGCTACGAGGTCGGGAAGTGGCTCGAGCAGCACACCACGCCCGAGGAGAGCGTGACGGTGCGTGGGTTTCAGCCGGAAATGTACGCGGTCGCGAACCGTCGCCACCGAGGCCGCTTCTTCTGGACCACGTTCCTCACCATGCCGGCCCGCGCCTACAACCGTGAGCGTTGGCTCGCCGAAGACGCGGCCGACTTGAAGGCCAATCCTCCTCGGTACTTGGTGGCACTCGGGGCCATCCACGAAGGTCTCGATTCCGCCGAGCTCTACGAATCGCTCGGGTATCGGCGGGTGACCACGGTGCGTACGTTCGTGATCCTCGAGCCGCCCTCGGCGCCGGTCACGCCCGTTCCCTGAGCGTCAGCGACCGGCTTTGCGCCCCAGGATCACGTGCTCGCCGAAGGTGGCACGCGGTTCGTACTCGGGAAAATACGCCGCCGAGGCAGGCCCTTCGTTCTCGTCGCGCAGCACCACCACGTACTTGGGCGGCTTCTCGGCGAGGGCGTCCAGGTCTTCTTTCAGCCACTCGGCTCGGCGATAGGCACGTGCCTTTTGGGTGAGGAAGGTCGTCCAGAAGAAGCGGCCGTGATGCCGACGATCGGCGAGCGCGTAGATCTGCGGACTGAATCCGCGCACGGCCACGAAGTCTTCCGGCGTGGTGTGCTCGCGCAGGTAGTCGGCCACGCGCGCGTCGTCCTGGGCCGAGAAGTGCATGGCCGGGAGATCGAAGGTGGCAAGGTAACGGTCGCGCTCGACGTGGCCCGTGACGTGCGCCAGCGTGCGCTCGGTGTTCACGTAAAAGCGTTGCGCCGGCCCGCCCGACGAGGCGAACACGGCGGCGAGTACGACGAACACGACCAGGCCTCGCTTCTCGGGGCTCGGTCCGAGCAGTCCGTGCACGTCGAGCTCGTAGAGGAACGCAACGAAGACCACCGTGGCCGCCGGGACCATCACGCCCCAGTGGAGCAGGTAGTACTTCTGCTGCATGGCCACGGCGCCGATGGCCGCGACGACGAGGGCGGTCGCGAGGCCCCAGCGGCGCTTCTGCTCGGGCGTGACCTTGCGGAAGCGGGCGAGGAAGCCGATGACCAGGATCGTGCCGAGCGTGGAGGTCGGTTGGTAGTACGCGACGTACTCTTGCGTGCGCGTGAGCGCCTCGCCCACGCTGGTCGCTCCCTTCTCGTGCTGCACGTAGTAGTTGTTGGCTCCCACGATGATGTCGAGCATGGCGGGGATCGCGTGGTGCGCGCCGAAATAGGCCGCGACGAGTGCCGGAAATAGCGAAAATCCTGCCGAAAAACGCGCTGCCGCGAGGAAGAGCGGTCGCTTGGGCCAGGCCGTCTCGTGGTCGTCCCGAAGCCGCACGACGAGCACTCCGGCCGCCACCAGCACGAGCCACACCGCGGGCGGCTTCATCACGAACGCGGCGCCCGAGAGCAGGCCGGAGGAGAACGCGGCGAGGCCTTCTCGGCGGACGCGCGAAGCGAGCGCGCACGAGCCGAGTCCGAGCATGCCGCACCAAATCTCGCTCTGCGCGGTGTCCCAGAAGCCGAGGTAGCCGACGAAGAGCACCGCTGCGACCAAGCACGACGCGCCGATCAGGCCTGCTCGAACCTTCTCGCCGCGCGGCGTGACCACGAGCGCGGCGAAGACGCCCACCAGCATGTACGCGATCGTGTCGAAGACGCGGATGCCCCAGAGTTTGTCGCCGAAGCAGACGATGGCGAGCGCATGCAAGACATAGATGCCGAGCGTCTTGTGGTCGAGCACGTCGCGGTAGGGCAGGGCGCCTCGATGCACCCACTCCCGTGCGACGTAAAAATAGAGGCCTTGGTCGCGTCCGAAGGGAAACGCGAGCGACGGCAGGGCCAGGAGGACCGCGATGGTCGCGAGCACGACGTCGACGCGTCTGCCACGAGGGGTAGGCTCGCCCTCGCGTCGTTCGGTCGGTTCGTCGGTCATCGCCCGGGCCGTACCATTCGGGTATCCCTCCCGCAACCGGTTTGGGGGACGCGCCACCGAGACACGAACGTCCTACGACATTCGAGTCAGGGGGGAGATGAGGTGACGCGAACGCGTCTTTTCCGCGGGATCGCGTTGCCCCGTAGCCTGGCGCAAGGTATGCCTGCGCCGCCGCATGCTGCGTTCGTACAAGCACCGCATCAACACCGTAGAGGCGCTTCGCGCCGTGCCCTCCACGATGGGGGTCGAGCTCGATCTTCGGTCGTCCGGAAACGACGTCCTCGTCACCCACGACCCGTTCACCGTAGGTCCCACGATCGAGGAGTACTTCCCGCATGTCGGTGCGCGTCCGTGCATCTTCAACGTGAAGTGCGAGGGCATCGAGGCGCGCATCGCCGAGCTCGCCGCGCGGCACGGGATCACCGACTACTTCTTTCTCGATTGCAGTGTGCCGGCGGCCATGAAGCTCGCGCGTGCCGGCGAGAAGCGCTTCGCGGTGCGCTACTCCGAGGTCGAGCCGATCGAGAGCGTGCTCGCCTGGAAGGGCCTGGCCGAGTGGGTTTGGGTGGATTGCTTCCGCGCCTTCCCCGGCGACGCCGAGAGCTTCCGCTTGCTCGCCGAGTCGTTCCGTCTCTGCCTGGTGAGCCCGGAGCTCCAAGGCCACTCCAAAGAGACCGACGCGTTGCTGCGCGAGTCGCTGCGAGGGCGCGAGTACCACGCGATTTGCTCGAAAATTCCCGAGTCGTGGAGCCCCGCGTGAGCGCGTCCACTTCGGTTCCGCGGGCGACCCTGAGCGACGCCGAGAACGAGAAGGGGGGCGCCGACGGACCCCGCGCCCAAGCCGACCTGGACCTCACCGACCTCCGCGACGAGCTCCGCGCGCTTCGTTCGTCCAAGCTCTTCTGGGTCGGTGTGGCCGCCAAGGTGGTAGGCGCGCTGCTGTTCGGCTCGCACTTCGCGACGCGCTGGTTCGCTCCCTTCGTCTACGGCTTCGTGCACGGAAAATTCGCCGATCCGTGGCAGCCGTTCCTCGACCGTGGCGAGACGCTCGCTTTCCCATACGGACCGGGAATGCTCGGGCTTTTGTCGCTCTCGTGGCTGCCTGCGCTTTTCACGTCGTTCGATCCGTCGTCGCATCTCGGGCTCTTTTTGCTCCGCGTTCCGCTCTTCTGCGCCGACGTGGCGGTGCTGCTCTTCTTGATGCGCTGGCTGCGCGTGCACGCGCACGATGCGGTGGTCGCGTACTGGCTCTCGCCGGTCGTGTTCTACGCCACGTACGTGCACGGTCAGCTCGACCTCTTGCCGACGGCGCTCCTGTGCACCTCGCTGTACCTGTTGTTCAAGCAGCGCTTGGTTCCTGCGGCCGTGGTGTTCGGCCTTTCGCTCGCGACCAAGGGGCACCTGGTCATCGCGTTCCCGTTCGTGGTGGTCTTCCTGCATCGGCAGCGCAAGAGCGTGGCCAAGTTCGCGCTGGTCACGATGCTGGTCGCGGGCCTCCTGTATGCCTTGCCGCTGACCTCGCCCGCGTTCCGCACCATGGTGCTGGGCAGTGCAGAGTCGAAGAAGCTCTGGTCGGTGGTGATCCCCTACGGTGGCGTTTCGCTCTACGTGGCGCCAGGGGCGATCGGCGTGGCGCTCTTGCGGTTCGCCGGCTACCGGAAAGTAAATCGTGAGCTTTTGCTCATGTTCTTGGGCGCCCTTTACGTCGCACTGGTCGCGCTCGTTCCGCCGCAGCCCGGTTGGTTCGTGTGGTCGATGCCCTTCGTCGCGTACTTCGGTGCGCGCCTGTCGCGCACGGGCAAGGTCGCGCTCACCCTGCTGAGCGCGGCGTACCTGGCGTACTTCTTCGTCTCGGACGCGGCCACGTTCCTCGAGGCCTTCGATCCGGTCCTCGGTCAGGGACGAGGGCTCGTGATGGCCGAGCGGCTCACGCAGGCGTTCCCGCGGACCTTCTCGCCCCACGGCGCCAGCGTGACCTTCACCGCGCTCTTCGCGACCATCGTCATCTGCGGCGTAGAGATGTACCGCAAGGGCCTTCGCTCCAACGGCATCTACGCCTTCCGCGACCAGAGCTTCATGCTCGGCCTGGGCGGCGACAGCGGCGCCGGCAAGCACACCATCGGTCGCGACCTCGCGAGGCTCTTTCCGGACACCATGACGCTCATCAACGGCGACGACGATCACCGTTGGGAGCGAGGACACGCGATGTGGAGCGAGTACACCCACCTCGATCCTCGCGGGAACTTGCTGCGCGCGCAGCTCCACGGCCTCGAGTCCCTCCGCCGCGGCAGCGACGTTCGCAAGCGCCACTACGACCACGACAAGGGCAAGTTCACGGATCCCTTGCTGCTCCGCGCGAAGGACTTCGTCAGCATCGTCGGCCTCCACCCGTTCTACCTGCCGTCGCAGCGCCACCTGCTCCACTTGAAGGTCTTCGTCGCCCCCGAGGAGACCACCCGTCGCGAGTGGAAGATCGCGCGCGACATGAAGAAGCGCGGCTACACGCGCGAGCAAGTGATCGAACAAATCGACCGCCGCGAGGCCGACTCGATCAAATACATCCGTCCGCAGAAGCGCTTCGCCGACCTCGTCGTGCGCCTGCTCGCCTCGCCGGAGAGCGAGACCGACCTCTACGTGGAGTACGAGCTCTCGAGCCTTCTCGACCCGCTCACGCTCTTCGAGGTCTTGGTCGAAGTGGAGGGGCTCACGGTGGAGTGGAACCCGGACGCGGATCTGGATCGCGACACGCTCCGCATCCGCGGAAACCTGGACGCCGAGCAACTCAAGGTGATCGCGCGCGTGGCCGTGCCCAACCTGGACGAGCTGGTCGACGATCGCTTGGACGGTATCCTCCCTGGAAGCCGAGGGCTGACGCAGCTCGTGCTCTTGCACGCCATGAGCGTTCGCCTGCGCCAGGGGAGCTCGGTGGTCTCGTGATCGAAGCGTTGCTCGTCGACCTCGACGATACCTTGTACGAGTACGCACCTTGCGAGGCGGCCGCGCGCGTGGCGCTGGTCGATCGCTTCGTCGGCCTCACCGGCGTGAGTGAGCTCGAGGCCAAGACCGTCTTCGCGGATGCGCGCGCCAGCGTGAAGAAGCGTTGCGCGACCCCGAGCGGGCACGGGCGCCTGCTCTACGTGCACGAGATGCTCCACGCCGCGATGCGCGTCTGCGTCGGCAGCGCGAAGCCCCGCAGCGCGACCTTACTCGACCAGGCGCTCGCACTCGAAGAAGCCTACTGGTCGGCCTACCTCGAGGCGATGGTCCCTCGTCCGTTCGCGCACGGGTTGCTCGAGCAGGTGCGCGCGCGCGGGCTCTCGGTCGCGATCGTGACCGACCTGACCTTGGCGATTCAGTTGCGAAAGCTGAAAAAGCTCGGCCTCTTCGGGCTGATCGACGCACTGGTGGCCAGCGAAGAAGTGGGCGCGGACAAGCCGGCGCGGGCCGCGTTCGAGCTCGGTGCGGCGCGCCTCGGTGTACCTCTCGAGCGCTGCGCGGTCATCGGTGACAACGACGAGAAAGACGGAGAAGGCGCGCGCCGCCTGGGGCTCCCGTTCTTCCACGCACGCACCGACGCGACCGGCGTGGGCCTCGGCCTCGAACGAATCCGCGACGAGATTTTCCGGAGAAACCAATGGACGAGCTGAGAGCCCTCGGTGAAGCGCTGGGCGGTCCCGAGTGGGTGCAAGGTCCGGGCGGCAACGTCTCGGTCAAGGTGGGCGAGGTGCTCGCGGTCAAGGCGAGCGGCAAGCGCCTGCGCGACCTCGGGCAGCCGGGGAGCCACGCGGAGGTGCCTCTCGCGCTCGCCCGCGCGGCACTCGAAGGTGACGCCGAGGCCGACCGCGAGACCTTCGCGCGGACGCCGCGCCCCTCGCTCGAGACGTACTTCCACGCGCTCGGCGGACGTGTGGTCGCGCACACCCATTCCATCGGAGCGATGCTGGTCGCCTGCTCGCGCGCGCCGCGTCCCCAGGGGTTACTTTCCGTGCCGTACGAGCGCCCCGGTCGCATGCTCGGGGTGCGCGTCGCCGAGGCGCTCGCAGGCGCCCGCACGGGCGCGGTCCTGATGGAGTCGCACGGACTCGTGGTCTACGCGGAGTCGGTGGACGAGGCGGTTTCGCGCAGTCGCGAGCTCGACCGTACGTTCCGCGAGTCGATCGACGTGCCGCTCTCGTCGTTCGCCGAGCGCGTTTCCGCCCCGTACGAGGTCGTGCCGGTGGACGCGAAGGGCGCGGTACTGACGGCGCTGCCTCCGCGCACGCCCGCGAACGGCCCCGCACGCTACCTCACGCCCGACGCCGTGGTGTACGCGAGCGTCTCGCGGGTCGTGAGCCTCGACGAGGCGAACACGCTCTCGCTCGCTCGGGAGGCCCTCGCCGCCTTCGGCCGGCCGGTGGTCCTGCTGGCCGACGACGGTAGGCGTGTGCAATGTGCACGCAACGCCGACGAGCTCGCCCAGGCGCGCGAGGTCGCGCTCGCTCACGATTACGTGGAAGACGCCCTGCGCGCCCGCGCGGATGCCGTTTATTTGCCCGACGACGAGCCCGCGCGCGTGGTCGGCATGCCCTCCGAACAATACCGTCTCGCGCTCACTCGCAAGGAATCGTAGATGCTGATTCTCGTCCCCATGGCTGGCTTCGGCGACCGCTACAAGCGCGCCGGCTACCACGAGCCCAAGCCCCTCATCCCGGTCGACGGCGTGACCATGATCGAGCGCGTCCTCGAAGCGTTCCAGCCGCGCCAAGACGGCGACCGCTACGTCTTCGTGGTGAACCGCACGCACGCCGAAGAGACCGACGTGGTGGCTGTCACCAAGCGTCTCGTGCCCGACGCCGAAATCGTGGTGGTCGAGCCGCACAAAGACGGCCCCATCCAGACCTTGCTCGCCGCGGCTCATCTCGTTCGCTCCGACGAAGACGTGCTTCTCACGTACTGCGACTACGGGGTCGATTGGTCCTACGAGGGCTTCCGCAAGTGGCTCGCCGAAGGCAAGTGGGACGGCGCGATGAGCGCGTACCGCGGCTTCCACCCGCACTCGCTCGGGCCCACGCTGTACGCGTACATGCGCGTCGCCGAGGACCAAGAGACCGTGCTCGAGATCCGCGAGAAGCATCACTTCACGCCGGACAAGTTCTCCGAGTACGCCTCGAGTGGGCTTTATTACTTCCGTCGCGGCGACGCCATGCTCGACATCGCACGCAAGATGGTCGCCTTGGACGAGCGCGTGCAGGGCGAGCTCTACGTGTCCATGGCCATGCAGCACCTCATCGCGCGTGAGAACACGCGCGTCGGTGTGTATCCCCTGGAGCACTTCTATCAGTGGGGCACGCCTGACGATCTCCGCGATTGGGAGGCCTGGAGCCGAGCCATGCGCGAGCTCGACGGTTTCGTCGAGAACGTCGGAAAAGAAGCCATTCGCGCCTCGATCGTGGTGCCCATGGCCGGTCTCGGTCAGCGCTTCCGCGACCGCGGCTACACCGAGCCGAAGCCCTTCGTCCCCGTGGCGGGCAAGCCCATGGTGGAACAAGTGCTGCGTATGCTGCCGCGGTCGCCCAGCACGGTGCTCGTGGCGCTCGCCGAGCACGCGAACGACCCGCGCCTCGCGCGTATCGTCGAGGGTCGCCCGGGCACGCGCATCGAGTCCATTCCGGCGCTCTCGAACGGCCAAGCGACCACCGCGCTGCGAGGGCTTACGGGCCTCGCGGACGACGCACCCGTTCTCTTCGCGCCCTGCGACACCGGCTCGCTGTTCGACGTGGAGGCCGTTCGTGCGGCCGAGGCCTCGGGGGACGTCGACCTCGTGGTCTTCACGGCCAAGGGCCATCAGCCCGCGCGCTTCCGACCCGAGATGTACGGATGGGTGGAGGTCAAAGACGGTCGCGCCGTCTCCGTGGCCGTGAAAAAGCAGGTCGAAGGCGTCGATCCCCGCGAGCAAGAGGTCGTGCTCGGGACCTTCTGGTTCTCCTCCAAGGCGCTCTTCGTGCGCGAGTACGAGGCCATGGTCGCCGCCGGCGATACCGTGAAGGGTGAATACTACATCGATACCATCGCGCGCCGCATGGTCGAGCGAGGGGCTCGCGTCGCCGCGCTCACCGTGCGCAAGTACGTGCCGTGGGGCACGCCCGAAGAGCTCGACACGTTCGTTTATTGGAACGACGTGCATCGCGCCGGACGGCCGTTTTGAAGGCCACTTCGGCGGCGAGCGGGCAGGGAAGACCCGCCTTCGTGGAGTCGTGCTCGTGAGCGTCGACGGCGCCTCGAGTCCGGAAGATCCGGTCCCGGCCCGCCGAGTGGACCTCGGGGAGCTGGGACGCTTCGGCGTGGTCGGGCTCTCCGCGGTGGGGACGGATTTCCTCGTGTACATGGCGCTCGTGCGCGTCGCTCCGCCCTCGATCGCGAAGTGCACGAGCTTCGCGGCCGGCGCCACGCTCTCGTTCGTGCTGAACCGGCTCTTCGTGTTCAAGGCGAAACAGAAGAACGCCTTGTCCAAGCAGGTCGGCGCGTTCGTGCTGCTCTATGCGGTCACGCTGGTGCTGAACGCGCTCGTGAACGCAGCCGGGCTCGCCCTCGGTCTCCCCAAAGCCCTCGCGTGGCTCTTCGCGACCGGGGCCTCGACCGTGGCGAATTTCCTGGGGATGAAGCTTTTGGTATTCGCCGACGCGCGCCGCAAGCTCGGCGCTCCGTCGAAGGAGTCGTGACGTGAAAAAGTCGATCGTGGTCCCTTGCTACAACGAAGCGGAGAACCTCCCGAACCTCGTGGCGCGCTTCGAGGCGCTCGTGCCGGAAGACCGGTCCACGCTCGACTGGGAGCTCTTGCTGGTCGACAACGGCAGCTCGGACGCCACCCAGGAGGTGCTCGCGAAGGAGCTCGCGAAGGCGGGGCGCGAGTTCGTCCGCGTGGTGACCGTGCCCAAGCCGAACGTCGGGTACGGCCACGGCATCATGACGGGACTGCGTGAGGCGCGTGGGGATCTCCTCGCGTGGACCCACGCGGACGGCCAGACGCCCCCGAAAGACGTGCTACGCGCCTTCGAGATGCTCGAGGGCTCGGCCGATCCGCAGGCCACTCTCGTCAAGGGCAGGCGCCGCAACCGTCCCGTGCGCGACGCGCTCTTCACGCTCGGCATGCAGGTGGTCGCGCTCGGCCTGCTCCACGAGAGCCTCGAGGACATCAACGGGCAGCCCAAGGCGTTCCCGCGCCGGCTGCTCGAGCTCGCGGTCTCTCCACCGAACGACCTCTCGCTCGACCTTTACTTTTTCTACGTGGCGAAGAAGAACGGCTTCCGCGTGCGCACGTTCGACGTCTCGTTCGGCGATCGCGAGCACGGTGAGTCGAAGTGGGCGTTCAACTACCGCTCCAAGGCGCGCAACATCGCCCGCAGCGTCAAGTACATGGCGACCCTGCGCCGCGACGTCTGACCTCGAGCCGGCCTTCGCGAAGGCGCCGAACGAGAGGAGCCGTCAGTCGCGCTCGTCGTCGGAGGCGCCCATTTCGCGCGGGTCGACCGCGCGAAGGACCACGCCCTCGAGCGAGCTCGTGAACCAAGGCGAAGCGACGCCGCAGTGGGAGCACACGAGCCGGTACGACTTGCTGCCGCCGTCGACCGAAAGCGCCAAGCCGAAGCCATCGAAGGGACAGTGCGCCGGGGCGCCGGAACGGAACTTCGCCCAGAGATCTTCGATCTCGGGCTGCGTGAATCGCCGGTCGCGGATGCCATTGCCCATCTATGCGTTCATACCTCTTCGGCCCCGACCTCGTCACCTTCTCTTCGGCCTCGGCGGGCAATCCGAGGCCCTTCGGGACCGGCCGTTCGAGCGGGGGGGACGAGGCGTGGGCAGTCCTGATATAAAGAACCTCATGGGCACTGGATCGGGAGGTTCGCCGAACGAAGGCGGCCGGGCTCGTGGCCGAAAGGTCCTCGTCGTCGGAGCAACCGGTCGCCTCGGCGTGGCCATCGCCGGGGGGCTCGCTCGGCGTGGTGATCTGCCGGTCCTCACTGCGAGAGACCCCAACAAGCTCGCGATGGTGGCCGATGCCGTCGCGCAGACCGCGGGCCCTCGGCCCGAGACCATCTGCGCCGACCTCACCGATCGTTCCGCGGTCGAGGACATCGTGGCGGGCGTGCGCGCCAAGGTCGGACGAGTCGACGATGTCGTGCTCGCCTGTGGTCCTTTTCCTCGCACCCCCTTCGCCGAGCTTCGCCGAGAAGACTTGGAGCGGACGCTGGCGGTGCACGCCATCGCTCCGTTGCTCTTGGTTCACGCGCTTTCGGGAGATCTGGGCGCGTCCGAAGGCGCCGTGGTCGCGCTCGGCGATGCCGGCACGACGCGTCCGTTCACGAACCACGTCGCTTACCTCACGGCCAAGGGCGCCGTGCGCACGGGGCTCCGTGCGCTCGCAGTCGAGCTCGCCCCGGCGGTACGCGTGAACGTGGTCGAGCTCGGCATCGTGGCCGACCCCGAAGCCGACGCCGATCCGACACGCCATCACCGCCTCGCCACCCGCTCGCAGCTCGGACGCTTCGGGACGCCCGAAGAGGTCGTGCACGTGGTGCTCTCGCTGCTCGACGCGACGTGGGCCACGGGCGAGGTATGGGGTATCGGACGCTGACGCCGAGGCGCTTGCCTGCCCGTGAATCGGCGGGCTAGCGTGCCGTCGATGAACGACGACCAGCGAGTGACGGGCGAATCCCGAGCGTCCACGGAGGCCGAGTTCGACCGTCATGCTTCCGCCTACGACGAGATGCACGTGGCGAGCATTCGTGCGAGCGGTGAGGGGCCGGAGTACTTCGCGATCTACAAGCAGAAGTTCCTCGAGCGACTCCTGGGGCGACTCGACGCTCCGATTCTCGATTTCGGCTGCGGAATCGGCAACTTGACCCATCTGCTCGAAGCGTCGTTCGACGAGGTGCACGGCTACGATCCGTCGTCCAAGAGCGTCGGAATCGCGCGTGAGCGCGCCGGTCGCGCCACCTTCTTCGAGGACGAGGCGGCCATCCCGGACGGCTATGGGGCGATCGTGCTCGCGAACGTGCTCCACCACGTTCCTCGCCTCGAGCGCCGCGATCTCGTGCGCAAGCTCGCGACCAAGCTCCGCCCGGGTGGGAAGCTCGTCATCTTCGAGCACAACCCGCTCAACCCGCTCACCGTGAAGGCGGTTCGCGACTGTCCCTTCGACGAAGGGGTCGAGCTCCTTTATCCGTGGGAGGTCAAAGACCTGCTCTCCGGTGCGCGGCTCGGCGCTCGCGAGCTCGACTACATCGTCTTCTTCCCCAAGGCGCTCGAGCGCCTTCGTCCGATCGAGCGTTTCCTCTCGCGTGTTCCCATCGGCGCGCAGGTTTGCGCCTGGGGTGAGCGCTGACCCGAGAGGGTGCGCATTTCGCTGCCCGGTAGCGCCTCCTGTGCTAAACGCCGCCTCGACTCGATGAAGCGGCCGACACTCAGCTTGGTTCTTCCGATCTTCAACGAGGAAGAGGTGCTCCCGGAGCTGCGCGTGCGTCTCGCGGAGTTCCTGAAGGCGATCGATCTGGACGTCGAGATCGTGTTCGTCGACGACGGCTCCAAGGACCAGTCGCTGAAGGCCCTTCGTGAGATGGCCGCGGAAGAGCCTCGGTACCGAGTGCTCAGCTTCTCGCGCAACTTCGGGCACCAGGTCGCCATCACCGCCGGCATCGACTACGCCCGCGGCGAGGCCGTGGTCGTCATGGACGCCGACCTCCAGGACCCGCCCGAGGTCGTGCTCGAGATGGTGGCGAAGTGGCGTGAGGGCTACGACGTCGTCTACGCGAAGCGGCGAAGCCGCGCCGGCGAGACGTGGTTCAAGCTCGTGACTGCGCGCTGGTTCTACCGCATGTTCGCCGCCATGATCCCCATCGAGGTTCCGCTCGATACCGGCGACTTCCGCCTGATGAGCCGGCGAGTGGTGGTCGCGCTGCGCGAGCTCCGCGAAGTGCATCGTTTCGTGCGCGGCATGGTCTCGTGGGTCGGCTTCAAACAGACCGCGGTTCTGTACGACCGTGCCGGACGCTTCGCCGGGGAGACCAAGTACCCGCTGAAGAAGATGCTCAAGTTCGCCATCGACGGCATCACGAGCTTCAGCATCCTTCCGTTGCGCCTCGCGACCTACGCGGGCGGTCTCATCGCGCTCGGCGCGGTCGGCGTCGCGATTTGGGCCATCGTCGCGCATTACGTCTTCCAGGCCACCGTGCCGGGATGGACGGCGGTGACCGTGCTCGTCTCGCTGCTCGCGGCCGTTCAGCTGCTCATGATCGGCATCCTCGGCGAGTACGTGGGGCGCATCTACGAGCAGGTGAAGCAGAGGCCGCTCTACGTCCTTCGAGAGACGCAGAACATGCCGCTCTCTCCCGACTCGAACGAGCTCGATAGAACCACCTCGCTCGTGGTCCCACCGATGCCCGTGATCGAGGGCGGGGATCTCGCGGAAGAGTGACGAAACCGCGAGCGTGACAGCTCGCCTTCGGGAGAACAGGCTGACGTCGATGCGCTTGCCCTTCGGAATGCGACCCAGCACGCCACTTTACGTGCTCGTCGCGATCCTCGCCTCGGCGCCCGCGTGGATCGTGAAACATCCGCCGCTGCAGGACGCGCCGTTCCATCTCGCGACCCTTCGTGTGGTTCACGACTTCGGCAACGCCGACCTGCACCTCGCGGACTTTTATCGCGTCAACCTTTCGCACACCCAGTACGTCTTCACGTACCTGCTCGGGTCGCTGCTCGCCTACGTGGTCGGCGTCCCTTTCGCGCACGTGGGAATCTCGATCCTCTACCTCGCGGGCACACCGCTCGCGATTCGCCAGCTCTTGCGCGCGCTCGGCAAGGACGAGCGCCTATCGTTCTTCGCGATTCCGCTGCTCGTGAACTCGATGTTCCTGCTCGGGTTCTTGCCGTATTTGCTCGGCATTCCGATGATGTTCTGGGGCATCGCGCTCGGCCTCGAGGACATGCGCAAGCCCACGCGAAATCGCGGGATTTTGCTCGGCGTTCTCTCGCTCAGCCTGTTCTTCACGCACGTCTTGCCCTTCGCGCTGTTCGGCATCGGGCTCGCCGCGTCGTTTCCTTGGTCGCGTCCCAAGGCTTGGTTGCGTGCCGCGCTCCCGGTGGCCCCCTCGGTGGCGGCGGCCGCGTGGTGGACGCTCTTCGCCAGCGCCGGTCAGAGCTCGGCGGGGGGCCTCGGCAAGCTCTTCCTCAAGAACCCCGACTTCGCAGGAGCGTTCGCCGAGATTCCCAATTGGACGTTCAACGTCTTCCGGGACACCTCGGACGAAGGCGTGGCCATTCTCACGCTCGCGGTCGTCGTGCTCGGCGTGGCGCTGTCTCAGGGCGATCCCGACAAGTCGCGGATCGAGAGCCGGGCCTATGTCGCGCTCCCGCTGGTCTGCGCGTACATGTATTTCTTCGCGGGCGACGAGCTCGGCGAAGTTTGGCTCGTCGCGAAGCGCTTCGCGTTTCCCGGCATGTTGGCGTGCATCCCGTTTCTCCGCATGCCCAAGGGCAATCGCGGACTCTTGGTCACGGCGGGTATCCTCGGAGTTTCGGCCCACGCGACGGTGAACGCGTGCACCAAGTTCATCCGCTACGAAAAGCGCGAGGTGTGCGACATCGACGATGCGCTCGCCACCATTCCTGCCGGCAAAAAGGTGGCAGGGCTCATCTTCGATCGCGGATCGGCGGTCACGACCAACAACCCCTTCCTCCACTACGTCTCGTACTACCAGGCCGAGAAGGGCGGCTTCGTTCAGTTCTCCTACGCTCACTTTCGGCACTGGCCGTTCGTCTACCGCGAAGGGTTCATGCCTCCGCCGGGGCGTCCGCCCTTCGTGCGCTGGGAGTGGATGCCCGAGTCCGTGGGATCCGAGCTCTACCCGTTCTACGACTACTTGCTCGTTCGCGGCGAGCCGCACGGCGTCGTTTCGCCGAGCTCGTTCCACGTGTCCTATCGCGGAGACCGCTGGACGGTCTACGAACGCAATCGGCCCTGAAGACGTGTCGATTCCCGACCGACCGGTATGAGTGCGAAGACCGAACGACCCGCCGCGGACGTGCCCGTGTCGACCTGGCTGCCGAGGCTCGGCGTCGTCGACGCCGTAGGTGCGTTGACCGCGCTGGCCATCGCCACGATCACGTTCTTCTACCCGTACGGGCGTGACCAAGCGTCGTTCGGCTACATCGGGCGCGAGTGGGGCCTCGGCAACGTTCCGTATCAGGCCACCTTCGAGATCAAGCCGCCCCCGATCTATTTCACGTACCTCGTCGCCTATCGGCTCTTCGGTCAGAACCTGGCGGCCATTCGTCTCTTCGACTTCTTCTTCGCCCTCGTGCCCTCGGCGCTCGCTTGCGCGTACGCCGTGACGCCTTCGGAAGAGCGGGTCCCACGTGGACGCATCGGCGCCGCGCTTCTCGTCGCGAGCGTCGTTTACTATTTCCAGTTCGACTTCTGGAACACGGCGCAATGCGAGAGTTTCTGCAGCATGTGCGGCGTGGTCGCGGCCTGCTTCGCCCTGCGAGGGCGTAGCCCCCTTCGTGCCGGTTTCGTGATCGGGCTCTTCTCCGCGGTCGGCGTCTCGTACAAGCCCACCGTGGGTCTCATCGGGCTCGGAAACGTGCTCGTCTTCGCGGCGGCGCTCGCGACGCGCGGATCGCGGCTCCGTGACTATCTGCGTGCCACGGTCGGGCTCGCCGTGGGGGCGGCGTTGCCGCTCGTCGCGATCTTCGGCTACTTCGCGTCTCGTCACGCGCTGGCCGACATGCACGAGACGCTCGTCGTCACCGTGAGGCAGTACTTGCTCGTCGGTCGTTACGTGCACGGAGCCCGCGAAACCGTGCGCGCGACGCTGTCGGGCTTGCTCGCGTTCCAAGCGCTCTTCAGCTTCGTCTTCGTCTGGCTCGTCGCTCGAACGCTCGAGCTCCTGCGGGAACGGAAGCTCCGTCGCGCACTCCCGATGGTGGCCGCCGTACTCGGCATCGTGACGTCCACGCTCGCGGTGGTCGCTCAGCTCAAGTTCTTCATTTACCACTGGCTCCCGACCGTCGGATTCTTCTGTCTCGGTGTGCTCGCTTTGGCGAGCGATCCGGGCGGAGCTCGTCGCTCGCTTCGTCGCGCGATAGCTCCTGCCATTTGCCTCGCGCTCGTGGTGTCGGGTGGGACCAATACCAAGCGCTACCTCCACCATGCGAAGACTGCGCTCTACTGGGCACGCACGGGAGACGACGAGCCGTTCGTACGGAGCTTTTCGATCGCCGGGTTCTACTCTTGGTACGACTCGCGCGAAGTCGGCCGGTGGCTCTCGTCCCACGGCTCGCCCGAGGATGGCCTGGTCGTCCGAGGTTTCGAGCCGCAGATCTACGTCGCGTCCGGAATGCGGTACGGAGGGCGCTTTTTCGAGGGCGTTTGGCTGACAGAAAAGCGTTTCTCGACGCTCACCGAGAGGCACGCGAAAGCCGACTACGCGTACTTTCGAGCCCACCCTCCGCGATGGGTGGTGACCTTCACGGCGCCGACGGCCGACATCGAAGATCCCGCGACCTACGTCCGGCTCGGCTATCGAAGGCGCGCCGACGTCAGCGTCTTCGCGATCCTCGAGCGCACGAGCTCCGATCCGCTCCCGGAGGCGTGCCCGTGGTGACGCGGAGGACGGCGCGACTCGACGTCGTGCTGCTCGGCGTCGCCGTGCTGTTCGGACTCGGGCACCTCGCGTACCCGTACGGACGGGAGCACGCGCTCATGGCCTATGCAGGGCGCGAGTGGCTTCTCCGCGGAGCGGCTCCCTACCAAAGTACGTTCGTCCAGGACGGACCGGGGCTCGTCTTGGTGGCCGGTATCGCGACGATCGTCTCGGGAGGGAGCGCCATCGTGCTGCGCGCGCTCTCCCTGGCGGCGGCCGTGGCGACGGGCTGGCTCGCACCGTCTCTCGCGACGGACGCGCGGACTAGAGCCCGTGCGCCGCTTCGGGGCATCGCGGCCCTCGCGGCGAGCCTCTTCGCGCACGGTGGATTCGACTTCTGGGATTCTGGCCGCGGCGGAACGTTCGTCGCGTTCTTCGCGATGACGAGCTACGTCCTCGCGCTCCGACCTCGTCCGCGAGCTTCGACGGCGTTCGCGTGCGGGCTCGCGGCTTCCGCTGCGCTGCTCGTGTGGCCCGCTTCCTGGTGGTTCGTGTGGCCTGCACCGATGGTCGGAGCGTATCGAACCGGTCGAGCGTCAGGTGGTGTCGCGGCCCTGCTCGGCTCGATGCTCCCCGTCGGTCTCGTCGCGCTCGCGCTCGGTCCGCACGCGAGCGCGGATGCCTACGAGCTCCTGTGGCAGGCTCGATGCCTTTACCTCGGTCCACGTCGGGACGACGCGATGGCGTTCGTCACCGTGCTCGAGGACGTGGTGGCGGTTTATGCGCCGGTCGCCCCGACTCTCGTCGCCGCGTTCGTTTCGGGATGCTTTCTGGACCTCTCCGCTACGCAGCGCCGGAGACGGTTCGCCCGTCGCCTCGCGGTTGCGATGCTGGCGGTCGCGACGGTGGCTGCCGTTCATTCGTTGCGGCGGTACTTCTTCGAGTACGAGGTGCTCGTTCTCGTCGTGCCGCTCGTGGTCACGATGGTCGTCGCGGATGCGGTCACGTGGTTCGGCGAACGACGCGCCGTACGGACCTCGCTCGCCGCGACGCTCGTGGGGGTCTCGCTGTTCGCCGTCGGAGCCTATCTGTCCGACTGGTCGGCGACGGGGATCGTCCAGCGGCGTGGAGCGCTGTTGGCGCACGTTTTCGGGGCGATCGACGGGGTGACCTACCGCGCGACGTTCGCCCGCGACGACATCGGCTTCCGACCGGCTGAACTCGCCGAAATCTCCTCTCGCTTGCGTACGTTGGTCGCACCCGGAGACGACGTATCGGTCCGGGGCTTCGAGCCCGACATCTATCTGCGAGCGGGGGTGCACTTCTCCGGTCGCTTCTCGACCACGCCGGCAATCCAATGGGACTCGTGCGCGTATCGGCGTGCGGAGTGGATCCGCGAGGACCGCGAGGGCCTGCTGCATCCGCCTCGGTGGGTCGTCGCGCTGGACGCGCTCCCGGGGCTCGACGACCCTTCTTCGTACCTCGCAGCGGGGTACGTGGAGCGGACACGCACGGAGCACTTCGTCGTGCTCGAAAAGAAGCCCTGAGCGGCGCGTCAGCCGCCGTCTGCTCCAGCCTCTCGAGCTGCGCCGTCGGGCGGAGCGTCCGCGTCGGCCGCCGCATCGCTCGCTCCCGCGTCCGCGGGCGCTTTGACCGGCTCCATCTCCACCAGCACGCGCACGTAGTAGTCCGCGCACGTGTTGTTACGCAGGTACATTCCATCGTCGTTGAGGAGGCCGATCGTCGCCGTGTCTCCGCCCGCTAGGGTGAAGTTCGAGCCGAAGTCGTTCGGCTTGTCGTTGGCCGAGATGTAGACGTACACGGCGCTCGGTCGGCGGCCTCGGAACTTGCCTCCGAAGTTGAAGACGTACGTGCGGTGGTGGGGGTAGGGGATCCACTGTCCGTCGAAGGGGGTCGACTGCCAGGTGTCCGCGTCTACGAGGCTTCCCTCGCCGGGGGTGGCGCCGAACTTCACCTCGGAGTCGGCGCAGGCGTCCGTGAGGCACGAGGCCGTGGAGCCCACGAATCCGAGCGTGCCGAGCGTCGCGACGAGCACCATCGCGAGATGACCGTACCGACGGAGAAAGGAAGTCGAGGTCGGGATAGAGGATCGCATGGTGTTTCCGCTCAGTGAGCGTCTCCCTCGTACTTCGGGATGTAAAACCCGTCGTGCTCGGCCTCGATCTCGTCGTGCTCGGTGGCGCGGTCACGCGCGACCTCGAACACGATCGCCGGGGGACGGGGACCTTCGGCGAACCAGATGGGCTTCATGAAGTTGCCGTAGGGGAGGCGCTTCTCGTGCGCTCGATCGAACGAGAGAGGGACGGGAATGCCCATGGGGGTTCCGTTCCAGTTCACCGCTTCGTACGGGAGAGGCAAGTACGGCTGCGGGCACGCCTTGCCTTCGGGCCTACGACGGTAGAGGTCGAAGGCGGCGATGCGGTACTCGAAGCAGTAGTTGTCCGCCAGCCAGCGTCCGGGCTTCTCGTAGCCGCGCATCGGGCGCGCCATCATGACGCTTCCGGCGTCGACCACGATCTCCGGCTTCTCGCGCTCCAGGTCGTCGAGGAGAGCCTCCACGCTACCCGGTACGATGCGCGATTTCTCGAGCTCGAGGCGGTCCCAGAACCACGGAACGAAGCCCGTGACGTAGGTCTCGAACACGAAGCGTCCCGCAGGTCTGCGATGCGCATACTGGTAAATCCAAGGGGAAAATCCCCAGACGAAGATACGGTCGTCCGGGCGCGTGGTGGCCGCGATGAGCTTGCCGCACACCTGTGGCGTCCGATCGTGAGTCACCCGACCGTCCACGCGCTCGCCGAAGACCGTGCCGAGCCCCGCCGCACCGATGAGCGTCACGTGTGCGCCGACGGCGAGATGCGAGAAGGTCTGAGCGTAGCGCTTGCGCGAGGCGAGCGGTGCGAGCAACGCGCCCACGGCCAGCGAAAGGAACGGGAGCGATTGAACGAAGTAGTGAGGGAAAAATCGGTAGAGCGCCGAGGCAGAGGCCACCGCGACGGTGAGGTTCGCGACCAAGTAACCCCTGAGCCCGAAGGCTCGGATCATGGGCACCATGGAGCGCGAGCCGAGCGCACCTTTCACTCGTTGAACGAGCCGAGGCAGCACCACCGAGATGGTCGCTGCGATCACCGCGAAGTAGCCGGTCTGCTCCGTGAGCCGCAGGAAGAACGGCGTGAGCAGCGGGAAGAGCTTCCGCGTGGGACGGAGGTGGACGTCGCGGTTGTAGATGACCGTGTAGTAGTAAAACTCCTTCAGTGTGCCCTGCAGCCAAGCGTGCACGAGGAAGAGCGTCGGCAGGAACAACGTGCCGAAGGCGACGAGCGCCAGGTCTTCGAGCAAGCGGCGCATGGGACGCGAGTTTCGGCGCGCGTCCGCGTAGAGCCAGAGCGAGAGCGTGAGCGGGTGGAGCGCCGCGCTCTGCTTGATGGCGACCGCCACGCCGAAGAGAAGCCCTGATGCTGCGAGCAGGAGGCGCCGTCGCTTGTCGTTCCCACGTTGACGGAGCGCGTGCGCACCGACGAGGCACCCGAAGGTGAGCGCGGGCAACTGGAGCGACTCGCCGTGGAGAGCGAGGCCGTCGAAGGGCGGCACGCCGAACGCGAGCGCGTAGCTCATGAGGAACGTGGCGATCACGACGCCGGCTCTCGGCAGGAACGAACGCGCGAACTGGTAGACCGCGTAGACGTTCAAAAGCGCGATGGCGAGCGCCCACAGACGCAACGCGCGGATGTTGTCCCAGCCGTGAAGCCACGCGATGGCCGTGTACACGTAGTACATCAGCGGGCCTCGCTGACTGACGGCCCCCACGTACAGCTTGTGGCCGTCGAGGATGCGACTCGCCAGGGCTCCCGCGTAGGCCTCGTCGACGTTGGCGAAGGTGCCGTAGCCGATCAGGGGCCCGTGAACGGCGATGATGGCGACGAACCCGATCAAGAGCGCGGCGAGCGGAGAGAAGCGGAAGCTGCGAGAAGGCGTTTTCAAGCCGAGTCCTGCTGCGAACGAATAACCGAAGAAAGTCACGTCGGAACCGGGCGGGTCGGTCCTCGGGCGGACCCTACTCGGTCCTGGCGCTCGGCTCCAAGGTCGGATCGCGCGATCCGCGCGGGTGGGGGGTCTTTCTTCCGCGGGGTCTCCACGGAGGGAGGTGCTCCGCAGACGCTAGCGTCGGTCCGAAACGGCGTGAAAGAACGAGAGATTCGGAACGCAGCGCCGGTCGCGTGCCTCACTTGCCTTTGCGTTGGAGCTGATTCTTGGCAGCGTTGGTGACGGCTCCGGCCACGTCTTTGCTCTTCGCGAGATGGCGGAGGTCGGTCTCGCGCAGGTGCAAAATCCACTGGGACGCGAACGCGAACGGCGTGCGCGGGTTGGCCGTCAACGCAAGTTTGATGGCGTACGAGCGCGTGTAGTCGCGGTTCATCGCGATGACACGCAGCACGTCTTCCGAAACGTTTCGCATGGTCGCGATGCGGCCCACTTCGCTTTCGGTGATACCCGGCGACTTCACGGCGGAGACCGCGACGAGCGGGTTCGGATCACGTACGCCGAGCATGCGGATGGCCGAAGCGTCGACGTTGCCTTCGATGGCCACGTTGTCGCGTTTGAGCGAGTCGACGCCGAGCTGGAGCAGGCGAATCTTCGCGGGCGGGCGCAAATCGGCCCAGATCGCGTTGAGCGTCTTGGCCTTCTCCGTGACCTTCTCTTTGCCGGTCGCCTCGTCGAGCACGTGAGTGTCTTCGTCCGGAGCGAGCCTGACCTCTTTCGCGACCCTCGCCGCGTCGTCGAACTGGTCGTCGTCGAAGGTGCGCTCGTCGGTGGCCTCCGGGACGAGCTCCTGGGCGATGGCGGCGGCGGCTTCGCGGAAAGCCGGGATGCCCGAGAGCTCGAGCTTGTGGCGCACGGCCAGCTCGAGGATTCGGTCGGCCGTCGACATGCGGGTCGATTTGTTGAGGTAGAGCTTCTCGATGATGGTCGGGTGGGCGATGAGGCGCTCTTCGTTGGTGGCGATGAGCTCGCAGATCGCCTCGGTCGCGATGGACGCGAGCCAGAGCACGGTCTCGATGGCCAGCGACTTGTGCTGCAGGAACTGCCCGACGAAGGCGTAGTCCTCGACGTACGCGGTCACGAGCTTGTCGAGCACCCACGGGTGAACCTCGCCGGAGAGGGCGCCGTTCAGGAGCGGCTTCGGAAGCTTGGCGAACGACTCCGTGGCGGTCTTGGCGATGGCCGCGTCCGCACTCTCGGTGAGGAGGGCGATGACGGTGACGATGTCCCCGGGCTTGAGACCCGGGACCACGCCCTTCGCGGCCATCTGCTTGAGCGGTGCAGGCCCGGCAGGATCGAGGATCTTTTGGGCCGGGCCGGGCAGGGACGAGAGGTCGACGGTGGGAATCACGGGCCCACTCTACCACCGAGCCACCACCTCGTCCGACCTCGGAAGAGCGCCGGCGATCGATGGGCATTCGGAGAAAATCAGGAAATGGGCAGGTTTTTCGCCCTCGAAGACACCGAACTCGACGTACGCTCGTCCATGTAGCGTGCAGCGTGGGGCCGATTTATCGTAGGTCCTGTCTCGGTGGCGCCGTGCCACCCACTTCGGAGGCAAGAAATCGATGGGAGTGTTCGACTTCGTCCAAAAGAACGTGAGCCAGATGATGATCGCCCGACCCGATCATCTCAAGCACCTCATCGTCTACAAGCATCCCGACCAGAATTTCCCGATGTACTCGCAGCTCACCGTCGACAGCGACGAGTGCGCGGTCTTCTTCAAGGACGGTCGAGTCGTCGGCGTGCTGCCCCCCGGCCGGCATACGATGCACACGCAGAACATCCCGTTCCTCGGCAGCATCGTGAACCAGTTCACCGGCGGCAACGTGTTCATCAGCGAGATCTTCTTCGTGAAGACCACGCCCGTGCGCAGCATTCCGTTCGGCGGTCCGGCGGGTGAAATCGTGGACCCGGGCACGGGCCTCCAGGTCCCCATCCGTATCTTCGGTGAGTTCTCGGTGGTCGTGACCGACCCCGTTCGCTTCATCGTCGGCTACTCGGGCCAGGCCGCGGCCGGCGACAACGACCAGATCCTCCAGTGGGTGAAGGGCAAGTTCATCAACTCGGTCGGCACGGTGCTCTGCGAGCTCGCCGAGGCCGAATCGAAGAGCATTCTCTCGGTCATCAACAACAAGGAACGCCTCGCTCAGGCGTTCGTGGCGCGCGCGCCGGCGCTGAACGACATCGGCATTCGCATCACGGAGATGGGGAAGATCGACCCCAACATCCCCGAAGAGCACATGGTGGAGCTACGCGCCGCCGTGAAGGAGCTCGCCGATGCCCAGCGCGAGGTCCGCAAGAAGCAGATCGCCATCGCGGGTGCAGCGGCCGACGCTCAGGCCAACCAGTTCAACCTGGACCAGAAGTTCAACCAAGACGCTCGCTACGTGAACCAGCTCGCGGGAGGGAACTTCGGCGCCTACGCCGCCGGCTCGGCCATGATCGGCGCGGGGCAGGGCATGGCCACGCACGGCATGGGCGACGGTCTCGCCGGTGCGGGCGCGGGCATGGCCGTGGGCGTGGGCATGGGCAACATGATGGCGGGTCAATTCCAGCAGGGCGTCATGGGCGCGCCTCCGCCGCCTCCGGCTTCGCTGAGCCCGGGCGGTGTGCTCGTCACGTGCGGCGCGTGCAGCTTCAAGCAGGCAGCCGGCAAGTTCTGCTCGAACTGCGGCACCGGTCTTCCGCAGGCCCCGAAGAACTGCACCGGGTGCGGAACGTTGCTCACTGCAGGCGCCAAGTTCTGCGCGAACTGCGGCACCAAGACCGCTTGACCGTCGCGCTTCGATAAGCGCTTCGGCAAGTCGCCACCGAAACCGAGCGGACGCGAGGGACCCGGACCACGGGACTTTCGGGTCCGTTCGCCATTTCGAACGAAACCACGAGGCAGACTGCGCGGCTTCCTTGACCCCGCGCGCCGAGGTCCGCATCCTAGCGCCCGCGATGGCCAAAGAGCAGCTCCTCCTCGTCGATGCGGACGCGCGTAGCCTGCGCGTGCTCGAGGTGAGCTTGCGTAAGGCCGGATACAACGTCACCGTCGCGACCGACGGCGAAGAGGCCCTGCGCAAGGTCGAGAGCTCCGCGCCCGACCTCGTCCTCTCGGACGTCAAGCTCCCCCGGATGGATGGATACGCCTTCGTGCGAAAGCTGAAGGAACGTCCAGAATGGTCAAGGATTCCAGTGGTTTTCCTGACGAGCCAGCGCTCGGTGGAAGACAAGATCCGCGGCCTCGAGCTCGGCGTCGAAGACTACCTGACCAAGCCGATCTTCGTCCGCGAGCTGCTCGCGCGCGTCCAGCTCCTCCTCGCGCGACGCGAGAAGGACTCGATGGCCATGTCGAAGCCGGCGCAGTCGGCCGGTCGCACGCACTTCTCGGGTTCGATTCAGGACATGGCCGTGGTCGACCTGCTCCAGACCTTCGAGGTCTCGCGCAAGACCGGCGTCGTGCATCTGAAGAGCGGGCTTCAACAGGCGCACGTCTATTTCAGGGACGGCAAGGTCCTCGACGCCGAGCTCGGCGTGCTCACCGGCGAAGAGGCCATCTACCGCGCGCTCACGTGGAACGAGGCCACCTTCGAGGTGAGCTTCGAGCCGGTCACGCGCCGTGATGCGATCGAGGCCTCCACGCAGGGGGTGCTCATGGAGGGCATGCGTCGGCTCGACGAGTGGAGCCGTATGACCGAGCAGCTCCCGCCGCTCCATCGAGCGCTCGAGGTCGACCACGCCGAGCTCGGGTTCCGGATCGGCGAGATCCCGGACGAAGTGAACGGCATTCTGCGCCTGGTCGATGGCAAACGGTCGATGCTCGAGGTCATCGAGGAGTCGCCTTTCGAGGACCTTTCCACGTTGTCCACACTCTCGAAGCTCTACTTCGAGGGGCTCCTCATCCCGGCCAAAGAGACGCGCATCACCGAGCCGTTCGTGCCCGCGGCCAACAGCGAGCCCGAGACCACGCGTGGCCTCGGCGTGAACGAAGAGGACGTGACGCGCCTCGAAGCCAGAGTCGCTCCCAAAGCTCCCGAGCCTCCCGAGACTCCTCGTGTGTTGCTCGACGCCACGCTTCCGCCCAGCGATCCTCCGCCCGAGGTCGTGCTCGCGGCGTCGCAAGCCGAGACGGCCGTTCCTCCCGCGGTGTTCGTTCCTCCGGCCGCAGTGCCGGACGACCTCACGCCAGCCATCTCGCTGCCCGTCACGGAGAGCGAGTCGAACGTCGAGTCGACATCCGCGTCGGCCGCAGCGGCTCCGGTCGAGGTCCCGTCGATCGACGAGACGCGGGACGTGCCCCAAGTCTTACCCGGCATTCCGCCGCCGCCGCCGGTTCTGAAGGCGATTCCACCCGAGGCGCCTTCGGAAGAAGTTCCCGCGGACACGTCCGTGGACGGGGTCGAGGTCGCTCCGGTTCCCGCGCCCGCTGAGCCGGTCGCTGCGGCCGTTCCCGCTGCCGCCTCGTCTTCCGAGCTCGTGGCCGAGGACGAGCTGGTCTTCGAGAAGGCGCCGCGATCGCTCTCGTTCCGGAGCGAACCCCCCGCTCGCATCGAAGCGGCGCCGCATCCACCCGCCTCAAGGCGGAGTGAATCGCTCGAGCCGAAAGTCGTCGTCGCCGAAGCCGACCGCGAGTCCGAGGACGACGTGGACCCGCCCGAGCCGTCGCGCTCTCTCCGCTCCACCGAGGAAGAAGACACCGCGCCCTCGCGACGTCGAGCAGCCGAGTCCGCACTCGACGAAGAGGACGAACCTCTCGAGCCGCTCCCGGGCGCCCAGCGAATCCCCGGTCCGAAGGTCGCTCTCGGCCTGCTCGGCATCATCGCGACCGTTTTCATACTCGGCGTGCTCGCGCGTCGTGGCGTCCGAGGTTCGCACGACGACAACCTCGGGCTTTCCATCCTGGACGAGGCCGGCGTGATGATCAAAGTAGATGGTGGCGATGCGGCCTCCGCGGCCGTCGTTCCCGCTGCCACGGGTAGCGCGGCGAGCCTGTCGTCCGGACCGTCGTTGCCGGCGTTCGCGTCGCTGCCGGATGCTGCTGCCGCAGTCGTCGCGGACGCTTCGCTCGACATGGATCTTCCCGCGACGCCTGCATCGTCCGCGTCCGCGACGCCGCACGCGCGTAGCGACGCCTCGGTCGTCGATCCGAGTCCGCCTACCACCGAGCTCGGAAAAGCGCAGCGGTACCTCGAGCAGCGCGCCCCCGGGAAGGCCGCGGAAATCGCCCATCGCATCACCGTGCACCAGCCGACCAACGCCGATGCGTGGCTAACCCTCGGCGCGGCGTACGAAGCGCTCGGCCAACCGAAGTCGGCCAAAGAAGCGTACCGCTCGTGCGCCGCGAAGGCCTCGGGCGCGGGCGCCGCCGAGTGCAAGGCGCTGCTCGGCGAGTGACGCGCGAGCCCTCGGCTCAGGAATCTTTGCGCGTGCGTGGGTCGAGCCAGGAGACCACGGCGTCGACCGCCATGTTGGACACGACCACGCCGAAGCTCGTGACGATGACCGTGCCCATGAGCACGGGGCCGTCGCGATCGAGCAGGGCCGACACCGCGAGCTGACCAAGGCCCGGCCAGCGAAAGAGCGTCTCGGTCACCGCCGCGCCGCCGACGAGCGCCCCGAAATCCAGGCCGATCACGGTGACGATGGGCACGAGCGCGTTGGAGAGCGCATGCCTCACGGCGCCCGCTTCGGAGGCTCCCTTGGCGCGTGCAGTCCTCACGTAATCTTGCGCGAGCGCGTTCACCATCTCGTCGCGCGAGAGGCGCGTGTAGATCGCCGCGCCGTAGAGGCCGAGGGTCGCGGCGGGCAGAACGACCGAGACGAGGTGGTCGCCGAGGCTCTTTCCGAACCCGTCGAGCGGCAGGATGCCGAGCACCTTCGCGAACACGAGCTGGAGCAGGAGCCCGGTCATGAAGGTGGGCGCGCTCGTGGCGAGCAGGCTCGTACCCACCGTGAGCTTGTCGCGCGCCTTCTTCTTGTGACGAGCCGCGTATACGCCGAGAAACACGCCGAGCGAGGCTTGGAGGAGCACCGCGACGAACGCGAGAAAGAGCGTGCGCGGGAGCCTCTCGCCGAGGATGGTCACCACCGGGCGTCGCTGCTGGTAGCTCTTGCCGAGGTCCAGGTGCATCGGGCCGAGCGCGGCGCACGTGGCATGCGTGGTCTCCGGCTCGCTCGCGAAACGAAGGTGCACGAGCCGCCGCAAGAAGAGCCCGTAGCGCACGGGGATGGGTCGATCGAGCTCGAGCTCTTTGCGAATCTTGGCGACCTCGGCCGGCCTCGCCTGTGCGCCGGCTACCATTCGAGCGGGATCGGTGGGCAAGACGTCGTTCACCAAGAACGCGAGAGTGACCGTCGCGAAGAGCACGGCGATCCCGTGGACGAGGCGTTGCAGGAGGCGCGCGCGCATCACGGCCGGAACAAGCTCCCCAGCGACGACGTGCCCACCGGGCCGCGCAGCGCGCCGCTCTTCGCCCGGTCGAGCCAGGTCGCGCCCACGTCGCGTGGCCACACCGCGTGCTGCCTGTAGCCACGCACGTACGGTTGGTGCACGTCGTAGAAGCGGACCGTGTACGCGAACGCGAAAGGCGCGTCGTCGCACACCTGCGCCACCGCCTCCGAGACGAGCTTCTTGCGTCGTGTCGGCTCGAGCTCCTTCTTGGCCGAGTCGACCAACGCGTCGAAGCGCGGATTCGAGTAAAACGACACGTTGTTCGCGTCCTCGTCGGCGATCGACTTCGAGTGGAACAGCGACTCGAGAAAATCGAGCGCGTCGGGGTAGTCCTCGGACCAGCCCCATGGCCCCACCGGCACCTGGCCGCGGCGTCCGATCTGCGCGAGGTACGTCGGGTAGTTCACGAGGCGAATCTCGATGCGGAGTCCGATCTTACGGACCTCCTGCGCAAAGACCTGCGCCGTGTACTCGCTCGCTCCTTGCCGGTAGACGTAATACGGAACGACGTGCGGATAACCGCCGATGCCCGTGGCCGGGTCGTAGGCGTAGCCCGCGTTTCTCATGTGATCGAGCGCCTTTTGCAGGTCGTGCTCTTGGCCGGGCGTCGCCGGATCGAAGCCGGGTGTTCCGGGCGGAATCGGCTGATTCGCGGCGTGGAGCGTGGAGGGCTTCACGAGCTCGTAGTGTTTGCGATCGAGCACGGCTGAGACCGCGCGTCTCACCTCGACGTTGTCGAACGGAGGAAGCTCGGTGTTCATCGCTTCGCCCATGATCTGGCGCTCGCGATCGTAGGCGGCGAAGGGCTTCCATCGCGGATCTCCGCCGAACGCGAGGATGTCGCCGTGGGTGAGATCGCGAATGGTGTCGAGGTCGCCATTCAGGAACTTGTACTTGCCGGTGGAGATGGTCATCCCGACCGTAAACACCACCGAGTCGAGGTAGGGCTTGCCCGGCTCGTAGTAGCCGGGGTGGCGGAGCAGCGTGACGCTCTCTCCTCGCGCCCAACCGTTCGGCTCGAGACGAAAGGGGCCCGTGCCGCAGGCCACGAAGCCGTCCTTGTAGCGTGCGCCTGCGCTCTTGCAGACCGGGCGGAGCACCTGCATCGCGAGCAGCGGCAGGAACGTGGAGTCGGGCTGCGAGAGTCGAATCGAGACGACGTGCGAGCCCTCCACCACCACGCCCGAGAGATCCTCGCGCTTCTTCTCGGCGAAGTCCGAGTAGCCCTCGATGGAGGCGAAGAACGACGCGTAGGGGTTCGGCGCGCTCGGGTGGAGCGCGCGCTCGATGGAGCGCTTCACGTCGGAGGCATCCATCTCGGTCAGGTCGTGGAAGAGTACGTTTTTCCGAAGGAAAAAGCGGTACGTGCGACCGTCCGCGGAGACCTCGTAGCGCTCGGCCAAGCGCGGCACCACCTCGCCCTTGGCGTCGAAATCGACCAGGCCGGCGAAGAGCAGTTGATGCAGCGAAGAGACGAGCCCGTCGGAGATGTTGGCCGGATCGAGGCTGCGGATGTCACCGAAGGTCGACATGCGCAGCGTGCCGCCCCGCCGAGGCGTCTCGTCTTCGTGCTCGGCAGGGATGGGCGCGGGCAGGGGACCCTGGCAACCCGTGAGGGCGAACGCGTGGCCGAGCGCGAGCGCGAACACTCCTGCACGAAGAGGACGTCCGAGCATCAGTCTTTCCTCGGATCGAGCGCGTCGCGCAGACCTTCGCCGAGCACGTTGAAGCCGAGCACGGTGAGCAGGATGGCCGTGAAGGGCGCGGCGAGCAGCCACGGCGCGGTCGCGTAGACCTCTTGCCCCTCGAACAGCATGTAGCCCCAGGTGGCCGTGGGCGGGGAGAGTCCCACTCCGAGGTACGAGAGCACGCTCTCGGCCACGATCATCTGGGCGACCGAGAGGGTCGCGAGCACGACCACGGGGCCGCGCACGTTGGGGAGCACGTGCAGTCGCACGATGCTCGGCGTGGACTGCCCGAGGGCGCGTGCTGCCATCACGAAGTCCTGGTTTTTGACCTGGATCGTCTTCGCGCGGACCACCCTCGCGACGCCCAACCATCCCGTGAAGCCGAGGGTGAGCCCGATGGTGGTGGCGCTCGTGCGCTCGAAGGCGGAGGCGAGCGCCATCACGAGCAAGAGGAACGGGAAGGCGAGCCCCACGTCGACGAAGCGCATGAGTCCGGCGTCGACCGTGAGCTCCGGACCCTTTCGCTGGCGAAGTGCGAGGCTCGCCACGATGGCGACCAGGACGAGCGCGAGTGGGTAGAGACCGTGGTGGGCGTAGAGCGCGGTGGTCGCGGTCGGTGAGCCGTACACGGTGAACCCGAGCAGGCCCAGGGCGGTCACGATCACGAGCCACGGTACGCGGAGCCCCGGATGCCCCTCGTAGTAACCGGCGATCACGCCCACCGCGGTTCCGAGCACGGTGGCGAGGGCGGTGGCGGCGATGCCGATGAGGAGCGAGGTCCGCCCGCCCTGCGCGAGGCGCGTGAGCTCGTCTCGATAGAGACGGTCGGTTCCGAGCCAGAAGAGCTTGCCGGGGCCCACCGGACCTGCGGGCGTCGAGCCGTGCTCGAAGTCGCTCGTGAGGCCGTCGTGCGGGGAGATCCAGGGCACCACGACCGAGAAGACCACCAACGAGCCGACCAGCGCGAGGCCGAGGCGCACCTCGGCGCTCTTCGCCAAGCGCGCGACCGCCGGGGTCATTCGATGGGGTCCTTCTTCTTCGACGGACTCTTCGACGGAGACGCGCTTTTCGTTCGTCGTGCGGTCTTCGGGGAGCGACCGGAGGGCGGGGGAATCGAGTCGCCGGCGAGGAACTCGAGCACGTGGCGAGCGAGGTCGTCCGGGCAGTCTTCGGCCGGCGAGTGTCCGCTCTCGACCACCTCGAGGCGCGCCCGAGAGAGCTCGCGCGTGAGCTTGCGTCCGAGCTCGACCGGCGCGCGCGGATCGTCCCGACCCCACACGACGAGACACGGCGCTTGCACGCGAGGCACACGCGCGACGACGGGGCGCGCGTCGAGCATGGCGAGTAGCGTCGCGTACGCCGCTTGCCTCGTGGAGGGCGCGTCGAATCGACCGAGGTGCACCTCGAGGCGCTGCGCGGAAGCCGCGGCGTGTTTCCCTCGACTGCCGCCCAAGTACGCTCGCAGAAAGCCTCGCCCGTAGACCTGCTTGAACAGGAGAGGCCCGAGGAACGGGACCTCCGCGAGGCGCTCGAAGAAGTGCACGCGCGTCGGGTAGACGTGCGGCGCGACCAGCACCACACGCTCCACGAGATCGGGATGGCTCGCCGCCAGAGTGAGCGCGACCGCTCCGCCCATTCCGCGCCCGACGATGGACACGGGACCGAGCCCGAGGGCCGCCACCACGTCGGTGATGGAGTCGGCGAAGCCGTCGAAGGTGTACCGGTAGCGCGAAGGATCGGGGGCCTCGCTCGAGCCGAAGCCTGGCAAATCCATGGCGATCACGCGCGCGTGAGGCGCGAGCAAGGGACGCAGGTGATCCCATTCGCGGTGGCTCGAGAGAAAGTCGTGCACGAGCAGGAGCGGTTTCCCGCGCCCCTCGTCCGCGAAGCGAATGCGTGCCCCGCGCGCGAGCACGTCGTTCAAGGTCGCGCCGTCGGCGCTCACGCGCGTGGCGCTCAACCGGCGCTCCTTGCTGGCGAAACGACGCGTCGTGCACGGCGTTTCGTAGGGCCCTCGGCGACGTTCATGGGCGCCGACGATAGCACGAGGCTCGCGCCGCCTCGGCCATGGCGGGAACAGTAAGTTTGCCGCCTACATGTCGGACCCGATATCCTGCGAATCACGGGGAAAAAGCAGGAATCGGGAGAGGGGCCTCGGAGGCTCTCCAAGAATCGACATCGGGGCGGACGATTTTGGCGAGGGGACGCCCGTCGTCACCAAATCGACTCTTGGCTTCCATACGCGTTCATGGAAGCTCTTCGGGCGGACATTGTTTGTCCGGCCCATGAGCCAACCGCTCGATTTGAATTCCATTATGGAAAGTCCCAAATTTTTGCTTTCCGATGGATTGACCCACGAATCCATCGCGGTTTAGAGTCCGGCCCGTTCGATAGTCGCCGGCGTCTTCCCCGCATGTTCATCGCATCGGGAGCACCGCCAGGCCCGCTGTAAACCCGTCGACCGAAACCTCGCCAAGGCGAGCGAAGGCCCTCGGGATCCAAAAAAGAGACGAAGCAGCTCCGCCGGCCCGAGAGGTCCGGAGGAGATGGCCAGGGAGGATGCAGTAGAGTCCCCCGGTTAGGCTTCGTGAAGTCGGCGTTTCGTGCCGATCGGCCAGGCGTGCATCCTCCGCGACTTTCGCGGTCGGGGTACGGGAGGCGGATCGGGTGTCGCGAACGCGACGGCCGAGTCGTGCTCGCTTTCGCGGGGCGACCGCGGTCAGGTGGCTCGAAAGGCCAGCAGGGCAGCGACAGGGGGGAAGGTGGTGACGTGTAGGCGAGGCGGCCTGCGCGACGCCGGACGGCAGAATTTTGCGCTCGGAGCGAGGCTTCGAGTGCACGGGCTTGGTTCACGGGAGGAAGAGGCAGATGGACGCGAAGATCGAAAACGGCGAGCTCGAGCGAGACACGACCACGGACGAGTCGACCCTGTCGACGGAGGGCGCCTTGGCGCTCGCGCCGTCGCTCGACGGCGAGACCGTGACCCGCGAGCAGCGCCGCTCGCGCCGCAAGCGCGACGTGCGTGCGCGCACCATCAGCGTCAAGCGCATGACCAAGCGCGAGCTCGAGCTCGGCCGCATGATGTACCCCGACATGGACGTGGAGAAGCCCAAGACGCGCGGCGAGTGCGGCAACGGCGAGCGTCCGTGCCCGTTCGTGTCGTGCAAGCACCATCTCTATCTCGACGTGTCGGCCAAGACCGGCGCGATCAAGCTGAATTTCCCCGATCTCGAGGTCTGGGAGATGACCGAAACCTGCGCGCTCGACGTCGCCGACCGTGGCGGCACCACCCTCGAAGAGGTGGGCGCGATCATGAACCTCACGCGCGAGCGCATTCGCCAAGTCGAAGTGAAGGGCCTCGCCAAGCTCGAGGCGCTGAAGGACATGTCCGCGCTGCGCGACTACGTGGACGAAGGCCCCGTCGGCAAGCGCCGCTTGCCCGTGCTCGCCAAGCCCGAAGTCGAAGAAGAAGAGGACGAGGACGGCGAGGAGACGGACGCCGACGAGCTCGCCAGCGACGCGCTCGACGCCGAATGATTCGTCTCTGATTCTTCCTGCCGCCTGCGCGAAGCGCGGACTCCCCACGAGGAGCCCGCGTTTTCGCGTTTTGTCGTTCGCGCGTGACACTGCCGTGCTCCGAACGAGCTCAGGCGAAGGTGTTCGCCTACGTCTCCACGAGTCTTTCGTTCGACTCGGCCTCGACGACGGAGGGACGACGTGCGCGACGCCGTGACGCGTTCGTATCGTTCGTGGGCTCTCCGAGTCTCGGCGTCGCTCGTGCTCATGTGACGCGGCGCGAGGGACTCGGCGTCGAAAAAGCCAAGAGCTCTCGCTCGTGCGTACGCAAATTCGGCACCTCGAACGCACATTGATGATTGATTGTAAGTGCTCGATAGTATGAATGAATGATGCTTCGTGAAGGTGGGGCTTCAAGAAATCGTTCCGCCGTTTTCTTGGCCCTCTCCCGTGCGTTCTGGCACCTGGGATCGCGAGGCCACGAGAGCCGACCTGTCGGTCGAGCCGAGGAGACAAGAAAGATGGCGGGCATGCACGAGAGCTGCAGCGTTTGCAGTCGAGCGTTCGACGTCCAGTTTCGCTACCAGATGGAGGAGCGCGACGGCGGCTTCCTCTTCTTTTGCTCGCAGGCGTGTCACGGCAAAGCCGTGCGTGGCGAGATGGCGGGCGGCGTGGTGTGCGATGCGTGCGCGAAACGCTTCACCGTCGACCTCGTCTCTCAAGTGGTGCGTGGTCCGAACGGCTCGCGAAAGTACGCGTGCAGCGCGGACTGCCGCACGCAGGTGCTGGCCGAGTCGGACGGCGCGCGTCTCGCTCAATTCGTCACGGCAGAGGCCCCCAAGACCGTACCGTCTCCCGCGACCTCGATCGCCTCGGCGAGCGTGGCTCCCGTGAAAATGCCGGAAGCTCCGCGCGTGCCCAGCGTCACCGCGCCGACCGAGCCCCCCGCGGCTCCGATCAGCACCGTCACTCCGACGCGTGTGGCGAGCCCCACGCAGACCCCGATTTCTCCCGCTGTGGCCCCCGTCGCACATGGTTCGCATGTCGCGCCCGTCGCTTCTCACGCTGCGCGCTCTGCGGTCGCTCCCGCGGCTTCGGTTGCAGCGCGAGAGCTTGCGCCGTTCCACGGCCCGCGAAAGCTCGCCATCTTCAACCACAAGGGCGGCACCGGTAAGACCACCACCACGGTGAGCATCGCCGCAGGTCTCGCCGAGCGCGGTCTGAAGGTGCTCTTGGTCGACACCGACTCGCAGGGCAACGTGGCCGTCTCGTTCGGCGTGAAGCCGGAAAAGACGCTCTACCACGTGCTCGTCATGGGGCTCCGCGCCGAAGACTGCGCGACCACCGTGCGTCCCAACCTCGATCTTTTGCCCTCGAACGAGACCTTGGCCGCGGCCGAGCTCTACCTCGCCGGGCGCCAGAACCGCGACCGCGTGCTGCGCGACAGGCTCGCTTCGGCGACCTCGTCGTACGACGTGGTGGTGGTCGACTGCTCACCCTCGCTCTCGCTCATGAATCAGAACGCGCTCGTCTTCGCGGACGGGATCCTGGTTCCGGTAGCGTGCGACTACCTTTCGCTCGTGGGGGTTCGTCAGGTCATCAAGACCGTGAAGAACGTGAACAGCCTCTTGCGCCACCCCGTGCAAATCTACGGCGTTTTGCCCACGTTCTACGACGCTCGCGCGCGCATCTGCCGCGACGCCGTGGAGACCTTGAAGCAGCACTTCGGCGACAAGTGCCTCGCCCCGATCCGTGCGGCCACCCGCATCAAAGAAGCGCCCGCGCAGGGCAAGACGATCTTCGAGCTCGCCCCCGACTCCAACTCCGCGGACGACTACCGCGCGGTGGTCGAGCGCCTCGTCACCGGACGTGGCGCCGAGCTCCCGCAAGATCTCGACAAGCTACCGGCGAGCCAAGCGCTCGCGGCGAACGCCTGAGGAGAATGCCATGACCCGAGACGAATCCACCGCTCTCACCGCGAGCGTTCTCGACGGCGACGAAGTTCAAGGCGTGCTCTCCGGCTCGTTTTATTCGAACGAGCCGCCCAAGCGCGAGCGCACGAGCGACGTTGCTCCGAGCGAGCGCCCGCAGCACTACAAGGTGATCTGCATCTCGATGTACACGAAGGACCTGGCGCGTCTCGACGCGTTGGTCGACGAGCTCAAGGCCAAGGGCGTGACCAAGGCCAACCGCAGCGCGCTCATCCGGGCCGCGCTCGATCAGGTCGATCTCGATCGCGTTCCGCGCGGGATGTGAACGAGCCCGGCGGGTCGGAACGTCCGGCCCGTCCCCTCAACCGGGAGCGCCGTCCACCGGGACGAGCGTGGCCCAAAACTCGGCGAGGTCGGCCGGCAGGGGCGCCTCCACGTCCAAGCGCTCGCCCGTGACCGGGTGGGCGAGGGCAAGCCTGCGCGCGTGCAGGGCGTGGCGAGGCAGCTCGAGCAGCTCGAGATCGTCCGCGGTGAGCTCACCATCCGCTCCGCGAGGGAAACAACCCTCGTCGGGGCCGTAGAGTTTGTCGCCCACGATGGGCGCGCCCAGCGTGGCGAGGTGAAGGCGAATCTGGTGCTGCCGGCCGCTCTCGAGGTCGCAGCGGACCATCGCGTAGGTGCGTCCGTCCGTGGGGCGCGTGCGCACCCCTTCGACGGTGAAACGAGTGGCCGAAGCGAGCGCTCCGGGGCCCTCGGTGACCTCCATTTTGACGCCGAATTTCGCCTTTTCGGGCAGCGACATGCCGCACTCGAAGCGGAACATTTCGCCCGGCTTCGCGTCCTTGGGCACGCCCCAGGTGATGGCGGTGTAGGTCTTTTCGATGTCGTTGCGGTCCTCGAAGGCTCTCTTCAGGGTGCGGTCGCACTCGGCGGTGCGCGTGACGAGCAGCACGCCGCTCGTCTCGCGGTCGATGCGGTGCCCGAGCGAGACGAACTCGTCCGGACGGGCCGCCTTGAGCATCACGATGAGCGTGTTCTTGTGGTAGCGCGCGGTCGGGTGCACGGGCAGGCCGGCAGGCTTGGAGACCGCCAAAAGGTGCGGATCTTCGTACAAAATCGGCACATCCTGAGGGACCGGGGTCTCGTCCCAGGCGGGTCGCCAGAGCAAGACCTTCTGCTCGGCGAGCACCCGGTCGTTGGGCTTCAGCTTGCGTCCGCGGTCGTCGAAGGCGCTCGCCCGGATGATTTCCTGGGCCCGGGTGCGGCTCGTGCGCCGGAGCTCGGCGGTCAGGAAGACGTCGAGGCGCTGTCCGGCCACCTCGGGTGGGACACGGAAGACGCTGACCACCGAGCCCTCCGGGATATCGGGGGGGCGGGTAAATGCGGTCTCGGAGGCCCTTAGGCGCGTCATTCGGCCCGAACTTACGCGAGCTGGGACGCCCGAGCACGTGGTAAGAACGGCCTCGATGGACATCCTCTTCGCGACCACCGAGCTTGCGCCCTACGTCAAAGTCGGAGGCCTCGCCGACGTGGCGTCTTCGCTGCCGAAGGCCCTACGCGCGCTCGGTCACAAGGTCACCGTGATCGTGCCGCGTTTCCCCGGGTTCGAGGCCGGAGGCCTCCTCGTCGCGCGTCGCCTGACACCGCTCAAGCTCGCGCACGGCGACACCACGGTCGAGGTCACGCTCTACGACGGTCGTCTCGCCTCGCAGGTCGATCTCGTGCTGGTCGACGTGCCCGGCCTCTACTCGCGCCCGCACGTGTACGGCCCGCCCGGCGAGGAGTTCGCGGACAACGCCAAGCGCTTCTCGATCTTCTCGCGCGCGGTGGCCGAAGTCGCGCGTCTCAAGGCCGAAGAGGGCGCGCCGTTCGACGTCGTGCACCTCAACGACTGGCCCACGGCGCTCGCCGCCAAGTACATGCAGGATGCACGCGTGAAGCCCACGCGCTCCGTGCTCACCCTGCACAACGCCGCGCACCAGGGAGTGTTCCCCAAGTCGGCCATGACGGACATCGGCCTTCCCTGGTCGGACTTCAAGGTCGAAGGGATCGAGTTTTACGGCGACGTGAGCCTCTTGAAGCAGGGCATCGTCTCGGCCGACGCCGTGAGCACGGTGAGCCCGCACCACGCGACCGAGCTCGTGACCCGTGAGAAGGGCTTCCGCCTCGACGGAGTGCTGCGCGCCAAGGGCCGCCTCACGGGCATCCTGAACGGCGTCGACTACTCGGTGTGGAACCCCGCGACGGACCCCAACCTGCCCGCGCGCTACGACGCCGAAGACGCGTCGAACAAGGCGCGCTGCAAGGGCGCGCTCCAGAAAGAGCTCGGTCTCCCGCTGCGCCCCGACGCGCCGCTGCTCGTCAGTGTGGGCCGTCTCGTGGAGCAGAAGGGCGTCGACCTTCTGGTCGCTGCGCTGCCGCGCCTCCTTCGTGGAACCGAGGTGCAGGTCGTGATCTGCGGCGACGGCGAAAACGAGCTGGTCGAGAAGATCGAAGCGCAGGTCGCGCGTGCGCGTGGGCGCGCCGTGTTCGTGCGTGCGGCCAGTGAAGCCGTGGTGCACCGCGCGTTCGCCGCGGCGGACTTCGTGGCCGTGCCGAGCCGCTTCGAGCCTTGTGGGCTCACCCAGCTCTACGCGCAGCGCTACGGTGCGCTCCCCATCGCGCACGCGACCGGCGGCCTCGTGGACACCGTGGTCGACTGCGACGCCAAGCTCGAGACCGGCACGGGCTTCACCTTCGACGAGCCCACCGAAGATGCCTTCGTGGGCGCAACGCTGCGCGCACTCTCCGCGCGAGAGCTCCCGACCTTCTCGGCGCTCGTTCGTCGCGTGATGCGCGCCGATCGGGGCTGGGAGCGCGCTGCGCGCCAGTACGAGGCCCTCTACCGCTCGGCGGTGCGCTCGGTCTCGTCGGCGGCCTGACGCTCGGTAGTCGCGACCTTCGAGGACGACTCCACCTTCGAGGACGACTCGGCCCGCGCGGCCCGGTCGTCCTCGGCGTTTTCCGCGCTCTCGATGGCGTTCGCCCGTGAGCTCGTCGTCGCGTCAGCGTCATGCGTCTCGGTGGACGCCTGGGCGATCGCCCGTTCGAGGGTCGCCTCGGGTGACGGCGTGACCTGTGTAAGATACACTGATTCGGCGAGCCAGCGCAGACGCACGAGGCCCTTGGCGAGCAGTGCAGCCTGATGGGCGAAGAAGAGCACGAGCGGCGCGCTCGCGCGCAGGCCGAGCAAGCCGAAGCGCGCCGTGACCAGCACGACGACGAGTGTCCCTATCGTGTAAGCCACGAAGGCCGTGCCGAGCGCGCGGCCCTTGTGCGCGCGGAAGGTACGGACCCCGTGGACGAGGGCGCGGAAGACGCTCACGTCACGGGTGAAGAGGCTCGCGGACGCGAGGTCGGTCACGGTGCGCAGCGCGAAGAGCACGGCCGCGAACGGGAGCAGCGCGACGAGACCTGCGACATCGAGCGCGCGGTCGTCGAGCTTCGTTCCGAGTGCGCCCGTGAGGGCTTCGCTCGCCGCCACGGCGGCAAAGGCCACGACGCCGCTCGCGAAGAGCGCGATCACCGTCACGCCGAACAGCGGAAAAAAACGGCTCACGCCGGCTGCGAAGGCTTCACGAAGTGTGACTCGCTCACGGCCTGCGAGGTGCGCGAGCAGCGCGCCCATGGGCACGTGCGCCGCGATGGCGCCGAGCACGAGCACGAGCGCCACGGAAGGCAGCACGGCCGAGAACGCCGCGGCTCCGCGCCCGAGCAACAGATCGGCGAGCGAGAGCCCGCCTTCGTCCGCGAGAGGCGCGTCTCCGTAGGGATGCGAGCCGTAGAAGACGCCCGAGGCGGTGGAGAGCGGGAGCGCCGCGCCCGCGGAAACCAGCAGACCGAAGCCCCAGAGGGCCACCGCGGGCACCAGGCTCACGAGCGCGCGCGGACGTGTCGTCGAGGTCTCGGCGTTCATGGTGCGAGCCACGAGAAGAGGTGCGCGGTAAGCGACGCCGCCACGGAAAAGACGCGGTTCTGCGAGGCTTTCGGTGTTCCGGAGACGGTCGCGTGGTTGTTCGTGAAGTCGTCTTCGAGCAAGACCGTGTGCTCGGGATCGAGCACCACGCCCTTGAGCGGCCGCGATCCCGTGTAGGGTACACGGAGAGCGTGTCCGTTCGACTGCAGCGCTCCGCCGATGCGGGTGCGGGTCTCGGTGCCGTCGTCTTTCACGAAGGCGACTTCGATGGGGAAGGCGAGCGTGCCACGTACCTCGACCAGGGCGTAGCCTTCGTAGTCACCGTCGGCGATTTGGGTGTCGGTCTCGCGCTTTCCGTTGCGGTCGAAGAGCCCCGCGGGGCGGGAGCGTCGGGAGGAGGCCACTTGCGTCACCGCGTAGTCGACGGTGCCTTGGTCGAAGAGTGCCGCGCGCGCGAGTGTCTTGGCCTCAGCGCTTATTTTCTCGCCGATCACGTTGAGGAAGTCCTCGGGCTCGGGGTGGCGCTTGGTGAAGCGCGTGGCGTACGTGAGCATGACGTCGCGCATGCGGTCCTCGCCGTAGACGCGTCTCAGGGTGCCGAGCAAGCTGGCCGTGCGTCCGTAGACCAAGCCTCCGTAGGCCGCGCCCGAGGAGAACGCATCGGCGGGTTGGGCGATGGGCTGCACCTTGGCGTGCCGTCGACCCGAAAAGAGCTGCACCGTGGTGTCCGAGACGTCGAGGCCGAGCACGTCGGCCACAGAGCGCGGTCCGAGCCACGCCCCGAGCACGTCGGTCTCGGCGTAGCTATTGAGGCCTTCGTCGAGGAAGGGCCACTTTCGCTCGTTCGACGCGAGAAGGCCGTAAAACCACTGGTGCCCGAGCTCGTGCACGGTGACGAGCTCGACTTCACGGATGTGCGGAGGGCCGTGCCAGGCGCCGCCTGTGGTGATGAGGGTCGGGTACTCCATGCCGCCTGCCTCGCGCACGCCGGCGGGCGGATGCACCACGGTGAGCGTGGGGTAGGGGTAGCGACCGTAGCGCTCTCCGAAGTGCGGAAGTGCGAAGCGCACCGCATCGCGTTCGCGCTCGGCCACGAGGTCGTAGCCCTTCGGAAAGAGGTACGTCACCTTCACGCCCGCGACCGTGTCGTCGAGCTTCTGAAAGCCGTCGAAGGCGGTGAACGCGAAGTCGTGCACTTCGCTCTGCACGTAGCGCTCGAAGGTGCGGCCGTTCTCCTCGCGGCTCTCGGTGCGCACGCCGGTGGCGCCGATGGTTATGCCCGAGGGCACGTCCAGCGTGACGTCGTAGGTGCCGAAGTCCGAATAGAACTCGGCCAAGTGGTGAAACGGAAAGTGCGTGAAGGTACCGTCCGGCTCGAGCTTGGCGAGCTTCGGGAACCACTGGCCGACGAAATGGAAGCTCCCGAAAAATCCCGTTCGCTCCACCACGCTGGGCAGCGTGTCGTCCCAGACCATGTCGAAGCGCACGGTCTCGCCCGGTTGCACCGGCTTCGCGAGAGGCACCCGCACGTCGGTCTCGTCTTCGTCGCCGGGCCGGGTCTTTTCGGCACGAGGCCACAGGTCGACCGAGCCCTCCGCCGTCTTCTGGACGAAGGTTCGTACGTCGATCGCGCCCCACGTGGAAGGCAGCGTTGTGCCGCGAAAGCCTCCCACCGGGTCGCGCATGAAGACCGAGCGCTGGTTTTTGAACCCGTTCAAGTAGAGGTGGAGCCACACTTCCGTGAGCGGCGCGCTCGACACGTTGACCAGGGCGATGGATCCCTCGCCGTGCACGGTGTGCTTCACCGGATCGAGCGAGGCGCGCAGCGTGTAGTTCGCCACGTCGAGGCGCGGCGGCGTGGCCTCGGGCCGCTCTTGGGCGCGCGCGTTTCCGGGCGAGACGCCCAGCGAGGCCAGCGAGGCCAGCGAAACGAGAGACGCCACGAGGGCCGTTCGCGCGCGGTACATGGCCTGCTTCTACCAAACCTTCGAGGGGTCTGGTCCCTTTCACGGACGCTCAGCCACGACCGAAGAGGGAGAGCTGCGGGCCCGCTTGCTTGGGTGGGCGCTCGAAGGTGCCGGTCCGGTGCGTGGTGACCTCGGTCGCGAGGCCGGCGCGCTTGGCCGCGTTCTCGTACATGGCGCGCAGCACGAGCGCGTAGGTGCCCTCTCCGCGCTGGCGCACGAGGAAACGCGGATTGTACAGGGCATCGCCGTGCATCTCGCGCAGGCGCGCGACCACCTTCTTCTCGCGCAAGGGGAGCTTCTCGCGGAGCGTGGCGAGGAACACCTCGCGCACGGCTCCGGGCAGCCTGAGCGCCACCGAAAAGGTGTAACGTGCACCGGCTTCTTTGGCGCGCTCGAGCAGCGTGGCGAGCTCGTCTTCTCCGAGGCCGGGCACCAGCGGCGAGACGCTCACGCCCACGGGAATGCCGGCGTCCGCGAGCCTCTTCACGGTCGCGAGCCTGCGTTCGGGGGTGGGCACGTACGGCTCGAGCGCCCGGGCGACCTCTTCGTCGAGGAACGGGATGCTCACCGTGACGCGTACGCTCGCCCTTCGGTGCAGCTCGGCGAGCAGCGTGAGGTCACGCTCGACCAACACCGACTTGGTGATGATGCCCACCGGGTTCTTGTATTCCGCACATACCTCGAGGCACGCTCGGGTGAGCCCGAGCTCGCGTTCGACCGGCTGGTACGGATCGGTCACGCCCGAGAACACGACGTGCTCGCCGGTCCACGAGCGCCGATCGAACGCCTCGCGCAAGAGGCGTGGCGCCTCGCGCTTGACCACCAAGGTTCGCTCGAAGTCGGTGCCCGCGCCGTAGCCGAGGTACTCGTGGGTGGGACGCGCGTAACAGTACGAGCAGCCGTGGAAGCAGCCGCGGTACGGGTTCACCGAGTAACGAAAGCCGATGTCCGGGCTGTCGTTCTCCGAGAGGATGGTGCGCGAGGCGTCGTCGACCAACGTGACGGCGACCTCGGGGGCGGCGCCGTCGTCGTAGGCGAGGTGCGTGGACGAAAACCTGTTGTCCGGATTCTTGGCGGTGGGGCGCACACCGCCAAGGGTACTGGAAATTAGTTCAGTGTCACGTCCGGAGAGACCGGCTTTTCTGCAGCGTCGGGGTAGCGGAAGGTGAGCTTGTCTTCGTTCGGGTCGCGATCGACCACGACTTTGCCGCCGTGTTCGAGGTGACCGAAGAGGAGCTCTTCGCCGAGAGGGCGCTTCACTTCTTCTTGGATGACGCGGGCGAGTGGGCGGGCGCCGTTCTCTTCGTCGTAGCCCTTCACGCGCAGGTATTCGCGTGCGGTTTCGGTGACCTCCATCGTGACCTTGCGGTCCGCGAGTAGGGCCGAGAGCTCGTTCACGAACTTGCCGACGATGTGCCCCATGGTGTCGGGCGAGAGCGCCGTGAAGGCCACGCGTGCGTCCAGGCGGTTTCGGAACTCTGGGCTGAACACGAGCTTGTACTCACGCTCGGCGTCTCCGTTGGTGCGCGAGTCGCCGAAGCCGACCGCGCGCCGCGCGAGATCACGCGCGCCCACGTTGCTGGTCATGAGCAAAATCACGTGGCGGAAGTCCGTGGACTTTCCGTTGTTGTCGGTGAGCTTGCCGTGGTCCATCACCTGGAGCAGCACGTTGAAGATCTGCGGATGGGCCTTCTCGATTTCGTCGAGCAAGAGCACCGCGTGAGGCGTCTTGGCGATGGCGTCGGTCAAAAGGCCGCCCTGGTCGAAGCCCACGTAGCCGGGAGGCGCGCCGATGAGACGCGAGACCGTGTGCGGCTCCATGTACTCGCTCATGTCGAAGCGGATGAACTGAATGCCGAGCGTCTTCGCGAGCTGCTTGGCCACTTCGGTCTTGCCGACGCCGGTGGGCCCGGTGAGCAAGAAGCTTCCGATGGGTTTTTCCGGAGCGCGAAGACCGGCGCGTGAGAGGCGGATCGCCGAAGCGAGCTGCTCCACCGCATGATCTTGGCCGAAAATCGCCTTTTTGAGGTCGGTTTGGAGCGAGCGAAGCTTCTCCTTGTCGTTGGTGTTGACCTCGCGCGGAGGGATCTGCGCCATGCGCGAGAGCACGGTTTCGACGTCGCTCACGGTGACCTTGGCGCCCTTGCCGTGCTCGAGCTTTTTTGCGGCGCCGGCCTCGTCCAAAAGATCGATGGCCTTGTCCGGGAGCTTGCGGTCGTGGAGGTAGCGGGCCGAGAGCTGGGCGGCCGCTTCGATGGCGTCGTCCGTGTAGGTGATGCCGTGGAACTCTTCGTACTGCGAGCGCAGGCCGAGCAAGATCTTGGTGGCGTCTTCCACGGAAGGCTCGTTCACCTCGACGCGTTGGAAGCGGCGGGCGAGGGCGCGGTCTTTCTCGAAGTGCTGGCGGAACTCCTCGAAGGTGGTGGAGCCCACGCAGCGAAGGCGTCCCGAGGCGAGCGCGGGCTTCAAGAGGTTCGACGCGTCCATGCTCCCGCCGCTGGTGGCGCCGGCGCCCACGATGGTGTGGATCTCGTCCACGAAGAGGATGGCGCCCTCTTTGTCCTGCAGAGCGCGAACCACGCCTTTCAGGCGCTCCTCGAACTCGCCGCGGTAGCGCGTGCCGGCGATGAGCGCGCCCATGTCGAGGGCGTACACCGTCGCGTCCTTGAGTGCGGGGGGCACGTCGCCTTCGACGATTTTCTTCGCCAGGCCCTCGACGATGGCCGTCTTGCCAACGCCCGAGTCGCCCACCAAGAGCGGGTTGTTCTTCTTGCGACGGGCCAGAATCTGGACGATGCGCTGCACCTCGTTGAGGCGACCTACGAGCGGATCTATGCGGGATTTTTTCGCTTCCTCGTTGAGGTTCGTGGTGTACGCGGAGAGCGGATCTTTGGCCGGTTTGGGCGCGTCCGGGTCGTCTCCGTGGCCACCCACCGAAGCGGGCGAGGGGTCGTTCGACTCGAGCTTGGAGCGTCCGTGCGAGATGTAGCTCACGACGTCGAGGCGGGTGACGCCGTGCTGCTCGAGCGTGGCCACCGCGTGGCTGTCCGGCTCGGCGAAGAGCGCGACCAGCACGTTTTGTCCCTTCACCTCGTCCTTGCCGGACGACTGCACGTGAGCGTACGCGCGGCGAATCACGCGCTGAACGCCGAGCGACGCCGTGGGGGTCTCGAACTCGTCTTCGGGCACTTGGCCGAGCTCGGCGTCGAGGAAGGCTTCGAGCGAGGTCTTGAGCTTGGCGACGTCGCCGCCCGAGTGTTTGACCACGAGCGCGGTCGATTCGTCGAACAGGAGTGCGTAGAGCAGGTGCTCGAGCGTCACGAACTCGTTGCGACGCCGCGCCGCTTCGTTGGCGGCGAGCGACAGGGCGATTTCCACTTCGGGGCTTATGCGCATGATTTCACTCCGGCTCCGTCGTCACGAGAAGAGGCATGCCGTGCTCTTTCGCGAAGTCCATCACCTGGGCGGTTTTGGTCTCGGCGACGTCGCGGGTGGTCACGGTGGCCACGGCCGCGCCCATCTTGTGGACGGTGAGCATGATGTGCATCGCTTCGGTGGTGTTCTTGTGGAAGAAGCGGCGAAGCACTTCGACCACGAACTCCATCGTCGTGTAGTCGTCGTTGTGGAAAATGACCTTGTATCGCCGAGGAACCGAAGAGACCGGCTCTGTCTCGACGTCGACGTCCTCGCCGAGGTCGGGGTTGGGGCTCTTGGGATCTTGGGTGCTCATGGCTCCGGAAAACAGGGCCGCTTCCGAAAGGGAGGCGGGCTGGAACGTGTGGCCGAGTGGGCCCGCATGCAAGGGGCGCGGGGGATCTGCTACAGTTTAAGCTGAAATGGAGGGAAAGAAGCTCGTCCGTTCACTGCTTTCGCTCGGCGACGCCGATCTGCGCCAAGCGTACGCCGAGGACATGCTTCTCACGTACGACCCGGCCATCCTCGCCGACGCTCTCGACGATCTCTCTCAGCTCGCGGAGTCGTTCGACGCGCGCGCTCGAGAGGCTCTTCTTGCGGTCGTTTTCGCCATGAACCAGCCCCGCTGCGCCGCGCGCGTGCAGACCCTTCGAGAAGAAGCGGTCGGTCGAGGCCTGGTTTCGCTCGAACGCCTGCTTCGGAAGCGTCCGGTATTGGTGGCCAAAGATCCTCTCGCGCCGCAAGAAGACGACGAAGCGCGTGTGCCCGACTACGGCAAGGGGCGTGTGCTCACGCTGGGGGAGCGCAAGAGCCTCGCTCGGAGGCAAGACCGCGACACCGTGGAGCGCTTGCTGCTCGATCCGCACCCCGAGGTGATTCGTCGTGTGCTCACGAATCCTCGCCTCACCGAGGATCACGTGGTGCGTCTCGCCTCGCGAAGGCCGTGTCCGCCCGCCGTGCTCACCGAGATCGCGCGGGCGACACGCTGGTCGGGGAGGGCGCGGGTGCGGCTTTCGCTCGTGCTCAACCCGAGCCTCCCCGAAGACATCGCCGTGCGACTCGTGAGCCTCTTGCTGCGCCAAGAGCTCGCGCTCGTGGTCGCGCGAACCCCGCTCGACTCGCCCGTCTATGCGCTCTGCAGCGAGCGTCTTCGTGCGGCACCGCCCACGGTGGAGCCGCTCGGTCAGTCGACGGCCGATCGCGTTCCGGCCATCGATCCTAAGCTCTTGAACTGACTCAGCCTTCGTCTTCTTCGATCGCCCAGCGGGAGAGCGCGGTCATGCCGATGGCGGCCGCACACGAGGGACAAAGAGGCCTTTTTTCCTCGCGGAACGTGTCCCCGCGCCACCAGAGCAGTGCGCCCTCGCCGCGGAGCTCGAAACCGTCGTCGTCGGAGGGAAGGACGGGGTCGAGCGTTTCGCCGCAGGCGTCGCAGGTAGCCGGGTCTTCCTCGAAGAGCTGCGCGCTATGGCCGACGCGAACTTCGGGATGCTTCATTTCGCGCGAATGTAGCGCATTCGGTGACGACGGCAATGCGGCGTGGGTGGGAATCGAAGGGTAGAGGGAACGCGTTCGACAGGCGATGAACGCGCGTGAGCGGATCACGGAGCCGTCTACCCTCGCTCGAGTCGAGCGACGTGGGTCGTCTCACGAGCTCGTCCACATGGCGTTCGCTCGAGAGCAGGCGAGCGGGCAGCCGGTGCGCTCACGTGCAGGAGAAACTTGCTCTACTTCAGCAACAGAACGGCCGACACGAAGAGCGCGCCGACCACACCGAGCACGATGAGCGCCACGATCCACGCGGGCACGTGCGTACCGGGGATGTCGATGCGGTCGTCGTCGGGGTGTGCAGGTCGTTCTTGCCAGCCGCCCGGAGGCACGCTCATCGGCGCGATGCCGCCCGAGGCCGAGCTCGGGTCGTCGGGACGAAAGAGATTCCCGGGAGGCGCGTCGGCGTGCTGTCCGCCTCCGCCGTAGGGGTCGTGACCGTCGTTGTCGAGCGGGTACTTGCGGTACGCGAGGTCGCGGCCATCGTCGCCGTCGGCGAGGCCGTCGCCGTCGAACTGGACGATGATGACCGTGATGTTGTCGTGACCGCCGGCCGCGTTGGCGCGCTCGGTGAGCTGCTTGCAGAGGTCGAGCGGTTCGCGCGAAGAACGCAGGATTTCCCGCATTTCGTCGAAGCGGACCATGCCCGAGAGGCCGTCGGAGCAGAGAAGGAGCATGTCGCCCTTCTTCAGCTGCACGTACGTGAGGTCGACCTGCACCGTGTCCGAGGTGCCGAGCGCCTGGAGGATGATGTTGTTGTGCTCGAAGGTCTCGGCTTCTTCTTCGGTGAGCTGGCCGGCTTCGATGAGCTGGTTCACGAGCGACTGGTCGCGCGTGACCTGCACCAGGCGATCGCCACGCAGGATGTAGCCGCGTGAGTCGCCGACTTGGCCGAGGAAGAGGTGGTCGTCGACCAGCGCGGCGCCGGTGACGGTGGTGCCCATGCCGCGACGCGAGCGGTCGCTCTTGGCTTCGGAGAAGATGCGGAAGCCGGCCATCTCGATGGCGCGCACGAGGCGCCGCGCGATCTCGTTGCGGAGGGTGGGGGTGCTCGCGTCGAGCCCGTCCACCATGCGCTCGTAGATGATGTCGACCGCCATCTGGCTGGCGACCTCACCGGCGGCGGCTCCACCCATGCCGTCGCAGACGGCGAAGAGCGCGCCTTGCGGACCGAGCATCGTGGTGCGGTTCGCTTCGAGCAAACCACGCGATTTTCGGGTCAAATCGGCGACGAGGAAGTTGTCTTCGTTGTGCTCGCGGACCTGACCGACGTCGGTGCGCGCGAACAAACGGACCCGAACGCCGGAGGTGCCGGCGGCTTCTTCGGTGCCGTCGGGGATATTCTCCACGCTGGGCGGGGGCTGGGTCACGGGCGACCTCTCGAGGACGAAAGGTGGAGAGCGTCAGGCATTCGGCGCTCCGAGGTCGATGCGGAAGAGCTGCTGTCCCATGCGGACGAGATCGCCGCTGCGGACTTCGGTCTCTCCGCGGAGGCCGAGGAAGGTTCCGTTGGAGGAGCCGAGGTCGACCAGGTGGATGGCCGATCGCTTCTTGGGCTGCGCCTCACGGGATCCTTTTTGGCTGGGACTTGCGGGACCATTGGACGACGGAAGGACGAGGAACGCCGCATGACGCCGCGAGAGGAACGGATCGTCCGTGAACACGACATCTCCCGACTCTCGCCCGAGCACGGTCTCCACCTTCCGAATGTAATAGACGTCGCGTGTGACCCCTTCCACCGTGCGCTGACTCAACCGAGCGTATCTGGGGGAAGTGGGGGTTCCGAAAAGCAAAGTTCCGTGCTCCGAGGCGGGGCCGAGACCGGCTTCCGCGTCCCTAAGGGCCTCGAACCTTAACACCTGTTGCCCGATGAGGATCAAGTCTTGATCCTGCAGCTCCATCGCGATGTTGGTGTCCACGTTCGCGACTTGTGACGCAGGTGCCCCAGAAGGCAGAGCGGCACGCTCGATTTCCGAGACTTTTCGCCCTCGCAGCGAAGAAACGCGCAGAAAGAGCCCGTTCACGCTGTCGAGGTCACGCAGGAAGAAGCGGTCTTCGCGGAACACCAGGCGGGCATGACGCGGTGACAAGTAGCGGTCTTCGGCGAGGACCACATCCCCTTCGCTGCGTCCGATGTCGACCTGGTCGTAGATCGGGTAGCTCGGCCCCGGGGTCCCTTCTTTGGTGATGACCACCAGGTGACCGCGGGGGGCTTTGGTTTTCGCGTTCAGCCAGGTTCCCTTGCGCGCGCTCGCGTCGCGTTCGGTGGAGGGATCTGCTGCGCGCGCGGAGGCCTGAGGGGCGCCCGCGTTTGCTTGACCTGCGTCCGACACGGCAAGCTCAGCGGAGCCCTTCGGAAGGTCGAACCCTTTTTCCGAGGGCTGGCCGACCGGCTGGACGGAGCCTGCGCTAGGCGTGAGCGCATAGGAAGGAACGGGATCCACCGCCGTGGGCGCGGGCGAGACGCGAGCCGCGGCCGGAGCGGCCGGAGTTGGTTGGGGGGCTGCGGCGATCACGGGCTGCGCCGCGGGTGCGGGAGCGACTTGAATGACCGGCTCGGGCAGGGGGGCGGCGACCGTTGAAGGAACACTTTGCGCTTGGGCGAGCGAGTTCCCGCAGTACCGACAGAAAAGAGAGGTAGGCAGGTTCGCGCCGCGGCAGCGTCCGCACACGCGCTGACCTTGAGGCTCAGCGGGAGGCGCTCCCACGTCGATCACAGGTTGCGCGAAAACCGGAACCGGCGCGGGGGCGGGCGCAGGCGAAGGTTCGAGTGGCGATGGGACCACGTGAGGCGCGTGCGCGTGCGGGGCGGCCTGCGCCTGCGCGACCGGCGCGACCAGCACGGGAGCACCTTGGGCCATCACGGGCACGGGCACGGGAATGGGCGCGGTGAGAAGCTGCTGAGGAGCTGCGACCGGCGCGGGTCTCGGTGCAGCTGCACCTCCGGGCAGCGTTTGCCCACACGCCATGCAGAAACGTTCGCCCAGCGGGTTCTTGGTCCCGCACATGCTGCAGGCGACCTCCGGGCGGGCGTCGGCGAGGCTCGCGGCTTGCGCAGGCGATGCCGCAGGCGGCTCCACGAGCGGAGTGGGAGGCGCCACTTTCGGAGCCAACCGGTTGCCGCACTCTTCGCAAAACACGAGGTGCGCGGAATTGTTACGACCGCAGAGGGAGCAAAGCACGCGATCCCGATGGGACAATAGTGGGACCGTAAACGTCAAGCACGGTCGACCACCTCCGTGATCGTTTTCCGAAGTTCACTCGAAGAGGCGCTCGGCAAGGCGAGAATGTTCGGTCGAATCGCGTTCTCGTCACGTAAGAGGGCGGCGTCCTGTTGACACGCCGTGCGAGCATTGCGTAAAGCTCGCCCGAGCCCTCAGAAGGCACGGAGAAAAGCGGAATGGAGATCGTCCTCGACAAGCGTGCGGTACGGCAGATTCGGCTCTCGGCGCAGGATGCGATCGAGGAGGGCGACACCGAGACCCTGCGAGAAGACATCCTCGAGGCCTTCACCGAGGAACAGGTCGAAGAGATCGAACGTCGCCTCGACAGCGGTGACTTCTTCGAGTTCTTGACCGACATGCTGGACGAGTGGTCCGGCGACGACGTCGACGAGCTCTTCGAGCTCATCGACGCGCAGCTCGGTGACGTCGGTATCGACATCAAGTTCGACAAAAAAGCCTCGGCGGCGGCCGATCCGGATGCGGAGAAAGACGCCGACGAAGAAGAAGAAGAGTTCGACGACGACGGCCTCGACGACGAGGACGAAGACGGCGACGAGGAAGAAGAGGAAGAAGAAGAGGAAGAGGAGCCCTGAGCTTCGGCTCGGCGCGTTCTCTTTCGGCGCTTCTTCCCAATCGGTCATCGGAGGTCGAGCACGTGTCCTTTGCGGGGCACGTGCTCGAGCTTCGTCTGCCGCTCTTTCGGCCCGATCACTCGTTGGACCTCTGCTCGAGGTAGACGCGTCAGGGCGTGGCGGGCACGTCGCCGGTGGGCGTCTCACTCGGCGAGCCGTCCGCGGACCTGCGAAGGATATAGGGACGGCACACCGCCGGAGCCTTGCTGTCCTTGGGGCGCGCGATTTTCGGGCACTCGGCCGTGGCGCAGGGCACGAAACGCGAGTCTTTGAAATGCGAGACCAAGGTGTCGAGCGTTCGGCACGCGTCGTCGTCGAGTTTGTCCGCGCGGTAGAGTCGGGCTTCCTCGAACAGTGCGTCGTCGCGGAGGTCGCTCGACTCGAGTTGTGTGTAGAGCTCGTGAAGGGTTTTTCGTGCGGCCGCGCGGTCGCCGAGCTTTTCCGCCTGGATGTGCGCGATGCGCATCTTCGCGGGCGAGTACTTGGGGCGCTGGTAGCTGCCGATGACGTCGCTCGTCTCGCGTTCCACGAGGAGTTTCTCGAAGAGTGCGATGGCCTCGCGGTGACGTCCGAGCTCTTCTTCGATCTCGGCCGCCTTGAACAGCGAGTCGTCCCAATACGCGCCCCGCGGGTAGGGAAAACGCGACGCGACCGCGATCAGCGCGTCTCGTCGAGCCTCTTTCGCTTCTTGGCGTAGCGCGCGCTCGTAGGCGACTTTCTGCAGCACGGACGAGTCCGCGGGCAGCTTCGGTTCGAGGGTGGCGAGGTAGGCGCGCGCGGCCTCCGGGCCTGCTTTTTCCTTCTCGTGGAGCACGTGACCGAGCGCGGGCAGGGCGAGCGGGCTCTCCGAGAAGGTCACCACGAAGCTCTCGAGATCGGCGTTGCCACGCGCATCGGCTCCCGTGCGCCTGCGCAGAACGGCGGCCTTGTAGGCGGCCTCGGCCGAGTCCGGCGACTTGGGTGAGCGCTTCGCGAGCGTGTCGAGCTCGGTGAGCGCAGTGGCTACGTCGCCAGCGCGGCTCTTTTCGATCGCCGAGAAGAGCAGGGCATGATCGCGGTCACGGTCGCGCGAGGCTTCTTTCCCCGCGCGACCGTAGGCCTCGGAGGCCTCTCCGAAGCGGCCTGCCGACGACGCGCGGTGGGCTTCGGCCATGGCGAGCTCGTAGCGAGAGGGGCTGCTCGCTCCGCACCCAACGGAGGAAAAGGCCAACGTGAGCGCGAGAACCGCGCTGGACGAGCGCAAGCTTCCGAGCTTCACGCGGTCCTCGTGGCGAGCTCGTGGGCGACCTTCGCCAACACTTCGGCAGCGCGGAGCACGTCGGCGCGTGTCGCGTCGAGGTGGGTCACGACACGAACGCGCCGCGGACCGGAGGCGCCCACGAGGACCCCGTGCTCGCGCGCGCCCGCGACCAGGTCGCTCGCCAGGAGCTCTTTGGTGTCCACGTTCACGATGTTGGTCTCGGGGACGTGAGGCGCGAGACGCGCGCCGGCTTCGGTGGCGAGCGCGCTCGAGAAGGCCTTGGCGTTGTCGTGGTCTTCGGAGAGCCGCCCGCGGTTGTGCTCGAGCGCGTAGCGCGCCCCTGCAGCCAAAATTCCCACTTGTCGCATGCCTCCGCCCCAGCGTTTGCGCGTGCGGCGTGCCTCGTGGACGAGGTCCTTCGGTCCGACCAGCGCGCTCCCGGCCGGTGCACCCAGGCCCTTCGAGAAGCACACGCTCACCGTGTCGAATGGCGCCGCGAGCTCGGCCACCGAGAGCCCGGTCGCCACCTCGGCGTTCCAGAGGCGCGCGCCGTCGAGGTGCAGGGCGAGGTCGAGCTCACGTGCGCGCTTGGCCACCGCGAGCACGTCGACCTGCGGAAAAACTCGGCCGCCGGCGCGATTGTGTGTATTTTCCACGCACACGAGCGAGCTGCGCGGGCAGTAGTACGCGTCCTTCGGGTGCACCACGCTGGCGAGCTCGGTGTCGTCGAAGAACCCGCCGCGACCCGCGATCGCGAACTGCACGCCCGAGAGCGCAGGGCTCGCGCCGCTCTCGTAGAAGACGACGTGGGCTCCTTCGCCGACCACCGCTTCGTCGCCCGGGCGGGTGAGCGCGGAAATGGCGAGCTGGTTTCCCATGGTGCCCGACGGCACGAAGAGCGCCGCCTCTTTGCCGAGCAGGTGCGCGACGTCACGCTCGAGAGCGTGCACCGTGGGGTCTTCGCCGTAGACGTCGTCGCCGACTTCGGCGTTGGCCATGGCCTCGCGCATGGCTCGGCTCGGCTTGGTGACGGTGTCGCTCCGCAGGTCGATCATCGGCTCCGACCTTACCGCGGACGCTGCGTGGTTCGGTCGAAAAGCCTCGCGCTGGCTGCTGGATCGGGAGCCTCCGGGCCTCGTATCGAGACCCTCGAACACGGCGTGTCCGGAGACGACGAAAATCTTCGCGACGCATCTCGTCGAAGTTGCTGAGAAAATTCCTGCGCACCCTTTCGACTGGTGCGAATGAGGTTGCGCAGTGACAGGCGTGTGGCTAACTGGTTGAACCATCCGCACATGAGCCGGCCCCCTTCTTCCAAGCCCCGTCCGTCCTTCGCTGCGCCCGCCTCCGCCGAGGCGAGCGTCGTTTCGTCGTCGTCTTCATCCGCCGAGGGTGACCTCGCGAGCTTCGTCGCTCTCGTGCCCATCGCGCGCTCGAGCGTGGTCGACGCGGTGGCCGAGCGCCTCCAAGCCGAGATCCTGGCCGGTCGCCTGGCGGCCGGGTCGCGCCTTCCGTCCGAGCGTGAGCTCGCGCTCGCTCTGGGGGTCAACCGCCTGACCCTGCGGGCGGCGCTCGCACGTCTCGAGGCGCTCGGGCTCGTCACCACGCGGCACGGAGCCGGCACGCGCGTCACCTCGTGGCGCGAGCGCGCCGGCCTCGACACCTTGCCGAGCCTCGTGTCCTCGCTCTCCCCGGGGGAGCCCGCCTGGCGCAAGCTCATGATCGACATCCTCGAGGTGAGGCGCGTGCTCTCGGCCGAGGCGGTGGCGCTCGCCGCGGTTCGCCACACCGAAGACGATCTCGCCGAGCTCGCGCGCATCCGGGACGAGCAGGGGCCGCGTCTCCACGACGCCATCGCCTACGCCCGCGGGGACATGGCGTTCCAGCGCGCCATCGTGCGTGCCTCGGGAAACGTCGGGTTCGAGCTCGTGCTGAACTCCTTCGCGCGCTTCCCGGACGAACACCCCGAGCTCGTGGCGCGCCTCTACGACCGTCGCGAGAGCGCGCTCGCCTTCTACGACGCGACCCTCGCCATCCTCGCCACCCGTGACGCCGACACCGCACGAAACACGGTGCGCGCCGCGCTCGAGGCCATGGACGCCGAGTGGATCGCGCGCCACGCCCCCGAGACCGAAGCTCGCACGCCACGCGCTTCGTCGGCCACCCCGAAGATCACCCCGCGCCCCGAAAAGGCGTCCACCAAGCCCAAATCGAAAGCCTCGACAGGACGAAAAAAGTCATGAGCCCGACGAGCCTCGCACTCTCCGCCCGGGACCCCGTAGTCCCCCTCCACGCTCGGCTATCCACGACCGAGGTCCGCTGGATCGACGCGATTTTCACGGCGATCTTCCCCGATCCGCCGCGGAGTCCGATCCCGGTGTCGATGTCGAGCCTGCGGCCGGCGGAGTTTTACGCGAGGCTCTGCCGCGAGGCTCGCTGGGACCATGCACTCACGCTGCGCGCGGCGGTCTTGGCCACGGCCGTGTTCGCTCCGCTCCTCGTGCTCGGGCGTTTGGCCACCGTGACCATGCTCGACGAGAGTGCGCGGGAGGCGCTGCTCGTGGGCATGGCCAAGAGCCGACACTACCTCTTCCGGCAGCTCGCGTTCCTGCTCAAGGCTCAGGCCGGTCAGGTGTATTGTGCACACGAAACGGTGAGGCGCCGCGTGACCGAGACGCGGCCGGCTTCGGTGGAAACGTCCGGCAGCGGTTCGCACGATCTCGTCGCGCTCCGCACCAAGCCCACCGTCATCGCGACCGCGAAAGGAGGACGCCGTGAGCACGCCGCCTGACCGCTTCGCCGACGAAGGCTTCGACGACCACGTGCTCGACGGGCTCACCCTTCGCCGCGATTTCTCGGACGATTTCGACTTCGTGGTGGTGGGCACGGGAGCCGCGGGTGCGGTGTGCGCCTACGAGCTCGCCTCGCACGGGTACTCGGTCGGCATGGTCGAAGAGGGCCCGTGGATTCGGACGCGCGAGCTCGCCCGCGACGTGGACGCGATCTTCACGCGCGCCATCCGCGACCGCGGCATGCAGGTGGCCGAGGGAAAGACCTTCATTCCCGTGCTCCAAGGTCGCGCGGTCGGTGGCAGCACGCTCGTGAACTCGGCCATCGCCTGGCGCATCCCCGGCGACGTGCTCGACGAGTGGAAGAACGACTTCGGCGTGAACGTCTCGGAGGCCGAGCTCGAGCCGCACTTCGACGCCCTCGAGCGAGACTTGTCCGTGCGTCCCGTCGCCGAAGCGTCTCTCGGCGAGAACAATCGCCTCTTCCTCGAGCAATGCAAGAAACGCGGCTACGAAGCGGCCCCCATGCACCGCTACGACCTCGGCTGCGAGGGCAGCGGGCGATGCCTCCAGGGCTGCCCGAACGCGAAGAAGCAGGGCATGAGCGTCACGTACGTACCTTGGGCGCTCGCCAAGGGGGCGCGCATCCACACCTCGTGCAAGGTCGAGCACGTCGACATCCGCGGCGGCCGCGCGATGGGCGTGGTGGCGCGCGCCGAAGGGGGAGGGCGGGTGCGCCTTCGTGCCCGTCGGGGCGTGTTCGTCGCGGCGAGCACCGTGCAGACGCCGAACGTGCTCTACCGGAGCGGCGTGCGCGCGAAGGCCCTCGGAAAGCACTTCCAAGTGCATCCGGGCATCGGCATGGGCGCCCTGCTCGATCGACCCGTGCACATGAGCTTCGGCGCGACGCAGGGCGCGGAGAGCATTCACTTCCGCAAGAGCGACGGCTTCAAAATGGAGACCATCTCCATGCCGCCCGAGCTGGCGGCGGCACGCATGCCCGGGGTCGGCCTCGACCTCGTGAAGCGCCTCGACCGTCTCGACGAGGTCTGCGTGTGGGTGGCTCAGGTGCGCGCGCGTGCCGAGGGCACGGTGGGGCGCAACGTGTTCGGCTACGACAAGATCCGCTACGAGCTCGGCGAAGACGACGTCCGCATCGTCCGCAAGGCGCTCGCCACCATCGCGGATCTCTTCTTCGACGCGGGCGCCACCGAAGTTTGGCCGGGCGTGCACGGATTGCCCGTGACGCTCACCTCGCGCGACGACGTTCGTCTGCTCCGTGAGGGCCCTCTCGACTCGCGCGCGTATTCCTACATCGCCACGCACCTCTTCGGCGCCGCGCGAATGGGTCCCGTGGCCTCCACGTCGGTGGTCGACACCGACTTCGGCGTGCATGGCACCTCGCACCTGTGGGTGGTCGACTCGAGTGTCTTCCCGACCAACCTGGGCGTGAATCCGCAGCACAGCATCATGGCCATGAGCCGTCTCTGCGCGAGCCGGGTCGCGGAACGCTCCCGCGCCTCCGACGCGGCGTAGACGCTCACGGATCACGCATTGGTCGCGGCGCCCACCGGACGCCGCGCTCCTTCGCGCTCGCTCGGCTCGCCGTCGAGTCGCGAACGGGGCGAACGGCGCGAACGGGGCGAACGGCGCGAATGAAATACGGTGCTGCGTGTGAGCGCGCACGTAAGGGTACGAGCATGAGCACACGAGAAAGAAAGTATCGGAGCCGCTTTGGGGATTTGAACCCCAGACCTACGGTTTACGAAACCGTTGCTCTACCACTGAGCTAAAGCGGCCTGCAAAGATGGCGCGGAGTTACGCGGCCTTCGCGACGCGGTCAAGCGCTTTCTCGACATGCCCTCGAAATGCGCGGGTTTCCTCGCACTTTTTCGGTCGACCGCGAACCGCACGAAGACCGCGCTCGCGAAGGCCGATCGCTCACCGCACACGTGGGTGCCCGTCGAGCGGCGAGAACCGGGGGAGCTCATGGAGAGATCCGCACGAGAACAGGCCATTGGCTTGTCCCTGGGGGGTCCTTTCGGTAGCCTGTCGCTTGCACGTTCGAGCCTTTTTCCACCGAGCTCTCGATGAACAAGACTGCCGACCTTCCCGTCCCGGGGGACCTGTTCCAAGGGAAGTACCGCATCCAACGTCTCCTCGGGAAAGGCGGCATGGGCGCCGTTTTCTCGGCGGACCACGAGGGCCTCGGCCAGCGCGTGGCCGTGAAGTTCTTGCTCGCCGAGGCCGCGGGCAACGAAGAGGCGAACGCTCGGTTCAAGCAGGAAGCCCGCGCCGCGGCGCAGATCCAGAACGACCACGTGGCACGTGTCGTGGACGTCTCCACGGACGGTGGCCTGCCGTACATGGTGATGGAGTACCTGGACGGACAAGACCTGTCGCAGGTCCTCGAAGAGCGCACCATGCTCCCGCAGGAAGAAGCATGTGGCTTCCTCATGCAGGCGTGCGACGCCATCCATGCCGCGCACAAGGCCGGCATCATCCACCGCGACCTCAAGCCCTCGAACCTCTTTTTGGCGAAGCGCGGGGACGGCTCGAGCATCGTGAAGGTGCTCGATTTCGGTATTTCCAAAGCGCAAAACAGCCTCGGACCGATGAGCGGTGCGCTCACGTCCACGAAGGCCATGCTCGGCTCGCCGCTCTACATGTCGCCCGAGCAGCTGCGTAGCTCGAAGAGCGTCGACGGACGCGCCGATATCTGGGCGCTCGGCGTCATTCTCTACGAGCTGCTGACCGGCTCGGTGCCCTACACGGGCGAGAACCTGGGCGAGCTCTTCGCCTCCATCCTGGAGCAAGACCCGGTGCCGGTCCGTCAGCGCGCGCCGCACGTGTCGCCCGAGCTCGAAGTCGTGGTCATGCGCTGCCTCCAGCGCCAAGCGAATTCGCGCTACTCGTCGGTTGCCGAGCTCGCGCTGAACCTCGCGCCGTTCGCGCCCGCGTACCAGCATCTTTCGGTGCTCAACGCCGCGCGTGCTCAGCTCGCGCAAGGTGGATTCCCCCAGCCCATCCCCGTCAATGCCGGTCTCACGCAGCCGATCGGTCAGCCCTCGAATCCGAGCGGATTCTCGCAGGCGGGCATGATCGGCGTGCCGCCGGGGAGCCTTCAGCCCATGCAGCCGCCGCCCGGCATGCAGCCGCCTGGGTACCGGCCTCCGCAGGCGTCCGTGCCTTCGTTCGCGGCCAACACCGGGAACCCGGTGAACGTGCCCGTGGGCAGCCCGGGCTACAGCTCGGGTGGCTTCATTCCCGCGGGAGGCAACCAAGGGTCGGGCGCCGAGGCCTTCCACGAGGCTTCGGTCGGTGCTGTCCCCACCAACAAATCGAGCTCGATGCTCATCGTCGGCGCCATCGCGTTGGTGTTGCTCGTGGTGGGTGGCATCGGGGTCTACAAGGTCGTCGGAAGCAAGACCGCTGCAGGTGACCCGAGCACGCCCACGGGCTCGTCTTCGGTCACGGCTACCGGCTCGTCGAGCGCGGCCACTACGACCAGCGCCGTCGCTTCCGCCAACCCGAGCGCCCAGCCCTCGGCCACCGTCGCGCAAGCCGTGAGCGCCGATCCTGCGCCGACCACGCCTCCCGCTACCGCAGCGACCGTGGCCGCGGCTCCGTCGGGCGCAGGGCATACGAAGCCTGTGGTTCCGGCCACGGGTGGTGGTGGCAAGAAGCCTCCGACCACGCCCGCCACCGCGACTCCGGTTGCGACGGTGACGCCGCCTCCGGCCACAGCCACACCGACTCCGAAGCCCACCGGCACACTTCAGACCTCGCGCTGAGACTCGAACGGACGTAGCGCACGCTCGAACGCGAATTCTCCAGCGAAATCGCGTCGGATCCATGGGCCGAACGTACGCCGAGAGAAGGCGGAGCGTCGGCTCATGGAGGCCTGGCGAAACGGTCACGATTCCACGTGACCTCGCGCGTCGCGCCTGCGGTATAACGCTCGGAGCATGCGCGCAAACGCCCGACCGTCTTCCTCTTCGTTCTCGGCCCGACGCTCTACCGTCCTCGGCTTGGCCTTCGCGGCCGCCCTGGCGGGGAGCCTCTCGTTTTCCGGCACAGCTCACGCGAACGATATCGCGCTCGCCGAGAAGCTCTTCAAAGACGGCCTGAAGGCCATGGAGAGCAACGACTACAACACGGCGTGTCGCTCCTTCGCGGGCAGCAACGAGGCCGATCCTTCGCCGGGCACCTTGATGAACCTCGCCACGTGCCAGGAGAAGCAGGGCAACGTCGCGAGCGCCTGGGGCAGCTACCAGACCGCCGCGGGCATGGCCGATCAGCGCGGTCAGGCCGCGCGCGCCCAGACCGCTCGAGAAGCGGCCGCCAAGCTCGAACCGCAGCTCCACAAGCTCGTCATCTCGTTCAAGGGTGCCATCCCGGACGATGTCGCCGTCACGCGAAACGGCATCGCCATCCCCAAGCTCGCGCTCGGAAGCGACATCCCGATCGACCCGGGTGAGCACGCCATCGAAGTGACCGCGAAGGGCAAAAAGAAGTGGACCGGTCGCGTGGTGGCCAAGGCCGGCCCGGGCACGGACAAGCTCGAGGTTCCCGCGCTCGAAGACGAGCCGGTCGCCATCACGCCGCCTCCCGGGGGCTCGGTGGGCTTCGACACTGCGAACGGACCGACGCCGGGCAAGACCCAGCGCATCGTCGGTGGTGTGGTCACCGGCACTGGTGTCGCCATCGGCGCGACGGCCCTCGTCTTCCAGATCGTCGCGCTCAGCGTCGATAAGAGCAAGACCGACATCTGCACGCAGGCCCGCAACGAGCCGCCTGGCGTCCGTCGGGAGGCCCTGCAGACGTCGTGCGACAGCAAGACCTCCGCTGCCAAGACCAACCAGGCAGCGGCCATCGGTCTCGGCATCACGGGCGTGCTCGCCATCGGCGTCGGTTTGACCCTTATCTTCACGGCCCCGAGCGGTCCGCCTGCCAAGGCCTCGCGCGTGCGCATTCTTCCCGACGTCGGTCGCGACGGCGGCGGGCTCGTCTTTTCGGGCACCTTCTGATGGCCGAAGTCCTCGTCGTGGGTGGAGGTCTCGCAGGCTGCGAGGCCGCGTACCAACTTGCCGAGCGTGGCGTCGACGTCACGCTGATCGAACAGAAGCCCGTAGCGCGCACGCCCGCTCAGTCGAGCGACAAGCTGTGCGAGCTCGTGTGCTCCAACAGCCTTCGTGGCGCCGCACTGGTGAACGCCGTGGGGCTACTCAAAGAAGAGCTCCGTCGTGCCGGCTCGCTCATCCTGCGCTCGGCCGAGATCGCCAAGGTTCCTGCGGGCGGCGCGCTCGCGGTGGACCGTGACGTGTTCTCGGATACGGTCACGCGGGCGCTCGAAGAGCACCCGCGCATTCGCATGGTGCGCGAAATCGTGGAGAGCATCCCCGAGAGTCGCGCCGATCGGCCGGTCGTGTTGTGCACGGGGCCGCTCACGGGCGACAAGCTCGCGGCCGACCTCGCGCGCACGGTGGGCGCCGAGCACCTCGCCTACTACGACGCCATCGCGCCCATCGTGGCTGCGGACAGCATCGCGTGGGACCGCGTCTTCAAGCAGTCGCGCTGGGGCAAGGGCGGCGAGACCGAAGGCGAAGAGGGCGAGAAGCTCGATGCCACCGCTCTCGGCGACGAGGCGTACGTGAATTGCCCGTTCGACGAAGAGCAATACAAGGCCTTCGTGGCGGCGGTGATCGCGGCCGAAAAAGTCGAGGCGCGTTCGTTCGAGGATACGCGCTACTTCGAGGGATGTTTGCCCATCGAGGTGATGGCCTCCCGTGGGGAGATGACCCTCGCATTCGGCCCGATGAAGCCCGTCGGTCTCACCGATCCGAAGACGGGGCGCCGTCCGTTCGCCGTGGTCCAGCTGCGCCAAGAAGACGCCGCCGCCACCGCGTACAACCTGGTCGGTTTTCAGACGCGCATGACCTACGGCGAACAAGCCCGGGTCTTTCGCACCATTCCCGGCCTGGAAGAGGCGGAGATTCTCCGCTTCGGCAGCGTGCACCGGAACACCTTCGTGAACGCCCCCGAGCTGCTCGACGAGCGCATGCAGCTGCGCGCCCGTCCGCACCTTTACCTGGCCGGTCAAGTCACCGGGGTCGAAGGTTACGTGGAGAGCGCCGCGGGCGGCTTCGTGTGCGCGCTCGGGCTCGCGCAAACGCTCGCCGGCGAAGCGTTCGTGCCGCCGCCGCCTACCACCGCGCTCGGGGGAATCCGCACCCACCTCGGGCGTCCGCAGCCGCGCTACCAGCCGTCCAACATCACCTGGGCGTGCATGCCTCCGCACCCGAACCGCAAGCTCAAGAAGCGCGATCGGTACCAGGCACTCGCGGAGCGAGCGTTGATCGATCTCGAGGCTTGGCTCGCTTCGGCGCCCCTCGCAAGGCTCAGCCGATCGGCGTCGTAAGGTCCATGTACGTGTAAGCTGCACCCTTCGCGTCGAGCCTCTCGCGAACGGTGGAGACCGAGAGCTCGCCCACGTCGCCGCCCACGAAGCGTCGACCGTGGGCGGCTGCGACCGCGAGCGTGGTGCCGCTTCCCGCGAACGGATCGACCACCAGGTCGCCCTCGAGAGTGGCCCCGCATACGATGCGAGCCAGCAATTTTTCGGGCTTTTGAGTGGGGTAGCCGGTACCTTCGCCGCGCAAGGGCGTGTTGGCGAGCATGGCCGGACAGTCGGTCCAGACGCTGCCCACCGCGCGTCCTTCGTCCGCGTAGTAGCGGTAGGTCTTCTTGCCTACCGTGCGGTCTCGGTAGGCGCGGCCGTGCTCGTCTTTCTGTGTAAAATGCATCGAAAGGCTGGTTTCGGCGTACGGCTCGCGTAGCTCTTTGGCCTTGGTGTTCCACAGGTAGTCGTCGGACTTCTTCCAGACCGTGACGGTCTGGTGCGCGCGAGGGATGCCCTTGCGGGCCTTCGCGCCGTTACCGGGGACCCACACGATTTCGCCGGCGAACGCGCTTTCTCCGAGGCGTTTCGTGACCTCGACGCGCGCAGCGAAGGCCGCGTGATGATCGAGGTGGAGCCACAACGTTCCGCGCGGCTCGAGGGCGGCATAGGCGAGCTCGACCAGGGGCCCGAGCCACGCGAGGTAGGCCTCGAGGGAGTCCCAGCGGTCGTCGTACGCGATGGGCCCGAGGGCGCGCTCGCGCACCGCGCCTTCGACTGGGCGAGAGGTGAACGCGCGGCCGACCGCGAAGGGCGGATCGAGGTAGACGAGGCGCGCGCACGCCTCGCCGATGCGTGCGAGCGTGGTGGCCGCGTCCGCTCGGTAGAAGAACGAGCGTTCGTCTTCTCCGTGTGTGGTGCCGGTCATCGGCGCGAAGGCTTGGTCGGCTCGAACGACGGATCGTCGTTGAGCACCGTGGGGTCGAGCGTGGTCGAAGCTCGTGACGCTTGTGGATCGCGGTGCGAAAGCCACGGCCATGCGGGGCCGGACGGGATGCAGCCATGCTCGGTCTCGTCCGGCAGGCACGCCGTGCGCAGGTGCACGTGGTCGTCGTGCGGCTGCGAGTGCGTCGGGCGGAGCATCATGTTCATGGCGCGGAAGATGGTCTCGGTGGGTTCGCCACGTGCGCGAGCCCACTGAAGCAAGATGGCCTCGATGGTCTCGTGCACGAACAAGAACTGCACGTTGGCGTTCGGATCTTCGATGAGCGTCTTCAGCAGCAACCACTCGCGCTCGACGTCGAAACGGTAGAACGTTTTCTGGTCCTTTTCGTAGGCGAGCCCGTCCCGCGCGAAGGCGAGAAATCCAGGGCTCTTCACCGGGACTCCCTCGAGTGTGGTCACGTAAAAGAGAAGGTCGGCGTCGCGCCCGGTGCGGTGCGAAGCGTGCCCCGAGACGTCTCCTCCTCGCGGCGCGGATAGGTCGCCCACCACCAGTGTGCCGCCGGGGAGACGCTCCTCGACGATCTTGGCCGCGCGCACGATGGACTCGACGAGGCGAGGCACGCCGTACTTGCGGGGATCGTGGCGCAGCCGCGCGAGCCCGGGCGCCGAGTCGGGAAGCTCCGCGCCGCCCTCCAGGGTACCCTTGTGAGGTAGCCCGATGCTGCCCGAGTGATTCGGGGTGAGCGGGTTGGGCGACGACGTGCAACCCGCGATGCATGCGAGCTGCACGCATGCGAGGAGCATCGTGGCGCGCCGGAGGAGCGACGAGCGCGGCACTCTCACGGGTAGACCACCTCTCCCGTGGGACGAATGACTCGCTTTTTGATGTCCTCCCAAGGCGGCACGAGGGTCGGCGCGGTGCTTTCGTATTCGACGTAGCTCTTGCCGGTCACGGTTCCCGTGCAGAGGACACGATCGTGGACCACCCGGCAGACGTGATGGGTCCGCGTGCGCGCGGTGCTTCCCGGGGACCTGTCCATGCCGCCGTCTTCGAGCATGGTGGGGAAGGGGAACGACTCGTCGATCTCGACCGTCTCGAGCTCGAGCGCCGGACCGAGCGCGGTTTCGAGCGGGACGACGGGGCCGAAGCTCGCGCTCACGCGGCCTGCGCATCCCGGATTGCGTAGCTCTTCGATGCCGCCCACCACGCCGGTCGGGAAGTAGCCGGCGGCCGTGTGCACCACGGCGACGGTCTCTTTGCGGTCGTCGCGGAACAGGACGACCTTGCGGACGTCGAGGAAGGGCTCGGGCAGCTTGTCGGCGAGCGGCGCTCCTCCGAGCACGACGCAATACGGTCCCTCGATGAAGCCCGGGTACTCGTCGGCCACGGCGCGGAAGCGCGGGCTCATGGTGGCGCCGTGCGCTTTGCACAGCGCGGCGAGGGAGGGGTAGCCATCGTTCGCGGACGTCGCGGGAGGCTCGGGCGCCGCATCCTTGCCTGCGTCGCGCGCCTCTTCGGAGCCGACGTGCACCTCGGGCAGGGTGGCCGTCGCCAGGCGCTCTTTTCCAGGGGTTCCCATCACGCGCAGCTCGGACACCACGAGCTCGCGCCAGGCCTTTTTGGTGCCGGGGACGGTCTCGAGAACCTCCAGACGGTACTCGCCGCCGTCGGCGCCGACGAAGATGGGCTGGGGCTCACGCTTCTCCGGATCGAGCGTGACCTCACGTAGCTTCTTGCCATGGTGGACCAGGGCCACCTTGGTGATGCGATGGTTGCCGTGAAAGAGATCGTCGCCGCTCTTCGACGTGGCGTCGAAGCCGGACGAGAAAAAGATGCTCTCGACGCGGGCGTCGTCCGGGACGCGGAACGAGATGAAGCCGTGGAGGTCCGCTGTTTTTCCGTTCCACGCGGTCTCGGGTTTTCCGTCCACGAGGTGCTCGGGGAAGTCCTTCGGGTTGTCGACCTTGGACGAGACCCACACCCGGGACGGCGTGAAGTAAAGGAGGTTGACCGTCTCGCGTTTGGGCGCGCTGGCGTCGGCCGAGGCCACGGCGGTCGAAGGGGTCGAGGTCGAGGTCGAGGTCGAGGAAGGCTGCGCCGCATCGACGGTCGTCGTGGACGACGAGCCCTTCTCTTTGCAGCCGACCGTGAGCGCGAGCGCGAGGACCACGAGAGCGCCCGCGCCGACCCGACGCCGCCTCGAACCGAAAACGCGCGACGGGTGGATCATGACGTCAGCTCTCCCTGGGCAAAAAGCCCGCGATTTTGCCTTCGATCGCGCGTAGCGCCTCGGGGCTCGCGAAGCTCTCGGCGAGGCGCAGCTTGCCGTCGGCGCGGGCGAGGTAGCCCTGGTCGACGAAGGCGGTGAACGCGTTGTCGAAGAGGGCGCGGCTCACCGCCTCTTTGCGCTCGATCTCCCCGCCGAGGAACATGCGATCGCCCACGGTGAGCGCGCGTTTGCCGAGGTCTTTGCTCACGAGAGGGGTCTTCGCGAGCGCGCCGAGCGCCCGCGCGGCGACGCGGTAGGCCTCGACGAACGGTCTCAGGATTTCCGCGTCGATGCGCACGGTTTCGCCGCCAGGACCCGCGCCCGGATAGAGCCCGTCCGGTGTCTCGACGACCTCGCCGTCGCGGAGCATCTCGCCCAAGGTCTCCTCGAAGATGCGCTCGAAGGGGGCGTCCGCGCGGAAGCTGAACTCGTGCTTGAAGAGGCGCGAGAGGGTCTGCACGCGCTGCGCGAGCGCCTCGCGATCGACCGGGGGGCCGCTCCGCGCGAGCAGGGCGATGGCCACGAGGCCGCGCGCGACGAAGAAGTGCACGACCACGTTCTTCGCGAGGTCGAGCGAGTGGCGTCGCTCCGGTTTGACCACGTAGAACGCGTCGAGGGACGGCCGGTGCTTTCGCTCGGCGGACTTGTCGAGTGGCTCGCCCGGACGATGCACCTCGAGGTGGCCGGCCCGGAAGAAGAGCTCGAGGGCCTCTCCGACGGCCGAGGTGCGCAAGGCATTTCCGTGCGCCACGCTGGGCGAGAAGCGAGCGCCGAAACCACGAAGTCGATCGAAGAGCCGCTGCGCGAGGTCACGGAGGTCGGCGTCCGAGATACCGCGCCTGCCGTGACTGAGCAGCGCCGTCGCGACGAGTGCTCCCGGCGTCACGGCGGTGACCCGGTTGATCTCGTTCATCACGCGGTGGGCGAGGCGGGTGATGAGTGCCCGGCGACGGGGCGGAGCGAGCGTTGCGAGCACACGCTTGGACGCGAGCTCTCGTGGGGCGCTCGAGGCTTCCGATGCGGCGCTCTCGGGCTTGGCGCGCGCGCGCTCTTCGTCGACCTCGGCGAGCACGCCTTCCAGCGTGAGCGGCTCGCCGAACTGCACGTTGAGCTTGCCGTACCGTCCGACCACGGTCTCCATCGCGCGCAGGAGGCCGCGCACGTCTTCTTTTTTCTTCTCGCCGCCGGTGAGCTCACGCACGAGCGAGCGCTCTTCGACCACGCGCTCGTAGCCCACCGAAATCGGGCAAAAATAGACGTTCTTCTGGGCGCCGAGAGCGGCTTCGACCACCATCGACAAGAGCCCGAGCTTGGGCGACAAAAGCTTGCCCGTGCGCGAGCGTCCGCCTTCGAGGAAGAGCTCGAGCGAGACCCCGTCGAGGATGAGCCGGCGCACGTAGGCGTCGACCACAGCGCCGTACAGGCGATCTCCCTTGAAGCTGCGACGGATGAAGAAGGCGCCGCCGCGACGGAGGATGTCGCCGAGGGGGAAGAAGTTCAGGTTGTCACCCGCGGCAATGATCGGTGCGGGCATACGCGCATGGTAAAAAATGCGCGTCAGGATGATGTAGTCGACGTGCGACTTGTGCGACGGAAGCAAGATGAGCGTTCCGTCTTTGGAGCACTCCTTGAGCTTGGCGAGGCCGGCTTCGTCCACCTCGACCGCCGAGTACATTTTCGCGAGGGTCGCGTCGTAGGCCGCGTCGAGCAAGCGCACCGCGTTCATGTCCTGCGCGGACTCGAGCTCGCGCATCATGTCGTGGGCCCGCGCGGTGAGAGCGGCACGCTCCTTCGGGCCTTCGCCCGCGAGCTCGACGATGGTTCGCTTGAGCTTGGGGCTGCGCACGACCTCGTCGCGGACGCGGTCCAGGGGCTTTTTGGTGGGACCTATCACCGCTCGTCGCTCGCGCTCGAGGCGCCGCAAGAGCGCGTACGTAAGGCGGCGCACGAGCACGTCGTCGGGGGTGTCCGTTCCTTCACTCGCGAGGAACTGATCGACCGCGAGAGGCTCTCCGGCGCGCAGCGTGACGTGCCGGTAGTTGAGGAAGAACTGGGCGAGCGTGCGCAGGCGTCCCGGCCACTCGCGAGGGCCGAAGAGCGTGTCCACGAGGCCTCGCTCCGCCGAGTCCGGGTGCTTCGACCACACGAAAACTTGAGGCACGAGCAAGATGGGCGTCTTGCGCGAGCGTTGAGCGTCGAGCACCGCACGCAGGTACGGGTCGCCTTCGGCACGCCCTCGCGACGGAAGGGCCGCCGCACGCGAGCGACCGGTCACCTGCGGGGTCGGCTCGAGGAGGGAAGGGGGCCGCTTCAGAAAGAGGGCCGCCGAGTGGCCATCAGCGAGCACGTCGGCGAGCTCTTTCGCGTACGAAGCTTCGTCGCGAGGGAGCAGCTTGGCCAATAGCGACGAGGGCCCCGGGTCGAGCACCGAGAGCCCTCGATCGTTTGCGAAACGCACCCGCGGAAGGCCGAGCTTCTTCGTGAGCGAGTCGAGCGCGAAGTAGTCGACGATGGAGACGTTACGGAGCACGTAGACGGCCGTGCCGCGGGCGTCGGCTTCGCGTACTCGGCTCGCCCACGCGTCGTCGACCGTCATGTGCTCGAACGCGCGCTGGAAGAAGCGCTCGACGACTCCCCCGTCGCTCACGGATGCTCCTCGGTCTCGCTCACGTCCCACCGTCCGTGTCGTCGTTCCGCGATCGACGGTCAGCCGATCAGCCTCCGAAGACCTTCTGAGCGATCGCGATGATGCGCTTGGAGGTGTCCGTCGAGAGACCGGTCTGGGTGCCGTGCGGCCAGGCGAAGCCTTCGGCGCGCACTTGGTTGCAGGACAGCGAGACCATCACGTCGGCCGGCTGGCCGCCCTGGGGCGACGCGAACGAGAAGCCGAACTCCGCGTAGAGGCAGTTGGCCTGCGTGTTCGTGAAGTTGCTCTTGGTGCCGAAGATGGCGAGCGCCTCGTCGTGCTGGGTTTTGTCGTTCAGCTGGGTGTAGCCGAGGATGCGGAAGCCGTGGAAGCGCTGGACCTGATCGGCGGCGGGAGCGCCGGTGGCGGGAGCGCCGGGGATGAGGCCGGGCGGGATGAGGCCGGGCGGGAGGAGCGAAGCGCCGGCGGTGATCCACTGCTGAATCTGGGGAGGAATGCCGGCCGGGGTGGCTGCCGCGGCGGTAGCAGTGGGCTGGGGCTCGTAGTTCTGCAGGCGGTAGACCGTGATCGGCGAGGCCTTCATCTGGTCGAACGGCGCCGCCAGCGTGGGCGCGCAGCCGGTGGAGAGGGCGAGGAGCGCGACCGAAGCCGGAACGAGCAGTGCACGAAGCGAGACCGAACGGGGCATGAAAGACCTCCAAAAGGAAAACCGGAAAGCGCCGCGGAGCTTATCAACAATTCGCCGTCCTCGACGCACGAGTTTCCGGGGAGGTGGCGGGGAGGCAGCTCGCCTCGCCCGAAGAGCAAGGGGGGCGTGGGCGGAGCGATTGCTCGACGGGACGATTCTCCCTAGGGACGGGCTGCTAAGCTGCGCGCAGACCCGCGCCTTGCGTGTCCCGAGCCACGAGGAATCTCCGCTATGTTCAAAGTGAAGAAGATCGACCACGTCGCGGTCTGTGTGCCGGACATCGACGCTGCGGCTGCCAAGTACAAGGAAGTGCTCGGCCTCGAAGGACGCGAGCGCGAGGTGGTCGCGTCGCAGAAGACCGAGGCGCTGCTCCTGCCGCTCGGGGAGTCGAGCCTCGAGCTGATCAGCCCGAAGGGCAACGAGACCTTGGTGAAGTTCCTGGAAAAGCGAGGCCCGGGTCTGCACCACATCGCGGTCGAGGTCGAGGGAATCGAGACCGCGCTCGCGTTCCTGAAGGGCATCGGCGTGCCGCTCCTCGACGAGACCCCGCGCACGGGGGCACGTGGTCACAAGGTTGCGTTTTTGCACCCGAAGGCGACCGGCGGTGTGCTGGTCGAGCTGGTCGAGCCGGACGAGGGGCACGCCTGAGTGAGCCTGACGTGTCATCGGAGGACTCCATCCTCCGCCGCGGCCTGTGCGCGCAACGCCTTGGGGGGCCCCACCTGTTTGGGGCCCGGCCCAAAAACGGCCGTGTCACCAGGTCGAGAATCGTGACCGTCGATTTCGAACCGGTCCGGCAGGCACGTGCCACGTAACCGTTGCAACTGCGTCGCAATAAAGACGTCGGGGTGCGTCGATCGGCGTGGAAAATCGGAGTCCTTCCGTGTAGCGTTTCGGCCGCGCAGGCCCCGGCGAGCGAGCCGTGGCCCCTAGGAGGACCGACTTGAACACGTTCAGCCAACGGCTCTTTTCGGCGGGACTCGCCTTCGTCGTGGTCGCCACCGCCACCACGCCCGCGTTCGCACAGCCCACGGCTGCGACGCCCCCGCCCCCGCCGCCCAAGCCGGCCGCTGCTGCCCCGGCCAAACCTGCGACCCCCGCTCCCGCGTCGAGCCCTGCTCCCGCGAAGCCCGCGGCTGCCCCCGCGAAGCCGGCAGCGCCCGCGAAGCCTGCTGCAGGCGCGACCGCTGCGACGGGCGCGGCGCCCGCGGCTGGCACCGCTGCAAAGCCCGTGGACGTGAAGGCACTCACCAAGTCCGGTGACACCAAGTTCAAGGCTGGCGACTTCGCCGGCGCGCTCGCCGACTACGAAGCCGCCGACGCAGCCAAGCCCACCCCCGAGCTCGCGTTCGCCATCGGCGAGTCGCAGGACAAGCTCTTGAAGCTGCGCGAAGCCGTCGTCGCCTACGAGCGCTTCCTCGCCGCCGTCCCGGCCAAGCTGAAGGACAAGGCCGAGGGCGTGCAGAAGCGCGTCGCCGAGATCAAGGGCATGCCGGGCAAGGTCCACCTGGAGTCCGTGCCGGCCAGCGCCACCGTGCAAGCCGACGGAAAGCCCGTCGCCGAGAAGACCCCGACCGACCTCGATTTGCCCGCCGGCAAGCACACGATTCACGTCGAAGCGGAGGGTTACCTCGCCGCCGATCGCGAAGTCGACGTGGCCTACGCGGCCAAACAAGACTTGTCGATCGAGCTCGAAAAGAAGCCCGAGCCCCCGCCGCCTCCTCCTCCCCCGGTCGTCGCCGAGGCTCCCAAGCCGCCGCCGCCCCCGCCGCCGCCGCCTCCTCCTCCTAGCAAGCTCCCCGCGTACATCACGGGCGGTATCGCGGTGGCAGCGCTCGGCGTGGGCACCGGCTTCGGCATCGCGGCTCTCTCGAAGTCGAGCGACTTCAAGAACAACCCCACCACCGACACCGCCGACAGCGGAGAGAACGCCGCGCTCGTGGCGGACATGTGCTTCGGCGTGGCCATCACGTTCGGGGTGACCTCGGCCGTGCTCTTCCTCACGAAGGATCCCCCGAAGCAAGGCGCTCAGGCTGGCTCGACCTCGACCGTCGCGGCCAAGCCGAAGCCCCAGGCTCCCAAGGTCTCCATCGTTCCCACCCCCTACATCACCCCGCAGGGGGGCGGCGCCGGCGCGCTCGTCCGCTTCTGATTTTCGAGGCTTTTCCAACATGAAGACGAAAAAGCGCGCCCTCTTGTTCGTACTGCTCGGCACGGCGGCTCTCGCCGGCTGCGAGCTCATCGTCGACTTCGATCGCACCAAGATCCCGGTCGACTCCGTGGACGCGGTCGCCCCCACCGGCGATGCGTCGCAGACCGATGCGCAGACCGACGCGACCACCGACGCGCAGTCCGACGCGACCACCGACGCGACCACCGACGCGCAGTCGGATGCGACCACCGACGCTTCGGATGGCGGGTCCTCCGACGGCTCGAGCGACGCGGCCGACGCCGCGGACTGATCGGCCGAACGCGTGGCCAGCATCACCATGGTCGAAGCGGGAACGACCGCGGCGGAGAGCGTCTACGGCAACGAGACGTTCTTCGCCCAGCTTCTCGGGAAAGCCGTGGCGGCGCGGGCCAGTGACGTTCACCTGCGGGTGGGAGCGCCTCCCGCGGCGCGTATTCGAGGGGACATGGTGCCGTTTCGCACCGATCCCTTGCGCGCAGAAGACACCCTCGCCATCGCGCGCCTCGTGATTCAAGACTCCGAGCGGCGCGCGTCGCTCGAGACGCTGCGCGAGCTCGATACGGCCTACGTCGCTCCCGGCGTGGGCCGCTTTCGTGTGAACGTCTACCGGCAGCGGGGAACGTTGGGCATCGTGCTTCGAGCGATCCCGACGCGAATTCCCACGATGGAAGAGCTCGGCGTTCCAGCCTCCTGCGTGTCCCTCTGCGAAAGGGAACGCGGGCTCGTGCTCGTGGTGGGAGCCGCCGGAAACGGGAAGAGCTCGACCTTGGCGAGCATGATCGGGCACCTCAACGCGACCCAGCCGCTCCACATCGTCACCATCGAAGACCCGATCGAGTTCCTTCACGAGGACGCCCACGCGAGCATCAGCCAGCGTGAGCTCTCGATCGACACGGGCTCCTTCCCCGACGCGCTTCGAGCGGCGCTTCGCCAAGATCCGGACGTCATCCTCGTGGGCGAGATCCGCGACGAGGTCACGATGGACATCGCGCTGCAAGCGGCCGAGACCGGGCACCTCGTGCTCTCGACGCTGCACACGCCGGACGTCGCGCGAACCATGGGGCGCGCGCTCGCCCTCGCCCCCAAACGGCCCGGGTCCGCCGAAGAGATGCGCGATCGTCTCGCCGACTCGCTTCAGGGCATCGTCGCGCAGCGGCTCTTGCCCGCCAAAGACGGGCAGGGCGTCATCCTCGCCGCGGAAGTTTTGGTCGCCACCGGCACGGTGCGCGAGTCGATTCGGCGTCCGGACAACAACCCGCCGCTGAAAGAGCTCATGGAGAAGGGCTCGCATCCTTACGGCATGCAGACCTTCGAGATGCACCTGCGTCAGCTCGTGGCCGCCGGGCTCGTCGATCGCGACGTGGCGCGCGCCGCCTCCACGTTCTGAGCCTCGCGCCCCTCGGGTCGGCGAGGAGGCTCCCGGCGTCGGGAATTCGAAGGTCGACGCGCGTCCTCACCCCGAGAGACGTCATTCGTCCATGGTGGTGCAGTGCGAGGCGTACGCATGTCCGCGGATGGTGCCTTGCTCGAACGTGGCCTCCACGTCGAAGGCGACGTTCTCCGGAGCGTCGCCGGGCAGGTAGACCACCGTCACCTTGGCGTCAGTGGCTTTGTCGAGCGGCTTGTCGGTCAAGAGGCCCTCGAAGTCGAGCAGGGTCACGGCTACGCCGTCCGCTTTGGTGAGCGTTTTTCCCGCGGATCCGACCGGAATCCCGCTCACGATCAAGGTTCGCTTGGGCGTCGGGGAGTTTTGGGTCGGGCACTCGGGCGCGCCGCCGACGTGCGCTTCGGTGGTGAAGCCGGACACGGCGCCCGCGGTCTTGTCGTAGCCGAACTGCGCGCGCTCGAAGGTCGAGGTCTTCGCGCCGTAGGTCGCCGTGAGCGTGAGCTTCTGGCACGCATCCGTGCATCCCGCATCTTGTCCGGGCGTGCTGGTGTCGGCCGTGGTTCCGGTGTCGGGGGTCGCCGTCGAGGCGTCGATCGCGGAGGCGTCGCTCGAGGCATCGGCGGTCGTCTCGGGGGTGCTGCTGCAGGCCGCGATCGACACGGCGGCCCACGTGGCGAAGAGCGAAGCGACCAGCAAAGAGGCGAAAGAAAAGCGTTTCATCGGGCTTTAGCGTAGCTCGCTTCGACCCTGGTCGAACAGCGCCACGCGCACGCGATGCGCATGTCCGGCCTCCGCGCGGACGGAGGTCACCCTGGCGTCGGGACCCATGCCGTCGGAGACGGCTTGCATCCCCGAGCGTTCGCGACTTCGATGGCGAACGTGGACGTCGTCGCGCAATTCGTCTCGAGCTACGCCCAGCACCTCGAGCGCTACGAGGCGGCCGCCCGAGCCGTGCGGCAAGAGCTGCGGGCGCTCCTCCAAGGCGAGGGCCTGCGCGCCATCGTGACGTCCCGCGCGAAGGGGGCCGATCGACTCGAGCAGAAGCTCCGCAGGCGCCACGCCGAGCGACCGTACGAAACGCTCGAAGCGGTTCGAGACGACGTGCACGATCTCGTGGGGGCGCGCGTCGCGCTCTATTACCCGGGCACGCAGGCGCGGGTGAACCGACTCATCGCGGAGCGCTTCGAGAGTCTCGAGGCGCCGCGCGGTTTCCCGGCCTCGTCGGCGCGCAACGGTCCGCACAAGACGCACGACGGTCGCACCTTCGAACGGCGATTTTCCGGCTACGCGGCCACGCACCATCGCGTGAGACTGCGGCTCGATCCCGCCCGCTCGGCGCACGACGATGCTCACGACGACACGCGAGACGAGACATCGTCTCCTTCGCCCGAGGCGTTCGCGGTGGAGATTCAAGTCGCATCGGTCCTCATGCACGCGTGGGCCGAAGTCGAGCACGACCTCGTCTACAAGCCGCTCTCGGGAGAGCTCTCGCTCGACGAGTACTCGGTGCTCGACGAGCTCAACGGGCTCGTCTTGGCGGGGGAGCTCGCCCTCGAACGACTGGAGCGTGCGGAGTCGACGCGTCTGTTCACGCTCGCGCGCCCCTTCGACGACGCCTACGAGCTCGCGGGATTCTTGGGCAGCCGCATGCGTGCGGACGGGGACGAACCGAGCGAGGGCCTCGGGCGAACCGACGTGCTGTTCGCGCTGCTCCGTCGCTTCGAGGCGCACACGCCGAGCGCGCTGCTCGACTTGCTCACGCTCGCGCGGTCTCGTCCTGCCGACGGCGAGACGCGCATCGCCGAGCGTCTCGCCCAGGCTTTCGTCTCGGGAGACGAAGCGCGCCAGGCGGTGCTGCGGGACGTGGCGCGTGGCGGTTCGTACGGTGAGCGCGTCGGCGCCGACGAAGCCCGAGAGCTCGGCACGTTCCTCGAGCGCTATCGGGTCATCGAGCGCTGCTTGGGGGCCTGGCTCGGTGCGATCGGCGAGTGGGGCAGGCGGCTCATCGTGTCGGCCCGTGGGCCGGAGCTGTTGGTCGAACGAGGCCTCCTCAGGCCCGAGCAGGCGAGGGCGCTCGGGTCGCTGCGTCTCGTGCGCGATCGTGTGCTCCGTCAAGACGCCGACCTCGATGCCGACTCGGTGCGCGCCGCGACCGCGTCGATCGAGACCTTGCTCGAGCAGCTCGGCGCGAGCGACGTGCCGGTGGTCGCCGAGACGGCACGCTTCGAGCTCGCCGAGCTGCGAAAATCAGCCTCGCTCGCGTGAGGTGCGGCTCACCCACGCCACCGCCTCGGCGAGGTCGGCCGGCTTCGCGAAGACCGGGCCCATGGTCTCGGCGAGGGCGGTCTCTCCGGAAGAGGTGAAGAACGCGATGGGCACGTCCGGTCGCTTTTCACGCAGTCGCGCGGCCACCTCGGTGCCGAGGGCATCCCCCAGATCGAGGTCGAGGATGGCGCACGTGAGGTCGTGCTCGAACGAGATGGCCTCGGCCGCGGAGCCGACGCAAGCGGCCTCGATGCCCTCTTTGCGAAGCTCGCGCAGCAACGTGTAGCGCGCCACCGGGGAGTCGTCCGCGACGAGCACGGTCATGGGGAAATCTTAGGCGAACGCGTCTCGATCGTGTTGGTCCAAATCGGCGCGGCTGCTCCGCCGGCGCGCTCCGTTTCGGAGCGGAAGCGGTCCGCTGGGGCAAAAAAGAACGAGGATTTGCCTGGGTTTTTCGATGGCACGGCCCGCGCATAGGGGCTCTCCACCGAAGCGGGAGCTCGGGAAGGAGCCATCAGGATGAACATCACGTTTTACGGCGTACGCGGCAGCATCGCCTCACCCGGAACGCGCACGGCGGCGGTCGGCGGCAACACCAGCACGGTCGAGGTGGTCTGCGGAAACGAGCGCATCGTGCTCGACGCGGGGACCGGGCTCCGCGACCTCGGGCAGCGCCTGCTCGCCGCGGGCGAGTCGCGGAATCTGACGCTGCTGCTCAGCCACTACCATTGGGATCACATCCAGGGGTTGCCCTTCTTCACGCCGCTCTACGTGCCGGGCACCGAGCTCACCATCGTGGGTCAGAAGTCGGGAATTTACGGGGTGCGCGAGGCGCTCGAGCATCAGATGACCGCGCCGGTGTTCCCGGTCGGGCTCTCGGACGTGGCGGCGCGAATCACCACGCGCGAGGTCCGTCCGCGCGACTCGTTCGAAGCAGGCGAGGTGCGCGTGCGCGTGGCCAAGGGCAATCATCCCGGCGGCGTGCTCGCGTACCGTCTCGATTTCGGCGACACGAGCCTCGTCTACGCGACCGACACCGAGCACTACGCCTGCGTCGATCCCGAGCTGCGTGCGCTCTGCGAAGGCGCCAGCGTGCTCATCTACGACGCGCAGTACACGGTGGACGAGTACCGCGGGGCGAAGGGACCGTCCAAGGTAGGCTGGGGACACTCGACCAACGTGGCTGCCGCCGAGCTCGCGCGGGCCTCCGGCGTCGGCACGCTCGCCCTCTTCCATCACGATCCCACACGCGACGACGCAGGCGTTTTGCAAGTGGAAGCGGACACCAAGGCGCTCTTTCCGAGCACGTTCGCCGCGCGAGAAGGCATGCGCCTCGTGCTCGGCAGCGGTAGCGCGCGCCACGAGGCCGCGTAGGGCCCGGCGCGTGGTACCGTGGACCACGAGTGAGCATGCCGTGCGGCTGGGCTCGCGAACCTCCATGGAAGGCCGACTCTCGCTCCTCGTCGATTTGGCCGCGCTACTCGGGCGCGAGGTGGACTTCGACGCCATCTTGCGGACTGCGTGCGAGCGCGTGGCCGAAGCGTTGTCGGCCGAGCGCGCGACCGTGTGGCTCGTGGATGCCGACCTAGGCGATCTCGTAGGACGCGTGGCGCTCTCGTCCGAGCTGCCCGCGCTGCGCCTGCCGATGGGGCAGGGCATCGCGGGATGGGTCGCCGCGCACGGGGAGACGGCACGCGTCGCCGACGCGTCACTCGATCCGCGCTTCTACTCGGCGACCGACCAGAAGACCGGGTACCTCACGCGCGCCGTTTTGGCCGTGCCACTCCGCGAAGAACCTCGCGCGCCCGTGCGGGGCGTGATTCAGCTCTTGAACCGCCGCGACGGCGGCGTGTTCGACGAGGCGGACGAGCGCTACCTCGAAGCGCTCGCAGCCCAGCTCGCGCGCGCGCTCGGCATGACCACCCTGCGCGCCCGCGACGTCGCGAATCCCGGCGTCACGCTGCGCGGTCCCATCAACCGCATCGTGGGCAAGAGCCCGGGGCTCACGCGCGTCTACGAGCGCGTCGGGCTTGCCGCGCGCACCCACGCGTCGGTGCTCCTGCGGGGCGAGACCGGCACCGGAAAAGGACTCTTCGCCCGCGCCATCCACGCCAACTCGGCGCGCCAAGCGGCTCCCTTCGTGGTGGTCGATTGCACCACGCTTCCTTCGGATCTGGTCGAGAGCGAGCTCTTCGGCCACGAGCGCGGAGCCTTCACGGGGGCCGATCGCCGGGTCCCCGGCAAGGTCGAGCTCGCCCACGGAGGCACGCTTTTTCTCGACGAAATCGGGGATCTTCCGCTCGAGAGCCAAGGCAAGCTCTTGCGCTTTCTCCAAGAAGGCGCGTTCGAGCGTGTAGGTGGCCGCGTCACGCTCTCGACCGACGCGCGCATCGTCGCCGCGACCCACCGTCATCTCGAGCGCTTGGTCGCCGAGGGGCGCTTCCGGCAAGACCTTTACTATCGCCTTCGCGTGGTCGAGATCACGCTGCCGCCGCTGCGCGAGCGCGGAGCCTCGGAGATCGTGGAGCTCGCGCGGCACTTCGCGGACGGCTTCGCGCGCACGTACGCCAGACCGACGCCGGTGTTTTCGGCCGAGCTCGTGGAGTGGCTCTCCCGGCACGCCTTTCCGGGCAACGTGCGCGAGCTCGAGCACGTGGTGGAGAGTGCCGTCGCGCTTTCTCCCGATGGAGTGCTCGGTGCGCCCGACATGCCGCGTACGGACCTCCCGAGCGCGCCACCCCGAGATGTCGAGCGAGAGTCCTCGGCCGTTCTCACCGCGCCGGGGGTGTTGCTACCTCCGGGGCTTTTGCTCGACGAGGCCGCGCGCCGCTACGCGGAGGCGACGGTGAGCGCTGTCCAAGGCAACAAAACCGAAGCCGCCAAGCGCCTCGGGATCTCGCGGAATACCCTGGCCCGCACGCTCGGTCGAGCCATCTCGCAGCACGGCGCCGAGGACGACGTGTCGAGCGTGCCGAGCTCGATCGCGCGCGACCGCAGTCCGGACAGCAAGGCCTGAGAGGCCGAGCGCTTCGGCTGGCCCGACGCGTTCGCCGCATCGCCCAATTCGCCTCAGATGCATGGGCGAGGGTGGACATTCGCCAGGATTTCGTGGTCGAGAAAAGTCGGTCGAAGTCGGCCCGAAGGCCACTTTTCGCCCTCGAACCTGGCGGGGATTCGCGCTAAGAGCTGCGCGGTCGTGCCTTCGGGCACGGGAAAGCGAAAGGGACGGATCGTGAGCTCTTTTTGGGTCGACAGGCCGACGTTGGTCACGGGTGGGACGGGGCTCGTGGGCAGCTGGCTCGTGCGCCGCCTCGTGGCGGCCGGTGCGGACGTGGTCTGCCTGGTTCGCGACTGGGTGCCGCGCAGCGAGCTCATCACCGGCATGACCGACAAGGGAGACAAGCGCCTCCTCGAGCACGTGCGCGTCGTCCGCGGCGACGTGCGCGATCAAGCGCTCCTCGAGCGCGTGCTCGGCGAGTACGAGATCGACACGGTCATCCACTTGGCCGCGCAGACCATCGTCACCATCGCCAACCGCAACCCGGTCGGCACCTTCGAGTCGAACATTCAAGGCACGTGGGCGCTGCTCGAGGCCTGCCGTCGCAGCCCCAAGGTGAAGCAGATCGTGGCCGCCTCGAGCGACAAGGCCTACGGCGACTGCCTCACGCTCCCCTACGACGAGACCACGCCGCTCAAGGGTACGCACCCCTACGACGTGTCCAAGTCCTGCTCGGACCTCATCTCGCACGCGTACGCGCACAGCTACGGCTTGCCCGTCACCATCACCCGCTGCGGCAACTTCTTCGGCGGCGGCGACCTCAACTGGAACCGCATCATCCCGGGCACCATCCGCTCGATCATGCGCGGCGAGCGCCCCATCATCCGCTCGGACGGCAACTACGTGCGCGACTACTTCTACGTGGAAGACGGCGCCGCCGCGTACATGCTGCTCGCCGAAAAAATGGCGGGTAACCCCAAGCTCGTGGGCGAAGCGTTCAATTTCTCGAACGAAATTCAGCTCAACGTGAAAGACATCGTGGGTCGCATCACCAAGCTCATGGGCTCGAACCTGGAGCCCGAGGTGCGCAACGAAGTGTCGAACGAGATTCGCCTCCAGTACCTCTCGGCCGAGAAGGCCCGGAAGCTCTTCGACTGGAAGCCCCTCTTCACGACCGACGAAGCTTTGACGAAGACCATCGACTGGTACAAGCGCTACCTCTCGGAGAAGCCATGAGCACCATCACGTCCTGCCGCGCGTGCGGCAAGGCCGGCCTTTTGCCCGTCCTCGACCTCGGGCGCACGCCGCTCGCCAACGCGCTTCCCACCGCGGACGACCTCGCGAAGGGCGTGAAGGAAGAGACCTTCCCGCTCGACCTCGTCTTCTGCCCGAGCTGCTCGCTCCTGCAGATCACCGAGACCGTCGACCCCGAGGTGCTCTTCAAGAACTACCTCTACTTCTCGTCCTTCTCGGACCAGATGGTGCGCCACGCGGAGTCGATCGCCGACCGCCTGGTGAAGAGCGAAAACCTCGGAAAAGACAGTCTCGCGTGCGAGATCGCCTCCAACGACGGCTACCTGCTCCAGCACTACAAGAAGCGCGGCGTGCCCGTGCTCGGCATCGAGCCGGCCGAAAACGTCGCCAAGGTCGCCCGTGAAGAGCGCGGAGTCGACACCCTGGCCGAGTTCTTCGGCAAAGCGGTGGGCGAGCGCCTCGCCAAAGAGGGCCGCAAAGCCGACGTCATCCACGCGAACAACGTGCTCGCGCACGTGGCGGACTTGAACGGCGTCATCGCGGGCTTCGCCGCTTGGCTGAAGGACACCGGCGTCGCCGTGGTGGAGGCTCCGTACGCGAAGCCCTTCATCGACCACGTCGAGTTCGACACGATCTACCACGAGCACCTCTGTTACTTCTCGCTGACGGCCATCGACAAGCTCGCGCAGAGCCACGGTCTCGTGGTGCGCGACGTGGAAGCGCTGCCCATCCACGGTGGCTCGCTTCGCTACTTCCTCGCCAAGGCCTCGCACGCGAAGCGCGGTCCGGCGGTCGAGAAGCTGCTCGCCGAAGAGGCCGCCTGGGGCGTGCTCGATCACGCGTTCTACAAGTCGTTCGCCGACCGCGTGAACGGCCTCAAGAAGAACCTCACCGACCTCCTGCGCGACCTCAAGGCCGGCGGCAAGACCATCGCGGCGTACGGCGCCGCGGCCAAGGGCGCGACGCTCATCAACTTCTTCGGGATCGGCAAAGAGACCCTCGATTTCGTCGCCGACCGAAGCACCTACAAGCAGGGGCGCTTGATGCCCGGCGTGCACGTGCCCATCGTCTCCGCCGACGAGCTCGCCAAGCGCGCCCCGGACTACTGCCTCTTGCTCACCTGGAATTTCGCGGACGAAATCCTGGCGCAGCAGGACGCGTACCGCAAAGCGGGCGGCAAGTTCATCGTCCCGGTGCCGGAGCCTCGCATCCGATGAAGCTCGACGGCGTGTTCTACCTGCGCGGCACGGAGCCTATCGAAGGCGTGAAGGTGATCCCGCTGCGTCGTATCCCCGACGAGCGCGGCACCATCTTCCACATGATGCGAAAGACCGATCCGCACTTCCAGGAGTTCGGCGAGATCTACTTTTCGTCGGTCTTCGAGGGCGTCATCAAGGGCTGGCACAAACACGCCGAGATGACCCTGAACTACGCGTGCATCTCGGGGCGCGTGAAGTGCGCGCTCTTCGACGACCGCGAAGGGTCGCCCACCAAGGGAAACCTCATGGAGGTCTTCCTCGGTCCGGACAGCTACAACTTGCTCGTCATCCCGCCGCACGTGTGGAACGGCTTCAAGGGCGTCACCGACGCCATCGTCGCCAACTGCTGCACCCACTCGCACGACCCGAAGCGCAGCTCGCGCCTCGACCCGTTCGACCCGGGCATCGGCTACGACTGGGCCACGCGAAATCACTGAAAATGCGTGTCTTTCTGACCGGCGCGACCGGCTTCATCGGGAGTTTCGTCGCGCGCCGGTTCTTGGACCGCGGTTGCGAGGTGCACGCTCTCGTGGAGCCCTCGCAGCCGCTCGGTCGCATCGCGGACCTCGAGGGCCGCATCGTCGTGCACCGAGCGGACCTTGGCGACCGTGATGCGGTGAACGAGGCGGCCCGTGCGGCGCGTCCCGAGGCGTGCGTGCATCTCGCGTGGTACGCGGTGCCGGGCAAGTACCTCACGGCGGACGAGAACACGGAGCTCGTGCACGCGAGCCTCGGGCTCTACCGCGCGGTGACCGATGCAGGGTGCAAGCGTTTCGTGGGCGCGGGCACGTGCATCGAGTACGACGTCGGCTACGGCCTGCTCCACGAAGAGCGCACGCCCTTGCGACCGCACACGCTCTACGGCGCGAGCAAACACGCGCTGCACGGCATGCTGCGGGAGCTTGCCTCGCGCGACGGCGTGTCGCTCGCTTGGCTCAGGTACTTCTTCCTGTACGGACCGGGTGAGGCGCCGCAGCGCCTCGTGGCGGACGTACTCGGCAAGCTGTTGCGTGGCGAAGAGGCGAAGACCACGAGCGGCGAGCAGGTGCGTGACTTCGCGCACGTGGCCGACGTGGCCGCGGCGACCGTGCACGTGACCACGTCGTCGTTCGTGGGCGCGGTCAACGTGGGCACGGGGGTGCCGGTGACGGTGCGCGAGGTGCTGCGCGTGCTCGGCGAGATCACCGGGCGCTCGGACCTGCTTCGCCTCGGTGCGCTCCCTCAGCGCCCCAGCGATCCGGCTTTCATTTGTGCGGACGTGAGCCGCCTGACGAGTCTCGGCTTTTCCCCCGAGTACGATCTGATGTCCGGCCTGCGCGACACGATGCGCGAGGCCGTCTCGAGGAGCGCTGGATGAGCAAGCCCGAAGTGATGGTCACCGTGTGCGTGCCGACCATCGGCCGTATGGAGTACCTGCCCGCGGTGGTCGAGGCGATGACCGCGCAGACCTTCACCGATTTCGAGATCCTCGTGCTCGACAACGACTCGCCCGAGCCAGCGAAGACGTTCCTCGAGGAATGGGCCGCGAAGGAGCCTCGCGTAAAGCTCATGCGCGTCTCGCCGCGCGTGCCCATGTTCGACAACTTCGACCGCGGGATTCGCGCGGCGAAGGGTCGGTACGTGACCTTCGTACACGACGACGACCTCTACCTCCCGCACTTCATCGACGCCCAGGTGAAGCTCCTCGAGCAGAGCCCGCGGGCCGGTTTTTCCGGTGCGGCGTTCGATCTCGTCGACGAGCAGGGGAAGACCGTCGAGCGCCGTCGTTGGGTGCCGAAGACCGCCATCTGGCCCGGCAAGCGCTACATCGAGGCCCTCGTTCGCACGGGGCGGAACCTCATCCCGATGCCCGGGCTCATGTACCGCACCGAGGTCTTCGGTGGGCGCGGCTTCGATCGCGACGTGAGCCCGTACTTCGGCGACTTCACGATCTTGTCGCGCATCGCCGAGCGCTACGACGTGGGCGTCATCGCCGAGCCGGTCATGCACGTACGCAAGCACACGGCGCAAGCGAGTCGCAGCTTTCCGGTCTCGGAGTGGGCGACGATGCGCAGCGAGACACTGCGTGCGTACTGCACGGAATACCTCGCAAGGCACCCCGAGGACGCGGCCTTCGTGGCCAAGCTTCGGCGTTCGGTGGAGATCCGTCACCGGGTGGCGATGCTCTACGGCTGGGCTTCGGCCGAAGAGCGTCGAGAGTCACGCCTGTGCACCGAGCTCTTCGGAGAAACCGGGGCCGATCGCGCGGCGGGGCAGGTGCTTCGTGGAATCGAACGTTTGGGGGCTCGCAAGCTCCTGAAGCGTATTGCCGAGGGCGACGGCATCCGAAAGCTCGCCCGGGTTTTCCGCGTCTAGAGCGGGCTTTTGGAGATCTTTCGGGGCCGAAGAGGAGGACTTGCGATGCGAACGGTGATTCTTGCGGGAGGGTTTGGGACGCGCCTCGGTGAAGAGACCGTGTCGAAGCCCAAGCCGATGGTGGAGATCGGCGGACGACCGATCTTGTGGCACATCATGAAGAGCTACCACCACTACGGACATCGCGAGTTCGTGCTGGCGCTCGGCTACAAGGGGGAGGTCATCAAGCGGTACTTCCGCGACTACCACTCGCTCTCGACCGACTTCACGGTGAGCCTCAAGTCCGGCGAGATCCAGACGCACGCGAAGGACATCGAAGACTGGCTCGTGCACGCCTTCGACACGGGGCAGGACGTGATGACCGGCGGACGCGTGAAGCGCCTCGAGCCGCACCTCTCGAAAGAGACCTTCATGCTCACCTACGGAGACGGCGTCTCCAACGTGGACGTGAACAAGCTGCTCGCCTTCCACAAAACCCACGGAAAAATCGCCACCGTGACCGCGGTGCGTCCGCCGGCGCGCTTCGGCGGGCTCGTGTTCGACGGTGACCGCGTCGCCGAGTTCACCGAGAAGCCGCAGATCGGCGAGGGCTGGATCAACGGGGGGTTCATGGTGTTCGAGCCGGCCGTCTTCAAGTACCTCGAAGGCGATCATTCCGTGCTCGAAGCCGACGCCCTCGAAGCGTTGGCGCGCGACGGCCAGTTGATGGCCTACAAGCACGATGCCTTCTGGCAGTGCATGGACACCGTGCGCGACTTGGGCGTGCTCGAAGGACTCTGGAAGGGCGGGGCGCCGCCGTGGAAGAGCTGGACCTGACAGGTCCGCAACTGCCTGGAATGTGCATGGAATCGAGCGCGTCCCACCGGAACCTCCGCGGGGGGCCGCTCGATTTCGCTCGCTTCTGCGGAGCTCGGTTCACGATGGCCGCGATCCGAACGCCATGGCTTTCGTCACGACGACGTGACGGTCGAGCGCAGAGACCGTGCTTACACGTCTTAGGGAATGACCCTGCGCGTCTGTTTTGCGTGCGTCGCCGTTCTCGACCGAGGGCCCAAGAGCCGCTGCATGCAGTGCGGCGGACCGACCAGCCCACCTAGCAAGCCGACCCTCGACGCGCTGCTGGCGCTCGGGGTGGAACGCGCCATCGACCGCTGGCAGACGAGAGGTCTGCTCGAGGCTTCGTTGGCCGCCAACCTGCGTCGCTCCGAAGCGCTCCCGGATGACCCGAGCGACCACGTGCCCGCGTCCGAGCCGACCGAGCTCGACGAGGTGCCGAAGGTCGATCTCTTCTCGAGCCTCGCCCGGACCGCCCGTGAGTCGGCCGACCGCTGGAATCGCTTGGTGGCCGAGGTGGAGACGGCGACCCCGAAGGTCGAGCCTCTTCGCGAAGACGACGACGCCGCGTCCACTCGTTCGACGGGAGCGGCAGCACGCGAGCGAGCACGAGGTCGAAACGAGCACGTGAGCGGAGACGCGACGACCGCCATCGAAGCAGGGCGCGGGCTTTTTCACGGGGGAAAACACGCGGACTCGGGCGAGGGGCTCGAAGGTCTCGCTTCACTCGACGACACTACCGACCGCGGCTCGTCGATCGCGCTGTCTCAAGTGGCGCTTTGGTTTCTCGGCACGTTGCTCGTGCTGGCGGGCTCGGTGCTAGGCGTGCGCGAGGCGTTTCGTGCGCTCGCCGGACCTCCGCGTCAGGTGGTGGTTGCAGGGGTGTTCTTCGCGTACCACGCGCTTTTTCTCGGCCTGTCGGCGCTGGTCTCGCGCAAGAGCGTACTGGCCGGACGAGTGCTCGGGGGAATCTCGGTCGCGCTCTTGCCCATCGGCTTCGTGGCGCTCGAAGCGCTCGTGCAGAGCTCGCACGTCCTTGGTGCGTGCCTCGCGCTGGTCGCGCTCGCGGGCTCGTGGGTGAGCCTGCGGGTCCTGGGAGCACGTCTTGCCGGTGAGCAGGACCAGGCCTTGCCCTTATTACTCTTGCCACCGCTCGGGGTGACGCTCTTGGTCGGCTTCGCACCGACCGACACGGTGAGGGTCGCGCTTCCGCTGGTCGGGCTCGTCTCGACGGCGTTCGCCGCACGGCGACTCGATCGTGCATCGTCGTTCGCTTCGCGGATCGGCGCCTTCGCGGTGACCCTCTACGTGGCGCTCGCGCTGGGCATTTTCGCGGTCATGGGCGCTCCTGGAGGTGCGGGGGTCGACCTCGTTCCGGGGAGCTTCGCTCACGCCGTGCTCGCCTTCGACGGGGCCGTGCTCGCGACCGTGGTCGCCGAGGCCTTCGGCGGGCGCGCACCTCGACGTGACGCGCCCGCTTTTTCGTCGGTGCTCGAGCTCACGAGCTATGCGGTGCTCGCCGTGGCGGGCACGCTCGGGGCACGTGCTTTGGTGACAGGCTCGTCCGGTGCTGGTGGCCTCTCGTCGCCGGGGCTCGCCTTGGCCTCGGGGCCTCTCGCGGCATCGGTCGGGTTCGCCGCGGGGAGCCGCCGTCACGGGCTCTTGTTTCACGCCGCGGCGGTCTTCGCGTTCGTCGCCGTCTTCGTGCTCGGGACACGCACCTCCGGGCTCTCGGGCGGCTTCATGGCGGTCGGATTGCTCGGGGCGCTTTTGGTCGCCGCGAGTCGCTTCACGCCCGCACGGCGCGACGCGCTCGAGGGTTGGGGAGCCTCCACGGGGTTCGTAGGAGCGCTGTTCGCCGCCGCGTTCGCGGGGGTCGATTCTGGCCCGCCTGCGGTCTCGCTCGTCGGCGCGGAGCGCGTCGCCCTCGTGCTCGCGCTCGCGGCGCACGGCGCAGGAGGCCTCCGACGCGCTCGGCTCCACGCGCTCGGCGCCGTGGCCACGTTCCTTGCGATCTGCATCTATTGGTGGCAGCAACCCGAGGGGCTCGAGCTCTCGACCGCCGTGCTCACCGCGCTCGCGCTCGCCGCGATCTACGGGCTGGTCGCCCTCGCGCACGGCGCGTTTCTCGCGCGTCGCACGACCGACCTCGGGGAGCGTCCGTTCGACGACCTCTCTCTCGGGATCACCGTGCTGGCGGCGCTCGTGGCAAGCCAAGTCCCGGGGCGATCCACGGCCTCTTCGCTCGTGGTCCACGCCGACGGCCTCGCCCTCCGCGAGGCGTGGACGGACCTTGCGCCTCGTGCGCTCCCGCTCGCGGTCGCCGGCGCGCTTCTCACGCTACGAGCGCTCCGCGACCGTAGTCGCTTGGTGGCGTTCCTGGGCGCGCTCGCGCTCGGACAAGCGGCCAGTCTCGCGCTCGGGGCTTCGGGTGGAGCCTCCTGCGTGATGGTCTCGGGGATGCTCGCGGCAGGGTTCTCCGCGCTTGCAGCGGTGCGACCTGCCGAGCGCACCGAGCCGAGCCAAGGCCGGCTCGTGTTCGGCAGCGTGCCGCTCGCTTTCGGCGCGCGAAGGTTCGACCTGCTCGACGGGGTCTCCTCGGCCGGTCTCGTGTTTCTCGCCAGGGCGATCTACGAGACCGTTTCGTTCCTGGGCGCACGGTCGGAGCCCGCGCGCGAGCGTGTTCTGCTCGGGCTCGCCATGGGCATCGGGGCGATGCTGCTCGCGTTCGTGTCGGCGAGCCATCGCGCTCTCGGGCTGCGTGGGCGCGTCGGGACATTGGCGCTCGGGGGGCTCGTGGTGGCCTTGACCGCGGTGGCCAATCGGGTGGGGCGTCCGCTCCCCCCGGAAATCGTAGGTCGAAACCTTTCGCTCGTGGCGCTCGGGCTTTGGTTCGCGTCGCGGGGACTCGTTCGCGTGGGGCCCACGTGGGGCGCTCGGTTGGGGCGGCCGGAAGAAGGTGTGTATTACATGTACGTGCCGCTCGCGGGCACGATCGCGATCGGGCTCTTGCTCGGGGTGGACGTCGCGCTGGTCGCCGGAGGGGCGTGGACACGCGCGCTCGTTGTCTCGCCGCCCATGCTGACCTTCGGCGCCACCTTGGCTGCGCTGCTCGTCGCTCGCTCGCTCGGGGGTTCGCTCGTGGGGCGCTCGATCGAGCGCGTCGCCGCGCTCGGCCTGTCGCTGACCCTGGTGGGCGCGGTGGCGCAGAGAGGACTCTTGGGGCCGCACCTCGTGCCGTCCGGATGCCTCGGAACGCCGTGGATCGTGCGCGGAACCACGGAGGCCGTGGCGGCGATTCCGGGCGGGTTCGCCGAACCTTCGGCGCTTCTTCCCGCGGGCGAGACCTTGGTCGGATACGTGGTCCGCGCGCAGTGGGGGCTCTTCGTGAGCGCGGTGCTCCTCTCGATGCTCGTGCTCGCGACGCGCTCGCCGCGCCTCGCGACCGGACTCTCGCGGGCGCTTCTCGGTCGCGACGAGCCGTCGGACGTGCGCGGGTTCGCCGTGACTGGCGTCGCGGCGAGCGTGGTGTTCGGCTTGCTCGGCGCATGCTTCGTCCCTTCGCTGGAGAGCCCGGCCACCGCGCTCACCACGAGCTTCGGCGTGGTCGCGCTCTTCGCGCTCGCGCGGAGACGTCGCGGAAATTCGGCCACCGCGCTCGCGGCGCTCGCCGTGATCCTCGGGGGACTGCAATCGGCCTTCGTGGTGGTCGCGCTCTTCGCGCGTGGTCTTCCGACGGTCGCGTGGAGCGCCGACGCTCTATCCACGCTCGACGTGCCCGAGGCTCTCGTGCGCTTCGGTCCCGAGCTCTCGCTCGGCTTCGCGATCGTGGCCGCCCTCGCGCACGTCGGAGAGCTCGCGTCGCGCGGACGCGAACGCGAGAGGCTCGCGGACGCGTGGTTCGGGGTTTCGGTGGGGCGCGACGCGATGCTGCTCGTCGCGCTGCTGGCGCTCGCTTTCGTGGCCTCCACGGGTTCGCGCCTCGACGTCGGGCGGCCGAGCGGGTTCGCGGCGCTCGCGCTCGTGCTCGGCGTCTCGGCGCACGCCATGGTGCGCGATCGCACGGCGCGGCACGCGTACCTGATTCAAGTGGGGCTCGTGGCCGGGTACGCGTTCGTGCGCCTCGCCAAGCCGGACGTGACGCCCTTCGTCGACGCGGTCGCCGCACTCGTGTACGGCTTTTTCCTCGTGGGCGCGACGGCGCTCGCGCGTAAGCTCGAGCTCGCGCCGGTCGCGGTGGCGACACGCAGGTTCGCGACCGCGCTCCCCGTGCTCGTCGTGCTGCTGAGGCCCTCGGCCGGCGGTCTCGACTCGGCCGCGCTCGCCGCTGGGGCCAGCGTGCTCTACGCGACGCTCGCCGTGTTCGACAAGAGCCGCATCCTCGGCGCTTTCGCGGCTTTTGCGGCCAACGTGGCGCTGCTCTTCGTCGCCCTGTCGGCCGGCTTCGACGGACCGGAGGCGTACCTCGGACCGCTCGGGCTCTTCCTCGCGCTGATCGTGCAGCTCTTCACGCCCAAGCTCGACCTACCGACCCGTCGTGCGCTTCGCATCGTGGCGAGCCTGCTCGTCTACGCGCCGGTCGCCGCCCGCCTCGCCACGCGTCTCGGCAGCTCGAGCGACGGCACCACCTCGGTGCTCTTCGGTGCGCTATGCTTCGTCGGCATCGTGATCGGCATGGTTCTCCACGTGCGGGCGTACGTCGTGCTGGGCACGCTCTTCGTCACCTTCGACGTGCTCGCAAACCTGGTTTTTGCAGGGCTTCGTGACCACCGAGTGGGTTTCGTGCTCCTCAGCGCGTCCGGCCTGGGCATCCTCGGCATCATGATCGGCACTACGCTCGCGCGGGAGAGAGCCCTCGCGATCTACACGCGGGTGAAGGGAGCGATGCGCGGGTGGGAGTGACGCTCGGCCTCGTCGGGGCGCTCGTCGTGGGCCTCTTCTATTTGGGCGCGTTCGCGTACCTCGGGGTGACCTTCGTGGCGATGCGCGGTCACGCCGATCCACGCCCCCTGCGCGTCACCGCCAGGAGCTTCTTGTTCGAGCTCCTGTGCGTGGTGATCGCGCAACCGTTCTTGCCGTTCTTCTACCTGCTCGGGCGCCGGCTCGGCGGTGCGCGCGACGGCGTGCCCGTGGTGTTCGTGCACGGGTACTTCCAGAATCGCGTCGACTTTGTGTATCTCGCACGCATCTGCGCCCGTCGAGGCCTCGGGCCGCTCTACGGCATCAACTACCCGTTCTTGTCGTCCGTGAAGGACAACGCCGCGCGCCTTCGACGCTTCTGCGACGAGGTGCGGGAAGAGACAGGCAAGCCCGAGCTCGATCTCGTGTGCCACAGCATGGGCGGCCTCGTCGCCTTCGAGATGATCCGCGAGGGCGCGGCGGGCGTGAGGCGCTGCGTGACCGTCGCGTCGCCGCACGCGGGCGTGGTCTTCCGCGGTCCCATTCTAGGCGCGTCGGGCCGTGACATGCGCAAGGGCTCGGCGCTGTTGCGCGAGCACGAAGCGGCCAAGGCCGGTGTGCCCGTGCTCAGCATTTTTTCGAGTCACGACAACGTGGTGCACCCCAAGATCACCTCGGCGCTGGCGGCGCGGGGCGGGGAAGACGTCGAGGTGTCGCACTTCGGTCACTTCGGTATTCTCTTTTCGGACGAGGTGGCCGGACACGTCACGTCTTTTCTGCTGCGGGAAGACGAACGTGGTGCACGCGTGCTCGGCGCGCCGGCGACGGCTACCGTCCAGCGTGTCGCGGTCGACTCGCCCGAGCCTGCCGCGGAGCTCGTCGAGCACGACGCGCACCCGTCCGATGCCGAGCCTCACGAGGCAGAGCGCGCCTCGAACGCCAGCTGAATCACGTTCCTGCCGCGAGGGCTCGGAGACGAGCCCTTGCTCGCCGAACTACGCGATCGCTTTGCCCAGCAGAAAGAGCGCGGTGGCTTTGCGCTCGCCGGCGTCGGCCGGCCCAACGCAAGACGGGCAGCCGTGCTCGCACGGGCATCCGGCGATGAGTCGCTCGGCGCGGAACAAGAGCTCGTTGCGGTTTTGCCAGATGCGCTCGGAGAGCCCGGTTCCGCCGGGGACGTGCTCGTAGAGAAACAGCGTCGGATCGTAGCCGGGGCGGGGTCCTCCGCGCATGGTCATGGGGCGTTCGCTGTCCTCTTCGCCCTCGAGGGCGGCGTCTCCCAAGGTGGCGCCGAGGTCCCGCGGATCGCACATGAGGGCGAGCGTGGAGACGATCTCGAGGGCCACCGAAACGCCGCGCAGGCCGTCGATGGCTTGGGCTCGCCCGCCTTGAACCTCTTGGCAGAGGCTCTCCGGAACCGAGAGCCAGAACGAGGTGGTGTGCATCTGCATCTCGGGGAGGTGCACGTCGCCGTAGCCGGTGTTCTCGTGGGTGTGGAACTTGATCTTCTTGTAGCCGACCACCTTCTCGACCACGCTCACTTCGCCGAATCCTGCGCGAAACTCCCTCGATTCGCGCGCTCCGCCTTCGCGCCCCTCCCGCAACGGACCGTGGGCGCTCTCTTCGAGCACGGCGACTTGCACGTGGGTCATGGCGTCGGTGAAGTAGTCGGGCTCGATCTTCACCACGTACGCCTTGTGGTTTTCGTAGTCGAAGCGCTCGACCTGCCAGCACTCGCCGTCGTGTTGGTAGATGGCCTGTTCGTGCACCATGGTGTGGGCGCCGCGGAAGTCGATCTCGGCGAGCACCTTGTCGTGCTCGCGGTCGATGATGACCACGTTGTCCCAGCTCACCGACCGCAGCGAGACGTTGTTGGCGGGGTAGGCATCTGCCGCCCAGTGGAAGGTGCCTTTCGCTTCGTGGAGCACGCCGTGTTGCTCGAGGTAGCCGAGCGCTTCGCGCGTGTCGGAGATGTCGAGAGGGCCGAAGGGCTCGGTCGACTTGAAGGGCAACTCGAACGCGGCGCACTTCAAGTGTTGCACGAGGATCTCGGCGTTTTCCGGGTCGATGCGCGCCTCTTCGATGGGGGCGCCGAAGAGAAACTCGGGCTCGCGTGCAAGGTATTGATCGAGTGGCGCGCTGGAGGTCACGAGCACGCACACGCTGCCGGCGCCGCGACGACCCGCCCGACCGAAGCGCTGCCAGACCGCAGCCACGCTGCCCGGGTAGCCCGCGCACACCACGGCGTCGAGGTCGCCTACGTCGATGCCGAGCTCGAGCGCGTTGGTCGCGACCACGCAGAGGATCTCGCCATCTCGTAGCTTCTGCTCGATCTCGCGGCGCCTCTCCGGGAGGTAGCCTCCGCGGTACCCCATGATGGCCGAGGGGTCCATTTCGTTCGCCACCTTCTCGCGGAGGTAACGGAGCATCACCTCGACGTTGTTGCGCGACTGGCCGAACACGATGGTGGGCACCCGCGCGCGGACGAGGTCAGTGGCAAGCTTCACCGCTTGTTTCACGTAGCTTGCGCGAATGCCGAGCTCGGCGTTCACGACCGGCGGGTTGTAGACGAAGAAGCGCCGCTCGCCCTGGGGCGCGCCGCTCTCGGTGATGGCGGACAGCTCGCTCTCGGGCAGACCGAAGAGGCGCGCGGCGTGCTCACGAGGGTTGCCGATGGTGGCCGTCGCGCCGATGAGCTTGGGGCTCGCGCCATGGAATTTCGCCACTCGGAGCAGCCTTCGGATCACGTTGGCCACGTGCGATCCGAAGACTCCCTTGTACGTGTGGAGCTCGTCCACGACCACGTACTCGAGGTTCTGGAAGGTGCGCGCCCAGGACGTGTGGTGCGGCAGGATGCCCGCGTGGAGCATGTCCGGATTGGTGAGCACGATGCCAGTACGCTCACGGGCCACGCGCCGCGCGTCGCCCGGGGTGTCGCCGTCGTAGACGATGGCGGGAACGTCGAGCCCGGATTCGCGTGAGAGCTCTCGAAGCCCGGCTTCTTGGTCACGCGAAAGGGCCTTTGTGGGATACAAATAGATGGCGCGCGCGCCTGGCTTTTTGGCCATGGCGTCGAGCACGGGCAGATGGAAGCAGAAGCTCTTGCCGCTCGCGGTGGGCGTGGCCACGACGAGGCCGCGCGAGGTACCTCCGTCGATGCGCACGAGTCGGAAGGCTTCGGCTTGGTGGTCGTAGAGCTTCTCGATGCCGCGCTTGCGGAGCGCCGAGACGAGCCCGGGAGAGAGCCCCTCCGGCATGTCCGAGAGGCGCGGGTCTTTGGCGGCGCGGGACTCGTCCGCGGTGAGGCAGGGCTTCACCACGCGGCTCTCGACCCACTTGTGGAGCACCGAATCGACCCCGCGCTCGCCCTGCCAGGGCGTTTTCGGTCGGGGGACGGAAGCTCCGGTGCTGCGCTCGCTCATGCTGAACAGATAGCCAGGACCTGGGCTCGGGCGCAAGTCGCGCCGAAGGGCCTCGTGGAATGGCGATCTTCGAGGGTCCTGGGCCGGGCGGCGCGCTCGGGAGTAGCCACCTCGGACGAACTAGCCTAAAGGGAAAGCCGCTCGCGGCACTTGAATGCCCGCGACTTTTTTCCATGAACGACGCTTCCGAATCGACCGAGCCGAAGTCCGAAGAGCCGAGCCAGACCGAGGCCGAGCTCCCCACGCCCGATGCCGTCGCCGCTCCCGACAAAGGGACCGAGGTGACGACCGCGATCGCTCCGGACGAGCCCAGGCTCATGGCGCCCGCGTATTCGGCGAAGAAGGTCGCCGACCCCAACAACGAGCGCCCTTCGCGCGCGTTTTTGTTGGTGGTGGCCACGGTCTCGCTCTTCTCGGACATCGCGTCCAAGCTGTGGGCCGAGAAGGCGCTCGAGGGCTACCCCGGGTTCGTGTCGGTGCTCGACGACCACCTGATGTTCATCCTCGCCAAGAACAAGGGCGGGGCGTGGGGCCTCTTGCAAGGCCAGAACGAGAACGTGCGTCGTCCGTTCTTCCTGCTCGTCTCGGTGGCGGCCATCGCCTTCATCATGACGCTCTACCGAAGGCTCACGCCGCGCCAGCACGCGCTCCGCTGGGGTCTTCCGCTGGTGCTCGGCGGCGCGCTCGGCAACGTGTTCGACCGCGTGCGCTACGGGCACGTCATCGACTTCATCGACTACCGCGCCGAGTGGGTGCGCTCGATGAACGCGTTCATCGCCAAGAAGGTCGAAGGCCACTACGTGACCGACCACTGGCCCACGTTCAACGTGGCCGACGTGGCCATCTGCGTGGGCGTCGGGCTCATGGCGGTCGACATGTTCACCGCGCGCCGTGGCAAGAGCGAAGTCGCCCCGGGCGGTGTGGTCGTGGCCGGCGTCGCGCCGAGCGCGGTCGTCGTGACCGAGAGCGCGCCTACGGCTTCCGCGGAGACCGAGACGGAATCCGCTCCGGCGAGCGGCTCGACGTCGGGCACCATGTCGGAAGGTGCGTCGGAAGGTGCGGACGAATCGGTCGCCGAGGAGGCGAAGAAGGAGACCGCTTGAGGCCGGAGCTCTTCAGGCTCTTCGACGTCGGTTTCCCTTCGTATTTCGTACTGCTCTTGTCGGGGTTCGTCTTCGCGACGGCCCTCGGCGTTTTGTGGGCACGGCGCATCGGTCACGATCCGGACGTGATCGTCGATCTCTCGCTCGCCATGCTGCTCTCGGGCGTGATCGCCTCGCGCCTCTTGCACGTCTTCGCCGACGGCTACTTCATGGACTACGTGCACCTCTGCACCGATCCGTCCAAGGTGAACTGGCCGCTCGAGCGCGCCGAGTGCCTGTCTCCACGCTACCAAGGCGTGTGGGACGAGGCCTTGCGCACCTGTCATCCCAAAGAGACCGACTGCTTCGCGTGGGCGAAGTTCTGGGCCGGCGGCCTCACGTACTACGGGGGCTTCATCGGTGCGACCGGCGCCGCGGTGCTCTTGCTCCGTCGGGACAAGTTCCCGTTCTGGAAGGCCGCGGACATGGCAGGCTTTGCCATTCCCATGGGCCTCGCGTTCGGTCGCATGGGATGTTTGCTCGCAGGCTGCTGCTTCGGCGCGAGCTGCAACCTTCCCATCGGGCTTTCGTTTCCTCCCAAGAGCCCGGCGAGCGAAGCGCAGGCCAAGCTCGGAGAGCTCGCCTCGTCGCGGGAGTGGAGCCACCCCGTGCATCCTACACAGATCTACGAGAGCATGTTCTCGCTGGCCATCGCGGCGTTCTGTCTCTTCTACGTGCTGCCGCGGAAGCGTTACGACGGCCAGGTGTTCGCCGTCTTCTTGGTGCTCTATCCGGTGGCGCGCTTCCTCGTGGAGATCTTGCGCCGTGATGCGCGCGGCGAGTTTCTCGGCCTGTCGACCTCGCAGCTCATCGGGCTCTTGCTGGTGGGCGCGGCCGCACTTCTCCATTGGAAGAAGCGAAAGCCCGCGATCGCAGTCGAGCCCGCCGGGTCGTAGCTGCGGAAGGGCCGTCCGAGGTTCGTCGACGCACCGAGACGTCGAGTGCTAAAAGCTCCGTCCATGGCGCGTATCCTCGACGGTAAGCAGGTGGCGGAAACCTTGCGGCGGGCCTTGAAAGAGCGCGTCGCCGCGTTCGTGACGGAGCGCTCACGAGCGCCCGGTCTGCACGTGGTGATCGTGGGCGACGACCCCGCGAGCCAGGTCTACGTGAAAGCCAAAGAGAAGGCTTCTCTCGAGGTCGGCATGAACGGCAAAGTTCACCGCTTGCCGGCCGAGACCGGCGAGGACGCGCTGCTCGAGTTGCTCGCCGAGCTGAACCGCGACGACACCGTCGACGGCATCTTGGTGCAGCTCCCGCTGCCGAAGCACGTGAACGAGACGCGCGTGCTCGAGGCCATCTCGCCCTGGAAAGACGTGGACGGTTTTCACCCGGAGAACGTCGGCCTGCTCGCGGTGGGGCGTCCGCGTCTCGTTCCGTGTACGCCTTCGGGCTGCATGAAGCTGCTCGCCGAGGCCCAGGTAGAGCTCTCCGGTCTTCGCGCCGTGGTGGTCGGTCGCAGCAACATCGTGGGCAAGCCGGTGGCGCAGCTGCTCTTGGCGGCGAACGCCACGGTCACAGTGGCGCACTCGCGCACGCGAGATCTGGCCGCGCTCTGCCGTGGAGCGGACGTGCTCGTCGCGGCGATCGGCAAACCCGAGATGCTCCGCGGTGACTTCGTGAAGCCAGGGGCGGTGGTGCTCGACGTGGGCATCAATCGTGTGCCCGGGAGCGAGCCGGGCAAGACACGCCTGGTGGGCGACGTGTGTTTCGCCGAAGCCTCCGAGCGCGCGAGCGCGATCACGCCGGTCCCGGGCGGCCTCGGTCCCATGACCATCGCGTGTTTGCTCGAGAACACCTTGCACGCCGCTCAACTGCGCCTCGCCGCCGGTCACTGACCAACGCTCGCGTGGTGTCGTCCAGCCTTTCGGACGGATCTGCTCGGAGAGAAGTGCGGCTTTTTCCCACGAAGTCCTTGCCTTTTTCGCTCGTTCTGTAAAATGTGGCAAACCGTCCGCTGTAACGGACGTACGGAGGCAAGATGGCGCGCATTTACGAGGACAACTCCCGCAGCATCGGTCACACCCCGCTCGTCGAGCTGAGGCGCTTGGGGAAAGGCGCGTACGCGCGGGTCCTCGCCAAGATCGAAGGGCGCAATCCGGCCTACTCCGTGAAGTGCCGCATCGGTGCGGCGATGGTGTGGGACGCGGAAGAGAAGGGCCTGCTCAAGCCGGGCGGTGGCATCGTCGAGGCGACCAGTGGCAACACCGGCATCGCGCTCGCGTTCGCCGCTGCTGCGCGCGGGTACCGCTGCGTGCTGGCCATGCCCGAGACCATGAGCATCGAGCGCCGCAAGGTGCTCGTGGCGTTCGGAGCCGAGCTCGTGCTCACTCCGGGCGCGCAGGGCATGAAGGGCGCCATCGCCAAGGCCGAAGAGCTCGCCAAAAACGATCCTTCGCTCCACCTCACGCGCCAGTTCGAGAACCCGGCCAACCCCGCCATCCACGAGACCACCACCGGCCCCGAGATTTGGGACGACACCGACGGCGAGGTCGACGTGTTCGTGGGCGGCGTCGGCACCGGAGGAACCATCACCGGCGTCTCGCGCTACCTCAAGAACACGAAGAAGAAGAACGTGCTCACCGTGGCCGTGGAGCCCACGCACTCGCCGGTCATCACGCAATCGCGCGAGGGCAAAGAGCTGGTTCCAGGTCCGCACAAAATCCAGGGAATCGGCGCGGGTTTCGTGCCCAAGAACCTCGATCTTTCGCTGGTCGATCGCGTGGAGCAAGTCTCCAACGACGAGGCCATCGCCACCGCGCGCAGACTCGCCAAAGAAGAGGGCATCCTCTGCGGCATCTCGTGCGGCGCGGCAGCTGCTGCGGCGCTTCGCTTGGCCAACGACCCGGCCTTCGCGGGCAAGACCATCGTGGTGGTGCTCCCCGACGCGGGCGAGCGATACCTTTCGGGCGCGCTCTTCGAGGGCATGTTCGACGCGGTCGAAAAGGCCACCGCGCAGACCTGATCCTTCGCGCGTTCGTCGACGAACGTCACGCTTCGGCCCGCGCTCTTCGCTCTCCTTCGAGGTCGAGGACGCGGGCTTCGTCTTGCTGCGCAGACCGGGGCCTGAAAATGCGCTAGGAGCGAGGCATGTCCACGCCCGAGCTCGATACGCTCGTCGCCACGCTCGTTCGAAGCTACCGCGACGACCCTCGCGGACACCGCAAAAATAGGCGATTTTTGCCTTCCAAGGCCGAGATCGTGGAGATCTTGGATCTCACTCTCGCGGTCTTCTTCCCGGGCTACTACGGGCGCCAAGAGGTCACCGACGAGAACGTCTCGCACGTGGTCGGCACGCTGCTCGTAGACCTTCGAGACAAGCTCGCGCGCCAGATCGAGCAGTGCTTGTGCCACGCCGCCGAGAGCGACGGGCAAGGCGGCTTCGACGACTGCTCGGCCCACGCGAAGAAGCTCGCCAGCATGGTGCTCGCCAAGCTGCCCGAGCTGCGCGGCATGCTCATCGAAGACATGCAGGCGGCGCTGGACGGCGATCCGGCCGCCCAAGGCCTCGACGAGATCGTGCTCGCGTACCCCGGCTTCTTGGCCATCGCGGTGTATCGCCTGGCGCACGAGCTGTGGGAGATGGGCGTCCCGCTCATGCCCCGCATCATGAGCGAGTGGGCGCACGCGAAGACCGGTTGCGACATCCACCCGGGCGCCAAGATCGGCCGGCGCTTCTTCGTCGACCACGCGACCGGCGTGGTCGTGGGGGAGACCAGCATCATCGGCGACGGCGTGAAGCTCTACCAGGGCGTCACGCTGGGCGCGCTTTCGCACCCGCGCGATGCGGAAGGCAACGTGATCCGCAACGTGAAGCGGCACCCCACCGTCGAGGACGACGTCACCATCTACGCGAACGCCACGGTGCTCGGTGGGAGTACGGTCATCGGCAGGGGCACGCTCATCGGCGGCTCGGTGTTCGTCACGAAGAGCGTGCCTCCGACCACGCGCGTGGCGGTGAAGCCGCCCGAGCTCACGGTGCGCCCGGTGACCGGGCAGCGCGAGGAGTGGGTCCTCGATTTCGACATTTGAAGGCGCGAGCGCGAGGACGACCACGTGAAGATCTCCCGTCATTTTCCCTCGATCGTGTGGTTCGCGGCGCAAGCTTCGCTCCTGGCGTGCTCGGCGTCGTCCGAGCCGTCCTCGCCGACCGCCGAGCCCCTGCCGGACGCGGGGACGCAGGTGGACTCGGGCGTGGACGCGAGTGCGGGAAGCCTCGAGGTGGCCCTGCTCGCGCACGTCGATCTGCCGCGAAGCCCGGGCACACGTGCGCTCTCGGGCACCGTGTACGACGAAGCGTCGCGCACGCTGCTCGCCGTGCAGGACACGGGGCCGGGGATCTTGCCGTTCGTGGTGAGCGAAGACTTCTCGAGCGTCACGGCGACCGCGCCTGGGCCGCTCACGGGCCGCGCGAGGACCGGGTGGGACGGGGAGGGCATCGCACGCGTGGGGAGCGAGCTCTTCGTGCTCAGCGAAGAGACCGTGCCCACGCTCGAGCGCTTCGATCTCGAGGGGCGTGCGCTCGGCCAGGTGACGCTGCCCGCCGTGTTCTCCGAGCAGCGCTCCGGCAACAAGGGCATCGAGGCCCTTTCGGCTTCGCCCTCCGGAAAGTCACTCTTCTTCGCCAACGAACAAGCGCTGCTCCCGGACGGAGCCGGGCCGAGCAAGAGTGCGGGCACCGTGGTTCGCCTGGTGAAGCGCGACCTGCCGGACGGGGCTTTTCACACGTTCGCGTACCGCACCGAGCCGCTCGGGGCCGGCACGGGAGGCGACATGGGTGTCTCCGAGGTGCTCGCGATCTCGGACGATCGTGTGCTCGTGCTCGAGCGCGGGTACCAGTCGGACTTCGGCAACACGGTGCGGCTTTTCCTGGTCGATCTCGCTTCCACGAGCGAGCTCGGAGACCTCCCGAAGCTCCCGGCCGACGTGACCGTACTGCCCAAGGTTCTGCTCTCGGACCTCGGTAAGATAGAATGTGTAACCTGCACGCATCCGGGAAAACAAGACAATCCGCTGCTCGACAACTACGAGGCGCTCGCGCTCGGACCGCTCTTGCCCGATGGGCGCCGTGTGCTCTTCGTCACCTCCGACGACAACTCGAGCAGCACCCAAGTGGCTCGCATCGTCGTGCTCGCCGTGCGCGGGCTCTGAGTCGTTCGAGAGCTGCGGCCCGCACCCGGACGACCGTGCACCGGCTGCACCGTCGTGCGATGACTATCGTCCGAAGCTCGGTGAAGGAGACCTCTCGATGCATCCGAACCTGAAGATCGCCTTGGGCGTCGTGGTGGGCCTCGTTTCGGGGAGCGCGGTCACGTTCGCGGCCACTCGACCTGCACCCGCGAAGACCGAGGCGAGTGCGGAGCCTTCGCCGAGCTCGAGCTCGAGCCCGGACGGCGTGCTCGCCGAGGCCAACGCGCGTTTGGTCGCGCAGATCGCGGAGTGCGACCGTCGCTTGGTCGAGCTCGGTCAGCCTCCCGTGCCGACCGCGCAGGTCGACGCGGAAGCGCCTTCGGCGGACGAGCCTCGTGGGCGTCGCGATCGCGACGGCGGCCGGCGCGGACCACGCGGCGAGCCCACCAAAGAAGACTGGGAGCGTATGGCCGAGTCGGCCACCCTGCGCGTGCGCATGCCCTGTGTCCGTGACACGCCATGGAAGCCGAACGAAGCCACACTCGACAGGCTCGGGCTCTCTCCCGACGACGGCGAGACGATTCGCGCGGCCTATGCCGAGTCGAACAAGCGCATGCTCGCGGAGGTGCGCCCTCTCTGCGGCAAGGTGCTCGGCTCGCCCGACGTGCTCGACAAAGTGGGCGCGGACACCTGCATCGACGCCATCTTGAACGCCGGTCGGCGCCAGAGCCCGGAGGCCGCCAAGAGCGCCATCGTGACCACCGCCGAGATAAACGCCGGCAAACGCCCACCCGAGAAGGACCCGTCCGACCCCATGACGCGTCTGCTCGCGGCCATGACCCACGAGACCCAGGCCTTCGAGGCCGACCTCGCGAAAAGACTAGGGCCCGAAGAAGCCAAGCGTCTCGCGTGGGCCCCTGAAATGTGCGCCGATCGACGCGTGGTGCGCCCCACCGACGAGCCGCTTCAAGGTGGCTTCGGTGGCCGCGGAGGGGGCGGTGGTGGGGCTGGCGGAGGCGGGCGTCGCCAAGGGAACTGAAGTTCTTTCGGGTGGCCGCTCCCCGAACCACGGGTATCTTGGGTCGATGCGGCGCGCACTCCTGCTCGTGGGTCTCGTCTTCGCAACTCCGTGGCTCGCGCACTGCTCGAGCACCGCGGAAGAGGTCGTGCCGACCGAAGGCGAGTCGGCCGAAGAGGCGCTCAAGTACAACGGCGGAAACACCGGTGCCTTTCTGCGCGAGACCACGCCCGCCGGCTACGGCTGCATCACCACCACGCTCACCGTGCCCGACTACACGGGCGACGAGGCCACGCAGGGCACACCCTGGATCTACTTCGGCTTCGGTGACGAGGCCTCCCTCGACATGGAAGTGGGTCTCGCGTTCCAGAAGGGCAACGGCACGGCCGAGAAGCCGCGCCGGTATTTGCCGTACATGCGCCGCGGCCAGAGCTTCTGGTTCGCCGACGAAACCGAGCGCGTGCTCCCGGGCAAGAGCACCAAGCTCGTCGCGCGCCTCGTGGGCGACAAGGTCTACCTCAACAAGGACGGACGCCCGATTTCGATGAAATCGAGCACCGGCGACAGCATCGACTTCGTGCGCGTCGACGGTCTCACGGTGGCGAAGAGCCACGTGCGCCGGGTGGTGGGGCAGGCCACGCGGATCATGGACTACAAAGGCGGTCGCCTCGGCACTGTGGGCCCGGTCCTTTTCGAGGACACGCGTGTATGCAAAAGCGACGGGGCCGAGGTCGCGTTCCAGGGCGACGTGGCCTCGTGGTCCGAGCGCAAAGGGCAGACCACCTACGGCACCTCGGTCTGGCCTGCGCGCTACGTCTCTCGTGTGCGCACCGGCGCTCGTGAGGAAGTCTGGCTCTTCAAATGAGCGCACTTCCGCCGGGAGCCGCGTACGCCTTCGCTCACAAGGTTCTCCCACGTGACGTCGGCGGTGGCGCGGTCACCTGGGGGCTCGTCAACGGAACCGGCGCGGCCGGTTACCTCGAGCTGCGTTTCCACGAAGCCGCGGGCGAGGGGACGCCCGTGCCTCCCGAGCTCGCGTGGCACCCGGTGATGCCGCTCGGTCCGGCCGACGTGCGTATGGTCACGCTGCCTGCACCGCTCGAAGCGACGCACGGCTACTTCGCGGCGTTCGTCCGTGAAGCGAGCGGCGGGCTGCGCTACTTCGTGCTCGAAAAGAGCGATCTGGGGGAGCCGGTGCTCGGCGAGTGGCGCGTCGAAGGCGCGACCACGCTGCACGTGAATCACGGGCCTGCCTCCGAAGCGGCCGTGAGCACGGCCCAGCGAAGCGCGCTGCCTGCGCCTCACGCCGCGGCGTTCGTGGTGGCCATCACGAACGCCGTCTTGGCGTCACCCACCACCTCGGTGGTCGTTTCTCCGCCCAAAGCGCCGAGCCCCTCTCGGAAGCCCGCGGCCACCTGGGACGATCGACCGCTCGCCGACCACGAGATCCCGGATTTTCGCGCTGGTCAGAGCGGCGGAGGGAGCAATATGGCCACGGTTCGTTTCGTGCTCATCGGCGTGAAGCTGGTCGTGCTGCTGCTCTACGCAGCCTCACGAGGCCACTGCTGACGCGCGTCCGACGCGAAACGCGAAAAACGCGACGTGCTCGACGCAGGCTCAGCCGATCTTGGCGAGGATGCGGTCGAGTGCGTCGAGGTCGGCGTACGGGATCACGATCTCGCCCTTGTTGCCGGTGTCCTTCACGAGCACCTTGGCGCCGAGCGCACGCGAGAGGCGTGTCTCGAGGTCGCGCACGGCCGGGCTCTTGTCCGCGGCCAGCTCTTTTTCGGTCTTTTTGCCGGCCTTTTTGTCGCGCGCGTCGCGGACCAACGCTTCGGTCTTGCGGACGTTGAGCTTGCCGCGGATGACCTTTTGCGCGAGCTCCCCGAGGAGCTTCGGATCTTCGGCGCCGAGCAGGGCGCGGCCGTGGCCTTCGGTGAGCTCGCCGGTCACGATCTTGTCGCGCACTTCGACCGGAAGCTTCAAGAGGCGCAGCGAGTTGGCGATGGTGGTGCGGTTCTTCCCGAGCCGCTCGCCGAGCGAGTCCTGCGTGTAGCCGTGCTCTTTCACGAGGCGATCGAGCGCCTCGGCGAGCTCGACCGGGTTCAGGTCCTCGCGCTGCACGTTCTCGATGATGGCAAGCTCGAAGGCGGCCTCGGGGGAGACGTCCTTCACCACCACCAGGACTTCTTTGAGCCCGGCGCGCTGGCTGGCGCGGAAGCGGCGCTCACCGGCGATGATCTCGAAGACGCCTTCTTGTCCCGGCGCGCGGCGCACGGCGATGGGCTCGATGAGCCCGTGCGCTCGGATCGACGCGGCGAGCTCGTCGAGCTTCTCGCCGTCGAAGTGACGACGAGGCTGGCCCTTCTGCGCGACGATCTTGTCGATCGCGCAGGAGAAGACGCTCTTGTCGCCGTAGGTAGACGTGACTTTGGCGGGAGCTTGCGCGGCGGGGAGGAGGGCGTCGAGTCCGCGTCCGAGGGCGCGGCGCTTGTCGGGCGGGCTGCTCATTCGGATACCGTGGCGGAGGCTTCGCTCGAGGTCTTGGTGTCGCGGTCGAGCATCTCGCGAGCGAGCGCGAGATAACCTTGCGAGCCCTTGGAGGCGGCGTCGTAGAGGAGCACGGGCTTTCCGTGCGAGGGCGCCTCGGACAGACGAATGTTGCGCGGGATGACCGCGTCGAACACGAAGAAGTGCTTCTTCACCTCGTCGGCCACCTGGTGGGCGAGGTTGTTCCGCGGGTCGAACATCGTGAGCACGATGCCTTCCACCGTGAGGCTCGGGTTGATGCCGTTCTTCAGGCGATCGAGCGTGGCCATCAGGTGGGTGAGCCCTTCGAGCGCGTAGTACTCGCACTGGAGCGGCACGAGCACGCTAGTGGCGGCGGCGAGCGCGTTCACCGTGAGCAATCCGAGCGAGGGCGGGCAGTCGACCAAGATGTAGTCGTACTCGGACAGGTGCGGCGCGATGGCGTTGCGGAGCTTATGCGCGCGCTCGGGGTCGTCGACGAGCTCGATTTCGGCGGCGACCAAGTCTTGCGTGGCCGGCGCGAGGAACAGGTTGGGCACGTCGGTCGCTACCACCACCTCGGCGAGGGAGGTACGCCCGATGAGCGCGTCGTAGACGGTGCGTTCACGCGTTCCCGAGCGCACGCCCACGCCCGAGCTTGCGTTGCCCTGCGGGTCCATGTCGAGCAGCAAGGTCTTGGCTTCGGCCGCGGCCAAGCTCGCGGCAAGGTTCACCGAGGTGGTCGTCTTTCCGACGCCGCCCTTTTGGTTCACCACCGCGACGACACGGGCGCCGCCGCTGCTCTTCCGGAGTTGGGTCCGGTCCTCGGCTTTTTTCTTCGCGGCCATTCGATGCGGCTCCCTCTGTATCGTTTCCGGCCCACGAGTGCGAGGACGAAACCGCGCCCGGGTCCTCGCGGGCGGATCCGCGCGGTCGCCACGTGCGCGAAGCCGGCTCACGCAGGCGCTCCCGAACGCCGCGAGCCCTCACGGATCGCGTGCCGCTCGAGCGCCCGATCCGCACGCGGAGCATCGCACGAACCGACGATGGGCGAGGGACGGGCAGAGGAAATGCAATCCCTTTTTTTGGGCATCCCCGAACCCTCGTGTACGGTGTGAGCAGATGTAGGTGAACGTGAGTCGCCGCGAGGCGTACCGCAAGACCCAATCCCCATGCCGCGACTTCTTTCCCAAGCCCTCGTTCTCGATGAAGACCCCGCCGTCTCCCGGATTCTGCGCGGGTACTTCGTGACGCGTGCCAAGCCTCTCGTCGTTCGCGACGCCGAGGTGGTTTCGCTCGAGAGCGTGCGGCGCGCGAAAGAACGCGACCGAACCTGACCTCACCCGAGGCCTCTCGCCTCCGGGTTCCGCGTCCTCGGCCGAACGGCCGACACGCGAACGCATCACCCGAGCCTCCCAGGCCCGCGCACGCGCCTTCATTGGCGTGAACGGGCCTTCGTGCGCTCGGCTTCCGAATCCCCGAGCTCTTCGTCCTCGTACTCGTTCCCGTTGGAGGAATCCGCCACCATGTCCGTCCCGAAGCACTACCGATCGATCGAAGACTTCCACCGCGAAGAGCTGCGCCCGGGCTTTCGGGTCGGCCTCACGTACGAAGATTTGATGCAGGAGACCACGTTCGAGAGCTCGGACATGCTCTTCGACGACACGCACGACGAGTACGACCCGGACCTGATGGAAACCGAGGACGACTGACCGTCGACCGCCTTTCGCGTCGGCACGTGCGCTCGTGCGCCGCGTGGCCCGCGCCGCTTCGATTCGACTTCTTTGCCTGCTTGCTTTGGTCCTCCCGGACCCGTTTCTCCGCTCTCGACCGACGCCTCTCGGTCGGGAGCAACGTTCTCGACTTGGTCCTCCCGGACCTCCCGCCCTCGACCGACGCCTCTCGGTCGGGGGCAACTTTTTTTCGGCGCCCGCTCTCGACCGCACGTCTATTTTTCGTGCGTCCGAGGGCAGGGCGGGGCATCTTCCGCGGCTCATGAGCCCGCCCGACGAACCAGCCGAGAGCGCCGCGAAGAGCGCTCGGCCCGAGACGAACGCGAGCGCGCTCAAGGTCGCTCCTCCTCCTCCGTCGCCCTTCCAAAAAGAGGCGATCGTGGTGGGGGCCGTGTTGGCCACCTTCGGCTTCTGCGGCATGTATTTCTTTCTCCGTGAGCCGCTCGAAAAGTCGCTCTTCATCGGCCTCGTAGGCGGCGCCATCGGGGCCTTCCGCTTCACCATGCGCGCCATGATCAAGCGTCGCTGACGCCCGAGGGAGCGCGAGACCTTTGGACCTCTTGCTCGACGAGGCCGCGCTGGCCAAGCTGCCGAGTCTCCGCCCACGCGACTGCGACTACGTCGCGCTCGACGTGACGTTCGGATGGGGGCTCTTCGCGTACCTCGCCACGGTGTCGCCGGTGGCGTGTCTGTTGGGGGCGAGCGTGGCCGGTCCCGAGCTCCGCGAAGGGCTCGTGCGTAGGCTCGGCGGTGACCACGAAGCGAACGCCGCGTGTGCGTTTTTGTCCGGCTCGTGGCTGCCCGAAGGACCCGTGCCTCACGTGGGCGAGCCGCTCGTTTCGTGGCTCGAGGAGATTGCCCTGGGGTTTCCCGGGGAGCCGGTGGTGCACGGAAAGACGCCCTCTCGTGTGACCAAGCTCGCGCGGCTCCTGCGCGCCAAAGCCGGTGCGTACCCACGAAAGCGCATCCTCGAGGCGGCAAGAAACGCCTACGAAGGCGAGTACAACGCGCACGACGCTGTGGCGTGCGCCTTCGTGGCCTATCCGGGCGAGGCGCTGCGCGTGGCGGGTGAGCTCGTGGCGAGCCGCACGAAGAGCTCGAGCATCCGCAAGCAGACCGCCGAGGTGGTCATGTGGGCGAGGCGCGCCGGGTACGTCGAGGCGCTTCCGCCGGTCGTGCACCCCACGATTCCGCCTCCGCTTCCTCCGTTGGCGACGCGCTTGGCCGCGTCGCGTCCGCCCGAGGGGCGTGACGGACGAGGCCCGAGCGCGCACGCCTCACCCTCCTCGAGACCGCCTTTCGGAACGACCGAGGTGAAAAAGGCACCGGGCGGTCCACACCGCCCTTGACGGGAAGGCGCCAAAACGTATGGTGCCGGTCCCTCATGCAAGTCACAGTCTCGCGCATCTCCCAGGTCGTTCTCGAGCTCCAAATCGACGTTCCCGCCGACACGGTCAAAGCCGAAGTCGAGCGCGTCTACTCGAGCCTTTCCAAGAAGGCCCATGTCAAGGGCTTCCGCCCTGGCAAAGCCCCGCGCCCGGTCTTGAAGACCCTCTTCGGCGCGCAGGTCGAGAACGACGTCGCGCAGAACCTCGTGAACACGACGCTCCCGCAGGCGCTCTCGTCGCAGAACGTCAACCCGGTGAGCCAGCCCACCGTGGTCGACGCGAGCAAAGTCGCTTCGGATTCGCCCTTCACGTTCAAGGCGCGCATGGAAGTGCAGCCCGAGCTCGCGGAAGTGAAATTCGAGGGCTTCGAGCTCTTCCGCCCGAAGGTCGAAGTGGCCGACAGCGCGGTCGACGAGCAGATCGAGGCGCTCCGCCTCCGTCACGCCACGCTGAAGACCCCCGAGCCCGCCCGCGCGGCCAAGTCGGGTGACGTGGTCACCATCGACTTCACGCTCTCGCTCGACGGAAAAGAAGTGAAGGACGGCGGCGGCCAGGGCATCCAGCTCGAGCTCGGCGCCGGCCAGGCCCTCCCCGAGCTCGACACCGCCCTCGTCGGCAAGAACAGCGGCGACGCGTTCGACGTCGAGGCGAAGTTCCAGGAAAACCACCCCCGCAAGGACTTCCAGGGCAAGACCGGCAAGTTCGCGGTCAAGGTGACCGACATCAAGGAGCGCGAGCTCCCCGCCGTTGACGACGAGCTCGCGAAGGACGTCGGAAACTTCGGCACCGTGGTCGAGCTCCGCGCCGACATCCACTCGAAGCTCGAGAAGATGGCGAAAGAGCGCAGTGAGACCGCCGTCGCCGAGCAGATCGTCCAGAAGCTCAACGAGCAGAACCCCTGCGAAGTGCCGCCCTCGCTGGTCATCCAGCAGGCGCAGATGCTCCAGCAGGAGCTCGCGATGCAGGCGCGCCGCCTCGGCCAGCGCTTCACCCAGGAGCAGGCCGAAGAGCTCGGCCGCGCCGTCCTCGCCGACGCGGAGCGCAAGGTCCGCGCGGGCCTCATCATGGCCGGCATCGCCAAGGCCCACAAATTCCAGGTCAACGACGACGACCTCGAGAAGGGCCTCGCCGAGCTCGCCGCCGAGACCGGCAAGAACGTCGCCAAGCTGCGCGTCGAGTACCGCGAAAAGTCGAAGCGCGACATTTTGGTCGGCATGATTCTCGAAGACAAGATCCTGGACTTTATCGAGAGCAAGTCCAAGATTGTCGACGGCGATCCTCCGGCCCCGGCAGCCAAGGCCGAGGAAAAGGCCGAAGCAGCAGCCGAAGCCAAGTAAGCGGGGCTCTCCCGCTCCGATAGAGAGCTCGAAACGAAGTGGCCCGTCAGAGGATTTCCTGAATTTCCCCGGCGGGCCTTCTTCATGTGGCCAAGCGAAAGGCGTTAAGAAGACATGGCGAAGCGTCCCGAGAACCGCACCCAAGCGATCCAGTACCTCGAGGCCCACGCGGGCGAAATCGAGCGCAGCCGCGCCTTCACCCCCTACGTGGTCGAGACCACGCACCGTGGCGAGCGCAGCTGGGACATTTTCAGCCGCCTCCTGAAAGACCGGATCATCTTCCTCGGAACGCCCATCGACGACGATGTGGCGAACGCGGTCGTGGCGCAGCTGCTCTTCCTCGAGAGCGAAGACCCCGACAAGGAGATCATGATCTACATCAACTCGCCTGGCGGGGTGGTGTACAGCGGTCTCGCGATCTTCGACACCATGCAGTACGTGCGCTGCCCGGTGTCCACGGCCTGCATCGGCATGGCCGCCTCGATGGGCGCGGTGCTTCTCGCCGCCGGTCAGAAGGGAAGCCGCTCGGCTCTCCCCAACGCCCGCATCATGATCCACCAGCCGCACGGCGGCGCGCGTGGCCAGGTGACCGACATCGAGATCCAGGCTCGCGAGGTGAAGCTCCTCAAGGACACCTTGACGGACATCCTCGCGAACGCCACGGGCAAGACCCGCGAGCAGATCCAGAAGGACATCGACCGCGACTTCTACATGAGCTCGATCTCGGCCAAGGAATACGGCCTCATCGACCACGTGTTCATGCCCAAGAAGAAGACCCCGGAAGAGAAAGAGAAGAAGTAGTTCTTCTCCACGTCCGGCCGTCGCGTCTCCCCTCGAGATCGCCACGGAGCGAACACGAAGAGGCCTCGTCCTTCCCGGGCGAGGCCTTTTTCGTTTCGCTTCGTCGTCTCGTTCGGAGCGCGCGGGTGACATTTCGCGCGGGCCGGTGGTTTGGCTCAGGGCGACGTCGGCGGGCCCACGAGGCTCGTGAGGTGCTGGTAACCCGCGCGCGCGGCGAAGTCCGCGAGCCACGAGATCCGGCCGAGCACGCCCCAGTGGCCGTGGTCGACTTCGGTGATCACGACCGAGGTCATGACGGGCAGAGCGCCGCGAGGTCCTTCGCGCTTCCCGAGCTCGCGCAGGACCGCGTCCACGCCCGCCACGAGCTCGGCGCGCTTCGGGGGATCGAGCACGTCGCGAGGCACGAACGCCTGTACCGCGACGAAGCGCACGAGCTCGAGCGGCTCGCGCGCGCCCGCCGAGTAGAGCGCGCCGCGAGGCACCTCGACGAGCTGCACCAGGGTGGACGTACGGCGCGCGGCATCGGGCGGAATGCGTTCGGCGTCGGCGGCCACGCGCGTGATCTCGCGGGCGAGCTCGTCGTGCGTCGAAGAGTGAAAATCACCGGCTTGTAGCGTGAGGACGAGGTAGGGCATGTCTCGAAGGTAGGGCGACGCGAAGGGCGTCGCGCGTGGCGAAAAAGACATCGTTCGGCTACTTTTGGACAATGCCGGTCCGGGTCTCGGTGGTGGTGCTCGAGGGGGTGAGCTCGTCGAGCTTGGCGGTCACGCTGGATGCGTTCGCGGCGGCCAACCGCATCGCGCGCACGCTCTTGTCCGAGCCCGAGCCGTTCGTGGTGGAGCTCGTGGGGGCCGGGTCTTCCTCGAGGTCCGTGACCACCGGGGGAGGCCTCTCCGTGCGTCCCGATACGAGCTTCGAGGCCTGCGTACGTACCGACCTCGTGGTGCTCCCGGGCATGGGCATGGCGAGCCCGGACGAGATCGCGTCGCTCTTCACGAGGCGCGACGTGCGCGCGGCGCTCGCCTGGCTGGGCACGTTCGCACGCAAGAAGACGCGCTTCGCGAGCTCGTGCTCGGGGGTGTTCGTGCTGGCCGAGGCGGGCCTCCTCGACGGCCTTACCGCGGCCACCACCTGGTGGCTCGCGTCCGAGCTGCGACGACGAAGGCCCGCGGTCGACGTGGACGAGCAGCGCATGGTGGTCGAGTCGGGGCGCGTCTTCACGGCGGGAGCCGCGCTCGCGCAGATCGATCTCGTGCTTCGCCTGGTGGCGCATTTTTCCGGGCCACGGCTCGCCGAGCTGGTGGCGCGGTATCTGGTGATCGACGAACGCCCGAGCCAGGCTCGCTACGCCATCGCGCATCACACGGCGCACCGGTCGGAGCTCGTGGAGCGGGCGGAGCGCTACGTGCGCACCCACCTCGCGCGTCCCATCCCCATGGCCGAGCTCGCCCGCGCGGTGGGCGCGACCCATCGCACACTCGCGCGACGCATGCACGAAGCCACCGGTCGCTCGCCGCTCGACTTCGTCCAACACGTGCGTGTCGAGGCCGCGCGGCACCTGCTCTCGACCACGCGGCTCTCCGTGGACGAGGTCGCGCAGCGGGTGGGCTACGCGAGCTCGGTCACCCTGCGGCGCGTCTTGGCGGATCGTACGGGCCTGCGTCCGAGCGAGCTCCGAGGCGTGCGCCGCGACCGGGCCGAGGCGTAGCGTTTTGCGGACGAGTGAAACGAAAAAGGCCCGGACGAGACGTCCGAGCCTTTTGCCTTCACAGGCGCTCACGCGCCGAGGCGATCACTCTTTCCAGAGGAACTTCCAGGGGTTGTGCTTGAGGTCACGCACCATCTCCTGCACGTCGTCGTAGATGGCTTCGTCCATGACGAGTGCGCCCACGGTGCCTTCGCCCTTCTTGATGTGCGTGACGATGGCTTGGGCATCCGCCGCGGTGGCGTTGGCGCGGGTGGCGAGCTGGGCCACCTCGTCCAAGGTCTTCTTGAGCTTGGCTTGCTCTTCCGGCGAGCCGACGGTGGCCGACACGCGGTTGATGTTGGCCATGGCTTCCTTCGCGTCCTTGAGGAGAGGCCCGGAGTCGCGCTGAAGGTCTTGCGAAAGCCTGTCGATGTTGTCGATGGTCCGCATGATCTTGGGGTTGTCGACGTAGCGGAGCTTCACGTCGTGGGTGAGCTGGTTGGCTTCGGCCGAGAGGGCCTCCAAGTTGGCGAGCGTGCGGTTGATGCGCTCGCGGTTCTCGGAGAGCACACCGTTCAGGTTCTTGAGGAGGCCAGCGGTGTTGGTGGCGATGTCCGAGATGAGCTCGCGGTTGTTGCGAATGCCGTTCATCGTCGTGTCCAAGAGCTCGTAGGCCTTGGCGAGGAAGAGGTCGAGGCGCGGAGGGTCGATGCCCTTCACGATGGCGTTCTCCTGCAGGACCGGCTTCTGCGGGCTGCCCGGCTCGATCGCCATGAACTGCTCACCGAGCACGCCCTGCGTGGTGACGTAGAAGTCGGCATCGTCGTGGATGGCGTCTTGAACGCGTTTCTCGATGGCGATCTTCGCGCGCACGAGGGTGCGGCGATTGGTCTTCGGATCGACCTGACCGCCCATGAAACGAAGCTCTTCCACCTTGCCGACCTTCACGCCGGCCACGCGCACCGGCGCGCCCGCCTGCATGCCGCCCGGGTTGTCGAAGTCGACGTAGAGCGTGTACGTCTTCTCGAAGGACAGGCCGCCCATGATGAGGACGAAGGCCGCCAAAATCGCCATCGAAACGAGGATCAAGATGCCGACCTTGACCTCGATGGAACGCTCTTTTGCCATCTCTACGAAGCTCCGCGTGAGCGCCGATCCGCGCTCGTTCGACTCCCGGTTATAGAGCAACGCTGCGCGTCTCGTGCCCGAGATCTGCGGGAAAACGACCTTGATGCGCTGCGCCGTCGTTCTCCCGTCCAAGCCATCTGGCGAGGGTGGGGTGGAAGGGAGCTATCGCGCGACCGCCCCCGCTCTCGCGTGAAAAGCTGGGTAAACCTGCTCGCGAGGGCGGGGCGCGGCCTTCATGCTCGTCGCCATGACGAAGCGAAATCCGGCCAAAGCGAAGCGTGCGGCGGCCCATCCGGACAGGCCCGGTGAAGAGTGCAAAGCGGCTCCGGGCGCCTTCGTGCCGCTCGTGAAGCGCAGTGCCTGCGAGGGCAAAGACGACTGCGTCGAGGTGTGCCCCTACGACGTCTTCGAGGTGCGCCGGATCGACGACCACGACTTTGCCCAGCTCTCGCTGCTCGGCAAGGTGAAGAGCATGGTCCACGGGCGAAAGACCGCCTACACGCCGAACGCGGCGGCGTGCCGCGCGTGTGGGCTGTGCGTCGTCGCGTGCCCCGAAAAGGCGATCACGCTCGTGAGGGCGGAAGCTGCCGTCTGAGGCGTGTGCTGGTGGCCCGTTCCAGATGATGTCCAAGACGACCGAGATCGATCGCAGGACTGCTCGCCAGGTTCACCCCGCGGCCGTGGGCTCGGTGGGGTGGGCGACGTCATCTTCGGACGACGTGGACGCGGTGGTCGGTCCGAGCTTTCGGCTCTCCGGGCGGAGGCGCCACGACGCGAGGGTGAGCGCGAGGAACAGCAGAGGAACGAGGGCGCCGAGTACGCCATCGCCGACCGCCACGATCGAGACGGCCGCGGCAGTCACGTCGAACACGATGCCGGCGTAGGCCCACTCCTTGAGGCGCGGGAAGCCGGGGGCGAGTAGCACGATGCCGCCGAGGATCTTCCACACCCCGAGCAACGTCACGAAGTAAGCCGGGTAGCCGAAGTGGCTCATCGCCGCCATGGTCGTCGGCTCGTGTGCGAGGCTCGCTCCGCCGCTGGCGATGAAGTCGACGGCCACGAGGGCGGTGGTGATCCAATAGGCAACGGCGACACGCTTCATGATCCGACTCCTTCGGTGGCTTCCTCGTGGCGACGAATGGTCGGAGCGCGGATCGACACGCGCCAAAAAAAGGATGAAGAATCGCGATAGCGCGCACGCGAGTCGTGAGGGCCGACCGGTCGGGTCCTCGGCCGACCGCGCCTTCCTGGGATTTTCCGAGGAGCCCGTGATCGCAGGTCGCGCTCGGGCGCTCGGTACGCCGCCGCGGTCCGCAGTTCGGGTACGCTCGTCGGCGTGACGCCCACGCCTCGACGTAAGCCGCTCTTGTTCGATGCGTTTCCGACCCTCGGGGGCAGTCTCCCGTGGATTCCGCTCGCGGATACGCCCACGGGGATCGACTCGTGCGCGCCCATCGCGGAGTGGCTGGGGCGGCGCGAGGGAGTGGCCATGAAGCGCGACGACTTGGTCTCGACGCTCTACGGCGGCAACAAGGTGCGCAGGTTCGAGCTCGTGTTCGGAGAGGCCCTCGCGCAGGGAAAAAAGCGCATCGTGACGGTGGGGGGCATCGCTTCTACGCAGGTCATGGCCACCGTGCTCTTCGCGAAGTCTCTCGGCCTTCCGGTGCGCGCCGTGCTCTTCGATCAGCCGCTCACACGTTTCGCCCAAGACTCGCTCGCGGGGTATGCGGCAGCCGGTGCGGAGCTCGTATACGGCGGAGGATATGCGGGCACCTTCGTGCGCGCGGTGCTCGCGCAGCAGCGAGGGGAGGGCAACTACTTCCTCTTTCCGGGGGCCTCCGGGCCGCTCGCCAACGTGGGGTACGTCGACGCCATGCTCGAGCTCGGCCTGCAGGTCGAGCGCGGAGAGGCCGAGCGTCCCGACGTGATCGTGCTGCCCACCGGGAGCTCGGGCACCTTGGCGGCGCTCGCGCTCGGCGTCGCGTACCTCGGTTGGGACACGGAGGTCGTCGGCGTGCGCATCACGTCACGTGCAGTCTGCAACCGTGTGGTGGTCGAGCGGCGCGTCCACGCGACGGCGCGCTTTCTCCGTTCGCGTGATCCGCGCTTCCCCGATCTGGCCAAGAAGGCGCGATTTTCCCTCTTTCAGGATGCGTGCGGCGAGGGCTACGGCTACCCCACGCCCGAAGCGATCGAGGGCGCGGACATGCTGAAGAAGCTCACCGGTGCGCGCGGCGAGGTCACCTACAGCGGCAAGGCGCTCGCCGGTCTGCGCGCGATGCTGGCCATGCCGCGCTACGCGACGAAGCGTTTTCTCCTGTGGAACACGCTGTCCACGCCGCGACCTTCCATCGAAGGAGGACGCGAGCGCCTGCCGAAGAGCCTGCGCTGGGCGTTCGACCGCCCGGTGGTGGCGTGAGGGAAGTTCAGGCCCCGAGGGGCGTTCCGGAGGTGCGGACTCGTTCGCGCGCCGCGCGCTACCTTCCCTTCGTGCTGGCGGCCGGGATCGCCGGCTGGGGTGTCATCCTGGGTCTCGTCGTGGCGCGTTCGGGAGCGAACGAGCCGCGCGAGACAGGCTTCCCGACGGCTTCGGCTCGCGCGAGCCCCTCGGCGATGGCAAGTTCGTCGGAGGTCGTCGCGACCGCGCTCGCTCCGGCGCGCGAGCTCGAGCGCATGCTGTCCGATCGGCCTGCCATGCGCACTGTGCTCGAGTCACGACCCTCGCTCGGGAGCTGGATCGAGCGTGAGCTCGGCGAGACCTCCGAGCTCGCGCGCGTCGAATGGGACGCCGATCTGCCGCGCTCGGGCCAACCGTCCGAGTACGAGCTCGGGCGCCTCCGTGCGGGCGCGCGAAGCTTCGCCGAAGCCCAGTCCACGAAGCTTCGGATCTCGGGGGCTTACTCGGGAGTCGATCAGGTCGGCCTCGTGATCTACGAGTTGCTCAACCGTCGAAACGCGAAGGCGCTCTCGGAGGCTTGGGGCGACGCCATGAGCGGCAAGGTCGGTCGAGACGCATTCGCGCTCGCCGCGACTCGGATCGAGCACCGAGCCCTGGTCGCGCTCCGCTCCGTGTGCGAGGCCCACGCGCTCGTCCCCGGTCCGACCGACGTCGTGTTGGCTCGAGCCCTCGAGGCGCCGCTCGACTTCGAGGCCTACCTCGCCTGGTCCGAGCGCCTTCACCGTGCCGAGCGAGTCCGATACGACCCGCTCTCGTACTGGCGTCGGGCGTACGAAACTCGCGGCGCACCGTGAGGTCGAGAGCGAGGACGCGCCCGGCCGTTTTCGCGAGGTTCCCTTCAGCGACTTCGGTGTCTGCCGTCAAGTGTTCAGCACCATGGAAAGCCCGCCCTATCTCCTCTCGATTTGCATGATCGTGAAGAACGAGGAGTCCGTCATCGCGCGTGCGCTCGCGAGCGCCAAGAACATGACGGGGGGCGAAGCGGAGCTCGTCGTGGTCGATACCGGGTCCACGGATCGCACGGTGGCGATCGCCGAAGAGCACGGCGCCAAGGTCTTCCACTTCACGTGGATCAACGACTTTTCGGCAGCGCGTAACTACGCGTTCGCGTGCGCCACGGGCACCTGGATGATGGTGCTCGATGCCGACGAGGAGCTCGCGCAAGACTTCCGTGACGGCGTGTCCGCGCTCCTTCGCGACACGGATCTGCACGGTTTCCGGATGCCCGTGGTCGGAATCGACGACGCTGGCGTACGACAGATGACGCTCATGTCGACGCGTCTCGTGCGAAACGGGCACGGGTACGGCTACGAAGGCCGCGTCCACGAAGACGTCACGCCGAGCATCCTGCGTGCAGGCGGCCGCATGGAGGACACGACCGCGGTGTCACTCGTGCACTACGGGTACACCGCGAAAGAGACGACGCGCAAAGATCGCCACCGCCGAAACCTCGACTTGCTCCAGGCTGCACACGAGGCAAGTCCGCAGGAGCCTCGCTATTGGCACTACCTGGGCATCGAACTGCGCGGCGCGTGCGAGCTTCAAGCAGCAGCGGCATGGTTCGACCGCGTGCTCGAGAAGGCCCCGAGCTACGAGCTTGCGGCATGGTCGGCGAGCGCGCTTTCCGAGATCCACGAAGCGGAGCACGACATCGGTACGGCTTGGGTCGTCGCCGAAGGAGGCCTGCGCGGTTCGGCCGGGCGCATCCATTGCCTGGTGCGGATGGGGATGCTCGCGGTGCGCGACGGCGACGCGGACACCGCGCGTTGGTGCGCGGACGAGATCGATCGAAACCCCACCGACGACCTTACCTCACGCTCCACGGGACTCGAGCGGAGCATGGAGCTGCGTGCGGCCGCGATGGTGGAGAAGGCTGGCTCGGGGCAGAGCAAAGATAGCGTCAAGGCTCGCGACTTCCTCCTGTCGGCGGTGAAGAAATACCCTCAAAATACCGTGCTCGCCGAGCTTCTCGTGCGCCTCTCGGAGGCTTCGCTCGGACGCGGGCGTGGTGCCTCGGACGCGATGAAGCGCGCCGGTCTGGCCACCGTCGTAGCCGCGTCCATGAACGCGGCCTACCAGAGCGGCGCGTACGCCGCTTGCGCCGAGCTCGGCGACAAGACCAAGGTCGTGAGCGAGATGTGGACGTTCGCGCTCGCGAAGCTCGGACGGCTCGAAGAGGCCCGAACGCAGTTGCTAGCTTTCGGTGAACGCTCGGCGCTCCACGCGCTCGTTTTCGGTCTCGCCCACGGCGACGAGGTGGCACTCGCGCATGCCGCGACCGCGCTCTCGGCGCTCGAGCTCGAGGCGCTCGGTCTCGTTCGCGCGGGGACGCGGGTGCCCGCCCGCTTCACTCCCTTCGTCATCGCGTGGCTGCGACTCGCGATCGGGCTCCGCGAGGACGGTGCGGCAACGACGCTGGCGAGCTGCCTGCCTTGGCCCGTGTCGGAGCGCGAGGCGTTCCGGGCGTTCCTCACGTTCCACTCCGGTGACTGGGCGTCGGCGCTCACTCGGGCGATGGAGCATCCGACCGAGCTTTCCTCGATGGAGGTCATCGGCCTCGTCGCGCATCGGCACGGGGACTTTTCGGCGGCTGCGACGATGCTGTCGATGCGTGCGAAGGCCGGCGACGCGAGCGTGCGCGTTCATCTCAAGGGAGCCGAGGCACTCCTGCGACTCGGGCGGCGAGCGGAGGCGGCTCAGCTGCTCGCGCTCGGCCTCGAGTCGCGCCCGTTCTCGCGCGCGCTCGTCGCGGCGACCGGGATGAAGCGAGCGGCATAGAACCCTCATCTCGCGAACATCGATCGTTCGTGGAACGTCGCATCGGAGCCGGAGGGCTCGCGTAGACTCGAGCGGATGAACGAGCAAAAGAGCACGAGGCGACGTGCCAGCGAGCTTCGACCCACGATGTGGAGGGAGGCATGAACGCCTCGGACCTCGTCGAGCGGATCGGACGCATCGACCAGCAGCTCCGCGCTCGTACCGGTGTCTTTGCCGTGAAGTCACTCGCGACGACGAAGCCGCTTCCCGAGGCCACGGTTCGGCTGCTCGAGAAGGAGATCGGACATCGGCTCCCCAAGCTCCTTCGCGAGCTCTACACGACGGTGGGCGGAACACTGGCGTTTTCCTGGCAGTTCAAGAAGGGCAAGGCGAAGACCTTCGACGCCGAGGGGACGTGGGGCGGCGAGCCTTGGGGAACCGTCTCGATCGACGTGCCTAGCGTAGAGGAGACCGGAGATGGCACGGCCTATGTGTGCTTCGGCGACGACGGCAACGGCCGTCGCTACGCGCTCGATTACACGGGCAAGAGGGGGCCGAGGGTCGTGAACTACGACTACGAAACGATCGACGACGCGCGGATCGTCGCACGCGACGTGGCGGAGCTCTTCGAGGCGCTCTCCAAGCGGGGCTTCATGCACGTAGAGGACGACACTGACGAGCTCGACGCGTTCTTCGCGGCGGGTTGAGCGGTCTCGAGGCGCTTAGCTACGCCGCGAGGCGCGGAGGACGGCATGGACGATCCGTCAGCGACGGCTTTCCGTATGGAGCGGAACGTCGCGATGACGGCGACGACTCGGCCCTTCTCGACGCGGCCGGGCCGGGCGTCGACACCGTGTTCACCGACTTCTTCGAGAGTGACGGGCGATTCTGTCCACGCTACGACTCGTCGCGCGACGAGGTCACATCTCCATCGGGCCGGTGGCGTGGCCGCGGATGAATTGATGGACCACGCCGTCTTCGCAGGCTTGGAAGTCGGCTTGCGAGCCCAGCATGCGGACTTTGCCCTTGTAGAGCATGACGATCCGCTTCGCGATGCTGAAGATGCTGACGAGGTCGTGGCTCACCACGATGCTGGTCACGCCGAGGGTGTCCGAGAGCTCGTAGATGAGCTTGTCCACGCGGCGCGCGCTCACCGGGTCGAGCGACGTGGTGGGCTCGTCGAAGAGCACGTAGCGCGGGTCGAGGGTGAGGGCGCGTGCGATGGCCACGCGCTTGCGCATGCCGTCGCCGAGCTCGGACGGGTACTTGTCCGCGAAGTCCTGCATGTGGACTTGGTGGAGCAGGCGCTTGCCCTCGGCGAGCGCCTCTTTCTGGTTCATCGCCTTGTGCTTGCGCAAGGGCAGGGCGAGGTTCTCCACGCACGTCATGCTGTCGAACAGCGTGGAGTGCTGGAAGACCATGGCGCACTTCTTCCGCACCGGGCCCATCTGCACTTCGTCGAACTTGGAGACCTCTTCGCCGTCGAGCCAGATCTCGCCCGAGTCCGGGTACAAAAGGCCTACGAGGTGCTTGATGAGCACGCTCTTGCCGACGCCCGAGGCGCCGATGATGAAGAACACTTCTCCTTGTTTCACGTCGAAGGAGACGTCGTTCAAGACCTGCTTGGGCCCGAACGACTTCTTGATGTTCAAGAACTGGATGCCGGTCTTTTGAGGACGAAGAGGCTCGGAATCGCTCATCACGCTCACCCGGGGAAGATGATGAAGCCGGCGGCCGAGATGAAGAAGTTCAGCATGATGATGGCGAGCGAGGTGTTCACCACGGCGCGGGTGGTGGCCCAACCCACGCCCTCGGAGCCGCCGAAGGTGGAGAGGCCGCAGTAGCCGCTCACCACGGGGATGGCCGCGCCGTAGGCGATGCACTTGGTGAGTCCGATGGTGAGGTCGCCCTTGTCCACCAGAACGGCGTTGAAGAAGGTGGTGAAGGGCACGTCGAAGGCGACGTAGGCGGTAACCGCGCCCGCGCAGAACGCCACCGCGCCCGACCACACGATGAGCACGGTGGTCATGACCATGCTGGCCTTGAAGCGCGGCACGAGCAGAAAATCGATGGGGTCGGCGGCGCACATGCGCAGGGCGTCGACTTGTTCGGTCACCACCATGCTGCCAATTTCGGCGGCGATGCCCGCGCCGACGCGCGTGGCCAGCATGAGCGCGCCGATGGAGGCGGCGAGGTCGCGCACGAGCAGCTCGAGGTATGTCGCGCCGAGCAGCGTGAAGTCGGGCACCACGCGCTTGGCCTGAAGGCCCGACTGGTACACGAGGATCATGCCGATGAAGCCCATCGTGCACGTGAGGAAGAACAAGGACTTGTTCCCGATCTCGTACATCTGGTTGAGCGTCGAGCCGGGCTCCTTCTTGCCGCGCGCCGTGTAGTACAGCGTTCGAACGAAGACCGAATAGAGGTCGCGCGCGCCGAGGAAGAGATCGATTCCGGCCGCACCCAGCGTGGCCAAGAAGCCTTCCGGTGCGCCTTCGTCGTCGTCGAGCTCGGGGACTTTGGTGTTCTCGGCGGTCATCGGAGGATCCTGGTGGGCATCAGCCGAGGAGGAAGCTCACGACGTAGTCGAGCACGAAGATGCCGGCGGCGCTGGCCACCACCGTGGCGTTCACGCTACGGCCGACGCCGGGCGCTCCGCCCGTGGTCGAGACGCCGAAGTGGCAGCTCGAGAGGCCGATCACGAAGCCGAACACGATGCTCTTCAAGAGCCCGTTGGCCACGTCGCCGAAGCCGAGCAAACCGGCGGTGAGGCCGTTGTAGAACGTGCGCGGCTCGACCGAGAGGAGGCCCTTGCCGGTGTACGCGGCGCCGAAGAGGGCGAGCGAGTCGGCGAAGAGGGTCATCATGAAGAGGGTGAGCACGATCGACACGAAGCGCGGCGCGATCAGGAACGCGATGGGGTCGATGGCGAGCACGCGGAGCGCGTCGAACTGCTCGGTCACGACCATGGTGCCGAGCTCGGCGGTGTTGTTGGCGCCCACTCGGCCCGAGATCATGAGCGCGGTGAGCAAGGGAGCGATCTCGCGCAGCGTACCGAAGCCGGCGCCCCAGCCCACGAGCCCCTCGGCGCCGTAGCGCTTCACGATGGGCGCGGCCTGCACCACCATGATAGCGCCGGTGAAGAGCGCGGTCACCACCACGATGGGCAGCGACTTGACGGCCATTTTGTAGAGGTTTTTCCAGAGCTCCGAAGCGTCGATGCGGCCGGTGACCACGCGCAAGGACACCTTGCCGAGCAAGATGCCCATGCCGCCGGCGGTCTCCGCGATGGAGAAGAAGCTCTCGCCCACTCCTCGAAAGAACTCGGTCGAACCGCCGCTCTGGTTTTCTGCTTCGCTCATTCGGGCAAGCGCGAACCTACCACGGTTTTTCCTGCTCCGAGCCCCTTCGACGAGCCTCGCCGAAGCGCGTCAAACGGGAAGAGCACGCTAGGCGTTCGGGGGCCTACCCGGGCGTGTCGGTCAGCGTGCCGTGCGGTAGATCCCGGTTTTTTCCTCGCCGCCCGATTCTTTGCGGGTCTCCACCCACACGAGATCGGTCCCGGCCGTGACCATGTCGAGCTCGGAGACGAACGCTCCGTTGTTGGAGCCGGCGGCCACGTTGCGTCGCAAGATTCGCTGCCTGCCGCAGGCGACCACGCTCGAGGCTCCACCGGCCAACGGGGCCTTCACGATGTCGGCGCTCGAGCCCGCGTTCACGTCGGGATGCAGGTACACCGCGGCGCCGTCCGAGGGGCCGAGGGTGGCGTTGCGCGAGCCCTTCTCCGAGAACGCATGAACGACGGCGTGGCCCGCACCGGACAAATCCCAGCGTGAAACTCGGGTCGAGTCTCCGGTTTCGGACGCACCCACGCACAGGAGCCCGAAGGTGCCCGCGACGAGGTCGTCGCGGCATTTGGCGCCGCCCACCGCGGTGAGCGCTCCTCCCGCAGAGGGTACTTTGGCGACCGAATAGGTGTTCGGAACGTTGCTCGGAACGTCGTTCGAGGCGAAGAAGAAGTCCGCGCCGACCTTCTGTGGCTTGGTATTGACGTTTCCGCGGTAGACGACGGTCTCCGCCCCGCCGGCGCGAGCGAAGCGCCAGAGCGAGCCGAAGCCTACCGCCGGACCTCCGCGAATGGCGTAGATGGCATCCGCGTCGACGGCCGCAATGGCGTCCAATCGATTGAAGTCGCCGGCCACTTCGGGGTCGGCGTGTTTGGCCAGGGCGGTGGGCGTGCCCCCGGTGAGGGGAAGCGAGAAGAGGGTCGTGGCCTCGCTCCCGAATTCGTTCCGCTCGCTCTCGAGGAAAAAGACCGTATCGCCCACGGTTCGTTGGTCGTTGATCTGGTGGTCTTTGGGGGCCGTGTAGAGCGTGGTGTCGCCGCTGCCGTCACGGGCGATGCGCCGAATGGAGCGCGTCTTGTTCGTGCTCAAGAACTCGACACCGCCAGCGAGGTCGAGGAACACCACCGAGTCCCCGCTCACGTCGATCGACGCGGCTTGCGCCTCCACCACCAAGGTCGGGGCAGGAGGACACGCTCCGCCGTCTGCCGTGGCTCCGTCGAGCGTGGGCAGGACGCTCCCGTCCGGGGAGACGCCGCCGTCCGTGCCGTCGCTGCCCGGTGTGCTGCTGCACGCTCCGACCGTAACGGCTGCCGATACGAGCCCGAGCGAGGCGAGGACGAGAAAGGAACGACCGAGCATGGGGAGGACCTCCGAAGCGACAGCCTGTCTCGGGGACCTCTGGCCCGCATGTCACCCAGATGGGTCACGCGGCGAAGCGTCCGTCAGCGGTAAGGCGCGGCTTCGACGTGGGAATCGAAGAGGCCCACGAGGGCAGGGAGCTGGGCCACGAGCGCCGTGAGCTCGGGCTCGCCGAGGACGGTGCGCCATTCCACCGTGAGGCCGCGATCGGTCACCTTCACGTCGGCTACGCGCGCCAGGGCGCAGAGCGCGCGACGAGCGTCCGGATGGGCGGCGAGGAACGCTTGGATTTCCTGCTTGTCTCGGCCCTTCACCACGAACGTCTCGTCGAGCTCGGCGTCGCCGACGGTGACGTCTTGCGAGCCGAAAAACGACGCCACGAACTGGAAGGTGCCTTGGCGCGCGAGGCGGAGGCCACGATTTTCGGGCTTCGCCGGGACCAGGGCGAGTGTGGTGAAGAAGGCTCCTTCTTCGCATGCCGTGCGCACCGCGACCGCGACCGTGCCGCGGTGCCCGTGCGCTGCGAGCCGGTCCGCATCGAAGGTGAGGCGTGCGTTCGAGGCGAATCCCCGCAGCGCCTCGACCACCAGAGATTCGGCAGGATTTCGAGGCAGCTCGGGCCTCTTCGTGGAGAGCAACAGGGCGAGCGCGGCCGCGGTATCGAGCATGGGGGCGATCGCCGCCGGATCGGCGGTGAACGAGACCCGCACCTCGACCGTGGTGTCGGAGAGCTCCACCTCGGAGAACCGACCGCCACTCGCCGCGAGCAGGTGATCGACCACGTCGTTCGGCGGCGTCACCGCGCGGCGCAGGATGGCATGGGCCTCGGCCGGATACGCGGCGGCGAACGAGAATCGCCCGTCGAGCTCTTGCACGCCCGAGACCGGATTTCCCTCGCCGAACAGTGGGTCCATGGGGCGAGGCGAGCGCATCGACAAGCCGACGAACAGGGGACGGTCGATGCGGGCAATGACGCGGGTGTAGTAGTAGCTGTTCTTCTGAAGCGTGACGACCTGGCGCAAAACCACCACGTCGACCGCGCGTCCTGCGGCAGGTACGCGCCATCGGCCGCGCATGCTGGTATTGCGTGGATCCGGGCTTTCGATGGGCTCTTCGGTGACGCTCGCGATGGCGTCGAACGAGAGGCCGCTCGAGTAGTCGCGCGCCGTTCCATAAAGCTCGAGCCCGAGCGTGGCCGCGGTGTACTTCCACTCGTCGATGGTCACGTTCATGCCGCGCTTCTTTCGTGATGCGTGCTGGTTGGCCACGAGGCCTCGCGCGCGATCTTCGCGCTGCGACAATCCCCAGGATCTCACGCTATCAAGGAACTACGGCTTCGGAACGATCTCGAGGCGTGTGCGCACGACGAGCGCGCTCGAGGGGACCTCGACGAGCGAAGGCGTCGGGAGAACGGTGGTACCCGGGTCGACCGAGACGCGTCCGAGCCGGGAGGTGCGCCCGAGCCCGACGCGAGCCCCGGACATCACCCGGGCGAGCCCGGCGCTCGGAGTCCTCCCCCCGAGGCTGCGTCGCCGCTCCGAAGACGAGAACGGCAATCGATAGGAGCTATCGGGCTGGGGGATCCGAGTCGTCGTCCGGGTCTCGGGCGTGGCGGAAGTGGCGGCCTAGCTCGACATAGGCGCGAAGGGCCGACGACCTGTGTTTGCCGAGGACGCGCGACGCGGCGGCGAGGTTCGGTTTTCCGCTTTCGGCGAAGAAGTTCCCGTCGTTCGCGCTCCGTCGAAACGCCTCGAGCCAGGCGCGCCGCTCCGGGTCCAATCCGGCTTCGGCTCGTCGTGCGGCACGCTCCCGTGTCGTGTCGTGCTCGCGATCCAGCACGGCTTGTTCGGGGGTCTCGGCGCGCGATTGAACGACCACTTCGCGGAAGTCGACGGGGGTCGCCGCGAGTCGAAACCGGCGCCGAAGCTCACGCACCGTGGTCTCGGCGAGGACCAGCTCGAGCGGTCGGTTCGGCGCGCCTTCCGCGTCGCCACGATTGGGCGAGGAACACCCCGCGCCTCGCACGTGCTCGACGAGGCCGAGCACGAGGGCGTCGAGGACTTCGTCGCCCGGCAAACCGGCAACGTGAAAGTAGCGAGGCCTTTTGCGCATGCTCGCGCGAAGCCTCGCTCGCCAGCGCGCCTCGTATGCGCAGAGGGCAGGGTCCGAGCTTCGCGCCTCCTCGCGGAGCGTTTCGTCGTCGAGACCTTCGGCGGACCGGCGTGCGTGCATGCGCTTCAAGAATAGCCTCCTCCCTCATGGCCGGCCGAGCTCGGGAATGTTGCGTGAGGTAGGCGTAATTTCGCGCAAGGACCACGAAAATTCAGCCCGGACGCAACATCGGACAAGGTCCCGTGCCTCGTCGGTATGAGACCCGGCCGAGAGACGCAGGTACCCTACTCGAGCGATTGTGACCGGTGCGCCGGGCTGTGCTGCGTCGCTCTCGCGTTCGACCGAGGCGCTTCGTTCTCCTTCGACAAGCGCGCGGACGAGCCGTGTCCGCGCCTCACGGACTCGTATCGATGCGCTCACCATGAAGCTCGCCCCGCCCTCGGCATGAGCGGTTGCGTGACGTACTCGTGCTTCGGCGCCGGACCCTGGGTGACCGAGCACCTGAGCGCATGTGCCGAAGGGCCATGGTCGCCCCGTGCCCTCGCGCTCTTTCGGGACCTCGTGCCGCTGCACGAGCTCGGATTCTTGCTGTCGGTCGCCGAGGGGCTTCCGCTACCATCTCGCGAGGAGGCCGGGCGCCGTGCGTGGCTCGCCCGAATCGCTTCGTTGCTCGACCGAGCACCCAGCGTGTCGAGCCCTTCCGACTCACGCAGCTCGCCGAGCCCAGCGCAGATCGACCGGCTTTCTGCCGGCATTCGGTCGTTCTTGCGGGAGCTCGGCCCGTATGTGCGTTCTCGGCGGCACTTGCCGGTGCTTGCTCGTCGAGGTGAATGAGTGTCCGGAGTGACTCGGTCGATGCGTCGATGGGAAACAATCCGGGCGCGTCTTCGGCTCGTCGCGGAGGACCCAGCTCAGCCTTCGGATCGTGTTCGTGACCGATGGGCCGCCCGAAGAGGCCTGCACGCAAGGGTGGGCAATCGAAGTGCTAACCTGAGCGACCATGACGAGACGGTTGCACCTGTCGCGCGACGAGGCGCTAGCGGCGTATGCCGCGCAGCGCGAGGTGGCGCGTGATGCGCTCGAGGGGGCAGGGTTCGGGGCGGGTGAAGTCGATGGGCTGATGGCGGCGGGGCGTGACATGATCGCGATTCGCTCGCGCAGCGCGCTTGCGGCCGACAAGAAGCCGGGGGCTTCGCGGCTGGGCGGATTGCCCGATCTGCCCGAGGGGATCGAGTGGCCGATCCGCGAGGGCTATCGGTTCGACTTCGTCGCGCAGTTGCGGCTCGAGGACCTCGGGGCGCTCGACATTCATGAGCTCCTCCCGCGTGCCGGCGTGCTCTCGTTCTTCGCCGGGCATGACGTGACGCCGCTCTCGGAGTGGCAGCTCGCGTTTCGCGTTTCGCACTATCCTCCAGAGACTCCGCTCATTCCGGCGGCGGGCGACACGGCGTTGCGACCCAGGCACGCTCGCCCGCCCAAAGCTCGCGGGGTCGATTTCGAGCCGGTGTTCGTTCTCCCTCCGCCGTGGTCGAACGTGTTGCCCGGATTGACCCGCTCTCCCACGTACGAGCAGGTCCACGAATCCCTTTTCCACCTCACCCGGGAGAGTGGGCCGGCGCATCCCGCGAGTGGCCTCCTCGGTTTCGATCGCCCGAACGAAGCCAAGCTCGCTCCGGAAGAGCGCATGCTCCTTCGGCTCGAAGCCGGAGAGGCGATCCCCTACGATTTTCTCGAGTCCGTGAACCTCTGCTTCGTCGTTGGCGAACGCGCACTCACGCGAACGCGCTTCGATCTGCTTGCGGTGCACGCGTACGAGGGTTTCCAGATCTGACCCAAGAAGTCGTCGCGCGTCTTTCCTACGGCAACCTTCCACTTCCGGATACTCTCGGCTCATGTGGACCTGTCCAGCTTGCGGCGGAGAGCTCACGCGCGCGCATCCCGTCCATGGTGTCTATGCCTGCGGCGCGTGCGGCGGCCTGTGGACCGACCATGCGGCGAGTCTTGCCCTACGCGCGGCCGACGCCGATCCAGCGTTTTCGCAGATCGCCAAGCAGCTCGATACGGGGGCACGTATTTCGGTGCCGTCCGAGCGGCCGAGGTCGTGTCCGGCGTGCGGCGCACGGCTCGCGCCCACCACGCTCTTCGGCGTGCACCTCGACTATTGCCAAGCTCACGGCACCTTCTTCGATCGTGGAGAAGTGGCCAAGCTGCGCGAGGCCGGCGTGGACGGGAAGGGCAAGTCGCTCTCGATTGGGGCGACCGTGCTGGGGGTGCTGGAGATCTTGTCGTTCTTCGGGTGAGGTAGGCGCAGCATGTCGGAGCTCCGATGACTATGGGGTGAATGGCCCATACGAAGCGAGGGGACGAGTGTCGGCGAGCGGGCCGGCGCGCGTCCTTGACAATGGAGCCGTCGCCGAACACCTTGCGGGGATGTCGCGATCGTCATTGCCTCGGCTCGGGGCAGGCGCCCTCGTCCTCGTCGCGTGCGGGCGCCTCGCTCCCGAGGAGCCGTCCGACGAACCGGTCGACACGCCGTCGGAGGACTCGGGCGCGTCCGATGCCGGGCCGGTCGTCGCTCCCGTCGTCGACGCCGCGGTCGATGCGTCGATGGGCCGCCCCGACGCCGACGGCGAGGCGGGGATCGGCCCGAACACCGGCGCTCCGTGTTCGGGAGACGACGCGTGCACTTCGACGGGCCAATCGAGTGCTCCTGGCGTGCCCACCTGCTACAAGGCCTGGACGGGTGGCTATTGCAGGAGCTTCTGCACGGCGCCAGCCGAGCCGAAGGCCGGTGTCGCGCTCGCTCGGAATGATTGCCCGGGCGGCTCGGTATGCTTGCAGACCAACGAGCTCTCGTCGGCCGGAACTTGCTTGCGCGAATGCTCGAGCGACTCCGATTGTCGCGAAGCCGAAGGGTACTATTGCCGTCGCACGTTCGGTGACGTGACGACGCCGAAGGGCGTGTGCTCTCCGTCGCATTGCAAAACCCGAGGGTGCAAGAGCGCGGATTGTGATTGTTGAGGAGACGAAAGGTGTCGGTGTGGCTCCGTCGCTTCGTCGATCGGCTGGCGGGAGCATCGGGCAGGCGGGGAAGGTGAGCTCGTCGATGATCCCGCGATGAGCACGGGTATGCGCTGCACCGGGTGGGAACATGAAGGCCAGGTGACCTGGCGCTCGCGTGTCGTGCCGTTCGTGCAATACCTACGTGCGGCGGGGATTGGAGGCGCCTCCCGTGTGTCCGTCGGTTCGGTGCACGTGCGCATACGGGTCGGCCCGTTCACGACGCTTCCCGCCCGAGTAGCGGATAGCTCAATCCGATCCAGCGTCACCGGCGTCGGGGCCGGCGTCTTCGACACCGCCGTCTTGGTTGCCCGCGTCGCTCCCATCGACACCGGCGTCCTTGACCGGCCGTGGGGCGATTTGTCCGCAGGTGATGGTCTTCGCGTCACGCGGCGGGAACCAATAGCCGCATCCGTATTCGTCGACGGCGTGGGTCCACCCAGCCTGGCTTGGGTCGGCGATCACGCCGTCGAAGCCGCGGCTGCAGGGGTCGTCGGCGGACTTCTTCGGGCCGCCGATCGCCAAGTTGCCGCAGTCCGGTTTCCGGTCCGGACAACAGCCGAAGGAGTCGAGGGAGCCACCGGCATCGCTGGGCGAAGCGGAGGTGCTCGAGCAGCCGGGGGTGGATCCGATCAGTCCGACGAGAGCGAGCGAAGCGAAGAGTCCAAGCAGGTGTTTGGGCATGCTCGCGCTAGAGCAAGCTCGGGGCCAGCTGCAGCGCCTTGCGTTCATGCGGAAAGTGGTGGGGGCGCGGTGGGCATGGCACACGTGGCACGACGGAGGGGTCAGGGATCAACGCGGCCAATCGCTTGATGGGCCAAGCCCTTACCCCAACATCCCGCCCACCACCTGCTGCGCAATGGGATGGTACGTCCCCTTGTACTTCCCGTAGATCTCCACCGCCAAGGCCCGTGTCTCCTCGCGGCGGGCGAGAGCGCGGTAGAGCGGCTTCAAGTACTTCATTCGGCCGATGCTTCCCAAGACCTCGTCCACGCGCGGGAGCACCGGGGCGTAGCCGGACTCGCAGGCGAGCACGAGCCAGGAGACGGCAATCTCGAGGTTCTTCTGGGCGGTGAGGCCGTAGGTCTCGTCGAGGGCGCGGCACACGTCCTGGGGCGAGGGTTTGGGCATGGCCTCGAGGTAGAGCTGCCACTCCGCGGGCGTCCACGATTGCGCCTCTTCGCGCCCGGGAACGGCGCCGGCTTGCGCGAGCTCGCGCACCGCCGTAAGCCGCTTCGATTGGGGCTCGAAGTGGCTCGCGGGAAGCCCCGGGCCGTCAATCCAGGCGGTCGCGTCGACCTTGGCGAGCAGACCCGGCTCCTGGCTCTCCATGAGGGCGATGAAGTCGTCCGTGGTCGCCGCGCCGAAGCGATGGGTCCGCAGCCAGGCGGCGAGCAGCTCGTCGAAGCGCTCTTTGCCTGCGGCGGCCTCGAGCGACTTCAGAAACAGATAGCCCTTCTCGTACGGGACGGCGCTGAACGCCTCGTCCGGGTCGATGCCCTCGAGGTGAGTGCGCAGGCGTGTGAGGTCGGGGTGACCTGCGTGCTGCTCGAACGCTTGCATGAGTCGCTCGAAGCCGAGCGCCGCGTGGAGCGCACCGAGCTCTTCGCCCTCCAGGGCTTCGACGATTCGACGCTCCGCGAAGACCGTGAAGCCCTCGTTGAGCCAGAAGTGCTCGGCATTGGTGTTGGTCACCAGATTGCCCGTCCACGAGTGCGCAAGCTCGTGGGCGAGCACGCTCACCAAGCTGCGATCGCCGGCCAGGAGAGAAGGCGTGAGGAAGGTGAGCCGCGGGTTCTCCATTCCTCCGTAAGGGAACGAAGGCGGCATCACCAGCAAATCGCAGCGCTCCCAATCGTAGGGCCCGAAGAGCTGCTCGGCTGCGCGGAGCTGGTCTTCCACCACCGCGAACTCCCACGCCGCTGCGTCGATTTGGGCAGGCTCGGCCCACACGCGGCATCTCTCGGAGAGCTCGCGCGAGACCAGATCGCCCACCGCCAAAGCGAGCAAATAGGGCGGGATGGGCTGGGGCATCTCGAAGCGCTCGAGCGCGCGTGCACCTTGTTCCTCGCGTCCGCGTGAGGCCGCCGCCATGACGCCCCGCAGCTCGACGGGAACGTCGAGCGTGGCCGTGTAGGTCTGCCTCACCCAGGGAGTGTCCTGGCAGGGGAGCACGCTGCGCGCGTGTATGGCCTGGCATTGCGAAAAAAGGTACGGCCGCACCTTGCCCAAGGTCTGCTCGGGGGCGAGCCATTGCAGGGCCGAGGCCTCGGGCGACGTGCGGTACCGAATGCGGACGTGCGTGGCGCCAGTCGGCAAGGTGATCTCGAGGCGCTGCCCGAGGATGGGGTCCACCGGGTGGAGCACGTGCCGAAGCTCGGCACCGCCGAGGTCTTCCACGCGTTCGATGACGAGCCCTCGCGTGTCCAAGTCGAGCGGCCCGCCCGCCGCAGGCTCCGCGAACGTGAGCGTGACCGCACAGGTGAGCACCCGCGTGTCGAAGTCGACCCGGGCGTTCCAGTCGAAGGACCGCGTGAGGGGTTGGGTATCGTCGGTGTAGGAGTGCGGATCGCGTCGTGCCACGGCTCGCAACCTACACCGAAGCCAAACGTTTGGCGCGGGTGGTTGGAAGTACGCCCCACGGTGAGCAGCTCGCACCACGGGATCGACCCGCACCCCAATCCCATCCCCGCACTGGTAGCGTGGGCCCATGCGCTTTCTGCATCCCAGCCGCGACGAAGAGCTCGAGCTCTCGACCGAGGACGTGTTCCTCACCCCTGGCTATTTCGACGGGGCTTCTCGTCTCGAGACCGACCTGACGCCGCCCGATTTCGCAGGGGGCTCGCACCCCGTGGTCTCGGCCAACATGAATGCGGTCACCGGCAAGCGTATGGCCGAGACCATGGCTCGCTTCGGGGGACTCGGAATTCTGCCCCAGGACATGGCGCTCGACACGGTGGAGCGCATCGTCAACCACATCCACTCGGCCGATCCTCGGTACGACACATCGCTTTCCGTGTCGCCGAGGGCGACCCTGCGCGACGTGCAGGGCATCATCCGCAAGCGGTCGCACGATCTCGTGGTCGTGGTGGACGACGAGCGCCGCCCGCTCGGCATCGTCACTCAGGCCGACCTCCGCGACCGCGACCAATACACACGAGCTTCGCGCCTCATGTCGCAGCGCTTGGTCTCCATTCGGGCCGGGCTTTCCAATCGTGAGGCCTTCTTGCTCATGGAGGAAGCGCGCGTGAAGGCGGCGCCCGTGCTGGACGACGCGGGCAGGCTCGTGGGCGTGCTCACCCGCGACGACGCCGTGAGGCTCGAGCTTTTGCGACCCTCGCTCGGCAAGACCGGGGCGCTCATGGTGGGCGCGGCGATCGGCATCTCCTCCACCGCCGCCGACAGCGCGAAGAAGCTGCTCGAAATCGGCGTCGAGGTGCTGGTGATCGACACCGCGCACGGCCACCAGCGCCGCATGCTCGAGACCCTGCGAGCGGTGAAGGCCGTGGTGGGCGATGCCGTGCCGCTGGTGGCCGGCAACGTGTGCACCGCCGAGGGCACGCGCGCGCTGCTCGAAGCGGGGGCCGACGTGGTGAAGGTCAACGTGGGGCCGGGCGCCATGTGCACGACGCGTATGCAGACCGGCGCGGGGCGGCCCACGTTCAGCTCGGTGCTTGCGTGCGCACGAGAAGCGCGCGCCATGGGCAAACACGTGTGGGCCGACGGCGGCGTGAAGCACCCGCGCGACGTGGCGCTCTATCTCGCCGCGGGCGCCGCTCGCGTCATGGTGGGCACCGCCCTCGCCGGCACCTACGAGAGCCCGGGCGACGTGAAAGAAGACAAAGACGGCCTGCTCTTCAAGGAGAACTACGGCATGGCCAGCGGACGTGCGGTGAGCGAGCGCACGGCCGACCACGATCCCTTCGAACGCGCCAAAAAGGGCTTCTTTCGCGAGGGAATCTCCTCGTCGCGCATCTACATCCGCGAGGGCCAAGAGAGCGTAGGCGCGCTGCTCGTGGACATCATCACCGGCGTGCAGTCGGCCTTCACCTACGTCGGAGCTCGCACGGTGGACGAGGTGCACGAGCGCGCGGTGGTGGGCGTGCAGACCGCGGCCGGCTACGGCGAAGGAACTCCGCACGGGAGCATTCGGCGGTGAGCGGAGTCGGCTCGCGAGCGTCCGCGACGAGCTGGACGAGCGCGACCTGCCAGGCGAACGGCACGAGCGTGCACTATCTGCGAAGTGGTGGCCCAAAGCCGCCGGTCGTCAGGCTTCACGGGCTCACCGGCAGCGGTGCGTGTTGGCTGCCCGTGGCGCACTGGACTCCGGTTCATCTGGACCTTCATGTTCACGACTTCGAGGAGGCCGTCGAGCGCGTGCGCTCGGAAGGTGGGCAGGTCGAGCAGGTCTATCGAGACCAAGGGCCGATGCCGGCGGCCTTCTGCTCCGACCCGTTCGGAAACGGGTTCTGCATCATCGGCGAGCGCGCCGCACAAGACTGAGCGCGCGACGCGTTCGACCGCGCAAGTCACGCACCTACGCTTCGTCGTGGCGGATCCCGAGCTCGTTGCACGCGCGGCCCAGCACGCGCATCACCGCGAGCGTATCCGAGAGGGGCATCACGTCGCTCTCGTGTCGTCCCTCGCGCACGGCCTCGGTGACGTGCTCGAGCTCGTGCACGTAGCCTCGACCTCGCGCGGGGACCGCGAGCGCCTCGGGCGAGCGTCCATTTCGATGCAGCACGAGGTCGTTCGGATGGTGGAAACGCGGGAGCACGTCGAGATGGCCCTCGCTCCCGAAGATCCGCGCCGCCCCCGGAGTGGCCGTGACGAGCGAGACCATGATTTGCGCGCGGCGTCCGCCCGGATACCCGAGGAGGAGCGCCGCCTCGGCTTCGACGCCGGTCGGTGCGACGGACCCTTGCACGGACAGCTCGCTCTCGTCTCCGAACAGCATCTGCGCGAAAGAAACGGCGTAGACGCCCAGATCGAACAGCGCCCCGCCGCCCAATTCCTTGGAGAAAAAGCGATCGTGCGCGTCGCTCGGCGCCTGGATGCCGAGGTCGACCTGAAGGCCGCGCAGCTCACCGATGGCGCCTTCACGGACCAGCTCACGCACCCTCTGCACGGCCGGCTGAAAGCGGGTCCACATGCCTTCCATCACGAAGCGTCCCGAGCTCTTCGCGCGGGCGACCACCTCGTGTGCGCCCTCGTAGGTCACGGTGAACGGCTTTTCGACGACCAGGTGTTTTCCGGCCTCGAGGGCTTCCAGGGCGAGTCGGTGGTGGTGCGGATTCGGCGTGGCGAGGTACACGACGTCGACGGTGTCGTCCGCGAAGAGCTCGGCGTAGCTGCCGTAGGCGCGCGACGTCTCGATGCCGTGGCGTAGGGCGAACGCGCGGGCGCGCTCGACCGAGCGTGACGCGACCGCGGCGAGCTTCGCGGAGGGCAAGAGCGTGAAGTCCGCGGCGACCTTCTCGGCGATGCGGCCCGGCCCGACGATGCCCCACCGAATCACGTCGCGGCTCATGTGCGCGAGCTTACCGCGAAGTGCGAGGATTTCAGCGCTTCTGCGCCTCCACCACGATCTCGGTCGGGCCGCTCGATTGCGTGCGCGAGGCGACGAACGCGGCGAGGGCGCCGTCGACCACGCCGACGAAGCCGGTCGGGGAGGTTCCGATCTCGCGCGGGGCCTCGGCGAGCGCGACCGATCGTCGCAGGAGCGTACGGTCGGCTTCGATCCACGTGACGTATCCGTGGGCGAGCGAGGGTTGAACCCACGGAATGCTCGACGTCACGCGCGAGCCTGCGTGCACCACCCGGTCGAGCGAGACCGGCGTATCGAGCTTGCCCAGCTTGAAGGCGTAGCCGCCCTCGAACTTGGGCTCGGGATGGATGGCGCCGAAGTCCGTGTAGAGCACGAAGCCGTCGTCGTCGAGCAACGGAAAGGCTTGTTTCCCCTCGGCGGCGCGCCTTGTCGCGACGCGTGTCGCGCGGTCCACGACCACCACGTCCGCGTTGCGTGCTTCGGTGAGCGAAAAGGTACCGGTCGGGTCTTCCGAGAAGTCCGTGTAGGCGACGTGCCCGCGCGAGACCGACGCGAAGCGCTGTTGACCGGGCCCCTCGGCGATGACGGTGACCGCTCCGGTGCTGGGGGTGTAGAGCGCCACGTCCAGGTCCGCGTCGTCGCGGCCGGGGTCGCCGTTCGTGAACGTGAAGACCACCGCGTCCGGGCCCACGCGTGGCTCGAACGCCTTTTTGTACGTGCCGGGAACGGTGATGGGCGCGGCTCGTCCGATACGCACCCGCACCACGCCGCGCCCGGTCTCGTCGGTCGCCTCCCAGGCCACCACGCCGTCGCGGGCCGAAGGTCGCGAGCCCTTTTCGAGCTCTTCGCGAGCGCCGGTCTCGAAGTCGAGACGGGTGAGCTTTCCCGAGCTCGAGACGTACACGAGACCGCACCCGTCTTCGGCGAACGGCACGTAGCCGAGCGTGTCGAGGGGATTTTGATCGAGTGTCGACTTCAACGTCTCGTGCACCGTGGACGCTCGGCTCGTGCAGGCCGAGATCGCACCGGCGTCGAGTGGCTCCGACGCGTCGGGGATCGCTTGGCTCTTGCTCGGCGTGCACGCGCTCGTGAGGGCGAAGAGAGAGACGAACGCGAGCGCACGCCGGGCACGCAGACGTCGCCGGTCGTGGACGCGGTGCAGGAGCGAGCTCGTCATGATGCGTCTTCTTTCTTCGGCCGCAGTCCGAGGCGGACCATTCGTTTCTTGAGGCCTTGGCGGGTCAGCCCGAGCGCTTTCGCCGTATGGGTCAGGTTCCCTCGTTCGGCAGCCAGCGCCGCTTCGAGGGCTCTTCGTTCGGCGTCGGCTCGGGGAAGGTCGGGCCGCGCGGGGCTCTTCTCGGCCGCGCTCGCCGAGGCCGCACCTTCGCGGGTTCGTCGCGTGAGCGCGCTTCGGCCGACGCGCCGCACGCCGAGCGAGAGGAGCCTCGCGATCTCGTGCTCGAGCTCGCGCACGTTCCCCGGCCACGCATGAGCTTCGAGGGTCGCGCGCGCATCTTCCGCGATCTCGAGCGGATGGGCCGACCGCTTCACGAAGTGGTCGATCAAGGGCCGAATGTCTTCCCGACGGTCGCGCAGCGGGGGAATGTCGATCTTCAAGACGTCGAGCCGGTAAAGCAGGTCACGACGGAAGCGTCCGTGGTCCACCTCGGCCTGGAGGTCCCGATTGGTGGCCGCGACGATCCGCACGTCGAAGGCGCGTTCTTCGTCTCCGCCGACGGGACGGTAGCGCCGCGTCTCGAGCACGCGCAGGAGGGCGGCTTGCCTCGGAGGGGCCAGCTCGCCGATCTCGTCCAAGAAGAGCGTCCCACGCTCGGCCGTGGCGAGCAGGCCTGCCCGCGCGCGGTCGGCGCCGGTGTACGCGCCGCGCGCGTGACCGAAGAGCTCCGACTCGAAGAGGTTCTCCGGGACGGCACCGCAGTTGACCGCGACGAAGGGGCCCTTGGCGCGCGCGCTCGCGCGGTGTAGCTCTTGCGCGAAGACCTCTTTTCCGGTGCCCGTCTCGCCGGTGAGGAGCACCGGCAGATCGCTCTTGGCGGCCACGGCGAGGCGAGCCTTGGCGCGCTCGAGCGCGAGACTGCGCCCCACGATGCTCGGGAACGAGACGCCGCTCGAGGCTGGAAAATAGGTGGTTTCTTCGGGCGCGCGCGCGTGATCGGGTCCGGTCTCGTGTTCGCGACCGTGCTCGTGTTCGCGCGCGTGTTCGTGCGGTGAGGCGAGTGGGGACGCGTTCACCGCGACGGGAGACTCGGCGAGGGGCGACGGCTTCGCGCTCGCGGAGCCGAGGCGCGCCGCGATGGCCGCGGCCGATGCGAACGCGAGCATGTCCGAGTCGGCGAGGTCGTCGAAGCATCCTTTGGCGAAGCGGTGCTCGACCAGAAGGACGAGGGTGGAAGGCTCGGCTCCCGAGCCCGCGCGAGCTGCGACGATTCGTGAGCCCTTGTCGGCTTTCGGACGAAGCACGCGCGGCGCGCCCGTGGATTCGGCGGCGATGGAGCGAAGCTCGGCGGCATCGACGCGGCGCTCGGGCTCGCCGATCGCGAGGCCCTCCGAGTCGAGACCGCTCACTCGAAGCGGCGCGCTCGAGCGCGCGTCGACGTGCACCAAGAAGGCACGCTCGGCCCCGGTCGCCGTGACCAGGGCAGCCAAGAGCGCGCGTTCCGAGGACGCTCGGTCGGTCGAGCCGGCGGTGGTGTCGAGCCAAGCGAGCAGGCTGCGCGGCGGACCTTTCATGCGTGCCTCTCGAAAGATGCCCCATGCTCTTCCTTCGAGGTGGGAAATCCGCGCGTCGCGCGCGCGTTTCACGGCGCGGAGGCCGATGCGGGCGGCAAGCTTACGGCGCCCACGGCCGAGCTCGGCCTCGGCTTCGATCGCGAGAGCCCGCGCGTCTACCAGGGCATCGCGCGTGCGTAACTCCGGATCGAGCTCGCCGAGCGCGCGGGCGACCGAGGCCGGATCGAAGGCCCGCAGGGCGAGCTCGGCTTCGATCAGATGCAAGTCCGCGCGCACCGGCACGGGCACCGCATCTCCCAACGCACGCGCCTCCGCCAGGGCACGCGCGGCGCGCGTCAGGTCCCCACGTGCGAGCGCGACCTCGGCCCGAGCCCCCAGGCACCACGCTCGTCCTTGAGCCTGATCGAGCGAGAGCGCCAGAGCGATGGCCTCGTCGAGCGCAGCCTCCGCGGCGTCGAAATCTCCCAGTTTGTGCAGCACGATGCCCAGGTTGAGCAGGCAGGCTCGGCTGCCCGCGCGGTCACCGAGGCTGCGCTTCTCGGCCAGCGCGAACGAGAGCAGGTCCTTCGCGCGAGCATGTTCGCCGCGGTACATGGCGCAGACGGCGCGGTTGTGGGCCAGCTTGGCGCGCTCTTCGCGGTCGTCGTGTTCGAGCGTACGGAAGAGCTCGTCGGCGCGGGTGAGGGCCTCTTCGGCCGCGTTCGAGTCGGCGCGGTAGAGCGCGATCGCGCCCAGGGTAGCCAGCGCTGCGGCTTGGTCGAAGGCGGAGCCGCACGCGACCGCGAGCGTTCGTGACTCTTCCGCGAGCGTGACGGCGCGCGCGTGATCGGCCGCACGCGCGCACGCTTCGGCCGCGCGACGCCTGGCCAGCGGGCCGAGGGCGGGGTTTTTCGCGCTCGCTTCTTCGAGCCAGGTGGCGACCGTCGGATAGGCTGCAGCGCGTCCGGCGTCTCGCAGGAGGCGTTCGGCGCGCACGAGGACGGCGTCCGTTCGGGTCTCGGAGCTCGCCGAGAGCGCGAGGAGCGCCTCGATCTCGACCGCGGTGGCGCCCGCGCGGTGCGCGAGCTCGCTCGTGTGCACGAGCAGCCGTGCGCGCGTCTCGGGATCGATCGACGACGAGGTCGCGAAGTCGAGCAGCGCGCGCGGGTTCGGGTCGCGGAGGTCGTGCGCCGTCGCGGCCGTCTTCTGCACGCGCGCGTCCGTGGCGAGGGCGCGCGCCACCTCCGGAGCCGTGTGACGCGCGAAGAGCAGGTAGGTGCGCGGAAGCCGTCCTTCGATGGCCACGAGCCCCGAGGCGAGCAGCGCTCGCCGCGCCGAAGTCGAGAGCGGGATCGCCGAAGCCACGAGGGAGCCGCCCAGCGCGGCAATCGCATGCAGGGCATCTTTGGCCTCTTCCGGGAGTCCGGCCGCCGCTGCCACGACGGCCTCGAGCGCGAGCGGCGCGTGGCCGGCCGCCGCGACCACCCAATCCGGACGCCCTCGGGCTGCCTCTTTGGCGAGGACACGCGCCGCACCGGCGAGCCCCAGCGAGCGCGCGAGCTCGTCGATGGCGGTCTCGTCGAGCGGGCCCAGCATGAGGCTCTCGGAACCCTTCGGGACGGTGCGCGCCGCGGCCACCAAGGCGGGGCCGAGCGGCCGGGCGAGGCGTGAGCAGCGTAAGGCGTCGAGCGCCGAGTAGACCTCTTGTGGAGCTTCGTCCAGACCGTCGATCAGGACGAGCGGCGTCGCATCCGGAGAGTCGTCGTGGAGCATGGGAAACGAGCCGCTGCGCAGCGCTGCCACGAGCTCGCGTGTGGTCGCGGCCGGCACGTCCGGATACCGAAGCAGACGCACTTGTCGGCCCGCGAGCTTCGCGCGCACGGCAGCTTCGCGCAGCAGGTGGCTCTTGCCGATGCCGGGCTCGCCCGAGACGTAGAGCACGCCGCGCGCGGACAGGACGGCCGAGAGCTCGGCCTCGCGCCCCCACGCGCCCGGCACCGAAGAGGGGACGAAGGCGCGCACGTGGCTGCGCAACGCGACCGCGCGGCCCAGCTCTTCCAGGGCAGCCTCCGTGTCTTCGGGCCGGTGCGAAGGGTCGTCTGCGGTGAGCTTCTCGAGCAAGTCGGACACGGCCGGCTCGACCCAACTCGCGCGGCCTCCGAGGCCGTCACGTACCGAAGCTCCCAGCGCGAACAGATCGGTGCAGGCGGACTTCGATGAGCCTCGCAAGAGCTCGGGCGCCGCGTATTTGCGGGTGAGCCCGAGGCTCGGGCCATCGACCTCCGCGACCGCGCCGGCGAGGGGCAGGGCGCACCCGAGGTCGAGCAGGACCGGCCAGGCCTTCGCGCGGCTCGCGGTGACCGGCGAGGCGTTTCGGAAGCGCACGTGACACGGCTTGAGGTCGCCGTGCAGGAAGCCGGATCGATGGAGCGTGCCGAGCGCGACGAAGAGATCGGCGAGGCAGGTGGCGAGCGATTGATTGGCCTCGGCCGGAGCTTCGCGGGCGAGCACTACGAGGTCGGCGAGCACCTCGCGGAGGTCTTTGCCCACCACCAGCTCTTCCACCAAAAAGGGAGCTCGGGTTCGGACGTCGAAGGCGAGATCGTGCGCCATGGCCAGGCACGGAGAGCGCACCCGGGCGAGCAACGCGAACTCGGCTCGTGCTTCGTCGGCGAAGGCCCCACCGCGCGTCCACACCTTCGCGACGAGCGGGAGGGCCTCGGCCTCGCGATCCCGTACGCGCAAGACGGCACCTTGTCCGCCACGCCCCACGAGGCCCAGCGATTCGTACCGAGGATGGGTGAGCACGACCGGATCGAGCATCGACGTCGAGTGAACCTCCGCGCCCGCCCAAGCGAACGACGTGCCACGAGCAGGAGCGAAAAAAGGCTGAAATACGCGGCGGAATCTCGAGGGGGAGCGAGCTCGCGCTGGCAACCGGATGGTAACCGTGAACGCGCCCGCTGGTTACTCGGCGTGACCGGGGGAACGTGCGGTCGTGCCGACTTCGCGATCGAGCGTAGCGCGAGAGCACGCGACGGCCCTACGGAAGGTTCTGCCGCAAGCACGTGACACCTGAGTCTCCCCCGGCACGGAGCGCTTCGACCTCGGTCACGACACGCGCACGGGCACGTGCACGCAAGGTGGGCGTGCGTCGCGGGCGGGTCGCGGGGCGCTCTGGATAGGGGCCTGCATCTCGACCGTGCGCGAAGGCACACGCTCTCACCCCCTTGCCGAGCCAGCTCTCGACGAGCGCAGGTCAGTTCGAGAACGTGACCGTCGCGCTCGTTTTGCCCTCGTTCCAGATGTCGATGGAGGTGTGAAGGCCCGCGTCTCCCGGAAGCGACGCCGAGCGTTCCCCTCACCGGCACCAATCGAGCGAGTTTCTCCCCACGAGAACGCCTCGGGTCCAAGGGCTCGCCAGGTCGATCTTGCCGTCGCCATCGAAGTCCGCGGCGGTGAGGGAGACGCTGGGGCTCATGGGGTAGCTCGGCCCGTCGACGAACTTGCCGGCTCCCGTGCCGGTGAGCAGGCGGATACTCGACGAGTAGAGGGCTCCGACGGCGATGTCCTTGATGCCGTCCCCGGTGAAGTCGGCGACGGCCAGACCTGCCGTGTAGTCGATGTTCGAGTACGGCGTCCGCACGGGGAAGCTACCTCTGCCTGCATTGAGAAAGACGCTCACGCTGGGGTAGCTCTGTGCGCGCACCACGATGTCGAGTCTTCCGTCGCCATCGAGATCGTTCAAAACGACGTCGTGAGGCCCATAGTTGACCGCTAGCGTGGTCTTGCTCGGGAAGGTTCCGGTGCCACTATTCGCGTAGATCGCCAGCAGGCTGCTCGTCTCGGTCGTGAGCACGACATCGGCCTTCCCGTCGCCCGTGACATCCCCCGTTGCGATGCCGAGTGCGTCACTATCGGTCGTTTGGTCGGTGTGGACGGGAAACGTGCCGATTCCCATGCTGGTCAAGATCGAGAAGGTTCGCGAACGGCCGACAATCGCCAAGTCCGCTTTCCCGTCTCCGTCGAAGTCGGCAGCGGAAGCGGCAACCGCGAGTGTCGCCGTAGCGTAATCCGATCGTGGGGAGAATGTCCCCCCGCCATCGTTCAGAAGGACGCTGACGATTGGGCTCGACGCGCTCGTGCATGCGATGTCCAAGTCCCCATCGCCGTCGAAGTCGCCTGCGGCTAGCGCGTTGGGCTTGGCGGCGACGGTGTAGTCGACTCCCGCCGCGAATCCGGTGCCGGTATTGAGAAATACGCGGAGCGAGTCGCTGTCGGGCTGCGACGCAACGATGTCCGGCCTCCGATCGCCGTTCACGTCGACGGAGAGAAGCTTATAGGTGGGGTTCGCCGTGGGGAGCAGCTCGGGTAGTGAGGGCTTGCCGGTTCCGTCATTGAGTCGAACGAAGACGGCTCGAGACATCCTTCCTCCCGATACGAGGTCGGGCTTGCCGTCCTTGTTGACGTCGCCGATTGCCACGGTGGAGGGGTAATGGCCGGTCGGGTAGTCGGCAATCATTCCCAACGAGCCCGTGCCGTCGCCCTTGAATATACGTGCAACTTCGTCGAGGTATCCGGTCAAGACCACGTCGCCCTTGCCGTCCCCGGTCAGGTCTCCGATGGTCACCCCGCCCACCGACCCGGGGGGGATTGGAGACTCGACAGCCGTGCCGAACGTGCCCGAACCACTGTTCCTATACACGCGTACCGAACCTGTTTGCGAGGCGACCACCAAGTCCGGTTTCGTGTCGCCGTCTATGTCGCCCAGTCCGATGACCGACTGGGTTCCAATCGGATAGTCGACTTGGTTCGGAAAGAGGCCAGAGGCCTCGAGGCGAACGCTGATTGTCCCCTCCGTCGGATGAGTGATGATGAGGTCGGCCCGCCCGTTTCCGTCGAGATCACGGAGCTGGACGGTGTCGACCTCAGCTCCCGTCTCGTAGGTCACTCCGTCGGCGAACCCAGTCGCACGGGAGGCCGTGACGGAAACCGTCGTTCCGAGAAACGAGACGTAGTCGGGTTTGCCGTCCCCATTGAGCTCTCCGACGGCGAATCCTCTGCCGTTGGCGGGGACCGTCAACGAAGTCGGGAATCGGCCATTGCCACCGTTGAGAAGAGCCGTGCCGGTGGCGATCACGATGTCGGGTCGTAGGTCTCCGTTCACGTCCACGACTCGAAAGTCGCTTCGGTAGCCTTGCGGGTATTTTTCGAGGAAGGCGAACGTTCCCCCTCCGGTGTTGCGATAAACCTCGATTCCGTCGGAGGATTGAGTCCCCACGACGAGGTCGGGCTTTCCGTCCCCGTCCAGGTCCGCCAAGACGACCTCCACTGCCCAGCCGCCCGTCGTGACCGCGGGTGGTCCCGAGAAGCCTCGAGGGGCCGGGCACGTGGCCGCGGCATCGGCGTCGGTCCTCACGTCGGGGGTGAAGGCGTCTTCCGGGCCGGAGTCCGGAACGGGGCGGGCGTCTCGAGGCGTCGCGCGATCGGCGACGGCGTCGGTCTCGGGCGATCCGTCGGCCGGATCGGCGGGGGGTGGCTCGCTGCCGCAGCCGGGGGCGAGCAAAAACGCGGAGAGTCCCGCCACCAACGAAAAGACGCCCAGACGACGAAAGCGCTTCATGAAGACCTCGTGAAGGAAGGGAAGTTCCATCCGACAGTCTATCGTGGAGGAGGAGCGCGTAGGCCAAAATGTATCGCGTCCCTCTGGAGGGCAGGCGCTCTACCGCAGGCGGAAGCGGAGAACCTCGAGTCGGTTCTTCACCGTGGTGCCTTCGGGCTCTTCTTGAAGGACCTCACCCGAGGCGACCATGGGCGCGAGCACGCTCATGACCTTGCCGCGATTGAAGAAGCCATCGGAGAGGCCGATGTGCCGCACGAGGGCAGGGAGCGGCAAGGGCTCGCCGCCGGACGTCCGGGCCTTCGCGAGCTCCTCTCGGATCCGCGCTTCGAGCGCGACCCCGCTCTTCGCGTTGCGTGCGTAATAGAGGCCGAGCCCGAGGGCGACGCCCACGGCAGGAGCGAGGGTGACGAGGTCCATGCCGCGAAGAGCCGCCTCGGGCGAGAGGTCGCACGAAAAGTCGGACGTCCCGCTCACTCGGCGAGAGCGGCCTTCACGTACGCCACGAGGGCGTTGGCGTGCCCGTGCCCCAAGCCATGCTCGGTCTTGAGCACGCCGACCGCCGCCATGTGCGGGTGCTCCTCGAGCAGGGAGACGGAGAGGTCGAGCCAATGCTGGATGGGCTTTCCGTAGGTCTTCTCGATGCTCGGAAAGTACGAGGCGGGTCCTTTGACCTTCTCGCCTTTGGCGGGCGCCGGGGGGGCAACGACACGAGGCTTGGCCATGGGATCTCCTCGAGCGCACCTTACCAAGTCGTCGACCGCTCGGGCCTCGGGAGATGCGTCGGATTCGACCGGCATGCCGACCGGGCACGCGCATAACGTGACGCCCCGCACGCGCGCAGTAAGATAGCGGCGTGCGTGACGTGCTCGAGATTCTGGCGTCGTTCGTGTTCACCACCGGGGCGCTGTTCGCCGTGGTGCTGTGGGACGAGCGTCGCCTCTCGCCCGAGCAGCGCGCCCGCTCGTGGCCGGTCTCGAGCCGAAACGCGGCGCTCGTGGTGTTCGGGGTGGTCGCGCTTCCCATCCACTACGCACGCACGCGCCGCTCGGTGCTCGGCTTTCTGGGCGGGCTTTTTCTGGCCTTCGTGGTGTCGGTGGTCAACTCGCTCCTCGTGGGCACGATCGACTGGTTCATGGGCGGACCGGGGCTTTCGTAACGAGCGCGCGAGACTCCGGCCCCAGACGCGTTCACGGCCAACGCGAAGCCGAGTGGGAATTCCCCAGACGCGTTCACGGCTACCGCGAAGCCGAGTGGGAATTCCCCAGACGCGTTCACGGCTACCGCGAAGCCGAGTGGGAATCCCCCAGACGCGTTCACAGCTAACGCGAAGCTGAGTGGGAATTCCCCAGACGCGTTCACAGCTAACGCGAAGCTGAGTGGGAATTCCCCAGACGCGTTCGCGTCGGATACGAACGCGTGGTGCGACCGTTCCTACGAGCGACCGAGCCATTCCGTGATAAGTGCGTGTCGCCCGCTACCTGAACGGCGCTTCTTGGGTGACCATGCGAGCCTTCTGTCTCCGTATGGGCGCTCTCCCGAGCTACATGCGTGTGCTCTTGAGATATATCCGTGTCCCTACGTGATATGTTCGTGTCGATTCGAGCCTCTTTCGGCGTAGTATCGGCCTCCGAATAGGCTCGGGCATCCCGAGCGAAGCGACCGAAGCCGGTCGAGGGCCCAGGTACTGGCCGGGTGGTGGGGGAACAATCGATGCGAACGAGACGAACCAAGCGACGGTCGAGCAGGGGGCAGGAGCGAACGAACGGTCTCCTCGACACCTCCGTGAAGGAGCCCTCGCGCGCCGATATCGCCGCGGCCATTCGACGCGCGCGTCGCGCCCTCGGCCTCTCGCAGGCCGCGTTCGGACGGAAGCTCGGGCGCACGTCCATCGCGATCTCACGCTGGGAGAACGGCGCGGTGTCGCCGCCTCCCGCGAAGACACGGGCGATCGTGCAGCTTCTCCGGGCGAGCTCTCCCGAGCTGGCCGATGCCCTCGCTCCCGCCTTGCGCGCCGCGCCGCTGGTCGCACCAGTCGACCCCGAGGCTCGTCGCGTGCAAATCGAGGTCGCCATCTTGCGCGCCGCCGAGTCCGCCGACGTTTTGCCCAGCGTGGCCAAGACCTTGGCCCATGCGCTCTTGTCCCGCATGGCGAAGGCCAAAATTGGAACCGAAGAGGCGGCGCGTCTCTTGGGGCTCGTGCCACCTTCGCCGAGCGTCGGGGCGACCACGGGGAGCAGCAGCGCGGAGCAGGTGGACGTGGCAGCTCCTCGAGCGTCGGGGCCGTGAGCTCCTCCCGGTAAGCCAGCCATAAGATGCCGCTCGCAAGACGCTCTGCTAGCGTCTCGTCATGACTTCTTGGTTCGCGGCACGCTATGGCTTTTTGGCCGTTCTGAGCGCTCTCTCGGTCAATCGCGACATGTGTCTCGGCGGCGGCAATCCGGTCCCGCCCGAGCCGGTCGTCGACGCAGCAGCGCCCAAGGGCAGCGGCTCCGCCACCACGCCGGATGCGTCGCCTCCGGTCGACTCCGGTAAGCCCGCTGATTCCGGACCCGACGCGCGCCTCGATCTCCGACTCTCCCGAGCGCGGAGCGCCGAGCGCGCGTGAACGTCAGGGCGTCGGGCGGAAGTCTCGGACCGGCCGCGCGAGCCTCCTCGCGCCGCTTCGTGCGCTCGACTTCGCGCGTCGTTCGCTCGTGCGTGCCATCGGGAAGGGCGCGCGTCCGCTCATCGTCACGCGAGAAAGCCGCGTCGCGCTCTTCGGCGTGATGGGGCTCGTGTTCGCGTTCGTGGGCGCGCTCGCGTTTCCCTCGTGGACCATCGGCCTCGGCACGGTCGTGCTCGGGGTCCCGCACGTGCTCTCGGACGTGCGCTACTTGGTGGTCCGTCGCGACTACACGCGCCGCCTCTCGCTCTACGCGGCGGTCGTGCTTTCGATCGTGGGCGCCGCGCTCGGCTTCGGGCTGCGCGGCGCGTTGGTGGGCGCGCTGCTGGCGACGGCCTTCTCGCGCGCGAGCCTCTCGCGACGTGCGCTCGTGGGCTCGTGCATCGCGCTGCTGTTCGCGGTCGCGTGGCACTTCGGAACCACGGCCGATCTCGTCTACGCCCAAGCGCACAACCTAGTGGCCATCCTGTTTTTCGGGCTCTTCGTTCATGCGCGCGAGCGAGACCGACGAAGCTCCGAAGCGCTCGGATCGTCGGGAAAAAGAGCGTACCTGCCGCTCGTGCTCTTCGCCGTGCTCGCCGCTTTCTTACTCACGCCCTACGGGCTCGAAGCGCTCGTGTGGGCAGGCGGACTTTTGCCGTCACGTGCCCCGATCGAGCTCGACGTGGGCACGTTGGCCGGGCAAATCGCTCCTCTCGCCGATCCCTCGTGGGCGGTGCGCGGGGTCGTGTTCTTCGCGTTCGCGCAGGCCGCGCACTACGTGGTGTGGCTGCGTTTGGTGCCCGAGCTCGATCGCCCTTCGCCCCGTCCGCGCTCGTTCACCCAGTCGGCCCGCGCGCTGGTGCGCGACCTGACGCCCTGGGGCTGCGCCTTCTTCGGGAGCGGCTTCGTGGTGTTCGTGGTGTGGGGCGTCGTCTCGCTGGCGCACGCGCGTATCGCCTACCTGCAGAGCGCGTTCTTCCACGGCTACCTCGAGCTCGCGGTGCTCGCCGTGTGGGCGTGCGAGGGCATCGGAAAGAAGCCCGCCACCGAGCCCGCGGACACGAAAGCCTTCGCGCCGACATCGTGACTGGCCGAGCGCGCGCGTCCCTGCTTTGGTGCGGCCTCGCTGGCGCCTCGCCCACGCGGTCCCTTTTTCAACGCTAAGGAGTCTTCCCATGTCCATCGTCGGCTTCGAGATCGTCTCGGTTCCCGTCTCCGATCCTCAACGCGCCAAGGCGTTCTACCTCGACGTGCTCGGGTTCGAGCTGATCCGTGAGTCGCCCATGGGACCCGGCATGACGTGGATTCAAGTCGCGCCGAAGGGGCAGTCGGTCACCCTCGCGCTCGTCACCTGGTTCGAGCGCATGAAGCCCGGAGGTCTGCAGGGCGTGATGCTCAACACCGCCGATATCGAGGCCGAGCGTGCGCTCCTGACCGGGCGCGGTCTCACGCTGTCCGAGATCCGAGAGGAACCGTGGGGGCGCTACGCGACGTTCGAGGACCTCGACGGCAACGGCTTCATTCTGCGCCAGCCGCCGGGAGCCTCGTCGGCGTCGTGAGACGAGGCGCGGCACGTCGCGCGCTCGGGTGCGCGCGCGTTCGCGCGAAGACGTGGCCCCGATGACCCCCGATTTTCCCCTTCGTTACGCGATCGCGTTCGTCGCCACCCAAGCGGTGGAGATGCCGATTTACCTCGCGGGACCTCTGAAAAAGCGGCCCCTCGCGGCGTTCGGCGCCTCGGCGATCACGCATCCGTTCGCGGCGGTGGTTCTTCCGGCGTTGCTCGCTCTCGTGGTCGCGCAGCCGTACTACGTGCCCGGTCATACGGTGGTCGACGCGCGCTTCGTCCTGCGAGTCGTGCTCTACGCGGTGACGTCCGAGTCGTTCGCCATCGGCGTGGAGGCGCTCTACTTGAAGCGGCTCGGCGTGCGTCGCCCGCTCGTGTGGTCGCTCGTCGCCAACCTCACGAGCGCGACGATCGGCGCCGCGTGCACGGTGCTCACGGGGTATCCGTAGCCGATGAGGACGCGTCGCCGAGGAAGACGACGTCCGGGTTCGACGTAAAATGGACCCATGACCCTCGAGCTCGACCTGCCTCTGGACGGACGCGCTGCGCGCGAAACACGAGCCGCTGCGCTCGCCACGGCAGAAGGACGCTTCCCCGAGGTCGCACGCCGCTTCCACGACATCTACGGGATGCGCCTGCCACGGCACGTTCTCTACGCGGCCGCCTTTTTTCTCGGCCTCTCGGCGGAAGAGCGTGCGCTCTGCCCGTGCAGTCTCTTCGGCTTCTCGGAGTGGTTTCGGTGGCTCGCCCCGGACGAGCCCGAGCGGATCGCCACGCTCGACGCGCGCCTCGAGTGCCGCTTTCGCGCGGACCCACCCGAATTCGTGACCATGATCAGCGGGGACGGCGACGGGAGCCATTGGGGGCTCGTCTACGACGACCCGAACGAGCTCCCCACGCTGGTCGGGCACGGCTACGCACGAGACGACGGCGTGATTCGCGCCGAGCAGAAGACGCTGCTGGCCTCCATTCGCGCGAAAGTGGCGGAGCGGGACGGGCTGGACGCCGACGACAAACGCCGCGTGCGCGCCATGGTCGGGTACCTGGACGCCCTCCGAGTCCACGAAGAGCGCGCGCGCGTCGAAGAGGGCATCGCGCTCCCGCCCGCCGGGCGCATCGAGCTCGCCCATGGCGGCATCGGCGCGTACGTCCCCGATTTTTCCATGCCTCCGGAGCTCCCGACCGGATACGCGCGATGGAAGCACTACGTCGACGATGCTCACGCGGAGGACGTGCGTCGATGGATCGCGCGCGCCGAGACCGAGCTCGAAGCGGGCAAGCCCGGGCTCGCCCTGGTGATCGGTCTCGAGCTCCACCACGCCGACCGCGACGCGACGCGCGAGGATTGCACGCGTCTCTTGACCGGCGCCTACCGTGCTCTCGGGCGTGAGGCGCTCGCCGAGATCACCCGCGTCCACCATGCGCATCGGGACTTGCCCACGGTCGGGGTCTACGCGCGCGCGGACGCGATGCCGGCCGAGCCTGCGCCCGAGTGGGTGCCACCGCCGGTCTTGGTGGCCGTGCGGAACCTGGACCTCGAGGCCTTGGACGCGTCGTTGCGGGCCGAGCCCCCGATTGGCGATCTCGTCCTCGCCGCGAGCGCTCTCGCCGATCGGTTTCAATACCAAGACGAGCGCCAGAAGAAGGTCGGTCTGAACATGCTCGAGCGATTGCTCGAGATTGGAGGCGCCGAGCTGGCCTCGGGTATCCTTGCCAATCATCTCATTCACGCGCGGCGGTGTCTCGACGCCGAGCATCTCGCGAAGCTGTCCACCCGTCGCGACGCCACGCAGACGCGCGAAATCGTCGCCCTGTTCCTCGCCCCCAAAGACCGCACCGCGATTGACCGAGTCGTCGCGCACGGCGGCCGCGCCGAGAGCGCCTCCACGGCGGAATTCGCCATTTCCACCGGAGAGCTCGACCTGGCCACCGCGGCCATCGAGGCGGTGCCGGCGTCGACGTTGGCCGAGCACCGCGGGACGTACGCCGCCCAGAACGGCTGGGTGGGGGGCGTGACGCTCCTGCACTTCGCCGTGTGCTCGACGTCCCTTCCCATCGTGGAGCTCGTGCTCTCGAGAGGCTTCGACCCGTTGGCCAAGGACGAAGCCGGCAACACCCCACGAGACCTGGCCAAGATGCTCTGGTTTTTGAAGGCCAACGAAGCCAATCGCATGATCGAGCTCTTCGACGCGCTCTTGCCCGAGGTCGAGCCCGCGCCCGTGCAGCCGAGCTTCTCCGAGGGGGCCCAGGTCAATCACAAGAAGTTCGGTCCGGGCGTCATCGAGAAGGTCGACGGCCAGGGCGACGAAGCCAAGGTCACGGTGCGCTTCGCCACCGAGACCAAGACCCTCCAGCGAAAGTTCCTCTCGCTCGCGTAGGCGCAAGGTCGCGCGGACGCGCTCGAACGTCGAAGGTCGATGGACGCTCCCTTCGCTCCCGCGTGACCTACACTGCGCCGCCGGAGGCTTCATGAAGCGAATCACGGGCATCGGCGGCATCTTCTTCCAAGCGAAAGACGCGCCTGCGCTGCGCGCCTGGTACGCGCGGCATTTGGGCATCGACGTGCAATCTTGGGGAGGCACCTCGTTCGCGCGCGAGGCCGAGGGCGGCGACGGCTCGACCACCTGGTGCATCGCCGAGCGCGGGGCGGAGTCGTTCGCACCGAGCCAAGCTCCCTTCATGGTCAACTACCGCGTAGCCGACGTGCGCGGCTTGGTGGCCGTGCTTCGCGAAGAAGGATGCAACGTCCTCGAGAAGGTGGACGAGTCCGACTATGGGATTTTTGCCTGGGTCATCGATCCTGAGGGCAACAAGATCGAGCTCTGGCAGCCTCCGTCGAGTGGATGACCGTGAAAGCGCGAACGGGCCGGCAAGGGAGTCCTCGCCAGCCCGTCGTTGGTCGGGAGCTCGGCCCGGTCAGGTCTCGATGCGCACCACGGCCACGCCCACGTAGGCGTCGCCGCTCTTGGCGAGGGTGAGCACGAGCTTGGTCGCGTGGTCGTCGGCGCAGAGCTGCACGCCCACGATCGGGCCGAGCGACTCCAGCTTGGCGATCGCGGCGCCGATCGCCTGCTGATCGGACTCCACCAGGTACTCCGAAATCTGGCCGAGCTCGTACTCACCGAGCCGCGAGATCAGGGCCAGGGCCGAGCGCTCGCCTTCGCCGGAGCCGGCGCGGACCACTTCGAGCTTGGGGTTGTCGTAGCCGCCCACCGAGAAGCGCGCGTCACGAGCGACGCCGAGCGCCGCGAAGAACGCGTCGCTGTCCGGATCCGCGCCCGAGAGCACGCACGGGTAGTAGTCGCAGTCGGTGTCGCTCGAGTGCACGACGCCCTCGAGCGCGGCGGCGACGGCGCGTGCGTTCTCCGTGTGGGCGTCGTTCGGGGCATCCCGCAGGTCGAAGTACTTGCCGATGGACTCGAAGGCCTCGGGCAGGGCGTCGGTGAGCTCTTTGCGGTGGTCGGGGAGGAAGGCGAGGGTCGGGAGCGACATGCCCGCAGAATACGCCCCATGCTCTCGATTCTTCCCTCGACCGAGACTCCTCCGAGACGCTCTGCGAGCTACCCGAAGTGTCGCGCGATCGTCGCGCCCACGTTCACCCCGAAGGCGAGCGCGACATGCGCGGCGAAGGGGGCCACCATGGACCGCGCGCGAAGCGCGTAAGCGGCGGCGACCAGTGCTCCGGGGAAGGCGAGCCACAGCTCCACGGCGGGCTTTTCGAGGTGCGCCACCGTGAAGAGGAGCGCGTGGATCACGAGCACCACCGTGCGCCGCCACGAGGGCCGTGCACCGGCCAGCGTGAACACCCAGAGCCCGCGAAAATAGAGCTCCCACGTGAAGGCATAGACGCCGAAGATCGCCGTGGAGAGCGCGAAGCCGGAGAGGCTCGTGCGCGCCGGCAGGTACAGCGGATACGTTTCCCGTAAGCTCGGAAGGTGCGCGAGCGCGACGCCGAGCACCAGCGTCCCGAGCGTGATCCCGAAGACCTCGCGCCGTCGTTCGGCCGCCACGGGAACGAGCCCCATCCGCGCCCGCGTCACCCCGAGCGCGCCTGCGACGAGCGCTGCGAGGGCGAGCCACGTGGCCTTGAGTGCGACCCCCACGAGCAGTGCGCTCGGGGGCGTGAGCCGTGCGAGCCCTTCGGAAATCCAGGGGAGCTCGGGAGTGGTGCGTTCGGCGAGCAGCAGCACGAGGCCGACGAACGCCACAAGCACGAGCCTCGGTCTCGAGGGCTCCTCGGGCGTGCGCCCCTCGGGACCGCGTTCGGACATGCCGTCGCGCCTCGTGCGCTTCTAAAGCGGTCCTTCGGTGAGCCCGTGCACGAACTGCTTCACGTAGGCGTGTGTGCTCGACTTCGCTTCTTCGGTGGTGCCGTCGAAGATGAGCTCGCCCTTGTACATCATGCCCACGCGGTCGGTGACCGTGAGCAGGCGATCGAGGTCGCTCGACACCATGATGACGGTGGCGTTGCGGGCGCGCTGCTCGGCGCGCAAAAGCTCGAAGATCTTCTGCGAGGTGACCGGATCGAGGCCGGCCGCAGGCTCGTCGTAGAAGACGATCTCGGCGTTGGTGATGGTGGCGCGCGCCACGCCCACGCGCTTTTTCTGACCGCCCGAGAGCCCACCCGGCATGCGCGTGCCGAAGCCCGAGAGGGCCACGCACGAGAGCCGCTCTTCCACGCGCGCTTTCACTTCTTCGTCCGGCAGATCGTAGAGGCGACGCAGCGGGAAGGCGATGTTGTCGTCCACCGTGAGATGGTCGAAGAGCGCGTTGTTTTGAAAGAGCATGCCGATCTTCAGTCGAAGTTTTTGGAGCTCCAGATCGGGCAAGGTGGTGACGTCTTGGCCCGCCACGTGGATGGTGCCGGTGTCGGGTTTGATGAGGCCGGTGAGCAGCTTGAGCAGCACGCTCTTTCCGGCGGCACCCGGGCCGATGAGCCCGTAGAGGCAGCCCTCGGGCACGGACAAATCGAGGTTCTTCACCACGTGCGAGATGGCCCCGCCCGCCGTGCGGTACGACTTGTTGACGCCGCGAACCGCGATCATTCGCGTGCCCCGCGAAGGCGCGCGACCTTCAGGTAGAGCACGAGCGCGGTCGCCGCGAGGAACCCGACCAAGAGCACCAGCGCACCCAACATCAAGCGCAGCGGCGTGGCCGAGCCGGGCGCGACGCCGAGCGGACCCACTCGCGCGAGCTCGGCCATGGCGGCCGGCGCCTTCGTGGCCTTCGCCACCGCGATCACGTTCACGTCGTCCACGGCGAGCTCGGGCACGCTGGACGACACGAGCTTCTTCACCTGAGCTTCGGTGAGCGGAGGCGCGCTGCCACGGTAGGAGAGCAACACGCTCGCGGTCGCACGTTCTTTCTTGTCGCGGTCGCGCAGCGGGCTCGGCGAGGGAAGGTTCAGGTGAACGCGCGCGACCACCACGCCGTCGAGCTGCCCCAGGCTCTTCTCGAGCTCTCCCGCGAGGCCGGCCGAGAGCTCGGCTTGTTCGGCCGCCACGCTGGGCACGAGCGCGTTTTTGCCCACCGCTTCCGAGAGCGTGGTGCTCTTCGGGCGGGGCAGGCCCTCTTCGGTCAACGCGACGAGCGCGCGTCCCGCTTCCGAGTCCGAGACCATCACGCGGAAGTGCCCGTCGCCGCCCGTCTCGGCCTCTTTGCGTGCGTCGATGCCGCTCGCCTGGAGCGCCACCACGGTCTTGTTCGCCTCGGCTTCATCGAGCCCGGCAGCGACCGGGGAAAAGCAGCCGGCGAGGCCGACCACCGCAAGGGGCACGAGCGCGAGCAGCGAGGCGGGCAGGGAAGAGGAGACCGACGGGCGCGTCACGGCCCGGCATCCTACGCCGAGCGGCCCGCCTTTCGGGAGCCCGAATCCCGTCTTCCGCCGTCCACGCGTCGTTTTGCTGCGGTCCATGGGGGCCGCGGCCTACCGTCGCCACCGCAGTCCGGGTTGGCGCGGTCGAACCGGCGCTTCACGTGGCTCTGCCCGCAACTGGGCGGATCGTTCGCGATCCGCCCGCGATCTTCTGCGCCCAGGAATCGTTCCATCGTCTCCTTTTCGGGTAAACTGTTCACGTGAGCGAGTCTCCCACCCAAGCGCGATCGGCCCCGTCCGAGTCTCGTATCGAGGCTTGGGCACCTCACGAGGGTGAGGTGGTCGACGGGCGCTACCGCGTGCGGAGACTCATCGGCCAAGGCGGCATGGGCGCCGTGGTGGCGGCCGAGCGCGTTCAGGTCGGCGGGCCCGTCGCGATCAAGTTCCTCGATCCGAAGCTCGCCCGTGACGCGGCCAGCGTCGAGAGGTTCTTCCGCGAAGCCAAGGCCACCATGCTCATCAAGAGCGAGCACGTGGTGCGCGTGCTCGACGTCGGCCAGAGCGGAACCGGCATCCCGTACATCGTGATGGAGCTGCTCGAAGGCCAAGACCTCGGGCGTTTGCTCTCGGGCTACGGCGCGTTGCCCGTTACGAGCGCGGTCGACTACGTGCTGCAAGCTTCCGAGGCCCTCGCCGAAGCGCACGCCGCCGGCATCGTGCACCGAGACTTGAAGCCCTCGAATCTCTGGCTCTCCCAGCGGTCGGACGGCAGCCCGCACGTGAAGGTGCTCGACTTCGGCATCTCGAAGCTCACAAGTCACGTCCCCGGCGATCCCAAGCTCACCGAGACCCAGTCGGTCTTCGGCTCGCCCACGTACATGTCGCCCGAGCAGATTCGCAGCGCCAAAAAGGTCGATCACCGAACCGACGTATGGGCGCTCGGCGTGGTCCTCCACGAGCTCCTCTCCAACAAGCTCCCCTTCGATGACGACACGGTCTCCGGCGTGCTCGCGGCCATCTCGGCCGATCCGCCCGTTCCGCTCCGGCAGATCCGTCCGGATGCACCGCCGGGACTCGAAGCCGCGATCCTCTCGTGCCTCCAGAAAGACGTGAACCGGCGCTGTCAATCGCTCGCCGACTTCGCGCTCGCGCTCGCGCCGTTCGCGTCGCCGGTGGGCGCCATCTCGGCCGACCGCATCAGCCGCATCGGGGGGCCGAAGGTGAGCATGATGCCGCCTCCGCCCTCGTCGGTCTCGGGCGACTTCAGCGCAGCCTCGGGCATCACCGAGCGCAGCTTCGCCACCGCTTCCACCATGCTGGTCAAGCCACGCTCGCCGCTCTTCGGCGTGGCGCTCGGTGCGGGCATTGCCGTGGTGTTGATCGCCGCCGCCGCGCTGGTCGTCGCCCTGCGACGGCACGACCCCGGAACGGTCGCTGGAAGCGCAGCCTCGGCATCGGTGACCCTCGCGTCGTCCACGGCGATCCCCGGCCACGCGCCGATCGCGGCGACTGGCAGCGCGAGCCCCGTGGTGGGCCTTCCGGCCAACCCGGTCGCCCCCGGCACACCTTCGGTCGTGCCTCTTGCCACGGCCGCTACCGCCGCCACTCCTGGCCCCGCGCCTTCCGGTGCCCACCTGGCAGGTAAACCGAAGCCCGGGGCGCTCCCCGGAGCACCGGTCGCATCCGTCGCGTCGGCCGTCTCCACGCCAGGGACTCCCGCTCCAGCTACCGCTCCCGTTCCCGTCCCCAAGCCGGGCTCCACCATCAGCGACACCAGCCAATGAGTCGTTCTCGACAGGCGCTTCGTCTCCTCGCAGTCACCACGGTCGTCTGCGGCTCGCTCTGGTCCTCCGCGGCGTTCGCCGATGGCCCGTCGGCCGCGCAAGAGGCTCAGGCCGAAGACCTGTTTCAGCGAAGCAAGACGCTGATGGCCCAGAAGGACTACCACGCAGCTTGCCCCATGCTCGCCGAGAGCTACCGCCTCGCGGGAGGCGGCGGAACGCTGCAAAATCTCGCCATTTGCTACGAAGAAGAAGGCAAGGTCGCCTTCGCGTACAACCGCTTCCTCGAGCTTCGCACCCTCTCGATCAAAGCCGGCCGCCAAGACCGCGTCGCGCTCGCCGACGAGCACATCGCCAAGCTCAAAGAGCGCATCTCCCGCCTCGTGATTCGCGTCCCGGAGGCGAGTCGTGTGCCCGGGCTGAAGGTCGCGATCGACGGCGACGACTACGGCGAGGCGAGCTGGTCGGCGGGCATCGTGCTCAACACGGGAAGCCACGTCGTGAAGTTCTCGGCGCCCGGAAAGAAGAGCGTCGAAGTGAAGAAGCGCATCGAAGACGAGCGTTTGCTCGAGAGCCTCGATGCGCCGCCCTTGGTCGACCTCCCGCGCGAGACCACCGTCGCTCCGCCGGGCGCCTCGCTCGACGAGCTCGATCGAGTCGCGAGCCGCCGCGCGCTCCGCACCACCGGCTTCGTGATCGGTGGCATCGGCCTCGGCGTGGCCGTCGCGGGTGGCGTGTTCGGCCTGCTCACCATCACCACCAACAACGCCGCGAAGAATGCCTGCCGCGACAACACCCCGGGCATGGCGCTGAGCACCAAAGGCTCGTTCGACACCGGCCTCGCGTTCGATGCGAACGGAGCGTGCTTCTCGGACTCGGGGCCCGCGCGGACCGCGCAAGAGCTCCACGACCGCGCGCGAACGTTCGGCACCGTCTCGACGGTTCTCGTTCCGGTCGGCCTCTTCGCACTCGGTCTCGGCACCTATTTCGTCTACTCGAGCTCGGGGGAGGGGCCGATCAAGGGAGCACGCGCCGGCCTCGTCCCGACCCTAGGTGGTGCTTCTTTGGTGGGAGAGTTCCAATGAGCTTCGGTCGACGCTTCGCTTTCGGAACGACGGCCGTGGCCGGCTCACTGGCCATCCTCTCGGCCTGTCAGCTCCTCGTCGGTGTCGAAGACGAGACCGCGAACCCGCGCTATCCGAAGGAGCCTCCGCCCGTCGAGGCGGCGAGCGTCGTCGACCCGTGCGTGCTCGCGCGGCCGGATACCGAGAAGCCGCTGACGGAGCGTCCCGCCTCGACCGACCCAGGAGTGCTGTGGTTCGGAACACGGGTCATCGGACTTGCTCCCGCGCAAGGCAAGACCTACGACGCCGGCGGTCGAGAGATCGGCTTCGACCTCGACGGGGTGTGCACCGGCGATCCGCGCCCGAACGTCAAGTTCGACGGGTCGGTGTCCTGCAAAGGGCTCGCGCTCCCCGACGGTCCGGGGGGCATCGATCGAGCCGCCGCGAACGCGCTCGACGGTATCGCATTGCCCGGTTTGAACCTCGACGCGTTCGACGTTCAGAGCCTAGTCGATAGCGGTGAGCGCAACATCCTCTCGGCGCTCGTAGGCTACAACGGCGGACCCGACGATCGCGAAGTAGAGCTCAAGATCCTGCCCTCCACCGGCCACCGCATCCCGAGCACCCGAAACGGAAATGTCTGTCAGCAAGGCGTGGGCCAGGACGGGGGCACCGGAAGCGGCCCCGGTTTCGAGTTGGCGCTGAGCCCCTCGTGGAACGGCTGCGATACTTTCGACGTCTCGCCCGGCGACTTCGAGGTGGGGCAAGACGGAGGCCCGACCGGCCTGCCCAAGGCGCGCATCGGCGGCTTCGTCAAAAACTACAAGCTCACCGTCGCCGCCGGCGACACGACCTTCGTCGCGCGCTTCACCATCGGCAGCGAGGTGCTGAACCTCCGAAATCCGATCTTCACCGGCGACATCGAGCCCCCGACGGCCGACCGCCCGTACTTTCGGGTGGTGAACGGAAGCCTGGCGGGCATTCTCGACTCCAACGAGCTCGTCCGCGCCGTAGGGACGATCCTCCTCCCGCAGGCAGCGAAGCCGGTCTGTCCAAGTGCCAGCTACCTCTGCGAGTGCGGCTTTGCGGTCGACGTGATCGCGGGCCAGCTCTGCAAGCAGCGCGACATCCTCTCTGCGGGGGGGGTCGATCCGCAGCGCACATGCGACGCCTTGAGCACGGCGTTTTACCTGTCGGCAGAGCAGATCCCTGCGCCTCGCGTCGTCGAGCGCAGCATCGGCAACAGCACGTGCCCCTTGCTCGTGGACCCGTGCGGCATCAAGAAGGACGCTGGCGCATCGGGAGGCGACCGCTAGTCGTGAGGTCCTCGTCGTCGTCGACCGGTGCCGCTCCGAACGACGTTCGGGGAGACGCGTGGGCACCTCGGGCGGGGGAGGTGATCGCGGGGCGGTACGCGGTCCAGCGGCTCATCGGCAAGGGCGGCATGGCCGTGGTGGTCGCCGCTCGCCACTTGGAGCTCGGCGGGCAGGTCGCGCTCAAGATCCTGGACCCCAAGATCGCCGCCGACGAAGCGGGAACGGAGCGTTTCTTTCGCGAAGCGCGCGCCATCACCGCCATCAAGAGCGAGCACGTGGTGCGCGTGCTCGACGTAGGGCGCTCGGAGGCCGGTCTCCCGTTCTTCGTGATGGAGCTCTTGGTCGGGCAAGACCTCGGGCAGCTGCTCGCTTCCGGACCGCTCCCGTTCCACTACGCAGTCGACTTCGTGCTGCAAGCCTCGGAGGCGCTCGCCGAGGCCCACGCCGCCGGCATCGTGCACCGAGACCTCAAGCCCTCGAATCTCTTTCTCTGCCAGCGACCGGACGGTACGCCGCTCGTGAAGGTGCTCGATTTCGGCATCTCCAAGGTCACTCAATCGGAGAGCGCGTCGTCGGCCAAGCTCACCGAGACGCAGTCGATCTTCGGCTCGCCCATGTACATGTCGCCCGAGCAGATCCGGAGCGCCAAGAAGGTCGACCATCGCACCGACGTTTGGGCCATCGGTGTCGTGCTCTTCGAGCTTCTCACCGGACATCTCCCGTTCGACGCCGAGAATGCCGCGGCCGCGCTCGCCAGCATCACCGCGGATCCCCCCAAGCTGCTCCGCGCATTTCGGTCGGATGCGCCTCCCGGCCTCGAAGCCGCCATTCTCCATTGCCTCGAGAAAGACGTGACGCGAAGGTGCCAGTCACTCGCCGAGCTCTCGCGCCTTCTCGCCCCGTTCGCCTCGCCGATTGGTCTTTTGTCGGCGTCGCGTATCGAGCGTCTCGGTGCGCCGCACGCCGCCTTCGTGCCCATGGCGGCCGCGTCCAGCGGTCGGTCGCTCGGCGCGGAGCGCCCCACCGTCACCGCGTTCACCAACCATGGCTCGGCGATGCCCGCCTCCTCGTCACGCTCTCCGGCGCTCGGCATCGTGCTGGGGGTGGGGCTCGCCGCCACCATTTTGGGCGGCGTGTTCGCGGTGCGCGCGGTGGGCTCGCGCGTCGCCGCTTCTGGCTCGTCGTCTGCGCCCTCGTCCAGCGCGGTCGTCGCGACGAGCAGCGTAGGCACTTCGTTCGCGAAGGCCATCGAGCCCGCGACCATGCCCGATGCGAGCGTTCCGGCACCCGTCGTATCCGCGACCGTCACCCGCGCAGCGAGCGCCGTCTTGCCCACGGCCACGCCCTCGTCGTCGGCCGCGCCGGCGACCAGCGTGGCAAAACCGGCCCCGAAAGGTGGACCGAAGTACACGAATGTCCGCAAGTAGTGACGTGATTCGGCTCCTTCGTCGACAGCTCCCGACCCCGACTCGAGCGTCCGGTGCACGCGTCGCACTCTCGATGTTCGGGTTGCTCACCACACTCTCCTTGGGCTCGCCCGGGAAGGCTCACGCCGAGGGACCCGCGAGCCCACAAACGCCGTCGACCTCGTCGCCCCCCACGGCCGACGAGGCTCGCGCCGAGGCGCTTTTTCAGCAAGCACGCGAGAAAGCCACGCGCCGTGATTTCGCCGCGGCTTGTCCGCTGTTCGAGCAGAGCTACCGCATCGCAGGTGGTGGCGGCACCGCGCAGAACCTCGCCACTTGCTACGAAGACTTGGGCAAGCTCGCGCTCGCGTACAACGCGTTTTTGGAGCTTCGTCGTGTCTCCCTCGAGGGGGGCCGCCAAGACCGCGTGAAGCTCGCCGACGAGCACCTCGCCAAGCTCGAGCCGCGCCTCTCGCGCCTCGCCATCCGTGCGCCGGACGGTCCTCGCCTCGAAGAGCTCGAAGTGGCCATCGACGGAGAGGTCTACGGCGAGCGCGCCTGGGAAGCGGGTCTTTTGCTCGACGTGGGGTCGCATCGGATTCGCGTCTCGGCCAAGGGCAAAAAAAGCCTCGAGCTCAACAAGACCATCGTCCGAGAGGGCGCCCGCGAGACGCTCGCGCTCCCGCAGCTCGAAGACGCGGTCAAGGCCCCCACGGTCGATCCGCTGCTCCGCGACGCCCTCGAGAATCGTCGCTCCATGCGCACCGTGGGGTACGTGGTGGGCGGGGTAGGGCTCGCGACACTGGTCGCGGGCGGCGTGTTCGGGGTGCTCACCTTCGCCACCGAGTCCTCGGCCCGCGACGCCTGCACGGACAACACGCCGGGCAAGAGCCTGAGCAACGTGAGCGGCAGCGACCCGCGTCTCTTCTTCGATGCCGCCGGTCACTGCTACGCGTCCACGCCCACGCGGGCCAATCCGTACCTCGACGAGTCCAATCGCCTCCACGCGCGCGCGCGCACGTACGGCAGCGTCTCCACGCTGCTCGTGCCGATAGGCTTGGCGACAATCGCGGGTGGTGCGTACCTCTTGTGGAAGACCGCGAGCACCGATCCGCGCGCCGATCTCCGGGTAAAAGCACGCACGGCGCGCGCGCCGCGTGTCCTGCCCACGATCCTTCCGACCATGGGTGGCTTGGTGCTCGAAGGTGACCTGCCATGAGCCGAGTCGTGCGAGACCTCGTGAGAGGTCGCGGCACGTTCGCGATCTTGCTCGCGGCCTCCGCCGGCCTCGTGGCCTGTCAGCTGCTGGCGGGGGCCTCGGACGAACAAGGCTCGACCCCTCCGGCCGAGCAGGGCTCTGCGGTCGATCTCTGCCAGCACGCGTTTCCCCCGGGGGCGCCCACGGTCGACGACGGACCGGACCTTCCGCCGGTGTGGTTCGCCGTCTCCGGCTTGGAAGGCCTGCCGCGCGCGGACGGGCGACCGTATGGCCTCGACCTCGATCGCACGTGCACCGGGTTTCCCCTGCTCGACGCCGGTGGCTCGTGTGCCCCCGCTGTCCCCGACGAGCCAGGTGGTATCGACAACGCTTCGGCGCGTTTCTTCGCGGGCCTCCCCGGTGCGCTCGGAAGACGCGTGTTCGACAGCGCCGAGGCCGCGCTGCGCCTCGGGCAACGTGGCCTCTTCGTGCAGGTCTCCCGCTACGACGGCCTCGCGAACGATCCCGATGTCGACGTACGGGTTTCGCCTGCCGGGCCGGTGCTCGGAAACCAATGCGACGGGGGCGTTCAAGGAGACGGCGGACCGCGCCTCGAGGGTTGCGATACCTGGGCGGTCGGTCTCGCTCCGGATTCCGGGCCTCCTCCGATGCCGGATTCCGGCCCTCCTGCACTCACCGCCGCACCCCTCGAAGGCTACGTGAAGGACGGCGTGCTGGTCGCAGGTGCAAGATCACCGGCCGATCTCGCGCTCACGGTCGCCGGGTTCCCGCTCGAGCTCTCGGGCGTGGTCCTGGTGGCGAGCCTCAAAGAGAAGGTCGGCCCCGCCGGCCCGTTCCGCGCGATGGACGGTGTGCTCACCGGTCGCCTTTTGCCGAGCGCCGCGTTCACCGGGCTCTCGCGTCTCGACCCTTCGCTTTGCAGCGCTCCGGTGCTGGAGTCCTACAAGAGGAGCGTCTGCGACTACCGCGACATTCCGGCGTCGCCCAAAGACGATCTCTCCCCGCAAAAGCCCTGTGGCGCGATCTCGGTCGGCTTGCGCCTCGAGGGGGTGCAAGCACGGCCAGGGCAGGGGATTGTGCTCCCTGCAGCGACACCCTGCGACGCGGGCGTACTTCCGACCTGCGAGTAAAAAGACGATTCGTTCTCTCGGGGTGCGGGTAATCCAGAGAACGGTTGCGCAGGGATCCATCGCATGCTACGTCCGTCTCCCGACCAGGTCTCGTGCTTGACGAGCCGTGCCTGATGTCCGGTTCGGCCTCCGCAGGGCCGCTTCGAGAAAGGGCGCGCCGGCGATAGCGAGGCGCGCGACCCCTGCCCGCGTGTCCACTCCCTTCACGGAAGCGCTTGCCACCCTCAACGATCGCGCCCTCCGGCGTTTGCTCGGCGCGCGAGCCTTCTTGCGCGGGTACGACTACGTACGGCGAGGAGCGGTGGAAGACACCGTGGTCGAAGAGGCCTCGGCAGGCGGTGTGGTCCGCGGCTCGGAACCCGAACCGTACAAAGTCCGATTGAAGCTGCTCCCGGACGGCTTCGACTCCGAATGCACCTGTCCGGCGTTCTCCAAAATAAATGGACACTGCAAGCATGTCGCCGCTCTCCTCATCGCGCTTCGGGACCACGTGAGGCCCCGTCAACGGCGCGACGACGCCTCTCCTGGTTCGGGTGGTTCGGGTGGTTCGGGCTCGGGATCGACCGGTCCTTCGGGCGCCTCGTTCGGGCCTCCGCCGCCTGCACTTCCTCACGCCTCGGCGAACGACGAGCCTCTCCCGGGGCAAGGGCAGAGCCGCCGCGCCAAGCGCCGCGCCGCTCGCGCCATGAAGCTCGCGCAGCAAGGCCAAGGACCGAGCGGCGGGCACCCCCAGGTTCACGCGCACCGTCCGGCCGTCTCGGGAAGGCCCGGCTATCAAATCGGCGACGCTCGCGAACGGGAACGTGATCGTGAGGCCGGACGCGTGCCTACCGGCGTCGATGCCTGGCTGCCCGAGCCCATGCCTCCCGCGCCCAAGCGCGTGGAGTACCGTATGCAGGTCCGTCCCACGTCCCTTTCGGTCACCGTGCTCGACCCGGACACGCGCACGCCGCTCCTGCCGAGCCAGCTGCTCGCGTTCCAAGCCCAGGCGCCTACCGGCGATCGTGACGCCCTGCGCATGCTGGCGCGTCTCGAAAACGAGGGCCCGCGCCGCGTGAGCATCGAGATCCGCGGCGAAGACGCCGCCGAGCTGCTCCCGTATCTGAAGGGCCGTCGAGTCATCCTCGAGCCGCAAATGATGGAGCTGCGCTTCGGCGACGAGCCCCTCCGGCCGCGCTTCGATCTCGAGCTCTCGCAAGACGGGACGCAGGTGCTGGTCAAATCGAGCTTCCAGCGCCCGGGTGATCCGCGCAAGTTCACCACCGCGCAGGGCGCCTGGCTCGAGGGCAGCCCCGGCTGGCACGTCGACGCCCAAGAGGGCTTCGCTCGCCCCATCGATCGGCGCGTCTCTCCGGCCGCGCTCCGTCGCTTGACGCGGGCCCCGTTCATCCACGAGTCGGCGGACGACCTCCCTCGCCTCATCGCGCAGGGGCTCCCTCGCGTCGCCTTGGAAGTGGGCGCGGAGCTTCCCGAGCTCTCTCAAGTAGCCGACGTGGTCGACCTCGTCCCCACGTTCCGCATGCGAGCGGGCGGCTCCCTCACCGAGGCCCACGTCACGCTGCGAGCAGCCTACGAAGACCTCGAAATCGAGGTGCGCGCGGACGGCATGACCCCGCCCGTGCTTCTCAAGACCAACCCGGGCTCGAAGCGCGCCAAGTGCATCCGCTGCGACATCGCCGCCCAGCAAGACGCCGCCTCGCAGCTCCGCGAGCTCGGCCTCGCCCCCGACGAAGACGGCGCGAGCTTCGTGGCCCGCGGCGACGACGCCATCCAGTTTTGGACCGAGGGCATCGGCGCGCTCCCGGAAGACTGGGACCTCTTCGTCCCGGACGACCTCGTCGACGTGCAGGTTCGCTCGGAGAGCCTCGCCGCCAGCGCGCGTGTCTCGAGCGGCGTCGACTGGCTCTCGCTTCGTCTCTCGTTCGAGGCGGGCGGCGTGGCCGTCACCCAAGAAGAGCTCGCCCGTTGCCTCGCCGAAGGGCGTCGTTACGTCCGCCTCGCCGACGGCTCCTTCGCGCGCCTCGACGCGGAGAAGGTGCGCGCCGTGCTTCAGCGCCAGGCCGAGATCTTGGCCACCGGCGGCGGGCAGGGCGGAAAACTGCCGCTTTCACAGGCCGGCCGCATCCAAGAGCTGCTCGAGCAAGTGGGCAAGGCGCACGTCGCCGACAGCGCCAAGGCTCTCTTCGGCAAGCTCCGCGACATCGACGAAATCAAGGGCGCGAAGAAGCCCCGCACGCTGAAGGCGCAGCTTCGTCCGTACCAAGAAGCCGGCTACCAGTGGCTCTGGTTCCTCCACGAGATCGGCTCGGGCGGCGTGCTCGCCGACGACATGGGTCTCGGCAAGACCGTGCAGACCATCGCGCTCCTCCTCGCGGTGAAGGCCGCGGACGAGAAGGCCGAGGGCAAGGGCAAGTTCAAGGCGCTCATCGTGGCCCCCACCAGCGTGGTCACCAACTGGATGCGCGAGCTCGACAAGTTCGCCCCCTCCATGTCGCACGTGGTGTGGCACGGCAACGACCGCAAAGAGCGCATCGAAGAGCTCGAGTCGGTCGACGTGGTCATCACGAGCTACGCGCTTCTCCGCCGCGACGAAGAGCTGCTCTCCAAGCTCTCGCTCCGCTACGCCATCCTCGACGAAGCGCAGAACATCAAGAACCCGCTCTCGGCCACTGCGCGCGCCGCCAAGCGTCTGCGCGCCGACCGCCGCCTGGCGCTCTCGGGTACCCCCATCGAGAACCGCCTCAGCGAAATCTGGTCGATCTTCGACTTCGTGAGCCCGGGCCTGCTCGGCCCGCTCGACAAATTCGAGGAGCGCTACTCGCGTCCCATCGACGCGGGAGACACCAAGGCCGCCACGCGCCTCAGGTCCACCATCCACCCGTTCATCCTTCGCCGCACCAAAGGCGAGGTCGCCAAGGATCTTCCCGAGAAGATCGAGACCGACCAGTTCTGCGAGCTCACCGGAGAGCAGGGAAATCTCTACTCCGCGGTGCTCAAAGAAGTGCGCGCTCAGGTCATGGGCGAGGTCGAGCGTCAGGGCCTCGCGAAGAGCCACATCCAGATCTTGGCCGGCCTCACGCGCCTCCGTCAGGCGGCGTGCGATCCGCGCCTGCTCGGGCTTCCGCGCGAGTTCTCCAACGAGGACTCGGGCAAGCTCCAGGCCCTGCGCGAGCTCGTGCAGACCTCGGTCGAAGGCGGGCACCGCGTGCTCGTGTTCAGCCAGTTCGTCTCCATGCTCACGCTCATCCGGCGCGCGCTCGAAGACGACGGCGTGGCGTACGAGTACCTCGACGGCAGCACCAAGGATCGTCAGTCCAAGGTGGAGAGCTTCCAGCGCGAAGACGGCCCGCCGGTGTTCCTCATCTCGCTCAAGGCGGGCGGCTCCGGCCTCAACCTCACGGCCGCGGACACCGTGATCCACTTCGACCCCTGGTGGAACCCGGCGGTCGAAGACCAAGCCACCGACCGCGCCCACCGCATCGGCCAGACCCGCGTGGTCACCACCTATCGCCTCATCGCCAAGGGCACCATCGAGGAGAAAATCCTCGAGCTCGGCGGCAAGAAGCGCGAGCTCGTGGGAGCCGTGCTCACCGAAGACGCGGGCGGCGCCAAGAAGCTCACCAAGGGCGACCTGGAAGACCTCTTCCGCGACGACTGAAAACAGGGTCGAGCCAAGCTCGCGAACGCGGGTCGAGTCACGCTTTCGGGCGTGCATCGGCCCGCTTTTCGTTTCGGCCCATTTTCCTCTTCGCGAAGGCTCCGGATTCGTGAAACGCTCGTTTGTGGTGTGTCTCGCCAATCGGATTCGCTGGACCATGGGGATCGCGGGAGCGAGCGTCGCCCTGTCGACCGCGTTCGCGGCCTGCAGCGGCGCGTTCGTCGGCTCGTCGGGCGAAGACGCCTCCACGAGCCCCATCGAGGCCTCACTCGCGGACGCCTCGCCGACGAGCGACGCGACCTCGCCGGAGGCCAGCGCGGACGGTGGCGACGGAGGTCCGCGCGCCGAGGCAGGCTGCGAGGCGTACCCGGGGGCTGCGTTTTGTGTCGATTTCGAACGCCCCGATCCCTTGGGCCTCGGCACCTGGTCCGAGGCCGACTACCCGGACGCGTCGACCGGCGTGCTCTCGCTCGTGTCGCAGCCGGTGGTGAGCCCGCGAAATGCGGCGCGCTTCGACAAGCGCGACAGCGGCGGGTGCGACTTTCTCCGCCTCCAGCGACAATTCACGGGCTCGTTCGCCGGCTTCACCGCGCGCACCGATCTCTACGTGGAGGGAGAGGGCCTCTATTTCACGCTCGCCAGCGAGGGCTCGGGTCCCAACCGCTACAGCCTAATCGTCGGGGTCTCCAACCGGGCCGTGAGCCTGCTTTTCCAAAAATACGATGGAAACCAGTTCTCCACTGTCTCGAGCGACCAGATCTCGCTCGATCTCATCGCGTACGGGCGGTGGCTTCCGATCTCGCTCGACTTCGCCGAGGCACGGGGCAAAACCGTGCGCTTCTCGGTGGGGTCCCAGAGCCTCTCGGTGGCCGCGCCGGCCGACTACACGGCCAAGAACTTGAACCTCGGCGTCGGGCCCTACTGCATGGTGGGGCCCGCGAAGGCCACCGTCGACGACGTCGTGCTCATCACGCTGCCTTGACCACGTCCTGCCACTCGGCGTGTCCGGTTCACAATCGACAACAAAGAATTTGAGACCACGAGCCGCAGCCCGGTACCCTAGGGAGCGGGAGTAGTGGGCGTGAATCGCGGCTCGCGATTCCAAGCGAAGATGGACGGCAACCAGGCACCCCTCGATCGACTCGGCGGCTATCGCGTGCTGCGCCGTATCGCCACGGGCGGCACGAGCGACGTGTTGCTCGCCAACGCCGAGGGCCCGCTCGGCTTCGAGCGCCAGGTGGTGCTCAAGCTGCTGCTCTCGCAGTACCGGGACGACGACCAGTTCGCCCGCATGTTCGCGCGCGAAGCGGCCGCATACGCGCGCCTCTCGCACTCGTCCATCGTGCGCCTGTTCGACTTCTTCTCGCAGAACGAGCAGCTCGTCATGGTGCTCGAGTTCGTCGACGGCTCGCCGCTGAACCGGCTCCGCGCAGGGCTCAAAGACATCGGACGAAAGCTCACCGATCTGTCGTCGCTCTACGTGGCCGACCGCGTGTTCGACGCGCTCTCGGCCGCGCACGGCTACCTCGACGCGAGCGGAAATCCCTCACCGGTCATCCACCGCGACGTGAACCCGTCCAACGTGCTCGTGGCCTGGAACGGCGAGGTGAAGCTCGCCGACTTCGGCATCGCGCGCGTCACCGGGGTGCGCAGCGACACGCAAGCGGGCCTCATCAAGGGCACGTTCGGCTACATGGCGCCCGAGCAGGTGAACGGCGGAGACATCGGCCCGCACACCGACGTGTACGCCGCGGGCATCTTGCTCTGGGAAATGCTCGCGCAGCGCAAAGCCATCCAGCGCGGCGCTCTTCCCGAGATCGAGATCCTGCGCGCCATGGCCGAGCCGCACATCGTCTCGCTCGACGTGCTCCGCCCGGACCTCGATCGCAGGCTCCGCGACGTGGTCAAAGCCACACTCGAGCCCGACTACCGCAAGCGCACGATCACCGCCGAAGAGGTGTGCCGCACGCTCCGTGACGTCTCCGCGCCCTCGGCCGGCCGCGGTGAGCTGCTCGAGCTGCTTCGCCTCGCGAAAGATCGCGACAAGGTCAAAAAGAAGCTTCTCTCCATTCCTCCCATGGGCGGCCCCGAGCCCTCGAAGGCCCCGGCAAAACCCGTCTCGTCGCCCAAGCCGCCCTCCGTGCGTCCCACCGCATCGGCCGCGGGAACCGGCTCGAACCGGCCGCCCCCGAAGACCTCGCCGTCGAGCCCTCCGCGAGCTCCGGGCGACCCCGCCGAAGCCAAAAAGAGCGCGATCGACCACGTGCCGGCCATGCTCAGGCCGAGCACCGCGCCTCCTGCGCCCTCGGCGGACGGCACGGAAGAGAACCTCGATCTCGACAAGCTCTTCGACGGACTCGCGCTGCCCGAAGAAGAAGGTGAAGACTCGCTCGCGGGCGCCATCGCGGGTCCGACCGAGGGACCCACGGCCGCCGGCGCGACGCTCGCAGGGCGCGATCCGGACACCGTGTCCTCCTCCGTGCTCGAGCTCGAGCCGGACGACGACTCGGCGCGAGAGCTGCCGCAAGCGCCCAAGCCGGCTGCGCAAGTGCCGCGGCCTCCTTCCAAGACCGAGCCGCTCACGCGTCCCGTGGTGCCGGTCGCGAACGCGAACGCCGTGCCCGATACCGTGCGTCCCGCACAAGATGCACGCTCCACGCTGGTCGGCAGTCCCTCCGACAGGCCGCCGCCCTCCAAGCCCATCCCGCCGCTGCCGCCGAACGCGAACGCGCCGTCGGCGCTTGCCAAGACGGCCGTGTCCACCCAGCCGATGACGGCTAAACCGCTGCCTCCCGCGGTGCCGAGCGCCTCGCGAACCACGGTCGCCGAGAGCCCGCTCGCCAAGGCCGGCGATGGCCCCGCCGAACCCGCCGCGCGCGCCGACACCACGCTCGCGGTCTCGTCGAAAAGTGCAGGGGTTCCGCTCCCTTCGGCCACGACGACGCTCATGATGGGGCACGGCGAAAACGCGCCTACGGAGCCGCCGAAAGCGCCCTCGAATCCTCCTTCGCCGGATCGGGCGCCCGCCGGCTCGGGTGCGCGCGAGGGCTTCGGCTCGACCCAGATCATGGCGCAGACCTCGCCCGCGCGTGAGCCCGCGAGGCCGCAGGCGCCGAACGTCTCGGTGCTCACACCGACGCCCGCCCCGGTGCCTTCGTTCCCCTCGGGGGTCACGCCCGCACCTGCTCCCTCGCCCTACGTCACCAAGCTCGACTCGGGTCCCGGGACTATCCTCGGCGGCGCCGCGGCTCCGCGTCCCCCCGGCTCGAACGAGGGGCCCTTCGCCGCACCCGGTCTCGCTCCGCATCCGAACGCGCCGGTGCGCGCGGCCGCGAATGGGCCGAGCGTTCCGCCGCCCAAGAAGTCGAACACCGGACGCATCGTGGCCGTGCTGCTCGTGGCCGCGCTCTCGGCCGCCGGTGGTGTCGGGTACGTGAAGCGCGCTCGCGTGCTCGCGCTGATCGGAAAAGCGCCGCCGGTCGCCACGGGAAGCGCGAGCGCGAGTCCGAGCGCGGTAGCCACTCCTTCTTCTTCTTCTTCTTCTTCTTCTTCTTCGGAGGACCTCGCGGTCGGGTTCTCGGCCGGCGCAGGAAAAGAGGGCGGGGCTGACCTGTCGCTCGACGCCTCTCCTCAAGATGCCCGCGCCGAGGCCTCCCTCGACACGGACGCGTCGCTCGATGCCGCCGCGCTCGCCGTCGTTCCCGATGCCGCCTCGTCGGCCAAGGCGGACGCGGCCCCGAGCGCAGTTCCGTCCGCGTCCGCGTCGGCCGCGGCCAGCACGCAACCGTCGACCCCCGCGCCCAAGAGCGGATCGGGTATGACCGCCGGTCCCACCACCTGCATCGTGAACACCGCGTCCGCGCAGCCCGGCCACCGCATCTTCTACGACGGGCGCGTGGTGGGCGAGACGCCGGCGGCGGTCGCGCTCCCGTGCGGCTCCCACACCATCAAGCTCGGCAGCGCCGGGACTCCACGAACCCTCGACTTCCCCTGCGGCGCCGAACAAGCCGTGGGCGACCGCTGACGCACGTCGCGGTTCTTCCAGGCTGGGACCTGTCGAGCGAGTCGTGCACGCGAGCCGCGCGAGCTACGGCGACGCGTTGGCTCCCGCATCGAGCAGGCCGGGCGCCTGCGGTCCGCGGCCCTGGAAGTACGCCCAGAACAGCTCGGCCCAATCGGCGCCACCCTTTTCGGTCGGATGGATGTGGTCGCCCGCGCGCTTCAAGGTGAGGTTGCGCGAGTCGAAGAATTTGCAGGGCGCCGCGTGCTCTTTGATGACGTCCACGATGCCGCTGTCCGGCTTCCAAGTGGGCGGGCTCATCCAATAACACTCGCGGTCGCCGATCTTCTTCACGATGGCCTCGACGTGCGGAATGGCCGTCTGCGGGAAGGGCACGAAGACGTCGTTGGCGCCCAGCGTGAGGATGACGATGTCCGGCTTGTACTTTTCGAGCAGGTTCTTCAGGCGAGGCGTGCGCGCGTACGTGCTGATGGAGACGCTCACCTCGTAGTCCTTGTAGAACTTGGCGCCCTCGGCTTTGAACTTGGCGGCCAGCGCTTTGGTCAAACCGCCTTCGCCGCCCACCATCGAGTCGCCGGCGTGCAGCACGATCTTGCCGGTGAGGTCTCGCGCCGGAGGGAGGCTCGCGTCGGCGGCATCGGTGGCCGCATCCTCGGACGGGCCGGCATCGTGACTCTCCGCGCTCGAGGCGGTGGTTGCCGTGGAGGCCGAGCTGGCCGGCTTCGGGGCTTCTTTCGACTTGTCCGAGCAGCCCGCGCCCACGAGCGCGAAGCCGAAAGACGCGAAAGCGAGCACGAGCGGAAGAGCGAGCGCCGAGCGGCGCGACGAGAAGCCGAGCATCGCCCGCGCTTATGGCAAACCCGAAGCGCGGCGTCGAGGCGGAACATCGGCGCACGGGCTCGTCTGAGCGCCTGCTCAGCGGCTCGTTCCACGAGAGCGCCAATCCGCTTCATTCGGTCGGCTTTCCGCCGATTGGCGTCGGCGTGCTTCGTTGCTCCTCCTCGCCTAGCAGCAGTAGGACTCGTCGTCGCGCCTCGCACGGCTCGCAACTTGGCGAGAATCCTCGGTCACTAAGCGGATCGGTGCTCTAGACGATTCGTCGCTCAGCTGCCGCCGCCGATGCGCAACGTGGCGCCGCGCTGGAGCGTGGTGCGCTGATCGCTCTCGACCGGTGCGGGGGCCTCGAGCCCGGGCGCCGCCGGACCTTTGCCCTCGAAGTACGCCCAGAAGAGCCCCGCCCAGTCTTCGCCGCCCTCGTCGTTGGGGTGGATGCGGTCTTTGGCCCGGGCGATGTCGAGTCCGCTCGAGTCGAAGAAGCGGCACTTGCCCGCGTGCTTCTGGATCACCTGGACGATTCCGGTATCCGGCTTCCACGTGGGCGGGCCGACCCACCAGCACTCGCGCTCGCCCACCGTCTTGACGATGCTCTCGACGTAGCTCGCGTAGTAGTCGGGGAAGGGCAAGAAGACGTCGTTGGCACCCAGGGTCAGGATCACGATGTCCGGCTTGAAGTGCGCGAGCAGGCGCGAAAACCTGGGCGCCTGCGCGTACTTACGAATGGACACGGCCACCTCGGCGTCGCGGTAGAACTTGGCGCCCTCGGCCTTGAAGCGCGCGCCGAGCGCCTTGGCGAGCCCGCCATTTCCGCCCACCATCGAGTCGCCGGCGTGCAGCACCACCTTGCCGCGCAGATCACGAGGTGGAGGAAGCGACGCATCCCCTAGACCCAGCAAGCCCGACGCATCCGCGCCCGTCTCGGCGACGCCTACGCCCAAGAGCCCGGCGTCGAGACCTGCGCCCGCCCGTCGCGCGCGCGATCGCTCATGACGAGCGACAGTAGAGGAGGGCGCCTGCGGCTCTTCGAACGTCTCGTCCACGCACGCCACGAGCCCGAGGCTCAGGAGCCCGAGCGATCCGAGGACCGTGTCAAAGAGACGCATGCGCTTCACGAGGAATGCATCATCGCCAAAGCGCGCACGTTCGGGCGAGAATTCGGAAGGCTCGAGGCCTTTTCGCGCCGGAAACCCTCGTGCTCGGATCCGCTCTTCTACTGGCCGTCCGCGTCCGCGCAGCAGCGGAAGCCGGTGGAGTAGTCGTGGTAGGCGGCGTTGTGGGCGGTGGTCTTGTAGCCGCAGCCGTCGCCGTTCAGGTGCGTGTCCTGGTAGTAGCCGCCCTGGAAGGTGCCCTTGGGGTCGTCGACCCACTCGTGCAGATTGCCGACCATGTCGTAGACGCCGTAGCCGTTGGTGCAGCCGGCGTGGGAACCGGTCTCGGCCAAGGTCCCCTCGACCTGGTTGAGCTTCTGGTCGTTCATCTGCTCCCAGCTGCCCCACGTACCGTGGGCAACTTGCGGGAACACGACGCCGATCGGGCTCTTCCCGTGGTCGTTGCAGCGGCGCTCTTCTTTGTCGGCGCCGTAGCCCCAGGTGGACTTCTCGGGGCCCATGCAGGCGGTTCGCCACTCTTGCGGCTTGCAGAGGCGCTTGCCCGAGGCGCGGCAGGCTTCCGTGGCCTGCTTCTCGCTGATGTGGGCTTGGGGCTTCACACCCGGCACGCTCACCGCGCGCACGTCGTGACCTTCCATTCCCAGGTAGTAGGGATAGGGCTGGGTCTCGCCGCTGGGGAGGATCTCCACCAGGGAGGCTTCGTAGCGGTCCACGCAGAAGCGGCCGTCGATGCTGGCCATGCCGGCCGGGCACACGCTGCGCGTGGGAGCTTCGCCCGGGAACAGCGAGGCCGAGAGCGCGCCTTCCGGCTCACGCACGGTGGGGACGAGCTTCAGGCCGTCGATGGAGGCCACGCGCGCGTTGCGGCCGTTGCGGGCGGCTCCCTCTCCGGAGACGCCGGCCACGACGGGCTTGGCGAAGGCGTGATGGAACGCCGTCTCGGTGGGGAGCTGCGGGCCTTCACCGGTCGAGCCCGGCGAGACTTTGGCGCAGCCGGCAACCACGGAGGTCGACGCGAAGGCGGTCAGGGCCACGGGAATCGCCCAAACGTAGGCCCGCATGCTGCGGACCGCGTGTTCGTTCGTGGCGGAATCGACGAGCCCTCGCAGGGCGTTCCAGGAAAGTTTCAACCTCTAACCTCCAGGAGACGGTGACCTCCGGTATGACCCGGCGGCCCTACGCCGCGAACGAAACTTCGCGACCCGCAAGGATGTACAGGCCTCAACTACGGCTTGGAATCGAAAACCGACACCCCCCCGCCACAAAGGTGCGACCCCGCGGCACATGGACTTCCAGTGTGGCCGGAACGGAAAGTGGCAAAAACCTCGGCAAAATGCGCGATCGGATCCATGGACCACCGGGTCCTTGCGCCCCCGCCGGCGCGAGCGTTTCGAGGCGCGCTGCCCCCAAAAAGAGGGCTCATCGAGATAGCGCCCGTGATCTCGGTGTCCCAGCGCGCGCTTATCGAAGCGCCGCCTTGGCGTCTCGGCAGGTTCGTCTCGGGAGAGGATGAAGCACCCGCCGCGCGCGCTCGCGGAGCGCTTTGGCACCGACCTCGACTACAAGGAGAAGAAGATGCGGCACCGCGTTTATCTCTCTCCTGGGATGTTCGGCTTCGGCGAGCTCGGAGCGTTCGGGTACTTCGCTCATCTCGAGCAAGCCCTGGCCAAGCGCTTCGCAGAGGCCGGACAAGAAGCCGAGCTTCACGTGGTCGACGTGGCTCCGACGGCCTCGATTCGTCGTCGCGCCGCGCGCATCTGCGAGAAGGTGTCGACCACGGCCGAAGAAGACGACGTGGTGCACCTCGTGGGGCACTCCACGGGCGGGCTCGATGCGCGCCTCGCGGCTTGTCCGAGCGCGAAGCTCCCGGTCTCGGAACGCGCGCGTGCGTGGCTGCCGCAGCTTCGTTCGGTGACCACGCTCAATACGCCGCACTACGGGACGCCGCTCGCGACCTTCTTCGCGACCAAGAGCGGCCAACAGATGCTCTACGCGGTGAGCGCGTTCACCTTCGTGGCACTCACGCTCTCCGCTCCTCCTCTCACCGTGGCGAGCGCGCTGGTCTTGGCGGTGGGGCGGGTGGATCGTGCGGTGGGCGTGGAAGTGCAAATGCTCGGGCGCTTGACCGACCGATTGCTCGGGGTGCTAGAGCCGGCCAAGAGCCGAGAGGTGCGTCTTTACTTGGACGCCATCAAGGGCGACCAGGGAGCCGTGATCCAACTTACGCCCGAGGCCATGGATCTCTTCCATGCCGGGGTCGAAGATCGTCCCGGCGTGACCTACCAGTGCGTGGTCACCGCCGCTCCGCCGCCCAAAGCGTTGGGCCTCGCCAAACACGTGCTCTCGCCGTGGCGCATGATCTCGCACGGGCTCTTCACCACGCTCTATGGGCTCACCGCGCGCTACGACGAGACCTACCCGTGTGCGGCGCCCACGCTCGATCGCGCCTCCGAGAAGGCCATCGAAGCCGGCCTCGGCCGCTTGCCCGGCGCCCGCTCCAACGACGCCGTGGTCCCTATTTTGTCGCAGGTTTGGGGCAAAGTCGTGTGGGCCGGAGCCGCCGATCACCTCGACGTGCTCGGCCACTTCCACGAGCCCGAAGCCGGCTTCTCGGACTGGCTCACCTCGGGAGCGGGCTTCGACCGAGCCGCCTTCGAGCGCATGGTGGATGCGATCGTGACGGGCATGCTGGCGGGGTGAGGACGCTCGTGCGTCGGCCGATGGCCTATCGAGTGCCTTCCAGCGACTCGGTGTCGAGCAAGTCCTTCGGCCTTGCGGCAGAGCGCTTGTTGCGAATCATCGCCTCTCGTCCGAGCACGTGTACGTCAACGCCTCCGATTCGCACGGCGACGCGTGAGGCCCATGCCTCGTCGAACGTCACGCCGCTGATGGAGGTCAGAACGTCGATTCGCCTCGGAGGAAGGCCGATCTGATAGACGTTGTCCGGTAGCTCGAAGTCGGCGACCGAGATGCCATGTGCAGCGATGGGCGCTCCGAACGCCACCAGAGCCGCGAACACGCGCGGCGCATTTTCTGGAGAAAACCTCACGAAAAGGTCGATGTCTCCCGTTGCCCTCACGATCCCGTGCGCCCCCACCACCACGAACTCCACCCCATGCTCGGCAAAGGCCGCGAGCACGTCGATGAAGTCTTCGTTGAGCTCAGTCCTCTCCACGACGACCGCGCAGGATGCGCCCCGGGGCATGCGCGCGGTCGTAGTCCGGCATGGGGCGACCGGACGTTGCCCACGCGTCCAGCGTAATCGGCCAGACCATGGCGATCCGGGTCGACCGATCCAGTGAAGCTACGTCCGGCGAATCCTCCTGAGCTAGCGTGACGCGGACGACCGGTGTGCTCGCCCTGGCTGCCGCCCGCGCTCGCCGTCCTTCGCTCGAATCCATCGGAGAGAGGATAGCACCAGTTCCACCGAGCATCCGTCGCCCGGACGTGCTCGGCCACTTCCACGAGCCCGAGTCGGGCTTCTCGGACTTGTCATCAGCGAAGGTCCGACCGACTTCGCGGTCCTGAAGAACGTCCTCCACGGGTTCTTCAAGACGGACGTGGCCACCTCCGTTTCCACCCTCGACCGACGGAGGACCTCAGAACCTCCAGTATTCGTTTCGGAGGGAGGACATCGCGCAGCTGCTCGAGGATCCCTTCGTTCGGCTGCGTGAGCAAGTCGCCACGCAGATCGTTCAGCGTGCCGCCTTGTTGGACGCGCTGCCACTGGATCAGAAGGAGTCGGCGCGGTTCCAGAAACTGGACGCGAACCGTACGGTCGACGGTTGGCGAAACGGGAGCGATCGTGCGTGGCTTCACCTACGACAGCGACAAGCGCCTCACCTCGTGGCGCCGCACCTGGTCCGATTCCACGCCGACCGACTCGGCCACGCTCACGTACTCCGGCACCGCCCGTTTGCCGAGCAGCGTGCGAACCGACGGAGCCGGAGCTTCGGGCGCGATGGTGGTCGACTGCAAGAAGTGAGCGGCCGCCTCACGGCCTGCGCATCTGCTCGTACTGGCCCGCCGTGTAGGTGAGCTTCTTGTAGGGATCGGACGGATCGGGGGTGCTCGTGACGTACTCGCGCATGCGAGCCTCCCCGAGAATGCCCGTGTAATAGGCGAGACGTGCGATCGCTTGGTCGACCAGCGGGTGGCGAACGTTGGTCTTCTGGGCCAGCGCGACGGCGCTCGCGTAGCGACGAACCATCTGCGCGCTGGCCGCGTCGAGCGCGCGCGCTCTCTTCTGGTCGGCACCCGTTTTGACCTGGTCACGGAGCTCGGCGGCCCTGTCGCTCAGCTCCGGGCGGCCGCTGTTCTCCAGCGCCTTGAGCTGACGTTCTTGGGAGGGCGTGAAGTACGTCAGCGACGCAAGCTGCGTCCGATCGAGTCCGTCCCGAAGCACGTCGAAGACAGCGCCCTGGCGCGCGAACACGACCGGCGCCCAGTCCGGCTTGTTTCCGGAGACGAGCGCCTCGAGGGCCTTGTCCCATTGCTCGGCCTCTTCGGCGTTTGCGGGGTAGCGGCCCTTGGTGCTCGAGGTTCCGAGCACGTCCTCGACCGTCCCGCGGTACGTGTGCTTCTTGCTCGGCTCGAATGCTTTTCGAATCTCGGCGTCGAGCCGAACGAAGCTCTCGGGCGGGGTAACGGCGCGCGGCGGCGCTTGCGGCGCGGCAGGCTCGGGGGGCGTTACGGGCGCCGTCGCCCTCGCGGAGGCGGCCGGCGAGGCGGGAAGGGATGGCGGCGAAGGCGTCGGCGCGGATGGACCACCCACGCTGGCGCCCGTCGAAGGCCCGACGGGCGGTGGGATCGAGGTGGAATCGGCACACGCCGTGGCCATGACCGAACCGATCACCAACAAGACCACTGCCGAGAGCGCGCGGGGCTTCATCATCGTGTCGCCATTTATGACCGACAGCGCGTGCGTGGTGCAAGCTCGCTTGCCCCGCGCGAGCCTCGCGCGCACGACAGGCGCCTCGATCGACGCGTGCGCGGCTCAGCCTGCCGAGACCCTGGCCCGCGCGTCTCGGTACGCGCGTCGGTAGCCCTCGTGCATGGCCTCGAGGGAGTAGCGCGTCTCGACTTCGGCGCGGGCCCGCGCGACCAACGCTTCGAGGGCCGGGGCAGGGGTCGCGAGGGCGCGATCGAGGGCACGCGTGAGCGCGAGCACACGTTCGTTCGGGGCGCTCGCGTCGGCCAAAAAGCCGGTCTCTCCTTCGCGCAAGAACTCCCCGATGCCGCCGACGCGCGGCGCGACCACGGGGCGACCCGAGGCCATGGCCTCCAAGAGCGCGAGTCCCAGGCCCTCTTTGCGCGCGCCGGACACCACGAAATCCGCTTCGGCGAGCGCCGCGGACACGTCTCGTGTCGCTCCCAGAAAGCGCGTTCGACCGAGCAGCCCCAGCGAGCGCGCGAGCTCTCGAAGCGCGGGCCCAGACGGTCCGTCGCCCACCACGTCGAGCGTGACGTGCGGCAAGCGTGAGACCGCTTCGAGCACCAGGTCCACGCCCTTGCGTGGTTCGAGCCGCCCCACCACCACGAGGCGCGGGCGTTGCGATTCGCCCGCGCGAGCACGTGCGGACGCGGCCGGGAGAAACGGAAATCGCGCCAGATCCACGCCGTTCGGCACGACACGCATGTGCGCCGTGACAGCGCGACTCTTCTTCTCCGCGGTCTTTCGCACGTCTTCGCTCACCGCGCAGGACACGTGGGCTTTCGGCAGCGTGCGTCGCGCGAAGACCCAGCAGCTCGGATCGTCGAAGATGCGCGTGGAGTGCTCGGTGCGTACGAGAGCGCGGCCCGTGGCGAGCGCCGCGCGTGTGCCGACCCCTTGCGAGCCGAAGGTGTGCACGTGCAAAACGTCGATCCGCTCGCGCCGCACGAGCTCGACCAGCCAAGACACGTCGTCCGATCCGAACGATCGTCGCAGGGTTCCGAGAGGTCCGTCCGAGACCGGTCCGCGATCGAAGACAGGCACGCGCGATGCCTCAAAAAAGGCTCGTACCGCGTCTGCCTGGCCGGCCTTCGGTGGAGGGGCGAAGAGGGCGAACGCGTGCGCATTTTCCGTATCGCGGGCGAGGTCGACCACCATGCGCTCGGCGCCGCCCACTTCGCCGGCCGAGAGCACGTGCAGCACCGAGAGACGTTCGGTGGTGCTCACGAAGGTTTGCCCTCGAGCTCGGCGAGCCGCTTCTGGAGGAGCACGTAAAGCACCCCGGCCACGCCCACGTGCACGAGGCTCGTGGAGAGCGCGATGCCGCGCAGACCGAAGACCTTGCCCAGCGCGGCGTTGCCCGCGAAATTGAGGCACGCGTTCAAGATGCCCATCTTCATCATGATGCGGCTGTTCTGCGCGGCGATGTGCGCGCGCACGAGCACGAGCAGCACGCCGAACGAAGGAATGCCGACCAGGTAGTAGGGGAGAATCTCGGCCATTTGCACGACGCCCTCGTGGTCCATCGAGCCGTGCTCGAACACGAAGCGGAGCAGCGGCACACGCACGAGGTGGAGCACGAGGCACGCCACCGCGAGCGAGCCGAAGGCCACACGGATGGCCCCACGGGTCTTCTCGCGGAAGGCCGCGTAGTCGTTCTTCGCGGCATCTTCCGAGAGATGCGTGAGCAAGACCGAGAGCAGCGCCGCTTGCAGAATCGACGTGGGCAACCCGGACACGTCTCCCGTGAGCCGGAGCAGCGTGCCTCCACCCGCCACGCCCACGAGGCCGGCGAAGAGCTGGTCGATCGACGGATTCACCCGCGCGATGGCCGAGCCGAACACCTCCGAGGCGATGAGCTTGCCCACGCGCACGAGCGCGGGAGGCCTCGCCAAGGTCCAGTCGAAGCCGAGCCCCCGCGCGAAGCGCCCGAGCAGCGCGAGCGTGACCAGCTCGCCGGCGAGCTGCGCATAGGGAATGCCCACGGGTCCAATCGGTCGCAGGAGCGCGAGGGCCGAGACCGCGACCGCCGTGCCGAAGGCGCTCGCCACCGGGAGCGCGAAGTACCGATGCTCGGCGTTGAGCTGCGCCGCGAAGAACGTCTTCAGCGATAGCGCGACCAGGTACACCCCGAATGCGGGCACCATGACCTCGGCCATGGTGCGATCGGCGCCCTGGTAAATCGCGGTGAAGTAGCCGGCGGCCACGAACGACACGAGCAGAGCGAGCGCGCTCCCGTAGACCACCGTGTGAGCCAAGAGCGCGCCACGAAAGCGCGGCAGCTCTTCCGGGCTCTTCGCACGCACCTCCGCCAAGAGCGGCACGAGGGCCGAGTCTTGGTACGCGGAAAAGACCAGCGACCCGGCGAACGTGAAGATGGCCCACGCGAACGTATAGACGTCGGTGACGTGCGAGCGCCCGAACCAGGTCGAGAGCAACCAGGGAAAAATGGCCTCGCCCCCGCGGAACACGATCTGCGCCGGCAAGAGCCCGAGCGAGGTGCGCGTGAGGCTTTTCTTCGCGTTCGCGTTCGCGTCGCCCTCGCCAGGGCCGTCCTTGGCGCCTTCGGGAGGCTCGGTGCTCTCGGGTTCTTCGGAGCTCACGCGGCGAGCACCTCGGGCAGATCGGACAGGCCGACCACGCGGATGTCCTCGCGCCGTGCGAAGAGCAAGAGCTCGGCGAGGGCGCCGAGAATGCGCCGCGCAGAGCCCTCGTCGGCGGCGTAAGGGCTCTTACCGGGCACGACCTCCACGTTGTGGAACATGCACGTGAGCACCGGAGGCCGCCGCGGATCGCGTCCGAGCGCGTCCGCGATTTCGTCCCGCGCGAGGGCCACGAGCGAAGCTCCGCTGGCACGCGTGGGGCGAAGCCAGCGCGGGTCGATGCGCGAGCCGAGCCACGGAACGTGGTTCACGCGGCGCTTGCGAATGGTGACCGGGACCTCCCACAGCGGACAATCTCCGGGCAGCCCGGGTTCGTCCCAGCGCGGGTGGAACGGCTGCGTGGGCGACGAGAGAAACGAGAGCCCCGGGGCGCCGTTTCGCGTCCAGTCCATGTGCGGGGTCACGCTCGACTCCACCGCGTAGCCGAGGTCCGACAAGATGCGCAGCGTGTGGTTTCCCACGCCGAACCGGCCCGCGCGAAAGGCCGTAGGCGCGCGATCGAACGCCCGCGTGAAGCTCGCGGTCAGATGTTCGAGCTTCTTGCGCTCGATCTCTTCGGGGTAGTCGCGCTGGAGCGCCGAGGTCACGTCGGGCACGTGGGCTCCGGGCGGCACGGTCTCGCCGTGCAGGTGCGTGCCGAGGTCGGCCTTGGCGCGCCGAAAGACCTCGAGCGACGCGGGATCGTCCAGGACCTCGCCCGAGAGCAGGTACGTGCCTTTGCCGCCCGTGGTGGCGAAGAGCGGCTCCAGGCGCTGCGCGACGCCGTCGGTCACCCCGGCGAAGGCCATGGGCCGCTCCACGCGCCAACCGGGTCCCTTGTCGCATTCGGTGTCGATGGTGACCGTGAGGTAAGCGCGAGGCACGGGCCCGAAGTAGCACGATTTCCGCGGTTTGGCTCAGCCTCCGGAGCCCGAGCCTCCCGAGCGGACCACGCAGGTGCGGATGTCGCTCTGGGTCGGTCGAGGGAAGCTCGTTCCGTCCGCGAGCGGGAAGTACATGCAGCTTCCACGAAGGCTCGTGGACGGCGACGAGAGGGTCAGCTGGGCGTCCGAGCAGAGCACGGACGCTTCATTTTCGGACGGGCGAAGGCGCTCCACGCTCTGCGACGCGACGCGCACCGGCCCGCCGAAGCTCGGCAGCGCGCGCGACGGAAAATCGAAGGCGACCGTGCTGGTGCCCTTGCCGCCTTGCGTGTCCGCGGTGAGCGGGATACCGGGCGCTTCGACCAGGCCCATGCCGCTCGTGTAGGTGGTCGCGTCGTACGCGACCGGATGGAAGACCAGCTTGCCGCCCTTCCGCGCGTCGTACGAAAGCTCGGTGTCGAAGCGCAGGAGCTCTCCCGAGCCGAGATCGCACACCGCCGCGAAGGAGCGCTGGATCGGCGCGGCGAGGCACTCCTTTCGCTCTTCGAGCGTCTTTTTGCAGGCCTTGCCGCATGCATCGGCGTCGGCGTCTCCTCCCTTCCAGCAGTTGCTCGCGTCTCCGTAGAGCGACACCAAGCCGCCCACGGAAGCAGGCGCCACGTCGGCCATGCACGCGATGAGCGCTTCGCACGCCGCTTTGGGTGTGCTCGGGATGGTCGGCGCGCCCGTGGTCGCGTCGCCCGTCGCGCCCGCGTCCGACGTATTCGCACTCGCGCTCGCGTCCGAGGTCCCGTTCGATTCGGCGGACGAACATCCCGCAGCGAGCGAGATCGACGAACAGACGAGCACGAGGCTCATGAAACCGAGCCAACGCGATGCGCGCGGCAGGGCATCACGGGACGTTTCGCGGGACGAGGCGAGCGGGGCGGGGAGAGCAGCGGTCTTCATGGTGGCGAAGAGCCGTGCCTCCGACGATGTCGCACACATTTTTTTCCCATGGCGGGGCGCGGGAATGCAGGGGCAAAAGGTACGCTCACCTTCGATGAGTTGGTTCTCGGCGGACGACTGGGCCACCCTGGCGAGCGCGCTCGGCCTCACGCCGTTCGCCCCGACCGCCGGGTACACGCGCGGAATGTGTTTTCCCCAAGTCCGCCGGACCATGGGCACGCCGCACCCGCCCGAACCTTCGTACGCGCACAGACTCGGGGGTATGTGGAAGGGCGTCCCGGTGGTGGTGCTCACCTACGACCAAGGGTCGGGCAGCAACCAGACCACCTACACGGGCGTGCTCGCCGAGGTCGATCCTCCCGTGTTCATGGGCCTTTCGGTCGAGCCTCATGGTCCGCTCGACGGTTTGTTCGGGCGTTCGGACATCGCGCTCGGGGACGCGGCGATCGACGATCGTCTTTCGATCGGCGGCTTCTCGGCGACCGCGATTCGTGAGCTCTTTCGTGGGAGTGAAGACGGTCGAGTGGCGGTCGGACGTTTGCTCCACGCGGTGCCGTACTCGCCCTACGTCACCGATTCGGTGGTCGATCTCTCGCGCGCCGGCACACTCACCGAGCCGGCGAGTATCTCGGAGCGGCTGGACGTTGCCGTGGGCATCGCGCGTGCGCTCGGTCGCCGGCGCACGAGCCTGACCTTTTCGCCCGAGCAAGAGGCGCAGGCCCGAGAGTGGCAAACGTTCGCCGACTCGTCGGGGTTCGCCTTCGACCGGGCCCGCATGCGTCTCACCGGCACAGCAACCTCTCGCGTCGCGGACGCGCTCACTTCCTCGCCAGGAGGTCGTGTGGAGGTCACCTTGGAGACCGAGCCGGGGCGGGTGCTGACTGCGGTCTCGGTCCGTTTCCCGAGCGCGGTCGGGTTCGGCTTCACGGTGCGTCGAACCAAGATGCCCTCGTTCCTGCAAGGGCTCTTCGGGCAAGACATTCGCATCGGCGTGCCCGCGTTCGACGACTTGTACCTGGTGACCGGCGCGCCGGAAGAGCGCGTGCGCGAGCTTCTGGCCCGCAAGCCCGTGCCGGACATCTTGGCCGAGCTCGGCCGCGCTTCGGACGAGGTCGAGATGCATCAAGACGGCCTTCTCTATCGGATGGCGGGCTCGTTCCCCACGTCGTCGCAGCTCGCGGCGCTCGTCTCGCGTGGACAGCTCACCTCGTCCGCGCTCTTCGGCGAGATGCGGACGCAGGGCCCGTACCGGTGACTCAATCGAGCGCGTTTCTTCGCGCAGACGCGCTCGCGGTTGGCCAAGTCAGCGCCGCTCGAAGCGCACCGGCACGTCGTCTTTGGGGCGCAATGTCACCTTCGGATCGAGCTCGAGCACGCGCCCCGCACGCGGAACGGCGCGGTAGTCGCGCGCGATCATGGTGAGCGCCACGATGGCCTCGGTGAGCGCGAACTGATTGCCGATGCACGTTCGCGGGCCTCCCCCGAAGGGCAAGTAGCCGTACTTGGGGCGCTCGGTTCCGGCCGCGAAGCGTGTGGGGTCGAAGGCCTCCGGATTGGGAAAAACCTTCGGATCACGGTGCACGAGGAAGGGCACCACTCCCACGATGGTTCCCTTCTTGATGCGCCCCTCGGCGATTTCGTCGTCGCACACCGCTTGCCGCTCGAAGGCCCAGGCTGGTGGATAGAGGCGCAGCGTCTCTTCGATAACGGCCCGCGCGACGGCGAGCTTGGGTACGTCCTCGAAGGTCGGGTCGTTCGTTCCGAGCACCTCGTGCGCCTCGGAGGTCACCTTGTCTTGCCACTCGGGGTGCTGCGCCAAGAGGTGGAACGCGAAGGCGAGCAAGTTGGCCGTGGTCTCGTGGCCCGCCACCACCAGCGTGAGCGCTTCGTCACGGAGCTGGCGATCGGTCATGCGCTCGTTGCCGCTCTCGTCGGTCGCCGACATGAGCATGCCGAGCAAGTCGTCGCCCACGTCTTCCGAGGCTCGACGAGCCGCGATGATGCGGAAGACCAGCGCGTCGAGCGTGGCGAGCGCGCGAGCGAACTCTCGGTTCTTCGCGGTGGGGACCCAACGTGGGATGCGCACCGCGGCTTCGGCGTAGTCGTTGGTCCACTCGAGCCCGATGGAGAGAGCGCGGCCGATCTCGCTGGCTTCGCCGTCCACGTCGGTCGAGAACAGCGTGCGCCCAACGATGGCGAACGTGAGGCGCATCATCTCTTCGTGGACGTTCTCGCCGCGTGCTCCTCGATGCCAACGGTCGAGGGCGCGCCGCGTTTCGGAAGCCATCTGCTCGGTGAGCTTCGCCAGCTTCTGACGATGAAAGGCGGGCTGGACGAGGCGCCGCTGTCGCTTCCAAAACTCGCCCTCGCTGGTCAAGAGACCTTGTCCGAAGACAATCTTGAGCCCGTCGTAGTTTCGGCTCTTTTCGTATGCTTTCGCGTTGTCGGTCAGGATGTGTTTGACCGAGTCGGAGGAGCTCACCACCACGTAGTCCCACGGGCCGAAGCGAAGCCGCGCGGCTCCCGGGTGTGCGGCGAGCGCGTCCCGGAGGACTCCGATGGGGTCGCGCCACGCGCGCGTCAGATGGCCCACGTAGGGGAGCCCGCCCGCATAGACCGGTACGAACGCGGCACGGGGGGCGCGAGCTCGGAGGGCGCTCTTCGCATGGACGGATTCCGCGCTTGTTCGCTGGCCTGCTCCGAGGTCTGCCTCGTGTTCGGGGTTCGGCTTCACCAGGTTCGTCTGCATCTGGGCCCTCGACAATTTTCAACGTGAGGGAATCCTCACGTTTTGGAAACATGAGGGGTTCCTCACATTCTGTCAAGACGCGGCCGCGAAATGAAGTGGCGAGGCCAGCCTTCCGACGTGTAGGACCAGCTACGTGGCGTCCAGCCGAGAACGAAGCATGCCGGCCCAAGCGCGAAGCCGCGAGCGGCGCGAGCGCATCTTGGAGGCGGCCTCCAAGGTGTTCGCCGAGACCGGCTTTCACGGCGCCACCATGGACGCCATCGCGCACGAAGCGGGCACATCGATAGGCTCGGTCTACCGCTTCTTTCCCGACAAGGACGCCGTCTTCCAGACGCTGCACCAAGACCACCTGAGGCGCCTCCGCCTGTTTCTCGACGCCTTCGCCGTCCAGGAGATCCCCGACGTTTCGTGGCAGGTGCTGGTCGAGCGCACCATCGAAATGACCGTCGCGTTTTCCCTCGCCGAGCCCGGGTTTCGCGCCATTTGGGGCAGCCTGAGCTTCACCGGCGCCATGATGCGCGAGGGCGAGGCGTACAACCGCGAGTTCGCCGAGCGGATCGAGCCCCTGCTCGCGCGAGTGTTTCCGCGCATTCCCTCGGACGAGCTGCCGGTTCTTTCCGTGGTCCTGGTGGAGGTGGTCACGTCCATGACGTTCGTCATCGCACGGCGCGACGAAGCCTTCGGCGCGCGCGTGGTGGAGCAGTGCAAGCGCATCGTGGTGCGCTACCTCGCGCCGTACGCGGAGGCGCCGAACGCGCACGTCACTCCCGCACGTGAGTCGACCGGGCGCGTCACGGTCAAACGAAAAAACACCGCGAAGCCCGTGCGGTAGACCTCGAAAAAGCAGGCGCGTAGCACTAGACCTCGACCCTAGGTCGCGCCGAGTTGGCGCGGTCGATGGAGGTTCGCCGTGACGTCGCGTGTCGTTCGTTCGCCTCGTGGTTCCGAGATTTCGTGCAAGGGCTGGGTCCAAGAGGCCGTGCTCCGCATGCTCCACAACAACCTCGATCCCGAGGTAGCCGAGCGCCCGGAAGACCTGGTCGTCTACGGCGGAACCGGCAAAGCCGCGCGCAACTGGGACTGCTTCGACGTCATCGTGCGCGAGCTCCGTGACCTCGCCGACGACGAGACGCTCCTCGTGCAATCCGGCAAGGCGGTGGGGCGCTTCCGCACCACCAAAGATGCGCCGCGCGTGCTCATCGCCAACTCGAACCTCGTGGGCAAGTGGGCCACCTGGGACGAGTTCCGTCGCCTCGAAGCGCTGGGGCTCACCATGTACGGTCAGATGACCGCCGGCTCGTGGATCTACATCGGTACCCAGGGCATCTTGCAGGGCACCTACGAGACGTTCGTGGCGGCGCGAAAGGCGTACGTCGCACGACGTCCCGAGAAGGCCGGGCAGGGGCTTTGGGCGCTCACCGCGGGCCTCGGCGGCATGGGGGGCGCGCAGCCGCTCGCGGCCACCATGGCCGGCCTCTCGTGCCTCGCGGTGGAGATCGACCCCACCCGCATCCAGAAGCGTCTCGACACACGCTACGTGGACGAGCGCATCGACGACCTCGACGAGGCACTCGCCCGCCTCGAGCGCGCCAAGAAGGAAGAAAAGCCGGTTAGCATCGGCCTGCTCGGCAACGCCGCCGAGATCTTCCCCGAGCTCGTGAAGCGCGGCATCGTGCCGGATTTCGTGACCGAACAGACGAGCGCCCACGACCCGCTGAATGGCTACGTCCCGCTCGGCTTCACTTTGGCCGAAGCGGCCGATCTCCGCCGTGAAGACCCCGACGGTTACGTCGAGCGCGCCAAGGCGAGCATGGCCGAAGAGCTCGAGGCCATGCTCGCGTTCCAGAAGAAGGGCGCCGAGGTCTTCGACTACGGCAACAACATCCGCGCCGGCGCCGTGGAAGGTGGCTGCGCGAACGCTTTCGACGTGAAGGGCTTCGTCCCGCTCTACATCCGTCCGCTCTTCTGCGAGGGCAAAGGGCCGTTCCGCTGGGTCGCGCTCTCCGGCGACCCGGAAGACATCGCCGTGACCGACGCCTGCGTGGCCGAGATCATGAAAGACGACGCCGATCTGCAGCGCTGGATCAGCATGGCCAAGGAGCGCGTGGCCTTCCAAGGGCTTCCCTCGCGCATCTGCTGGCTCGGCTACGGAGACCGGAAAAAAGTCGGCCTCGCGTTCAACGAGCTCGTGCGCACCGGCAAGGTGAAGGCTCCCATCGTCATCGGTCGTGATCACCTCGACTGCGGAAGCGTGGCCTCGCCCAACCGCGAGACCGAAGCCATGAAAGACGGCTCGGACGCCATCGCGGACTTCGCCATCCTGAACGCCCTCGTGAACACCGCGGCCGGCGCGAGCTGGGTCAGCTTCCACCACGGCGGTGGCGTGGGCATGGGCATGAGCCTGCACGCGGGCATGGTGGTCGTGGCCGACGGCACGCCCGAGGCCGAAGCCAGGCTCGAACGCGTGCTCACCAGCGACCCGGGCATGGGCGTGGTTCGTCACGCCGACGCTGGCTACGAAGAGGCGGAAAAAGCAGCGCGCGAGCGCGGCGTGCACATCCCGCACCTCGCCGGCACCTGAGGCGCGAAGCTCAGTCGATGCGCGGCGCCGGGTGGTGCGAGAGCCCCACTCGGCGACCGTCGGGGTCACGGAAGTAGAGGGTGAAGCCGGTCTCCGCCTCCACGGGCACGCCGGCTTCTTCCAATTTACGGGTGTATCCTGCACGCTCTTCCGGGCCGATGGAGAACACCACGATCTCGCGCGTTCCCTCCGGCACGTCCGGCTCGCCTTCGTCTTTTCGTTCCAGCATGAGGTGCGCGTCTCCGGCGGCGAGCCAGATGGAGCCCTCGCTCCGCCGCGTCGGCGCGAGGCCGAGAAGGTCCCGGTAGAACGCCTCGAGGCGAGGCAGGTCACGCGTGCGAAAGGCGACGTGGTGGATGCGCACGGCCTTCATGGTTTCATGTCCGCGCGCTCGTGGTAGTGGCTTTCGGCATGAACCCGCGAAGCGTGGTGGTCGCCACTCATGGTCATTGCCTCGACGGCCTCTGCTCGGCCGCGCTCTTCACGCGGCTCTTGCGCCACGTCGAGAGCTCGTCGGAGCTCTCGTTCAAGTACCTCTCGATGGGCTACGGCCCGGGCGAAAACGGCGTGCCCGAGCGCCTGCTCACGGGCGACGTGAACGCCATCCTCGACTACCGCTTTTCGGCGAGTGAAAAGCTCTCTTGGTACTTCGACCACCATGTCAGCGCGTTCGCCACTGCCGAAGAGCGCGCCGCCTACGACTCCCGTGAGGCGCGCGGCGCGAAGGAGCGCTTCTTCCACGACGGCGCGTACGGCTCGTGCACGAAGCTCGTCGCCGACATCGGCGCCACCCACTTCGGTCTCGACTCCGCCCCCGTGGCCGAGCTCGTTCATTGGGCGGACATGATCGACCGCGCTGCTTTTCCGAACGCGCGCATGGCCGTGGAGAAGAAGGAGCCGGTGCTCAAGCTGATGACCGTGGTCGAGCACCTGGCAGAAGCCGGGTTCCTCGCCCGTTGGGTGCCTCTGCTCGTCTCGCATGGGTACGCCATCGAAGAGGTGGCGCGCCTGCCCGAGATCGCCTCGGCGTTCGTGCCCTACGAAGAGCAGCAAGCAGGCTTCGTGAAGCTCGTGGAGGCGCGCGCGGTTCCCGTGGGCAACGCGGTGCTCGTGGATCTCACCAACGAAGAGCTCGACGCCGCTCCGAAGTTCGTGACGTACGCGCTCTATCCGGACAGCGCGTATTCGATCGTGGTCACCCGCTCGAAGAAAAAGTGCAAGCTCTCCATCGGCTACAACCCTTGGTGCAAGATTTCGCGCACCCACGACATCGCCAAGATCTGCGAGCGTCACGGGGGCGGCGGACACCCCGTGGTGGGCGCGATTTCGCTCCCCGCCGACCCGGCCAACACCGCACGTGCGGTCGCGCTCGCCAAGGACATCGCCCGAGAGATCGGCGAGCCTTCTTGACCCCGGAAACCCGAAAGACGAGGCCACACGCATGACCCTCGAACGCTTCGACGAAGACGCCCCGCGCGAGGTCCCCGCGCTCGCGATGCAGGACGGTCGCACCCTCGAGCGCCTCGTGCGCGTGATGCAGCGCCTGCTTGCCGACGACGGTTGCCCTTGGGACCGCGAGCAGAGCTTCGAGTCTCTGCGTAAGTACGTGCTCGAAGAGGCGTGCGAAGTGATCGACGCCATCGAGAGCGGCGATCGCAAAGCCATCCGCGAAGAGCTGGGCGACCTGCTCCTTCAGGTCGTCTTCCAGGCCGAGCTCGCGCGACGTGAGGGCGCGTTCGCCATCGACGACGTGGTCGCTGGAATCGTGGAGAAGCTCGTCACACGCCACCCCCACGTCTTCGGTGACCTCGACGCGAAAGACGCGGACGAGGTTCTGCGCAACTGGGAGATGCTCAAGGCCAAGGAAAAAGCAGGCCGCGGCATCCTCGAAGGCGTCCCGAAGAGCCTGCCTGCGCTCACCCGCGCGCAGCGCATCGGCGAGAAAGTGGCTCGCGTGGGCTTCGACTGGGCCGATCAAGCGGGCTCGTTCGCCAAGGTCGACGAAGAGATCGGCGAGCTCCGTGAGGCCATCGCCGCAGGCGACACGGCCGCCGTGGAGGAAGAGCTCGGCGACGCGCTCTTCGCGCTGGTCAATCTCTCGCGGCACGCCAAGGTCGACGCCGAGGGCGCGCTCCGCCGCACCATCGAGAAGTTCACGAAGCGCTTCTCCCACGTGGAAAAGCGGGTCAAAGAGGTGCACGGAAGCTTCGGCGAGCCGGGCAAGGGCACGCTCCCGCTCGAGACCCTCGACGCCTACTGGGAAGAAGCGAAACGCGCCGAGCGAGGCTGACTCGACGCGATCTTCACACGCGCACGTCGGTCAGTTCGTTCCCGCGACGCGCACCTTCCGATCGAACCATGCGAGCACCGCGCCCACGCCCTTCGCGTACGAGACGCTCGTGTCGTGGCGGCAGTTGTAGTCTTCGGGGATGTAGGTCTGGCTGCCGTTCGCGCGGGTCACCACCAGCATCGAATAGGGACCGTCGAACGCGCAGAGGGTCGGCATGGTCGTCTCCTCGACGGCCGCGAGCAAGGCGTCGATCTCCGCGCGATCGCTCTGGCCCAGCGCGAGTTGCGCGGAGCTGTTCGCGTACGTGACGTCGACCGTGCCGGTGGCGAGCGAGAGCTTGTAGGACCTTTTGCTCGACGTGCCGGCGGGCTCGGGGCTCACACTCCCTCCTTGCGATTCGATGCTGATGGCGCCGGCCATGACCTCGGGGAACGAGGGCTCGGTCGTGGGAGGAACGGACGTCGGCGGAGCGGTCGGAGTGTCGCCCGTGGAGGTGCTGGGCGGGCTCGCCGTCGACGTCGACGCGGGCTTGCCCGTGTCTCCCGAAGGCGTCGGCTCGGCGACGATTCCACCGCAGGCCATCGTGAAGAGAAGGGGCAGCGCGACGAGGAGCGAGGTACGCATGCCAATCACTACAGCACCGCGCATGCCAAGGTTCATCGCTCGAATTCTCCAGGAATTTCAATGGATCGCGACTGTGCCAGGCCGTGCCGTCGTGTGTCCTTCGGTCACGAGCGTCCCGGCACCTCGACCCGATGGACGCCCGCGCCTTCTTCCGTGACGCGTACCTCTTGGTCGAGGAACGCGCGTAGGAGCGTGCATTGTGCATCGAAATGCGGCGTGGGCTTTCCGGTGCGGTACTCGCCGCCGCGACCGACCGCGAGCGGCACGAGCAGCTGATCGGCGAGGTGCTCGCACACGGGCACGTCGAGCGCGTCGAAGGTGGTCACCTCCGCCGCGAGCTTGCTGCCCACGCGCTCGGCAGGGACGCCCTTTTCGCCGAAGCCGGTGAAGACCTGCGTGACGTGCTCGTGCTCGAGCACGGCCACGAGCGCGTTGCCCGGACCGAGCGACTCGCGCACCACGTCGGGACGCGCGTCGTCGCGCTCGGTCCAGCCCGCGTGCGAAACGAACGTGTCGAGCTCGCGTTTGGCCACGTTGCCCGGCAGGTTGGCCACGAGCGCGCGAGCGCGGCGCGCCACGAGCTTCCCACGGGAGAGCAGCGAGAGCCGCGAAAGGCGCGACGAGCCGGGGAGGGTCACGCGCACGCGACCTCCGCCGGCCGGGTAGAAGCCCGCGCGCTCGAGGGTCGCGCTCGCCTCGAGTCCGATCGAGCGGAGCACGGGCAAGAGCGTGTGCTCGACGAACGGGTAGGGCGGCGCGGCCGGATTGTGCGTCCCGCCTTCGAGGGTAAGCTCGCTCGAGCCCTCGGCGAGCGCGAGCGGGACCAGCACCGTGGCGAGCACGAGCATGCACGATCCGGCCGTGCCTACCGCGAAACGATGCGCGCCGGGCACGAGGCGACCGGGTCGAAAGGTCACCTCGGTGGAGCCGAGGTGTGCGCCCTCGCACGAGGCGTTCGAGATGGCCACGGCCGCCTCGAGCGAGGTGAGGTGTTGCCGCAAGAGACCGGGCTTGTCCCGCTTCTTACGCACGTGCGTGATGCGGACCGGCATGCCGGTCACGAGAGAGAGGGCGAGCGACGAGCGCAGCACTTGCCCGCCGCCTTCCCCGGTGCGTCCGTCGACGACGATCATGACTTCATCCTTTCACGCAGAGGACCTGACGGAGCTCGTGCACGATGTCGACCAGGTCTTCTTGGGCCTTCATCACCGCGTCGATGGGCTTGTAGGCGAGGGGAGTCTCGTCGATCACGCCTTCGTCCTTGCGGCACTCGATGCCACGGGTCGCCTCTTCGTGGTCCGCGACCGAGAAGAGCTCGCGGGCCTTGGTTCGGCTGTGCACGCGACCCGCGCCGTGGCTGCACGAGTGGAGCGCGTTCGCGTTTCCCTTGCCGCGCACGATGTACGAGCGCGTTCCCATGCTCCCGGGAATGATGCCGAGGTCGCCCTCGCCCGCGCGCACCGCGCCCTTGCGGGTCACGAGCAGCTTCTCGCCGAAGTGGGTCTCTTCGGCGACGTAGTTGTGGTGGCAGTTCACCGCCACGTCGCGGGTCTCGAACGGAGGGAGCTTTCCCCAGCCACGGAGCGCTTCGATCGCGGACGTGAGCATGATGGCGCGGCTCTCCTTGGCGAAGCGCTGCGCCCACGAGACGGCGCGCACGTAGTCGTCGAAGACCTCGGTTCCGCGATCGAGCCAGGCAAGATCGCGGTCGGGCAGGCGCCTGTCGAGGCGGAGCGCTTCGTTGCGCGCCTTCTCGATGAAATACTGTCCGATCAGGTTTCCGACGCCGCGCGACCCCGAGTGCAGCATCACCCAGACGTCGTCCGCTTCGTCGAGGCACACCTCGACGAAGTGGTTCCCCGTGCCCAGCGTACCGAGGTGCACGAACGTGTTTCCCTTGGCGATGGTCGGATGCTTCTCCGAGAGCCAGGAGAACTCCTCTTTCAAGTGATCGCGCCAGACCTTCTCCACGAGCTTGGGGAGGTCGTGCCACGAGCCCTTGTCGCGCGATCCGGGCGTGCGCCCGTGGGGGATGCGTCGCTCGATCGCCTCGCGCAGCGGAGCGAGGTCCGAGGGCAAGTCGTTCGCGCGAAGCGTGGTGCGCTGCGCGATCATGCCGCAGCCGATGTCCACCCCGACCGCTGCGGGCAAGATCGCCGAGCGCGTGGGTACCACGCTGCCGACCGTCGCCCCCTTGCCGACGTGAACGTCGGGCATCACGGCCACGAACGGACCGACGACGGGGATCTCGGCCAGCCTACGGAGCTGCTGCTCCGCGCCGGCGTCGAAGGCCACGCCCTCGACCCACGCGTGAATGGGGACACCCTTGGTGGTGAGTACTCGGTGATTCATGATTCGTTCCTCCGCGAGGAGCTAGAGCAGAGGATGTGCCAGGATGTGTGGCTCGCTTAAGTGTTTGAAAATATTGGTTTTGCGCCCTCGTCTGGGCCGTGTGGACGATTCACCAGGATAAGTTCCTATCTGGTGATATCGACCTTCCCGCCGCGACCGCGTGCAGAGTCTCGCGTGACGCCCCACGGAGCAATCTCGACACGCCGGATGAGTTTCCTGCTTGCAACGCGAAACGGGCTGAAGTAGTGAAGAAGTCCTTCCGCGAGGGCGCATAACTCAGCGGTAGAGTGCCACCTTCACACGGTGGAAGTCGCAGGTTCGAATCCTGCTGCGCCCACGAAAGACCTGAAGTGTCGAACGCGTTTCGTACCCGGTACGAAGCGCGTTTTTGATTTTGTCGCGCGTTCACTCACGCGAGACCGAGGCGGGCGAGCGCGCTCAGGGCTTGGGCGGCAAGAGGCGTGAGACGTCCGCGAACACCTGGGCGAGCCGCTCGGCGAAGCGGGGGTCGTCCACGAAGACGCCGACGTTGCGGCTCTTGTGGAAGTAGTCCCCCTCCCAGTTGCTCGTGCCGAGCCAAGCGCGCGTGCCGTCGACCACCATGTACTTGGCGTGGATCACGCGGCCGAAGGGCACCTCACCGCCCGACCAGGGCGGCACTTCGATCACGCGCACCTCGGCGCCGGCTTCGCGGAGGGCGAGCAGGCTGGGCTCTTTGGCGTGCCAGCTGCCCACCTGCACCACCACGTGCACCTTGCGTGCGAGCGCACGGCGAAGGGCCTCGTCGAGCGTGAGGAAGGGCGAGCCGTCGCGGAACGCGGCCTTGTAGGCCAGGGTCTGCACCAAGACCTCGCGCTTGGCCGCATCGATGCGCTCCACCAAGAGCGGAAGGTCCCACGCGACGTCCTCGGGCAGGGGCGACTTCGGACTCGCGGCGAACGTGACGGCGCTCGATCCTGCCCTCGGACGACCCGCGCTCGGGGATTTCGCGGGTGCGGGGGAACGGCTTCCGGACGCCCGCGCGTCGCTCTCGAAGATGGCCTCGAGCGCGCCGACCACGCCCGGATCGCGCGTGCGAACGCCGAGCTCGTGGATGTGACGGAGCGAGCGGTAGTCGAAGTTCTGGCTTCCGAGATAGGCCTCGCGGCCGTCGACCACGAAGTACTTCGCGTGCAGGATCCCCCCTCCGTACAGGGTCTTGCCGTCGACCGACGTGACCTCGATGCCCGGCACCCGCCCGAGCTTCTCGGGCAGCTCGGGATACTTGCCGCGGAACGCGCTCTCGACGAGCACGCGCACGTGCACGCCTCGACCCGCCGCGCGCACCATCGCGTCCACCACCTTGGCGAGCGCGGAAGGCGCAGCGCCCGGCGTGGGGTCGTCGCTCATGTAGAACTCGGCGAGGTCGAGCGAGGTCTTGGCCCCGTCGATCATCTCCACCCATACGTCGCTCGCGTCGCGCAAATCGCGATGATCGAGCGAGGTCTCGACGGGGAAGCTCTCGACGATCTCCGGGAGCTCGACCGGGCTGTTCGTCGCGTTCGTCGCGTTCGTACGAGCAGGCATCGCCGGAGCGGAAGGCGCCACGCACGAAGCGCTCGAGACGGCGAGGGCGAGGGCACCGACGCACGAGAGGAAGAGACACGTTTTGCGCATGGACACGGCTACTTCTTGCCCGGGGTCTTCACGATGTTGTTCACGTTCTCCACGGTGGCGCGGAGCGCGTTCAAGTTGGTCGCGCCGGCCACCACGAGCATGAAGCCCCAGGCGCGCTGGTCGATGGGCACGTAGCGGTTCGGGAGCTCGAACGGGTTGAGCACGAACGTCTTGCCCCAGCCGTACGAGCCCTCGACGCCGACCACGAGCTCGGCGTTATCTCCGTAGGAGCCGAGGCCAATCGAGGCGGAGGCGCGGTTCATGCGCGCGAAGGCCGTGGTGCCCACTTCGGGGAGACGCGACAGCGGAGGCAGCGAGGTGAAGTCGGTTGAGAGCCCGGCGAGCAGGCCGAGGCGCGGACGAAAGAGCCACTCGATGCCCACGCCCGAGTTGAGCACGGCTTGGGTGTCGGTCGAGAAGGTCGCGTCGAAGTTGCGCTCGGCGGTGGTGCCCGAGACCGACGCGAACTGCTCGACGGCGAGCTTCGCTTCGGTGGCTTTGGCGCGAGGCAAATGCAGCGTGGCGTCGATCTCGAAGCGCACCTTGGGCAGCGAGCCGGCCAGTCCCACGCCCACCTTGGCCGGCGTGGACGCGCGGAACGAGCCCTCGCCGCGGTTCGCGTAGGCGAAGTCGTCGCGACCCGAGTACTGCGTTTGGTAGAGCGAGCTGTAGTTGCCCAGGATGTGCAGCGAGGGCACCGACGCGGAGAGCCCGAGCTTGTAGTGGCGGTCGAGCTTGTAGGTGATACCGAGCGCTGCGGTGAGGTCCACGCTGGCGGCGCTTGTCACGTTGTCGATGGCGGTCGCGAGGAACCGCCCGCTCGACGAGTAGATGCTCGTATTGCCGGACGAGAGCTCGTCGAAGTTGGTCGAGAGTGCGGAGATCGAAGCGCCCACCGAGAGCTCTTCGGTGATGTTCACGCTGTAGGCCGGGCCGATGGAAAATCGGCTCCATTTTCGCAGAAAGGACTGCCCTTGATCCACTCGTGCCGCGCTCGAGCCGCCGCGGTAGCCGATGGCGAGCTTCGACTGCGCGTCGCGCTCCAGGGTGCCGAAGCAGAACGAGGCGCGGTGCCTCGGCGAGTTGTCTTCGGTCTTGCCGCTCAAGTTCACGAACAGGCACAAAGTCGACGGGATGAGGTCGACCTCGGTCACGGTGAGGTCGGTGCGGTCGAGCTCGAGCTTGCCGAATTCGTTCTCGGTGACCGCGCCCGGCTTGTGGAAGTCACGAATCGAGATCGACCGGATCTGCAGGAAGTTTGCCGAGAACGCGAAGCCGGTGTCGTCGACGTTGGTGATGGTCGCCGGGTTCAAAAAGGGCGCGGCGCCGTCACGTCCGGCCGCGATGCCGGTTCCACCCATGAGCGCCGAGCGCCCGCCGAGCGGGGTCGAGCGGTAGTTGCCCTGGGCGCGGGCCACTCCCTCCCCACCGAAGAACGTGGGGCCGAGCAGCACGAGGGCGCCGGCGAGCGTGGCGCTTGTGAGCTTGCGGATAGTCGACGGGCGACCGAAGGAGCGCATGGGGTCGCGCGCACACTAGCAAAAGCCGAGCGGATTCGTCGGGAACCCACGTTGTGCGAGAAGACAGCGGAGGGGACACGCTTCGCGGACTTCGAGGGTCGATCCTTCTGCTATCCTTGGCGACGATGAGCGGAGGCAAGTCGAACGACGGCGCGGCCCACGCGGACTCGCCCGACAGTCCCGACGACGACCCGCACGAGAAGAACACGGTCATCCCGCCCTACGACGTCGAGCAGTACGCGCGCATGGCGTCGGATATCCCGCCCGTGCCGGTCACACGCTCGATCTCGGTCATCGGCCCACGCACGACCTCGGGCGTCACGCCCAGCGTTCCGTCGAGCGCCTCGGGCTGGCCGATGTCCGCCCACGCTAGTATCCCACCTCCGCCTACTGTGCGACGGCCGGACCTGGCGCCCAAAGGCATCCTCGACGACGCCTCGTCCTTGTCGCGCGTGCCCATTCGGGCAGTCGCCGGGGAGCGGCTCGAGAACTCGATGCTCGATCACCGAGAAGGCTTCGTGCTTTCGCTGGTGGACGGTCAGCTCGACGTGGAGGCCATCGTCGACATCTGCGGCATGCCCCGGGCCGAGGTGCTGGAGATCCTGGAGAGCCTGCGCCTCTCCGGCGTGATCCAGCTCGTCTGAGGCGTGCGCCCCAGCCCGGCGTCGCGTAAGCTCACGTTCGTGATGCTCGGTCGACGCCGGTTCGTTCGTTTCGGTCTCGGAGCTCTCGCGCTTCATGCGGTGCTGGGCTCCACGCGTGAGTCGACCGCGGCCGAGCGCTACAGCACGCGTGGCACGGTGCGCTCGTTCGGAAAAAATAGGCGCTACGTGAACATCGCCCACGAAGACATCCCCGGCTACATGCTGGCCATGACCATGTCCTTCGAGCCCGCCGATCCTTCGCAGATCGCTCCTCTCGCCGAGGGCGACCGCGTCGAGCTCACGTTCGTCGACGACGGCCGCCGCCGCCTCATCGAGCGCATCGGCAAGATCGGCTGAAGCGCAGCGCTCGCGGCGGTCTCGTGATTCGCTCGGGCGTACGTCAGCGAAGGGCGAGCGCGAGGGCCACGCCCACGGCCACCACGACGCCGACCGCGACGGCGATCTTGGGAAGCTTCGGTGACTGTGGATACTCGAGGTCGGCCACCGCGGAGCGCGCGGCGTCGGTCGAGGCGGGGTACTGCCCGGTGATGGCCGCTTCGGGAAGCGGCTGGCGAGGACCCGAGCTCGCGACGTCCGACGTATCGAGGCCGATGGGAACCGGCGGCGCGATGGTCTGCATGGGCCGGCGTGGGGCGCTCGCTTTTTTCACCCAGCCGAGCTGGCGCTCGCGCTCGCCGGGAAATCGCTGATCGAGGTACGCCTTGAGCTCGGCCTCGCGGTCCACTTTTCCCTCGAACGCATCGAGGAACGTGTCGAGCTCGCGGTGCATCTCCGCCGCGGTGCCGAAGCGAGCGTCCGGATCGATGGCGAGTGCGCGGTGCACGATCTTGGCGAGCGCCTCCGGCATGTCGGGGCGAAGGGTTCGCACGTCGGGGATGTTGGCGTCGCGTACCGCTTGCAGCGTGTCGGCGTCGGTCTCGCGCTTGAAGAGGCGCCGGCCCGTGCACACTTCCCACAAGGTCGCCCCGAGCGCGAACACGTCCACGCGGCGGTCGATGGGGGCGCTCGTGGCTTGTTCGGGCGCGAGGTAGGGAATCTTGCCCTTCACGATGCCGTCGCCCGTCTTGGCCGACCGCTTGCGGGCCCGCGCCAGGCCGAAGTCGATCAGCTTGACCTCGCCGTCGTAGGTCAGAAACACGTTGCTCGGGTTCACGTCGCGGTGAATCACCTGAAGCAGCGCGCCTTCTTCGTCGCGGAGCGCATGGGCGGAGTGGAGCCCCGCCGCGACGCGCGCGCAGATCCAGGTGCCCAAGCCGAGCGGCATGAGCTCGCTCTTGGCGGCGTGATCGTCCCAGGCGTCCGCGAGCGTGCGTCCCAGCAAGAGCTCCATGGCGATGAAGCCGTGTCCGCCCGGCGTGATGCCGTACTCGTAGGTGCGGATCACGTTGGGGTGCGAGAGCTTCGAGAGGATCTTGGCCTCGTCGAGAAACATGGTCTCGTAGACTTCGTCGCCCGAGAGTCCCTCTTTGATGACCTTGAGCGCGACGACGTCGTCCTTGCTCTTCACGCCCGCGTCTTTACCTTGGCCGCAGCCGAGGTAGAGCGTGGCCATTCCGCCATCGGCGATTTTTGCGGCGATAGCGTAATGTCCGAGCAGGACGGGTTTAGGTTCGTCGGGACGAGACACGCGTTCGGACATCCATACACGGAAGTCCTCGCTTTTCCCAAGAGCGACGCGTCGAAGAATGACGCGGCCGAGCCTGGCGAGGCCCACGGTGGCTCTCGACCGTCGTTCGACGTGCTACGGTGTGGCCATGCGCCTCGGGACCTTGCTCTCCGCCTCCGCCGTCGCACTCGTCGCCTGTTACCCGGTGGTCGGCCAGGCCAACGTGAAGCTCGTCACTCCGATTCCGCGTAACGCGGCTGATAACTTGACGATGCCGCTATGCGGTGGCGTGGCTGCTACGACCGGCCAGCTCCTCCCATCGGGGACGACGCAACTAACGGTCGTCGTTGCCGACGGAGTGGGCGACAACAGTGTCGGTTGCTTCCAGGTGAGCTACTTGAACGCCGCGGGTAACCCGATAGGTCAGGTTTATTCCGAACCGGACACGATGGCTGCCACCGCCGCCCGCAACGTGCCGATCGCGACCAACATTCCAGGGCAATGCCAAGGCGGAAACCTGTGCACCGTGCACGTTCGTCAGCTGGTCAACGCTGCGGCGGGCTGCATGGGAACCGCTTTGGCGGACGGCGGCACCGCGACATTCTACTCGTGTGGTGACTTCAAGGTGCAGCAGGCGCAGCCCCAGCCGGACGCAGCGCCGCCTCCCCAGGACGGGGGAGTCGAGACCGACGGCGCGCCCACGCCCACTCCCACCACCACCTCGACCGAGCCGGTGATCCCGGTGCCGGAAGTCGATGGCGGCGGACGCATCGCCGCGCTCGGACCGGGAGATCAGCAGACCAACGATTGTTCGGTCGGCCTCGTGGGTGGTCCTGCCGCCTCGTTCGCCGGCCTCGGCGCCGCGATCGGTGCCATCGTGCTCGGCATTCGTCGCCGTCGCTCGTCGTAGCGGCTCTGCGAGCGGGCTCCGCGTCAGCGCACGGGAAAAAGCTGGCGATCCTTCCAGGTCGCCAGTTCGCGCATCTCGGCCCACACCTCGCGCGCGGACGAGTAGCGGTAGGCCTCGCGCCGACGAAGGAGCTTCGCGACCAGCAGGCCGAGCGGCGTGCCGATGGCTTCCGCGCGTCGACGCGGCTCGCCTTCGGCCACGTAACGTACGAGATCGGCATAGGGCAGATTGGCGGGCACGGCCGATTCGCCGGTGACCATCCAGTAGAGCAAGAGGCCCACCTGGTAGAGGTCGCTCTGCTTGCTGGTGAAGCCGGTGGCCAAGATCTCGGGCGCCATGATCGCGTGGTGCACCACGTTCGGTCGGATGGCCGGCAGGCCACGTAGCTCGTGGCTGATGCCGAAGTCGCTGATCTTCACCACCGGCCTGTCGGTCGCGTGGGTGACGAGCACGTTGCCTGCGTGGAGGTCGTCGTGGACCACGTCGTTGTCGTGGAGAAACTGCACCGCGGCGAGCAGCTGGCGCGTGAGCTCGAGCACCAAACCTTCTTGCATCGGAGCTCCGAGCATGGCCTTGAGCGGGTGCTCGCATTTCTCGAGCGCCAGGAAAAACAAGGCGTTTTGCTCGAAGGCGTCGTGGATGTAGACCACGTTCGGATGCCGCAGCGAGAGCAAGCGCGAGACCTCGCGCGCCCACTCGGCTTGCACCTCGGCGTAGGGCCGATTGGCGGGTCGGATGACCTTGACCGCGTAGGTTTGATCGAACGGTCCGATGGTGTCGAACACGGCACCGAACTCGCCCGAGCCGAGCACGGCCGTGACGGTGTAGCTGCCGCGAGACGACACGAGGGTGGTCCCCGGCTCGGGCAGGAGCACGGTGAGTCGCGTGGCGCCGGGCGGCGTGTGCACCTGCGGTGACGGCTGCTGCGGAGGCATCTGCTGCGGAGAAAGCTGCGGTTGGGGCGCCGACCCCGGCGCGCTCATCGGGCCCGGTGCCTGCGCGCTCACGGCAGGGAATCCCCCCGTGGCGGTCACCGCGCTCGGGTTCACGGGCGGAGGCGCAGGAAAGCCCCCGGTGGGGACGGGATGGGGTGGGGGCTGCCCTTGGAAGCCGTGACCCATCGCCGGAAAATTGCCCGTGCTGTTCGCGCTCGGCAGCGGGGCTTGCGGATGCCCGTACCCGCTCGGAGCCGGGGGCATCGCCGGCGCGACGGCGTACGGATGCGGACTCGAAGGTTGCGCGAGCGGCGCGCCGACCATCCCCGGATACGCCGGAAAGGCGCCGGGGGTGAGGTGTGCCGGCACGGGTGAGACCGGCACGGGCAGCGTGTTCTCGACACGCGGGGCCGGGGCTGCCGCGGGCTCTTGGGGCTTCGCGTCGGGGCTCGGTGCGGGCGGCGGAAGCGGATCGGTCACGGTTCGACAGTGTAGCGAATGACGCGGACTTGCGGGTAAATCTCGCCCGGAACGACGACGCCCGAGCTTCGCTTGCTGCGAAGCCCGGGCGTCGATGTGTGCGTCGGGGGCGGGCTCAGAATCCCATGGAGGTCATGCCGTCCTTGTTGAGCTTGAGCGCTTCGCTGCGCTGGGCCGGCTTGGGCGCCGCGGCGGCCCTGGCGACCGAGGTGCGCGTGGCGCCGACCTGGGACGCTTGAGCGTCGAGGCGCTTCTTTTCGCCGGCGTCACGGGTCGCGCGTGCCTGTTCCTCGAGCCTGCGTTGCGCAGCGCCGAGCTCACGGTCGGCGCTCGCGAAGTCTCCTTCGTTCACCCGCTGCGCGGCGGCGAGCTGAAGCTTGCCGGCTTCGACGACCGATGCCATGGCCTTCACACGGTCGTCGGCCGAGCGTGCGACGGCTCCTTCGTCCGAAGAGAATCCGACGCGAGCGACGGTCTCTTTCACGCGCTCGAGATCGCCGTCGCGCGGGTCGCGGAAGACCAAGCGCACGCTGGCGAGCGGACGCTCGGCCTGGGTCTCGGCGTCGTCCATGGATACGCGCACGAGCGCCTCTCGGTGCTGGCCGGCGAAGAGCGCTCCCAGCGGAATGCGGAAAGCCCGTCCGTTCCAGGTCGAGTGAACGCCTTCGGCGCCGATGACACGCACCCCGGGAGCGGGCACGATTTCGAGGCTCGCGTCGCTCGCCACCGTGTCGCCGATGAGGCCGACTTCGCGCTCCAGCGTGGCCACCATCTCACGCGGATCGCCGATGTGGTAGAGCCGGCCGCTCGAGCGGACCGAGAGCGCGTTCAACGTGTTCTCGTCGTAGTCGAGGCCCACACCGAGAGAGGTGACCTGCACGCGCGAGCCGAGGCCGCGTTCGGCGATGGCCCCGAGCGACTCGGGCGTGGACGGGCCGACGTTAGCGCGCCCGTCCGAGATGACCACCACGCGACGGACCGAGTGCGTGGCCGGGGAGCCCACCACGTGCGACTCGGCGAGGTTCAATCCGTCGAACATGTTGGTGGAGCCGCCCACGCCCAGCTTGGCAATCGCCGCGAGGATCTTCGGGCGAGACTCGGCGTCGAGCACGGTCGGCACGATGAGCGTGCGCGCCGAGTCGTCGAACACGTCCACGCCCACCACGTCGCCATCGACCAGCTTGTTCACGAAGGTCTTGGCGGCGGCGCGCGCGCTCTCGATCTTCTGGCCGGCCATCGAGCCCGACGTGTCGATGACCAAGCCCACCGCGACCTTGGGACGAAACGCCGCGTGACCTTTGGGCACGTCCACGCCGACACCGAGGAAGGTTTCGCGTGTGCCGGTTCGCAGCACCGTTCCCTCGGCGGCGGCGAAGATCTGGATGCTGTCGGGGTTCACGGGCTTTCGGTCGGCCGGCTCGGTGCCCGAGGTGCCGGCGCCGTCTTCGGGAGTCTTGGCCAGCTCGACCGGCTTCGACGCGGAGCTCGCGGTGGTCGCTTCCGGCAGTTTGGCGCCCGCGCCGCAGCCGGTCGCGAGAAAGACCAGGGTCATCGCCGTCGCCCACGCGCCATCGACCATTCGCATCGCACCCTCCACGAAAAGAAGCGTTCGTCTCGAGACCGCGCTGGCCGACGGCCGCGGGCCCCCTCGAGGTCTCGCTCCAACGCACCGGAGGCCGAAAAGTTTTGTATGGTGCCGACCCGGTGAGCAAAATCCCGAAAAAGTCCGCAAAAGCCTCGAAAAATTCGCCCTTCGACGCCGGCTACTACGAGCGGCACTATGGCGAAGAGCGCACGCGGGTGCACGGCCCGAAGGAGATCGGCAGCCTCGCGACCATGATCCTGAGCTACGTCGACTGGCTCGGCGGGAGCGTCGGCTCGGTGCTCGACGTGGGCGCGGGCACGGGCCTCATGCGCGATCACTTTCGCGAGCACCGTCCCGACGTGAGCTACCGCAGCCTCGAGGTGAGCCCCTACGCCGCCGAGAAGTACGGTCACGAGCTCGGAGACATCTCCACGTTCCGGAGCCGCGAGACCTTCGACCTCGTGATCTGCCAGGGCGTGCTCCAGTACCTGGACGATCGCGCGTGCGAAGCGGCCATCGAGAACCTCGGCCTGCTCTCGTGCGGGTTTCTCTACCTCGAGGCGATCACCCAGCGCGACTTCCGGACCGTGTGCGACCCCGAGCGCACCGACACCACCAACGTGCACATGCGTCCGGGCACGTTCTACCGGTCGCGTCTGCGCAAACACTTCCACTTCGTGGGATGCGGCCTCTACTACTCGAAGGCCGGCGAGCTGCTCTTCTACGAGCTCGAGAAGGCCTAGTTTTTCCCTGGTACGGCTCACTCGTTCGCGGAGCGCCCCTTGTCCTTCATCGTCGATCGCTTTCGCCTTCCCACGGCTCACGGGCCGACCCTCGCGCTCCGCCGTACGCGTCCGGACGTGGCCGTTCCCGGCGCGGCGCCGGTGCTGATCGTGCCCGGCTACGGCATGAACTCGTTCGTGTTCGGCTTCCATCCGACCGGTCGCTCGCTCGAGGCCTCGCTGGCGGCACGAGGCCTCGAGACCTGGAGCGTGGACTTGCGCGGGCAGGGGACGAGCACCAAGGGGCCCGCGCCCGCTCCTTCTCTCGGCGATCTGGCGGTCGACGACCTCGGCGCGGCCATCGCGCACGTGCGCCGCGAGACGTCGACACGCACCTCGCACGGCAAGGTCGACCTCATCGGCTGCAGCTTGGGCGCGGCGCTCGCGTTCACGCACGTGGCGCTCGTCGACGACGCCCCCGTGGGCAGCATCGTCAGCATGGGCGGCCTCGTCACGTGGCGGCGTGTCCACCCGATCTTGAAGCTCGCGTTCGCGTCTCCGCGGCTTGCCGGCAGCGTTCGACTCGGAGGTACCCGTCTCGCCGCGCGCCTGGCGCTCCCCATGTTGGCGAAGGTCGCGCCGGGGCTCTTGTCGATCTACATCAACCCTCGTTCCACGAGCCTCGCGCGCGCCTCGGAGATGGTCGAGACGGTGGAAGACCCGGTGCCATCGCTGAACCGCGAGATCGCCGAGTGGGTCGGCCGCCGCGAGCTCGTCGTGCGTGGCACGAACGTGTCGCGCAGGCTCCGCGAGATGACTCATCCCGTGCTGTGCGTGCTCGGTCGTCAAGACGGCGTGGTGCCCGAAGAGACCTCGCGCGCCATCTACGACGAGGTGGGCTCGACTCGCCGCGAGCTGCTCGCGCTCGGCACCGACGAGTGGCCCATCGGACACGCGGACCTCTTCCTGGCGGAGCACGCAGAAGAGCGCATCTTCACGCCAATCGCCGAATTTTTGCTGGCAGAAGTGGTCCGCTGAGCGCGCGCGCTAACGGAGCACCACGAGCTTGAGGTACCGCCCCTCGGGAAATACGGCGAGGCTCGGGTGATCTCCGGGCGGACCGTGCACGTCCACCACGCGGAGGTCGTCGCGGCCGAGCGCGTCGTCGTCCAAAGTGCCGAGGAAGTCTTCCGAGCCCACGTGGCTCGAGCACGAAGCCGCGCAGAAGATCCCGCCCGGCGCGAGCACCGCGCACGCCGCACCGTGGAGCGCGCGATAGGCCGCCAGCGCGCGAGGGACGGACTTCTCGTTTGGGGCGAAGCTCGGCGGGTCGGACACCACGATGTCCCACGAGAGCCCTTTTTTCTTCGCGTCCGCGAGGAACGCGTACACGTCCGCCGCGACGAAACCGTGACCCGAGAGGGAGAGCCCGGCCGCCTTGAAGCTCGCTTGGGCGGTGCGGTGGGCGAGGGGAGCCACGTCGACGCTGGTGGTCTTCGCGCCTGCGAGCGCTGCGTGGAGAGAGAATCCCCCCGCGTACGAGAAGAGGTTGAGCACGGAGACCTCGCCGCCGCGCGCGTCCCGCAGGCTCTGCGCGAGCTCGCCCACGCGCACCCGGTTCTCACGCTGGTCGAGGAACGCTCCGGTCTTCTGGCCGGCCGCGAGGTCGACCTGGAAGGGGACGCCGTGCTCGGTGACTACGATGGTGTCGGGGGGCTTGGGCCCGAAGAGGACCTCGGACGCCTTCTTTTCGCCCTTGGTCGAGGCGCGGTGCACCACGGTCTCGATGCCCTCGGCGCGAAGTGCGGACACGATACGGTCGGCGTAGCGCTCGGCGAGCAGCTTGGCCGCGTCACCGTCGGTGCGGAGCACGGCCACCGGGCCGTACCGATCGATCACCCAGCCGGGCATGCGATCGCCTTCGCCGTTGGCGAGCCGATGCGCGCTGGTCTTGCCGTCGGCGAAGAGCGCGCGACGGAGCGCGAAAGCCTTCGCGAGACGCTCGTCGATGCAGTCTTCGTCGACCGGCTTTCGGCCCCAAACGCGCACGGCGATGGGCGAGCCCGGATCGTAGAGCCCGTAACCGAGCACCTTGCCGGTCTCGTCGGCCAGTGAAACGGGCGTGCCTGGAGACGCCTCTCCCTTCACCCGCAAGACGGCTTCGCGAAAGACCCAAGGATGGCCGCGACGAACCGGATCGTGCACGCGGCGGTGGAGTGTGACGACGGTCGACAAGAGGCGCGCGACCCTAAATCAGCGGCGCGGGTTTGGAAACCTCGCAAGCTCGCGAGCGCGATCGAGGGGCACGAATCGCTCGAGTGGTCGTGAGTGCGACAGCTCCCACTTGCAAGGTCCGTTGACGCGGCGCTCGACACGGGCGAAAAGATGGGGCGATTCCGGGGCGCTCTTTCATGGCGCGTCCGGTCGAAAGCCGACGAACGCTTTCGGGGGTCCGAGGAAGAATGGCGAAGAAAGGTCGAGCGAAGCGGTCCTCCGGCATCCCGAAGAGCACGCCGAGCCAAAGCTCCGTGAACGAGGTCGACGCTCCGGCTTCGTCCGCTACCGCTCTCGAAAACCCCAGTGAGACCGACGTCTCGCGCCTCTCGGACGAGCCTCCGCCTCCGAGCTCCGCGCGCGAAAAGTCGAGTGCGCCGCCTTCGGCCGAGAAGGCCTCGGGGAAGCTCGAAGCCACGAAGGACGACGCGAAAGCCGAAGCCACGAAGGACGACGCGAAAGCCGAAGCCACGAAGGACGACGCGAAAGCCGAAGCCACGAAGGACGACGCGAAAGCCGAAGCCACGAAGGACGACGCGAAAGCCGAAGCCACGAAGGACGACGCGAAAGCCGAAGCCACGAAGGACGAAGCCGTAGAAGAAGGCTCGAAGAAGAGCGCGAAGCGCGCGAGCGAGCGCCCGAGCAAGACCAGCGAGCGCCCGAGCAAGAGCAGCGATCGGCCCGGAAGCCTCGACGACGAGGCTTTCTTCAACGAGGGTCAGCGAAGGTCCTCGATGCCGCCTCCGGTCGAGGACGCAGAAGACGAGCGCACCGTTCGCCTGCGCGAAGATCCCGAGGTGCTCGAGCGCCGCGCTCGGTCCGTGAAGGTCGTGCGACTGCTCGTCGCGGCCTTCGCGGTCTTGCTGTTGCTCGGCGTGGCCAAGAAGCTCACCGAGGCCCCTCCGGCCGCTCCTCCGCCCCCGGTGTTCGCCAAGCGTGAGCCGGAGGTGAGCGCGCCTTCGAGCACGCCTTCCGTGGCCCCCCCCGCGACGACCACGACCTCCATCGCCGCAGCGGACGCCTCGACCACCGCCGAGACCGACGCGAGCGCCGACGCGGCCACGACGGCCACCCTCGACGCGAGCGCGGATGCGGCCGCGGCCGTGGCTTCACAAGACGCTGGCGCGGATGCCGACGTGGTGGCCGACGCGAAGGCTCTCAAGAAGGCCGCTCAGCGTGCGCTCGACAACGGCAAGCTGGCAGCCGCGATCGAGAACGGCGAGGCCTCGGTGGCGGCCGATCCGACCGACGGTGAGGCGTGGCTCCTGCTCGGTGCGGCCTACGAGCAGAAAGGGCGCATCGCGGACGCCCGTGCGGCCTACCAATCCTGTGTGAGCAAGGGCAAACGGGGGCCCACTGGGGAGTGCGCAGCGCTCCTTCGTTGAGCCTGCTCGGCGATTGTTCGAGGCTCTGATCGGTCTCGAGCTCGCCTTTTTCCGACGCTGGTTCCACTTATTGCGGGAAATCGACCGGTTTCCCTACCCAGGCCCCCGATCTTTTGCTAAGCGGCCCATCCTCCCTCTCGGAGCCCGTGTGCCTCAGGCCCAGCTCCTATCGGGACCCATCGAGGAGAAGATTTTCGTCATGAGCTCCATGCCCATCGTTCAGGCCACTTCCCGCAACGTTTCCGGCAAGGGTGAAGCCCGCCGCATCCGCGCCAAGGGCCAGGTTCCCGCCGTTGCTTACGGCAAGTCTCTCGCGGCCACGCCCATCGCCGTGCCGCCCAAGGACCTCTTGGCGATTCTCCGCAGCGAGAAGGGCAAGAACACCGTCATCAAGATGGGGATCGATTCGAAAGATCTCCTCGTCATGGTGAAGGATTACTCGTACCACCCCGTCACCCGCTCGCTGCTCCACGTCGACTTCGTCGAAGTGAAGCTCGACCTCCCGGTCGACGTCGAGGTGCCCCTCATCGTCAAGGGCAAGGCGGCCGGCGTGGTGCTCGGCGGCGTGCTCCGTCAGGTCTTCCGCACGCTGCCCGTGCGCTGCCTCCCGGACCGCATCCCGCTCAACCTCGACGTGGACGTCACCGAGCTCAAGCTCAACGAGGCGATCTCGACGAGCGAGCTCAAGCTCCCCGAAGGCGTCTCGATCCGCCTCCCGGCCGAGCAGACCATCGTCTCCGTCGTCGCTCCCGAGAAGGATCGCGGCGAGGACGCGGCTGCGGCTCCGGGCGCTCCGGCTGCTGCCGGCAAGGACGCGAAGGCTGCCGCTCCCGCGAAGGACGCGAAGGCTGCCGCTCCCGCGAAGGACGCGAAGAAGAAGTAATCCGTGCTCGTCGTCGGCCTGGGAAATCCGGGGAAAAAGTACGAACGAACCCGCCACAACATCGGGTTCGTCGTACTCGACGCGCTGGCATCGGAGACGGGGCTCGGGGACTTCCGCGAGAAGTTCTCGGGCCTTTTCTCCAAAGGCCGTGCGTACGAGAAGGACGTCGTCCTTCTGAAGCCCCAGACGTTCATGAACCTGTCGGGGGACTCGGTCCAGCCCGCCATGGTGTTCCACAAGCGCGCCGTGGGCGAGGTCGTGGTCGTGCACGACGAGCTCGACCTGCCGTTCGGCGAGGTGCGGCTCAAGGTCGGTGGAGGCCACGCCGGTCACAACGGTTTGAGGTCCATGATCGCGCGCATCGGGAGCCCCGACTTCGTGCGCGTTCGCGTGGGCATCGGCAGACCACCCGCCGACTGGAAGGGTGACGTCGCCGACTACGTGCTCTCCGACTTCGATCCGACCGAGCGCGCCCGATTGGGAACCTTGGTCGACGACGCGAAGCGTGCCGTGGAGCTCGTGGTGCGTGACGGAGCGTTGGCGGCCATGGGCGTGGTGAACGCGAAGGCCCCACCGCGAAACGGTCCGCGCAAGGCGTGAGCGTCTGCCGGAGACTTCCGGGAGAGTCCTCGCGCGACGAATCCGTGTAGTCTGCGCGTCGATGAGCGAGAGGTTCACCGGTTTCGCCGACGAGAAGGGCTCGTTCTTCCGCGCGCTCGCGAAGAACCAGAACCGCGAGTGGTTCGCGGCCCACAAGGCCGACTACGAGGTTGGCTGGTCGGGTCCGATGGCCGCGTTGCTCGCCGAAGCCCGCGAGTCGCTCGACGCCGCGTACCCGGATTTCGAGCTCGGGCCGGGCAAGGTGTTTCGCCTCCACCGCGACGTGCGCTTCTCCGCCGACAAATCGCCCTACAAAACCCACGTGGGCGGCATCGTTCCGCTCGGCAACACCAAGTTCACGGTCGACATGGCCGCGGCGCTCTACGTGCAGCTCGGCACCGAGTCGTTCGCCGCCGCCGGGACCTACGGCATGGCCCCACCGGCGCTCGCGCGCTACCGCGAGGCCGTGCTCGACGAGACCTCTGGCCCCGAGCTCGCCCGCATCGTGTCCGCCCTCGAAAAGAAGGGCTTCACGCTCGGCTCGATGGACACGCTGAAAAAAGCGCCTCGTGGCGTGCCCGTCGACCATCCGAGGGTCGAGCTCTTGAAGCGAAAGGGGCTGGTCGTGATGTTCCCCGCGCTCGAGCCGGGCGAGCTCGTCTCGCGCAAGGTGCTGGCCACGCTCGTGCGTCACGCGAAGGCCGCCGCGCCCCTGGTTCGGTGGCTGGCGACCAAGCTCGAAGAGTAGTCAGACGCGGACCACGCGCACCTCGTCGCCGACCGCGACGTTGCCCGGTCGAACCACGAGCGCGTTCAGCCCGAAGAGCACGTTGGACCCGACCGTGTGCACGTGCGCCAAGGCCTTCAGGACGCCATTCGCTGGCCGACCTGTCTCCGGATCGACGTCGACCATGAGGCACCGCGTGCACGGCTTCACGAGCCGCAGCACCACTTCGCCCGCGTGCACCTCGACGAGCCTCTCTTCCTCGAAGGCGGCGAGTCCGTCGATCACCAGGTTCGGACGAAACCGCCTCATGTCGACCTGGAGGGTGGGAGCGAAACGGGAGGCCTCTCGCGCGACCGCTTCGAGTGAGCCGGTCGTCGCGACGAGCACGGGGAAGCCGTCGGCGAAGGTCGCGCGGTCGTCGGGCCCCGCGTAGCGCGAATCCACCGGGCGTTTCGTGCGTGCACCGAAGCGCCCGACGCGGACCGCGATGCCCAAGAAGGTCGAGAGCCGTGCGGCCACCTCGTCGCCCGCGTCTTCGGCCGTCACGCGGTCCTCCCATAGGGTGAGCTCGAGCGAACGCGCCGCCGGGTCGCTCGCGCGGGCGAGGCGTGTGGTCGGGAAGCCGGGCACGTCGAGCTCGAGGTGCGTCTCGTCGAGCCGCGTGGCCACGCAGGCGAGCTGCGGATGGGTGCGCTGCGAGACGAATTCGCCCGTCGCTGCGTCGACCGCGAGGAACGTGCGATCGCCGTCGAGACCGAGTGGACCTACCGAGACGCGCGAGGGCGAGAGGCCGCGAGCCGACTTGAACGGGTACACGTGGAGCGCGTGGACGTGCATGGTGCAGGCATAGCCCGAACACCTGCCTGCCGCCGACACACCGAGACACGCACGTGCCATTTTCCTTCGCGAAATCCGCGTTCCGAGCGAAACTGCACGCATGGCCGAGCGGGCGGGGGAAGAGCGCAAGAAGGCCCGTCCCGACGAAGACGAGGCGAAGGTCGAGAAGACCGACAAGGCGGACAAGCCGGTCGAGAAGACCGACAAGGCGGACAAGCCAGCCGAGAAGACGGATAAGCCGGAGAAGTCCGACAAGAGCGCCGAGAAGAGCGACAAGCCGGAAAAAACCGAGCGAGAGGCTCGTGTTCCGCGCGAGCGCACGTCGCAAAAGGCGCTCGAGGTCGCGGACGACGAAGACGACGCGCAGCCGCTGCCGTCGATCCCCGCCATGCCTCTGGCCGGCCCGTGGCGCAGCTACAAAGAGGTCGTCGCGCAGCTCGCGGCGCGCATCGTGGAAGCGCAGCGCCCCATCCGTGTGCTCCAGGCGCTCCGCTGGGACGCGAGCATCGAGGAGCAGTTCTTCCAGAAGAAGTGCCGCGAGCTACCGCAGGTGAACGCCGAGACGTACGCGCGTATGGACCTCGGCTTCGAGCCGCGCGCGAAGGCGCTCGAGTTCGAGGAGATCCAGCGGGACATCGACGAAAAGCTCGGCGACACGGACGCCATCGGCGCCATCTTGAGCGCCACGGCGGGCGAGTACCGCGACGTGGTACGAATGCTCGGAATGCGCGGAACGCCTCACTTCTACGCGTTTTCGCGCAAGCTCTACGGCTCCACGAAAGACAAGTTCCCGGACGGCAAGACCACGCTGCGCGACCTCGGGCACGTGCTCTACGAAATTCTGACCAACGTCGATCTCGTGGATCACTCGTCGCAGAGCGTGCGCAACATCGAGGCGGGCGCGGCCGCCGAAGAGCTCAACCGGCGCTTCGCCAGCTACTTCGGCGACGACACCGTGCGCGTCCAGGTCGACGACGACATCCTCTCCGATGCGGCGGCCGGCTCCGACTACGTGAAGGTGCGCTCCGGGGCCCGCTTCTCCCCGCGAGACATCGACATCCTCGAGGTGCACGAGGGCTGGGTGCACGTGGCCACCTCGCTGAACGGTCAGCAGCAACCGGTGGCGCGTTGGCTCGCCAAGGGGCCGCCTCGGACCACCACGGTGCAAGAAGGTCTCGCGGCGCTGCTCGAGATTTTCACGTTCCGCACGTACCCGCGCCGCGCACGAAGACTCAACGACCGCGTGCTCGCGGTCGACAAGGCCGAAGACGGCGCGAGCTTCCTCGAGGTCTTCGAGTGGTTCCGCACCGAGGGATACGAAGAAGACGAGTGCTTCACCAACACGAGCCGGATCTTCCGCGGCGGCACGGTGGAGGGCGGGGGACCGTTCACCAAAGACGCCTGCTACTGCAAAGGCATCGTTCTCAACTACGCGTTCATCCGGAGCGCTATCCAGCACAACCGGGCCGATCTCATCCCGTATCTCTTCGTGGGGAAGGTCGCGCACGAGGACGTGCCCGTGCTCGCGCGTCGCGTGACCGACGGCGTGGTGAAGGCTCCACGCTTCCTTCCGCCCATGTTCCGAGACCTCAACGGACTCGCTATTTGGATGGCGTACTCGACGTTCTTCACGCGCCTCGGCGGTGAGGAGATTGCCGACTACTACGCGAAGCTCTTCGCCAAGGCCGGCTGACGTTTTCGCGCGCGTTTCGACCGCGAGAGCCCATGAACGACGAGAGGCGCGACGTCGCTCGACCTCGAGCCCCGCGCGCCTCTCACGAGGTCCAGGGGGAGCTTCAGCGGCCGCGGAAGGCGGGCTTTCGCTTCTCGGTGAAGGCCGCGAAGCCCTCTTTGGCGTCGTTGGAGACGAAGAGCTCGGCCTGCAGCTCACGCTCGAGCGCGAGGCCCTGTTCGAGGCTCGACTCGAGGCCGGACTGCACGGCTCGCTTGATACGTCCGACGGCCAGGGCGGCGCCATGGGGCGGGCAGAAGCGGTGTCCGTAGGCGACCACTTGTTTCACGAAGGCCTCGTTCGATTCGGCCTCGAAGACCTTGTTCACGAGCCCCGCCGCGAGGGCGTCGTCCACGCCGAGCTTGGTGCCTTCGACCATGAGCTCGATGGCCTTGGACCGCCCGACGAGCCGTCCGAGGCGCTGCGTGCCTCCCGTGCCGGGCAGCACGCCGAGCGCGACCTCGGGCAAGCCGACCTGGAGCGAGCCTTTGCGCGCGATGCGCAGATCGCACGCGAGGGCGACCTCGAGACCTCCGCCCACGGTGTGCCCATTCAGCGCCGCGATGCAGAGCTTGGGCGTCTGTTCGAGGCGGCTCAGGGTCTCGTTGGCGTGGAGACAGAAGTAGTATTTGAACGTGGCGTCCGCCTCGCGGAGCATGTTCACGTTGGCGCCCGCGCAGAAGAACTTGTCGCCGTGGCCGGTGAGCACGATGACGTGCACGTCGTTGTCGAAGCGTGCCTCCAGGATGCAGCTGTCGAGCTCCTTCAGCATCTCGTAGCTGTAGGCGTTCACAGGCGGGTCGTTGAGCGTCATGATCGCGACGCCCTTGTCGGTCGTGTAGTTGACGAGCGCACCCATAGCTATCTTGCCTCCTCGCGGCCCGAGCCCCCTCGAAGCCGATGAGACTCGGGGTTTAGTCCAGGGGGCGAGGATCTCGCACCCTCTTTTTCGGGCCGACACGCGCAAGCTTCGCGCGTCGCGCGGGAGGAGAGTTCGGGACCCTCCACCAGAAGTTTCCGCGGGCGCGCTTGAGGGGCGAAGCATGCTCGACCGAACAGGCTCGCCGCACCGCATCCACCGGGTTCCCTAAGGCGGTCATCGTTGCTAGGGTGCGCCGCTCCTATGGATCTTGCGAGTCTGAAGACCGAAATCAAAGAGCTCATCGTGCGTGAGCTCAACCTCGAAGGGCGCGATCCCGCGTCGATCGTCGACGATGACCCGCTCTTCGGCGAGGGCCTCGGCCTCGACTCGCTCGATGCGTTGCAGCTGGCCATGAGCCTCGAAGAGAAGTTCGGCGTGCGCATCCCCGAAGGCGACGAAGCGCGCTCGATCTTCCGCTCCGTCACCGGCATCGCCGAGCACATCCACAAGGGACGCACGTCGTCGTCGTCGTGAGCGCTTCCTCGAACGAACCCGTGCGCATCGTCGTGACCGGGGCGGGCATGGTGTCCGCGGTCGGTGGCGACGTGGAGTCGAGCTGGGCCGCTGTGCTCGCCGGCACGCGAGGCATGGGCGAGGTCACCCTCTTCGACGCCACCTCGTACAAGTCGAACATCGCCGCCGAGGTTCGCGGCCTTCGATCGGTGGAGAACGACACCTGGTCACGCACCGCGGAGATGGGCCTCGTGGCTGCCCGCGAAGCTTCGCTGTCCGGGCGCCTTGCCGAGGCGCGAAGCCGCGGCCTACGAATCGGGCTCGTGGTCGGTGCGACCACCGGCGGCATGTACGAGACCGAGACGTTGCTCGGTGTGCTGGCCGATCCGAAGGAGCGCGAGACGACCAAGGACGAGGCGTGGCGCAAGCTGCTCTCCAACCCCATCAGCTCGACCACCCAGTGGATCGACGACGAGCTCGGCCCGTTCACTCGCACGCGCACGCTGTCGAGTGCGTGCTCGAGCGGCGCCAACGCCATCTTGGTGGCGGCGAGCTGGCTCTTGCTCGACCTCGTCGACGTGGTCGTCGCGGGCGGCTCCGACGGTCTCTGCAGGCTCACGCAGGCCGGCTTCGGCGCGCTCTCCGCGTGTGATCCCGAGCCGTGCCGACCCTTCGACGAGCGCCGGAGAGGCCTGAATTTGGGCGAGGGCGCGGCCTTCTTGGTGCTCGAGCGGGAGTCGGTCGCCAAGGCTCGCGGGGCCGAAGCGCGCTGCGAGCTCGCCGGCTGGGCAGTGGGCTCGGAGGCGCACCACATCACCAACCCCGAGTCGACCGGGAGCACACCGTCCAGACTGCTCACGCAAGCGCTCGCGCGCGGAGGGCTCGGCCCCGCGGACCTCGACTACGTGAACGCCCACGGGACGGCCACCCCGCTGAACGATGCGATGGAGTCGGCCGGCCTTTTGTCGGCTCTCGGTGAGCATGCGGCCCGCGTGCCCGTGTCGAGCTCGAAGGGAAGCCTGGGCCACACCCTCGCGGCGGCCGGCGCGCTCGAAGCGGTGCTCACCACCCTCACGCTTCGGGACGGCCGAATTCCGCCTACGGCGGGCCTCGAGAAGGTGGACCCGAAGTGTCCGCTCCGACACGTGTTCGCGGCCGAGTCCGCCAAGGTCGACGTTGCCGCGTCGAGCTCGTTCGGGTTCGGCGGGATGGACACGGTGCTCGTGTTCGCCAAGCTCGGACGTTCGAGGCCGCACGTTCCGCAACACAACGACGTGGTGATCACGGGCGCGGCTGCGGTAACGCCCAACGGGCTCGCGGTCGGCGACCGGACGCACACGCTGCTCGCGTCGTCGCTCGTGAAGGCCTCGGTGGATCTCGACCCCGGCTTTTTCGACGTCGCGCGCGCGCGACGGCTCGACCGGCTCTCGCGTCTCGCCACGGTCGTGGTGGAGCGCGCGTTGGCCAAGAGTGAGACGTCTCGAGACGTGCCTTACGGCGAGCGCATCGGTCTTTTGCTCGGCAACTCGTGGGGCAACCTGGACGCATCGGCGTCGTTCATGCGACGCGTCTTCGACAAGGGACCCCGCCTCGCGAGCCCGGCCGATTTCCCGAACCTCGTGCCGAGCGCACCGGTCGGTCACGTCAGCATCTACCTCGGCCTCAGCGGTCCTTCGTTCGCCCTCGTCGACTTCGCCGCGAGCGGCGAGGCAAGCTTCCTCCAAGGGGCGGAGATGATCGCCTCCGGCGAGGTGCGTGCGATCTGCACGGGCGGCGTCGAGGAGGAGAGCGACATCGTCGAGAACGTTCTCTCGCGCGTCTTCGAGGGGCCGCGATCGGAGCGTCCCGTTCGTGCCGAGGGCGCGGCTGCGCTCATGCTCGCCTCGTCCGGCTACGCGGCAGAGCGCGGCTTGCCGGTGCTCGCGCGCGTGCTGGCCGCCATCGGCTACCGCACGGCGAACGGCCTCGTGACGGAGGTGCTCCCCGCTCCTGCGGTACGCTCCGTGGTGCTCGCGCGTAGCGCGAAGGTCGCCGCTCGCCTTCTCGAGGGCACGCCCTGGGCCGGGGTCGAGGTGCTGCCCGCCGAGGTCGCCACCGGCGTGCACGAGTCCGCTGGCTCGATTGTCCTGGCGAGCGCGGCCAGCCTGATCGCCTCGGGAACGTTCGAGAGCGCGCTGGTCATCGGCGAGAGCGGCGGCAACGGGTACGTCGTGGTGCTCGGGTGACCGTTCGACCGCGTCGCGTGCTCGGCGCGATGGGGATCGCTCTCGGGCTCGCATCGAGCGTGCTGTCGGGCTGCGCGAGCCCTTCACCGTTCGCGAAGCTCCCGCGCGTCTCGCAGCGCGAGTGGGATCGCTCGCGCGCCACGTTGGCTGCAGCGCGCGCAGAGGCTCCTCACGAACCGTACGTGCTCGTGGTCTCCGTGGAGATGCACGAACCACGACTCGCGCGCACCTTCACCGCCCGCGGAGCCATCGCGGTCTCGCCCGGTCGTGCGGTTCGCATGCAGCTCGTCGGTCCCGGCGGATCGACGGCCATCGACGCCTGGCTCTCCCGCGAGCGCTTCCGATTCGACGTTCCCGCGGCAGACGTGCATGCCAAGGGCAACGTCGACGGACCCGAGGCACGAGGGCTTCCGGTCGGCTTTTTTCGCTTCTGGTTTCTCTCTTCGCTCGAGGGACGCCTGCTCTTCGCGAAGCCGACGCGTGAGGGAACCTATCTCGTCTTGCGGGATGATCGGGCTACGGTGGAGATGTTCCGCGCGCTTCGAGGCGGACACGTGGAGGCCGAGCGCACGGCCAACGGCATCACGGAAGAGCTCTCGGTCGAGGCGCAAGGGCCGCGCCCCAGCGTCGGCGATCGTGCGATGTACCGCGCTCCGGGAGGCGCGACGGTGCGCGTGGTGGTCGACGGCCTAGGGGACGAAGCGCCGGACCCGGCCGCCTTCGAGGAGCCCAGATGACCTGCGCAATCGTCGCGTTCGGTGCCATTTCGGCCCTCGGCGAGGGAGGCGAGGCCGTTGCCGTGCCGGCAGTGGGAGACGAACCGCGCCTCGCGGTCGCGCGCGACGAGGTGCTGGAGCAAGCCGGACTCACGCGACCCTTCGCGGCGCGCGCTCCCGTCGCTTCGGTCGAAGGAACCGATCGCGCGCTCACCCTGCTCGACCACGCCTCGAAGGGGTGCCTCGACCAGCTCGGCCGCGTTCTTCCGGGCTTTCGCACCCTCCGCGTCGGCATCGCGCTCGGGACCTCGAGCGGCGGCATGCTCACCTCGGAGCGCATGTTCGACGAGCTGCGGGAGGGGCGCTCACCCGCGCTGTCGGCGAAGAGTGGGCAGTACACGTATTTCGCGGGGGTTCGGCGCGTCGCCGAGTCGTTCGGCCTCGCGTCGGCCAAAGCGGCGCTCGTGCTCGGCGCGTGTGCGTCGAGCTCGATCGCGATAGGGCTCGGTCTCGCGTGGCTCGAAGAAGACTCGGTCGATCTCGTGATCGCGGGTGGCTTCGACGCCCTCGGCGTGCTGGTCGCGGCCGGTTTCGAGGCCATCCGCGCCACCTCCAAAGACGGCGTGATGCGCCCGTTCTGCGCCGATCGCGACGGCCTCGTTCTGGGGGAAGGCGCTGGGCTCGTCGCGCTGGTCAGGCCGGCTCTGGTCGCGCCTTCGCTGGTGCTCGGGTACGTACGAGGCTTCGGGGCGTCCTCGGACGCGGTGCACCTCACGGCGCCGGATCGCACGGGAAGCGGTCTCGGCCGCGCCGCACGCCTCGCGCTCGACGAGGCAGGAGACGTGGGCGCCATCGGTCTCGTGAGCGCTCACGCGACCGCGACGGAGTTCAACGACGCCGCGGAAGCCAAGGCCATCGCCACCGCGTTCGACGGGCGACCCGCGCACGAGCTCCGGGACGTGGTCGTGCATGCGTTCAAACCACAGATCGGACACACGCTCGGGGCGGCCGGGGTGCTCGAGTCGCTCGCGTGCCTCGACGCGATGGCGCGGAAAATCGCGCCCGCCACCGCCGAAGCATCGTCGGCCGCGTCCCAAGGTTGGCCGAGACGGGTATCACGCTCGGAGCCCGGTGACGCTCGCTCGGCGCTCAAGCTCTCGGCGGCTTTCGGAGGTGCCAACGCGAGCATCGTGCTCTCGAGCGAGCCTGGCCTCACCTCGCGCGCCTTCGTACCCAAGAAGGTGTACCTTACACGGGCAGTCCACGTCGAAGACGAGCCCCCCCTCGACGAGCTCGATGCGCTCACCGGGATCCCGCGCGAGAAGCTCGCGCGCACGTGCCGCATCTCCCGCTTCGCCCTCGGCGCGCTGGGCCGGCTACGCGACCTCGTCGGACCCCTCGACGGCGCAGGAATCGTCCTCGGGCACGCGCTCGCCACGCACGAGACGAATGCGCTCTTCTGGGAGGGCATTCGCAAGCGTGGCGCTCGATTGGCCGAGCCTCGTCGCTTCCCGTTCACCTCGCCCAATGCCGCCTGCGGAGAGTGCTCCATCGCGTATCGGCTCACCGGACCCGGCTTCGCGGTGGGGTTGGGGGAGGTGGGCGGTCTCGAAGCACTCTCGGTGGCAGCCACGCTCGTCCGCGGTGGACGAGCCGACCGCCTCGTGGTGGTCGCAGCGGACGACGTGGGACCGGCCTCGCGTCACGAGCTCGAAGGTCCGAGCGGCGCCGTCGCGTTGGTGGTCACGGCCAATCCGGTCGCCAGCGTCCACGAGCTTCTCTCGGCCGAGGTGACCGTCACGCCGTCGGCTCTCGCAGCCCCTTCGGAAGGTCCCCTCGCGCCCGCGCATCGCGCATTGCTCCCGCTGGCCGAGGACTCGGCCGTGATGTCGCTGGAATCGGGCCCGAGTCGGGGAGTTTTTGGTAGAGTGCGCCTCGCACGCGTCTGAACGTGCACGCCCCGGGAATGGGGCGGCCCCCTCGGAGGTTCGTCTAGGCCATGCGTTTTTCCGTCTTCTCCTCTCGCGCCCTCGGAACGGCCCTCGTCGTGGCGTTCGGCGCATTCGGCGCGCTCGGCTGCAGCAAGAGCAACATCCCGAACACCGACGTGGAGGACAGCTCGCAGAACCGCAAAATCGTCACCTTCTGCGAGGACTACCGTCACGGTGTCGAAGAGAAGAACGTCGGTCTTTTGCTGAAGCTCGCGAGCCAGCGCTACTTCGAAGACGGTGGCAACGCCAACACCGAAGACGACATCGACTACGCCGGTCTCAAGGACTACCTGACCACCACCTTCATGAAGACCCAGGCCATTCGGTACGAGGTCCGCTACCGCAAGATCTCGGTGACCGAAAACGAGCACGTGCTGGTCGATTTCACGTACGCGGCGAGCTTTCGCATCCCGGGCGTGAAGCAGGAAGAGTGGCGCCACACCGTGGCCGAGAACCGGCTCGAGCTCGTCAAAGAGGGCGAGACGTACAAGATTCTCTCGGGCATGTAGGCGCGTGACGAAGCCGTTCGTCCTCGCGCACGTCTCGGATCTTCACGTCTCCACCTTCGGCGATACCTTCCACGACCGCTTGCGCGTCGTCTCGCGCAGCAAAAACCTCGCGGACACCGATCCCTCACGCTGGGAGTCGGTATGGTCCGAGGGTGGTTGGCGTGTGCTGCATCGACGAGGAAAGAAGGCGACCGACATCGCCCTCGTCGACCCGGAAGGCTACGCGCACAAGATCCCCAGCCGAAAAGTCGTGGACGACGTGGACCCGGTCGGTCGCGCAGCCACCATGGCGTGCCGTCTCGAGGCGAGGCGAAGCCGTACCTTGGCGGACGACGTCCCGAGCGCTGGCGCCCTCGAGCACCTCGCCCTCGGAACCCCGAAGAACACCAACGTGCGTCTGCTTCGCGCGGCGCGTTCCATCGGCGACGACGTGTCGGCGGTGGTGATCACGGGCGACCTCACCGACGACGGCGCCGGCTACGAGCTCGTCTCTGCGGCGTTCGCACGCTTTCGGGACAAAGGCATGCTCTTCGCGGTTCCGGGAAACCATGACCTTTACATGTTTCCTTTCTCGGGGAGCGGAAGGCCGAAGCCCACCCCGGAATCCAAGCGGGCGGCTTGGCGTGCGTTCGCGGCGAGCCTCGGCCTCGATCTGCACCCTTCGGGAGCATGGGTACGCGAGCTTCCGGAGGCCTCGACGGTGCTCGTGGGGCTCGATTCGTGCGCACGTCCGCAGCGCCGTTTTTTCCGGCACAACGGCGCTGTCGGACCCGAACAAGCAAGCTTCCTCCGCGAGGTCGCGCAGCGGCCGGCGTTCCGAGAGGCGCGCCATCGCATCGTGATGCTGCATCATCACGTGGTGCCGTTGCCTCATGGGGTCGGGCGCCGCGCCCCGAGCGAGATCGGGATGCGTCTCGACGACGCCGAGATGGCCGCCGAGCTCTTCGACGAGCTCGGGATTACGTGCGTTCTGCACGGACATCGTCACGTGAGCGAAGAGCGGAAGCCTGCGGGCGCGAAGTTCCGCATCTTCGCCTGTCCGTCGTTCACCCTCGGCTGTCGCAGCGGCGACGAGCCTTCGTACTGGCGCATCGAGCTCGGTGAGCGCCTCCACGGTGAGCGCGTCTACACGGGCTCACCCGCGGTCGCAGGCGAGTCGGTCCTCGACCTCGAAGCCTCCGCGGACGACGACGACGTCTGATGCCGCCGGGCCGGCCGACCTACTTCGCCGCGTCCGGTTGAGCGACCGGGGCGTCGGGCTCCGCTGCGGCGTCGGCTGCCGCATCGGTCGCGGGGGCTGCCGGAGGAATGATGAACGCGCAGGCCTTCGAGGTCTCGGGCTGCTTCACCACGTCGCACGAGCCGGTCCCGACCGCGTCCAGGCAGGCCTTGCGTTCGGCCGGGTTGGGGTCGTACGCGGACTGGATGCCATGCAAGCACGCATCGACGTAGAAGCGCTCGCACGCGGCCACCGGGTCCGTGCCGGGCCTGGGCGAATCGAGGGGAATTCCGCACTCGACCGCGCGCTTGCACCGGGCCGCTTCGATCTCTCGGCAGGCTTCCACACCGACCGCGTCGGTACCGCACGCCGTGGAGCCGGCGACCGCGATCGCGATCGACGCCGAGGCGAAGAGGGTTGCCCACCTTTTGACCATGCCCAACGCCTACTACGGCGCCGCGCTCCTGCCCAAATAAGCGGCGCGGATCGTGGTACCACCGAGCCCGCATGACGGCCGCTTTCGTCCTCGCCGCCGGGCTCGGAACCCGGCTCCGCCCCATTACGCACCACGTGCCGAAGCCGCTCGTGCCCATCGGCGACGTGCCGGCGCTGGTCGGGGTGCTGCGTGCGGCGAGGCGCGCGGTCGGGTCGTCCCCGGTGGTGGTGAACGCGTTTCACCTCGCGGACGACGTGGAGCGCGTGGCGCTCGGTGAAGGCGTGGCCGTGTCCCGGGAAGAGGTGCTGCTCGGCACGGCCGGAGGGCTCGCCAGAGCCGGCGCTCTCCTGGGCTCGGGAGACGTGCTCGTCTCCAACGCCGACATCTTCACGACCTTCGAGCCGCGGTCGCTCGTCGCCGCTTGGTCGAGGCGAGATCTTTCCGTCGGCGATGGCGCGATGCTCGCTTACGCAAGACGCCCCGAAGGCGAGGGGACGCTGGGCCTCGGCGCGGACGGTCGAATCGTTCGGCTGCGCGGCGAGCGCTTCGGGGACGAGGTCCGCGGCGGAGACTTCGTCGGAATCCACGTCGTGGGCGCCGCGCTTCGTGAAGCACTTCCAGAAGTAGGCTGCTTGGTGGGAGATGTGTACTTGCCCGCGTTGAGGAAGGGCGCGCGCCTCGGATCGCTCGCGATCGACGAGCCCTTCGTGGACGTGGGCACACTCGCTTCGTACCTCGAGGCGAACCGCACGTGGCTCGCTTCCCACGAAACGCGCATCACGCCCATGGGCTCGTTCGTGAGCGCCACGGCGATCCTGGACACGGGGGTGCGCGTGGTCGCTTCGGTGGTCGGCGAGGGGGCGCGCGTCTCGGCCGACCTCGACCAGTGCGTGGTGTTCCCGGGCACCCAGGTCGTCGTGCCCCTCACGCGGGCGATCGCGACGCCGTTCGGGAATTTCCCCGTCGACGTCGCATAGGCCCGCAAGGTTCCGAGACCGGAGGCTCAGTGCGGGGTGAGCTTCTCGAGGACCTGCGTGAGCTCGTCGGCGCGCTTGGTGACTTCCTTGGCGGCGGCTTCTTCGGCAAGCTTCGCTTTCGCGAGGTGGTCTTCGGCGGCGACCACACGAACCACGAAGGGGTGCGTCTTGTCCTTCTCCGTGGTGAGCGTCTTGAGGTTTTCTTTGAGGCGCGCGAGGTCGGCTTCGGCCTTCTGAACCTCCCCGTGGGCCAGCCGCTTCGCTTCCTTGGCGGCCTCGTGAGGCTTGGCCCGCCCGGCGGCTTCGGCGAGGACCTTCTGCTCGAACACCGACAGCGAGGCCTCGTGCGAGAGCCGGTCGAGCTTGCTCGCCTCGAGCTGGGTGGACGGCGTGCGCGTGACCAGGCCTTCGGTGGTGGTCACGGCGCGTGAGACGTTCTTCTTCGGCGCGAGGTCGACCACCCCGAGCGGGAGGTTTCGCTCGGCGTCGAAATCCACGTGGTCGAGACCCTCGATTTTGGCGTTGTTCGCGATGTGGAACGCGATCACGACGTGCCTGGGCCGACCCGAGTCGTTCTTGATCACGTAGTCGCCCTTCAGCGTGCGCAGGTAGTGCTCCTCGAGCGCGCCATGGGAGAAAAGGACCTTCTGTGTGGCGTCGCTGCTCTTCACGTTCTTACGGGAGACCTCCACGTCGAGGTCGTTTCCGAAGGTCAAGAAGCGACGCTCTCCCGGGCGGAGACGGTCGAGCGCCGACTCTCCCGCGAAGCCCCCGTCCGCGAAGAACGCGATCACTCCGGGAGGGAGCGTCTGCTTGGTCTGATTCACGAAGCGCACGCCCGCGCGGGCTCCGTTCGAGATGTCGTCCACGTAAGAGACGGCGGTGGACTCGAGCGGCGCGCTCACGAACGGCACGAGCGCGGAGCTTCGAGCCGCGAGATCGAGCCCATTTTTCAGCACGTACCGAAAGAGCGTACCCCCCTCGATGGCCTCGGCCTGCGCGGTCTTCGCCAGGTTTCCGACGTCGAGCAAGGAGCTCTGTCCGCTCGAGCCGCGCGCCGAACCGTTCGCGCTCCCGTATCCGTATCCATTGCCGCTTCCCGAGCCGTGACCGATGGTGCCGACACTGCCGAGCCCGATCCCTTCGCTGCGTCCGCCGCCGCCTTCCCCCGTGCCGGAGAGTCCGAGCCCACCGACGCCGCTCGCGTCCTCGATGTGGTCGCCCCACATGCGATCGGGGGAGTTGTCGAGGAGCTGCGGAACCGTGGACGCGACGTTGTCCGGGGTCTTCAGCTCGCGGCGGCCGTAGCGCGGGGCGGCCATGGGGAAGAGGAACGAGTCCGGCTGACCGTTGACGAGCTCGACGTGCACGCTCTTCCAGTTCTCGTCCGTGTCGTTGTGGACGAGCGCCCAGCCTTGCAAGAAGGCCTTGCCGTCGTCACCGAGCACGAGTCGATAGGTGGTCCGCCAGATGGGAGCCTCCGCCAGGTAGCCGAGCGTCACCGGCTCGTGGCCGTCGCCGAGCACCTCGACGAGTCGCGGGTTGCGTGCGCCCTGGGTCGAGACGGCGTCGAGCGCCGTTCCGAGTCGCGCGAAGAAGGCCGGATCGGTGGGACGAACGCTCGCGATTTGGCTTTCGGCGAAGCGTGTAAGCTCTCCGGAATCGGAGAGCACGAGAGCGGTGAGGTTCCCATCGTCTTTGGCCGTCTCCTCTTTGGTCGTCTCGTCGGCCTTCTTGTCGTCTTTCGCTTTTTCGGCGCGGACCGGTCGTGGTCCGTCGACGACGTCGACCAGGCGGCCCTGCAACGTTCGACCGTCCGTGGAGCTCACCACCACGTGTGCGCCGCGCATGGTGGCGAGGAGCGCGCGAAAGGTGAGCGGACTGCCCTCGGTCGCCGGAAGCCCCGCGAGCGATCGCGCCATTCCCGGCGTGATGCTGCTCGGGAAAGACACTCCGCTCACCTCCGCTTTTCCGCCCTTCGAGAGCACCACCAGGGTCTTCAAGGCGTCGTCGAGGTGCCCGGGAGGAACCGGAAGCGACGTTCGACTTCCGGCCACGCCCTCGCGCTCGAAGTAGCCGACTCCGGCCTCGTAGAGGCGCACGCTTTTCAGCGGCAGGATGGGCACGTCGGCGCTGGGGCTCTTCGCCTGCGGCGGCGAACAAGCCACCTGCGAGGCGACGACGAGGGCGAGAGGCAAGAAGGCGAAGCGAGAACGATGCATGGGCAGCGGAGGTCCTTTCGCGAACGGAGGCCCCTACGACCGCGCTCGCGTGGAGAAGTTCCGCACCTTTCGGACGTGGCCGGAAATATCCCGCGTCGATCGCCACGCGTCACGCTTCGCGTCTCGCGACCGAGCTTACGGTCGGTAGGTCTCGATCTCGCGAGCGCCGCCTACGAGGGCGATCGACTTCGTGGGGAGCTCGACCAGCGAGGCGTTGGAGCGAGGCACCCGGAGGGTGAGCTCTCGCGCACGATTCGCCTCGATGGCGAATACGCGCGTGCCCATCGGGCCGTCCCCCGCGACGAGCGCGATCGTGCCGAGCGTGGCGATCGAGGGCCTCGCGAGCGTGGTCGCTCCGAGCCCGCTCGTGTCGACCACCGTCGGGGCGCACGCGCTTCCGCAGCCGATGTCGTAGACGCGCAGCGGAACCGCGCCTCCCGCGACGAGCACGTGCGTGTCGTCGATGGCCCGTGCCGCGAGGTCCTCCGACGCGTCTGCCGGGAACGGAAGGGGCGTGCTCTTGCCGTCGGAGGTGACGAGCTCGGCCCCGGCTGCGGTAGCGCTGCCTCCGAAGACGACGACCCCGCGACCTTTCATGTAGGCTGCGGCTGCTCCTTTGCGCGGCGACGTGAGCGACACCGTCGAGGGGGTCCCGTCGAGGGCGATCACGAGCACCGAGCTCGACGGTGCGGTCGTTCGCGTTCCGCCGACCACGTACGACGTTCCCTCGGCCGTGTAGACCGTCGCTCCTCCGGCCACGTCCGCGAAGGAGCTCCCGGAGGGCGCGGCGATGCTCGAGGTCTGGCCGCTCGAGAGGTCGTAGACGACCGCGCTCGCGGCATCGTCGGTGACAGAGAGCATGCGCGAATCGACGACCACCAGGCTCTTCGGCGCCGTGGGGAGCGTGGGCGGATTGGTGACCGGAAGCAGGCTCGCGAGATCGTAGAGAGCCGTCTTTTTGCCGTCGATCCCGATCACGTAGCGGCTGCCCACGAGCGCGACGAGACTCGAGGGGGGCGCCTCGGAGAAGGGAGCAGGCAAGCGCGCGAACGTGTCATTGCGCTGCACGAAGATCGGTAAAGATGCACTCTCGAGGGCCGCGAACGCCATGGGCATCGAGCTGCCCGAGACCACCGCGCGACCGGTCGCGTCTTCACCACGCACGTCCACCGTACCGACGTCCGTCTTCGCGAAGTCACCGAGGTCGAGCGTGGTGGCCGGCAGCTCCGCACGCGCGATCGGGATCGCTCCGCCGTCGTTGAGGGTCGCTTCGACCACCAATGTCTTCACGGGGGGGTCCCGCGTGAGCGCGTCGGCTTCGAGCCCGGTGGACAAGGAGAGCGTGCCCTCGGCCTTCTTCGCGCACGCAGCGAGCAAGAGCAGCACGACCAGCGAACGACGCATGCCGCTGCTCTACCACCATCCTTCGCGTGGACGCGAGCCGTAGGAATCCCGGCCCGTGTCTCCACGGCGAGACGAGCCCCTCGTCGCGGTCGGCGCGCGTACCGGACACGATGGCCGCGTGTACGGCGATAAATTCGCCTGTTTTTTGCGCCGAAACGAGGAATGTCGAGGTCGGAAAGTTGGCCTCGTCCGACGTCCTTGGGTACCGAGGAGAGGCTTCGATCGCCGCACGCGAACGAACGAGGGCCGAGAGGTCCGGGTCGAACGACCGAACGCACGAAACCGAGGCGAGACCATGGAACAGGGTGTGAAGAACCTCGAGCAGATCCAGGAGACCGACGCGGACGGCCGCCCCGGCAAAGGCACGACGCTCGCGTTCGTGGCTCTCGGCGGCGCATGCGTGCTCTTCGCGACGCTCGCCCTCACCGGACGTGGCTCAAAGCCCGACGCCAAGAAGGCCGACCCTCTCGGCGAGCTGGTGCAGCAGCACGCGAAGGCCGAGAAGGCCCAAGGTTCGCCCAAGGCGACCGAGCTCACCCCGAAGGACGTGACCTTTCCCGGCATCTTGAGCGACGACCTCTCGCCGCCCACCGCGCTCGCCGCCGTGCGCGGAAACAAGGATCCACTCACCGCAGCGATGGCCTCCGGTGCACCGAGCGCGCCGCCGCCCGCGTCCGATCGCCTCCCGGTGGTCCCGCTTCCCGCGGCCAACGTGCTCGAGGCCTCGCCCGTGGTCACGCGACCGCGTGACTCGCTCACGAAGGTCGCCAGCGACAACGCGGCGATGAAGGCGGCCCAGGAAGGACCGCAAGCTCCGCAAGGCAAGGAGGGTGGGTACCAGCTCCAGGTCTCGTCCTTCCGTACGCGCGAAGAGGCCGAGTCGTTCGCGACGCAGCTTCGGACGCGCAGCCACAAGGCCTACGTGACCGAAGCGCACGTTGCCGGCCGTGGAACCTGGTTCCGCGTCCGCATCGGACCGTTCTCGTCGCAGCACGCCGCGGCGCAGTACCGCGCCGGCTTCGAGGGCCGCGAGCACGTGGTGCCGTTCATCGTGCCTCCGCAAAAATAGCGGCACTCGTACGCGCTCCCGCGTGGACCCACGACCTTCTCGAGCGTCGAGCGGAGAATCGCTCGGCGCTCGTCGCATTTGTACGCGTGAACTACGCGTCGGACGCGGCTCCGACGTCGCGTCGCGTGGTCACGCGACGCGCGACGACCGCGCAAGCCTTCGCGTTTCGGCCCGGGATGTGTCATCACTAAGGGAGGCTTATGGAGTCCGTCGCGCTACCGCCCTGGGGGGTCGCACTCGCCGTTGCCGCGGCTGCGCCGTTCTTGGCGCGTGTCCTCGAGAACACGTGGACGGGGCAGAAGCGCAAGCTCACCGACGACTTCCTGGCCAAGGCTCGCGCCTCGCGCACGCCGCACGCGGATCGAGCTTCCACGACCCACGAACGAACGAACGTAGCCCGCGACGAAGACCTTCCGCGGGCGGAGAGCAAGTCATGGCACGACTAGTCGCGCTCGTCGGAAACCGTACGGATCTCGCCCCACGCGTGCTCCTCTCGGAGCGAGAAGCGTTGCGCGTTCGGGGCCGCGGAGCCCCGCTCGGCTGGGGAATCGGCTTCTACCAAGGCGACGAGGTCCTCATGCGACGTCGTCCCGCCGACGAAGGCGACGAGATCGACCTCGCCGCTCAAGCCGCCGACGTCCGGGCCGATCTCGTGATCGGACACGTGCGCTCGGCGACGGTCGGCGCGCTGCGAACCGAGAACACGCATCCGTTCCGCTTTCGCCAGTGGCTCTTCGCGCAGACCGGAACGCTGCCCGAGTTCTCGGTCACGCGCGAGCGCCTGCTCGAGAACATCCCCGATTTCCTTCGGGCGCAGGTTCGCGGCGAAACCGACGCCGAGGTCTTCTTCCACGTCTTCCTGTCGTTCCTCCACGATCGCGGCGTGCTCGAAGGCGGGGCTCAGCCCGCCGACGTCCGCGAAGCGCTCCGTGCGAGCCTCTCGGTGGTCGACACCACCTCTTCCGAGGTGGGCGCAGGTCCGGCGAGCCTCAATTGCCTCGTGACCTCGGGGAACTTCACCGTGGCCCTGCACGCCGGGGCGCCCATGGGATACCGCGTATTCGCCGGAAAACACGACGCGGAGCTGCTCCTCGGTGACGACGCGGCCCTTCGCCGAAAGGTCCCCGAGCTCGGTCAGGTTCACTTCGTCCTTCTCGCCAGCGACTTCGACGACGAGTGGTCCTTCACCCCGTCGAGCCCACTCGCCGAGGCGCGCTGGAAGACCGCGCCGGAACGTGCGATTCTCACGCTCCACCGTGGTGAGTCCCCGAAGATCGAGTCCCTCTGAGCGCGCCGTGACCTCGCGCGCTCGTGCGTGCAGACTGCAGTTGATCGCAGCGCTCGGGCTCGTGAGCGCGCTCTCGGGATGCACGCGCTCGTTCGATTCGGTGACCGAGCTCCCCAAATCGAACCGCAAGCCGGACGGCGTGGTGCTCGACAGGCCGATCACGCTACCCGAGTCCGACGAGCGTGGTCGTACCTCCGATCGGGTGGTCGCGCTGCGCGAGCCGTTCGAGGCGCGCGCCATCGAAGAGCTCATCAAGGCCTATTTTCACGCCTGGGAGCACGAAGACGCCGAGGCCATCGGACGTCTCTTGACCGACGACGCGGTCCTCTTGAAGCGCCCCGGCGCGGGCGTGGTGGACGCCGCCCGAACGCGCATGCGCACGTACGAATATCAGCGCATCGCCGGTCTCGAAGTCGCTCGCTTCGACCGCCTCGAGCGCTTCGCCTACGGCGACCTCGATGGCTCTTCCGTGCGTCCTTCGGAGATGCGCGAGGGCGACTTGCTCGTCCGCGTTCCATTGCTCGTGGCCAGGGTAGGGGGAGACCCGCTCTTCGGCGACTCGCTCGTCCTGCTCGTTCGTCGTCAAGACGGAGCGGCTCGCATCGCGGGCGTCGCTGAAGAGAGCGGCACGAACTGAATCGCGTGGGCGCGCAGAGGAGTCGAACGCAGAGGAGTCGAACGCAGAGGGGTCGAGTCCGTCGCTCGCCCCGCTATGCGCGGTAGTCGTCGAGCGAGATGCCGAATTTCTTGAGCCAGCGATGGATCTGCATGCGCTCTTTTCCGAGCTCGCGGCCCACGGCGGCGACGTTGCCCTTGTGGCGCGTGAGGAGCGCGCGAAGCTCGTCTTCGCCGGGCGCTTGGCTCCTCGGCGAGTGCGGCGCGGCCGAGATCGGCGCGTGTGAGATGGGGATCGCACTGGGCGGCGGTTTGGCGGAGCCCGGCACGAGCCCGGCCGGATACACGTTGGGCGGGAGCATGCTGGGCAGGCTCGCGCGAGGACCCTTGTTGCCGTAGCCGCGCATCGTCTCGGCGATGGCGTCGGGCAAGTGCATGGTGTCGAGCACGCCGTCTTCGGCGATGGCGAGCCCACGCTTCACGCAGCTCTCGAGCTCGCGCACGTTGAACGGCCAGTCGTAGTGGAGCAGCGCCACCATGAACGAGAACGTGAAGCTTGCCGAGGGCTTGCCGTAGCGGGCGAAGAAGCTGCGAACGAGCAGGAAAATGTCCTCTTTTCGCTCACGTAGCGGCGGCAAACGCACCGTGTGCTCGTTGAGGCGCGCGAGCAAGTCGCCGCGGAACCGGCCTTCGCGCACGTAGCCGTAGAGGTCTCGATGGGTGGCGCACACCACTCGGATGTCGACCCGCTCCGGCATGGTGGCGCCGAGCGGGAAGACCTCGCGTGACTGGAGCACGCGAAGGAGCTTGGCCTGGGCGTCGACCGGCATGTCGCCGATTTCGTCGAGGAAGAGCGTGCCGCCATCGGCGAGCTTGATGAGGCCGGGCTTGTCGCGGTCGGCGCCGGAGAAGGCGCCGCGTCGATAGCCGAACAGCTCGCTCTCCAGGAGATTTTGCGGGATGGCCGCGCAGTTGATGGCTTGGAAAGAGCCTTTGCGGCCCGACAATCGGTGGATGCCGCGGGCGACCACTTCTTTGCCGGTGCCGGTCTCGCCGAGCACCACGCAGGACAGCTCGGTCGGCGCGATGCGCTCGATCTCGGCGCCGATCGCGTCCATCTTGGCGCCGCCCACGAGCTCGACGAACGAGCGCGCTTTGCGCTGCCCGGCCACTACGCCGTCGATGCGGTAGGCTGCCGCCACGTCCGCGCCTTCGTCCACGAACTTGAAGATGGCGTCGCCGACGCGCACCTCGGAGAGAGGCTCGAGCACCACCTCGTGGGCGTGTTGGCCGTCCACGATGGTGCCGTTACGGCTGCCGAGATCGGTGAGCACGTAGGCGTCGCCCTCGCGGCGAATGCGCGCGTGCATGCGGCTCACCGCCTGCTCGGGGATGCACACGGCGTGCACCGGATCTCGACCGATGGTGATGTCGTGGGGGCCGAAGGGATACGCGGGGTGAAGCTGTTCGAAATTGGGGGCGTAGAGGAGCACGAGCCCCGGTCTCGGAATGGCTCGCGCGTCCCCCTGAGGCAGGCTGTCGTCCGCGTACGGAGACGACACCCCGGTGTGTTGTTTGGTCACCACCACCGGCCAAAAGCCTAGCATGGTCTCCGCGCACGACGCACGCGCCGGGCGCTCGCGGAGCGCTCAGCGCGTGCTCTCGGGGAAATAGCGGGTGATCGGCGCGCCGATCCGGACGAGCACGTCCCGAAGGGCTCGGTCGGCCTCGCGCTCGAGGTCGTCCAGCGTGCCTTCGTTGTGCACGACCACGTCCGCGAGGCGCACCTTCTCGTCGAGCGGCATCTGGGCGGTGATGCGTGCTTCGGCGCGCGCACGGTCGAGCCCGTCGCGCTTCTCCACCCGTCGCGCCTGGACCGCGGGAGATGCTGCGACCACGACCAGTGGACGAAAGCCTTCCGCGAGCCCATTTTCCACGAGCAGCGCCGCTTCGTAGCAGGCGACCGGCTCTCCACTAGCAGCCAGCTCGGCGGTGCGCGCGGCTCCGAGCTGCGCGATTCTCGGATGGACGATGGCGTTGAGCTTTTTGCGCGATCCCTCGTCGGCGAAGACCATGTCACCGAGCTTCTGCCGATCGAGCGTGCCGTCTTCACGGAGCACGTCGGCCCCGAAGGTTTGCACGATGGCCGCGAGGCCCTCGGTGCCCGGCAGGACCACCTCGCGGGCCAGCTTGTCCGCGTCGACGACCGGGACGCCCCGCGCCGCGAAGCGAGCGGCCACCGCGCTCTTGCCCGAGGCAATCCCACCCGTGAGCCCGAAGAGATGCATGCCCTCTTTTCTCAAGTGCACGCCGAGCGCGCAAGGCGTCCGCGGTCCGTGCGCGGGTCCTCTTCGTTCGCCCGTAGCAAAAGAGAAACCCCGCGAGCACGGAGCTCGCGGGGCCGCTCGAGACCTCGACGAGTGCGCGAGGTGCGCCCCGACGAGAGCTACCCGTCGATCAATCGGTGCCCGAGTCCTGCGCGCCGGCGTCCGGCGACTCCTTACAGGGGTCGGCGCTCGGCGCGCTGTTCTCGGCCACCTTGGTCGGGGCCTTGACCTGCTTGGCCGTGAAGCCGATGCCGATCGAGATGCCGTCGCACTCCGACGAAGCCGAGTTCGAGCCGTTGGCCTGGATGTCCGAGGCCTGGCGGATCTGGCTCGCGATGCTGTCGAACGTGGTGCCCGAGCAGAGGGTCGGGGAGACGCGTCCGGCCACCTTCTTCAGCTCGCTGATGAGCTGCTCGGTGTTGAGAACGCCGGCGATGGTGCCTTCCGTCGCGTCGATGGAGCCGGCGGCCGGCTTCTTGAACGAGATGGTGGCCTTGTTGATGTTGAGGTCGAGGGCCGCGCCGCCGACCGAGAGGCTCAGCGTTACGGTGGCGTCCGACCCGCTCACGAAGACGCCCTTGTTCACGTAGGCGTCGGCGAACTTCACCTTCGAGCCGCTCTCGACCGTGCCGTTGTTGAGGAGGGCGGGGAGAACCGTCCACTCGTCGCTGCCGTCCCACTTCGGAGCCGTGGCCATGGCCGCGCCCGCGAAGAGCTGGCCGGTGAGGCCGGTGTTGGTCTGGTCGGCAGCGTCGGTGAGGCCGGTCGCTTGGATGATGACCGTGAACTGCCCGGACTTGAGGCTGTCGTTGATCGACTTGGCCGCGTCGGGCGAGGCCGTCGTGATGACGGGCAGGATGTTGGCGCCGAACGAGTTGTCGATGCCGTCTTCGCCGTCGATCTTGAACTTGTTGGGAGCGCCGACCTTGAGCTTGCAGTGGTCGGTCGACTTGTCGGTCGACGCGAGGCCGTCGATGTCGTAGCCGTACTTCTTCCACGCCGTCGAGCTGGGCGCGCCGGAGCGGTCGGCGTCACCGAGCGAGAGCGAGTAAAGCGCGTAGAACTTGGAGTCCGTGGAGGAAGTCTTGTCGCCTTCCTTCGCAGGCGGCTTCCTGCTCGCCGAGGACGTGCCCCCGTCGGTGGTCGTGTCGCTGCTGCTGCAGCCCTGCGTGCTGAAAATGGCCGTCGTAAGCCCAAGGCCGCAAAGGACCAATCCGGTGAAAAGCTTCATGCGAAACTGCCTCCTCGAGAACGTGAAAGAGCGTGACGTAGCGTAGGGATCGGGATGCCCGGTTCACTGCGCGGCGAGAGCTCGCGAAAGCCCTCGTCGCGATCGTCCTGCGAAGCACGGGCAAGGGCTCGGCGACGCAAACGGACCGGACAATACCTTTGGCCCTTTTTTCATTTCAAGCGATTCGATCGGGTCTCTGCGAGACGTCGACCGGGACAAGCCTACTCGTGAATCGAGCCATGCGCTCTAACGCGTGGCGTTAACGGAACCCGGAAAAACAAGCCGATTCATGAACGTATCTGCCCCAAGCGCGTCCAGGTCGCTCGGGGTCTCGTCGACCGTGCTGTGAAAGAGACGCAAGCCTCGGATTCGCAGCCAAGCTTGCGCGTTGCGTCGAGATTCCCCGCAAGGTGGCTATCGTCTTCGCGGAAGGCTTGCTACGCCTACGGATCCCGGAAGCCCCGATGGCCGAGTTCGTCCACCTGCACGTTCACACCCAGTATTCGATGCTGGACGGCGCCATCAAGGTGAAGAACCTGGTGAAGCGCGCGGCTGCCGCCGGCCAGAAGGCCGTGGCCATCACCGACCATGGAAACATGTTCGGCGCGATCACCTTCTACAAGGCCGCCAAAGACGCGAACATCAAGGCGATCTTGGGCTCCGAGCTCGAGGTCGCGGCGCACGGTCACGCGCATCACTTGCCCATGCTGGCGGCCACGGAAGACGGCTACAAAAACCTCGTCTGGCTGGTCTCTCGCGGGCATGTCGCGCCCGAGCCCTCCGGACCCGCGGGCGCGCCGACCATCTCGCTCGAGACCCTCGAGGGACGGACCAAGGGCATCGTCTGCACCACGGGCTGCATGGGCGGCGTGGTGGCGCAGGCCGTGCTCGAGCAAGGCGTGGAGGCCGGCTACCGAGCGCTCGGACGATTGAAGGAGCTGTTCGAGCCCGGCTCGCTCTACGTCGAGCTCCAAGACCACGGCCTGCCCGAGCAGCCCGTTCTGAACGGCATCTTGGCCGACCTCGCCAAGCGCGTGGACCTTCCACTCGTCGCCACCAACGACGTTCACTACGCCGGCAAAGACGACGCCGAAGCGCACCTCTACCTCTCGTGCATCAAGACGGGCCGCTCGTACCAGGAGTCGAAAGACCGCCACCACGGCTCGAGCGAGATGTACCTGAAGACCGCCGAGGAAATGGAGCGGCTCTTCTCCGCCCATCCCGACGCCGTCAAAAACACCCTCGAGATCGCCGAGAAGTGCGCGCTCAAGCTGAAGCTCGGCGTGCCCATGCTGCCGCGCTTCCCGATCCCGGAGGGCTTCGACGAAGAGGGGTACTTCCGACACGTCTCTCGAGAGGGCTTGAACCAGCGCTTCGCGGAGTTCGCCAAGGTCTCGAAGACGGTCGATCACGACGTCTACAAGAAGCGCCTCGAGTGGGAGCTCGACGTCATCTGCAAGATGAAGTTCCCGGGGTACTTCCTCATCGTCTGGGACTTCATCCGCTACGGCAAAGAGCACGGTATCCCGGTCGGCCCGGGCCGTGGCTCCGGCGCCGGTTCGCTGGTCGCCTACGCGCTCCGCATCACCGACCTCGATCCGCTCCCGTACAACCTGCTGTTCGAGCGCTTCCTCAATCCCGAGCGCGTCAGCATGCCCGACTTCGACGTCGACTTCTGCATGGACAGGCGCGATCGCGTGATTGCGTACGTGCAGCAGAAGTACGGCGAAGAGAGCGTAGGCCAGATTGCCACGTTCGCCGAGCTCAAGGCCAAGAGCGTCATCAAAGACGTGGCCCGCGGACTCGCCATCTCGCCGATCGACGCGCAGGCGATTGCCAATCTCATTCCGCAGAAGTCCCCGGCCGAGACGTATACCATCGCGGAGAGCCTCGAGCTCGAGCCCAAGCTGCGCGCGCGCTTCGAGACCGAGCCGGTCACGCGCGAGCTGCTCACGCAAGCGCAGAAGCTCGAGGGCCTCACCCGTCACGCCGGGAAACACGCGGCCGGCATCGTCATCGCCGAAGGCCCCTTGTGGGACCACGTCCCCGTCTTCCGCGACGAGAAGAGCGGCGCGTACGTCACGCAGTACTACAAGGACGACGTCGAGCAGGCGGGGCTCGTCAAGTTCGACTTCCTCGGCCTGAAGACCCTCACCGTGGTCGACATCGCGGTGCGCCTCATCAATGCGCGCCCCGACGTGCTCCGTTCCGGCAAGGCCTTCGACATCGCGACCATCCCGATGGACGACAAGGCCACCTTCCAATTGCTCGGATCGGGCGAAACGAAGGGCGTCTTCCAGCTCGAGTCGAGCGGCATGCAGCAGCTCTTCAAAGACCTGCGCGCCGACTGCTTCGAGGACATCGTCGCCGCGGTGGCCCTCTACCGCCCCGGTCCGCTCGGCACCGGCATGGTCAAGGACTTCGTCGACTGCAAGCACGGGCGCAAAGCGGTCACCAAGATGCACCCCTTGGTCGACCACATCCTCGAGCCCACCTACGGCGTCATCGTCTACCAAGAGCAAGTCATGCAGGTCGCACAAGCGCTGGCCGGCTACTCGCTCGGCGGCGCGGACCTCCTTCGTCGCGCCATGGGCAAAAAGAAGCCCGAAGAAATGGCCAAGCAGAAGAGCGTCTTCCTCGAGGGCGCCAAAGGCCAGAACGTCGAAGAAAAAGACGCCGACTACATCTTCGGATTGCTCGAGTACTTCGCGGGCTACGGCTTCAACAAGAGCCACTCGGCCGCCTACGCGCTCATCACCTATCAGACCGCGTACCTCAAAGCGCACTATCCGGTGGAGCTGCTCTGCGGCATCCTCACGAGCGACAAAGAGCGTATCGACAAGGTCGTCCGCACGGTGGCCGACGCCCGCGCCATGGGCATGAAGGTGCTCCCGCCGGACGTCAACGAGAGCGACATCGACTTCAAGGTGGTCTACACGCACCCCGAGGGCAATCGCCGCGTCCCGCGCTCGGAGCGCTTGAAGGACCCGTGCGGTCCGCAGATTCGCTTCGGCCTCGGCGCCGTGCGTGGTCTCGGTGGCGCCGCCCTCGAAGCTTTGCTCGAAGCGCGCGCGGCCGGTGGGCCTTTCGCCGACCTCTTCGACTTCGGCTCCCGCGTCGACGCGAAGCGCATCAACAAGGGCGTGTTCGAGGCGCTCGTGCAGTGCGGCGCCTTCGACACCGTGCTCGCCACCCAGGGCGTGCATCGCGCACGCGCGTTCGCCAGCATCGAGACCGCGCTCGAGCGCAGCCGCGCGGCCTCCCGAGACCGCGAGCGCGGTCAGACCAACATGTTCGGCTTGTTCGACGCCGGCGCGCCCAAGGGCGCCTCGTCCTCGCGCGGCGACTACGCCATGTGCGACGCCTGGGACCGTCGGGAAGCCCTGGTTCGCGAGCGCCAGTCTCTCGGCTTTTACGTCTCCGGCCACCCCCTCGAGCGTTACCTTCGCGGAGGCGCCTCGCTGTCCAAGCTCGAGTGCGTTCCGCTGTCCGAGCTCGCGGGCATGAAGGACTGGGCCCTCGTGAAAGTCGTCGGCATGGTGGAGGGTTACCGCGAGAAGATCCTCCGTGACGGCGGCGGAAAAATAGCCTTTTTCGAGCTCGAAGACCTCACTGGGCGCGTCAACGTGAAGCTCCGATCGAGCGCGATCGACACCTACGCGCACATCATCACGTCCGGTGAGCCGGTGCTCGTGACCGGCAAGGTGAGCTTCCCTCGTCGCGACGAAGACGCCCCCGACGACGCGGACGACGGCCCGCGCGAGCCCACGCTCTTTTTCAACGAGGGCCAGCTGCTGTCCGACGTGGTGCGCGCGGACACACGCCTCGTGCACATCCGGCTCCGGGAGTCGCGCATCACCGAACGCGAGCTGCGTCGTATGGCCGAAGTTCTCTCGAGCGCCCCCGGCGATACGCAGGTGACGCTCACGATGGGCCTCGAAGACGGCTCCGAGGCCATGCTCGCGCTCGGCAAGCGCTTCCGCGTCGAGGTGGGAGACGCCGTGCTGTCCGGTCTCGAGCGCGTCTTCGGCGAGCAGGTCGCCGAGCTACGGTGAGACGAGCTTGCCCAGCATGGGCTCGACCTTCTCGCGGTCTTCTCGGTACTTGAGCAAGAGCGACAGGGTGTCTTCGGCGAGGTCGCGGTCGAGCGCGCTCTTGCCGAGCACGACCAGCGCGCGTGCCCAGTCGAGCGTCTCCGAGATGGACGGCAGCTTGCGCAAGTCGAGCCCGCGGAGCTTCTCCACGAAGGCGACCAAGTGCGCGGCCAGGTCTTTTCCGAGGCCGGGTACGCGCATCTCGAGGATGGCCACCTCGCGGGAGGGGCTCGGGTAGTCGAGGAAGGCGTGCACGCAGCGCCTCCTGAGCGCATCGCTCATGTCACGCGCGCCGTTGGTGGTCAGGATCACGAGCGGAGGATGGGCCGCGCGGAACGTGCCGAGCTCCGGAATCGTGACCTGCGACTCGGCGAGCACCTCGAGCAAGAGCGCCTCGAACTCCGGATCGGCGCGGTCCACCTCGTCGATCAGGAGCACCACCGGCACCTTCGACGTCATGGCGGCGAGCAAGGGCCGCGCGACCAAAAAGCGTTCGCTGTAGAAGACGCTGGCCTCGCCCTCGAGGCGATCGAGCGCCTCGGCCACGTCGGCCGCTCCGCGCGTCTTTTCGGCCACCTGGTCGCGGAGGAGCTGCGTGTAGAGCAGCTGCTTGCCGTAGTCCCACTCGTAGAGGGCCTTGGGCTCGTCGAGTCCTTCGTAGCACTGGAGACGCACGAGCGGCCGGCCCAGCGCTTCGGCGAGCGCCCGCGCGAGGTCCGTCTTGCCCACGCCTGCAGGTCCCTCGCACAAGAGCGGTCGCCCCAGCGCGAGCGCCAGATACGTGACGAGCGCGGTGCGATCGTCGACCAGATACGAGGTGCGCGAGAGCGCTCGGGTCAGGTCCTCGGGGCTCTTCGGGAGGTCTTCGGGCAGGGGACGGCTCACGGTGCGAAGGGACCACGGAAGCTGTCGCGTTCGCAAGGTGGGCAGCATCCTCGGACCAGCCTCGCGCCGTGCCGTGCAGGCATCTCGATCGCCCGAGAGAAGCTCGAAACGGGCCATTCTCGCGGGCGTTCCCGCGAATCGACGCGAGAATCTACGATTTTCGGGATAGTCCCTGTTAAAGTCGGGGTTTACGTCATGGCGGATCGCGACGCACTCGTCCGGATAGACCAGACGGGCACCCTCCACCCGGTAGGCCGCACGGCGAGCCAAGAGCTGCGCGCGCGCACCGGTGACTTTCGCCTCTTGGCGAGCCCCGCCAACGTGCTTTTGCTCCGCGCAGGTGAGGGCACGCTGAAGCTCGCCGGAGAGATCCGCAAGCCCGGCATTCTCTACGACGTGGTCGGCCTCGTGGCGCAATCGCAGTGGCGAGGCGAGCTCTTGGTGTTCGCCGAGGGCGGTAATCGCAGCATCTTTTTCGATCGCGGCTCGGTCATCGGCGCCCTCACCAACGTCCCGGACGAGCGTCTCGGTGAGATTCTCTACCGGTTCGGCATGCTCACGCGCGAGCAGGTCGACCAAATCGTGGAGTCGTCGTCGCGGACCGGAAAACGCCTCGGCGAGACCGCCATCGAGCTCGAGCTCGTCAACGTGAGCACCCTCTACCCGATGATGGCCCGTCAGGTCGAAGAGGTGTTTTACGGCGCGCTCGGCGTCGCCACGGGCAGCTTCTACTTTTTCGATCGCTTCGACGAGCGGCACGTCACGCACCGGCAGAACCTCAACGCCGGCGCCATGCTCATGGAGGGCGCGCGTCGCGTGGACGAGATGCGCTACTTCCGCGAGAAGATCCCGAACGATGCGTACATCCCCACGCCCGTTGCGGGAAAGCGCCCGCCTGACGAGCTGCTCGCCGTCTTCGAGCAGTGCGACGGCAAGCGCAACGTGGCCGAGATAGGCCGCTTGGTCGCGCAGCTCGAGTTCGAGGTGACCCGCGCCATCTTCCAGCTCACGGGCGGCGGCTACGTCACGCTCTCCGCGTCGAAGCCCCAAGGCGCCGAAGCCATTGTCGAGGTATTCAACCCTGCGCTCGCGGCCATCCACGAGCGCTCGGACGCGGCCGGCAAGGGCGCCGAGCTCCGCGACGGCCTCGCGCAGTTCGCCACGGGCTCGGGCGTTTACGACCCTCTCTTCATCGGCGCGGGCCCTTCGGCGGACGGTACGCTGGCCGCCGAGCGTGTCGCACGAAACCTCGCCGCGCTCGCCGGCGACGACCCGGACACGTGGCTCGTGTCGCTCCTCGACGACTACGTGAATTTCGCGCTTTTTCAGGCCGAATCGCTCCTCGGACGCGATCGCGCACAAGACCTCGCGGACACCGTGAAGCGGCACTTGGTGCCGCTCCGTGGGTCGAACGATCGTCAGTCGAAGGCGCCGTGACGCCCTTTGCCTTCGGCGAAGGCTCGCGCACCGGCGAGCGCTTCTCCCGAGGCGAGTGAGCGAAACCCGAGCTCGGTCTCCCGTGCCAAGGCGCTCGGGAGATCCAGGCCGTCCTGCTCGTAGAGCGAGCGACGGTCGTTGCGCATGCACACCTGGGGAAACGCCGCGAGGGTCCGCGCGAGCGCCTCGGCCTCGGCGCGGGCGGTGCCTTTGGCGACCACACGATTGGCGAGCCCCATCTCGAGCGCCTCGCGCGCCCCCACCGCACGCCCGGTGAGCACCAGATCGAGCGCCCGCGAGAGGCCGATCAAGCGAGGCAGACGCACGGTCCCACCGTCGATCAAGGGCACGCCGAAGCGTCTGCAGAATACACCGAATACGGCGTCTTCGGCGGCCACGCGCAGATCGCAGAAGAGCGCGAGCTCGAGCCCTCCTGCTACGGCGTGGCCCTCCACGGCGGCGATCACGGGCTTGTCGAGGAGCATGCGCGAAGGGCCCATGGGACCGTCTCCGTCGGGCTCGACACGGTTGCCGAGGCCGCTCGAGAAGGCCGACAAATCCGCGCCGGCGCAGAAGGTATCGCCTTCACCGACCAGCACCGCCACGTGAGCGTTCGAGTCGGCCTCGAAGGCGCGAAACGCGCTCGCGAGCGCCTCCGCGGTAGGCCGATCGACCGCGTTCTTCACCTCGGGCCGGGCGAGGATCACGGTCGTCACGTGCTCGTGCGTTTCGATCTTTACCGTCATGGCCCGAGAGGCTACCGCACCTCTCGACGTGCACCACCCGTCACCCGTCAACGCGTGCGGCTCCTCGACGTCCCTCCAGGACGCCGAGCGCGTCGCGTCGCTGCTCCTTCGTGAAGCGCGCGAAGCACACGGGGACGCGCTCTTCACGGGCCGAAGCCACGCGCGGCTCGAGGAGTTTCCTCCGGGCAGCGCGCTGGCCGAGCTCGCGTCCCACCGCCTCCGTGGGCTCGCCGAGCCGGCACGCGCCGCCGTGATCGGCCTCGCGCGCGGAACGCATCCCGCGCGTGTGGAGGCGCGTCCGTTCACCGCACGGGAAGTGCTCGCGCTCCAAGCCGAGGGACGGCGCTGCGTCTCGCTCCTCCCTCCCGGCGCTCCGCTCGGGCCTTATCCGAGTGCGTTCGCGTTCGCGGCCCACGACCTCGACCATCTCGCGAAGTTCTTCGATCCGGCGCATTTCGCCGGGCAGCTCGGCTTCTTTCGGATGCTCCACGCGGGCGTGTCGAGCGGCCTCGCGGGCCTCTTCGCGCGCCACGACGACAAGCTCGTGTCCGACATCGAAACCGTCGGCGCCGACACCAACGGCTCGTCGGTCTTCGCGTTCGCGTCGCTCGTGATGAAGCTCAAGATGGCCTCGCGCAGGCGCTATGGCCGAATCACGGGCATCGTGCGCGAAAAAGGCCCGCTCTCCGTGGAGGAGGAGCGAGCCTTCGAGCCCGATTTCGCGGCGCTTCGGGAGGTCTTCGTCCTCGATGTCACGCTCGGTGAGGCCGCGCGGCTCGTCGGTACGCGACGCGAGCACCGCGAGGCCGGCCGCGCGCTGCTCGATCACTTCGAGCGGCACGCGGTCGACCGCGCGTGATGGCCTCGAGCGGTGACGCGTTCGTTCAGCCTTCGGCCGAGTCGTCTTCGGTCGCGTCGCTCTCGGGAGCTTCCGGATCCGCAGCCGGGTCTTCCGCGCTCGTTCCACGGCGCTGACGGTTCGCTTCGTAGAGGGCAATCGCCGCGGCCACCGAGGCGTTCAGCGAGCCCAACGTGCGCGCCATGGGCAGCTTCGCGAGGCGCGTGCACGCTTGTTTGACCGGCTTTCGCAAGCCTTTCCCTTCCGAGCCCACCACGATGGCGACCGGGCCGGTGAGATCGGCGTCGACCAGGGAGTGCCGAGCATCGGCGTCGAGGCCAATCACGGTGAATCCGCGGTCTTTGAGGTCTTGCAGCTCATTGGGGAGGGCCTTCACGCGCACCAAAGTGGCGTGTTCGACCGCGCCAGCGGAAGCGCGGAACATGGCCGGGCTGAGCGGCGCCGAGTGGTGCTCGGGCCACACCACGCACGTGGCCGACAGCGCGACGGCCGAGCGCACGATCGCACCGAAATTCTGCGGATCTTCGAGTTCGTCCAAGCACAGCACGAGAGGCGCCGGCGAGGACGAGGCCGAGACCTTCTCGGTCGAGTCGAGCACAACGAGCGGCGGCGCGAAGGCGACCGCACCCTGATGGCGCGCCCCCTCGGTGAAGCGATCCAGCATGCCGCGTGCGCCGCGCTCGACGCGGATGCCTTGGTCGGCCGCGAAGCGCCCGAGGGCCTCGAGGGTGGGGGAGTCCCCGTGCTCGAGCAGCACTTGGTAGAGCTTGCCTCCGTGCACGCGGATGGCTTCGCGCACCGGCTGCAGTCCGCACACGAGGCGCCCTTCGGGGACCGGTCCTTCTGCGGCCTGACGGGCCTCGCGCGCGAGGTCACGTTCGCGGCGAGCTTTGCTCTGCGGCGCGAACGACGAAGCCGCCCGACCCTCGGGTCGAACGGCTGCCTGGTTTCGCGGCTTAAAACCGCGACGATCGTCGGATTGGCTCAAGGAATGCGAGCTCTCAGAGGCACGAGCAGAGCGGGTCGCCCGGCTGGCAATTGCAAGGCTTTGCGGGCTTCACACCCGGGCTGACGCCGGGGCTCGCGGGACCCTTGAACGAGCTGACCGTGCCGGCCTTCTTCTTCTGCTCTTCCTTGGCGGCGAGCAGGGCGGCTTCGGCGGCCTTCTTTTCCGCGTCGGTCTTGGCGTTGGCCACCGCGCCTTCGAGGTTCTTCACGGCCTCGTTCTGCTCGGCGAGGTCCTTCATGGCCTTGTCGAGTTTGGCCTGCTGTTCGGCGAGCTCGGCCTTGTGCTGCGCGTCCGCGAGGGTCTGCTTGTCGCTCTGAACCTTGAGGGCGATACCGCCGCCGATGATGCCGATGAGCGCGAGCGCGCCGACACCCATGGCGATGAAGGTTGCCTTCTTCTTGCCCTGGCTCTCCTTGATGTGGGTGAGCTGGCGTTCGTGCTCCTGTTGCGCTTGCATCGCTTGGATGCGGGCGGCGTTCTCGGCTTCGACGCGTGCACGCTCGACCTCGGCCTGGCGCATCGCCTCGAGGCGAGCTTGCTCTTCGCGAGCGCGCTGCTCTTCGGCGCGGCGGCGCTGATCTTCTTCGCGGATGCGCGCTTCTTCTGCCTCGCGGGTGCGGCGTTCGGCCTCGAGACGCGCCTGCATCTCGGCGTCGGCCTTGCGCTGCTTGTCGTCCTCCTCCTGACGAATGCGGTCCTCCTCGAGGTTCATGAGTTCCTTGAGGGAGAAGAGAACCGAGCTTTCTTTCTGTTCCGCCATGGGGGTCTCGCGAGGGGGCTAGAGAAGACGATCGAGCCGAGAGAGGGCAGGGGCGCGCGCGACCTTGCAGGTCACACGTGGGCTTTCGGGAGCAACTCCCGCAAAGCCCTGTACCGACGGGCAGTACGATGGGAAAAAACCGTAGCGAATTAAGGCCTGTTACGCAATCGATGCGAGACGCGCAAAGAGGGAAAGCCCTCCTTTTTTTGCAACCTGCCCGCCACGCGGGGCCAAAGTCGACTGGCTCGACCGGGGTCGGTCGAACGCGGCAAGCGCGACTTCGATCTTGGACGCACGACCTCTCGTGCGCCTTGGGCGGCTCGTGCATCTTGGGCGCACGAGCCGGCCCGAAACGGTCAGGCGAGCGTGACCAGCAGGTCGCCTTCGTTGACCGCTTGAGTCTCGGTGCAGGAGATCTTCTCGACCTTCCCGGCTTGAGGTGCCTCGACCGGCATCTCCATCTTCATCGACTCGAGGATGACGAGCGTCTGGCCTTCTTCGACCATGTCGCCCTCTTTCACTTCGATTTTCCAGACCGTGCCGGTGATGTGCGCGTTGACCGAGGTTGCCATTTCGCGCGGAGCCTACAAGGAACGAACGATCCTCGTAAACACGCTTTTCGACGGCTTCGTGCGTCAGCCTCCGCCGTCGGCTGCGTCACTCGAGTCGCTCGCATCGGCGGCGTCCGTGCTGGCATCGTTGGCATCGCTGGCGTCGGTCGCGTCCGTGTCGGCGTCGGTCGCGTCCGTGTCGGCGTCGGTGGTCGACGTGTCCGTCTCGGCGTCCGTGGTGGCGTCCGTCTCGACGAAGGGGACCGGCTCACCGACGACCGGCTTTCGGCACACGCGTCCGCTTCCGAAAGCGACGCATGCGAGGCCGGGCTCGCAATCGGCGACCGTGCCGCACGAGCCGCCCTCCGCGGAAATGCTCTGCTTCGTGTCTTCACACGCGTTCGTGAGAAGGAACACCGACGTGGCCAGTCCGGCCGCCCAAAGTCCGAATCGACGCATGGATGCACGAGCTTACCATGCGCCGAGCCTTCTTTCGCCGCCGCGCCGGCGTTTTCGAGAATCGGCTACTTCAAGAGCTTGAACGCGTGGCTCCATCGGTTTTCGCGGAAGCCGGGAATGCACCAGAGGATGCACAAGGGCTCGATGGCTCGCGCGGCTTCGGCCGCGCCCATGTCTTCGCTCTCCCAGCCGAACGCGTCGAGGAGCGCGCGGGTCTCGGTCTTCGCGCCTTCGTGGTTGCCGCACACGAACATGGTCGGCTTGGTCCCGCCGAAGTCGGGGTGCACCATGCGGCCACTCCCGACCGACGAAAACGCCTTCACGAAGTGGGCGTCCGGGGCGAGCTTCTGGAGGCGCTCCATGAGTGACTCGTTGGGCCCGGTGAAGAACGAGAGCACGCCGTTCGTGGGCGGTGCGTCGGCGATGGGATTGGTGGCGTCGAGCACGGTCTTGTTCGCGAGCGTGTCCGGGCCCGCGAGCTTCACCGCTTCTTCCGCCGCCGTGCCTTTCACCGCGAGCACCAGGATTTCTCCCGCGCGGGCAGCTTCGGCGAAGGTGCCCGTCGAGGCTTTCTCGCCGCCCTTGGTCTTCCACTCCGCGAGCTTGGACGGATCGCGCGAGCCTCGCACGACCGCATGACCGAGCTTCAAAAAGCCGTTCGCGAGCGTTTCACCGACGATACCCGACCCCAGAATGCCGATGGTTTTCATGCGCGAAGCATGCACGAGCCCCGCGCCCATTCCGAGCGCGAAGTGGGCTTCTCGCGCGGTCGACTGCAGGTCAGCCGGTGCCGGCGTCTTGGCTCGCGTCGGCGGTCGACGTGTCCGGCGCGGCATCCTTCGGGGGAGGCGCGGAGTCGGGCTGCGTGGTGGAGCCGTCGTTCTCGGGCACCACGGGGGCGTCCGGACTGTCCGCATCTGTGGCGGGGGCGTCGGTGCCCGTGTCTTTTTGGCCCGGATCGACCGGCTTGGTCACCCCGGACAAATCACTGCCGCACGTGCGCGTGCCGTCTTTGTTGGTCAAGCACACGAGGCCCGGCTCGCAGTCCGTCGCCAGAGCGCACTCGCCGCCTTGAGGGGCGAGCGTCGCGGTTTTGCACGCGGCCGCGGTGGCCAGCGAGACGACGGTCACCAAAGCGAAGAGGGCGCGGAAAGGTCGCTCACGCATGCGTGTACCGTACCGGAGTTCGGGCTCTGCGCACGTCGAAAGACGCCGAAGCGCCATCTCGATGGCGGGGATCGCCTATCGAGAAGCGCTTCGGACCTTTACGCTCGGTGGCTCAGCGTCCGTGCGCGCCCGCGCCCGCCGGCGGATGCATCGGACCTTGTTCGAGCTTCTGGGCGAGCTTCTCGCGCTGCGCCGAGGTGAGCACCTCGGTCACGATGGCGAGCTCGGTCAGCATGTGCTCGTGGGGCGCGCCTTTGCCATCGAACTTGGGCGCGTTGGCCGGCTTGGCCACGAAGGCGTTCGCGTCGAACGTTTCCTTGGTGAAGCCCTCGAGGCGTGCTTTGTAGTCTGCACGCATGGCGTCGTGGGCCGCTTTGCGCGCCTCGCGGTCTTCGGCGCTGGGCGCCGCGGGACGAGCGGCCTCGAGCTTTTGGCGAAGGGTCTCCTTCTGCTCGTCGGTGAGGTCGAGGTCGGCGACGAGGCCGAGCGCACCGTGCATTCCTGGGCCGTGATTTCCAGGGCCGCGGCCCGGTCCACCTTCACGAGGACCGCGAGCGTGCTCGCCGCCGCGTCCCTCGGGCAGACCCTGGTCGGCGCGGGCTTCGATGGCCGAGACGAGCTTCTTGCGCTGGTCGGGCGTCAGCGTCGCGTGCAGGGTCGAGAGCGCCTTCTTGACCGCCTCGACGTGGGCCGTGTGCATCGCTTCGCTCGGTCCGGCGGGCGCCTTCGCGGCGAGGGCGGAGGTGTCGATCTTTCCGGCGCGCACTGCCGCGGCGAGCTCGACACCGAAGGCCTTGCCCTTGTCGTCGGCGGCAGGCGGAGGCGTCGGGCGAGTCGCGTCGAGGGCGGCGCGAACGGTGCTCTTCTGTGCATCCGAGAGGCCGATGTCTTCGTGAAGTGCGGCGCCGAGCAGCATCTCCGGACCGAAGCCTCCGTGGTGGCCGGCGAAGCGAGGGCCGGGGGCTGCCGCGTTGTCTTGGACTTGGGCCGCGGTGGCCGTGCCCGGCTCGCTCGAGCTCGGAGCGGTGCCCGCTTGGGCGCTGCAACCGGCGAGCGTGACGAGCAGGCCGAAGATCGAGAGCGAGGTGGACAGGCGGAAGGTGTTCATCGAAGTCTCCTTGAAGCGAGAGGACGTAGGAAGCAGGAACGGGACGTCGTGCGGTGCGGGGCAGGCGCTCGACCCGACGAGCCGCGAGAACCGTCTCGCCGTCGTCGCTCCGTGCCGAGCTTCATTGCAACCGGTCTGCCAAGACGAAACTGCCGGTAAAATGCGGGGAACGGTCACCCGAGTGCGGATGCTGCCGTGCGGAGAGTGCGGATTCCGCACTCGTGGTCCGCCGGTCGGCATGCAGAACCTGCCGCGAGCCGAGGTCTCTTCGTGCTCGGTCCGTGGTACGCGCATTGCGAGCCGAATCGCATGTCTTCCGCGCCCGCGTCGCCCGTCGCACCGTCCGAGCCGCCTTCTCCCTCGGCGCCCCCTCGTGCCACGCCGAGCTCTTGGGCAGCGCGAGGGAGCCTGGCCATGGCCTTCGTGGCGGCGCTCGCTCTCGTCGCGACCGTGCTCGTGGCGCGGCGAACCCTGGTCGACGCGACCGACGTGGTGGTGCGAGGCGAAGCCGACGCACTCGTCGCGACGGTGCTCGCGGACCTGGCCGAGCTCGACACCCCGCCCGTCGCGAGCGACCTCGCGCGCGAGCTCGCCGCGCAAGACGCGAAGGGACTTCGCTACGTGGCCTTGATCGGCCGGGAGGGCGCGGTGCTCGCGGAAGCAGGCGTTTCGCGCATCGACGCCAAGGTCGAGCCGCCCGGGCCTCCCGTGGTGGTCGATACGCGCGCGCGCCTCGCCGCCCCGGTTTTTCCTCGGCGCCGTGGCCCGCGGCCGGACGGGTTTCGGCCGGGGCCGCCCCACGAGCGCCCCCCGGGGCCCGTGCTGGTCGTGATCGAGCTCGAGCCTCCCGTGCTCGCGCGATTGCGTGCAGGATTCACGCGTCTCGCGGTGGTCGCCGCGGCTTCGGGGGCGGTCTTGGTCGCGTTCGCTTTCGCCTGGGCCCGCTCGGCCCGTCGCACGGCCGAGCTCGAGCAGGAGGCGTCGCGCAAGCAGCGTTTGGTAGCGCTCGGGACCATGTCGTCCGTGATGGCCCACGAGCTCCGCAACCCGCTCGCGTCGCTGAAGGGCCACGCGCAGCTCCTGGTCGAGGACCTCGACGAGGGAAAGCTGCGCAAGAAGGCCGAGCGTGTGGTGGCCGAAGCCCGTCGCATCGAAGAGCTCACCACGAGCCTGCTCGACTTCGTGCGCGACGGGCCGGTGGAGCGCGAGACGCTCGCGGTCTCGGATCTGGTGGACCGTTCGCTGCACGATCTGCCGCGTGAGCACGTGCGCGTGAGCCTCGTCGGGGCTCCGAAAACCGTCGCGCTGGACGCCCGAAGGGTGGCGCGAGCCATCCACAATTTAGTGCACAATGCACTGGCCGCGAGTCCGGAGGGCAGGGACGTCGAGCTGCGGGTCGAAGCCGACCGCGACGACCTCGTGGTGCGCGTGCTCGACCGCGGTCCGGGCCTCCCGCCGGGCTCCGAGGCGCAGATCTTCGAGCCGTTCGTGACCACGCGCGTTCGTGGCGTGGGTCTCGGCCTCCCGGTGGCGCGTCGAGTCGCCGAACAGCACGGGGGATCGCTCGTGGGTCACAACCGTCCCGAAGGTGGCGCGGAGCTCGTGCTCCGCCTCGCCGACACCAGAGGAGCTTCATGATCACGCCCCATACTTCCGTCACGCGACCGCCTCGCCGAGGGCGCATCTTGGTGGTCGACGACGAAGAGGGCATCCGCGAGTTCGTGGCCGAGTCCCTGGAGCGAGACGGTCACGAAGTGGTGCAAGCCGAAGACGGTAAGCGCGCGCTCGCGGCCGCCCGCGAAGAACCCTTCGACGTGGTGATCACCGACCTGCGGATGCCCGAGCTCGACGGCATGTCGCTCGTGCGGACGCTTCGCACCGAGCAGCCCGACGTCGAGCTCGTGGTGCTCACGGCCTTCGGCGACGTCGCGACCGCGGTCGAGGCGATGAAGCTCGGCGTGCTCGACTACCTCCAGAAGCCTCTCGAGAGCCCGCTCGCCGTGCGAGAGCTCGTGCAGCGCGCCCTCGATCGGCGCGCCGAGCTCGCCGGTCACGCGCCTTCGGAGGGACATGCCGAAGGCAAATCCACGCTGAGCTACGGCGCGGCATCCATGGTTCCCGTCATGGCGGCGCTCGAGCGCGTGGCGAAGACCTCGGCTACGGTCCTTTTGCAGGGCGAGAGCGGCACGGGAAAAGAAGTGACCGCACGCCTCCTTCACGAGTGGAGCCCGCGGAAGAACGCCCCCTTCGTGGCCATCAACTGCGCGGTGCTCACCGAGAATCTGCTCGAGAGCGAGCTCTTCGGTCACGAAAAAGGCGCATTCACCGGCGCGCACGCTCAGCGTCGAGGTCGGATCGAGCTCGCGGACGAGGGCACCTTCTTCCTCGACGAGGTCGGCGAGCTCCAACCCTCGCTCCAGGCGAAGCTCCTGCGGGTCCTCGAAGAGCGCAAGTTCGAGCGTCTCGGGGGCTCGCAGGTGGTCGAGGTCGACGTGCGCTGGGTCGCGGCCACGCACCGCGATTTGCGCCAAATGGTGCGTGACGGCACCTTCCGCGAAGACCTCTACCATCGCCTCGCGGTGTTCCCGATTCGACTGCCGCCCCTGCGCGAGCGTCGCGAGGACATCGTGCCTCTGGCCGAGTCGCTGGTGGCGAGCCTCGCCAAGCAGGCCAAGCGGGCCGTGCCTCGCTTCGACGAGCGCATGAAGGCGCGCCTCGTGGCCGAGAGCTGGCCGGGCAACGTGCGTGAGCTCCGCAACGCCCTCGAGCGCGCCATGATCCTGACCGACGGCGAGGTGCTTCGCGAAGAGCACCTGTGGCTCGAGCCGAGCGGCCGTGAATCGAACGAGGTTCCCCTCGAGGCCGGCGTTTCCCGCGAGCGAGCACCCGCGGGTCCTTCGCTGGCTGAGCTCGAACGACGCACGATCGAGGCGACCCTGGCCGAGGTGGGAGGCAATCGTCGCGCTGCTGCCGCCAAGCTCGGCATCGGCCTCCGAACCCTCTACGACAAGCTCAAGAAATACGGCTCGGGAAGCTGACGAGACACTTTTTGGTGTAACGGTTTCAACTGTCCTTGACAGTGTTTGGTGTCGCAGTCATAGTGGGCCCATCGTTGAGTGATGCTCTCGCACGAAAGGCGTGCGGGGCGTGTCGCTCGTTGGAGGATCACCATGAACACGACCTCACCGGACTCGGTGCGCTCGGGCGCGTCCGCGCGTCCCGCCGCGGACGACACGCACGTCGCGCACGCTCTCCACGCTCTCGCCGCCGACGAAGCGCCTGCTCGCGCCGAAGTCTCCGCCGCGGAGGCGTCCTCGTTCGGCCCCATCGACGACCCCCGTTCGCTCCCGGACGCCGAGCGCTTGCGCCGCTTCGGTGAGGCCATCGACCTCGTCGGCCGCACGGCCAAGGCACGTGTGGGCGAAGAAGACGTGGCGTACGTGAAGCGTGTCGATCGCTTCTCGCGCACGATGGAGGTCGTGGGACGCGGGCTGCTCCACTTCTCGTTCGAGCCGATCGGCTTCTTGCTCGGCACCGCGGCGCTCTTCGTCCACAAGCAGCTCCAGGCCACCGAGATCGGGCACACCGCGCTGCACGGTGCCTACGACGGGCTGCCCGGCGCCGAGAAGTACCAGTCCAAGACGTTCTACTGGGACGTGCCGATCGACGAAGAGTCCTGGCGAGCGGGCCACAACGTGAAGCACCACGGAAACACCAACGTGGTCGGCCGCGACCCCGACGTGCACTTCGGGCTCATCCGCCTGAGCGAGCACGTGCCCTACGCGAAGGCGCAGGCCTTCCAGCTCCCGTTCGCGCTCGGCGTGCTCTTCCCGACCTTCGGGTTCTTCATGAACTGGCACTTCACCGGCCTGCACGACGTCTTCTTCGACAACGGCCTCCCGAGCCGCTTCGACGTCTTGCCCGACCGCTCGCGCAAGAGCGTCGTTTTGGCCTTCAAGCGGGCGCTGCGAAAGTACCTGCCCTACTACTTCGAGACCTACGTCGCCTGGCCGGCGCTCGCAGGACCGTTCTTCTGGAAGGTCGCGCTCGGGAATTTCTTGGCCGAGACCGCCCGCGACGTCTACTCCGCCGCCACCATTTTCTGCGGTCACGTCGGCGAAGAGACCGCCTCGTATCCGATGGGCACGCGTCCCTCGAGTCGCGGTCACTTTTACGCGATGCAGGTCGAGTCCACGAACAACTTCGTGGTCTCGCGGCGCGTGTCGCAGCTGTGCGGTGGACTCGATCTTCAGATTGAACATCATCTCTTTCCGACGCTCCCGCCCGAGCGCCTGCGCGAAATCGCCCACGAGGTGCGGGCCATCTGCCACCGCTACGGCGTGACGTACCGTGAGGCCTCCTGGGGAAAGACGCTGCTCGGCGCGCTCCGCCACATTCGCAAGCTCGCTCGGGCGGGAGGCGCGCGCGAAGTGTTGCGCGCGGCGGTGTGACCGTGGAAAGCTCCGAAGCGATCGATCCGGCCCTCGTCGGAGCGAGCGAGCCCACGATGCCCCGAGAATTCCGAGACGATACGCGCCCCGAGGTGGAGCCGAGCCGCGAGGCCCCGGCCGATTACTCGATCGACGATCTGGCCGCCGTCACGCGTGTCCCGAGCCGCACCATCCGCTTTTACCAATCGAAGGGCGCGCTCATGGCGCCCGAGATTCGCGGGCGCGTCGCCTACTACGGCGAAAAACACGTGGAGCGGCTCAAGCTCATCGCGCAGCTCCAAGACAAGGGCCTGCGCATGGACGCCATCGCCGAGCTTGCCACCGGCATCGACCGCGGAGAGCTCGATCTGGCCGAGTTTTTCGGGGTGGAGGCCCAGATTCAAACCCCGTGGGCCAACGATCGCCCGCGCACCGTGACCGAAGAAGAGCTCTACGAGCTCGCGGGCTCGCGACGCGCGGGCCTGCTCGCCGACCTGCAGAAGGCGAAGCTCGTCGAGCGTAAGGGCGAGGTCTTCCTGCTGCACAGCCCGGCGCTCCTCCAGATGGGCATGAAGCTCGAGTCGGTCGGCATCGACGTGGACCTCGCCACGTCCGCGTCCGACCTTCTGCGAAAGCACCTCCAGCGCGCGGCCAAAGATTTGGTCGAGCTCTTCGTGAAGCGCGCCGGTGACTTCATCGGCGACCGCGACGCAGCCGAGACCGTCTCCACGCTTCGTCCCGTCGGCATGGAGGCCGTGCGCGTGCTCTTCGCCCGCGAGATGGAGAAGGAGCTTCGCCATCTGCTCGAGTCGGGCAAGCTCACCCAGCTGCCTCGTAAAGCGCGCGCGGCGAAGAAGCCGGAAGGCGCCCTCGGCGTCCTCAAGAAGCGCCTCGGACGCTGAACGAACGAGATTTCGGGGGAATCGGCCCTCTATCGCGAGAAGGCCGTCCCCAGCAATTTCGGCGCGTGCCCGACCCGAGCGCGTGTATCGTCGAAGAGTGAGCGTCAAAGACGAGTGGTTCGTGCTGCCACGGGGAGGCTCGTACGTGCCCACGTCGGCCGGCGCCGTGCAAATCGGCATCCCGCCCGAGACCATCAAAGACGTGATGGCGCAGAAGCTCACCTTGCCCGAGCTCTACGTCGTTCCGCGCCGTCTGTTCGATCGCAAGCGCGGCCTCTCGGTCGCCGAGTTCGAGTTTCCTGCCTACTACAGCTTCTTCCTGCTGAAGCGTAAGGCGCGCTTGCTCGTGGAGAGCCCCGACGTCGAAGCGCGCATCCGTCAGATCTTCCAAGAGACCCTGTTCGGGCCGGTCGGCGTGCCGGACGACTCCGAGTTCGCCTCCGGGGTTCCGCTCGACGCGCGCCCCGATTTCCACGGCGAGGCGGAGTACTTCCGCAACGTGCCGGGGCGGGGGAGGCTCGAGGTCGACGACTTGGTCGAGTTCCTCCACTTCGACGCGTCCGGAGTCGCGCGCTTCGGAGACGTCGTGCGCATCGAGCGACGCAACGACGTGTACGCGGTCTTCGACGGCGACCAGTGCCTCGCTCGCATCGCCGCCGAGGTCGAGCTTCCTCCTCGCGCGCAGTCCACGGTCGACGTGTCCGTCTCGTCGGGGCAGTTCTCTCCACCCGACTTCGGCGTGACCGTGCTCGGGGCCAGCCACGGCTTCGATCCCTCGGGAAAAACCACGGGATTTCTCCTGTGGATGGGCGGGCGCGCGCTGGTCGTCGACCCTCCGACCGACGCCACCGAGTACCTGCGCGCGCGTGGGGTCGCCCCCAAGACGATCGACGGCGTGGTGCTCACTCACTGCCACGCCGACCACGACGCCGGCACGTTCCAGAAGATCCTCGAAGAGACCAAGGTCAGCGTCTACACGACGCCGCACATCCTCGCTTCGTTCCTCCGGAAGTACTCGGCGCTCTCCGGCTACCCGGAAGAAGTGCTGCGCCGCACCTTCGTGTTTCATCCGGTCCGCATCGGAGCCCCGGTGCACGTTCGCGGCGGCGAGCTCTGGTTCCGCTACACGCTCCACTCGATCCCCGCGGTCGGCCTCGAGGCCTTCTACGGCGGCAAGAGCGTGGCCATCTCGGGCGACACCCTCTACGACCCCAAGCGCGTGCGCGAGATGTTCGACGCGGGCGTGCTCGGGCGCTCGCGCTTCCGTGAGCTTTATTCGTTCCGCGGGCACCACAATCTCATCCTCCACGAGGCCGGCATCCCACCTCTGCACACGCCCACCACCGCCCTCGCCGAGCTCTCGCCCGAGGTAAAAAAGCGCGTATTTCTCGTGCACATCGCCGAAAAAGACGTGCCCCGGGACACGGGGCTCCGGCCGGCCAAGGTCGGCCTCGAGCACACCTTGCGCGTCGACGTGGCGCCTCCCGAGCATGGCGAGGCCATTGCCCTGCTCGACGCCGTTTCCATGGTCGACTTCCTCCGCGACCTGCCGCTCTCGCGTGCGCGTCAGCTGCTCCAGGTCGCGCGGCGCATCCGCCTGCCCGAGGGCGAGCGCATCGTCACCCAGGGCACACGCGGAGACGCCTTCTACATCGTGGTGAACGGCCACGTGGACGTGGTCCGAGACGGCGCCAAGCTGAAGACCTACCAAGCGGGCGACTACTTCGGTGAGCGCGCGCTCCTGCTCGATCAAGTCCGCGTCGCCGACGTGGTCGCGCAGACCGAGGTGGACCTCATCGCCATCGATCGCGACGACTTCCTCCCGCTCCTGCGCGGCAGCGAAATGCTGAAGCGCCTCGAGCGTCTCGTGCGCGTGCGGGACGAGGGCGCGTGGGAGCTCATCGGGCGCAACACCGTGCTCGGAGGGCTCTCGAGCAGCCAAAAAACGCAGCTTCAGAGCGCGCTCTCGCCCATCGAGCTCCCCAAAGGCACGGTGCTCTGGTCACGCGGCCAGACCCCGGAAGCCGCCTACCTGGTGGTCGAAGGCGAGGTTCGCGTGGACGCGCCCGGCGTCGACTCCGTGCACCTCGGGCCGTCGGCGTTCGTGGGCGAGGTGGACGCGCTCCGCAAGGGCGGACGCGCCGCAGGCTCGGCCGAGACCGAGACCGCCGTGCGCCTCTTCGCCATCGATCGGGAAGAAGTGCGTCGTTTCTTCGACGACAACCCAGGCCTCTATCTGGCGTTCCTCGGCACGCGCTTCGCGGAGTAGCGAGGGCACGACCGACGCATTGCGTGCACGATGCACACGATGCCTTCTTTCTTCGTGCGCCCGACCGAGCTCAGCCGATGCCGTCACGAAGCCACGAAAAGACCGTGGCGAGCCCCTCGGCGAGCTTCATCTGCGGAGTCCAGCCGAGCTCGGCGCGTGCGCGCGAGATGTCGGCGAAGGTCGCGTCCACGTCACCGAGTGGCTGCGGCTCGTGCGAGAGGCGGGGCGTCTTTCCCGAGGCCGTCTCGAGCGCGCTCACCAGCTCGTTCAGGGTGACCGGCGAGCCGGATCCGAGGTTATAGGCGCGGAAGCCCTTCTGCGTGCGACCCTCGGCCGCGAGCACGCCGCGCACGATGTCGGTCACGTGGGTGAAATCCCGGCGCATCGAGCCGTCGCCGAAGATGGGCAACGTCTCGTCGGCCAAGAGCGCGCGCGAGAACTTGGTGATGGCCATCTCGGGGCGCTGACGTGGCCCGTAGACCGTGAAAAAGCGGAGCGCCGTGAAGGTGAGCTCGGGGGTCTTGCGCGCACACGCGAGCGCCAAAAGCTCCATCGAGCGCTTGCTGGCCGCATACGGAGACGCAGGCTCGATCGACGGGGCCTCTTCCCTGGCGGGCAGCGGAGTGTCGTTGCCGTACACCGACGAGCTCGACGCCGCCGCGATGCGCACGATGCCGCGCGCCGCCGCCGACTCGAGGACGTTCACAGTGCCCTCGACGTTCACCGCCACGTACCGGGCCGGATCCGCGAACGAGGGGCGAACGCCGGCGAGGCCAGCCAAGTGCACGATCGAGTCGGCACCGTCGAGCACCGAGTCGACGGTCGAACGTGACACCACGGTGCCTTCGACCACGGTCACGCGCTCGCCGAAATCACGCTGCAAATCGGCCGCGTTCCGCCGCTTCTGCACGGTCGGGTAGGGCGCGTCGCTGAAGTCGTCGAGCACGACGACCGAGTCCCCGCGCTCGGCGAGCGCGCGTGTCACGTGGTACCCGATGAAGCCCACACCACCCGTGACGACGACGCGCGCCACGGCTACCGGTGCGACGGCCTATCGGCCGCTCGAAGAGGGTTCGCCGACACGCCTACACCTTGATACCGAAGACCGGCGCGCGCCACGTCGTGGGGGCGCCAAATGTTGCGGGCGTCGACCAGCACCGGCGGCGCATCGGCGCTCCCCGGGGCCATACGGGCCTTCACTTCGCGGAAATTGGGAGCGCGGTAGCTGCGCCACTCGGTGAGCAGCACGAGCGCGTGCGCGCCGTCGAGTGCGTCGTAGTCGCGGTCGGTCACTTTGACCTTGCCGCCCATCACGTTGGAGAAATTCTCGTTCGCTTCGGGGTCGTGTCCGACCACCTCCGCGCCTTCGGCGAGAAGCGCGTGGGCGAGCTTCACCGAGGGCGACTCGCGCACGTCGTCGGTCTCGGGCTTGAAGGAGAGGCCCCAGAAGGCCACGCGTTTGCCCTTCACGTTTCCGCCTAGGACGCGCTTCACCAGTCCGGCGATGAACGCCGCTTGCTCCTCGTTGGCGAGGTGCGTGGCTTCCGCGAGGCGCATGGGCACGCCGTTGGCCTTGCCGAGCGCGGCGAGCGCCTGCACGTCTTTGGGGAAGCACGAGCCGCCGTATCCTGGGCCCGAATAGAGGTATTTTTTGCCGATGCGGGCGTCGGTGCCTACGCCGAGCCGGACCGCGTGCACGTCCGCGCCGGTGGCGTGGCAGAGGCGGGACAGCTCGTTCATGAAGGACACACGCATCGCCAGCATGGCGTTCGACGCGTACTTCACGAGCTCGCTCGATCGTGGGTCGGTCACCACCACGCGCTCGCCCGAGAGCTGCAGTGGCGCGTAGAGGTCACGGAGGGCCTGGCGGGCGTTTTCGGTGCGGGCGCCGAGCACGATGCGGTCCGGCTTGAAGAAGTCGGCGACCGCGTCGCCTTCTTTCAAGAACTCGGGGTTCGAGACCACTTCGAGGTCGGCGTGGGCGTTGGCCACGTGACCCTGGAGTGCGTCGCATGTGCCCACCGGCACGGTGCTCTTCACCACCACGAGGGCGGCGGTCTTGGCGATCTTGGCGATGGTCTCGGCGGCGGCGAACACGGCGCTCACGTCGGCCGAGCCGTCGGGGCGGGGAGGGGTGCCCACGGCGATGAAGTAGGCATCGGCTTCGTCGAAGGGCGCGCTCACTTCGGTGGCGAACGCGAGGCGCCTGCTGCGCTGGTTGCGCCGCACGAGGTCGGCCAGACGTGGCTCGTAGATGGGGATCTTGCCGCTCTCGAGGAGCGCGACGCGCTCCGGATCGATATCGACGAGAAGGACCTCGTGGCCGAGGTCGCTGAGCCCGGTGCCCGTGACCAGACCGACGTACCCCGCCCCGAAGACGACCAATCGCATGGCGCCCGTCTAGCCCAACCCTCTTCGTCTTTCACGCGGGAAATCGCGAAAAAAACGCGAGGGCATCGCCGAAGGCCGCGATTCGATGGCCTCGGCCTGCGTGCGCTCCGCGTGAGGAGCGGTGAGGTCGGTGCGTAAGGAACAGCGCGCCTGAAATGGCGCTGCGCGTCGGGTCGTCGGGGGCGAGCGGCGCGCGAATTCTTCGGCCAATTTCTCTGGCCCGGTTTGCTACGGTGCCCCCGCGCGAAGAGACCCGCCACCCGAGGCGAGGCCCGCGCGAGAGGAATGCCATGAAGCTCGAAGACCTGAAGATCATCGTCACCGGCGGCGCCCAAGGCATGGGCCGCACCTTCGCCCTCGAGCTCGTCGCCGCGGGCGCGAGCGTGGTCATCTGCGACGTCAACGAGGCCGGCCTGGCCGAGACCTCCGAAGCGGCCAAGGGCAAGCGCGGAAAGCTCTTCGCGAAGAAGACCAACGTGGCCGACGAAGGTGAAATCGCAGAGCTCGTCGAGTTCGCGCACAAAGAGATGGGCGGCCTCAACGGCCTCATCAACAACGCGGGCATCCTCCGCGACGGCCTCTTGGTCCGCAAAGACAAGGAGACCGGCGCCATCAAGAAGCTCTCGAAGGAGCAGTGGGACGCGGTCATCGGCGTGAACCTCACCGGCGCCAGTCTGCTCACCCGCGACGTGGTCGCCAAGATGGTCGAGACCGGCAGCAAGCCCGGCGTCATCGTCAACATGTCGAGCGTCGCGCGCCACGGCAACCGCGGCCAGTCGAACTACACCGCGGCCAAGGCGGCTCTCGCGGCCAACACGGTCACCTGGGCTCGCGAGTTCGCGTCCTACGGCATCCGCGTGGGCGCGGTCGCTCCCGGCATGGTCGAGACCCCCATGACGCAGGGCATGAACGCCAAGGCTCGTGACGCCCTGGTCGCGGCCATCCCGGTCGGCCGCATCGGCCTGCCCGAAGACCTCTGGCTCGCGGTGAAGTTCGTTCTCGAGTGCGACTACTTCAACGGCCGCACCATCGACGTGGACGGCGGCCTCAGCATGTAAGGTCCACGTAATCGAAAGACCCCACGATCGTCCTTGCGTCGGGTTCGTGGCGCGATAAAACGCGCCTATGAACTTTGCGCGTGCGCTCGTGGGGGTTACGGCGACGGCGTTCCTGTTCGGGAGCGCCGTCTTCGCTTGTGGTTCGGACGGTCGGCAAACCTTCGACGACGACGCGTCCGCGAACACCATCCTTCCCAACGGGGACGCGTCCGGCACGTTCCAGCAGAACGACGGCTCGACCCCCGAAGGGGGAAACAAGCCCACTGCGGTCGGTTACCTCACCGGCAAGGTGGTCGCACCCGAGGGCACGGTGCCCATCAGCCAGGCACTCGTGTACCTCACGGACAAGCTCCCGGACGCCATCCCGGAGCAGGCCTACTGCGACACGTGCATCAAGCTCTCGCCGTTCGAGGGCTACGGCTACTCCAAGCCCGACGGCTCGTTCGAGGTACCCGCCTACAAGACCGGCAAGCAGTACCTGGTCACGCAGAAAGGCCAGTTCCGCCGCGTGCGTGAGGTCGACGTGCAGCTCGGTGATCAGCGCGTCGAAGCCTCGGTCACGCGCCTCCCCGGCAAGAACGATGCGGCCGCGCACGATACGGTTCCGAAGATTGCCATGGTCGTCGGTGGCTACGACCACATCGACGAGACCATGAAGAAACTCGGGATCGAGGAGTTTTACCGATACGGCGACGCCCCGCCGCCTTTCCCGAGCCCTGGGCCGGGCATCAAGACCGGCAAGTCGGCCAACGACCTCATGGGCGCGGCCGCCGAGATGGGAAAGAACCACATCGTGCTGCTCCCGTGCGCGGCGTTCGGCTTCGACCGCCCCGGTGAAGCCGGGGGGAGCTCGAGCTTCGTCTGCCATGCTCCCACCAGCGGCCAAAAGAGCGCCTTCCGCAGCTACGTCGACGGCGGCGGAAAGCTCTACGTGACCGACTTCTCCTACGAAGCGGTCCGTCAGACCTGGCCCGGGTTCATCACCTGGTACGACGACAAAATGCAGCCCCTCACCGACACCAACAAGGGCATCGGCACGGCCTGCCGCGGCGGCGCCGAAGACACGCCCGGCGTCATCGGTGACCCCGGCCTCAAAGACTGGATGACCGCCATCGGCAACGGCAACGTCACCCTCGAGGCGAGCTGGTCGCGCATCCAAAAAGTGAACCCGATGCCCGGCGAAGACCCCACCGGCAAGCCCATCACCATCACGCCCAAGGTGTGGATGTCGTCGCAGGTCGGCAGCGGCACGCTCCCCGCCACGGTGAGCTTCGAGCAGAAGTGCGGCCGCGTGCTCATGAGCTCGTACCACTGCGAAGGCGACTCGGGCAGCGGCCTTTTGGCGCAGGAAAAAGCGCTGCTCTACATCCTTCTCGAAGTGGGCGTCTGCGTGGGCGAGCTGCCTCCGCCTCCGCCGCCTCGCTGAAGGTCCTTCGTCGTCTCCACGCTGGACGACGGATGAATGAACGCGCCCGACCGAGGTTTCTCGGGGGCGCGTTCGTCGCGTTTGTCGCGTTCGTCTCGGGTCTACGCCCGCGACGGCATCAGGAGGCTTTGAAGGGCGCGAGCTCCTTCGCGAGATCACCGGAGGCGTGCATCTCGGTCACGATGTCGCAGCCTCCGAGGAACTTCCCGCCCACGTAGAGCTGGGGAATGGTGGGCCAGTTCGAGAGCTCTTTGATGCCCTGGCGGATGGCCGGATCGGCGAGCACGTTCACCGTCTCGAACGGCACGCCTTCTCGCTTGAGCACCTCGACCACTCGGCTCGAGAAGCCGCACTGCGGAAAGGACTTCGAGCCTTTCATGAAGAGGATGACTTTGTGCTGCGCGATGAGGTTCGAGAGATGGGCTTGCACGTCCATGGGAGGCTCCTTCGGTCCGAAGAATGGGCCTCCGCGGCCTTTCAGGCAAACCCGGCGTGCGTCATGAGCACCGTGACAGAATCGCGACCTGGGCGCGTAGAGCCGTACGCGGTCGAGGCTTCCTGCTTACCGCTCGAAGGCGCTGAAGACCCTGGAAATTCCAGCGCCTCGGCCGCCGAATCGCCTTGCGCAAGGCACGCGCCTAGCGCAAAAGTGAAAGTGACGTTCGTGTGACGAATCGATGGCGACCCTGGACCTGAGCACGGAGCGTGTGACCACGCGCGAAACGGCGGCTTCCGAGCCGAGCCCGGTTCGCATCGGCGTGCACGACGCCTCACGTGTGGAGTGGAGCGTCTCGCTCCCGCTGCCCGCCGGTCGCGCGATTCCGTTCACGATCGAGGTGCGCCTCAAGGTCCCGGAGAACACCTACGTCGAGCACCTGCCGTGGAAGCAACTGCAGCACTTCACGCGGCTCGACGGCCCGCAGATGTCGAGCGCCGGAGACATTGCTTCGATCGACGAGCTCCGCCGCGGCGTGCTCGCGCTCGCCAATAAGCTCTCGCGCGCCTCGGACGGCTTCTCGCGACACTGCCGACTCGCAAGCTCCCTCTTCGCGACGGCCCCTCACTCGGAGCTCGAGAGCGTGCTCAGCGTGTGGGTCGACACGGCCGAGCGCATGGTGCAAGACGGTCGCGAGCGCCTGACACGCGCCCCCGAAGGGGAAGCGGTCGAGGTCACGCGCGAACGAAAGCTGGTCGACGAGTACATCAGCGTGCGCCTGCTCGAGATGCTCGGCGCCGCCGAGCGGTCTCTCTCGCTGCTCACCGGGTCTCGTTCGCCGCACTTGGCCGAGCTCGCGCCGGTGATCGCCTCCACCGAGACGCGCCTCGGCGACGCCCTCGCGCACGAGTTCGAGCACCGAGAAGCTCAGGGCTACGTGAAGGCCGATCCCTCGCGGCAAAAAGCGCTCGAGCGCTACCTCGATCGCGCCAGCCAACTGAAGAAGCACTTCCAAGAAGTGCTCTTTCTCGAGCACGAAACGCTGCACGTGATCGACCGCATCTCGCACGTGAGCGCGGGCTTCGTCGCGCTGCTCGCGTCCACGTGGGCGTTCGCGTGGCAGCTCGCATTGGTCGGCAATAGCGCGTCCATCGGCGCGCGCTTCGGCTCGGGCCTTACCACCGTGGCGCTCGTGGCCGGCATCATCTACGCCACCAAAGACCGCCTCAAAGAGCTCGGCCGAAACTTCCTCGCCCGCAAACTGAGCGACGTCTACGACGTGCAGCGCTTCACCAAGTTCCGCGCGCCCTCGCGCAGGCTCCCCGGCCGAGACGTCATCGTCGAGGCGAGCGAGTGCTTCAAGCACAAGAGCGAGCGTCTGCCCGATCCGCTCAACCCGGAGAGCGGCGCCAGCGTGCCGTTCAGCGTGCTCGTCTACAAGAGCCGCGGCAAGGTGCGCCCGCAGAAGCAGCTCCAGGCCTCGGGCGTTCGCCGCGTGAAGCACGTCTTCCGCTACGATCTCTCGCCCTTGTTCGGTCGCCTCGACGACGCCACCAAGCCCGTGCCGGTGCTCTGCCCGGACACGCGCCGCGTGCGCTTCATCGACGCCCCCAAGGCCTACCGCTTGCCGTTCGAGGTGCGCGTCACCTGCGAGGGCAAGGCCTACGTCGAAGAGACCACGCTCATCGTGCACAAGCGTGGCCTCGACCGCATCGATCGCGTCGAAGACGAGCCTCTCCCCGAGGCCGGCCTCGATCCGGTCTGAGTCTCGGTCGAATCACCTCGCCACGTCATGCGTGCGCCATGCACGCAGTTCGGCCGTTACTCCGAGCGTCGGCGCAGGTGATCGCGGGCGACGTCGGCCCAGGGGCCGGTCGGCTCGAGCTCGAGGTAGCGTCGCCAGTGGGTCTTCGCGCGGCCGCTCTCGCCCAGGTTTTCGAGCGCCATGGCCAAGTTGAAGTGCGCGTCCGAAAACTTCGGATCCGACTGGATGGCCTTCTGAAAGTACGGGATCGCGCGCGAAGCCTGGCCCCGCTCGAGCATCACGTAGCCGAGGTTATAGTGGGCCTCGGGCTGGCGATCGTCGACCTCGAGCGCGCGGCGGTAGAGCTCTTCGGCGGCCACCACGTCGCCGCGGCGGAAGCGGATGTTGCCGAGGTTCGTGTAGGCGATGGAGAGCTTCGGATCGAGCTCGAGCGCCTTTTTGTAGAGCCCCTCGGCCTCGTCGTACGAATTGGGATCTTCGTCGAGCGCGCTCGCTCGCACGTAGAGATCGTACGCGGTGCGCGAGCGATTCACGCGCGTCTCCGGGCGGAGCAGGCGCACCACGTCGTCCCGAAGGGCGTTCACCTGGAAATCGAGCACCATCTGCCCGGTCACCGGCTCGAACGTGCCCTCGTCCGCGCGCACCACCACGCGTGAGCCGTCGCTCACGATGCGGAGCTCTTGGAGCGGCTTGGTCACGCGGGGCAGGGTGCTCTTCAGGGCGCCGATGGCGCGCGCCACGTCCCGGATTTTCACGCGGCTCTGCAAGAGCTCGCTCGTGGCGCGAAGCGCGATGAGATCTTGGAAGGTGTAGGCGCGCGCCCGTCCCCGCGTGCCCGAAGGCGAGACGATGCCCGTGCGATCGAGCGAGCGCAGCATGCGCGGTCCGAGGCCGAGCAGCTTCTCCACTTCGCGTGCGGTGAACACGTCCGCGATGGGCTCGGTGCTCTTCGCGGTGGTGTGCGTGTCCTCGGCTTCTCCGAGCGCCTCGTCCGGGCCGATCTCGGGTTTGGGAGGCTCGGAAACGCGACCGCCACCCTTGCCGAACGCGACATGGATAATCTCGGCCGATCGGGCCTTCGGCTTCGGGGGTTCGTCGTTTTTTCGGGACATGGTGAGGAGAGCGAAAGGAGCGGTGACGGTCGGAAGAACCTCAGCGTCTCGAGCGGCGAGCGGGAGCCTCTATCAAGGCTGCCTCGACGTCGACGTCAACCCTCAGCCCGCGTTCGTGAGACGAAAATCGAAGCTCGCACTTTACCGGACCCAGAGAGCCCGGTGCGCGGACTTGCGCCTCGCGCGAAGCGACGCGTACGGCCCGAAGTCGAGCGTGCACGTCGCGGGCCGCGAGCTCGGCCGGGTCGAACGGGGCGGTGACCCCGGGATCGAGCGGCACGATGAGGCTCGTGGTTCCGTACCACACGCGTCCTTCCACCTCGTCGCGGACGGCGCCCTCGCTGAGGGCATCGGCTGCGGCGAAAGCGCCGCGCCACGCGGCATCGTTGGTGCGCACCTGGCCCGCGGTGGAGCCGGTGACGAGCAATGTCGGCTTGCCTTTGGCGAGCCCCGGCCCGAGAAGAGCCTTACCTGTCGGTCCCATATACGAAACGGATCGTGGCCTGCCCGCTCCGAGACGAACAAGTTTCGCGCGATCGTGAGAGCCCTCCGCCGAAGAAGCAGGCGAAGATCGCGAAGATCCCGATTCGGCTAGGAAAATCGACTCAGGAGACGACGCGCAGGCTCTTGCCGACCAGCACCGCGTTGTGGCTGCCCACGCGGTAGCCCTCGAGATCGAGCGTCACGTAAACGAAGCCCGCGCGCTTTCCGTTCTCGACGATGGCGTCGCGTTTTTCGAAGGCGGACGAAAGCTCGTCTTTGGAGACCTCGACCCGCGCGAACGCGCCGCCACGGGAGCCGTCGGTCTCGGGCAGGCCGTGCCAGCGCACGCGTACTTGGCGGAGCCCGAGCCCACGCAGGCTCTCTTCGAAGCGCGCGATCTGCTCGAGGCGCTCGCGCGTGACGCGCGTCCCGTAGGGCAGGCGGCTCGAGAGGCACGCCGCGGCCGGCTTGTCCCAAACACGCAGCCCGAGCAGCGCGGCGATGCGGCGCACCTCGGCTTTGCCGAGACCGGCCTCGACCAGCGGGCTCTTCACGCCGGCCTCGCGCGCGGCATCGAGTCCGGGGCGGTAGTCGCCGAGGTCGTCCACGTTGGTGCCGTTCACCACGTAGGCCATGTTCCAGTCGACCCGCTTCTTCGCGGCGATGCGATAAAGCTCGCTCTTGCAGTGAAAGCAGCGGTCGGCGCCGTTGCGCGCGTAGGCCTCGTCTTCGATCTCGTTGGAGTCGACCAGCTCGTGGCGCGCGCCGATCTCCTTCGCGAGCGCGATGGCCTCTTCTCGCTCGGAAGGCGCCAGGCTCGGGCTCACCGCGGTCATGCCGACGGCGCGCTCGCCGAGAACCCGATGCGCGAAGGCCAAGACGAGCGCGCTGTCGGTGCCGCCGGAGTAACAGACCAGCACCGAGGGCATCCCCGCGAACGCCTGCAGAAGGCGCGTGATGGCCGGATCGTCGGGAAGGCGAAGGGGGAGCGGAAGCGGAGGGGAGAGCGTCGTCACGCAGGTGTCTTAGCAAAAATCCTCGTCGATCCCGAGGTCTCCGACCCCTGAACAAAATCGGCTTGCGGCCCATGGGAGTACTGCTAATCTGTTCAGTATGTCGGCAGCCCAAGTTTACGACTCCTTCGACAACGCCCGTCTTCTCGAGCTCGGCCTCCTCGAGCTCGGGGTGAGGCGCGGCGCGGAGTCGCTCGCCCCTCGTGAGCACGTGCTCGACCTCGACTGGCCCGAGCTGTCGCGCGCCCTCCCGGACGGCGGGCTGCCCCGCGGCGTCACCGAGATTGCGGCTCCCCACGCGCACGGCGGAGGCACCACGCTCGCGCTCGCGGCCTGCCGCGCCGCGCAGCGCACGGGTGAGCACGTGCACGTTGCATGGATCGAGGCGAGCCCCGGACCTTCGCTCTACGCCCCCGAGGCCCGTGTGGCCGGGGTCGACCTCGCGCGGCTCTTCGTCGTGCGAGCTCCGCGTGAGGCGCTGGCCCGTGTGTGCGTGAAGACGCTCGCGTCGGGGGCCTTCGCGCTGGTGGTGGTGGCGCCGTCGAGTCACGTGAGCCAAGCGCCCGAGGTTCGCGCGCCGCAGACGCGCAGCGCGACGGCCGCGCACGCCGCGCGAACGAACCTGGCAAGCGCTCGCGTACCTCGTGAGCGCGGTCTCGACGAGCGTGCCGTACGTCGCTTCGCGCTCGGCGCCGAAGAGTCCGGCGCGCGCGTCCTGCTCCTCACGGACAGCTACGCGTCGCACGTGCCCTGGCCGGTCTCGCTCCGCCTCGAGGTCGAGCGCCTCCCCGAGGCCATCCACGTGCGGGTCGCGCGCGACCGCCGCGGCCGTGAAGGCGCCACGAAGAGCGTGCCCTTGCACACGCGCCCGCACGTCGCGACCGACCGTCACCCGTCTCTTTCCTCGTCACTGTCCGCACCACTCGCCACTCCGCGTGCGCACGTCTTTTCGGAGACGCGCGCCGAGGCGCAGGCTCCGTCGCGCATCCCCGGGCGCATCGTGGCGGCCTGAGCGCGAGCCTCGAAGACCGAGAAAGAACCATGCGAATCGTCGCCATCGTCCTCCCCGATCTCGCGCTCGAGGTCACCCGCAAGAGCGCCCGCACCCGTGAGCCGTCGGGCACGTCTTCCGTCGCGTCCGCGGTCTCGTCTTCCGGCGCGTCCGCCGTGATTCTCGCGTCGCGTGCCGGCATGACCGAGGCCGACCTCACCGGCAACGTGCGGCTCCACTCGGTGTGCGAGCACGCACGCGCCGAGGGCATCGCCCCCGGGCACACGCTCGCCGCCGCACGCGCGCGGCTGTCCGAGCTGTCCGTCTCGCTCGTCACCGAAGATGCGCTCGAACAATCCCTCGCGCGCATCGCCGAGGCCGCGCTGGCCTTCGGGGCCACCGTCTCGTTCGCGCGTGGCACCGAAGCCGACGACACGGTCTGGGTCGACGTGACCGGCTGCGCGCATCTCTTCGCCGGTCCGAGAGACCCCGAAGAAGGCCAAGATCTCCTCGAAGAGGGCGAAAATAGGCTCCTTGCGCGGCTCGAAGGCACCGTGCGCGCGCTCGGGCACACCTGCCGCATCGCGCTCGCCAACGGTCCTCGTGTGGCGCGCGCCGTCGCACGGTTCGGTCGGCACCCGGACGTGGTCGGCGTGGTGGAGCGCGTGCCTCCGGGTCGCGACCGCGAAGCCATCGCCGCGCTCCCCATCGACTCGCTCCCGCTCGATGCCTCTCGCCGCGACACCTTGCTTCGGCTCGGCATTCGCTCCGCAGGAGAGCTGCTTCGTCTCCCTCGGGCCGCGCTCGGCGCGCGTCTCGGCGCGCAGTCCGGTGAGGTCATGCAGCTGCTCGACGGCGACGACCGCGCCCCGCTCACGCCCTACGTCCCCAAGAAACCCCCGGCCGAGTCCCTCGAGCTCGACCACGGCACCGACTCCCTGGAGGCGCTCGGCTTCGTGGTGAAGACGCTGGTCTCGCGGCTCGCGCTCCGACTCGAAGGCCGTGGGGTGGGCGTGGTCAAGCTGTCGCTCGTGCTCGACCTCGACGTACGCGCCGCCGGTCTCGAGCAGCTCGAGGGAAAGAAGCTCGATCCCAAGCAGAAACGCGCCAAACGCGTCTCGGTGGTCACGCTGCCCACGCCGGTCTCGAACCCCAAAGAGCTCTTCGTCGTGCTGCGCGCGCGTCTCGAACGAACCCTCTTGCCGGCTCCCGTGCTCGCGCTCACGCTCCGCGCCGACGAGTGCCGTCCTCGCCCCGAGGTGCCTCGTTCGCTCTTCGAGAGCGAGAGCCGTGAAGCGCGCGCGTTGCCTCTGCTCGTCGCGGAGCTCTCGGCCGAGCTCGGAGAAGACGCGATCGGTCGCCTCGAGATCGGAGACTCCTGGTCGTACGCGGAGCGCTCGCGCCTCGTCCCGTTCTTCGCGCCGCGCGGGCCCGCGCCCGCGAACGATCCCTTGCCGTCGCCACAAGCCTCCCCGGAGCCCTCGGTGCTCCTGCCCACGCCCATGCCCGTCGATCGCCGTCTCGTGACCGCGTTTCGTTTCGTCGCGCGCTACGAGTCCCTCGCGTGGTGGCGCGGCGGAGGCGCCCTCCACGACGTGGTCGCCGCCACGCTGGAAGGCCGCGCCGCCCTGGTCGACCTCGACAAATCCAATGGCGTCGCCTCTGTCGTGGGCTGGCTCGACTGAACGACTCCTTCCGATTTTCCAGGGCGTCTTGCGCCCCGTGCCGCGCTTTTCCCCTGACGGCCTTCACACGCCTTCACTTCGATAAGTACGAAATCACGAATGGTTTCGTGGTTTCCGCCCGTTACCTGGCGCCACCGTCGGACACGGTGCGTCGTTGTGCTTGCACAGTACACAATGTGTGCCTACACGTACGCCGCACTGGGCCACGGAGCCCGCTTCACGAAGGACCCTCCCATGACCTCCACCCTCGACACGAAGTCTCTCGCCGCCCACGTTCTCGTCGTCCTCGCGCGCGCCCAGCGCGAAGACCGCATCGTCACCATCCACGACGTTGCCGCCGAGCTCGACGTACGCAAGAACGACGTCCGTGACGTGGTGACCCGACTTCATCGAGAAGGTCACGTGGACGCGCTCCGTCTGCGCCTCTCGTTCTCCGGCTTCGCGCTCGCCGCCATGCTCGCTTCGGCCAAGCTCCGCACGCTGCGCGCCACCGCGTCGGCTTCTTCGTCGACGCGCGCCGCCTGACTCCGACTCCTCTTCGCGAAGCTCGAAAATGCACGAAGGCCCCGAAGCGTATCGACGCTTCGAGGCCTTTTTTGCGGGCGAAAGACGCTCAGTTCTTCTGGTCGCGGCGACGCTTCATCGAGCGAATCACGAGACCGGTCGCGATGGCGCCCACCGCGAAGCTGAGACCGGCCATGCCCGAACCCTGGCCGCTCGTGTCGCACGAGCATCCCGAGTCGGCCGCCTTGGCCGTGCCGCCGTCGCCACCACCATCGCTCGCGGAAGCTCCGCCACCGCAGGCGAGCACGGTCACGTCGGCGGTGGCCGCGGGAGGCGTGAGCGAAGCGCCGAGCACACGCGCGGTGACCTCGATTTTGGCGGTGCGCTCGTTGGTGGGGCAGGGCACGAACACCTCCGCCTCGAACGTCCCGTCTTCCTTGAGATTGCCGTATTCGAGCGTGGCGCCGTTGTCTTCGCCGTCGATGCTCGGCTTCACGCCCACCATCTTGGCGTACGGCAAGAGCTCGGGAGAGGCCTTGAACTTGATCTTCACGGCCGAGACTTCTTTGGTGACCTTGCACTGGCCGCCGTCTTCCGTGTTGAGCACCTCGAGGTTCGCCACGCGCCTCTCGCCGACCTCGATTTCGCCTACTTTTTGCGGCGTGGGCGAGCTGTCCCCGGTCTTCACGAGCACCTCGGCGCGAGGCACGGGGCTGCCGCTGGTCGCGCACTCCTTGTCGAAGCGAATCTTGTACGTGCGGTTCGGACGAAGACCCTCGGCGGGCTTCACGACCTTGTAGGCGGGATTGATGGGGTCTTCGTCGAAGTTGGCGAGCAGCGGATCGCCGTTCTCGTCGATGATCTGCGCGAAGGGCGTGAACTGACCGGGAGGAGGCGGCTCACCCGAGTCTTCCGCGTCGGCCCCGGCATCGACGGGCTGCGGGACGAACTTGCCGACCAAGGCGCGGTAGCCGATGCCCGGAGCGTTGGGCGGGATGGTGCCGCCCGCACCGAGAATCTCCCCGGGCACACACTCCGGAACGGGACAGTTTCCCGCTTCGGCCGCGCTCGCGGCGAAGAAGACGATCGCAGGGAGTGGAGCTGCGCGAAGGATACGCGAACGCGACGAGAGACGCGAAAAGAGAGAAGACGCCATGCCCGATCATCGCACGAATTCGCGCCTCGGCGACATTCCGGCAGCACGTCGCCGAAACACGCTCCAAGCGCTCGAAAGTGGGCGCGATTTCCGCAGCGCTCACGCCGAACCCGAGCGCGCTCGGGTCAGTCGTTCGTGCCGCTCGTGAGGTCGCGGCAGCAGCGAAAGCCGGTCGAGTAGTCGTGGTAGCTGCGCGCGTGCGCGGTCGTGCGGTAGTGGCAACCCTCGCCGTTGATCTGCACGTCTTGGAAATAGCCGCCCGCGAAGACGCCGTTGCCGCTCGCGGTTTCGTCGGCCACCCACTCGTGAACGTTGCCCACCAGGTCGAAGACCTCGAGCTCGTTCTTGCAGAGTGCACGTTCTCCCGTCTTCGTGTACGTGCCGGACACCTCGCCGAGCCGCGGATCGTTCAGCTTGGTCCACACACCCGGATCGACGCCCGGCGCGGGGCCGACGTGTCCGCGGCCCTTTCGAGGCTTTTTCCCGGGCTTTTGGGGCGTGCCGGGGCGCGTCGGTTTTCCCTTCTTCGTTCCCTTGGGCGAGGGCTTTCCTTTGGCCCGCGTCGGCGCGGACACCGCGCCTCGCGAGGGCGTGCTCGCGTGGAGCTGCGGGGTCGTCGCGCCGGGAAAGACCACCGCGATCGGGCTCCGACCGTCGTCGTTGCAGGTGCCCGCCGAGCGCTTTTCGCCGTACGGATAAGCGAGCGCCTTCGAGCCCTCGCATGCCGCGATCCACTCGGCGTGCGTGCAGAGTCGCTTGCCGGCCGCGCCGCACGCATCCTCGGCATGGAGTGCGCTCAGGTACGTCTGCGGCAGCACCCCGGGACGCGAGACGGCGCGCACGTCGTCGTTGTCGGAGGGGGTCTGATTGTGAGGAAAAAGCGTCTCCGTGCCGTCGCGCGCGACGACCACGAGCGCGCCCTCCCAGCGATCGATGCAGACCTTGTCGCCGAGCGAGGCCATGCCTTCCGGGCAGCGTCCTTGTGCGGCGAAACGTGGGCCGGCGTCGCTCGCATCGACCGCGCTCGCGTCGGCGTCGCCGGCCTCGGCATCGCTCGCGTCGGCGTCGGCATCCGCGTCGGCCGCGTCGGCCGAGCCAGCGTCGAGCCCGGTGTCGAGGCCCGCGTCGGACGAGACCTCGGGCGTGCGAGGTGGCGTGCACGCCGGCCAGAGACCGAGCAAGAGCCCGACGAGCCCGGCCTGCACGAGCCATCGCGAGAGTGAGCGCGACTGCGGCCTCACTTCGAGGCTCCCGCGAGGCGCTCGAGCTCCTCGCGTGACAGCGGGGGCTTCGGCACGGGCCAGAGCTCGGCCGAGGAGGACGCGGCGAAATAGTGCCCATGAGGCGCGATCCCGAGCGACAAGTTCATCCTCCCGATCCACTCGAGCCCCCGCTCGGCGGCTTCTCGCTTGATGCCGTACATGGGCGTTCGCTGGCCTTCCAGCGCGGCGCGTGCGGCCTCGCTCTTTTCGTGGCGCTCGGTGGCCCAGAACGCTTCCCAAACGGAGAGCGTCGCTTTTCCGCCGTCGCCGCCGGACCTTTTCGCAATCTTGACGGCCTCGAGCGCCGCCTTGGGGGAGTCGTCGAGTTTGGCTCGGTTGACCACCCACGGCCACTCGGGCGGGCTCTCGAGCCCGGTCAACATCGCGCGTGCCTCGGACTTCTTGTTCTCCAGTGCCGTGAGGAAGGCGAGAGCATGCACCGCGCGCATGCCGGCAGGCTCGCGCGCGAAGGCGCTGTCGGTCTTGGGCGCGTCCGACTCGCGAAACGGCGACGCGGAGCCTTTGCTGGTCCGCGTGCCCGCGTCTTCCGCGAGTGCTCGCACGTACGCTCGCGCGGCCGCTTCTCGGGCCACTTTGGACGGTCGATGGATTGCCTCGACGAGCAAGAAGTCCGCCTCGAGGAGCTCGCGATCCCGATCGCGCACGCCGGCTCCCCGCGAAGGCACGTCGTCCAGGGTCTTGCGGAGCCGCACGCGCGCTTCGGGCAAGGCCTCCCGCGAGGCGAGCGTGACCGCCGCACGCGCTCGATCCAGGGAAATCTCCCTGGAAGCGAGGGCCGAGGCCGACGGCTTCTTCACGACCTCGGAGACGGCGAGCGCGCGATCCGTGGCGAACATGGCGACGAAGAGCACGGCGCGATCCAGGTCTTCGACCTCGGGGTATTTCTCACGCAAGCGCCGGGCCTCGGGGAGCAGCTCCGGGAGCACACGGAAGAGGCAGCCGAGATCCCCTTTGGCGAGCGAGTCCTCACAGGTGCCGAACGCATCGACGAAGAGCCGAACGGCTGCGGCGCGTCCGGGGTTCCACTTCGCGAGATCGTCGGTCAAGGCGACGAGGCGTGGTTTGGCGAGCGCGAGCTCTTGGAGCAGCATTCCCCGGCTCATGGCCGAGACCAGCCGCGCACCCTCGAGGCCGAGCGAGACCGAGGCGAACGTCTCGTCGTGCGGTCCTCCTTTCGCGAGCGCGACCTCGCTCGCGGCCTCGGCGAGCGCCGCTTCGAGGTCGCTCCGCGTGGCGGACTCCTGGAACGCGAGAAGCGCGAGGCGTCCGGCCACCATGGCCGTGCGCGAGCTCTTGGGCTCGGAGGCCTCGAGCAGGGCGCGCGCTTCGCGTTTGCGGTCGAGCTCGGCCAAAAGATCGGCTCGCGCGAAGAGCTCACGCGCAGGTGTCTCCGCGAGCTTCTTGGTGAGGCCGAGGTTTCTCTCGAGGCGCACGAGGCGTGCTTCGTCGTCGGCGTTCCTTGCGTGCGCGAGCGAAGCGCGCGCGCTCGCGAGCCACTTCTCGGCTCCGCCGGGGTCGTCGGATCTCAAGTGCATGGAGGCGACCTCGAGCAGGTCCACCGGACGCGCGCGCGACCCGTCACGGGTGAGCTCTTCGTCGATGCGGCGTAGAGCGTCGGCGCGTTGCTCCTTCGTGCTCGCAGCGATCTCGAAACCCTCTCGGAGGGCGGCGTACCGACAGCCGAGCCCGGGCGGCGAGCGCCGGGCCGCCAGCGCGACGTAGCGCTTGCGCATGTCGTCCGCGCGGGCGAGCCAAGGGTCGTTCTCCTTCACGTACTCGCGCACCGCGTCCGGGACCTCGGGACGAGTCGCCAAGCGCGCCAGATCTCGCGCCCGCGCGGCCGCACCGAGCACCTGGTTCATCGAGCAGACGGCGCTCAGCGTGGTGGCCGAGTCGTCCTTGCGGAACGCGACCGGCTCGAGCATTCGAAGGGCCTCGAAAACCGTGTAGATGCCCCGCACGATCGACTCGGGCGAGCTCGACGAGAACGACATCGACTCGTGAGGTGAGGCCTCGTAGGCGGCGAGGCGCGCGGCGTCGTTCGCGAACGTTCCGTGCTTCGCGTCGAAGGCGTCACGACTGGCTTTGGGCGTGAGCCTTCCGAGCTCTTCCGGTTCCTGCGAGGAGATCGCGCGCACGAGGTCGTCGAGCGTGAGCGTGGTCGGCGCAGCCGAGGGGACGGGCAGGGCGCTCGCGGTGGGCTTCCCCGTCGCACGCGCCGTGGGCGGCGTGTGAGGAGTGCCCTCCGGCGCACACGAGACGAGCCCGAGCGAAGCGACGAGAACGGACGTGAGCCGTGAAAAGCGCATGGGGCGACATCGTTTCCCGTTGTCGAGCCTCCGGCAAGCGCGCTGCGGCGTTCCCGTGAGGAATCGCTCAGCCCGCGTGCACGCGCAAGATCTCGACACCCTCGCGAAGGGCCTCGGCCGAGGGATAACGCGTCTCGAGGTCGAGCAGCAAACACCGGCGCTCGTGCACGAACGCTCCGAAGAGCACCGGGCAGACCTGGTTCGAGCCTTCGAAGAAAATGCCCCTTTCGTCTTTGTCGTGACCGTGCGCCACGAAGGTGAGCGGAAAGGGCAGGTGGCGCGAGAGCTTCTCGAGCAGGGTCTTCGTGCGCGCCTCCGGCTGACCGTAGCTGCGCAGGAACGTCGCCAGCACGTGCTCGCCGTACGCGTCGTTCTCGCCGGTCACCAGCGAAAGTCGGTCGAGGTCCTCCAGTCGCTCGAGCTTGTCGTCCGGGGATCCGTGGCACACGAGCGCTCCCGAGGGCAGCGCGATCGCGAGCAGCGCCTCCGTGAAGAGCTTGTGGAGTGCACGTTTGTCGGCCGCGCCCATGGTCGATTCGAGCGCGGCCACCTCGTCCGTGTGGAACTTGGAGGTCCGAGGTCCGCCGACGTGCCCGTGGTCGTGGTTGCCGAGCAGCACGTGGACGCGCCCCGGGTAGAGCGCGCAGAGCTTCGTGACCTCACGCACCAGAATGGCCGAGTCGTCCTCGTAACCGTAGAGCGCGTGGCCTCGCGAGGCGTCGTCCGGCCCGTGCACGAGATCGCCGGCCAGGATCCAGTGGGTCTCGGGCCGCTCGTGCACGAGCGTCTCGTAGCGCGCGCGGAGGGCCAGGAAGTCGGCACGGTTGCCGTGCAGGTCGGTGGAGACGAGCGCTCGACCACGAGCCGGCAGCACGAGGTGACGTCGCATGGGGCGAGATTACCGAAGGTTCCATGGATCCTGCACGAAACCCCGCATTTTCGAGGTGAACGGCGTGTCTTGACGGGACGGATGTTCAGGTACAAGGTCCATGAGCACCATGGGTGGCCGTATCCGCATCGATCCTTCGTCTCGCATGCCGCTCGCCGATCAGGGGCCGGCCGTCGCCGACGTGGATCCGGGCGTCATGGCGCAGCTCCTCGAGCTCCGCGAGGCGACCCAAAAGCGCCCGAGCGCCTCGGTCGAGCTGGTCGCCCGCTCGAGCTTCAGCTTCCTCGCCGGAGCCTCTTCGCCCGAGACGCTCGTCACGGTCGCGGCCAGCCTCGGCTACGACACCCTCGGTGTGTGCGATCTGCACGGACTTTACGGGATGGTGCGCGCGAACGAGACCGCGAAGAAGCTCGGCGTGAAGCTCGTGGTCGGTGCCGAAGTGGTGTGTCCCACGCCGCGCGCTTCGCTGCTCGGCGGAGACGGCGACTCGAGCGACCGCGTTCGCGTGGCGCTGCACGTGCAAAACCACGAGGGCTACACGAACCTCTGCCACGTGCTCACTCAGGCCCACGCAGCTCGCCCACGTGACGAGCGCGCCAAAGCCGAGGTGACACTCGCTTCGCTCGCCGAGCACTCCCGTGGTCTCTTCGCGACGCTGCTCGACCCCGACAAAGACACTGCGGCGCTGATCGTGCAGGCCTTCGGTCCACGGGCGAGCCTCGCCGCCACACTCCGCCTCGACGGCCGCGATCGCGAGCGCATGGCCCGCGTCTCGGAGATCGAGCGCACCTTCGCGCTCCCGGTGCTCGCCACCAACCGCGTCTTTTTCGCCACCCGCGAAGAGAAAGACCTGTTCGACGTGCTCACCTGCATCCGCGAGAAGACCACCCTCGATCGCGCCGGGCGCTTGCTTTTGCCCAACGCGGAGGCGTGCCTCAAGTCGGAAGACGCGATGCACAAGCTCTTCTCGGCTCATCCGGGCTGGCTCGCGAGAAGCCGCGCCATCGCCGACGCCTGCACGTTTTCGCTCTCCGAGCTCCGCTACCACTTCCCGTCGGACGCCTGCGTCGAGGCGCGCGAGACCCCCGACCAAGCCCTGCGTCGTCTCACCTACGAGGGCACCCGCACCCGCTTCCCGAACGGCCTGCCCGAGAAGGTCCGCGAGCAGATCGAAAAAGAGCTTTCGCTCATCGAGCGCATCGCCGTGGCCCCGTATTTTCTCAGCGTTCGCCAAGTGGTCGACATGGCCAAGCGCCGCGACATCTTGTGCCAGGGGCGCGGCTCGGCCGCGAACAGCGCGGTGTGCTTTTGCCTGGGCATCACCGCGGTCGATCCGTCCCGCTCGTCCATGCTCTTCGAGCGTTTTCTGTCGGCCGAGCGCGCCGAGCCCCCGGACATCGACGTCGACTTCGAGCACGAACGCCGCGAAGAGGTCATCCAAGAGATCTACGAGACGTACGGGCGCGATCGCGCCGCCATGGTGAGCGAGGTGGTCGCGTACCGCGGAAAATCCGCGCTGCGCGAGGCGGGCAAGGTGTTCGGTCTCTCGCTCGAGCAGGTCGACCGACTGAGCTCGGTGGTCTCGTATTGGGACGGTCTCTCCCAGCTCGATCCGGTCCGTCTCGCCGAGGCCGGCTTCGATCCACGCGATGCCCGCATCGTGCAGGTGTGCTCGATCGCCCGTAAAATGCAGGGCGTTCCGCGTCACCTCTCGGTTCACGTGGGAGGCTTCGTGCTCTCCTCTCGAGACCTCGCCGAGGTCGCCCCGGTCGAGCCCGCCACCATGGACGGCCGCACGGTCATCCCGTGGGACAAGGACGACATCGACGCGCTCGGCTTCTTCAAGATCGACGTGCTCGCGCTCGGCATGCTGTCGGCCATTCGAAAGGCGCTCGATCTCGTCGTGAAATCTGGTGGCGAACGCGACGACGAAGACGTCTTCGCGGGAGCCTCCACCGCCATCGAGCGCCTCGCCCGTATCCCCGCCGAAGATCCAGCCGTCTACGACGCCCTCTGCCGCGCGGACACGGTCGGTGTCTTCCAGATCGAGAGCCGCGCGCAGATGGCCATGCTGCCCAGGCTCCGGCCGCGCACCTTCTACGATCTCGTGGTGGAAGTGGCCATCGTCCGTCCCGGCCCGATCCAAGGCGGCATGGTGCATCCCTACCTGCGCCGCCGAAACGGCGAAGAGGCCATCGAGGCCCCGCACCCGCTGCTCGCGCCCATCTTGGACCGCACGCTCGGCGTGCCGCTCTTCCAGGAGCAGGTCATGCAGATCGCCATCTCCGGCGCCGGCTACACCGGCGGCGAGGCCGATCAGCTCCGTCGCGACATGGCCGCGTGGAAGCGCCACGGAGGGCTCTCCCGTCACGAACAGCGCCTCGCCGAGGGCTTCGCCAAGAACGGCATCTCGGCCGAGTTTTCGGCGCGTCTTTATGCGCAAATCAAGGGCTTCGGAGAGTACGGCTTCCCCGAGAGCCACGCGGCGAGCTTCGCGCTTCTCGTCTACGCGAGCGCCTGGCTCAAGGTGCACCATCCGGCTGCGTTCGCGGTCGCCCTCTTGAACGCGCAGCCGATGGGCTTTTATTCGCCCTCGAGCATCGTCGAAGACGCGAAGCGCCACGGCGTGCGGGTCTTGCCCGTGTGCGTGCTCGCGAGCGACTGGGACAGCACGCTGGTCGTGCACGAAGACGAGCCGCCCGCCATGCGCATCGGCCTCCGCGAGGTGCGCGGCTTGCCGGAAGAGGTCGGCCGCCGCATCGCCCTCGAAGCCTGCAGCCGGCCCTTCACGGATACCGACGACCTCGAGCTACGCGCCGACGTCCGCAAAGATCACCTGGTCGCGCTCGCCGAAGCGGGCGCGTTCGCGGCCATCCCGTCGCTCGTGCACCGTCGCGAGGCCGTGTGGTCCGCGCTCGCTCCCAAGAAGGAGCCTCTCTTCGCGCACGCCGAACGTTTGCAGGATGCACGTGATTCGAGTGCGCCTCCCGCGCTCCCGCTCGAGCCGGAGGTGACTCTTCCCAAGCTCACCCGCACCGATCAGCTCCTGCTCGACTACGAACGCACGGGCATGTCGGTGGCCGATCACCCCATGCGCATTCTCCGTCCGCGCCTCCCGAAGGGCGTGCTCTCGTCCCACGATCTCGCCAAGGTTCGCCACGGCACGCACGTCCGCAGCGCCGGGGTGGTCCTCTGCCGACAGCGCCCGATGACCGCGAGCGGCGTGGTCTTCGTCACCCTCGAAGACGAGCACGGCTTCGTGAACCTCGTGCTGTTCGCCAAGACCTTCGAGCGCCTGCGTCGGGTCGCCACCACGTCGTCCATGCTCTACGTCGAAGGCAAAGTGGAGCGGCAGGCCGAGTCCTCCGAGGCCCCGGTCGTCTACATCGTGGTCGAGAAGCTCGAGCGCATGTCCCTGCGCGGCAAGAGCATCCCCGCCATGAGCCGCGATTTTCGCTGAACGCACGAGCGCGTCGGATGCCTGCCCACATCCCGAACGTGCCACTTGGACGACGTTTGCCTACGTATTTTGCCGCAGGGCGCCACGTTCGCTCCTCGTTTTCCTTCCCCCTTCGCTAATCTCCGCGAGACAGTCCGGTGCCCTCTCTCGATCCGAAAGAAGCCCTCGTCGTCTTGCTCGACCTCACGCGTGAGCTCGCGGAGAAGCGCTCGCTCGAAGACTCGCTTTCGTCCGTCACGCAGGCCGCGGTGAAGCTGCTCGGCGCCGACCACGCGAGCATCCGTCTGCTCGATGCCTCCCGCGAGACGCTCCTGTCCGGCGCGCGCTCCGGCACCGGAGTGGACGATCGTCCCATGGATTTTCGCCCAGGCGAGGGGGTCATCGGCCTCTGCGTGACCGAGCGCCGGCCCATCCACGTCGACGACGTGACCCTCGACACGCGCTTCGTCCCGGCCACGTCGCAGAGCTTCCGCATCGGCTCGCTCTTGTGCGAGCCCTTATGGTCGTCCGGCGAGGTGGTGGGCGTCTTGTCGGTCACCGCGCCCGAACCTCGTGCGTTCGACGACGACGCCAAGCTCTTGCTCCGACTGCTCGCCAATTGTTCGTCGCCACCGGTCGAGCGCGCGCGTCTCCAGCGGCTCGCCATGTTCGACGATCTCACCATGGCCATGAGCCACAGGTACCTCTTTCCGCGTATCGCCGAAGAGATCGAACGCGCGAGCCGCAACGGCAACGAGGTCTCGGTCCTCCTCATGGACCTCGATCACTTCAAGCTCGTCAACGACGAGCACGGCCACGCCACCGGCGACGCCGTGCTGCGCGCGTTCGCCGATCGCGTGCGGAAGCTGGTACGAAAGGTCGACGTGCTGGTCCGCCGTGGCGGCGAAGAGTTCGTGCTCATCATGCCGCGCACCGGAAGCACCCAAGCGCTCGGCACGGGCAAACGCATCCAAGAGAGCCTCGAGCGCGAGAAGCTCGTGATCCCCGGTCGCACCATGAAGAAGACGGTCTCCATCGGCGTCGCCACCTGGGACGGCCGAGAGTCTCCGCAAGCCCTCGAGGCCCGCGCCGACCGCGCCATGTACGACGCCAAGCGCCTCGGTCGAAATCGCGTGGTCGTCTCCACCGTGGACTCGTCCACCGACCTGTCGCTGTACGAGCTCGGCGACAGCGAGTGAGCTTCGGCTCGTCGCGAACCCACTACGCGCTGGCTGCTCGTCCGAGGTGCCCACGTAGACGCGCGCCCCCGAAAACGCGTCCGGCCGACTCGCACGAAGCGAAGTCGGCCGGGAGATGAGAGAACACCGAGACGAGTCTTGCCGCCTTACGCGACGGCGACGGCCTCGCGCGATTTCTTCTTTTCTTCCGCGTCGTTGAGCGTCACGCTGACGAGCTTCGAGACGCCCGACTCCTGCATCGTGACGCCATGGAGCACGTCCACCATCTGCATCGTGCGCTTGATGTGCGTGATGAGGATGAACTGCGAGCGGTCGGTCATGCTGCGGACCATTTCGTTGTATCTTGCAACGTTCGCCTCGTCGAGCGGCGCGTCGACCTCGTCCAGGATGCAGAACGGCGAGGGCTTGATCTGGAAGATGGCGAAGATGAGCGACACCGCGGTGAGCGCCTTCTCTCCACCGCTCATGAGCTCGATGCTCGCGAGCTTCTTGCCCGGCGGCTGCGCCAAGATCTCGATGCCCGTCTCGAGCATGTCTTCCGGGTTGGTGAGACGAAGCGACGCTCGTCCGCCGCGGAACATGCGTGGGAAGATCTCTTGGAAGCGAGCGTTCACCTGCGTGTACGTCTCTTCGAAGAGCTTCTTCGACTCGCGGTTCATCTGCTCGATGGCCTTGGAGAGGTCGGCGAGGGCGCCGTCGAGATCGGCCTTCTGATCGCTGTAGAACGCGTAGCGCTTTTCGGCCTCTTCGTGCTCGCGCATGGCTTCGAGGTTCACGCTGCCCATGCGCTCGATGAGCCCGACGAGCTCGGAGATGCGCGCTTTGCTCTCGTCGTCCGGGGGGAGGCGCATGTGGTAGTCGCCGACCACCCGCGCGAGCTGGAGACCGCGGAATTTCTCGGCCACGGCGTCGAGCAAGTGCTGGAGCGCGAGCCTTCGCTCGCGAAGGTTCATCTCGTGCGTGGCGAGCGCCTCGCGGGCGGCGTCGGCGGTCGCGCGGAGATCGCGAAGGTGCGCCTCGCGCTCCGAGAGCTCCTGACGAACGCCCTCGAAGGCCGAGCGTGCGGTCACGAGCGCCACCTCGGCGTCACGAGCCGCGTCGAGTGCGGCGCCGAGAGCTTCCTTGTGCAGGTAGAGCTGCGCGGCCGTCTCGCCGAGCTCGCGGGCGCCGTCTTCGATCTGGGTGACCAGGCGCGTACGGCGTTCGCCGAGCTCGACCAGGCTCTTCTCGAGGCGCGAGCTCGTGCCGCGGGCGGCGAAGAGCTTCTCGCGCGTGCCGGCGACACGAACGCGTCGCTCGGTGACGTGCGCGCGGCGCGCATCGACTTGTTCGGTCCACGAGAGCGCGAAGCTCTCCGCGTCCTCGACCTGACGAACCACCGCCTCGAGCTCGCCGCGCGTGCTCTCCAGCGTCGAGGCCGCGAGATCGCGCTCTTCCACGGCTTGCGAGAGCTGCTGCTCGAGCTCGTCGATCTCCTGAGCCAACGTCTCCATGCGACGCTCGGCGTTCGAGAGCTCGGTCTCGGCGGCGCGAAGGTCTTTCTCGACACGGACGAGCGCCAGCTCTCCCTCGTGGGCGCGCTGACGGGCCAGATCGAGTGCGCTCTGCGTCTCCGTGATGGCGAGGCGAAGCGCTTGGTGGTGAGCGAGCCGCTCGGCCACGATGGCGTCGAGGCGCTCGACCTCTTCGCCGAGCTCGCGCGCTTCGCGCTTCGTGTCGAGCATGTGTGCGGCCACGTCTTCGCCGGTGCCGCCCGACATACGGCCGTCGGGGTAGAGCACCATGCCGTCGCGCGTGACCGCGGGTAGACCGGCCACGCGCGTGACCGTGCGGGCCGAGTCGAGGTCTTCCACGAAGACCACGTCACCGACCACCGCACGCACGAGGCCCTCGTCGTCGGTTGCGTAGCGCACGAAATCGACCAGCTGTCCGAGCACGCCCGGAAGGCCAGAGAGCCCCGCCACGTGCGCTCCGACCACGCGGGCCGGACGTCGCGGGACGACCGTGGCGCGACCTTTCTTTTCGTCACGGAGCTTGCCGAGCAGCGCGACCGCGCGCTCCGGATCGTCGACCACCACGTCGTGGAGGCGCATGCCGAGCCAGGCCGCGAGCGCGCCGGTGACCTCGTGCTCGGCCTCCACGCGGTCGGCGAAGAGTCCGAGCACGGTCTCGTCTTTGGTCGCGACGAGCGCCTTGGTGCCCGCGCCTACGCCGTCGAGGCGCGACTGCATCTCCACGAGCGCTTGCATGCGCGAGCGCTTCTTCTGGGCGTCGTGCTTGGCGTCGTCGAGTGAGCGCTCGCTGGTCAGGATCTCCTGGCGAAGCGTGTGCAGCGTGGTCTCGAGCTGGGCCTTCTCTTCGACCGAGAGGGTCTTGCCCTCGCGCGTGCCGTGCACTTCGGCCGCGAGAATTTCCACTCGAGCGGCGAGATCTTTCGCGACCATCTCGAGCTCGGCGCGCTCGAGGACACGCTTTTCGTGGCGGAGCGTGGTCTCGGTCTTGCGGCGCTCGAAGCCCTCGAGCTTCGCTTCGCCGCTGGCGATCTGCGCTTGGGCCTGCGCGGCCTTCTGGCGCAGCTCGGCGAGCGTGCGATTCGCGCGGTCCTGCTCGGACACGACCTCGGCGAGGCGCGCTTCTTCGACTTCGGTCTGCTCGGCTTGTGTGGCCTCGTCGGCCGACAGATCGTCGAGCTCGGAGGTCACCACTGCGAGCTCCTGACCGAGCGCCTCGCGCTGAGCGGCCACGCCGGACAGCTCGGCCTCGGCCTCGGCATCTCGACGGACGAGCGCCTGGATGCGGTCGCGTGCGCGCGAGATGGCCGCTTCTTCGGCGCGAACGGCGTTCTCGGCGGCGAAGTTCGTGGTGGTGGCGATCTCGAGCGCGCTCTCGGCCTCGTGGGCTCCGAGGCGAGCGCCTTCGAGCTCGGCTTCCCGTGCGACGAGCGCCGCGCGGGCCTCGTCGTTGGAGAGCGTGTGCGTCTCCACCTCGGACGACTCGAGCTTCACCCAGCCGGTGAGCTCCAGGTACTTGTGCGAGGCCTCGTGGAGCTGCAGGTCTTCGAGCTCGTTGCGGTAGGCGACGTAGCGCTCGGCCTTGGCGGCTTGGCGCTTCAACGTGCCGAGGTTGCGCTCGATTTCGGCGATGATGTCTCCGACGCGCAGAAGATTCTGCTGCGTCATCTCCATCTTCTTTTCGGCCTGCTTCTTCTTCGACTTGAACTTGGTGATGCCCGCGGCCTCTTCGATGAGGAGGCGGCGATCCTCGGGCTTGGCGCTCACGATGAGGCCGATTTTTCCCTGCTCGACGATGCTGTAGGCCTTGGTGCCCACGCCCGTGCCGAGGAACAGATCGGTCACGTCTTTCAGCCGCACCTGCGTCTTGTTGATCAGGTACTCGCTCTCGCCCGTGCGGTGGAGCCGGCGGGTGACCGCGATCTCCGGGTAGTCCTTGTACTCGATGGGCAGATCGGCGCCGTCGTTGTCGTTCTCGAAGGTGAGCGTCACCTCGGCGAACTCGGCGCCGGGGCGTGTCTCCGAGCCGTTGAAGATGACGTCGTCCATGCTGCGACCGCGAAGGTTCTTCGCGCTCTGCTCGCCCATGCACCAACGAATGGCGTCGACGATGTTCGACTTGCCGCATCCGTTGGGGCCGACGATGCCCATGACCTCTCGGTCGAAGTGCACGACGGTGCGGTCGACGAAGGACTTGAAGCCGGAGAGCTCGAGGCGTTTGATCTTCATGCTGCGGACTCCGAAAGCGAAACCCGTTCGCTCGCGATCGCGTTGGACCTGACGGACCCGTCGTCGGATGACGATAGGCGGGGCGTCATGTCACTTCACATACTGTCACGACCAAGGGTGAGGGTTACGTCTCGGACCGAGGGGTCGCAAGGCCTTTTTCGATGTATTTTCCCTGGAAAGCCTGTGGAAAAGTGGCTCGCGCAGCGTTGCGGAAGCGCTTCCATAAACGGGTCGCTCGACGGTCGAAATGTGGCGTCCGACACCCTCCGGGAGGCGCACCCGAGCAGTGGACCACGTCGGTGCAGTACCGGCCGCGTGCGCAGTCGCGGGCCGTACCGTGGTCCTTCGCTCCCTCCGGAAGCGCATCGGAACCCCCGTTCCGCGCCCGAAACCGTGCGCTGCACGAGCCTCTTCTTGACATCGTAGGTGGAGGCTTTAAGTGGCGAGGCAACATGCCGACTTACGAGTACGTGTGCACGTCCTGTGGCAACCAGTGGGAAGAGATGCAGAAGATCTCGGAGCCCGCGCTGACCGATTGCCCCAAGTGCCTCGCTGCCTCGGCGAAGCGTCAGATCAGCGGCGGGAACTTCATCTTGAAGGGAGGCGGTTGGTACGCCGACCTCTACTCGTCGTCGAAGGGTTCTTCGGGCGGGTCGAGCTCGTCCAGCAGCGAGTCGAAGTCCGAATCGAAGAGCGAGACCAAGACCGAGACCAAGAGCTCGGACGCAGGCTCGTCGAGCGCCTCCACGACGCCCGCCGCGCCCGCGACGCCCGCCGCCAAGAGCTGACGTTTCACTCGAGCCAAGGAAAGAGAAGCGTGCGGCACTCGGCGAGTGTCGCACCTAGGGCGCGTGCGACCTCCGCCACCACGAGAGGTTCGATGCGTCCGGAAGGCGGCTCGAGTAGCTCGTTCGCGCGAGCCACCCACCGCGCCGCGTCCTCCGCGAAGGCATGACCGACGAGGCCTTCTTCGAGCTCGCGCGCCGAACGGAGCGTGCGCCCGAGCATGCGCTTCACGGCGAGCGCGCCGCGCAACTCCGCGTGGAAACGCCGCTGCGCCACGGCCCAGCGAGGTTCGTCCTCGCCTCGCAAGACGCGGTCGAGTGTTTCTCGTCGCGCCTTCAGCACCTCGCGAGGAACACGCTCGATCTCACGTAGCGCGCCTGGAAAGCGGTGCGCGAGCGCGCGGAGCGCCTCCCGAGGCACGTCTCCTCCCGGGTCGAGCGCGCGTGCGTCCCGCAGCTCTTCCAGGATGACGAACTTCTCGCGTAGCTCTTCGACGTCCACCGCGCACCCCCTACCAGACCGACGCGTTCGGACCCATGCTACCGTGCGTGACCATGAGCGACGACAAGCGCGCGATCGAAGAAGCCCGCCAGGAAATGGCCAAGGTCGATGCTCAGCTGCTCGGCCTCTTGGACCGCCGCGCGAAGCTCGCGCGCGGCATCGGAAAGCTTCGCGGTGAAGGCGCGCCGCAGCTCCCGCTCGAGTCGCGCGCGCAGCTCGCAGCGCTGGTGGCCCGCGCCACGGGCGACATGCCCGCCGACTCGATCCGGGACATTTTTCGGGAAATTCACGCGGCTTCGAACGCGCTCGAGCTCGGCGTGGTGGTGGCGTTCGTGGGGGCGGTCGGCAGCTCCGGTTACGGCGCCGCCCGCAAGCGCTTCGGCGGTCCGACCAAGCTCCTCCCGTTCGACTCGGCCGAAGAGGCGGTTCGTGAGGTGGTCGCGCAGCGGGCGAGCTTCGCCGTGCTCCCTCTCGAGACCAAAACCGACGGCCTCGTCCAGCACACGCTCACCGCGCTCATCGCGTCCGAGCTCAAGCTCGTCGCCACCTTCGAGGCCGTGCCTTCGGTCCACCTCGTGAATCGAACCGGAAACCTGGCCGACGTCGAAAAAGTGTACGCTGCACCCTTCGAACGCCAGGCCTGCAAGGCGTTCTTCGCGGCCAATCCGCGCCTCCAGGTGCTCGAGGTGAAGACGCCCGAGCTGGCCTGTCAGCTCGCCCACGAAGACCACGGGAGCGCCGCCCTGGCCGACGAGCTCTACGCCGCCACCCACGAGCTCACGGTCTGCCAGCGTGACGTGGCCGACGCCCGTGAAGAGCGCATCCGCTACGCCGTGCTCGGGGCGCGCCCGTCGGGACGCACCGGCGCGGACTCGACCTGCCTCGTCTTCAGCGTCTCGGACTCGCCAGGAGCGTTGCTCGAGGTGCTCAAGCAGTTCGCCGAGCGCGGCATCAACCTCACGAAGATCCAGTCGCGCCCGACCCCGGGCGAGGCCTGGGGCTATCTCTTCTTCGTCGAGCTCGCCGGCCACGCGACCGACCGGGCCATCGTGGCCGCGTTGGAAGAGGTGAAGCGCCAGACCCGCTTCTTCAAGCTGCTCGGCTCGTACGCCGCCGGCACCTGAGGTCCGCACGTCGCTCGGACGAGCACGAACGCGCGCGAATCCGACGGGTGCGGGCAAGGCGGGGGCAGGGGAAAGCAACCCGCCGTGCCACAAGGCTCTCGCGTCGAAGCGCACCCTGCGTGATAGCCTTCCACGGCCCATGAAGCTCTTCCGCGCCATCGTCCTTGCTTCGCTGCTCGTTCCGTCCACTCTCGCGCTCACCGCCTGCGGCGGAGACAAGCCCACGGCCACGCCGGCCGCCATCGACCTCGACGCCGATCCGGAGGCGCTGCTCCCGGCTCAGGCCATCGTCTACGCCCGCCTCGACGCCAAGGCGTTCTTCGCCAGCCAGTCCTTCGGTCCCGATCTCGCGAAGGCCGCGGAAAAGGGCTCACCGCTGGGCGAAGAGGTCGGCTTCCAACCCTCGCGCGATCTCGACGCCGTGTACGCGGGCGTCTACTCGACGCAGGGCGCGGACGTGGCCGCCGTGCTGGTCGGCCGATTCGACGAAGCCAAGGTGAAGAAGCTCGCCGAGACCCACTCGCCCACACGCGGCGGCGGGGCCCTGGTGGTGTCGCAGTACGGCGGCCGCGACGTCTACACCATCAACAACGTCGGTTTCACCGTGCTCACCGCCAAGACCGCGCTCGCCGGCACCGAGACCGGAATTCGCCGCGCCATCGACCGCGTGCGCGACGGCCGCGTGAAGCGCGACGTGCCGCCGTGGGTCGACACCACGCTCTCCACGCAAGGCGCCGTGCTCGCCATCGCCGCCGACACCCAGGCTCAGCCCGGCACCGGCGAGATCCTCAAACAAGCGCCGTTCCCCTGGATGCAGACCGCCCAAAAGGCTCGTATTCTCATGGACTTCAACGCGCCTGGCTCCAATGTCGGCGCCGCCATCACCTACGCCGACGAGGCCCAAGCCACGCAGGCCGCGGCCGGCCTCAACAACACGGCGAGCTTCGCCCGCATCCTTGCCCTCATCGGCCTCCAGTTCCGCGAGCTCAAGGTCACCACCGACAAAACCGACGTGCAGGTGAAGATCTCGGTCGACGATCAGAGCCTTCGCGCCCTCGCGCAGGGCTTGCCGCAGTGGCTCGGCCGCTGACCTCGCGGGCCGAAGTTCGAAAATCGACGTCGCCGCAGTAGCGATCGTCGCACCGTGTCCGTCTACTTTCGGGCAGGGCCTTTGCAAACGGCGGCGGGTGCCGCATGGTGAAGGAAAGAGGAGTCGCCAATGTACGGACGTTCCACCGGTCTCGAGAAAGCCGCCCAAGCCCTCGCCACGGCCGGCGCTGTGGCTCACGCGGCGTTCTTCATGCTGTTCGTCTATCGCGTGTTCGGGGTGAGCTGGTTCTACGCCGTGCTCGCGCTGCTCGCCGGTGTCGGCATGGCTGCCAACTTCGTCGGTTTCATGCTCATCAAGCATGGCGGCAAGGTAGGTGCGCGAAAGTGGGGCATGTGGTGCATCGCCTTCTCCACCGCGGACGCGGCGCTCCTGCTCGTTCTCGCTTCTGTTCTAGGAAGCTGATCCTCGGAAGCTGACGCTCCGCGTGTGACCGTTCTCGGGTAGCCTTCGAGGATGACCTCCGAGTCGTCCTCGCTGCGCCTCCGCATATCTCCTCAGAAGAAGCCGCTCGTCGGGAGCGTCCCCGTACCGTCCGACAAGAGCATCGGACACCGCGCGCTCCTCTTCGCGGCGCTCACCACGGGTCGCTGCGAGATTCGCGGCTTCTCGCAGGGCGAAGACAACGTCTCCACCGCCCGTGCGCTGGCGGCAATGGGAGTCGGATTCGAAGGGCTCGAGCCCGGATCGCAGGAAGTGCGCGTCCGAGGTGTCGGGCTCTTCGGTCTTCGTGCGCCGAGCGCTCCGCTCGACTGCGGAAACTCAGGCACGACCATGCGCCTCTTCACCGGCCTGCTCGGCGCGCAGCCCTTCGACTCCGTGCTCATCGGGGATGCGTCGCTCTCCCGACGTCCCATGATGCGCGTCGCAGGTCCTTTGCGTGCGCGTGGCGTTCAGGTCGACGGCGAGCCGCACCCGAAGCGGGCAGGGGACATCACCGCGCCTTTGCGCATCAAGGCCTGCTCCGAAGACAGCCCGCTTCGCGCGCTCCAGTACGATTCACCGGTCGCGAGCGCTCAGGTGAAGAGTGCCATCTTGCTCTCGGGCCTCTACGCGCACGGCGAGACGCGGGTGAAGGAGCCGCTCGTCTCGCGTGACCACACCGAGCGCATCTTGTCGGCGCTGGGGGTCCCTATTCGCACCTCGGGCTCCGTCGTGGAGCTCGATCCGGCCGGCTGGAACGGGCAAATGGAGCCCTTCGACGTCGATCTCCCCGGTGACCCTTCCGCGGCGGCTTTTCTTACGGTCGCCGCCCAACTGGTGCCCGGCTCGAACGTGACGGTACGTGCGGTATGCACGAATCCTACGCGCACCGGTCTCTTCGAGATCGCGCGGGACATGGGCGCGGGCATCGAAGTGCGTCCGCTCGGGGAGCGTGGCGGCGAGCCGGTCGCCGACGTGCTCTCGTGGTACGCGGGCGCGCGCGGCATCAAGGTCGGAGGCGAGCTCGTGCCTCGCGCGATCGACGAGATCCCGATCTTGTGTGCGCTCGCCGCGCGAGCCACCGGCACGACCACCATCGTCGATGCGGAAGAGCTGCGCGTGAAAGAGAGCGACCGCATCGCCACCATGGCCGAGGTGCTTCGTGCCTTCGGGGTGCGCTGCGAAGAGCTCCCCGACGGCCTCGAAATCGAGGGCACGGATGCCCCGCTCAAGGCTTGCCGCGTGGACAGCCGCGGCGATCATCGCATCGCCATGACGGCAGCCGTGCTCGGGCTGCTCGCCGACGGCGTCACCACCATCGACGACGTGGCCTGCATCGGCACGAGCTTCCCTCGCTTCGTCGGGACGCTGCGCGCGCTCGGCGCGGACCTCGAAGTAGAGCCCACTTGACCCTCGCGCACGACGCGCACCTTTTCACTTCGCGCGAGGTCGGCTAAAGGCTTCGCGCGTGACGCGCGAAAAACCGGTTATCGCCATCGACGGGCCTGCGGGCGCAGGAAAAAGCACGGTCGCCCGGAACCTCGCGAAAGCGCTGGGGTTCGTCCTGGTCGACACGGGCGCCATCTATCGCGCCGTGGCGCTCGCCGCCTCCGAGGCGAACATCCCGTACTCGGACGGCGACGCGGTCGCTTCGCTCGCCGAAGGATTGCTCGCGCGCGAAGCACTCGTGTTTCGTCGTGATCCCGAGCTCGGCATGCGTGTCGTGCTCGAGGGCCGTGATGTCTCGGACGCGATTCGTTTGCCCGAGGTCGGGCTCGGCGCGAGCGAGGTCTCGGTGCATCCCAAAGTGCGTGGCGCCTTGCTCGAGCTCCAGCGCTTGGCCGGCGGTACGGGTGGCGTCGTGCTCGAAGGTCGCGACATCGGCACGGTGGTCTTCCCCGACGCCGAGGTGAAGTTCTTCCTCACCGCGAGCCCCGAGGTACGTGCGCGACGTCGTCACGCCGAGCTCGCCCAGAAGGGCGACGCGCCGAGCTACGAAGAGACCCTGGAAGCCGTTAAGAAACGCGACTTTCAGGACGAAAACCGCGCCATCGCGCCACTCAAGCGCGCGACCGACGCGAAGCTCGTCGACTCGTCCGAGCTCGACTTCGACGGCGTGGTTGCCGAGATGCTCACCGTGGTTCGTTCGCGCTGGCCGGGCGCGTGAAACGGCGAGGCGTCGCGACGGCGCTCGTGCTTGCGGGAGTGCTCGCAGCAGGCGTGGTCTCGTGCGGCGACAAGCGTGTGCCCACGGCGCCCGTGGCCACGAACGAGCCGAGCTATCCGAGTGCGCTCGACCCCAAGGCTCCCCTCGTGCTGCTCGTGCGACCCGAGGCGCTCCGTCGCGACGAGGTCTTCGGCCCGCTCGTGTCGGCCCTTTCCCGTCTCGCCGCCACGCGAGGCATCTCCGGCGACCGCGAGCTCGAGGCGTTCGAGTCCGCCGAAGAAGTCGTGATCGCCATGGACACCGAGTCGCTTCGGCCCGGCAAAGACGTGCTCGCCGCGACGTCCGGCGTGGTCGCGCTGCGAGGCGTTCGCGCCGATCTCGCCCCGGAGAAGCTGCTCGACGGCGACGGCCGTCTCCTGTTTCGGAGCGCGCGCCCTCGCGGAAGGGTGACCGAGCACGAGGGGTACTCCGAAGACCCCATCGCGCTCTTCGTGCTGCCGAAGCGCACTTGGGTGGTCGCCTTCGGCGCGGCTACCTCGCGAGCACGTGCGGCGCTCTCGGAGGCCAAGGCCAAGGCGCCACCTTCGTTCGATCCCGAAGCCTTGCTCGAGCTCCGCATCGACGGCGCGAGCCTGGTCGAGCGTGCGCCCAAGCTCGAGCGCGGAGAGCTCGCCCTCGGACGTCGCCTCGACGAAATTCGATTCGTGCTCAAGCCGGGGCGCGGAGGTGCGCAGGTCACGCTCCGTTACGCCGACGACGACGCCGCCGCGTGGGCCGAGAACACGTTGGTTCGCATCGTCAAGGCGTTCTCGCGCAGGCTCGAGGGCGCCTTCGCGTGGCTCGGCTCGGCCACAGTGGTGCGCGAAGGGTCGAACGTGCGTGTGCGCGTGGCCGTACCGGCGCGCGTGATCGAAGCGCTGCGCTCGGTCGACACGCGTGTCCTGCTGGACGGTCTCGAGGGCAACGAGAGCGCGCCTTCGGGCGATGCCGGCGCGCCTTCGGGCGATGCTGGCGCGCTCGTCACCGACGCGGGGCCTCTCGCCCGCGACGCCGGCCAGGTCGATGCGGGCGCGACGCCGAAGAGCCCTGCGGCGCGCCCGAAAGACGCAGGAAAATAAGGCTTTAGGCCTTTTTCGTGGGAGTGGTTGCTCCCTTGTCGTCCTTCTTCTTGTCGTTCTTCTTGTCGTCTTTTTTGCTCGGATCGTCGCCCATGGTGAGCTCGGCGATCGAGTCTTGCAGCTTGATGCGCGCCACCATGGCTTGCTCTTCGAGCTCGACGATCTGAACGGTCATTTTGGAGACCTTGTCGCTCGTCTCGGAGAGCTTCTTCTCGAGGCTCTGCATCATGGGGCCCGCGCTCTTCACGGCCTTCAACGTGACGATCTGGGCGTGCAGCTCGTCCATGCGCGCGCGGTACTCGCCGAGTTGTTCGCGCGCCGTCGCTTTGCGCTGCTCGATCGTGCCGAGCTCTTGCTGCTCGCGCACGATGGTCTGGACCGCTTCCTTCAGCGGACCTTGCGCGAGGTCGGCCGAGAGGTAGGCGCGAATCATCTCGAGCCCTTCTTTCGTGCGGACGTCGGTGGTCTGCATGATGGGCGTCGACTCTTCGATCACCAGCTCGATCTTGGCATGGGCCGGCACCTCGACCGGGAACACGTAGGCCTGCCCCACGCGCTCGGCCTTCGCGAGCTTCTCGTCGAGCGTGTAGCCCTGCGGAACCGTGTGGCGCACGTACACGAGGGCTTTTTCTTCCGCGCGGTTGTGGAGGACCACGGCGGTCTTGCGGGTGTGCTTCGTCTCGGTGCTGAAGACGCCTCGCTGCGCGGTGATGATCTTCGAGATGGTGTCCTTGTGATCGACCTTCTTCTCGACCAAAACTTGGCGGTCGAGCGCGAACGGAACGAACGCGATGGAGCGCGCCGGGATGGGCTCGCCGATGCCTTCGCCCACGAAACGCCCGCTGCCGTACACGGTGACCGGACCCGACTCGAGCTGCGAGTCGGTCGGGTTCCGGAAGCGCACGGCCTTGAACGCGAAGTCGCCGTTCCCGCGCTCGCTCTCCGGATCGTAGAGGTAGACCACGCTGCCTTCCGTCTTGCCCTGGTACATCGAGACCATGGCCGAGCTGCCCTTGGCGACGCTCATGGTGGCGTCGCTCTCGAAGTGCGCCGTGCCTACCGGCTCTCCCGGGCCTGCGCCGGAGTCTTTCTCGTTCGCGACGCCGTTGACGTTCGCCGCCGAGGCGTTCGACGCCTTTTTGCCGGCTTGCTGGGCCGGTTGTGGGGCCTGCTGAACGAAACGAACGCCGCCGCTTCGACCAGCCACGTTGCCTTTGCCTACGGCCACGACGCGGTTGGGATCGACGCCCTGGCGAACCAGTTCTTCACGGACCTTGTTGGCGCGGTCGAGCGAGGCTCCGGCCTTGTCGCCGTCACCCTCCTTGGCGAAGCCTTCGATCACCACCGTGTTTTGATTGGAACGAAGCTGATTGGCGAGCCCGACGATCTGGCTCTGGGCAGCCTGGGCCTGTCCGTAGGCTTGCGACGCGGGCGGGGGGGCAAGGGGCTCCCTCGCGGGCATGGCGCTGGTCGGACCGCCGCTCGGGTAGCCCGCGCGTCCAGCGGCACCTCCCGAGGGCGCTCTCGGCTTCGTTTCGGCGGTTTTCAAGCTGTCGCGAGGTCGGGCTGCAGATTGCGACAGGGCAACCTCTTGGTCACGTCGCCCCATTGCCGTTGCAACTACGGCATCGTCCGAGAGCTCGGCTACCACGCCCATGTTGCGCTCGTCCGCGCCGCCGTAAACCGAGCCGCCCGAGGGCGGAGCGACCGCGAAGAGCTGCTCACCCTGGAGTTGCTGGCGCTGCACGTAGCGGAACCCGCGGAGGTCGAAGCGGAACGCCATGGCCGAGCTCGATCCGACGCCGAGCTTCACCTGGTCCCAGTCTTCACCGGAGGTGTTGTCGACGACCGCCCAGGCTTGAAGCTCGAGCTTGCCGTCGCTGCCGACCAGGATGCGGTAGGTGGGCTTCCACGCGGGCGCCTCCGTGACGTAGGAGAGCTTCACCTTGTGCGGACCCGCGCCGGGCAGGTGCACCTTGAGGTCCACGGTCGAGCCTCCTCCGTGCGGATAGCTGACCGGCGCGGGCTTACCCGTGACCGAGTCCACCACGGTGAGCGACTTGAGGAAGTCGTCGACCTTGTCGTTGGGCGCGACGAGGCGGAGCGTGTCGTTCTCGACCGTGGCTTCCCGCTCGTAATATGCAACTCCGTTGCGGTAGACGATGATTCGCCCCAGCGCGGCGTCCGACTTCACGTAGCTCGACTGCGAGGCTCCGCAGCCGACCGAAAAGAGGCCCGCGGCGACGACGGCGAGCGTGGAAAACGTGGAGAGTCTGGACGTGCGCATGCGATGGGCTCCGAAGCTCGGGTGAAAGGTGAGGGGCACGCCTACGTACGAGACGCGCCGACGATCTGATCCCCCTGCAGGCGCCCGTTGCGCGAGGTTTCGCCCTCGAACCGCCACGGAACGCCGCAAACGCCGATGTTCGACGGGTATTGTCCGATTGAAAAGCTCGAACTCCGAGGCGATGCGCTTTCTGCGCGCCCTCCGGAACTTTCTCCGGAGGGCGTGGTCGTAGGCCCTCGCGTGCACGGCGTGCGCGCCCTCTCGTGCGTCGTTCATGGCGTGCGGGTCGAAAGGTCCAGAACGAGCCCTCCTCGGTCGTCCGTGCCGAAGGAAGGGCGGGGAGAGGTGCGTCCATGGAGCTCGGTCCCAGTGGCGGTGTGAACGTTTCGCGTCCGGTCTCCCGCCCGGTCCGAACCGACGGGCGAATGACCCGTGTGATGCGCGCCTTGTCCGCTCCGGAAGGTCCACGCGTGCTACGCGTCGGCCTCGTCCGTGGGGGACGCGTGGTCGAAGAGCGCCTCTTGAAGAGCGCGACCACCGTGAGCGTCGGTAGCGGAGAGACTGCGACCTTCGCGGCGCCATGCGCGACGTGTGAGGTGCTCGTACGTCGCGCGGACGGCTACGCGCTCGTGGTGTCGACCGGCATGAAGGCTCGTTTGGCGGACGCGCTCGGCGCGCACGAGCTCGGTCCGGGAGAGACCCGTCCGCTGGATCGCGAGTCGCGCGGAAAGATTCAGATCGGCGACACCACGTTGCTCTTCCAGATGGTCGTCGCTCCGGTTCCCGCTGCTCGGCCGCAATTGCCGCTCTCGGTCAGGGCAAGCTCGGCCGATGTCGACTGGAACCTCACCATCCTCGTCGCGCTGAGCTTCCTCCTGCATTTCGGCTTCGTCGGCGCGCTCTACTCGGACTGGGTCGATCCCATCGTTCGTGACGCTCCGTCGGTTTCGGGGCTCGTGGATCTCGTGAAAAATACCCCGCGCGCTCTCCCGCTCGAGACCCCGAAGACGGACGAGCCGCCGAGCCGAACCGAAAGCTCCAAGGCCGAAGCGAAACGCGACGCGCCGGCCAGCGCCTCGCCCGGACGCTCGAGTGCCTCGCCCGGACGCTCGAGCACCGGAGCCTCGAGCAGCGACCGAGGCCAAGCTGCGCGAGACGCGGCGCTCGTCGCGCAAGCCGAGAGCATGCGGGTCGAGATCGCCGCGAGCCTCAGCGGGAGCTCGTCGGTGCAGAATGCACTCAAACGCTCGAACGTTCCCGTGGTCGACATGGGCGAGGCGGCCGCGAAGAACACCTCGGTGAGCGGCGAGATCTCCACCTCGTCGGGTGGCCCCATGGCGTCGAACAGGTCGAACGGTCTCGGTGAGCTGGGCAAAGACGGCACGAAACGGAGCGGTCCCGACTCGGCCGGCCCCGCGCGTGAGACACGTGGACCTTCGCTCGACACACGCGTCGAGCCTACCCGCGCGAGCATGCCCGTGTCGGACGCCGATCGCGTGGTGGCCGGCCTCAAGCCCGCGTTCCGTCGCTGCTACCAGCTCGGGCTGGACCAAGACTCGTCCCAGTCGGGCCGCGTGGTCGTGAGCGCGAAGATCGCGCCCACCGGCGAGGTGGCCTCGGCGGACGTCGCCTCGATTCAAGGGCTTTCGGCCAGCGTCGGCGCGTGTGTCGCGCGGGCGGTGCGTGGGGCGCAATTCTCGGCCCCGGGCGGAACCGGCTCGACTCTGCGGATTCCGGTGAGCCTCGTGCAGAACGCCCGCTGAGCAGCGCGGGCAGAAAAATGCCCGAAGGGGCAAAATACTCGGGGTTCCCCTTTGACCTCTTTGCGGGTGTGGGCTAGACGCGAGACCCCCCAGGTGGGTCTTCGAGACCCCCGACCGGGGAGAAAGGCGTCCTGCGCGCTCCTGCGCAGGACTGACAAACACGGGTAACCCTCACAACATGTCCACTGAAACCATCACCGAGTCCGGCGGAGGAATGGATTCCTTCGCGGCTCTGTTCGAAGCGAGCCTCCAGAGCGGCGATTTCGGCAAAGAAGGCGAAATCGTCCAAGGCACCGTCGTCGCCGTCCAGCGCGACAACGTCGTCATCGACATCGGCGGCAAGAGCGAAGGAATGATCGCTCTGTCCGAGTTCGCGGACGGCAGCGGCGTGGTCACCGTCAAGGCCGGTGATCGCATCGACGTTTACATCGAGTCCCGCGAGAACGACGACGGTCTCGTCATGCTTTCCAAGGAGAAGGCTGACAAGATGAAGGTCTGGGACGAGATCTCGAGCGCGTGCGAACGCGACGAGCTCATCGAAGGCACCATCAGCCAGCGCGTGAAGGGCGGCCTCTCGGTCACCATTCGCGGCGGCGTGAAGGCCTTCCTCCCCGGCTCGCAGGTGGACCTCCGCCCGATCCGCAACTTGGACAAGCTGATTGGTCAGACCTATCAGTTCAAGGTCATCAAGTTCAACAAGAAGCGCGGCAACATCGTGCTCTCGCGTCGTGTCCTCCTCGAGAAGGAGCGCGACCAAATCAAGACCAAGACCCTCGAGACCCTCGAGGAGGGCAAGGTCGTCCGCGGCGTCATCAAGAACATCACCGAGTACGGTGCGTTCGTGGACCTCGGCGGTATCGACGGCCTCCTCCACATCACGGACATGTCGTGGGGCCGCGTGAACCACCCGAACGAGGTGTTCCAGGTCGGCGACGAAGTGACCGTGAAGGTCCTCAAGTACAACCCGGAAACCGAGCGCGTTTCGCTCGGCCTCAAGCAGACGCAAGAGGATCCGTGGAACCACGCCGAAGAGGCGTACCCGCCGGGCAAGAAGGTCCACGGCAAGGTCATGTCGATCACCGACTACGGCGCCTTCGTGGAGCTCGAGCCGGGTGTCGAAGGCCTCATCCACGTGAGCGAGATGAGCTGGACCAAGAAGGTCAAGCACCCGTCGAAGCTCCTCGAAGTGGGCCAGGCGCTCGACTGCCAGGTTCTCGAAGTGGACGCGAAGTCGAAGCGTATCTCGCTCGGCCTCAAGCAGCTCGAGCCCGATCCCTGGACGCTCTTCACCGAGAAGTACCACCCCGGCGACAAGATCGGCGGCAAGGTGCGCAGCATCACCGACTACGGTGTCTTCATCGGCATCGAAGAAGGTGTGGACGGCATGGTCCACAAGTCGGACCTCTCGTGGACGGCCAAGGTCAACAACCCGGCCGACATGTTCCACAAGGGCGACGACGTCGAAGCGATCATCCTCTCGATCAACCACGACGAGAAGAAGGTCAGCCTCGGTGTGAAGCAGCTGTTCGACGACCCGTGGCCCACGATCTTCTCGGAGTTCCCTCCGTCCAAGGTCGTCGACTGCAAGGTCATCTCGACGGTCGACTACGGCGTGTTCGTTCGCATCCGCGACGGCGTCGAGGGTCACATCCCGACGAGCGACATCGTCGAGCCCAAGAACGAGGACGGCACCTCGAAGGCCCTCGAGATCGGTGACGAGCTCAAGGCCGAGATCGCCAACGTCGACACGCAGGATCGTCGCCTGACGCTCTCCATGCGCATCGGCGAGGCGGCCGCCGCCCCGCAGAAGTCCGCGCCTCGCGAGACGAAGATGCCGAAGAAGTCCTCGGAAGAGTCCAAGGGCAACACCATCGGCGAGCTCATCAAGCAGAAGCTCGGAAACCTCAACATCGAGAAGAAGGAAGACTGATCGGCGCGGCTCGGTTCGCCGAGCCCCGACGTCTCCGCGCGGGCCGCGCTCTTCGGAGCGTGGCCCGTGTTTTTTTTGTCTCCCACTTCGCCGGTTCGAGCGATGCGTGCTCGGCGAGACGAATGCGTCTCTTTGGTCTCGCACGTGGGGCACGCTCGTGGTTTCGTTCCTTGCTCGAGGGATTCATGTCCAAGTCGAAGCCGAGCCTCCTCAGGCCGATTTTTCTCGGCGTATCCGCGCTGGCCGTGGTCACCGTCGTCGTCGCTGCGCGCGAGGTGCTGCTGCCCTTCGTGCTGGCTCTCGTGATCGCGTACGTGCTCACGCCGCTCGTCGCTTGGTTCGAGAAGAAGAAGCTCAAGCGCCCGGTCGCCATCCTGCTCGTGTACGCGCTCGTTCTGGGCACGTTGGGGGGCTTCGTATGGGCGGTGGCACCTCGCATGGGGCGCGAGATCGGCGGTCTGCGCAAGGAGCTGCCTGCGCTCTCGGAGCGGGCGAACAACGAGTGGGCCCCCAAGATCCAAGAGAAGCTCCGTGCGACCGGTCTCGCGCCCGAGCCTCCGCCGGCGTCCGCCGACGAGCACGCAGAAAGCGAGAAGCCCGAGCGCAAGGCCGCTTTGTTGGTGAAGCCCCTGCCGGACGGACGCTACGAGATCGACGTGGGAACGGGCGTGGCCGTGGTCCCGGACAAGAACGGCTACGTGATCCAGCCGGTCCACGAGGAACCGAAGGGGCGCTTCGATCTCAACAAGGCCATCTCGGGCAGCGTCAAAAAGAGCATGGATTACGCGCGCTCGAACGCGCTCGAGCTCGCCAAGCTCGGTCGTGACATCGTCGCCGGGATAAGCCGCGTCATCTTCGTGTTCGGCATCACCCTAATGCTCGCCGCGTACCTCATGCTCACGCGCGAACGCATCTGGGATTTTTTCCGCTCGCTGGTCCGCCCCTCGAGCCGCCTCTCGTTCGACGCGCTCTTCGTACGGATCGACCGCGGACTCTCCGGCGTGGTGCGAGGTCAGCTCATCATCTGCCTCGTGAACGGCGTGCTCTCGGCCATCGGCTTCGCCATCGTCGGGCTCAAGTATTGGCCGCTCATGGCGGTCATCGCCACGGTGTTCTCCTTGGTGCCGATCTTCGGCAGCATCGCGAGCTCGGTACCGGCCGTGGCGCTCGGGCTCACGCAATCGCCCGGCATCGCGGTCTTCGTGCTGCTGTGGATCGTGGGCATCCACCAGATCGAAGCGAACTTCCTCAATCCGAAAATCATGGGAGATGCCGCGAAGATACACCCGGTTTTGGTGATCTTCTCGCTGCTGGTCGGAGAGCACTTCTTCCACACGATGGGGGCGCTCTTGGCCGTGCCGTGCATGTCCATCGCCCTGAGCGTCTTCACGCATTTCCGGCAAATCGTGCAGGACACGGACCCGGAGTTTTCCAACGAGCCGGCTGTCTCGATGCCCCCACCGAAGGCTCCGCCCCCCGAGCCGGAAGCCGGCGAGGCCTGAGCCCGGTCGGATTCGCGTTCGAGCCGGTTGCAAGCCCCGCTCCTTGGGGGTAGAGCCCGGGCGTGTCGAACAGCAGCGAAAAGAAGGCGATCGGCTCCGGGCTTGCGGCGCGTCTCGAGCGCGCGGATGCTGCCAAAAAGGGCGGCAAGAAGAAGAGCGTCGCGGAGACGCAGAAAGAGATCCGCGATCTTTCCAAGCCCAAGGGCGAAGACAAGCCGCCCATGGATCTTAAGAAGATCTACCTGCGCGTCGCAGGTGTCCTCGCGGTGCTCGGCATCGTCGCCTTCATCTTGCCGTACTGGTGGGCCAAGGCGGTCTTCGGTGTGGTCTTGGTCGTCGCGATCGGCATCGTGATTTGGCTCGACCGCTACGTGAAGAAGACGCAAGCGCTTGGGGCCATTCTGCGCGGCGCGGACACCGAAGAAGGCCGGCAAGAGGCCCTCAAGGCCATCTCCGAACAGTTCAAGAAGGACGACACGCAGGCGCTCCTCGCACGGGCGCAGCTCGAGATGCAGGAAGACCCACGCAAGGCGCAAGCCACGCTCGAGTCGATCGCCCTCGACAAACAGCTCGCGCCCATCGCCGGGCAAGTGCGCGCGATGCGTGCCATGATTCACCTCACGCACGGTGAGACCGCCGAGGCCAAGCGCCTCGCTGCCGACCTCGAGCTCGGTAAGCAACAAGAGCCGAAGACCCGCGTGATGTTCGCCACCGTGGCCGCCGAGGCATGGGCGCGCACCGGCGACGCCCAGAAGGCGCTCGACACCCTCGAGCTCTTCAACCCCGACGACGCCGAGAACGAAGAGCTTCGCCCGCAGATGTGGCGGGCGCGCGCGTTCGCGTACGCCGCGCTCAGCGACCAGAAGAACGTGGCTCGCTCGCTCCGTAAGCTCGCCGACATGAACGTGCAGCTGCTCGGCATGTTCGTGGGGCAGAAGAAGATCCACCCGCTTCTCGAGAAAGAGGCCAAGGTGCTCGTGCAGAAGCTCGGCGCGGTTCCCCGTCCGAAGATGATGCGCGTGAAGGGCTGAAGGGTCGACCGCTCTCCACGGAGCTCACTCGCGTGTTTCGAGGCGAGACCCGAAAGCGTGCAGTCCAGGACTCCACTTCGGTCAGCCGATACCGCCGAGATGGGCGCGTGCCCGAGGCTGGAGCGGCAGTTCGGGGGTGAGCTCTCCGTGGCTCATGACGGGGACTTCCGGCGCGTCGGTCGCGAGCAGCTTGCGAAGGAAGCGGCGGACGTCGGGGGCGACCAGAACCACGGGGCGCACGCCGGCGTCGCGGGCTTCGCCGATGGCGCGAAGGAACGCGGTGACCAAGTCGCGCGTCTGCGCGGGCGGAAGCGCCAAGAAGGTCATGCTTCCTTGGCGGGTGATGCCGCGTCGGAGCGCATCTTCGATCATGGGATCGGCGATGACCACGTCGAGCGGACCACCGCCGCGCGTGAGTCGGAAGGTCAAGGTGCGCCGTAGATGGACGCGAACGGCCTCGGTCAAGACGAGGGTGTCGGGTTCGGTCGGAACCTGAGAGGCGAGCACGTCGAGGATGGTCGCGAGATCGCGGATGGGTACCTGTTCGTCGAGCAGGCGGCGCAGCACCTCGGTGAGGAGCGGTAGCGACACGGGCTTCGGGACCGTGGTGCGCACGGCCGCGGGCGAGGTCTCCGCGAGCGCGTCGAGCAGGGCTTGAACGTCCGAGACCCCTAGAAAATCAGATGCGCGCAGCCGTGCCTGGGCGTCGCACGCGGCGGCGATTCGACCGGCGACCTCGGCCTCGGGGAGGCCTTCGGTGGCGATCGGCGCGCCGGTCGGAACCTCGAAGACGGCGATGCGCGCTTCGTCGGGGCCGAGCTCGTGCGAGAGCGTGATCACGAAGGCGGGCAGGGGAAGGCCGAGATCGGCGAACAGACGATCGCGCAGGTCGTCGAGCGCCGCGGCGACCGCGCCTTCGAGCCGCGCATGCGCCTTCGCGCCGAGCGCGACCGAGAACGTCGACACGACCGGAACGAAGCGCTTCGCGACCGTCCGCTTCGGGGCTTTGCCGGTCGAGATGCGTCGCGCGGCGACGAACGAGGCCACCGCGAGCACGAGGAACGGCGCGGCCGGAAGACCGGGGACGAGCGCGAGCACGAGCACGAACACCCCCGTCGTGGTGAGCGCGCGGGGCGACGAAAAGAGCTGCTCGACCAGCTCGTCGCCGAGGGACGACTCGTCTTCGGCGCTTGCGGTGCGGGTGACGAGGATGCCCGCGGCGGTCGACAGCACGAGCGCCGGAACCTGCGACACGAGCCCGTCACCGATGGCGAGCAGCACGTACTTGGACGCGGCCTGCTCGACCGTGAGTCCGCGCTGGACCACGCCCACGACGAGGCCGAACACCACGTTCACGATCACGATCACCACGGTGGCGATGACGTCTCCTTTGACGAACTTCATCGCGCCGTCCATGGCGCCGTAAAACTGGCTCTTTTGACCGAGCTCACGGCGGCGCGCGCGCGCCTCGTCGGCGGAAATGCTGCCCGCGCGAAGCTCGGCGTCGATGGCCAATTGTTTCCCTGGCAGCGCATCGAGCGAGAAGCGTGCACCGACCTCGGCTACGCGCTCGGCGCCCTTCGCGATCACGACGAACTGCACCAGCGTGAGCACGGCGAACACCACACCGCCGACGAGCATGTTCCCGCGCACCACGAATCCACCGAAGGCCCGGATGACCGATCCTGCGTCGGCTTGAAGCAAGATGAGTCGGCTCGAGGAGACGTTGAGCGCGAGCCGGAAGAGCGTGGTCAGCAGCAGAATCGAAGGAAACGCCGCGAGCGAGAGCGAATCGCGCGCGTAAAGCACGACCACGAGGATGCCGACCGACAGGGCGATGTTCGCGGCAAGCAGCCCGTCGAGCATCCAGGTGGGCAAGACCACGACGAGCATGGCGACGGTGGCGAGGACGAAGCCGGCGAGCCAGACCTCGTTTCGACGTGCAGGGGCGGGGAGAGACCTCACCCGGGCTACGCTACTCTGGATTTTCCTTCCTCAGGCTGACGGAATCGGCGTCGTCACCCCCCGAAAACCCCGAGGATTCCTGAGAATCGGCCGCCCTGTGGCGAATTGCTCCGATTTAGGGCCCACGCGGCGGGCCTTTCGATATACTTCAGAGTCTCTCATGGAGCCGCCGCGCATCAGCCAGCCTCCTGCAGCCCCCACTCGGAAGTTCAAGCGCTCGGGCTTTGGCCTCTCGGACGTTGGCCGCAAGCGAAAGTCCAACGAGGACGCTTACTTCTTCGACGATGGGCTCGGGCTCTATATCGTCGGAGACGGAATGGGCGGCCATGCCGCCGGCGAGATCGCCAGTCAGGAGGCCGTCGAGACGGTCTATGGCGTGGTGAAACGCGGCATCGGCAACCTCCGGGAGCTTCAGAGCCCCCCGGATGAGCAGATGGTGCGCTCGGCCTTCCGCCTCATGGAAAGCTCCATCCAAGCCGCGACCTACATGGTCTTCTCCATGGCGGAGATGGACCGTGGCAAGAGCGGCATGGGAACGACCGTCAGCGCACTCCTCGTGCTCGGTGACTTCGCCATCACCGCCCAGGTCGGTGACAGCCGCATCTACCGCGCCCGAGCCAACACGGTCGAGCAGCTCACCGAAGATCACACGCTCATTGCGTGGCAGATCAAACAGGGGCTCATCACTCCGCAAGAAGCGCAGCGCTCCCCGCACCGAAACGTCATCACGCGCGCCGTGGGGAATCGCGACTACGTGCAGGTCGACACCGGCCTGGTCGAGCTCCAGAAGGGCGATCGTTTCCTCCTCTGCAGCGACGGTTTGCACGGCTACCTGAAAGACGAAGATGTGTGTCCGGTGGTCGCCCTCGGTCAAGAGAACGCCGTACGCCGCTTCATCGACCTCGCCAACGACCGCGGCGGCAAAGACAACATCACGGCCATCTTGGTCGAGATCGACTGAGACGGATTGTCGAGATCCGGACGGCACCGAGGAGGGCATCGTCGAGCACCGACGGTGCCCTTCGCGCTTCCCTTCGCGCTTCCATTCGCCGCGCGAACGTGGTGGGCGAGAGGTGAGTGTGGAATACACGTGAAGCGTCGGACACGAACACGCGCCTACTGCGGAGTCGCGTGTGGGATGCACGGAAAGTGAATGCGAAAAGTTGACCCTGTCGAGCGCAACTTGATAGGGGGTGGACGTTGCCCGCGATCGACCGAAGGTCGCGTGGCGCGCCTCCCCACGAGGCGTGTCCACGTGGACACACGATCCAGAGCAAGGTCACGAAGATCGTTCGTTTTTTCGGGCGGCAGAGAATTTGGATTCCGAGTCGCTACGAGGTGAGACGATGAAGAAGGTACGCGGTCGGGTCGGTGTCTTGATGGGCGGAGCGAGTGCGGAGCGCGAGGTGTCGCTCCGGTCCGGCGAAGGTGTCGCCGCGGCGCTCGAGTCGTCCGGGTACGACGTGGTGAAGGTCGTGCTGGACGCGCCCGAGCGTTTCGCCGAGACCATCGTTCGCGCCAAGCTCGACGTGGCGTTCCTCGCGCTGCACGGTCGCTACGGCGAGGACGGCTGCGTGCAGGGACTGCTCGAGCTGCTCCGTGTACCTTACACGGGCTCGAGCGTGCTCGCGTCGGCGCTCGCGATGGACAAGCTGAAGGCGAAAGAGCTCTTCCGCCTGCACAACGTGCCGACCCCTCCGTACTTCGTCGCGAACGAAGCGACCCTGGCCGATCTGGCCGAGACCCACGAGAACTTCGGATTCCCCGTGGTCGTGAAGCCTCGCCGCGAGGGCTCGTCCGTCGGGCTCGCCGTGGCCAAGGACTTCGACGGCCTCGAGCGTGGCATTCGCGCGGCTCTCGAGCACGACGACTCGGCCCTGGTCGAGCGCTTCGTGAAGGGCATGGAAGTGCACGTCGCGCTGCTCGGGGGTCGCGTGCTCGGTGCGATCGAAGTCGTGCCCAAGAGCGGCCTCTACGACTACGCCTCCAAGTACACGCCCGGCGCGACCGACTACATCTGCCCGCCGCGCCTCGCCACCACGCGCCTGCGCGGTGTCATGAACCTCGCGGAGCGTGCGGCGCGTTCGCTCGGGTGCACGGGCGCTTGCCGCGTGGACCTCTTGGTCACCGAAGGCGAGAACGAGTACGTGCTCGAGGTGAACACGCTCCCGGGCATGACCCCGACTTCGCTCCTGCCCAAGATCGCGGCTTCGGCCGGCATCGACTACGAGACGCTCTGCGAGACCATTCTCGACCAGGCCACGCTCTACGGCCCCTCCGAGCAAAAGCCCGTGTCCACCCGCCGTGTGGCTACTGCCGAGTCGGTCGCCTCGGCCAAAGAGCTCGTTCGTCGCGTCGGCTGAACATGGCCGGACCCGATCCCAAAGTGCACAAGCGGTTTCTCGACTATCGAGAGTCGCACGTGTACTTCGCGCGTGGCGAGCCGTGCATGGACATCGAGTCCTTCACGGCCGCCGATGCCGAGCTCCGCGCGTTGCTCGCCAAAGAGCCTCGGGACGACGAAGAAGAAGCCCGCGTCGAAGAGCTGGAAAAGCTGCTTTATCGAGACTGAATCACGACAGATTGCGCCTCACGCGCTCCGCTCCGGCACGCCTCCCCCCAGAAGCGTGCCGGTTCGCATTTCGCATTTCGCACTTCGGAGGGCGAGGTGGGATATTCGCGCCGCCGAAGGGCAGACTTGTCGCGCCGCTGGTCGTCGGTCGCCCCATCGCGATGAAAAGCGGTATCCTGGCAAGGACTTGGACCCGCTCGACGTTCTTCCGAGGATGCTCTCCGGCCGCTACCGACTCGACGCGAAGGTCGGGCAGGGCGGTATGGGCGTGGTCTATCGCGGAGTCGATTTGGTGATGCAGCGACCCGTCGCGGTCAAGCTCGTCCGCACACGTGAGGGGGTGCGAATCGACGAGGCCATCACCGGACGCTTCTTGCGCGAAGCCAAGCACACCGCGCGCATCCAGCACGACAACATTATCGACGTGTTCGATCTCGGTCGCGGAGAGGAGGGGGATCTTTTCTTCGTCATGGAGCTCTTGGAAGGGCAGACGCTCTCTCAGATGCTCCAACAACGGGAGCGCCTCGATCCTGCTCTCGCGACGCATGTCGGAGCTCAAATCGCGGACGCGCTCGACGCGGCCCATCGTGGTGGAATCGTTCATCGCGATCTCAAGCCGGCCAACGTGATGCTGATCTCGCGTGGTCAGGATCCCTGCTTCGTGAAGGTTCTCGACTTCGGCGTCGCGAAGGCACACGCGGCGGGTGAGGCGGAGACCGCACTCACTCGAACCGGCGTGCTCGTGGGCACCATCGAGTACATGGCGCCCGAACAAATCCTCGGACGAGCCGTGGACGGTCGAACGGACATTTATTCACTCGGTGTTCTGCTCTACCGAACCATCACGGGCACGAATCCGTTCCGCGACGCGCACATGCCCGCGATGATTCACAACCACCTCAACGTGATGCCCGAGCCGATGCAATCGCGTCTCCCGGCGACCAAAGTCTCGCTCGCGCTCGAGCGAGCGGTCGAGCGTTGCATGCGTAAGGAGCCGGAGCGCCGCTTCGCCACCATGGCGGACGTTTCACGGGCCCTGCGCGCCTCTCTCCTGGCCGATCCGGACGAACTGCCCGAGCTTGGACTGACCGGAGGAGACGAAGACGATCCGGACGACGATGCTCGCACCCGGGTGCACGGACGGCGAGGTGCGACGGCGGTCACGGTGATGCAGGGCTCTCGCAGCCCTCGAGTCGTCGTCCCTTCCACGATGGCCGCGGCGCAGGCTCCGGTTCCGGAGCCCGTCCCCGTTTCGTCGGCGCTTCCGAGTCTGCCCATGCTCGGTGCCCTCGACGATCACGACGACGTCGCGTTGGCGGGCGCGATGACCCGCGTCGAACCGTCGAAGGTTTGCGCGATGTGCAACACCAAGAACCTTCCGCGCGCCGTGCGGTGCGTGGCATGTGGCGTCGGGCTCGACTCGAACGAGCAAGCCGCCGTACGCGCTCGGGTGTCGGTCGGGGACGCCTCGCTTCAGAATGACGGTACGATTCGCATGCCGCTCGCATCGTTCGTCGACGCGCCCGTAGCGCAGCGCCCGCCCACCGCTCCCACATTTCCCGCCGTCACGCCGCAGCACCACCAGCCGTTCGGTCACGTGCCTGCTCGTGCACCCGTTCCGGCTCCAGTGGACGACGAGACCGACCTTAGTGTCTGGGCTCGCGTTCTGAGGTGGGCCGGGATTCGCTGACGTTCAGTCCGGCTTCTTGGTTGCGGCCTTCTTGGCTTTGAATGCGTAGTACCCGAGAGCCGCCGACCCTGAGATCAGAAAGCAGATGGCCATGAGGCGCTTCATGCGCGGCGAGTCCATGTCGCCGTCCGCGAGAGTCGCGGCCACGCCGTGATCGTCTTCCGCTGACGAACTCGAGCTGCCGCCCGCACCCCCGCCGCCACCCGAACCGCCGTTTTGGGCCGAGCCTCGACCGCCGCCACCGTTCAAGTCGTCGCTCGAGGCGCCGCCGCCGAGAGACGCTTTGCTCGCGGCGTTCGACTTTCCTGCAACACCCCCGCCGCCGGCCCCGCCAGCCCCGCCACCCCCGGCCCCGCCAGCCCCGCCGCCACCCCCGGCCGTGCTCCCGCCGCCGGAACCTCCGCTCCCACCACCCGAGCCGCCGCCGTTACCACCCCCGGAGCCACCGGAGCCACCGGAGACGCTGCCTCCAGCTCCATCCAGTCGAGTGCTCATGCGGCTGCCGAGCAGCTTCATCGCACCTGCGCCGATGAGGAGAACGCCGACGAGAATGAGTGCGTATTCGACGAGGGTGGCAGCCCGTCGTCTTCGTGCATGCGCTTTGGAGAGGGAAAGATGCTGCACCTCATCAAGGGTACTGCGGCTTTTCCGGGAGGGAAAGCTTGCGCCCCCGAGGTCTAGCGCTTTGCTTCTAGGTGAGGGCGAGCGGGCTGGAGTACCCTCGAGCGCCGTGCCGAAGGTGGTTGCAGCGGTCGAGCGCATCACCAAGCGCTACGGTGAAGCGACGGTCGTCGAGGGCGTTTCCATCGACGTCGCGTCCCACGAGCTCCACGTCGTCGCGGGCGAGAACGGTGCGGGCAAGAGCACCGTGCTGAAAATGCTCGCGGGTCTGGTCGTCCCCGATACGGGACAGGTCTACGTCGGCGGCCGGGTTGTCGAACGATTCAACCCAATCGAGGCGATCTCGCGCGGCGTCGCGCTCGTTTCGCAGCATTTTGCGCTCGTGGAGACGCTCACCGCGCTCGAGAACGTGGTGCTCGCCGCGCCGCCGCGGTCTGCCTTCGGGGCGTTCCGGGCTTCCTATGCCCGTACCGAAGTCGAGCGCCTCCTCGGCGAGCTCGGGACGTCGCTCGAGTTGGATCGACAGGTCGGCACGCTCGGCGTCGGAGAGCGTCAGCGCCTCGAGATCGTACGCGCGCTCTACCGGAAAGCCGACGTTCTCCTGCTGGACGAGCCGACGGCCGTGCTGTCGCCTGCCGAGGCCTCGTCGCTCTACGGAATCCTTCGCGGCCTCGCCTCCAAAGGAAAAGCCGTGGTGGTCGTGACGCACAAGCTCGACGAAATCGAGCGCTTCGCCGATCGCGTCACGGTGCTTCGTCGCGGCAAGAAGGTCCTCGAGCTCGAGCTCCCCGCGGCCAAGTCCGTGGACGAGAGCGCCGCCCTCGTCGCGCGCGTGGAGAGCGCCATCCTGGGCGAGCATGCCTCGCGCGCACACGGGGATGCTGCGGTCACGCGAGCACTCGGCGAGGAGGTGCTTCGCATCGAGGGCCTGTCCGTCGGAAAGATCCTGGTCGACTTCGCCCTTCGGCTTCGCGTCGGCGAGATCGTGGGGATCGCGGGGGTATCGGGCAACGGGCAGGAAGCGCTGGTGCACGCGCTATCGTCGTCCGTCTCGTTCGCCTCGACGGCGTGCGAGATGAAGCGTGGCGTGGCCGTGGTGCCCGAAGATCGGCATCGCGCGGGCCTGTGTCTCGACGCTTCGCTCGCGGACAACGCTCTGCTCGGCGAGCTCGGCCGGTACTCGCGGTTCGGGGTGCTCGATCGCGGCGCGATCGAGCGAGAGGCGCGCGCGCGACTCACGTCACTCGACGTCACCGGAGGAGGCGAAGGACCGATCGACCTTGGCCGAACCGCGCGATCGCTCTCGGGCGGAAATCAGCAAAAGATTGTGTGCGCGCGGGCGTTCGCCGCGGTCGCTCGAGGGGCCGGGTTGCTCGTGCTCGCGCAGCCGACACGCGGCGTGGACATCGGCGCAGCGCGTGTCATTCACGACGGCATCCGGAAGGCCGCGGAGACGGCGGGCGTCCTGCTCGTCAGCACCGAGACGTCCGAGCTTCGCGCGCTCGCCACGCGAATTCTCGTATTCTTCCGAGGCAAGGCCGTCGAGCTCGCTCCCGACGCGAGCGACGAAGAGCTGGGGCATGCCATGCTCGGAGGCGCTCGGTGACGACGACGCGCGCTCTCTCTCGGGTCATGGATCGCGCTCTGCCGACGCTGGTCGCGCTGCTCGGTACCTACGTGCTTTTCTGCTTGGTGGTTTTCTTCTACGGCGAATCGCCTCGCTCGCTCGTGGGGGAGCTACTCGCCGGCACCTGGGGAAGTGGCTACGGGATCGGGCAAGTGCTGTTCAAGGCCACCCCGCTTCTCTTCGCGGGAGTGGCCGTGGATCTCGCGCTTCGAGCAGGCCTTTTCAACGTGGGCGCCGAAGGCCAGATTGCGGTCGCGAGTCTCGTTGTCGCCGTGGTGGGGGCGAGGCTCCCCGCGGGTTGCCCGAGGCTCTTGGCCATCTTCCTGACCCTTCCTCTGGCGGCCTGCGCGGGGGCGCTCTGGGCCCTCCCTCCGGCACTCTTGCGGGCTCGCCGCGGCGTGCACGAAGTACTGACGACCGTGGTGCAGAATCGTCTCGCCGATGCGCTCCTGTCGCTTCTCCTCGCGACCGGGCTCTCGCTCGCCGGGACCACGAGGACCCAGGACATCGTGGCGGGCGCTCGTCTGCCGCGTCTGGATGTCGTGTTCCGTTCCTTCGCGGGCTCGTCCGCGAGCGTGTCGATCGTGCTCGCGGTGGCGGTCGCGGTTCTCGTCGGTCTGGCGTTCGAGCGCACTCGGCTTCGCGAGATTTGGTTGGTCGGCTCGAACCCGGAGGCCTGTGCCGCGGCCAAGATCCCGGTCGCGAGACGGACGGCGCAAGCGCTCGTCCTGTCCGGTGCGATAGCAGGCCTGGCCTCGACGGCGACGGTGCTCGGGTACAAAGGGTATTTCGAGCTCGGGCTCGGCGCTGGCGCCGGTTTCGGCGGGTTGGCGGTCGCGATGCTCGGTCGAAGGAGCCCGGTTGGTCTCGTGGCCGCAGCGCTGTTCTTCGGTACGCTCGAGCAGGGGGGCCTGGTCGTCAACGCGCACGTGCCGCGCGAGATCATGACCGTTCTCGAGGGGCTTTCGATCGTGCTCGTGGCGGTTGCCGATCGCTGGCTCGTGCCGAAGGAGGCGCGGTGAGCTTTCTCGCGACGCTTGCGTCCTTCGGCTTCGCCGGAGCCGTGCTTCGCTCGGCGGCTCCCATCGGGCTCGCTGCGCTCGGGGGCACGCTCTCCGAGCGCTCCGGCGTGCCGAACATCGCACTCGAAGGTGTGATGCTCTCGTCGGCGCTCGCGTCGATCGCCGTTCATGCGGCGACAGGCAGTCCGCTCGCCGGCCTGCTCGCGGGAGTCGCCACGGGGGGACTGTTCGGCGTGGTGCATGCAGGCCTCGTGGTCCGGGCTCGCATCGACGCGATCGTGAGCGGTCTCGCCCTCAACCTCGTGGCCGCCGGTGGAACACGGGCGCTCCTTCGTGCCCTCTATCACTCGAGCTCGAACTCGCCGACGGTCAGTGGATTTCGCCTCGCGTCGCTCGAGGGCGCCTCGGGAGGTGCATTGCTCGTGCGCGTGCTCGTCGACCCGACAACGTGGCTCTTCGTGCTCGCGACCGTCCTACTTCGCTTCGTGATCGAGCGGTCGTGGATGGGGCCTTGGATTCGTGCCTCCGGGGACGATCCCGTCGCGGCTCACGCGTCCGGGGTTCCCGTCCGAAAGGTTCGCACGCTCGCGACCGTCGCGGGGTGCGCGCTCGTCGGAGTCGGTGGCGTCTCCCTCGCGTTCGAGCAACACCAGTTCCAGTCCGGAATGACCGGTGGGCGTGGGTTCATCGCGCTCGCGGCGGTCATCGTGGCCGGCTGGCGTCCGGGCCGTGCGGTGGCGGCGTGCTTGGCCTTCGCCGTTCTCGACGCCATCGGGGTCGTGCTTCAAGACGGCGGAGGTTCGCTTCCGCAGGTCTTCTCGGCGCTCCCGTACCTCGGGACCATGCTCGTGCTCGTCTTGTTCGCCAAGCGAGGCAGCTTCGGCGCTCCCGCTGGTCTCGGGAAAGATCCTGACGATGGCTGAGGCGAGGGAGCTCGTGCGTCACTCGAGTGAGCCGTAGAGGAGAGCGCCGCCGCGAACCACCGCGTGCGTGGTGACCGTGCCCCATGGTTGTACGATGCATGTTTCATGGGGCAGATCGAACGACACGAAGTCCGCGTCGAAGCCCTCGCGCAGCATGCCCTTGCTCGAGCCGAGACCGAGTGACGCCGCGGCATGTCGCGTCGCGCCGAGGAGAGCCTCCGGTGGGGTGAGTCCGTAGATTCTGACGGCGAGCGCCATCGCGAGTGGCAAGCTCTCCGTGGGCGCCGTGCCCGGATTGGCGTCGCTCGCCACCACGAGCGCGACCCCCGCGCGACGGAGCTCGGCGACCGGAGGCGGCGCTTGGCCGAGGGTGAAACATGCCGTCGGGAGCAGACCCGCGGCGACTCCGGACGAGGCGAGGGCGGCGATACCCTTCGCGCCCACGTGCTCGAGGTGATCGGCGGCGAGTGCACCGAGCTCGGCGGCGAGCTCAGCGCCTCCGATGTCCGCGAACTGACCCACGTGAAGGCGCGTTCGGAGGCCCTTGGCGGTCGCTGCGCGCGAGAGGCGTCGCGCCTCTTCCACGGTGAACGCGTTCGCATCGACGTACGCGTCGACGAATCGGGCGAGGCCCGCTTCGGCCACGTGAGGCAGGACTTTTTCGACGACGGCGTCCACGTACGCTTGCCTGCCTTCACGCGCCTCGGGAGGGAGCGCGTGAAGGCCCAGGAACGTCGGCACGACGTGCGGGACGGTGGGGGAGGTCGACGCGCTCGCGATGGCACGCAGTTGGCGAAGCTCGAGCTCGGCGGTGAGCCCGTAGCCACTCTTCACTTCGCAGGTGGTGACCCCCAGGCGCGCCATGCGTCCGAGGCGCGAAACGAGCACCCCGGCGACGGTCTCTTCGCTCGCCTCCGCGATGGACCTGTGAGATGAGACGATGCCCCCACCGGAGCTCGCGATTTCTCGGTAGTCGGCTCCGGACATCCGCAAGCCGTACTCGTGGTGACGTGAGCCCACCCAGGCGGCATGGGTATGCGCGTCGACGAGGCCAGGGGTCACGACCCCGCCACCGAGCGAGACCTTGCGGAATCCGTTCGGCAGGTCGCTCGCCCTGCCGACGAAAGTCAGGGTCTTGTTTTCGCCGAACGCGAGGGCCGCGTCTTCGATCACGCCGAGCGGGTCGGCTGTCGTGACTCGCTCGGGGTCGCACGTCACGAGGCGACGTGCGAGGTATGCGACCTCCGTCATGATGCTCCTCCGTCAACGAGCGCCGCGAGCTCGCGCCGAAGCTCCGCGTGAGCGGAGAAAATCGCGTCCCTGACCTGGGGCTTGGCGACCTTGGGAGGACAAGACCTGCGCATGGCGAGACCGCGCTCGGCTGCGCGATGGCACCTCGCGCGGAACTCGCCGTCGCGCTCGGCTTCGCGAACGAGGGCGGCATGTGCGCGCGCATAAAGCGCTTCGTCCGAGCAAACGAGAAGCATGTCACAGCCCGCGCGAACCGCGGCGATCGCGGTCTTCTCGACGTCTTGGTCGAGCGCCTTCATTTCGAGGTCGTCCGACACCAAGACACCCTCGAAGCCGATGACCTCGCGTGCGAGGCGGGTCGAGATGGCGTGAGACAGCGTCGCCGGCGAAGCTGGGTCGAGTGACGGAAAGAGCACGTGAGCCGTCATGAACGCCGGGACTTTCGCCTTCGCCGCCTCGAGGAACGGCACGAGCTCGGTCGCTTCGATCTCGGCGAGCGACTTGCGGACGACCGGGAGCTCGAGGTGCGAGTCGGCGTCGGTGTCTCCGTGCCCCGGAAAGTGCTTTCCGCAGGCTAGAACTCCGCCTTCGTGCAGACCCGCGGCGAAGGCGAGTGCGAACCGCGAAACGTGGTCCGGTTCGCGGCCGAAAGAGCGGTCGCCGATGATGGGGTTGTCCGGGTTCGAGTCGACGTCGAGCACGGGCGCGAAGTCCATGGTGAACCCGATCGACGCGAGCTCTTCGCCGAGAGCCCTTCCGGCTCGCTTCACGAGCTCCAGGTCTCCGCTCGCGGCGAGCTTGCGCATGCTCGGCAGGGGAAGCACCGGCTCTCCGAGTCGTGCGACCCGCCCGCCTTCTTGGTCGATCGCGAACAAGAACGGGCAGTCGCGAGGTGCCTCACGCGAGATTCCCTCCAGGGTATCGGCGAGAGCCTCGATGCGCGCGCGCCCCTCTCCCACCAAGTTCCGCTTGAACACGATGAATCCGCCACACTCTCCGCGCCGAGCGGCATGCAGGAGGGAATCCGACGGGGTCGGGCCTTGATAGCCCACGACCAGGAGCTGACCGCAGAGAGAGGTGAGCGGCAGAGTGCTTTCCATACGCGGAGAGTCTATTCGATAGAGATGCGGGTTCGATTCTTTCCTTGGGTGTTTTGCGTGGTGACGGTCTCGTGTGCGGCGTCCGGTGGCCCTGCTACCGTGCCCACGCGTTCGGACTCGTCTCCGTCGGTCGTCGCCTCGACCAGCAGCGCCGCTCCTGCCGTTCCCGCCGCGCGTGTTGCAGAGAGCACCACGCCTGCGCCACCTGGAAAGGTGCGCCTCTCGGAGGCTCGAAAGCGACTGCTCGCCCTCATCAACCGTGACCGCGCGACGCAGGGACTCGCGCCGGTCACGCTAGACGAAGGCTCGGCGCAAGCGTCGGGGCAGCGGCACGCCGAAGACATGGCAAAAAACGGCTTCCTCGGGCACTGGGGCACGGACGGATCCACGCCGGAGCAGCGCCACACCGAGGCGGGAGGTGCCGACATGGTGCTCGAGAACGCGTCCTGCGTCGACGACCTCAAGAAACGCACGCTCGAGGCCGATCCCTTGGTGCCCGAGGCCGCCATCGCGCAAGCGGAGCATCTCTTTTTCGACGAGGTGCCGCCCAACGACGGTCATCGGAAGAACATCCTTCGCCCGCATCACACCCGCGTCGGCATCGGTATCGCGCTGCCCGTCACCACCGAGACCGAGATCGGCGTTCCGTGTTTCACGCAGGAGTTCGTGGACGGTTACGGCACCTACGGCGCGATCCCGAAGACCGCGAAGGTCGGTGCCGTGCTCCACGTGGAAGGCACCATTCAGGGCCCGGCGACGTTCGGAGGCGTGGGGCTCGCACGGGTGGTCGCGCCTGCGCCGATCCCTCCGAGCGAGGCCAACAAGCGCCGCAGCTATCCCGTACCCCAGCCCTACCAAATGTACTGGCCGAAGGGCTTCGTCACCCCGATCCCCGTCGAGGTGAGCGGCAACACGTTTCGCGTCGACGTCCCCCTCTCCGACCAGGGAAAACCTGGCCTATACGAGGTGAGCGTGTTCGGAAAGCTACCGGGCATGACCAGCCACGGCATCCTCGGCGTGCGCACGATCCTCGTCACGAAGTGAGGGCGAGCGCGCTACTTCGCGAGCGCGGCCGACCAGGAGCTCGGGCACTCGGGCCGAGCGGAAGAGCCCGGCCCGAGGCAGGCCAGCGTGCTCTTGGTCGGTCCGAGGAGAAGAAAGGACGTGGTCGAGAGGGAAGGGAAGCTGCGGACTCTTCGCCGCTCGAGCAGCAACCGGCGCCGCTCGCGCTCGTCCGCAGCGGCAGACGTCTGAATGCGCTCGAGTTGGCGGCGGATGTCTTCGCGCGTCTCCTGGTCTTCGGCGACTGCGTAGGCTCGCTCGAGCGCTGCTCGGGCGGCATCACGTTCACCCGCGCGATTCAAGAGGCTAGCCGCCGCGAGGGTACGGTCCGCTTTCGCCCCCAGCTCGACCGCGTGAACGACCGCCAGCGCACCGTCTCGGTACCAGGCATCTCGCTCCGATTCGTCGAGCCAGGAGGGACCGAGGTAGCTCACGAACTCGCCGTAGTGGAGCCAGATGGCGGGGTCCTTCGGATGTTCGCGCGTGCCCCGTTCCAAGTACTCGCGTGCCGCGATGGCGTCTTCGCGATCGCCCTTCGGAGGACGGTAGACGAGGAGTGTGTCGGCGTACTTGTAGATGGGGAGAAAATCGCGATCGAGCTCCAGGATGCCATCCAAGAAGCGTCGGAGGTCGGCGTGCTCGAGAACCCTTCGTTCTTGCCAGTGACGACCGTACTCGATGAGGAGCTTGGCCCAGAGAACGTCGCAGAGCGCCGAGTCGTAGCCGAGCGCCATGACCTTCAGCTCCCGGGCGGGAGGCAGGAGGAAGATGTCGGCTTTCGTTCGCGCCTTCTTCGCGTCGGTCGCAAGGTGTGGCTGAACGAACGCAATACCGGCCACGGCGGCCGACGTGACGAGGGCTCCGAGTACCCAGGTCGCGACCGAGCTCATTCCACCTCCGCCAAGACCGACATTCCGGGAACGAGCGCGACTGTACGTCCGTCGCTTTGGCCCCGTACCTCGAACGAGCTCACGTTGCCGTCTCCATCGAGGTCACCGTGCGCGTGTGCGCTGAACTTGGCCTCGTCACGATCGTAGCCGAACGAAAACGCATGGGGAGCGGCGTTGGCGAGCGGCTCGAAGGCAAGTGCTTTCCAGGTCGGGTGGTCCCACGTTCCGGGAGCGTCGATCACGAGTACGCCGCGCGGAACGCTGGCGGGGGTCAAAGGCGCGGGACTCGGGAGTGCCCCGTCGTGGGTGAGACCATACGCGACGCTGCCTTTCGAGAGTCGCTCGAGTCCCGATACCGGTTCGGCCAGCCTGGACGCGTGAAAGTCGCGCACGAATGCCGGGATGGCGATGGCGAGCACCGAGCCGAGGACAGCGAAGCCTACGGCCATCTGCAGCGCCGAGGCGCCGCGTCGAGAGCGCGAAGACCGCTTCGAGCGAGCTCGCGGCGCTCCGGCGCTCATTCTTCGGGGTCCTCTTTCGTGAGGTTGCCGACCAGTGCATGCGCGTCCGAACCGGGCGTCACCGTCACGATATAGGAGGACCGTGTACCGTTGCCGTTCAGGTCCCCCTCGGCGATCGCCTTCGCCGAAGCTTGAAACCCCACGCCTTCCGACTTGAAGCTGTAGGCGTAGTGTTGGGGCTGATCGAGCTTGAATCCCATCTCCTTCCAAGGAGATACGGCCCAATCCACGGACGACGATTGGTAGCGCTTACCGCGCACGTCGAGGGGATCGGCGGGAACACTCGCCTTCGACGAGGGCGGGAAGGTACGCATCGACCGCTTCGCTTCGATCGTGGCCCCAGCCGGCTGATTCGCGTCGCTCTTGTCGTAGAACTCGGCCGCCGACTTCGCGAGCGCGTTGACTTCGCTCACGGCTTCGGTGGTCTTCGTGTAGCGGATGTAGCGCGCGGCGCCGTACATGCCGATGGCGCTCACGCCGGCGGCGACCACCACGAGGTTCATCACGTCGACGAGCGTCACGCCACGCATACGCGTTGCTCGTCGTCCGCATCCGTGGGCTTTTCGAGCGTCGCAGGTGGTCACGCAGACGAGACTTTATCCTAGTTGCGCAACATGTCGTAAGGGGGTCTTATCCTTTCGTGCGTTTTAGTGTCCGTAAAGTCGCGCCCCTCCTCTTTTTCTCCGGGGCGTGCGCCCTCGTCTATCAGGTCGCTTGGCTCCGGGACCTGCGGCTCATTTTCGGCGCGAGCACCGCGGCCTCCGCCGCCGTTCTCGGCGTCTTCATGGCCGGGCTCGGGATAGGCGGAATCGTCCTCGGCAAACGCGCCGACCGATCTCCGAATCCGCTCGCTTACTACGCGAACCTCGAGCTTCTCGTCGCCTTGACGTCGGCCCTTACCCCACTTTTGGTCGGGGTTTCGCGGGCCGCTTACCTCGCCCTCGGCGGTCAATCGACGCTCGGAGCGGTCGGGGCGACGGTCGCGCGGCTGGTGCTCGGTGGCCTCGTGCTGCTCGTTCCCACGTTCCTCATGGGCGGAACCATGCCTGCCGCCGCGCGGGCCGTAACGAGCGACGAAGACTCGGGACGCCACGGAGTTTCCGCGCTCTACGGGGCGAATACCCTGGGCGCCGTGGTCGGGGCACTGGCCACCAACTTCGTGATGCTCGAGGTCTTCGGGACCAAGCTCACGCTCTGGATGGTGTGCCTGCTCAACGCGTTGGTTGGGCTCGTCGGGCGCATGCTCGCGCGAAACCCGGACGAAGAAGACCCGGTGAAGGCGCCGGTCGTTCGTGTCGAAAAAGAGGCGGAGTCGGCGTCGCCCGCGGCCGAGGACGAGTCCTCGAGCTCCGATGGGCCGGACGGCAAGCCTGCGGCAGACCCCAGCGAGACGACGAGCACCGAGGCTGAAGCCGAATCGTCGAAGCCGGGGAAGGAAGCCCCCGAACCGAAGGAAAAACCTGCGTGGTTTCCCATCGCGGCGGCTGGCATCGTCGGCTTCGCGTTCCTCTTGATGGAGCTCGTTTGGTACCGGATGCTGTCGCCGCTGCTCGGCGGATCTTCGTACACCTTCGGGCTCATTCTGGCGGTGGCGCTGTTCGGAATCGGGGTCGGAGGTTTGCTCCACTCCGCGCTGCGCACGCCTCCCACGCTCGCGCGCTTCGCCGTGACGTGCGGGCTCGAGGCGCTCTTCATTTCGTTGCCGTTCGCGGCCGGAGACCGAGTCGCGCTCTTCGCCGTGGCGCTCCGTTCGCTCCGAGTGCTCGGCTTCGGAGGTAGCGTCACGTCCTGGGCGATCGTGTGCATGGTCGTGATTTTCCCTGCGGCCGTCGTCTCCGGGGCGCAGTTTCCGTTGCTCATCGGCCTCTTCGGCAAGGGCCGCAAGAACGTCGGTGACCAGCTCGGCATGGCGTACCTCGCAAACACCATCGGCGCGATTGTCGGGTCGCTCTCGGGTGGGTTCGGCTTGCTGCCCATCCTGACTGCGCCCGGCTGCTGGAAGCTCGTCGTTCTCTTGCTCGTCGCCAGCGCGTGCGTGGCGGTCTTCCTCTCCGCACGCGACGAGACGGGCGGGGGACGCTTTCGCGCGATGGCCTTCGCGACCTCGGTCGTGTCGGCTATCGCGCTTTTCGCCAGCGAAGGTCCAACGGCCGCTTGGCGCCACACCCCGATCGGCGCAGGTCGCGCGGACGCCCTCATCTCGGCTCCGAGCTCGAACGCGATCGAAGGGTGGCGGCGCGATTCCAAGCTCAAGGTGGTGTGGGAGGCCGACGGCCGCGAGAGCTCGGTCGCCCTGGCCGGTGAGCTCGGATACTCGTTCGTGGTGAACGGCAAGGTGGACGGCAACGTCTTCGCGGACGCCCCGACCCAGGTCATGAGCGGACTGCTCGGCGCGCTGGTCCACCCGAACCCCAAGCGCGCGATGGTCATCGGGCTCGGCACGGGAAGCACCTCGGGCTGGCTGGGGAAGGTCCCGAGCATCGAACGCGTCGACGTGTCCGAGCTCGAGCCGGCCATCGTGCGCGTGGCTCGCGACTGTGGTCCCATCAACGAGCATGTGCTCGACAATCCGAAGGTGCACGTCTCTCTCGGTGACGCGCGCGAGTTCTTGGTCACGACCAAAGAGCGCTACGACGTCGTCTTCTCCGAACCGTCGAATCCGTATCGCGCCGGAATCTCGAGTCTCTACACGCAGGACTACTATCGAGCGGTCGCGCGCGCGCTGACCGACGACGGCGTCTTCGTCCAGTGGATGCAGTCGTACGAAGTCGAGGCTCCCGCCTTCCACACGGTGATGGCCACGCTCCGAAGCGTCTTCGGCAACGTCACCCTTTGGGAGAGCATGCCGGGCGACTTTCTCATGATCGCCCGCCGTGAAGACCCCGGTCCGCTCGACCTCGAGCGCATCCGGCAGCGGCTCTCCGAGGAGCCGTTCCGCACGCCCAGTCGCTATGTGTGGGGTGGCAACTCGGTCGAGGTGTTCCTCTCGCACTTCATCGCCACCGACGAGCTCGCGAAGGCGCTCGTCCCCATGGCTCCCGTCAATCGAGATGACCAGAACTTCCTCGAGTTTTCGTATGCTCGAACGGTCGGCGCCGGAACCTCGCTCTCCGCCGAAGCCTCCCGCCTCTCCAAGAACCTCGGGTGGTACAGGCCGCGCGTCACGGGACGAGTCGACTGGGATCGTGTCGACGATCACTGGCGGCTCTACCGCATCACCCGCCAGGAAGGCGCTCCCAACTGGCGCTTCGAGAACCCGACCCCTGCCCGTGTGGCTCTCCACAAGGCCTACATGGGCATCGGAACCAATGCCAAATCGACGGAGGTGGCGGCGGCGTGGAACGCGGCGCAGATCACCGAGCCCACCTACCTCGAACGACTGGCGGTCGCGCGCACCCTCGCACGCGGAAAGATGGACCCCGCGGCGTTCGCCGACTTCGTTCGTGATCTCGAGCCGGGGGCCGCGGCGGCGCTGCGTGGACAGCAGGCCTTTCAGCGTGGCGATCGAGATACCGCGCTACGTGAGCTTCTGGCGTCCTTCGCGATCGCTCACGAAAGTCCGTGGGTGGCGGTCCCCGTGCTGGAGCGAGCGCTCGAGCTTGCGCTCCAGGTCTCCAACGCGAAGCCCGAGTCGTCGACGGCGCTGTACGAGGCGCTGAAGACTCCCTTCTTGCTCAACTCACTCGACGCGCGACGTCGCCAGATCCTGATGCGACTCTCGATGGCCATTCAGGCGCCCGTGTGCGCGGAGGTGTTTCGCGCCTACGGCGAAGGTGTGCCCTGGGACGGGGAATACCTGCTTGCGCGCCGCGATTGCGCAAAGCGCTGGGCACCCGACATGTCGTCGCGAGCAGAGGCCGACCTGGCGAAGTATCAGGCTGCCGAGCCGCTCCCCGTGGGCGGTCGCTGACAAAATTGGTCCATCGAGCTCTTCATTCCGACCAAAAGCGTCAGCTGGTTCAGAAAATGCCGCAAAAACCAGGGCTGTTTTGTTGGCCCCCGTCTTGCTTAAGAGCACGATAGGACAGGAGCACCATGAAAAACTTTATGCGTAAGCGCCGCGCTGGCGGCTTCACTCTCATCGAGCTGATGATCGTCGTCGCGATCGTCGCCATCCTCGCGCTCCTCGCCATCTTCGGCGTGAGCAAGTTCCTCGCGACCGCGAAGACCGCGGAAGCGACGAACAGCATCGGACAAATCAACAAGCTCGCGATTCAAGCCTACGACCACGAGAGCGGCGTCGCCCAGCTCGCGGTCGCCGGTGGTGCGAGCACCCAGACCTCGCACTCGCTCTGTGGCAAGTCCGCCACGGTTCCGGCGAACCTCACGGATGTCTCGAACCGCAAGTACACCCCCCTCCCGGCGGGTGACTACCAAGGGCTCGTGGCGGGTACGAACGACAACCAGAACGGCTGGCGCTGCCTCAAACACGAAATGACCGAGCCGCAGTACTACCAGTACGCGTACAACGGAACCGTCGGCACTCCGGCCGCCGTCGCTCCCCAGCTCGGTGCAACGCTGCCTGGCGGTATCACCCCGCACTGGCTTGCCGAAGCGCGCGGCGACCTCGACGGCGACAACGCTCCGTCGAACTTCACGACCGGTGGCGCTATCTCGGCCCAGAAGACCGCGATTGCGTTCACTCAGATCGTCGTGGAAAACCCGGAAGAGTGAGGATGAGGAGGCGCTCGCCAAAGGGAGCGCCTCTCTTCACGTGAGCGTGTGAAGGGTAGGGCCCGCGTCTGGAGAACGGACCGGGCCCTTTCCGTTTTCGATGACAGGGCATTGACGACGTGTTGCGAAGCCGGTCCGTTCGGCTAGCATGAGGGAGAGGAGAGTGTGACATGGTCCGAATCCGTCCACGGTTTTCGCGTGGGTTCACGCTCGTCGAGTTGATGATCGTCGTTGCGATCGTCGCCATTCTGGCTCTGCTCGGAATGGTGGGGTATCGCCGCATCATTGCCTCTTCGCACTCGGCCGAAGTCCGTCACATGCTCGGTGCGATTCGGTTGGCGCAAGAGAGTCGGCGCGCCGAAACGGGAAGCTACGCCCAGGTCTCTCCGGGCTATGCGCCGCTCTGCCCGACCAACGGTCTCGGCGACAAGAAGACCGCATGGAACCCCGCGTGCGGCGGCTGGACGGCGCTGCCCGTCCGCAGCGACGGCCCCGTTCGTTACGCCTACGCCAGCGAAGCTGGAAACGCGACGACCAACGTCACCCCGGTGCCCGACCAGACCAACGCGTTTCCGGTGCTCGTCTGGCCGACTCCGCCCGGACGTGAGTGGTTCGTCGCTTACGCCGAGCTCGACGAGAACTCCGACGGTGTCTTCTCTCGAGCGGTGACGAGCTCGTTCTCCAACGAGGTTTGGGTGACGAACGAAGGGGACTGAGCTCTCCGACCGACACGAAAAGAATCAGGCTCGCGGTACCGGAAGGCATCGCGAGCTTTTTCACTTCAGAGCGTCGCGCCCCGCATCACCATCTGCGGCGTGCAGGCTCGTGTCGCCACTACTTCTTCGGTTCGGCGACGGCCATGGTCGTGCTGCTCGGGGAGTCGTCGTCGTCGCCTTCGTCCATCGCGTACTTCCGGAGGCGATAGCGAAAACTCCGGAACGTGATCCCGAGCAGCTTGGCCGCAGCGGTCCGGACGCCGCCCGTGCGCTCCAAGGCTTGTACGAGTAGCCGACGCTCGAGCTCGCCGATCACGTCGTCGATGGCGAGGCCCTCTTCGGGGATCTGGAGGAACGAAGGCGTCGGGACGGACGCTGCACCGCTCACCTCGCGTGGCAAGTCGCCGAGCCCGATCGTGGTGCCCATGGAGAGCGCCACCGCACGCTCCACGATGTTCTCGAGCTCGCGGACGTTCCCGGGGAAGGGATAGGCGTCGAGAGCACGTAGGGCGTCGGGGGCAAAGCCGCGGAAGGCGCGGTCGTGCTCGCGGGCGCAGCGCTCCAAGAAGTGCGACGCGAGAAGCGGTACGTCTTCGCGGCGCTCGCGCAAGGGAGGCAGCTCGAGGCGCAACACGTTGAGTCGGTAGTAGAGGTCCTGGCGGAAAGTGCCCGCCTTGACGTCCGCTTCGACGTCGCGGTTGGTGGCGGCGAGCACGCGCACGTCGACCGGGGTCTCGGCCGACTCACCGACTCCGCGCACCTTTCGCTCTTGGAGCACGCGCAAGAGCTTCACCTGCATTTGCAACGGCAGCTCACCTACTTCGTCGAGCAGCACGGTTCCGCCTTCGGCATCTCGGAAGATGCCGAGCTTTCGGCTGCTCGCGCCCGTGAAGGCGCCTTTCTCGTGGCCGAAGAGCTCGCTCTCGATCAATTGCTCGGGGATTGCGCCACAATTGACCACCAAGAACGGCCTCTTCGCGCGCTCCGAAGAGACATGGATCGCGCGCGCGATACGCTCTTTGCCCGTGCCGCTTTCGCCCGTGACGAGAACGGTGCTCTTCGAGCTCGCGATGCGGTGAACGAGGTCCATCACCCGACGCATCGCCTCGGAGCGGAAGAGAAGTCCCTCGTTCGATTTGTCGATGCGATCGACCTGCGCGCGCAGCCGATGGTTCTCGGTGACGATGGCGCGCTTCTCGAACGCCTTCTGAACCAGCGCGCGGAGCTCGGCCGTGGAGAAGGGTTTGGCGATGAAGTCGTACGCGCCACGGCGCATGGCCTCGATCGCCTGTTCGACGGTCGAATGCGCGGTCATCACGATGACCTCGGTCGCATCCGAGCGCTCGCGCGCGAGCGTGACCAGATCGAGCCCCGAGCCGTCGGGCATCATCAGATCCGCCAGCACCATGCCGTAGGGCGTGGGCGCGTTCTGGATGGCCTCACGGCCCATCAAAAAGCCCGGCGCTTGCGTCACCTGGTATCCGTCTCTGCGAAAGAGGATACCGAGCATGTCGCGAAGGCCGGGCTCGTCGTCGACGATGAGAACCGATCGTGTGTCCGAGGCGAGGTGCAAGACCTCCTATGTTACTCGCGAAGCTTGACGATGACAGGCTTCGTTTCGCCTGCCTTCACCGTGATGGTCACGGTCTTCTTGAGCGACTCTTCGGAGTTCACCAGCATGATAGTGTGGGAGCCCGGGGTGACCGGGACCTTGACCTTCGGGGTCTGGCCGAGCGGCTTGCTGTCGAGGACCACGTTCGACACGGGGGTCGAGTTGATCGTCAAGAAGGCCTCGCCGGCCGCGGCAGGCTTGCTCGTCCCGGTGGAGACGGGCGCCGTCGTGCCGGTCGGCGCGGTGGTCGCCGCGCCCGTGGTGGCGGGTGGCGTGGTGGTGCTGGTGGTGGCGCCGGCGCCGGCAGGGGCGCCCTTCGGGTCGAGTGTGACCGTGAAGGCCTTCTCGGCCTGGCCGTCGTCGAAGCTGATGGCCTGGTGGTAGTCGGTGAAGCCGGTCTTGGTGGCTTCGAGGACCCAGGGCTTCGCCGGGTCGAGGTCGACCGAGATGGGAAGCGTGGGGAACTCGCGGCGGTCCGAGCCAGACACGAGGTAGACCTTGGCGCCCGCGGTGCCGAGGTTGATGGTCGCTTTGCCCTTGAGGACCTTCAGCGGCAAGGACAGATCTTGGACCTCGCCCTTCGCCACGGTGATCTTCTTCTCGAGCACGGCGTAGCGGTCCGAGCCGGAGAGCTTGATGGTGTGCTCACCGGGCGGAAGATCGCGAACTTCTTGGGGAAGTGGCCCGATTTCCTTGTCGTCGACGTAGACCTTCACGCCGGCCTGATTGGACGCGATCTTGAAGCCGCTGCCGCCTTTGCCACCCGAGACGAGGGCGAAGTCGACCGTGCCGCTCTGGCCCGAGTTCACGTTGACCGCCTTGGGCGCGGGGATCTCGTAGCCGTCGGCTTCGACCTTCACTTGGTGAACGCCGGCCGAGAGCTTCTCGATGATGCAGGGGGCGACCTGGCAAGACGCCGCCGTGCCGTCCACGAAGACGCTCACGCGGCTCACCGGTCCGCCCTTGGAGTCGGTCACGTTGACCGCCATCGAGCCCGTGCGAGGCATGAGGAAGAACACCGCGAGGCCGGCTACGACGGCCACGCCCGCCACCAAGCCGACGACGAGGCCGGTCTTGCTCTGCTCGGGCTGGGCGCGCGTGACGAGCGCCGTTTGCTCCATCGCACGCGAGGTCATCTGCGAGGCCGGAATGGACGGCGGCTGCGATGCGGGCGAGGTGGAAGGAGGAGGCGCAGAGGCCTGCGGTGCGGGCGGCGGCGGCGCGGCAGACGGCGGCTTCGGTCCGGGCATCGGCATGGGCGCCGTGTGCGTTTGCACGGGCGGCGGCGGCACACTCGGGCGAATCGAGCCTCCAGGGCCGGGCGGAGGAGGCGGCGGCAGGCCAGCGCTGCCGAGGGAAGGCGGCGGTCCCGGGGGAGCCGACTTGAGCGGAGGAGGCGGCGGGGGAAGCTGCGCGCTCATGCCCACGAGCGTGGCGCTTCCGGCTTTCGGGAACGAATCGGGCAGCGAAGCTGCACCCTTGTCCGAGATCTCGGTCGCGTCCGGATCGTCGTCGTCTTTTTTGTCCTTGTCGAAGACGTGGGTCGCCTCGTCCTCGTCGTCCCAGTCCATGTCGATGCCGCCGCCCGACTTCTTCGAGCGCTTCTCCGGCTTCGCTTCCGCGGCGGCGGGCGGGGTGCTGCCCGGCTTGACCGGGGGCACCGAGATGGCCGGCAGAGACTTACGCGCCGGCGGAGCCGACGGGCGCACCATCGGCTGCGTCTGGGCGGGGGCGGCTTTGGCCGGGGGCGAGCTGGCCGCGCCCGGAATGGGAGGAGGCGACGAGGCCGTGCCCGGGATGGGCGGAGGCACGCTGGCGGCAGGAGGCGGAGGCGGCGGGGCTGCGCTCACGGGCGGCGGAGGCGGCGGGGCTGCGCTCACGGGCGGCGGAGGCGGCGGGGCTGCGCTCGGCGGCGGGGGCGGCGGCTGAGGAATGGCGACCCCGAGCAGAGTCTTCTTCGGCTCGGGCCCCTTCGGCATGGCCGACGGAGGCGGGGGCGGAGCTGCCGAAGCCGCTCCGTTTTTCGCGTTCTTCTTCCCGAGGCCTTCGAAGATGTCGAGGTCGGTGCCGCTCTTGTTCTCGTCTGACATGAAGACTCTCTCGAAACGCGAAACGCGTAGAATGCCGGGATTCGGCGGTTCGACCCGGGAAAACGAGCGACTCGTGGGTGAGCCGGCTCGGTGGGCGCGCATGCTAGCGCCAGTCATGCCCAGTGACGAGCGACAATTCTAGCGAAAACGGGCGGGCGTTGCCCATTTCCGGGCGCACATTTACGGCGGACCGCTCGGCGGTGGGGATCCTGGGGAGCCCGGCGGGGGCGATCCTGGCCCTCCAGGGGCTGCGCTCACGGCCGGCTTCGGCTTGCCGAAATACCTCACGCGCTGCATTTGGAGCGGCCGCCACACCGAGACGTCCACGATCGGCGTCGACTCGAAGTAGGCCCGACCTCCCGGCATGGGCTTCCGCACGAGGCGCACCGCGGCGGGACCGTGGGGCAGGGGATCGCGCTCGCCGTCGAGCCCGAGCCCACCCCCGAGCAGCGCGGCCGTATCGCCTGTAAGATGCATACGTTTGGACGCGCCGGCTTTGGCGAGCAAGGCGTCCGCGGCCGCGATCGCCTCGGCGCGTTTGGGCTCGTCCTTGGCGACCTCCACCCAAAGCAGCACGCCGTCTTCGTCGCGCACGCCGACGAGCGCGCGGGTCGCGTCCGAAGGGCGCGCGCTGCCCTCGAGGAGCACGCTCTCCGCCGGTTTGTCCTTGGAGACGACCGCGAAAAATCCGTGGTCGAGCACCAAACGGAGCTCACCGCCCGCGCGCGCTCCGGCCTCGCGTGGTCCTTGGAGGCGCGGCGCAAGCACGAGCACCGTGGACGGATCTTCGGTCTCCGCGGCCTTGGTTTGCACGGCCTTCGGATCGATCTCGAGCACCGCGAGCTTCACGTTCGGAGCGCTCTCCGGGTGCACGGTGGTGGTGGCGATCGCGTACGGAAATCCGTGCTGCGGAAGGCCTTTCACGCGCCAGGCGCCTTCGCCCGCGGCCCCGCCACCGAGCTTCGGACCGGGGAGTACGCGTCGCGCGGTCAAGTAGAAGAAGTCGCGCTCGTCACGCCGGACGTAACGCGGGAAGTTCATGTGCCCCATGCTGCGGATCATGCGTCGCGCACGGAAGCGGAAGTCCGGGAGGTCGCGCACCTGCCCCTCGTACTCCCAGTCGGTCTGCAGCGGACGCCCGAGAGGCTCGTAGCTCGCTTGCGGAGCCATCGCATAGAACTCGAAGCCCGCGTGGCCTCCGTTCATGTCGAGGTGCATTCCGTAGCGGCAGCGCGCGCGCAGCATGGCTCGACCGAGCTCTTCCGCGGAGATGTCGACGCCGTAGAAATAGCCGGAAAATCCTTCTTTGGTGAGGCACAGGCCGCTGCGGGTCGTGTGGATGGTGTCGTGCCATCCGGGAGGCGTTCCTCCCCACCACGTGCGGTTCCACGGGTTCCATTTGTCGTTCTCGACCAACATGGTGAGGTTCTGGCGAAAGCTCAGAATCTCGTCGGGAACCTCGGTCGTGCTCGGCCATGAGCCCATCGCCGTGGTGCCATCGCGGAGCTCCATTACCGTGGCCCCGTACGGCTTCGGCGGCAGGTAGAGAATGCCGTTCGCCTGCATGCCGTACTCGCCATGCTGCGCTTGGAAGCCGCCGTTGAAGCCGGCGACCACGGTGCGCATCACCTCGGGCGTGCGAGGGATGGTGCCCGGTCCCGCTTCACCCGTGGCGCTCACCGGTTCGACCGTTCCCGCTTCCATGTGGAGCCCGATCACGCGCGAATCCCACAAGGTCACGTACACGCGCGTGCCGGTGCGGTTCGGGTCGGTGCGCACGAAGCTCTGCACGAAGGGGGTAGGCAGTCCCGGGACTTCGGTGATGAAGGGATCTTTGTCGAGCGATATCCACACGCCTTCATTCGGGAGTGCGGGCTTCAGTAGCGGATCCATCGGCGCGGGCGGAAAGCCCACCTCGGGGTCCGACGTGCTGGTGATGGGACCGTTCGTCCCTTGGGGAAGACTCTCGAGGTCGCTCGCGGCTTCGGCGGCGCCGGACGAGTCGCCCACCACGCCGCTCTTCGTGCGCTTCACCCAGTCGAGCGCCGTGTACGCGACCGCCTTCACGACCTGCATCTTGTCGTCGCCGAAGGCCGGTACCGAGCGTACGCGGTCGACCGCCCACGGCACGAGGCCCGCCGGTCGACCCTTCTCGCCCAGCGTGACGCGGACGAGCTCCGCGCCGCTCACGGCTTTGCGCGCGTTCGTGTCGACGACCAGCTTTTTTCCGTCGAGCGAGGCCTCGAGCGAGGCTCCGTTCCAAGCGAGCGAAGCCTGCGACGCCTCCGTCTCGAGCGCGTAGACGTCGTGCGCGACGCCGTGCGAGAGCCCCGTCGTTTGCCACTCGGTGCCCGAGGCCTGGAGCCGCTGAAGGCGAGTGAAGTCGGCGTAGCTCTCTTTCGGATGGCCACGAAGGTCGAGCACGTGCACGGCTTTCACCACGCCGTCGAGAGAGGTCGTGTAGGCCGCCACCTCGCCCGAGACCGTAGGCGCGCTCTCGTCGATGCCCGCCGAATGCGTGAGGTCGCGCACGTCTCCGACTTCGAGCAAGACGCCCTCGGGCGAGCGTCGCGCGAAGACCAAGTAGACGTCGTGCAGATCTCCGGCGTCGAGCTCACGCGCGCGTACGAGCGCCATGTCCGAGGCGCGCAGCGATCGAAGCGAGCTATGCCGCCCGCCCGCGCCGCCGACCCACGCCACGTCTTCGGGGGCCGCGTCGAGGCCTCGGGCGCGCAGCGCTTTGGCGAGGGCGACCGACGGGCTAGGGGCCGCAGGATCGACCCCCTCGTTCGGGCGAGCCACGGCTGCCAACAGCCCGAGAACGAGCGCGAAAGCGATTGGCCGAGTGCGCGGTCGGGTCACGAATCGAAAACGCGCGAGAATCCCCATCGAGTCCGAGGGCGGACCATAGCCGAAACGGACACCGCGTGCGTGTTTCCGACGACGATCAGCGCGCCGGAATCGTCACCGACAAACTCGGCGAGCGCTCGGTGCCGCTCTCCTGCGTGATGTCGATTCGGTCTCCGGGCTCGGCGAAGAGCTCGACCCGCCACGAGCCGTCGGCCTCGGCTTGAGTGCCCGCCACGCGCTCCTCTCGCGGAATGGTCGGGTTCTGATTGATCGTGATGATGAAGGCGTTCGCCTTCGCGCCGCCTTTGCCGGCGGTGAGCACGAAACGGTTGAGCGCCGACCCCTGCGAGACGATGGGCGTCTCGGGAGGAGGCAAGGGCAAGGTCGGGCTCACACATGCGGCGCTCGAAAGTCCGAGCCCGAGCGGAGCAATGGCGAGCCCGAGGGCCACCAAAAGACCACGGCGCGTCGCGGAACGAGAGCGGACCATCGCCAACCGAATAGCACTCTCCGTGCCGTCCGAAGACCCCTGAATTGCCTACAGTTTCGACGAACTGCGCCAACTGAGTTGGCGCCTAGGCCTCATCGGTTGTCAGCCGAGCACCTTGAGTGCGACGCGCTTGGGCTTGGGCACGCGACCGGTGGGCTCGTGCAGTTCGCCGACGAGGTCGTAGTCACTCGCCTGGGTGACCGTGACCGTGCGAAGCTCACCGGGCTTGGCGTCGCCACCGGAGAGGAACACGTGGCCGTCGATCTCCGGCGCTTGTCCGGCGTGACGGCCTTGCATGACGAACTCGTGCTCTTCGCTCGGGCCCTCGACGAGTACCTCGAGGTCTCGTCCGACCAGCTGCTTTTGCGCCTTGCGGGCGATCTTCCGCTGGAGGGTCATCAGGGCGCGAGCGCGCTTCTGCGCGGTCTTTTCCGGCACCTTGCCGTCGATCGAGAAGCTCTTGGCGCTCTCTTCGTCCGAGTAGCGGAACACGCCGAGGCGCTCGAAGCCGCCCCAGGTGACGAAGTCGCAGAGCTCTTGGAAGTCTTCTTCGGTCTCGCCCGGATGGCCCACGATGAACGCGGTCCGGAAGGTGAGGCCGGGGATCGCCGTGCGCAGACGCTCGACCACGCGGCGCTGACGGCCGATGCCGTGCCCGCGCTTCATGAGCTTCAGCATCTTGTCGGAGGCGTGCTGAAGCGGCATGTCCACGTACTTCACCACGCGCGGGTGGTTCGCGAGCACGTCCACGAGCGCGTCGTCGAGCGTCTCGGGATAGAGGTAGAACACGCGAACCCAGCGAATTCCTGGTACGTCGGCCACGTCGGCGACCAGCTTGGCGAGCGAAACGCGTTCTTCCTTGGGGAGGTCGCGTCCGTAGGCCACGGTATCTTGCGAGATGAGGTTGAGCTCGACCACTCCTTGTTTCGCGAGCGAACGCGCCTCGCGGAGGATGTCGGCGGCAGGACGCGAGCGCTGCTTCCCCCGGAACTCGGGGATCGTGCAGAACGCACACGTCCGATTGCAGCCTTCCGCGAGCTTGAGGTAGGCGCTGGCGCGGCTCTGCGTGAGCACGCGCGGATCTTTGGCGCGTACGACCCAGTCGGCCGGGTTGCCCACCAGCACACGCTCGGCGTCTCCGCGGAGCACGTCTCCGAGCTTCAGCATGTCGCTCGAGCCCAGGAAATGGTCGACCTCGGCCATCTGGGAGGACAGCTCGGTCGGGTAGCGCTGCGACAAACAACCCGAGACCACCAGGCGCTTGCAGTCGCCCGTCTTCTTGAGCTCGGCCATCTCGAAGATGGTGTCGATCGACTCTTTTTTCGCCTCGCCGATGAAGCCGCAGGTGTTCACCACGATGGTCTCGGCGCCTTCGGGCTCGTCGACCAGGGTGTAACCGGCCTTGGCCGCGACGCCGAGCATGACCTCGGAGTCGACGCGGTTTTTCGGGCAGCCGAGGCTCACGAAGTAGATGGTCTTGTCGGTGTCGCGGGTGGTGGGCATGAGGGTCGGTCCTGCCGGGTTACGGCGAATCACGAGGCGCGAGAGCCGGCTCGGGCGAGCGTCCCGATTCGACTCGTGGACCGCGACGATCGAGCGCTCGGCGAGGGCCGCTTCGTGCGCGTCTCGGGGGAGGGCGAACGGAGCGAACCGCGGCAAAAACGCTCGAAAATCGACGCGCGGCCGCTCGTCGGCCGAGGTGTCGGGCCTCTAGTAGCAGGCAACGTCGACGTTGTCGCGTCCTGGGGTGCCGCGCTGCGCGCCCGCGGCGTAGGTCGAGAAGGTGAGGCTCCAGCGGGTCCAGTCGCCGCGCACCGTGGACGGGCAGTCCTTGGGGAAGGCGACCGAGCGGGCGGGCGTGACGTTCGAGAAGGCCGGGTAGTCGAGGCGGTCGATGACCGTGGTGCCGAGACGGAGTGAGAGGCGGTCGCCGTCGTTCTTGAGAACGTCGGTGGCGGCGAAGTAGTAGGCGGGCTCGGGGAGGCCGAAGGCCGACGCTCGCACGGCCGAACCCGCGACCAGGAATTTCCCGAGCGGCGGCACTTCGGTTCCGGCGGGCAGGGTGACCGCATCGAAGGCGGTGCCTCGTGGGGATTCGATGACCAGGCCGTCCACCTTGAGCGTGCACGTCTTGGTGCTCGACACTTCGATCCACTCGCCGTCGTCACCCGATCCCGAGCGCGACGAGATCAAAAACTCGGTGATGACGAGATCGCCCGGAGAGAGTGACGTGCAATAGACTTTGAGCGGTGGTCCGGCGTCGGTCGCTCCCGCGTCCGGTGCGCGAGCGTCCGTCGCTGCGTCGGCGTCCGCGCCCGCGTCTTTTGGGGCCGGAGGCGCCGGCCGCTCGGCCGCTTGGAACCCATTGGGGTTGATGGTGTCCGGCTCGTTCGGCACGACCGGCTCTTCTTCCACGTAGAAATCGGCGCCCGGCGTGACCGGCGTGCGCGAGGTCTTGGTGGACGAATCGCTGCACGCGAAGGTGAGCCCCGCGAGCGCAAGAAAGAACGGAAGTCCTCCGAAGAAGACACGTCGTAAGTCCACCCCCATCACGTAGCAGAGTGACTTACACGCGCAAGAGGGACGCGGCCCGCTTTCACGCCTGGTGGGCGTCCATGGCCTCGAGGAATCGGCGGAAGAAGCCCGCGGAATCGTGCGGACCTGCTGCGGCTTCGGGGTGGAACTGCACCGAAGCAACGCGCCCGCCTCGGGTGACGAGGCCTTCGTTGGTGCGGTCGTTGAGGTGCACGTGCGTGGCCGAGACGCCCTCCGGGAGGGTGCTCGAGTCCACGCAAAATCCGTGGTTTTGCGCGGTGATTTCGACCTTTTGAGTGGCCGTGTCCATCACAGGCTGGTTCACGCCGCGATGGCCGAACTTGAGCTTGAAGGTCTTCGCGCCGAGCGCCAGCGCGAGCAGCTGATGGCCGAGGCAGATGCCGAAGACGGGCACTTTCGCGCGTTCGACGAGGTCGCGGACGATGCCGATCTCGGTGGTGGCGGCGGCCGGGTCGCCCGGTCCGTTGCTGAGAAAGACTCCGTCGGGAGCGAGCGCGAGGCAGTCGTCGGCGCTCGTGGTGGCCGGCAGTACGGTCACGTCACATCCGAGGTCGACCAGGTGCCGCAGGATGTTCTTCTTGGTGCCGAAGTCGTAGACCGCCACGCGCTTCCGCTTGGTCGCCGTCGCGTTCGGTCCGCTCGCCCAGGCCCCACGGCCTTCTTCGAAGCGGTAAGAGGATTTCGGCGTCACGAAGGGCACCAGGTTCTGCCCCGCCATCGAAGGAGCTTCTCGCGCGCGGGTGCGGAGCGTCTCGATGTCCGCCGTGCCGATGGCCGCGTTTTGGCTGCCGTGCTCGCGCAAGTGGTGGGTGAGCTTGCGGGTGTCGACCCCGCTGATGCCCACCACTCCGTGGCGTGCGAGCCAGTCCCCGAGCGACTCTTTCGCGCGGTAGTTCGAAGGGATTCTCGAGAGGTGGCGGACCACCAGTGCACGCACCGTGGGCGCGCCGTCACGCGACTCGGCGTCTTCGCCGTTGATGCCTACGTTGCCGATCTCCGGCGTGGTGAGGACCAGCACTTGCCCGTAAAAGGAAGGGTCGGTCAGCGACTCTTCGTAGCCCGTGGGGGCGGTGGAGAAGACCGCCTCGCCGACGGCGATGCCGGAAGCGCCGAAGCCTTCGCCTTCGAAGACCGTGCCGTCCGCCAGAACGAGGTAAGCCGGGGTGACGTCGCTCATGAAGGCGCGCTTACCACGAAGCGCGCACTCGAGGGGGTCTCAATCGGCCCGGAATTCGCGTGACGATCGTGTGTCGCGCCGCGCGCCTACCGCAAATCCGGGACTCAGACGAGGAAACGATCCGAGCTGCGATCGCCGCGGCGGGCGCGCTCTTCCATGCGCTCGTCGGCGAGGAAGCCGAGGTCGTTCATCTGCCGCTGCAGCGCGTGCACCCCGAAGAGCCCGAGGATTCCGAACGAGACCAGCGCCCCCAGCCCGAAGGTGAGGATCTCGCCCGAGCGATCCGGGTGCGAGCGATCGAAGTACATCGACACGCCGTGAATGAGGCGAGCGTGCCGGTGCATGACCACGATGCCGTAAAGGCCACCCGAGAGCAGCATCAGCGCGAGGTCGAGGTAGGGGTGAAGATTCGGGTGTTCGGTGGTTTTCTTCAGCTCGCGAGAGAGCGAGAACAGCCAATAGATGCCGTAGAGACCGGCCGTGAGCGCCACGAGCGCGACCGTCACCCACGGATTTCGGTCGCAGATGTGCCCTCCGGTCAGGCGGACCTTGACCGGCACTTTCGCGCGAGCGCGCGCGTAGAGCTCGACGAAGTGTGTTTCCACTCGCGGGGCCATGGAGCTTTCGAGATCTTCCGTTGCGCGAGACAAGGGACGGATTCAAGCGCGCGTACGGCTCCGAGGCAAGTCTTCCCGGTCCTTTCCCGTGCGCAATTCGCGCCGCTTTCGACCGCGCCTCGTCGACCTCGGACGACTCGAACCGCGGGGGTCGTTTCTGCGGTAAGCGACGAGGTAGGCTCCGTCGGCCTTGACCCACCTCGGTGCGGTCGGTAAGTCCGTTACCCGCTCGTGATCTCGCCCGAAACCATCCTCGCCGTCCGCGAGCGCACGGACATCCTCGCCGTCATCGGCGAGCACGTGCCCTCGCTGAAGCGCCGCGGACGTTCGTTCGTGGGGCTCTGCCCGTTTCATAAGGAGAAGAGCCCGAGCTTCCACGTGAACCCGGATCGCGGGTTTTACCACTGTTTTGGCTGCAAAGAGTCGGGCAGCGCCATCGACTTCGTCATGCGTATCGAGGGCGCGACCTTCCCCGAAGCGGTGCGGTCACTGGCCGAGCGCATCGGGCTCGAGATCGAAGAGAGCCGCGTCGCGCCGACCGAGGTCGATCGCCAGAAGCGCCAAAAAGAAGATCTCTATTCGGTCAGCCAGCTGGCGGCGGTCTTCTTCGAGCAGCAGCTGCGTGAGCACCCGGACCGCGAGTATGCCCTGGCGGAGCTCGATCGGCGCGGACTTCGTCCAGGATTTGCCGGCGGGTCGGGAGACGCCGACGTCGAGCAGGCGCTCCAAGCCTTCCGTATCGGTTACGCCCCGCCCGAGTGGGACGGCCTCGCCAAGTTCTTGCGCGCCCAAGGCATCTCGCCGCTCACGGCCGAGACCGCCGGCCTGCTCGCACCCCGTTCGACCGGCGCCGGCCACTACGACCGGTTCCGTCATCGCCTCATGTTCGCGGTGGTCGACCCGCAGGGCAGGGTGGTCGCCTTCAGCGGTCGCGCCCTCGCGCCGCACCCGTCCGAGCCGAAAAAAGACGACAAACCGGCCAAGTACATCAACTCGCCCGAGACCCCGATTTACACGAAGGGCGCGATGCTCTTCGGCATCCACGCGGCTCGCCATGCCATCCGGTCGGCTTCGGAGGCGATCGTGGTCGAGGGAAACTTCGACGTGGTCTCGCTCCACGCTCGCGGCGTGGCCAACGTGGTGGCACCCCTCGGAACGGCGTTCACCCACGAGCAAGCGAAGCTCCTCCGACGATTCGCACCCAACGTGGTGCTGCTGTTCGACGGCGACAGCGCGGGAAAAAAAGCCGTTTTGCTCTCGCAGGAGCCGCTCAACGAGGCCGGTCTCCAGACCCGCGTGGCGACCTTGCCCGAGGGCAAAGACCCGGACGAAATCGTGCGCGAGCGGGGCCCGGACGCCATCGTCGACCTCGTCTCGGCAGCTCGAGGACTCAGCGCCTACCAGCTCGAGAACCTTCTCGACGCCTCGTTTGCCCAATCCGATGCCTACGAGCGTGCGCGCCGTGTGACGGAGGTCGCCAAGATCCTTCGCGCGGACACCGATCCTCTGGTGCGCGCGATGCATAAGTCCTACGCGGACCAGCTCGCGGGGCGGCTCGACCTCGTGCGCTCCCCGGACGCATTTCGCGCGTTGGAGGCCAGCGTTCGAAAGGCCGTGGCCGATCTGCCCCCGCCGCCCCCCAAGCCGGTTCGGCCGCGCCTGCCCGAAGAGGGCGAGCTCCCTCCGCCCCCGGTGAGCCCGAAGGAGGCGCGCATTCCCACACGAGTTGCCGGTGCAGCCGAGCGCCGAGAAATACTGGGCGCGCTCATCGAGTTTCCGACCTTGCTCGACGATCCGGAGGTCTCGAGCACGCTCGAGCAGAACTTGCTCACCGGCGGTTCCGTGCGGGTCATCGTCGCGCTTCGGAACGCCTGGGACTCGTCGGCGAAACGTCTCGATGTGAGCGAATTTCTTGCGCAAATCGATACAATCTTCCATGACTTCGTCGGTTCCAGGCTGGGCGGGCCGCAACACGAGTCCGAAGCGGAAGCAAAAGGATACTTGCTCGGGAACGCAGAAAAGCTAAAGAGCCTCCTCCGCATCGTAGAGACGGAGAATCTCGCGCGGGAGAACTACAAGGCGGACGACGACTTTGAAACGATGGCCGAGCGCGCTAGGGAAGCGACCCTGATCGCGCAGGCTCGGCACAAAAAGCTCAGATGAAGGCGGCGACCCGATAAGTCGCGGCCTTCGCGCGCGAGAGCGAAGATTTCAGAGGGGCGTGAGCACTGACCGCCCCGAACGACCGTGGGGCTGGTGGAAGAAGGCGGGCAATGGCGACGAAGAACCGTGACCGGAAAGAAGAGACCGCGGGCAAGGAAAGCGGCCAGAAGAAGGGCTTTCTCACCTACGACGAGGTGAACGAGTCGATGCCCGGCGACGTCGCGGTCGACCAAATGGACGACGTGATGGGCGTTCTCGACAACGAGGACATCGAGATCGTCGACGGTGCGACGCAGGTCAAAATCGCCCCGAAGCGCATCGTCGAAGAAGAAGCGGCGGAGAAGAAGAACGTCCCCCGTGACGGCCGCGAGAAAGAAGACGACGAGAGCTACTACTCGAAGTCGAACGACCCGGTCCGGATGTACCTCCGGAAGATGGGCTCGGTCTCCCTCCTCACCCGCGAGGGCGAGGTCGAGATCGCGAAGCGCATCGAGTCGGGCGAGCACCAGATCTTGGGCTCGATCCTCAACTCGCCGGTGGCGGTGCGCGAGATCATCGATCTCGGCGACAAGCTCCGTAAGCAGAAGGTCCGCGTCAAGGAGATCATCCGCGACGGCGATGACGAAGAAAAAGAGTTCGACGAGGAAGAGGCCGCCAAGCGCGTCCTCCGCTCGATCGACAAGGTGAAGCAGCTCGACAAGGTCGGACAGGACCTGGTCGCGCAGCGCGAGACCGTCGCGGCGACCCGTAAAAAGGCCATCGAGACCGAGATCGCGGCCAACCACCACAAGATGGTCGAGACGCTCGAAGAGATGCGCCTCAACAAGAAGACCATCGACAAGATCGTCCTCAAGCTGCGCACGCTCATCCAGAAGGTGGAGCGCGCCGAGAGCGGCTCGACCGAGCTCGAGAAGCGCACCGGCGTCGACATGGACCAGCTCCGCAAGGAGGCGCGCGCCGCCAAGGGTGACGTGGCCGCGGAGAAGAAGTTCAAGCGCCGCCACGGCGTAGCCCCGGAAGAGGTTCTCTCGAACCACTCGGCCGCCCTCAAGAACCTGAAGAAGGTCGAAGAGGAGCTCCAGCTCGACATCCGCGCTCTCCGCGAGACCTACTCGGAGATTCGCGAAGGCGAGCGCATGGCCGAGCGCGCCAAGGCCGAGCTGGTCGAAGCGAACCTCCGCCTCGTCGTCTCGATCGCCAAGAAGTACACGAACCGCGGCCTTCAGTTCCTGGACCTCATCCAGGAGGGCAACATCGGCCTCATGAAGGCGGTCGACAAGTTCGAGTACAAGCGCGGCTACAAGTTCAGCACGTACGCCACGTGGTGGATTCGTCAGGCGATCACGCGCGCCATCGCGGACCAGGCTCGGACGATTCGTATCCCGGTCCACATGATCGAGACGATCAACAAGCTCATCCGCACCTCGCGCTACCTCGTCCAGGAGTACGGCCGCGAGCCGACCCCGGAAGAGATCGCCGAGAAGATGGAGCTTCCGCTCGATAAGGTGCGGAAAGTCCTCAAGATTGCCAAGGAGCCCATCAGCCTCGAGACGCCCATCGGCGAAGAGGAAGATTCGCATCTCGGCGACTTCATCGAGGACAAGAGCGTGGTGTCCCCGGCCGAGGCTGTCATCAACAACAACCTCGCCGACCAGACCCGCAAGGTCCTGAAGACCCTCACGCCGCGCGAGGAGAAGGTCCTTCGCATGCGCTTCGGCATCGGCGAGAAGAGCGACCACACCCTCGAAGAAGTCGGCCAGGACTTCGAGGTCACCCGCGAGCGCATCCGTCAGATCGAGGCGAAGGCCCTGCGCAAGCTGCGCCACCCGAGCCGCTCGAAGCAGCTGAAGAGCTTCATCGAGAGCTGAAGGTCGGACCGTGAGCGAACGCCCGCGACTTCCCAGGCCCACCGGCCGAAGGAGCGCGGGCGTCGCGCTTTTGTGGGGGCTCGTCTTCTTGGGGCTCGCCACCGGCAGCTTGGGCTGTCAGCGGGGCTGCTTGACCCGCGCCGTGGAAGACGAACGCCGCGAGATCCGCGAAAAACGTATCGACTTCGGGGGCACCGATTGCCCGGGTGGGCTCTTGCGCTGTCGGGACGGCCGCCTCGAGCGCTCCCTGACCGCCCACTTGCCGGCCTCGTGTGATCGTGGCGAGGCCTGCACCTGCCCGTACGCTGCCGCCGGCGAGTGCGAGAGCGGCTGCCTCGTCGAAGACATGCCCACCGTGATCGACGAAGGCGCCGAGTCGGCCTTGTGCGTGACCCCGGGGGCGCGAAGCCTGCCCGTGCTCGCCCCCGCACCCGACGGCGCTTGTGACTCGGACGACGCGCGTTGCGTGAACGGAGCCTTGATTCGCTGCGTGCCCTCTCCGCGTTCCGTGGCGCAGTGCCTTCGCGGATGCTCGGGTCGAGGAACGCTCGACTCGGACGTGGACGATCGCGGACTCTCCGCGCTCTGTCGTCCCTGAGTCGGGCGGAGCCTCGTCGAGAGCGGCACGTAGGGGAGTGCGGCGCGTAGCCTTCGCCCGGAGCGCGAACGTGCGTTCGCCGAGACACCTCGGCGCGAGCGCTCACGCGCGGCGCGTGCCCTCTGGCGGCCGTGTCGTGGGGCTGACGGTTCGTGCGAGGCGTGTGTCAAGCGAACCGCGCGACTGTCACGCGTGTGGCGAACCGGACGCGCAGCAATTACGTGCACTTTCGCATGCTCGTGTGCGAAAAGGTGGCCAGATGTAAGTGCAGTTTGTACGATTCGAACTGCGAATTGCGCCGATTTATCTTGCGCTCGTTCTGAAGCGCGGGGGTGGTGCGCGCGATACGCAAAGCTCGAACCTAGGTCAAGAACGAGTGGCGAGGGTTTTGCTTTTCTTCATCAAAGCAAAACCGCGAAGGAGCGGGAAGACATCATGAAGCGCTCGAAGTTTGGTGCTTTGGTCTTCGGAATCATTGTTGTTTCCGTCTGCGCTGGACAAACGCAGACCGAGGGGATCGCCCACGCCGATCCCGGGCTCTCCGAGCCTGGCGCCGAGGGCCCAACTAGCCTCGCGCCGCTCTCGGCGGCGCTCGCGGAAGAGCAGGGGGGCTTCGCGGCCAACGGCCTGAAGCTCACGACCACGCCCGCGCCGGTCGACGCCGACTCGTCGCGGTGCCCGGTGGGCATGGTCGAAGTGGAAGGTGAATATTGCCCGGCGCTCGAGCAGCGATGCCTGCGCTGGCTCGACCCCGAGACGAAGCTCCGCTGCGCCGAGTTCGCGCCCACGGGGCCCTGTCAGGCCAAGACCGTGCACAAGCATTTCTGCATGGATCGCTTCGAGTACCCGAACAAGGCCGGCGAGAAGCCGGTGGTCGGGAGCACCTGGTACGAGTCGCGCGACGCCTGCAAGGCCCAAGGAAAGCGCCTCTGCATGGACAGCGAGTGGACCCTCGCGTGCGAAGGCCAAGAGCGTCTTCCGTACCCCTACGGCTTCGCCCGCAACGCCGAGGCCTGCAACATCGACAAGCCGCATCCCAAGCCCGACGAAGCGGCCATGTTCGACCCGAAGCGTCGCGCGGCCGAGTTCGCTCGGCTCGATCAGCGAGACCCCTCGGGGGCGCGTGAGGCTTGTGTAAGCCCTTACGGAATCGCCGACATGGCCGGCAACGTGGACGAGTGGGTCGTCAACGAGAGCGGCACTCCTTACAAGAGCGGCTCGAAGGGCGGCTATTGGGGCCCGGTGCGCACGCGCTGCCGCCCCATGACCACCGCACACTACGAGCACTTCTCGTTCTACCAGCTCGGCTTTCGCTGCTGTGGAGACGTGACGGCGCCCGGCTCCGACGACGCGGTGGCCAAGAAGGCGGCTCCGAGCGCGGGCCAAGCCAAAGCCAAGACGGCGGCGCTCTTGCCCGGCTCCTGACCGACGACGGCTCCGGCCGGACGTATCACGACGAAACGCGGCGAGTCTCTCTCGAGAACGCCGCGTTCGCTTTCGAGGCTCGACCGCTTGTTCGTCCCGAGGCGTTCAGGGCTCGGCGTCGCCTGCACCTGCGTCTTCGGGCTTCTTTTCGCTCTTCGGTGTGTGCGTGGGCGGGTCGCCGTACTCGGCGCGCAGCTTGCGGGCCAGGCCGTCGATCAAGACCTGCTCGTGGTAGCGAGGCATCTGCGGGAGCTGGACCACCACTTTGACGGGGGAGTCTTCCCGTCCGCGGATGAGCTCGATCGAGCCGCTGGTCGCCTTCTGGCCGGACTCGCTCGACTTGTATTCGAAGAGCAAATAGCCCGAGGCCTCGTCCTTCTCGACCACCTTGAGTCCCATGTCCACGCGGACCATGCGGAGCGCGGCGTTCCACGTGCGGTCGTAGCCGTAGGCGGAGTCGTAGGAGGCCTTGGCCGTCGCTTCCAGGCCGGAGAACACGATGGCCGCGGCCACGCCGAGCCCGAGCACGGTGCCCACCACAGGTCCCGCCGCGGCGAGCGCGAGGCGCAGGCCGACGTTCGACACCTTTTTCCGAAGATCGGGCGAGAGCGCTTTCGGCGACGTGACCGGCATGCTTCGAGCGCTAACGAACTCGGCGCGCACGGGCCAAGTTCGTGGCGAAGAAATGGGTAAGCCTCCGAAACGCGAGGAGGCCCGCGTCACCTCCTCGGAGCGAGGGGCGAGCGCGGGCCTTCCTCGAGCACGGACCGCCGGACTACTTCTTCTTCGCGGCGGCCTTCTTGCGCTCGTCGTCGGCCTTCTTCTGCTGCGCCTCACGCGTGGGCTGCGCGAGCTCGGCGGCGGAGGGGCTTCCGCCGAGGTCTCTCCAGAGCTTGCAATCGTCGCCGAAGTGCTGCGTCTGGCATTGCGACTTCGCGAACTCCGCGTACTGCTTCACGGTTTCGTCCTTGGGCGTTCCGCCGGCGGCCTTGAGCTTCACGCAGGCGCGCGCGTCCCCGCGGACCTCGCAGCGGAGCGTGTAGAACTCGAGCAGCTCTTTCTTGCCTTTCGACTTCAGCATCGTCTCGAGGCCGGTGCAGGACTTGGGCTCGCCCCAGGAATTGCAGCCTTGAGCGTAGGAGTGAATGGCCTTGTCGACCGAGGGTTGCAGGTTCGGGCCACCGGACTTGTAAAGGTCACCCGCGCGCCCGCACGCGCCCTTGGCGCAGCCGAGCTCGAAGGCTTCCGCGGCCTTGGCGTAGTCCTTTTGGAGGCCGAGCTGACCCTTCTCGTAGGCTTCGCCGAGCGCGAGGCAGGTGTCCCAGCCGCGCACGTCTTTTGTGCAGCCGCGCTCGAGGAAAGAGCGCGCGCGCGTCGTGTCCTTCGCTTCGAGCGCGAGGTCGCGACCCGCGATGCATGCGAACATGTTGTGCAGGTTGCACGCGCGATCGAGGTGGGGCATGGCCTTGTCCTTGTCGGCCGGGACACCTTTGCCGTTCGCGTAGATTGCGCCGATTTTGTAGCAGCCCTCACCGTCCGAGTACCCGCCGGACGAGCACTGCCGCTCGTAGGCGGCGATGGCGAGCATCGAGTCCTCCTTGGCGCCGCCCTTGCCGTCCCGGTGCATGTCGCCGAGGCGTCCGCACGCATAGCCGAGGCCGAGATCGCAGGCGCGACGGGTGAACGCGAGGTGCTTGTCGGCGCTTTTCGTGAGGCCAGGGCGCTCCGCGGAGCTCGGATCGTAGGCCTCGGCGATGGACAAACAAGGGTACGATTCGCCGAGATCGCACGCGGCGGATTCGAGCCGAGTGGCGGTCGCGAACGCCTTCGCGCGGTCGGCGTCCGTGGTCGTCGGGCTGTTGGCTTTCGACTCGTAGGCCCTCGCCGCGCGGGTGCACGAGAACCCGTGCCCGAGCGTGCAGGCCTTCTCGAGCAGCGCCGCGTCGGGGTTCGGGGCGGGGAGGCGGTTCGTCCGCGTCTTTCCGTCGTGGCCCGTGAGAGTGCGCGGTTCGGAGGCGTACACGGCGAGGTTGTAGCAGCTCTCGGCGCTCCCCGCGTCGCAGGCCGTCGCGCACTCTTCCTTCGTGCCGGTGTCTCTGTCGCAAGCCTTCTGCGCGGCCTTTCCGGAGACGCACTTCTTGCCGTCCCACGCGAACCCGGACGGGCAGGAGGGGGTGTCGGCCTGGGGCTCCTTCTTCGAGGAGTCGTCAGGGGACTTTTTCGCGGTGACGAGTGGGACGAGCTCGAGCCGGGTCACCGCCGCGCACTGGGCCGGCGGCTCGTTGGCGTCGGGCGAGGACTTCCGGCACGCCTCGAGATCGCCGTCGCGGGCCTCGGTCTTCTTGGCCGAGGCGCTCTGCGCGCTGGTGCCCGCGCCGAAGATCTGGGCAACAGCCTTGACCTCGCCCTCGCTCCCGGTCGCCAGGGCGAAGGCGCCGACGTACACGCCGCGCACGACGTGGGTCGCCGCGTCGCACGAGCCGCCACCCTGGAGCTCGGGGCGCGTGATCTCGCTCGCGGTCGTGCGCTTTTTGCCCACCGTGACGAGCGCGAGATCCAGCGTCGAGCCGCGCTTCATCTCACCTGCGAGGTGCGCGCCGGTGAGCGGGAGGTTCGCGGCGAGCTCGTCCGCGTTGGTCATGCGGACGACGTCCTCCTTGCGGGTCACGCCGGCGAAGCGGTAGCTGCCCGGGGCGCTGCAACCTTTCAGGACCTTTAAGTTTTTGCAGTCGAACGAGACGACGGCGACGCCGTCCTTGAGGGCGACCTCGAGGTCCGATCGCTCGTTCGACTTGAGGTCGACCACGAGCGGCTCTCCGACGACGGCCTTCGCGCACGCGGCGATGTTGGCCTCGCCCATGGCGTCGTGTCCGGTGGCCGCGTTCGGTCGAACGGCCTCGCCGAGCTGACCTGCGGGAGCCCCACACGCAACGAGCACATTCACGAGAGCGAACGCTCCCGCACCGAAGACGACAGAACGCATGATCGAATCCTCCGTGGACACGACGGTGCTCGCGCACATCCGTCGCAGAAAAAGCGTGCGAAGCTTACTCGAGAGCGCGGCGCTCGGGCCTCGGATTCGAGGCGCTCGTGCGGCGTTCGCGACGAGGCGCGTCAGCCGACGGCGGAAGGAGGCGCCATGCTCTCCTTGTCGCCGGCGTCCATCGCTTCCTGAACTTCGTTCTTGTGGGTGAAGAAGAAGTAGCCACCGAGCAGAGTGCTCAAGGTGAGCTGCGAGGCGTAGAGCATGAAGATGTAGGCGGCGCCCGCACCGACCACGACGCTCTCCGGGAAATACATGCTCATTCCCGCGTAAATTCCCGCCTGAAACACGCCGAGCAAACCTGGGGGCCCGGGAATCAGGATGGTCACGCCGAGCATGCCCATGAGGGCGCAGCTCTCGCCGAAGGTGATGGCCGAGCCGTCGGCGTGGACCACGCCGCATCCCCACGCGAGCAGCCACATGCCGCAGGCGTTGATGAGCCAGTACACCGTGGTCTCGAAGAGAAATCCCCCTGCGTCCCGGCCGTTGCCGAAGGCGTGCAGGCCATTGGCGAGCTTCTCCGCGATGCCGGCGAGCTTCTCCCCGAGGCGCTTCGAGACCACACCGAAGACCGCCATGGTGGCGCGACGAGCGAAGTCCCGCGCGAAGTAGAAGACGAACACGGTGGTGAAGGCCGCCGCGAATACGGCGAGCATCACGAAGCCGCTCGCTCGCACCTGCGCCACCCGGATGGGCAGACCCACGACCTGCTCGGGCAGGGGATCGAGGTGCGGCACGGTGACGAGCGCCACGGCGAGCATGGCACTCAAGAAAAGCCCGTCCACCACGCGTTCGGCCACCACGGTGCCGGTCGCGGAGGAGAGGCTCACCTTGCGAGGCTCTCGGACCATGTAGGGCCGGACCAGCTCGCCCAAGCGGAAGGGAAGGAGCAAGATGGCCGCGAAGCCGATGCACGAGATGGTGAAGGCGCGACGCTTCGTGATGGGCACGAACGAGCGCAAAAGAAAGCGCCACCTGACCGCGCGGAACCAGGTCATGGCGAGGAACATCACCGCGTACGCCGGCAGCGTCCACCAGCGCACGTGCTGGAACGAGACGCCCTTCGGGATGAGCGTGAGCCCGCCTTTTTGAAGCGCGTAAAGAATGCTCGCCGTGATGACGGCGGATGCCACGAGCTTGCCGGCGTTGCGGCGCAAGAGCCCGCGCGGCGCTTCTCCCTCGGGAGCGTCACCGCGCGGGGACGAGTCTTCGGACACTACACGCTCCAGTAGCTCAGCTTGCGATCGACCTTCTGGGGATCCAGGACGCTCTTCACGTCGATGAGCACGCCGCCTTCGCGGACGAGGCTCTGCAGCTTCGACTGGCCGAGGTCGAGGTACTGCTTGTGGCTGACGGCCAGGATGAGGACGTCGAGGTCTTTGAAGTCGTCCATGGCCGCGAGGTGGAGGCCGTACTCGTGCACGGCTTCGGGCGCGTTGGCGATGGGATCGTGGATGATGGCCTTGATGCCGAAGGTCTCGAGCTCCTTGAGGATGTCGGGCACCTTGCTGTTACGGAGGTCGTTGCAGTCTTCCTTGAAGGTGAGACCGAGCACGCCGACCTTGGCCGTCTTCACGGAGCGATCCGCGTTGATGAGCATCTTGACCGCTTTTTGCGCGATGTACGCGCTCATGTGGTTGTTGATGCGGCGGCCGGCCAAGATGACCTCGGGCTGGTAGCCGAGCTCTTGGGCCTTGGTGGTGAGGTAGTAGGGGTCGACGCCGATGCAGTGACCGCCGACCAGACCGGGGCGGAACTTGAGGAAGTTCCACTTGGTGCCGGCGGCGGCGAGCACGTCCGCGGTGCGGATGCCGATGCGGTCGAAGATGAGCGCGAGCTCGTTCATGAGAGCGATGTTGAGGTCGCGCTGGGTGTTCTCGATCACCTTGGCGGCCTCGGCGACCTTGATCGACTGGGCCTTGTGAATGCCCGCGGTGATGATGGCGCCGTAGGCGGCCGCGACGCGCTCGAGGGTGGGGGCATCTTCGCCGGAGACGACCTTGGTGATGCGCTCGAGCGTGTGCTCCTTGTCGCCCGGGTTGATGCGCTCGGGCGAGTAGCCGAGCTTGAAGTCGGCGCGCGAGAGGCCGGAGACCTTCTCGAGGATGGGGCCGCAGATGTCTTCGGTGACCCCCGGATAGACGGTGGACTCGTAGACCACGACCGCGCCCTTGGTGAGCGCTTTGCCGACCGTCTCGGACGACTTCACGACCGGGGTGAGGTCGGGCACGTTGTTCTGGTCGACCGGGGTGGGGACGGCCACCACGAAGAAGGTGACGCCCTTCAGGTCCTCGGGGTTCGAGGTGATCTTGATGGGGTTCGCTTTGAGCTCTTCTTCGGAGATCTCGTGATTGCGATCGTAGCCGCGCTGGAGCTCGGCGACTTTCTCCTGGTGGATGTCGAACCCGACCGTGCCGGGGAACGCCTTCGCGAACGCGAGGGCGACCGGAAGCCCCACGTACCCCAACCCGATTACCGCGATCTTCTCAGCCATGTCAGTCCTCCCTATCGGCGTCGTCCGTGCCCGCGCGAGCGGTCTCGACCCAGTGCTCCGAGGGCCATCACCCTACAAGACCTTCTTGCGGACGTCGCGCCGAGTTTCGTGAATTTCGAAACGCTCACGATTCACGCGGGAACGAGAGGTGCTCCACGTCCTTCGAGGATCTTGGTGGGGCCGGTCACGAAGAGCCGAGTGACCTCTTCTTGGCCTGCCATCTCGGCCAGTCGTTCGATCGCGCGAGCGGTCGCTTCGGCGTCTTCGGGGCGATGCGCATCCGAGCATGCGGCTTCGTAGGCGCCTTCGTCGACCAGCTTCTCCGCGGCCTTCTGCGAGGCGCGACCGTACTTGCCGGTGAGTGCGCAGATATCGAGAAGGAGCGAGGCTCCGGCGTCGATGAGCGGGTCGAGGCAGCGATCGTCTTCCCAGACGGGCTGGTAGCGCTCGGGGTGCGCGACCACCGGCGAGAGCCCCACGCGGCGCAAATCGAAAAAGCGCGTTTGGATGCTGCCCGGAAACGCGTTCGGGGAAAATTCGACCAAAATCGGACGGATTTTTTTTGCCGGACGACCGCGAAGCGGAGGGTAGGGAAGCACCTGCCCGGCGCGCATCCGTGTGAAGACGAGCTCGTCGAAGAAGTGCTCGCTGGCGAGCCCTACTTCGGGCAAACCGGTCGGGTCGCCGAGCGACTCGAGGGTGCGTGCGTACGCCGCGCGAAGTCCGTCCGCGTCGTTCTCGAACATGCCCGGCCGCGTGTGCGGTGTGGCCATCACGGTGGAGAAGCCCGCGCGATGAAGCCCGACCAGGATGGCGCGGCTCTCGTCGGGGGTGCGCGCGCCGTCGTCGATGCCGACCACCCAGTGACTGTGCAAATCGATGAGCCCACGCATCGACTCGAATCTTAGCCGATGACACGTGCCAGCGGACGGAACTCTCGTTCGAAGAACGGTCTCGAACGCCGATCCGCACCCAATCGAGACGGGTTTTGATCTAACCTCGGCACCGACACGATGCCGACGTTGAACCCGCACAATCGCGAGCTGTCCTTCAAGCTCGTCTTTTACGGGCCCGGGCTCGGGGGAAAGACGACCACCCTGAAGACCCTCTTCGCGTCGACGAAGCCGGAGAATCGGGGCAAAATGGTGAGCGTCGCGACCCAGCAGGATCGCACGCTGCACTTCGATTTTCTGCCTCTGCGCGTGCCTCGCGTGAGGGGCATGACCGTGCGCCTACAGCTTTATACGGTGCCCGGTCAGCTCTACTACGGCGCCACGCGACGGCTCCTTCTGTCCGGCGTCGACGGGGTGGTGTTCGTCGCCGACTCCCAGGAAGGGCGGCTCGAGCCCAATCAAGAGGCGCTCGACGATCTTCGTCAGAACTTGGCCGAGCTGAACCGTCCGCTCGAAGACCTGCCCCACACGTTCCACTGGAACAAGCGGGATCTTTCGGATCTCGTACCCATCGACGAGCTCGAGCGCAGGTTCAACGCGCACGGCGCGCCGTCGCTCGGCACCGTGGCCACGACCGGTGAGGGCGTGTTCGAGGGACTCGAGCGCATCACGCGTCTCGTGCTTCGTGCGCACGAAGGCGAAGAGCTCGACACTCGGCCGCTCCTCGGCATCATGGAAGACCCGGGCGGTATCGCGCAGGTCCTGAAGTCCATGGTCGAAGCCACACCGCAAGACGACGCGGTGAAGACCAAAGACGCTCCGGTTCACTCGGTCTCCTTTTCGGAGGCCACGACCGAAGCGGCTCCGGTCGAGCACGGGGGGGGGTTGGGCGCGCGGCTCGTCGAAGCGCATCGCACACGCGACCCAATGGAAGGCGCGGTTCCATCGGACGACTTCGTGCCCATCGAGTCGCTCGGCATTCGCCTCCCGGAAGAGCAGCCGCTCCCCGACGACGAGCTCGAGGGCGACGACGCACAGGTTCCCACGTCGGACCCGAGTCGAAGGTCGGGTTCGGGAGCTGTCCCGAAGGTTCGTTTCGGCACGGCCGAGGTGAGCACGGCACTCTCGGTACAACGGCCCGAGGGCATTCCTCCGCTCGGTGAGCGCGTTCCGCGCATCGAGACGGTCTCGGAGCTTCCTCCCGTCCCGAGCCCGCCAGCGCTGCCGACGGATGCGCCAGCGTTCACGTTCCGCCATCACTTCGCGCAGGCCGAGCGTCGTGCGGTCGAGCTCGCAGAGGGCCACCTCGCGCGAAAAGACGCAAAAGCCGCCGTATTGGCTTGCGACGTGGCGATGTCACGTCTCTTGGCCGGGGTCGGAGCGAGCCTCGGGAGCCAGAGCGCGCCGAAGGATCCGGCCACGGTTGCGTACCTGCTCGGCCTCGAAGGACCGCGCTATCTCGTGTTCCGCGCGCTCGTTCGGGCTGCGCGGCACGATGAGCCGGTGCCGCTCTCCGCGGCGTTCGAGGCGTTCGTGTTCTTGCTCGACGCCAACCGTCGCCGCGAAGCGTTGCGCACGCCCCGCTGACCACTCGCGCCAAGGCCCGCTTTTCCCGTGGGAAAGGCATGCGTTTTCGGCGCGTGGGGTGTATCGTCTCGAAAGGAAATGGCCGGAGAGCTCGCCATGGACGACGGCTTCGACGAGCCGGGAGCGCTCACCGCGGGCATGCGCCTCGGTCGGTACGAGCTGCTCGTGGCGATCGCTCGGGGCGGTATGGCGCGTGTGTGGGCCGCGCGCCAACACGGCCAGCGAGGATTCACCAAGCTGGTCGCCATCAAGACGATCCTGCCGCACCTGGCGCGTGAGCAAGAGTTCGAGCGCATGTTCCTCGACGAGGCGCGAATCGCCTCGAACGTGCATCACCCCAACGTGTGCGACACGTACGAGCTCGGCGAAGAGAACGGCGTTCTGTACCTTGCCATGGAGTGGGTGAACGGCGACTCGCTGAGCCGCGTGATTCGTCCTGCAGGTCCCGAGACCTATCCGCTCGATGCACGCGTCGTCGCGCGCATCGTGGCGGACGCCTGCGCGGGCCTCCATGCGGCCCACGAGCTGGTCGGCGAAGACGGCACTCCGCTCCACGTCGTGCACCGCGACTTTTCGCCCCATAACATCTTGGTCTCGGCCGACGGCAACGTGAAGGTGGCCGACTTCGGCGTGGCCAAGGCGCTCGGTCAACTGCACGAGCACACCTCGGCGGGGCAGATCAAAGGCAAGCTCGCGTACATGGCGCCGGAGCAGGTCGGCGGCATTGCCGATCGGCGTAGCGACATCTTTTCCGCTGGGTGCGTGCTCTACGAGGCAACCCTCGGGATTGCGCCGTTCCGCGCGGACAACGATCTGCAGATCATGCAAAACCTCATGGCGGGCGCGTACATGCGGCCTTCGCAGCGCGCGCCGGGCTATCCGCCCGAGCTCGAGCGCATCGTCATGACCGCGCTCGCCCCCGAGCCTCGGCAACGTTTCCAGACGGCCGAGCAACTGCGTGTGGCGCTCGAAGAATGGCTCGCTCGGAGCGGGCCGGTCGTCACGCAAGCGAACGTGGCACAGGCGCTGCGGGCACGCATCGGCGAGCGCATCGATCGGAGACGCGATCGCATCCGTAGCGCGCAGGCGCAGTCCACGCCCGACCTCCGCGACGACGTCTCGGGCATGACGCCGTCGGGCCGCGGAGGACCGCGCGCCATCTCGGCGAGCGGCGTTCAACAAGTTGTGTTGCGCGGAGACCAATCGCAGTCGTCGCATCCCGGCGCCCACGGGTACTCGCAGCCGTCGCACCCGAGTCAGCTCGGGTACTCGCAGCCGTCGCACCCGAGTCAGCTCGGGTATTCGCAGCCATCCCATCCGAGTCAGCTCGGCCAGCTTGGGCCAGGCGCCTCCGGGCAGCATCCTGCGGCGCCCGCTCCGGCGGAAGACGGTCCCAACTACAACGTCATCGGCGGCATCGCGATAGGCGTCATCTTCGCGACCCTGTTGGGTGGCGGCGCGTATTTCTTCGTACAGAAAGGCAAATCGGCGTCGCCGCCAGGCAGCGCACCGACCACCGAAGTTTCCGCTTCGGCGAAGGCTTCGAGTTCGGCAGCTCCAGCGGCGAGTGGCGCGGCCCAGCCCGTCCCCTCGATGGCCATCGCGGTCGATTCTGGCGCTTCGGCTCAGGCCTCGGCGAGCGTCACTGCTCCGGAGCTCGAGCTGCCCGAGACGGTGATGCTCGACCTCGACGTGACCCCCGCCACGGCGACGTTCTCGGTCGACGGCCAGCCAGCCACTGCGCTCGGCCCCGGCGCCAAGGTCCCGAAACCGGTGACGGGCAAGCCGGTCACGTTGACCTTTCGCGCCGATGGCTACGAAGACGGCGTCCTCAAGGTGGACGAGAACACTCCCTCGCCGATCAAACTGACCTTGAAGCGTCGTCCGCGCGCGCCCGCCGCGCCTGCCATTCCCACGAGTCCCTACTGAGCGAGACCGAGCGTCCGTCGGGGCGCGAGCGCGAGCCATTTGCTCGCCGGTCGAGCCGAAGACGTGTCACCATGCGAGCGTGGAGGTACGGATGCGGAACGCGTCGATTCGACACGTCGGGATCACGCTGGGACTGGCTTTTTTCCTGGGTCTAGCGCCCGCTGCACACGCCCAAGAGGTGAGCCCCGACGCGACCAACGAGGCGAAGGCGCAATACCGCATGGGAACGGAGGCCTTCGGCGCGAAGCGCTACGCGGAGGCGGCACTCCATTTCGAGTCCGCGGCTGCCATCCGACCTCACGCCGTGACGCTCTTCACCGCCGCGCTCGCTTGGGACAGCGCCGGGAGGCCCGAGCGTGCGGCCGATGCGTTCGCGCGTTCGCTCGACCTCCCCGGGCTCGATGCCAAGCAGACCCAGACGGCGAAAGAGCGTGTGCAGTCGCTCGAAAAGACGTTGGGTGTGGTTGCCGTCACGGTGCCTGCGGGCTGGAAAATCCAGCTCGATAGCCTCACGGAGGTGAGTGGTTCGGCCCGCCTTCACGCGCCTCCCGGAGCACACGTGCTCACCGTGCGCCCGGTCGGGTATCCCATCGAGCGGCGCGACGTCGCGCTCGATGCGGGCAAGGTCGTTCCGATCGAGATCGACGAAGCGCAGCTCGCGGCCGCCAAGAAGGCCGCAGAACCGCCTCCACCACCGAAGGTCGAAGAGCCGCCGCCTGCGCCGCCGCTCGCGCCGCCGCCGCCGCCGCCCGCCTCGGCGTTGCCGCTCAAGCCGGTGGGATTCGTCCTGGCCGGTACGGGAGGCGCGATGCTGCTCGGTGGGATCGTACTCGGCTTGCAGGCCAACGGCGCCGCAGACGCCTACAACGCAGGTCCCACACGGGAGGCCTACGATCACGCGAACGGGCTCGCGACCTGGAGCACGGTCGCCGTCGTGAGCGGCATCGTGGTGGCTGCTGCGGGGGTCACGCTGGTGTTGCTCCCGATGGGCAAGACCGAAGCGAAGGTCGCCCTCTCGCCCTCGTCCATTTCGCTCGGAGGCACCTTCGAATGAAGGCTCGATCTTTCGCCGGCGCGCTCGCGCTCGCCGCCTTCGTCGTCGCCGCAGCGGCAAGCTGCTCGCTCGGCCTCGACGAGACGCTCATCGGCAGGGATGCCGGCGGACCTGCGCCCACCAACACCACGGAGCAGCCCGACGGCATGCTGCCGGACTCGAATGTGTCGACCGATTCTGCGGTGGATGCGGGCAACGGGGTCACGTGCAGCCGCGACGACGAGTGTCCGTCGAGCGGGTGCTTGAAGGGGCGCTGCGACACCGCGATTGGCCGCTGCTTCTACGACGTTTGCCCGCAGGCCGACCGCTGCAAGGCGGCGGCATGCGACACGGCCACCAACAAGTGCGGCGCGCCCACTGCCGTGCCGTTTCACGAAGAATTTCCCCTCGCGGACAACCTCAATGCGAGCGGTCCGTATCGGGCGATGGCGCTGGTTTTTCCGTTCGTCTTCGTGTCCACGCAGTCGGGCGTCTACGCGTACTCGCTCCAGGAATCCGGCCCCACCAAGACGGCCATCTCGATTTCCGGCGTGCCGTTCCCTCCGCAGTATCTGTTCGCGTCCGGTCGTCGGGTCTACTTCGTCGGGCAGCTTCAGGGCGGAACGCAGCGAAGGTTGGCGATGGCCTGGCTCGATGTCCCGACGCGTGGACTCGTGACCGAGCTTCGCGCGGAGTCGAAGCTCGTCGCCTACAACGGCCAGGCCGCCAACGTGGCCTTTCCCGTGTCGAGTGAGAAGATCCTCCTCGGGCAGAGCGTGGCCGGATACGCCTTTACCGTGGCCGAGCCACCTTTCGCTCTTCCGATTTCTCTTCAGACGGCGAGCTTTCAACCGTCGAGCTTGATGGTCACCTCCGGCGATCGCATCGTGCAGCTTCGCGCGGTGAGCGGTGTCGCCGCCCCCGTTCTCGCCCTCTTGACCGGCGCAGGCACGGCCGTGCCTCAACAGGGGCCCGACCAGGCGATTCCGGCCGGAAACAACGTCTTCTATTCGTACGCGAACGGGCAGTTCGCGGTGAGCCCGAAAGGCGCCGTGGCCATGTCCTGGCCGATGACCCTCCAGGCCATGCCGTACAATGGCAATTCCAACGGCGTGCGCATCTCGTGGCTGCTCGACGACGACAAGGACACCACCTTCTCGTCGACCGACTTCCTCGACTACGTCACGTACCCGGCACCAGGCAGCCCGCTCTACACGAATCTCGCAGGCCCACTCGCCTTCAGCGACGAGAACACACTCTTCGCGACGTTCGCCACGCCATCGGCTCCTACTGCGCGCACGACCGTGGCGTTCGTACCTCGTCGCTCCATGGCGGATGCTGGTGTGGCCGACGCCGGGCCAACACAGACGAACGACTACCCGATCCAGCCGACCTACGTGTACGGCATTGCCGGAGCACCGGGCGTGGGCACGCTCGCCACGTACAATCCGACGCCGAACACCTACTCGCTCCACGTCTTCCACCAAGGTTGCGCGCCCTGATCGCGGCTTCGGAGATGGCGCGGCGAGGCCGCTCGAGCGAGCACGGCCCATAAAAGAGGCCCGCGAGCGCCGGTCGGCGTCGCGGGCCTTTTTCGCGATTCACGAAGGGATCGCGTGGTCCGTCACGCCCATCGAACGAGCGACGTCTCGTACGGGTGGCTCATCTCCGGATTGAACGGCATGACCCGCGCCGCGACCGCGTACGCGCCGCTCTCCACCGTGGGGACCTGGCCCAGGAAGCGGTGCTCGCCCGACTCGGTGCGTCCGGCGAGGCTCATGCGCACCACGCTGCCGCGGGTGAGCTCGTGCGCTCCACCGGTAGGCCCATGGTAGAGTTCCACGGCCACGTCGGCGGGGTCGAGCGTCCCGAGCCGTACGCGTGCCTCGACCGCGAGCGACTCTCCCACCGCGAGCTCGTCTCGGGAGGTGAGAGAGACGTCGGTGATGGCCACGTCGCCCCACGCTTTTTCGATCTTTTCTTTCCAAGCGACCAGCGATTTGGCGCCGCGCAGATCGTCGTCGCGCATGCGACGCGAGAGCTCGAACGAGGGCACGTAGAAGCGCTCGGTGTACTCCCGGACCATGCGCGAGGTGTTGTAGTCGGGCACGAGCTTGGAGATGGTCTCCTTCATGCGTCGAATCCACGCGCGCGGTAGGCGGCTCTGCGGCTCGCGGTCGTAAAAGAGCGGGACCACTTCGCGCTCGACCAGGTCGTAGAGCATCTCGGCTTCACGCGCGTCACCCGCGGCGTCGTCGTACTCCTCGCCTTGGCCGATGGCCCAGCCCACGTTGCGTCCGTAGTCGGCGTAGGCCTCGGCCCACCAGCCGTCCAGGATGCTCAGGTTGAGCGCGCCGTTGGCGGCGGCTTTCATTCCGCTCGTGCCGCTGGCTTCGTGGGGCCTTCGGGGGTTGTTGAGCCAAACGTCGACACCCGAGACGAGCGCGCGCGCGATGCGCATGTCGTAGTCTTCGATGAACACGACCTTGCCACGCAGGCGAGGCTCGCTCGCCGCTTGCACGATCGAGCGGATGAGCTCCTTGCCTCCGCGGTCTTGCGGGTGAGCCTTGCCGGCGAAGACGAGCTGTACCGGACGCTCGGCGCTCCCGAGCAGCCGAAGCACGCGCTCGACGTCACGAAACAGGAGGTCGGCGCGTTTGTAGGTCGCGAAGCGGCGCGCGAACCCGATGGTGAGCGTTCGCGGGTCGAGCACCTCTTCGGCCGAGGCGAGCTCGGCGGGCGGAGAGCCGCGCTTCTCCGCAGCGGCGCGGAGCCACTGACGACAGAGCTGAATCAAGCGGTAACGACGAGCCTCGTGGGTCTCCCAGAGCTCGGCGTCGGGGATCTCGTGGATGCGTTTCCAGAAGTCGCGGTCGGCGAGCGAGTCGACCCAGCGCGGGCCCAGGTACCGCGTGAAGAGCGCGGCCATCTCGCGCGAGATCCAAGACGGCGTGTGCACACCGTTGGTCACGGAAAAGATGGGAATCTCGTGCTCGGGGAGGCCCGGCCACAGGTCTTTCCACATGGAGCGCGACACCTCGCCGTGCAGCGCGCTCACGCCGTTGTAGTGGTCCGCGTTGCGAATCGCGAACACCGGCATCGAGAAGGGCGAGGACTTGTCGCTCGGGTCCTTTCGGCCGAGCGTGAGCAGCTCGTCCTCGGTGAGGCCGAGCGCGCGACGGTACGGCTCGAGGTAACGCGAGACCAGGGCAGGGGCGAAGGCGTCGTTGCCGGCCGGCACGGGCGTGTGGGTGGTGAAGATGTGACCTGCGCCACACGCCTCGTTGGCGACACGAAAGTCGACGCCCTTGGCCTCCATCGTGCGACGGATCCGCTCGAGCGCGAGGAAGGCCGAATGTCCTTCGTTCATGTGGCACACGGTCGCGGTGAGGCCCATGGCCTCGAGCGCGTGCACGCCTCCGATGCCGAGCATGATCTCTTGGCGCACGCGGAACTCTTGGTCGCCGCCGTAGAGGGGGCCCGTGATGCTGCGGTCTTCTGCCGCGTTCGCTTCGACGTTGGCGTCGAGCAGGTAGAGCGGAACGCGTCCCACCTGCACGCGCCAGACCTGCGCTTTCACCACGCGATCCGGGTAGGTCACGTCGAGCACGAGCCGTGAGCCATCGGGCAGGAGCACCGGCTGCACGGGCAGGCGCGACCAGTCGTTGATCGGGTAGCGCTCGCCCTGCCACCCGTCGGAGTTCAACACTTGGCGGAAGTAGCCCTCGGCGTAGGCGAGCCCCACGCCCACGAGCGGTAGGCCGAGATCACTCGCCGTCTTCAAGTGGTCGCCGGCGAGCACACCGAGCCCACCCGAATAAATCGGGAGCGACTCGTGAAGGCCGTACTCCATGGAGAAGTACGCGATGGTCGCGCCCTTCGCGGACGGGTAGGTCTTCTGGAACCAGCCGTCTCGGGTCATGTAGCGCTCGAGCTCGCTCGAGACCGACTCGAGATGCGCGAGGTACGCGTCGTCCTTGGCGAGCTCGTCGAGGCGCGCCTGCGGCACACGCGAGAGCAGCTCGATCGGGTTCGCGTGGACCGACTCGAACAGGGCCTCGTCGATGCGCAGAAAGAGGGCGCGCGCCGACGGCGTCCACGTCCACCAGAGGTTGTGCGCGATGGCGCGGAGGGGCTCGAGAGTCGGCGGAAGACGAGGAACGACCGTGAAGCGCCGGAGTGTGGGCATGGGCGGGAGCATAGATCGAAAATGCCCCTCGGCTACCTAAAACGTAACTCAGACGTGAGGTGCTAACGATGTGCCTGAAAAATAGGCCTTTCGTGCCCTTCGAAGCCACGAAATGGCGCTGAAATTTGCGCGGTGCAGCAGGGGTCTACCCGGACTCGTAGGGTCGCGTTCACGTGCCGATTCGAGACTCGTGCGACCTGCTCCGCGCGGGCGGCTAGAGCGCCGAACCGCATAGTGACCGAGGATTTTCGCCAAGTTGCGAGCCGTGCGAGGCGCGACGACAAGTCCTCCTGCTGCTAGGCGAGGAGGAGCAACGAAGCACGGCGACGCAAATCGGCGGAAAGCCGACCGAACTAAGCGGATTGGCGCTGTAGAGTCGCGCGCCACCATGTCCTTCGCGCTCTCGCGGCTCCTCCGAAGCCCTCACGTTCAGACGCTCGGCGCGGCGGCTCCGCTGCACTGCCCGCCCAAGTCGTTTCGGGCGCCGAAGGAAGAGCCCATGCGCTTTCCCGTCACCCAAGGGGCCTTCGCGGGCGAGCTCGAGGGCATCGCCTGGATGCAGCCCCACGAAGCACGCCTCGTCGTGCTGGTTCACGGTATCGGCGGGGACGCAGGCTCTCGCTACCTCGTGCGCGCGGCGGTCGCGTTCGCGCGCGCGGGCTTTCACGTGCTGCGCCTCTCGATGCGCGGCGCAGGGGCTTCGGTCGCGCGCGCGCCATCGCTCTATCACGCGGGCCTCACGGCCGATCTCGAGCTGGTGGTGCGCACGCTCGCGCGAGACGTTCGGGTTCGCGACGTGTCCGTGGTCGGGTTTTCGGGTGGAGGGAACGTGGCGCTCAAGCTCGCCGGTGAGCTCGGCGAGCGCGTCCCCGAAGGTCTCCGCGCGGTGGTGAGCATCTCGGCGCCGCTCGACTATTCGGCCGTCGGTCCCCACATGGACGCGCCGGCACGCCTCCCGTACCGCTTCCACGTGATGCGTGGTCTCGTGCGGCAAGCGCTCGCCTTCGCGAGGTTCTTCCCCGAGCGCGCCGGGTACGATCCTCGCCGACTCTCGAGGCTCGGCTCGTTTCGTGACTACGACGCCGAAGTGGTGGTCCCGACCTACGGATTTCGCGACGTCGACGACTACTGGGAGCGCGCGAGCTCGAAGCACGTGCTCGCCGACGTGGTCGTTCCCGCGCTCGTCCTCCACGCGGCGGACGACCCCATGGTGCCCGGCTCTACGGTGCGCGGGAGCCTCGCGCACGCTTCGTCCGCGGTCGAGATCGAGGTGTCCTCGCAGGGTGGGCACATCGGATGGTTCGAGGGCCTCGACGAAGAGAGCTTCGTGAGGCCCTGGGCGGTGCGGCGCGCGATCGCGTTCGTGGAGAGCGCGCCGGCCGTCTCACGAGGCCGCGCGTAGACCTCCACGCGTTCGCGTTCGCGTTCGCGTTCGCGTTCGCGTTCAGATCGCGACGATGGTGTTCGAGAGGCGGCCGAGGCCGTCGATTTCGAGATCGACGCGATCGCCCGGCTGGAGCCACTGGTTCTGCGTGATCTTCGAGCCGTTCAGCTCGAGGAAACATCCGGTGCCGCAGGTGCCCGAGCCGATGACGTCGCCTGGGTAGACGTCGACGCCGTAGCTCACGCGCGAGAGAATCTCGGCGAAGGTGAAGGTCATCTCTTTCACGTTACCGGTGGAGACGCGGACGTCGTTCACGAAGGCGCGCATCCCGAGGTCGAACACGTTGCCCTTGTCCGTGCGAGTGACGAGCGGGCCGAGCTCGTCCAAGGTGACCAGATACGGGCCGAGGCCGGTCGCGAAGTCTTTGCCCTTGGCGGGACCGAGCGAGAGCTTCATCTCCTCCATCTGGAGGTCGCGCGCGGAAAAGTCGTTCATGATGGTGAGACCGAAGACGTGCGCGTCGGCCGTCGTCGGCGTAAGGTCGCGGCCTTTTTTCCCCACGACGATGGCGCACTCGAGCTCGAAATCGAGGCGATTGCGCGCGAGCTCCCGCACTCCGACCTCTCCCGGACCGACCACCGCTTGGTGGTTCGTGAAGTAGAAGACCGGGAATTGGTCGAACTCGGGGATCATGTCGAGCCCGCGGTTTCGCCTCGCGGTCTCCACGTGCTGACGGAACGCGTAGCCGTCGCGCATGGAAGGTGGTCGCGGGATGGGGGCGAGCAGCTTCTTGTCGGCGGCGCGAGAGAAGAGCTCGGCGGGCAGCTCACCGCGCGCGGCCGCGGCGAGGAGCTTGTCGGCGGCGGGACGGCACACGTCTTCGCGCTCCACGAACGCGAGCACCGACTCGCCGTAGCGGGCCTTCGCGCCTTCTTTCGCGCGGCCCTCGTGGGCCTCGAGCCACTCGAAGGCGAGCGGCAGATGAAGGAGGTCGGGGGCGCCTTTCGTGTCGACCAAAAGGGCAGGGACTTGGGTGTCGTTCTCGACGAAGGTAGCGAGCTTCACGACCGCGAGCTTCTACCACGGCAAAAAGCCCGTAGAGTACGGGCGATGGCCGGATTTTTCGGAAAGCTCCCCAAGGGAGCGCTTCTCCTCGTGAAAGAAGTCGCGCGGCACGTTTTGCGGCGTCCCGTCGTGGGCATCGTGGTGGCCGGGCGATCGGACGACGGACGCTGGCTGCTCATTCGCCGCGCCGACACGGGAACCTGGGCGCTTCCCGGCGGCACGGTCGAGTGGGGCGAGACGTTGGCCGAGACCTTCCCGCGCGAGCTGGACGAAGAGGCGGGCGTGGTCGAGTCCACCTTCGAGCGTGTGGTCGGGGTCTTCTCGCGGCCCGAGCGCGACCCGCGCTTCCACGCCATCACGGTGGTGGTCCGTTGCCGCGTGGCGCCGCCCGTGAAGCCTCCCAAGAATCCGCTCGAGATCCTCGAGGCCCGCCTGTTCCGCGAGGACGAGCTACCCGAGATGAGCACCATGGGCATGACCGAGATGCTCGCGTGCGCCAAAGACGGCGCTCCCCCGCATTTCGAGTGAGTCGCGGCCGAGGCGAGCGCCTCGTGAGCGATTCCTAACTGCTCGGAACTACGAATTTCTTTTTTCGCGCGCCCCGAAGATCCTTCCGGGCGCGCGCACGTAGGGGGACGGCCATGGAGAGAATCGGAGAGTACCTGGTCAAGCGCCTGCTCGGAGAAGGCGGCATGGGCAAGGTCTACGAGGCGGAGGAGCGTCTCTCGAAGCGCAGGGTCGCGCTGAAGGTCCTGCGCCCCGAGCTCACCAAGAACGACGAAGGCCGCCGGCTCTTCTTGAACGAGATGCAGATCCTCGCTCACCTCGAGCACCCGAGCCTCGTGAGGAGCCTCGCGTCGGTCGAAGACGGCGACAAGCTCGTCATGGTGCTCGAATACTTGAACGGGCGCACCCTTCGCGACGAGCTCACGAGGCGCGGGCGCCTCCCGTGGACCGAGGCCCTCGAGCACGTGGTGCGCATCGCCGAAGCGCTCGAGGTGGCTCACGGACAAGAGCCCCCCATCGTTCACCGCGATCTCAAGCCCGAGAACGTCATGCTCGTGTGCGCGGAAGGCGAAGAAGCCGAAGGCGTTCCCACCGGGCTCAAGGTGATGGACTTCGGCGTGGCCAAGGTGCTCGCGGCGGCCAACGCGACCAACACGCAGAGCATCGGCACGCTCCAGTACATGAGCCCGGAGCAGATCGACGCCCGCCCCATCGACGGACGAGCGGACCTCTACGCCCTCGGGCTCGTGTTCTACGAGCTCGTCGCGGGAGAGGTCCCGTTCCACTCGGCCTCGCCGCGCGAGCTCCTGAACCTTCAGTGCACCGCCGAGCCTCCCGATTTGGCCGACGACGTACGCCGTGGGCTCCCGCGTGGAGTGGAGAGCACGCTCTTCGCGATGCTCGAAAAGGAGCCCGACAAGCGGCCCGCTTCGGCGCGTGCGGTGATCGACGCGCTCGAACCCTTCCGTGCCGCCGAGCCCGCTCGAGGACGACGTACGGGGCCCGTGCCCCGCGCTTCGGCGAGGGGCGCTTCCGATACCCACGTGCCCGGCACGACCACCGAACGATCGGCGAGGGTGGACTCGCCCCCGTCGGAAAAGGCGCCGGACACGGTCCGCGACGAAGGCCGCTCGAGCTCGTCGGAAGGCTCGAAAAAAGCCGAAAAGAAGCCCGAGCGCCTCGACACCGTCGCGCTGATCGACAAGGCGGCCAGCGCGCCTCGTGAAGTGCCGACCTGGCTCGGCGTGCTCGTCATCGCGTTCTTGTCCGTGACCGCGGCCCTCGTCACCTACAAGGTCCGTCTCGCCGCCAACGAGCGCAGCGCCCTCGATCCGAAGGCCACCGCTTCCGCTGCCGTCGCGGCGCCCTGACGGGAGGCCATGCCGTGACGGTCCACGCGCCCGCGACGGTCGAAGAGCTCCCCGCGCGCGGCCGTGCGCGCCGTTTTCGCACGGTCGAAGGCGTCGAGCTTCACCGGCTCTCCCGAGAAGAGGAGGCGCTCGTCCTTCGAATCGCGAAGCTCGGTCGGGAGAACGTGTTCGGTGTCGTGGCGAGTGGCACGGACGACGACGGCGCTTGGTTCACGTTGGCCCCCGACGAGTCGACCTTGGAGGTCGAGCTCGAGCGAGCGTGCTCTCCTTCGTTCGGACGGACGATCTTCGAGGACCTCGCGCGTGCGCTCGCGGCTTGCGAACGCGCCGCGATCTTCCCAGGGGCGCTTCATCCGCGGGAGATCGGCATCTTTCGAGGGCGAGCGCATCTTCGCGCCACGTCGCTCCTCGACGCGTGGCTCGGCCGGTCTCGAGAGACACCCAAGGTCGAAGGGCCGTCGCGTTGGGACTCTCCCGAGGTACGCGACGGAGCTCCTCGCGACAGCGCGGCGAATCGCTACGCGCTCGGGTTGATCGTCTACCGCGTGCTCTCGGGCAATCATCCGTTCTCCGGGCTCGGCCTTCGTCACGCCCAGAAGGCCGCCGAGACGGACCCGCCGCCCTTCGCGGACGAGCTCGCGAGCACGCTCGAGCCGGGCCTTCAGAGCCTCGTGTTGGCGTTGCTCTCCCCACCGATCTCGGGGCGCCCTCGATCCGCCGCCGAGCTCGTGGAGCGTTTGCGAGGACTGTCCTCCCCGGAGGGCCGAGGCTCGTCGGCTCGATCGACGTCTCAGCCGCATACGGGAGCGCCCGAATCGGCTCGACCCGATAGGCCCGACCAGAGCCGAGCCCCCCTCGAAAAGGCGCCTGCGCGCGCGAAAGCGGGCTTCACCGTGCCGAGCGCACGGGTGCTGATCCCGATGGTCGTAGGCCTACTCGGTGTGGGAGCGGCACTCGCCGCGCCCCGACGAGACGAGGCGCCCAAGGCCGAGCCTCCGAAGGCCAAGCCGCTCACTCCGCTCGCCAAGGCGCGAGCACGCGACTGCGCTCCGTGCCATGCGCGCGAGGTCTCCGAGTGGGAGCGTTCGGTGATGGCACACGCGGCGAAGAGTCCGCTCTTCGGGGCACTCGAGAGCATGATCGAAGAGCAAAACGGGCGTGATCTCCGATGCCCGAATGGCGCGGGCTTCTTGCGCAAGCGCGGCGCCGATTCGTGCGTCGACGAAAAGAGCGGCGTGGCCGAGACGGGAGCCGGCGGCGAGCACTGGTGCGTGAACTGCCATGCTCCGACCGAAGCCCAGAGCCCCTCGGTTCCGGCGTGGACGGCCCTCGGGTCGTCCAAGGGGCGAGCGCCGCTCGTGGACGTACTCGGCGAAGAGGCGCTCGAGGGCATCTCCTGTGCGTCGTGCCACGAGACCGTGGGGCCGGTGGAGGCGCACGGAGCGAGCGCTCGCTACGAGGGCAACGCGACCTGGACCTCGGTGCAGAGCGGAGCCGTCTTCCTCTCGCGGCCGGAGGACGGGCAGGGGCGTCCGGGCATCTCCAACAGTGGCTACCGCATCGAGCCGAGCGCGCTGCTCGGCGCCACCGGCCCGGCGCGTGCGGGCGACCCGGTGGTGCACCGTCGCTCCGACGGGCAGGCCACGGCGTACCGGCGAACCAGCGAATTTTGCGGCACCTGCCACGACGTACGTCTCTTCGGCACCGACGTGATCGGCAAAGAGCGTGGTGAGCATTTCAAGCGCCTTCGGAACGGCTACTCGGAATGGCGTGCCTGGGCCGAAGGCGAGACGGCGCGTGGTCGACGCGCGTCGACCTGCCAAGACTGCCACATGAGCCTGTATCCGGGCGTGTGCCTCCCGGGCGCCGCGCCGGCGGGAGGCGCGGACAATCGCGTGCAGAACGCAGGTTGTCCTTCGGGCACGCACTTCGAGTCACGCGCGCCGGGCGAATACCCCGTGGGCCTCGTCACGCCCGGCTCCGAGAGAAAGCAGAGCCTCTTTTCGCACTTTTTCAGCAGCGTCGACGTTCCGCTCACGCGCGCTTTTCCGGACGGCTACGCGGACGAGCGTGGCACGGATGCGCGCGGTACGCCGCTGGGGCTTCGTCCGCGACGCGACCTCTTGCTCCGCCACACGTTCCGCTTCGAGCTCGGGGGCGTGAGGCGAGAGGGCTCGAAGCTCGAGATCCCGGTCACACTCGAGAATGTGGGTGCCGGCCACCGCGTGCCGGCGGGGTTCAGCCAAGAGCGTGAGGTGTGGATCGAGCTTCGCGTGAAAGATGCGCGCGGGAGCCTGGTCTACGAGGTCGGGCACCTGGACGATCCGGCGGCCGATCTGCCCGACAAGCGCTTCGTGCGTGTGAACGTTCGGGACGACCTCGGGACTTCGGGCACCGGTGGCGGATTCTTGGGGCGCTTCGAGTCGCGCGGCCCTCGTGCGGACGGAAAGCCGCTCGGTGTGTTCGGTGCGGACATCGTCGACGGCCCCGACGTGCCCGACTGGTCCCCCAATCCGCGCCTCGGTGGCACGCGCTTTCGTGGCAAGGGCCTCGTGAACCTTCAGAATGGCTTTCTCCGCTGCGTGAAGTGCATCGGTTTCGTGGACGCGCGCGGAAAGTGCCAGCCCGGGCCCGGTCAAGGTCGCACACGCGCCGACCGCTACGACGACGCGCCCTACGACGTCGACACGGGCGAATGTCGCTCGAACCTCTCCGGCGGCGAGGAGCTCTTCGAGACGTATTTCCCCTTGGGCAGCCTCGACGCCGACCGCGGCGTCTTGAAAGCGCCGGACGCGATCGTCGACACGCGTTCGGCGCCTCCGGGGGTGCCTCTCGAGTACACGTACGTCGTCGAGAGCGGCGGACGCCCAGGGCCGTTCACCGTGGAGGCTCGCCTCAAGTTTCGTTCGTTTCCGCCCTTTCTGGTTCGCGCATTCGCGGACTACGAAGCCGAGCGCGCGCGTCGCGGCGAGCGGCCGAGCGGACCGCAGGTGACGCTCGACATGCTGCGCCGAATCGACGTGGTGGATCTCGCCGAAGCGTCGACGAGGATCGAGTGACGACCTCGTTTCCCGCGCTCGTCTGGTCCTCGCCGCTCTTGAAGGGCCTCGACGAGCGAGGTCGGCGCGAGGTGGAGGCCGCCGGAGCGCTGCTCGAGGTCGAGGCGGGAACCAAGCTTTTTTCCGCTGGAGAGCCGTCGGACTCGGTCTTCGTGATCGTCTCGGGTGAGGTGGAGGTGCTCTCTCTCGGACGAGGCCACGGGCTCGTCCGGGTCAAGCGCCGCGCCGCGAGCGGAGACAGCGTGGGCGAAGAAGCGCTGCTCGGACCCCATGCGGTTCGCGACGGTGAGGCTCGTGCGGTGTCGGAGGTGCGAGCGGCGTCGGTTCCGTTCGTGGTGCTCGAGCGGGCCCTGGTTCGCGCAGGCGGGGCCGAGCTCGCCGAGCGGACCGGACGTGCCGTGCGGAGGCGGCTGCTCGAGCGACGCTTGTGCGACTCGGGGCTCGTTTCGGCACGAGACGACGCTGCCCTGGGCGCTTTGCTGGACGCCGCCACGTATCGCGAGCTCGAGCGCGGAGAGGTCCTGTACGAGGCCGGCGAAACGGTCTCGAGCGCGGTGCTCGTCCTCGACGGCCTGCTCGCCACACGCGAGACCGACGACGAGGGCAAGCTCGTTCCGGTGGGGTACCTCGGCCGCGGAGATCTCTTTCGTGAACGAGCGGCTCGTTCGAGCCTCGCCCTGAGCGCCGCCGGCCCCTCCTCGGTCGCCCTTTTCCCACGTGCCGTGATCGAGCGGCACGTGCAGGAAAAGGAGCTCGATCGCGCTACCCGTGGCCGTGCCCCGGAGCGCGCCGTCGTCGACCCCAAGACCACGGCCCACGTGGTCCACGATCTCTATCGTGTGCAGATCGCACGTTCTCTCTTGGTCATCGACCAAGACGCCTGCACGCGCTGCGGGCACTGCGTATGGAGCTGCGGGAACGCCCACGACGACGGGGTGCCCAGGCTCACGCGCAGGGGAGACAAACTGCTCGTGCCCTCGGTCGAGGGCGCGGTGCCGCTGCTGCTTCCGAACAGCTGCCAACACTGCAAGAACCCCTCGTGCCTCAAGGACTGCCCGACCGGCGCCATCGTGCGCGACGGCCGGGGCGAGGTGAAGATCCGTGAAGAGCTCTGCACCGGGTGCGGCAACTGCGCCCGCGGATGCCCTTGGGAGAACATCCAGATCGTTCCACGCGCCCAGAAAACGGCTGCCAAAGGCGCGTCCGAGAGCCCGACGTTCGCCGACGTCGCGGTGAAATGCGACCTCTGCGAGGGGCTCGAGCACGGTCCCGCGTGCGTCGCTGCCTGTCCGACCGAGGCCATCGTTCGACTGGAGCCGGAGCGCGCCGGCGTGATGTCCGGTCGGGCCGTCGAGCTCGTGCCGGAGGGGCGTCGGCCCGCCTATCCGTGGGTGGTGCTCGCGCTCGGCGTGGGCCTCGGCGCGTTTCGCGTCGCGCCGATGTCGGCGATGGTCTCGGGCGTCGTGGCGTTCGCGCTCTGCGTGGCTTCGGCGCTCTACTTGGCTCCCAAACGAGCGCGTCCTCGACGGGATGCGGGAGGCAAGAACGCGTCGCGATCCCGGACGCGGCCTCACTACGTGGCGCACCTCGCGCTCGGCACGCTCGCGACCGTCGCCGTGCTCGCGCACGCCCGTGGGCTCGGCTCGGCCACCGGAAACGCGGCGCTCGCGCTCTTCGTGGTGGCCGTGGTCGCCGGTGCGCTGGCTGGCATCGTGTACGTGGTCGTGCCCTCGCGCCTGTCCAAGCTCGAGCGCGAAGGCGCATTGCCGGAAGATCTCCGCGACCTGCGAGAAGAGGGCTCGCGAAGGCTGTTTCGTGCGCTGTCCGGCAAGAGCGAGGTCGTCAAGAAGCTCTACGACAAGGTGCTCGCGCCGTATCGCGCGAGCCGCTTCGGCCCGCTCGCGCTCGTAGCCTCCGGGCGAAGCGTGGGCGCCGAAGAGCGAGCCGTGCTCGCACGCGTGGACACGCTTCTCGAGGGACGCGGCAAAGACAAGTTGGGCGGGCTCGGCACGGTCGTTCGCCTCACGGTCGAGCAGCGAGCCCTGTCGGCACGAGCCTTCCTGGGAACGCTGCTCACGTCGCTCGTTCCCGTGCATCTCTTCGCGCTCGCGGCCTTCGCCGTGGTCCTCGTCGCCCACGTGGTGGCGGTCGTCGTGAGGGCGCGATGAAGGAGCCTCTCGCTCGAGCGACCAGTGACTTCACGCGCGTGCGGAGGACGGGATGGGTCGCTCTCGTGACGGCGGTCGGCGCAGCGGTCGGGGTGGCCACGCTCGCCGCGCGGGGCGAGCTCGTCGAGAAGCGCCCTCTGGCTCCACCGCACACGCGCTCCGAAGTGCGCTGCGCCTCGTGCCACGGCGAAGGGGCTCCCACGGCGAAGGTCACTTGCGCTCCTTGCCACGTGAGCGAGCTGCACGCCTCCACGCGGGCGCCGCATCGGCGCCTGGCCGCCGAAGGGAAGCTCACCTGTGCGACGTGCCATCCGGCCCACGAGGGGTTTCACGCGCTCGCGTTCAATGACGGGGAGGTCGCGACGTGGAGCGCTCGCGGGACGACCAAGACCAAGCTTCCGGGTCCCTCGCCGAAGGGCCAAACGGTGCCGCTGGTCGCGCTCTCGGTGTGCGCGAAGTGCCATGCGCTCTCGCGTCCCGACGACCCGGCGGCGCGCTGCCTCCCCGGCCGCGTGGCACCGAAGGCCGACCTCGCGACCCTGACGAGCGCGTGCTTGGACGAGCACCGGAGCGCTCTCGCCGCACCTCGCTCGGAGACGGGCGTGTGCGGGCGTCAACACGGCGACGCGCATCTCGCCGCGCTCGAGCTCGCGAGCGACCTCGGACGCCGTCCGCTGGCCGACCGTCCGGTGACGTCGCCTCGGACCGCGTACCTTCCCGCCGGGCTCGCTGCCGTGTTCGCCAGCGTCGCTCTGGTCGTCTCCGGTCTTCGCGCCCGACGACGCGCTCCCGCGGCAAGACGAGCGCTCCCGCAGGCCTCCGCGCGCAAGAAGCTCCCGGTCATCGATGCGACGACCTGTCTCGGTTGCAAGGCCTGCGTCGAGGTGTGCCCGTTCGACGTGCTCGAGGTCGAGGCTTACGTCGCCAAGGTAGCGCGCCCCGACGAGTGCTGCGGGGTGGTCTCGTGCGCCGAGGTGTGCCCCAACGGCTCGCTCACCATCGGTGACGGCGAAGCCGTGGAAGATTCCGTGGACGTGCACGAGTCGCTGGAGAGTCGCCGCGTTCCCGGGCTCTATCTGGCGGGCGACCTCACCGGCGTGCCGCTGATCAAGAACGCGATCGCGCAGGGGGATCGCGCCATGACCCACCTCCACGCAACGCTGGGAAAAAAAGGCTCGGGCGAGGTCGACGCGGACGTGGTGGTGATCGGCGCGGGGCCGGCCGGGCTCTCCGCGGCGCTCCGGGCGAAGGCGCTCGGGCTCTCGTGCATCGTGCTCGAGCAGGCCACGCTAGCGGCCAGCATTCGTAGCTTTCCGCGGGGGAAAATCGTTCACGATCCCCCGCTCTCGTTGCCGGTGGAGGGCGACCTTTGGCTCGCCGAGGCGACCAAAGAAGAGATCGTGGCGCAGTGGGAGCGCATCGTGCGCGTGAGGAGTCTCGACGTACGTGAAGGCCATCGCGTGGTGGATGCGCGACGCGAACGCGAGCGAGAAACGGAGCGCGAGAGCCCCTTCGTCGTCACGTGCCTGGAGGGCGAGGTCACGAAGAGGTTCCGATCGCGACGGGTCGTCTTGGCCATCGGCCGTCGCGGAACGCCCAAGACCGTCCCGTTCGACGCCGAGCCGGGGACGACCGAGAAGGTGCACTACGCGCTAGCGGATGCCGCTTCGTTCGCGGGCAAACGGGTTGCAGTGGTGGGCCTCGGGGACACGGCCATGGAGGCCGCGCTCGCGCTGGCGCGTCAGCCCGGGACGTGGGTCACGCTGATCGCGCGAGCGTCGGGCTTTCGGCGAGGCAAGGCGCGCAACATCGCCGAGGTGCAGCGCGCGGTCGCCGCCGGTCGTCTCGTGCTTCGCTCGTCGACCGTGCTTCGGGCGGTCGGGCGATCGGGAATTCGCGTGGAGGAGCTCGAGACCGGGCGGGTCGAGTCGCTCGGCAACGACGCCGTGTTCGTCTTGGTGGGCGGCGTCCCTTCGTGGGAACTGCTGGAAACCATTGGGGTTCACGCACCCGATCCGGAAGTGACGAAGCCCGAGATCGTTTCCGAGTCCGGCGCGTAGGAGTGCACTTCCGGAGGCGTGATGAAGCTGAAAACCTTGGGGCTCGTGGCGTTGGGGTGCGTGTTGGCGTCGAGCGCGGCAGCTCTCGCGGTTCCGCTCCCGGACCGGGCCTCGGTGGTGACGGCCGAGGCGAAAGACAGCCTCGCGGTCGACTTGGCCGAGCGCGCTCCGAACCGCGGCTCTCAGCTTCAAGCCGGGCAGACCTTGATGCTCGATGCGCGCCTGGGGCACGAGAAGCTCGGACAGAACGGCTCGGGCGAGACCTACCTCTTCGCGCAGGTCACCGGCAGCGACAAGGTCGCGACCACCGCTCCGCCGGTCAATCTGGGCATCGTGATCGATCGCTCGGGGTCCATGAAGGGCGAGCGCATCGCGAACGCGATGAACGCGGCAGCTCTCGCGGTCGAGCGCATGCGCGACGGCGACATGGTCTCGGTGGTCAGCTTCGACACCAAAGCCGACGTGGTGGTCCCGCCCACGGTCATCGGTCCGGACACGCGCCGCTCCGTCGAGGCTCGCATCCGGGGCATTCGTTTGGGGGGTGACACGTGCATCTCCTGCGGGCTCGAAGAGGCCATGCACGAGCTCATGAGCGTGCCCCAATCGAACGATCGCGTGAGCCGCATGCTCCTCTTGTCCGACGGCGCCACCAACTCCGGCATTCGAGACGTGCCCGGCCTGCGTGCGCTCGCGGCTCGTCTGCGAGATCGCGGATGTTCGATCTCGACCATCGGTGTCGACGTCGATTTCGACGAGAAGGTCCTCGGCGCCATCGCCAACGAGGCGAGCGGTCGTCACTACTTCGTGCGGAACGCGTCCGGTCTCCCGGCCATCTTTTCACAAGAGTTCGACTCGCTGGTGGCGTCGGTGGCGAGCGACGGCGAGCTCGTGATCAAGCTCGCCCCGGGGGTCGAGGTGGACCAGGTCTTCGATCGCGCGTTCCGTCGCGAGGGAGACAAGATCGTCGTTCCGTTCGGCTCGGTCTCGAAGGGCCAGCAGAAGACCGTGCTGCTCAAGCTGCGGGTGCCCGTGGGCAGCGCGGGCGAGAAGCCCGTGGCCGACCTGAAGCTCGCGTATCGCGATCTCGTCGACCGTACGGACGGGTCCTGCGGCGGGCAGTTGTCGCTCGCGGTCGCCGAGAATACGGCCGATCCGAGCCTCGATCCCTTCGTGGCCGCGCGTCTCGAGCGGAGCCGGACCGCGCTCACGCTCACCCAGGTCAACGCGCTCTTCGAGTCCGGGCGGGTCGACGAAGCGCGCCGTGAGCTCGCCGGTCGTCGGGCCGAGCTCAAGAAGGCCGAGTCGCTCGCCTTGGCCGAGCCGAACAAGAGCGCGGCCCCGCGAGCACGCGCGCTCGACCGCGACTTCCAAGAGCAGCTCGGAGCGGTCGCGCAGGCCGAGAGCTTCGGTGGTGGGCCCATGCCTTCCGTTCCTCAAGGCGGAGGAAGCGGTGGTTTTGCGAGCCCTCCTGCCGCCGCTGCTGCCCCTAAGCCTGCGAGCCCGGCAGCCAAGGGCGCCGTTCGACAGAACCAGGCCGCCGCACTCGACATGGCGCTGTAGGCACTGCTGGTCTAGACATCCGTGCAGGGGTAGGCTGGAGATGTCATGAGCCTCGGTGGTCGACTCTCTCGCCGTATCTCGCGCCTCGCGCCCGCCCAGGCTCCTGCTGGTGGTGCACGTCCTCGCGTCGACGGTGAGCCGCGGGAGTCCTCGGAGGAGACGGACCGCCCCGACGTGGCGTGGACGCCTTCGGTCAAGGACCCCGTCGAGGCGCGCGTGGCGGAAGAGAGCAGCGACGCCCGTTCGTCTCGTGAGCGAGTGCACACGGACGACGTGCGCGAGGCCGTTACCCTAGGAAAACCGACTTTGGACGAGCTGCGGGCCCGCATGGCGCGTGTGCTCGGCAAGTCCGAAGCGGCGAGTGGACGCCCGGTGCCTCCGCGCGTCCCGCCCGAGGTCGATCTGCCTGAGCTGCCCTTCGTGGCCGAGGAGACTCCACTCGGTCCGGTGCACGTGCGTGCGCGGCGCTTGTCTGCGGCGCACCGGTTCGGCCACGTCGGACTCACCCCCGCGCGAACCGCGCGTCCCGAGGTGCTCGCGCTGCTCGCGCTCGACCCATCGCTTGCCGATTGCGACCCGACCGACGCCCTCTTTCTCGACACCGAGACCACCGGCCTCTCGGGCGGGACCGGAACCGTGGCGTTTTTGGTCGGCCTCGCGTTTTGGGACAAGGGCTGGGTCGTCGAGCAGATTTTGGTGCGTGAGCTCGGCGAAGAGGGCCCCATGTTGGCGCGCGTGGCGAGCCGACTCGCCGCGGCGAAGATGTTGGTCACGTTCAACGGCAAGAGCTTCGACATGCCGCTCTTGCGCACGCGCTTCGTGCTGGCCGGCATGCCGCTCCCGCCCGAGCCGCCGCATCTGGATCTTGTGCATGTCGCACGCAGATTGCACCAGGCGCGGGGAATTCCCTGCAAGCTCACGCGGCTCGAAGAGCACGTGCTCGGGTTCGTCCGGGTGGACGACGTGCCCTCGGGCGAGGTGTCCGGCCATTACTTGCACTTTCTCCGTACCGGCGACACGCGAGGTCTAGTCGCGGTAGTCGGGCACAACGCGTGGGACGTGGAGGCCATGATCGCGCTGGTCGCGCTCTACGGCGAGCCGCTCGACGAGACTCGGCTCGAAGCTCCGGAGCTCGTGGGCATCGCGCGCACCTTGGGAAAAAGCGCGCGACCCGAAGAGGCCATGGTGTTCGCGGAGCGAGCGCTCGCCCGAGGAGGCGGTGCGGCCGCCCTTCGTGCACGGGCCGAGCTCAACAAGGCGCGTGGCGATCGCGTGGCTGCGCTCGCCGATTTCGAGCGCTTGACGGAGCAGGTCGATTGCCCGAAGGCGCGGCTCGAGCTCGCGAAGCTGTACGAGCACGTGAAGAAGGCCCCCGCGCTCGCCCTCGAGGTGCTCGAGAAGGGCACCTCCGAGCGGGACGAGCCCGCCGCGAAGCGTCGCTTGCGTCTCGAGCGCAAAGTGGCTCGCGCCAGCGACGACGGCCCGCTTTTCGGCGCGGCGACCTCCGGCAAGACCCCGAAAGGTTCGTCTCGGGGCTGAGCTCGGGCCCCGCCGTAAGGCGCTTCGTTCAGGCGGGTCTTCGGTGCTCGCCGTGCGCGCACGGGCGCTCGTGTGCCGCTCGTTGTGGTAGAGCGGGACCATGACGACGGACGCGAAGGAAGACCGCTACACGCCCTCCGAAATCGAGCCCAAGTGGCAGGCGTACTGGGAGAAGAACCGCACGTTCGAGGCAGTTCGTCATCCTGGTCGGCCCAAGTCGTACGTGCTCGACATGTTCCCGTATCCCTCGGGCGCCGGGCTCCACGTCGGGCATCCCGAAGGGTACACCGCGACCGACATCGTCTGCCGCTACCAGCGCATGAACGGTGTCGACGTGCTCCACCCCATGGGATGGGACGCCTTCGGTCTGCCCGCGGAGCAGCACGCCATCAAGACGGGTACGCACCCGCGCGCCACGACCGCGTCGAACATCGACAACTTCCGACGCCAGCTGAAAATGCTTGGCTTCAGCTACGACTGGTCGCGCGAGGTGGACACCACCGACCCCGGTTACGTGCGCTGGACGCAGTGGATTTTCCTGCAGCTCTTCAAGAAGGGGCTCGCGTTCCAGCAGTCGGACATGCCGGTCAACTGGTGCCCCGAGCTCGGCACGGTGCTCGCGAACGACGAGATCGTGGACGGCAAGAGCGAGGTCGGTGGCTTCCCGGTGGAGCGCCTCAAGATTCGCCAGTGGTCGCTGCGCATCACCGAATACGCCGACAAGCTCCTGGACGGCCTCGAAGGGCTCGACTGGCCCGAGACCAAGGCCAAACAAGCCCACTGGATCGGGCGCAGCGAAGGCGCCACTGTGGAGTTCGCGGTGGAAGGACACGAGGGCGTGTCGATCCGGGTCTTCACGACCCGCGTCGATACGCTTCCCGGAGCGACCTACGTGGTGCTCGCGCCCGAGCACGCGCTGGTCGACCGCATCGTCACGGCCGACGCACGCGCCAGCGTGGACGCATACGTGGCGGCTGCGGCGGCCAAGAGCGACATCGATCGCTCGGACGCGACGCGCGAGAAGACCGGTGTTTTTTCGGGCGCCTACGCGAAGAACCCCATCAACGGCGAGGTGCTCCCGATTTGGCTCGGCGACTACGTGATCGCCACCTACGGGACGGGCGCCGTCATGGCCGTGCCCGCGCACGACGAGCGCGACCACGCCTTCGCGGTGAAGTACGCGTTGCCCATCGTCGCGGTGGTGGACGAGGCCTCGGGAAAGACGCCCGACATCACCAAGAAGGCCTTCGTCGACGACGGTGTGACGAGCGAAAACGCCAAGTCCCGCTCCACGTGCCCGCTCGTGGTGGGCGAGGGGAGCGAAGCGACCCGGGCACGCATCACCGCGTGGCTCGTCGCCCAAGGCCGCGGCACCTCGCGCGTGACCTATCGCCTCCGCGACTGGGTCTTCTCGCGCCAGCGCTACTGGGGCGAGCCCATTCCCATCTATTTCCCGGTCGAGTGCGCGGGCGACCCGCGCGAAAAAGGTGCGGTTTACACGGTTCGCTACGACCAACCGATCGCGGTGGAGGAGTCCGAGCTTCCGCTCACGCTGCCGGACCTCGAAGACTTCAAGCCGGGGACCGATCCGGCCGGACCGCTCGCACGCGCGGTCGACTGGCGTTTCTTCCAGCGCGACGGCAAGTGGTTCGCGCGCGAGACCAACACCATGCCGCAGTGGGCGGGGTCGTGTTGGTACTACCTGCGCTTCGTCGATCCGAAGAACACGAACGAGGCGTGGAGCCGCGAGGCGTACGAATCGTGGATGCCGGTCGACCTCTACGTGGGCGGCTCGGAGCACGCGGTCTTGCACCTGCTCTACGCGCGCTTCTGGCACAAGGTTCTGCACGACCTCGGCTTGGTCACGCACGCCGAGCCGTTCACTCGGCTCGTTCACCAGGGCCTCATCTTGGGCGAAAACAACGTCAAGATGAGCAAGTCGCTCGGGAACGTGGTCAACCCCGACGACGTCGTGAAGAGCCACGGTGCGGACGCGCTGCGCCTCTACGAGATGTTCATGGGGCCGCTCGAGGCCGTGAAGCCGTGGCAGACGAGCGGCATCGAGGGCGTGCGCCGCTTCCTCGATCGCGTGTGGAACCTGGCCACCGGGCCGCTGGTCGACGAGTACCCGATCGAGGCCAAGCGCGCCGTGCACAAGTGCGTGAAGAAGGTCGGCGAGGACATCGTCGGGCTGCGCTTCAACACCGCCGTGAGCGCCATGATGATCCTCGTGAACGAGCTGCGCGGTGCGGCCATCCCGAAGGAAGCCGCGAAGACCTTGGTACTCTTGGTCTCGCCCTTCGCGCCTCACCTCGCCGAGGAGCTCTGGCAGCGTCTCGGGGGCGAAAAGACCCTCGCGTACGAGCCGTGGCCCACGTTCGAGCCGGAGCTCGTGAAGGAGTCGCGCATCGAGATCGGCGTGCAAGTGAACGGCAAGGCTCGCTCGGCCATCCAGATCGACGTGGACGCCGACGAAGAGACCGCCAAGTCGCTCGCCCTCGCCGACGAAAAGGTGAAGGCCTTCGTCGACGGCAAGACGATCAAGAAGGTCATCTACGTGAAGGGCAAGATCGTCAACGTCATCGTGGCATGACCTTTCGTACGCGCACGGGCTCGTACGAACGCTCGAAGGTCGCGAGGAGGCTTCGCTTCGGCGGAGCGACGCTCGTGGCCTTCGCGCTCACGTGCGCGGCCTCGTGCGGCTACCGGCCGCTCGCGTCGCACGGGGCGGCGAGCCCCGGCGGGGGTCTTCACGTGACGCATGGCAAGCGCATGGTTCCGGCTGCGCGTGCGGCCGACGCGCTCGCGAGCTCGGTCTCGGGTCGCCTGGCCGAAGCGGGCGAGCTCCTGCCGGGCACGGGCTACCCGATGCTCGAGGTGGAGCTTCTGAGGGTCGACGAGACCGGCGAGGGCCTCGCCGATGCGTCGGGTCGACCGCTCGCGCGTGGTCTTCGCATCACCGCGGTCGGTCGTGCGCGTGTGTACCGCGCGCCGTCCACCGAGGCGGCGCTCGACACGGGCGACGTCTCGGCGCACGTGTCCTTGGCTCCGGGAACGGTCGAGGCCGAGGCGCTCGTCCTGCGCGAACGCGCCGTCGTGGCGGCCTCGCAGAAGCTCGGGATTCGTCTCGCCGAGCGCGTGCTCGGGCTTCCCGCGCCGTCCGACGAAGGCCGAGGCGCGGACTTCTGACGTTCGCGGCTCGCGAACCTACGTTCGGAGGGAACTAGGCCGGGTTTTCGTCGGACCCGCTCTTCTCGGGGGCGTCGGCGTCGGTCGAATCGGCAGAAGGCGATGCGTCGCCGGAGCTCGTTTCCGTCGCTTCCACTTCGGCCTTCGGCTTCTTCGCTTCCGCCGGCTCTTCGTCGGCAGGCACGTCTTTCGTTTCCGGCTTCTTCGCGTCGGGCTTCTTCACGTCCGGAGTCTTCGCCGGGCTCTTCGCCTTCGGGCCGCTCGGATCCTTCGGAGCGCCTTCTTCCGGCTTCTTCTTTCGGAATGCGAAATAAAGCAGACCTACGCTGGTGAGCACCCAGGGGATGTCTCCGAGGACTTCGTAGAGGGTGCCGCCGCTCATGAAGTGCACGGTGGCGTCGAGCGAAGCCGACTCGAACGTCTTCGTGTGCGCCATGGTGCGGCCGACCGGATCGACCACCGCGCTCACGCCGCTGTTGGTCGAACGCACGAGGTACCGACGGTGCTCGATGGCGCGCATTTTCGCGAGCGCGAGGTGCTGCCACGGTTCGAGCGTGTCGCCGAACCAGGCGTCGTTGGTGATGTTCACGAGGAGGTCCGGGGACTCTTCGTTCACGAGCGCGTTCGTGAAGCGCGGAAGGATGTCCTCGTAGCAGATGAGGGTGCCGATTTTGTGCTCTTTGCCGTTCTTCGTGAAGAGAAGCGGCTTGTATTCGGTGCCCTTCGAGAAGCGGCCGCTGTTGGGCGACCACTTGTGCAGCACGGGAAACTCCTCGCCGAAGGGGAGGTACTCGCCGAACGCCAAGAGGTAGTGCTTGTCGTAGCGAGCGGTGATGTCTCCGGAGAGGTTCGAGGAGAGCGCCGTATTGAACCAGCGCTCGCGATCCGGATCCACACGGTAGACCACCGCGCCGAAGATCATGGGCACGTTGGAGCCGGCCGAAACACGGCTCTTCATGAACTCTTGGTACATGTTCTCGTGCACCGCGAAGGTGACCGAGGACTCGCTCCACACCACGAGCTCCGCGCCCTTTTGACGAAGCTCTTGGGTGAGGCGCTTGTGCCTACGAAGGCCCTCGCCCGGGTCTTCGCGCTTCTGCATGAGCCCGAGGTTTCCCTGGACGAGGCCCACGTGGAGCTCTTCGGCGTCACGCGCGCGGGCGTCGATTTGGGCGATGCGGACCACGCCGTAGATCGACGCGAGGGCGAACGACGCGAAGCCGAACGCGACCACCTGCTTCTCCGGGTCGCGACGCATCAGCTTGGCGAGCAAGAGCTCTCCGAGGGCCACGTTCACGCCGAGCAACACGAGGCCCACCAAGATGGGTCCGCCGAGATCCGCGGTCTGCGAGAGCACGTGCGTCTCGTGGGTGACCGCCCCGAAGTACCAGGTGAAGAGCACCGGGAAGCACAGTTCGGACGTCACGAAGGCCGCCACGAAGGCGGGCGCCCGGGCGAGGCCGCGCTCGCGAGCTCGGGCGTAGAGGTAGCCGTGCATGGCGCCGCGGCCGCCTTGGAAGCCGGCCACCACGAGCACGAAAAACGCACAAATGGGCGCCGGAAAACCGCTGAAGGTCTTCAGCATGCCCATGAGCCAATAGAAGCCCGTGGCGTTCATGGTGGTGCCCTGAAGTAGCCCGAGCCACGCCGCACGCTTCGGCGCTTGCCCCTCGAGGACCACGTACATGGGCACGTACGCGACGAGCGCGAGCGGCCACATGTTCATGCCCGGGAAGGCCAAAAAATAGAGCAATCCCGACACGAACGCGCCCAAGGCGGCGAGCGTGGCAGGCAAGGGGAGCCCGTGCTTTTTTTGCATCACTCCGTACGCAGGATGACGTGGAAGCCGAACGGTGTCTCGACCACGTCGGAAAGTTCGCCGACCTTCAGGCGAAAGGCTGCTTCCTCGAAGGCTCGCGCCATGCGGCCGCGGCCGAACTTGCCGAGCGCACCGCCGCGCTCGGCTGCACCGGGCTCGTCCGAGTACTCGGTCGCGAGGCGCGTGAAGCTCTCTCCGCGGCGCGCTTTGACGAGCACCTTCTCGGCGAGGGCTTCGGCTTGCTCACGGGTGCGTACGACGGACGCGGGAGCGCGCTCGGCGCCCACGTACTGCACGAGCACGTGGCGCGCGCCGACCTCTTTGGGGGTCTCGCGCGGCGGCTCGGGAGCGGATGCGGCGGTGGAGGAAGACGAGGGGCTCGCGTTCGTGGCTCCAGCGTTCTCCGCGCCGACGTTCGCCGCGCGTGGCGGGGTCACGTTGTTCGCGGGCGGGGCCGCGGAGCTGGTTTTCGTGGGCTCGGGAGCCTTCGGTGCCTCGGGAGGCTCGACCACGACGGCGCCGGTGCCGCACCCCACCTCGAGTGCGAGCACGGTTGCCGCCACGAGAGCGAGCGCTCCGCGGGCCGTCACGGCTTCTTGATCTCGAGCAGCTCGACCTCGAACACGAGGGTCGCGTAGGGCGGGATCACGGGCGGAGCGCCGTTCGCGCCGTACGCCTTCGACGGCGGGATGACGAGCTTGCGCTTGCCACCCTTCTTCATGCCGACCACGCCTTCGTCCCAGCCTTTGATGACTTGGCCGCGGCCGAGAGGGAACTCGAAGGGCTTTCCGTGCTTCTTCGAGGCATCGAACTCTTTGCCGTCGGTGAGGGTGCCGACGTAGTGCACCGAGACCACGTCGCCGGCTTTGGCTTCCGGTCCCTTGCCGACCACGAGGTCGGTCTGGGTCATCGGGCTCTCCGGCGGCGCCTTGGCTTCGGGCTTGGCCTCGGGCTTGGCTTCGGGCTTGGCCTCGGGCTTGGCTTCCGCCTTTTCGGCGGCTTTCGCGGCCTTTTCCGCGGGCGAGGGCTCCTTGGTCACCGTGACGGGCTCTTCCTGCGAAGGAGCCGTGAGCTTGGAGCAACCGACCTGTGCGACGAGCACGAGCGGCAAGACAGACGACCAAAGCGAGAGGCGTTTCGAGTGCATGGGCAGGCGCACCGTACCCGCCTCTCCGACGTTGTAAAGAGCCGAGAAAGGCCGGTTCGTCGGTAGCGGACGCCTCGCCCTCGGCGCCAGGAACGCGGTAGGGTACGGCGCGCGGGCGGCTCGCCGCTCGTGTCCTGTCGCCTTCGAGGGATTTCGCGGTCGTCCGCGTCGCTCGCTCGGAGAAAACCGCCATCCGTCGGGCCTCGTGGTCGCCTCGACCCTCGAACGTCCGGTACGCGGCCACGCCGTTCCCCGGTGCTTCCCATGGCACGTGTCCTCCACATCGAAGACGATCCCCGCAACCGCCTGCTCGTGCGCAAGCTGCTGCTCGCCGAAGGACACGAGGTGGTCGATGCGGCCGACGGCGTGGAGGGCGTCCGACTCGCCATCGCCGAGCGACCCGATCTCGTGTTGGTGGACATCAACCTCCCCGGTCTCGACGGCTACGAGGTGACGCTGCGCCTGCGAACCGAAGCTGCGCTCGCGCGGGTCCCCATCATCGCCATCACGGCCGAAGGCGACCGCGAGACCAGCCTGGCGGTCGGCTGCGACGGCTTTCTGCAAAAGCCCATCGACGCCCGAAAATTCGCCGAGGAAGTCGGGCGGTACCTCAAGGGCTTCCGCCCGAGCATGGTGTCGTTCTCGGACGCCACCGGCGAGCGTCTCCGCATGCAGAGCGGGCGCATCGTGGCGCACCTCGAGCAAAAGGTGGCCGAGCTCTCCGCCGCCAACGAACGCCTGCGCGACATGGACCGGCTGCGCGTCGAGTTCTACCGCAACGTCTCGCACGAGCTCGCGACTCCGCTCACGCCCATCGTCGGCTACCTGCGCATGCTCATGGACGAAGAGCTGGGCGACGTCACCAAGGCCCAGGCCAAAGCCTTGCGCGCCATGGACGACTCGGTCCGGCGACTACGCGGCGTGCTCGACAACCTGGTCGACGTGACCGCGCTCGAGACGGGAAAAATGCGCTTTTTCCACAAGAGCTACGACTTTGCCGACACCGTTCGCCGCACCATCGCGCAGTTCGCGGACAAGGTGGACGAGCGAAAAATCACGTTGCTCGAAGAGCTCCCGCGCGGTGGCCTTCCCGGGCACGCGGACGCCGATCGGCTCGGGCGCGCGATCGGTCAGCTGGTCGACAACGCCATCAAGTTCACCCCCGAAGGCGGCATCGTGGGCATCTCGGTGCGGGCGAACGAGTCGACCTACGAAGTGGTGGTGGCCGACACGGGCGACGGCGTCCCCGAGGATCGCGCGCCCCGTATTTTCGACGCGTTTTACCAGGTGGACGGCTCGGCGACGCGCTCCTTCGGTGGGGTCGGGGTGGGCCTCGCGATCGCGCGACGAGTCGCGCGCGGTCTCGGCGGAGACGTGACCCTCGTGCCCGAGGGCGCCACCATCGAAGGCATGTTCCTGGGTGGCGCGGTGTTTCGTCTGACGGTCGCCAAGCGAGCACCCATGATGGTAGCCGACGCGACATGAACGAGAACGCGAGCACGCTCGAGCGCGTCTACCTCGACTGGAACGCCACCACGCCGCCTCTTCCCGCGGTGCTCGAGGCGATGATGGAGGCCGGACGGCACGCGTGGGCGAACCCGGCCAGCGTGCACGGCGACGGTCGGCGCGCCCGTCGTTACGTGGAAGATGCACGTTTTGCGGTGGCCGAGCTCGCTTCGGCGGACGCGCGCGACGTGGTGCTCACTTCGGGCGGGACCGAGGCCAACAACCTCGCCATTCGCTCGGCCTTTCCTCGTCGCGAAGGGCTCGCTTCGGGAGGGCTCCCGCGCGTGCTCGTGAGCCGCGCGGAGCACCCCTCGGTGCTTCGCGTGTGCGAAGCGCTCGAGCGCGAGGGCCTCGCCCGCCTTCGGATCGTCGAGCTGCGGGAGGGCGGCGAGATCTCGCTCGCGTCACTCGAGGCTGCGCTCGCCGAGGAGCCCGAAGCGAACGCGCTCGTGTGTCTTCAAGCGGTCAACCACGAGACCGGAGCCCTTCAACCGGTGGCCGAGGCCATCGCGCTCTGCCACGTGCGCAACGTACCCATCCACGTGGACGCGGTGCAGGCGTTCGGGAGGCTCGATCCGAGCTTTCTCTTCGGCGCCGACTCGGTCGCCATCGCCGCGCACAAGCTGCGCGGGCCGAAGGGCATCGGCGCGCTCGTGAGCAAGCCGCAGCGCGTGCTCCGCGCGTACACCTTCGGCGGCGCGCAAGAGCGAGGGCTTCGTCCGGGCACGGTCGACCCGGTCGCTGCGGCCGGCTTCGCGGTGGCGGCACGGCACGCGATGACGGCGCCCGAGCGCTACGCGCGTGTCGCCGAACTGCGCGATCGCCTCGAAGCACGCCTGGCCTCGCACGCCCTGACGCCGCCCGAGGCTCGTCCGCGGGCGAGAGCCCCGCACGTCACGAACTTGGTTTTTCCCGGGTGGGAAGGCCCGGAGCTGGTGGCTGCGCTCGATCTCGAAGGCGTGTCCGTTTCGAGCGGCAGCGCGTGCAGCGCGGGCACGAGTGAGCCCTCGGCGGTCATGGCGCAGCTCATCGGCGACCGCGCGCGCTCGGCCGTGCGCGTCTCGCTCGGCGCGGACACCACCGAGGCCGACATCGACTTCGCCCACGGCGCCTTCGAACACGTGCTCGCGCGCGGCGCCTGAAACGCGAACGCCCCGAGAGCTCGAGGCACTCGGGACGTGTGGTCCACGTGGTCGAAGCTTCGGGTCCTAACGCTCGGTCGCGCTCGGTGTGGGGCGTGGCGCCTGCTCGCTGCCCGAGAGCGTGATGGGGAGCCAGAACGCCTTCATTTGCGAGAGATTGCCCTGTCGCTTGTAGCCGGCGAGGCCGAAGACCACGTTCCAGAAGTAGCCGGCGGGGTTCTCGCCGTACGAGAAGAGCGGCACCAAGTGGAACTGCCAGTCGAGGCCACCGGTCACGCGCTTTTGCATGTAGACCGTGTTGCCGGCCACCTGCGTCACTTCTTCGTTCTGGGTCTCGGCGAAGCGCCAGTAGAACGGGAAGGCGACCGTCGCGCGCGACTTCGGCGAGGCGAAATCCCACAGGAAGGGCGCGATGACCGTGTGCGACGAGTGCTCGCTGCGCCCGAGGTAGACGATGGGGTGGACGTCGGTTTCCCAGCCCTTGAAGCTGCGCTCGACTGTGATGTTCGGGAACGCCCAGTACGTGCGCGAGACTCCGTACTTTTCGAAGCGAGCGTAGAGCGGTGTCCAAAGCGAGCGACCGTCGTTGCCGTGGTCGCCGTAGTAGAACGGGAAGTACCCGCGCGCCTTGAAGCCGACGTCTTTGTCTTCGTAGGCGTAATAGAGCGGGAGGATCGGGCCCGCCGTGGTGAGCGAGGTCGCGCCGCTGCGGGTGGTCGTGTGCACGAAGAGCGGCGTCACCGTGGTGGAGACGGTCTGCGTGGTGCGATGGAGGTAGCCCGGAACCGCGAAGAGCGACTCGGTCGGGGTGTACCCGTAGTGGAAGAGCGGGAAGACCGTGGTGTGCGACTCGGCGATGCCGCCGGTGCCCGGCTTTCCTCGGATGCTGAAGAAGAACGGCGCGACGTCGAACACGAGCCGCTTCGGGTTCTCGTGGGTGATGACCGGGCCGATGACGGTGAAGCTGCTCTCGTCGGCTTCACGCTCGCGGTGGTAAAAAAGCGCCGGGGGGATGAGCGTGTAGCTCTTGCGACCGCCGTCGATGTTCCCGTTGTCGCCGTGGAAAAAGAAGGGCGCGACGCCCATGTCCACGTCGCTGCCGGTGCGGTCGCGGAAGTACGGGCCCACCAGCGTGAACGCGCCCTCTTTGCCCCAATGCGAAGACGTGAGGAGGAGCGGGACGTGGAAATAGCCGCCGTCTTTGCGGGCTCCGGTGAAGGCGAGCGGAGCTATCCAGTTGTCGTGCTCGTTCGTCGCCTCGCGGTGCGCGATGGGGCCGAACACGAAGGTGCGCGAGTCGTCGTCGCGGACGTGCCACGCGAGCGGAAACACGATGTCCGCGTCGTGACGGGGCGACCTGCGTCGGTAATAGAGAAGCCCGATCAGCGACTCGGTGTCTTCGGCGGTCTTGCCGTCCAGCGTGAGCTTCGGAGCGGCGACACCCGCGCGCGTGCCGAGGCTCGAAGGCGCGCTTCCGGCGGGCGTGAGCCCACGCGTGTGCTCGAGGTAGAAGGGAGGCAAGAACCGGAAGCGGTAGTCGCCCTTCGACTCTTCGTAGATGGGAAAATACGAGCGATTGAGGGTGCCCGTGGGGGAGGGCTCTCCGCCGTCCGAGTCGGAGCCGATCTTCTCTTTGATCTCGTCCGGGACGGCGAGGGGATCAGCCGGGGCCTGCGCTTGTGGCTCGGCCTGCATCGGCGCGCCTTGGTCGTCGCCTTGGCCTTGTCCGGGAGGCGGAGGGGCGGGCGCAGGCTTGCCCGCTCGTCGGCCTTGAGCGGCAGCCGGAGCGGGAAGAGAAACCGCCGCCACGGCGAGGACACACGAGGCGAGCAAGAGAGGCGTGGTGAGGGCTCGCTTCACGGGGTCTCCCCGCTCGGCCGACCCTGGACGCGTTCGGCGAGCACTCGCACGATGTCTGCCCGCGCGATCTTCTCTTGGGCGTGCCCTGCGAGGTCTTTGAGCTCGACCTGGTTCTGCTCGACCTCGGCGTCGCCCAGGAGCAGCGCGAACGGCGCGCCGATCGTGTTGGCGCGCCTCAGCATGCTCTTCAAGGAGCCTCCGCGCGTGTCGACCTCGACCGCGACGCCCGCTTTGCGCAGCTCGCGGGCGAGCACGAGGCCGGCGCTGGTCGCGCGCTCGCCCATGGGGGCCAAGAGTGCGTCGACGTAGGGCTTTTTCTCGGTCTCGCCGGTGGCGATGAGCAACCGCTCGAGGCCGCCCGCAAAGCCGATGGCGGGAACCGAAGGGCCGCCCAGCTCTTCCACCATGCCGTCGTAGCGGCCGCCGCCGATGAGGGTGTCGCCGGCGCCGAGCTTCTCTTTGGCGCCTTTGATCTCGAACAGCGTGCGCGTGTAGTAGTCGAGCCCGCGCACGAGCTTCGGGTCCACGCGGTAGGTCACGCCGAGCGCGTCGAGGTGGCCGAGCAGCGCTTTGAAGTGCGCCTTGTCGGCGTCGTCCAACACGTCGTCGAGGGTGGGCGCGCCCTGGATGGCCTCGGCGTCGCGAGGGTCTTTGGAGTCCAGGATTCGAAGCGGGTTCTTCTCGAGCCTTCGCTGGGAATCTTCCGAGAGCTGGTCCTTCTTCGGCGTGAGGAACTCGGTCAGCGCTTTGGCGAAGGCCACGCGCGAGCCCTTGCCGCCGATCGAGTTCACGAGCACGTTCGGGTCGGTGACGCCGGCTTCCGCGAGGAACGCGACCAGCTCCGAGATCATCTCGGCGTCGCTGCCCGGGCCGGCATCGCCGAAGCACTCCGCTCCGTACTGCCAGAACTGACGGTAACGACCCGCCTGGGGCTGCTCGGCGCGGAACATCGGGCCGAGGTAGTACCAGCGGCTCACCGGCTCGCTTTTGGCGATGCTGTGCTCCACGTAGGCGCGGACCGCGCCGGCCGTTCCTTCGGGACGGAGCGCGAGCTCGTCTCGGTGGCGTGTGAAGGCGTACATCTCCTTCTCCACCACGTCGGTGACTTCACCGATGGCGCGCTGGAAAAGAGGGGTGTGCTCGACCAGCGGGGTCCGCACTTCGCGGTAGCCGGTGAGCGCCATGGAGCGCCGGAAGAGAGCCTCCAGCTTGTGCCATCGGGCGATGTCACCCGGGAGCACGTCGTTCATGCCTTTTACGGCGCGGAGGGAGGCCATGGGGAAGGGGCGCGGGGCTAGGGCCCGGCGCGCGCGACTTTTGCCTTTTCGACGCAGCGGGGTCAAGCGGAAGCTTCTCGGTCGCCAACTCGCGTGCTAGCCCCAGCGCGTGTGAAGGGACCGCGGCGCGGAAAAGCACGGCGCGCATGCGCGCTCGATTTGGGTGGCGCGAGGGTCGGAGTGGCCGTCGCGGACGAGCTCGGCCTCTACGCGCATCCACGGGGCGTTTTTCCGGCCAAGCCGCGACAGGAGCTCATCGCGAACATCGTGGAGCTCGCCCGCGAAGAGTCCCTCACGCACATCGTGTGTGGGCTGCCGCTCGACATGAAAGGCGGCGAGGGCGACTCGGCGCGCAAGGCCCGCGACCTCGCCCAAGAAATCTCGGACGCGACCGGTCTCCCGGTCGAGCTTTGGGACGAACGCCTCACCACCGTGGAGGCGCGACGCAACCTCGCGGCGAGCGAGGTGCACGGCGCCAAGGCAAAGGCCCGCATCGACGAAGCCTCGGCCGTCACCATCCTTCAGGCTTGGCTCGATCGCCGAGGTGGTCCGTGAGCGAACGTGGATCGTCGAGCTCGAATCGTCGGCGTCGCAAGCGGCGCTCGGGCAGCGAGTCGTTCGGCACGGGCCGCGCGCTCCGCATCGGCTTCTTCGTAGTGGCCGCGCTGGTCGGGGTGCTCGCCACGTTGCTCTTGTTGGTCTACCCGTCGCGAAAAGGGCCGGGCGCGGGCAAAGCCGCCACGTTCGAGATCGTGAGTGGGGAGGGCTCGTTCGTTCTCGGCGAGCGCCTCGCGGCCGCGGGCTTCGTGGAGAGCCCGCGCATCTTCGCGCTCTACGCGATGTCGCAAGGCGGGACGAAAGGTCTCGCGCCCGGCGTGCACTACCTGGTCGACGACGTCTCGCCCGGTGAGGTGCTGAAGCGTCTCCAGCGGTTCGGCATGGCCGAGCGAATCAAGGTGGTGTTTCCGGAGGGGTACACGCGTTTCGACATGGCGAGGCGCCTCGAGGAGAAACACGTGTGCTCGGCGGACGCGTTCCTCGCGTCCACCGTGAAACCGGAGCTCCTGCGCGAGCTCGGCTTGGTCGATTCGGCCGAGGGCTTCTTGTTCCCGGCGACCTACGACTTCGTCGCCGACAGCGACCCGGACGACCTCGTGCGACGCCTGAAGACGGAGCTCGACAAGCGTCTCGCGCAGATCGAGCTCGGGCACTCGATGTCGCGCGCCCAGCTCGCCTCGCAGCTCGGCTTCGGCACACGCGAAATCGTGACCCTCGCCAGCATCATCGAAAAGGAAGCGGTGGTGGACGAGGAGCGTCCCATCATCGCCAGCGTGTTCTTGAATCGCCTGCGCGATCCGTCCTTCAAAAAGAAGGTCCTGCAGTCGGATCCGACCGCGGGCTATGGCTGCCTGGTCTTGCGGGACAAGGTTCCGGCGTGTGCAGGCTACACGGGCAAGATCACCCACGACATCAACGCGGCCAGCGAAAATACGTACAGCACGTACACGCACGAAGGGCTGCCACCCGGACCCATCTGCAATCCGGGCGTGAAGTCGCTCTCGGCCGCCTTCCAGCCGTCGACCACGCGCTACCTTTACTTCGTCGCACGCGGCGGCGGACGGCACGCCTTCTCCGAGACGTACGACGAGCACAACGCCGCCATCAAAGAGTCCAACGCACGACGCACCCCGCCGTGACTTGTCGGTTTGACGCGTCGGGTTAAGGCGTCGCGTTAGGCGTTTCTCACGTGCTCGTTCGGGCGGGAGGTGTATGCCTTTCCTGTTCGTCACGTCCATCCCCGGACTGTCTTTCGCGGACCCTCGCCCGAGGCGACAAAACCGGTCTGCGCGAACCATCGAAAAGCTCCGAGCGAGAGGAACCCATGAAGCACAAGGTCAAATTTTCCCTGTTTCTCGCCGCCCTCGTGGCGTGCATCGCCTTCGTGTCGTCGGCTTTCGCAGACGAGTGGGTGACGACTGGCTTCGGCGTGCGCGTGAAGACCGTCGCCATCGTCGACGTGAAGGTCTACTCGATCAGCCACCAGATGCAGGGCACCCTTCCGGCCAAGTCGAAGGACGCAGTCCGCAACGCCGACCAGAAGAAACGCTTCGTCTGGAACCTGCTCCGTGACGTGCCTTGCGAGAAGATCCAGAAGGCCATGCGCGACGGCTTCGCCCTCAACGGCTACTCGGACACGGCGAAGATCAACCAGTTCGTCGGCGCCTGCAACGGCGAGGAAGTCAAAGAGAAGGCCGGCGTGGTCATCACCTACGACCCCGACAAGAAGACCACCACCATCTGGATCCAGGGCATGGGCAGCGCCACCATCGGCGGCGTCGACTTCATGAAGGCCGTGTGGGGCCTCTGGTTCGGCAACATCGACCAGCCCAAGCTCGGCGACGCGCTCATCTCGAAGATGCCCTGAACGGCTCTTCGTACGCTGCTCCCCACGAGGCCCGCTTCTCGCGAAGCGGGCTTCGCTCATTCGAAGTCCTGGTTTTCCGCGCGAGCACACCCTAGCTCGGGCTAGCTTCGCCTCTATGCAACCGTGGCTCGTGGCCGCCCTTTTGGGCGGCGTCTGTATCGGTGGACACTACATGCTTTTGCGCGCCGCCTCCGGTAAGGTCGGAGACAGCCTGGGCGCGCTGGTGCTCGAGGGAACGGCTGCGCTCGGGATCTTGCTCGCGTATTTCGCTCTGCCGCGAGGGACGGCCGTGCCCACTACTCGTGCCGGGCTCCTCTATGCGGCGGCGAGCGGCCTGTGCATCTCGGGCGCGAGCATCTTGCTGTTCTTCGCGCTTCGCAAGGGCGGTCCGGTGGCGTCGACCGGGACGGTCGTGCTCGGAGGTGGGGTCACGTTGAGCGCGCTGCTCGCGCCATGGCTCTTCGGGGAGAGCTTCACGACCCGTCGGGCGCTCGGGGTCGCGCTCGGCGTGCTGGCCATCGTTGTGCTCTCGAGCGAGGCCAAAGAAGCCGCCCCTTCGCCCTGAGGCGACCTCGTAGTAGACGCTTCGGCCCATGATCCTCGCAGGTGATCTGGGCGCCACGAATGCTCGACTCGTGCTCGCCGGCCCGAGCGGCCGAGCGAAGACGAAGGCTTCGCTCTCGAGCCGGGACTTCCCGACGTTCGACGCTCTCGTGGAGACGTTCCTTCGCGAGGCAGGAGTCGCGGCGGACACGGTACGGGCCGCCGCGTTCGGTGTGGCCGGGCCCGTGGTCGACGGGGTCTGCAAGACAACCAATCTGCCTTTTTCCATCTCGGAGAAGGCGCTCGCGAAGCGCTTTCGCATTCCGCACGTGGCGCTCATGAACGATCTCGTGGCCATCGCGCGCGGCGCGGTAGCCGCGTCGCGCTCGCGGGTCGCCGTGTGGAAGGATCGAAGGCCCGACGTGCGCGGCGCGAACGTGGCGGTCATCGCGGCCGGGACAGGGCTCGGCGAGGCCGCGCTCGTGTGGGACGGAGCTCGTCACGTGGCGCTCGGCACCGAGGGCGCGCACGTCGATTTTGCCGCGCGCACGGAGCGCGAGTGGCGTCTCGTCGAGTTCGCGAAGGCGACCCTCGGGATCGCGCACGTGAGCTACGAGACGGTGGTCGCCGCATCTTCGCTGGGCCTCGTGTACCGCTTTCTCGTGGAGCGCGAGGGCGTGCGCGAGAAGAAGGCGCGCCACGAAGCGGTGGTGAAGAGCGACGACGCGAGCCGGGCGGTGAGCGAGCTCGCGGTAGCAGGAGAGGGAACCGCTGCGCGCGCGGCCGTGGAGCTCTGGGCTTCGATCTACGGCGCCGAGGCGCGCAACCTGGCGCTGAAGACGTTCGCGACCGGGGGCGTGTACGTGTGCGGAGGAGCCGCCGAGCGGCTCGCGTCGATCGCGCGTGAGCCCTTCATGAAGGCGTTTCTCGACACGGGCGCGATGCGCGAGCTCGTCGCGGGCATGCCCGTCGCGCAGGTCTCGGGCGACGACCTCGGCCTCGCGGGGAGCCTCGCGCACGCGCGAGGCCTTCTGAAATAGAGCGGATCTATCGATTCACCGGCTCGTCTTGGGAGCGAAAGACGCGCGGGCTCGCAGGACCTCGCGCGCGACGGCCGCGTGCGAGTCGAGGGCGAGCGCGGCCGACTTGGTCGCTTTGTCCGTCGGCATGGGAGCGCCGATGGCCACGCGAACCCGGGTGGTCGCGGAGGCTGCGGCCATGCGGGCGAGGTGGGCGGGGAAGGTCTCGCCCACGAACGCCGCTTGCGAGCCCTCTTCGTAGGCGAGGCCTACGGGCACGATCTCCGCGCCGGTGTTGGTGGCCGAGAGGAACGAGCCGGCTTGGAACGGACGAACCTCGTCGCCCTCGAAGGTGGTGCCCTCGGGGAAGATGATGACCGTCTGGCCGGCCCGCAAGAGATCGCGAATCTCGCGGATGGCCGCGGCTCCGCTCTTCGCGTCGCCGCGCGCGACGAAGACCGTTCCTACGCTGCGCGCGGCGGCGCCGATGACCGGCCAACCGGAGAGATCGGCCTTGCTCACCATTCGCCCCCCGAAGGTGCGGAGCAGCACGCCGATGTCGATGGCGGAGCGGTGGTTCGCGACGACCAGACGACCTCGTCCGTTGGGAGGCGGCACGGGCTCGAGCGGTTCGACGCGAATGGAGAAGAGCGCGAGCAGGCCGTCCGCCCAGCGCTTCACCCAGCGGTCGCGCAATGCGTCGCGGTCGGTGGTCTGCCGGATGCGAGCCGCGCGATCCCGGGAAACGTAGAGCGGGATCATGACGCCCGTGAAGCCGACGAACCCTGCCGCGCGCGCGGCTTGCCTGACCCGAGTGAGAATCACCAGAACCTCCGAAGCATGAACGAGAGCACCTCGACTCCGCGCCGTAGCGTACCGCGTCTTCGCCAGGCCTCGGATGTGAGGCGAACTGCCGACCCGAGATCGGCCTCGAACTCGCCACGCACGTGACGCGCGAAGGGGCCGTCTTCGACGGCGAGGTTCGTCTCGAGATTCTTCGAGCGAGAGCGCTCGTCGAAGTTGTAGCTGCCCGAGGTGACGAAGTCGTCGTCGATGATGGCTGTCTTCGAGTGGAGCGGGCCGCCGCGAAGCAGGTGGACCTCGAGGCCCTGGTCGAGAAAGTCTTGGTAGAGCGACTCTTGCGCGTGCTGAACGACCGCCACGTCGCCGCGGAACGGGACCAAGATGCGTACCCGAACGCCTCGCCTCGCTGCTCCGTACAGGGCATGCCGGAACGAGCCTTCGGGCACGAAGTACGCGTTCGCGAGGTCGATGCGCGAGCGCGCCCGCTGGATGCGGAAGAGATACTCGCGCAGGATTCCGCGTCGCATCTTGCGCGAGCCGTGGCTGGTCAGCACCCACACGCGGCGCGCACGGCCGGGTACGAGCGGAAGTACGTTGGCCGGGGGGCGTGTCCCGGTCACGTGCTGCCACGTTTTGTAGAAGAGCGCGCGTAGCTCGGTCACCGCGGGGCCGCGCACCTCCATGGCATCGTCGCGGAAACCCTCGCCGCCGTCTTCGATGGGCAGCCAGGGGAGGGCGAGGTTGATGCCCCCGGTGAAGGCGATCTCGGCGTCGATCACCAACACCTTGCGGTGATTTCGGCGCTCGATGCCCCAGGGCTGGAAGGTGGGCGAGAACGGAGAGAGTGCATGATACACGTAAACGAGACCGCCCGCGCGCTCGAGCGGGTCCCAGAAGCGTGCGGAGAGTCCGAGGCTGCCGATGGCGTCCACGACCACGCGTACGGGCACACCTTCCCGTGCCTTTTCGACCAAGGCGGCGAGGAACGTGCGGCCCACGAGGTCGTCGCCGACCCAGTACATCTCGAGCAGGATCTCGGCCTTCGCGCGGCGGATGGCCTCGAGCATGGTGGGAAAAGCCTCGCGTCCGTCGCGGAGGAGCTTCACTCGGGCGCCGTCGATCGCGAACGTGGGGATGGGCGCGAGATCGCGCACGTCCCACGAGAAGCGCCGCGGCGCGAGGAGCGCGACCCCGGTCATCGCGTGGCCTTCTCGGCGGCTCTGCCGCCGAGCGGCCACGCGATGCCCACGAGCCCATTCGCGGCCGGCCCGAAGAGCGCGCTCGCCGCGCTCTTCGTGTCGGCCGCGGGGACCGCGTCGGTCGCGGGGCGCTCGGGTGCGTCTTCTCGGCCCTCGAAGAGGGCCGAGAGCCGCGCCCGAACCGCGAGGCCCACGGGGTCGCGCGAGGCCTCGCGCAGGCGCGAGGCCTCGGCGCGCGCGAGGGTCTCGTCGGACCACGTGGGCTTCGCGAGCACCGCACGAGCGAGCTTCGCGAGCTCGTGCGCGTGCTCGCGTTTCGTGAAGAACCGGAGTAGCACCGCGCGCCCGCGGCCGAGGGGCACCACCTCGCCCGCCACGTCGAACGCGCGGTCTCCGAGCGCGGTGACGAGCGTCTCCCGGCCGAGCTCCGAGACGGCCTCGAGCAGGGTTTCGCTGCGCGTGCTCGGGTCGGGGAAAATTAAGGAAATTCGCGTTCTTCCGGCGCTCGAGGCGGGGCGCGTGCTCTCCACCAAGCCGCCCGTCGTGAGCGCTCTCGTCGGCAGGGCGCGGCACGTCTCGGCGTCGAGGGCGCCCGCGCGACTCGTCGGCGCGCCGAGCGCGTAGGCGGCGAGCGCCGTTTGCACCGCGCGGGCATCGCCGTCGTCGGGCTTGGGGCCGCCTCGCGTGCCGCCGAGCACGGCGGCGCGCAGGGGGCCTTCGGCGAGGGCGACGGCGCGGGCGCGCACGGCTTCGTCGCTCGCGCGAGCGAGCGACGAGGTCGTGCCCGTGGGAAGAAAGAGCGACGCGCGCCCGGGCACGAGGGCCTCGGCGAGGGCGGCGAGGAGCTCGGTGTCGTCGCCGCGAGCGCGTGCGAAGGCACGCGCTCGGGCGGCGTCGCGAGCGGTCTTTCGGGCGGGAGCGGCGAGGGCCGCGGCGGCTTCGGTCGCGAGGCGCGCGAGGTGCTCGCGCGCGCTCTCGCGCGGGCGCCGCGGGCCGTGTGCGACCAACCCGATGGCACGAGGATCGACCCACGGGACGATGCGCACGTCGCTCGGCGCATGCGATGCCGCGTCGAGGGCGGCGGCATCCATGGCGAGCGCGGCGAGGCCGGCGTCGGAAGAGGACTCGTCCGAGGCGGCGCAGGGGCTCGCCACGAGCACCCACGCTTCGTCGGTGGCGTTCGCGCCGTTCGAACGCCCCGGGCCGGTGCGGGGCTCGTCCCACTCGGCGCTGGTGCGCACCGGCACGCGCGTCTCGCGCGGCTGAGGGCCCGGCGAGGGGAGCGTCGGTGAGGAGACGAGGGCTCCCGGCGCGGAAAAATAGGTCGATCGCGACTCGAGTGGACGGCCCGCCGAGGGCTGCTTTCCCGGCGAGTCGTTCGAGGCGGTGGCGTCGAGCGCGAAGAACGCGGCTCGGCGTGCCGCCACCTGGAGGTCTCGAGAAGGCTCACGCAGCGTGAAGGCGCTCTTCTCGGCGTCACGGAGGGTGGTCTCGGCGCGAGCCACGAGCTCCGTGAAGCGGCCAGGGGTGATGTCGTCGTCGAGCTCGAGCGTGAGATCGAGACAGCTTGCTCCCGCGTGGGGGCTGCTCGCCACCGTGGTGAGCACGAGGCCTTCGCGCGCCGCGAGCCGCGCGACGGGGGCACGTGGGTCCGAGAGAGCCTCGGACGCAGCGGCGGCGTGGGCCGCGCTGTCGGTCTCGAGCGCGAGGCGGACGTGTGCTCGTGCGGCGGTGGAGCCCGAGGCCGCCGAGGGGGACGGGCTCGCGTCGGACGCGGGCGAGGCGGGCGACGCGGGCGAGGGCTTCGGCGCGAGCAGGGCGAAGGGCGCGAGCGTGCTCGCGCCCTTCGGCCACGCGGGGCCCTCGCGGAGGGCCGCGTAGGCGGCCTCGGCGGCGCCTTTGGCGCCGACGAGGCCGAACGCGACGCGGCCGAGCCTCGCGGCGGATTGCCGCGAGGCTTCGAGAGACGCGGGCGACGCGGCCGCGAGCGCCGCGGTGTCGCGCACGCGCGGCACGCCCGCGCAGCGGTCGTGCCGTGCGCGCGCGGCCTCGAGAGACGCGGGCAAAGGCGTCGCGGGCGACGTGTCGCGGGCGCGCTCGCGCGTGAGCGCGAGCGCGTCCGCGTCGCGGGGGTCCTTCGCGTCGAACGAGCGCAAGAGCTCGTCGGCCACCGCTCGCACGTCCCGTGCGAGCGAGGCCGGCCCACTCGCGCTTTTGGCGATCTCGACCGAGTCATCGTGCACGGAGATCTTCGCCCCCGTCCCCCGAAGGCGACCTTCGAGCAGGGCGCCCAACAGAAACGCGCTCATGCCGTCGTCTTCGGTGAGCACGACCACGTGCAGCGCGCTCTCGGTCCCGTCGTCGCGATCGAGCACGGCCAGTACCGGACGACCGGCCTCGGTCAGTAGACGCTCGCGCGGCGTCGAGGCTTTGGTACTCGCGGGTCCGACCGGTGTGGGCTTGGCCGGCCCACACCCCACGAGGCAGGCCAGGGCCACCGCCGCGTACAACGTGGAGGCCCGGGCGCGTGCTCTCATCGGAAGCGAAATAACGAACGATCCCTTGGACTTACTTCTTGACCAGATCCGCCGCGGAGCGCGGCGCGATGTGCAGGTTGAAGAAGTACGTCACCACGCCGGTGATCGACGCGTAGGCCTGGTTCGGCGCGGGCTGAGTGGCCGCGAGATCGAACAGCTCGTTGGTGACCGTGGGGCGGTTGCGGTCGTCCGGCGTGCTGCCCTTCGGCACCAAGAAGCCGGTCACGCGACCGCTGTTCTCGGACACGGCACCGTCCAACGTCACGTTCTTCACCGTGACGAGCATGCCGATCCAACGACGGCCCGTGGCGTAGTCGTTCAGATCCTTGATGTCGATCTCGACCGGGTCCGGCGGCCGGAAGTCGTACCGAAACTGGGCGACCGGGCGCGCGAGCTGCGGCAGCACCTGACCCATGGGGAAGACCGCCGTACCGATAGCCGTGTTCTCTTGGTACTCGCCGCGCAGGTCGAGCACGTCTCCTGCGGCCACGCGCAGGTCGCCGGGAATGAAGGTGGGCGCAAAGAGCCCGATACCCGAGTAGGGCTCGACCGAGCCGAGATCTTGCACGTAGATGGTGCCGCGACTGCGGCCGTTTTTGGTCTCGTCGAAGGTGTCGACGGCCACCACGGTGACGCCGCTGACGCTCACGTTCGCGCCCGGTCCGGGGCGGCCCGGAACGTCCGGATTGGCGACCTCGCGGACGCGCTTGCCGCTTCCGACGGGAGGACCGAGCACGATGCGCGAAGGCGTGTCGCCGTCGCCGCCGGAGCTGCACGCGCTGGTACCGAGGAGCGGCATCATCGCCACGAGGGACACGAACAAGGAACGAAGCCGCATGAGCGAACCCTAGCAGGCGGTGGAAAGCTCTTTCAAGCGCGGTCAGAAGCGCTCGGCGTCGACCGAGCGAACCGTTTCTTCCACGGAGAGCTGCGGCGCGTACCCGAGCTCTCGACGGCCGAGCGCGTCGTCCACCATGCACACGAAGCGGATGTGATCGAGCTCCGGAGGCGGAAAGCTCGACAACCGCAGGGCGAAGAGGCGTTTGAGCAGGGCCTTTCCGAGCGTGTAGGGAATGGGAAGACTCGGTCTCCCCAGCATCTTCACGATGCGCGAGAGGGGCAGAGGCTCGGCGCCGGCGATGTTGAAAATCCCTCGCTTGCCGGGGGCGAGCGCGCACCGCACGGCGTGCACCACGTCCGACTCGTGGATGACCTGCACCATCGGATCGAAGCCGAGCAAGGTCGGGATGGTGGGCAGGCGAAGGAAGTTCGAGGCCGCGTTGCGCACCGAGCCGAGGATGTGAACCGGACGAAGAATGACCGTCTCGGTGCCCGGGTGCTTCCAGAAGAAGCCTTGGGTGAGCATGTCGACCTCGATGAGATCGCGAATCTCGCTGAAGCGTGCGCCCCCGAGCAGGGGAGCGTCTTCGGGCAGAAACTGCGCGTTGTCCGGCTGCGGGCCGTACACGTTCGCGCTCGACAGCACCACGAGCTTGGGCACCTTGAAGTGCGCGACGTACTCGAGCAGCTTGGCGAACCCGGCCACGTTCCACGAGTGATGCTCGGCGGCCGACGCCCGTGGATCGTGCATGACGCCGAGGTGCACCACGGCCTCGACGTTTCCCGAACGGAAGACGTCTTTGAGCTTCTTGCGACGGATGTCGACCTGCGCGTGCTCGACGTCTTTCGGGCGGTCCGGAAATGGCCGTCGGTCGACCGCGATGACCGGGCGTTCGCGGTGGAAGACCCGGACCACCCGCTTGCCGAGTCGGCCGCAGGCCCCGGTCACGAGCAAGGTGCCCGAGCCGCGCGCCGTCGAGCCGCGCGAGCTCCACGTGGCGGTGGGAGATCCGGAAGACGGAACCTCGGAGTCTCGGTCGCTCATCCGAAAAATACGCTCTTTCGTTCACGAAGCCCGCGGTCGAGCATGGCTTGGATCGTGGTCCGGACGAGCTGCACCTTCTCGTCGATCACGGCGTCGTCGTCGTCCGGGTCACCTCCGAAGAGCATCGGTTCTCCGAAGGTGATGCGGTACTTCGTGGGCAGCGGGAGCGCCCCTCCCGGCACGAGCAGCTGCGGGATCACCGGGAAGCTCGGCATCCGGAAGAGCCGCGCCAAGGTCTCCACGTTGCCCACGTTGACGTATTGCTCCTCGGCGCCGATGACGGCCACGGGCACGATGGGCGTGCCGGTCTCGATGGCGAGGCGCATGAACCCGAGGCCGAACTCGCTCAGCTGGTAGCGACGGTCGAAGGGCTTGTTGAGTCCACGTGCGCCCTCCGGGAAGACGAGCAGCACCTCTTCGCGCGACAAGAGCCTCTTCGCGTTCTCCGGCACGCCGACCACCTGGCCGGCGCGCGCGAAGAAGACCGACACGAAGGGGAGGGTCTGCGACCACTTCTCGACCATCGCGCGCATGAAGCGCGGGGGCTCCACGTCCATGAAGAGCGAAGCTCCGATCATCGCGCCGTCGATGGGCACCTGGCCGGAGTGGTTGGCGATGAGCAGGGCGCGCCCGGGCGGCACGTTCTCCGCCCCGATCACGTCGGTGCGGAAGTAGTGTCGATGCAGGAGCGCTGCCGAAGCGATGGCGTACTTGGTCCACTGCGGATCGAGCCCGAAGGCGTCGACGCCGGACGAGGTGAGATTCAGCGGCACACGCGCGAGGCGCGCAGAAAACTCCTCCCCTAGACGCTTCGTCATGAAGTCGTCGATCGAAGAGAGTGCGTCACCGAGAAGTTTACGAGCGAAGGGAGCCGCGCCGAAGAGCCGTCCCCCGATGCGAGCGAGCGGGCGTTCCACGACGCGTATCCTACACGAAGGACGGTGCCGGGGGGACGCGTGACGCGGTGCTGCGTACGAGGACGCACTCCCGCGACAATGCCGAGGTTTTGCCCGCGCTGCGCGGCCGTGGCAGAGGAGAGCCCATGCGCGCCCCCGTCTCCTTGAAGCCCGGCGACCTCGTTGCCGTGGTGGCCCCGTCGAGTGGGGTGCCGAGGAACGAGCTGTTCCAGGGGCTCGCTTGGCTCGGTGGACGCTACCGGCTCCGCGCACGTTCGAGCCTGTTTTCGCGAGCAGGGTACCTCGCCGGAGACGACGCACGGCGCACCCTCGAGCTCGCGGAGGCCATGGTCGATCCGGACGTGAAAGCGATTTTCGCGGCGCGCGGTGGCTACGGCGCCATGCGCATCGTCGACGAGCTGCCTTGGGCTGCGTTCGCGAAGTCGCCCAAGTGGCTCGTCGGGTTCTCCGACATCACCGTGCTGCACGAGCGCGCGGCCTCGGCCCATGTGTGTAGTCTGCATGGTCCCAACGTCACGGGGCTTTTTCGCACCTCTCCGGCCGAGCGCGCGGCGCTCACGAGTCTCTTGGAGAGGAACGTCGCGCCCGCATGGCAGGGGCTCGAGGCGGTGCACGAAGGGCCTCGCGCGAGCGTCTCCGGAACCGTCTCGGGCGGTAACCTGGCCATGCTTTACGCGCTCGCCGCTTCGGGAGCGCGGCTCGTGCCCGAAGGCTCGGTGCTCTTTCTCGAAGACGTCACGGAGCGTCCCTACCGCATCGATCGGATGCTTACGGCGCTCCGCGCGTGCGGCGCGCTCGGGCGGGCGTCCGCCGTGGTGCTGGGCGACATGACCGAGTGCGATCCGGGCCCCGACGGGGTCACCGCGGACGAGGTGCTGCGCGAGCGCACGGCGGACCTCGGCGTGCCGGTGCTCCGTGGCGCCCTTTTCGGTCACGGGGCGAGGAACGCGCCGCTCCCGCTCGGCTTCTCGGCACGGCTCACGTGCACGCGGGACGGTGCGTCGGTCGTGTTCTCGGCTCCGCCGAGCCGACCGGGCTGAATCGACGGTTGCGATTCTCCTCCGGTGACGCGGTCGTTTCGGGCTCGTGACCCGAACCAGGAGGTGGCCTCATCGGGCTTTGCGCGAACCTGCGCGACGGAGGTGGCGGAGGACAGCATCCTCCGATGACAAGTCAGGCCGAATCAGCGGGCTTGATCGAAGAGCATGACCGATGATTTCGCCGCTCTCAGGGATCGAGCGGGACGGCGATGTGCTCGATGGACAGACCACCCGGCGTGGTCTCGATCCAGGCGGCATGCGCGACGCGGGGTTTTTTGCGGCCTCCCGCCACGTCGACTGCCGCGTCCGGGGCTTCGCCTACGCTGCCCACGTTGACGATCTTCACCTCGCCGAGCTCGCGGGTGAAAGGCACGTGACTCATGCCGCACACCACCACGTCGGCCGGATCGGCTCCGAGCAGGGCGTTCACTTCTTCGTCGTCGAGATCGTGCGTCATGGCCTCGGCGGGGTCGGCCGGAGAGCCGTGCACGAGCACGAGCTCGCCTCCGTCTTCGAGGGGAACGCGCGAGTGGGTGGGCAAGCGCCGAATGCGCTCGAGCACGAGATCGCCGAGCTCGCGGCGGACCTCGCGCACACGGGCGAGCATGGCTTTTTCATGGTCCGTGGTGGCGACCACCGAGTCGGCGTCGAGGCTGACCAGAGCCTTGTCCGAGACGCCCTGGACCATGATCGCATTGGCTGCCGAGAGCCTGCGCCAGGTCTCGAGCGCGGTGCCCGGAACGTAGTCGGCGGTCGGGCCGGGAAAGACCAAGTCGCCGGCGACCAGAAGCTTGTGGAAGCTTCGGCGCTCGGCCGTCGCGAGCACGGCGCGCAAGGCGTCGAGGTTGCCGTGGATGTCGGAGACGCAGAGAAGCAGCATCGGAGCCTCTGCACCCTAGTCTACCGCGCCGCGGACCCCGTCATCTATTTGCGCACCGGAGGCCTTCGTCACCAAGGAGCGACCCACATCGCGCTCGCCCAGGAAGGCTCAGCGGTGGACGGCACGGGCGAGGTCGGTCACCAGCGCCCGAACGCGGCTGGCTTGTTCGTCGATCGAGAGCCCCGCGGCGACTGCCGCTTCGATGGTGCGCACGATGGCCGTGCCCACCACCACTCCGTCCGCATCGCGGGAGGCGTTCCGAGCATCGTCCGCGTTCGTCACGCCGAACCCGACCACGCACGGAGCACCGATGGCGCGACCGAGCTCGCCAGCGCGCGCCGAGGCTTCCGAGAGATTGGCCGTGCCGGAGCCGGTCACGCCCGCCACCGAGACGTAGTAGACGAACGGCGGGCGAGGCTCGGACTTCCCGAGGCCCGTCACGCGCGCCTCCGAGCTTGTCGGTGCGACCAGCGGGACGACCCCCAGACCGAGCGCGCGAGCGCGCGAACGAAGCTCGTCGCCTTCTTCGGGAGGAAGATCGACGACTAGCAGCGCATCGACGCCGGCGGCATGCGCATCGTCGACGGCCCGGGTCTCGCCCCGCACGAAGAGAGGATTGTAGTAGCCGAAGAGCACCAGGGGCACGTCGCTCACGGCGCGGATTCGGCGGGCGACGTCGAGGGTTCGGTCGAGCCCTCCGCCGCTCGCGATCGAGCGTTGGGCCGCGCGCGCGATCGCCTCGCCGTCGGCGGTCGGATCACTGAACGGACAGCCGAGCTCGAGCACGTCCGCCCCCGCTTCCACACACGCCATGGCGTGCGCGAACGAGGCGTCGGCGTCCGGATCTCCGACGCACAGGTAGGTGACGAGCACGCGCTCGTTGCGCGCTTTTCGTGCGGAAAAAGCGGCCTCGAGGCGGTTCATTGGCTCACCTTGGCGAGCTCTCGCAGGGTGGTGTCGAGATCCTTGTCACCGCGTCCGGAAAGGCAGACGAGCACCGTGACCGGCCGGCCGCGGCTCGCGGCGAGCTTCGTGGCGACGTCGCCCACCCGGGCGAAGGCGTGGGCGGTCTCGAGCGCCACGATGAGCCCCTCGGTGCGGGCGAGTCTCACGGTCTCGTCCAGCGCTTCGCGGTCGGTCGCCGTGAGGTAGTCCGCGCGCCCGCTGTCCTTCAAGAAGGCGTGCTCGGGTCCGACGCCCGGGTAGTCGAGGCCCGCGCTCACGCTGTGGGCCTCTTGAATCTGACCACCGTCGTCGCAGAGCACGTAGCTTTTCGCGCCGTGCAAAACACCGGGCCGGCCGCGTGTGAGCGTGGCGGCGTGGTGGTTCGTGTGGAGGCCTTCGCCGGCGGCCTCGACCCCCACGAGCGAGACGCTCGGGTCGTCCAAGAACGCGCGGAAGAGACCGATGGCGTTCGAGCCTCCTCCGACGCAGGCCATGGCCGCGTCCGGGAGGCCGCCGTGCACGGCGATGCACTCGGCGCGGGCTTCGTCTCCGATGACCCGCTGGAGGCGCGCCACGAGCTCGGGGTAGGGGTGAGGGCCTGCCGCGCTGCCGACGCAGTAGTGCGTGGTGCGCACGTTCGTGACCCAGTCCCGCAGGGCTTCGTTCATCGCGTCTTTGAGCGTGCGCGAGCCGGACGAGACCGGACGAACGACCGCGCCGAGCAGCTTCATGCGGCCGACGTTGGGCGCTTGCCTCGCCACGTCTTCTTCGCCCATGAAGACCTCGCACGGAAGGCCGAGCAGCGCGCACGCCGTGGCCGTGGCCACTCCGTGTTGACCTGCGCCGGTCTCGGCGATGATGCGTGTCTTGCCCATCTGCTTGGCGAGCAGCACCTGCCCGAGCGCGTTGTTGATTTTGTGGGCGCCGGTGTGCGCGAGGTCTTCGCGCTTCAAGAGAAGGCGCGCCAACGTCTTTCCGTCGGGGTCGATCGCGCGCGCCAAACGATCCGCTCGAAAGAGTGGCGTCGGCCTTCCCACGTAGTGCTTCAGGAGGTCGCCGAGGGTGGTCCGAAAGGCCTCCGAAGGGAGGACCTCGTTCATCGCACGCTCGAGCTCGTCGAGCGCGACCTGGAGCGTCTCGGCGACGAAGCGTCCGCCGTAGGCTCCGAACCGTCCGGGAGCGCCGGAGACCTCGGGTGCGCTCATGGCCCCTTCTTGGTGACCACGATGTGGCCGTGGCCCTTGTTGTCGGGGTAGCCGTAGCGGAACGTGATCGGATCGTGGCCCTTGAAGAGCTCTTTGAAGTCCGAGGCGTCGCGGTTGTTCACCAGGCCGAAGGGCTCGGGCCACTCGTACTGTCCGTAGACCTCGTGCACGAAGCCGCGGCCCTTGATGCGGCGCGGGGGGATACCGGTCGTGTCGGAGATCATCCACTCCATGTGCGTGAGCAGGTACTCGCGCATGGTGGTGAAGGCGTCGTCCCAGAGCAGGTGGCTCGCGGCCTTGGTCATGGCCGAGACCTTCCCCTTGGCTTCGAGGTGCTTCATGATCTGCGGACGCAGCTTGAGGTTGCCGTCGGAGAGGTCGTAGCCGACGTGGCGCAGCACGCGAATCTTCGACTCTCCGGGCTTCTTGAAGCGCAGCTCGGCGTTCTGGAAGAGGGCTTTTTGGCCCTTCTTGTCGCCTGCGGCCTTGAGGTCGTCGTCGGTGACGTAGCGAATCTTGCCGTCGTCCTCGAAGCGGAAATAGCGCAGGGAGACCGGTTCGAAGCCGTGCACCACGAGGGCCGCCATCGAGAAGACGATCTCGCCGGGCAGCGCGCCCTTCGACTCGAGGTCGAGGTTGTCGGTGCGGCTGTGGGCCTTCAAAAAGAGCTTGCCGAGGTGGTTGCGGATGTCGCGCAGCGAGCGAGTCAGCTCGGGGGTCTTGATGCCGTCGATCCCGCGCGGATCGGCGGCTGGCTCGAGCGAGATGGTGGTGAGCTCTTTCAGGTCCGGGAAGGTGGCGAGCGCCGTGACCAGGTCTCCGCCGCCGAAGGGGTAGACGACCGTCTCCGGGAGGCCCGCAGGCCGGAGCTTCGCCAGGAACGGGCCGGCCACGTCGACCCACGTATGCTTGTATTCCGCATAGTTCGCCGTCAGGTCCTTGCAGTGGGCATCGGTGAGCGTGGTCGGGATGCCGGCGGGGGGCGCGTGGTCCCCACCGCACGCCGCGGCCTTGAAGATGGTGATCGCCTGCGGCGTGAAGTCCGCGCCGGGCGGCGCAGGCTCGGCCACTTCGGTCACGGCCGCATCGGCTCCCGCATCGGGCTGGGCTGCGACCGCCGAGGCATCCACGGCCGGGACGGCTGCTGCTGCGTCCACGGCCGCGGGCACGGTGGCCGAGGTGGGCGGCGTGGGCGTTCCACTCGGGGGGGCAGGGCGATCGCATCCGGACAATACCGAGAGCGAGAGCGCGACGGCGGCGAGCGCGAAGGTGGAGGGCGAGAGCGGCAGAGCGAACCGAGGCGTGGAGAGACCTTGCACAAGGCGTCGTATACGCGAAAAGCGGCGCCGATACGAGGGCCGCATGCCTGCAAATCCGCGGGAATCGAGCGATCGCGCCGAACGTTGGAAGGAGACGTGGCTATCGGGACGGAAGGTCCACGGCGATCACTCGGTCGCCGGGGGCGGTGCGCCCCAATACGGAGGCCGCTTCTCGAACCACGCGGTCACGGCTTCGGCATGATCGTGCGAGAGCCAGGTGGTCACGAAGTGCTCGCGCTCCATGGCGCGCAGCGCGTCCGAGCGACGCGAGAGGAGCGCGAGCCCTTTGACCGCCGCGACGGCTTCCGGGGCCCCTTTCGCGATCTCCGCGGCCAGGCCGAGGGCCTGGTCGAGGGCGCCGCCGTGCGGAGCGATGTGCTCCACCAGGCCTCGTGCGAGCGCGCTCTCGGCGTCGTGATTCTCCGCGGTGTAGAAGACTTCCGCGGCGCGCGCCGAGCCCACCTGGGCGACCAACCGCGAGAAGGTTCCCCAGGCGGGCGAGACGCCCATCCGGGTCTGGCGGAAGCCGAAAATGGCGTCTTTGGCCATCACGCGCAGGTCGCACGCGACGGCGAGCTCGGCTCCTCCGCCGAGCGCGTAACCTTCGATGGCGGCGATGACCGGCACGTTCGCCTCTTCGATGGCGTCGCACATGACGCGCCCGCGATCGGCGAGCGTGAGGGTGGTCTCGCGACAGGTCACGTGGCGAAGCTCCTTGAGGTCGCCACCCGAGACGAACGTGCCGCTCCCACCGGTGACGACCACGGCGCGCACGTCGCTCGGGAGCTCGCGGAAGAGCTGCGTGAGGGTGTCGAGGGAGGCGCCATCGAGCGCGTTTTTCGCCTCCGGTCGATCTACCGTGACCACGAGCGACGGACCGCGGCGCTCTCGGCGAATCACGTGCCCTGCTTCGCCCGGAGGCGCGCCTTGCTCTCGGGGACGTCGTCGCCGGGACGCTTCATGCGTCGGGTGCGGCGCTCGCCGTCGAGGCCAGCGTCGTGGCTCTTCTTGCGGCGTCGCTGCTGGACACGCTCGGCGTGCGCCACGATGGCGCCCGCTACGTCGATGCCGCTCGTGCGCTCGATGCCCTCGAGTCCGGGGGAGCTGTTGATCTCGAGGATCTTCGGGCCGTCGCGGCCTTCGAGCATGTCCACGCCGGCGACCTCGAGGCCCATGACCCGCACCGCGTCGATGGCGGCCTTTCGGTACGCGTCGGGAAGATCGATGGAAACGCCCGCGCCCCCGCGGTGCAAGTTCGATCGAAATTCGCCCTTCTTCGCCTGACGGCGCATGGCCGCTACCACACGTCCGCCCACCACGATGGCGCGGTAGTCGCGGCCCTTCGACTCGGCGATGTACTCCTGCAAGATGATGTCTTGGCCCATGGCCCAGAGCGTCTCGAGCAGCGAGGTCACCGCGGCGGGAGTCTCGGCGATCATGGTGCCGATGCCCTGCGCACCCTGCTGGAGCTTCACGATGGCCGGCGCTCCGCCGATGAACTTGAGCGCACGCTCCACCGATTCCGGCGAGCGCGCGCACACGGTCTTCGGCACGTCGATGTCTTTGCGCGTGAGTAGCTGCATGCTGCGGAGCTTGTCTCGCGAGCGCGCGATGGCGACCGCGGTGTTCAGCACCGGGATGCCCATCATGTCGAACTGGCGCACCACGGCGAGGCCGTAGTTGGTGATCGACGCGCCGATGCGCGGCAGGACCAGGTCCGCGTGAGGGATCGGCTTCGTCCCGAGGTACATCTCGGGGCGCCCACGCGAGATCGCGATTTGGAAGTCCAGAGGGTCGACCACGCTCACCTCGTGACCGCGAGCGCGCGCGGCGAGAACGAGGCGGCTCGTCGAGTAGAGAGAGGCGTTTCGAGACAGGACGAGGAGACGCATTCGACGCCAACGTACGCGGCTCCGCGCGCGGTGGGAAGGAAGGACCACCACCCTCGAAAGACGCAGAAAACTTGACAGAAAATCGGGGCGGCGTAGTCGAGGGAGGCGAAGCTCGGTACCGATACGGTATAGGCTGCGCTCCTCTTTCCGCACTAGCCAGGTCCGGCCGCATCGCGGTCTCCCCGAAGGTCCCCATCGATGCCACGGCCGATCGCCGACGACGACGAAGTGTTGAGCGAGTTGCCCCCTCTCGAGGACGGCACGGACGGTGACGCCCCGGTCGAAGACGAGATCGAGTACGACCACCTCGACGACGACGATCCGCTCGACGACGAAGGCGCGACGCTCGGCGAAGACGGCCTCGAGATCGACGACGTCCCGGACGACGACGGCGACGACGGCACCGAAGCCGATCGCGAGCCCGACGACGGATCGGACATCGACGAGGTGGCCGCCGAAGGCGGTCTCGGCGCGGATCTCGAGGAGCCCGGGGTGGGCGACGAGGCCTTCGAGATCGACGACGACGTAGGCGGCGAGTCCCCGGAAGATCGCGGCGAAGAGGGGCCCAGCGAGGCCGACGAAGAGCTTCGCGCCGAAGACTTGCCCGAGCTCGACGCGGACGACGACGGCGAGATCGACGACTCGACGCTGTTCGAGCCGGGGGCGTTCGTGGAGGTTCCTCGCGGCGAGTCCTATGCGTGGGCGGACGACGCGTGGAGCACCGAGCGGCTCGCTCCGGGCGCGTTTTCCCTGGTCGCGCTGGGGGACTCGCGCGTGGTCGCGGCGGGCCCGGGAGGCCTCGTCGAAATCGTGCACGGCGAAGAGCCGGTCTTCCTGGACCCAGCGGCGGTGACGCTCGAGGCTCGGGCATCGCTCGCGGTCTCCAGTCGCGACATCGCGCTTTCTTCGTCGGGCCAAGCGAAGCTCTTCGACCGCGAAACGAAGGCATTTGCGGCGGTCGGTGCGCATGCCGAGACGGCGGGGAGCGCGAGCCTTGCCGTCGCGACTCGTCTCGTGGGCAGTCCGCGTGGCGTCTTCGCACTCGGCCGACAAGGTACGCTCTATCGCCTCGCTCCGCGCGGGCGAGAATGGGTCGCCGTCGAGACCCTCGAGGCCTCGCCGCGTGAGCGCCCCTCCGCGCGTGACCTTCGCGGCAACGAGCTCGGTCGATGGGTCCATGCGGTCGGCGTAGGGTCGAGCGGCGGAGAGCCCGAGGCTCTCGCCGTGGTGCTCGACGACGGATCGGGCGAGCTCTTGCTCGAGCGAACCGGAGGAACCTCGGTCCGGCTTCCCGCGCTCTCGGACGACCACGTGCCGACCCAGGTTTCCGCCCTCGGGTCGGTGGTCGCGCTCCAGGCCGAAGAGACGGACGTCATCGTGGTGGAGGGAGCCTCGAGCTCCCGTGCGCTTCCCGGCACGGCGCGCATCGGTGCGTTCGTGGTGGCCGATCGCGGCTCCAGTGATCCGGTGCCGGTCGTAGTCACCGCGCACGTGGAAGAGGGGCGCGTCTCGCTCGTCGCGCACGCGCTCTCGGTCGACGTGCCGGCGCGGCTCGTAGCCACGCTCGAGCCGGACGAGCGCTCGACCGATCGTTCGAGCGACGACGCTCTCGAACACGAAGCGCTCGTGAGCATGACCTACGACGCGAAGCGAGGCGAGCTGTTCGTCGCCACCTCGTTCGGACTCTTCGTGGCGCGCCCAGCGCCGCGTACCTCGAAATCCTGAGCCTCTCGTACGGAGTGAACGATGCCGGTTTTGGTGCAAAAGTACGGCGGATCTTCGGTGGCGGACGTCGACAAGGTGCTGGCGGTCGCCGACCGCGTGGTCGCGGCGAAGCGTGCAGGGTGGGACGTGGTGGTGGTGGTGAGCGCGATGGGGAAATCGACCGACGCGCTCCTGGCGCTCGCGAAGTCGGTCGCACAGGCCGCCACGTCGACACGCGAGGCCCCGCGCCGCGAGCTCGACATGCTCGTCTCGACCGGCGAACGCGTGAGCATGGCGCTGCTCTCCATCGCGATCTCGGGGCGGGGCGAAGAGGCCATCAGCTTCACCGGTAGCCAGTCCGGCATCCTCACGAACGACCGGCATTTCGACGCGCGCATCATCGAGGTGCGTCCCCACCGCATCGAAGACGAGCTCGCACGCGGGAAAGTCGTCATCGTCGCGGGCTACCAGGGCATGAGCTACAAACGCGAGATCACGACGCTCGGCCGCGGAGGGTCGGACACCACCGCGGTCGCCCTCGCGGCTGCGCTCGGCGCCGAGCGCTGCGAAATCTACAGCGACGTGGACGGCGTCTACACGGCCGATCCGCGCGTGGTCGAAGACGCGCGCCACTTGCCCGAGCTCGACCTCGCCACGCTGTCCGAGATGAGCGAGGCAGGCGCGAAGGTCCTGAACGCGCAGGCGGTCGAGTGGGCGCGCAAGAACAAGGTCGCGCTGCACGCGCGCAAGACCTCGGATCCGGTCGCTCGCGAGGGCGAGGCGGTGCGCGAGACCATCGCCTCCTCCGAAGCTCAGTGCGGCGCGCGTGCCGTCGTGGGGCTCGACCGCGTCGTCTTGGCAGACGTCGGTCGTGGGGGGGAAGCGTTCGTATCGGCTGCCGAGCGGCTCGGTATTCCTTTCGTGGACCTCGTGGCCGTCGGCGACCGCGTGGCCGCGAGCGTGCCCTTGCTCAATGTGCCGGACTGGGACGCGAAGCGAGCCGAGCTCGTCTCGTCGCTCGGCTCGCACGCCACGTTCGCGCTGGAAGACGGGCTCGGTCTGGTTTCCGTCGTGGGCGATGGACTGCTCGGCGACGGTGGCCTCGGTCGTTTCACGAGCGCGCTTCGCGAGGCGGGCGTCGAGACGAAAGCACGCACCGGACACGCCCTGCGCTTGTCGGCTTTGGTGCCTTCCTCGCGCCTGGGGGATGCCCAGCGGGCCCTGCATTCTGCCTTCGTCTCGAAGGGGTAGCGGCCTCCCGTTCTGCACGCCGCACCCCCGGTAAAGCGTGCGTGTCGGACGTTGTCTTACCGGATTCGCGCAGGGCGCGAATGTTCCGTGCCTAGGCGTACGTCCCTCGATACGCTTGTTCGCTGGAGGTCCATCGAATGAGGCGACTGCTCTGGATCGCGGGGTCTGTGTGTACCTTGCCGCTCATCGTAGCGGCGTGTTCGTCGGAAGAGACTCCCGGTGACGTGGACGCCGGCACCGACGGCTCCGTGACCACGACCGATGGGTCCACTTCGGGCACCGATGCCGGGTCGAACGACAGCGGCACCAAGGCCGACACCAGCACGAAGGCCGACGCGAGCGCGGATGGCAGCGTCGATGCGAGCGACGACGCGAGCGCCGATGGTGGAAGTGTGGATGCGAGCGACGGGGCGACGGCCGACGCGAGTGACGGCGCGCCGCCTCCGCCTCCGCCTCCCGTCTGCGGCGTGGGCCTTCCGCGTCTTTGCAATCCGGGCGAAGCGTGCGCGACCGCGGACGACTGCGAGGGCCTGTGCACCGGCAACGTTTGCGATGCGCCTTCGCACACCGACGGCAAACTCTCGCCCTCGCTCGGCGAGACCGACATCGATTGTGGTGGTCCGGACGCGGTCGCCGATCCCGCGGTCCGCTGCGACAACGCGCTGACCTGCGCCGCGGCGACGGACTGCAAGAGCACCGCGTGCAGCCCCAAGACGAACACGTGCGTCGCTGGCGTATCGTGCGCGATTCCAGGGACCGCGTCCACCTCGGGCATCGAGAGCTGCGGACTCGGCGAGCCGGGGGCCGCGACCAACGAGAGCTGCTGCGCCACGCTTCCGCTCCCCGCCACGACCATGCGCAGGCTCGACAAGTACGAGATTACCGCGGGCCGCATTCGTCGCTTCGTGCAGGACGTAACGGCCAACTACGGCGCGGCGAACGTCAGGCAGTGGGCCAAGGACTACGGCGGCAGTTACCCCACGAGTCAGCTCGGCCAGCTCTACGCGACCTACCCGGACCTCTTCGACGTACTGCCCGCGAGCGCGGCTCCCACCGCCAAGCTTAGCTTGGTGACCGCACTCGGCACCTTCGCGGTCGACCCGATCAACACGCTCGACGGTTGCTACGTGAACACGGGCGCGGAGGGGCACTCGACTTACTGGTGGGACAACGCGAGCCGCAGTCCGTTCGGCCTCCCGGCTCGCCTGCACTCGCAGGCCACGCTCGACGCGAAGCCGATCAACTGCACCATGTCGCTCATCTACATCGCGTTCTGCGCATGGGACGGCGGCGAGCTCGCGCGTATGACCGACTACCGCGAGGTATGGGGAAATCGACCGCAGGCCATCGCGGCCGGCAACGTGTACGTGCCCTGGGAGGCCATCCTCACGCCCGGTGAGTTCAATTGGCGAAACGGCCAGCACGGAGGCTTCACCTGCCCGAACGGTTGGCCGGGCTGCATCCCCAACACGCAACCTGTCTTTTACACGTTCCCCACGACCAACATCAACGGCACGCCGGTCAACGTCTCGAACGACATGTCCCCGCTCATCTCCGCGCCGGGCCGGTTCGCGGCCGACGTCACGCGCCTGCGTTCGGCGAGCGGCGACGGCTGGTACGACGTGGGCGGGCTCTCGCTCGAGACCGGCTGGGTCGACAATCCGCCTACCAACCCGAGCGGCGCCATCACCGACTTCTGCGACACGTCGGCTTCGCCCGGCCCGGGGGAGACGGCGTGCATGCGCGGCGACAACGCGGGCGTCTACCGATACCAAGGACCGCTCCCGCACCTGCCGCTGGTGGGCTACTCGTGGGAAGGACACGCACGCTACAACGAAGCCTACCTCGCTGGCCGCACGGCCAATCCAGGCAACTACAAGCCCGTGACCTGGCAGTACGGAAAGGGCGGCGGGCGCTGCGCTCGCACGTACTGAGCGCTCCGTCGGTACGAGCGGATCGTCCACGATCCTGATGCTTCGACGAGGACACTGGTAGAGTCGTTCGCGCGTCCGGGAAGGCTCGGCGCGCGACCGACTCCGTGACCTCGTTCTACGTCGACCGACCGCGCCTATCATCACCACTCGCGTGGCTCGGCGGTGCCGTCTTCGCAACCGTACTGGTCGGTTCCGTGCCCGCACGCGCGAGCGACGCCGAGGTGCACGCTTCGTCGGTCAGCTTCGACGCTGGTCGCCAAGAGGTGGTGCTGGAAGGCGACGTTCGCGTGGACTCGCCGCCGTTTCACCTGCGCAGCGAGCACGTGAGGCTCCGGCGAAACGGTGGAGGACCGCTCGAGCTCGAAGGGGAGGGGCGCCTCGCGTTTTGTCCCTGTTTGGGCACGCCTCTCGCGGTCACGTTCCAGGGGGCGAAGGTGGCTCCACCCGGGGATCTGTTCCTCGAAAAGCCGGTGCTCGAGATCTTCGGTTTGAAGGTCTTGTGGCTTCCCGCGTTCTGGCTGCGCGCGCCGCAGAAGCCGGGGCTCTTGCCTCCCGACGTGGCCTACCGCGCGAAGGACGGGCTCTACCTCGGCCTCGGTGGGCACTTGCCGTGGGCGAACGGTGCGAGTGCGCTCGACCTTCGCGGAGGGGTCTACACGCGCGGAGGTGGCGCGCTCGACGCGAGGTTCTTCGCACGCACGAGCCGCACGCGCGTTCGTCTCGATCACCTGGACGACACGGGCGTGCTGATCGACGCGCGCGGGTTCACTACACGTGGTCAGGCCGAGCTCTCGTGGGACGTGGACGCGATCCGTGGCGCGCGCGGCGTCTACGCCACCACGCGTGTCGACGAAGCGGCCAAGCCTTGGGATCGCGCGGCGGCCGAGATGACCTTCGCGAGCTCGTTCGCGCGTGTGACCACGGGCGCCGTGGGCACCATGGCGCGTGGCGGGGACTTCGGCAGCTTGGGCGCAGCGGGACCGACGTTCGGCGCCGACTTGCACGGATTTTCCAGGGATCGCACGCTATCCGCGTCGACGCAGCTCTTCGGCGCGTCGCTCTCGGATCCGCGCGGTGGTGCCACGCACGTCGGGACGGTGCGCGCGAAGCTCGAGCTCGCGGGTGCGCTCGGACCGCTCGCCTCGAAAATCGGCGCGGACGGCGAGGTGACCGGGCTCGCGGAAGGCGAGGGAGGCAAGGGGCTCGCGGCGGTCGCGCTGCGCTCACGTGTGGGGTTGCCGCTCGCGCGCGCCTTCGGCGACGTGGTGCACCTCGTGGAGCCACTCGTGACCACCACGGTAGGCGCACGCACGGACGGCGCGTTGCCGCTCGGGCTCGTGCCGCTCGAAGGCAACGTGCCCGACGCGGGAACCGTGGCGCTCGCGGCGGGGGGACGCACCTCGCTCGGAAATGTGGCCGCGGCGGACGCTTCGTCGATCTCGCTCGAAGCGACGGGCGGGCTCGTCACGCGGGGACGTGGAACGACGGCTCCGGGGGCGCACGCCGAGCTTGCCGCCCGAACGCGGTTCTTCGGCGTGTCGGGCGAAGGCGCCGTCCTTCGCGATCCGACCGAGACTGCTCTATTTGCGGGTGGCCATGCCCGCATCGGCTTCGAGGATGGCGTACGGCTCGTCACTCGGATCGACTACGGATCGACGCTCGACGCCTTCGCGGCGCGACGACTCGCGGACGGAGGCGCGCCTCTGCCTGGGCGCTACCTGGCCACGCAAGGCCTCTCGCTCGGGAGCCGCGCGGTGGTGCCCATCGTTCGGCGCGTGACCGCCATGGGGGGCGTGGACGCCGACCTCACCCGCGAGACGCTGCTCGGCACGACCTTCGGCGTCGAGCTTCGAGACAAGTGCCAATGCCTCGTGCTGCGGACCTTCGGATCGCACCGCCTCGGGCGCGACGGCGTCGACGTGTGGATCACGATCGATGTGCTCGGTGACGCCCCCGCTTGGAAGTGAAAGTGAAAGTCAAGTCGATTGTGGTGGAAATTCGATGACTTAGCTTGCAGGTGCAGTCAGGCTCGGGCAACATGACTGGCATGAAGGGCGACGCCAAAGTCATCGATTTGCTGAACGAGATCCTCACCGGGGAGCTCACCGCCATCAACCAGTACTTCTTGCACGCCAAGATGCTGAAAAATTGGGGCTACCAACGTCTCGCGTCGTACCTGCACAAGGAATCGATCGACGAGATGAAACACGCCGACAAGCTCATCGAGCGCATCTTGTTCCTCGAGGGACTGCCCAACGTGCAGCGCCTCGGCAAGGTGAACATCGGCCAGACCGTTCCCGAGATGTTCAAGAACGACTACGCGGTGGAGCTCGTGGCCATCCCGCTCTTGAACCGCTCGATTTCCACCTGCCGCGACGTGGGCGACCACGGCACGCAGGACCTTCTCCGCGAGATCCTCGAGGCCGAAGAGGAGCACGTGGACTGGCTCGAGGCGCAGTTCGAGCTCATCAAGCAGGTGGGCGAGGCGCACTACCTCGCGCAGCAAATCCACGGCTGACGGTCGCCAGCGAGACGCGCGGTCAGGCCGCGCAGGACTTCCGCGAGAGCGCGTGCACCGGGACGAGACCGGGGCCCGCGCTCTCTTCGCGTTCTTCGATCATCTGCGCGATCTGTCCTCGGCACGAGCCGCAGTCGCCGCCGGCGCGGCAGGCGCGCGTGACGTCTTCCACGGAGGTCGCGCCTTCGTCCAAGACACGTTCGATATGGGCGTCGGTGACGGCGAAGCAGCAGCAGACGTACATCTCACTCCTGGTGATACTGAAACCCGTTTTCAATATCAAGTACGGCTGGTCGCTTTTTTTCGAAAAACTTGACCTTTCATGTCCTCGAAAAGCTGGTTCGAGGGCCGCTCGGCTGGATTCGATACCGGCTGCGCGTGGCGGGTGAACGTCGGCGGTGGCCAGGGCACCGTAGCGGCGTCGAAGTCCCGACTTGAGCATTCGAGGTCGGGCGGGCTAAAACGCCGGGCTCGACGTGCGGTCACGGGGCGAAATCCCTTGGTCCGGACGGGCGGCCTCGTTCCCGAATCCCGCTCTCTTCGTGGGCCGATTGGCGGCTCCCGAGCTCCGGGACCGACCTGTCCCGCGAGCCAAACCAAGCCGAATGAAGCCGACTCGAGACCCCGCCGACCCCGCCGACCCGCTCGGAGCGCTTCGCGACAAACGCGTGCTCGTGACCGCCGGCGCAGGCTTTATCGGTGCACGCCTCGTGCGGCGCGCCCTTGCCATGGGGGCCAAGGTGACCGTGCTCGGTCGTCCGGGCGGCAATCGCGAGCGCCTCGCCACCTTCGAGGACGTGCTCGCCTACGACGGAGACATCCTCGACGAAGCATCCGTGGTGCGTGCGCTCGAGGTGGAGCGTCCGGACGTGGTGGTGCATGCAGCGGGCCTTCCGGACTGGCGACGTGAGCCTTCGCTCGCGCCTTCCATGGTTCGGCTGCACGCTCTCGGCACGACCAACGTGCTGGAGGCCGCGCGCCTCGCGGGCGTGGGACGCGTGGTGGTGGTCGGCTCGGCTGGTGAATACGGAGACTCTCCCGAGCGCCTCTCCGAACGGCAGATTGCGCGCCCCGTCGACCCGTATTCCGTGAGCAAGCTCGCCGCGACCGAGATCGCGCTCGCGTACGATCGCGCGTTCGGGCTCGCGTGCTCGGTGGTGAGGCCGTTCGTGGTCTATGGCCCCGGAGAGCCGAAAAATAGGCTCTTGCCCACGGTGTTCGCGCGTGCGCTCGCGGGCGGCGGAGACGTGGCGTTCACGCCGGGCGAACAAGTCCGGGACTTCGTCTACGTCGACGACGTCGCCGAGGGCATCTTGCGCACGGCCATCTCACCCGCGGCGCGCGGCGCCATCGTGAACCTGGGTACCGGCATCGGGACACGGGTCCGGGACGTGGTGGCGCACGCCATCGCGGTCTCGGGAAACTCGGTACGTCCGGACTTCGGCGGACTCCCGTATCGGCCCGGTGAGCCTCCGAGCCTCGTCTCGGACAACACCGTGATCCACGAGCTTCTCGGGTGGAGCCCTCCGACGCGCATCGAAGAGGGGCTCGAGCGCGCCTACGAAGCGTTCGTCGAAGGCTCGCGCGCCGACTGAGATCGAGCAGCTTCGGCGAGCGCCGCCCGGGACGGACGCTCGCCGCGGCTCAGAGCGCGCCTTCTTGCCGGGAGGCGAGCTTCTCGACCAGGTACGAGGCCACGTCGCTCGGCTTGGTGCCCGGGCCGAAGCCCGCGTCGTAGCCGAGCTCGAGCGCGAGCTTGTGGTCGATGCGCGGGCCGCCGAGCAGGAGCACGATCTTGTCGCGGAAGCCTTGTTTTTGCACCAGATCGACGAACGCGAGCGCGTTCTCCTTGTGGCAGTTGCGCTGGGTGATGATTTGGCTCACCAAGACGGCGTCGGCGTTCAGGGCGCGCGCACGCTCGGCGAGCTGCTCGTTCTCCACTTGGGCGCCCAGGTTGAAGGCCTCGAAGCCCTTGTAGCTCTCGAGGCCCTTGTCGCCCGCGTAGCCCTTGTAGTTGAGGATGGCGTCGATGCCGACCGTGTGCGCGTCCGAGCCGGTGCAGGCTCCGACGACCACGATCTTGCGGCCGAGGCGCGCCTTGATGCGATGCTCGATCTCTTCGCGACCGAGCGGCTCGGTGCGCACCTCGGGCACGTCGATGGTGGAGACGTCGACCGCGTGGACCGAGTGCCCGTAGACCACGAAGTACGAGTAGCCCTTGGCGCACTCCTCCATGGTGGCGACCAGGGGCTCGCGGAGGCCGTGCATCTCGGCGAAGCGCTTGGCGGCCTCGCGGGCCTTGGCCGAAGGAGGCAAGGGGAGCACGAACGACATCTGCACCATGCCGTCGCCTTCGCGATCGCCGTAGGCGCGGATGGGCTGGGGCGGGTTGTCCGGAGGATGCATCAGACCGCTCCTCGCTCGAGCAAATCGAGCACGGGGTTCACGTAGTCGCGGTCGCGTTCGAACACGCCCGCGTAGCCTTTTCCACCGGTCCGGGTGCGCTTCACGTCGGCGAAGGCGCCGGTCGAGATCGACTCCCAGATGCCGTCACGACCGACCTGCTTCAAGAGGTCGTGGGCCTCGTCGAGCACGGTCACGGCGCGCGTCGCCACGATGCCGTCCTTCTTCCACTCGATCTCGTCGCCCAGGTGCTTGCAGGTAGAATACATGTAACGGGTCGCCTTCAGCGACAGGTACCGGTCCATGAGCATCGGGTTGTGGATGGCCTCGCTGAACATGCCGAGCAGCTCGATCGACTGGTTCGTGGCGATGCCCACCAGGTTGAAGAGGGCGTCGTGGACGTGGCTCTGGAAGATGTCGCCGGTCTTGTGTTTCGTGGGCGGCATCCACTTGATGGGATGGCGCGGGAAGACCTGGCGGATGAGCTGCGCCTGGGCGATCTCGTAGAGGAACGAGTCTTCTTTCCAGGGGTCGATCTCGTAGGCGTGGCCGAGGCCCATCTGCTCTTCGTGTACGCCGGCGCGCAAGGCGAACGCCTCGTTCACGAACTGGCTCGCCAAGACGGTGTGGGCCTTCTCCACGGCGTCCGCGGTGGTGAGGTAGTTGTCTTCGCCGGTGTTGATGATGATGCCGGCGCGGGCGATGAAGCGGCGCGAGACGTACTGGTCGACGAAGTTTCGACACATGTTGATGTCGCGGAAAAGGATTCCGTACATCGCGTCGTTGAGGAGCATGTCGAGCCCCTCGACCGCGGCCATCCAGGCGATCTCGCTCATGCAGAGACCGGACGAGTAGTTCGTCTGGTGGATGTAGCGGCCGTACTCTTCGGTCGCCTCGTCGGTGGCGCGGCGGATGATCTTGAAGTTCTCTTGGGTGGCGAAGGTTCCGCCGTAGCCCTCGGTGGTCGCGCCGTGCGGCACGTAGTCGAGCAAGGACTGCGCGGTCGCGCGGATGACCGCCACGATGTCCGCGCCGGCGTGCGCGGCGGCCTTGGCCTGCACCGCGTCGTCGTAGATGTTGCCGGTGGCGACGATGACGTACTTGTGCGGCGTGGGACCGGCGGCCACTTTGGCCTTCTTCGACTCTCGAAGGCTGCGTGCGTCGTCGATGCGGGCGAGCGCCGCTTTCGCATGGGGCTCGAGCACCGCGCGCACTTGGGCCACGTCGGGTCCGCCTTCGCCGCGGTCGAGCTCGGGCCCGAACGCGAGGCGCTCGGCGGCGTCTTGCACGTCGTCCGCGCCCGAGAGCAGCGCGCGGCCGAGGAAGGTGCTGATGCCCCGACCGAGCAAGCCGGCCTTTTGGTAGCGCTCCACCGCCACGTTCACGAGGGGCGCGCCGCGGTCGTCCAGACCGTCCACACCGTAGGAGCGCAAGATCGTTCGTTCGGCACCCACGCTCGTGTGGCGGTCGATGTACCGCTGCACGTCGTCGGCGATTTCGGCGGCAAGCTCGCGGCACATCGCGACCTTCCGCTCGTCCATCGGGACACTAGCCATGGCCTTCTCTCGCACACCCGCGCGAAAGTCGAAAGTCCTCGACACGTCCCGCGGTCGAGTGGGGCCATGACGTCACGCGTCGCGACGCGGGGACTTCGCCGCCGGGAACTATCGAGCGAGCGCCAGCGCGACGGCCGAAGCGCCCAGCGCGACGGCCGCGATGGCCGCGAACGAGCGCGGTCCTCGGAACGCGAAGCCCGCGCGCAGGAGCATGGCTGCGGCGACGGCCGTGAGCACCGCGCCGGTCGCGAAGAGCGCGAAGGTGCCGTTCGACGGGGTGGCGTCGCGCCCGTGGCGTCGCGCGAGCTCGTTTTCGTCGAAGCGGACCATGCCCGGCGTGCGCGTGGAGAGCACCAGCATGCGGCGCGCGTCGATGCGCCCGATGGCCGCTTCGGCCTTCTTTCGTCGCGCGGAGTCCGACGTGAGCGGGCCTCTCGTGGCGGTCTCGGCGGCGCGGATGGCCTGCCAGGCGCTCGTGGCGAGGTCGTCGTCTCCGCGGGCTTCGGCGTCTTCGGCGAGGGCCTCGAGGCGCGCGTAACCACGGTCAGACCAGGGCGAAAACGGCGCCGCGTGCGTAGCGGCCTCGTGCGCCTCGGCGAGGGCCAGCTCGGGGTTCTTCGCGGCGAGCGCGACGTCGCTCGCGTGCATGGCGCGCGCGCCCTCGGAGACCTCGTGGAGTGTCGCGAAGGCGAGTACCGAGACCACGGCGGCCACGATGCTTCCGATCAAGGCGGCACGCGAGCGGGTCGGACTCACGGGGGCCGTGGAGTTGCCTGCGCCGCTCGGGCGTGTGACGGAACGGGCGACCGCGCCTTCGCTCGCTCGTTCGCCCGAGCCTTCGCTCACTGAAGGTCTCGTTTGCGGAAGATCACGCACGAAGCGAGCAAGAGGAGCGCCGTGTAGAAAAACGAATTGGCGCCGCAGCGGAGCACGTACGGCACCACCGGCACGCCGTCGACCTCGCCCAGCAGGATGGCGCGCTCGGGCACGTACAGGTGCAGGTTGGGAACGATCTTGGAGATCACGAGCCCCAGCTGCTTGGCGAACGCGCCCACCGTGCGCTGCGGGAGGTTGCCCAGCGTCTCGGCGGAGCGTCCGAAGACGAAGATCCCGAGCGTGAAGACGGCCGTGAGGAAGGGCGTCGAGAACGACGAGAAGAAGAGCGTGATGGCGGTCACGATGGCCACCTCGAGCAGAGTGAGCGCGCACGACGAGAGCACGAGCGTGCGTTCGCCACCGGCCGGCCCCGCCAGGTAGGCCATGACCACGAAGTACACGAGCGACCACGGGACCAGCACGAACACGCGAATGCGCTCGAGACGCCACAGCGCGAGACCGAGGGCGACGACCAGGACCCCCAGCGAGCCGAAGACGATCGCGGACGCGCGACCTGACTGCTGCGCGAGGAGGGCCAGCGCGGTGCCTCCGTCGACCAGGACGAACACGGCCAGGGTGAGGCAGGTGCCCACGAACTTGCCGAGCACGAACTCGTGGCGCTGGAGCCTTCGCGTGAGAATGGGAAAGAGCGTTTTTAGCTCGATTTCCCGGTGCAGCGAGGTGGAGCCCATCACGATGGCAACCAGCACCGCGAAGAGCGAAATGGACGCCGCGGACACGTCGGCGATGACCCGCTTCTCCTGGTGGAGGGACATGGCGCCGAGCACCACGGAGTAGGCGGTGGCCGCGAGCGCGAGGGCGAACAGGCCGTACAGCACGCGGGCGCGTACGGCTTCTCGGTACGTGTTGGTCGCGATGGCGAGGATGCGCATCAACATGGGATCAACCTGGGCCGAGCGAGCGATGTCGGACGGCGACGAAGCGGCGGAGGACGTCCGGCGCGGAGAGCACCACGGCACGCACGCGCTCCTCGAAGAGCTCGCGCACGATGCCTGGTCCCACGTCGACCAGGATACCGTAGGTGACGAGACTGCGTGGCACGCCGCTCGCCGAGTCGGGCAGGGGATCGACGTGGAAATAGCCCCACGCGTCGCGGATGTCGTGGGGGCGGCTCGGCTCGAGCCAGAAGCGCACGTCGCGCCGCCAAGCCTCGTGCCTCACGCGAAGCGTGTAGCGTGCATCGATGACCGCGTTGCCCTGGCGCAGCTCGACCAGCTGATCGAGGCCGCGCCGGCCGACCAGCGAGGCGCGTTTGGTGCGCGGCAGGACGTGGGCGTACGACGAGACGTCTTCGAAGAGCTCTTGGATCTCGGAGACCGAGGCCTGCACGACCGCGTAGGTGACGCCGCCCACGTAGCGGCTCTCTTCGCCTTCGAGCGTGACCGGGCGCGAGACCATCTCGCCGCGGTCGAGGCGCGCGGTCTCGTCGGCGGTGAGGCCCTCGGCACGCGCGTTCGAGGTGGCGAGCGAGGCCGCGCACACGAGCAGCGAGCCGGCGACGGTGCTCACCCGGGCGCGCGCGGACGCGGGCTTTCGCCGGGTCGGGAGCGACGAGGGCGTCGTGGTCGAGGGGAGGTCCACCGGAACGCGAGGGTAGTCGCGCGCACCAGGTCGATGCAAGGCCGTGCACGCCTCCGAGCGCGACCTATCTTCGGTATTTTCCAGGAATCCGAGGGGGAGCGCGCCGAAGCGGCCCTCGTCCTCAGGGGACGACGATGCGGACCTTGGGCCCGATGGTGACTCGCAGCTCGCGGCCGACCTCGTGGAGGTCTCCGTCGATCATGTATTTCACGGTTTCGCCCGGGCGCGCGCAGATGGTGGCGGCGGGGACCACCGCGTCGTAGGCGCTGCCGGGGCTCATGGGCTTTGCGGCCAGAATGCGCGGCAAGTTGCGCACGAAGCCGGCCGGGCTCGTGTGGATGCCGAGCAGGTGGAAGCAGTCCGGTCGCTCGGCGTAGCGGTAGAATGGCCGGAAATTCAGGCCGATTTGATCGATGGTGCCGCCCGCGACGGTGAGGTAGTCGCGCTCTTCCCAGGAGGTGCCGTCGTCGAACTGGACCGTGCCGCGGAAGGGAGCGGCCATGCGCCGGACGGTCGCGCCGCCGATGAGCGTGCTGCCCACGCCGCGGAGGAGCGTCTTGGCGGCGATGACCGGGGTGGGCGGGCCGCCGGCGTAGTACTCGGCCAAGAAGCCGCGCACCGCGCCCGTGCCGAACAAAAAGCCGTAGTGGTTTCCGACCCGGGCCACGTGCCGCTCGACGTTCTCGAGCGGGCGGCTGGCGCGCGCGGCGTACGCGCGCAGCACGCGGGAAAGGAGCCCCTCGGGCTTGCCACGGGCGACGCCGCACGAGTTGGCCACCGTGTTCATGGTGCCGCCGCGCAAGAAGGCGATTTGGGGCAGGGCGCTGCCGCGGTAGACGTCGATGAAGCCGGTGAGCGTCACGTGGTTCGTGCCGTCGCCGCCGCTGATGCCGAGCACGTCGATCCCGAGACGCTTGAAGTCTTCGGCGATGCGGTAGAGGTCGTCCAGGGAGCGCGCCTCGCGCACCACGCCGTGGTCGCCCAGGGTGGTGGCGAGCCTTCGAGCGGCGCGAGGGTCCTTGAGGTTTTTGCGACTCTTCGGATTGAGGACGACGCCGATGCCTGCCATACGTGTGCGCCTGGTTTCCCCCACCGAGGCGGATCCGTCAAGGAAGGGTCGCTTTTCTCCGCGCGGTGCGTATGGTCCTTCGCGTGAACCCGGTCACCCTGGAAGAAGCTCGCGCCCTGGTCCAAAAAGGCTCCGTCGTCGCCCCCGCGCCCGATCGCGCGGTCCTCGTGGTGCGCGGAAACGACCGCCTCTCGTGGCTCAACGGCCTCGTCACGCAAGACGTGAGCAAGGCCCCGAAGGGCTCGGTCGCGTACGCGTTTCTGTGCGAGAAAAAGGGCAAAATCGTGTGCGATATGCACATTTTCGTCCGCGAAGACCGCCTCGATCTGGTGGTGCCGGCCGCTGCCCGCGCGACCGTGCTCGCCGCGCTCGACCATCACCTGATCATGGAAGACGTGGAGCTCGTGGAGAGCGAGGCGCGTGTTTTCCGCGTGCACGGCACGAGCGAGAGCCGTGCGGCGGTGCTGGGGCAGCTTGCTTCCGCCGAGGCCCCGGTCGTCGAGTTTTCCCGCTTCCCCGAGGCCGTGGTGGTGGTGGACGAAGACCCCGATGCCTTCGGCGAGAAGCTCTCGTCCGCGCTGCGTGAAGCTCCGGGGGGCGGGGCGCTGCTCTCGTCGGCGCGCGAGGGCGAGCTTCGCGTCGAGCTCGGCGTGCCTCGCTTCGGGATCGACTTCGACACCAGCCACTACCCGCAAGAAACGTCGCTGCACACGCTGGGCGTGTCCTTCTCGAAGGGCTGTTACCTCGGCCAAGAAGTGCTCTACATGCTCGAGCACCGCGGCCACGCCAAGAAGAAGCTCGTGCGTCTCCACGCCGAGTCCGCGCTGCCCGCGATTGCCGCGGGAAGCTCGCAGCCGGTCCTCTCTGCCGACTCGAGCGACATCGGGCAGGCCACGAGCGCGAGCGGCGCGTGGGCCATCGCCATGGTGAAACAAGCCCACGCGGAGGCCGACACTTCGCTCACGCTGGGCGGAATCGCATGCCGCGTCTCTCCCGTGAACGCGGGCTGAGCGGGACGAGGCCCGGAGCCGAGAGCTTACAGCCGACGCTCGAGCTTGAAGCGACGGCCGGGGGCGCCGTCGCCGGGCAGCTCGGTGACCTTGAGCATCTCGAGGGCGATTTCTTTGATGCGCCCGTCTTTGCCGAGACGGAGGTGCAGGCGATCGCCGTCGCTCTTCAGGACCTCGCAGCTGCCGAACGCGAAGTGCTCCACGCGGTCGCCGGCGTCGGGGACGACCGCTTCTTCGGCAGCCGACTGCGGCTTGACGGGGCGTAGAGGAATCGCCTGGGCGAGCGAGGGCGCCGAGCCTTTGGCGGGAGGCGTGGGCACGAAGGCCACATTCGACGCGCTCGCTTCGATGGCTTTGGCGAACGACGGCTCGCTCTCGGCTGCGAGCGGCAGCGTGCGCGACTCGCGCGGTTCACGGGTGGGAGGTTCGCTCGAGGCGTGCGACTCGTGTGTGATGCAGGCATCGACGGGCGCTGCCGCGAAGGCTGCGACGAGCTCTCCCGTCACGAGCCGCGTGCCGAGCGCGTCGGCGTGGGCGACCAACGCGGTGAGCTCGCCTCCTGCGCGTCCCTCGAGCGAGACCAGCGTGAGCGAGGCGCCCGCGCCCGAGACGCTCAGGGTCACCGTGCGTCCGTCGTGGGCGCGCAGCTCCACGTCGGAGAGCTTCCCGTGCGCGCGCACCCACGCGTGCGGTCCTTCGGCGCGAAAAGCCGACGAGAGCTCGGTTCCAGTGGCGTAGGTCTTCAGCGAAAAAGTCATGGTCCCCTCGGAGGCTTCGGAGTCCGCGGTCGCGGTGGACGCACGTTATCGACGGTCGGGAAACGAAGGGCTTAACGCCCGTTCGTCAGGGCGGCCCGAAAGGGGCGAAAATAGCGTCTTTTTAGGGGCTCTGCGGATCGCGCTTGGGCTCGGGCTCGCCGTGGTCGCAGCCGTCACGGGGCTCTCCGCGTGCGGGCACGTTGGGGCACGCGTCGACGCGGTCGAGGATGCCGTCGCCGTCCGAGTCGCGCCCCTCGGGCGAATAGACCAAGCCGAGCACGAAGCGGAAACGGGGCACCGTGACGGTGTCCGCCGTGAGGCCACCACCGCCGCCGAAGGTGATGGCAAGGTCGCCCGAAGGGAGCGGAGCGGTGCGCGCCGAGAGCATCCACTCGGCCGGGAACAGGTGCTTGCCGTTGGGCGTGCTCACCACGTTGCCGCCGGAGAGCACCACGTCGGCTTGTTCGGGGAAGTTGTAGAGTGCACGGGCCTCGAGCTGCGCGGAGAGCAGCTCACGCGGCAGGATCGAGACGCCCACGCCGAGGCCGCCCGAGAGCTGCGTACCGATGCGTGCGCCGAGCACCTCGGTGGTGGGGCGGATGCGCGCGCCGAGCTCGGCGCCGAGGAAGATCGGACCGCGGCGGTAGTCGGCGGCGATTTGCGGCATGAACACGGCCGTGCGCTCGCCGGCGAGCTCGGTTTTGTCGCCGATGGGCGCGCTCATGCCGAGGCGGGCGGTGACCGCGTAGTTGTGACCGGGGCCCTTTTGGGCGAGGCTGGTCTCGCTGTCCACCCGTTCGCGCGGGACGATGGCGAAGGCGAGGCCGTAGCGCAGATCGCGCATGGCCGTGAACTTGAGGTCTTTGCCGGCCGTGAGCGCGGAGAGCCCGTCGCCGGTCTGGCCCAGCGTGATGGGCAGCGCGAGGTCGAAGGCGAGGCGCTTGGTGATGCCGTACTGCCAGAGGAAGTTGGCGGTGAACTGGTTGTCGACCGCGTAGCTGTCCGTGCCGGGGCCGGACGGGCCCGGAGAGGCGGTCGAGAGCACCACCGGGCGCGACTGGAAGCTCGTCACCACGCCGATGGCGAGCTCGCTCTCGTTCACCGTCTGCGTGCCGGAGATGCCCACGAACTTGCTCGGTCCGGGGCTCGGCCAGAAGGTGTCGCTGTTGAGGCAGGTGCCCGCGCCGGGCGCGCCGCATTTGCTTTGGGCCGAGGCCGTGCTCGGCAGAGCGAGCGCGGTGAGCCCGAGCAAAAGCGCGGCGGTTCGGAGGGCGAAGAGCGAAGCGCGCGAGACGAGTCGGCGGGAGCCGAAGTGCATGGGCGGCACCCTACCAGAGTTCGACCCATTCGAATCGACTTCGGAGCATCCCGAGCGCTCCGCCGAGTCGCTTCGAGGGCCTTCTTTTTCGCTTGATTCCGGTTCGCGGTCGTCTCGGCGCGGGGCGCGGATCAAGCGGTGCGGCGCGGGCGTGCCGGGCGCCGCACGAAGGCGAGCGCGGCCACGAAAGGCGCGCACACGAGGCCGTAACGTCCGGCGCCGAAGAAGACGGCGTGCAGCGCCGCGGTCGACACGATCACGAGCAACGCGATCGGCACGAGCCCTCCGCGGTGGACGAGCTCACGACGGCCGAGCAAGAGTCCGAGCACCACCAGCACGAGGTAGGCCGGGTAGGCGTGGGGCAAGAAGCAGAACACCGCGCCCACCGCGGCGATCGCGGCCCGCGCGATGCGTCGCGCGCCGGGCATCGTGCCGAGCGAGAAGAGCGCGCCCAGCAAGAGAAGGCGCGAGACCACCGTCTCGACCGCACCGAGGCGCACCTTGGCGTCGTAGGGGAAACGCGTCGGGTTCGACTGGTGCAGGTACCAAGGCGCGCCGCCGAAATAGTCGAAGGTGACGGCCAGCTTCTCGGGCGCTTTTTTCGCCCACGCAAGCGGTGCCTCCAGGATCTTCTTGCGGGCGGCGCGGCCGAAACAGGCATCTTTCCCCGCTTCGTCCCACACCTCGCGGCACTCGGGCGGCACGTCGATGGCTTCCCAGGCGCCGCTCTTGGTCTGCTGCCCGATGGCCAGGTTCCAGCCGCCGTTGACGCTCACGAGCGCGCAGCTCTTCATGCGCACGCAGTTGCGCGCGGTCCACGGAGCGACCACGGCGAGCGCGAGCGCGGTGGTGGCGACCGCGGCGACGAGGCGCTTTTTCCAGCCTCTCGCGAAGAGGAGGCCGAAGGCCGGCGCGAGCACGAGGCACTGCGGGCGGACCAAGATGGCCACGCCCAGCAAGAGGCCCGCGAGCGCGATGCCGAGCTTCTTGTTGCGCACGCCGAGGCCTGCGGCGGCCGAAGCGGCCACCAGCGCCACCGTGGCGCCTTCGGTCATGAGCGCGGCCGTATAGGGCACGAGCGCCGGATGCAGCGCCACCACCAGGCCTCCCGCGAGCGCGAGCTTGGGCCGCGTCACGCGCGCGAGCAGCACGTACATCGCGAAGGCGAGCAGCGCCCCGAGCAGCGCGTTCACGGTCATGGCCACCGCGGCGTGCACGCCGAAGAGGCGATAGGGCAGGGCGAGCAGCCCCGGGTATCCGACCGGATAGTGCGACGCGAAGGTGACCGCGCCGTCGGGCCAGGCCCACGTGTAGCCTGCACCCTTCGCCAGGCGATCGGCGAACGTGTGGTAGTACGTGCCGTCGGCGGTGGCCGGAAAATCACGGCCTGCCCACGCCACCACCGCGAGCCTCGCCACCAGCGCGACCGCGGTCACCACCAGCGCGTCGCGCATCGAGCCGTGAGCGCGTCCGGGCCTCGGCGGGCGCGCAGACGAGCGGTCCTCGTCAGGGCGCACGGAGCCCGAGCTTTTCGAGGGCCGCGGCGACCTCGCACGCAGGCAGGCCGACCACATTGCTGTAGGAGCCTTCGATGCGCGAGACGTAGGCGGCGCCGAGGCCTTGCACCGCGTAACCGCCGGCCTTGTCCGCGCCTTCGCCGCTGGCCGCGTAGGCGGTGATCTGAGCGGCCGTGAGCGCGCGGAAGGTGACGTGGGTGGTCACGGTCTCGGCGTGCTCGAGCTTGCCCTCCACGCTGCCGATCGCGAAGCGGGTCATGACCAGGTGGCTACGTCCGGAGAGGCGCGCGAACATGGCTTCGGCCGCTTCTCCGAGGCCCGGTTTGCCCAGAATTTCCCCGTCGATCACCACCGAGGTGTCGGCCACGAGCACGGCGCGTGCGGTCGTGCGCAGGCTCTCGGGGAGGGTCTTGGTGACGTCGAGGAGCTTCGCTACCGCGATGCGCTCGAGGTAGTGCTCGGCGCTCTCGCCCGGGGCCACGTCTTCGTTGGCATCGCCCTTGTGCACCACGAAGGGCACGTTGATGGCGGCGAGGATCTCTTTGCGGCGAGGAGAGCCGCTGCCGAGCACGAGCGGATGATTTTCGGTGAGGACGTGCATCGGAGAGCTCCCGGGAGGCGAATTTCCCTCCGTATGCTCGCGAGCCACAGCCCCTGTCAACTGGTGCATCTCGCCTCGGGCAGGAAAATCCCGCGGAAAGCCGAGCCACGAAACACCTCGAGCCCGCTCTCTTTCGAGAACGAGCTCGCTGTGGTCCGGGTTCGCCGTAAGCCGAGTTCTGTTCCTCTCGCGGGTTACCCCGCGACAGGTGACGATCATTCTTCTAGCCCGACCGTTACCGGCCGGATCGAGCAGCCAACCCGCGGGCTCGGACGAGTCGCCCTCCGAGCGATCCCGGCGCGTGAACGCCGAAACCGCCTACGCCCGCCTACGCGGCCTTGCTCCCGATGGGGTCTGCCGTGCCGAGGTCGTTACCGCCCTCGCGGTGGGCTCTTACCCCACCGTTTCACCCTTACCGCCAAGTGCTCGCGCACGGACGGTGGTTTGTTTTCTGTGGCACTCTCCTTGGCGTTTCCGCCACCGGGCGTTACCCGGCATCGCACTCGATGGAGCTCGGACTTTCCTCCCGTGCGGCCTCGTTTCCGAAGAAGCACCGGCGATCGTCTGTCGAGCCCGGACGGGCGCACAGATACGTTCGTCGGGCGCGTCTCGCAACACTTTCCCGAAGGTCTGTCCGGAACGCCCGCCCGTGGTACTCGAGAGGCGTGAGGAGCGCGTGAGATGATCCCGGCCGAGAAATGGCGCCTCTTCGAGTCGTGGTTCGCCGGGCATGCGCGCGGGCGCTTGGTCTCGGCGTTCCATGCGCTCTACATGGAAGGGCACACCGAAGTGGCCGCGGCCGGGGCCAAGGGGCCGGTACTGGTGGTCTCGAATCACACGGCCTGGCACGACCCGCTCATGATCATCACGCTGGGTCGCCAGTTCGGCCTGGATCCTTACGCCATGATGAACGCGAAGAACCTCGAGCGCCTGCCGTTCTTCCGGCGGGTAGGGGCGTTCGGGGTCGATCTCGAGAGCCCGCGCGACGGCGTGCGGGCCATGCGCTACGCGGCCGATCTCTTGGACCGGCCGGGCCGCATCGTGTGGATTTTTCCCCAGGGAAAGACCTGTCCCATCACCGAGCCCTTGGTCTTTCGCGGGGGCGCGTCCCACGTCGCCAAGCTCGCCCACAAGGCCGAAGAAAAGACCGGCCACGCGCTCACCGTGGTGCCCATGGCGGTGCGCTACGAGCACGCCGACGACGAGCGCCCCTCGGCGTGGGTCTCGTTCGGCCCCGCGCTCTCGCGCGAACAGGCCGAAGATCCGGAAGCCCAGAGAGCCGCCGTGATGGAGGGGCTCGCGCGCATCGAGACGCGCGTGCGCGCCCGTGACCGCGGCAGCTTCGAGGCGCTCTTCGAGGCGCGTCCGTCGGCGCTCGCCGGGCTCGCCGAGCGCTTTCTCGCGTTCTTCACGCGCTGAAACGCGCGGCGCGCAAAACGGGCCTCGCACGCATGCGCTGCTATGCTCGGCTTCGATGAGCTTGGTTTCGCCCTTTTCGCGCTCGGGACACGCGTTTCTCTTGGTGACACTGGGCGCCGGTCTGGGCGTGTTCGCCGCGTGCTCGTCCGATCCGATGAGCACGCCCTCGCAGGACGCGGCCGTCTCCGAGCCCGACACGAGCGTGCCCGAAGAGCCGGTCGAGGCCGGCACGGACGCGCCCGTCGCGCGGGACGCCACGCTTCCCCAGGGCGGCAGCGTGGGGTGCGGCCTTCCGCTGGTGGGCGCGCCCGGCACGCGCGAGAACCTCACGCTCTCCGTGGGCGGAAACGCGCGCGTTTACACGCTCACCGTGCCGGCGGACTACGACCCGTACCGCGCCTATCGTCTGGTGGTGGGCCTTCACTCGGGCGGGCGCACGGGAGCTTCGGCGAGGCCGTACCTGGACCTCGAGACGCGATCGAACGGCAGCGCGGTGTTCGTCTACCCGGACGCCGTGCGCGGCAACTGGGACCTCGAGACGGCGTACACGCAGAACCAAGACATCGCCTTTTTCGATGCGCTGGTGGCCGAGCTCTCGAACACGCTCTGCCTGGACAAAACGCGCATTTTTGCGGTCGGAACGAGCTCGGGCGCGTACTTCGTGAACCAGCTCGGCTGCGCGCGCGGCAACGTGCTGCGGGCCATCGCTTCGCACGCCGGGGGCGGCCCGTTCTCCGTCTCCGGCGGCACCTACGACGAGAAGGGCAGGCTCGTGTGCCCGACGCCACCGGTGGCTGCGGCCATTTTTCACGGCCTCGCCGACACCAACGTGGCGCCCAGCGAAGGCGAGAAGGCCATCACGCATTGGTCGTCGTGGAACGGGTGCTCGGACACGAGACAGCCCACGACGCCCTCGCCGTGCGAGGCCCCCGTGGGCTGCAAAAACCCGGTCTTGGTGTGCAAGGTTCCGGATCAGGGTCACGCGATTTGGGCGCCGGGTCGACAAGCGACCTGGGACTTCTTCGCGAGCTTTTGAGCGCGCCGGCTGCTCTCGAAGTTGCTCGAGCAGCCGCGGGCTCAGAAGCTTTTCGGCATCAGAAGCTGACCGACGAACCGCAGCCGCAGCTGCCTTTGACGTTCGGGTTGTTGAACTTGAAGCCGGCGCCGTGAGCGCCTTCGACGTAGTCGATCTCGGTCTGCTCGAGGTACTGGAAGCTCAGCGGATCGACGTAGAGCTTCACGCCGAGCGACTCGAAGGACTCGTCCATGTCGGTGACGGCGTCCTCGAAGTAGAGATCGTACGTGAAGCCGGCGCATCCGCCGCCCACGACGCGAAGGCGGAGTCCCTGGCCTTCGAGGTTTTCGGCTTGGGCAATTTCACGGACCTTTTCGGCCGCGCGCTCGGTGACGGTGATCATGCACGGTACATAGCGCACGGTGTTGGGTTTTCCAAGGTGGGGGGACGGCGATACTTCTCGTTGCCTGCGGCGCACGGCGAACCTTCGTGGACGACTCTGCGAGGGCGTTCCCCCCTCGCGCACCCCCTTAGGGACTCGCGTTCCCGGCGGGGCTGGCCTTGTTGTCCTCGGTGGGAACCTTGTGGCGCTTGCGAGGGCGTTCCCCCCTCGCGCACCCCCCTCGTGGACTCGGTTTCTGGCGGGGCGCGGGCTCGATACTTCGGGGGCTACTTGCGAGGGCGTTCCCCCCTCGCGCTCCCCCCTGGTGGATCGCGCAGTCCCTTTTTTTTGAGCCTTGGATCAGTCGCCGGAGATGCGGACGAGTGTGCCGTTCTCGCAGACGACCGTGAAGGACTTGGGGCCGGCGGGGGCGAGGCCGGGGTGGTTGGGGGCGCGGCTTGCGGTGGGGCGGCCGCATGGGGGGTCGGCTAGGACCGACACTCCGGATTCGCGGGAGGCCACGCCGACGACGCCCTCGGGTGTGAAGAAGGCCACCGTGCCCGCGGCGTCGACCAGCGGTCCCGTGTGCGGCGGGACCACCACCGGGGGGAGGCCTCCGTCGGGGAGGAGGGTCGGGTTTTGGGGAGGAGCTGCGCCGATGGCCGTGCGCGCCTCTTGGCCGCTGCGATCGATAGTCACGAGGTAGCTCGTGCCGAACGTGCTGCCGAAGAGCACGGTGCCGTTCGGGCCGAGCGCCGGCGGACCTAGGAAAAGGCCTCCTCCGGTCGATGCCGCGCGGGTTTGCGTGGCGCCTCGCACGAGGTCGAGCTCGGTGAGCTGCGTGCCGTCGGTCACCGCCAAGACGTGCTGCGCGTCTTCGGCCACCAGGTTGCCGTCTACCGTGGCGCGGAAGCTCCCCGCGCGGACCACTTCGCCTCCCGGTGCCCACGAAAACACGGCTCCGGTGCGGCTCGCGGCCACCACCTTGCCGCCCACTCCGAGCAGCGATCCGACCAACTGCTCCGGGGCCTGCGCACGGGCGCGCACCACGCCTTCGGCGTCGAGCACCAGGAGATCGGCGCCCAGCGCGACCACCACTCCGCCATCGCGGAGGGGCAAGGGCGCAACCTTGGCAGCTCCCGAGCCGAGCCTCGTGCCGAACCGTTTGCTCGTGCCTTTCACGCCCACCACGTCGCCGGCGAGCGTCACGAAAACCACCGTGCCGTCGCCCAACAAGACGGGCGGACCGGGGGTCGAGGTGCTCGTGGGGACGCGGCCTCGCTCGTCGCCTTCGGGGCCGACGAAGACCACGTCGCCGCGGACGCCGACCACCACGAAGCGCCCGGTGTCGTCGACCAGGGCAGGGCTCTCGGCGGGGGCTCCGGTGGCCTTTCGCCAGTCGACGTGGAGCTTCTTCGTGGGCAGCGCGCTCGCCGTGCGGCCGTCGCGCCAGGGCGTGACGCGCACCATGGACGTCTCGGTCTTGGGCGCGCCCACCACCACCGTGCGCGGCGTGCGCGGATCGAAGCCCTGCGCCCCGGCCACCGCGATCGCGCCGAGCACGCCGAGCAACGAAACGCACGCGGCGAGGCCGAGACGTGCCCTGCGAGAGAGGCTCTTCATCGCGGTTTCCTTTCGCCGAGCACGAAGGCCGAGTCGATCTCCGGGACGGTGCGTCCGTCGGCCGTCACCACGCGAGTGGGGTAACCGTACACTTTCACGGTTTGGCCTTTTTGGAGGCCTTCCGGGCCTCCGTAGAGCACCCGCACGAGGCACGCGCTCTTGCAGCCGCGGCGGTTGTCGACGATGCCCACGGTGAGCCCGTTCACGCTGCGCGCTTCCACCACTTCGCCCTCGACCTCGGTGGGCTTGCCCACGCTCTCGGGCTTGGGGATGTCGGCGAAGGCCATGAGGCCGCGCGTGTCCCACGCTTTCGCTTCGGCCTCGAGCGAAGGCACACGCGTGATGGTGAAGCTTGCCTTGCGCGAGGCGAGCCCCTGCATCTTCGCGATCACCTCGACCTTGTACGCTCCGGGCGCTGCACACGGCTCTTCGGCTTGGAACTCGCCGCGCGATCCGAGCGTGACCTCTTTGCCGTTCACGAAGAGCTTGCCACCCACCACGGTCTGCCCGGTGATTTTGCACGGTCCCTGCGCGACCACGGCGCGCGTTCCCGGCGCGTCGAGGTGGAGCGGGACCACCCGCGCGCGCACGGGCAATGCGCCCGTCTCGGCGCGGTCGGGCAGGGTGACCTTGAAGGGCAAGCTGCGCTCGACGAGCTTCGAGTCGTCCGAAGGGCCGACCGTTTCGTCGCCCAGCGGGAAGGTCAAATCCCCCTTTCCGCCCGCAGGCGGGATGGGCACGGGCTGTCCGCCCACTTCGACCTTTGCGCCGGCGATGGCCTCGGCGTGCACCACGATGGCCGGCGGATCCGCGCCCAGGCTCGCGAGATCGGCGCGCACCCGGTACGAGACGGGCACCGAGAGCTTCACGGTGTCGTCGCGGCCGCTCGGCTTCTTCACGGTGACTTGGAACTCGTTCGCACCGAGCGCGAGCGGCTCGGCGAGCGGCAAGAGCGCCTCGCCGGCTTTCACGTCCACCGAGGCTTGCCCGAGCGAGAGCTTGGTCCCGTCCGGACACGAGGGGCAATGGATGGCGAGGGCTTCTTTGCCGGTCTCGTCGACGCGGCCTTGCGCCGTCAGCGGAGGCCCGGACTTCAGCGTGAAGAAGAGCGCCGCGCCGCCCACCGCGAGCAAGAGCGCAGCTCCACCCACCACCGGAGCCACCGGAAAGCCCTTCTTTTGCCCCAGCTCGGGGGCCTCGGGCAGCTCGATCGAAGGCGGAGGCGCGGGCGCCGGAAGCACCGTGGGAATCTTGAAGGCCGCGGTCAGCACGCCGGGCGCGTGCGGGTCGATGGCCGGCGAGCGGTTGCCTTTGGGAGGCCCGGACACGCCGAGCAACGTGCGGTTCGAACGCGCCCCGAGCACCGGCTCGCTGCCAGGCGCGCCAGGCCCGCCAGGAGGTGCGCTCGAACCTGCCGGCGGCGGCGAAGAAGGCGCGATGCCGGGAGCGGCCACGCCGAGCAAGGTTCCGAGCGCGGCCACACGCTTGGGCGGCTCTTCCGGGGTGGCATGCACGGGCGCGATGCCCGGCATGGCCACGCCCAGCATGGTGCGCAGCGGAGGCGCCGCGGTGGGCGCGAGCATCTCGGGCTGCTGGGCGCCCACTGGTGCTTGTGGTGCTTGCGCTGCTTGCGGTGCTGGAAATCCAGGGGCTGCGGCCACCTGCGCGTGCATCGCGGGAGCCTCTTGCGGAGGCGGCGCATGCATGGGCATGAGCGCGGTCTTCATCAGCGAGCGTCCGCCCTCGGGCTGAGCTGCAGGCGCGGGCTGAGCCGGTGCGGGCGCGGCAAGCGCGACAGGCGCGACAGGCGCGAGCGCCGGAGGAGGCGGCGTGAGCGCGGGCGGCGGGTTGAGCGGCAGCGTGGCGTTGCTGCTCACCTGCGCGAAGGCGGCCTGGTTTTGGGCCTTCATCATGGCCGCGGCGCGATGTTCGGCCCCGCCGTCGGTGGCGGTGTCTTCGGCCAGCGGGTCGTACGCGGGCGCGGTAGCGGTAGCGTGACCGGGCGCAACGTTCGGGACGGGGAGGTCGAAGGGCGCGGCGATGCCGACCGCGGTTTTCAGCAGCGTGCGCGGCGGCTCACCGGCGGCGGGCAGGGGCGCGGCGTGCACGGGGGCTGAGCCTTGAAGCGGCACGTGCGAAGGCTTGGGTCCCGCCGCCGCCGCGAGAATCTCCGGATCGGGCCGCCAGTTGGCGCGCGTGGCCTCTTCGTGGATGACCCCTTCGGCGAGCCGAGGCGCCTCCAGCGGCTCGAGCGTGGGAGGAACCCCCTCGACCTCGGCCGTACCGAGCTCGCCCGCAGTCGGCACCGAGCTCTGCCCGCACCGCCCGCAAAAACGAGCGACCATCAGGATGGTGTGCCCGCAATGGGGGCAGCTTCGGGTCGCCATGCGCGATGGGAGAGTAGCTGGTTCGGAGGGAGAGGGGGAGAAGTTCGGGGTGGGGGGTGGGGAAGGTGGGCCCTCAGCTAGGCCGGACGAACGAGAGTCTCGTCGAAATCGAGGAGCACATCGCGCAGATCGACAGCGGCTTTGCCTCGCCTCATCGAGCGAACGCGGAGGTCCACGCGGTGGGACCGCTCGAACTGGCGCTGGGCGTTCTGGCGCGTGTTTGGCGTGGCGCCATCGCTCACGACGAGGGCGAGACAGCGCGCGTCCTTCCCGATGGCACGGCAGAGCTCCGGCTTCACCACCGAGATGACGTTGCCGAGCTGCTTGAGCGCGTGGGGAAGGTTCGCGCCCTTCAGCTCGACGAAGACGAGCACCGGGTCGCGCTTCCCGAACTTGTAAAAGTAGATCCCATCGCAGGACAGCTGTTGCTCCGTGGACCCGAGGAACTGCTCGCGGAACTCTTTGGAGTCGCTCTTGAAGCGAAGGATGGTTTCGTCGCTCCTCCGGTCGATCGAGACCGCGAGTCGCTCGTCCTCCAGCCGGGTGTCGTGGGCCAGACAGAACCACAGCAGCCGATCGAGCGTCACGTACGTCGCTCCGCGGCCAGCACGTCCGAGAACAGGTTCGCCTCCGCGTCGCCCACATCGCTGAAAACGGAGCCGTCGATCACCCGCGACTCCGCGTCGTAGATCGCGCGCACTTCGCCGCTCGTGTCGAAGCGGTACACGGCCAAGTCGGAAGGCTGAAGGATTGCGTCGGCGCTCTTCAGCTTCAGCTTCTCCACGATTCGCTCCCGAGCCGCTCCTTCGACCTGCGACGCCTCGACGAGAGTTCCGAGGTGATCGAGCACGAACGGGCTGTGAGTGGTGATGACGATGCGCACCCCACGCTTCACGAGCGAGGCGAGGCACTCCACGATGGCGAGCTGCGCCGCGGGATGGGCGTTCATCTCGGGCTCGTCGATGATCAGGGTGTCGCCGGCCAAGGAGCCTTTGCTGTCGAGATAGAGAGCGAGGCCGGCCAGAGATTTTACGACGGAAGCCGATGTCCGGATCGACAGCGCGCGGCTCTGACCAGTCGGAAAGAAGCGCAATAGGCGTTGTTGCTCCTGGACCACAGCCACGGCCCCTCCGAGCACACTCTGCGAGAAGGACTTTGCCGCGTCGGACCAGTCGGCGTCGGCAAATCCAGCGTCCTGACTCGCGCTCAAGAGAAAGGTCTTATACGCGGTCAAGACGAAGTCATCCGCACGTTGCATGGCCCCGAGAAGAATGTTGCCAGCGTTGATCGCCACCCTCTCGGTGGGGAACACCACCGTATCGCCCTTCCCTCGTACGAGTAGCTGGACCAGCAACCTTGCGAGCGCTTCGCGGCGCGTTCGTGATGGCGCCAATCGGGCTGTGCTGTAGCTGTTCGGGGCGGGCTCGAAGTCCGTCCTTATCGATGGGCCGTGCCAACTAAGGTGCCCGGACGTGAGGGCCCCTGGGAGATTGTGGAGATCCACCTCAAGCCTTGCGGCGCTTTCCTCTCCGAGCCGAATGTCTCCGCCTAGCACCAAGCAGAGCTCGTCGTGCCCTAGGCTGATGCTCGCCTTACTCTTCTGAAGTTTATCGAGCAGGTCCCGCCGGAAGAAGTTCACCGAAACGGTCCCTTCGGTGGGGGGCTCATCCCCGAGCGTCTTGTCGACCAACGATGCAACGAATCGGTCGGTTTCGGCGTCTAGCTGGGTGAGCGCCAGCCCACTGTCGAGCAGTCCGTACAGCGCGTAGGCAGCCCAAGTCTTGTTCGTACCGTTCTCTCCGACGAAGACCGTGAAGGGCGCAAGGTCCATCACCGCGTGGCGGATCCGACCTAGATTCGTTACCTCGAAGCGCATCCTTCGGTTCTATCCGAAAGCTCCACGGGGGAGCACCTATCAAGCACCTTCGTCGGGGACGTTGCCCGGGTTCGTCCGCGCCGCCTAGAGTGCGCACATGGCAGGTCTGCGGCTCAAGAAGCTCGTCATCGAGCGGTTCCGAAACGTGCGACCGGGCACCACGTTGAGCTTCTCGGACGGCATGAACGTGCTGCTGGGGAAGAACGGCACGGGCAAGTCGACGCTGCTCGAGCTCGTTGCGGCCGTAGCGAGCGGTCACCTGGCGCAAGTCTTTAAAGACGAGGAGGCTGACGTCCGAGCGGACTTCACGTACGGCGCAGAATGCAGCTACTCCGTGAGGGTTCGTTCTGTCGTCAGCGCTGGGCGAGCCATCAAGATGGCTGGTCAGTCTGCCCCCCAAACCTACCAGGTGTACTTCGAGGGCACACTTAGCCACGGGTATGATGAAGTCTATGAAATCATTCAAAATGATGGCGGGCTAAGTGCACGTCGTCTGAGGCCGAGCGAATCCAGTGGTCCTCCGGGATTCCGATTCGAGCATGCACCCGAGTACTTCATCCACGATGTCATTCTTGGCACCTTGCTCGACTCTTACTCGAGCCCTGGAGACGCCCTGGAGAGTGTTGCTCGGGGCATCGCGAAGTCGGGCGCTGCCCTTCACCGGTTCGACGAGTCCCTAGAGCATTTCTACCTCTTGCTGGGTCGAACGTCGTCCGAGAAGCAGGTGCCGCCCACACAAGTGGCTTTTGTTCGAAGCGAGAAGGAACCGTGGCTTGCGGGGTTCTCAGCTGGAACCTCTCTCCTGGAACAGGTGAAGCATCGAGTGCTCGACGTTCCCACGCCACTAACGCCGACGCTCACCATCTCTTCCAACGTTCTGCCGTTCTTGAAGCGGTCGGAATCGGCGTTCGGTTTTGCCTCGTCTGACATGACCTTGCGCCTGAGCTCACTCCAAAACGTCCCCGAGCAGACGAGGGGCACATACGGCGAGGGCGCGTTCTTCTTCGTGGCAAAGGATGGCTCAGGCTTCACCGAGATGGGCCTGAGCTTCGGTCAGAAGCGCCTCCTCTCGTTTTTTCACTACGCCGAGTGCAACCCCCACATCGTCGTCGCCGACGAGCTCGTGAACGGTCTTCACTACGAGTGGGCGAAGCTCTGCCTCGACACCATCTCGGACCGGCAGGCGTTCTTGAGCAGCCAAGACCCGCTGCTCTTCGACTACCTCACGTTCGAGTCGGTCGAGCAGGTCGAGCAGTCTCTCATCCTGTGCACTCTCAACAAGAGCGAGGACGGGAAGGGGCAGTTCGGTTGGAGGAACGTTCCGCGCGAAGAAGCGGAGGCCTTCTTTCGCTCGTACGAGAACGGACTCCAGCACGTCAGCGAGATCCTCAAGGCGAAGGGCCTCTGGTGAGCTCCGCTCCGGCGCTGACCGTGCTCGCCTGGTCCGAGGACAGCGCGAAGCGGGCTCACGAAGTGGTCGCGCTCCTGGCGAAGCGCATGTTCACGTTGGTGGACGACCAGTGCCGCACGAACCTCGTGCGCTTCGAGCCGCTTACTGCGCAGGGGGCCGAGCAGCTCAAGGGGGCGGTGTGGAAGAGCAAGAAGAGCTCGGACCGTCCGTCGCGCGTACAGCTGCTACGGACGGTGGCGGACGCGCTGGTGAGGGAAGATGGCTTCGTGCTGGTTCACCTGGATGGTGACACGGCTTGGGCGCGTCGAACCACGGCCCCTTTGCCCGCCGATGTCGAGGAGCATCTGCGCGGGCCCGTACGTCAGCTTCTCACCCAGCTGAAAGACGGCAAGAAGCCAACGCTCGACGTCGAGTCCTGCCTCTCCCGTCTTCTCCTGCTCGTGCCCTACTACAGCATCGAAGCGTGGCTCTTTCAGCACACCAGCGAAGCGCGGAAGCTTTGCTGCGGCGATCACCACGACTCGATCGAGGAGTGGGAAGCCGACCGTGCGCTGCTCGATGAGCTCGAGAAGCCGAAGGATGCGCTGCCGTGCCTTCGTTCCAGAACGGACGAGCACCCGACTCTGGCGGGAAAAGGGTTTCCCGCCAACGAGGTCTACGCCGCAGGGAAGTCCTACGCGGCGGCCGTGGATGTCCTCAGAGAGTGCTCCGCCCTGGTTAGGGCCATCGAGCGGACCTGGAACCCCGACGCGGGGTGAAGCGCTTCGGAGCGCGTTTCTCGTGCAGAGTGCACGAATGGCCATAAATCGGCTCAAAGTGACGGTTCTGGAGCTTCGAAAACGATCCTGGAGGCTTCCGGGACGATCCGGAAGGCCACTTTGCGCCGATTTCTGGCCATTTTTGCGAACGGCCTCGTGACGCGAGATTTTTCGATCGTCGATATTTGGCCAAAATTCGAAGAAAAGGATCGTTTCCGAAGCTGTCCGGATGGTTTCCGAAGCTGTCCGGACCGTCGCCGAAGCTCCCCCGGCGTCACGTAAGCGCCTCGATCGGAGGCGGCGGCTTCCCGGTGGACATGGTCGACTTCGGGACGGACTGGGGCCCCATGCGTGACGTACCAGGGTCTGTGCATTTCGCTTGCCGGGCTACGCGAGCGCCCCGAGAATCGCTCTCGGACTTCGGGGGGATTCCAAACCAAGCCCCTCGTCTACTGGAGAGAGAGGGGACAGAGATGGCAGCGAAAAAGAAGGCCAGCGCGAAGGGCGACGACGCGAAGGCTGCTCCGAAGAAGGCGCCTGCGGGCGGGAGCGACCTCGGCCTCGAGAAGATTCCCGAGGTGCAGGTCGCGGCCCTCAACGTGAGCCAAGAGACGCTCGAGGGGTCGCCCGAGCGCTTGATGAAGTTTCTCTCCGCTGCGGTCAGCCCGGAGATCTTCGTGCAGCTCGAGGGCATCGGCTACACGGAGGCCGTGCACGCCGAGGCGTGGAACATCCTGCAGAGCAACTCGCGCGTGCCGAGTGGTGGGAACACCGCCTCGAGCAAGGCCGCCAGCGCCGCTCTCGCCGAGGTGGACGGGTGGGACGAGAAGGGCTTCCGCATCGTCCGCGCGTCCCTTCAGCACCGCCTTCCCAAGGTGTACGCGTTCCTGGTCGACGGCATCGGACCCGAGACCGGACCGGCCGCTCTAGTCGGCGTCTCCACTCTCCTCGATCGCCTGGACGCTCTGGAGCGCCCCGGCGCCCCGGCAGGGGCGGACGTCGCGCTCAAGCTCCTCGAACGCCGCAAGCTCACCAAGGCCGTGCGCGCGAACCTCCGTGACAAGATCCGCGTCGCCCGCACGCCCGAGACTCTCGAGCGCGTGAGCGAAGAAGCCGTGGCTGCCGCGGCGGAAGATCGCCTCAAGATGCAGATCGCCGCGCGCGTCTTCATGGAGGAGTGGGGCGAGCTCGCGCGCACCGAGATCACGCGGCGGGACTACTTGATCCGCCTCGGCCTCGCGCAGCGCCAGTCACGCACGCCGAAGTCGGACGGCGAGGCTGTTCTGGGGGAGGCGCCGAAGCCCAAGAAGCGTCGCCGGAAGAAGTGAGCGGCTGCGGTTAGGGAGCGAGCCCGCGTGAGAGGCGGGCTCGTGGGGGGCGGGGGCGTGAAGGTCGTGGGCTACAGCGAGCGCGCGCTCGACCGAGCCCCCAGCTGGTCTCAAACTTTACACGCCAAATGGCGGAGACTAAGGACCAGCAGACCGCATGCGAATCAAGTCGTTCTGGGTGAAGGGCTACAAGAACCTCGTTTCGCCGGTCGCCCTCGACGGGTTGGACAGCCGAAACGTGGTCGTGATCCACGGCCCGAACAACGTGGGCAAGAGCAACTTGCTCGAAGCTTTGTTGCTGCCGTTTCTTCTGCTCGGAGCAGCAGGAGAGAGAGCGCCGTTCGGCGATGACGAGCCATTCCCGAGTCTGGACCGGTTGCACGGACTCGAGCCTGCCGAGATGTTCACCCTCGGCGCCCCTACGCCGATCGAGGTTCGTGTCGTCGTCACCTTCACGGACGACGAGCTTCGACAGCGAGGCATCACCCATCAAGTCCAGCAGTTCCGCGAGATCGAGGTCGGGGTCCAAATCGACGGCTATCCGGACAACGTGACGTGGCGCCTGACACGATTCCAATTCGGCGACGGGGAAGACGCTGCCGCTGACGCGCACATCGATGAATCCTCGGCGCAGGTGATCCAGAAGTTTGCTCTCCTCTTTGCTCGCCAAGCGATGGGGCGTCGGTTCGTATTGACGAACTTGCATCGGCAAGATCCGGACGGTTCGCGCGCGCGGGGAAGGGGCATCCTTACGGATCAGCTCACCTTGGATCTTTACGATGCCAAGGAGTCGAACGACCCCAGAGACTATCTGAGGTGGGAGGCGTTCGAACGTGTCTGCGCCGACTTCGGGGACGTGCTCGGCGGTGCGCGGCCGGTCGTGACTTACGATCGAAGCAAGGAGCGCGCGACGCTCTTCATGCAATCGGCGGCAGGGCGGCTGCCGGCTCACCTGCTCGGCACGGGCGTGCAACAGCTTCTCGCCATCGTGGCGCGCATCCTCGTGAGCAAGGCCGACGTCGTCGCCGTCGAAGAGCCCGAGGCCTCGGTCTCCTTCGCGCTCCACGCGCGAGTTCGAGACGCGATGGTACGCATGACCCAGGTGGAGAGCGGCCTCACCCAGCTGTTCTTGACCAGTCACTCGCCTTGGTTCGACGGGACGGAAGACTTCGTTGCCATCACGTCGAGTGCTGACGGACCGGTCGTGCGCTGGCGCCAAGCCAAGGATGCGCGACTGTTTACTCAGCAGGACATGCCGCTTCCTCCGGACGGTCGAGCGCCGCTTTCCTACGTCACTCCCGAGGGGCTCGTGTCTCTCCCTCCGTTCGTCCGGGAGCACCTCGGCCTCGATCACGGGGGTGGGGTCGTGTTCTCCCCCGCGGGGGCTGGCCGCATCGCGATGATCTCGAACGAGACCGCGCTCGAGGAGCTTGGAGAAGCCGACGATGTCGCCGGATGAGCTGCGCGAGGAGCTCGATACGGCCTCGGTCGACGGTCCGCTGGTGTTCCTTCTCGATACGAACGCGGTGAGCTTTAGGAAAGCGTTCGAGATTGCCGATGCCGTTTCGTTGTGGGCGACCCGAACGTCACGCGCGGGTGCGGTTCGCCTCGGCCTCAGTCCGCTCGTCTTTGCAGAACGGAACGCTCACGAGCGTCGAAAGCACGCGGCGAAATTCCAGCCGGACAGGGTGTGGGCGTTTCTCGAGAGTAAGGCCATCGACGTCTTCTCGTTCGACGGGCCGACGGCTGATCTCGTGTCCGAGACGCTCGTTCAATGGCATCCGGACGACGAGTCGTGGAAGGCGGCCAAATGGAGCCGCATCCGAGAGCTCTACGGGGAGGAGGGCGATCCGAAACCGCGGCCAAGTCGTCAGGTGTCTGCGACGGTCGACTGGTTCATCGCGGCGTCGTTGCTCAAGGGATGGGTCCTCGTGACCAACGACAAGGGCATCGAGTTTTCCTACGTGGCGCGAAAAGCGACGTACGAGGTCGTCATGGCCGCGCTCGAGAGCAGCGCCTCGAGCGCTTAGGCCTCGAGCGCTCCCGGCTACTTCCCCGCAGGCACACACGCGTGCACGCGGTGATCTCCGTCGGTGCCCTTCACGGTCACGAAGGTGCACTTGTCGGTGCCTTTGCATTCGGTGCCCTTCAGGCATTGGCGCATGCACGGGGCGGTCGGTGAGGTTTGCACGCTTCCCGGGCGGCAGTTTCCGTAGAGGGCGGGAGAAGCGGGGCCGCTCGGACGGAGCGACGTGGCGGCGGTCGGGCGGCGCGCGATCTCTTTGACCTTCTCGGTGCTCGGCTCACCGTCGACGCCGGTGGTGAGGGTGATGACCAGCTCTCCGCCCTTGAGGGTGGCCGTGTAGAAGTTGTACGCGGGCGTGCCGCCGCATCCGAACGTGCTGGTGGTGGGCGAGGGAGAGCGCATCGCGCACGAAGCGAGGCCCGATTGGGGATCGTCGCTCGCGCCGCTCAGCGTGCCGAGCGGGATGGTTTCGTTCGCGGCGATCACGCTCACCGTGACCTTCTCGCCGGGCGCGTTCGCGCCTTTCCACGCCAAGAGCAGCGCGCCCGTCGCATCTGCCGGGAGGGCAGAGGCCGAAGCGGACGGCGCGGCCGAAGCCGACCCCGGGGCGGACGCAGAGGCCGCAGCCGAAGCGGAGGCGTTGCTGGTGGGCGTCTCCTTCGCCGGGTCCTTGCAGGCGGCGAGGGGAGCGACGAGCGCGATCAGCGCGAGACCTTGGCGAAGGCTTGGGGTGAACATGGGCGGAAGGTCGAGGCTATCGAGGGCTACCGTCGAGTCAACGAACCGTGTCGGCCTCGTGCGGTTCGTGTGTGGGGCAGTCGGGAGGTCCGCGAGGAAACGCGCGGCAGAGCGAAGAAGGGACCACGCAAAGGTTCGTCTGCGTGATAGGGCCCACTCATGGATCGCCGCTGGTTTCGCGCGTTTGGTCTTTCGCTCGCGCTTTGTTTGACCCCAATCGTGGGGTGCGGGAGCGAGCCGCCGGTCACCCTGAAGGTGGCCCTGCAGAACGAAGACGTCGTGCTCGAGAACGGCCTGCGGGTGGTCGTTCAGCGCGAGCCCGCGTGGAAGAGTGCGGTCGTCGACGTTCGCTACCGCGTCGGCTCCCGTGAGGACCCCGAGGGGCACTCCGGCGTCGCCCACTTCGCCGAGCACCTGCTCTTTCGGGGCACGCGCGATCTGCCCGGAAAGGCCTTCGACGAAGAGCTCGAGCTGGTCGCGGGCGGCCACTCGAACGCGTTCACCGACGGCGATGGCACCGAGTACTTCGAGCACGTCGCGCCGACCGACGTGCCCCGCGCCCTCTTCCTCGAGGCCCAGCGCATGGCCTTCCCGCTGCACGGCGTGACCGAGCAGGTCTTCGCGACCGAGCGCAACGTCGTCGAGAACGAGCGCCGCTTGAACCACTCGGGGGTCGCGGAGCAGGTCCGACTCGCGCTGCGACGAGGGCTCTACCCGCAAGGCCACCCCTATCGCCGAACCACCATCGGGGAAGCGCAAGACCTCCAGCGGACGACCCTCGCCGACGTGAACGCCTTCGTCGCGCGGCACTACCGCCCCGACAACGCGACCCTGCTCGTGGTCGGAAACGTGGAGGTCGAACCGACGCTCGAGGCCATCGCGAAGGCCTTCGCCAAGATCCCTCGACCGCCCACCGGTGTGCCCGAGCGTCCCGCGCTCGCGCCGCTCCCTCCGCTCGAAGACGACGTGCGCGAGAACCTCGAAGACCCGGAGGGCGATCGCGCGCTGCTCGTCGCGTGGCGCGCGCCGGAGCCCGCCACTCCGGACGCCTTCGTGATGCGTTTCGCTCGCGACTACCTCCTGAGCGAGCTCCACCAGGCGCTCGTGATCGAGGCCAAGGTCGCGCAAGAGGTCGACGTCGACCTCGACGAGGGCGAGCTCGGCTCGATGGTCGTGGTGCACGTCGACAAGTTGTCGGTCGGCGAGGCCGAGCACGCGCTCTCGCTGGTCGACAGCGCAGTGGCCAAGCTCACCCACCCGATGCAGGTCTGGCCCGTGGGGCGCTTTCGCTCGCGGCAGATGCTGAGCCTCTTCCGGGAGGTCATGCTGCCCGTTTCTCGTGCGGAATACATGCAAAGGTCGCTCGCGCGCACGGGCCGGCCGGACACCGTGCAGCTCGACCTGCTCTCGACGCAAGCGGTGACCATCGAGGAGGTCTCGCGGGTGGTGGAGGAACAGCTCTTCGACCGGCACCGGGTCGTCGTGAAGGTCTCGCCCAAAGGAGAGAAGCCTTGAACACTCGAAGGTCTCTGCTCGTGGGCCTGGGCATGAGCTTGGTGATGACGAGCGCCGGCTGCGGTGGCGTCGATTACCCGGTGGTCACGCCGTCCGTTCCGCGTCCCTATCCGACACCGGTCGGAGCCGCGGTCCCGAGCGTGCGACCCGTCGTCCCGCTCGCTCCCGTGTTCATCGGACAGCCCGAGGAGGGCGTACTTCCCAACGGTGTGCGCGTGCGCGTCTACACCGACGCCTCGCTGCCACTCGTCTCGGTGGCGTTCGTCATGACCCGCGGGGCCTCGAGCGACGACACGTACGCGCTCAGGTGGCTCTTCTCGCGCGCGATTCTGGGCTCGACGTCCGAGCGGGCTCGGCAAGAGGCGCGCTCCGATCTCTCGTACGTCGCGACGCACGTGAGCCCGACGATTCTGCCGGACGGAATCGTCTGGTCGTTCGACACCATCGAGCCGCTCTGGACGACCGGGTTTCGGCGGGTCTCGGCCATGCTCTCCGACCCGCAGTTTCGACCCGACGACCTCGAGACCGACGTGCGCGAGTGCGACTCCGCGGACGACCCGCGCGCGAGCGCGAGCGGGCAGGTGACCATGTCCCACGAGCTGCATCGTCTGCTCTACGGGGACGGGCACCCCTTCGTGCGGGCCGCGCACCTCTCGTGCGCGGGAATCTCTCGCGAAGCGCTCGTGGCCTACCGCGACAAGAGCCTCTCCCCGGCCAACCTGACCCTCGTCGTCACGGGAAACGTGAGCCTCGCCGAGGTCATGGTCGAAGCCAAAGACGAGCTCGCGGGCCTCGTGGATCACGGCGTCGTCGCGCCCTCACCCGTCCCGAACGTCCGCGCCGATCTCCCGCCTCACGTCACGTTCATGCGCGACGAGAGCGGCAATCGCCAGGTTCACTTCGTGCTGGGCTTCGCGGGAGTCTCGGCCAGCTCTCCCGACTTGCCGGCGCTGCGCGTCCTCGCGGAGGCGCTCGGCGCGCCGTTGACCGGGCGTCTCAACTCGAAGGTGCGCAGCGAGCGCGGCAGCACGTACGGCGTGCATATTCGGCTCACGTCGAGCCGCACGACCGGTCACATCGAGGTCGGAGGCGCGGTCGACGACGAGGACGCGCGAAGCTCGGTCTCGTCGTTCCTCACGGAGCTCGATCGCACACGCCACGAGCCGCTCACCCCGCGCGAGCTCGGCCTCGCCAAAAAGAGCGCGCTCACCAGCATCTCGCGTTCGTACGAAGGCGCGTCGGGCGCGATGTCCGACCTCGTGGCGCTCACGCTCGGGGGCGTCAAAGATCGAAGCGCGCTCGCGCTCGGGGTGGACGCGACGTCGGCGGAAGACGTTCGACGGGTGGCCGAAAAGTACCTGCGACTCGAGAACGTGCAGGTCGTCCTCGCGGGTCGTCCGGATCGACTCGCGCCCCTCAAGACGCTGTTCGAGACTCCGCGTTAGGCGCCACCGCGCGTCATCCGTCGCAGCTCGCGCGCTTCGTCGGGATGCTCGTCCATCGCGTCGAGCTCTTCCTGCACTTGGGCGGGCGCGGCTCCGACATCCGGCACGAGCGCCTCAGCGAGACCGCCGACCCGCGTCCTCCGGACGAGCTCCTCGGGAACGAGCTGCGGCGCGACGCGCTCGAGCATGGTCAATACCTGCGGATTTTCGCCCAAATCGTCGACGACTCGTGCGCGTTCACCTTCGGGAAGAGGATCGTTTTCGTGCACGCGCACGAGGTCGCAGAGAAGCTCGGTATCCCATGCGAGGGCGAGACCGTGGGTCCGTGCACGCGCAAGCTCGGCGGCCTCGGTGAAGGCGTGTCGCGCGATCGCCGCGATGAGGTCGGTCACGAACACGCTCGCGGTGAGCCTCGGGAACGTCGGGAAGGCCTCGACGAGCGTGCGGAGCTGCGCCTTCGCCTCGTCCTCGCGGCGCTGTCCCGCAAGCGCCACAGCTAGCTCCGTGTGGAGCGAAGGGTGGAGGTAGGCACGGGCCACGAAGTAGCTCGAAAGCTCGGTGTGAACCTCCGCGAGCCCAGCGCGTGCGTGGCGCTCGCCGTCGACGAAGCTTCCGTCGCTCGAGGCGAGACTTGCGAGACCCAGGTGAGCGGTCGCCGCTTCGAGGGGCAGCCCGCGCTCGGCGATGCGCGCGTAGAGGGCTCGGGCTCCCTCGACGTCGCCCTCGAAGTACAGCTCTTTCGCGGTTTCCAGCTCGCCTTGGTCACGGGCTGCGCGACGGCTGCGCAGCTTTCGGTGCACGCGTGAGCCGAGGGCGAGCACGAGCGCGAAGCCGAGCGCGAACATGCCGAACGTGCCGCGAGCGCTCGCCACGATCGACTCGTGGCTCTCGAACCATTCGAGTACCGGCGTGTAAACCAGCGCGACCCCGAGCAGCGCCAACACGAACGCGGAGCCCGAGAGCCGATCGACGATCGAGCTGGTCGGTCGACGAGGCAGCGGCGCAGCCGGGACGGTCCACGTCTTTCGTGCTTCGAACGTTCGAGGGAGCACCTGCTCGCGGACGAAGTCGGCGGCCTCGGGCACGATCGTCTTGGCCCACGAGGCCTCGTTCGAGGCGATATCCGTGCGCCCCGCAGGCTTCCGGTAGGCGCCGCCCTGTGACGCCGTCACCAGGCGAACGAGCGCGCGAAGCACCGTGCGCTCGCGAGCTCGCAGGCCGCGCGTGAGGCCTCTCCGCGAGGCCCGCAAGAACGCGGCGAGCCCCTCGATGTCCGAGGTTCGCGCGAGCGAGACGGCTTCGGCGAGACGTGCCCGAGCCCGCGCGTGGCCCTTCGTGTCCGGACCTGCGGTCGCGCGCGCGTCGGCGGTCTTTCCCAGGGCGGCCAGTGCGAGGGCGCGAAGGCCGAGCGCCTCGGCGCGCGTAGGTGGAGAGGATCTCTTTCCGAGCGAACAGGCGTGTTCGGCAAGGCTCGCGGCTTCTTCGAGCTCGCCTTGCTCGAACGCGATTTCGGCCCGCACGAGCAGGAGGGTCTGCTCGAACACGGACCGTCGAAGGGCAGGCTCGGCTTGGTCCAAGAGCCAGCGCGCTTCGTCGACATGGCCGCACATCGTTCGATCGATTGCCGCCAGCACCTCGTGAATGCCCACCGCTCTCGCACGAAGTCGACCGAGGAAATACCAACGCGCCCCCGCCGCCGCGATCAACACGCCGGCCAGGGCGGGGTAGTCCGAAGCGACGGCGAGCACGCCTCCCACGACCCCTCCGAGGACCAACGCTGCACGCGTGCCGGCCGTCGGGTCCGGCGGGAGCACCGGTCGTCTGAACGGCTCCTTCGCCTCCGCTTCGGTCATTCTCGTTCGCTCGAGGTCTCGCTCTCGTGAGCGCCGATTCCGCGCACCGAGCATAGAGGCTCGGCGTAGCTGTTCCAACCCCTCAGAAGCACGGGAGAATTAGCCGTCCCTCGCGCTCCTTGCCTCCACCCCCGTCACCGCCAACCGCTCCAGAAAAGGCAGCATCGGCGCTTTCCTTCCGGTCTCTCGGGACCACTCCCGAGAGCCCGTGTCGTTCGGTTCGGTGAAGCCGGTCTCGGCGAGGAGGGCGGCGAGCTCTTCGGGCGAGTACAGGCCTCGCAGCGGCTCTCCGATGAGAGAGAACATCGCGCGGGCGAAGGGGCGTGTGCGGCTCGGGAGAGGCGAGAGCTCGGGTAGGGCGTACGTCAGGGCGAGCTTTCCCTCCGGCGTCAGCAGCTCGCGAAGGACCTCGAGCGTTCCGCGTGCGGCCTCGCGCGTGAGGTACATGGTCACGCCTTCCCAAATCACGAAGGTGGCTTTGGTGCGGTCGAAGCCGGCCTCGAGCAGCGCGTCGCGGAGCGAGTCCCGCTCGAAGTCGACCGGCACGTACGTGAGCTTAGCCTGCGGGGCGAAGCGCTCCGGGGTCGCCGCCACACGCCGCCGCTTTTCGACCTGCGTGCTCGGGTGATCCACCTCGAAGACCGGCACGTCGGCGAGCTCCGGCAGACGGTAGGCCCGCGCGTCGGCGCCGGCACCCAAGAGCAGCACCTGCGGATTCATCGCGCTCGACAAAAAGAGCCCCAACGCGCGATCGATGGGCCAGCGTTCGAAGCTCCACGTGGCGCACCATTCCGAGCGAAAGAAGCAGCTCGAGCGGCGCTCCCAAAGGCGCGGCCTCGACCCACGACCCGACCGCTCCGACGACCAGCGCCACCGGCGCCGGCAAGAGGTGCTTCGCGAAGGGATCGAGGACCGTGCCTGACTCCCCGCGAACGACGCCGCGGGCTGCCGACACGAACATGGCCGTCACGCTCTCTCTGCCTCGCATGGGTACGAGTATGCACTCTGTGCGCGACGCCGCGACCACCTCACTTCGGCAAGCGGTACACCCCGGACGCGGTGGTCCAGTAGACGTAGAGGCCATCGGTTGCGATGCCGCCCCGCGGTTGGCCGCGCTGGTTCTTCACGAGGGTCTGCGCCGCGCCACCGCAGCCGCTCATGGGGCAGCGGAAGATGTCGGCGCTGATGTCGTCACGCCAATAGACGCTCGTGCCGTCGCTGGCCGGGTTGGTGGGCGCGAACGAGTTGCCGAGCGTGCTCGGGTTGGTGCAGCCTCCGATGGCGCACGAAACCACGATCTTGGAGGTGCCGTTCACCCAGAAGGCCTTGCCCGAAGCCGAGGTGACCCCGGTCGACCCCGGGCCGAGCGTGCGTGGGGTCGTGCAGGGGAAGGTCGAGCAGGCGTACACGGTACTCGTGGCGCGACTGCCCCAGATGAGCGTGCCTTGTTCGGCCGCGAGATCGAACACCGTGCCAGCATTGGCAACCAACGTGGTCGGCGTGCACGCGTCGGGCAGGCAGCGCCGGATCTCGCCTTGGGTGGTGGCGTCGTAGACCGACCAATAGAGGTACGTACCGTCGGTCCAGGTGCCGCGCGCGGCAAGCTGACTCGAGGCGATGACCTCGGGCTGCTGTGCGCATCCGCCCACCGCGCAGGCCAGAATGCGCCCGCCCGAGTAGTCTGCGAAGTAAACCTTCTGCCCGACGCGCGAGATGGCGAACGTGTAGCCCGTGCCCAAGAGCCGCGGCGAACCTTTGCAGCCTGTCTTGGGGCACTCGTAGACCGAGGCCGTGCCGCCTTCGACCGCGAAGTACACGTTGTTCGCGTCCACCGTGATGGCCGTGGCCTGCGAAAGGCCGGTCGCCAGCGTCTCGGGAGGGCACGCCCCCACGCAGGGGCTCGCGTCCTTGGTCGCTGCGTCGCGCGAGGCATCGGGGGTTTGCGCGTCGGCCTCCGGGGGAGGGCCCGAGTCCGGCTCGCTGGTCGGCTCGGTGGGGACCGGCTCGGGTGCGCCGTCGATGGGGTCGGGGACGACGATCGAGTCTTTCAGCGGGCTGCATGCGGCACCCGAGATTCCGAGGGCACCTCCGCAGACCAGCACGAGGGCGAGTGGCGCGAGCGAGGGAAAAAGCGAGTGGCGCGAAGACTTCACTCCGAGAAGGTACGCGACCGACCGGGAGACGTCGACGAGACATCTTCTGCCAAGGCCCGGCATGCTCGCGCACACTTCGGCGCGCACGGCGGCGAAGGCCTCGCGTCGTGCCCGTCTCTGCCGTATAGCCTCGCTCTCCATGGCGGTAGAGCCCGACGACAGCCTGCGCGTGTACGTGCTCGGATCCGGCTCCACCGGCAACGCGCTGCTCGTCTGTGGCCACGGAAAACGCCTGCTCGTGGACGCGGGCATCGGCCCTCGCGCGCTGGTTACCCGCCTTCGTGCCTTCGGGGTGGACCTCTTTCCGCGCGGGGTCGACGCCATCGTGGTCACCCACGATCACGCCGATCACGCCGGGCACTTGGTGCCGCTCGGCAAATCCCTGAAGTGCCCGCTGTGGCTGCACGAAGGGCTCGAGGCCAAGGTCGCGCGTGGGCGCTTCGAGGTGTGCTCGTTCGGACGCGAAGGCACGCTCGCCCTGGGCGACGTGCGCGTGGAGACCCGCATCATCCCGCATGATGCGCCCAACGTGGCCGTGCGCATCACCACGCCTTCGGGCGTGATCGCCTACGCGACCGATCTGGGCCATGTGCCCAAGGGCCTGGCCGCGTTCGTGGGCGCGAGCGACCTTTGCCTGCTCGAGTCGAACCACTGCACGCGCATGCTGGCCGAGGGCCCGTACCCGGAGAAGCTCAGGCGCCGAATCTCGGGTGGTCTCGGGCACTTGTCCAATGCACAAACGGGCGAGCTGGTGGCCGCGATGGGCTCCTTCGGCGACCCGTTGGTGGCGCTTTGCCACCTGTCGCACGTGAACAACACCCCCGACCGCGCGCTCGCCACCGTGCGCGAAAAAGCGCCCGACGCGCGCCTCACGGTGGTCGAGCACGGCACGCCCGAGCTGCTCCACGTGACGCCCGGTCCACGCGGACGCCGCCCCGAGGTCCAGCTGACCCTCGGCCTCGGCTGAGCGAGACGCGAAAGACGGCAGCGTCGATAGTTGGGGCGAGCGCGGGGCAGGGAAGGCCACGAGGCGGCCATCCGGGCGAGCCCGACGCGTGTCCTTCCCAGGTTCACCCCTTCCGAAACCCGCGGCCTAGGACTATGAAGCCGGACCATGAGCGAAGTCCGAACGGTTCACTGCGTGAAGCTCGACAAAGACCTCCCCGGCCTGCCGAGGCCTCCTTACAAAAACGACCTCGGAAAGCGCCTCTACGAGCAGGTCTCGAAAGAGGCGTGGGACATGTGGCTGAAGGACTCGGTCAAGTTCATCAACACGTACCGCGTGGACCTCACCTCGGCCGACGGCCAGAAGTTCATGTTCAAGCAGTGCGCCATCTACTTCGGCTTCGAAGAGGGCGAGATGGCGCAGACGGCCTTCGTTCCTGCGGAAAAGGCGGGACATTCGCACGGTCACGACCACGCGCACGGTCACGACCACGGTCACGACCACGGAACCGCGACCGACAAGAAGGAAGGCTGAGCGCGCCGTGAGCCTCCGTTCCGAAGTTCCTCCCAGCTCCGTGCTCCCCACGTTCCCCACGCTTCGCCGTCCGTCGATTCCGCCGCCCGAAGGCCGCCCGCGCGCCGACATGGCGCTCGGCATTCCCGGCTTTTCGTACGCGGATCTGTACGAGCCCAAGCGACTCGCCGATCTCTACGAGACGTTCTGGGCGTGGTTCTCGAAAGAGGCCCCGGAGGCGGCGGCCACCTTCGCGAATTACCGCGAAAAGAAGGGCGTGGGCATGAAGCCCGAAGAGACGTCCACCGCCGTGCTCGTGGCGGCGCCGTACGTCTCGCGCTTCGTGGGCAAGCTCTTTTCGGTCGAAAAAGAAGTCGAGACGCTGCACGAAGAGACCACCGCGCGTGGTCCTCTGTGGACGTTCAAGGCCTCGTTCGCCAAGAAGCGCGTGCTGAAGGACGGAGCGGGAAAGTCCTGGAAGGGAAGCGCTTCGGAGGCGACCGCGGTGGCCATCGCCGCGGTGGGCGCGTTCGCCGATCCCAAGGCTTCGGCCGGTGACGAAGAGCTCGCGACGGCCACGGCCGTGGTGAAAATCGTCGAGGTCGACGAGACCGCCCGCAAGAGCGCCAAGGCCGGCGGAGCCGCCTGGACGCCCGAGCTCAAGCAGCGCGTGGCCCACTTGCGCGCGGCGCTGCTCGCGAACCCGGTGAGCGCGCGCGTGGCCGAAGCGGCCGTGGCCGTGGCCGCCGAAGGTGCGCCGACCGACGCGGAAGACGGCGCCCTGGCCGCCTACACGCTCGACGCGATCGAAGCGTGGCTCGCGCACCGCCGTCACGATCACCACGACGTCGCGCACGCGTGGCCTTCGCTGCACGCCCCGAAGAACCTCGATTTCACCAACCTGGTCGAGGTCGTGCGACCGGATCCGTCCTTGCCCGAGCTCTTCGTGGGCCCGGCCGAGCACCGCCGCGAGCGCGACGGCTTCGCGCTCACCGATCGCCGCATGGGACCGCGCGATGTCGAACAAGAGATCGACTACTGCCTCTACTGCCACGAACGCGACAAGGACTCCTGCACCAAGGGCCTGCGCGACAACAAGACCGGCGAGGTGAAGAAGAACCCGCTCGGCGTTTTGCTCGAGGGCTGCCCGCTCGAAGAGCGCATCAGCGAGATGCACGCGCTCCGCCGCGACGGTGACGTGCTCGCCGCGCTCGCGGTCATCGTGATCGACAACCCGATGTGCCCCGGCACCGGCCACCGAATCTGCAACGACTGCATGAAGGCCTGCGTCTTCCAGAAGCAGGAGCCGGTGAACATCCCGCAGGCCGAGACGCGCATCCTCACCGAGGTGCTCGGTCTGCCGTTCGGCCTGGAAATCTACGGGTTTTTGACCCGCTGGAACCCGCTCAACGTCCTCCGTCCCTACAACCTCCCGTACAACGGCAAGAACGTGCTCGTGGTGGGGCTCGGACCTGCCGGTTACACGCTCTCGCACCACCTCACGCGCGAGGGCTTCGGCGTCACCGCGGTGGACGGGCTCAAGCTCGAGCCGCTCCCCGAAGAGCTGGTCGGCTCGCCCACCAGCGTCCCCGAGCCGCTCCGTGACTTCGGCACGCTCTACCACGAGCTCGACGAGCGCCTCCTGCTCGGCTTCGGCGGGGTGTCCGAGTACGGCATCACCGTCCGCTGGGACAAAAACTTCCTCACGGTTCTCTACGTCACGCTCTCGCGCAACAAGCTCCTCCGCATGTACGGCGGCATCCGCTTCGGCGGCACGCTGACGCTCGACGACGCGTGGGAGCTCGGCTTCGATCACGTCGCGCTGGCCGCCGGCGCGGGCCGCCCGACCATCATCGACATGAAGAACAACCTCGCCCGCGGCATCCGCAAGGCGAGCGACTTCCTCATGGGTCTGCAGCTCACCGGAGCCTACAAAAAGAGCACTGTGGCCAACCTGCAGGTGAGCCTGCCGGCCCTCGTCATCGGCGGCGGCCTCACCGCCATCGACACGGCGACCGAGCTCATCGCCTACTACCCAGTGCAGATCGAGAAGACCCTCGAGCGCTCGCGCACGCTCATCCGCGAAATCGGCGACGAGGGCTTCCGCAAGATGTTCGACGACGAGGAGTGGGAGACCCTCCAGACTCACCTCGGGCACGCCCGCGAGCTCGAGGCCGAGCGTGATCTCGCCGCCCGCGAGGGCAGGGACGCGCGCCTCCAGCCGCTCATCGCCAAGTGGGGCGGCGTCTCGCTCGTGTACCGCAAGTCGGTGCAGGACTCGCCCGCGTACCGCTTGAACCACGAAGAAGTGCACGAGAGCCTCGAAGAAGGCGTGCGCTACATCGAGAACCTCTCGCCCACCGAAGCGGTGCTCGACGCACGCGGCCACGTCTCGGCCGTGAAATTCAAGCGCAACGACGGCACCGAGGTCGTGCTCCCCGCCCGCACCGTGTGCGTGGCCGCGGGCACGAGCCCCAACGTCACGTACGAGAAGGAGTACGAAGGCACCTTCTTGCTCGACGAGCGCCGTCAGTACTTCCAGGTGCACTCCGCCAAGCGCGAAGGCGCCGAGGTGGTGCTCACCAAGGCTCGTCCCCGCGAGGGCTTCTTCACGAGCTACTCGAAGGACGGCCGCGCGGTCAGCATCTACGGGGACAACCACCCGCACTATGCCGGCAGCGTGGTGAAGGCCATGGCCAGCGGCAAAGACGGCTACCGCCACGTGGCCGCGCTCTTCCCGGAGATCGCGTCCCTCGATCCGAACGACCAGCCCGCCCGCGACGAAGCGCTGCGCACGATGTTCGCGCGCCTCGACGACGAGCTGCTCGCCCGCGTCGTGGAGGTGAACCGCCTCACCAAGACCATCGTCGAGGTGGTGGTGAAGGCGCCCATGGCCGCGCGCAAATTCCAGCCCGGCCAGTTCTACCGCCTGCAAAACTTCGAGGCGCTCGCGCCCACCGTGGAGGGCACGCGCCTCGCCATGGAGGGCCTCGCGCTCACTGGCGCCTGGATCGACGCGGAAAAAGGCCTCATGGGCACCATCGTGCTCGAGATGGGCGGCTCGTCGCGCTTGTGCGCCGCGCTCCGTCCGGGCGAGCCCGTGGTCCTCATGGGCCCGACCGGCGCGCCCACCGAGATCGCCAAAGGCGAGACGGTGCTCTTGCTCGGCGGTGGCCTCGGCAACGCGGTGCTCTTCTCCATCGCGCGCGCCTTCAAGGCGCTCGGCGCCACGGTGCTCTACTTCGCCGGCTACAAGGACGGCGACGACCTGTTCAAGCAGGACGACATCGAGGCCTTCACCGACCAGGTCGTCTGGTGCACGGACAAGGGCCGCGAGATCTCCCCGCGCCGCCCGCAAGACGCGCACTTCCGCGGCAACATCGTGCAGGCCGCGCTCGCCTACGGAAAGGGCGAGCTCACGAAGCCCGTGGCCAAGCTCTCGCAGGTCAATCGCATCCTGGCTATCGGCTCGGACCGCATGATGGCGGCCGTGCAGGAGGCCCGTCACGGCGTCCTCCGCCCGCTGCTCGATCCTAAGCACCTCGCCATCGGCAGCATCAACTCGCCGATGCAGTGCATGATGAAAGAGATCTGCGCGCAGTGCCTGCAGAAGCACAAAGACCCGGAGACCGGGAAAGAGGTCGTGGTCTTCTCTTGCTACAACCAGGACCAAGAGCTCGACCGCGTCGACTTCGCGCACCTCCGAGAGCGCCTACGCGCCAACTCGGTGCAGGAGAAAATCTCCAACGCGTGGCTCGATAGTCTGCTTCGTAAACGTCCTGATTTGCTCAGGATTTGACCCTGCAGCCGTCGCTGCACGTGAAGGCATGACTTTCTTCCTTCCGTGCAGCGCTCCGGCGTGCGAGTAGGACCGCCCCCATGGCCACGCGCTATCACATCGGTGCAAAAGATCTCCGCGGGGAGATCTCAGCTTACGCAAAGCGGTTCGACCTCCTCGAGGTGCGCCTACCGGAGGCGCTCAAGCCGAAGGCCGGCCCCACTCAGGCGACGCTACGTAAGTGGCGAAAGGCCGTTCCTCCCCACTTCGAGTTCGTGGTCGTGCTCGGTCCCGAGGTGTCGAAGCTTCGCCCCTCGGACGAGCTCGAGACCGAGCTCACCACCGCGCTCGACGCGGTGAACATCCTCCAGTCGCGCTGCGTGCTGCTCGCCACCCCGGCCGAGGTGACCCCCACCCAGCTCGCTCGCGACCGCATCCAGAAGCTCCTCGATCGCCTCCCGCGCGACGTCACCCAGGTCGCCTGGGAGCCGCGCGGCGTGTGGGAAGTCGAAGACGCCGCCGTTTGGGCGAAAAAGTGGGGCATCGCGCTCGCGGTCGACCCCACCCGCGACCCGGTTCCGGTGGGCCCCGTGGCCTACGCGCGCCTCCGTGCGCTGGGCGAGTCCCGCTCGTTCGGACCTTCCGCGCTCGAGCGCGTGGTGAACGCCATCGGCGAGCGTCGTGAGGCCTACGTGGTCATCGACTCGCCTACCGCGCTCACCGAGTGCAAGCGCCTTCGTTCACTCGCGCAGCGCACCCGCGTCGCCAAAGACGGCGGCAAGGGTCGAGTGCTTCGCCCGCGCACGCAGACCTTCAAGGTTCGCGACGACGAGCAGGAGTGAAGCCATGAGCGGAGAGCCGCAGAAACGCGCACGCGCCACCCATGCGACCACCACGCACGCGCGTGAGGCCGCCGAGGCGCTTCTTTTGAAGGGCAACGCCGTCGACGCCGTGATCGCCGGGGTGCTCGCCGCCGCGGCGATCGAGCCTTCGGTCATCCTAGGGCCGCTCCAGCTGCTCTTCGGAGGCGGCGGAGCCGGTCTCCAGGCCATCTCGGGACGCCTCCTGCAGCCCGGTAAAGGGCAAGATCGTCCGCGCGGCTTCCGTGACGGCGATCGCATCCCGGACGCGGCGCGTGTGGCCGTGCCGGCGCTTCCCGCGGCCATCGTGGCGGCTCTCGCCACGGCAGGCCAAGCTTCTCTCGGACAGGTCGCCGGCCCCGCGCTCGAGCTCGCCAAAGGCAGCGAGCGTCGCGGCGTGATCGACCAGGTCGCGCGCCTCGGTGCGCGCGCCTTCACCGAGGGCAAACTGGGCGACGAGCTCTACCACGCGGCCAATCGCGTCGCGGGCGGCACGCTCTCCCGCGAAGACCTCGACGACGTGACCGTAGGCGCCGAGCGCTGCACGCTGGTCACGGCCGGCTCGACCGAGCGAGGCATGCTCACCGTGCCGTGGGGCTCGGGCGCGGTCCTCCCGGAGAGCACCGAGCCAGGCCTCGACGCCCGTCGCGTGCACGCGGTGGTCGCGGTCGACCGCAATGGTCTTTTTGCCATCGCCTGCTACGAAGAGCACCAAGACGTGCTGCGCATCGACGAGCTCGGCCTGGCGGCGCCCCTCGTGGCCGAGCCGGTCCGGCGCGGAAAGACCCGCGTGAAGCCCGGCACGGTGCTCGAAGCGGCCTTCCCGGCCGCGCTCGTGGAGAAGGCCGGCGCGTTCGAGCTCGCGTTCGCGGTGGTGCAGTCGCCCACCGGCGAAGCGGACGCTCGGGCGCTCGTCAACGTGGCGCTCGAGGGCGAGCGTATCGGCGCGCCTTCGCACGGCCGTTTGCTCGCGGTCGCCCAGACCGGCGATCACGCGACCTCGTTCGGCTGAGCCGTCGCGGACTCGAAACGAAGCGGGGAGCCTGGTCTGACCAGCGCTCCCCGTTCGCGTTGCCTTCCTTCACGCCGCGGCGAGCAGGTAAAGGGCCCGAAGGGCGGCCCGGCGCGCGAATTTCCCGAGAAACAGCCGGTCCGGACCGGCCTTCGAGGCCGATTTCGGGCTCGCGAGCCGGTCGCGACCGGCTTATGGGCGAAAAATCGGCGTCGATGCCCGGTCGCGACCGGCTTATGGGCGAAAAATCTGCGCGCTGATCCGGTTCGAACCGGGGTCTCGGCGAGATTTCGGGTCCGAGAGCCGGTCGGGACCGGCTTTCGCAGAGAGCGAGCGAACGAGCCGGTCAGGCGCGCGCGCGCTTTCGGCGGGCCATGACGAGACCGAGTCCGAACGCTCCGGCGAGGCCGGGGAGGGCGAGGCCCGAGAGGCCCGAGCTACCGTCTTCGCCGCTCGCGCTGCAGCCGCTGCCGGACGAACCGCCCGACGTGGGAGGCGGCGGGGCGGAGGGATCGCAGGGGCCGGCCTCGACCGTTCCTTTCGAGGTCTGACGTTTGCCGTTGCCGAGGTAGATCGAGCAGAGGCCGTCGATGTCGTCTTGCTCGAGATCGCGGAAGAAAATCGAGCCGGGCGTGTACTTGGCGTACATGGTCGCGGTCTTCTCCGAGGAGTGCGCGAGACCGAAGAAGTGCCCCACCTCGTGAGTGAGCGCGCTCGCCATGTCGGTGCCGTTCGGAGGCACCGGATCGTTCAGCGTGAAGTCGATCTCCGCGGTGTTCACCTCCATGTCGGCGTCGAGCACCTCGCCCGTCTCCTTGTTGAAGGTGAGGGTGGTGAGGATCACCTCGTTCGAGGAGCCGTTGGGCCACTTATCGTCCCAGAAGACGATGGCCGAGGCGTTCTTGCCGCCGTTCACGTCGTATCCGAGTGCGCTCTTGGAGGTGTCGCCGGTGAACTGCGCTTCGATGCTGGGCGCGGCTCCGTCACACGTCACGTTGCGCCAGGTGGAAAACGCGTTCGCCGCCACGGTCTTGAAGCGCGCCATGTCGAGCTTGCTCGAGCCGGGCGCCTCGATCGCGTAGCCCACGCAGCTCCGTGAGTGATACACGTAAATACCTTCCGCCCAGCAGTTTCCCGGCTGAGGCGAGAAGCTCGGATCGGTGGGGACCGTGGTGGTGCGGCAGTACGCGTACGCGGAAGCGGCGGGGAGGGACACGAGCAGGGCGCACATGGCCCCCAAGACGAAGCGCATTCGGAAGCTCCTGCCGGACGCCCGGCTCGTTCAGCATAGCGAACTATTTCCTCGCTATCCCACCGGAACGGCCGCTTTTTCGCGCTCTTGCCCAAAAATCGTCGCGTGGTCCGGTCCCGCGCGAGAATCGCGGTCGCGCCGAGGTGGTTTCGGTATCGTCTTCGGTCGATGAGCTGCCTGCCTCTCGATCGCGTGTCTCCGACTCGGCGTCCAGAAGCCCGCCCCACCGGCCACCAGACCTGGGAGAAGCTGCTCTTCGTGCACTTCACCTATCCGGCCGAGCTCGTGCGGGCGCTCGTGCCGAAGGAGCTCGAGCTCGATCTCTGGGACGACCGCGCCTGGGTCGGCATCGTGCCCTTCGAGATGAAGAACATCCGCCCCGCGTTCGTGCCCAAGCCCCTCGCGCTCGATTTCCTCGAGACCAACCTGCGCACCTACGTGCACCGCAAGGGCGAGCCCGGGGTCTACTTTTTTTCGCTCGAAGCAAGCTCGCTGCTCGCGGTGGAGGCGGCGCGATTCGGCTGGGGATTGCCCTATTTCCACGCCGACATGGAGACCACCTCCGGAGACGGCGCTCCCGGCTCGCACGTGCGCTACGAGACCGTGCGAAGGGGCGTCTCGCCCACCGTGCGCGACGTGTTCGAGTACACGGTGGGTGAGCGCCTCGGGACGTCGCAGCCGGGCACCCTCGAGCACTTCCTGCTCGAGCGCTACTTGCTCTTCACGGTCGAAAAAGGGCGCGTTTCGAAGGGCCACGTGCACCACGTGCCGTACCCGGCGCACCGCGCCACGCTCACGCACTTCGAGGACGGCCTGCTCGCCGCCGCCGGACTGCCTGCACCCTCGGGCGCGCCCGCTACGGTGCACTATTCGCCCGGTGTGGAAGTCGACGTGTTCGGTCCCTGGGAAGAGCCTGAACATTCCACTTGATCCGAGCTTGCGCATCCCGTGCGTGGTAGAGGCGGCGCCTGGCTCCGTACGGGGCCACGTGCTGTGGAAAAACGGCACGGACTCAAAACGCTTCCGCTTGACAAGGTCTGGGCAAAGGAGCAGGGTGCGCCTCCCCGCGGCCTGGTTGCGCGGCTTTTTCCGAGGTTATCGTCATGGCGAAGAGCGACATCACCGGCAAGCGCAGGCTCAAGGCGCAGAACGTCTCCCACTCCAACATCAAGACCAAGCGCTGGCAGAACGTGAACATCCAGACGCGTCGGTTGTGGGTGCCGGAGCTCGAGCGCTTCGTCTCGCTCAACTTGACCACGCGCGACATCCGCACGATCGACAAGATCGGCCTTTTCGAGTACGCGAAGCGTCACCACGTCAAGCTCTGAGATTCGTCTCGGAGTGACGTGGCGTCACCGCGAGAGCACCCGCGCACTGATGCGTCGGGCCTCGCGGTCGCTGAAGCGTGGAGCCGCCCGAGCTCGTTCGAGCTTGCGCGCACTCGTTTTGAACCGACGCTTTTCGAAAGCGCACGCAACGGCATCTGGCCTCACGGGCTCGGTGCCCGTTTGCGTTTTGTTTTCTTCCGCTCGCTCGGCAGCTCGGGTGGAGCGGCGAACGTCTCGGCTCGTGTTCGGCGCCGGGTGAAGCGTTTCCCACGCATTTTTCGCGTCGTGCGCCACCGTCTCGGGCGCTCGAGTGGTAGCGTGCCAGAAGGTCGATGGTGCCTCCTCCGTTCAGTATCCGTGAGCCCGAGGGGCCGGAGAGCCCGGTGCTGGTCGAGGTACCGCACGCCGGCACCAGCGTCGACGAGATCACTCGGCGCACGCTGATCGCGCCGGAGGTGTGCATCTTCAAAGACGCCGATCGCTTCGTGGACGAGCTCTACGCCGGATCGACGCGCCACGGCGCGACGCTGCTCGCGGCCCATCCTTCGCGCTACGTGGTCGACTTGAACCGCGCCGAGTCCGACGTGGACGGAGGCTCCGTGCGCGGCGTGCCGGGCCCTTTGCGCGCGACGCGCGGCGTGGTCTGGCGCCTCACGGGAGACGGACGAAACGTGCTCTCCGCGCCGATCGAGCCCGAAGAGCTGGAGCGACGCCTCAACGAGGTCTATCGGCCGTACCACCAGGCCCTCGCGCGCCTCGTCGACGCGAAACGCGAGCGCTTCGGGGTGTGCGTGGTGGTGGCGGCGCACTCGATGCCCAGCGTGGGCATGTCGTCTTCGGGACGCCCGGGCGAGCGCCGCGCCGACGTGGTGCCGGGCACGCGAGGCCGCACGAGCGCGCACGGTTCGCTCATCGACGCCGTGGACGCCTTCTCGCGTAGCCGCGGTCGTTCGGTCGCGCACGACGAGCCGTACCGCGGGGGCTTCACCACGGTGCACTACGGGCGCCCCGAGACGCGCGTGCACGTGGTCCAAGTGGAGCTTGCGCGAAGGCTCTACATGGACGAGTCGACCCTCGAGAAGAACGAGGGATTTTCGGCCACCGCGGACTTCTGCGAGGCGCTCGTGGCGGAAGTGGTCCGGGCCTCGTGGGCGCTCCCGGGCGTGCGCACGAAGGCCTGACGCGCCGAACGCGGAACTGGCGGGGAGCTGCCGAGAAGATGACCAGGACACGCGCGGGGGCTAGCCTCGTCTTCGCGTGGATCTCTACGGCTTCATCGACGCGTACCTCGACCACCTACGAGTGGAGCGTGCGCTCGCGAAAAACACCCTCGAGGCCTACGCGCGGGATCTCGGTCGCCTCGCGAAATCGGTGGCCGGAGAAGACGGCGAGGCTCTGCCGGGGGACATCTCGCCCGAGGCACTCTCGCGCATGCTGGTCGACAACTCGCGCGAAGGGCTCTCGGCGCGCTCGTCGGCGCGGCAGCTCTCGGCGATACGGGGATTTTGCAAGTTTCTCGTGCGCGAGCGTGCCGTGCCGGCCGACGCCACGCGTCGGGTCACGCGCCCCAAGCTCGCGCGAAAGCTCCCGCGCGTGCTCTCGGAGGACGAGATTCTCCGGCTGCTCGCGGCGCCCGGCATCGACACCGCGAGAGGCCTTCGCGACACGGCCATGCTGCAGCTCATGTACGCCTCGGGCCTCCGCGTGAGCGAGCTGTGCGAGCTCAAGCTGTCCGAGCTCGACCGGCAGCGCGGGGTGGTTTCGCCGCTCGGAAAAGGCCAAAAACGCAGGCTCGTGCCGGTGGGAGAAGTGGCGCTTCGGTTTCTCGACGTCTACGTCGAACGCATCCGTGCGCTCGCGCCGGCCGCCGAGGGCTCGCCGTACGTGTTCGTTTCGCCGCGGGGCAAACGCTTCACGCGCCAAGGCTTCTGGAAGATCGTGAAACGCTACGCGCGGGTGGCGGGCGTGATGGCCGAGCTGTCTCCGCACAAGCTCCGGCACTCCTTCGCGACGCACTTGCTGCGCGGAGGCGCCGATCTTCGCGCGGTGCAAGCCATGCTCGGACACGCCGATCTCGGCACCACCGAGATCTACACGCGCATCGCGCAGGACCACGTGCGCCAGGCCTACGACAAGGCCCACCCGCGCGCGCGAAAACTGGGCTGAAACGCGACCGCGACGCTCGTTACACGCGACGCGTGCGTGCGGCTTCGGCCATCGCCTCGAGCAACGGGCGGGGGTCGGCGGCGCGCATCAGGGTTTCGCCGATGAGGGCCGCGTCCGCGCGTCCTTTGGCCAGCGCGGCCACTTCGGCCGGGGTCTTGATGCCCGAGAGGTGCACCGCCGCCACGTCCGAGGGGATCGACGCGAGCACCCGCGCGGCGCGCGGCGCGTCCATGGCGAGCGTGTCCAGATCGCGCGCGTTGACCCCGACGAGCTTCGCGCCGGCCGAGAGCGCGCGGGCAAGCTCGTGCTCCGAGGTCACCTCGACCAGCGCCGTGAGCCCGGACGCGCTCGTTTCGTCCATCAGGCGCTCGAGCGCGGCGTCGTCCAAGAGGCGCACGATGAGCAGCACGGCGTCCGCGCCGAAGGCTCGCGCGGCACGCACCTGAAGCGGGTCGATCACGAACTCTTTCGCCAAGAGGCGCGTCGACGATGCGAGGCCTGCGTCGGACGTGAGCGCCGCGCGAGCGCGCGCCAGATCGTCGAACGAACCTCCGAAATACGGCTCGTCGGTCAGCACGCTCACGAGGCGTGCGCCCGCCCGCGCGTACGCGAGCACGCGCTCTTCGAGCGTGAGCGTCTCGTCGAAGAGGCCACCGCTCGGGCTCTTGCGCTTGTGCTCCGCGCACAAAAAAAGCCCGTCGTGCTCGCCTCGACGGAGATTGACCGGTCGAGGCGCGGGCACGGGCTCGTGTTCGTTCGCGTGGCGAGCGATCGCTTCGGAGAGGGCAGGGAGGCTTGCCCGCTTGTGCGCCACGATGTCGTCGAGGAGGCTCATCGCAGCGACTCGGCGACGCTCTTCCAGGTCTCGAAGGTGCGAGCGCCGAGGCCCTGAAGGCGCGCGCGCTCCACCTCGTGGGCCGCGTCGCGCAGGGAAATTCCCTGGACGAGGTGCAGCGCCGCGGCGGCGTTGATCACCACGGCCGGCGCGGCGGGGTGCGGCTCGCCGCGCAGGATCGCGAAGAGCGCGCGCGCGTTTTCGTCGGGGCCTCCGCCGTCCAGGTGCGCGAGTGACGAGGGGGCGATGCCGAAGTCTTCCGGGCGCACCCGGGTCTCTTCGACTTCGCCGTTCGGCTTCAGGATCGAGACGCGCGTCTCGCCCTCGGGGGAAATCTCGTCGGTGCCGTCGCACGAGCGCACGACCCACGCCCGCGAGACGCCGAGCGCACCCAAGGCGCGCGCCATTCGCTCGCGAAGCTCGTCGTCGTAGACGCCCACGAGCTGCACCGAGACCTGCGCCGGGTTCGCCAGCGGTCCGAGCGCGTTGAAGATGGTGCGCACCCCGAGCTCGCGTCGCGTGGGCGCGGCGTGCCGGAGCGCCGGATGGTGCGCGGGCGCCATCAAGAACGCGATGTGGCAGCGCCGCAGGATCTCGGCCTGGCGGGCAGGGGGAACGTCGATCGGAAGGCCCATGGCCTCGAGCACGTCGGCGCTCCCGGAGCGGCTCGAGACCGAACGGTTGCCGTGTTTGGCCACGTGCACGCCGAGCCCGGCGAGGAGCAGCGCCGCTGCCGTGGAGACGTTGAGCGTCCCGCGACCGTCGCCTCCGGTACCGCAGGTGTCGAGCGTGTCCGGGAGGTCGTGCTCGACCGCGGTCATGGTGGCCCGGAGCGCGCGCGCGCCGGCCACGAGCGTCTCGTAGTCGCGGCCGAGCGGCGAAAAACGCAGCGCCGCCGCGAACGCTGCAATCTGCACCGAAGTCCATTCGCCGGCCAGGATGGCGTCGAAGCCTTCGCGCACGCAGGCGACGTCCGCCGTGGGCGACGCGAGCCGGTCGAAGATGCCCGCGAACGAGCTCACGCGGCCTTTCGAGGCGCGAGGCGCGAGGCGAAGCTCGCCAGCATCTCGGCGCCGCGCTCGGACAGGAACGACTCGGGGTGGAACTGCACGCCTTCGGCGGGGAGCACGCGGTGACGAAGGCCCATCACGTCGCCTTCGGCGGTGAACGCGGTGACCTCCACGTCGTCGTGGAGCCCCTCGCGCTCGACCACGAGCGAGTGGTAACGCGTGACCGAAAGCGGCGACGGGAGCCCGGAAAAGACGCCCGATCCGACGTGCTCGATGGCCGAGACACGCCCGTGCATACGCCGGTCCGCGCGCACCACGCGCCCTCCGAAGTGCTGCCCGAGCGCCTGATGCCCGAGGCACACGCCGAACACCGGCACCTCGAAGGCGAGCTCGCGCAAGAGCTCGAGCACGATGCCCGCGTCTTCGGGCGTGCCCGGACCGGGCGAGATCACGAGACCCCCGGCCGCGCGCGCGCGCGCCTTCGCTTCGGCCACGGTGAGCACGTCGTTGCGGACCACCTCGCACGCGACGCCGACACGCGCGAAGAGATGCACGAGGTTCCACGTGAAGGAGTCGTAGTTGTCGACGAAGAGCACGCGTTTGTTCGGGACGGGGACGAGGCTCATCGCACAGGTTCTTTCTTGAGGCTCGCGGCGATCTGCAGCGCCCGCTTCTCGAGCGCAGCTTGCGCGACGACCGCTTCGAGCTTGCTCTCGGGGGTGGTCGAGCGGAGCGCGGCCGCATACTTGGGAAGGGAAGCCTCGCGATCGGCGAAGAGCTTCTGGAACTGGGCGCGCTCGTCGTTTCCCCAGGGCGTCTCGGGGACGGTCTGGGCGAGCAAGGTCTTCGCTTCGCCGAGCGCCGTGGTGGCGTCGCTCTCCACGAGCTTGGCGGCGGCTTCGCCTTTTCCTTGGCGATCCAGGCGGTCGGCCTCGGCCAAGACGCCGTCCACTTTGGCGTCGGCAGCGAGCACTTGCGCGAGCTTCGTGCGGTCGTCGTCTTGCGGATTTCGCTCCGGCGCGCGCGAGCACGCCACGAGCCAACTAGCAAGGACGACCACCAAGAGGGCCATGCTGCCGCGGCGAACGGCATGGACGATCGATGCCCCAGCGTGTGGGTGCGAGAAGAGAGTGCGAGGAGAAGGATGCTTCGTTGACACGGAAGGCTTGGGGAAACTAACGTTTGCCGCGCAAAAGCGCCACGGAAGGCGCACACGGAGAACCGATGGCCGAAGAGAAGAAGCCGAAGATCGACCTCAAGGCTCGACTCGGCAAGTCCGCCGGGGGCGGAGCTGCTACCCCTCCACCCGCGGGAATTCCTGTCCCCGCGCCTAGCTCGGCGTTGCCGGCTCCGGTCCCGAGCGCGCCCGGCTCTTCGACGGCGCTCCCCGGAACGCCCATCGGACCGCCGCCCGGCTACGTCGCCCCGTCGACCCCCGCGCTCGATCCGTCGAACCCGCTCGTCGCCGCGGCCACTCCGTACCGCGCGCCCGATCCGCCGCCGCCCCCCCAGCCGCAGCGCATCGAAGTCGACGAGTCCGCCGTTCAAGAAGCCGCCAAGGGCGCGCTTCGCAAGGGCATCCTCATCGGCGCGGTCATCGCGGTGTTCGTCGGCGCCATCGGTTACGTGGCCGGCCAGAGCGGCGAGACCAGCGCGGGACGCAAGAAGGCGCAAGCCGACGCGAAGAGCCTCGCCGGCGACGTCGTCAAAGCCAAAGACACCCTCGACAAGATCGCCAAGAAGCTCGAAGAGGGCAAAAAGGCGCTCGTCACCGACAAAAAGTTCCCCGACAAGCTCGCCGGCGAGCTCGGCGGCATGAACGTCGACTTCGACGGCTCCAAGCTCGCGGGCGTGCGCTTCAGCGGCTTCTCGACCGAGACCTCCAGCGGCCTCATCGAGTTCATCACCCAAGTGCAGTCGCTCAACGACCGCAAGCTCGTGATCATCAACCTCCTGAACTCGCTTCAGAAGCCGATCACCGAGGGATTCACCCAGGCGGACAAGCCCACCATCAACTACGTGGTGCTGCTCGGCCGCCAGGACCCGTCGAAGAACTACTACGGCATCCTGGCGCCGCTCGACGCCCCGCTCCCCATCACGCCCCAGAACATCGCTCTGCCCGAGAAATTCAAGGCGATCGACGTGACCGGCGGCGGCGCCAAAGTGGAAGTGCCCAAGTACACCGGCGGCGACCTCTCCAAGGTCGGCGCGCTCTACGTGGCGCCCGCTTCGATCTCCAAGAACTTCCCCAGCGAAGTCAGCGGCAAGATCGCGCAGCTCGTCTCGCAGCTGAGCCGCGTCGTCAACGACGTGAACGGCGACAAGGCCGACCCCAACATGGTCACCGAGACCAAGATGGGTTTGCTCGAGCGCGCGGACAAGCTGAACGCCTCGCTCAACAAGGTCGCCGACGGAAAGTAGCCGACGCGCTCGCATCCCGACGCACGCCGCGTGGAGGCTCGAGAGAGCCCGCGCGGCGTTCGTGTTTCGATTTGTAAAGTGACCCCTCGATATCCGAAGGGCTCGTAGCCTCCGGGCATGCGCCAAGTCTGGATCACCAAGGCCGGTCCCCCCGAAGTCCTCCAAGTGCGCGAGGCACCCGATCCCGAGCCCAAGGCCGGAGAGGTGCGCGTGCGGGTGAAAGCCGCAGGCATCAACTTTGCCGACTTGATGGCGCGCGTCGGTCTCTACCCGGACGCGCCGCCGCTTCCTTGTGTGGTCGGCTACGAGGTCGCCGGAACGGTCGACCGCGTCGGCTCGGGTGTGGACAAACTGGCCGAAGGGGCGCGTGTGTTCGCGATGCCCAAGTTCGGCGGGTACACCGACACGCTCGTGCTGCCCGCGGCGCAAGCGTTCGCCATGCCCGCGAACCTCGGCTTCGAGCAGGCTGCGGCCATGCCCGTCGCGTACCTCACCGCTTACAACATGATGATCTACACGGGCAACCTGCGCCGCGGCGCGCGCGTGCTCGTGCACTCGGCGGCCGGGGGCGTGGGCCTTGCTGCGCTCGAGCTCGCCAAGTCGCGTGGCGCCGTGGTCTACGGCACGGCGTCCAAGGGGAAACACGATTTTCTTCGGGAGAAGGGCTGCCAATTCCCCCTCGACTCGGCCGGCGACGTCTACGAAGAAGCACGCGGGCTGCTCGACGGTCACGGCTTCGACCTCGTGCTCGATCCGGTGGGCGGCGAGTCGTGGAAGAAGGCCTACGCGATGCTGGAGAAGAACGGTCGGCTTTGCTGCTTCGGGATGTCCGCGGCTTCGGGCAAGACGCGCAACCTCTTCACGGCCGCCATGGCGCTCTTTCGCTCGCCGCGCTTCTCGCCCATGGACCTCATGGACAAGAACCGCACCGTCACCGGCTGCAACATGGGCCACCTGTTCGACCGCCTCGAGCAGCTCACCGAACAATTCGACGCGCTCGTGGCCATGGCCGAGCGCGGCGAGATCACGCCCTACGTGGACCGCACCTTCCGGTTCGAGGAGGCGGCCGCAGCGCACCACTACCTCCACGACCGCAAAGCCAAGGGCAAGGTCTTGCTCGTTCCATGACGCGAGCGTGAGCGCGGAGCGTCGCGAAAAAAGCGAACAAGCGAAAAAGCAAACAAGCGAACAAGCGGAGCGGAATCGCATGAGTCAACACGTGATCGTGACCGGGGCTTCGAGCGGCATCGGGGAGGCGCTCGCGCGGGCATTTCTCGCGCGCGGAGATCGCGTGACCTTGGCGGCGAGGCGGGTCGGGCTACTCGAAGAGCTCTCCCAGGGATTCGGGGATCGCGCGTTCGTGCACGCCGTCGATCTCGGCCGATGGCAGAACGCGGAAGGCCTGCTCGAGGCCGCCAGAAAGGCGCACGGACCGGTGGACGTGCTGGTCAACAACGCGGGCATGCAGATCGTCGGACCGACCGAACGGACCGACTTCGAGGCGGGCGCGCGCCTACTCGAGCTCAACGTGCACACGCCGATGCGTCTCACCACCCTGGTCCTGCCCGAGATGATCGCGCGAAAGTCGGGCGCCATCGTGGACATCGCCTCCATGGCCGCCATCGCGCCCACGCCGGGCATGTACTTCTACAATGCGTCCAAGGCCGCGCTCGCTGCGGCTTCCGAAGGTCTTCGTGCCGAGGTGAAGCCGCATGGCATCCACGTGGTGACCGTCTATCCGGGGCCGGTGACGAGCGCGATGGAAGCGGCCGCACGGGCCAAGTACGAAGCGACCGGAGCCGTCGATCACACGCCCACGGGCACGCCGAAGGGGCTCGCGAAGCTCGTGCTCGCGGCGCTCGACAAGAAGCGACCGCGCGTCGTCTACCCGAAAGTGTACGGCATGGCGCGGCACTTCCCGAACACCACGCGGTGGCTCGTGGACGCGCTCACACCCGGGCTCAAGCGCCTTCCCGAGACGACCTGAGCGGCACCGCGCCCACGACCAGAACGCCTGCACCGGCCGGGCACTCGCCCCGCTCGATGTCCACGTAGCCGCGCGCCAAGAGGGCCGCGCAGGCCACGTGGGCCTTCACTTTCTTCGCCGGCATGAGCCTCGCGAAGAGGCCTTTTTCTCGGCGCGCCGTGGGCAGGATGGCCACGAACGTACCTTCCGGCAGGTCGGCTGCTCGGGGCACGCTGGCGCTCGCGGCGGCTACACTCTCCGCTTCGATCTCGGTGAGCTGGACGAGCAGCAAGTCACCTCGCGCACGCGTCGGCGCGGCGACCTCGGTCACGGCCTCCAGCGCGAAGGGCACGTGCTCGGGGCGTGCGTCGCTCGCGCGAAGCACGGCGCGGAGACCGCGTGGGGAGAGGGGAAGGGGCTCGCTCACGACGAGGCGTCGACGGTCGCGGCTTCCGCCTTCTTCAGCACGATCTCGACCTTCATGATGTGGCTCTCGTCCGCCTCGCGAACCGTGAACGCGAGATCGCCGAGCTCGAGCACTTCTCCCACGCCGGGGACCCGTCCCGCGCGGTCCATGAGTAGGCCGCCGAGCGACTCGTAGTTTCCGTCGGTCGGGAGCGAGCGCCCGATGACGCCCTCGAGGTCGGAGAGGGGAATGGCCGCGCTCGCGAGGAAGCGTCCGTCGCCGGTTTTCTGAATGGGAAATTCGGCGTCTTGGTCGTACTCGTCGCGAATCTCTCCCACGATTTCTTCGATGATGTCCTCGAGGGTCACCATGCCCGCGGTACCGCCGAAGTCGTCCGCGACCACCGCGAGGTGGAGGCGCTTGGCGCGCATCTCGCGGAGCACGCTGAGCGCGGGCTGCGACGAAGAGACGAAGAGCACGGGCTTTCGGAGGAGCGAAGCGAGCGTGAGCGTCTCGAGCTTCCCGTTGTGCACGACGTCGAAGAGGTCTTTCACGTAGAGAAGGCCGACCACGTTGTCGAGCGTCTCGCGGTAGACCGGGTAGCGCGAGTGGCCGTCTTTGGCGACGTACGCGAGCACCTTGTCGAGCGGCTTGGAGAGCTCGAGCGCCGAGATGTGACGGCGCGGGACCATGACCTCTTTCGCAGTCAAGTCCTGGAAATCGAGCACGTTGCGGATCATCTCCGCGGGCTCTTCGGCGATCGTGCCGGCCTCTTGGCCGACCGAAACGGCGAGGGCAAGCTCGGCCTCGGCCGCCACCGGATCGACCACGTGCTCTTCTTCCACGCGACGCTCGACCAGGCCGCCGATCCACGAGAGCGGCACGGCCAAGATGGCGACCGCCCACTCGAGCGGCCATAGCCACGAAAGCGCGAGTCGCGCGGTCGCTTCGGGCCTGCGTCGAGCCACGCTCCCGAGCACCTCGGCAAGGGCGCCGTAGACGAGCACCGTGGCCAGCGCGGGCACCACGGGCGCCGAGAGGCCGATGGTCTTCTCGACCACGTCGTCGAAGACCACCGCGCAAAGCCCGATGGCCGTCACGCGCCCGGCGAGCCAACGCGAAAGCACACGATGGCGCTGCTCACGAAACCGGCCGAATCCGCGCTCGGTGGTGGCGAGCACCTCGAGGCGGGTCTCCGGAACGGAGGTGGCGGCGGCGTCCGCGGCGGCAAACAGCGACCCCACGCACGCGGAGAGTCCCGCGAAGACGATCGAGCCGATGGGTACTGGATTCAATGCGTGCCGCTCCGGGGCGGTCTCGCGACCGCCTTCCTTACCTTAGCCGACACCCGGCGTGGTTCAAAGGGGGCAGGCGGGGGAGCGGCGCCCGAGCGACTCGAAAACCCTGGAATTTAGGCTTCTCGGAGCACGCGCAGGATATTTCCGCGCAGCGCTTTTCCGATCGCCTCGCGCGAGATCCCGGCGGAGAGCAGGGCATCGGTGAGCAGAGGCAACCCACGCGGATCTTGCAGCTCACGGGTGGGGACGATGAACCCGTCCCAGTCGCTGCCGAGTGCGAGCGCGTCTTCGCCGACCACGTCGAGGATGTGCTTCATGTGCCGAACCACCGGCTCGAGTCCGTCTCCCCCGAGAAAGTCGGGGCAGAAGATGACGCCCACGCACCCGCCCTTGTCCGCGACTGCGCGCAGTTGTTCGTCGTCGATGTTGCGCCAGTGCTCGTGCGCACCCACCACGCCGGTGTGGCTCACGATGGGAGGCTTTCGGGCGACCCGGCAAGCGTCGAGGAAACCGCGCTTGTTGATGTGCGAGAGGTCGACCAAAACGCCGTTGTCTTCGCAGCGTTCGACCAGCTCGACCCCGAAGCGGGTGAGTCCCTCGTGATCGCGGCGCCCGCGTCCGTAGGCAGGAAATCCGGCTTCGTTCGCGCTGAAGTGCAAGATGCCGAGGTAGCGCACGCCACGGCGCGCGAAGGCGTCGATACGGGAGACGTCGCCCTCGAGCGCGTGTGCGCCTTCGATCCCGAGCAGCGCGCCGAGCAGCCCGTCGCGGCGACAGGCCTCTACCTCGTCGGCTCTTTTCACGAGGCGCAGCTTCGACGGGTTTCGAGTCAAGGCGAGCTCGAGCGCGTCGATCTGTTCGTCGATCACGCGGGCCATGCCTCGCACGCGTTCGGCGATGGGCAGGGAGACGAGCGAGAAAAACTGCGCGCCCATGCCGCCTTCGAGCATGCGAGGGACGTCGACGTGCCCTCCGAGAGCCGCGCGCGGCAGAGGTGGTTCGTGGCGCTTGTGGAGGTCGTATCCGAGCCAGCGCGACCACATGAGCGTGTCGGCGTGGAGGTCGATGGCGGGGTGAGCTTCGTGGAGACTGCGCGCTTCGTCCGAGCCGAGCATGCCGGGCATAGACGCCGAGCTTACCGCGAATCGCGCAGGAAACGCGCGGTTCCGGCGCTGGGGGACGTCCCTTCGGGAAAGCTTGCGTCGCCGCGAAGGGGCCACTAACGCGGTACCGCATGGTGAAGGCGCTCGCGGACACGCGTGTCTTGCTGGTCGGCGCAGGCGGGCTCGGCTGTCCCTCGGCGCTCGCCCTGGCGGCGGCCGGTGTAGGGACGCTCGTGGTCGCCGACGACGACGAAGTGGACCTCACGAACCTGCATCGCCAGGTGCTCTTCGAGCCCGAAGACGTGGGCCGGCACAAAGTCGACGCAGCGTGCGAGCGCCTCGAAGCGAGGTTCCCGGGGGTACGTTTCGTCGGAAGAAAGACGCGATTTTTGCCTGAAACGGCGCGCGAGCTCACGCGAGACGTGGACCTCGTGGTCGAGGGCTCGGACAACTTTCCCACCAAGTTTCTCGTCTCGGATGCGTGCTCGCTCGAACGAACCGCGGTGGTGCACGGTGCGGCGCTGCGCTGGCACGGAACCGTGCTCGCGGTCTCGGCCGAAGGTCGCCCTTGCTACCGATGCCTCTTCGAGGACGTGCCCACGGGAGAGTCCGCGAGCTGCGCCTCGGCCGGTGTGATGGGCCCGGTGTGCGGCGTAGTTGGTGCTTTCATGGCCGATGCCGCGGTCGCGCTGCTTCGTGGCGAGTCGCGCGGGGGCACGCTCGTGTCGTTCGACGGGCTCACGATGAAGCGTCGCACACACCGAACCCGCGCGCGCTCCACTTGTCCCTCGTGTGGCGAATCCGCCACTCCCGTCGTGCTCGATCGCGCTCGCTACGTAGCAGGAGGCACATGCTGAATCTCCGCAAGTACGCCCGTCAGGCTCGGCTCGACGAAGTCGGGGAGAAGGGGCAAAGGGCCATCGTCGAGGCGCGCGTGGTGGTCGACGCGGGCGGGCTCTCGCACGAGGTCGCGCGACTCTACCTCGAGCGTGCGGGGGCGACCGTGGTGGACCGAGAGGCCGAGGACGAAGCCACTTCCAAGGCGCCGATCGACGCCGAGCTCGGACTCGTGCCGGGGGCCGAAGAGGTGGGAAAAGGTGCCCTCGCGGCGTTGATCGAGCTGCGTGCCGTGCTCGGTCTCGGCGAGCGCACCGCGCGCCTTCGCGACACCTGATCGTGCGTCGAGGCCCCACGTGTTTCCGAAAGACGACAAGCCCTGATACGGTGACCCGCGTGCGCCGGACCGTGATCGTGACCGCGTTGCTGACCTTCGGAGGTGTGTCCACGGCGTCGGCCGACCTCCAAGACGACCGCACGCGCATCGCGTCCGCCTGGCAAACCGCGGGCGGCACGTTGCTCACCTCCGGCACGCGCTATCTGTTCGACGACGAGTCGGCGATGTTCACCTTGCCCGAGACGTCCGCGCCGTGCGTGCGCGTGGCGCTCGTCGGGGCTCGTGGAACCAGCCTGCGCGCTCGTTTCGCCGACGGCGAGACCGACGACTCGCGAGGCCGCTCGAGCAGCCACGCAGGAGCGTTGCAGCTCGAGAGGTGCGGCGCACCGGCCACGCGTGTGGTGGTGACCAACGAGTCGGGGCGCGGTGCGGTGGAGCTCGTGGCCGTCGCGTATTCGGGCAACTTGCCCACCGTGGGCGCGCTGCTTCCCGAGCGCAGCGCGAACGAGCCCCGGACCGCCGAGCTGCCGCTCGCCGTGAACCTCGCCACGCCCGAGCGACGCGTGGTCGCCGCTCAGGTCGCTGCGTTCCGCGACGGAGCGGTCGAGGTGGGGGAAGAACACGTGACGGCGGGGCAAGGCGCAGGTCAGCTCGGCTTCGTGCTCGGCCCGGGGTGCCACAGAATCACCGTGGTGGCGACGCGACTCGGCAAGCTCGATCCGTCGCGCATCGACCTCGACGCCGAGCTCCGCGACGAAGAAGGCTCGCTGCTCGCACGCGATCGCAGCGATGCACCGGACGCGCGCCTCGAGCCCTGCACGGTGGCCGAGAAGAAGGTCACCTTGACCTTCGTCGGCGCACCTGAAGGGAGCTTCGTTCTGGCCGAGACGGCGCGTTTTTCACCGTATCCGGAGCTTCCGACCGCCTTCGGCGACGACGCTCGCCTGCGCATGGACCGAGCCCTGCGAAAGCGCGGAGCCAAGCTCGTCGGCAAACCCGTGATGCTTGCACAGGGGGCGGAGGGCCACTCTCGGATGGTGCTCGAGACCGACCGATCGAGTTGCTACCTCGTGGTGGCGGCGGCATCTCACGGACAGCCTCGGGGAATCGCATTGCGCGCGCAGATCGGCGCGAACGAAGCCGAAGACGAGCGAGGACCTTCCGACGACTCGGGGGTCGTGGCCTTCTGCGCCCGCGGCGAGCGCCTGGCACGCGTCGACCTCGAGGCTCGCCCCACCGGAGCTCGCTGGGGACTCGCGGTTTACCGGGTCGCCGGCCCCTCGAACGAGGGACGATGAGCCGCATGCCGAGCATCTTTGCGCACGTGTGGACGAACGTTTCGTGCGCCGCGCTGCTCGTCGCTGCGCTCCCGTCGTGTGCCACGCCCGCAAAACCTCCGGCTCCCACGGGACCGGTCGCGCCCAAGATCGTCCCCGGAGCCCCCGATCTCAAGCGACTCCTGGGCGATACGGCCCAGCGCGCGAGCACGCTCGGCGCGGGTCCTCTGGCGATCGTGGCCTCGGGGATGGTCGCGGAAGGCGAGCGCCTCGGGGCGTTCGTCGAAGTGCCGGACGATGCCTGTCTGCTCGCGTACGCGCGTGGGGCCTCGTCGCTCGAGGACCTCGACCTTCATGCGTTCACGGACGACGGAAGCCCTATCGCCATCGACGAGGGCCCGGATCCGAAGCCCACCATTCTCGTGTGTCCGCCTCACCCGAAGCGTTTTTACGTCGCGCTGCAGGTCGCGCAGGGCCGAGGCCTCGCGGTGGTGGTCGCGCACACCGTTCCGAAGGCGCGCGCGAAGTCGATCTCCGTGGCCTTGGGCGCGCGAGGATCGCTCGGCACGGTCAAGCGGCCCGAGAGCTGGCCCGGCATGGAAGATTCGCTGCGCGAGCACCGGCGTACGATCGGCGGCGAGTGGGAAGACCAGAAGCGCGTGACCCTCCCGGTCGACACCGAAGCGGTCGCGACCACCACGGTCTCGGTCGGAACACGCGAGTGCGTGGACCTCTTGCTCTTGCCCGACGACGACGTCGGACTCGTCGACGCCGAACTGGTCGACGACGAAGGCCGTCAGGTGGTGCGCGCGCGTGGGGCAGGCGACGCGCGCAGCTTGATGGCGTGCTCCGACGAAGCCTTCGTGGGCGCGCTTCGGCTCCGGTCGCATGTCGGTCAAGGACAAGTCGCCGTGCTCGTCTCGCGCACCTCCATCGACTACGCGAAGGATGCCAAGTCGAAGCCGGAGCTTGCGTTCCACGGCGTCGGCCTGCCGCTCGCTGACGCTGAAAAAGTGCGTGAAACCGAGCTCTTGCGCGTGGGCTATGCTGCGCCTCTCGCCACAAAGCGAGGAGCGCTGGCCGCCTCCAAGCTGACGAGTCTCTCGCTCGACTTGGCTTCCGACGGCTGCTCACGGCTCGACCTCGTCGCGGGAGCTCCGGTGCGTCGCGCGAGCCTCGAGGTGTGGTCGTCGAGCTCACGGCTCCTCGGCGCGGGAGACGGACTCTCGGGCGCGGTCGCGTTCGCGTGCGCGAAGGGCAAAGTGCGCGTCGACCTGGAGACCCGTGGCGCCGGTGGCGCGTTCGCACTGGGCGTGCGCAAAGTCACCTGGACCGGACCGGAGCTGTCGGCGCTGCCGCTCGCGGGCTCGCGTATGTTGAGCCGAGCCTCCCGAGGTCCGCACGAGATTTTCGAGGGCTCGGCGGTGGCCATTCGGTCGCTGGGGCTCTCGTCGACCAGTCTGACCGCCTTCGAGGAAGACGTGGCACCGGGCGCCTGCCTTCACGCCTACCTCGGCGCGGAGGGGGCGGGGCAGGGCGTCGAGCTTCGTGCGTTCGACGCCAAGACATCGACCGAGATCGATCGCGGCCATGGCGAAACCAGCGCGGCCGTCTATGCCTGCGCGACCACCGGACCGCTTCGTGTGCGCTTCGAGGCGAAGACCACCATGGGGGAGCTTCGCGCCGTGGTCGGTCTTCGCAAGACGCCCTGAGCGAAGACCTCTCTTCCGACGCGGCCCGTTCTTTCGGCTCGTCAGCCGCGCAGGAGCGCGAGCGCGCGATCGGCGCTCTTCGGGTCGACGTCGCTCACGCACACGTTCTTGCCCAGCGTGGGAACGAAGGCGATGCGGCACCGCCCACGCGCGCCCGAGAGAGCGCTACCGAGCACGAAGTCGAGCCCGATGCCCGCGGCGACGAATAAGAGACCGGTGAGCAGCAGCGAAGGAGATGCCGAGCGAATGCCGTCCACGAAGAGCGACAGGCCCAGGTAGCTGCCGACCGCGAGCGCGAAGAGCCCCGCGTAGAGTCCGGCGCGCGGATAGCGAATCTCGCGGGAGGCACGCACGAGCGAAGGTCGCGCGATCTGCACTTCGTCCTCGCGAAGGGTGCGCCCGAGCAGCACGGTCTTGGACTTCACGCGCACGCCGTTCTTGGTGACGAACACCTCGGCCGGACGCTTGTACGAGAGCGCGATCGAGCCGAAAATTCGCAGCACGGACACGGCGAAGAGCAGACCGGTGAAGGCGAGAAACGCGGTCACGAAGGCTCCGCGCGGGACGTAGGTGAGCTCGCCCTCGATGCGACGCGCGTCGCCGTCGAGGCTTTCGTCGCTGCCCGACAAGAGGCGTGCGAGCACCGGGTCCTTCGGGGAGAGTCGCTTGCGTGCGACCAGGGCGCCGGGGCTCTCGCTCGCGGCGAGTGCGAGCACGCCCACGATGGCTTCGGAGCGGCCCAAGATGCCGCCCTTGCCGGCGTCGATGCGGCGCACCGCTTCGGCTACCGCAGTCCACAGATCGCCCGCGCCGTCACCGAGCGCACGATCCACGAGTGGAAGCGCATCGGCGCGCGCATGGGTCGCCAGCCACAAAAGATCCGCGACCACCGCGTTCTCGGCTTCGGGTGTCTTGGGCGGGGCCTCGGAAAGCGCGTGGGCCACGAGAGCTCCCACGAGCACGCGCTCCGCGTCGTCTTCGGCGCCGGCCTCGAGCACCCCGAGCGCGTTGCCGAAGGGCGTCTCGCAGTCCGCGTGGGAAAGTCCGAGCTCTTCGGAGAGCTCAGCCACCTTGGCGGCGTCCGCGTAGTGCGTGCGTCGTCGTTCGGCGGCCTCGAAGAGGACCTTGCGGGCGACTTGCGCCATCTCGGAGACCCGAGCGAGCTTGGCCACCGCATCGAACGCGGCGAACGGCGCTTTGGCCCCGTCGTTCACGAGGCTTCCTTCTGCGTCTTTTTCCCGAGTTTCCGAGCTCGCCATAGCGCTACTTTCGCGTGGGTCCCCTTACCCGAACGACCGGAAAAGCACCACTATTCTGGTCTTACCCCGAAAAGGCACCGGCGAGGGGCCTTCGTACCGAGCGTGGGCTCGGATCAGGGCGTCGAGAAGGCGCGTGGCTCGTCGTCGCGGGCGTTTCCGAGCGCAGGCCCGGAGGCGCGCTCGCGCTCCGCGTTGACCAACGCGAGCAGCTCGTTCTTGTCGAGCACTCCGAGGTCGAGCACGGCCCTCATGTAGCCGTCCACGTAGCCGTGGGCGCGTGCAAGACGCGTGTAGGCCTCACCCGAAGCCTTGGCGGCGAACACGTCTCGAAGAAGCTCACGGAGATCGCTTTTCACTCGGTCGCGCATGGTTCGTTCGTTAACGGAGCCCGTGTGGACGGGCCAAATTCTCGCCCTGTGCTCCGGTGCGAACGGGATGGACAAAAAGCGAGCGGGCCGAGAGAGTCTCCTCCTCGGCCCACGTCGTCCGTCTGCGAGACTCCGCGCCTCAGGGGGCGACGAGCGTCACGTCACCCGTGATGTCACGCGTGGTCTTGTCGGTCTTGCGCCAGAAGTTGGCGACCTTGCCGTCGATGGCCGTGGGGAAAAAGCCACCGAATTTCTCGGGTTGCGCGATGGCCTTGAGGTTCCAGGTACGCGCGCCCGCAGCGCCCGACGAGGTGGCCTGGCGCAACGTTCCGGCGGTCGCGTCCTGGTAGTAGACGATGACGCTCGAGCCCTGGAGGACCGCGAACGAGTCGTCACCGACCACGTGTTTGCCGTCGGGGAAGGCCTTTCCGCCGAGCTGGCTGCCGTCGTCGACGACTTCGGGCTTGCCGGCCTTGCCGCCGGTGACCGAGACGTAGCGAAGGGTCTCGTCGAAGCCGTTCACGTAGGTGACGTGCCAGACGCCGTCGTCGCCGATGGTGAGGTGGGCGCCGATGCCGACGTCACCGGTGTCGACCGCGGTCTTCTGCTCGCGCGAGCCGGTCTCGCCGTCGAGGAGGAACGAGGTCCACTTGCCGGCCGTGTTCTGTGCGCCCCACAGGTTGCCGTGGATGCGGTCGTAGAACACGAGACCAAGGCCGTCTTTGCCCTTGGCGAGGCTCACGTAGGTGCCGAAAGCGTTGGGGTAAGACTCGACCGAGTTGGCGTTCGCGACCGAGCTGCACGTGGCCTTACCGCCCACGTTCAGACACGCCTTGCCGGCCCCGCAGTCGGCCGGGGTGCAGCCGGTGGCGGTGTCCGTGCAGAGCCCGGTGTCCTTCGCGCACTGCTGCTTGCCGCCGCAGGTCCCGAAGCGGCAGGGGCCGGCCTTGTCGATCGCCGCGTCCTCGAACGCCCACGCGCCGCCGTCGACCGGGCTCGGGGAGGTCGCGCGCGCGACCACTACCTTGGAGAGGAGCTTGCCGCCTTCACCGGGCTCCATGGTCAAGAAGGCGACGACCGGCTTGTCGTCGACCAGCACCATCTTGGCGTAGCGGCCGTAGTCCCCGGCCGGGCTTGAGGGCGCCTTGAGCACGTAGGTCTTCCAGCCGTCGGCGCCCTTGGTCGCGTACTTCAGGCTCTTGTGGGTCGCATCGTAGTAGGCGACGCGGGGCGCGCCGTCCGAACCCACCTGAATGGTGGTCCAGAGGCCGACGTCGTCTCCCGACTCGGTCTCGCCCCCGCGCCAGCCCTGGCGGTCGTGGTCGGGGCACGTTCCGGGCTCGCGTCCGGGCACGCCGTCCACGGTCTCCCACTGCACCGCCTCTTTGCCGATGTCGTAGCGCCCGACGACGAGGTCGCCGTAGAGCTGATCGCCGTCCGTCGAGAGCAGCGCATCGTTGTATCCTGCAACGAAGATGCTGCCGTCGGGCGCCTTGGCCACCGAGGTGTAGGCCCCCACGATGCCGGGGCTGAGCGCGGCTTCGCATTCCTGCTTGCAGTCCGCGCCGCAGAGCACGTTCTCGACCGGCTCTTCGCTGCCGCAGGCGCAGCCCTGGCTGGTCGAGGCGACCGCGACGATCGAGCCGAGTCCGACCGCCGCTCGGACCTTGGCGTCCACGCGGCGACCGAAGGCTCCGGTCTCACCGCGACGACGGCGCATGACGAGCAGCATGAGGCCACCGAGCACGAGCGCTCCCGCGGCGAGGCCTCCGGACTCGGTGCTCTTGCCGGGAGTCGCGCATCCGCCGCATCCGGCGGCGGTTCCGAGCGAACCGTCGCTGCGGCCACGGATGAGGGCCGAGCTCGTACGGCCGATGTTGCCTTCTTCGTCGCGGACTTCGACGTCCACGTCGGCGCCGTTCGCCGGCGTGGGCACCACGAAGTCCTTGGCGAGCGGGGCCCAGTCCGACGGCTTTTCGCCCTCGACCAGGGTGCGCACGTCGAGCTTCTCGGACGGCGAGACGAAGTCCCACGCCGAGACGGCGAAGCCGTTCTTTTCTTGCGCGAGCTTCACCTGCGGCGCGAGCACGTCGATGCGGAACGGAATCTCCGCGGGGGTGGCGTCTTCGGTGGCGGGCTCGTCGGCGAGGCGAGAGCTCACGTAGAGCGTGTGATTGCCTTGGTAAAAGAGGTAGTCGTCCTTGACCACCAGGTTCTTGTCACGCGTCCACGGGCTCGGGAGGCTCTTGTCGATGCGGTACGAGTATTCGACCACGCGCTTGCCGTCCTCGAGGGTCGAGTCGAGCGCGAGACGGAGCTCGGGGAGCTTCTGACGGTCGTAGCCCGCGAAGGTCATCGCCTCGGGGTGCACGAGCTTGTCGACCAGCTTGGCCTTGGTGTCGCTCTCCAACGTGGCCGTCGCGCCAGCCTTCGCGAAGGTGGCGAAGATGCCGACGAAATCGTCTTTGTCTTTGGTGAGCTTACGAATGCCGCCCTGCGGGACGTTGAGGTCGAGGCCGAGGCTCGAGGCTGCGCCGGAGATGTCGATCGGGGAGAGACCTCCGCCGAGCGCCTGGCCGACGAGGCCGGAGAGAATCGACTGGAGACCGCCTGCGATGGCCGCGGGGTCGTCGGTGAGCAGGTCCGAGTTGGAGACCTTGGCATTGGCGATGGTGAGGTCGCCCACGCTCGGCAAAATGCCGCCCTTGGGGTTCTGCGCGCTCTTGCCGGTCTGGAGATTCACCGGAACGGTGACGTCACCCTCGAAGGTGAAGGCGCGTACGTAGCGGTCGTACGACCAGACGTAGAAGTCGACCGCGAAGCGCTTGAGCGCGATCGAGAGCAGCGGATCGGTCTTCACGTTGGTGCCACCGCCGACCTTGAGCTCGGGCGGGGTCTGCGGGCGCGTCGCGATGGCGAGCGACGTGGGCTTCTGCTCGAACGAGAGCTTCTTGATCGACGGGATGAGCAGGCTGAGCAGGCCGCTGTTGAGCTGCTCGATTTGCTCGGTGGTCACGCCGAGGCAGAGCACGCCGCTGTTGTAGGCGCTGCCGAGCGTGTAGTTCAGGAAGCGTCCGGAGAGTGCGAGGCCGAGGTGGTGGGGAGGCGTGCCGGCCGGGAAGCCGCCCACGTCGTCCTTGGTGAGCTCGTCGGGGATGGGAATGCCGGTCGGCAGCGCGATATCGGCCTTTGGCACACAGCCCGAGATGGGTTGCGGTTGGGCGCCGCCGAGCATGCCCAAGGTGACGCCGTTCTTGGTGTGGCCGGTGTAGGGCGTGTTGTCCGGGTCGAGGCCGGGCAAGGGCTTCATGGCGCCACCGGCCGCGAGACCGATGTCGAGACCACCGGTCGCGCCGGGCGAGATGCTCTTGAGCGCGCTGCTGAGGTCGATGTGACCGTCGGTGCCGAGCAGCGTGGGCACGCACTTGTTGGCGTCCGAGTTGTAGACGCACTTCTTGTTGGCGGCGTCCGGCTTGGAGCCGGTGGGGCAGGGCGGGTTCGCGAGAGCGTTGGGGGCGGTGCAGAGCTGGTCGGCGAGCAGCGTCTTCACCTGGGCGTCGATGCCCTTCTTGAGCTGGTCGACGACGAAGCCCTTCACGAAGCTCGAGTTGGTGATGGCGCTGCAGATGCCGCTCGCGAACCCGCAGTTCGAGCAAATCTGGACCTGGTCGGCGCTGATCGCGTCGAGGTTCACGTCCGCGTTCTGCGCGTCGATCTTGCTGTAGCCGTCGCGCGGGGAGACGCTCTCGGCCACGATGGGGAGCGTGATCTCCACCGGGAGGCGGTGCGGTCCGACCGCCGGCATGCCGCCCGAGCAGCCGCCGTCGCCATAGCCGATGTGCAACGTGATGTTGAGGTCGGGGAGGATGCCGCTGCCGACGAGCTTCGCTTCGGTGGGCGTGTCCTTCAGGACGAGCGGGATCGTACCGCGCACTCGCAGGGCGTTGGGCTTGAGCGAATCGAGCTGGAAGCTCGACTGCTTGATGTCGACCGTGGCGGTGCAGCGACCCGTGGTCGCGTCGGCTCCACCCGGGCAGAGGTGCGCGCCGATGCTGTAGCCGAGCCCGAGGCTCGACTGGGGAATGGTGGTGTCCGGCAGGCCGAACGAGAGCTGGCCGTTCGGTGCCTTGAGCAGGTTGGTGGCGAGGTCCGGGGCGCTCGTCGCCAAGAAATCGAGCGCGGGGCGCGTCATGCGCACCGAGGCTGCGTTCTCGATTGTCTTGTCCTTCGGAAAGCCGCCCGGGAGCGGCTGGATGCCGCAGCTCTGGCAGCCGCTCGAACAGCCTCCTCCACTACACGAGGCGACCAAGAGCACGCTCGTTGCCGCCAAAGCTTTACGCCACCATGCACGAACCATAGGAGTCCTCCAAGCGAGAGCACGCCCGCGCGCTCTGCATCCGCCGACTTTCGGAGAGCATGACATTAGCCGGAACGAGCGCTACCGAAACAGCGGGAATCGTCTCGTTCCAGGCACATGGGGCAATGACGCGAGCGGTCGAGCGCGCGAAACGCAACGCGTCGAGTTGCTACAAATGCCCTATTCCTATGGAGTTAGTGTGGGGATGCCCATTCAGTGCAAGAGGCCGGTAGCGATGAGCCAATCGAGCCGTGCTTGGCGAACGGCGTCCTCCGAGATGGCGAGCGAGGCTTCGGCGTCACGGGCGCGGCGATCGGCGTCGACCAGCTCGAGGTTGGTGGCCACGCCCGAGGTGTAGGCAATCTGGGCGAGCGCAGCGGCTTCGCGGGCGAGCGAGGCCGACTTGCGGGTGCGCTCGACCACCTTGGTGGCCTCTTCGATGGCACTCTCGGCAACGCGTACCTCGGAGCGAGCGCGGCGGAGGCTGTCTTCGTAGCGTGCGCGTGCTTGGGCGAGCAGGGCCTCGCGTTCCTTCTGCTGACCGTAGCGGAGGCCGCCGTCGTAGAAGGGCACGGTCAAGACGAGCTGCGCTTGCCACCCTGTCTCGGGCAGCGTGAGCGTGGGCGGGTTTTGGTAGAAGGGCTGGAAGCTCGCGGAGAGCGTGGGAATGTAGTCACGCACGGCATCGTGCGTCGCGCGGTCTTTCGCGCGGACGTCGCGGGCCTGAGCCTTGAGGTCGAGGCGCGCCTCGAGCTCGGGCGTCGTGCCCACGTCGAGGGCCGGCTCGTCCGCAGCGTCCATCGGTGTGTCGAGCGCGAGCGTGGTCCCCAGCGCCTCTTCGGTGCGGACCAGCGCGAGGCGCGTCTGAGAGAGCTGACCTTCGGTCGCTTCGAGGTCTTGGGTGGCTCGGACCACGTCGAGTCGGGTGGCGAGGCCGCCTTTCTCTTTGGCTTCGGCGACGCGCAGGTGTTCTTTGGCCACGTCGCGTGAGCGCTCGGCGACGGCGAGCGCTTTGCGTTGCAGCAGCACGGCCAAGTAGGCCCTCGCCGCGGCGGTCACCACGTCTCGCTCGGCGGCGCTCTTCTGCGCGACCGAGACCTCGACCGCGTCTTCGGCGCGCTTCCAGTTGCCCCAGCGCGAGGCCGAGACGATCGGGACGGTGATGTTCACGTTGAGGCCGAGCGAATCGGCGCCTTGGGCGACGCGCCCGCTCACCAGACGATCGCCGTCGAGCCTCGTGTAAGTGCCATTGCCCGTGACGGTGGGGAAGGAGGCCGCTCGTGCTTGTTTCACGAGCGCTTCGGCGCGCTCGACGTCCGCACGAGCCACGGCAAGCGAGGGCGAACGCGAGCGCGCGAGCTCGATTGCCTTCGCGAACGTCACTTTCTCACGAGCAGGGGCGGTGGTGGGCACGGTGGGTGGAGGCAGCGGTCGAGCGGCATCGGCGACGCTCGCCTGACCCGCCGGACCGGTGGGGGCCGGAGGCAGGTCCGCGCGAGCGATGTGCTCCCCGAGCCCGATCGAGATCGTGAGCGCCGACAGCGAGGCTAGACGAAGCGAGGTGCGGGCAGTCATCGGACGACCTTCTCTTTCGGGGCTCGTTTCCGAGCGGGAAGGCCACGCGTCGAGGTGCGGAGCCCTTGCAACACGGTGTCGACGACACCCTCGGCGAAGGCTCGATCGAGCGGGGCGCGTTTCACGAGGAGGCGCAGCCACATGGGGCCGTACAGCAAATCGAGGGCGAGCTCGACGTCGACCCCGCTAGGAAGCTCGCCACGCGAGACCGCCTCGCGAAGGAGCTCGGCCACGTGGGCACGACGCACCGCCAGGTAGCTGTCTCGGAACTCGTCCAAGAGCTCGGGGTCGGATTGGGAGTCGGCGACGAGACCGGCGAAAATACGCCCGAGGCCGTCCTCGTCGAAGGCTCGGTAGGTCTCGACCATGAGGGCGAGCAAGTCCGCGTCGAGAGACGTGTCGTTGCCCGCGCGCGGTCGAGCCAGAACGGGCATCGGCACCGTGCGGCCCACCCGTTCGAGGTAGGCTTCCATCACGAGCCGCGGTCGGCTCGGCCACCACTTGTAGAGGGTTTGCTTGGCGACGCCGGCGCGTTCCGCGATGCCCTCCATGGTGACCTCGGCGTAGCGACGCTCCGACAAAAGCTCGTTGGTCGCACGTAGGACGGCGCGATGACACTCGATGCTGCGTGGTCGGCCGGGGCCGCGTCGCTCATCGGCCATCGGGCGCTCCGGTGACGACCTCGATTTTGCTACCGTCGACCAGCTCGTCGGGCGGGTTCGTGACCAGGCTATCGCCGATCGCGAGCGCCGCCGTGACCTCGATTTCCTTTCCCAGGTCGCGGCCGACCTCGATCGGTACGAGCTTCACGTGGTCGCCCTCGACTTTGGCGACGAGTGTTCCTTCTTTGCGCACCACGAGCGACGAGGCCGCGATGACGAGCGGAGCCGTGCTGCGCGGCACGTCGAGAACGACGTACACGAAGGCGTTGGGAAGCACGTTCCCGCCCGCGATCTCGATTTCGGTGCGCCTCGTGCGGGTCGTGGGGTCGAGCGCGGCCGACAGGCGTACGACCTTGCCCGCGCTCGGCTTGCCGGGGGTCTGAGGCATGAAGACCTTGGCTGCGAGGTCCTTCGCGACGAACGACGCGTACGTCTGCGGGACGTCGACCACCACGCGCAGCGTATCGATGGCGGCAATCTCGAAGAGCGGAACGCCGGCCGCGCCGCTCGGACCGACGAGCGTGCCCGGGTCGACGTTGCGCCGGAGCACGGAGCCGTCGAAGGGAGCCACCACGCTCTGATAGGCGCGAAGGGCGCGCAGTCGCTCCACGTCCGCGCGTCGGGTCTTCAGCGAGGCGACCGCGCTGTTGGCGAGCAATCGCGCGTCTTCGGCTTGTTGTTTCGAGACCACGCCTTGCTCGGCAAGGTCGGCATTCCGGCGCGCGGTTCCGAGCACGATGCCGAGGTTCGACTCGGCCTCCACCACGCGCGCCTCCGCGAGCAAGAGCTCCTGGTCGGTCTCGCGCGCGTCGACGTCCGCGAGGACTTGCCCCGACTTCACGAGGTCGCCCACCTCCACGTGGTTTTTGCGCAAAAAGCCGGTCGACTTTGCGTAGAGCTGGGTCGTGCGAATGGGCGCGGACGTTGCCGGGAGCTTGAGCTCGACGCGCGGCGTGCCTGTGGTCACCAGAGCGACCCTCACGCGCTTCGGAGCGTCGACGCCGGCTTGTGCCTTGGCGAGCGCGGTGCGCTGGGAGAGGCGCGGACCGATGCCCACGGCGACCAGACCGGCCGCCACGAGCACGCCGACCACGATGCCGAGCAATGGACGCGAGCGGCGCGCGTGCGCGTGCACGTCTTCGCGCTCGGGAGCTTCGGAAGGAGGAGGACTCATGTGGCAAGCTCCGATGCGTGCGTTTCGTGGGGGTCGAGGAGATCCGGGTCGACCTCGGGGAGGCGGTCGTTCTTCGAGAGCTGCGCGTAGACGACCGGAACGAACAGCAGCGTGGCCAGGGTGGCTCCGACGAGGCCGCCGATCACGGCGCGCCCGAGGGCCGCATTCTGCTCGCCGCCTTCGCCCAGCCCGAGGGACATGGGCAGCATGCCGACGAGCATGGCGAGCGCGGTCATGATCACGGGGCGCAGGCGCACGCGTCCCGCTTCGAGCGCGGCTTCGATGGCCGACATTCCGAGGGCTCGTTGCTCCTTCGCGAACGTGACCACCAGGATGGAGTTCGCCGTGGCGACACCCACGGTCATGATGGCGCCCATGAGAGAAGGAATGCTGAACGTGGTGCCCGTCGCGAAGAGCGAATACACGATGCCCACGCCCGCGCCCGGGAGCGCCATCAGGATGACGAACGGGTGCTTCCAGGACTGGAAGTTCACCACCATGAGCCCGTAGACGAGGACCGAAGCGAGCGCGAGGCCGAGGCCGAGGCTCGTGAACCCTTCGCGCATGCTTTCGGCCTGACCACGCACGGTAACGGTGGTGCCTGGTGGCAGCTTCGCTTCGTGTTTCTTCACGATGGCCTGCACCGCGCGCGTCACGTGGCCGAGATCGGTGTCGGCCACGTCGGCGCGGACGTCGAACGTGGGCTGCACGTTCGAGTGCGTGACGAAGACCGGAGTGGTCTTGCGGGAGAGAGTCGCGAGGTCCGACAGAGTCTGCATGCCGCGGCCCGACGTGAACGAGAGCGAGCCGAGATCCTCCATGGACGAGATGCGGTACGTGGGCACTTGGATCGCGACCGAGTAGGCGTTTCCCGTGGTCGGGTCGGTCCAGAAGGTGGGGCTCACCTGCGAGCTGGACGAGACGACGAGCAAGAGGTTCTGCGCCACGTCACGCTCGGTGAGGCCCGATTCGGCGCTGCGAATCCGGTCGACCTCGACGTGGATACGCGGTGCCGAGACCACCTGGTGCATGTGCACGTCGACGGCACCCGAGACGTGTCGGAGCTCACTCTCGATTTGTTTGGCGAGCGGGTAGGTGACGTCCGGCTTGGGTCCCGAGATCTGAACGTCGATCGGCGAAGGCAGGCCGAAGTTCAGGATCTGCGTCACCACGTCCGCGGGCTGGAAATAGAACGAAAGCTCGGGGAACGACTTCGGAAGCTCTTCGCGCAGCACGCGCACGATGTCCGTGGTGGTGCGCTTGCGGCGATGCGAGAGGGTGAGAAGAACCTCGCCGTCCGCCGACGAGATCGTGCTCGTATCGGTGAGAGCCAGGTTGTATCCGGACGGCGTTCCGATTTGATCGAGCAGCGATACGCGCTCGTCTTCCGGGACCAGCTCGCGGATACGGCCTTCCACGCGTGAGAACCAGCGTTCGGTCTCCTCCAGGCGGGTGCCGGGAGGCGCGGTCACGTGGAGGCGAACCTCGCCGCCGTCGACCTTGGGGAAGAAGTCTTGCCCGACGAAAAAAGCGAGCCCCACCGCCGAGGCTACCGCGAAGGCGAACAAGCCGAACGTGCGCTTCGGAGAGACGAGAGCCTTCGCGAGCAGGTTCACGTATCGCGCGCGAAAACCCTCGAATCCGCGCTCGAACGCGAGGTGGAATCTCCCGAAAATGCCCGGGGCCTTGGCCTTGGTGTGGTTGTCGAGCTCGCCCGCCAGCAAGTACTTCACGAGTGTGGGAACGAGCGTGCGCGACAGCACGTACGAGGCCATGACCGAGAACCCGACGGCCATGCCCATGGGCAAGAAGATCGACTTGGCAGGCCCCTCGAGGAAGACGACCGAGACGAACACGATGGCGATCGAGCTCGAGGCGACGAAAGCCGGCACGGCGATCTGCTCGGCTCCGTCCAAGATGGCGCGCGTGAGGGTCTTTCCCTGGGCGAGATTGCGGTGGATGTTCTCGATCTCGACCGTGGCGTCGTCGACCAAGATGCCGACCGCGAGGGAAAGTCCTCCGAGGGTGCTCACGTTGATGGTCGCGCCGAGCGCCCTCATCGCGAGGAGCGCGGCGGTGACCGAGAGGGGAATCGAGACGGCCACCACGACCGTACTTCGCAAGCTACCCAAGAAGAGCAGGATGGTCACGGCGGTGAGCAAGGCCGCGATTCCACCTTCGATCAAAAGGCCGTCGATGGCGCGTGTCACGAAGGTGGACTGGTCGGAGAGCAGCTCCACCTCGAGCCCGGGCGGCGCCGAGGCGCGAATGGTGGGCATCATCGCCTTCACGCGTTTGGCGACGTCGACCGTAGACGCCGAGCCCGTCTTCATGACCGAGAGCACGACCGAGCGCTTTCCGTCGCGCCGGGCCAGGTTGCTCTGGACCGAGTAGCCGTCGTGAACGAAGGCCACGTCGCGTACGAACACGATGCGCCCGTCCGATTTGCGAATGGGGATGTCGTTGAGCTGCGCGATGGCCTCGGGGCTCGCGTTCAAGCTGATGCGGTGTTCACGATCGTCGATCTTGGCACTGCCCGTGGGAAGGGTCAGATTCTGAGCGCCGATGGCGAGGCCCACGTCGCTCGGGGAAAGGCCCTGTGCGCGCAGGGCGCCGAGATCCAGGTCGACCGAGATTTGCCTGGCCTTGCCGCCCGAAGGCAGTGGAAAACGCGTGCCCTGGATGACGCTCAGCTGGGTGCGGACCCGCTGGTTCACGTGGTCGAAGATCTCCGCCTCGGTGAGCGAGTCGCTGCTGAACGCGAGCTGCAAGATGGGAACGCTCGAGGCCGAGTACCTCAAGATCACGGGCGGCACGGTGTTCGGTGGCATGCGCCGAAGGATGGTCTGCGAGGCCGCGGTGACCTGCGACATGGCGGCCGCAACGTCCGCGTCCGGATGCAAGTAGAGCCGAATGACCGAGACGCCGTCGAAGCTGTCCGACTGCACGGCCTTCACGTCGGAGACGTTTCCCGAGAGCGAGTACTCGGAAAACTGCGTGATCTGCCGCTCCATCTGCTTGGCCGGTAGACCTCCATAGGTCCACACCACGCTGATGACGGGCGTGTCGACCTCCGGGAGGATGTCGGTCGGCGTATTGCCGACCACGTAAATCCCCGAGAGAAGCAGCAGCAGCGCCATCACCACGAAGGTGTACGGTCGACGGAGCGCAAGACGGACGAGCCACACGTGGAGCCGGAGTCCTTTCGACGCGCCCCGGAGGGCGAGAGTCCGAATTACTGGACGTCACGTCTAGAATTGTCAAGAGTGGCCGCACCTCCACTTTCGAACGGCCGCGTTCGGCCGGTGCTCAACCCGGTTCGCGCTCGAATCGACGGTCCCGCGGGCTTGCCCATGGGGCGGAGGACTAAGTCCACCGATGGCAAGTCAGCTCAATCAGCAGGCTCGATCGAAGCGCTTGCCATCGGATTGAGTCTTTCGGTTTCGTCACGAAGCGCGTTCGGCCAAGTGCACGAGGGCGGCGGCGATGGCCGTGCAGAGCTCGGCGAGCGGCTCCTTTCCGGGGCGATCGAGCACGACGTAGTCGCGCGCCACCACGTCGTAGCGCGCGAGGTGGCGAAGGTGCGTGAGCGTGCCGGCAGTTCCCACCTCGAGTCGTACGCCTCGGGGCACGAGTCTTTCGGTTTCGTCACGAAGCGCGTTCGGCCAAGTGCACGAGGGCGGCGGCGATGGCCGTGCAGAGCTCGGCGAGCGGCTCCTTTCCGGGGCGATCGAGCACGACGTAGTCGCGCGCCACCACGTCGTAGCGCGCGAGGTGGCGAAGGTGCGTGAGCGTGCCGGCAGTTCCCACCTCGAGCCGCACTCCACGGGGCACGATGGTCGGGTCGAGCGGCTTGGCGAAGCGCTCGAACACGGCCTCGACCAGGGGGAAGGGCAGGGCGACCTCGCGGTCTTCGTAGTCGAGCACGAGCTCGCCTTCGTCGACGAAAAGCGCCACGCGAACGGCACGACCGTCGGCGTCGTGAGCCTCGTTCAAGACGAGCGAAGGCCCGCGTGCGTCGTTCACTCGGGGGTCGCGTCTCGGCTCGCGTCCACGGCTGCGTCCGGCGTCTGCGCGTCCGTCGAGCTCGCGTCGGTTCCGCCGTCACGACCGAAGCCGTTGCAGCCCGGCACGCCTTGTCCGTCGAAGATGGTCGCCCCGGAGGCCGCGAAGGTGGCCGCGAGCCACATGCTGTCGCCGCAATCGCCGGCCTTCTTGGAGGTGGAGCAGTAGTCGCCCTTGAAGACGATTTTTCCGGCGGAGTCGCGCGCGCACTTGCCGTTCGGGCCGGGCACGCCCTTCGAGAGGACCACGCAAAGGGAGCGGGCGAGCTCTTGGATGGTGACCGCGTCGGCCTCTTCCAGGGTCATGTAGCCGCCGAGCGCGCCCGAGGTGAGCCACTTCGGACAGGAGCTCGTGTCCTCCACGCACTCGCTCCCGAGCAGGCCTTCTTTGCGGAACGAGCCGACGCAGTTGCCGTCGTCGGTGAGGGTGACCCCGGAGATGGTCACGTCCGAGAGCGGGAGCACGATGCTGCTCGACAGATCTTCCGAGAGGAAGACCGGGACGTTGAGCTTCTTCTTTTCGGTCGTGTGGAAGGTGTCGCCCTCGAACGCGATCGGGAAGCGAGCCGGCTCGATGGGGATGCCACCGGCCGAGAAGTTCGCGAAGCAAAAGCCCTGACCGAACGGATCCTTGGGAGGAGGCGCTCCCCCGGTGACAAGCTCGTTGGTCTCGCGATCGACCCGCAAAATCCAGGTGAAGAGGCCCTTGCCCACCTCACCGCAGGCCTTCTTGTCGAGGTCGATGTTCTGCGTCACCACGGTGCGCTGGATGAACTCGGCAGCCAGCGCGTCCGGGGCGGCGATGTTGAGCCTGCGCATGCGCAGGTCCTTCTGCTTTTTTCCTTTTTGGTCGGCGAGAGGCAGGCACGTGCTCGTGCTTCCGCAGGCGCTCTCGTCCACCGTGCAGCCGGGCTGCGGCGTGCACTCTTTGCTGGAGTTGTCGCAGGTGGGCTCGGGCAGCTCGCCTGGCTTGGCCACGCATTCGCCTCCCGAAATCGCCGAGCCTCCGTCGCTTCGTAGGTGCGGATCGTCTTTGCACGAGACGAGCGCGCCCGCCCCGAGTGCCGCGACGGCGACGAGCGTGCCCACGAGCACGAGCGCGCGACGCATACGGTTCGAGGGCGGGGCCACCGGGGTAGAAGCGGAGGAGGAGCGCATCGTGCGATCTTACTCGGGAAGCGCGAGCGCGCCGCCGAAGTCGACCATGCGACGGAATCCTTCGACGCGGGACGCCAAATCGTCGCGCGAGATCTTCTGCAGGCGGGTCGGGCCGATGTCTTCCACGCAGAACGAGCCCATGGCCGACGCGAAGAGCATAGCGCGGCGCAGGCCTTGGGGCGTCACTTCGCCTTGGCTCGCGATGGCGCCCATGAGACCGCCGGCGAACGAGTCGCCCGCGCCCGTGGGGTCGAGCACTTGTTCGAGCGGGTAGGCGGGGGCGAAGAAGATGCCTTCCTCGTCGAAGAGCAGCGCACCGAACTCGCCGCGCTTGATGATGAGCTTCGAGGGGCCACGCTTGCGAATTTCGGCGGCCGCCTTGAGGATGTTGCTCGTGCCGGAGAGGTCGCGGGCCTCTTCGTCGTTGATGATGAGCAGGTCGATGCGCTTGAGCAGCGCGCCGAGGGCCTCGGGCTCACCGGAGATCCAGAAGTTCATGGTGTCGGCGGCGACCAGCTTGGGCCGCTCGACCTGATCGAGCACGCTCGACTGGAGCGCCGGGTGGATGTTCCCGAGCAGCACGAAAGGCGTGTTTTTGTAGGCCGCCGGGATCTTCGGACGAAAATCGGCGAACACGTTGAGCTGGGTGTCCAGCGTGGTGCGGCTCATGAGGTCGGCCGCGTAGCGCCCGTGCCAGCGGAAGGTCTTGCCTTTCGCGAGCTCGACACCCTCGGTGTCGACTCCGCGACGGCGCAGGTCGGCCAAGGTCTCGTCGCCGAAGTCTTCGCCCACCACGCCGACGATACGAACGGCCGTGTAGAACGAAGCGGCGAGCGAGCAATACGTGGCGGCGCCGCCGACGACGTTCTTGAAGGTTCCGGTGGGCATTTCGAGGTCGTCGAAAGCGAGCGACCCGACGATGAGGAGAGGGCTTTTCACGGGAGTCCTTTTACCGAAGAAGGCGTGCGAGGGGAGGGCGAAACGAGGGAAAAGAAGGCAGTCGTGGAACGATGGGCGCGTCTCGTCGAGCGACTCGTTCGTGTGGGCATCGACGGCCTAGAGCCGTCGCCTTCGGGCGGGACCGAACGGTCAGCGCAGAGCGCCGCGGCGGAGCAGGCTCTCGGCGAGGGGAGCTCGGCGCTGGCGGCGGGCGCGTTCGGCGACGATGACCGACGACAGCTCCTCGAAGGCGCGTGACAGTTCGTCGTTCACGACCAGGTAGTCGAAGAGACCGTAGTGCTCGATTTCGCCCTCGGCGACACGGAACCGGCGCTGCACCACGTCTTCCGGTTCGCTGGCGCGGCCACGAAGTCGGCGCAAGAGCTCGTCCATCGACGGCGGCAGGATGAACACCGAGGTCACGTCGGGCAGCTTCGCGCGGATCTGGCGGGCGCCCTGGTAGTCGATGTCGAAGATCATCCCGCGGCAACCGGGGATGGCCTTGGCGCGCGCGACCTCGCTGCGGGACGTTCCGTAGAGGTTGCCGTGGACCTCGGCCCACTCGACGAAGGCGTCTTCTTCGATGAGGGACTCGAAACGCGCACGGTCCACGAAGTGGTAGTCGCGCCCGTGGTTTTCCTTGGGCCTCGGCGAGCGCGTGGTGTGCGACACGCTGAACACGAGGTCGGGGAATTTCTCCTCGAGCATGCGCGTGAGCGTCGTTTTGCCAGCGCCGCTCGGCGAGCAGAGGATGATGAGCAAGAAGTCGTCTGCCGTGCTCGCCATGCTACCGTCCGATGAAGTTTTTGCTCGTGGGCCGAGCGGTGTCGGCCCTAAGAGCGGGCCTTTTGGCCTGGTTTTTCCCTAAGAAAGCTCAGATGCCGCGCTTACGCCGGACCGCTTCCATGACCCGAGCGTACTCGACGTCCCAGGTGCGCGTGCCTTCTTGCATATGACGGAGCTGGAGCCTGACCTCGGCGTCGAGGTCGGCGTCCACGGCCATGTGCTTCTTGAAGAAGGGCACCATGAGCCGGCGCATCTCGTGGTCTTGCGCGAAGATCTCGTCGACGTGGCTCGAGTGGTGGAAGGCCTGCACCACCTGGTCGAGCAGGTAGTCGAGGGTGTCTTCGCCGACCTTGATACCTTTGGTCTCCGCGATTTGGGCGCGAACGCGGCCGTACTCGGCGTTGCCGCGGCCGGTTCGTTCGAGCAGATCGCGGGTCTTTTCGTTCACCTCGCGCTCGGCCTCGACATACGACTTCAGCACGGCCTCCACGTCGGCGATGACCTCGTTGGGGGCCTCGGCTTCGATGCTCTGGGCCTTCAAGAGAGCACGTACCGCCTCTTGGGCGATGGTGGTGGCTTTGCTTGCGAAAAGTCGCATGCGGGGCACCCTAGCAGCCTCGCCGAAGGGTGGGCCGGCTTTCCGCGCCGAGGCTCGGCGAAAAAATCGGACCCGTGCGCGAGAGGCGCTAACGTCTAGACCATGACGGCCGCATGCCCGATTTGCGGAGGGGTGACCTCGTCCCCCGGGTCCGCCTGCGCGAGGTGCAAAAAGCGAGGCATTACCGCTGCCTCGGCGCCAATCGACGAGCCCGACGAGCTCGCCGCGGCGGGTGCGCTCGACCTCGACATGCCACCGCCACCGCCACTCGTGGTGCTCGGCGCGGACGGTGAGGTCGCGGCTCGCAGCGCATCGCGTCCGCGCGTCGACGCCCCCGTCGGCATCTCCGAGGTCGCCGCGCCTCCGCCCGTCACGGTGGTCGGTGCGGACGCCGTGGGGCTGCTCGCCGGGTTCGGTCCTGCGCCCAAAGGCCCGTTCGAGTCGCTCGTCTATGCGGTGCGCGTGCTCCGGCGCCTCCCCGAGCTCCGACGCGAGCGCGACGTGGCTCGCCTCCGCAAGGCCTACGAGGTACCGCTCTACGATGCCGCGCTGAAGTCGTACGACGAGAAGGGCTACACGCTGGGCTTGATGATGATCGGTGTGGTCGTCGTGGTGGCGGCGTTCGCGTTCCTGATGCCATTGTTCTTTCGCGTGCTGCGAAACCTGGGAGGATGACCCGAACGCGGCGAGCTTTCGCGCGAGCCTGAAGTTGACGATCTGTTAAGATCGACGCGATGAGCAGCGATCCGACCCAAAGACCTCGTGAAGCCGCCGACGTGCTCGCCGCGCTTCGGGAGGGAAATCACCGCTTTTCGCACGATTTGCCGCTCCAAGCTCCGCGTCCGGCCCGCATAGCGCGCGAGGAGCTCGGCAAGACGCAGGCGCCCTTCGCGATCGTGCTCTCGTGCTCGGATGCGCGGGTGCCGTCCGAGATGGTGTTCGACTGCGGCCTCGGCGACCTGTTCGTGGTCCGTCTCGCCGGGAACGTGGTGGCGCCTTCGGTGGTCGGCAGCGTCGAGTTCGCGGCGGCCTCCTTCGACACTCGCCTCGTGGTGGTGATGGGGCATACGCGCTGCGGTGCGATCTCGGCCACGCTCGGGTTTTTGCGCAATCGCGCGCAGGTGCTCTCGCAGAACGTACAAGACATCGTCGACCGCATCTGTCCGTCCGTGGCCGAGCTGGTCGATCTCGACCTCGACGACGACAAGCTCGCGCACGCGGCGATTCGCGCGAACGTGCGGGCATCGGTCGGGCACTTGCAGCACGGAAGCGCGGTGCTCGAGCGTCTCCGGTATAGCGGCAAGCTCTCCATCGTGGCTGCCGAGTACGACCTCGACACGGGCGTGGTCGACTTCTTCGACACCCACGACGTGGGCGGCCCGATTCGCTGAGCGTACTCAGGGACGCTTGGTGCGGCGGCCCGGCACCTTCATCTCGCGCATGCCGAGCTGAAGGCGTCGCATGACCGCTTTTTTCTGCCGCTCTTTGTACTTGGCGTGGGAAGCGTCGCCGATCTCGTTGGCGGCTTCGGTCGCGCGGTCGATGACCTGGAACTCGCAGATCACGAAGACCACCGGGCCGAGCCCCGCCGCTGCCGGAGGCGCGATCTCGAGGACGCGCTCGGGGAGGCGGACCGGCATGTCGACCACGGTGTGGATGACCCGGTAGCTCTCGGACGAAAACACGTTGTCGCTCGGCGTGTAGTCCTCGTCTCGGCCGGCCTGCATCTCCGGCAGCATCGGACCGAGGTGCGCGTTTTGGGAACAGTACTTCTTGAAGTGGAAGATCGAGTTGATGCTCTGCCCGGGGATCACGTAGTTGAACGCGAAGAGCTTGCGGGTCAGGTATTGGAGCACCGGGAAGATGTCTTCGCGGTCGCGCACCACGATACGGAAGCGCAGCTTGTCGTAGATCTGCGCGGCCACGTTCTCCTGTTTGGAGAGCAGCTTCGTGTAGAGCGAGTCCTTGTTTTTTCGGCCGCCGACCAGCTCGGTGATGGGAAACCCACCGGCGAGCATGCTGCCGATCACCCGGTAGACCTTCTCTTCCACGAGATGGAACACCTCCTGGTCGGACATCGGGAGCAAGTAGAGAAGCTCCCGTCCTTCCAGGTGATGGATGATGTGCATGCACTTGAGGATGGAGCAGGCGCACATCTGCCGGTGCCCCTTGCCGCCAGCGAGGGCGAAGAGCTCCTCCACCGAGGCGTTCTCGACCGGCTTGGGGATCGGGTACTCGAAGTGCCGGCGCAGGTAGGCGATGGCCTCGGCCTTGATGGAGCGGATGCGGGCGCGGTCGCCGGGCACGTCCGGCCGGAACTCTTGCGACAGCATGAAGTCTTGGACTTCCGAGGCGTTCGCGAAATTCAGCCGGTGCCAGTCGATGACCGAGTCTCCACGCAGGACGAGGCGAACGGCCTCCAAGTCGGCGAGCGTGAAGTCTTCGAGACGCTTGAGGCCTTGCATCAGTCGTCTTTTTTATCTCCCCCGAGGTCCCGGGGGCGAGCACGAACTCGCGTCGAGGCGCGATTGGCTCGGCCGGCATCGCCCTCGGCGGCTGCCCCTACGAGCAGAGAGGCCGAAGACGAAACGCGCGGCGGAGGCGACGGGAGAGGCTCGGCTTCGGCGACGCACCCTGAAGAGGGAGGACGTCCGCGCCCCGAGCGTATCGGGAGCACGTGACGAAGGGCCGGGCCCCTCGAAACCGTCAGGCCTTTTCGACTTGCGACGAGGTCGACGACGGGAGAGCCGTCGAAGCGGTCTGGCGACCGAGCGTCAAGGTGCCGACGAAGATGCCGATGGTGAGAGCGAGCACCGCCATGTGTCCGAGCAGAGCGCCCGAGCAACCGGCGATGGCGATGGGGGCGAGAGCAGCGAGGTACCAGTGAGTGAGTTTCATTCTTCTCGTTTTCCGCTCCGGTGAAACCCGGAGGAGGGGGCCAAGGTCACGCCGGGGGAGGTACCGCCGTCCCATCCGACATGTAAGATAAGATACGACACCTTGGCGCCGTGGCCAAACTTGTACTGACTTCAATGTCATGGGATCAACGAAAAACGTTCGGCGGGGCTCGACCATCAGGTTCCATGATCCACGCCAAGTGCCCCAAATGACGCTTCTTTCCATCCTTCCGCGGAGTTGGTCGTTTTCTTGACTTCGCCGGAGGGGCCTATCCGTGGGCATTTCGCCACGTCGAAGTGGCCTCGCGGACGCGAGCCGGCGCGCGGCGAAGGCTCACGGACCCTCGCAACACGGCGTCGAGAAGGCGCTCGATTCGCCGAGCGTAGGCAGCGGAGACGTAGGTCGCGAGCGCGGCTCGGAGATGCGGCTCCTACGCGACGTCGCCACGCCCGTGGTTGCAGCCGCTCGCTTGCGCGCGGGTCGCTCTGAAGTTGGCCGGCAATACGACGCCACGCGTCCTATGCTGAAGGGGCGAGCAGTCTTTGGAGGCCTGCGGCGTGGATCCCGCGAGTGCTGCGGCAATTTTCCAGGGCCAAAGAGCGCCTCGATTTTTTCCGTAGCCAGTGGGTGAGGAGGGGGCATATCGTCGTGCTCGTGCGGATGGGTGACTTCCCGGCTCGGCGTCGCATGAGCCAAGTCCTGGACATCTTGCGTGAAACGGGGGCAGCACGGTTCGACCGCGCGAAGGCCTGCGCCAGCGCGTTTGCGGTGTTCGTGTCCGTGGCGGCTCTCGGCCTGGGCTTTTCGGCCTGCGAGACGGTCGATCCCGGCCCGAATTTCGTGGTCGCCGACGAGCGCTTCGACGCCGACTACTTCTTCTGCAAGGTCGAGCCAGAAGTGCTCTTCGCAAAAAAGTGTGGGCCCGGAGATCCGGCTGCCGGGGACCGCGCCAATGGCTGCCACTTCAATGCGTCCGCCGTGAGCGGAATGGCGCTCCTCCAGCATCCTCCTGTCGATTGTGGAGGAGGGGACCGCCCCTTGAGTCGCGTGCAGATCGGTGCGGGCAGCCCTGCTCAGGCCAACCTCGAGTCGGCCTCCATCGTGATGAGCCGCGACTACACGACCGCGCCCATCTTCGTGCGCCCGACCGGCGCCAACCATCCGCGCGCCATCTTCCCGAAGAACGACCCTGCCGCGGACATCCTCCGCACGTGGGCGCAGAAATGAAGACTCTTCGGAGCTTGTTTTTGGCGGCTTTCGTAGGGTTTTCGACCTTCGGAGCCACACTCTCGCTCGCGCATGAGGCTCGCGCCGAAGAGCAGGCCGAGGCCTTCGCGCGAGTCATCGTGGACGAGGTCGAGCTTCGCTCCGGCCCGGGCGCCACGTTCCGAGTGATCGGCACGGCCAGGCGCGGCGAGACCCTCGCGCTCGACGGTCGTCCGGGCGATGGCTTCTGGCTCCGCATCGTGACCAGCGACGGGCGCATCGCCTACGTTCTGGGCGCCGAAGTCCAGTCGTTCGCGGTGAAGCCCGGCGAGGCCAATGCGCCGAGCCGTCCCGGGCTCCTCGCGCCTCCTCCTCTGAAGGACGCGCATGCCGGCTTCAACATCGTGGGCGGCGTACTGCGCATCCCCATCGCCGACGGCCAAAACCGCGCCTTCGGCTACATGGAAGTCATCCCGCAGATCGTGCTCCACGAGTCGATCACGCTGAACGGCTTCGTCGGCACGGCGCTCACCGCCGACGGCGCACAGCTCTTCTATGGAGGAGGCGCGACCGTGAACCTCGCGCCCAGCTGGCCGCTCTGTCCGTTCGTCGGGCTCGGCGTGGGCGGGCTCAGCGTGATCCCGAACAACGACTCTTTCGTGCTGCGCAAAGAGACACTCTACCTCGCACGCGCGGGCGGAGGTTTCCTGCTCGCGCTGCGTGGTCGAATCCTCACGCGCTTCGAGGTGACCAACCTCTCGCTCTTCACGACCGAAGGGCTCAAGAACGCACAAACCTTTTCGTTCGGCCTAGGAGCGTACTTTTGAAAACCCCTGGTTTTTCCTCGAAACAGTACGTCTCGCTGGCTCTTTTTCTGCTCCTCTCCGCCACGGGCTGCGTCACCGTGAAACCGCAAGAGCGCGCCGTGCTCGCCGATCCGTCCATGCAGTTCGACAGCGATCCGCAAGCGGCCCAAGTGCGCCATGCGATCGAAAACCGTGAGGGTTCCTACGGCGGAGCCAGCGTGGCCGGTGGAGGGTGCGGTTGCAACTGACGGCCCTCGAATCGTCGTGCTCGTCGCGAGATGGCCACGCAGCCGAGGTTTTCTCGGCGACTTCCGTGCGTGAGCGGTCCACGGCGAGGCTCGTGCGGTGGGCGCTCGGCGTGGGCGTCGCGCTGGGCGGGGTCTTCGCGGGGGCACGCGCGAACGCGCAGGTGGTCACCGCCGACGCTTCGTATTCGATTTACCACGAGGCTCCGACCCGCACGAACATGACCGTGCTCAACCCGGGGCTCGAGCTCTCGGTGAAGCCCACCGAGTGGTTCGGAATTCGCGGAGGCTACGAGGCGGACGTTGTCTCCGGCGCGAGCGTGGCGGTCAAGGCCGGCCCTGCGTATGCCGCCAACAACCCCGGCGCCGACGTCATCACCGCCGCCAGCGTGCGCGATTACCGCCATCTCCCGCACGGAGGCATCTCGCTCAAAAAGGGCGACGTGACCTTCCTCGCGAACTACTCGTACTCGACCGAGAACGACTACAAATCTCACTCGTTCAACGTCGCGGCGCGCACGGAGATCTTCGAGCACAACACGCAAATCGAGCTCGGCTACGCGCGCAACTTCGACCGTGTATGCGACCGCGTGCAGGGCGCGAACGACGCCGTGACCAAGCTGCGTGCGCTCGAAGACTCGAACGGTTGCTTCACGGACGACCCGCTGCGCACCACCCACTCCATCGGCGTGGACGGTTTCCAGGGCAGCCTCACTCAGGCGTGGACGCCCATCTTCGTCACACAGCTCGTGTACACCGGCCAACTCCAGACCGGTTTCCTCTCGAACCCGTACCGCAGCGTCATCGTGGGGCAGGGGCAGCGCGCGCAAGAGCACCACCCGGACGATCGCGCTCGTCACGCGCTCGCGCTTCGAGCGAACGTGTTTCTCCGCCCGTTCAAGCTCGCGCTTCGTTTCGGCGTCCGCGCCTACGCGGACAGCTGGGGGGTGAAGAGCGGCACTGGAGAGCTCGAGCTCGAGAAGATCTTCGGTGAGTCGTTCCGCGTGACCGGAGTAGGCCGCTTCTACAAACAGACCGGCGCGCTCTTCTTCAGCGACGACTACACCGGCGGTGACACGCCGCTCGGGCCCAAGGGCCAGTATTTTACGGGCGATCGTGAGCTCTCGCCGTTCTTCAGCGTGCTCGCGGGCATTCGCCTCGGCTACTCGGTGACCGCCACCGACAAGAAGTACCTCGGCTTCATCCAGTCGCTGCGCATCGGCACCTCGGCCAGCGTGACCTTCTTTCGCTACGAAGACTTCACGCTGGGCGGGGTGGGCATCGGCGCGTCACGTTCCTACTTGCTCGGGCTGAACGGCGGCGGCTCGTTCTGAGCTGAGCCGGTCCGGCCGCGACGCTCTCACGCGCCGTACATCACGTCCGAGCGGAGCACGTACTTCGTACCACTCGTGACTTCGGCTCCCTCGTGCAGGACCCGGTGCGCGAAGAGGAGGACGGAGCCGCACTCGGGCCTGACGCTTGCGTCGAGATCGAGAAACGCGGTTTCTCCGCCGGTGAAGGCGTCGTTCAAATAAAGGAGCAGGGTGAGCTCGCTTTCGAGCGACTCACTCGCGCGATACGATCCGTCGAAGTGAGGTTTGAAGGCCTGTCCGGGTCGGTACCGATAGCCGCGAAAGCGCGCGTTCGCACCCCTTAGCGACCTCCCTCCCAAGGAGGCCGGAAGATGCGTGCGGAGCCGCGTGAAGAGATCGTTCGCGAGCCGTTCGTCGTCGAACATCACGCGCTCGTTGGTGCGAATGTCCGTGCGGACGACCGGGCCTCTCGCCGTGGTGACCGGCGCGAGCTCGGGGCCGAGCGCGTCGATGCGTTGCACCAGGTTCGCGCATTCGTCCTTCGAGTAGACCCGTGGCACCGACCAGAAGAACGTGCCGTGCGTTCCGAGCAGCTCGCGCATGGCGGGAGTGAGGTAGCTCATGGTATAAGTTTGATGTACTTTTTTGACCGGTCAAGGGACTTTCGGGCGGATGGGTGTAGGGTATCGCCATGCGTTTTCTCCACACCATGCTGCGCGTGAAAGACCTGGACCTTGCCCTCGACTTCTTCGTGAACAAGCTCGGCTTGGTCGAGCTCCGCCGCACCGAGAACGAGAAGGGACAATTCTCTCTGATCTTCCTCGGGTCGGGCACGCCTGGAGACACGGCCGAGGTCGAGCTCACGTACAACTGGGGCCACGCCGAGCCCTATCCCACCGGGCGCTTCTTCGGGCACCTCGCCTACGAAGTGGACGACATCTACGCGACCTGCGCGCGTCTTCGGGACGCCGGCGTGGTCATCCACCGGCCGCCGCGCGACGGCTGGATGGCGTTCGTGAAGTCGCCGGACGGTCAATCGGTCGAGCTGCTCCAAAAGGGCGCGCGTCTCGCTCCGGCCGAGCCGTGGGTGTCGATGGCCAACGTCGGCGAGTGGTGACCCACGCTTCGTGACGGCCAGGCGTGCGCGGCGATCACTTGGAGATCTTCGCGCACGTCTCGCAGGCTCGGCAGCCGAGCTCGCACCCGCGATCGCAGCCTCGGCCCACACGCTCGGCGCGCTCGGCGCGCGCCTTCGCGGACTCGTCGACCTCCGCGGCCCAGGCCGGATCGACCCGCATCGCGATGCGCAGCTCGGTGTCGAGGTCGCGATTGATGCGGGTCTCGGTCCCTCCGTCGGGGGAGTCGTACGTCCGCACGTCTTCCACGGTGAGGGTGTAGCGGTCTTTTCCGACCGGCGAGAAGCGGAAGTGAGTGACTGTGCCGTTCGTGCCGGTCGCCGAGAGCGTGGCCGTACGCGTCGCGTGGTCGGTGGAGATGGATCCGTTCCGCTCGAAGACCACCGCGCGGATCTCTCGCTCGGTGCTCTCCAACGGTGCAGAGTACACGTAAGACTTCACCGCTTCGTGTTTGGTGTGCTGGGCCACGCCAGCGGAGAAGCACTCCGCGCAGGTGCAGCCCGAGCATCCCTGAAAGAGCCCCGGCACGGCCAGCACGAGCGCGCACGTGGCGACGACGCGGACGAGCAGCGACGAGCGTGGTGTGCGAGCGCCGGCGCGGGCCTGCGGAGCGCGCATCAATCGTCGGGCTCGCTGCCGCGAAGGCCGTGCTTCTTGGCCAGATCGTGAAGGTGTTTGCGATCCATTTTGGCCTCGCGCGCGGCGGCGCTCACGTTGCCGTGGTGACGCCCGAGTAGCCAGCGCACGTAGGCGCGCTCGAACTCGGCGTCGTACTTGGCGCGCGTGTCGCGGTAGCTCTTCTCGGCCTCGAAGTGGAAGGCGGCGTGCCCGCTGCGCTCGCCGGAGGGAAGCGTGACGAAGGTGATCTCCTGCGCGCCCGTGGCTTGCGCCATGTAGACGGCGCGATCGAGCACGTTGCGCAGCTCGCGGATGTTGCCAGGCCAATCGTGGGCCTCGAGCGAAGCGAGTGTCTCGGGCGCCACGCGGAGGCCGTCGCCGCCCGCGGTCTTCAACATGTGCGTGACCAAGGTGGCGATGTCTTCGCGGCGCGCGCGCAGCGGAGGCACGGTCACCGGAACCACGGCGAGGCGGAAATAAAGGTCTTCGCGGAACTTCCCGGCCTGCACTTCGCGCTGGAGGTCGCGCTTCGTGGCGGCGATGACGCGCACGTTGGTGGGCAGGGTGCGGTTGCCGCCCACGCGGCGGAACTCGCGCGTCTCGAGCACGCGGAGAAGCTTCGGCTGCACGTCGAGCGGGAGCTCTCCGATTTCGTCGAGGAACACCGTTCCGCCGTCGGCGAGCTCGAACGCGCCCTGGCGACTCGAGACCGCGCCGGTGAACGCGCCGCGCTCGTGACCGAAGAGCTCGCTCTCGATGAGCGAATAGGTGACCGCGCCGCAGTCGACCACGATGAAAGGCTTTTGGGCGCGAGGGCTCGCTTGCCACACCGCTCGCGCGAGCACGTCTTTGCCGGTGCCCGTCTCGCCTTCGAGCAGCACGGTGGCGTCGGTGGGGGCGATGCGCTCGAGCACACCGAAGATGGTGCGCATGGCGAGGCTCTCGCCGAGGGCTTTGCCGAACTCGGTCTTGTCGCTCGGGAGCACCTCGACCCGATGCGTGCTCGGGCGGAAGCTCACCTCGACCTCGCCGATCTTGAGCACCGCGCCGGGCTGAATCATCGCCTCGCGCACGCGAGTGCCGTCGATTTTCGTTCCGTTCGTGGATCCCAAATCGCGGACGTGGATGCCGTCGGGCGCCTTCAGGATTTCACAATGGTGACGGGACACGGTGTCGTCCGTGAGGACGAGGTCGTTGTCGGGGGCTTTGCCGATGGTGAGGCGGCCGCCGAGTGGCTTTTGCGAGCCCTTGTGGGCGCCGGAGAGAACGAACGCCACGAGGCCCGGGCTCGGCGCGCGCGGGCGCTGCGCTGCGCGGGTCTCGATAGGGACGTCGGACGGGTCGTCGGAGGAGGGGGGATCGTCGGAAGAAGATTGGCTCGTCATGGGGACCGCGAAAACGGGTGCGAACGTGCGGACGGGGAAAGCGCTTGGGGCGAGCGACGGCTCTCGGTCGGACACGCGCCAGCGTACGGAGACTCGTGCCCTCCGTACGTCGTCACGTGTTCGCCTCGCGTCCTCGACATGGGCAGTCCTCGAGTGTTCGAGCACAATCGTTTGCGGGCGATTGCGCTCGGGCGACTCAAGGGCGACCGCTCATGTCGAGGGTCGTCGTTGCGCCTCTGACAGTTACCCGTTTTCGTTCGGCGGTGCGACCTTCCCGCGTGACGATTTCGACGTCGAGGTCGTAGTCCCCGTCCGCTAAGCGAAGCTCTTGGATAAGTGCTTCCGGGGCGGTTCCCGGCGGGAACGAGAAGGTCGCTTCGCGGAGCACCTCGCCCGAGGGCGTGCTCCACGTGAGCGTAACGCGCGAGGCGGTCTGCGCTCGGGGCCCGAGAAGCAGGCGAAGCCTTTGGTCTTTCGGGACGCCGCCGCTGAAAAGGGCATAGAGGGCAATGCCCCCGGCCGCGAAAATCAGGAGTGGGCGGCGGCCGAGCCGGCCGCGCACGGGGGCCACCGTCTCGACCTCGGGACCGCCCGAGCGGTCGTCGTTCGGCGAGGTCGGCTCCTCTGCGTGCTTCGCGGCGGCGGCCTCGCCGGCCGAGTCTTCAGGGGGCACGGTTTTTTCGAATGCGCTTGACCAGCGCGCCGACCACCGTCGGGCTCAGGTCGAACTTGGGCATTTGGCCTTTGCCGTTGCTGATCGTGGCCGCGATGTCGGCGTCCTTCACGCGATCCTGCCAATCCGCGCGGGTGAGGTCGGGGGCTTTGAGCATCGGACCTTGGGGGCCGTCTCCGCGTCCCAGCGGGCCGTGGCACTGCGCGCATTGGCCGGACCAGGTGAGCTCGGCGAGTTGGGCCGCGTCGGCCTCCGGGTTTCCTTTGGGACGAGGTCCGGACGGCGAGGGGGCGAGCGGCGCTCCGTTCGGATCGTGATCTTTCGGGCTCCACTCCGGCAGCCCGTCGGCGGAGGGCGGCCGGTCGCAGCCGGTCAGGCCGAGCAGACCCAGCATGCCGAAGAGCGCGGTCACCCGAAGGAGGCCGACCGCCGAAAAAGAGCCGGACGTGTGCGTACCTAGGCGGCGAAGAGTCACGCTCGAGACGCTAGTTCACGGCCGACCGAATCGCGAACAGGATTTGCGGACGAGCGCGGGGGAAGACGCGGTGTCGGTGGACGCGGACAAGCATCACCCGCCGCCGCGCGTTCGGCTTCCGTGCTCCCGCCCGGTCCTCGTAGGGCACCACCGACAGCGCGCAAAGAGCCGGTGAGAAGGCGTATTCGCAGGGATATTTCGGGCAGTTCACGTGAGTTGTCGCCTTGTTCCGAAGCTCGGCCGGCGCTAGTCTCCTTCGCAGGCGCGGACTTCATCCACGGAGCCGCGACCGGAGGTCTCATGTACGGAAAAGAAGCGTCGCCGGCGAAAGGCCGCGCGAAGGTCACCGTCCCCGAGCTGCGTGCGCGAAAAGCCACCGGCAACAAGATCGCGATGGTCACCGCCTACGATTTTACGATGGCGCGACTCGTCGACGAGGCCGGTGTCGACATGGTGCTGGTCGGGGATTCGCTCGGCATGGTCGTCCAGGGCCTCTCCAACACCATCCCGGTCAGCCTGGAAGAGATGGCGTACCACTGCCGCGCGGTTGCCCGCGGCCTCTCGATCGCGCATCTCGTGGGCGATTTGCCCTTCATGAGCTACCAAGTGTCTCCCGCGCAGGCGGTCGAGAGCGCCGGAAAACTGATGAAAGAGGGCGCGTGCGAGAGCGTGAAGCTCGAGGGCGGCGAGGAGATCGCCGAGCACGTTCGTCGCATCGTTCGCGCCGGAGTTCCGGTGGTCGGGCACGTCGGCCTCACCCCGCAGAGCGTGCACGCGCTCGGTGGCTTCAAGGTTCAAGGCCGCGGCGACGGTGCCGCGGAGAAGCTCCTCCGCGACGCGCGAGCGCTCGAAGAGGCCGGTGCGTTCGCACTCGTGCTCGAGGCGATTCCCCCGGACCTCGCCGAAGAAGTGACTCGCGAGCTGACCATTCCCACCATCGGTATCGGCGCGGGCGCCGGCTGCGACGGCCAGGTGCTCGTGTGTACCGACTTGCTCGGTCTCGTGCGCGGTCACATGCCCAAGTTCGCGAAGCGCTTCGCCGAGCTCGGAGATGCCGCAGTTTCGGCCTTCGAGACGTACGTCAGCGAAGTGCGCGCCGGCACGTTCCCTGGACCCGAGCACTCGTACAAGCCGAACGGCGCTCGTCGGGACGCGGTCCCCGCCTCGCGCCCGCTCGACGAGGATCACACGCCGCTCGACGCGCCCATGGCGCTCGATCTCTGGCACTGACCGTCGACACATTTTCCGCATCCGTACGCGCGTCGAGCTCCCTCGGCGCGCGTTTTTTCGTGGTGCGAACGTCGCGATGGCCTCAGCGCGCGCGACGTTCCAACGTCATCGGGAGGCCGTCCTTCGGTCGCTGCGTGAAGAGCGCTTCGGGCACCACCTCGTGACCGGGGCGCTCGCGGGCGTGGAAGCGCGAGGCGAGCTGGGCCAGCACGAGCGTGCCCTCCATCCACGCGAAGGCCTCGCCGATGCACGTGCGCGCCCCCCCTCCGAAGGGAAAGTAGGAGAGCTTCGGGCGGTCCTTTCGCGGCGTCTCGATCCAGCGTTCGGGGCGAAAGGCGTCCGGTTCGGGGTAAAAGCGGGGATCGCGGTGGGTGCAGTGCGCGGCGCAGAGCACGATGGACCCTTTGGGCACGGTGTAGCCCCCGAGCTCCACGTCGGCTTTGGCTTGCCTCGGCAGCGTGAGCGCCGACGGGTAAAGGCGCAGTGCTTCGGCGAACACGCCTTCTGCGTACGCGAGCTTCGGGAGGTCGTCCACGGTGGGGAGGCGGTCGCCGAGAGCCTGGTCGACCTCGTGATGGAGGCGCGCGTAGGCTTCCGGATTCCGGGCGAGCAGATGAAACGCCCAGGCGAGCGTCGCGCCGGTGGTCTCGTGTCCGGCCACCAGGAGTGTCACCGCTTCGTCGTGGATCTCGTCGTCCGTGAAGCGTGAGCCGTCGCTTTCGTCGTCTTTGGCGAAGACCAGCATCGAAAGGATATCATCGCCTTCACCGCTCTTACGTCGTTCGGCGATCAGTCGATTGACCACCTTGGTGAGGCGTCTCTTGCCCTCTCGAAAGCGCACCGTGGCCTCGGTCGGAAAGAGCTGCAACAGGCGGCCTAGCGGGTGCGTGCTCTGATGGTACCAATGGGCGAACGCCTTCAGCGCGAAGGCCACGTCGTCCGACTCGCGGGCCGTGACGCCGACCCCGAAGAGCGTGCGCGCCGCGATGGCCAGCGTGAGACGATTCATCTCTTCCGCGAGGTCGATCTCCGCGTCGCATGTCACCGTGTCGGAGAAGCGCGCCGTCTCTTCGACCATGACCTCGCCGTAGCCGCGCACTCGGCCGTGGTGGAAGGCCGGCTGCATCATGCGGCGCTTCTTCTTGTGGGCTTCGCCCTCGGAGAGGAGGATTCCCTTGCCGACGAGGGGACGAAAGCCCTCGAGGATATCGCCTTTGGTGAAGACCCCGTCCGGGTCGACCAGCACCTTGCGCACGTCGTCCGGGTGGCTGATTTGGTACGTGGGAAGGCCGAGAAAACGGAAGAACGCGATGTCCCCGTACTCGCGCGCATTGGCGGCGAGAAAGCCGGCTTGATCGGCCCGAAAGGCCGGAAGCGCACCCAGCAGGAACGCTCCTTTCGGGCCGTTCGGGCGCTCGGATTTCGGACGGCTTGCGAGCGCGCGTGTGGGGTCGGTCATGCGTTCCTCCTGAACAAGAGCTTTTGCTCGCGTTTTGGAGTATCACGAACGTGAGCAAAAGCTCGTGTAAAGGAGGAGCGATGGCCGAGGCCAAATCACGCCGAGCTCCCGTCCAGGAGCGCAGCCGCGCCCGTGTGGACACCATCCTCGACGCGGCGGACGCGGTCTTCTTGGAGATGAGCTACGCCGCGGCCACGACCAACCACGTCGCGGCCCGAGCGGGCACCTCCATCGGGTCGCTCTACCGATTCTTTCCCGACAAAGAGGCGCTCTTGGTGGCGCTCGCCGCGCGCTACCGCGCTCGCCTCGTGGAGAAGCTCGCCGAGCTGCGTCCCGCCGATCCGAAGGGGCTCACCGTGGCGTCGATGGTGGCCAATGGGATCGAGGGATTCAACGCGTATTTGCGCCAAAATCCTGGGTTTCGCACGCTCATCGAACAGGCCAACCACCCCGCGCTGCGGGCCGGGAACCGCGAGCACGACGACGTGATGGCTCGGGCGATCTTCGCCATGCACGAGCGCGTCGCGCCGCTCCCCAAAGATGCACGCCATGCGAAAAAACTGGTCGCGGAGCGCGAGGCCGTGGCCGAGGTCACGGTCACCGTGCTCGGTCAGCTGCAGATGCTGTCGCTCACACGCGACGAGCCCTTCCGGGCGCGCGTGATCGAAGAGGCCAAGCTGCTCGTGACGAGCTACCTCGCGGCGCGCCTGGGGATCGACCCCCACGCGAAGCTCACGTGAGGATGGTCTTTGCGCGACGCGCGCGGTGCTGGTCGGCGGTGACCGCGTAGAAGACGTGCCTTCGCAACACGTGCCCCTCGGGAAGGTTCGGGTGATCGAAGTCGCGGGTCGGATCGGCTCGCATGCCGATGCGTTCCATCACCGCGCGGGATTTTCGATTCGCGGGTACGGTGAACGAGACCACCTCGGCGAGGCCGAGGGAGTCGAACGCGAAATCGAGCGCGGCGAGCGCGGCCTCGCTCGCGTACCCTTTGCCCCAGTGCGCGCGCGCGAGGCGCCAACCGATCTCGACCGCCGGCAAGAAGGGCGCCTCGAACGACGGAATGGCGAGGCCCGAGAACCCGACGAACGGGCTCACTCCGGGAACCTCGACGGCGAAAAAACCGAAGCCGTGGGTCTCGAAGTGATGCTCGATGCGTACGGCGAAGGCGTCGCTCTCGTCCCGCCCGAGCGTGTTCGGAAAGTACCGCCGGACGTCCGGATCGGCGTTGAGCGCGGCGAAGGCCTCGCGGTCTTCGGGCCGAAACGCGCGCAGCACGAGGCGCTCGGTGCGAAGGGGAACGAACCGCGTCATGGCGACATGAACCCTTGGAAAAACTTGCCGATCCGCTGTGCCGCATACGGGACCACGGCGTGGCCTTGGCCGCTCGACTCGCACGTGACGACCGGCGCCTCGGAGGGGCAGCCGGTCGCGCGTTTGCATTCCGGCTCGGGCTCTTGCACGAGAGTCTTCTGGCAGCCGTTCTGGCGAATCCAAAAGTCGCGAGAGGATCGCGCACCGGAGATGGGGAGCGCTTGGTCGTCCACGTCGTGCGTCATCCAGACGGCTACGGGGCCGTCACAGGTCTTGGCGAACGGTCCCGGCCCGGAGACGGGGGCGATGGCGCGGAAGGCGCGCTGCCTCTTGCAGCCGAGCTGCTGGGCGAAGTTGCCTCCCGAGCTGAACCCGGTGGCGAAGGCTCGGTCGTGGGCCACGCAGGCCTCGGCTTCGAGCGTCGCGAGCACCGCATCGACGAACGCGAGGTCGTCGTCGCCGTCGAGATCCCAACGCGTGACGGCGTCGCCCGTGCCGTCGGGCCGGGTGCGCACGAGCGCCTGCGGGTAAACGAAGATGGCGGGAGGTGCGTGCTTCTCGACCGGGAACCAGTCGCGCTGCGTTTCGGGACGAACGTCGGTCGCGCCGTGGAGCACGAAGACCACCGGGTAGGGGACACGAGCGTCGTAGCCCGCGGGAAAGCTCGTGTGGTATTCACGGGTTTTTCCGGCCGCCACCAACGTGCGCTTCGGGGAGAGGCCGAGCGCCGAGACGGTCTTGCCGCATCCGGGCGAGCGTGTGGACGGGGTCGCGCCGTCGCTCGCCTCGCGCTCCGTGAGCGAGCCGGCATCGGACACGGGGACCACGCTCGAGGCCGTGGCAGGCGCGCCGTTCGGAACCTCCGCGCTCGGCGAGCTACACGCGGACGCGAGCGCGCCGAACGCCAAGGGGAGAAACGCGAGGGGCAGGGAAAGAACCCGCATGGGCTCGTCCCTGCCACACTCGCGGTCGTGGCGCCAGAGCCCGAGTGCTCGGCGTCGTCGGGCCGCTCAGAACCTTCCGGTGAGGCCTACCGAGCCGAGACCGAACATCGGCTCGAGATGCAGCTTGGGGAGCGCAGCCTGGGTCTTCTGGACGTCGGTGATGGTGCGGCGGAGCAAGGCGCGGTTGTAGCGGTTCGCATAGAGGACCGCGTCGTGCTCGGTGAGGTAGTGATCGTCGGCCGAGCCGTCGCCCTTGAAGGCCGCCACGAGGAACCAGATCCCGAAGCCGAGGGTGGCCGCGCCCGCACCGTACCCTACCGGGTAGAAGCCTTCCTTCTGATTCCCAGCGCTGAAAGCCGAGAACACCGTGAGACCGGCCGAGAGGGCCGTGAATGTGCCTGCCGTGTAGAACGAGCCCTTGTTCCTGCGGGTGTCGAGCTCGTCGATCTCGTCCGACCCGGTCACGTTGCGGAAGCGACGAACGAACTCGTTTTCCTTCAGGGGCCCGTCTTTGGTGGTGGTGAACGTGAACGTGCTCGCCGAGGCGGTTTTGACGTCGACCTTCTCGCGTTCGTAGAGCTGCTTCACGGTCTCGGGCACGCCAGCTTCCGTGATGCCGGCAGCTTGCGCGACGCCAAGCGGACCGAGCGCCTCGCCTTTCTTCGGATCGGTCTCGGTGACGACGGCCGCGAGCCAGCCCTTCACTTTGCGTTTGTGGAGCACCTTCACGCGCGCGCCACCCGAAACACTCCCGACCGAGAGAACCTCGGCCGAAGCACTCGCTCGGGTCTCCTCTCCGGTGGCGTACTCGCCCTCGCCGTATACGAGCGCGCTCACGTAGCCGTATCCGCAGCCCTTCTGCGCGCAGCACGCGGCGTAGTCCGCCGTGTCTTGTTTTCCCACGCGCTTGCTCGTCTCGAGCTTGTAGACGAAGTGCGTCGCGCGCTCCATGTCTCCCGAGAACCCGAAGGCGCCGAGCATGGCCTTCGCTTTTCCTTCCGCGTGAATCTCCTCGGCGTTCTCGAACGAGCTCGAGCTCGGGCTCGTCTTCGCTTCGCTGAGCTTGTCCGCGCACGGGTTCGCTCGTGCCGTCTCTTCGAGCGAGCGACCCGACGAAGGCGGTGCCGGCAGCACGCGCCCGAGAATGGAATCGTCCTCGGAGGGGAGAGGAATGAGGACGTAGGAAGGTCCGAGCGGATTGCCCTCGCTCGAGCCACCCGAGGACGCGACCTTCGGCATGGGCGCACCGCACCCGACCAGGCTGGTCAGGACGAGCCCGAACGAAAGACAAGCGATGCGGACCGTGCGCAGGGATCGTAGGTGCATGGGATCGCGCAAGGGTACGGAGAGGCTCGCCGAACGGTCTCGACGGTCTCACCTCCGACGCTTGCGAGACTCTCGCGAGACGTCTTCCCCTGCGAAGAGCGAGAGCTGCTTGGGCGGCTCGTGCTCTTTGGCCATGTGCTGCTCGGCGGGGGCGAGCGCGGCCAGGGACTCGATGGGCTCGGCGTCGCTGGGGCTCTTGTCAGGACGGAAGCGCTTCACGCGCGCCAGTCGAAGCGCGACTTTCGCCGGGTAGCGAGGGCTCCTTTGCACGTCCGAAAAGGCGACCTCGACCACGAAGCCCGGTCGCACGAAGACGCCGTGTTCGTCGCGGTGGTCTTCGAGCTCGAGAAGGACGCGCGTTTGCTCGGCGAGCATGGCGTCCGTGAGGCCCTTGAAGGTCTTGCCGACCATCACGAACGTGCCGTCCTTCGCGAGCGCGCCAAGATGCAAATTGGAGAGGTAGCCGTCGCGCCTTCCGTGGCCCCACTCGGCGCCGAGCACCACGAGGTCCACGGTGACGGCCTTTTTCACCTTGAGCCAGGCGGCGTCACGCGTGCCCGCGACGTAGCGCGAGTCGAGGCGCTTCATCACGAGGCCCTCGTGTCCGGCCTCGAGCGCGCGCTGGTAGGCGGATTCGGCGGAGGCCGCGTCCGTCACGGTGTCGCCCGGCATGAGCCACTCGGTGGGAACCACCTCGCGCATGATTCGAAGGCGTTCGTCGAGCGACTCGTCCACGAGCTCGCGATCGTCCAGCAGCAAGAGGTCGAACACGAAGAGGCGGAGCGTGCCCTTTCGCGCCGCGGAGGCGTCGGCAGTCGAGGTCCGCGCGAACCTCGACATCGTGTCTTGAAACGCGAGCGGCCGGTCGCCCTCGTCGAACGCGACCACCTCGCCGTCGAGCACGAGCGAACGCGAGGGCAGGGAAGCGATGGGGGCGAGCAGCGGACCGAGCTCGGCGGTGACCTCGTTCAGCTGGCGCGAGAAGGCTCGCACGCCCGCTTCACCCTTATGAATCTGAACCCGCACGCCGTCCATCTTGACGTCCGCGCGTGCGCGCCCCGCGCATTCGGCGAGCGCGCTCGCGGCGTCGTCCGCGGGAGCCGCGAGCATGGGCAGGACCGGGCGATGAACGCGGAGATGCCGTAAATCCTCGGCGATAGTCCCCGTTTTCGCCAAGGACTCGGCGACCTCGGCGAGCGAGCCGGACGTCATGGTCGCGCGTCTTACCTCGGCTTCGCTCGTGCTCGTGGCGTACGTCTTCGCCACCGCGGAGAGCATCACGCCCTCGAGGCTTCCTTGCCTCAGGCCTTCGCCCATGACGCGGCCGAGGAAGGAGCGTTCCTCGGGGACCAAGTCGACGAACAGCTCTCGAAGCCCCTCGTCGAGCAGGGCCGACGAGAGCTTCCCCAAGTCCCTCGCGCGCTCCTCGACCTCGAGGACCGAGAGCTTGGGTTCGCGTGTGGTGGGCAGCGCGTAGAGGCGTGAGAGCTTCGCGTAGCCTACGCCGACCTTCCCGAAACGCGGTTCGCCGGACAAGAACCCCACCGAAGCGGGGACCTCGTCCGGCGAGAGGCTCGCGATCGCGGACGCCAAGGCGTCGACCTTGGCGTTCCTCGAGGAAGTGGCCGAGAGCTCGGCCGAGAGCTTCGCGAGCGTGACGAAGAGCGTCACCGAAGACGGCTCAATCGTGGATGCCGCCCGGCTGCTTGGTGCGGCCCTGCGCCACGCGATCGTTCCAGGTCTCCTCTTTTTGGTTCGGTGCGGACACCTCGACCATCTCGATGCAGTCTGGGACCGGACAGACGAGCTGGCAAAGGTTGCAACCTACACACTCCGGCTCGTCGATCCAGGGCACGCGATCGCCGGCGACTTTGCCCTTTGCATAGCTGGCCGGGCGCTTGGCGTTTCCGTGCGCGTGGGCGTGGGGCGGGCGCGTGCGCTCGGCATCGGTTCCGGGGAAGATGCATTGGTGAGCGCCGTCGTGGCAGGCGGTCATGCAGAGCTGGCAGCCGATGCACTTGTCCGAGTCGATCTTGGCGACAAGCTTGTAGTTGAGGTCGAGCTCGCCCCACTCGCGGTAGCCCGGAACGGCGCGTCCGCGCAGCTCGTTGACGCTCTTCATGCCCATCTCGTCGAGGTAGTTCGAGAGCCCCTCGATCATGTCTTCGACGATGCGGTAGCCGTAGTGCATGACCGCCGTGCACACCTGCACGCTGGTCGACCCGAGCGCGATGAACTCGGCCGCGTCGCGCCAGTTGGAGATGCCGCCGATGCCCGAGATGGGCACGCGGATGCCGGCGTCGCGCGCGAGCGCGGCCACCATGTGGAGCGCGATGGGCTTCACGGCCGGTCCGCAGTAGCCGCCGTTCGACGAGCCCTTGCCCACGCGAGGCACGGGCACGAGCAGGTTGAGATCGACGCCCACGATGCTCTTGATGGTGTTGATGAGCGAGAGGCCGTCGGCGCCGCCCGCCACGCCGGCGAGCCCGGGCTCCAAGATGTCGCCCGTGTTGGGCGTCAGCTTGACGAGCACCGGGGTCTTCGCAAATTCCTTGGTCCAGCGCGTGATCTCTTCGAGAAGCTTCGGCTCTTGGCCGACCGACGAGCCCATGCCGCGCTCGCACATGCCGTGCGGGCAGCCGAAGTTCAGCTCGAGTCCGTCCACGCCTGCGTCTTCGCACTTGCGAATGAGCACGCGCCAGTCGTCCTTCGTCTCGGTCATGAGCGAAGCGATGATGACGTTCTTGGGGTAGCGCTTCTTGACCTCGCGGATCTCGGCGAGGTTCACCTCGAGAGGGCGGTCGGTGATGAGCTCGATGTTGTTGAGGCCCATCATCTTGCGGCCGTCGTAGTCGACCGAGCCGAAGCGGCTCGACACGTTCACGATGGGGTCACCGAGGGTCTTCCACACCGCGCCGCCCCAGCCGGCGTCGAACGCGCGCATGACCTGCTCACCGGTGTTGGCGGGCGGAGCCGAGGCGAGCCAAAAGGGGTTCGGCGACTTGATGCCTGCGAAATCGATGCTGAGATCGGCCATGAGTCAGGACCCCTTCGAGAGACGCGAGAGAAACGTGTGGGCGGCGTTGCGGCCGTCGGCCACGGCGTTGACCACTTCTTTGCCGCCGTTGATGCAGTCGCCACCGGCGAAGACCTTGGTGTTGCCGGTCTGACCGGTCTTCGGATCGGCCTTCACGCAGCCCTTGGCGTCGAGCTCGACGCCAGGGAACTGCGACGCAAGCGAGCGCAGCTTCGACTGGCCGATGGCGAGCGCGACGAGGTCGCAAGGGATGTCGTATTCGGTGCCGGGGACGGCCTTTCCGCCTTCGGCGCGCGAGACGCGCAGGGCGACGAGCTTTCCGCTCGCGTCCCGCACAAACGAGTGAGGCACGGCGTTCTCCACGAAACGCACGCCTTCGATGCGCGCGCCTTCGAGCTCGTGGGCGTAGCCGCTCATCTCTTTTTGGCTTCGGCGGTAGACCATGGCCACGTCCGCGGCGCCGAGGCCCGCGCACTCGCGCGCCACGTCGATGGCCGTGTTTCCTCCACCGATGACGAGCACCCGACCGAGGCTCGCCGCGTCGCTCGTGGTGAGCTCGAGCTTCATCTTCTCGATCCACGCGGTGGCGCCGATGACTCCCGGGCCGTCTTCGCCGGGGATGCCGAGCTTCGTGTCTTCGCCGAGACCCACGCCGAGGAAGACCGCGTCGTAGTCGGCGAGCAGCTTCTCGGCGGTGACGTCTTTGCCGACCTCGACGCCGGTCTTGACCTCGACGCCGAACGACTGCACCCAGGCGACCTCGTGGAGGGCGTCTTCGGCTTGCAGCTTGTAGGGCGCGATACCGGTGGTGTTGAGGCCTCCGGCGACCGCGCGTTTCTCGAGCACGAGCGTGTCCACGCCCTCGAGCGCGAGATAGCCGGCGAAGGCGAGCGAAGCAGGACCCGCGCCGATGCAGACCACCTTCTTGCCGATTTTCGCCTTAGGCGTGCGGAGCGGAGGGGACCCGGGCTTCGCGTGATCGACCGCGGTCTCGGTGGCGAAGCGCTGCAGCCGGCCGATGTTGATCGGGTCGCGACCCCAGCCGTTGTAGACGCAATCGCCCACGCAGAGGACCTCGACCGGGCAGACGCGCGCGCACGAGTGACCGAGCAGGTTCTGATCGAAGATGGTGCTCGCCGCGCCGCGAACGTTGCCCGAGGCGATCTTCTTGATGAAGGTCGGGATGTCGATCTCGGTCGGGCACGCCTTGATGCACGGAGCGTCCGCGCAATAGAGGCAGCGCTCCGCTTCGGCTTTTGCCTCGGCGGCGGAGTAGAGCGGCTTCTTGTCCGGGAGCGCCGTTTCCAGGCGGTCCTTCTTCAAAAGGGACGTCATCGTCGGTCCTCTGCAGGAGTGGATCGGGTCATGAAAAACGAGAGTTTCGTGAGCTTCAGGAGATGGCGGCGAGCGACTCGTCGAGGATGCGCAACGCTTCGTCGATCTCGGTCTTGGTGACGTTCAGCGCGGGGGCGATGCGGGTCACGTTGGCGTAGAGACCGCCGCGGCCGATGAGGAGCTTTCGCTTCTTGGTCTCCTCGAAGAGACGCGTGACGAAGCCCGCGTTGGGCGTGCGATTTCTGGCCGTCTCGTCTTCCACGAACTCGAGCGCCTGCATGAGGCCCTTGCCGCGCACGTCGCCGATGGTCTTCGGATACTTGGCCTTGAGCGCCTCGAGGCCCTCACGAAGCACCTTGCCCATGCGTTCGGCGTTCTCCACGAGGTTCTCCTCTTGGATGACGTCGACCACCGCGTTGGCCGCGGCGCACGAGAGCGGGTTGCCTCCGTAGGTGGAGATGTTGCCCACCTTCCACGCGTCGGCGACCGGCACCGTGGCGAGCGTCGCGCCGAGCGGGAGGCCGTTCGCGATGCCCTTGGCCATGGTCATGATGTCCGGGTCCACGCCGTGATGCTGGATGCCCCACATGTGCTTTCCGGTGCGTCCGAAGCCGGTCTGCACTTCGTCGGCGATGAAGAGACCGCCGTACTTGCGCACGATGTCGACCGCCACCTTGAAGTAGCCGTCGGGCGCGTCGATGAAGCCACCCACGCCTTGGATGGGCTCGGCCAGGAAACCGGCGATGGCGCCCGTGGTGGTGGTCTGGATGAGCTCTTCGATGTCCCTCGCGCACTTCACGTCGCAGCTCGGGTAAGTGAGCCCGAACGGACAGCGGTAGCAGTAAGGCGACGGCGCGTGTTTGATGGCCGCGATCTGGCTCGGGAGCTGGCGGTACTTGCCGTTCGCGGTGAGCGACTGCGCGAGAAGAGAGCGACCCGAGTAGCCATGGCGGAGCGCGATGAGCTCTTGGTTGCCGGTGGCCATCTGCGCGAGAGCGACCGCGGTTTCGTCCGCTTCGGTGCCGCTGGCGCTGAAGAAGGCCTTGCCGATCTTGCCCGGCGCGAGCTTCACGAGGCGCTCGGCGAGCTCGACGATGCCGACCGTGGGGTAGAGAGTCGAGACGTGGCCGAGGCGATCGATCTGCGCCTTCAGCGCCGCGTTCACCTTCGGGTGCGTTTGCCCGAGGCTCACGGTGAGGATGCCCCCGAAGAAGTCGAGGTACTCGGTTCCGTCGAGATCCTTCACGCGAAGGCCGTGGCCTTCGTCGAGCACGACGGACTCGGCGTAGTAGTTCGCCACGCTCGGAAAGAGGTAGTCCTTGTGCTTCTGCCGAACCTCGGCGGATGTCTTCTTGGTGGTCACGGTGCCGTCCTTCGTGCGGAAAGAAGCCGGCAGGATTTCACGGCCTTGGCCTCGACGGAAACATTTCCGCATGACGCGGTTGCACACCGCGGCCGAGCAGGTCGACCGAGCTGCGTCACGAACGCCTGCAGGCAGCTTCTCTTCGCTCGGCCAGCTCCCGCACAAGTGCGTCGAGCTCGTCGGCACGGGCGGGCCCGATCTCGATGTCTCCGCGCGGCGAGTGGATCTCGAGGTAGGCCCCGTGCACGACCACCGCGTCGATCTCGGTATAGGCGCGCACCGCCCCCGCGAAGGTGATGCCGTGCGCGTCGAGGACCACGTCGAGCGGGAGCGTGGACGTGATGCCCCAAACCGTCGCTCCGATGGCCACCACCAAGAGCGCGAGCATCAGCGGATACGATGAACGGAGCCCGTGTCCACTCGCTTCCCATGCGCCCGCCATGCCGAGCATCACGGTGGCGAGCATCGGCAAGAGAAGCGCGAGCGAGACGAAGCGCCACGGATGCCCGACCGCGTGACGATCGCGGCGCTGTTCGGCCGCCACCCGGGTCGCCTCCGAGACCGGTCCGTGGCGGAGCGCCGAGCGCAGCACGAGCACGAAGGCGACCGCGAGCACGAGCAACACACCGATGGCCGGGAGGAAGCCTCCGTCGGTCGAGAGGAGGGCGTCGAAGAGCCCGTGGGCCAGGGCCGAGAGCGCGAAAAAGAAGGGGACTTTTGCCTTCTTTTCCACGAGGCGCTGGCCGAGGGCGTAGCCCCAGAGGCCGGAGAGGAACATGTGCACGGGGATGGCCGTGAAGGCGCGCCCGACCACCAGCGACGCGGCCACGCGTCCGAAGCCGAAGTACGAGACGTTCTCCGCGGCGGCGAAGCCGAGCGCGGCCACCACGCCGTAGACCACGCCGTCCACCGGCTCGTCGAACTCGCGTCGCTTGGTCGCGTAGAGCGTGGCGAGCAGCTTGGCGCCTTCTTCCGGCACGCCCACCGTGAGCGCGAAGCCGAGCACCGAGAGAGGCAGGGCGCTCGGCTGGCCGCCGAAGGTGAGCAGCTGCGGGTTGAGCCAAGGGCTCAGATGCGACGCGCCCCACTCGAGCGCCATCGCGAGCAGGGTCGACGCGGCGCCCAGCACGAACGTCACGAGCACCAGCGAGAGCGGCTCCGGATGCGCTCGGTCGAAGCGACGCACGAAGAAGACGTAAACGAAGGAGAGTGCGAGCGGGAGAAAGACCGCCGCTGCCGCGAGCGCGAGATCCCGCGGAGAGGACCGCTCGTCCGGAGCTCGAAGCTCGGGCAGCTCGGGCAAGGCGATGAGCTCGCGAGCGAGGCGAGCACGTTCGTAGGCCTCGAGGCCCACTCCGTAGTGGAGGCGCACGGACGAGGGATCCACCCGGCCCATGTAAAGTGCACGCGAACCGTCGCCGAGGACGAGGTCCTCCGAGGTCTTGGCGAGGGTCTCGGCCGTGATCGAGCGTCCGGGGAACGAGAGGTCGATCGAGCCCTCGGGACCGCGCGCGAGCTTCTTTTCGCTCACGACGACCACCGGTTCGGCCTCCACGTGCACGGTCTTCAAGCGGCCGCTCGCGAGGCGTTCGACGAGAACGCGTTCGCCCTCGGGTGCTTCGCGGGCACGTTCGTCGAGGTGCTCGAGCTCGGTCTCGGTGCAGCCGTTCTTGCAACGTGCGGCTCGCCGATAGAACGCGAGGCGCACGGGGTGGGCGAGGGCGCTCTTCAGCGACGCTATCTCACCTCGAGGCACACGGACGTGCAGCTTCCCCGGGGATTCGTGCACCTCGGCGGAAAACCGGCGCGCGCGAAGGTGCAGCCGGACACGTTGCACCAGATCGGGCGGAGCTCCCGGGCCGACGGAGTAGACCGCGTCCACGTCGTCGAGGCCCGGCAGCGAACAGCCGGTCGTCACGAGCAGCGCGACGAGCAGTCCGAGGACACGCACGATCCTCGCAAGTGACCAAAAAAGAGGCACTTTGCGCCACGCTCGGGGTGCGGACTTTGTCGACAGGGCCACGTATCCCGGCGAGAATACGGAAACTCGAGCATCATGAGTAGTGCGACCGGAGCCTCACGCGTGGCCTCGCTCGTCGGTCAAACGATCGACGGCCGGTACCGCGTGGATTCGGTGCTGGCGCGGGGCGGGATGGGCGCCGTGCTGCGCGGCACGCACCTCGTGCTGGGGCAACCGGTGGCCATCAAGGTCATGCTCGACGCGACCATGAAGGACGCGTCGATGCGCGACCGGTTCCTCCGCGAGGCCCGCATCCTCGCGCAGGTACGCGCCCCCACGATCGCGAGCATCTTCGACGCCGGGCTGCTCCCCGACGGCACGCTCTACCTGGTGATGGAGCTGCTCGAAGGCGAGGACCTCGAGAAGGTGCTCGCGCGGGGCGTGCTCACGCCGGAGCGTGCCGCCAAGGTGGTCGCGCAGATCTGCGAAGGTCTCGCCGAGGCCCACGCGCAGGGCATCGTGCACCGGGACTTGAAGCCGGCCAACGTGTTCATCGTGAAGCGTCCGAGCGGGGAGACGCTCGCCAAGCTCATCGACTTCGGCATCTCGAAGAAGGTCGGCGACTCGTCCGAGACCACCGGCGTGGGCACCTTGGTCGGCTCGCCGTACTACATGGCGCCCGAGCAAATCTACGCCTCGCGCGACGTCGATCACCGAGCCGACCTCTGGTCGCTCGGGATCATTTTGTTCCGTCTGGTCACGGGGAAACAGCCCTTCGACGGGCCGTCGCTCGCGACCATTCTCACGCGCATCAAGTCGGGCGCGCCCGCTTTTCCCGACGACCTCGACCCGTCGTTCGCGGCGGTCGTTCGCCGTTGCCTCGAGAAAGACAAGGCCAAGCGGTTCACCGACGCGAACGAGCTGCGCGCGGCGTTGCTCGCGCTGCGCCTCGAGCCGTCGGCGCTCCCGTCTCTCGACGATCCGACCGAAGCGCTGGTGCGGGAAACGCCCGGGAAGAACGAGCCGGTCGGCGCTCCGGAGGTCGCTCCGGGAAAAGCACCGAGCCCGGCCGAGCGGTCGCTCGTGCACGGTCGCACCTCCCAGGCGAGCGTCCCGGCCGACGTGAAGATCGATCACCTCGCGCCTCTTCACGAGACGTTCGAGGACGACGGCGCAACGGCTCGCCAGCCGATGCCGCTCGAGGACAAGGACCTCGCGACCGAGCGCACCTACGCGCGAGTGAGGCCGGTTCCGCCCACGCCCACGATCGACACACGGCCGCGCTACTCGGACGAGCCCGACATGGTGACCGAGCGCATGAAGCCGCCGGCGGGGGCTCGTAAGCCGCGAGTCCCGAGCATCGAGCCGGCCCCGGCACACGCGATCGGGGAGGCGACCGTCGAAAATCGCTCGCCTCCGTCGTCTTCGCGCTCGAGCACGCCTCCATCGGAATCGCTGGTCTCGGTGGCCTCGGCTTCTCCGCCCTCGTCGGTGAAGAGCTCGCCTTTGCCCAAGCTTCCGCCACCGCGACCGCTGCCTCCGCCGCATTCTCCGGCGAGCGCTGCGGGCCCCGCCTCATCGGTCGCCGAGCCGCCGCCTTCGAGTGGTGCTCCACCCTCGAGCCGGGAGGCTTCGGTCGTAGGCAAGCGCACGGTGCCCATGCGCCTGCCGACACCGGCGTCGCCCATTCTGGTCGAACAGGCGGCTGCACTCCGGTTCGACGGGAAAGCCACTCGGCCGGCCATCGTGGTCGGCGCTCGCCCACCTTCGCTCTCCGATTCGTCTTCGTCGTCGAGCTGGCAGCCCATGTGGGAAAGCGGGCGCCCCAAGCCCGAAGTCCCGGCGGCTCCCACGCCGTCGCCCGCCATCACGGCGGCGCTCGGCCCACGAACGACGCTGGCCGCTTGGACCATCGGTTCGGCCGTGGTCGCGCTCTCGTTCGTGGTGCTGCTCGCCAAGGCCTGCGAATCGCCCTCGGAGCCCGCCACGTCTCCGGTCAAGAGCTCGGCGCCCCCCAGCGCAGGCGCGCCGAAATCTCCGCCTGCCATGGTGGTGCTGTCGCCCGAGCCGCCCCCCTCGTCGCCGTCCGCGTCCTCGTCGTCGGGCACGCCCACGAAGAAGACCGGCAAGCCCTGAAGGCTCACGGCGCACGCGCAGGTGCGAGAGCTGGTGCTATAAGCGTCCGCGCATGCCGAGCCCCACGGTCCTCTTCGTCGTCGCCGCGATCTCCATCGTCTCGCTCTTCGCTTGGGTGGGGTTGGTCTGGAAAAACGTGCAAACGTCTTGGGAAGCGACCGCGGCTGAGCGCGCCAAGTACGCCAAAATGAAGCCCTCGGACGTGCTCACCGGCACGAGCGCGCCCGAGGCCGAGATCGAAAAGGCCGAGCTCGGCGAAAAGCCCAAGACCAAGAAGAAGTCCGGCAAGAAGAAGCCCGTCGCCAAGTCCGAAGAGACGAGCGCGACCAAGAGCGACTCCTCGGACGAGTCGGACATCGCCGCGTCCGACGAAGCTTCGGAAGAGGCTGCAGAGGACGAATCCTCGAAAAAAGAAGCCTGAGGGGCGCGTTTCGACGGTTTCTGGGTATCTGGGATCACGTCGAGACCCTCTGGGATCACGTCGAGACCTCTGGGATCACGCTGAGACCCTCTGGGATCCCACCGAGACCCTCTGGGCGCCGGGATCGAGCAACTGGGATCCCGAACCGGAGCACTGGGATCCCGACCGGAGCACTGGGATCCCGATCGGAGCTACTCCGGCTCGGCGACCTTGGCGGAGCGCAAGATGCCGCGCACGAGGTAGTCCTCGTAGGTGGCTTCGACCGACGACCACAGGACGAGCCTCGTGGCGAGGTCGCCCCATTCGTCTTCGGGGCTCAAGAGCTCACGCGCGCCGAAGAGCGGGAGCTCGAAGAGGTACTCGCGCGGAGGTACCGCGTTCTCTTCTTCGAACCGCGCGGACGCAAGCTCCAGCTCCTCGTAGCTCTCGAGCACGCCGCGGTGGCGCTCGTGATCGAGCGAGGCGAGCGGAAGGAGTCGCCAGGTGGCGTCGATGAGCACCGGGTAAAGCTCGTCCTCGAAGCGTTCGTCGAAGAGCGCGGCTTTCTGGCCGAGAGCGGGGGTCACGTCGACCTCGGCGAGCAGGGCGCGAAGTCTCTCCCGAGCCTCGCGGCAGTGCGCGTCTTCGCCCCAATACGCGGCGAGCGCGGCGGTGAGCTCCTTGTCGGTCGCGCGGCGCACGAGGCGCGGGTCTTTCGAGTTTCGGTCCACGTCGGGATCGGCGAGCACGATGCGGGCCCAGGCCTTGGCCTCGGTGAGCGCTTCGTCGCTCGCGGCGGCCTCGAACACCAACGCGTGCACGTCGTGGAGGCGCTCGGCCACGTAACGATGCGCGCCGAGCGCGCGCACCACGCGGACGGCAGCCGCGGGGCTCATGGGAGGAAGCTCGATGGCGGAGAGTCGGGTCATGTCGTTTCGAGGCCGAAAAAGCGGCGAATTCCGTCGAAGATGCGTTCTTCTTCTTCCTTCTGGGTCGACTCGCGCCCGGCGGCGGCGAGCAGCTCCACGCGCCGCTCGGCGAGGCGGGTGGACAGCTCTTTCGCAATCTCCGGGCGATTGAGCAAGACCTTCTGGAAGCCTTCTTTGCGTAGGCGGAAGCACTCGACGTCGCTCGTGGCGACCACGTCCGCGATGCGCGGCTCGCCGGTCATGAGGCCCATCTCGCCGAAAAACTCGGGGGCCTTCAGGCTCGCCAGGAGCACTTCGGTGCCGTCGTCGTGCTTGCGGCGCACCTCGGCTTTGCCCGAGGTCATCACGTAGAGCCAGTGGGCGACCGCCCCTTGACGGGTCATGCGCTCGCCGGCCGTGAAGGGCACGTACTCGAGCTGCGATTCGAGCACCGAGCGCTCGCCGTCGGTGAGCGAGCTGAAGATGGTGATGGCCCCCAGCGCTTCCACGCGGCGGTGCCGGTGGCGTTCGGCGCGGCGAGCCTCCATGTCGTCGCCTTCGATGCGGACGAACTGCGTGCTCGCGGGGCGGGCGAGGGGAATGTCGGCGCGGCGAAGGGCCGCGTAGACACGGGTTAAGACGCCGGACGCGGTGCGCGTATCCGGGCCCATGTCTTGGATGAAGTAGCGTACTTCGTAGACGGCGAAGCTATTGCGGTTGTCCCGCGCGAAGTCCACGCACCACACCGAAGGTGCCGGATCGGCGGCTACGTTCGGCAGCGGCGAGGCCAGGAGCGCGTCGGTCACCACCTGCACCACGCGGCTCGGCGAGTACCGAAAGTCGACGTTGAAGAGGTGCTTCATCCGGTGCGGCGCGGGCTTTCCACCGCGACGCCCGAGCACGGTCATGGTGCTCGAGAGAAGCTGCGCGTTGGGCAGGATGATGGTGTCGTAGTCGCGGGTCTCGACCACGGTGCAGCGCCAGCGAATCTCGCGCACGATGCCCTGCCGCCCGTTCTCGAGCTGGATCCAGTCGCCCACCTTGATGGACCCGTCGAGCTGGAGCGCCACGCCACCGAGCACGTTGCCGAGCGTGGTCTGGAGGGAGAGCGCGAGCACCGCGGAAAACACGGCGCCCGTGGTGATGACCGAGGTGAGCGTGAAGCCCGAGCTCGCGAGCAGCGCGCCGGTGGCCACGATGTAGGCGGCACCGAGCGCGAGATCGCTCACGATCTTGGCGGGGCGGACGCCGATCTTCGGCAAGAAAAGCTCGAAGACGAGCGCGCCGCCCACGTTGATCGCCACGAAGGTGCCGAGCACGTGCGACGCGAGCGAGAGGCGCGCGCCCCACACGTGTTGGCCGAGCTGACCGAGCGCGAAGGCGAGGAGCCCCGTGCCCACGTAAAACCCGTAGAGCAGCACGAGGCGACGGACCACCCAGCGGTGGTCCTTCGCGAACGAGTTGACGAGGGCGGCGACGACGACGATGCCGATCAGCAGCCCAGCTGCGACACCGATCTCCGTCGCCCACCCCGAGGTCATGCGTGATCGATCAGCCGAGCGCTTCGTCGAGCAGACGCTGCTGCTCGAGGTCGTGACTGGCCTTGCTGCCCGTGGCGGGGCTGGCGGCGGCCGCACGCGTGACGCTCGAGAGCGGTAGGCGGTTGCCGATCACCTTCTCGAGGTTGGCGTTGAGGAAGTACCAGGCACCCGCATTTCGCGGCTCTTCCTGGACCCACACGAGCGGCGTCTTGTCCGCGAAGGGGGCGAGCGCTTGGTCGAGCGCGCCGTTCAACGGATAGAGCTGCTCGAGGCGCAAGATGGCCACGTCGGTGCGGCCCTTCTTCTCGCGTGCGTCGACGAGGTCGTAATAGACCTTGCCGCTGCACAGGAGGACCCGCTTCACCTTCTTCGGGTCGACCGACGGATCGCCGATGACCTTTTGGAAGCCGCCGTTCGCGAGCTCGTCGGTGGTGGAGACCGCCTTCGGGTTTCGCAGCAGGCTCTTCGGGGTGAAAATCACGAGCGGCTTCCGCCACTTGCGAACCACTTGGCGACGCAGCGCGTGGAAGATCTGCGCCGGCGTGGACAGGTTCATCACCTGGATGTTGTCCTGGGCGGCGAGCTGCAAGAAGCGCTCGATGCGGGCGCTCGAGTGCTCGGGGCCCTGACCCTCGTAGCCGTGCGGCAGGAGCAGCACGAGGCCGGAGAGGCGTTTCCACTTGTCTTCACCGGAGACGATGAACTGGTCGATGATGACCTGCGCACCGTTGGCGAAGTCGCCGAACTGCGCTTCCCAGATCACGAGTCCGTCCGGGCAGTCGAGCGAGTAGCCGTACTCGAAGCCGAGCACGCCGGTCTCGGAGAGCGGGCTGTCGTAGACCTCGAACGGTGCGCCGAGGGTGGACAGGGGCGTGAAGCGCGCGCCGGTGCTCATGTCGAAGAGCGTGGCGTGGCGGTGCGTGAAGGTTCCGCGGCGCGCGTCTTGGCCGGACAAACGAACGCGGCTGCCTTCGGAGACGAGGGTCGCGAAGGCGAGGTGCTCGGCCGTGCCCCAGTCGAAGGCCTCGTTCTTGGCGACCTTGTCCCGGCGGGTTTCGATGACCTTGAGGACCTTCGCGTTGGGCGTGAAGCCGGCGGGGATCTCGCTCAGCTTGGCGGCGAGCGCGACGAGCTTCTCTTTGGCGACGGCGGTCGGGGCGTCGGGTGTCTCGCTGTCAGGACCACCGCGGTAACCGGCCCACACGCCGCCCATGGCGGCCGGGGGCTGGAGGTAGTCGCCCTTCTTTTCTTCTTCGAGGGCGGCGTCGAGGGCGGCCTTGCGCTCGGCCTGGATGGCGATGGCGCGCTGCTCGTCGATGTGGCCCGCTTGCAGCAGGCGACGCATGTAAACCTCACGGATGGTCGGCTTCTTGTCGATGGCCGCGTACATCGTGGGCTGGGTGAAGCGGGGCTCGTCGCTCTCGTTGTGGCCGTAGCGACGGTAGCAGTACATGTCGATGACCACGTCTTGCGCGAAGCGCTGGCGGTACTCGATGGCGAGCCGCGCCACGTGGATCACCGCCTCCGGATCTTCGCCGTTCACGTGGAACACGGGTACGCGCAGCATGCGCGCGATGTCCGTGCAGTAGCGCGTGGAGCGCGAGTCTTCCGGAAGCGTGGTGAAGCCGATTTGGTTGTTCACCACGAGGTGCACGGTGCCCGAGGTGCCGTAGCCCTCGAGGCCGGCCATGTTGAGCGTCTCGGGGACCACGCCCTGGCCGATGAACGCCGCGTCGCCGTGGATGAGCAGCGGCATCACGCTCTTGCGCTTGCGGCGGTCTTGTTTGGCGCGCACGCGGCCTTCGACCACCGGGTTCACGAACTCGAGGTGGCTCGGGTTGAAGGCGAGCGTGAGGTGGATGCTCTTGCCGGAGCCGGTCACGCGATCGGTCGAGTGGCCGAGGTGGTACTTCACGTCACCGCCGCCCACGAAGCGCTCGGGGTGCTTGTCGCGGAAGGCCGCGAAGAGCTCGCGCGGGGGCTTGTCCATGATGTTGACGAGCACGTTCAGGCGGCCGCGGTGGGCCATACCGAACACGATTTCGTCGACCTCGTGTTTGCCCGCCTCTTCGACCAGAAGGTCGAGCAGGGCGATCATGCTCTCGGCGCCTTCGAGCGAGAAGCGCTTGGCTCCCGTGAAGTTCTTGTGGATGAACTGCTCGAGGTTTTCGGCGTCGGTGAGCTTCGTCAGGATGCGAAGCACTTCGTCGTGGCCGAGCACCGGGCGGTTCTTGCTCGCCTCCATCTTGGTCTCGAGCCACTCGCGCTGCTCGACGTCTTCGATGTGGCGGAACTCCACGCCGATTGAGCCCGAGTAGGTCTCTTTCAGGTGCTGGATGATGGTGCGCAGCGTGGCGTGCGGCGGCAGACCCGAGATGCCCACGGTGGGGAAGGTCTCGTCGAGCTGAGCGGCCGTGAGGTCGAAGCGGTGGAGGTCGAACTCGTCACCCGGCTCCGGCGGCGGGCCGAGCGGGTTCAAGTGCGCGTGCATGTGCCCGCTCACGCGGTAGGCGTTCACCAGCTGGTACACGCGCCCCTGCACCGCCGCGGCGTCGAGCAGCTCTTTGCGAGCGGCCACCGTTCCGTTGGTGGAAGCAGGAGGCAAGGTCTGGGGCGAGCGCGAGGACGCCGGCGCCGAGCCGTTGGTTCCGTTCGCGTAGGCGAGAGCGGCCGAGCCGTTGGTTCCGTTGGCGTACGAGGGGGACGCGCCGCCGGTTCGCTCGAGGTCCGAGAAGTACGTGCGCCACTTCTCGTCGACCGATTGCGGGCTCTGCTGATAGCGCGCGTGGAGCTCTTCCACGAAGCCCGCGTTGATTCCGAACTCCTCGAACATCTCTGTTGCCCTTGGGAATGGAGGTGCTGTCTCGACTCGCTCGACGCGCGAACGCGCCCACGAGGGCCCCGGAGCCTAGCGGAAAAGCCCGCCTAATTCATCACGATCTGCCAGCGCCGGGAGACTTCGGGACTTCTTTGGAGCCCCGCGCGACAAAGGGCAACGGCCGAATGCGTCAATCGGGCGCATTTGTTCCGTTCGCGGCCCGAAAGCTCGAAAAAGATCCGTCACCTGCGGCCGGAGCGCGCCGCGATTTCCCGCACAAGTTGCGCGCGAGACTACGGATTGTTTTTGCGATGGCTCGGATCGAGCCACGCGCGGATGTCCGCGGAGGGATCGAGCGCGACCACCATGGCATCCACCGTGATGGCGCTCACCAGCGTGCCGTGCGGCGCCACGTGCACGCCGTTCGCGTCTTTCCAGAGGATGACCCGCACCGCCTGCGAGGTGGCCAGGGCAGGGCGCCGCTCTTCCCCGCGCTCCGAGCGCGGAGGGGTCGACGGGACTTTCGGGCTCGACGGAGGCGAGACCTCTTCGATGGTGGTTCGGCCCGGCTGAAACGCACTGAGGTCGCTGAGGTCGCTACCCGAGAGGGTCTTCGTGGGAACGGCGTCCCAATCCGACGCGCTCGAGAGCGCCTTCAGCGGCCTTCGACCACGCAGCACTTCGATGGCGTTGAGCTCGGTCAGGGCGGGCATCTGGGCGGTGTTGTCGCCCACCGGACGCAGGCCGATCGACGCCGACGACGCCGACGAAGACGGAGGCGGCGGTGCGCTCGACGGCGGTGAAGGCGCCCAGGATTCTTCGTCCGTGGGAAGCACGGCCGGGATGGGCGTGTGGTCGCTCGTGTCGTCGTCGAAGGACGGTGCTTGGGCGGCGGCCGGGATACGCGCCTCCGAGGGATCGGGCTGTGTGGCCACGCGCATGCGGCTGTCCGAACGACGCGCGAACGGATCACTCTCGGGCTGGGCCTCGAAGCGTCCGGAGTCGAGTGCCGAGCGTGGGACCGGGACGACGTGCGACGAGATCGGCTTGTGCGAGATGGGCGGCGAAGACGGCGGGGAAGCCATTCCGGCGGCGGGTGCACGGTTCGACGGGACAGGGGGCCGTGGCGTCGGCGAGCCGCTTCCAGGAGGCGACGAGTGCGGTGCGCCAGGCCCGGGGCTCTGGCTCGGCGGGCTCGCTTGTGCGGGAGTGACCGCGGTGTGGACCGGTGACGACGGGCGAACCGCCGTGGGCGGTGCCGACCGGGGCGCGCTGGTTCCTTGGGGCGGAAGGCTCGAGCCGATGCGCCGATGGTACGGCTCGGGCGGTTGAGGTGCGCTGCTGGTGCCCGAGCCTGCCGGTGTGGCTTCGAGGAGAGCCGCCGCAGAGGAGCCTCCCTGTGCGGGCATGCTCGGGGCGGAGCGACGTCCGACGCGGTTCGACAGGTTGGCCGCGGCTTTGGCCAGCGCGAGGGCACGCTCGTCGGCTTCGGCCTCGGAGGCGGCTTCGGCCGCACGCCTGAGCCACTTGAGCGCCTCGCCCAAGTCCCCACGGGACCACATGGCCTCGGCCGTGGAGAGCGCCCACGAGACGTCCTCGGGGTCGGTCGGAAGTGGAGGAGGAATCGGGACGTCGGTTTCGGAATCGGCCACGGAAGTCGCGCCCCTTATGGGGCGTATCGTCACGGATAGTCGGCCGTTTTGGCAAGCACGACGTCGGAAAATCGTTCGATTTCCAGGTCGCTCGGCGTCCTTGCCTTCTCGTCAGGCGGGCCGAGGGTCGCTCAGCCTCCGCCCACGAAGTGCACGAGCTCGAACACGTCGCCTTCGTTCACGTCGCGGGTCGGGTGCTCGGCGCGGGGAACGACCTCGCGGTTCTGCTCGACCGCCACCGGGCCCTTGGTGAGGCCGAGGTGGTCGAGGAGAGCTCGCACGGTCAGCGGGGAGGGAACCTCGTGGGGCTCGCCGTTCACGGTGATGCGCATGCCGAGGACACTAGTGCACCGAACCGCCCGACGACCCAGGATTTTGCTCGTGAGCATGGGGTTTTCGGCCCCCGTCCGCTCGCGCGATTCTCGCCTCGCCGGGCGTTGAAGAGGTCCGCTCGGGCTGCTAGTAGCGCGCACCATGTCCTCCGTCCCCGGAAACGAAATCACCGCCTTGCTCGGACGTGGAACCGCGTTCGAGGGCAAGCTGCGCTTCGACGGGGTCGTCCGCATCGATGGGCTCTTCAAGGGCGAAATCCGCAGCGACGACACGCTCATCATCGGCGAAGGCGCCGAGGTGCGCGCCGAGATCGAGGTGGGAACCGTGATCGTGCGGGGTGGCACGGTGCACGGCAACATCCGCGCGCGAAACGCGGTGGAGGTGCACGCCCCGGCCAAGGTCGTCGGCAACATCCACTCGCCTTCGCTCTTCATCGACCGCGGCGTCGCCTTCGAGGGAACGTGCCGCATGGACGCCGTGGACGACGTGCCGGCCCTCGCGGCCGTCTCCTCGTCGTGAGCGTCTGAGCTCGTGAGAAGGCTCTTTTCGCAGGCATTCGCGCTGCTCGCGTTCACGGCCTCGTGTGCGACGGGCGGGTCCTCCGCGCCGGGCAAAGGAAGCGAGCCCCGTCCGGTGGAGCCTCTCGACGCTTCGGCCTCCGATGCCTCCACGTCCGGTCTCGATGCGAGCGCGGTGATGGCGCTCGGGTTCGTCGAGATCGGCCATTCGCGCGTGATGCTCGAAGGGCCACTCGGTGATGCAGGGGAGGTGACCACCTCGATCGATCTTGCGCGTCCTCGCGCAGCGGCTTGCCTTCGGGTCGCGTTCGCGGCGACCGCGCGCCTCGAGGCACGTCTCGTGACGTCGGGCGTGCTTCGCACGTCCCTGGCCGCGCAGAACGGTCTGCTTGGTCCGGAGGGGCCGGTGTGCGTGGGCGCCGAGGACCGCGTCGTGCTGATGCTCTCGGGTCCGCGAGGGGCCGAGGTCTCGCTCGCGTGGTTCGCTCCGAAGGCCGATTCGAAGGCCGACCCGAAGCCTTCGACCGTTGCCCGCTAGAGACCGCCGCTGCGGGCTACTTTCCCGAGCAATTTCCTAAACTTGTCGTCCGAAGCGGGGAAGGCCGCGGGGTCGCACGGCTTGGCGAAGAGCACGAGCGCACGCACCATCGCACGGGCCTCGGTGCTGGTCTCGTCGTCGCCGTCGCTTACGGCCTGCGCGAGCACGGCGCGCCAGGTGGCGAGAGCGGCCGGGTAGAGACCGTCTTCGGCGTACCACGCGCCGAGACGCTTTCGCTCACGCGGGGCGACGCGCGCCACGATCTCGATCTCGGCGGCCGCGTCTTCGGTTCGACCGAGCGCATGCAACGCCTCGGCGTGTGCCAAGTGCGCGGCCACCGAGCTCGGCACGCGACTCACGAAAACCGCGTAGACGCGCTCGGCTTCACGAAAGTCGCCTTGCCTCGTGCGCAGCGCCCCCAGCGCCATCCACGCTTCTGCGAGCGAGCCGTCGAGGGCGAGCGCCTCGCTGTAACGCCGTGCCGCCACGTCGTCGTCGTGCGTAGCTTCCGCCCGCTTGCCACTCGCGTAGAGCTCGTTCGCCGACGATGCCGAGGCGGTCGACGGTGCCGAGGAAAACGCCGCTGCGGCCAGCAGAGCGAGCCAGATTGGCCTGCGCATACCCCGAAGAGTTGCACGTCTCGCTGCCGGAAGCGAAGCGAGTCGAGATGTGCCCGTTAGAACGAGACGCCGAAAAGGTCGCGGAAGCGCTGGTTCGGTTCTTTGGCCGGGTCGACGTCGGCCAGGCCGACGCGGAACGAGATGGTCTCGCCGTCACCCCAGGGCCACCAGAGTCCGAACACGAGCAGTCCAGCTGCGGGGCCGAGCGAGAGCAAGAGCTGGTTCGGACGAAGGCCACCCGAGCGCTCGGCGATGTCTTGGAGCGACTGCGGTGCGCGGGTCAGCGTGGCTTGCGTGTATTGCGCAGGCATCGTGTCGGCGATGGCGGCTTTCGCCTGCATCTCTTGCTCGACCGTGAAGGACGAGGTCAAGCACACGAGACGTGAGTCCCACGTCCAGCCGCGGGTAGGCCAGTTCTTCTTGAGCTTGGCCAACGCGTCGAAGATCGGTTGCCAGTTGTCGTTCCAACCTCGCACGGTCATCTTGCTCGCGAGTCTACGTGCTTTTGGTCGCGAAGGAACGAATTTTCGTAGGTTTTTCGCGCCATCGGACGCGAGGCATCCGTCGCGCGCGACTACGCGAGCAAGAGAGGCTGCATGCTCGACCCTTCGCGCCAGAAGCCGAACGGCTTTCGGTCTTCGAGGAGGGAGAGCTGCGCCGGGACTTGGGTCGGAAACGAAGGACGCCCCGCGATGGCCGCGCCCAAGCTCGACAAGAACGGCTCGTCCGCCACCACGACCACGGTGTCGGCGAGGGCGAGCAAGGGCGCGAGCAGCGTGTTCGGAGGGGTAGGCGAGATCAGCGAGGGCCACACCTTCACCACCCCGAGGAAGTCGAAGGCTCCCGCGGCGAGCTCGGCCGTCTGCACGCACTCGGGGGACGGGGCCGTCACCACCGCGCCCACGTCCAGATCGTGAAGCGCGTTTTTGACCCGGAACACCACGTTGCGAACGGCGGCGCGTCCGCTCGCGGAGAGGTGACGCGAGGCCGGGCGGCCCGCTTCTTCGTCGAACGAGCCCGAACGGACGAGGAGGATTCGCATGGCTGGCCTCAGTAACTGAGCGGGGGGCTCTTGGCGACCGAGCCGTCTCCGCCGATGGCGTAGACGCACACGATGCTGCCGTCGCGCAGCGTGCCCAAGTTGGACACGTAGAGCTTCAAGTCGTGCGGGCCGGGCGAGAGGGTGATGGCTCCGTTGTCGGCGTTGACGAACTTCCCGTTCTCTTCGACCGCGATGCCTCCGCTCATGCGGCCGAGCTCGAGGGCGCCGCCGAGCTCGGGGGGAGCGGGCTCGTCACCGACCGAGGTGCTCAAGCGGAAGACCCCGATGGGCTCGCACTTTTCGTTGGCGGTACTGATGTAGAGCGCACGCGCCGGCCCGGAGATGCGGGCGGTGAAGACGATGTCGAGTGAGCCGTCGGGTCGGAACGAGCCGTCGCGCATGCCGATTTTGTCGACGTGCAGCGACTCGGGCGCGAGCGTGAACGCCTGGATTTGCGCGGGAGCCTTGGGGAGCGACGAGACGGCCGCAGGTCCGCGGGCGGGGGGCTCTTCGCATCCGACGGCGGCCGTCGCAAGCAGCGAGAGCACGAGAGCAGGACGAGCAGAGCGGAACGACGGGACGCTCGGTCGAGGCGAGCGCGAGGCAAATCGGTTCAATCGAGACTCCTTCTTCGGAGATACCACGGCGCTGGCCACCGCCGACAGGCACTTGTCCCGAGGTCCCGGAAGTCCTTCACCGAAGGGTCGTGTTTTTTCGCCCGAAGGTCCGCGAATCGGCGATAGTTCGCGCATGATGCGCGGGGAAAATATCGTCTGCTTCGCCAAAGACTGGAGCGAAGATCCGACCAGCAACAACCACGTGATGAAGCTGCTCGGCCGAGACAACAAAGTCTTGTGGCTGAACTCCATCGCCACGCGCACCCCGAACCTCGCGAGCGGCCGCGATCTCGGCAAAATCGCGACCAAGCTGAAGGGCTTCGCCAAGGGGCCCAAGCACATCGAGGGCGGCCTCGACGTCTATACGCCCATCGTCTTGCCGTTCCCCCACAGCCAGCTCGCGCAGAAGGTGAACGAGCACGTCCTTCGCGAGAGCCTCCGGTTCTTGCGCAACCGAAGAGGTATGAGCGACTTCCAGCTCTGGAGCTTTCTGCCGACGGCCGAGAAGTACGTCGGCAAGCTCGGCGAGTCGCTCTCGGTCTACTACTGCACCGACGAGTGGTCGCACTTCAGCTACGTCGACAAAGAGAAGATCGTGGCGATGGAGAAGCGCTTGTGTGAGCGCGTCGACCTCGTCTTCTGTACGGCGCGCACGCTGCTCGAGCGCAAAGGCGCGTACAACCCCAACACGTTCCTCGCGTCGCACGGCGTCGACCACGCCCACTTCGCCAAGGCCCTCGACGACCGCACGGCCGTCGCCGAGGAGATCCGAAACCTGCCCAAGCCGGTGCTCGGCTTCATCGGCCTCGTGCAAGACTGGGTCGACGTCGACTTCTTCGCCTACCTCGCCGAGAAGCGCAAAGACTGGTCGATCGTGGTGGTGGGCAAATCGCTGGTCGACCTCTCGCGCCTCGAAAAGTACAAGAACATCCACCTCTTGGGGCGTAAGCCCTACGAAGACCTTCCCGCGTACTGCAAGGGCTTCGACGTCTCGCTCATCCCGTTCGTCTCGAACGAGCTCACGCGCAACGTGAACCCCATCAAGCTGCGCGAATACCTCTCGGCCGGGCTCGCGGTGGTCTCCACCGACATCCCCGAGGTCACGCTCTACGCGAACGCGCCCAACGCCCAATCGGGCGCGATGAAGGGCGCCGTGCTGGTCGGCAAGACCCACGAAGAGCTCTTCGCCCACTGCGAGCGCGTGCTCCGCGAAGACTCGCGCGAGGCTCGCGTGGCGCGCTCCGAGGAGATGAAAAAAGAGACCTGGGAGACCAAGGTAGCCGAGCTCGGCGACCACGTGCTCCGCGTGCGCGACGCGAAGCTCGGAGCCCGCAAGCGGTGAGCGTGCTCGGCGGGGTCTTCCTCGCCTTCGGGATCCTGCTCGCGCTCGTCGTTCTGCGCGTGCTCTATGTCCTCGGCAGCTTCGTGCGCAAGGCGGGCAAGCCTCCCGAGTCGCCGCTCGAGCACGCGCTCGATCGCACGGCCAAACGCTACGAAAGAGTCGCGCAAAAGAAGGGCGAATACTACTTCGTGCGCGGCAAGCTGGCCGGCGATCCGGCCACCGAAGCGCTCGTCTCGCTGGGCAAGCTCGGCTCGGTGCTCGACCTCGGCTGTGGGCGTGGGCAGTTGGCGGTGCTCCTGCTCGAAGCGGGGCTCGCCGAGCGCGCCCGAGGGCTCGACTGGGATCCCGAAAAGGTGCGCCTCGCACGGGAAGCCGCCGAGGGGCTCGAGGCGACCTTCGAGGAGGGAGACGTGCGCGAGGCCCGCGGTAAAGCCGGTGGGCTCTCGAGCACGGTGCTCCTCGTGGACGTGCTGCACTACTTCGAGAAACCCGTGCAAGATGCACTTTTGGCGCAGGCCGCCGACTTGGTGCTCCCGGGCGGTCGGCTGGTCGTGCGCGAGGCCGACAAGGGCAGGGGCGTGCGCTCCTTCGCGACCCGCCTGCAAGAAGGCATCGGTACACGCGCCAAGGTGAACCGTGGAGAGCAGGTGCTCTTCCGCGACGTCCGGCGCGAGCTGGTTCCGCTGCTCGAAGCGAAGGGCTTTTCGTGCGAGGTGAGACCCTGCTGGGGCCTCACGCCTTTCTCCAACGTGATGCTGGTGGCGACGCGCACGGGCAGTCCCTGAGGCGGCGCTCCGGACTTGCGAAAGCACCTCGTCCGGGTCAAAAATGCAGCCCCGTGGAGAAGCCGTCGTCCCGCCCCACTTCGTGGTGGCTCGCCATGTTGAAGAAGCGCGCCGAGCGCATGTACGAGGAAAAGCTCGAGTTTTCGACGCCCATCGAGTGGGAGTCGGAGGCCGAGCGAGAGGCGTGCATCGCGTTCTTCAATGCGGCCTTCCGCGCGGAAGAGTCCGGCCTCACCCAGGCGCACACGCTGGCGGACGACATCGGCAAGCTCGACCCCGAGCTCGGCGAGTGCTTGCGCCTCTATGGCAACGAAGAAGGCTGGCACCGCGAGCTGCTCACCGAGTTCTTGGCGTCGATCGGCGGCGAGGTCCGTCCGATGGGGCCGACCACGCGCACCTTTTACAAGCTCTACGGGCGCGCCGAACGCGTGGACACCATCGTGCTCACGAACCTCATGTTCGAGACCATCGGGTCGACCACGTATCGGCTCGCGCTGCGGCACGTGCGCCAGCATCCGTCGTTTTCGACCGTGCGCCACATGCTGACCATCCTCACGCGGGACGAGTCGTTCCACGTGCCGCTCAACGTCCACTTTCTCCGCGAGTGCCAGAAGCTCGGCCTCGCCTCCAACCGGTTCCGGCAGCAGGCCCTCTACGACGTGCTCTTCGCCGCGCTGCTCGCTTCGGCGTACGCCAGCCGCCGCCGCGCGTTCGCCTTCGACCACATTCCGTTCCCGGTCCTCTCGAAGGCCTATGCCGAGCATCTCGGACGGCTCTTTCTCCACGAGTCGGACCTGTCCTTCACGCCGCCTTCTCCATTGCTCCGGCTCATGGGCCTGTCCAAGAAGGGTCTGCTCCACGATCCTCATCCTTCGGTGGTCTCGATCGAAGCCGCCGAAGCCGCCGTATCTCGTGAGAACGTGGTGGTCACCGCGCTCTGACGCGCGCGTTTCGGCGCGCCGGTTCGATGGCGTCCTGCGTCGTCGTCGATCCGCGCGAGAGTGCGCGTCGAGACCCGCATTTTGAGGTGGCGGACCGCGGCGTTGCGGTAAGGTGCGCGCGCATGCAGGACCCAGAGAACGCGAACGCGAATCCGGGCGAGGGAAGGGCGTACGCGCGCACCGAGCCGCTCGCGAGGCTCCTCGCCGACGACGGCTCGCCGCTCCCCGGCGCCACCATCGATTCGTCCTCGGCCGTTGCGCTCTACACGCAGCTCGTGACCGTGCGCGCTCTCGACCTCCGATTCGTGGAGCTTCAGCGCAAAGGCCAGGTCCCGTACTACGCGAGCGCGGTCGGAGAAGAAGGCGCCACGTGTGCGCCGGTGTTCGCGCTGCGCAAGGAAGACGCGTTTTTTCCGGCTCCCCGTGAGGCACTGGCGGCGTTCGTTCGTGGCGTGCCGGTGGGCGACCTCGTGCACCAGGTGCTCGGAAGCGCACGCTCCACCACTAAAGGGCGCGTGCTTCCGAACCAGCTCTCGGCCCGCGCCTACGGCGTGGTTTCCGTGGGCGGTGTTCCCGGGGCGTCGCTCCCGCACGCGGCCGGCTGGGGCTGGGCCGCGAAGATGCGCAAAGAGCCGCGTGTGGCCTTGGCCATGGTGTCGGACAACGCGTTTTCGACCGGGGATTTCCACAACGGCGTGAACTTCGCCGGCGTCTCCAAGGCCAACGTGGTGTTCGTCTGCCGGGTGGACCGCACGAGCCCCATCGCCGCGCAGACCGCCGCCGAGACCCTCGCCGAGAAGGGCGAGGCCTACGGCGTTCCCGCGGTGCGCGTCGACGGACGCGACGCCCTCGCCGTCCACGAGCACGTCTCGCGCGCGGTCGAGGCCGCACGTTCGGGCAAGGGGCCCACCTTGGTCGAAGTGGTCACGGCGCGCGCGCTGCCCTCCGAAGACGGCGCGGTCACGCTCCCCGAAGGCGCATGCCCGGTCGCGCTGCTCGAGCGTCACTTGGCCCGCGGCGGCGTCTCGGTCGAGTCGCTCCGCGCCCGCATCGAAGCCGACGTCGACACCGCCTTCGCGGTGGCCGTCTCCGAGGCCGAAAAAGCCGGGCTTCCCACGCGCAGCAGCTTGTTCGAGGACGTCTACGCCCAGCTTCCCGCCCACCTCCTTTCCCAGCGCGACTCGCGCGAGACCGCTTTCTGAGGACCGCCTCATGCAGATGAACTTGGTAGCCGCGATCAACGATGCTCTCCGTCTCGCCATGAAGAGCGACGACCGCGTGGTCGTGCTCGGCGAAGACGTGGGCAAGGTGGGCGGCGTGTTCCGCGTCACGCAGGGGCTCTACGACGAGTTCGGCGAAGACCGCGTGATCGACACCCCGCTCTCGGAGGGCGGCATTCTCGGCACGGCCATCGGCATGGCGCTCTACGGGCTCTTGCCGGTGCCCGAGATCCAGTTCGCCGACTTCATCTTCCCGGGCTACGACCAGATCGTGAGCGAGCTGGCCAAGCTCCGCTACCGCTCGGGCGGCGAATACCCGGCCAAGATGGTCATTCGCACGCCGGTGGGCGGCGGCATTCGCGGCGGGCTCTACCACTCGCAGTCGCCCGAGTCGCTCTTCATCCACGTGGCCGGCCTCAAGGTCGTCTGCCCGTCGAACCCGTACGACGCGAAGGGCCTCTTGCTGGCCTCGCTGCGCGACCCGGACCCGGTTCTCTTCTTCGAGCCCAAGCGCGTGTATCGTGCAGCCAAAGGCGACGTGCCCGAGGGCGACTACACGGTCCCGCTCTCCAAAGCGAAGGTCGTGCGCGAGGCCCAGGGCTCGAAGGCCGTCACCGTGATCGCCTGGGGCGCCATGCTCTACGAGGCCCTCGCCGCCGCTGACGAAGCGGAAAAACAGGGCGTTTCGTGCGAAGTGGTCGACCTCCGCACGCTCTGGCCCGTGGACATCGACACCCTCGTCGAGAGCGTGAAGAAGACCGGCCGCGTGGTGGTCGTGCACGAAGCCCCCAAGACCTGCGGCTTCGGCGCGGAGCTCGTCGCGCTGGTGAACGAAAAAGCGTTTTTGCATCTCGAGGCACCTCCGTGCCGCGTGACCGGCTTCGACACGCCGTTCCCGTACACCCTGGAAATGGACTACCTCCCGCTCGCGCACCGGATTCTGCCCGCGGTGCTGGCGACGGCGAACTACTGAGGAAATGACATGGCGCGCTGGGAATTCAAGCTTCCGGATATCGGCGAAGGTGTGACCGAGGGTGAGATCGTCGCGTGGCTTTGCAAGCCGGGTGACGACCTCGTCGAAGACGCCCCCATGGTCGAGGTCATGACCGACAAGGCGACCGTCACCATCACCTCGCCCCGTGCGGGCAAGGTGGTCGAGACACACGGGAGCATCGGCTCGATCGTGGCCGTGCACTCGGTGCTCGTGGTCTTCGAGCTGGGCGGCGCGGCCCCGACCGAAGCCGCTCCGGCAGCCCACGCGGCAACGGCCAACGGCGCCGTGAACGGTGCGGGCCAAGCCAAGCTCGACGACGGTCCGGCCGCGACCGCGGTGGGCGACATCCGCGAGTCCCTTCCCGGAATGGGAGGCGGCAAGCCGGCCATCTCGCCGACGCTCACGCCCGGCGGCTACTTCAACGCGAAGCCGCTCGCCACGCCGGCCACCCGCAAAACCGCGCGTGACCTCTCGGTGGATCTCTCGCGCGTGCAGCCGACCGGTCCGCAGGGCCGCGTGACCAAGGCCGACGTCGAGGCGTTCGCACGTCGAGGCGGCGCTCCCGCCACCGAAAAAGCCGCCGACGTGATCGTGCCGGTGGCGGCTCGCGCCCCGCAGGCTGCCGCGCCGCAGGCTGCCACTCCTGGTGGCGCGCCCGCGCGTGAGCCGGTCAAGATCGCGCCGCTCGGCGAGGGCAAAGAGGCGCTCGAAGAGCGCGTCCCGTTCGCCGGTATGCGCCGCAAGATCAGCCAGAAAATGGCGCAATCGAAGCACACTGCGGCGCACTTCACGTTCGTCGAAGAGTGCGACGCCACGGCTCTTCGCGCGCTCCGCGATCGGCTGAAGCCGCAGGCCCAAAAGGCCGACGTGAAGCTCACGTTCTTGCCGTTCTTCGTGAAGGCCGTGGTCGCTTCGCTGAAGAAGCACCCGATCTTGAACTCGGCCCTCGACGAGTCCACGAACGAGCTCGTCTACCGCAAGGTCTACAACATCGGCATCGCCGCCTCGACCGACGCGGGCCTGATCGTCCCGGTGGTGAAGAACGCCGATCGCAAGAGCGTGCTCGAGATCGCCAAAGAGATCGAGCGCCTCGCCTCGGACGCCAAAGCCGGCAAATCGAAGACCGAAGACCTCACCGGGTCGACGTTCACGATCACGTCGCTCGGCGCGCAGGGCGGGCTCTTCGCGACGCCCATCATCAACTTCCCCGAAGTCGGCATCCTCGGCATCCACCAGATGAAAGAGAAGCCGGTCGTTCGGGACGGCCAGATCGTCATCGGGCACGTGATGCTGCTCTCGCTCTCGTTCGACCACCGCATCGTCGACGGTCACGTGGGCGCAGCGTTCGCCTACGACATCATCGAATACCTGCAAAATCCCGATCGTTTGTTCCTCGAGATGGCCTGACGTTGACGACCGCGCCGAGCATGGGTCACGCTGAGGTCATGCTTCGACGCCGCCCGTCCATCGTCGCGAGGACGACCCTGTTCGCGGGTGTCGTCCTCGCCGGCTTCTGCTCGGCCCACGCGGCGTCCGCGGACGAGCCGGTCGCGTCTCCCGACCGCCTGCGAGCGGCAGAAGAAGAGTACGACGCAGGCCGCCGCGCGTTCTTGGCCGACCAGTTCGAGGCCGCCGCCAGCCACTTCGAGAACGCCTTCCGCGACGCTCCTCGCGCGCAGGTACTTCGCAACGCGATGCGCTCGCGCCAGAAGGCCAAGCAGCTCGCGCGAGCGGCCACGCTCGCCGACCTCGCGAGGCGTCGCTACGCCGCCGATCAGCAAACCCGCGAGCTCGCCGACGAGATCCTGACGGACGCAGGGCCCAAGCTCGACGAGCTCCGAATCACCTGCAATCCCGAGTGCTCACTTGCCGCAGACGGGAAAATCGCCTCGCTCGACGACGCCCGTCAGTTTTCGGTCTACCTCGAGCCCGGCGTGCACTCGCTCGTGTTCGCGTTCTCGCAGGGGCGAACCGTCTCGCGCTCGGTCGATTCCAAGGCTGGCGGTCGGGAAGAGCTCGCCATCGACGCGCCGCCGGTTCCCAAAACCCCGCCTCCGCCTTCGGGACCGACCGGCGTGGGCACCGGCGTGGGCACGGCTCCCGGGCCCGGCCTCGCGCCTCCGAGGAAGCGCGACGGCCTGCCTCCGGCCGTGTTTTTCATCGGGGTCGGCCTCACCGCTGCGGCCGGCGCGGCCACCATCATCTCGGGCGTCGCGGCCATCAATTCGCCTGGAAAAGAAGCGGTTCGGACCGGCTGCGTGGGGCAGGGAACGAGCTGCGCGCTCTACCAGAGCGGTCTCGAAGCCGAGACGCGCACCAATGTGGGCATCGGGGTGACCGCAGGACTTGCCGTGCTCACCACTATCGGCGGCGTCTTCCTGACCGACTGGGGCAGCTCCTCTGCGCCCACGAGCACCGGACAGGGTCCGAGCTCCGCCCCCCGAACGCGTGTCGGCGTCGGTTGGCAAAGTGTGTCGCTCCAGGGCACGTTCTGACCACGTCGCGAAGGCGCGGCATCCCGGGATCTCGACGATCCACCCCGGTCGAAAACCTGCGTCTCATTTCGTCGTGAACCGCGCGTCCGCTTGGGCATGAGCGGATGTTTCGTGGTTTACTGTGGTCACGCGGGAACACGGTCTCGCGTCCGGAGGGTCCCTGACCAAGCTGCTCGCGAGCGATGGCGAAGGAGAACGTCTCGACCGTTTCGAGCTCGTAGCCGAGCTCGCGAGCGGTGGTATGGCGACGGTCTACCTTGCGCGCCTCAGCGCGGTCGCGGGCTTCCAGAGGCTCTACGCGATCAAGCGGCTTCATCCGCATCTGCAGCGTGAGCAAGAGTTCGTCGACATGTTCCTCGACGAGGCGAGGCTTGCCGCGCGCATCCACCACCCGAACGTGGTGTCCATCCTCGAGGTGGGAGAGAGCAAGCGCGGCTACTACCTCGTGATGGAGTACATCGAAGGCGACACGGTCGCGCATCTGCTCGCGAAATCCGCGCAGAAGCAGTCGAAGCTCCCGGTCGAGGTCACGGTGCGCATCGCCCTCGACGCCCTCGCCGGCCTCGACGCCGCCCACGAGCTCAAAGACGATCACGACCAGCCGCTCGAGGTCGTTCATCGCGACGTCTCGCCTCAGAACATCTTGGTGGGGATCGACGGCACCACGCGCATCACCGACTTCGGCGTCGCGCGTGCGGCCGCTCGTCTCACCACCACGCGCACAGGGCAGCTGAAGGGCAAGCTCGCGTACATGGCGCCCGAGCAGGCGCGCGGCCAAGGCGTCGATCGCCGCGCCGATCTCTTCGCGCTCGGCATCGTGCTCTGGGAAGCGCTGGCCATGAAGCGGCTCTTCAAGGGAGACGGCGAAGCCGAGACGCTCTCTCGCGTCTTGTCCGAGCCCATTCCCAAGCTCCGCACGCTCGTTCCGACACTGCCCGCGGGCATCGAAGCCGTGGTCATGAAGGCGCTCGAGCGCGACCCCGAGAAGCGCTTCGCGACCGCCTCCGACTTCTCCGAAGCGCTGGAAAAAGCCGCGCGCGCGGTGCGTGCCGTGGGCGCCCACAAGGACGTGGCAGGCTGCCTCGATTCGCTCATGGGCCAAGAGCTCACCGAGCAGCGCAGCGCGGTGCGCACCTGGCTCGCGCAGAGCGAGCCGAGCCGCTCGAGCTTGGTGCGCCGTCACGACTCGGTGGTCACCAAGATCGAAGGCGGCCGCCGTGAAGGCTCGAGCCCGAGCGGCGTGACGAGCCCGCCTTCGAGCAAGAGCGCGGTGGCCGCGGCGAGCGAACCGAGCCAGTCCGGCGAAGTGCCCGTCGCGCGTGCGTCGCAGTCGCCCGAGCCGTCCCCCGAGCCTTCGTCGGTCTCGAAAAGCGGCGTAGGACCTTCGCCCTTCGGGTCGCCTACGTCGGTGTCCGCGTCGTCCATGTCGACGCTGACCGAGAAGCTCCCGAGTGATCCGCCACCGGCCGCTCCACGAAGGCGCCGCTGGCCCTCGCTCCTCGTCGCCGGGGTGTTGGGCGGTGGTGTCGTGGCCCTCGCGCTGCGCTTCGCAGCTCCGTCTTCCTCGCCGCCGACGAGCACCGGCGTGCAGCCTTCGGCGAGCACCCTCGTGACGAACGGCCCCGCGCCGAGCGCAGCCCCTAGCTCCAGCGCCCCCGCGCCCCCCCTCAGCGCGCCGACCGGAACGCTCTCCGCGAGCCCTTCGACCAGCGCCTCCGGTGCACCCGCGCCGAGCGCGACCTGGAAGGGGAAACACGTGTATCCCGCACCGACCGGCAAGAGCCCCGGGCCCAAGCCCACGTCGACGACGTCCATCCCGGACGACATCTCCCACAATCCTTACCGCTGAATGCCCATGACCTTCCGTCCAAGCGCGCGAGAGCGCGCGGTCGGCTCCGCGTGCGCCCCTTCGTCGCGTGCGCGTGCGTCCGTCTTTCGTCACACGGGTGCCGTGCTCGGCTCGCTGGTCGCGCTCGGCTCTCTGATGGCGGCCTGCAGTGCGGCCCCGCGGACCGATCCGCTCGGGCGCTACGTGGCGGTGCACAACACGCTCTCGGCCATGGGCCTCGTGCAGCAGGGCCCGGTGCAGCGTGGCTCGCTCGGAGAGGGCAAGGACACGAAGCTCACCGTCGACCTGCCGGTCGGCTGCACCACGTTGGTCGCCCTGGGAGGCGAGGGCGTGCAAGACGTGGACGTGGAGCTCTCCGATTCGTCCGGGAAAGCACGCGGCAAAGACACCACGACCGACCGCGAAGCGGTGGTCCGCGTGTGCGTCGAAGAAGCTGGAAAGTACACGCTTTCGGTCAAGATGCGCAAAGGCGCAGGCGAGTTCTTGGCCGCGACGTGGTCCGGTGACGATCGCGGACGTGCTCCGGCGACCGTGGGGTCTTCGAGCGTGCTCACGGCCGGCTCGGGCACCTGCGACAACCCTGCGCCGCTCGGCCCGGGCATCTCGACCGGCACCACCGCGCACGGTGAAGCGAACTTCGAGGGCACGTGCGGAACCTCTTCCGCGAAGGAGGTCGTCTATCGGCTCGAGGTGCCCACGCGTCAGCGCGTGAGCATCGAGGTCGATCCGCGTTTCGACGCCGTTTTGTACGTGCGCAAGGAGTGTACGGAGCCCGAGTCCGAGGTGGCCTGCAACGACGACGTGCAGACGCGCACCTCGGGACGTGCGGCCATGCGCCCGTCGCGCATCGACGAGGTGCTCGACGCGGGCACGTACTACGTGTTCGTCGACGGCTACGAAGAGGCCGAGGGAAACTTCCGGATCACCGTGAACGCGCGCGAGGTACCGTCGCTCGCGCAGGCCTGTCAGCGAGCGCTTCCGCTCGTGCCCGGAAGTCAGGTCACCGGCTCCACCCAGACCTCGTTCGATCACGCGCACGCCAAGTGCGGCGACGACGCCAAGGGGAGCGATCTGCTCTACCGGCTCGACGTCACGCAGAAGTCCCGCGTGCGCATCACGGAGCATGCGGACTTTTCTCCGGTCGTGCACGTGCGCAAGCGCTGCGCGGAGGCCGAGACCGAGGTCGGCTGCTCGACCGACTCACTGGAAAGCGAAGACGCCGCGTTCGTCGCGGTGCTCGAGCCCGGTCAATATTCGGTCTTCGCGGACTCGACGGCACCCGACAAGTCCGGGCGCTTCACGCTGCACGCGGAGGTCGGACCGGAGCAGGGAACGGGAACCCCGGGGGACACCTGCGGAGACGCCGCCCCCATCTCGTCCATCCAGAACGCCACCATCGACGGTGACACGTTCGTCGCGCGCGACGACGTGGCCGCCAAGTGCGGTGGCTCGGGTGGTGCCGATCTCGTCTACCGCGTGGACGTGCCGCGTCGTTCGCGGCTGCGCGTGCGCATGATCGGCCAAGAGGGAAACCACGTGTTCGCGCTCGCGCGAAACTGCACCGACGCAGCCTCGCAAATCGCGTGCGGGAGCACGCTCGACGAGGTGGTGCAGCCGGGAACGTACTATCTCGTGGTCGACGCCAAAGACGCCTCGAGCTTCGGCAAGTTCCGCTTCGAGCTTCGTTCTGGCGAGGTCGGCCCTCAAGAGACCGCCTGCAAGAACCCTCCCGAGCTTCGCGCCGGACAGACCTTGAGCGGCACCACCATCAACGCCGGGGACAAGTTCACCACGAGCTGCGGTGGGCCGGCGCAGGGGCAATCGAGCCCCGATCGTATGTACAAAATCGTGCTCGCGCAGCGCAGCCGCGTGAAGCTCGAGCTCACGACGCCCACCTGGGACGGCGTGCTCGCCATCCGGCGCTCGTGCCTCGACCAAGGAGGTCGAACGACCGAGGTCGCGCAAGGGTGCAACAACGACTCGATCGACGAGCACCACGCGAAGCTCGAGCAGACGCTCGACGCGGGAACGTACTTCGTGCACGTCGACGGCCACCAGAGCGGCAACCAAGGCGCCTTCACGCTGCTCTACACGGTCGGCCCCGCCACGCGCTGATCGCGCGAGGCGGAAGAAACGCGTTCGGCGCGAGTCGGGGGGTCCCGAAGCTCGCGCCGTTCTCGTTTCAGTCGAAGAGCCGAGGCTCAGTACTTGGTCGTGAACGAGTCCATCTTCGGATGGGCCGGCCAGGCGAGCTGACGCACGTGACGGTCGACGCAGCTCGCGACGGCCGCGTTGGGCGGCGAGGTGTAGACGCTCACGCCCACGGCGCGTCCCATCTTGATGGCGACCTTGACCGTGACGCTCATGTCGTTCGGGGCGCCGCATCCGGAGATGAAGGCCGCGTTGGCCATGGGGGCGGAGAGCTGCGCGTTCGAGAGGTCGGCGCCGGTCGGGGCCGACCCCATCTTGATCTCTTCGTTGTTGGCGGCGAGCGCAGCTTCGTAGCTTCCACCGAAGCCTCCGACCTTTCCGCCACCACCACCACCGCCGCCACCGCCGCCGCTGCCGGGCTTCTTCGTGCCCTTCATGCCGCCGTCGGTGGAGAGGTCGAGCGCCGAAGGATCGTCGAGCAGAGCAGCCGACTCGTCACGTGCGCCGCGACCCTTGAAGTACCAAAGGAGCAGGCCGCTCAGCAGCACAGCGGTCGCGCCGACGCCGATGACGTACTTGGCGATGCCGGCCTTTTTCTCGGCCTTCTCGAGGGCGACGACTTCCTTCTTTTCGGCCACGATCTCGCGGTGGATCTTGGCGTGCGAGGCGAACTGCGAGAAATCGGACCATTCGCCGATCTTCTTGGATTCCCCGGAAATTTCGTCGCGCAAGGTGTGCTCGGCCACGAAGGAGTGGCTCGCGATCTGCTGCAGGAGCTCGACCGCCGAGAAGGGGCCGTGATCCATCGAGTCTTTCACGACCACCCAGCGAGGGCGCGGATCGCTCTCGAGCTGGGCCTTGAGCTGTGCGAGCTGCGTGGTCGCGTCGATCTTCTGAACCTGTGGCTCGGCCGATTGCACGGCGGCGAACGGATCGTCCGAAGCGCTCGCGGAGGCGGCCGCCGCGGCGACATCGACCTGGCTTGCATGCGCCTGATTGGCGAGGTCCATCATGGCTTGCGCCAAGGCGGCGAGGTCGGCCGGGCGCGCCGCGGGATCGGCCACGAGCGCCGCGCCGAGCAGCGCGTCGATGCCCGCGGGCAGGGACGGGTTCACCGCGCGAGGCGGCTGCATGCCCGGGCCCACCGAGGCGCACGTGAGGCACTCGTAGAGAATGGCGCCGAACGCGTACACGCTCGCCGATGCGGGGCCGGGGTTGCGTCCGCCGAGCTCGGGAGCGAGCACGGCCACGTCTTGTGGGCTGGTCGGCACCGTGGCGTACATCGGGTCGTACTTCCACGCGCCGGTCTCGTCGCCACAGATGCATCCTGCATGCAAGAGGAGCGCTTCACCACGCGCGTGCCGTGCGGCCACGTCCGAGGCGAGGGGGGCGAGCAGTGCGATGCTCTCGCCGAGCGAGAGCGGGGCGCGGGCTGCACTTCGTGAATCGAGGAGCGCGCGCAGGCTGTGCGCCGGGGCGGAACCGGTTTGAGCCGGTGCGTCTCCGCCCGTGGCATACGACGTCGTCATGACGCGTTAGCGTACCTAAGCAAGGCTCCCTCGCTCAAGCGTCGAGCGAGGGAGCGTGTTCGATTCGTAGGTGGAGTGCGCACGTGGTCTGCACGTTTACCGTCCTGCGGTTCCGTGCACCCCTCCGCGCAGGTCAGTCGCGCTCGCGTTCGCCTTCGGCGCGCGGCTTGGCGCGCTCGGCGACGAGGGTTCGTCCGGCGACCACTTGGCCACCGAGAGCGGTGATCGCGCGGTCGAGCAGCTCGGGACGAACGCTCACGAAGGTGATGCGCTCGCGCATGCGGATGCGTCCGTGCTCGCCCTCGTCGATGCGTGCGAGATCGACCAGCAGCTTGTGCACGTCACCTGGGCGCAGGCCATCGCGGCGCCCGACGTTGAGGAAGAGCTGCGCGAACGACGGATCGTCCTCCACGTCTTTCTCGGGGCCCTTGGCGCTCGGCGGCGTGATGGCGTCGCTGATGGTGATACCCGGCATGACCGGCTCGGGCAGGCCGAAGGGCAGCGTGTCCGGTGGGTCGTTCGGGTTTCGGAACGACGGCCTTCGCGGCCTTCGCTCGTCACGCGAAGGACGCGCATCGCGGGGCGCACGCTCGTCACGCGAGGGCGCGGGACGCGCGTCACGCAGCTCGCGTGGCGCGGCGCCTTCGGGCAGGATCGGCTGGTCGTCGTCCTTCTCGGGCGGGGGCTCCCAGCTCGCGAACTCCGAGTGCGGGCGTGCGCGCGGGAGGTCGGGAGACTTCGCGGTGGAGAGCGGACGATCTTCGCGGGGGCCACGGTCGTCGCGCGCGTCCCGGCGAGGGCCACGGTCGTCGCGCGTGTCGCGTCGAGGACCGCGGTCGTCACGACCGCTCGTACGACCGTCACGGGCGCGCTCTTCGCGGGCGAGAGGGCTCGTCACGGTCGAGCCGTCACTGGCGAAGCTGCGCACCGAGGCGGGCTTCGGCGCGGGCATCGGCTCGGTGTTGGTGGTGGTGCGGCGTTCACCGGTGTTGGCGAGCGGCGAAGGCGAGCTGTCCGCGCGAGGCGAGGGGGCCTGCGAAGGCGCGACCGCGGCGGGCGGCTTGGCCATCGAAGGAACCGCTTGCGGAGGCGGCGCCACCACGACCGGCGGAGGATTCTTGGCGCGACGCGCTTCACCGGCGGCGACGCGCGGGTCTCCGCCTTTGGCGCCGAGGTAGCCGCGCAAGAGGCCCGCGATGACCGCTTCGGCCCGCTCGTGGGTCAGGAGGCGACGCGCAAGTCCGAGGTCTTCCGGCGAAGGATCTCCCGAAAACGCTTCGAGGAAGACGTTCACGAGGTCGGTCTCTTCGCGCGTGCGGAGCTCGCCCGTGCTGGGCAGCGAGCGCTCGATCGGCCTAATTTTGTAGGTCAGGCGAAGCAGGTAGAGGTTGCCGAGATCTTTCGGTCCGACCAGCGAGATGGCCGTTCCGGTGCGACCTGCGCGGCCTGTGCGACCGGTACGATGCACGTACGATTCGGTCGACTCGGGGAAGTCGTAGTTGATGACGTGCGTGACGTGCGAGACGTCGATGCCGCGCGCGGCCACGTCGGTGGCGACGAGGAAGCGGAGCTTGCCCTCGCGCGTGCGGGTCATGACCTTCTCGCGCTCGCGCTGGTCCATGTCGCCGTTGAGCGACGCCGCGTCGAAGCCTCGGTTCTGAAGGGCCTCGGCGAGACGCTCGGTCTCGTCTTTCGTGTTGCAGAAGACGATGGCACTCTCGGGGTCTTCCACGTCGAGCACGCGGAGGAGCGTGTCGCGCTTGTCGCCACCGGCGACCACGTACGTAAAGTGCTTGATCTCGAGCGCGCCGACCTGGTCGCTCGAGAGCGCGATCCACTCCGGATCCCGAAGGTGGGCCTGGGCGAGGCGCTCGATGTCCGGCGGGATGGTGGCGCTGAAGTAGAGACCTTGACGGTCCTTCGGCAGCGTCTCGATGATGGCGTTGAGCTCTTTGGCGAAGCCCATCGAGAGCATCTCGTCGGCTTCGTCGAGCACGAAGATGCGAACGCTCTTCGGGTCGAGCGTGCCGCGGCGGAGGTGGTCGAGCACGCGTCCGGGCGTGCCGACGATGACCTGGGCGCCGTCTTTGATGCCGTCGATCTGGGCCCCCATGGGCGCGCCGCCGTAGATGGGCAGCACCTTGATGCCCTTGTAGCGGGCGATCTTGCCGATCTCGGCCGACACTTGGAGCGCGAGCTCACGCGTCGGCGTGAGCACCAGCGCTTGCGGCTCGGCGAGTGACTTGCGCACCAGCGCGTCGACGATGGGCAGGCCGAACGCCGCGGTTTTTCCGGTTCCCGTGCGCGCTTGCACCACCAGGTTTTTCCCGCTCGAAGCCGGCTCGAACACGGCGAGCTGCACGGGGGTGGGGTGCTCGTAGCCGAGCTCGTTCAACGCTTTGCGGACGTCGGGGCCGAGCGCGAGCGCGTCGAACGTGGGGACCTGGGCGCGTGCTTCGGGTTCTCGAGAAACGTTCATGGTCCTTGTGCGCCGGGGGCCTGTGCCCGGCGCGGCGGACTAAAGCACGAATTTTCCCAAAAATCAGGGTGCAGGAAGCGCGCGATGGAGATCGTCACGGAGCGGGCGAAGCTCGGCCGTGCGCTGGGCGATGGCCGACTCCTCGGCCCGGCGGATCCGCAGGAGGGCCCCGAAGGCCGCGGTTCCGCGTGGCGCACTGCGGCAAGTCGACTCGAGCGAGGCGAGCGCGCTCTCGGAAAAGCTCTCGGCCAAGGCCTTTTCGTAGGCGTCGTGGCCGGCGTCGAGGCCGGCGCGCGAGGCTTCCCCGACCGCCCGGTCGATCTCGACCTCGAGCCTTCGGACCTCGGCGTAGCAGCGGAGTGCCTCCGGGGACTTGCCGACCGCGTCGTCCCGGTCGAGGTCGAACGCGCCCTTGGCCAGCTCCCAGGTGCTGTCGAGGATGAAGAGGGTGGCCAGCCCTAAGAAGAGCGCCACCACGATGCGGGTCGCGCGACGCTCGGCGGGGGTGGGCGGGGTTTCCACGGAGCGGACTCTGCTCGTCGGATGCGCCTCCCGTCAACGAATGCGCGAAAGAAAGCGCGATTCGTCGCGAGAGAGAAGGCCGCTTCGGCCTACGCCCCGGTGATTGTCGAGCGCGTTCGCGGCCTGTAGTGTCCGCGCCATGTCGGCCAAGAACGAAAAGCGAGTGGCGCTGGTCACCGGTGCAGGACGTGGAATCGGGCGCGCCATCGCGCAGCGCTTGGCCTCCGAGGGGCTCGCGGTGGTGGTCACAGGTCGCACGGAAAAAGACCTGGGCGAAGCGGTGGGCGAGATCACCTTCCAAGGCGGGAAAGCGCGGCACTTGGCTGGTGACGTGCGCGACCCGGCTCATCTCGCCGCGGCGGTCATGAAGGCCAAAGAGACCTTCGGGCGTCTCGACGTGGTCGTGGCCAACGCGGGCATCTCCGGACGGGTTCCGCTCGGGGAAGCCGGCGCTGCCGAGGCCGGCCGAGCCATCGTCGAGACCAACCTGCTCGGCACCTACTACACCTTCGACGCCGCCCTTCCTCATCTGGAAGACGGCGGGCGCCTGGTCGCCGTGGCCTCGGTGCTCGCCAAGTTCGGCGTGCCCGGTTACGCGGCCTATTGCGGCAGCAAAGCCGGCATTCTCGGCCTGGTGCGAGCCACGGCGCTCGAGGTGGCTCCCCGCAAGATCACCTGCAACGCCGTGGTCCCCGGCTGGGTCGACACCGACATGGCAAGCTCGGGTCTCGAGCAAATCGCGACCGGGTCCGGCAAAACGGTGGCCGAGGCTCGCCTCGAGGCCGAAAAGGCCGTCCCCCTCGGTCGGTTCCTGCAGCCGGAAGAGATCGCCACCTTCGTCTCCTTCCTGGTGGGGCCGGGTGGGGCCGGCATCACCGGCCAGTCGATCTCGGTCTGCGGTGGCGCGACGGCCTTCGGCGGCTGAGCTCGCCTTCGGCGACAAAATCCTCAGTCCTTCAAGGCGAACGGCGCGCTAGCGCTTGACCGCATGCGCCTTCGTCCCACATATTTCAAATAGTTTTGAAACCTTCGACGTGGGGCGAGTGAGGGACCATGGAAGCGGTCAGCGCAGTGCGAATGCTCGAAGAAACCGCGGCGTTGGCCGATGTTTCGCCCAACGGGATGTCCAGGCTTCAAGACGCGCACGCGTTGCTCGGGCAAGACCTGGCACGCGTCGAGGCGGCCTTGCTCGATGCCACGCGTGACGGGTTCGCCCCGGCCACCGACGCGGCCAAACACCTGCTCACGGCCGGTGGAAAGCGCATTCGGCCGCTGTGCGCGCTGCTCGCGTGCCTCGCCTTCGGGCGCGTCAACGACGAGGCCCGCACGCTGGCCGTGGTGGCCGAAATGGTCCACTTGGCCACGCTCCTCCACGACGACGTGGTGGACGACTCGGACGAGCGCCGCGGCCAGATCGTGGCGCGCAAGGTGTTCGGCAATGCGGTGAGCGTGCTCGCCGGAGACTCACTGCTCGTGCACGCCCTCGAGCGCACGAGCCAGGTGGGCCGCCCGGAGACCTTGAAAGAGCTCTTCGCGACGCTGCGTCAGCTGGTCGACGGTGAGGTGATTCAGCTGCGTGGGCGCACCAAGCTCGACGCGACCGAAGCCACCTATCTCACCATTCTGCAGGGCAAAACGGCCTCGCTCTTCCGCTGGGCGCTTCGTGCAGGCGCTCGCGCCGGCGGAGCGAGCGAAGCGGACATCGCGCGCATGGGGGAGCTCGGCGAACGCATCGGAATGGCGTTTCAGCTGGTCGACGACGCGCTCGACTATGCCGGCGGCAAGGACCTCGGCAAAGACCTTCACGCCGATCTGCGCGAGGGCAAAGTGACGCTCCCGCTCATCTTGGCGGCGGCGCGTGAGCCTGCGCTGCTCGCCGTGCTCGAGGCCGCTCGCCAAGGCGACGAAGAGGCGCGCGCTCGGTTGGTTCGCGCCGGAACCGAAGCGGCCGGCGAGGTCCGTGTGCGCGCGCGGGCCGAGTCCGAAGCGGCGTGCGCGGCCATCGAGAGCCTCCCCGATTCGCCCGCCAAGCGGCTCTTGGTGGGCGTGGCGGTGGAGCTCGTGGCGAGGCTCGGGTGACATGAACGCACCGCCTTTGCCCACTTCTGCTCCGTCGAGTAAGCCTTCAGGAGTGACGCGCGAGACCAAAGAGCTCTGGCCGAGCGAGATCGCAGTGAGCGACCGCGTGGGGCGCCTGATCGAGTTCTGGGGCTTCAAGCGCAACATGGGCCGCGTCTGGGCCGTGCTCTACCTCTCGCCCGAGCCGCAGAGCGCCGAAGACCTGCGGGAAGCGCTCCAGCTCTCGAGCGGCGCCGTGAGCATGACCTTGAGCGAGCTCGGTCGCTGGGGCGTGGTCCGCAAGGTCTGGGTGCAGGGCGACCGCCGCGACTTTTTCACGGCCGAGGTCCAGCTCTGGAAGATGATCTCGCGTGTCTTCAACGAGCGCGAGAAGGCCGAGGTCACCAACGCCATCGAGGCCTTCGAGGACGCGCTCGCCAAGCTCGAGCCGCTGAAACGCTCGCCGGACGAGAAGATTCGCGCTCGCGCCGAGCTCCAAGCCGAGCGCATCGGCAACTTACTCGAGCTCGCGCGACTCGGGAAAAAGCTGCTCGACGCGCTGGTCACCACCGCCAAGATCGACGCCGAGCCCCTGGTTCGGTTCCTCTTGCAGCGTCCGAAGTAATCGAGCCACCCGCGCGAGCGCGCGAGCCCGAAACACGAAGAGCGCACGGGGTGACCGGTGCGCTCTTCGACGTCAGGGGGCCTGCGCGCGTCGGCGCGTGGGGGCTCGGTTGCTCAGTTGCTCAGTTGAGGCCGTGTTTGTCGGCCTGGGGAGCGGTCTGATCCAAGAAGACGCTGGTGACCTCGCGCTCGAGGGCGGTGGCGAGCTCTTCTTCGAGGCGGACGACCGAGCCGGCCGCGCGCTCGACGTTGCGCTGGTAGACGAAGAGACGCACCGTGCGGCGCTCGGCGTCGTCGAGGGCAGGGGGGGTATCGAGCACCACGAGCGCGCGCGGATCGACGCCGTCGACCACCAGCTCGGCGCCGGGAAGGTCGACCACGAACACCTCGGCCTCGCGCACGTAACGGGCGAGGATGGCGTCCAGTCCGACGATGGCGGCACGCACCACGAGCGCGAACGCCTCGGGGGAGGGCGCCCACGGGGGCGGCGCCTTTTGGCCGTCGATGGCGCGCGAGCGGAGGAACGACTCGACCGCGCCGCGCACGTCGCCGGCTTCGTCCCGCAAGAGACCGAGGTAGTAGTGGGCGTCGACGTGCTCGGGGTCGCTCTTGGCGGCCTCTTCGACCAACGGACGTGCCTTGTCGATCTCGCCCACTTCGTAGAGGGCGCGGCCCACCAAAAACGTGTAGCTCGCGTTTTCCCAGGGGCCTTGCGGCACACGTGCCATGGCGCGCTTGGCTTCCGCGACGTCGCCTTTGGCGAGCAGGGCGTCGACCTTGAGCAAGAGGCAGTCGGCGAGCTCTTCGTTGGTCTCGGCGTAGTCGAGCGCGTCGTCGCACAGGGCGATGGACTCGTCGAAGTCACCCACCGGATGCATCAACAGCTCGGCGCAGTTGAGCATGGCCTCGAAGTAGGTTTCGTCGAGGGTGATGGCTTGCCGGTAGTGCTCGAGGGCCTCGTCGGTCTCGCCGGCGAGCGCCGCCGAGTACCCGAGCAAGTTGTGCACCTCGGGCGATTGCGGATCGATCTCGAGCGCGCGCCTGGCGCACAAAATCGCGCCTTTCGCGTCTCCTCGCTGGGCGAGATCCCAGCCGCGATCGAGCGTGGCCGAGAATTGGTCCATGGCACTGTCGGAAGTCACGAAGGTGCCTTTAGCGGAGATTCGCCGTCCTGAGTAGCGCGACGACGCGTGCTCGAGCATCGCCCGAGCAGCCGTTGAAAAAGGGACCGAGTGCGTCCGTCGTCCGCGCCGCAAGGGCGAGGCGTCGATCCGAGGAGCGCGCGGAGCCTACTTTTGTAGGTGAGCACGCACCGGAGGATCGCAACGAAGCTCTTGCGGATGTGGATGCGGACGCACGACGGGAGTTTTTCAACAGGCTGCTTGGCACGCGTCCCTCCGTGCATGGCTCTGCGCGACGAGAATCAGTCGTGCACGACCACGCGCGTGCCGGGCTTCTCGGCCGTCGCGTTCACGCCGTGCCAGCCCTCGGGCAGGTGCGGCTCGGTCCAGTTGAACATGGTGCGGGCGTCCGCGGGCGTGAGGTTCACGCAGCCGTGGCTCTTCACGTGGCCGAACGCCGCGTGCCAGAAGGCCCCGTGGAGCGCGTAGCTTCCGTTGAAGTACATGATCCACGGAACGTCTTCGATGGAGTAGGGGCCGTCGGTGGCGACGTCGCCGTCCATGGTGGCGGCCACGTGCTTCTCGCGAATGCGGAAGGTGCCCTGAGGCGTCGTGTAGTCCTTCTCTTTGGACTCACGACGGCCGGTCGAGGTGAGCGTCGCGAAGGCGGGCTTGTCTCCCTCGTAGGCGACCAGCGTCTGCGTGGTCAGGTTCACGTCGACCCACTTCTCGCCGGGCGCGAGGTCTTTGGGGAGCGCGCCGGGCTTCGTGCGCGTGCCTTCGTTCACCCGGAGCCACCAGCCTTCTTCGGTCTCGTCGTAGCGCACGCCGCCGAACACACCGGTCTTTCCCGTGAGCTTGAGCTGCGTGAATCGCGCCACCGTGCCTTCGCCAGCGACTGCCTTTTTGCCGACGATTTGGTACTTTTTGGTCTTGTAGAGGGCCCAGCCGACCAGCGGGTTGGGGGCCATGCCGGGCTCGGTGGCCGCGGCCGAGCCGGCCGGAAGCTCGGAGATCCACGTGCCCTTGAAGTCGGTTAGGGGCTTTTGAACATAGAGCTTGTCCGCCGGGGCGATGAGGCCGCTCGTGGTCTTCCACCACGACCAGCCGCCCGAGACGAACTGCTTGTCGAGCGCGACGTAGAAGCCCTTCACCATGCGGCGCGCGATGGGGCCTTCGCCGCGGAGGTCGTCCAGCGTGACCTGCGGCTTGGCCGAGCCACCCGCGTCGCGCATGTACCAAGGAACCTCGGGCTCTTCGGTGGTCTTCTGCGAGGCGAGCGCGAGACCGAACATGGCGCCGGCGTCGGCTTCGTCGTTCTGGACCTGCACGTCGCCGGGCTGCGCCGCAGCGCTCGCGCCGGACCCACCCGAGGCCTCGTCGCCGCTCGAGCTTCCGCGCTTCTTGCGCTTCGAGGCGGGACGCGACTCGGCGGTGGAGGGCAGCGAGCCACCCGAGAGCCAAGGCTCGAGCTTCATGCGCTCGTCGTGCGAGGGGACCTGCCGGTAGAGCGGCACGCCGTTCATCGTGTTGTAGCCGTACTGGTAGGGCAGCGGGCCCTCGAGGTCCGGCTCGTGCGGGGCGAGCTTCACACGCGGGTGGTTCAGGTCGAGCGTGGCGTAACGGCCACACACGAAGCCTCCACCGACGAGCTCGTACCAACCCTCGGGGCAGTTCGGCTTCACGTGGCGCTCGGGGATCACCGGCGCACGTGCGCCGTGGCGCAGGTAGCCGATGCGGACCGCGCCCTTGCCGGACTTGTCGCCTTTTCGGGCGTCGTCGCGCGGCCATTCCATGTCGCTCATGACCACGGTCACGAGCGCGGTCGCGCCGATGCGAGGCCCGGTGTAGCCCGCATCCGAAGCGGCGCCTGCGTCGGTCACCTCGGCGCTGGTGACCTCGACCGGAGCGCTCGCCGAGGGCTGCGCTGCGGTCGCCACGGGAGCCTGCGTGGGCTTGGGGGCCGGGGCAGGAGCGGGCGCTTTATCCGCATTGGAACAAGCTGCAGCGAACGCGGCGAGCGAGCCCAGCGCGGACACCAGGACGACTTTGGCGCGGACGATCCGCTTGGCGATGCTGAAAAGACTCATCTCCGACCTTGCGCGGGTCATTAGTACTGCCCCGTCGTGCTGTCGATCCAGTTTCTGGCGGACTTTCCCGGAAGGCACACGCGTTCGACTCGCAAGAGGGAGACGCGAGCGCTCTCGCGGCAGGTGAGCGTGAAAGAGAAGGAATTCAGGAAGTAGGTTCGCGGCTTTGCCATCGATGTCTTGCGTGGGTTCGAGGAATACTCGAGAGAGGCGTGCGTCGAATCACCCACGGGTTCGAGCGCACCTTCCGCTTCAACGCAAGCTCGGGGCCATCGGCAATCCTTCGCTATTTCGAGGGTTCTCACGTAAGGGTGTGGGGGAGATGGGAGAGGTGCGTGGCTTCTGAGACACGCTCGAAGAAGAGCGCCGAGTCGGTCGAGCCTCGAGCCGGAGCGCGCACCCACGCCGCGCCCTCCGCGCCCACGGCTCCGCACGCCGGCGACGCCCCCGAGGGCTTTTCGCCCACGGGTCCCTCACGCTTTTGGGGTCACCGGCGCACGCGCATCGCGTTCGGCGCCGCGCTGGTGGTCTCGCTGATCGTGCACTTCGTGGTCTCGCCGTTCACCCTCTTGCCCGACACCGGCGGCCTCGAGCTCAAAGACGTGGACGACGAGCTCGTGATCCCCATCGAGATGATGGCGACCGAGATGCCGGCCGAGGCGCCCAAGCCGATCGAAGCGCCCACCCAAGACCCGGCCGACCCCAACGGCGACCACGGCTCGGGCAAACCCGACGCCGCTCCGCCACCGAAGCCCAAGCCCGACGCCTCCACTCCCAAGCCGGATGCTTCGGCCGACGGCGGCGAAGACGCGAGCGATGCGGGCGTGACCGGCGATGCGGGCGACGGCGATGGCGGTGTGGCGTCGTCCTCTTCGGATGCCGGGGAAGACGCCTCGTCGGTCGCCTCGGGGGTCCGCGACGGCGGGGCTCCCAAGGTCGGCTTCGGGGGCTTGCCCACGGCCGGCGTCACCAACGTGAAGCTGCTCTTGAACGTGGCGCTCATCCGGCAGCATCCGGTCGGCGCGCGCATGGGACCGCTGCTGAACGGCATCCCGCAGTGGGCCGACTTCATGAAGGGCACCCAGCAGCTCGTCGACCCGGTGCGGGACGCCGACTGGATGCTCATCTACGGTCCGTCGCTCATCCACACCGAAAAAGACGCCATCTTCCTCCACTACAGCTTGCCCGATGCCGTGGTCGACCAGGCCATCGCTACGGTCACCAAGAAGTACGACAAGGGCGGGCCCTACGACGCCGGCGTGCCGGGGGTGCAGGCTTCGCTCGGCCACGCCGACCAGGCCGAGCGCGTGTTCTTGCGGGCTCAGCCCCACGAAGCGGCCGTGGTTCCTCCTGCAAAAGCCCACGATTTTGCGCTTTTGCTCAAGCAGCACGGGGTCGACCCCGGGCTCCGGCCCGGAGAAGCCATGCGTCTTTCGGTGCGCGATCCGTACCGGCAGGTGGCGGTGCCGGGGCTCAAGTTCCCCGAGTCGATGACCGAGCTACGTCTCTACATTTTGCCGCGCGCCGACGGGGGCGCCGAGGTGTTCGCGGAAGGCGAGTGCAAAGCCGAAGCGGACGCGAGCGACGTGGCCGACGTGACCAAAGAGATGATCGCGCGCCAAAACGCGAGCGTGCTCGTACGCATCGCCACGCGTGGCCTCTTGAACAACGTCGAGGTCAAAGTCGACGGCAAGATCGTGAAGGCCCATCTCACGGCCTCGCGGGAGCAGATGGAAGGCCTCCTGCAAACCGTGGCGGCGCAGATGGGCGTGCAGCTGCCCGCGGCCACGGGGACGGGAACGGGGGCGGGCCCCTGAGGTCCGTGCAACCTGCAGGTGTTCGGGCGTGCCTCGCGCTCGCGAGCTTGGCCCTGATCACGCTCGCCTCGGGATCGGGCTGCGCGCCTCCCGAGCCGGCCAAGCTGCCCGACTTGCCGCCGCCTACCGCGCGCATTCCCGAGCGCTCCGAGGTCCCGGAAGCACCGGAGGCGAACGAGAGCGGAAGAGCCGCGCGCATCGGTCTTTCGGCGTGCGATCGCGGACGGGTCGACGTGGACTTTTTCCGGCTGCGCGCCTGGAAGCGTGCCTCCTGGATCGCGCGCATGTTCGAGGCCGAGCCGCGCTTCGGGGAGCTTGCCGTACCGGGTGAGGTCGCGCCGTTCGAGGACGCCACGCGGGTGCGCCTCTGTGTCTCGCAGGCCTTCGCGCGCGCCGGCGCTGCCGATGCGGTGGTCCTTCGTCACACCGTGGCCGAGCCGCATCTTCGTGCCGCGCTCGCGGCGTATGCCCGTCGTGTGGACCAGGGAGGCGCGGAAGACCTGGGCGAGCCGCGGGTGCGCGCCACGCGCATTCGCGTCGGTACCGACGTCTGGACCGCGATCGAAGCGCAGGGCCGTGGTGGCGAGCTCCTCTTCGCGCCGCCCGAGGTGGCCAAAGCCTCCGCCGCGAGGTACCTCGACATGCCCGCGCTGCCCGGGCTCCGTGGGGACGCGAGCACAGGGTTCGAGGCGTTTTTTGCGGCGCCGGACGATCTCTTTGCGTTGCCTTCCGCGCTCCGAGGTTTGCACGACGTCGAGCTCGCGCTGCGCCTCTTGCCCGATGGGGCGGCCGAGCTGGGGGCGACGGCGCGGGCGGAGAGCCCTGCGGAGGCCGAGCGCATCGCGAAGGAGCTCGAGGCCTTCGTGGACGAGCGCTCGCGCTCGTTCGTGGTGAAGATGGTGCTGCGCGGGCTGCTCTCGAGCTTCACGGTCACGTCGAGCGGGGCCGAGGTCCGCGTGAAGCTTCCGGCGACCGGGCCTCAGATGGACGCCGTGCTGTCGCTCGTGGCCGCCGAGCTCGGTGCGCTTCGAGACGCCCTGAGGGCGCACCTCGGGCCTCGCGTGTCTCCCTCGAGCCGCGCGCCGAGCCGACCTTCACCAACTCTTTCCCGAAACGCGCAGTCCGTCGTAAAAGACGCGCCATGAAGAAGACCGTCGTGCTTTCCGCGCTCGTTCTCTCCGGCCTTTTGCTCGCGCAAGTGGGCTGCTCGAAGCCCGTCGAAGAGCCCAAGGACGACTTCAAGCCCGCCACCGCCAAGCCGCTGCCTCCCGGTCCCGAGAAGCTCGAGATCAAGGACGAGGTCGTGGGCGACGGTCCGGAAGCGAAGTCCGGCGACGAAGTGCGTGTCCACTACACAGGCACCCTGATGGACGGGAAGAAGTTCGATTCGTCCCGCGATCGCAACGAGCCCTTCAAGTTCAAGCTCGGCCAGGGCCAGGTCATCAAGGGCTGGGACCAGGGCGTGGTCGGGATGAAAGTGGGCGGCAAGCGCCAGCTCACGATCCCCTCCGACCTCGGCTACGGCGACACCGGCTCGCCCCCCAACATCCCGGGCAAAGCCGGCCTCAAGTTCGACGTCGAACTGGTCGAAGTGATGGGAGCCGGTGGCGGTGGGGATGCAGGCGCTGGAAAAGACGGCGGAGCGTCCAAGGACGCAGGACCCGCCAAAGACGCCGCCGCGCCCGCCAAGAAGTAACGCGTTCGCGCGAGACTCAGCCGAGGCCGTCGGCAGGTAGGGCTGCGCGCGCGCTTCGATAGCGCGCGACGGTCTCGGACGCCTTCGCCCCTACGGCCTCGACGTACGCTTGGAACACGTTGTCCAAGATGGCCTCGAGGCCATGGCCGTCGCGTGCCCGTGCGAACACGGTCGGGCCGCCTTGGCGCATGCGATCGGCGTCGTTTTTCATGACCTCGAGGCTCGCGCCCACGTGCGGCGCGAGATCGATTTTGTTCACCACGAGCAGGTCGCTCTGCGTGATGCCTGGGCCGCCCTTGCGTGGGACCTTGTCGCCGCCGGACACGTCGATGACGTAGATCGTGTAGTCGACCAGCTCGCGTGCGTACTGCGCGGCCAGGTTGTCTCCGCCGCTCTCCACGAAGAGCAGCTCGGGCGAGACCTCTTTCATCAAGCCGAAGAGCGCGTCGAGGTTGTGGCTGATGTCCTCACGGATGGCCGCGTGTGGACAGCCGCCGGTCTCTACCGCGGCGATGTGCGCGGGCGGCAGGGCCTCGTTGCGGTGAAGGAACTCGGCGTCTTCGCGGGTGAAGATGTCGTTGGTGACCACGCCCAGGCGAACCGTGTCACGCAAGGCGCGGCAGAGCGTGAGCAGGAGTGCGGTTTTGCCCGAGCCGACCGGACCTCCGATGCCCACCGTGAAGGCGCGCTTCGTGTAGTCGCGGGGAATGCGCGGGCTGCGAGCCCGGAAAAATCCGGGGTGGACCAAGTGCTCGTGGGTATGACCCGGGAGGCCGTCGTGGGGCATCGTTTCCTCAGTGGCGCGCAAAAGTAAGACGTAAAGCTCGGGGGAGGCTCAAGAGAGGCTCAAGAGAGGAACAATCGCGCGTAGAGCGCGTCGTGGAGGCCGGCGCGCAGTTCGAGCAGAGGGCTACGAGTCGCGGTCTCGGTCAAATCCCTCTGGAGCGCCTCTGTGCAGGCGCGGCGCAGAGGCTCGGAGAGCGCGTCGAGCATGGATTGCGCTTCGTGGGGACCCACGATGCCGAGGCGTACGGCTGCCGAGAGTACACCACGCGCTTGGGCGAACAGAAAGAGCGTGACCGTGTCGTCGAGCGAGACCCCGAGCTTACTCATCGTGTGGCCGAACACGGGTGCATGATGCACGTAGCGGAGCTCGTCCACCACCGCGCCGAGCGCCTCGAGCTCGCTCGGGAAGACGCCTCTCGCGGTCGCGAAGAAGGTGCGGCCTTGCGTGCGGCTGGCGCGGTTTTGCACCGGGGACGAGAGGCGCACCTCGACGAACCGATCGAGCTCGGGAAGGTCGTGACCGCGGTGGGCCTCGCGCACCACGGGTCCCATCGACGAGGCCGCTTGCACGAGCGAGTCCTCGGCGAACCTTCGCAGGTCTTCGGAGCCGACTACCGCGCCGAAGCTCGTGTGGGCTTCGAGTCCGTAGGAGTGCGCGAAGCCGCCGGTGGGAAAGCCGGAGTCGGCGAGAGCGAGCACGCGGAAGGGAGCGGTCATCGAGGAATCCTTTCGTGAAGGCAGTCCGTAGCGAGACTAGACGAGACGAGACGAGACGAGACGAGACGAGACGAGCGGTCAAAAGAGCGAGACGATCAAAAGAGCGAGTAGCGCTGGGCGAGGGGGAGCACGCGCGCGGGGGCGCAGGTGAGGCGCTGGCCGTCAGCGGTGACCTCGTAGGACTCGGGGTCGACCACGATGCGCGGGAGGGCGTCGTTCAGGACCATGTCGCGCTTGCCCAGGTTTCGGCAGCCTTCGACGGGGAACGCGGTCTTGCCGAGGCCGAGGCGCTCGGGCACGCCGGACTCGAAGGCCGCGCGCGAGACGAACACGAGCGCCTGCGCGGCGGGATCGAGCGCGCCGAACATGGGCCGCATGAAGCGCGGTTGAGGCGTGGGAATGCTGGCGTTGGCGTCGCCCATTTGCGACCACGCGACGAAGCCGCTCTTCAGCACGAGCTCGGGCCGAATGCCGAAAAAACCGGGCTTCCAGAGCACGAGATCGGCGAGCTTGCCGGGCTCTACGCTCCCGAGGTGCGCCGACATGCCGTGGGCGATGGCGGGGTTGATCGTGATCTTGGCGATGTAACGGCGAAGGCGAAGGTTGTCGTGATTTCCGCGCTCGCCCTCGAGGCGTCCGCGCACGCTCTTCATCTTGGCGGCGGTCTGGAAGGTGCGCGTCACCACCTCGCCCACGCGTCCCATGGCCTGGCTGTCGCTCGAGATCATGCTGATCGCGCCGAGGTCGTGGAGGATGTCTTCGGCGGCGATGGTCTCTTTGCGGATGCGGCTCTCCGCGAAGGCGATGTCTTCGGGGACCTCGCGCTTCAAGTGATGGCAGACCATGAGCATGTCGAGATGCTCGTCGAGCGTATTGATCGTGTACGGACGGGTCGGGTTGGTGGAGCTCGGGAGCACGTTCGCGTGCCCGCAGATGGCGAGGATGTCGGGGGCGTGCCCGCCGCCTGCGCCTTCGGCGTGGTAGGCGTGGATGGTGCGGCCTCCGATGGCGGCGAGCGTGTCCTCGAGGTACCCGGACTCGTTCAAGGTGTCGGTGTGGAGCGTGACCTGCACGTCTTCGTCGGCCGCGGCATCGAGGCAGCCCTGAATGGCCGCAGGCGTGGTGCCCCAGTCTTCGTGCAGCTTGAGGCCCACCGCGCCGGCGCGAATTTGATCGCCGAGCCCCTCGGGGCGCCTTGAATTTCCCTTGCCCGTGAGCCCGATGTTGATGGGCAGGCGGTCGGTCGCGCGCAGCATGCGGCGCAGGTTGTCGATGCCCGGCGTGCAGGTGGTGGCGAGCGTGCCGGTGGCCGGACCCGTGCCTCCGCCCACGAAAGTGGTGACGCCGCTCGCGAGCGCTTCGTCGACCTGCTGCGGGCAGATGAAGTGCACGTGCGCGTCGATGGCGCCCGCGGTGAGCACGTGGCCTTCGCCCGAGAGCACCTCGGTGGTGACGCCCACCACGAGCCCCCGCGTGACCCCGGACATGGTGAGCGGGTTGCCCGCTTTGCCGATGCCTACGATGCGCCCCCGCTTGATGCCCACGTCGCATTTGACGACCGGGGAGCGCGCGTCCAAAAGGACCACCCCGGTGATCACCAGATCGAGCGCGTCTTCGTCGCGTGCGCCGGGCATCTGGCCCATGGCGTCGCGCAGCACTTTTCCGCCGCCGAAGAGCGCTTCGTCGCCCGGGGAGCCGAGGTCGTCTTCCACTTCGAGCACGAGCCCGGTGTCGGCCAGCACGAGCTTGTCACCCGTGGTGGGGCCGTAGAGCTCGGCGTAGCGCTTGCGCGAGAGCGTGCTCACGCGAGGTGCTCCGGTACGGCCTCAGGCGAGCTCGCGAAGGCCACCAGCGGGACCTCTCGGATCTCGCCGGGCTCGAAGCGAAGGGCGGTGCCGGCGGGCACGTCGAGGCGCATTCCGGCCGCTTTTTCTCGGTCGAACGAGAGGGCGCGGTTGGCCTCGGCGAAGGGGAAATGGCTGCCCACTTGGATGGGCCGGTCGCCCAGGCTGGTGACCGTGACGACGACTCGACGACGCCCGGGCGCAAGCTCGATGGGCCCCTCGGTCGCGGCCACGAGCTCACCCGGGGTGAAGGCTTCTTCGGGGGTCGCATCGGGGAAGGGCGCGGGCACCGGCAAGAAGCTGCCGTAGAGGGCGAGCGTGAGGTCTCCGTGGTCGAGCGCGACCGGATCGTGAACTGTGACGAGCTTCGTGCCGTCCGGGAAAGTGCCTTCTACTTGCACCTCGTGGAGGAGCTCGGGCACACCCGGCATCACCTCGGCTCGGCCGAGCACGCGCCGACCGAGATCCATGAGCTCGGCCACGGTCTTTCCGTCGCGAATCCACTCGAGCAGCTGCGTGGCCAGGAGCGCGACGGCCTCGGGGTAGCTCAGCCGAAGACCACGCGCGAGACGCTTCTGCGCGAGAAATCCCGCTTGATGAAGGACGAGCTTGTCGAGATCACGAGGAGACAGATGCATGGCCACCCAAGGTTCGGGAGGCCAGGTGCGTTCACCACGACCTCCTGGATCGAGGATCGTCTCCCAACGTTTCGTCGAGGTTTCCTAAGAGCTTCGTCACCTCTTCGGAGAGCTTGGCGGCGCTCTTGGCGGCGAGCCTCACGGTGGCGCCGTCGTCGCCGAGCTTGGCCGAGACGAGCAGCAAATCGCCGCGGCCCGAGGGCTCACGCGCGAGCCACGCGTCGCGAAACGCCTTGGCGCGTGGACCTATCGCCACCGCGAAACCGAACGCGCCGTACTCGGAAAAATGCGCCGCGACGTCGTGTGAGCGCGGGTCGAGGTCTTGCGCTTCTTCGAGACGAAGCTCGTCGCGGTCGATCACGGAGAGACGGCTCCGCAAGCGTGAGAAACGCCATTTTTCCCCGGTGGCCGGGCGACCCTCGCAGATGGCGTCCACCGCGATAAGGCTCGCGCCTTCGGCGAGCGAGAAGCGCTGATGCTGCGTGAGCAACGCTCCGGTCGCGCCGGTGAGCGGCTCGGGGGCGTAGACGAGCAGCGCGCCCGGAGCGACCTTGGCCTCGAGGCGCAGCGTGGTGGTGCCGGTGAAGGCCCGCGCGATGCCCACCGAGCCCACGTAGAGCGAAGCGTCGCGATCGACCTCGACCGTGAAGGCATGCTCGTCGCCGTCGATCATGCCCGGACCGAGCACGGTGGGAAACGCCCAGGCCGCGTGTCCGTGGTTCTTCGGCGTGGTGAGCGCGAGCGGCGCTTCCGCGTAGACGCGCCGGAACACGCTCTTTTGGGTGGTCTTGCTCTTCTCTACCGAGAGCTCGGCGCGCGAGACCACCCGCGTGGGCGTCTCGTGCGAAAGCGCCGCGGACGCGGATGCGGAGCCGAATGAGGAGGCGAGGGAGACCGGGGAAGGGGGCGTGCTCATCGAGGCTTGGTCTCTCCGTTGGCGTCGGCGTCGGGTGGAACGGGCGCAGGCGGCATCTCGCGTGGTGCATCCGCGGGCGTCTCGGCCGGTGTCTCGGCCGGTGTCTCGCGTGGTGCATCGGCCGGCGTCTCGCGTGGCTCTGGGGCCAGCTCTTCGGCGACACGCGCCGCTTCTTCGACGACGCGGGTGTCGCTCTCGCCCGAGTCGTAGGCTTTTTTCGCCCCCGCGAGGCTCTCGCCGCGCAGGTAGTACGCGCGTGCGGCGGCTCCGATGGCGAGCGTTCCGGCGAAGGCGACCGCGCCGGAGAGGGCCGAGCCGCCTCCCGGGAAGACGTACTTCAAGAGCGCCCGCGCGCCCTCTCGGAAGGCGAAGGCCGCGCCCACGTTGACGCCCAAGCTCGCGAGAAACTCCAGCGCCGAGCGTCGGTCGATGGTGCGTCCGGCGAGCCACGCGGTCGAGACCACCAGCGAGACCTGCAGGCTCGTGATGGGGATGGCGTCGGCCACCGGGATGGGCAAGATGGCGATGGCCGCGCACACCGCGGCGGTCGCCTGCGCGAGGTTCGTCGCCAGCTCTTCCTGAAGGCCACGCACCTGAGAGAGACGCACGAACGCGCCGCGCCCCGCGTTGGGCATGTGGGCGTAGAGAAGCGTGCAGAGCGCATCCAAGTTCCAGCGCTCGTCGTCGCGCACGTTCCCGTTTTTGTCGAACGAGAGGTAACTGCTGACACCGCGAACGCCGGCCACGTGAGAGACCAAGAGGCCGCGGCTCTTCAGCTTTCGCTCGAGCATGGCTTCGGCTTCGGTCACGTAGGAGAGCTTCTCGTGAAGGGCCTCTTCGGACTCTTCGTCGGGACGATGAAGGCGCGTGCGTTTGGGCTCGAAGAGGTCGCAGTGGGTGAGCACGCCGAGGATGGGCGGGCGGAATCTATGGGCGCGCTCGACGTCGCCCAAGACTTGCTCGAGACCGTTCAAGTCGGCGTCGATGGCGCTGTCCACGTCTTGGGCGCGCACCACGAAGAGCACCGCGTCGGGCGCGCGTTTCTTCAGCTCGACCGCCACCGACTGAAGCGCGTCTTTGCGATCGACAGGCTCGGTAGGCAGCGAGCCCTCTTGCAGGCCGCGCGTGTCGAGCAGGTGCAGCGAGCCCTTGGCGGAAGCGTGCGCGTACCAGGTGCCGCGTCCGGTGCGTGCGCCCACGTGACCGACCTCGGCCACGCGCTCGCCGAAGAGCGCGTTCACGAGCGACGATTTTCCCGCGCCACGCCGCCCGACCAGCACGAAGGCCGGATCGCGCTGCTCGAGCAAGAGCCCTCGCAGCGTGCCCACCTTCAGGACCAGGTTCTTCGCGGCGCCGTCCGGCAAGAACGAGAGCATCTCTTCTACTTTCGCCAAGGCCTTGGCGAGCTCACGCAGCGCCGACGGATCGTCTTTTTCGGCCATCGCATCACCGTACCTCGGGAGCTCGGCGCGGCCCAGTGGCCGATGCGCGACCGAACGCGACGTCTTCGGAGGCCGACCCCGTCGACGCGTCGCGCAAGCGAACCGCTCGGGCCGGCATACGCAGCGCGGCGTTTCGGTTTTGATTGTGCGTACGTACGGGCCTTCTATCGTAGCTCCATGACGAAGACCCTCATCGAAGGTGGAACCGTGGTGACGGCGGTCGACACGTACCAGGCGGACGTGGCGATCGTGGACGGCAAAATCGCCGCCATTTTCGGGCCGAATGCGGCTCCTCCCGGCCCGTGGGACGTGCGCATCGACGCGAAGGGCAAGTACGTGATGCCCGGCGGTATCGACGCGCACACGCACATGGACATGCCCTTCGGCGGCACCACCTCGAGCGACGACTTCGAGACCGGCACCCGCGCGGCGGCGTACGGCGGCACCACCACCATCGTCGACTTCGCCATCCAGTCGCGCGGCACCGCGCTCCGCTCCGGGCTCGATCTCTGGCACTCGAAGGCCGAAGGCAAAGCCGCCATCGACTACGCGTTCCACATGATCATGACCGACGTGAACGATCAGACCGTCCCCGAGATGGCCGAGATCGTCAAAGAGGGCGTGACCTCGTTCAAGATGTTCATGGCCTACCCGGGCGTGCTCCACGTGGACGACGGCCAGATTTTCCGCGCGATGCAGCGCGCAGGGGAGATCGGCGCGCTCATCTGCATGCACGCCGAGAACGGCATCCCCATCGACATCTTGGTGCAGCAGGCGCTGGCCAAAGGCCACACCGCGCCCATCTACCACGGGCTCACCCGACCGCAGATCATGGAGGCCGAGGGCACGTTCCGCGCGATCTGCCTCGCCGAGATGGCCAACGCGCCGGTCTACATGGTTCACCTCTCGGCCGAGCGCGCGCTCGAGCAAGTGGTCGAGGCCCGCGACCGTGGCCTCCCGGTGTACGCCGAGACGTGCCCGCAGTACCTCTTCTTGAGCCAAGACGATCTCGCGCGTCCGGACTTCGAGGGTGCCAAGTTCGTCTGCACGCCCGCGCTCCGCCCCGCGCACATGCAAGAAGACCTGTGGCGCGGCCTGCGCACCCACGACCTGCAGGTCGTCTCCACCGACCACTGCCCGTTCTGCTTCAAAGGGCAGAAAGAGCTCGGCCGCGACAACTTCGCCAAGATCCCCAACGGCATGCCCGGCGTCGAGACGCGCATGTACCTCTTGTGGGACGGCGGCGTGCGCCAGGGCCGCATCGACATCAACCGCTTCGTGGAGATCACCTCCACCGCGCCCGCCAAGATCTTCGGCCTGTACCCGCACAAGGGCACCGTGGCCGTGGGCGCGGACGCCGACCTTCTCGTGTGGGACGGCGAGATGCGCCACACGCTGAGCGAGAGCACCTTGCACATGCGCGCCGACTACACCCCGTACGAGGGTCGCGAAGTCGTGGGCGGTCCGACCCACGTGCTCTCCCGTGGCAAGGTCGTCGTCGAGCACGGCAAGTACCTCGGCAAGAAGGGCGACGGCCGCTTCGCCAAGCGCAGCACCTTCTCGCTTCGCTGAGCGCGCACCGCGGGGCGAAGCCCACGCGTTCGTTCTCGCTCGACAACGATGTGTTCGATCGCGGCCGTCTCCCGCTGGAGGCGGCCGTGTCTTATTTCGTGCGCATGTCGACCAACGCTCTTTCGCCCGAGGCCCTCGCGACGCTCTTCACCGAGGCGCGCACTCATTCGTTCTACCGGGACGAGCCCGTGCCCGATGCGCTCCTTCGCCGCATCTGGGACGTGGCGCGCATGGGACCGACGGCCATGAACATGGGCTCGCTCCGGGTCGCGTTCGTGCGCACCGAAGAGGCCCGCCAGAAGCTCCTCCCGGCCGTCGCCGCCGGCAACGTGGACAAGGTGAAGAGCGCGAAGGTCACGGCCATCTTCGCCTACGACCTCGACTTCCACGAGAAGCTTCCCAAGCTCTTCGCGCACTCGCCGGGCGCACGCGAGCGCTTCGCCGATCAGAGCGAAGAAGCCCGCGCCGTACCCGCGCGCACCAACGCGCTCTTGGGCGCGGCGTACTTCATGCTCGCCGCACGCGCCCACGGGCTCGACTGCGGTCCCATGGGCGGCTTCGACGCGAAGAAGGTCGACGAGGACTTCTTCGCCGGCACCAAGCTTCGCTCGCTGTTCTTGTGCAACCTCGGCTACGGCGACGCGTCCAAGGTCTTCCCGCGCCAGCCGCGGCTCGAGTTCGAAGAGGCGTGCACGCTGCTCTGAGCGCGGCGCTTCGACTCTTGGCGCATCAAGTCCTGGCGGGAGTCGCTGCCGTTGCCGGCTCCCGCTTGGACCACATGAGCGCCGTGTAGACCCCGGCCGAGACGAACGCGCCCACGAACCACGCGTAGTCGAACACGCCCTTCAGGGCGGGCACCACCGCGCCGACCCAGGACAAAATGCAGCCTGCCAGCGTCGCGACGAGGGCAGGCACGCTGGTGCCGAGCGGGTCTTTGCCGTAGCGACCGTCACGGCGGTAGAGATCCGGCACGTGCAGGCGCGTCCTGCGGATGAGCCAGTAGTCGGCGATGAGCACGCCGCCGATCGAGCCGAGCCCGCCCGAGTAGCCGAGCAGCCAGCGGTAGATGTACCCCTCGGGATCTTCTTGCAGCTTCCACGGGATCATCAGGATGCCGACGATGCCGGTGATGAGCCCGCCCGTCTTGAACGAGATGTGTTTGGGCGCGAGGTTCGCAAAGTCGTTCGCCGGCGAGACCACGTTGGCGGCGATGTTCACGCCCAAGGTGGCCACCACCACGGTGAACATGCTGACCGCGACCAAGAGGCGCGACGAGAAGCGCCCCACGAGGTCGACCGGATCCCAGATGGCCTCGCCGTAGATCTCTTGCGAAGCGCTGGTGATGATGACGCCCATGGCCGCGAAGAGCGTCATGGTGGTGGGCAGCGCCACCACTTGACCGATGGCCTGCTCGCGCTGCGACCTTCCGTAGCGCGTGAAGTCTGGCATGTTGAGCGAGAGGGTCGACCAGAAGCCGATCATCGCGGTCACGCTGGGCACGAAGATCACCCAGAACGAGCCGAACGTCTTGAATTTGCCTTCCGAGTGCATGACCGAGCCGAGGCCGTGCGCCTTCCAAATGGCCCAAGCGACCAGCGCGGCGGTCATCACGAGCACGTACGGCGCGGCGAGGTTCTCCACCTTTCGAAGGAGCTCCATGCCGCGGTACACGATGAGGATGTTGAGCGCCCAGAAGAGCAAAAACGCGACGAACTCGGTGGGCGCGTGTCCGGAGGCGAGCCAGCGCAGCGTGCTGCACGGCTCACCCGGAACGCAGGCCGCGGGAGGCGCGCCGAGCAGCGTGGCCCAGCCCGGCCAGAGCACCTTGAAGAAGGTGTGCAGCGCCTTTCCCCCGATCCACGCGTTGATACCGAACCAGCCGCACGCGACCAGCGCGCGCATGACGGCCGGCACGTTGGCGCCGTTCACGCCGTAGGCCGAGCGCGCGAAGACGGGGAAGGGGATGCCGTACTTGGTGCCCGGGTGCGAGTTGAGCAGGATGGGCGCGAGCACGATCACGTTGCCCACCAAGATGGTGACCAGCGCCTGCCACCAGTTCATGCCCGCCTTGATGAGGCCGGCGGCCAGCATGTAGGTGGGGATGCAGTGGGCCATGGAGATCCACAGCGCCGCGAAGGTGTAGGTGGACCAGGTGCGCTTGGCGATGGGCGTGGGCGCGAGGTCTTCGTTGTAGAGGCGGCCCTCGAGGGATACTCCTGCGGCGACCTCTACTCGGCCGTCGGGAAGCTCGGTCTGCTCGACGATCTGGCCTTCGCGATTTTCGTTCGACCCCATGGCGTTTCGTACCATGCGGGGTCTTCTTTTTGAGCCTCGATTTGCCGTCCGGCTCGATACCTCGAGGGCTACGTGCGAGGGCGTTCCCCCCTCGCGTGCCCGTTTTGTTCGTCGCGACGGCGGGGCGTGGCGGTACTTCGCGGGCTACTGGCGAGGGCGTTCCCCCGGCGGGCTACTGGCGAGCGCCCTCGGCTCCACTAGTGAACTCGCGTGTGGGGCCTCGGACCTACTGGCAGTGACCGTCCGGATCGTCCGAAACGAAGTCGCACAACCGGGAGCAGCATTGTTTCGGATCGACACACACTGTGCCGGCCTTCGCGCACACGCTTGCTTCGACCGCGGCATCCGGGGTCGACGCCTCGACAGGCGCTGCGGCATCCGAGGTCGACGCGTCCGAAGGCGCTGTGGTGCTGCTGCATGCGAGGGCGAGCGAGCCTGCGAGAACGAGGGAAAAGCTGCGAAGGAGGATCGTTCGGGACACGGGTATGCCTCAGTTTCTACGGTTGGAAGGGGGGGCAGGCCGGAGCGCCCCCTGGTCATCGGAAGGCGCGGAGTCACATCGTCGGACAGTTGAGCGTGGTGCAACCGACCACCGGTCCGTCCGTGCCTTCGGAACACCCGCACTTGTTGCACGCGTCGATAGAGGGACAGCCGCGATGCTGGCCGAGTGGGCAGAACGCCGTGCTGCCGTCGAACGCGGTGTACGTGCAGCCGAGAGGGGCATCGAGACCGGCGTCCGTGGAGGAGTCGGGGCTGCCCGAGTCGAGACTCGATTCGTCGAGCTTGCCGCAGCCGACGAGCGCGAGGGCAAAGAGGCCGAGGGTGAACCGTCTGGTCATCGGAAGACGCGGAGTCACATCGTCGGACAGTTGAGCGTGGTGCAATTGAGGCCGAGGGAATACGACGCATCGACACATGCGCATTTGTTGCAGGCGTCACGGGAGGGGCAGCCCCGCTGGCCATGCGGACAGAACGCCGTGCTTCCGTCGTAGGTGACGTACGTGCAGCCGACGGGGGCATCGAGACCGGCGTCCGTGGAGGAGTCGGGGCTCGAGTCGTCGAGTTTGCCGCAGCCGCCGAGTGCGAGGGCAAGCAGACCGATGGTGATTGGGGCTTTCATTGTAGGATCGTGCTCCACACGCTGGTGTGGCCCGTTGCCGCTTGAAGGCGCGAATCGGCGCCCCACGTTGCCAGGAACTTGCCGGCTCATCGTGGGCACTCCCGTCGTAGGTAGATGCGTTTGGGAGTACCCCACGGGCGCAGAAGCGCACCACGCAATTGTCCGCGGTAACCGCCTTGTAAGGTCTAACGTGGTCGAGAGCTCGTCCGTTTTCTCTTCCCAGTCCCTCCGTCCTGGACGACCCTTGGAGTCCGAACCGGGGGGCTCGAGTGGCTCCCGTTGCCTTGGAGACAACGTGCATGGCCGCCAAGAAGAAGTCTGCCTCCGCTCCCTCGACCTCGTCCGATCCGGCGGTTTTCGCGCCGCCCGTTCCTGCGGAAAAGCTCGCGAAATCCGTCAGTGACAGCACGCTCGATCAGACCCCGAACCGCGCGCTGAAGTTGCTCCGCGGAGTGACCCGGGCCGGAATCGCGCAGCGGATGGCCGCGGTTGGGTACAGCAATGCGGACCACGTCGAGGGGTGGACGCTCTTGCAGCAATCCTCGGGGTACCGGCCTGACGTGCCCATCGTGACGCTCCAGGGCGGGCCAGCCGATCCGGCAGTAGCCGCCGCCATCAAATACGTGGACGACTTCGACGAGAGCGGCTTCGACCTCGCCGATGCCGCGCTCCAGCGGCGCTTCCCCGAACAATGGACGTTCGTCATGGAGGGCCTCGTCGCCAAGACCGGCATCGCCGCCCTGGTAGACGTCGAGAAGTTCCTCGATCGGATCGACGCACTGGAGAGCGGCAAGGGCCGCCCCGCCGCGACGCGCGACGCCGATCAACGGGCCGTGAAGCTCTTGGCCACGCGCTCGATCGACAAGGCCAAGCGCGGCGCACTTCGGGAGGCGCTCCGCGTCGCCAAGTCGTTCAAGGTGCAGGCGATTCCCGAGCCGACCGGGGGCGACGAATCGGCGCGGGAGCGCGCGACCCTCGCACTTCGCGCGTGGTACGAGGAGTGGTCGAAGACCGCGCGCAGCGTGATCAAACGGCGTGATTTCCTGATCTCGCTCGGGCTCGCGAACCGGCACTCGCGCGCCGAAGAGCCGACCAGCGAAGGCGAAACCGAGACGTCCGTCGTTCGTGTCGCGAAGAAAAAGAAGAAGCGCTCGCGCAGCACGCTCTCCTGAGCTCCCCACACGCTTCGACCCAAGACGGCGGCGTCTCGAGCAGTGCCCCTGCAGCGACGCCGCCGTGCTCATTTCGAGGAGAGGTTCGTCCGCGGGCTGATTCGGCGCGCATTTCTGGCCAAAAGCAGCTTCCCAGCTCGCGTGATCGCTTCATGAGCCGCCGCGAGGCCTTCGTAGGCCGGATTTTCGGCCTGTTCGTGCGCCCGGCAGGCTCCATGACTCGAGCACGATGCCTTTTTGTCGGGAAAAATCGAGGGTCGTCGAGGTTGGGAAGCGTCGGCGCCGCTCACGAAGGGTGCGGCGTCGCTCACGAAGCCGCCCGGCCGTGTGGGAAGCTCTGGGCGCCGCTTGGGAGGCTTCGGGCAAGTCGAAGGGAGCTTCGGGCAGGTCGGTGAAGGCCACCGGAGGCGCACGTCGCGGCTTCGGGCCTCGAGCTCGCGCCGCTCGGGCTCGAAAGCGCGCGATGCTCGGGAACGAGCCCCGACACGCGACCAGAGAGACGCCACCGGGCGTTCTCGGAGCCGTGGTCGGGTACCTTGAAGAGGATGCCCTCATTGGAACGGACCAAATGTTCGTCACTCGAGGGAACAGTTGGTGGCTCGTTCCGTAGCAGGGTCCGGCGAGCAGCTCGGAGAAGAAGTGCGGAACGGTGGCCGAGATCGACGTGGCCAACGGAAGCGTGAAGCACCTCGGCTTTCGCAGCACGTTCCTTCCCTCCATCGGGCCGTTCGGCATCACACGGATCGAGAACAATTACGGCGTCGCCGAGTACGCGTGGAAGGGCGCGGTCAAGAAGGTCACGGGGCGCCTGTTCCAATTCGGGCACTGCCCGCTCTCTCCGGAAGCCGCGGCCGCCACTCGGCAACGAAAGCCCGGTCGCGAACGCGATCGACTCGGTGCTGGATACCGTGACGGACAGTTGAGGCGAGGCGTCGCGCCCGAGACCGCAGACGCTCACCGCATCTTGAAGAAGTCCCGCACGCGGCCGAGCAGCGCGCTCGTGCGCTCTTCGATGGCGCGGGCATCGCTCTTGGCGGCGCGCGCGGCCAGGTGGGACTCGAGCTGATCTTGGCGCTCGGCGAGGATGCGGGTCATGCGCTCGAGCGCGTCCGCGTCGGTGGCGACGATCTCGGCGAAGACCTCTTTGCCGACCACCAGCACCTCGGTCTCGGTCATGGCCTGCACGGAGGCCGCGCGAGGCTCACCGGTCATGAGCGACATCTCGCCGAACAAGCTGCCCGCACGAAGGCGCGCCACTTCGGCGGTGCTGCTGCCCGCGCGCCCCACGAGCACGCTGACCTCGCCGCGCAGGATGAGGTACATGGCGTCGCCCGGGGCGGCTTGGCGGATCACGATCTCGCGCGGGGCGTAGACCTTGGTGGGCGAGCGCTTGGCCAGACGCGCGAGGGCCTCTTGGGGAAGCACGGCGAGAAAATCGACCTCGCGCAGGCGCTGCTCGACCTCCCCGCGCTTCTGCTCGGACCTGTGCGTGTCGCGCTCGGCGGAGACTTCGTGGAGGTGCACGTCACTGCGCGGGTAGGGAATGGCGATCTCGGCGCGCCGGAGGGCGTACCAGATGCGCTCGCGCACGGCCGAGTCGGTGACGTCGCGCGCTTCGAAGGCGCGCGTGAAGTAGCGCACCTGGTAGTCGATGCCGCTCGCGCCGAAGGCCGCCGTGATCACCGAAGGCCCGGGCTCGGTCAGCACGTCGGGGGTCTCGACCAGCGCGGCGAGCAAGACGCTGCGGACCCGCTCGGGCGGCACGTCGTAGCCGCAGGAGACCTGCACCGTGCGGCGCGCGACCGGGCTCGGCTTCGTGTAGTTGCGGATGGGCGCCTTGGCGAGCGCGGCGTTGGGCACGATGACTTCCATCTCGTCGTTCGTGACCAGCGTGGTGGCGCGCCAGTTGATCTCGATGACCCGCCCGATGAGCTTGGCGTCCGGATCGAACTGCACGAAGTCGCCCACCTCGAACGGGCGCTGCATCTGGATGGAGATGCCCGCGAAGAGGTTGCCCAGCGTATCCTGCAGCGACAAGCCGATGACCGCGGTGAGCAGCGCCGACGTGGTCAGGATGCTGCCCGGCTCGACCCCGGCGAAACGAAGCGCCACGAGACCGGCCGCCAGGTACACGCAGCTCTGGATGACGTCCCGGAAAATGCGCGGGATGGTGCGCCCGAGGCGCGCCGAGAGCACCCCGTCCACCACCAGCAAGAAGGCGCTTCTGCCCAGCGCGAGCGCGAGCAAAAAGACGCCCAGCACTTCCAGCGTGCGGCTCGAGAAGGTGCCCTTCGGGAGCAGGAGCACCACGAGCTCGAGCAAAAAGTGAAGGCCGATCAAGACGAGCGGCGCGGCCACCCGCCCACGCTGCGCGCGCGGCAAGACCACGGCGAGCGCCGCCACCAGGACGACCGCCACCACGATGCCCGGCCCGAAGAACGAACCAACCCCGAACCAACGCTCGATTCCGCTCACCGAGAGCGAGCCTACCAGCACGGCGCGAGAAGATTCGCGGCGATACGCGATCGACCGGAAGCGATAACCGCACGATCGGACGCGACGGGGTCCCGCGAGACCGAGAGCGAAACCTCGCGCGGTCCATAGTCATCCGAGCGACGCGAGCGGGAAGGAGCAAAAGAGATGGGCGAAAAGCTCGCGAAAGCTTCGCGGTCTGGCGCATAATTGGTGTCGCGAAGGGGGCCGCGGATCGCTATCGTGCACGCGTGCGCGGGCGTATCGAAAATCCATGTCCATGATCGTGGGGCCGGTCAAACCAGGAGACGTGCTCGCGGACAAGTACCGGGTCGAGCGCGTGCTGGGGCAGGGGGGCATGGGGCTCATCGTGGCGGCGACCCACGTCGAGCTCGACGAGCGGGTGGCCATCAAGTTCCTGCTCGGCGTCCCTTCGGAGGCCTCGGCTCGGCGCTTTCTGACCGAAGCGCGCGCGGCCGCCAAGGTGAAGAACGAGCACGTGTGCCGCGCGTTCGACTTCGGCCGCACCGAGACCGGCGAGCCGTACATCGTCATGGAGTACCTCGAGGGCCGCGACCTCGGCGACGAGCTCGCCGCGCGTGGCCCCTTGCCCGCCGCCGAGGTGGCCGATTGGGCGCGCCAGGCCTGCGAGGGCATCGCCTCGGCGCACGCGCTCGGCATCGTCCACCGCGACATCAAGCCGGAGAACTTGTTCCTGGCCGACATGCCCGTCGGCCGCCGGGTCTTGAAGGTGCTCGATTTCGGCGTCTCCAAGCTGCCCGACTCGAGCGTCACCAAGAGCGCGGTGGCCATGGGCTCGCCGCTCTACATGGCGCCCGAGCAGATGTCCTCGTCGCGTGACGTGGACGCTCGCGCCGACGTGTGGAGCCTGGGCGCCACGCTCTACGAGCTGCTCTCGGGACGGCCTCCGTTCGACGCGCCCAACGTGCTCGCGCTCGCCGCCATGGTGCGCGAGTCCGAGATCGTGCCGCTCGCCGAGGTGCGCCCGGATCTGCCCGAAGACCTCACGCGCATCGTGATGCGCTGCCTCTCGAAAGACCGTGAGCTGCGCTACCGCGACGGCGCCGAGCTCGGCCATGCGCTGGGCGCGGGACGTGCCGAGCACGCGCGCCACGTGGACCCGAAGCCCTCGGTGAGGCTCGTGCCCTCGGCCAGCGTGGACGAACCGGTGGACGAGCTACGCGCCACCCAGGCCGTCTTGCCGGTCACGCGCAACACCGACGCCCCTCCCGCGGATCCGGCCACCACCTTGTCCGACGTGCCGCCTCCGGCTTCGGGTCGCGGCCGCCTCGCGCTCGCGGCGCTCGTGGGGGTGGGCGCTCTCGGCGTGGGTATCGCCCTCGCCGTGGCGTCGCGTTCCGGAGGTGCAGGTGCCGGCGCGAGTGGCGAAGCCGGTCTCGTCAGCGCGAGCGCGTCACTACCGAGTGCCTCGCCGAGCGCGGTCACCTCGCTCACGCAGGCTTCGGCCACGCCCTCCTCCGCGGATGCGAGCGTGGCGATCGAGCCGGCCGTTCCCGTTTCGTCCGCGTCCGCCAAGCCGCTCGCGACCGCCCCCCATCCGACCAACCCGAAGTCCGTGGGCGCACCGCCGCCGCCGGCCAAGAGCGCCGCGACCAAGCCCGTCGCGCCGACGTCCACCGTTCCCGCACGCCTATGAACATCGTCCAACGCAGAGCGATCTCGCTCACCCTCGCGCTCGTCCTGACCTCGATTTCGCTCGGCGAGGCGAAGGTCGCTCACGCCGCCGAGCCGGCCGGGGACGCGAGCGCGAACGAGAGCGAGTCGGCCAAGCTCAAACAAAAGGGAGACGAGGCCTTCGATGCGCTCCGCCACGAAGACGCCATCCACTTCTACACGCAGGCCTACGCCCTCTCGCCCAATCCGGCGCTGCTCTACAACCGAGGCCGCTCCAAGCAGGCGCTCGGTCGCTTCCCCGAGGCGCTGGTCGATCTCGAGCAGTTCTCGCGCACCGCGCCTCCCGAGGTGCGCGCCAAGGTGCCGGGCATCGACAAGCTGGTGGCCGACGTTCGCTCCCGCGTGGGCGACCTCGTGGTCACCTGCGACGTGCCCGGCGCGCGCCTCGTGGTGCGCGACCGCGTCATGGGACAAGTCACCGGCGAGACGGTTCACCTCAACGCGGGCGAAGCGCGCATCGACGTGTCGCTCGAGGGCTATTACGCCTTCACCAAGACGGTGGACCTGCGTGGTGGCCAGGTGACCCGCGTGGAGGTGACGCTGCACCCGAGCCGTCCGGCCGAGGGCCTCTTGGTGGTGCGCGGGCCGCTTCGGGCGAGCGTGCTCGTGGACGGTCAAAACCTCGGTCAGCCGCCGGTCGAACGTCCGCTGTTGGTCGGCGAGCACCGGGTGGTGGTGCACCAAGACGGCTACGACGACGCGGAAAAGTCGGTGGTGTTGACCACCCACGCGCGCACCGAGATCGAGCTCCATCCCACGTCGAAGCCGCCTCTCTACGCGAAGCCCTTGTTCTGGGGCGTGGTCACGGCGGTCGCCGTGGGGACGGTGGCCGTGCTGGTGATCGCCAACACACAAGCCTCTCCGGATACGGGAACGCTGGGTCAAGTGAGCGGGCCGCTGGTCAGGTTCTGAGGGTCTTCATGCTGCGCACGATGCTTCGTTCCAGGTCTTCACGCCGCGCGCTGGTGTCCACGCTGGCGCTGCTCGTCGCTGCCAGTGCGACCACCGGGGTGCTCTCGGGCGCGTGTCGCGAGCCCACACAGATCACGCTCGAGGTCCGCACCGATCTGCGCTGCGCCGATCGCGTCACCTCGGCCATCGTGGTGGGCACGCTCGCGCAGACCGCCGAGTCGCTCACCTCGCGGCCACCTGCGGTGGAGACCACCGACTGCACCGAGAGCGGCAACGGTGAGGCCTTCATCGGATCACTCGTGGTGGTCCCGAGCGGCGACGACACGGGCGAGGTGGCCATCAAGGTGGTGGCGGGCGTAGGCATTCCGCCCGAGGACTGCACGGGCCCCACGGACAAGCGCTGCATCACGGCGCGCCGCGTGCGCAAATACGTCTCGTCCACCAAGCTCGTGCTGCCCGTGCTGCTCGCCGATGCCTGCCGCGGCGTGCCCTGTGGCGCGGACGAAACCTGCTCGCGTGGGCGGTGCGTCTCGGTGCGCTGCGAAGACGACGGCACCTGCGATCCGCCCCCGGCGAGCACCGACGGCGGCGTGACCGACGCGACCGACGGCAGCGTGACCGACGGCAGCGTGACCGACGGCAACGCGACCGACGCGGGTCCGTCTCTGCCTTTCGAGATAGCCCTCGGGTACGACCACTCGTGCGCGCTTCGCAGGCGCGACGGCGCGGTTTTTTGCTGGGGAAGCAACTCGGCGCACCAAGCAGGGCAGGCCGCGGGGATGGTGGTCGCGAAGCCGACCCGGGTAGACCTGCCTCTCGAGTCGGGCGAGAAGATCGTCGCCCTTCGCGCGTCCGACGAGTACACGATCGCGCTCTCCGACCGGGGGCGGGTGTTCGGTTGGGGCGAGAACGCGAGCGGCCCACTCGGCACCGGGGCGGTCGGCAAGGTGATGCCTCTTCCCGTCGTCGACGGTGGCGCCACCGCGATCGCCGTCGGCCAACGAACGAGCTGCTACCTCACCGCAAGTCAGCTCCGCTGCGTCGGTCAATACGTGGACGCCGACTACGCGCTGCCGGCGGCAGGCCTCCGGTCGTTCTGTGTAGGCACCACGTACTTGCTCGGACTCTCCGCTTCGGGCGAGACCCCGATCCTGGGCGCGTGGGATCCCTCGTCCCCCGCGATCCCGAGGCTCGGCGACGCATCCGCCGATTCGGGGACGGCTGGATTGCTGACGGCGCTCCCGCTGAAGGCGCGCGACGTCCACTGTGGTGGCGCCTACTCGCTCGCCGTGCGCCCGAACGGGACCGTGTTCGGATGGGGCGAGAACTCGACCTACGCGCTCACCAAAGACCGATTGCCCCAGACCTTGCCGGTGGGCGACTCACCGCTCCTCGATGGCTTCGAAAGCTACTCGGCGGGTCTCGACTCGGCCTGCGGGCTCAAAGGCGGCAAGGCGTATTGCTGGGGTCTGAACGAGACGGGCCAAGTCACGGGAACCCCAGGGGTCGCCGTGTCGAACCCGACCGTAGTCCCCAACCTTCCGTCGGCGGCAGCGGTCTACGCGCAAGGCTCTCACTCGTGCGCCCAGCTCACGGATGGCACGGTGTACTGCTGGGGTGGCAACGACAAGCTCCAACTCGGAGCTGGCGGAGACGCCTCGACGGCGCTTTCGGCCGTCAAGGTGCAAGGCCTCGACCCGTAGGCGCGCTCGACCCGTAGACCCGCCTAGGCTCGCCATTTTCGTGGGCGGGGGCGTATTCTCGGGGGTGATGAGCTCGCCGAGCCCTCGCTACCGCGATGCCCTGCGTGCCGCGCTCGAGCGAAATGCGTCGCTCGAGCGTGAGCTCGCCGAGGCTCGTGCCGAGCTGGCTGCCCAGCGCACGAGAGCGACCTCGCGTGGTGGCGAACCTCGGGATGCGGCCGAGAACCGCCCCCAGGTTTCCGAGAATCGTTCGACCGGCCACGAGGGAGCTCCGCGAGCAGGCGCGCGCGCGAGTCTCTGGCTCCCGCTGCTGGTGGTGGTCGGCTTGTGCGTGCAGATGGTGGTCTCGTTCGTGAGGCCGCACCCCGGCCCGCACGCCCGTCCGGCCAAGGCGAGTGTCGTGCTCCGCACGCCGTAGCTCGAGACAGCGCACGCCACTCGTGATTCGTGATTTGCCGCGAGGAAGACCTTTCCCATTGGTCCGTACGCGTGTGTAAGCTGCGGCTTTCGGGCATTTCTTTGCTCGACTTCTCGGAGGGGCGACCATCTTGCTTCGTGGGTTTCGCGGTGTGGTGTGGGCCGGCTTGGCGGCGGCTCTAGGCGCGACATCCGTTTCCCGCGAGGTGTGGGCGGACGAGCCCGACGCCAGCCAGAGCCCCGTTGTCCCGAACGCTGCGGGCGCCCCGAACGCTCCGAACGCTCCGGGCGCAGCGCCTCCGAGTGCCAGCGCGGTGACCGCGAGCCCGAGCTCGAAGCCCGCAGAAGCTGCCCCGCAGAAGCCGCCCTCGGACGAGATCGTCCACAAAAAGAAGGTCGGGCGCACCAGCAACGCCCACGCGGACAAGGGCGCGTTCCACCACGGCACCGGGCACGACGACGAGACCGAAGAGGGCACGCACCCGGCGGTGCTCCCGGTGCTCGGCGGCTCGAGCGACATCGGCTTCATGTTCGGTCTCGCCGGCGCGGTCAGCCACGTGAAGCCCGGCTACTACCCGCACCAGTGGTTCGCGTCGGGGCTCGTCTCGCTCTCCGTGCGCGACGGCGAGATCGTGCAGCAGGCGGCGCGTCTGCGCGTCGACCTCCCGGATTTCTTGGACACCGACTGGCGCTTCGGTCCGGGCTTCACCTACGACCGCACCATCAACCGGCCGTACTTCGGCATCGGCAACCGCGCCCCGGTCGACATCGATCCCGTCACCGGCACGCTGCCGCTCGGCAACAAGTACCGCTACGCCACGCGTGACTTCAGCGCGCGCCTCTTCGCCGAGTACGACTTCGACGGCCCATGGGAGGTCGCGCTCGGATTGCAGGTTCGCTACACGAACCCCGAGCCGTACGAAGGCAGCCAGCTCGACCTCGACGCGAAGGGGCTCGCGAAGGGCAAATACGCGCCCATCCTCGGCGTGAACCACCACATCGCGTTCGTGCCGCAGGTCGGGCTCATCTACGACTCTCGCGACGACGAGACCATGCCGGAGACCGGCGCCTACCACCTCTTCGGCGCGCGGGTGTCCATGGCCGTGCCCACCTCCACCGAGGTGCGCTCGTTCGCCTTCGACACCACGTTCCGCAAGTACTTCCACCTGGGCGGACCGTTCGTGTTCGCGGTGCGTTTCCTCGGCGATTACATCGTCGGCAACGCGGCCTACTACGACTACATCACGGGAGGCAGCTTCGGTACGTTCGACCTGCTCGGCGGAGCGCTCGGCGTGCGCGGCGTGCCTGCCGGTCGCTTCGGAGGCCTGGTGAAGGTCGCCGGCAACTCCGAGCTCCGCTTCATGTACCCGTGGACCAAGGTGCTCGGGCAGAAGTTCCGCATCGGGCACGCGCTCTTCTTCGACGCGGGACGCTCCTTCGTGTCGCTCGGCAAAGCCGACCCGCGCGACGGTGAGCTGTGGCGCTTGCACTGGGGCACGGGCGGTGCGCTCTACGTGCAGCTGAACGAGGCGCTCTTCCGCGCCGAGCTTGCGTACTCACCCGACGCCGCCCAGGTGAGCCCGAGCTTTCCCTTCGGATTTTACCTGATGGACGGCGTGATGTTCTGAGGCGCCGTCCTTCGAGCGCCACCTGCCGACGTACGCGAGCGACCGGCGCAAAAAGCGCGCTTTTTCCCTCGACACGCCGAGAAAAGGACTAAGAGTCCGCTCGATGTCGAGTCATTCGGAAAAGTCGGGCGTCTACGAGCTCATCCAGACCGTGCGTTTCGAGTCGGCGCGTCGCCTGCCCAAGGTGCCGCAAGGTCACCCGTGCAGCAACGTGTACGGCCTCGCGTTCTACTTGGACATCCACGTGGAAGGCCGCCTCGATCCGGAGACCGGCTGGGTGTTCGACTTCTCGGAGATCGACGCGGCCATGAAGCCCTCGCGCGACCTCATCGACCACCACTACTTGAACGACGTGCCCGGCCTCGAGAACCCCACGAGCGAGGTGCTCGTCACTTGGATCTGGAACCAGATCGAGCCGCGCCTCGCGGCCAAGGGCGGCAAGCTGACCCAGCTCGTCTTGCGCGAGAACGACGTCTCGCGCGTCGTCTACCGGGGCTGAAAAGGAGCGAATTCGTGTATCGCGCAAGCTGCGGCATCCACCTCCATTTCGCTCACCACGTGCGCGGCCATCGCGGCCCGTGCATCTCGCTGCACGGCCACACCTGGCGCTTCGAGGTGGTGCTCGAGGCGAAAGAGCTCGACCGCGAAGGCTTCGTGGTCGACTTCGACCGCGTGCACGAAGAGCTGCTCGACCCGTGTTTCCACCTGCTCGATCACTCGCTCGCGCTCGGGCACACCTCGTACGCCGAGACGCGTGAAGACCTGGAGCGCCTCGGCACCACGCTGGTCGCCTCGCGCCGCGAGACCCTCGGCCACTTGGGCAACGCGCCTCCCGTGCACGACGGAAAGCTCTTCGGCGCCCACAACGAGCGCCCGGGCGGCATCAAGATCGCCGTGTTTCCGTTCACGCCCACTTCGGAGCGCCTCGCCCAATGGCTGGCCGAGGGCGCCCAGACCCGCTTCGGCGACGACCGCGTGCGCATTGCCCGCGCCCGCGTCTACGAGAGCCTGCAGCCGAGCGAGAGCTTCGCCGACTACGTGCCTTCGCACGGCTGAGTCGCGGCGAGTTTCGAGCTCGTGTCCCCGAGGCGTTCGCACGAGGACGAACGGAGTCGTCGATGAACCTGATGCACGTGCTGGAGCAAGTCGCCGCGGAGGCGCGGCCGGCCGCAGCGCGCGGCAGCGTCGCGACGTACATCCCGGAGCTCGGACGGGTCGATCCCTCGCGCTTCGGGATCGCGTTCGCGTCGCTCGAGGGGGAGGTCCTCGGCTGCGGAGACTTCGAGACGGTGTTTTCGATTCAGAGCATCTCGAAGGCGTTCGCGCTGGCTCTCGTGCTCGAGAAAGACGGCGACGCGCTCTGGACGAGGGTCGGGCGCGAACCCTCGGGCAATCCGTTCAACTCGCTCGTGCAGCTCGAGTACGAGCACGGCATCCCGAGAAATCCCTTCATCAACGCGGGCGCGCTGGTCGTCGTGGACCGGTTGCTCTCGCTCACCGGCGGGCGCGCCTCTTCGATCGTGCGCGACCTCGTGCGCGCGGAGAGCGGCAATCCCGACGTCGACGTGGACGACGTGGTCGCGGCCTCCGAAGCCGCGCACGGCCACCGAAATGCGGCGCTCGCGCACTTCATGGCCAGCTACGGCAACCTGGAGAACCCGGTCGAGGCCGTGCTCGCCGAGTACATCCGTCAGTGCTCCCTCGCGATGAGCTGCAAGGACCTCGCGCGGGCGGGGCTCTTCCTCGCGCGCCACGGAACGCGCGCCGACGGTTCGGCGTTCCTCTCGCGCAGCATGGCCAAACGCTTGAACGCCGTGCTCCTCACGTGCGGCACCTACGACGCGGCCGGTGAAGTCGCCTACCGCGTGGGGCTTCCCGTCAAGAGCGGCGTGGGCGGAGGGATCTTGGCCGTGCTTCCCGGGCGAGGCTGCCTCTGCGTGTGGGGACCCGCGCTCGACAAGAGCGGCAACAGCGTCGCCGGTGTGGAGGCCCTCGACCGCTTCACCACGCTGACCGGCTGGTCGGTCTTCTGAGCTCGCTCGCGCTCAGGGAGACGACTGGGTGGGCGGAGGCTGGTCGATGCGCAGCTCTTTGGCGAGAAAGGCGCGCACTTTGGCCGGATCACGCATGATGACCTTGTCCGCGTAGACGTCGAGCTCGAACAAGTGGAAGAGCGAGACCAGCTGCCAGGCCGAGAGGGCCGGCACGTTCAGCTCGGCCTCGAGCTCACGCGAGAGCTGCGACCACGCGAGCGACACGCCGCCGCCCTCGACGGGTACGCCCCAGGTCGACAGCCGCGTGAAGAAGTAGTTGGCGAGGCGCACCGGGCTCGGCGCGGTGAGAGCCGTCGCGCGCTTTTGGTCGGCCTCGCGGAAGCGCCGCGCGAGTGTCCGAAGCAGCGTGGCCATCCACGGCTTCAGCGCGGCCAGCTCGTCCTCGAGAGCCTCGGCGGTGAGCACGAGCACCGTGGTGGGCTCCACCGCGACCACCGAAGCCGTGCGCGGACCGGCGGTGAGAATGGCCATCTCGCCGAAGACGTCGCCCGGGCCGAGCTCTTTCACCACCACGGTGCCACCGGGCACGCGCTTGCGGACCTCGCATTTTCCTTCCGCCACGATGTAGGCGGCATTGCCCGGGTCGCCCTCGTGCACGATAACCGTGCCGACCGCCACGTGCTCGCGCGGGAACTCGGCGCCTCCGCGCAGAAAACGCTGCAAATCGTCGCGCATGGCGCGCACGGTGGGGTAGCGATCGGCGCGCTCTTTGGCCATGGCGCGCAGCACGATGCGCTCGAGCTCGGCCGGAACCGCGGCCGCCGACGTGACCGCGCTCGGTTTCGGGAACGTGCACGAGCGCGCGAGCGCGATGGCTTCGTTGGGGTCTCTGGTGGGGTAGGGCGGCCTACGCGCGAGGATCTCGTAGAGCATCGCGCCCATCAAAAAGACGTCCGCGCGCGCGTCGAGGGTCGAGCGCTCCCCGCGAGCCTGCTCCGGCGCGAGGTAGGCGAGCGTGCCGATGACCACCCCTTGGGTGGCCTCGCCGTGAGGCGCGGGCGGCAAGATGGACTCCCCGTGCGCGCCCGCACCGGAGACCGTGAGCGGCGATTGCGCCTCGAAGCGCGCGATGCCCCAGTCGGTCAGGTAGACCTGGCCGTACTCGCCCACCATCACGTTGGCGGCCTTCACGTCGCAGTGGAGCACCCCGCGGTCGTGCGCGTACGAGAGCGCGTCGCACACCTTGGTGACCACCTCGAGCAGCATGTAGAGCGTGCCGGTGTCGAACGGCCCTTTGGGGAGGGCGCGCACCATCGAGGAGAGCGTGCGCCCCTCGATGAGCTTCATGAGCAGGCACACGCGGCCGTCTTCGCGCTCGCCCACGTCGTAGACGGGCACGATGTGCGGGTGCTCGAGCAGACCCATCACGTGCGCTTCGCGGAGGAAGAGCCGGCGCACCGGTGCTTCGGCCGAGAGGTGCCGATGCAGCGTTTTGACCGCCACTTCGCGCCCGAGCGAGCGGTCGCGCGCCACCGTGATGACGCCCATGCCTCCCTCGGCGAGCGCGCGTTCGTCGCTCAGGCGTCGCACGGCGGGACGGCGCAAGTCGTCGTCTTCGTCGCGCGCCTCGGGAGGGAGCGCCGGGCTCTTCTCGGGCTCGAGCGGGCTGCCGAAGCGCTCCGTGTGTTGCTCGTTGCCGCGGCCGTGCATCACCGTGGGCGGAGGGGCCTCGCGCTCACGTTCCGAGGGCGTGCGTGTCTTTTTCGAGTCCTGCATGGTGGCGAAAGGCGGACCCGGGGAGCGTACATGACTTCGGTCGCGCCGGGGCACGTGAACCGTGCGAATTTCCGGGAAGACGGTGCTAGGTTGCGCGCGCTCATGTCCAAGGTGCGCCTCCGAGACGGTCGCGAAATTCGAGTCCATCGTTTCGGCTCCGGCCCGACCGTGGTCATGCTCCACGGGTTCGGCATGCACGGGCGCATGTGGCTGCCCTCGGTGCTGCCGCTGGCGAGGCGATTTCGCTTCGTGATGCCCGATTTGCGCGGCTTCGGGACCTCGCATCGGGTGCCCTACGCGCACCGCGACGTGGTGCGCAACCACGCCGAAGACGTCGCCGATTTGCTCGATCACTTGGGAGAGCCGAGCGTGCGGCTCTGCGGTCTCTCGATGGGCGCGCTCACCGCGCTCGCCCTGGCCGATGCGGGCGGCTTCTCACGCGTCTCGCACTACGTGCACGTCGATCAAGCCGCGCTCATCCACAACACCGAAGACTACGAACACGGGCTCTTCGGGCCGGATCAGCCCGGGCGTTTCGCCGATCTCCGATCGCTCCTGGAAGAGGTCGAGCCGCGACGCCACTTGTCGTTCGACGCGCTCTCGTCCGGGCTACGCATGCGCATGCGCGCGGCCTTCGCGACCTTCTGCCGCAGCGCCTTCAAGCCCTCGTGGCTCAAGCAGACGACCTCGCTCCTGCGTCACGAGCCCGTCGCCAAGCTCGTCTTCCCGGTCCAGAACTGGACCGCCTACGTCGACTGTCTGCGCGCCTACCTGGACGAGTACTACGACTTCCGACGCGCGCTCGACACCACCGAGGCGCGCGTCACCGTGATGGTGGGGGACGCCTCCGAGATGTACCCGGCCGCGGGGCAGATCGCCCTCGCCGCGTCCTGGAAAAATGCGCACGTCGTGCGATTTCCGGGCGTCGGCCACTCCATCCCGCTCGAGGCGCCGTTGGCGTTCTCGCGCGCTCTCGGAGAGGCGCTCGCCCGAGCGTGACGTGACCAGGCGCGCGCGCGTGAGGTCGAGGTCGCGAGCCCGACTACTTGGGACGGCGAGCCACCAGGATGTCGTAGTTGCCGAGCGGGCCGGGCGTGCGCGAGAAGTAGAGCGCGCAGCCGTCGTCCGAGACGAACAGCCCATTTTCCTGGGCGGACGTGTTCACGCTGTCGATCGGGACGGGAGGCGCGAACCCCACCTGCGTGGACGGGCGACTCGCGTAATAGAGGTCGTTGCCGCCCTTGCCGCCGCTACGGCTCGAGGTCACGAAGGCTTGCAGCTCGTCCGGTGTGGCACGGGCGGCGTCTTCGGCGGACGAGTTGAGCGACGGGACCGTCTCGGGCACGCCGAAGCCACCCGAGCCGAGCACGGTGCGGTAGATGTCGGTGGCCGCGCTCCCGGGACGGCTCGACGAGAGCCAGAGCACCTTGCCGTCGGGCGAGACCCAGGTCGCGAGGTTGGTCGACGAGGGCACGTTGAGCGGGGCGCTCGCGATCGAAGGTGTGCCGAAGACGACCTGGGTGCTGGCCCGCGTGGACGTCCACACTTCCTGCGGTGCGCCGCCTCCACCACGCTGAAAATAGAGGGTCTTGCCGTCGGCGGTGAGCATCGGTTGGCGCGCCTGTCCGGCCCCGTTGACCGCAGGCTCGGCGACCAAGTTCGCCCAGGGCGCGTCCACGGTCGCGCGCTTCACGGAGAAGATTCCGATGTCCGAGCCGGCGTCCGGGCGTTGGGTCGAGATGTACGCGGTGAGGCCATCGGGCAAGAGCCAGAAGCCGTCGTCGAGGGAGGTCGTGTTGACGACGCCGCTCACCAGCGTGGGCTCTCCGAAAGGCTTCGCGAGGTCGCACGCGCCGGCGTCCACCGTAGCCTCGGGCGCGGTATCCGCCGTGGTCGCGTCTAGGGGGACGGCCGAGTCCACCGAGGCGGAGTCCGTTCCCGCATCGGTTGGCGAGTTGGCGTCCGGGACGTCGTTCGGATCGTCGCCGACGCAATCCACGAGCGAGACGAGCGTGATCAGGGTGGTTCCCAAGGCTGCCAAAAGTCGACGTTTTCGAGCGTTCACCACGACCTCCGCGAAAGACGCTAGCACGGGCCGGTTCGGTCTCCACAAGTCCGGACGAAAGTGCGCGCGGATTGGAGACGCGGTCGTTGCATGACAATCGTCGCTCGCTTCTTCAGACTGGGAGGCATGCCGGTTGCCCCCTCTCGCCGTCGTGCGATTTCGTGCTTGCTCGCAACCTCCGTGGTCGTCCCAGCGCTCACGTGTGCCCTCGGTTCGCTCGATTGGTTCGGGGGGGCGGTTGCCACGGCGTGCACCGGCATGCCGCGCAGCGACCTCGTGCCGCCTTCCGGGGGCTCCGCTGCGAAGCCGGTCGAGGTCCCGTCGAACGCGCACCTCTTCGCGATTGGCGGCACGGGCATGTTCGACTCGGTTCCATACCCCGAGGCGCCCACGCTCGAGCGTGGTGGTCGGCCCGTCGCCACCAAGGCTCGCCTCGTGGGCGTGGCAGCTGCCGAGCTCGTTCCGGCCGCCGCTTTCGAGGTCGGTGCGCTCTACACGTTCAAGGTGTTCTCCTCGGAGTCGACCTTCAAGGTGCACGCCGGCGCGGATACCACCCGGCCGCGCTTCTCGGTGAAAGGACCCGTGGTGGTGCACGAGCCTCCGCCCGGTGGGCCTCGCTCGAGCTGCGCCCCCGGGACCTCGTTCTCGCTCGAGGTCGAGCTGACCGACGATTCGCCCGCCATGCTCTTCGTGTGGGTGGGAGACGCGGCCCACCCGCCCAAGCTCGATCGCGCGCCCGACTCCGCGGCGATGCCCGAAATGCACGAGGGAAAGCGCCTGATTCGCTTTCGCCCGAGTCGCTCCTGCCCCGAGTGCAAAGGCGCGCCGGTGGTCGGGCTGCTCGCTATGGACGTGGCGGGAAACCTCGCCGAAGAGGCCTGGATCACGCCCAAGAAGAAGGTTGCTTCGAGCGAGACCTTCCTCGCCAAGAGCCTGCCGGCGTTCGTCGCCAAGCCGGCCGCCGAAAAGGAACCCTCGGGGGATCCATCGGCCGACGCGGGCGCGGCAGTCACGAGCCCCGAAGGGCAGGGCGCCCGCGCGGTCGACGCGAGCGCCGAAGCGTCCCCGGGTGCACCTCCGGCGGCATCGCCCGTGCCCCCAGCGCCGCCCCGAGGCTGCGGCGGCTGCAGCGAGAGCCCGGGAAGCCGAAGCTCCGCACTCGGGACGCTCGGCCTCGGGCTCCTCGGGCTGCTCGCGGTGCGCCGAACGTCCCGTCGCCGCCGGTAAGCGCTCGGTTCCCGCACGCACGAAGGCCCGACGAAGACAACCTTCGCCGGGCCCGGTAAGGCTAGACCTTGCCTTCGCCTTCGATCAGCGGCGCGTGAAGTCGCGGCCGACCTTGTCGAGGAACTCTTCGTAGGTGCCGCCGTAGTCGTAGAGCTCGGCGCCCTTCTCGGGGTCGTCTTGCGGGCGAAGGTCGAGCACGCGCGTGGCGAGCGACGACACGAAGTGGCGGTCGTGGCTCACGAAGATGAGCGTGCCCTTGAAGAGCTTGAGCCCGTCCAAGAGCCCCTCGATCGACTCGATGTCGAGGTGGTTGGTCGGCTCGTCGAGCACGAGCACGTTGTGCTGGAGCACGAGCAGCTTGGCGAGCAGGAGGCGCGCGCACTCGCCACCGGAGAGCGATTTGGTGTCCTTGAGGGCGGCCTCGCCCTGGAAGAGCAGGCGCCCCAAGATGCCGCGGATGTGCTCCTGCGGGGCCTGGGTGTCCCACTGGTAGAGCCACTGGAACGCGTTCATGGCCGTGCCGGTGCGGCCAAGCGCTTCGTGCGTGTCCTGCGCGAAGTAGCCCACGCTCGTCTCGTGGCCCCAGCGAATCTCGCCCTTGTCCGGCGTGTAGATCTCGTTCTTGGTGTCCGCGTCGAGGTCGGCGTAGCCGCCCACGAGCAGCTTGAGCAAGGTCGACTTGCCGATGCCGTTGGGGCCGGTCACCGCGATGCGGTCGCCGCGGTTGATGTTGAGGTTCGCGCCGCGGAAGACCACCTTGCGGCCGGTCTTGCCTTCGGGCGCGTCGAAGGCCTTGTCCACGCCTTCGATGCGCGCGACGTCGCGCCCGCTGGGCTTTTCGAACTCGAAGCGGATGAAGGGGCGAACCAAGCTCGAACGCTTCTGCCCGCGCGAGCCCACCTCTTCCTTGAGCTTCTCGATCTGCTTCATGCGCGACTGCGCCTGGCTCGACTTCGAGGCGTGCGCGCCGAAGCGCTGCACGAAGCCCTGGAGCTCTTCGATCTTCTTCTTGGCGGCCTGGTTCTGCTGCTCGGCGCGCTGCTTGTTCTCGTACTTCTGCTCGACGAAGTCTTGGTAGTTGCCGGTGTAGACGGTGATGGTCTGGTAGTCGACGTCGGCGATGTGCGTCGCGGCCTGGTTCAAGAAGTGGCGGTCGTGGGAGATCACGACCAGCGTGCCGCGGTAGTCGAGGAGGAAGGTCTCGAGCCAGGCGATGGACTCGAGGTCGAGGTGGTTGGTCGGCTCGTCGAGCAGGAGCACGTCCGGCTTGGCGAAGAGCACCTGCGCGATGAGCACGCGCAGCTTATAGCCGCCGGCCAGGGTGCTCATCTTGTCGCCGTGGCGGTCTTGCGGGATGCCGAGACCCACGAGAAGCTCGGCCGCTTCGCTCTCGGCCATGTAGCCGTTTTCCTCGGCGATGGTTCCCTCGAGCTCACCGAGACGGATGCCGACCTCGTCGGTGACCTCGCCCGCGAGCAAGCGATCCTTCTCGGTCATCGCGTCCCAGAGGGCCTTGTTGCCCATCATGACGGCATCGAGGATGCGCTCGTTCTCGTACTCGAAGTGGTTCTGCTTGAGCACGCCGAGGCGCAAATTCCCGGGGATCGTGATGCTGCCCTGGTCGGTGTCCTCTTCGCCGGCGAGCATCTTCAGCAAGGTGGACTTGCCCGCGCCGTTCGCGCCCGTCAGGCCGTACCGCTTCTGCGGGTCGAACTGCATGGAGACGTTCTCGAAGAGAATCTTGGGACCGAAGCGCTTGGTGACTTTGTCGAGGACGATCACGGGTGTCTCTTTCGTGGGCCGAGCCAGCAAGCCCGGCGAGGCGGGGCGCCGATACCACGAACCGGACCGTTTGTCTTCTCGGCTCTCCTCGGCGAAGGGGGAGCCGGCGCGGGAATTTCGCAAAATGCGGCCCGACGAGCCGGCTCCGGCCCGAAGGGGCGCGGTCGACCGGTTCTCGGCCTCCACGAGCCCACATCGCACGCCCCTTTCCATGTCTCGCCGAACCATTGCCGGTGGTTCTCGGCGCCTCCGCCGTGCGAAGATGAAGCACCTTCGTGCGAGACCCCGGACTCTACGTTCAAAGCCTGCTCGACCTGCACAAGCGCCCGCAGGACGAGCGTCGGGTGCAGTTTCGACAGGCCATCGCCGCGCTCTCGCGCTCGAGCGTGGACGACGGTCCGGGCCCGCTCGAGGGCCTGAATCCGGACGCCGTGCTCGCGGGCGTGCGTCTCGCGCTCGCCGAGGGCCTCCTCGACGACCTCGAGTGGCTCGCGCCGCCGGCCGCCGGACGCGCGCTCTACTTGCTCGCCGCAGCGCTGCCTCCCGGGCCGGAGCAGCGTGATCTCGGACGAAAGGTACTCTCTCGCCTGTTCTCCGGAAACGCCGAGACGTTCGTGAGCATGGCCACGGCCATGGCACTCTCGGGCGGAAAGGGGCTCGGCTCGTCGGGCGCTGCAGCGCGCGTGTCACTGGTGGCCGAGCTTCCGCTCATGCAAGGCGTGGCCGATGGTCCGTTCGCGCTCGCACTCGTGTCGCGACGCGAGTTCGCGCGGGAGTGGATCGTGGCACCGTCGACCCGCTCGCTCCCGCAGCGAAGGCTCGCGGCGCGACTGCTCGAGCGCGCCGCACGCGAAGCCGCCAAGCGCGCCACCCAGGGCGATACCCACGCGCTGCGGGTCTTCCGTGGCGAGGCCATTCAGGCTGCCTTTTCCAGGCTGCTCGCCGATCGCGAGTCGCTCGTCTGGCGGCACGTCGCCATCGCACGCGGCCTGGTGGCTCCTTGGCTTTCGGAGCCTCGTCGCGAGCTCGAGGGCTCGCTCTCGCCGGACCTCACGCCCACCGAGTGGCGACGCGGCGCGACCTCCATCGCCGCCTACGGTGCGGTGCGCCCGGAAGACGCCGAGCGTCTCGCGACTCTCGTGTTCAAAGGCGAGCTGGTCAGCAAAGACCCGGGGGTCGCTGGCGCGTTCGTGTGGGGCATCCCGCGCGTGGCCGAGGCCGAGCCGGACGCCGCCGCGCTCTTGCTCGGGCTCGTGCTTCGGAGCGCTCCCGAAGAGGTCGCCGAGGCGGTGCTCTGGCTGCGGGACGAGCTCGGCCCGAGTCACTTCTTCGACAACGCCGCCAAGAAGGTGCTGGCCGCTCTGCCCACGGGACCGGTCGACGACGACGGCCTGCGCGACCAGATCCGGCGCGACCTCGACGGAACCAACGCCAAGAGCGGGCGAGAACCTCTGCGCAAGGACATCGAGCGCGCGCTGGCCGCGTTCGCTTCGGAGGGCGCGCAAGCCGCCCACGTGAAGGGGCTCGCGCTGCTCGAGGCCACCAAGGGCGCCGTGGCGCTGCTCGACGCTCCAGCGAGCACCCAGGAAAACGAGCTCGAGGCCCACCGAGGCTCTCGTCGCACGCGCCTCGGGCTGCTCCGCGATCTCGACTCCTCGTTGCTCGAGCGGAACGTGCTCGGCGACCTTTTGCGCCTCGATACGGCCCCCGAGAAGGTCGCGCAAGCCGAGTCCTCGCTCGAGGCTCTTCGTGACCACTTGGGCTCGTTCATGCTGGCCGGCCAGTTTCCGTCCACGCTGCCGGTGGAGCCCGATCCGGTGCTCGGCCTGGGACCGCTCCGCGCCCGAGCGCTGCTGCACTTGGTCGATGGTGACTCGAGCGTAGGTTCGGAAGACCCCAACCTCGCCAAGCAGCAGAACGTGCGCTGGCAGACCACCGCGGGCGCCATTTTGGAGTCGTTCGCGGTCGACCCACCCCCGCATCTTCGACGCGTCTTGCTCGCCACGTTGGCGCGCTCGCTGGACGCGCTGGTCCGCAACGAGGTCCTCGACGTCTCGGATGCGTTCTTGTGCGTGGCCGAGCGCCTCTCGAGCGCGGACGACTTCCGCACCCTGGCCGAAGCGGCCATGAACCCGGACCACCGGCACACGCTCGACGAATACGCGCGCTTTCTCTCCGAAGGCGAGGTCGTGCCGCGAAAGCCCAAGACCGCGCGGCTCAACGTCGGGCCCTACGACTCGCTTTTCCCTCCGGCTCCGGACGAGGCCGGGCTGCAGCTGGTCGGCTTCGAAGCCAAGGTGGCCATGCGCGAGGCCGGTGACGCCAAGGTCGCTGCGCTCGGACACTTCGCAGAGGAGCAAGTCTCCGAGGGCGGAGCGCGCAGCGAAGCCTTGCGCACGGTGCTGGTGCGTCTGCACGCCTCGCTGCTCACGCTGACCCGCGCCAAGGCGCTCCGAGGCATGGGCGGAGGCACGCAGCCGGATGCGGAAGTGGTGCAAAATCTCGAAGCGACGCTCGTCTCGCTGGCGGGCGTTTGCCGAGGAGCTCGCGGGCGATTGAAGCCTCCGCAAGCGCCCACCAAGATCCAGATGCGCAAAGAGTCGCGCTACGGCTCGGGGAGCGTGCGCTTGCTCTCGGTGGTGGTCGGACGCGTGCTCTCCGGCTCCGAGTCCCGGATCGCACCGGAGGCGCTCTCGAGCTGCCTGGACGAGCTCACGCGCGGTCTTCCCAAGGCCATCGGCGCTCTGGTCGTCCGCGTGGTGGGGCGGCTGGCCGAGCTGCCGTTGGAAGCCGCCCGCGAAGAAGAGTCCCCGGTCTCGGCGCAAGCGCCCGAGGCCCTTCCGGCGTGGCTACCCGCACGCCGCGTGCTCGGCGCGTTTTACGTGCTTCGTCAGCTCGGGGTAGGCGGAGCCGGCTCGGTGTTCGTGGTCAATCGCCTGGAAGATCGGTACGAGCAGAGCCCGGAGCGGTTCGCCCTGAAGGTGCCCGACTACGACGCCAGTGCTGCGCGAAGCCTCTCCGAGGCCGAGTTCATGGACATGTTCCGCTCCGAAGCCACCGCGCTCGTCGGCCTGCGTCCGCACCCGAACCTCGCGCGCTTCGTCACGTTCGACCTCGCCGCGCGCCCGAAGCCCATCCTCGTGATGGAGCTCGTGGAAGGGCTCACGCTCGAGCTCGCCGTGGAGTCGCTCGCACTCGACATGCCTCGGGTGGTCCGCGCACTTCGAGACCTCTTGAGTGGCCTCGCGGTCATGCACGAGGTCGGTCTCGGCCACCTCGACGTGAAGCCCTCGAACGTGGTCCTGCGCAACGGGGAAGAGGCCGTGCTCGTGGACTTCGGTCTCGCCGGTCGAAAGCTGAGGCCAGGCTGCGCCTCCGGTCCGTACGGCGCGCCCGAGGTGTGGGTGCCGAAGGACCCGAACGCCTCGCCGCTCCCGGCAGACGTCTACGCCTTCGGTTGCCTCATGTTCGAGGTGCTCACCGGCGAGGTGCTCTTCGACGCCGACCAAGAAGTCGCGCTGGTCTCCAGTCATCTGATGCACGACGGCGGTCCGAAGAAGCTCGAGCGCCTCGCCAAGGTCCCCGGAATGGCGGCCGTAGCCGAGCTCGTGCGCACGTGCTTGCGGCGCGATCCGGCCAAGCGCGTCACCGTCGCCGACCTGCGAAAGTCGCTGGATGCGCTCGCTCCCGACCTCGAACCGCGTCCGTGGCCCATCGCGCTCGCCGATGCATGAGCCTTCGATGAGCCAAGCTCCGCTCACTCCACTCGAAGGAGCCCCCGACCCCGAAGGCGCCGACTGCGTCGACTGCGGCCGCTGCTGCCATCACGGCCCGAACACGGTCACGCTGCTCGAGGAAGACGAGGCTCGCATGGGCGAAGAGACCCTCCGCCGCCTCACGGTGATCTACGAAAAGCCACCCCACTTCCGCTTCATCGTGAACCACGGCGTGCACTGCGGTGCGCTCGACGTATCCGTGCCCGGCAAGTACCCGTGCGCGATCTACGAGGTGCGCCCGGCGGGCTGCCGCGAGGTCGAGCCAGGGTCGCCCACCTGCCTCGAAGCACGAAGGCTCGGCCAGCTCGGCACCAGCGTCGACTTCAAGCGCGTGTAAGCTGCACGCAGGTCGAGGTGGACTCGCGCGGGTTCACTGGACGTGGACGTGACCTTCGCGTCGAGGCTAGGAGCCGCGCGCGACGCAGCGAAATGCCGAGCGGTTTCCGAACGTTCTGGCGTTGCGCGTCTCGCACGCCTCTTGCTGGGCGGTCTTCCCAAGGAGACCCATGAAGCTCATTCGCCTCGCACGCACGTTCGTTCCGCTTTCGACCTTGGCTCTTTCGTTCGTCAACGGCTGCAGCGGTGGAGGCGCGAACGTCGGCGGTGGCGAGAACGACGGTGGCGCCCCGTCCGGGGACAGCGGCGTCACGCTCGACGCGGCCACAGCAGACTCCCAAGGCCCGCAAGACGGAGCGACCTCGCGCGAGCCTGCCGTCGGCTGTACCGACCCGGCGAGCACGTCGGTCTCGCCCACCTTCGAGCGCCGAACGGTCGCCAACGCGGAGGCTCGTCATGCGCTCTGCAACGACGGAACACCGGCGGTCTACTACGTGCGGCGAGGGACCGGCTGCGGCGCGGGACGCTGGGTGATCGGCCTCGAAGGGGGTGGCTCGTGCAACACACCGGCCGAATGCGCCGCGCGCGAAGTCGGTCAGAAGTCGTCGTCCGCTTCCACGCCGACCAAGACGCTCGGGGGAATCTTCTCTTCGGATCCAGCGCAAAACCCCGACTTTTTCACGGCCAACGGGGTCTACGTCGACTACTGCAGCTCGGACAACTGGGTCGGCCGCCGTGACGCTTCGCCCGATACGAACGGCTTCGGCTTCCACGGAAAAGACATCTTCGCCGCCGTGCTCGAAGACTTGAGCGCGGCGACGACATCGACTCCCGACCTCGCCCAGGCGAGCGAGATCTTGCTCGCCGGCTCCTCGGCCGGTGGGCTCGGGGTGGTCGGCAATGCCGACGTGGTGAAGGAGCGCTTCCCGAAGGCCCGCGTTCGCGCCATCGACGACGCAGGCTGGGTCGCGGACATGCTTGCCTATGCGCCTCCCGGGCAGACCGGGCTTCCGGTCACGGCGGAGCTCGACGCTCGCCTCGCGTACTGGAACGGCGTGCCCGATGCGTCCTGCGCGGCGGTCGAGAGCGCTCATCTCGGGCGCTGTTTCGTCGGGCCCGTGGTGTTCCCGTACCTCTCGGTTCCGGTGTTCGTGCACGAGGACCTTCGCGATCCGGTGCAGCTCACCATGCTCGGCGTGAACGCCGCCCCGAACGCGGCCGAGAAGACCAAATACCGCGACGCCTTCGCCGCTAGCCTCCGGACCAGCCTCGGCCCGGTCACCGGAGTCTTCGCGCCCAACGCGGGCGATCACGGCGTCGTCTTCAGCCCGAATTTTGCGACCCGCACGGCGGGTGGAACCACCATGCGCGAGGCACTGGGCAACTGGTACTTCGAGCGCAACGGGACAAAAAAGGCGCTCGAGTAGACTCAGCCGTTCGAGAGCGTACGTGCGGCTCGTCGCCCGAGGACGAGCGCTCCTGCCGATCCGAGCGCAGGGGCGAGATGGCGCGCCCTGTCGAACAGCTCCGGACTCGACGACTCGTCGATGCGGAGCGCGTGCACGTCGGTACGAGTGCCCGCGCCTCCTCCCGGAATGCTCGGGAACCGAAGGGTCACGAGCGCCCGTCCGCGTGGAAAATCGAACGAGAGCGAGCGCACCTTGGCGCCCGGCTCGAGCTCTTCCAGCCAGCGCAGGACCGGCCGCGCCGCCTCGAAGAGAGCGTCTGCCTCGGCCGAGAGCACGTCGATTCCCGGCTCGTCGAACGGGCGACCATCCGGATGATGCGTGGGCACCAACCGGACGCGCCGCTCGTCGACGAGCAGTTTGAACGAGCGGAGCGCGAGCGCGGACACTCCGTGCTCAGGCGCCGAAGAGCGACTTTTCCAGTTTGCCGGACACGTCGAAGGCGACGAGCGCCGGGTAGGGGCCGACCACGTCGCCGCCCACGAAGACCACTGGGAGGTCGTCGCCCTTGACCTTCGCCTCGCGCGCCACGAACGCTTGGGTCGCTTCGTCGCCCGAGACGTCGAGCTTCTCGTAGGTGATGCCCTTCGCTTGGAAGAGCTCTTCCATGCGGGCGAGCTCGCGCGCGTTGCGATCCTTCTCGAAGTAGATCATCACCGGCGCCTGCACCTTGACCTTCTCGGTGGTCTTGGCGGAGCGCTTGAGCTCTTCCAGGCGAGCCTTGGCGTTGCGGCGCTTCTCGAGCTCTTCGGCGGTGCACACGGGTTCGCCGAAGGTGCGGTTCAAGCGACGCGCGAGATCGCGCGAGACGCGAACGGGGAGGAACGAGTCCCCACGCGAGCTCTCGAGAAGACGGCCCAGGGAAGTGCGAACGATGTCCACCATGACCCGTTCGTTAGCGCACGCCCGTCATGCCGGCCAGCAGGAATGCGCGCGCGCTCACAGCTCGAGGGCAGACAGGTCGAGCTTATTTCGAGCCATTCGCGCGACCTTGGCGCGTCCACCGCGCACCCGGACGTCTTCGAGCAGCTCGCGGCCGACCTCGCCGTAGCCCTGCTCCACCAGGTGGAAACCCACGTAGTAGAGGTGCTCGAGATCCAGATTTCGGTCTTTGCGCAGCGCGCGCGAGAGGGCGAAGCCCTTGTCGGCGAGCTCGGCGAAGATGCGAAGCGCTTCGTCGCTCTCACGGGAGGCCTTGCGCGTGTCGAGCGGGCTCTTCTGGAGCCACAGCGAGCCGAGCAGGTACTTGTCTTGCGGCGTGGCCCTCTCGCCCCGCGTGAGCAGCGTGAGCACCGCTTGGGCTTTCTCGGCGTTCCTCGCCCGCACGAACTTCTGCGCGAGGCCACGCAGCGCATCGGCCACGGCGTCCGGATCGGCGTCCCGCACCACGTCGAGCGCGGCTTCCCAACCTCGTTCGCCGGCGGCGAGACGCTCGGTGGCGTGCGTGAGCAGCTCTTTGCGCAGGGCAGGGGGAAGCTGCTTGGCGAGCGGCCGGAGCACGTTGTGGAGGGTCCACGCGCGGTCACGATCGTGGGTCTCGAGCAGCGCGCGAGCGAGCGCGGGTGCTGCGTCTTCTTTCCCTTCGAGCGCGCTCGCGGCGGGCTCGGCGTAACGTCGGTCCAGCCGAGTGAGCACGTCGACCAGCATCTTGGCGGCCTCGCCCCCGGGTGCACGACCGAGCAAGTCGATCACGAAACGCACGCGCTCCGGATCGGGGCTCGCCAAGAGCCTCCGAAGCTTCTGAATCGACTCGGGTGCCAGCGCCAAGCTGCCGAGCGTGTGCAGCGCGGTCTGGGCCAGAGTGCGGTCGTCCGACTCGGCGGCGTTGGCGAGCGCATCGACCACCTTCGGCGACGCCCGGTCGCCCTGAAGCGCGAACCGAAACGCGATGATGGCCTCCTTCTTCACCAGCGCATCGGCGGTCTTGGACGTCGCGTAGGCAAGCAACGTGGGCACCGTGCGCGGATCCTCGAGGTACCCCAGGATTTTGATGGCCGAAGCGATGGCCGCGCTCGTTCCCCGGGCTTTGGCTTGCGCCGCGAGAAACTTCTCGGTCTCGGCCAGGTACGCCTTACGGGTGCGGGCGTCCGCGTCCTTCACGCGCTGACGAACGGCGAGCGCCGCACTGGTTGCGGCTTCTCCGGTAGCCGTGGCCAGGCCTCGAACCAAGATGGAGAACGCGTCTTTTCCGCCCACGTCCACGAGCACGGCGTCGAGGGCGCGTCGCTCGTCTTGGGTCGCTGCGGTGAGGCGCTCACGAATGGTCCCGACCACCTCTTCGCCCACGCTCGAGACGGCCGCACGAGCTGCGCGTCGCACCTCTTCGGAGGGAGAGACGAGCAACGGGAACACCTTGGGGAGGGCGCGCTTGGCGCCCACTTTGGCGAGCGCTTCGAGTGCGTGCCTCTGAAGGAGCGGAACGCCGGAGTCGAGCGCGTCCCCCAGGGCGAGCGTGGCCTTCGCGCTTTTCGCGCCGATCTCCCCGAGCACGATGGCCGCGGCGACGCGCTTCTCCAGCGCCTCGCTGCGAAGTAGCTCGATGATCTTCTCCTCCACGACTCCTCCGTCCCCGTTTCGGCTTCGCGGTCACGGGATCGAGCTCGGCCCGATGCGTCCGCTTCCCAAGCATGTGCGCCGAAAATCGGCCCCGCGCCCCCGTGACGCCACCATTTTTCGGCAATTTCGGACCGAGTGGCAAACAATCCTCGTGAATACCGCGAAATTCTCGGGCGAGAAGCGGGCGAGAGCAGCCCCCGGTTCGGTGCTACTCTCCGTAGTCCTCATGTCGGTACAGGGTGCTCCTCGAGGCGCGTCGCGCGCGGTCCTCTTCGCGTTCGGTGCAGCCGGGCTTCTGGCCTTCGCAGGTCTCGGCTCGGGACTCGCATCGTGCAACGTCTACGACACCTCGCTGCTCGAGCCCGCCCCCGACGCGAGCCCGCCGCAGCGTGGTGGCGTGGGCTTCTGGAGCGGTCCGGCAGACGACCCGAGCTCGTGCTACAGCGCCCGCTTCCCGCGTGTCGAAGACCGCCCCGCGCCCGGCACCACCACCACCGTTCCGCCTATTTTTCTGGCCTTCCAGACACTCAACACCGGCTCGCTCAACGACGAGGGACAGCTCGACCCGGAGGCCTGGCGCAACGTCGGTTTCGACCTCGACGGCACGTGCACCGGCTCGGAGACGTGCGACACCGGCACCGACACGCGCGTCTCGTGCAAGTCGGTCGCCGCGGCGGTCCCCATCGACGGCGCCTACTGCCGCGACAACAGTTTCGGACGCCTCGGTTACCAAGCGGCCATCGCGCCCGAGACCTCACGAGCCTTCGGCCTCAACGCGGACGGCTTCAACTGCGCGCTTTGCGTCGGCGCGTACAACTACCTGATCCGTCTCTCCGGCTACAACGGCGAGGCCGACGACGACCGCGTGCGGGTGGACCTCTACCCGTCGCCCGGTCTCGACACCTTGCTCCCGTGGGACTGCTCGACCGACGACTGGAAAAAGCACCCGTGCTTCGCCAGCGATCAAAAATGGCAGATCCGCGACGACGTGCTCACCGGCCCGCTGGGCGCGAACGGCGAAGTGCCGGCCTCCAAGCAGTTCGACGAGGCCGCTTACGTGCGCCAGGGCACGCTCTTCATGACGCTGCCGAAGGACACGCAGTTCTGGTTCCCCGGTCAGCGCGCGCTCGCCACGGCATTCCCGCTCACGATTCGCCAAGGCTTCGTGGCGGCCAAGATCTCGCGCGGACGTGACGGCTTGTGGCGCCTCTCGGACGGCGTCATCGCCGGGCGCTCCACCCGCGACGACGTCATCAAGGGACTTCGTCTCGTGGGCGTCTGCGAAGACAACCCGAACTACTCGTTCGTCGAGCAGTTCGTCTCGGGCAACCTAGACGTGCTCGTGAGCGGTGAGAAGAACCCGCAAAAGCCCTGCGACGGGCTCTCGCTCGGCCTGCCGTTCACGGCCATCCAAGCCACCCCGGGCGCGCCCACCAAGGTGGTCGACCTGGTCGAATGTCAGAGGAAGCCCACGGGAGACGCCGGCACGGACGCCTCCTCGACTCCAGATGCGGCCGCGCAGGACGCTGGCGCGGATTGACCCACGCCGACGCGGACGGGTTCGGCTTTCAGACCACGAGGTGGGCGAGCGACTCGCCTTTGGCGTTCCAGAGCTCGTTCGCGCGCATCTGCACGGGCTCGGGCGCGCCTTCGACCTCGACGCCCGCATCCGGCCGCACCTTCACGTGCGCGATGGGGGTCTCGGGGAACTCTTTGGCGAGCTCCTTCTTGATGCGCATGCCGACGCGGTCGAGCAGCGCGTCGACACTCGCGCGCGTGACGTCTTTGAAGAGCACGACGGTGGGGAAGTTGAGCTCGGCGAGGAAGCTCTTCCGGTTCGAGAGGTCGTCGTGGCCCAACATGCGCTCGACCACCGCACCGAACACGCTCGAATACGCGGCCTGAACCTGCTCCCGACGGAAGGTCTCGTCGAGCTTCTTGCCCATGCGGTCTTGCAGGCGAATCACGCCCGCGAGCACGTTGTGCCAGTGTCCGCGATTTTTCGCGTGGTACTCGCCGCGCGAGCGCAAGAGATCGGCCAGCGTCACGAACTGACTCGCCATCGAGTCTTGCGCCTGCATCACCCGGTCGACGAAGCGCAGCTCGCCCTTCAGCCAGTCGACGTCGCGGTATTTGTCGGCCATGAACGGCCACACCACGAGGTTGTAGTAGTTGTTGAAGTCGAGCATGTACTTGAGGCGGAACACCTCGTACGAGCCGAAGATCGGGTAGAGCCGCGCGTAGATGCGCAGCGTGCGCTCGTAGAGAAACTTGTAATACGCATTGAAGACGTCGACGCGCTCATCGAGGCCGGCCTGGTCGCCCGCGCGGTCGCGCTTCACGAGCTCGACCAGCATCTCGTTGGCGATGGCGATGAAGTCCGAGCCCGGGCTGTAGAAGGGATCGACGAACGCCCCGGCGAACCCGGTGACGCCCCAGCGGTCCTTCGAGAAGTACTGCTCGGCGTAGTAGGGAAGGTGCGTGTACTGCTGGAAATCCTCGAGCTCGGCGCCCTCGAGCAGCTCGCGAGGCGCCCGGTGCTTCTGGAGGAACGCGTCCCAGTCCTTGGCCGTCACGAGTCGGTCGGGAACGCGGTCCTTGTCGTAGACCACGCCCACGCTCATGAGGTCGCCGGCCAGCGGGATGAACCAGATCCAATAACCGTCGTACATGAAGTGGTTGGTCGCCAGGTGACGCGAGGTGTGGCGCACGCGGTCTTTCCAGGCTTCGTCGCGGATGGCGTCGAGGCCCGGGACCTTGCGGTACCTGGCCCAGGTCGAGGCCGTGTTGAGGCGCGTCTCTTTGGTCACCGGCACGCCGAGCTTCTTCAAGAGTAGCTGGCGTCGCCCCGAGGCGTCGAACACGAAGCGCGTGGTCACCGTGCGGGAGACGCCGTCTTCCGCGAAGGTCACGGTGTGCGCGGTCTCGGGCGCGATGGTCACGTCTTGCACGGTGGCGCCCAGACGCACGTCCGTGCCCGCCTCGCGGTTCATGCGCACGAGGTCGCGCTCGAGCGAAGCACGCTCGAGCTGGAACGAGGGATGAAAGGGAAGGCGGTCGGTGCCCATCTCGCTCATCTCGGTGATGGGCAGGTCCTTCTCGGGCGAATCGAAGAAGAAGCGCACGCCGTTCTTCGGGAGCTGGTGCTGGTAGAGGTACGTCTGCAGCAGCAGGCGACGCGTCATGTAGTTCGACGCCACCTCCACCGTGGATTCGCCCACTTTGTAGTCGGTGATTTCCTTGGCGCTCTCCAAGACCAGCACGCGCAGGTCGGGGCCGACCTCGAGGCCGAGGTGGCGCGCGAGGAAGCCTCCTGCGAGTCCGTGTCCGAGGATGACGACGTCGTAGTCCGTGGGCGCCTGCATGCGCGCGAGGGTAGCGTCTCGGACGGTGCGGAGCAAAAGGCGTGGACGCGCTCGACACGGCATGTGGCGCCTGCGCGCCGTGCGCAGGAGCGCTCTCGAGTGGTAGGGTGCGCCGCGATGCGCGTCCCGAACCTCGTCTTGGCCGTCCCGCTCTTGCTCACGTTCGGCTGCAAAAAAGCGCCCGAAGTCACGCCCACGCCCGAGGCCGCGTCCCCCGAGCCGAGCGCGCAGGTGCCGGCCGCGCCCGTGCCGTCGGCCAGCGCGGCACCCGAGGCGAGCGCAGCTCCTGCTCGTCTGCCGCTACGAGGGTCGGGAAGCGTCGGGCTCGTGCTCAACACGGTGCGTGCCCTCGAGCTTTCCGACACCGAGAAGGCCAAGCTCGACGAGATCGAGGCGCCGCTGCGCGCCGACACCTCGACCACTCGCGACGAGGTCGCCGAGATCGACAAGGCCCTGGTCGAGCAAGTGAAGGCCGGGAAGATCGAGCCGCAGAAGCTCGAGCCGCTCTACGTCGCGTTGGAAAAAGAAGCCTCCGCGCGCCACGAGCTCGAGGCGACCGCACTCGGCAGCTTGCACGCGGTGCTCGACTCGGGAAAGCGCGTAGCCCTCGCCAAGGAGCTCCGCAATCGCACGGCCGAACACCCGAACACGAAACCGGGCGCGCCCGACGCAGGCAAGCCGGCCAAGCTGCCGCCGGTTCCGAAGCCCGGATTCGAGCGTCTCTTGAAGCCGCTCGAGCTCGATCCCGTGCAGCAGGCGCGCGCCGAAGGCCTTGTCCCGAAAGAAGAGCCGAGCGCACCGCGAGACCGCGTTCGGAAAGAGCTGGAGACGCTGCTCGTCGCCTTCGAGAAGGACACCTTCGATCCCAAGAAGGCGTTTCCGTTCGACGCGAAGCGTGTGCGCGCACCGCACCAAGAGCAGGCCACGTTCCTTTCGCAGATGCTGACCGTGCTCCACCCCGAGCAACGCGAGAAGCTCGCGGCGGCCTTCGCGCGCCACGGCAGAGGTCCCGGCTCGCACGGTCCGGGACACGGAAAACCGCCGCGTTTGCCCAAGCACGAGGGCCCTCCCGACGACAACTGAGCGAATCGATGCGCGTCGTCCTTTACAGATTCGGGAAGGTCCGGTAGGACCGCTCTCGTTCGGGCTGGTAGCTCAGTCGGTAGAGCTGCGGACTTTTAATCCGTAGGTCATGGGTTCGAGTCCCATCCGGCCCACAACTTCTCTCTCGTGTCGCGTGCGTGCCATCACCGCCGCGCCTACACGCCTACACCGCCTACACCGCCGCGCCCCCCCACCGGCAAAGCCGAGGGGCCGCGAACGCACGCGAGCTCGTGCGCAGGCTCGTGGGGGGACGCCCAGCAGCCGTACGCGACTCGACGAACGACGTCAGGGCACGCGGCGCTTCGTGATGGCCTTGGTGAGCAGCGTGAAGAGCTCTTCTTCGCGGAATGGCTTCTCGAGGAACGCGAAAACCTTCTCCCGGTGCTCGTAGCTCGCCATGCGTTCGGCCGCGCTATAGCCACTCGTGAGCACGACGGGGAGCTCGGGATGGCGCGCGTTCATCTCCGCGAAGGCCTCGCGCCCGCCCATCTTGGGCATGCTGAGGTCCATGACCACCGCATCGATTCCGGTGGGGTCTTTGGCGAGGGCCTCCAAAGCCTCGAGGCCGTTCGAGGCTTCGAGCACCTCGAGCCCCCTATTTTTCAGCAGGAACGCGAGTGCGAATCGCGCGCGAGCCTCGTCGTCGACGAGCAAAATTCGTCCACGGAGCTTCGCGTCCGGAGCGGGCGGAACCGACTTGCTGGCCGATGGCTCGGGCAAGGGCTCGGTCGTATGGTGCATGGCCGGGAAGGCAGCCGCGAAGCACGTACCTCGCCCCGGCTCCGTGTCGAGCGAGAGCCGCGCCTCGTGGGTACGCAGGATGCCGATGGTGGTCGCGAGGCCCAGCCCTCGACCACTGCCCTTGGTGCTGTAGAACGGCTCGAAGATGCGTGCCCGAACCTCTTCGGACATACCGCTCCCGTCGTCGGCGACCTCGACCACTACCCAACCGTCCGGAGTGAACGGAACGCGGGGGATTACCGTCGGCGCGAGCGAGCGGAACGCCGCGTCGATCGACGCACGCCACGAGGTGCGAACGGTCACCGTGCCCTCGCGCTCTCCGATGGCCTCCGCGGCGTTGGTCACCAGGTTCATCATCACCTGGCGCAACTGCGACGGATCGGCGAGCACGGCCGGAAGGTCCTCTTCGAGCTCGAGCACGAGGGCGAGCTTCTTGGGCAGCGCCACTTGGAGCAAGCTGGCGAGGTCACGCACGAGGGGGGAAAGCGCCGTCGGGCGTCGCGCGACCTCGGTGCGCCCGCCGTACGCGAGGAGCTGACGGGTGAGCTCGGCGGCGCGCGTCGCTGCGGCCTCGGCGTTGGTGAGGTGGGGCGTAAAAGCCCCGCGGCTCGCTTCGGGAAGGGCCCGCGTGAGCCGGGTGAGCGCAGCTAGGCTCGCGTAGACGTTCGCGAGCAAGTTGTTGAAGTCGTGAGCAATTCCGCCGGTCAAAACGCCCAGGCTCTCCAGCTTTTGCGTCTCGAGCAGGGCTTCCGTCTCGCGTACCTTACGCGCATCGCTCTCGGCGCGCTCCGCATCGAGCCGGAGGCGCTCGGTGATGTCTTCGATGAGCGACAAAAACAGTGGCTGCGGTAGAGGCGAGACCGTGAGCGTATCCAGGCTCACCGTGAGCTTTCGGCCATCCGCGTGCACGAGGCGCAGCGTGACCGGAGGCGTCACCTCACCGCGCGCGCGCACTGCTCGGCGAGCTGCGACGAGGTGACGGTCTTCTTCGGCGATGAACCGGAACAGATCGGAGGAGGGGAGGAGAGTGTCCTCCGGCACGCCCAAGAGCCGGTAGGCGGCCGCGTTGGCAAAGTGTACGCGCTCGAGATCGTAGGCCACCACGCCGAGCGGCAGCATGGCCAGGAGTACCCGCAACAGGTCTCCCTCGGCGCCCTTCGACAGATCGAGCACCGACGTGCGGTCGAGGGCGGAGAGCCGCTGCTCGAGCACCGTGGGGTCGGGACCGTTCGGCCGAGGCGTCGACGAGTCGCTCATGTGCCTTTCGCCTCGTAGCACGCTCGCCCGGCGACGCTCGAGAATGTCGAGCGCTCGGTGGCGTCCGGTGTATCCTCCCGCGGATGGACGGGGCGCTGACGGGCCGAACGCTAGGGGGCGGAGCTTACCGCGTCGGGCGTTTGCTCGGACAAGGCGCGATGGGCGCGGTCTACGAAGGTGTGCAGGAGGCGCTGGGGCGCGCGGTGGCCATCAAGGTTCTCCACGCCTCGAAGGGGCAGCTGCGCCAAGATCAGTTCGAGCGTTTCCAGCGCGAGGCGAAGGCCGCGGCGGCGCTCGGTCACGCCAACATCGTGCAGATCACCGACTTCCAATGGATGGCCGGTGAGCCTCCGTTTCTCGTCATGGAACGCCTGGTCGGGCAGTCGCTCGGCGAGGCCATCAAGCGGAACGGAAAGCTCCCGGCCCAGCGGGTCGCCTTCATCTCGGCGCAGGTGCTCGCGGCGCTCCATCAGGCCCACACCGCGGGGATCGTTCACCGCGACATCAAGCCGGACAACGTCTTTCTGACCCTGCTCGCGATGGTCAACGACATCGTGAAGGTGCTCGATTTCGGCGTCGCCAAGCTGCTCGACGAGGCACCGCTCACCATGGTCGGGGCGATGATCGGGTCGCCCGCGTACATGCCGCCGGAGCAGGCCTTCGGTCGCCCGGTCGACGCCCGCTCGGACGTGTACGCGGTAGGCGCCACCATGTACCACGCGCTCTCGGGACGGCCTCCGCTCGATGCGCGAGACGCGGCCGAGTTTCTCACCAAGGTCGAGCTCCCGGTTCCCCCCCTCGCCGAGCTCGTACCGGGCTTCGATCGCGCGCTCTCCGAGGTCGTGGCGAAAGCCATGGCCAAGCGCCCTGAAGAACGTTTCCCGAGCGCGGACGCCATGCGACTCGCGTTGATGCCGTGGGCGAAGCCTCGCTCGCCGTCCATGGCCGAGCTCCAAGCTCAGGTGCCCGTGCGGAGCAACACGGGGAGCTTCTCGGCCACGCGTGCGAGCGCGCCCCCTCCGGCGGGGCCGGCGTTTTCGCAAGGCTCCGTGGCGCCCCCTGCGGGACCAGGGTTCATGCAGGGCTCCGTGGCGCCCCCTGCGGGACCAGGGTTCATGCAAGGCTCCGTGGCACCCCCTGCGGGACCAGGGTTCATGCAGGGCTCCGTGGCGCCCCCTGCGGGACCAGGGTTCATGCAAGGCTCCGTGGCGCCCCCTGCGGGACCAGGGTTCATGCAGGGCTCCGTGGCGCCCCCTGCGGGACCAGGGTTCATGCAAGGCTCCGTGGCGCCCCCTGCGGGACCAGGGTTCATGCAGGGCTCCGTGGCGCCCCCTGCGGGAGCCGCGTTTTCGCAAGGATCGGTCGCGTCGCCAGCTGGACCGGGGTTTTCACAAAACTCGCAAGCCTCCGGAGGATACCCCGCGGCGCCACCGCTCTCGGCTCCGGCGCCGCTCGTCCCGATGCAGGGCGTAGTGACCGGCGGGCAAGGCTCGGGCTCACGCTCCACGATGGTCATTGCGCTGCTGGCCGGCGGTATCGTGCTCGCGGGCGGAGTGGTCGCCCTCGTCTTTCTCAAGCGACCCCCGGCGCCCCCCGAGCAGGTTGTGACCACCTCGACGACCGTCACCGCCACGTCCTCGTCGGAGCTCCCGCCTCCGGACGCCCCTTCTGCTCCTTCAGCCCCGCGCGCTCCGACCGCGCGGGCCAAAGGGGCGCCACCGCCCGTGCCGACCGTACCTCAGGCTCCTTCGGCCGCTCCCTCGGCGTCGGTCGCTCCCGTGCGGAACCTCAATGCGCCAGCGCGCTTTCTCCAGTGCCGAGCGACGGGCGACTACGCGCCGGTCCTCGCGCATCCGAACCGCGTTCTCGCGAACCGAACGCCCCTCTTCCGGGCGTGTGGCGACCTCGCTGTGTCGTGCGGGCAGGGGACGCCGAAGTTCTCGCTCACCTATACGGTCGTCGCGGGGGCGCCGGGCGCCCACCGAGTCAGCGGGGAGAATGCATGTTTCGCGGACTCGTGCTTTCGCCGAGAGATCGCTGGCTCCCCCTTCCTTGCCGACCCCAAGAACTTCACCGTGCTGTGTGACTTCGATCGATGATTCCCGTACGTGAGGGCCAGGTCCTAGGCGGACACTACCGCATCGGAAAGCTCATCGGGCAGGGCGCGATGGGCGCGGTCTACGAGGCCGTGCACGAGCGTCTTTCTCGCCCGGTCGCGGTGAAGGTGCTGCTTTCGCCCAGCGGAGCATTCTCCCAGGAGCAGGTCGTTCGCTTCGAGCGTGAAGCACGCGCGGCAGCGGCGCTCGGCCACCCCAATATCGTCCAGGTGACCGACTTCCAATGGCTTCCCGGTGAGCCGCCGGTCTTGGTCATGGAGCGCATCGCCGGCGAGTCGCTGCGCAAGATGATCGCACGCCAGGGCACGCTCCCGCCCGCGCTCGTCTGCTTCTTGGGAGCGCAGATCCTCGACGCCCTCTCCGCAGCCCACCGCGCCGGTATCGTCCACCGCGACATCAAACCGGACAACGTGTGCCTCGTTCCACTCGGCTCGGGAACGTACATGGTGAAGGTGGTCGATTTCGGCATCGCCAAGCTGGTCGGAGAGTCGTCGGTCACCTCGCGCGGCGCGCTTCTGGGCACGCCGGCGTACATGGCTCCGGAGCAGGCACTCGGTCAGCCGGTCGATGCGCGCACCGACGTCTATGCGGTCGGAGCCACGCTCTACCAGGCCTTGTCCGGCAAACTCCCGATCGACGAAAATACGCCGTTCGAGCGCGTGTTGGACCACGTGGTCTCGGTGACGGCGCAACCGCTAGCGAGCTTCGTTCCTTCGGTGCCGCCCGGGCTTTCGCAGGTGATCGCCCAGGCCATGCAAAAGCCCATCGCGTCGCGTTTTCCGAGCGCGGAGGCTTTCCGTGCGGCGCTCGCCCCGTTCGCACAAAACGGGCAGGGACAGGTGCCGATGGGTCCCTCGTCCGTCGGAACGCACGCCTCGATGTTGGCCCAGTCGCTCCCCGGTAGCGGCCCCGCGTCGGCCTACTCGCACCAGGTTCACGGCCATGTTCCGCCCGCTTCGTCGGCGCTCACGTCGACCTCTGCCGCCGGAGCGCCAGGCTCGGCCGTCGCCTTCGTGCAAGCTCCCTCCTACGGCCCACCCCCGGTCGCGCCACCCGCGGGAACGATGCCGAGTCCGGTTCAGCACATGGCGCCTCCGCCTTCGAAAGACACGAGCGGTCTGCTCGTGGCAGGGCTCGTCCTCGGTGGCCTCGCCCTCCTCGTCGCCCTCGGAGTCGGAGGCTACGTCGTTTACGCGCAATCGCACGCCGGCACGGCAGCGAGCGGCTCGAGCAGTCCTCCGGCCAGCACGGGACCGCTCGCGTCGGTCTCGGGCAGCGCGGAAGCCCCGGCTTCTCCAGGCTCCGCGACCGCCAACGTCTCCCCGAACGTGCCGGGCTCACCCGGGAAAAATGGGCGTCTCGTCGCCGACTCGGGCGCGCCCACCGTGCCCGAAAAGGACGCCGGCGTCGCCGGCGTGGATGCGGGAGCGAACACCGTCGACGCGGGCACTCAACCGGTGGCGGTCGCCACGCAAGTCACGCGCGTGAGCACCGATCTCGGCCCCTACGGCTACGACGGCGCGGGCGCTCTGGCCGTGTTCGACCGCGCCATCCCGGAGTTTCGCGCGTGTGCGCCGGTCGCCTGCCTACGCACGGACAAGATCGTCCAAGCGCGGCCGTACCTCTTCATCGACGCGCGTTTCATGGCGGACAAGGATCACAAAACCAAGCTGGTCGGCTTCGGCGAGCTCCCGAGCGGGACGTGCCCGGCACTCCAAGCCTGCCTCGCGCCTCGGATGCGCGCCCTCGCGCTGCCCCCTCCGAAGGGCGAGGGGCGCTTCGTGTTCGGCTTGAAGTTCCAGTGAGGCGAGAGTCGCCCGGCTCGCGGGCACCTCGGCCGGCACCAAGGTAACCGAGGGTCTTACTCATTTCGCGACGACGTGGGCCGCCGTACACGTACCCATGTATTCTCAACGCATGAGATCGTTCGCCCGGTTGGGTCACGCAGGTCTGGGCTTGGCGCTGCTCGCCGCCTTCGCTCTTCCAGTCGCGTGTGGAAGCACGGAAGAAGGCAGTCCTCCGTCCCCTCCCGGCTCGGACGACGCCGGTGTCAACGGCGACTCCTCGAATTTCCAGTTCGACGGCTCGGGCGACGGCAGCAGCGGCAGCACGGTCACCTTCGGCAACGTGCGCATCGACCCGCCGGACGCCGTGCTCACGATCACGCCCGGCCAGCAGGTGAAACAGAACTATCGCGTGCTCGGCCAACTCAACGGGGCGCCCGAAGCCGATCTCACCGATCGTTTCGTGTTTTACGTGCCCGATAACTACCTCGTCGGAGGGTTCCCCGCGGACGGCAAGCCGAGCTTCACCTCGCGCCTGCCGAACCCGGCCGACCCGAACGATCCTCCGCAGCGCGGCGGTCGCGTCACCATCCAGGCTCAAGCGATCTCGCAGTCCGGTGGCACGCCCAAGACCGAGACGTTCACGACGTCCCTCACCATCAAGGTGGTCGCCGACGACCTCCGTGTGCCCGGAGGGTCGGCCGTCCCGACCAACCCCGGTGGCCTCTTCGGAGGCACGCTCGCCGCCGGTCGCGCGCCCACGCTCGCGTACCCCAACGACGGCGCCATGCTCCCGCCGAACCTCAAGAAGCTCGAGGTGCACTTCCGCCCCGGAGCGGGCAACACGCTCTTCGAGGTCTCGTTCAAGAGCGTGATCGGCCAGGTGAAGTACTACACGCGCTGCGAGCCGGTCACGCCGGGCACGGGCTCGCTGGTCGCGGGCGCTTGTGCACTCTCGCTCGACCCGGTCGGTTATGCCTTCGTGGCGGACACGAACCGCGGAGTCGACGACGTGGAAATCACCGTGCGAGGCACGGACGACGCCGGCGCGACCTACGGCGAGTCGGCCAAGTTCCACGTGGCCTTCGCCGAGAGCAACGTGAACGGAGGCGTCTACTACTGGAACGTGTCGGACCAGTCGATTCGACGCTTCGATTTCGGCGCGGGCACGGGAAGCGCGGAAAAATGGCTCGGACGGAACGAGTTCGGCGCGCCCGACCAGTGCGTCGGCTGCCACGCGCTCTCGCGTGACGGCAAGAAGATCGTCGCGTCGGTGGGCGGTCAGAACGACGGTCGGCTCATCTTCCAAAACGACCTCGCGAAGACCTTCACCGATCGCAACGATCCCAACTACCTCACGCTGAAGGGCGATACGGCCAACCGCATCCAGTTCGCTTCGTTCAACCCGGACGCGTCGCTCTTCGCCGCCGTCTACGGCGACACCGACGCTCCCGCGCGCAACACGCTCTACTTCCACGACGGCACCACCGGTGTGCGCAAGCAGCAAGAGGTGCTCGCGTACGAGCCCGACCACCCGGACTGGGCCCCGGACGGCAAGACCATCGCGCTCACGCGTGTCGGCATCCACTCGACCTCGCAGCGCCCACGCAAGAGCGGCATCGAGCTGCTCCCGGTCACCAACAACGCGGGCACGATCACGCTCGGCACCTCGGAGACGTTGGTCGCGTCGAGCCCCGGCCGAAACGCCTTCAACCCGAGCTTCGTTCCGGACTCGAGCTTCCTCTTCTTCAATCAGGTCACGTGCGGTGTGGGCTCCGAAGACTCGGACGCGTGCGACGGCGACGTGGATCAGAACACCAACGGCAAGACCTTCGCGATTCGCGCCAAAGCCGGCTCGTCACCGGTCGAGCTCGCGCGAGCCAACGGACGCGGCGCCGTCGACACCACCGACCCCATCGACACGTTCCCCAAGTCGACGCCCTTCCAAGCCAAGCAGGGCAGCGGCAAGCTCTTTTGGTTCACCTCGGCGTCCCGCCGTGCCCCCGGCCTGCGTTCGCGGGGCGACACCCAACAGCTACTCTGGATGTTCGCCGTCGACCCGGCCAAGGTTCTCGCCGGGACCGACGGCAGCTATCCCGGCTTTTTCCTGCCGTTCCAGGACCTCACCACCTCGAACCACATCGCGCTCTGGACCGAGAAGATCGTGGGTGGCTCGGCGCCGCCGCCGCCGCCACCGCCACCTCCGCCGCCACCTCCGCCTCCTCAACCCAAGTGAAGCGCGTGAGCGGTTCGAGCGCGGTCAGCGCGCCGACACCGTGACCGTGACCTCGTGACCTCCAGGGCCGCCGCAGGGAATCTGCAGCGGCCCTGTTCCTTCGGCGGCGACGGTACGTCCGTCGCACGTCGCGACCACGGTCCCCGCGAGGCGTCCGGTCGACACCACGCTGCGCGACGAAGCCCCGCTGCCCTCGAACGTGAACGAGAGCGACTTGCGCTGCGAGTCGTAGGCGACCTTGCCGAGGCGCCCGGCCACCCGCTCGAGCCGGATGCGCGTGAGCGCCTCGACCACCTTCGGTCTCTCGATCCAAGGTGAAGGACCGCTCGCGGACTTGTCGTAGATGCCCCACGCGCCCTGGCTGTCTTCTTTCCAGAGCCAGAAAAACGAGCTTGCGCGCACCTCGTCTTCGAGGTCGAGCTGGTAGTCGACGTAGTCGGCGAAGCGCTCCGAGGCCGGGGCATGTTGCGCGCGTCCACGGCCTCGAACGCGGGAATGGGCTCGAGGGCCGTGCGCCCGTCGTCGAACGAGACGTCGAAGATGCCGTCGACGCGCGCGTTCACGCCGTGCAGCCAGACTTCGCGCCCCTCCGAATCGACGAGCTGACCACAGCGAACGGAGAGCGGAGATCCCTCGAAAGCCTCGCCCGAACAAGGGCCCGGATCGACCGTGATTCCGACCGGATCGGTGGCGCTCGAGCAGGCCGAAGCGAGGGCGGTGAGCGCCACGAGCGCCGCCGCGCGTGCTCGCGAGACGAGGTGATGGTCCTTCGCGCGCAATGACTCCGCTCCGATTCGTGCTTGCCGTTCGAGTCGTGAGCGAAGGCTCCGCCGCACGCTCCGTCACGTCACTTGAAGCCGGAAAGATGGACCACGTACCACTCGCCACGCCAGGAAATGAGCGACTTGACCTCGAACGACCGGTCCTGCCCTCCGCTCTGGAAATGCATACGCGTGCCGTACACGCGGTAGTAGCCGATTTTGTTGGTCTCTTCGTCCGGCTCGACCCACCTCCCGCCACCCGCCGGGACCTCGAAGCGCACGAAGGTCGCGCTCTCCGGCGCGTCCCCGAGCTTCTTGTGGAGCGCGTGGATGTCGCGCGCGTACGCGCCCACCAAACGATGCTTCCAGTCCGACTCGGGGCGCGGAATCGCCTTCACCTGCCCGTAGGCTTTCACGGGAAAAAAGAAGGGCATCGCGCGCTCGGGGTCGTCGTGGACGATGGCCTCCCAGAGTCCCTTCACGCGCGCCTCGAACGCGGGGCCCGACGGGTTCGGCTTGTCGCGTGTTTGCGGCAAAGCGGCCGACTCGTCGCTCGTGGACGAGGTGGCGTTCGCATCGGTCGCAGGGCCCGCGTCGGTCGACCCGGCGTCGCTCGACGCGCCGGGCGAAGACTCGAGAGCCACGCTCGCATCGCCTTCGACACGCGCCGGAACGGACACGCCTTGTCCCGACGAGAGTGGAATCGACGAAGGCGTCGGCCAGTCTGGCGCGGGGGGCTCGTGCCGCGTGCACGCGACGATCGACGCCGCCGCGAGCGCGAAAAACACCGTGGATTTTAGGCGAATCGAAGCGGGCGAGGCGAAGCGATGGTCGAGCACGGCTCGCGTCATAGCAGCGCCTCCACGCGCGTTGGAAGGCGCGAGAGCGGCGTTCACGTGACCGACGGGGGCCTGTAAGGGGCAGGGGACACGAGCGTTTTCCCTCGCCACTCGCCGCGTGCGTGCGGCCGAGTCCTCGCGCGTCGCGCGAGCTTTTCCCTCGCGCCGACCGAAAATCTGTAAGATGCGAGGGCTTTTCGAGGAGAGAGACCCATGCGTAGAGCTTCCGCAGCGTTCCTGGTCATCGTCGTCGGCGCCATCGCCGTGACCGCATCCGCGTGCAAAAAAGACGATCCCCCGCCGAACATGCCGCCCGGCGCGAGCGCGCAGCCGTACGGCGCGTATCCTCAGCAGCCCGGCGCGTATCCCCAGCAGGGCTACCCGCAGCAGCCCCAGCAGGGTTACCCGCAGCAACCGCAGCAGGGCTACCCGCAGCAACCGCAGCCCGGCGCGCCCGTCGCCGGCGGCACCATGGCCGTACCCGGCCCGCAAGCCCTCGCATGCACCAGCGACCAGGCCTGTATGTCGCACAAGTGCAACGTGCAGTACGGAAAGTGCGCGTTCCCCTGCGAGACCGACTTCGACTGCCAGAACGGCTTCGGCTGCATCAAGGGACCGCTCGGCGCCGCCTGCCTCCCCAAGATGCCCGGACAGTAGCCCCGAAGCCGCATCCCGCGGTTCTCCCGGCAATTCCGCCCCTCGTCGCCGAAGAGCACGGGGGGCGTTGCTTTTTTTTCCGACATTTCGCTAAGCTGCGCGCCCCCGAGGGCCTTTTTTTCGAAGGCCACCGGTCGCGTCCGCGACCCATCGATCCGGCAAGGCAAGGAGCCGCATGAATCCGACGATTGACATCCTCCGTGGAGAGCTCGAGCGCCTCTTTTCGCTCGAAGAGATGACCACCATGAGCCAGCGGCTCTTGGGGCTCGACCCGGACGACGTCGGCGGCACCTCCGCCAAAGGCAGCTTCGCCCGTGCCCTCACCGAGCGCTGCGTGGACGGCGAGCGCATCGAAGCCCTGGTCGACGTGCTCCGCGTTCAGCGCCGTGACGTCGACCCTCGCGTGTTCGACATCATGGCCTTGCTCGGCAAGGAGGAGCTCTCGTCCGGCCGACAGATCGGCGAGTACACCATCCAGAAGAAGCTCGGCGAGAGCGACCTCTCCGCGGTGTACCTGGCGCTGAAAGGCGGCGAGCCCTACGCGCTCAAGCTGCTCCGCCGCGAGGCCTCGCGCGACCGCCGCGCCGTGCACCGCTTCCTCACCGCCAACCGCCTCGTCGCCGGCATCTCCCACGCCGGTTTGCCCACCGGGCTCGAGGCTGGAGAGATCGAAGACGGCATCTACTTCGTCGCCTACCGCCACGTCGAGGGCCAGCCCCTGGCCGCGCGCTTCGGACGCACCGGCGCCTCCCACGTGGGTGAGCTGAAGCCCATCCTGCGCGGAATCCTCGAGCCGCTCGCGGCGATGCACAAAGCGCAGCTCGCGCACGGCGACCTGAAGATGGAGAACGTGCTGCTCGCCCGCGAGGGCGGTGTGGTCCTCATCGACTTCGGCACCGACCGCCTCCGTCATCGTGGCTCCGGAGCCAACGGAAAGCAGCTCGCCGTCATCGGCTCGCCCCGCACCATTGCGCCCGAGATCGTGCGCGGCAAAGTCGCCGACGCCAAGGCCGATGTGTACGCGTTCGGTGCGCTGCTCTACGAGCTCGTTTCGGGCAAGCCGGTCTTCGACGCGGACACCCTCGCCGACGCCGCCGTGGCCCACCTCTCGAAGGAGCCCGAGCCCCCGAGCGCGAAGGCTCCTCGCGGCTGGATCGCGAAGGATCTCGACCAGTTCGTGCTCTCCCTCCTGCAGAAAGACCCCGCGCGTCGCCCGAAGGACGCGACCGCTCTGCTCGAAGCCATCGAGACCATGGGACGCGCGAGCATGTCCGTTCGCCCGGCCGCTCCGCTCTCGGCCGACAAGATCGACGAGCTCTTCGCCAAGCTCGAGGCAAGCCCGCTCGACGCGGACGCCGCCATGGCCGTCGAGACGGCCACGGATCAAGGCGCCGACGCCACCCGCGTGGGCGAAGCCCTGCTCGCCGCGGCCGAAAAGGCCGAGACCGAGAACGACGAGGGCAAAGAGGCGAAGAAGGCGCTGCTCTTCCGCGCCGCGCGCTCGTTCGATCACGGCAGCGACAAGGCCCGCGCCGAGACCACCTACCTCGCCATCCTCGAGCTCGATCCCTCCGACGACGCCGCCTTCAACGCGCTCGAAGGCCTCCGCAAGAGCCTCGGCAAGTACGAAGAGCTGGTCGAGATGCTGCTCGAGCGCAGCCAAACGGCTCCCCCCGGAAAGGCCCGCGCCCGCGCGCTCGCCGAGATCGGCCGTCTCTACGCGACCGAGCTCGACGACACCGACCAGTCGCTCGTCGCCTACGCGCAAGCCCTTTGCGAGGTCCCCGAAGACGATGAAGTCGCTTCGGAAATCGAGCGTCTCGCCGGCCAAAAGCAAGACCGCTGGAACGAAGCGCTCGGCGCCCTCACCGAAGCCATCAAGCAGCCCGAGCTGCCCACCGCGGACCGCACCGCGCTGCTCGTCCGCGCGGCCCGCTGGTACGAACAGAAGCTCTCCCGCGCCGATCTCGCGCTGCTCGCGTTCCAGCAAGTGCTCGCGCAAGAGCCCTCGAACGAAGCCGCCGCCGAAGGGCTCACCGGCATCTACCGCAAGGCCCAGCAGTGGCCCGAGCTCGCGGCCCTGCTCATCTCGCGCGCCGAAGCCGCCGCGAACACGCCGAAGTCGCGCGACCTGCGCGTCGAGGCCGCCGAGCTGCTCGAGACGAAGCTCTCGGACACCAAGCGCGCGAGCGACATCTTCTCGGCCGTGCTCGCCGACGACCCCGGTCACGTCCGCGCCGGCGACGCCCTCGCGCGCATCGCCGAACGCACGGGCGACTTCCAGACCTACGTGCGCATCCTCGGCGAGCGCGCCGAGGCCCGCCGCGGTCGCGAAAAAGCCGAAGCGTTGTGCAAGGTTGCCGAGGTCTACGAAGACCACCTCTCGGACCTCGCCGAGGCCACGCGCAGGTTCGAGGCCGTGCTCGCCATCGACCCGTCGAACCTCACCGCCCTGAAGGGCCTCGACCGCATCTACAACCGCACGGGCCGCTACCGTGAGCTGCTCGAGGTGCTCGACCGCCAGATCCAGGTGGCCGCCACCCCGCGCCAGAAGATCAACATCCTCGAGCGCATGTCCGCGCTCCACGACGAAGAGTTCCTCGACCACGCCAAGGCGGCCGAGTGCCTCGAAGACATCCTGGTCGTCGACCCCTCGAACGACAACGCGCTCACCTCGCTCGCGCGCCACTACCGCGCGCTCGACAAGTGGGAGAAGGTCGTCTCGATCTACGAGAAGCACGCCTCGCTCACCACCGAAGACTCGCGCAAAGTCGAGCTCTTGGTGGCCAAGGCCCGCACGTTGGCCGAGCAAATCGGCTCGCCCGAGCGCGCGACCAAGGTCTACGAGCAGGCCCTCGCGCTGAAGCCCGACCACGCCGGCGCACTCGAAGCCATCGCCCAGCTCCGTGAGCTGTCCGGCGACGCGCACGCCGCCCTCAGCGCCATCGAGGCCCTCGCTCTCAAGGCCGAGACGCCCGAAGCAAAGGGTGACCAGTGGATGCGTGCCGGACGCCTGCTGGAGGCCCGCGGCGACAAGGACGGCGCCATCGAGCGCTACAAGCTCGCCCTCGAGGCGAACCCGAAAGATGCGCAGGCTTCCGCGGCACTCCGCAAGGCCTACGCTCACCGCGGCGACGCGCAGAGCGTGGTCGGCCTCGTCGAGCGCGAGTTGCAGTTCGCCGAGGGCGACCTCGCCAAGGCGCGGCTCCACGCCGAGCTCGCTCGTGTGTGGAAAGCCGAGCAGAACCTGGAGAAGGCGCAAGCCGCCGCCAAGCGCGCCATCGAGCTCGACGCGTCGAACGCCGAGGCGCTTCTCGTGCTCGGCGATCTCGCGTTCGAGGCCGAGCGCATGCTCGAGGCCTCCAAGCTCTACGAGTCGCTCGTCACCCGCACCCAGGTGCTCCCGCGTGAAGACGCGGTGCGCGTGCTCGTGCGCTACATCGAGGCGTTCGGCAAGACCAACCGCCCATCGATTCCTTCGATCCCGCCGCCTTCGCAGCTCGGCGACACGGGCAGCGTGAGCTCGATGAAGTCGATCGTGCCGCCGTCGGTCACCAATCCGCGCATGCTCGCGGCCATCGAGGCCCTCAAAGAGCAGGCACAAGGTGACGTGGAAGCCCTGTCGCGCGCGGCTTCGGCCCTGTTCGACTTCGGCGACCCGCAGTCCGCCTACAAGATGCACGAAGACTTGCTCGCGCGCTTCGGCGGCAAGTTGGTCGGCACCGACCGCGCCGAGGCCCTCTACCACCTCGGCGAGAGCGCGCGCCGCAGCGGTGACCTCACCGCGGCCGAGAAGCCCCTCAAAGAGGCGGCCGACCTCGACCCGTCGAACCCGCGTCCGTTCCGCGCGCTCGCCAAGGTCTACGACGCCCTCGAGAAGTGGCCCGACGCGGTCGCGGTGCGCAAGCGTCGCGTCGAAGTCGCCACCGGCACCGAGCGCTTCGAGCTCTTGCTCGAGATCGGCGACATCCAGTTCCAGAAGCAGCAAGACCGCGCGTCCGCTCAGAAGAACTACGTCGCCGCGCTCCAGGAAAAGCCGGACGACCGAAAGCTCCTCACCAAGCTCATGCAGCTCTACTCGGAAGAGCAGAACTGGGAGAAGCTCATCGACGTGGTCACGCGCCTCGCCGACTTCGTCGAGGACGCCAAGCAGCGTGCAAAGTACATGCACACGGCGGCCACCATCGCCGGCCGTCAGCTGAAGAAGGTCGACCAGGCGATCTCGTTCTACGAGAAGGCCCTCGGCTTCGACCCGAGCATCGCCAAGGCCGTGGAGGAGCTCCTCGAGCTCTACCGCGAGAAGGGCGATCACACCCAAGTCGAGCGCATGCTCAAGGCGCAGCTCGAGTCCGCGAAGAACGCAGGCGACCGCGGAGGCATCGTGAAGGTCCTCGACCAACTCGGCGACCTCTACCAAAAGCACCTGAAGGAGCCCGAGCTCGCCATCGACGCGTACGAGGCGGCGCAGGCGTTCGACCCCGAAGACAAGCCCCGCCAGGAGAAGCTGGCCGAGCTCTACGCTTCGGATCCGGCGCAGTACCTCGACAAGGCCGTGCGCGCGCAGGCGCAGATGCTCCAGAAGAACCCGTACCGCGTCGAGAGCTACAAGCTTTTGCGCAAGCTCTTCACCGAAGCCAAGAAGCCCGACCCCGCTTGGTGCCTCTGCCAGGCGCTCGCGGTGCTCAAGCTCGCCGAGCCCGACGAGGAGCGCTTCTACAAGAAGCACCGCGCCGAGAACGCGGCGGCCGCGCAGGCCGCCCTCGGTGAAGAAGAGTGGGCCGAAATCGCCCATCCTGAGCTCGATCCGCTGGTCACGCGCATCTTCGCGCTCATCCAGCCGACCATCATCCGCACGCGCACCCAGCCGCTCGAGACGCTCGGCTACGACTCGCGCTACGCGATCGACACCTCGCTGCACCCGTACCCCGTCTCGCAGACGCTGTACTACGTGCAGGGAGTGCTCGGCCTCACGCCGCCGCCCGTCTTCCAGAACCCGAACGACACCGGCTCCCTCGGCTTCGTCCACGCGAGCACGCCTTCGGTGGTGCTCGGACGCGCGGCCTTCGAGCTCGCCGCTCCCACGCAGGTGCTCGCGTTCCTCACCGGACGCCACCTCGCGTACTTCCGACCGGGCTTCTACGTCCGTCAGCTCATCCCGACCGGAACCGGCCTGAAGGCTTGGCTCTTCGCGGCCATCAAGCTGGTGGTCCCGCAGTTCCCGGTCTCGACCGATCTCCAGGGTCAGGTGGACGAGGCCCTCGCCGCCATGAACCAGGACTTCCAAGGGCAGCAGCGCGACATCCTCGCCAGCCTGGTCTCGAAGCTCCTCCAGGCCGGTGGCGCTCTCGACCTGAAGCGCTGGGTCGCGTCGATCGACTACACCGCGGACCGCGCGGGCTTCCTCGTCGCGCACGACCTCCAGGTCACCACCGAGACCATGCGCACCCACGAGGACGGCGCCAGCATGCCCGTGAAGGAGCGCATGAAGGAGCTCGTTCTCTTCAGCACCTCGGAGAGCTACTTCTCCCTCCGTCAGAAGCTCTCCATCGCGATCGACTCTTGAACGGAGAAGGCGAGCCGACGAGCGCGCCTCACGGAAACGGCGAGGACCGCGTCGACGGGAACGAGCTCAAAAAGAGCCTCGGCCTCGTCGACGCGACCATGCTCGTCGTCTCGTCGGTCATCGGCGTCGGTATCTTCTTCACCCCTGGCGCGGTGGCGGCGGCTCTGCCCAACCGCGGCTGGTTCTTCGCCGCGTGGCTGGTCGGAGGGCTCTTGTCGCTCGCCGGCGCCCTGGCGAACGCCGAGCTCGGCGCGATGTTCCCACGCGCGGGCGGAGACTACGTCTACCTCCGTGAGGCCTACCACCCGGTGGCCGGCTTCTTGGTCGGGTGGCTCTCGTTCTTCGTCATTTACGCAGGCACCGTGGCGACCCTCGCGGTCGGTTTCGCGGACGGGGTGGCCAGCTTTTTCCCGATTCATCCGCTCGGGAAGGCGGCGCTCGCGGGCGGCGTCGTGGTGCTCACCTCGGTCGTGAACGGCATGGGCGTTCGCGTGGGCGCCATGATCAACAACGTGACCGCGCTGCTCAAGGTGCTCGCGCTCGCGGCCATCGTGATCGCCGGACCGCTCGTGCTCGGACACATGGCCGCGCCGGTCGCACCTGCGGAAACGCCTCCGCCCGCCACGCTCTCGTTCGGGGCGGCGCTTTCGCCCGTGCTCTTCACGTACCTCGGCTGGAACGCCTCGGTGTACGTGGCCAGCGAAATCCGCGACGTCGAGCGCACGCTGCCGCGCTCCTTGTTCATCGGGCTCGGCATCTGCACGCTCGTCTATCTCTTGGTCAACGCCACGTACGCCACGGCGCTGCCCATGTCGCGCCTGGCAGGGGAGGGCGCGGTCGGCAAAGCGACCGCCACGGCGCTCTTCGGCGCCAAAGGCGGCACCTTCTTGTCGCTGCTGATGCTCGGCTCGGTCCTCGGCGCTCTCAACGCGAACACGCTCGTCGGTCCCCGCATCGCCTACGCGATGGCCAAGGACGGCCTGCTCTTCCGCATCGCGGCGCGGGTGCACGCGCCGTCCGGCACGCCGCGCGTGGCCATCGCCGTGCAGGGAGCGACCGCCCTCACGCTGGTGTTCGTCTTCCGCAGCTTCCTCAAGGTGCTCGACTACACGACCTTCGCGATCGTGCTCGCCACACTCGCCGACACCCTCGCGCTCTACATGCTGCGCTTCCGCCAGCCGAAGCGGCCCCGTCCGTATCGCGCGTGGGGCTACCCCGTGGTGCCGTTTCTCTACGTGCTCGCCAACCTCGGCATCGCCATCGCCATGGCCATGGGGCGCCCGCTCGAGTGCGCCATCGGTGTGGGTATCCTGCTCGCGGGACTGCCGTTTTATTGGCTCTTCACGCGCACGAACAAGCGTCCCGCCACGTCGTGAGGCGCGAGGTCGGTCCCGCCACGTCGTGAGGCGCGAGACGCGAAGAACATGGCTCGAGCGTGTCCGTGTCTCGCGACCATTTACTCGCGCCGGCCGAGAGGCGATGATCACGCCATGGCCAAGGTCTCCGACTTGATGTCGCAGAGCGTGCTCACGCTCTCGCCCGACTCCACGCTCTACGAGGCCGCCGAGACCCTCGCGAACCTCGGGGTGAGCGGCGCACCGGTTGTCGAAAACGAGAAGCTCGTCGGGGTCTTCTCCAAGTCCGACATCGTGGTCGACCTCTCCGACGGCGAGATCGACCTCTCCGACCTGGTGTCGAAGACCATGTCGAGAGAGCCGCTTACCATCCGCCCGGAGGCCGAGGTGTCCGAGGCCGTACGCCTCTTCGCCGAGACCAAGGTCCATCGGCTGGTGGTGGTAGACGCTTCGGGGGGCGTGGTGGGCATCGTGACCCCGCTCGACGTCGTGCGTGCCCTCCACGAGGGGCGCCTCTCGTCCTGACGCCATCCTGACGCATTGCAGGACGCGAAAAGCACTGGCGGAGGAGCGCCTTCGGGCGCAGACTCTCGGGTCATGACGCGTCGTTCATCCGGGGGGCTGATGCTTGTGGGGAGCCTCGCGCTCGTTTCGTTCGGCGTCGGTTGCACGCACGTCGAAGCGACCGAGGTGAGCGTCGCCGAAGGCCCTCGCGCCACGGCCCCGCAGACGCAGACCGCACACGCGGCTCCCATCCCGGCCATCTCGCAAGACTCGCAAGACGACCTTCAGGGCGCCTCGCGCCCGCGTCTCAGCCGCACGCTCCGGCTCGGCGTCGAGACGCCCGCCTACGAGAGCGGCGCAGGCTACGGGAACGGCAATGGCCGCGGCCACGACTCCAACGGTGTCACCGTCGTGGTCAACAACAACATCACCCAACAGCAGACCGCGGTCGGCAGCTTCGGCGGCTACGGCAACGGTTACGGGCGCGGTGGCTACGGCAACGGTTACGGCGGCTACTCGTACGGCCAGCGCACGCCCGCGTCGGTCACGCCCGTGCCGCAGCAAGCCCCGCAGAATGTCCCACCCGTCGGTGGCGACTGGGCTCGCCCGACGAACTACGGCCCGCCGGCCATGCGCTGAGGACTTTCTCGAGGGTAATCCGGTGAGTGCCCAGAAGACCGAAAAGCTCGAGCCTTTCGAGTACTTCCGTGTCGATCGTGGGCGCTCCACCAAGCGAAACCTCGGGCTCGGCGCGGCCTTCGTCACGCTCGGGGCGTGCGCGGTCGGCGCCGCGTTCATGCACCGTTTGGACGAAACCACGGCCCGCTTCGCGAGTCTCGCGGGCGGGCTCGTGTTGTTCGCGGGCCTCTTAACGGGCTTCGGAACGATGGTCGCGATGCTTCTCGAGAACGCGTACCTCGGAGTCCGGGAAGACGGTCTCGTCTTCCACGACGACCGCGGCGAGACCTGGCTCTCCTGGGACGATGTCGTCCGCATCGAGCACCGGAGCGACGCCGTCGTGGTCGCCGAAACCAGCGGCCGCGAGCAGCTCTTCTACGCCGGGAGCGCGTCCCGCGAGGTCGCCGAGCGCATCGAGCTCTTGCGTCGCCGGGCTTCCCTCGGTCTCGCGGGCGCGCGCCTCCGCGCGTAGCCGGGCGGCCGCCACTTCGACAGGCTCCAGGGGCTGGAACACGAAGCCGGTGTCGGTCACCTCGGCCGTATGCGAAGGCACGAAGTCCTGGAAGACCAGGTGTCCGTACGGACCGAGGGTGAGCACGACGCCGTCGTCGAGCGTGCCCGTCGCCGCGAAAAAACGCCTCTCGCCGCGCGAGTGAGCGTGGACGAAGGGCGCGTCGATGCCGCCGAGCCCGAGCACGTCGCGCAACTCGCGCGGGCCAGAACCGAGCCCCGCCGCGCGCGCCTTCGGCACCGTACGACGCACCCGCACGCGCACCTCACGAGGGGCGTTGTGGAAGAGCACGAACGAGCCTCGGCCGTGCAGACGATTGGCGTACGCGAAGACGTCGTCGCAGATCCCGCCATGCTCGTGCTCGACCACGAAGAGCTCGAAGTGGGCGATGCCCGCGTAGAGGCCGCGCTCGCGGAGGAGCGGCGCGATGTCGCGGACGTGGCGCTCGAAGACTTGACCGTCGACGGGCTCGTTCCAGCGCGGCGCGCGAAACTCCATGCCGTACTTCTCGGAGCGACCCTCGATCTGCCCGTGCGAGAAGAGCGGCAGCCCGGGCATGGTCGACATCATCACGCAGGCGCCGAAGTACTTGTCGCCCGTCCCGAAGCCCACGCGCGCCGGCTCTTCGTCGGGGTTCGAGAGGAAGTGCACGAAGCGCCCGAGGATCTCGGGCTCCTCGGCGAGCACGTCCGCGAACATGGCGAAGAGCTGCCCGTTGCGCTCGCTGCGCAGCATGTGCATGAACGCCGAGTCGTAGACCCGGTGCATGCCGAAATCGCGGACGAACGTACCCTCCATCATCCAGAACGCTTCGGCCACGAGCAGCGTGTCGGGCAGCTCCGCCGTGACGCGATCCACCACGTCGCGCCAGAACTCGGTCGGGCAGAGGCGGTCGATCTCCTCGTCCGTGAGCGCGTGTGCGGCGCGCGAGGCGATGGCGCCGCCGTCACCGGGCGCGGGAAACCACAAGCGTCGCACGTGCCGCTTGGCCAAGGTCATGGCCGCGTCGAAGCGCACCACGGGGAACATCCGGCATACGTGCAAAATGCACTGAAGTACGGCTTCGCGGACTTCGGCGTTCGAGTAGTCGAGCTGGGCCGTGTCGTTCCACGGGAGGCCGGTGCCGTCGTTGCCGTGGTAGAGGTAGGTGGTCTCGCCGGTGCGGTTGTCGCGCCGCTCGAACACGACGGCGGCGTCGCTCCGGTCCTCGTAGCCCCGCTCGAGACGCACGGAAATGTCCGGGCGATCCGAGAGATCCATGGTGTCGAAGCGGTAGGTGGGGAAGGGCGGACGGGCGAGGCGCAAGAAGCGCTCGGGATGGTCGTACACCCAAGACGAGGTCACGCCCATGTGGTTCGGGACCATGTCCGCCCCCAAGCGAAGCCCGAAGCGAGCCGCCCGATCGCGCAGGTCTTCGTAGGCGCGATCTCCGCCCAGTGCATCGGCGATGCGGTAGTCGAAGATCGCGTAGGGCGAGGCCGCCGCGTCGAGGTCCCCGCGGGCCACCTTGATGGCCCGCGAGGCATCGCTTCGCTCCCAGAGTCCGATGAGCCAAAGCGTGCGAATGCCGAGCTTCGAGAGCTCCTCGAGCGCCTCGTCGGGAACGTCGGCCAGGGTGGAGATCGGCCGGTCGAAGGCCTGCGAGAGCTGCGCGAGCCACACGAGCGCGTTCTTCGCGACGATGACCGTCTCGGGCATCCAGTCGCGGTCGGGCGTGAAGCGAGCGGCTGCATCGCCTTCGCTTCGCCCGAACGAGGAGTAGGACACGTCGTCGTCCGCGCCCCGCGCGACCGAGAAGCCGGTCTGCCGAAGCGCGAGCGCACGCGCCTCTTCCCGGGCCACGTCGAGACCGAAGCGCACCCGCCGGAGCTTCTCGTTCGCCTCGAGGAACACGCCCCAGCGCTGCTCGAGCCAGGCGAGCTGCTCGAATACCGAGTCGGGGGCGTTCCGGGCCGGCGCGAGCAAGCTGTCGAGGAGCGACATGCCCGGGTCGAGCTCGCTCGGCTCTTCCGAGGTAGCCGCGCGCGCGTGCTCCAAGAACGGCCGAAGGGACGCTTCGACCGGCGTGAGGGACGAGAGCGTCTCCACCTTGCGGAAGGCCGGGTTTTGGCTGGAAACCCACAAAAGAAGCATCTCTTCGCAGGCCCACGCGAGCCCCTCGGACGCGTGGCGAGTGCCGAAGCTCCCGTGCTCGAGAAACTCGCGCGGGGTCACGCGACCGGTGAACACGGCGGGAGGAGGGTAGGCCTCCACGTAGGCGAGCGCGGCCGCATGCAGCGCCTCGGGGTTCTTCGCGGTCACCTGCGCCACGATGTGCGCGATGGCGCCCGGATGGCGCGCGATCACCACGTGCAGCACCTCGTGCAAGAGGGCGAGCGCGGTCACCTCCGCCGGCGTCGCCGACGTTCCTTCGGAGAGGGCATGCGCGGCCCACGCGTCGACGGCGATCAGATCCCCGTCGGCCGAGAAGGCCTCGTGCGGGACGTTCCTCTTCGCGCGTTCGTCTCGCAGGACGTGAAAATACCGACGCAAGTTAGCACCTCTTTCCTGAGTTACGCATCTCTACGCCGGAAAGTGCCGTCGTGCAAACCGAGGCGTAGCCAAATCGGTCGTTCGGCGTGAGGATGCGAGCCCAAGGAGACTTGCAAGTGCTCGACATCCCGCTCCCTTCCGCCCCTCCCGTGAACGAGCCCGTGCTCGGCTATGCTCCGAAAAGCCCAGAGCGCGCTGCCCTGAAAGAGGCGCTGGCGAAGCTCTCCGGGGAGTGCCCCGACGTCGGCCACGTGATCGACGGCACCGAGATCTTCGAGGGCGAGTCGTTCGACGTGGTCGCCCCGCACGACTTTCGCAAGGTCCTCGCGAAGGCTCGTCAAAGCTCGCACGCCATCACCGAGAAGGCCATCTCGGCCGCGAAAAAAGCCGCGCCGGGTTGGGCCGCGCTCACGCTCGCCGATCGCGCGCGCATCTTTCTGCGGGCCGCCGATCTGCTCGCCGGGCCCTTCCGCCAGACCCTCAACGCCGCCACCATGCTCGGCCAGAGCAAGACCGCGTTCCAAGCCGAGATCGACGCGGCGTGCGAGCTCGTGGACTTTCTCCGCTTCAACGCGCACTACGCGACCAAGCTGATCGAGCAGCCCATCTCGCCTGCCGGCATGCACAACGCGCTCGAGCTCCGACCGCTCGAGGGCTTCGTGCTCGCCATCACGCCCTTCAACTTCACCGCGATCGCCGGAAATCTCCCGGCGTCGTGCGCGCTCATGGGCAACGTCGTCGTGTGGAAGCCCGCCGAGACGCAGGTGCTCGCGGCCCACCACACGGTGCGTCTCTTCGAAGCGGCGGGCCTGCCGGCCGGCGTCATCAACGTGGTCCACGGCGACGGCGCACGCGTCTCCGAGACCTGCCTCGCCCACTCGGACCTCGCGGGCATCCACTTCACCGGGTCGACGCGCGTCTTCCAGACCCTCTGGCGCGGCGTGGGCGAACGCATCACGACCTACCGCAGCTACCCGCGCATCGTGGGCGAGACCGGCGGCAAGGACTTCGTGTTCGCGCATCCCTCGGCGGAGCTCGAGCCCCTCGCCGTGGCCCTCGTGCGCGGCGCCTTCGAGTTCCAAGGGCAAAAATGCAGCGCGGCGTCGCGTGCCTACGTGCCGCGCTCGCTCTGGCCGAAGCTCGAAGAGCGCCTTCGGGCGCTCGTCTCGGAGCTCACCGTGGGAGACGTGACCGACTTCCGCAACTTCATGGGCGCGGTCATCGACGCGCGCGCACACGCACGTCTCACGGGCTGGCTCGAGCGGCTCCGCGCCGACGCCTCGTGCCACGTCCTCAGCGACGCCGGCTGGTCACGCGAGACCGGCTACTTCGCGGGCCCCACGGTGGTCCGGGTCGACGACCCCAAGCACCCGCTCATGCAGGAGGAGCTCTTCGGACCGGTGTTGGGCGTCTACGTCTACGACGACGCCCTGGTCGACGAGACCCTCACCCTGGTCGACGAGACCAGCCCTTACGCCCTCACCGGCGCGATTTTCTCGCAAGATCGCGCGTTCGTCGTGCACGCCGCCAAGCGCCTCCGTCAGGCCGCGGGCAACCTGTACGTGAACGACAAGCCCACCGGCGCGGTGGTCGGTCAGCAGCCCTTCGGGGGCGCGCGCGGCTCCGGCACCAACGACAAAGCCGGCAGCGCCCTGAACCTCTTGCGCTGGGTCTCGCCCCGTACGGTCAAAGAGACCTTCGTGCCCCCGCGCTCGGTCGGCTACCCGTTCATGCAGGAGAGCTGAGCCGCCTCCTTCGCGTTCGAAACGAGAAACGCGCGCTCGTGACGGGCGCGCGTTTCGTCGTTTCGGCGGGGATTCTCAGTCGATCTTGGGCGTGACGTTCATCTCGCGAAGGAGATGGTCGGCGCCCGCGACCGCGTCGAGCAGCCAGAGCACGTAGCGGACGTCCACGTGGATGCTGCGCGTGATCTCCGGCATGAAGAGCCAGTCGGCCGCCATGGCCTCGTAGTTTCCGTCGAACACGAGCCCGGTCAGCTCGCCGCGCGCGTCCAGCGTGGCGCTGCCCGAGTTTCCGCCGGTGATGTGCAAGTCGGCCAGGAAGTCGACCGGCACGTCGCCGAGCTCGGCGTCCACGTACGGTCCGGTCTTCTTCGCAGCGGCCGCCTCGACCAGCTTGGCCGGCACGTCGAACGGCTCTTTCCCGGTGTTCTTCGCGAGCATCTCGGTGAGCGTCGTGAACGGACGATAGGGCTTCGCGTCTTTGCTCGGCGTGTACCCACGCACGGTGCCGTAGGTGATGCGCAGCGTGCTGTTGGCGTCGGGGGCGATCTCCTTGCCAGCGAGCTCGCGACGCGCCTCCACGTAACGGGCCTTGATGGGAAGGAGCTTGCCCTCGAAGCGGTGCTCACGCTCCTCGGCGGCCTCGACCAGCGGAACCAGCTTCAGCGCGAGCGCGATCAGCGAGTCCTTCGACTTCTGCAAATCCTTGTATTTTGCATTCTTGAGGAGGTCGGCGCGCACCTTGCCGTCCTCGAGCTTGGTCTTCGCGTAGAGCTCGTCGATGGCCTTTTCGCGGTCCTTCGGGTTCTTCACGAAGAGTTTGTACGCGGCGGTGCGCTCGCTCTCGGGGCTCTTGGCGATGCGGTCGAGCGCGAGCTCGAGCAGTCCCTTGTCGAGCTTCTGCGCGTAGGTCTTGTCTAGCGCGGCGAGCGCCTGCTCGATGCGGGGCACGTTGCGCGCCTGGTAGTCCGGGTGCCGCGCCTCGTCCGTCTTCTCGCGCTCCTTCGCGGTGCGCACGATCTGCACCGCCGCCGACACGAGCTTCGGCAGCAAGATTTCGGTGCGCAGCTGCATGTCCGCCTCGCGCGTCTTGGCGTTCTCGGTCACCGCCGCGCGAAGGTCTCCGAGCACGTCGCCGTACTTGGCGCGGCGCTCGGGGGTCTCGGCCACGAAGGCGCCGAGCTTGGCTTCTTCCTCGGACTTGCGCTGCGCGAGGCCACCTTTCACGAGGCCCTCGAGCTGGCCCTTCGTGTTGGTGAGCGCGTTGCCGTAGCCGCGCACGAGCGGCGTCGCTTTGATCTTGAGATCGGGGGAGATCTTGCCGACCTCCTCGAGCTTCGCGAGCGCGTCTTCGCAGAGCTTCTGGCGTCGCGGATACGACCAGCCGATGGCCTCGTCCACCTCGGGTCCGGAGCGCCACGATTGCGTGCGTCCGGGGTAGCCGGCCACCATCACGAAGTCGCCCGCTTCGAGGGGCTTCGACGCGATCTTGAGGTGATGCGCCGGCTTGTAGGGCACGTTGTCCGGCGAGTAGTCGGCCGGTTTTCCGTCTTTGCCGACGTAGGCGCGGAAGAAGGACACGTCGCCGGTGTGACGGGGCCAGCGCCAGTTGTCGATCTCGCCGCCGTAGTTGCCCACGCCGGAGGGCGGCGCGAACACGAGGCGCACGTCGCGGATCTCGAGCTGCTCGATGAGCACGTGCAGCTTGCCCGCGTAGTACGAGACCAGCGAGCAGCGGATGCCCGGACGGTTCGCTTCGCACGCGTTCGTGAGGTCTTTGGTGTGCTTCTCGACCAGCTGGTAGCGCTTGAGATCGTCTTTCTCGGCGGCCGTGCCCTCCAGCACCTTGGCCGTCACGTCGGTGAGCTTCTGGGTCACGAAGACCCGTGCCTGCGGACCGTTCGAGCGCTCTTCGCCGCGCGTTTTGGCGAGGAAACCGTCCTTCAGGAGGTTCTGCTCTTTGGTGGAATTGAAGCCGAGCGCGCCGGTCGCGCAGTGGTGGTTCGTGACGACGAGCCCTTCGGCCGAGACGAACGACGCCGAGCAGCCGCCCAAGCTCACCACCGACTGGAGCAGGGGAGAGGCCGGATCGGCGAGATCCTTGGGGTCGAACGCGACGCCGAGCTTTTTCAGGGTCTCTGCGTGCGAGGCCATCTGCGACGGCATCCACATGCCACCCGGGTTCTCGAACGAGGGCTTCGGTGCCTTCGCGGCGGGAGGCGGCGTGGTCGTCGCCGGAGGAGCCGCGGTGGGCACGCTCGGGGCAGGGGGAGGAAGCGCCTCCGGACCACAGCCTGCGGCAAGAACGAGAGCCAAAGGAGCGAGGGAAACGACGGCGCGACGCATGAACCGTGGGTAGCAAAGACCGCTCGGGGTCACCAGCACGGACGGGAAGACGGCTAGGAAATCCCGAGAGACGGGCGCGTGACTTCACTTTTCGGGTCCGAAGTGGCATGTGTTCTGCTGAAAATGGCGCCTTCGTACGTCGAACGCCGGTCCCCAGGATGATTCGCTTCCCCAAACGCAAGCCGCAGTCCGATCAACTGGACGAAGCCGACATCCTCGAGACCGAGGAAGTGGCCGACGCGGTGCGTACGTCGGAGCTCATGGCGGTCGACCTCGACGACGCGGACCTCGTGCTGGATCGCCCGCCGTCGCAGCAAAACCCCGAAGGTGTGGGCCTGGTGATGGCTTCGCTCGAAGCCGAGATGAGCCGCGCCCTCGAAGACGGAGCGGCCGCCTGGGTCGCCCCGCGCGAAGGCAGCTCCACCGGTGCGAGCGCGCATCCCTCGAAGCCGCTCACCGCCTCGTCGTTCCAGTCCTCCCCGCCGCCCGCTCCGGAGTCACGCTCCAGCTTCCCGAGCTCGCGTCCCGGACCGGCCAGTGTTCCTTCTGCACCCGCTTCGGTTCGCCCCGGTGCGAGCGCGCTGTCGAACGCACCCGCGCCGTCTTCACCCTTTAGCGCACCCGCGCCGTCTTCGCCGTTCGTGGTGGCGCCGCATGTGGTGGTGCCGGCCGCAGCATCGTCCACCGCGTTGATGGGGCAGGGGCCACCTCCGCACCATGGACAAGCGCCGGCGCGGGTCGAGCCCACGGTGGTCGTCGTCCGCGAAAAGCCCGGCTTTTCCTGGGTGATCGCGAGCCTCGCGCTCGGTGCTCTCGCCGCCATCGTGGGCATGCGGGTCGCGAGTGGACTCGGAAAGCCTGCGACACCTCCTTCAGTCAGCGCCGCATCGCTGCCCGCTCAAGCCCCCGGGTCGGCCGTACTCGCCCCACCTGCCACGCCTCCAGCATCCCCCACCATCAGCCCCGAGGCCCTCCTCTCGGCCGCTCCTCCCAAGACCGACCCGTCGGGCGCAGTGGTCGCGTTCGACGAGAAAGACGCGGTGCACGTGAACGTGGAAGCGCGTCCCGTGGTGGCCCAAGCGCCCGCGCCCGTGCCGGTCACGCCCGCGCCTGCTCCGAGCGCTTCCTCGTCCGGCACGGCGGCGAGCACCGCGTCCGCGAAGACCACCTCGTCTCCCGCCCCCTCCTCGAAGCCCGGCGAGCCACCGCCTTTGGTTCCGGATCCACCCGCAAAGCCCATGATCGCGGCGCCCACGCCGCCGCCGGCCGCACCGCCGGCGAAGACGCGCGCGAAGACGCCCGAAGAGCAGCTCCTCGAAGCTCAGCTGAAGGCCGCTCAGCGCTGACGCGCGCGAAGCATCAGGGACGCGGACGATTCGAGCGAAGCGCAGGCACACGCGCCTCGATACCGAGGGCGTCGCAGCATTGCGAACGGACCGCGCGCGCGAGGTCGTCTTCCGGGGTGCGCTCGAGAATGCTCTCGGCCAGCGAGAGCGCGCCCAGGAAGTCGCCGGCCAAGAAGAGATCGTACATCTCGGTGGTCCGTTCACCACTGAGCGGTGGCGCGATGGACGAGGCAGGTGGCGTACGATCGCGATCGTACCCGAGCGAAGCATCGACGTCAGCGTCGGCCCCAGGGCCCTCCTGCGCGGCCACGTCGGGAGCGGTGGGCTCGCGGTCACGCGTGGGGCCGAGCATGGCTTGGCACTCACGCAGCACCGCTTGCGCCATCGGGTCGTCGGGACGAATGCGCAAGACGTCCTCGGCCAGCACGAGGGCCTCCGGATAGGCGCTCTCGAGGTAGCGCTGGAACATACGATGGCCGGCCTCGAGCGTAGCCGAGGTCATCGGGCTGCTTCCGCGAGTCGACTTGGAGCGTTCCTGATCGTCGGGCATGGTTCCGGTGTGCTTCAGTGTCGTCCCCCGCGCGACAAGTGTGCCGAGAACGGGTCGATCTCCAAGCAGAAACGCAGGATTCGAACGAGACGAGGGCCCGCGTCTGGTTCGACGAAGGCCCTCGCGCCGCGCTCAAACTATCCCTTTTGGGGTAACTTCGATGCGCTCACTTCGGGACGGGCGGGATCGAGATGAGCTTCAGGTTGAGCCCACCGGGATACTGGTAGCTCGTGTTGGCGCCGTACCCGAGAATCTGCAAGCCGACCGGTCGCGCCGACTCCAGGGTGTGCGCACCGCCCTTTCCGGCGCCGAGCTTCACGCGGTAGACGCCAAGGCCGTTGGCGACCGCGGTGAACGAGGCCGCGGGCACCGCGACGCCGTCGATCTTCACGTCGGCGTTCGCTTCACCGACCACATCGGCGAAGGCGACGTCGTAGTCGTCCGGGGCGAGGAAGAGGTACTTGGTGCGGAACTGCTCGACCGCCGCGAACGTGGTGAGCGAGGGATCCCCTCGGTTGGCCTCGGTCTGTGCGCCGAGCTGGGCAGCACCGACGAGGAGGCTCACCACGGCGAACTCTTGCGAGCCCTGCACGTCGAAGCTCTCACCTACCAGCTCGCAATCGACCACCTGACCCGCCTGGAGGGTCGCGGGGCACTTCGCGGGCTTGGAGGGAGCGTAGGTGAGTGTGGTGGCGTCGCGGTTGCCGACGAAGCGTACCCAGTGCGAGACCGCAGTGCCCTTGGGGCCCGAGGGCGTATTCACGAGGTAGCGCTTGCCGAGCGTCTCCGCGGGGAGCACGGATTCCTCCACGTGGTCGCAGTAGCCCATGCCAGCCGGCACGTTCGTGCAGGGGAGCCCGACGAGGACCTGCACCGGCTTGGTCGACGTGATGAGCGTGCCGCTCATGTCGAACTTGTCGCCCTTCTCGGTGACGAGCTCGGCCACGTCTCCCGCTTTCGGCAACGTGACCGTGAGGGTACCGCCGCCGTTGGTGGCGGGGATGGCGGCTCCACCGCCGAGAACCTTGCCCGGCGCCGACAGGCGGACGGTGGCGACGGTGTTGTCTTCGGTGGCCGTGATGGTGAGTTGCGTTCCCATCACGTCGGTGCCCGGAAAGAACGGGATGGCATTCGGAGCGGTCCAACCCTTGTAGCCGGCGACGCGGTAGTTGGTGGTCATCGCGGTGCTCGGGAGAAGGAGCGACGCGTCGTTCGAGTACGAGAAGCAGGGGATCGTCATCCCGTCGCCCTTGCCGGGACACGCGCTCCAGTTCTTTCCGGGTTCACCGCCGACTGGCTTGTACTGAAGCGCGTTGAACTGCGTGACGATGACCGGAACGGTACTCACGAGGTGGTAGGCCCCCCCCGAAGCGAAGACCGATGCAACCATCGGGGTCGCCGTGCCTTCTGTGTCCGTGTCCGGCCCCTTGAGAGCGGGAACCCACGGCAAGTAGATCTTGCTCAGCTCGCCGGGCGGAATCTGCACGGTCCGCGTGAACGAGTTGGGCCCGGTCACGTTCACGTCGGCGACCTTGGTGCCGGTGTTCGAGACGACCACCGCGAAGTCGAAGATCGACCACACGTTGTTCGCGTTGACCGTGGGCCAGTAGTCGCAGCCGACGTAGCTCTTCGTGCGCTTCGCTTCGTCGCAGTCGACCGGATCACGCGTCTCGCCGGGAGGCGGCGTGACCACGCTCCCGTCCGACTCGAAGGAGGAGTCGATGAACCCCTGACCGTCGATGGGCTCGACACTGGCGTCGACCGGTCCCGTTTCCGGGTCGTCGAACTGGCCGGGCGTACGCTCCGAGCCGCATGCCGCGAGGGAGACGGGCACCGAGAGGCCCGCGAGAAGGAGGAAGGGAAGGACACGAGACCGCATGTGCTCGGGGCTAGCACGAACGGTGCGTTTGGCCCGACATTTGTGCAACGCTTTGGCGCGGCTCCCAAGCTCGGCACGACGCCCCATCGATTCATGTCGGGTTTCGAGAGGTTACGATTGGAGCCCCCACCCCATGCGAGGACCCGAAAGGTCCACACCTGGTCCCAGCTGCGGTAGGGTCGCGAGCCGTGACACTGGCGCTGACCACCATTCCCGCCTCGAGCGGCCATCCTCGCGACGTCTTCGTCTTCCTTCATGGCATCTTGGGAAGCGGTGCCAACTGGCGTGGCTTCGCCAAGCGGTTGCTCGAATCCCTCCCGGACACCGAGGCGTGGCTGGTCGATCTCCGCCTCCACGGAAGGTCCAACGGCTTCGCACCTCCGCACACCGTCGAGGCGTGCGCGAAGGATCTGGTCGAGCTCGTGGCCGCGCGTCACGAGGGCGCGCGAGTGGCGCGAGTGCTCGGCCACAGCTTCGGTGGCAAGGTCGCGCTCGCGTACGCGAAGACGAACCCCGATCTCGAGCGAGTGTTCGTGGTCGACTCGAACCCTGGACCACGTCCTTCGGGCCGAGGCTCGGAGACCACCCTCAAGGTCATCGATCTTTTGGGGGCGGCCCCGCCGAGCTATGCCTCACGTGAGGCGTTCGCGGCGCACTTTCGCGCCGCAGGTCTCGAGCCGGGCATCGTCGCTTGGCTCGGCATGAACCTGGTCGCCGGTCCGAACGGCGAGGGGTTCGTGTTCCGCATCGACCTCGGAGCGGTCCACGCGCTGCTCGACGACTACCTCTTCCGCGATTTGTTCCCGGTGGTGGAAAATGCGGTCGAAGGCTCACCCACGAAATTCGTGTTCTTCGCCGGCGAGCTCTCGCAGACCCTCGACGACGACGCACGGACGCGCCTACGCGACGACGCACGGGCGATGCCGAAGCGTGTCGCCCTCGAGGTGATCCCGGGGGCCGGCCACTGGGTGCACGTGGACGCCCCCGACGCGCTCCGCAAGGCGATCGAAGCCGACCTCTGAGCGGACGTGAACGACTCGGCGAGCCCCGGCGTCAGCCGAGGATTCGCCCCACCCAGGCGGCGCTCGCCTCGTCGCTCGGGGCCTCCGAGACGATCGCAGCTCCTCGGTACTGCGCGCCCCCGAGAGACGCGATGCAGGCCGCCTCGAGGCGCTTCAGAAAGAGCTGCTCGTGGGGCAGCGTGTGGAACGCGAGCATCTGCGCCTCGCCCGTGAACGCATCGAGCGCACGCTGGGGCTCGCGAGCTCGATAGGCGAGCAACGCCCCCGCCAGGATGGCCACGGATCGTGGATCGCGCCGAGCTTCGATCTCGTTCAACGTCGCGTTGATCGAGAGCGGCCCCATCGACACGTCGTCGAGGCCTTCGAGCATCCCCGTACGACCGAGGTTCGGCAGTTGGTGGTGCGCCCGCGCGAGCCATGCCCCGGCCCCCGCCACGTCCCCCATCGCGGCGAGGGCGAACGCCGTGTGCGCCGCCGCGAGGGCCCGGAGGCGCGTGCCGTGGGAGCGTCCGGCGAACATCGGCAAAGCGGCCTCGGCGAGCTGAAAGAGCCTGGCAGCCTCGACGAAGTCCGCGCGTCGCTCGGCCACCAAGGCGAGCGTGTAGAGCGCTCGCATACGGAGATCGCTTCGAAAGACCCGCTCGAGAGCCCACTGCGCGAGCGTGACCGCCTCTGCGGTCCTATCGGCGCCGTCGCGGGTGAGCAGCGCGTCTTCCGCGCGGCGCAAGCGGGACGCAGAACCGAAGATGGCGACCCACTGCAGGACGACCGACACGATCACCACGACCAGGATACCGAGGCCGCCCACGACGACGAGCCAGGGGGCATCGACGGCCGCCCCGAGGGCGATGCACATCCCCATGACGATCGGCCCTCCAATCAGCCCACCGAAGAGCCTCATCGCCGGCCATGTGCGCGAGGCGAGGCCTCGCCCACCGGGCGTGGTCAGGTAGGAGCTCTTCGCCGAGGGCGAGGGAAGCAAGGACCGCACGTGCACGGGGGTCATGCCCGGGACGCTAGCAGCCGCTCCACCGCGTGCGCGAGCCCGGCGGGTGACGCGGCGACACGGCGACGTCGGAAAGCGACGACAAAACCAAAAGGGCAAGGTCTTGCGACCTTGCCCAATTCTCACTGTCACTTTTGGTGACCCCAACGGGACTTGAACCCGTGTTACCGGCGTGAGAGGCCGATGTCCTAACCGCTAGACGATGGGGCCTTGTACTGCGTGCTTCGTGTCCGTCGGGCCTTCTGATCGCCCGACGTTGTTGGGGAACTAGGATTCGAACCTAGATAAACGGAATCAGAATCCGTTGTCCTGCCATTAGACGATTCCCCAAGAGAGGCGGGAAGCGCGTCGGCGGGGTGTTTCCCCGTCAACGCGGCGCAACTTACTCGCCTCAGTTTTCAAGTCAACGGAAAATCGAACAGGCTCGCAACGATTCGTTTTTCCTCGATAAAACGTGGGCAAATTCAGAGATTGGACAGCAGGTGGAAGGCGCGCGCGGCGTCGAGAGCGCTCGGACGTGCGTTCGGGTCGGCCTCCAAAAGCGCGTCGACCAGCCGTGTGAGCTCGCCGTGGAGAGCAGGCACTCGCGTTCCGAGCGGGACGACCTTCTCCTGCGTGAGCCGCTTGAAAATCTGCCCGAACGACTTGCCCTCGACCGGACGCTTCCCCGAGAGGCACTCGTACGCGACCACCCCCAGCGCCCAGACGTCGGCCCTCGTGTCCACGTCGGTCGCGCCCACGATCTGCTCGGGCGCCATGTAGTGCGGCGTGCCCAACACCACGCCGCTCTCGGTGAGGCGAGTGCTCGCGGATACCCCGAACGCCGGGCCGAGCGCCTTCGCCAAGCCGAAATCGAGAAGCTTGAGCGTAAGGGACGCGAGCGGCGCCCCGACCTCGCCGACCAGGAAAACGTTCTGCGGCTTCACGTCGCGATGCACGACCTTTCGCGCGTGGGCGAAGCCGAGCGCCTCGGCAAGGTCGGCCAAGAGCCGACACGCGGGCCCGTAGGGCAGGGGAGACTCGCGCACGAGCCTGCGGTCGAGGCTCTCCCCGCGCAGGAGGGGAGAGACGAGCGCGATGGTTCCGGCCTCTTCGAGCACCTCGCGTGCCTCGGCGATGCCCGCGTGGGGGAGCGACGCGGCCACCTTGGCCTCACGCCGAAAACGAGCCGCGTGGTGCCCGTCCATGGCCTTCAGGACCTTGAGCGCGACCTCTTCGCCCGTGCGCACGTCCACCGCCGCCCAGACGACGCCCACGCCTCCTTCGCCGACCTCCCGAACGAGCCGAAAGTGACCGAAAACAACGGCTCCCGGTGCGAGCGTTCGTGGTGCTTCGCATGCGGACCACGGCGCAGGTTCGGTAGGGCCGAGCACGTCCGGTGAAGCGAGCGCCACCACGAGCTCGCGGCACTCGAAGCAGGTGTCGAGGTGTGCGAGCGCCGCGCTGCGGCGTGAAACGTCGAGCCCGCCGGACACGAGCGCGAGCGCGGCTTCTTCGTCGAGGCACGGCATATCGCGCGAAATGCTAGTCTCTCCGAGCGTGTCCGTGGAAGCTCTGCCGCTCTCGCCCTCCGTCGTCGCGCTCGTTCGTGCGCAAATGGCCGAGGCTCGTGCGGAGTTTCCCGCCGTGCACGTCGACGAAGACGCCCTGCTGCGCGCGATCGTCGTGCGGGCCGCCGATCCGGCGAGCTCGGGTGAGCTGCACGTAAGGGACCTCTGGCTCGCGCACGCCTGCTCGGTCCCCGAGGCCTCTCGGGCTGCTCTCTCCGCGTTCGAGGTGCGCTACGGCTCCCTGTTCGAAACCTCGCTTCGCCGGTTCCGCTTGGACGCGTCCACGGCAGAGGAGATCGCGCAATCGGTGCGGGAGCGTCTCTTCGTCGCGCACGAAGGCCGCCCTCCCAAGCTGCACGAGTACTCGGGTAAAGGCCCGCTCTCGGCGTGGCTCCGGGCGGTGCTCGTGCGCGCAGCGCTCGACTTCGTGCGCAAAAAGGGCGACCCCGCCGCCCTCGGAAGACGCTCGGAAGACGCCGACGATGCCCTCGCCCAGGTCGCAGGCGGCCTCGGCGACCCGGAGCTCGAGCACCTGATCGCACGCTACCGCGAGCCTTTCAAAGAAGCCTTTCAAACCGCGCTTCGCGCCCTCCCGGAGCGCGAGCGAAGCGTGCTCCGTTTCGCCGTGGTCGACGGCTTGAACATCGACGCCATCGGTCAGATTCACGGCGTACACCGGGCCACGGTCGCGCGGTGGATCGCGGCCGCTCGAGAGGCCCTCGTGCTGGGCACCCGCGCCAACCTGGCGGCGAAGTTCCCGCTCACCTCGGCGGAGTTCGACAGCATCACGCGCCTCTGCCGAAGCCAGGTCGACGTCTCGCTCGTGCGCCTGCTCGGTGACGCGAGCTGAGAAAAACGAAAATCGACGCGACGACTGCGCACGACCCCCGTCCATCCATCGGGCAGCACGGCCGAGGTCTCATTTTATTGGACCATGTCCCGCGCCTCCCCGTATGTCCCTCGGCCCTTCAAGGAGCGTCTTCATGAAATCGATCGTCTCTCTCCTCGTCCTCGGTCTCTTCACCGGTCTCGTCGCGTGCTCGTCCGACTCGAGCGGCAGCGGCTCGGGCAGCCCTGGCGGTTCGTCGACCTCGTCGTCGTCGTCGGAAACCTGCATCAAGGACTATTTGTGTCAGAACGGCTCGTGCAAGTGCACCAACGAAGGCCCCAACAAGGGCTCGAGCTGCTGCAACCCGAGCGACGACTCGTGCTCGTCGTCGTCCACCAACTGCGACAGCTACTGCAAGGTCTGCAAGTAGTCGCCGCGAGCGAGCGCCTCGTCGTCAGCGAACGTCGGGGCGCGCGCAGCGGTAGCCGGTCTCGGGCGCGACCGCCTGCTTCTCGTTCACGATACGCGAGCGATGTGCGCTGCGCGCCGTGCCCAAGAGGCCAGAAAAATAGCCTCCGCGCACGCTTCTTGCGCCAGGTACCGCGAGACCGTTCTGGTCGCAGAGCGGGTCCGTGAAGAGTCCCGTTCCCCAACACGGCTCGGACTCGAGCTGGAACCTGTCGCGCGCCCACTCCGACACGTTGCCGGAGAGATCCACGAGCTCGCCAGAGGGAAGGGACAAGCGGTCCCTTGCACCCGAGCCGGGAGGGGCAGGCCTCGACTCTTTCGGATCGCACGGCGAGGTCCCGTCCGCGTCGCGACCGAAGATCATGTCACCGCACGACGGTTCGTCGTCTCCCCACGGGAAGGACGTACCGCGGAGGCCGCTCATCACGTATTCGAGCTCCGCTTCGGTGGGCAGATCGCGTCCTCGCCGCATGCAGGACGTTCGCGCTTCCGTCCACGAGATGCAGTTGAGCGGGACGTTCGACGGCCCGCTTCCATCCCGGGCATAGGTGCATCCCGCAATCTTTCCGGTCACCCGATCGGAAGGATCGTCGAGGTAGCGCACGCCGTAGGCGCGCTGCTCCGCGACGGTGGTCTCGTGCTTCTCGAGAAAGAACGGTGAGAGCACCACGAGCCTCTCCAAGCTCCCGTCGAAGTCGTTGGCCGAACCCACGTCGAGCCTTGGATTCCCCATCCAAAAGGTGCCACCGGGCACGCACACCTCGTTCGCCTCGGGCGTGCCCTTGCACGGCACCCGCTCGTGACCTCGGAAGCTGCCGGCGAAGCCTGGCCGTGGCGGCCCGACGCGTACCGCCTCGAGCGACGGTGCCTCGAGCGAGCCTCGGGGCCTCGCGACGTCCGCTGTGCGAAGCTCGACCGTGACCGCGATCTCGCCCGTCTCGGGGGCATCGGGCAGGAGCACCACGCTCTCCACGGTCGACCCTGGACGTGCCGGCCGACCCGCGGAGCGAAAGAGCCTCACGCGCGCGCGGAGGCCTTTTTTTCCTGGTGGTGGCAGCACACCGAGCGAGAGCTTCCCGTTCTCCGAGGCCACGCGGTCGGGCGCGATCTCACGCGAGCAGCCAGCGCAGGCCTCGCGCTCGCCCGGCAAGAAAAGCTCGAAGGAGAGCCGATCGAAGAGCGCCGGTGCGTCGACACGTGGCGCGAAGCCGGCCGGCTCCGGAAGCGGCGCGTCGGTATCGACGTAGACCAGGAGCTGACCCTGCGACGGGAGCACTCGCGCCTCGCACGAAGGCAAGAGGCCGAGCGTGAGGCAGGCGAGCGTTAGGGAAGTCCTCACGGCTTTCATAGTGCAGGATACACACATCGAATCCCGAGTCCTCCGAACGAGGTCGACGGCGCGACCGACTGGCGTACAGCGGCCTTCAAGTAGAGGACCGGTGCGGCCCAGCTCGCGCCACGAACGACCTTGGGCGCGCTCTTCCTGGCGACGGTGATGCGCGGGTCGGTTCGGCCCGCGTCGAACCACGCGTCCGTGTCGTAGGTCGCGTAGTCGTCCGAGGTCCACTCGGCCACGCCGCCGGTGAGCCCGACGATCCCGAGCGAGGTGACGTCGCGTTCTTGGAGGCCCTTTCCGTCGTCCCCGAAGACGGCCGCCGGGAGCTTGGAGAGCGCGCTGCACACCCCGGGCGTGCCTCCGAGCGGGATGCGGCCGAACACCACGTCGTCGCAGGAAGGCTCGTCATTTCCGGTCGGGTAAAGGCGCTTCGTTCCGCTCGCTGCCGCGGCCATCCACTCCCACTCGCTCTCGGTCGGAAGGCGTCCACCTTCCGCTTCGCAGAAGGCTCGTGACGCCTCGAACGACACGCAGGCCATCGCGTAGGCCTCGCGATCACGCGGGCCTGCCGAATAGGGGCAAGCCGTCACCGCGTTGGACGTGAGCGGACCTTCGGTCACGCCCGCCTCGAGCGCGACACCGCGCGCGCTCGCCGCCCGAAAGCGCGACACCGTGACCTCGTGGCGGTCCACGGTGAATCGCGAGACGCGCACGACCCGCTCGGGGGAAGGTCGCTCGGCCGGCACCAAATCGGCGTCTCGAGAGCCGAGCACGAACGCGCCTCCGGGCACGCAGATCCGATCGGTGGTGGATGCGCTCGCGACGCAAGGCTTTGCGCCCCACGTCCCGACCGCGCTCGCGCTCGGCGTCTCCAGAACCTCGTCGACCTCGCCCGGAGCGCTCGCCGCAGAGACGCGTGCGCCTTGCACGCATGTGGTCGCAGACGTGGGCAGAATCCCGGCGCTCATCGTGCCGGCGCAGTCCCCGGAGAGAAGCAGCTTCGTGCGGAATCGCACGCCCTTTTCGAGCCGGAGCACGGTCGTGCGGTCCACGGCCAGGTTGGGCAGCGGCTCGTCTCTCGGGGTCACGTCCGCACCTTCGCGCAAGAGCCGCGGGGTCTCGCCCGGCGCGGGGGTCGGGGCCTCCCGACGAAAGACCTCGGCCCCCTCGGCGAAGCGCTCACCACGGTAGGTGCGGGTGGCGCCTTCTTGGTACGCACGAACGCGCAGCAAAACCTCGTGCACGCGACCGTCGTCTTCGGCCACCACGCTGAAGCTCGCGGGCCAGTCGCGCGGATCGGGGCGCGCGAGGTCGCGGCTCTCTTTCCACGTGCCGTCTTCGTACACGTCCACGCGTAGACGCGAGACGACCGACGGCACGGGAAGGTCCGTGTCCACCACCACCAGCGCTTCGCCGAGCGGAGGCAGCGTGCGATCGCAGGCCGAGAGCGTGCTCGCGAGCACGAGGGCGAGCGTCGACACGACCGTTCGCGCGAAGCTCGTCATGGAACGCGAAGGACCCAGCCGAGGCCTCCTCCGTTCGGTGCGGGCTGCTCGGGGGCAGGCCTCGCGGCGAAGTAGGTGATCAGCGCCGCTCCTCCGACCACTGCCGTCACGCCACCCCAGAACCAAAAGCGCGTGAAGACCGAGGGCTCTTCGACGCGCAGCTTCGCGTCGAGCGAGGTGCTCTGTCCGGCGCCGAGGTTCGCGTCGACTTCGTAGGGCAAAAAGCCCTTCTTTCGAACGCGGACGTGGTGCGTGCCGGCCGTGCGATCGAGCGTGACCGGCGTCTCGCCCACGTCGAGACCATCCAGCGTGACCACACCTCCGGCGGGCACGCTGGTCACCGAGAGCTTGCCCGGAAGCCGCGTGAGCGAGAGCCGCAGCTCGCTCCTCGCGCCGGGGCCGACCGCTTCCCGGCGAACCACGTCCGCGAAGCCGGCGTGTCCGAGCAAGAGCACGTGCGCGCCCGGATCGAGGCGAAGTCGAAAGTGCGCCGCGGGCGCGACTTGCGCCGGACCAGGCGCCGCGAGCCCCGCCACGGCGACCACAGGATCGCGTTGTCCCCGAGGAAGCGTCACGAGGGGCCGTCCGTCTACGAGCAGGGTCGCGTCCGGTGGGTCGAGGAGCACGTCGAGCTCTGCCAGGGTCGCGCGCGTCTCGCCGAGGAAAGCCTCGGCGTCGCGGCGCACGGGTTCGGGCATGACGGACTCGCGACGGTCGTCCGCGAGCGCCTCGGCGAAGGCCTTCTCGGCCCGTGTCCCGTGCCCCAACGCGCGCTCGCAGACGCCCACGTTGAAGGTGGTGACGACGTGCGGCTTGAGCTTCGCCGAGCGCTCGTACGCTTCCAAGGCTTCCGCCCACCGAGCCTCTTTGACCCGCTCACTGCCTAGCAAAAACGCTTTTCGAGCCTCGTCGTCGTCGGAGGCGCGGGCCGCGGATCCGACCAGCAGGGTCACGAGCACACCGGTGAGGAGGCCGCCGGTTCGGCGAAGGAGGAATCGATGCGTCATGGCCGAAGTCAGAAAGGGGAAGCCAATATGGCGAACGAGCCGAAGATACCGGACGAATCGCTAGATCGACGGTCACGATTGTGCTGCACGCGACGCTGCCGTTTTGGGCTCGGGACCCGAAACCAGGAGGTGGGGCCCCAGCGGGCTTTGCCCACGGAATGCTCCCTGACAAGTCAGGCTGAATCCGCGCCGCCGATTCAGAACGGCGGTGCGACGACGGTCCCCCCTGCACCGCGCGTATCGACCGGTCCGGCGCTGGGGCCCGCCGCAGGGGAGGCTTTGGCCGTCGAGGCGAGCTTCGGCGAGCTACTCGGTGGAGGCCGTCCCGATGGAACGACCGCGACCGTCGCGATAGGGGTCGAACCAGGGGATGGGACCGAAGTCGACGGAGCGACCGGGGGAGCTACCGGGTGAGGCTCCGTCGTTGCCGCTCCGCGCGGAGCATCGGGCGGTGGCACGACCGGACGCGCAGCGAACACGAGGAGCCCACCTGCGACCGTGAGCGCGACGAGTCCGAGCCCGAGCGCGACGAGCCATTTGGGGGGTCGGACCTCCAGCGATGCCGACTGCGCCTGACTTGTTCCGAGCCCGGGCGGCGCCACCGATACGGCACGCGCGAGTGGGCCCTCCGGCCCCTCTTCCCGAAGGGGCCCGTCGCTTCGGAGAGCCCCGAGGGCTTCGGCCAAGGAGCCGCGCGCATCGCGATCGCTCACCAGCAGCCGATCGACGGCTTGGCACACGTGCGCCGGCGCGTCCGTGTCACGCTCCGCGAGCGGAGGACGTGTGCCGGTCGCGATCGCCTTCAGCACCTGACCCAGGTTGTCTCCCGCTACCGGTCGCTCGCCCGCGAGAGCCTCGAACGCGAGCACACCGAAGGCCCAGGCGTCGGCGCGCGCATCCACGTCGCGCTCGCCGAAGGCCTGCTCGGGCGACATGTACATGGGAGTGCCGAGCATGGCGCCGGTGGTGGTCAGGGCAGGGGCCGATGGCGCGTCGGGGTCCTCGTCGGTCATCCACTTGGCGATGCCGAAATCGAGCACGCGCACCTCGCACGCGCCGCTCGTCGCCGCCCTGGCAGACGCGAGCAAAAACACGTTGTCAGGCTTCAAGTCACGGTGAACCACATGCGCTTCGTGCGCGGCCAGGATGGCCTCGGCGAGGTCGACGAGGATCGGCCTCGCGACCTCGTAGGCGAGCTTTTTCTCCCGATCGAGCCGAGCGCGCAGCGTCTCACCGTGCAGCCGGTCCATCACGAGAACGAGCGCGTCGTCGTGATCCAGCACGTCGTCGATACCGAGCACGCGGGGATCACGGACCGCGACCGAAGCCCGAGCCTCTCGGAGCGCTCGTTCGCGCGCGCGGGCGGCGTCTGCCTCGTTCTTCACCCGACGACCTGGACGAAGCAGCTTGAGCGCCACATCCTTGCCCGTCACGAGGTGGGTCGCGGCGTACACGACCCCCATCCCGCCCTCGCCGAGCAGCGGGCCGAGTCGGTATTTCCCCGAAATCACCGTACCTTCTGAGACCCTCTGCACGGACGCCCGGAGGAGATACCAGCGTGAGCGTCCTCGGCCAACGTCCGGCCGAAAATAGTCCGGTGAGAGCCCTTGACCGAACCCAGGGGTGCATTAGCTTGGCGCGCGCTGGCACTCACCAGGGGCGAGTGCTAGCACCGAGCCGCACTCTCCGCTTCTCGCGGGGAAAAGCTTCAAGCCTCCGGCCGCTCCACATCACTTCGTGTGGTGCGAGCGGCGCGCTGTAAACCACCGGAAAGAAACAGGAAAACACATGAAGTTTCGCCCTCTCGCCGACCGCATCGTGGTCAAGCGCACCGAAGAAGAAATGAAGACCAAGGGCGGGATCATCATCCCGGACACCGCCAAGGAGAAGCCCCTCGAGGGCCTCGTGATCTCGGTGGGCAACGGCAAAGTCCTGAACAACGGCAAGGTCGTCGCGCTCGACGTGAAGGCGGGAGACCGCATCCTCTTCGGCAAGTACTCGGGCACCGAGGTCAAGCTGGACGGAGAAGAGCACGTCATCCTGCGCGAAGAAGACATCCTCGCGGTCTTCGACAAGTGATCTGAAGGGGAGAGCACCATGAGCGCCAAGCAAATCGTTTACAGCCGCAACGCCCGCACCCGCATCCTCCAGGGCGTGAACCTCCTCGCCGACGCGGTGAAGGTCACTCTCGGCCCCAAGGGTCGCAACGTCGTCATCGAGAAGAGCTTCGGCTCGCCGGTGGTCACCAAGGACGGCGTCACCGTCGCCAAGGAGATCGAGCTCGGCGACAAGTTCGAGAACATGGGCGCCCAGATGGTGCGCGAAGTGGCCTCGAAGACCAACGACAAGGCCGGCGACGGCACCACCACCGCCACCGTGCTCGCCCAGGCGATCTACACGAACGGCCTGAAGCTGGTCGAAGCCGGCCACAACCCCATGGACATCAAGCGCGGCATCGACACCGCGGTCGAGACCATGGTGGCCGAGATCAAGAAGCTCGCGACCCCCACGCAGGACAAGGCGCACATCGCGCAGGTCGGCACCATCTCGGCCAACGGCGACAAGTCGGTCGGCGACATGCTCGCCGAGGCGATGGAGAAGGTCGGCAAGGAAGGCGTCATCACGGTCGAAGAAGCGAAGGGCATGGAGTCCTCGCTCGAAGTCGTCGAAGGCATGCAGTTCGACCGCGGCTACCTCTCGCCGTACTTCGTCACCAACACCGAGAAGATGACCGCCGAGCTCGAAAACCCGGCCATCCTGGTGACCGAGAAGAAGATCTCGTCGATGCAGGACATCATCCCCCTGCTCGAGCAGATCGCCCGCGAAGGCCGCCCGCTCCTCATCGTGGCGGAAGACGTGGAAGCCGAAGCGCTCGCCACCCTGGTGGTCAACCGCCTCCGTGGCCTGCTCAAGGTCGCCGCCGTCAAGGCCCCCGGCTTCGGCGATCGCCGCAAGGAGATGCTGAAAGACCTCGCCATCCTCACCGGCGGTCAGGTCATCTCGGACGACCTCGGCCTCAAGCTCGACGCCGTCACCGTGAAAGATCTCGGCTCGGCCAAGCGCGTCACCATCGACAAGGACAACACCATCATCGTCGACGGTGCCGGTGACGCGAAGGACATCAAGGCTCGTGTCGACTCGATCCGCAAGCAGGTCGAGCTCACCACCAGCGACTACGACCGCGAGAAGCTCCAGGAGCGCCTCGCCAAGCTCGCCGGCGGCGTGGCGGTGGTCAAGGTCGGTGCGCACACCGAGACCGAGATGAAGGAGAAGAAGGCCCGCGTCGAAGACGCCCTCCACGCGACCCGCGCGGCCGTGGAAGAGGGAATCGTCCCCGGCGGCGGCGTGGCGCTCCTCCGCGCCAGCAAGGCCCTCGACAACCTCAAGCTCGACGGCGAGATGCAGTTCGGCGTCTCGCTCGTCCGTCGCGCGGTGGAGGAACCCCTCCGCCAGATCGCCAAGAACGCGGGCTCCGAAGGCTCCGTGGTGGTCGACAAGGTCCGCGCCGGTGAAGGCTCGTTCGGCTTCAACGCCGCGACCGACACCTACGAAGACCTCGTCAAGGCCGGCGTCATCGACCCCGCCAAGGTGGTCCGTTCGGCGCTCGAGTTCGCGGCTAGCGTCTCCGGCATGATGCTCACCACCGAAGCGGTCATCGCGGACAAGCCCAAGAAGGCTTCCGGCGGCGGTGGCGGCGGCGGCGGCGGCGGCATGGGTGGAATGGGCGGCATGGGTGGAATGGGCGGCATGGGCGGCGACTTCGACATGGATTGACAGCGCCTGTCCGAGCGACGGCCCGAGGGCGCGACCTTCGCGCTCCTCCCACGTCTCTCGAACGACCCCACGAGGCTCACGCTTCGTGGGGTTCGTCTTTTTGTCGTCGCGGACGCTCGCGTCGCGCCGTCTTCGGCGCATGATTTCGGTGCGCAATTTCGGACATCGACCATGACGGACGACGGCTCGAGCGGCGCCGTTCAGCGTCGCTTTTTCGGCTTTTCTTTCGCCTCGACGCTCCTCTCGAGGAGGCGGTCGTAGCGCGTGCGCAGCTCGTCCGAAGGGGGGACCCACCGCGCTCGACGCTTTTCGGCCAGAGCCTGGACCACCTCGGCGAGGCGTCCTCCGAAGGTGCGCTTCGAGTCGTGGCGCACGCCTTTCTCCGCGTTGCAGCGCGCGCAGGCGAGCCCAAGATTCTCGAGTGCGTCGGTCCCGCCGTGCGACCTCGGCAGGATGTGCTCGATGGTCGCGTGGCTGCGCGGCTCACCGTCGAGCTCGATCACCAAGGTTGCCCCGCAGTGGAGGCACTTGCCCACGAAGGTCTCGTCACTCGAGCGCCCGACGCTTCGGATGTCGTCGAGGGGGTGGCGCGAGGCGTTGGCGCGCACGAAGGTCGCGTCGGTGGCCACGATGGCCAGGATGATCGCTCGTTTTCGCGCGCTCCCGCTCATGGTCGCCTCGGCCCGTATCGAGTGTAGAGCCGTCCGGGCGCGGCCGGGCAGGCGCGCATCGGTTTTTCCACTCGAAATGCGCGATTCGACGAGGCCTTTTTTGACTCGAAGGAACGACGAAGGCTAACCTCTCTCCGCGATGACGACCCCGCCCCGCCGACGCCGCAAGGCAGGAAGAGCCCGAGCATGCGGCTCTACGTAGCCGGCTGTCACGGCGGAGAGACGCCCAAGCACCGCACCAGCGCATTCGTGATCGACGGCAAGCTCGCCATCGACGCCGGAGCACTGACCAGCGGTCTCGACTTGCGTGCACAATGCAAGCTCGAGGCGGTCCTCGTCAGCCACGCGCACCTCGACCACATCCGCGACCTCGCCACCGTCGCGGATAACCGCACGCAGCTCGGCATGCCGCCGCTGGCGGTGGTGGGCACCAAGTTCACGCTGGGCGTCCTGAAGAAGCACTTTTTCAACGACCTCGTCTGGCCCGATTTTTCGCGCATCCCGACCGCGAAGAACCCCGCCATCGTGTACCAACCCATCCCGCTCGAGAAGCCCTCGGACGTCGCCGGGTACCGCGTGCGCGCCATCTCGGTCACGCACACCATCGACACCTGCGCGTTCTTGGTCGAGCGGGGCGGAAAGTCTCTCGTCTATAGCGGAGACACTGGGCCCACCGATCGCCTCTGGGAGGTGGTCCGAACGCTGGAGAAGCCGCTCGACGCGCTCCTGATGGAAGTGAGCTTCCCGAACGAGCAGCAGCGGCTCGCCACGGTGAGCGGGCACCACACGCCGGCCACCTTGGATACCGAGCTCCGCAAGCTCGAAAAGCCCAAGGATATTCCGACGTTACTCTACCACATTAAGCCTGTTTTCCAGGCCAAGGTGGAGCGCGAGTGCGCCAAGATTCGAGGCGCCAACCTGACCGTGCTCGGCCTCGGCGACGACTATCTACTCTGAGGGCCCCGGGTGACGGCGCGCGTCCGCGCATAGGCCGTGCTGGGGGACAGCTCGCGCGTGAGGCTTGGGACGGCGCAAACTTGGCTCTTGCGCTCGAGGCGCTTGGCGACAATAACGCTCGGCCCCGTATGCAAGACCCCGTGCACTCGATCCCTGGCCTCGAAGACGACCCCGAAGGCGCGCGCATCGTCGCGGAAGAGCTCAAGCTTTTGGCGACCGTAGGTGCCGCGCTGACCGACGCCGACGCTCTTCGCAAGGCCACCGAGGCAGGCGACGACGACGCCCTCTTGGTCGATCTGCGCGAGCAAATCTCGGTCGCCAAGCCGGAAGACCTCCCGGCGCTGCTCGAACAGATGCACAACCTCGGGGCGCTTCGCGCTCAGCGCGGCAAGGGCACCTCCGGAGCGATCGATCGTCGAAGCCCGTACTTCGGCCACTTGCGCTTGGAGGAGCAGTACGAGGGAGAGACCAAGTCGCGTCGACGCGACGTGCTCATCGGCGCCAAGTCCTACGTGGACGCGCGCGCGGGGCTGCGCATCGTCGACTGGCGCAACGCCCCCGTGAGCCGGATCTTCTACCGGTACGGCGAGAACGAAGACTACGAGGAGACCCTCGGCGACCGTCCGGTCGAAGGCAAGGTGCTCGCGCGTCGCAGCGTGGCCATCGCCGACGGCGCCCTCAAGCGAGTCGCCGCGCCGCAAGGAACGTTCGTGCTCGGACGCGAAGGCAAGTGGCGTCGCCTCGACGCGCGTTCCTCGCGCCTCGCCACCGAAAAGCGCTGGGGCTCGAGCGACAAGAAGCGCCTCGGGGTCGGCCACGACGGCGAGCTGCGCACGGACAAAGAGCTGCCGGCCATCGCCGCGCTCCTCGACAAAGCGCAGTACGAGCTCATCACGGCGCCCGGTGCGGGCCTCGTGGCGATCCAAGGTGGAGCAGGAAGCGGCAAGACCACCGTCGGCCTTCACCGCGTGGCGTTCCTCGCCGAGAACGACCCGAGCCGCTTCCGTCCCGAGCGCATGCTCGTGGTGGTCCCGAACGAAGCGCTCGTGCACTACACCTCGCGCGTCCTTCCGTCGCTCGGCGTGGCGGGGGTCCCCGTGGTCACGTTCCCCAAGTGGGCCGCGCGCGCCGTGCTCGAGCTCTACCCCAAGCTCCCGACGCGCATCGCCGACGACACGCCTCCGGTGGTGAGCCGCGCCAAAGGAAGCGCGCCCATGCTGCGCGCCTTGGACGAGCTCGCCAAGCGCCTGGAAGCTCGCCTCACGCGCCTCGTCGAAGAGTCGATGGCCAAGTGGCCCGAAGGTCACGTGGTCGTGAAGGCCTTCGCGGCGTGCAAAGGTGCGCCCGACGCTCGCGTCTCGCAGCTCGGCCTTTGGCTCACGGGTAAGCGACCGATTTCCAAGGACATTTTGCCCGCCGACGGCCTCCCCGAGGTTACCCGCGGCGCGGTCGAGAAGCTCGGTCACGACCTCCGCAAAGAGACGCGCACCGTGCTCGCCACCTGGGACGAGCTCACCACCAACCGCGAGCTGCTCGGCCGTGTGTTCGAGGGTGAAGTCGGCTTCGGTCCCGGGCAGCTCGACCAAGTGCACGCCTGGTGCCTGCGCAAGTCGCGCGTGCGCCAAGAGGGCGAGCGAGACGGCGAGATGCCGACCCTGGACGCGGAAGACCATGCGCTGCTCCTGCGCATCCACCAGGTCATTCGTGGGCCGCTCACCGACGGCGAAGGCAAGCCACTTCGCGTGGCGCACCTCTTCGTCGACGAGGTCCAAGACGCCGGCCCTGTCGAGCTGCGCGTGCTGCTCGATCTCGCTGGCGGCGCGGAGGGTTCCATCACGCTCTCGGGCGACACCGCGCAGCGCATGCTGGACGACGGCGACGAGCGTGGCGAGTTCGACTGGAACAAGATGCTCACCGAGCTCGGCGTGGAGAGCCGCGAGCTCTCTCCGCTGCGCGTGAGCTACCGCTCCACCGCAGAGATCACCACCTTCGCGCGCAAGGTCCTCGGGCCCTACGCACACGAGGCGGAGCCCATCGCCACCCGCAACGGCCCGCCGGTCGAGCTCTTCTCGTTCGCGTCGCCTGGCGAAGCGGTGCTCTTCCTGGCCGAGTCGCTGAAGGAGCTCGCGCGTGCGGAGCCGAGCGCCAACGTGGCCGTGGTCGCGCGTTTCCCGCAGCAAGCGCAGGTCTACTACGAGGGGCTCGTTCGCGCCGAGGTGCCCAACGTGCGCCGCGTCGCCAAACAAGACTTCGCGTGGGAGCCGGGCGTCGAGGTCACCGACGTTCGCCAGACCAAGGGCCTCGAGTTCGACGAGGTCATCCTGCTCGAGACCACCGCGTCGAGCTACCCGGACAGCTCGCAGGCGCGTCACGCGCTCTACGTCGGCGCCACACGCGCGGCCCATCAGCTCTGGTGCGTGGCCAGCGAGAAGACCTCGCCCTTGGTCGAGCGCGCGCTCGAAGCCGAGGCCGCCGAAGCCGTCGCGCAACCCTGATCACGAGACCCCCCGCGACGGCGACGAGCTTCTGCGCATGGGCTCGTGTGCCGTCGCGCGGGCTAATCAGTAGTTGTTCACGGAGGTGGTGAGCTTGCCAGGTGGCCCTGGGGTGACCGTGACCGAGATGGTGGTCCGGCCAGGGCAGGCGGCAGGAAGCGACACGATGGCTGGCGTGGTCGCCGCGGACAGCTCGATCCGAGCCTTCACGCGGTTGCTCGTGATCTCGGACGAGACAACCTTCGCATTCAGCACCGAGAGCTGCGCGTTCTTCGCCCCCACGAAGGTGACCTTGGAGCCATGGGTCGCGCTCACCACCACGTCGACCGTGGTCGGAGCCTTGGCGTACAAGGCCGTCGCGGCCACCGTAGTCAAGTTGCACTGCGCGGGAGGCGGCAGAGGATCCACGACCGCGTAGCCGATGTTGGGCGGCTCGATCTGCGGAGGCCCGGAGGCGTCGGGCGGGTCGACTTTCACGGTGGACGCCGAGCCCGACGGCGCGACGTCGAGCTTCGCGCTCGACGACGCCGAAGGTGCCGGGGGGACGTCGACCGTGCTCGCCCCGGGAGCGTCGGTCGTCTTGCAAGCGGTGGCCGCGCTCGCGAACGCCGCGGTGGCGACCAGGCGCTGCATGTGGAGCAAGGTGCGATCGCGCGGGCTAGGGCGACCGCTCGCGGCAGAAGATTCCTGAGCGGCGAGGGGAGACGGGAGCACCTCGGGGAGGAGCTTCAAGGACTTCTTTTTCATTCGGCAGCTCCTTGGTCGACGAAGGGTTCGGTCTCGCGCGCTCGCTGGAGAGGCGTCATCACACGGTCGCCGATTTCGGTGAGCGGAGCGCCCTGCCCGACGCTGGCCAAGAGCTCTCGCGCGAGCTCTCGCGCGCCTTCGCCGATGTCCGCTTCGACCTCGCGCATGCGCGCGGAAAGGTTCTCCACGAGCGCGCGTTCTTCGGCGAGACCACCCCCGCGCTTCACGAACCCGACGATCTCGGACAGGCCGTCGGCGCCGGTGAGCGTGAGCCTCCGTGAGAGCTCTTTGCCACGCGCGAGCCACTCGGGTCGGAACGCCTCGGGGTGGAAATGCCGAACCACCTCGACGTCGAAGCGCGTGCCCATGATGCGGTTGGCGAGCGCGCCTTCGCCGAAGTTCCGCTCGTGGAAGGCCTCCATGGAGAGCGCGAAGATGCGCTCCACCTCGGGAGTGGCGAGTGAATAGTCCCACTGCATGTAGTCGCCACGGCAGCGTTTTTCGGCCTTCATCCGAGCCAAGAGCGGCGTGCCTGCATAGAGCTCGACGCGGCCGAAATTCGATGGAAATTCGGGCGCATAGCGCAAAAACTCGATGTTGGTCTCGAGGCTCTCGACCGTGGTGTCCGGGTCGAACACCAACATATTGAAGCAGGTGTACAAGTCGAGCTCGCGCACGAGATCGATGGCCATGTGGTTCTGCCGGGACTTCGACCAGCGCCGCAGCGTCCGCAGGCCCTGATCGGCGTCGGTCTCGATCCCGATGTAGACGCGGATGCAGTTGAGGCGGTCGCGCAGGATGCGGAAGACCTCGGGGTCGACGTCGGTCGGGCGCGCTTTGACCACGGTCGCGTAGCGGCCGATGCGACGGGCCTCGAGAGCGTCCGCGAGCGCGGAGAAACGCTCTTTGTTGTGCCGATGACCCGGCACGAAGAAGTTGTCGTCGTGGAAGACGAAGATGTCGACCCCGCGGTCGCGCTTCATGGCCACCATCTCGTCGGCGACCGCGTTCACGTCCCGCAGGCGGTAGCGCTTGCCGGGCAAGCTCTGCTCGTGCCAAGCGGCAATGCAGCAGAACGAGCAGTTCGCATAACAGCCACGGCTCGAGACGAGCGGCGCGATGCCGTGTCCGAAGCAGGCCGCAGGTTCGCCACGGCGGTCGGGTACGGGCAGCGTGGCGAGGTCCGGAAGCTCGGGATGAGCGGTGAGGACCACGTCCGCGCCACGGAGCAGCGCAAGGCCCGGGACGTCGTCCACCGGGGTCCGAGCGACCAGCGCCCGAACCAGCGCCCGGACGGTGTCTTCGGCTTCTTGGCGGCAGACCGAATCGACCTCGGGAAAGTCCTGGAGGATGCTCGGGGCCTCGAAGGTCGCGAAGTGGCCGCCCAGGGTGATGTGGCCGCGGTAGCCGCGGTCACGGAGCGCCAAGGCGACCGCCAGGAAGTCCCGCGCGCGCCACTGGAACGCGAGCGAGATGCCGACCAGCACGGCACCGGACGCGAGCACGCCGTCGACCACGTCGGCGAAGTCCGCCTCCGAGTTGAACGGAAAGAGGTCGGTCGTGTGTCCATCCAGCGCGAGCGACGAGGCGATGTACCGGAGGCTCAGATTCTCTTCGAGCTCCGGACCGACGAGAGCGACGTGGGCCATGGCGACGAGCGTAAAGGGATGCCGACCGGGCGCAACCCACCCCTCCCTGGACCCTTTATAAAATTCGCATAAGATGCATTATGTAAACTAAAGCCACACCGAATTTTACGAGGGGTTTCCGGGGCTTATTCCGCGGAAACGTCGGCTGCTGCGGCGACGGATAGCGGCGCTCCGTCGAGAACCCCCGCTCCCGTTTTCCGTTCTGCGCGCACGCAGGGCGCCCGAGGCTCGTGCCGTCGAGCCGGGCTCGCCGTGAGCGGCGCTCCGTCGAGACCCCCCGCTCCCGTTTCCGTTCTGCGCGCACGCAGGGCGTCCGAGGCTCGTGCCGTCGAGCCGGGCTCGCCGTGAGGTTCGAGCGCATGGGGCCACGGGTTGCCGCTCGTGGTTGCCGGCTGACGCGGTCGAGCCGGCTCGGTCGACGTCGTTCCAGCGCCGCCCGGCCCGGCCCTCGACACGCGCCCGGCCGGTTCTCGATGCCGGGTCGACGAGCTCGTGCCCGGCTCGAGTCGCCGCGCACGTCGAATCGGCCTTCAGCGCGGTTCGGTTCCAGCCCGTTCCGCTCCCCAGACCTTCCGGGCGCGCGCCGTCGAGCCACCACTGGCCGGCCTTCGGTTCCCGCGCACTCGCTCGGGCCTTCGAACCTACCCAGCGGTCGCGCGCGGTCCGACCAGGTGTTGCGCGAGCCGATTCGAGCCGGCTGGCGTGCACGGCCCTGAGCCTACCGTCGCGACACGCTAGAGCACCGTCCGAACCGCTTCGTTCGGTGCACTAGCCCCTCACGGCGTCGGCGTCAGTTCTTCTCGAGCGGCATGGGCGGCGCGATGTGCAGTCCCAGGAACCGGCCCGAGCTCGTGAACAAGAACGCGCGGTTGCCGTAGGCCGCCGGCGTGTGCGCGAATCCGCCGCCCATGTCGAGGCCGTCGATGACCTTGCCGTTGATCGGCGAGATCAAGAACGCTCCGTAGCGCGTGGTGCCCACCAGGATGGCGCCAGCCACGTAGGTCGGCGCGGTGATGCCGCCTTCGGGCACGCGGTTACGCCAGATGGGACGCCCTTGGGCGCTGGGATCGAGGCCCCAAAGTCCGCTGCTCGCGCTCGAGGCGACCAAGATGCGACGCTCGGGCACGAGCGGAGCGTTCGGGTCGGTCTCGTTCTTCGACTTGTGCGCGGGCTCGTGGACGAGCAAAAGATCGGTCACGCCGACGGCCTTGTCGTTCGACCAGACGCGCGCGCCGGTGAGCGCGTCGAGCGCGACCACACCACCGGCGTAGCTGGCCACGTAGACCACCCGTCCCTGCCCGTTCGGCGCGTCGTCGACCACCGGCGTGGTGTCCACGTCGAGGTAACGAACGGTCTCGCCGCCTTGTTCGGCGTCGGCGGCGAGATCCACCGGAGCCCACTTTTCCGTTCCGTCCCGGCCGTCGTACGCCATCACGTGGCCGTCGCTGTAGGCCATGTAGACGAGGCCACGGTCGAAGGCCGGCCCGGCGTATCCCGCCACCTCCATGCCGAGCGCCGGCTGGCGGTGCGCCTGCCAACGGACTTTGCCCGTGCGCCGGTCGACCGCGAAGAGCGTGTCCGAAGCGTTGGCGAAGTAGAGCATTTCGCCGTCGCGGACAGGCTTTTTGGCCACCTCGGCGCCCGTGTCGAAGCGCCACACGAGCTGGCCGTTCGAGGCCCGAACCGCGTAGAGCGCGCCGTCGTGAGAACCAAAGTAGACCACGTCCATTTCGTGGTCGTAGAGGGGCTCGGACTGAACCGCCGAGGGCGTTTCGAAGCGCCAGAGCGTGCTGCCGTCACCGGCGCGGAGCGCGTAGAGACCGTGGTCCGAGGAGCCGACGAACACCCGACGGCGCTCGGGGTCGATCTCCGGCTTGCCACGTTCCCAGGCCTCGCCGGTCTTGCGCGACTCGGCCGTGACGGCGCGGTCGAGCTCGACGGTCATGACGCCCACGGGCCGATGGAACCAGAGCGGCACCTCGGGGTTCACGCGGTCGTTGGCAGCCTCGGGAGAGACGGTCGCGCACGCGCTCGCGAAGGCCGAGAGCCCGGCGACCAGGACACCTGCCGGCACGCCAAACGAGACGAGTCTGTTCGTTCGCACGCGCATCACTCGTCGTCGTCCCCGAGTCCGCCACCGCCGCCGCCTTGCTGACCGCGGAGCTGCTGGAGCATCTGCTGGAGCTGGGCTTCGTTGTACTTGGGCTTGGGCGGCACGGCCTTGGGATCGAGCATGCGCAGGCGATCGGTGGCCATCTCTTCGAGGTAGGCGAACGGGTGCGTCTCACCGGGCTTGGAGAGGCGCTCGCGCACGGCGAGCAACAGCTCTTTGGCTTTCGCCGAGTCGCCTTTGGCCTGCATCACGCGCGACTGGTGGTACATGCCGAGCTCTTTGAAGCCTTTGGCGTCGACCACGTTTTCGAGGGCCTTGAACTCGGCGAGCGCGAGGTCGAGGTTCTTGTCTTTTTCGGCGGGCACGAGGCGCGCCTTGAGCTCGTACGCGAAGCCGAGGCCTTCGGTCGCGCGGCCCTTGACCTCGACGTCGGCGGCCGCGAGCGGCGTTCCTTTGGCTTCCGTGTAGGCTGCAATCGCGCCGTCGGCGTCGCGCTTGTCGAGGAGGACCGAGGCTTCTCCGAGGCGCGCGAGGAACGCGGCGCCCGTGCCCGGGAACTTCGACTGCACGTCCTTGTAGCGCTTGAGGGCGCTCTCGCGACGCTCTTCTGCCGTCTTGAAGATGGGCCGCGGATCCTTGATGCGGTTCTCGTCGTCGTCGGGGGGCGCTTCGCCCACGAGACCGCGGTCGTCGGCGACGGCCTTGGAGAGGTCGATGGAGGCGTCGGCTTCGTGCTTCTGCTGGTAGTAAAGGTAGCCGCCCAAGCCGACGAGACCGACGACGAGCAGTCCGCCGACCGTCTGCACGGTGCGCTGGTTGTTGTCGAGCCAACCGCCCACCTGGTTGGTGCGCGAGAGCAGCGGGTCGGCGGCGTCGACCGCTTGCGAGGCGCCGTCGCGGCCTTCGCGGGTCTTTCGCTTGTCGCGGACCTCGGCGAGCTTCTTGGACGCGGCCTTCGCCAGCGCGGCTTTGCCTTGGCCTTTTTTCTTGAGCTTCGAGCGACGCTCGGCGAGGGCGAGCTCTTCCTTGGCGAGCTCGGGGTCTTCGCTGAGGTCGAGGTCTTCGCCCGTCACGAGAGGCTTCTTGGCCTTGGCCGCGACCGGCTCTTCCTCGGCGTCGCCGGTGGACTCGTCTTCGGAGCTTTCGTCGGTCGATTCGTCCTCGGACGAGCCTTCGTCCGACGTCTCTTCCTCGGACGACTCGTCTTCCTGGGCCTCTTTCGCGGCGGATTCTTCCGCGTTCGTGGCCTTCTCGTCCTTGGTTTTGTCGGTCTTTTCGGCGTCGCTCACGGGGGGCTCCTTCGGCGCGCCGACCTTACTCGGCCTTCGCGTCCGCGGAAAGTCCCGCGTCGATCGAAGCGCCGCCTCCGTCGAGGTCACGCGCGACCGCATCGGCATCGGGACCGGCATCCCAGGCCTCTTTGGGAGGAGGCGGGAGCTCGTCCGCGAGCGGAACGATCCACACGCCCACGAGGCCCTTCGAGGCGGTGGCCTTGGCCTCGAAGACCGGTTTTTGGCAGGGAACGTCGGCGAACGCGAGGTTTCCGGCGCGTGCAAGCTGCACACGTCCTCCGTCGAGCTCGAGCTCGGGTACCTCGTCCGACGACGTGCCCACGAGCACACGCACCGTGGACGCCGGGCACGTACGGCCGGTCCCCACCGTGAGCCGCCCGGTGAGCGACTTGTCGAAGGTCGTTCCCGCGTCCGCGTCCGCGCCACGCTCGCCCAGGCGTCCGTCGAGGCCGCCGTGGGCCTTCAAGAGCCCGGTGCGTTGGGCCACGTCGACCGCATTTTCCAGCGGCTCGGGCACACCAGCGAACTGCGCGAGCGGCGCGAACATCTCTTCTTTGGCTCCCAGCGCGGCGAGCGCCGCGGCGAGCTTCACGCGGGTCGGACGGTAGCGTTCGACCTTGAACGACGCGACCAGCGCCTCCTTGGCCGAAGGATCTCCGATTTGGCCGAGCGTCTCCGCCACGTACGGACGCACGCGCAGATCGTGAAGGTGCGGGAGCAAGAGCGGTACGGCGGCCTTCGCCTTGTGACGAGCGATCAGCGCCAAGAGCTCGCGTGCGGCGTCGAGCTCGAGGTGCTCGTCCGAGAGCCAGGCGGCGAGCACGAGCGCCCCGCGTCCGTCCCCACCATCCGCGAGCGCGAGCGCCGCCCGACGTTTCCAGGCGAGATCGTCGCCGGCGAAGAGGGCCAAGGTGGACTTGGAAACCTCCGGGTCGGGGTCCCCGAGTCGGCTCAGCAAGAGCGCCAAGAAGCGCTTCGTGAGCGGATCTTCTTCACGGGTGAACGCGCGACGGGCGTTGTTCTGCGTGCTCTTCACGTGCAGCGCGAAGGCGGTCTCGGCCGCGGCACGGCGCACGTCGAGGCTCGCGTCGTCGAAGAGCGCGGCCACGTCGTCGGCGGCGTCCACTTCGCCCTGACGACCTCGGCGGATGGCGTCCGGCATTTTCACGCCGCCTTCGTAGCGGCCGTGATCGTGCTCGGTCCGCGCGAGCTTGCCGCGCAGGGCCTTGGTTCGCGCTTCGTCCTGAGGTCCTACGTCGCGCGACTCTTTCGGGTCGGCGTCCACGTCGTAGCGGGAGCACGCGCCGACCTTTCGCGCGCACACGAGACGATCTCGGCCTTCGGCGACGAGCGTGAAGTCGTCGGTCTCGGAGAACGCGAAGCCCGCTTTGTCGGCCTCGGAAACCTCGCCGTCGCGCAGGACCGTGCCCAGGTCGCGGCCGCGAATCCGGGCCGGACGCGGAATTCCCAGGGCCGAGAGCGCGGTCGGCAAGAGATCGATGGTCTGCACCGGGGCCGAGACCACCTGCGTCTTCACGCCCGCGCCAGCCACCACGAGGGGCACGCGGACCTGCTCTTCGTAGACCGTGGTGCCGTGGTAGCGACCGCCGTGATCGCCGAACTCTTCGCCGTGGTCGGCGGTGACCACCACCGCGGCCGTCTTTCGGTGCTGCTCGACCGCGCGCACGATCTCGCCCACCGTGGCGTCGGCTTCGGCGATCTCGCCGTCGTAACGATCGACGTCCGTGCGGCCCTCGCCGAAGACGCGATCGGTGCGGGCCACGTACGGCTCGTGGGGCTCGAAGAGGTGCACCCAAAGAAAGAGCGGTTTGTCTTTCGGTGCATCTTGCAAGTACCCGCGGACCTGGGCCATCCGCACCGCACGGTCGGCGAACTCGACCTTGCGGTACTCGAAGCCGAGCCCGGCGTCGCGGAAGCTCGTGAAGCGCGCCTCGTCGATGAAGAAGACCGCAGGCGGGTAAAACGCGGCCGTTCGGTAGCCGTACTTGCGAAGCAGCGTGGCCCAGGTGTCCGAGTCTTCGCCCACGCCGAGGGTCAAGAGCGGGCGCATGTACTTGCCGGTCAGCATGGAAGTGACCGAGTACGAGGTGTGAGGCGTCGGGCAGTACGCGTGTTCGAAGCGGGTGCCCCGAGCGGCGAGCGCGTCGATCTCCGGGGTGGTCTTGCGCGCGTAGCCGTACGACGACACGTGGTCGGCGCGCAGCGCATCGATGGTGACGAGCACCAGGTCGCCTGCGGTCCAGTCGAGCGCGCGCACAACTTCGCCTGGCGCCTGCCCACCGACCGTCGCCACGTCGTCCGTGGGCGGCGGCTCCGCCACGAGCGCCGCGAGACGCACCGCGCGCCCCAGCAAGGGCGCCTTTTCGAGCAGCACGAGCCGTAGGTTGTCGGCGCGCGCCACGCGACGCGAGGCCGCCGGAACGTAGGCGACGAGACCGGTCGAGACCACGAGCCACACCAAGCCGACCCGGTACGAACGCTCCGGGAAGAGACCCGCCACGAGCGCCGCCGAGAGCATGGCCACCACGAAGCAGGCGCCGTGAAATCCCGGGTAAAGGCGCGGCAAGATGAACGCGTCCGCTGCCCAGAAAAGGCCGAACGCGAGCAATCCGACGAGCGCCCGCGTACCTCGCGAGGCCGTGCCGATCGAGCGGAGCGCGAGCCTCACCAGGACGAACGCGACGAGCCCGGTCACCAGCGCGAACGGGATCTTCACCGCGAGGCTCGCCGTGTGGCGACCGGTGGAGACCGACACGGCAACGACGGCCCCGAAGACGAACCCGAGCACCTGAAGCAAGCTCCGCGCGCGATCGCGAACCGGGAACGTGCGCAGCGTGGCCAGCTCGCCGAGCAGCGCCGTGACGAGCGCGAAAGGCACGAGCGCCGGCATGAGCATGGGGCTCAGGCACTTACGAGCGGCCGCCATCTCCCAGTAGCCCGCGAAAAGCCGCCGGTACCCTACGCCGACCACCACGTTCTCGAGCGCGACGAGCACGGCCCATACGACCAGGATTTCTCCGGCCCGACCGAGCACACGGAGCACGGGCGAGAGCGGCCCCTGCTCACCACGAGAGCTGTCTCGGTCGACCGGCGAGTCCTTCGTGGGCTCGGCACCTTCGGGGCTCGGACGAGAGTCGGGCGCGCTCATCCGGCCGCCTCGAACGAGAGGCCTCGTCGCACCCGCGCGACCACGCGGGAAAAGACGCGCGCGCCGGGCGCCTCGAGCTGCGGGTCGCGACGATGAACCGCTTCGGCCACGCGCTGCACGAACGCGAGGCGAGCCTCGGAGGTGGGAAAAAGGCTCGTCATGGGGGCTACGTCCCGTACTCCGGATTGCGCGACGCCGTCGCGGTCACCCGGTCCGCGCAGGGCCAAATCGGCGCGGGCCACGTCTTCGCCCGAGCTCGCGCGGCAGAGCGCCACCAGCCTCGAGACGGCCTGCGGAGTGGCCTTGGGACCGTGAACGATCACCACACGCCCGGGAAGCGCGCCGCGCCCTACCCGACCGCGCAGCTGATGAAGCTGCCCGATGCCGAAGCGCTCGGCGCCGAGAACGGCCAAGAACGTGGCCTCGGGGACGTCGAGGCCGACCTCGAGCAGCGTGGTGCCGACGAGTACGTCGAGTGAGCCGTCACGGAACTGCTCGAGCAACGCGCGCTGACGGTCGTCCGGGAGGCCCGCGTGAACACTGGCGATGCGCACGCCGGGCGCGCTCTCCTCGACCCAGGTGCGAACACGGGCCTCGACCGCCTCGATGGAGAGCGAAGACAGATCGACCAAGGCGCTCGTGCCCCCACGTTTTTTTCCCGCAGCAGCCGCGACTCGCGGCACCACCACGAGGCCTCGTTCGCCGCGAAGCACCCGTGCGCCGAGGTCGGCGAGGACGGTAGGAAGTGCCGGTTCGCCCACGACCTCCATGCTCGGTAGGGCACGCGCTTCGGGACGGGCGCCGAGCACGCTGGTCTCGAGGGCCCCGTCGTCGACCAGCGCGAGCGTGCGCGGAAGCGGCGTGGCCGTCAGGAGGAGAACGTGGGGACGCTCGACCGAGCTCCCGGAGCCCTCGAAAAGTGCCTTCCGAAGCGCCGTCCCCGTGCGTTGCGGCTCGTCCACGATCACGAGATCGACCTCGCCCAAGGATTCACGAGCGCCCAGAAGCGCGTGGGTTCCCACGCAGACCGAGGCGCGCTCGACGCCGGGCCCGCGAGCCTTGGAGCTCTCGCGAATTTGGCCAAAGACAAGCTCTTTGCCGGCGATTTTTACGCGTGCGAGGCGAGCCGACCACTGTTCGGCGAGCACCGAAGTGGGCGTGAAAACGAGCACGCGCCCCCCTCCGGCAACGCACTGCACGAGCGCGGCGAGCGCCACCAAGGTCTTCCCGGTCCCCACCTCGCCCAGCACCAGGCGGCGCGAAGCGCGAGACCCCGCGAGGTCGCGTGCGATGGCTCGAATGGCCTCGGACTGCTCGGGCGTCGGGACGAACGGAGCGAAGAGCTCGGCCAACTGCGCGGCGTGGATCTCGGGAAACGCGCGACGTTCGGACGGCGGCTCGGCTCGCTCGAGGAACGCCCGCGCACAAGCCTCGGCCAGCGCGAGACGAGCCCGCGCCCGCACGAGCGCCTCTGGAGAGCCCCGATGGGCCGCGAGCACATCGCCGGAGGTGACCTCGGGGTCGGTGGATGCGCGAGCGTCGTCCGGCAGGAGCGCAGGAGGAACCTCGAGCTCGGCGAGGTCCTCGAAGGTCGCCTCGCCTACGTGTTCGCGAACCGCCTTCGGATACTCGACGAGCGGCGCCATTCTGGTCGACGCGATGGGAACGCGGATCAGCTTGGGCGCGAGCATCGAGGCCTTGGTGCTCGACTTGCTCCTGGTTTTCGCGCTCGCCGTGATCTCGCCCACCGCAACCACGAGCGTTCCCGGCTCGAGGCTTCGGGCGGCGTGGGCTAAGTAAGGGAACACGAGAGAAAGGTTGGCCTTTTCGCCGGTCAAAGTGACCCTCACCGTGCGCCTCTTGCCGAAGAACGAGGTCGTGGTCTTCTCCACCCTGCCCCGCACGATCGCAAGCTCTGCGATGGGCAAGCTCGCGGGCTCGACCTCGTCGAGCGAGACGGCGCGATCGAGGTCGACGACCCGCTCGGGCAGCACGAGCAAGAGGTCGAGCGCGGTTTCGATGCCGAGCTCGCGAAGAGCGAGCCCACGCTTCGGACCGATACCCGGCAGGCCTTCGACTGACGTGTCCCAGGAGACGGCCCGCCGGCCCTTCGTGGAACCAGGCGGGCCGCTTCGGCGAGGCTTTTCCCTGAGCTCCACGTGCGTCACGTCACTTGTAACTGATCTCCACGATTTCGTAGGTGCGCTCGCCTCCGGGCATGCGGACTTTGACCTCGTCGCCCGCTTCTTTTCCGAGCAGCGAACGCGCGAGCGGGCTCGTGACGCTGAGCGTGCCCTTCTCGATGTCGGACTCGTCCGCGCCGAGGATGCGGTAGGACACTTCCTCTTCGGTTTGCACGTTCAACAGCTTGATGGTGGCGCCGAACGCGACCCGGCTGCTCTCGATTTTGGAGGGATCGATCACCTCGGCCAGGGCGAGCTTGTGCTCGAGCTCCTTCACGCGGCCTTCGGTGAACGACTGCTTCTCGCGGGCTGCGTGGTACTCGGCGTTCTCGCTGAGGTCGCCGTGCTCGCGCGCGGTGGCGATCATCTGGATGATGCGTGGGCGCTCCACGCTCTTCAGGTGATGAAGCTCTTCGCGCAGCTTTTCGAAGCCCTCGGGGGTGATCGGGTTCTTTACGACCATGGGGGACCTCTCTTACCAGGTTCTCGCCCGCAAATCTTCTCGGGCCGAAAGTCGGGCAGGCTGCTATTTGCTCCCGCACCATGAGTGGACGAAAAACCTCGCCCGCCGTTCCCGCGAGGAGAGCGATCCTTCGAGGCCTGGCTCTCTCGGGCGCGCTGGTCCTCGCGGCTTGCTCCGCCGAGACCGTCTCGACCGACGAAGACACCCCCGAGCCCGAAGACTCGGCCTCCGCGGTCACCGTCTCGGACACGAAAGAGCTCGGATCGGCTGGAAAAACCGCATACGTCGCCTTCCACGGTCTCGGCGGCGCGGGCGCCAAAGAAGCGGTTACGGCAGGTCATCGCGTCTTCGGCGCGGACGGCGGTCTGTTCGTCCCGGCGATCACGGACTTCGAGACGCCCGCCAAGAGCGATGGTCGCGTGGACGCTTTCCTCGACACGATGAAGTCCGACGATGCCGTGCTCTCGGGGTACAGCGCCGGGCGAAAGCCGGTCTACCGCTGGCTCGCGCAGCACCTGGGCGAGTCCAAAATCGAGCGCGTGGTGCTCTTCGATCCCTCATGGGAAAACTGGACCGACGCCGAGGGCAAAGGCGGTGGTGAAGTGGTGGCCCGCTGGCTCGAGGCCGGCGCGTCGCGTCGCGCGCTCTTGCTCTACACGCAGGCCGCCTACGTTTCGGCCGTGAAAAACGGCGTCTCGCGAGTGCCCATGGAGACCTTCGCGCTCGCGCTGCGCGCCCATCCCCAGGTCCGCGAGCGGCTCACTCTGTGCTTCGTGCCCGTCTCGCACGCGGCCGTGCCCGCGCTCTTCGAGAAGACCCTGGCCGGTGATTTGTCGGCCTGTCGCCCGGACGGACGTGCCCCATGATCACCGGTGGACTTCCCGAAAGCGGCTTTCGCGTGGAGCTCGAGCGCGGCGCCGAAGGGCCTCCCTTCGTCTACCAGGGCAGGCTCGCCTTGCCCGAGGCCTTCTACGACCTTCGCGTCGAGGTGGGCACGGACAAGCAGGTCGGCGTGACGCTCGCCCTCCCCGAAGCGCACCCCGAAGCGGGCTCGTTGCCCGAGAAAATCCGACTGCTCGTGCGCACGGTGGTGCGGCAAACGGAAGAGTCGGGCGCGGCTCCGGCCCGCAAGATCGTGCGCTGGCGCGGGGAAAAGTAGTGTAGGGAGAGCCCATGGCGCGTCGGCCGAAGGTCAGGTCCCTCTTGGATGTGAAGCTCCCGCACGCACGCCTGCTCGCGTTCGGCGCGCGGGTCACGAGCGCGTCGGCACTGCTCGGCGCGCTGGTCGGGCTCTCCGTCACGGCTACCGCGGCCGTCACGGTCGCCGGATGCGAGCCGATGGAGGCGAAGAGCCCGCTCGACTACACGGAGAACGCCAAGCGCGCCTACGACGCCGCGGTGGTCGAGCTCGACGACAAGAACTGGATCGAAGCGGCTGCGCTCTTCCGCGAAGTGCGCCGCAAGTACGCCTATTCGCGCTACGCGAAGCTCTCGGAGCTGCGCCTCGCGGACATCGACTTCGCGCAGGACAAGTTCGCCGAGGCGGTTCGGCAGTACCGCCAGTTCGTGCACGACCACAGGTCCGACCAGGACGAGGTGGTCTACGCCCGCTCCAAAATCGCCGAGGCCGAGTACCGCCAGATCAGCGAGTCGCTGCTCCTGCCCTCCGCAGACGAGCGTGATCAGGGCGTGGTCATGGACGCCTACCGCGAGGTCAAGGGCTTCGTGAACGACTACCCGGACGCGAAAGAGTCCCAGAAGATCCGCGAGCTGCTCTCCGACGTGACCGCGCGCCTCGTGCGGCACGAGCTCTACGTGGCGCGTTTTTACCTGAACCGTGGGAATTTCGAGGCCGCCGTGGGCCGCATTCTCTATGCGCTCCGCAACTTCGGCGGCGCAGAGGGCGGCGACGAATCGGAGCTCTCCGGCCTGGACGGGCGTCCTTCGGTCCGCGACGGCGAGCGCCGAGACGGCGGACGAGACGGCGGAGGTCGTGGAGACCCACGCGGCGAACGCGAAGTGGAAGCCCGCGGTGGAAGCCCTCGCACCACTCCGCGAACGGCCGGCTCGGCCGGAGCCCCTGCGGCGCCTCGCCCGACCAAGCTCGTGCGCGCACCGGGCTCGGTGAGCTCGGGACTCGAGCCGGAAGCCCTGCTCTTGCTCGGCGAGACCTACCTCAAGATGAAGCGCTCGCCGGACGCCAAAGACGCCTTCGAGGCCATCGTCCGCGACTACCCGGAGAGCCCCATCGTAGTGCAGGCGAAGAACTACCTCGCCTTCCTCGCCGGAGCGGGGACCGGAACCCAATCGACCGCCGTTACGCCCTCGCCCGTGTCCCCGCGGCCGAGCTCGGGCGGATGAGCTCGCCCGCGATCGTCGAGCCGCGCCGTCGAGCCGCGCCGTCGAGCCGTCGAGCCGTCGAGCCGCGCATTCGGGGCTGTGTGCTCGGCGCGTTCGTGTCGGCGATGGTTTCCTTCGCCGCTCCGGGGTTCGCGCAAACGGCTCCGAGCCCTCCGTCCTCGGACGCGAAGCCAGCGGAGCCGAAGCCCCCGGAGACCGTTCCGCAGCTCCCCACTCTGCCCAAACCCGACGAGCCGCCCGCCGTCGCGATCGAAAAAACGAGCCCCGAGCCGGTCTCGAGCGGGCCGCGTTGCGAGTCCGGATTCGCGGCACGCATCTACAAGGAAACGCGGAAGAAAGTCGTGGTGGTCGAGCGCCCCGAAGGCGGCCTCGGCGCAGGCTTCGTGTTCTTCTCGAAGCGACACGTACTCACCGCCCTGCACGTGGTCGAGACCAGCCGCTACGCCAAAGTGGTCACCGAAGCCGGAGCCACCTACGCCGCCGAGGTGGTGGCCATCGACGCCGCCAACGACGTCGCGCTGCTCGAGCTCGATCGCGAACAGCCCGAAGAGCCTCTCCTGCCCCGACAGCACGTCGAGCCCGGCTGGCCGATCACGGTGGTCGGTCATCCCTACGGGACGCTTTCGGAGAACGCCTACGTCGGGGTGCTCAAGTACAGCGTCTCGCAGGGCATCGTGAGCGCGGTCAACGAAGCGCACCTCCAGACCGACGCACTCATCGCTCCCGGCAACTCCGGCGGCCCCATGCTCACCTGCGACGGACGCGTGATCGGCGTCGCTTCGCAGGTGCTCGCCGACCGCATCGGCTTCGGTGTGCCCATCCTGCACGGCGTTTACCTCACGGGAAAACGAAGGCAATCACGCTTCGGCGGCCTCCCCCACTCGGACGATGCCTCCTTCGGCTTCGTGACCCACCAGGAGAAAGCCGCCAACTACTACGGCTTTTACGGCGGAAGCTCGCTCGTCGCGGGAAACCTCGCGCTGCTCTCGCACATGGGCGTGGCTTTCGCGAGCAAGCCCTCCGAGGTATCCGCGCTCACGAGCTTCTTCCGCGTCCGCGGGTTCGTCGAGCTCGCCATGGGGTACCGCGCGTCGTTCTTTCGGTACACCAAGCTGCCGATGTCGCTCACGCTAGCCTTCGGTCCCACGTTCTACCTCGACCGCGGAAGCGAGACCGAGCCGCTCGTCGGCTACGATGCGCCGGGATGCCCGGGCGCTCCGGGGTGCACCCCCAAGCTGGTCGCGCGTGAAGCGACCTACAAGGGCGGCGGCGTGCTGCTCTCGCCGCAGATTCGCATCCGGTTTCCGCAGGCGATTTTGCCGCTCGAGGCCTCGTACGCTTGGCAAATCGACGTGCGCAACGTGCCGTTTTCCACACACCGCCTGATGTTCGGAATTCCGTTCTGAAGCGGCCGCTCTGAAGGTGCCGGGGACCGCCATCGCGATCCCCTCGAGAGCGCCGAAGACCGGTTACGACGTCGCGGGCGCGGGCTGCGAGCTCTTCTCGTGCTCTTCGGTCTTCTCGCGGATCATGACGTAGGTCGCCGCGGCCAAGATAGCCGCGATGAGCACGATGAGCGTGACGTTGCCTTTCCACTGGGAAGGCGCGGCCCCGCGCTGAGACTGCGGTGACTGGCCCGCGGTGCGGAAAGGCGGCGGGCGGAAGGTCGACGGAGGTCCACCACTGCTATCGGCGAGCACGCCCGAAGGCACGGGGCCGGTCGCGTTGGCGAGCTTGGGCGGGCGTCCGGCGAGCACGCGGCGGATGTCGCCGAGCATGGCGTAGGCGCTCTCGTAGCGGAGCGCCGGATCGGCGGTGAGCGAGTGGTCCACCACGTTGGCGAGGGGCTCGCTCGCGTCTTTCTTGAGGTCACGGAGGGCTCGAATTTTCGCGCCGGCGAGCGCCTCGCGCCCCTTCGCGTCCCCTCGCGGCGTCTCGCCGGTGAGCGCGAAGAACATGACCGCGCCGATGGCCCAGATGTCCCCCTGCTCGGTCGCGAACGCTTCGTGGGCAGGCACGCAGCGCTCGGGAGGCGTGAAGGGCCCGAGCCGAAGCGAAGGCAGCGGGCTCTCGTCGTCTTTGCGCGCGCCGAGCCCGGGCGGGACCGAAAAGTCGACCAGGCGCGCCGAGCCACGCGCCGTCATGAGCACGTTTTCCGGGCGAATTGCGCCGTGCACGATGCCGTGGGCGTGGGCGATCTCGAGGATGTCGAGGAGCTGCTCGGCGATACGCAACACGCGTTGCTCGTCGAGCTCTTTGGCCGAGCGGGTGACCGGCTCGGCGTCGTGGTAGCCCCGGAGCGTGTAGGGTACACCTTCTTCGTCGAGCCCGTCGGCGGTCACCGGCACGATGCGCGGGTGCGTGAAGCGGCTGGCCGCGTACGCGGCGCGCAAGAAGTGGCTTTTCGCGCGCTCGCTCTTGGCGACGTCGCCGAGCAACATGCGCACGACGGCGCGCTCACCGGCGTCTCCGGGGCCCTTGGTGGCCTCGTACGTGGCCGTGGTGACACCCACGCCGTAGAGCTTGGTGAGACGATGCCCCGTCTTGAGCGTCGCGCCGATCCGTTTTTTGGCGAGGGTGGTGCGCTCGGCCTCCGAGACCAGATGAGGCGCGTCTTCGACGGGGGCTTCTTGCAAGCGCTGGCTGAGTGGGCTCTCTTCTTCGCTGTCCGGAGCGGCTTTTTGTCCCTCGTCCGGCGGCGAGCTCGGCTCGTTCGAGGCGTCTTTCGGAAGGCTATCCTTCTCGATCGTGGCTTGCGCGGATTCGGTCATGGTCGCACCCCGATGACGAGTCTACTCGGGTTCATCGGCCGGTGGAACCGTAGCCGCCCGCTCCACGCGCGGTCTCGTCGAGCCCATCGACCAGCTCGAGCTCGGCCTGCACCACCGGCGCTATCACGAGCTGCGCGATGCGCTCGCCCGGGCTCACCACGAAAGGCGCATTTCCCAGGTTCACGAGCACCACGGAGACCTCGCCACGGTAGTCGGAGTCCACCGTTCCCGGCGCGTTCAGTACGGTGATGCCGTGGTCCCTCGCCAGACCCGAGCGCGGCCGAACTTGCGCCTCGAAGCCGGAAGGCACCGCGAAGGCGAGCCCGGTCGGCACGTTCCGTCGCTCCCCCGGAGCCAGCGTGACCGGCTCGGCGAGCGCGGCGTGCAGGTCCATCCCGGCCGATCCCGCGGTTTGGTAGGCCGGCAGAGGCACCGACACCTCGCCCACGCGCATGATCCGTAGCTTCATGAGGGCGACTCTCGCACGGCCGGAGGCTCGCCCACAACCGCCTCGCTCGTCGGCGAAAACTGCTGGAAATTCATCGAGCTGGTAGGATCCGACCAGGCCCCAGCTCCGAACATCCGGTGACGAGTGTGCAACGTCGGTCGAGGCGTGACGACGCGCGGCGCCACACGTGGTAGGCGAAGCGCGTGAGCTCCGCCGTCCTCGTCCTCGACTTCGGTTCGCAATACACCCAACTCATCGCGCGGCGCGTTCGCGAGCTCGGGGTCTCGTGCACCATCGAGCCCTTCACGCTCCCACTCGAGACCATTCGCGAGCGCGAGCCCAAGGCCATCGTGCTCTCGGGCGGTCCTAGCAGCGTCTACGAAGACGGCGCGCCCTCCGCCCCTCGTGAGCTCTTCGAGCTGGGCATCCCGGTGCTCGGCATCTGCTACGGCCTCCAGTGGATGGCCCACGTGCTGGGCGGCAAGGTCGAGCCCTCGAACGCCCGCGAGTACGGCGCCGCCAAGGTCCGCATCGAGCGCGCCGAAGGACCGCTCGCGCCGTTCGCGAAAGGCTCGGACCTCGACGTGTGGATGTCGCACGGGGATCGCATCGCGGCCCTTCCCGAGGGCTTCGTGGCGCTCGGCTCGTCCGAGCACACCCCGGCCTGCGTGGTCGGAAACGCCGAAAAAAAGCTCTACGGCGTGCAGTTTCACCCCGAGGTCGCGCACACTCCGCGCGGCAAAGACCTCTTGTCCGCGTTCCTCTTCGACGTGGCCAGCGTGCCCAAGGACTGGACCACCGAGTCGTTCACCGACGCGGCCATCGCCAAGGTTCGTGAGCAAGTCGGCGACGCACGCGCCATCTGCGGCCTCTCGGGCGGCGTGGACTCTTCGGTGGCCGCGGTCATCTGCGAGCGCGCCATCGGCGAGCGCCTGACGTGCATCTTCGTGGACAACGGCCTGCTCCGCAAAGACGAGCGCGAGACCGTGGTTCGCACCTTCGCCGAGCTCGCGCCCAAGCTGCGCGTCATCGCCGTGGACGCTCGCGAGCGCTTTCTCACCGAGCTCGCGGGCGTGACCGATCCGGAGACCAAGCGGAAGATCATCGGCCGCGTGTTCATCGAGGTCTTCGACGCCGAGGCGAAGAAGATCGAAGACGTGAAGTTCTTGGTGCAGGGCACGCTCTACCCGGACGTGATCGAGAGCGTCTCGCACAAGGGCCCGAGCGCCGTCATCAAGAGCCACCACAACGTGGGCGGCCTGCCCGAGCGCATGCACCTCGCGCTGGTCGAGCCGCTTCGTGAGCTCTTCAAAGACGAAGTGCGCGCGGCGGGGCGCAAGCTCGGGGTCGCGGCGGCCCTCGTCGATCGCCAGCCTTTCCCCGGGCCCGGGCTCGCCATTCGTGTGCTCGGCGAGGTCACCGAAGCGCGTCTCGCGACGCTGCGCGCGGCCGATGCCATCGTGACCGAAGAGGTGCGGAAGGCCGGCCTCGAGCTCGCGATCTGGCAGAGCTTCTGCGTGCTGCTCCCCGTGCGCTCGGTGGGCGTCATGGGTGACTTCCGCAGCTACGAAGAGACGTGCGCGGTGCGCGCGGTCACCTCGACCGACGGCATGACCGCCGAGTGGGCCGAGCTCCCCTATTCACTGCTTCGCACGCTCTCGTCGCGCATCATCAACGAGGTTCCGGGCATCAACCGCGTGGTCTACGACATCTCGTCCAAGCCGCCTGCCACCATCGAGTGGGAGTGACGCTCATGACCTCGTTCGTACGTACGGGCCTCGCGCTCTTCGGGTTCATGGTGCTCGCCGCCTGCGCCCCGCCGGCCACCCCCAAGACGGTCAGCTTGCGCCTCCGGGGCACGCCCAAGAACGCCTCGGTCACGGTCGACGACATCCCGGTCGGCTCGCTCGAGGTCGTCTCTGCGCGCGGCGTGGCCCTTCCGCCAGGGGTTCATCACATGACCGTGGTGGCCCCGGGGTACCTCCCCTTCGACCGCCGCATCGAGGCCACCGAGGCCCCGGTCACGCTCGACGTGGTGCTCACGCCCATCCCGGACTGACCAGACGGAGCTCGAGTACGAGCTTGAGCGAGCACGAGACTGAGCAGATGCGCCCCTCCTCGTCGCTTCTCGCTTGACTCGTACGCTGCCGTAGGTACGGTGCGCGTCAAACGAACGTGTGTATTGGCGGTCCTCGTGACCTTCGGTCGCGTTCTACGACCTCGCCTACGGAGCAACGAAAGAGTCATGGCAAATCGCGCGATCTGGAGTGTCAAAAAGCGTCACGAGTGGCTCGCCACGCCGCTGAAGAAGAAGCGCGTCAAGCGCGCGACCCGCGTTCGCTGCGGCCTTCAGGACGCTCTCGACCGCAAGGCCACGAACGAGCCGGCCGCCTCGGAAGGCTGAGCCTCGGGACTTCGGTCTCCGTCGCCAAGAACGCGCGTTTTGCTTCGGCAAGCGCGCGTTTCGCTTTTCGAAGACACGGACGAAGACGCGACGGCTTGTCCCGCTTAGGTGCCCGAGTCTTCGATCCCCTCGCCCACCACGGCAAAGCCCATCGTGACCGTGTTGCGCGCGAAGCTCGTCTCGCCGCGTGGGGAGACCAAGAGCAATCCGCCCAGGGCTCCTAGTCGTGTCCCGAGCTCGCCGATGGCCGCTTCCGCTGCACGAGGGTCGCCTTGTCCGAGCAACGTCACGGCTCGGTGTGCGAGCACGAGACGCATGAACGCCTCGCCATCGCCGGTGCCCGAGCACGCCCCGAGCGTGTCGTCCGCGTAGGTGCCCGCGCCGAGCAGAGGGCTATCGCCGATGCGCCCGACGGGCTTGTTCGACTTGCCTCCGGTGCTGGTCGCGGCGGCCAGGCTTCCATCGGCTGCGCGCGCCACGGCCCCCACCGTTCCACCGGCGAATCCTGCGGAAATTCCGCTCCGTTTCGCCTCGGCGAGCTTCTGCTGGGCAAGCTCCGTGATCATGCTCTCGGGTGGTGCGGCGACGAACCCGGAGGCCTCGGCGAAGGCCTTCGCGCCGCCTGCGGAGAGCAAGACCGGCCCGCCGCTCGCGGAGTCGTCGAGGAGGCGCCGCGCCACGTCGACCGGATGACGGAACGGCGGCAGACACGCGACCGCGCCCGCGCGAAGCGTGCGTCCATCCATCACCGCGGCGTCGAGCGAGAGCGCGCCCGAGGCATCGAGGCTCGCGCCGGTTCCCGCGTTGAAACGCGGGTCGTCTTCGAGCACACGAACTGCCGCACACACCGCGTCGAGAGCGGACGCTCCGGCGGCCAGCAGTGCATGCGCGGCACGAGCGGCGGCGAGACAGCCCGCAGCGTGCGCGGGTCGGGAAGCTTCGGGAACCTCACCGGCACCGCCATGCACGAGAACCACGGTTCGGGACGCCGGGTACGACGAAAAGCGTGTCACGTTCATCGCGCGCGACGATACGCCAAGGCCTCGACGACGAGCAGTACGAACGCCGGCACGACCACGCCGAACGCGGGCATTTTCCCCGCCGCCGCAAGCTGAAAACCGACCAAGGTGGCCGCGGCGATGGCCACCGAAGGCAGCACCGACCTCGGCATCTTTTCGGCCCGACCTGCGGCAAGGGCGAGCGCCAGAGCGACCACCACGGTGGAGAGCGCCGCGGCGCCGCGCGCGCCCTCGGGAAGCGACGCGGGCGGCTTGGGGGGAGGCAGCGCTTCGGCACGCTTTCCGGTGATCGTGCCGTCTTTGGCGACCGAGATGCCCAGGTCTCCCGAGTCGAACGTCTCGCCGCGATCGACGAACGAAGGCGCCGAGGGCGGCGCTGGGTAGAAGCCGCTCACGTCGACTCGTCCCAGCAGAATGCCCATCGCGAGCACCACCGGACAGAGCATCGCGGCCAGCGCCGCGACCAAGCCGAGCGCCACCTTGGACAGTCCGAGCGAGGCAAGTGCCCGCTCTTCTCCGCGGTTTCGCGCGCCTCGGACCACCGCGTACGTGGCGACCGCAGCCGTGACCGGCGCGAGAGGCACGGCGCGCCCCATTCGAACGGCGAAGCTCAGGTTGCCCTCGTCGGTGGCCGCGCCCAGCACGAACGCGAGCGCGAAGAGCCCCACCTGGGCGACGAACGCGCGCCGCGCGAGCCACCCGGCGTAGCGAGCTCCGAAAAAGGCACCAAAACCCGAGGACACGCGGCGAAGTTGCCCGCATCCGGCGAAATTGGGTAGCCGAAAGAATCGTGATGTCCGAAACGCCCCTTCCCTCCGCTCGTGCGCACGGCCTCTCGCGGCCCTATGCGATGCGGGGACGGCGCGCGCTCGCAGGCATCGTGGCGACCCTCGGTCTCGTGACCGCCTGCTCCGGCACGCGCGACGCACGGGAGCCGGGAGAGGCGCTCGGCACGTTCGTGGTGACCGGCAAGCTGGTCGCGACCACCTGCGGCAAGGCCGATCCCACCTTCCGCTACGAAGTGAGGCTCGCGCGCGAGGGAAGCACACTGTACTGGCTGCAAGGCTCGTCGCCGGTCTCCGGCTCGGTCGACGCGAACGCCAAGCTCTACATGGTGGCTGGCGCGGAGGCCGTGGTGGAGCGCCCCGACACCAAAGCAGGCATCGCAGGATGCACGCTGAAACGCACCGATACGCTGGCCGCCACGCTTCGAGGCGAGCCTGTCAGCGCCTTCGACGGGGCCATCGTCTACAAGTTCGAGACACGCAGCGGCGACTGCGCGGCCCAGCTCGAGGGCGCCGGCGGCGACTACGCGGAGTTTCCCTGCACGATGACGTACGACGTGAGCGCGGCCCTGAAGGGCTCCACGTACTAGAGCGCCGATCCGCTTAGTGACCGAGGATTTTCGCCAAGTTGCGAGCCGTGCGAGGCGCGACGACGAGTCCTACTGCTGCTAGTCGAGGAGGAGCAACGAAGCACGGCGACGCAAATCGGGGGAAAGCCGACCGAATTAAGCGGATTGGCGCTCTAGCTCCGTCACCGACGAGATAGTCCGCGCTTGAAATAAGCAACGGCCCGGGTGCCGTTGAGTGCACCCGGGCCGCCGGTACGGTCCCTGCCGACTTCGCTTACGGAGCCGCCTAGGCGGTTCCGGTCCCGAAGGGGGCGTTCATGACGGACGCGGACTTTCGGTCGTTTCCGATGGTCGCGTCTACGACGTACGCCCCGACGGTTGGGACTTCAATGTACTCTGCATGATATGTGACCTCCTCCGGCGTGCCGGCACCCCTCCGAGCGTGCGAGTGACGCGCAGAGATGCGCGTCCGTTGCGACGAGGGTCGAGGTGTTTCGTAGTGTGGAAGGAATCTCCTTCGGGATTGCGGTGACTGCCGAGAGCCGAAGCTCTCGCCGGACCATTCCGGGGACCCGAGAGTCCCGCGCGCCTCCGTATCTCTCGAAGGTAGCATCGGATTTCGACGCCGAAAGGGGGGGCCCCGAAAATTCCCGTGAGCGCCCGTTCAAGCCTCGCGTGGTGCGGCATTCGACTCGGTCCCGCGCGGCGATCGTCGTGTATTCCCTGCTCGAGGGCTTGCCTTCGCGAAACGCGCTGGAGTACGATGGCTCTCGTTCGCGGGATTAACTCAGTTGGTAGAGTGTCAGCTTCCCAAGCTGAATGTCGCCGGTTCGAACCCGGTATCCCGCTCGAAAGTGAAGAAGCCGCTCGACGACGCCCAGCTAGGCGAATCGAGCGGCTTCTGCGTACCTGCGCAACGCCATCCGCGATCGTGCCAGCCGACGAAAAGCGCGCAAGCGTTCGGGCGGGTGGCTCCGCGCACCCACGCCCCCTCTTTCAGGCTCCCTCGAATTTAGACGAGACCTCGAGGAGTCGCGCCCGAAGGAACGGAACAACCACGGCCTGGAGCCAACAAGAATCGTGCCCGAGGCAACGGAACGACCACCGCGAGCCGGTCGGGATCGGGCTCGAAGCAATGGAAGCATTCCCGAGAGCCCGATCCCCTGCCGGTCGCGGCAATGGAAGCATTCCCGAGAGCCCGATCCCCTGCCGGTCGCGGCAATGGAAGCATTCCCGAGAGCCCGATCCCCTGCCGGTCGCGGCAATGGAAGCATTCCCGAGAGCCCGATCCCCTGCCGGTCGCGGCAATGGAAGCATTCCCGAGAGCCCGATCCCCTGCCGGTCGCAGCAATGGAAGCATTCCCGAGAGCCCGCTCGACCTCGGACCAGCAGGACTCGCGTCCGGTCTTCGTCCCAGGCTCAGCTCAGACCGTCGCCTGCGGGCGCATCCTGCGGATGGCGCCGAGCATGCGATCGAGCTCGCCGCGCGTGTCGCCCGAGACCAGGGGGTTGTGTGTATTTCGCACGTTCCCGCCCAGCACCGAGGTGATCTGGCGCACGGCCGAGGTGGGCTTCGGCTTGTGGAAGAAGAGCTCGGGGAGGTCTCCGGTGTACCAGGCCTTCACGAAGGTGCGGAACACGTCCACGGCGTGCTTGAGCACACCCTCGTAGTCGTTCGCCCAGTCCACGGTCTCGCCGCGTAGCTCACGCTCGGCGAGGGTGGCGGCCAGGCTTCCGGACTCGAGCGCGAACATGACGCCGCTCGAGAAGACCGGGTCCAAGAAGTCCCCGGCGTTGCCGGCGATGGCGAAGCCCTTGCCCGAGAGGCGCTTCGTGCGTGTGGTCCAGCCGCGGAGGATCTGGGTGGGCATGGCCTGACGAGCCTTGGCGAGGCGCTTGGCCGCGGCCGGCTCGCTGTTCACGATGGCCCAGAATTTCTCGGCGTCCGTGCCTTTGCCCTGATCGAAGAGGTGCTCTTCGGCCACCACGCCGACCGAGGTTCGCCCGTTGGAGAACGGGATGATCCAGAGCCAGGCGCCGTTTTCGTGGAGCGTGACCCAAATGTCGCCGGTGGTCTCGTCGTTCGGATCGCCGCGCAGATCGCCTTCGACGTGGGTGTAGCGCGCGCTGCGGACCACGATATCCGAGGGCTCTTCGAGTCCGAGCGCCTTCGCGAGTACGCGCCCGGGGCCGCTCGCGTCGAGCACGAACTTGGCCGACACGCGCGCCGTGGTCCCGAAGAAGTCGTCGCGCAGGTCGATCGTGGCGCCCGATTCGTGAAACGACACCTCGGTCATGGTGACCCCGAAGCGCACGTCCGCGCCGAGCGAAGCCGCGCCGCTCGCGAGGGTCTGATCGAAGTCGTCGCGCGGGACCTGGTAGGCGAAGGGGAAATCGCCGGGTAGGTTCTCTTTGAAGGCGAAGCGCTGGATGTCGCCGTTTCGGTAGAACGTGGCGCCGTGCTTCACCTGGTAGCCGCGCGCCTTGACGCCCTCGAGCAGGCCCGCCTCGGCCAAAAGGTCGAGGCAGCGGGGCAAGAGCGACTCGCCGATGACGTGACGCGGGAACGACGCGCGCTCCACCACCAGCACCGACCGTCCGGCTTGGGCGAGCTTGGCCGCGGCCACGCTTCCTGCGGGGCCGGCACCGATCACCACCACGTCGACTTCGGAGGGATAAGGCGTCATTCGGCGCCGAGTATGGTCCTCGCGCGTTCGCGACGCTATAGCGTTCTGCCACCGATGCGAGCGGCGATGTTTCCTCCGACCGAGCCTTGCCGGGCAGCTCCTGCCGAGGCTTCTTTTTCCGTGCAGTTTACATTTTCGCGAGGGGCTTCGTGAGCACGTCGGACACGCGCGTGAAGGCGCTCTCGGCCGAGCTCGAAGCGGCGCTCACACGTGAGCTGGTCGAGCAGCACCATCTGTTCAACGCGACCTTGTTCCGCGGTTCGCTGGGCACGCCGCGCATCGAGCTGGTCGAGACCGAGGCGCGACTCGGGCGCTGGATCCCCCACACGAAGACCATCGAGATCTCGAAGCCGCTCGTGCTGGCGCAGCCGTGGGGTGTGGTGGTCGAGGTGCTCAAGCACGAGATGGCCCACCAGTTCATGACCGAGCGTCACGGCGACGTGTCCGAGACGCCTCACGGTCCGGCATTTCGCGAGGTGTGCGAGAAGCTCGGCATCGACGGCCGCGCCGGTGGTCTGCCCGACGCCGCCCCCGAGTCGCGAGACGAAGATCGCATCGCCTCGCGCATCGCGCACCTGCTCGCCCTCGCCGAGAGCCCCAACCGAAACGAGGCCGAGGCCGCCATGCTCGCGGCGCAGCGCCTCTTGCTCAAGCACAACATCGATCTCTCCAAAGCGCGCGCCGCGCGGGGACACGCGTTTCGGCACCTCGGCAAGCCCTCCGGTCGCGTGACCGAGGCCGAACGTGTGCTCTCGCTCGTGCTCGCGAAGCACTTCTTCGTCGAGTGCATCTGGGTGCCGGTGTATCGGCCCCTCGAAGGCAAACGAGGGAGCGTACTCGAGGTGTGCGGTACCCGTGAGAACCTCGAGATCGCCGAGTACGTGCACGCGTTCCTCTTGCAGACCGCGGAGCGCCTGTGGACCGAGCACAAGCGCGCACGCAACCTCCCCGGCGACGCCGACCGACGGCGCTTTCTGGCCGGCGTGATGCACGGAATGCTGGAAAAACTCGGCCAAGAAGCGGTCCAGCAGGAGATGGCCGGCCTCGTTTGGGTAAAGGACGGCGACCTGCTGGGGTACTACCGAAGGCGTCACCCGCACGTCCGCCATGTGCGCACGGCCGGCGAACGCCGCACGCGCGCCTACGCCGAGGGACGCGAGGCCGGACGCTCGATCGAGATCCATCGCGGCATGAAGGGCGAGACCGCGGGACCGAAGCTGCTTCCGGCCAAACGATGAGCCGCCTCCTCTACGATCCGGCCGAAGCCGCCCGTCATCTCTGCAAGACGTCGAAGGCCTTCGCGACTCTCGTCGAGCGTGCGGGCCCGCCACGTCTACGTCGCGAGCCGGCCCCTTCCCTGTTCTTCGCGCTCGCCCGGGCTATCGCGTCGCAGCAGCTCTCGGGCAAGGCCGCCGCGACCATCTTCGGACGGGTGGAGTCCGCGCTCCTCGCGACGCCACACGCGAGCTTCTCCCCCGAAGCGCTCGAGACCCTGGACGACCAGGTGCTGCGGGCGGCCGGGCTGTCGCAGGCGAAGCTCCTGGCGCTACGCGACCTCGCCGCGCACTGCCGCGACGGACGTGTACCCACCCTTCGAGGTGCGGCTCGTCTGGCCGACGACGTGCTCGTCGAGAGGCTCACGCAGGTGCGCGGAGTCGGGCGCTGGACCGTCGAAATGCTGCTTATTTTCAGGCTCGGAAGGCCCGACGTGTGGCCCATCCACGACCTCGGCGTGCAAGAAGGCGCTCGCCGCACGTTCGGCCTCGCGAGTCGACCGACGCCCAAAGAGCTCGACGCCCTCGGCGCGCCGCTCGCGCCCTACAGGTCGCTCGGCGCCTGGTACTTGTGGCGCGCGACCGAGCTGCCCGACGTATGACGCCCGCCGCGCTCAGGGGCGAAAGCGGCCGGCCCGGATGCGCGCGACCCTTCGGTTCATCGCGTGACGAACGACGGCACGATAGAGCCAGGCCTTCGGGCCGCGCAGGTTCGTGCCATGCTCGGCGTAAAACGCGTCCGGACTCTCGTAGGTGCCGAAGTCGGCGTCGATTCCCGTGCGCTGAATGAAGGTGTCTTCGCCTCTCCACTCGTTGGATGGTGAGCCGAGCGAACAGGTACCCGCGCCGTAGCCGAGAAACGCACCGTCGACCGGGAACGCGCGACGAAGGCCGTCGAGATAAGCCTCGTCGAGGATGACCCCTTCGAGCGCGCGAAAAGCCCCCTCGAACCAGACCTCGGCATAGCCGTGGAGGATGCTCGGAGGCGTGAGCGGATAGAAGAGCTCGGGCACCACGCCGCGCTGGAGCGCCTTCTCCACCGTGGCTCCGTGGAAGCGACACGGGATGCCCGCGGCGCGCAAGAGGGCCATGAGCAAGGTCGTCTTGGTGTTGCACTGGCCATAGCCGTCGGCGAGCACCCGCGAGGCGGAGAGGTCGTCCGAGGCGTTGTACCCGAAGGCAATCTCGTCTCGAACGAAGCGATAGATGGCCGAGATGCGCTCGCGCGGGCCGATCTCCGGATGCGTCAATCCTCGCTCGCGCACCCACTGCTCGAGCGCCGGGTGGCGGAAGTCGAGCAGCTTGGTCGGGGCGAGCAAACGCGCGTCAGCCGAGCCTTCGAGAACGGAATGGGGTTCGAGAACGGGCAAAACGTCGAGGGGAACTGGCATGCCGAGACCGTAGGTGCGCATGCGCGGCTCGCTTGAATCGAGCGGTCGCCAAAGACGCGACTCCGGAATCGCCGAGGTCACCGTGTTCGCTCGGGGCTTCGCGCGAGCGGTGACCGGCACGAGGAGCACGCCCGGCCGCGCTCGGGCGAAGTCCTCGCACGTCCGGGGGATCTGCCTCGGGATCCGGGCGAGCTCCTCGGGTGCCCGGGGCGACCTCCTCCGCGTCCGGGCGAGCTCCTCGGGTGCCCGGGCAAAGTCCTTCTCGGCAAAACCTGAGGTTCTGGGCTCTTTCGCCTCTACTCGAAGCCGACCAACCGAGCGCGGGAGAGCACGAGCGAAGGAGGCAAGCCGAACAGCTGTCGAAAGGTTCGCGTGAGATGGGCGGCGTCGGCGAATCCGGCCGCGTGGGCGGCTCGGGTGAGACTTCCTTCGATGCCACGCGCGCGCTCCGATTGCATCTCGCGCACGGCAGCGGCCACGCGCAACCAGGGCACGAGCGCGCGGAAAGGAATGCCCACCTCACGCGTGAAGCGATGAGTGAGACGCGTGGCGGAAAGACCGACCTCGTCGGCCACCTCCGTCAACCGAGGCGCACGCCCCTCCGCGATCGCTCGCTGCATCGACCGAACCGCCGAGCGGGACTCCCTCGACAGGACGAGCTCACGCGCACGTGGTCCGAGCAGGTGCACGATGCACCGATCGACGAAGGCGAGCCACTCGGCAGCCGCGGCGTCTTCGGCGGGAGAGGTCTCGCCGAGCAGGGCGTCTCGAGCCTTGGCGTCGAGCCCCGCGCCTTCGCGACGAGCCCGAAGGGCCAGCGCGTCGAGCCCCGCGCCGTCCGCGCCGTGCCGCTCGACGAGCACCACGACGACCCGGGTTCCGGACGCATCGAGCGCGTGCGCGACATTCGCGGGAATCAGCGCGACCGAGGCCGTGTGCCTCCGGCCCTCGGCCGACCACGTGAAGGGTGCGCCGTCGGCCACCACGAGTTGCACGGCGTGGTGGGCATGCGCTTCGGCCGAGAACGACGATCCGAGGTAGACGACGCGACCCGGACCGAGCACGAGGGTGCTCACGAGCGACGGTCCACCGGCCGGAGACGAGCGAGGGCTAGCGCGAGCGCCACCGCCGCAGCGTAGCGCATTCGCTCAAGAGCATGCCCTTCGCCCGAATCGACTCAACGGAAGAGGATTGGCACGTCGAGCTGCACCATGCGTGTGCCGGATTTGACGAGCGGCTGGTCGAGAGGCTCCGAGTAGGCGACCCCGGGTCTCAGGAGCACGTGCGCGCCCATCGGAATGGCCGTTCGTAGACCGAAGGCGATGGTCGAGGTGTCGCGGCTCGCCGGGGCCGCGACGACCGGCGCGGGGGTGGAAAGCCAGCGCTGGTGACGGAGCTCCACGCTCGGCAGAAGCCACGGAAAAATCGCGTAGCCGACGTGCGCCGCCGCCGTGAGCGCTCCCCGTGATGGCTCCTTGTCCCAGGTCTCGCCACGCGTGCGCACTTGGAGAAATCCGGTTGCCTCGACCTGCGCCGTCAGCCCGTGATCCACGTACGAAAGGCCGAGGCCGAGTGGCAGCGTCGCGTAGCTGACCGCGAAGAGCGAGTTGTCCATCGCGCCCCGCGCCGCTCCGGCCACCCGCATGAGCGACCGCACGTCGGCGCCGGTCTCGGTGCTGCCACTCGTTCCGATGGGAAGCACGATTCCCGCGAAAATGCCGGCGCGAAGTCCTTTGGCGAGCTTCGGCGCGTAGAGAGCGCCAATCGAGGGGTTCGCGAAAGCCGTCCCGTTCGGCGACGCATCGAAGCGCTGGACGAGAGCGGCTTTGGCCAGCACGCCGAAGTCGCCGGTGATACGCAGGCCGAGGCCGAGCGTTGTCGCCATGACCGTGCTCGGAGTGGCAGGATTCGCCGTTCCATCCGACTCGCGCATGGCAAAGCCGGTATCGAGGCGCACGACGTTGGGCACGGCGGCCGGGCGAAGCGACCAGGGAATCGAATACGGCGGAGCGGGTGGCCCGGAAGGCTTCGAGGCGTCCGAGGGCGTCGGCCGGACTTCGTCACGCTCGGGAAGACGAGTAGGACCTTCGAGTGAGGCCGTGCGTCGCGAGGTCGAGGGACGTGCCTCTCGGTCGGCGGCGCTTGCCTCCGTCACCGAACCGAACAGGCCAAGAACGAGAGCGAGGCCGAGGATGGAACCGTGACCAGGACAGCGTTCTCGAGCGGGTCGAGGGAATAGGGGCGAGTCGCTTGGCTCACAGCTCTTGTGCATCCCCGGTAGAACGGCCCAGGGTCGACGCCCGTTCAGCCTCGGGAAGCGAGAGGCCTTCTCAACGAAATACGAGCGGCAAGTCGACTTGCACGATGCGCGTTCCGTTCCCGACCAGGGGCGCGTCGAGCGGCTCGACGTAGGCTACCCCCGGGCGAAGGAGCACACGCTCGCTCCACGGGACGTCGGCGCGAAAGCCGAGGGCGAGCGTGGAGGTGTCACGGCTCGCCGGGCTCGAGACGACCAGCGCTGGCGTGGAGAGCCAGCGCTGGTGGCGGAGCTCGACGCTCGGATAAAGCCAGTCGAGGATCGCGTACCCCAGGTGCACGCCGGCCGTGAAGGCACCGCGCGTGGGTTCGGAATCCACCAGCTCGCCCCGCGTCCGCACCGAGGCGAACGTGGTGCCCTCGACCTGCGCCGTAAAGCCATGGTCCACGTACGAGAGACCGAGGCCGAGCACTTTGGTCGCGTAGCTGACGGCGAAGAGTGCGTTCTCCATCGAGCCTCGGGCCGCAGTGGCCGCACGGAGGAGCGCGCGCATCTCGGAGGCCGACGCGTCGCTGCCCGCCGAGCCGAGCGGGAGCACGAATCCAAGGAAGAAGCCCAGTCTGACGGCGCGGCCGAGACGTGGTGCGTAGAGCACCCCGAGCAGCGGATTTCCGACCGCCGTGCCGTGCGGCGTCGAGTCGAACCGTTGCACGAACACCCCCTTCGCGATCACACCGACCTCGTCGCTCACGCGCAGGCCCAACGTGAGGGTGCTCGCCATCACCGTGCTCGTGTTCCGCTTCGGCTCGGGTTCACGCGAGGCGAAGCCGGTATCGAGTCGCACGACGTTGGGAACCACCGCCGGACGAAGCGCCCAGGGCAGCGAGTACTTGGGTGGTGGGGCTCGAGGCGCATCGAAGGACGACGACATCCCGCGAGGCGACAGCACCGCCGAGGCGCTGGGGCCACGAATCCGCGAGCTCGGGTCCTCCGGGAGCAATTCGGCTTTGGGCGACAGCTCGGGCGTGGGCTCGCCATGCCGCGTTTCGAGTCCGCTCGGAGGCGAAGGCGCTTCGCTCGGCGCGGGCTCTGCCCTCTCGGGCTCAGGCTCCGTTGACGCTTCTGGCAAGGGGCACGGTGGCTCTTCGCGTTCGGCAGCCTTGGCATCTTCGATCGAGCTCCACGCGCTAAAAAGCGCGAAGAATCCTCCGGCAACTCGAGCGCGCAGTCGTCCCCCTCGCATGCGGATTCCCCTCTCTTGCCCTTGCCCTTGCCCTTGCCGCTGCCGCTGCCGCTGGTCGGCCTGCTCCGTCTGCCTTGCAGGGTTTCGTTCTGCCGAGCTCACGGCGACCGTGCGCAACGAAACCCGACGGCGAAGCTACGCTGCGTGGCGGGAGCCTCACTCCGAGCGTTGCTCGAGAAGCTCGCGGCGCTGACCGTGTAGAAACTCCCACCACGCAAACCGCGACGATCGCTGGCCGGCTCGACGGACGCATCCGCTGCCCCGGATAGAAGGGCTCCTTGCGCGGTCCACTCCCAGACATTGCCGGCGAGATCGGAGATGTCGTCCGGCGTATCGCCGCCCGGAAAACTGCCCACGGGCGCCGTTTCGGCAAAGCCGTCGCTCGCCCACGGAACCCGCTTCGCGCCGACGAGGCCTCGGCCATTTTCGATCCCGCACTCCGGGCCACACGCGTTCACGCGAGAAGGTCCGGGCGCCTCGTCCCCCCAAGGAAACGCCCCTGCACGCGAAGCCGCGTGTCGCCACTCGGCCTCGGTGGGTAGACGCATTCTTTTCCACGCACAGAAGGCCGCGGCTTGGAACGCGTCCACGCAATTCACCGGATGGCGTAAGCGCCCCTCGGGGTGTTGCCAATTGCAGAGTGCACGCGGTTCGTACGGGGCCGCGAGGTGCGCGTCGGGAGGCGTACACCTGCCCGCGCGCACGCATGCGCCGTAGTCCGCCACGGTAACCTCCGTTCGATCGAGCTCGAACGCCTCCACGCGAGGGCCTTTGTCATCGGCCGGTCGTGCTTCGACGGAGGCGACCGACCGCGTGGTGGACGATTGGACTTCGGTCCCGGCTTCTCGGCTCTCGTCTTTTGCCTCGGCCCGAGTGCTCGAAGAAATGAGCGACACGACGAGCGCGAGGCCCGCCGACGAGGACGCGCACGTCGCCACCCGCCAAGCCTTGCCGGTCGTGTCGCTCGCTCGCATGACTTACGGCTTGTGCGTGTCTTGGAGCAGGGCGGCCGGCATCGCGTCTCCGCTCAAGGATTCGAGGAAACGCACGAGATCCGCGGCCTCGGTGCCCTGCAGGGCAAGCGGCTTGAAGAGAGGATCCTTCACGATGCCCGCATCTCCTGGGTCGGCTCCTCCCTTGTCGTAGTAGGCGACCACTTCGGCGAGCGTGGGGAACGCCCCCGTGTGCATGTACGGACCGGTGCGGGCGACTCCACGTAGGCCCGGGGTGCGGAATTGACCCTTCTGCGCGTCGGTCTGGGCGAGGCCCGTGAGCTTGCCGGTGGTGGTGTCGTCGCTGTAGGGGCCGTTCACGTTGAATGGGCTCGCGAGCAGCGCGGGAACGTCTTGGTTGCGGCCGAGGTCGGTCGCGGCCACGTTGGCGCCGACTTGCGGCACGGCGAGCGCGTGGAACTTGCCATCCGTGAAGGCCGGACCGGAGTGGCAGGAGACGCACGCGCCTTTGCCCACGAAGGCGCGCAGACCTCTTTTCTGTGCAGCGTCGAGCGCCGTGTGGTCGCCGGCAACATAGCGATCGAAGGGCGCGTTTTTGCTGACCAGCAGACGCATGTACGCGGCGATCGCCTTGCCGAAGTTGGCGAAGACGCGCAAGGCCGTGGTCTTGTTGCCAGGATCCATCTCCTCCCATGCGGGCTGACCGAGCTTGCCCTCCGGCGGGAAGTTGGCGATGGCCGGGTCGAGTGCGCCGAACACGGCTTCGTACTCGGTTTTGTACTTGTCGTAGATCACGTGCACGGTCCGGAGGCGCGTTCCGTTCATGGTGGCCGGGTTCTCCGAGACCGTGGGCGCGAGCGACCACTGCGAGTCGAAGCGACCTCCCCAGTTGGTCCAGGTTTGGTACGAAGAATCGATCAGCGCGAGCGCGTTACGAGTGCCGTAGTTGGTGCCGAGAGAGACGTTGTTCGGCTTGGAGCGCGCATCTTCGGTGCCCTGCCCGGAGTGGCAGCTCACGCAGGCGACCTTGCCGACTTGCCCCGGGTCCCCCAGCCCACCGTTCGTGCCATTCGATGCGACCACGATGGGCCCGCTGAAGGCCGGATCGTAGAAGAACATTTGCCCGAGCACGGCCGCTGCCGGACTGTCGGCGTACTTGTTGGTGGGGTCTGCCGGGGGCTTCGCCGCCTTGGGCGAGAGCGTTCGGAAGGTCGCCCACTCGGCGTCGGTGAAGCCGTCGTTCGGATCGGCGGCGTCGGGCTTCTGCGCGTCGGGCGCGGCGGCGTCCACGACGGAAGAATCCGTCGGAACCGCGGCGTCCACCGGCTGGACCACACCTGCGTCGGTCGTGGCTGCCGAGTCGTCGTCGCTGCAGGCAAAGAGCCAAGCCGCCGCACACGCGCCCACCAAGATGAATTTTCGCATCGTCACTTCGTCTCCCTCGATCGTCCGTCGTCCGTCGGCGGTCGAACGGGTCCGCGTGCGCCTTGCACCCTTCCCGAACGACCCGGGGAGCGCGGTCCGCGCACGCGCGCCCGGGCACGGAGCCTCGCCCCGCACCTTCGCCCCCGTACGCCGTCCCCTCGGTCGCCAGGCGCTTCGCCTGCGTGTCGCCGTGCCGGCGCGACCGCGCTCCCCGTTCGACCAGGGACACGAACGGCCACGGCAGGAGTTTCGAACAATCGAACCTGGCTCCCTCGAAAATGGACCAAGGTCACAAAGAAGGCCTCGCAAGTCCCCGAGAGCACGGAAACATCTCGCGCGAGGCCTGTCGCGCGACTATTTTCGAAACTTCCCCCCGAAGTCCACGTGTACCTTCCTGGGATCCGGCGAGGGGGGAATGGTCCAAACGGAGGGGGACAGTGAGCGAAAGGCCGCCAACGCGGCCATGGATCGCTATGCCTCGGGTGAGGCCGAAGCCTTCGCGGAGGTGTACGACGCGCTCGCCGACCGCCTCTATCGATTTTTGGCACGCCGTACCGGCGATGCAGCTCTCGCCGAAGACCTCCTCCAGCAGACCTTCCTCCACATGCACTGTGCACGCGAGACCTACGTCACCGGAGGCGAAGTCGTCCCTTGGGCTTTCTGCATCGCGCGAAGGCTCTCGGTGGATACGTACCGCCGCAGTGGTCGCGAGGTCTTGGGCGATCTCTCCGACGACTACGTCGACTCGAGCGACACGCCCGAAGAAGCGCTCTCCGAGAAGCAAACCGCGCTCGGGTTTCGTCGCGCGCTCTCCGAGCTTCCCGAGCCGCAGCGTGTCGCCTTCGAGCTCACCAAATACGACGGCCTGAGCCACGCCGAGGCCGCGCACGTGCTCGGCACCACGGTCACGGCGATCAAGCTGCGCGTGCACCGCGCCTACGAGCTCTTGCGAGCCAATCCAGACGCTCGCACGCGCCACGAACGAGGAGGACCGCCATGAGCACGTCCGATACCGCCACGTCCGGTCGCGATCCGGTCGCACCTCGGCGAGCGCCCGACCATCTTCGGGCCAAGGTTCTGGCTGCCACTTCGACCACTCCGTCCCGCACCCGGCCGGAGGGGCGACGGCGTGCGGCGATCGCGTACGGACTCGCGATCGTGGCATCTCTGGCCACCTTCGAGTGGTTCGGCGGGCTCGCCCACGGAGCGGGTCGCCCGATGGCGGTCACGATCACGATCGCGACGGGTGCCCTGCTCCTCGCCGTCGCCTCGTCGATCATCGGCTGGCATCGAGGACGCACGCTGGTCGGACGCTCGACCAAGCTACTCGTGCTCCCGCCCGTGCTGCTGCCGGTGCTCACGCTGGTCTGGCTCACGTCTTTTCATGCACTCTACACCGAGCCCTTCTCACGCGTCGGCTATCGGTGCCTCGTGCTCTCGCTCGTCATCGGAGGCTGTCTGCTCGGCGCAGCGGTGTTCCTTCGACGACGAACCGTGCTCTCGTCGCCTCGAGCCGCAGGAGCCAGTCTCGGGGCTGCCATGGCGAGTTGGTCGGCGGTCCTGGTCGACCTGTGGTGCCCGCTCACCAACTTGTCCCACGTGCTCGTCGGTCACGTATTGCCCCTGGTTTTGCTGGCCTTCGCCGGAGCAGGCCTGGGCGGACTTCTCCCGCCGAGAACCCGCAACAGGACGAACGGAAGATCCGAGAGAATCTGACGTCACGGACTACTCGCCGGCCCTTCCGCCTCGGAGGCGGGTATCGTCCACATTGCGTCTCGATTCGCGGCCCGAAGCCCGAAAGTCACCCGCGACCGGAGTCCTGGCACGACGGCATGTCGGCGCGAAGTGACGCTGAAAAAGCGGACGGAACGAGGCGAACCCTTCCCACGCGATCGGCGATCCGCGCTAGACCGCGGGACGTGCGCGTCGAAGCCATCCTACCCGGGCAGAACCTCAAGCCATTTCTCGACTGCGTGGACGAGATCTATCGCGGCGACTCGCACTACGTGAGACCGCTCGATCAAGACCTCAAAGACCGCTTCGATCCCAAGAAGAACCCGTTCTTCCACCACGGCGAGGCGATCGCGTTCGTCGCCGAGCGCGGCGGGCGCATCGTCGGGCGTATTTCGGCCAGCATCGACAAGAGCCACCTCGAGAAGTTCGACGACGCCACCGGCTTCTTCGGCTTCCTCGACACGGTGGACGACGTCGAGGTGGTGCGCGCCCTCCTCGAGGCCGCCGAAGGATGGCTCCGCGATCGCGGCATGAAGCGCGCGCTCGGCCCCTTCTCGCTCAACATCAACGAAGAGACCGGTTTGCTCGTCGAGGGCTTCGACACGCCCGCCTACCTGATGATGCCGCACAGCCGCCCCTACCAGGCCGGGCTCGTGGAGCAGGCGGGCTACACCAAGGCGATGGACTTTTTCGCGTGGAGCTACGAAGTCGGCAAGCTCAACACGCGCACGAAGAAGGCCCACGCGGACATCTTGGCGCTGCCCGAGATCAAGAGCCGCCCGCTCGACATGAAGCGCCTCGGAGAAGACATCCGCACCTGCGTGGACATCTTCAACGACGCGTGGAGCGAAAACTGGGGAGCCGTGCCCATCACCGAAGCCGAGGGCGAGAAGATGGCCCAGGACTTCAAGCTCATCCTGATGCCCGAGATCACGCGCATCGTGACCATCGACGGCGAGTCCGCGGCGTTCGCCATCGCGGTGCCGAACTTGAACGAGCTCATCGGCGACCTGGACGGCAAGCTCTTCCCCTTCGGCATCTTGAAGCTGCTCTACCGCCTCAAGATCGACAAGCCGAAGACCGGGCGCCTGATGCTGCTCGGCATCCGCAAGAAGTTCCAGAAGCACCGCAAATACGCCGCGCTCTCGCACTTCATGTACGCCGAGATGGACGCGGCGGGCGCCAAGCTGGGCATGACCGGCGGCGAGCTCTCCTGGACGCTCGAAGACAACGCCGCCATCAACGTGGCCATCAAGTCCTTGGGCGCCAAGGCGTACAAGCGCTACCGCGTCTGGGACAAGCCGCTCTGATCGGTCGCCTCGCGCGCGAGCCACGGCCGCGTGCCGCCGAATCCCCCGCGACCGCGCGTCAGGGCGGCGGAGTGGGCAGGCCCTTCACGAGGTCGCACCGACGCTTGCCCAAGGTGCTCTTGGGCTTCCAGACCGAGAGCCACGCCTTCTCGCCGTCCCACTCGGAGAGCGAATGGTCGCCGAGTCGTTTCGGTGTGCTCGCTCTCCGCCGGAAGAACGCGGTGGTGTCCGGCGCCCCTGCGGTCATGACCTGAGCGACCACGTTGCCTTCGTCGTCGACCTGTCCGAGCACGTCGGGCAGCGTCCGCTCGAGGGTGGAGGTCTTCATGTCGACCACGGCGACCGTGGACGAGAGTGCTCGAACGCCGGGCCGAAGCGTACGGTCTTCTTCCCACGTCACGAGACCGTAGGCTCCACTCGGAGAGACCGATTGGAAGCCTCGGCTCGACCATGAGCCGAGCACGGAGGGCACGCGCACACAAACCGAGATGGTCGGGCGGGACTCGTCCAGGGTGAAGGTGTCGAGGCACACGTCGCCGTCCGAGCGCGCGAACCGGGCGCGCGACTCGCGGTCGAAATCGAAGAACCGGGTCTGCCCCCCGGTGAGATCGCGTGGCGCTTCGGAGCCATCCGCGGGCTGCGTCATGTACCGACCATGGGACGCATAGACGAGCCACTTTCCGTCGGGGCTCATCAGGGGCAGCGATGCGTCGGCGCTCACGAGACGAAAGGTGCGCGCGCCGTCGTTCGACCGAAAGAGCCCACCCATCGTGGCCACGTAGACGATGCGACCCTCGGGGGTGAAGGCGGTCTCGATCCACGAGTAGCCCGGGGTGCGAAGCCCGAAGCGACGCGCGAGGCCGACGTGCTCCCGGAGGGCGGCGAGCACGTCGGGACGCGTGAGCAACTTGGGGGCACGTTCGAGACTCGCGCCGCTCAGCAAGCGAAGCACGACCGGCTCCGGGTAGCTCTCGGTCGCGCATCCGGTCGCCTTGTCCACCACCACGGTGCCGTGTTCGAAGTGGAGCCAAGCCTCGGTCTTGGTCGAGCCGAGCAGGAGGCCGAACCCGTCGATGGGAAACGACGGGTCGAGCCCCCGCTTCGGCGGAATGGGCACGCCCCCGGGGAGCTGAGCCATGACCGCGGCCATCGGAGCCGAGGGAGGAGCCTTCGCGCCGCTCGGGTTCGGGGGGACGAGAGCGGGCACGGAAAACGAGGTCGCTCGCGTACCGCACCCGGCCGCGACCATCATGGCCGCAGCCCAAGGCACCCAGCCGAACAACCGAGCCGTGGCGAGCTTCACGTCCTCGAAACGCGGAGACCAGGCTCGTCGATTCCCGACCCGAAATGCTCGCTTCTTCGCGGGGTCGATGCTCTAGGATTCGCGCCCGATGGATACGAAAGAGCTCCTCCACCTCGCGACCCTCTCCGGGCTCTCGCTCGCCGAGTCCGAGCTGCCCAAGCTCGAGGCCGATCTCGCGCGCATCGTCCGCTACATGGGGGAGCTCGCCGAGGTCGACACCTCCAACGTCGCGCCGCTGCAGAGCCCCGCCGAAGGGCCGACCCCTACCCGGCCGGACACGGTCGGACACGAGCTCACCACCGAAGAAGCCCTCGCGGGCGCGCCGGACGCCGTGCGACTCGAGCAAGGCGGAGCCTTCTCCGTGCCGGGAATCTTGCCATGATCGAACACGAGACCCTGCACGGGCTGGCCGAAAAGATCGCGCGCGCCGAGATCACCGCCGAAGCCGCGCTCGACGACGCGCTCGCGCGCATCTCGCGCCTCGACGGCACGCTCGGCGCGTTCCTCGCGCTCACGAGCGACGAAGCCCACGAAGCCGCGCGACAGGTCGACCGCGACGTGCGCGACGGAAAGCCGCTCGGGCCGCTCGCCGGAGTGCCCGTCGCGGTAAAAGATGCACTCTGCACCAAAGGTGTGCCCACCACGGCGGCATCGCGCATCCTCGAAGGATGGAAGCCTCCGTACGACGCCACGGTGGTCACGCGACTGCGTGACGCGGGCGCGGTCCTGGTGGGCAAGACCAACATGGACGAGCTCGCCATGGGCTCCTCGACCGAGCATAGCGCGTTCAAACCCTGTAAAAACCCGTGGGACATCACGAAAACCCCGGGCGGCTCGTCGGGCGGGAGCGCCGTCGCCGTGGCCGCACGAATGGCGCTCGCTTCGCTCGGCAGCGACACGGGCGGCAGCATCCGCCAGCCCGCGGCGTACACGGGTACGGTCGGTCTCAAGCCGACCTACGGACGCGTCTCGCGTTACGGCCTCGTGGCGTTCGCCTCGAGCCTCGACCAGGTGGGAACCTTCGGCACCGACGTGCGCGGCGCCGCTCGCGTGCTCTCGGTGATCTCGGGGCGCGACGAGCGCGACTCGACGAGCTCCACGCGTGAGGTCCCGGACTTCGAGAAGGCCTGCGACCGCGACGTGCGGGGCCTGCGCGTGGGCGTGCTCGACCAGGCGTTCGGCGAGGGTCTCTCGGACGACGCACGGGCCTCGTTCGAGGCCGCGGTGGCCTCGCTCGAGAAGCTCGGCTGCCAGGTCTCTCGCGTGTCCCTCCCGTCGGTGCGCCACGCCGTGGCCACCTACTACGTGCTCGCGACCGCGGAAGCCTCGAGCAATCTCTCGCGCCTCGACGGGGTTCGCTTCGGCCTGCGCGCGCAGACGCACGACGGCACCCTGGCCGACATGATCGGCCGCACGCGCGACCAGGGCTTCGGAGCCGAGGTAAAGCGCCGAATCTTGCTCGGGACGTTCGTGCTCTCGGCGGGCGCCTTCGACGCGTACTTCCAGAAGGCCCAGAAGGTGCGGCGCGTCCTGCGCGACGAGTACGTGCGCGCGCTCGAGTCAGTCGATGCGATCGTCTCCCCGACGGCCCCCACGTCGGCCTTCACCCTCGGGGAAAAGAGCCTCGATCCACTCTCGATGTACCTGTCGGACATCTACACGCTCCCGGCGAGCCTCGCCGGGTTGCCCGCGCTCAGCGTGCCTTCGGGACGCGATGCGAACGGCCTACCGCTCGGCCTCCAGATCGTGAGCCGCGCCTTCGACGAAGAGACCGGGATCGCCCTCGCCGCGGCCTTCGAGAAGGTCTCGCCGTTCGCCGCAGCACGCGCCCCGGAGCTCGGTTCGTGAGCACGGCCGAGCCCTCGCGCTTTTCGTTCGCGCCCGTCGATCCGAGCTTGACCGAGGCGCTCGCAGGCCTCTTCGATGCGGCGGGTTGCGCTTGTTTTTGCCGGTATTGGCATTTTTCGGGGACCAAGAACGACTGGCAAGCGCGGCTCGCGTTCACGCCCGACGACGGCCGGCGCGAGATGCGCGAGGCCATCGCCGAAGACGACGCGAAGAGCCGAGGGGTGCTGGCGCTCACGCGCGAGGAGCCGAAGAAGGTCGTCGCGTGGCTCTCGGTCGCGCCTCTGGTCACGCTGCCCAAGCTGCGCAAACAAGGCGCCTATCGGCCGCTCGACTTGGGCGACGAAGAGAGCGCGCTCGCGGTGGGCTGTCTGCTCGTGCATCCGGACCTTCGCAAGACCGGCGTGGGGACCGAGCTCTTGAGCTACGCGGTCGACTACGCGCGCGCTCGGGGCGCACGTGCGCTCTACGGCTTTCCACGCCGCGCCGAAGGGCCGCTCTACGACGAGGCCGCGTTCGCCGGCCCGGAGCGCGCGTTCGTGCGCGCGGGGTTCACCGTGTCGCACGACTCGCCCGCCTACCCGGTCTACGTGCACACGCTCGGCCGCTGAGCCCGAAGGGCTATGGGGTCACGCTGGGCGCGACCGGAGCGTCCAAGAGACGCATGTCCGCGTCGTTTCGCCACCCTTCGGCCACGAGATACTCGGACGCGAGCCCGAGAAACACTGCACGAGCCACCACGTCTTCGTCGTAGCGCTCACGGGCGAGCAGATACGAGAGGGTCACCGGCGCGACCACGCCGCGCAGGACCTTCTCTTCGGGCACGGTGAGGCGCAGCGCTTCGATGCGCCCCGGGGGGCGCGGCGTCGGAGCGATGCGACCCACCACCTGCACGAGGTGCTCGCGCACTTCCGCGTGCGAATAACAGGCGCGAACTCCTCGCGAGACGAGGTCGGTCGCGCAGAAGCCGAGCGGCACCGTCTCTTCGTGCGAGCGCGCGCCACGCTCGAACACGAGGCTTCCCGAGGTCCAGCGGAAGAGCTCGAGAAAACGGGCCTCCACCTGGTCGAACACGGCACGGAAGAGCTCGACCGGACGCAAGACGCCGAGTCCGACTAGGGCGTCTCCGAGGCGTCCGCCGAAGCGAGGGAGCACGGCGAGCGCCATGTCGACCTCCATGCGCAGCACCGTGCCGTGCAAGATGAGCTGCTCGCCCAGGAGCTCTTTCGGATCGGTGGACGCGACGAACTCGGGCACGCCGTCCACGAAGTAGACCTTCTTGCGCTTCTCGCCGTCGGTGGCGAGGAGGACGCCGGTCTCTCGCGCCCCCGCGATGCGGTACAAAAGCGCGGGCAGCGTGCGTCGGTCGAGCGGGATCGCGCGGCTCTTGTCGGCGAGCGCGATGTCGTCCCATTTGAGCGCGGGGCTCGAGACGAAGCGCTTCATCTCCGGGAACGCGAGCAGCTCGCGGAACGGGCCGTCGTCGCGCGAGAGGTTCGTTCCCTCAGGCAGCTTGCCGGTGACCAAGAGCTCCACGAGGCGCGCGAAGGTGAGCGGTCCGAGGGACTCTCCGCTCGGCAAAGCGGCGCGGTAGGTCGGGGCTGGCGAGTCGAACGGATCGTCGAGCTTGGGCGGAGGGACGGTGCTCTCGCGCGCCTCCATGCGACCGGGACGCGCCGTGTGCCTGCGCAGCGGATCGTCGAGATCGGGACGCTGGAAGAGCCCGAGCAAGGTAGCCATCTTGGCGAGCGCGCTCGGCGCGAGACGGAGCCTGCGACGCCGTGCGATCTCCTCGACCGCTTCGGCGAACTCTGCGGCGGACACGAAGCGGTCGGCCGGATGCGGCGCGAGCGCGCGGTACACGATGCGCTTCACGTCGTCGGGGACGTCGGCGGCGGAGCGCTCGAACGCGGACAAATCTCCGTCGCGGATGCGTTCGAGCACGAGCACCTCGTTGCCCGATCCGAAGAGCGGAACCAGCGTGAGCAGCTCGGCGAGCACGATCCCCGCGGTGAATAGGTCGCTGCGCGGATCCAGGTCTTTTCCGAGCACCTGCTCGGGCGACATGTACCCGAGCTTGCCCTTCACCTGGCCTACGTTGGTGCGGCGTTCGAGCTCGGCAGCGCGCACGATGCCGAAGTCGGTGAGCTTCACGTCACCCCCGCGTGCGATGAGCATGTTGCCCGGCGAGACGTCGCGGTGGACGAGGCCGAGCGGCCGGCCCTGCTCGCCGCGCATGCCGTGGGCGTGCTCGAGCGCGCGCAGCACCGAGAGGACCACGTGAAGGACCACGTCGAGACCGAGCGGCACGGCGCGGCTCGCCGCGGCGCGGACCAGGCGCGCCACCGTGGTTCCCTCCACGTACTCCATGGCCATGTAGAGCTCGCCCTCGTGCTCGCCGAAGTCGAACACCTGCACCACGTTGGGGTGGCAGAGCCGCGCGGACACGCGCGCTTCGTCGACGAACATGGCCACGAAGTCCGGGTCCTGCGCGAGCTCGGGCAGGATGCGCTTGAGCGCCACGGTCTTCTCGAACCCGTGCGGCCCCTTCCGTCGGGCGACGTAAACCTCGGCCATGCCGCCCGCCGCGATGCGCTCGGCGAGCTGGTAAGGACCGAGGGACGACGGTTCGGGGCTCGTTCCCATCTCAGCGCCCATCGTACGCCAACTCGCGACCCATGCGAGGACCCTTCGAGCGACGAAGACGGATTGAGGTGCGTGGGTTTCGTCGTCGCGTGGTCGGTGCGAGGCATGACGAGAATGCCCCGGTGCTGCTAGAGCGCTGCTCGGACCTCGTCGGTCGCGCCATCGAGCCGCCACGTCGGGCGGCTCGGACGCGTGGACGAGCCTTTTTTCCCCCTAGCGAGCGAGCCCAAGCCTTGGCGTCTTCGAGTGGACCTTCCGGCATCGTGATCGTGGACAAGCCGCGTGGACCGACCAGCCACGACGTGGTGGCCCGCGCCCGCAAGGCCTTCCAAACACGGGAGGTCGGCCACGCCGGCACGCTCGACCCGATGGCGAGCGGCGTGCTGGTGCTCGGCATCCGCGAAGGGACCAAGCTGCTCGCGCACCTCACCGCACACGAAAAAGCCTACGAAACGACCGTACTGTTCGGCGAGACCACGGAGACCTTGGACGCCGAAGGCCACGAACGAACGCTCGCCGACGTACCCGCGGCGTTGCTGTCCGAGCTCGAGGCCCTCGCGTCGTCGTCGGTGGAGCATCTCACGATCGCGCCCGACAGCTTGCTCGGCACGGCCCTCGCGGGAGAGCTTGCGCGCACCCTCCAAGCTCCGCCTATCTACTCGGCCATCCAGAAGGACGGCGAGCGGGCGCACGACCTCGCGCGGAGCGGGCGTGAGGTGGTGCTCGAGCCGCGAAGCGTGCACGTGCACGACATCGCGGTGCTCGCGGCGACGGTCGTCCCCGAGCCCACGCTCTCCGTGCGCATCCGCGCGGACAAGGGCTACTACGTGAGGGCCTTCGGGCGTGACCTCGCGCTCGCGCTGGGAACGGTGGGCCATCTGATCGCACTCCGTCGCATCGCTTCGGGCCCCTTTCGTGTCGGCGAGGCCACCGCGCTAGAGACGCTTCCGAATGGAATTCTCGCGCTGCCCGAGGCCGCTCGGCGGGCCATGCCCGTGCTCGTGCTCGACGCGGGCGCGGTGACCGAGGCTCGTCACGGAAAGCCCGTGCGCCACCCGAGCATAGCCGAGGGGCCCGAAGGACCCTGCGCCTGGCTCGACGACCAAGGCGCGCTCGTGGCCATCGGCGCGCGAGCCCCCGAAGGCCACGGCAAGGTCGTGCGTGGCTTCGTGCCCCCCGCGACCTGACGTGCAACGACAAACGAAGCAGGCGCGAAGGTCGTCGTGGGACCTTCGCGCCTTCTTCGTTCGACGAAAACCCGGCTATTTTTTGCCGCCGCCCTTCATCTTCTCTTTGGCGAGCTTGATGCGGTCTTCGGCCATCTTCTTGAGCGGCCCGTCGGGATCGAGCTTCAAGTACGACTCGTAGGCGGTCACCACGTCTTTCCAGCGACCGGCCTCGGCGTAGCGTCCGCCGAGGTAAAAGTGCGCCGGTCCGTACTTGGGATCCTTGGCGACGGCAGCCTCGAGATCGGCCAGGGCTCCCGCCTTGTCTTGCGCGCCGAGCTTGCAAAGCGCGCGGTAGGTACGAAGCTCACCGGCGTCTTTTTTGGCGATGGTGCCGTCGAGTACGCGCACGCAGTCCGCGAACGCGCCCACGTTCTTCAGCTCGAAGCCGACCGAAGCCAGCACGCCGAGGTCGCCGTTGGCGAGCTTCTCGGCCTTCAAGAGCTCGGCCTTGGCGGCGTCGTTCTTCTTCCACTTGCCGAGCCACTGGCCGAGCGTGAGTGCCGCGAGCGGGTCTTTCGGGGCGAGCTTCTGCGCGGTCTCGAGCGCCTGCGTGGCTCCCGCTTCGTCGCCTTTGGTCGCGAGCGCGACCCCGAGATTTTCCGCGAGCGCCGCGCTCTCCGGGTGCTTCGCGAAGGCGGACTTGGACACTTCGGCGGCCTCGTCGGCTTTGCCTGCGTCGAGCAAGAAGGCCGACAGATTGAGCGCGCCGGCTTCGTGTCCCGGCACGGCAGCGAGCGCCGCGCGGTAGTGCTTCTCGGCCGCGGCCTTGTCCGACTTCTCGAGCATGGCGCCGAGGTAGGCGTGAGCGTCCGCGTCGTTCGCATCCTTCGCGAGCGCGGCCTCGAAGGCCTGCTTGGCGCCCGGCTCGTTGCCCTGCTCGATCGCGGCCTTGCCCCGCAAGAAGTCGGCACTGGGCGCTTTGCGAGCCGACTGCGGGTCGGTCTGCGCGGGAGCTTTGTGGGCCATCGAGGGAGGCAGCGCGGGTGGGGTACGAGGAGCCTCCGCGGGCGGGACCTCGGCGGACGGAGCCCCGCACGCGACCAGCCCGCAAACCAAAAGCGAAAGCGAATAACCGAGACCGTTCCTCATTGTGCCTCCTCGGAGACGGCTACACGGAGCCGCTCACGAATCTCCTTGAACCGCTCACCCGTAGCTACCTTGGAACCGTCGCGCTCGGTCACGTAAAACACGTCCGCGACGCGGGTACCTTCGGTGTTGATCTTGGAAAGGGCGATGCCGAGCCCGAGCTCGTAGAGCTCCTGCGCCACCGCGTACAAGAGTCCCGGCCGGTCGCGCGCGAACACCTCGACGATGGTGTGGCGGGGTGAAGCGCGGTCGTCGATGACGATCTCGGTGGTGACCGCCGGGCTCGCTCGCTCACGACCGGTGGCGCGGCTGCCCGCGCGCTCGCGGAGCAGCTCGCGAGCGTCCACGGCGTCGGTCACGAGCGCCTCCAGGTCGCGCTGCAGCCGGGGCACCAAGCGCGCCCAATGGGCCTGGCTCTCCGCCCGATCCCGCACGAGAAAGACGTCGACGGCCTCGGCACGCGGCGCCGAGCCTTCGGCTCCCGGGACCTCACGCGAGTAGACCTGCGCCGTGAGCACCTCGAGACGTGCGCTGGTGATGGCGGCGGCGATACGCGCGAGCAGACCGGGGCGGTCCTCCGCGACGACGCACAGCTCGGCCACCTCGTCGTGACGAGAAGGTAGGATTTCGCAGGCGATCTTGGCCTCTCCGCGGCCGTGGGCGAGCCGTGCGTGGGCCAGCACCGAGCTTGCCGGGTTGGCGAGCAAGTAGCGCTCGGGCATGGTGGAGAGGAACGCCTCGAGCGCCTCGGGCGGCAGTCCGGGCGAGGTGGCCGAGAGCGCCCTCGCACTCGCTTTCGCACGCTCGAGGCGGAGGTCGTCCGCACCATGGTTCTTGGCGCCCGCGAGGTGCGCGTCGCCCGCGAGGTAGAGCTCGGCCAACATGCGCGACTTCCACGACGTCATGGCCGTAGGCGACGTGGTGGAGAGGTCGACCACGGTGAGCAGGTAGAGGTCGCGAAGGCCTTCCCTGCCCCGCAACGTCTTCGTGAAGTCTTCGGCGGTGGCCGGATCGTCGAGGTCGCGGCGCGTGGCCACGTGGTACATCGAGAGGTGCTGCTCGACCAGCGCGCACGCCTCTTCCGTCTCTTCTCCGGTGAGGCCGAGGCGCGGCAAGATGCTCTCGCACATGCGCGCGCCCACGGTGGAGTGGTTCTTCCGCGAGCCGCTCTCGTCCGGGTACCCCTTGCCGACGTCGTGCAGCAGCGTGGCCAAGAAGAGCGGGCGCGGGCGGGCGATTTCCGCCGCGAGGCGCGAGGCGAGCGCGTGCTCTTGAGCGAGGTCGCCGCGGCAGAGCGCGCGCAGGCAGTCGACCGCGGCCACGCTGTGAACGTCGACCGTGTACACGTGGTAGACGTCGTGGTGGACGCGCCCCGTCACGGGCAAAAACTCGGGGATCATGGCGAGCAAGAGCCCCACGTCATGCAGCTCGCGCACCATCGAGCCCGAGCGCGTGCGCACCTCGGGAACCGTGCACACGAGCTCCACGAACACCTGCGCGGCCTCGGCGCTCGCGCGCAAACGCTCGGTAAACGCGGCGTCGGCGCAGGCGCGCACGATGGCGTCGCGCGCGAACGGCAAAAGCGGCGCGCTCTCTTCGACACACGAGGCGTAGACCCGGAGGGCGAGCGCCGGGTCGCGATCGAGCTCGGCCGGATCGAGCGTCACCTGCCCGTCGAACAGACGCACCCCTCGACCGAGATCCACCTCGACCGGCTTTCCACGCCTTCGGGGCGGCGTGGCCCGTGCGAGGATCTGCTCGCGCGAGCGCGTGACCGTGCGCGCGTGCAGGTAGTAGTCCTGCATCATGCGCTCGGCAGCCGCGGCCTGCGCGCGCAACGTGGCGTCGTCCGCCGGCGCCTCGCCGCTTCCGCTCTCGCCGCGTCCGCGCCCATGGGCCGGAGGGGGCTCGGTGCCACGAGGACCGTAGCCGAGCTCGATCGCGATCGCCTCTTGCTGATCGAAGGTGAGCCGGTCGCTGCGCCGCTGCGCCTTCGCGTGAAGGCGGTTGCGCACCCGCCACAAGAACTCCTCCGCAGCGGCGATTTCTTGCGCCTCACGCGGGACGAGCACGCCCATGCGCACGAGCTCCGCCCAGAACCCGCCGGCCCGACGATCCGTGCCCGCCCGATAGCGCGCCCGCGCCGCCCAGCGCGCCACGTCGAGATCACGAAGACCACCAGCTCCGCTCTTCACGTCGGGCTCGAGCAAATAAACGGACCCGCCGAAGCGCCCGTGGCGTCCGGCCACTTCTTCTTCCAGGCGGGCGACGAACGTCCCGAGCTCGCCCTCGCTGAAGAGGCCCGCCATGGCCCTCGACGACAGCTCCGCTTCGAGCGCCGGATCACCGGCTACCACACGCCCGTCGAGCAACGAGGTGGCCGTCGCCAGGTCTTTCTGCGCCAAATCGAGCAGGGCGCCGGCCGTGGCCACCTGATACCCGACCGAGACACCAGTATCCCACAAGGGGTACAGCAACGTCTCCGAGAACGCCTCGGCGCGCGCGTCTTCGCGCCGCACCAGCAAGCGCACGTCGGCGTCGCTACGGAGCGCCACGGCTCCGCGTCCGTAGCTGCCCATGGCCACCAGAGTGAAGCCGTCGGCCGAGGTCTCGCGGCTCGCCTCGGCGAACAGCTCGGAGAGGATCGCATCCAGGCGCCTTGCGTGCTCGCCCCCGAGCTCGACACCATCCGGTCCGTAGACGAGGCTCGCCTTCGGCTTGTCGCGGTCGAGGTCGAGGTCACTCGGTGCGCGCAGGCGGCGCTCCAGCGCCAACCGGTTTTCAGCCACGACGCTGCGCAGCTTTTCGGTCAGCTCGGCCGCCCGCGGAGGCACAACGTCGCGCGCTTTCGCCATGACCGCCGAGGGTAGTCGGGCTGCGCGCGGGTCGCCATCTCGCTTTTCACGCGGCGTGCGAGCCGAGGCGGACCATTTTTCGCGCTCGTGGAATATTTTCCCCAAGGAGCCGTGCACGAGGTGCGTCGTACCCAGCAAGCAGCGACGACGGTGACGCGAGAGGTCTCGTGTCGCTCCTCCGCGAGGGCGTTCGCCTGCCCTGGGCCGAGCCTGGCGCGGATCGCGCTGTCCGGCCTCGGTTCGTCTCGATTCGTCCCGTGATCGCGCGCCTCGCGCCGCGAAAGGAGCCTCCATGTCCATGCGTCGTTCGTTCGTCTTCGCCGCCTCGATCGTGCTCGCCTCACTCTCCCTCGCCGACGTCGCGAAGGCCGATACGAGCGCGACGCCCGCGCCCGCGCAGACCTACTCCGAGCAGCGCACCGAAGGCGGCGCGGTGGTCACCTTCGAGAAAGACGATCTCCGCGGCGGTGGACCGAGCGCACTCGGCGATTCGATTCGGCGGCCGCCGGGCGCGATCCGCGTGGGTCTCATCCGTCCGCGCTTCAACTTCGTGCCCGAGCTTCTGAAGAGCGTCGAGAACCTCTGAAAGAAAACGCCCAGGGCCGGTGCCAGATCGCTTGCAGTCTCGGGAGTCTTTCGATTAGGTTCTCGCCCGCTTCCCCCGCGAAGGTGGCGGAATTGGCAGACGCGCTGGATTCAGGTTCCAGTGGGGTAACTCCTGTACGGGTTCAACTCCCGTCCTTCGCACTCTCGAACACGACAAGACCGATTCGGCCCCGCCGAGTCGGTTTTTTCGTTTTGGGGTACAAATCGGCATCCATCTCCCTTCGAGCCGCCGATTTCCTGGTTCTTCCAGTGTTTCGCCTGCCTCCGCGAACGGCTCGGCTCGCGAGACGAATGGAAGATGCATCGATGTCGCGCATTGCGGCACGACGCCGTTGAACCCGTGTTCACGTCGTGTTAGAGGCGCGCTCGTTCACGGCATGCCAGGTCTTGCCCTTCGCTCGAAGGGTCCCCAAAGCCTGGCGTCGAAAGCACGCGAACGAACGAGCGCCCGAGTACGAACACGAGAGCGCGAAGGAGATTCTCCCGTCATGGTCCAGTCTGCGGTTTCGAGCACCACGTTTCCCAAGGGCAAGATCGTTCAGGTCATCGGTCCCGTCGTCGACGTCGAGTTTCCCGACGGAAAGCTCCCGCAGATCCTGAACGCGCTCAAGGTGACCAACGTCAGCATCTCCGCTGACAAGGACAACCTCACCCTCGAGGTCGCCCAGCACCTCGGCGAGAACACCATTCGCGCGATCGCCATGGACTCGACCGACGGCCTCGTCCGCGGCGTCGAAGTCCGCGACACCGGCGCCCCCATCGCCATGCCGGTCGGCCCCGAGTGCCTCGGCCGCATCCTCAACGTCATCGGTGACCCGGTCGACGAAGCCGGTCCGGTCAACGCGAAGCGGACCTCGCCGATTCACCGCCCGCCCCCCGCGTTCCAAGATCAATCGACCAAGGTCGAGATCTTCGAGACCGGCATCAAGGTCATCGACCTTCTCGCTCCCTACCGCAAAGGCGGCAAGATCGGCCTCTTCGGCGGTGCAGGCGTCGGCAAGACCGTTCTCATCCAAGAGCTCATCAACAACGTCGCCAAGAAGCACGGCGGCGTGTCCTGCTTCGCCGGCGTGGGCGAGCGCACCCGCGAAGGCTGCGACCTCTTCCTCGAAATGAGCGAGTCGAAGCTCGACACCGGCGCGCCGGTCATCTCGAAGACGGCCCTCGTCTTCGGCCAGATGAACGAGCCCCCGGGAGCCCGCGCCCGCGTCGCCCTCTCGGCCCTCACCGTCGCCGAGTACTTCCGCGACGAGGAAGGCCAGGACGTTCTCCTGTTCGTCGACAACATCTTCCGCTTCACCCAAGCGGGTTCGGAAGTGTCCGCGCTCCTCGGTCGTATCCCGAGCGCCGTCGGTTACCAGCCCACGCTCGCCACCGAGATGGGCGCGCTCCAGGAGCGCATCACCTCGACCAACAAGGGCTCGATCACCTCGGTGCAGGCCGTCTACGTGCCCGCCGACGACTTGACCGACCCCGCTCCCGCGACGACCTTCGCCCACCTCGACGCGACGACCGTTCTCAACCGCGATATCGCCGCGCTCGGCATCTTCCCCGCCGTCGACCCGCTCGACTCCACGTCGACCATGCTCGACCCCCAGATCATCGGCGCGCGTCACTACGGCGTCGCCCGCAAGATCCAGGGCACGCTGCAGAAGTACAAGGACCTGCAGGACATCATCGCCATCCTCGGCATGGACGAGCTCAGCGAAGACGACAAGCTCGTCGTGTCGCGCGCCCGCAAGATCCAGCGCTTTCTCTCGCAGCCGTTCTTCGTCGCCGCGCAGTTCACCGGTCTCACCGGTCAGCTCGTCCCGATCGAGGAGACCATCCAGGGCTTCGAAGAGCTCGTCGAAGGCAAGTACGACGACGACCTCAAGTACCCGGAGCAGGCCTTCTACCTCGTCGGCAACATCGAGGGCATGAAGGCGAAGGCCGCCGAGCTCACCAAGACCAAGAAGTGAGCGCCGCGGGCTCTCACCGTGGTCCACACCGCGTGTGAGAGCCCTCGCCTTTCCCGAAGCGACATCGGAGTTCCATGGCCACCGACAAAATCGAGCTCGAGATCGTCACCCCCAAAGGCATCGCGCTGAAGGCGTCGGTCGACGAGGTCACCGCCCCGAGTGTGAACGGCGAGTTCGGCATCATGCCGGGCCACTTGCCCGTGCTCGCGGCCGTTCGCACCGGAGTCATCACCTACCGGGTCGGCACCGACTCGAAGAAGTGCGCCATCGGCGAGGGCTTCGCCGAGGGCGGTCCCTCCAAGCTGCTGGTTCTCACCGAAGAGTTCATCGACCGCGACGGGGTCGACCCGGTCAGCGTGCGCGCCGAGCTCTCGGACGTGCAGGGCAAGCTCGACAAGGCCGTCCAGTCCGGCGACCCCGCCGAGGCCGAAGCCACGAAGAAGCTCGTCGTGCGCGAAAACTGGCTCGCCGCTCAGCTCGAGCTCATCGGCGACGCCCCGCCCCCCGTCATGCAGCCGCTCGAAGACCCCGTCGAAGAAGACGACGAGCAAGGCGTCATCCAAGCCGAAGAACCGAGCGCCTGACCTCCCGTGATTTCCGATAGCACGCTCAAGTACGCTTGGATCGCGGCCACCGTGGGCGTGGTCGGACTCGCTTGCGCCGTTTCGTTCGACAAGCCGTGGGTCGCGCCTCATGCACCCCACGAGACGTCGGACGGCGGCGCGAACGACGGTGGTTCGGACGCGGCGCCCGCTTCATCGCCTGCCGCGTCGGCCTCCGCCGGGCCTGCCCATGAACCGGTCATCGACTTGGACGCCTCGGTGCCCCAGTCGCCCTCGCTCACGCTCGATTTCGCCCTCGGCGACGCGAGCGCGCGCTCGGTCAAGGTCGGCATCGTGCTCGTGCAGTTCGCCGGTGCTCAGGGCGCGGCGCCCAACGCGCGCCCCAAGGCCGCAGCCCTCGAGCTGGCGAAGAAGCTCTCGGACGAAGCCAAGACCGACTTCCACCAGGCGGTCACCCACGGCGACTCCGGCTCGGCCGACGACATCGGCCGGATCGGTCGCGGAATCCTCGAACCCGCCGTCGAATCCATGGTTTTCACCATGGCCGCGGGACAAACCAGCGAGCCCGTCGAGACTCCTCGCGGCTACTGGGTCGTCAAGCGCCTCGAATAGTGCTAAGTCGCGCGACATGGCAACCATCGATCTTACTCAGTCGCACCGCCTGACCCTCGACGAAGCCAGGGCGAAGGCCGAAGAGCTCGCCAAGTCCATGGAGACCAAGTTCGGTCTCAGCTGGAAGTGGGCGGGCAACACCATCAACTTCGAAGCCCCGAGCGGCGCCGCCAAGGGCACCAAGGGCGAGGTTGCCGTGTCGGACAACAGTGTCCGCGTCGCCATCGACCTTCCCTTCATGCTGCGCGTGATGAAGGGCACCATCGAGGAAAAGATCAAAGAGCGGCTCGCGCAGTTCGCCTGAGCGAACCTCGAGGCTCGGGCGGACCGACCTCGACCCTCCGAGCCCTCCAGCGAGGCGTCCCCCTTCCCGGGTGGCGCCTCTTTCGTTTCGAAGGACGCGTCGAGCCTGCGGCCGTGCGTGGACCTCGCACCTACACCGGGTCCAGGTGGCGCGCGGACCCGACGAAAGACCGCGTAGTGAAGGGACTTTCTTTCACGGTCCGAGACAAGGTCGCGTAAGCTCCCATTGCGCACTTTTCCTCGATCTCGCCCTCGCCCGCATCGCCGCGCGCCATCGCCCTGAAGCATCATGCGGGCGAAGTCCGCCGTCCCGAGACGCATGAACGTACCCGAATCGCCTCGCTCCGAGCCCCAGGTCGAAGACGCCCTCGCCGCGTCCACGCCCGTCGACGAATCCTCCGCCGCCGCCATCGCGCGCCTCCGTGCCGAAGTCGAGCACGCCGGGGACCCGCTACGGCGAGCGCGCTTGCTCTACGAGATCGGCGAGCTGGAAGAACAGGCCGGCCACGAGAGCGACGCCTCACGCGATTATCTCGCGTCGTACGCCGCGGAGCCGGAGTTCCGCGAGGCGCTGGAAGCACTCCTGCGCACGCTCGGCAAACAGCGCACCTCGCCGGAGTACGGTCGCCTGCTCGAGACGCTGGGCACTGCCGCCGAAACCGCCGAAGAACGGGCTCGTGCACACGTCGCGAAGGCCGCGTACCTCGAGAGCACGCAAGACCACGAAGGGGCGAAGAACGCCTACCGGGACGCGCTCGAGAGCGGAGCTGGCCCCACCGATCTCGCACCAGCTTGGCTCGGCCTCGAGACCGTCGCGGCCAAGCTCGAAGACGCCGAGACGCGCCAAGAAGCCCTCCTCGGACGTGCGGAGCTCGAAGGCGACGCCACCTGGCGAGGGCTCTTGCTCATCGACGCTGCCGGCCTGATCGCCGGCGCCGAGTCGGGGGACACCGAGCGCGCGGCCGAGCTGCTCGCGCGCGCGAGATCGCTCGGCGGGGCGGCCACTTACCCGGCAACGCGTGCGCTGGCGAGCCTGCTCACCCAAGCCGAACCCCCTGCCGATGCTGCCGAAGCGAGCGGGCGCACGCGGAAAGGCTCGCTCGCGCTCGAGGCCGAAGCCGACCTCATCGCCGAGGCAAGTCTCGATGCGGAGCGGGGAAAAGCGCTCGGCGTTCCTCGTTCGCTCGACGGCTTCGTCGCGGTCGAGCGCTACCTGCGCGCCGCCGAGGCCTCCCGAAGCGTCGGTGACTACGAGCGAGCGCGCGCCCTGCTCGACCGCGCGCTCGAGGTCATCGAACGGGCCGAAGGCGAACGCGAGAAGCCTTCGGTCGCACGCAAGCTCGTGCTCCACGCGCGCATTCGTGTCGCGGTCGCCACCGGCGAGACTGCCCTCGCCGCCAAAGACGCGTCCGATTGGCTCGTCCACGAAGACGACGGCCCGCTCGCCGCGTCGCTGGCCATGGCCGTGGCCGAAGAAGCGGCGAGCCGCGGAGCCGGTCGCGAGGCCCTCGAAGCCGTCACCCGCGCGACCTCGCGCGACCCCAAGTGCATTCCGGCACGAGCCCTCGAGCTCGACCTGCTCGCGGACTCGGACCTCGCCGCGTTCGCCACTCGGCTCTCGTCCTTCGCCGAACACTTCCCCACCCAGGAAGCCAAAGGCCGCGCAGCACTTCTCGTCGCCTACCTCGCCGGTACCAAGCTTGCCGACCGCGCTCGGGTCGAGGAGTCGCTCGCTCGCGCTCGAGAAAATGGCGTCTCCGCGGGCACCTTGGCTCGCGTCGGCCGAAGCTTGGCCAAAGTGCTCGGCGCCGAAGACCTCTACGCGAAGCACACCGAAGAGCTGCTCGCGTCCCTGGGCGACGAGCCCTCGGACGAGGCTCCGCTGCTCGCGTTCGAGCTCGTTCGCGCCAAGACCCTCGCGGGCGACCACGAAGGTGCGCGAGGCGCGCGTGCACGGCTCCAAGGGCTGCCGAACGGCGCCACGCTGGCGAAGCTCGTCTCCGCGTTTCTGCCCGGACACCACGGCGAGGTCACGGGCGAAGAGGCTCGCCGTGCCATCACCGCGTCACTCGCCGAGCTCGATTCGGAGGCACCCGCGGACGCCGAGGCCGAAGAGCCCCGCCTGCTCGCGGTCGTGCACGCGCTCGCCGCCCAAGCGCTCGGCGACCTTCCCACCGCAGTCGCCCGAGCGAAGAAGCTCGCCGAAGAGAACCCCGGGGATCCCTTCCTCACGTTCTTCTACCTCGACCTCGAGCGCCAGAACGGCCAGACCGCGCTCGCGGCCGCCGACCTCCTCGTCGAGGCGGCCGAAAAGACGGCCGACCCGTCCCTCGGCGCAGCTATGCACCTCGAAGCGGCGATCTTGCGCTTCCGCGAGGGACGCGCCGCCGACGCTTCGCAATCGTTCGCGGCTGCTCGCGAGCTCTCTCCCGCGGCTGGCAACGTGGCCTACGCATGGGCGCTCCGCGGGGTGAACCTCGAGTCCCCGGACGAACGCCGTCGCGCCCTCGCCGAAGCGAGCGAGCACGCCGGTCGGGCCGAGTGGGCCCTCGAACGCTTTGCCAACGGCCTGGCGGCCGGAGACCCCGACGAAGCACGAGCGGGTCTCGAGACCGCACACGAGACCGACCACGAGGCCATCGCGCTCGCGGCCGCCCTCGGTGTGCTCGCCTCGGCCGATGCCGAGGGCGAAGCGGACGCGGTGGACCGCGCCCTTCGGAAGGTCGCGCTGCTCGGGCCCGAGGGCTCTCTCTTCGCCGCCGGTGAGCGCGCGCGCCTCGCGCGTGATCTCGGCCACGAAGATCTCGCCGAGGCCGCGGGCTCTTGGTTCTCCGCGGGCGGCGGGCTCGCATCCGCGGTCGAGTGGGTCTCGGCGTCTCTCGCCGCAGGCGACGGGATGCGCGAAGTCACCGCGCGTGAAGCGCTCGCCGAGGCCGTGTCGGACGAGAGCCGCGAGACGCTGGTGGCCAGCGCGCGCCTGCTCGATCGCGTGCTCGATGCAAGCTCCCCGAAGGCACTCGTCTCGGGCACCACGCACGCGGTTCGCCTCGCCAATCTCGAGCTCTCGCCCCCCGGGGCCGACCCTCGACGTCGTGCGGCTGCGCTCGATCGCCTCGGAAATGCCCTGGGCGACGAGATGGACGCGGACGTCGCGGCGCTCTCGGCGTGGTCCACGTACTACACGGGCGACAAGCGCGCTGCGCTCGACCTCTTCCGGGCCGCCACGAGCGTCCGCGCGACCGACCTCGCCTCGTGGGAAGGCGTGCGCACCTGCGCGTTCGACCTCGGCGACAACTCGACCTACGCGGTCGCGTGCGAGCAGCTCGGGGCACGCACCGTCAACGCAGCGCGAGGCGCCGTGTACTGGGAGCAAGCAGGTCTCATGTGGCTCGACCTCGGCCAAGAGTCGCGCGCCGAAGCCGCCCTCGACCAAGCCGTCTACCGCGACCCGGGTCGGCTCGTGGCCTTCGACAAGCTCTTCCGTCGGGTGCGCGACCGCAAGGAGTCGGACAAGGTACTCGACCTCGTCGAACGCCGCCTCGGCCACACCGACGACAACGAGGAAATCGCGCGTCTTTACTGGGAGCAATCCCGAGCCCTCCGCGAAAAGGGCGACATGGACGGCGCGCTCTACGCCCTCGAAAACGTGCGCACCATCGAGCCGGACCATGTCGGTGCCCTCGCGCTGATGGGTGAAATCTACATCCGTCGCGGCGCCTACGAAGAAGCGGCCTCGCACCTCTCTCGACTTGCCCACGTCGACGCCGCTCCTCCCAAGAGCCGAGTGACGGCCGGCGTGGCTGCCGTCGACCTCTACGAGAACAAGCTCTCGCGCAACGACCTCGCCCTCGAGGTGCTGCTCACGCTGCACCGCGCGAAGATCTCCACCTTGCCCGTGCGCGAACGTCTCGCCCGCGCCGCGGCTCGGACCGGGTCCTGGGAGCCCGCGAGCTCCATCCTGGAAGAGCTCATGTTCGAGCGCGAGACCCGCGACGGCCGCATCGAGGCCGCCCGGCTCGCCATGGTCATCCACCGCGATCGCCTGCGTGTTCCGCAACGCGCGGTGGGCGCCGTAAAAAAGCTGCTCGACGAGGCCCCGGTCGACGGCGAAGCCATCGATTTCCTCGTCGAACAAGACGTCGATCGCGACTCTCGCCGAGCCCTGCTCGACCGCGCGCGAAACGCTCTCGTGGAAGCCTTGCAGCGCGAGCCCGGGGGAGCCGCCAACGCGAAGCGACTCGCCCGCGTGTCGCGCTCGCTCGGAGAGCCGGTGCTCGAGCACGCGGCCCTCGCCGTGGCGCTGGCGACCAACGGCCCCGATGGCTCGCTCGAGCAAATGCTCGCGCAGCTCTCGGCCAACAAGCCCCGGACGCCGCAGCTCGCCATGACCGACGCGCTCCTCCGTCGCGTGCTCGCACCGGGCGACGACGGCCCGCTCTCCCAGCTCTTCGGTCTGCTCGGTCCGACCATCGCCGAGGCTCTCGGCCCGACGCTGGCCGCGCTCGGGGTCACCAAGAAAGAGCGCGTCGATCAGCGGAGCGGACTTGCCCTCCGCAACGAGATCGCCGCCTGGGCCGGTGCGTTCGGCCTGGCCGAGCTCGACCTCTACGTGGGTGGCAAAGACCCCCACGCGGTACAAGGCGTGCCCGGAGACGTCCCCGCCCTGGTGGTCGGCGCGAGCGTGATGGCGCCCCTCTCGCCGCAAGTTCGCTCGCGCGTGGCCCGTGAGCTGCTCTCGATCGTGCGAGGCACGGTGGTCACGCGATGGCGTGACGATACGACCCTCGCCGCCATCGCCGTGGCCGCCTGCAACATCGTCAAAGTACGAATCGAATCGCCACCTTACGCCATTCTCGCCGAGGTCGAGCGCGCGCTCTCCAAGGCGATTTCGCGCAAGACCAAGAACGCGATCGAGCCGGTCTGTCACGCGCTCGCACAGAACCCGCGAGACGCGAAGACCTGGGTGCCTCGAGCCATCGCGTCGCAGCATCGCATCTCGGCCATCGCCTCCGGCGACGTGAGCATCGTTCTCGCGGACGCCTTCGGCCTGTCCCTCCCCGACCTCGCGCGCGTCGCTCGCGAGGACCTTAGGTGCGCGGAGCTCATTCGCTTCGTGCTGTCTCCCGACTACTTCGACATTCGCCGTCTGCTCGGGCTCGAGGCTTCTCAATGAGCAACGAAAAGCTCCCTGATTTCTCCGACATCGATTGGGATGCCGCTCTCGACGAGTGGGAACAGCGCGTGGTGCTCCCCGAAGACGGAGGGGACGCTGCAGCCGAAGCTCAGGCCAAGCCCGCCCCGACCGCTCCACCTCAAGCGCGGCCCGTCCCCACGCAGGCCAAGGCTGCTCCGCCTCAAGCGCGCCCTGCGCCCGCACAAGCCAAGGCGCCTGCCCAGCCGCCTCGTGCTGCGCCTCCGCGAGTGAGTCCGGCTTTCCCAAGCTCCGGCCCATCCCCGAGCGACCCGAGGGCCACGCTGCATCGCCCTCCGACCCAAGACGAAATTCGCGTCGCCTCCGAAGAGCGCGGTGGTGGTCTCGGACAGCTGTTCGCGAGGCGCTCGGCTCCGCCCCCGAAAGCCGACGAGCGTGCGCCGGCGACCGCGCGTCGACCCGAGCTCGAGGGCGACGGCCTGCTCGGCCCCTTGTTCGACGAGCCCGAGGCGACTCCCGCCCCGGCGCTCGCCACTCCGGTCCCTCCGCGCATCGAGCGTGCCCCGGATAGCTCGCGCACCATGGCCTTCGACGTCGCGCCGCCTCCGAGCGCGAAACGAAGCGATCCTCCAGCCGCGCCGGCCGCCCCCGTGCCCGTAATCCCAGCGCCTCCGTCGACGCGCCAAGGCCTTCCGGTCTTCTTCGACAAGGCCGCCGACGATGCCCAGACGCGTGCTTTCACCCTCGACGACCTCGCGGCCGCCGCCGCGGACGAAGACGAGGCCACCCAAGATCCGCCCTTCTTCGACCGTGCGCCGGTCGAGGGTCGAACCCGCACGATCACCGTGGAAGAGCTCGCGGCGAGCGCCGAGGTAGGCGCGAGCCCCGACGAAGAGACGGTCACCAGGCTCGACGAGGGCGTGCGCACGCCCGAGCCTTCACGCCCATCGCTTCCGCGACCGCGCATGTCCTCCGAGCCCACGCTGGCCGGCGATAGCCGCGATTTTCTCGAGCAGGCCGAGGCCACCGAGACGGGCGCCTTCAAGCGCCCCGCAGAGCCCATTCCCGAGTCTTCGCGCTCCACCACCGGCACGTTCGGCCGCACCGAGCTCTCGGCTCCGACCCCGCCGGCCGCTCGCGCGCCCGCTCCTGTCGCAGCGCCTGCTCCGCCGCCGCCACCGCCGCTCGAGCCCCTGGCGCTCGAGTCGTCGACCGGAGGCTTCGTCCCGCGCAGCGAGGTTTTCCGTCCGCCACCCACGTTCGAGAACGAGCGCCCCGCGCACGCGTGGCTCGATGGAAGCGCCCTCGAAGCGCTCCGCGACCGCGCCACTTGGCTCGAAGAAGAGGCTCGCGCCCTCGAAGACGACGAAGAGCGAGCCCGTGCGCTCTTGTCCGTGAGCGAGCTCCGCGCCATCGCCGACGAGACCGACATGGCCGTCTCTCTGGCAGCGGAAGCGCGGCAGCTCGCGCCGCACCTGCCGCTCACCTGGGCGCAAACGCGAGGCCTCACCTCTCCGCGTGCGCCTCACGCGCTCGAAGAGCTCGACGCCGAGGTCCCCCACGCGCGCACCGCAGCCGCACGTGTTCACGTCACGCTCCTCGCGGCCGACGTCGCGCGCACCAGCGGCGACGTGAACGGCGCCGTCGAGCGCTGGGAACAAGCGAAGAAGCTCGAACCACTCGATATTCGCGCACCTCTCGCGAGAGCCGCCGTGGCGCTCGGCATGCGCGAGCACACGAGCCCGGCACTGCGCCTCTCCGAGGTCAGGGAGCACGAGCCGGTCGACCAAGCGATCGGCCACCTGCTCGGCCTTCGCGGCGCTCCGCACACCGAGCGCTTGCCCGACGTGCTCTTGCCCAACGACGCGCTCCGTCGCCTTCGTCATTTCCTGAGCACTCAAGACTTCCCGTCCGCTCAGGCGACCACCGCCGAGATCGGACGCGTCGCAGGCCTCACCAAGGCCGCGGCGTGGCTCTCGTCGGCCTTCGGTGCGCTCTCCACCAGCACCCGAAAGTCCTCGCAGAAGACCCTGAAAACGTTGGCCGACGCAGGCGACCGTCAGGCACGTCGCGCCCACGTCGCGCGCAGCCTCGAGCTGTCCGATCCGGAAGGGCTGCTCGCGAGCCTCGCCGATACCGAGGCCTTCGGTCCCGAAGAGCGCGCCATCCTCACCGCCCTCGCCGGAGGAGATGCTCGCGAGGGAAATCTGACCGACGCGCTGGATACGACGCTCGCTCCGCTCGCCGCGGGTATCGCCGGCGCCACTTTCCCGGCCCTCGAGCGCTCTCGCCACCTCGCGGGAGACGTCCCGGTACGGGCGAAGGTGCGTCTTGCACGCCTCGCAGCGAGCCGCGCCGAGGACCCGCGCCTCACCGAAGCACACGGCGATCTGGGAGAACCGACGGCGTTCGAGGACGCCGTCGTGGCCCAACGCGCGCTTTTCGAGGGCAAATCCGCGGACGTCGCGACGCTGCTCGCGCGTATGGCGGCGGGCGCCGAAGGAACGAACGAGCGCGCTCGTGACCGCCAGCTCGTGCGCGCCTTGGTCGCCGAGACCTCGGGCGACACGACGCAGGCCAAGATCGCGATGCACGCCGCACGCGATCTTTCGGGCCCACTCGAGTCGATGGTTCGACTCGACCTTGCCACCGACCCGACCCTCGAGCCCGCCCCCGAGCTCCTGGCCACGGCCGAAGCGATGGAACCGCAGGTGCCCGCCGCGCTGCTGCGCCTCGAGGCTCTGGCGCGTGAAGACCTCCCCGACGCGACGCGGGCAGCCGAGCTGGCTCGCGCACACGAAGCGGGCGGTTCGCTCGGCATCGCCGCGTTCTTGGCGGAGCGAGTGGCCCGACGCGCCGGCGACGAGGAGGAGGTTCTCAAGTGGACGCGAGAGCGTCGAACCCTCTCGGAGGACTCGCTTGAGCTCGCGCTCGACGGCGTGCGCGAGAGCTGGCTCGTCGCCGATCACGATCCTCAGGGCGCGACCGCTCGACTCGTCGAGGCCCACGAGGCCTTCCCGCGCGACGTGGCCCTCCGTGAGCTCTACGAGCGGCTCGACCCGCATGCGTCCAAGGCCGCTTGGCGAGATGCCCAAGCCGAAGCCACGAGCGGCGAGACGCGGGCGCTCTTCGCGTCCCAGGCCGCATTCGAACACGCCCTCGCACGGGAGAACACGGCGGCGCTCGCTTCGGCCAAGGTGGCAAGCCAGGCCGTCGCCTCCGGCGGCTCCGTCTCGCGGGGCCCGACCGACGTGCTGCTCGATCGCCTCGAGATCGCCTCGGGTGAAGTGTCACGCCTCACCGATGGTCTGCTCGAGCTCGCGCGCTCGTCCCAAGACGCGACCGAGCGACGCGAAGCGTACGAGCGCCTCGCCGAGCTCGATTGGGTCGGCCGAAAAGACCGCGCGAGCGCCATTCTCTGGCACCGCAGCGTGCTCGAGGAAAACCCGGCTCACCTCCCGAGCCTCCGCTACCTCGAGCATGCTCTCGTGGGAGCCGGACGCGACGAGGAGCTCGAACCCGTTCACGCTGCGGTCGCCCACACGCTCGGACGTGAGAGCCCGGGCGAGACGTCGGCCCACGCCTACGCCGCCGTCGACCTTCGCACGCGTAATCCCGAACAGGGATTCGACACTGCCTTCGACTTGGTCAAGCTCGCATACGAGTCGGCGCCTTCGCTGTGGGCCACGCGCGCGATGTACGCGCATGCTCGCGCCAAAATGGACGACGCGCTCGCGCTCGAGGTGCTCGGCAAGCTGATCGAGGACTCGACTCGTATGCCCGAGACGGCCGCGCTGCTCGTTCGAGCGAGCGAATCTGCCGCACGGCTCGGAGCTCCCGGAGAGGCTCGTGCGCTGCTCGAGCGCGCCGCATCGACCGACCCCGGTGACGTCCTCACCTGGGGCTTCTTGGCCGAGGTCCGCGCCCACGCGGAAGACCTGCGCGCAGCGGCCGAAGCCTGCGAGAGCCAAGCCCGAACCAGCGTCGTTCCGGCCCACCAGCTGGTCGCGTGGTACGACGCTGCACGCACCTGGCTCGAGGTCCTGAAGGACGAAGAGCGAGGAGTACTCGCGCTCGAACAAGCCGCCATGATCGACGCGAGCTTCTCGGACGTCTTCTCGCGTCTGTTCGCGCTCTACACGGCGCAAAAGAAGGACGCGGCGTTGGCCGAGCTGCTCGAGTCGCGCCTCACCAAGGTCGACGATCCGGACGAGCGTGTCGCGCTCGAGGTCCAGCTCGGCATGGCCCTCGCCGAGATGGGCGACACCGAGAAGGCGCGCGAAGTGCTCCAGCGCGCGCTCGACCAACGCCCCGAGCAAAAAGACGCGCTCTTCGCGCTCGCCGGCATCTTGGCCAAGGAGTCGAACCACGAAGCAGCCGAAAAAGCGTACGTTTCGCTGTCGCGGCTCGTGCTCGAGCCCGAAGAGGCCAAGCGCGTCTTCGAGGCGCTGGCCGAGCTCTACGCAGGTCCGCTCGCCAACTTGAGCCGCGCCGAAGTCGCCCTGAAAGAAGTGCTCAAGCGCTTTCCGGAAGACCTCGCCTCGCTCGAGAAGCTCGTCGCCGTCCACCGCCGGCAAAACGACGTCTCGCGTGCCGTCGAGGTCAAGCAGCAGGTCGTCTCGCTCGCCAAGACGCCCGAAGAGCGCCTCACGCGCCTCGTCGAGCTCGCGCAGATCCACGAGACCACCGGCCGCGACCCTCGAAAGGCAGAACAAACCCTGGAGGCCGCTCGCAAAGAGTTCCCGCTCTCCGTCGTTGCTCTCCGTGCGCTGGCCGAGTTCTTCGCGCGCCACAACCAGATGCCCGCCATGCACATCCTGCTCGATCGCGCAGCGAGCGACGCTCGGCGAGCCTTCGCGGGAGGCAGGTTCGTGACCTCGCTCTTCGAAACGCTGGCGACCGCGTACGAGCTTCGAGGCAAGGCCGACGCGGCACGCGTGGTCTCGGCCACGCTCTCGGCCATCTCGGGTCAACCGGCCGAGCTTCGCGGCGCCGAGCTCGCCGCGGGCTCCCCCGAGCTCGACGATTTGCTCGCCCCCGACGTGATGAGCCCCGCACTTCGTGCGTTGCTCGCGCGCGCTGGCGACGGGCTCGACCGCGCCCATCCGATGGACTTGAACGCGCTCTCGCCCACGCCGCTCCCCGCGACGTCGCCGCTCGCACCGCTCATCCAGGGCGCGGCGAGCGCGATGGGTATCTCGGGGCTCATGGTCCTCGTGAGCGCCAAGGCCGGTCAGGTCGCCATCCCCGCCACCAGCACGCCGCCCACCCTCGTGGTCGGCGAGAAGCTCCTGGAATCGGGCAACGACCGCGCACGCGCCTTCCAGATCGTGCGCGCACTGAAGCTCCTGTCCCTCAGGGCTTCGGCGCTGGTGCGAGGCAAGTCCGAAGAGGTCAACGCGCTGGTCTCGGCGTGGCTCTCGCTCTTCAACCCGAGCTGGAAGCCGGCCAACGTGCCTCCCGGATTGCTCCAGGACATGCAGCGAAAGCTCGCCCCCACCATGCCCGCTCCCGATCCCAACTTGGGCGTGACCGCGCTCGAAGCGGCGGGGCTGCTCGGCACCTCGGGTCCGCAGCTTCGTGCAGCGGCCATGGGTTGGGCCAACCGCGTCGCCCTCCTCGCGGTCGGCGATCCGAACGCGGCGCTCGACGCCATCGCGTGGAGCCTGCGTGAAGAGCGTGCGCCCACGGGCACCGAAGAGCGCCCGGCCTGGGTCGCACGCCAAGCCGAGGCCCGCGACCTCATGACTTTCAGCGTGAGCGACGCGTACGCCGAAGCGCGCAACCGCCTGGGGCTCTGACGCGAAGCGAGCCGTCACGCCCGTCGCGTACGGGCATGGCGGCGTGGGTCAATCCACGTCGACGTGGACGGGGGCGCTCTCGGCGCCTCCCTCGACTTCGATCACGAGCTCGTGCTTCCCGGGGGCGAGCCGAAACGACAGCGGATCGCCCACCCTCACGAGCTGCCCCGACCGACCGTCCACGCGAAGGCGCACGCGCGCGCCGGCCTCGCCGCTCACCGTCACCGGCACGGTTTGGTGCGAGAGCGGTCGGTCGGGATCGGTGACGAAGTGCGCGCCGTCCCGCGGCGAGAGGATACGGACGGCAGCCCCTGGCCGAGGTCGTCCATCCGGACAGTGCGGAGAGACCTCGACGGGAGCGAGGGGTCGTCCCGCAGCCTTGGCCCAGGCCACGAGCTCGTCCGGGTAAGACTCCACCACGCGCTCGGACACGAATCCGCGTGGGCACCCGTCCCCCGCGAGCAGGCCGTTCCGCGTGTCGAGCGCGACTTTCTTGTGCATAGTGCATGCATCACGGCGAGCGCTCGCAGGGAGGCGCTCGTGCGCCCTAGCCCCGCAAGCACTCGTGGGTAGACCGCCCGATAGCGCGCAAACCTCGACGTCTTCGAGCTCGTCGCTCTTGGCGGCCCGGAGCGGCTCGTCCTCGTGGCCTCGCATCACCGCCAGCATGATCCCGCGAAACAGCGGCGCGGCACCGGTGACACCGCTCACGCCTTGCATGGCGGAGCCGTCGAAGTTGCCGACCCATACGGCCACGGTGAAGCGGTCGGTGTAGCCGACCGTGTAGTTGTCGCGAAACCCCTTGGAGGTCCCGGTTTTGACCGCGACCTCGAACGGCAGCTCGAGCGCGCTGCGCTCTCCGAACGAGGGTGCGCGCGCCGTGCGATCGCGCAGGATGTCCGAAATTTGGGCAGCCACGGAGCGCGGCATCACCCGGGTGCGCAAGGGCTCGCGCGACCCTCGCGGTTCTCTCGCCCCCGACGTGAGCTCGACCTCCCGTACGCCCGTCAAAGGCACGAGCTCGCCCCCCCGCGCGAGCGTCGCGTAGGCGTTCGCGAGGTCGACCAGGCGAACCTCGCCGTCGCCGAGCGCGAGCGCCGGGCCGTAGTAGCGCGCGTCCTCCCGAAGGGTTCGGAAGCCGAGGGCGTGCAGACGCTCGAGCAACGCGTCTTCTCCCACACGCAGCAGCGTCCACACGGCCGGCACGTTGTACGAGCTTCCCAGCGCCTCGCGCAGGCGCACCGGACCGTGGAAGCGCTCGTCGTAGTTCATGGGACGGTAGGTCCCGTTCGCGACCTCGACCGACAGCGCGACGTCGGGCAACGAGGTCGCGCCCGTGAAGTCGAGCCGCTCCATCGCCAGCGCGTAGACGAACGGCTTCAGGGTCGAGCCGGGCTGTCGCTCCGCGCGGACGCCGTCGTTCTTGCCGCCGTGCCGCTCGTCGTCGTGGTTCGGTGAGCCCACGTACGCCAGCACTTCCCCGGTCGCGTTGTCGAGCACGATGGCCGCCGCCGCCGTCACGTGTCGCCCCTCCAGGGGACGAACGGTGGCCCGTGCGAGACTCTCCGCTTCGCGCTGCAACTCGGGATCGAGAGTCGTCGTGATTCGCCGCGCCCGGGACAGATCGCCGGACGCGAGCTCGCCACGCGCGAGGGCTTCCACGAAATGCGGAGCGCCGAAGCTCGGTTTTCCGATGTGCGGAGAGAGCGGCTCGGTCAACGCGGTCTCGTAGGTGGTGCGGTCGATCGCGCCATGATCGAGCATCCGCCCGAGCACGCGATTGCGCCGCTTCACCACCGCCTCCGGGCGCTTCACCATCGCGTAGAGGCTCGGCCCGCGAGGCAACGAGGCGAGCGTCGCGGCTTCCGCGGCGGACAGCTTCACGGGCGGCTTGTCGAAATAATGGCGACTCGCCGCGCCGATCCCTCGGACCTGATCTCCGAACGGCGCGCGGTTCGCGTACTCGAGCAAGATGCGTCTTTTATCGAGCGACGCCTCGATGCGCAGGGCGAGCGCGGCCTCGTCGACCTTGGCGCGAAGTGTCCTTCGGTTCTCGCGAGCGTGCGGCGAGACGAGCCGCGCGAGCTGCATGGTGAGCGTCGAAGCCCCCGAGACGATGCGTCGTTTCCGCGCGTCGTCGAAGGCCGCGCGCGCCACGGCGAACGGGTCCACCCCGGGATGACGGAAGAATCGTGCGTCCTCCGCGCACACGAGCGCGGCCAACGTAAGCTCCCCGATTTCGTCCGCGCCGAGCGTGACCGCGCGCTGCGCGTCCCCTGCCCGCACCTCGCGCAGCGTGCCGCCGTGCGCGTCGAGGTAAACCACCGAGTCGCGCTTTTCTTCGGCATCGCCCGCGAGCGTCGCAGGCAGCGGCAAGGTCGCAGCCCGTACCACGAGCGCGATCATCGGCGCGAGCACCAGACCGAGCAAGGCCCGCGCGAAGCGGACCGTTCGCGGCCTACGGCGCCCCCATCGACGCAGGCGAACGAACGGTCTCGGCCTCACTTCATGCTCCTCTCGAGCGCGTCTCGAACGACGAAGCGTCTCCCCGTGTCAGCGGCCCGGACGCACGTCGAAGCGCGAACCCGCCGTGCGACCGAAGATCTCCGGCTCGTACATGCACTCCGCACGGGTCGGAGGCACCACGTACGAGCCGAAGCTCGTGGCGCGCGCGAGGTAGCGGTAGTGGTAGAGCCCCGCCGGCATGTGCTCGACGAAGGTGAGCACGCGGTCGTCGCGCATCTCGCGATGGTAGGGCGCCCAGGTGGTGCCCCGGCCGTTCGCGCGCTCGTCCTCGTCGCTCCGGTCGCTGTCCCCGTCGTCCCCCGAGCCCCCCGGCTCGGTCACGTCGAGCGAGCGCGCCGTGGTGGCAAGCTTCGCTTGCACGGGCTCGAGGCCTGCGGGAAGCGGGTCGTCCACCACCACGTGCTCACGCGGATCGGGCGTGACCACCAAGAGATCGACCAGCACGAGATCCCCGCCGTTCGCTTCGCTCGCGGACTTTTGCGGCACCGATTTCATCGCCTCGGTGAGCGCTTCGGGGCGGAGTGCGCGGACGAGCTTTCGGACGAAGAAGCCACGATCGAGGCCTTCGCTCGGCATGTCCTTCTTGGAGTAACGGAGGCGAGCTTCGTAGAAGAGCTTGCCGCGACCGTTCATCTGGAAGGCCAGATTCTGCCCCGCAGCGCCGCTCTCGAAGAGCTTGGGCATGGCGAAGCTCGCCGACTTGGAGCGCACGCTGCGCCCTTGGAAGTCCGCGTCGAAGACGTGCGTCTCGCCCACGAAGACGGCCACGTCGAACGCCGGCGGCTCGGCCTCTTGGGCCTTGCGGTAGTCGTCGAGTGCGAGCAGCGCCCAGGCGTTCTCCTGGGTCGAGCGCCACGCTCCGTGGTTGCGCGCGGCGAGCAGCCCCTTGGCGATACGGCCCGCCATCGCATGCTGCGGGTCGACCGCGACCAGCGCCCGAAGCACGATGGCCGTGGTGCGCGCTTCCGAGTCGAGCAGCGGCGCGTACTCGTCGCCCAGGTTCTCCGCCACGGTCGCGCCGGTCGGCGTCACGCGAAGATGAGACTCGAGATCGACCAAGAGCTCGGCCGCTTCTTTGGGAGCCGTCTTGGCCATCGCGTGCGCGAGCAACGCGCGCGAGAAGACCGGCAGGCCCTTACGCTTCTCGTAGAGCTTGGTCATGTAGCCTGCGTCGGGCGAGCCGGCCGTCGCCAGGACGTCGAGCACGAAGGCCTCGGTCGCGAGGTGAACGCCTTCTTCGCTCTTCTGCGCGAGCACGCCGCGCAGGTAGCGCGTAGCCGCGCCGAGCGCGTCGGGAGGGACGAATCGGCCACGATTCTTGGCCATCGTGAGGCCGAAGAGCGCGTACGCAGTGAGCCAGGCATCCGAGCGCGGCGAGTCGGTCCAGTAGCCGAATCCGCCGTCGGGACGCTGGTTTTCGAGGATCTTACGGATCGCATCGTCGGCCTTGCCGCTCGCGTCTTTGGGGAGCGCCACGCCGTAGTCCTTGGCGAGGTCGACCAACGCCACGAGCGGGATCATGCGGCTCGTGAGCTGCTCGGTGCAGCCGTACGGGTACGCGAGCAGCGCCTCGACGCCGTCGTCGAGACCGACCAGCGCGGTCGACGAGAGGCGCACGTCGAGCCCGCCCACGTCGGGGCGCGCGTTCGTGAGATCCCCGAGCCGCTCCGCGGTTGCCTGAGTGGTCTCGCCGTAGAGCGCGACCGCTTCGGGCACGAGCGGCACCATGATCTCGCGGCTCACCACGACGTCGTCTTTCTGACCGAGGCCGCGCGCGTGGAAGCCGAGCTTCGCGTTCCCGGCAGCCGGCGACTCGAGAGACCAACGCACCTCGATGCTTCCTCCGGCAGGAACCACGACCGAGCGCTTGGTCTCCCCCACGACCTTCACGCCTTGGGCGTCGATTTCGACTTCGAAGGTGCCCTGCCCGAGCCCCTTGGTGCTCACCACCACGCCGGCTTCGACCTTGTCTCCGGCGCGGAAAAAGCGCGGGAGCGCGGGCCTCGCCATGAGCGGACGACTCGTCACGATCTGGCTTTCGGCGAAGCCGAAGCGATCGTCCTCGGACGAAGCGACGGCCATGAGCCGGTAGGTCGTGAGGCTGTCGGGCAGCTTGAAGTGCGCGTGCCCCTTTCCGTCGGCGCCGGTCACGATCGAGGGCACGAACACGGCCGTCGAGCGGAAGTCCTGACGAGCCGCGGAGCCACCGCCACCGCCCTCGTCGCCCTTGTCCTCGCCCGGGCCATGGCCGACTCGGAGAATTCGCGCGAGGTCTTCGCGCGTCTCGAGGCCGGCCACGGCGAGCGGACGCGGCGCCGTGAACGTGGGGATCGGATCGGGCGTTTTGTAGCCGGTCAGCAAGAGCACGCCCTCGTCCACCGCGTAGAACGCCACGTCCGCGCGCGAGGGCTTACCGGCGCGATCGGTCACCGTAAGGTCCACGTCGACCTCTTCGCCCGGACGGAACTCGCGCTTCTTCGTGGTGAGCGCGACCTTCAGGCGACGCGACTCCGGGTTCACCTCCAGGTTCACCGTACCGGTCGCATACGCGGGAGCCCCGACGTCCGCGCCCGTCTCCTTCTTGCCCTTCTCGGTGGGCACGCGTCCACGCACGAGCGCGACCGAGACGTACGCGTTCGGACGTAGGTCGTCGCCGATCTTCACGTCGATCGTGGGCATGGGCCCGGAGAGCTTCACGCGGTCCTGCTTGTAGACGCCGGCGCGCTCGACCGTGACCAGTGCCTCGGCCTCGCGGAACGGGTTTTTGACCAGGATCTTCGCGGTATCGCCGACCTCGTAGGTCTTCTTGTCGGTCACGAGGTCGAGCGACGAAGCGTCCGTCTTTTGCCAGGCGAGATCTTGCGAGTCGCCGGTCACGTAAAAGCCGATGCTGCTCGCGAGCGCGTTCTTCCGCCCGTCGACCGCGGTGGCGCGCACGAGGACGTACCCTGCGTCGGCCAGGGCGAGGTTGCACGACGCGCTGCCGCTCGCGACGCTGGTGGCGTCACAGCTCGCGACCACCTTGTCGACCGGGCGCGATTCGTAGTGCGTGCCGTCTTCTCCCGAGGTCTCCACGACCGTGTGCCAGGTGCGGCGGACGGCCTCGAAGTGGACCGGCACGCCCGCACGGCGAGCTCCGTCGGGGGCCACGGTGAGCGCCTCGGCGCGGTAAGGCACGCCCGCCTTCTGGAAGAAGTCCTTCGGGTAGACGCTCGCCACGTAGAAGTCGCCCGGGTGGACCACCGCGCTCGTATGGGCCGCGCCGGTCTGCCGCGACACGTCTTCGACCTCGGACTCCACCGTGACCAGCATCGGACCGCTCTGCTTCGGGAAGACGAGCGGCACGTCGGTCTTGGCCGAGCCCTTCGCGTCGAGCGCCGTGTCGGTCGAGGCGAGCGAGCCCCCGCGAGGAGCCGAATCGGACAGCGACGACAAGTACGTGTCGTCTCCGAGCTCGACGTTCTCGAGCCCCGGGATGGCGTAGTAGCCGCGGCCGTAGGTGATGGTGGTGTGCACCTTGCCGTTGGTCATGGGCGCACCGAAGAGGTAGTCGCCACGGGTGACGAAGGTCGCTTTGTCGCCGCGCACGTACGCGGGCTTCTCGCCTTCCACGTGAGCCGTGAACTCGGCCGGACGATACGCCGCGACGTCGACCGAAGCCTCGGCGTGGCCATCGCCACCTTCGCCCGGGATTTGCGCGCGCAGATCGACGTTGCCGAGTCGCCCGCCCGCCGGGATGGGCACGTCCACGGCGAGCTCGCCGAACGGACCGAGCGGCACGGACTTCTTGAGCATCTCGGTCCCGTCACGGTCGTAGGCCGAGAAGGTCACGAGGCGCCCTTTCGGCACCGCCGTTCCGCGCGCGAGCGGCTCGCGGAAGAGCCCCTTCACGTGGATGGTCTCGCCAGTCTTGTAGATGCCGCGATCGGTGAAGAGCATGCCGTACGGCTCGAGGCCGCCGCGCAGGTCGACCGGGTGCGCGGCGCGCCACGGGCTTACGATGTCGCTCACGCGGCGGTACGACCAGTCCTTGCCGAGCCTCGCGAAGAGCGTCTCGCCGCCCTCTTCGTCGTCGCCGCTCCCGGGGAGCTTGGGCGCCCACTTTTCGCGCGGAACGGCGCAGAGCCCGTTGGCGTCGGTTTGCGCCTGGAAGATCTCTTTTCCGGCCTTGTCGCGCACGGCCACGGTCGCGCCTGCGACGGGCTTGCCGTCCGAGAGCCGGGTCACCCACGCCACGCTTCCGAAGCGGCTGAGGCGCGCCGAGATGGCGAGGTCCGTGACCTGCACGACGCGCAGATCGGTTTGCCGCTTTTGCCCGTCGAAGCGGCGCGCGCCGATGGCCAACGCGCCGAATCCACCCGCGCTCGAGAGCGCCTGGTCGAGCGGCACGTACTCGGTCGCCGTCACGTTCTTCTCGGACTGCGGACGCACGGTCTGGCGCTTGGCACGAGGCTTCGCGGCCACGAAGTCGAAGCGACGATCGGTGCCTCCGTTCACCCCTTCGAGCTTGACCACGTCGTCTTCGGCGAGCGGCGTCGTGACGAGCTCGTACTCGCTCACGTTGGTCGCCCCGACCGGGATACGCAGGCCAGGCGCACGCTGCGCCTCGAACACGCTTCCTTCGACGCCCACGCCCACGTCCGGCCACTCGTCGTCGGTGGCCATCGGAAAGACCCGGTCGCGCGAGAGCACCTGGCCGTACTCGTCCTTCAAGCCGGCCGTGACGACCACCTTGAGGTTCGAGGCCGCGCGCGTCTTGATGGGCAAGCTGAACGAGCTCTGCAACCGCGGCTCGCCTTCGGTCGGGGCCTTCGGCCACACGAGACGCCCCTCGCCTTCGACCCGCAGGTGGGCACGCAGGTCGGCCTCTTTCACGCGGTTCGAGAGGGTCAGCCAGAAGCCACCTCGCGCAGCGCAGCGCTTGTTGGGCGTGCCGGTGGAACAGCCGACGTTGCTCGCCGCGAGAGGCCCGTAGGTACGTCCGTTCGTGACGTGGCGACCTTCGCTCGGCAAAGGTCCCTCGGTCCCGCGAAGCCCCTCGGTCACGAGCTCGATCGAGGTGTCGAGAGGTAGCGGCTTCTCCGGCGTCAAGACGAGTCGGGTCTTGACGTCTTCCTTCGGAAACTTGATGGAAAACGGAACTTTGCGAGGAGTCTTTCCGTCTTTCACGAAGAGGCGAATCCCCGCCTCGATGGCGCGCGCGTCCACCGGCTGGTTGGTCCAGACCTCGAAGGTGGTGTGGGGCGTGAGGTGCTCGGAGCCTTCGCCCGGCGTGACGCGCACCACCTCGGGCCTCGGGGTGGAGAGCTCGAACACGTAGTCTTTCCCGAGCACCGAGCCGTCGAGCGCCTTGGTGGTCCCCGGGACGGTGACCTTGTACGCGGTGGCTCGCGGCAGGCCCCCGTCCGGAATGAACGAGAGGGCGCTCGTCCCCATCCAGCGGAACGCCCCCTTCGGCTTGGGCTCGATGCGGAGCGGCGGATCGGCCTCTTCCCCGGCGAGCGACAGCGGACGCATGGGGCGGTTGAACACCACCGTCACTTCGCTCGTTTCGCTGGTCTGGCCACGAGGGCCTGCGAACACCACGCCGAAGGGCTTTTTGCTGCCCTCGGGGCCTGCTTCCTGCCCGAGCCCGAGCGTTCGTTGGGGCGTGACTTGAGGGGCCTTCGCGCCTTGGTAGCAGCTCGCCCCGAACACGAGCAGCGCGAGCGAGACGACCGGCAGCCACGCGGCCGACGATCGCGAGGTCGCTGGGCGCACGCGAGAAAGCGAAGAGAGAAGACGGGGGCTCGGCATGGTGCCCGCTTCTACCAAGGTGTGTGCCGCGCGAGAACGCGGAAAAGTTGGCCCGCTCTCCGCGGACGTGCGGGGCCGCGGACACGAGGCGTGGCTGCCCGACCACGGAGACTACGGGAGCGCCATGCCGACCCGAGGCCGGGGTCAGGCGAGCTTCTTGACCTCGTACCCCTTCACCACGCGACCGAGCTCCACCTCGACGTCGTCGCCCACGTGAGCGCCCAGGATGGCCTCACCGAGCGGAGACTTGGGCGTGACCACCTGCACCTTGAGGCCCCCGACCTCGGCCCGAAGCCCGCCGCCAGCTGGCGAAAAGAGGCAGACGAGGTCCGGCTCGCGCGCGGTGGTTGCTTCCAGCCACACGATCGCGCCGGCCGCGACCACGTCCCCGTCGCCCAAATCACGGGTCGGCAGGGCCTCGAGCACGGCCAAGGTGCGCTCGAGCTCACGCACCCGCTCGCCTTGCGCTCCGGCCAGGTAGCTCGCTTCGATGGCGCGTGTGTCTTTGTCGTTCTCGGGCTTGGCTTCTTCGTGTGTGGCCGCTTCTTTCGTGGACTTGGCGGCCGCGACCGCGACTTCCAGGTCTTTTCGCACCTGGGATTTCAGAGTCTCGAAGAGGGCGAGCTTGTCGACGCGGGCCATGGCGCCTGGACCTTAGCAGCCCGCTCCTCGACTCCCATCCGTGAATCGCGTCCAGCCGACCGGCGAGCGACCGACCGGCGAGCGAAAAGGAGCGCTCGTGCAACGGTGAACGTCGACGAAGCTTGCTCGCGGCCCGACCCGGGGGTAATGGGGGCGCGCTCGTTCACGTGAGGACGCGCTGCAGCATCGAAACGAGAAGAGAAGACCCATGCCGAGAAACGAGCGCCTCCGAAACGTCGCCATCGTCGCCCACGTCGACCACGGAAAGACCACCCTGGTCGATCACATGCTCCGCCAAGCGGGCACGTTCCGCGAGAACGAAGCGGTCGTCGACCGCGTGATGGACTCGAACGCACTCGAGCGCGAGCGCGGCATCACCATCTTGGCCAAGAACACCAGTGTTCGCTGGACCAACGACAAGGGCGAGGTCATCAAGCTCAACGTCGTCGACACCCCCGGCCACGCCGACTTCGGCGGTGAAGTCGAGCGCACGCTCCTCATGGCCGACGCCTGCATCCTCCTCGTCGACGCCGCCGAAGGCCCGCTCCCGCAGACCCGCTTCGTGCTCAAGAAGGCGCTCGAGCTCGGCTTCCCCATCATCCTGGTCATCAACAAGATCGACCGCAGCGACGCGCGCCCGAACGAAGTGCTGAACGAGGTGTTCGACCTCTTCTGCGACCTCGACGCGAGCGACGCCCAGACCGACTTCCCGGTGCTCTACGCCATCGGCAAGCTCGGCATCGCCAAGCGCACCCTCGAAGATCCCTCGACCACTCTCCGCCCGCTCTTCGAGACCATTCTCGAGCGCGTGCCCGCCCCCGAAGGCGACCCCGAGCTCCCCCTCCAGATCCTCATCAACAACCTCGACCACGACGACTACGTCGGTCGTCTCGGCATCGGACGCATCGTGTCCGGCACCGTCAAGGCCAACCAGCCGGTCGCCGTGCTCAAGGACGGCCGCTTCGTGAAGGGCGCCATCAAGGTGCTCTCCACCTTCGAGGGGCTGAAGCGCACCCCCGCTCCCGAAGCGCAGGCAGGTGAGCTCGTGGCCATCGCCGGTCTCGAAGAGATCGACGTGGGCGACACCATCGTCGACACGAGCCCCGGCTTCGAGAGCCGTGCCCTCCCGCGCATCGTGGTGGAGCAGCCCACCATCAAAATGCGCCTGGGCGTCAACGCCTCGCCGTTCGCCGGAAAGTGCAAACAATCCAAGTTCTTGACCAGCCGCCAGATCCGCGAGCGCCTCGAGCGCGAGACGCGTCGTAACCTGGCCGTGCGCATGGAAGACACCGAGTCGCCCGACACGTTCATCGTGCTCGGACGCGGTGAGCTCCAGCTCGCCATCTTGGTCGAGACGATGCGCCGCGAAGGCTACGAGATGCAGCTCGGCAACCCCGAGGTCGTCACCCGCGTGGTCGACGGCGAGGCCCAAGAGCCGCAAGAGCTCGTGGTGGTCGACGTGCCCGAGCAGTTCATCGGCGTGGTCACCGAGCGCCTCGGCTCACGACGCGGTCGCATGCTCAAGATGGCGAACCCCGGCTACGGCCGCGCTCGCCTCGAGTACCGCATCCCGAGCCGTGGTCTCATCGGCTTCCGCGGCGAGTTCCTCACCGCCACGCGCGGTATGGGCCTCCTCAACACCGTGTTCGACGGCTGGGAAGCCTGGGGCGGCCCCATGGCCAAGCGCCAGACCGGCGCCATCGTGGCCGACCGCGCCGGACAGGCCACTGCCTACGCGCTCCACCACTTGCAGCCGCGCGGCACCTTCTTCGTCCCGACCGGCGGAGACGTCTACGAGGGCATGATCGTGGGCGAGCACAACCGCCCCAACGACACGGACGTGAACATCATCAAGGAGAAGAAACTCTCCAACGTCCGCAACCACGGCAAAGACGAGAACGTCGCCATCGCGCCCGCGCGCGTGCTCACCATCGAGACCGCGATGGAGTGGATCGACGCCGACGAGCTCGTCGAAGTGACCCCGGACGCGGTGCGCGTGCGCAAGCAGATCCTCCAGATCAACAAGCGCCCCCGCCGCAGCGACGCCATCGAAGACGCCCAGGCCATCGACTACTGAGTCGAGCGCCCACCGAGAGGCGGGCTACCGAGCGAACGACCGAGGCGGGCTCCTTCCGGAGCTCGCCTTTTTCGTGCAAAAGCTGCGGATCGCAGCGCCCAGCGTGGGGACCTTCGGGCCCGTGTGCGAAGGTCGTTCGCGCGCGCCGATTTCGAGTATCCTGTTAGGAACGAGGGCGGTCCTCGAAGCGACGGGTGGTTCCATTGGACGCGTTAGGGCGTTCGACACGTAAGCCAGGCTCGGTCATCTGTGGAAAGTGGCGCATCGAAGCCCACTTGCGCTCGACCGCGACCTCGGCGACCTACTCGGCCATCCACAGGAACGGCGCGCGCATCGCGCTGAAGATCCTGCACGGCCACCTCTCCACGGACAAGACGCTGCAAGCGCGCTTCCGTCGCGAGGCGTACGTCGCCAACACGATCCCGCATCCGGACACGGTCAAAGTCATCGACGACGACGAGACCGACGACGGCTGCGCGCTGCTCGTGATGGATCACTTCGATGGCGAGACCCTCGAAGAGCTGCGTGTGCGCAAGGGCGGCAAGCTCCCGGTCGAGATGGCCACCGCCTTCCTCGATCACCTGCTCGACATCATCGCCGCGGCGCACGACCAAGGCGTGGTCCACCGGGACATCAAGCCCGAGACCGTCTTCGTCACCAAAGAAGGCAAAATCAAGGTCCACGACTTCGGCACCGCGCGCGTGCTGCACGAGTCGTCGTCGCCCCACGAGATGACCGCCGCGGGCATGGTGGTGGGCTCGCCCTCCTCGATGGCGCCCGAGCAAGCGCGCGGCCAACGCGATCTCGTCGATGCCCAGAGCGACGTCTTCTCGCTCGGCGCACTGCTCTTCTTGCTCATCTCGGGCGAGCAGGTCCACAACATCGAGAACCCTCTCGCGGCGCTGGTCGCGGCGGCAAAATCGAAGGCCCGGAGCCTCCGCACGGTGACCGGCCCCGATGTCTCGGACGCCATCGTCGAGGTGGTCGATCGCGCGCTCGCCTTCAAAAAGGGCGACCGGTGGCCGGACGTGCGGGCGTTCCGTGCCGCGCTGCGCGCCGCCAAGGGCGAGATGATCGACACGTTCCCGCAGGCCGGCCGCCGCGATCCTCTCGCCGACCTGATGGGAGATACCGCGGAGAACCCCGCGCTCCTGATGGCCGACGAAGGCGACGTGCAGATGCTGCCTGCGACGCAGCCTCCGCCGCAGGCCCATGCGCCGGACGCGACCCTCATGCTCTCCGCGCCGCAAGCCCCACGTTCACCGCAGGGGTTCGCGCCCCAGGCGCCGCAAGCGACCCGAGCGGCCGCCCTTCCGCCCGCGCTTCCGAGCGCGCCCGCCTCTGCGCCCAAAGCGCCTGTCATGGCCGCGCGGATTCCCAAAGCACCGACGTCTTCCCCGACCGGCCCGACGGGTCAGACCGCCCCCATGCCCATGAGCGCCGGAGCACCGGGCGCGGCGAACGTGGGCGGAGGCCGAGGCTGGCAGGATCGCAACGACTACGAGGACACGGAAGATGCCCCCACGCTGGCGCGCTCGCCGCTCGACCCCGAGCTCATGGCGGCGCTCGCCGACGTACGGCGCGGTGTCGTGGGGGTTGCGCCGAGCCGCGAGGTTCCGCGGGTCACGCCGTCGTCACCGCCACGCCCCGGAACGCCCTCCTCGCCCCCGCGCCCTGGCACGGGTGGCCCGCCACGACCGGGTGGCGCCCCCACCGCTCCCAAGGCGCCGCCCCTGCCGCAAATCGATAGGTCGCCCACGGCGCGTATGGACGGAAGCCCGGAGAAATCCGGCGCTCCTCGTGCGCCCGTGGTGGCGAAGCTCGCTCGTCCCTCTGCGCCTGCCGTTCCCCCGCCCTTGCCCTCCGCCCCGGCGAGCGCTCCCTCCGTTGCTTCGCGCCGCGACGACGGCAAAGATCCACGGTTTGCCACCGTGGTGATGGCCGGAAGCCCGGGTGACGATCGTCCGAAGCTCCAGCGACCGTCGTTCGACCTACCTCCGTCGGACGAGCACACCATGGTGGACTTGCCCTCCATGCCGCCCTCCGCGCCCCCCTCCGCGCCCGAGGTTCACGCGGCGATGGTGGTCGGTCGCGCACCCCAGCCTCCCGCGAATCCGCCTGGGTTCGCGTATATGCAGCCGCCCGCCTACCCCCAGCAGCAACAACAGCAGCAACAGCAGATGGGTGGGCAGCAGCAGATGGGCGGAATGAGCGGCATGGGCATGCCTGGCCCGTTCGGAGCGCCGGGTGGCCGTCCCGGGTTCGACCTTCCGCCCATGCGCCCGCCCATGGGATCGAGCGGCGGGCTCCGCGCCCCCACCCCGTTCGAGGTGTTCGAGGCCGCGCCGCCTCCGCCGCAAATGCCTCCCATGATGCAGGTGCCGTTGGGCGAGTTCCCCGGTCGACGCCTGTCGATGCACGAAGACCTCCGCATCCTGGTGCCCGAGCCGAGCCTCATGCTCGACAACAATCCGTTCGCGGACGCCGCCAAACGCCGCAAGCGAATCACCATCGGGGTGGTCTCGGGCGTGGTCTTGGTCGTGCTCGTCGCGCTCGTACTGATGGCCCGCTCGGGCTGATTGGGACGCCCAGAGGCCCCCGGAATGCGAGCCGTATCGAGACGTTACGCTGCGCGTCTGGACGCGCTCAGCGCCACTTGAAGAGGCGCATGGCGAGGGCGAACGAGAGCCCCGTCCACACCGCCAGAACCACCAGCTGGCGCGAGATATCCACGAGGCCTGCGCCATCGGTCATGACCGCGCGCAGCGCTTCGTTCAGCGCCGAGAGCGGCAACAGGCGCAAGAAAGGCTGGACGCGCTCGGGGAAACGGGATGCCGAGAAAAAGACGCCCGAACAGAGGTACATCGGGAACGAGACCACGTTGATGAGCCCGCTCACGATCTGCGGATTTTCCGCGCGCGAAGCGAAGAGCAGCCCCATGGTCGCGAAGAGCATCGCACCGAGCACGACGACCAGGAGAAAGGCGATCGGCGATCCGCGCACACCGATCGAGAACAGGAGCCTCGCGAAGATCAAAAGAGGCGGCATCTCGATGGCGAGCATCACCAAGCGCACCAGCAAGAACGACGCGAGAAAATCGCTTCGGCGCATGGGCGTGGCCACGATGCGCTTCAAAAGCTTCTTCGCCCGCATGTCGGCCATCGCGAACCCGATGCCCCAGAAGCCGGTCGACATCAGGCCGAGTCCGAGCAAACCGGGGAGCAAGAAATCGATGTAACGCGCACCGATTTCGGTGACCAGATCGTCACGTGAGGCGAATGGAGCGGGCTGCCCCGACGCTCGCACGAGGTCACGCTCGGCGAGCACGCGCGCGAGACGAGCCTCCGCGCGCGTCTCGTCGTAGCGATAGGTCACCGAGCCGTCTGCGGCCACGGTCAAGAGCGCGTCGATCTTGCCCGTTCGCAGGGCGTTCTCGGCCTTTTCGGAGGGGGAAATGCGAACCGTGACGGCCGCATCACGTCCGAGCTTCTCGGCGATCTCGGCCGACCGAGGGCCTTCGAGCACGTCGATACGCGCGGGCTCCGGGGCGCGCGAACGGAACGCGAGCCCGAGCACCAGCGACAAGATCATGGGAAAGCCGTACGTCCAGAAGAGCCCTCCCGGCTCGCGATAGGCCGCGCGCATGTGCGCACGCACCATGGCCACGATCGAGGTCCACCGGCGGGCACGATCACTCACGGAGCTTCTCCCCGGTGAGCTCGATGAACACGTCTTCGAGCGTGGCACGGTGGGTTCCGAGGCTCGCGACCTTCTCGCCGTGCGCCTCGAAGGTTGCCAAAATCGCGGGCAATGTCTCGGGGAAGCTCTTCACGGTCAGCGTGTGAATGCCCACGTCCTCGCGGGTCGAGACCACCCCCGGAAGCGCGGCGAGGGCGCGCCGCAGCGGCGTCTCTTCGGGCTTCGTTCCGGACGAGTCGCTCTCGGCCTTCACGGCGCGCTCGCGCTCGGCGCGGCCTTCGGTGCGCACCTCGACCACCTCTTTGGCGCCGAGCGAGTCGATGAGCTCGTTCGGGGTGCCGCAGGCGATGACCTTGCCGTGGTCGACGATGGCCACGCGATCGCAGAGCTTCTCCGCTTCGTCCATGTAGTGAGTGGTGAGCAGGATCGACCCGCCGCCTTCGCGAAACGTCGACACCACGTCCCACAAGGCTCGGCGAGACTGCGGATCGAGGCCGGTGGTGGGCTCGTCCAAAAAGAGCAAGTCCGGCTTCCCCACCAGCGCGCAGGCGACCGCAACACGCTGCTTTTGGCCACCGGAGAGCGTCTCGTAGCGAGCCTTGGCTTTCTCTCCGAGACGAACCAACGAGAGGGCTTCGTCCACCGTGCGTCCGTCCAAGAAGAACGAACGAAAGAGCTCGACGATCTCGGAGACGGTCAGCTTCTCCTGCAGGTGCGTGGTCTGAAGCGACACGCCGATGCGCTCACGAAGCCAGCGCTCGTCCTTCTCCCAGGTGCGCCCGAAGAGCTCGACCCGGCCGCCCGAGGGCTCGAGCAGTCCCTCGAGGATCTCGACCGTGGTGGTCTTGCCCGCGCCGTTCGGCCCCAGGAGACCGAAGCATTCCCCTCGCTCCACCCGCAAGTCGAGGCCCGCGACGGCGACCGTCTCGTCGAAGACCTTCACCAAGCCCGAGGTGAGCACGGCCGGGGGATCAGTGGCGCTCGTCACCCCGACAGCGTTACTCCAGTGGACCTCACGAGGTAAAGGACGTCGCGGGCGTCCTCGTTCGCGTCGGCGTCGGCCCCTCATTTTCCCTTTTTGTCGCTCGCCAGCGGGAAACGATGCGTAGCATCGAGTCCATGCCTCGCCTCACCGAGAACCCGAGCTACCAGGCCCTCCGCGATTACTACGAAGCCGACGGGAAGAAGCTCGTCATGCGCGACCTCTTCGCCGAAGACCCCGATCGCTTCCGCAAGCTCTCCGTGAAGGCCGCGGGCATCTTCCTCGACTACTCGAAGAACCGCGTCGACGACGAAGCCCTGCGCCGCCTCTTCGCGCTCGCCCGCGACGCCGGCGTCGAGAAGCGTCGCGACGAGATGTTCTCCGGCAAGAAGATCAACGTCACCGAGGGGCGCGCCGTGCTTCACGTGGCGCTTCGCAACCGCGCGAGCACCGCCATCGTGATCGACGGCAAAGACGTGATGCCCGAGGTGAACCGCGTGCTCGCGAAGATGCGCGATTTCGTGGGCCGGCTCGAGTCCGGCGCCTTTTCGGGCCACACGGGAAAGAAGCTCACCAGCATCGTCAACATCGGCATCGGCGGCTCGGATCTCGGTCCCGTCATGGTGACCGAGGCGCTCAAGCCTTACGCACGCAAGGGCGTAACGCCTTACTTCGTGTCCAACGTCGACGGGACGCACCTCGCCGAGGTGTTGCGGAAGGTCGACCCCGAGACCACCCTCTTCGTGGTCGCCTCGAAGACCTTCACCACGCAAGAGACTCTCGCCAACGCGAAGAGCGCGCGCGACTGGCTGGTGGCGCGCCTCGGCGATTCGCAGGCCGTGGCCAAGCACTTCGTCGCGCTCTCCACCAACGCGAAAGAGGTGTCCGCGTTCGGCATCGACACCGCCAACATGTTCGAGTTCTGGGACTGGGTCGGCGGCCGCTATTCGCTCTGGTCGGCCATCGGACTCTCCATCGCGGCCACCATCGGCTTCGACCGCTTCGAGGAGCTCCTCGACGGCGCGTTCGCCATGGATCGTCACTTCAAAGAGGCCAAGCTCGAGGAGAGCCTGCCCGTGATCTTGGCCGTCTTGGGTGTATGGTACAGCAATTTCTTCGGTGCCGAATCGCAAGCCATTTTGCCGTACGACCAATACATGCACCGCTTCCCCGCGTACTTCCAGCAAGGGGACATGGAGTCGAACGGCAAGCGTGTCGACCGCGAGGGCGTGCCGGTCGACTACGCAACCGGTCCGGTGCTCTGGGGTGAGCCCGGCACCAACGGACAACACGCGTTCTACCAACTCATCCATCAGGGCACGCGCCTCGTCCCGTGCGACTTCTTGGTGCCGGCCGTGAGCCAGAACCCCATGGGGGAGCACCACGATCTTCTGCTCTCGAACTTCCTCGCCCAGACCGAAGCGCTCATGCGCGGCAAGACCCTCGAGGAGGCAACGGCGGAGCTCGAGAAGAAGGGCCTCTCGCCCGACGAGGTCGCGCGCCTCGCGCCGCACAAGGTCTTCCCAGGAAACCGCCCCACGAACAGCATCGTTTTCGATCGCCTCGACCCGAAGACCCTGGGCGCGCTCGTGGCGCTCTACGAGCACAAGATCTTCGTGCAGGGCACGATCTGGAACGTGAACAGCTACGACCAGTGGGGCGTCGAGCTCGGCAAAGAGCTCGCGAGCAAGATTCTCCCCGAGCTCCGCGACAAGAGCACGGTCACGAGCCACGACTCGTCCACCAACGGGCTGCTGGCGCTACTCAAGGAAAAGCGCGTCGGCTGACCATGCGTCGGTCGTGCCCCCGGCGCGACCGTTCGGCACCCCCTGGCGACCTTTCGCGGCCTCCCCCCTTTCGCGAGTCGTGTGAGGCCCCTACGATCGTCGCGTGATCGTCCCCCGTGCCTTCGGAGCTCCACGCATCGTCCGCGCTCTCAACATCGCGGCTGTCGGGCTCTCGCTCTCGGCCGTGACCGCCGGCGTATTCGGGGCGATGAGCCACGAGTTCTCCGGCTTCACCACCGGGCTGCCGACGCTGCTCTTCGGCGCGCTCTGGGCTTACATTCTTCGGTCCCCGAGCACCATCGGCCAGTCTCGCGTTCGCTGGGGTTGGCTGCTCTCGGTCCCGCTCGCCATGGCCAACGCCGGACTCTCCGCCGGGCTCCTCATGGGGTTCGGTGAGAGCGGCGACCTGCTCCCGAACTTCGCGATTGGCGTCGCCCTCGGGGCCACCTTCGGCATCATGTTCTGGGGCCCCGCGCTCGTGCTCACCCTGCTCGCCTTCGGCTTGCCCATCGCGTGGGCGCAGAAGCTCGCCAAAAAGGGCCTCGCGGGTGAAGAGCGCGGTGAGTGGATCATCGGTGCCGTGTGCATGGTGCTCGGCGCACTCGGCCTCGCCCTCTCCCTCTTTCAGCACAAGGGGTACGGGTACGAAGACGCGAGACTCTTCCGCACCGAGACCGCCCTCTTCGCGGGTCATGTTTTCCAGATCGTGACCTCGGTGCTCGGCCTGCTCGCGGGCGCCACGGCGACCGTGCTCTCGCAGGCCCGCGAGGCGAAGCGTCGCGACTTCGTGAAGAAGGCCGAAGCGGGCGAGGTGCGAGGGTTTCGGGTCGATCCGACCCCCGAGGGTAAGGTCCTCGTCCGCGTCTCCTCGCAGGGCCAGGGCTACCGCGTGGCGGACTTCTCCGAAGAGGTCTTTTTGCTCGACGAAGAAGGCCGCGCGACCGAGGCCCGCGCGGCAGAGCTCCCTCGTTGACGGGAGACGTTTCTTCTCCGACGGCTTTGCCGCGGCCTCAGCCCGCGACGCCGCGCGTCTTGTCGAGCAAGCTCGGCATCTCACCGCGCAGGCGTTTCTCCCAGTCGTGGCTCTCGGCGACGTGCTCACCGGCGGGCAAGAGCTCCCGGTACCGACCGAGCTCGAGAGCCCCCTTCTTCGGATCCGAGACGAGCTTGGCGAGCGCGAGGAGTGCCGAGAAATACGCATCGTCGAGCGCGAAAGGATCGAGCTCTTTCTCCGCTAAGTTGATGCGAATGGCGTGCTCGAAGTCGGCCACGGCGCTCGCGTAGTCTTCGAGCAGCTCGTGCGCCGTCGCGCGGTCGAAGAAGGGCTCGGGCCCCTTCACGCCATCTTCGATGTCCTTGGTGGCCGCAGCGATGGCCTCTTCGTAGTCGCCCTTTTCGATCAAGCTCTTGGCGAACGACATCCCGTAACGACCTGCCATGGAAGACCTCCGCGAAGAGCCTTAGCGCACTTGGCTCTCCGCGTACGGGGCGATCGCAAACGCGGCGCTCCCCGATCGAGCCGTCGTGGACCGAAGCTCGTGCGCGACACGACCTGAACACCGCCGCCGGCACCCTTCGCAGGCAGCTCGAGCCTCAGCTCACCGCTTCGATCATCAGGCGCGTACGCCCGACCACGATTTCGTCGCCTGGCACGACCTGTTCGTCGCCCTTGATGCGCACGAAAACACCGGTGGGCGAGCTCAGATCGGTGAGCACGATGGCCCCCGCCTGTTCTTCCACCATGCAGTGCGGCTCGCCGACCAACGGGTCGTTGGGGAACACGAAGTCGCCCACTTCACGTCCGAGCTGCATCGTGGTGCCGCGCGCGAGCACGCACGCGCCCTTGCCGCCGCCCTCGAACAGCTGCACGAGCCGGAACGACGAGGGCCACTTGGGCGAGGAGTAAAAGTACGTGGGGCCGTCGGCGGGACCATCGTCCGGCTTGGGGTTCTTCTCCACGGTGAGCACCTGGTCGCCCACCATGAACTGGTCGCCCGGCTCAAGCTCGACCGGACGACGAACCCGCAGGTAGACGCCGTTGCCCGACTCGAGGTCGCTCAAGAACACGTTGCCGCCCTCGACCCGAAGCAGCGCTTCGCGCGGGTGGCAGAACTTGTCGCCGGTGAGCGGTATTTCCCCGCCGCGGCCCAGGATCACTTCGCGTGAGGTGCCTTCGTAGAAGGCCGGTCCGTGCACGGGCGAGCGGAGCACACGCAGGCGAACCGTGGGCGAAGGCTTGGACTTGACCGGCTGCGAGACGGGAGGCTGCGCTTGCGACACCGGCGCGACACCAGCGGCTTGAGCGGGCTTTCGCACGGCCTCGGGCGGTAGCGGCGGCGCCTTGGACGACGGCCCACCGGAGGCGGTGACGGTGAGCTTGGGGGCCGGAGCAGGCTTCTTCGGCTCACGCGCGGCGAGCTTCTGAACTTCGACCTCGGGCTCGTGGGTGAGCAACTCCATGCCGCCGATGGCCTTGCCTTCGATCACCGGGTCGAACCGACCGGTGCGCAGGAAGATGGCCATTTCCATGTGCTGCCCCTTCATCAGGGCCCGAACGAACTGCGCCACGTCTTCGCGAGCTACGGCTTCGGCATAGCTGCGTTTGTGGCTCTTGATGATGCGGCCACCGTCGGCGAAGAGGTGCGTGATGATGTGAGGCTTGTCGAGGCCCGAGTCTTCCGTCTGGATGTGGAAGACGAGCCCCTTGTACTTCACGTTGTTGTTGAAGCCGACCTGCGCACGACGGAACGCCGGCTTGGCGATTTCGCGCTCGAGGCGCGAGACCTCTTCGTTGGTCCAGAGGGCGATGGCTTGCTCGAGCGGCGCGTGATCGCCCGCTTGAATGCCTTCCATGCGCTCGAACGCGAGCTTGGCCAGCGGCGACGCCGGGTCGATGCGGAGGGCCTCGGCGAGGAGCTCGTGGCTCTCCTTGTCGTTGTTGCCCGTGGCCGCACGAACGGCGAGCAGAGCTACGGCCTCCGGGGCCCGGCCCTTCTCCACCAACCACTTGGCCACCCTGGCCGCGGGGGATCGCGCGACGACCTCGTCCATTTCCCCCACTAGAATATCAGCCGCGCAGACTTGCAAGCGCGAACGTTCAAGAGGACACCTTCGTACACGAACGAGACTCGGGGACGCGCCTCCGCGGGCAAAAGACGTGGGGTGGTCGCCCCGCAGGCGACACTGTGGGGCCTGCGTATTGCGCTTGACCTCGGGCCCGGATGCGCTTCGACGCACCTCGGCGCGCCCGAGACGGTACTGTCAGTCGTGCTCGGGCCGCTCTCCTGTCCCCTGGGCCGGGGCGTAGAGCGAGACCCCGCGCACGTTCTCGAGCACGGTGAGCGGATGCTTGAGCGACGGGAACGCACGCTGCTCGCAGTCGGTGCGCTCGCACAAGCGGCACGTGACGCCCACCGGGATGCACGTGTCCGGGTTCGCCAGATCGATGCCGTCCGAGTAGACGAGCTCTTTCGCGAAGGTGGCGCGGCAGCCGAGGCCGATGGCTTGCACGGGCTTTTGCGCGTGGTACCCGCCCGAGTCTTTCTGGATGGTGCGCGCCAGGCAGAAATAAGCCTCGCCGTCCGGCATGCGCGACATCTGGATGCGAATCATCCCCGGCGTGAGGAAGGCGCTGAAGATGTTCCAGCGCGGGCACGCGCCCGAGAACCGCGCGAAGCGGATGCCCGAGGCGCTGAAGCGCTTCGAGATGTTCCCCGCCACGTCGATGCGGATCATGTGGAACGGAATGCCCTCGTTGCCGGGCCTGCGCAGCGTGGTCACGCGATGGCAGACCTGCTCGAAGCCCACCTTGAAACGGCGACCGATGACGTCGAGGTCGTAGCGTTCCTCACGGCACGCGTCGACGAACGGCCCGTACGGCATCAGCACGGCGCCCGCGAAGTAGTTGGCCAGCGAAACGCGGGCGAGCGCGCGCGACTCGGCGGTGGTCAGGCGTCCGTCGTTGACCAACCGGTCGATGACCTCGCGCTGCGTGAGCAACCCCACTTGATGCGCGACCTGGAAGGTACGCGTGCGCGTGGGCAAGAGCTCCGAGAGCACGAGCTTCTTCGCCTCGGCGTCGAATCGCCGCAAAATTCCGCGCTCCGAGCCGGAACGTGCAATCTGCACCGAAATGCCGTGCACCTTCTGGAGGTACCGAAGGAGGCCCGGATAAAGGTCTTCGGTGGAGAGCTGCGCCTCCTCCCAGAGTCGCTCGGCGCCGAGCTCGAGCTCGGGCACGAAGTTCCACATGCGCTGGATGAAGTCCGAGACTTCTTCGGTAGGTAGGTGCGAGCGATCGACCACGCCCAGGTCCTCGCCGCCCACGAGGCGCGACGAGAGGTCGTCCGCGGTCGCGCGGGAGGCCTGGTACGCGCGGTAGAGCGAGAGCACGGCGCGCGAAGCCGCGGGGCTCGCCGTGGCCATCTCGCGCACGTCGACCGAGGTGATGTCCTCGTCCTCGAAGAGCGGATCGGCGAACGCCTCGGTCAGGTCGGCCACCATGCGCGAGTCTTCGTCGGTCGCGAAGGCGTGGAGGTCCAGGTCGAAGATCTGGGCGATCTTGATGAGCAAGGGCGCCGGAAGCGGCCTGCGGTTGTTCTCGATGAGGTTCAAGTAGCTCGCCGAGACCCCGAGCTTCTCCGCGAGCAGCACCTGGCTCAGGTTCTTCTGGCGACGCAGTCCGCGCACTTTGGCCCCGAGACGCGGTCCCTTGTCGCTGGCCTTGCCCTCGGAAACCTTAACGGATTGCGTTACTTTGCTCATGTTTCGTCGCTCCGTACGCCCGGTGCAGCATGTGCACGTTGACAGAATTTACAGCATAACAGTCTGTCATTGACAATCGTATACCTAGCTTTCTAGGCTTCGCAACATCGTTTGTTGACGAGTGACAGCTTTGACCGCATTGTCAACGTCGTCCAAACGGTTCGTGACGCAACGGCCCAAACCGAGAAGAACCCATGACCCCTTCTGCAGCGCCTCACACGACCGTCTCCGAACCGCTCCCGGGCGTCTCGATCCACGCGAGCGCCACGCCCTCGCAGGCGCGCGTGCTCACCCCCGAGGCGCTCGCCTTCGTGGTCGAGCTCGCGCGTACCTTCGGCCCTCGCATCCGCGAGCGGATCGAGGCACGTAAGGCCCGCAAGGCCCGCCTCGAAGCGGGCGAGAGCTTCGACTTCCTACGCGAGACCGCCCACGTCCGCGAAGGTGTCTGGACCGTGGCCAAGCTTCCCGAAGACCTGCTCGACCGCCGCGTCGAGATCACCGGACCTGTCGACCGCAAGATGGTCATCAACGCGCTCAACTCGGGCGCGCGCGTCTTCATGGCGGACTTCGAAGACGCCACCTGCCCCACCTGGGAAAACCAGATCGAAGGCCAGCAGAACCTCTTCGATGCAGTCCGCCGCACCATCTCGTTCGAGGCCAAAGGCAAGCAGTACGCGCTAGCCGGGAAGACGGCGACCTTGCTCGTTCGCCCGCGCGGCTTCCACCTCGACGAAAAGCACGTGCTGGTGGACGGCGTGCCCTGCCCCGGCAGCCTCTTCGACTTCGGCCTCTACTTCTTCCACAACGCGAAAGAAGCCCTCGCGCGCGGCACGGGCCCGTACTTCTACCTGCCCAAGCTCGAGAGCCACCTCGAGGCGCGCGTCTGGAACGACGTGTTCGTGCACGCCCAGAAGGCGCTCGGCATCCCGCAGGGCACCATCAAGGCCACGGTCCTCATCGAGACGCTCCCCGCCGCCTTCGAGATGGACGAGATCCTCTACGAGCTGCGCGAACACTCGGCCGGCCTCAACTGCGGTCGCTGGGACTACATCTTTTCGTTCATCAAGAAGCGCGCGCACGACCCCGCGGCGCTCCTCCCCGACCGCGCCCAGGTCACGATGGACAAGGGCTTTCTCCGCGCCTATTCGGAGCTTCTCATCCAGACGTGCCACAAGCGCAACGTGCACGCGATGGGCGGAATGGCCGCGCAGATCCCCATCAAGGGCGACGACGCGAAGAACCAGGCCGCCCTCGACAAGGTCCGCGCCGACAAGCTCCGTGAAGTGAAGAACGGCCACGACGGCACCTGGGTCGCGCACCCTGCGCTCGTACCGGTCGCGCTCGAGGTGTTCGACGCGAACATGCCGGCCAAAAACCAGCTCGAGAAGAAGCGCGAAGACGTGCGCGTCGGCCCTTCGGATTTGCTCGGTATCCCCGAGGGCACCCGCACCGAGAGCGGCCTGCGCCACAACGTGCGCGTGGGCGTGCAGTACGTCGAAGCGTGGCTTCGCGGCCAAGGCTGCGTGCCCCTCTACGACCTCATGGAAGACGCGGCCACGGCCGAGATCTCACGCGCCCAGGTGTGGCAAGAGATCCGCCACGAGGCCAAGCTCGACGACGGCAGCGTGGTCACGAAGAGCCGCCTCGCGCAGATCCTCGACGAAGAGCTGCGTGTGATCGCCGGCGAGGTCGGCACCGAGCGCTTCCAGGGCGGCAAGTTCCCCGAAGCCCGCGCGCTCTTCGAGCGGCTCTCCACCGAGCCCACCTTCGAGGAGTTTCTGACCCTCTCCGCCTACGACCAAGTCTTGTCCACGGGCGCCTGAGCTCCGAGCCCCGAGCTCAGAGTACGCGTCCGAATCACTCGAAGTTTCGCCTCCCTACGTAACTGCCAAGGAGAATCCGCATGACCGCCGTGACCCAATCCGACGCCCTCGCCAAGCGCTTCGAAGGCATCGTCCGTCCCTACTCGCAGGCCGATGTCCAGAAGCTCCGTGGCTCGATCACCATCGAGCACACGCTCGCGAAGCTCGGCGCCAAGCGGCTCTGGGAGCTCCTCCACGACGAGCCCTACGTCGCCGCTCTCGGCGCGCTCACCGGCAACATGGCCGTGCAGCACGTGCGCGCGGGCCTCAAGGCCATCTACCTCTCGGGCTGGCAGGTCGCAGCCGACGCGAACACCTCGGGTCACATGTACCCCGACCAGTCGCTCTACCCCGTGGACAGCGTCCCGGCGGTGGTCAAGCGCATCAACCAGGCGCTCCAGCGCGCCGACCAGATCGAGCACGCCGAAGGCAAGCGCCTCCACGATTGGTTCCTGCCGATCATGGCCGACGCCGAGGCCGGCTTCGGTGGCCCGCTGAACGCCTTCGAGCTCATGAAGAACATGATCGAAGCGGGCGCCGCCGGCGTCCACTTCGAAGACCAGCTCGCGAGCGAGAAGAAGTGCGGCCACATGGGCGGCAAGGTGCTCGTTCCCACGAGCCAGTTCATCCGCACGCTCACGGCCGCCCGCCTCGCCGCCGACGTCTCCGACGTCCCGACCATCCTCGTCGCGCGCACCGACGCGGACAGCGCCAAGCTCCTCACGAGCGACGTCGACGAGCGCGACCATCCCTTCATCCTCAAGGGTGAGCGCACGGCCGAAGGCTTCTACAAGATCAAGGCCGGCGTCGAGACCGCCATCGCGCGCGGTCTCGCCTACGCGCCCTACGCGGACCTTGTCTGGTGCGAGACGTCCACCCCCGACCTCGCGCAGGCCAAGCAGTTCGCCGAGGGCATCCGGGCGAAGTTCCCCAACAAGATGCTCGCCTACAACTGCTCGCCGTCGTTCAACTGGAAGAAGAACCTCGACGACGCGACCATCAAGAAGTTCCAAATCGAGCTCGGCGCGATGGGCTACAAATTCCAGTTCGTCACGCTCGCCGGCTTCCACTCGCTGAACCACGGCGTCTTCACGCTCGCCAAGGACTACAAGGCGCGCGGCATGGCGGCGTACAGCGAGTTCCAGGAGAAGGAGTTCGCCTCGGAGAAGGACGGCTACACCGCCACGCGCCACCAGCGCGAAGTGGGCACCGGCTACTTCGACCAGGTCGCCGAGGTCATCTCGGGCGGCAAGGCCTCGACCCTCGCCCTCGAGGACTCGACCGAAGCGCACCAGTTCTGATCCACCGGGCACGGGGCTCGTCATCTTGACGGGCTCCACGATTGAAAAAGAGGCTCTCTCGCCCCGGCGAGGGGGCCTCTCGTCGTTGGCGCCGAAGGTCGTGCGGCCCTTCGGTTTCGCGAAGTCGGACGGTGAAATCGACGACCACTTCGGATAGCGTGAAAACGAGCATGGCTTCCGATCGCAAGCGCCCCTTCAACGAGACGCAACGCATGGGCGCGATGCCAACCCGTCCGTCCAGCCCACCGCCCCGACCTGCGAGCGCCTCACGGCCGCCGCCCGCGTCCGCGCCATCCCGAGACCCCCACGAGGAGCTCGACGAGGCCGCCGCGATCTCGCTCATCCCGCCCCTCTCGGTGCCGCCGGAGAGCATCCGTTCGGACGACGTCGAGTTCCACGTCATCCGCGATCATCACGTCACCACCGGTCCCCGGCGCACCTGGCGGGCGATCGAAGTGTGGACCCGCCACCACGTCTACGGCATCGACTCGCAGATGACCTGCTTCGAGATCATCGACCGCGCCACCGGCAAGCCCGAGCGTGATCACGCGATGCTGGGCGCGCGCCTCGGAGGCGGACGTCGCCGCGAGAAAGACTTCGTACGCTACTCGTACCCGCTTCCCCTGCCCGGCATGGCCGCCATGTTCACGCAGGGGCGCAAGCACGGCTACACCTCGGCGGTCGACCGCGTGGTCGTGCGCGTGCGTGTGCTCCAGGCCCGCCCGGACGACGCACTCCCCTCATGGGACGAAATCGCGAGCCGGTGGGAGCCTACTCAGAAATAGGTCAACCATGGCACCGAAGACCATGAAACCTCTCACTTTTCTCGTTTTCGCTTTCGCGTTGACGATCGGGCTCGGCTGCTCGCGCGTGGACGAGCCCCAAGCGTCGAGCGGAACGGGCACGGCGTCGCAGGCAAGCACGCCGAAGCCCAAGAATCTCTCCTGGTCCAAAGCCTCGGCCGGCAACGTCGCGGCCCTCGTGAAGGCTCACATGAAGAAGGCCGAGAGCGAGGGGCGCAAGCCACTCGTGTACGTGGGCGGCGCGAGCTGCGAGCCCTGCCGCCGCTTCCACCACGCGGCCGAGACCGGCCAGCTCGACGACCACTTCGGAGATCTGGCCATCCTGGAGTTCGACGCCGAGTCCGACGGTGAACGGCTCGAGCCCGCCGGCTACACCTCGACCTACATCCCGCTTTTCGTGGTTCCGGGTGCGGATGGCCGCGCGACGGATCGCAAGATGTCCGGATCGATCAAAGGCGAAGGCGCGGTGGCCGAAATCACCCCTCGCCTCGATCAGCTGCTCGGACGCTGACGGCGAGCGTCCTTCAGGTCTCGTTCGGACCGGGAGGCGGCGGCAAGCTGCGCGGTTTCGGCCCTTTGGCTTCGGCGAGGAAGCGTGAGGCCGCGTCCGGGTCCGTGAACCGAACCGCGAGCTGGTAGCGCCAGGGCTCGTCCGAACCGGGGGTCGCTTCGTCGACGCGAATGACCGTGGCCACCACTTCGGTGCCGGGGTTTCCCCCTGCATCTTGCGGACGAAGAGTGAGCTCGGTGCCCACCTCGAAGCGACTGGGCGTCGAGAGCAAGAGCCCTCCGGTGCTCGCGTCACGGGTCACGCCGAAGCGGTGCTTCTTGCCCTGCCCTTCGATCTCCACCGCTACGTAGGTGAGAAAGCGCTCGTCCCCACGGCGGTCGTTCGATTCGTTGCTCATGTTGCGCTCGTCGCTCCGTCCTTCTTCGAGTGTCGACGACCTACGCCGCGCGCACCAGTCCGAAAGCACATACCCCGGCCTTGCGGAGCGCTCGGCGAAGCTCGCCCTGGCGTCCGGGCTCACCGAGCAGGACGGAGACCACCTCGGCGCTCCACTCGTCGAGCATGCGCCCGCGAGCACCGTCGAGGTCACCGGGCTCGCCGCGCAAGAGGGTCTTCCAGCTCTCGAGCTCGCGCAGGTAACGCGCCGAGAGCCGTCCTTCCGCATCGACGATCCCCGCCTCGCGAAGCTCTTTTTCGCGATCCTGCGGCACGGCACCGAAGACGAAAAATGCACGCACGAGCGAGGACTTTTCCCCGGCTACAGCCGCGTAGGCTTCGACCAGGTCGTCGGCGAACGGGTCGTGTGGACGGACCTTCGAGACCACCATCGGCTCGTCGTCCTCCACGTCCACGAGGTCCTCGAGACGGCTAAGAGTATCTTCCCCCACGGCGACGAGCTCGAGGTCGTCGAATCCAGCGAGATCGGAGAGCGCGAGCTCCTCTTCGTTGGGCGACTCGGCCTCGAAGGTCTCGGGCGAGGGCACGAAGGGCGGCTCGAAGGACTCGACGAGCGTTCCCCTTTCGTCCCGCAAAAAGAAGCCGCTCGTGCGCGGCGCCGGCTCGATGGTGTCCGCGCGAGCCGCATCCTCGAGCGAAGGCACCTCGAACGGCGCGGGCTCGTGGACCTCGACCAAACGCGGAGCATGCGACGTGAGCGCGAAGAGAGCCGGGTTGTCGCAGGGAAATTCGGGACAAAGACGCATGGCGAGGACCTGCTTGCTCGGCCCGGGTCCACCTTCGGACGCGGGGCACTGGCCGGCCATTTTTCCGACTCGCCCTCCCTGGGCCAACTTCCCCGCGCGCGTCTCGCGACGCTCCGGAAACGCGAAGGCCGGCCCGTGCGCCCTGCACGACCCGGCCTTCTCTCTTCATCCCGCTGGGCCGAGGCTCACCAATCGAAGAGCATCGCGCCCCAGGTGAAGCCCGAACCGAACGCCACGGCGGCGACCTTCATGCCCTTCTTCAGGCGACCGGTCTCGATGGCCTCGTGCATCAGCGTGGGGATCGTGGCCGCGGTGGTGTTGCCGTACTTCTGGATGTTGTGGATGACCTTCTCGTCCGGGATTCCGAGCGTCTGCTGCACGTACTGGTTGATGCGCAAGTTCGCTTGGTGAAAGAGGAAAAAGTCGATGTCCGTGCCGACGATCTTGGCCTCGGCGCACACTTCCATGAGGCCGCCGATCATGCGCTCGACCGCGTTCTTGAACACGGTCTTGCCTTCCATTTGCGGCCAGAGCATCTCGGGCACGACCGAACCGTTGCCGTTCGCGTCGACCGGGACGTAAGGACGCTTGCGGATGTCCCAGACGCGAAGGGCGAGCACGTCGGCGTAGCGACCATCGGCGCCGAGCTTCCACTGACGGATGCCGCGGTCTTCGTCGGTGGCGCTCACCACCGCAGCGCCCGCGCCGTCGCCGAAGAGCGACGTGACCGAGCGTCCACGCGTGGAGAAGTCGAGCGCGGCCGAGTGGGTCTCCGCGCCCACCACGAGCACGTGCTTGCACGAGCCCGAGCGCACCATGCCCTGCGCCGTGGCGAGTCCGTAGAGGAAGCCCGAGCACTGGTTGCGGATATCCATCGCGGGCACGAACTTGGCGCCCGGACCGTCGCAGAAGCCCATTTTTTGCTGAAGATACACGCCCGAGCCGGGAAACTGATGCTCCGGCGAGAGGGTCGCGAAGAGGATCATGTCGATGTCCTCTTTGACGAGCCCGGCGTTCTTGATGGCCATCTCGGCGGCGGGCACGGCGAGGTCGGCGGAGCCGATGCCCTCTTCCGCATAGCGGCGCGCTTCGATGCCCGTACGCTGGAGGATCCACTCGTGGGTGGTGTCGATGCCGTATTGCGTACGGAGATCGTCGTTGGTCACCACGCGCGGCGGCACGTACATGCCGGTACCGGAGATGTATGCGTTCTTCACGGAAGCTCCTCTTCGAGAGGCGCCAAGGCGGCCTCGCTCGTTTTCTCGGAGTAACGCGACCCGAGCACGACGGAAAGTGGAATGTGTCTACGCAACGCGTCCGAGACGCATTCGTTCGAGGCTCCCGATCCGGCTCGAACGAGCGCGAGCGAGCCTCGAACGTCGTCGGGTGTCAGGCCTCAGGTGGCGCTTTTTTGCCGGGCTTCGGCAAAATCAGATGCAAGAGCGCAGGCAAAAAGAGCATCGCCATGACGATGCAGGCAACTTCACCAGCCACCGCCAGGTACCCGAAGGACTGGAGCGCCTGGTTGTCCGAGACCAGCAGCGAGCCGTACCCGACGATGGTCGTGTAGCTGCACAAGACCACCGCGCCGCCGGAGCGAAGCACCGCCCGCTTCACGTCTCCACCGAGCAACCTCGTGCGGTCGAAGATGTTGAACGGATACTCGCACCCGATACCGAAGGTTATCGGCAGCGCCACGAAGTTCAAAAAGTTGAGCTTCAGCCCGAGGTGCGCCGCCACACCGACCGTGCACACCACGCCCATCAGCAGCGCCAAGAGTACGGCCGCTGCCCCGCGGAGCTGGTGGGTCGCCAGCACCACCACCACGATGACCGCGAGGAACGAGGCTACGGTGGCCAAGGGGCCGTCGTGCTCCAAGGACCGGATCATCTCCGCGTAAATCGTGGGGCGCGAGGCGGTCTGCACCACCGTGCCGTCGTCGAGTCGAACGTTGTCCGACGCCTTGGCGATGCGCAGCACGGTGTGGCCGTCGCTCCAGGACGTATTGGGCACGTACTGGATGTAGAAGAGCGTGCCGACGTTTCCGTTGAGCTCCTCGAAGCGGCGGCGGATGAGCGCCGGGACGTCTTTGGTGGTCACCGCGGCCAGATCTTCCGGCGGCATCATCTCCTCCACGCGCTTGCGCTCGTCGGGGGCGAGGCTCTGCAGAACGCGCGGGGTGAGGCGGTCGCGCATGCGATCGAGGACCTCGAGCTTCTTCTTTTGCTCGTCCGCCGTGCCGGGGAGGAAGTCGTCCAGCGTGACGATGTTGGAGATGAGCTTGCCTTGCGGGTCTTGCGCGTCGGCGGCGAGGATTTTCGCACGCACCTGCGGCACCTGCTCGGGCGTGTCCGCCATGATGCGAGCGCCGGAGATGTCCGCTTTTCCTTGGAAGACGGCGTCCGCCTTGTTGCTCCACTCGCCGGCGCCTCCGCCGCCTTGCGCCTTGGAGCCACGCGAGCCGAGGTTGTGGAAGTTGTACTCCCACGGGTCGCGCAGGTAGCTCGGCAGCGTGTAGGCGCAGGCCGCGGTGATGCCCAAGAAGAGCACGACGAGCGCCTTCGGGAAGCGTTCGGTGAGCCATGCGAAGACACGCACCACCACGCCGTGGGTCTTCTCGGGGATCTTGGCTACGGCCTCCTCGTCGAGCGCCTCGGTCAGCGGTGGCGCGAGGAAGCGCGGGTGGACCTTCTCGATCAAGACGACCATGGCCGGTACGAGCGGCACGATCGAGATCCACACGAGGAACATGCCCAAGATACCGATCGCGCCGAACTGGGAGAAGCCGCGGAAAGCCGTGATGGTCAGCGACCCGTAGGCGATACCCGCGACGCTCGCGCCCACGAGCTCGGCGCGGAAGGCGTTCTTGACGGACTCGAGACGCGCTTGGGAGGGCGTCATGCGCTTCTTGAACTCGCGGTACCGAGCCAAGAGCACGATCGGGTAGTTGATGCCGTTGCCCACGATGATGGCGCCCAAAAACGCGCCCGCCGTGTTCACGTAGCCGAAGTGGAACGTGGCGTAGGCGTAGGCTGCGCCGATTCCCACGGCGACCGGAACGAGCACCACCAAAAGCGAGGCGATCGACCGGAAATAGAACATGATGCCGAGCGCGACACAGGCGAGCGCGATGCCCGTGGCCCACACGGCTTCGTCGACGATCGACTCTTTTTCGGCCTTCGCGTTGGGGATGTCCCCGGCGAAGCCGACCACCATGTTCGGGTGGTAGCGATGAACGGCGGCATCCCCCGCCTTGAGCTCGTCGACGAGCTTCTGCATCTTCACGGTGAAGGCGTCACCGCTGGTCTCGCCCATGCCTTGGGCGCTCGTGATGATGCGCAGCACGAGGGTCTTGCCGTCGGCGCTGGCGAAATAGCCCGTCGGGAAATCGTCGTGCTTTTTGGCCGCGTTATCCCATTTGTCCTTGAACTGATCGAGGCCGAGCGCGGACTTTCGTTCGCCCGCATCGGGTGCGCCCGCGTCGCTCGGTCCTGCGTTCGTACCGGCCGCGTTCGTGCCGCCGTCGGGGGACGCCACGGCTACCGGAGCGCCCGCGTCTCCGGGCTTCGCAGCGGTGCTCGCGCCGGCGTCCATGGCCTTCGGTGCCGTCTTTTGCGGAGCGGCCGCGTCGGGGGCGTCGTCCGACTCGAGGTCGGTCACGAACCCGCTCTGCAAAGCGATCTGGTGGTCGAGCGTGGAGTCGGCGTCTTCGAGGTCCGCTTGCGTGGCGAACAGCCACTTGTGGCTTCGGTAGAAGGTCTGGACTTCTTTGGTGCCGTTCTCGAAGTACTGCACCAGGTTCACGCCGCACGCGCGCACGCAGGCGTCGTCCCCGGGCTTGCACGCGCTCGTGCAGGCCTTGTGGGTCTTCACGTCCGCGTCGAGGCGAGCGGAGAGATCGTCGATGAAATGCTCGTTCGAGACGCGTTCGGGCGACTCGACCACGACGATGAACGAAGCGCCGCCACCCACTCGGCCGAGCTGGTGCTCGTAGGCCTTGAGGCCGGCGCTGTCCTTCGGCAGAAGCTCGGTGAAGTCCGAGCGAATCTGCAGCGTGGTCTTCGCGTAATAAAGGCACGAGGAGGCGAACGCGACGCCCAAGAGCAGTACGACGATGGCGTACTTTTCCGAGAACCGAACCAGCTTCTCGAGGGCACGTTTCAGGAGCTCGGCCATGGGCAAAAACCTCGCTCGCACGGCTCGAGATCGTCCGAAGCGCGTGCGATTCGGAGGAGATAGGTCGGCTCGGGTACCCCCGTCAACGTGACATCGCGATCGTGGCGACCGTCAGCTCGCGGTCACATTCGCCACAGTCGGCTTTCGCGTGCGCTTGGGCAACGGCGGAACGGCCTTGCGCAGGGCCCCCCGAAGCACGAACCGCTTCACGGGATCGAGCCCCTCGAAGCGCAAACCGAAGCCGGTTTCGCCGCGATCTTCCTCTCGGCGACCGCGCACCAGCCGCACCACGGTAGCTTTCGTATCGACCCACAGGCCGAGGTCGGTCATCTGGAACGAGACGAGCAACGAGTCTCCGAGCGAGAGCTCGGCGTCCGAGCGTACGAGCATGCCCGACTCGGAGAGGTCCGTGGTCTTCTCGGCGAAGACCTGGGTGTCGCTCTCGCGAACGATTTGGCACTCGACACTCTTCGCTTTTCGGTTGGCGCTGCGACGGTTCTGAAAAAGGCTCATGGCTGGGCTCTCCGTTCGAGAGCGATCGTAGGTCGGCGGCACGAACGCGGGCCAAGTTCGCGCCGCTACCACGCGACCCCTCGCGCGCGCACCGACGCACTCGGCCACAATCGAGGTCGTTTCCTTGTGCTTTGGCACGAGCCTCGTAAGACTTGGGGTGTGAGCTCCTCGAACGTTTCCCGTCTCTCGGTCGCCTTGTCCTTCTCGTTCGTCCTGTGCGGCGCTCTCGCAGCCTGCTCGTCCGACGACAAGACCCCGCCCCCTTCGGCGGTCTCGGGCGGCACCATCAACGGCGGGGGCGTCGGCGCGGGCGGAGGAGGCACGAGCGACGCCTCGACCGCGGATTCGAGCACGACCGTCGACTCCGGCACCACGACGGATGCGGGGACCGATGCGGGCGCGTCTTGCCTCCCCGGCGCGACGTTCGCGCTCGACGGCGGCTTCGGTGGAACCCTCGCCGTCCGCGGAACGTTCAACCTCCCCGCGACGTTGCAGGCTGCACGCATCGTGGTGGTCTCGGTGGCCTCGGCAGCCGGCGGCGAGTCCCACGATCAGAGCTTCGCCGCCACGGCGGCGTCGGACCGCTTCAGCTACCGCATCGGAGGTCTCGTCAAGGGCTCCTACGTGATCCGCGTGCGCGCCGACGCCAACGGCAACGGCCTCGTGACCGACTCGGGTGACTACGACGGCTACTACGACGGCTCGGCGGTCGCCCCCATCTTGACCCGCGCCGATGCCAAGGTCGTCACGCTGGACACGACCTGCCTCGACGCCCTCAACTTCGGCGCCGGCATCCGGCCCTGACGGTTCGTACGCGACTGTCCCACCTTTCGCGCATCGACGCCAAGCTCGGCTCGGGGCGAAAGAGAGCCTTGCAAGAGGTCGAAGGACACGAAAGAATTCACGAACCTTGAGTCGTGGCGGGGACCATCCCCACACGCCTTTTTCCTTGGAGCCGGAGATCGCCCCATGACGTTCGCTCGCACGACGGCCAGCCTGGTCGTTCCCCTCGCCTTGCTCGGTCTCGCGTTCGGATCGTTCGGAGGTACGGGGTGCGGCTCGAGCGACGACGACGCCGATGCCAGCGCCAACAATCCCGGCGCCAACGCAGAGGCGCTCTTCCGCCAAATCGAGCCTAGCCTCGTCAATCGCTGCGGCGCCAAAGACGGCGTCTGCCACATCAAGGGCGTCTACAACGACGCGCCCAAGTGGCTGGCCGAGCCCGACCACTACGCTTCGATCAAGGGGTTCCGTGGCATCTTGCCCATCACGGGCAACGTGGCCGACAGCACCATCCTCACGCAGGCCAAACACGACGGGCCGTCCCTGTTGGATCCCGACCTCGCGGACCTGAAGGCGAAGGTGACCGAGTGGGTTCAGGCCGAAGTCGGGCCCAACAAGCTTCCGGCCACCCTGCCCTTCGTCGTGCAGGCCGGCGCCAACACCATCGACCTCAAAGACGTGCGACCCGAGCTTGCCGGATCCACGCTCGAGTTCGTGGCCGACGTCACGGGCGGCATCTTGAACCTGACCGCGATCCGCCTGCATGCAGCGCCCAACGTGAACGTGTCGATCGACGCGCCCTTCTTCGTGCAGATTCCGAAAGGCGCGCGTGTCACGGTCGACCCGAAAAACGCCGGCTTCGAAGGCAAGTTGGACGTGCCCGCCGGCACGCGCAAGACCTTCTACAAGGGTGAGCTCGTGCTGCTGCACTTCAACCAGGACACGCAGCTCAAGCTCGTGTTCGGCGCGATCTCGACCACGCCCGGCAAGGGCGAAGCGACCGAGTGCACCGCGCTCGACGTCTTCAAGAGCTCGGCCGTTCCGGCCATGAAGACCTTCATCGACACCATCCCCGATCCTCAAAACGAAGCCGGCGCCCCCGACGCCGCGACGCCGACGGCCGCGTGCGTGAGCTGCCACACCGGCGGCGAGGACGACCCCGACTCGGCCGTTGCCGTCGAGTTCGTGGCCACGCAAGCCATGGACCTTCGTGGAATCGACACCGACGACAAGACGGCCTGCGCGCAGGCCCGACGTTGGATCGACTTCGCCAACAAGGAAAACAGCCTGCTTCTGACGAACCCCCAGGGCAAGGGAAACACCCTGCACCCCCTGAAGGGCGTGCCCTCGAACCACCCCGTGGTCGAAGGCATCCGCAAGTGGGTCATGGCCGAGCAGAAGTAGTCACGGTCTCGTTCCGGCTTCGCAGAGCGGACCGAGCGCCTGGTCGATGGCCCGTGCCCAGGCGGCGTGGGCCTCGGCGCTCGGATGAAGACCATCGGGAGCCACGCTCGCGTTCGCGTAGAGCTCACGTGTGAGCGCCGAGTAGTCGACGTACTCCGCGCCGACCTTCCGAGCCTCTTCCCGCAGGATCTCGTTCCGCCTCGAGATCTCCCGAGCGAGGGTCGCTGGCTCACCGAACGAGCGTGCCGCTGCCGCGTTCGACCAGTCCGGCTGAGGCACCACCACGAGGCGCGCGCCCGAAGCGAGGCGCTCGCGCAGGAGCACGAAGACCCGGCGCAAGCTCGCCCGGTAGTCGTCTTCGCCGATGCCGCGGACCAGCTCGTTCGCCCCGGCCGAGAACGTCACGAGTCGAAGCCCCGTGCGCGGCACCTCGGGGAGCTGGTGCGCGACGACTTCGTCGGTCGTGTAGCCGTTCTTCGCCAGGTTCTGCAGCTGGAAGCGGCATCCCCTCGCCTCCTGAAGCAACACGAGCCGCGCCGGAAACGCCGAGCTCGGGCTCGTGCCCGTGCCGATGGTGAACGAGTCACCGAGCGCGGCGTAGACACCACTCGAACGCTCCGACGACGTGGGCCCCGGGGCGCCCGAGCCGTCGAGACCGGGGCGCGCCTCGTGTCCGCAGCCCGAGAGCCACCCGACGGCAAGAGTGCACAATGCACGCATCGCGAAAGCGGACGGTCGGCGGCTCGTCATCACGAGCCCTACGAGCGACCGTGCCTCGCGGGTCGCTACTTCGAGACGATCTTGAGCCCCTTGGCCACGAGCGGCTGGAGCGGCGAGATGTCCGAGAGCGCGGCACCTTCGGTGTACACGTACTTGAGCTTGGTGAGCTCACGGAGCGGCGAGACGTCGGTCACGAGGGTGCGACGGATGCTGAGACGCTCGAGCTTTTTCAGGTTGGCGAGCGGCTTGAGGTCGCTCACCTCGGTGTCGTCGATCTCGAGCTCGGTCAGGTTCACCAGGTTGGCGAGCGGCGTGAGATCGCGCACGCGGGTGCGTCCGAGATCGAGCCTGTCCATGAGGACCATCTTCTCGAGCGGCTTCAGATCGCTCACGTGATTGATGGATGCGCGCAACGTCTCCATGCGGGTGAGGTGCGCGATGGGCGACAGGTCTTCGAGGTCGCTCGGGCCGAGGAAGAGGTCCTTCAGCGCGGTGGTCTTCTGGAAGACGCAGGCATCGAGGGTATTGCTGGGCGCCTTGATGAGGTTCAGCGAACGGATGCTCGCGAGCTCGGCATTTTTCACGGTTTCGCCCGGCTTTTTTGACAATTTCCGTCGAATCTCGTCGGCGAGACCAGTGTCTTTCGTGTCGAGGTCGGGCCCGGTCGAGCACACGACCGGAGCCTTGGCTTTCGGAGGCTCGGCCGAAGCCGGCGCAGAAGGCGCCGCGGAGGCCTGAACCGAGGGCGCGGACGAGACCACGGCAGACGGCGTCGCCGAAGGAGCCGCAGGCGATTCTTTCTTCGGATCGTCGCATCCCATCGCGGTGAGAGCGAGCGTGGACAGGGTGACCGGCAGAAAGACTCCTGCAAAACGACGAGCGGACGAGGCGACGAAAGAGGAACCGCGCATGGGCGAACTCTACCCTCGGGTCGGTCGAAATCGGACCGAAAATGCGCCCATTTCGAGACCTCGACGACGCGCCCGGCGAGACAATCTCGAAGGACACGAGTAGGCTCCCTCGCGATGAGCTTCGATGTCGCCAAGGTCCTCGGAAAAGACTCGTTTTCGGCCGCAGAGGCCGACGCCATCCTCGAGATTGCGTATCTCACTGGAGTCGCCAACGGCAGCTTCTCTCGCGACGAGCTGAAGTCGCTGCGCCGACTCGCCCACGCGCTCGCCGAGCGTACCGGCGCGACCGAGCCGGTCCTTCCCCTCGAAGAGCTGGTCGAGCGCTTCGATCTCGCCAACGAGGGCATCGACCCGCAGGTCCGCTTGGCCGCGTTGGCCAAGGTCCTGACCGGCGACGTCGCTCGCCGCGCAGCTTACCGCGTGTCGTATGCGCTCTCCATCTCCGACCTCGAAAGCAACGAAGACGAAGAAGAGCTCGAGGCCGACCTGGCCACGGCGCTCGGTCTGCGCGACGAGCTCGAGACCCTTCGCAACGACGTGCTCGGCGCACTCGACGGCGAAGCCTGATCGGCTGCCCGACAGGCGCTCCCGCACGTACGCGCAGCACGCGCCTTCTTCGCGTGTTCGTGGCATCGCGACTGCACGCCTATTCGCGCCCGTGACCGTTCTCTCCCCTCGGACACGAAAAAGCCCCGGATAATCGCCTCTTCGAGAAGGGCGACCGGGGCTTCGTTCGTCGCGGGGAGCATCACCTGCGCGCCGTCGTTCTCGACGGGGCGAAGCGAGGCTACGCGCGGGCCAAGCTCACTTGGCGACAGCTTGCGTCTGCGCCTCGGCCTTCTTCGCGCGCCAGGCGGCGAGCTTCTTGGTGCGGCGCTTCTTCTGCTTGTTGCGGACGGGGGGATCTTGCGGCGTAGACATGGCGCGACCCTATACCAGGGAACGCGCCCGCGGCAATGCCCGGATGAGGTGGAGGGAGGCGAAATCTCGAGGATCCCTTCCGTCCCCCCCCGAACCTACCGCAGCGCCCCGATCAGCGGGGCAGGCTGGGCATGTGGGCCGAACCGTCGTCCGGGTTGGCTCCTTCGATGAGCTTGAGCCACGCGTGAATTTTCGCGTTCACCGTGCCCTCCCAGCGCATCTCGGCGAAGCGCAAGAGGAGCTGCGGCGTGTGGTCGCCGCAGCGGGTCTTGTCGCCGAAGGCCGCGCGCGCGCGGTCGATCTCGTTGGCAGCGTCGCTGAAGCGCCCTTCTTTTTGGGCGAACCAGGCCAGCGTGAGGTGCCGGTGCTGGCGCGGTTCGGCCTCGTCGAGCACGATTTTTTCGCACTCGCGGATGAGGTTCTCGGCCTCGGGGCTGTCCTCGGCGAGGGCCACTTGGGCGAGCAAGAGCCGAGCCTCGAGGTCGCCCCACGGGTCTTGAAGTCGCTCGAAGATTTTGGCCGCGACCTCGGCGTGCTTTCGTGCGGCCTCGAGCTCGTCGGTGTCGATCGAGATCATGGCCAGGAGGCGCTCGCAAGCCGCCTCGCCTCGCGGATTTTGCAGCTCGCGGAAGGCTGCGCGCGCGGCGAGGCTTCGGGACCTCGCGCCGTCCATCTCGCCTCCGCGGTGATCGGCGTGACCGAGCACCACGTCGCACTGCGCGAGCCCGAGCCGATAGCCCATCGCATCGAACGCGTTTCTCGCTTCGACGAGCAGGGCGCCCGCGCGCCGGAAGCCGCCCACCGCGGTCTCGATCATGGCGAGCAAGATGAGGCATTGCGCACGACCGAGCGAGTCCCCCACGAGCTCCGAGCGCTCGCTCGCCTCGCCGAGCACGCTACGAGCCCGAGCATGCTCGCCGAGCAGGTAGTCGATTTCGCCGAGGACCACGAGCGCTTGCGCATGGCCGCGGGCGTCGGAGAGCTCCTCGAAGCGCGAGAGCGCGAGGGCCACCTGCATGCGACCTTGCGCGGGCGCGCCTTGATCGGAGGCGAGGTGTCCGAGAAGGCGAAGAGCGTGGGCTTCTCGCGCGCGGTCACCAGCTTGCTCGAAGGCACGACGCGCGGTCTCGGCTTGCTCACGAGCTTCTTCGAGCTTGCCGATGTGACGAAGGGCCTCCGCGCGCCAATAAGCGTACTCGGCTCCCGCAAGACCGGTTACGCGGCCATCGAGCAGCTGCAGGTCCTTCAGCGTGGCGGTCGTGTCGCGGCCACGCGACCACGCGCCTTCGATGAAGCGGAACATGAGCTGGGCGGCCACGTCGTCGTCGCCCGCGCGCAGCAAGTTGCGCACGCGATGCTTCATGATTCGACGTGAGCCGACCTCGGGGTGCTTGGCGAGCGCGTTGGCTGCAAGACGAAAGATAGCGGGCGAATCGTTGCGTTCGACGAGTCGCCCCAGCAAGTGCTCCTGAAGCAGCGCGTGCGCCCAGCGGAACTGATCGTTGCCGCTCGCGAGGAGAATTTGCGCGCGCGTCAATGCGACGAGCGCATCACGCGGGTCCATGCCGAGCGCCCCCACGAGGGCCTTCAACACGATGCCGCGAATGTCGTCGCCGAGAGCGGCAGCGGCGTATGCCGCGAGGCGCAGATCGGTCGGCACGCCGCGCAGACGCTCGTCCCAGAGCTCCGAGGTGGTGATGGCGCGGCCACGCAGGGCGTCGTCGGGGACGCGGTAACGGCCACTCTCCAGCGTGAGGTATCCCCCACCCGCCCACGCGTGCACGAGCTGCAGCGCGAAGAGCGGATTGCCTCGACTCTGCATGGTGGCGGTGACGATGGCTTCGTCCGCGAGCGGCAGCGTGGCCTTCAGCAGATAGCGGGTCTCGTCGGCGCCGAGCGGACGCAGATCGATGACCTTGCCGCGCCACTCGGCGCGCATGGCTTCCATGCGGAGCGCGGTGTCGAGGTCGGTCTCGAGCGATTCGCTGCGCGCGGTGGCCAACATGAGCAAGCGGAGCTTCGGCGCTTCGCGGCGGAGCCGCGACAGCATGTCGAAGGTGTTTTGCGACGTGAGGTGCAGGTCGTCGAACCAGATGAGAATCGGGCGCTCTTGACCGATACGCTCGAGCACGCGTCGCACGACCACCCAGCGGAGCTCGGGGGTATCGAGCACGAAGCGCTTGCCCGAGGGACCGACGGGCATCACCTGGCCGGGCGGCGAAGGGCGCAGCCACTCGGCCGTGGCGGCCACCCACGAGAGCTCGTCGTCGTCGTCCTTGTCGACCTCCCAGCGGTCGATGAGGGTCTGCTCGACCACGTCGCGCTCGACGTCTTGCAGGGCGAAGTAGTGGTTGATGGCGCCGGTGAGGCCGTCGAGAGGCGAAGGCGTTCGGCCGTAGCGCGCCCGCAACGGCCACATGAAGCCCTTCTCGTGCACCTGCTCGCAGACCCACTCGGCGAGGCGGCTCTTGCCGACGCCCGCTTCGCCGATGAGCACCACGAGGCGCTGCGGCGTGCCGGTTCCCGAGCAGACGCTGCCCACGATGTCGAGCAGCTCACGGCGCTCTTCGTCGCGCGCGACCATGGGCGAAGGACGAAGCGACAAGAGCCCGGGCGCGAGCGATCGAGCCGCGGCCACCATGCGACCGACTTCCTGCGATTGCGAGGCGGACGACGGCGCGGGCGGAGGGATGCTCGGGCTGGAGGCCGAGAGCGTCTCTTCCATCGAAATCGCGTGACGCGGGCGAAACTGCGCCCACACACGGCGGGCATCGGCGGCGAGCTCGAACCTGTGCCAGGGCCGCTTGGCGAGAAGGCGCTGCACGTAAGACGCTACGCCGGCAGGCACTCCATCCGGGAGCTGCGGCGGCGGAACGGGCGTGCGTTTGTGCGCGCGAAGGACCTCTTGGGCGGTTCCCTCGAAGACTTCTTTGCCCGACAAAACTCGGTAGAGAATGCATCCGAGCGCGTACATGTCCGTGGCCGGACCGACCTGGGTGGCGCTCTTGCGAATCTGCTCGGGCGCGACCCACCCCACGGTGCCGGCGCCGGCGTGCATGGCGAGCTCGGGCGCAGGACCACCATCGAGACGCGGATCGTGGAGCGAGCGGCGAAGCCACGCGAGGCCGAGGTCGAGCACGTACGCGCGCGGCCCCTTGCCGGTCGAGGCGAGGTCGAGCATCACGTTGGAGGGCTTGAGATCGCCGTGAATCACGCCGCGTGCGTGCGCGTGCGCGAGACCTGCAAGGGTCTGATCGACGAGAGACCAGATCACCGACCACGGCATCGTGGTGGTGTGCATCCACTCGTGCACGCTGCGCCCGGGCAGCGCGTCCATCACGAGGTACGGCGACCCGTCGTTGAGCGTGCCGAAGTCACGCGCGCGTACGATGGCCGGGTGATCGAGGGACGCGACGGCGCGCGCTTCCTGCTGGAACCACCAGCTCTCCTCTTGGCGCGAGGACTTGGACTCGTCCGGCGATCGCAGGCGCTTCAACGCCACACGCTCGAGCGTGACCAGGTCTTTGCAGAGGTAGACCACGCCCATTCCGCCACGTCCGAGCTCGCGAACGACCTCGTAGCGTGAGACGAGAATCGTGCCGATCTCGGACTTCTTGTCATCGGCCTTCGCCGGGGCCTTGGTCTTGTCGTCGGTGCTCATGGGACCCTCGGCCCGCGGGCCTTCGCGTGGAGCATACCAACTTTCGATCGCGGTTCTACGGCTCGAAACGGTCGAATTCGAGTTTCGCTCTCCGACGCGACCATCGCCGTTCGCGAACGCACGAACGGCAGCCCGGACCGAGGTCGGAGCTGCCGTCGAGGGTGGACCGGTGCGCCGGGCAGGCTACCGGTGCCGGAGACTCACTTGGCTGCCGCGCGCTTCTTGGGCGAGGGCATGGTGCGGAAGACGATGTCCCAGAGGGGCGACGACACACCGAATCCACCCGAGTGGTCGAGGTGGTGGTGGAGCATGTGGTGCTTCTTCAACGCCTTGCCCACGGTGCCGTTCATCTTGAAGTGGTGAAGGGCGAAGTGCATGCCGTCGTACGTGAGATAGCCGATGCCGAAGCCTACGAAGAACGAGCTCGCGGCGCCCCCGAGCGTGAGGAGGAAGAGCGCGAAGAAGAATGCGCCCATCGGGATGCTCGCGCCGAGCGGCATCACGAGGCGGTCCTTGTCGTCCGGGTAGTCGTGGTGGACGCCGTGCACGAGGAAGTGGAAGCGGCGCCCCCAGGCGGTGTCCTTCTGGAAATGGAACACGTAGCGGTGGAGCACGTACTCGGTGATCGACCAAAACAAGATGCCGCCCACCACCAGCCCGGCGGAGATGCCTGGGGTGACCTCGTGTCGGAGGGTGGTGCGCACGAGCAGATAGACCAGCACCGGCACCCAGAACACGAAGGGCGTGGCCGGATGAATTCGCGAGAAGCGCTCGATGAAGTCGCTCTCGAACATGCGAGTAGTCGTGGGTCGTGCGTCGTCGCGCTTCGTTGCCTGCATGGTCCTCACCCGAGGGGGCCCGCCCCTCGCCGTCGTTCGGCCGGAACCCTAGTCCGCCACGCGGTGCGGCGCAACCGCGGGAACCATGAAATCGTCCGAGAAAAACCGCGTATTTCGTTGCGCACCTCGCGCGAGCGACCGCTCTCGAAAGCCCGCGCGGAGCTTGCGGGCACGCTTCCTTCAACGCGCATCCGATGCGCACGGATCGGCGGCTCGACGGCCGGAGAACCCGTCTCGATGCACGCGCACGATCGTCGCTTCGCGCCGACACGGGAGCGGTTCGTCCGAGGCCCGAGCTCATTTCGCGACGAGCATGCGAGCACGCCAGCCGAGACTCGTGGCGCTCGTCGCGGCCCCATCGCGCGGCACTCGAGCGATTTTGCCACCTCGACGGATCCTTCGCGGGCAGTCGTGCATCGCGTCCGAATTTTCACTCGATTCGAGTGTGAAAAAGCACCGCAAAAAAAGGCGTTCCGATCTTTCGGTCTTGACGTCGGGCCGGAAGTTGTAGAGTACAGGTCCTCCACACATGGCCGAGCAAGACAGGTTCGCAAAAGCGGTGGTCGCGGTAGCCCGAGGATTCGGGAAGATGGGGCGCGAACGCGCCCGCGCCGGAGAAGTCACGCCGCAACAAGCGGAGACACTCCAGCTCATCGCGCAGCGCGGTGCACTCTCCACTTCCACCCTAGCGACCCTTTTGGGCATCGACCCGTCGACGGCGAGCCGAAACCTCACGGGTCTCGAGCGCGAGGGTTACATCTCTCGCAAGAAGGGCACGAGCGACGGTCGCCAGACCGACGTTCGCCTGACGCCTCGCGGAAAGCGCACGGCCGACGCCGTTGCCGCCGACTCGCAGAAGGCGCTCGGAGCCCTGGTCGATAAGCTCCCTCGCGCGGACCGTAGCCGCGTGATCGAAGCGCTCGAGGTCCTCGCGAAGGTCCTCGAGTCCGACGCCGGCTGAACCGGCTTTTCGAGTCGTTCCAACTCATCGTCCCGCGTGGTTCACCGAGCTCGAAAGCTCGGTGAATGGCGCTCGGCCGCATCTCGAGAGCACGCCACTACGGCTCTCGAGAGCGGCTTTTTTCGTTTCGAGCCCGGACGTGAATGGTCCAATGACGGCCGGGGTAGTCAGGGAGCGATCGAATCGTCGCCGCTCGCCCGCGCAAGCTCGGAGAGCGCGATCGACAGATCCATGATCGCCTGCACGTGTGCGACCCGAGCACCGATGTAGAAGCGCGTCGGCTCGACCAAGTAGCGCTCGTCTTTGGTACCGAGGTCGATGGCGTCTTGGACGCTCGTAAGCCACCCCTTGGCGAGATGCTCGTTGCGCGACCAGGCCTCTTCGCGGACCTTCGCTTCGTTGACCGCGCCGTAGGCGTTCTCCACTTCGACCGCGATGCCTCCGAGGGCGAGGCGCTCGAGCGCGCGGGCCTCTTCGACCTGCGACTCGGCTTGCACGAGTCGCGCTTGGTTGGGCAGCACGTCGAGTCCCCACCGAGCGCCGAGCGCGGCTCCCCAACCGAAGCGGTTGAACGGGTCGAGCACCCAAGCGGTGGTCTGTTGCGTGGCCTTTTCGGCGATGAGGTAGCTCGCGTTGGCGCCGATGTAGATGTCCGGGAAGAACCGGGCATGCGCGAGGTCTTGCTGGGCCCTGCGAGCCGCCACACCGGCGCGGGCCATGTTGACCTCGGGCCGGAAGAGACGGGCGGCCACCAGGTAACTCGCCACCGGTCGAACGACCACCTCGGGGCGCTTCAGAGGCTCGTCCGGGACGTCGAAGTCGGTGGCGATGCCGGTCAAGAAGCGCAGCGCGGCGAGCGTGACCTCTTCGCCGCGATGGGCGTCACCGGTACGCGCGACCAGCTCGTCCCGGTAAAACTGCAGGCGAAGCCGGTCGACATCGTCGTAGCCCGCGGCGGATTGGGCCAGCTGTTGGTTGATCTTCTGGAGCCCCTTGTCGATGCCCTTGAGGGCCTCGTCGGCGATGTAGAGCGCATCGCGCGCGAGTTGGAGTTGGAAGTACGCACGTCGCACGTCCGCGCGGACTTGCTGGCGGTACTTCTCGAGGTCCCACTCGTTGAAGCGAATTTGCGCCTCGGCGGCGTGCTGGTAGCCCGTGATTTTTCCGAACGTGTAGAGCGGGATGCCGCCGTTCACGGAGAACTGGAAGAAGGGTCCGACGGACGTGCTGAAGCTCGGGTTGAGCTGCGAGGAAGGCGTGGCTCCGTAGTAGGGCGTGCCTCCGAGCGACGGGATGACTCCGATGGTGGCATTCGCGTTCCACCCCTGGAAGTACGGAGCCCACTTCGCCTCGTCGAGCTGCGCGTGGGTGGACGCGAGTCGCGCGCGTGCGGCCCAGAGGTTCGGGTGATTGCGATCGGCGAGTGCCAGGCATTCCCGCAACGTGAAGCGGCGGACGGCTCGCCGCACGACCACCGGCGTCGCGACGGGGGGAGATTGCGCGGACGAGTCGGCGCCTGCGGAAGCCGACGGCGCGGAAGATGAAGACGGCACCGCCGAAGCGGACGCGGATCCCGTTGCCGGCGGCGCGCCGCTCGCGCGTGAGCCGAGTCCGACGAGAACACCGAGCAGCGCGAGCCCGAACAAGCGACCCGGCCGCGACCGACGTGGCCTCTCGAGCTCGGTCGCCTCTCCACGAGCCGGCCCTGCGGGCGATTCGACGCGCGCTCGGTCGGCCAGTGGCCGCGCACGACGGCCCTCGGGTCGAGAGTTCCACAGGCTGCTCGAGCTGAACCGGAGCCCCATCGGCGACGGTCTTAGCACGGTCGCGGCGGATCGCGTCACGTGACGAAACGGCTTAGGATTCCGAGCGCACGCGCGAGAGCACGATGCCATTTTGTCGAAAGACCGATACCCGGCCTCCCCCGCCCCGTTTGGCGTCGGCCATGGCGTCGCTGGTCGCGCGCAGAAGCTCGGCGCGGGTGCGAACTTCGCGGCCTGGAAAGACCGCAACGCCCATCGAGACGCGAACCTTCACCGTGTCACCTCGCGACGTGGAAATCGTCGAGCGGCCGATCTCCTCGAAGATGCGTTCGGCGGCTGTCATGGCACCGCCGAAGTGGGTGCCGGGTAGCAACAGAAGAAACTCGTCGGGGCCGTAGCGCACGACCGCGTCGGCCTCACGAACGCCCGACCGCAGCGCACGCGCCACCGCCTGCAGCGCTTGGTCTCCGAAGGCGCGACCGTGCTCGACGTTGAGGTGCCGAAGGCCGTCCACGTCGACCATCACGCACGCGAGAGGCTCTTGGCGTTGCTCGGCGGACGCGAACGCCTGGGGAAAACGCGAGTGAAGGTAGCGGTACCCGTAGACACCGGTGAGCGGGCACACGAGCGCGAGACGCTCGAGGTGAGCTTTGGCCTCGTGAAACGCGTGATGAGCGCGCTTCAAGCGAAGCATGGCGTCGACTTGCTCGTAGAGCTCACTCGCCTCGATGGGCTCGTCGATGCAGGCGTCCGCGCCGGCGAGCACACCATCGACCCGTCCGTCGCCGTCCGTGGAAAGCACGGTGAGCAGCACGGGAACGAACGGGTCGTCGCCCATGCTCTTGAGTGCGCGGCAGAGCCTTTGGCTGTCGGCGATGACCACGTCCACACCACCGAGCTCTACCCGCGAGAGCACCGCGCTCGGATCGGCGAACCCTTCCACGGCGTAGCCGGCCGATTCGAGACAGCGCACGATCGCACGACGAGTGGCCGAGTCGGCGTCGGAGACCACGACGCGAGGCGGATCGACGCTCACGACGGCGTGCCTTTCTCGAGCAGCTTCTTGGCCAGCGTGCTCGTTCCGCGGTCGAGCCCGTCCGGCGAGCCCCAAGAGAAGGCCACGTACTCGCCCCTCGATGGAGCCTCGAGCTTCATCGAGTCCTGCTTTTTTCGGCCCTTCGTCGAGCTGTGTGCAGCATACACACGCACGTTCAGGCGTCGATGGGAGAGCACGTGCACCACGATGCCACAATCCACGAGAGACCGCTCGGGGTCCCGCAGCGGTGCCGGCAAAAGCTCGTCGAAGGCGAGGCGGGCGGCCGTAGCGTCCAGATCACCGGGTACTTGGGGAGGCTCGGAGAGGCCTCCGAAACGACCTTCGGAGTTGCGTTCTCCGAAGAGCACACCGGAAGGACCGTGAAGGACGAGGGCCGTACGAGGCTCTTCCTTCGGCGCGGCCTTCTTGGACATGCGAGGGAGATCCGCGACGCGCTCCTCGGCGCGCGCGAGGCACACTCGAGCGAGCGGACAGGCCTCGCAGGCGGGCTTCTTGGGTGTGCAGACGGTGGCCCCGAGCTCCATGAGGGCTTGGTTCCACGACGAGGGATCGTGAGCGCGCAGCTCACGACGAGCGACGCGCCAGAACGCCGCCATACCGCGAGGCGTTTTGGGATCGTCTTCCATGGCGAAGACGCGCGCGAAGACACGTGCCACGTTGCCGTCGACGAGCTCGACGGGCTCCGCGTAGGCGATGCTCGCGACGGCCGAAGCGGTGTAAGGCCCGACGCCCGAGATCTCGAGCAGCGCCTCCCGCGAAGCAGGAAACACGTCTCGCGAGGCGATCTCACGAGCCGCACGGTGGAGCATGCGAGCGCGCCGGTAGTACCCGAGCCCCGCCCACTCGCCGAGCACGTCGGATTCCGAGGCATCAGCCAGATGCCGCACGGTCGGAAACCGCTCCAGAAACCGAGCAAAGTACGGCTTTACGGTGTCGACACGTGTCTGCTGAAGCATGACCTCGCTGAGCCAAATGGCGTAGGGATCACGCGTTCGACGCCAGGGCAGATCGCGCTTTTCGCGTGCATACCAAGCGAGAAGAGGCGCGCCGATATCCGGAACGTCTTGCGAAGTCTCGTCGACGTGCACAGCTTGCGGTCGTCGCGAAGAGTCGCGCTTTGAACGAGGAGCTTTGCCCATGTCGTCGCGTCGATCGGATCCTGGCACGGCAGCAGTGCTTTCGTTCCTGGTCCCCGGAGTGGGGCAGTTCTACAACGGAGCTTTCCTCCGCGGCATTTTTTGGCTGATCATCACCCCCGGTCTCTGGATCGGCTCGGGAGGAACCCTCGGCTGGATATGCCACATCGTGGCGGCCTACACGGCCTACCGATACGCCAAAAAGCGCTGAAAGGTCAGGCGCCCACCAGGGCTCGCAGGGCCTCCCCGATGCGCGAAAGAGGACCTTGCTCTTTCGCGGCGTCGTCGTCCGGCCCCGAGGTATTGGCCAGTATCTCCGCAGCGACGAAATCGACGAAGATCCCCTGGCAACCCGAGCACCGATGTACCCAAGGCCCGCGCCCTTGGTAGAGCTCGGTGTTGAGCGGCACCGCACATCGAGGGCACCCGCCCGCAAGCGCCGCCGGCTCCGCGCCCACCGGCGTCGCACCGAGCGGCGTCACCACCTGCCGCACGAGCTCACGAGGCTCCCCGTCGAGCCAGTCGAGGTAGATGCCTCGACAGTGTCGGCAAACGTCGACGAGCGACTCGCCAGCCCCGACTTCGTCGAGAGAGTTGGCACAAGCCGGACAACGCAACGCCCCCGCGCGATATTCGCTCATCGAACAACCTTATCTCGGCGCCTCGCGCTCCCCTACACGGAGTGACACGGCTCGACCTACCAGCGAGGGCGTTCCGCCCTAGCGCTCCCCCCTAATATCAGCGAGCCCCGCGAGCCTAGAGCGCCAATCCGCTTAGTTCGGTCGGCTTTCCGCCGATTTGCGTCGCCGTGCTTCGTTGCTCCTCCTCGCCTAGCAGCAGTAGGACTCGTCGTCGCGCCTCGCACGGCTCGCAACTTGGCGAAAATCCTCGGTCACTAAGCGGTTCGGCGCTCTAGCCACTCCCACAGCGAGCCGCGAGCACCGCGAGCGCGAGCCTACCCACTCGCTCCACCCACAGCGAGCCGCGAGCTCCGCGAGCGCGAGCCTACCCACTCGCTCCACCGTCCCACAGCGAGCCGCGAGCTCCGCGAGCGCGAGCCTACCGACACTTCCACCCCGCCCCACAGCGAGCCGCGAGCTCCGCGAGCGCGAGCCTACCTCGGTCCCCGGCCCCGTGACCAAGGCGTCTCAGTCGAGGAAATCGGGGTCGATCGGGGCGAGATCGGCGGCGCGGCCAAGGAGGGGCCGAGCACCGCGCGGAGCGTACTCCAGTACGTGAGCACGGAGCGCAGGGCCCGACGCCGGCCCCGCCGTCGAGATCGCCCCGAGCGGCCCCGATTTCAGTGGTGGTGGCGGTCGATGCCAGGATGCGTCGGATCACCCGGCTCGTGACGGGGATTGGCCGTCTCGTGCGAACCGTCGCGAGCCGCAATGCCGAGTAGATCGGACTTGGCGTAAATGAACTGATCGCGCGAGTCGTACGGAACCGGGTGCATGCCCGTGTCCATTCGGATCGCATCGCAGGGGCAGGCCTCGACGCAGTAGCCGCAGAAGATGCAGCGGAGCTCGTCGATGACGAAACGCACGGGGTAGCGCTCGTAGCCGCGGCGCTTGTCGCCTTCGGGGTACTCGCCGGCCTCGATGTGGATGCACTGCGCGGGGCAAGCCGTAGAGCAGCACAGGCACGCGACGCAGCGCGGACTGCCGTCGTCGCGGGTGGTGAGGCGGTGAACGCCGCGGAAGCGCTGCGGATATGGGCGCTTTTGCTCGGGGTACGAGATGGTCGTGATGCCTTCGTCGAGGCGCTCGGTGACCGGGTCGGGCCGCTCACCCGTGAGCATGTCACGGGTGTTGCGGAAGAAGTGGCTCATCGACACGCCGATGCCGCGGAAGATCTCCGGCAGATACGACTGCGTCTGCGGGGTCTTTTCCGCGTAGACGACGGCGACGGCGTTGGGAGCGCTCGGGGGCTTCTTGGGAAAGGCTTGGGGCATGGGTCGATCCTTCAGGCCTGCATGGGAGCGGTCTTGGTGCCGCCAGCAGCGGCCGCCATTTCGCCGGAGCTACCGACGATGGTCTTGTCCTTGGCGCGGGTGTTGAAGAACCCGTAGAGCGCCCAGAGCGGGAGAACGGTGAGCACGATGGCGAGGAACGCCTGCGTGCAGTCTGCAGCCACCTTGATCGCTTGGGCGACCGATTCCCCAGCGCTGTCGGCGGCGAGGTAGATGACGCCGGTGGCGAAGATGTTGGCGAGTGACGCCGGGAGCAGCACCGTCCAGCCGAGCTTCATGAGCTGGTCGTAGCGGAAGCGCGGGAGGCTCCAGCGGACGAAGGCCTGGAGGAGGCACATGAGGAGGGTCTTGCCGAAGAAGGCGAGCACTCCGAAGAGGACGACCCAGATGTGGGGAAGGCGCTGAGCCGCGTACACGGTCTCGCCGATCTGGATGGTGATGCCGTCGCGGTGGAGGAACGGCAGCTGCCAGCCGCCCAGGAAGATGGTGACGAGCAGCATCGAGCTCGTGACGACTTCCATGTACTCGGCGAAGTAGAACATGCCGAACTTCATGCCCGAGTACTCGGTGAAGTAACCGGACACGAGCTCGCTCTCCGCTTCGGGAAGGTCGAACGGGATGCGCTTCGATTCGGCGACCGCGGCGGTGAAGAACAAGAAGAAGGCAACCGGCTGGACGAAGATGCCCCAGCAGTTGTCGCCCTGCCAGCGCACCATGTCTTCGAGGCGGACCGAGCCGTAGATCATCATGGCGCCGATGAGCGAGAGGCCCATCGTGACCTCGTAGCTGACCATCTGCGAGGCCGCACGGAGCGCGCCCATGAGGGAGAATTTGTTGTCCGAGGACCACCCGGCGATGGCAGCGCCCACGATGCCCTGACCGGCCATCGCGAACACGTACAGGATGCCGACGTTGAGCGGAGCGACCTGCAGCTCGATGGGAGGCAGCACGGTGGAGATGCCCATCCGCGCGGCCGAGGGGAATACGAGCAGCGGCTTGGCGATGACCGCCTTGGTGGCGATATCGATGCACTGACCGTCGACGAGCTGGAGCACGTGGCCGTCGATCGGCGGGCAGACGCTACGCCAGAGCTGGTGCGGCGAGATGGTGTCGCCGAAGGGAATCACCGCCGTGAGCGCGAGCACCGGCACCATGGCCAGAATGGGCGCGAGGCTGAAGAGGAGCTTGTCCGCCTTGGGAGGCATGAAGTCTTCCTTGAAGAAGAACTTCACGCCGTCGGCGGCGGTGTGGAGGAGTCCGGCGATGCGCAGCTCGAACTTGCCGAGCTTCAGCCCGGCGCGGTTCGGACCGACGCGATCTTGGATCATCGAAGAGAGACGGCGGTCCACCCACGTGAGGAGCCCCCCCACGTTGAAGAGGAATCCGACCATCACGAGGATCTTCACAATGGTCCAGAGAATCATCGAGCCTGTCACGGGATTCGTTCCTTTATCTCAGCGATTCTACGCAGGAAAACGTTGCGGCCCGCTCCACGTCCGAGACGCACGAGCGAGCCTTGGCTCACTCACTCGGCGGAGGCTTGAGCCTCGGGCTCGGGCGGCGGCACGCTGGTGGCGACGAGCATCGAGCGCAGGTCTTTGAGGGTGGTCCAGGAGGGCTCGACGCCGAGCACGTTGCCGAGCTTGGCGAGGAGCTTCCACGCCGGCTCGGACGACCCGAGGGGCTCGAGACCCTTCTCGGCGAGCTGGCGCATGCCCTTCGCGTTGACGAACGTTCCGCTCGCCTCGATCCAGGCGGCAGCGGGCAGGACCACGTGCGCGGCGCTGACCAGCGGGCCTTCGTGGGCGGCCAGCGTGATGAGCCCAGCGAGCGAGCCGAGCGTGGCGGTGTCCTCGGAGCCGTCGGTCGGCGTGGCACCGCCGAGCGCGATCACGTGGGTGACGCGCGAGGCGCGGATGTCCGAGAGAAGCTCGGCGTAGGTCTTGATGCCCTCGGAGAGGGACTTCACGCCGGCCGTATTGGAGTTCTTGTCGGCGTGGATGAGGATGTCGTCGGCGTAACCGGCGGCGGCGCCCGACATGTAGAGTGCACGCGTTCCGAAGAGCTCGGCCAGCTCGTAAGCGGCGAGGTTGTCTTCCAGCGAGTGCTTGGCCGAGAGCACGAAGGCGACCTGGCTCTTCTGGATGCTCGAGAAGAGCTTCTTCGCGTCGTCGAGGGCGCGGTCCAACTTGACCGACTTTCCGCCCGTCCGGGCTTCCGACACGCGAGCGTCGACCGCGTCGCGGTAGCTCAGCATGCCCTCGTCGCACATCCAGTACTTGTTGACCTGCTCGTTGTCGCGCGGGCGGTAACGAAGCGCCTTATTGTTGCGCGGGTCGTAGTCGAAGTGCGAGTTGCAACCGGTGGCGCAACCTTGGCAGACGGTCTTCGCGCTCTTCAGGAACCACACGCGGGCCTTGAAGCGGAAATCCTTGGTGGTGAGAGCGCCGACCGGGCACACGTGCTCGGTCATGAAGGTGTAGTGCCCTTCGAGCTTGCGGCCCGGAGCCACGATGACTTCCTTCAGGTTGCCGCGCTCGCGCATGTCGAGCACGGGGTCCTTGGCGACCTCTTCCATGAAGCGGATGCAGCGGGTGCAGACCACGCAGCGCTCGGCGTCGTAGACGATGGTGTCGCCGAAGGAGACGCCCTTCGGCTTGTGCACCGGCTCGTCGTGCATGCGCTTGGGCGTCTGCTGGTGCTCGAGCCAATAATCTTGCAGTTTGCACTCACCCGCTTGGTCGCAGATGGGGCAGTCGACCGGGTGATTGAGGAGCAAGAACTCCTGCACGCCCGCGCGCGCCGCCTTCACGTGGGGGCTCTCTTCCGCGAGGATTTCCTGTCCTTCGGTGGCCGGGAACTGGCAGGCGGGCTGAAGCTTCGGCTTGCGCACGTTGCGGTAGTCGCCGAGCTTTTCGTCCCACTCGACGATGTCGAGCATCATCGCGCGCTGATTGGCGGCGGGGAGGATCTCGACGAGGCACATGCGGCAGTTCGCCGGGGACGAAAGTCCCGGGTGGTAACAGTAGTGCGGGATCTCGACGCCGGCTTTTTCGGCCGCGCGGATGATGGAGTCACCCGGTTCGAAGGGGATGGTCTTGCCGTCGAGCTTGAAGGTAGGCATTCGTTCGCTTTTCCCGGAAGTGCGACGTTCTATCTAGAACGATTCGCACGGCGTTGGAAGGGGTCGAGTGCGCGAGTCTTGCATCGAAATCGCGCATAATGTGCGGGGTACGACCGCCGAGAGAGCCGAGAGAGAGGAAGAGGTTAGCGGGGAGGACCACGCTCGAGCACGGCGTTGCCGTCGAAGGGTCCCATGCAGCCGATTACACGGCCGTCATCGACGCGGCACGCACGAAAGGTCTCACCGTCGAAGACGGGCACGATGCCCGACGCCCAGCCGCCACACGAGACGAGCCTCCCGTTTTGCACGTCGCATCCCCGGAAGGTGCCGCCTTGCTCGATCACGGTAGGACCGTCGGCGGGGCCCGAGCAGGTGAAGACTCGCCCGTGCAGGACGTCGCAGCGTTGATACGACGGGCCGATCCGGGAGGAAGGCGTGGGCTCGAGCGACTCGGGGGGTCCGCCGTCGACCACATCGAGGTGACCGGCGTCGGCCTGGGGGCGCTCGACACGAACCGTCGTGACTTGCGCTCCCCTCCCCCCGTTGCAGGCGACAATCGACACGGACACCGGAAGAGCCGACGCGAACGCGAAGACAGCCCCGCCAAACGCGACGTGGACCCGGCACAGCGTGCCCGAGCCCACGTCTTTCGAGAAAAGGCCCGCTCGAGCCGAACCGAGGTTCGGGCCCTTCACGGTGCCCGAGGCCGCCCTCAGTGGTCGCACTCTCCGCCGATCATGTTCACCGAGCCGAAGATCGGGATCACGTCGGAGAGCATGCCGCCCTCGATGAGCTGCGAGACGCCGCCCACCACGGAGAAGCAGGGGGGACGAATACGCACGCGGTAGGGCGTACCCGAGCCGTCCGAGACCAGGTAGAACCCGAGCTCGCCATTGCCCCCCTCGGTGTACGAGTAGACCTCGCCTTTGGGGACCTTGGCGCCTTCCATGACCAGCTTGAAGTGCTGGATGGTGGCTTCAATCGTGGTGTAGACCTTGTCCTTGGGCGGGTAGACCACGCGCGGGTCTTCCACGGTGACCGGGCCTTCGTCGGGCATGCGGGCGTTCACCTGCTCGATGATGCGCACCGACTGGCGGATCTCGGCGAGACGAACCAGGAAGCGGTCCATGGTGTCGCCGCGGGTGCCGACCGGGACCTCGAAGTCGACCTCGTCGTACTTGAGGTACGGGTGGGCCTTGCGGACGTCGTACGAAACGCCGGTCGCGCGCAAGCAGGGACCGGTCCAGCCGAGCGAAATCGCGTCTTCTTGGGAGATGATGCCGACGTTCTCGAGGCGGTCGATGAAGATGCGGTTCTTGAGCAGCATCTTCTCGCCCTCTTCGAGGATGCCCAGCACCTTCTTGAGGACCACGTCGCACATGTCTTTGAAGCGCGTGGTGGGAGGAGCCGCCATGCCGCCGATGCGTCCGAACGAGTGCGTCAGGCGCGCGCCGGTTTCCTCTTCAAGGATGTCCCAGATCATGTCGCGGGCTTTGATGAACCAGAGGAACGGCGTGAACGCGCCGAGCTCCATGGCCATCGCGCCCGTGCACGTGAGGTGGTCCGAGATGCGGGCGAGCTCGCCGAGCGCCATGCGGTACCACTGGCAGCGATCCGGAACTTGGATGCTGCAGAGCTTTTCCACCGCGAGCGCGTAGCCCACGTTGTTGAGCATGGGCGAGACGTAGTTCAGGCGGTCGGCGTAGGGGAAAACCTGCGCCCACGTGCCGCGTTCGCACATCTTCTCGAAGCCGCGGTGCAGATACCCAATCTGCACGTCGACCTTGTCGATGGTCTCGCCCGAGAGCTCGACCACCATGCGCACGGTGCCGTGCATCGCCGGGTGCGACGGGCCCATGTTGAGGCGCATCGGCTCCGCGGGGAGCTCCAGCTCGCTTTCTTCGAGATCGAGATCGATCGGCTCCATGTCAGCTTTCCTTCAGTTTTCTTCCGAGCGCGTGTACGAGCGGCGACCGAAGCTCATGCCTTCGTCGGGGCCGAACGGTGCCTGCTTGTCGAGGGGGAGGCCCGCTTCTTCTTCGGTGCGGTACTCGATCAGCGGCTGGGCCTTGTTCGCGGGGTAGTCCTTGCGGAGCGGATGCCCGACGAACTCGGGGTACATGAGCAGGCGACGGAGGTCCGGGTGGCCCCGGAAAATGACGCCGGACATGTCGTAGGTCTCGCGCTCGAGCCAGTTGGCGGTCTTCCAGATGGAGACCACGCTGTCGAGCTCGACCGTGCCGAGCTCGGCGTCGCCGATGCGCGTCTTGAGGCGCACGCGGTGGTGCCGCGCGATCGAATAGAGGTGCGCGACCACTTCCATGCGCGGGAGGCGCTCGGGGTAATCGACGCCGCAGAGGTCGGTCATCATGTCGAACGACATGGCCGAGTCTTCGCGGAGGAACTGGCAGATGGCCTTCCAGGACTCGGGCTTCACCACGGCGGTGTCGTCGCCGAAGTCGGAGTGGGTCTCGAGGATGGCGTCGCCGAATTTGGCCTTCAGGCGATCGAGGACGAACTGGCTCACGGCGAGGTTTCCTTTTCGCCCTTCTTGCGGAGCGTCACGAGGTCTTTCAGAGGATCTTCGCGCGGCTTGACGATGCCGGGCTTACGGTCGCCGCGAGCGATCTTGTCCTGGAGGAGCAAGAGGCCGTCGAGGGCGCCTTCCGGACGAGGCGGGCAGCCGGGCACGTACACGTCGCAGGGGATGATTTTGTCGATGCCCGCGACGGTCGTGTAGTTGTCGTAGAAGCCACCGCAGCTCGCGCACGTTCCGAACGCGAGAACGTACTTGGGCTCCATCATCTGCTCGTAGATGCGGCGGAGCGCGGGCGCCTGACGCTGGCTGATGGTGCCGACCACCCAGAGGAGGTCCGCTTGGCGGGGCGAAAAACGCGGGGCCTCGGCGCCGAAGCGCGAGAGGTCGAAGCGCGGGCCCGCGACCGACATGAACTCCATGCCGCAGCAGGCGGTCACGAACGGATACTGAAAGAGCGAGTACTTACGCGCCCAGTTCAGCAAAGCGTCGAGACGAGTGGTCGCGAAACCGGCCTCGGTACCTTCGAGGGTGACTTGGGATTTGGCCACAGAATCCTCAGCTTTTTCGGAACGTTACGATGCTGGCGCGCAGCGATTCGAGCGCGCCGGAATGACTCAGTGCTCCCACTCGAGGGCGCCCTTCTTGACCACGTACACGAGGGCGACGACCACGACGGCCAAGAAGCCGAACATGCTGCCGAGGCCCATCCATCCGAGCGACTTGAACTGAACCGCCCACGGGTAGATGAAGACCGCTTCGATGTCGAAGACGACGAAGAGGATCGCGGTCAGGTAGAACTTGACCGAGAGCTTCAGGTGATTGCCGCCGGAGCTCTCCGAGCCGCACTCGTACGGGAGCATCTTCTCGCGGGTCTCTTTGAGCTTTCCGCCGAGAAAAGTAGCGCCCGCGAAGAACAAGCTGGCGAGCAGGCCGGCCACCGCGATCATGATGAACATGGGCGCGTAGAGGGCGAACACGGACGTTTCGTTGGTCATCTCGTGGCTTTCGGAAGGTCGGGCGGGAAAAACCCGCTTTCGCGTGTGTAGAAGCTTCGCTTGCTAGTGTCAACGAGGCGCGCGGGCAAAGGCACGTGGAATGCAGGGAAAGAAGGCCCTCAATGGGGGGTAAGGTCCCCAGGTCTTGCGGCGAATCTTGCCGTCCGTCGAGGGGGGGCCGCTCAGGAGCCGTACTTGGCCACCACGGCCTTGGCCCGGGTGACGAAGGCATCCTTGTGGAACCGGTCGAAGTCCGCCCAGGTGGAGAGCGAGCGTGAGTCTTCCACGCGGTCGATAAAGACCTTGCCGAGCAGGTGGTCGACTTCGTGTTGGTAGGTGCCCGCCGAGAGGCCGGCCACCTCGAAATCGAGAGGCTCGCCTCGGCGGTTCCAGGCCTTCACGCGGAGTCGCGCCGCGCGGCGCACCTCACCGCGCAAATTGGGCACGCTGAGGCAGCCTTCGTAGTTCAGGAAGGTCTCGTCGCCGAGAGGCGTGAGCTCGGGGTTCACCAGCACGGTGAGTGGGATGTTCGGCTTGTAGGGGTAACGAGGGTTGTCTTTCACCTCGATGGCGCAGACGGCCACGCTCCGGTGAACCTGCGGTGCGGCGAGCCCTGCCCCGTTGGCGTCGCGCATGGTCTCGACGAGATCGTCGATGAAGGTCTGCATCTCGGCCGAGAGCAGCTCGTCGCGCGTGAGCGTCTTAGCAACCTCGCGCAGGACCGGATGCCCGATGGAGGCAATCTTCAGGATGGCCATGATTTCAGCCGAAATTCGTGGAGAGCGTGGAGCGCGAGCCGTACATCTCCCAGAACTTCGCGGCGATGTCGGCGGACTCGATGGTGGCTTGTCCGGAGTCGAACGCGGTGCCTTTCACCATGCCGAGCACCACCACTTCACCCACGTAGATGCCCTCTCCGGAGAGCTTGGCGGAGAGCAGGCCCACGAGCTTGTGCTGCGCGGCCTTGCCAACCGCGAGGCCCATCGAGCTCCACTGCGTGGCCGCGGCATCGACGTTCTTGTCGTAGAATGCGAAGCCGCCGCCGGTGACCAGCACGGCCGAGCTGTCTTTCTGGCTGCGGAGGTCGCCGAGCGACTCTTGGACGGCGGCGACCAGGCTCGTCACCGAGACGTCGAAGCCTTTCCGAAGGTCGGCGGGATCGGCGGTGGTGAGATCTCCGGCGAGGCCCGCGTAGGCGTTCCAGTGGAGCACGGTGATGGGGCCCAAGGTCGAGCGCACGGCCTTGACCAGATCTTTGACGGCGCCGAAGTCGGAGAGGTCGGTCGGGAAAGCCTTGGCCTTCACGCCGGCGGCCTCGAGCGACTTGACCGCGGCGTCGAGCTTCTCTGCGCGACGCGCGACCAGCGCGACTTGGAATCCTTCGGCGCCGAACTTCTTCGCGACCGCGTCGGAGATGCCTGGACCGTGCCCACACACGAGGATCGTCTTCGCCATGCGCGAAAACGTACCCGACCTTTTCGTGCCTCGAAATGCCTTCCGCGCAGACAAAACGAAAGCGCCAGGGGTCTGCTCCCTGGCGCGTCTCTCGCTCGACTCTCCTCGACGGCCTGCGCTCGATCAGGACTTCTCGAGAAGTCGCGCTTTCCACGCGGTCAGCGGCGGACCGAGCTTGGACTCGACCGTGCGAATCTCGTCGGCCAGGTCTTTCTCGGGGACGCCCGCCGCGAGCGCATCGCGCAGGCACACGTACGCGGCGACGTAACGCTCGCGCCGAACGAAGGCGCGCGCGAGCGGAGGCATGACCTCTTCGGGGCGACCGCCGAACGCGATGGCACGGCGGAGCGGACCGATGGCCTCTCCTGGACGCTGCGAGACGAGCAAGGCTTCACCGAGACGACGGAACAGGTCCGCCGCGGCGATGCCCTCTTGGGCGTATTGAATGCCGATTCGGAACACTTCTTCGGCCTGTTCGAGCTCACCGAGGTGAACGCACGCCGACCCGAGCAACCCGAGCCCCTTGGCGATGATGGTGCGCGCCTCGGGGGCGAGCATCTGGCCTTCGGGGGTGCGCAGGAAGATGGCGAGCGGAGCAGGCCACGTGCCGAGGATGGCCACCACCTTCGGCCACTCGCCTTTAGCGGCGGCGGTCTCGGCGTCGGCGACCTTGGAGAGGTCGATGGCGTTGCGCGAGCCGGTGGCCACGCGGTCGAGCTCTTCGCGGACCTGCGATCTGACCTTGGCGCGGAAGGCTTCGACCTCGTGCACTTCGTCGTCGCCGTCGTGCGAGACGTAGAGCTCGGCCGTGGTGCCCTTCAGGATGAGCTTCTGAAGCGAGTAGCCGTAGAGCGGCGCGAGCAGCAGGTAGCGAACGCCGATGAAGAGCTGGATGGCCTCGACGTCGGTCTCGCGCTCGGGGAGCTGCGCGCGGCGCTCTTCTTCGACGAGGAGCGCGCCCACGAGGCGGCGGCGGAAGTCGGCCAACGTGAGGCGCTGGGGCTCGAGGTCGCCTTCGGCCTCCGCTCCGCCCACCACGAAATCCACCAGGGTTTGATCGGGGCTGCGACGGTCGACCGTGAGCGCGGTGATGCGCGCACCGACGATGATCGAAAACGCGAGAAAGCGCTCGCCGACGATCTCACACAGGGCGTGGAAGCTTCCGATGCCCTCTCCGATGCGCTCGAACCAACCGTCGGTCCGGAGGGCGTCGAGAGGAAATTCTTTCTTGTTTTCGGGCATGGCGGCGCGTTTCAGCCTTCAAGGCTCGCATGGATTGCGTGGGAAAGTCCACGCCGTTCCCGTGACCATGTGGGCTTTCGGGTCGAACGGTAGGACGTGGTGTCGCCCCCGGGCGCGCGACCTGCTGGTTTTACGGCATTTCATGGCAAGCCTTCCCCAACGAGACCGGGGCTAGAGCGCCTAGGCGAGGAGGAGCAACGAAGCACGGCGACGCAAATCGTCGAAAAGCCGACCGAATTGAGCGGATTGGCGCTCTAGCTCCTCGGCTTCGCGCGAGCTTCGGCCTTTCGAGCGTGTCGACATGCCTCTCGCGCTGCACAGCCCGAGCACACCTCCGGCACGTAGCGCTCTCGGCAGCGCACCGACATCCCGAGATGGCAAAGCGAGAAGTCGTATTTGACCGGGTCTTCGGCGTCGAAGAGCCGCAGCGCACGCGTGATGTCTTGCACGGTGCGTTTGCCCGCGTCGTTGCGCGCGGTAAACCCGAGGTTTCGTCCGAGCTTCAGGATGTGCGTGTCGACCGGACATTCCAGCACGCGCGAAGGCACGTTCCACACGCCGAGGTCGATGCCGTCGGCGGGGCGCACCATCCAGCGCAAAAAAAGGAAGAAGCGCTTGCCTCCCCCGCCCGCCCGTAAGTCGGGCAAGAGATGGCGAGGGCCGCGACGCGTGGTGGGGAGGTCGAGCCCGCCGCGCGTCCGAATGGCGTCGATCAGCGACGCCGCGGCTTCCCACACGAGATCTTCTTCGGCCAGTCCCTCCGCGCGTGCACGCGAAAGTGCGCTGGAAAACGTTGCTTCCAGGCTGCCCGCTTCCCGCTGGCAGACCCGTGCACCATACAAGAGTCGCGCGACGTCTTCGCCGCGGAACAGTCGGTGGACGAAGCCCTCGAGCGCGCCGAGAAGGGTCGGGAGATGGTCGCAGCGCTCGGCGAGTGAGCCTTTCTTCGGCACGCGCTCGAGTCGAGCGAGGATCTCCTCGAGCTTCTGCCGGATGGTGGTCACGTTGCCGAAGGCGAGCGAGGCCGCGAGCAGACCGACGAGCTCGCGATCAGCGCGCACGGCGAAGCGATGCACGAACGAGACGGGGTCCTTCTCGCGGCGGGCGGCTGCGTCGCAGGTGGCGCGCACGTCGTCGAGCACGGTCTTCACGCGGGCTCGGTGGGCAGCGTCGCGCATCACGAGGGGACGAGAGGACACGGTGCGCACGGTCAAAACGTGAAGACCTTCTCGGGGTCGTCCGGGACGCGTACGGGGGCCTTCTTGGCCGCTTTTTCGGCGACGGAGAGCGCCTTTTCGGCCTCCGCGAGGCGCGCCTTGGCGTGCGGGAGCCAGCGCTCGTTCGTGGTCGCGCGCGTCACGTAGGTCTTCCAGTAGAGCGCTTGGCCCTGACGGTAGAGCAGCACCTCACGGGGGTCGGTCGTGCACTCGGCGAGGGCCTTCGAGCCGAGCGCGAGGTACGCGAGACGTTCGTACTCGGGCACGAAGAACACGGATTGTTGGTCCCCGATGATGACCAGTTTGGGGTCGAGCGCCGCGGCCTGCGCGGCCTCGCGTTTGGCGCGCCCGGTCTCGCCGGCACGGTCGAGCGCCAGCGCCAGGCCCCAAGTCGCGAGCGCAGTCGTGTGGTGCGCTTCGGCGCCCGAAAACGGCGCGATTTCGGCGAGGGCGTCGTCGTAACCGCGGATGGCCGAGGACAGGTCGCCGAGGCGCATATCGGCTTCGGCGCGGTTCATGAGCGCGCTCGCGCGCATGCGGGGCTCGACCAACTTCTCGAGGTAGCGGGTGTACGTGTCACGCTCTTCCCGCGAGCGATCGAGCTTGGCGTAGGCATACGCGAGCATGCCGAGCGCACGTTCGGCGCCGGGGTGCGACTCGAACGCGCGAATCGCGGGGGCGAGCACGCGAATGGCCTCTTCGTTGAGGTCGAGCAGGTAGTACACCTCGCCCAAGTCGAAGCGCAGGCGCGGATCGGGGCTGTGCTCGGCGTCCACTTCTTCCAGCACCGTGCGCGCGCGATCGAGCACTCCGAACTTGGCGAGCTCGCTGCGAATGTTGGACTCGAGCAGCTCCGCGATGCGCACGTGGAGCGCGTAGCGCTCGCGGGCTCCGGGCACGCGTGCGCTCTCCCACATGCTCGGCGGGGTGTCCGCCAAGGCAGGCGACTCGCCTGGTCCGAGCGACGATACGAGCGAAATCAGCCCACCGAGAAGCCCCACGAGGGCGACGCGCGCGCGCCTTCGCACGTTCAAGGCGTGATGCCTTTTTTGAGAGCCGCCGGGGGCTTCGACGGCTTTGCGGGAGCGGGCGTCGGGACGGGGGATGCACTCCCGGCGCTCGAGCCCGCCGAGGTGGACGAGGCCTTGACCGGACCCGAGCCACGTTTGCCGGAGAGCGCCTCGATGCGCTTGCGTGCGTGCGCTTCCCAGGGTTTTTGAGGGCTTTTGTCGAGATACGCGCGGTAGGCCTCGATGGCGCGACCAGGCTCGGCGTCTTCCAAGAGGGTGGCGCGCAGGGCGTGTTCTTCCGCCGGATCCGACGACGCGGCGAGCACTTCGCGGACGCGCGCATCGGAGAGCGCGGCTTCGAGGCGCCGAGGCTCGCGCGAGCCCCGCTCGGCGAGCAGCGCGCGGGCCTCTTCGTGCTCCCCTGCCCGATCGAGCGCCAAGCCGAGCCCCAAGACGCCGACGATTTGCAGCGACTCTTGGGCTTCCCGACGCGCCTGGCGAAGGACCGAGAGTGCGTCGTCGAGGTCGCGCGGGCCGCGGGCGAGCAAGAGGAGCCCGGTCTCCACGTAGGCCTGCGCGCGCTCTTGCGCGTCGAGCTGCGAGGCCCGCGGGAGCAGCGCGCGAAACGCGGTGAGGGCTTCTTGGTGACGCCCTGCGCGCGCCGAACCGTGCGCCCATGCGAAGAGCGCGCGAGGCTCATCGAGCGCGCGTTCGTCGCGTTTTTTGGCTTCTTCGAAGGCCGCGAGGGCTTCTTGATGGCGCCCGAGACGCGCGAGGGCGCGCCCTCGCAGGACGTGGGGCGCGGCCTTCTCGGGACGTGCCTTCGCTGCTTCTTCCGCGAGCGTGAGGACCTCCGGAGAGACTGCGCCCGAACCGACGAGCTGCGACGTGGCGCTGGCGAGCTTGTCGCAATACGCACGAAGCTCGGGAGACTTCGCTCGTTCCCACGCGTTGGTGCCGCTCGCGCCGTCGGCCTTCGCGCACTCGGTGGGGCGCGCGGTGCCGAAGCGCGGCTCGGACGCGAGCTGGAAGAGGACCGCGAGCTCGAACAAGGCCATGTACGATTTGTATCACGCGACCGAGGACGAGGAACCTCCAGGGCGACGTGCGAGGCTCGCGACCGACCTCAGTTCTCGGCGGGCTTCACTTCAATCTCGTGGAGGCGCGCGCGGAAGCTCTGCATGGCCGCTTTCATGGGCTCGAGCTTTTCCTTGTCTTTCGCGAGATCTTTGAGCTCACCGGGGTCGGTGGCGAGGTCGAACAGCTGATACTGCGCGCCGCCCAGGTTGAGCAGCTTCATGCCGGGCGTGGGGCCGCTGATGAGGGCGCGGCGCGTACCGTTGAAGGGCCCGATGGGCATGTCGATGTACACGTCGCGCTCGACAGGAGTAGCGCCCGGAGCCGGGTCCACGTCGGGCATCAGGCTCTCACCGGACAGCTCGCCTTCGGTAGCCTCGATGCCCATGAGCTCGAGCAACGTTGGCGCCAAATCGATGTGCGAGCGCTTCACGGGCACGCGGTGCGGCGCGACGCCCGGCACGTAGACGACCAGGGGCACCCGCACGAGGCTCTCCCAGAGCTCCGAGCCGTGCCAGCTCATCGAGTGATCCCCGAGCGCCTCGCCGTGGTCCGCCGTGAGCACGATGGCCGTGTTGTCCGCCCAGGGCGATTGCGCGATGGCATCGAGCACCCGGCCCACGTGTTTGTCCGTGTACCAAACCTCGGCGTCGTACTGGGCGTGCACCCAAGCCGCGGGGCTTTTCTCGCCCTCGCCGAAGGCCGGAGCATCGGGATGCGGCGCGTACTGGGCGTGCGGGTCGAAGTAGTGAAACCAGGCGAAAAACGGCTTCTCCGCGGGAGCTCCGGCATCGGACGCCTCCCCATCGTTCCCGGCATCGATTGCCCCGGCGTCCGCACCGGCACTCTTCGCGCTCGTGCCCGAGGGATCGGCGAGCATCTTCAGCACCACGTTGGAGAGCGCTTCGCTCGAGACCGAATTGTCGTTATCGGCGAGACCGGGCGGAATCGCGCTGAGGTCCCAGCGGTCGAACCCCTGGTTGAGGCCCGAGCTCGGCCGGAAGTAAAAGTGCGACATGGCGCCCAGCGTCGCGTAGCCAGCCTCTCGAGCGCGCTCGGCCACGAAGACGTTCTTGGGCGAATACACGTTGAAGTGACCGCCGTCGCGCAAGGTTTCGCTCGGGTATTTGCCGATATGCAGCGGGCCGAGGCTCTTGCCCGTGTACGAGGCCATGGCGTACGCGCGCTCGAACACGGTGCTCTTCGCGGCGAGCTTGTCCATGTTGGGGCTCACCGGCTTGGGGTACCCCATGAAGCCGAGGTCGATGCGCAGCGTGTCGACCGTGATGAGCACCACGTTCAGACGGCGCTTCTTTTTCTGCGGTGCGACCGGCGTGGCAGGCTTCTCGGGGGCCTTGGGCAAGGGAGTATCCGCGCCCGAGCAGTCTTCGTCGATGCCGTTGCCGGGCACGTCGACCGCCTCGGGGTAGCGCGTGCGATCGTGGTCGTCGCAGTCGCCGCCGGCGAAGTGCGGCGAGGCCCCGTCGTGATCGCGATCGGTGACGCTACGCAGCACGCCGAGGCCGATTTTCCCGAGTGAAGCGTACCTAGCTAGCCCACGCGCCACCTCGGGCCGAGCGTCGAGGTCCTTCGCGTCACGCACGGAAAGCGCGACGCAACCGAGGGCGACCAGGAGACCGAGGGCAGGCGCCGTGACGCCTTTGACGTGACGAACCAGCACGGGCAGCGCATACGCCCCGACCATCAGCAGGAGGGCGTGCGCAACCGGCGTGAGATCGAGCTCGGCGCGCTTCAGAACCCCGAGGATCGCGAGCGCATGCGCACCCTCGCCGCTCGTATTGCCGGTGCTCACGCCGATCGCGAAGAAGACCGTCACCAGAAGGAGAGCGAGCGCGCCGGTCACCACCGGGTCGATCAGCGAGGTGTGCTTCTCGGCCGCGTGCGCCAAGAGCTTACGAAGCGGAGGCGCGAGCGCGAGCACGAGCGCCCCCAGCACCACCAGGAGGCCCAAGGTCTGCGCGCCCAGCAAGACCCCTGCTTCCGCTGGTTTTCCTTCCGCGAGGCGGGCTTTGCCGAGGTGCGCCGCGACCACCACGAAGGTGAACGCGGCCACGATCACGAGCGGCACGATGGCCGCCACACGCGAGCGCGAAAGCACCGGGAGCGTCTGCAGGCGCCGAAGGTGATCACGCGGGGACTCGAGCTCGCGCGGCTCGAAGTAGAGGGTGGCCGCGGCGACCACGAGCCCGAGGACGAGCACGAGGGGCGCGAGCAGGCCGAGCTCGGCGGGGAAGAGCGCCGCGGCCGCCGGAAGCTCGTGGTCCACGTCGGCGGCGTGCCGAGCCTCGAGCAGCGCCACCAGCGCCGCGGCGAGAGCCGCACCCCCGAGCGAGAGCGCTACGCGACGAGCTATCCCGGAAAGCACGAAGGGCTCTATCTCACGCCTACGGGCGAAATTCGAGCGATTCCGGCCTGACGGGCCTCCGGCCAGCTGCTCCGTGCTCGCCTACGACCCCTCTCGAAGCCCCTACCGTGTTCAGCCGCGCGCGAGCGGATGAGCCTTGTCGTAGACCGCGAGCAAGTGCTCCACCGAGACGTGGGTATAGCGCTGCGTGGTCGAGAGCGAGGCGTGCCCGAGCACTTCTTGGATGGCGCGCAGGTCGGCGCCGCCGTCGAGCAAGTGCGTGGCGCAGGTGTGCCGAAGCGCGTGTGGATGAAGGTCGGCCCGTCCTGCCCCTTTGGCTCCGTAGGCGCGAACGAAGAGCTGAACCGAGCGCACGTTGAGCCTACGCCCACGGACCGACACGAAGAGCGCCTTGGGATCGAGCGCACCCGTACGCGGATGCGCGAGCTCGGCGCGGACATCGAGCCAAGCACGAAGTGCGTCTTTCGCAGCGTCGCCGAAGGGCACGAGACGCTCTTTTTTGCCCTTGCCGAGCACCCGTGCGCGGCCTGCCGAGAGCTCGAGATCCCCCAGATCGAGGCCCACGAGCTCGCTCACGCGCACGCCGGCTCCGTAGAGAAGCTCGAGCGCGGCGCGGTCACGTGCGGCCACGGCGCCCTCCGAAGCCTCGGGGGTCTCCACGATCTCTTTTGCCGCGTCCACCGAGAGGAACGTGGGCAAGGGCCGCCTGACCTTGGGGCTCGCGAGCTCGTCCGCGGGGCTCGACGCGACGTGGCCCCGATCGACGAGGAAGCGAAAGAGCGCACGAATCGCGGCCATTTTGCGGGCGATCGAGGGCGGCGCGTGAGTGCGTGCCAGGTCGCCGAGGTGGGCACGAAGCACGTAGAGGTCGACCACCTTGAGCGGCACAAGAGCCTCTTCCCCCAGGTTGCGACGCGCGCGCACGAAGGTGGCGAGCGCACGAAGGTCACGCCCGTAAGCGGCCACGGTGTGCACCGACGCGTTCTTCTCCGCGGCGAGGAAGGTCTCGAACGCCACTACCGCTTGATCGAGGTCCACCCCCGCATGGTGAACCAGGACACCCCCGAACGCCCATTTTTCCGCGCAAGATCGCGTCCGGAAACCTGGTAGACGGAAGATCCGGTGGAGCTCACGCCCTCGAAAATGCCGCGCTCCCGACGTCTTTGGAAGAAGACACGAAGGCTCGTGAAGCGGCTCTGGCATCGCGCGAAGACCGAGCGCGCGAACCCTCGTGAGGTCGGTGAGGCGGTGTTCTTGGGCGTGTTCGCCGGCTGCACGCCGGCCGTAGGCATCCACGGTTGGGTCGCGTTTTTGCTCGCCACGGTCTGCAAGCGAAACCGCCTCTACGCGTGGCTCGGCTCGCGCGTGTCGAACTTCCTCATCATGCCGTTCATCGTGATCGCCGAGATCCAATGCTCCCGCTACTTGCGCACGGGCAAGACCGTGGAGCTGCGGCGCGAGACGGTGCTCGACGAGGCCCCCACCCTGCTGCTCGATTGGACCCTGGGCTCGCTGTTGGTTGGCGTCGTGCTCGGGCTCGTCATCGGCGGCCTCGCGTATGTCTGGGCGCTGCGACGCCAAACGCGAGAGGCCCGAGAGAGCGCGGACGTACCGCCGTCTCCCGAGCCTCCGAGGGCCTGACGTTCAGGCCTGATTTTCACTAGCCTCAGCGCGCGCAGGCCGCTTCGACCTCGGCCACCGTCTTGGGGATCTCGGCGGTGAGGTTCTCGTAGCCGCTTTCGGTCACGAGCAGGTCGTCTTCGATGCGCACGCCGATGCCGCGCCACTCGGGCGCCACGGTCTCGTCGTGGGCGTTCACGTAGAGGCCGGGCTCGACCGTGAGCACCATGCCCGGCGCCAGCGGCCGCGCCTTCCGTGCCGTGTGGTACCGGCCGACGTCGTGCACGTCCATGCCCAGCCAGTGGCTGGTCTTGTGCATATAGAAGCGCTTATAGGAGGTGGTCTCGAGGACCTCGGAGAGCGTGCCCTTCAAGAGCCCGAGCTCGAGCAGCCCCTTCGCGAGCACCTCGACGCAGGCCGCGTGAACGGCGTCCAGGGTGGAGCCCGGCTTGGTCACGGCGAAGCCGGCGAGCTGCGCCGCGAGCACGAGCTCGTAGATCTTGCGCTGGGGCTCGGTGAACTTGCCGGACACCGGGAACGTGCGGGTCACGTCGCTCGCATGATACCCGTATTCGCACCCTGCATCGATGAGCAGCAGCTCGCCCTCGGCCATGAGCCGATCGTTGGAGCGGTAGTGCAGCACGGTCGCGTTGGGGCCCGAGCCGACGATGCTGCCGTACGCCGCGCGCTCGGAGCCGTTCTTGCGGAAAGTATCGAGCAAAATGGCCTCGATTTCGTACTCGTACATGCCGGGACGAACGGCCGCCATGCTGGCCTTGTGGGCCACGGTCGTGATCTTCGCGGCGCGACGCATGTTGGTGAGCGCCTCTTGGTCTTTGTGGAGGCGGAGCTCGTGGACGACCGTGGCCGGATCGACGATCTCGGTCGGAAAACCGTGGCCGAGCTTGGCTCGAGCGCGGGCTCGGTCGAGCGCGGCGAACATGCGGTCGTCGAAGGCACGGTCCCGGCCGGCGCGGTAGTAAAGGCGATCGCGGTCTTCGAGCAGCTTGGGAAGCTCCACCCCGAGCTCGGAGATGGGGAAGGCCTCGTCCGCCCCGAAGTGGGCCTTGGCGCCATCGACACCCGCGCGCACGCCGTCCCAGATCTCCCGTTCGGGGTCGCGCGGACGCACGAAAAGTGTGGTCTTCGGGCCATTCTCGCCGGCCACGATCACGAGCACGCTCTCGGGCTCGACGAACCCGCTCAGGAAATGCACGTCCGAGTCTTGGCGGTACTCGTGCTCCACGTCGCTGTTACGGTGCCAGACCGGAGTGGACGGGAATACCGCGACGGAGCCCGGAGACGCCGCCTGCATCGCCTTGGCGACCTCGACCCGACGTGCCGCATAAACCTCACGTTTTCGTGCTTCCAGCATGATCTCAGGGACGCTCCTCTCGGTACTCTCGACCTTTGCCACGCCGCGAGCTTCCACACAATCCGTATGCTTTCCGGAAGACTCACGCACCGCGAAGTTGGCCCCGGAGGCCGAAGGCGGGAAAATTCGCGTTCATGACGACCCCCGAGCGACGCAAGAACCGGAGCTGTGACCCGTTGGTAGCTCTCCACTACCAGCTCACCCAGGCGCGCTCGCGCGACGACCTCGACGCGGTGGTCCTGGCCGACGAGTCCGGGATCGTGGTCGCTGGCGCCGGCTCGTGGGCCATCTGCGAGGAGCTCGCGGCGTACGCGCCTCTTCTCGCCGACGAAGGCCACGAGCTCCCCTCCCGACTCGAGGCGGTCCGCAAGGCGCTCTTCGTGCGAGAGGTCGCCTACTCGGACGGCCCGGTCTTCTTGTGTGCGCGCGGCGCGGCCAGCGAAGAGACGCTCACCAGCACGGCCATGGGGATCGAGCGTATTTTGCGCGCGGCCTGACGGGCCTTTGGAAATGCGCGCCGGATGGGGCTAATGCTCCGGCGTGGCCGATCGCGACGACGAAAAGAAGAGCCGACTGGACAGCGTCATCCCGGACATCCTGAAGCGCGCTGCCCAAAGGGGAAAAGAGCGCGCGCAGGAGGCGCCGGAGAACCTCCGGAGCTTCGTCGGCGACAAGATTCCCAAGGAATTCTCGTCGTACGTGCTGCACCAGGTCGACGAGACCAAGAGCGGCATCGTGCGCGTGGTCGCCGGCGAGGTGCGGTCCTTCCTCGAGGCGACGAACCTCTCGTCCGAGCTTCGGAAGCTGCTCACCACGGTCAAATTCGAGATCCACACCACCATCCGCTTCAGCCCCAACGACGACGAAGCGCCCAAGTCGAAGCAAAAAAACGAGCGCGATCACAGGGACCGCGATCACAAGGACCGTGATCACAAGGACCGCGATCACGAGTCGGATCGTGACGGCGCCGAGGACGAACCGCTTCCACCTTCCTCGAAGGGCGACCCGAAAGAGCGCGACGACGGCGAGCACGAGCGAGAGCGGGACGACCACCCCCGTGAGACCCGGGATTCACGGCCGCCGCCCGACTCCGACGACGGCGATTCGGAGCGCGAGGCGCGCAGTGGTGGACTGCACATCGATTTTCGTTCCGGACAATTGCCGAAGATCCGTCGCAGCTGACGTCGCGTCTATGCTAGGAAGCCCCTGCCAGAATGACGAAAGCCATCAAAACGGGCGGGGAAATCGACAGTTACTGCACCAAGTGCAAAATGGTCTTGAACCACCGCATCATCGCGATGGTCGGAACCCAGCCCGTGCGCGTCGAGTGCTCGACCTGCGGCTCGCATCACAACTACCGCCCGCGTATGCCGGGCGAAAAAGCCGCCAAAGAAGCGCGCGCGCCCAAGTCGACCAGCTCGGGCTCGAGCTCGCGGTCGTCCAGCCCGCGCGCGCCCGGCGGCGCACGAGCGGCCGCGATTCGCGCCGAAGAAGAGCGCCTCGGACGCGAGCGCTTCTGGGAGAAAGCCGTCAGCGGAAAGACCCCCTCCGAGTTCCGCGCCTACAAGGTGACCGAGACCTTCACCGAGGGCGAGCTCATCCGCCACTCGAAGTTCGGCGACGGCATCGTCACCCGCATCGTCGACTCCAAGAAGGTCGAGATTCTCTTCCGCGAGGAACCGAAGACGCTCGCGCAAGGGCTCGAATGAAGGCCTGATGGCTTCGGGGGGGCTCGAGCGACGTCCGGCGCGGTACCTTCTCGGGTCCGCGCCGGTTCGTCACGCGTTCCTCGCCTCGGTGGCAGCGCTCGTCGTCGGCCCCGGGGCCTTCGCCGAGAGCTCCGCGCGCGCGGACGCGACATCGGGCGACCTGCACGTCGATCTCCCGGAAGACGGTCGTCTCTCGACCTTCCTCCTCACCGGACCTTTCGAGCCCAAACGAGCTCCGAAGGGCGCGCGCCTTTCGCTCGGAGAGCGGCCCGACGGCATGCCCGAGCCGCCGAAAACGCTCGATGCGCTTTTGCGTGCACCCTGCACGGATTGCCCGGCCCGTGCCGTGTTCGTGCCGGCCTCGGCTGGTGTGCTCGACCTCCGCGATCGATTGAAGCCGCGCGGGGAAGCCCTCGCGTACGCGAGTGTGGCGCTCACCGCGTCGAGCCGCGTGCGCGCGCATCTCTTGCTCGGCGCGGACGACGGCGTGCGCGTCTACCTCGACGGCCAGGCGCTGTTCACGCGCGACGAACCTCGTCCGCCCCGCGACGACGACGACGCGGTACCGCTCGATCTTACACCGGGGGAGCACGTGATCACCGTCGAGCTGCACCAGCGCGACGGAGCCTGGCAGCTGTCGGCGCGCCTCGTGGGAGAAACGTTCCTTCGCGCGCCCGGCGTGACGGTTCATCTGCCCGGCGCCTTGAAAGGCGTGCCGGGTTACGCCCCTGCCCCACGCATCACCGTGCGCCGAACGCTCGATCCGAGCGGTCTTTTCCTGTCGCCGAGTGTCGCCGTATCGTTCCCGGACGGCACGCTCGCGAGCACGGATCGGCGCGTTTTCGCTCGGCTCGTGCGCGACGGAAGAGCGCTCTTCGAGGCCGATGCGGGCCTCGCCTCGCCGACCGGAACCACCCGGGTAGCACTTCCGCCCGTCTCGGTGGAGCGCGGATTCGACCCGGCCAAGCTCGAGGTCACGGTGGGCCCAGCGCGTGAAGAAGCAGCCGTCGCGCCGAGCCCCGCGGTGCTCGCGTCCCTCGCGCTGGCCGCGCGTGTGCTGGAGAGCGACAAAGCTCGCGTTCCCGAGCTCGTGCACGCGCGGAACGCTGTAAAAATGCTCGCCGATCGCTTGCGCGGCTTCGTGGCCGAGGCGGACGCGGACCGCGCCGCTCAAGAGCTCGAGGCGCGCGATCTGGACGAAATCGCGCACGGGCTCGAGGCCGGCGTCGACGCCACGTTCACGAAGAAGGGCGCGTCGCGGCGGGCCTTCGTCTCGTCCGCGGACGGCGCGCTCTCCGAGGTGGGCGTCTACGTTCCACCGAGCTTCCGTCCCGAGGGCACGCGCCGCTATCCGCTGGTCGTGGCGCTCCACGGCTTGAACGGCAAGCCGATGCAGATGGTGCGTTGGTTCTTCGGCAAGGACGACGACGCCCACGACGGCGCGTGGGAAGACCGTCATCCGATTCCCCTCGGGCCTCTCGATGCCTTCGTGATCGGGCCTTCGGGCCACGGAAACGGCATGTACCGAGAGCTCGGCGAAGACGACGTCATGGAGGCCATCGCCTTTGCGAAGAGCCGCTACCCGATCGACGACTCGCGCGTGTCCATCACGGGACCGTCGATGGGCGGCATCGGCGCCGCGGCGGTTCCGCTCCGCCATCCGTTCGCGTTCTCCGCGGCCGCTCCGCTCTGCGGCTACCACAGCACCTTCGTCCGCCGCGACGTGATGGGCAAACGCCTCCGACCGTGGGAGCGCTTTCTCGGCGAAGAGCGCTCGAACGCCGACTGGGCACCGAACGGTGGAGGGCTCCCGCTCTTCATCGTCCACGGCACGCTCGATACCCCCGAAGAGAACTCGAAAGTCCTCATCGATCGCTACGAATCGCTGCATTTTTCGATCAAGCACGAGCACCCGGTGCTCGGTCACAACGTGTGGCAGAGCACCTACGAGAAGCCGGAGACCTCGCGTTGGCTGCTCTCGCGCCGAGCCGAGCCACATCCCAAGTGGGTGCGCTTCCGCACGGCACGGACGCGCTGGACCACGAGCGCCTGGGTGACCGTGCGCGCGCTCGCCAAGCCGGACGCCTGGGGCGAGGTGGTGGCGCACGCGGCCGCGAAAGGACGCATCGTGGCCACGACCCACGACGTGGCCGAGGTCGCGTTCACGCGCGACGCCGAGCTCTTCCCCGAGCCTCGACTGGAGGTCGTGATCGACGGCGCTTCGATCGTGTTCGACGCCGGAGAAGACGTGAGCCTCGTGCGGGACGGTTCGACCTGGAAGAAGGGACACGTTCCCCCCACGGTCAAGCAAGGGCGAATCACGGGCCCCTTCCGAGACGTGTTCCACGAGCCGCTGCTCTTCGTCTACGGCACGCAAGACCCTACATTTTCAGCCGTGAACGAGCGTGTCGCCCGGGCCTTCGCGCGGGTTCGCCCCGGCGTGACCGTCGCCTACCCGATCGTGTCGGACGAGGAATTCGTCGCACGTGGAGAGCCACTCGCGAGCGGCCATGCGCTCTTTCTGGTCGGATCGAGCCGCTCGAACCGCCTCGTGCGCGAGCTCGAGAAGAAGGAGCCTTTTCCCGTTCGGGTGGACGGCGCCAAAATCGGTGTAGGGTCCACGTGGTTCGAGGGACGCGAGCTCGGCGCCGCCTTCGTGAGGCCGAACCCCGTGCGCCCCGATCGCTACGTGGCCGTGGTGTTCGGAGCCAGCCCGGAAGGCACGCTGCGCGCGCTCTCCTTGCCCGATCTCCTCCCCGATTTCGTGGTGTTCGACGCCTCTCTCGGACAGGCCCGCGGGCAGCTCGTGCTAGGGAGCGCCCAAGTGCGCGCGGCCGGCTTCTTCGGCGTCGATTGGTCGCTCCCCAAGACGTTCACCGATCCGTACGGGGTCGAGCTGCCGACCGCGAAAAACGAGCACGAAGCGAGCGCTTACCTGCCGTAGTCCTCGCGACCGAGACAAGTCACCGTTTCGAAACGACCGAGGCCTCCTCGCGTACGCGAAAGAGGCCTCGTCTCACGCGAGCTTCGGCGGCTCAGCCGCGGCGCTTCGGACCGCGACCTTCGGGCTTGCCAGCCTTGCCCGCCGGTCGGCCACCACCACGCGGGCCTCCGGCCGGCTTCGCGGGGCCGCGACCTTCGGGACGCGCGCCGGACGGCGCACGATCGCCGCGACGACCTCCCGCCGCGGGAGCCCGTGAACCGCGCTCGTCCCTTGCCGGAGCTCGCGGAGACCGGTCGTCACGAGCGGGTCGCGCAGGTCCTCGCGAGCCACGTTCTTCGCGTGCGGGCGGCCCCGAATCACGGCCTCCGAAGCCCCCTTCGCGAGCGGGTCGCGCAGGCCCTCGGCCTCCCGAGCGCGGTCCCGTCGGGCGTTCCTCTCGGCCCGAATCACGGCCTCCGAAGCCTCCTTCGCGAGCGGGTCGCGCAGGTCCTCGGCCACCCGAGCGCGGTCCCGTCGGACGTTCCTCTCGGCCCGAATCACGGCCTCCGAAGCCTCCTTCGCGAGCGGGTCGCGCAGGTCCTCGGCCACCCGAGCGCGGTCCCGTCGGACGTTCCTCTCGGCCCGAATCACGGCCTCCGAAGCCTCCTTCGCGAGCGGGTCGCGCGGGGCCTCGGCCACCCGAGCGCGGTCCCGTCGGGCGTTCGTCGCGCGCCTCTCGCGCGGGTCCTCGAGTGGGACGGTCTTCGCGTGCGCCCGCACCGGGGCGCGGAGCGCCGAAGCCGTGTCCCTCGCGCACGGGGCGCGCAGGTCCCCGCGTGGGACGTTCCTCGCGGGCAGCGCGAGGAGCGCGAGCCGCGCCGAAGCCTTCTCCTCGGCGCACCGCGGGACGTTCGCCCTCGGGCCGCGTGTCGCGCCTATCGCGTGCCCCGAAGCCGCGCGTGCTCGCCATCGGCCGATCGCGGCGCTCGCCTCCTTCGACACGTGCGTCCGAGCGAGGCCCGTACTCGCCACCGGCGGTCTTCCGCGGGGCCTTGGACGCGGACAGACGAGCCTTCGGAGCGCGACGCGCGGCTCCGGCGCCTCGCTTCGGTCCGCGGGCTTCTTCTTCGGCGCGCTCGATCTCGAACGCCGACGGGAGCTTCCGGGGCACCCCGTAGGCCTTTTTCAAGGTGTAGAGCTCTTCACGAGTGAGCGGACGGACCGCTCCGGGGGCGAGCCCTTCTGTGCTCACACCGGCGAACGACACGCGCGAAAGGCGCATGACCGGGAAGCCGGTGGCCTCTCCCATACGGCGAATCTGCTGGTTTCGGCCCTCTTTGATGGTGAGCTCGAACCAGGTTTTGTCCCCTTCGTGGCGCAGGAAGTTCGCTTCGGCGGGAAGCGTGGGGCCATCTTCGAGCGTGACGCCGTTGCGCCATCGATCGAGGTGCTCCTTCTCCATGATGCCGCTCACCTTGACCACGTAGGTCTTCGGGACGGCGCGCTTCGGGTGCAAGAGGCCGTCCGAGAACTCGCCGTCGTTGGTCGCGAGCAGCGCCCCCGAGGTGGCGAAGTCGAGGCGTCCGACCGGAAAAAGACGGGCTCCCAGGGACGAGAGCATGCTGGCGACGGTGGGCCGACCTTCGGGGTCACTCAGCGTGGAAACGACGCCGCGCGGCTTGTGGCAGATCACGTACATGGCCTCTTCGGCCACCACGCGCTTGCCGTCGAGCTCGACCTTGTCGGCGCGGGGATCGGCGCGCGTCCCGAGCTCGGTCACCACTCGTCCGTTCACGCGCACACGCCCGGCCGTGATGATTTCTTCGGCGGCGCGCCTCGACGCGATACCGCCGCGCGCGAGGATTTTCTGCAGTCGTTCCTGAGCCATGAGGCGGAGCCTTAGCACGAGCGGCGAGCGTTCGCCCCCACGCCCTCCGTCGAAAGCGCGGGTTTGTTCGGGGCCGCGAGGGCCGAGGTCCACGCGCCGCCGCGTTCCCGCACGGTGAACCTCGTGTAGGATCCCCGTATGCCCCACGAACGCCCAGGATTTCCCAGGACCCGGCCGTTCGCGTCCCGCGTTTCGCTTCGGGGGATGGTGACCGCCTCCGCAGCCTTGGCGCTCGTGCTGGCCTCACGATCGTCGCGCGCGGACAGCGAGAAGCTCATCGAGGGCGACGTCCCCTCCAAAGGCCCGGACCACTTCTTCGTTCCGTTCGAGGTGCCGCCCGGGACTCGCGAGATCGAGATCGCGCACGACGATCTCTCCGACGCGAACATCCTCGATTTCGGGCTCGACGACGCGGCCGGCTACCGGGGCTGGGGCGGCGGAACCGACGAGCCCGTCGTGGTGAACGAGAAGGCGGCAAGCCGCGCCTACGTGCCCGGACCGCTCGACCGTGGAGGCTTCAAGGTGGTGGTCGGGAAAGCGAAGATCGTCGCTTCGCCCGCGAAATACCGCATTCTCGTGCGCTTCCGAGACACACCGACGCTCGCGCCTCAGACCGAGCGGAAGCCGTTCGCTCCCGGCCCCGCCTTGCGAACCGAAGCGCGCTGGTACGCCGGCGACTTCCACGTGCACTCCAGCGAGAGCACCGACGCCAAACCCTCGCTCGACGAGATCGCCGCCTTCGCGCGCTCGAGGAAGCTCGATTTCGTCGAGGTGAGCGACCACAACACGGTCACGCAGCTCGACTACTTCGCCGACGCCCAGGCCCGGCAGAGCGACTTTCTGTTCGTGCCCGGGATCGAGTTTACGACCTACGCCGGCCACGCCAACGCCATCGGCGCCACCCGATTCGTCGATCACCGCATCGGCCAGCCCAGCGCCACCATCGGAGCCGCCACCGACGCCGTGCTCGCCCAGGGCGCGGTGTTCTCGATCAACCACCCCATGCTCGATCTGGGCGACGTGTGCATCGGATGCGCCTGGAAGCACGAGCTTTTTCCCGAGAAAATAGGCGGATACGAGATCGGTACGGGTGGCCAGAAAGAGGGCGCCAGGCTCTTTTTGGACGCGACGTTGGCCTCGTGGGAGGCGTTGCTCGAGCGTGGCTCGCACGCGGCGGCTCTCGGTGGTGGCGACGACCACACCGCGGGCAAAGGCACGGGAGCCTTCGCGAGCCCCATCGGCAGTCCGACCACGCTCGTGTACGCACGTGAGCTGTCGGTCCCGGCCATCCTCGATGCGGTGCTGCGCGGCCGCACCGTGGTGAAGCTCCAGGGCCCCGAAGATCCGATGGTCGAGCTCGGTACCGAATCGACCTCCGGCCCCTCTGCACTTCCGGGCGATACGCTCGCCGTCCGCAGCGTGCGCTTCACCGCCGAGGTGAGCGGGGGCGTCGGCCACCGCGTGCGCTTCGTCCGCAACGGAATCCCCGAAGCGGAGCAAGACGTGACGAGCGATCCTTTCGTAGCGTCTCTCGTGGTCACCGCGGACGCCGCACGCGAGACGCGCGTTCGCGCCGAGGTCCTGGTGGACGAGAAGCCACGCACGGTGACGAGCCACGTGTTCGTGCGCTTCGACCCGCAGGGACCCGAAGCCGCGACCCCCTCCGGCGAAGACCTCGGAGGCGGATGCGCCGTCGGATCCGCCGCCCGTGGGGAAGGCCTGAAGACCCCACTGGGCGCGCTCGTCCCGATCGCCGTAGCGCTCGTCGCGTGGGGATCTCTTCGTTGGCGAAGGGCTCGCGTTCGCCTGGAAAAATAGGGCTTTTCCGCCATTCGAAAGGCGAAGAGCCCGCCTCCTTCGGTGCCGAAGGACGCGGGCTCTCGCGGGCGACGGTTCGGCTTACTTGGAGGCGCCGCCGTCGGCCGGGGTCGGCGCGGCTCCGCCGTCTTTGGCCGCTTCCATGGCTTCGCGGGTCTTACGCTCGGCCGCTTCTTGTTCGGCCTTCAGCTGCTCGTCGCGATCCCAGCGATCGACGTGACCGTCGTAGCTGTCGTCGACGCCCACGCGCTCCAACTTGCCGTTTCTGTACATTTCCCAGACGTCCGGCTTGCCGTCGAAGTTGCGGTCGCGGCGGATGCGCTGGAGGTTGCCCTCGACGTAGAACTTCCAGACGTCGGCCTTGCCGTCGAGGTTGGTGTCCACGTCTTCTTCGGCGAGGCGTCCCTCGACGAAGTTGATCCACACGTCGATTCGGCCGTCGTAGTTGCGATCGCTCTCTTCGCGCACGGCTTCGCCCTTGGCGTTGAAGGTGCGGACCACGTCTTTGATGCCGTCGAGGTTGGTGTCCACTTCACGGCAAACGAGCGACTTGTGCTTCGCGTCGCCGGCCGCGCCGAACACCTTGTAAACGCGCCGCACGTTGGGGCGAATCGCGCCCGGTCCGGCGGTCTCGCTGACCTCGAGCTCGGGATTGTTGCGGTAGTTGCACATCGAGCGGTCGTCGGACGGCCACTTGCTCTGGTCGACCGAGCCGCCCGGCGAGGCCTTGGGCGCGTTCTCGTTTCCGCCGCAGCCGACCACCGTCCCCGCGACGAGAGTCGCGAAGGCTGCCGTGAGACCGAAGATCGCAAGACGCTTGTTCACGAAGCTCATCGTTTCGCTCCCCCACGCTTGGCAGGTCCGGGCGGAGTGACGCCCGCATCGGGAACACTCGGGGCCGTCGGCGCGCTCGGCGGAGGAGCCGAGGCCGCAGGAGGAGCCGAGGCGTCTGCAGCGGTGGCGGCCGGAGCAGCCGAAGCCTTGGGCGCGGGGCCACCGTCGATGACCGGCTGACCGTTGGTGCCGATGGCAATGCTCGACTCGGGGTCGGGGTTGCCGTCTCCGTCGCGGTCGACCGCCACGTTCACCGAGCCGTCCGCGTTCCACACCCACCACTGGTCGACGCGGCCGTCGAGCGACGAGTCACGCTCACGCTTGGCGATCTTGCCGGTGGTGAGGTCGAAGGTATCCCAGGTGTCGATGCGGCCCTGGTTGGTGGTGTCCATCTCGCGGCGCGCGAGCTTTCCTCCCTCGTAGACCTCGATCTCGTTCACGACGCCGTTGTCGTCGTAGTCGAACTCGCGACGGCGAACGGTGGTGCCGTCAGCGTCGAAGTACTCGTACATGTTGGGCTTACCGTCGCCGTTGAGGTCGGAGACGCGGCACACCTCGCGGCTGCCGTCGTAGACGCGCTGCACCTCGGGCTTGCCGTCGCCGTTGGCGTCGAGCGCTTCGACCTTCTTCGACTTCACGTCGCACGGCTCGTGCACGATGGACGTGTTTCGGTACTTCGAGGGGTCCTTGGCGCCGCCTGCGGCGGTCTCGGACGAGTCGCATCCGACCAACGTGCCCGACGAGGCCACCAGCACCGTCGTGAACAGAGCTCCAGCGCCCCCCGCGATCGTCCCGATCTTCCGCCACGCCCAGCCCGGGCTTCTCTCGTTCACGCTGGTCTCCTCCTCGGACGCCGCCCGCACCGGCCAAGACCGGCCAAGCTACCGCGGCTACCGTGCTCGGCGGGTCAGTCCCCCCGAGACACGGCTTGTCAATCGAAGCGCACTTTACGAGGAATCGTCGTCACGGAGCAAGCTTCGCCGTGGATTCGCCGAGGCTCAGGCGACGGGTCAGGGTTCAAAAAAGTCGAAATATTCGCAATATCGAACACTTAAAACCCAACCTCTCATGCACTTGGAGCAACATTGCCCCTTGACCGTCACGTATGCTCACGTAGTGTATGCTCATACGGATCAGGGCTGGATGACACCTCTGGTCGGAACTGCCCGTCTCGACTAGTGGTTCGCCCTCCTCGTCCCGCCCTCCTCGTCCCGCCCTCCTCGTCCCGCCCTCCTCGTCCCCTCGCCTTGAACGTTAGGCCCGCTCTCCGATGAGAAAGAAGATCAGCACCACCATCTACGTGACGCCGGAGCAGAGCGATAAGCTCAAGCTCCTGCACGAGCGTACGAAGGTGCCGGTCGCGGTCTATATTCGAGAGGGAATCGACCTCGTGCTGCGCCACTACCAGCACTTGCTGCCGGGCCAGCTCCCCCTCGTGGACGAGCGTCCGACCCAGACCGAGCTGCCCCGAGACTCGTCGCCGGCCCCGCGCCGTGACCGCGACGGCCGAGAGAGCCGCCAAGACGTGGCGTCGCTGCTGACCGACGACAAGCCGTCAAAGCCCCGCTGAGCCTGGGCCCAGCGCGTCTGGTCGCACTGGTCGCACCGATTGTGCGGCGTGCGGCGTGCAAGCGGTGGTTCGTCTCGGGGACGCTTCTTGCGATCGAACGAGCCGGAGCGGCGCGCGATCGTGGGCAGCCGTCGACGTGTGGGCGGGGAGACCCTACGGCCGCCCTTGCGCTGGCGATTGTCCGCGCCGCCCACCCGCGAGGATCGCGAAAAGGTGCGCGCTTTCCTCTCTCGTTGCGAACATCTTCGCTATAAGCCCCCTCTGCCCATGCCGATCCCGCAGTCCAAGATCCGTAACTTCTCGATCATCGCGCACATCGACCACGGCAAGAGCACCCTCGCCGACCGCATCCTCGACGTGACCGGCGCGCTCACCCAGCGCGAGACCCGCGAACAGTTCCTCGACAAGATGGACATCGAGCGCGAGCGCGGAATCACCATCAAGGCGCAGAACGTCCGCCTCAAGTACAAGGCGCACGACGGCGAGACGTACCAGCTCAACCTCATCGATACGCCAGGCCACGTCGACTTCAACTACGAAGTCTCACGAAGCCTGTCGGCGTGCGAAGGCGCCATCTTGGTGGTCGACTCGACCCAAGGCGTGGAGGCCCAAACCCTGGCCAACGTGTACCTGGCCATCGAGCAGGGCCTCGAGATCGTGCCGGTGCTCAACAAGGTCGATCTGCCCTCTTCGGACGTGGACGGCACCAAGGCGCAAATCGAGAGCGTGATCGGCCTCGACTGCTCCGAGGCGGTCCCGTGCAGCGGCAAGACCGGCGTGGGCGTGCCCGACATCCTCGAGCAAATCGTGAAGAAGATGCCGCCGCCCAAGGGAAACCCCGAAGGCAAGCTGCGCGGCCTCATCTTCGACTCCTGGTACGACAGCTACCGCGGCGCCATGGTCATGATTCGCGTGGTCGACGGAACGCTCAAAAAGGGCGACAAAATCCGCTTCATGGCCACGAAGACCGAGTACGAAGTGACCGAGCTCGGAAGCTTCCAACCCTTCGCGGTCGCCCTCGACGAGATCGGCCCGGGCGAAGTCGGGTTCGTCGCAGCCAACATCAAGAGCGTCCACGACGCGAAGGTCGGCGACACCATCACCCACGCGCTCGAGAGCCGCCGCGCCACGGACGCGCTCCCCGGCTTCAAAGACGTGAAGCCCATGGTCTTCGCGGGCATCTTCCCGACCGACTCGACCGACTACCCGAACCTCCGCGACGCCCTCGACAAGCTGCACATGAACGACGCAGCCTTCACCTTCGAGCCGGACTCGTCGGAGGCGCTCGGCTTCGGCTACCGCTGCGGATTTTTGGGGCTCCTTCACATGGAGATCATCCAGGAGAGGCTCGAGCGCGAGTTCAACCTGGACCTCATCACCACCGCGCCGTCGGTGGTCTACATGGTCTACAAAACCAACGGCGAAGCCGTGCGCGTGGACAACCCCGCCAAGCTCCCGCCGCTCCAGTACGTGGACCGCATCGAAGAGCCCTTCGTGAAGATGAGCATCCACGTGCCGCAAGAGTACGTGGGCGTGGTGCTCACGCTCTGCCAAGACAAGCGCGGCACGCAGACCGCGATGACGGCCGCCAACGACCGCTTCATCATCACCTACGAGCTACCCTTCGGCGAAGTCCTCTTCGACTTCCACGACAAGCTGAAGAGCGCCTCGCGCGGGTATGCGTCGATGGACTACGAGGTCATCGACTACCGCCCGGGCAACCTGGTGAAGGTCGACATGCTGGTGAACGGCGAGCCGCTCGACGCGCTCTCCATCATCGTGCACAAAGACCGCGCCCACACCCGCGGCCGTTCGCTCGCCGAGAAGCTCAAGGAGTTCGTGCCGCAGCAGCAGTACGAAGTGGCCATCCAAGCGGCCATCGGCGGCAAGATCATCGCGCGCGAGACCGTGCGCGCCATGCGCAAAGACGTCACCGCCAAGTGCTACGGCGGCGACATCAGCCGTAAGCGCAAGCTCCTCGAGAAGCAGAAAGAGGGCAAAAAGCGCATGAAGCAGGTGGGCAACGTCGAGATTCCGCAGAAGGCCTTCCTCGCGATTCTCAAGGTCGATAGCTGAGCTACTCACGACCCTGATCCATCCTCCGGGCGGTCGGACGCCGGCGAGACAACGTGTGCAGAGTGCACTTGTCTCGCCGGTCGTCGTTCGTGAGGCGCGCGAGGGTCGGGCGAGCAAGGCACTCGAAAGCTCTGGAAACCCGCGATTCTATCGGGATCGGACCGAGCGGGACCGCGCCTCGTCCCGAGGAACCGACAAGATCCCCGGATTTTATCGGTCGAGGGATGTTCCTTGGTAGGATGTTGTCCGCTTCGCTCGGTGCGCCCGCTTACGGAGCGTGCCCGGGGGGATGACCGCGCCGAATGCGTAAAACACTCGCTCCCAAGAAAAAGTCCCCTCTCCGTCGCCCCAAGGCGCGGACGGCCATCGATCCCTCGCGCCTCGCCGTGGCGGCCATCGATCGCATTCGCGTGGTTCTCGAGCAGTCCGGGCACAAGGCGCGTCTGCGCGCGGGCGCGACGCCCCAAGAGCTCGCGGCACGTCAGGCGCTGTTCGGCTCGGCCCTCCCACCGAGCTACGCGGCGGCCATCAAGCTCGCGTCGGCCTTCGGCGACCCCGAGGTGATGCTCGACGCCGCCGAGATTTCGGACGTGCGTGCGCAGCTGGTCGCGCGCTTCGGAGAAGAGGAAGCGCAGCGGTTTTTCCCCTTCGCGACCTCCGACGGAGCCATCCTCGCGTTCGACCGCGGCGGCCGCACGCGTCGTTACGGAAGCGTGCCGCCTCCAGCGGTGCGCGACGGCGAGATCGCCGTGGTCGAGATCGACGGCGCGGTGGTGCGCCCACACTCGTACAGCTTCGGTCACTGGCTGGACGAGGTCGCGGACGCGCGTGAAGAGTCGATGGCGGCGTCGGCCACCCTGCCCCCTCGCCTACGCGACCTCTTGAACGACCTCGGCTTCCGCTTCGACTCACCGCTGCTCGGTCGCCTCGAGACGAGCGACGTCCCGGCCATGGAAGAGCTGCTCGGCCCCGAGCGAACGCGATCGGTTCGAGGCGACGCCGATCGCCTCTTCGACGCCACCGGCAAGACCGAGCTCACCATCAACGTCGACGATTTCTCCCTCTCCGGCAAGCTCCGCACCGGGGAGATGACCTTCGAGGCGGAAGACGTTTTTCGCTGGTTTCGCAGCTTCCGGAACGAAAACTTCTACTCGGATGCGCCCCCTCCGGCGGGCCTCAAGGACCACGCGCGCGACCTGCGTCTCGCCCCGCGCGAGCCTCCGCTCGTGCTGCGCGGCGTGACCGAGCTGCCCGCGCTGCCCGCGCAAAAGTACACGTTTCGCGCGGCGAGCGGCGAGTCCACGAGCGACTTCTACCTGCTCGGGCGCACGCAGCCCGGCAGCGGTCGTTCGCCGAGCGTCATCCTGCACATCGTCGAGGGCGTGGTCGCCACGGCTCACGGCATGGACGAGCAGCTCTCCGATCTCTACGTAGCGCGCGACGGCTCGATGTGGGGTCTCACCGCCACGCACGCGGTGCGCTTCACCGGCGGGCGAGTGAAGACCTTCTCGCTCGTGCGCGGCACGCCGGGGCGTACGTTTTGGTACGGCATCGGCGGCGGCGGCGATCGCGTGCTCGTCTGGGGCGCGGGCGCGGTGCTCGAGTTCGACGGCAACGGCTTCGTGCCCTTCGAGCCGGACGCCTCGCTCGACACGAGCGAATCGGTGGTCTCCCTGCACGCACACAAACGCGGCCTCAGCATGCTCGTATGCGGCGATCGCATGGGCGCCGTGGCCACCTACGACGGCTCCCACTGGACCGACATCCGCGAAGACCAGGTCATCGAAGGCATCCTCGCCGACATGGACCTCTTCCGCGGGGTGGCGCTCGTGCTCGACCGCAACGGCTCGGTCTGGCGCGAGGAAGGCAACAGTCCCCCTCGCCCGGTGGTCTGGGACTACCGCCATCCGGCCTTCTTGACCGAGCGCGGAACCCAGCGCGCCACCTACTCGGTGCGCAGCTTCGACGGCGGCGTCCTGCTCGCGAGCGACGGTGGTGTCATCTCGGTCTCGGGAGGAGAGCCGGTCTTCCACACGGTCACGGGGGCCCACGAAGCGGTGCGCCTCGTGCGGGTCGGCAGCGAAGACCGCGTCTCGCTCACCAAAGACGAGGGCGAAGGCGCCGGCCTCTTGGCGCTCTGCGGGCCACACGTCTGGGTGTGGCAAAACGGGACCTTCCAGGTCCTCGACATGCGGGAGTGGTAGAAGACGCTCGCGAACGGCCTCTCGACGGCCGCCGGATCGACTCACGGCTCGCGGCTTCGAGAAGTCGCCGCGAATCGAGCATCCTCGCGCTCGAATTTTTCGGGCTCACGTCCTAAACGGAAAGACGAATGGAAAAATCGAAGCCTCGCTCGGGACGAATGGAGTCGACGGTCGCCGCGGTGAACGCGAAGGCCACCACGGAGAACGACCGGTGGACGTACGTGGGCGAAGTGCCCTTCGGCAGCGACGCCGTCCGCGAATTCGCCCTCGGCAACGGACTGCGGCTCCTCCTGCTCGTCGATCGGCAGGCGCCGACGGTCAGCTACTTCACCTGGTTCAAGGTCGGCTCGCGCCACGAAAAACCCGGAAAAACGGGTCTCGCGCACCTCTTCGAGCACCTCATGTTCAACGAGACCGAGGGGCTCAAGGCCGGGCAGTTCGATCGCAAGCTCGAAGAGAGCGGCGCCGAAACCAACGCCGCCACCTGGCTCGACTGGACCTACTATTACGAGTCCCTCCCCAAGGATCGCTTCGGGCTCGCGGTCACGCTCGAGAGCGAGCGCATGGCACGCCTCGTGTTGCGTGAGCCGCAGGTCACGAGCGAGATCGAAGTCGTGGCCAACGAGCGCCGCTACCGCGTCGACGACGACGTCGAGGGCGCCGCCAACGAGCTTCTCTACAAGACCGCCTTCGACAAGCACCCGTACCACTGGCCCACCATCGGCTGGATGGACGACATCAAGGCCTTCACGCCCGAAGACTGCCGCGCCTTCTACGCCGCGTACTACGCGCCCAACAACGCCACGCTGGTGGTGGTCGGCGACGTGAACGAAAAGGACGTGCTCGCCAAAATCGCGAAAGCTTACGGCAAGATCCCCCCGAGCGAGCTCCCCGAGGAAGACACCTTCCCCGACCCTCCTCAGACCGAGCCTCGTGCCGTCGAGCTTGCCCGTCCCACGGCCACCACGAAGCTCGTCATGGGGTACCGCGGTCCGGCGCTCGGCGATCCCGATCACACGGCGCTCTCGGTCCTGAACGAGGTGCTCTTCGGCGGACGAGCCTCGCGCCTCTACGACCGACTCGTGGTGCGCGACGAGGTGGCCACCGATTTGCGCGGTTGGGTCTCCACGTTTCGCGACCCCGGGCTCTACGAGGTGTTCTTGACGGCGCGCGCGCCGCACGGCCGAGAAGAGCTCTTGAGCGCGTTCGACGAGGAAATCGAGCGCGTGAAGAACGAGCTCGTCACGGTGGACGAGATCGAGCGCGCCAAGGCCAGGCTCGAGCTCGGTCTCTTGCAATCCCTCGATACGGCCGCAGGCAAAGCCGAACAAATCGGTTTCTACGACACCGTGCTCGGGGACCCGCGCGGCTCGTTCGCCAAGCTCGAGGCCTACCGCCGCGTCACGCGCGGACAGCTCCGCACGGCGGCACGGCGCTGGCTCGGGACGCACGCGCGTACGCTCGTCACCGTGGTTCCGAATGGCGCGCCCCCCGAAGACTCCGAAGCCGAAGGTGACGACGTGGAGGAAGCCTCGTGATCGCACGTCCAGTCCTCGTCGAGTCTTCCCACGCGCTTCCGCTCGTGAGCTTCGTCGTCGCCTTCGAGACGGGCTCGTACTTCGATCCCGTCGGGCGAGAAGGCCTCGCTCGCTTCACCGGGCGCATGCTCCGTCGCGGCGCCGGCACCATGAGCGCGCAGGCCCTGGAAGCCGCCATCGATCGCCTGGGAGCCGAGCTCTCGGTCGAGGTGAGCTCCACCAGCGTAGCCGTGCACGCGCAGGTCATCAGGCGAAACCTCGATCCCTTCGTGAAGCTGGTCGCCGAAGTGTTGGGAGCTCCCACGTTCGAGGCGGACGAAATCGAGCGTCTTCGCAAGAAGGCCCTCGCCGAGGTGGTCGAGGCTCGAGACAACGATCGTTCGCTCGCCCAACAGGCCTTCCGCCCGGCTGTGTTCGGAGACCACGCGTACGCCCGCACCGCGCACGGCCGTCCGAAGACGCTCGCCGCCATCACCCAGGACGAGGTGAAGGACCACTTCGCGCGCCACTACCTGCGCGAGAACGCCACCTTCGGCTTCGCAGGAGACATCCGGCGCGAAGAAGCCGAGCGCATCGCCGCCGAGCTCTTGCAGGCGCTTCCCTCCGGTGCGCCGCCCTCGTTCGCGGGCCTCGTCGATCCGAAGGGCCCCACCGGTCGCACGCTCACCATCGTGGACAAGCCCGAGCGCACGCAGACGCAGATCATCTTCGGAGGCCTCGGCTCGTCCGCTCACGACGACGACCACGTGCCTTTGGTGGTGGCCACGTCGATCTTCGGTGGCACCTTCACGTCGCGCTTGATGCGCGAGGTGCGCTCGAAGCGCGGCTGGAGCTACGGCGCGAGCGCGCGCATCTCCGTCGAGCGCGTGCGCCATGCCTTCAGCATGTGGACATTCCCTGCGGCCACCGACGCGGCCAAGTGCGCGGCGCTCGAGCTCGAGCTGCTCGAGAAGCTCGTGGCCGACGGTGTCACGCCTCGCGAGACCTCGTTCGTGAAGAACTACCTCGTGCGCTCGCACGCCTTCGAGATCGACACGCCGCAGAAGCGTCTTCACCAGGAGCTCGACACTCGCGTGCTCGCGCTCCCGGACGACTACCACACGGCGTACCTCGAGAAGGTCAAGGCCACCACGACCGAGGCCGCCAACCTCGCGATCAAGAAGCGCATTTCGGTCGAGAATCTGGCCATCGTAGTCGTGGGTACCGCCAAAGAAATCGAGGCCGACCTGCGCGCGGCCATCCCCGGTCTGCGCGACGTGCGAGTGGTCCCGTTCGATGCCGATGACTGACGACACGAGCGCGTCGCGGCCCAAGGTCTTCGTCGGCGGTCCACTCGCCCCGGAGGCCATCGCGATGCTCTCGCGCGGGCCTCTCGAGCCCATCGTGGCCGCGGAGGGCATCGCCTCTCCTCTGTTCGAGCAGCACCGCGCGGAGCTCGAGGGCTTCGTGCCTTTTCTCACGAAGCGCGTCGACCGCGACTTTCTGGCGCTCTGCCCTCGCCTGCGCATCGTGAGCAACGTGGCCGTGGGGGTCGACAACATCGACCTCGCGGCCTGCCGCGAACGCGGCATCGTGGTGACCAACACGCCCGACGTGCTCACGGATGCCACCGCCGATCTCGCCTTCGCGCTCCTGCTCGGCGCCGCAAGGCGCACGGGCGAGGCCGAGCGCCACTTGCGCGCGCGTGGGTTTCCGCCTTGGAGCCCCACGTTCATGCTCGGAAAGCGCGTCACCGGAGCCACGCTGGGCATCGTGGGCATGGGCCGCATCGGCACGGCCGTCGCCAGGCGAGCCTCGGGATTCGGCATGCGTGTACTCTACACCTCGAGACACGAGCGGCCGGAAGCCTGCCCCGACGCGACGCGCGTCTCCCTCGACGAGCTCTTGTCCGCATCCGACTTCGTTTCGGTGCACGTGGCGCTCACGAGCGAGACGCGGCACCTGCTCGACGCGGAGAAGCTCGCACGAATGAAGCGGGGTGCGGTGCTCGTGAACACCTCACGCGGTGCGGTGATCGACGAAGCGGCCCTCGTGGAATCTCTGCGTACGGGTCACCTGTTCGCGGCCGGCCTCGACGTGTACGAACGCGAGCCCACGGTGCATTCCGGCCTGCTCGAGCTCGAGAACGTGGTCCTCTTGCCGCACATCGGGAGCGCGGAGCCCGAGACGCGCCTCGCCATGGCCACCTTGGCGGCGAAGAACATGGTCGCGTTCTTCGAAACCGGTCGCGCGCTGACACCGGTCTGACAGTCGCCCGGAGGTTTGCGCCCGGCAGGCCGAGGTGCTCTAACGCCCGGCAGGGGGGTGGCCGCGTGGGTGGCCTTCCAGAGGAACCACCATGTCGCGTCCGCTCGTTCGCTTGTTCGTCTCGATTCCCGTGCTCGCGCTCGCCTCGGTCGCAGCGTGCTCGAGCTCGAGTCCATCGGACTCCGCCGCACGGCTCGATGCTTCGGGCGAGACGGGTACCCTGGATGCGGGTGTCGACGGAAGCTCGCGCAGTGAGTCCGATGCGGCCGCCGACGCTTCGTCAGGAGATGCCCGCGGACCGGACGCGCGCGCGGGAGAGTGCAGCGACAAGCCGAAGCAGGCCGCCTGCACGACCTGCTGCGTGAACGCCCACATGGACGGTGCGGGCGCCTACCTCTTCGCCGTCAGCGAGTGTGTCTGCGTGGACGCGCGCTGCCAGCGCGAGTGCGGGACGACGTTCTGCGCGGCCGAGCCCAAAGATCCGGATGCGGCCTGCAATGCGTGCATCACGGCGAACACCGGGCCGTGCACGGCGCAAATCAAAGCCTTTTGCACGGCCGATCCGGACTGCGTGGCGTTCGACACGTGCATGGGCGAAAGCGACTGCACCACGAAGCCCTGAGGGTCCGCGGAGGCCGCACTCGATCACGAGATCGAGTGCGTTAGGTGACGGGACGCTTGGCGAGTGCTTCGGCAAAGCTCGTATCGTACGCGCCGGTACGGAACTCGTCGGTCGCGAGCACGCGCCGCACGAACGACATGTTCGTGACCATGGGAGAGATTTCGACGCCCGCGAGCAGCGCGTCGAGTCGAGCAATCGCCTCGTCTCGCGTCTCTCCCCAGGCCGAAAGCTTGGCAATCATCGGGTCGTAGTAGGGCGTGACCTTGTTGCCGGCGACCACGCCGGACTCGACGCGAATCTCGCGCGAGAGGACTTCTCCCTCGGGCGTCCACGCGAGCGTGTCGATCGGACCGGGCTTGGGCACGAACGACTTGCTCGGGTCTTCGGCGCACACGCGCGCTTCGATGGCGTGCCCCACGCGCGGGAGCGCCGACCAATCCGGGAGCTTTTCGCCAGCGGCCACACGCAGCTGCCACTCCACGAGATCGAGCCCGGTGACCATCTCGGTCACGGGGTGCTCCACCTGGAGCCGCGCGTTCACCTCGAGGAAAAAGAGGTTTCCGGCATCGTCCGCGATGAACTCGCACGTGCCTGCGCCCACGTAGCCGACCTTCTTGACCACGCGAAGCGCCGCCGCGAAGAGATCGCGACGTCGGCGTTCGCCCTCCTCACCCTGGAAAAACGCGGCGGCCGACGGGGTCTCCTCGACGATCTTCTGGTGGCGACGCTGCAGGCTGCACTCGCGCTCGCCCAGCGCGTAGGCGTTTCCGTGGGTGTCGCAGAAAACCTGAACCTCGATGTGTCGAGGCGTCGAGACGTAGCGCTCGATGTACACGCGTGCGTCGGAGAACGAGGCTTTGCCGCGGTCGGAGCAGCTCTTCAGCGCGCGCTCCATACCGGACTCGTCCTTGACGATTTGCATGCCGATGCCACCGCCTCCGCCGACGGCCTTCACGATGACGGGGTAACCGACCTTCTCGGCCACCGCTTTGGCTTCCGCGAGGCCCTCAGGGGTCTCGAGCGGGATGGGCGTGTCGGTGCCGGGCACCGGGCTCGTCCCCGCGGAGAGCGCCACGTGGCGGGCTTTCATCTTGTCACCGAAGGCGTCGAGTACGGCCGGCGGAGGCCCGACGAAGGTGACGCCACGCTCGGCCACGGCGCGTGCGAAGTCGCTCTTCTCGGACAGAAAGCCGTATCCCGGGTGCACGGCGGTGGCGCCCGTCTTCTCGATGGCCGCGAGCAGCGCGTCCACGTTGAGATACGAGTCTTTGGCCGGCGCGGGCCCGAGCAGCACGGCCTCGTCGGCGTCCTTCACGTGAGGCGCGTCGGCGTCGGCCTCGGAGTACACGGCGACCGTGGCGATGCCGAGGCGCTTGCAGGTGCGGATGACGCGGCGAGCGATCTCACCACGATTGGCGACCAGGACTTTGGTGAAGGGCATGACCGCCAAATGTTCGCGTTTTCCCCGCCTTTGCAACGGGAAAAACGTCTCACCGGAGACTCCTCAGAAGCGACCGATCGCGCCGAGTCCGAGGCCCTGTCCGGTGAAATACGGCGTGACGGCGACGTCGAACTCGTTCTTCGGCTTCTTCGGATCTTCGCTCGGCCGGATGGGCACGCTGTTCGGATCGGGCTTGTCGAGGGCGTAGAGGAGCACGCCTCCGGTGAGAGCCGCCACGCCTCCGAAACCGATGACCGTGCCGCTCGTGCGGAACGCGTCGCGATTGGCGAGCGCGGTGTTGTACGACGTGAGCCCTTTCGCGTCGAGCTCACCTCGGTCGAGCAGCGCCTGACGATTTTCGACGCGCGATTCCTCCGCGACGGCGATGGCGTAGAACACGCCGGAGGTGACCAGCGCGCCGAGCCCGATACCTCCGATGACGAAGGCCGAGACTCGTTGGTTGCTGGTCTCGAGGGGCAGCGAGACGATCATGGGCTTGCTGCGAACCAAGGTAAATTCCTTGGTCGCGAGGCGCTTTCCGTTCTTCACCACCACGGCCACGTGGTTACCAGGGGGCAGCGGAACGCCCTCGGGCCCGAAGGGAGCGCGACCGGCGAAACGACCATCGACGTAGACGTCTGCTCCGGGGTTGGTGTCGAACGCCACGCCGACCGGACGCTCGACGAGCGGCATGGGCACGGTCTGCGTCGTGCCCTCGTCCACCACCACGTCGCGCTGCGATGACACGAAGCCCTCGAGACGCACCGAGATGGTGTGTTTTCCTGGGCTCACCGGCCCGACGAAAGGCACGTCCCCGACGCTTCGGCCGTCGACGTACACGTGCGCTCCGTCAGCGGAGGAGAACACGTTGAGCTTGGTGGTCTTCTGCCCCGCGCCTCCCTGCCCGCCTCCGAACTCGGCCTGCGTGGCCAGCTGCTCGAGGTACTGAATGGACTCGACCGCCTCGGGCTTGCGCCCCCCTCCGGCGATCTCGGTGGCGTAGTACTGACGGTAGTGTCCGAGTGCCTTCTTGAGCAGTGCCGCATCTTTCGCGACCACGCACTGCTTCTTCTCGGCTTGCGCCAGAGAGAACAGAATCTCGGGCCGTGGAAGCAGACGATAGGCTTCGTCGAAGGCCGCCACGGCCACGTCGTAGCGAGCCGCGGTGTAGGCCTGCGCACCCAGGTTGAACTGAATCTTGGCTTGTTCGAGGTTCGCCGCCGGAGCTTGCGCCGAGGCGACTTTCGACGAGAGGACGAGAGCGGCGACCAGCGAAAGTCGCCCGAGGCTGCGCGCGCTTTTCATGGTGCACCTCCGTCCGGACCCGCGGCAGCTGGGGTTCCGCCGTAGATGGTGAGCACACCGTTCGCGAGCACCGCGAGATCCTCGACGCCGTCGCCGTCGAAGTCCCCTGCTTCGAGCGCGCGCCCTCCTCCCGAGCCGAGCGTGACCTTGGCGCGACCGTCGCCGTCCCGAACCGGAGCGAGCACGCCGTCCGCGTAGGTGTAGAACACGACTTCGTTCGGGCCGAGGACGGCGAGCGCCGGGCGGTTGCCGGCGATACGCACGCTGGCGAAGCTGCGCCCCGAGAGCGGCGAGCCGTCCGCGGTCACTACCGGAGAAAATCCACCCTTCCCGTCGCCGCGAAGAACGACGAGCGCGCCGGGGATATCGGCCGCGTTGTCCTGGAAACGCTTGTCGAGTGGCACGCGTCCTCCGTCCGAAAAGACGAGGTCGAGCGCTCCGTCCGCGTCGATGTCGACGAGCGCGAGCTTCTCGGAAGGGAACAGGTCGACCGTTCGCGTCGACGCGTCCTCGGTACGGTCTTGCGAGCTCGGCGTGACCTTGCACGCGTCAGCCTGCTGTACGTCGTACGGGTGTTCGTAGATCGTCTCGAGCGTCGGCGGCGTCGCGCCGCCGTTCGGATCGGTTGCGAGCTTCACGCGCTGGAAAACGAGCGTCTTGCGCTCGCGAGAAGCGGAAACAGCGAAAGCGGAGTCGGTCCCTCCGATGGCGCCCGAGATCACGGCGAGCGGGAGGCGTGCGCCGTAGGGAACCGGGGTGGACCGCACGTCCGATGCGGTGGACGGCGGAGGCACGAGCAAGTCCGAGATGGCATCCAAGAAGCCGGGGGTGCAGGAGGCCGGGTTCGCGAGGGTGAGCCGAAGTGCGTCGAGCTTGTTCGCCGCGGTGAAGCTCCCGAAGGCGACGCCCCGACCACCCAACGCCACGGCCGCGTTGTCGCTTCGCCGCAGGTTCAAGAACGAGGTCGGCGCGCGTCCTTGCGCCGAGTAGACCGCGTAGATGACCGACTTGGTCGGATTGCGATTCGGCCCGGCGATGATCGCCGTGTCCGGATCTTGGACCATGCCGAGAAAATCGACGTCGGGAAACGGTCTGTCCACGTTTTTCCCCGTGTCGACGTCACCGAACGGGCGGCGCAGGTTCACGAGCTCGGAGAGGTCTTTTCGGCCGACACGGACGGTCTCGTTCTCCGGCCCTCCGAAGACGATGTACACCGACGCGGCGCGCGTCTGGGTGCCTCCGACCTTGGTCGAGTAGGCGATGTCGAGCATGCGGTCGCCGTCGAAGTGCCCCGCGACGATGGTCGAGACGGGCTCGGGGGTGGGCACCGAGAGCGCGCGGATCTCACCGGTTCCTCCGCGGAACACGTCGAGGTTCGCTTGGCCTTCCACCGCGAGGATCGCGTCGGTCCGACCGTCGCCGTCGAAGTCGCCGACCTCCATCTGCGTCCAGCCGGACGTGATGCGCGAGTAGCCGAGCTTCCAGGTCGTGGCGCCCGTACCCGCATCCCCACCCCCTCCACTCTTTTGCGAGAGGTAGATCGATGCACTGTACACGAAGTCGGAAATACCGTCTCCGTTGAGGTCCGCGAGTCCCAGGAACGGCTGGTAGCGATCGTTCGTGGGGCACGCCGACGGGTGGGCACGCTTCGGCGCCCCGACGACGGTCCCTGCGCGCACCGCCAAGCCACTCACCACGAAGGGACAAGCCGCATCGTTGGGAAGCGGGTTGCCGGGGGCGGTCGAGACGGCCACGTCTTGCAGCTCGTCGTCGTCGAGCGTCCCCATTCCCACGCCTTGAATGGCGCCTCCGAAGTCGAACTTGGGCGCGACCGGAACATCGGGGTCGAGCAGGACGAGCAGCGGGTTGTCCTTGGACCAGGCGAACACCTGACCGCAATTGCCACCGAGCTTGAGGCACAACGTGCCGTCGACCGGACCGCTCGTGAACCGCACTTGACCTGGACCGCCTGGAAGCGTGGCCACCACGGTCGGGCGGTCGGGCTTCTGGTCGAGTCCGCCGAGCGGGAACACGTTCGTGGCCTTCCCGTCGAGGGTGACCGCGGCGCCGAAGTACTTCACTCGGCCGCGCGACGAGCCGTCCAGCGGAGGAAACGGCACGGGGATGACCGAGGCAATCTTGAAAGCGACCTTCGGACCATCCGGGCGTGCACCGTCGAAAACGGCTTCGAGCGACTGGAAAGGCAGGAGCTCGGGCACGAACGGATCGTCGACCGAGCCACGCAAAATCCCTAGACCGAAGCTCGACGAATATCCGAGATCGGTGAGCGGAAAGGACCCCGTGAGCACGGTGCCGGTCCCGGCTTCGCTCGCGCCCGCGTCCGCGCCGCCGTCGCCCGCGACCGAAGCCGCCGCCGCGCTCTCCGTGACCTGAGACGGAATGGCTTGAAGGACGCCGACCGGAATGGGAATGGCGCGGCGCTCGCGGATGCGCATGCCCTCCGCGAAGAAGAGCCCACTCGCGGACGACGTGCCGTCGAGACCGCTCGGCTGCGAGAGCACGAGGTCGGTGCGGCCATCGCCGTCGAAGTCTCCGCGCACCATGCGCACGGCGCCGATTTCGCTGGTCAGCTCGCGCTCGAACGCGCCCGACGGCTTCACGCAGTAGCCGTCGTTGAGATTGCACGCGAAGCCTGCAGGACATGCGACGAGCGCGTCGCACACGAAGCGGCAGGCGTTGCGGTCACCAGGCGGCGCGCACTCGGACTTGTCGTTCTTGCTCGCGCGGGTCGACGACTGGCTCTCCAAAAAATCGCAGTCTTCGTTGGTGTCGACGACACCGTTGCCGCACACACCCGGCTCGAGGGGCTCGAGGGCCGAGCACGCGGCAACCAAACCGAGCACGCCCAAAGCGGCCAAAACGCCTGTCTTTTTCGTATCCACTCGAAGGTCCCCTCGCGAGGACGAAGCCGCCTCGCGCAAATGCCAAAACGAAGAGCCGCTCAGAACGGCGAAGAGATGTCGCGCGAGATGGTCGAGGTTGGCGCGGTCGGTTTGCCCGAAGGGGCAGGTTTGCCGCCACCGCCGGCGCCAGGCGGGTTGCCTCCCGCGACGGCCGATCCGCGTTCGAGCGCGATCTTGAAGGTACCGTTGGCCGAAGGCTCGAAGGTGCTCGTGTACGGCTTGTAGCCCTTGGCGGTCACCGTGAGCGGCAGCGAGCCCTTTCCGAACGGGACCACGTGGGGACCGGGACCTTGGCCGATCACCTTGTCGCCCAGGGCTACTTCGACGTCTTTCGCGACCCCCTCGAGGGTGAGCGTCACCGTCGACGGATCGAGGTGCGCGAGCGTGGGCGCACTCGAGGGCACGTTGGAAGGAACCGCCGACGAGACTTGCGTCGTCGCGGTCACGGAAGACACCACGCTCGATGCCGAGCCGGCGACCTTGCTCGGCTCCTTCTTGAGCTGCGTGAACACCACCGTGGCGAGACCACCGAGAAAAACGGCGCCGATCGCAACGGCGAGATAGAGCCGCGTCGAGAGCCTGCTGCTTCCCTGCACGTCGGCCGACGAAGCACCGAGGGTGTGGGCCGAGGCCATGGCTACGGTGGGCGCGTGCACCTGACTCTCGGTCATGGCCGCCTGCGCGAGGGCGACCGACGACACGTCGCGCGCGCCACCGGAGATGCCCGAGGTGAGGCCTCCGGCTCGCGCGATCTCGTCCAGGGCTTGGCTCGCGGTGGCCGGGCGCTGCTCACGGTCTTTGGCCATGATGCGAGCAAAGACGGCATCGAACGCGGTGCCGAGCTCGGGCGCGCGCGACGAGGCGAGCGGCACCGGCTCGTTCAAGTGCAAGAGCAAGAGCTCCATGGCGTTCTCGCTCTCGAACGGCAGCGTACCGGTCAACACCTCGAAGGCCATGACGCCGAACGAGTACACGTCGGTACGCGCGTCGATCTCGAGGCCACGGCACTGCTCGGGAGACATGTAATAGGGCGTTCCCATGGCGGCGCCCGTCTTGGTCTTGTGGGTGGTGCCGCCGGTCTTCGTGAGCTTGGCGATGCCGAAGTCGAGCAACTTCGCCTCCGGAGGCCCGTCCTCGGTGGCGACGAGGAAGACGTTCTCGGGCTTCAAATCGCGGTGGAAGATGCCCTTCGCGTGCGCCGCGTCGAGGGCGCGCGCGATGCCGCGCAAGATGGGCACGGCGTCCGCGAGGGGCACGCGGCCTCGCGTCTTCAGGTAGGCATCGAAGGTGGCGCCTTCGAGCAGCTCCATCGCGTAATAGTGCCGACCGTCGGGCACCACGCCGAAGCCGAACACGTCGATGATGTTGCGATGGCGGATCTGGTTCACCGCACGCGCCTCCGCGATGAAGCGCGAGACCATCTGCGGATCGCTGGAAAGCGCGCGACCGAGCACCTTGATGGCCGCCGCCTTGCCGATGAGCGGATGCACCGCTCGGTACACGGTTCCGAACGCGCCTTCGCCGAGCTTCCCTTCGATGCGGTACTCGCCCACCATGCTTCCGGGACCGAGGTCCACGTCGGCGTTGGCGAAGACACTGTCCGGAAGAAGAGTATCTCCGTCGGAGGCACACGTCTCCGTGGCGTCCGAGTACTTCGTTCGACACGTGGGGCAAGTAGCCATGCGTTCCTAGAGTAGACGGTTCGAAGGGCGATCGCGCAACTGCACTGACGCGCGTCCTGGACGTTCCCAGGTTCAGCCTGGAATTCGGCCCATTTCGTCGGTCGAGGCGGCTCGGGATGATCGATAACTCGAGGCTCGCCCCACCGCGCGCGCGGTGTGCCCGAATGCCCCGCGCGAGCGCCCCGACGGGAGCGCTCGGCTGCCTACCTGCGCACACGTTCCCACACGAAACACTGAACGGAACTTGACGTCTTTGGATCCATTTGGTCTGGTCCCGCCCAAATCGGGTCCGACGCGAGTTTTCCTTGGCAAGCAAGAAATCCCCTCCCAAATCTCCGCCCTCGAAGGGCGCTCCTGTTCCTGCAGCTCGTGGACGCGGCCGTGGCCGCGACGGAGGCGGCGAAGCCGAGGCGCCGAGTCGCCCGGAAGAGAACGTCCCGCTCCACGATATCGCGCAGACGCGTTACCTGAACTACGCGCTCTCCGTCATCACGAGCCGCGCCCTCCCCGACGTCCGCGACGGCCTGAAGCCGGTGCAGCGCCGCATCCTCTACGGCATGTGGCAAGAGCGCATCTTCGCCGAGGCGAAGCACCGCAAATGCGCCACCGTCGTGGGCGACGTGATGGGTCGCTACCACCCGCACGGTGACTCGTCGATCTACGACGCGCTCGTGCGTCTTGCGCAGCCCTTCGCGATGCGCGTTCCGCTCGTGGAAGGCTCGGGAAACTTCGGTTCGCTCGACGGCGATCCGGCGGCGGCCATGCGCTACACCGAGTGCCGCCTCGCGCCCCTCGCGCGCGAGCTGCTGAACGGACTCGACCAGGGCACGGTCCACTACCACCCGAACTACGACGGCACGAAATCCGAGCCCACGGTACTTCCGGCCAGCTTGCCCAACATGCTGGTCAACGGCGCGACCGGCATCGCCGTGGGCATGGCCACCAACATCCCCCCGCACAACCCGGAAGAGGTGTGCGCGGCTTCGATTCGCCTGCTCGACGCACTCCTCGAGGGAAAGCAGCTCTCTTCCCGCGAGCTCGCGCGCACCGTGAAAGGTCCGGACTTCCCCACCGGCGGACAGATCGTCTCGAGTCCCGAAGAGATCAAGCAGGTCTACGAGACCGGCCAGGGCAGCATCAAGGTGCGCGCCACCTGGGAAGCGGGACCGCCTTCGCCGAGGGGAGCTACGAAGAAGCTCTTCATCACCAGCATCCCCTACGCGGTGAACAAGTCCGTGTTGGTCGAGCGCATCGCCGACGTGGTGCTCGGCCGCAAGATGCCGCTGCTCCTCGACGTGAAGGACATCTCCACCGAAGACGTGCGCATCGAGCTCGAGCTGAAGAAGGAAGCCGACGAGCAAAAGGTGCTCGCGTACCTCTTCAAGAACACGCCGCTCCAGTCGAATTTCGCGGTGAACCTCACCTGCTTGGTTCCCACGGAAAACCCCGACGTGGGCCGGCCCGAGCGCCTCGATTTGCGCTCGATCCTCTGGCACTTCCTGAACTTCCGGCTGGAAGTGGTCACGAAGCGCCTCCAGAACGAGCTCGGCGACATCAACCGCCGAATCCATATCCTCGAGGGCTTCGCCACCGTCTTCGACGCGCTCGATCAGATCTTGAAGATCATTCGAGCCTCCGAGGGCCGCGAAGACTCGGCCAAGAAGATCATGGCGCGATTCAAGCTCGATCAAGAGCAGACCGACGCCATCCTCGAGCTTCGTCTCTACCGCCTCGCCCGTCTCGAGATTCTGGTCATCACCAACGAGCTGAAAGACCGGCGGAAGCGCGCAGGCGAGATCAAGAAGCTCTTGGCCGAACAAGGCTCGAAGGGCATCTGGGGCATCGTGCGCGACGAGCTCGGCAAGCTCTCGTCGAGCTTCGGCGCGGCCGGCAAGCGCCGGACCGTCATCGAGGCCATCGGCGAAGAGCCCACCTTCTCCGAAGAAGATCTCATCGTCGCCGAAGACAACCACGTCCTGCTCACGCGGGACGGTTGGGTGAAACGCCAGCGCGAGATCAAGGACCCGTCCGCATCGCGCCTGCGCGAAGGCGATCAGGTGCTCGCCGTGGTGGCCGGCTCCACCAAGGCCAGCATGGTCTTCTTCTCGAGCTTCGGCACCGCGTACACCGCGCGCATCGTCGACATCCCAGCCACCACCGGTTACGGCGAGCCCATCCAGAAGCTCTTCAAGATGAAGGACGGCGAGTCCATCGTGGCCGCCTACTCGCTCGACCCGCGAGTCGTCGGCAGCCTCGCCGGCGACGAGACCCACTACCCCGAGACGTACGCCCTCGCGGCCACCTCGGACGGCAGCGGGCTCACCTTCGGTCTCGACGGCTTCGTCGAGCCCTCGACCCGCAGCGGACGCAAGTTCGCACGGCTGGCCGACGGCGCGAGCGTGGTGGGCGTCGAAATCGTGCACGGTCGCGAGACCGTGATCTGCGTCTCCAAGAAGCGTCGCGCGCTCCTGTGCGCCGTGTCCGAAGTGAAGTACCTCGCGTCCGCGGGCAAGGGCGTCGCGCTCATGAGCCTCGCCGAAGACGACACTCTGCTCGCGATGAAGGCCGCCACCGACGACCGCGACACCCTGGTCGTGAAGACCAGCATCGGCGGAGAGCAGCGCATCAACACCGCTCGCTACGAGACGACCGGACGCGGCGGAAAAGGCCGTGAAATCATCAGTCGCGGGACCTTGACCGAGGTCGTCTACGAGACGCCCCAAGCTCCCCAGCCCCTCACCGAACGCTGAGCGCGCGAACAACCATGGCCACCGAGTACACCGCAAAAGACATCACCATCCTCGAGGGGCTCGACCCGGTCCGGAAGCGCCCCGGCATGTACATCGGCGGCGTGGGGAGCGCCGGCCTGCACCACCTCGTGTGGGAGGTCGTCGACAACTCCATCGACGAAGCGATGAACGGCCACGCCAAAGAAATCGGCGTGACGCTCCACAAGGACGGCGCGAGCATCACGGTCAGCGACGACGGCCGCGGAATCCCCGTCGACAAGCACCCGAAGCTCAAGAAGAGCGCGCTCGAGATCATCTTCAGCACGCTTCACGCGGGCGGAAAGTTCGAGGGTCAAAACTACAAGACCTCGGGCGGTCTGCACGGCGTGGGCGCCTCGGTCGTGAACGCGCTCTCCACCAAGCTCGTCGCCAAGGTGAAGCGCGGCGGCGCCGAGTGGATGATGGAGTTCAAGCGCGGCGTCGCCACGAGCGACATCAAGAAGGTCGGACCGGCACGAGGGAGCGGAACCACCGTCTTCTTCCAGCCCGATCCCACGATTTTCCCGCGCACCGAGTTCGATCCGCAGACCATCCGCGAGCGCCTGGAGATCGCGAGCTACCTGCACCGCGGCGTGAAGATTCGCTTCATCGACGAGGCCCGCAAGACCGACGAGGTCTTCCGCCACGAGCAAGGCATCCTCGACTACCTGAAGAAGGTCATCGGTGATCGTGGCAGCAAGCCCATCCACGAGGCGCCTTTCTCCCTGCTGAAAGAAGGCGACGTGAAGGTCGAAGTGGCCTTCCAGTGGACCGAGTCGACCGACGAGCTCGTGCGCAGCTACGTCAACGGCATCCCCACGGGCTCGGGAGGTACGCACGAAAACGGGCTCCGCGCTGCGGTCGGCAAGGCCGTGCGCAACTTCGTCGAGACCCACCAGCTCACCCCGCGTGGCGTGACCATCTCGGCCGAAGACATCCGCGAAGGCTTCGCCTGCATCCTCAGCGTGTACGTGGCCGAGCCACAGTTCCAGGGCCAGACCAAAGACCGCTTGAACAACCCCGAGGTGCAGGCCGCGGTGGACGGCGCGGTGCGTCCCGCGCTCGAGCAGTGGCTGAACTCGAACCGCAGCGTGGCCGAGCAGATCGTCGCGCGCATCATCTTGTCGGCACGCGCCCGTGAAGCCTCGCGTGCGGCTTCGGCGGCCATTTCCCGCAAGACCGCCACGAGCGGCCGTGCCACCCTGCCTGGCAAGCTCAGCGACTGCGCCAGCAACGCCCGCGAGAAGACCGAGATCTTCATCGTGGAGGGTGACAGCGCCGGAGGCTCGGCCAAACAGGGCCGAGACCGCGAGCTGCAGGCCGTGCTCCCGCTGCGCGGCAAGGTGCTCAACACCGAGTCGGTCGCACTCGGCAAGGTCCTCGAGAACAAAGAGCTCGCCGACCTCGTCGTGGCGCTCGGCTGCGGCGTCGGCAAAGACTTCGACATCGAACGCTTGCGCTATGCACGCATTATCGTGCTCGCCGATGCCGACTCGGACGGCCACCACATCACCACCCTGCTGCTCACGTTCTTCTATCGGCACTTGCCCGAGCTCCTGAAGAACGGTCGCGTGTACGTAGGCGTGCCTCCGCTCTACCGCATCGACGCTGGCAAGCAGACGCACTGGGCCGCGGACGAAGCGGACAAGGCGCGCATCTTGAAGCAGCTCGGCAAGGACGAAACCAAGGTCGACATCACGCGCTTCAAGGGGCTCGGCGAGATGATGCCCAAGGTGCTCTGGGAGACCACGCTCGCGCCCCGCACGCGACGCCTTCTTCGAGTCGAAATTGCCGACGCCCTCCAGACCGATCGCATCATCGCGGACCTCATGGGCAAAGACCCCTCGGCGCGCTTCCAGTTCATCATGGAGCACGCGGAAGACGCCCAAGAGATCGACGTCTGATTCTCCGGCCGGCCGAGCCTCGCACTCGGCCGCGTTCGCATGCGCCCCGCGCGAGGGGAGAAGGCCTGCTACGCTTCTCCGCATGTTGCTCGTGAAGCGCGCGCTCGATTGGGCGTCGGTTTGGCATGCTTCCCAGGCACGAAAGTACCCTGGGATTCGTGTTCCCTACGTGAGCCACCTCGCAGGCGTCGCGGCGATTCTCTCGCGGCACGGATTCTCGGACGAGGTAGTCGCGGCCGGCGCGCTTCACGATGCCCTGGAGGACACGGAGACGACCTTCGACGAGCTCGTGAGTAAGTTCGGGCCACGCGTGGCCGAGCTCGTGCGCGCGTGCAGCGAAGAAGACAAGACGCAGTCCTGGGAAGAGCGAAAGAGCCGCTACATCGAGGCCTTCGGCAAGAAGGACTGGGAAGCACAGGCCATCACGCTGGCCGACAAGATCGACAACTTACAGAGCATCCTCGTGTGCGCTCGCGACTTCGGAGACCCCTGGGCGCAGTTCAAGCGCGGGCGCGACGCGCAAATCGAGCGTTTTCGCGCGCTGCTCCAGAAGGCGCGGACTCTCCCACCGCACCCGCTCGTGGACGAGTACGCCCGCGTGGTAGCGGCAGTCGAAGTGATCTGAACACGTCGCGTGCGAATCCGAGCCCGCGGCGCGTGAGGCGAACGGGCTGCAAATAAGCGGACGAGGGGCTGGGCGCACATATTACGCTCGCTCGCGTGATACGCCGGCCTGCCCAGGTGCTCGCGCTGCTGACAGCGCTGAACCTCCTAAACTTCGTCGATCGCTACGTGCTCGCAGCGGTCCTTCCCAAGGTTCGCGACGAGCTCGGGCTCTCGAACTTCGTGAGCGGCCTGATGGCCACGGTGTTTCTCGCGGGGTACTTCCTCACGAGCCCGGTGTTCGGGTACCTCGCCGACCGCGGCAAGCGCACCTGGCTCATCACCTTCGGAATCGCAGTGTGGAGCGTGGCCACGGTCGCGTCGGGCCTCGCCCACTCGGCGGCCACCATGCTGTTCTGGCGCGCGGTGGTCGGCGTGGGCGAAGCGAGCTTCACGGCCATCGCGCCCACGCTCATCGACGACGTCTCTCCGAAGGACAAAAAAGGGCGAAATCTCGCCATCTTCTTCGTCGCCCAGCCGGTCGGTGCGGCGCTCGGGTACCTCATCGGCGGAGCCATCGAGCACAAGTACGGGTGGCGCTATTCGTTTTTCCTCGCCGGAGGTCCGGGCCTCGTCCTGGCGCTCAGCTGCCTCCTCATCCAGGAGCCCGAGCGCGGCGAGCGCGAGAAACCGAACGTGCTCGGGGCATTCAAGCAGCTCTTCGCCGCGGTCCAGTATCGTCGCGCACTGCTCGGCTACTGCGCCTACACGTTCGCCATCGGCGGCTTCTCGTACTGGGCGCCCACGTTTCTGTCCGACAACTTCCACGTGCCGCTCGCCACGGCGAACTTCCGCTTCGGTCTCTTGACCGTGATCGGCGGCGCGATCGGCACCTTCGTGGGCGGAGTGCTCTCCGACCGCATGCAGAAAAAAGCGACCGCGACGCTCGACGAGGCCGAGGCCAAAAAGCCCGGAGAGGTCGGATATCGCGCTTCGGCGGACATGCCAACCGAGGAAAACCCGCTCAAGGCCAAGCTCGAGGTGCAGGCGCTGCTCAAGCTCTGCGCCATCGGGAGCGTCATCGGCGCGCCTCTCGCGGCCTTTTGTTTTCTCTCGCCGACCGCCAACGGCTTTTTCGGCGGGGTGCTCTTCTGCGAGACCGCGCTCTTCCTGTCCACTTCGCCCATCAACGCGGTGATCTTGAAGAGCGTGCCTCAGAACCTGCGCGCGAGCGCGATGGCGTTGGCCATCTTCTCCATTCATTTCTTCGGAGATCTCTGGTCTCCGCCGCTGGTCGGCTACCTCGCCGACCGCATGCCTCCGCGCATCGCGATGCTCTCGCTCGCGGTCGCGATCGCCCTCTCCGGCTACCTCTGGTGGCCTCGTCGGCGCGAGGCCGAGACGGGCTCTTGACCCCTCGGGCTGCACACTTGGGCAGCCCGACCCCGAAACTCGCGTTGACCTGGACGCACGGAACGCGATAGGACCCGGGCGCGTTCCGGACCCGAGAACGCTGCGCCTCGATGCTCTCCCGCCCCCACCCCGTCCTGAGACGTAGCGCCCGGCTTCTGGCCGTTCTGGGAATGCTCGTGGGCGTTCTTTTGGTTCTGGTTCCGAGCACTTCCTCGGCCCAGGCCACGGACGCCGGAGCCCCCACCACCGTCTCCGCGCCCTCCAAGGACGCCGGGGCCCCCAAGAGCGGTCAGGCCAGCCTCGACGGCGGCGCGCCCAAAGCGACCGACGCTGGCGCCGCGCCCAAGGGCGATGCCGGCCCGATGGTGCCCGACACGACCGACGGCGGAGCCCCCGCAGTCTCGAGTGGCCCAGGCGCAGATGGCGGCGCTCCCACGGGCACCGGGGCAAGCGCATCCGGTGGTCCGGCAGCCCCCAGCCCGCGCGCAGCCGCGTCGGACGGCCCGGCCATCCGGCTCCCCTTGACCGAAGCGGAAAAGGCCAGTGGCGCTCCCATCGTCGCCATCGAAGTGAGCGGCAATCGCCGCGTGGCCCGCGACGACGTGCTCACGTATTTGCGCCTGAAGTCGGGCCAGACCTTCCGCGCCGAGCTCCTCGCCTCGGACGTGCGGGCGCTCTGGGACTCGGGCTTCTTCGACGACATCGAGGTCGACCTCACCCGCTCGGACCGCGGCGTCGCCCTTCGTTTTCTGGTGCGCGAGCGCCCGAACGTGAAGGCGGTCGAGTTCGAGGGCAACTCCGAGATCGAGAACGACAAGCTCCAGGAAGCGATCGAGGTCAAGGCCAACACGATTTTGAGCGTGCCGGCCGTGCGCCGCAGCGTTCAGAAGATCAAAGACGCCTACGCCGAGAAGGGCTACTTCCTCGCCGACGTCGAGTCGTCGGTCGACGCCGAGAAGGACAACGAGGTCGTCGTCCGCTTCAAGATTGCCGAGCACCAGCCGGTCACCGTTCGCCGCGTGACCTTCATCGGCAACTACAACGTGCCCGACGCCGAGCTGCGCGAGGGCATGCAGACGGGCAACTCCAGCTTCTTCTCGTTCGGCTCGGGTGGTCCGTACCGCCAAGACATCTTCGAGCGCGACGTGCTCATGTTGAACGCCCTTTACTACGACAAGGGCTACATGAACGTGCAGGTCGGCACGCCCCGCGTGATGCTCACGCCCGACCGCGAAGGCATCGAAATCACGGTCACCATCCACGAGGGACCGCGCTTCAAGATTCGTCAGCTCAAGGTGTTCGAGCGCGACGCGGACGGCAAAGAGGTCGAGCCCATCGGCGGCCGCAAAGCCCTTCGTCAGCTGGTCGGCGCGAAGAGCGGCGACTTCTTCAATCGCGCCGAGCTCGTCAAAGACCTCACGGCGGTGCGCCTGCTCTACCGTGACGCCGGCTACGCCAACGTCGAGGCCGACCCCGAGACCGAGCTCGACCCGGTCCACCGCGAAGTCGATATCGTGATCCCGATTCGCCGCGGCCCCTTGGTCCACGTCGAGCGCATCGAGATCAAGGGCAACACCAAGACCCGCGACAAGGTCCTCCGTCGCGAGATGGAAATCGAAGAAGGCCAGCTCTTCTCCGAGACCAAGGTCGAAGATTCCAAAAAGCGCATCACCGCCCTCGGTTACTTCGAGCGCGTCGACGTCAGCACCCAGCAGGGCACGAGCCCGGACAAGATCCAGATCACCTTCGAGGTGACCGAGCGTCCGACCGGCACGTTCCAAGTGGGCGCGGGTTTCTCCAGCGTCGAGAACTTCATCGCGACGGCGCAGGTCCAGCAGGCGAACCTCTTCGGCAACGGTCAGTCTCTCGCCCTCCAGGCGCAGATCTCGGGCCTCCGCCAGCTCATCAGCGTCCGCTTCTTCGAGCCGTACTTCCTCGACTCGGACTGGTCGGCCAGCACCGAGCTCTACGACCAACTCTACATCTTCACGGACTTCTCCCGTCGGTCGCTGGGCGGCTCGCTCACCTTCGGTTACGCGCTCGTTCAGCCTTGGCTCCGCGTGAGCCTCACCGGCACCGTCCAGGACGACAAGGTCGACACCACCGCGGTCACGACCTTCCTCGGGTCCACGTCGAGCTTCTCGAGCACGTTCCAGCGCCTGCCGCTCGCGAACCTGTTCAATGCCGGACGCACCATCTCGCTGCGCCCCACGCTGACCTACGACACGCGCAACAACCGCCTCTTCCCGACCTCGGGCCTCTTCCTCCAGGGCTCGACCGAGTTCGCCAGCAGCGTCATCGGCAGCGAAATCGAGTTCATGCGTCACCGCCTGACCGGTCGCTTCTACATCCCGCTCTTCGGACAGACCGACCAGGCCGGCTCGGGCGTGGTGTTCAAGGTCAACACCGAGGCAGGTCTCGTCACGAGCCCCAAGGCCGAGGGCGTGCCGATCTTCGCGCGCTTCTTCTTGGGCGGCATCCTCGACGTTCGCGGCTACCGCCTCCGCACCATCGGCCCGCGCCTCCCGCTGAACCAAGGCCTCGACGTCAACTCGCCGCCCATCACCAACGGCGCGAACATCGGCGGTAACCTCCAGGCGTACACCAACGTCGAGCTCGAGTTCCCCATCATCGACAAGGTGGGTATCCGCGGCGTGACCTTCTTCGACGCCGGCAACTCGTGGAACCTCGAAGACCAGTACTGCCGCACGACCCCGGCGCCGCAGTTCTCCAAACTGGTTCAGCCTTGCTTCACGGCGGCCTCGCTGGCGAACCTCCGCGCCTCCACCGGCTTCGGTGTACGGTGGTTCTCGCCGCTCGGCCCGCTGCGCTTCGAGTGGGGCTTCCCGATCAACAAGCTCTACTTCGAAGAGAGCAGTGTGTTCGAGTTCACCATCGGCAACTTCTTCTGAGACCTGTCGTGACGTTCGCCCGGAGCGAGCGTCCCGAGCTCGGAGCGAAATCGAGCCTCAGAAGCGTCCGACGGTGATCTCGATGTAGGGCAGACGGGTGCCGCCGTCTGGTAGCTTCACCGGCGGCGGAACCGGGAACTTCGCGCGGGCCATCATGATGTCGGCGCAGTTGTGCAGGTCCGAGGACGGACCGCCTTCGTCGATCGTGTGCGGCACGCCGTCCAGCTTCGAGAGTGTTCGTCCCACGCCGTAGCCATCGCCCATGAGCGGCTTGCGCAGCGTGAGCGTCCATCCGCGACCTGCGACGCTCGCCTGGTCGAAACAGGCCTTCTGGGCACTGCCGACCTCCATCGCCAAGCGCTTCACGTCGGCTTCTTTGTCGCCAAGATCCGCGAATGAATCGATTCGAATGCGGTAGCTCTTGGCCGCGCTAGGCGATGACGGCGATGGCGCAGATGGGCTCGCTGGCCCGGGCGCAGCAGGCTTCGACGGACGTGGCGCGCTCGAAGCAGCGGCCGACACCACGATCGACGGCGATGGCTCGTCGGAGGACGGGAGGTCGGGAGCGGAGCTACGGCCGGAAGATGCCGACGAAGGAGCCTCCGTGGGTTCGGTCCGCTTTTCGCTGGCGAGCACCACGCGGTAGACCCCGTAGCCCACCGCCCCGAGCACGAGCATCCCGAAGAACCCGGCGACCGCGATTCCGGCGAGCACCCCGCCCATGACTCCGCCGTTCGATCCCTTCCCACGCGCGAGGTCGTAGACGGGTGCAGCTTGCATCGGTGCAGGTTGCACGTACACGGCGACCGCCGGCGGGGCACCGAGCAGCGGCGGTCCGGGTGCGTGTGCGACCGGAAGCGGAGGTCCGGGTGGGTGCGCAGAAGGACCCGCATAGGGTGGCGGGGAAACCGGAGCCAAACCCGGGGGCGGGCCGTAGGGCGGAGCACCGGGAAGAGCTCGACCACTTTGCGCGAGGGGGCTCGGCGGCGCTTGGGACGGCGCGACCGGAAGCCACGAGGCCGCACGAACCGGAAAGAGCGAGGCATGAGGGCCGCTCGTGCGTAGCGCCTCGCGCATGGCTTCGGCCGAGGGAAAACGTTCACTTTGCGCGACCTTGGTGGCCACCTCGACGAGGTCCGCGAAGGCAGCCGGAAGATCGGGCCTTCGCGCGCGCACCTGACTGCGGCGCGCCGGATTGGTGCTCGCCGTCATGACCTCGAGCACCGTCTCCCCCGGTAGAGCCGGAGCGAGCGTGGCGGCTTCTTCGAGCACGAGCCCGAGCGCGAACAGATCCGTGGAGGGTCCGACCACACCGAAGCGAGGCTCCCATTGTTCGGGTGCGGCGTAACGCGGAGTGAGCCCTACCCCGGTGGTCCCGCCGAGGCTCGCCGAGACCACCAGGGGAGCGTGCGCGTGGGTGGACAGGCCGGTGGCGAGCGGGCTCGTCGTCGCGCGCGCGAGCCCGAAATCCAGGACTTTCACTTGGAAGCCGCCCGAGCTCTCGTTCGGGCGTGAGCCCGAAAGCCGAGGAACGAGCATCACGTTGGCGGGCTTCAGATCCCGATGCACCACGCCCTGCGCATGCGCGAACGCGACCGCCTCGAGCAGACCATCGGCGATGTGCAAAAGCTCGTGGGCAGCGAAGGGTCGTCCCTCGCGAGCGCGCGCTTCGATCTCGTCGTCGAGGGTGCGTCCCGCGAGACGCTCGAGCACCACGTAGGGCACGACGCCGAGTGCGGTCGGCACCTCGCCCACGTCGTACATGCGCACGATCCCCGGATGCGAGAGCCGGAAGAGCACCTTGGCTTCACGAAGGAACGACGCCACGTCGTGACCGTTGCCGGTCGGCTTCAGGCACTTCACCGCGATCGGCTGATCGAGCGCGACCTGGCGACCGGCGTACACCACGCCGAAGCCCCCTTCCCCGAGCACGCCCTCCAGGCGGTACTTCCCGCCGAGCACGCTCCCGATCAGCCCGAACGGATCCTGCACCGATGCCCTCGTGGAGACGTTAGCAGCAGCTGGGCGAGCGTCGGCGGCTCGTGTGAAGGACCTCCGGACACGCAGCCTCGAAGGACCGATTTCGTCGCGAGGGTACGACGATGCGCCATGGGCCGATTTGTGCGCATTTATTCGGCAAAAATAGGGGTATGTTCGCTTTACGGGACGGTGCGACTGAACTAGTGTTCCGCGGGCGATGAGCTCGCCGAACCTGCCCGCACCGCCTCCCCCGCCCACCTCTCCGAACCAGAAGATCCCGGTCTCGATCCAGGACGAGCTTCGGACGAGTTACCTCGACTACGCGATGAGCGTCATCGTCGGGCGCGCCATCCCCGACATCCGCGACGGCCTGAAGCCGGTGCACCGGCGCATCCTGTACGCCGCCTACAAGGCGGGGCTCACGCCGACCACCGCGTTCCGCAAGAGCGCGACCATCGTCGGCGACGTGCTCGGTGGGTACCACCCGCACGGCGACGCCAGCGTCTACGACGCGATGGTGCGCCTCGCGCAGGACTTCTCGATGCGCTACCCGCTCATCGACGGTCAGGGCAACTACGGCAGCGTCGACGGCGACCCGGCAGCCGCCTACCGTTACACCGAAGCCCGCCTGTCCAAGGTGGCGATGGATCTGCTCGCCGACCTCGACAAAGAGTGCGTCGACACCCAGCCCAACTTCGACGACAGCAAGACCGAGCCCACGGTTCTGCCCTCGCGCATTCCGAACCTGCTCGTGAACGGCTCGGGCGGTATCGCGGTCGGCATGGCCACCAACATCCCGCCTCACAATCTGGGCGAGGTGGTCGACGCGACGGTGCATTTGATCCGCAATCCCGAGTGTCCCATCGAGGACCTCATGCGCTTCGTGGCCGGCCCCGACTTCCCCACGGGAGGCTTGATTTACGGCCGTTCGGGCATTTTGGCGGCGCAGCGCACCGGGCGCGGCAACATCATCATGCGCGCCAAGATCGAGGTCGAAAAGTCGCCCGGGCGCGGCGAGCGCGAGCAGATCGTCGTCACCGAGATCCCCTACCAGGTCAACAAGGCAAGGGTCGCCGCCCGTATCGGCGAGCTGGTCCGCGAGAAGAAGCTCGAAGGCATCAGCGAGGTCCGCGACGAGTCGGACCGCGACGGCATCCGCTTGGTGGTCGAGCTCAAGAAAGACGTCCTCCCGCAGGTCGTCATCAACCAGCTCTACCGCATGACCGACCTTCAAACGTCGTTCGGCGTGATCAACCTGGCCATCGTGCGTGGTCGCCCGGCGATCTTGGATCTCAAAGAGACCCTCGCCTGCTTCGTCGAGCACCGCCGCGACGTGGTCACGCGCCGCACCCGTTACGAGCTGCGCGTGGCCGAGTCCGATCGCGAGATCATCGAAGGCTTGGGCATGGCCACGACCGAGGTCGACCTCGTCGTGAAGACCATCCGCGAGAGCCGTGATCCCGACATCGCGCGCGCCGCCCTCATGGCGCTCCCGCTGAAGGGCCTCGAGGCCTTCGTGCGCCGCGCGGGTCGTCCCGAAAGCGAAATCGAAGAAGCCAAAGCACGCGGCGACTATTTCCTGTCCGAGCGCCAGGCCAAGGCCATCCTGGAGATGCGCCTCTCGCGTCTCACCGGCCTCGAACAAGAGAAGCTCGCCACTCAGTACGGCGAGCTCTCCAACGAGATCGCCCGCCTGCGCGCGATCTTGGCGAGCGAGAAGGTCCTCTTCGACCTCATCGTCATGGAGCTCGAGGAAATCCGCGAAAAGCATGCGGACAAGCGCCGCACCGAGATCGTCGAGAGCGAAGCCGACATCAGCGACGAAGACCTCATCCAAGAGGAAGAGATGGTCGTGACCATCTCGCACGCCGGCTACATCAAGCGCACGAGCCCCTCGGCCTACCGCGCGCAGAAGCGCGGCGGCAAAGGCAAGGTCGGCATGGAAGCGCGCGACGAAGACTGGGTGAGCCAGCTCTTCGTGTCGTCCACGCACTCGTACGTGTTCTTCTTCAGCGACAAGGGCAAGGTCTACGTCAAGAAGGTCTACGAGATCCCGCTCGCGGCGCGCACGTCGAAGGGCCGGGCCATCGTGAACTTCGTCGGCATGGAGCCGGGCGAGAAGATCGCGGCCGTGGTCGAGGTGCCCAAGATCGAGCCGGAGAAGTTCGTGACCACCCTCACGAAGCGCGGCCAGATCAAGAAGACCGAGCTCACGGATTATCAAAATTTCCGCGAGAAAGGCATCATCGGCGTCAAAATCGAAGGCGACGACCAGCTGCTCTCGGCGGTCCTCACGGACGGCAATCGCGAGATTCTCATCGCGACCAAACAGGGCCAGAGCATCCGCTTCCCCGAAGAGCAGGTCCGCCCGACCGGCCGTAGCACCATGGGTGTGAAGGCGATCGACGTCGCCGACGACGACCAGGTGGTCGGCTTCACCGTGACGGACGACAAACGCAAGCACGTGCTCGCGGTGTGCGAGCGCGGCTTCGGCAAGCGCACCGACATCGAAGAGTTCCGCATCCAGAACCGCGGCGGCAAGGGCATCATCCTCATCGACGCCAGCGAGCGAAACGGCCCCGTGGTCGACGTGAAGCTCGTCTGCGACGAAGACGAGGTCATGCTCATCACCGACCGCGGCCAGATGCTGCGCACGCGCGTCGGCGAGATCCGCGAGACCGGTCGAAACGCGCAGGGTGTGAAGATCATGAGCGTCGAAGACGGCGAGCGCATCGTCGGCGTCGAGCGGTTGGCCGAGTCGCCCGTCGACGAAGCCGAGGGCGGCGAAGGCGAAGGCGGCGCCAACGGTGAAGGCGCCAACGGTGAAGTGACGGCCAACGGTGAAGTGACGGCCAACGGCGAAGGTGAGCTTCCGGCCGAAGGTACGAGCGAGGTCCCGCCGGACCTCAACTGACACGGAACGACCGCGCAGGAAGAGCACCGTGAAAAAGCCGACATCCAAGGCTTCCCCGCTGGAAATCCTGAACGAGCTCCGCAAGGCGCATCCCGATGCGCACTGCGAGCTCGTGCACGAAAATGCCTACCAGTTGCTGGTGGCCACGGTGCTCTCCGCGCAGACCACCGACGTCGCGGTGAACAAGGCCACGCCCGCTCTCTTCGCCGCCTATCCCACCCCCGAGGCCCTCGCCAAGGCCTCGGCGGAAGACGTCGAGCAGAAGCTCAGCACGATCGGCATGTTCCGTCAGAAGACGAAGAACGTGATGAGGCTTGCCTCGATGCTGGTGGAAAAGCATCGCGGCGAGGTGCCTCGCTCGCTCGACGCGCTGGTGGAGCTGCCCGGCGTGGGCCGCAAGACCGCCAACGTGGTGCTCGGGGTCATCTGGGGCACACCGGAGGGCGTGGTGGTCGACACCCACGTGCAGCGCCTCTCCCAGCGCCTCGGCTTCACCAAAGAGACAGAGCCCGAGAAGATCGAGCGAGCTCTCTGCAACGTGCTCCCGCGCGAGACGTGGGACATCACGAGCCACACGCTCATCTTCCACGGAAGGCGCGTGTGCTTTGCACGGAAACCCGCGTGCGAGACCTGCACGATTCACGGGCTGTGCCCGAGCGCTTTCGAGGCCGAAGAGGTCGGTCGAAAGCCGAAGCGAGAGCGCGTTCCCTCGAGGTCCGAAGCGGCGGAGCCCAGCAAGAAGCCCGCTGCAAAGGCATCGAGCAAGACCGTCTCGAAGACGCCCGCGCCCAAGAAGCCCGCGCCCAAGTCGCCGCCCAAGTCCGCCTCGAAGGCGCCTGATCTCGAGACGCGCGCCCCCAAGAAATCCGAGAAGAAGGCGCGGTAGAGCCCGTCTATCGGACGCCCCTACGGGCAGTGATTCTGGGTATTTCCAGGCGTTCCGCGCTGTGTGCCGCTTCCGTAGGTCAGGGTGGCCGTGCACCAGGACGCCGCGAGATCGTTGGCGGTCGCGTTGCGGGCCGACTGACGGAGCTGCATCGTCGTTCCCTTGGCGAACGGCCAGGTCGACGTGAAGGTCACGCGGTCGACTTCGGTCGAGCCGCACACGAGTACGGAGGTGTCACCCCCGTTGGCGAGCACGAACGACGGACCGTATTCGAGGACGGCCCCCGTAAGACCACCGTTTTGGGCGGAGTCCGCCTCGCGCGCGAGAACGACGGCGCTCTTCGCGGGGAGTACCACGGGCGCGTCGACGAGCTTGTCGTCTTTCGGCGAGCTCTCGTCGGTGAGGCGGCACCCCGCGAGGCTGAGCGGAGCATCCGTGGTGTTGTAGAGCTCGACCCACTCGCCGACCTCGTCGCTCACCCCATCGGGGTTGATCATCATTTCGCTGAAGACCACCTCGCCCGCGGACGGCGGGCGTGGACCGCTCGCCCCGTCGACCACGGCATCCGGCGCTCCTGAGTCACGCAGCGGCCCGCCATCCGCGGCTTCGGCATCGAGGGACGCATCGGACGAATCGTCGACCTCGCCGCGAACCACGGTCCCCGTGGCGCAAGCCGCGAGCATCGACGAGGCAACGAGGCTGGTCAGAGCGAGAATCGTAAGCGACGTTCGCATCGTGCAACTCCTCGGGTACCGTTCGGCCAGATCGCGGGGGCCGAGTGCGCCCGAAGGCTTTTTACGCCCGGAAAGCGACGAGCTTCCCTCGCCTAACGACTCTCGAGATCACGGCGCACTTCTTCGTACGGGCCAGCCGGGACCACTCGCTCGCCGCGTTTCCAGACCCAGGTCTCCAGGGTGCGCTTCGGATCGGCGTAGGCCTTCACGGAAGAGCCATTTTTCACCACGACCCAACCGTTCTTGATGCGGTGCTCGGCGCGTCCGTCGCCGCGACCGACCTCGCGCAGCACGAGCCCTTGGTAGCCTTCTTTTCCGGGCTGGGGCGCGATGCGGTTCTTCTGCTCTTCGAGGTCGGAGAGCTTGCTGCGGAAGGTACGCGACTCGCTCCGACTCAGGAGAAAACTCGGATTGTCTTCGCCCTTCGAGAGGTCGAGCGTCACGCGCAGCTGCACCTCGTCCGACACACCGGAGGGGCTCTCCGCGTCCGGGCAACCGGAGAGCAAGGGGACGAAGGCGACGGCTACGAAGAGCGAACGAAGAAGGCGCATGTCCGGCCGATGGTGGTCCGAACGTGCGCCTTCGCCAAGTGAAAAACCGCGGAGTGATCGAGGTGTCGCGCGCGAGGACCTTCGCTCTCGGGTCGAGCGTTGCTCGCTCGCGTTCGCGACCGACGCGCTCAGCGCGCGACCGGGTTTCCGTTCTCGTCTTCTTCCGCGTGGGAAGCTTCGCTGTCCGGCACGAAAGCACCGGTGCCGGGCACGTTGTCGATGGCGCTGCTCGTGCCACCGGGACGCGCAAGCTTGGGGAACGCGCCGTTCTTGTAGTCCTTCAGCTGCTCGGGCGTACGAGTCTCGAGGAAGGCAGCAAGCTCCTTGTAGGTGACGCACTTCACCTCCGGCTTGCCGCACACTTCTTGCGCGAAGGTCTTCATCGCGCGCCAGTAGGCCCCGCCGTTCCACTTGGAGAAGTGGTGACCGATGTGAACCGGAGCGCGGTTGCCGTAGTAGTTGTCCGCGAAGTACTTCCGGTAGGTGTCGATCATCTGCTTCTCGTACGTCGCCTGGTTGGCGGCGTTCGCGTCGCGCACGCCCTTCGACTGCGCCACGTAGAAGTTGTAGTCCATCGACAGGGTGTTCTTGCCCGAGCCCACGATCTTGATCTGGGCGAGCGGGAAGTTCCACACGCCGCCGAGCTTCTCCGGCCAGTAGTTGGGCGAGGTGCTCTTGCTCGTGTCGTAGAGGAACTTCTTGTTCTGGAGGGTGGTGTAGAGGCCGGGACTATGGCCGAGCAGCGGCGCGCGGAAGCCGACCACGTCCGACTCCTTGAACTTGCTCACCTTCGCGGTGATGCCGTTGTTCACGTCGGTCTTGAAGACGAGGTCGTTGAACTGGTCGAACTCGCTCGACCACGCTTCTGCCGACCAGCGCGAGCCGTCGAAGTGACCGTTCGCATGCGACGCGATTTCGTGGCCTTCGACCGCTGCCGAGTCCAGGTGTCCGACGCGCTTCGTGAGCTCTTCCGCGGTGCCGCCGAAGCCGATGTCCGAACGACCGGCGCGGCCCTCGGGCGGCGCCGAGTAGTGCGCCTTCTTCGCGTCGAGCAGGAAGTACACGCCGCTGATGAAGTACGTGTACTTGATCTTGTTGTCGGCCGCGAACGCGCGGGACTCGGCCCAGAAGTCGTTGCTCTGCGAGCCGTCGAAGGCGAGCAGAACGTACTGCGGCGGACGCTCGCTCGTGATGGCCCCCGCGCCCGTGCCGTCGTCGGTTCCGCCGGCCTCGGACGAACAGCCGGAGACGAACGCTCCGAGCGAGACCGCCGCACACGCGCCCAACACCGAAACCAGCTTCTTCATCGACATCCCTCTTCAGCCTGGAGTCGTTCCACCCCGTGGTCACGCCGAGTCGGCGCGCGGGTTCGCACCGCACCGCGCCAAAAATCAGCCTTTACCGCGCGACGGCCGAAGCGCCACCAAAATCGGTCATCCCTCGGTCGTTCTGCCACGAACGGAACCACCACGTTCTACGGCGCCGAAGGCCTGAGGATCCCTCGGCCTCGCTTCGATTGGGAGAATCGCGTGGCGGCCGCGCGCTCACGCGCGGGTGCGGAAGGCCTCGAGCAGCGCTTCGGTCTCGGTGTACGGGTCGCTGGTCTTCGCCGAGACCTTCTCGACCGCCTCTTCGATGCGGCCACGAAGGGCGTGCGTCGCGGCCTCGATGAGGGCCTCGCGCAGCCCCTCGCGGACCTCTTCGCGCAGACGCTCGGCTCGTCGCGCGCGTCCCGATACGGTGCTGCTCGCCCACTCGCGGTGTGCCTCCAGGTGCTTCACGAGCTCGTCGATGCCATCTCCGCGCACCGAGATGCAGCGCGCGATGGGCGGAGTCCAGGTGGCGGCGTCGGGACCGTTGGCCTCGGCGAGACCTGCGGAGATGGCCTTGCCGTGAACCACGTGCCCACGCGACTTGGCGGCTGCCGTCATGGTCTCCGAGCCCAGCGCGATCATGAGCTCGATGTCGCGCACGGTGGAGTCCGCGCCGTCTCGGTCGGCCTTGTTGACGGCGAACACGTCGGCCGACTCCATGATGCCGGCCTTGATGGCTTGCACTTCGTCGCCCATGCCCGGAGCCATGACGACCAGCGTGGTGTGCGCCGTGCGCGTGATCTCGAGCTCGTCTTGCCCCACGCCCACGGTCTCGACCAGGACAACGTCCGCGCCCGAGGCGTCGAGCACACGCACCATGTCCCGCGCCGAGCGCGAGAGCCCACCGAGGTGCCCTCGCGTGGCCACCGAGCGGATGAACACGCCCGGATCGGTGGCGTGACGGTTCATGCGGATGCGATCGCCCAAGATGGCGCCGCCCGAGTACGGGCTCGAGGGATCCACGGCGAGCACCGCCACACGTTTGCCTTTGGCTCGGTACGCCATCACCACGCGATCGGTGAGCGTGCTCTTCCCGGCCCCGGGATTTCCCGTGATGCCGACCACGTAGGCCTTGCCCGTGTGCGGGAAGAGCGCCTTCAAGAGGTCGTCGCAACCGGGAAGACGATCGTCGACCGTGCGGAGCGCGCGGGCCACCGAGCGCATGTCGTTCGCGAGCACGCCTTCGACCAGGGGGTGCGACGGAGCGGAGACCGGTTCGGACATGGGGCTCTCGCTACCGCCCTTCGCGTCGCTTGAGAAGCGCGTTTCGCACGCGGGGCGCGTTGCCTCGCCTTCGCCGATCGGCGGAGCGCGTTCAGCGCAGCTTGCCCAGCGCCCAAGCCGCGGCTTCGCGGGTGTCCGGGTGGGCCTGTGTATCTTGCACGCATGCCTCGAGCAACGGTCGGACCGTGGGATCGCCGCCGTTGCCGAGCGCGAGGGCCGCGTTGCGCCGTAGCCCTTCTTTTCCGGGTCGTCCGAGCGGGCTTCCTTCTCGGAGCGCCTCGAAGCGAGCGTCGTCGAGCGAGAGCCACGCCCGCGCGTCCTCCGCGTCGAGTCGCGCGTGCGGACGGAACGCGCGCGTATCGGAGCCTTCGGCGCGCCCTGCGTTGAACGGGCAAACTTCCTGGCATACGTCGCAGCCGAACACGTGCTCGCCCATGGCGTCGCGGAGCTCGAGGGGCGCGACGTGCTCGGCCTCGATGGTGAGGTACGCGATGCACCGGCGCGCATCGAGCACGAAGGGCTTCGGGAAGGCGCCCGTCGGGCACGCATCGAGGCACCGCGTGCACGCCCCGCAGCGCATCGGAACGGGCTCGTCCGGCTCGAGCTCGACCGTGGTGACCACTTCCCCCAAGAGCACGTACGAGCCCTGTCCCGGCACGATGAGCAGGCCATTTTTTCCCACGAAGCCGAGCCCTGCGCGCGCAGCCCACGCGCGCTCCAAGACCGGGGCATCGTCGATCATCGGGCGCGCCTCGGCGCCCGGCTCGACCGTGCGCACGAAAGCGGCGAGGCGCCGGAGCTTCTTGCGCAAGCCGTTGTGGTAGTCCTGCCCGCGCGCGTAGCGGGCGATCGACCGCGCGAGCTTCGGGTCTTCGTGGTCGTCGCTGCGCTTGTAGCTCCGCGCGAGGCAGACCACCGAGCGAGCCCCGGCCAGCATTCCCGGTCCGTCGAGACGTCTGCGCACCTCACGATCGGTATCGAGATAACGCATCGAGCCTTGGTAGCCAGCGTCGAGGAAGGCCTCGTAACGAGCCATGTCTTCGTCGAGCGGCACGTCCGCGCGCGCCACTCCGACCACGTCGAAACCGAGCCGTTTGGCCTCGTTTTTTACGCCTTGCGTTAGCAGGGCACGTTGCGCAGGAGAGACGCTCACGTAAGGCGATGGAGGCTAGCCCGAGGTGTCCCGGGTTGCTATGCGAAGCCGCGATGAAAAAGCTCGCTGCGCTCGCGGTCGTCCTCGGACTGGGCACTCTCTTCGCTTCCACCGAGGCCTGTTCGTCGTCGGTGACGGCCACGCCGGTGGGCGACGGCGGCTCCGCGGCCTGCCAGACCGACGTCGAGAAAGACGACTACTGCGCGAGCTGCACCGCCCCGTCGAACGCGAGCCCGGCCACGTGCAAAACGCCGCGTACGGTGAGTGCATGTTGCACCTACACCACGCCGCCCACCAAAGAGCTCGAGCGCGGCACCGGCCTCAATCGCTACTCCTCCACCGATCCCACGTTGAACCTCGGCTGCCTCGATGCCCCGGGCGACGTGGGCGCGTCGAAGAACGTGAAGCTCAAGGGCTTCGTATGGCTCTTCTCGAGCGGCAACGACTCGGCCGGCGTGAAAGTCGAGATCTTCAAAGAAGGCCCGAACGGCGCACTGGGCGAACCGGTCGGCACCCCCACCGAGACCAAGGCGACCGACGAAGTCTTGATGCCGCGCCCCGTGTGGCTGAAGAAGTGCCCCGACGGCGGCTGCGCCTTTCGCGCGTACACCTACGACAACGTGCCCACCGAGACGCCGCTCATCGTGCGCACGAGCGACGTGAACCCGAACGGCAGCCAGTGGAAGCCGCTCTACGACTACAACGTGATGTTCCGAAACGCCGACGTCGCCGCCGACGGCACGGTTTCCTACAACCCGAACGCCGTCGCGGCTACCGACGTGAACACGGTGGCCTCGGCGGCCGGCGGCTTCGTGCCCAAGTCCGATCGCGGAGTGCTCGCGGGTGAGGTCCACGATTGCGGCGACGTGCGCGTGGCGGGAGCCATGGTCGACACCGACGTGGCCCACGAGGCCGACGTCTTCTACTTCGGCTCGAACGAGGCCGATCCCCTGCCCGACCAAACCCAGGCCCGCACCGGCACGAGCAAGCTCGGGCTCTTCGGTGCCTTGAATTTCCAGACCGGCGTGCCCATCCGCGTCACCGCCGTAGGCCAGTCGGGTGGAAAGAAGATCTTGCTCGGAACGCACGTCGTGCAGGCCTTCCCGGGCGCGGTCACGGCACTCTCGCTTCGCGGTCGTCGTCCCTCCCAGAAGTAGCTACGCTCTCGCGCCGTGGTCACCGCCTGCACCCGCGACACGTTTCACGAAGGCAACCTCGTCCTTTGGCAGCCTGCCCGAGGCGCGGGTTACCGCGTGAACGTCGATGCCCTCCACTTGGCCGAGTTCGCGCGGCGCGAGCGGCCGGTGGGTCACGCGGTCGACCTCGGCTCGGGGGTGGGCGCGGTAGGGCTCTCGCTGCTCGTCACGGGCGCCGCGGCGCGCCTGACCTTCGTCGAGCTCGACGCGCGCCTCGCCGATCTCTGCCGAACCAACGTGTCCGAGAACGGCCACGCCGAACGTGCACGCGTTCTGCTGGGCGACGTGGCCGAAGATCGCTTCTTCTCCGACGTGCCCTCGGCCGCCCTCGTGGTCGCGAACCCTCCCTACATCGAGCCAGGACGCGGGAGGCCTTCGTCCCCGCACCTTCGCGGCGCGCGCGAGGGCAAACTCGCACCTTTCGTTTGGCGGGCGCGCACGCTGCTCGGAAGACGCGGGCGCGCGTGCTTCGTGTATCCTGCACGTGAGCTCACGCAGCTCGTGGATACGGCGCGCGAGACGGGCCTCGAGGCCAAGCGCCTTCGTTTCGTGCACGCCACGCGCGACGTGCCCGCTCGCGTGGTCCTGGTCGAGCTCAAGCCGGGCAAGCCCGGTGGGCTCGAGGTCGAGCCGCCCCTCGTCGAAGCCTGACGGCTTCACCGTGCGTCGAGGTCAGCGCGCGCCGACGAGACGATCGAGCGCGATGGCGCAGGCCGCGCGTACGCTGAGGTGCTTGTAGCCGTCTCCGCGGCCCTCGCGCGAGGCGATGGGCTCGAGCAGGACGTCGGCGTCGTCGATGACCGAAGGAGCGAGCCCCCAGCCGGTCCCGAAGAGCAGCACGACCGGTTTCCCGGGCCGCTCGAGCTCGGCGCGGCCGTCGGAGAACGTGGTGATGGGTCGCCCCGCCCTCGCCGCGGTGGCCCACACGACCACCTCGGAGCGCCCTCCGAAGCTCGCGTAGACGTCTTCCAGGCTGGGCACCTCACGGAGGAGCGAGAGCGCTTCTTTGCGCGTCGGAATGCGCTGCGCGCTCGATCCGGTGGTCCAGTGCTCGCGAATCTTGCCGACGAGCGTGCGCTGGGCCTCGACCGGGTGCACCACGAAGTAGTCGGAGGCGCCGAAGGTGCGCGCGCTCCGGGCGAGGTCGTGCACGTCGAGGTTGGTGACCGTGGTGGTCACGATGGCGCGCTTGCCGTCGAGCACCGGGTGGTGAACGAGGGCGATGGCGAGACGACGCGTGCTCACGAGCCTTCGACCTTTCCGCGGGGGCGCTTCTTCTTTTCGGGGGGCAAAAGCGCGCGGGCGATACGCTCGCGCTCTTCGAACGCGGCCCACAAATCGGGCCTTCGGAGGCGCGTGCGCTCGCGGCGCTCGGCATCGCGAAACGCCTTGATTTTGGCGTGATTTCCGCCGCTCAGAACCTCGGGCACGGTGGCGCCTCGGAACTCTTGCGGGCGCGTGTACTGCGGGTACTCGAGCAGACCTTCGTCGCCGTGCGATTCTTCTTCGACCGACTCGGCGTTGCCGAGCACGCCCGGCAGAAGGCGCACCGTGGCCTCGATGACGGCCATGGCCGCGACCTCACCACCGGTCATCACGAAGTCGCCCAACGAAACCTCTTCGTCGACGTGGCTGCGCAGGCGCTCGTCGAAGCCCTCGTAGCGACCGCACACGAGCGCGATGGCCGGCAGAGTCGCGAAGCGCTTCGCGTGGCCTTGGCTCATCGGCGTGCCCTGGGGCGTCAAGAGCACACGATGAGCGCGCCCCCCTTCGGGAGCGTCCGCGTCGAGCGACTCGAGGCAGGCGACCATGACGTCGACCCGCATGACCATGCCGCTGCCGCCGCCGTAGGGCGTGTCGTCCACCGCACGGTGCCGACCGAGGCCGAACTCACGAGGCGAACGAAAGCGGAGCGCGAGCGCGCCTTGTTCGACTCCACGCCCGACGAACGAGGTTCGGGCGAAGGAGTCGAACAGCTCCGGGAACAGCGTGACGACGTCGACCCTCACGAGGGAGCTTTTTTGCTCTTGCCGCCGCGAGGACCGCGGCGCGGGACGTTCGGCCGGGGCGGCTTCACGACCTTGGGGCCGAGGCGCTCGATGCCCTCGAGCGAGTGCACCACGAACTTGCCGGCGGGCACGTCGACGCTCTCGACGAAGGCCGCAACCAGGGGAATTTCCCAGTCGGCGCCGCCGTCGGCCGCGCGCACCACCAGCGTATCGACGCTGGGGTAGCTCACGAGATCGCGGACGTGGCCGAGCAAGACGGGCTCTTTCCCGGCTTCGACCACGGTCACCTCCGAGCCCAGGGCATCGCAGGTGTAAAACTCGCCCTCTTCCAGCTCGGGAAAGGCTTCTCGTTTCACGCAGACGAGCGCTCCGCGGACCTCTTCGGCGCGGTCACGGTCGTCGATCGAGTGGAGCTTGATCAAGATGGCTTGGTCCGCGCGTCGTGCGCCGTCCACGCTCACCTCGTGCTCGACTCCGTCGGGCATACGAACGAGAACCTCGTCTTGATCGAGGAGCACGTCGCTGTCCTTGTTGAACAAACGGAGCCGAACCTCGCCGCGCACCCCGTGAGGGCGTGCGATTTCGGCGAGGGGCACCCAGGCCTCGGGTCGGATCACGTTCAGTCGACGATGTCGAGATGCGCGCGGCGACCGAGCTTGGTCGAGACGGCGGAGAGCAGCGTGCGCATGGACTGCGCGGTGCGACCCTCTTTGCCGATGACCTTACCCACGTCTTCCTTCGCGACGCGAAGCTCGATGAGGCTGTTGTTTTCGCCTGCGATCTCGTTGACCACGACCTTGTCGGGTTGGTCGACGAGCTCGACGGCGATCGAGCGGATGAGCTCTTTCAAAGGCATTGTGGCCTCGCTTCAGTGAAGGGCTAAGTCCGAGGGTCGCGCGCCCGAAAGCGCACGACCCAAGGCGCGGTTCACTTGGCGGCGGCGGCAGCGGCCTTCTTGGCCGTCGACTTGATGAGGTTCGCGACGGTGTCCGAAGCCTGCGCTCCGGTGCCCTGCCAGTACGCGAGACGCTCGTTGTCGACGGTGAAGGAGTCTTCGCGCGACGGATCGAACGTGCCGATGTTCTCGAGGAACCGGCCGCCGCGGGGGCTGCGGTGATCGGTCACGACGATGCGGTAGAAGGGCTTCTTTTTGGCGCCGGCGCGCGCGAGACGAATGTGAACGGCCATGGTGCGAAACCTTTGCGAAACCTACGAAATATCGATGAAACGGGGAGGTGCAGGAGCCGAAAGCCGACGAGCCTGCGTCCGCGGGGGAATGAGCGCGGCAAGCTACGAGTCCACTTCACACCCGTCAAGGTGTTTCTGTGTGCCGAGGTCACCGGGCGGAGGGAAAAAGACCGGTCCTGGCGGTAAGCCGGTGGCCTCTCGTGTCGCGTGTCAGCCGTTGACCGAGAGAACCCGGGTCAGACGGTTCAACATGCCGAAGCGCGTAATCCCACCGAAGATGCGGAAGCTCTTCGCGCGGAACGCCGAGGCGACCTGGCGGACCACGTCGCGTTGTTCGTCGTTCGAGGGAATCGGAAGCCCTAGCAGGCCGACCGGCATGTTGGAGAGCGCCATGACGATGTCGCTCGTGGCGCGCACGGTGACGTCGGGCACGCCCACGATGCCGTCGTAGATGCACAAATGGCCGAACGAGAACCGCATGGTGAGCGCCACGTCCGCGTCGTCGGCGACGATGGCGAAGGTGCCAGCCAAGCGGTAGAAATCCGGGCGTTTGTGGGGGTTTTGGTCGAGGTTTTGGCGCAGAAGCTCCGCGAGCATGGTCGCGAGACCGTTCTCTTCGGCGCCGGGCGCGAGCTGGATCGAGACGCTCATCGGGTGGCCTGCGAATAGGCGGCCCGGCCGCCCGACGTCAACAGAGGAAGGTACATCACTCCACCGTGCCGACTTCGATGGGCCCGAGCCCGAGCTTCTCGAGCTGTGGCTGGACCGTGCTCTTCGGCCCGACCACGAGCACCGTGCCCTCCTTCGGATCGAGCCACCTCTTCGCGATCTCGGCGAGCTTCGCCCTGCCCGCTTCGTCACGCACTTTGGCGGTGCGCGCGTCGTGATCGGCGGCGAGCCCGATCCCGGCGAGGCGGGCCAGCCGCGAGGCCGCCGACGAGACGCTCTCGAACGCTTCGACTTGGTCGGCGCGCGCGACGAGACGTGTTTTCTCGGTCTCTTCTTCGTTCGGGCCGTCCTTCGCGTACGCGGCCACGTCGGCGAGCAGCGCGCCCACCGCGTCTCCGGTCTTGTCGCTCTGGACCGCGGCCTGCGCCACGAAGAGCCCCGGGCCGCGCGCGAACGAGAGGCGCGAGCTCGCGCCGTACGTGATGCCGCGTTCTTCACGCAGATCTTGGTTGAGGCGAGACGTGAACGAGCCACCGAGCGCGATGTTCACGCGCGAAAGCACCGGCGCTTCCAGGTCGCCACCCGAGACCGAGGGCAGCAAGAGTGCCACCACGCTCTGCGGAGCGTCCGGTCGATCCACGATCACGACCCGCCGCTTTTTCGCCTCCGGTGCGGCCGGAGCCGCGAGCTTGGGCTTCTCGCGGTCGGCGGCAGAAGTCGCGGGAAAACGCGCGAGCTCGGGTTCGATCAAACGCTCGAGGTCGGCCGGAGAGACGTCACCGGCCACCACCAGCGTGGCGGTGTCGGCGCGGAAGCCACGCTTGTAAGCGCTCTTCACGTCGTCCAAGGTGATGCCCTGCGCGCTCTTCGGCGAGCCTTCGGTCGCGTGGCCGTAGGGATGCTTCGGACCGTAGTGCAAGACCACGCTGGCGACCTTGGCGAGCTCCTGAGGGTCGGCTCGGCGGGCGGTCAGGTCGTTGCGCCAGATGTCCTTCACGCGGGCAAAGTCGGCCTGCGAGAAGGTCGGAGCAGCCAGGACGTCGACGTAAGCGGGCAGCACCGCGGAGAGGTTCCGCTTCAGCACGGTGAGCTGCGCGAACGAATAGTCCGAGACGGCGCCGGTCTTCACCTGCGCGCCGAGCGACTCGAAGTGCCGAGCGAGATCGAGCGCGCCACGCTTGCCCGCGCCTTCGTCGAGCATGTTGGCCGTGATCCACGAGAGGCCTTCTTTTCCGGACGGATCCACGGCTGCACCACCCGGCACCACCAGCGTCACGGACACGAGCGGAAGCGAGTGCCTCTCGAGCAGCCACACGGTCATGCCGTTCTTCAGTGTTCGCACCACCGGCACCGGTGGCACGTAAGGCGGCGGACGCTCGGGCGTGGGGCGCGCGCCGAGCGGATCGACGGGCGGCGGAACGGGCGGCGGAGCGTGGGTCACCGTGGGCACGGGAGGCGACGGGACGACCGGAGGCGGCGTCTCGCAACCGACCATGAACAACGAAGAAGCGAGGGTCGCTCCTACGGACGCGAGCGCGACGTTCGCGACGGTGCGACGCGGGCGCGAGAAGAACGGGACGAACGAGCTCACTTCGCGCCTCCTTTCGGGGTGGCCTTCTTGGGTGCAGAGTCGGCCTTTTTGCCGGCCTTCGGGGTGGGTGCGGCCGGCTCGGGCGCGCGCTTCGGGAGCACGGTCAGCACCACACGGGCGTCGGTCTTCAGGACGTCTCTGGCGGTCGTGCGGATGTCTTCCGCGGTGGCGGTGCGGTAACGCGCGAGGTCCTTCGGCAGGTACCCCGGATCACCGGTCTCTTCTTCGTAGGCGTTCAACAAGCTCGCCCGTTCCCGCACGCTCTCGAGGCGCGTGAAGAGCGCCGTCTCGATGCCGTTCTTGGCGCGTGAGAGCTCGGCCTCGGGCAGAGGGTCTTTGCGAACCTTCTCGAGCTCGGCCAAGATCACGGGCTCGATCTTCGCGGGGTCGACGCCCGGTCGCACCAGCACGTCGATCACGAAACGCGACCCGAGCGCGCCCGACGCTTGGTACGCGTCGACCTTCTGCGCGAGCTTGTCCTTCCACACGAGACGCTCGGTGAGGCGGCTCGCTTTGGTGGCGGTGAGCGCGCTCGAGAGCAGATCGAGCTCGGCGTCGCCCTTGGCGAAGTGTTTGGGAGAGGGCCACGCGAACGAGACCCGTGCGAGCTCCACGTCGTCTTTTTGCGTCTCGCGCACCACCGACGAGAGCGCGGGAACACCCGCGGGAAGCCCCGGGTCGGCCGCTCGCGCGGTCCCCGGCAGGCCGCCGAAGAGCTGCTCCACGAGCGGCATCGTCTTCGCGGGGTCGAAGTCTCCTGCGACCACAAGCGAGGCGTTTTTGGCGATGTAGTGCGTGGCGAAGAAGGCCTTCACGTCGTCCACCGAGGCCGCCTCGAGGTCTTCGTGCGAGCCGATGACCGGGTGGTGGTACGGGTGCCCCTCCGGAAAGAGCAGCTCGGGCAGACGCAGCTCGGCCTTGCCATACGGCTGGTTTTCGCTGGTCTGGCGACGCTCGTTTCGCACGACCTCACGCTGCGCGTTGAGCTTCTCGAGGGTCATCGAGGGACCGAGGTCGGAAAGCCGGTCGGCCTCGAGCCACAGCAAGAGCCCGAGCGACGTGGGCGGTCCCACGTCGAAGTAGTCGGTGCGATCTTCGCTGGTCCAGGCGTTGTTCCAGCCGCCCGAGGCCTCCATCCACGCGTCGAAGGCCTTGGTGGGCGCGCGCCGCGTGCCCATGAACATGAGGTGCTCGAAGAGGTGCGCGAAGCCGGTGCGCTTGGGCTGCTCGAAGCGTGAGCCGACCCGATACGAGAGGTTCACCACCACCGTCGGAACCGCATGATCTTCATGAAAAATCACGCGAAGCCCGTTGGGCAACGTGGTCTTCGTGAACGCGATCTTGGAGGAGTCGTCGGCCTTAGGGGGAGGCGCGGCCGCGGCGTCGGTTTTGGGTCCCGAAGGAGCTTGCGCCGAGGCCGCTCCGGGCACCACGACGGCTGCGGCGAGCGCGACCCACGTCATCCACGACCGTGCACGAAGAGCGATCATGGCCGGCGATGCTAGCAAAGCTCGGGGCCCGTAGAAGGCCTTCGCTCGTCGGCGCGCGCGGGCGCTCGACTTCCCGAAAATTGCCGCAGAACCTGCGAATCCTCTCCTGGCGTGTAAGGACGTGCCGCAGGCCGCGTTGTTCGCCCCGTGACCGCGCTCGCCCTCTCGTTCTCGCCGCTTCCCACGTTCGCCCTCCCCTCGCCGCTCACCTCGAGCTGCCGGGCTGCGCGACGCGAGCAGCTCGCGCACTCGGTGCGATCTCGGTTCGAGTTTGGCGCGACCCCGACTAGGCTCGCTCCCGTGGACGACGGGGCGCGGGAACGAGAACGCGAGCGAGAGCGAGAGCGCGATCGCCTGCTCGTGGAGCGCGCCCACGCCGGAGACAAGGTCGCCCTGGGCGAGCTCTTGCGCCACCACGGCCCCGCGCTCTACCGCGCGGTCCTCCTGCCCCGCCTCGGCTCGGAGGCCGCTGCCCACGATGCGCTCGCCGAGACGTACGAGAAGGTCGTCGCCAAGATCGGCACCTTCACCTGGCAAAACGTAGGCTTTTATCCCTGGCTGCGCACGGTCGCCTTGCGCGTGGCGATCGACCACCTCCGCGCCCGAAAGCGCATGGTCGTGTGGGAAGCGGACGATGTGACCCGAGAGGTCGACGCCACGTCGACCACCACCCCGGTGGACGACCGCGTCTCCGATGCCCGCGACCGCGAGGCCGTGCGCAAGAAGCTCCACACGGCGCTCGACACCCTCCACCCGCGCTACGCCCAAGCCATTCGGCTCCGTGTGCTGGAAGAGCTTCCCCGCGAAGAGGTCGCCGAGCGCCTCGGCGCCTCTCCCGCCACGTTCGACGTGCTTCTCCACCGCGCCACCGCGGCGCTCAAGAAGGCCCTCGAAGCGCAGGATGCGCCTCGAGCTGCTACGATGCCCTCCCGGAGCACCGGGAGCCTCGCGAAGGACAAGAGCCATGGCTGACCACGAGAGCGATCTCGGCCCCGACGCCCCGCCGACCGAAGAGGAGCTACGCGAAGCCCGCGCGCTCGCGGAGGCGCTCGAGTCGCGCGCTTCGACGGGCTCCACTGGCTCGACGGAGTCGACTCTTTCCTCGGACGACGTAGCCTTCCTGCGCGCCGTGGCCATCGCCGAGGGCACGGGCATCGCCGAGCTCGACCCCGAGAAGAACGCCCGCCTCGTCGAACGGGCACTCGCGCGGGCCACGTCCGTACCGGAGCAGAAGCGCGAAGGACGAGTGATTCGCGTCGCGTTCGGGGCGGTCACGGCGCTCTCGCTTGCGGCCGCGGTCGTGTTCGCCATCGTCCAGGCTCCGCCGATCGAGCCTTCCCCTGCCCTCGCGCAGTCACGCTCCACCCAAGAGCTCTTCCGCGAGCCCTTCCACGGCGAAGCAAGCGCGAGGATCGACCGCATCGCCATGGCCCGTTCGAGCGATCTCCGCGAGAACCGCTTCGCGCGCTGGGGTGTCCGATGACCCTCCGAGCCACTCGCTCGCTCACGTTGCTGGGAGCGCTCACGAGCGCACTGCTCGCCCTGGTTCTGGCGTGCGGACGCGCGCCGTCCAATCGGGCCGACGAAGGCGCCCCCTTCGATCTCGAGACCATGGCCTACCTCTCGGAGGCCCGCGCGCTGCATCACGAGGCCGGCATCAAAGAAGACTCGGGCGACCTGCCGGGCGCCATCGAGGCGCTCTCTCGCCTCGTTTCCGCGAAAAAGCCTCACCCCGAGCGTAAGACCCCCGAGATCGAAGAGGTCTTGGCGGACGCCTACGCGAGGCGTGCCGAGCTCGAGTTGCGCGCGGAGAAACCCGAGCTCGCGCTCAAGTCGGTCCACGAAGGTCTCGACCACGCCGAAGGCCCGACCTTCTTCCGAGGGCACCTGCTCGAGGTGGAAGGTTTGATCGAAAAGGCGCGCGGAGCTTCGCTCGCCGACGCTGGAAAACCCGAAGAAGCGAAGGCCGCACGCGCGCGTGCCGTCGAGCTCTTGGAGCAAGCCGTGAAGATTCAAGACGGAGTGATTTCCGCTTCCTTGCGCGACGCGGGAGGTGATCGGTGAAGCGACTCCTCCGAATCCTAGTCCCGGGGCTCACGGTCGCGCTCGCCTCCGCGTGCGCCGCTCCCGGGGCCGAGCGGCCGGCCGCATCCTCGAAGTCGGAAGGCACGGCCAGCGACGCGTATGCCGCGCCACCACCGAGCCCTCAGGCAGGCGCACAAGCGCAACCCGGATACCCGGAGCCTCCCGCGGCCCCGCCGGGAGCGAGCCCGGTTGCCCCTCAGGCCACCACCCACGGCCCGGACGCCACGTCCGCGAAACCCGGGCGATCGACGCGCCTGAAGGCGTTCTACCAATCGACGGTCTCGCTCGACCTCGCCGGCGCAGACTGCCAAACGGCATGTCGCGCGCTCGAGGCCATGGATCGCACGGCCGGCGAGCTCTGCGAAATCGACGGAAAAGACGGTATTTGCAAGGATGCCGAGGGGCGCGTGCGCGACGCTCGTGACCGGGTGCGAAACGCCTGCGGCACCTGCCGCGACGGAACGGTACTCGACCGCAACGCGCCCGTTCCGAGCCGAAAATAAGGCTTCGGTAAGCACCGAGCCAATCGCCAAATCGCGTCGGCTGTCCTAAGAATCGCGCGGTGGCGGCCGCCTCGACAAGCCGCGATCTCCGCGAAGGAGGTCGCTGGTCATTCGCGCAGACCCTGAAAAACGGGGTGCTGTTCGTGCTCGCTCGCGCGACGCTCGCGCTCTTCGGTCGCATCCCACGCGCGCTGCTCGTCCGCGGTGGGCGATGGCTCGGTCGCCTCGCGCACGCGCTGCTCGGACGAGAGCGCCGTCGCGCCGAAGCCAACGTCGGCCTGGTGCTCGCGCTCGCGAGCGCGGACTCGCGTGCCTTGGTCAAGCGCACCTTCGAGACCCTGGGAGAGAACCTGGGCGACACCGTGGATCTCTACGGCAAGCCGACGCTCTCGCGGACCATCTCGCTCGAAGAGGGCGCGCTCGAGCTGCTCGAAGCGGCACGGGCGGAGGGGCGAGGCGTGCTCTTCGCGTCGGCCCACCTCGGCCCGTGGGAGCGAGTGGCCGCGTCGCTGGTCTCGGCGGGCGTGCCACTCGTGACCATGGCGCGCGAGGCCTACGATCCTCGACTCACGGAGGTGCTCGTGCGCCTCCGCGAACGCCACGGGGTGCGGGCGATATTCCGGGGCTCGCCGGGCTCCGCCGCTCGCATCCTGCGCACGCTGAAACAAGGAGGCGTTCTGGGCATGCCCATGGACCTCGCCTCTCGCGTGCCCAGCGTCGAAGCCCCGTTTCTGGGCATCGTCGCCCCCACCCCCGTCGGGCCTGCGCGCCTCGCCCTACGTACCCGTGCCGCGGTGGTGGTGGGAACGTTCGCGAGCCCGGGAGTCGTGCGCATGCGACGCATCGAGACGAACGACCTTCGCGCGGACGAGGCCGGCGAGCGCGAGCTCTCCCGTCGCCTCAACGCGGAGATCTCCGAGCGCATCCTGTCCATGCCGGAACACTGGCCCTGGATGCACGATCGATTCATCGGACAAAAGTCGGAGCACCCCGAAATTTCGGGATAAGCTCGCAGAAGGAGGGCAGATCTCTTGGCTACCTTGGTACCTCGCCTGCGACCCGGCGTGGACGTGCGGACACTGCCTCTCGACCCCACCGACGGCTTCGTGCTGACGCGTGTCGACGGCCAAACCACCGTGCACGCCATCGCTTCGATGACGGGCCTGCCGGAGTTCAGCGTCGAGTCGTCGGTCGAGAAGCTGGTGAAGCTCGGCGCCGTCGAGATGTACGACCCTACCGCGCCGTACGTGCCCCCTGCGCCGGTCTCGAGCCCTGCGGTCGGCATCGGTGCACAAGCGCCGCGCCCCGTGACCGCGCCCACCGCAGGCCGCGAGCAGCGCTACCCGGACTCCGAGCTCGAGGAAGCGTGCGACCTCGACATGGAGCACAAGCGCCAGATTCTCGATCTCTTTTACGACCTCGAGGACCTCGATCACTACACGCTGCTCGGTCTGACGCGAGAAGCGGACAAGAAGACCATCAAGCGCGCCTACTACGACCTCGCCTCGCGCTTGCACCCCGACCGCTTCTTCCGAAAGCAGCTCGGGAGCTTCAAGTCGAAGATGGAAGTGGTCTTCGCGAAGATCACGTTGGCCCACGACACGCTGACCGCGAAAGAGAAGCGCGAAGAGTACGACGTGTACTTGCGCGACGTGGTGAACACGCGCAGCCTCGAGGCCCAGCTCGCGCGGGCTCAGAACGAAGTGCGTCTCGCGAAAGAGCACGCCGCCGCTCAAGAAGCCCACGCCGAGGCCCAGCGTGTCGAGCGAGCGCGCGCCGAAGCTGCCGCGGCGCCGGTGGCGGAGCCCGAGCCGGTGCGCCCGATCAACAACGACGCCGAGCTCCGAGCCCGGCGAGAGGCCCTCGCCCGTAGGCTAGGCAAACCCGCAGGTCAGGCCGCGGCGCCTCCTCCTCCGCGACCCGAGCCTCCACGCGACGACGGAGCCCGCGGGCGAAGCGTGCAAGAGAACCGTGACACCGTGAAGCGCATGTTCGACGACCGCATGAATGCGGCGAAACGCGCCCAGATCGCGCGCTACATCGAGCTGGCGCGGACCTCGCTCGCGTCGAACGACCCGGTGGCCGCGTCCAACACCCTACGCACGGCGCTCACCATAGACCCGGACGACGCCGAGCTCCGCGCCCTCTACGACGAGACCGAGGGCAAGGCGGCCGGCGTGCTCGTGGAGAGCTACGTGAAGGCGGCTCAGTACGAAGAACGAAACGAGCGCTTCCCCGAAGCGGCTCGCTCCTGGGCTCGTGTGGCTCAACTCCGGCCGACCGACGCCGTGGCAGCCGACGCCGCGGCCCGCTGCATGCTCGCCGGCCGCGGCAACCTGCACCAAGCCGCCGACCTGTCCAAGCACGCCATCACAGTGGCACCCAACGTCACGAAGTATCGGATTACTCTCGCGAACGTGTACCTCGCCGCGAACCTGGTCCTCGCCGCTAAACGTGAGCTCGAAGTGGCGGCGAAAATGGACCCGAAAAACCAGGTCGTGCTCGAAATGTTGAAACGCCTGCCTCGGACCGCGTAGAGCTATCCTAGCCGAGATACGCCACCCGGGAACCGGTCCGCTCCGGTCGGGTGTCGTTCGAGGCCGACCGCAGAAACGGCACGCGTCGGGCGGTCCGACGACGGAAAACTGCGCAAAGTTCAGCCACATGATGCATGCTTGGGTCGGGACCCAAGCTCGACTTCCCGGAGACTCGGCCGCATGGACAAAGTGATCGGTATCGACCTCGGCACGACCAACTCGTGCGTGGCCATCGTGGAAAACGGCAACCCGGTCGTGATCCCCAATCGCGGTGGATACAAGACCACGCCGTCGATGGTGGCGGTCACCGAGGCCGGTAAACGCCTCGTCGGGCACATCGCCAAGCGCCAGGCGATCACCAACGCGGAGAACACGGTCTACGCGGCCAAGCGCCTCATCGGGCGCAAGTGGACGTCTCCTCAGGTGAAAAACGCCGTCGCGACCTCGAGCTACAAGGTGGTCGAGGGTCCGCACACGGACGTGCGCATCGTGCTCCGCGACAAGGAATTCAGCGTTCCCGAAGTGAGCGCCATGATCCTCCAGGAGATGAAGGTCATCGCGGAGGACTACCTCGGCGAGCCGGTCTCCAAAGCGGTCATCACGGTCCCCGCTTACTTCAACGACAACCAGCGCCAAGCCACCAAAGACGCGGGCGAAATCGCCGGCTTGGAAGTCATCCGCATCATCAACGAGCCGACCTCGGCCGCCCTCTCGTACGGTTACGGCCGCAACGTGGAGAAGGTCGTCGCCGTGTACGACTTCGGCGGAGGCACGTTCGACATCTCGATCCTCGAGATCGCCGGGAATGGCGTATTCAAGGTCATCGCCACCGCCGGTGACACGTTCCTCGGTGGCGAAGACGTGGACGCTCGCGTCATCGACTGGCTCGTGCAGGGTTTCAAGGACGAGCACGACATCGACCTCCGCCAAGACCGCATGGCCCTGCAGCGCCTGAAGGACGCCGCCGAGAAGGCCAAGTGCGAGCTCTCGAGCGTGAACGAAGCGGAAGTGAACCTCCCCTTCATCATCACCTCGAGCCGCAACGAAGCGCTCCACCTCCAGCGTACGCTCACGCGCCAGGTCCTCGAAGAGCTCGCCGAAGACCTCATCGCGCGCACCGTGGACATCTGCCGTCAGACTCTCGAGGACGCGCGCCTCGAGAAGAACGAAGTCGAAGAGGTCCTGCTCGTCGGCGGCATGACCCGCATGCCGCGCATCCAGCAGGCGGTCGCGAAGTTCTTCGAACGCGAGCCCTCGAAGGGCGTTCACCCGGACGAAGTCGTCGCCCTCGGCGCGGCCATCCAGGGCGCCGCACTGGTCGACGACAAGCAGGAGATGGTCCTCCTCGACGTCACGCCGCACGCGCTCGGCATCATGACGTTCGGCAACTACTTCGAAGAGCTCATCCCGGCGAACACCACGGTTCCCACGCAGCGTCAGAAGATCTTCACCACGAGCCGCGACAACCAGACCGCGGTCAAGATCCTCGTCATGCAGGGCGACTCGACCAAGGCCGAAGAGAACGAGCTGCTCGGCGAGTTCATTCTGACCGGACTCCGCCGTGCGCCCAAGGGCACGGTCGAGATCGAAGTGACGTTCGAGATCAACGCCGACGGTATCGTGTCGGTCCGCGCGAAGGACCTCGAGACCGGCCTCGAGCAGTCGATCCAGGTGACCGCGACCAGCGGCCTCACGCGCGACGAAATCAAGAACATGATCGACAACGCGAAGGACGAGCTCGTCGATCGCCGCACGTCGGAAGAGTTCGAGAGCGCGAAGCAAGAAGCCGAAAAGACCATCGCGCAGATCGAGGAGCTCTTTCCTCAGGTCCAGCAAGTGGTCGCGTCCAGCGACTTCGGCCGCGACGCCATCGAGAAGGCCAAGGGCATCGTCGCCAAGGCGCGCCAGGCCATCGAAAAGCGCGATGCGGCCGCGGTGAAAGAGCAGCTCGAGGGACTCATGCGCACGCACCGCATGTTCAAGGGCGTCGTCGCGAAGACCTGAGCCTTTCCCCCACGCGATCTCGCGATCCCGAGGCCGTTTCCCCGACCCCCGACGGATTATCCAAGTGAGCGACGAGAAGAAGTTCCCGCCCGACCTCGGCCTCGAAGTCGACCCCGACGCGACCGCCGTCGTGGACGCGCGTCGAGTTTGGGCGGCGCTCGAGAAGGTCGACAAACTCGGCGCGGGTGCCAGCGGCGAATCGTCCGCGGTGATCGTCACCGGGTCGAAAGATTCTCCACCGGCTCCGGCTTCGGCCACGCGTCCTGTAGATGTCGTCGAGGAAGAGGCCGAGTCGCTCGACGACGGCTGGGGAGACGACCTGCTCGAAGAAGAGCCCGCTCCCGCGATTGCAGCGGCCCCCGCGCCTCGCGCGCCGCCGCCTCCTCCTCCTTTTCCGCCTCCGGCGCCCGTGCAGGATCCCGTGGCGGCCGCCTCGGCTCCCGCGACGCCCAGTCCGTCCGCTGCGGAATCGAATACGCTCTCGGGCCTCGGGACTCGAGCGCCGGTGGTGGGCTCCGCCTCACCGGTTTCTCCGTTCGAGGCGGTTCCCCCGAGCGGGGGCAACGTTCTCGGAGTGAGCATCGGGAGGGCTCCGGAACCGCCCGCGCCTAGCCAATCGCGTATCTCGACTGCACGTCCTCCGCCGGGAGAAGTGCTCGCACCCGACACGGCCTCCGCGAGCGCGCCGGTCGATCTCGGCTCGACGCGCCCTCCGAGCCCGTCTTCGATCGTGACGCCCGTCGGTGGCATGCCCGCCGTTCATGAAGACGCGCATGCAAGGGCTACCCCTGTCCCCCAAGCCCCCGCAGAGCCCGGGCCCGAGATCGAGGTCCCCAAGGCAGCGCCCAAGCCCCGCCGCCACGGTCCGAGTGCCGTCGAGATGGAAGATCGCTTTTCCATCGGCGATTTCGCGGGCGCCATGGAGATCGCCGAAGAGCTGCTCGCACGCGATCCGGACCACGAAGAAGCGAAAGAGTGCGTCGAGCGAAGTCGCGTGGCCTTGCGTGAGCTCTACACGAGTCGCCTCGGCCCTCTCGACCGCGTACCTCTCGTCGCCGTGGCCCGCGACCAAATGCGCTGGCTCACCATCGATCACCGCGCGGGGTTCATTCTCTCGCACGTCGACGGCATCTCGAATCTCGAGGAGATCGTCGATATCAGCGGCATGGCCGAGCTCGATGCGCTCCGGATCTTGTCCGAGCTCGTGCAGCAGCGAATCATCTCGTTTCGCTGATCGGACCCACGAACCCCGCAAAAAACACGGCAATTCGACCGACTCGGTTTGCGCCATCGGTTCCTTCTCGCTACACCTTCAGCAGGATGAAGGGGCGAGGACGAACGCACGACGCGAAAGAGCCCGGGAGGCTCCGTCGGCGCGCCGAAGAATCGCTGAAGAAATCCCTCGATCCGGGCGGAGTGGTTCCCCTCCTCCATCAGCTCGCCAAGGTGGCCAGCCCCGAGAGCGAAGACGCCGCGTTCGCGCACCAGAAGCTCGCCGAGCTTTTGGCCGAGGTCGATCCGTGGAGGGCTGCGCTCTACGCGAAGCGGGTGATTTCCCACTTTCCCACCAATGACGGCGCATGGGCGGTGCTCGCGCTCACCCAATCCATGCTGGAAAACTTCCGTTTCGCGCGGAAAGCCTACGAACGCGCCCTCGAGCTGTCGCCTCACAACCCGTCGTACGCGCACAACTTGGGGCACCTCATCGACGTGGCACTGCGTGAGCCTTCAGCGGCCGTGCCGTGGCTCGCGAGAGCCTATCAGTGGGCGCGCACCGATCCGGCCGTGGCCGCGTCCTACGCGCACGCCTTGGGACGCTCGGGGATGTGGCGCGAAGCCGAACGCGTGGTCAAACGCGCACTCGGGCGTGGTCCCTCTCGTGAGCTGTCGGCGCTCGCGCGCTGGGTCGAGGCGGGCCTCGAGGATCACCCCGACGCCGCCGAGCTCGCCGAGCGCAAGGGGCGCCCCATACGCCGGGTAAGCCTGGGGCCGTCCCCGCGCAGGCGCCCTCGGGCATTCCCAGCGTTCGCCGCCGCCGCGGACGAGCTCGATCGTGCCCTGCGCCGAGGGCTTCTCCACCTGCCCTTCAGTGCCGAACAGCGCGCACGCGCACGCACTCTCGCGCGCGACGCCACCGAACAAGCGAAGCTGTCGTCGGTGCATTTGCGCTCCAAAGAGAGCCTCGCGGCGGCCATTGCGTACGCCATCGTGTTCGTCGACGAAGTGCCACTCACCCACGCCGAAGTGGCCGCGCCCTTCCGGGTGCGCGTGGCGCAGCTACGCGGGTGCTTCGCCGAGCTTCGTGCCGAGCTTTGTTTGATGCGCGGCGACGCTCGCTACGCCACCTGAGATTCGTCGAAGAGCACGTGCGTGTAGAGCGCATGCTTTCGTAACGTTCGAACATGTAAAGCACACACGGCGCGGGCCCGAGCGACTTCGAGCCGGACGCGCCTCGTGCTACCTACGGCGTCGATGCGCGCCTCCCTCCCGTCGGTTGCCTTCTTCACGTGCCTCGGTCTCGTGTTCGTGAGCTCGATGGCACGAGCCCAGTCCGCGACTCCGTCACCCGCACCCGCTCCACCCGCTGCACCCACCTCGACTGCCGCGCCCACGCCCGGCACGCCGATGCCCGAGATGCCGGAGGTGTCCGACCCCATGCTCGCGCCGGTGCCAGCGCCCCCCACGAGCCTCCACAAGTGGGAAGAGGCCCTGGTCTACATTCGCTCCCGCTCGACCGATCTGCGCACCGCCGAGATCGAGATCAACCGAGCCGAAGCCCAGTGGCGACAGGCGCTTGCCGGCGCGCTGCCTTCGATCAACTTGAATGCGACTGCCACTCATCAAATGCTCTCGGGTCAAACCGCCGTTATCAACACGCAGCCCAGCTTCGACTCGGCGTCCGGCAGCCTCACCCTCGTGCAGCCCTTGCTTGCGACTCGCCCGTGGTTCGCACTCGGTACGGCGAAACAAGCCGAACAGGTCGCTCGGCTCAATGTCGAAGACGTGAAGCGCCAGATCGCGCTCCGCGTAGCCAACGCCATGGTCGCCGTGGTCACGGCCGAGCGGGTCGCCGAACTGAACCGCGTAGGTCTTCGCAATTCCCTCGAGCGGCTCGAGCTGACGCAACGGAAAGCCAACCTCGGTGCCTCGACCGGCCTCGACGTGGTACGTGCGCGCCAAGATGTAGAGGCGGCGCGCACGAGCTTGGTGAGCGGAGACGAGTCCCTCCGGCAAAGCCGCGAGGCTCTAGGACTCGCCTTGGGCATTCCGCAAGCCGTGGGTGTGGCTCCCGACGTGCGCATCGACGGGCTCGAGCAGGCCGCCGTGGGCACATGCAAACCAAGCGCGAAGCTGGAAGACCGTCCGGACGTTGCGTCGGCGCAAGCGTCGACGGCACTCGCCGATCGCGCCCACGGCGACGCGAAGCGGCAGTTTGCGCCCACAATAAACTTCCAGAGTACGCTCTCGACAGGAACGTTCGGGAACAACTCCCAGACCACCTGGAACATCCAAGGCGTGCTCCAAGTGCCCATCTGGGACGGCGGCGCGCGCTACGCCACCCTTCGTACGGCCGATGTGGACACCGAGAAGGCCGCGCAGCGGCTCGAAGCGGTCAAACGCCAGGCTACCATCGAGATCACGCAGGCGCGCCGCGCGGTCGGCGTGGCCGAGATGTCCAAGGACGTGGCCTTGAAGGCCCGCGATCTCGCGAAAGAAACCGATCGTCTGGTGCGCACGAGCTTCCAAGAAGGCCGAGGCACGAGCCTCGAGCTCGTGGCTGCCGCGACCACCCTGCGTCAAGCCGAGATTACCCTCGCGCTGCGTGAGTTCGACGTGGTGAAAGCCCGCGTGGCCGCGGTGCTCGCCTTGTCGAGCTGCCAGTACTGAGCGCTCAGAACGGAGCTACGGGAGACCACGCGTTCGAGCCGTTCAAGAAGAACGACTTGCCGATGGTGACCGAGGCTCCGTCGAACGCCGGAACACGAGCCCCTCGAAAGCGCGCGGCGATGCAGGCGCCGACCGCGGTGACCGTGAAGGGGCCGCCGTCGACCACCGAGCTTTGCACGAAGCCACTGGGCGAGAAGGTCACCGTGACGTGACCCGAGCCGGTGGGGCCGTCGGGGCGTGCGCAGCTCTGCACGTTGATGCTCGATAGGGCCGAAGAGGCGCTCGTGCGGTCGAACGGTCGAGAGCCTCCCGGAGGCGCGACCACGCGGTCGCCGTCTTCCGAAACGAGCGACTCTTCGTAGCGCGCTTCGACCCGCCCGACCACCACGCGGTCTCCGGAGAGCACGAACGGCACGGCCTTGGTGACGCCTCCGGAGGTGATTTTGACCGTGCCGGTGACGGGCCTCGTCCCGCGCGTGGCTCGGGCGATCTCCACCACGAAGGTGCCCGCTTTGGCGTTGGAGAGCCCGAGCTCTTCGTGGCCGCGCCCGTTCGCATCGACCACGCGAACGCCGGGCGTCCGCGAGACCACCGAAGCGCGCGCGCCGGACGGGTCGAGAACGCCGAGGTCCAGGTCTTCGCCGCCTTCCCAGGTGGCCGAGACCACCACGTCGCCGCGCGCGGAGTCGGTCTTTTCGGCGCCCACGCGGGTGATCGCCGCTTCGAGGGCGGCTTTCTGAGCGGGGGTCGCGAAGGTGCGACGGAAGCGCTCCGCCGACTTCATGTGCCCGAGGGCCTCTTCGCAGCGCACCGCTCGAGCGACGGCGTCGGTGTCTTCCGGGCGAAGCTCGGCGGCCGAGATGCGCAGCGCGCAGGCCACCGGATCGTGGGTGCGCTCGTACCCCTCGGCCGCAGCTTGGGCGAGACGCGCCGACTCTTTGGCCGAGGCGGTCGTCGACGCGAGCGCGCCGGTCAAGATGCGCAGCGCGCCTTCGCGATCGCCCTTTCGCGCCGCGAGATCCGAGCGCCACGCGACCGCGTCGGCGTCGAGAGGGTCACGCTCGTTCCACTTGCCGAGCACGCTCTCGAGCTCGTCCACGTCGCCCTGGAGCGCCAAGAGTCGCGCGAGATCTCGGTGCTTGTTTCGCTCGTCGGGAGCCGCCGCGAGCGCCGCACGCGCGGCCACCAGCTTGTCGGCCGGCACGACCGCCGCAGGTCCTTCTTGAACTTGCGCCACGCGCCGCCAAACACGGCGCATCCACTCCCCTCGCCCGCGACCGAAGCCGTTGCCCCACCCGGGACCTGCGTCGAAGGCCCGCGGGCCGGCGGTGGCAGCCGAAGCTTTCCGATCGGCCGGAGGCTGGGCGGGCTCGGCCATCGGCGCTGCACGCTTCGCCGCCGGAGGAGTCGCGGGCGCTTCTTGGGCCGAACCTCCCGAACCGAAGCCTCCGCCGCCCTGCCCGTGCCCCAAGGAGCCCAGCGAGCCGAGCGCGCGAAGCGAGTCGTCGCCGAGATCACCATCAGCGGCGAGCCCGCCACCGCGGCTCTCACCCTCGGCCTTGTCCTTCTCGGCGCCTCCGCCGGACTCCTTGCCCTCGACCCTCGCGACGAGGCCGGTCGCGAGCTCGTCACCGGTCCACGCGACCTGGCCGTGGTGGGTCCGGTCGACCCCGAAGGCTTGGAACATGGCGTCGCTCTCCAGCACGAGCAGCGACGTGAAACGACTCGGCACCGAGAAGCGCTTCGAGAGATCCACGAGCTCGACCTTGGCGGCGTCGCCACCGTGCACCTCGCGGTCGGCGATGCGATTGGCCGCAAAAATACGAGGAACGAAGCCGTTTCCGGGGGCATCGGTGGCGGTGAAGCTCACCGGGACCTTCTGCTCGAAGGGCTCGCCGCCCACGGTGCCACGGAGCACCACCTCGCCCTCGACGTGGTCGCGGGTCATGCGCGCACCGACCAGGGTCTCGGCGCCACCACGGAGAGGCGGAAGAATCGACGGAGCCGCGTCGACGAGCCCCTCGGGCAAGGTCAGCGTGGCGTCGCGGAGCACGGTGCCGTACGACGCGTTCAAGACGTCGAGCGCGGCCGCCCCGAGCTTTTCGCCCGGTTGATACGGAACCACCACGCCGCCACCGCCCTTGGCGAGCTCACCCAGGAAGGTGACGTCGGCATCGCCGCCGATGGGCACGGTCACCACCTGGGTGTGCGCGAGATCGCCCACGAGGTCGCGCACGTCCTCCGCGACGCGCGAGAGCGTGCGATGTCCGGCGCTCGCGCTCCCGCTCGACAAAAGCGTCACGCGCAAATCGCGGGTCGAGTCGCGCCCGGCGAGGTGCGAAGCTTCGCCTACGGCCGAGACCAAGTCCGAGGCGCCGTCGGGCGTGGTCGACGACAAGAACGCGTCCACGTCGTGCGCTGCGCCCGAGCCGGGCCCGAGGAATCCGGCCGCGAGAGGCTTGCAGCGCACGTCGCAGGCGATCACCGTCACGCGGTCGCGACGATCCATTTCTTGGGCGATTTCGACCGCGAGGCGACGCGCGCGCTTGAAGCGCTCGCCGAACATGGCGCGCCCCGAGTCGACCACGATGACCTGATCGCGCGGGCGCACGTCGGTCCACTTGGGCAGTGTGGGACGGAGCGCGACGGTCGCGAAACGCTCGCCGGGTTTACCGTCCTTGGCGGGGGTCACGAACGCGAACGCCGAGAGCGGGCTGCGCTTGTCGCCCGAGCCGTACTCGACCACCAGATCGCCCGACGGCCGGAACGCGCTCTCGTCGGCGGTGAGGGTCACCTCGCCCTCTTTTTCGTTGCGCGTAAGCTCGTAGCCGCGCACGCGCACTCCGCTCTCCTTGTCGAACCCGACCACCTTGGCGTCCACGTGGAACTTGTCGACCACGAGGTCGCTCGCGGTGCTCTGCGGGAGCGGATAGGTGTACCTGCGGACCCCCGACGAAGGCGCGACGTTCTCGGTGTACGAGAGCACTACGCGACGTGAACCGTGCTTCGGAATGGGGAAGATCTTGAGCTCGAAGCGTCCGCCGCGCTTCCACTCGAGCAGCGCCGGGTCCCGCCACGGTCCGGGCACCCAAACCCACTCTTCACGAGGCTTGGGTGAGGTCGGCGCGGCGTTGTGGATCACGCCTCGCCAAATGGCCTGCGCACGCGACGCATCGACGAACTCGCCTTCGACGAGCTTTCCGTCCACGTCGAGCGCGAGCCGTTCCATTTGCGCGCCCGGCGGCAGCGGGAAGCGGTAGAGGCCCTCGAGCTCGTCGTCGGTGTCGTTCGAGAAGACCTCTTCGACCTCGGTTCGGGCGACCGAACCGGCGATGCGGATCTTCACGTCGTGACGCGAGAGGCGGAGGGCGCGATCCTTCTCGTCGGTCTTCCCGGGCTTTTTCGCGCGCAGCTCGCCGAGGCCACCGGTCTCGGCTTCGGTGTCTTCGTTGTGCACGACCAGCGCCTCGCCGAACGCGGACCTTCGGGCCATGTCCGTCGCGGGAACCACCTCCGGGCGGCTCGACTTCGTGAGCACGGCTTCTTGCCCCGCACCGACCTTGGACTTGCCTCCGCCGCCTTCGACCTCGACCTCCCCACGCAGGACCTCGACGTTGGCGCGGTCGCTGGTGGCCGTCAGCACGAGCTTGGTGCCGAGCACACGAACGTCGCCCAGGGCGCTCTTCAGCACGAGTGGCGGCGCGCCTTCGACGTGCGCGGCCTCGACCAACACGCTGCCCTCGACGAGCCGCAGCGTACGCGCGTCTTTCTCGAAGACGAGCTCGGAGGCGCGGTCGAGCACCACCTCGGAACCGTCGGTCAGCGTAAAGCGCGCGCGGGTGCGGGCGTCGGTGTGAACGGTGCTCCCGGGCGCGAGCGCTTCGCCGTCGGCGACCGTGCGCGAGGTCTCGCCGGGCGCCGACACGGTGAATCCGCCGGATTTGTCCGCAGCGGCGCGGCTCACCTTCACCACTTTGCCGCCGAGGGCGAGCGTCGCTTTGGTCTGCGGAGCGCTCTTGTGATCGGCGTAACGAAGGCCGGCGTAGCTGCCGCAGAAGGTCCCGAGGATGGCCAGCACACCGAACACCTTGGTGCGCCTTCCGATCGAGCCGATCGAGCCGCTGGAGCTCGACGTGTGCACGACAGCGCTCGACCCCGTCACGCTGCCTGCAGGAGCGTGCTCGTCTTGGGACTTGGGGGGCGACGAGCTGCTGGTCGAGGGGGCGTCGTTCGGCTCTTGAGACATGAGAGGCGCTCCGCGGGCGGAAAGGAGCACCACGGCGTGGCGCTCGGGTGCGATGGGTGCCCTTCGACGCCTTGGAGGCCCGAAAGTTCTCCCATCACGCCATTTTGGCCCGATTCACGCTTCCCACGGGGAAAAGCCGCGGCTCCGCCTCGACCGAAACGCCCCGACGCTCAGAACGGGAGCTTGGCTTGGGTCGGCGTCGGCCCCGGCGCGTCCGGATCGGTGTGCAAGAGCGCGCGTTCACGCGCAAGGTCCGCTTCGACCAGCTCGAGGTTGTCGTACGCGAACGCGAGTGCGTCGAAGAGACGCGCCGGTCCGAGGGTCGGGTAACGCTTGAGCAGCGTTTCCACGCTCGCTCCGCCCTTGTGCCATGCGTAGAGTCGCCGAACCGCCACGCGAGTCCCCCGAACGAACGGCGCGCCGTCGTCCGGTTTGCTCTCCACGTGCGGGTGCGGCACGCGAACTGCGGGTAGCCCTGCCATCCCGGAACCCTACGACCCCTGGCGCAGCGGGTCAAAAAAGGGTCGTTCGTCGACCTCGCCCGGGACTTTGACGCACTCGCACCTCATCTTTGAGTTACGCTTTCGTTGTCCCTCGCGAGAAAGCGCTGTATCGGTATGCTGCTCGCGGGCATCGCCCCACGCGAAGGGAACGGATCACATGCAGATTGCACTCGTCGGCCTCGGAAAAATGGGCGGCAACATGGTTCGGAGACTGCTCCGCGGAGGACACGACGTGGTCGCCTACGACCGCTCGGCCGAAGCGGTAGCCGCAGTCGTTGCCGAAGGCGCGAAAGGAGCGTCGTCGCTCGCCGAGCTCGTGCAGAAGCTCGAAGGCACGCGCGTCGTGTGGGTCATGGTGCCGGCGGGCGCGCCCACGGAGAGCACCATCGTCGAGCTCTCGAACCTCCTCTCGGCGAACGACGTGATCATCGACGGCGGCAACTCGAACTTCCGCGAGTCGATCCGCCGTTCGGGAGAGCTCGCGCAGAAGAAGCTGCGTTTCCTCGATGCCGGCACCTCGGGTGGCGTTTGGGGTCTCGCCAACGGCTACTGCCTGATGGTGGGCGGAGACGAATCGGCCTTCGCACACGTGGAGCCGGCGTTCCGCACGCTCGCTCCGGAGGAGGGCCTCGCGTATCTCGGCAAAGCGGGCGCGGGCCACTTCGCGAAGATGGTCCACAACGGCATCGAGTACGCGATGATGCAGTCGTACGCCGAAGGCTTCGAGTTGCTCGCGGCCAGCGAGTACGGCTACGACCTCGGAAAGCTGAGCGGAGTGTGGAACCGCGGCAGCGTGGTTCGCTCGTGGCTTTTGGAGCTCGCCGAACGCGCGTTCAACAAGGATCCCAAGCTCGAGGGCCTCAAGGCCTATGTCGAAGACTCGGGAGAAGGTCGCTGGACGGTGAACGAAGCGATCGCCCTGGCCGTCCCCGTCCCCACCATCGCCGCCTCGCTCTTCGCGCGCTTCACCTCGCGCCAGCCCAACTCGTTCGCGATGAGGGTTCTTTCCGCGCTCCGTAACGAATTCGGCGGACACGCCGTCAAGAAGGCCTGAAGGAGAAAGAAACCACGTGGCTCAAAATCCCCTGCGTCGCGGCCTCGCCGAAGATCGCACAGTCGCCCCGTTCGTCGTCGTCATCTTCGGAGCGTCCGGCGACCTCACCAAACGCAAGCTGCTCCCTGCACTCTACAACCTCGCGGTGAGCCGCATGCTCCCCAGCGGGTTCGCGGTGGTGGGCGTCGCGCGCAGGGAAAAGAGCCACGAGAAGTTCCGCACCGAGATGCGCGAGGGCGTGTCGTCGTTCTCGCGCAGGAAGCCCGTGGACGAGGCCGTCTGGGACGACTTCGAGCGTGGCATCCATTACGTGCAAGGCGAGTTCGACCACGCCGAGACCTACGCCGCCCTGAAGGCGCAGCTCGCCGCGCTCGACGCGGAGCGTGGCACGCGAAATCGGCTCTATTACCTGGCCGTTCCGCCCTCCGAGTTCGGCGCAATCGTCTCGCATCTGCGTGAAGCGGACCTCATCGAAGAGCCGGGCGGCGATCGCCCCATCACCCGCGTCGTGGTCGAGAAGCCCTTCGGCAACGACCTCGCCAGCGCGCGCGAGCTCAACACCGTGTTCGCGTCGGCGTTCGACGAGTCGCAGGTCTTCCGTATCGACCACTACCTCGGCAAAGAGACGGTGCAGAACCTGCTCGTCTTCCGCTTCGCCAACAGCCTCTTCGAACCGGTTTGGAACCGCGAGCACGTGGACCACGTGCAGATCACGGTGGCCGAGGAGATCGGCGTCGAGGGGCGCGGCAAGTTTTACGAAGAGACCGGTGTCACCAAGGACATCGTCGAAAACCACCTGATGCAGCTCTTCTGCCTCACGGCGATGGAGCCGCCCATTTCGCTCGCCGCCGACGCCGTGCGCGACGAAAAGGTGAAGGTCTTGCGTTCGCTCCGTCCGATGGAGCGCTCGCTCGTGCAAGAGAACGTGGTGCGCGGCCAGTACGGGCGCGGCGTGGTGCGAGGCGACGAAGTGCCCGCCTACCGCGAAGAGCCCGACGTCTCGCCTTCCTCGCGCATCGAGACCTTCGTGGCCATGCGCATGTTCGTGGACAACTGGCGCTGGGGCGGGGTGCCGTTCTACGTGCGCGCGGGCAAACGCCTAGCGAGGCGCGTCACCGAGGTCGCCATCCAGTTCAAAAAGGTGCCTCACAACTTGTTCCGCGCGCCGGACGGAGGGGTCACGCCGAACGTGCTCGCGCTGCGCATCCAGCCGGACGAAGGCATCGCGCTCCGCTTCATCACCAAGGAGCCCGGTCAGCACACCATCTTGCGCGACGTGGCCATGGACTTCCGCTACGGCGCTGCGTTCGGCTCGAATACGCCCGAGGCGTACGAGCGTCTCTTGCTCGACGCGATGCGCGGCGACGCCACGCTCTTCACGCGTCACGACGAAGTCGAAGAACAATGGTCGTTCATCGATCGCGTGTTCGATGCTTGGCGTGCCGAGGCGAACGCGCCTCCGCCCGTCTACGCGTCGGGCACCTGGGGACCCGACCAGGCCGAGGACCTTCTCGCGCGTGACGGACGCCGGTGGAGAAAGCCGTGACCGCCGCCTCCACGGTCCTCGCGAAAATCGAGAAGGAGCTGCGCGCCATCGGGGAGGCGCGTGGACCCGCGACCCGCATCTTGTCCATGAATCTGGTGGTGGTGGCCGAGTCGATCGACCTTGCCACGCGCTACACGCAGGTGGTCGACGAGGTGAGCGCCTCGCTGCTCGCGCGCGCCATCGTGGTCGGTCTCGACCCGGGCTCGCGTGAGGGCGGACTCGAGGGCTCGGCCGTTCAAGTCGCCGCGCCCGACGTCGGCAACGACGCCTTCACCGAGCGCGTCTCGCTCACCGCACGCGGGCAGACCTGCCTGCGCATTCCCAGCATCCTCGAGGCGCTGCGCGTGCCCGAGGTTCCCATCGCGCTCGTTTGGCTCGGAAGGCTCCATCCGAACGACGCGGTGTTCGAGCAGATCGCCGAGCGTGCCGACCGCGTGCTCATCGACTCCGAATTCACCTCGGTCTCGAACATCGTCGGACTCTCCGCATATGCGCGGAATCGGCCCGAAGGTCCGCACGTCGCCGACCTTGCCTGGACCCGTCTTCAGCCGTGGCAAGAGCTCTTCGCCCGGTTCTTCGATCAGGCCGAGCACCTGCCTTTCGCCGACTCGATCGAACGCATCGTGCTGGCGCAGGCCTCGGAGAACAAGGCGACCATCGGCTCGGAGGCGGCGTTGCTCCTCGGATGGCTCGGCACCCGCCTCGGCATCCGCTCGTACCGCGCGGGAGGTGCGATTCGCTTCGTGAGGCCCGACGGCGCCGAAATCGTGATCGAGCTCGTGGCCGTCCCGCGTCCCGAAGGCGTCGCGCCCGACACGCTCGCCGAAGTGGGCTTCACGGCCCGACGTGGCGACGAGACCTTGGTCGGGAGCGCCGTGCGCGACCTCGGAAGCGGTGGCACCCAGATCGGCAAGACGGCCGACGCGGACGTCATCACCTGGAAGCTCACGCCGTCGCACGGGACCGCCCTCGAGCAGCGCGTTCGTCTCGGGACGAACAAGGCCGCCAAGTGGCTCGAGCGCACGCTTCGCCGTCCATCGGTCGATCCGGCTCTGCTCGAGTCGGTCGCGTTCGCGGAGAACGTGGCCGACGAGGTGGTCGAGCTTCGCCGCGACTGACCTCGCGACCAGGGAATATCGGCTTTTCACGCGACGGTCGACCACGGGCTCCGAGCCTGGGTCGACCGTTCGACGTGTAAAGGCACGAGTTTCGTGGAATAAGACCTCGAGGAGACCCCACCTTGACCACCCAAGTCGTTCCCGGAAAGCTCATCGCCGTCCGCGACCCCGCGCACGGCGCGGAAGAAGCCGCCAAGCTGTTCGCCGAGGTTCTGAAGAAGGCCGTCGGCGCTCGCGGCTCCGCCACCTTCGCGGTGAGCGGAGGGTCCACCCCCCTGCCCGCCTACCGCGCGCTCGCCAAGCTCGACGTGCCCTTCGACAAGGTGAAATTGTTCTGGGTCGACGATCGCGCGGTACCCGCATCGCACGAGCGGAGCAACGCGCGGGCGGTCCGCGAAGCCTTCGAGGGCGTCACGTTCGCAGGCGTATTTCCCATGGATGGTGGCGCGAGTGATCTCGCGAAGAGCGCCGCCTCGTACGCCGATACGCTGAAGCGCGAAGCCTCCGAGCTGCCTCAGCTCGACCTCGTGGTTCTCGGCGTGGGCGACGACGGCCACACAGCTTCGCTCTTCCCGGGTGACGCGGCGGTCGAAGACACGACGAGCCTCGCGCTCTCCGTGCCGGCCAAAGGCGACCGAGAAGCCCGCCTCACCCTCGGGCGCAAGGTGCTGACCGACGCGCGCACGGTGTTCGTTCTCGCGTTCGGCAAGAACAAGAATCCCGCGCTCGAGAAGGCCTGGTCGCTCGCCGGAGACGTGAAGGACTGCCCCGCACGCATCACGCGAGCGTTCCGTGGCAGCCTCACGTGGCTCGTGGATCGAGCTGCCGGCGGCATCGGCTGATCGTCCTTCGCCCGAGAAAAAGCCCGCGCTCGCTCTCGAGCGACGCGGGCTTTTCCCGTTCGAAACGAACCGGACTCGATCAGGAACGACGGCGACGACGGGCGCCCACCACCACCGCCGCGGCGCCTACGAGGAAGATCCCGGCGAGCGAGCCTCGACCTCCCGGGGCGCTCGCACAGCCGCCCTGGTCGTCGGCCGGCTCGAGCGTCTGCGGCTGGGTCGTGCCGGTGGGCGTAGGAGTCGGCGTGGTGCCGGTTCCGGTGGGCGTGGGCGTGGGCGTGCCCGAGTCGGTGGGCGTCGGCGACGGGCCCCCCGAGTCGGTGCTCGAGCCCGAGTCGGTGCTCGAATCGGGTGCGCCTGCGTCGACGATGGGCGGGCAGTTCGTGCCCACGCAGATGTCGGAGCAGGTGAAGTACGTGTCACCGGCGGTGAGCGACGGCTGGTCCGTCACGCACGCCTTGTTGATCATGAGCTGGCGCACGGACAGCGTGCAGTTTTGGCAGGACTTGCCGGCCGGAAGCTGCACGCTCACCGTGTGCTTCTTGGGGGTGACGTCGCCCGAGGGATCGTCCACCTGCTTCAGGATGGTGAAGGTCGTGTCGTTTTCGGAGAAGAGCACCTGGAAACAGCCACGGTGGTCGACGGTCTCGGTGAACTCCACGTTGACGGTGGCGCCCACGGCATACTGCGTGTAACGCCCGGTGCGCGCGACTCCACCGCACACACCGCTCTTGTGGGCGTCGGCCCCGGGCATGCCGAAGTCGCGCGCGGGCGGCGACGCGAGCACCGTGTGAGCGCCCGCAACGGGCGCGAGCGTGAGAAGAGCGAGACCAGCGAGCACGGCAACGGAGTGGCGCATGACGTGCAGCCTACACCGAACGACGGGCGCGCGCTTTCGTCACCGTTCCTGGCGGATTTTTCCGCTCCTCGTGGCCCAAGCCGATCTGCCCGAGCGGCGGGCGCGAGACCGCGCGACTGTGCGGGTCGAAGAACCGAAGCTCGCGGAGCGCGTCGGCACCGGCGTAGCCCACGCCCACGCGGGCCGAGACGTGCACCTCGCGTGGTCGTGACGAAGGCTCGAGCCACAGCACGGACGACGCGACCAAGTCGACGCCACTCACCGCACGGTCGAGCGCGAGAGCCTTTGCAGCACGTCCTGGCCCATCTCCGCGAGCGCGCGAGGCCTCGGAAATTTCAGGCTCGATCGCGCGCACCAACACGGCGTGACCTTCGCCTTCGCGGTATGCGACCACGTTGAAGCAGTGGTGCATCCCGTACACTAGAAACACGTAGCTCGAGCCTGGACGCCCGAAGAGATGCTCGCGAGCGGGCGTCTTCCCGAAGCGGGCGTGGCAGGCCGCGTCTTCCGGCCCCTCGTAGGCCTCGGTCTCCACCACGATGCCCGCGCGCCTGCCGTCCTGCGTCACGTGAACCAGGCGTGTCCCCACGAGCTCGCGCGCCACGATCCGAGCATCGCGCGCGAAAAACCGGCGGTCCAGGCGTTGGGCACTCACGTTTTCAGACTAGCGGACCTCGGAACCGATTCCGACGCCACGAGCGCGGGGTCTCGCGGCCCCGCTTGTGCTAAGCCAGTCCGCCATGGATCTCACAGTGCTTCTGGAGCCGAAGATCGACCTTCCCCGCCTCACCGAGATTCTCGACGGCATGGGCCACGAGGGTCGCTTGCACACGGTACGAGGCTGGGGGAAGGCGCGCCAGGCCGAGCTCTTCGAGGCAGCCAAGGGCTACCGCCCGCTCACGCTCGATCACTACGTGCCGAGTGACGTGGGCAACCTCACCGAGGTCATCCACTGGGGCAAAAACTCGCTCCCGCTCTTCTCGGATTTCCAGAAGCGTTTCTGCCGCCCCGAAGACGAAGAGGGCGTGCTCGTCGGCTACAACGAGGGTTCGACCCGTGGGCTCGTGGGCCCGGGCTACTACGTAGCGGAAGAGAAAGACGGCGAGCTCGTCATCGACTACCGCAAGACCCCGAAGACCAAGGTCGCAAGCTGGCCGGAGATTCTCCCCAACAGCAAAAAACTCGGCTTCTTGGTCTACGAGGGCATGGTCGACTACATGCGCGGCCTCTCGTCGCACGTGTCCATCGGGCGCGCGGAAAAAGGCGGCAAGATGATGGATGCGTACTTCGTTTTGGTGCGCGAGGATCGCGCGACGGCGTCCTGATGTCGGCGCAAGACTTCGCGGAGCTCCACCAGGCGCTCCTCGTGAAGCACGCGCGCGCCTACGCTCGCATCACGCCGGACAGCCTCCCGCCCGAGGACCTCACGGCCGAGCTCGTGCGTGTGCTCGAGGGCCTGGAGGAGTCGGGAGTCGATCTCCTCGTTGCCAAGTCACCCGACGCCTACTTGCGCTCGTGCATGCCCGTCGTGGCGAGACGCGCGGGCCGTCGGCGCACGCTGCTCGGCCAGGTCACAGCGGGAGACGATCTGAGCGCGGTCTCGACCGACCTCGGCGAGGTCGAAAAAGAGCTCCCACCCGCCCCTCGTGAGGCGACGGAAGCCCACAAGACGGCACGAAAGAAGCTCGAATCGATCCACGCCGGCCTCACGCCGCACGATGCCCTCGTCTTCTCGTTGATCTTCGAGGACGACCGCAAGGTCGAAGGCGCCGCGCAAGCGCTCACGCTGTCCACCGAAGAAGCCTCGGCGGTCGAAGGTCGTGCGCTCGCGCTCGTGCGAGAGCTCCGCATCTTCGGCGACGAAGGAAAAACCGCCAGCGACGAACGCACACGCGAGCTTTTGGTCGCGCTCGCGCAAGACGCCGAAGATCCGCATACGAGCGACAAACACGTGGACGAGCCGCTGCTCGCGCTGCTCCGCGACGGCGATCGCAGCGAAGATCTCTTCGACGCCATCGCACACGTCGCCAAGTGCGTGGATTGCCGCGCGCGGGTCGCCGAAGGCGAGACCACGCAGCGCTCGGTCGTGGTCATGGCGATCGACGCAGGCACGGAGAAAGAAGCCGTTTTGCGCGCGGCGGAACAGTCGCACGCGCGCCTCGTGCCGCGCGGCGAAGGACGCTTCACCGCGATCATCGAGTCGGACAACTTGGTCGGCTTCAAAGAGAAGCTCACGAGCGGCGCGGTGGCGCGCGTGGCCGTGGCCGGCTCGGTGGACATCCCGGTGGCCCGCAGGCGCGCGGCAAGCCTGGTCGACGCGACCGAAGCCGGAGGCATCGACGCGGCCGAGCTCAAAGCCTGGTCGGACATCGGCAAGGTCGCCCCCACCTCACCTCCTCCCAATGGCCGGCTGCCCAAGTGGGTCATGGTGGCAGCTGCCGTGGCGGTGGCGGCACTTTCGGCGACCGTAGCCCTGGCCCTTACGCGCTGAGCGACCTTATGTTCCCTCGGGTCTCCGCGGCGAGGCTCGAAGATCGCGCGGCCTCACCGGAACGCGCGGGCGTGTGCTCGTCGCTTCTCGAACAATCCATGGCCTACACGCTGAAGGTTCTCGAGTCGGTCTCGGACATCCCACGGAACGAGTGGGACGCGCTCCTGCGCGAGGGCTCGTCGCCCTTCATGGAATGGACGTGGCTGTCCTGCCTCGAAGAGAGCGGCGCCGTGGGCGAGGCTTCGGGCTGGATCCCGCGCCCGTTCGCGCTCTACGAAGGCTCGACGCTGGTGGCCGCCGCGCCCGCGTACATCAAGACGAACAGCGAGGGAGAGTTCGTCTTCGACTGGAGCTGGGCCGACGTCGCCCATCGCCTCGGCCTCGACTACTACCCGAAGCTCGTGTTCGCGGTGCCCTTCACGCCGGCCACCGGTGACCGCGTGCTCGTGCGAGAAGGCACGCCGCGCGAAGCGGTGACCCGCGCCTTCGCGGAGGCCGCGCACGCCCTCGTAAAGGACCTCTCGCTCTCGTCGGTGCACGGCCTCTTCGTGCGCGAGCCCGAGGCCCGGACGTTCCTCGATGCAGGCTACATGGAACGCCTGGGCGTGCAGTTTCACTGGAAAAACCAGCAATTTTCCGACTTCGAAGACTTCCTGAAGACCATGCCTTCCAAGAAGCGCACGCAGCTCCGACGCGAGCGCGCGCAGCTCGCGAAAGACGGGGTGATCCTGGAGACGCTGCGGCCGGAAGCGCTCACGCCTGCCCTCGCGCGCGAGATGTACGCGCTCTACCTCACCACCGTGGACAAGTTCGTCTACGGGCGGCGCTACCTCAATGAGCGATTCTTCGAGCTCGTGGCGTCGCGCTTCGCCGAACGTCTGGCTTGGGTGGTCGCAAAACACGAGGGCCGCATCGTCGCCAGCGCGTTCAACGTGAAGAAAGACGGCGTGCTCTACGGGCGTTACTGGGGCACGCACGTGGAGCTGCCTTTTCTCCACTTCAACGTGTGTTTTTACCACGGTATCGACGAATGCATCCGGGAGGGGCTGCACACCTTCGAGCCCGGTGCGGGCGGCGAGCACAAGCGTGTCCGCGGCTTCCGCCCCACGGTGACCCGCTCGGTGCACCGAATCGTCCATCCCCGACTCGAGGGCATCGTGGCGCCGTTCTTGGCGCGCGAGCGGACGGCCGTGCTCGCGCACGTCGAAGAAGAAGGCGGCGCGGACGACTGAGTCCATTTCCGAGACCTCCCGAGATCGCCACCCGCGCGGGCATGAACTAGGCTGCGGCTCATGCGCGTCTTGCCCCTCCCCTGCCTGGTCGACAACTACGCCTACTTGGTCGTCGACGACCGCGAACGCGTGGCCGCCCTCGTGGACCCGTCCACGCTCGAAGGCGTCGAGAAGGCCGCGCGCGAGCTCGCGAGCGAGGGCATCGTGCTGCGCGAGGTGTGGGCCACGCACCACCACGGCGATCACGTGGGCGGCATCGACGACGTGTGCCGCGTGCTCGGCGTGCGCGAGGTGGTCGGCTTCGGTCCGGACGCGGACCGCATCCCGCGAATCACGAGGAAGCTCGACGACGGCGAGACGTTCACGCTCGGATCGATCCGAGTGCGCGCGCTGGCCGTGCCGGGACACACATTGGGCGCCCTCGCCTACGTGTGCGAACCCGAAAAAGAGCCGCCCTGCGTGTTCACCGGGGACACGCTGTTCGTCGCCGGGTGCGGGCGAATCTTCGAGGGTACCCCCGCCGTGATGCATGCCTCGCTCTCGCGTCTCGCCGAGCTCCCCGCGGCGACCCAGGTGTATTGCGGTCACGAATACACGGTAGCGAACCTGGTCTTCGCCGCGCACCTCGAGCCGAACAACCGCGCCATCGCGGAGCGGCTCGAGCGGAGCCGCGAGATGCGTTCGCGCGGGCTCCCCACCGTGCCGAGCACGATCGCCCAGGAGCACGCGACCAACCCGTTCTTCCGCGCCGCATCGCCCGAGCTGCGCGGCTCGCTCGGGCTCACGGTCGCGACGCCGGACGTCGACGTGTTCGCCGCCGCACGCAAAGCGAAAGACGGCTTCGTGCCCAAGCCTGCCGTGACGAACTGACGGGTGCCTCGCGCTACTTCGTGCCTTCGAGGCAGCCCTTGCCGCAGTGGGTGGGCGCGATGTCGGCGATGGTCTTCGTCGCGGACTTGTAGACCGCACGCATCCGCTCGAAGTCTTCGCCCTTGGTGATGGCGTGGTCTTCGTTGGGGTCGGCTTCGAGGTCGAAGAGCTTGAAATAGAGCTCGTTCGCGCCGTACGCGCACATCTTCCACTTGCCGGAGACGACCGCGCGCTTCCGATCGTTGTTGCTGGTCGCGGGCAGATCGATCACGACGTCGCGGGGCTCGGGCTGCGCGCCGAGCAGCTCGGGGACGAGGCTCTTCCCGGGCAAGGGCTTGGCCGGCTCGGCGCCGAAGACGTCGAGCACCGTGGGCGCGAGATCGATGGCGCTGCGGGGCACGTCGACGTGGCGCGGGGCGACCCCGGGAATACGCACCATGAGCGGCACGTGCACCAGGTTGTCCCAGATCTCGAAGCCGTGGCGGAACTGGCCGTGCTCGCCGAAGGCCTCACCGTGGTCGGCGGTGACGATCACGATGGTGCGTTTGCCCCACTCGGTGGCCTCGACGAAGTCGAGCAGCTTGCCCACGTATCCGTCGGTGTAGAGCACCTCGGCGTCGTACTTGTCGCGGGCCTTGTTGCCGAACGAAGGAATGCCGTCCTTCTCGTGCGACATGTACTGATCGTGCGGATCGAGGAAGTGGAACCAGGCGAAGAAGCGCCCCTTGGGTCCGGCGTCGCCGAGGATCTTCTCGGCCATGCGCTCGAGCTCGGGGCTCGTCACGTTCTCGTCCGTCTGTGCGTTCCACTTGAGGTTGGGCACGATTTGCCAGGTGGCGAAGCCTTGCTCGAAGCCCGCGTTCTGGAAGTAGCCGTGCGCGTGCGCGCCTGCCGTGAGGACCCCCTTACGGGAGAGCGCCTCCGGGAACATGTCGTTTACCGGGGCGTACTTTCCGAAGAAATAGCCGTCGCGCGAGAGCTCGTGCGGGTAGCGACCACCGAGGAGCCCGCCCAGGCTCATCGACGTATACGAAGAGATCGCGTAAGCGCGTGTATAGCTCACGCTTTGCTTCTCGAAGGCGGTCAGGCGCGGCGCGATGGGGCGTGGGTAGCCGGCCCAGGGCATGTCCGCTCGGAGCGAGTCGATGCTCACGAGCAGCACGTTCGCGTCCTTGGGAATGCCGGGTGCGACGACGGCAGCCGCGGTGGACGCGCTCGCTGCAAGCGGTGCACTCGACGCTTGCGTGGGAGCCATCGCGGCAGACGTGGTGCTCGAGCTGGAGGCTGCGGTCGCGGTCGCTGGCGAGGGGATCTCGTGATCGCGACGCGCACAAGCCGAGCCGAGCGCGAACGAAACGATCGCCGCACAACCCACGATTTCCACCCCGTACTCGGCCCATCGCAGAGGTCGCATACCCCCTCATGCCTCATTCGTGCTCCTCGGGCCAAATGACGCACCGCGATGCAATTCTCAGGCGAAAGAGTGGGGCGCGGACTGTAGTTCGAGTTGCGGTGACTAGGTCGTCATCTTAGAGTTCGGAGGCACTTGGGGAGCCGCGCTCGTCGCGCGGAATTCGCTCTTCGACTTTTGAGCGCTAGGAGAACGCGATGCAGAAGAACAATTGGCTTCGTTTGAGTCTGGCTTCGATGATCGTTGCTGGCATTGGCGCCGGCAGCGTGCTGCAGGGCTGCAGCGACGACGACGTGACCCCGTCCGCAGACAGCGGCGTGAAGACCGACGCGTCGAGCACCTCGACCGTCACGCCGACGCCCGATGCGTCGACCACGACCACCGTGACGCCGGACGCCGCTCCGCCGCCGAAGTCGCAGAAGATCATCTTCGTCCACGCGGCGAACTGGCTCGGACCGGCATTCGAGAGCTCCACCGGCACGGCATCCGCGCTGAACGGCGCCATCCGCCTTTGCCTCCGGGCTGGCCCCGCGGGCACCAACCCGTTCCTTCCGGTTCCGGCGCTTCCGAACAAGGCCTCTGCTCCGCTTCCCATCCCCGCTCTCCTCCCGGGAACGGGCGGAGTCCTTCCCGCCACCACCGACTTCTCGACGACGCGCCTCGAGGGCTACGCGATGAACGCGCAAGTTCTCGCCGCCAAAGCCGCGACGTTGGCGACCGACGCGGAGAAGACCAAGTTCTTCAACACCGCCTGCGGCGACTTGTTCAACAAGGGCCTCGACGGTGACGCGGCCGCCCCGACCGACGGCGGCACAAACCTGCGTGAAGGCACCGACTACCTGAAGGTCGGCGTCATCGAGGCGGGTACCTTCGCCACGGAGAAGACCTTCGTGGTGAGCGTGCAAGGGTGTGCGCCGTTTTACGCGGACCAGGCTGGAGTCACGGCTGAGATCGTGGCCGCGAAGTGCGGAGCCGGCTACTCGAACCAGAACGGAAACCTGAAGCTGAAGGTCCAGGAAGTCAGCCGCGGCGCGGTTGCGGCGACCGAGCTCGGCGCCCAGTTCATTCACGCCACCACTGGCACGGCCACGCTTCCGATCAATCCCGGCGTTATCCCGGGCGGCGGCACCGATGGCGGCGCAGACGCAGCTGCCTTCAAGGCCTTCTCGACCACCGCCCCGATCGCCTACGACACCCCCATCACGGCCCAGGTGAAGCTCGCGGGCGTCAGCCTGACCGCCGATGGCCTGACGGTCAACCCAGCGGCCCCCGTGCCGCCGTACAGCTTCGCTTCGGCTGTCGCGGCCACGTCGCCGTCGACCCCGATCGCGCTCGGCACGAGCCACGTCTTCGTGCTCGTCGGCGAGACGTCGGCGCTCACGAACGACACCGCGCCGAACAACCGGAAGCTCCACTTCCTGACGTTCCCCGCGGACCCCACGGTTCCCCCGCTCACGCAGTAATCTGACGAGCTTCGGTTCCTGAATCCGCTGCGCGGCGCTTCTCTTTCGAGAGGCGCCGCGTTGCTTTTGTTCGAGAGGCGCGGCCACTTTCGGAATTGGCCCACTGACTCGATCGAGGCTAAAAAGCCACGACATGCGCTTCGCCCGACCTGGCTTCCTGCTCGCCTGCACGCTTTTCGGATGCTCCGCCTTCGGCACCAGCGCGAGTCAACAACCCCCTGAGGACTCGGGCACCGCGAACGATATCGATGGCGGGGTCGTTACGGCCGATCCTCGAGATCCCGCGCCTTTCATTGCGAGCCCATTGCCTTCGCTCGTGCTCCGGCAGGGCACAAGCAGCCAACTCGTCGTCGAGGTCAAGCCGGCAGGTATCGCCTGGAAGGTGAGCGTCTCCACGCTGGAGGGAGTATCGGCAGCCGAAGCCGCCGCCGATGCTTCGGGAAAGGCTTCGCTGGAGCTCGCAGCGACCCCCTCCGCGCCGACGACAGTGAGAGAGGCTACGGTCACGGTTCAGTCGCCCAGTGGCAAGAGTGCGACCAGCAAAGTGAAACTGGACGTGCGCGGCAAGGCGGGCTCGGTCGATCCTTCCTTTGCAGGAGGTGTAGGGCGAGCGACCGGAGCGGGGAACATCGTCACCATGCTCTCGGACGGGTCATTCCTCGTGAGAACATCGGAACAGTTGACCGAATTCGAATCCGTTCCCGTATTGAAACACATCTTCTCCGATGGCCTAGCAGCCCGTTGAGGAAGCCGCTGGTTGAGCGTCGAAGTAGAGAAGGTCAATCCTCAGGCTGGCCAAGGACGCTCGGAAAATCATGCCAAGTGTGAGCGCAAAGTTCTTGCCTACGATATGCAGCGCGCCGAGGACTGCGTAGACGAAGGAAATGAGGGCGCGGGCGGCTCGCCCGGCCATTTCTCGCGGAGTTCCGCACCCGAGGCGAGCTCGCATCACGATCCCAAGGTTGAGCCCTGCGACTTGCACAAGGTAGCGCTTTCGGACGTTGCTTCGTCCGCGGAGTCTCGTGCGGCGATGTCCACCGCTTTCGCAGGTGTGAGCAAAGCTCCTTTCGACGAGCTCACCCCGTTTTCGAAGGAGCCTTTTCCCCTTCGCTCGGCCGCACCGGGCGCGATTGGAGTGAAAAGCTTCGCGAGTAAGCATCCCTCCTTCTTTATTGTGGAAGTGCCGCTTCTTGCCGGGGGTTTTGGGCGAAGGAATGTACGTACGGAAGCCCGCATCCTTGAGGCGGAGCAACCCCTCCACCGTGTGGTATCCCTTGTCCCCAACCACCTCGATGATGCGCGCGGACTCGATGTCTGTCGCATTGCCGGCTTTCGGTCCCGGTTCGTCATCGTCGTCGTCGTCGCGGGCTTGAGCTTCCTCGATATTGCTTCGCGCGGCCGAAAGACTCGGTTCGAGAGTGCGCGAGTCGGGCGCGGTCGCGGGGAGAATATCCGCCGCGACCACGACACCGGTCTCCAGATCGACCACGTGTTCCGCCTTGTAGGCGAGACGCGTTCGTCCGTCCTTCAATCGCGTGATTTCGGCTTCGGCGTCCGTCGACGACTGCCAGTCCTCGTTGCTCGTCCGTTTCCCCGTCCGACCTCGATCGAGGCGTTGTGCGTCCTCGGCGGTCGGTGCTTCGAGCCCTGCCTTCTCGCAGAGGCCCTTGACGTACGTCCCGTAGTCCTCGCCTGTATCCCGCCTCACGATTGTCTTCATCGAGGCATCCGCCCGCAGATACGTCGAGTCGACGCCCACGACTCGACCGCGGAGCAGACCCGCCTGCTCGACCGTCGCCAGCACGTGCTTGAAGAACGCCTCGTAGACGGTCTCGGGAAGCCTCGCGCGCATCCTGGAAAGCGTCGAATGGTCGGGAACGCGCTCGTTGACCAGCACTCCAATGAAGCTTCGCAGCGACAGGGAATCCGAGCATCGCCATTCGAGTCCTCGCTCCGACTCGATCCCCTCAAAATACCCGACCAAAAGCATCCGAAAGTACACCCCAGGCGCGATCGATGGCCTCCCAAGATTCGCGTCGAAGTACGGCTCGCACAACCGCTCCACCTCGCTGTCGAACCCCGACGACCTCAGAAGCTCATTCAGCGACTCATAGAACTTGTGCCCGGGTGACTTCGGAAGCTCCGCCGCCCCCAGCCACATCGGCTCCTGCCTGCCTCCTCGCCGCCGCATTCCCATCCGTCCACACTATCCAGCCTCGATCCCCGGGTCGATCCCCTCTCGATACAAAATCAACGGGCTGCTAGCAGACACCGGATTCGGTCAGGCTGGCTCGGCCCGACTCGACGGGAACGGAAATTTCTCGGGCAAGACCCTCAGTGGAGTGAACGAAGCCCCCGGTCGACTGGTGGTGACCTTCAATCGATTCGTGGGCAATTCTTCGGACTACGTCGAGCTCTATTCGATGGACCTGGACGGCAAGAACTTTTCGTCCCTGGGCACGATTGCCCAGAGCACCACCCTTCGGCCGCCACGCACGGGAATCTCGGCCGACCATCTCCTCCTGCCTTCCGCGAAGTCCACCGGGTGGGCGCTACCCGCTTTCGACTTGAAGACGAAGGGGCCGCTGGCCGGGTGGCCCTCCGCGAGCGGCACGGCGGTGCTCGGGCCGCAGCCCGTCGTGGTTGACGCTTTTGGCGACACGGCCGGCGTGCACGTGTTCGTGAAAGATACGCTGGACGGCGCGGTCGGCGCCGTCTCCCAGGGATTGCTCGACGTATCCCTCGGACCGGACGGCGCGATTCGAGGGACCAGAAAGATCCCGATTGCGGGCCTCACGGGAGCGGTAAGCGTGCTTCGCCTCGGTAGCGACGACTTCGTCTTCGCGCACTTCGGGAGCGACTGGCGCGCGCGCCTCGTGGGCTGGAAAGACGGAGTCGCCACCCCGCTCGGCCCGGGAGTCGACGCCGCTGCATTGTCAGGTACGGCAACTCTGGTCTCGGCGGCAGACGGCTTCGCGCTCGTCCACTACCGCCCTATCCCGACAGGCGAGCTCTATTCACCGGGTCCTGCGGTCGCACTCTTCCAAAAGAACGGTACCCCGGTCTCGACCTTCGGCACCAACGGGGTCGCGACGTTCGAAGATGGTCCCGATTTCGATACGCAGCGCATCGCCCGCTCCGTCGATGGCCGCAGCTTGCTCGTCGCGATCGGACACCCATCCAACACGACATTCGCGCTGCTTCGACTTTGGCTCTGACCCGTCGCCCTCGATAGAAAGAAGCCGCGGAGCTCGGGGGGAGCTTCGCGGCTTTTTCGGGTTCGATGCGCCGTGGTCAGCGCAGTCGGAGACTCACTGCAGCTTGCACTTGTACTCTTCGCGCTTCACCTCGGGGACGGGGTCGCCCTCCTTGACGGGAACGAAGATGCAGAAGTCGGTCGCAGGGTCGAGCGGCTGGCGGATGGGCGAGGTCACGTAGCCGCCGAGTGCGGCGCAAAAGCGCGGACGTGCTGCGGCTCCGCCGTCGGTGGTGCCCGCGTCTGCCGGAGGGGCCGCGTCCGCGGTGGCTGCATCCGGATCGGCGTCGCCCGTGTCGGCGTCAGCCGTGCCGGCGTCGGCCGCGGGGGCGGAAGCGGTGGCCGAGAAGAGCCCCTCGAAGGTGACGTTCTCGATCGTGATGTCGCGGCCCGAGATGGGGTTCGCGTTCTTGTCGATGGTCACCAGCGGGAAGAGCACCTTGAAGCGGCCGGTGCCGCTGACCGGCGATTCCTTCTGACCGAAGGGAGCGCCGAAGGTCTGCCCCTTCGAGATGTTGTCCGGCGGAACGGGCACCGGATTGCCGCTCGACAGGTCGACGCCCTTGAGGGGCGTGAACTGGATGTCGAGCTTGCCGCCGCCCGTACCGGGAACGAAGCGAACTTCGGTGTAGAAGCGCAGGACCTTGTTCAAGTCGCCCACGGAGAGCGACGAGAGGCACGAGCCGAAGTAGAGCCCCTCAATCGCCTGAGTGGGAGCCTGCGCGTCGACCGGGCCCGAGTCGTCTTCGACGGGCGGCTTGTTGCGGTAGCTCTCCGTGCGCGTGAGGAAGTCGTCGTACTCTTCCTTCGGGTGCGGAATGCACGCTGCGAAGAAGCCGATTCCGACGGTAAGCGCGACCCCAACCCCGATCAGGCGAAGTTTCATGAATGTTTCGTCTAGCACGAAATCGAATTCATGTTAGGTCTCGCGATATGCTTTCGCGGAGATTTGCACGCCTCGTGGGGAAAACGGCGCTGTCCGCTCTCGGAGCCTCGGCGCTCCTGTTGATCGGGAAAGACGCGCATGCAAGCGGCTACCTGACCGCCCGATTCGGCGCGGACCACGGTACGCCCGCTACGCCCAACCCGTACGCAGTGTACTTCAATCCTGCGGCTATGGGCGGCACGCGCGGCACCAACATCGTGGTCGACGCGTCGATTCTGCTGCGCCACGCCACCTACGAGCGCGGAGCGAACGCGCTCTCCCCTGACCCGAACAACCCCAACAAAACGAACGCCGACTACACCAACGCGAACACCGGCACGGGTTCGCTGACCAACCTGCTCGCCCTGCCCTACATCGGCGGCACCACGGACCTCGGCACCAAAGACTTCCGCCTCGGCCTCGCGGGCTACATCCCGTACGGCGGCATGGCGACTTGGAGCAAAAAGGGCGGCGTGGCGGGAGTGCCCGGCTCGACCGACGGCCCCCAGCGCTGGCACAACATCGCCGGCACCATCCTGGCGATGCACGGCACCTTGGCCGCCTCGTACACCATCCAGCCGATCAACCTCTCGATCGGCGCGAGCGTGAGCGGCATCTACCATACGGTCTCCACCGTGCGCGCCCGTAACGCCGACGACTCGGACGACATCCTCGGGCCCGACGGCAGCCTGAAAGAGGGCCGCAGCTACCTCACTGCGCACGGCTTCAACGTGGGCACCACCTTCGGTCTCTACATGGAGCCCGCCGCCGAGAAGCTCAATCACCGCCTCAAGCTCGGCCTCTCGTACATCAGCCAGCCCGGCTTCGGCGAGACCCGCATGAACGGCGAGCTCACCCAGCAGCTCGGCACGGCTTCGGTCGCTACCGCCACCCAGAAGATCGACTTCCTCCAGAGCTATCCGGACATCATCCGCTTCGGTGCAGCCTACAAGCTTCCCAACGAAAAATGGGAAATCAAAGGCGATTTCGAGTTCGTTCGTTGGTCGGTCTTCGACCGCCAGTGCGTCGTGCTCGAGGGCAAGAAGTGCGACATCAACGCGGACGGAAGCGCCGTGAGCGACGCCGCTAGCCGCGACATCGTGCTCAACCTGAAGCGCGACTGGCAGAACGCCATCGGCATGCGTGTCGGTCCTTCGTACTTCGTGAATCCCGAGCTCGAGCTCTTCGGCAGCCTCGGCTTCACCACCTCGGCCGTGCCCAAGGCCACGATCGACGCGAGCACGATCGACTCGTTCCGCATCTACGCGACCCTCGGCGCGCGCTACGAGCTCACCAAGCACGTGGCCCTCGCGGGCAGCTACAACCACATCTTCTTCCTGCCAGTCGATACGGCGGGCCAGAGCGTCTACGCGGTCAACAAGGTGCCTTCCCGCTCGCCCAGCGCCGACGGCAAGTACAACTCGACCATCGGATTTTTGAACGTGAACGCCACGTTCATGTTCTGACCGGGTCGACTCGCGCCACGTGACTCTCGAGACCCGGGAGCTCGGCCAAGCGCCGGGCCTCGGGTTTCGCGCATTTTCTCCCGTTCGCGCGTGCCTTACGGGGCCGGCGCCGGAGCTCCGTTACGGATCGAGCGACGAACGCACGAATCGTGAACTTCGAGCGTGCGCGCGCGCCCGATCTTTGCGACGCTTTGCCGCGGTCTTTTCTCTTTCTCTTTTTTCGACGGATGCACCTCCGCCTGCATCCGGGACATGTGTCCTCCTCGGCGGAGCGGGAGAGTCCTCTCACATGAAGCGTCTCGCATTCGCCTCGATTCTGACCACGCTCGCGCTCGGCTCGATCGGCGCCTCCGGCCTCGGAGGTTGCTCGTCGGAGAAGCTGCCCGAGCCGAACCCGCCCGGGGTCTGCGACCCCTCCACCACCGAGTGCGACGGCGGCGCCGGCGGCCTCACGCTGAAGACCCCTGCCCTGCCCTGCGCGGACGCGCCTCAGTCGGTCTACGAAGCACCTCCCGCCACCGCGGCCTCCGCGCAAAAAGGCGACGTACTCCGCTGCGGTGTCGATCCGGTGCTCACCAAGGACGCCCTCACCGCCAAGCTCGCCGAGGTCGGCTACAAGGGCAAGGCGCCCACGAGCGGCGCGCGTGTTTACCGCGTGCTCTACAAGACCGAGCGTGGCGACACGAAGAACACCGCGGCCTCGTCGAGCGGCCTCGTCTACATCCCGGACACCCCGCGCGCGGAGAAACTGCCGGTCGTGGTGGCCGCACGCGGCTCGCGCGGACAAGCCGCCGCGTGCACGGCCTCCAAGTTCGATGCCGCCGCCGAGTCCGTGAACGACGACCTTTACAGCTTGGTCTATCCGCTGGTCGGCGCAGGATACGCGGTGGTGCTGCCGGACCTCGCCGGGTACGCGAACTACGGCGCCGAAGGAAACCCGCCCAGCGTGTACGCCGGCGCGGCCGACGTCGGCAAATCGACGCTCGACTCGGCGCGCGCGATTTTGCAGCTCTTCCCGGTGCTCGACAAAAAGCTCGTGCTGGTCGGGCACTCGCAGGGTGGTCACTCGGCGCTCGCCGCGCTCGCCCTCGCGGACTCGTACGGACAAGGCCTCCCGGTGGCCGGCGTGGCCGTCTACGCCCCCTTGTGGCTCTCGCAGCGCTCGTGGGGCGCGGCGCTCTACTCGGGCGTCAGCAAGGACTACCCGATCGCCACCGTGCCCTCGATCGCGGCCGTCTCGGCTTGGTACCACTACACGCACGCCGAGCTCCTGGACGGCCCCGGTGAGGGCAAGAAGCTCTTCGCCCCCGGCAAACAAGACCAGATCAAAGCGTTCGTGGACAGCCAGTGCTGGGCCGGGAAGTATCCCTCGCTCGAGGCCCTCGGCACCACCCCCGACGACCTCTACGACCCCGCGTTCGTGAGCAAGATCTCCCTCATCGCCGCCGGCATCAACGAGTGCGATCCGACCGAGCCCGTGTGCTCCAAGTGGATGAAGCGCTACGCCGAAGATCGCCCGCACCTCACGGGTACCGCCGCGCAGACACCCATGCTGCTGCTCTATGGTGGAAAAGACACCACCATCCCGCCCAACCGTATGCAGTGTGCACTCGATCGCCTGAAGCAAGACGGCACGAAGACCACCGTCTGCGTGGAGCCCGAAGCGACCCACGGAAGCATCGTCGACGTGCGCAGCGATTACGTGGCAGACTGGGTCGGCAACGTGGCCTTGGGGGGGCCCGCTCCGGCGGCTTGCCCCAGCGACGAGAAAGCTCTCGTCGACGAAAAGGGCGCCCCGCAAAAGTGCGCGACGCCCCCGCCGAACGACTGACCGGCATCGCACACGGGTTTTCGACTCCGCGATACGAAAGACACCAGGAGACAGCGCATGGCCTTTAGCAAAGACGTCCTCAAGCTCGACTGCGCCCAGGAAACCGAGCGCATCGTCGCCAAGCTCCGTGAAGCGGTGCTCGGCACGCTGAAACGAAAGGGCCTCGTGGTCGCCCTCTCGGGCGGCATCGACTCGAGCGTGGTCGGCGGCTTGGCCGTGCGCGCCTTCGGGAAAGAGAAGGTCTTCGGCCTTCAGCTCCCGGAGAAGGAAAACTCCGACGATACGCGCAACCTCTCGGCGCTCATGTGCAAGCACTACGGCATCGACTTCGCGGTCGAAGAGATGTCGCCGCTGCTCGAAGGCGCGCGCGCGTACCAGCGCCGCGACGAGGCCATCAAGACCGCCCTCCCCGGCTACGGCCCGGGCTGGAAGAGCAAGATCGTGCTCCCCTCGGTGGTCGACACCGACTCGTACCGCGTCTTCTCGGTGGTCGCGCTCGACCCCGAAGGCAAAGAGCACAAGGCGCGCCTCCCGCTCGAGGGTTACCTCGGGATCGTGGCGGCCACGAACTTCAAGCAGCGCTGCCGCAAGATGTACGAGTACTACCACGCGGACCGCCTGAACTACGCCGTCTCGGGCACGCCCAACTTGGTCGAGTACGACCAGGGCTTCTTCGTGAAGCTCGGCGACGGCGCGGCCGACGTGAAGCCCATCGCGCACCTCTACAAGTCGCAGGTCTACGCGATGGCCGAGTACCTCGGCGTGCCCGAAGACGTGCGTCGCCGTCCGCCCACCACGGACACCTACTCGCTGCCCCAGTCGCAGGAAGAGTTTTACTACTCGCTCCCCTACGACAAGATGGACCTCGCGCTCTACGCGCGAAACCACGGCATTTCCGCGGCCGAAGCGGCCCCGGTGCTCGGCGTCAGCCCCGAAGCCGTAGAGCGCGTGTTCCGCGACATCGACGGCAAGCGCGCATTCGCCAAGTACCTGCATCACGCACCGATCCTCGCGGCCGAGCCCACCGGCTGATCACCACTTCACTTCCGAAAGCCACGTCGAGGCGCGTTTCCTTCGGGAGGCGCGCCTCGTCGCTTTGTGCGCGCTCGTCTCGTGAGATCTTGCCAGCGTGTTCGAAACGAACGCGGCGCCGTCCTCGCGAGTCACGAGGGGCGCCGCTTCCGCTCACTCGAGCTGCGAGCTGCGATTCAGAGATCGAGGAACACGCAGCGCGTGTCGCCGGGGCAGCACAGGTCGGTCGGGACCTTGGTCTGCTCGGTGTGCACGCAGACCTGCGGACCGACCGACGGGTAGTAGTACCCCCAGAAGAAGCACATCTCGTCGGTGGTCTTCTCGCCGAACTTCACGGTCTGGTCGCTCGTGTTGTCCCAGTCGCAGCGGAAGCGGAACCCGCCACCCTTGGGCACGTCGAAGGGGGGATCGTGGAAGACCGTGGCCGGCTCGCTCCAGACCCAGTTTTTCACGTCGTAGACGGGCCTTCCCGGGCCGTCTTTGGACTCGGCCACCTCGACTTTCACGTTCTTGCCGAAGTGGTGCTGGTGCCCCGTCACGGCGAAAAAGTGAACGCCCTCGTGGGTCTCGGGCATCGGAATGTAGCTGTCGAGCGAGCTCTTCGAGCGGGGCGGGAGCTTGATGTCCGGGTTGCCCATGAACACGAAGTCGGCCTCGTACTTGAACTCCGAGTCCGGGATGGAGATGAAGGTCGACGTGGTGCGCACGTCTTTCACCTCGGACGAGGCGTTCAAGTAGTGGAGCTCGAGCCGGATCATCTGGTGAGGCTCGAGCGTGAAGGCGACGCCGGGCGGAAGGGCCAGCTCTTCTTCGTACTTCTGGGTGATCATGAGCGGAGCGCCGCGCTCGGGCTTCAGCGTGTCGGCGAACGGATCGCAGTCGTACGGGGTGGCCTTCTCCTCCGTGTCGGCCACGCGGTACACGATGAGGTGGTGCGAGGCGTCGCCCAGGCGGTTCTGGATGCGCGAGACGTGAATGCGCTCGTTGTTGTCCAGACGCTTGGTGATGCACTTCGTGTGCTCGGTGCTGGCGGGCACGGTGAGCGGACCGAACGCGAGCTCGATCGAGCCTGGAGGAGGCGGCGCAAGGTGGCCGTCGGCGCCGAGCTGTGGCCCCTTCGAGCCGACCGGTCCTGCGTCCGCTTCGACCGGTGTGGTCGAGCTGCACGCGGGCACGACGAGCGCGAGCGCGCCGAGAAAACAGAGCGTGGACCCCAAGGCGATTCGGCGGATCATGAAGACCGAGTCTTGGCACGCAAGGGCTGCGTGGGCAACGCTTCCCTTGCGCTTTTTCCCGACAGATCGCTCGAGGTTCGGCGTGAAAGGAAATCCGAGGGGGAAGTCGTGGGGTGCGACATGCGTGCATCCTGCAAATGACGCGTGGCGCCATCGAACGGTCCCTAGTTCGAGGCGCCGTCTCGCAGTCCTCCCCTCGTCACCATCACCAGACGACGCTTTGATCTTCGGTGACGCCGAGCATGCGGTCGAGCACGAGATCGCGCCCGCCGAGACGAACTCTGCCCGAATAGAAGCCTGCAGGCTGCACGAAGTTCGCGCGCACGATACCGAGGTTGGTCCGGTCTCGGTGCATACCGTGAGCCTCGAATCGCAGATCGAGCTCGTCGGCCACCGTTCCGACGTGCCAAGGACCGAGCGGCTCGGACTCGCGGAACCGGATGTCGCCTTCGCGCAGGGGCCACATCTTACCGTCGAAGAACGCCGCGCACTCCGCATCCCGCACGAAGCCCTCCACCAGGTTGAACCCGAACGGAACACCTTCGACACGTCCGAGAGCGAAGGCCCACTTCCAGCGCGTGTGGCGGGGCATGAAGCCGGCCGTGAAGTCGATTCCGGCGAGACCTTGGCCGAGCGAAACGCGCTCGCCGTCCACGTCCATGTCGCCCTTCACGTCGAGCAAGACGCGTTTTTCCGTGGTGGTGAAGAGGTCGTTTTCTGTCGGGACCACCGCGGAAATGGCAGGCGGTGCGTGCGTGGCGTCGAGCTCGGCGTCGAGGCGGAGGTCTTTCAGGCGCACCGAGAGCGAGGAGCGCTCGCTCGTACCCTCGCGCGCGTACACGATGCGCGAACCGCGGAACGCGAAGGCCGCGCGCGCCCCCTCGAGCGTGGTGTCGGAGACGTCGACCGCCGTGACCGGCAAGATCAGCGAGCGGTCGACCACGAGCTTCTTCCGTTGCGCGTCGAGCACGAAGGCGAAGGCGTTCGCGGCGTACCCGAGGCGCACCACCGCGAGCCCCACGTAGTGCCGCTCGGTGGCGATGCCGACGTAGACCCAGCGCTTCAGGCGCTTCACCCGTGTGAGCGCCGAGACCCCGGAAAAGTCCAGCCTCCCCAGCGAGCCCTCGAACGAGCCGAGTGAAGCCCTGCCCCCCTCTACGATGCGCGCCGGGACCTTGTTCACGCGACGCTCGGACGCTTCGATGCTCATGCTTTCCCCCACGACCGGAGTCCCTCGAATCCGTTCTCGCTCGCCTCGATCACGCCGCGGTCGTCACACGAGCGACGGCGCCCACTTCGCTTTCGCTTCCAGACGCTTCAAGGCTTGTTCGGGCAGGCGCCCGAGCTTTCGCCGGAACGAGCCGTGCGGACGAGCGGTGCCGAACGGACCACGAGGGGTCTCGCGACCGGACTCGATGCGCTCGGCGAGGGCGCCCACGGTGTCCACCTCGAACTCGTCGTCGTGCTCGGCGAGCCAGCGGCAGAGACCACGGAAGCGAAGAAGGTTCACCGTGTTCGGCCGACCGACCTGACCGGAGATGGAGTCGATGTGGCAGAGCTCGAACGAGTGGGTCACTACCGTGACCTCGGTCATCCCGAGCGCCCGCGCCTTGACGAGGTAGTCGAGCGTCTCGGAGAGCGATATAGCTGTAATCTGCACGTGTCGCTCTCCGCCCCCACGCTCGGTGAACGTGCTGATGGGCAGCTCCCACACGCCGTGGGGTGCGAGGAAGAGACCGGAGCCTGCGCCCTCGAAGCGCATTTTGCAGTTCTTTCCGAAGTAACACGGGTTGAAGTTGGACGAGACCGAGAGACCCGCCCGAGCCATGGCCTCCCAGGTGAGATCGTTCGCGCCGAAGTTACCGGCACGGAAGGCGCGCACCTTGGGGACACCGCACTCCTCGAGGATTCGCGTTCCTTCGCGCAGGAGCGAGACTTGGGTCTCGAGGTCGTAGGCGCCGATGTCGTCCGGGGCGGGTTTCTCGCCACGGGTGCGGAAGTCGGCGACACGCTGGATGGGGTGCGTGTGGAGTTGCACGTCGTGCCCGCGCGAGACCATCTCACGGCACGCCTCGGACAACCCGTCACGGCCGAACGTGTGCGAGCCGAGCGCCTCCGTGAAGAACGTGCCGCGCTGACCGTAGACCTCGAGCTCGCGCATCAAGAGGCCGATCCCGAGCTCGCGCGCTTGATTCTTGAAGCGACCGAAGACCCGCAAATCGTAGCCTTGCAGCGGCTGGCTCTCGCCACGCTCTTCTGCGCACTCGACGTCGACGGTGATGTAGACGCGCGTCTTCATGCCCCGAAGCGTATCGCCGGGCGTACGTGGTCGGAAGCACCAAATCCCGGGCGCGTTCCGAGACGCGAGCAGGCTCGAAGCGGACGCGCGACGGCCCCGTTCCGCGGGCTGCGAAACGGGGCCGAGGGCGGTCGGGAGCGGTCGCTCGATTCAGAGCACGCCGCTCAGGACGAGCGCGGAGCCGACCACCGTGAGCGCCGGGAGGACCATCCAGGCGGTCTTGTAGAGGCTCTTGATGAGATCGTCCTTCTTCTGATCTTCGGCGCGGATCATGGCCGCGCTGAAGCCCACGTTGACGAGCAAGAGGAAGTAGCTGAGGTAGAAGAACTTGTCGGCGGTGGTGACGTACGAGACGCCGAGCTGGGAGCTGATGGTGTTGTGCGCGGTGGCGACGGCGATGAGGGCGCCGGTCGCGATGCCGAGGCGGTTCGGCGCGGCTTTCACCGCGAGCACCAGCGCGACGAGCGCGATGACCAACTGGAAGAGCACCGCCAAGAAGCCCTTGAGGAACGAGGTCATCGGCGGACGCGTCACGTGGAGCGCGAAGGCCACGCGCGTGAGCTTCGCCTTCGTGTGCGCGTGGTCGAAGGTCTCCTGGGTGGCGGTCAGCTCGCCCAGCTGCCAGCCGGTGAGCTTCGCGGCGGGCGAAACGCCGGTCGACTCGGGATCGGCGAGCGGCTTGAACTCCACGCCGTCGGCCGCATCGCCCTCGTCACCGACGAGCACTTCGAGGTCGTGCTTGTCGAACGGGTAGCGCGAAACATCGATGGTGCTCTCGTGCTCGAGGCTCACCTTGCACTGGCGGAACTTCTTCGGTCCGTCTTCCCACTCGTCGACTTCGTCGACCTTCTTCACCGTGCCGGAAGGAAAGAGCTCCTGGATTTGCGGAACGGCGCACCTGCGCAAGCGTCCGGTGCTCGAGATGTGAGCTGGGCCTCGAGCTCCCAAGACTCCTTCTGCACGTCGACCTTGGTGACGTTGGTGATGTAGAGCCCAATCTCCTTCACTTCGCCTTTCCGGTTCTCGGAAGGCTTCACGGGCTCGTCTTCGGCCGCTTCCTCCGCGGTCTTCGGCGGCGCGTCCGACGCCAGGGCTCGCGTGGGAATCCCCACGAGAGCCACCACGGTGAGCATCAACGACAGCGCACGCCACACGGTCCTCTTCGGTTCGAGCATCGTTTTTCCTCCGGGGACAAAACGACACAACGTAGACCAAGAATAAGGGCCGCAACACGACAACTTCGATAGGCGAAAGGCCTTTCGGGCGTGGTCGCGCCGTCCTCGTGCCGCTCGTTCCGCGCGTATCAGCGCAGACGGTCGCCGAGGTCGTCGACGATGCGGGTCGCGCTCTTGCCGTCCCAGAAGCGCGGCACGCGGCCCTCTCGCTTCACCTCGTCGATGCGCGAGTAGGCCTTCAAAATGGCCTCGCGCGACGTTCCGACGAGCTGATTGGTGCCCTCTTCGCAGGTGACCGGACGCTCGGTGTTCTCGCGCAGCGTGATGCACGGCACGCCGAGCACGGTGGTCTCTTCCTGCACGCCACCCGAGTCGGTGAGCACGCACTTGGCGTTGGCCGTGATTTTCATGAAGTCGAGGTAACCCTGAGGATCGATCAGGTGGAACTTCGACGGGTCGAGCGTGATGCCCGAGTCGGCGAGGCGCTTGCGGGTGCGCGGGTGGACCGGGAACACGAGCGGCAGCTCCTTGGCGATCTCGCCGAGCGTGCCGAGCAAGTTGCCGAGCGCGACCGGGTCGTCGACGTTGCTCGGTCGATGAAGCGTGACCAGGCCGTACCCGCTCGGTGCGAGCCCGAGCGTCTTCAAAATCTCGGATTTTTCCGCCTGATCGCGCGCCGCCACCAGCGTGTCGATCATGACGTTGCCCACGAAGACCGCGCGGTCGTCGCCCGCCCCCTCCTTCTCGAGGTTCTTCATTCCGGCGGGATCGGACACGTAGAGAAGGTCGCTCACGGCGTCGGTGAGCTTGCGGTTGATCTCCTCCGGCATGTCGTCGTCGAAGCTGCGCAATCCGGCTTCCACGTGGATCATGAGCGGACGCTGCCGGAGCTTCCCGCGGTAGGTGTAGGGCTTCTTCAAGAAGAACTTGGAGGTGACCACCGCGCACGCGACCGTGGAGTTGACGTCACCCACCACCAGGACGCCCTCGGGTTGCTCGGCCTCGAGCACCGGCTCGAAGCGGCGCATGATCTCGGCGGTCTGCTGAGCGTGGCTTCCCGAGCCGACTTCGAGCTCGATGTCCGGCCGCGGAATCTTGAGGTCCTCGAAGAAAACCTTGGAGAGCTTCTCGTCGTAGTGCTGCCCCGTGTGCACGAGCTTGGCCTCGAAACGAGCGTCTTTCGCGAAGGCCCGAAGGAGCGGGGCGATTTTCATGAAGTTCGGGCGAGCGCCAGCGACGCACAGGATCTTCGAGGGCATGGTGGGACGAGACTACAGGCGCCCCGGGCGAGCGGCGCGTCAAAAGAGAGTGACCTCGACAAGGCCGAAATCGCGATAGTCTGGGAGACGAGGCACGAGCCGCCGCGGTCTCCGTCGCAGCGCGGCTTTCGGCGTGTCGGCCACGAAACCCTTTTCCCCGGCGTTTTCCCGTGACCACTCACTCCCCGTCCACGGCCCCCTCCTCGGGCACGAGCACCGCGCGAAACGAGAGCGACGCTTTGCCCACCCCCAAGGTCGTCGAGCTCCTCGATCGACTCGCCGGCGCGGAGGAGGCGCCCTTCGTCCAAGGCTGGCTCGAAGGCCTTCGCGAGACGCGCCGCCTCGAGCCCCCCTTCGCGGTGCGCCTCGTCCGCGCCTGCCGCGAGACCGGAAAGCTCGAACGGGCACGCGAGCTCTGTTCGGAGCTTCCGCAGAGCCCAGTGGGATGGCCCGCGGTCGACGTGGCGAGGCTCGCCATCGAGCGCGCCATCTTGGCCAACATCGACGGTCGCTCCACCGAGGCCGAAGAGGCGCGCGCGCAAGCCTCGCGAGCCCTCGCGCTGGCCGCGCCGGGCAGCGGGCTCCGCGAGCAGCTCGACCTCCACCTGGTGGCCGCGGAGATCGAGCTACGGCGCAGTGACGTGCAGAGTGCAGCCAAATCGCTTCGCCTCGCCGAGCACGTGGCCGCGCGCCTCGAAGACGGCGCGTTCCGGGTGGCCGTCTCGATGGCGCTCGGGCATCTGGCGATGCGGCTGGCCGATCCTCGCGCCGCCGCCGCGCACTACGAAGAGGCCCTCGACCGTGCGCCCTCGCGCGGCCATGCGGCGATGCGCGCCCACGGAAACGTGGCCATCGCGCTCGGCTCCACCGGTGCCTTCGAGAGCGCGCAGAAACACGCCGAAGCGAGCTGCGCCACGGCCGAAGCCTTGACCGCGGGCTGGCGTCACGCCGACGCCTACGACGTGCTCGGCATCGTGGCCATCGCCGCCGATCGCTTCGACGAAGCCGTGACGGCCTTCGACGCCGCCTTCTCCGTGCTCGGCTCGGAGGAGCACCCGACCCTGCGCTACCAGCTCTCGAGCCACAAGACCTTCGCGCTCGCGGCGGCCGGCAAAGCGGTGCAGGCGAAGACGTGGCTCGGCAAGACCGAGCGCCTCAAGAGCGACGTGCTCCACGTGGACGCCATCGACGCGCAAGACTTGGTCGCGACGCGCGCGCGCACCCTGGAAGCCCAGGGAGCCTTCGAGGCGGCGCTCGAAGCGGGGCTTTCGCACGCGGAAGACCTCCCCGAGGCCTTCGTGACCGGCACACTCAACCTGGTGCTAGGCCGGTCCGCGCTCGCCCTCGGAAAACTCGACGTGGCCAAGGCCTGTGTCGAACGAGCCGCTCTTTCCGGGGAGAAGCACGGCTGGGTCTTCCCCGAGCGACGCGCCAGCATCGCGCTCTACCAGCTCGCTCAAAAGAGCGGCGACAGTCGGGTCGTGAAGTACGCCGAGCGCATGCTCTTCGAGAGCACCGGCACGCGACCGGGGAGCGAGACGGTCGAAGAGGGCGCGCTCGTCTACGTGACCACCCGGGACGGCGTGGCACGCCTCGACGTGGTGGCCGCCGAGGCCGCGTGCTCCGAAGCGGACGTGGTGGTCGACACACTGGCGCACAAGCTTCGCGTGCGCGACAAGACCACGTCGCTCGAGCGACGACGAGCCCTCGAGCCGCTCGTGGTGGAGCTCCTTCGACGCGCGAAAGAAGGCCTATCGGCCGAAGAAATCCTGCGCGCGGCAGGTGGCCCTGGCCCCGACTCGGCCGACGCCGAGCATCGCGTGCGCGTGCTCGTCTCGCGCGTTCGCGATCTGCTCGGGGACGCGGCGCTCATCGTGCGCGTGCGCGACGCAGGCGAGCACGGAAAGACCCGCTACCGGCTGGGCGACGCGGTCGTCTTCGCGCTGGTCGAGCCCGGCCGCGCCAGCTGAAGCGTCGCTCGGTAAGGGCGCGACGAGACTCGGAGCTCGCGTGGGTTCGTGCTCGGTCGCCGCACGCGACGCGTGGGTCACAACAGGCCCTCGAGCTTGCGCAGGTGTCCTGACGACGGATAGCTGGTTCGAAAGCGCGCGAGACGCTTCTCGGCTTCGTCTTTGCGACCGAGTCGCACGAGCGCCTCGATGGCCAAGGCCTCGCGCTCCTGGGCGAGCGAACCTCCCGGGAAGCGCTTCGCGTGCTCGTTGCACGCGCGTAGGGCCGCCGCGGGATCGCTCTTCACCGCGGACTGCGCGTCGCCGAGCAGCTTGGTCTCGGCCGCCTCGTCCACGACGGCAGCCACGACCGGAGCCTTCTGCACGGAGGACGATCCCGAAGGGGCACGGGGAAGCTCGTCGAGTGTGACGACGGGCACCGACGAGAGACTCGCGCTGGGCAGAGGCGTGTTCGAGGGGGCGACGGCGACACACGGAACGGGTGAGGTCATCCCGGAAGGCGAAGATGCGGGGGCCGAGCCCGCGAGCCACGATTTTCCGACGAACGCGGCCCCCACGAGCGCGAGCACGGCCGCTCCACCGGCCAAGGTCACGAAGGTGCTCGTTCCCCCGACGGCGGCACTCGTGCCCGCGGCGGTGGCCGAACCGGCGCTCGTCCCTGCCCCGCCGCTGGTCCCGCCACTCGCACCTCCCGAGCCTCCCGCGCCCGCTCCTCCGGTTCCGCCGGCTCCGAGCGCCGCGATACGCGCCATGAGCAGCGCCTCCATGCGGCTCAGCTCTTCCGGCTTGGGCGCGTCCGAGCGAGCCGCGCGCATCGCGCGTGCGGCGATTTCGGGGGCATCGTCGGAGAGATCGAGACGAGGAGGATCGTGCGACGTGTCGAGCTCGTCGTTCACGCGGACCTCCCTTCTCCGGCACGCCGCAGCGAGGCGAGCACGATTTCGCGCGCCGCCTTGTGGCGCGAATAGGCGGTCTGCAGCGGACAGCCCACGATTTCGGCGACCTGGGCCATGGTGAGCTCTTCCACTTCGTAGAGCACGAACACCTCGCGTTTGTCGTCGTCGAGGGTAGCCACCGCGCGATCGAGCAGCGAGAGCGCCTGCTTGTCCGCGAGCTCTCCCTCGGGTGTGCCGAACGCGAGCACCTCGGGCACGTCTTCGGTCGGCACTTCGCGGCGAGCAGGAGCGCGTCTCCGAAAGGCAGCCGCCGTGCGCAGGCAGATTCCGTAGAGCCAGGTGCGCACCTGCGACCTTCCCTCGAACTCGGCGAGCTTTTGGTGAACCACCACGAAGACCTCCTGCCATGCGTCGTCCACGTCCGCTTCGGCGACGCCCATGCGTCGCAAGAGCCTTGCGACGAAAGCGCCGTTTTCACGGCAAATCGTGGACACATCGAGCTTCACGTTCGCGACGGTCAACCGCTCCTCGTGCCCGCGCACGCTCCGGTGAGGACGACCTCCATCCGTGAGTGCCGAACGAGCGAGCGGATTATGAACGAAAGTGCCGGCCGCGATGAATAAAGGCGAAAGGCCGCAATTTCTCTGACGGCGCGCGCGCTCACGGAAGGCGCAAGCCGAGGCCCACGTCTCCCAGCAACCCGACCGGAGCCGAGGTGAACGCTTCGCGCACGCCGTCCGGCTCGCGGTAGGTGACCTCCGCGCGCACCAGCCCGAACGTCGCCCCCACGCCCAGCGTCGCCGCGAGCGGTCCGACGAGCCGCAAAGAGCCCCGCGCGTTCACCAGCGCCGAAACCACGACGGCACGATCGCCGTAGCTGTCGTCGAACCCCGACCCTTGTGCGCGCAGACCACCGATCAGCACGCCGCCGCACAGGAGGCCTTCGAGCCGCTTCCCCTCTTCCACGAGCGGACAGAAGCCCACCGTGCCGAACTGCGCGTCCGCAAGCACCTCGGCCGAGCTCCCACGCCCGGTGCTCGTCGACGTGGAGGGGAAGAGGCCCGCGCCCAAGTAGAACGCCCCGAAACGCGGAGGGCTGACTGTCACCGTAGCTGCGAAGCCGAGCGCGGGACCAGGCGCCACGCCGACGAGAAGCCCGAGTCCGGCATCTGCCGAAAAGCGCCACGAGCTCGGTGCAGGCGCGGGCGCGTTCGGCTTTTCGTTCGGAGCGTTCGGGACCGGAGGAGGCGGCTGCGCTGGCGGCGGCGGGCTCGGCGTCGTAGGCGCGGGTGAAGGTTCGACGCGCTTTTTGGCCTGCTCCACGTCGTCCACCAAGATCGACCCGACCAGTGCCGCACGCTCGTCCATGCTTCGGCACGAGGCCTCGTGGATCTCGACTTGGCGCGACCCGAGCACCTCGCCCTTGGCATCCAGGACGCGGAAGCTCGCACGAAATCCGGCGCCCTTTCCGAGCGGCGCGACCGACCCCTCCACGGTCACGTCGGCCGAAGCGGGAGAGCCGAAGACCGCATAGCCGAGACGACTCTCGATGGCGCGCGCGAGCTCCGGAGCCGCGATGCAAGCCTCGGCGCCGTCCGCGCGGGCCCATGCGAGCGAAGCCGACACGTGCCTGTCTTCCGCCCGCGCCGGGGCGCCGAGCAAGAGGGCACTCGTGCCGATGGCGAGACCGCACCGCCACACGCAGGTGCGCGGGCGAGCGACGGGTCGCCTGGTGCACGATGCCCCTGTTGAGCTCATTCGTCGCGGGCGCTGGCGACGACCGGCTTCACGAAGGTCACCGCGTCGGCGAGCCTGGTGAGGGCCTCGTCGTAGCTCGTGGCATCCAGAATGTCGTCCAGGCGATCCGATGGGAACGTCGGAATTCCCCTTGGATCGTGGTGCTCGGAGGTCCACGCCGCGGCGCGTCCTCCGAGATCGACCGCGAGCAGCTCGGGCGTGTGCTGCGACTCGATCACCGCCGTTCCGTCGTCGAGGTGCCCGAACGCGGTCACGCTCGCGTCCTCGTCGAGGTCGAGCGGCTGCGTACGCTTCACGAGCAGCGCCACGCCACCCGAGAGCTCGTCTCCGAGCACCTCGCCGCCCTCACCTCCCATACCGAAGGCTTCGAGCACGCGCTTCTGGACCGACTCGATCAGCTTCGCGGCCGCGAACGACGGGTCCACGTCCCCCGCTTCTCCTGCGAGAAGCTTGGCGGCGAACGCGTGCGCGTCCACGTCGGCGGGCGGCGCCGGATCGTCTTCGGTCTCGCCGGTGAGGCGCGCGGTCACTCGGCGAAGCTCGTCGAGCTCGCGTGCGTTGGCCGCCGAATACGCGCGGGCCTCTTCGGGGCTCAACGCCTTCTGGGGAACCCACGTTCCGCGGTCTCCGACCTCGAGCACCACGGCGTCGTAGGTCGATGCCGACGGATCGCACGCCTCCGGGAAGAACAAGAGACCGCGTGGATCGTCGTGCACGAAAGGAAGCACCGGACCGAACTGCCCGAGCCACGCGCGGCCCTCGGTCGGATGCGCCGCGAAGACCGCGTAGGGCTGGAAGGTGTGCACGAGGACCGAACCGTCCTCGAGCTCTTCGGCGTAGAGACCTTCGCTTTCGTCGCTCTCGTCGTCGAGGTCGAGGAACGGACGGAGCTTGTTCGGGTCCTTCGGGCGAAACAGTACGACGGCGTCGTTTCCCATGAATTTCTCGAGGCAAAGAGGAATCGTCAGGTGACCGCGGTCGAGACCGCGCGCTCACCGATCACGTCGGTCGGCCGCTTCGGTTGTGCGCGGTGGCGAGCCCGACGAAGAACGCGATGGCAATCGCGGACGCCACGCCGCCGCCGATGCGAAGGCTGCGCGAGAAGGTGTCTTCTTCGTGGTGCGCGAAGAGGTAGGCCGCGATGACACCGGCGTAACCGAGGCGCAGGGCGAACGCGGGCCACAAGCTCCGCGAGAGTCCGCGCGCGTGCGAAGCGACCGCGGCGAGCACGAAGGCCGAGAAGAAGTTGTGCACGCTCGGCGGAAAGACGCACAAGAGCGTGGTCACGAAGACGGTCATGCTGCGGGGCTTGTCGCGTTCGAGCAGGCCGAAAATGGCCCCTCGGTAGAAGACCTCGGTGAAGAGCGGCGACGCCAAAATGGCAAGCCCCAAGACCACGCGCTTTTGCGTGGTGTCCACCGCGAAGAGCTCGGCCGTCTCGGCATCGAGCGGGAATTTCTCGGCCAGAATTTCGTCGAACGGCGCGAGCACGAAGACGAGCGACGCTCCCGCGACCAGCGCGAGCACGGAGAGCACGACCGGCGTCGGGCGCATCCCGACGATGTCCCGCATGCGCTCGTCCGGCGCGTGCACACGGGCCATGGCCACGAGCAGCACGAGCGTGCCCACGGCCTCGCACAAGACCGCGGTGCCCACGTCGAAGCCGCCGTTCGGACGGAGTCCCGCAGCCACCAAGCCGACCAGCGCCACGAGCCCCGAGGCTCCGAAAGTCCAGCCGAGTGCACCGAGATACGACAGCGGTGCTCCCTCGCGCTTCTCGTCCTCGTCCGACATCAGCGAACCTGCGCGGGGGCGACCGCGAGCGGCAAGAGCTGGGCGGGCACGCCGCGCTTGATCACGGTGCGTGCGAGCTTCGTGTCGAGGTTCGGATGGTCGGTCGTGTAGTGGAGCCCGCGGCTCTCTTTGCGGGCCGACGCGCACTCGACGACGAGCTGCGCCACCGTGGCGATGTTCCGCAGCTCGAGCAGGTCGAGCGTGATGAAGTACTGCCAGTAATACTCGACGATTTCCTCTTGGAGCAGCGCGATGCGGCGGGCCGCGCGGCGCAGGCGTTTGTCGCTGCGCACGATGCCCACGTAGTTCCACATGAGGCGCCGGAGCTCGTCCCAGTTCTGGGTGATGATGACCGCTTCGTCGCTCGTGCCGGCCTTGCCCACGTCCCAGTCGGGGACGTCGGGAAACGGTCTCGTCCGGTCGAGTCCTTCGGCGGCGAGGGCCTGCGCTGCGCGATGGGCGAACACAACGCCCTCGAGCAGTGAGTTCGAGGCGAGGCGGTTCGCGCCGTGAAGACCCGTGTGCGCGCACTCGCCGATGGCCCAGAGACCGGGAATGGTGGTGCGTCCCTCGAGGTCGGTCGAAACGCCGCCGCACATGTAGTGGGCCGCCGGCACCACGGGGATGGGCTGGCTCGTGATGTCGATCCCGAACCGCTTGCATTCTGCATAGATTCCGGGAAATCGGTCGCGCACGAAATCGGCAGGCTTCTCGGTGATGTCGAGCCAGACGTGATCGGTGCCGGAGCGCTTGATTTCGTGGTCGATGGCGCGCGCGACGATGTCACGCGGGGCGAGCTCGGCGCGCTCGTCGTACTCGCGCATGAAGGGCGTGCCGTCGAGCCGACGAAGCACCGCGCCCTCGCCGCGAAGCGCCTCGCTGATGAGGAAGTTTTTGGCCGTGGGGTGGAAGAGGCAGGTCGGATGGAACTGGTAAAATTCCATGTTGGCGACCTCGGCGCCGGCGCGGAAGGCCATGGCCACGCCGTCGCCGGTCGCGACGTCGGGGTTCGACGTGTAGAGGTACACCTTGCCCGCTCCGCCCGACGCGAGCACGGTCTGCCGCGCGAGCAACGTGACCACCTTGCCGGCCGCCACGTCCAAGGCGTACGCGCCCACGCACACCTCGGGTCCGCCGAACTTGGCGAGCGTGATGAGGTCGATGGCCATGTGCCCTTCGAGGATGCGAACGTTGGGCTTCTGCCGCACGGCCTCGAGGAGCGCGCGCTCGACCTCGCGGCCGGTCATGTCGCCCGTGTGGGCGATTCGACGAGCCGAGTGACCACCTTCGAGGTGCAGGTCGTAGTCCGCGTGGCCCTCGGTCGCGTGGCCTTCGCTGGGGCCGTGTGCGCCGGCGCGATCGAACTTGGCGCCGATCGCGTCGAGCATACGAATACGCTCGGGACCTTCCTTGACGCAGATCTCGACCGCACGCTCGTGCGAGAGACCCGCGCCCGCAATCAGCGTGTCTTGGATGTGCGCCTCGAAGGTGTCACCCTCGGCGAGCACGGCGGCGATGCCACCCTGCGCCCACTTGGTGTTCGAGTCGTCCGCCGCGCGCTTCGTGACGAGCGTGACCTCGCCAATCTCGGAGGCCTCGAGGGCGAACGAAAGACCCGCGATGCCGCTGCCGATGACGAGAAAGTCGCACGTGATGGCCATGGTGGCCGGAGTCTAGGACACCGAATCGTTCGACGACCTGGATTTTCGCCGATTTCGCGCGCAGGACCACGCGCGGCAAGTCCGGTCGTCCCACCCGGCCGAGCCACCCGAGCGACACGCTCCCGCGCCTCGAGCTCGGTCTCCACCGAGTGCGACCCGAAACGGCGAAAGCCCCGTGTCCGAAGACACGAGGCTCTCGTGAGTCACGCGCGAGGACGGACCTCGCGGCGCGCGATCAGCCCTTCTTGAGCTCGGCGACGAGCGCAGGAACCGCCGTGAAGAGGTCCTGCACGAGACCGTAGTCCGCCACCTGGAAGATAGGGGCCTCGGGGTCCTTGTTGATGGCCACGATGGTCTTCGAGCCCTTCATGCCGGCAAGGTGCTGGATGGCACCCGAGATACCGATGGCGACGTAGAGCGCGGGAGCGACCACGCGACCGGTCTGTCCGACCTGGAGCTCGGCCGGAGCGTAGCCGGCGTCGCAGGCCGCGCGGCTCGCGCCGATGGCGGCGCCGAGCTGGTTGGCGAGCGGGTCGAGCACCTCCGCGAACTTCTCCTTGAGCGCACGGCCGCCGGAGACGATGACCTTGGCCTCGCCGAGGTCGGGGCGCTCGCTCTTCGCGGCTTCGAGCGAGAGGAACGTGACCTTGGACGCGGCGGCGTCCGCGGGCGCGAGAGCGGCGTCTTCGACGGGGCTCTGGCCTCCCGAGGGCTCGGCGGCAGCGAACTCGCTCTGACGAACGCTGACCACCTGGAGCTTGGTGGTGAGCGTGCAGTTCACGTAGGCGTTGCCGGCGTACACGGGGCGGCGGTAGACGAGCTTGCCGCCGTCGACTTTGACGCCCGAGATGTCCGGGGCGTAGCCGGCCGAGAGCTTGGCGGCGACGCGGGGAGCCACGTCTTTGCCGAACGAGCTCGCCGTGATGGCGACCACGTCGAAGTCTTTGCCGATGGCCGCGATGGTGGGGGCGAAGCGCTCGCAAACCTGATCTTTCAGGCTGGCGTCGTCGACCACGAGAATCTTGGCGGCGCCATACGCGGCGACCTCGGCAGCGGCCGCTTTGGCGCCCGCACCGACGACGAGAAGAGTGAACGAGCCGCCGGCCTTCGTGGCTTCACGCGCGAAGGTGATGGCGGAGTGAGTGGACTTGCGGACCTTACCGTCCGCGACCTCGGCGACGACGAGTACGTTGCTCATGAGCGTTTACCTCGAGAAAATCGGGAAAGTTTCGGGCGAAGGGCGGACTGGCGACGCGCGCTCAGACCACCTTCGCTTCCGTCTTCAGGCGGTTCACGAGCTCGGGCACGTCCTTGACCTTCACGCCGGCCTTGCGGGCGGGCGGGAGCTCGTAGTCGAGGTACTGGATCTTGAGGGCGGCATCGCCGGTGAGGTCGGCCAGCTTCATTTCCGCGAGCGGCTTCTTCTTGGCGGCCATGATGGCCATGAGGGCCGCGAAACGAACGCCTTCCGGATACGCGTGGGCGGCCGGCGTGTGCACCGACTGAACGCTCTTCGGAGCGACGATGCGGAGGTCGACCGAGACGACCGCGGGCAGCTCGACGCGGACCTTGATGGTGCCGCCGTCGACTTCGCGACCGACCACGAGAGACTTGTCGCCTTCGCTCTGGATGGAGCCCGCGAAGGTGGCTTGCGGCCAACCGAGGTACTCGGCGAGCTGCTGGGGGACCTGGCTCGAGTCGCCGTCGACCGCCTGCTTGCCGCAGAGGACGAGGTCGGGCTTCTCTTTTTCGACCAGCGCCTTCAGCGCGCGGGCGACCACGTCGCCGTCGATGGCTTCGTCGCCCGTGTCGATGCGGATGGCGCGGTCGGCGCCCGTGCCCAGCATGGCGCGGAGCGTGGTTTCCGAGTCCTTGGGTCCGAAGGTGACGACCACGACCTCGCCTTGGCGAGCCTTCGTGTTGGTGCCGTTCTCGGTGAGGCGGAGCGCCGTCTCGACGGCGTACTCGTCGAACGGGTTCGGCTTCCACTCGAGGCCCGTGGTGACGAGCTTGCCTGCGTTGACCTTCACCTTGTTCGCGTTGTCGGGATCGGCGACGCGCTTGAGCGGAACGAGAATCTTCAAGACCGGCTCCTTCGCAAGGCCCGCTCGGCGGGCAATGAATGGCGGTTCAGTCAGTAGGGGATGCAAGCGGGCCTGTCAACGGACGATGTCGCGTGAAGCGCGATTGTGCCGGAATTTCCCGGCTCCTCGGCCTTTCCGGGGTCCGCAGGACGTGCGTCGACGAGAAAGGCGGGACCGCCCCGGTCCGGGCGCCCTGCCCGTTCGCACCGGGGAGACGATTCCGGCACGCCTCCCCGTCCCCCGACCGCCGAAGCCCGCGCACGTCGGGACGCGCCCATCGCGCATCGTGTGGTAGACGAAAGCTCGTGAGCTACCTCGTCCTCGCGCGAAAATACCGGCCTCAATCGTTCGAGGATCTCGTCGGACAGTCGCACGTCGCCAAGACGCTCGCGAACGCCATCGCGCAAGGGCGCGTGGCCCACGCGTTCCTGTTCACCGGGGTCCGCGGCGTGGGCAAGACCACGAGCGCTCGCCTGCTCGCCAAGTGCCTGAACTGCCTCGGCGCGGACGGCAAAGCCGAGGGCCCGACGGCGACGCCGTGCCAGGTGTGCTCGGCCTGCGTGGAGATCGCGAAGGGCGTCGACATGGACGTCCAAGAGATCGACGCCGCCAGCTACAACGGCGTCGACGAGGTGCGACGACTCCAAGAGGGCATGGGCTTCCGGCCGGCCCGTGACCGCACCAAGATCTACATCGTGGACGAGGTCCACATGCTGTCGAACGCGGCCTGGAACGCGTTCCTCAAGACCTTGGAAGAGCCCCCTCCCCACGTGAAGTTCATCTTCGCGACCACCGAGGTGCACAAGGTCCCGGTCACGATTCTCTCGCGCTGCCAGCGCTACGACTTCAAGCTCATCCCGACCCAGGTGGTGCACGAGCGCCTCGCCGAAGTGCTCGGCAAAGAGGGCATCGCCTCGGAGCCCGGTGCGCTCTCGGTGCTCGCGCGCGAGGCCGCCGGATCCATGCGCGACGCGATGAGCTTGCTCGACCAGGTCCTCGCCTACGGCGACGCGACCCTCACCCGCGAGACGGTGACGCGCGTGCTCGGCGTGGCGTCGCGCGAGGTGCACCACGAGCTCGCCCGCGCCTTGGTCGGAGGCGACGGCGCCCGGGCGCTCGACGTGGTCGACCGCGTGTCGAACCAGGGCTTCGATTTGGTGCACTTTGCACGCGATTTTCTGCATCACCTGCGCGACCTCGTGGTGGCCAAGGTGAACGAGGGCGCCGAGAGCGCCGATTGGAAGCGCCTGCTCGACCTCGCGGACGAAGAGCGCGCCGACGTGGTCGCGCTCGCCCAGACCACCTCGCAGGACGACCTCGTGCGCCTCTACCAGGGATTTTCCAGGTCGTTCGACGAGATCGGCCGCAGCGGACACCCGCGCGCCACGCTCGAGGTAACCCTGGTGAAGCTCTCGCGACGTGCAGCGTTGCTCCCGCTCGACGAGCTGCTCTCCCGTCTCGGTGAGCTCGAGAAGCGCCTCGCGAACGGCTCTCCTCCGCCCGGTCCGTCTGGCGGTGGCGGTGGCGGTGGCGGTGGCGGTGGCGGCGGGGCCCCTCGGCCCAAGCCGGCCGCGGCTCGTTTCGACCCGACCGCGGCGCTCGACTCTCACGAGCCTTCGCGTGCTCCTCGGGCATCGGCAGAGCCTTCGGCACCCGTGGCCCTCGCGGCGGTTCCGTCGCTGCCGGCTGCGTCTGCGCCAGCAGCCGCTGCGCCCGCGCGTCCGGTAGAGGTGCCTCGCGCTCCCGCCGCCTCGCAGGCCTACGCCCGCGCGCCCGTGCAGGACGACTCGTTCGAGGCCTTTTTCCCTCGTCCTGGGGCGGAGCCCGAGGTCACGCAAGAGGTCGCTCCCTCGCCTCCCCCTCGCCCTCGGCGCAACTTCGCCGTGGCTGCGAAACGCGCCGAAGCGGTCGACTTCTCCAAGTTCATCCCCGAGCCGGGCGACGATCCGGGCCCCGGCCTCTCACTCGTTCCGGATGCGCCCCCCTCGGAGGTCGTGCCGAAGATGCGCACGCTGCGCGCGGCAGACGAGCTGGTGGCCAAGGTGCGCACCTTCGTCGCCCGCGTACGTGAGGAAAACGCGGCGCTGGCGGCTCACCTCGAGCACGCAGGGCCCCTCGAGCTCACCGCGGAGAAGCTCCTGCTCGGCTACGAAGACGGCGCATTTTCTGCCCTCTCGGCCATGCAGCCCGAGCACGAAGGACTGCTCGCACGCGCCGCTGCGGCCACGTTGGGCGAAGGCATCGCGGTGGTGCTCGACACCACGGTCGACCCTGACAAGATTCCCATGTCGGTCGCCGCGCTGGACGCGGAGGCGCGTCGCAAAGCGCTGGAGGCCGCGCGTCTCGCCGTCGCCAATCATCCGCTCGTGAAGCTCGCGCTCGAGGTGTTCGAGGCCGACCTCCGCGACGTGAAGCTCCCCCAGGTGGCCGAGGGCTGAGGCCCGCGGTCACACGTTCGTTCGCTCGTTTTCGTTCGTTCGTTTTCTCACGCACTCCGACTCACGCACTCCGAGGACACCATGCAATTTCGCGGCGGAATGACCGAGCTCATGCGTCAAGCAGCACGCATCCAGCGCAAGATCGACCAGACCAAGGCCGAGCTCGGCGACAAGGAAGTCACCTTCACGTCGGCCGGCGACAAGGTCAAAGCGACCGCCACGTACGGCGGCAAGCTCACCCGCGTGGAAGTGGATCCCGAGTTTCTCAAGGCCGAGGGCCTCGAGCTCACGCTCGACGCGGTCGTCGCGGCCGTGAACGGCGCGATCGAGACCGGCGAGAAGGCCATGTCGGCCGAGCTCGAGAAGGCCACCGGCGGCGTGAAGATCCCCGGCGTCGTCTGAGTCCGTGCTCCCGCCCAAGCTAAGACGCCTCGTGTCTCTCTTCTCGCGCCTGCCCGGCGTGGGCGAGAAGACCGCGAGCCGCTACGTGCTGCACTTGCTCGCGCAAGATCCGGACGTCGCGCGCGAGCTCGGGCGTGAGCTCTCGGGCCTGCCGGATGCGGTGGGCCCGTGCTCGACGTGCGGCAATCTGGCCGAGACCCCCGAAGACCCCGCGGCCCCGCGCGAGTGCTCGGTGTGCCGCGATCCGCGCCGCGAGCGCGAGCTCTTGTGCGTGGTCGGGCGCGTGCACGATCTCTTCGCCATCGAGCGCTCGGGCACCATGCGCGGGCGCTACTTCGTGCTCGGCAAGTTGCTCTCTCCACTCGAAGGCGTCGGCCCGGACGACCTGCCTTTGCCCAAGCTGAAGCGTCGCATCGAGGACGAGGGCATCCGCGAGATCATCGTCGCGACGCCGCCCAGCGTGGACGGCGAGGCCACCGCGCTCTTCTTGAAGCGCGAGCTCGAGCCGCTCGGCATCGCCCTCTCGCGCATCGCCAGCGGCGTGCCCCACGGCGGTGACCTCGAGTACGCCGACCCCATCACCATGGGCCGAGCGCTCTCGGGCAGGCAGCGTCTCTAGGGCTCGAAGAGCTCTCCTGGATCCCGAAGGGTCCATTCGCGCGATCCAGGCGAATCGGTCGACCTGCGACGGTTCGGCGAAAAGCTGAACGTTCTTGCGTGTGCCGACATGTAGGACAATTGGACCGTCGCTTGCTTGGCTCGGCTTCATGAGCCTTCTCTCGACGCGTGCGTGCGCCCTCGTTCTTTCTGCCCAAGCGGCCCTCTTCGCGGTCGGTTGTTCGGCCGAGTCGAGCGCTCCGGCCGAGGACGATACGGGCGACGTGGCCATCACGTCCACCGCGGGCAAGGTGTTCGACTTCGCGTTCGACGCGGAGCTCGTCACGTCGAGCGAGACGCCGGCGCGCCAGGCCATCGTGGAGCAGCTCCAGTACGTGCAGGGTGCACTCACCACCGACGTGAAGGGCAACGGCCAGGTGGGCCTGGTCGACGTGACGAAGACCACCGAGACCTCGCTCGGCGGTGGCAAGAAGCGCATCGTCTACTCGGCCGTGCTGCCCGTTCTCTGGCCCAAAGACGTGGCGACGCCGCGCAGCTACACCTTGTCGCTGCCCAAGGACACGACCGCGCTCGACGCGTTCAACCGCAAGTACGACGGCCGTTGCGGCACGAACGAGTACGGCGTGGAGACCTTCTGGCACGACTTCAATCCGAAGGCGCGCGGCTGTACGCTGGACGCAGCCGACGTGGTCGAGCGCAGCGTGCGCGTGCAGAAGAGCGTGAACGAGACCACCGGCAAGTACCCGGAGTACGATCGCGTGCTTTCGGACGACTCGATCGACGTGGTGGCGGTCTTCGGCATCATCTCGAGCAACACGCCGAACGACGAAGGCGCACGCGAGATGGAGAACGTGATCCGCGAGACGAGCCGCGACTTGACCGACGTGGTGCGAAAAGACTCGGGCGCAAGCGCGAGCGTCATCAAGTCCACGGTCCTCACGGGCAAGGTCGTGGTGAAGGGCAAGCCGCGAACGGTCACCCTGACCGCGCTGCTCACCGAAGAGCTCGCGAGCGCGGGGTCCGACCTCGACGCGATCTACGGGCCGGCCAGCGAGAAGGCCGATCTCATCGTGTACAGCGGGCACTCGGGGCTCGGGAAGAACATCAACTCGCTCGCCGAGCGCTCCAAAGTCACGAAGGGCAAGTACCAGCTGCTCTACCTGAACGGCTGCCAGAGCTTCGCGTACCTCGGACGCGGTCTGCACGACAAGAAGATGGCCGCCAACGGCGCCGACGATCCGCGCGGGACCAAGTACCTCGACGTGGTCGCCAATGCCCTTCCCGCCTTCGGCGACGACGGACGCACCGGCCTCTTGGTCTACCGCGCGCTGCTCGCCCAAGACCGTCCGAAGACCTTCGACGATCTCTTGGCCGAGTTTCCCACCATTCACCTGGCGGCTTCCTTCGGCGACGAAGACAACGTGTTCCGGCCGTGACGTCGCGCGCCGAACGATCGACCGCGATCGTCGGCGAGACAGGCGTTCCGGGCTTCCCCGTTCGCGCGCGCTCCTCGTAGGATGCGCGCCATGGAAGCCATCGTCTCCGCTCAAGCTCCGGTCGCCATCGGTCCGTACTCCCAAGCCGTTCGTGCAGGACACATGGTGTTCCTGAGCGGCCAAATCCCCCTCGATCCGTCGACCGGCGCGCTCGTGAGCGGGACCATCACCGAAGAGACCGAGCGTGTGCTCGAGAACCTCGCCGCCGTGCTCGCGGCGGCCGGCCTCGGGTTCGAGCACGTGGTCCGCACCACCATCTTCCTCACCGACCTCGGGCATTTCCAAGAGGTCAACGCGGCCTACGCGAAGCGCTTCTCGGCCGTGGCTCCGGCACGCGCCACGGTGCAAGTCGCGGCGCTCCCGCGCGGCGCACGGGTCGAAATCGACGCCATCGCCGTCGACCCCTGAAGCGCTCTCGCGCCTCGCTCGATAGGCCGTGAACGTCGGCGCGTGACTCTTCGGAGCACGCGCCGATTCGCCTTTCGAGCGCTTCGAAATGAACGACGGGCGCGGCCCGAGACGACTCTCGGAAACGCGCCCGTGCTCGTCGAAGCGACCGAGGTCGCCTCGCTTCGGATCAGCCGCCGGTCATCTTCGCGACTTCGGCCGCGAGGTCGTCGACCTTCTTCTCGATGCCGTCACCGAGACCGAAGCGGAGGAACGTGTGAAGCTTCACTTCACCGCCGAGCTTCTTGCCGAGGTCCTGGCGGAGCTTGTCGATGCTGCCCTCGCCCGGAGCCCAGACGTTGTCCTGGCCGAGGAGCGTGATCTCGGTGAACCACTTGGAGACCTTGCCCTCGATGATCTTGGGCCAGGAAGCCTCGGGCTTGCCCTCTTCCTTGAGCTGGCCGGCGAAGATTTCCTTCTGCTTGGCCACTTCGGCTTCCGCGACCTGCGACCTGTCGACCACGATGGGCGACATGGCGGCGATCTGCATCGCGCAGTTGTCGAGGAAGGCGATGAAGTCCGCGTCCTTCGCGCCTTCGGCGGTGGGGGCCTCACCGGAGAGGAGCACGCCGATCTTGCCGCCCATGTGGACGTACGAGACGACCGCGCCGCCGGCGCCCTTGGCCTCGAGCGACTCCCAGCGACGAACGACGACGTTCTCGCCCGTGCCGCCGGAGATGTCCTTGCGCTTCTGCTCGAGCGCTTCGGGGAGCGGCGAGCCGGCCGGGATCTCGGCGGCGGCCTTGACCGCGAGGCCGAGGAAGCTCTGGAAGTCGTCGCCACGCGCGACGAAGTCGGTCTGGCAGTTCACTTCGACGATGGTGCCGCGCTTCTTGTCGGCGGTGACGAGCGTGCGAACCTCGCCCTCGGTCGCCACTTTGCCGGCCACGCTGGCGCTCTTGATCTCGCGCTTCTTCTGCAAGATCTCGATGGCCTTCTCGATGTCTCCGGCGGCTTCGACGAGAGCTTCCTTGCAGGTGCTCATGCCGGCCTGGGTACGATCGCGGAGCTCCTTCACCAACTTGGCAGTGATTTCAGCCATGACTCTGTCCTCGGTCTTTCGTTGCGTTCTCTGGGAAAATAAGCTTGTTCTGCGACGGGCAGGAGACGGACGAAAGGGCGCCGAGCCTTCGCTCGTACGCCCCGTCGCCTTCGCGTGTCTCTCGCCTCGGGGCTCGGGCCCCGTTCGTCACTCTCGACGCGGGTCGAGAGGATGGGGCGATGTCAGTTCGATTCGGTGGGGGCCGCTTCGCCGCCGGGGGCGCGACGACCGCGGAAGACTTCCGCCTGGGGTCCGCCGCGGTGACCTTCGTCACCACGCGAGGGCTGCTCTTTGCGGCGCTGCGTGCCTTCGACGACCGCGTCGGCGATGCGCTGCGTGATGAGCTTGATCGAGCGGATGGCGTCGTCGTTGCCCGGGATGACGTAGTCGATCATGTCCGGGTCGCAGTTGGTGTCGGTGATGGCGATGATCGGCAGGCCGAGCTTCTTCGCCTCTTGCACCGCGATGGTCTCCATCGCCGGGTCGATGATGAAGACGGCCGACGGGAGCGAGCCCATGTTCTTGAGGCCGCCGAGGTACTTCTCGAGGCGCTCGCGCTCTTTCTCGAGGCGCGAAACTTCCTTCTTCGGAAGCTGGAGGTACGTTCCGTCTTCCTTCATGCGCTCGAGCTGGCGCATGCGCTCGAGGCCGCCCTTGATGGTGCGGAAGTTCGTCAGGGTGCCGCCGAGCCAGCGGTTGACCACGAAGTACGAACCGGAGCGGAGAGCCTCCTCCTGGACGATCTCCTGGGCCTGGCGCTTCGTGCCGATGAAGAGCAGGTGACCACCACGGGCCACGGTCTCCTGGACGAAGTGGAAGGCGCGCGCGAAGAGACGCGCGGTCTGGTCGAGGTCGACGATGTGGATGCCGTTGCGCGCGCCGTAGATGAACGGGCGCATCTTCGGGTTCCAGCGCTTGGTCTGGTGACCGAAGTGCACGCCGGCGTCGAGGAGGGACTTGAGGGGAAGCGGGAGGTCGCCGCGAAGCTGGGGCAGACCCTGCGAGTTGAGCTCGGTCATGATGCGAATTCCTTTCGGTTGAGCCTCCGCTCCCCTCTCCCGCAAGCGCTTCTCTCGAGGGAATCGAGCGGAGCACACCGAACGGGAGGTTTTCGCGTGGGGAGCGTGTGGATTGGTTTCGGAGCGCGCACCCTAGTCGCGCCGCGCGCCGTGTCAAGCCCGGACGGCATGCCTTGCACGCCGAACCACCCTGGGGCATACGGGGGGTCACCTTACACCTAACCAAGCGTCCTCGCGTGCGCGCCTCTGCGCTGCCGGGAGAACGCCGAAAGAAGAGGAAGATCCGTGAAGACGATCCACTTCGCAGTCACACTCGGAGCGCTCGCGGGCCTCGTCGCGTGCGGCGGCGCCGACGGTGCTCCGGGACCGGCAGGCACGAGCGGCGCAGCAGGCGCCAAGGGAGCCGCGGGCGATCCGGGCAAAGCCGGTACGAGCAGCTTCGAGCCGAGCATCTCGCTCGTGGAGCCTCGCGCAGCCGTGCTCGGCGCGCAGGCCGAGGTGTCGATTTCGATCGACGGGCTCGACCTCGCCGCCAAGCCCACACTCACCATGGGCGACGGCATCACGGTCCGTGAAGTCGCCGTCTCCGCCAAGCGCACGCTCATCGCTCTGGTCGAGATTGCGCCCACCGCGAAGCTCGGCTTCCGCGACGTCACGGTCAGCAGCGGAGACAAGAAGCTCGTCGCCACCGGCGGCTTCCAGGTCGCGGCCGGCCTCGGCGCCAAGATCTCGGGCGGCAAGGCGGAGCAGGGCGGCCTCGTGCAGCTCGATCTCACCAACAACGACTCCGAGTGGTTCGCCAAGGACTCGTTCACCGTGTTCGCCAACGCGAAGGCGGCCGACGGATCGCTGGCGCAGCTCTCGTCCGACTTCGTCGGTCCGAAAGACGCACGCGTCGTGTTGCTCGCAGATCCGGGTCTGAAGACCGGCCCGCTGGGCGTCATCGCCACGAACTTCCCCGACGAGGCGAACCCGCCGGTCTACATCGGCCCGAGCGACACGCTCAACGTCGCGGCGCGCACGCCCGAGGTCCTCGGCACCACCGAAGTGAACAAGGTCTTCTCGGCCCCGTTCACCACGCACCTCTTCAAGTACTCCACGGTCGCCAACCGTCTGAACGTGGTCACCATCCTGGCGAACGACGACACCGTGCTCACGCCGGCCGTCTACGCGATGGGCACCGCCGGCAACCTGGCCGACAAGCTCTCGGACGAGGGGTACCTCACCTACCCGACCACCGCGGCGGGCGCGAGCACCATCATCACCTACAACTCGGAGCCCAAAAAGGGCGGCACCGACGCGGCCACGTTCGGCTACTCGATCCAGCTCGAGCAGCTCGCCTCTACCGCGCCCGCCACCGAGGACACCGCGATTCTCCATGACGGCAGCACGCCCACCGCGTTCGACCCTTGGGACTCGGTCCCCGGTCTCGGCAACGCCACACCGGTGCGCATGATGAACGGAGAGCTTCTCGCCGCCGACACGGCGGACGTCTACCGACTCGGTACGTTCAGCACGACCAATAGCGTCGACCTCGAGATCTCGGCCTTCTCGTCGGTTCCCCTCGAGATCTCGGTCTCCACGGATCCGACCTTCCCCGAGGCGAGCACCACCGTCGCCACCATCGGCTACTTCTTGTTCTTCGGGGTCATTCCCATCGAGACGGGAAACAAAATCGGCAACGCCATCGACAGCTCGACGGGACAATACCGCTACGTGCGCGTGCGCCCGTACGACACCACGAAGCGTGGAAAGTACACGCTCGCCGTCCGGAGGGTCGCCGCGCCATGAGCGTCCTCGCCCCCTCCACCAAGCCTTTTGCTCGTGTCTTCGCCTCTCGGAGCTTGCCCATGAAATCGATCTTCGCGACTGGTTCTGCTCTCACTCTCGCTCTCCTCGTCGCCGCCTGTGGCTCGGACGGCGCTCAAGGTACGGCCGGTGAAAACGGCGCTGCCGGTGCCGCTGGCGCCAAGGGCGACTCCGGCAAGGCCGGAGAGTCGTCGCAGGTCACGCCCACCGTGAACTTCGTCACGCCGAACCGTGCCGTCCTCGACCGCGAGATCGAGGTCACGATCAGCGGCAGCGCTACCAAGTTCGCCGCCGGCGCCAAGCTCGACTTCGGCACGGGCATCACCGTGTCGGACGTGCGCGCGCTCAGCGCCACCGCCATCGCCGCCAAGCTCAAAATCGCCCCCACGGCGACCTTGGGCCTGCACGACGTCACCGTCGACGGCGTCAAGGTTCCCGGCGCCTTCGCGGTCATCCCGGCCGTCTCGGCCGTGCCCGTCGTCGGAAAGCTGAACCAGGGCGCGTTCGCCCAGATCGCGTTCCAGAACAACGATACGAACAACCCGTTCGACAAGGACCTCTTCAAGTTCACCTCCACCGACTTCGCGGACCTCGGCGTCTCGGCGGACTCGAACCTGTTCGGCGGTGGCTTCGTGGTGGTCGGTCCGCTCTCGGCCACCGCGCCGCAAGTCTCGCTCGCCAACGTCGACACCGAAGGCAAGGCCCGCACGACCTTCCTGGCCGACCCGGCCGACGTGAAGGTGACCGCGCGCACCGCCACGGCCCTCACCGCGAACCCCGCCACCGCCGTCACGGCCACGCTCGGCGCGAGCCTCGACAGCTACTTCGGCAAGCTGCCGATCGCCGCCGGCCAAGCGGTGATCGTCGACTACCGCCTCCAGGCCACCGCGGCCAGCGCGACCACGCCGCTCGCGGCCTTCTTCGGCAAGGGCGGCAAGGCCAAGGACTTCCTCGGCCTCCTCCAGCCGGCGCAGGGCGCTGCCGCTCCCTACGACCTCCACTTCGTGCTCCCCACGCCCAGCGTGACGGCGGCCGAAGACCAGTTCATCGTGCTCACCAACGGATCGGGCAAGGCCGGCTCGGCCACGATTGCCCCCGCGGTCATCCGCGCCGAGCAGATCGCCGAACAGGCGACGGCACACGAGACCGGCGCCACCGCGCAGGATCTGGCCGTGCTCCAGGCCATTCCCGCGGCCGTAGCCACCGACATCGGCGGCAAAGTCGTGGTCGCCTCGACGGCGGACGAGATCGAAACCGACGTCTACAAGGTCACCGTCGCCGCGGGCGACCAGATCGAAATCGCCATCGGCGGCGCAGGCTCCGCGTCGATCTACGCGCTCAAGGCCGCGGCGCTCACCCAAGCCAACGTGCTCACGAGCGCCGAGTCTCCGGCTCCCGGCCAAGCGGCGAACGCGCGCTTCACCGTGCCCGTTGGCGTCACCACCCTCTTCTTCGCGGTCTTCGCGAACGAGGGCGGCGCGGGCGGCTACACGTTCTCGGTCCGCAAGGTCGCCGCTCCGTGAGTCGAGCCCTCGTCGCGCTCGGTGCTTGGTTCGCGCTCGTCGGGTGTGGATCTTCCCTCACCGCGCCGACCGTGAAGGGCCAGCCCCCGGAGTACGTCGAGCCCACCGGCTCGGCCAGCGCCGCGAGCCCCTCGGACGTGCCAGCACCTCTGCCCGCCGCACCGCCGTCGGCAGAGCCCGCGAAGCCTCCGAGCGACTCACCCAGCGCCTCTCCGCCCAAAAGCTCCGTGCCCGACGGCGGAGCGCACTGACCGAATCGGCATGCGCCGCCCCGAGGCGTTCGTTTGCATCCTGCACACGAGCGTCCCCGAGGCGGCGCGCTTCTTTTTGTCGACTCGCCGTTCGAGAAATTCGCCGGCTTGATTTAGGGTTCGGCACATGCGTGTTCGTGCTTTCGTTTCGCCTCTCGCGTGGCTCGTCTCGGCGCTCGTCGTGCACGGTGCGCTCGCCTGCGGAGGGGCCTCCAAGGCCGCCGCGCCTCCGCCTTCTTCCGAGGGGGTCGAGAAAGACGCCTCCGTCGGCGTGGTCGACGCGGCGCCTCCGCCCGTGATGTCCGGCGAAGTTCGTCGGTTCGAAAAAGCGAGCGCCCACTCCAAAGCGGACAAGGTCGGAGCCAAAGACGGAGCCTTCGAGCCCGACGGCGTGGCCGATGCCATCTACGACGTCGACCTCGACGGGCCCGTCACGGCGTTTTTCCTGGTCTCGACCGACGATCGCGGCGAGCCCAACGGAGAGGCCACGGCCGATACGCTGACCGGCGCGGACGTGCTGCCCGAGGCCATTTCGGCGCTCGGTGGCCTCGGGAAGCATACGGGAGGAATCGCCGTGTACGAGCAGGGGCAGCTGAAAAACGCACCCGACGGTCACTTGCCTCCGCTCTCGGCAGGACGGCACGCCCTCGTGCTCCACGTGTCCATGAAAGACCTGCCCCGGAGCGGCTCGTTCCGCCTCTTCGCGCGCTTCACCGACGGCTCCGTGGTGAAGGGCCCGCTCGCGCCCGTGCGGTGAGACTCGCGCGCGCCGCGAAGGGCGCTTACCTCGAGCGATTCTGGGAGGCCCCCCTCTTCGATGCGGTTCGGCACGTCGCCGTTTCGCTCGAGGGGCTCTCCGATTTTCCCGACGTCCCCGAGCTGTCGCGCCGGCTCTTTCCCGCTACTTCCGGCATCTCGCTCGAGACTCAGGTCGTGCTGCCGAAGCGCACGAAGAAGCCCAAGGTCCACGCGGAGCTCTACGACGTGTCGATTCGCGATCGCGGGCTCGTTCCGACGCGCGCGCGCTCGTGGCACGACCTCATGAACGCGCTCGTCTTCGCGGCGTACCCGAAGGCCAAACACACGATTCACGCGCTCCACGCGCGCGAGCTCGACCGGCATTTCGCACGTCACGGCGGCCTTCCGAACGCGCGCTCCCGCGTCCAAGACGTGCTCGCGCTCTTCGACGAGGGCGGCGTCGTCCTTGCGTGCGGACGGGGGCGGCTCGAAGCGGGCAACCTCGCCCTCGATCGTGGCGACACCGCCGCGGTGGCGAGGCTCGTGGCCGCGGGAGACGCTCGCCTACTCGTCTTCGGGCACGCGACCCTCGAACATCACGTTCTCGGCGTGCCCCTTCCCCGCGCGGCCTCGGTGGCCGTCGAGCTTGCGGGACTCTCGGGCGAGGTGCGCACGCTCGTCCCGGAGCTCGAGCAAGCCCTCGTCGCACACGCCGAGGGACTCGCGACCCGCTACGAAGCAGGGCGCGAGGCCGATCCACACGTGCGTCCCGCGCTCGAACTCGAGGCGGTCTACACGGCGCTCGGCGCACCGCGCTGATCGAACGGCCTCAGCCTGGATCAGGAGGACTTCTTCGGCCCGGCGAGGATGGCCTGCACGATGTCTCGTCGGCTCACCTTCCCGCTCGTGGTCTGCGGGAGGTGGTCGGTCACGAAGACGCGGGCCGGAACCATGTACTCGGGGAGCTTCTGCTTGCAGTGCGCCAAGATGGCTTCTTCGGTGAGGCTCTTGCCTTCGCGGAAGACCACCGCGGCCCAAATTTCGTTTTCGATCATCGGGTCGGGGACGGCGACGGCGCAGAACTGCGCGAGCTCTTCGTCGCGCGAAGAGAGCGCGATCTCGATCTCCGCGAGCTCGATGCGGTAGCCGCGGCTCTTGATCATGTCGTCCTTGCGACCGAGAAAGAAGATGTTGCCCTTCGCGTCCTTGCGGGCCAAGTCGCCCGTAAAATAGGCCTTTTCGTTGAGGTGGGGCAGCAGCGGGAAGGTCTTGAACGCCGCGTCGGTCTTCTCCGCGTTGAGGTAGTACCCGGGCGAGACGTGCGTACCGCGCAGAATGAGCTCGCCCACTTCTTCGGGCGCGCACTCGCGACCGTCCGGCGTCACCACGAACGCCTCGGTGTTCTCGAACGCTTTGCCGATGCTCACCGGCTTGTCCACGTCGAGCTCACGCGGATCGATCTCGAAGTACGTGCAGTAGATGGTCGCCTCGGTCGGCCCGTAGATGTTCACGAGCCGCGCCTTCGGAAGATGCTCGTGAAGCTTCTTCATGAAGATGGCGGGGCACGCGGCGGCTCCGCTCACGAGCACGCGAAGGCTCGAGAGGTCGTAGCGCTTGAACAGCTGCGGCCGCTCGACGATGGCGCCGAACACGGTGGGAACGGTGCTCATGAAGGTGACCTTCTCGGCCTGGATGGCGGCCAAGATGGTGTTGATCATGAGCTGGTTTTTCACGACCACCAGCGTCGCCCCTTGGCGAATCGCGTTGTAGGTGTCGAGCCCGGAGATGTCGAAGGTGAAGGGCGCCGTCTGCGCGACCACGTCGTCCTCGCCGATGCCGAGCTTTTCGTCGCACCACTCCATGAACGTCATGATGTTGCGATGGGTGATCATGACGCCCTTGGGCTTGCCGGTGCTGCCCGAGGTGTACATGACGTAGGCGAGGTCCGAGTCGAGCGCTTGGTGCACGCGCTGGCGCTCGGGCGACTGGCTCTTCACGAAGGAAAAGTCGCGCGTGCGGTCGCCTACGGCAGCGCCCTCGACCACCACCACGTTCTCCACCTTGGTGCGATCGAAGAGCCCGGCGTCACGCAGCTCTTTGGCCACGCTCTCGGAGGTGAAGAGCACGCGGATGCCGCAATCTTCCAGGATCTGCAGCTTACGTTCGACCGGGAACGCGTAGTCGATGGGCACGTAGGCGGCGGCCGCTTTGAGCGTGCCGAACTGCAGCGCCACGTAGACGTGGGACTTTTCGAGGCAGATGCCGACGCGATCGCCCTTCTTCCCGTCGAGGGCGACCAGCGCCTGCGAGACCTGATTGGTGAGCGCGTCGAACTCGGCGAACGTCATGCTCTCGTCGCCGCATACGAATCCGCGCTTCGTGGGGAGACGGCGTGCGGTGGCTTCGAGGGCGTCGGTGATGAAGGTTCCCATGGTGGGAAAAATCTACGCGATAGACGTCGCCCGGCGGAGAAAAACGGACGCGCGTCCGACGCGCCCCGAGACCTCACGAAAGACGTGAGAAACCGTGACGTATCGAGCGCGCGTTCGCGACCTTCGTGACCCGGCACGAGCGCCGACGGGCGCCCGTCCGAGGTCCTCGCCTACGTCGAGCTCAGGGGCGGCGGAAGGGCTTCTTGCCGGCGTAAACGCCGCCGCGTCCGAGCTCGAAGGCGATGCGGACGAGCTGGTTGTACTTGGCGACGCGATCCGACCGCGAGAGGCTTCCCGTCTTGATTTGGCCGGCGTTGGTGCCCACGGCGAGGTCGGCGATGAACGTGTCTTCGGTCTCGCCCGAGCGGTGGCTGATGATGCTGCGGTAGCCGGCCTCGGTGGCCATGCGGATGGCGTCGAGGGTCTCGGTGAGGGTGCCGATCTGGTTGACCTTCACCAGGATGGCGTTGCCGATGCCCGCGTCGATGCCACGCGAGAGGCGATCGACGTTGGTGACGAAGAGGTCGTCGCCCACGAGCTGCACGCGCTTGCCGAGCTTGTCGGTGAGCTTCTTCCAGGTGTCCCAGTCGTCTTCGGCGCAGCCGTCTTCGATCGAGACGAGCGGGTATTTGTCCGCGAACGACGCATAGGTGGCCACGAGCTCGTCGGCCGAGAGGGTCTTCTTGTCGAAGGTGTAGTTGCCGGTCTTCTTGTCGAAGAACTCGCTCGCCGCGCAGTCGAGCGCGAGGGCGATGTCTTCACCGGGGCGGTAGCCCGCGCTCTCGATGGCCTTCAGGACGGCCTGGAGGGCCTCTTCGTTGGAGCCGAGGCGCGGCGCGAAGCCGCCTTCGTCGCCCACCGCGGTGGTCTGGCCCTTTTCCTTCAAGTACGTCTTGAGCGCCGCGAAGACCTCGGCGCCCATGCGCACGGCTTCGGCGAAGTTCTCCGCGCCCACGGGCACGATCATGAACTCTTGGATCTCGAGGCCGTTGTCGGCGTGCGCGCCGCCGTTCAGGATGTTCATGAGCGGCGTGGGGAGCACGCGCGCGTTGGCTCCGCCGAGATAGCGCCAGAGCGGCAGGCCCACGGCATCGGCTGCCGCGCGTGCGACCGCCATCGAGACGCCCAGGATGGCGTTCGCGCCCAGGTTCGACTTGTTCGGCGTGCCGTCGGCTTCACACAAGATGCCGTCGACCTCGGCCTGGTCGAGCGCGTCGACGCCGAGGATGGAGGGGCCGAGTGACTGGTTGACGTTGGCGACGGCCTTCTGGACGCCCTTGCCGAAGAAGCGCTTCTTGTCCCCGTCACGGAGCTCGATGGCCTCGTGCTCGCCGGTGGAGGCCCCGCTCGGCACGGCGGCGCGGCCGCGGCCGCTCTCGGTCTGCACCTCGACCTCGACGGTCGGGTTGCCACGCGAGTCGAGGATTTCACGGGCGATGACGGCGTTGATCTCGGTCATGACAGAGGCTCCTTGAAGGATGGCTCGCGCGAAATTCGGACCCCGCCCGAGCGAAGCGCACCTAGCACGATTCGGCTCTCGCGGGAGCGCCGACACACGCCTGCCCCGAAACCGTCACACACGCGTCGCGGCATGCTCGGCCCAGAAGCGGCGCACGTCGTCGAGACTCTCGCAGCGCGTCGCCGCGGGCAGCCCCGCGAGCAGGCGCCGACCGTAGCCCTTGGTTCGCGCACGAGGGTCCAAGAGCGCCACGATGCCTCGGTCCGTGTCGGTTCGAATGAGGCGCCCGAAGCCTTGTTTGAGGGCGATCGCGGCCTGCGGCACGGAGTACTCGACGAACGGGTTCCCGCCGCTCTCTTCGATCTGCTTCGACCTCGCCACCACGAGAGGATCGGTGGGCACCGCGAACGGGATCTTGTCGAGCACGACGAGCCGGAGAGCGTCGCCCGGCACGTCCACACCTTCCCAGAAGCTCGCCGTCGCGACGAGCACGGCGTCTTTGGCCGCGCGGAACTTGGACAGCAGGATCTTCTTCGGGATCTCGCCTTGGAGCAGCACCGTGAGACGCGTCTTTTGCCGCAGATTGCGCGCGAACGTGCGCATCATGCGGTTCGAGGTGCAGAGCACGAACGCGCCTCCACCCGTGATGGTCAAGAGCTCGAGCAGGGTCTCGGTGGCACGCTCTTCGTAACCGGTCGATTGCGGATCCGGCAGGTCGCGCGGCACGAAGAAGGCCGCGTTCTTCGCGTAGTCGAAGGGGGATTCCACCACGAGCTCGCTCGCGCTCTCCGGAGCGCCGAGACGCGAACGCGCGTACTGAAACCCCACGCTGCCGTCGGGGTGGACCGTGGCGAGCGTCGCGCTCGTGCACACCACCGACGGCACGCGCTCGAACAGCGCGCTTCGCAGGATGCGTCCCATGTCGACCGGGCTCGAGCCGACGGCCACCGAGCGATCCTTGGATTCGACCCAGGCGACGCGTCCGCTCGCGGCGTGGATCGTGCGCTCTCCCGCATCGAGGACGACGCGACGCTCGGCATCGAAGCGCGCCGCGCGATCTCCCAGTAGGACTTCGCGGAGGTCCCCACGTAGGTCGTCCGCGCGTCGCGAGACGAGCTCTTGGGCCTCGTCCGTCTCGCCGTGCGCGGCGAACGCGGAGAGCGAAGCGAGCGCGAGATCGAGCTTGGCCGCCGCCGCGATCACCTCGGCGTCCACGTCTTCCGGCACGAGCGGGCGCTTTTCGCGCTCGCCTCCCGCCACGTACGTGAGCCTCGCGAAGAACGCCCTCGCCGCGAGACGCCCCTGGTCGACCACGCGGCGCATCTCGAGCATGCCCTTGCCGATGAGCGCACCTTCCGAGTCGCGGAGGAGCGCATCGACCCGCGACGAGGTCACGCGTACGCCGAAGAAGTCCGTGGCGATGCCCTCGAGTTGGTGCGCCTCGTCGAAAATGACCGCGTCGTACGGTGGGATGGCGCTCGCGTACTCGCCGCGCGGGCCGGCGCGCAGCGCGAGGTCGGCGAGGAACAAATGATGGCTCACCACCAAAATGCTCGCGCGCTCGGCTTCCCGACGCATGGTGGTCACGTGGCAAGCGTCGTAAAACTTGCACTCCACACCGATTCGAGTGTCGGTCGACGAGTGCACGAGCGGCCAGGTCGGGTCGTCTTCGGAGAGAAAACCGATCTCGGCGCGATCGCCGGTCTCGCTCGATCGCTCCCACTCGGCCACCCTGAGGAGCGCAGGCGAGGCGGACGTGGCGAGCGCCTCGGACAGGCGACGCTTGCACACGTAGTTGGACAGGCCCTTCATCAGCGCGGCCTGCACCGGAATGCCGTGTTCTTCGACGATGGAGCGCGCGAGAGGCAGGTCCTTGGAGAAGATCTGTTCTTGGAGCGCGATCGTCGCCGTGCTCACCACGACCTTCTTGCCGGACAAGAGCGCGGGCACGAGGTACGCGAGCGTCTTGCCGGTACCGGTACCGGCCTCGACGAACAAGTGCGACTCTTCGGCGAGCGCGCGCTCGACCGCGTCGAGCATGGCGAGCTGCCCTTCGCGCGACTCGTAGACGAGACCACGCTTGAGCGCCGCGCTCGACTCGAGCAGCCGACGCGCAGCCCCGGCGCTCGTGCGCCCCGTGCGCGGAGCCTCGAAGAGCTCGTCCCAGTCGTCGGCCATGCCGGGCGGTCCATAGCAGGCCCACCGGGGCCTCGTAAGCGCACAAAGGCCCAGAATCTCTCGCATGCGGGCGGTGGCGTCGCCGCAAAGTCGACCACACCGCGCCACATTGGCTACGATCCCCGGGTGCGAGGTTTGGGAGAAAAACCACGGAAAAGGACGCCGAAGGCGCCCGCAAAGGCCGGAGCGGGCGACCGCCAAGCCGCGCGGTCCGTGGAGATCTGTCTCGCGATGGGACCGAAGGGAATCGGCCTCGCGCTCGCGAAGCCCGCCGGGCTCGGGCCCCTCACCGTGCACGAGCTCGAGGTGTTCTTGCCCGGCCTGAGCTTCCCACTCGACGTCTCGGGCGGCGTGAACCGCTTCCGTCACCGACGCGGAGAGCTGAGGCGCTTCCGATTCGGCGGGAACTGGGACGAGCTCGCCCGCTATTGCGCCCCCAAACTGGTCGACCTCGTCGCTCCGGGCACGCCTCTCGTGCGCATCGAAGAGGGACCGGAGACCACGGTCGGCGTCGAGGTCACGTGCCTCGACGACACACGCGCCCCCGTCGTGCTCGCGTTCGAGCTCGCCTTGCGCATCACCGACGACGACGTGGAGCTGTTCGTGTGGGACGCGCGCGGGGCGAACCTCGTGGCGCCCGCCTCCAGGCTCGCGTCGGAGGCGGTCGCGCGAGTCCTCGGTGCGTCGTTCGAGCGGAGAGGCTCCGCATTCGCCCTCTCCAAGCTCGCGACGCGCGTCTCGGCTCGCCTCATGCCGGAAGCGGGCGCACGAACACCGCGGGTGCCGGTGGTCGGCCCATCCGGGATGACGCTCGACGCGCGAGGCTTCGAGATTACCTTCCGCGAAGGGCGAGGCTTCGTCGGTGGAGAACGTGCGCTGCGAGCCGCGGAAGACGCACGCCTCGCCGAGCCCGCCGATACCGCCTTCGCAGAGTCCGACTTCGCGAGTGCACGCGAAGAGCTCCTGGCTGCACTCGCGAGGGCTCCACGCCACCCGGGACTATCGGGCCGATTGATTGGCCTCGACGCGCTCGCGGAGGGTCGGGTCGAGGTGGCGCTCTCGACGCTCCGGGACGCCGAACGAGACGGCGCGGCGTGTCGCCTCGGCGACGTGCCGACCTCACTTCGTGCGCGAGCCGGCGACACGAGTGGAGCGCTCGGGCGAGCCATTCGCGATGCCGAGCGCGAGCCGAGGGCCACGCTCCGTGCGGCGCTTCGCTTGCGTGCAGGCGAGCTCGACCCCGATCCGCTCACGGCACTCCACCAGCTCGACGAAGCCACCACCGACGCCCCCGAGCGTGCGTTCGTCAGGCGCGCGCGGCTCTTGCGCGCGCTCGACGCAGGAAGGTTCGAGGAAGCCGAGGCGGACACAGGCTTCCTGGAGGCGCTCGCGAGTGAACCGCGCGACAAATGCCGTGCGCTGGTCGACGTGGGGAATGCCTACGTCGCGAGGGGACTGCGCGAGCGGGCGAGGTCACCGTTCGAGCACGCGCTCCGCTACGTACCGGACGATCCGGAAGCCCTCGCCGGGCTCGGGGCGTCGCTCGTCGCCGCCGGTCTCGGAGCGCGAGGCGCAGCTCTGCTCACGCGCGCCATCGACGTAGCGAGGTCACCCGAGGTCGCCGCCAAGGCTTCGTTGGCTCTTGCTCGCGTCCTCGAAGACCCCCTCGGGGATCATCCGGCCGCTGCGGCCCGCGCGCGCGAGATCCCGAGCGGCCTTCCGGAGAGTCCGGAGGCTCGCCTGCTCGAAGCGCGCGTGCGCGCAGCCGTTGGCGATCTCGAGGGCGCCAAGCTCGCGCTGGGTCGTCTGCGCGAGGAGACCCTCGCGAGGGAGCACGTGCCGCTCTTGGTCGCGGCGGCGAGGCTCGAGCAGGACATCTTGGGCGATCGTGTCGGCGCATTGCGCTCCGTGCGGCGCGCCGAAGGTCTCGCACCGCTCGATCGCGCGTTGCTCGAGCTCGAGCGAGAGCTCTCCACGCCCCTCGTCGAGCGAGAAAGATCGATGCCTACGTCGCTCGGGAAACGAGAGGCATCCGCGGTCCCCCACCCCTCGCTCCCCGCGTCTTCGTCGGTCGCACTTCCCCCCGACTCGTACGAAGACGAGCGATCGTTCGCCACTCCCGCCGGTCCCTCGCCTCTCCCTGGACCTCCCGCGATCGAGCCCGACGTCCCGAGCGACCCGGACCTCTTGGAAGCTCGCATCGAGGGTTTGACCGAGAAGCTGCGCGCCGACCCCACGCGAGACGACGTGGTGGACGAGCTCGTGGACGTCTTGAGCCGCCTAGGTCGAGGACTCGAGCTGCTCGCGCTGCTCTCGGCACGCCTCGAAGACGCACCGCCGGAGCGTCGAGCGACGCTTATCGTGCACCAGCGCGACGTGCTCGCGAAGCTCGAAGCGGAAGCGAAAGCCGCCGGACGCCTGGAAGAAGCTAGCCTATTCGCCATGTCGCGCGAGGCTCTCGACTACGTCTGAGTCTCGAAGCGACGGTGCGCAGGCTCCTCGAGGTTAGGCGCCCGACTCGCTCTCGACGGCACGGAAGGCCGCGTCGACCTCGGCGCTTCCCAGGCCGCAAGCCGCAGCGATCTTCTCGATGGTGCGACGTTCGACGTCACTCACGGACTCGGACGCGCGGGCCATGACCACGGCGACGCGAAGTGCCTCTTCTGCATGGACCGGACGCTTGAACGCCGTCGCGATGGCGGCGATGCGCGCATCTTCCCCGTCTTCTTCGCGCTGAGCTTCGAGGTCGGCGACGAGGGCCGCGATCTGCTTCGACGAGACGACCCCGTCGCACGCCACCACCACGAGGCGTTCGAAGGCCGCGCGCTCGAGCTCGTCGAAGACGCCGTCCGCGCATGCCACCAGAAACGCGCTTTCCACGAGCCCCTCGAACAGCGCGACCGCCGCCGGATCGAAGCCAGTCGGAGCGGTGCTGTCGGGATCGTGTCGCGAACCGAACGACGCGGCAGCCATGGCGAGGATGGATACCTCCCGACCCGACGAAGGCGTGCCGTCGGAGCGGCGCACCAGCTTGGCGAGGAACGGGACATTTTCTTCTCGAAGGGCCATGGGTGTTCCTCGGTCACTTGGGAATCGGGCCGACGAGCATCTCGAAACGCCCGTCGTTGTCGGTGAGAGACTGGCCGACCTCGACGAAACCCGTCGCGTCGGAAACATAGGCGAAGGCTCGCACGAGCGCGCGCGCAATGGCGCGTCCCGCCGGATCTTTGATGGCCGACGAGAGGTCGAACGGAGCGAAGACCACCAGATCTTCGAGGTTCGCGCCAGTCGGGCCCACCGGTCGTCCAAGCGAGACGAGTCGCGGGAAGCCGGTTCCCGGTTCGGGCAAGACGACGAGGTCGTACTCCCCCTCGTCGAGCGCGAGCGTGAAGCCGCCCGCGTCGTCGGTAAGTGTGCGCGCAGGACGAGGAGCCTCGGCCGCGCTCTTCGTGGTTCGACTCGCGGCAGACGGCCCTGCCAAAACCTCGGCATGCGCGAGCGGGCGACCATCGGCGAGGCGCACCTTCCCGAGCATCCTGCCTTTGCGTCGCGTGGGCAGCACGAGGTCGGTCCGCTGACCGCGCACGATCACGCTGGAACGCGCCTTCCCGAAGGCCTTCTCGAAGTCCTGAGGCTCGGCGTACGCCTGATAGTTTCCTGGCGGCAAGACGGTCGAAAAGTGTCCGAACGCGTCGGTGCGCACACGCGTGCGGTACACGAGCGAAGACGAGACGACCCCCCCGACCACTTCGATGCCGGTGCTCTCGAAAACGACGAGGCCTTCCACGGGGCCGTCGCCGGTGAGGTTGCCTTCGACCACGGACGCCGGTGGAAGCGCCGGATACACGAGGCGGAAGCCCGCGCCTGCGAGGATGCGGTCGACCAAGGTGGGCACGCCTATCCAGGAAGGATCGGGCGCCACCACGATCTCGATCCCGTCGCGCAAGGTGCCGTCCGGTCCGTTCTCTCCCACCGTATCGAGGCGAGCCGAAGCTTCGGTCCCCGAGAGCGGCCTCACGGAGGACAGAATGCGCTGGGTCTTTCGATCCCGTAGAAAGACGCTGAACCCGTCGAGGCCGGAGTCTCGCGTCACGTTGGCCGTGTGCGAGTCGGCGGTCGGATCGTCCAGCAAGGTCGCGCCCTCACCGACGGTAACGAGGTCCGCGAAGACGCCGCTCGCCTCCGTGACCGCAACCCGTAGATCGGAGCTGACCGGCGGAAATGCGCGAGCATACGGCGCGAGCGGCGCCACCACGCGCCGATAGGGACCTGCTGGCAAAAACGCTCGGAACGAGACAGCCCCCAAGCCACCGTATTGCCCTTCGGCAAAGGTCGGACTCTCCGGCAGGCCCACGTCCCTCGCTTCGACGCGCGTACCGTCGTCGAGCTCGATCATGGGAAAGTACACGGGTCGAACCGGAAGCGCATGGGGACCTGGCCCGTTGAACGGGGACCCGACGAGCGTCGAAGTCTCGTTGGTCGCGCGGTAGGCGCCGTCCACTTCGACCTGATTGGGAAGCGTGATTTCTCCGGCCTTGCGCGCGATGGAGGCCGGCACGAGGAACGTTTGGCTAGGCGACAAAAAAGAGGTCGACGGCGTCGAAACGACGAGCACGTAGGAAAGGTACCGAGGGTCTCCGTTGGTGATGCACCGGCCCTGGCCCGAACAATCCGGCTTCGCGGTGATCGGGGACTGCGCGTAGCGCTCGCACGCCCCGACGTCGCTCTCGTTGCCGCACTGATTCTTCGGCGCGTTGGTGAGCGGGCTCCCCACGATGGGATCGCACGACGTCGCCACGACGAGCCCGAGGGTCGCCGACAACGCCCCCCACCGAAGATCGTACGCCCTCACCCACCGCCTCCGTCGCGTGCGCCACCGTCCGCGGCGTCGGCGCCAGCCTCGAGGCGAGGGATCAAACCAGCGTCCAACACGGGGCAGCCGGCCAAATCGCCGGTCGGGCTGTAAAACCAGGTGATGCTGTCGGCTTCCCCCGGCTCGTTGGGCGTGTGGGCGTTCTTGCCCTCGAACTCCCCGAGAAACGATTTGGCCACGATGAACTCGATGACATGGCAGCGATCGAGATCGGTACGGCGCACGGTCTGAATCTCGAGCGTTCGAATGCGCGCCGGTATGCCCGAAGGTGCGCTGGTGCCGTCCACCTCGAGCCCTGCTCCGGTGATCGGATTGTAGTCGACGTAGACTCGCCACTTGAAGGTGACGCTCGGATCGACGAGCTCGATCGGCACGACGAGCTGCTCGGGATAGACGCCGAGCACGCCGTTCGGAGGAGGCACGGCGGCCCCGCGAACGACGAGCGGACGAAACGTGGGGACCGTGGGGAGGTCGGTCTGCGGCTCGGCGATCAGACACGAGATGGTCGTTGTCGCGGCGAGCGCGAACGTCACGCCCGACGCGACCCAAGCGGCCACGCGACGAAGTCGCTGCGTCTTTCGGCCCCGGGCATCCGTCATCCGCCTCGGGCTCCGCCCGGACGGCCGGTACCGCTCGGAGTGAAGAAGCGCGCGTCGGCAAGCTCGGGGCGAATGGCGAGCCGGTAGAGGTCCTCGAGCGCGGAGAGCTCGCGCACGAGATCCTTGATCGCGCCCGCCTCGTTCACCACGCGAGGGTCGAGTCCGGCGTCGGCCACCACGGCCCTGGCCGCACAGCGGAAATCACCCGCGACGAAGTAGCCGACCCGCATCGCTGCGAGCTTCGCGCGACCCAGCACGTCCTCGAAGCTCGACACGGAGTGTGCCGCAAGGAGGTCGGACAAGCGCCGTTGAGCCTTCGACGGAAGCGTCTGCCAGAGGGTCTCCCCCAGCATGGCCGTGGCTCGATCGAGATCACGCGTCGCTTCGGGAGGTCCGAACGCGCAAAGCATGGCGCGAAACAGCACGCGTGCATCCCCGAGCGGCTGACCGAGCAGGAGCGCCTGATGCGGCAACGCTGCTCCGACCGCGCACCCGAGCAAGAACCCGAGCTCGCCCGGATCGTCCGGCAACGCCCCACGAAGCACCGCGGCAGGGGGCGTACCGAGCAGCACCTCGGAGGCGGCAGGCCCGGACACGTTGCGACGGAAGAGCCGCGCATTGCCGAGCACGAGGAGGCGCCCAGTGGCCTCGAAGAGCCTCGACGCCAGCGAGTCGTTTCCCGGCACGATGCGCTCGAGCCCGGAAATCGACGTCGACGTGTTGTTGGCACGAACGAGTGCGGTGGACGCGTGCTCCCACACGAGGCCGAAGGCTTCCCCGAGGCCTTCCCGCCCGGAGCGCGTGAGCAGTGCGAAGAGGCCGGGCTGCTCGGTCTGATGGCCAAGAGGAGGCGGCGCAGGCACCTCGCCATCACCTTCGAGCGTCCGAACCAGGTGCTCGAGTGCGCGCGCGTAGCTTTGGTTCTTGTCCGCGAGAGCAGCCTGGCGGAGAGCCTCGAGGCGCTTCGTATCGGCAGGAGCGAGGTCGGCGGCGAGCCGGCGTGCACGCACGAAGAGCGAGCGACGCTCGGCCTGGGTCTCGAGCATACCCGCCAGGAGGTCCGCGGCCTCCGACGAACCTTCGGCGATCGCTTCGCCGAGCAGCCCTTCCGCCTCCAACGTTCGACCGGAGGCGAGCAATGCGCGCGCCTCGACGACCTTCGCGTCCGCGCGACCATCGGGGAACGTGCCCTTCTTCAGCCCGTCGAGCACGTGCGGGAGAATGGAAGGCAGACTGGTGACGGGCGTGGCGTGAACACGCACCCCGGCCCCCAGCGTGACCGCTCGATGATCGAGCTCGCGCGAACGCTCGGAAGATGCCGCGGTGGACGCGAGCGAAGTCGGTGCGCCAGGTTCGGTCGGACGACTCGAAGGAAAGGGATCTCGCGACGCCGGCGGGAACGGATCCTGCGCAACCCGCTCGTCAGTCGGCTCCGCCAGGGCGAGAGGGGGAGGAGCGTCGACCACGGCGGGCACCCCCGGAGCACTCGCCGAGGCGACCTCTTCGATGTCGTCGGCGGAGAGCTCCTCTCGCGTGCTGGGCGGGGCCGGGGCGACCGGCTTCGCCGGAGACACCTCTTCGGTGGTCGGCGATGCAGGTGTAGACGAGAGCATGCCACGCACCGGTGTCGACACGCCGCCGCTCTCGTGCGAAGCCTCTTGGGAAGGCATCACTTCGGTGGGGGGCGGAGGAGCCTCGGCCTCCCGCTTCGCCTCGACGGAAGGAGGGGCTTCGCGTCGCGAGCGTTCTTCGTCGAGACGAGCGAGCCAGGCGCGGAGCTCGTCCGAGACGGCTCGCCCGCGCGGGGCTTCGGCGAGTGCGGACTCGAGCAGTGCTCGTCCTTCGACACGATCCTCGTCGGACGACGAAGCGAGTAGCGAGCCGGCCAGATCCTTGATGGCCTCGAAGCGCAGCTCTCCTTGCTGGAGCGCCACGAGCTGGCGAAGGGCCCCTCGCTGCTTTCGTTCGTCCCCGAAGGCGAAGGCCAGGCGGCGCACACGCTCGAGGGCGGCGAGGCGCAAATCGGGCTCTTGCGAGGCGGCTTCGGCGTACCGCAAAGCGAGCGAGAGATCTCCGACCTTCTCGGCGGAGACCGACGCCGTGAGCGCGACTTCGGCCGGACGGCGCATCCCGAGAAGCGGTCCGACGATGGCTTCCTCGTAGGCGACGAGAGCATCTTCGTGCCGACCCTGGGCGGCGAGTCGCTCCGCCGTCCCGAGGGCCAAGAGCGGATGGGGCCCGAGCTCGGCTCGTGTCTCGAGCAAGAGCTCGAGCCCGGCACCACCGCCCGAAATGGCCCGTGACGCCTCGGCCATCAAGAACGCGCGCAAGGCGACGTCCGCGGACTGCAGGCTCGTGCGAACTTGAGAGAGAGAGTCGAGCGTGAGGCGCGCGTCGTCGGGCGAACCAGCACCTCGCGTGCGGTACTCGAGGCCACGAGCGAAGAGTTGAACGGAAGCCGCCTGTGGCGCCACGCGCGCGGCCTCTTGCGCGCGTCGGAGCGAGACGTCCACGTCGCCTGCCCGCGCAGCGGCTTGAGCCGCCTCGACCAGGACTTCGCTGCGCCCTTCCGCGTCGTCCGCGCCGAGGCGCGCGATGGCCGCCAGTGCGTCACCGAGCTCTCGGGGCTCACCGAGTCGCCGCGCGATGTCGACCCGGAGGTTGGTCGCTTCGAGGCTCTCGCCTCGCGCGAGCACCCCCTTGACGAGCGAACGAGCGTCTTCGAGCCTGCCCGCTTCGAGACGGATGCGCGCGATCCGAAGCTCGGCCTCGTTACGCGAGTCGACGTCGACCGTCGACAACGACCGAATGCGCTCGAGCATGGCCACCGTCGCTTCGACATCCGCCGTCCGCTCGGCCAGGTCGGCCAAGTAGCGCATGGCCGGCACGCAGTCGGGCTCGCTCTCGAGGAGGACGAAGAGCTCGTTTCGAGCGTCTTCGAGGCTGCCGAGGCGTTGCTCGAAGAGTGCTGCGCGACGGAGCCGCACGAACCTGTGGCTCTCTTTCCGCGTCGGGTCGTTCGCGAGCCGCCCCGCGCGAACCGCCAGAATGTCCAAGATCTCCGGGTAGCGCTGGGCGCGAGTGAGAAGGTCCTCTAGCGCGACCTCGGCCTCGTCGTCGCCGGGACGCTCGCTCAACAAGCGACGCCAGTAGCCTTCGGCTCGCTCGATGTCGTAGGCCCCGTACGAACGACCGAGTCGTCGTAGGGCATCCACGCGGACATCGGCCGCGGCGTCGTCCTGGCTGAGTCGCTCCAGAGCGTCACTCGTGATCGTATGGTGCCCGGCAGCCTCGGCGGCGTCGGCAACCTCGAGCACCGGCCCGAGCCCCCCCTCCAGAGCCGCCTCGAGCGCTCCACGGTAGTCCCCGGTTTGGATCTTCTCACGGACACGAGCTTCCCGACTCGCATCGATCGACTCGGGTGGACGGAGCTCTTCGAAGCGAGCCCGCATGCGCTCGTCCAGGCACGACGGATCGAGCTCGACCGCCCGCGCCAGCCGGCGAAGCTCGGAGTGAGAGTCTCCGGACTTGCGGGCCAGCGACGCCTCGTACACGAGCGCCTCGACCAATCGAACGAGCGACACGCCGCGAGCGAAGTTCTTTCGCGCCGTCTCGTCGGGGCTCAGGACCAGCGCTTCGTCCGCGAGCACGACCACTCGAGGATCGTCTGCGTCGCGGATCGCCGATGCGACCAGCAGCGTGCGAGCGAGCACGGGCTCCGAGAACGCGCGAGCGAACACGCCCAGTAAGGCGTAGGCCGCCGCGCCGAGGCTCGCATAGGGCTTCGCGGTGACGGCCACCACGCGCTCGAATGCCGGACGCGAGCCATCGGACGCCACCAAGCGCGCAACGAATGGGACGAGGTCCTTGTACTCGTCGATGTCCCCGTCGCACGCGAGAGCCCGGTCGAGAGCGTCCCAAGCGAGTGGCGGCTCGTCCGATAGCTCGATTGCGAGGGCGACCAGCCGAACGGCCACGCGGGCCCCGTCCGGCCCCTCGCACTTCGGGAGCACGGCTCGCGCCGCTCGCGAAAAACGAAGCAGCCAAGCTTCGCGGTCGCCAGGCGAGACGCGCAAGACCTTCTCGAGCGCGGTCGCGAGCTTGGACAAGGTCCCGCCGTCCGGCGCGAGCACGAGCGCACGAAGAAGCGCATCGACGCGCTCGGAGCTTCCGACCTCGGAGTCGCCCAGGTCGGCGGCTCGCACGAGCCACGCAGCCCGCTGCTGCGGTCCACTCTTGCCCTTGATTTCGAGCCTCTCGACCGCGCCGAAAACAGCGCCCGGGTCCCCGGCTTTCGCGCCCGTCCGCGCGAGAAGTTGAAGAGCCGAGCCCTCCGACGGGACAGCGAGGAACGCCGCCGTCGCGTGCTCGACGGCGAGGTCGTACGCACCGCGCTCTTCCAAGAATCGCGCCCCTCGGAAATGCGCCGCGCGACGACCGAATCGACCGAGCGCCCGAGCGGCGACTTCGGTGTAGAGCGACGAGAGCGCGCCCTCTGCTCCGGGCCTGGCTCCGGCCTCCGCACACGTGAGGGCGTCCGTGAGCGCAGGGTTCTTTCGCAACGCGCGGGTCGCGAGCTCGAACGTTCGCTCCGTGTCCCCGATCGAAACCGCGACGCGCGCGGCCTCGGCGAGCAGGCCTCCGGCGCGCGAGGACTCGGGCTCGTGCTCGGCCAAGGCGACCAGGCACTCGAGCGCTTCTTCACTCCCGGCGAGATCGACCAGATCACGCCGAAGCGTGGCGTTGCCTCGCGAGGGCGCCCTGCGCGCGGCATCCACCCACGCAGCTACCGCACCGGCACGGTCCTGCGCCATGTCCCACAACGCCGCACCGAGCCTGCGGTATGCGAGGGCACTCTCGGCCGCCCCCCGAAGCGGAGCGCGCTCGCTCAAGACGTCGAGCAAGGCAATCTCGCCGTCGCCGCTCAGCGTCTTCGGGTCGAAGCGGGAGAGTCGTTCGTCGAGGCCACTCGGCATGGCACCGTCACGAATCGCCGAGACCAGCGCCCGAATCTCCCCGTCGGCGTCGAGGGCCTGAGCGTACAGATCGGCGAGCATCGAGTACCCCTCGCCGGAGTCGCCACGCCCCTCGCCGCACGAAAGAGCGCGCTCCAAGACGCTCGCGGCGAATCCGTAGTCACGCGCGCGCCGGCCGGACTGAACGAGCACGTCGCGAAGCGTCTCGTCGTTGGCACCAAGCACGTCGAACGCTCGCCGTGCCGCACCGCTCAGTCGGTCCACGTCCGCCGTGAGCGCCGTGAGTACCTGCACGGAGACGTCCACCAGAAGCTCGGCGGTGTACGGTAGCGAGAGGACCCAAACGAGGGCGTCGGCGAGACGCGAAGGCTCCGCCAGCGCAACCAAGCCCGCCATGTAGGCGCGAAGGGGCTCCGGATCACCGGGACGCAGTCCGAGCAAGCGTTGTCCCCACGAAAGTGAGGCGACGCGGTCTCCCGCGCGAGCGGCAAGCTCCGACAACCTTCGCACCCGCGACGCATCCGGCCAGAGCAGCGACGATGCGCGCTCGACCGCTGCGAGAGCCGACGTGCCTTCTTCGACATCTCCCGACGCGAAGGCATCGACGACCACACACGCATTTCGAGGATCGGTGGGCGCGGCGTCGAATGCATCCAGCGCAGCGGATCGTGCACGCGCGATGTCTCCGTGGCCGAGCCAAGCGCGAACCGCGACACGCTCGAGGGCAGAGCGGACGCCGGGCCGGGCCGTTCGGGCGACCTCGGAGGCCGAACGGGCCACGGCGTCGAGTCGCCCCTCGGTCACGGCCAAGAGAAGCGCGAGCGGTGCCAGCGTACCGAACGTGGCGGAGTCGTCTTCTGCGACCAGCACCGCGAGAGCTGACGCTCTCGCCCCGCACGCGAGCTCGACCCGGGCCGAGAGCCGACGAGCCGAGGCCCGCTCCACACCGACACGCGCAAGAGCGATGCGTGCGGCGGCGTAACGTCGTGCCGAATCGAAGTCCTGCTCCTCGAGCGCGCGATGAGCCGCCAGGGCGAACACTTCACCGGCAAGCTCGTCGGTCGGGGGCGTCGAAGCGAGAAGGGCGTTCCATTCGTCCCGATGCTCGGGCAGCGTGGCGAGCACGTGCGCGCGCGCGCGGCGAGCCGCGAGGGAGGCCTCGGTGCGTCCCGCCGCGAGTCTCTCCTCGCAGCGTTTCTCGGCGTTCGCGAGGCGCGTGCGCACGGTCGGGTCGTCGGCATGAGCGACCGCCGTACGCAAACCGAGCGCCACGAGGGCCGGCTCCTCGCGAACCTCGCCGAGCTTGGCGACCAACTTGGCCAACGCCGAGAGACGAGCGTCGGGGGTCGCCAGGCGATGGACCAAAACGGAACGGGCATCGGCACCGACCGCACCGTCGAGAATCGAGGCCTCGAGCCGAGCGAGCGTCTCCGCGTCGTCCGGATCGGACGCAACGAGCTCCGAGACCAAGAGGGCGGCCGCCCGCGGATCCGCGAGCGAACCGGCCGCCAGCGCGAGCGCCTCCGTGAGCCATCGCCGACGTTCCGGCGTATCCGTGGCCGCGGCCGCGAGAAGACCGAGATGCTCAGCGAGCACGTCGACGAGACCCGCGCGCACGAGCAGGTCGCCGAGCTCGCTCCCCGAGAGCGCCGCATCGGGTTCACCCTTCGCGCGTGCCGCCAACGACAACACGAGGGACAGTGCCCCGGGCGAATCGCCTCGAGAGCGGGACTTGACGAGAGCCCGAACGGTGCTCGCGTCTGGGCTCGTCGCGTCGTATTTCCCGACGGAGCTTTCGACCAAAGCGTCCGCGACCAGAGGTTTCCCGCGTCGCTCGAAGGCGGCCACGAAGCTCGCGACGACACTCGAAGAAGGAGCGAGCGCATGGGCGCGTGCGAGGTCGTCGAGCTCGGCGTCTCCCAAGTCCGCTCCCCCTCGACGGGCCGCGGCATCCACGTAACAACGCGCCGCATCGGTGGCCGCGAGGGCATCGGCCCGAATGAAACCGAGCGCACCACGCAACTCGGTCGCGAGCGGCTCCTTGGAGTCCTCCGCCGCCCGGGCGAACGCCCGCTCGGAAGCAGCCAGATCCCCTGCGCGCAGCCTGAGCCAGCCGAGGCGAACGCGCCCTCCGACCTGCGGGTCGAGCGTCAGTGCGCGCTCGAGAGCGTCCGCGGCCCTCGCGTGACGGCCGAGCTTTTCCTCGAGCGCCGCGAGGCGACGCAGGACGTCCGTGTCGGGTCGGATGGCGGCGGCCCTCGCGTAGAGCTCGGCCGCGCTACCGAGGCCGAGGCCGCGCGCTTCAAGGTGTTTCGCGAGGTCGATGGAGACCGCGCGTTCGGCCTCGATGTCTCCGTCCGAGATCGCAGTCGAGAGGCGCGCCATCATCGCGGTCTGCTCGGCGACTTTGCCGGTCCTACGCGCGAGTGGAGGCGCGGTCGGGCCGAAGTTTCTCACGTGCACGTCCGTCAGCGAGGAGGGCGCGATCGACCCTCGCCCGAGCGTGACGTTTCCCTCGCGCGCCCCTGTGCTCATGATCCCCCGTCACCTCACCCAAAGCGCGTACGGCGTGGCCAAGACGACACGTTCGTCGCCCGCGAGCGGAAGCATGCTGGTGACGAACGGCTCCAGCTCCGGCACGGCTCGACGGAGCATCTCGGTCGGGTCGACCCCGGCCGCTTTGGCCATCGCGGCGCGCTCTTCCGAACCGGAGCCTCCCCCCTCGAGTTTGTCGAGGAAAGCGGGCCTCTGCCCGACCACCGAGACGCGCGCGTCGGCGGGAAGCTTCGCCAGCTCGCGAGCTTTGGCGACGGCCTCCATCAAGCCTCCGAGCTCGTCGACGAGGCCGTTCTTCTTGCCCTCGCGACCGCTGAAAATGCGGCCTTCCGCGTGTGGCGCAATCTTGTCCGGCGTGGTCTTTCGGCCCTCGGCCACGCGCTCCAAGAAGAGCTCGTAGATGGCCGTCATCGAGCCGAGTACACGCACTTTGGTCGCGTCGTCCCAAGACATGAAGAACGACAGGTACGCGGCCCGAGCCGCGGCGCCGGGCTTCTCTTTGGCCGCCGGGAACGTCTCGGCGTGAACGCCGAAGCGCTCGAGGGCAGCGCCCACTCCGACCTTTCCGCCGACCACACCGATCGAACCGACGATGCTCATCGGCTCGGCGAAGATCACGTTGCCGGTGGACGCGAGGTAGTAGCCACCGCTCGCGGCCATGTCGCCCACGCTCACGACGATGGGCTTCTTGGCGCGAATGCGCATGAGGTCGTGCCACAGAAGGTCGCTCGCGAGCGCACTACCTCCGGGCGAGTCGATGCGGAGCACCAGCGCCTTGATGTCGTCGTCTTTTTCGACCTGGGCGAGCTGCTTCGACAGGTCCTTCTCCGTGATTCCCGAGCTCCCTCCGAAGAGACCGCCGCCCCCGCCCATCGAAATGCTGCCCGTTGCCCGAACCAGCGCGACCGGTCCGTTCGCCGCCCCCTCGCCTGCCAGGGCGCGGAGCACCTCGCCGAGCTTCTCGTCGTCGTCCGAGTCGATCGCTCCGCCGCCGAAGCGCGCGCGGTGCTTCTCCACCCCCGCGGCTTTCTCGAGCTCACGGAGCGCGTCGTCGGAATACCCGACCGCGTCGACCAGGCCACGCTCGACGGCCGCCTTGGGCGAATAGGGCCCGTCTTCGACGGCGTCCGCGATGCCGTCTTTGCCGCGCCCCTCGCGGGTCGTCTCGCGCCACGTGGCGCGAAGATCGGAGAGCACACCTTCCAGCGACGCTCGTGCCTCGTCGCTCGGACCGTCTCGCGTGAGGGGCTCTTCGGCGCCCTTGAACTTGCCCACTTGGAGAACGTCCACGGAGAGCTTCAGCTCTTCCACGAGGAGCTTTCGCAGGTAGACGATTTGCGCGGCGATGCCTACCGTGTCCACGTCTCCCGCGGGCGAGATCGTGATGCGCGAGCAGGCCTTGGCCGCAGCCATCATCGACGTGTTGCCTAGCCCCTCGGCGTGACAGTGAACGGGCAACCCCTTCTTGCGGAGCGCATGGAGCACGTCGCCCATTTCTTCGGCGCGAGCCGCACCGAGAGTCGCGCTCCCGAAGCGAACGAACACGCCCTTCACGTTCGAGTCTTTGGAGAGACTCTCGACCGTGCTCAAAAAGTCCCAATACGCGCGACGCTTGGGTGAGGAGAGCCCTAAAAACCCCGCCTCTTCCTGCTCCGGCAGGGCCGCGGAGACGTCGAGCACGGCCACATGAGGCACGTTCTTCGGGACCACGGGAGAGGACGCCGTCTTCTTGTTGTCGGTCGCCTCTCGGGGGCGCCCGTCGCACGCGCCGAGAGCGATCGGCAACGCGACCAGTGCCGCGAACGTACCGAGGGCGCGCGCGCGGGCACGCGGGCGTTCACGACGCGCAGACGACGTTCGGCTGATCAAGGTGCGGGCTCCTCCGGAGCTTTGGGTTGCGGAGCTTGGGTCGGAGTCGGAGTCGGAGCGGGTGCGGTCGGCTCGGACGTGGCGGTCGCCGGCGTGGGCGCCGACGTTGTGGCCGTGGCCGTGGCCGTGGGCGCCGACGGCGAGGCCCCGTCGGCACGCATCTTCACCCTCGCCGGATAGGCGCTCTCGGGGAACCGGTCGACGATGTCGTGGTAGCCCTTCTGGGCTGCCGCGCGATCGCCCGACTCCCACTCCACGTCGGCCAGCCCGACCAAGGCCGGCACGTAGCTGCCGTTCAGCGCGAGCACGCGTTTGTAGGCGTCCTTGGCTGTCGCGTAGTCGTGTTGCGCATGAGCCACCTGAGCGAGGCCCGTGAGCGCCTCCGAGTCTTGAGGGCTCTTTTGCAGCGCAAGCTCGTAGAGACGTTTGGCCACGTCGAGCTTTCCGTGACTTTTCGCGATTTCGGCTTGCGACACGAGCACTCGGGGGTCGGTCGGCGCGCCGCCATTCAGCGCCTTCAGCGTGCTCACATCCACATTGGCGGTCCCGCCATCGTCCGCTAACGAAGGGGGAGCGGCGGGGGTATCGGTCGCTTTGCGCCCGGTGAATGCACGCAGTGAGGCCAGGAGTGGATGCGCCGGAGATGCAGACTCGAGACGCACCAGCTCGCCCTTCGCAGCTTCCGCGTCGCCGGAGCGGACCAGCGCGACCACGAGGGCCGCGCGAGCTCGTCCTTGTGCCCCCTCCACCGACGCAGCGAGTCGCAGGCGTTGGAGCACGGTGCTCCACACCGGATCCGGGGCGGACATGTCGAGTGCAGCCAGCACGTACGCCGACTCGGACTGATTGCCTTGCGAGACGACCTTCGGCACCAACGTGCGCGCTTTGTCGATCTCGCCCTTGGCACGAAGAGCATCGATCTTGGTGCGCACGACCGAGGGATCCTCGGGGCTCACGGAGAGGGCCGCCTCCGCCGCTCCGAGGGCGACGCCTGCGAGCTCGGCGGTCTTCTTCTTCTCCGACGCGACCTCGGCGTCCGACGAGAGCACTTGCTGCTTCAGCCACGAGACGTCGGCTCGCACGGTCTGGAGGCGCGCGATGTCGAGCAAGAGCCGAGGGTTTTTCTCCGCGAGCACGCTCGCCTTGTCGAAGTTCTCCTTCGCGACGTCCAGATTGCCGTCGGACAGTGCTTTTTCGCCCGCCGTGAGGAACCCATCGGTCTTCTCGTCGAGAGCGGCTACGGGCTTCGCTCCCATGCGCTCACGCATGTAGTACGCCCCCATGCCCCCGAGCGCGAGCAACACCACGAGCGCGATGACCACGCCGCCCACCGAGCGACGGGGCGCGGGGGCACGAGGAATGCCCGAGTCGGCCCACTCTTCGGTCTCCCGCTCGCGCACCTTTCGGACCGGAGCCGGAAGCGGAGACGTGACCTCGGGGACGAACGGCGTCTCCTCGACGCGCGTCGGAGGAACGGTGTCCGCGTCTCGTCGTGCCCGCGCCGCGTCGTACGAGGCGACCGCTTCGGCCGGGAGAAGTGGTCCTTGCAGACCCGCGAGGGTGGCCACTTGAGGCGGAAGCTGCGCAGCCGCGGACGGTGGCGGGGCGGGCTCGCCGACGCCGGGCGCAAGCTCGACCGAAGGCTCGTAGGCTGCGGCGACACCATTCGACGGGAGCTCCGTGCCCGACGGCGCCGCATCCGTGGCGACACGCGTGGGCATCTCTTCGTCGTCCAGATCGTGAAGTTGGCGCGGCGGCGGCACGGGCGGGAAGTCCGGCTCGGTCAGCACGCGCGGACGCACGGCGCCGCCAGGTGAATATCCGCCGAAGGTATAGGCGAGCTGCGACGGTCCCGAGGAAGACGCTCCGGGAATGGTCGGCTTCTGCTCGATGCCCTCGGCCTCCATCGCCGCGAGCTGCGCCTCGAGGAGCCGCGCAGGTGTCGCAGCGGTCCGATCCGGATCCTGCAGCGACCGAGCCGGCGGCACCGAGCGCTGCGTCGCCGGCTCGGCCTGGAGATCGGGGGCGGGCTGCGTGACGTGCGCAGGGGCAGCCTGCGCCGACTCGGCGATGTGGGCGGCGTGCGCGGCAGGCGGAGCGCTGGTCGGTCGACGTTTTTCGTCGAAGAAGGGGGCAAGCTCCGCGATTTGCCCGATCGGACGAGGGGCGACCCCTCCGCGCTCGAGCAGATCGCTCGCGTCGATCTGGCGCGTCAGGATGGCTCGCTGCAGCTCGCGTAGCGAGCCGTAGACGTACGTCGACCCGTCTGCAGTCGTGACGAGCCAATGGTCTTCGGCAGGCGGCCCCGCCTTCCGAACCTTGAATTGGAACCCACAGTTCGAACACTTCACCGTGGTTCCGCGGCCACTTACGAGCGCGTCGTCGAACTCGTATTGGGTGCCGCAGCTCTCACACTGGACATGCATGGCGGTGCTTTTGCCCGAAGAAACGCCCTCGTAGCGGGCATGGACGCTATCATGTTGTTTTCGGTAGGGCGGCAATTTCCGGTGCCACCCGCGAGTCGTCGGCCTCCGGGGGAGAAAGGGGACCGCCCCAGCTGCATGACGAAGCGTCCACACGGAGCGTGAACCACGGTCCACGCTCGGGCTCGAAATGAACCGCCCCTCTTCCGTTCAGCCTCCTTTTCCCGAAAAAGGGGCCACCATGGTCGTGAGGCACGTCCGTTGCTAATCTCGTCTGGCCGGCCACCGGCTGAAGCCTCCCCCACCCGCGGGTTTCACCGCCGCGCTCTCACTTAGGGAACAGGTCATGAAGCGAGCACTTTCGATCGGTCTTTTCGGCGCCGTTGCCGCCGTCCTCGCGGGCTGCCCGATTTACCCGGACAGCAACAACACCCGAGTGTGCGACAGCAACGCCTGCTACCTCTGCCCGTCGAACAGCATCGACACCCGCTGCGTCGACTGGCAGTGCAGCGGAAGTGCCGAGTGTCCCTCCGGCTACCGCTGCACCTCGGACAGCCGCTGCGTGCCCGGCACGCAGACCACGCAGCCTCCCACCGGGGCCACCTGCACGAGCCCGAGCGACTGCCGCAGCGGCGAGGTCTGCGGGTCCGACTCGCGCTGCCACTCCGGAACGTGCGCCGATTGGGGCTGTCCCTCGAACCAGGTCTGCCGCATCTCGAACGGCGTCCCGACCTGCTCCTCCTCGACGCCTCCCAAAACGGACGGCGGCGTGGGCCCGGGCTGCTACAAGGACGCCGACTGCTCCTCCACCCCTGGTGCGAAGTGCCTCTCCGGTACGTGCACGCCTCCCGCCGACCAGTGCTCCGACGCCACCCAGTGCCCGGGCGGCGAACAGTGCGTGCAAGGCGTCTGCACTCCGTCCTGCTCGTCCACCAAACCCTGTCCCACCGGCTTCGGGTGCGACCTTTCGAAGGGCGTCTGCACGCAGAACCCCACGCCTTGCACCGAAGGCGGAAACCAGTGTGCGAACGGCACCACGTGCGTGCAAGAGCGCTGCGTGACGCCCTGCGGAACCGGCAACACTTGCCCGTCGAGCCTCATTTGCGTCGACGGTGGCTGCATCCCCGACCAGCGCCCGGTCTTCACGTGCGCCAAAGACGGCCAGCGCGACGCCTGCGCGGCGGGCAGCATCTGCCTCCGCCACAGCTGCTACATCGGCTGCGACACCGACGCCTCCGACGCTTGCCGCGCCAGCGACAAGTTCAACATCTGCAAGCAGGTCACCACCTCGAGCGGCACCTACTCGGTGTGTGGCTCGGACGCCAACCTCGGCACCGAGTGCGACCTCGCCCAAGGCAAGGCGTGCAACAGCCCGCTCGTGTGCATCGACGGCTTCTGCCGCTGAACGACGAGCGAAACGCACGAAAAATGTCCCGCGGTCGGCAGCGATCGCGGGACGTTTTGCGTTCGGGCTCGGGAAGCGCGAAGGTCAGCTTCGGTTCTTGCCGCCCTTCGCGGGCGGCCCACTCTGCTTCGTCTCGACCTCGCCGAGCAACTCGCGGGCTTCGTGGGCGAGCTCTCCGATGGTCACGAGCAGACCTTCGGCGTCGTCGTCGACCTCGACCTGACGGCTGTCGCGCTCGAGCGGGGCGAGCAGCGGTGCACCGGCCGGATCGCCGAGCTCGGCGAGGGCCTCGATCGCCGCAGCGACCGGCTCGGGCGACTCGTGCGCCAGGAAACGACCGAGGAGCTTCACGCAGCCCGGCTCTCCCACTTCCGCAAGTAGATACGGAAGCTCGGTGAGCGCGGGGCTGTCTCCCGGGAGGCGCTGGAGCGCGCGTTCGATGCCGAGAGCCACCTCCTTGAAGCGGTCGAAGGCGATATTTTCCAGCTCTTCGCCGGCCACCGCACGAGCCTCGGGGCTGTCGCCGCCGAGGATGTCGATGAGAAGGTCGACCGGCTCGGGTCCTTCGAGCTCACCCAAGAGCGCCGCCACGCGCACGAGCTTGGCCGCGCCGTCGTCGGTGTCTCCCTCGGCGAGACCGTTGCGAGTCTCTTCCGAGAGCGCAGGGGCGAGCGCGCGACCTTTCGTCACGAGCTCGGCATGAAGACGGCGAACCGTACGTTCGGCAGCGAAGAGCTCCTCGAGTTTGGCTTTCATGCGCTGCCTCATACCCTTTTTCGGCGTCTCGGGGCATCCTTGCGCGACGGGGCCTTCTCGCGCGGCCTCGTCGGCCGTGCCCCCATGACCTCCGTCCCGCCCAAGAAAGCCTCGATTTCCGCGCCTTCCGGGCCGAAAAGCGAGTCCCTCCGCGCGTTCCTTTTGGGGAGCGCCTCGGTGCTTTTGCTCCTGCTCGGCGGTCACGGGCGCAAGCTCGGCTCGCTCTCCTTGTCCATGGCGCACGCCTCCGAGGAGCGAAGCGACATGCCCTCGGCCTCCTGTCCCGAGGGCACCCTGCCCGACGGCGACGTGTGCGTGCACCTCCCGAGCGACGACCCCGGCGAGGGCTCACCCAAAGAGGCGGCCTCGAACGCCCATCGCGAACGCTCGGGAAAGTGGTCGGTCTACGAGCAGATCCCTCGCCTGCCCGACCGTCCCGCCGAATACGAGGCGTACGAGTATCCGATTCCCCCGGGTCTTCCCGGCGGCAAATACGTGGTGAGCGGCTACGATCTCGACCGCCCCGATGCTCTTCAGCGGCGCGGTCGCACGCTCAGCCACGTCGGGCACGGGGGGCTCGATCTGCCTCAAAAAAAGGGCACTCCAGTGGCTCTCGTGGCGCTCGAGCATCAGCAAGGAGACGCCGAGGTGCTCTACGCCGGAAGGCTCTTCGGCACCACGGTGGTCACGCGCCATTCGGTGCGTGAAGCCGGCCGCGTGCGCGACTATTTGGTTCTCTTCGGGCATCTGGATTCCATCGCCGAAGGCATCTCGGCGGGCGTGAAGGTTCCGCAAGGAACCGTGGTCGGCGCAGTCGGGGACACGGGCTCTCCGGAGCTCGTGCACCTTCACCTCGAGGTTCGCCGGGCGCGCGACGGAGTCGATTTGACGCGTGTGCCGGGTGGCGGCTCGCTGATCGCGGAGAGCTTGAGCGTGGTCTGCGACCCACGAAATGTGCTGCCGTTGCGCGCCGGCCACTGATTCTCGGCGATCGAGCCCACGCTCGGCCACCGAGAGGTTGGACACGGTCGGCAGAGGTGCGTGTTTCGGTACGCACCTCTCGGACCAGGAAATCGTCGTGCCGGTCCCTCACGTGGAGCTTGCACGTGAGAGTCACCCGCGCGAGAGTAGTGTGACAAAGGTGTCTCAGCAGACCGCGCTACGTAAAGAGGAGGGAGCGCGTTCCGAGCCGCATGGCGGGCGCGCGGACGGAGGGATGAGTGCGTCCGTGGTGATCGACGAGCCGGATCCGATGATTGGTCGCAGCCTCGAGGGTCGTTACACGATCGTCTCGAAGCTCGGCGCTGGGTCCATGGGCACCGTGTACCGCGCGAAGCAGCACACGATGGGCCGTGAAGTGGCCATCAAGATTCTCCGCAGCGACCGCGCCCTCGACGAGTCCGCGAAGGCACGTTTCCTCCGCGAAGCGCGTGCGAACAGCCTGCTCGCCTCCCCCAATACGGTCACCGTATTCGACTTCGGTCAGAGCAAGACCGGCGAGCTCTACCTCGCGATGGAGCTGCTCGAGGGCGAGTCGCTCGGCCAGCGCCTCACGCGAGTCGGACGGCTCCCCGTCGACGCCGCCATCGACACGGCTCGCCAGGCCTTGCGCTCGCTCGGCGAAGCCCACGCGAAAGGCATCGTCCACCGCGACCTCAAGCCCGACAACCTGTTCTTCGCTCGCGTACTCTCGGGCGCTCTCGTCGGCGACGACTCGCGCACCACCACGCGCCACGAGGAGATCGTGAAGGTCGTGGACTTCGGTATCGCCAAGATGCTCCGCGACGGCGACGGCCCGATGAACGTGGTCGAGACCCAGGCCGGTACGGTCTTCGGTACGCCGCGCTACATGTCGCCCGAGCAGGCACAAGGAAAGCCGCTCGACGCCCGAAGCGATCTTTACTCGCTGGGCGTCATTCTCTACCAGATGCTCACGGGTCGCCCGCCCTTCACGGACGACGACGCGATCGTGGTGATGGCGCGGCATATCAAGACGCCGCCCAAGCTCCCCAACGAGGTCTCCCCCGACGCGAAGATCCCGACCGAGGTCGAGCAAGCCGTGATGCGCGCGCTCGCGAAGGACCCTTCGGACCGCCCCGAGTCGGCCGAGGTGATGGCAGCCGAGCTGTTGGCGGCGGTCGAGACCGCTCTTGCCGGCACCAGCGGTGTGCGCGCCATGGTCACCAACGCGGCGGGAATTCCGGTTCCGGATTCCATGCGTCCTGCACCTATCGCCTCGGTGCCTCCGCCCGCGTTCCAACAGGTCGCGCCCGCAGCGGACAACCGGGGAACCGCATGGTTCATCGCCATCGCGCTCGGAGTGGTCGGCATCGGCGTGGCCGCGTTTCTGATCGCGCGCAGTCAGCCTTCGCGCCCGCCGGTGGTGGTCGAAGCCGTTCCGGTGGTGAGCGCGAAGCCGTCACCGTCGGCCCAAGCCGCGACCGCGGGCTCCGGCTCCAGCGGCACCCCCACGATTTCGGTCGACGCACTTCCTCGCGTAGGCGTCGGAGGCTCGAAGCCCAACGGCAGCGCGTCCAGTGCGACCTCCAGCACGCCCCTCAACGCGTCGACGGCGCCGACGACCGCGCCGCCGCCTTCCGCACCTGCAGTCGGCGTTGCCAGCGCGCAAAAGAAGCCTGCGGCCACTCCGTCGGCCAAGGCATCGGCCGCGCCCGCTCCCTCGGCGACGAGCAAGTACGGCACGCTCGAGCCCTGACGCGCGTTCGATGTGCTCGCGGCTCGCGAGGACCATGCGCCGAGCGACATCAACCGACGCTCGAGGCCGCGACCGGGTCCGACTCGTGAATCGATGTCGATTCACGATTATTCACGAAGCCCACCGGTCGCCTCTCGAACGAGGCGAGTCGACTCGGTTTCGGCACCTTTTTGCCCTTCCCGCTCTGACGCGCTGCAAGCAAGCGGTTGTCTCGGGGGCTCGCTGTCAATCATATGATTTTCGGAGCGTTGCCCACGAAGGAAGATGCGTGTAGCGTGCGCAGCCGATGGATCGGTCCGAAATCGACGGCCTCGTCGAGCGTCTCGTGGCGGACCCTCACGACGAAGAAGCCCTGGCTTATGCGCATCGTGAAGGTGAAGCCGACCCGAAGTCTTATGCCCAGCTCCTCGAGCGCGTCGGGTCCGACACCCGCGATCCGGCCTACGCCAGCCATTGGCTGAGCGAGGCCGCGAACGTTTGGTCGACGACCCTCAACGACGTTCATCGAGCTGCGCGCTTGCTGATGATGGCGGTCGACAAAGACCCCACGCAGCAAGTGGCCGCCGAGAGGCTCGCCGCGCTCTATCGCGAGAAAGGCGATACGAAGGCGCTGGTCGCACTCTTGGATCGTCGCGCGAAGGCGATGGCGCCCCTCGTGGCGCAGCAGCCCGAGCTCCGCGACGAGCTCGCCGGCATGCACGAGGAGATGGGACGGCTCTGGGCCGAAGCTCCCCTTTCGCAGCCGAAAAAGGCCATCGACGCGTTTCGACGCGCGATCGAGCTGGACCCGCGCAGCGCCTACGCGATCTACAGCGCACGTGAGCTGCTGAAGGCGCAAGGGCAGTATTCGGAAGCGCTGCCGCTCTATCAGGCCGAGCTCGACATCGAAGAAGATCCCGCGCGTCGCGGCGGTCTCCTTCGTGACGAAGCAGCCACCCGGAAGCTCGCGGGCGACCTCCCCGGAGCGACGGTCGCTCTCGCTGCCGCGCGCGAGATCGACCCGGAAGATCCGGCGCTCCAGCACGAATACGCCTCGTCGATCGTGGACCGCGTGCTCGGCGGAGAGCGCGTTCCGGACGACGAAAAGACCTACGCCGTCGATCTGCTCGTGAACCTCGCCGAGGCGTACGCGGGTGAGCACGCGCTCGCCTACACGGCCGCCGCCCTGGACATCGATCCGGGCCACGATCGCGCGATGCAGCTCTTCGCGCACTACGCGCAGGACGAAGCCTCGCGCGCCGATCTCGTGAAGCGCTACCGCGCGTACCTCGAGGCCAATCCGAACGGCGCCATGGCACCCGACGCGCGCGGAGCCATCGCCGCCGACGCCCGCGAAGGTGGCGGACTCGGCGCACTCGACAAGTCCGACAAGGCCGAGAAGGCCGAGAAGGCCGAGCGCTCCGAGAAAGAGAAGCCCGCCCCTCGCCCCAAGCTCGAGCTCGCCTCGCAGAGCGGCCCTCTCGACGCAGGTCCTCCGTCGTCCAAGCCTCAGCCCGCGCCGAAGCCCCTGACCGCGCCCTCCAAGGCATCGTCGGCTTCCTCGCGTGACGTGCGTGCGGCGGCCGAAGCTTCGAGCGCTCTCGAAGACTTGATGGCGGACGCGCCTCGCAAGGCCGGCCCGCTCTCCGCCGAGAAGCTTCAAGGTGTGCTCGATGCCGCCCAGATGCTCGCCGGAAAGGGCAAAAAGCCCGAGGCGCTCGCCAAGTACAAGGAAGCGCTCGAGCAAGACGCCGCTCACCCCGAGGCGCTCGCTTGGGTGGAAGATTACCTTCGCGCCAAGCGCGACTACGCGCAACTCCGCGACGTACTGCTTTCGAGCGTGCGCGCAGCCGGCGTCGATCGCGACTCGCGCAAAGAACGCCTCCGCGAAGTGGCCGGCCTGTGCGAAGGCAACCTGCGCGACGTGGACGGTGCGATCGCCGCCTGGCGCCAGCTCCTCGCCGTCGACCGTGCGGACGAGAGCGCCCGCAACGCCTTGATGCGCCTGCTCGAGAAGTCCCAGCGCTGGGACGACCTCGCCACGCTGATCGAGCAAGAAGCGAATATCGAGAGCGACGTCGAGACCAAGGTTTCGCTCGAGAAGAAGCTCGCCAAGCTCCAAGAAGACAAGCGCAAAGACCTCGTCGCCGCCGGCGAAGCCTGGGGACGCATCGTCCAGCTCACGCCGGACGACGAGTTCGCCATCCAGACCGCGGCCAAGCTCTTCGAGAAGGCCGAGCGCCTCGACCTCGCGGCTCGCACCCTCGCCGAGAGCGCCCCCTACCTCGACGATCCCATCGCGAAGGGCAACTTGCTCCAGCGCCTCGCCGAGCTGCGCGAGCAACTCGGTGACACGGCCGCTGCAGGCGACTCCTTCGCAGAAGCCGCGGACGCGCTCCGCAGCGGCAAGCTCTGGGAAGAGGCCGAACGCGTCTACACCACGGTCGAAGCCTGGGAAAAAGCGGCAAACGCGGCCTACCAGCGCGGTCTCCTCACGGGAGATCTCAAGGTCCAGGCGCAGTACCACGCGCGTGCGGCCGATTATCTCACCAAGGTCGGCGACGAAGACGGTGCTCTCGAGCGCCTGGAAGAGGCGAACAACCTCGACCCGCTCAACGACGACTACGCCGCCGCGATCGTCTCGCGCTACACCGCGAGCGAACAAACGGATCGTCTCGTCTCGTTCCTCTCGCGCCGCGGCGATCGCCTCAACGATCGCGTGAAACGAGTGGGCTTGCGTCGCGAGGCCGCGTCGATCGCGACCGCCAAGCTCCGTGACAAGGAGCTGACCCGCGAGCTTTGGCTCAAGGTCCTCGAAGACGGCGACGACAAGGAGGCCCTCGAGCGCCTCATCGAAGACGCGATCGAGCGCCAAGACCACACCGAAGCCGCCACCCTGCTCCGCCGCCTCGGCGCGAACACGGTCGACAAGTCCGAGCGCGCGCGCGTCGCCCTCCGCGAGGCCGAGCTCTTGGCCGAAGGCGTCGGCGACGTGGACACCGCTATCTCGCGCTACGAGGTCATCCTCTCGGAGCTCGATCCGACGTGCCGTCCCGCTCTCCAAGCGATCGCCAACATCCAAGAGACCCGCGGAGGCTACGCCGAGGCTGCCGACGCTCTCGAGCGCGAGCTCAAGTTGGTCGCCGACGTGATGGAACGCGGGCAAATCGCTGGTCGGCTCGCGCGCCTCTACGAACAACTCGAAGATCCCCGCTCGGCGATCCGCGCCCTCGACTTGGTCCGCAAGGCCGACGTCGAAGACTTCGACGCCCTCACCCGGTTGTGCGAGCTCTGCGAGCAGACCGAACAGTGGGGTCGAGTAGCCGAGCTCTTGGTCGAGCGCATCGAGATCGAGGCCGACGAAGACGAGGTGAGCCGACTCACCATGAAGCTTGCCCAGATGCTGGCAGACAAGCTCGACCGCGGCGACGAAGCACTGGGAGCGCTGACCGATCTCGCCGACCAGGGCGATTTCCAAGTTCGTGTAGCCTACATCGAGCTCGGCGACCGCCTCGGCTGGAAGGGCATCGTCGCCACCAAGCTGAAGGAGTGGTGGTTCGACGCTCGTCATGGCGCCGACCGCACCTCGGCGCTCCGTGGCGCCTTCGATCGCTTTGCCGAAGTCGGCCGTGATCAAGACGCCGTCTCGGTCGCCATCGAGCTTCTGCGCACGAAAGGCGCGGACCACGAGCTCGCCAAGCGTCTCGAAGATCTCGCGGTGAAAACCGGCGATCACGACGCTCTTGGCGTCGCCCACGACCTGCTCGCCCGTGAGGTCTCCGGACCCGATCGGGCACACGAGCTCGTCCGTCAGGCCGAGGTCCGCGTGCAAGCCGGAATGGCGCGTGGCGACGCGATCTCGCACGGCGAAGCGGGCCTCACCGGCATCGCTCCTTCCGACGTCGAGCCGCTGCTCGAGCGCCTCGCGGCCCTCGCGGCCAAGCCCGGCGACGTGGTCGACCTCTACGAGCGGCAGGTCTCGCGCTCGAAGGCCCCGCACGACCGCGTGAAGGCCCTCGCTCGTGCCGCTCAGGTCGCGGCCGCGCGTGGTCAGGCCGACCGCGCTCGAGCCTTCCTCGAGCTCGCGCTCGCCGGCACGCCCGCCGAAGAGACCCTTCAGCTCATCGAAGGGACCGCCCGCGACGGCGACCGCATGACCGGGGGCGACCGCCTTCGTCGCGCGCTCTGCCAAGCCATGGCAGCCGGTGGTCACGGCGCTCGCGACGGAGGGCGCACCCGCGGCAGCTTGCTCCGCCGAGCCGCTCAGATCGCCCACAAGGACCTCAACGACGTCGACCAAGCCTTCTCGTGGCTGGCCGACAGCCTCGTCGCTCACGTCGACGCCCTCACCTTGGACGCGCTCGAAGGACTCGCCGTCGAAGTCGGCGACCCTCGCCGCGCCGAGAACGGCCTGAGCCACGCGCTCTCGGAGGTCTTCGACGGTCCGCTCGTGCGGCAGCTCCTCGCGCGTCGCGCGAAGATTCGCCGCGAGCTCTTGGTCGAACCGGCCCAAGCGGCGGCCGACCTCAAGAAGCTCCACGACCTCTCGCCCAACGATCAAGCCGTCCTCGACGACTTGGCCGGACTGCTCATCGAGCTCGGGGACTTCCGCGGACTCGTCCAGCTCTACGAGGATCAGATCCTCCGCGGCAAGGACATGACCGCTCGCGCGGAGCTCGCGCGAAAGGTCGCCCGCATGTGGGAAGAACAGCTGCAGGATGCACGCGAAGCGGCCGACGCTTGGCGTCGTGTCCTGCGCATGAAAGCCGGCGACGAAGAAGCCACTGCCGGCCTCGATCGCGCCAAGACGCAGAACCTCAAGAAGCCCGACGCCGACGTCAAAGACGCGTACGCGCCGCCGCGACTTCCTACGGCTGCCGCCGCGCCCGAGCCCAAGCGTGACCCGCTGCCTCGCGCCGCGTTGAGCGCGCCGGCCAAGATCGAAGCTCCCAAACCCGCAGGCACGGCGGCTCCGGAGCCGGTGCAGAAACCGCTTCCGCCCCTGCGCGCATCGCAGGAGCCCCCGAAGCCCCTCGTCCGTCCGATCGCGGCCCGGGCTCCCGAGCCCAAGCCCGAGCCCAAGCCCGAGCCGACGCCTGCCCCAGTGGCTGTCGTCGCGCCTCCTCCGTCGGAGCCCGCTCCAGTGGAGACCAAGTCGGCTCTCGAGGAGGACGACGAGCTCGCATCGTCGTTCGCGCGCCTCGAACGCCCGCGCGATCCGGCCCCCGATGATCGCGAAGACGCGACGGGAGAGCGTCCGCTCCCGACCGAGCTTCCCGCTCCTCCGGCATTGGAAGACCTCGGATCCATCCCGCCGCCCTCCGGCCCCACGGCCTCCGAGCCGCCGCACGCCGCAGACGCCGCAGACTCGACCGCGATCGCCTCGCCCCAGCTCACGGCGCTCGCCATGTTGGAAGCTCGTCGCGCGGTCTCGCTCGACGTTCCCCCACCCTCGCCCATCTCGAGCCCCGATACGGCGGACGGGAGCGACGACGAAGAAGACCTGGCCCTCGACGCGCTCGTTCGTGACGCCGAGCCCAAGCCCAAGAAGGACGCTCCGAAGAAGGACGTTCCCCCCGCGGCCAAGTCGAAGTCGAAAGGCTTCGCCGACGTCGGCGCGGACATCGCCGAAGAGAACACGCAGACCGGTGTGCTGCCCAACGGTGCACCCGCCAAAAACCTCGACTTCGGCGACGAAGTGACACGAGACGGGCCGATCGAGGGCCTGCTCGAGTCCCGGTCGGAGAAGCGCTCCGCCCCGCCGCCTTTGCCGCCCAATGGTGGTCCCGTGGTGCCCCCGGCTCGCCCGTCGGCACTCGACGACCTCGATGCGTTGATCGCCGATCGCGCGCCCAAGGGCGACGAAGAGATTCACGACGGCGACGTTCTCGACCTCGACGAAGCCGACCTCGTCACGTCGATCGGCCGCTCACCGATGGCGGCCGATTCGGAAGAAGTGATCGTCGCGGACGACTTCGACGACGTCGAGATGGTCGACGACGACGACCGCCCCTGACCTCCCGCAAGCGGGAGATGGCGTGAAGGAGGCCGAGCTTCTCGAAAGCTCGGCCTTTTTCGCATTGGGGCCATGTAGGCCGATCGGCGAGAGGCCGCGCATCTATCGCACCGAAATGCGCCGCTCATTGAATAGGCCTGGAGAGCCGGCACGCGCACTGTAAAGTTTCACTATGCGCGTAAACTATGCCGTTGGTTCTTTGCTGGTTCTGTCCGCGCTTTTGCCTTTCGCGGCTTGCACCAGCACCGAGGACCAGAGCCTCTTCGACGCTTCCACTCCCCCGACCCCGAGCACGGGCCCGACCACTCCTGTTCTCCCGGTGGGCGACGGCTCGGTCGAGGGCGGGACGGTCTCCGGCGGAGACATCGACCTCGCGAGCGTACGCCTCGACCCCGAGAACGCGACCCTCACGGTTGCGCCGGGTGCCCAGGCGACCCAGAAATACCGCGTCCTCGGCAAGATCAAAGGGAGCGCGCTCGAGCAAGACCTCACGAGCCGCTTCGTCTTCTACGTGCCCGACAATTACCTCGTAGGCGGCTTCCCGACCGACGGTTCGGGCACGTTCACGTCGCGTCTTCCCGCGCCTCCTCCCGCGACCGACCCGCCCCAGCGGGGCGGCAAGGTCACCGTGCGTGCCCAAGCTCAGAATAACGACGGCAGCATCGTCGAGAAGACGACCTCGCTCACGATCAAGCTGGCCGTCCCAGCGCTGACGTCGCCGAACGCGAACCCGGCCCTGCCCGCCAATCCTGGGGGGCTCTTCGGCGGTGCAGCGGACGCCACGCGCGCGCCCAAGCTGTCTTACCCCAATGACGGCACGATGCTGCCGCCGAACCTGCGCCGATTGGAGGTGCATTGGCAGCCCGGTTCGGCCACCAATTCGCTCTACGAGGTCTCGTTCAAGAGCCCGAGCGCGGAGATCGTCTACTACTCGCGCTGCGGAACCCTCGACACCACGTGGAAGGCCGGTTCGTGCGCGTTCGAGCTCGACGAGACCGGCTACAAGTTCCTCGCCGACTCCAATCGCGGCGAGACGGCAACCCTTCAAATCCGCGCCACCGACGACACGGGCACGGGTGTCGGCACGTCCGCCGCGTTCAAGGTCTCGTTCGCCGAGGCCAACGTCGAGGGAGGGCTCTACTACTGGAAGGTCATTCCTCCGACGAACCCCGACCTCAGCAATGGCAGCGGTCAGGTTCTCCGCTTCGACTTCGGCGGAACGGCGGCCGCTCCGGAGCCTTTCCTCGTGCCCGGCCAAAACGGTCTCTCCCAAGACCAATGCGTCGGCTGTCACGCGCTCTCGCGCGACGGAACGAAGCTGGTCGCGTCGGTCGGTGGTCGCTGGGACGGTCGTCAGGTACTCATCGGCGACTTGAAGAAGCCTATCGGATCGAGCGGCTGGCTCACACGTGACGGTGCCTCGACTGGCGAAGCCGCCAAGAACCGTATCCAGTTCGCCTCGTTCAATCCCGACGGGACGCGCATCGTAGCCGTCTACGGTGACCGCGGAAACGTGGGCCGCGACGCCTTCCGCCCCGGGCCCGCCGACCTGCTCCCCGTGGGAAGCGAAGTTCCGGTCGACCTCGGATTCAAGAAGCTCTTCTTGATGGACGGCAATACCGGGCTGCGCAACGGGGCCATCGACCTGCCTTACAAGCCCGATCACCCCGATTGGTCGCCCGACGGAAAGACCATCGCGGTGACGCGAGTCGACAACGAGAACACCACCTCGCAGGAGCCGGCCAGCACCGGCATCGAGGTCATCAAGAGCGACGGCGCCGGCGGTTGGTTGCCTTCGGAGACCGTGATCGCGTCGTCGACCGGAGCCAACCGCTTCACGCCGAGCTTCGTGCCCGACTCGTCGTTCCTGCTTTACACCGAAGCCCAGTGCCCGGGGAACGACCCCAACGCGGTCGATTGCGACGCCAATGCGGACTCCTCCGCGAAAACATGGGCGGTCAAGCCAGCCAAGAGCTCGACGCCCATCCTTCTCGCGAAGGCCGCCTCCGGCGGTGTCGCGGACGGCGCAAATACGCTGCTCGCCGACACCCTGCCCAAGACCTCGCCGTTCCAAACCAAACAAGGCGGAGGCAAGCTCTTCTGGTACACCGTCGCGTCGCGCCGCGAGCCTGGTCTCCGAAAGCGCACCGGCGCCGGTCAACAGCTGCTCTGGATGTTCGCGGTCGACCCGGCGAAGATCCTAAGCGGAGCGGACGGCAGCTACACGGGCTTCTACCTGCCCTTCCAGGACCTCCAGACGTCCAATCACATCGGCCAATGGACGCAGAAGGTGGTGTCGGACAATCCTCCGCCTCCGCCCCCCGCGCCTCCTCCGCCTCCTCCTCCGCCCGCGCCTCCCGTCCCGCGCTGAGCGAGACCGCGAGTCTTCGAAAACGAACGACGGCCGCTCCTTCGGGAGCCGGCCGTCGGTGTTTTGTCGCTATCGAACGAAGCGAGAACGAGACGCTTCAGCGTCCGTTGCGCGCGTACCAGTTCGCGGCCACCGTCTGGACGATTGGCCCTCGAAACGCCGGATTGGGATGGGTGCGCAAGAAGCCGACCGGAGAGAGCGGATTGCCACCAGCGGCGCGGTCCATGCGAGAGAAGTAGTCGAACAGCATCATGCCGCCCTGCTCACTGAAGGAGAAGTTGGGCCTCCTCGCGCGACCGGCGGTGAGCACGTTCACGGTGCCCTCGCTGTCGGCAGCGATTTCGTTGGGCTGATTGAGTCCGGGCACGACGCGCGTGACGAGATGCCCGAGCATGGCCGGGGTCGGGCCCGCGCTCATGGGCTGGCCCTGCGCGCAGCCGGTGTGTCCCAGATAGTGGTGCGCGAGCTCGTGCCCGAACGTGAACGCGAGAACATCGTCGAAGATTTCGTGCGCGCGCGACCAGCGCCGCGCATCCCCGCCGTATTGCGTGGGAATGATGCCCTGTGGGAGCGCGGCGCGAGCGGTCTCGCTCTTCACCAGCTCGGGGATGACTGCATTGCAATAGGCATCGTAGGTCTTCGTTCCGAAGAGCTCGTCGGTCGCGCGCGTCTGCGCGATCGCATCGATGGCCTCCAAGATGCCCTCCGTGGCCGCCATGAAGGGAGCGCCGCGGTCGTCACATCCGGCGAACGCATTGACCTCGAACGACGGATCGAACACCGCCGGAATGCCCCGCACCTTGGCCTGCTTGTCCGCAGGTAGCGCGGCGATGAGCTCGCTCAACACCGAACGCAGCTCGGCTTGCATCGCCGCGGAGCCGATGAGCGGCGGCAAGAGCGGGCGTGCCGCGGCGGGCGCGGGCTGTTGGGGCTGCGGCTGCGGAACTTGCTGCGGCTGTTGCGGATAGCCCTGTTGCGGGTAGCCCTGCTGCGGGTACCCCTGTTGCGGATAGCCCTGTTGCGGGTAGCCCTGCTGCGGGTACCCCTGTTGCGGATAGCCCTGCTGCGGCGTTTGAGCGGAACCACCGAGATTGCAGGCGGCCAGGAGCGTCGAGAGCATCAAAAGCGGGAACGAAGTGCGCATGCCGCGTGAACCCCGAAGGCGAGAGGTGAAGAGCGAAATCACGAAGGAAAGTGCTTATCCGAAGCATACCCTTCCCTCTCGGATCCGTCAGCGTCCGCGCATGCCGACCGGTCACGAGTGTCAGGTCGCCTGACCAGGCTCCGCGCCGCTCGATCCAGACGGAGCGACTTGCGTCCCACCGAGAGCTCGCAGACCGCGAAGCGCACGGACGAGCGCTCGCGCGTCCGGATAGCGCTCGTCGGGTGACTTCGCGAGACACTTCTCGAGGATCGTGCGCCACCCGGGCGACACCGGGCTCGCACTTTTGCGAACCCCGCTCGCGGCAGCGCCGTCGGACGCATCGATGGCGGCAAAATGCCCGGTTTGGTCGGCCGAGGGAGGCTCGCCCACGAGGCACTCGTAGAAGGTCGCCCCGAGCGAATAGAGGTCGGCCCGCGCATCGGCCTCGCCACCCGCTTCTTGCTCCGGGGCCATGTAGCCCGGTGTACCCATGGGCGCGCCAAGGTTGGTGATGCGCATCTCCTCCCACTCGACGCGTGCGATCCCGAAGTCCAAGATCTTCACGATCTCGCTTCCGTCGTCTTCGCGGACCAAGAATAGATTGCTCGGCTTCAAGTCCCGATGAATCACGCCCGCGGCGTGTACCGCCGACAGGGCCTCAGCGAGCGGCAAGGCGATGCGCAAGAGCTCGTCTTCCGAGATGCGACCACCGCGTTCGGTGAGACGCTCCGAGAGCGAACGTCCGCGCAGGAGCTCCATCACGAGGTACGACGATCCGTCGGGCAAATGCCCATGATCCAGAGCTTCGACCACGTTCGGGTGCCACGCGAGCCCGAGTGCTTCGGCCTCGCGACGAAGGCGGTCGGAGGCCACGGTGTCGTGAGCGGCCGCGGCACGCAGAAGCTTCACCGCGACGGGCAGGTCGTCCGCGATACGCACCGCTTCGTAGATGACGCCGGTGGCGCCGGAGCCCATGCTCTTTCCGAGGCGGTATTGACCGGCCACCACCGTGCCGACCAGATCGCCGGCCGCGCCGGTTTCACGCAGCTCTTTCAGCACGAGGCTCCGCTCGAGCGCCGCGACCCGAAGCGACTGCGCCCGGCTCTCGACCTTGCCCCGGCGGTCGCTCGCGAAGACGTGTCCAGCCCCCGCGCCGAGCGCCGCCAGCGCCACGACGGACGCGACCGCATAGCCATGGCCGACGAAGGCCACGGGGATCGCGCCGAGCGCGGCGCCCAGCGCGCCTCCGAGGCCCATGGTGCGCGAAGGCGCGACCGGAAGCGCCCACGTCACCGTGTAGTCTTGCTGAGTGAGCGAGCCCTCGCGCCGCACGTCGGCTCGAGGGTGCCCGAATAGGCACGGCACCATGGACAGCTCGACCGCGCGCAGCTCGGCCAGGTTCTCGGATTGCTCGAGGCGCGGATCGTGGGCGATGCGCACACGCCCGCGCCAGAGGCCCGGACGCGACTCGACCGTTTCCCAAAGCGTGGTCCGGCCGTACTCGCTCTCGGTGCCGTCGAGACGCAAAAAGGCTGCCTCGGGCGTTGTCGCGCCGCGGAGGAGCTTCGACCAAAGCCCGAGGTTGTCTCTCGCGATGAACCCCGGCCCGGCCGCACGAAGGCCCTCGAGCGAGAGCTTCTCCACGTAGGTGTCGAGCGCGCGCGCGAGGGCGACGAGCGGAAAGAGACGGGTCTCGTCCTCGAGCTCTTCGGGACGAATACGCGCGGTCGCGAGCCACGCCTCGGCTTCGGCCCGCCCCTTCTCCACTTCGTAGCGGGCGAAGAGCGCCTTCATGCGCGAGGCGGTCGTTTGACCTCGAGGGAAGCCTCTCTTTTCCACTCGACTCCCGCTCTCCTTCACGAACCCTCGCGGGCCAAGACGCCGCGCGCGGCTCGTACGATAGCGAACCTTCCGCGCTCCGCGCTATAGGCGTGCGCAGGCATGAACGACCTGGAAGACACAGTGGACGAGAGCTCCGATCAGGCTTTCGCCATGGTCCAGGAGGCCGACCTCGGGGACCTCGTTGCGGTTTTGAAGGCGCGCGAGCCGGGCGCGACGCGCATCGTGGTCCTCTCGGCCATGAAGGGACATACCGCTTGCCTCGTCATCGACGCGGAAACACGTCGGAGCGCCTTCGGTGGACGGGTTCCCAAAGGAATCCCGACGGACAAGGCTCGCGGAGCGGAGCTCGTCGGCGCAAAGCTCGTCGGTCGAGGCCCGCGACACCTCTCGCTGGTGCTTTCGTCCGGGCAGCCTGCGCGACTCGACGCGCGAAGTGGCCGTGTCACGCTCGTGCGAGACGTCGCTCCGCTCGATGGGGAAACGCCCCTCGCCTCGCCCGACTCGAGCACGCTCGAGACCTACGCCGAAGAAGCGCGCATGCACCTGCCCGCGCTCGCCGAGCTCGGCACCACACTTCGCAAAGAAGAGCTGACCAAGGCCATCGCGCGAGCACGCACGCGTCTCGAGCGCCGCGCCACCGCCATCGAGGGTGATCTCGAGCGAATCTCCGCCACCGAAGCGCTGGCTGCAAAAGCGTCCTGGCTCATCCCGGCCGCGAAAACCGCGAAGCGTGGCCAGACCTCGCTCGAGGTCGAAGACTGGTCGACCGGGGAGCCCGTTCCGCTCGTGGTGCCGCTCGACCCGGCCAAGCCTGCGAGCTCACAGATCGAGGCCATTTTCCGAAAAGCCAAGCGCCTCAAGATCGGACGCGAGGTCGCCGAGCGGCGTCTCTCGGACACCTACGAGGCGATCTTTTCCCTCACGAGCGCAGCCGACGCCATTCGAGCGGCCGAAACCGCCGAGGCCGTGGAGGACCTCGCTCGCGACGCAAAGAAGTCCGCACCGCGCGACCTCGTCTTGCCGGAAGTCGGTGCACTCGCGGAGACTCGCCACGGACGGCGCACGGGCCCCGACGAACGCAAACCGTTTCGGACGTTCCTCTCTACCCGGGGCATCGCACTCCTCGTGGGACGCGGATCCGAAGACAACGACGCGCTCACCTTCCGCATCGCGAGCCCTCACGACCTCTGGGTGCATGCCAAAGACAAACGCGGGGCGCACGTGATCGTGCCACTCAAGAAGGGCAAGTCCCCTCCCGAGGGCGCGCTCGTCGAGGCCGCACACCTCGCGGCCCATTTTTCGGACGCCCGCGAAGAAGCCGTGGTCGACGTGCAGTACACGCCGCGAAAATACCTCAAAAAGCCGCGTGGAGCTGCCAAGGGCTTCGTGGTCGTGGAGCGGGAGAAGGTGCTCGTCTTGCGGCTCGACCGAGGGCTCGTGACCTCGCTGCTCGACCGCGAAGAGCTCGGCTGAGCGCTGCCTCCACCAAGAGATCCCCAAAGGCCACCGGGCATCGTATCGTCGTCACGTGAAGCTCGCCGAGACGATCGAACGTTGGATGGGTCGGGTCGAAGTCGCCCTCGCCGGTGCCGAAGGGCACTTGAAAGACGGGCAAGCCGCGCTCGCCGCGGGTGAGCCGATGCGCGCGAGGGCGCAAGCGCACGCGCTGCTGGCCAAGGTTCCCGGGTCGCCGATCGGGCTCGCGCTGCTCGCGGACGCATGCGAAGCGGGGCGTCTCGACGCGGAGCTCTCGCTCACCTTGGAAGAGCTCGCGAGCCGCGTTCCCTCGCGCGCCGACGTGTGGGTGCGCCTCGGACGCGTGCGCGAGACGGTCGAAGACGAGAGCGAAGAAGCTCGCGAGGCCTACGTTCGTGCGCTCACCGTGGCCGAAGGAGGCAGCGAAGCTCGCCGCGAGGCCTTGCTCGCGCTCGCCGATCTCGACATTCGCGGGGGTGACGGAGTGCGCGCCGAGCTCTGGCTCGAGCGTGTCGCCGACGATGCTTCGCCCGAGGTCGCGCTGCGCCGAGCCGAAGCGCGCCTCACGTTGGGCGACGTCGACGCCGCAAAACGCTGGCTCGCGACGTTCGAGAGCCCGACCACCGACGGACGAGGCGCGTTGGCGCGCGGACGTGCGCTCTCGCTCGAAGGACGCCCGGAGGCCTTTCAACAGCTGCTTCGGGCGCTCGTGCTCGAGGCTCGTGGAGCCGGAGAAGCACTCGCGGACGCTCTCTCGCGAATCGCGTCGACGGACGAGGTTCGCGCGCGCATCAAGACGGTGCTCGAGGGGCAGCCGGAAGAGTCCGAGGCCCGCTGGCGAGCCGCGTTCGCCCAGGCCGAAGGTCGGCGCGACGAAGCACGAAAAGCCCTTCGTGAAGCCCTCGCATCGGGCGATCGACAGGCCGCGCGACCGCTGCTCGATGCCGCACTCGAAGACCGCGATCCGGTCTCGCTCGCTCTCGCCCTGGGCGCGTTTCCGGACAACGTGGATGCAGGTCCAGTGGTGGCCGATGCTCGCAAAATTCCCACCCCCGAGCGCATCGCCGACCCCTCCCAGGCCGAGGCGATCTTGGACGAGCTTCGCGACGTGACAGGGCAGCGCGCCCTTCCGTGGGCCGAGGCGATCCGGAACGAGATCGTGGGCCGCTGGATCCCGGTCGGAATGACCGACTGGCCGAGGTTGCTCGCACGCCTCGATGGCCAAGCGCGCGCCCTACACGACCTCGAAGCGACCACTCGCCTCGCCGAGCTCACCATCGAGCGAACGCGGCCGGTTCGTGTCGCGATCGTAGGCGAGTTCAACGCCGGCAAGAGCACGTTCATCAACGCCGTCATGGGCGCGGACGTGGCCCCGACCGGCGTCTTGCCCACCACGGCCACGCTCCATCATCTGCGCTATGCGCCGGATCCCCTGGCCAAAATCTTCTTCTTTCCGCCTACCGAAGGACTGTCGGAGGCCGAGACACGCGACCGCATCCTGCCGGTCACCGAGCTTCGACAAACCCTCAAGTCGCTCGACTCGGGCAACGTGCGACGCGTCGAGATCCACCTGCCCCTCTCGTCCCTCACGCAGGTCGAAATCCTGGACACGCCGGGCTTCAACGCGCCCGATCCGCGACACGCGGCCGCCGCACGCGAGGCCTTCGAGGAGGCCGACTTCGCCATCTGGCTCCTCGACGCGAGCCAGCCCATGAAAAAGAGCGAAGAGGCCGTGCTCGCGGAGGCCAAAGCGCTCGATTTGCCCGTGCAAATCCTGGTCAACAAGGCCGACCGGCTGAAGCCGGACGACCTCGAGAAAGTCATGGGCATGGTGCGCGCGTCGCTCGAGGCCGCGGGGCTCTCGTCCTGGCGGGAGCCGCTCGCCCTCAGCGCTCGCCTCGCGCTCGCCGGAAAGCTCGGCGACCAAGCGGCCCTCGCCGCGTCCGGCTGGGAACGCGTGCAGGAGTTGGTCGAAGCGACCATCCTCGGAAAAAGCAGCGAGCTCAAGGAGCGCGCGCTGCGCTTGCGGGCGGCACGGGTGGTGGGAAAGCTCGCGACGAGCGCGCTCGAGCTCTCGAAAGACGAAGCCGCACGCGAAGAAACCACGCTTCGTCGTGCGCAGGCCTTCGCGCAGCGTGCGGCCAAGCTCGATCGCGAGATCGACGAGACCGCCCAGCGCGTGGCCGGTGCGCTCTCGCGCGGGGCCCTCGCGTGGAAGCGCGACCTCGACGTGATCGCCACCGGACGCGACGACGACGCCCTGGAAAAAGACCCGGTTTTGTATCGCTACCGCGTGGACCGCGCGACGTTCCACCTGGCGCCCACGCTCGCCCGCGTGCTGGCCGAGCTCGGCTGGGAGGGCGATCGCGAGGTTGCACGAGCCGAGTCCGAGGGACTGCCCATGGCGCGCGCTCTGGTGCGCACCTTCGCGTCGACAGGCGGCGCGGCCGACGCGCTCTTTCCTTTGGCGAGGAGCGCGGTGGTCACGCTGACCGAGCGGCTCTTCTCGCTCGCCACGGCGCCCGCGCGTGCCGCCACCGCCCGCGGCATGGTCGACGAGCTCCGCTCCGTCTCGGAGAAGCTCGTGTCGAGACCGGCCTGAGCTGATACGCTCCTTACGGCATGGCTTCGTTCCTTCGCGTTCTCCCGAAAAAGAAAGGTGCCGGCGCGAGCCTTCTCGTGGCCGTGCTCGCCGCTTGTTTGGTCTCGCCGGTGGCCTTCCCGGGCGCGGCCGAGGCCGATCCGATCCTGCAGGTCGGTGGCGGAGACGTCCGCGTAGAAGCCGAGAAGCTCGAGGTCGACGTATCCGCGCAGACCGCCGTGCTCACCGGAAACGTGCTGCTCGCCAAGGGCGATTTGTCCGTGAAGTGCCCACGCCTCGACCTCAAGTTCGACCACGCGCCCCATCTCAGCTGGGCGAAGGGCTCGGGCGGTGTGGCCGCCGACGTACGCGGCGTTCACGCGGAGGCGCCCGAGGTCGAGCTCGACCTCACGAAGCAGGTGCTCGAGCTGCGCGGTGGCGTGAAGCTCTCCCGCGGACAGGGCTTTCTCCAAGCCGAGAGCGCGACCATCAACATCCTCACCGCGAAGGTCACGGCCACGCAGGTGAAGGGCCAGATCCCGGTTCCCAAAGGCCCGTGAGCGACGAAGAAACGGTCGAGCCCGCCGAGACTCCGGACCTCGCTCCGGCGCTGTCGGCCGAGCGGGTGGTGGTCGAGCGAGACGAAAAACGCATCCTCCGCGACGTGTCGCTCGAGCTTCGGCCGGGCACCGTGACCGGGCTGCTCGGACCTTCGGGCGCGGGAAAATCCACCCTCTTTCGTGTGCTGGTCGGAGAAGACCGAGACCACGAAGGGCGCGTGCGCCTCGCCGGACGCGACGTGACCGACGAACCGCTGCACGTGCGTGCCCGACTCGGCTTGGGCTACATGCCGCAGGGCCCGAGTGTGCTCTGGGACCTCGACGTGAAGCAGAACCTCGCGACGTTCGTGCGCGTCGCCAAGGGCGCACCGGACGACCGCTCGGCCCGTGAGCTCGCCGAGCGCATCGAGCTCGACGGGCACCTCGGCACGCGCGCGGGCCTGCTCTCGGGCGGAGAACGAAGGCGCCTCGAGCTCGGGAGGGTGCTGGCCGGGTCGCCTCGCGTGGTCGTCTGCGACGAGCCTTTCGCGGGGGTCGATCCCGCACACGCCGCCCGCCTAGGGGATCTCCTCGCGGGCCTCGCGAAGGACGGGGTCGCCGTCGTCCTCGCCGACCATCACGTGGAAGAGGCGCTGCGCATCTGCAGCGAAGCGGTGCTCCTACTGGATGGCGCCGTGGTCACCTCGGGCACGCCGGACGAGTTCCGCGATCACGAGGTGGTGCGCGGCCGGTATTTGGGGACCTTGTCGAGCCACGTCGCGGTGTCGTGACGCGAAGAGCCGTGGCGAAACGAAAAGTCTTCGCCCACCGCAGAGTACGCGTCTTGTCAAGCAATCTCCGCGGAAATCAACGATTGGCACGATTATCGCTATCGCATCGCTTCGAGACTGTTACTCTTCGGTAGGGGCGCCTTTCCCGACGCAACCGAAGGACACCGGCGATGGAGATCAAACAGCAACTCCGGCTCAGTCAGCAGCTCGTCATGACGCCTCAGCTCCAGCAGGCGATCCGCCTTCTGCAGCTGTCTCGCCTCGAGCTCATCGACGAGATCCGCAAAGAGCTCGACGGCAACCCGGTCCTCGCGGACGACGACATCGACCCGCGCGCACGGAGCCGTGAGACCCAGATCGACTCGGGCACCGGCAACGCCGAGGGCGAGCGCCTCGTCGACCGCATGGAGGAGCGCATGCGCGCCACCTCCGCCGAGGCGAAGACCGACGAGAAGCGCGTCCAGGACATCGACTGGGAGCAGTTCCTCGAGAACCGCACGCTGCAGCAGGCCCTGCCTTCGAACCGCGGAGGCTTCGACGAGCTCCCGCCCATCGAGCAGAACCTCACCAAACAAACGTCGCTGGTCGATCATCTGCGCTGGCAGCTGCAGATGAGCGACTTCACCGAGGCCGAGCGTCGCTTCGCGGAGCTCGTCCTGGGCAACCTCGACGAGAACGGCTTCCTCGACCTCAAAGGCATCGATCGCCCGGAAGGCCGTACGCCCGACCTCACCATCGAAGAGCTCGCCGAAGAGGCCGGCCTCGATCCGGAAGACGCTCCCGAGGTGCTCCGCATCATGCAGGAGTGGGACCCGGTGGGCGTGTGCTCGCGCGATCTCCAGGAGTGTCTCCGCGTTCAGGCGGAGATCTTCGGCTGCGACGATCTCGAGCTAGCCATCATCGAAAAGCACCTCCACAACCTGGAGAAGCACAACTACCAAGCCATCGCGCGCGACCTGAAGGTCCCGGTGGAAGAGATCTACGAAGCGGTCAAGGAGATCCAGAAGCTCGAGAGCCGCCCGGCTCGCAACTTCTCGGAGATGGACGACAAGAGCATCGCCATCACCCCCGACGTCTACGTGGTGAAGGATGCCTCCAACAAGTTCGTGGTCAGCGACAACGACCGCGGCGTGCAGCGCCTCTACATCAACGAGAACCTGACCAAGCAGCTGCTCAAAGACCCGAACGCCAAAGAGTTCATCGGCGAGAAGCTCCGCAACGCCCAGTGGCTCATCCGCGCCATCGAGCAGCGCCGAAAGACCATCATCCGCGTCACCGAGTGCATCGTCGACAAGCAGCGCGAGTTCTTCGAGAAGGGCGTCGCCCACTTGAAGCCGATGATCCTGCGCGATATCGCCGAGACCGTCGGCATGCACGAGTCGACCATCAGCCGCGTGACCACGAACAAGTACGTGCACACGCCGCAGGGCCTCTTCGAGCTCAAGTACTTCTTCAACTCGTCGATTCGTCGCGTGGCCGAAGAAGACATCGCCTCCGAGAGCGTGAAGCAGGCCATCAAGAAGATCATCGACGACGAGGACAAGCAGAACCCGCTGTCCGATCAGGCCATCGTCGAGCTTCTCACCAAGAGCGAAGGTATCCAGATCGCTCGACGCACCGTGGCAAAGTACCGCGAAATGCTCGGCATTTTGGCTTCGAGTCGACGGAAGAAGCACTTCTGAGCGTCTGCCGCGACGGAGGGCTCGCACGCGCTTCGGCGTTCCCTTCGTCGCTCACGTGGCTCCCGCTTCCACCCTCCTGTTCGCGTCCGGTGAAAAATCGGTGGCGATCGAGTGGAAAGGGCACGCGAGTCCCGAAAAAAGACTCTACTCTTATGGAATGCCCGAGCTGACGCGAGGGCTTCTCCCAGAAAGAGCGCGGTCCCACCGCTCGCGTGGGCCGTCAGGAGGTCGGTACGCATGAACATTGCGATCACGTTCCGTCAGATGGAAGCGACCGAGTCGGTGAAAGGCTACGCGACGGAAAAAGTCGCCAAGCTTCAGAAGTTTCTGCGCCAACCCATGAAGGCGCAAGTCACTCTGAGCTGCCAAAAGTCGCTTCATCTGGCCGAGGTCGAGGTCCATTCCGGAAGCGAGCATTTCCACGCCCACGAGCAAACCGAGGACATGTATGCCTCCGTCGACCGCGTGATCGACAAGCTCGAGCGTCAAATCCGTGAGACGAAAGGCGCCGAGCGAAGCGCGAAGAAGGGCGCCGAGCGCGCCTCCGAGCGCCTCCTCCCCGACCCTGCCGAGGAATGAGGAGCCAACCCACTCGCATCGTGGCGTGACTCGATCGTGGATCGGTCGATCACGCCTCTTTCGGTGACCTGACGAAAGGCACCCTCGGCGCGGACCTCGCTCGATTCGAGCCCGGTCCGCGACGATGCGACGGGTGGACAAGAGAACGAGCACTTTTCGAGGCCCGTCCCCAGAAAAACTTACGGTGCGAACGTGGGCGCCCGACCCGGGTTTCGGGGCGGCGCGTCGGGCCGCTCACGAACGTGCTCTCGAACTTCCGACTTTCGTCATGCGCCTTTCCGACATGCTCGCCCAAGAGAGAGTCGCCGTGGTGCGCGGCTCTTCACTCGACAAACGTGAAGCGCTCCGTGCGCTCGCGGCCTTGCTTGCCAAAGGGTGCGAAGTTCCGGAACGCGAGCTCGAGCGGGTGCTCGGCGATCGCGAGGAGCTCCACTCGACCGGCATCGGCGACGGCGTGGCCATTCCTCACGGCTACGTGCCCATCGACCATCGCATCGCCGCGCTGCTGCTCGTGCCCGAAGGGCTCGACTTCGGAGCCATCGACGACGCCAAAGTGCATCACCTCTTCGCCGTGGTCGGTCCGAAGAGCGAAGCAGGCGAACATCTTCGTACGCTCGCGCGGATCTCGAAGCTCATGCGCGACAAAGACTTCCGCGAAAAGCTGCTCTCGGCCGACGGCCCGGAGCGCGCGTTCGAGCTCGTGGCCTCCCACGAAGGCAGCTCGGCGTGAGACCGGGCGACGGCACCGAGCGCCCCGCTAGGTTTCCTCCCTCCGACCCACCGAAGCTACGCGACGTGACGGTGCGCGAGGTCCTCGGCGACGCTCGTTTGGCCGTGCCGGCACGTCTGGTCGCCGGAGAAGGAGGGCTCGATCGTCCCCTCCACCACCCTCGCGTCCAAAAGAGCGGACTTGCGCTCGCCGGACACTTTCGCGGCCTCGTCCCCACCCGAGTGCAGGTCCTCGGGGAGACCGAGCTTTCCTACCTCGAGACGCTCACGCCCGAAGCGCGAAGCCGCGCCTGTCGGGCGTTCTTCGGTCTAGGGCTGTCCGTGGTGGTCATCACGCGCGGCATCGAGCCCGAGCTTCCGCTAGTGGCGGCCGCCGAAGCGAGCAACACGCCTCTTTACGTGGTTCAGGCGGCCACGAGCCGCACGATCAACGCGCTGCACGCCGTCCTCGACGAACTACTCGCGCCAACCACGCAGCTGCACGGCGTGCTCGTGGACGTGTTCGGAGTGGGCATCTTGCTGCTCGGCAAAAGCGGCATCGGCAAGAGCGAGTGCGCGCTCGAGCTCGTGCTGCGCGGGCATCGCCTGGTCGCCGACGACGTGGTCCGGTGCGATTTCCGACCTCCGGGCACGGTCTTCGGCGCGGCGGACGGCCTACTCCGGCATCACGTCGAGGTGCGCGGCCTCGGCATCTTGAACATCAAAGACATGTTCGGCGTCACGGCCGTGCGCGCGCGAAAACGCATCGACGTGGTGGTGCGCCTCGAAGAGTGGAGCGAGACGCGCGATTACGACCGACTCGGCGTGGACGACGCCCACCACGAGATTCTCGGCACGCCCATCCGTCTCCTCACGGTGCCCGTGCGCCCTGGTCGCGACATGGGTACCATTTTGGAGATGGCCGCCCGAGACGAGCTGTTGCGCCGCGCGGGAACGTTCAGCGCCCGCACCTTCCTCGAGCGCCTTCGCGCCGAGCGCGAGGGCATCACGGCGGAGTCGGACCGGCCGGCGGCACGCACCATCGAAGGCGAGTCGATCTGCCCGCCGCCCGTGGCGATCGAGCCCTCGTCTCCTTACGCTACTCCAGGACGTCGAACGCTCTCGTTCGGGCGCCTCCGGGTCGAAGCCCCGGAGAGCAGCGCGGTCCTCCCCCTCCCGGACTACACCAAGATGAAGGACGAAGAATGACGACCCCACAAGCGAAACCGCTCGTCGTCGTCGTCACCGGGCTGTCGGGAGCAGGACGCACCACCGTGCTCCACGCGCTCGAAGACCTCGGGTTCTTCTGCATCGACAACCTGCCTACCGCGCTGGCAACGGACGCCGTTCGTCTTTGCGAGCGCGGAGGAATCCTGCGCATCGCGCTCGGCATCGACGTGCGTGTCCGAGCCTTCCTCGGTGAGGTTGCCGATACGTTCAAGCAGATCGAGAACGACGGCGAGCTCCAGGTGCTCTTCTTGGACGCCTCGGACGAGACCCTGGTGCGTCGCTTCTCGGAGTCGCGCAGGCCGCACACGCTCTCGAACGAGGGCGGAGAAGGAGGCTCGCTCGGCGTGCTCGAGGGCGTCGCGCTCGAGCGCGAGCGTCTCGCTCCACTCCGAGCACGAGCGACACGCGTCATCGACACCACGCGGCTCAGCGTGCACGAGCTCCGCCGCGCCATCATCGCGCAGTACGGGCCCGAGGCCACGGCAGCGCGCATGTCGGTGCGCATCGTGTCGTTCGGCTTCAAGTACGGTCCCCCGGTGGACGCCGACCTCGTGTTCGACGTGCGCTTCCTCGAGAACCCGTACTTCGTGCCCGAGCTGAAACCCCTGCCCGGCACGGATCCTCGCGTACGGAAGTTCGTTCTCGCCCAGCCGGAGGCGCACGAGCTTTTGGCCAAGACCACGGACCTTTTGCGGTACGTCATCCCCAAGTACGAGCGCGAGGGAAAGAGCTACCTCACGGTGGGCATCGGCTGCACCGGCGGTCGGCATCGGTCGGTCGTGATCTCCGAAGAGCTCGCGCGCGCCCTCGGCTCGGACGTGCGCGTGCGGCACCGCGACGTGTTGCGCGGCAAGGGTCCCATGCGTCCGCAGCTGTCGTCGTTCCCCGACCCGCTGCCACCTCGGGAACCCGACGTGCCCGACGACGAGCCCAGCGAGCCCGATAGGAGCGCACCATGAGCGACGACTCTCACGCGTCCGTGTTCACCATCGTCAACGATCTCGGTCTGCACGCGCGTGCGGCGACCAAGCTCGTGCAGCTCGCCTCGCGTTTCCCGTGCGAGGTCACCATCTCGCACCAGGGCCAGACCGCCAACGCGAAGAGCGTGATGGGAGTGCTTCTCCTTTGTGGCTCGAAGGGAACCCAAGTCGAAATTCGCGCTACGGGCGTTCGCTCGGAAGAGTGCGTCAGTGCGATCGGCGGACTCATCGCCGAACGCTTCGGCGAGGCGACCTGAGCCCATGAGCGAAGACGACCGCGCGCCTCTCGGGAGCACGCCACCTGCCGTTTCCCCTAGCGCAGGACCGCCCTCCGCACCGCAGAGCCAGACCGAGCTTCCCCGTGACCGTGTCGTGCTGACGGGCGTCGCGGGCTCGGCAGGCGTCGCGGTCGGCCGTGCACTCGTGCTCGGTGGAGGTCGCTCGGCTTTCCTTCGGCGCACGGTCGCGGACGACGAGTGCGAAGCAGAGGTCCAGCGCGTTCGGACCGCGGCACGCATCGCCCAAGACCAAATCAAGACGGTCGCAGAGAACATGCCCGCGAGCTCGCGCACCGCCGCACCGGTGCTCGACGCGTATCTCTTGATGTTGTCCGATCCGATGCTCCACGATCGCGTGGAGCGTAAGATTCGTCGCGATCGGAAGTGCGCAGAATGGGCCGTCTCCGAGGCGCGAGACGATCTCGGTCGACTCTTCGCCGCGGCCGACCACGACGGCGCGGACGCCTACATCGCAGAGCGCGTCCACGACGTGGGCTTCGTCTGCGACCGCCTGCTCCGGACCCTGGTCGGAGACACGTCGCCCCCCACGCTCGGTCTGTCCGAGCCCATGATCCTCTTCGCACGTGACCTTTCGCCAGCCGACACCGCCGGCATGGCCAAGGAGCCCGTGCTCGGGTTCGTGACCGAGATTGGCTCGCGCACCAGCCACACGTCGATCATGGCGCGCGCGCTCGAGATCCCGAGCGTGGTCGGCGTGAAAGACGCCCTCGCCGAGGTGCGCACGGGCGATCGCGTCATCGTTTGCGGCCTGACCGGCACGGTCATCGTGAACCCCTCGCCGGAAGACGAGGTCGATGCCGATGCACGAAATCTCCGGCACCGCGCGCGCGCCGAACGGCTGCTCGGTCGCTACTCGGACCGCGGCCCCGCGAGCACTGCCTGTGGCCAGCGCGTTCGCCTTGTGGCGAACCTCGAGCTTCCCGCCGAGGCCGATTTGGCCCGAAAAAATGGCGCAGAAACCATCGGGCTCTACCGAACCGAGTTTCTCTACGTCGACCGCGCCGACCTGCCCACCGAAGACGAACAGTACGAAGCCTACCGCGCGGTGGTGAGCGTGTTCGCCCCCGAGCCGGTCACGCTTCGCACGTTCGACATCGGCGGCGACAAGTTCGCCTCGACGTTCCAGCTTCCACCCGAGATGAACCCCGCCCTCGGACTTCGCGCGATTCGCCTCGCACTCGAGAAGCCGGACGTGTTCTTGGTCCAGCTGCGCGCCATGGTGCGCGCGTCGCTGCACGGTCCTGTGCGCATCATGATTCCCATGGTCTCCACCGTGGGCGAGCTCGTGCGCGCCAAGGCGCTGCTTCGACGCGCCGAGGCCGAGGTGCGCGAGCGCTTCGGCCACGACGTGCGCCCGATTCCCTTGGGCGCCATGATCGAGGTGCCCGCCGCGGCGATCATGGCGGACGTGTTCGCGCGCTACGCGGACTTCTTCAGCCTCGGAACCAACGACCTCGTCCAGTACTCGCTGGCCATCGATCGAACCAGCCGAACGCTGGCTCATCTCGCCTCCCCGCTCGATCCCTCGATTGTGCGGCTCGCGCGGGGCGTCGTGCAGGCCGCCCGGAGTCGTGCGATCCCGCTCTCCGTATGTGGCGCGATGGCGTCAGACCCCCTTCACGCAAGCCTCTTGGTCGGGCTGGGAGTGCGAGAGCTCTCCATGGAGAGCGCGGCTATTCCCGCACTCCGCGAGGCCCTCTCGAGGGTCAGCTTGGCCGAGCTCGAGGCTGCGGCGCGGACCGCGATGGCCGCTTCGGCAACCGAGGAGATCACCGCGTGTCTCGCCGACGCCTTCGCGAGTCGCTTCGAGGATCTCGCAGAGGGGCTCCTCGAGGCCTGAGTGTCTTTGCGCGCACGCGGACCCGGCTCTCGGTCGGGACATGTCGTACTTCGGAGCCAAAAGTCGGCCCGCGGCGAAGCCTGTCGGAGGCGAGCGACACTGACGCGACGCATGCATCTTTCGTCCTCGTCACGAGCGGCGTTGCCCCACGACGAGTGACGTCACCAACGTGCTCGCACCGCGCGGATCTTTCGTGCGAAGCCCGCGTTTCTTCTCTAGGGTGCGGCGTCGCATGGGCAGCCTACGTCGCTTCGCAACTTCCCTTCTTTTCGCGCTCGGCATCGCCGGGAGTGCCGCTTTCGCCCCCGGTTGTGGTGGCGACGGCGAGACCCAGACGAGCCCGTGTGGCAAGGCTGAGGGGCAGACCTGCCAGGTCAACCTCACCCTCATCCACACGTCCGACATCCACTCGCGTCTGATCCCCTTCGAGCAGGTCATCACCCAGGTCGACTCCGACCTCGGCCTCGGACAGCTCAACAGCGTGGCGAACGTCGGCGGAGTAGCGCGCATGGCGTACGTCATCGGGCGCGAGCGCGCACGGAGCGAGCGTGTGCTCCACCTCGACTCGGGCGACTGCTTCCAGGGCGCGCCGATCTTCAACTTCTTCGCCGGTGAGCCCGAGGTTCGCTCCCTCTCGGCGATGGGCGTGGACGCAGCAGTGGTCGGAAACCACGAGTTCGACCGCGGCGCGCTCAACGTGGCCAACCAGATGCGACGCTGGGCGAATTTCGGCGTTCTCGCCGCCAACTACAAGTTCGAGAACCCCGATCTGCCCAACAGCGGGTTCCTCGGCACGGTCGCCCGCCCCTTCCAGGTCTTCAACCAGGGGGGCTTGAAGGTGGCGGTCATCGGCATGGCCAACCTGTCGAGCCTCTCGTCGGTCTTCGACCAACCCAACCGCTCGGGAATCACGCCGCTCAACACGGCCGAGGTCGCGCAGTTCTACGTCGACCTTTTGCGTCCGCACGTCGACCTCATCGTCATGCTCACGCACCTCGGCCTCGACATCGACCAGCGCATGGTGCGCAACACCACCGGCATCGACGTGGTCCTCGGTGGGCACAACCACGTGGTCATCAACCCTCCGCAGCAGATCTCGGACTGCTCGTCCGATCCTGCCAACCCGGGCTTCGTCTGGACGCCCGACCCCACCCAACAGGTCGACACCGACGCCGTCCCCAAAGACGACGCCGATCCCGCATTCAAGGGCCCCACGGGCGACTACGACCCGGACAACCATCCCTTCCAGACCAAGCGTCGCTGCCGTCCGCGCCGCGTGGTCATCGCGCACTCGGGCGCCTTCGCCAAGTACGTCGGCCGCCTCGACCTCGTGCTCAGCAACGACCCCACCCAGGTCTCGCCGACCGGCATTCCGGAGGAGTACGACCCGGTCAACGGCTACGAGCTCCTCTCGAGCCGCTACCAAGCCTTCCCCATCGACGACTCGGTCCCCGAAGACCCCGTCATGGTGGACATGCTCCAGCCGTACAAGCGTGGCCTCGACACCGCGGCCGACCTCGACATTCTGGTCGGCTATAGCCCGGACGGCTCGCGCCGCATCTCGGGCAACGGCGGCGACTCGCCGCTCGGCAATTTGGTGGCCACCGCCATGTGGCTGCGCCTCGGCGTCCAGACCGACTTTTCTCTCACGAACTCGACCGGTGTGCGCGCGGACATCAACCCGGGCCCCATCACGATCGAGCAGATGTACAACGTCTTCCCGTTCGACAACTCGATCACCAAGATGCAGCTCTCGGGCCTCGAGGTGAAGGAGATGTTCGACTTCACCGCGCGCCGTGCCGCCTCGCGTGGTTGCACCACCCAGGTGCAGATCGCCGGTGCCCGCATCCGCCTCAACTGCGCCGGCTGCGCGAGCAACACCGACGTTTCGTGCACGCTCGACGAAGAGTGCGCGTCGGTCGGAGGAACCTGTAACCAGGACACCAAGAAGTGCGTGGTCGGGGCCTGCGCCGAAGAGATTTACATCGGACATATTCGCAACGGCGACGCCTACAAGCGCTGCGTCACCGACGACGAGTGCAAGGGCTCCGATGGCATCGTGCACGCCGGACAGTGCGATCGAAGCGGCGGCGGCACCGACGGTATCTGCCTCTCGCGTATCGCCAAGACGAACCTCTACGAGCTCGCGACTAGCACCTACCTCGCGGGCGGTGGCTCGGGCTTCCGTGTGCTCCAACGCAACACGACCCAGGTCGATACCAAAATCCAGCAGCGCGACGCGCTCACCGACTACCTCCGAGCCGGAAAGCCCTGCGGTTGGGACTCGAAGAACGGTGCCGACGGATTGAGGGTTTGCACCACGGACGCCGACTGCGGCGGCAACTCGGTCTGCGCTTGCGCGGGCTCGTCGGAAGAGACCGGCTCGACCGATCCCGATTCGTTCTGCCGCACAAAGGCCGGCGCGACGTGCGCGAGTGGGAGCGGGCGCTGCGTGCGCACCGACTGCCGTAGCCGCGTGGCCGCGTTCCACCAGAAGTCGTGTCAGGGGGTTCGCGACCAAGACCGCGAACAATGCAAGACCAAGCTCAACGCCTGCTCGCTCGCCGGTGAAGAGTGCAAGATCCTCTCGTGCGTCGACTCGACGCTCGGCAACTACTCCGACGGCCGCGTGGAGACGATCGGACGATGAGCCGCCTTCCCAAGTATCCCGTAAGGTCCGTCATGGCACTCGCGAAGAACGCTCGCTCGGCTTCGATCGTCGGCAAATTGCTCTCGCTCGGCGCGCTCGCCACGCTCGCCACGGGCGCGCTCGACTGCTCCTCCGGCTTCGGCTCGCTCGACACCAAGGCTCGCGTCCGCGTCGACCTGGTCGACCCGGCGACGGCTGGCGGGCGCTACGCGCGCTTGCCCCTCAAGTTCGACGGTTCGATTCCCTTCGTGGTCAACCTGGCCGTGCGGCGCGCGGACGGCGCGGTGGACACGAGCTTCAACGGGTATCTTCGCATCGGCGCCAAGCCCGGAAACGTGCAGTCGCTGTCCGGCAACGGGGTGAGTGGCCGCAGCGTCAAGCTCGAGAACGGCATCGCCGAGAACATCACGGTCAACCTCGAGAACGCCTACGGTGAGACGTACATCTTGGCGCAAGACGCCGGCTACGTTCCCGTCGACCCGCTCTCGAACCCTCCCCCCCAGTGCACGGACGGCATCGACAACGACAAGGACGGCCTGATCGACTTCCCCGCCGACCCGGGCTGCGCCTTCGCCAACGACGACGACGAGGCGGGCGGGAGCTACGCCGAGGGCGCGAGCCCCACGCTCTACTTCAACCTTCCGCGCATCGCCGACGTGCGCGGAGTGAACACGAGCGGTGGGACCACCGCCTATCCGAAGCAGCCCATTCGTGTCGATACCGGTTTCCACGAGCGCGAAGACGGCTCGCAGGTGTTCGACTTCAACACCGTGGTCACGCGTATCGCCGCCAACGGCTTCTACGTCGCCGACGTGAGTGACAACCGCGGCTTCAACAGCGTCTTCGCCTTCAACTTCAACGCGCCGCCTCGCATGCGCGTGTGCGACCGCATGAAGTCAATCGGGGGCACCGCCACCGAGTTCTTCGGCTTCACCCAAGTGAGCTTCCCCACCTGGACCTTGGAAGAGTGGAACCCGAAGCTTCGCCCGTGCGGCGTACCCGAGCCCAAGGTGCTCGACCCGACGGACATCGTCGACGCAACCGGGGCGACTCAGGTCTCGAACCTGCTCAAGCTCTCGGCTTCGCTCGTTCGTGCTTCGGCCGACAACGGCCTCGAAGTGCGAATCACCAAGTTCTTCGGACCGGGTCACCCGAAGGAGAACCCGGGCATCAAGGACAATCCGGGCCTTCCCAAGTACGTTTTGACCGAGAACGAGACCAACTGCGACCTCAACGACGACGGTCGCTTGCTCTTCGACGACCCGGCCGAAGCCGCGTGCTCCAACACCTGCTCGGCCAACACCGAGTGCACCGAGTACTCGAACTTCGCTTCGCGTAGCGCCTTCCGCTTGGTGGTGACCGACGGCAAGCGCACCGCGAACATCCAGGCCAACGGCAGCACGGCCTCCGAGTTCCGACCACTCGACCTACGCGGGCAGAAGCTCCGCTCGTTCACGGGGACGCTCACGTACTTCTCGGGTGGCTCGCAGTTCACCATCGAAGCTCGCTGTGCGGACGACGTCGTGGTCGATCTCGCCCAGGCGCCGCTGCCCTCGGACAAGGCGTGTGTCTTCCCCCGCACGTTCACGGAGGAAAACCCGCAGTGACGCTCTCCCCCTCGTCGAAATCGCGCTCTCGCGAGCACGACCTGTTGCGCTCCTTCGCTCCCCTTTTCGTCTCGCGCGAGGCCCAAGCTCCGCGAACGTCGACCACTCGTCCCCTTCGGTCCTCCACGGAGTCCTCCTCGATGCGTTCGCTTCGTCTCCTTTCGCTCATCGCCGCCGTTCCCTCCGCGTGCTTCGCGCTCGCGCTCACCGAAGGCTCGGCGTTGGCGCAGCCGGCCACTCCGTCCGGCACGGCGCCTTCGACGACCGCGACGCCCACGGATCCCGCGACGCCTCCCGCCTTGCCCCCGGGCGACAAGCCCAAGCCCGAAGCCGGCGCGGCCACGGGCAGCGCCGCGGCAGGCATCGGAGTGTCCGCCTCGCCCACGGACCCGGCCGACAAGCCGAAAGAAGAGCCGAAGATTCCCGAGATCGCCGGTACGGCCGGAGCTCACGCCGCCGGCACCCCCGTGCTGTCGCCCTCCGGCAACTTCATGGATACCCGCCTCACCTGGACCTTCGGTGACGACGACTTCCTCCACAAGACCGGCGAGCTCATCCCGCTGTCGCCCACGTTCAGCATCGGCGAGCGGCAGCAGTACCGCATGTTCTTCGACAACTTGAACTCGCGCTTCACCGGCCGCGAGAACCTCACGCACCTCGTGATGTACAAGAAGATGCCGGCCTTCATCGACAAGCTCACCACCGAAGCGTCGCTCGTCTTGCGCTTCGATCTGGCGGCGCTCTCGTCGAACAACGGCAACCTGAACGGCGCCTTCTACGACTCGGGCTCGTACCTGCGCCTCTCTTACCAGACCGGGAAATCCGACAAGGAAGGCCTGTCGGCCACCTTCTTCCCGCTCGACACCGACCGCGTACGCCTCGGTTACCTCTACGACATCTCCTGGGGTGGTACGGCGGCGTCGATCAACCAGTCGATCTTCCCGCGCCTGTCGGGTGCCGCGCCGGGCCTCAAGGTCCAGTACGACATGGACGGCTTCTACGCCTACTTGGCGTTCAAGACCGCCAACATCATCCAGCCGCAACAAGTGCTGCGTCCGGGCGGTGAGAGCGACGTCGAGACCGTGCGCGTGGGCGAGACCAACTACGGTCTTTTGGCCGGCCTGGGCGTCGACTTCACCAAGCAGTTCCGTCTCGACGCGGGCGCGGGCTACTTCCAGCAGGGTCGCTTCGACCTGACGGACGTGCGCGGGCGACCGGTCTACACGTACGGCTCGTCGGCACGCCTGATCGTCCACGACAACATGCCCGTGCCCAGGTCGATCGACTTCCAGCTCTACCGAAACGACCCCAACAAGCCGATGGTGCTCTTCGCGCCGGAGAAGTACACCCCCGGCGAGCTCGCCTGGAGCGTGAGCGCCGAAGCCTCGGTGCTCGGGCAGCACCTCAAGGATTTCGACGTCGCAGGCGCGTTGAAGGACCAGTTCGCGATGGCTGGCGCCGTGCAAGGTGTGCTCAAGGCCGGCTACTTGCGCCTCAGCGCCACCGGCATCTACCGCAACCTGAACTTCGTCGTGCGTAACGTCCCGGGCTTCATTCCCTTCGAAACGTTGCCCAAGGACGCCGCCACCGACCCCGAGCTCTTCGGAGCCGTCACGGCCGACTACCACTTCAAGGAATTGCACCTCACCCCGGGCATCGGCGGCGGTCTGCAACTTCCCTCGACCTTCAAGAGCGTCTTCAACGACGGAGGCATCACCGCCTCGCGTACCGTCATCGTGCGTCAGCAGGGCGACGAGTCGATCCTTCCCTACAACAAGGACCGCACGCCCATTCTCCAGGCGCGCGCCAGCCTCAAGTGGGACGTTTCGGAGATGCTCGCCACCGTCCTTTGGGTCCAGTACGTCCGCGACAACAACGGTACGTTGGTCGTGCGCGACCCGAGCGAAGGCACGGCTTCGCTGCGCACCTTCCAGAGCCCCGACCGATTGGGCGTCGGCACGGCCATCCAGGCCCGCTTCTGAGCCTCCGTTGCGCTGCACGGGCTGCGCGTCCGAGCTAGGCCCGGTATTTCCGGGCGGCGCGGTGACGTGTCGCGTGCGGCACCGAGGTCCGCGTTCCGAAGCTTGCTTCGCGGAGCACCTCGGAAAGCGACGCTGGGCCGTATCGGGCATTGGGCGAACGCACGCGAACATCCACGATGTTCGCGTGTCCGTTTTGTGGCGTGGAATGCGACGCGAGCCTAGAGCGCCGATCCGCTTAATGACCGAGGATTTTCGCCGAGTTGCGAGCCGTGCGAGGCGCGACGACGAGTCCTACTGCTGCTAGAGCGCCGAACCGCTTAGTGACCGAGGATTTTCGCCGAGTTGCGAGCCGTGCGAGGCGCGACGACGAGTCCTACTGCTGCTAGGCGAGGAGGAGCAACGAAGCACGGCGACGCAAATCGGCGGAAAGCCGACCGAATTAAGCGGATTGGCGCTCTAGGCGAGGAGGAGCAACGAAGCACGGCGACGCAAATCGGCGGAAAGCCGACCGAATGAAGCGGATTGGCGCTCTAGGCACCTGCCCCACGTGCAGCGTGAGCCTCGGGAGCATGCGCTGCCGTGGGTGTTACCACCTGCGCGCGAGACGGCTCCCGCGCGTGCGAGCGCTGCGGAACCGCGCGGACTCTCCCTCGCTACGCGCACGCGCTCGACGCTCTCCGTGCCTTCGCTGCGACGAGCCGCTCGGGGAAGCCGATGCACACGGCGGAGCCTTCGCTTGCGGCACCTGCGCGGGCTTCTTGATGACCCACGAGCGCCTCGCGGAGCTCTTGACGATCCCCACCAACGAGCCCCCGACAGCGCTCTTCTCGCACGAGCGCGCGAGCGACCCCGGACGCAAACGAGACCCTCGCGCGTATCTCCCCTGCCCGCAGTGCCACACGTCCATGTCCCGGCGCGGCTTCGGGAGACGCTCCGGCATCGTCGTCGACATATGCATTATACACGGAACATGGTTCGATCCCGGTGAGCTTCCCGACGCGATGCGCTTCGCCGCCCGAGGGGGCGAGCTCGTCGACGAGAGGCGCGTGACCGCGCACGATTCTTCGTCCGAGGGAGCCGGACTCGCTTCGCGGAGCCCCTCGCCCGACGACCCTTCGCGTACGCTGGCGAGCATCGTCGCATGGCTGCTCGAATGAACCTCGGAAAGGTCCCTCTGCTGTCCGCGTTCGTCGCGGCGCTCGTGTCGTTCGCAGCGTGTGCCGATCCGCGGGTGGTTCTTCCGCCGAATCCTCCGGCTCCTGGTCCGTCGCACGAGCCCCCGGCGCCGCGTCCGACGGAGCCGATTCCGGGCGGGCGAACGCGGGTACGCTTTCTCGACGTGGGCCAGGGCGACGCCTCGGTGATCACCACCGACGACGGCGCGACCTTGGTGATCGATCTCGGCCCCAAAGACGGCTTCTCCCGCGTGGTGGCCGAGCTCGGGTCTTCCGGTCCGTATGCGGTGCTGGTCAGCCACGCCCACGCCGATCACCTAGGCGAGCTCGACAGACTCCCGTCGCTCACGAAGAGCGCGCCTCTCGCGCTCTGGGAGCCTGGTTTTTCCGAGAAAGCCTCGTCGACCTACCCGAAGGCCCTCGCGCTCTTCGAGCGCCTGCACGTGCCCCGAGTGGTCGCCCGAAGCGGGATGCGCTTCGGCCTGGGCGCCCACACGGAGCTCGAGGTGCTCGGTCCTCGCGAGCCGCTGTTCCACGGAACGCGGAGCGACCCCAACGCCAACAGCGTCGTCGTACGCCTCACGCACCGGAGCGAAAACGGAGCCGAGCGCGTGCTCTTCACGGGAGACGCGGAGCGACCGACCGAAACGCGCCTGCTCGAAGCTCCCGAGAAGCTCGCGGCCGACGTCCTGAAGGTCGCGCACCACGGCTCGAAGCACGCCTCGAGTCCCGACTTGTTGCGGGCGGTGGGCGCCAAGGTGGCGGTGATCTCGTGCGCGCGCGACAACGACTACGGTCACCCGCACGCTCCGGCGCTCAAGCGACTCGCCGCTGCTGGGGCGGAGATCCATCGCACGGATCTCGAGGGCGACGTCACCGTGGACCTCGAGCACGGTCACGTGGTCACGAGCACCGCGCGACACGCCACCCCCGAAGATCTCGCTCGACCCGGTCGCGAGCCCGGCCGAGGCTCGGCCGAGGCCCCCTAGGGCCCTCGTCGCACACCCGACGTGATCAGCCGAAGGGTCCAGGACGCTGTGGAGGCATCTGTGAGGTACGTGCAGGCATCGCTTGCATGCCCGGAACGCTCGGCAGCGAGGCGCGAGAGGGCTCTTTGCCGAACGCGACGCGACGGAGCATGAAGCCCGCTACGCAGAACGCCCCTCCGATGCCGGCGACGATGTCCCACGCAGCCGACGCCGCGACCTGCGCGTTTTGAGAGACGGACACGCCCATCCATCGCGAGAAGCCGAGCGTGAGCGCGAGCCCGAAGAGGCCGAAGAGCGCCGCCGCGCGCAAGTCCTGAGCGAAGGGCTCGAGCCGCCCGTCGTCGTCCCAGAGCTTCTCGCGCACGTGCTGACCGGCCAGTGCCGCAGCGACCACCGAGAGGCCTACGGCGAACAGGTGCAAGAACACGAGCGAGCTCGCGCTCTCGAACGCGCCGTCACCGAGCGCCACCCTCGCGAGCCCGAGTAAGAACTGCACGAGCGTCACGAAGACGATGCCCGAGACCACGACGCCGTACGTGATCACCTGCGGACGAAGCGTTCTTCGAGCCAGAATCGCTCCCGGACGTCCGGTACCGAGCACGAGCGCCACCATCCCGAGAGTCGTCGCCGCCTCCGCAGGAAGCGTGGCCGAAGCCTCCGTCTCCATCGGGTAGCTCGGCATGGAGGCCGCGCGTACATCATAGGTTGGGACGGTGCCTGCATCGGCTGCGGCGGCGGCTGCGAGGGTCCGGCGGCAGGAGCATTCTGCGGCGCTTGGTTCTTCGGATCGCCCGGGTCGAAGGGCGCGAGAGCCGCGTCGAGATCGTTCATCGTCGCGTAGCGCTCGAGCTTGTTCTTCGAGAGGCAGCGACGCATGACCATGTCGAGTCCCGGAGGGATTCCCGGGTTCAATTGCCGCGCCGGCGTCAGCTCTTCGGTGAGCAGCAAGATCAGCGTTCGCGTCGGATCTTCGGCGTCGAAGGGACGCACGCCGGTGAGGAGGTTGTAGAGGACGGCGCCCACCCCGTAGATGTCCGCACGCTCGTCGACCACCTCGGCGCGCGCTTGCTCGGGCGCCATGAAGCTCGGTGTGCCCAGGATGACCCCTGCCTGGGTCAAGTGGATGTCGTGGTCTTTCACTCGGCTCACGCCGAAGTCGATCACCTTGATGCGCGGAACGCCTTGTTCGCCCGGTTGCTGGCGCAGCAGAAAGACGTTCTCGGGCTTCATGTCGCGGTGCACGACGCCCCGTGCGTGAGCCGCGGCGAGCGCCCGGCAGACCTGACGGCAGACGCCCACCGCGAACGGCACGCCGAGACGACCGACCTTCTCGACGAACGAGCCGAGCTCTTCACCGTCCAGGAACTCGGCGGCGATGTACGGAGCGCCGTCCCGTGTGCGCTGGATGTCGATCACCTCCACCACGTTCGGGTGGGAGATGCTGCTCGCACTCTCGGCTTCGCGCTGAAAACGCGCGACGATTTCTTGGTTTTGCGCGAACTCCGGCAGGAGCACCTTGATGGCAAAACGACGGTCGGCCAGACGTCGATGCCGTGCCTCGTAGACGCGCCCCATGCCGCCTTCGCCGATGAGACGCACGATCTGGAACGTGTCGTTCAAGATCTGACCGATGAGCGGGTCCACCGGGTCGGGGAGCGGGCCGTCCGCGACGAGCGGCATCGAGTCGTTCGGGCAGAGGAACACCTCCGCCGGAAATCGATTTCCGCAGGTGTTGCAGAACTTGGGCAGCGAAGGTGGCGCCGAAGGCGGCCCGAACTGCGGCGACGACATACGCGGAGGCGGAGCCTGGAGCAGCGTCGTCACCTCGTCCGTGTCGGTGCGGACCGCTCGCCCTTGAACGTGCGGAATGGTCGCTCGCGCGTCGGCGGGGGGCAATGCACTCCCCGATGGGCTCGGACCTCGCCGCGGCAATGACGACATACTGCGTTCAACCTACCATTCTGCGCGCACGATGGCCCCGATTCCGGCGCCGTTCGTGCAAGATGTTCCCAGGGTGAGCGGGATCCGAAAGGATACTCGATTCTTTTCGGGAAGTTCCAGAATCGACCACGTCGTGGCTATCGCGGTTGACCCGCGAAGCTCGTCGCCTATACTGCGCGCCGTTCGTAGGTCCCGAAAGGGCCTACACTCTCGCGCGTGGTCTCCAAAAAGACGCGCGCTTCGGCCGGGGTTAGCGGTTTCGACTGCGTCCGGCCACTCACTAGAAAGCACGTCATGCCGCTTCATTCCGAGAAGACCGCCGAGCTCGTCGAGAAATTCCGTACCCACGAGAGCGACACCGGCTCGCCCGAGGTGCAGATTGCCCTCCTCACCGAGCGAATCGGCTACCTGACCGAGCACTTCAAGACCCACGCGAAGGACCACCACTCGCGCCGCGGCCTCCTGAAGCTCGTCTCGAAGCGCCGCCGCCTTCTCAACTACCTGAAGAAGACGAGCCTCGACCGGTACCGCAAGACGGTCTCGGCGCTCAACCTCCGCAAGTAACGCCGCACGAGGCGGGACGGCTCTCGGGCCCTCCCGCCTCAGCCTATTTTTCGACGATCGTTTTCGCTCTTCGCTTTCGCTGCCAAGGCGACTTTCCTTTCTCACCCGCACGGTCTCGAAACGGTTCGAGCCCGAGCCCCCCTGCCCGACTCTTCGTCGCCACCTATTGCTCTTCGATTCCTGCCTCCGAGCCCGCCCGCCACTTTCGCGCGGGCACCGTTCGGGGCCACGAACCGAGGACCAAAGGAGCCACGAGGACCGGGCGCTGCTCCGAGCGCCTCGCCCCAACGCGAGGCCGATAGAGGTACCGCATGTCTTTCGTTCGCGAATCGGTCATGGTCAACGGCAAGCCGCTGACCTTCGAAACCGGCCGTCTGGCCAAACAAGCGCACGGCTCGGTCCTGGTCACGTACGGCGAGAGCGTCGTGCTCGTCACCGCCGTGTGCGGCGACGAACGCCCCGGCCTCGACTTCTTCCCCCTCACCTGCGAGTACGTCGAGAAGACCTTCGCCGCGGGCAAGATCCCGGGCGGCTTCTTCAAGCGCGAAGGCCGCCTCCGCGACGACGAAATCCTCGTCGCGCGTATCATCGACCGCCCCTGCCGTCCGCTCTTCCCCGAGGGCTTCAAGAAGGACACGCAGATCATCGCGACCGTGCTCTCGAGCGACAAGGTGAACCCCACCGACGTGCTCGCGCTCACCGGTGCGAGCGCCGCGCTCCACATCTCGGACATCCCGTGGGACGGCCCGCTGGCCGGCATGCGCGTCGCGCGCGTCGACGGCGAGCTCGTGATCTACCCGACCTTCGAGCAGCAGGCCGCTTCGGACCTCGACCTCGTGGTCGCCTGCAGCAAGAGCGCGATCGTCATGGTGGAAGGCGGCGCCGCCGAAGCCACCGAGAAGGACGTCATCGACGCCCTCATGTTCGCGCACGAGCAGGCGCAGCCCATCCTCCAGCTCATCGAGCGCATGCGCGCGGCCATCGGTCGTCCCAAGCGCGAGTTCACCCCGCCGAAGCTCCCGAACGAGATCGCCGCGCGCATTCCGCAGATCGTGGACCAGGCGATCCTCGAGTCTTCGCTCATCCGCGACAAGGCTCAGCGCTACGCCGGCTACAAGTCCGCCAAAGAGAAGATGACCACCACCCTGGCCGCCGAGCTCGGCGCCGAGGTGTACGCGGCCAACGAGAAGCTCATCAAGGCCGAGTTCGACGAGCGTAAGTACGTGGTCGTGCGCGAGTACGTCCTCGGACAGAACAAGCGCATCGACGGCCGCGACATGGCCACCATCCGCCCCATCATGACCGAGGTCGGCCTGCTCCCTCGCGTGCACGGCTCGGCGCTCTTCCAGCGCGGCGAAACCCAGGCGATCGTCACCACGACGCTCGGCACCTCCGCCGACGAGCAGAAGATCGACGGCCTCACGGGCGAGCGCTGGAAGCGCTTCTTGCTCCACTACAACTTCCCGCCCTTCTCCACCGGCGAGACCAAGCCGCTGCGCGGACCCGGTCGTCGTGAAGTCGGCCACGGCGCCCTCGCCGAGCGCGCCATCCTCCGCCAGATCCCGGACGCGGCGCAGTTCCCCTACACGATCCGCATCGTCAGCGAGACCCTCGAGTCGAACGGCTCGTCGTCGATGGCCGCGGTGTGCGGCGGAACCCTCTCGCTCATGGACGCGGGCGTTCCGATCAAGGCCCCTGTCGCCGGCATCGCGATGGGTCTCATCTCGGACGGCCAGCGCTTCGCCATCCTGAGCGACATCCTCGGTGACGAAGACCACCTCGGCGACATGGACTTCAAGGTCTGCGGAACCAACAAGGGCGTCACCGCGATCCAGATGGACATCAAGATCGCCGGCCTCTCGCGCGACATCTTGACCCGCGCGCTCGGGCAGGCCCGCGAAGGCCGCCTCCACATCCTCGGAAAGATGATGGAGACCCTGAACCAGCCGCGCGCCGACCTCTCCAAGTGGGCCCCGCGCATCACCACCCTCAAGGTGAAGCCCGATCAAATCCGCTTGGTCATCGGCCCCGGCGGCAAGACCATCAAGGGCATCATCGACCAGACCGGCGTCGCCATCGACGTCGAGGACGACGGCACCGTGAACATCGCTTCGAGCGATCCGGAAGCCGTGAAAAAGGCCCTCGACATCATCAAGGGCCTCACCGCCGAGCCCGAAGTCGGAACCGTCTACAAGGGAACCGTCACCCGCATCGCGGACTTCGGCGCCTTCGTCGAAGTTCTCCCCGGCACCGACGGCCTCCTCCACGTCTCCGAAATGGCCCACACGCGCGTCGAGCGCGTGACCGACGTCATGAAGGAAGGCGACGTGGTCGAGGTGAAGGTCATCGAGGTCGGTCGCGACGGCAAAATCCGCCTCTCGCGCCGTGAGCTCCTTCCCCTCCCCGAGGGCGAAGAGGGTGAGCGCGCCAAAGAGCGCATGATGGCGTCGCGCGAGGCCGGACCGGCTCGCGGAGGCGACCGTGGTCCGCGCCGCGACGGCCCGCCGCGTGGCGGCGACCGCGGACGCGGCGGCCCGCGCGGACGCTGAAGTTTCCTCGGTAAATCAACCACGAACGGGCCTTCTCGAATCGACGAGAGGGCCCGTTTCGTCATTGGGGGAGCCCGTCCATTTTCGTGGCCGTGACCTCCACTTCGTAGCGGAAGTGTCCGTCCGGATCGTCCACACGTGCGAGCACGGCAGGCTTGCCGGGGGCCACGGAAAGGTCGCCGCTCGTCACGAGCTTGCGCACGGAAGGGAGGTCGTCCGCCGAGCTCATCTCGACGTTGCAATGAAGGAGGACCGCGCCCTTCGAGACGACGTACGAGCTCCGGAGCAAGAAGCCCACGTCTCGACGCGCTACCGGCGCGCCCTCCTGACGAGAGAGAGGCACGTTCGCGCCGAGATGCACTTCACCGTTTCGCCCTTCTTCCAAGCCGAAGGAGTACTTCCCGACGCTGGTCGCCCCGTCTTTGCGGGCGAGCCGCACCACGTAGTCGAAGCGATACACTGGACGAGGCTCGGGCCTCGTCGTGGACGAAGGCGCCGACGAAGGCGCAAGACTTCCTCGCCCCGAAGGGGCACAAGCGGACACGAGAGCGAACGAGAGCGCGAGAACGAGCGAACGGAACCGAAGGGGCATGCTGTTCGAATCTCCTTTCCTCGCCGAACCTCTGGGCGAAAAAAGGATTCCGAGCGCGACAGGTTCACGCGTCGCTTTGACGATTCGTCGCGCGGAGCAATACCGCGTGACGATTCGTCGTTCTTCGCGTCCGAAGAAGCACGTGCTTCGCGACAGTTCGTCGAGGCCGGACGAGGGTCACTTGGCGACGAGCTTGAACACGACCGAAAACTCCACGCCACTCACCGTGGCAGGACATCGCGCGGTCTTCAACGCACCGTCGAACATGCTCGCGTCGAGCTTGATCGCGCACCCCCCGATGGTGTCGTCGAAGTCGTAGTCGTCGTCCATCAGCTCGACCGAGAACGAATTGAGCAGCTCGCGCGCCGGAACCTGAGCGAGCACGACCGTTCCCCACTGAGGCGTGAGCGTATCGGCCACGTACGCTGTCGCCCCGGAGTGCGAGACGCCCGAGAGCGCCGAATACGCGCGCGCATACGGATCGGGGAGCCCACCGAAGGTGTCCCACGCGCCACCGGCCTTGTTGAGCGGAGGAATGACGGCCGAGACCATCACCACGTCGAACGGAGCCGCTTGATCGAGCGTGCATCCCGAGCCGCCGGCGCCGCACGTGCGACCCTTGCCGCAGTCGACGCACGCGTTGCCGCTCTTGCCGCAGGCGTTGGCAGCCGTGCCGCCGAGGCACGTGGAGCCCGAGCAGCAGCCCTGGCAGGTCGCCTTGCATGACGTGTCGATGCAGGTCTGATCCGAGCACACGAAGCTCGAGCCGCACTTGGTGCAAGCCGCCCCACCCTTGCCACACGCGGACGCCGCCGTACCTTCGACGCACGTGTTGCCGTCGCAACATCCTCCGCACGTGTCCGGGCCACACGGAAGCTTGCACGCCGCCTCTTCGCACGTGGCGGTGCCGGAGCACGTCTCGCACGCCGCTCCACCGCGACCACACGCGTCTTTGGTGCTCCCGAGCAGGCAAAGATCGTCGCGGCAACAGCCGGCGCAGTTGGCCGAGGTACACGTGACCGTCGCGGCGCCGCCGTCGGGAGCACGGCGCTCACCCTCTTGGCCGCGGAGACCGTTCACCAGGCACTCGGCCGACGACTGACCGAGCTGCCCGGTTAGCGCGCGCTTGGCCGAGTCGAGACTACAGGCCGGGAACCCGAGCTGGCAGCCCTCTTTCGAGGCGCAATCGGCGGCGACGCTCTTTGTCGCTTCGTCGGCGAACGGCAAGAGCTGGGTGCCCGGTCCGCCGACCGTCGAGGGCCTCGGGCTCTCGAAGAACTTGGTCTCGCACTCGGACTGGCCCGACGCACACGTCGTGCAGTAGGCCGAGCGAATCGCGGTCTGGCCCGACGTGGGCGTGAGGTCGACGAGGGTCTTCGAGAGGCAGACGTTCGAGCACGCCCCCGACAAGAAGCAGTCGGTCGCCTTGGCGAGAGCGCCAGGATGAAGTGCCCCGGCGATTTTAGTGCAGTCTGCACGAATAACCTCGTCGCAGGCCGCGGCGCACTTGTCCCGGGTGGCGGCCACCGCGTCGCAGAACGCCTCCACCGGCGTCGGCTGGACCGGCACCTCCGCGCTGCACGCGAGCACCAACGAAGCCACGGTCACGGAGGCCGCGAGGCCCAGGCGGAGCGCACGCGAAGGAACGGAAGCCATGGGCGAATCGTACGCCATTGTCCGACCGCTAGCCCAACTCTCGTTCCCTCACGGCGGCGCGCGGGGCGGCGACGCTACTTCGGGATCGCCTGGGGAAGCATGAACCGGTACGTCACGTTCTGGCTCGGCCCCTCGAACGCGCCCATCTCGGCTTTGCCGAGTGTCTGCACGATACACTGACCTGTCGGCGTATTCCGGAACGGTGTGCCCAGCGTGATCTCCGAGGGACGGCCATCTTGGGAGAACCGAACGAGGACGTCGCCCGTGCCCCAAAGGCTGCCTTGCACGCGACACGAGCGAATGTCCTTGCCGGCCTTTTCGAGCGCCCGCCTCGCGACGGGAAGACGAAAGCGAGGCGCGGTGCCGTCCGAAGGAACAACGGTGGACGGAGCGGACATCGCGCTCGAGGAGGCCGCGCCCGCGGGCGGTACGGGCTCATCCACGCGTGAAGTGCTCGAAGCAACCGGCGCCGACGATACCGTCGGGACCAACCCCGGAATCTGAGCCTCGGGCGGGCGCCCGGACACGGGCTTCTCGCCTCCCGAGAGCCGTACGACCGCGAACGTCACGCCGACGAGTCCGAGAGCGGCGGCCACGAGCCAAAGCGGAAACCCACGCTTTTTCGCAGGAGTACTCGCCACCGAAGGAGCCACGGGCGGCGGCCGAACGGTGGGTACGTCGGACTTTTTGCCGTCGCCCTTCTTTCCCTCGGACTTCTTGTTGGGCACCGGCAAGGGCGACGGCGCCGAAGCGACCACCACGGCGATCTCGGAAACCGGCTCGAACGCCTGATGCGGCGTCGGAATCTCGTGGAAGCTCGGCATGCGCTGCGGAGGAGGAATCGGCGGCATGAACGAGCGCACGGCATCGAAACCGACGGCCCCTTCCACCGCCTGAGCCGGAGCGCGCACGGTCGGCATTCCGAGTGCACCATCTTCGACAAAAGCCGCTGCCTCCGGAGGGACCGACATGGGCGCGGGCCCTGCCATCCGCGACGAAACTGCGATCGCGGACGGGAACCGTCGTGGAGGACGAGACGACGTCGGGCGACGTGTCGCGAAGGCGGGAGGTCGCGACGACCGACGCACGAAAATCGGCGCCTCGATCTCTTCTTTTCTCGGAGGGGCAGCCTTCGGAGCTTCGGTATCGGCGCGCGCGGCCAACACGTCGTGCTTCGCGGTCTCGGTCTCGGTTTCCGACAACCATCCGTCGAGATCAGGATCGAGGTCGGGAGCCTTGTCGTTCTTCCCTTCGGACGGAACCACGAGTCCGACAGGCGCCAATGGGGGGAGCGGCAAAAGGGCGTCTTCGTCGGACAGACCGACCAGCGTCGCCTTCCGCGGCCGGAACGGCGGGAGCGGGAGCGGCTCTTCGAGAACCGGGACCTTGGCAGTCGGCTCGTCGGTAGGAGGGTGCTCCGTCGCGGTGCGGCTGCCACCGATCTCGACCTGTCCGAACGGCTCGGGAAGCTCGAGCACGGGAGGAGGAGCAACCGAGGCCAACTCGGGAAGCCCTTCTTCGATCTCGCCGAACGAGGGCGCGCGGGCGCGTCTGGGCCCGCCCTGCGCGTACGACGTGCTCGACCTCTCCGCGTCGACCTTCACGCCGGCGTCTGCGGCCACCTTAGCTTCCGCGTCGGCCCTCGCCTTCGCCCTGGCTTCAGCTTCTGCCTTCGCCGTGGCGTCTGCTTTCGCCTTCGCGTCAGCTTTCGCTTTGGCTTCTGCATCCGTCTTCGCCTTCGCGTCAGCTTTCGCTTTGGCTTCTGCATCCGTCTTCGCCTTCGCGTCAGCTTTCGCTTTGGCTTCTGCCTTCGCCTTCGCATCAGCTTTCGCTTTGGCTTCTGCGTTCGCCTTCGCATCAGCTTTCGCTTTGGCTTCTGCGTCCGCCTTCGCCTTCGCATCAGCTTTCGCTTTGGCTTCTGCGTCCGCCTTCGCCTTCGCATCAGCTTTCGCTTTGGCTTCTGCGTCCGCCTTCGCCTTCGCGTCCGCACTGGCTGCCTTGGCTTTCGCGTCGGCTTCCGCCTTCAACTTGGCGTCGGCTTCCGCCTTGGCTTTCGCGTCGGCTTCCGCCTTCGACTTGGCGTCGGCTTCCGCCTTCGACTTGGCGTCGGCTTCCGCCTTGGCTTTCGCGTCGGCTTCCGCCTTCGACTTGGCGTCGGCTTCCGCCTTGGCTTTCGCGTCGGCTTCCGCCTTCGACTTGGCGTCGGCTTCCGCCTTGGCTTTCGCGTCGGCTTCCGCCTTGGCTTTCGCGTCGGCTTCCGCCTTGGCTTTCGCGTCGGCTTCCGCCTTGGCTTTCGCGTCGGCTTCCGCCTTGGCTTTCGCGTCGGCTTCCGCCTTGGCTTTCGCGTCGGCTTCCGCCTTGGCTTTCGCGTCGGCTCTGGCCCTCGCTTCGGCGTCGGCTTTGCCCTTCGCGTCGGCGTCGGCTTTGGCCTTCACTTCGGCCTTCACGCGGGCTTCGGCTTCCGCCTTGGCGCGCGCTCCCGCCTCGGTTTTGGCGCGAAGGTCGGCGTCGGCCTTGGCTCTCACTTCGGCATCGAGCTTGGACTTGTCGTCGGCTTCCGAGCGCGCCTTGATCTCGAGGTCGGCCTTCTCCCCCTCGGTCAGCGCGAGCGCCTCACGAAGGTCGACGTAGTCACGCGCCGGAGACAGCGACCCGGGAGGCAACGACGTCGGCCCGGAGGGCACCAGCGACCGACGAGACGCCGCTTCGATCGACATCGGCGCAGACGAGAGAGGTCCGCTTCGACCGAGCTTGCGCAAACGTCCAGCGAAGCTCGTGCTGGGCGCCTTGGTTTTTCGCACACCGGCGCGAAGGTGGAAGGTCTTTCCTCGCTTCGCGGCATCCGTGAGTGCGCTCCAAAAGGCCCGCATGTCCGGGAAGCGGCGCTTCGGATCGAGCGAAAATGCGCGCTCCATCACGCGCTCGACGGGCTCCGGGAGCTCGATCCCCTGCCCCCACGCAGAGGGTCGATGGTCCTTGTCGAGCACGCGATCGACCGTGGCCTTCACGTCGGTGCCCTCGATGACGACCTTGTCCGAAAGAAGCTCTAGGAACACCAGCGCGAACGCGTAGACGTCGGTCCACGGACCGACCTCACCGTAGATCCGCGTGAGCTGTTCGGGCGCGGCGTAGCCCGGGAACAGCACGTGCACGCCACTCACTCGCGGCGCACCCTCGTCCACCACGCGCCCCACACCGAAGTCGAGCACCTTCGAGACCGACGTGCCGTCTCGCTCGGCCAGAAACACGTTGCTCGGCCGAACCGAGAGGTGCGAAATCTTCTTTTCGTGTGCGAAGCCGAGCCCATCGGCGAGACCGCCGAGCAGTCGTATCGTCTCTTCGAGCGACCTCCCGGTCAGCCCTTCCTGGCGCCGTCGCTCGAGGTTGTGCGCGAGGGACTCGCCCTCGAACCACTCCCGAACGAGATAGGGCACCACGTCGCCGGTGCGCGGTGCGAGCGCGCTCCCGCTCGCCAACGTCTGTGCAATATGCAGATTTCCGCGAGCAAGCTCGTAGTGGACACGACAGCCGGCCTGAAAGTGGTCGACGATCGGCTTGGCCAGAGCAGGGTCGAGCGTAGGGGGCAGGTTCAAACACTTGATGGCCACTGGCGCACCAACGTGAACGTGCCTTCCTTTGTAGACGACGCTGAGGAGCCCCTCCCCGGCGAACGCATCTACGCGAAAGTGCTCGCCGAGTATGTCTCCAACGAGGTCGTGGGGCTCGCCGGGCATCGACGATGATTCTGCACTGGAGAGGCCGTGCGATGCCAGATCGGTGGCACGTTTCCCGCGAAATCGACCCATTTTACGGCATTCCGGGACGCCCCGACCCACACCATCGGGATAATTCGTGTAGGGCAACGTAGGGAACCCGATGGCAAAATCGGGTCTCGGTGGGACGCCCGCCCGCCGCACGCTACCCTCCGAGGCTCGATGGCTTCGTTGGTCCTCAAGCTCGTTCGTCACGGACAGTCTCTGGCGAACACGTCCGAATTCGATCCCCAAGTCCAAGGTGACTTTCGCACGCCCCTCACCGCACTCGGACACACGCAAGCCTTCGCAGCAGGCCAGCGCATCGGCCGCGAGTTCCTCGAGGGAGCCCTCGTCTACGCGTCCCCGTACGTGCGCGCGCAAGAGACCCTCGCCGCCATCTTCGCGGCCACCGGCGGCGCCCAGCTACCGTGCGGCGTCTTCGAGGATCCCCGCCTTCGCGAGGTCGACCACGGCTACGCCGACGTGAAGACTCAAGAGACGCTGCGCGAGAGGCACGGCTGGTTTTACTACCGCTACGACGGCGGCGAGAGCCCGGCCGACTGCTACGACCGCGTCTCGGGGTTTCTGGAGTCGCTCATGCGGCAGGTCGAGCGAAACGGCGCCAAGCGCGTGCTCGTGGTCACGCACGGCCTTGCTCTGCGCTGCTTCGTGATGAGGTTCTTGCACATGACCGTCGCCGAGTTCGAGACCATCGAGAACCCCGAGAACGGAGCGGTGGTCACGCTCGCCTCCTCCGAGCTCGTCGAGCAGCCGGACTACGCCAAGGGTCGTTTCGCCGTGCAAGGGCTCACCTTTCGCCGGGCGTGACGAGGTCGCGCGCACCTCGGTCGGGCGGCCCGTCCGGCTCGCTCTTCGTGCGAACACCGCGAAGCGTGCCGTGTGGTAGCGTCTTCGCGAATCAACCGATGGTCGAACATGGTCAAGCGTAAGGTCTCCCTCGACGGTGAGGGTGGGAGCAGGGCGGGCACACTGACCGAAGACGCGGCACCGACGACCGAGGTCGTCGAGCTGTTCTTCAACAGCGGAATCGTCTTCCACGAGCTCTCGCTCCCGAACGGTCTCCCCGACGTGGTCGCGAGCTTCATGATGATGCAGGCGCCACAGACCGCGCCGGGCACCGAGGCGTGGTCGGTACGCCGCGCCCAATCGGGAGAAGATCCCGACGTCGAGATCTCGTCGGTCGACGCGCTCTCCGAGCTGCAAAACCAGTGGCTGCCCGTGCCCACGCAGCTCTCCTGCCCGTTCGCCGTGCAGGTCTACCTCACGCACGACGGCTCGAAAGTGCGCGCGCTGCTCGCCCTCGACACGCTCGAGCGAACCGGCTCGAAGGGACGCGCGCTCGACGCCGCGCTCGACGAGGGACGCCCCTTCCGCGCGCTCGACAAAAACGAGATCGCCGGGTTCTTGGACCTGCCCGAGGCGCGCGATTTCGTGCGCCGGCTCGAGCGAAAGGGAATCGACCGCGCGCTGTTCAAGCTGGCGGCCCTGCTCGACGTGCTCGGCCCTCGAGTGCCGAAACTGCACTTTACACGTATCTCGACGCGCGTCCCGGTGCCGGTCTCGCTGGTGCTCGACTTCGGCAACTCGCGCTCGTCCGCCTTGCTCGTGGAGGCGCGCGACAAGGGAATGTTCGCGCTGCCGCTCGTGATGCGGAACCTGGGCAGTCCCTTCTCGGTCGACGAAGAGTGCTTCGACTCGCGCATCACGTTCCTCCCCAGCCCGTTCGACAAGGCCGTGGCGACGGTGGCCACGGGTGACGGCTTCGCGTGGCCTTCGGTCGCGCGCCTCGGACGCGAAGCGCTCGATCGCGCACTCGAGACGCCCCATCGTTACGCGTGCAGCCTGTCGGGTCCGAAGCGTTACCTCTGGGATCACCGCCAGACCGAGGACCGCTGGTTTTACGCCGAGCGCCAGGGAACCGAATACCGCACGGTGTTCGGCAAGCTCTTGAAGTACTTGCCGGAAGAGTCCGGCGGTCTCTACCTGCGCGAGGACGGCCCGCAAACACCGGTCGATCCACGCTACGCGCCGCGCACCATGATGCTCTTCGCGATCGTGGAGATCCTCTGCCAGGCCTTCGCGCAGATCGGATCGCCGGCATACCGACATTTCCAGGGCAAAGAGGCGAACCCGCGCGTCTTGAAGTCGCTCGTGCTCACCTACCCGTCGGCGATGCGCAAGGAAGAGCGCCACGTCTACGACGCGCTCGTGCGAAACGCGGTGGTGCTCGCGTGCCATCTCTTGAACGTGGCTCCGGAGCACCGGCCGAACGTGATGGCGGACGGCAACTTCGAGAGCTTCCTGCTGACCGACGAGGCGTTGGCCGCCCAGATGGTCTACGTCTACCAAGAGGCGTCGCAGACCTTCTCCGGCAGCATGGAGGAGCTCATCCAGATCTACGGGCGCAAGCAGGGTCACCTGCGCATCGCCTCGGTCGACATCGGCGGCGGCACGAGCGACGTGATGATCGCCGAGTACGAGGACAAGCCCCCCGGAGCCGGGACCGCGCTCCGCATCAAGAAGCTCTTCCAGGACGGCATCAACGTAGCCGGAGACGAGGTGTGCCGCGCCATCGTGTCCGAGCTCGTGTTCGACCAGGTGCTCGCGCAGCTCCCTTCGCCGGAGGCCCGCGCGCGCATGGAGCACCTCTTTTCGGAGGGCGACGCGGGCTTCGGCTCGTCGTGGCGCACCCTGCGAGGCAAGCTCGTCCCGTACTTCTGGATGCCTCTCGCGCGCTGTTACTGGTCGCTCGCGGAAGGCAACGCGCCGGTCGGTCACTCGCCCGAGAAGAGCTACTTCGTGCCCGAGGTGTTCGAGCTCTTCCAGGTGGCGGCCACCGAGACCACCGTGCTGGCCGAGGCGGACGCGTTCCTCACGCAGGCCGTCCCGGGCTTCCCGGGTCTCATGAATCTGTTCTTGAAGCTCGATCGCGCGTCGGTCGAGAAGACCATCGTACGCGTCCTGCGCGAGCCGCTGCGGCGCTACGCCGACATCCTCGCGCAGTTCGACGTCGATCTGGTGCTGCTCGCGGGGCGCTCCGCTCGCCTTGCGTGCGTACGGGATCTGTTCGTGGCCGAGATGCCCGTGGCACCTCCCCGCATCAAGACCATGGCGAACTTTCGCGTGGGCGAGTGGTACCCGTCGAAGTGGAAAGACCAGGGCCGCATCAAGGACCCCAAGTCGACCGTCACCGCGGGCGCGGCGATCCTGCACCTCGCGAGCCGCAACCTCTTGCCCGGCTTCTTGATCGACGTCATCGAAGATCCCAAAGAGACGCCGATCTACGGGCTCTATCAAGACGCCGAGCCGCACATCGCTCGGGAAAACGAGCTCTTTCCGGACACCCCCGAGACGTCGCAGGCCCCGCGCGGAAGCCGTAAGAGCAAGCCCTTCGCCTACACGAGCGGCATGCGCATCGGCTTCCGCAACGTCGCTTCGCAAGAGATGGACGGCGCGCCGCTCTTCGAGGTGCGTCCGCAGACCCCCGAGGTCGAAGCCGCGCTCCTCGAGGATCGCGTGCTGCTCGAGTTCCAGAAGATGCCCGACGGCCAGATCGGCATCGTGAGCGTCACCTCGCAGCGCGGAGCGTACCAGTTCGAGCCGACCGACTTCTACCTCGCGCTGAAGACCATCGCCCAAGACCGCTACTGGATCGACACCGGCGTGTTCGCCGAAAAGACGAGGTACCCGTGAGCGATCCGGTGAAGGCCGCGCTGCTCGCCCACTTGGAGCGCGCCCTCGACGATCAACGACTGCGTCGCGATCTCGAGGCCGCCTTGGGTCCTCGTCCGGCGGTGGCATCCCCCGTGGTCGCGCAGGGACGCCCCGCGCCTCAACCCGGCGGCGCCGAAGCCGACGTGCTCTCGCGCGTGGTGCTCTCGGACATCCTCGACGAGGGCATCCTCGGGGCGCGCCCGAGCGACAAGACCTTCCCCCTCCGCCTCATTTTCGGTTCGCTGGCCGAGCACGTGGGCGCGCACAAGAACGAGAAGGCACGCGAGGCCGCGTTCGTGCTGGCGAGCGCGCTGAACCTGTATTTTCGTGCCGATCTGGACGAAGAGGCGCGCATTCGCATCGGCTACGAAGCAAGCCGCCTCTTTTATGCCTTCGCCTCCGCGGCCGAGCTCGAGCGCGACCTCGTCTCGCGTGGGGCTCCCCTGCTCGCGGCGCTGCTCGGCACCGAGCTCGAGCGTGTGAAGTTCGAGAGCACCGACCACGTCGGAGTGTTCGACTCGCAGCTCCACGAGCGCGACCGCGGCAGTGATCCCCACGGCTCACGCATCGTCTCGCGTGGGAGCTTTTTGGTCCGCGTGAGCGCCACGGGTACGGTCCGCATGAAGGCACAGGTACGAACGTGACCCAAGACAGCACCACCTGGCTCCCCAACTTGGTGGGCGGGGTCTCCATCTGGAAGCTCGCCCCCGACTTGAACGAAGAGAAGTTCTTCGGCGGACGCCTCCTCGTGCCCGAGACCGAAGGCTCCGAGAGCCTCCCCTCGACCGTGCGCTGGAACCTCGCGGGACTCTTGCCGCTCTCGGCGGCGAAGGCCTCGCACCCCGAAGACACCGCGCGTGCCGTGGACGACTTCCGCGCGTGTCTCGAGCGCGTGGCCAAGGTCTTCGCGCAAGCCGACAGCGGCTACCATCGCTACCGCGACGCGCTCACCGTGCCTTCGCTCGAAGCGGACGGAGTCGAAAACTACTTCTTCAGCGCGACCGACAAGCGCCTCTACGTCATCAACTGGGGCGCCACACCGCGCACCCTCGCAGGACAAAAAGAGTTTCTCTTCGGCTACGCCGAGTTCGGAAAGGTGTTCGGCGCGGTAGCCGTCGCTGCGGTCGCGGGTGCGTCCGCCGCGAAGGCCGTGACGGCGGAGAAGCCTGCCGAAGACGCCCCGAAAGCCGAGGAGAAGAAGGCCGAACCGAACGACGCCAAGGACAAGAAGGGCCGCCCCTTCTGGTTTTGGATCGTGCTCGTGGTCGGCTTCTTGGTTTTGCTCCTCGCGCTGCTCGCGCTCCTGAAAACATGCAACGACGCCAAACAAGGACTCGACGCGGGCAACGAAGCCGGCGCGGACGCGACCCTCGAAGCCGGCGCGGACTCGGCGACCGACGGCGCGAGCGAAGCGGGTCTCGACGCAGGTGACGCAGGCGACGCCGATGCGAGCAAGGACGCGACCGCCGACGCGAGCGACGCCGGCGACGGCGGTGACGCGGGCGATGCCGGAAAAGACGCGGGCGACGCCGGAAAAGACGGCGGGGCAGACGCGGGCAAGAAGCGCCGCGGCGACACCGGATTCGACAAAGACGCCTCGTTCAAGGGCGGCAAGGTCACGCTCCAGGGCGGCGGCGGTGGCGGCGGTGGTGGCGGTGGCGGCCCCGTGAAGGTGACCATCTCGCCTGCCCCGGGCGGCGGCGCGACCACCGGTCCCCATCGTCGGCACGATCATCCGCAGGCCGTCGCCTGGCGCATCGTGCGCGGCGACGAGCGCGTCTCACGCACGGAAGAACAAGGAAAGCGCTTCGACGTCTACTTGAACAAGGGCGAGACCTTCGACGGCCTCGACGTCGAGTACCAAGACGCGGACGGCGAGTGGCACGCGCACTGATGGGCTGTCCGGCATCCACGATCGACGGCATCCACGATCGGCACTCAAGGGTTTTCGGAGCACGTTCATGACCGGCATCGACACGCTCGACCAATCGATTCGCGACGCTCTCGCCCACGTGCAGGGACGAGAGTCCTCGGCCGAGGCCACCGTGCTTCGAGATCTCTCGCTCCGCATGCGTCGCCTTCGACGTGCGTGGGGAAGGCCTCAAGCCGTCGGGCTCTTCGGACCTTCTCAAGCCGGAAAGTCGTTCTTGGTGGGCGCCCTCCTCTCGCACGAGCTCGGCAGCCTCAAAGTTCTCGCACGCGATCGCGAGCTCGATTTCCTCCGCGAGATCAACCCCGCGAAGGGCGTCGAGTCGACCGGCGTGGTCACCCGCTTCTCGACCGCTCCCGGCCCTCGCCTCTCGCGGGGCGATTTCCACTGCCGCCTGCTGACGCTCGACGTGGTGCTCGAGTCCTTGGCCACCGGCTTTCTGGTCGAGTGCACGGCTCCGCCACTCGACATCGAGCGCATCGATCGCACGCTGCTCGCGGCCCGTCAGCAAGCCGGGGCACAAGCCGGACCGCACTTCGCCGACGCCTGGGATACCGTGTTTCACGGCCTCTCGAAGAAGTACCAAGACCGCCACCCGTACCTGAACGAGCTCCGACGCCACGCCGTACTGCGCGATGGAGCTTGGAAGAACGACGTACGCTCGCTCGGCGGCTGGCTCTTCATGTACTCGCTCCTCTGGGGAGGCCCCGGCTACGCGAAGGACTTGGATGCCCTCGCCGCTCGTTTGCTCGGCGGACTCGAAGCGGTCGGTCACTCGGAGAACGTGGAGCTGTCGCTCGCACACGTGCGCGCCTCGAGCGACACCTCGAGCTTGCTAGACGCCTCGTGCCTCAACGCCATCGGCCAGAGCCACGCGCAGCTCACCGTGTACGCCCAAGAAGCCGGACGCGACGTCTCTCTCGAACCGGCCGTCCTGGCGGCGCTCATCGCCGAGGTCAGGCTCGGTCTCGCGCCGGTCGCCGGCTCGTTGCTCGACCGCGCGGACATCCTGGATTTTCCAGGAGGACGCGCGCTCAAAGGCATCAACGGGTTCGGCGCCACCGAGCTCAACACGGGCAAGCTCGAGCACGCCGTCGAAGTCTACAAACGAGGCAAGCTGACCTTCCTCTTCGAGCAGTACGCGCACGACCGCGAGATCACCGCGCTCGTCTTGTGCTCGCCCGGGCCGACCAAGCCCGAAGCCATCCAGCTGCAGAGCCAGGTCGAGTCGTGGCTCGAGATCCGTTACGGCGCGCCCACGCCCACCGCGGCCGCCGAGGTGGAGAACCCGAGCCTCTTCCTCGCGCTCACCAAGTTCGACATGTCCCTCGGGAGCCTTCGCAGCGACAACGCGAAGGACCGCTGGGACTCGCGCGTCCAAGAAGCGTGCATGGACTTCTGGGCCCGCGGTCAGAGTTCGTGGGTGCACGCCTTCGGCCAGAAGGGGCGCGCTTTCGACAACCTCTACTGGATCCGCAACCCCTACGCGGACCAGATGCTCACGCTGAAACCGGGCGACACCGACTACGCCACGGTAAAAGAAGGGTATTTCGCCTCGCGCGCGGTGGCGCGCTTCATCCGCGACCCGGAAGAAAAATGGAACGCGGTCGAAGGCACCGACTCCACCACCGGCATGCCCAAGAGCGGTGTTCCGCTGCTCGCCGCGCGCATGCGGAACAAGCTCGCCGAAGACGTGAAGGCTCGCGAGCTCTCGCGGGAAGCGGAGAGCATCCGCGACGAGCTGCTGAGCGTCCTCAAGGCGCTGACGCCCTCACGTGACGAAGACGAAGAGCGAGAGCGTCTGCGCGAAGAGGCGCGCGTGCTCGTGGCAGCCGTGGAGCGCGAGATGGCCAAGCGCTGCACGGGCTCGGTCTTCGGCGAGCTCGTGGCCTTGCTGGTGGTCCCGCCGGACGAGCTCGAACGCGAAGTGCGGGCCGTCCTCGGCGAGGTCGCGGCCATGAGCATCAAGGCGAGCGACAAGGTGAAGAAGGTGCTCGTCCACGTGCTCAAGTGGTGGCAGAAGCGCGCCTCGGAGAACCTGCGCGAGATGCGCCTCGATCTCCCGCGCGCCCAGGTGGAGACCTTCCTACGCCAGGTGCTCACCTCGCGCCTCTTGCTCCCCATCTTGGGAACCGCCATCTTCCCCTACTTTTCGCGCACCCAGGTGGATACGTCTCTCGTCGCGTCCATCGTCGAGGTGAAGGTGTGCGACTTCTTGCTGACCCTCGGTCGCGAGACCGAGCGCACGACGCCCACGCTGCCGGTCAAGCTCTCATTCTCCGAGGACACCACGCGTGAGACGGCCGAGACCATCGATTGGGGCGACGTCGATTTCGACGACGCGCCGGCGACCGAACGGGCCTCTGCCGTGACCATCGTATTCGCCGGGCGCAGGCACTTCGAGCGCTGGTCGTCGGGCCTCGGCGATTTTTACCTGCGCTCGGGTGGAGCCAAATCGGGTGTCTCGCTCGACGACCGCAACGTGGGCGAGCTCGTGCGCATCTTGAAGCTCGTGGAAGCGACGCATGTCTCGAGCGCCTGACCCCAACGCCGCCGGCGAAGCCGAGCACGACGACGACGACATCCTCGACCTCGGCTCGGCCACGGTCGAGGGGCTCGCGCGAGCAGGCGACGCCGAAGGCCTCTTTTTGCTCGCGAAAGCGGCGCGGCAGGGCACGCACGGCAGGCCCAAAGACCTCGCCGTGGCGCTTTCGGCCTATCGCACCGCAGGTGAGCTCGGCCACGGAGACGCCGACTACGCAGCAGCGCTCTTCTCGCTGACCGGAACGGGCGGCGCCGAGCGCGACTTCAAAGACGGCACGGCACGGCTTCGTCGCGCGGCCGAGCGCGGAAATCTCGACGCCAAGGTCTACCTCGGCAACCTCTACGAGCTCGGCATCCACTACGCGAAGGACACCGAGAAGGCCGACGTCTGGTACCGGAACGCCGCACGCGCGGCCGGCGTGAACGCCGCACCGGGAAGCCCCGAGCTGGTCCGTGCCCTCGCTCAGCTCGGCTCGGTACGCCATGCCGAGATGCTCGCCTCCGATCCCGACGTTTCCGCCGAAGAGCGCGAGACCGCGCTGAAAAAGGCAAGGATTCGTGGCGGCAGCCTCCGCGACAAGCTCGACGCGAGCGCGCGGGAGTCGGTCCCGGATGCGCTTCGGGTTTCCGCGACACCACCGCCCACGGGCACGCAAGCGGCCGCGTCCGTGGCGAGCGCGCGCGACTCCCGCGAACCGAGCGGACCGACGAGCGGCGCCTCCAAGAGCGACGCACGAACCGAACCTCGACGTGCCTCGAACCCCGGCGAGAGCGACAGCCAGGAGGCCGTCGAGCAGAAGCGCCGCGAGCGCCTCGCCGAGCTCGCGAAAAAGGCCAAAGCGCCCTCCAAGGTCACGGGCAAAGCGGGCCTCGGCGCGTTCCTCTACGCGCTGCTGTTCTCCGTCACGGCGTTCGGCGCGGCCTTCGCAGCCGAAGCCGGTGCACGCGAGCTCGTGTCGCACGGAAAGCCTCTGCCGCTGCTCGGCACGCGCATCGACCTGCTCTTTCCGATCGTGCTCGGGCTGGTCTCGGTCTTCCCTCAGTTGCTCGTGTACAAGCTCGCCACCGTCGCCCGCAGCGTGCTCGCGGCCGGTGCGGGGTTCGGCGTGGGCTGGGTGCTCTACGGAACGGGAAAGCTCGCCTTGGGCGACGCGCGCCTCACCCAGGCCATCGCGTTCGCCGGGGCGGCGTTCCTCGCGAGCCTCTTGGTGCAGGGGCTCTTCGGTGGTTCGAAAGGCTCGAGCGCGCCCCCTGCGAAGCTCGATCGTCCTCGGCGCTGAGCGCGCGAGCGATCGCTGTCGGCTGCCGAGCCCCTCGCGCCTCACGTGCACGGTCCCCGCACCAGGCGAGGACCCGCACGCATCCGCCTACTTGGACGACATTTCGCTCGTGATCGACTTCCCCATGGGCTTTTGGGGCGCCTTTTTGCCTTGAGGCGGAGGTTCGGTCGACAGCGGTGAGGGCGTCGCGTTCTTCGGCGTGGGCACGACCGGGGTCGGCTTGCTCGTCGGCACGGGGATGTTCGCGCTCGGAGCCGCGGTGGGATCCGGCGCGAGCTTCTTCGGCATGTCGCCCTTCTTGGTCGGTCCGTCCACCTCGAGCGGAGCCGGCGTGAGCGCGTCGGTGGCGGCCTTGCGCGCGCGCCGCACCGCCTCGGCCTCGTCGCCCTTCGGATCGATGCCCTTCGCTTCGTCGAGCAGGTCGAGGCACGGACGGAACGAGCCTTCCTCGCAACGCTCGAACGCCTCGCGGCGCTTCTCTTCGGCGAGCTCGTGCGGCGTCGGTTCTTTCGCGCTCGGGATGGGCTTGGGCAGGTCCTTGGCGATGTCGTCGGAGCGACGACGGAGCGCCATCACGAGCACCACGATGGCGATCACGCCGAGCGCGACCAGCGCCGCGGCCTGACCCGACCAACGCTCGCGGAAGTACTCCCGCAATCGGCTCACGCGCTTGCGAACGCGCGGAGCGGGGACGTTCGATTCTTCGGCGATGGTCTCCAACGTCTCGCCGTCCGCTTCGCGGAGCATCCAGTGAAGGGTCTCTTCGGCGTTCTCACCTTTGGGCAGCTCACGCTTCGCCCAACGCAAGAGATCGAGCTCGTCGTACGGACGCGCATCGTCGGCCATCTCGGGCAGTTCGTCGGCCATGCGCCGACGCCGACGGAAGTGGTCGACCACCTTGTGCCGAGCGACTCCCCACACCCAGCGCCGGAGCCCATCCGGCTCTTCGTCACGCTTGCCCGCGGTGAAGGCCTCGGCAAGCGAGGCCTGCACGATGTCCTCGGCGTCGCTCTCGGGGACTCGCCTCCGGACCATGCGCGTCAGGGCCTCGCGAAAGCGGGGATCCTCGAGGGGGTGAAGCGGGCGAGCGGGCGCGTCCATCGGAGCTTCGGCGAGTGTCGCACGAGTCGGCATATCCACCACGTCGCGCGCGCGCGAAGGAGTGTGACCGCGCCCCGGTCGATTTTTATTCTCTCGTAGTTTCGGTCACTTCCGGAATCCTTCGGTACACCACGTACCCGGCGCCGCGCGTCCCGAGCGGCAAAAAGCCTCGCGCCGCGAAGCGCCGAGCGAAGAGCTCGGTCGACAGGAGCCTGCCTTCGACCGCGCGCATGCCCTCGAGCCGCCCGGGCTGTCCCGAGAGCGCACTCTCCTCCCCCGACGTCACGTACACGAGCATCACCTCCACTCCGCGATCGACGAGCAACGACGGGCCGACGCGTTTCGAGGTGTGCCCCCCCGGCAGCGCGGCGATCTCGGGATCGGTGAGCCCCGCGAGATCGACGATCCGCGCCTCGGTCGCGGCCGAGACCCACCCGATGTCGAGCGCAGCCACGGTCTTCGCGCCGTCGAGCACGGGCCGTGCGCGCTCGATCAAGGCGCGGCGGTCCTCGTACACCGACCGCCCTGCCGGTGCCGTCTTCGCGAACAGGAAGGCGCCGAGGCCGAGCGCGAGCCCGAGGCGTGCGGCCCGCAGACGCGGGTCCGAAGGCAGGAGCAGCCCCGCCAGCGCGAGCCCCGGCACCACGGGCGCCATCAGCCGGCCGTAGGGCATCCAGTCGCCGCCCACGGCCACGATGACGAGCACGTGCACGACGAACGCCACGAGGAGAGCTCGACCGAGCCCTCGCCCACTCCTCCGAGCCGCGGCTACCGGCGCGAACGCGAAGACGGGAACCACGGCGACCAGCAGCGCAGCGCCGGCATAGGGGAACCCGTGGGCGAGATCGCTCGGCTTGGCCGAGACCGCGAGCGGCGCGGCGTGGCCGAACACATGAAGACGGACCGCCACGCAAAGCGCGAACGGAGCGACGGCGACGAGGGCGAGCAAGCCGCGCGATCGAAACCCGGACGTCGACGAGCTCGACGCCTTCCCGTCGACGTCCGCGAGCACGGCGAGCGCGACCGCCCACGGCAGCATCTCGGGTCGAAACGACGCCACGAGCCCCGCGAGCGCGGCGCGCGCGATCGGTCGCTCCGCGCAGGCCGCGAACGTCGCGAGCGCGATCACGACCGCGGTCTCCATTCCACTCGACGCGTGGGCAGCGACCGGGACCGCGAGCGCGACCGACAGAAGCGCTCCTGCCCGAACGAGGCGCCCCGGAGGCGCCGCGTGTGCCGGGCCTTCGGACGGGCCGTCGTCTTCGCTCACCGTGGCGCTAGGGCCGAAGCTCGGGCCACTCAGGCTTCCCACGACGCGTCCGAGTCGCGCGCCCGCGCCCGCCACGAGCACGATGCCCAGCACCTTCGAGCGCCGGAGGACCTCCACCGCGGTGCCCTTGGCGAGTGGAAGGAGAACGAATGCCCAGGGGAGCGGCGTGACCCCGTCGGTCGAGAGAGCGCCCGCGCTCGTGTCGAACCGGTACCCGAGGCCACTCGCCAGATTGCGTGCATAACGCACCGAAATCAGGGCGTCGTCGACGGTGAAGCCCCACATGTACAGCGCTGGAAAAAGCAGGGCGCAGAGGCCCGCGAGCGTCCACGCGAGGCGCTCTCCGCGCGATTCGGCGGCCGCTACCAAGCTGGTCTTCACTTGTCCAATCTCCGTCATCGTACGCCGAAAATTCCAGGTCGAGCCGCACCGCTTCCTACCATGGCGTTCGCCGTTCACGTCCCGCCCCGGTGCGGGTCAGTTCCGAGCCGAAAAACGAGCATGCGAAGCTTCGAGATATTCGTCGACCACGGTCCCGCTACCGCCGAGTTCCTTCCGAAGGGCCGTGAGGACGCGCCCACAGCCATCGCCAAACCGAGTCGCAAGGTGCACGCACCTCGCGAAGTGCTCGACATCTTCATCCAAGGCACGAACGTCACGGCGAGCGTCGACGAACGCCACGCGACGTGCGTCCTCCGAGACCTCGGCGCGGCCATCGCGACGCTGCTCGGCGGCCCCCGCGGCAAAGCCATCGTGCGCTTTTACGACGAGTCGTGGGAGCTCGCGGTGGAGCGCTTCGGCAAGACTGCGCTCCTCAGCGTGTACCGCGCGGGAAGCGAGCCCAAGGTGCTCGTCCACGAGCGCCCGGTGGTCTTCGAAGAGGTCCGTCAGAGCGTGGTGGAAGCACTCGCCCAGGCGACCGCGGCCCCGCGTGCGCCCACCTCGCGAGCGCCCGAGCTCGAGAGCGTCCGCCGCCTCCTCGCCGACACGGTCGACCGCGGCGGGGACACCGAGCTCGTCCTGCCACGTGCGACCAACGTGGCCGTCGAGATCGACAAGGATGCTCCCATCTCGATCGCGGCCGAGTTCTTCCTCCGAGAAGGCTCGAAGAGCTCGATTCCCGAGTCGAGCGTCGAGCGTGCCGATCTCCATGCGCTGCTCTTCCGCGGCCGCATGCGCGCCGAGATTCGCGGTCGAGCGGTCGAGCTCGGAGAGGCCTCGCCGTTCCTGGTCGCCGAACGTCTGCTCGAGCTCGCGAAGAGCGCGCTCTCGGCGCGCGAGCGTGGTCAGGCCCTCAACGTGCGCTCGAACGCGGGCGGCCTCCTCCTCGGATTGCGTCTCTCGGCCGATGCTTCGGGAGAAGACAGCGTCGCGCTCGTGCTCGGAGCGTCCAAGCTCGAACGTGCCGGCGAACGTGCGCTCTACACGTTCCCCGCGCTCGGCCTGGCCGACGTGGTCGAAGCCGCCCTCGCCTTCGGGCGGTCGCTGGTTCGTGCGCTCCTGCGACGCGACCGCTCCCAGTCGATGAATCTGCGCTTGTCCGCGTTCCGTCGGCAGCTTCGTGAGGTCGAAGGCGAGCTTCGTGAAGCGCGCCGCACCGACTCCTTCGTGAACCCGCAGCCCGAGTCGTACCGCGCGTTCGCCGAAGGCGCTCGAAAGCCCAAAGCCGAGACCTCGCCCCCCACGCGCCTTCGTTATTCGCCGAAGTGGCGCGCCGTGGTCCCGGGGATCGACCTTCGCGGGACGTTCTTGTGCGGCGATCGTCTGGTGGTCGGATCGGCCAACGAGATGGCGTGCCTCGATCGCTCGACCGGCGAAATGCTCTGGAAGACCCCGACCAACCGCGCGACCAGCGTGGTCACGCCAGCCGGGATCGCGCGGATCGCCGTCGACGGCGAGGTGAGCGTGCACGACTTCGGCACCGGCGAGGTCACCCTGCGCACCTGGCTCGCGCCGCGGACGTCGGGCCCCCAGGCCGGCTGCGTGGTCAGCGCGCCGGGGCTTCCGCGCCTGCTCATCGTGACCGAGGGAGACCGCCACTTGGTCGCGCTCGACCTGCTGAGCGGCGAGCCGCGCTGGCGGTACGCGTGGGGCAAGACCGCCGGGGCACTTCGCCTGAAGCGCTCGGGCAAGCTCCTCTACGTGACCACCGGTGACACCGCGCTCACCGCGCTCGACGTGGCGACCGGGGCGGTGGTGTGGCGCATGCGCGACCGCTTGCGCTTCCGCTCCGCACCGACCGTCGATCCACACGACCTCTACGTCCTCGCAGGCGCGGTGCACGGAGCAGGTCAGCTCTCCATCGTCGATCCGTTCTCCGGGGAAATTCGCGCTTCGCGCGCTCTTTCCGGCAGCGTGACGGTGGAAGGCGCGCCTCTCGTGACCAACGACTCGGTGGTGCTCGCGCTCCGTGAGCCCAACGGCCTGCGTTTCCTCGGCCTCGACCGCGTCACCGGCAAGACGCGCTTCGAGTCGAAGAGCTGCGTCGCTCCCGTCGGCACGTCCTGGCTCCCCGTCGACGACCTGCTCGTCGGCAACACCCCCGAAGGCGAGCTCGTGGCGGTCTCGGGAACCACCGGCGAAGTCCGCTACCGGCACGACCTCGGTCGCGCCAACGAGTCCGACACGCCCCGCCGCCTCGAGCCGGTCCTCCGTTCGGGCGCTCTGTTCGTGCCACACGTCGACGTGCACGTCTTCCGCCCCCAGGACGGCCTTCGCCTCGGTACGGTCGGGCCCTGCGACGCGATTCCCGACCTGCTCCGCGTGGACGAGAAGTGCGACGTCTACGTCGCCGAGGAGAGCGGACACCTGGCCGCCTTCGGCGCGGGGGCCCGGCTCTCGCTCGTTCGCTGAACCGCCCTTCCCTTCGATCTCACGACGAGCGCGACTGCCCCCCACGCCAATCGGGGCTTCGCGCTCGTCGCACGAGCGGAGTCAATGTCCGGCGTCGACGGCGGCCCCCTTCTGGGGCCGGCCCAAAAGCAGAATCAACGGAAGAGAAAGCACGATCATGGCCGCGACGACGTAAAAGCAATCGTTGAAGCTCTGAATCGACGCCTGGAGCTTCACCTGTCCATTGAGCGACGCGAGCGCGACGGCCTTGGCGTTCTCGACGGGAACCCCGCGCGCCACGAGCGCTTGCGCGGATTGCTCGAGCCGGGCGACTGCCAGTGGATTGGCCGAGTGAACCTTGTCGGCCAGGACGGCCGAATGGAACGCCTGTCGACGCGAGAGGATCGTGGTCAACAACGCGATACCAATCGAGCCTCCGAGCTGACGCGTCAGATTGTAGATGCCCGACGCCGCCGGCACGTCTTTCTTGGGCAGAGGCCCGATGGCCGCGAGGCTGAGCGGGAGGAACATGAAGACCGTGGCGGCGCCCCGCAGCACCAGCGGACCTTGCAGGTCTTCGGTCGACGTGAGAATGCTCAATCGCCCGAGGAGCAGAATGGACGCGACCAGGCCGAGGGCGCCCATGGCAATGAGCTTTCGCGGGTCGAACATCTGCGCGAACTTCGCCGCGAACGGCATCATGAAGGCGCTGGCGAGCGCTCCCGGGAGGAGCAAGAGTCCCGTGTCTTGTGCGGTGAAACGGAGCACGGTCTGCGCGAAGATGGGCACCGCGAAGAGCGCCCCGTAGAGGCTCATCCCGAGGACCAGCGAGAATGCCGTCCCTCCTGCGAGAGAGCGGTGACGCAAGACACGTAAGTCGACCACGGGGTAATCGATGCGCAGCTGCCGGACGACGAATGCAACCACGCCGACGACCCCGGCGATCCCGAGACCGACCATTTCGATCGACTCGAACCAATCGTTGCTCTGCCCCTCTTCGAGTAGCGTCTGGAGGGACCCCAGCCCGACGATGAGCAGCACGAGCCCCAACCAATCAACCCTCCTGTCCGAGGGCGGCTTCACATCGTCCGCGGGAAGGAACGAGAGCGCCATGAACACGGCGATGATGCCAATCGGCAGATTGATGAAGAAGATCCACCGCCAATCGAGGTTCGTCACGATGTATCCGCCGAGCACGGGACCGATGGCCGGTCCGGCGATGGCCACGATACCGAAGAGCGCCTGGGCCTTCCCCTGCTCTTCTTTCGGAAACGTCTCGAACAAGATCGATTGAGCCTTGGCGAGAAGTCCGCCCCCGGTGAGGCCCTGGAGCACTCGCGCGAACACCAGCATGGCCAGGCTGGTCGAGAGCCCGCACATGACCGACGAAGCGGTGAAGCCGATCAACGAAAAGACGAAGTAGCGCTTCTTCCCGAACGTGTCGCCGAGCCAGGCGGCGAGAGGCAACACGATGACGTTGGCGATGGCGTAGCTCGTGATGACCCAGCCCACCTCGGAGAGCGTCGCGCCGAGCGAGCTCTGCATGTCGGTGAGGGCTACGTTGACGATGCTGGTGTCGACGATCTCGAGCAGCGCCGCCAACGCGGCCGTCACTGCAATGAGCCATCGCCTCGACACGTCGACCTCCGAACCGCTCGTCGCGCGCTTCGCGGCCCCGACCTCGGGGGCCGGCGCGGCGGTGCTCATCGTGGGCACTCCGAGCGAGCGGTCGTCATTTGCGGACGTCCACACTCGCCTCGACGCTCATGCCTGGTCGGAGCACGAGGTCCGGCTTCGCCCCGACGATCTTGATTCGGACGGGAACACGCTGAACCACTTTGGTATAGTTCCCGCTCGCATTGTCCGGCGGGAGCAGGCTAAAGCGAGAGCCCGTCGCGGCGCTGAGACTCTCCACCTCGCCGTGCAGCTCGAGCCCCGGGTAGGTATCGATGCTGAATGTCGCGGGTTGTCCGACTCGCATGGCGGTCAATTGAGTTTCTTTGAAGTTCGCGACCACCCAAGGCATTCCGTCCGGGACGAGCATGCCCACGGCGCTACCCGCCGACACCATTTGCCCGACATTGACGGCCTTCTTCGATACCACTCCGTCCGCCGGAGCCCGAACGACCGTGTACGAGAGCTCGAGGTCGGCGAGGTCGCGCGCAGCCTTGGCGGTCATGACCTGAGCTTTGGAGGTCTCCGCGCGAGCGTGTGCTTGCGCGATGAGCGTGTCCACGTCGCTCGCCTGTTCGAGGCGGGCGGACGCTTCGGCAACCCGACTGACGGCACTGCCGACGCTGGCGCGTACCCCCTCGGCATTGCTCTTCGCTTGGTCGAGGTTCGCTCGAGCACCGTCGAACGCGGACTTGGCGAGGTCGAATTGGGCCTTCGGAACGGCGCCTGTGGTCTCGAGTCGCTTCATTCGGTCGAGCTCGAGCTTGGCCTGGTCGAGCGCCGCATTGGCCGCAGCGATGCGGGCATCGGCCGCTACGATTTGCTCTTTGGTCTGGCTCGCACTGTACGACGCGCCCGAGAGCGAGGCTTTGGCGATGGAGCGCTGGCCTTTGGCATTGCGTTCGGCAATCTTCGCGTCTTCCTCCGCGGCACGAGACGCGGCCTCCGCGGTCGCCAAGGCGGCCTCGGCCTGGGCCAACCGAGCGCGGGCGGGCGCGGCGTCGAGCTCGACGAGCACGTCGCCTTTGGCGACGTGTTGGTTCTCCGCGAACGAGACCTTCACCACGAGGCCGGCCGAACGAGACGGCACGGACACGACCTCGGCATCGATCTGCGCGTCGTCGGTGCGCTCCCTCCCGTGGCGAGTCACGTAGGCGTACGACCCTGCCCCGACGCCGAGCGCGAGCAGCACGCCGAGCACGACCTTTCCCCGACCCCCATCGGCCTTCTTGGCAGGAACGTCGGCCGTCGCGACGGCTTCGGGTGCGGCATCTTCGGGGGTCGTGGCGGCAGACAATCGAACCTCGCTAACGCTACGAAAGGTAGCGAATTGTCCATACGCGCTGACGCCAGCTAACGCAACGCGAAGTTGCGTTTAGACTCCATCCCGGCCACAATCGAGACGAGGCTTCACTTGAACGACACTCTCTCGACGGCGACGGACGGCGAAAAGAAGCGCATCGGTGGACGCAGCGCGCGCGTGGTCCGCGCCGTGCTGGACGCCACGCTCGAAGAGCTCGGATCCACGGGCTACCGCGCACTCTCCATCGAAGCCGTGGCGGCGCGCGCCGGAGTGGCCAAGACCACCGTCTATCGGCGCTGGCCCACGCGGGCCGACCTCGTGCGGGCGGCCTTCGCGGAGAGCGCGCAGCGCCTCACGGTGGTGCCGGACACGGGCTCGCTACGCGACGACCTCGTCCTCTATTACGGCTCCCTGGTGAAGAAGCTCTCCTCGCCGACCGGTCGCAGCCTGGTCCGCGTGACGTTCGCCGAGTCGGACGACCCGGAGCTGGCCGAGTTGGTTCGGCAGGTTCGGGTCGAGCGCAAGAAGCTGCCCCAGGGCTTGATTGCGCGCGCGATTGCCCGCGGAGACGTACCTCCCCGACTCGACGCCGGTTACCTGCTCGACGCGCTGGGAGGCGTCATCCACTACCGGGTGGGCGTGCTCGGCCAGACGCTCGCTCGTCGAGAGCTCGTGAACTTGGTCGATCGCACGCTCGCCGGTGCGCTGCTCGATCTCGACAAGTAGCGCCGAAGCGCGTCCACGAGGAGCGACGGGAGCGCGGTCACGCTCGCGTGCGGGACTCCACCTCGTAGGCGTAAGCGGCCACCACGATCCACACGATGGTGCGCACCGAGGCGAGCGCTCGCGGGTCGGAGAAGGAACCGACCAGGCTCATGAACGTATCGGGCTCGGGCTCGGGCGGCGAAATGAGGAGCGCCACGAAGATGCTCACCACCATGGCGAGAGCGACCACACACCACCCGAAGAGCCCCGCCCAGACACTCTCCGCGGACGGCAAGAGGCCCCGAGGTCCCCGCCCCTTCGCATCGACCTTGTCGAGTACGCCCTTGGCCGAATGATGGGCGACCGTAATCACCACGCCGGGCGCGAGCACCGCCGCGAAGAGACCCAGCACGCCCAGCCGAGGCTGCACACGCAAGAGCTCGAGCAAGACCGGCAGCGCCGCCGCGATCACCCCTAGCGCCAGGCTCGAGTACACGAGCAGCACCACGGCACTGATCCACGCAGCCGGCCCGGGAAACGGTCGCTTTTGCATCGAAGACACATATCGCTCGCGAGCAAGGCGTCCAAGAGATGCCGGCAATCGGACGCCGCCTTGAATGCCGGGCGCGCGCGTCCGTCCACATCACGCGCCAAGCACCGACATGACCTCCCGCCCGCTCCACCCCACGCTCGCTCCGGTCCTCGCGGCTCCGCTTCTCGTCGTCGTCGGACTGATCGGCATCGTCACGGTTGGTGCCTGCAGCGGGCTCAAAAACGGCGAATCGGACGCCGACGGAGGCACGGCGTCCTCCGCGAGCTCCGCGCCCTCGTCGTCCGGCTCGGGAAGCGAAGCGGGAACGCCCATCGGCCCCCAGCCGGGCGCAGCCCCGCTAGGACCCGGGTTCTACGGCGCGCTCCCGAACGGCTACTGCTGCACCCAAGACGAAGACTGCCGCTCGAGGAAGTGCGTGGACGGCGTCGGCGGACGAATGTGCCGAGACCGCTGCACGAGCGCCGAGGGATGCCTGGACACCGCCGGCCCCTTCACCTGCGACGCGAACGACCTGTGCACGCCCGAGACGGGCACCACCTGCGTTCCGGCGAACACCTTTCAACGCGGCACGAAGAAGCTCGGCGAGTGTTGCCTGGCGACCCACGACGGACGCGCCGGCAACGAGTGCGAAGGCGGTCGCTGCGATGCCTTCGGCGCCGACGAAAACCCTTATATTTGCTCGCAGGCGTGCAAAGTCGCGGCCGACTGTCCTGGCCCGTACATGTGCATCCCCGGTCCGTACGACTTCAAGATCTGCGTGCCCGAGGCGAAGACCTACACCTGCAAATAGCGCGTGCACTCTACACACATTTCGAGATCAGGCGAGTGCGCGCCACACGTCTTCGGGTTTCACGGGGCGCTCGGCCCGTAGGCAAAACCAGCTCGGCGTGAGGAACGTGGTCCCGAGCACGTGAAGCTCCGACACGCCCAAGACGAACCCGTCCCCGACATCCACCAGCGGGTCCTTCACGCGCGCCGCGAGCCCGCGATTTCCGGGAACGCCGTAGTCGAGCCAGGCGCCGCCGTTCGGCCCGAGCTCCACCCGAAAAGGCCCGAAGGCGCGTGCCACGCCCTTTTCGTCGACCATGGGTAGCGCCCCTTGCGCGTCGCTCGGAGCCGTACCTTGCACGAGGCGCACGTTCCAGCCGCGGCGTTCGCTTCGTTCGTTCAGGACGACCTTGCGGAAGGTCTTCCAGGTGAGCTTCTCGACGATGCCGATCGACGCGAGCGTTCGACCGAAAAAGACCGTGTCGTCGAGCGCCTCGAGCGGGAGCGGACGTCCGCCCTTCAAGAGCGTGACGAGCTCCCCACGGGAGCAGCGCTCGAGCTCCTCGAGCTTCATGCGCCCGCGGGCGGCGTGTACGAGATGGCCGTCACGGTCACCTCCACCGGCCCCTTCGGACGAAGCACGGTGGTGGTGTCTCCGAGCCGCTTGCCGAGCAGCGCCTTGGCCACCGGAGAGGCCACGCTGATGAAGCGCTTTTGCAGGTCGATCTCGTCGCCCCCCACGATTCGGTAAGTGGCTTCGATTCCGTCCTCGTCTTCGATGGAGACCCACGCCCCGAAGAAGACGCGGCCTTCCTGCTCCTTCGTCGGCTCGACCACCGTGAGGATCTCGAGACGCTTCGAGAGGTAGCGGATGCGCCGGTCGATCTCGCGCAGGCGCTTCTTGCCGTAGATGTACTCGGCGTTCTCCGAGCGATCGCCTTGGGCCGCGGCGGCCTGCACGTCGGCCGTGACCTTGGGCCGCTCGCCGTGCCAGAGCTTGTCGAGCTCGGCGCGCAAGGCGTCGTACCCTGCGCGCGTCACGTACTGCGGGCCTTTTGGCTTGGGAGCGTCGACGTCGAGGTCGTCGTCCTCTTCGCCGTCGCTCTCTTTGGTGAACGCCTTGGACACGGCTACTTCACGTCGTGCATGAGCTTCTTCACGGAGCTCGAGAGCGCGAAGAGCACGCCGGCGCCGATGACGCTGATCATCACGAACAGCTTGAAGTAGGCGACCGGCGGCACCTTGCCCCACGACTCGCCGATGCTGCCGCCCACGTACTGAGCGACCGAGCTCGCGAGGAGCCACACGCCCATGAAGAGCGACGCGAAGCGCGGAGGCGCGAGCTTGGTGACCATGGAGAGGCCGACCGGCGACAGGCAGAGCTCACCGAGCGTGGCGAGCAGGTAGCTCAGGAAGAGCCACATGCCGCTCACGCGGTTGGTCTGACTCGACTTCGAGAGCTCCATCACGGCGTGCTTCCACGCGCGCGGCGAGGCCGACGCGAGGATGTCGTAGCGGCTCTGCTCGTCGAGCGGCACGTTGAACTTGATCGACAGCTTCGCGGTCTTGCCCGCGTCGGCGACGACGGCGCCCTTGTCGTCGACCTTGCCGTCCACGAGCGAGAGCACGACCTTGGGCGGCTCTTTGGCCGCAGCGTCGACCTCGGGAGCCTCGAACCAGGCCGGGGCGTCGATCTGCAAGGTGACGGGCGCCTCTTTTTTGGCGTCTTTCGAGCCCTTCTCGAGGGCTTCGATCGACTTCACGAACGCCTCGGGCACCGGCTTGGTCACGGCTTCGCTGCGCGCGAAGATCGGGAGCACGCCCTTCACCACGAGCTCGCCGTTCTCGAAGCGCATGCGCCCCGCGTCGAGGTTGGACACGTCGACCCCGGCGGGCAGCTCGGCGAGCTTCACCTTGGACTCGGCCGAGCCCTCGGAAGCCGCCCCGGCCACCATGACCGCGAACGAGGCGGTCATGAACACGAGCGCCACGAACATCTTCACCGGCGTGGACGGGTTCCACACCTTGATCCAAAGCATCGTGAAGACGGGCGCGAGCACGAAGATGAGCACCGCGTTGACCGACTGGAAGTACTCGGCCGGGTAGTCCCACGAGCCGATCTTGAGCACGGTGTGCTGGTCGGCCCAGATGCTGAGGGCGTTGCCGGCCTGCTCGAACGCCATCCAGAAGAGCACCGCGAAGCAGAAGAGCAGGAAGATGACCTTGCTCTTGTCGCCCTCTTTGCCCTTCAGACGCATGAGGATGGTCGCCATGGTGACGAACACACCGCCGAACGCGATGGGCATGATGAGCGCGGTGGGCTTCGCTTCGCCCTTCGCGAAGAGGAAGAGGTACATGCCGGCGATGCCGAGCGCGGCGACCACCATCAGGAACGGGTAGACCTTGGACACGATGCCGGCGAGGCCGTCCGCACCGGGCGAATCCGCGTCGCTCTTCTGCTCTTCGGCGGGCGCCTCGCCCTTCGCCTCGGCGGCCTCGCGCGCATCGGCGACCGAGCTATCCGAAGCTTCCTTGGCAGCCTTTTCCGCGGCGATGGCGGCATCGACGTCGGCGACCACGCGCTTCTGTCCGATCATGAAGACGCCCAGGCCGACCAGCATGCCCACGCCCGCGGCCGCGAAGCCGTAGTGGAAGCCGTAGGTCTGCTTGAGCCACGCGCACACGAGGGGCGACAGGAACGCGCCCAAGTTGATGCCCATGTAGAAGATGGTGAAGGCGCCGTCGCGACGCTCGTCGCCCTTCGGGTACATCTTGCCGACCATCGTGCTGATGTTCGGCTTGAAGAAGCCGTTGCCGGCGATGAGGAATCCGAGCGCCGCGTAGAAGAACGGCAAGGACTCGAACGCCATCAAGAAGTGACCGACGGCCATCAAAATGGCGCCGATGAAGATGCTGTTTCGGAGCCCCAAGAAGCGGTCGGCGATGAAGCCGCCCAGCAGGGGCGTCAGGTAGACGAGGCTCGTGTACCACTTGTACACGCCCGAGGCTCGCTCCGGCTGCCAGAGCAAGTAGTTCAGCATGTACGTCATGAGCAGAGCGCGCATGCCGTAGTAGCTGAAACGCTCCCACATCTCGGTGAAGAAGAGGAAGTAGAGCCCGCGCGGGTGAGCCGCCGTCTTGGTCGCCATCGGGCGCGAATCAGGGTCTCTTCGCCCTTCGATGTCAAGGAAGATCCGGGCCGTGAGGCCCCGAATCAGGGCGCGGGAGGAACGATCTCGATCAGCGCCGATCCGCCTTGCGTCGGCGACTTGCCGACCACGAGCTTGTCACTCGAGAGGCCGAGTTTGCTGCGTGCGGCCTCCACGAAGGTGGTCGCGGTCTTCTCGCCGCCCTTCGAGCTCACGCGCACCACGCAGCCGTCGAAGGCCACCGCGGCGACCTCCACGTGCCGCTGGAGGGTCGCGTCGTCGACCGTGGCGCCTTCGCGCTGGCTCGCCACCGGGGTGCGTCGCGTGCGCTTGCACTCGAGCTTCTCGGTCGTCCGTTCCACGCCCACGCCCACGCCCACGCCCACCAGGAGCGGCGCCACCACGCTTCGCTCCACGATCGGCCACGAGGGCGCCGTAGCCACGAGGCCCGCGTCCGTGAACGACTCGACCATCGCGTTGGCCAGAGCGCCCAGCTTCGGCGAGAGGCCCTCTTTCACGTCTTGCGCGGTCCCGAAGTAGCGCGCGTTCTCCCCGAGGCCGACCTTGGACACGCGGCCGAGACGGTCGACCACTACGGTGACGTCCGAAGGCACCTCCGACGCGGCCGAGAACACGGCGCCCTCTTTGCCCACGAGGCGCTTGGCCGCCGCCGCGGGATCCACTTGGGCGCGCTGCATGCCCGCGACCCAGGCGCTCGCGAAGGCGCGCATGAGTGGCTCTTTGGTGGTCAGCGAGCCCTTGGTCGCCACGGCCACGAACGGAACGAGTGCCGGCGCTTCGACCGTCGAGAGCAGGTGCTCGCCGTCGTTCTTTTCCAAGAACGTGCTCGCCGAATACACGGCATCTTTCGGCTTTTCCTCGCCGGTCAAAAACTTCACGCGCGAGCCGGGCACGGCCGCGAGCTCGAGCGCGTAGAGCGCGGTCCATTGCCGAGAGGCGTAGCGATCGCCGGTCGGAATCCAGACCTTGACGTCCACCCCTTGCGGCGGCACACGCGGCGACCCGGGGAGCACGGAGAGACGCTCGGTGCTCTGCGAGAAGCCCACCAGCAAGAACGCCTGAGGCTCGAGCGCGCGAAGACGCTCGGAAGAAGCGACCAAATCGGGCAGCGACAGGATGGCCACGTCGGCGCCGTCAGCATCGGCGCCTCCACGGACCAGGCGACTCTCGAGCTTCTGTGGGCTCTCGACGGGCGTGAGCTCGAGGTCGAACGCAGGCTTCGCTCCCGCGTCGGTCGTGTCGAGGGCCATCGTTCCGGGCGCCGCCAGCGCGATTCCGAGCGTGGTCACGCGAAGCGGACGATCGAGCAGCTTGGGTGTCGTCGCGACCGTCGGCGCGGCATCCGCAGCGTCCGTGCTCGTCGCGTCGGTGGATGCGTCGGCCGAGGAGGCATCGGCGCCTGCGTCGGCCGCGGCGTCCGGCTTGCCTTCTTCTTGAATGACCACGAGCGGCGCTTCGTGGGCGCGCTTGGGACGAACGGCTGCGTAGACCACGAGCCCCGTCGCCGCGAGCGCGAGCACGAACGGAACGATTTTGTCGCGCATCAGTGGGCCTCTTTGGGGGCCTGGGTCGAGCCCGAAGACGAAGGAGCAGCCGAGGTGGACGCGCTCGCGCTGGCCGACGGCGAGGCCGTGACGGTCCGCTCGGTGCGGAAGGTCGGGCTCACGCCGCCGAAGAAATACGAGGTTTTGGCGAGCCAAAGCGAACCCTGACGAGTCTCGCGGTCACCCTCGGAGACGAGCACTCTCGGAAACGCGGCCACGAACACCCAGGCGATGGCCAGGGAGAAGAACGTGAACACGTCGAGCACGATGCCGAGCTTGTCCGAGGGAACGCGGAGCCTCGCGAGGAGCTTGTCCGAGACGAACAGCGGCACGCCCACGAGCAGCACCACCGCGACCACCACGCGCAGCACGAAAATTTCGGTCACGGCTCCGAACGCCGAGACGAGCCCGAGCAGCGCGACCACGAAGCTCGTGACGAGACCGAGTCCCCTCGCCCACCGCACCGCCCGTACGAGGCCGCTCGCCTGCGAGCCTCCGAGCTTGAGCGGGGGCGTCGACTTTTTCGCGGGAGCTTTGGGGTCGGCCACGGGGGGAATAAACCGAAAACCCGTAAAATATGCCATCTCTTTCGCCGACGCATCTACCCTGGGAGGCGATGAACGAGGGGGATCGACCGGAGTCCGACGACGACGCGGAGCTGCGCAAGCTCGGGTACGGGCAAGACCTTCTGCGCGCGATGGGCGGCTTTTCCAGCTTCGCGCTGAGCTTCTCCATCATCAGCGTGCTCACGGGAATCCTCACCACCTTCAGCGACGCGCTCGGTCCGGGAGGTCCTCGTGGGCTCGGCCTCGGCTGGCCCCTCGTTTCGGTCGGTACGCTCGTCGTCGCGCTCGCGCTGGCGGAGCTCTCGAGTGCGTTTCCTACCGCAGGCGCGCTCTATCACTGGTCGTCGCTCTTCGGCGGGCCGGGCTTCGGCTGGTTCACCGCCTCGATGAACCTGGTCGGTCAGTTCGCCATCGTGGCCGCCATCGACTACGGCTTCGCACGCGAGCTAGGCGCACTCGTGGGGCTTCCGCCGCTTGCCCTCTTCGTTCTCGTGCTGGCCACCCACGCCCTCATCAACTCCCTGTCGACGAGAGGCGTCGCCAAGCTGAACGACTTTTCCGCCGTGGTGCACATCGTGGGCGTCGTCGCACTCGTAGGTGCGATTCTGGTCTTCGCGGAGAAGCGCCCCGTCTCGTTCTTGCTCGAGAAGGCCACCACGCGTGAAGACGGGAACGCCACCTTGGGGTTCGCCAACGCGCTCATTCTGAGCATGTTCACCTTCACGGGCTACGACGCCTCGGCCCACATGGCCGAAGAGACACACGACCCAGCCCGGCGCTCGCCCATGGGCATCTTGCTCGCGGTCGTGGTGAGTGCGGTGTTCGGCTACGCGCTCGCTGCAGGCCTCACACTGGCCATTCACGATCTTCCGGCAGCTCAGGCCGACGATCACGCTGCACTCTTCGTTCTGCGCGAAGCTTTGGGGGCTCGTGGTGGGGCGCTCGGTATGGGGCTCGCGCTGGTGGCGATGTGGTTCTGCGGCCTCTCGAGCCTCACGTCGGCGTCTCGCACGCTCTATGCGTTCGCGCGCGACGGCGGAGTTCCGTTCTCTCCGATGCTCTCGAAGGTCTCGGAGCGTACCCGCACCCCCATCGCGGCCATCGTCACCGCCTCGGGCGCAGCGCTGACGTTCGTCTTGGCCACGTCCATGCTGCGCGATCGGGTGTTCTCCCTCTCCGTCCAGGTCGCCACCATGGGGCTCTACGTGAGCTACGGGCTCCCCATCGCCCTCGGAGGCTGGGCACGCGCGCGCGGCCGCCTCTCGCGACGAGGCCCGTTTTCGCTGGGGAAGGCCAGCGTCCCCATCGCTGTGGTCGCGGTCTTGTGGTGCCTCTTCGTGCTCGTCGTGTGCAGTCTTCCGCCGAACGGCTTGGCCGGTCTCGTGCTCGGAGCCTTGGCGATCGGGCTCGTCGGGCTCTGGCAGTTCCGCACCAAGTCGCGCTTCTCGGGCCCCAAGGTGAGCCTCGCCGATCTCGAGCGTCGCTCCTGATCCGTGACAAAAGGCGAATCGCGGAGCCCCTCGGAACGCCGCGATTCGCGAGATTTCGGAGTGGACGGCCTCGTTCAGCGACCGGGAGGAGGCGGAGCGAAGCGCGGATCGGCGGCCGGGAACGGGTTGGCCGACTCCCGGAGACGCATCTCGCGGTCGTTCACGAAGGAGTCGCCTCGCTCGGAGAAGAACGCGACGCCGATGACACCGACGTTGCGAGCGGAGCCGGTTTGGGCGGCGTACGAGTCCGAGACACGCCCGAAGCGGAAGGTGGCTACTTGGCTCGCGCTCTGACGAAAGCCCTCGATTTCGAGGGTGGCGTGGGGATTGAGCACGTAGCCGCGGTTCTCGAGGGTGCCCGGCTGACCATTGACGACGTCGAGTCCGTCGACCGTTCCCACCGCCTCGAAACGGTGGTCGGAGCGGTTTTGCAGGACGATGGTGTAGCGCTCGCCGGCCTGGCCGATCACGAAGGTGCGTTCGCCGAGGCGCATCGCCTCGAGCGGGTCCCCGGAGCCGTCTCGGATGGACACGGCGACGAGGCCGTTCGCCGTCGAGGTCTCACGGAAGCTCGGACCGCGGCGCTCCTTGAAGGCGACCATCGCTTCCACACCGGCGCGGTCGTCGTAGTTCAAGGTCGCCACGGCGATGGGGCGATGGGCATCGGACCGAACGAAGGTGACGTCACGAACCTCGGAGCGGCGCGCCTCGCCCCACTCGGTCCCGAGGCCCGGACGCTTTTGCGGTGAAGGCGCCTCGCTGACACTCGAGCCCGGAGTTACGGGAGCAGCAGCCGAAGGCTCGGCCGCGGGGAAACCCGCCGAGGGAGCGGAAGACTTGGCAGCGAAATCGGCCGAGGGGCCCTGGTATTCGGCGGGGCGGTTCGCCTCGGGCGACTTCGCCATGTATCCGCCGGGGCTCGACCCGCAGCCTGCCACCATCGACACCAGCGCCACGAAGAGACCGATTCGCTTCACCATGTTCATCCTCCGGTGGGCAAAGAACGAGGACGAAGGAACCGGTCTTACAGGGTCAGCGAGCTTTTTTCGGAGGCGCCCCGAACTTCTTGGGCGGACCGCTGCTCGATCGCGAAAAAGGCTTCTTTTGGGGCACATTGGCGGTGCGAGGGCGCGGCTCGTTCACCGGATCCTGCTTGACCTTTCGTGCTTCTCCCGGCCGGGCCAAGGTGAGCAGCACGGCTTTCATGTTGGGATCGTGTCCCGGTTCGGGGGGGAAGTCGCTCCCTGAAGGCAGGTCCTTGATCTGGGCCACGCCGAGCGAGAGCGCCTCGGCAGCCCCGAACAAAAGGCGCCGCAACTTCGACTTGGAGATCCCGCGATGATTGGTGGACGCGAGCAAGCGCCCACCGGGCGAGAGCACCGCCAGGGCCGACTGCGCGAGCTCGCCGTAGTGTTGCTCGGCCACGAAGCGGCGCTTCTTGCTGGTCGAGTAGCTCGGTGGGTCGAGCACCACGAGATCGAACTTCTCGCCCTTCTTCGCGGCCAGCGCGAGGTAGGCGAAGGCGTCTTCGGCCATCGTCTTGTGGACCGACGAATCCGTGAAACCTGCATGCATCAGGTTCTCGCGGCCTCGCTCGAGAGCCACGTGCGAGGCGTCCACGCTCACCGTGGCGCTCGCGCCACCCATCGCCGCGGCCACGCTGAACCCGCACGTGTACGCGAACAGATTGAGCACGCGCAGGCCACCCGAGGAGAGGCGGCAGAGACGCCTATTTTTACGCTGGTCGAGGAACACCCCGGTCGACAGGCCGTCTCCCAAACGCACCGAGAAAGGAACGCCGTCTTCGTGCACGAGCAAGGGATCCGCAGCGGGCACGCCGCGTGACGGAAGCTTGGGAGCAAGCTCGTCCTTGCGCGTATCGACCAACGTATTGGCCTGGCGCGGCCGGTTCTTCAGGTACACCCCGGAAAAGCCAAGCGCAGCGACCGCGTCGAGCACACGATCCACGCGGGAACGCTCTTCCCAGAGTCCTTCACCGTCGTCGTAGAGCTGCACCACCGCGTGCTCGCCGTAGACGTCGACCGCCAAGTGCGGGAGCGCGTCGCCCTCTTCGTTGACCAGGCGAAAGCAGCTCGTATCGGCGGACACGCCCAGCGAAAAGCGCGCTTCTTTCGCGCAAAACAGGGTCTCGGCGAGAGCCTGTGCGTCGTCGTATACGCGCTTGCCGAGATCCCCGTTGCGGAGCCAGCGCTCGAAGGCGGGAGGCATTGCGCTCGTGAAGCGCAGCGGAGCAAACGGGCCCTCGCGCAGCTCGAGCCTCGAGGCATGAAGCATGAGCCGAGGCGCACGCGGCCCGCCGTACAGGCGATCGCCCGCGATGGGGACACGCGCATGCGCGAGTTGCACGCGAGCCTGGTGCGTGCGCCCCGTCTCGAGCCGAAGTGCGAGCTCGACGCGGTTCCCTTGGCCCTCGGGTCGCCGCTTTTCTTCGACATGCGTGACCGCGGGCTTGCCACGTGTGGGCGCGACCACGCGCTGGAGGCCGTCGTCGCCCTTGTCGAGCGAGTCACGCAAGATGCGCTTGCCGATGCGCCCCTCGACCAGCGCCGTGTACCCCTTCTCGATGCCCCGCCCCTCGAAGGCGGCCGCGATGGCCGCGTTCGCGTCCTTGCGGGTCGTGAAGAGCACGAGACCGCTCGTGTCACGGTCGAGGCGCTGATGCACGCCGAGATAGGGCTCCGGCCCGCGCCTGGCGAGGTGACGGCGCAGGCGCGTGACCAAGTCTTCGGGCTCTTCTGGGCTCGGAGCTTGCGTAGGCACGCCCGCCGGCTTGTCGACCACGAGCAGGTCGTCCGATGCATGCACAATCCACGCGTCGTCGAAGTCCGGAAAAACCTGGGGGGCTGCCACGCTCGGAACCTAGCAGCCCCGCACCTACGGGTTCAACGACGGCTCCACGCTCGCGTGCGATCGTGGGAGCGCACGGACACGCGATCGCTCAGAAACGTCGGTGCGTGAGGCACGGCAGCTCGGCGCGCACCTTGGCGAGGTAGGTGAAGTCGAGCGTCGCGGAGGCGAGCCCCTCACCTTCCCCGGCCTGAGCGAGCACGTCGCCCCAGGGATCGACCACCAGGCTTTTCCCATAGGTACGCCGCCCGCGTGGATGGCTTCCGTGCTGCGCAGCAGCCACGACGAACGTTTGGTTCTCGATGGCGCGCGCGCGAAGCAGCACGTGCCAGTGGTCTTTGCCGGTGGTGAGCGTGAAGGCGGCCGGTACGGTCATCACGGTAGCCCCCAGCTCTCCGAGAGCGCGAAAGAGCTCGGGGAACCGCAGGTCGTAGCAGACGGTCATGCCGAGCTTCGGCGCGTCTGCGGCTTCGCGCGCACCAAGCGTGGTGACACTAGGCGTCGAGCCGGCCGACGTGGCGCGGCTCTCGCGCAGCTCGGTCCCGTCGGCCAACGCCACGTCGAACAGGTGGACCTTGCGGTAGGCGGCAACGAGGGCGCCTTCGCGATCGAAGAGCACCGACGTGTTGTAGGGCTTTTCCGGATCGGAGCTGCGCTCGGGCATGCCGCCGCCCACCAAGTACACCCCGAGGCGCTTCGCGAGCTCTGCGAGCGTACGGGCAATGGGACCACGAGCGCCCAGGTCTTCGGCCACCTCACGCTTGCGATCTTCGTCCCCGAAAAACGCAAAATTCTCGGGCAACACAATCAATTCCGAGCCTTCGCGGGCCGCGCGCTCCACCCAGTGGACCACACGGGAGAGGTTCTGATCGACGTCGGCTTGGCTCGAGAGCTGAACGGCGGTGACGCGCATGCTCGAGGGATAGCAGGCCCGCGGGCCGCGAGAAACCGGTCGAGCGAAGGCTTTGGGAAGGCGGCCATTCGCGAGGGGCCGAGGGACTTCTTCGTCCACGAGGTGCTAGGCTCGGGTTCGTGCTCGCGCGCTCGTCGCGACACGTCCCATGCTCCCCGTCGACGTGCTTCCTCCTCCTCTCGTGATCGTCGCGGCGAGCCCGGACGCGCCGAGGAGCCCGCGCGCGTTCACCAAAGGATCTCCCGAAGGGACGTTCGCGACCCTGCCTCGAGCGATCGCTGTCACGGTTCCGTTCGGCGCGTTCGCCGAGAGCGACGCGCTCGCGGAGACGGGCCTCGCAGCGCGAGCGTGGTCCGAGGTGCCCTGCACGTCCATGCGCTTCGTGGTCTCGGTGAGCGGCGACGCGGCCACCTCAGGCGACGGACGTTCCCACGTGACGTTCCACGTCGCCGAATGGCCGAAGGAGCTCGTCGCGGGCGCGCTCGCGCAGACCGTGCTCACGGTGGACGGACAGGGTCACATCACGGACGCCGACGTGCACGTGAACGGCAAGGATCACGCTTTCGCGGCGTCCTCGAGCTCGCCGAGCGGACCGCCTCGCGGCACGGTCGACCTTCGCTCCATCTTGACCCACGAGCTCGGACACGTGCTCGGCCTCGGACACGCGACCGATCCGAGCGCGACCATGGCCGCGGGAGCCTCGGACACTCGTTTTCGCACGCTCGAGATCGACGACGAGAACGGCGTCTGCGCGCTCTACCCGGGCCGAGGCGCACCACGCTGTCCCGAGACCGCGTGCCCGACGGGATTCTCCTGCCTCGCGGGCACCTGCGAGAAAGTGGGCGCGCCCGGCGTGGTCTGCGCGCCTTGCGTGCGTGAGCCGGGAGCGTGCGAAAACGCAGGCGCGACCGCCCGATGCGTGGACCAATCGGATGGCCGCGTCTGCGCGCGGAGCTGCGACGACGCACACCCTTGCGGTCCGGGGTTTTCCTGCGTCGACACCAGCTCCGCGGGGGACAAGCAGTGCGTCGCCGACGACGGATGCCGCGCGCTCGGGGTCGCCTGCGAGACCGATGCACAATGCACGGGATTCCTCTGCCGAGGCGGCCGCTGCGTGGGACGGCCCGATCCTCTCCCCGACGCGAGCGCGCCTTTCCCCGAAGCCGGAACCACCATGAAGGGCTGCGACGAGCGATGCAGTTTTTGCATCGTGCCCACGACGCGCGGCCCCGAGCGCTACCGGCCCGCCGCCGAGATCGTCGAAGAAGTGCGCCGCTGGGTCTCGGCGGGAACCCGTGAGATCACGCTGCTCGGTCAGACCGTGGACAGCTTCCGCGATCCGCTTTTGCCTCCGCCGGTGAGCGACGACCCGGACGAGAGCCAGTTCCCCGAGCTCTTGCGCCTCATCGCCCGCGAAGTGCCGGAGCTGCTCCGTCTTCGCTACACGAGCCCCCACCCGCGCCACGCCACGGCGGCGCTGGTCGCGGCGCACCGCGACCTCGACGTGCTCGCTAGGCACGTGCACATGCCGGTGCAGTCCGGATCGAACCGGCTGCTCAAGCGCATGATCCGGCGCTACACGCGCGAAGAATACCTGGTGCGGACGCGCGCGCTCGTCTCCGCACGGCCGGGCATCACGCTCTCGACGGATCTCATCGTGGGCTTCCCGGGCGAGACCGAAGAAGACTTCGTGGCCACCCTCGACCTCGTGCGGGAAGCCGGGTTCACCTCGCTCTTCGCGTTCAAGTACTCGCCTCGTCCTGGAACACCGTCCACCCGTTTGGTCGACGACGTGCCCGAGTCCGAGAAGGCCTCGCGCCTCGCACGTCTCTTCGAGCTCTCCGAAGAGCTCGGTCGCGCCCACCTGAAGACCCTGGTCGGCACCACCCAAGAGGTCCTCCTCCACGGCGCGAGCAAGGGAAAGAACGGCACCTTCGAGGGCCGCACCGGCCAAAATGAGATCGTGCACGTCGAGGTGGAGAGCGGCATCGTTCCCATCGGCGAGCTCTGCGAGGTCGAGATCGTCGACTCGTACAAACACTCGCTCGCGGGGCGCCCGACGGCACGCGCGGCCGAGGCCCTCCGCAAGCTCGCACCCCGAAAATTCCCCGAGAAGCGCCGTCGGCTGCTCCCGCTCGCCCCCACCACCACCGAAGGTGGCGCATGATCTACCGCTACAAGGACACGCGCCCCAAGCTCGGAGAACGGGTGTACATTGCACCGAATGCCGCGGTCATCGGCGACGTCACCTTGGGCGACGACGCGAGCGTCTGGTTCTCGGTCACCGTGCGAGCCGACCTCGAGCCCATTCGCATCGGCGCTCGCACGAACCTCCAAGACGGCTCGGTGGTGCACGTGACCGGCGGGAAGTCCGGGGTCTCCATCGGCGACGACTGCACCGTGGGGCACCTCGCGCTCGTGCACGGCTGCACCATCGGCAACCGCGTGCTCGTAGGTATGGGAAGCACCGTGCTCGACGGCGCCGAAGTGGGCGACGACGTGATCATCGCCGCCGGCTCGCTGGTCACGCCGCGCATGGTCATCCCGCCCATGTCGATGGTGATGGGCCGCCCGGCCAAGGTGGTGCGCGGCCTCACCGAGAACGACGTGGCGTGGATTCGCGCCTCGGTCCTCTCGTACGTGGAGAGCTCACGCGCCTTCCGCGAGGACGTCGAACCGATTCTCTGAGCTTGGCGCTCGCGACAGGTCGACAAAAGACGAAAGACCCGAGCACGCTGGAGGGAGCGGCTCGGGTCTTCGTTCGTGCAGCGTCGCGCCTTCCTACGGGACGCGACGCCGGGCCCTTCTCAGGCGGCGAGCTGCGCGAGGGCCTGCTCGAGGCGGGCCTGAATCTTGTGGCGCTTCGAGTAGACGGTCTTCACGCTGATGTTCATGGCACGGGCGACGGCTTCGGGCTCGAGGCCTTCGACGAAGTAGAGCTCGGCGAAGGTGCGATCCTTGTCGCTGAACGAAGCGAGGGCTTCCGCCGCGATGCGAGCCTGCTCCCCGGTCGAAGCGCTCTCGAAGGGATCGGCGCTGTCGCACGCGAGGTCGAAGTCTTCGCCGATGACTTCCTTCTGCGGCTCGCGCTTGACCGAGCGGAGGTGGTCGTAGGCGCAGTTGATGGCGAGCATGCCGAGCCAGCTCGAGAAGCGGTGACCGCGCGAAGCGTCGAACGAGCGGATCTTGTGCATGTCGTTCGAGAAGAGCGACACCATGAAGGTCGACTCGATCTCGCGAACGTCTTCGTCCGAGACGCGCGAGGCGAAGCGGCGGGTGACCTTGGCGATGCAGCGGGTCACCATGCGGCCGTAGCGCGTCTGGAACTCACGCCACGCCGAGGGGTTCTTGGCCACGAGCGCCGCGACGAGAGCCTCGTCGGTCGAGAACGCGTCCACCGAAACCACCTGGTACGTTGCCTGAGCCATCGTCGAATCCCTCCGTGAAGAAGCGCCGTAGGTGACGCTCGTGCAGGGACCTTCTGCAGCCGACGTGCCAAGAATTTGACGTTCGCAAGTATCGGAAATCACTTAAGAGAGCCGAGGTGTGACGCTCCGTGACCGTAACGATCGGCGTAACACTCAGCCGATCGTTACGCTCGGTGTTACGCCCCGAGGGCCCGAGCGTAACAGTGCCCGCAACCGCTCGGTTCCCCTCGAAGAGACTAAGCTCTCGCGCCATGACGCTCGATCGGCCATCCCTCGGCGCACGCGCGCTCGCCGTCTTCGGACTCTCGCTCCTGCCGGCTCTCGTCGGCTGCGCGGGGCGCGAGACTCCGGGCTTCAATCCGCCGACCGGCTCGCTCACCTCGAGCCAAGCGACCCCGGACGACCTCGCCTTCGCGCGCTCGGCCGAGTCCCCCAGCGACGCCACGCCGAAGCAAGTGGGCATGGCCACGTGGTACGGCGAGAGCCTCGCGGGACGCAAGACGGCGAGCGGCGAGCGCTTCGATCCCTCGCGACTCACCGCCGCGCACCGATCACTCAAGCTCGGCACCTGGGTCGAGGTGCGGCGCGTGGACACGGGCTCGGTGGTGCGCGTTCGCGTGAACGACCGCGGCCCCTACGGGAAAGACCGCTCGCGCGTGATCGATCTCTCGCGCGCCGCCGCGGAGAAGATCGGCATGATCCGCGACGGCGTGGTCCGCGTGGAGCTTCGCGTGGTGCCCGGCCCCTGACGCGCCCACGCACGTCTCGCGAGCTGGTCCTCGCCCGACGAGCGACGCGAGGTGTAGCATCGGCTCGATGGCGTCACTGGTTCGGCCGAGCGTGCTCGCGAAGGCGTGGGGGATCCACCCGCGCACCGTCACCGCGTGGCTGCGCTCGGGCAAGCTCCCGGGCGTGAAGACCCCCGGCGACCACTACCGCGTGCGCGTGGCCGACGTGGTCGCGTACTGCGAAAAAGAAGGGCTCCCGCTGCCTGCCCAGGCGAGCCCTCGCGACCTCTCCGTGCTGCTCGCCAAGCGCGGCAACCTCGACGTGCGTCCCTTACGTCGCGCGCTTCGTGCGCTCGACGTCGACCTCCAAGTGACCACCAGCGCGGCCGGAGCGTTGCTCTCCGCGGCGACCGATCCTCCGGGCGCGCTCGTGCTCGACGCGCAGCTCGTCGGTCTCGACGTGCCCGCGGCACTGCGTGCGCTCGGCGAGGCCAAGGCCACGTCTCGGCTTCCGTTGCTCGTGTGCGAGGCCGCCAAAGCGAAGGTCGGTCTCTACGAGGCCGCGGGCGCGCGCGCCGTCGCCACCAAAGGCGACATCGCGAGCCTGGCCGAAGAGCTCACGCGGATCGCGCGCGCCTGATCTTCACGACCTCGTCCAGGATGGCGTCGGCGAGGCGCGACTTGTCCTCCTCGGGCAGCCAGGACGCGCCGAGCGCTCCGACGAGCGCGATGCGATTCGTGGTGCGCCCGAGCGACTCGTCCGCGCGATTGGCGACCACGAGATCGACCTTTTTTTCGGACAGCTTCTTGCGCGCGTACGCGACGATTTCCTCGTCGCTGCCCGTTTCGAGAGCGAAGCCGACCAGCACCGCCGACGACGACGCGCGACGCGCGCCGAGACTGGCGAGCACGTCCACGTTCTTCACCAGGCGCAGGACGAGCTCGTCCTGTCCCGGGGTCTTCTTGATCTTCTTGTCGCTCGGGCTCTCCACGCGGAAGTCGGCCACCGCGGCGGCCATCACGATCACGTCGACCGCATCGACACCGGGCCCGGCCACGCGATCGACGGCGGCGGCGAGCTCGACCGCCGTGCCCACGTCCACGCGCATCACCCCGGCGGGCGTCGCCTCGGACACGGGGCCTGCCACGAGCGTCACCTCGGCCCCGCGGCGCTTCGCTGCCGAGGCCAACGAAAAGCCCATTTTTCCGCTGGATCGATTGCCCACGAAGCGCACCGGGTCGATGGGCTCGAAGGTCGGTCCGGCGGTGATCAGAAGGCGCACGCCCGAGAGATCGGCCGTGGCGCGCGGGACGGGCATCTCCGCGAAGACGCGCTCGAGCTCGGCGACGATGCTCGCCGGGTCGGCCATGCGACCGAGCCCGACGTCGCCCGAGGCGACCTCACCGTGCACGGGCCCCACGAGCGTGATGCGGCCCTGACGCGCGAGCGCTTCCACGTTCTCACGGGTGGCCGGGTGGCCCCACATGCGCGGGTGCATCGCGGGAGCCGCGAGCACGGGCCCCTTGGCGGACAAGACGAGCGCCGTGAGCAAGTCGTCCGCGCGCCCTTGGGCAAACCGCGAGAGCACGTCGGCGGTGGCGGGCACGACGAGCACGGCGTCGGCGCGGTCGGAGAGAGAGACGTGCAGCTCCCCGGGAAACGAGGGATCCCACATGTCCCGGTGCACCGGACGCCCGGTGATGCCGGACAGGGTCACGGCCCCGACGAAGCGCTCGGCCGAGTGCGTGAGCACCGCTTCGACGCGCGCTCCGGCTTTGACGAGCAAGCGGGCCACCTCGACCGATTTGTAGGCGGCGATGCTGCCCGTGACGCCGAGCACGACGGTTTTGCCTTTCAGGGACGACACGCGCGATATGGTACCGTCCTCGCACGAGCGGCGCGAGGCCGCATTCGAGATCTCCCATGCCGAACGCCGTCCTCTCCAGTCGCTCCGTGATTCGCCGCCTCGTTTGCCTGGTCGCGCTCGCCGGCGCGGCGTCCCTCGTCGGGTGCTCCAAGCCCGATCCTCTCGACGGCACCTACTCGGCAACGTGCAGTTTCAAGGGCAACTACCGCGGCGGTGGGCGCCCCGACTCGAGCTGGACACGCACCTGCACGCTCACCCTCGAGGCTCGCTCGGAGACCGAGATCGGCATGCGCTTCGACACCGGCGACGCCATGGAATGCTACGGACACGCCGCCATCACGGGCGGCCCGCGCGACCGCAAGATGGTCTTCGCCAAGAACGACCTCACCTGCCGCGCGAAGACGCTGCCCGCCCCCGCCGGCGTCGCGGTCGAACAATGCCCCATGCCCGCCACGTTCGAGATCACCGAGCTTGCCGCGGACAAGGGCAAGAAGATCCAGCTCGCAACCAAGGTCTCGCTCGAGGTCGGCGACAAGCGCGCCTGCGTGATGTCCTACCTCGATCGGGTCACCCTCGAAGGCAAGCTGTCGCCCGGGGGAAAGCCCGTCGAGCTCGAGGTCTTCAAGCAAGACGCGGGCGCGAACGACCTTCCTCCCCCGCCAGGCCACGGCGACGCGGGACCTCCCATGCCGCCGCCGCGACCTGCCCAAGACGCCTCCGCACAAGACGCGGGCCCGCCCGTCGACGCGAGCACCAAAGACGCGGCGACCAAGTAGCGACGCTTCAGGGAGTCGTGTCGACGAATCGCGCGCTCACTTCGTCGCGCGTGATGGGACCGAAGTGTCCCGGGAAAAACGTGATCGCGCGGCTGCCCTCGTGCGCCAAGAGGTGCTGGATATCCGCGCGATTTTTGGTCAAATCGCACATGTAAAAGTGCACTTCGGCGCCGGTCCCGAGGAGGCCCCCACGGAAGAGGTCGCCCACGAACGCGACCTCGCCCGCCACGATTTCGATCGAGCCGGGGGTGTGTCCGGGCACCGGATAGAGCGTCGCGTGAACGCCGGTGAGCGGGTAGAGCGCGGTCGGACGATCGACCCAAACGTCGGCCACGGTCGGGTGGTACGTGCTCGAACCGTCCTCGTCCGCGCGATGCTCGGCGATGAATCCGTTGGGGCACATGGGCGTATCCGGACCCCTATTTTTCCCCCGCGCGAGCATCGCACGGTCTCCCGCGCCGGCCACGATCTTGGTGCCGTACTTCTCTTGGAAGTAGCGCGCGCCGCCGGCGTGGTCGTGGTGACCGTGGGTGAGCACGATCGCGGTGAGCGCCTTCGGATCGAAGCCCGCCGCTCGCATGTCGAGATCGAGACCGGGCGCCTCGGCTTCGAGCCCCGAGTCGACGGCGAAGGCGTGCCCGTCCTCCACCACCACGTGCACGTTCGCGTGGCCTCGCGTGAAGGTGTGCACGTCGAGCGCGCCGTAGGTCGCCTTTTGGTACCGATCCGCGCAACCCGACGAGAGCATGCCCGCGACGGAAGCCATCAGCAGCGCGAACGTCGTGACCTTCATCCGACCAGTGTCGCGCGAGGTCGGCTTCGAGAGGAAGACCGGACGCGCGGAACACACACCGAAATCAGTCGACGCCCGGGTTGGTCGGGTCCTTCGGCTCGGCCTTCTTGCCTTCGCGCGGCTTGATTTCCTGCGTGAAGCCCTCGCGCACGGTCCATCCGTACGAGCCGTATTTGCCGGGAACGCGCGACTCGACCGTGGCCCCACCACGCTCTTGCGAGCCCGGCCTGGCGCTCGGGCCCTGCATGATGGTGAGCAGCTCGTCGGCCACGTACTCCGGATGTCCGTCGTCCTTGGGCTCGAAGGACTTGTCCGGCTCGCCCGTGCCCACGCGCCAGATTTGAGCCGTGGCGGGGTAGCTATCCACGGTCTTCTCCCGAGCGGCGAAAGGACCGTCGCGCACGATGCGGTAGCGGGTGACGTAAAACCCCGGGATTCCGCGCTGCGCGAGCACACGTTCGCCCCGGGGGATCTTCGGGTCGGGGGTCTCTTTCTCTTTGAAGGGCGTCGCTTGGCCGATCTTGCGGAAGAACGTCACGTCACGGGTGCGCGGCGGACCGAGGATTTCCGCGCGCACTTCGCCGTTCTCGACCGTCTCGTGGAGCACCACCGCGAACGGAAACGGGTTCCGGAGCTTCAGCGTGATGGTCGGGTACACCACGGTGGAGTCCATGCCCATCTTGATGTACCCGCTCGGGCGGGTATGCGGCCTGCGCTCGACCACCTCGAGCCCGGCGAAAAACGCCGCCCCGTGCAGCGTGCCCGAGATCTGGCACGTGCCGCCCCCCATGCCGTCGACGAGCTCGCCCTGCGAGATGACCGTCGCGACCTTGTAGCCGTTGGCCTCGTCACGGGCGCCGACCACTTGATTGAAGTCGAAGGTCTCGCCCGGCATGAGCACGTGGCCGTCGAGCTTGGAGGCCGCGATGCGCAGGTTGAACGTGCGGGCCTCGTGGGCGTTGTCGCGCGCGTACTTCGTCGAAAAGTACCCGATGACGTCGTCGTAGCGGACCTCGCGGATTTGCTCGGCCGTGCGCGTCGCGGGGATGGTCTCCACCACCGCCGATACTTCGCCCTCGCCCTTGGTGACGGCCGCGTCGAGCCGCGCGAGTGTGGCGTAGACATCGACACGATGACCTGGGGCGTCGGCGAGGACCTTGCGCGTCTTGAAGTCGAGCCGCGCGTTCGTGGGCGCGTGATCGAGCTCGTCTTTCACCTGCATCAGCGCGGCCTCGGCGCGCACCGCGTCCACGCCGACCGGAAGAGGAAGCTCGAGCGGCTTGCCACGCGCCACCTCGTCGTGAGCGCGACGCATCGCCGAACGCGGATCGCGCAGCTGCGCCACCACCGAAGCGAGCCTGTCCGGATCGACGCGTGCGCCGAGCTCGGACCGCGGACGCGTGATCGCGCGACCACCGTCGATCTTCACCGTGATGGGCTGCGAGACGTACTCCCGCGCGATGGCTCGCGCGGCCTCGAGCGTTTTGTCGGCGTCGCCGTCGAGCGGCAGGGGCTTCTTGTCGAGCGTCACCACCGGAGTGGGCGTGGGCGGACGCTCGGTCGGCTTGGGCGGAACCACGAGCACCGCGGCGAAGATGCCCACGACGGCGCACGCGGACATGCGTGCAAGATGCACACGACCGTCCGGTCCACCGAAGCTAGCGAGCGGGCTCACCTTCCCCACGCGCTCTCTTTCGAGCGCCGCGACGAAAAATGCAAGGCGCACGTCGTGTCGAAATGCGCTCTCTTTTCCGAGGCACCGTCGATGGGGCAGGCGCCCCTAGGCGGCCGCCCCCGTTCGGTCCCGACGGCAACCTCGCTCGACACGTGCCGGAGCGCGGTCCACCGAGGTCCGACGAGAAGCGCGAGCTTCACGCGTAGGTGCGTTGCTCGGGAGGGGCGGTCGTGATACTCGGCGCCCCATGGCGCTCTCGGTCGGTATCGTCGGTCTCCCGAACGTAGGTAAATCCACTCTCTTCAACTCGCTCTCCTCCGCCAAAGCCGAGGCCGCCAACTACCCGTTTTGCACCATCGAGCCGAACGTCGGAGTGGTCGTCGTTCCCGACCCGCGTCTCGCGGCGCTCGACACGGTCATCCACGCGGAGAAGATCGTCCCGACGCACGTGAACTTCGTGGACATCGCCGGCCTCGTGCGCGGCGCCTCCAAGGGCGAAGGCCTCGGCAATCAATTCCTTTCCCACATCCGTGAAGTCGACGCGATCGTCCAGGTGGCGCGCTGCTTCGAGGACTCGAACGTCATCCACGTCGAAAACCGTGTCGATCCGGTGGGCGACATCGCCACCGTGACCACCGAGCTCTGCTTGAAAGATCTCGAGACGGTCCAGAAGCGCCTCGACCGCGCGCGCAAGATGCTCAAGGGCCAAAACCCGATCGAGAAGCTCGCCGTCGAAATCTGCGAGCCGCTCGCCAAGCACCTCGACGACGGCAAACCGGCCCGCACCTTCCCGTTGCCCGAGCACAACGACACGCCCGTGGTGATGCGAGAGATGCAGCTGCTCACCGCGAAGCCTGCGTTCTACGTCGCCAACGTCGACGAGGGGTCGCTCACCAACCTCGAAGGCAACAAGCACTACATGGCCCTCAAGGCCCACGCCGACGCCGAAGGTGCGCCGATCGTCGCCGTGTGCGCTGCCCTGGAGGAGCAGATTGCGCAGCTCGAGCCGGCCGATCGTCCCGCGTTCCTCGAGGCCGCCGGTCTCACCGAGCCGGGCCTCAACGCGGTCATCCGTGCAGGATACAAGCTCCTCGACCTTTTGACCTTCTTCACCGCGGGCAAGGTCGAGGTTCGCGCCTGGACCACCAAGGTCGGCGCGCGTGCGCCTCAGGCTGCCGGCGTCATCCACACCGACTTCGAGAAGGGCTTCATCAAGGCCGAAGTCATGTGGTGGGAAGACCTCGTCAAGCTGGGCAGCGAGGCCAAGTGCCGCGAGGCAGGCAAGCTCGGCATCGAGGGCAAAGAGTACGTGATGCGCGACGGCGACGTGGTCCACTTCCGCTTCAACGTCTGACGCACGAACCCCCGACTCGCGACGCCGAGGCTCCGTCGAAAGACGGGGCCTTTCGTCTTTGGAGGTGCCGGGCACGTCGGCGCTCGGGCGTGGACGTGCGCCGCCGGCTCAGGTCGGACAGGGTCCACCGAAGAGCCCGAAAAACCGCAAAATCCAGACGATTATCGACGTCGCGAAGACCAAGTACGACCCGATGCGGAACACCGGACGCTGGAGCGTGGTGGCGAACGACCCGCGCGAGACGTGACCGTAGAGCTCCGAAGCGAGCAAGAGCCCGGTCCAGGGAAGGAGCACGAGCACGAGCGGGTGCATGTGGAGGGCAGCGGAGAGGTCGCCGTGCGCGAGAAGGTGGGTCGCCCGCGTCATCCCGCATCCCGGACACGGGACGCCGAGCGCCGCACGCATCGGGCATTCGAACGGCATGACGCCGCTCGCGACCAGGCCGGCGAACGCGACGAGAAGCGAGGGAGGGAGCCACTTCGCGACGAAGCCCCGAGACGGAGCGCTCGCGCGAGGAGAGCGGGCTTCGTCCGGGGCTTCGGGCGTGCGAGGAAGACTCGGCACGGTCGCTGGTCTAGCTCCGCAGGATGGCCCCGACGATGCTTCCGAGCAGCCCGACGCCGATGCCGACGGCGGCGAGGATCGTGGCGGTCTTGGCCTTGGCTTGGGCGGTGACGAGGTCACCGTTCTTCTTGGCGGTGCCCGCCTGAATCGAGAGCACGAGGCCGCCGATGCCGAGCAGCGTGCCGAGGCCGCAGCAGAAGAGCGAGACGATGCTGAGGATGAGCGGGAGCGTGGTGTTCACGTCTCCGCCCGCGCCCGGCATCATCGGTCCGCCGCCCATCGGCGCGCCGCCGGGAGGTCCGCCCATCGGGCCACCAGGGCCCATCATCGGTCCGCCGCCCATCGGAGGGCCACCCATCGGAGCTGCGCCCATCGGCGCGCCTCCCATGGGAGCAGGAGCGCCGTAGCCACCGCCCCCGGGAGGAGCTCCGAAATCGGGCTGGGGAGCCGGCTGGCCGAACCCAGGGCCGCCACCGGGCTGACCGTAAGCCGGTGCGCCACCGCCGAAATCGGGCGCCGGAGCCGGCTGGCCGTACGCGGGAGCGCCGCCGCCGAAGTCGGGTGCAGGCGCGGGAGGAGGCGTAGGTGCTCCACCGAACGCGCCGCCGAAGTCGGGCGCGGGAGCGGCGGGAGCCGGGGCTCCGCCGAAGGCGCCGAAGTCGGGCTGGGGAGCGCCGAAGCCCGCTTGCGGAGCCGGAGCGCCGAAGGCCGCCTGGGGAGCCGGAGCCTGCGGGGCGGGGGCGCCGCCGAACTGGCCCGGGCCACCGATGCCGAGGGCGTCGGAGTTGGGGAGCGCGAAGGTTGCGCCGAGCGGGTTCGCGGGAGGCTCGGGCTCACTGAAAGCAGGAGCCTCGGGAGGGGCGGGAGCCGCACCGAACGAAGGCGGAGCGACGCCGACCATGGTGCCCTTGAGCTTGCTGGGCATGGCGGGACGCGGAGCCGCGCCGACCGCGCCGGGGCCGGCCGGTGCGGGGGGTGCACCGGGGCCACCAGAAGGGGGCTGCTCGCCGCCCTGCTGGTTCATCATCAACATGGTGCCCTTGAACTTGGGTGCCGCGGACGCCGCCTTCAAAGCGAAGCCACATTTCACGCACGTCTGAGCAGTATCCGCGTTTTGGTTCCCGCAGTTGGGGCAGAACATCGATCCTCCGAAAAGTCGCTCGTGCTCGAGCGATGCAAAGACACGCGACACGCGACACGCAAGGCGCGCTGGCCTCGAGTGATGAACAGGCCCGGGCTCCCGTCCCGTCAGGCCGGCCGCCGGAGGAGGATATCCCTGCCCTCTTCCGTTACTCAAGTCTTATGCGTCACGAGACGAACGTGACCTCGTCGGGAGCCCTCGCGGAGGCCCCCTCGCGACACGAACGCAGGGCCCTCGCGCAGTGGATCGAGTAGCGCGCACAAAATGCGCGATTTCGCTCGCGCAACCGGCGCTCATCCCTGCTTGACAGCCGAAGCCTCACGCAACTAGCTTTCGCCCGCATTTTCAGGGGAGATCCTGCGACCTCCGCTCCATTGCGCCGCGCTCGGCCCTACTTCCAGGGCATGAGCTCCCCGAAACCTCGCAGTCGTTCGCCCCTTCCAGGACCCTCGATGCCCTTCGAACTGTCTCCCGACCGCGAACAGAAGCTCACCGAGATTCTCGGTCGCTACCCGAACAAAATGGCCGCTTGCATTCCGATGCTCCACCTCTGCCAAGAGCAGAACGGCTGGGTCTCGGAAGACGTCATGCACTTCGTGGCGACCCGACTCGAGCTTCCGGTCGCCCACGTTCAGGGCGTGGTCACGTTCTACACGCTCTTCAACCAGAAGCCGGTCGGCAAGCACCAGGTGTGGGTCTGCCGCACTCTGCCCTGCGCGCTCCGTGGCGCGGGCGAGTTGCTCCACCACTGCGAAAAGAAGCTCGGTATCCACGCCGGCGAGACCACCGAAGACGGCAAGATCACGCTCCGCACGGCTGAATGCCTGGCGAGCTGCGGAACCGCGCCGATGATTCAGGTCGACAAAGACTATTACGAAAATCTGACCCCAGAAAAGGTCGACGGAATCCTCGATTCGCTCCGTCGCTAGTCGCAGAGAAACTGGGAGAAAGATCATGCTCAAGCCCACGAATTACCTCACGAAAGTGTACGGCATCAAAGACGGCCACACCCTGGCTGTCTACGAGCGCGAGTGCCGCGGCTACGAGGCCGCCAAGAAGGTGCTCTCGTCGATGACCCGTGAGCAGGTGGTCGACGAAGCCAAGAAGGCGAACGTGCGCGGACGCGGCGGCGCAGGTTTCCCCATGGGCATCAAGTGGAGCTTCATGCGGCCCCACGCGACCAAGCCCGCGTACCTCGTCCTCAACGCGGACGAAGGCGAGCCCGGAACCCACAAAGATCGCACGCTGATGGAGCAGAACCCTCACGCGGTGATCGAGGGTTGCATCATCGGCTGCTACGGCATCGGCGCGCACACGGCGTACATCTACGTCCGCGACGAGCTCCACCTGTCGAAAGCTCGCCTCGAAGCGGCCATCGTCGAAGCCCGCGCCAAGGGGTACCTCGGCCAGAAACCCTTCGGCAAAGACTACGCAGTCGACGTGCACGTGCACACCGGCGCCGGTGCGTACATCTGCGGCGAAGAGACCTCGCTGCTCAACTCGCTCGAAGGTCGCCGCGGCGAGCCGCGCTTGAAGCCCCCCTTCCCCGCGCAAGTGGGGGCCTTCGGCTGCCCCACCACGGTGAACAACCTCGAGACGATCGGTATCGTCCCGACCGTCTTCCTCGTCGGCGGGGAGGAGTTCTCCAAGCACTCGGCGCTGCACCACATCGGCGACGGCGGAGTGCGCCTCTACGGCGTCAACGGTCACGTGAAGAAGCCCTGCGTGGTCGAGCTCTCCGTCGGACCGACCTTGCGCGAGCTCATCTACGACGTGGGCGGTGGCGTGCTCGGCGACAAGCCCTTGTGGGCCATCATCCCCGGCGGCTCGTCCACCCCGGTCCTCCGCGCGGACGAAATCGTCAACGCACCGGACGAGAAGTCGCCGCTCCATCCCTACCACGGGCAGAGCATCCTCGATGTCCCCATGGGCGTGGACACCGCGCGCGGGCTCGGCACCATGCTCGGCACCTGCTGCATCACGGTCATGGCCGAAGGCACGAGCCCGGTCGCGGCCATGCAGAACCTGATGCAGTTTTATCGCCACGAATCCTGCGGTCAGTGCACCCCCTGCCGAGAAGGTTCGGCGTGGCTCTCCAGGATCTGCGACAAGCTCATCGCAGGAACGGCCACCATGGAGGAGCTCGACACCCTCCACTCGGTCGCCAACAACATCATGGGCAACACCATCTGCGCCTTCGGCGAGGGCACCGCGATGCCGGCGCTCGGCTTCCTGAAGAAGTTCCGTAAGGACTTCGAGGCGTACGTGAACGACCCCACGCGAGGCGCCCGCGCTTCGCTCACCGTCGAAGGGCACGGCTTCTCGCCCTCTCCGGCGGCCCAGGCCGCGGAATGACCGCGACCAGCCCGAACGCACCGAACGCGAAGGACACCCCGTGAACCTCGGACAAGCCTACTTCTGGATTTGCGCGGCGATGGCCGTCATCGGCGCCATCGCGACGGTCGCCGCGAAGAACCCGATTCGTGGAGCCATGGGCCTCTTGCTCATGATCCTCAACATCGCGGGGCTCTTCCTGGCGCTGCACGCGCAGTTCCTCGCCGCGATCCAGCTCATCGTCTACGCGGGAGCCATCGTCGTCCTCTTCCTGTTCGTGATCATGCTGATCGGTCCTTCGGCCAGCACGCCCTCGGACAAGCGTGGACTCCCGAGCCGCCTGGTGGGCGCGGGCATCTTCGGTGTGGCGGGCATCGGCGCCATGGTGTTGCTCGTCCGCGCCGGCCTCGCCGCCGCGGCGGGCGCACCGGCCGACGCAGCCCTGGCGGCACCCCCGGTTCCCCCGAGCGACTTCGGCGGAATCGACACCCTGGGCCGCATCCTCTTCACCCAGGGCCTCGTGCCCTTCGAGCTCTCGAGCGCCCTGCTCATGGTCGCCATCGTGGGCGCGGTCGCGGTCGCCCGCGGCAAGCAAGCCGACCCCGTCGCGGGCAATCCCCCGCCCAAAGCCGTCGAGAAGACCACCGTGACCATCAAGGGAAGCGCGACGTGATCACCACCAACAGCTACGTCCTTCTCTCGGCCGTCCTCTTCACCATCGGCGGCATCGGCTTTCTCATCCGACGCAACGTCATCGTCACGCTGATGAGCATCGAAGTGATGCTCAACGCTGTGAATCTGGCGCTCGTGGCCTTCAACCGCGCCATGCCCAAGGCCCATACGGGTCAGCTCTTCGCGTTCTTCCTCATCGCGGCGGAGGCCGCCGAAGTCGCGGTGGGTCTCGCGATCGTGATCTCGATCTTCCGCCTGCGCCGCTCGGTCCGCACCGACGAAGCGGACCTCCTCAAGAACTAACGCCCGCTCTTCGCGACAGGCGCGCCACCGCCCGACCTTCCGATCGCCGGTGCCCGCGCACGGCTCGAACCTCTCCCGAAACTTACCCAAGGGACTCCACGTCCGATGCTGAATGTCTTGACCACCCTCTTCCCCACCGGCGACTTCACGTTGCTGGCCGTCATCATGGGGATGCCTCTCCTCGGGGCCATCGTGAACGGCATCTGGGGGCAACGCCTCGGAAAGCAAGCCGTACGCACCATGGCGCTCGCGGCCATGGGCTTCGCGTTCGTCGCCGCGTTGCTCACGTTCCTCGTGCTCGACCGCGAGGCCTCGCACCACCCGGGAGAGCACGTCCGTCTCTCGTGGCTCGCGTGGGAGTGGATGCACACCACCGGTGGCCGTGAGATCACGGTTCCGATCCAGCTGAAGTTCAGCGTCGACGCGCTCTCGGGCGTGATGATGTTGGTCATCACCGGCGTCGGCTTCCTGATTCACCTGTACGCGTCGTCGTACATGGAGAACGACAAGGCGTACTGGCGCTTCTTCGCCTACTTGAACCTCTTCGTCTTCTCGATGTTGGTTCTGGTGCTCGGCGACAACCTCCCGGTGCTCTTCGTGGGCTGGGAAGGCGTCGGTCTCTGCAGCTACCTGCTCATCGGATTCTGGTACCAGCACGCGCCCAACGCGGCCGCCGGCAAGAAGGCTTTCGTCGCCAACCGCATCGGCGACTTCGGCCTCATCTGCGCGATGTTCCTCCTCGTGCACTACACCGGTGCGCTCGACTGGCAGGGAATCGAGGGTGGTTCGGGCTCGCTCGTGAGCCAGGCCGACCAGATGCAAGTCCACCTCTGGCCCATCGGTGGTGGCCAGTTCCAGGGAGCGCTCTCGTTCCTGCAGCCCAAGAACCCGCTCATGATCACCGGCGCGACGGCCATCGGCCTCACGCTGTTCCTCGGCTGCACCGGCAAGAGCGCGCAGGTTCCGCTGTATGTGTGGCTCCCCGACGCCATGGCGGGCCCGACCCCGGTCTCGGCGCTCATCCACGCCGCCACCATGGTCACGGCCGGCATCTACCTGGTCTGCCGCCTCTCGTTCGTGTTCGTGCTCTCGCCCTTCACGATGGCGGTGATCGCCTTCACGGGTGCGTTCACGGCGCTCTTCGCGGCGACCATCGCGCTTGTGCAGAACGACCTGAAGAAAGTGCTCGCCTATTCGACGGTGAGCCAGCTCGGGTACATGTTCCTCGGCGTCGGTGTGGGCGCCTTCACGGCGGGCTTCTTCCACGTGCTCACGCACGCGTTCTTCAAGGCCTGCCTCTTCCTCGGCGCCGGCAGCGTCATCCACGCGATGCACGCGCGCATCCACGACGACGCGAAGTCGCAAGACATGCGGAACATGGGCGGCCTGCGCAAGTACATGCCGTACACGTTCTGGACGTTCGGCGCGGCCACCATCGCGATCATCGGCTTCCCGCTCACGTCGGGCTTCTTCTCGAAGGACGAGATCCTCTTCAAAGCCTTCGTGAATCACCCGGTGAACCCCGCCGCCGCGCACATGCCGGCCAAGGCCGCCGCCGCCATCTGGCAGCAGCCGACCTGGATCGGTCCCGTGGTTTGGGCGATGGGTCTCGCGGCCGCGGTCCTCACCGCGTTCTATATGTCGCGTGCCTTCATCCTCACCTTCTTCGGTGACTTCAAGGGCTGGACCATCGGAAAGCCCGCTTCGCCTTCGCACCACGACGCCCACGACGATCACGGTCATGGCGACGACGACGACGAGCACCACCACGAAGAAGACCTGAAGAAGCCCGGCTTGGCTCCGCACGAGTCGCCCTGGCAGATGACCGTGCCGCTCATGATTCTCGGCACGCTCTCGCTCGCCGGTGGCTTCCTGAACCCGGCGCTCTTCGCCGGGATGTTCAAGGACCACAAGCCCCCGATGGATCACTGGCTCGAGCCCGTGTTCGAGGAAGCCAGCAAAGCCATTCAGGTTTTGCCGGATGCCGAGGCCGCTCACCACAAGGAATACCCGCTCACCGCGGCGGCCTTCGCGGCCTTCGCGATCGGCACCTTCGTGGCCTACCAGTTCTACATCGTGAAGAAGGGCGCGCCCGCCAAGGACATGGCGGAGAAGGCCCCCGGTCTCTACAAGCTCCTCTCGGACAAGTGGCGCGTCGACGAGCTCTACGACGCCACCGTCTTCAACGGTGTCGATGCGCTCGCGGACACGGCCATCTCGGTCGACCAGGGCTTCTTCGACGCCATCATCGCCCGCCTCACGGCGCTCATCGTGGCCGCTCTCGGCACGGTGCTTCGCGTGTTCCAGAACGGCGTGGTGCACGTGTACGCGGGCGCCATGGCCTTCGGCATCGCGCTCATCGGATGGTTCGTGATCGTGCCTCGCGCCGACGTGACCACCACCGAGAACGCAAGCGGCGACTACGTGCTCGAGGCCGCTCCAGGCGTCGGGTACTCGTACCGCTGGACCCCCGAAGCGGGCGGAAAAGCCCAAGACGAGAAGTTTTCGCCGACCAGCACCCAGCTCAAGGTGCACCTCGACGCCGACAAGACCCAGACCGTTCAACTCGAAGTGAAGAACGCGTTCGGTCTCGAAGCTACGCGCACCGTCACGCTGACTCGCCCTGCCCCGGAGAAACCCCCGGCGGACAAACTGGGCGCGGTCGACCTCCCCACGAACGTTGGTAAGAACTGATGGCCGCCGCCGACACGCCGAGCCCCGCGCCCGGCACGAATCGTCCCTCCTATTCGGTCCTCGTGGTGGGGGCCATGCTGCTCGTCATCGCGAGCGCCTCGTACATCGTGGTCCCCGAGCTCCTCGGTAAGGTGCTCGGTCGCTTCGGCTCGCTGCTCCCCGTGCTCCTGCCGGCCCTCGTGGTCGGCGCGATGCCGAAGGGCCGCTCGTGGGGCGTGCGCATCACGCTCGGTCTCATCGCGGCAGCGCTCGCGCTGTTCGTGAGCCGCATGTGGCCCGGCGCCGAATCGGCCTCCGCCGATCCGGCTGAAGTGCCCGTCGAGTCGCATACGATTCTGAGCTGGCTCATCGGCCTGCCCTTCCTCGGCGCCATCGGCATTCTGTTCATGCCGCGCCAGGCCCCGAAGACCCTGAAGACCTTCACCCTCGGGGTCATGTTGGTGTCGCTCGTGGCGAGCCTCCCGCTCCTCCACGTCTCGATGGGACGCGAGTTCCACTTCGACCAGGACGTGGTCTGGATCGAGCGCTTCGGGATCCACTACCACGTGGCCCTCGACGGCATCTCGCTCTGGCTCGTGATGCTCACCGTGTTCACGATGCCCATCGCGGCCTACGCCTCGTTCGGCTCGATCGACACGCGCATCAAGGACTGGTGCTTCTCGCTCCTCGTGCTGCAAGGCGCGATGATCGGCGCCCTCGTCGCGATGGACCTCTTCCTCTTCTACGTCTTCTGGGAGCTCATGCTCATCCCGATGTACGTGATGATCGGAGTCTGGGGCGGCGCGAACCGAATCAAGGCCGCCATCAAGTTCTTCCTCTTCACGATGGCCGGCTCGGTGCTGATGCTCGTCGCCATCCTCTACATGGCGTACACCTACAGCCGCGCTTCGGGCGGTCAGGTGAGCTTCGACTACTTCGAGCTCCAGCGCCTCGTCCTCCCGCACCACGTGCAGATCTGGCTCTGGGGAGCCTTCGCCCTAAGCTTCTGCATCAAAGTGCCGATGTTCCCGGTCCACACGTGGTTGCCGGATGCGCACACCGAAGCCCCCACCGCCGGCTCGATCATCCTGGCGGCCGTCATGCTGAAGATGGGTACTTACGGGTACTTGCGTTTCTGCATGGGCCTCTTCCCGGAGGCCTGTGGATGGAGCGCAGCGACCTTGGGCGGCATCGCCGTTCTGGGTGGCATCCTGTACGGCGCGCTCTGCGCGTGGAAGCAAGACGACGTGAAGCGCCTGGTCGCCTACTCGTCCGTCGCCCACCTCGGGTACGTGATGCTCGGCATCTTCGCAGCGACGCCCTCGTCGCTCGAAGGCTCGGTTCTCCAGATGGTGAACCACGGCGTCTCGACCGGCGCGCTCTTCCTTCTCGTCGGCGTGGTCTACGACCGCCGCCACACCCGCATGCTCGACGAGTTCGGCGGGATCGCGAAGGTGATGCCGGTCTACACGACCCTCTTCATCATCGTGGCGATGTCGAGCGTGGGCCTTCCCGGCACCAACGGCTTCGTCGGCGAGTTCATGATCATCACGGGCACGTTCGTGTCGAACCGCCTCGGCCACGTGAACGGCATCCAGGCCGTCGGCGGGGCCATCGGCGTCATCCTCGCCGCGCTCTACATGCTCACCGCGGTCCAGAAGATGTTCTTCGGCAAGCTCACGAACCCGGAGAACAAGAAGCTCACGGACATCAACAGCCGTGAGCTCATCGCGGTCGCGCCGCTCATCGGCATGATCTTCATCATCGGCTTCTTCCCGGGCATCTTGCTCGAGCCGATGTCCGGAGCGGTCGCCCGAATCCACGACGACTACTCGAGCCGCGTCGAGCAGAACCCGGCGCCGAAGTTCTACACCGGGTCCATCAAGCTTCAGCCGCGTCGCGCCGAAGCCCCCAAGCCCATCGCGCCGGCCACTGGCGACAACGCCCCCGAAACGGCCCCCGCGCCCGAAGGCCACTGACGCCATGCTTCTTCTCGCTTTCGCACTCTCGCCTTTCCTCATCGTCGCCGTCGGCGCGCTGTTGCTCATGCTGGCCGAGGCCTTCTCGAAGGTCCGGACCGGTCTCGCGCTCGGCACGACGGTGGTGTTCTTCGCGGGCTTCGCTTTCTCCGCGGCGCTCTGGATGTACGGCGTCGAGAACATCCCGGGGCTCGAATCGCTCGCGCCCTGGCTGATCGTCGACCGCTTCTCCATCTTCTTCGACGGGCTCTTGTGCCTCGGCGGCGGCCTCGCGGCGCTGCTCGCGGGCGGGTACTTGCCCGAGCACAAGATCGAGCGCGGCGAGTTCTACTCGCTGCTCTTGTTCGCCACCTTCGGAGCCATGATGCTCGCGGCGTCGGGAGACTTCCTGACCCTCTTCATCGGTCTCGAGACCATGTCGATCGGCGCGTACGCCATGACGGCGTTCCGTCGTACCTCGCCCCGCTCGGCGGAAGGTGCGCTCAAGTACTTCCTGCTCGGCTCGTTCGCCGCCGCGCTCCTGCTCTACGGCTTCGCTCTCCTCTACGGCGCCACCGGCCACACCGATCTCGCGGGCGTCGGCGCGGGCGTAAAGTCGGGCGAGAACGCCCCCATGGTGCTCGTCGCCATGGTGCTCGTGCTCGCGGGCTTGGTCTTCAAGGTGAGCGCGGTTCCGTTCCACATGTGGACCCCGGACGCGTACGAAGGCGCTCCCACGCCGGCCACGACCTACATGGCCGTGGCGGTCAAGAGCGGCGCGTTCGCGATGCTGCTCCGCGTGCTCCTCACCTGCTTCGGCGATGCGAAGTCGATGTCGTGGTCGACCGGCTGGCCTCCGGTGCTCGCGTGGATCGCCGTCCTCACCATGACGGTGGCGAACCTCATCGCCGGCCGCCAAGAGTCGGTCAAGCGCATGCTCGCGTACTCGAGCATCGCCCACGCCGGTTACCTCTTGGTGGGCGTCGTCGCCACCATGAAGAACCCTGCCCAAGGCAGCGCGAGCGTCCTCTTCTACCTCCTCACGTACACGGTCTCGACGGCCGGTGCGTTCGGCACGCTCATCCTCTGCGGCCGTCACGGCTCCGAGGCGGTGAGCTACGAAGACCTCGCGGGCATCGGCCGCCGTCACCCTGCGGCTGCCCTTCCCTTCTCGCTCTTCCTCGTGTCGCTCGCCGGGTTCCCTCCCACGGCCGGGTTCTTCGGCAAGTGGTTCGTGTTCCGGGCGGCCATGGAGGGCGGGTTCACCTGGCTCACCGTCATCGCCTTCCTGAACAGCGTCATCGGCGCCTACTACTACCTGCGAGTGCTCGTGTTCATGTACATGCGCGAGCCGGCGGCGGGCGCTCCCGTGGCGACGCCGATGCGATCGGGCTACGTGAACGCGGCGCTGCTCGTGAGCGCGATCCTGGTCGTGGCGCTCGGCGTCTCGCCCAGCCTCCCGCTCGACATGGCGGTCAAGGCCGCTGCTGCGTTCGGAGTCTGAGATGGGCCGGACGACTCGGGTCTCCTCGGTCGTCGTCTCGCTCGTGATGGCGAGCGCACTTTCGGGAATCCTTGCAGGATGCAAGGATTCCCCGAAGGACACGCCGTCGGGCTCACCGAGCTCGTCGAGCTCGTCGTCCGCTTCGGCCCCCGTCGAAGCGGGCGCGCCCGAACCTCCGAAAAGCCCGTATACCCAGGATCAGATTCGCAAAATCGTGAATCCCGGCAACCTGCCCGTCTACCAAGGACCGACCGGCAGCGTGGAGGGCACGATCGTGGTGAAGGGGGCCGAGCCACCGGCTGTCACCGCCGATTTCTCGCGCTGCCCGGACGCCGCCGCAACCTACGGTGTGAAGTTCCGCATGGGACCTCCCAACGCCGAGCTCGGCGGCCACGCCCTCGCCGACGCCGTCGTGGCGGTCACGGGATACGAAGGGTTCGTGCCCGCCAAATCGGACCGTGTCGCGATAAGCTTCGAGGGATGCGCCTACGACCGGCGCACCATTCTGATGACGTTCGGTCAGCGCCTCGAGGTGTTGAACCACGCGAAGAAGCAGCTCATCACGCCGGACATCGACGGCCTGCCGGTGGTCGCTCTTCGCATCGCGGCGCCCAACTCGATCTCGCCGGTGAACCTCTACCCGCCGAATCCGGGCCGCTTTCATCTCATCGATCGTGGGGTGCTGAAGTACGTCGACAACGACATCTTCGTGCTGTTCCACCCGCTGCATGCGGCGACCGACCTCAAGGGCAGCTACCGCATCGACGGCATTCCCGTCGGCAAGGCGACCGTGAACGTGGCGCACCCGTCGTTCTCCGGTGACGCGGCGAAATCCGTGGAGATCACGGCCAACGTGGTCACCCGCGTGGACCTCGTGCTCACCTACGGCGAGAAGGCCGACGCCGGCGCGAAGGACCCGAAAGACGCGGGCAAGCCGCGCCCCGTCGACTTGCACTGAAGCTGCTTGGGCAGCACGGGGCGGTGCGCCCCGCGCGTTGGTGGGGTCAGGGGCGCGCGACGAGTGCTTTTTCGTAGGGCGTGACGGCGCGGGCGGCGAGCAGCGTGCGCGCTCGCGATGCCTCTTCGGCATCGCCGAGCGCGCTCGCGAGCTCGAGACGCGCCGCGAGCTCCAGGGCGCCGGTGCCCGCGTCGCGAATGCGGCGCGCAAGCGCCGCGGGCGCGGACGCGGACGCGGGCGTCGCGGGGGTCTTCGCCGCGAGGAACGCGTGCACGTCGGCCACGACGCTCACGGGATGCCGCGAGGTCGCCGAGGGCACGCGTGCCCTCGGCGGCCTCGCGGCACGCGGATCCAAGAGCGCCGCGTGCGCCGCATCGAGCGGTCCACCGCTCGATGCGGCGGCTCCCTCGGGCACCGCGGCCCCCGCGAGCGACGTGCCGGCCGACGCTCGAGGCCCGTGCAAACGGGCCTCGAGCTCGACCTGCCCTTCCGGCGAGAGCTCCTCGCGCGGCGCGACCCCACGGGCCACGAGGTCGACCAGCCGCGACGTGAGCAGCTCGTCCCCGCGTGCCACCCGCGCCCGCGGCAAATCCTTGTAGAATGCACGAGCGACCGCGGGCCCCGCGACACGCTCCACGCGCTCCGCGAGCTCGACCGCGAGCGCGGACGGCACCGGATGGGTGGCGCGCGGCACGCGCGCCCACGGTCCGAGCCCGCCGAGAGGGCTCGCGCGCCGCGCATCGTTCGGACCGGTCGGCCCCGCGACCTTCGCGTCTCCCGCGACCTTCGCGTCTCCCGCGACCTTCGCGTCTCCCGCGACCTTCGTGTCTCCCGCGACCTTCGCGTCTCCCGCGACCTTCGCGTCGCTCTCGACCAACGCGAGCACCACGACCGCCGTGGCCGAGGCCGGATCGGCCTCGGCCACGGCGCCCGCGAGTCCCCGCGCGAGCGCGCTCTCGCCGAAGGCGAGAGCGCGCGCCGCGGCCTCCTCGAGCCCCACGTGCGTCGAAGCGGCGCGCCTGCGCGCCGCTTCGACATCGCGACGCACGATCGCGTCGTCCAAGGCCAAAAGGCGCACCGACGCGAGCACCTCGTCCCGCGTCGCCGCAGAGGTCCCCGCGCTTCCCGCGCCTCCAGCTCCTCCCACGACCGCGGGCCCCACGCGCACGCCCGCGTCCACGACCGCCCCGGCGAGCTCGCGAGCCTCACGCACGTCACCCGCGGCGCGAAGGGCGTGCGCGCGCTCGAGCGCGCGCGCTCGCCCTCGCGCATCGAGCCGCGCGAGCTCGCGCAGCGCACGCACTTCGACGCGCACGTCCCCGCGCGAAGCCGCGTAGTCCGCGAGTGCTCCGAACGCGACCGGCGAGCCGCCGAAGGTGACGGCGAGCGCGTAAACGCGCTCGTCATCGCCTTCGGCGAGCGCGAGGCTCTTCGCCGCGAGCGTCGCGCGGCGCGGGTTCGCACGCACGGCCTGCACGAGATCGGCTGCGGCTTCCGCCCGCAGCCGATCTCGCGCTGCCACGGCACCACTCGCGTCCGTCAAGCCGCTCGCGCGCGCGCTCCGGCAAGCGGAGCGCCGCGCGAGCGCCCCCTCGAACTCGGGGTCCAGCGCGAGCGCGTCCTCGAAGGCGCGATCGGCGGCGCCCGGCTTCGCCGCGCACCACACGCTCCCGAGCCTCGCGAGCACCTCCGGATCGTCGGGCCCCTGGCGGAGGGCCTGCACGTACTGCTCGCTCGCTTCCCCGAGACGACCCTCTTCCTCCGCGATGGCCCCACGCAGAAAGGCGGCGTACGCCCCCATCGGCACGACCGGCCCCTCCCGAAGCTCACCCGCCGCGACGCGCGTCACCGTGCCCGACCCGAAGCAGCCCGCGAGCAGGCCGATTCCCAGCGACGTCAACGTCGCCCTCGTCACCACTCGCGTGAGCGACTCGAGGAACGCGGGGACTTTTTTCGGATCTCGCATTCGTCCATCTCCACCGAGTCACCGAAACTTGGTTTACCAAAGTGCAAACGATTCCGAGCCTTTAGCAAGCCGTTCGCGCCGACGAATCACGCCGTCCGAAGACCGAAGGGCCGAAGGCTCGAGCATCACGAGCTCACGTTCCTTCACGAGAGCGAGGCCACGTTCATCGTGAGCCCGACGTCCACGGCCTCGAGATCAGCGCCCGCCGCGGAAGTCGACGTCGTCGCCGCCGAGATCGACCGCGCTCACGTCTTCCATCGAGGGCGGCGAGGCGGGCATTCGCGAAGGACCTTCGGCTTCGCGGAGGCGCTCGGCGATCTCGATGATACGCCGCTCGACCCGCCCGAACACGCTTCCCGCCGGGAATCGGCCGCTCGGATCACGCGCTCCGGCCGGCACGCCGGTGAGCACCTCGATGCCCTGGCTGACCGTCTCGATCGCGTGCAAGTGGAACTTCCCCTCGGCGATCGCCTGCGCCACGTCCTCTCGCAGAACGAGATGCGGGAGGTTCGCCTTGGGGAGCAACACGCCCTGCCGCCCGGTGAGCCCGCGCGGCGCGCAGAGGTCGAAAAATCCCTCGATTTTCGCGCAAACGCCGCCGATGGCCTGCACCTCGCCGAGCTGGTTCACGCTGCCGGTGACGGCGATCCCCTGGTCGATCGGAATCTCGGCCAGCGCGGAGAGCAAGCTGTAAAGCTCGGTCGACGAGGCGCTGTCGCCGTCGATCTCTCCGTAGCTCTGCTCGAACGCGAGCTGCGCACGCACGCTGAGCGGTCGCTCCTGTCCGAACATCTTGCCGAGGTAACCTCGCAAGATGGCGACGCCCTTCGTGTGGATGGCTCCACCGAGCTGCGCTTCGCGCTCCACGTCGATGATGCCCTCGCGCCCGAGCGCGACCACCGCAGTGATGCGCATGGGCTGACCGAACTCGACGTCTCCGGCGCTGAAGACGCTGAGCCCGTTCACCACGCCCACTCGCCAACCGTCCGTGTCGAGCGCGACCTCCCCGCGAAGCGTGAGCTCCCGAATGTGACGCTCGGCCGAGCCGAGGCGCTCGCGTCGGTCGCGCCATGCGGCGTCCACGTCGTCGCTGGTGGTGATGCGGAGGTCGTCGGTGTTCTTGCCGTTCGACTTATCGTTCACGGGAGGAATCGACCAATTGGCCATCGACGCGGGCGCGCCGTCTTGCTCGATCCCCGCGGCCCGCGCGAAGGCGAGCGCGCTCGCGAACGAAGCCGTCTCTTCGAGCGGAGACAGGATCAGGCTGAGCCGCTCACGGTCTCCCGCGAGACGGGTCGCGAGGTCGAGCAGGCGCGCGCGCGCCGTGCGATCGAACCTTCCCCAGCCTCGTTCCTGCGCCATGGCCATGAAGTAGCTGTCGAGGCGGACGAGGGCTTCGTCGGTGCGTGGAATGGAGCGCTCCACCTCGACCTTGACGCGGAAGAGCGCGGCGAAGTCGGCGTCCGCCTCGAGCAGCGCGGCGTAGAGCGCGGGCGGCCCCACCAGAATCACGCGCACGGCGATGGGAACCGGCACGGGACGAAGCGTGGTCGCGTAGAGGCCGAGCGGGCCGAGCGGATCTTCCGCGCCCACCCGTCGCTCGCGCAGCACGCGCTTCACGCGCTCCCAAATGATGGGGTCGGTCATGAGGTCGGCCGCGCGCACCACGAGCACACCGCCGGACGCCTTGTGGATGCTGCCCGCGCGGATGCGCGTGAAGTCGGTGAGCAACGCGCCGAACCTCGCCCGACGCTCCATGTATCCGAAAAGATTCGGATAAGTGGGGTTGGTCTCGTACACCACCGGGGCCTTTCCGCCCTCGGCCGGCGACGACACGAGCAAGTTCACGCGGAAGCGATTGAGGCGCGTCGCGTGCTCGGGATCGTGATCCCGATCGCTCTTGCCTCCCGGGTCGCCTTCGTCGGACGGATCCCCTTCGCCTTCGTCGACCAGGTCTTCCCAGTCGGCCGCGAGCGCAGCTTCCACCTCGGCGAGGTAGCGGCGCACGTCGTCGCCCGAAGACGCGAAGGCCTCGTGAACCGGCGCCATGCGCTCGGCCACCAGCGCGTGCACCGCCTTGCCGAGAGCCTCGGCGCGAGCGGCGTCGAAGCGAGCGCTCTCGCTGCGGACACGATGCGCGGCCTTGGCGACCTCGCTCGTCAGGCGCTCTTCCGCCTCGGCGAGCGCGCGTTTGGTCGACTCGTCGAAGGCCCCGAACTGCTCCGGGCTGACCGGCTTGCCGTGCAGGATGGGGAACGTCTGCACGCCGCCCGGCACGGCTCGAATGCCGAAGCCGAGCGTCTTCGCGCGCGACTCGAGACCGGTGAGGACCTCGCGATTCTTGGAGTCGAGCTCACGGCCGAGCTTGGCCTGCGCCGCGCGCATCTCGTCCGAGTCGGTGATGTCGGCGATGTCCGCGCGCAGGCGCTCCACCACCTCGCTCATCGCGGCGACGAGCAGAGGTCCGGTACCCGAGGGAAGACACAGCGGACGAGGAGCCTCGGGACGTTCGAAGTCGTGCACGTACACGATGTCGAGCGGAGCGGGGCGCGCCTCGGCGAAACGCTCGGCGAAACGCACCACGTCGTCTTCGATCATCACCTCGGGCTCGGCGGCCACGAACACGTGGAAGCTCGGCTCGTGGGCGGCGATTCCCAGCGCGAGCGCGCGTCGCGTGATGCTGCCCACGATCTCGAAGAGCCCGCCGCTCGGACGGGGCGTCTCGGGGAGAATGGACGGCGGCGTGTGCAACGCGACCTCTTCCGGTCTCACGCGGTACGCGTCCCGTCCGGAGCCGTCGCCCTCGAACGCGTCGCTCCACGGGCGCGGAGGAATGCTCTCCAAGGGTTTCTCGGGCTTTCGGGGCTTTTCGGCCTTCGGTTTGGCTTTTTTGCGGGAGGTGGGCTCGCCCATTGTCGGACCTCGACGCTATCAGCGTTCGCGGCGATTCGGTGGGGATCCGTCCCACGAACGGACCTCACCCGAGAGTCGCGTTCCGAGCGCCTCGGACGGTGGCGTGGAAAGTCGCCTCGGTGAGCGAGGAAGGCGCGAAACTTCGGTGCCCGCGGCAAACTCGATCGGGCCTCTCACTATTGCCTTCTAGGTTGACGATCGTGAGGGTAGCATCGGGTCGGGATGGCACGTTTGATCCTGGCGACACCCGAAGGGCAGCAGGCTATCGAGCTGCGTGCGACGAACAGCCTGGGTCGCCACCCGAACAATTCGATTCAGCTCCTCGACAAGATCGTCTCGAAAGAGCACTGCATCGTCGAAGACCGGGACGGGCGTTTCGTCCTGCGCGATCTCGGAAGTCTGAACGGCACCTACATCAACAACGAGCGCGTTCGCGGCGAGCAGCTGCTCAAGCACGGCGACGAAATCTCGCTCGGAATGACCCGAGCCCGCTACGACGACGGCTCTTCGCCGCTCGAGCTCTCGCAGCAAGCGGTCGGTCCGGGTGCGGTGCTTCATCCGTCCACGCAGCCTGGACCTCCGCCCGTGCCCGGCCAAGGGTCGGCCCCCGGTCAATCGGCGCAGCCGTATCCCGGACAAAGCGGCCAGCTCTCGGCTCGCCCGCCCGTGTCGTCTCCGCAGCCCCAGGGGGTCGCTCCTGCGGTGAAAAGCGGTCCTTGGCAGGCCCAGCCGGGCGGCCCGCCGCCGCTCCCTCCGACCGCGCCACAGCAGCAGCGCGTGCCGCAACAACCCAACTACGCCACGCCGCACATGGCCGGCGCGCCTAACCCCGCCTACCACCCGCACGGTCCGAGCGGCACGAGCCCCATGGGACCTCCGGGCCAGGGTCCGGGGCTCGGAGGAATGCCCGGAGCGCCTCCGCTGCCTCAGCAGGCGCAGCAGCACGGCATGCCGGGCCCAGGCCAACAAGGTTACGGCTACTCGCCCCCTGCCCCGCCCAATCGTCAGGCGTTCAAGACCCGCGTCGACGTGCTCGACTCCTCCGCGCGGCAAATCGGCACGCAAATCGCGGCGTTTCAGAAGGGATTTTTGCCCTTCGACCAGGTCAGCCACGACGCCGGCCAGCTCCGCGTCGACTACGAGCGCCTCCGCCTCACGTGGGAGCTCACGCGCGACATCGGCCTCGAGCGTGACCTCGACAAGCTCCTTCACAAGGTCCTGCTCTCGCTCTTCAAGTTCGTGAAGGCGGACCGCGGCGTCATCCTGCTGAAAGAAGCGGACGGCTCCCTCCAGCCTCGCGCGGCCCACCGCCGGGACGGCACGGACAAGCCCATCGAGGTCTCGTCCACGATCCTGAACCACGTCATCAGCGAGCGCATCGGCGTGCTCACCCACGACGCCTCGATGGACTTTGCGGGCGCGAAGGGCAAGTCGATGATCCTGAACCGGATCTCGAGCGCCATCGTGGTGCCGCTCCTGCACGAAAAAGAGGTGCTCGGCGCCCTTTGGCTCGACTCGGAAATGCTGGCGCAGTTCCAGCAGAAAGACCTCGAGCTCATCACCGCGGTCGGCAATCAGGCCGCGATGTTCATCGAGAACACCCTGCTCGCGAAGAAAATCGAGCAGGAAATCGTGAGCCGCGAGCGCTTCTCGCGCCTGCTCTCGCCCAACGTCGCGGAGCAGGTCTTGAGCGGCAAGCTCGAGATTAAAAAAGGCGGCATCTCGATCCCCGAGTGCACCGTCTTCAACAGCGACATCCGCGGCTTCACCAGCATGAGCGAAGGCGCTCCCGCAGGCGCCATCCTCGACCTTTTGAACGAGTACTTCGAGCAGATGGTCGAGCAGATCTTCCGCTACGACGGCACCCTCGACAAGTTCATGGGCGACGGCATCATGGCGTTCTGGGGCGCCCCGGTCGCCCGCGAAGACGATGCCGTGCGCTCCGTGCAGAGCGCGCTCGACCAGATGGAAGCGCTGGGCCGCTTCAACCGGAAGCTCATCGAACAAGAGCACCCGCCGCTCGCGGTCGGCATCGGCATCCATACGGGCCCGCTCGTCGCAGGCTACGTGGGAAGCTCGAAAGCGCTCAGCTACACGGTCATCGGCGACACCGCCAACACGAGCGCGCGCCTCTGCGGCATCGCGCAGGCGGGCCAGATCATCGTGAGCGAGACCACCCTCGCCAAGCTCGGCCAGCGCTTCGAAGTGGAGGAGCTTGCTCCCGCCAACTTGAAGGGCAAAGAGAAGGCGTTCCGCAATTTCAACGTGAAGCGCGAGCGCCCAAGCGCTGCAAATCGCTGAGAATTCGTACTTCTCGACACGTGCTGAACATTTTTCCTTGACCGCGACCCACGGTCCCATTAAAAGCCGCGGTGTCCGGTTCGGGCGGGTAGCTCAGTGGTAGAGCGCTGGCCTTACAAGCCGGATGTCGCAGGTTCGAGACCTGTCCCGCCTACCATGGCTGTAGGGGCGGAACGGAAAATCGAGAATCGTTTCGTTACGAAGGCCAGTTGGGGCGGTAGTTAAGTCGGTTATAACGCCGGCCTGTCACGCCGGAGGCCGCGGGTTCGAGTCCCGTCCGCCCCGCAGTAGTACCCACGTAGAGGCGTCTTCTTTCGTCAGGGGGCGCCTTTTCGTTTCCCTTACCGAACGCGCGTCGTTCTCGGCGCGCTAAGGTCTTTTTCTCCTTTCTTCTTATTGCTTCACATATCGGATCGGCGCGCGAACGTTCGCGTTCGTGTGTCGAGTCGAAGGCCAATCTGGGGCGGTAGTTAAGTCGGTTATAACGCCGGCCTGTCACGCCGGAGGCCGCGGGTTCGAGTCCCGTCCGCCCCGCAGTCACTCCTTAATCGAACGAGCGTCTCTCCTCACGGAGGGGCGCTCGTTCTCTTTTGTCCGAGGCCCTGTCCGCCCCGCGGTGCGCTCAGTCATGAAGACCGCCTTTCGATCCGGTAAGATGTTCGAATGCGAACTTCTTCCAAGCTCGGTGCACTCGCTTCGGTAGTTCTCTTGATCGTCGCGTGCGGAGGCGGTGTCGGAATCGACGGCACGGCGGTAGGAGGAGCGTGTGCGGCCAACGCGGACTGCGCCGGCGGCTCGCGCTGCCAGCTCGGTGGCAACTACCCGCAGGGCATGTGCGTGGTGAACTGCTCCGCCGACACGGACTGCCCTACGGGCTCGCGCTGCGCATCGAGAGACTCGGGCGTCTGCCTGCCCACGTGCGCACGCAACGACGAGTGCCGGGCGAACTACACCTGCAAGGACGACTCGGGCCGCGACGGCGGCAAAATCCTCGTCTGCCGCAAGGACTGAGCAGCGGACGGGGACGGACAGGAGCGGCTCGACTTGCGTACCTGGGCTCCGAGCGTTTCGGCGAAGAGCGAGAGAACGCTCAGGTGATGGCGCGGAGCCACTCGGGCGGTAGGGACGCGTGCGGGATCTCGAGGACCCGCACGATCTCCCTGAGGCGCTGGGCTTCGCGCTCGGAGATCTCGCTGTCGGCCACGGTAAGGCGCCAGGTGGTCTGCACGAAGTCCATGACCACGTCGCGCACCTCGTCCGGAGAGAGCTCTCCGGAGCTCAAGAACGCCTTGATCTCGGCGTGCTCGGAGTCTTCGACCACACCGTCCGAGAAGACCCGGGCGAGCATGCCTTTGAACCTGCGCTTCGAGACGTTCTTGTCGAGCATGGACCCCAGGCTAAATCAGCAGGGGTGATTTTCAACGAATTCGACTCGCCCCAGCCGCCGGGCCGCGCCTGAGCCGGAGGTCTCGAGGCGAGCCTTCCGCACGGCCCCGCCGCGGTGCTAACCAGACCTCTCATGCACGACGTGCTTCAAGCCTCCGCGGTCGACCAGGCAGCGCTCCTTCGGCGGCGCGACATCTCCTGCGAAGAGCTGGTGCGCGTGTATCTTGCACGCATCAGCCGGAAGAACCCGGCGCTGCAGGCCTTCGTGAGCGTGTTCACGGACGACGCCCTGCGCGACGCGCGCGAGAAAGATCGCGTGCTCGCCAAGCGCCCGGACTCCTTGCCACCCTTCTTCGGCATTCCGATGGGTGTGAAGGACTTGAACCTCGTACGTGGAGAGCGCATGCGTTTCGGCTCCCATGGCGCCCGAGTGACGTGGTCGCCGGTGGACTGCCGCACGACCAAGCGCCTGCGCGAGAGCGGCTTCGTGCTGCTCGGCAAGCTCGCCACGTCCGAATACGGCATCATGCCGGTCACCGAGCCGGACATTCATCCTCCCACGGCGAACCCGTGGAACCTCGAACACACGCCCGGTGGCTCGAGCGGAGGCTCGGGAGCAGCGGTTGCGGCGGGGCTCTTGCCCATCGCCCAGGGAAGCGACGGCGCAGGCTCGATTCGCATCCCGAGCGCGTTTTGCCATCTGTACGGGCTCAAACCCTCCCGGGGACGGCTGCGCAATGCGTTCCCCTTCCCCGACGAGACGATTCTCTACACCGACGGCCCGCTCGCGCGGTCGGTCGACGATGCCGCGGCCATGCTCGACGCCATGGCAGGCATCACGGTGGGAAAGCCGCACTGGGCGCCACCTCCGCCGCGACCGTTTCAGGAGCTCGCCCGCGAAACCCCGCAGCGACTCCTCGTGCGCTTCACCACCGAAAACGACCTCGTGAAGACCCCGCCCGAGGTGCGTGAGCACGTGCTTCGCGCCGCCAAGGTGCTCTCCGAGCTCGGCCACGAGGTGGAAGAGATTCGCGCGCCAGTCGGCTTCGATTTGCACGAGTTCATGCCGCTCTGGCAGAAGCTCGCCGCCGACATGCCCATGGTCGACTGGTCGAAGACCCAGCCGGTCACGCGCTGGGTCGCGAACGGCGGCAAAAACCTCGGCGCCAGAGAAGTCGAAGCCGTGCGTCTCGAGCTCGAGCGACGCATTCTGGCGTGGTTCGGCGAGACCGACATCTTGCTCACGCCCACGGTGGCCGGAGCCCCGCCCAGGCTCGGCCTCGCCCGCACGGACGATACGCCCGATCGCATCTTCGCGCGCGCCGCCGAGCTCGGCGCGTTCACCGCCAGCTCCAACATCACCGGACAGCCTGCCGCGTCCATGCCCATCGGGCTCGACGCGCACGGCCTGCCTCTCGGCCTGCAGATCGTGGGACGTCGCTTCGGAGAGGCCGCCGTGCTCGCCGTCTCGCGCGTGCTCGAGAGCGAGCTTCCCTGGAGCTCGCGACGCGCGCCCTTCGCGACGTCCTGAAAACGAAGGCTCGAACGACGAAGCCCGCGCTCCCCTCGCCAAGAAGGCGAAGCGAAGGCGGGCTATCGTGCTTGCGCGACGAGCGGCGTCCTTAGGCTACGCGTGGCCGGGGATGGGCGCGGGCTCCGGACGCACGAGGCCAGAGGCGAGCGGGCCGAAGACCTTGAGCTCACCGCCCACGTACTCCATGCCCTCTTTGCGCGGACCGAACACGGCGTCCACGTCGGGCAGCACGAGCGCTTCGCGCAGGACTTCGTCCATGTGCTCCACGAGCACCACGCGGGTGCTCTTCAGCACGCGCCGAGGCACCTCGCGCAGGTCTTTGCGGTTCTCCTTCGGCACGATCACCGTGGAGATGCCGCTGCGGTGCGCGGCGAGCAGCTTCTCCTTGAGACCACCGATGGGCAGCACGCGGCCACGCAGCGTGACCTCACCGGTCATGGCGAGATCACGACGAACGGGCACGCGCATGAGCGCGCTGGCGAGCGAGGTGGCCATGGTGACACCGGCGCTCGGGCCATCCTTGCGGATGAACTCGGGGAAGTGCACGTGCACGTCCACCTTTTGGTAAAATTCCGGTTCGAGTCCGAGCACTTGCGCGCGTGAGCGCACGTAGCTCATGGCGGCCTGGGCGCTCTCTTCCATGCCCTTCTCGAGCAGGCCGGTGATCACCAGCTTGCCCTTGCCTTGCACCACGGCCACTTCGCACGCGAGCAGCTCGCCGCCACCCGAGCTCGTGACCGAGAGGCCGTTGGTGAGGCCGATCTCGTCTTGGGTCTCTTTCTTCCCGAGACGGTACTTGGGCACGCCGAGGTACTTGGGCACGTCTTTGGCGTCGACCACGATCTTCTGCTGCTTGCCCTCGGCGACCACTTGGCGCGCGACCTTGCGGCAGATGCTCGACACCTCGCGCTCGAGCGAGCGAACGCCGGCCTCACGCGTGAAGTGGTGGATGGCGGTGCGCAGCGCGGCGTCGGTAATGGTGACGTCCACGTCTTCGAGGCCGTTTTCCTTCTTCTGGCGCGGCACCAGGTACTTCACCGCGATGTTCATCTTCTCGAACTCCGTGTAGCCGGAGAGCGGGATGATCTCCATGCGGTCCTGGAGCGGCACCGGGATGCCGGACAAGGTGTTCGCGGTGGTGATGAACATCACGTCCGAGAGGTCGTAGTCGAGGTCGAGGTAGTGATCGTTGAAGGCGTTGTTCTGCTCCGGATCGAGCACCTCGAGCAGCGCTGCCGCAGGGTCGCCGCGGAAGTCGGCGGACATCTTGTCGACCTCGTCGAGCAAGAACACGGGGTTGTTGGTGCCCGCTTTTTTCATGCTCTGGATGAGCTTGCCGGGCATCGCGCCGATGTACGTGCGTCGATGTCCACGAATCTCCGCTTCGTCGCGGACGCCGCCGAGCGCGAGACGAACGAACTTACGGTTGGTGGCCCGAGCGATGCTCTTCGCGAGGCTCGTCTTGCCGACGCCCGGAGGTCCGACGAGGCAGAGCACGGGGCCGCGGAGCTTCTGCGTGAGCGCCTGCACCGCGAGATACTCGAGGATGCGCTCTTTGATTTTCTTGAGGCCGTAGTGATCGGCGTCGAGCACTTCTTCCGCGGCGGCGAGGTCGTGCGCGTCTTCGGATTTCTCCGACCAGGGAAGCGTGAGGATCCAGTCGATGTAGTTTCGCACCACGGTCGCTTCGGCGCTCGTGGGGTGCATCATCTTCAGTTTCTTCAGCTCTTTTTTGACCTTCGCCTGAGCCTCTTTGCTCATCTTCTTGGTCTTGAGCTGCTCTTCGATCTCGGCGATCTCGTTTTTGAACTCGTCGCGCTCGCCGCCACCCAGTTCCTTCTGGATCGCCTGCATTTGCTCGTTCAGGTAGTATTCCTTCTGCGTCTTCTCCATCTGCTTCTTGACGCGCGAACGGATCTTCTTCTCCACCTGGAGAATCTCGATCTCGGCCTGCATGAGCTCGTGGAGGCGCTCGAGACGCTTCATGGCGTCGTCGTTCTCGAGCAGAGCCTGACGGTCCTGGAGCTTGACGGTGGGGAGGTTCGCGACGATGGCGTCGGAGAGCTTCGCGGCGTCGTCGAGGGTCTGCACGTGCATGAGCACTTCGGGCTGAACCTTCTTGTTCAGCTTCACGTACATCTCGAACGCGGCGTGCACGGAGCGCATGAGCGCCTCGACCTCGACGCCTTTTTGCGCGGCTTCGGGGATCTCGTCGACCTCGACCAGGAAGAATTCGTCCGTGTGGACGAACTTGCGAATCTTCGCGCGCTTCTTCCCTTCCACGAGCACGCGCACGGTGCCGTCCGGGAGGCGCAAGAGCTCCTTCACGGTGCCGATGGTGCCGACCTGGAAGATGTCTTCCGGCGTGGGCTCGTTGGTCTTCGCGTTCTTCTGCGCGGCGAGGAAGATGTCCTTGTCGCGGGTCATGGCAGCGTCGAGCGCGGCGATGGAACGCTCGCGTCCCACGAAGAGCTGGCTGCCCATGTGCGGGAAAACGATGATGTCCCGGAGGGGCAGGAGCGGGACCACGCGGCGCTTCGAGGCAAGGGCCGCGTTCTTTTCGGAGTCGTTCTTGAAGAACATGCGCCCTCGGGTTTACCGCTTCGGAAGGCAAAACCCAAGCGGCGATGGTCAGGGGACGACGCGCTTCGCGACACTCGTGCCCGCGCCGCCGGGCGAGGCCACGTAGGTCGACTGATCTTCGTGCCCGAACACGGCCGAAGGTGCGCTCGAGAAGCCGAGATCGAGGTCGAATGCAGGGTCTTTTTGGCCAGAGGGCGTGTACCGCCCCACCCGCACCGAACGAGAATCCCGATCGAGATGCCCCATCAGGAACGAGCCGTCGCAGCGTGAGGTCGCAAGGCCGCCGCCATAGGACGAGACTTGGGCGAGGGCGCGCAGGGAGGAGCCTTCCGCGCGATAGGGTGTGGCGGTCTGGCCGACCGGCAGGATCACGGTTGCTCGAACCTCGTCCGCGAGCATCGCGCCTTGGGAGCCCTGCCCCGCGAAGAGCGCGGTCGGCTCGACGTGCGCGGTCAGCGGCATCTCCAAAGTCCCCCCCGTGCCGAAGGTCGCATCGACCGCGAAAGTCGAGCCGCTGACGAGGTAGCGCCGGACGACGAGCGGCGTGGGCAGGCTCGCGTCGACGATGCGCACGAACGCGACGGCGATTTTGCCTGGACCTGCCATGGCGCCCGCGAGGGGAATTTCACCGGCGGCGAGGCTCGCCGAAGGACCTCCTTCGACACGCAAGAAGGCGTTCTTCGGGCCTCCGGCCGTGGCGTTGGTGTAGCCGCCCCAGACGTCGATCCCCGAGCCTCGAACGACGAATGTGCCGTATTCCACGCCGCCCGAAGGAAGCACATCGACCTTGGGTGCCCGGTCGAGCAGCTGGCCGTCGAGCCTCCGCAAGCGCGCGACGAGAGACGTGCCCACTTGGAGGTTCGACACGAGCGCGTAACCGCCCAGTGGATCGCCCTGAAAGCCGACCAAAAACTCGGCCTCGCCATCCTCGAAACAGCGCACGAGCGTCCCCGGGCCGATCCCCGACACGGGCACGCGACGGAGCGCGACGTGCGCCGCACCGCCGTCTCCACAGCGCTCGACGCCGGCCACCACGAGCTCGCCCGCGCGCCCACGCGCGAGGCGAAGAGAGGCCATCGGCAGGGACAATGCACCGGCATTCCCGAAGCCCGGGTCGATTGCTGCTCGACCTGACGGGCCACAGCCCGCGTCGGCCCCACCCTCGAGCAGGCTCGCGTCCACGCCAAGTCCAGCGTCAGCCGAGGCTCCCGCGTCGACGATCGACGCATCCGAGCTTCCGTCGGGAGCCTCGGAGACGGCCACGCCGAAACCTCCGCAACATGAGAGGGCGAGAATCGACAAACGACTCGACCAAGACCGGAACGACATCGCGCCAGGATACCCAAACATGTAGATACACGCATCGAGATCGGGCGCTTTTGGCGCGCAAATGATCGACACCTCGAGCCTCCGGGAGGAGTCGAGGTGTCGGACACGCGGCGCTCGGGTGGCGGTCGCCTACGAGCGAGAATCGACCTTACGAGGCTCTGGCTTGGCGAGGGCCTTCACCGCCTCGAGCGAGCGCTCGAACGCTTCGCCGAGGCGTTCTTTGGTGGCCTCTTGCGCGCGCTTCCAGTGCGGGAAACCTTCACGGAAGAGACGCCGTCCCTCTTCGGTGAGACGCACTCCGCGTTCGCGGCGGTCTTCTCCCGGCTCGAGCACCAAGAGCCCGCGCTTCACGAGCACGGCCACGTTGCGCGACAGCGCCGAGGGCTCGACCAAAAGATGCTCCGCGAGCACCACCAGCGACGGGGGTCGCTTCCAGGGCCCCGCGAGCGCACAAAGCACGGTGTACTGCGTGGCCTTCAGCCCGACCGCCGAGAGCGCATCGTCGTAATCCTGCGTGACCAACCGAGCCGCCCTGCGCACGTGAAAACACGCGCACCCGGCCACCTCACGGTAGTCCTCCGTCCGCACACTCTCGGTCCGAGCCGTTTCGTTTCCAGATCCTTCGATCACGATCCTGCCTTCGCCGTCCCGACGAAAACCCTAGCATTAATCCCCACCTACGCACACGAAGCCCTCCAACTTTCGCACACTCAAATCGGCCTAGTGTCCCAAAAGATTTTCCGAGACGCACCCGCCGCGCCGACCCCGGGCCCCCCACTTCCCCTCCCGCCCCCTTCGTGTATTGCGCCAGCCCCGCGCATCCGCGCACGGCGCGACGTGCCGCGTCTCTCCCATCACGCAACGCGCGAAGCACGCCCGTCCCGCAACAGCCCCGCTCCCATCCCGCGGCAGCGTGCGAAGCACCGACCCGCGCTCCCCCGCGGCAGCGTGCGAAGCACGCGACCCGCGCTCCCATCCCGCGGCAGCGTGCGAAGCAGCGACCCGCGCTCCCCCGCGGCAGCGTGCGAAGCACGCGACCCGCGCTCCCATCCCGCGGCAGCGTGCGAAGCACGCGACCCGCGCTCCCATCCCGCGGCAGCGTGCGAAGCACGCGACCCGCGCTCCCATCCCGCGGCAGCGTGCGAAGCACGCGACCCGCACTCCCATCCCGCGGCAGCGTGCGAAGCACGCGACCCGCGCTCCCATCCCGCGGCAGCGTGCGAAGCACGCGACCCGCGCTCCCATCCCGCGGCAGCGTGCGAAGCACGCGACCCGCGCTCCCATCCCGCGGCAGCGTGCGAAGCACGCGACCCGCGCCTCTCACGTCCCGCGTAACAAAATGGAAGAAGGCGGATGGGTTCGGGCCGAGACCAAGTTCCGGCTAGGAGGGTCGCGCGGAGCGTACTCCTGTACGCGAGCACGCCCGACGACGCCGGAACGCAGGTATCGGCCCGAAACCGCCGCCTTCTAGGCGAGCTCGGCTTCTTTTGCGTACACAATCAGCGGAGGGTCACCCTTGGTGATCACCTCTTCACTGATCACGACTTCCTTGATGCCGCCGGAGCGGCTCGGGATGTCGTACATGATGTCGAGCATCGCGCCTTCGAGGATGGCGCGAAGGCCTCGAGCACCCGCGTTGCGAGCCAGCGCCTCTTTGGCCACGGCCGAGAGCGCTTCCTTGCGGAACTTCAGCTTCACGCCGTCCATCTCGAAGAGCTTTTGGAACTGCTTCACGAGCGAGTTCTTGGGCTTCGTGAGGATGTCGATCAGCGTCTCTTCGGTGAGCTCGTGCAGCGTGGCCATGATGGGCAAGCGGCCGATGAACTCCGGGATGAGACCGAACTTCAGCAAGTCTTCCGGCTGAGCCTTGGCGAACAGGTCACCGAGCTTGAAGTCCTTCTTGGACTTCACGTCGGCGCCGAAACCGAGGTTCTGCTGGCCGATGCGACGCTGGACGATCTGATCGAGACCGACGAAGGCTCCTCCGCAGATGAAGAGGATGTTCGTCGTGTCGACCTGCAAAAAGTCCTGCTGCGGGTGCTTGCGTCCGCCCTTCGGGGGAACGTTGGCCACCGTGCCTTCGATGATTTTGAGCAGCGCTTGCTGCACACCTTCACCGGAGACGTCGCGGGTGATGCTGGGGTTGTCGCTCTTACGCGAGATCTTGTCGATCTCGTCGATGTAGACGATGCCGCGCTGTGCACGCTCGATGTCTTGATCGGCGTTCTGCACGAGCTGCACGATGATGTTCTCGACGTCTTCGCCGACGTATCCCGCTTCGGTGAGCGTGGTTGCGTCCGCGATGGCGAAAGGAACGCTCAAGATGCGTGCGAGCGTCTGGGCGAGCAGCGTCTTGCCGGAGCCGGTGGGCCCGAGCAGGAGGATGTTGCTCTTCGAGAGCTCGACGTCGTCGGCTGCGACCTTCGACTCGATGCGTTTGTAGTGGTTGTGCACCGCCACCGAGAGGACCTTCTTCGCACGGTCCTGCCCAATCACGTACTCGTCGAGGATCGTCTTGATCTCGGCGGGTTTCGGGATCGGAGCAGAGCCCGCGTGAGGCTCGTCCTTCTCGACTTCTTCGGCGATGATGTCGTTGCACAGTCCGATGCACTCGTCACAGATGTAGACGGTCGGTCCGGCAATGAGCTTTTTCACCTCCTTCTGGGACTTGCCGCAGAAGGAGCAGTTGAGGTTGCCGGTGTGGTGGTCGTCGCGCCTGCGCTCCAAGGCAGAATCTCCAGCGGGTTTCGGGCTCGTGAACGGGTTTCAAGATAGGCGTCGGGCACTCGGGTGGCAAGCTTCGAGGGGGATTTGGCCGAAGAAGGTCTCGGTCTGGTACCCTCGGCGCCGATGAGGCACGTACGGTCGTGGTGTCGGGGTTGCGTGCTCGTACTAGGTGTTTTCGGCTGCGGACACGCTCCGCAGGACGCCGGGAACGACCCCCCGAAGACGCACGCGGCGTCGGTCGAAGGCGGTGCGCTCACGAACGACGAAAAGTCTCCGGGTGACGCCCAAGCGGGCGCCTCGAGCGACGCGAGCGCCCTCGACGGGAGCTCGCTCGCCAAGTCGGGCGCGTGCCCCGAGGTGTCGCGAGACGAAACCTGGCTCGCGGTCGACGAGGGCGCGCCCGAGCTTCCGGTGATCGACGACCCTTCGCACAACCTGGCGAAGTTCTACGCGCGCTGGGCGGAGGTCGCGCGGGGCACCTCGAAGCGCACGCTGCGCATCGCGCTCTACGGCGACTCGAACATGACCATGGACGGGCTCACCGCCATGCTGCGACGCGGATTCCAGAAGAAGTACGGCGATGCCGGCCACGGCTTCGTCGCGCTCGCGCGTCCGTGGGGCTGGTACCACCACCACGACGTCGTGCACGGCTTCTACGAGAACATGTGGACCGCGTACGCGACCACCACCGCGCCCGCTCCTGACAACCACATGGGCTTTTCGGGAATCGCCGCGGAGAGCAAGGCCCCGGGCGCGCTCACTTGGGTGGCTACCGCCGAGGGCGACTCGCCGGTCGGCAAGACCGCGAGTCGCTTCGGGGTCTACTATTTGAAGCGCCCCATGCACGCGACCTTCGAGGTTCGCCTCGACGGCAAAGGCGTGAAGGAAATCGACACGTTTTCCCCAAAGCTCGACGTCGGCTACGACGAGATCTCCACCGAAGACGCGGCCCACAAGGTCGCCTTCGCGGCACGGGGCGGAACCGTCCGACTCCTCGGCGCGACGCTCGAGCGCGACCCCGACAAGCCCAGCGTCACGGTCGACTCGCTCGGCGTCGGCTCGCTCAACGCATGGGCGCTCGCGCGCCTCGACACCGCGGTGAACCGCGAGATGCTCAAGCATCGAGACTACGACCTCGTGATCTTCCTGATCGGCACGAACATGTACGCCCTCGAGAAGCACGACGAGTGGATGGGACGTGTCATCCGTCACCATCGCGCAGCCACTCCCGGTGTTCCCATGCTCTTTCTCGCTCCTCCGGACATCACGCTCGGCAACCACGGAAAGAAGACCGACCCGCGCATCCACAAGGTCGCCGAACAGCTCCACGACATCGCCAAAGCGAACGACGCGGCCTTCTGGGACTTCCACGCCGCGATGGGTGGCGATCTGTCGATCGTCGCCTTCCGCAACAAGAAGTGGGCGCAAGCCGACTTGATTCACTTCACCGACGACGGGAGCTTCTTCATGGGCCGACGCGTCCTCCTTGCTCTCTGGAACGGCTTCAAGGCCGAGCTCGATAAGTCCCCCCTGATCGGATGCCCCGTCTCCGCGCCACGTTGAGCGGACCGCGAAGAGCTCGAAAAATCGCCAAAATCGGCCCCAAATCGATGCAACTTGCACCCAGACGAAGCGGTTCGGGAGAGCGATCCATCGTGTCGCTTTTTTTGCGCGGAACGGATCGTTCCTGGCAACGGAGCGCCTTTCGACGGGCGAAGAGCCTGCTCGCGCGGGCATGCTCGGTGGCCTGCGCGGCGGCCCTGCTGGCCGGGACGAGCCTCGGGTTCGGGGGATGCGCCGCCTCGCTCGACGAAGCGGAGACCCCGGTCGAGACCCCGCCCAAACGGCGCGCACGCGCGAGCAAACCGCCGCCCCCCTCGGCCGCTCCCGCGCCGACTGCCTGCTCCGACGACGAGACGGGGTTCGAGCCCTGGCTCACCGGATTCGAGAGCTACGCGGTGGCGCAAGGCATCCCGGAACGCGTGGTCACGCGGGCTCTCGGAACGGTCACGTACGACCCGCAGGTGATCGAGCTCGACCGCTCACAGACCCCTTTCAAGAGCTCGTTCGAGGTCTTCGTGCAAAAGCACGTGACCCGCGCGCGTATCACCAAAGGACGCGCGTTGATGAAGGCGAACGAGCCTCTGCTCGCGCGCATCGAGAGCCGCTTCGGTGTACCTCCCTCCATTTTGGTCGCCATCTGGGGACTCGAGACCGAGTTCGGGCAGGCGCAAGGTCACATGAGCTGCTTCCGAGCGCTCGCCACCCTCGCCTACGACTGCCGTCGCGGAGAGCGCTTCCGCGAAGAGCTCTTGTCCGCGCTACGCATCGCCGCGCGAGGCGACCTCGAGCCGGAGAACATGCGCGGAGCCTGGGCCGGCGAGATGGGGCAGACGCAGTTTTTGCCTTCGTCGTACGAACGGTTCGCCGTGGACTTCGACGGCGACGGACACGCCGATCTCATCGGTAGCTCGGCCGACGCGCTCGCGTCCACCGCGAGCTACCTCGCCGGGCACGGGTATCGCGCGATTGCGCACGATTCCCTCGAGCCCGGCTCGCCCAACTACGCGGCGCTCGGGGAGTGGAACGCCTCCGAAAACTACCGCAAGACCATCGTGCTCTTCGCGAAGAAGCTCGCGGCGCCGAAGTAGCCGACGCCGAGGCCACGAACGAAACGAGGGGCCCCGATCATCGGGAGCCCCTCGAGAAACTCTCGCGGCTCGGAGCCTCAGCGACCGATCTGCGGGTGCATGCGCTCGCGTTTCTTTTCGGGGGCGGGACGAATGTGGCCGGCGAGGTAGACGCCCGCGTTGATGGCCGCCCAGGAGCGGAAGTGCTGGAACGTGGTGAGCCACTGCATGGGCAGGGGACGGCGCACGTTCGGGCGAAGCCCGCACGCCCCTGCGTGGTCTTGCGCGGCGCGGAAGGTGTCCGCGATGCGCTCTTGCACGGCGAGCGGCGAGCAGCGCTCGCGGGCAAGCTTGCTGGCCATGGTGCCGAGGCGGGCGCGACCGGCCGGGTCCGCGAGCAAGCGGATCACGGCGCGACCGAAGGCTTCGTCGGCCTGGGCTTCGGCTTGGGTGCCCGAGCCGGGCGCCAAGAGCACGCCGTTCACGCCGTCGCGGATCTGGCTACTGACACCCATGCCGTCCGCGTAGGCGACCGTAGGGGTGCCGCACCAGAGCGCTTCCCCCATCACGTTGCCGTACGTCTCGCTGAGCGAGGCGTGCACGAAGATGTCGGCGTAACCGTAGTAGTCCACCATCCGCGTGAACGGGACTTCACCGGGGAAGAAGACGCGGGAAGCCACACCCTCTTCACGGGCCACGCGCTTGTAGAACTCGCAGTCCGGGCCGTCGCCGAGCATGGTCAGCGTGGCGTGCGGGTCTTTGCTGGCCACCTGGCGAGCGAAGATGCGAATCACGCGATCTTGCGCTTTTTCCCGGGTGTGACGGCCTGCGCAGAGCAATCGCGCGCCGTCGAAGTACGGGGTCTGCCCGAGGAACTCTTGGTACGGATCGTCACCGAGAGGCTTGTCGAAGATCTCGGGCTGGACCGCGCGCGGGACCACGTGGATGGGAGCGGTGACCCCGCGCTCACGCCAGTAGTTGCGTAGGCCTTCGCTGAGCACCACGAGGCCGTCGGACTCGTTGTAGACGCGCGCGAAAATCTTCTCGTAGGGCTTCTTCAGGATCTCCACGCCGACCTGCAGCATGGGGAGCTTGGCGAGCTTCTCGGGGAGGAGGACCTCGTAGGCGGCGGCGAGGTGCGTGGTGTTCACGCAGAGCAGCGGGATACCGCGCATCTTGCGGAGCCAGATACCGAACTCGAGCAGCAGCGTGGTGGTCTGCGCGAAGACGATGTCGAAGTCGAAACGGTCGATCTTGTAGACCCACGTCTCGAGCGGCATCGGGATGTAGACGCCGGGGTAGGTCTTCAGGGGCAGACTGGGCAGCTCGATGGTGCCGGGGGCCAGCTCGTCGGGTGTGGCATCCGGATCATGGGGGCCGATGACCGTGACTTCGTGACCGCAGCGCGTCAGCTCCTGGTAAAGAAACCGGGTCTGGAAAGCAGCGCCGTTGGCGTAAGGAATACGCGTGAAATCACTCAGAATCGCCACTCGAAGCGGTCGCCCCTGGCGGGCCGCCAATGCAGCGAAGGGGGCCACCTTTCGGAGGTCGAGCCCGTGCCCGGAGGCGACGTGCTCGGCCGAGAAGCCGGACCTGGCCGCGCGAGCGCGGACCTGGGGGGCTTTCCCTTCACTCCCCGGAGACCGGAGAGCTTCGGCGTCGTTCTCTGCGCGTTTCGCGGAGGCGGCGTCGTGAAGGTCTTGGATGTGACGGAGTTCTATTCCGAAAGGGGTGGCGGGGTTCGAAGCCATCTGGACGCCAAAAGTCATGTTCTGTGCCAGAGGGGTGACGAACACGTCATCGTGGCACCGGGAGCGACCGAAAGTGAGACGCGGCGTGTCGTAGCACGGGGCCGGACAAGCGCACGGATCATTCGCGTTCGAGGGCCAAACATGCCCTATGACCCGACTTACCACGCCTTCCCAGGGGTGGAGAAGATCCGTGCGATCGTGGCACGAGAGCGACCCGATATTCTCGAGGTGCACTCTCCCTACATCGGAGCTATCGCGGCCTTGGGTTGTCCGGACCGTGACTTTGGTGTCCGGACGTTTCGCTGGCATTCCGACTTCTTGGACACCTACGCCTCGGTTTTGGGATGGAAAATCGAGGCCTCGTGGCCTCGACTCGCGACTCGCCTGCCCTCCCCGCTCACCCTGGTTCGGCCTCTTTGGGGGCTCGTGCGCAAGCTCGCGTCGGGCATGGACGCGACGCTGGTCGCGTCGGAGAGTCAGCGGGCGAAGCTCGTGTCGCACGGGGTGGCCCGGGTGACCTTGGTGCCGTTCGGGGTGGACCGGGTGGAGGCCCCCCCGAGTCGGCGCGAGGAGCTTCTCGAGGGTAGGCCCGGGCCGCTGCTCGTGGGCGTCGGGCGGTTCGCCGTGGAGAAGCGCTGGGACGTGGTCCTCGAGGCGTCACGGAGGCTCGGGGAGACCTTGCCGCACACGCTGGTGCTCTTCGGAGACGGGCCGGAGCGCCGGCGCATGGAGCGACGGGCGCCGCCGTGGGTGCGCTTCCAGGGGTTCGAGAAGGACCGGCTGGCGCTCGCGTCGGCGTTGGCCAGCGCAGACGTGCTGGTGCACGGGTGTCCGTGCGAGACGTTCGGACTGTCCATCGCCGAGGCGCTCGCCCAAGGCCTCCCGGTGGTGGTGCCCGACGCAGGCGGCGCGGCCGAGCTCGCGGGACCGGGCTACGGCGAGACGTACGCGGCAGGTGACCCCGAGGCGCTCGTCGCCGCGGTGCGCCGCGTCCTCGAGGGACCGCGCGAGGAGCAGCGCCGCGCCGCCCGGGCCCGGGTTGCCGAGCTGCCCAGCGCCGAGGGCCAATTCGACCTGCTCCGCGAGCTCTACGCGAAGCTCCTCGGAGAAGAGGTATCGCGCCGAAAAAGGCCCTGCTAAGGAGGTGGCCCCATGGCGACGAACCTCCTCGAAAACCTGCGACGCGACCTCGACCTCATCACGAGCACGTACGAAGCCGATTTTTCCGGCCAGTCGCGCGCCACCCGTGACGTTGCCCAGATCGACAGCCTCATCAAACGCTTGAAAGACGTGGTCGCACGCGCCGGGTCGATCCCCGCTGCCGTGCAAGGCCCCGAGCTCATCGCGCTCAAGGACGAAGCGACCTCGAGCCTCTCGCTCTACGAAAACGAGCGCATCGCGATTCTGAAGGCCAAAGAGGCCGGTCCGGTGTTCGAGGAGTTCGCGGTCGAAGCGACCGACGCGAACTTCGTGTTCGCGCGCTACGCCCGTCATTTCGCCGGTCAGAACCGCTCGACCCGCGACATCGCGCTGCTCGCCGAGATGGTCGAAGAGCTGCGCGGCGTGCAGAAGCGCATGAGCGCTCTGCTCGAAGAGAAGAACGTGTCCGACTTCGGCCGCGACCTCGACGTGGTCCGCCAGGCGCTCACGCAGTACCAGTCCGAGATCAAAGAGATCGACAAGGCACAGAAGAGCGGCACCTCGGACGAGCAGGCCGGCGTGCTCGCGACGCTCGCCAACGAGCAGTTCGCCGTCTACCAGACGCACTTCGCCGGTCAGGCCCGCGTGAGCCGCCGCCCCGCGCTGCTGATGCGCGTGGTCGACTCGCTCAAGACCATCAAGGGTCGCATGGAAGGCCTCAAGGCCGCCGGCCTGACCGAGGACTACCACGAGAAGAACATCGGCATCGTGGCCGAGCGCCTCGGGGTCTACGAGACCGAGCTGGCCGAGATCCGCAAGGCGCGCCAGGGCACGGCCCTCCCCGACATCATGGGCGCGCTCGGCAACGCCGCGAACGAGATCTTCGAGGAGTACCGCCAGGGCTACGCGGACAAGAACCGCGGCCAGGTCGACTACGTGAAGCTCGGCCAGATCTGCGACCGCCTCGGCGAAGTGAAGCGCCAGATGCGCGATCTCTCCCGCGCGGACCAGAACGACATGAACGAGCGCAACCTCGAGATCGTGGTCTCGCAGCTCTCTCTCTTCGAGACCGAGTACGAAGAGGTCGGCAAGGTCCAGTCGCAGAAGAAGCACTGATCGTGAGCGCCAAGGTCCACGTCTCCATCCACGACGTCTCGCCGGCGTGGGACGCCGAGGTGGACTTTGCGCTGTCGCTCTGCCACGAGCTCGGGATTCGACCGGGCCTCTTGGTGGTGCCCGATTTCCACGGCAACGCGCCGCTCGCCGAGAGCCCTCGGTACGCGGCGCGGCTCCGTGATCTCCAGAAAGACGGCCACGAGGTCTTTCTGCACGGATACTTTCACCGGTCGCGGCCGCCGGAGCAGGGTCCTCGCGGCGACGGGCGCCCGAGCGGGCTTTCCCATGCGTTCGCGCAGAAGGTCGTCTCGGGAGGCGAAGCGGAGTTCTCCGACGTGTCGCGCGCGGAGGCCCGTGAGCGCCTGGACGCGGGCGTGCGCGTGCTGATCGAGGCCGGGCTCCACATCGACGGCTTCGTGCCCCCGGCGTGGTCGAGCCCGTCTTGGATGCGCGAGGAGCTCGCGCGAATCGGTGTACGGTACACGGAAGACCACGTGAGCGTGTCGGATCCCGTGAGCGGCAAACGGAGGCCGAGCCTCGTGCTCAACTTCGCGAGCCGCACGCGCTCGCGCATGGCCTCCACGGTGCTGTTCTGTCGCGCGGCACGTCCCCTCGCCCACGCCCTCCCCACGCGCATCGCGCTGCACCCGGGCGACATGCGCAAGAGCGTGCTGCGCGCCGAAGCGAAGAGCTTGCTCGAGTGGGCGGCGCGACAGTCGATCGTGACGGCCTCCGCGCTGCTCGCGTGAGCGCTTCCGCGCCCGTCGCGCGCGAATCCGACGGGTCGATCGAGCTCGTGGCAGGAGAGCGGCTCGAGGTCCGTCGCCTCGGGCGCGAGCGCTCGCCGACCCTGATTTTGCTGCACGAGGGGCTCGGCTCGGTGTCGGCGTGGCGAGGGTTCCCCGAGCTCTTGGCCGAGGCGTGTCACGCGCGCGCCATCGTCTACAGCCGCGCGGGCTACGGCCGCTCGCAGCCGGTGGCACGGCCTCGGCCGCTCGACTACATGCAGCGTGAGGCGCACGGCGCGCTGGAGGCGTTGGTCGCGGCGAGCGTCGGTCCGGTCGTGCTGGTGGGACACTCGGACGGGGCGAGCATCGCGCTCGTGCACGCGGGTGAAGGCGCGTCGCGCGAGAAGGTCGTGGGGGTCGTGGCGATGGCGCCGCACCTCTTCTGCGAAGACGTGTCCGTCGCGGCCATCCGCGAGGCGAAGAGCGCCTACGAGTCGGGTGCGCTGCGCGTGCGACTCGCGAAGCATCACGACGACGTCGACGGCGCATTTTACGGCTGGAACGACGCGTGGCTCGACCCGGGATTTCGTGACTGGTCCATCGCCGCGCAGGCGCAGGCCATCACCGCGAAGCTCTTGGTGATCCAGGGACGCGACGATCCGTACGGGACACTCCGTCAAGTGGAGGCCCTGATGCACGGGACGTGCGGCGACGTCGATGCATGCATCTTCCACACGTCCGGGCACGCGCCCCACAAGACGCGCGAGGCCGAGGTCGTGACGGCGATCGCCGGTTTCGTCGCCCGACTTCCTACGACGTAGCGCTTTGCCTCGCGCGCCCACGAGAACGAGGCGAGATGGTGGCGAGCGGAGCTGCGAACCACGGTGCGAGCGCTCACCAAGCAACCCGAATACGCATTATTTCGGACACTTAGAAGCATTCGACCGATACGGCACGGTGGTTGCGAAGGGTCGAGTCATCGGTGGGAGCCAGCGCATCGACGCGCCGGCGTCTCGCCCGCTTCATCCCTTTCATCAACCCGAGGAATGCATCATGAGCCAGGTAGCCAAGCGTGCGGAAGGTGTCGTCGAGCAGGTGGGCGGTTCGCTGAAGGAAGGCGTCGGCAAGCTCATCGGCAACGAGCAGATGGAAGTCGAAGGCAAGGCCACCAAGCTGAAGGGCAAGGCGAAGGAAGAAGCCGTCAAGGCGGCCGAGCGCACCAAGGGCAAGATCGAAGAGGTCGTGGGCACCGTGAAGGGCCACGTGGGCGACCTCATCGACAACGAACAAATGCAGCTCGAGGGCGAAGCCAAGAAGCTCACCGGCGAGGCCCGTCAAAAGGCCAATCGCTGAGCCTGTCGGCCCATCGTACGAGGCGTGACCTCACGCCCCCGCGTCGTTCGCGGGGACTCCCGCGTGCGGGTCACGCCGTGCCTTCGCTCCTGCTCTCGAGAGCGCGGGTGGTTTCGATCGAGACCGGCGCCGTGTAGTTCGCTCCCTCGAGTCGGAATACCCGAGAGGGCGACGCGACAGCGGCTTCCGCGGCCACGGTGCGGCGCTTCGGCCGGTAGCCATCGGTCAGATGCATCTCGTCGAGCCTCACCACGGCGCGGGGACGAGCGTGTGCTTCGAGGCGCGACATGGCCGCGTCGAGGCGTGCGGTGGGAATCTCGATACGCGAGGTGAAGGCCGCCGAGACGATCCGCTCGCCGCTCGACGATTCGGTGGCGAACGCGCATGCGAGCTCGACCTCCGGTAGAGCGTAGAGCGCGTCTTCGACGGCACGAAGGCTGACGGCACCACCGCGCGTGGCGACGAAGCTCGAGCGCGAGTCGACGAACCAGACGTCGCCGTCCGAGTCTTCACGGACCACGTCCGAGCTCACCACCCACGGCTCTTTGCCGAACGCGGCGCGCACCACGTTGGCGCCGACCTCGCCGCCTTCTTCGGGCGGCTGACGCATGGCGAGCAGCCCCGGCTCTCCGGCGAGCGCGCGCACGAGATGACCGTCCACGTCACGCAAGAGCTCGCCCGTCGCGAGGTCCACCTTGACCACCGCGAGCTCGGAGCTTCCCGGCATCGGCTGGCCCACGGCTCCCACCTTTTCGCCCGACGCGTTGGCGAGCACGGCCCTTTGGGTGGTCGAAGCGTAGAACTCGAGAACGCCCACGTTGAAGCGCTCTTCGAGCTTCTTCCAGAGGTCCGCCCGCATGCCGCTTCCGGCCATGAGACGCACGGGCAGCGTCCGATCGCCGCGCTTGGGGTTTTCGTGCACGAGCGGTCGGAGCATCTCGCCCGCATAGAAGACCACCGTGGCGCCGTAGCGACGGACCTCGGGGAAGAACGTCGCCACCGAGAACGGCGAGCCGAGCGCGAGACGTGCGCCCGCCACCAGCGCCGAGCCCACCGCGACCAAAATGGCCGCCGGGTGATGCAGCGGAATGCACGAGTAAACCGTGTCCGCCGGCTTCAGCGTGCACGCCGCGGCGGCACCGTGCGCCGAGAGCGCCCACCTGTGGAACGTGACCGGCGCGGTGCGAAGCTCGCCGCTGTCCGAGGGACGCAGCAAAATCGCGCCGACCTCGTGCGCCCGACCGCGATCGAGCCGCAGATCCGGCGGGAGCGTGACCCGAGCCGGATCGATGGTCTCCATGTCGAAGACCCCTTCGCCGAAGTCACGCGCGCCGCTGCCGACGCCTCCGAGGACGAGCACGTGCGCCCCCACCTTGGAGCTCCGCTCGACCGAGCCGACCAGCTTCTCCACGTCGCGAGCAGACTTGGCGTGTGTCGGATCGGTCGCCACGAAGCGACACTCGCAGCGCGTGGCCGCGCGCGCCAGCTCGGCGGGGCCTGCGTCGGGCGGGGCGAGCACGGGTACCGCCCCGAGACGCACGAGCGCGGTGGCCAGCGACAGGTAGCTCGGACGCGACTCCATGAGCACGAGCACGCGGTCGCCCGGACGCACGCCGCATTGGTAAAGACCCTTGACCACATTGGTCACGCGCGTGTCGGCTTGGCCGTAGGTGAAGGCTCGCCCCTTGAAGAGGAAGAACGTCTCCTCCGGGCGCTCTTCGGCGGCACGCCGGAGCCAGAGCGAGGCATTGGTGACCGAGTCGGCGTGGGTCGATTCGAGCAGACGCAGGTGAGGCTCTTGGTAGCGCACGCCGTCGAACGCGTCCGCGGCGCTCGAGGACACGTCGCCGAGCCTTCGCCAGAGTCGACGCGCGGTCTTGGAGACCGCCGCGGCGAGGAGGTCGATCTCACCGTCGAGCGACGAGTCCCGACGCTGGGGCTTCTTCTCGGCGATGGCTGCGGGGAGTGGCCCCTCGCCTTCGCGATGGGCGACCCACTCCGCGACGGTGGGCCACGAGACGGCCATCGCGCGCGATCCCACCACGAGACCGAAGTGCCCGGCGTCGACGGTGACGAAGGTGACGCTCGCGTCGGGCGCGGCTTTCACGATCGCGCGGACGGCTTGAGGCCGCGCGATTTCGTCCGAGCCGCCGATGAAGCACAAAATCGGGCACACGATGTCGGCCAGGGTGACCGTGCGCCCGTCGATCAGGAAGCCGCCCGAGATCATCCGGTTGTGCACGATGAACTCGTCCACGAAGTCGCGCAGCGCAGGTCCCGGCCAGGCCACGAAGCCCTCTCCGCCCAGGAACCGACGACGCGCTTCCCGGCGAACGAGCGCGTTGCGATCGTGGAGCTTGGCCAGAAACTCCACGCGCTGCTGGATCTCTTTGCGCGTGGAGAGCAGCTTGAACCCGGTGCTCGTCAGCTTACCGGGCAAGGCGCCCACGCGATCGACCACGCCGGTGAGCACAGGCTCGATCATCTGCGCGAAGGCCGCCATGGCGTCGCCGCGCACGTGGGCCGGAACGTTCTTGTGGATATCGACCGGGCTGCCGAACGTGACGATGCTCTTCACGCCCTGGCTGCGCACGTAGGCCGCCGCTTGGTAGGCGAACATGCCGCCCTGCGAGTAGCCGACCACGTGCACGTCGCGTCCTTCGAGGGCGCGCACGCGGGCGATGCTCTCGGCCACGGCCTTCACGTGATCGGCGAGGTTTCGACGCAGACCGTGCTCGGACTTCTCCGGCGCGCCGAAGTCGACCAAGTACGGCGTGACGTTCGCGCGGCCGAGCGCCGCCACCGCGGAGAGGTCTTGTTCGATGTCGTAGATCTCGGAGGCCACCATCAGCGGCGGCACCAAGAGAACCGGGATGCCGCTCGGGCCGGGGTTGGTCGCGTAGCGGCGGAGCTTGTGGTGAGGGCCTTCGTCCACCACCTCGTACGGGGCGCTGTACTCCGGGCCGAGCTTTCCGATGCGCGCGAGCTCGAGCGCGTTTCGCGTGGATTGAACGGCGCGCTTCGCGAGACGACCGAATACGGACATGAGCGCATCCTACCGTAGTGCGTGGTCCGATCCGCGCGCCGTCGTGCGCGCCCGACGGGTGTCGCACGAGCTTCGGCACCGCGCGCCGATTCACGAACGAATTCGAGCACCTGCGCGAGGGCTCGAGCTCGCCCCGTAAATCCCACGCTTTCCCGCACTCCGTTGCGAACGATCGTCCCGAGCAGTGCTAGGAGGCCGAGCGTGTCCGACACGAAAGCTGCACCCGAAGGCGCGCACCCAGCGGCGATCGCGCACGTGACGGCGCTGGACGGCCTGCGCGGGGCGGCGGTGCTCGGCGTGCTCTTTTTTCACGCCGAAGGTCTTTTGCCCGGCGGTTACCTAGGGGTGGACCTCTTCTTCGTGCTCTCCGGATACCTCATCACGAGCCTCTTGGTGAGCGAGCACGGCAAGAGCGGCACGGTCGATCTCGGCCGCTTCTGGGTTCGGCGCGCGAGGCGACTCTTGCCCGCGCTGCTCGCGCTCATGCCCGGCGTGGCGCTCTACGCCAAGGTGTGGGCCAAGGCCGACGAGCTCTTGCCCATCCGCAAAGACGCGCTCGCGACCCTCGGCTACGTCGCCAACTGGCGCGCCATCTACTCGAACAAGTCGTACTGGGACCTGTTCGTCGCGCCCTCTCCGCTCGAGCACACCTGGAGCTTGGCGATCGAGGAACAGTTTTACGTGGTGTGGCCGCTCTTCGCCTTCGGCATGCTCGCGCTCGGCCGCACGAGCAAGAGCGTCGACGGAAGCCCGAGCACATCTTCTTCGACGCGTACGCTCTTCGTGGGCTCGCTAGTGCTCGGCGCGGCCTCGGTCGCGTTCATGGCGCTCGGCTTCGACCCGGCCGCGACCGCGCGCGTGTACATGGGCACCGACGCGCGGGCCTCGGGCATGCTCTTCGGGGCGGCGCTCGCGTGCGTCCTTCGACCCGAGGCGCGCATCGAAGGGCCGCGTGGTCGCGCACTCGACGTCCTCGGCCTCGTGTCGCTCGTGGGCCTGGCGGTCGCGTGGGCCAAGCTCGACGGGCAGAGCCCATGGCTCTACCGCGGAGGCTTCTTCGCCTGCGAAATGGCCTGTCTCGTGCTGATCGCGGGTGGGGTCGCGCGCCCTTCCGGACCTATCGCGCGACTCTTCTCCACGGCGCCTTTGCGCGCCATGGGCAACATCAGCTACGGCGTCTACCTCTGGCACTGGCCGGTCTTCATCGTGCTCACGCCCGAGCGGATCGCCGCGCACGTGCACCTGCCGTCGCATCTCGGGGGCGCGCTGTTGCTGTTCGTCGCACGGTTCGCGATCACCCTCGCCATCGCGCTCGTTTCGTATCGCTTCCTCGAGACTCCCATTCGAAAGAAGGGTCTGCCCTTCGGCAGCCGGGGGACGAAGATCGCGGTCCCGCTGGCGTTCGCGGGCGCGTTCGCGTGCGTGTTCCTCACCACGGTCCCCAAAGCCAAAGCCTGGGTGCCCGCGGTGACCTTCGACGCCCTCGGTTACCCGAGCAAATACTCGGTCTCCATGCGCACGCTCCCGCCCGCCGCGGAACTGCGTCCCGAGACCCTGCGGGTGCTCACCTTGGGCGACTCGGTGGCTTCGTTCCTCGGCATCGCGCTTCGCCATCGGCAGGACGACCACACCGAGTTCGCGGCCGAGCGCGGCGTCGGTTCGTGCAGCCTGTTCGAGTCCGAGGCGCGCATCGTGAACGGTAAGCGCATGGACACGACGAGCTGCTCGACCGACTGGGTCACCGACGTCGCGGCCATCAAGCCCGACGTCTCGCTCATCGTCATGGGCGGCGCCTTCCTCGCGCCCGACACGTGCAAGCCCGAGTTTCGCGAGGCGTACCTGACACGCCTTCGGAAGCTCACCGACGGCATGGGCAAAGACGCAGGCCAAGTGGTGGTGACCTTGGTCCCCTACCCGGTCGGTCGCTGGCGCTACGGAGACGTGCCGCAGCGAGTGATCTGCCTCGACTCCATCTTGAGCGACTTCGCTCGCGAACGAGCGTTCCCTACCCTCGACCTCATGGCGCAGGTCTGTCCGACGATCGAGTGCAACCTCACCAGCAAGGGCGAGCCCATCCGACCGGACGGGCTCCACTTCGACGGTGTGGGCGCGGAAGAAACCGCGTCGTTCACGTGGAAGCGCATCCACGAGATCGCCGACGCGAAGGTGAAGCAACGACTCGACGCTGCGGCGCCTTGAGTCGGTCAAGTCGCCGATTCGACTATTTTCCGGCTGCGCGGACGATTTCTTCCTGGATGGTGCGGGCCTGCCGGTCCGCGGAAAAATCGGTCTCGATGCGCGCACGACCGGCCTTGCCGTGGCGAGCGCGAAGCTCGGGGTCGCGCAGGTAGCGGAGGAAGCTCTCGGCCATGGCGTTCACGTCGGGCGGGCTTCCGGACGCGAGCGTGCCCGTCTCGCCGTCGCGGAGCATCTCCGCCACTCCGCCCACGTCGAACGCGACCACGGGCTTGCCCATGGCCATGCCCTCGATGACCGCGCGCGGGAGCGGATCGGGGTAGACGCTCGGCACCACGGCCACGTCGAAGTCGGCCACGTAGGGCCTCACGTCGACCCGGAAGCCGAGGAAGCTCACGAACGGGTCGATGCGCAAGGCACGCACCTTGGCGCGGCACTCGGCCAGGTGATCGGGGAAGATGTCTTCCGGCGTGTCGCCGAGCACGGCGAAATGTACGTGCTCACGTTCGCGCTCGGTCATGCGCGAGAGCGCGATTTTCGCCGCATCGACGAGCTCCATGTAGCCCTTGCGCGGCAGGATGCGGCCTTGGCTTCCGAACACCACCGTGCCCTCGCGGAGGCCGAGCTCCTTGCGAAGGACGGGCTCGGGCGCGCCCCCGCCGAAGTCTTCGGGGTCGAGCGCGTTGTGGATCACGCGGACCTTCTCCGGACAGTGCGGGAAGAGCGAGGCGGAGGCCTTCGAGACGCACACGATGCGCGCGACGTCGCGCGACGCGGCGAGACGATCGTGGAGCCCGGCGAGCGCCTTGGGCACGCTCGTGTACCGCACGTGCCAGAGCGCGGGTTTCTTGGCGAGCTTGGCGATCGCGCCGCCGAAGAAGTCGGCGTTGGTGCCGTTGCAGTAGAGGAGATCGTAGTTGCCCTCGCGCATGCGCTGGGCAAGACGGCGAATCGAGAGCGCGCCGCGACCCAGGTTGCCCACCAGGCGAACGCCCTTCAGCGCGGGGCTCGCGTCGAAGTCGGCGCGCTCCATGGCGCGATCCCACGGCTCGACCGGGTTCTCGACCAAGCTCTCCTCGAAAAAGAGCTCTTCGGTGACCTTTTCGCGCTCGTAGAGCTCCGACAGCACGCCGCGCCGCGGGAGCACGACCGCGCGGTGAATCACCTCGGGATCGAGGAACTTCAAGATGTAAAAGAGGCTGCGCCCGGGGCCGCCGTTGCGCGAGGTGTCGTTCAAGAAGAGGACGCGAAGCTTCGCCATCGGCGCGCGGTTTAGCACCTCGAGGGCCGTTCGAGCACCGTTCCGCGCGCGACCGGTCGGCTTTCACGAACCATGCGGGCCTTTCCCTCCCGTGGCGGCCCGACTACGGTGCGCCCGTGCTCGAGACCACCCTCCGCGCGAGGCTCGAGGCCCACGAGGCCGACGAGTACGACACGTTCGTCGCCACGGCGCGGACGGGCAGCTTCGCGCAGCTGCGCGACTACGAGGCGCTCGCCACCTCGGACCGACCGTTCACGGCCCGGTACTTCTTCGCGCGAGACCACGGTAAGCTCGTGGGGACGGCCCTCGTGCTGCGATCGCGTCTGGGCAAGGTCCCCTTGCCGTTCGCTCAAGTCGAGCGCGGCCCGGTGGTCGACGACCTCTCGCGATTGCCCGAGGTCCTGCGTGCGCTTCGGCGTGCCTTAGCCCTCCGTGGGGTGGCCCGCCTCGCGGTGATGCCTTACGTCGCGGGCGACGACTGCCTCGCCATCGAACGACGCCTGTCCGAGCAGCGGTTTCGACCGGTGGACGATCCCGCCGGATCGCACGTGCTCACCTTGCGCATGCCGATCGACGCCCCGAAGGCCGCCGACGTGTACGCCGGGTCGTTCCGCAAGACGCTGCGCTACGAGCTGAAGCACGCGGAAAAGACCGGCGTGGTGTGCGCGCGCGCGCGCGGGGACGAGGCCTTCGCGTTCGTCCGCCTCTCGCAGGCAGCGATGGCAGCCCAGGGAAAGACCGGCAAGAGCGACGCCTTCGGACGGGCGCTCTCGCGCGTCACGCTCCACTCGGAGCGAATCGCGGTCTTCGTGGCTCGGGAAGGCGGTGAGCCCATCGGCGCCGTGGTCATGGCGCGTACGGACACCCGCCTCACGCTCCTGCTCGGCGCGACCTCGCTCGAGAAAAAGCCTTACTCCAAGATGAGCCCGCCGCTCGCCGAAGCGATCGCGTGGGGGCGCTCGCTCGGCGCGAACGAGCTCGATCTCGGGGGCATTCCGCGCCGTGACGATCCGGACGCCAAACGGAAGGCCATCGCCGCGTTCAAGTACGGCTTCTCGCGCGACGAAGTCGACCTCGTGCGCGAGCACGTGCGCTGGCTCTGACGCCCCGAGATCGCGCAGTCGTTGCGAGCCTTGGAGCGCAATTTTCGCCGCGTGCGCGAAGGTTGCGGCCACGTTTTCGGAACGCCTATTGCAGCCGAACGCACGACGACTTCTTCCACGCGCGCGCGACTCGAAATCTTCGATGAATTTCGGATCACGTGCGCTCGGCGCGACGCGCGTTCCCTTCGCACCGCCACTCGGACTACTCACCCCGAAAGACGTCCGCGCAACATGGGTGCATCCCTCACAGACGAGCTGCTCGACGCCTACGTGAACCGGCCACTGGCCGCCAAGCTCGTCGCCAAGGTCGCGCCCTACCCACGCGTCACGCCCAACGTCCTCACCGGCGTCTCGGCGCTCTTCGGGACCTTCGCCGGCATCGGGTTCGTGTACGCGCCCGTCGTCGGAGCCCTCTGTTTGTTCGTGTCGATGGTGGTGGACTGCAGCGACGGGCAGCTCGCGCGGCTACGTGGGGGTGGGTCGCTCTACGGGCGCATCCTGGACGGCTACGCGGACTACTGGGTCGCGATCTCCGTGCACGTCGGAATGCTCGTCTCCATGGTGCAGTCGGGCACGGTGCTCTTCGGGCATCGCCTCACCGGGATCGAGACGTTCGGGTTCGTGCTGGCGAGCGGCGTCTCCATGGCGCTTCACGCCGGTCGGCTCGATTACGTGAAGCACCGCTACCTCGCCCACACCGGCGCCCTCCGCGAAGCCGAGACACCCGCGGACTACCTCGAGGCTTCGGCACGTGCCGAAGGCCTGGTCGAACGGACACTGCTCCGGATGTTCGCGGTCTACGTGGCCGCGCAGGTCGGGAAAGGAGCCTCGAACGCCAAGGACGAGGCTCGTGAGACCGCCTCGTGTCCCCTGCGCGTCGCCGCGTTCCGTCGTCAGAACGACCTGCTGCTGCGCCTGTGGACCTTCGCGGGCCCGACCACGCACATGGGCTTGCTCGCCCTCGCAGCGCTCGTGCGACCCGTGGCTCCCGAGAGCTTCGTCGCGTACGGCCTCGTGAGCGTGCTCGTGCTCAACGCGTTCGCGCTGGTGTTGCGCACGGTCGAGCACACGTGGGTCCGCACGCCGGTCGACGCCGCGCGCTGAGCGCTCAGCTCACGGGGGTCTTTTTGACCCGCTTCTTCGCGGCGCGGAGCATGTCTTCGACCGTGGACAGCTCGTGCTCGTCGACCAGGTCGTGCTCGTCGCCGAGGTCGTGCGTGGAGGCCTCCGGAGGCACGAGCGCGGGTCCCTTGGCGCTCTCGTCCCAGCGCGAAGCGAGGCTCTCCGCGATGCGCACGAGCAGGCCGCGCGTGGTCTCGCGATCGAGCGCCGAGAGGCATACGTCGTCCGGATGGCTTCGCTCGAAGACCTTCTGCTGGAAGGGTTCGAGCGCGTCGATTTTGTTCCACACCACGATGCGCGGGATTTCGTCGAGGCCGAGCTCGTCGAGCAGCGCGAGCGTCGTGCGCACGTGATCGTCGCGAGCGGGGTCGGCCGCGTCCACCACGTGGAGCAAGAGGTCGGCGTCCGCCGCTTCTTCGAAGGTGGCGCGGAAGGCCGCGAAGAGATCTTTCGGCAGGTTACGGATGAACCCGACCGTGTCGGTCACCACGACTTCGCGTTCTCCCCATCCGGCCCAGCCCACCCGAAGCACGCGCGAGCGCGTATCGAGCGTGGCGAAGAGCTTGTCCTCGGCGAGCACCGAGGAGCGCGTGAGCGTGTTGAGCAGCGTGCTCTTGCCGGCGTTCGTGTAGCCGACCACCGCCACCGTGGGGATGGGGATGCGCGTGCGTCGCTTGCGTCGTTCTTCGCGGCGTTTCTCGAGCTCCCGTAGCTCGTGCTCGAGGTGCGAGACGCGCTCTTTGGCGCGACGGCGTCCGATCTCGAGGGTGGTCTCACCGGGACCTCGGCCACCGATGCCGCCCGTGAGCCGGGAGAGCGCGTCGTCCTTTTGGGCGAGCCTCGGGAGGCTGTATTTCAGCTGCGCGAGCTCGACCTGGAGCTTTCCGTCGCGCCCCTCAGCGCGCTGGGCGAAGATGTCCAGGATGAGCTGCGTGCGGTCGATCACCTTCAGATCGCTCACTTTGGCGACCGCGGCCGCTTGTGCCGGGCTCAGGTTCTGATCGAACACGAGCACCTCGGCGTCGGCGTCGATGGCCTTCAAGATGACGTCGTCGAGCTTGCCTTTGCCCATGACGTACTTGGCATCGAAAGCGTCGCGGATTTGGATGATCGAGTCTGTGACCTCGACCCCGGCGGTTCGCGAGAGCTCCTGAAGCTCGCGCATGCTGGTCTCCGCCTCGCGAAGGAGGTCGCTCTTTTTTCGTTCGCCGCCGCGTGTGCTCGCCACGTGCACCAGAATGGCGCGACCGTCTTTGGCGCGGACCTCGCGGCTCTTCGAGCGCTTGGCGAACTCGGCCTCGAGCGACGCCATGAGCTCGCCCACGTCGACCTGCTGCTGCGAGAGCGGCAGCATCGGGACCTCGCGGTAGGGCAACGCGTCGTCGGGGGACGCGTCCGGCGAGGTCGGCACGTTGTAGGCGTACGAGATGCCGCGCGGCTCGCCGTTGGGCGCCATGTGCACGGCCGCGACCAAGTCGAGCCGGAGCCGCACGAGGTCGACGAAGTCGTCTTTGGTGAGCGCTTCCCCTCGCACGTGCGTGTGCACGAGACGTAGGCCACGGAAGCGCCCTTGGGCAGCACGAAGGCGCCCGATATCCGGAAGCATCAGGCGGTTGGCATCGCCAACCACCACCGTGTCGACCGAGCCGGAGCGGTGCACGAGCACACCGACTTGGCGCCCGGTCTCACGGGAGACGTCGCACAAGGCACGCACGAGCTCGGGCGTAGCCAGCGTGTCCGAGGGGACACGCCGGCGGTAAAGACGCTCGAGCGAGCGGACCGTGACCGGAGAGAGGCCGGTCTTGTTCCCGAAGAGCTCGATGGGAAAGCCTTACTTGTTGACGCGCTCTTGGTACTGGCCGGTCGCGGTGTCGATCTTGATCCACTCGCCCTCTTTGATGAAGAGGGGAACGTTCACGACCGCGCCGGTGGACAGCGTGGCGGGCTTGGTGGCGCCGCTCGCGGTGTCGCCCTTCACGCCGGGCTCGCTCGAGACGATCTGCATCACCACGTTCGGGGGGAGCTCGACGCCGATGGGGTTGCCGTTGAAGAGCGTGACCTCGCACTCGAGGCCTTCCGCCAGGAAGCGCTGCTCTTCGCCGATCTTGATCTTCTCGAGGTAGATCTGGTCGCCCGTGTTGGTGTCCATGAAGACGAAGTTGTCGCCTTCGGACCACGAGTAGGTCATCGAACGGTCTTCCACGTCGGCGAGCTCGACCGAGTCGCCGCTCTTCCAGGTGCGCTCGACCACGTTGCCGTTGGTGAGGTTACGCACGCGGCAGCGCGTGAAGGATTGGCCCTTTCCGGGCTTGACGAACTGGTGCTCCACGATGTGGTAGGGCACGCCGTCGATCTGAATTTTCAAGCCTTTGCGGATATCCGTCGTGGTCGCCATGCGGTGGCGGGACGTAGCACGGCATTCCGGCCGCCGCAAACGCGATCGGCGACGGGGCTCATGATTCCTTCCGGCGATGTGCTAAGGGCCCCGTCACGTCATGCTGCACGAGACCGACGAGGAGCTGCGCGAGATCAAGCGCGAGATCATCGAGTCGCGAGGGCTCGTCATCAAGACGAACAACCTCACGAACGCGCTGTCCGCCGACATCAAGTCGATCGCCAAGCGTCAGCAGAGTTACGAGCGAAAGCTCTCCTGGAACAGCGCCACCGCGTACGTGGTGTTCGTGTTCGTGGTGTTCGCCGCGCTGAAGCTCGCCTGGGACGCGCGCGTCGACCAGATCCGCGCCGAGACCGACAGCCGCAGCCAAGAGAACGAGCGCCTTCGCAAAGAGGTCCGTGAGGCGCAGAAGCGCGAAGAAGACCGCCTCCGCGCAGAGGCCAAAGCCGCACAATTTTACGAGCTTTTGAAGCAGAACAAGCGTCAAGAGCTGGTCGAAGCCTACGAGGCCATCAAGAAGGAGCCGCTGAGCCGCGCCGAACAGGCGCTCTTCGCGGACGGCGTGGATCGCGCCAAGAACGAGCTGTCCGCGCAGGTCTACGGGCAGGCCCTCGAGAAGCTCAAAGCGAAGCGCTGGCAAGAAGCCGCCGGGCTCTTCGAGGAGTCGTTGCGGTTGAAGGACGATTCGTCCATCGGACCCAGCGTGCGACTCGGCCTCGCGCAGGCGTACCGCGGGCTCGGGCGCCACAAGGATGCCATTCCCCTGCTCACCCAGCTCGCGGACAACACGGTCGACCGCGAGGTCTGCGACGACGCGCTCTACTACTTGGCGCAGTCGCAGACCGACATCGAGGCCTGGAACGACGCCAAGAACACCTGGCGCACCATGCTGCGGCGCTTCCCCGACTCCCGCTATTCGGCCGAAGGTCGCATCTACCTAAAATCGCTCGAGATTTTGCACTAGCGATTGATCCGGCGCTCTTCCGCGAAGTTGGCCCGCGGAGCGCTTCACAGGTAGCTCGTGGGGCCATGCAGTCACTCCCAGGGCGACTCGAAGCCACCACGCTGGGTGATCTCTTGGGAGCGCTCCATCGCGAGCGCCGCACCGGCTCGCTCGAGATCGTGGAGCGCGGGGCGGGAGCGCGTACCCATCGAGTATTCGTGGCCGACGGCCTCGTGACCGCCGTCGAGCTCGACCGTGCGTCGCCGAGCCTCGGGGACTTGCTGCGGAAAGAACGTGCCCTCGACGAAGAGACCCTTCGTCGCTCGCTGCTCCGCGCGCTCGCCCAGCGGCGCTTGCACGGGGAGGTCTTGATTCGCGACTTTCATCTCTCGCCCGAGGTGGTCGGACGCGCGCTCCGCACCCAGCTCGGTCTGCGCCTGCACGCGCTCGACAAGCTCGCCGACAGCGACATCCGCTTCCGCGTCGCCGTGCGTGCGCCACGCGAGGCGCTCGTCCCTCCCCTCGAACCCGCCGATTTTCTCCATGGGAAGCGTCGCAAACGCGACGAAGCCGAGCGCACGCCTCAGGCACGCGCGGTCGCGTTCGCGACGGAGAGCCTCGAAAAGCGCGAGGCACGCCGGCTGCTCGGCCTCGGCCCTCTCGCCACGCTCGACGACGCCAAGCGCGCGTACCGCGAGCTCGTGCGCAAGACCCACCCGGACCTCTTCCCGCGGGCCACCACCGAAGAGCGTCGCGAGCTCGGCAAGCGACTCGCCGCGGCGACCAAGGCGTATCGATTGCTCGTGGATTGAGGCTCTACTCGAACGAGCCCGCGTCGCTCGAGCCCGCGTCGACGGGGCTGCCGCTCGACGGCGAACCGAACGTGCGAGGTCTCCCGAAACAGAGGAAGATAGGAATTTTCGCCCACGATCCAATCGATCGCGGAGGAGCCTTCGTGATGGATCCACGGGGCCGTGACTTCCGCGCGAGGGCTATTCGAGGAGCGCCAGAAGATCCGCGCGCGTGAGGCCTCCGCTCGCGCCTCCATCGCCTACAGCGGCGTCCGCGAGTGCACGCTTCTTCTCTTGAAGAACCAGGATGCGCTCTTCCACCGTGTCCTTCGCGACGAGACGGTGGACGAACACGGGCTTGTCCTGACCGATACGATGCGCGCGATCCGCCGCTTGATCCTCGACCGCGGGATTCCACCACGGATCGAGCAAAAAGACGTGATCGGCGGCGGTGAGGTTGAGGCCCGTTCCGCCTGCTTTGAGAGACAAGAGGAGGACCGGAGGGCCTTCGGGAGCCTGGAACGTGCGGACCACGCCCTCGCGATCGCGCGTGCTTCCGTCGAGGCGCGTGAAGCCGAGGCCTTCGCGCTTCAGGATGGGCTCGACCAGGTCGAGCAGCGAGGTCCACTGCGAGAACACGAGCGCACGATGCCCCGCCGAGGCGAGAGACCCGAGCTCTTCGGCGAGACGCTCGAGCTTGGACGAGGTATCGGCGGACTGGCCCGGCAAGAGTCCGGAGTGACACGAGGCCTGACGTAGACGGAGCAGTGCCTCGAGGGCCTCCATGACCGAGAGCCCCTCGCCGAGCCGGGCCACGAGCTCGCGTCGCGTGGCGGCGCGGACGGCGTCGTAGAGGGTGCGCTCGCGCTCTTCGAGCTCGACGTAGAGCACACGATCGGTGCGCGGCGGCAGGTCGCGCGCGACCTCGGACTTCTTTCGGCGGAGCAAGAACGGCCGCATCTTGGTGCGGAGCTTCTCGACGGCGCTCTCGCTTCCCTCGGAGATGGGCTGCGCGTAGCGGGCGCGGAAATCGGAGAGACCTCCGAGCAGCCCGGGGTTCGTGAAGTGCGCCAGGCTGTAGAGCTCTTCGAGTCGGTTTTCGACCGGCGTACCGGAGAGCGCGACGCGGAACGGCGCGCGAAGCGTGTAGACCGCACGGGCCGTCTGGCTGTCGGGGTTCTTGATGGCCTGCGCTTCGTCGAGCACCACGGCGTCCCACTCGGCGGCCGAGAGGATCTCGGCGTCCGTGCGGGCCGTGCCGTAGGTGGTGAGCGTGACGTCGGCGTCGCGATCGAGGCTCCTGCGCGGGCCGTGGTAGGTCGCGACCTTGAGCGCCGGCCGGAAGCGGGCGATTTCAGCGGCCCAGTTGAAGAGCACGCTGGTCGGGCAGACCACGAGGATTCTTCCGCGGACGGCCGCGAGCGTCTGCAAGGTCTTTCCGAGACCCATGTCGTCGGCCAAGATGGCGCCGAGCTCGGCCTTTTGCAGGAACGAGAGCCAGGCCACGCCTTCGAGTTGGTAGGGGCGCAGCGTGGCCGTGAGGTCCTTCGGGAGCTCGGGCGTCTCGAGACCCGAGAAGCCTTCAACGAGCGGCGCGAGGGCCGCGAAACCGGGCGGAGGCGGGTAGTCGAGGCTCTCGCAGAGGCGGGCCAACGCAGGCACCGCGACACGCGAGAGCGTCCCGTCGTCGCGCCTCGCTTCCATGAGCTCGGCGAGCAGCGATCCGTGCTTGGAGAGCCAACCGATAGGCAGCGGCGCGAAGCCGCCACCTTCGAGGGGCACCACGTCGAAGCCGTCTTCCCAGGCGCGCAGCACGGCGTTCACCGAGGCGCGGCGAACCGGCTTGCCGGAGCCCTCTGCAACCTCGCCTGCGTCTTCGGTCTCGAACCGCACGTCCACGTCGTCGCCCGAGACGTCGACGTGGGCGACGAGCGACGAGTGTCCGAAGAGACGCTCGGGATCGTCGACCTCGTTTCCGAAGGCGCGTAGCCGCTCCGCGAAGCGAATGGCCTCTTTGCCCTCGAAGTCCACGCGACGGCCGGCGGTGAGCGAGAGCTTGTCGCGGAGGTCGAGCACGAGGGTCTTCTCACGAGCCACGTCACGCGCGGGCACGGGCCCACCGAGGTGCACCAAGGTGTCGCCGTCGACGCGCGCGCTGGGAGGGTCACCGTAGACCACCAACGGCAAGACCGAGAGCGCGTGGAACCCTTGGGAGAGCTCGAACAGGATACGCGGACGAACGCGGGCGTCGGTGCGGCCGGGAATGCGCGAGGTGCGCACCTTCACGTCGAGCTTTTTCTCGAGGGCGGGAAGCACCTCACCGGCCAGGGTGGCGAGCTCTTTGGGGGCGAAGTAGCGCTCCGCGGGGAGCTTCTCGAGCGTCTGGCCGGTGAGCTCCATTTCGCGGAGGGGACGAAGCGTCTCGCCCACCCGCACGATGCCGCACGCGACCACCTCGGAGATGCCACGCGCTTGTTCGACGCGTACGTTCACGCCTCCGTCGCGGCCGTCGACGACCTTCACGGCGGGAAGCACCGGCTCCCGACTCGCTCTCACCGGGTGACCATCGAGGCGCAAGTCGCGCACGGACTCGAGCGCCTCGAGCAAGTGGGCGATACGGGCGATGGGCACGATTCCCCGCAAAAATCCGGGGGCCATGCGATCGATGGCCATGTCCTCGTGGGTGGCGAGGATGTCGTTGCGACGGGCGACGCGCGTGGCGAGCGACCCTTCGAGCTCGGTCTCGGTGCCGTCGGGGGCGACCACGAGGCGCTCGAACAGGAGCGTGCCTCCACGCCGCCCGAGCTGGTAGGCGATCTTGGATGGCTTGCTCTCGGCCCGACCCTGGGAACGAGAGGGCGCGGGGGCCCCCGCTTTCCCGTCGCTCGACGAAGGACCGGAGTCGTCGTCCGCGAGCTGGTTTTGCTCGAGCGCGATGGCTGCCGCGGCCACGTGGGCGCAAGGGTCGACTTTGCCCGCGCAGTCACACGACCATTCTTCGTCCGCCAGAAAGAGCGTCACCGTCGGCGCGACCGGAGACTCCGGAGAGCGCACCCGCAAGGTCACGTCGAGGCCGTCACGCACCGCGACGCTGACGGCTCCGGCGCGCGCGAGCTTGACGCCCTGGGACCAGAGACCGGGCAAGCACGCCTTGCGGACGGCATCGAGAAAGCTCAACGAAGATTCCAGCCTACTTGTGACGAGGTGCGGTGGTGCAGAGAATGTCGCTCGGGTCGCGTGTACTCTGCAAACATTGGGCGTGGCTGTCGTTGCATCGAACGACGAGCACGCCGTGGGAAAGGAGCGCGGGAAGCGACGTGCCGGCGCGCTGGACCACGGCGCGAACCGGGGTCTCCGCGGTGCAGCCGGAGGACATCAAGAGGTCGATCTGGCGGCCGGCGGCCACGAGCTCGACACGGTTCAGCTTGGCCTTCTCGGGGCCGTTGTCGAGCGAGAGCACGATGGGACCGAGGCGGCGCTGGAGGTCGCCTACGAAGGTCTCGTCGATGGAGGCGTCGTCCGGATGGGGCGCGCGCATGGCGGCCATGTAGGCGATGGCCTTCATTTGCACTTCTTGCGGCATACCCGAGCCCACGGTCGGGCTCGTCTTGGGCACGGGGCGCTCGGGCATGGGCACTGCGCTGGCCACGGGCTTGGGGGCTTGGGCGTCGGCCTGGCCGACCGCGCTCGCGGGGGCGCTCGGGGCAGCGCTCGCCGTGGGAGCCGAGAGGGCTGCAGACGCGGACGCGGCAGCTGCCTTGTCGGCGGGCTTCGGGTCGTCGCACGAAAGCACGAGCAACGCGGGGAGAACGCGGAGTAGAGTCTTTGCCCGGACCATGGCGCTCCGCTTAGCACAAATGCGACCGTCCTCGGCTCTCGCGCGCGCTTTCCGCCGAGGGTTGGTGAGCACCACGGTTCTAACGGCCTTCGCGTGCGGTTCGACAGTCTGGACGGGTGAGGCCTCGGCATCGAGGCGGCGGCATCCCGTTCTGCCCACATCGTCTCCTTCTGCCGACGGCTACGCTCGCCACGCTGGGGAGAGCAAGCCTCCGGAGCTGCTCACGACCGTACAGTGCGACCGAACCAGCGAGCCGGGTCGCGTGAGGTGCGGGGTCGAGGCCAAACCGCGCGCAGGCGCGACCCTCGCCTGGGCCGACGTGGTGGTGGTGGACGTGCCATCGTTCGCAACGGCGCTGCGCGGGCGAGTGGGGCCGGACGAGGCCACGGCGAAAGATCCCGTGGGCTATCGCTTCGCGCTCGCCCTGGTCGCCAAGTCGACCGGCAAAGGGACCTTGCACCTGCGCGTTCGAGCGGTTCTGTGCACCGAGGCCGACGGGTGCCACAGCGTCACGTCCGAAGCCTCGACCGAAGTGGTGGTCGGGAGCGGCTGAAGCGCGCTCCCGTATTCCCAATCCGATCGCTCGACAGCCGGGAGGCTCAGCGAAGGATCGCGAGGACCGCTCGTCCACCGACGAGACACGCGAGCGCGCTCGCGTCGTCGTTCACGGTGCAGCTTCGCAGATCGTCCGAAAAACCCGGGCCGCGCACCCGCAAGGTGCCGTTCGGACCACGCACGATCACGCCCGCAGAGGTGGCGAGTGCGACGGTCTTGGCGTCGGGTGAGCGCGGTCCTCCACGTACCCACCCGCCGTCGAGCAGCTCGGCAAGCAGCGTGGCTTTGGTGAGCTTGGGGTCGACGAGCACGGGTTCTCCGGCCGCGAAGAACAGAAGGCCACGTGGGCCCCAACCGACCGGCATCACCTCGGCAGGCTCGCCGCGGGACGAGGTGCACGGGGGCACGAGCGCAGGCTCGACGGGAACTTCGACGTCGTGCGGCTCTCCCTCTTCTTTGGGGGCGAACGTTGCGCGCAGAGGCCCGCCTTTGCACGCGTCGTAGACCTCGACCAGGCGAGTCTCGCCGTCCGCGGAGAGGACGCCGCTCGTCCACGGAGACTCTTCGAGGTCGCGCTCCTCGAACGACTTCGGGTCGACTCGCACGATGCGCGTGGCCGTCGCGACGTCGAGCTCGCCCTTGGGCGTGAACGCGAGCGGCGACCACGAGGGCACGTGGCGTTTCGGTGGGACGACCGCGGCGGAGACCGAGCGAACCTCGCGGGGGGCGGTGACCTTGGCCACCAGATCGAGCGCTTTTTCCGCTTCGCGCACCTTCTCGGGAGCGCGGGCGACGAACGGTCCTCGGAAGCGCGCGAAGGCTGCGGCGGCGGAAAATGGTCGGCTCGACTGCGCGTAGCCCCGCACTTCGGCCACGGACAAATCGTCGAGCACGTCACGGAGCGAGCACGACGGATCGGTTACGCCCTCGAAGCGCGACAGGCGTGCTCCGGGAAGCTCTGGGCAGGTGGCGCGCACCAAGGCCTGGATGCGGCCGACCAGTGCGACCGCCTCGGCGGCCTCTTTGGACTTGCTCGACTTGGCGAGCGCGACCTTGACGTGAGCGGCGATGGAGGCGCGTGGCTCGTCCGCGTCGCGCGCGAGACCGGCAGGCCTGTCCAAAAACGCGATCTTGGACGAGAGCGAGGGCCCCGGCTCGCCGCTTCCTCCCTGCACCGAGAGCATCAACGTCACGTCGGGCACGGCATCGCCGTCGCGGTCGGCGGCATCGACCGAGAGTGCGAGCTTGGGGGCGCCCGGAGGATCGGTGACCGTGAAGGCCAAGCGCACGCGCGGAAGGCCCTTCACAATCTCCAGAAAAGCGAATCGACGGGTCTCCGCGAACGCCGCCGAAGGCTCGGCCGAGAGCTCGAGCGAGAAGCGGCGCGCCTCGGGTGGACCGACCCGCAAGAGGGTGTGCCGCCCCGCCCCTTTCGGGAGCATGAGCAGCTCGGCTCCGAAGACCCGCACCGGCGAATCGGGCGAAGCACCCGAGAAATAGAGGGCATCGAAGGTCTTCGGCGACGCGAACGAGCGCACCACACAGAAGGCGTCGCGCTTGCCGTCACCGTCGAAGTCGTCGAACGCGCCGCGCTCGAAATGGGTGCCGTCCGGGGCGCGAAGCGTGACCGAGTCTCGGTTCCACGTGGTCGCCATGGCCGGCGCTCGCTCGAAGAGATCGCCTGCGGTAGGTCGAGAGGGCTCCGGCGGAATCGAGGCGGCCGCATCGGCGCCAGGTATCGCCGACGGTGCGCCGGAGTCCCCGCCGATCGAGTACGGCACGTACGGGTGATCGTTCTTGCACGAGTCGCAGGCACCGAGCGAAAGGCTCGCGAGCCCGACCCCCAAAAAAGCGCGAGAGGGATAGAGGACCTTCGCAGGCCAGGTTGGACGCGAGGTCGAGCGCAACGTTCGGGGATCGTTCATGAGCGGCGTACGAGCGCACGCCGTCGCGGCGCGGGACGAACCTTCTCGCATCGCGAGCGACGCCGCAAGCTCCCCGCTCGTGATCGGTCGAGCGCTTCGTGCAGCCTACGGCGGCGCAGGTCGGTCGATTACACGTTCGTGGCGCGGGACTCGTCCGCCATGCGATCGAGCTCGTCGGCCAGCGCCGAGAGACTCTCGACGCGTCCTTCGATCACGCGCCGCACGAGATCGTCGAGCGCGCTCCGTGCGCGGGGATCCGGCGTCGCGAGGGTCGTGGCCGACACGTCGGCGCGTGCCGCACGTCCGGTGCTCTTCCCGAACGGCAGCTTGCCGATGAGCGCGAAATGGAGCGCGGCGGCGAGCTGCACCACGTCGGTGCGAGGGTCTTTCGCTGCGAGCACCGCCCCACGCTTCGAGCGCGAGAGCGTGGCCACGGCGAGGCGCTTCTGGATGCCGAGATCGTGCATCACCAAGATGCGACGCCCATTTCCCGTGCGAAAATGAAGTCCATCCGGCGCGATGTGCCCGTGCACGACGCCGTCTTCGTGAAGAGAGGCGAGCCCACGCGCGGCCCCCGCGAAGGCGCGCACCGTGCGCGTGAACGGCAGCGTTCCACCGTCTTCGACGAGCGTTTGCAGGTCCGCGCCGGCAACCGGCTCCGTCACGAGCCAACCGTCGTTTCCTTCCGCGCCATGATCGAGCAGAGCCACCACGCTCTCGGTGAGCACACCGCGAAGGGAGACGGCCTCGCGATCGAACGCCGCCCTTCCCTCGGCCGTCTCGAGAGCACCCGCGAGGCGCTCGAGCCGCACCACCATGCCGTACTCGTCCATGCCTTCGTGAACGTCGTCTTCGAGGCGCTTCACGATGCGGTACCGCCCGGCGTTGAGCTCGAGCATGGGCGCCGGCGGAGCGAGCGAAGAGGCTCGGCGCGGACGGGTCGACTCGGACGGAAAAGGTCCCGCAGGCGGAGGCGTGAAGGCCGTCGCCGAGGTCCGCGTGGTGCCCGGATCGTCGGGCGGCGGCGGACGGAAGGACGGAGTGAGCTTCACGCCGTCGCAACGGGCAAGCGCTCGCGTGAAATCCTCGAGCGACGAACGTTGCCGAGCGTCGGTGATCAGAGCCGCGCGCAGCGCGTCGACGAGATCGTCCGGGAGACCAGCGACCTTGGACCTCGGGTCGGGTACGGGGCGCGTGCAAAGTGCGGTGAGCAACTCGGCATTCGAGGCGATGTCCTCGAAGGGATTTTTCCCGACCAGCGCGTGGTAGAGGGTCATCGCCAGGCTGAACACGTCCGAACGCGAGTCGACACGTTTCGCATCCAGAAACTGCTCGGGGGACATGTAGTAAGGCGTCCCGATACGCGCCCCCGTGTCGGTCAACGAGGCAGACAAATCGAGCTGCTTCGAGAGGCCGAAGTCGCACAAAATCGCTCGTCCGCGCGCGCGGTCCCGCGGCACGAAAACGTTGGCCGGCTTGATGTCGCGATGGATCACCTTGAAGTAGTGCGCGTGCGCCAGCGCGTCGACGAGCTCGCGGCCCATGGCCACCACGACCTCGGGAGAGAGGCGGCCGACGCGGTCGAGCAACGCCGCGAGGTCTTCTCCCTCGAGCAGCGCCATGACCAGGTACGGCGTGTGGGTGCGCTCGTCCACGCCGTGATCGAGGACCGGAACGATGCCGGGATGCGCGAGCGACTCGAGCAACGAGGCTTCGCGCTCGAAGCGCGCGAGGGCTTCCGGAGCGCCCCGCCCCCAGGTGAGCAGCTTGAGCGCGACGAGGCCGCGGGGCGACATGGCCTCGTGGACCTCGCCCATGCCGCCTGCTCCGAGACGACGCGTCAGAGTGTAGGGACCGAGCACGGTCCCGGGAGCGAACGAGTGAGCATCGAGGTTCGACATGGTCTTCGGCCGCGAGCGAGCGTCGGCGCCTGGGAAACCATCATCGTACGCGGACCGCGGGCGCTCGAAAACCTTCGTCGTGCGTCGAGGCGCTCGGAGAAACGTGTATCCCGCATATCCGTACGGGACGAGGCTCGGACGCCGCGTGGAAATCACGGCGATGATGGGCCGGCACATCTGCTAACCTCGGAAGGCCGCATGCGATACCTCTACGGCGACTCGACACCGTTCCCGCTGGCCTACGACTTCCTGGGGACGCTCGAGTCGTTCATGACGGCGGCGACGCGCGCGGTGAAAGCCCACGACGACGCGGTGGCGCTCGAAGCCAAAGCGGCCGAAGCGCAGAAGACGCGCCTCGCGGGGATCCACGCCCTCGAGGGCTTCCACAACGTGGTCATGAAGGCCATCGGCGACACGGCCGCCAAGGTGTCTCATCCGAGCGCGGTCGAGTACTCGCGCCAAGTGGGCGAGCTCGCGCAGCGCTTCGTCGAGGAGCAGTGGCGCAGCGTGCAGAGCGCGAACGAGCGCGACACCGGCACCGCGGCTCGTGAGGTGGCGGTGCTCTGCGCCGAGGCGCACTCCGCCTTCGAGTCGTTCTTCCGCAAAGCGGCGCTCAGCGTGGAAGCCGTGACCACACGCGCCTCTCTCGCCGAAGGCCACTACGAGACGAGCGCGACGTTCAAGACGGCGGGCGGCATCACGAGCGGCTTCACGCTGCGCTCCACCGCACCGTGGGACGCGCCTCGGAAAGTTTCGGACTTCGCCAAGGGCCTCACGCTGAAGGTCGCGGTCAAGAAGAGCTTCTTCAAGGGCGTGGTCACGGCGGAGCCCATGTCGGTCGACGACTTCATCGTGGCCCACGTGGAAGTCTCGGACGCTCGCGTGGAGATTACGCTGCGCCGCAAGGTCGATCAGAAGGACTCCATGGTGTTCCACCTGGCCAAAGGTGGTGGCACGCTCTACGCGACCGTCGAGCACCCTGGAAATCCCGACGCCGGCGCTCTCGCCCCCGAGCTCGACGACGCGGACGCGGCCCAGATCGATCGCTTGGCGACCGCGGTTGCCGAATCGCTCGCGCACCTCCACGAGCAAAAAGAGACCATGACCAGCCTGCTGCTCGACGACCGCGACGCGATGGGCGGCAAAGAGACGGTCGATCTCGTGAAGCGACTCGTGAATCTCTTCGCGCCCACCGTGGCCGAGATCGCCAAGCGCAGCCCGAACGAGCTCGAGCTCTCGCTCAAGCGCGAGAACGAAGGCGGCCGCCGCGAAGAGGTTTACCTTCGAAAGGCCGAGCTGGTCGGTAAGCTCGAGCCGCTCTGGGCGAGCGGCCGGGCTGTCTTCGCGCCCCTCGGCCTCGACTCCTGGGTCCCGAAGATGACCATGACCCCACCCCCCGTCGCGGCGTCCTGACGCGAGGCCGGAGACCCGAAACGGCGGCCTACTTCGCGTACGTTGCCGTGAGGTAAGCGTTCAGCGACTTGAGGTCGGAGGCCGGCGCCTCGAGGCCGTTGTCGAGCATGCGTGAGAGCAGGCTATCGACCTCTTTTTTCGTCTTCGGCGGCTTCTTGTCGAGCTCGTCGAGCTCGTGGCACTGGGTGCAATGTTTCTCGAGCAAGGGCTTGGCCACTTCGGCCGTGGGAGCGGCCGATCCCCCGCCCTCTTTGCCCTCGTCGAGCGCGGCTTGCGCGGTCGCCTTGGCCTTCTTGGCGTCGAGCTCTTGTTGCCTTTTCTTGGCAGCAGAAGCTTGGAGGTCGGGCGAAATCGCGATGAGGTACGCCGAGACGGCCCACAGGTCGCGGTCTTCGAGAGGCTTCGAGAGAGCCGGCTTTTCCCCCATGCGTTCTACCGTGTGGACCCAGTCCTGCGGCGAGCGAGGGCGAGCCAGGATGGTCTTCAGGTCGTGGCACTCCACGCACTGGCTGAGCATCACTTGGCGTCCGTGCTTCAGGCTCGCCACGCTGGCGAGCTCGTCGAGCGGGGCCTCTTTGGGGAGCTCGGCGGTGGGCAGGACCTTCTTCACGCGCTCCACGTTGATCGCGCCGAAGACGTCACCGCCTGCGGTGCGCTTTCCGAGGAGCCGATCCTTGAAGGCGAACGGGAGCGAGAGGCCGAGCAAAATCACCGTGCAAAACAGCAAGGCCGTGCCGAGGTAGGGCATCCACTCTTCCAGGTGGCGGAAGAAGCGGATGATGGAGATCTTGAGCAGCAAGATGAGCCCGATGGTGATGCCCAGGATGATGTGCACCACCGTGCGAGCCGGAAACTCCACCTGGTAGGTGAAGAGGCGCGGCACCATCTTGGTCATCATGACGACGTAGACGGCCGCGTACGCGAAGCCGATGCCGCGATGGAGCAACATCGCCCACTTGGGAGCGGCGCTCGTGCGCGTGGCCTTGTCGAACGGGTAGCCCCACAAGTGGAACATGAGGAACACCGAGGCGAACCCCAAGACCACGAACACGATGCCCAAGATGGCCGTGAAAGACGTGCTGTTCACTCGTAGACACTCCCCGCTCGCGACGTCGTCGTCGCACCTCTGAATTCGCACCGAGACCACCGAGCGCATCGGGCCCCACACGATCGCGGAGGCGCGTGCGAGCGAGCCACGGTCACCTAGGTGTTGCCGTCGAATGCGCCCTACGCGCGAAGTGCGCGATCGGACCGCTCGGATTTTCGTGGTTCGCCGTCGCCTACGTCAACGAACCGCACGTGCCCGATAGGTCGACTTGTACGACTCCTTGTAGGCGTCGTGGCAGGCCTTGCATTGCTGCTTGGCCGCGGCCGTATCGCCGGACTTGGCCAGCTCCGCTCCCTTCATGGAGATGGCGCGCCAGTTCCAGCCACCGTTGGGCGAGAGGTTGGCCGTGTGCGTGAACGCAGCCGCGAGCGCAGGCCCCGTGCTCGCACCGGCCATCTCGCCCCGCATGAGCTTCTGAAGCGGGCAGAGGTTGTCTTTGGTACCGCAGCTCGAGGGATCGGGGCTCGCCGGCTTGGGCGGGGGCTTGGGGGCGACGCTCGCGATGGCCGGGCCTCCGTCTTTGCCTGCCGCGACGGCCGTTTGGGCATCGACGGGAGGAGCGCCCGCGTCGGCGGACTCCGCGACGACCGCAGGAGCCTCTGCGTCTTTCGGGTGGAGAGGGTCGTCGATGACCGGCTTGGGCGCCTGTGCGAGCGGGGCGAGATCCCGATCGCAAGGAGCCGGCGGCGGCGGCGGCGGGCAAACCGGGGCCGCTTGAGCGCACGCTGCCGCGACGCCGAGGAGAGCGCAGAGCGCGACGAGAGCGGTCTTTTTTCCGAGGATCATTTGAGGGGCCTGAGTCTGTATTTCTGACGCCATTCGAGCTTCAGGGTGGTGTGACAGGTGCGACACGCTTTGCGCGCTTCGTCCATATCTCCGCGGCGCGCGGCCTCCGCGGACTTCTTCGCGATGTCCGCCCAAGGCGAAGACGGATCGGGCGAGAACGTCGCGAGCTTGTCCATGGCTTTGGCGAGCGCCGGCGCGTCGTTGGCGGTGACCGCAGGGGCGACGTTCTTCCGCATCCACACTTGGAGCGGACAGAGGTTGTCCTTGTCGCCGCAGATGCGGGTCGGGCGCGGCGGCTTCTTCGGAGCACCGAAGGTGCGAGCGGCGTTCGCGTTCGGCGCGGCGCCGGTCGCAGGCTGTGCGGGCTTGGCGGAGGGCGCGAGCTGCGAGGCGGCAAGCGATTCGAGTCGCGCTTTCTCGAGCGCCTGCTGCTTCTCGGAAGCCAGGATCAGGTTGGGCGCCGGCGACTCTTTCCAGGTGGCGATGAAGGCGAACTCGGGCGGGTCACCGTGACAAGTGCCGCAGTCGTGCTCTTGTCCGTCGATGCGCCGCAGCTTGTCGACGAACACGTCGCTCATGAACGTGGCGACCTTGTCCTTGTCGCGTCGATCCAGGGAAAATTCCTTTCCCTGGTGGCAACCGTCGCAATAGACGGCCTCGCCGTCTTCGAGCACGAGCAGACGCGCAATCTCGTTGTACATACGCTTGGCGACGCGCTTGCGACGGGTGTCGGAGCGGAAGTCGTTCTCGTTGTGACACCCCGTGCACGGGATACCGAGCGAGTCCGAGAAGGTGCTCATCACGCGTCGTCGTTGCTCCGGAGTGAGCCGTTCGAGAGGCGGGAGATGCCGAACGTCGAGCCCGACCTCGGCGAGGCGCGCGCCCATCTTGGTGGCGACCACCGGCGCCATGGGGCCGGGCGCGTGTCCTCCGGACGGGACGGAGGAGGAGGCGGAGGCCGAAGGCTGCGCGGACGTGGAAGTGGACGCGGACGTGGCAGGTGGCGCGACCACGGGAGGCGCGCCGGCCCCTTTCGGACCACACGCGAGCGCAGCGGCTCCGAAGAGCACGGCCGACGCGAAGAAGGCTCGCACGAGCCCGACCGATCGATGCATGTCGGGCGGGAACGCTACCAAGGTCCGCTCGATCACGGGGCGACCGTTCGCTTCGCTGGCGCGCGAAGCGTCCGAGCGGGAGCGCGTCAGGCTTCGCTCGTTCGTGCGGGAAACGTCCCGAACTACTCGGGATTCGTCTCGACTCGAGCGTGCCACGGTGGCCGCGTGCCGAGCACGATGGGCTCGGGCTCCAAGGTGACGCCGAAGGCCGCGAAGACCCCACGACGAACCTCGTCCGCCAGGGCGAGCAGCTCGCGCGTGGTGCCCGCGCCGCGGTTCACGAGCGCCAAGGTATGCTTGCCCGAGATGCCCACGTTTCCCGTGCCGTAGCCCTTGGAAAAACCGGCGCGCTCGATGAGCCAGGCCGCCGAGGCTTTGGTCTTTCCGGAGGCGTCCGCGAACGTGGGGAGGCTCACGCCGGGTCCGAGTCGGGCCTCGACCTTCTCGCGAACCTGGGCGAGCTCGTCTTGGTCGAGCAGCGGGTTGGTGAAGAACGAGCCTGCGCTTCGAGAGTCCGGGTCCTGCGGATCGGTGACCATGCCCTTCTTTCGGCGAAGCGCGATCACCATGCTTCGTAGCTCGGTCAGCGGCACGCGCGCCTCCGGCTCGACCACACCGAGGGCTGCGCGTAGCTCGGCGTAGCTCGGCACACGGGCCTCGTGCGAGCGCCCGAAGCGGAAGGTCACGCGGACCACCACGAAGCGCGATTGCCCACGAAAGAGACTGGAACGGTAGCCGAAGCGGCACTCGCTCGCGGGGAGCGTCCGCATCGACTCGAGCGTGCGATCCCACACGGTCACGCTCTCCAGCGTGTCGGCGACCTCCTGGCCGTACGCCCCCACGTTTTGCACCGGCGTCGCGCCGACGAGCCCGGGAATGCCCGAGAGGGCTTCGATGCCGGAGGCTCCTTCGCGGACCGCTTCGGCCACGAAGTCGTCCCAGGGCTCGCCCGCCTCCACGGCGCAAGCGACGTGGTCGCCGTCTCGTCGGAAGGAAAAGCCACGCGTCGCGATCTGGACGACGGGCACGGAGAGGCCCTCGTCGGCGACCACGAGGTTGCTGCCGCCCCCCAAGACGACCGCATCTGGGTGGGTGCGAAGCGCTTCGATGAGCTCGTGCTCCGTGCTCGCGCGGAAGAGCTCGGTGGGGGCCCCGCCGAGTCCGAGCGTCGTCAGGGTCGAGAGCGCGGGGGGAGGAACGACTCGCATGGGGCAAAGCGAGGTATACCAGCGGCCGGCCCGTGCAAGCGCTCCCTATCGACCCCGACCTCCCGGAAATGGTGCGGCTTCTTCGCGAAGACAAGCGCCTCGTTATCGGCGCGCCCCCCGGCGCCGGCAAGACCACGCGTGTGCCTCGTGCGCTGCTCGACGCAGGCATCCCGGGCGAAATCGTGGTGCTCGAGCCTCGCCGTCTCGCGGCACGCCTCGCGGCCTCGCGCGTGGCGCAAGAGCTCGGCGAGAAGGTCGGCGAGACGTGCGGCTATTCGGTGCGCTTCGAGGAGGCACGAGGCCCGAAGACGCGCATTCGCTTCGTGACCGAAGGCGTGCTCACGCGCCGCCTGCTCGACGATCCGAAGCTCACGGGCGTGGGGGCCGTGCTGCTCGACGAGTTCCACGAACGGCATCTGCAAGGAGACCTCGCGCTCGCGCTCCTGCAGCGACTCGGAAAGACCGAGCGACCGGACCTCCTGGTCTCGGTGATGAGCGCGACTCTCGATGGCGACAGCGTGGCCGCCTACCTCGGCGGGCGGGTCTTTCGCACGGAAGGCCGGCGTTTTCCTGTCGAAACGGAGTACGGCGCGGCCGACGACGATCGCCCGCTCGAGCTCCGCGTGGCCTCTGCCGTTCGGCGTGCGCTCACCCTCGAGAGCGAAGGCGACGTGCTGGTCTTCTTGCCGGGGGCTCGTGAAATACGCCTCGCGGAAGCGGCGTGCGAGAAGCTCGCGCGCGAGCTCGGCGCCGACGTGGTCACGCTGCACGGAGACCTCTCCCTCGACGACCAAGGGCGCGCCATCGCGCGAGGGCCGCGCCGCAAGGTGGTGCTCTCGACCAACGTGGCCGAGTCGAGCATCACGGTCGAAGGCGTGGTGGCCGTGGTCGACTCGGGCCTCGCACGAGTGGCCACGCATTCGCCCTGGACCGGCCTTTCCTCGCTGAAAACCGCGAAGATTTCTCGAGCGTCGGCGACCCAGCGGGAGGGCCGTGCAGGGCGCCTTCGTCCCGGCCGGTGCCTTCGCCTCTTCACGAAAGCCGACTTCGACACGCGTCCCGAGGGAGACCTGCCCGAGATCGCGCGGGCGGACCTGTGCGACACCTGGCTCGGGCTTCGCGCGGCGGGCATCGATCGCCTCGACTGGCTCGACGCGCCACCCGAGGCCTCCCGCGAAGGTGCGGAGAAGCTGCTCACGAGGCTCGGCGCCTTGGACGACCGAGGTCACGTGACCGAGCTCGGCCGCCGCATGGCGCGTTTTCCCCTGCATCCGAGGCTGGCGCGGCTGGTCGTGGCGGGAGAAGACCTGGGCATCGTCGAAGACGCATGTGGCGCCGCGGCTCTCCTGTCCGAACGCGACGTGCGCGCCGATCGCGGCCCCTTCGGCGCGAAGTCGAACGACGAAGCCACCCAGGCCTCCGACCTCGGCCTCCTGCTCGACAAGATGCACGAGGCGAAAGGCTCGGGCTTCTCCGCGCACGCGCTGCGAGCTGCGGGCCTCGACCCACGCGCCGTGTCCACGGTGAACGCGGCTCGCCGTCAGCTCGAGAAGCGCGCGCGCGACAAAACCGCCCCCCCGACGTCGCCCGCCGAGGCGGAGGCGAGGCTCGGTCGAGCGGTGCTCTTCGCCTTCCCGGATCGCTTCGCCAAGCGGCAAAAGAAGGGCAGCGCGAGGGTCGCCATCGCCGGCGGCTCGACCGGCGATCTCGATCCACGCAGTGTGGTGCGTGATGCGCCCTTCCTGGTCGCGGTCGACGCCGACGAGAGCCGTGGCGTGGTGGTTCGGCTCGCCAGCGAGGTCGACCCGAGCTGGGTGCTCGACGCCTTCCTGGACCAGGTCGAAGAGACACGCGAGCTCTCGTGGAACACCGAGCTGTCGCGCGTGGAGGCGACCACGCGACTCTCGTACGACGGAATCGTGTTCGACGAGACCGTCGAGAAGAAGCCGGAGGGACCGGCGGTCGCCGCGCGGCTCGCCGAGGCGGCCTGGGAGGCCGGGCTCGACCGCTTCTCGCCCGACGGAGAGCTGTCCCGTTTTCTCTCACGCGCGCGCTACGCAGCCGCTCGGGGAAGTGCCGTGAAGGCTCCCGACGAAGCGTGGCTCCGCGCGTTTCTGCTCCGCGCATGCGAGGGCAAGCGGAGCTTCTCGGAGCTCGAAGAGGTGAACCTCGCTGCCTGGATCGCGTCCGAGACCGAAGGAGCGGGACGCCTCCCCGAGCTCGTGCCCGACAAGATCGATCTGCCGAGCGGACGACGCGTGCCCGTGCACTACGAAGAGGGAAAACCGCCCTACGTGGAGTCGTACCTGCAGGACTTCTTCGGTCTCGCGAAGACCCCGCGTGTGGCGGGCGAGGAGCTGGTCCTGCACCTGCTCGCGCCCAACAAGCGAGCCGTGCAGATTACACGTGACCTGCCGGGGTTCTGGGTGCGGCACTACCCTGCCCTGCGCAAAGAGTTGGGGCGCCGCTACCCGAAACATGCCTGGCCGGAGGACACGAGCACGCCGGTACCGATGCGCGTGCCTCGGCCGCGCAGCTGACGCTCACGCCTCGGCCGTCAGGGACAAGACGCCGCCTTGTAGTACGGGCGGTTCTGGAGCACGGCTTCGCATGCGGACATGCATCCACCCCCCGTGATGCCGCACATGCGCGAGGTCTTCGAGGCCGAGCCGGGACACGCCCCCGGCATCTTCCAGCAGGTGCCGTTGTTAGTGCCTGCGATGCAACCGGCAACGTCCGCGACCGGAGCGTTGCACTTGGCGCCGCCCGAGCAGTTGCCGTTGTTGCATGGGGTCGCTTCGTCCTTCGAGCACTCTTTGGCGTGACGAACCGCGGACGAGCCACGCGCGAGCGCCGCGCTCGCATACGTGAGCTTGTCGCAGCCACAGACCGGCTCCTGCCCGTAGTTGCCGACCGGCACGCAGGTGCCGTCACCGTTGCAGGTGGCCACCTCGCAGATGAAGCCAGCTGCGCAATCGGGCTTTTTGGCCGAGCAGGCCGCTTCCACGGGGCCGCTGTCGGGGACGGGCGGCTCGGTGGTGGTGGTGGACGTCGGCGTGGTGCTCGTCGACGTGGACGTGGTCGTTCCCGTGGGGACCGCAGCGTCGGACGAGGAGGTGCCGCTCGTGCCGGGCGAATCGAACAAGTCGGTCGCCGTGGCACCTCCACACGCGGCGACGACGAACAAGAGCGAGAGCGAAGCGAAGAGCGGGCGAGTTTTCACTCGTCGAGTGTACGTGGTCCACGAGCGAGCGGCCACCGCGGACAGTCCGCCTCACTCGCTCGTAACGCGAACGTCAGTGGGCTTTTTTGGGCTTTTTCACTGCACCCGCGTCCATGGCAGGTGCAGCGACCACCGCGACCGGTGGCGGCGAGGCAAGCACCGGCTCGAGGGTCGGGGCGGGAGCTTGCGCGGTCGTCGCGACCGGCACCGTGGTTGCCGCGACGGTCTCGGACGCTCCCGGCGAGGCCTTCGGAGCTTGCCCCTGACGAAGAGACTGCATCAGCAGGAGGCCGACTCCGACCAACGCGACCAGGACGAGCACGCCGATGAAGGCGAGCATCTTCTCTTTGCTGGACGGCCCACGACGAGCCGGGAGGTTGATGACCACGGTCTCGGAGCGAGCCTGGCCACGCATGGAGGGAAGCGGCGCCGCGAACTGCGGTTTGGCGAACGGAACGGCGGCCTGCGGGACCGGATACTGCGGCGCAGCGAACGCAGGGGCTTGCGGCGTGCGAAGGTGTGCGGCGGCATTCCCGTGGGGTGCGCGAGGATCGGGAACAGACGGAAATGCGGGCACGGGAGCCATGTAGAGCCCACCCCCCGGCCCTAAGGCGACCGCGGATGGCGTGGGCGTCTTGAGGGCGTCGTAGGTGTGGGCAGGGGCGCCCTCGACGATCACGGCCGGCGCCGGATCACTGCCCAAGTTATGCCGGCTGGGTGGGATGGCCTTCGGTCCGGCCGCGTACGCAGCCTGGGATTCTCCCGAGGACTGCCCTTGCGCGAGCTGAATCGGCTCGGATGGGCGAGCGGGCGGGACCGCTGCGGCCATGCGAGGCCGGGATGCCGGCGGGGCATGCGGGGCATGCGAGACGTTCGGAGCCATGACGTGCCCAGCGGCAGGCATTTCCTCGGTCGCACCGAGGTCTTGCTCACCAGGCCCTCCGTGGCCGCCGATGTCACCGTCGCGACTCATGCCAGATTCTCCAAGAGTACCGGTTTACCGAGCCGGACGAAAGCACTCTCATATCCCGAAAGCGCAGGGTGAACGAGCCGAGCCCACGCCACCTACATTTGCACGTTCGGAGACTCGCCCGGCGGAGTGGCGGGCGCCTTGGGCGTGGCGACCGGCTTGGCGGTGCCCCCCGTGCGAGGCGTCTTCGTGGCCGGCGTCTGCGCCGCCGTGGTCGCGGGAGGGGCTTGCTGAGGCTTGGGCGCCTCGACCTTCGCGGTGGACGTGCCTGCCACCACGGTCGCGGAAGGCACGGGGGCGGAAGGCGGAGGCGTGGGGACAGGAGCCGCCGACACGAGGGCGCTGGGCGCGGCAGGAGCGCTCGAGGGGGGCGCCGAGGCGTCGGCGCGAGCGGCACCGAACAAGTCCGGACGAACGAGCCTCGTGAGGCCGAGACCGCTCGCGAACATGATGACCATGGCCACCACGAAGACGCCCCAGCTCGACTTCGGCTTGGGCGCGACGGGGAGATTGCCGAGCTCCGAGCCCGACGTCGTGGTGTTGCCGGCCACGGGAGGAGCCATTCCGCCCGCGAACGCACGCGCGGCCTCGCGATCGAGCTCGGCTTGCATGCGGTCGACCTCGGGCGAGAGACTCGGGCGCCCCTTGTCGAGGTTTTCCGTGGAGCCGCGAGCCAATGCGCCGAGCTGAGAAGGGGCGATGCTCTGCGTGGGCGCGGAGCGGTCGACGATCGGCGCGACCCGACCGGGGTGGCCTTGCATCGGCGCGTATCCGGGCTCGGAGGGGAGCGTCGCGGCGCGCGCGATGGCCAACCCCTGCTCGACCATCGGACCTGTGTCACGCACGGTGGCGACGAAGCCCATGCCGTCGTCGCTCAAGTTGGTCTCGGCGAAGGGCAGCGCGGGGTCTTTCGCGGTCTCGGGCGACGTGCTCATCACCACGGCCGGTGTGCCCGAGCCTTGCGGCGGTGCGCCCTGCCCGGGCCGACCGAGCGCCGCCACGGTGGCAGCCTCGGCGAGATCGGTCCCCACGCGCATGGGACGAACCGGTACCGCGTTCGCCGGAAGCTCGGAGAGCACGTGCACGTCGGTGGCGGTGTTGCCCGAGCGACCGCCGGGCTTTTTCACGTCCTGCAGCACGGTGCGCAGCGCGGCGGCGAACGTGAACGCATCCCGTGGCCGGCTCTGCGGCGACTTTTCGAGCGCGCCCATGACCATGCGCTCGACCTCGGGGCTCACCCGGGCGAGCTGCGAGAGAGGCGGCGGGCGCTCGTTCAAGTGGGCGAAGCCCATCTGCGAGAGATCTTTCGCGACGTGATCGTACGGGCCCCGACCGGCCAGCATCTCGTAGATCACGATGCCCGCGGCGTAGAGGTCGGTGCCCGGCCCCACTTGTCCACCCACGATTTGCTCGGGAGCGGCGTAGCGCAGCGTGCCCACGAAGCGCCCGGCGGTGTCGTTCGACCGGTTCTCGTCGATCATGCGCATGATGCCGAAGTCGAGCAGCTTGGTGACCGCCTGGCCGGTCAGGCTGCGGTGCAAAAAGATGTTCTCCGGCTTCACGTCGCGGTGCACGACCTGGTGCTCGTGCGCGTGGTCGAGCGCCTCGAGCAGCTCGATGGCGATAGGCAGTGCGGCCTCTTCCGTGAGCGCCCCTTTGCGCTCGAGCACCGAGCGCAGGTTCTGTCCGTTGAGGCGTTCCATCACGTAGAACGGGAGCGGCTGGGTGTCGGTGGTCTGCCCGGCGGTCACCACCTCGACGATGTTGGGGTGCGCGAGCCGACCGAGCGTGCGCGCCTCGACGGCCATGCGACGCGCGAGATCCTGCCGAGAGAACAGGTTCGGGTGCAGGGTCTTCAGCACGTAGCGCTTGCCGACCGTGGTGTCTTCCACGTCGTACACGCTGCCCATGCCCCCGGTCGCCAGATGCCGGAGGACGCGGTAGATGGTGCCCGGTACGAGCTCCCCCGGCTGGTACTGCCGTGCCGCATCCGTCATCCCGGCTAATTTAGACCAAGACGCCGCCAAAGCCCAAGGAGCGTCGGCTGAAAACGGAATCCGGCGTTTGCGGCCCGCTAAGGTCGGCACATACCTTCGTGTGCAAGTGAAATCGGACGCGGGCTCGACGGACCTCGGCGAGCGTCCAACCCTCCGAGATCTCCTGGAAAAGCGCCGAAGCGCCTACCGAAGCAGGGTGTCGTAGAGCTCGGCGTAGCGCGGGATGGCGATCTCCTCGAGGCCGAAGCGAGCGTGGGCGGTCTTCACCGTGAAGACGGCGCGCTCGGCTTGAGGCCTCTTGCCGAGCACGAGAGTGCGCTCGGCGGCGAGGTCGAGCGCGGCCTCACCGAAGGCAGGGATGACCACGCACGAGTCCTGCTCCTCCGCCAGCTCGGCTTGATCGCCGATGTCGCCGTTCACCACCGCGACGAGACCGGCCTGGAGGTACTCGGCCACCTTGGTCGGGCTCGAGCCCATCTTGCTGAAGCACGGCTTGATGAACGAAAGTCCGACGTCGGCCGCGGGAAGGATCTCCGCCATGCGAGGCGGCGGTACCTTGCGCACCACGATGCGGTCGCGGGCAATCCCGGCGCGGTCGGCGGCGGCGAACAGAATCTCGGGCGACGAAGGGGTGAGCACGAGCCAACGCAGATCGGGTTCGCGGTCGAGCATGCGCTTCACGAGCGCAGCCATTTCGTCCTGCAAGTACCAGGTTCCTAGCGAGCCGGAGTAGGCCACCACGAAGGCGTCGCCCAGGCCGAGCTCTTCGCGCGCTCGCCTGCGCAGCTCGGGGTCCGGCTTGAAGCGTCCGGCGTCCACGCAGCACGGGATCACCTGGATAGGCGTCTTCTCCGGCACGGCGCGCGTCTCGCGAAGCCAGTCGCGGAGCGCGTGGGTCAGCACCACGATGCCCTCGCTGCGGCGAAAGAGGCGAGCCTCCTCGCGCTTCAGGAGCTTGTACTCGAGGCGATCGCGGGTCCAGTGACCGGCGTCGACGTACTCGTCGCCGACCATGCCGCGGCAGTCGAAGAGCAGCTTGGTCTTGGGCAGGCTGGTCGCCACCACGTCGGCCACGGCGGCGGGGAGATGGCTGCGCGCGTGAACGATTCGCGGACGACCCGAGATGGCGCGAAAGAGCGCCACGCGCGCCGCCTCGGCGGACTCCAAGACCTTGCGCGCGAGCGCGTGCGAAGGCGAACGGACGAACGATCGCCAACCGACCCGCTCCATCGCGAGCTCGTCGCGCACTTTGTCGATGGCGCGCGGATCGGTGCCCGCCGGCTCGAAGCTGAAGATCTCCATACGCAGGCCGCGACGCGCGAGCCCGATCACGTAGGGCATGATTTGCGCGCGACCGAGGGGCTCGGTGAGGCCGTTGTGGGTGATGAAGAGCGAGTCGATCCTCACGCCGAGATCTCCTTGATCGGACTTTCGCCCCCGACGGCGTGTGCGCTCGTTCGTGCGCGCCTCGACGCGAGCCATACCTGGAGCGTGAGCAAGAGCCAGAGCCCGAGACCGTGGTCGGCACGCCCCGCGAAGTGCTCGCGCAAGAGCCCCTCGACGAACCCTCGCCGCACGTATCGGTAGAGCTCGGCGGAGGGCGCCAGGCGGTCCTCCAGGTATTCCTTGAGCTCGTTTCGGAACCACGCCCCGAGAGGGAGTCCGAAGCCCATCTTCTTCCGAGTGAACACCTCGTCGGGCACGTTTCCCCCGAAGGCTTCGGAGAAGGCGCGCCGAAGCACCCACTTGCGCTCGGTGCCTCTCCGCTTGAGGGAGTCGGGCAGCTTGGCCACGTACTCGACCAGCTCGGTGTCGAGGAACGGCGAGCGAAGCTCGAGCGAGTGCATCATCGACGAGCGATCGGCCTTCACGAGGAGGTCGTCGCAGAGGTACGTGTGCCAGTTGAGGTCGAGCACGCGCGCGAGCGGTGTCGCTCCGAGCGTGCGCCGCGCGATGGCGCGATTTTCCAGGATGGCCGCCTGCACGTCCACTTGGGCGACCAGATCCGGATGCAGCACCTTGCCGAGCTCGAGGCCGAAGTAGCTGGTCCACGAGAGCAAACGATCGGCCAGCGGGAGATCCATGCGCGCGAGCGCGCGACCGACGCGGCCTCGCATGGATCGCCCCTCGGTCCCGAGGCCTCGCGAGGCGAGGGCGGCGGCGTGCCGAAGCAACGAAGGCGTACGCTCCGAGGCTTCGACGGCGAGGAAGCGCGAGTAACCGCAAAAGAGCTCGTCACCGCCATCCCCCGTGAGGGCCACGGTGGCATGGGCGCGAGTCAGCTCGCACACGATACTGGTGGGAATGGCGGACGAGTCACCGAAGGGCCCGTCGTGCGCGTCGACCAGCTTCTCCACCAGCGAAAACGAGGCGGGCGCGACCTTGAACTCGGTGTGCTCGGTGCCGAAGTGGGAGGCGACCTTGCGCGCGTAGGCGGTCTCGTCGAAGCCGTGATCGCCCTCGAAGCCGATCGAGAACGTGCGCACCGATCCCTTGTGCTGCGCGGCCATGAGCGAGACGACGATGCTCGAGTCGACGCCCCCGGAGAGGAACGCGCCGAGCGGGACGTCCGCCTCGAGTCTTCGCGCGACGGCGCGGCCGAGCAGTCCCCGCACGGTGGAGATGGCCTCGTCGTCCCGTACCTTCATGGCTTCGGTGAAGGGCGGGACCCAGTACCGGCGGAGCTCGGGGCGCCCACCTTCGCGCAGCGTGAGCACCGTCGCGGGAGGGAGCTCGCGCACGCGTGCGTACATCGAGTGGGGCGCACGGGCCCGTCCGAAGGCGAAGAGCGGAACGAGTGCCTCGAGGTCGACGTCGTCCGGAACGCCGGCCGCGAGCAGCGCCTTCGGCTCGGAGGCGAACGAGAAGCCGAGCGGTCCGTCCGCGTAAAAGAGCGGCTTTTTGCCGGGTCGATCGCGCGCGAGCAGCAGGAGCTTCTCGCGGTCGTCCCAGATGGCGATGGCGAACATGCCGTCGAGACGCTCGATCACGCGCTCGCCCCAGGCGGAGTAGCCGTGCACGATGACTTCGGTGTCGCTGCGCGAGCGGAAGGTGTACCCGCGCTGCTCGAGCTCGCGACGGAGCTCGTGGTGGTTGTAGATCTCACCGTTGAAGACGAGCGAGACCCGACCGTCGGGCGTGCGCATGGGCTGACGCCCGGCCACCGTGAGGTCCAGGATCCGGAGCCGCGCGAAGCCGAGCACGGCGTCGTCGTGTCGAACCACGGAGGCGTCGTCGGGGCCGCGGTGGTGCAGCGCACGCAGGCCGGCGTCGACGTCGAAGGTCGAGCCCGGTCCCGAGCCGGAAGCGGCCGAGGTTGCGCCGCCTAGAAATGCCGAACCTACGAAGCCGCACATGAGGGACGAGCCTTGGATGCGAGCAACGAAACCGGGGGGATAGCCGTCACTGCGCGTACGGTGCGCGGGAACGGGCGGACGTTCGGCGAGGTCATGCGGAGGTTGGGAGAAGCCCTCTCACAGGCACGCCGTCAAGGGAAGAGCGGAGCGTACGTCCTTACGAACGTGCGCGGTCGAAGCGGGGCCTGCTTCGGCGCGGACGGGTTACCTTGTGCACGCCTTGGACCTCTTCACGCACGTCTTGGCCGCCGGCATCGTCTCGGAGGCCGTTGCGCGACTCCCCGCGCTGCCTCGGGCGAGAGCAACCCCCGGGCGGAGGACCCGTGTGGACTCGCTCGTGCGCGTGCTCTTCGCGTTCTTCGGTGGAGGAGTGTCGCACCTCGCGCTCGATGCCCTGCCCCATTTCGGCTTCCTCCCTCACGTGATCGTGTGGTCGTTCTTGCCGCACGCCTGGATCGTGAGACCGGTGGTGGGAGGCGCGCTGGCGGTCGCGTTCGTGGTCGCGAAAGCGGAGAAGAATCGGACGGTTGCACTCGTCGCTTGCGCCGGCGCCATCTACCCGGACGTGGAAAAGATCGCGCACCTCCTCTGGGGTTACCGCTGGCTCCTCTTCACGAGCCACGGCACGGCGATCACCACGTACACCGGAGGCTTTCCGCACAAGCTGCTCGCCGGGACCGAAATCGTGCTCTCCGCGGGGCTCGTCGTCGCGTACGTGCGGCTCGTCGCGTGGCGTGCGCGCACCTCGCCGGGGCAGACCGAGCTGCAAACCCCCGAGAAAACGGCGCTCGACGCCGATGCGCGCGGTAGCGGCCCACGGCCCCCTCGACTACGGTAGCCACAGGCGCGTCGCGAGCGGTGGACCCCGCCTCGAATACCCACCCCTCCCCGCGCATCTCGTAGGACCGCAGCTCCGAGAGCCCTTTCGCCGATGTTCAGCGTCTTCGTCATTCTCCTGTTCGCACTCCTGCTCGTGGGCGTGCTCGTGCTCTCACGGGAGACCTCCACCACGCTCGGCACGTTTTTGCTCATCACGTTCGCCTCGCGAATCGCCCTGCACTGGGTGGCGCGGAACGTGGCGTTCTTCTCGCACGGCGTGGGCGGCGACGCGCTCACCTACGAATACTTCGCGCAGTGGATCGCCGAACAGTGGAGCACCCACGGCTTCCACTACATGACCGAGGCGGACAACGAGCTCATCGGCGCGACCTCTCTCCCGCCGAACATGTTCGCCATCATCATCTATTTGAACGGCGGCCAGACCGCTCCGTTCGCGTGTACGGCGATGGTCGCGTTCGCGGTGTGCATCACGGCGCTCAACTGTTTCAAGCTCGCGCAAGAGCTCGGCATCGAGCGCATCACCGCCACGCGCGTCCTCATCGTGCTCTTCTCCACGCCGGCGCTGCTCCTCTACAGCTCGGACATGTACAAGGACCCGCTGGTCCTGATGTTCCTCCTCGGCGCCGTGGCCGGGGCCATACGCGTGTCGCGAAGGTTCTCGATCGTGCACGCGCTCATCACGGCGGTGTGTCTCTGGGCGCTCTGGTACGTGCGCTACTACATGGTCTTCTTGGCGCTTTTGCCGGTGGCCGTGGGCATCGTCGGCCTTCGCGCGCGCGGCTGGCTGCGTCCGGTGCTGTCGCTGATTCTGCTCGGCGGACTCCTGTTCGTGCTGCGAGGCACTCGCCAAGCCGACAACGTGACCACCGCGGCGACCGGCACGTTCAACCTCGCGGTCGACAAGAACGTGCTCGATGCGAACGCCACCGGAGGCTCGGGCGTCGTGTTCGACGGCGGCGCCTTCAACTACCCGCTGCGCGTCATCTACACGCTCTTTTCACCGTTCCCGTGGATGGGCGGCTCGCTCGGCCTGCAGCTCGGCAAGATCGACACGCTGGTCTTTTACTACTTCATCTGGCGTGCAGCGGTCGCCACCAAGCGCCTCCTGAAGACCGACCGCGCCACCTTGATCACGCTGCTCGCGTTCATCGTGCCGACCACCGCTTCGTACGCGCTCACCATGGCCAACATGGGCCTCATGCTGCGCCAGCGCCTGCCCATCGTGGCGGTCACGGCCATCTTGGCCATGTGCAGCTGGCCCAGGAAGAAGACCAAGCAGACCGCGGACGCCAAAGGCGCCAACTCGACGAAAGGCGACGTCGTGAGCGGCGGAGGCGGAAGGAAGCGCGAGCCTTTGCGCGGGCCGCGTTCTTCTGGGCGCCCGTCGGCGAGACCCGGCCGGCCGAGCTTGGCAGCTCCAAGGTTGTCAGCCCCGATCCAACCGCGTGTGGTCTTGGCCAAGGTCGGCCCCAAGACGCCGGGCGAAGCGGAGTGACGCGTTCCCCCTTCCCCTTGACCCGTTGACCGCCGGAGAGAGCTCATCTTCCGATACATCGTCCGATGTATCCGACGCATCTTCCGACCCATCCGACACATGTTCCGATGTATCCGACGCATCTTCCGATGCATCCCCTCACATCGAACGATGTATCCGACGCATCTTCCGATGCATCCCCTCACATCGAACGATGTATCGGCCCTCCGCGACACGTCGGGTCGCGGACTGGGGGCGGGCGCTCACGGAGCTCTCCATGAGCGCCTCGGCGGCCGCGCCACGAGCGCGACTACTCCCGAATCCCGCAGAGGGTCCAGTAGGGCATCTGGTCCGACACGCGCACGTCGCGGAAGCCGTTGCGCTCGAGCATGTCGATGCACTCTTGCTTCGTGTAGCGCTTCTCGAGCTGGGTGCCGAAGCGGTCGAGGGCGTCGGTGCGCATCACGTAAAACGAGTGGTTCACGTAGAACTTGAGCGGCCACGAGTCCGGCAGCGCGCCGAGCTTCTCCATGACCTTGCCGGTGCGGGCGATGGGCCAATACACGAGCCCCGCGATGAGCTGGCTCACCGCGAAACGCGGGCCGTGCGGGAGCTTCGAGATGCCTTGCCTGGCCACGTCGCTGACGCGCCAAAGCGAGCGGAACCAGGGCGAGCGGTTGTCGAAGGCGTAGTAGAGATAGATGAGGAACGGAGCGCCCGGCTTGAGCACGCGGGCGATCTCGCGAATGGCGCCCTCGGTGTCCGGAACGTGGTGGAGCACGCCCAGCGAGTAGGCGAAGTCGAGCGACGCGTCCTCGAAGGGGCTCTCGGAGACGCTCGCGTGAACGGCGTCGACGTTGGCGAACGACGACAGCTTGTTCTTGGCGACCTCGAGCGCCTCTTTGCTCGCGTCGAGCATGGTCAGATGGCCGACCTTCGGGGCGACCTTGCGGGCCCACCTTCCGCTCCCGCAGCCGAAGTCGCATCCGCGCGCATTTTCAGGAAGCTTTTCCCAAGGAAAAACCGAGAAATACATCGAGAACGACTTCTCGACTTCTTCTTCGCTCACGCCGTCTTGCGGCATGCGGCTCCACTCGTCGCCGAAGCCATCCACCGTCGCCCGATCGACGTTTTTCATCGGCCGAGGCACTAGCATTTTTGCCTCACGGAGCAAACACGCGCAAACCGTGCGGGTCGTCCTTGCCTCTTCCGTAGGGCGGTGCATATATCGGCCCATGCGAGGCGAAATGCAGGGGCAAAAGAAGCACGCGGTCGAAGTTCACGACAGGCAAGCGCCGGAGTTCGACGCGCGCTACGAAGCGCTGGCGAAGGACCCGTACCTCTCCACGTTCACGTACGGCCGAATGAAGATCGAGGCGATGCTCGACCGCGAGCTGTCGTCCCTCCCGAGCGGCGCGAAGATCCTCGACGTGGGATGCGGGACCGGCTTCAACGTCGGACGCCTCCGCGATCGCGGCTTCGACGTGATGGGCGTGGAGCCCGCGGTCGGCATGCGCGAGCGCGCCCTCGAGCGAAACCCGGGCGTCATCGTCGACGGCGACGCGGAGAACCTCCCCTTCCCCGACGCGTCGTTCGATGCCGTGCTCTCGATCGAAGTGATCCGCTACCTCGCCGATCCGGTGAAAAGCCTGCGCGAGATGCGCCGCGTGCTCAAGCCGGGTGGCACCGCGTTCATCACCGCCGCACCGAAGCTCGCGCTGAACGGGTACGCGCTCATCAACATGGTCACCTCGCGCGTGCAGGTGCCGACCTTCACCAAGGTGAAGCACACCTTCATGACCGAAGGCGAAGCGCTCGACTCCATGAAAGAAGCGGGCTTCGCCACCACCGAAGTGCACGGCGCGTTCATCGGTCCGTGGCACGCGGTCGGGCGCTTCTCCCCCGGCCTGCTCGGCACGATCCTGCGCTCCACGGAAAAGGCCGACGACTTTCTGTCCGACCTTCCGCTGGTCAAGAACCTCTCCAATCACTTCGTGCTCATCGGTCGTCGCTGAGCGCCGATGCCGGGAACGTTCGTCCTCAGCCTCGACAAGGAGCTCGTGTGGGGCAGCTTCGACCACACGAGCGACGAGGTCTTCGCGCGCCAGAACCCGGATACCCGCGGCATGTGCCGGCGCCTCCTGGATCTGCTCGACGAGTACGAAATCCCGGCCACGTGGGCCGTGGTCGGCCACCTGTTCTTGCGCTCGTGCGAGCGAGGACCCGACGGCCGACCGCACCCGGAGATCGTCCGCCCACGCCATGCCTTCTACAAGGGCGAAGACTGGCTCGAGCGAGACCCTTGCTCCAATCGTGAGCACGCGCCGCTCTGGTACGGGGACGACATCCTCGACGACATCCTCGCGCGTCGCACACGCCACGAAATCGGCTGCCACTCGTTCACGCACATGGTCTACGGCGACCCGGGTTGCTCGCGCGAAGCCGCGGCCTCGGACCTCGACGCCTGCATGAGCGCAGCGAAAGCGCGTGGACTTTCGCTGAAGAGCTTCATTTTTCCTCGCAACGTGGAAGGTCACCACGAGGAGCTTCGGAAGCGAGGCTTCACCTCTTATCGCGGCGAAGATCCGACCTGGTTCAATCGCCTGCACGGACCTGCCCGGCGCCTCGGGCACCTGAGCGACCAGTTCCTCGGCGTGGCCCCTCCCCTCGTGACCGCCTACGAAGCGTCCCCCGGGCTCGTGAACATCCCGGGCTCCATGTGCCTTTTGCATCGCTCCGGGATTCGGCGCTACGTGTCGCCCGAGGCGAGCATCCACAAGGGCGTGGTGGGCGCGCGCGCGGCCGGCGCAACGGGCAAGATTTTCCACCTCTGGTTCCACCCGTTCAACCTGGCCTCGTCGGACGTGCTGTTCGACGTGCTGCGCGGCATGTTCGCCGAGGTCGCGGCCGAGCGCGCGCGCGGTCGCCTCGTGGTGAAGACCATGAACCAGATCGCCGAAGACGTGCTGGCGCAGTCGGTCGACGCAGGTGTCGCGGCGAACCGCGCTGCCGCTCGTCCCGAGTCGCACTCGCACTCGCCGGCGCGCTGAATACGGGCGAGTCCTCGGGCAACCCGTGTCTGCGGAGCCTGTGCTCCTGATACCCGACAGCAGACGCACGTCGGGAGTCGAGATCCGTCGCGTCCGATGGGTTAGGCTGCCGCATCGTCGGAGGACTCCGTCCTCGTCCCAGGAAAACCACGGAATGTGCGGCATCTTCGGCGCCTTGCGCGCCAAAACCCCGGTCGATTCGCAGGCAGCGCTGCGGGTCATGCGTCACCGCGGCCCCGATCAGAACGCGGTGGTCCGCTTCGAGGGGGTCGAGCTCGCCTTCGTGCGCCTCGCCATCTTGGACCTCACCGAGAACGGCGCCCAGCCCATGCAGAAGGGCGATCTCACGATCGTCTTCAACGGCGAGATCTACGACCACGCCGACCTTCGCAAGACACTCGAGCAGCGCGGGGTCAGCTTCCGCTCGCGCTCGGACACCGAGGTCTTGCTCGAGGGGTATCGCGCGTTCGGTGACCAGGTGGTCGAGCGTATCTCGGGCATGTTCGCCTTCGCGGTGTGGGACGCGCGTACGAAGCGCCTCTTCTGCGCCCGCGATCGCGCGGGAAAAAAGCCCTTTTTCTACACGTTCGATGCGGAGAACGGCTTCCGCTTCGCCTCCGAGATCAAGGCCATTCGTGCCTCGGGTGTGCGCACCACGGTCGACGAAGCGGAGCTTCCCGTGCTGCTCGTGTCCGGACACGCGCACGCGGACCGCACGCTGCACGCCGAGGTCCGCGAGCTGCCTCCGGGGCACACGCTGGTGCTCGAGCACGACGCGAACGAGCCCCGCGTCGCGCGCTACTACCGTGCGCCTTTCACGGCCCCGCGTCTCACGCTCGACTACGAAGAGGCCACGCGCGAGGTGCGACGCCTGGTGGAAGCGGCCGTCGTCCGACGCCTCGAGGCCGACGTACCACTCGGCGCGTTCCTCTCCGGTGGCATCGACTCGACCATCGTCGTGGGCCTCATGGCCAAACACACGCGCGGTCGGGTGAAGACCTTCTCCATCGGTTTCCAAGGAGACGCCGCCTACGACGAGACACGCTTCGCCCGCATGGCGGCCGAGCAGTTCGGGACCGAGCACACCGAGCTCGTCGTGGAGCCGAGCTCGGCCGACCTCGTGGAGAAGCTCGTGTTCGCGCACGACGGCCCGTTCGGAGACTCGTCCGCGCTTCCCACGAGCATCGTCTCGCGCCTCACACGCGAGCACGTGACCGTGGCCCTGAGCGGCGACGGCGGCGACGAAATCTTCTGTGGCTACACGCGTTTTCTGGCAGCCGAGGCCTCCGAGCGCATCCCCGAGCGCGTGCGAAAGCTCGCGGGCAGGCTCGCCCGTCGAGTCGAGCAGGGTCCGAGCGAACGCAGCCTGCGCGCCAAAGCCCGGCGCTTCTTTCTCACCGCCGAGCGTCCCTTCGAGGAGCGCCTGCTCGCGTATTCGCCCTACTTCGGCGACACGCTCGACCAGGTGCTCTTGCCCGACGTGGCGAAGAGCACACGCGACGCGCCGTGGGCCTTCTCGCGCAGCGTGCTCTCGCACAGCCGTGGGGCGCCCGCGCTCGAGCGCATCCTCGACTTCAACTACGCCACGTACCTTCCCTACGACCTCTTGGTGAAGACCGATCGGTCGTCGATGCTCCACTCGCTCGAGGTGCGCGCGCCGTTCTTGGATCGAGACCTCACCGACTTCGCCGCGCGCCTCCCCGCTTCGTTCGTGCGGCGAGGAAAGACCACCAAGCGCATCTTGAAGCACGCGTTCCCGGAGTTTCTCCCGGACGCCCTGGTGAATCGGCCGAAGATGGGCTTCGGCGTGCCGCTCGGTGCGTGGTTCCGCGGTTCGCTCCGCACGCTCTTGCACGATCAGCTCGGCAGCGGTGCTCGGCTCTATCGGTACGTCTCGCGTCCGCACGTCGAGAAGCTGCTCGCCGAACAAGACGCCAAGGTCGCCGATCATTCGCACCGGCTGTGGCTCTTGCTCACGCTCGAGGTCTGGCTCTCGTCGATGGAGAAGGGACAATGAACGCGCACGCGCCCCGAAGCGCGCCCGAGCGCGGTGGACGAAAGCCTCGCGCGGTCTTCTTGGTGGCGTGGGACTGGTACTTTTGGTGCCATCGCATGCCCATCGCGCTGGCCGCCAAAGCCGCCGGCTACGACGTGACCGTGATCACGCCCAAGGGCCCGTACGTCGAAAAAATCACGGCCGCCGGGCTCCGCCACGTGCCGGTCAACATGGTGCGCCAAGGGCGAAACCCCGCCCAAGACGTGCAGACTGCACAGAACCTGATCGCGCTCTACCGGAGCCTGCGGCCGGACGTGGTGCACCACGTGGCGATCAAGCCGATGATCTACGGCACGCTCGCCGCCAAGGTCACCGGCGTCCCGGCCGTGGTCAACGCCATGGCCGGCATGGGGTACGTGTTCTTGAACCCGGCGCCGCTCTCGCGCGCCATTCGTCCGATGGTGAAGACCGCGTACAAGCTTTTGCTCGCGGCGGAGAACACGCGCACCATCCTGCAGAACGAAGACGACATCGCGCGATGGGTCTCGTGGGGTGTCATGCGGCGTGACCGCGTGGTCATGATTCGCGGCTCGGGGGTCGACACCGAGAAGTTCGCGCCTGCTCCGGAGCCCGAAGGACCGCCGGTGGTCGTCTTGCCGGCCAGGCTCCTACGCGACAAGGGCGTGGGTGAGCTCGTCTCGGCCGCGCGAGCCCTCAAGAAAAAAGGCATCTCGGCGCGTTTCGCGCTGGTGGGCGAGCCGGACCTCGGCAACCCCGCTTCGGTCAAGCCGGACGAGCTCGAAGCCTGGGTGCGCGAGGGCGTGATCGAGCATTTCGGCTGGCGCGACGACATGGACCGGGTGCACCGCGAGTCGCACGTGACGTGTCTGCCTTCGTACGGAGAGGGCCTGCCCAAGGCGCTGCTCGAGGCGGCCGCGAGCGGCAGGCCCATCGTGGCGACCGACGTGCCCGGTTGCCGCGAGATCGCCCACCACGAGAAGAACGCGCTGCTCGTGCCCGCGCGCGATGCGGGTGCCCTCACCGAGGCCCTCGAGCGTGTGCTCACCTCACCCGAGCTGCGCGCGCGGCTGGGCGCGGCGGGAAGAAAGCTCGCGCTGGACGAGTTTTCGCAGGAGCACGTGGCCGACGCGACGCTCGATCTCTACCGAACCTTGCTCGATCGTGCCCCCCGCTGGAACGACTGACCCCCTGCAAGCTGCGGCGAATCCTAGACGATTTCCGCGACCGCCATTGAAAATCACGGGCGCTGTTTTAGTGTGCGGTGCCGTGGACCTCCGCGAAGACCTTCCTGCTCCGCCTCCCGTGGCGGTGACCGAGGTTCGTCCCCGCGGCGAGGGCGGTCGCATCTTCCTCGGCCTCGACCGCGTGCAGGCATGCTGCGCGTTCCCGGACGGCACCACGAGCGAGCCGTTCCTCTACGACGTGGTGACCCGCGTGGCGGTGGACGCGGTGGTGATCCTGCCCACGTTCCGCCAGAACGGCGTCGACTACGTGGTGCTGCGCTCGGCGCTGCGTGTGCCGATGGCGCTGCGCAGGCCCGAGCTCGGAAACTTGTGGGAGCTTCCGGCCGGCCTCATCGAGGTGGGCGAGCGTCCGGAACAAGCGGCCGCGCGTGAGCTCCTCGAAGAGGTCGGCGCGAAGCTCCCGCCTTCGGCGCTGCGCCCGCTCGGCGCGCCGGTCACCGCAGCGCCGGCCGTGATCGCCGAGATTCAGCACTTCGTACGAGCCGAGATTTCCCCTTCCGAAGTAGGCGTGCCCGAAGAAGACGGCTCGCCCCTCGAGCGTGGCGCACACGTGGTGGCCCTACCGCTCGCGACTGCCCTGGAGGCACTCGCACGCAGCGGGCTGGTCGACGCGAAGACCGAGCTTGGCTTGCGTCGCTTGGCGGACGACCTCGCTCGGCACCCCAACACGGACATCGTCAGCCAAGACCGCGCGCAGCCCGCACCGGAAGGACGGCCCTCGTGACCGACATCACCCGCGTGCTCGTGGTGGCAAAAAAAACCACCTACCGCCGCTTCATGGTCGAGTCGCAAGATCCGCGCATCGCCGAGCTGCTCGAGCGCGGAGACCCTTCCGTACGCAAGCTTCGCCAGTCGCACGAAGACCACGAAGCCGCCATCGACGAAGTGCTCGGTGCGCTCGACAAGCTCGGCATCCCTACGAAGCGCGTGGAGCCCCGCGCCGAAGTGGTCGCGCAGCGCGGCGATCTGGTGGTCACGGTCGGAGGCGACGGCACCTTGCTGCGCGCCTCGCACGGCATCGGAGAGGGCGTGCCGGTGCTCGGCATCAACAGCGCGCCTCGGCACTCGGTCGGCTTCTTTTGTTACGGAAAGAAGGGCACGGCCGCGCGCGCCCTACGTGACGCCGTGGAAGGCAAGCTGCCCCGTGCGTACCTCACGCGCATGCACGTCGACCTCAACGGAAAGACCATCTCCGGCCGGGTCTTGAACGAGGCGCTCTATTGCCACGCCTCGCCTGCGGCCACCTCGCGCTACATCCTGCGCGTGACCGGTGGCGGCAACACGGTCGAAGAGGAGCAGCGCTCGAGCGGGCTCTGGATCGGCCCGGCGGCGGGCTCGACGGCCGCTCAGCGAAGCGCAGGCGGCAAGGTTCTTCCCTTGCTCTCGAAGAAGATCCAAGTCGTGGTGCGCGAGCCCTACACCGCGGTGGGAAAGACGCTTCGCTACCGACGCGGCACGGTCACCGAGCGCGGCGAGGTGCGCCTCGTCAGCAAGATGCGCGAAGCGAAGATCTTCCTCGACGGCCACGAGCGCGTGTTCGACGTGACCATCGGCGACGTGGTGGTCATGCGGCGCGCCGACGAGCGCCTCATCGTGCTCGGCCTACGCTCGGCCCGCTGAGCTCCTCGTCCGTCACGCACGAGCGTCTCCGGACGGACTCGACGGACGGTGGTCACATGTGGGCGACCCATTGCTTCACGAGTGACACCAGCGCAACTCGACGACGCGTCACGGCCTCGCCTCGACCGAGCTCGACCATGCAGCGATCCTTCGCCAGCCACTTGCAGAGCCCGTCCGGATCGTCGATGCGCAGGCCCTCTTCGGCGAAGCGCTTGGACACCGCGCCGGTGTGGAAGATGAGCGTGAGCGTGGTCTCGGCGCGCAGGTGAATCGTGGCGAAAAAGTCGGAGGTTTTGTAGCTCGCGCTGTTCCATTTCACCGCCTCGACCACGCGCGGATCCGCCTCCAGCATGGCGTGCCGAACGAGCTCGATCTCGGCCCCGAGTGGATGCGCTCGCCCGTCGAGCAGCGCCGTCACCTCGTCCGAGCGCCGCGCCCCCGCGGTTGAAGAGACGACCTTCGAGGCGACATTCTGCGCTGCCGCCTTCTTCGTGGGGGTCTTCGCGGCGGCTTTTTTGGGGCGGTCGTTCGCGCTCATGCGCGCGCAGCATGTCACGAGATCGCGTCGTCGTGCCCCAGCACCAGCAGGTTGCGCGGGCTCACCTCGCTCGCGAAGAGCTCCGCCACCTGAACGCGGTAGCCGAGGCGGGCCAGGTGGGTCGCGCGGTCGAGCGCGATCCAGACCTCCAGGAGACGCGCGAGCATGGTCCGCGGAAGCTCCCAGCGACGAATGGCTCGGTAGTCGTCGTGCGCGCGCGCTTCGGCGAGCTCGACGTCTCGCGCGGCGGGTCGCTCGAGGCCTCTGGACGCGAAGGCCAGCGAGACGAGCGCCGGGAAGTCGCCCTCGGCGCGTCGCCGATTGACCCCTTTCATCTCTTCGCCCGGTCCCAGCGTCGACGAGCGCGACCGCAAGAGCCGACGGAGCGCGAGGCGATTCGCACGCGAGCGTACGCCGGAGGGCCTGTCGCTCTCCACGCGCACCTCGCCGTCGCGCACGTTGGCGAGACCGAGCGCCTCGTGAGGCAGCACGAGCCTGTCCCCGCCACCGCGCGCCGAAGTCGAGAGCGCCGTCCGCGGGCCGGTGCATTTTTGAGGACAGCAGCCGACCAGCGCGACCGCCGCGCGCGCCTCACCGGCCGCGCGAATCGCGTGATCGCCGAGGGCGCCGCAGGCATGGAGACCGACCACCAAATCGTGTGGGCCGAGCGACGAGCTCGAGAGGCTCGCGTCGGTCACCACGAAGCGCGCCGACACGTCGCCCACCAGAGATTCCGCGACCCGAACGCGCGCGGCATCCCGCTCCCACCCCTCCGCCGGGACGCCCAGCTCGAGCGCCAGGTGCCGCGTGAGATGACCGTGACCGGATCCGAGGTCCACGATGCGCTCGGCACGGAGCGCCTCGCGCTCGACCGCCGCCGCGAAAGCTGCAACCTGCACGCGCTTGCGTGGCGAGGCGCGTCGCGAGTCCACCGCGTGTTTCATCGGGTCGGTCGAGGCGAGTCGGCTCAGCGAGGTGACGCGCCGTACGTGGTTCGCGAGCGCACGGAGGTCGGAAGGGAACGCGGACCACTTCGAGGGATCGTCGCTCGAGTACGAAGCGAGGCCGTCCCGTTCGATCGCGTCGACCGCTTCGTCGGAGAGCGCGGCGAGCGCGTCCGCCCAGGCGCGCCTCACGCACCACGAGGGCGGCTCGACTTCGCTCGCGCGCTCCGACACGACGTCCGAGACCTCGGCGAGGCACTCGCTCGCGTCCTCGAACCGCATCTCGACGTCGAACGCGCTCACGTGCTCGCGTCAGTCCGCGACGAGCAACGCGACGTTGGCGATGGCGACCGCGAAGAACATGGCGCCGCGCAGGTAGTAGCTCGTGGGGTCTTCTTCGAGCTTCTTCACGAGCATTCCTTCCCAGACGCAGATCCCGCCGCCGACGCACCAGGAGGCGATGCGCAAGCCGAGAAAGATCTTCGAGTCGAACGCGACGGCGAGCGCGACGAACACGAACGCGACCACGAGCGACACGAGGCGCGCGCGCTCGAGACGGACCAGCATCTCTCGGATTTCGAGCTCGGACATTCACGCATCGTAGCGTGTTCGAGGCTCGTCGTGGCTCCTGCTCGACGAATCTCGGACGGTGCGCTTCGCACATTTTTCGGTCACGACGGGCGTCGGTCGACGGCTCTGCAGACCCGTGCGCAAGGGGCGCGTTCTCCGCGAATTCTGCGCTCTTTTCAATCCTCGCGTGCCTCGAAAGTCCGCGCATGTCCGCCACTCGCTGGGGGATTGGGTGGGGGCCGGGCCTTCCCCTGCCCCCGACCTTCGGACTAAACGCGGCGCATTCCCATGGGCTTCGAAATCTTCGGCACAGGTCACTACGTCCCGGGCAAGCCGGTCAAAAACGACGATCTCGCTCGGGTGATGGACACCTCCGACGAGTGGATCGCGCAGCGCTCGGGCATCCGTCAGCGTCACTTCGTCGACGAAGGTGTGGGAGCGAGCGACCTCGCGTTCGAGGCCACCAAGCGCGCCCTCGAGGCCGCGAACATCACCGCGCAGGAGATCGACTACATCATCTTCGCCACCATGACGCCCGAGTACATCTTTCCGGGCTCCGGGGCGCTGCTCGCGGCCAAGCTCGGACTCGATGGAGTGCCCGCGCTCGACATTCGTCAGCAGTGCGCGGCGATGATCTTCGGCCTTCAGCTCGTGGACGGCCTCATCAAGGCCGGCGCCGCAAAGACCATCCTATTCGTAGGCGCCGAGGCGCACGCCGGCTTCATGCCCTGGAACGACTGGGACATCCTCACGGGCGAGCGCGAAGGAGAGGTCACTCCCGAAGCACGCGAGCGGGCGAACGCCCACCGCGCGTTGGCCGTGCTCTTCGGAGACGGCGCCGGTGCACTGCTCTTCCGCCACACCGACCGAGACGCCGGCCTCGTGGGCATCCAGACCCATACCGACGGGCGCTCGGCCGAGGTCATCTACGTGCCGGGCGGCGGCTTTCGGACCCGACCTTACTGGAAAGAAAGCATGTACGCGGACCAGGCCTACGTGCCCCGGATGGAGGGCCGCGAGCTCTTCAAGTTCGCCGTGACCAAGCTCCCGAAGACCGCCCGGGAGCTGTGCGAACGCACGAAGACGCCCATTTCCAGCATCGATTGGTTCCTCGCCCACCAGGCGAACAAGCGCATCAACGAGTACATCCGCGAGCAGCTCGGGGTCCCGGCCGAGAAGATGCCCACCAACATCGACCGCTTCGGCAACACCAGCGCCGGCACCATCCCGATCCTCATCGACGAGAACACCCGGAACGGAAAGCTCAAGAAGGGAGAGCTCAACATGTTGCTCGCCCTGGGCGCCGGGATTCACTGGGGATGTGCGCTGGTCCGCTGGTAAAGACCCTGCTAGCCTCGTAAGTCATGCGGCTTCCTCGTGTGGGTCTCGCCCTCTCGCTCCTGTTCGCGGTTCCTGTCGGCCTCGCCACGCTGACCACCTCCCACGAGGCGCACGCGTCGGTCTCGTTCGCGGTCGGCTACGACGCCCTCGTCGCCGACTCGGACGCCGTGGCCGTCGTCACGCCGATGGAGTCGCGCAGCGTCTGGGAAGACAACCGCATCGTGACCTACACGCACCTCAAGGTCGAAGAGGGCGTCGCGGGCTCGCTCGGCACGGGCAGCGAGACATGGGTCCGCACGCTCGGCGGGGCCATCGGCAAGATCGGTCAGCTCGTCGACGGGGAGCCCGTCTTCGTGATGGGCAAGTCGACGCTGGTGTTCGCTCGCTCCCTGAAGCCCGGAACGTTCCAGATCGTCGCGCGCGCGCAGGGTCAGTACCCGGTCGTGATCGACCCCCAGACCAAGCGTCGCTCGCTGCTGAAAAACGCCAACTGTGGCGTGCTCGTCCCGCGCATGACGCCCGTGCAGTCGACCCCCGATACCGGAGCAGCTGGGCAGGCCGGACAGGTCGCCCCCGCCGGACAAGCTCCCATCGCGCGCGCCGCCCAGACCACCATCGTGGCCGCGGTCGACGTCATCCACGGCCGCATGCTCGAAGACGTCGCGCGCGATGTCGCCGGCCAGTGGAAGCGCCTTCACAAGTGACCGAACGCGCGAGCGTGTCCGAGTCTTCGCCCATGAGAGCACGCGCGCCCCGCAGTCAGGCCCCCCGTGCCGCGCACGAACGAAAGCGCGCGCTCACGCTCGTCGTCGGCCTCGCCTGCGGAGTGCTCACGGTCGCGTCCGCGGAGACCGAGGCCTCGGCGTTCTGCCGCTCGCGCACCGTGTCGATCGACCCCTCGTTTAACCCGGGCGACGCCGGCCGCTGCTTCGAAGAAGGGGTACCACTCTTCTGGCGAAACGCGTGTGTCGGCTACAGCATCGACAACCGCGTCTCGCGTACCCTCTCGTTCGAGGTCGTGGCCAACGTGGTCGCGCGCTCGTTCACCCGCTGGACGTCCGCAGCCTGCGCCACCGACGGTGCAAGCGTTTCCCGCGTCAGCATCGACGTGCGCGACGTGGGGCCGGCGTTGTGCAGGAAGGTCGAGACCCTACTCGACAAGCCGAACGTGAACGTCATCATGTTCCGCGACGACGACTGGCTCACGTCGGACGGCGCCAAACGCTCCCCGGACATCATCGGCCTCACCACCGTGAAGTTCAACGTCGAGACCGGCGAGATCTTCGGCGCGGACATGGAGCTCAACACCTACAACCACGCGATGTCGGGCGGTGAGCCGGGCCCCAACGACTACGACCTCACCAGCGTGGTTACGCACGAGGCCGGTCACTTTCTCGGCATGGCGCACTCGGAACAAAGCCAGGCGGTCATGTACGCCACCTACGACAAGGGCCGCTCGAGCGCGCGCGAGCTCTTCGGCGACGACGTGCGCGGCATCTGCTCGGTGTATCGCCCGGACGGCACTCGCCCCGTGCTCGGCGGCAAGGTGACCACCGGCGGCGCCTGCGACCCCACGCCTTACCTCGGACTTCAACGCGATTGCGAGAGCGACACCTCGTCTTCGGGCTGCAGTGCGTCCCCGACCCCCGGCTCCCTTGCCGAAGACGGAAAAACCGGCGCCAGCGCCCTCGTCGGCCTCGCATCGCTCGTCGGCCTCGCGGTCGTGGTGCAGAGGCGGCGCCGGGCGTAGTAAGGAAGATGCGCCGTTCGGGAATCTCCCCGGGCGGCGAAAGCCGGGTCTCCTTCCGTTGACGTCCCAAGCGCCCCCCGCCGCCGACTCCACGCCCGACACCACCCACGCGGCGTCGGGTGCCACGCACCACGAGGTGCGCTTCGTATCCGACGTGGCGGCATTACGTGCAGCTTGCACGGAGCTTTCACGCGCGCCCCGCATCGCGGTCGACGTCGAGTCGAACGGGCTCTTCGCCTACGAGCCCGGCCTCTGCGTGCTGCAGCTCGCCGACGAGCGCACGGTGTACGTGGTGGACACGCTGGCCGTTCCGCCCGAGGGGCTCGTGGCGCCGCTCCGCGCCCTCTTCGGCGAGGGAGGGCCGCTCGTCGTGGTCCACGACCTCGGCTTCGACGCGCGCATGCTCGCCAAGGTGGGCGCGCCACTCACACGCGTGGTGGACACGGCGCTCGCCGCGAGCCTGCTCGGGCGCACCAGCACGGGCCTCGGCTCGGTCCTCGAGAGCGAGCTCGGCGTGCGCCACGACAAGACCCTGCAGCACCACGACTGGGGCTCGCGGCCGCTCGACGCGCGCGCGATCGAGTACCTCGCGGGCGACGTTCGCTACCTGCTCCCGCTCGCCGACTCGCTCCTCCACGAGGTCACCGAAAAGGGCCTCCGTGACGAGCTCGCCGAAGAGACCCGCTACCGCTTGTCGGAGGCGTGCGACCTCGAAGGTCAGGAGGAGACGCGGCCTCCTTTTCTACGCATGAAAGGCAAAGAGCGCGTCGATCGCGCCGATTTGCCGCTCTTGCGCGCCCTCGCCGAGGCACGCGAGAAGATGGCGCGCGAGCTCGACGTGCCGGTCTTCAAGCTGCTCCCGAACGACGTTCTCTTCGCGGTGGCGCACCACAAGCCCCGCACCATGAACGCGCTCTCGCGCATCCCCGGAGCGCACCGCGGTCGAGGACAGAAGCTCTCGCAGGCCTTGATCGAGCTCGTCGGCAAGAACCATCCCCCGCTCACCGCGGACGAGCTCGCCGCCCTCGCGCCGAAGCGCCTACCGCCGGCCGAGGTGAAGGCGCGCAAGAAACGGGAAGCGAAGCTGCTCGCGTGGCGCAAGGCCGAAGCGCATCGGCGCGACGTGAGCCCACAAGTCGTGTTGCCGGGACACGTGCTGCGCGAGATGGCCGACACCGCCCCCGAGACCGTCGACGATCTGGCCAATTTGCCGGGCTTCGGTGCGTTCCGCGTCGCACGCTACGGGGCGAAGCTGGTCGAGCTCTTGGACGCGCCGGACGACGGCCAAGACGGTCCGCTGTCGCGCACGGACACGCACGACGAGGACGGCGCATGAGCGCCCGGCGCGGCCCCGTGCTCGTGGTGGCCGGTGAGGCCTCCGGCGATCGCGCCGCCGCTCCGGTCGTTCGATGTCTCGAGGACCGTCCCGTGTTCGGCTTCGGCGGCGACGCCCTGCGCGCCGAAGGCGTCGAGCTCCTCGGCGACCTGAAGAAGACCACGGCCATGGGCCTCACCGAGCCCGTCTTCCGGTTGAAGCGCTTGGTCTCGGTCTACAAGGAGCTCGTGGCGCGCGCCCGGTCCGAACGACCGCGCGCCGCGCTCCTCGTCAACTACACCGAGTTCAACCTGCGCCTGGCCGCGGACCTGCGTGCGCTCGGCGTGCGCATCGTTTGGTACGGAGCGCCGCAAATCTGGGCCTGGCGTAAGGGCCGCGCCAAGACGCTGCGCGGCGTGGTCGATCGGCTGTGTGTGCTTCTGCCGTTCGAGGAGCCGCTCTGGCAGGCCGCTGGGGTCGACGCGACCTACGTGGGCCATCCCGCCCTCGAGACGCCTCTGCGCACGCGCGCCGAAGCCCGCACGGTGCTCGGCCTTACCGAGCGCGCCGCCACCGTGGCCATCCTGCCCGGAAGCCGCGAGCACGAGGTGCGAGGCCTGTTGCCCGCCATGATCGAGGGCTACGAGCGCGTACGCCGCGATCGCGCCAGCGTGGACGCGCGCCTCTTTCTCGCGCCGAGCCTCGGCGAAGAGACCACGACCTGGGCGGAGAAGCTCGCCGGCGAAGTCGACCTCGAGATCGTGCGCGTCGACGCGCGCACCGGGATAGGCGCGTTGCTTCCGGCCTTCGACGCCGCGCTCACCGCTTCGGGAACGGCCTCGCTCGAGTGCGCCATCGCCGGCGCGGTGCCGGTGGTCGCCTACAAAGTGAGCCTCGTCACCGAGCTCGGCGCGAGGCTCCTGCTCGACACCCCGCACGTGGCGCTGCCCAACGTGCTGCTCGAGCGCCGCGCCTTCGACGAGATCCTCCAGCGCGAGGTCACGCCGCAGAACCTGGCCCGGGCTCTCGCGCGAGCCCTGGACGACGACGGTCAGGGCAAGGCCGCGTGCCGCGAGGTGGTCCGAATCCTGGGCGTGGGCAGGACGCCCTCGCGCACGGTGGCGCGCATCTTGGAAACCTGGCTCGACCCGTGAAATCCCCCAAAAAGAAGCCCGATTCTGCGGTCGTCAAGGCCGGCTCGGCCGAGAAGAAGGCCTCTCGCCCCCTCACCGCTCCCGAGCCCTCGAGGCCGCCGCTCCCGCGCGAGTGGGCCATGCTCGTGGTGCTCTCGGTCGCGCTCTTCCTCACGCGGGCCTACGCCGCCAAGGTGCTCGGATTCGGGGACAGCGAGGCGCTCTACGCATCGTACGCCCTGCACCCGGCTCCCGCGTACCTCGACCATCCCGGCCTGGTCGGTCAGGTCGCGCGGGCCATCGGCGAAGGCTCGGCGCCCTCGCCCGCCGCCACGCACGCCTGGACCGCCGTGGTGGCCGCCATCGTTCCCGCGCTCGTCGCCGCCACCACCCGCATCGCGGGCGCGAGCATGCGCGCCTCGGGCGCGGCCGGTTTGGTCGCGCTCGCCACGCCCATGCTCGCCGTAGGCCTCTTCGCGCTCACCCCGGACCTCCTGCTCGCGCCGCTCTGGCTGCTCGTGCTCGCTCTCGGCGTGTACGCCGCCAAAGAGGGCGCGAGCACACGCGCCGACGTGGCGTGGCTCTTCGTGGGCGTGCTCGCGGGGGTCGCAACGTGGGCCAAAGTGTCAGGATTTCTGCTCTTTTTCGTCATCGGCGCGTTCCACGCGCGCAAGGACACGCGAAGGCCGTTCGCGCTGTGGGGCATGCTCGCGGGACTGCTCGTGGTCGCGCCCCTCGTGAAGTTCGAGGCGGCGCACGGCTTCGCGATGCTCCGCCATCGGCTCGGGCAGAGCGAGGGACTTCCGCTCGTGAAAGGGCTCGGGGCCATCACGCTGGGGCAGGTGCTCTATCTCTCGCCCCTCGTAGCGTACCTCGCGTTCATCGGCCTTCGCGCGGCCTACCGCAAGCGCCACGACGACGAGCCGGGCATCCGTTTCGTGTCGCTCGCCGTGGTGGTCCCGGCGGTCGGGCTCGCGATCGCGTCGCTCGTCAGCCGACAGGCCGAGCCACACTGGCTCGCGCCGGCGTGGCTCGGGGTTCCGGTGCTCTACGCGCTCGCCGACGCGAAAGGCGAAGAGCTCGCGCCTCCACGCCGCATCTCGGCGGCAATCGCGGTCGCCGCGCTCTTCACCGTGGTGGTGCACGCGTGGGTGCTCTCCCCGCGTTTGCTCGAGCTCGTGCCGAAGACCGCGGCCTACGAGCCAAGGTACGATCTCGCCAACGAGCTTTACGGCTGGCCACGCGCCATCGAAGCCGTACGCGAAGCCGGAGGAGACGGCGACGTGGTGGTGGTCGCGCCACACTGGACCCTCTGCGCCCAGCTCCACGCGGGACTCGGGCCGGGCACCAAGGTCGGCTGCGCCACGCCCGTACGCGACGACTTCGACGACTGGCTCCCCCGCGACGAGTGGAAAAAATCCGCGCGCGTGCTCTACGTGACCGACAACCGCTTCGAGTCCGAGACCGCGGACAAGGTATTCCCGGGCTACGCCCGCATCGCCGAACGCCGGGTCACCATCTACCGCGCCGGTCGGCGCATCCGCACCTTCACGCTCTCCACGCTCGAGTACGCCGCGCACGCGGCTCTAGTCCCCTGATATTCCAGGCTCGCACCGTCGAAAACGACTCGAGCCACCGACCTGCTCGCGGCAGACTCGGTGGCTCGAACGAGCGCGTGAAGTCGAGGCTCAGACCTGCGGAGCGAGGGTAGCCAGACCGGCGTCACGCAGGAACGCGAGGTCTTCCGCTTCGTTCGGGTTGGGCGTGGTGAGGAGCTTCTCGCCGAAGAAGATCGAGTTCGCGCCAGCCATGAGGCAGAGCATCTGCGCCTCGCGCGAGAGCGACTCGCGACCCGCCGAGAGGCGCACGCGCGACTTGGGCATCAGGATCCGCGCGACCGCGATCATGCGCACGAGGTCGAACGGATCGACCGGCGGACGGTCGGCCATGGGCGTACCCTCGACGGGAACCAGCGCGTTGACGGGCACGCTCTCCGGCTGCGGGTCCAGGTTGGCCAGCGTTCGGAGCATCTCGCAGCGATCGTCGTCACTCTCGCCCATGCCGATGATGCCACCCGAGCAGACGGTGATACCGGCCTTACGCACGTTGTCGAGCGTCTTCAGGCGGTCGTCGAAGGTGCGGGTGCGGATGATCGAGCGGTAGTTTTCGCGGCTCGTATCGAGGTTGTGGTTGTAGGCATCGAGCCCGGCGTCGGCGAGCTTCTTGGCCTGGTTCTCGTCGAGCATGCCGAGAGTCACGCAGGCCTCGAGGCCGAGGTCTTTCACGCCGCGGACCATCGAGAGCACGCGGTCGAATGCGGGACCGTCTTTGACCTCACGCCAGGCGGCGCCCATGCAGAAGCGCGTGGAGCCGAGCTCTTTCGCGCGCCGAGCGCTGGCGATGACGTGCTCGACGTCGAGCATCTTCTCGGGGCCGACGTTGGTCTCGTACTTCGACGACTGCGGGCAGTACGAGCAATCTTCGGGGCACCCGCCGGTCTTCACGCTGAGGAGGGTGCAGAGCTGGATCTCGTTGTCCGGGTGGTGCTGAAGGTGCACCTTCCGCGCCTCGTCGAGGAGGGGCAAAAGCGGACGATCGTAGAGAGCGCGGACCTCTTCCTTGGTGAACGACGGCATGGCGCAGGACCCTAGGACAGCGCGGGCGCTTCGGAAAGAGCAACGACGTTCGCACCTTCTCGGCGGACTCCGGGGGACCCGAGCGCGGCCATTTTCAGCGGTCGAGCGGGTATCCCCCTTCTGCTAGCCTCGGCCCCATGCTGGGAATGGACCGCTCCTCGGTGCCGCAGGTCGACCTGGACGAGCTCGACCACGCGCGCGTCGATCGCTTTTTGGCCGAGCACGCGGCGCGACTCGTCGAGTCCGCGGGCCGGGACGAAGCCGCCATTCGCTCCGGGATTCTCGCCAAGTCCTCGCCTCGCCTCTTGCCCACCCATGCCGGGCTCTACGTCTTCGGACAGGGCCCGCAGGCGTACTTTCCGGAGTGGGGAGTGAGCTGCATCGCCCTCGACGGGCGCACCTTGCTCGATCCGGAGCTGCGTCGAGCCGACCTCGAGGGGCCCCTGCCCTCGCTCGTGGCCGAGGCCCTCGCGTTCGTCTTGCCGTCCGAGACCGAAGGCGCGCCCACGGAAACCTCACCCTACGCTCGCACTCTCGTGCGCGAGGTCCTCGTGAACGCGCTCGTCCACCGCGACCTCCGCCGAGCGAGCCGGGTGGCGTTGCGAGTCTTCTCCGATCGCCTGGAAATCCAGAGCCCCGGAGGTCCTCCGGAGGGCCTGGGCGACCTCGAGGACGTGGCCCGAGAAGGAGGCACGTCACTCGCGCGAAATCCCACCATCGCCGCGCTCGCGCGAAAACTCGGGCTCGCCGATCAACTCGGGCGCGGCCTCATGCGCGTCGTTCACGAAGGTGGCCAAGGCCCGGAAGAGCGCGTGGAGATTCGCACGTCGCCTCGCGAGGTCACGGTCACACTGCCTGCACGCTGGCGAGCCCCACGCGATCCCGCGAGCCTGAGCTGACCGCCGACACGGGAGCGCCCCGCGAGCACGAGGGCCCGCGAGGCGCTTCGATTCACCCGGTCCTGCGGCTGGCGGCGAGGACTACGGACGCACCGCCACGGTCTGGATGCCGTACTCGCCGAGCGAGCAGATGGCGCGGTCGTTCTCGAGTAGCACGTGGGAGCTGTAGCCCCACCCGCGCAGCTTGGCCTCACCGACCAGCTCGGGAGCGACGCCCTCGCGGGAGGTGTCGTACACGGCCAGCCCGCCTTCCGTGTAGAGCGCAACTTTCTTCCCGGACACGGCGAGCGGCCACTTGGAGTCACCCACCATCTCGTTCACGAGGCGGAGATTTCCGTCGCGGAGCCCTCCCAAGGTCCACATTCCGCCCTGCTCGATCACGGTCGGAGGCTGGTAGACGCCCCCCTGCGGGTAGTTGTCGTAGCGGTAGGTCGCGTAGTGGGTGACGTGCACCCGGTCGTCGCCGGCGTCGATGCCGCCGATGTTCTGGGAGGACGGCACGTACGTCGAGCGTACGGAGAGCGAAGTGTCGGCGACGTCGACCAGCTTGAAGACGCGATCCACCGTGGCGCAGAGTCCCGTGTCGGACGAGTAGCGGCCGCGGTACCCCGTGCGCTGCGAGCAGTCGCCGTAGTCGACCGCGGGGAACGCGCGCCTCGTGTAGTCCGCCGTCACGAAACGGCCGGTCGGACCGTCCACGGTGACGAGCGAGCCGGGAGCGTTCACCGAGGGAAGCCGCGCGGGCAACGCCCCGCCGAGCTCGACACGGTCGACGAAGAACTTCACTTTGCCGGCAGCCGAGCCTTGGACCCAGCGTGACGAGAGGATGCGGGACCCCGCGACGACGAGAGGGAAGGTCCCGCGACTATCGCCGAGCGCAACCGGGGTCCGCACCTCCGGAACCAGGGGATTGGCGAAGTCGACCACGTGCAAGCGACGATGAATGGTGGGAGGCGTGTAGACGTAGGGCATCCCGGGCAGCGAAGCCGAGGGCGCGACTTGCTCGTACTCGTTCTCGAGGAAGGCAAGCTTGGAGCCGACCTGCACCATGCTCTCACCGCCACCGAGCACACTGCCGCCGTAGTAGCTGTAGAAGCCGTAGCCGTCGAAGAAGCCCCAGCCGTAGTAGCCGTTCGAGGGCGACGCGAGCGCGACCTCGGTGGTCTTCACGAGCGTCGGAGCGGCCGGGTTGCTCGCGTCGACCACGCCGAGGACGAGCTTCGCGGAGGAGGACGTGCCGTCGTACGAGCGCACCGGTAGCGCAACGACGATGTGATTGCCCGTCGCGAAGAGGCGCGCCGAATACCAATCGGCCCAAGAGCCACCGACCCCGCAATACGCCGAAGAATTTCCGGCCAAGCTCGCGAGCGACAGCTTGCCCGACACGGCCGCGTCGTCGGCGCCCACTTTGGGGGTGAGTGAGAGCATGACCTCGTTCGTCCACCAATCGCTCGTGATCGAAGCGAGGCTCGAGCCGACCTGGGTCATGCGGTAGGCGGGATTGGAGAGGTCGATCTCCGAAGCCTTGGTGGGCGCCGCACGATTCGAGATGTCGAACGCCGAGACCGTGCGGTCCGAGACGCCGAGCACGTGATTACCGGACAGAATGGCGCGACGAGGCTGGCCGTGTTGGGGCGCGACTCCTCGCAGGACGAGGTCGTTGCGGCTGAAGTCGATGAGCTGAATCCCGCTCTGTCCCGGCGAGCAGCTCGAGCCGCTCCAGCGGCCGTAGCTCGCGAAAGGCACCAGCACGAGCCCCTCGGCGTCGAGCACGCGCACCGACTTGTGGATGCGGTCGGGGTCCTCGGCGTACTGACCTCCGCCGCCGCCGAAGGCCACGCGCTTGAGCAGCGTGGGATTGGAGAGATCGGAGACGTCGAAGAGAGACACGGCCAGCTGCGATTGCCAGTTGGTGTCCTCGAAGCCGAAGCCGATGAGACGGTCTCCCCGCGGCTCGAGGTGGGTAATCCAGCCCGGCATGTGCAGCTCGCCGGCCTGCCGCGGCTTGGCCGGGTCCGAAAGGTCGATGGTGAAGAGCGGATCGCTGCGCTCGGCAGTGATGGCGTACGCGCGCGTTCCGTCGAAGCGCACGCTGCGCAGGCTCTCCGGCTTGGGGAGTACGAGGTCGGTCTGGCCGAGCTTGCGGAAGGTCCGTGAGTTGTCGATGGCGAAGGTCTCGACGCGCGGATTGACGCCATTCCCCCAGCCATTGCCGTTCTGGCTCACCACACGGAACACGCCGTCGAGCTCGTCCATCTGCCAGCGGCTCTGGATCTGCCCGTCGACCGGGATGTCCGCGCCTTTCACCATGTGGCCGTTCGGGTCGTGGATGTCGACCACCTGCACCACCGAGTGACCACCGCTCCCGCCGTTCCAGCTCCACTCGGGTCCGGCCACGTAGAGGCGCTCGTTCGTGGCCGCGACACTACGCTTCCAGCTGAAATAACCGGCGTTCGGCGACACGAACGGCAGCTGCTCCACCTTCGAGATGGTGGACCCGACCATGAACGACGTCACCAGCGTGGCCGGTTTCGTCCCGCAGCCCCAACAGCTCCCGTTCTCGTACGTGACCACGTAGAGCGCGTCTCCGACCAGGCGCGAATCCGCGATGGAGCCCGGCACCGAGAACGAAGCCACCTGCTGGATGGCGGTCGGATTGGCCACGTCGAGCTCGACGATCTCGCTCGAGTCGACCCAGCGCCCGTAAGGCGAGCCGGCCACGGTCTCGTAGCGGCCGAACTCGTTCAGCATCACCACGACTTTGCCGTTTCGGAAGTACATCTCGAACGGCATCCCGTCGAGGCGCTTGCGGCCGAGCAGCTTGAGCGCGGCGGGGTTGCTCGTGTCCACGATGGTGAGCCCGCCGTAGCGCGAGAGCGCGTAGAGACGATTGCCCTCCGTGCGCACGATGTCGGCCTCTTCGATGGCCCGCTGAGCGTTCGCGGAGCTGCCCGCCGATTCTTCGGACGCGGACGGAGCGGCCGCGCCTGCGTCGGCCGACGTCGCGCCGTCTCGTGTCCCCGAGACCTCCGAATCCCCGCGGGGGTCGTCGGACTCGAAGCCGTTGTCGACCTCGTCGGGCGAGGACGAGCCGCAGCCGTTGCCGAAGAAGCTCGAGCCGAGCATCACGAGAGACAGAAGCGAAAGACAAGCTGTGCGACGCATGACATTCCTCCGAAGGCGAGTAGATGCCGCGTCGTTTTGCAGGCGATGTGCCAAGCCGAAATCGTTGGATTTCAGCGCATTTTCAATCCATTTTCAAAGTGCCACTGTGTGCCGTGGCAGCGCGCGAAGATGGTTTCAGGGGCGCTTCGGACGGCGCAAGATGAGCTCGCGGTCGCGTGTCTTGCCCACCGGAAACTCGTACTCGCCCGCGAGGGAGAAGCCATAGCGCGCGTAAAGCCGCTGAGCGCCCAGGTTCTCCGACCACACGCCGATCCACAGCGTGCGCGGCCCGCGCTGCTCGAGCCACGCGAGCGACGTCTCGAGCAGCCGTGAGCCACGGCCTCCCCCGCGATGCGACGCGAGCAAGTAGAGACGCTTGAGCTCGCCGTCGCTCGGGTCGACCTCGGCGTGAGGCAGCTCGCACGGGCCCACGAACGCGTAGCCCACGGCCTGCCCGCCTTCTTCCAAGAGCCAGGTCGCCTTCTCGGGATGCGCGAGGTCGCGCCGCGTGCGTTCGAGGCCGTACGCTTCGGCCAGGAACGCCTCGAGGTCTTCACGCGGGTAGAGGTGCCCGAAGGTCTCGACGAACGTAGCGGTGCCGAGCCGCTGGAGCGCGTCGGCATCCGCTTCAGTGGCGCGGCGGAGCTCGAAGGTCATGAGCGAGCTATACCGCGCGCGCGGCCCGCACGTCTCGCGCTCGGTCCGTCACGAGACGTGCTCGCGCGTGGTCACTTGGGGATGACCGGGTCGACCACGCAGGTCGAGGCGACCTCGAACAGGATGTAAAAGAGGGCTTTTTCCTGGGCATCGAGCGGGGCCGTGGCGCTCGTCTCGGTGTGGTACGTGCTGTAGAGCACGCGACCGCAGCCGTACTCGAACGACACGGTCTGGGGCCTCTCGCTGCCCCCCTGATTGCCCGACATCCAGACCTTCGGTTGGTACACCTTGGTGCCGCCGTCGCCGTCCGAGATGTAAAGGCTCTGCAGGCCGTTGATGACTTGGTAGTTCTTCTTCAGCGTGATGTTGGTCTCGCCTTGCGCGCGAAGCCAAGCGTCGAGATCCGGGTCTTTCACGATGGCTTTGACGTCGTACCCGCCGCCGGTGCAGCCTCGCGCCTGAGCGAAGTTGAGGTAGCCGGGAAACCCTTCGGTGACGAAGCCCTGCTTCCAATCGGTCACGTAGAGCTTGCCACCCTTGGTGACGTAGTCTCGGAGCGAGGCTTTCACGCGCGGATCGTCGGCCGAGAAGCTGTTGGGCCCCGTGACACAATCTCCGCACGGGAGGAACACCACGTGGTGCTTGGCGAGCAGCGCGCTATCCGAAAGCACCGTGAGCTCGTCGTCTTCGTCCACGACCTTGGTGGGCGTGATGCCGAGCTTGGCCAGGGTCGCGCCGATGTCGTCGAACATGCCCTTGGAGAGCAGAATCGACGGGACTTGGTCGCCTTTCGAGGTGTCGTCGCGCAGGGGGAGCTTGCTGTCCCCTTTGGCCACGGTCACGTCGCCTTCCTTCACGTCGACTTCGACGATGCGCCGGAACTGGCCCTTCTGGATGATGAAGTACTGCCGACCGAGCCGATTCGCGACCAACGAGAAGGAGCCGTCGGCTTGGGTGAGCGTCTGCGGGTAGGTGGCCTCGAGCTGCAGGCACGTGTTGCAGAAGTTTCCCGACGGGATGGGATCGGGCTTCTTGGTCGCGAGGTACACGAGCGCTCCCGAAACCGGGATGTCTCCGGCCGGCGTGAGCACCGTGCCGGTCCACGTGCCCTTGGGGCTGAGGTCGTCGAGCGGCGCGGCGTCGTCGAAGAGCGAACCGGCTTCGTCGCCCGGAGGCGGCTCGCTCGCATCGGGGCCGGCGTCGACGACCGTGTCGTCGAACTCGGGACGGGTCGCTGCCGTGCCACACGCGACGACAAGGAAAATACCCGACACGAGGGTGAACGCAGCGCGAGGTCGCATCATGTAGGCAATCCTTCCGAAAGACGTTGGCTTTCCAGACCTTAGCGAACGTTACGTTTCGCTCAAGCCAGAAAACCGACTCGGCCCACCGACGCACGACACGCTGGCCGCAGGCCACTCGACCTCCTCGCCTGCAGCGCTTCGGAGTTGGGGACGACGGGTCAGGGCGCGAGCGGAGGTAGAGGCACGGGCTCGAAGGGCCAGGACTCGAGCAGCGGGACTTTGCCACGCGGCCCGGACTCGACGAGCACGCGAGAGCACTCGTCGACCGTGAGCCGGCGAGGCCCATAGACCGACGCGTCCGAGGCATCCGAGTCCATCAGCAAGCTCGGCGTGTCGGTGCCGAAGTCGTCCGGATGTCCGGGCACGTCGAGGAGAGCGTGACCGAGCTCGTGCGCGACCGCATGGCTGCTCCTGCGCGTGCGGATGCCCGAACGATCGAGGAGAACCACGTTCTTCACGCTCGACCCGTCGCCGTAGATGAACGACTCCCCGACGCGTCCACCCCCGGCGAAGTACGGAACGTAGAGCACGCGCAGGATGCGAGGGTCGGACTCGTCGAGCGATTTGACGAGCGCGCGCTCCTCCAGCGTTCCCGCCGGAGAGTCCATGTCGCCGAAGTGAGTGAGCCCATCGGAGAGATCGACCTCACCGATGGCCACGTTCATCGCGAGGTCGCTCGAGAGGATTCCGTCGGCTTCGACCTTGGCGAGCGTTCCATCGGACTTCACGACACGCACGTCGGCGCTGCCGAACGCTCCTGGCGCGATGCGGGCGTTGCGGCTCACCTCGCCACGGAATCCGGCTTTTTCGAGCTCGAGCGTGAAGAGGCGCGCGGCATCGAGAGGCAGGCGCCCGGCGGGAAGGACGAGCTTGACCTTCTTGCCTTCGACCTTCACCGAGATCGTCCCGCCCGACGACGGAAGCCCGAGGTCGTTCCCGAAGGAGACGAGGTAAGGAGGAGGCGGCGGGGCGATGCGCATGTCCGGCTCGGCGAACGCGATGCCGCATTGAGCCCAGAGACTGGCCGCGTCGTCGAAGTCGGCGCGCATCGACTCGAGGGCCGCCCCCTCGTTGGCGAAGAGCGCGGGTTTTCCGGTCTTCTCGGCCCGGAACATCGTGGACTTTACACGTAGCCGCAGGCGCGCCATGGGGCCTCGCGGCGTGTCTCGCGGTCCGCCCACGTGGATCGACGTGCGCTTCTTTCCCGCTTCGGCGACCACGACCAGGCCGCCCACCTCGGCGAGCAGGCTGCGACCGAGCGAGCCTTGGTGATCACGGTCGATACGATCGACCACCAAGCGAAGCGTTCGCGAGCGCGCGCAAGGCTCGGACGAAACGGGCTCGGCGGGCCGATCGGGCGTGGCGCGAGGTGCCTCGCAGGGCGCGTCCACCGGGACTCCGCGCAGAGCGTCGAGCACGCGCCCCTTGGCCGAGAGAGAAACCACGTCCACCGTCGGAGCGGTCCGGGCACCTCGCACGACCACGCGAAAGCCGTCCGGGTCGGCCATCGGAGAGGCCTCGGGGAACGCCCGCGAGAAGGTCAGGTGCGTCTTGCCCGCGTCGAGCTCGGCGGATTTGACGTCTTCGAGCGCGAACGCGACGACACGCAGCCCGATCTCGTGGAGGTCTCGGCCCTCCCCCACTACGAGCTTCGCGCGGCCTGCCCGGAGGCCTTGGAGCTCCGAGCCTGCGGGCACGTTGGTGGGGAGAGCGAGCGGTCGACCTTGCAGCACGACGCGCGCGACGTCGCCTTCCAACGCGAGTTTTTTTCCCGCGAAAGAAGGCGGCAGGGCGACCAAATCGGCACGGGCCCGAGCCGAAAGCTGCGAGGACCGGCCGTCGACCACTCCGTCCGCGTCGTCGTCGTCACGATCGGCGTAGAGAACCATCTCCGACGGCACGGGAGCGACCGCCGTATCGGCGCGGACATCGGAGACGGCGCCCTTCGTGTACGCGGCGGCGAGCGCGAGAACGAACGCAAGCGCCGCCCGAGGCTTCACTCGACCGAGCCCCACATGAGCCGACGAACGTGGCCCTCGGTCACGACGCGTCCGACCAATGTGCCCTGCGAGGCCATGCGCACGCGCGCTGCCCACGCCACGTTTCCGAGGTGCTTGGTCGCCAGGACCTCGTCCGCGAGGACCTTGGCCTCTTCGTGAGCGCCGGCGTCCCACGCGGCACCGAGCGCGAGACCACGGAGGTCCTCGTTCTTCGCCGCGCTCGCGCACGAAACCAGCGAAGCCCCGAGCTCGGCGCGTCCGTAGTCCCGCGCGAGGTGCATCACGGCGCGGACCGTCGCCTCGTCTTCCAAGGGATTTTTCGCGAGCGCCTCGAGCATCACCTTGGCGGAGGGTACGCCTTCCGCGGCGAGGCGGAAGAGGAACGACAGATCCTTGTCGGCGCTGGGGCGGTCCGAGAGGCGAGCCGCGAGCTCGGTGGTCGGGCGGGTCTCGGGCGCCGGCGGGACCGGCTGACCGTCACGTTTCGCTTTCGCGCTTCCGAGCGCCCAGGCCACGAGGCCCCACGCGCTGCGCGACGAATCGGGCCCCGAACGCGACTTCTCACGTGCTTCGAGCTCCGGTGACACGTCCCCTCCGAGCACCACGGCTTCGGCGAACACGAGCCAACGTCCGAGATGGCGCTCGGCCGAACGCAGCACCTCGAAACCGGGAGCGAGGCGCGCGCCGTGCCCCTCACGCCCGGCGTGTACACCCGTGGAGAGCGCGCGCACGAGCGGCACGACCACGTCGGTCGAGAGGGCCACGCGATGCGCTTCTTTGATGATCGGTGCAAGGTGCAACAAGTGGGCACCCGACGAGTCGCCGCGCAGCGCACGAGCGATCTCCGCGGAGAACGCCACGAACGGCTTGCCGCCCGAAGCGAGCTTGGCGAGCGGCGCGACGAGCTCCGGCGCGGCCGAGAGCGCTGCGGCCGAGAGGGTCGCTGGACCTCCGCCTTCGTCTTCCAGGAGCGCGCGCGCGAGCAGGCTCGAGGTGCCTTCGTGGTCGGCCTCGACCAGGGTGCGAACGCTGGCGGCCCAAAGCTCGCGACCGAGCGTGCCTCGCTTCACGAAGAGCTCGGCCGCACGGAACAGCTCTTGGCGAAGCGAAGCGCTCGAGCCGCCAAGAGACCGGATCACGCCGGCCAGCTTGGCCTCCGAGACGGGCTTTCGCTTGAGCGCGGCGTCCAGCTCTTCGAGCACGCGTCCACGCGTGACCTTGTCGAGGCGCTCGTCGACCGGGGCCGGACGCTCGGGCCGGGCGATCTTCTTGGCACGCGGCGGACGGGTCCGTTCGCGTGAAGAAGGGGCGGACTCCGCCTTGGCGAGGCGCGCGAGATGGGCTCCGCCTCCGGCGAACATGGAGAGGCGCGGTTCTTTTTTCGACGTCTTGCTCATCGCCCCTTCCGCGTGTTGCGGTCGACTCTCCGAGACTATCAGAGGCGGGATGGACGCATCACGCGAGATCGCATCGCACGCGGAGTCGAACACGCGATCGTGACACGAGCGCGCGACGGCTACTGAACGGTTGCCGAGACCTCCACGAAAGACTGCACGCGCGAAGAGCGAGTCCTCGCGCGTGCAGGGTGTCGAAAGACCGACCTTCGACGAATCGAGCCGTGACAGCTCGTGCTCAGACGTGCTTACGAAGTCGGATCTCGACGCTCATGCCTTCGACCTCGGTCGCCTCGACGTGGTCGGCGCTCCCCGTTCCGGCGGCCTCCGACGCGACCAACGAGACGGCGAGCACGTCTTCCGAGAGGCTCGCGCGGTGGGCCTCGATGGCCTCGACGAGCTCCTTCGGGCAGGTGACTTCGAGCGTGATGCGATCCGAGAGCTCGAGCTTCGCCTCTTTGCGTGCATTTTGCACACGATTCGCGATCTCGCGGACCAGGCCGAGCCGCTTGAGCTCGTCGTCGATGCGGGCGTCGAGCACCACCACGCCGACTCGTCCGCCCGCCGCCGAGAAGCCTTCTTTGGTCTCGAAGGCGACCTCGACGTCTTCGAGGGCGAGCGTGACGCCACCGTGCTCCGCGCCTTTGCCGGAGCGGAGCGCGGCCACGAGAGCTCCCGCGTCGGCGGCGGAGAGCTCGCCGAGGGTCTTCTTGAGGGCCTGGGCCTCTTTGCCGAGACCTCGCTGACCGAGGGTGCGGAAGTTCGGCTTGAGCTTGTACGAGACGTACGTCTCCACCTCGGCACCTTCCACGAAGGACACTCCGAGCACGTTCAGCTCGTCGCGGATCATGGACGTGGCCGACTCGAGGCTCTCGCGCAGGGCGTGATCGGCCAGCACGAGGTGCGCCACGCGGAGGGGCTGCCGCACCTTGAGCTTGGCCTGAGTGCGCACTTGAAGGCCGAGGCTCACGAGCTCACGCACGCCGGCCATTTTGCGGGCGAGCGCTTCGTCGATGAGGGATTCGTCGGCCGACGGCCAATCCGCGAGGTGCACGCTCTCCGGAGCGTTCTCCCCGAAGGGCTTGCGCGAGAGGTTCTGGTGCATGCGCTCGGCGGCGAAGGGCACGAAGGGCGCGAGCACCTTGGAGAGCGTGACCAGCACCTCGTAGAGCGTGGCGTAGGCGGCGCGTTTGTCGTCGTCCCAGCCCGAACGCCAGAAGCGCTCACGCGACCTGCGCACGTACCAGTTGGACAGGCCGTCGACGAAGCTCGCGATCTCGGTGGCAGCGCCGTGGATGTCGAAACCGTCGAGGGCGCGTGTGACGTGGGCGAGCATGGCGTGCAGCTCGCTCGTGATCCAGCGGTCGAGCTCGCTGCGTTTGCCGATCTCCGGGCTGGGCGAGCGAGGGTCGAAGCCGTCGATGTTCGCGTAGAGAGTGAAGAACGAATAGACGTTCCGCAGGCGCACGAGGGTCTGCTTCTGCGTCTCGCGCACGTTGGAGAGCGAGTGGCGGGTGGAGCTCCACGGCGGGTTCGACGCGTAGAAGAACCAGCGGAAGGCGTCCGCGCCGGGGGCCGACGCGCTCGGGTCGCGCAGCGTGACCCGCTCGTCCGCGGGCAGGCTCGGCACGTCGATCACCTTGATGGCTTGGTCGCCCGCCGCGTGCACGCCGAGCGCCTTGGCGTCGTCCGGGTGGAGCACGATGGCGCGACGACGGAGCTTCTTCTGCACGCCCACCACGAAGAGGCGCGAGTTTGCTTCGCGGCTCGGGTGGAACACCTGCACCTTGGCGCCCTCTTGGAGATCGAGCCCCTCGAGGTCTTCTCGGCTCACCAGCACGGTGCCCGCGGGAGGCGCTTTTTCGGCCTCGCCGGCCACCAAGAAGTCCATCTTCACGTCGTCGAAGATGACGTCGGGCGGGGTGTAGTTGCCCTTCGACTTGGACTCCTTCTTCCCTTCTTTGTCGGTCACGTGACCGAGCACCACGCACGACTTGTACGGGTGCGGGAGGGTCTCTCGGGGCAGACCGAGGCGCGCGCGCGTGTCGTCGTCGAACACGAGCGTCGAGATCATGAGCAGCGAGTAAAACCACCCGCGCGTCTGGTCGATGGCCTCGGAGATGAAGTCCGCCGGGAAGCTCTTCTTGAACGTTTCCTGGCCCTGGTGCGGGTAGCCCCACTGGGCGAACGGCATGCAGCCGGAGTCGAACCAGCAATCGATGACCTCGGGCACGCGGCGGTACGTGCCCTCTTCGCCCGGGTTCTGCCAGGTCACCTGGTCGATCCAGGGCTTGTGCACCACGAGGTCGTCCGAGAGGCTCGGATCGGCCTTCTTCGCGGCCTCGAACGACTCGAAGGCGTTCGGGTTCTTGGCCAGGATCTCGGCCATGCTGGCCGGCGCTTCCATCTTGCCGGACACGTCGTTGATCCAGATGTTGAGCGGCGTGCCCCAGTAGCGCTCGCGCGAGAGCGCCCAGTCGACGTTGTTGTCGAGGAAGTCGCCGAAGCGCCCGTCCTTGATGTGGGGCGGGAACCACGACACGTTCTGGTTGTTCTGCTTGGCCCGCTCGATGACCTCGGTCGTGCGGATGTACCAAGCCGGCCGGGCGAACTGGATGAGTGGATCGGAGTCCGCGCGCCAGCAGAACGGGTAGTCGTGGCGGTAGGTCTCGGCCAGCACGAGCCTGCCGCGCCCCTTGAGCTCGTGGGAGATCTCCTTGTCGCAGTCTTTCACCCAGCGCCCGGCGTAGGCCGTGAGCTCGGGCACGAAGGTGCCGTCCGGAGAGACCGCGCAGAAGAGCGGGAGATCCTTGTATTCCACACGGAGCTTTTGGTGCGCCTTGTGGTCGTCTTCACCGAACGCGGGCGCCACGTGCACGATGCCCGTACCGGCGTCGAGGGTGACGAAGTCGGCGGCGAGGACCTTCCACACGGGCGCGTGCCCCGCGGCTTCTGTCGCGTAGAGATCGAAGGGCGGCTCGTAACCGACGCCCACGAGGTCTTTTCCGGTGATCTTGGCGAGCACCTTGGGCGTGGCCTTGAGCTTCTTGGCGATGCCCTCGAGCAGGCCCTCGGCGAGCACGAGCTTCTTGCCCGGCGCGAGGTCTTCCACCACCACGTAGGTGAAGCCCGCGTTCACGGCCGCGTACATGTTGGACGGCAAGGTCCACGGGGTGGTCGTCCACACGAGCAGCTCGGCGCCTTCGAGCGCGGCTTGTCCACGGGTCTCGCGGACCGGGAACGTGACGTACACGCTCGGGTCGTCGACCTGCTTGTAGCCCTGACCGACCTCACCGGCGGAGAGCGCGGTGCCGCCCTGCGCCCACCACCAGACCACCTTGTGGCCTTGGTAGAGAAGCCCACGCTTGAAGAGCTCCGACAGCGCCCACCAGACGCTCTCGACGTAGCTCTTGTGGTACGTGACGTAGGCCTTGTCGAGGTCGGTCCAGTAGGCGACGCGCTCGGTCTGCTCTTCCCACTCTTTCGTGTAGCGGAAGACCGACGCGATGCACTTCTTCACGAAGGGCTCCACGCCGTACGCCTCGATGGCGGCTTTGCCGTGGATGTGGAGCTCTTTCTCCACCTCGACCTCGACGGGCAGGCCGTGCGTGTCCCAGCCGGCTTTTCGCGGCACGGTGTAGCCGCGCATGGTCTTGTACCGCGGGAAGAGATCCTTCACGACGCGCGTGAGCACGTGCCCGTTGTGCGGCAGGCCGTTCGCCGTGGGCGGCCCTTCGTAGAAGACCCAGGGCCCCTTCGGTCCGGGACGCTCGAGCGTCTTCTCGAAGACCTGAATGTCGCGCCAGAGCGCGAGAACTTCGCGCTCTTCCTTGGGGAAGTCGAGCTCGGAAGGGACCTTGTCGAAGAGCTGGGAGGACATATCGAAGAGGGCTCATAGCGCTTTTTTGCCCTCTTTTTGTCGCAAATCGCCCCGCCGGCCGCGGTCCGAGCCGCAGCCGCGAAGATTCCCCGTCGAAGGCGCGAGCCGCCCCAGGAGCCGAGGAGCCGGGGAGCACCAATCGGTCAGGGAGGACCGGCCACGTTGGCGCGCGTCGAATAGAGGCCCGTACGCGCGGTGACGTAGAGCGTGCGGCGGTCAGTGCCTCCAAACGCGACGTTGGCCGGCTGCTGCGGCACCGTGACCGTGCCGAGCCGAACGCCGGCGGGCGTGAAGATCTCGACGCCCTTCGAGGTGGCCGCGTAGAGGTTGCCGGCGTCGTCCACGGCGATACCGTCCGGGCTCGTGCCGTCGCAGGTGGCGAAGAGCGAGCCTGCGCCCACCGAGCCGTCCGCCGCGATGGGGTACTTCCGCACGGTCTTGCCGCTCGCGACGGCCACGTAGAGCGTGTTTTGGTCGGGGGAGAGCGCGATGCCGTTGGGCTTCTCGAGCGTGTCGTCGACCACAGTGACCGCTCCGCCCGGCGCCACGCGGAAGACGTTCTGCTTGGCCTGTCGATTGGACGCGTCGGCCGCGTAGTCGGGATCGGTGAAGTACACGTTGAGGTCCGACCGCACGATCACGTCGTTGGGCGAGTTGAGCTTCTTGCCGCCGAACGTCTCGACCACCGGCTCGACCGTGCCGTTCGCGAGCGTGCGGGAGACCCGGTGGTTCGTGTGCTCGCACGTGTAAAGTACACCGTTCTTGTCGATCGCGTTGCCGTTGGCCCCTCCGCTTGGGTTGCGGAAGTCGGTGGCGGTCGTGGCGGGAGGGACGAGCTGATAGATGCGGTTTCCCTGGACGTCGCTGAAAATGAGCTTGTTTTGCGCGGCGAGCCACAAGGGGCCCTCGAGGAACACGAACGCGCCTTTCACCAAGGTCGCGGCGGGCACGCCGGTGAACGGGTCCACCGGGGCCGCGTCGGCTCCGGCGTCGCTCCCGGGCGCGGCATCTTGCGGCACCGAGCCGTCCGGGACGGGCGCCGTCGTGCCGGTGCCGCTCCCGGTCGGGCTCGTCGAGGTGGGGGTGCTCGTGCCGGACGGGCCTCCGTCGAGCGACGTGGCGTCCCCATCGCTGCATCCTGCACCCATCGCGCCGTAGAGGGCCCCGAAGAGCGCCAGACACGAGAGCAGGCCGAACGCACGAACACGAGAGCCTCGAGGACGAACGAGCGAAGAAGGCGACGCGTCTTTCATGGCCGTCAGGATGCCACGACTCCAGGCCGCGCGCGCTGCGCGTCCACACGTCACGGCGCGTCAGCCTCCGGCAGGGAAGCTCCATCGAAAAAGGAAGCGAGACCCGATGACAAGCGAACGTCGTGCGCTACCGTGCGCGTGGACGAGCGCCGAGCGTGACCTCCCCATCGGCGGCGAGGGCCGCGGCGCTCGAGGAGAGAGAACCCGATGTCCCTGTACGACGACACCCTTCCCATCTTCACCAAGATGCTCGGCAACCTGTCGAGCTTCCTCGACAAGGCCGAAGCCCACGCCAAAGAGAAGAACTTCGATCCCGAGGTTTTGCTCACGGCTCGCCTCGTGCCGGACCAGTACCCGCTCGTGCGCCAGATCCAGGCCGCCTGCGACGCCGCCAAGACCGCCGCCGCTCGCCTCTCCGGCAAAGAGCCGCCCTCCCACCCCGACACCGAGAAGACCTGGTCGGAGATTCGCGCGCGCATCGCCACCTGCAAGTCGTACGTGGAGAGCGTCACCGCCAAAGACTTCGAGGGCGCGGAGACCCGCATGGTGAAGCTTCCGTTCATCCCGGGCAAAGGCATGCTGGGCGCGGACTACGCCCGTGAGATGGCGATCCCGAACTTCTATTTCCACCTCACGACGGCGTACGCCATCCTCCGCCACAACGGCGTGCCGCTCGGGAAGATGGACTACATCGCGAGCCTCACGCTGAAGGATCTCTGACCCTTCGGACGATCGCACGTCCGAACGAACGAACGGCGGCACGAGGGTCCTCCTCGGCCGCCGTCGATTTTCGCTGGGCGCGCCTCGTCCGTCGCGCTCGTGCGGTCAGAGGGCGTAGCCGGGCTCGAGGCAGGCGTCGTAGAGCGCGCGCGGCATGCGCGTGGGCGTCTCGAGCGTCATGTGGACGCACGCGAGGCGCACCGACGATTCCACGAGCACACGCTCGCCCCGACGCACGGTTCCGGACACACGCGCGGTGAAGCGCGAGGCCTCCACGATCTTCGTCTCGATCAGGAGCTCGTCGTCGAAGCGAGCCGGGGCGCGGTAGCGGAGGAACGCGTCCACGACCGGCATGCCGGTCTGGGTCTCGCGCTCGAACGCGGCGTAGTCGAAGCCGTTGTCGCGAAAGAACTCGATGCGAGCCGCCTCCAAAAAACCAAGATAGGCCGCGTGGTGGACCACGCCGGCCTTGTCCGTGTCTTGGTAGCGTACGCGGCAGACGTACTCGCCGCGCTTGGAGACGAACGCGCCGTGCGTGTCGTCTCCCGAGGAACCGCTCCGCGAAGCGTCCGCTGCGCGACGCGCGTCGCTCACTCCGCGGACTGCGCGACGACCATCGTGTCGCGCGTCTCGAGCTTCGAGAGCACGAGGTCGTACGACTTGTTGAGCGTCGAGATTTCCTTGAGCTCCGAGTCGTCGATCTTCACGTGGTACTGGCGCTCGATGGCGGCGACGATCTCGACGCCCATCATCGAGTCGATGCCGAGGTCCTTGAAGTGCTTGTCGTCCGGGATCTCGTCGACTTCGGCGATTTCGCTGATGAGGGCGCGGAGCTCTTCTTTCAAGTTTTCCAAGGACATGACTTCTTTCCTTCGACGAAAGGCGGTGTTCCGAGCGGACGTGCGCGCGGAACGACCGACGGGGATCAGGCGGACGCGGTGATGCGCTTTTCGACGGCGTCGAGCATGTCCTTCACGGTCTGAAGGCCGGCCAACGACTCGTCCGGGATCTGAATCTTGAGCTTTCGCTCCATCGCGCCCACGATTTCGAGCATGCCGAGCGAGTCGATGCCGAGCTCGCTGATGACGGTGCCCTCCGAGATGTTCTTGAAGTCCTTCTCGACGACCTCGGTGGCGGTCGTTTCGAACAACTTGAGGAGCTCGGTGCGGTTCATGGCCATCTCTTTCGTGTCCTTTGCCTTATGGTGTCCGTGAAGTCGTGCTTGGCGGCTCAGACGCTGGGAGAGGGCTCGGTGGCTCCCTCTTGCACGCGCTGTGCCTGGGCGAGCGAGCCCGCCAAGAACATTTGCTTGGTCTTCCGCCGTTGGGCCTTGCCGCTCGAGGTACGTGGCAAAGTCCCCTGGGGAACGATCACGACCTTGTACACGTTGAGCGAGAAGTGGGCGAGCACAGCTTGCGAGATGGTCTCGGTGAGACCCTTGGCTTCGCTCTGGAAGGCCTCGGCGCAGATCACGAGCTCTTCGCCCTCGGCGCCGTCCACACTGAACGCGACCACGTTGCCGCGGCGAACGCCCGGTAGCTCGCTCACCACCCACTCGATGTCGTTCGGGTAGAAGTTGCGGCCGCGGATGATGATGAGGTCTTTCAGGCGCCCGCAGACGAAGACCTCGCCGTCGATCGTGTAGCCGAGGTCGCCCGTGTGCAGCCAGCCGTCCTTGAAGGCGGCTTCGGTGAGCTCGGGCTCGCGGTAGTAGCCCTGGCAGATGCTCGGGCCGCGCGTGACGATCTCGCCCACCTTGCGATCGGGCAAGCGATTTCCCTGCTCGTCGACGATGGCGACTTCGTGGTCGGGGAACGGGCGGCCGCAGTTGACGAGCTCGTGTGCGTCTTCCGCGGTCGACGGCTGAGCAACCGCGTTCTCGCGCTCCTTCGGGTCGATCTTGTCGGAACGCAGGCCCTTGCCGAGCGGCGTGAAGGTGATGGCGAGCGTGGCCTCGGCCATGCCGTACGAAGGGATGAAGCTCTTCGGATCGAACTTGGCCGGAGCGAGCTTGTCCGAGAATTCGCGCAGCGTGCGGGCCTGGATGGGCTCGGCTCCACAGCCCGTGCGGCGCATGCACGAGAGATCCCAGCCCTCCACGTCCTTCTCCTTGAGGCGCTTCGAAACCAGCTGGTAGGCGAAGTTCGGCGCGTAGGTGATGGTGCCGCGGTGCTTGTGGATGGTGTCGAGCCAGAGGCGGGGGTTTCGCACGAAGCTCGCCGTGGGAAGAAACACCACGGGAATGTTCGTGAAGAGCGGGCCGATCACGAAGCCGATGAGGCCCATGTCGTGGAAGAGCGGTAGCCAGCTCACGCCCTTGTCGAAGGACGAGTCCTTCTCGAGGCCGTGGATCATGAAGCTCTGCGAGTTCCAGGCGAGGTTTCGGTGGGTGACCACCACGCCCTTCGGCTTCGAGGTGGAGCCGGAAGTGAACTGCAGAAAGCAGAGGTCGTCGCCGGTGACGTCGGCCTTCACTTCGCCGCTCATCGGGCCGGCGATATCGGCCGTGGTCAGCAGCGGTCCGAGGCCCTCGACACGCGCCGCGGCCGGCTCCACGTAGGGGCGCGTCGCTTCGTTGGTGAGCAAGAGCTTGGCGCCCGAGGCCTTGGCGATGTGCGCCACGGTGTCGTGGTAGGTCTCGACGTTCTTGAAGGAGAGCTGCGGCACCATCGGTACCGGCACCACGCCCGCGAAGATGGCTCCCAAGAACGAGAGCACGAACTCTTCCGGGTCCGGCACCACGATGGCGAGACGGTCGCCCTTCACGAGACCGCGCGAGGCGAAGTGGCAGGCGCGACGCCGCGCTTCTTCGCGGATCTCCACGAAGGGCATGGTGCGCTCGGTGCCGTCCGCACGCATGAAGGTGAAGCCGAGGCTGCTGGTGCGCGCGAGCTCGTCGACGGCGTCGACCAGGGTGGGCGGGACAAGCTTGGGATCGTTCATGCGCGGCCTCGCATTACTTTGGGCGGGTCCCCGGCGCAAGGCGTCGAAACAAGGATTATTGCGCGTAAATCGCGCACCTTTGTGCGTAGGAACATTCGCGGTTCAGCCGTCGCTCGATGCTCCTCGGGCTTGCCGCACCACGTCGGCGAGGTTCCGACCGGCGCGCACACCCGACTGCGCCTCGGGCGGCACACTGCTAAGCTCGCCCCATGGGGGTGCGCTCCAACGGCCTCGGGAAGCTCGTCCCGCTCGTTTTGCTCGCGGCATCGGTGCTCGGTGCGCTCGGGGTCGATGGGTGCAGCGCGGCGTATATGCCGGACTCCGCCGACGCGGGTCCCGCGGCCAGCTGCGAGCCGCGTCTCTGCCCCGACGACGCTTGCGGGACGATTTCCGACGGCTGTGGGCGCGCGCTCGACTGCGGGACCTGCGGCGGCGCGAGCCAGTGCGTCGACAACCGCTGCGCCTGCCTTCCACGAACGTGCAAATCGGCCGGCGCCACCTGTGGCCAGCTCACCGACGGCTGCACCGGCAACGTGATTTTCTGCGGCACCTGCGAGGTTTCGGGCGGCGCCGACGCCGGGACGGACGGAAGCCGCCCCGATTCCGGGGACGCAGGATTTCCCGCTCCGCTCTACTGCGGCTCCGAGAATCGCTGCCTCCCCGTCCCCTGTATGCCCAAGACGAAGGACGACATCTGCAAGGTGGTCGACAAGGCGAAGAAGCCTTGCGGAAGCACGAGCGACGGCTGCGGAGGCATGGTGGATTGCGGCACGGTGAACTGTACGGGCACCGGCCAAACCTGCGGCGGGGGCGGCGTGGAGGGCGTGTGCGGCTGCAAACCGAAGACGACCTTGTCGTGCCTGGGGCGCTGCGGAAACCAGGCGAACGGCTGCGGCGGCTACATCTATTGCGGCTCGTGTAAGTAGGGCCCCGAGCCCGCAAGCGACGCAAAAACGGCGTCCGCTCGGGCTGGCCGAAGACGGCTCTCCGAACCGGCGGGAGCGATGCTAAGAGGCGCCGTGTGAATCCTGCACGGGTCTTGGTTACCGGCTTGGGCGTGGTCAGCTCCATCGGGCTCGGCCGTCGCGCCTTCTTCGAGGCTCTCGCCGAAGGCAAGAGCGGAATCTCTCGAGTCGAGTCCTTCGACACGAGCCGCATCGGCCGCGACTTCGGCGGAGAGGTGAAGGCCTTTCACGCGCGAGACCACCTCACCGCGGCCGAGACGCGCCGCATGGGTAGGTGCTCGGCCATGGCGCTCGCCGCCGCTCGAATGGCCGTGGAAGACGCCCACATCCGCCCGAGCCACCTCGGCGGCCCGCGCACCTCGGTCGTAGTGGGCACGACCATGGGCGAAGCCGACGTGCTCGGCGACATCGACCGCACCTGGATCGCCCGCGGCATCTCGGCGGTGCGCCGCGCCCACCTTCCCAAGTACGGCTCGACCCTGCTTCCCATCCACCTCGCGCGTGCGTTCGGAACCGAGGGAACCGTGATCGCCCTGCCCGCGGCCTGCGCGGCTGGAAATTACGCCATCGGCTACGGTGCCGACCTCATCCGTCAGGGACGCGCCGACGTGGTGCTCGCCGGCGCGACGGAGATCCTGCAAGAGCTGCAGTACTCGGGCTTCGCGCGGCTCGCCGCCATGGCCACGCAGCGCTGCCAGCCTTTCGACCTGAATCGTCAGGGTCTCATCGTGGGCGAAGGCGCGGCCGTGCTCGTGCTCGAGAGCGAAGCGCACGCCGTGAAGCGCGGCGCTACGGCGTGCGCCGAGGTCGGCGGCTACGGCATCACCTGCGACGGCTACCACATCACGCGGCCCCACCCCGAGGCGGTCGGGAGCATCGAGGCCATGCGCCAGGCCATCGAGCGCTCGGGCATCGACTCGAACGCGATCGACTTCGTGAACGCGCACGGCACGGGCACCAAGGCCAACGACGCCGCCGAAGCCAAGGTCATGAACGACGTATTCGGTGATCGGCGCGTGCCCATCAGCAGCATGAAGAGCCTCATCGGTCACTGCATGGGCGCGGCGAGCGCCATCGAAGCGGTGGGCTGCGTCTTCACCCTCGAGACCGGAATCTACCCGCCCACCGCCGGCTACGAGACGCCCGATCCCGAGTGCGATCTCGACGTGGTGGCCAACCTGGCGCGCAAAGGAAAGGCCGACATCGTGCTCAACAATTCGCTCGCCTTCGGCGGCTACAACGCGGTGGCCTGCTTCGCGAAACCCGGGGTTTTGCCGCTTCCCCCCGTACGGGAGGCCCTCTGATGCTCCCGCGCGCCGTCACCGGATACGGAGTCACGTCCACCGTCGGCATCGGCCGCGAGGCCTTCTTGGCCGCCCTTCGCGAGCCCAAGGCGCTCGTGCCCGATCCCTCGCGGAAGCTCACCACGCTCGACCTCTCGAAGTACCCGAACGCGCGAGCCTTCGAGGTGCCCGGCTTCGACGCCTCCAAGTACCTGGGCGACAAGGGCCTGCGCACGCTCGACCGGCTCACCAAGTTGTCCATCGTGGCCGCACGGCTCGCCCTGGCCGACTCGGGCCTCAAGAAGGACAACGTGTTCGCCGCGCTCTCGCCCGAGCGTGTGGGCATCGCCTGCTCCAACGCGTACGGCAGCCTCGAGGCCATCACCGAGCTCAACCGCGTGGCCAAGCTCGAGGACCCTCGCTACATCAACCCGGCCGTCTTCCCCAACACCGTGGCCAACTCCGCGAGCGGCTACGTGAGCATCTGGGAGGGTCTGCGCGCGCTCAACGTGGCCGTCTCGGACGGCAACTGCGGCGCGCTCGATGCGGTGGCGTGCGCGGACATCCACCTCGCGAACGGTCGCGCCGACGCCATGCTGGTGGGCGGGGCCGAGGCCATGCACGAGGCGCTTTTTCTCGCGTTTTCGCTGCTCGGAACGCTCGATCATCCCGACCACGTGCGTGAGGTCGGTCACCTGTCGCTCGGAGAAGGCGCGGCCTTCGTGGTGGTGGAGCGCGAGAAGATCGCGAAGGCTCGCGATGCGCGAATTCTGGCCGAGATCGTCGGCTACGGGACCTCGTTCGAATCGCCCGAAGAGGGCTCGACGCTCATCGGACCTTCGGGCGATGCACTCGGTCGCGCCGTGCTGGAAGCGCTCGCGGACGCCAAGCTCGACCCCTCGGACGTGGACGTGGTCGCCACCAGCATGTCCGGTCTGCACCGCGCCGACGAAGCCGAGAGGCTCGCGCTCGACCGCGTCTTCGGACAGGACATGTGCCTGGCCGCGCCCAAGCTCGTGCTCGGCGAGACGCTCGGCGCAGGCGGCGCGTTCGGGCTCGCGTCCGCCCTGGCCTGGCTCGAGGGCGCGCCGCCTTCGATCGTGATCTCCGGCAAGCCCCCGAGAGAGGTGGAGACGGTGCTCGTCACGTCGCTCGGGTTCTACGGCAACGCGTCGGCGGTCGTGGTTCGCGCGCCCTCGCGACGCTGATTCCCCGGTCACGCGACGGCTTCTTACGCCGAACACTTGGCCCGCGCCCCGTGTTCGCGAAAGCATCGCGTCATGAACTTGGAACGCCGCGAAATCCGCTCTGAAAACCCGTGGTTGGCCGTCGGACACCTGCTCGCCAAGCGAGCTCCCGAGGGCGCGCTCCTGGCCGACGACCAGGGGCTTCCGCTCGTCGCGCACGGCCTCCCGCAAGACGAGGCGGAGCGCCAGGCCGCAGAGCTTCTGCGTGCCGATCGGAAGGTCGCTTCGGTGCGCACGGGATTCGGCCTGGACGCTCGCATCTACGCGCCGTCGCTCGCGGCCTCCGAGACGCACGCGCTCGCGGCCGACCTCGGGCGTATCCTCGCGCAGGTGTAGACTGCTCGTGTGTCCCTGGAGCGTGACGGCCTTCATGGCGTGCATCGTGAGGAGCGTGTCTTCACTCTCCCGCGACGTGCCGTCGAGGCCGTGCTCGCGAACCTCTTGAGCGAAACACTCGGACCGGAGCCTCCAGCTCGTACGGAGGTGCACGAGGTACTCGGCGAGACCTGCCGTTTCGTGGTCGAGACGCGCTCGCTCCTCGGGCGCATTCGACTGTCCGCGACGACCAAGACGCGCGAAGCAGGAGAGCTCGGCGTGGAGGTCACGGCCGAGACCTTGGACTCCCCCCTCGTGCTCCTCGCAGCGCTCGCGTTCGCGGTCGCCACGGCAGGAGCAGGGCTCTTGGTTCTCGCGGTCTTTACCGTCCCGCTCGCCAAGAAACGAGCAAGACAGCGTGGAGCGCTCGTGCACGCGGTTTTCGCTGCGCTCGAGGCCCTGGAGCACGAACCGCTCGGATCGTACCGTAAGTCGGCCTACGCCGTGCGCACCCGACCACGCCCACGGGGCTCGCCCGATGCGAGCGTTCTCGCAGCGCTTGTCGAGCCTCGAGATTTGCGCAATGAACGCAAGCGGTGATGAAACGCAGCGAAGCCACTCGCCTCGCCTTGATTCGCGCCGCCGAGCAGCTCTTTCTCACGCGCGGCTCGGAACAAGTGTCGCTTCGTGAGATCGCAGCTTCCGCTGGTCAGCGGAATCCGTCGGCCACGGTCTACCACTTCGGAGACAAACGCGGCCTGGTCGAGTCGCTCCTCGAGCGTCACTCGCTGCCGATCCAAGAAGGTTGGCTTCGCACGCTGGCCGGTCCCGAAGCGCCGACCACCCTGCACGGCTTGGTCGATTTGCTCGTGCGCCCGATCGTCGGGAAGCTCGACGACCCCGATGGTGGAGCGGCCTACCTCGCCCTCTGCACCGAGCTCGTCACCAGCAAAACCATGCCTCTCACGTCCATGCGCGTCGCCAGCGGCGAGGGCGCGAGCGAGATCTCACGGCGCATGATGGTGCTCGCCGCGCCGCTGCCTCCCGAGCTCTTGATCCTCCGCATGATGCGCGTCGCCTCCTTGCTTTACACGTCGGTCGCCGACTTCGCGCGCCTCACCGAACAGGGTTTCCCCATCGACCGCGAGGGCTTCGTCCGAGACCTGGTCGACTCGCTGCACACGCTGCTTGCGCCTCGGTTGCCCGACAACCCCTGAGCCGAAGGAGGAGCACCGAACGGGCGGACGATTCGGAAAAGTCTCGCGGATTCGAGCGGATCGGCCTGGGCCGAGGGGCCAGAATCGGCTAGAAGAAGAACGTGGGAATCCGCGTCTCCAAGGTACCTTCGATGAGCCACACGAGCCTTCGTTCCGTCTGCGTGGGAGGCCTCTTGGCCGGCCTCGCACTCGTCGCCTGCAGCGCGGAAACCCCGGTCGAAGACGCAACCGACGATTCGTTCTCGAATCACACGGTGGGCGAGCTGGTCCCGCAGAACTCCCGGTACCTCTGGATCGACACGCCTTACGAAGACGCCCTTCGCGTGCACGACTCGACCGAAGGCCCCTACCCGGACGCCGACCTCCCGGACACCGATCCGGCCACCGTGTGGCTTCAAACGTGGGCCGATCGCATCGACCAAATCGTCCGTGACGACAGCCTGCGGCGCTTCGGCCAGAAGCTCGTGGCCCCCAAGCCGGTCATCAAGGTGGTGCGCTCATCCAGCACCTTCAACGGCTGGGTCACCACCCTACCCACGTGCCTGGGCGCCCCGTTCGCGAGGAAGGCCACCGATCCGCAAGTTGCGGCCATCACCTTCGTCTCCCAGGACAGCGCCTCGGCGGGCGCGTTCCAATGCTTGAAGCCCAAAGGGTGGATCGCGTCCGAGGTGGTCTCGCTCTGGAACTCGGGCAAGCCCAGCTGCAACCTGTCGTTCGACGGCCAGAGCTTCAAGTCGGGCTCCACCTGCCAGGGCGGCGCGGACGCCCTCGGCGACGACACGGCCATCGCCGCGACCACGCCGTACGTGCGCTTCTCCACGGATTTCCTCGCGCGTATGCGCAATCCGAACACGCCCGTGGTCATGCTCGCGCACGAGCTCGGACACTTCTACCGTTCGCATGGCACGGCGTTCTTCGCGAAGAAGTACAGCTTCTGGTTCGACCGCGACTCGCGCTCGGCGCGCCGTCCCCTGCCCGCCTCGAACGCGGCCGAGCTCGAGGCGCTCTACCGCGACGTGCTCTCCGGCGCGCAACCCATCGGCGGTCTCGGCTGGAGCACCAAGGTCTCGGCGCGTGTGCGTCCGTTTTTGCTCGACGGCATCGCGCCCATGCTCGCCCCACGCGGTGGTGACACCTTCGCATGCTCGGCTGCCGCCAAGCTCGCGCAGGCAGGGCTCCCGCATTTCAACGTCGGCGAAGAGGCCCTCCCGGCCGACAAGACACGCTACCGCGCCTACGAAGATGCGCTGCTCGCCTGCGCCGACAAGCTCAAGCTCGGCGCACAAAGCACGGGCGACGAGCTTGCCACGGGAGACGTGACCGTGGCCATGGCACGCACGTCGAACGCGGTGCCCAAGCTCGCGGCCAACGCCTCGCTCGGCGACGCCATTCGCGCCCTTCAGGCCGCCGCCGCCAAGAAAGACGCGAGCGCCGCCAAGCTGCTCGGTCACCTGCGGGACAACCGCGTCGGCGTGTACACGACCGAACAAGAAGCCGACGACATCGCCATGGAGCTGTCGGTCCGACTCGGGTTCACCACCGACGACGTGCTCGGCGCGTGGGTGTCGTTCCTCGAGGGAGTGGAGAGCCTCTACCTCGACGGTGGGCTCACCCGCGACCAGCTGCTCACCCAGTACAAGGCGAACGGTGAGGTCGACGCGACGACGTGCAAGTCGTACCTCGACAAGGGCTTCTTGCAGCCCGGAGCGAACGGCACGCCCACGCCCATCACCATCTCGCTCGGCAGCCTCGACGACCCGCACCACGCAGGCTGCTACCGGCTCTACAACCTGTGGCGCGAGTCTCGCGTGCACGGCTACAAGCCCGGCCCCAAGCAGGCCGCGCCCTCTCCTTGGGAGACCGTGCGCGCGCGCCTCGAAGAGCAATCGAAGCCTCAGCCGTGAACGAGCAGGACCACGCGCGGAGGTCGTTCGTGCGGGCGTGGACCAGCCCGCGAGGGACGAGGCCCGGCGCGTGAGCGAGGCCCGGGAGCGGGAATTTTCCCTCGATTCGGTGTCGCTCACCCGCTCGCTCGGCTTCACCAACTTCGGCATGCACGACCCCACCGGGTTCTGCGACGACCGAGGGTTCGCCAAATCGTACCTCGGCAAGAACGGACCGGTGACCGTGCATCTTGCACGCATCGCTCCGGGAGGGACGTCGTCGGAAGAGCCCCGGGCGGCGCGCATCTTGGTGCGCGCGTGGGGACCGGGTGCGGACGACGCGCTCGACGCCGCGCCGAGGCTCGCGGGAGCCGACGACGACCCGAGTGCCTTCGTGCCGGTCACGCTCGACATGGCCCGGCGTGCCGAAGCGCAGCGTGGGTTCCGGCTCGTGCGCGTCCCCTGGCTCTTCGACGCGCTCGTGCAGATCGTGCTCCAGCAGCGCATCCGGTTCGTCGAGGCGGCGCGGGCTTACCGCGCGGTGTGCAAGCGCCACGGAAAGCGTGCCCCGGGCCCCTACGAGCTCGTCACGTCCCTCGGGCCGAAAGAGTGGGAGCGCGTACCGGTCTTCGAGCTTTCGTCACTCGGGGTCGATCGCAAGCGCATCGACGCCGTGAAGAACGCGGCCAAGCTGGCCCGTCACGTGGAAAAACTCGAGAAGCTCGAGCGACCCCAGTTCGACGAGGCGCGCCGAATTCTCGGACATTTTCAGGGCATCGGGCCTTGGACGCGCGAGAGCTTCATGGGCGCTGCGATGGGCTGCCCGGACGCGGTCCAGACCGGCGACGTGCACCTTCCTCGCACCGTGTGCACGGCTCTAGGAGGCGTGGACGAGCCCTACGACGACGCGCGGCTCCTCGAAGTGCTCGAGCCGTTTCGTGGCCAGCGCCAGCGCGTGATCCGCCTGCTCATGAGCTCCGCCGGCGCGACGCGCACCCTTTGAGCCCGGCACGAAATGCACGAAGCCCCGAGGCCCACGCGAACGCGTGAGGCTCGGGGCTCGGGTCGAGCGACGACGAGACGTCCGTCGCTCAGGCCTTCGACTCGACCTTCCGGATGGTGGCGAGGCGATCGTAGTGACGGTAACCGAGGAGCCCGAGGGTCTTTTCCGGCGCAAGGCCGATGTCGACCAGGGTCTTCAAGCCGTACGTGCCGGCGAGCACGGGCGGGCTGTAGCTCTTCGCCGAGGCCTCGGTGCGCAGCTCCTTCAGGGGGAAGAGCATGGTGTGCGGATGCACGTGGACGAAGTGCGCCGCCGAGAGGCGCGAGTAGCCCGCCACACCGGGCGTCGTGATGACGTGCGGAGTGGCCAAAAAAGCGCCTCCCGTGAGCATCTCGAGCTGCTGCCCGACCTGCGCCACGATGCACCCTTCGGGCGCGGTTCCCCGCACGAGCTGCCCCTCCGGGTGCTCGGCCGAGGGCCGCGTACGGAGGTAGAGCCCGCTCTCCGCGTCGGGAGCCTTGCACACCTTGCCTTCGGGGTCGTGGAAGCGTCCGCCGGGGAGCAACGTGAGCAGGTTGAAGTCGGTGTGCTCTTCGCCCCACAAGGGCTTCTGCACCGTCTGCGCTTCGGTGAGGGGCAGATAGCGCAGCATGCGGAAGATGTGCGGGCCTCCTTCGCAGAGCGTGGTGAACGTGTCGGCCGAGAGCCCGAGCACGAGCGCGGCGCCGCGGAGGAGCGCGAGCCCCGCGAGGTGCAGCTCGCGTCCCCGATCGGTGTAGAGCGCAGGGAACGCGGGGTCGCCTTCGGGCCACACGTTCTCCGCGTAAATCTCGGGGAACTGCACCTGAAGGTCCTTCGGGATCTCGGTGGGCGTGGCGAACCAGCACTCTTTGAAGTCGGGCTGGCCGCCGGCGAGCACCGCTTTCTCCGTGTTCGGCGGGGTCCAGCCGCGCTGGTAGAAGAGGTCTTCGCGGTTGTAGCGCTGCTTCTCCGAGTCGGGCTTCTGCGTGAAGGCGACGAAGCGATCGTAGAGCTCGTTCATCGCGCCGACGCCGTGGGTCTTCACGTAGACGAGGCCGTACACGCCGAAGCCCGTGCGGATGGCTTCGAGGGCGCGCGGCGCCTTCTCGGGATCGGCGAGGTCGGCGAGGTCGACGGTGGGAATTTCAGGGCCTTGGGTCACGTCAGATTTCTCCGTAAGCGCGCGTGATGACGCGGCGAGCGACCGACTGGGTGCCGGTGTGCAGGAAGTAGTTGGTGGACATGTCGATGACGGCGGAGGCGTAGTCGAGGCGATCCTCGTTGACGTCGATGAACTCTTTCACGCGCGAGAGCACGCCTCGTGGGTGAGCCCGCGCTCGGCCACGAAGCCGTTCACGTAGCCTTCGGCCGCCTTCACGTTGGTGGCGACGAGCGCCTTTTTCTCGTCGAGGCCACCGCCGGGGAGGTACTCGGAGACGCGCTGGAAGAGGCCGCTCTGGAGGAAATCGCTCTCCGAAGCCGACTCGACGGCGCCGATGATCTTCTGCATGAAGTCCGGTCCGAGCGGGAGGAAGCAGTCGCAGGCGATCCACGCGGCGAGGCGCATTTTGTCCTCTTTCGCCGAGCTCGAGAGCGCGCCGATGAAGTCGCCGATGCTGTCGCCGGGCAGGCCGTTGGTCATGCAGAAGGCGCCGAGCTCGCAGGCGAGCTTGAGTCCCGCGTCGATCGACTGGGTGGTCTCGAGCTTGGGCGTGACGCCCTCGAGGAACGAGAGCCACTCCACGTCTTCGCCGAGCTTGGCCGCGAGCGACGTGAACCCGGCGAAGGTCGAAGCGGAGTCGACCAGGGAGTAGAGCGACACGGCGCGCTGGTAGCCGTTGTCGGGGTCCATGTAGAGCTCGATCGCACGGCCGGCGACGGCGCCGATCACGTCTTCTTCGGACTCGCCCGTGGCCTCACGCACGGCCGTGTGCAGGCTGGTCACGTTGTTCCACTCGCCGGGGACGAGGTAGTCGAGCAGGTTGAGGAGCCGAACGGTCATGTTCGACTCGGGAAGCGACGAAAGGAGCTCTTCGAGGTTGTTGGTCATGGCGGTCTCCGGCTTGAGGAGCTTAGAGCGTGGCGATTTTCTTGAGATCGAGCTTCTCGATGAGGCTCTTGCGTTGGTCGTGCGAGAGGCTGTCGCTGATGACCTTCACTTGGTAGCGGTCCTTCACGAGCACCATCGTCTGCTTCTTGCCGAACGTGGCGACCGGAAAGTCCGAGAGCTTTTCGGTCGACTTCGCGAACTTGTCCTTCGAGTCGGCGTTGTCGATCACGTCGGCGATGGTGAGGGTGAAGAGGTCGGCGCCGTCCTTCTGGTACTTCGCCTCCACGTAGCCCTCTTTCTCCGTGGTGAAGAGGCGCTTGCCCCCTTCGAGCGTCTCGGGGAAGAAGGCGTTCAGCTTCTTGCCTTCGATCTGCTTGGGCGCGTTGTCGCCCTGGGCCTTCTTCTCCTCGAGCTTCTTCTCGGCGGCGGCCGCCGCGTCGGCGAATTGAGGCGTGTCCTTCGAGCAGCCGGCGCCGAACACGAGCGACGACGCGACGAGAGCGGCCGACCCGGCGACGAGCGCGAGCGTGGACCCGAGTCGTGCGATGAGCGGACGAGTGGAACGGAAGGTCATGAGATTCCTCGGAAAGCGACGGTGTGGAACGCGGGCTACGCGCCGCGCGCACCCGGTTTTACAACGGGCGCTACGCGGCTCGCGGTCAAAAGTGGGAAAATCAGCGGGTTTCGCATGCGCCTCGGCCTGGCGAAATGGGCTCGCGGCCGGCACGATTCGTGTAAATAGCGCGGCCGCGCGACCCACGCGCGAGAACGAGAAGAAGCGGAGCCCCCTGTGAGCTGGATCCACGACAAGGCCAAGACCGAGCTTGAACGCGTAAACCTTGCGCGCAAAAAGCAGGTCTACCCCTACTTCCGCAAGTTCGAGACCGGCGGTCTCCATACGACCATCGACGGTAAGCCGATCGTCAACTTCAGCTCGAACGACTACCTCGGGCTCACCAACCACCCGAAGGTCAAAGAGGCCTCGATTCGCGCGGTGGAGAAGTACGCGTGCGGCCTGTCGAGCTCGCGCGTGCAAGCCACCACGGTCGAGCACGTCGAGCTCGAAGAGCGCCTCGCCAAGTGGTTCGGCTTCCCCTCGTGCTTGCTCTTCACGACCGGCTACCAGGCGATGGTCGGCCTCATCATGGCCCTCGCGGACAAGGACACCACCTTGATCCTCGACAGCTTCAGCCACGCTTGCATCCTCGACGGCACCTTCCTCGCCGCGGGGATCCCGGGCAAAGGCCCCGAGGTTCGATTCTTCAACCACAACTCGGCGAAGAGCCTCGAGCGCATCCTGAAGACGCGCGAGCGCAAGAACGCGCTCGTGTTGGTCGAGGGCGTCTACTCGCTCGACGGCGACCGCGCGCACCTCAAGGAGTTCGTCGAGATTTGCGACCGCTACGACGCGGTCCTCGTGGTGGACGACGCGCACGGCACGGGCACGCTCGGAACGCGTGGCACCGGCATCCTCGAGGCCGACGGCCTGCTCGGCAAGGTGCCCATCGTGGTGTCCACCTTCTCGAAGAGCTTCGGCGGCATCGGCGGCATCCTGCTCGCGGACGAGTCGATCATCGACCTCGTGAAGCACAACGCGCGAAGCTTCCTCTTCAGCGCGTCGCTGCCCGTGCCCATCGTGGCTGCGGCCGCGACCATCCTCGACATGCTCGAAGCCGACGGCCCTGCCCTCGTGAGCGAGCTTCACCAGAAGTCGGACTACATGCGCGGCAAGCTCACCCAGATCGGCTTCGATCTCGGGGCGAGCAACACGCACATCATGCCCGTCATGTGCCGCGACGAGCGCAAGACGCTCTTCATGCACGTGGCGCTGCTCGAGTGCGGCGTGCTCATGGTCCCCATCACGTATCCGGGCGTGAAAATCGGCGAAGAGCGCCTGCGCGTGAACGTCACTCGCGGCCACACCCAAGAAGACATGGATCTCGCCCTGTCGCTCCTCGAGAGCTACGGCGAGGCGTTCTTCGTGCTCTCCGGCGAAGACCTCGGTCCCGTCGAAGAGGACGAGGAAGACGCGCCCACGGCGACGGCCTCGGCGGAATAAGCCGGGAGCTCAGGCGAGCTCGAAACTCGAAACGAACGAAGCGCCGTCTCCCTCGGGAGGTGGCGCTTTCTTTTTGCTCGACGAGGCGGCGAGCGACCAAATAGATGGACAATGCACCTACCCGTCGGCACCCGTTCGGATGCCGATAGGCTCGGAAGCGTACGGTGAGCGCGCGCGCTCAGCCCACGAGGCGCGTCAGCGCTTTCGCGACGTCACTCACGGTGGCCAGGTTGGCCAGCTCTTCGTTGGGGATGTTCACGTCGTAGCGCTCTTCGACGTCGGCCACGAACTCCATGACGCCTAGGCTGTCGAGGCCGAGGTCGTTCTGGATGTGGTGTCCGGGCTCGACCGACTTCGCCGGATCGACGTGCCGCTTGAGGAGCTCGATCGTGACCGCCAGCGTTTCGTCGTAGGTCGCCATGGCGAAGCTCCTAGCACTTCGACGACCGAGCGCGAGTCGCAAAGTGCAGCTCGCGTAGGACCTCTTCCGGACGCGCAGCAACGAACGCGGCACGCATCACCGCGACGGCATCGGCGCCCGCGAGAATGCACGAAGCCGCACGTGCCGAGTCGATTCCACCGAGGGCCACGAGGGGTAGCGTGGGAGCGAGGCGGCGGGCATCTTCTAGGGCAGAGGTCCCTCGAGGCGGGCCTTTCCCGGGTACCTCGAAGATGGGGCTCACGACGGCGGCGTCGAGCCCGGCTCGCACCGCGGTTCGCACGTCTTCGTCGTGGTGCGCGACACGTGAAAGATACACAGGTCGCCCGGCGCGGCTCTCGAGGCGGTCTCGAAGTCCGTCCGCGAGCACGGATCCCGGGGCGTGGAACCACGTGGCCGACGTCTCGAGGAAGAGCTCCTCGTCCCCGTTGATCGAGAACGGGAGAGACCTACCGAGACAGGCCCGCGCGACCGCATTTCCCACTCGCCGACGCTCCGTGGCCTCGCCTTTGGCGCGCGCTACGACCAGCACGTCGCGGGGGCATACCGAAGCCGCGGCTTCGCACACCCGAACGATGGCCGCCTCGTCCACCCCCTGGGGTGTCACGAGCCAGAGCGAAGGGATCACGTCCCGCCGTCGCGTCCGTCTCCGCGCGAACCTTCGAGCTCCGCTTTGGCTTCGGCCACGTGACGATTGGACGGGTAGCGCTCCACGAGAAACTTCAGGGTGGCGCGCGCGGCGGGCTCGTCGTTCTTCTTGTGGAAGTCCTGCGCGAGCAGCCAGAGCGCGTCGCCCGCGGAGTCTTCGGTGCGCAGGTTGGGATCGGGATCGCGCGTGCACTGCACGGGCGCGAACGAGAGCGAAGCGAGCAAGGTCGAGACGACGGCGAGGCGCATGGGTCGGCCGAGTCTATTCGATAAGCCCGGCCTCGGGGCTCGAGGCGTTCGCGTAGCGGCTCTTCTTCATTCGGCCGGCGCGGAAGGCCTTTCGTCCCGCGGAGACCGCCTCGCGCATGGCTTCGGCCATGAGGACCGGGTTCTTCGCGTGGGCGATGGCCGTGTTCATGAGCACGCCGTCGCAGCCGAGCTCCATGGCCACTGCCGCATCGCTGGCGATGCCCACGCCGGCGTCCACGAGGACCGGGACCTTCGCGTGCTCCAGGATGATGGACAGGTTGTGCGGGTTGCGAATGCCGAGACCGCTTCCGATGGGAGCGGCGAGCGGCATGACCGCGGCGCACCCGACGTCTTCGAGCTTGCGGCACAAAATCGGGTCGTCCATGCAGTACGGGAGAACCACGAAGCCCTCCTTGACGAGCAGCTTGGCGGCGACCAACGTCTCTTCGTTGTCGGGGTAGAGAGTCTTGGGATCGCCGATGACCTCGAGCTTGACCATCTCGGCGATGCCGAGCTCCCTCGCGAGGCGGAGCGTGCGCACGGCGTCGTCTGCGGTGTAGCAGCCGGCCGTGTTGGGGAGCAGCGTCCACGGCTTCTTGCGAAGAAGGGCCATGAGCGACCCTTCGCTCTTGTCCGAGAGGTCGACGCGGCGGAGCGCGACGGTCACGATCTCGGCCCCGGAGGCGTCGATGGCGGCTTCGGTCTCCTCGACGCTCGCGTACTTGCCGGTCCCGACGATGAGGCGGCTCGAAAAGGTGCGGGTGCCGATGCGGAGCGGATCGCTGTTCTCGGTCATGGTGCAGTGCGGATACCAGGGCACCCTGCCGCGCCGCAAGGCGTACGACTTACCGACGCACTTCCATAAGGGAGACCACTTGCGTGCAAGATGCAGCTGACTTTCTGCCGGTTCGTTGACACGGCGCACGGAAGTCCCGCATCGTCCCGGGGTCGCCGCCTTCGCGGCGCACCGTGCCTCGAAAATGACCGGTTTTTCCCAGCCTCGTGGTCGACGCCTCGTGCTCGCCGTGTCCGTGCTCGCCTTCGGGGCTTGCGCGCTCGGCGCACGCTCGGCCTCGGCGCGAAACGAAGGCGACGCGCGCACCGAGCTCGCCGATCCGGTCCGCGATCAGCTCGACGCCGACTTCACCGTCATCCCGAGTGGCTACGGCGCGCTCTTCGTTCCCGCTCTCGAGGCGGAACGCGACGACGAAGCCGAGGTCTTGGTGGAGCTCGACGGCGAGACCCTTACCTCGGGAAGGCTCGGCCAGCGGATTCCCCTGCCTCCTGGGCACTACCGAGTGCTGGTCGGATCGGGCGCCCGCGAAGCGCGCGCCACCGCCGAGGTCGACGTGGTCCGCAGCGAGACCAGCGTCGCGCTGCCGAGCTACGGCGTGCTGCGCGTCAGCATGGTGGACGAGAACGGCAAGCCGGAGGACGAGACGTACGCGGTCGGCTCGGTGGACACGGGCCGCGTGTATGGTCCGTACCGCCCCACGTTCAAGCCGGGGCAGCGCGCCTCGATCGCGCTTTATCTCTCGCCGGGTCGCTACACCATCGCCCTCGGAAAGAACCCGAAGGCCCGTGAAAATGCGGTGGCCGTGCTCGTCTCGGCGGGCGAGGTGCTCCACTACCGCGTGGTCGTGGAAGACGGGCGCATCGTGCGAACCGAGTTCGGCGAGGCCGATCCGCTGCGCGAGCCGAGCATCTTCAAGGTGCGCTGGACGCTCGCCGCGGACGGCACGTTGGGCAGCCGACTGAACCAGCTCTCCTCGTACAACGGCGACGCGCTCACGCTCGGCGCGTTCTCGAAGCTCGAGCTCGGCATCGATACCGGACGCCACCTGGCCGAAGTGAGCTTGCTCGCCGATCTCGCGGCCGTCGGCATTCTCTCGTCCGACCGCTCCTCGGAATTCCCCGTGCAGAAGGTCACCGACGACGTGCGCGCGGAGGTCCTCTACAACTACCGCTTGGGCGGAGTGGCCGGGCCCTACGCCCACGTGGCCGGCTACACGTCGCTCTTCCCCACCCGCTACTACGCGCCGGAAGATCTGCACGCGACCACACGCGACGAAGGCGGCGCCGTCGTTCGCGACGAGACCTTCAAGCGCGACGAGAGCTACCGCCTCTTCCCCGAGCTCGGCCCCATGATCGTGCAAGAAGGCGCGGGCGTGGGCACCAAGGTCGACCTCGAGACGTTCCGTTTCTCGGTGCGCGGAGGGCTCGCCGCGCGCCAGGCCTTCTTCTTCGACGGCCGCACGGTGGTCGGCCAGAGCCAGCGTGAGCTTGCGCTTCTCGAGCTGTCCGACGTGAAGACCTTCGGCGTCGAAGCCACCGCTCACGCCGGTGTCACCGTGCGCAACCTGCTCGACCTCGACTCTCGCTTGGATGGCTTCTTGGGAGAGAATCAGTTCGAGTCGCTCTTCAAGAGCCAGGGGAAATACAGGCCCATTTACCGCTGGGACACGTCCGCCGCGCTCAAGCTGAGCCGCCACGTCGCGCTCGTGTACACGCTCGGACTGCGACGCGACACGCAGGCCATCGAGAAGGACCAGATCGCACACTCTCTTCGCCTGAGGCTCCAGTGGTCCGTCTTCTGAGCCGCGAAACGACGGCACCGCGAAGGCTCCGTTCGGTGGCGGTACGGCTCGCGGCCCTCGCCTGCCTCGCCGCGACGTGCGCCACCGCGTGCAGCTCGGCTCCCCCCGTCACGAGCTCGCGCGCGCGAGACCTCTCGCTCGATCCGACCGAACGCGCCGTCCGCTTGCGCCTCAGCCTCGCGGAGCTGCGCGAGGACCCTCTCGCCGAAGGTTCGTCTCTCGAGCTTCTGCGCGCCGAAGCTTGGATTTCAAGGGCCGAAGCGCTCGCTCGCACCGGAGCCGATCCGTCGCTCCGCGACCTCTTGCTCGAGACCGCCGAGGGCGAGGTGGTGCTCGTGCGCTCGGCTGCCGCTCTGCGAAAGAGCCGACTCACGCTCGGTCCACGAGCGCCTCGCGACAGTGTTCCCACGGAACGCGAGCGCCCCACGGGCGCCCAGGCCGAGCCCGACCATCCACGAGGCGAGGACGATTCGCAGGGAAATCCAGCCCCTTCCGCAACGCCGCCCCAACGCCCCCTCCCGAACGGCGATCTCCCATGAAGCGCACCTCGATCCTAGAAGCCTCCCGCGCCTCTCTCGGCGTTCCGCTCGACACCTCGTACGCGCGCACGGGCCTGTCGTTGCTGGTCGGCATCGCGTCCCTCGGGATCGTGGCCGGGTGCACGGCTCCCGCCATGCCTCCTGCGGTGGCCGAGGCCGACGCCGTGCTCGAGCGCCACGACACGAAGACCGTGTCCGCCGCGAGACCGAGACTGGTCGCCGAAGCGCGCGACCTCGTGCGCCGAGCAAAAGAAGCGGGCGAGCGAGGCGAGACCGAACGCGCGACGCTGCTCGCCCGACAAGCCGTGCAGAAGTTCCAGACCGCCAAGAACTTCACCGAGCGCGAGCAGGCCGAGCGCATGGTGCAGGCCCTGGAAAAATCCGGAGGATCGGCGCGACGCGCCAGCACGGAAGACGTGCGTGACGGCGGACGCGACGGCGCGCAAGAGGCCCTCGCACGCGCGGACGAAGTGCGCGCCGAGGCGGCCCGCAGCGGCGTGCGACTCTCTTCGCTCGCCGAGGGCGACGAGGTCTTGCGCGCAGCGCGGCGCGCGTTCGAGAGCCAAGCCTGGGATCGCGCGCGCGAACGCGCCAACGAGGCCCGAGCCTTGTTCGACGCAGCCGGCGGAAGAATCGCGGGAGGCGACTCGTCGAGTGGCGGCGGATCGTTCCGCTCGCTCGCCGAGAAGAACTTGGTGCAGCTTTCGCTCCGCCGTGGCGAACTGCTCGGTCAGCTACGCGATCAATCCTGTGCGGCGCCCTTCCGCGAGTTCGAGGCGATCCTGGAGCTCGGGCAGAAGCGCTTCGACGCCGGCGACTACGAGCACGCCTACGAATTTTCCCTGCGTGCCGACGAGCGCCTTCGCGTGTGCGATCCCAAGAACGCGCCCCCCGCGGCGGCGACCAAACGCGAGGCCGACGAAGAAGCCGCCCGCAAGAAGGCCGCGGCGGCCCTCCAGAAGGCCCAGATCGAACTGTCTCGCGTGCAGGCTCAGAACCGCGAAGACCCCGGCGCCATTCAAGGACAGGCGCTCCTTCAGAACGGAGACACCTGGTACGCCAGGCATGCGTACGCGGAGGCGACCGATCTCGCCACGCGAGCCTATGCCGTACTCTCGCGCGTGAAAGCCGCGCCGGCCACCGCCCCCGCCCCCGCCGGCATCGCGGGCTCCGTCGCGGCCACGTCGGCCAAAGACGAAGCCGAAGAGGCGCTCGCCGAGGCCAAGCTCGAGCGCGATCGAACGAGCGAGGGGCCGCAGAAAACGCGCGGTGTCGAGCAGCTCGCTTCTGCCGAGCGCTCGTTCGGAACACGCGCCTACGCCGAGGCCAAGGCCGGAGCCAAACGCGCGACCGAAGCGTTCCGAGCCTCGGCCAAAGAGACCGCCTGCGCCGACGCCAAAGTGCGCGCCGACCGAGCGCGCGAGCTCGACAAGAAGCTTCCCTCTTCGCTCTCGGCGGAGAAGGACAAGCTGCGAAAGAACGCCTTGGCCGAGATCGCCGCGGCCGACAAAAAGCGCGAAGAGCGCGCCTGCGTGGAGGCGGCCACGCTCGCCGAGCACGGGCGAAAGACGCTGGCCGAGATCGCGGGCGAGCCGAAGAGCACACCGAGCGGAGCGGACCGGCCCTGGGAGGCTGCACTGCTCGCGATCCACGACGCCGAGAAGGCCAAAGAGGGCGCCGTGGCGCGCGGGGACAAGGGCGCGCTCGAGCGAGGCGACGTGGCGCTCAAGACCGCCAACCTCGCCTACGCACGCGAAGAGCTCGGGGAGGCCGAGACCGCGGCGCGTGAGGCCGAGAAGATCTACACGCAGGTCCGAGACGGCGCGGGCGGCGACGCGCTCCGCCGAGCCGAGGCCTTCGCAGCGGACCGCTTGGCCAAGCTCGGACCACTCCAAGGCGTGGACCCCGAGTGGCGCGCCGCGTATCTCGAGACCATTCGCGCCCTCGCGCTCACCGACGACGCGAACCGCGAGAGCCCGCACGAGCGCGAGAAACTCGAACGCGCGGCGCAGCTGCTCACCGCTTCGCGCGCGGCGTGGGACCGAAAAGCCTATGCCGAAGCCCAAAAGAAGGCCTCCGAGGCGCAGGTCATCCTTGCCCCCCTCGCCTCCCCCAGCGCCGACACCGGTACCCCCGAAGAGCTCGAGCGCATGCGCCGCGGCGTCGAAGCGCGCGTCCGCGAGACGGAAGACTTGGCCGCGATCTGCGAGAAGGCTCGCTGCGGAGAGCGCGACGCGCCTCGTGCTGCCGAGGCCAAGGCGATCGCGGGACAAGCGAAGAGCGCGCTCGACCGCAAACACTACCGCGCCGCAGGCGAGCTCGCCGAAGCCGCGAAGAGCCGCTACGAGCTCGCGCTGAAGTCGCCCCTGCACGGGGCGAAGCCTCCGTCGCTCGATCCCGAGACGCGCAAGCGACTCATGGAAGAGGCGGAAATCGCGCTGCGCGACGCAGGCGTGGCCAAGCGCGCCTGCGAGACCCGCAGCTGCGAAGCCAGCGCCGCCAACAAGGCGCGTGACGCGTACGTGGCCGCGCGCGTGGCCTTCGCCGATGCCAAGCTCGAGGCCGCTCGGGACTCCGCACGTGAAGCCGAGAGCGCCTACCGTGCCGCCGTGGTGCCGCTCTTCGAGATCCCCGCCCAAGCACGCGAGGTGGCGCGAGACGGCGACCGCTTGGTGTTCGCCCCCGCCATCACGTGGAAACCGCAGAGCACCGAGCTCGCCGCGACCGCGGAGCCGAGCATCGCCGCGCTCGCGCGCACGCTGGTGGACAACGGTCGCGCGCTGCGCCGCGTGAAGCTCGTGGTCCCCATCGAGCGCGGCGGATACGCCCCGCAGACCAAGAAAATCGCCGAAGGCCGCGCGGAGAAAGTGCGCGTCGCGCTGGTGGGGCGCGGCGTTCCGAGCGAGCTCGTCGCGGTCGAGCTCGTGCAATCCCCGGAGGCGCCCGCTCCCGGCGGCGCCGCACTCGACGTGCGCCTCGTGCTCGCAGAGGGCGTCAAATGAAGCGTATTCGCGTCACCGTCTCGGCCGTCATCTCCTGCGCGACCTTCGCGGGCATGTTCGTCCTTTCGCCTTGTGAGGCCTTGGCCCAACCGAGTCCCTACGCCGACTACGCGGCGCTGAAGCGCGGCGAGACGCCCCCTCCGGTCGAAGGCGCGGTGGTCGAACCAGACACCGTGCTGCCCTATCAGAAGGGAGTGTGGATGCTCGGTCTGCGCAGCGCGTTCAGCTACACGGGGGCGCTCGCGCAATCGCTCACCGGCCCCAGCGAGACCACCACCACGTTCTTCTTCCGACTCGCGCCCACGCTCCAGCTGCACGTGGTCGACAAGCTCGCGCTCGGTGTCTCGTTCGGTCTGCTCGGAAAATCCCAGAGCCGCGAAGAAGACCGCAGCCGCTCGGAGATCGACTGGCTCACGGAGGTCACGGCCCACTACACGATTCCGATCACGTCGCGCTTCGCGCTCACGCCCGGCGTCGGGCTCGGCTTCTACGTGGGCGGGAGCGACCGCAACCTGCAAAAAATAGCCTCGGGGCCCCTGGTCGAAGAGTCGACCAGCACGCGCGGCTTCGCGGGCGCGCTCTACCTGGACGTGGCCTACCAAGTGGCGAAAAACCTCCAGCTCCGCTCGGGGCTCGGTTTTTTCGGGAGCGTCGGCTCGGAGAGCCTCGAAGACGTCCCCCAGAACCTCACCACGACCGCGTTCAACATCACGCTTCCGGTCGAGGTCCACTACACGTTCTGAAGCGGCTCGCCCTCGGGAGATGCGGCGCGAGTCGCAAGGCTGGGAGCGTTCTTTCCACGAAGCCGAGGCCCCATCCTCCAGCGCTTGTGGAGCCAGAGCCACGAGGTCGGGTACCGCTCGACGTGCCGCTCGAGCGCTCGCGTCGCGCGCTCGGCGGCCTCGCCCACGTCGTCCACGCGGAAGCTGTCGAGCACGTCGATGTGCTCGTCTCGACAGACGACCACGAGCACCGTGGCCGCGCTTCGCTTCGCGAGGACGAAGGGCGCGCGATCGACCAGCACGGGAGCCCCGAGAAAACGCGTCGTCACGCCGTGACGAGGCCGGTCGGGCACTTGGTCGATGGGCATCACCACGACTTGCCCGGACGTGAGCGCGATGGTCGTGCGTGAGGCCGCGCCATCGGGTGCAATCTGCACGATTCCGTGGCGGGCGCGCAGCTCGCGCACGAAGCGGTCCACCGACGAGACGCTCTGCTGTTTGGCCACCACGGCGAGCGGTGCCTCGGACGCCAGTGCGCACGCGGCGAGCTCCCAGTTGCCGGTGTGCGAGCCGCAGAGCAAGACGGGCCCTGCAGCGCGCGCCTCCCGCAAGAGCTCACGCGAACGCGCATCGAGAGACGGCAACGCGACCTTCCCTCGCCCGGCCAGCACCAGGAGGTCGACCAGACGCTCGGCGAGGGCACGATAGAACGCCCGCGCGACCTCACGCGGCGACGAGACTCCTGCGCGCGCCATGGCTTCTTCCACGTGGACGCGCCGAATCCGGAGCACCCCGTGAACCAGCCACGCGAGCCCGATCGCGAGCGCTCCCCGAACGACTCGAGGAGCGTGCGCCACGAGCGCGGCGAGCGCGCGAAGGAGAAGGATCACACGCCGAAGCCGGCCGGCCTGCGACCTTCCGGTCCGGTGCCTTCACGGCCGATGGCGAAGATGTCGGCGAGGCGGCACGCGAGGGCCGACTTGGGCGACTGCGCGACCACGAGGTCACCCTCGACGCGAAGGCGCTCGACGCGGGTCACGGCCAAGCTCGCGCCCGACTGGGCCACGTGCAACGTGAGACTCGCCCCGTCCGGGACGGCGTACACACCGGCTTTTGCAGTAACTTCCAGGGCCTTCAGGGTGGACTCGAGCTCGGCGGGGGTCATGGCGACGCACGGTAGCAAGTTCCCGGTCCGGACGCACCGGAGGCGAGGCCGATCGTCGCCCACGCGCGCGCGGGAGCTTGCGGGATATCCCGCGCTTTGGCACGGTGTCGTGAGATGAGCGAGCCTTCGACCACGCCGGAAGCGGCGACCCCGAGCGCCACCCCGACCGGGACGGAGGCCATCGTCACGCTCAAGCGGGTCCGCAAGACGTTCCGCGACCAAGAGGTTCTGAAGGGGATCGACCTCGTCTGCCGGAAGAACGAGACCACGGTCATCATCGGTGGTTCGGGCGCGGGCAAGACCACGCTCCTTCGCATGATCGTCGCGCTCGAGCAGCCGACCAGCGGCGAGATCTGGATCGACGGCACCAACATCGTCGGGCTCGGCGAGCGCGAGATGAACCGCGTCCGTCAGAAGTTCGGCATGGTGTACCAGTACGCCGCGCTGCTCGACTCGTTCACCGTGCTCGAGAACGTGGCCTTCCCGCTCGTGGAGCACACGAAGCTCTCCAAGGCCGAAATCAAGGACCGCGTGGTCGACAAGCTCACCATTTTGGGCCTCGATCCTTCGGTCATCAAGAAGTTCCCGAGCGAGCTCTCGGGCGGTATGCGCAAACGCGTCGGCCTCGCGCGGGCGCTCATGCTCGAGCCGCCGATCTTGGTCTACGACGAGCCCACCAGCGGTCTCGATCCGCTCACGAGCCGCCTCGTCGACGACCTCATCGAAGAGATGCGCGAGCGCTTCGGCGTCACCAGTATCGTCATTTCGCACGATATCGCGAGCTGCTTCCGCATCGCGCACCAAGCCGTGTTGCTCATCAAGGGACGCATCGTCTCCCGGGGCACACCGGACGACCTCGCCTACGGCGACAACGAAGAGGCCCGCGAGTTCATCTTGAACTCGGGCGTCGACATCAAAAACTGCAAGCGCGTGAACGTGCGCAAATGAACCCCTCGCCCTTCGGAGAGTCGAAGGGCACGGTGCCCGCGTTCCCCGAGTCGCGCGCGGAGGGGGCACCCAAGACCGATCCGATGGCCATCGCGGCCTTCGTGACCTCGCTCCTCGGCGCGATGTGCATCCCGGTGCTCTCGAGCGTGGTGGCCATCGTGCTCGCGGTCATTTCGCTGCGGAACATCCAGAGCTCGAAAGGTGCGCTCGGCGGGCGCAAGCTGGCCATCGCGGGTCTCGTCTTCGGTGTGCTCGGGATCCTGCTTTTTCTCGCGCAGATCGCGATGTTCTTCGTGCTCCCGCTCATGGACCACGGGCCGTACGTGGCGCCTCCGGTGGCCACGCCGGTGGCCGCGGTTCCCGAAGCGCCCACGGCCGCGGGTCCCCTGCCGGAGGGCGCGGAGACCTCCGGTGTGCCCTCGAAACCTTCGTGGATCGAGCTCGACTACCCGGAGGGCGCGGCCACTCCGGACGCTGCGTTCGCCGAGATTGCGCGCAAGGCGCGAGAGCAAGGACGCATCCCGCTCGTCTACGTGACCGCGAAGGGCTCGGTCGCGTGCGACGAAGTGACGCGGGCGCTGGCGTCCCCCGAGGCCAGTCACGTCTCCGGCAAGATCGCGCTCGTGCGCCTCGACGCGCGCGACGACGCAGCCAAACTCGCGACGCTCGGCCTACGGATTCGCACGGTGCCGACCTTCGTACGCCTCGGCGCCGAGGGCAAACGCGCCTCCGATGTCGACGCCTCGCAGTGGAACGACAACACGCCCGAGAACGTGGCCACCGCACTGAGCCCGCTGCTCGATCCGTAGCGCCGAGCCTCAGCGAACCGACCTCGCGCGCTCGAGCCTAGAGCTCCGCGGCGGCCTCGCGTAGCGTGACGAAGGTGTATCCTGCACCTTTTAGCTCGCGTACCGCCGCGTCGAGCGCGTCCATCTTTCGTGCGAGCGGCACGCGCACGTCGGGCTGGTGTTTCTCGAGCGGCCCGAGACCGTCGTTCGCGTCCAGCACGTCGATGCCGTGAAGCTCCAGGTTCACGAGCGGCTCGCCCAGGCACCCCCGCACGAGCCACGCCGCGCCCTTCGGCCCGGCCAAGGTGAGGCTCGTCCCAATCACGGGCAGCCGCAGCCGCCGGGTCACTTGAATGGGCAGCTCCAGGATGCCCGTGCCTGCGCGGTAGTAAGGGCGACCTGCTCGGTAGGGCCTCGTGCTCGCGCCGAGCACGCGCGGCGTGTCCACCACGCTGTGGCTACGACGTCCGCGTGCGCGAATGAGCCCCACCGCCGAAGCCTTCGCGGCCCAATACGCAGGACACGGAAAGACCGACGAGTCGTAGGCGACGCCGAGCTCTTCCAGCACCGAGAACACTTCGTCCGTGATGGTGTACCCGGGCGCGCGGAACCCACTCGGGACCTCACCGGTTGCCGTGGCGATAGCCGCCGCGCCACCCTCGATTTGAGCGCGAATCTCCTCACGCGAGAGGCGCGTGAGGTCGTAGCGATGGTCGAGCGAGTGATTGCCCATCTCGTGTCCTGCCCGCCTCGCCGCGGCGAGGGCCTCGGCCGAACGCACGCGGGAGAGGTCGCTCCCGACCGCGAAGAGCGTGAGCGGAAACCCCGAGGCGCTCGCCCACTCCATCAGACGAGGCACCGCGCGTTCGTACACGAGGGAGGCCGCGTCTTCGGTCGGGGTGAGGCCGTGAATGGCGTAGTAGTTCGGGATTTCGTCGAGGTCGACGCTGATCGCGGCAAGCTTCACGCGCTGCACGCTAGCAAAACGAACGAACGGGCGCCCTCCCGAAGGAGAACGCCCGTCCTTGGTCTCGAGAACGAGCCGGCCGAAGAGCTTCGGCCTACGGCGCGCTCACTGCTTGGTGATGGTGGCCTTGCCGACGCCGGTGCTGCGCACGCTGATGCTCGCTGCGCCGGTGCCCGCCGTGCCGAACCCGGCGCCGGACTTGAGCCCGGAGAAAGCGCTCACGTCGACGGGGTCGCCTTCAACGACGACGTTGTCGGCCGAAAAATTCGCTGGGAGCTTGAGGGTCACGTCGAAATCCGAGAGGAGGGCGATGGTGCTCCCCTTGGCAGGCGTCACAGAAGCCGCCACCGTGCCTGCGCCTTGGCCCTCCGCATTGAGGCTTCCGGTAATGCCGGAGACCTCGATGCTCCCGTTCCCGCTCTTGGTGACCACCGAGACCGGGGCGTCCGCCGTGCCCGCGGGCACCGTAACGGTGAGCCCCGCACACCCGGTGCCGGACTGGCTCGCGGTGCCGTAGTCCTTGGTGGAGTGACCGCAGCGCACGGTGATCTTGCCGTTCGCTTCGCTGATGGTGAAGGAGTCGATGACTTCCTTGTGGGCGGTCTTCGCGTTCTCGACCTCGGTGTCGTCGGCGAGGGCGACGATGTCCGAGGTCGCCGTGACCTTGGTCGCGCCGGGAGCGCCGACGATGACGATACCCGCGCCAATGTTCGGGTTCGGGCCATCGTTGAGAACCTCGATGGTCTGGTTGGTGTACGCGATCTCACGGACGGGCTTTTGGTCGGAGACGAAGCGGGTCTTGGTCTTGGCGGTCACATCCAGCGTGCAACCCGAAGCGGAAGCCAGGACGACGAGACTCGCGAGAGCGACGAAAGCGTTACGCATGAGATTCTCCGTGAGGAGCTCGAGCGCCGAAGCATCGGGTCGAGCAGGTAAAGGAACACGAGGGCCGAGGCCTCCTCGCCAAGCGCTTGGACCGGTCCTCGGTGCAAGTCATTCACGCCCGATTTCACGCGGGCTCACGACACGTCCTCACACGGCCCTCAAAACCTCGTAACTAAAGCAGTTTCGCGGCTTCGGCGTTCGTTGCGCGGATCGCCTCTCCGAGCTCTTCCGGGTCGAGATCGGGGGAGACGGGCGCGCCGAGCACGACTGCGATGCGGCCGAACGGCCAGGCGAGCGCGAAGCGGTCCCACGATCCGAAGGTCTTCCCTGCCTGCACCGCCCCCCCCATCGGGACGAGCGCACCCTTCACCCGAGCTGCCGCCCACGCGGCACCTGGCTTGACCACGCCACGAGGACCTCTGGGCCCGTCCACGGCGAACGCCAAGTCGCTGCCCTCTCGCGCCCGCCTCACGAGCAGCGCCGTCCCCCTAGCCGCCCCTCGGCTCGACGAGCCGCGTACCACCCGGAAGCCGAGGGCGCGCAGCGCCCCCGCGAGCAGCGAGCCGTCCTTGGAGAGGCTGACGAGCACGGTGGTCTTCCGGTAGCGCCCCCAAACGAGGAGCGGGAAGAACGTGCCGTGGAAGAGCGCGAGCACCCATGGAACGTCGCGGTGCGCCTCGAGCGCCGGATCGACGACGAGACGCACCCGAAGAGTGGCGAGCCAGACACGCAAGAGGAGCCCGAGCAAGAACCCGAGCCCCTCCCGCATCACGCCTTCAGCGACTCGAGAAGCGTCTTGGCGCGCTCGAGTCCGGGCTCGTTCTCGAGCGCACGCTCGAGCATCTGCTTGGCCTTGGGGGCGTCCCCTTGGCGCTTGCTGATGTCTCCCAGGTAGAAGAAGACTTCGCCCTTGGAGATACCCGAGCCCGCGTCGAGGCGCTGGAGCAAGAGCGCGCGGAAGGTCTTCTGCGCACGCTCCAGGTCTCCGCTGTCGAGCGCGAGCACGCCGAGGTCGCGGAGCACCGGCACCGAGCCCGGATCGATCTTGAAGGCCATGTCGAGCTGAGCGAGCGCGGTGTCCTTCTGACCCAGCTGGGCGAGCGCCTTGCCGAGCTTGTGGTGGAAGACGCTGAGCTCCTTCGTACGCTTCTGGCCGAACGACGCGATGATACGCTCGAGCACCACCGTGGCGTCCTGCTCACGACCGGACGCCGTGTAAGCGTCGCACAAGAGGAGCAAGAGCTCGCGGTCCGCGGGAACGAGCTCGGTCGCCTTCTCGAGGACCGGCACCGCGTCGGCGGGCGAGTTGCGCTCCTTCAGCTGGATCTCCGCCGCGCGACGGAGGAGACGCACCGGCTCGGTGACCTCGGGAGGAGGCGGGATGGAACCGGTCGACGGCGCTGCGGGGAGGTTGGCGGGCTTCAGGAGCTCGGCCTCTTCCACCAGCATGTCGGCGAGCTCGGCCCACTTCTTCCGACGCTCGAACGCCGCCAAGAGGCGCGGGCGAACGTCGCGTCCCGGCGGGACGAGGCGGATGGCGGTCTTCAGGGCTTCTTCGACGCCGTCGAGGTCGTCGCGCTTCTGGCGAACGTCCGCGAGACGGAGCGCGAAGGCCTTGGCTTCGTCGGCCTGGGCGAGCTCGACCAACTTGCCGAGCGCGGTGGCCGCACGTTCGTGATCCGAGCGAGCCTCGGAGATGCGCGCGATGGCCTCGAGCGCTCCGCGGTGCGAAGGATCCTGTTCGAGCACGCCCTCGTAGGTGGTGAGCGCGCGTCCCGTGTCCTTCAGACGACCTTCGAGGACCTGACCGAGACGCACCTTGAGCGCAAGCTCCGAGGTGGTGTCGCCGCGGTCTTTGGCGCGCGCGATCTGCGTGTCGAGGAGATCGGCGAGCTTGTCGTCTTGGCCGGTCTTTTCCAGGATTTCCGAGAGCGCGAGCGCTGCGTCGCGCTGGTCGGGGTCTTCCTCGAGGACCGCCTGCAGCGTGTCGATGGCGTCGGTCGGAGCGGAGAACTTGTCCATCTGGAGCTTCGCCAGGTCGAGGCGGAGCGCGATGCGCTCTTCCACGGTGGTGGCGTTGTCGACCAGGGTGAGCAGGAGCTTCGCGAGGTCCTTGTCGCGACCGGTCTCCGCGTAGAGATCGCGGAGTGCGCGCGCGGCGCGCTCGTCGTTGGGCTCGCTCTCGAGGATCTCTTGTTGCAGCGCGATTGCGCGGTCTTTGTCGCCGAGCTTCTCGAGCACGACCCCGGCGGCCTTGCGACGCAGCTCGAGAGCCTCGCCGCCGTCCATGACGTGCTCGGCGCGCTTCAAGAGCAGCGTGGTCACCTCGGCGAAGTCGCCCGCGTGCTCGCGCAGCGTGACGAGCTCGGCGAGGGCCCAGTCGTCCGCGTCGTTCTCGGCGAGTTGCTCGCGAAGCGCAGCTTCCGCGAGGGCCACGTCACCGAGGGAGTTTTGCGCCACTTCCTTCGCTTCGCGGAGGAGGGTGCGCTTGTCGGTCGGATCGGTCTCGAGCTTGGCGCGGTGACGGAGCACCTCGACCAGGTCTCGCTCGCGGCCGCCCACGCGCAGGAGCGCTTCGAGCTCGCGGAGGGCCTCGAGGCTCTCCTTGTCGAGCGCGATGGCTTTGCGGAGCGCGACCTCGGCACCAGCCGCGTCGTTGGCGCGGTCACGGCGCCAGCCCGCGAGGCGGATCCAGAGCTCAACCGGCTCGCCGAACGCGTCGAGGCTGAGCACGCTCTGCGAGCGGCTCTCGGCGCGTGCGTCGAGGGCGTTCGCCAGGGCGTCGGCCGCGCGCGACCACTCCCCGGTGATCCCGGCGAGGCGTTCGAGCTCGGCTTGCGCGTCGGTATCTTGCGCGTCGTCGCCGATGGCCGCTTCGACCGCGCGCTGCGCGGCCGCCACGTCCTTGACCTCGTTCTCGAGCACGCGGGCATGCTCGAGGCGAGCGACCACCCGGGCCTTGCGACCATCGGCGCGGTCCACGCGCTTGGCGTAGAGAGCGCCGAGCTCGGTGGAGAGACCGAGCGAGCGGTAGACGGTCTCCAGGCTCTCGAAGGCGTCCTCGAAGAGCTGCGCGTCGTCGAGCAGCTTCTCCATGAGTGCGCGGCTCGGCGCGTGCGACGGGACCTTCTCGAGCGCCGTGCGCAGCGTCGCGAGGCCTTGCGGCCGCGAGCCGAGCGCGTCGATCTGGAGGCACGCGAGGCGGTAGACGAGATCGGCGTGGGCGTCGTTGTCGGTCTCGAGCGCGATGCGACGCTCGAGCACGTCCGCGAGCTGCACGCTGTCGCCGAGCTCGCCGAAGACGGACTCGAGGGCCACGAGGACCTCGGAGGTGTCTCCGCCTTGTTCGGCCGCGTGCTGGTAGGCCTCGGCGGCTTTACGCGGGTTCTGGAGCTCCACGCGCTCGATGCGTCCGAGGCGTGCGTAGAGATCCGCGGTCACGGTCGCGTCGAAGATCGACGTGGCGCGCTCGCGCAGGGTCTCGGCGTATTTCTCCCAGCCGGACTTGCCGACTTCTTTGGCGAGGCGCTCCACTTCGAGGTGGGTCGCTGCGTCCGCAGGCTCGTCCGCGATGGACCGGAGGAGCGCGTCTTCGGCTTTTTCGGCCGAGCCGAGGCGCTGCTCCGAGAGCTCCGCGATGTGACGGAGCGTCTTCGCCCGGTCGAAGGGCTCGGTCTCGGCGCGGAGGCGCAGCTCGAGGACCTCGACGAGATCGGCGAACTTGGCTTCGGCGAGCAGGATCGGGACGACCGTCTCGGCGGCTTCGTGGCGAAGCTCTTCGCGTGCTTCACCGATGGCGCGGATGGCCGCTACCGACTCGGCATCGAAGCCCATGGCGAGCACGTCCGCGTAGGCGGTGAGCGCCTGACCCGGGTCGTCGAGCTCTTTGGCGAGCAGTCCACCGACGCGCTTCTTGAGGGCGCGGCGGCGCTCGATGTCACCTTCGAGGGCGGCGCGAGCGCGGAGGTTCTCGTGGAGCTCGGAGTACATCGACTCGGTCTCGTACAGCGCGCCGAGGCGCTCGAGCACGGAGGTCGAATCCGGCTTCACCTCGAGAGCCTCCGAGAGCAACGTGATGGCTTCGCGGCGCTCGCCGAGGCCCTTCTCGTAACAATCGGCCGCGTCGAGAAGCAGCTGGAATTTCAGCCCGCCGTCGTCTTCGCCGCAAAGCTCGATGCGACGACGGTAGAGGTCGACGAGGCGAGCCGCGTCGTTCTTGGCTTCGTAGAGCGGGATGAGGTTGTCGAGCGTGAACGCGCTGTCCGGCTCGAGGTCGAGCGCGCGCTCGTAGGCGTCGGTCGCGCCCTGCGCGTCGTCGAGCATGTCGCGGCGCGCTTCGCCGATGCGGCGGAACGTGCTGGCGCGCTCTTCGTCCGAGGGGATGAGCTCGACGCGGCGTGCGAGCACGCGCACCAAGGTTTCCCAGTCCGAGAGCAACGTGGCGAGATCGACCATCTCGTCGAGCGGACGGATGTCGGTCTCGTCGAGCTTGAACAGGCGGTCGTAGGCGTCGAGCGCGCGGCGAGGGTCGTCGCGGCGCTTATCGTGGAGCTTCGCGAGGGCGTCGAGGAGCTCGCGCTTGCCGATGCCGTCGGTGACCTCGATGCCTTTTTCGTACGTCTCGGCGAGGTCGTCCCAGCGCGAGGTGGCCACAGCGAGGCGGTCCAGCTCTTCGCGGGTGTCGCCGTCGTCCGGGTCGAGCACGAAGGCCGCGCGGAGGGCGTCGAAGGCGCGCCCCGGCTCACCGCCACGCTCTTCCAAGAGCTTCGCGTTCTCGCGCAGGACCCCGACGCGTTCGCCGGTGTCGGTGGCGATGGCGAGACGGTGCTCGTTGACGGCCACGATGTGCTGCCAGTCGTCGGCGCGCTCGTAGAGCGGCCTCAGGATCTCCACCACGCGGACCTTGTGGGTCTCGTCGCGGAGCAACGACTCGAGGGCGTTCACCGTCTCGCGGTAAGGCGTGCGCGGGGAGTCGGCCAAGAGCTCGACGATGGCTTCGTACTCGTCGATGGCGCGCGAGACGTCGCCCACCTTCTCGCGGAGCACGGTGGCGAGGTCGAAGCGGAAGCGCGCCTCGTCTTCGGGCACGTTGCTCTGCTCCGCGCGGCGGAGCAAAAGATCGGCGAGATCGTTCCAGCGCGAGCGCTTCGCGAAGAGCCGCGTGAGCGCGTCGAGCGAGGTCACGTCGGTCTCGTCCACGTCGAGCGCGGCACGGTAGGTCTCGATGGCCGCGTCGTCGTCCGAGAGGTCTTTCTCCTGGAGACCGGCGATCGTGTGCAGCGTGGCCACACGGCCTTCGGGTTCGTGGCGATGGTCGAGAGCTTCGCGGTAGAGGGCGACGCGCTCGTCGGGGCGCTGCGCCTTGGTGAGCAAGCGGTCGAGCGCGGTGAACGCTTCTTGCTGCTCTTCGGGCGAGAACGCGTAGGCGCGACGGAAGAAAACGAGCGCGCGCTCCACGTCGCCGAGCTGCTCGAAGAGCTGTCCGGTGCGCGCGGAGAGTTTGGCGCTCTCGGGTTCGTCGCTGGTGAGCTTCTCGAGCTCGGTCGCGTACACTTCGGCGAGGCGAGCCTCGGCGTTGGCGGCGCGCGCGAGGCGCTCGAGCTCGGCCCAGGTGCTCTCGTCCGAGACGTCTTCGGCGAGCAAGCGCGCCGTGACCTCGAGGGCGGCCTTGAGATCGTCGGACTGCTCTTCTTCGAGCTTCGATAGCCGACGGAGGAGCTGACGACGCTCGTCCGGATCTTGGCTCGTTCCGAGACGAGCCTCGAGCGTGGCCATCACCTTGCGCCACTCGTGGCGCGCCAGGTAGACGCCCTCGAGAATCTCCGCGGCGCGCGCGGCGTGCGCCGGCTGCCCCATGAGGGTCTCGAGCGAAGCGACCGTGGCCGGATGCTGCGGGACCAGCGCGAGCGCGGCCTCGTACTCCTCGAAGGCGCGATCGGCATCCGAGAGGCGCGACTCACGCAGTCCACCGAGCGCGTGGTGGAGCGCGGCCTTCTGCGCGTCCCCGAGGCCTGCCTCGGCGAGCTGTCGCTCGTGCATCGCCACGAGGTCGTCCCAGCGGCTCTCCGCCGCGTAGAGGCGCTCGAGCGCGGCGATGGCGCCCGCGTCGAGACCGAGGTCGAGGATGCGCTCGTAGACCTCGATGGCCCCGAGGCGCTCGCCGAGCTTCTCGTCGAGCAGCTTGGCTTCCTTCGTGTAGACCGTGCGACGCTCGGAGTCGGTCTTGGCGATCTCTCCGCGACGCTTGAGGATGCGGTAGAGGTCGCTGTCCGCCCCCTTCGCCTCGAAGATCGCTTCGAGGGCGAGCAACGCGTGCTCGTCGTCGCCGCGGAGCTCGAGGGCCTTCTCGTAGTACTCACGAGCGAGGTCGGCGTCGGCGAGTTTGTCGCGTCCGAGATCGGCCACGCGGAGGAGCACGGCGACCTGGCGATCTTCGTCCAGAATCTCCGAAGCAACTTCACGCAGAAGCGCGGTCAAGCTCGCGTAGTCGTTCGACTTTTGAGCCAAACGTTCCACGCGCGAGAGCCAGTCTTCCAAGGTGGGCTCGGCGGCGGCCGCGCGCGTTCCTCGCGAGGCGTACCCGAAGGCTCGCGGGGCGTCTCCAATGCGCGTCTCGGCCACGTCGGCGGCGAGCGCGAGCAAGGAGAGCTTGTCTTCCACGGCGTCGGCCGCGGCGATCTGGATATCGAGCACCTTGAGCAGCTTCTCGTGCGCGTCGTCCGCTTCGTAGAGCGGGCGGAGCAGATCGGCGGCGTCGCGGCTGGCGCTCTCTTGGTCGAGCAGGGCCTCGACCGCTTCGCGGCTCTTCGCGTGCGCGGGGTTCAAGGTGAGCGCTTCGCGGTAGGCGTCGAGCGCGCCCTCGACTTGGTCGAGCAGCGAGCGGCGCACGTCACCGAGACGCGCGAGCAGCTCGAGGCGCTCGTCGGTGTCGGTCACGAGGCCGAGCTCGGCCACCAAGGTCTCGGCGAGCTCGTCGTTCTTCTTGGCGCGCTCGTAGAGTCGAGCGAGCGCGGCGAGCGTGGAGCGCTCGGCGCCGAAGTCGTCGACCACCGAGCGGTAGGCGAGGATCGCTTCGTCGAGGTCGTCGAGCTTCTCGTCGAGGGTGGCGGCGGCGCGCACCATGAAGCCCTTACGAGCCTCCGAGCTCTGCGACAGGCGCTCGCGCGAGCGCAGGACCTCGACGAGCGCCCGGGCGTCGCCCTTGCGTTCGTAGAGGCGATCGAGCGCCACCAGGGCGTCGTCGTCGGTCGGGTCGTCTTCGAGGCGCTCTTTCCAAGCGCCGATGGCGGCGTCCAGGTCGGCGAGCTGCTCTTCGCACAAGAAACCGAGGCGGCCGAGCAGGGTCTTCTTCACCCCGGCGTCGTCCTCGAGCTTCACCTGCACGCGGATCATCTCGGCGAGCTCGGCGCTGCGTCCGGTCGCTCCGTAGATGCGCTCGAGAGCGCGCGCGGCGGGCAGTGCGACGGCGGCGTCTTCGCGGTCCAGATCGAGCACCTCGCGGTACACGGTCTCGGCGCGCGAGGCCTCCGAGGTGGCTTCGTGAATCTTGGCCACTTCGAGCAGGATGTCGGCGCGCGGCTGGGGAGCCGCGGCGTTTTGCGCGGCCTCGCGGAGGACCTCGCCCGCGCGAGCCATGGCTCCGTGACGGGCGCTGATCTCCAACAGGCGACGACGTGTGTCGGCGTCTTCGGGCGTGAGCGGCACGAGGCGCGCGTAGGCCTCGAGAGCGCCGGCGTCGTCGGTGAGCTTCTCGTCGCGTAGGTCGGCGACACGTCGCAAGAGGTCGCGACGCTCGTCTTTCTCGGTGGCGAACTCGAGGCGTACTTCCAGCACGCGCACGAGGTCGCGGCTCTCTCCGCGGTGCGTGTACACGCCCTCGAGAATACCGGCCGCGCGCGCACGAAGCGACGCGTTGGACAGGACCGCTTCGACCAAGTCCTTGGCCTCGCGGTTGGTGGGGTCGTCGGCGAGAACCTCTTCGAGGTACCCGATGGCCGAGGCCGGCTCGTCGAGCTTTTCCTGGAAGATGCGACCGAGTCGCAGACGCAGCGTGGTCGCTTCGTCTCCGACGGCGTTGCCGAGCTTGCGGATCAACAGGGCCGAGAGCTTTCGGTACTCGCCCCCTGTCCCGTAGAGCTTGTCGAGCGCCGACACGGCCTGCTCGTGCTCGGGGAAAATCTCGAGGATTCGCTCGTAGTAGCCGATGGCCCGCGAGGGCTCGGCCACGATTTCCTCGACCAGGATGGCCACGTCGACCAAGAGCGCGGCTCGCGCCTCACCTTCCGATGCGGCGATCACCTGCTCGTAGGCGGCCTCGAGCTCGCTCCACTTCTCACGCGCGGTGAGGGTCTGTCGGAGGCGGGCGAAGGCGCGCTCGTTCTTCGGATCGGCGGCCAGGATGCGCTCGAGATAAGGGCGCGCCGAGTCCGAGTCTCCGAGGTTTTCGTCGTAGAGGGTGGCAGCGCGCTCGGCGAGGTCGAGCTCGACCGAGAGCGGGAGCTGCGACGGGCCCGACTTGGGGACCGCAGCGGCGATGGCTTCCACGAAGGCCTGCGTGCGCTGCGTGCGGTTGGCGAGGATGCCGAGCTTGTCCCAGACGTGGAGCTCCGAGGGGAACTCCGAGACGGCCTTGGCCACCACGTCGAACGCGGCTGGGAAAGCGCCCTGCTTCTCGTGGACTTCGGCGAGACGCTCGTAGAGCGGGAGACGGTCTTGTTTGGAGACCGCGGTGGCGATGCGCACGTTGAGCACGTCCGCCTGTTTGTCGAGCTTGCCGGTTTCGGCGTAGCAGGTCTCGAGCACCACGGCGGCGCGGGCGCGGGTCTCGGCCACGGGCAAGAGGCGCTCGGCGAGCGCGATGGCCGCGGAGTCGTTCGGTTGCGCTTCGAGCGCGCGTTCGACCGCCGCGAGGGCGTCCGCGGGGCGCGAGAGGTTGCTCATGTAGAGCTCGGCCAGCTCCAGCTCGCGTGCGACGCGATCCTTGCCTTGGGCGAGGTCGCGCTCACGCTCGATCGCCTTGGCCGCACCTTCCGAGTCGCCCGAGCTGCGGAGGAGGCGCGCGACCGCACGGAGGGCCGGTGCATTCTCCGTGTCCGCATCGAGAATTTCCCGGTAGAGCGCGACCGCTCGCTCGGGGCTCTGCAGGCCGTCCTCTTCGAGGGTGGCCCACTCGGACAGGAGCGAGAGACGGTCCTTGCCTTCGGCGCGATCGACGCGGCGACGGAGCAGCCAGCGCAGGTCGTCGTGGCGCGCTTCGGCGCGGAGGAGCGCGTCGAGACGCGAGCCGACCACTTCGTCGGACTCGTCCGCTTCGTAGAGCTCGCGGTAGATGCGGACCGCTTCGTCGACGTTCCCGAGCTCACGAGCCGAGACCTCGGCGAGCCCGAGCGAGAGCGTGCGGGCTTCGCTCGGGGCGGTGTCCGGCCGACCGAGGCGAGCGCGCACGATCTCCGCGTACTCGCTCCACTTGCCGGCGCCACGCGCCACGGCCTCGAGAGACTCGAGCGCGCCTTCGCGCGTGGGCTCGAGGTCGTAGGCTTTGCGGGCCCACGCGAAGGCCGAGTTGCGGTCCTGGAGGCGCTCGGCGGTGACCGACACGAGCTTCTTCAGGAGCGCCCGACGCTCGTCGTCGCTCTTCGCGTGACCGAGGAGCACTTCGTAGAGGGCCGGCAGACGTCCCCACTTTTCGTCCGCTTCGTAGAGCGGCACGAGCTCGGTCGCGGCGCGTTCGTCGTCCGGACGGACCGCGAGCACGCGCTCGTAAGCGCGGAAGGCACGCTCGGGAGCGCGGAGCTTCTCGCGATAGACGGCGGCCGCGCGGAACGAGAGGTCCACCTTCACGGCGGGGTCCTGCGCGCGGTCGGCCGCGCCCGAGAGCACCTCGGCGAGACCTTCGTAGTCTTGCGTGCGATCGTACATCGCCGTGAGGGCGTCGAGATCGTGGGTCTCGAGGTACCGATCACGCAGCGCACGCAGCGCCTTCGGATGCGACGGGGACAGCTCGAGCACGCGCGTCCACGTACGGGTCGCGCCTTCGGAGTCGGACAGGCGATCCGTGTAGACTGCACCGAGCTTCTGGAGCACGGTCAATCGGCCCGCGTCGTCCGTCGCGAGCTCCACGCGGCGCTCGAGGACCTCCGCGAGCGAGCGGAAGTCCTTGTCGCGCTCGGACTGCTTCTCGAGGGCGTCGAGGGCGGGCAAAAACCCGGGCTCTTCCTCTAGGACCTTCTTGTAGAGGCGAACCGCGTCCGCGCCGCGATCGAGGCGTTCCGCGGCCAGCTTGGCCATCTCGAGGGTGAGCGCACGACGCTCGGGGCCGGGCGACATGGCGCCGACTTCGGCCTCGTGGAGCTCGAAGAGCTTCGCGTAGGTGCGGCGCTTTCCGTAGAGCTCCTTGAGCTTCTCGAGGGCTTCGGGGTCGAGCGGGACCGACTCGCGCAGCTTCTCGTAGGCCTCGACGGCGTTCTGCACGTTGGAGAACTGGTCGAGCCAGCGACGGGCGATACCGCGGTAGATCTCGGCGCGCGCGGCCGGCTCGGTCTCGAGCTCGGCGAGGCGGGCCTGCGTGGTCAAGAGATCACGCCAACGCTGGAGGGTCTCGTAGACGCGCGCGAGCTCTCGGAGCGCCTCGGCGTCTTGCGGCGCGAGCGTGACGATCTGCGTGAGCACCGCCACCAGGGCCGAGTCGCTCTTCAGGTGGTCGCGGTAGACGGCGGCAATCTCTCGAAGGAGCGGGAGCCTCGCTTCGCCGTCTTCGGCGCCCACACGCTCGAGCTCGCCGCGCAGGAGATCCGCGAGAGCGTTCCAGCCTTGCGTCTGGCGGTACAAGCGACGAAGCGCGGTGCGTGCCTCGGCGTTCATGGCGTCTTGGCGGAGGATCGCGCGCCACTGCTCGATGGCCTTGGCGGCGTTGGCGCCCTCTTCGGCGAGCTTGGCGATTTCGGTGGCGATCTTGGCGCGATCTCCCTCGGGCAGCGAGCGTTGCGCGTCTCCCAGGATGGCCGCCAGGCGCTGGCTCTCGCCACGCTCGTTGCACCACTCACGGAAGAAGTTGAGCATGACCGGCTGCGCGGGCTCGACCTTGCGGAGTCGCTCGAAGTACGGCTCGGCCTGCTCGGAACGCTGCCGCATGCGCCAGTGGATCATGGCGATCTGGAGGAGCGTTCCCGCTTCTTGACCACCACGCACACCGCCGCCGGCGAGCTGTCCTTCGTAGAGGGCGACGAGGTGATCCCACATCTCCTTTTGGGTGAAGTGGTCGACCAGGAAGGAGACCGCTTCGGGGTTCCCGGGCGAGAGATCGAGCACGTGCTCGTACGCGGTGGCGGCCTTGTCCGGGCTCGCGAGGCGCTTGCGCAGGAGGCGACCGAGGCGCAGGTACCCCGCGACCTTCTCTTCTTTGGCGGACGATTCGATGGCGAAGCGCTCGAGGCTCTTCGCAAGCTCCTCGTAGCGTTCTTCTTCGCGGTAGACGTGCTCGAGCAACAGCGCGGCACGCCGGTTCTTCGGGTCGATGTCGAGCGCTTCGAGGAGGCCGGAAACCACCTCTTCGAGCAAGACCTTCCGGGCGCTCTTGCCCTTCTTGCCCTTCGAGGCGAGCTCGGGGCGGCCGTAGCGGAACGCCGTCTCGGCCGCGCTCACGAGGAACGAGCTCTTCAGCGCGGCGTCTTGCGCGGACCTTGCTTCGTCCACGTAGCGAGTCACGAGCTCGCGCCACTTTCCGCGGCGGGCTTGGCTGCGCTCGAGCGCTTCTTCCGCGTGGTCTTGCTGCGGCACGAGCACCAAGATGCGCTCGTAGATCTTGCCGGCGCGCTCGTCGTCGAGCAGCTCGTCGTCGAGGATGCGGGCCTCTTCTTCGAGAAGCAAAAGCTCGCGCGGCGTGTCCTTCGCGAGGGCGACCTCGAGCTTCAGGATCGCCGCCACGGCGTCGTATTCGCGACGCATCTCGTGGGCTTTTCGTGCGGCTTCGAGCAGCTTCTCCAGCTCGGCGCGCGGGAGATCGCTTTCGACGTAGTCGACCCGCTCGCTCTCCCCTTCCCAACCCAGCGCGGTGCGCAGCTCGGCGAGCGCCTCCACGTTCTCCGGATCGTCCTGAAGCTGGCCAAGTGCACTGCGGATGGTCTTCGCGCTCATCGTCACCTTGCGAGTCGTATTCCCGAGGGCCTGTGTTTGCGGGTGTGCACCGAACGACGTAAGTCTTCTACATCGCTCATGAAAATTGCCCGCGGTACGGCAGTCGAACCCCGATGGTAAAGGCCTGTATGCCGGGTTTCAATGGACTTCGCGTGGAGATCGCACGCGTTTCGCGAAGCTTCGAGTGATTTGGGTAAACCCACATCGTGTGCTTCCGAACCTGCCCCGCCCGGCACCGAAGTCGTGCTACTAGCGGAGACGCACGCGTGGCTCGCTCCCTTCGCCTGACGTTGAAGAGTGCCTACGAGACGTTGGCCATCAGCGTGCCGACCGTCGTCGACGCCTCGCTCGGCCGCGTGACCAAGAGCGCCTGCGACGAGCGCATCGCCCGTTGGTCGTCGCGCATCGTTCGGCATACACGCATGGACCTCCACGTACATGGCCGCGAGCACATGCGAGCCGGCCTGACCTACGTGGTCATGTCGAACCACCAGTCGCACTACGACGTGCCCGTGCTCTTCCACGTGCTCGGCAGCAACATGCGCATGGTCGCCAAACAAGAGCTCTTCAAGGTGCCGGTCTTCGGGGCGGCCATGCGGGATGCCGGGTTCGTCTCGGTGGACCGGAAGAACCGCGAGAGCGCGATCCGCAGCCTCGAGGCCGCCAAGCCCATGCTGCGCTCGGGCACTCACTTGTGGATTGCCCCCGAGGGGACGCGCAGCCTCGACGGAAGGCTCGGAACGTTCAAAAAAGGCGGCTTCGTGCTCGCCGAGGACCTCGAATTGCCCATCCTGCCTCTGACCATCTCGGGCACGCGCAACGTGCTTCCGTCGCATGCCGCCCTCACGTCTCCGGGTCACCGGGTCGACGTGACCATCCACCCGCCGATCGTCGCCGAGCGCGGCGAGCGCGATGCGGTGATGCGAGCGGTCCGAGACGCGATCGCGAGCGTGCTGCCGTGAGCGCGAACGGCACGAGCCCGAGCATCCCGCCGCATCTCCCCGAGCGCAACGAAGCGCCGGGAAGCGGGCTCGCCATCTTGGTGAACGCGAACGCCAAACGCGGTGGCCGGCGCATCGCCGTGCAGATAGGTCAAGCGCTGCCCGGTGCCACCATCCGTCTCACGCGCAGCGTCTCGGAAGTCTCGGGCTGGCTCGGCAGCCTCGGCAACGTGCGCGCCGTGCTCTCGGCCGGCGGAGACGGCACCGCGGTCACCTTGCTCACCGCGCTCGACAGCGTTTTTCCGGCCGATCGTCCCTTCCCCGCGGTGGGCGTCCTTCCGCTCGGCACGGGCAACGCGTGGGCGCACTCGCTCGGCGCTCGGAAGCTCGACACCTGCGTGCGTGCGCTCGCTCGCCACCCCGGACCTCTGCCGACCCGCAAGACGCGCGTGTTCTCCTGCGACGGCAAGCTCACCTTCTTCGCCGGATCGGGCTGGGACGCGCAGGTCCTCGACGACTACCGTAAGCAGGTCGAACAATCCCCTTCGCGTAGGCTCGCCAAGAGCGTGTGGGGCTACCTCACCGCCATGCTCTTCCGCACCGCACCGAAGACGCTCGCCCTCGGCCGACCCAACGTGCTGGTCGAGAACCTGGCCGACCACGTGCTCACCATCGACCACGAGGGCAACGTCCGGAAGCTCGAAGGCATCGGTCGCGGCGCGATCCTCTACGAAGGTCCTGCGAGCGTAGCCGGCGCGGCCACGTGTCCCGAGTTCGGCTACCGCTTCCGCGCATATCCGCACGCCGAGCGAATGCTCGGGTACATGAGCGTGCGCGTCTACGATCAGACCACCGCGCGAGCCATCCGCGACATCCCGCGTCTGTGGCACGGTCTTCACCCCCTCGAAGGCATGAACGACTGGTTCTCCACGCACGTGCGCATGACCTTCTCGCGCGCCCTTCCGCTTCAGGTCGGGGGCGAAGCGGTGGGCGAACGACGAACCGTGGAGTTCGAGATCTCGCCGCGCGAGGTGGACGCGGTCGACTGGCGAAGACTCGAGCTCCCCGATTGAACGCCCGTCACACGCGCGACGGGTGAGCTTCGACGCAACCGACACCGGGCCGGCCGCGTAGACTCGAGACATGCGGCTCTTCACGGCTCTCGGGGCGCTCGTTTCACTCTCGCTCTTCGCGTGTACACCGCACGCGAACGTTCCCGCGGGAAGGCCGCTCGCTTCGGCCGACGCGCACGCTCCGCATGCAGCCCGAGGGCCCTCGGGCGCCCCCAAGGCGGGAGGCGTCGCGTTCGTGCCGTTCGACGCCCGCGCCTTCGCGAAGGCCAAAGAAGAGCGCAAGTTCGTGCTCTTGGACGGTGCGGCCGAGTGGTGCCACTGGTGCCACGTGATGGACGCCGAGACGTACCACGACCCACGCGTGGAGAAGGTGCTCGCGGGGTCGTTCGTCGCGACCCGGGTCGATATCGACGAGCGCCCCGACGTGCAAGAGCGCTACCAGGACTACGGCTGGCCGGCCACGGTGCTCTTCTCGCCGGACGGGGTCGAGCTCGGCGCGTATCGCGGCTACTTGCCGCCCGACCGCATGCTCGAGGTTCTCGGCGAAGTGGTCGCGAGCGGAGGCTCACGAGCCGCGGAGGACAGCCGCGTGGCCGTCCCGCGAGAGGGCTCCGGGAAGCTCGACCAAGCTGCCCTCGTCGCCCAGGAAAAAGCGCTCTCCGTACGCCTAGACGGCTACTACGATCCCAAGGAGGGGGGATTCGGGACCTTCCAGAAGGCGCCCATCGGCTGGGGCAACGCGTGGCTCTTGCGGCGCGCCAAAGACGAGCCCGATGCGCGAACACGTGCATTCTACACGCTCGAGAAACAGTCCGCGCTTCTCGACCCGGTGTGGGGCGGCATCTACCAGTACTCGGAGGGCGCGACCTGGGAGAAGCCCCACTTCGAGAAGCTCATGACGTTCCAGGCGCCCGCGCTCGAGAACTACGCCGAGGCGTACGCGCTCGGAAAAGACCCGAAGATGCTCGCCCGAGCTCGCGCGATGCACGGCTACATGAGCCGCTTCCTGCGCGAGGGCGCGCTCTTCGGGGCCACGCAAGACGCGGACTTGAACGCGCACGAGGTGGGCAAGACGTACCTCACGGGTCATGCGTACTACGCGCTCGACGACGCCCATCGTCGCGCCCTCGGCATCCCTCGCGTGGAGAGGCGTGCGTACGCGAAGGAGAACGGGCTCGCCATCGCCGCTTACGTGACGTACGCGGAGGCCACCGGGGAGATCTCCGCGCTCGCCGAGGCGACCGAGACGGCCAACGCCATCCTGGCCAGTCACACCCTCGAGAAGGGGGGATTTTCCCACGAGAAGCGCCCGGCGACGACGGACGGCGCGATTGCGCGGTTCTTCCTCGCCGACAACGCCGTGCTCGGGTTCGCGCTGCTCCGCCTGCACGAGCACACCCGCGAGCCCGCGCTGCTCGAGGCCGCCAAAGGCGCCGCGAGGCGTATGGTCGCCGAGCTGTGGGACGAGACGCACGGTGGCTTCTATTCGGCGTCGATCGACCCGAATGCCGTCGGTGTCTTCCGCAAGAGGCGCATGCCGCTCGACGAAAACGCGTTCGCGGTTCGCTTTCTCGTGAAGCTCGCCCGCGCGACGCGCGATCCGTCGTACGCGGACCTGGTCGCGCGCGCGCTCTACGCCACGCTGACCCCGGAGAACGTCGAAGACCGTGGCCGCATGCTGGGCGAGGTCGTCCTGGCCGTGTCGGACGCGAGGAGCCTGCTCGCCGGACGCTGAGACGCGGACGAGATCGTCGTAAGCGAACGCTCGGCGCGGTACGGTTCGTCCGCGATGCTTCCGCCCGAGCTTCCCTACAAGACCATCTTCGCGGTCGCCGAGACCTCGTGGGTCGTGGGGATCGTGCTCTTCATCCTGCACGAGCGCCGCCCGCCCGTATCCACCTTGGCGTGGATTTTCGGCCTGGTGCTCCTGCCCTTCGTGGGCATCCCGGTCTACCTCGTGTTCGGGCCTCGAAGGCTCGTCCGGAGGAAGCTCCGCTACCGCGACAAACGCGTGCGCGTGACGAGCGCGCTCCGCGATTTGCCGCCGCGGCGCGTACCGGGCGACACGAGCCGCCTCGCGATGATCGGCGAGACTATGCAGCATACACGGGTATGCACGGCCTCCCGCGTCGAGATCCGCCACTCGGGAGACGCCACCTACGACGCCATCGTCGCGGCGGTGGACGGCGCGCGCGACCACGTGCACGTCGAGTACTACATCTACGAGGCGGACGCGGCGGGCGAGCGCCTGCGCGATGCCCTCGTGCGCGCGCGGAAGCGCGGCGTCGAGGTGCGCGTGCTGGTCGATGCCGTCGGCTCACCGCGCGCCGGAGATCGCTTCTTCTCGCCGCTCGTCGACGCCGGAGGCCTCTTCCGCCGCTTCCAGCCGCCGCGGCTCGGGCTCCGCTCGTTCCGCTTCTTCAACTTCCGCACGCACCGCAAGATCGTCGTGGTCGACGGGAACGTGGGCTTCACCGGAGGCATGAACCTTTCGGCCTGCCACTCGGAGAGCCTGTCCCGGGGAGAGTGCTGGCGCGATACCCACGTCGAGATCGAAGGAGCGGCGGTGGGCGATCTGCAGCGTACCTTCGTGGAGAACTGGGTCTACGCGGGGGGCGACTCGCCCACCACGCGCCGCTATTTTCCCGAGTCCGCCGAGGGCTCCGAGCTCGTGCAAATCCTCAGGTCAGGCCCCGACCGCGAGATTTTCCCCATCCACACGTTCTTCTTCGCGGCCATCGCCACCGCCGAGCGCCGCGTGCTCTTGACCACGCCTTACCTCGTGCCGGACGAGTCCACGTTGGCCGCTCTGAAGAGCGCGGTCCTCCGCGGGGTCTCGGTGACCATCTTGGTGCCCGCGCGAGGCGACTCGGCGCTCGTACAAGCGGCCGCCCGCAGCTACTTCGAGGAGCTCCTCGAGGCCGGCTGCAAGATCCACACGTACGAAAGGTGCATGTTGCACGCGAAGATCCTGGTCGTGGACGACGACCTCGCGTGCGTGGGGACGGCCAACTTCGACAACCGCAGCTTCCGGCTGAACTTCGAGGTGATGGCGGTGCTCTACGGCAATAAGCATGCAACGGAGCTGGCCGAGCGCTTCGAGCTCGACCTCCAGGATGCGCGGGAAGTGAAGCGCCGCACCCTCAAGGAGGAGCACGCGCTCGTCCGCCTCGCCGAATCCGCCGCGCGCCTAGCTTCGCCGCTCCTCTGACGAAAGCGCGAGGGACCCGCCTCGGTGAGCACTCAGAGGTGGAGCGTGAGGCTCGCGTAGAAGGCCCGCGGGGGACCAATCGTCACGTGACGCTCGGGCAGACGCGATGGCGTCGCGCTACGCGAGAAGTTCGAGGCGAAGACGAACTGGCCGTCGTAGTAGGTCTGACCGAGCAGGTTGGTCACGTCCACGGACAGCTCGACTTCCTTCAGGCGGATGCCGGCCGTTGCGTCCATGAGCACCACGTTCTGGCCGAATTCTCCGTACGGGAGCGGACGGCGCACGATGCCGTCGATGCCCGCCCCGAGGCGCAGCAGCAGGTCGCGTCCTCTCACCGTCGTGAGCAGTTTGTCGAAGCGCACGTCCGAGCGCACCACGAGCTGAGGCACGTACGGAAGGAGGTCGCCCTCGCGGTAGGTGCTCGACGAATCCGTGAAGGCTGCACGCGTGTAGGTTGCACTCGAAGAGAGCAGGAGCAAGTCCCCTGCCCGCGCCGTGAGCTCCACCGTGCCGCCCACGCGCCTCGTCCCGGGCACGGGCTCGTTGCGCGCCGTGACCGGGTCGAAGACGAGGTCGTCCGAGAGGCCGGTCGTGTAGACCGCGCCGGACGCCGAAAAGGCACGACCGAGCGTCCATCGCGCGCCTGCCTCGAAGCTCGACACCTTGGTGAACGGCGCGAGCTGCCCGTTGGCGAGACTGCGTGCTTGAGGCGAGCGGAAGCCGTCGCCGTAGCTTCCGACCACGTGCAGACCCCGCGCGAGCGCGTAGTCGAGGGTCAGCTTCTTTCCGAGGTTCGACGACTGCGACGAGCGCGTAGGTCCGCTCGCACCCGCGCGATCTTCGACCGAATAAGCGAGCGCGTCGACCCGCAAGCCGCCTCGCACGACCAGCTTGGGAACGGGCTTGAGCTGCGCGTCCAGGTAACCTGCCACGTCCGTGGCGAGCACGCTCGCGTCGACCAGCCGTTCGGTCACGCGGTCGTCGACCTCACCGAGGCGCGCCTGCGATTGTTCGATGCGATCGTGCCTTCCGTAGACGCCGGCCTCGAGGGCGTCGTCGTCGGACAAGAGAGAGATTCGGCGGCGGTAGGAGCCGGTACCGCCGACCATCACCGAGTCTTGGAGCTGTTCGGTGTTGTCCGAGTCGAGCGTGTCCTTGCCGCCGCGAAGCGAGTCGGTGAGATACCCGGTGAAGTTCTGGCGGAGCGAGAGCCCTCGAAACACCACGAAGGGCGCGAGCTGGAAGCGGCCATCGCCTTCGTCGCGATGAAGCTCGAGGAGGAGGCTCGTGCGGGACGAGCGGCCGCCTTGTTTGGGATCGAGCGTGGCGTACTTGTCGAGCTTGCCGGACTCGACGTCGCGCTGCGGGACGACGCCGGGAGAGTCGAAGCGCCCCGCGTAGGTGGTGAAGAGCGCTCGCAGCGAGAGACCCCCGTCGAAATCGTGCGTGGCCTGCGCGACCAGCGAGCCCCGCCGCGCGGCACGGTTGGGGCCGAAGCCGTCGGTCGCGTACTCCTCGAAGGCCGCGAAGGTCTCGTCCGAGGCCTCTTTGGGCCGATAGATCAGCAGGAGCCGGCGCGTTCCGAACGAGCCCACGGTGCCCCTCGCGAGGATGCCCGGCTCGGCCACGCCGAGCTTCATGCGCACGGATCCGGCGACTGCGAAATCTCCCTGCCGCGGGTCGTATGGGCCTCCTTGCGCGGTGAGCTCTTTCACCACTTCGGGCGGGGCGAAGTGCAAATCGGCGTAGCCCTGGCCGTGGATGTTGGAAACCTCGTTGATGGGGATTCCCCCGACCCAAAGCTCCACGTCCTGGCCGTGCACGGCATCGAAGCCACGCATGAAGATCTGGTGGGCTTTGCCCTCTCCGCTGTGCTGGGTGACGAACACGCCGGGCACCACGTTGAGCAGGTCACTGGCCGTCTTGTGAGGCGCAGCGCCGAGCACGTCGCGACCGCGCACCACCTCGGACGCGGAGCGCACGCCCGCCCGCCCTTCGACCCGCACGGACTCCACGGGAGGCGCAGGCTCGGCCGTGGGCGAGCTCGTCGCGGCGGCGCCAGGGGCCGCCGAAGCGGTCGTCGCGCCGGCCGCGCTGGGGCTCGCGGCAGGTTCGTGCGCGTGCGCGTGAGCTTCGTGCGGGTTCGGCTCCGCGCTCGCCGCGTGGGCGTCGGCATGCACGTGCTTGGGCGCACGGAAGCGCACGGCCTCGCGAATTTTGGCCGCGACCGGCTTTCCGTCGCGGAGCGCGGGCTTGAACACGAACGTGCGCGCCGTGGAGAGCGCCGCGGCGTCGAGCTCCGGAGAGAGGGGCAGCTCGATCTCGGCCGAGCTCACCTTGCCGTCCACGTCGATGACCAGAACGACCGGCACCACCACGTCGTGCTCGTCGGGCTCGTGCGGCCACACGCCGTCCGGGTGCGACGTGACTTGGGGCGCTTCGAGCTCGTGGGCGTGCGCGGGGCGGGTCGCCACGAGCGAGCCGCCCAGGGCGAGAGCGAGGATCAGCGCCGAAATCCGCGTGCGCATGGGCCCCCGCGTACCACGAAAAACGAGGGAAAGCGTGCTCATGCGTCGAACGACTCAACGCGCGAGCCTGTCCTTCGGTTCGGCACGATTCGCGCGATCGAGCGCGGGGCTCAGGGCTCGCGCGAGCCGAGCACCACGCCGCGCGCCCCGAAATCGGCCAGCCACTTGGCGACCTCCGTGAGCAGAGCCTCGGTGAGCGGCACCCCGAGCGCTGCGGCGGCTCGTGCGATGGCGGCGCCCAGCGGCGCGCCCTCGAGAATCCCGGCGAGCAGCTCGTCGGCGAAGGGGGTCAGGACGACCACGCACGTCTCGTGCGAAGCGTCGCGGTAGAGGCCGTAGCGCGTCTCGGCAGCGACCGGCACCTCCGCGACCTCTTCGGTGAGCTCGTGCACCGCGTGGCGCGCGCGAAAACGGGTCACCGGTAGGCGCAGGGCGAGAGGCTTTTGCGCGTCCACGTCGAGAACCTCGGCCGGCAGGGGCACGTCGACGTGCGCTCCGATTCGGAACTCTTCGAGCTCGAGGCGCAAGAGATCGCCGAGGTAGTCCGGCACCGAAGCGGCCGTCGCGAGCATGGGCGCGAGCACGGCGCCGAGCTCGACCGGAACGTCCCGAAGGTGCGGCGTACGCGGGCCTTCGCCGGCGAGGTAACGGTCGATGGCCTCGTCCCACACGCCCGGGGCCCGCGCCTCGAGGTGCGCGTGCGTGCGCGAGAGAATGGCCGTGGTGACGCCCGTCACGTTGCCGCGCAAGAGCTTGCGGTAGAGAGGAAAACGCCGAGGGCCTTCGACGAGCGCGAGCAGGTCGTCGCCGTGGACGCCATTTCGCTCGAGAAATCCAGGCAGATCCTTGCCGAGTACGACCGGATCGGCACCGAAGCAGGCCTCGGCCATGGCGGAATGGAGGGCGCTCACGCGGTCGGTCATCGTGCGCTCACGGAGGTCGGGGAAGAGGTGTCGCGACGAGCCCTCTCGAAGCGAGATAGTCCGCGGTCGTAGGCGGCCTGGATGCGATCGCGTTCGGCGAGGAGCTCCGGAAGCGGGGGGATGCTCTGATCTCGCTCGAGCACGACCGGCACGTCGCCTATCTTGGCCACCACGCCCTCGAGCAGTTGGAGCACCGCAGGCACCACCGGCGCACCGTGGGTGTCCACGATGAGCCGCTGGTCGCTCTTCGCTTGCACGCTCGAGTACTCGAACGTGTCGCGGTCGAACCAGTCGTGACCGGCCACGTGCATCTGCACCACCCGGTGGAGCGGCACCTTCGAGAGCCACTGGTGAACGTCGTGCCCGAAGTTCTCCGCGTTCACGAACGCGTTGTTCACGTCGAGCATGAGCTTGCAATCGGCCGCCTCGCAGACGCGCGCCAGAAACTCCGCTTCGCTCATCTCGGCGCGACCGGGATGCATGTAAAAACTCACGTTCTCGATCGCCATGGGACGACCGATGGCGTCTTGCACGAGTCGGATGCGGTCGGCGATGCGCCCCACTTCGGCGTCGAGGAACGGCACCGGCAAGAGGTCGTGCAGAACCTTGCCCTCGACCGACGAGAAGCAGAGGTGGTCGGAGTGCCACGGGGCCTCGACCGAATCGAGGAAGGCACGCAGCTCGCGCAAGAAGCCCGCGTCGAACGGGTCCTTACCACCGAGCGACAGCGACAGGCCGTGCGAGAGCATCGGATAGCGCTCGGCGAGCGCGCGCATCTTGGCGGGGAACCGTCCGCCGCGCCCGATGTAGTTCTCGGGCGAAATCTCGAAAAACGGAAGCTCGGGGAGGCTCTCTCCGATCTCGTCGATGGACTCCCAGCGGAGGCCGATTCCCACTCCGACGGGACGCTTGCGGTCGATCATCTTGCCCTCACGGTAGCGCCGAAGACGGGCGCTCTGCATCGATTCCCATTCGCCGCGCGAACGCCTTGCGCGACGGACGCGAACGAAAGGCCGCCGTGCGACGCACGACGGCCCTCGCCGAGTCGAGTGACGGAAGTCACGCCGAAGCGTGCCTCGTCACGACGGACTCACTTCTTCGCGCTGCAGGTGCCGGCGCCGCAGGAGGCCGAGCCGCCCTTCTTGGCAGGGGCAGCAGCGGGCTTCTTCGCCGCGGGAGCGGGAGCAGCCTTGGGGTCCGCCGCGGGGGCCGAAGCCGCCGCAGCCTTGGGGTCCGCAGCCGCAGGAGCCGCTGCAGCGGTGGTCTCGGGGGCCTTGGCTTCGTCCTTCTTCGCGCCGCACGAGGCCGCGCCGCCCTTGTTCGCGCCGCACGAAGCCGCGCCGCCCTTGTTCGCGCCGCACGAGGCCGCGCCGCCCTTGTTCGCGCCGCAGGATCCGCCGTCGGCCATCGCGGGCGCACCGGGGACCGCGTCGGTCGCGTTCACCGCGGGAACCTCCGGCGGCTTCACGTCGCCGCAAGCCGCGACGACGAAGGTGGTGCCGATGACAGCGAGCGCGCCCGCGATTTTCTCGAACGAAAGATTGGCCATGACGTTTCTCCCTTTTTCACACGAGCCCGTACGAACTTGCCGGGCTCTTCACGAGGCACACGGGCCTCACCGTTTTCTCGAAACCGACCTACCGAAGCCGGAGGGCTCGGAGGCTCACCGCTCCTTGGAGCGACTGATCTGAAACGCTCGGGCTCACTCCGCGGGAATCGCGGTGAAGTCGACCGAGATCGAGGCCGTGTCGGCCACCTTGGTGCCGAGGATGGAGAACGCCGCTTTGGCGATCTTGCCGACGTCGTCGCGCGGACGCACCTCGTGCTCGGCGAGCGTGACCTTGAAGGGCTCTTTGCCGACGATCTTGACCGACTTCGGCTTGGTGCTCGCGAGCGCGCCGGTCGGGTGGAAGAACTTCACAGTGAGCGGGATGTCCTTATTCACCTTGTGGCCGTGCACGAGCAGCTCTCCGTGAGCGACCAAGTCGACCGAGCGCACGTCCGAGCCCTCTTCGGCCTTGGGCGTCACCTTGGAGAGGTCTTTCTGCGCCACGCCGTCGATCGAGCGGATGGCGAAGGTCGCGAACTTGTTCTGCGCCTTCACGTCGTCGGCTAGCTTGCCTTTGGCGGCGTCGGCGACCTCGAGCCAGGTGAGTGCGTGCGCGGTCTGGGTGCCGTCTTTGGAGGCGTCGTTGAAGGTGGCGGTCTTGAGGGACGTGAGGTCGACCTTGATCTCCCCGCGGGTCTGGGTGACGTCCATCAGATCGACGTCGAGGTGCCCTTCTGCAGCGCTCGTCTGCGCTTTGATCTGCTCTTGCGGCGCGGGCATGTCGATCTTGGTGGAGCTCTTGGGATCGATCTTGAGCTTGACCACCATGCTGGTCGGCGAGGCCACCGAAGGCGCCAGGCTGCTCGCGGCGGGAGCGGCGGGCTTCGGGTCTTCTTTCTTCTCGCAGGCGAGCAGGGTCGTGCAGGCGCTCAGCACAGCGACCACGATCAGGCTCTTCTGAGGGGCATTCGACATTCGCGGTTCTCCTCGGCTGCAACACCTTACGCGTCACCCCGGGGGCGGTTTCACAAAAAGATCCGAGAGGCGCACCTCGCGTGACGCGTCACGGCGCGGACATGGGGTTTTCACGAAAGGTTCGCGCCCCGGCAGGCGCTCTCGTGCGGTCGAGTCGCACGCCGCCGGTCCGAACTGGTCTGCTATTCTGCGGCGGAGCGGTCGTGCCGACCACTCGGAGAACTCCCTCGGATGCTCCTGCTGCCCGATGCCCTGAAGCACCAGCGCCCCTGCCCGTGCGCGTGCCACACCACGTTGTCGCTCGACGACCGCGTGCGCGGGATACGTGCAATCTACAGACTCGACGACGCCCTGCGCGGCATGGGCTACCAGCCCACCTACGAGCTCCACGGCGACGCGATCTTCCGGGCGCAGCAGGTCGCGAACGACACACGCTCGCGCCTCGTGGCCGTGCGGTTCGGCGAGTGCATCTATCGGCGCCTCGTGGGCGCGATGCTCCACGAGGTCATCCACGCGCTCGCCGGCGTGCCCGGAGAAGCGAACTACGGCATCCCTTACGGCCTGCCCTACGGCGTACCCGAAGACCTCCCGGAGTCGGAAGAAGAAGCCTTCCTCGCCCCCTTCAACATGGGCGAAGCGAAGGCGTGGGCGGGCGTGTGGATCCTGGGTCGGCACATGTTCCAGGTCGCGTGGGACGTGCGCACGGCACGCGACATCGGGACCTACGGGTTCGTCGGTGGCAACGCGCTCGTGAAGGTGCCCAAGGGCTTTCGGGCCGTGGCCCACATCGACCGTAACCTGCACGCCGAGCGCTACTACCCGAGAGGTCGCGCGCTCGAAGCCGAGGCGCGTGCGTTCTTCACCGACCAGGTCCTGCGCGAGCACCAGGGCCGGCTCGAAGAGTACGCCCGTCTCGGCGAGCGCAAGCGCCCGCGGGCCTTCGCGCCGGAGGTCGAGGTCGCCCACGTTCGTCCGGAAAAAGTCGGAAGGAACGACCCCTGCGTGTGCGGGAGCCCGAAGAAGTTCAAGGCATGCTGCGGCGAGCGCTCGGCCGACGTTCCCTACTTCGAGCCGACCAGCGTCTCACGAGGCTGACCTCGAACGAGACGTCGAGCTCCCAGGCTCGGTCGCGTCGCCGCGTCGGTCAGGCGCGCTCGACCGCGACCACGCCTTGCACCTTCTGAAGCGCTCGCATCACGTTCTTCAACTGCGTGAGGTCCGAGCACATGAAGGTGAAGATGTTGACCGCTTTGCCGTCGTCGCCGGCGCGGCAGTTGGCTTCGCTGATGTTGATGCCCTGCGCGCTGAAGGTCGAGCCGACCGTGGCCAGGATGCCCACGCGGTTCTGCGCGACCACCTTGAGCTGAACGGTGCGGTTGATCTTCGCCTTGGAATCCCACTGGATTTCGACGCGACGGTCCGGGTCGGTGTCGAACGCCTTGGCGCAGCCGCGACGGTGGATGGTGATGCCACGACCGCGCGTGATGAAGCCGAGGATGTCGTCTCCCGGGAGCGGGTTGCAGCACTTCGCGTAGCGAACGAGGACGTCGTCGATGCCGTTCAGGCGGATGCCGCCGGCGTCGTCGCCCTTGACGATCTTGCGGACGAAGCCCTCGAGGCGACCCTCGCGGATGCTCTCCGGAGCGATGCTGGCGCGGCCGTCTTCGGTGGGGGGAGCCACCGTGTGGAGCACGTCGCGCGGGTCGATCTTGCCGTACCCGACCGCGATGAAAAGCTCGTCGATGGTCGAGACCTTGAGTTGCTCGAGCACCTTGCGGAGCTCGTTCTCGTTCTTCTGCAGCTTGGAGAACGAGACGCTCGCCTTGTGGAACTCGCGCTCGACCAGCTCTTTTCCGAGGCGGAAGGAGCGCTCGCGGTGCTCGGCCCGGAGAAACGCGCGGATCTTGGCGCGCGCGCTGGTGGTGGCCGCGTAGTCGAGCCAGTCTTTGCTCGGCTGCTGGCTGGGCGAGGTCACGACCTCGACTACGTCACCGTTGCGCAGCTTGTAGCGGATGCTCTCGAGCTTGCCGTTGATGCGGGCGCCGGTGATGTGATCGCCGAGCTGCGAGTGGATCTGGTAGGCGAAGTCGATGGGCGTGGCGCCGCGCGGGAAGACGCGCACGTCTCCCTTGGGGGTGAACACGTAGACCTCGTCTTGGAAGAGGTCGACCTTCACACCCTCGAGGAACTCGGCCGGATCCTTCAGATCCTTTTGCCATTCCATGAGCTGGCGGAGCCAGCCGAAGCGGGCCGCGTCGTCGTCGGCTACGCCGCCCGAGTGACGCTCTTTGTACTTCCAGTGGGCCGCGATGCCGCGCTCGGCCACGCGGTGCATGTCGTTCGTGCGGATCTGGATTTCCACCCGCTCGCGCCCCGGTCCGATGACCGTCGTGTGCAGCGACTGGTACATGTTGGGCTTCGGCAGCGCGATGTAGTCTTTGAAGCGCCCCGGCACCGGTGTCCACTTCGAGTGGATGACCCCGAGCGCGGCGTAGCAGTCGCTCACGCTCTCCACGACCACGCGGAACGCGATGATGTCGTGGATCTGCTCGATGGTGCACTCGTTCTGCTTCATCTTGCGCCAGATCGAATAGAGGTGCTTCGCGCGGCCGGAAACGTCGGCGGCGAACCCTTGTTCGGCGAGGCGGCTCGAGAGCGTCTTGCAGACTTCGGTGATGTACTTCTCGCGCTGGTTTTTGGTCTTCTGGATCCCCTGCGAGACCTCTTGGAAGCCGTCCGGCTCGAGGTACCGGAACGAGAGATCTTCGAGCTCGCACTTGAAGCCCGCCATGCCGAGGCGGTTGGCGAGCGGCGCGTAGATCTCCATGGTTTCGCGGGAGATGCGCTCCTGCGCGTCCGGCTTCATGTGCTCCATGGTCCGCATGTTGTCGACGCGGTCGCAGAGCTTCACGAGAAGCACGCGGATGTCGCGCGACATCGCGACGACCATCTTGCGGAAGTTCTCCGCCTGGCGGTCTTCCTTGGAGACGAAGTTGATCTTGCTGAGCTTGGTGACGCCGTCGACCAGCTGGGCGATCTCGTCGCCGAACTCGCGCTCGATGTCTTTGGTGGTGGCGAGCGTGTCCTCCACGACGTCGTGGAGGAGCCCGGCGCAGACGCTGGCGGTGTCGAGCCGGAGGTCGGCGATCGTGCCGGCGACGCTCGCAGGATGTATGAAATAGGGGTCGCCCGACTTACGCATTTGCCCCGCATGCATGCGGAAGCTGTAGTCGTACGCTCGCTTGATGAGCTCGGCGTCGGCCGTGGGCTGATAAGCGCGGATGCGGTGGATCAGGTCTTCGACGGCAAGCATGGGTGGCGAGGCGCGAACGCTCGCTAGATTTAACGGTAACATCACGACTCTCTTCCGGCAATGAACCGGCGCCCGTCACACGACGAAGATCCGACCGACGAGCCGCACGCAGACCTTCCCACGAGAGGGTCTTGTCCGTAGAAGCTGCACGATATGGGCTCCGTCTACGTGCACTTTCCCTATTGCCTCGCGAAGTGCCCGTACTGTGATTTTACGAGCTACGCGAAACCTCGCGACGCGATCGACCATGTCGGATACGCCGACGCGATCCTCGAGGAGCTTTCCGTGCGCGCCCGACCGCTGCACGCGCGTTCGGCATCGGGCCTCCCCTTTCGGGTCGACACGATCTTCTTCGGCGGAGGCACGCCGAGCTTGTGGGAGCCGGCCGAGCTCGGACGCGTTCTCGCGGGCATTCGTGGCGCGTTTTCCTGCGCGAACGACCTCGAAATCACGGTCGAGTGCAACCCGACGTCGCTCGACGTCGAGCGGGCGCGCGCCCTCTTTTCGGTGGGGGTGAACCGCCTCTCCATCGGGACGCAGTCGCTCGACCGAGCCGAGCTCGGGTTCCTCGGGCGCCTCCACGATCCGGACGGAGCCCTCGCTTCGGTGCGTGGCGCCCTCACGCTCGCCGACCAGGGCCTTCGTGTGTCGTCCGACCTCATCTTCGGACTGCCCGATCAAGCGCCCGAGGCGGCCGCAGAGCAGGCCGGGCGCCTCGCCGATCTGGGTCTCCGTCACGTCTCCGCGTACCAGCTCACCATCGAGCCGGGCACGCGCTTCGGGGAGCTGGCCAAAGTCGGGCGACTTCCGCTCGCGGACGACGGACGCGTCGCCGAGGCGTTCCTCGCCGTGGATGAGGCCCTCGCGAGCCGCGGCCTCCGCCACTACGAGATCTCCAACTTCGCGGCTCCCGATCACGAAGCCCGCCACAACCTCGGCTATTGGCGCGGCGACGAGTACCTCGGCCTCGGCTGCGGCGCGGTGGGCGCACTCGTCACGGCGAACGAGCATCACGCGCTCCGCTACCGGAACCCGACCGACCCCGGTACCTACACGAAGCGCTCGCGAGAAGCCTCCACGGGCGCTCGCGCGGACCGCGATCCGCTCTCGGACGAGACCGAGGTGCTGGATCCGGAAACGCGCCTCAAGGAACGCATCATGCTCGGCCTTCGACTGGCCGACGGCTTCGACCTGGATCGCGCGGGCCGCGAGCTCGGCGTCACCGGCTTCACCGACGAACGAACGCGCGCGGTGGAGCGCTTGGTCGAACGAGGTCGCCTTCTGCGCGACGGAGGTCTCTTGACCGTGCCGCGCGCCGCCTGGCTCTTCACCGACGACACCGCGGCACGTCTGTTCTGAGCGCGTTCCGAGGGCGCGTCTCACACGAAGACGGTGCGATCCCTCACGGTCCACGTTTCGCGTGTGAGGCGCGCGGCGAGCGGCTCGTCGTGGGTGACGAGCACGATGGCGCCCGGATACGCCTCGAGCGCGTCCTCGAGCCGCTCGAGCGACGGCAGGTCGAGGTGCCCCTCCGGCTCGTCGAGGAAGAGCACGTGGGCCCCTCGCCCGAGACCTCGCGCGAGCACGAGCTTCTTGGCTTCACCGGGGGAAGGCCGGGACCCGCGCACGAGCGCCTCGGGACGCGTGCCGAGCGCCGCCAAGATGGACAGCGTCTTGCCACGACGCTCCGGCGAAAGACCACGAATTTCCTCGAGAATATCCTCGACCGAAGCGACGCTCGGCTCCTGGGCCAAGTCGACGTAGCGCAGGTCTTTGGAGAGGCTTCGGGCATGCTCGACGAGCGCACGGAGCAAGGTCGACTTGCCTGCCCCGTTGGCGCCGGCGATGCGCACGCGTGTCTCCCGCTCGATGGTCAGACGCACGTCGCGGAGCCAGGGTTCCGAGGCGCCCTCGCGCGTGACGCGATCCCGCACGAACGCGAAGAGCCGCGACCCTTTCGCCCGCCCGAAGGCTTGGAAGAGCCGCCCGACCGGAGGCTCGTCCGCCACGTACGCGGGCACCTTGGCGAGCTCGCGTTCGAGGCTCGCTTTGGCCACGGCCACCGCCCGTCCGGCGGTCGCTTCTCCCCAACCGGCGACCACCTTGGCTCCCATGCCGCGGCTGTCGTGGTCGCGTGGTCCTTTCATCCGTTGGCTCGTGCGCCGGCTCTTCTCGGCCGAGGCGTGGTTGTCTCGGGCCGCGGCCAAGAGCCGTGCGGCGCTCCGTGCCTTCTGCACCTGAGCGGCTCGAAGCTCGTCGCGATGCGCCCGTGAGAGCTCCCACTGCGCACGCGCCTCTCCGTACGGCAGAGGCAAGCTCTCCACCGTGGCTCGCCCCGGTGAGATGCGCAGCGTGCGCGAGGTCACCCGATCGAGCAGCTCACGGTCGTGCGAGGCGACCACGAGCGTGCCGGAGAAGCGCTGCAAAAGCCCGAGGATTTCGCGCCTCGCGTCGGCATCGAGGTGATTGCCGGGCTCGTCGAGCAAGAGCACGTCCGGCTCGGCCTCGAGGGCCCGCAGGAGCGCCGACCGGCGCCGCTCTCCGGGAGAACCCGGGCCCACCTCCGCGGAACCTACTTCCTGGGGCACGTAGACCACCGAAAGTCCCGGAGCGCGCAGCACACGCCCTTCGTCCGGACCAAGCTCGGCGGCGAGCAGCAGGAGCAGAGTGGACTTTCCCGAGCCGTTGGGCCCGACCAGACCTGCACGATCGCCGGCGAGCGTGAAGGAGACGTCTTGAAACAAAGGCTTCGTGGCGGGTCCTCGCGAGAACGTGAGGTGGTCGACACGCAGATGGAACGAGGAAGAAGACGATCGAGGCATGTGCAAGCTCCTCCCCGGCCAGTCGGCCGGGTGAAGGGCCCATCGCGAGACCTGTCGGACTCGAGCGAACGGGCAACGAAAGACCAGCGCCCACGCCCGAAATCGCTGCCGCGAAGGACGTGAGCGGAACGACGCACGCCCACGAGGGCGAGGCCGCGCGTGTCGGCAACACCGGGCTCGGGCCCTCGTCGGCGACGGGGCGAACGACGACCGCTCGCGGGAACGACCGCAACGACGGGCACCGCGCGCCTCTCGCGACCCGTCTCACGCCTCATCTCGGGAAGAGATCGGGCAGAGCGAGCGAGTCCGAGTCAGGCGAGGACGGTGCGGGCTTCCATGGGACGCGCTTCGTGAGGCGCGCCCAGGCACCCTACGACCAAACGCGGAAGTTTCAAGCCTCGGCCGCGGCGTTCGCCTCGCGGGGGGAGCGTCGGGACAGCCTCCGCAGCACGCCCGCGCCGAATGTGGTAGAGGCCCCGTCGATGTCCCGAGAAGAGCGCCCCGAACGTCCGCGCCGCAAGCCCGTCCGTCGCAACAAGCAGAAAAAAGTAGACGAGGCTCCCAAGGCCAAGGCCTTCGATCCGACCACGGGCAAAGCCTTGCGCATGCTCCGCGGGCTCGGACACGAGCTCGATCCGGTGCTCAACGTGGGCAAAGACGGAATCACCGATGGCGTGATCGCCGCGTGCCTCGCCGTGCTGGGCACGCACGAGCTCGTCAAGGTCAAGGTGCTCGCCGAGGCCCCGGCCGACCGCAAAGACATCGCCGCCGAGCTCGCCGAGAAGACCTCGTCCACGCTCGCGCAGGTGCTCGGGCGCACGTTCCTGCTCTACAAGCGCAACCCCAAAAAGCCGCGGATTCGCCTGGAAGAGTGACCGGTGCGCGCGCCTCGGCCGCCCGGGCCTGACGCGGCGTGACACGGTGGCGCGCTCGCCGAGAGACGCGGATGCGAGGTGCACGGAACGCCGAGCCGTGCGATGTATCGCGGATGCGCTCGTCGTCGTTCGTTTCCGGGATTCGCCTGACGTTCCTCGCGGCCACACTGCTTGCACTCGGTGCATGCTCGGCCGAGGTCCCGGCCGACGAGACCTCCAGCGACGGCGAGTCGCTCGAGGGTCTTACCGCGGACGACGCCGAGACCCGCGCCGCGCGCATCCTCGCGGAAGCGAACGCCTCGAAGCGCGACTTCGAGCCCGAAGAGAGCCGCACGCGCGCCTCGAGCGGCACGAGCAGCACGGCCGAGGCGAAGGTGGTGCTCGAGCCTGCCAAGGTGCGACCGCTCGGCCTGACCGAAGACACCAAAGCCGAGCTCGGTGACGGAACCTGGGCGTTCCGCTTCACGCTCGTGTCGGGTGAAACGAAGACGCTTCTCTCAGAAGACGCGGCTCAAAAGCCGATGATGGGCGCGTCCACCTTCAAGCTCTTCACGGCGTGGACCGCGTTCAAGACCGGCTCCACCCGCTCGGCCACGCTGACCTTGATGCTGCGCGCGAGCAAAAACGAGCTCGCGAACCTAGCCATGTGCCAGAACGGCGAAAAGCTCCGGGGCTACGACGCGCCCTGCGTGGCTCGTCAGACGCCTACGACGGCCATGCGCTTTCGCGACGCCATCCCCGCGACCAAGACGCACCTCGGCGGCCAGGGCGTGACCCTCTCGAGCACCTACACCATGGTCGACGGCTCGGGTCTCGACACCAAAGACCTGCTCACCATCGACGATTTGACCTCGCTGCTCGACCACGTGAACGTCGATCCGAAGCGGGCGACCTTCCTCGACATGCTCGCCCAGCCCGGCGTGGCCTCCACGCTCTCGACCCGTTTTCCCGGGCTCGAGGGAAAGCTCTTCGCGAAGACCGGCACGTACCATCAAGACGGCGGCGGCGTGAAATCGCTGGCCGGCGTGGTCGACATCGCCCCGGGCAAGACCTTGATCTTCGCCGTGGTGGGCAACGGCGTGGGCGATCCGACCAAAGCCCTCGACCGGATCGAGAAGGTCGTGCGCCTGCACGTCGACGCGGCGACCGCGCTCTGACCGCACCGCCCTCGATTTTCCGAACGCCGCGTAACCTGAGAACGTCTACCGCGTAGGAGTCCTGACCCAGGCGCTCGCGCCGGAAAGGATCTCCATGTCGACCCCTCGACCGCCTGTCACGCAGGTCACGCACGTGCTCACGTTCGCGCTCGTTTGCTCGCTCGGTGCGGCCGGCTGCAGCGACGACGCCGCGACCACGCCGGATGGAGGCGCGAGTGCGCCCACCGAAGCCGCCGCCCCCACGCCCACGGCCTCCACGCCGCCGCCTCCTTCCGATGGCGGAGCGGACGGCTCGAGCTCGACGCCGAACGCAGGCGACGACCAAATCCCCGCGACGGGCTCCCCCGAGGCCGTGCGCGCCTGGCTCGACAAGAAGCTCTACACGAAGTGGGCGTGCGAGCCTTCGGCGCATCCGAGGCGTCCGGGCTCGGGTCATTCGGCCAACCGCATCTGCTCGAACGCAGCCCTCTCCGCTCACGGAACCGGCGAGTTTCCGGTCGGCGCGGCATCGGTCAAGGAGCTTTACGATTCGTCCGGAGCGCCATCCGGCTACGCCATGGCGGTCAAGCAGGGCCAGGGTGGCGGCGAAGCTTGGTACTGGTACGAGCTCATCGGCGAGAGCGTGGTCGCGAACGGCAAAGGCGACACCGGGAGCGCCAAGAGCATCTGCGTGAGCTGCCATGCGGGTGCAGGCCAGGGAGGCCAGAGCGGCCACGATCAGGTGTTCACGCAGGTGCGCTGAGCACACGAGACGCACGACGCGAAGAGCCCGCGTCGCGGTGTGCGGCGCGGGCTCGAGAGTCGACGGGCGAGCCTCAGACGATGGCGTGCGGGTTCGCGCCGAAGGGCGCGGTCGGACACTTGAGCGCCGCCGCGATGGCGGCCCAGTGAGCGTCGACGTTGGGGGTGTTGGGGTTGAAGCGTGCGTTGCCGTCGCACAAGAAGCTGGCCGCTTGCTTCACGTACTTGCCGAACACCGCGGTGACGACGCCGTCGCCGTGGTCGCCGTTGGGGACGCGCACGAAGTCGCCGGTGATGGCCACGACCACGTTGCGATCGGGCAGGTTGAGCATGCGGTTCATGAACGTGCGAAGCGGCGTCATGCGGTCGTCGAAGGCACCCGCGCCGAGCAGGCGGTTGCGCGAAAACAGCATGTTCTGCGAGACGCCCCCGGAGACTTGGTGGAAGTCCCAGCCGACGAAGCCCTGGTCGAAGACCGTGATCACGTTCGAGCCGGCCGCGCGGATCATGACCTCGGCTCCGGCGAGCTGCGACGCGAAGCTCTGCACGGTGGTCGAGTTGTTGAGGGCGTAGGCGGTGGAGATCTGCGAGAACGTGACCGGCGGGGGAGCCGGCTTGGTGAGAGCGGCCACGCCCGCTTGGTAGGCCTCGTTGACGCTCAAGAGGCTGCGCGGGTTCGCGTTGATGTGGGTCTGCGAGATGGCCTGTGCCGAAGCGAGGCCGGCGCCCGCGAGCGCGCGATCGGGAGCCGTGGGGTCCTGAGCGCCCGCGCCGAGGGTCTTGATGGCACTGCCGAGATCGGTCACGCGCTGGAGCGAGACGCCGCTCGCGGCGGGTTGCGTGCGGTAAGCCGGGTACTCGCCGAGGTGCACGGCCTTGAGCGGCGAGTCTCCGCCCATGGCGGCCGCGAGCTGGGTGAGGTAGCTGCCCGTGCCGCGCCGGGTGAGGGCTCGCTCGCCGCCGCCGTTCGAGTTGTCCGGCGTGGTGTGGCTCGAGACGCCGTGTCGGCAGCCGAGGGCGAACCAGTGCTGGAGCGCGAACGCGGGCAACGTGCCCATGGTGGCCTTGTCGCAGCTCACGCCGTTGCCCACCGCGGTGATGTTGGTGGCGGTGAGGCCGAACTTGTTTCCGGTGACGAACGCGTTGGCCGCGCCGCCCAAGGCTCCGTTGAAGCCACCGGGCAAGTAGATGAACACGAGGTGCGAAGGCTCGCCGGCCGCGTTCGCGTTCGGCACGAGCTCGCCGCCGAGCCGTGCGCCCATCATGGCGCCCGCAGCGCCCGCCACACCCTTCAGGAATCCACGACGACTGGTGCTCATGGTGTCCTCTGTCTCAGTAGGTAAGAAAGCCGGTGGAAGTGAGCACGTTGGCGAACACGTAGGCCCACTGGCGCTGCGCGTTGGTCTCTTTGGCGAGCTTGGTCGTGGCGAACGTCACGCACTCGGTCACCTCGTTGGGCGAGGGCGAGCGGTTCCAGGCTTTGCTCATGAAGTCGGTGCACTCGGTCTGCGCGGTGGCGGCGCTGGGGCCGGTCGCGTACTTGGGGTTCGCCTTCGCGTAGGCGAGCGTTCCCTCGAAGACCACCGTGTAGAGCGTGGAGAGTCCTACTCCCGTGGCGCGAGGCTCCTCGAACCAGCGAGCCGGCGGGGTCTCGAACGAGCCGGCTTCACCGGCCAAGCTCGGAGGGGCCGCGCCGAGCACACGCGCGAGCTCTCCCGAGAGCACCGCGAACGGCTTGATGCGCGCGCGGTTCAGGCCCATGCCTTCGTTCACGCGGCTCGCTTCGAGCAGCGTGCCGTCGAAGTTTTTGTAGCTCCGGCCTTGCGGCTTCTCGGTGCACTGGAGCTCGACCGGCGGGGTCTCCCCGGGCGGGGTTTCACCGGGCGGGGTCTCGCCGGGCGGAACGACGGCGCCGGGGCCCGTCGGTTGGCCGAGCAGCGAGCCCGAGTCTTCGCCGCTGCACGCCGTGAGCGAGGCGACGGTGGCCACGAGCGCGAACGAGAGCGAGTACGTGTGGAAAGGCTTCACGAATATTCTCCCGATCTCGATCACTGGCAAAAGGAAGCGTCTTTGGCGATGACGGCGATGGCGGGCACGATGCTGCCCTTCGAGAGCTCGTCGACGCACTTGTCGAAGAGCGGCACCTCGCACTGGTTCTCCGGCCGGCCGTAGAGGAACTTGAAGACCATGCGGCACTGCGCGAACTTGAAGGCCTCGGAGTCGACCAGGGCGTTTACGAGGTCCTTGTCGTCGTTCAAGGTCTTGCCGAGCAACGCGGTGGGGGTCACCGTGGTGGCGTCGAACGAGACGGTGCCGTCGGCGGCCACGCGCTTCTGCGAGAGCACCGAGGCGGCCTTGTCGAGCGCGAACCAGGGCGTGAAGTGGCAGCCCTCGCAGGCGGCGGCTTTGCGTCCGGCAGCGGTACGGTCTTCACCGGGCTTGGCGACCGAAGCGGGCACCTCGAACGAGGTGGTGTTGTTGATCATGTGGTACGCGGCCGAGAGGCGAATGCCCTTCTCTTCGTTGCCGGCGTAGCGGAGCATCCAGGGCGCGGTGCGGAAGTAGCCGAGCCCGTTCGGGCTGGCGACGACGTCGAGGCTCTTGCGGTCGGTCGAAGCGCGCACGTCGTAGGGACCGACGAAGAGGTCTTTCCAGGGCTTGTTCTGCTCGAGCACGTAGCGCGTGAGAAAGTAGACCGGGTCGTTGGTGGGGTCGGTGGTCGGGCCTCCGTTGAACGAGGAGTTCACGAAGCTCGAGAACCGGTCACGAAACTCGGGGCTCACCAGCATGGCGTCCACGCGGCTCTCCGGCGCATCCGAGGCGAGTAGCGCTGCATCCGGGGACTTCCCGAGCAGCGTCACGGACAGGCGCGTCGCGCAGCGCGCGTTGCGCGCCGCTTTGGCCGCGGCGGTCGGGTCGTCGGCGTGGGCAGCCTTGCCCGACAGACCGAGCAGCGAGGCGCCTAGGAGCACGGCGGGCAAGAGGAGCACGAGGGCGCGGGAGCGTTTCATGGGGCTCTTTCGGAGGGGCGTGAGCGAAGCGAAAGGGTCGGACTTGCAGCAGATTTCAGTGGGGCTATCGCTTTGCAGCAGGAGTGTTCTGGTTCTCCAAGCCCGCTTCCGCGAGTGCACCCGACGTGCCACGGAGTCCGCCCAAGAGATGGCGGGTGCGCGAGCCCACGACCTCGGCGAGGTGCGGCTCACGACTGCGGCCGCCGAGCCGCTACCTGCTATTTTTCCCGCAAAACTCAGTGCGGCTTCGCGGCCGCAGGGACGAGCCGCGGTGTGCTGCGCGGCCGCAGGGCGGCACGATCGCCTGGATCATGGGGGAGCCTTCCTGGATCCACCGTGTCGCGATCTCTCCGGCCGTACGCGTGCGGCTCGGCCTTCAGCGAGAGGCGTCGATCCCGGCGTCTTCGGCGGCGCCCGGCAGCTTCTCGGGCACGTGTTCGATCCTCTTTCGAAGCGTACCGGTCACGGCATCGAGGGTGGTGGTGACCGAGGTCTCCCCGCACGCCACGGCGATCACGAGCTCCTTGGCCGGCCTTCCGAGGGCGACCTCTTGCGTGCACGCCTTGGCGGTCGAGTGAGGCTTGACCTGCGTGCGGTAGCGCTCACGAAACGTGTCGCCGACGGCCTCGAAGGCGACCACCTGCGTGACGGATGGAGCGGCTGGATCGAAGCCCGCGAGCACCACCAGGTCCTCCGTATCGAGCACGGTGACCGCCTTCGCGGGAGCGAACGGGATCTCGGCTTTCCAGGTGATCTTCCCTTCCGGATGCTCTTCGTTCGCGCCGTGATTCACGCGCAAGAGCTCGCTCGTGGTCACCACGAAGAGATCGCCCGGCGTGGCCCGCGCTCCGAACACGGTGAGCGCGGAGAGCGGCAGATCGCGACGCGCGTCCGAGCTCGTGGCGAGCGTACCCTTCGCGAGCGGAGGATCGACCAGCACGAGCTTGGGCTTGTCCGCCGAGGTCCCACGGAACACCACGATGCGCTCGTCGCACAGCACGGGCTCGGCGAACGCGCCGCCAGCGGTCGGCGTGCCGGAGCCCTTGGCCGCGAGCGGCACGCGAAACACTTCTTTTCCCGTCTTGGCGGTGTAGGCCACGGCAAGGTCCGGGCTTCCTACCAGCACGAGCTCGCCCGGGAGCGCCAGCAGCGAGCGCACGCCTTCTCCGGGCAGCGTGTACGAGAGCGCGCCCGTCTTGCGATCGAACGCGTGCACCTTTTGTCCGGCCAGCACGAACACCTTGTGCGGGAGGATGGCGCTCGCCCGCGGTCCATCGGCCACCGCTCCGCCGTCGAAGAGCGGCGTGTGGAAGGTCACCGCCTGCCCTTCGTGCAGCACGGCCTCGTTCTTCTCGACCTCCAGGCGCGCGAACGGACCTTGTTTTCGCGTCACCTCGCCCGTCTCGAGGTTCGCCACGTGGGTCCGGCAGTCGGCAGGCTCGAGCAGCCCGCGCGGGCCCGCGTCGATCACGATCGGTGGCTCGAGCGTGGGCTGGGGCTTTTCTTTGCACGCCACCAGGGCGAGCAGCGCGAGCGGTGCGAAACGTTTCAAGAGCTTGAAAGGAGACATGTTTTCGAACACGCCCGGACGAGCCGGCCCGGGATTCGAGGGCCGAGCCCGAAGACTCGCGGGACGAATTGGGCCGAACGAGAGCCGCATGCGTTCACCCTACAACGAGGCGAAGGCGATCCGGGCACGCCGAGCGTGGCCCGAGAGCCCCGTTTCCTGACGAAGCGTTCATTTTCGGGCGCTTGGCCTGTGGAAAACCCCTGAACAAGCTCTGGGTCTCCCGTGGAGGACTTCCGGGCCTCTTGTGTTCAAGCCCGTCGGGGGTTCAGTGTCCTGAGGAATTCCATGGACCTCCGCCAACATCCAGTAGGGTCGAACAAGAACCTACCGGATGGAGTATCCATTGTGCTTGCGCGGCCCCACATCTAGGGGCTAAAGACTTCTTCCCGCCCGAGAGCTTCGAGGGCGAGGGTGTCTCGAGTCGCTCGACTGACGCGACCGAGACCACGCCGAGGTCCTCCCCCAGCCCGTCTCGACGGTTGGCGCAGGCGCTCGGAGCGGTAAGCTTTTGTCGAAATGACTGAACAGGTGAATCGACAACACACGACGCCCGCTGAACACACGCGCGACTGACCGGCACCTCGCAAGAGGGCGGTGGAGGGCGTGACATCAAGACGGCCGCCTCCCCCACCCGAGGGGCGAGGACGGCAGACGGCGCGGGACGGATTCTCGGAAAACGCACGAGCGGAAGGAAGCGACACGACATGGCACAATCGACGAACGGCGGGGGCATCGGAACGCGAGGGTTCATGAGCGCGCAGACCGCAGGCAAAGGCAAAACGGGCAAGACCACGACCACCCCGGCCGCGCGCGCTGCTGCTGCAGCCGCCAGCGCCGCCGCCACGGCTTCGTCGAGCACCACGAGCTCGGCCACCAAGAGGGGTCGCACCGAGGGCGCCGCGCGCAAGGGCCGCGGCCTTTCATTCACGCGCGTGCACACCCGCGCCGGCAAGGACCCGCTCGAGGCGGGCGCCATCGGCCCCAACGGCACGGCCCTCGTCTACGAGCGCCGCTCCAGCATCATCACGAACCCGGACGGCTCCATCGTCTTCAAGATGGAAGGCGCGGAGATTCCCTCCACGTGGTCGCAGCTCGCGACCGACATCGTCATCTCGAAGTACTTCCGTAAGGCCGGCCTGCACGGCAAGAAGGAAGAGGGAGAGCGCAGCGTTCGTCAGGTGGTGCACCGCATCGCGCACACCATCCGCAACGCGGGCGAGAGCCTCGGCGGGTACTTCGCTGCCAAGGCGGACGCGGACGCGTTCGAGGCCGAGCTCTCGTACCTGCTCGTGCACCAGCACGGCGCGTTCAACTCGCCCGTGTGGTTCAACTGCGGCCTCTACCACGAGTACGGGATCGACGGCTCGGGCGGATCGTGGGCCTTCGACCTCGACACCGACGCGCGCGGCAACGACGTCAAGGAGACCACCAGCGCGTACGCTCGCCCGCAGTGCTCGGCGTGCTTCATCCAGAGCGTCGACGACGACCTCATGAGCATCTACGAGCTCGTGAAGAGCGAAGCGCGCCTCTTCAAGTACGGCTCGGGCACCGGCTCGAACTTCAGCGCCATCCGCGGCAAGCAGGAGAAGCTCTCCGGTGGCGGCACGTCGAGCGGCCTCATGAGCTTCCTCGAGGTCTTCGACCGCGCCGCGGGCGCCACCAAGTCGGGCGGCACCACGCGCCGCGCCGCCAAGATGGTGTGCCTCGACATGGACCACCCCGAGATCGTCGACTTCATCAACTGGAAGAGCCGCGAAGAAAAGAAAGCTCACGCGCTCATCGCCGGTGGATACTCGAGCGACTTCAACGGCGAGGCGTACCACACGATCAGCGGGCAGAACTCGAACAACTCGATCCGCGTGACCGACGAGTTCATGAAAGCCGCGCTCGCCGGGGGAACCTGGCAGACCATCATGCGCACCACAGGTGAGGTGTGCGAGACCCTCGACGCGAAGGACATCTGGCGTCAGGTGGCCGAGGCCGCGTGGAGCTGCGCCGACCCCGGCGTGCAGTACGACAGCACCATCAACCGCTGGCACACCTGCCCGAACAGCGGAAAGATCCGCGGCTCGAACCCGTGCTCCGAGTACATGTTCTTGGACGACACGGCGTGCAACCTGGCCAGCATCAACCTGACCAAGTACCTCAAAGAAGAGGGCACGGGCGCCGACACCGGCACCGCGGGCGCTTGGTTCGACGTGGAGGGCTTCCGCCACGCGTGCCGCACCTTCTTCGTGGCCCAGGAAATCCTGGTCGATCTTTCCTCGTACCCCACGAAGGAGATCGCCAAGAACAGCCACGACTACCGTCCGCTCGGCCTCGGCTACGCGAACCTCGGCTCCATGCTCATGCAGATGGGCGTGCCGTACGACTCGGACGAGGGCCGCGCCATCTCGGCCGCCATCACGTCGATCATGTGCGGCCAGGCGTTCGCCACCTCGGCCCGCATGGCCGAGACCAAGGGCGCCTTCAACGGCTACGCCAAGAACCGCGAGCCCATGCTGCGCGTGATGGGCATGCACCGCGAAGCGGCCTACCAGATCCACCGCGAGCACTGCCCCACGTCGCTCTACCGCGCGGCGTGCGAAGACTGGGATCAGGCCCTCACGCTGGGCGAGAAGTTCGGCTACCGCAACGCGCAGGCCACCGTGCTCGCGCCCACCGGCACCATCGGCCTCTTGATGGACTGCGACACCACCGGTGTCGAGCCCGACTTCGCCCTCGTGAAGTTCAAGAAGCTCGCCGGCGGCGGCTACTTCAAGATCGTCAACCAGTCCGTTCCGGCGGCGCTCCGTAAGCTCGGGTACTCCGAAGCGGAGACCCAGGAAATCGTGGCGTTCGTGTCGGGCACCAACACGTTGCTCGGCGCGCCGCACGTGAACCGCCGCACCCTGAAGGAGCGCGGACTCACCGACGCCGACCTCGCCAAAGCCGAGACCGCCCTCCCCGGCGTGTTCGACCTCGAGTTCGCCTTCGGACCGTGGGTGCTCGGCGAAGAGACCTACGACCGCCTCGGGATCCCCAAGGATCAGCGCGGCAAGAAGCCTTTCCTCGAGCACCTCGGCTTCACCAAGTCGCAGATCGAAGAAGCCGGCGACGAAATCATCGGTCGCATGACCATCGAGGGTGCGCCGTACCTCAAGCCGCAGCACTACCCCGTATTCGACTGCGCGAACCGCTGCGGAAAGTCGGGCGAGCGCTTCCTCGCGCCCATGTCGCACGTGAAGATGATGGCTGCGGTGCAGCCCTTCCTCTCGGGCGCCATCTCGAAGACCGTCAACCTCCCCAACGACGCCACCACGGAAGACGTGGCCAAGGTGTACGAAGAGGGCTGGCGCCTCGGCCTCAAGGCGGTCGCGCTCTACCGCGACGGATGCAAGGCCTCCCAGCCGCTCTCCACGTCGAGCAAGGCCAGCAAAGACGACGCTCTCGAGGCGAAAGAAGCGGCCGCCGCCAAGGCGAGCGCCGAAGCCCTCACGCCCATCCCGCGCACCCAGGCTCCGCAGGATCCGACCCAGCTCGCCCTTCCCATGAAGGGTCGACCGGAAGGCCTGCGCGTCCGACTCCCGAAGAAGCGTGTAGGCTTCACGCAAGAGGCACGCGTCGGTGGACACAAGATCTTCCTCCGCACCGGCCAGTACGAGGACGGCACGCTCGGTGAGATCTTCATCGACATGCACAAGGAGGGCGCCGCCTTCCGCTCGCTGATGAACTGCTTCGCCATGAGCGTGTCGATCGGCCTGCAGTACGGCGTGCCGCTCGAGACGTACGTGAATCAGTTCACGTTCACGCGCTTCGAGCCGCAGGGCCAGGTCGAGGGTCACCCCTACGTGAAGCTCTCGACGAGCATCGTGGACTACCTGTTCCGCGTGCTCGGAGTGGAGTACCTCGGACGCTACGACCTCGCTCACGTGAAGCCCGAAGGCGAGAGCACGCAGCACGTCGGCTTCGTCGGCGGCGGTGCGGTCGAAGACCCCGAAGTGGAGAGCGTGTCGGCTTCGCGCCTCTCGGTCGGTCGCAGCGCGGCCATGGCCGAGACCCTCGAGCAGTCCCTCCCCGGTCGCGATGCCGCCCACACCCACGACGGGCAAGGCGCCTCGCCCCTCGACGCTCAGCTCGACGCCATGATGGGCGACGCCCCCGTGTGCGACGTGTGCGGGCACATCACGGTGCGAAACGGTGCATGCTACAAGTGCTTGAACTGCGGCAACTCGATGGGTTGCTCCTGACGCACTGACCGCGAGCACGTGACGAAACGAGCCCCTCGCGCTCCCCGGATTCCGGGAGAGCTCGAGGGGTTTCGTACGTTCGGGAGGCCGTGCGGCGCGGTCGCCCAGCGCCTACGCTCGACGATTTTCTGGAAAGGTCCGGCGCGCGGCGGATACGGTGGGGCATCCCTCGGAGGTTCGTTCGATGCGCTTCGGAATCTGGGTCACGGCGGCGTTGGTGGTGGTGCTCACCGGTTGCCCGAAGAAGAAGGACGCCACGGCCGACGGTGGCGCCGCCGCGGCAGGCTCGAGCTCGGCCTCGGCCATCGCGCCCGCGAAGCTCGACCGCATCACCTTCAAGAAGAAGGATCCGGCGGTGGGCATGCAGTACGGCTACCACGACGCGACCGAGATGAGCCTCGACCTGACGAAGCCGAAGAAGGCCGAGATCGTGCGCAAAGACTCGAGCGAACAGAAGGTCGAGCTGCTCGCGGTCGAGGGTCGCATCGTGCAGCGCGTGAAGGTCACGTACGTCGAGAAATCGGAGACCGAGATCGACGACGGCAAAGAGACCATCAAGAAGCCGCTCGTGCGAGGGCGCACCTACTTCGCCGAGGCGAAGGGCGGAAAGATCGACGTGCGCGACGAGAACCGTCGCGCGGTGAAAAAGGAGGAGTCCGACGTGGTCTCGAAGGACTACGCGGAGATGCTCGGCAAGCCGGACAAGCTCTTGGCCGCCCTCCCCGACGTGCCCGTGAAAGTGGGCGACTCCGCGAACGGCTTGGCCGAATGGGTGAAAGACGGCCTCGTTCAGATGGGCAACATCGACATCAAGAGCACGTCGGTGAAGCTCGATTCGGTCGCCACCGACGCCCACGGAAATTACGGGGTTTTCGCGGTCAAGGCGAAGGTCACGCTCAAGGTGGGAGCGCTGTCGTTCGACCTCGACTTGACCGGGCACCTCGACGTTCGGGAAGACGGGCGCCCGCAGGCGTTCGAGCTGGCCGGACCGCTCGTGGTGAAGGGCGGCGGCGCCGAAGGCACGGGCAAGCTCTCGTTCGCCAAGACCATCGACTTCGGCGGCTGAGCTCGGACCTCGCGCGATCGCGCACGAGCGGCGTGCGTGATCGCGAGGTGACCGTCCTCAGCTCATCGGGTCAGGGAGTCGTGCAGAGCGCGTCGACCGTGCCGACGATGCCGGGCGGCGCAGCGCTATAGTACTTGGCGGTCGTGAAGAACGTGGGCGGCGCGCCTTTCTGGATGCACCACGTCTCGATGTCGGCCGGGGACTCGCCGGCATCGTCGAAGTTGAGCGGGCTCGACGAGCCGTTCAGGTGCACGTCACCGTTGGAGCGCTGCGCGGTCCGCACGCTGTCGATTCCGTTCGGCCCGACGTCGACCGAGGGAGCTCCGGCCTTGGTGAGCTTCCGCACCGAAGCTGCGAGATTCGAGCCCGTGATCGGAGTGTCACCGAGCCCGCCGAGCGCGTAGAGGATCAAGTACGTGGCGTCGTAGGCGCCGGCCGTGCCGAAGGCGGTGGAGTCGTTGCTCGCCGCCGAAAAGCGCGAGCTGTAGCGAAGGTACAGGTTGTCCGTGATGGAGTTGCGGCGCCCAGGAGCCGTCCCGCGCACGCGAACACGGAGCCCCGTGGCCTCGCTCGCTCCGACCAAATCGGCGAGGCCGCTGGCCTTCAGACCGTCCGAGACCACGTAGAGGGGACGAGCTCCGGTGGTCCAGCTGGTCTCGATGCCCTTGATGAGCTTGTCGACGCCCTCGCTCGTTCCGATGATCACCACCACGGCAGGTTGCTGAGCGATGGCCTGAGTCACGAACGTCGAGAGGTCCGCGCCCGAGGCGGCCGAGTATTCGATGCCCTTGTAGAACGAGCTACTGGCTGAGTCGCTGAGCTTGCCGCCGTTCCACTGGAGCTTGTCGACGATCTGGTCACGAAGACCTTGGCCGTACGTGTCACCCTTGCTGAGGATGACGAGCTTCTTCGAGCCGGTCGTGGGTTCGACGTCCTTCAGAACCGAGGTAAGCAGCAAGCCTTGGTAAATGTCGCTCGGCGCGGTGCGGAAAAAGAGGCCGTTTTTGTCGGGATTTCCCGTAAGCCCGGTGGACGTCGCGCTGGGCGCGATGAGCAGCGAGCCCTTCGTGGTGACTTCCTTGAGGGCGCTCGTGGTGGTGCCGCTGTTGCCGCCGCCGACGATAGCCTGGACACCGAGCTCCGAGACCAAGTGCCGGCTCGATCGCACCACGGCGGGGTCGGCCGGGGGCGCGCCGGCGTCGGTCGGAGGGTCGACATCGGTGCAGGAGACGATGGCGAGAGGGCGGGACTTTCCGCCGACCGTGACACCGCCGCGAGCCGCGAACTCGCTCAAGGCAAGCTCCATGGCGTTCACGCGAGCCTCGCCCTTCAACTGGTTCGTCCCGTAGAGCGCCGTGAGTGACCCGATCAAGACCGTGTCGTCGTTCTCGACCGCGGGCGCGTCGGTGACCACCTTGCCCTCGCTGCTCACGGTGAAGACCTTGGCGCACTCCGGAGTGGTGACCGTCACGCACGTCTTCGTGTCCTTGCGGCAGACGGCCGGCTTGCCACCGGCGGCCGAGATACACTCCTTGTTGGTCGTGCAGCTCGGTAGAGTGGCGTCGGGAGCGACCGTGGAGGACGAGCAGACCTTGTCTTCCGTGCAGCGTGAGCCTTGGCCGAAGAGCGCCGTGCAGTCACCGTCCACCGCGCACTGGGTCTCTCCGCGCTTCACGAGCAGTGAGCAGGCCCAAAGTCCGCTCGCCAGCGCGACGAGACTCGTCAGCGCCATTCCCTTACGAAGCTTGGTGGTCATGAAAAATCCCCGTCACTGAAAAGAGCCGATCAGCGCGCCGCCGCCGAGGGTGGGAACGAATCGAACGCCAGTTTTGGCCGTGTCTTTCGTCTCACCGCCGCCCGTCGCCGTGCGAATCGTCAAGTACGTGCTGACGCCCGCCGCGACGATCGTCGCGCCCAGGAAAATATCGGTCACGAGTGCGAACGTGCCCACCTTGCTGTCGAGGGACTTCAGGTTCGCCGCGTCCTGATTCGGGAGGGCCTTGGCATCGGCAAGCGCGCTCTCTTTGCCCTTGGCCACGACTCCGAACACGATCGTTCCGGCGAGCAAACCTCCCGTGACCCCCCAGCCGACCGCAGGCGCGGTCCAGTTCTTTTCCCCATCCCCGGTCGGAGGCGGCGGGGCGATGGGCGTGGGCTTCAGCTTCACGTCGAGCGCGCGGACGTCGCCGCTTCCGATCTCGACCGACTCGAGTGCGCGTTCGTAGCCGGAGGCGGTCACTTCGACTTTGTGCGAGCCGGGGTTCAGCTTGACCGACTCGGAGAGCGGAGCTTTGCCCACGACGTCGCCGTCGACGACCACCTGCGCGCCTGCAGGCTCGACCTTGACGGTGACCACGCCGATGCGCGCCTTCAGCTTGGCGATCTCGGCGTTCACCTCGGAGCGCTTGTCCTCTTTGATTTTCTCGCCGCCGTCGGCGAGGTACTTCTCGAACGCGTTGAGCGCGCCCACGTAGTTGGTGAGCTGATACTCGCACTGGGCGATGTTGTAGAGGACACGGTAGTCCTTGTTGCTCACCTCGTACGCGCGCTTGAACTCGACGACAGCGGCGCGAAAATCCGCCTCTTTGTAGAACTCGACGCCGCGCTTGAAGAGCGCGTCCACCTGCGGAGAGGTTTCGGCGCAGGCAGTCTGCTCGGTGAGTGCGGAGACGGAGGCGAAAGATGCGGTCGACAGCACGAGGCTCACCGCACACGAGCGGGCGAGCCCAAGACGAAACCTCATTTCAAAACCTCGATGATGGGGCGGTCGGGACGCTTCGGTCCCGTGGAGGTAGGAGGCGGGGCGGGCGCCGACGCCGTGGGCGGAGCCGTGGCTGCCGAGGCCGTTGCAGGAGGTGACGGGACGTTGGGCTTTCCGTTCCCGGTCACGGGGGGAACACGATGCCCGCCGACCGGATTTCCAGCGGCGGTGGGGGCGGTGGCCGTAGGATGCGCGCTGGCCGGATCGGGCTCGAGCGTCATCGAGATGCGCTGGTCCCGATCGAGCTTCAGCGTCTCGACGTGTTCCTTGTAGCCCTCTGCGCGCGCTTTGAGCGTGTGCTCGACGGCGTCACGGGTGACCCGAATCTCTCCACCGGTGGCGACCTCTTTTCCGTCGAGGGTGACCGTGGCGCGAGTCGACCCCGAGGCGACCAAGAGCTCGAGGCGCACCTCGCTCGGTGAGGCGACCACGGCCGTCGTCACGGGGGTCGGACCCGAGGCTTGTCCATCGCCCTTGGATTTGAGCGCGAACACCGCCAAGCCGCCGAGAATGACGGCCACGGCTCCCGCGACCATGGCGATACGCAGACCGACCGACGGCGCAGGGGGAGGCGCCGGCAGGGCAATCGACGGACCGGTGTGGGAAGAGTACTGACCGGTTCCGCCCGGCCCCATGAAGGGCGCGGACGTCGAGGGCGTGAACGTGGACGACGCCGAGCCCTCGACCGGAGTGAAGGTGGGCTGCGAGGGACGTGAGCTGTTCGACGACAGCTGCTGCAGGTTCACCATCTGGGAGACCTGCGAAGCCTGGGAAACCTGCGAGGCCCCGTGCGCGCTGATGGGCGAGACACCGGGCATGGAGCCCGTGCCGCCGGTGGAGGGACCCGAGCCCGTTAGGCCGAGCAGTGCGGGGTATTCGGCCGTGGAGCCCGCCGCACGCACCTGTCGAACGGCCTCGTCGACGACGCGCCGCCGCTTCTCGCGCTCGCTCCCGAAGTGCACGGCGAGTACGTCGGCGAGAGCGCGAGCAGAGGTTTCGGCTCGCGGGAGAGTCTCGAGGTAGCTCTCGAGGTCGACGTAGAAGTCGCGAGCGGTGTTGTAGCGGTCTTCGCGATCCGCGGCGGTGGCTTTGGCGACGATGGCCCGCAGGGACGCCGGCACGGGCTTTCCGTCGATGACCTCCGGAACCTGGGGAATTTCCTTGCGAACGAGCTGCGCGAGCACCTGGACGTCGGTCAGGTTCGCCCACATGCGTCCGCCCACGATGGCTTCCCAGACGAGCACACCGACGGGAAAGATGTCGGCGCGCGCATCGAGTTGCTCGCAGCGCGCTTGCTCGGGCGCCATGTACCCGACCTTGCCCTTGAGCACGCCGGTGGTCGTCTGGTGGGACGAGCCGCGCGCCTTGGCGATGCCGAAGTCGAGCAACTTCGCGTGGCCATCGTAGGAGACCATCACGTTGTGCGGCGACACGTCGCGGTGCACGAGGTGCAGGGGCGAGCCGTCGTGGTCGGTAAGGTCGTGGGCATACTGGAGCCCCTCGAGCACGTCGCCGATGATGCGCAGATGGATGCCGAGCGACAGGGCGCCCTGTTCTTGCAGTCGCTTGCGGACCACGCGGAGGGGCTGACCGTCCACGAAGTCCATCGCGATGAAGAAGTGGCCATCCTGCACGCCGAACTCGTGCGTCTGGACCACGTTCGGGTGATTCAGGTTGGCCGCGATGCGAGCTTCGTCCTGGAACATCGCCAGAAACTCTTGGTCCTCGGCGAACTCGGGCTTCAGGACCTTCAAGACGACGAGCTTGTTGAAGCTGCCGACGCCATTGACGATCGCGAGGTACGCGTTTCCCATGCCCCCACGCGCGACCAACGCGATGGGGCGGTATTTTCCGAGTGTCCTGGGCAACGACGTTTGAGACACGAGCACCTCGACCGCCTCGCGCCGCCCGCCTCTCCCGCGTGACGTACGGCATTGGGCGAAAGCCAGTAACCTCGAAAGTACCGGTCCGAATGCGGACTGTCGACCAAATCGAGCCCGAGCAAGGTCGGAGCGTCTCGAAGAGCACCGCGGGAAACGGCCGGACGACGTCGCGCCTCCCCGACGGCAGCTTCGTGGGACCTCCGCCTCGAAACGTCTCGAGAGCTTTTTGCGCAACGAACCGACGCTGTCGGCCGAGTCGGGCGCCATCATGCGTCACCCGTACCTCGGCTCTCTCTCCGTCCGCCTCCTCCGCCTGGTCCTCCCCCTTTTCGTCATTGGAGGGGCGACATTTCCCCACATGGCACGGGCCGAGAGCAACCTCGCGCTCCACGGAGCAGGACACGACGACTCGCCCCGACCTCGTGCTCCTCGGGCACGCCGACCGACTCGAGCCGAGCGCGACGAGCGTCTCGGAGCAGCCTTCGCGATGGCCTTCGGCGGGAGCGTCCAGAAGTCTCGAACCGGCGACATGCTCGAGCTCGGCTTCGATCCCAGGTTGCCTCGCCCTCGGGCCTTCCCGAAAGAAAACGCACGCCTGTTTCGCGCGCTGCTCCGCGCCACGTCGTCGCTCCTCGGCGGAGACGACGGAGACGACTACCTCGTCGGGAGCTATTTCGGAGAGCCCCCGCCCGAGCCCCGTTACCTCGAGGCCAAGCAGCGCATACCGGGGAGCGATGTCGCCTTCGGGACCCCGCTCGTGCAAGCGTGGTTCGACGACGCGGGCTACCTCGTGCGCGTCAGGGTCGTCGGGGAAGCGATCCGCGGCACGGCCGAAGTGCATCGCATGCCCAAGATCGACGAGGGCCGAGCGACGGCGTGTGCACTTCGGGCCGCCGGGATCACGGCGACGGAGGTGACCACACGGCTCGGCCTCGCCCTCCGTGACGGCAAGGCCTATCTCGCCTATCGGGTGAGCGCGAGGACCGCGGGCCGTGCCCCCGAGAAGCTCGAGGCCGACGTCGACGCGGGCACTTGTTCCGTGGTCGTGCACGAAGGCGAGCGCTGAGCCGGCGCCCTGGATATGCTCCGAGCATGTTCCAAAAGGGCGGCCCAAGCTTCTTCGAGCTCCTCGATCAGGGGCTCTCCGGAATGACCGAAGGCTACGACAAACTCGCGCCGAAGTTCGACAAGACGCCCTTTCGCACCCCCGATTCGATCCTCGAGGTATTCGCGCGGCGAGCAGCAAGAAAGCCCGTTCGCGCCGCGCTCGACCTCTGCTGCGGCACCGGCGCGGCCATGCAGCACCTCCGTCCGTACTGCGACGAGCGTGTGGTCGGGCTCGACCTCTCGCGGGGCATGCTCGACGTCGCGGAGCGCACGCTTGGCACGACCCCGGGCAAGGTCCCCTTCGAGCTCGTGCAGGGTGACGCGCTCGCCCTTCCGCGGTCGTTCGACGGAGGCTTCGACCTCGTGACGAGCACGGGAGCATTCGGGCACATCGAAGAGCGAGACGAACATCGCTTTCTGGTCGAGATACGCCGCTCACTCGCCAAAGGGGGTCGGTTCGCCTTCGTGACCGGCCGGCCACCGAAGCCGACGAACCCGTGGTTCTGGCTCGCGCACGGCTTCAACGCGGCGATGCACGTGCGCAACGCGATCCGCCGCCCCAAGTTCGTGATGATCTACCTCACGTTCCTCTGGCCCGCCGTGGAGAAGAAGCTCGAGCGTGCGGGCTTTTCCGTGGAGGTGGAGCACGGCCTCTTCCCGAAGCCCTTCGAGCGCGGCGTCTACATCGAAGCCACGCGCCGGGAGTGACCGCGCGCGTGGCTCCGAACGGCGCTCACAGACCGAAAAAGTCGGCCGCGTACTTCGACGAGCACAAGCCCACGTCGAGGACGAACGCCCCGGCTTTCCCGCAGCCGCCCTTGGGATCGACGGGGACACCGTGCGACATGCCCGCGACCTCGAAGGTCTCCACGAGCGCCTTGCCGGACGCATCCGCGTAGATCTTGCGAGTCGCACCGCCGACCTTTTCGGTCTTCGTAGGCGTCGCGCCGATGCCGAGCACGCTCGACCACTGCTTGGCGAGCTCGCCTTCGTTCATGACCTTCACCGTGGTGTCGCTCGAGCCGTGCCACACCTGGAGGCGCGAGGTCGACGACGTGCCCGACGCCGCGCGCACGAGGTCGCCCCACGCGTCGGCCGTCTTGGTGCGGCCCGGGCTCATGCACGAGTACGCGTCGACCATGCCGTTCGCGCATCGATACGGAAGCCCGGCCATGACCGCGCCGGCCTCGAAGAGGTCGGGATAGGTCGCGAGCATCACCGCCGTCATCGCGCCCCCGGCGGAGAGGCCCGTCACGAAGGCGCGCGTCGCACCGGTGCTGCGCATCGCGTAGGCGGTCATGGCAGCAATGGACGCGGGCTCCCCCGAGCCACGCGCGGTCTGCCCCGGTTCGTACCAGCGGAAGCAGCGATTGAATTGATTGGAAAAGGATTGTTCGGGATAGACGACGTAAAAGCCTCGCTCGTCGGCGAGCTCGTTCCAGCCCGCGGCCTCGTACGCCGCGGCGGTCTGCGTGCAGCCGTGGAGCGCGACCACCACGGCCGGGTTCGCCGCCGGGGACTTGGGCGCGTAGAAGTGCATGGCGAGCTTTCCGGGGTTGTCGCCGAAGTCGGCCACGTCGACCGTGGTGCCCGGTGCCGGTGCCGATCCTGCGGGGCCCGACTCGGGCACGGCGCTTCCGCCGGAGGGTCCTTGTGAAGAAGACGACGAGCCCGAGGCCCCTTCCTTCTCGCCGTCCGAGTCCGCGTCACCCGCGGAAGCCGACGAGCCGGTATCGGAGGCGCAGCCTTGCGTGGGCAGAAGGAGCGCGGCGAGCGCGACGAGCGAGAGACCGGGAACGAGAGAGAGCATTCGCATGCGGGCCGCACCAGCAACCGGCGTGCCGCAACGCGTTCGACGCGCGCCGCTAGTCTTTCTCGGGAGATCGCAGAGCGCCGCGGATAGCTCGCGTCACCGAGGACGCGGGACGTCGGCGAGTCGAGCGCGTCACCGGTGACGCAGCCACGCGCGATCCGCGTGTTTCCACGGCGTTTCCGCGGTCGTCGCACCTGGCACGACCAGTGCTCATGGCGCCGCACCATGCGCACCTTCCTCGCCCCCGCCCTCCTCGCTCTCTCGGTCGCTGCGTGCAGCGCCAGCGCCACCGACGACCCCACCTCCGAGGTCGCCGATTCGACCCCGTCCGAGCTCGGCACGACCAGCCAAGCCGTGGGCGCCGCGCCCGTGGAAGTGACCGGCTTCGGGTCGAACCCCGGTGCGCTGAAGCTCTACAAGCACGTGCCGCCCGCGCTGCCCGCAGGCGCCCCGCTCGTGCTGGTGCTCCACGGCTGCACGCAGTCGGCGGTGGACGCGGTCCGCTACGGATTCGACGAGCTCGCCGATGCGAACGGCTTCTTGGTGGGCTACCCCGAGCAGCAGACGGCGAACAATCCGCTTCGTTGCTTCAACTGGGCCGGCGAGTACGGCAACCCGGCCAACGTGACGCGCGGCCAGGGCGAGAACCTCTCGATCAAGCAGATGGTCGACAAGCTGGTCGCCGACCACAAGGTCGACCCGAAGCGCGTCTTCATCGTCGGCTTCTCGGCCGGCGCCGCCGAGGCCGTGCTCGCCGCCGCGACGTGGCCGGACGTGTTCGCGGGCGCAGCCTCGATGGCGGGCATTCCGTACAACTGCACGACGACGTACGCCGAGGTCTCGGGCTGCCAAAAGCCGGGCAAAGACTTCACGGCACAAGCCTGGGGGGACCGCGTCCGCGCGGCCCAGAAGGGGTTCTCGGGACCGTGGCCCCGCATCTCGATCTGGCAAGGATCCGCCGACACCGTGGTGGGCATCGCCAATCGCACCCAGCTCGCCAAGCAATGGACCAACGTGCACGGAATCCCCGAGGCACCGAGCGCGAGCGACACGGTGGACGGCCAGAAACACGACGTCTGGAAGAACGCGAGCGGGGGCGTGGTGGTCGAGTCGTACGAGATCGCCGGCATGGACCACGGCGTTCCCATCACGGCCGGCTGCGGCACCCCGGGAGCTTACGCCTACGACAAGGGCATCTGCGCGTCGCGCCGTATCGCCGAGTTCTTCGGCGTGGTCGCCGGAGGAAGCACCGGTCCGAGCGCGGGCGCCGACGCCGGCCCGAGCGGCGACGGCGGCGGCTCGTCGAGCAAGCCTGGGACGACCGGCACCACCGCGGACGCGGGTCCGAAGAACGGCGCGAACGGCGCGCAAGCCGAGGCTGACGACTCGTACGCCACTCGCACCGGAAGTACGTGCAGCATGCACGAAGGTCGCGCCCCGTTCGACGTCCTCGCCGTTCTCGGAGCAGGCGTCGCCTGCGCTGCGCTCGTCTCGCGCCGCCGCGCCCGGAGGCAGCCGTGAGCCGCGAAGGAATTCCCAACAAGAGCCAAGCCATCACCTTCGCCGCCGCCTGGGCGGGATGGGTCATGGACGCCTTCGACTTCACCGCGTTTCTGCTGGTGATGCCGGAGATCGAAAAAGAGTTCGGCGTGAAGCACACCGCCAGCGCGGGGGCCATCGCCGCGACTCTGCTGATGCGCCTCGTCGGAGGATTCTTCGCCGGCAAGGCTGCGGACAAATGGGGCCGGAAGCTGCCTCTCTTGATCAGTGTGGTGTGGTTCGCCGTCTGCGACGGAGCCATCGCGCTGGCGCCCAGCTTCACGGCCATCCTCGTTTTGCGCACGCTGTTCGGCTTGGGCATGGGCGCGGAGTGGACATCGGGCACCACGCTCGCCATGGAGAACTGGCCCAAGAAGACCCGCGGGATTGCCTCGGGCGTCCTTCAAGGAAGCTGGGCGGTCGGCTACCTGCTCGCCGCGGCCGTCTCGGCCATCGTCGTTCCGAGGTTCGGCTGGCGCGCACTCTTCGTGGTCACGGCGCTTCCCGCGCTGCTCGTGCTGCCGCTGCGCTCCTTCGTGCCCGAGAGCGACGAGTGGAAACACGCCAAAAAGGAGCGCACAGCGCCCCTGTCCGAGCTGTTCGAGAAGTACGACGGGCTCTTCGCGCGCGCGGTGTGGGGCTCGCTCGCCATGGCCGTCGGATTCGGGGCGTACTACGCGCTCACCGGACTCTACCCGACCATCCTCAAGAGCGAGCACGGGCTCGACGCGCACTCGACCTTCCTGTTGGTCGCCCTCTTCAACGTCGGGATGATGCTGGGGTCGATCGGGAGCGGCTGGCTTGCCGCGAAGAAGAGCATCGCGCTCGCCATCGTGATCCCGGCCGGACTCTCGCTCCTCTACCTGCCCTTCTACGTGGGCCATCCGAGCGGGCATCTCTCGCTCGGAGCGTTCTTCGGCGGGGCGTTCGGCGCGGGCTTCTGCGGCGTCACGCCCATGCTGCTCACGTCGATGTTCCCGGCCGAAGCGCGCGCCCGGCTCGTCGGCATCACCTACCATATCGGCGCCTTTTTCGCGGGTTTCGTGCCGCTCGCGACCGCCGCTCTCGCCGAGCGCGCGGGTCTCTCGCTGGGCCAAGCCGTGCTGGTCGTGACCGCTTCGCTCGAGCTCGCGCTGGTGGTGCTCGTGCTCGTCGCGACCCGCAGCGCACGTGGGCTCACGGCCGAGTCCACCTCGCCGGAGCCCGAACCCGCAGAGTGAACGGAGCAGCCCGTTCCTTCCCAGACTCTCCTTCTTTCGTTCCGTCGTCCACGTCGTCCCGTTCGAGGTCTTTCATGAATCGCCGTATTTCCCGCTCTCTCGCCTGCCTCGCCCTCACGGCCGGCGCCACCGTCCTCGCGGCCCCCATGGGCGGTTGCCTCACCTCGGACGCGACGCTCGCCAAGACCGACGCTGGAACGACCGATGCGAAGGTGGTGGTCGAGGGCTCGGACCCTTCGCAGAACACGGGCAACGTCGACGCGACCACGGTCAAGTACCGGTCGCTCGACGCACACCCCGGCTGCACGACGGCGGGACTTTCGTATCCTCCCGCGCAAATCGCAGGGTACAAATGCGCCGCGAAGGCCTACGACACCGCGCAGGAGGACACCACCAAGCCGATTGTCGTCCTGGTTCACGGCAACTCCTCCACTCCCGCCGATTGGGAGAAATTCCCGGCGGACAAAGCCGACGCCAAACCCATGCTGTCCGAACGTTTGGTCGCCTCGGGGTACCGCGTGTACGCGGTCGACTTCCGAAAGGACAAGTCCGACGACCCGGCCGGCAACAACGACACGGAGAACGCCGCGCAAAACTTCGACCATGCGTGGGCAACTCCCATCCTCGAGCACTTGATCGACTCGGTCATGACCGCCAATCCCGGACGCTCCGTCTCGATCGTGGCGTTCTCGGTCGGCTCCACGGTGGTACGCGACGCGCTCCGGCGATTGCATCGCGACAAGAAAAAGCCCTTCGAACGATTGACGCTGGTCGCGCTCGCGTCGGGCGGAAATCACGGCGTTTCCACGTTCCGAAGGCTGTGCGGCCCCAATCCGACCATGCGAGGTCGCATCGCCTGCGAGCTCGGCGATCGTACGGGATTCGTGGACACCGACTTCTCCAAGCCGCTCAACGGTCCGGGAGGCGCATGGGAGACGCCCTGCCTCGACGGTGAAACGGCCTTCGGACAGGCCGGAGTCTGCGGCGGCCACAAGGTGAAGTACCTCACGCTCGTGATGCGCGACATCAAAGAAGGCACCTTCCAGGACGAGTTCGTCTCCGAGGCCGCCAGCGCGCTGAAGGGCGCGACCAACAAGACGGTCGAGCTCACCGACGTGGACGAGACCGGGTACTTCTTCAACGGACTCTTCAAGAACCATCAGGGCGCCATTCGCAGCGAGACCGCGCTCGGCATTCTGACGCAAGCCCTCGCCGAGCCCTGACCCGAAGCGCGCTCTTAGCTAGAGCCCTCCGAAGCCCCGCCGCCCATTCATCGACCGCGCACACGGCGCGAAACGGAAGTCTTTTGTCCATGAAATCTCGTTCTCTCGCTCTCGTCCTCGGTTCCCTCGTCGCTTCGTTCGTGTCGCTCACCGCGGCCCGTTCGGAGGCGGGCGAAACGCGCAGGACCGCCGCACGCGACCTCCAATCCGACGCGCCCAAGACCGAGGCGACCGACGAGCCCGCCAAGGCTCCCGAGTCGAAGCCGCAAGAGGCGCCTCGCGCCGAGGTCAAGCTCGAGACGCCGAAGGTGGAAGCGCCGAAAGTCGCCGAGGCCGACTCTAGCCCGGGTCCCAAGGCTCCGGAGCTCTCGGTGGGTGCGTTCTCGCTCGCACCCTACGTGATCGTCGCGGCCGGATTGAAGTACGACAACGTGATCTTGCGCACCGGTGAACAGCGCGAAGACCGCATTTCGACTTTCGCCACGAGCCGCTTCGGATTGAACGGCAAATACGGCGAACACCTCGCCATTCAATCGGAGCTCATGGCCGGCGCCGGCACCGGACTCCACGGGTCGAGCACGTACGAAGGCCAGGCCGCGCTCCAGGTGCGTCAGCAGCTCGTCCGGGTCTCGTTCGATCGCTTCGTCATCGAAGGAGGGCGCGTCTTGGACGAGGCGAGCGCGGACTTCGTATCCGGCCACGTCCAAGAGACCTTGCTCCAGGACACGGCCACCCGCGATCCGCTGCTCTACAGCGGATACAATCTCGGAAACGGGCTCCGCTCGACGGTCAGCCTCGGACCTTACGTTCGCGCGGGCTTCGCGTTCAATGCGGGCAACCCCGTATCGAACACGGCGACCTTGATGGTCGGCGGCACGTTTCCGCCCTTCGAGCGGCTCTTCACCCAGGCTTATCAGTCGGTCAACGCGGGTGCGAACCACTTCCCCGACGACACCTTCCACTCGATGATTTTCACGCCGTCGCTCATGGTGGACACGCCGTACTTCGACGCGCGTATCGCGTTCCAGGCCTTCACGGTGGACACCAACACCACCTCGAAACAGAACGATGCCATTCGCGGCTACAACGCCCGTGGAACCGTGCGCGGCAAGTTGCTCGACGGAAAGCTCGTGCCGTTCTTCAACGCGGCCACCACCCGCAACGATACCGTGCTCCCCAACGACGTCGCGACCCGGGCGCCCGATCGGTACAAGGCGATCGTGCTCGGCGGCGGCCTCGACGTGAACGTGGCGAAGCGCCACGAGTGCAAACACGACTGCCGAGACGGAATCGGCGCACAGTTCGAGCAAGTCCAGTTTCAGATCGGCGACGGTGTGGTGACCAGCATTCGCTACGCGAACGTGGGCGCGACCGTGTGGGCACTCCCCTACCTCGCGGTCGGTGCGCGCTTCGCGTGGTGGCAGCAGCACCAGAACGGCATCGACGACACGGGCGAGCGCAACTTCACGTTGGCCCTCCGGGGAGTCCTCCAGTGAGGTCGCACCGCATCGCGCACCCTGGCGCGCCGGCCCACGCCACGCGAGGGGCGTGATACCGTGGACTTCGATGACCGAGGACGACTTTCCGGACGACGAGACCCGTCGCGTTCAGGGACCCGGGCACGCGAGACCCCGGTCACTCACGATTGAGCTCGTGGTGGTGGACGGCCCGTCGCGAGGCGCGCGGGCTCACGTTCCCGCGGGTGGCGTGGCGCGCATCGGTTCGTCGTCGAGCTGCGACCTCAAGCTCGACGATCGCGCGGTATCGCGCGTGCACTGCGAGGTCCGGCTGCGCTCGAGGTCGATCCTCGTGCGTGACGCCGGCAGCACCAACGGCACCTTCTCGATGGGCATGAAGCTCGTCGAGGCCGAGGTCCCGGCCGGAGCGGTGCTCGCCATGGGCGGGAGCGCGGTGCGCGTGGAGGCGGACCTCGACGACGCCGATTTCGTCGAAATTTCCGAGCATCCGGGGTTCGGCGAGCTCATCGGGCAGAGCCTCGAGATGCGCCGCATCTACGCCATCCTGGAGCGCGTGGCGCCGACCGACAGCACCGTGCTCGTGCGGGGCGAGACCGGCACCGGTAAAGAGGTGGTCGCGCGCAGCGTGCACGCGGCGTCGTCGCGCTCGCGTGGCCCCTTCGTCGCCCTCGACTGCAGCACGATCCCCGAGAATCTGTTCGAGTCGGAGCTCTTCGGGCACGTGAAAGGCGCCTTCAGCGGGGCGACCCAAGACCGCGCCGGCGTCTTCGAGGAGGCCGACGGCGGCACGCTCTTCCTCGACGAGCTCGGAGAGCTCCCCCTCGCCATGCAAGCCAAGCTCTTGCGCGTGCTCGAGACGCGCACCTTGCGGCGCGTGGGGTCGAACTCGGTGCGCCCGATCGACGTGCGCGTGCTCGCCGCCACCAATCGCCCTCTCGACCGGTGCGTCAACGAAGGCACCTTCCGCGAGGACCTCTACTACCGCCTCGCCGTGGTCGAAGTGGTGCTGCCTCCCCTCCGCTCTCGCCCGGACGACGTGCGCGTTCTCGCGACGCACTTCTATCGTGCGCGAGGCGGCGAAGGCGACTTGCCGGAAGCCTTTCTCGCGCGCCTCGAGCACCGGAGCTTCCCCGGGAACGTGCGTGAGCTGTCGCACGTGATCGAGCGCGCCATGTTGCTCGGAACGATTCGGCCCGGTCCGGTGCGCAGGCCGCCCGATCTCGGGGCGCGCATCGACGAGCTCCCGCCTCTTCATTTGCCCCTCAAAGACGCGCGCATTGCCTGGACCGAGAACTTCGAGCTGCTCTACGTGAAGAGCGTGCTCGCCCGAGCGAACGGCAACGTCACCCACGCCGCCGAGCTCGCCGGGGTCAGTCGGCGCTTTTTGCAGAGGCTCGTGGTCAGGCTCGGCGTGAGCACCCAAGAGCTCGGCATCGATCCCTCCGAGCTCGGCGATTGACGCACGCCACGCGCGTGACTCAGGGCGAGCAGGTAAGGTCGGTGCCGGCTTGCACGCAGCCTCCCTGGACGGGCAGCGACGGACAGGTCGCCGCGCAGTGCGACGTACAGCCGGCCGCACGTGTCTCCGCCGCTTTGGCGACGAAGGCCTCCGAGGCCGGGCTACCTCCGACAGCGACGAACACGTCGCAGTCGCACTCGTCGCGGACTTTCGTCGCACAATGCCCGGACGCGAGCTGGCAGGTGCGCGCGGACTTTCGCGACGCTCGAGCCTCGTCGACCAGGATCGGGCAGTCGACCGGGCCGGCCTCGGCTTCCGGAGCCAGGGAGCCGTCGAGCTCGCCACCGTCGACGACCTGGGCGTCGGGTAGGCGCGAGGCGTCCGGGCCGGCGTCGTCCGCGCTCGCGCCGGACCGAACCGTCCAATCGAAACATGCCCCGAGGCCGAGCCCGCACAGGAGCGCGCTCGCCAGGGTTCGTCCTCGTAACGTCTCGGCCCTCACCGTCGTCCTAGAGCGACATGGTAGCATCTCGAGGATGCGACCAGGGTGCTCGCATCGCTTCCTCTCCCGCCTTCCCCGTATCGTCCTCGTCGGGGCGCTCGTCGCCACGTTTTCGGCCGGCGCGCGCGCCGACGACGACGCGCACGTCCGAGCGCGGGCCGCCTACGAACGAGGCCTCTCCGCCCACGCCGCGGGAAACGCACGCGCGGCTGCACGGGCCTTCGCCGAAGCCGACTCGCTCGTGCCCAGCGACGAGGCCATCGAAGCGGCGATCGACGAGGCCACCTCCGCCGACGACGCCCCGCTCGCGATGACCTTGGTGACCCGTGCGGACGCTCGCGAGCTCGATGCCCGCGCGAAAAGAGCCAAGGAGAAGGCGCGAGCCGCCTTCGCGGGCCGCGTCGGACGCTTGGACCTCACCGCGGCGTGCGGCACGGCCAAGCGCTGCAGCGTGCGCATCGACGACGGCGAAGAGATCGACCCGCGTAGCCTCGCGTTCGTCCTGGTCGGCCCGCATCGCGTGAGTGTGCGTCGCGATGCGCTCGAGAATTCGCGGTCGGTCGACGTGAAGGCGTTCGAGGTCGTGCACCTCACGCTCGAGGTCGAACCGACCAAGGGCTCCACGGCCACTGCACCAATAGGTTCCTCGGGCCCTCCACGGCGCGACGACGGCGTACGACCGGGTCGTGTGGTGGTGGTGGTCGGGGCGGGGCTCACCCTGGCGCTCGCGGTCGCCAGCACGGTGTCCACCGTCGACCTTTTCTCCAAGCGGAGCGCGTTCTCGGACGCGGCATGCGGCCTCGACGCCAATCCGCAGGCGTCCCCGCGCAGCGACTGCACGACCCTCGGCGACCGTGGCTCGGGCGCTCAGACCCGCACCGCGTTCTTGCTCGCCGGTACCGCCCTGGTAGGCGCCGCGACCTTGGCGACCGAGCTCTTCTTCGTGCCCAAGAGACCGGACGTTCGCGTCGGCTTCGGTCCCGCTGGGGGAGACATTCGACTGGTTTTTTCCCTGCAATGACCACCTACGAGGTCCTCCGCAAGATCGCCTCGGGCGGCAACGCGACGGTGTATGCGGCGCGCGCGGTTTCCCTCGGGATCACGAGAACGGTCGCGCTGAAGAAGCCTCACCCGCACCTCTTGGACGATCCCGCATTCGAGGAAGCCTTCCGGCGCGAGGCGGCCGTGGCGGTGCGCGTGCGCCATCCGAACGTCGTGCAGGTCCTCGACGTGATCGAGCACGAGGGGGTGCCCACACTGGTGCTCGAGCTGGTCGAGGGTCCGACCTTGGCCGTGCTGGTTCGCTCGTGGGCCGCCTCGGGCGCAACGGGCTCGACGAGCACCGTCGGGGCAGCGCTCAAGGTCGTGGCCGACGCTGCACGAGGCCTGCATGCGCTTCACGAGCAGCGCGATGATACGGGTGCGTTGCTCGGCCTCGTGCACCGCGACGTGTCGCCCCAGAACGTGCTCGTCGATGCTTCGGGGATCGCGAAGCTCTCGGATTTCGGGTTGGCCAAGCAGACCGCCTCCGGTGACCACTCGACCACCGAGGGCATTTTGAAGGGTAAGGTCGGCTACCTCTCGCCCGAGTACATCCGGGGCGAGCCGGTCGATCGACGCAGCGACGTGTTCGCGCTCGGCATCGTGCTCTGGGAGTCCTTGGCGAAGAAGCGTCTCTTCCGGTCCGAACGTGAGCCCGACGTACTCGGCAAGATCCTCGGCATGGCCGTTCCAGCGCTCGAGCTCTCGCCGCAATCGACCGCAGCAGCGCTCGATCGCGTGGTCGCACGTGCCCTCGCACGCGACGTTCGCGAGCGCTTCGCGACCGCGCTCGAAGTCGCGGAAGCCCTGGAAAACGCGGCCATCGAGCTGGGTCTCGACGCCACGCCCTCGGCGGTCGCTCGCGCGGTTTCACTCCTCGGAAAGGATCCGAAGCCGAGCACGACGCCCCCTCCCCCAGCGCTGGCACCGGGCGCGAAGGCAGCAGGCGGCTCGCCCGTGCCTCACGCTACGCCGGCCAGCCGACCGATGGCCGACGACGTCCCGACCACGCGCGACCTGGTCGCGCCCTCGTCTCTCGGGACGCCCTCGGAAGGACCGCAATCCGCTCTCGCCTCGCGCACCACCGCGGAGTCCGCACCTTCGCGCACGACCGGGGACGCAACGAGCGTGCGAGCAAAGGTCGTCCTCACGGGTCTCGTGGTGGCGACGAGCACCGCGCTCGCCGTGGGAGCCTATCGATGGCACACGAGCACGGCCGTGGAGGGCGGCGAGCCCGTAGCAGCCACCGTACTCTCGAGCGTCGCGTCGGGACCGACGACGCCGCCCGCGGACATGCCGTCGATGCCCTCGGGCCCGGCCACTTCGTCCGCCGCGTCGAGCGCGGTATCGACGACGAGCACGCCGGTGCCGTCGACGTCGGCGGTGGTCACGTCGTCCCCCTCGACCACACGTCCGCCGAACAAGCCTCAGCCCTCCGCAAAGCCCGGGCCGCGGCCCAATCCCTACGCGAAAGACGCGGGGAAATAGCCTCTTTTTGCGCGAAGGCCTTCGGACCGCTCAATCGTCTTCGTCACGCCCGAGGCCGAGTCGCGCGAGGGTGCGCTGGAGGAATCGTCGGGAGACTCCGGCGCGCTCGGCGGCACGTGTGACGTTTCCGCCCGTCTCGGCGAGCATGGCGCGCACGTAGATGCTCTCGAAGGCTTCGGTCCATTTCTCCCGCGCGTCCTTGAGCGGGAGGGACAGCGGCACGAGCGATTCGAGCCCACTCGGAAGGAAGTCCGCCGCGGGCGAGACCGAAGACGGGGCGGACTCGTCTTGCAGGTGTCCTAGGGCGACCGCTCGTTCCACGTGATTGCGCAGCTCGCGAACGTTGCCCGGCCACGATCTCGCCGAGAGGGCACGCAGCGTGTCCGACGAGAGGCGTGTGCCCGGCGGGGCGAGCTTTCGGAAGAAGCGTTGGGCGAGCAGCTCCACGTCTCCCTGACACGCACGCAGCGGTGGAAGTGACACTTCGACCACGGCCAGTCGGTAGTAGAGGTCCTCGCGGAACGTGCCTTCGTTGACGGAGCGCGCGAGCGTACGATGCGTGGCGGCGACGATGCGTACGTCCACCGGAACGAGGGCGGTCGCGCCCACCCGGCGAATGGAACGCGACTCGATCGCACGCAGCAGCTTGGCCTGCATGGCGACGGGCATTTCCCCGATTTCATCTAGGAAAAGCGTGCCCCCGTGGGCTTCCTCGAAGGCACCCTTACGGCTCTGCACGGCGCCGGTGAAGGCGCCTCGCACGTGACCGAAGAGCTCGCTCTCGATGAGGTTCTCCGGAATGGCGCCGCAGTCGACCGGCACGAACGGCCCCGCACGACGCGGGCTCTCGGCGTGGAGGGCACGCGCAGCCACGTCTTTTCCGGTTCCGGTTTCGCCGGTGAGAAGCACGGTCGCGTCGGTGGGCGCCACACGCTCGAGCACCGAGTACACGGCACGCATGGCGAGGCTCTTTCCCGCGAGGTCTCCGAACGACTCGCGCGAGGACAGCGCGACCGGCTTCTCTTGGCCTTCCACCTCGACCCGAAACGCCGACGTGCCCACGCGCACGAGCGACCCGGGCAAGAGATCCGCGTCGCGCACGGAGAGCTCGCCCACGAAGGTGCCGTTGGTGCTGCCGAGGTCGCGAATCACGATGCGCGATTCGCCCACCTCGAGCTCGCAATGCATGCGCGATACGGCGCGATCGGCGAGCGCGAGCGTGCACGCGCTGGACGAGCCAACGGTGGCCTTTCCGCCTTGGATATTCACGCGCGCACCACGCGAGGGTCCTTCGACCACCATGAGCTCGACCTGGAGCCGACGGAGCACCAGCGACTCGCCGGTTACACGCCTCGTCTCGTCGTCGTCGAAAGACATGGGGGAAGCTCCTCGCGGATTCGTTCGCGCGGCTCAGCGGCTCGAGCAGCTCAGTGCGCGTAGGGGTTGGGGGGCGGCGCGTCGGCCTTCTTCCCGGTCGGATGGGGAACGGCGGGAGCGCTCGGTTTCGGGGCCGACGACTTCCCGGGCGGCGTGCTCGACGTGGGCGCCGAAGCCGACGGCACGAAGACCGAGACGGAAGCACCGGCAGGCGCGACCGCGACGCCCGGCACCGAAGGCGACGAGGACGGGAGCTTCGCGGAGGTCGAGGCGGGCACGTTCGCGTTCGTCTCCGAGGCGCCGCCTCTTCGCGAGACCAGGACGAGCACGACCACCGCTAGCGCGATGAGCATCGCGAGCAGGCCCACGACCACCACGAGGATACGACCCGAGCCGGGACGAGGAATGTGCGCAGCGTCGTAGCTGGAGAGCGACAGCGCATCGGACGACGCCGAAATCCCGCTGCGCGATACGTCCGGTGTGCTCGGGGCGGGAGCCTGCGCCAGCGCGACCTGGGGCGACGAGGCCGGTGCTTGCGGTGCTGGCGAAGGGACGTTCACGAGCGGCAGGGTGCTAGGCTCGAGGGAGGCACGCACGGCCCCCGACGGTGGCCCCTCGTCCCGAAGCGTGGTGACGGGCACACCACCGTCAGCAGGCGCTCCATGCCCGAGCTTCTCGGTCTCGGGAGAGAGAGAGGCAGGCGGAGCGAGTGCGCCGAGGTCCACCGCGACGGCCTTCGCGCCCTCGAAAAGGCTCGCCACGGAAGGCTCGCTCGCGAGCCTCTCGCGCACCTTGGCTCTGCGTGCCGCGAGGTCCGGGCCGAACGAGGCCTTCACGAGCTCGGCGACGTCACGCGCGCTCGCCACGAGCCCCGCCGAGCGAGCGGCCGACTCGAGCGCAGCCGCCATGGCCGACGCGCTCTGGAACCTCTGGTTCAGGTCTTTGGCGAGCGCACCTTCGAGCACCGGCTCGAGCCCACGCGCCTCGGCCGAGAAGCGAGAGACCGGCTGCGCCTCGAGTTGGAGCACCTTCTGCATCGTGTCCACGTCGTGGCTGCCACGAAAGAGCCGCTGCGCGGTCAGCGACTCCCACAAAACGACGCCCATGGCGAACACGTCCAGGCGCGCGTCGATGGCCTCGTTGCGCAGGTACTCGGGCGCCATGTAGGCGATCTTTCCCTTGAGCTGACCGGCCGTGGTCGAGTGGTCCTTCTTGCGGAACTTGGCCACGCCGAAGTCGACCACGCGCGCGAGCCCGTCCACTCCGACCAAGATATTTTGCGGGGAGACGTCACGATGGATGAGCCCCACGGGCCTACCCCGATCGTCGGTGAGCTCGTGTGCGGCTTGCAGTCCGGCGAGCGCGTCGAGGCAGATGCGCACGGCGACGGCCGGAGTGAGCTTGGGGCCTCCTTGCTGCGTGCGAGTGAGCAGCTCGGCGAGCGAAGCGCCCTCGATGTAGTCCATCACCAGCGACACGTCGTCGCCTCGAACCTCCACGTCGCGCACGTCGACCACGTTCGCGTGATGAATCGACGACGCGAGGGCCGCTTCGGCCAGGAGCTCGGCGCGGTAGTCGGCTTCGTCCAGCAGGTGTGGGTGAGGCTTCTTGATGGCCACGAGCTGACGAAAGCCCATGCCGCCACGCACGGTGCCGATCCATACCGAGGCCATGCCCCCCGACGCGAGCTTGAACAGAGTCGCGTAGCGCGACTCGCTCGGGGAGCTCGGCTTTTGCGCGGCGGTCATCGGAGCAAGCCTATCAAAACGCACCGAAAACGCGGATTTCACCGGCATTCGAGCCAATGGCCGGGACCACGCGCAGGCCCTGCGCGGGCGCCGATGCCATGCTCTTGCTGCCCCCGTAGTCGACGAAGAAGATCGCCGTCGCGAGCGTGGCGACACCGAGCACGCCGGTGGTCACGAAGAGCACGTTCGAGCGCGTCTCCGCTCCCTTGCCGCTGGAGGCGAGATCGTCGCACGTCGTGGACCGCTGCGTGGCGCAGCGCTGCGTGCTGAAGTCGTCGTGGGTGCTCTTGGTATCGAGCCCGCTCCACACGGAAAGGCCACCGGCCACCGCGGTGAGCCCGGCGCCGATCACCAGCACCACGGGAGGGAGGCCCTTGCCGCCGACCACCACGCGATCGGCGCGATCGGCGTGATCGGGCCCGGCGGCGCGCCCGGTCTCGGGACCACTCGAAGGGGCGCTCGTGGCCGGGGCGCTGCTCGAGGAAGGCGCCGGAGCGGAGGTGGGAGTCGAGACAGCCGCCGGGACGACGGCAGCAGGTCCAGAAGGAGCGGCAGGAGAAGCGTTCGACGGGCGAAGCTCGACGCGCTCGTCCGGACCTACACGCACGGATCTCGTCTCTTCGGCGCCGCGCGCGCGGACCACCACCGCGTGCTCCCCCACCCTTACGATTCGGCCCTTTTCCGCGGTCAACGTCGCGCCGTCGACCGAGGCCTCGCACGGGGCGCCTTCGTTGCAGCGGAGGGTCATGGTGCCGGTGCGACCGACGAACGAGGTCTTGGCCGCTTCGACGCTGGTGCGCAGCTCGGCCGAGAGCGGCGAGACCCGTGAAGACCGAGCGACCAGCTCCATGCCGAGCACCGGGTCGTCGGCTTTGACCGAGGCGTCGAGGGCTGCGCGCAGGGCCACTGGGCTCGGCGCGAGCGTATCGGCGAGCGCGAACTCGTTGGCCGCTCGGGCGTAGGCGCCTTGCTTGTGCGCGACCACGCCGCGGTCGTACGCCTTTCGTGCACGCTCGCGGTCGTCTTCCGCGGAGGCACTCGCCGAGACGAAAAGCGACAGCAAAACGTACGTCCACGCGCGAAGGGCCACGCGTTTTCCTCTCCACACGAACGGGCTCACGATCGAGTACACTACCATTCTCCTCGAGCGACATGCGCCCTCCCAATCGTTTCCGAGACCGTTCCTCAGCCCGCTCGATGCTCGCCTCCGGGCTCGTCGTGATCGGACTCGTGGTGCCTGCCTGCAGCTACGATTGGACCGTGGGCAGCGCGGACGGCGGCACGTCACCGACCGGCTCGACCACGGGGAGCACCACGTCGACTACCCCCAGCCCGGACGGCGGCTCCACCGCCACCCCGACGGATACCTGCGGCCGCGGCCAGTCCGGCTGCGACTTTTCCTGCGCGAACGGCGGATGCTCCACCAAGTGCGACGTCGGGTCCGAGTGCTCTTCGTCGTGCAATGGCGGAAAGTGCACCTTTTTTTGCGAGGCCGGCGCGACCTGCAAGTTCGATTGCACGGGAGGTGGATGCACCATGCAGTGTGCGCTCGGCGCCACGTGCACCAACACGTGCGCCGGAGGGAAGTGCGAATTTCGCTGCGGCTCCGGCTCGTGTACCAACTCCTGCGCGGGGCTGGATTGCCGGAACACGGCGCTCTGATCGCGGCCCTCGCCACGAAGGCGTAGGATTCGCGGGCGGCTCGCGAGCGAGCCACCTTTCCCGAGCGTTCTTTCCACGTGCCCGTCTTTCCCACATCGTTCGTCCTGCGACCACGCCCGGGGCTTCGTCGCGCGGTCGCCCTCGGCCTGGGTCTCACCGGACTCGCGCTCGCCGCGTGCTCGCTTCGCTCGTCCGAGCCTCACGCCGGCCCCGCGACCGCGACCGCGACCGCCCCGAGCGCGCCCCACCAGGACGCGGCGACGCTCGAGGCGCAGACCGCCCCTCGTCCCGAAGGCAGCGCGACAGACGCCTCGGGAGACGCTCTCGGGCCAGGCGACCCACGCGACGCCGGCACGTCGGACGCGGCAAGCCCCACGGGCACGGTGGACACGGTGCCGCTCCACAAAACCTCGCGAGACGACCTACTCGGGCTCTTCAGCATCAAGCCTCTCACGGCCCAAGAGAGCGCCAAGATCCTGCCCGATCGCTTTCTTTCGCACGTGTTCGGTCCCGAGGGTCCCTACAAGATCAACCAGGGCAACGCAGCCATCTCGGAGCATCGCACGACCCGCGCCGCTTGTTTGGCGGGCCTCGCCGGCATCACGCTGCAGACGCCCGAGCAGCGCGCCATCTGCGGTCACGACAACATGGTGCCCGTGCATTTGCGCGGAAAAGACCCGTATTTTTGCGTCGACATCTTCGAGTTTCCCAACAAAGCGTGCGAGCTGCCGATGGTGTGGGCCTCGCCCACGTACGCGAAGAAGGTGTGCGAGCTTCAGGGCAAGAGGCTCTGCTCGCAGATCGAGTGGCAGCTCGCTTGCCACGCCGATCCGAACGACGGCCCGGACCGCAGGTACGCCTACGGCGACACACTCGACCTCGCGGTGTGCCACACGAGCCGCCGGCACCGGCAAGTAGCCGAGAAGCCCTGCACCACGACGGACAGCGCGACCACCTGGCGAACGTGCTCCACCGACACAGAGCCCTCGGGCTCGTTCCCACAATGCCGCTCACGCTACGGAGTCTTCGATCTGCACGGCAACGTGGCCGAGATCATGATGCGACGAGACGGCGACGGCACCGTGAAGACGCAGCTCAAGGGCAGCGCCTGGTTCTACGACGAGGTCGCACGCGAAGTGGGCGGCCCGCCGCTCCACGCGGGAGCTTCGGGCGCCTACCCGGACCACTGCGATTTCGATCCGCGTTGGCACGTGGAGAACCTCGAGAACGCGTGGCACGTGAACTACCACTTGGGCTTCCGCTGCTGCAAAAGCGTGCCCTGAGCGGCTCGACGTCTCTCGATTGCCCGATCAGCCGGGTGGACGCCGATGCACGAAGCGCTCGGCGAACGGACGAACGAAACGTCGCTCGTCGGACCAGTCGAGCACCGCGAAGGCGACCTCGTCGAAGGCGCGCGCGAAGTCGCCGAAGAGATCGGTCGCGAAGGCATCGGCCACGAAGCGCGGATCGTTGCCGAACACGCCGCAGCCCCACGCGCCCAGCACGAGCGCACGATGGCCCTCGAGGCGCGCGACGTCGAGCACGCGTCGAACGCGCTCTCGCATGGCTTGCTCCACCTCGGCGCGACGGCCGGGCTCACGCGCGAGCACCACGCCCGCGTTGGGCGCAGGAGAGGTCACGAAGGACGCGAGGTACGGCTCTTCGAGCAGCTGGCCCGTGTCGTCGTCGCGGAAGACGGGCACGTCCTGCGCGGTGACCACGAACGTGGTGTAGAGCGGATCGCGGCCCTCGCGGTGACGCGTGTACATCGTGCTCTCGAGCAGCGTCGGGTAGAGGGCCGACGAGCGCGCGAGCGACTCTTCTTGGGCGCGTGCGCCGTTCAGGAAGCCGCCGCCCGGGTTCTTGGCCGAGGCGAAGTTGAGCACGAGCGGACGCACGCCCCGCGCAGCCATGGACCGAGCCACGGAGAGGCTCGTGCCGTTCGCCACACGGAAGAGGGTCGCCCCGGCTCCGGCATCGCGCGTCGAAGCCGCATCGGCCGAGCCGAGCACGAGCTCCGGCGGGTAGTCGCGAGAGCTCGAGACGGCGTGCGCGATGGCCGGGCCGAGGTCGACGCGGCGACCGGACGGCGCGACGTAGCCGCCCGCCTCGACGATGGCGACGGCCTCACGGCCCTGACGCGCGGCCTCGGAACGCGACGGTCCACGAGAAGGAAGAAAGGTGTAGTCGAACGAAGTCATGATGGGAGGAAGGTGACACGACCCCATCAAAAGTCAAACGCACTTTTTATGCGGTATCGTCAGCGTTCGAAGAGGCGCAGCACCCGGTCCATCACCTTGCGCGCCGAGGGAACGCCTTTGAACACGTAGAGCGACGCGAGGTCGTCCGGCATGACCGCTTCGCTCACGCGCAGGCGTTCGCTGGCGCAGAAGACCAAACGCTCGCCCATGCCGCGTTCGACGAGCTCGACGCGCTTCCACACCGCGTCGCGGCTCCAGAAGCCGAGCAGCTCCACGAAGACCTTCTTTTTCCCGCGCTTCACCGTGAGGTCGGGCACGACCAGGCCGGCGCCGGGGACGTTCACGAGCTCGGCCGAGAGGGAGAGCTTGGCGCCCGCGGCCTCGCACAACGGCGCGAGCGCTTCGCGCAGTTTGTCCACTTCGTCGGCGACGCGGACCTCGAGCTCCGAGGTGGTGCCCGGCTCACCTTCGAGCTTGAGCACGAGCGGCGTGCGCTCCTTGCCCCACAGCACCTCGGCTTCGAGGGAATAGTCGCCCAGCGCTTCGAGCGCGGAGAGCAACATGGCGAAGCCGAGACCGTAGCGTGTGACCGCCTCGAACAGGCTGAAGGGTCCGTCGACCCGCACCACGAAGGCGCCTTCGCCGGTGGCCTCCACCTCGAAGAGGAGCTTGTGGAACTTCAGCGTGCGGAAGAACGCGCGCACCCGACCGGCGTCGCGTGTGCGGACGGTGCAAGTGGCACGTGTCGCTCGCAAAAGTGCAGCCTTTTGCTGGGCGCGAGGCAGCTCGGCCACGAAGGCCTCGCCACGCAGGGCCGGGCCTTTCTCGAGGGTCTCGGCGTCTTTCAGATCCGCGAAGAGGCGCGACTCGAGCGCCTCCGGATCCATACCGAGCTCGCTCGCCACCTCCACGAGGACCTCTTCTCGATCGAACGTCTCGCCGTCGCCCAGGTTCTGGCGCCTCTCGGCGGCGCGCGTGAAGAGCACGCGCCGAAGCTCCACCGGGTCGCGGCCCACGTTCTCGGTGAACGTGCAGGCGTCGAGCACGAGCTTGCGCAGTCCGAGCACCACGCGCCTGTCGAGTCGATCTTCGGTGAGCGCGTCCCACGCCGAGGTGAGGGCCTCGCGGCTCTCGCCCACGTGAGCGTGCGCGAGCCTGACGAGCTCGTTCGCCAGCTCGACGGCGCGAGGAAGCTCGTCTTCGGCCAAGTTCCGCAGGCGCAGCTCGCCCTTGTGCCGACGTGCGACGACCAGCTCAGCGGTAAGCACTGTGCTCCCGCCTTCGCTCGCTGGTGAAGGTCTCGCCGGTCTCTTGGGTCACGAGCTCGTAGAGCACGGCGCGTTTGTCTTTTCCTTTGCGGAGCACGCGGCCGAGACGCTGCACGTGCTCGCGCACCGAGCCCGAGCCGGAGAGCACGATGGCCACGTTGGCCTCCGGGACGTCGACGCCCTCGTTGAGCACGCGCGAGGTGGCGATGACGCCGTAGCGCCCCTCACGCAATCCGGACAAGAGCTCGGTGCGCTCTTTCACTTTGGTCTGGTGGGTGATGACCGGAACCAAAAACGTGCGGCCGAGGGTGTAGGCCGTGGCGTTGTCCTGGGTAAAAAGCAGGATTTTGTCCCGCCTGTGCTCGTGCAGGAGGTGCTCGGTGTACTCGAGCTTCCCTCGCGCGGAGAAGGCGAGCTCACGCTGCCTTCGGTAACCGGCCATGGCGCGACGGCCTTCGGGGCTCCTCGCCGAGAGCATCACGAACTCGGCGAAGCCACGCGGGCTGCTCATGCGGATGTGGTTCATCCCGATGAAGTCCCGGTAGATCTTGCGCTCGCGCTCGTACTCTTCGCGTTCGTCCGGGTAGAGCTCGACGCCCACGCTCTCGGTCTCGTACTCGGCGAGGTAATCGCCGGCGAGCTCGACGATGTCCCTTCGGTACACGCACGGTCCCACGAGCTCGTCGAGCATGGCGTCGCGGCCGTCGGTGCGCTCGGGCGTGGCGGTGAGCCCGAGGCGGAACGGCGCGAGACTCTGGCGCGCGGCGAGTGCGTAGGCCGGGCTCGGCAGGTGATGGCACTCGTCGAACACCACCAGGCCGAAGCGCGCCCCGAGATGCTCCATGTGGAGGTACGCCGAATCGTAGGTGGACACGGTGATGGGGCGCACGTCGTGCTCGCCTCCGCCCACCACGCCCACCTCTTCGCCGAAGGTGGCGGCGAGCAGCGAGTGCCACTGGCGCACCAAATCGAGCGTGGGCGCGAGCACCAAAGTGGCGCGCTTTTTCTCGGCCATGGCCAAGACCGCCACGTGCGTCTTGCCGGCGCCGGTCGGCAGCACGACGACGCCCCGCCCCTTCTCCCGGAGCCACGCTTGGATGGCCTCGGTCTGGTAGGGACGAGCTTCGCGATGGATGCGCGGAACGCCTGGAATTTCAGGGTAAGCGCGGGCGCGGTCGACGTACGCGACCTTGTCCCGAACGAAGCTCCGCACGATGCGCGCGTAGCTCATGGCCGGCGCGCGATGGCACGCGGTACGTGCATCCCACACGAATCCCTCGGGGGCGCTCTCCACGCCGCGAAGCTCGAGGGTGCCCGCTGCGAAGCGGAGCTCGGCCGCGTCGACGTTCGGGGCGACGTCGCCCTCGGGTTCGTCGGTCAGGGACATTCCGCGCCGACAGCCGCCTTGTTCACGCCGCAGTAGACGAAGCCGCCGCCCTGCGTGCGCGTGAGGAGCACGATGGTGTCGGCGCGCTTCTGGGCGTCGATGGTGGGCCACACGCGCTTCACGCCGTCGGCGCTGGCCTGGGTGGCCGCGAAGACGTGGAGGATCTGCTTGACCCACTTGTCCGCCGGATTGACGCGCGCGCTCGACGCCAAGATGCCGTCGAGCTTCTTCTCGAGCAGCGTCTTGATCTCCGCGTCGGTCTGGACGCCTTGATTGGCCGGCTTGTACGCGCGCGTGACGCTCACGCCGACCTTCTTGCCGTCGATCTCGACCAGGATGTCGGTGATGGAGGCCGCGCCGCCGTCCGGGGGCGGGTCGTAGAGGACCTGCGTCTCGGACTTCAGGAGCTTCGCGTTCTCGCAGTAGTGCAAGACCTCGAAGCTCATCACCTCGGACTCGCCCGAGCTGCCGCCCGCGTTGGGGGTGTCGAACAGGGTCTGGCCACCGGGCGAGAGGTAGGGCTTCTCGAACTTCTCGGTGGGGACGAACTCGAGCAAATCGTCTTTGATCGAGGGCGTGGGCTTGGTGATCTCGGAGCGGATCTCGCCGCACGAGCCCATGAGCGTTCCGAGGATGTCGCCGAACGGTCCTCCGGGCGCGGCCGAGTCGCCGGTGCCACCGTCGGTGACGGGAGGCGGCGTCGAGCCGTCCGGTCCGGGCGTGCTTCCCGTCGTCGAGGTGGTCGGGACCGGAGACGTGCCGGCGTCGTCTTGGGCGGGATCGGGCGTGGTGCTGCTGCACGCCACGAAGGCCCAAGTGAGAACGAAGAGCCCGAGCCTTACGCCTTTCGGAAAACGCATGGCCTCGGAGGATACTTCAGTTTTCGCCGGCATTCGACCGCGGAATCGTTCGCCGCAGCGCTCGCCTCAGGCCTGACGGAGCGAGACGGCGTGACCGGGCACCCACACCCGCCTTCCGTCCGGGAAGGCGCACTCGTATTGGCCGGCCGCGAGCTGCGTCACGTGAGCCGGGTAGCGCTGACCGTCCGACCAGAGCACGAGCACCGGCGAGCCCACCGCGATACCACCCACCGCGCTCGTGGCGAACGAATCGAGCGCCGAGCCGAACGACCCCAGCGCCCCGCCCACGGCCGCGCCGAAGCTCGCCGCTTGCTGCCCGAAGCTCGCGTGCGGCTGCTGCGGGTACCCGGGCTGTTGCGGATACCCGGGCTGCGGGTAGCCGCCTTGCTGAGGGTAGCCGCCTTGCTGCTGCGGGTACCCGGGCTGTTGCGGATACCCGGGCTGCGGGTAGCCGGCCTGCTGCGGATGACCGGGCTGCTGCGGGTAGGCTGGGGCTTGGGCTTGTCCCGCGGGTGCGCCACCACGCTGGACGTTGACCGGCTTCGGGGCGCCGCCCTGCGCGATGCGTGCGCCTTCTTGTTCGACCAACATGCCGAACATCCCGTAGCGCCCCATGTCCATGGGGATCTTGGTGTTCCAATCGCCGGCGATGAGCGTCCAGTCGTTCATCGTGATTTTGTAGAACGCGAGCATGCCTTCGATGCTCATGGTCTTGGCGGCGCCGCTCATGGCCACGTAGTCCTCGAACGAGACCTGCGGCTTGCCGCCCGACTTCTTCTCGAGCGCGGCTTGGTAGAGCGGCATGTAGCGCATGGCCACTTGGCCCATGAGGGACATGTCCTGCATGCGCGCGGTCCAGCCGGCCTTGGCGGCGTCCCAGGCTTCCCGCGTGATGTTCTTCTTCGCCACGATTTCGGCCTGCTTGGCCGGATCGTTCAGGTGATCGGAGACGTCGGCGGAGAGCTCCGCGTATAGCTCGAGGGAAATGCCGGCGATCGGGGCGTACGGATCCATGCCGGTAGGTCAACCGCCTCCGAGCAAGAGGTCAAGCCCGTTCGCGCAGGTCGCGCGAGGCGCGATGCCTTCGGGCAGCCGGCCTCGCGCGCGGGACGCCCTGCCCCTCGGCCTGCCGGTTTCGGGGCGGGCGTCGAAGGACCTCCGAAAGGGAAGAAGTGGGGCTATACTGGGCGAAGCATGGCCACCACGATTTCGCTGCGCCGACGCGGTGGAGAGTCGCGACGAGAGACCTTCCGCGGTGACGGAGTCATCACCCTCGGGCGAAGCCCCGAGAACGACGTGCTCTTGCTCTGTCCGCGCGTCTCCAAGCGGCACGCCACGGCGCAGGTGAAAGAGGGCCTCTTGTGGCTGCGCGACCTCGGCAGCATGAACGGCACCTACGTGAACGGCGCCGCGGTGCGGGAGCCGGTGGTGGTGAAGTCCGGAGACTTGGTGCAAATCGGCGATTTTTCGCTCACCTTCGAGGTCGGCCGCACCATCCTGTCGATGCCCGCCTACGACAAGGACGAGGCCACGAGCGCCGGGCCACTGCCGAGCTCGAACGAGCAAGCCATCGAGACCGACGTGAAGGGCGCTCGCGAGCGCGCGCTCGCCGAGACGCTCACCAAGCGTTTGGTGGCCGAAGGGCTCACGCGGGAAGCGATGCTGCGCGTGATCGACGCCATGGTCGACGTGGTCGCCGGCGGCGCTCCGAACAGCGGCCGACACTGACCTCGTCTGCCCGCCACGAGCGGCAGGCCTGAAACGAGCGAGCCCCGGAGCCTCTCGACGGTGCGAAATGCGCGGGGCTCGACGTCGCCGGCGGTCACGTCGCGACGTCGGTCGACGCCGCTCGCGCGATCACTTGGGCTTGGCGAAGATCATGAGGCCGACGCGGCCTGCGCCCTTGGTCGCGGCCACGTCGACCTTGTAGGGGAGCGGCACGGGCGAGATGGGGCAAATCGCGGCCGGGGTCTTGCCGAGCACGGCCGGCTGGCCCTTGCCCTTGCCCGCCTCGAGCGTGAAGAACGGCGCGAGCAAGAGCTTCACCTCGAGCTCCTTCACCACCCCGGGAACGCCCGCGGCGATGAACGTGTAGCAAGTGTTGGGCTGCAGCGTGTAGACGATGCTCGAGTGCTCGCCCTCGGCGAGATCCACGCGCAAAACCTGGCTGTCGGGCATGGCGCCCTTTTGGCCGACCTTGAGCGCGTGCTGGCGAATCGCCACCTCGATCCCCTGATCGATGACATCGGGTGTGGTGCGCGGAACCGGGCCCGCGGACGCGCTGGCCGAAGCGCTGGCGCTCGCCGGAGCCGAAGCGCTCGCGGCGGGGGTCGAGGCCGAGGGCGGGACCAAGTTCACGACGGTCGACGAGCCGCCCGCGTCTTGGGCGCAGGGCGTGCCGGGCTGACAAGGAGGCGGACCACCGAAGCTCACCTCCTTCGCGCAGGCGGCGAGCACGAGAGGAACGCTGGCGAAAAGGCCGAGAGCGACGAGACCGAAGGGACGGGAAGAGCTCATTCGAACGAAGTGCCTCCTCGGGCCAGGGGGCCCGCGAGCCCACCCGATACCACACGCGAGCCACGACCCAAGCGTTGAAGTACCGTGGCGCGCGTGTCCTACGTCACGCCCGCCGAAGCTCCGCTCGTGCTCGAGCTGCCGCTGCCGCCATTTCGCCTCGAGGCGGGCGCGGCGCTGCGAGCTCCGCGCGCACGCGTGTGGTTCCACGGAAGCGAAGAGGAGCACGCACGCCTGACGAGAGGCGAACGCCTCGCTTCCGACCCGAGCCGCCCGAGTGTGTGCATCTTGCACACGTCGACCGGCGCCTTGGATCCGACGCTCGCGTACCCCGAGCTGTTCGGCAAAGGGAGGCCGCTTCGTCCGTGGGCGGCGAGACTCGTGTCGGTCGGGCTGACCGGCTCGGCCCACGATCCGAGCGGGCCCGCTTCGGGGACGTTCCCCACGCGACGTGACGACACACGCCACCCGGAGCCCTCGCCTCTCGCGCGAGGAAATCCACGTCACGCGCACGACCTCCACGACTTGCCCGCCACCGTCACCACCTGGGACCAAGCGCGCGCGCTCGTGTTCGCGCTCACGCGACTCGGGCTGGTCGACCCCGCGCTCGGTCCGATCGGCGAGGCCTCGACGAGGCGGCTCTCGCTGCTCTTCGGTGCTTCGCTCGGAGGCATGGTGGTGCTCACCGCGGCGGCGCTGCTCGGCGCGCGGCTCGAGAAGGGCCTCGTGGTGGCCGCGCCCGTGACCGCCGGGGCGCACGTGATCGCCCACGATCATCTGATCCGCGAGGCGCTCCTCTCCGACCCCGCCTACCCTCGAAGAGGACCGGGCCTCGCGCTCGCGCGTCAGATCGCGCTCTTCGGCTACCGCGGCCGGGAAGCGCTCGAGAAGCGTCAGGGGCGCGACACGGCCGGGCCTCGTCACGAGGGCCCTCCCGCGTGGAACCCTCGTGTCCCCTATCGCGTCGAGACCTACTTCCGCCATCACGGCGACACGTTCGACTACGATCCGGCGAGCCTGCTCACGCTGCTCGGCGCCATGGACCATCACGATCTTTCGCGGATTCCGCCCTTCGCACGCGCGCTTCTCTCGCCCGTACCGATCGCGGACCGCATCCGCGCGGCACTCACCTTCGTCGGCGTCTCGAGCGACGGGTTCGTGCCCTGCGACGAGGTCGAGGCGTCCGCGCGGGCGCTCGACGCGGACTTTCGCGTGCTCGAGAGCGACTACGGCCACGACGGGTTTCTCGTCGAAAAGGTGCAGATCGCACGCATCGTACGAGAGGTGCTCGGAGCTCGCGCGGCCGTTCGTGAAGGACCGACCTCGGGCGCCCGGTCGAAATGAGTGCGCCATCTCTCGACGCTCCTCTCGCTCCGGCACGTGGCCTCGTCGCTCCGCTCGACCTACCGAAGGCGACCGGCGCTCCTCCTCGGGCACACGCTCGCGTCCTCGCTTCGGTCTCGACGGAGTCCGGCACGCTCCGATCGACCGTGTGCCGAACGGCCATTCGGGGAGCGCTTTCGACGACGCACTTTCCTAAGAGGCCCCGATCCTTGTAGGGTGCCCGGGTCGGACGTCTGACGTTCCGCACGTTCCGCGCAGTGTTCAGGCGCACCTCTGGAGGCCCGATGCGACGTTCCGCTCTCCGTAGCTCTCTTATCGTTTTCGCCGTGTTCGGCGCCATGCCCCTCCTTCTCGGCTCGGGCTGCAAAGACAAGCCGGCTCCGGTCGACGCGGCCCCCCCGCCGCCTCCTCCGCCCCCGGAAGACGCCGCTCCGGTCAACATCGCCCCGCTCGAAGAAGACGCGGGCGTGGATGCCGCGGACGCCGCCGAGGCAGGCAAGAAGACCGGTCCGTACGTGAACCCGAACGTGGCGCGCCTGAAGGTGTGCTGCGGCCAGCTCCGCGCCCAGGCGAAGACCCTTGGCATGTCGCCGGAAGCCGGCTTTTTCACGGCCGCTGCGGCTCAGTGCGACGGCCTCGCCGCCCAAGCCGGACCGAACGGCACGGCCCCCGAGATGGGTGTTCTCCGCGGTCTGCTCCAGGGGCGCACCCTGCCGAACGCCTGCTCGGGCTTCTGAGACCGGCGACACGCGACACGCGATACACGACACGAGCGTCCTCTTCGGAGGGCGCTCGTTTTGCTTTCGAAGACGTCGGGGAAGTCCGGTTCTTTGACGCGGAACGACGTGCATTTCTGAGCCCTGGCCGAGCTTCGGGTGGCGGTATCTTCGAGCCATGGCCGACAAGCTCCAGCGTGGCGACAAGATCTGCGTGCTCACCTCCGGCGGAGATGCGCCGGGCATGAACTCGGCGCTTCGAGGAGCCGCGAGAGTGGGCGCCGAGCTCGGGCTCGAGATGGTCGGCGTGGAAGACGGCTACGTCGGATTGCTCGCGGGGCGCTTCGTGCCGCTCGACATTCGTGCGCTCGACGAGGCCTCGCGTCGCGGCGGCACCATCCTCGGGACTGCGCGCAGCAAGGTGTTTCCCACGCCCGAGGGTCAGCAGAAGGCCAAGGCCATCCTGCGCGACGCCGGCATCGCCGCGCTGCTCGTGGTGGGCGGTAACGGCTCGCTCACCGGCGCTTCGCTGCTCGAGGGCTGCGAGACCGCGCGCGGGCCGCTGCGCGTGGCCGGCCTCCCCGCCTCCATCGACAACGACCTCGGCGGCACCTCGATGGCCATCGGCGTCGACACCGCGATGAACACCATCGTCGAAGCGTGCGACCGCATCTGCGACACCGCGACCGCTCACCGCCGCATCTTTTTGGTCGAGGTCATGGGACGCGACTGCGGATACCTCGCCATGACCGCAGGCATCGCCGCCGGCGCGGACACCGTGCTCGTGCGCGAGACGGACAAATCCGAAGACGAAGTGGTGAACCAGGTCTGCCGCACCATCGAACGCGCTTACGCCGAGGGCGAGCGCCGGAGACGCGTGCTCATCCTGAAGAGCGAAGGCGTGAAAATCGGCACGAACGAGCTAAAATCGCGGGTAGACGCGCGCCTCGAGAAGACCATCGCCGACGTGGACTCGCGCGTGACCGTGCTCGGACACGTGGTGCGAGGAGGCACGCCCTCGGCCTTCGATCGCTTGCTCGCGGCGCGTCTCGCCAACGCGGCGGTGCGAGGCCTGGTCGACGGCCACACGGGCTTCATGTCCGGCTGGGTCGGCCCGGGCGTCACGCGCGAGGCCTGCCCCTACGACCCCTACGTGGTGCTCGTGCCGCTCTCCGAAATGCTCTCCGAGACCGAGAAGCTCCACCGCGGAGAGTCTCCCCTCGCCCTCTGGCGCAAGCGCGTCTACCGCGAGGTCGAGTCGATCCTCGAGCGCTGAATAACGCACGCGCGCACGCTCAGCCTCGCGCGAAGTGGTCGTGTCCGCCCGGTGAGCACGGCACGCCGTCGAGCTCCACTCCTTCGCCCTCGAGCACCTCGCCGATCGGGAAAAACCCGGGCAAGAGCCGGGGCGCGCAGGCGAGCAGCACGTAGTCTTCACCGCCCTCGAAGGCCGCTCGCTCCGGATCTTCGCCGAGCACCGTCGCGCCTTCGAGGAGCGCGTCTCCCGAGGCCTCGAGCAGCGCTCGGCCCTCGAGCCGCACCCGCACGCCACTCGCACGCGCGAGCCGAAAGAGATCCCGTGCGAGCCCGTCCGAGACGTCCATGGCCGCGCTCGCCCCCTCGAGCGAGAGATCGAAGCGCAGCTTGGGCCGACGAAACGCGCGCACGCACGCCTCGAGACGGGCATGGTTCGACAAGCCACGCTCGAACGCGCCGAGGCCGAGCTTGGCGAGACCGAGCGGACCCGAGACCATCACGCGATGACCCACCTGCGCGCCCTTTCGGGTCACCGGAGGGGCCGCGAGACGTCCGAGCACGGTGGTGGTGATCGAGAAGCTGCTCGACCGCGCGAGGTTTCCCCCCACGATGGGCGCGCCTGCCTCTTCGGCCGCTTCGGCCTGACCACCCGCGAGCGCGAGCAGCGCTGAGTCGTCGAAGCTCGGATCGAGCGTGAGCGACGAGAGCGCGCTCACGGGCCGCGCGCCCATGGCGAGCACGTCGCTCGTGGCCGCCGCGAAGGAGCGGTACCCGATGTCGTCGAGGGAGAGCCAGTCCCGCCGGAAGTGAACGCCGTCGATCTGGGCGTCCACGGTCCACACGAGCTTGCCCGAGCCCGGGGAGAGCACCGCGCAGTCGTCTCCGATTCCCAGTGAAACGCCGCCTTTTTGCCCATTCTGTGCGAAGAGGGCGCCGAGCTTCTGCACGAGCTCGTCTTCCGAAGAGAGGCTCACGAGGCCTCCGCGAAGATTTCGTCGGTCGTGCACGCTTGCCCGTGCGTCCAGCGCGAGAACGGGTGACAATCGCGCCCGGCGCGCGAGGTGCGCGCGTCGGGAAGGACGTTCGACGTGCTCAAGACCGGTGACAAGGCTCCCACGTTTTCTCTCCAGGGCGACGACGGCAAGACCCACGCGATCGGCGCGTCGAGCGAGCCGGTCGTGGTCTACTTCTACCCGAAGGACGACACCCCCGGCTGCACCGTGGAAGCGAAGGACTTCTCCGCCGCGAACGCCCGCTTCGCCGAGAAGGGCGCCAAGGTGTTCGGCATCTCGAAAGACACCGTGGCGAGCCACTGCAAGTTCCGCGACAAGTACGGCCTCACGGTCACGCTGCTCTCGGATCCGGATCTCGCCGTGCACACGCTCTTCGGCGCCTACGGCGAGAAGAACATGTACGGAAAGAAAGTCATGGGCACCATCCGCAGCACGTTCGTGCTCCAGAGCGGCAAGGTCACGCATGCCTTCCCGAGCGTGAAGGTGGCCGGCCACGTCGACGCCGTGCTCGCTTCGCTGGGCGGAGAGGCCTCGAGCGCCGCCGCGAAGAAACCGGCCGCTGCCGCGCCCAAGAAAACCGCCGCGAAGAAGAGCTCGGCCGCCGCGCCCAAGAAGACCGCAGCGGCGCCCAAGAAGGCCGCCGCGAAAAAGAAGTAAACCAACGAGCCCGAGCAAGTTCCTTCGTGAGCGCGACCGACGTCCCCCTCGTGTGGCTCGATACGCAGAAGCACGGTGAAGCCGCTTCTGCCGAGCTTGCGGCGTGGGCGCGCTCACGCGGCGTGACCCTCACAGGGCCGAGCGACGACGGTCGGCGCGCGCTCGCTTACCCGGACACCGTCGCTACGCAGATCGAGGCCGAGCTCGCCCGCGCACACGAGGCCACCACGGCGCTCGACGCCGAAGGCGCCGATCGCGCCCTCGAGCACGCCGAGAGCACCGTGGTCGCCCATCCCGAGCTCCCTCAAGCGGCCTTCTTGCTGGCCGAGGTGCTGCGGGCGCGGGCCGCTCGTGCCTCCACCGTGACCCCCAAAGATCCGGACCGAGCGCTCGCGTCGCTGCGTGAAGCGCGAGGCCTCGACGGCGGACGACGGGCCGCGTTGGGCGAAGAAGAAGGCCCCGAGCCCGAGCTCGTACCGGTCGAGATCGTCGCCCCCGAGTCGGGCGAGCTTCGCGTGGACGGAATGCCGCGAGCAACCGGGAAGACCAAGCTCGCGCGCGGCCGGCACCACGTCGTGTTGCTCGCGTTCGGACGCCCCGTGTGGGCCTCCTGGGTCACCGCCACCCCCGACGCACGCCTCGAAGCGCCCGAGGTGCGTACGCCGTGTAGTCGCCAAGACTTCGAGGGAGTCAGCCTCCAGGGAGCTCGTGTCTCGGCCCCCAAGACCTCGTGCGGGGACTGGGTAGCCGCCTCGCGTCACGACCAGGCGCTCTTCGTCGCCCGATGCTCGCAGAGCAGCTGCGGTCCACTCATCGAGTGGCGCGTGCGCTTGCCGGTCGCACCGCTCGTGCCGCGCTACCAGGACCACAGCATCCCGAGCTGGATCGGGTGGTCGTCGGCCGGGGTCTTGGCGGTGGTCGCCACGTCGATCGCTCTGGTCGCTTCGGGAGCCTTCGAGACGGCGCCGCAGACCACACGTTTTTCGTACGGCGGCGTGGTCCAGCGCTGAGCGTCGCCCGCGGAGCGATCGCGGAAGAGGCCATTTTTCTCCCTTCCCGGAGCTCTCTCCACTTCCCCGAAAAAAAAACGCCCGCTCGGGAAGAGTCGCGCGGGGTCGTGTGTCTCTCTCACGAAGCCGGTCGCGAATGCTCGCCACGTTCGCCCCCCGCGCCTTCGCGCCTCGATTCCCGTTTCTCTCCCTCCTGAATCTCAGCCTCGTTTCTCGCTCCCCGGTTCTCTCCCTCCTGCCTCGTTCTTCTCTCTCCTGTCTCTCCTGTCTCCGAACCCGGTCCCGAATTCCGTTCCTTCAACAAGGAGGTCGAATGGCGAGTCTCGGTGGCTCCTTCCGCCGAAGACCACGCTCCCGAACGAACACGTTTCTTCATTCCTCCCCTCGGGGGCGCTCGGATGGTCCGAGCGCCCCTTGTCCTTTTTGTGGCTCGAGCTTCGAAATAATCCTCGCGATCCCCCTCATTTTCTCGGGGAATCCGAGGTTGCGGACGCGGAAGCTCGTCGCTACCGTTGGGGAGGGACGAAATCGTCCGCTTCCCTCGTACGTAGGACCCGAGGACACGACATCGGAGCGGCGGATCGCTTCTCCTCAAATGTCGCGTGCCGCGCAACGCCGCATGTCAGCCCGAGGCTGCACACGCCGCCTAGCCCCTGAAACGCGAAAGGCAGAGACCATGGCGCAAGCCCCCGAGCTCGACTTCGATTCGTTCGTCAACCGCATGAAGGGAGAGCGCGTGGGTGGAGGGCCGGAGTCGACCGGCCACGACTACAGCTACATCCTCGACCGTCAGACGCGCGCCGCCTTCGAGAAGGCCCGCCCGGTCGAGCTCGCCGTGGCGGCCACGGTCCGCATGTTCAAACAGGTCTGGCGCGGGCAGCTGCTCGGCCAAGCCGTGAAGGTGAGCGAGCGGCAATTTCCCCGCATCCATCGCCTCACGCAGCAGTGCGCGGACACCCTGCACATCCCGATGCCCTCCGTATACCTGGTGTCGAACCCGTACTTGAACGCGGCCACTTACGGCACGAACGAAGACTCCTTCATCATGGTGCACTCGGCGCTCGCCGATCAGTACTCGGACGAAGAGCTGCTCAGCGTGATTGGCCACGAGTGCGGCCACATCCACAACTCGCACGTGGTGTATCTCACGGCGCTCAACTACCTCACGCAGATGGCCGGCGTGTTCGTCTCGTGGATCGTGCAGCCGGCGCTCATCGCGCTGAAGGCCTGGTCGCGTCGCGCGGAGATCACCTGCGACCGCGCCGGCATGCTCTGCTCGAAAGACGTGACCGTGTCCTCGCGCGGGCTCGCCAAGCTCGTGGTCGGGTCGAAGCGCCTCTACGAGGAGTTCAACCTCGAGGCCTTCCTCGAGCAGTACGACGAGCAGAAAGACGGCCTCGGCAAGTACATGGAGGCCTTCGCCACGCACCCCTACCTCCCGAAGCGCGTGCTCGCCATGCGCACCTTCGCGGAGAGCGAGCTCTACCGCAAGGCCGCCAAGCTCGGCACCGGCGGGCTCACCATGACCGAGGTCGACGACCGCGTGCTCGCCCTGCTCAAGGGCGACGCCTGAGCCTCTCGCTCGGTTCTCATCGTTCTCCGCGGTGCGAGCGGCGCGTGCCCAAGGCGGGCGCGGGCGGCCTCTTCACCGTGGGACCCGACTCGTTTCGTCTCCACCCCGTAACGCGAGGATTTTCCCCACCATGATGCTCGAGGCATTTTTCGAACGCAGCGCCGAAGTTAAAAAGGCCCTCTCTGCCCTCAGTGACGTGGCGGAAAAAGTCGGCGCGAAGTCCCTGCGCGAGCGCGTGGAGCGCGACCTCGTGAAGAAGCTCGAAGAAGACCGCTTCCACCTCGTGGTGGTGGGCGAGTTCAACCACGGCAAGTCGAGCTTCGTGAACGCGCTGCTCGGCGAGACGGCGCTCGCGGTCGGTGTCACGCCGACCACCGCGGCGATCCACCACCTGCGCTACTCGGACACGCCCGAGGCGCACGTCGTGTACTCGTCCGGCAAGCGCGAGAGCCTCGCCTTCGGCGACGTGAAGAAGTTCGCGGTCGGCGGCGGAGAGAGCACCGACAAGGTCGACTTCCTGGAGATCGGCTACCCGGCGCCCATCCTCAAAGAGCGCATTTTGCTGGTCGACACCCCAGGCGTGAACGACCTCTCGCTCCAGCGCTCGGACATCACCTACAGCTACATCCCGCGCGCGGACGCGGTGCTCTTCCTGCTCGACGCAGGCCAAATCCTGAAGGAGAGCGAGCGCATCTTCCTCCAGGACAAGCTCCTCAAGGCCTCGCGCGACAAGATCGTGTTCGTCATCACCAAGTGGGACATCCTCTCGGCGGACGAGCAGAAAGAGGCGCTCGACTACGCGCGCACGCAGCTGAAGAACCTGGTGAAAGACCCGCTGGTCTTCCCCATCAGCGCCGAGACCGCGCTCGCCGGCAAGATGGCCGAGAGTGGCATGCCGGAGCTGCTCGCCCACCTCACGACCTTCCTCGCGGAAGAGCGCGGGCGCATCCTGCTCGACAACGCCCTCGGCGAGGGTCTCAGCGTGGGCGCTCTTCTCGGCAAGGGCGTCGATGCGCGGCGTCGCGCAGCCTCCATGAAGACCGAAGAGCTGCTTCGCCGCATCGCCATGCTCGAGCAAGACCTCGCCGGGCAAGCGGGCAACATCGAGCAGCGGCGCATCAAGATCCGCGAAGAGGTCGCGGGCATCAAGGTGGGCGCCCGCAAGGACCTCGACCACTTCGTGGAAGAGACCATCCGCAAGCTGCCCAACGTGATCGACGCCGCCAAGCAGGAAGACCTGAAGCAGTACCTGCCGGCCTTCTTGGAGGACACGTTCAAGAAGTGGGCGGAGGCCGAGGCTAAAGAGATCGGCGGCAAGCTCGAAGACCTGGCCGAGCGCACCATCGCGCTCGTCCGCGAAGACGCCAACGAGACCACCAAGCGCGTCGTCCAGACCTTGGGCGGCGACGTGAAGCGCCTCGACGTGCAGATCGACACCTTCCGCTACGACGCGGGCATCGCCGCGCTGTTCGCGGTGGGGCTCGGCGTGATGTTCGTGAACGTGCTGGTGGGCGGCCTGCTCACCCTGGCCGCTCCCGTGCTCGCGCTCGTGCTGCGCGACCGCATCGATGCGGAATACAAGAACCGCGCGAAGGAGATGGCGCCCGAGGTGGTCCGTCAGGCCGCCGAGAAGGCCGCGCCCAAGCTGGACGAGATGATCGACGACTTCGCCGCACGCCTCGATGCTTGGGTCGTGAACGCGGGCGAAGAACTGCACCGCGAGGTGCTCGAGGTGCTGAGCTCGGCGCGTGTGCAGCGCGAGGCCGGAGAGCAGACCGAAGCGGCCATCCTGGTCGAAGTGGAAGCACAGCAGAAGCTGCTCGACGAAGCGAACGCCACGGTGGAACGTCTGCGCGCGGGCCTCTGGGCGAACGAGAAGGCCGAGAAGGTCCGCGTGGCGGCGGATCTTCCGCCCGATGCACCGGTCGCGCCGCCCGCGCCGCCCGCGCCGCAGGCCTCGCCCCCCGCCTGACGTCCACGCGTGCGCTCGCGCACGTGCGACTCCCCGCTTCGCCCGGCTCTTCGCGGAGTCGGGCGAGGCTTTTTTGTGGGCGATTCTCGGTGTTCGACCGGCGCGCCCAGGACCTTCGATCAGAAGTCCGAGTCGGAAGGAGCGGACTTGGGCACGAGCACCTTCTGCTCGCCGAAGTCGACCACCTGCACGCTGCCCTCGGGGAGGTTTCGCGCCTTCGCTTCGGCGAGGAATCGCTTGAGGGCGTCTCCCGGGGCGTCGGTCGAGTTCACGAACGTATCGCGGTGCACGGGCACCATGCGCTTGGCGCCGAGGTCCAGGAAGACCTGCACGGCCTCTTCCGGACCGATGTGCGTCTTGCGCATGAAGTCGCGTGGCTCGGCCGGGGCGATGGGCATGAGCGCGAGGTCGACCGACGGAAAACGGCGACCGGTCTCGACGAACGCGGCCGAGTCGTAGGCGGTGTCGCCGCCGAACCACACGCGCAGGCCGTGGTACTCGACCACGTACCCGGTGAAGGCGTCTTGGGTCCACGCATCGTCCACGCCGTAGCGGAAGCCCACGTGCTTCACGGGCACCGCGGTGATGCGCAGGCCGTCTTTTTCCCAGCGCTCCCAGGTGCCGAGCTCGAAGGCGTCGAAGGGAAAATCGGTGAGGTAAGTGAGCCCGCCGCGCGGCATGGCCAGGTGCCGAATCTTGGGCGAGAGCAGCTCCAGCGAGCCGAGCGAGAGGTGGTCCGGGTGCATGTGCGAGATGAGCACCGCGTCCACCTCCGGCACGGACGAGACCTCGAGCCCCGGCTCCACGAGGCGCGTGGAGACCTGCCCCACGCTGGTGGTGAACACGGGATCGGTGAGGATGATCTTGTCGTCGATCTGCACGAGCGCGGTCGCGTGACCGACCCACAACACCGCGAGACGTGCGTCCTTGCGAACCGGGTCTTTGACCTTGTGCGCGACCTTCGCCGGGGTATGCCCGAGATTCCCGATGTTGCGGGTCACGATGGGCAACACGGCGCATCCCGACTGAGTGACGGCGGCGCCGAGCGCGAGCGCGCAGGCGACGAGTCCGGCCAGGGCGGACGTGAGACGAGCGCGCATCAGAAGTACCTCACGCGCAGGGTGAGCGCGGTGGAGAAGGGCGCGAGCTCCTTCGTGGGAGACACCGAGACGGCCAGGCCGAGCACGCCGAAGAGCGTGTACACGCCGCCCTCGTAGCGGACGGCGCTGTGGCCGTCGAAGCGGGTGTGGGCCACGCCCAGCGAGACCGAGAGGTACTCGCCCCGATGCAGCACGGGCAGCGTGGTGCGCACGCCCGCGTCGAGCAGCACCGTGCCGCCCTGGTAGACGATCCACTCCGGGCTCAGGAAAAACTCGACCGATCCGGCGTGCCGCACGATCGGCTCGACCACCACCGAGCGCCACGGCGAGAGGCGACGATGGATGCCGAACGAGTAGAGCAGCGGCGTCACCTGCCAGCGCATGCCGAAGCGCGCGCCTTCGGTGCCCACGAGCAGCTCGGGGCTCGGAATGGCCTGCGTGAGCAGCCAGAGGAGCGTCGGTCCGACTTGATTCTCCCGCGCGAGGTAAGGCTCGACCTTGGGAGACGAGAGCCCGGGCACCGGCGCGCGGGGCGGCTCTTTCGGCTTCTCGGTGGGGAGGATCGGCCCGTCTTCTTCGGGCGCGGGTTTGTCGGTCGCGGGCGGGTCGTCCGAGTCGAGGTCGAGGTCGCCCGCGTGGGCGGGGTGCGAGACCAGCGACACGAGCGCCACGAGCGAGCTTGTCACGAGGAAACGCAGGCTGCTCCGCACGGACGAAGGCACGCGCACGTGGGGACGCGCGAGCGTCCGAAGGGACTCGGGAGGCGAAGAGGACGCGGGCTTCACTGAAGCTTCTCTCGTAGGCCGGAAGGCCCCAGGGAGTCGAGCGCGGCGAGACGCGCGAGGAAGCGTGGGTAGAGCTTTCCCACTCGGTGCGTTTCGTCCGCGATACGGGTCACCGCGAAACGCAGGCAGGCGAAGCGGGCCTCGGCGAAGAAGCCGTCCCACTCGATCTCGTCGAGCTTACGCACGCTCGTGTAGCCGTCGAAGAGGGCGCGGGCGAGCTCCCACTCGAAGGCCGAACCGTAGCACCAGGAGAGCATGGTCACCGCGAGGTCGAACACGAACGCGCCGCGGTGGGCGCTCTCGAAATCGAGCAGCGCGGTGAGGTGCGTGCCCTGGAAGAGCACGTTGTCGCGGAAGAGATCGCCGTGCACGAGGCCGCCGGGTAGCCCGGAAATACGCGCGCCCTCGGCCAGCGGCAGCTCCCGCAGAAAATACGGGTAGAGCTCACGTACCGAGCACGAGCCATGCGTGCGGAACGCGGCCACCCGCTCGAGCAGCGGCGCGAGACCGAAGCGCCCTTCGCGTGCTTCCAGACCGGTGACCGCGAGATGCAGCTTGCCGAGCGCGTGCCCGACCACCCGCGTGTGGTGGGTGGTCACCCGAGCCTGCGAGGTGGTCGAGCCCTCCAGGAAGGGGAACACCACCAGCGCCTTGCCGAAGACCTCCGACACGGCCTCCCCCGAAGGCGCCGAGAGCGGACACGGGGTGGGCACGTCACGGGCGAAGAGGTGCGCGAGCAGGGAGGCTTCGCGACGAGCGCCTTCGAGGTCTTGCTGTTCGTAGAGGCGCAGAAAGAGCCTCTCGCCGCTGGCGAGGTGCGCCGTGTAGCTGGTGTTGACCGTCCCCGCCTCGACCGGCGAAAGGCGCACGCCTCGCGGGTCTTTTCCGAGGGCGGAGAGCCAGGGCGATACGTCTTCGGTCTGGAGCGGGGTCCGCGTGGCCACGCGCGACTATCTTTCCCGAGGGCACCGGGATGCAACGGTTCTTTACGCGCCGTGGAAAAGGATGCTACCTACCGTCCCATTCGCGCGCCCTCTGCTCGGGGAAGTTTCGGCGCAGGGGGCGCTCTCCGGTTGGCTAGTCAACCTCTTTGATTCGACCTTTGGCATCTGCTTGAGGTCAAACTTCGGGCCTCGTACGCCCGCGAAGAATCGAGCTGAGACCCCATGGCGACGACGAAGAAGCCGGCAAAAGGCAAGGCCGAGGCGAAGCCCGAAAAGGGCAAGGGCGCAAAAGGCGGGAAGGCCGAGAAAGACGCTCCGAAGCGTAAGCTCGGGCTTCGCGGCGCGGCTCCCTGGGCTGCCCGCCACGCGGCGAAGCATGCGGCCGAGGCCCGTGCTCGGGCGGCAGAGCCCCCGCTCCCCGGTAGCGCCCGCGCCACCATCCGTACCCCTCAGGGCGCGGAAGACATCAAGCAGCGCATCGCGGACCTCCACAACCAGCTCGTGGCGGTGAAGGGCTTCCGTAAAAACCTCAACAAGGGCTTTTACGACATCGGCCTCATCCTCCGCGACATCCAGGCCAAGCGCCTCTACGAGGCCAAGGGCTTCGGTTCGTTCGAGGCCTTCCTCGAGCGCGAGATCGACCTCGGCAAGACCACCTCGCTGCGCCTCATCCGCGTGGTGCACACCTTCCATCGCGAAGCTGCCCTCGAGCTCGGCATGGATCGCCTCTTCATGGCGCTCATGGCCATCGAAGCGGGCGACCAGGCGCCGGACGCTCGCCCCTCGGGCAAGATTCCCCCGCCTCCCCTGTCGTCGTCGGTGCTCCCACTGAAGCCCCCGGGACGCTGATCACACGAGCCGCACGAGCCTCGTATCCAGCGAGGCTCGCGTGCTTCGTCCTCGGAGGAGGTCACTTGCAGTCTGCAAGGACCTCCTTCCGGCTTTTGTGCGGCTCTACGTCGTCGCGCGGGGAATGGAGACCACCACGCGGGTGCCGCGGCCGCGCTCGGTGTCGATGCGGACCTCGCCTCGGTGCTGGTCGACGATTTTGCGCACGATGCTGAGGCCGAGTCCGGTGCCCGCTTCTTTGGTGGTGAAGAAAGCGTCGAACACGCTGGCGAGCACGTCTTTTTCGATGCCCGGGCCGGTGTCGGCGATGGCCATCTCGACCGACTCGGCCACCTGCCTCACGCTCGCGGTGAGCGTGCCGCCGGCCTTCATGGCGTCGATCGCGTTCACCACCAAGTTGATGAGCACCTGCTTGAGCTTCTCGGCGTCGCCGATGGCCACGCAGCCTTCTTGGGCGAGGTCCCGTACCACCGAGACGCCACGCGCCTCGGCGGTCTCACGCTCGAGATCGAGCACGTCGTCCATGAGACGCGGTACGTGCACGGGCTCGCGGGCGATGCCGCGCGGACGCGCGAGCTCCAAGAACTCGGTGAGCAAGCGGTTCAAGCGACCGATCTCGTCACCCACGATGGCCGCGCGCGACTTGAGGGCGGCGCGCTTCTCTTCGTCGGCGGAGAGCTTGTCCACGTCGCGGCCAAGCAGATGAAGCTGCAGCACGGCGGCGTTCAGCGGGTTGCGGATCTCGTGCGCGAGGTTCAGCGCGAGCGTGCCCATGGCGGAGAGAGCCTCGGCGTCGGCGGCGCGTTTCTCCAAGGCGCGGCGTTCGGTGACGTCGATGCCGATCGCGTACACCATGCCGTCTTCGCCGAGCGAGAGGTGCCAGCGCACGCGGGTGCGCGTGCTCGCCAGGTCTTCGGTGGTCGAGAAGCGGGTCTCGACCTCGACCGAGCGACGATCCGGGCGTTTTTCTCTAATTTTATCGAGCGCGAGGCGCAGGCGCTCGCGGCTGTCTTCGGGGATCCAGCACTCGAGTAGTGGCCGACCTTGCGCCTCTTCCGGCGTGACACCGGCGAGCGTGGAGGCGCGACGATTCAAGAGCGAGACGCGATCGTCTTTGTCGAGCGCGACGAAGAGCACGCTGGTGAGCTCGACCAGGTCGCGGTAGCGCCGCTCGAGCTCGTCACGCTCGCGCGAGAGCCCCACCTTGGCGAACGCTTGCTCCACCGTGGCGATGAGCTCTTCGGGGCGGAACGACTTCAGCACGAAGGCGAACGCGCCCGAGCGCAGCGCGCCCATGGCCGCGTCTAGGGTGGCGAACCCGGTGACCAGCAAGACCTCGGAGAAACGCGACCGCGCGCGCAGCGGACCGATGAGATCCACGCCGCTCGCGTCCGGGAGCTTCACGTCGACGATGGCCACGTCGAACCCGTGCACCTCGGCCGACTCGAGCGCACGCGCTCCGGTAGGTGCAGTCTCCACGTAAAACCTGGGCGTGCCGTCGGGCTCGCGCACCGTGGAGAGCACGTCGACCAGGGCGTTCGAGAGCTCGACGTTGTCGTCCACGATGAGCACGCGCCCGCGCACGCGCGCGGCAGCTGGACGGAGCGAGCCGAGTCCGCCTACCTCACTGGCGCGTGCAGCCGGAGCGACCGAAGGCGACGAGGCCGCCGAGGGCAACGCGCCCGAGCCCGACGAAGGCTCGTTCGATCCGACAGGTGACAGGTCCGACGAGGGCGGCTGGGGCGCGCTCATGCGTCACCGCGCAAGAGGCGCTCGAGCACTTCGTTCGTGAGCTTGGGGTTCGCTTTGCCCGAGGTGGCTTTCATGACCTGGCCCACGAAGAAGCCGAAAATGCCGGTCTTTCCCGATCGGTACTGCTCGGCCTGCTTGGGGTTGTCGGTCACGATCTTGGTGCACAGGGCCGTGAGCTCGCCCACGTCCGACAGTTGGCGCATGCCCAGGCTGTCCGCGAGAGCGCCCACGTCCGCGGAGCCTCCGCGCTCTTTCACATGGCGGTAGAGGTCTTTCGCTTGTTTGCCGCTGATGGTGCCGTCTTTCACCAGCGCGAGCACCCCGGCGAGTGAGGCCGCGTCCACCGGGAACGTGGCCGAGAGACCGTGAGTGGTCACGTCGGCCAGAACCTCGGCTTGCACGAAGTTGGCGAGCGCGAGCGCGTCGGCGCCGAGGGCGAGGCCCTCTTCGTAGAAACCCGCCAGACGAGGGTGCTGCGTGAGCACCTCGGCGGCGTAGGGCGTGAGCCCGAGGGAATCGGTGTATCGCGCACGCTTCTCGCGTGGACCTTCCGGCATGGACGCTCGCACCGCCGACACCAGAGGGTCTTTCGCCATCACGGGCAAGAGGTCGGGGTCGGGAAAGTACCGGTAGTCCTGCGCGGTCTCTTTGGAGCGCATGGTGAAGGTGCTCTCGGTCTTTTCGTCCCAGCCACGCGTCTCGGCCGAGACCTTTCCGCCCGAGCGAATCAGCGCCTCTTGGCGCGCGGCTTCGTAGCCGATGGCTCTTTCCACGAAGCGGAACGAGTTGATGTTCTTCAGCTCGACGCGCGTGCCGAGCTCGGCCTGTCCGCGCGGACGTACCGAGACGTTGGCGTCGCAGCGGAAGCTCCCCTCCTCCAGGTTGCCGTCGTTCACGCCGGCGAACACCAGGATCTCACGCAGGATGCGCAGGTAGTCGGCGGCCTCGCGACCGGACGAGAGGTCGGGCTTGCCCACGATCTCGATGAGCGGCGTGCCGGCGCGGTTCAGGTCGACCAGGCTGCGGCTGCCCTCGTGGACGTTCTTGCCGGCGTCTTCTTCGATGTGGATGCGCTCGAGCCGCGCGAGCTTCTTTCCGCCGTCGGCGGTGGGGATCTCGAGCCCGCCGCCGAGCCCGATGGGAAGCTCGAACTGGCTGATTTGGTAGCCCTTGGGGAGGTCGGCGTAGAAGTAGTTCTTGCGGTCGAAGCGCGAGACCTCGGCGACCTGGCAGCCGAGCGCGAGGCAGGCCCGGATGGCCATGGCCACCACCTCGGCGTTGAGCACGGGCAGCGCACCGGGGAGCCCGAGGCAGGTGGGGCAGACGTGCGTATTGGGAGGCGCGCCGAAGTCGGTGCGGCATCCGCAGAAGAGCTTCGTGCGCGTGAGGAGCTGCGCATGCACCTCGAGACCGACCGTGACCTCGAACCCGCTCTCGCTCGTGGCGCTCATGGCCTCACGTTTATCAGAAAGTTGGCCCTCGCCGCGCGCTCCTGACAGGGTGCCGGGCATGTCCGAGAGCCCCGTCGAGCGCGCGGTCGAACGGCTCTTGCCGGCCTTCATCCTGGGGATCGCCTGCGTGGCCGTTCCGCTGCTGATTTTGAAGCCGGAAGGCCTGCCGCGTATGCGCGCCCTCGAGAGCGAGCTTGCCCAGGTCGAGGTCGAGAACCAAGAGCTTCGACGCGACGTGGCCAGGCTGCGCGTGGACGTGGCCGACCTGCGTGACAACCCCGCCGCGGTCGAGCGCATCGCGCGTTCCAAGCTCGGCCTCATGCGCAAGAGCGAGGTCGTCTTCCAGTTCGGCAAGGGTCATCCCTGAAGGGACTTCACGACCTTCGAGCGCGTCGCTCCGAGCCGTCGGACCGAGCCGACTCGCAACGGGACCACGCCCGAGAGCCCCGGGTTTCAGCCTAAATTCACGGGTCTTCTGCCCGCTCGCCGGCTCCAGGTGACGCGCGCGGAAATTCGCGAGGCACGTCGCGACGTTCGCGTAACACCCGGGCGGAGTTGAGCTAGAGTCCGCTTCCGTGGCGGTCGAGTTCGCCAAAGGGCTGATGGTTTCCGAGGTGGTCAGTGTCGAGGCACTGGAGCGCGCCTTGTACGTTGCCGTGTCCAACGACTCCCCGCTCGAGCACGCGCTGCTCGACACGGGCGCCTTGGACGGGGCCCGCCTCGAAGAAGAGCTGGGGCGCGCGGATGCGCCCATCCTGCACGACGTGCACGCCGATCCCGAGCTCATGGATCGCTTGCCGGCCGGGCTCTGCTCGCGCCTCTTGGCCGTGCCGCTGCGCTACGATTCGCGCTCGAACACCGTGGATCTCGCGGTGGTGAACGTGTTCGATACGCACGCCGCCGAAGAGATCGCGTTCCACCTGCAAGCCAACGTGGTGGCCGTGCGCGCCACCCTGGAAGACGTGGAAGCGGCGCTGCGCAATCGTCCGAGCTACGCGGTGGTGGCGGGCAAGCGCCCCGTGCCGCGAAAGGCCACCAATCGCACCCTGCCCCGCACGGTGGATCGCAACGAGACCCCGCCCCCCGAGCCGGTGCGCATCTCGAAGCGCACGCCACCTTGGGGAACCGAGGTGTCGGTGTTGAGCTCGCTCGTCAGCGCGAGCGGCGAGCGCACCTCGGACATTCCCATTCCACTCACGCGAAGGCGCAGCATGGTTCCCGGCGAGCCCGCGCCGCAGGCTTCGCCCTATTCCCACCGCTCCGTGCCCGAGGCCTCGCCCAGCACCGACGACATCGCCGCGCTCACCTACGCACGCCTCGGAGGCGGACTTTCCCTGCCGGACGCGGCGCTCGTGCGTTCGCAGAGCTCGAAGCCCGTGCCTCCCGTGCACGACGACGGCCTCCACGTCGACGCCCTCCCGGCCGCTGCGGTCGAGGTGGTCTCGCGCAATTTCACCGCATCGAACGGACCCAAGACCGACCGCGAAGAAGCGCCGAGCGCCAAGGGCAGCTTGCCTCCTCCGCCCGACACCGAGCGCGGTCTCTCGTCGGCCGAGGCCGCCGAAGCTCCGAGCACGGTGAATGCCGTGCCTCGTAAGCCTCCGGCCTCCGTGCATGCGGCGCACACACCGAGCTACCGCCCCGGTCCGCTCGACAATCCGCGTCGCCCGTCCATGCCGCCCATCTCGGTGCGCGCGCCCAGCATTCGCCCTCCAGGAAATGCGGGGCCAAGTGCTGCTGGGGCTTCGGCTTCGGGGAGCGGCGGCTCGACGAGCCCGGGGACCTTCGGGCTCGGCACACGTCCCGGCATGGGTGCGGCTGCGCCCGCGGCCACGAGCCTCGGTCCCATGCAAGCCACACAAGCCGCCCAAGCGCGCGCGAGCGGTTCGCCGCCCAAGGGCGCCACGCTGAGCTTCCCTCCTCCCGATCCGACCCACGTCATCGCCTCGCTCAAGACCGCACCCGACCGCGACGCGGTACTCGGGTACGTGCTGGCCGGGGCGCGTGTGGTGGCGCGCCGCGCGGCCATTTTCGTGGCCAAACGAGGCGAGTTCGTGGGCTGGTCGTGCACGCCCGAGTTCGCCGCGCAGAGCGCCCTCACCGGACTCGTCATTCCGCAAGACGCGCCCACGGTGCTCAACTGGGCCGCCAACGAGGGCACTTACCTCGGTCCGCTCGATCCGAGCGCGCATGGTCCTTTGCTCTCGGTCATGACCTCGGCCACCCGCGACGTGACCGCGGTGCCGGTGCGCGTGAGCGGAAAGACGGCCCTCGTGATCGTCGCCGACGAGCTCGGCGACACCATGATTGCCACGAAGCGCTTGGAAGAGATCGCCCGCGCGGCCGGCGACGCGCTGCTACGCGTGGTTCGCGCCGGCAAGAAGTAGCGAACGCCCGGAATCCGAGGCCCCGCGCGCGGGATTTGCGTGACTCCCGCGCACGTCCCCGCGCCCACGACTCGGCGTTGAAGCCGTGTCGCGCGAACGCTACGGTGCGGGGTCATGAGCTCGTACCGCACGCAACGTGAGGCCTGGGAAAAGTCGGTTTTGGGGCCCGTCGAGGCCAAGGAGAAGCCGCGTGCGCGCGTGCCCAACCTGTCCGGCCAGGTGGACGTGGCGCCGCTCTACGGACCGGACGACGTCGAGGGCAATCTGGACGAGCGCCTCGGCTTTCCGGGCAAGCCTCCGTTCACGCGCGGCGTGCAGCCCAACATGTACCGCGGGCGTCTGTGGACCATGCGCCAATACGCCGGCTTCGGCACGGCGGCCGAGTCGAACGAGCGCTACCGGTATTTGCTCTCGCAGGGCCAAACCGGCCTCTCCGTCGCGTTCGACCTTCCGACGCAAATGGGGCGCGACTCGGACGACGAGCGCAGCCAAGGCGAAGTGGGGCGCGTGGGCGTGGCCATCGACTCCATCCACGACATGCGCACGCTGTTCGGGGGCATCCCGCTGGGCGAGGTGTCGACCTCGATGACCATCAACGCGACCGCTTCGATCTTGCTCGCGCTCTACGTGGCGGTGGCCGAAGAGAACGGCGTGCCCCGTCAGAAGCTGCGCGGCACCATCCAGAACGACATTCTCAAAGAGTACATGGCCCGGGGAACCTACATCTATCCCCCGCGGCCTTCGCTCCGCTTGATCACGGACATTTTCGCGTTCTCGAGCACCGACGTGCCCAAGTGGAACACCATCTCCATCAGCGGCTACCACATCCGCGAAGCCGGCTGCGACGCGGCCCAGGAGATTGCGTTCACGTTGGCGGACGGCCTCGCGTACGTCAAAGCCGCGGTGGACGTGGGCCTCGACGTGGACGTGTTCGGCGCGCAGCTTTCGTTCTTCTTCAACGTGCACAATAACCTGCTCGAAGAGGTGGCGAAGTTCCGCGCGGCCCGCCGCATGTGGAGCACGCTCATGCAGGAGCGCTTCGGCGCCAAGACCGACCGCGCCCGCGCCTTGCGTTTCCATTGCCAGACGGCGGGCATGACCTTGACCGCGCAGCAGCCGCTCAACAACGTGGCGCGCGTGACCGTGCAGGCGCTCGCGGCGGTGCTCGGCGGGTGTCAATCTCTGCACACGAACAGCTACGACGAGGCGCTCGGCCTCCCCACCAGCGAGTCGGCGACCATCGCCCTTCGCACGCAGCAGATCGTGGCGCAGGAGTCCGGCGTGGCCGACTTCGTGGACGCGCTCGGCGGAAGCTACGCGGTGGAGGCGCTGACCGATCGCCTGGAGAACGAGGCACGGAAGTACCTCGCGCGCATCGACGAGCTCGGCGGCATGGTGAGCGCCATCGAGCAGGGCTATCCGCAGCGCGAGATCCAGAACACGGCCTACGCCTACCAGCTCGAGGTGGAGGACAGGCGCCGCGTGATCGTGGGGCAGAACGCGTACGTGCAGGACGCTGCGCCCGTGCCGGTGATGAAGATCGATCCGCGCATCGAAGCGGAGCAGGTGGCGCGGCTGCGGGCGGTGAGGGCCAATCGCGACGCGGTGAAGCACGCCGAGACGCTCCGTCGCGTGGAGGCGGCGGCCAAGGATCCCAAGGCCAATTTGATGCCTCCGATCGTGGACGCGGTGAAGGCCGAGGCCACGGTGGGGGAGATTGCCGGGGTGCTGCGCGAGGTGTTCGGCGAGCACGTCGAGACATTGGTTTTGTAAAGGTTCTTTGCCCTCCGGGCCGGGAGGACCTGCCTAGGCGATTGCGAGGGGGAGGTTCCCCTCGCGCTCCGCCTTTTTTTTACGGGGATTGGCTTACGGCGTAAGCATCGGCGCGGATGCGAGGGCGTTCCCCCCTCGCGCTCCCCCCTGTGGGACTATCGCGGTCATTGGATCGAGCGTCGGCCGGATGCGAGGGCGTTCCCCCCTCGCGCTCCCCCCTGTGTGTGGGACTCGTGCTTCGCAGCTTCTTTACGGGGATTGGCTTACGGGGTGAGCCTCGGCCCGATGCGAGGGCGTTCCCCCCTCGCGCTCCCCCCTGTGGGACTCGCGCTACCCTCGTGAGGCGGTCATTGGCTCGATTGTTCGTCGTGCCCGCCCAAGACGTCTTCTTTGGGCTCGATTTCCGTGGCGTCTCCGTCGACGAGCACGCCTTCCCAACGGGCGACGACCACGCTGGCCAGGGCGTTGCCGGTGACGTTGGTGGCGGAGCGGGCCATGTCCATGATTTCGTCGACCGCGAGCAGCATGGCGACGCCCGCTTCTCCGGGCAGGTCGAAGCTCGCGCAGGTGGCGGCGATGATGACCAAGGTGGCCCTCGGCACGCCGGCCACGCCCTTCGAGGTGAGCATGAAGGTCAGCACCATGAAGATCTGTCGACCGAGGGACATGTGGATGCCCGCGGCCTGCGCGATGGTGAGGCTCGCGAGCACGAGGTAGAGGGTCGAGCCGTCCAGGTTGAAGGAGTAGCCCGCAGGGAGCACGAAGCTCGCGACGCGGCGGGGGACTCCGAAGCGGACCAGGACCTCGAGGAGCTTGGGGAGCGCGGCTTCGCTCGACGCCGTGGTGTAGGCGGTGAGCACCGGCTCGCGGATGGCCGAGAAGAACTTCTTCGGGCTCACGCGCACCATGAACAAGATGGGCACGAAGACGAAGAGCACCAAGAGCGCGAGCGAGAGGTACAAACTGCCGACCACGCGCGCGTAGCGTGAGACTAGGTAAATCACCGCGGGCCAGCCCTCGATGCGCGAGCCGTCGGGCAGCACGTGGCCGGCTGCCATGTGCGAGACGTTGTAGGCCATCGCGCCGAACACGCCGAGGGGCGTGAGCTTCATGATCATGCCCGTGTACTTGAACATGGCCTGCGCGACCGTCTCGGTGAGCGAGAGCAGCGCTTTTTTGCGCTCGCCGAGCTGCGTGAGCGCCACGCCGAAGAGCACCGCGAACACCACGATGGGCAAGATGTCGCCCTCCACCGCGTGCTTGGCGAGGTTCGACGGGAAAAGGTGCATGGCCGTGTCCCAGCCGCTCTGCACCTTCGTCTTGTCGATCGGGCCGTGCGAGGCCAAATCGATGGGCAGCCCGATGCCCGGGTGCAGCACGTTGCCCACCAAAAGCCCGAGCGCGAGCGCGATGGTGGTGACCACCTCGAAGTAGAGCAGCGACTTGCCGCCCATACGTCCGACCGCCTTCAGGTCCCCGGTCTGCGCCACGCCCACCACGATGGTGGAGACGAGCAGCGGCACGATGAGCCCCTTGATGAGCGCGATGAACGCCTTCGAGAAGAAGTGGAAGAGCTCGTAGATGAACGGGTGTTTGTCCTGTGGGAAAAACCCGCCCAACATCACGCCCGCGAGCAGCGCCACCACGATCCACAAGGTGCCGTGACGGTTCTTCGCCGGCGCGTCTTTGGCCTCGGCGCCTTTGCCGGCTTTGCCTGCTTTGCCGCCTTCAAGAGGCGGCGCGGGCCTTTGCGCGCGCTCGGACGCCTCGACCGTGTCGGCCTCGACCTTGCCGGCCTTTTCGGGCGTCTCGGGGCTCTCGGGCGAAGCCGTGTCGGCGCTCTCGCGGTCGCTCATGCCGGAGAAGGTATCCGGAAATGGTGAGCGCGTGTCGCGTGGACGTCTTCGCTACTTCTTCACCGGCGGCTTCCAGCCCGGCACGAGGTGCTCGTGGCGAGGGCGCGGCGTCGCGTGAGGGGCGCCGCGCACGCAGCGAAAGCCGACACCCGGCACCTGATAGGTGAACTGCGCTGCGGCGCGGAAGGTGATCACCATGCCGCCGAACGAGCGGTTCCACGCTCCTCCTCGCAAGGGATGCATGGGCGTCTCGTTGCGCACGAGCGGGTCTTCCACCGGTGCACTGCCCTTGAAGGGCGCGAACGAATCTTCCACCCACTCCCACACGTTGCCGGACAGATCGTGCACGTGCCCGTCCGGCCAGAGCCTATCGCCGAGCGGATGCGCGCCCACCGGCGAGGGCCCGCCGCCGTGGCAGCCCACGTCGCCTCCGGCGCGCGTCTTCGGAGCGCCGAACTTGGTGAAGTCGACCAGATCGCACGAGGGCTCGGGCGCGTTGCCCCAGGGGTATTTGTACTGCTCCGGACCGGTCGCCGCCCATTCCCATTCGGCCTCGGTCGGCAGGCGTTTTCCAACCCATTCGCAATAGGTGCGCGCTTTGGTCCAGCTCACCAGATTGACCGGATAGTCGGGAAACTTGGGGTACATCGAAAAAGGATCGTGCGTCCAAGGCTCGAGGCACACGCCCGCTTGCACGCACGCCGCATAGGCCTTCACGGTGACCTCGTTCGCGTCCATGCAGAACGACTTGGTGAGCACCACTTGGTGGGCGCCTTCCCTGCCCTTCATCATGCGAAAGCCCGAAGGGCCCGTGGCCGGGATCTCCACTTCGCCCACCGGGCACGCGCGCCCCCCTCCGTCGGCCGTGGCGTCGGAGGCATCGGAGGCGTCGTTCGCTTCGGCGTCGCCCGCATCCGACGTTTCGGGCGCACTCGCGTCGTGCTCGAGTGACGCGTCGATCGCGGGCGAGGCCGGCGCGGGCTCGACGCGCTTCGGGCTCGTCTCGAACGACACCGTGCCGCCACATGCAGAGGCCGCGAGAGCTCCGGCGAACGCGCACGCGACCGCACGCGCGAGGCCGTGGCTCGTGCGAAGAGCTTGCCGAGTCGTTTCGCCCCGACGGTCGCCCGTGCTCACTTCGATGTCCCCTCGGTCGCGGCCTTCTGCCATGAGACCGCTCGTACAAGACCCCGCGAAAAACGGCGAGATTTCGGCCTCCGAGCCCGGATCCAGGGTGATACGTTCGCTCGGCCATGCGCGCTCTCTCGCTCTTCGTCGCCACCTCGGTCACCCTCGGACTGGTCGCGCTCGCGCCTGCGGCTTCCGCTCAGAAACGCGAGACCCAAGCATGGACCGCGCTCTTCTTCACGGTGAAGGACCCGTCGAATCCCAAGGCCAAAGAAGGCTTCTCGGGCTGGCTCGATCTGCAAGCACGGCGTGGCCCCGACGGCACCAACGCGCTCATCCGCCCCGGTCTCGGGTACCGTGCCTCGCCGAACCTCAGCTACTGGGCCGGCTATGCGTTCGTGGGCACCTACAACGACGGGAAGCCCAACGTGTACGAGCACCGCGCGTGGCAGCAGGTGATCTACGCGGGCAGCGTCGGGCCGCTCTCGCTGCAAATCCGCGGACGCCTCGAAGAGCGCTTTCGCGCGGACGAGAGCCCGGCCCTGCGCGCACGCCTCTTCGGGCGCGCCAACGTGGCCCTTTGGAACGACGCGCCGCTCGCCATCGCCACCTGGGACGAGGTGTTCGTGCAGCTTCACGAGACCACCTGGGGGGCCCCGGGCGGCTTCGATCAGAATCGGCTCTTCCTCGGACTCGGCTACACCGCCGGCGCGATGCGCCTCGAAGCCGGCTACCTGACGGTGGTGCAGCGAAGGCTCGACGAGACCCTGCTCCACCAGCAGAACGTCGGCCTCATGGGCTACTTCACGTTCTGAAGACTCGAGGGCAATTGGTCGGGCAGCCAGATGGGCTCTTCGTCCGCTTCCGGTCTACCCACCAAGAGCTCGTGCGGTTTGTAGCGTGATTTGTAGGTGAGCGAGGCACACTCGGCCACGCGATAGCCGAGGTAGACGTAGGGAATGCCGCGCGTGCGCGCGATTTCCACCTGCAAGAACACGTTGGCCACGCCGAGGCCCCGCTTCGCGTAGTCCGGGTCGTAGAAGAAGTAGACCGCGCTCCAGGCACGTGGCGTCTCGTCGGCGATGCCCACGCCCACGAGCGCCCCCGGAGCGCCGCTCGGTCCGAGTCGCGTGTCGTCGTAGAAGGTGACCTCACGCGCGGCCGGGTGCGGATAGGCGAAGCTCTGGAAGTAGCTCTGCCGGTCGGTGGGTGAAGGGTCCCACCCGCGCACCTCTTCGCGCGAGGCGTGCCACTTGCGGTAGAGCGCGAGGCGCTCGTCGTCGACACGCGGCCGGCCGACCTCGATGCGGAGGTCGGAGGCGGCCTTGGCGGCGCGTCTTTGGCTCTGATTGGGGGCGAAGGTCGCGGTGGGAATGCGGAGCGAGACACATTCGGAGCACGCCGAACAGGCCGGCCGAAAGTACACGGGCCCGAAGCGCCGGTACCCGCGCACGAGCAGCTCTTCGTATTCGTCGACCGAGACGTCGACCATGATGCGCACGTCTTGCTTGGCGTTCTGCACGGGCAAGTACACGCATTTGCGCTCGGCTTCGACGAACGCCTCGAGGACGCGGGCCATCGACCTAAAGAGTAGATCACCAGGGGCCCGTTCCCTCGGTTTTTCGTGAGAGGGTGCGTCCGGTTGTCGCAGGTGCCCGCATGAAGCCACGTGCTCCGCTCGGCCGTGGCCCTCGCTGCAGGTCTTCGCGTAAGGTGCGCCGCGTGGGTATCCGGAAGCGACTTCGTCTCACGCAGGTAGGCATTTTGGTCGGTGTCGGCGTGGCTGCGGTGGCCATTGGCGAGGTCTCGGGGGTGGGCGCGCTCGCCGCGCTTCCGGCCACGTTGGTGGCCTGGTGGCTTTCGCAATCGTGGGCGCGTGGGGTGGGCGCACGCACGAACGCCGCGCTCACCAAGGCCGTCACCGAAGAGCGCTACGAAGACGCGCTGGCGCTCATGGCCGACATTCGCGAGCTCTACGCCGAGCATCCGAAGGCCCTGCTCCAGCTCGGCATCAACGAGGCCTCCCTGCTCGCCAGGCTGGGCCGACACGCCGACGCCGTGCGGGTGCTCGAGGGCATCTCGTCCGAGAGCCTCGCCCCCGAATGGCAACCGTGGCACGCCAATGGGCTCGCGTGGAGCCTCGCGAACCTCGGCGCGTCCGAGCGCGCCCTCGAGCTCGCCCGCAAGAGCCTGCAGCTCTCCCAGGAGAACACGGGCAAGCCGATGGCGGGCGAGTCGCTCGAGGCCTCGCAGCTCGGCACCCTCGGCGCGTGTTTGGTGGGCGTCGGCCAGCACGAAGAGGCCCGCGAGAACCTCGAGCGATCCCTCGTCATGGGCGGCACGCCGGCGCAACAAGCGGCCCGCGCGTTCTTCCTGGGGGAGGCCTTGAGCGCGCTCGGCCGACCCGACGACGCGGCCGAAGCTTATGCGCGTGTCGATCGCGAAGATCCCCGAGGCGAATACGCCTCGCGAGCCAAGAAGGCTCGAGAGGCGCTCGCGGCGTATCGGTAGAGAGGCTCGCGCCTTCGCGAGCTCGGCTATTGCGACGTGACCACCAACGGCGTCGGCGCGGTGACGTCGCGGCCGAGCGTGATCCAGAGCGTGCCGGTCGACTTCACGAGGCTCGGGAAGAAGTCCACGTCGCGCTTGAGCGTCTCCGTGCCCAGCGTGATGGTGGAGGGCACCGTGGTGCCCTTGAACCCGTGCACCACGAAGATCGGGTGGTGAAGTCCGGCGCCTCCGGGAGTGAGGGTCATCTCGACCGCGCCTTGCGCGTCGGCGTCGAGCTCCCACACGCCGTAGACCGCATTCCACCCCGGAAACGCGAACGGGGCACTGGCGGTGCGCGCGATGCCCTCCGGCCCGGCAGTGCGGACCGCGCCGCGCGTGGCCGCGAAGGTGGTGTCGATGCTCGCTTCGATCTCGCTCACCTGCCCGGCCACGGCCCCGGACGACTTCGCGCCGAGCACGAGGTAGTTCGAGTGGCTCTGGTACGGGTAGCCGGAGAGCTGACGCTGATCGCCGTATCCGTCGTAGAGGCGGTTGCCGACCGCGCCTCGGCGAAGCCCCCAGGCCATGCGCTTCGAGCGGGTCTCGCCGGAGGAGATCTCGTACTGATTGAGTTGGTACGGCCAGTTCCAATCGATGGGCATCGTTTGGTTCGCCGGAGAGCCCGGGCCGACCACCTTGTTGGCGCTGGTGCGACCCCAGTTGTTGTAGAGCCAGGTCCCTCCAGCGTCTTTGGTGGTGAAATCCACGGTCTGGACGCTGCCCATCTCGGAGTCCGAGGAGTCATTCCACATGTGGACGTAGGGAATGCGATTGGGCTGCGAATAGTCCCAAGCCGAAGCATTGGAGACCGGCGCGGCGCTGACCGTCTTGAACTTGTAGGCGTCACCCCAGCCCACTCCGTCCACCGTTCCGTTGGTGTTGTTCTCGAACGTCAGGTCTCCGTACGGCGAGCGATCGTCGGAGTCGAGGCGGTCGGCGGGCGCGCGGGTCATGTCGAAGGTGACCGACCAGAGCGGGTGGTCCTTGCCAGTGGCGAAGAACCAGTGAATCACGATGGTGACCGGGCCATTGGGCCAGCCGGTGGCGTCGAACGAGAACTCGTGGATGGCGTGGTGAGGCCCGCTCATCACCTGACGGAACGTGCCGAGCTGGTAGAGCGACGACCAGAGATTGCCGGTGCCAGCCAAGTGATTGATGGTGTAGCCCCACCCCGGGTGGTCGGTGCGGCCGCCCTTGACGGTCATCGCCGTGCCGTCCGGCTTCTCGTAGGTGAGCTGGCGCAGGTAACCGCCCGTGTAGCTCGACGGGTCGCGCTGGGTGTTGCGCACGAGCGCGGCCGAGCGCGGCTTTCCACGCGAGTCGAGCCACGTGAAGACGTCGCTCAGGTAGCCGTCCACGGACTTGGCGTTCTCGAGCACGATCTGGCCCGGCACCGGTGGCAGCGGCGGCTCGGCGTCCTCCTTGGAGGCATCGACCGTGCTGGTGTCCGGCGCGGTGGCATCGGGCACGGGCGGAGGCGCGGTGGGCTGCGTGTCCGGGGTCGTGCTGGCGTCGGCTACGGGAGGATCGTCTTGCGTGGTCCCGCACGCCACGAACGCACCGGATACCCCGAACACCACGAGTGCCACGAGAGGCGCGGCGGAAAGCGGTCGCTTCCTACGGAAAAAAGCCATCCTCGAAGGATACGCGCGGCTCACCAAGCACGCACGTGCAAAGCGAAATTCGCCGAAGTGAGCGCATGTCGTGGGGCGTGGACGATTTCACGCAACACGGCCTTGCGCACGGCCGATGGGCGCTCCGAAAGGCAGCCCCCACATGAACACGAAGCTCTCTCGCGTCCTCGGTCTCGTCGGTTTGGTCGGTCTCGGTCTGGTCGTCTCCGCGTGCGGAGGCGGGCAGGACCCGGCCCCCTTCGCGACCGACCCCTCGGTCGATCTCTCGCAGGCGCTCGCCGAGAAGACCGGCGCCACCATCCTCACCCTGCGCGACGACCAGGGTCACGCCTACGGCTACGTGGCGACCGATACCGGGCGAGCGCTCGCGCAGGGCTCCGCGAGCGAAGCGGACCTTCGCGGCTTCTTGGGAACGCTCGGCGACGACGTCGGGCTCGGAACGCAGGCCAATGGCGCCAAGAGCCTCGGCGCCATGCAGGGCGCGGGCGGCGCAGGTGGCTCGGCGCTTCGCCTGCGCAAGGTGGTGCCCGGAACCGACGTGCCGCTGCTCGACGAGAGCGTGTCGGTCGGGCTGCGCGAAGACGGCAGCTTCGCATTCCTCTCGACCGGAGCCACGCAGGTCGCGGCCTTCGACGTGACCCCCGTGCTGGACGCCGCGGCCGCCGAGCAGAAGGCCCTCGCTCGCGCTGGACGAGACGCCACCGCGCCCGAAGCCCCGGTGCTCGGCGTCACCACCACCGGAGAGGCGCCCCGCCTCGTCTTCCGCGTCGACATCGCCGACGCGGAAGGATCGCTCCGTGTCGACGTGGACGCGAAGACCGGCGACGTCGTGAACGAAGGCCGCACCGACCTGCATGCCTTGGCCTACTCGGCGGAGTCCTACTTCCACTCGAACGTGAACGACCGGGCCGTCGCGAGGGCCACGCTCGAGTGCAGCCTCAAGAACGGAAAGCTCGTACGGGAGACCCGCGGGGGGCGCGTGGAGCTCTTCGACTACAACTCGAGCGCGGCCATTACGGGAGACACGTACGGAGGTGACACGTTCACCGCCGACATCGCGATTCCCAATGGAGCACCGATTGCCTTCGCGCCGGGCGCCGCGGTCAACGCACAATTTCACATCGGCAATGCCGCCGACTTCTTCGCCACCTCGCTCATCGGAAGCTTCGGCCGCTCCGACGGACGGATCCCCGTCTACGTCCACAGCGCCAAGATGGGATCGACCGCTCAATACTCCCCATCCCGCAACTGCATCGAAGTTGGAGACGGCCTCGCCATCCCCGTCGTCGAGGCCGAAACCGCGAAGAAGTACCCGAAATACACGGAATACACCGCCGCTCTCGCCTACGACATGATGGCCCACGAGACCGCGCACGGACTACTCTACAATCGAGGGTTGACCGTCGCCTTTCCCGACAGCGCCAACTACGTCGAGTCTCGTGCACTCCACGAAGGGCTCGCGGATGTCTTCGCCATGGCGGCCGAGAGCGCCGGTGGCGCGAGCGTCATGGGCCTCGAAACCAAGTGGAGCACCGAGCTGCTCTCGTTCGGCGCGAAAGCGCGACTCAAGAACGCAGCCTCCGCTCCCTACCGCAACCACTTGCACCCGAAGGACGCCGACGACAACCACTACACGACCGGGCACCGCACGACGCCCGAGCCCACCAAGGCGCCGTACGACCTGACCATCCGCAAAGCCTACTTTCGCTCCGGGCTCGTCTCGCACGCGTTCGCGCTGATGGCCTACGGCGGCGTGAACGAGACCTCGCTCATCGGGGTGGATGCGCCCCTCGGGATGAGCACCGCGTTCTATTCGTTCGCCATTGGGTCCATGTTTCTCGGCAAAAACGCCACCATTCAGAACCTCGCCCACGCCACGATCGGGGCGCTCGCCCTGCCCTCGAACCGGACCAACGCGGCTTGCGCCTGGGTCGCGGTGGGCGTGCTCTCGAAGGAGAATGCCCTCGGCGCCTACGGAGCCACCTGCCACGAATTCACCGGATCGGCCTCCTGCGCCGGAATGAAGGACGGCATCTACTGCAGCGCGGCGAGCCCCTTCAGCTCGTACACCTGCAAGAACGGGCAGATCGCCGGGGGTGAGCAGTGCCTCAAGACCCAATACTGCCAGCGCACGAGCGGCTCGTACGCCTCGCCCGCCAAGCTGGATGCCCAGGGCCACATCACCTGCGGCACGTCGCGGGACCCGCTCCCCGGCGACCCGTGACTCGTACGGCTCGTGAGCGCGCGGGCTGGTTTCGGCTGGCCCGCGTGCCGACTCCCTCCAATCGTTTCCCTATGCGTCTCACCATGATTGCCCGTAAGCTCCACCCCATGCTCACGACGCTCAGCACGCTCTTTCCGGTACGGCGCCTCGTGACGGCCGCCCTGGTGACGGCGACGGCGACCGTCCTGGCTCCCTTCGAGCTCCCGGCACACGCGGCACCGGGCGTAGGGAGTCCGGTCGAGTCGGTCTGGTCGACGTCGTTCGATCCCGGCCCTGAGCCGACTCCGGCCGAACGCGCGAAACAGGCCTACGTGACGTCCCTGCGAGTCGCCGAAGAGGCGCGAATCGCGAGCGAGCTCGGACGCTACTATCTAACGACCCAGGGGCTCAGCGGAGTGCGCGTCGAATGCACGCCGCTCTGTGGCGTCACGGAGATCCTCGCGACGGGCCCGGCAACGCCCGCGGTGGCCTCGCTCCGCCACGTGCTGCTTGAAGCCAAGCCCGCAATCGTGGGCACGAAACCCGAGCGAGGCTTGGGCGCACCGCCACGGACGGGCCCCGGTCGGTTCACGTGGTATCCACGCAGCGTTCATCGCAGGTTTCCGTGCGATTGTGACGTGGTGATCCATCACAGCGAGCACAGCATTCTGTTCCAGTCGCTCGACGGCGCCGAGTCCCTCCCGGACGACGTGCGCTACACCCGCGGTGAGGCCAGAGAGGCCGCGCTTCGTCAGCTCGAGGCCCTCGCCCCGGAGCCGACCACCGAGCCACCCGACCCGGTGATGGTCGTCTCGGCCGGCAATCGAGCGCGCTTGGTGCATCGCTTCGTTTATCGACTCGAAGGAAAGGAACGCACGGTCGATGTAGAAGATGCGACTCTGGAGGTCGTCAAGCTCGGGGAGCCGCTGATCCGGCCGATGGATGATCCGGCGATCTCGAACATCTTCAAGCAGTGACGGCGGCTCGGCGCGGTACTTCTTGGACTACTTGCGAGGGCGTTCCCCCCTCGCGCTCCCCCCTTTGGAATCGCGTTCCAGCTTGAGTGCGCTTCGGGCGCGGTACTTCTTGGACTACTTGCGAGGGCGTTCCCCCCTCGCGCTCCCCCCTTTGGAATCGCGTTCCAGCTTGAGTGCGCTTCGGGCGCGGTACTTCTTGGACTACTTGCGAGGGCGTTCCCCCCTCGCGCTCCCCCTTTGGAATCGCGTTCCAGCTTGAGTGCGCTTCGGGCGCGGTACTTCTTGGACTACTTGCGAGGGCGTTCCCCCCTCGCGCTCCCTCCTTTGGAATCGCGTTCCAGCTTGAGTGCGCTTCGGGCGCGGTACTTCTTGGACTACTTGCGAGGGCGTTCCCCCCTCGCGCTCCCCCTTTGGAATCGCGTTCCAGCTTGAGTGCGCTTCGGGCGCGGTACTTCTTGGACTACTTGCGAGGGCGTTCCCCCCTCGCGCTCCCCCCTTTTTCTCGACTAGCCTCGGATGATATCGCCCATGCACTCGGCCAGACGCTCGGGCGTGCAGACGAGGATGTCCATGCCCACTTTGCGCAGCTTGCCGGCGGTTTGGCGGTTGTATTGGGGTTGAGCGTCGTAGCCCAGCGCGCCTAGGCCCACCAATCGCACGTTCGCGTCGGCCAGGCGGGTCACCGAGGCCACCAGGTCCGCTTCGGCTCGGCCCTCGTAGAAGTCCGTGATGAGCACCAGGATGGTCTTGGCGGGCTCGCGCACCAGAGTGCCGCAATAGTCGACGGCCTTGGTGATGTCCGTGCCACCTCCGAGCTGCACGGAGAGGAGGACGTCTACCGGCTGCCCGACCTGGTCGGTGAGGTCGACCACCTGGGTATCGAAGAGCACCAGCGAGGTCTTCACCCCGGGGAGCTCGGCGAAGATGGACGCCATGATCGAGGAGAAAATCGCCGACTCGAGCATCGAGCCGGATTGATCGACGCACACGATGACGTGCCACGGCCTTTTGTTGCGCTCGGCGGCGTAGAAGTAGACCCGCTCCACGAAGAGCTTCTCGTGGGAGGCACTCCAGTTCTTCAGGTTTCGGCGAAGGGTGGTCTTCACGTCCAGGTTGCGAACCACCCGCCGGGGCGAGTGCTTGTCCTTGCGGATGGCGCCCGTGATGGCGCGCTCCACGCGCACCTCGAGCCGACGCTTGAGCTCCTGGACCACCTTGTCGATCACCTTGCGCGCGAGCGTGCGCGTCTGCGGCGTGAGCAGGTCCTTGTGGGTCAGGAGCGTCTTCACGAGCTCGACGTTTGGCTCGATGCGCTCGAGCAAGTCCGGCTGCTCGAGGAGCTGGTGGATACCCTTTCGCTGCACGAGCTCACGCTCGAGCACCTCTTTGGCTTGCCGAGGAAAGAGCTCGGACACCGAGTCGATCCATCCCGGAACGGTGAGCTGCGAGCTCTCGCTCCCGCCGCCGCGATCGTCGTACAAGAACGAAAGCGTGCGCTCGGTCGACTCGTAGTCTTCTCCGCCGCGAGCACCGGGAGAGAGGCAAATCCCGGCCTTCTCGGCGTCTTTTCCGAGGACCAACCGCCAACGGTTCACGGTCTCGCGCTCTTCTTCGGAGAGCTCGTCCAGCGTGCGCGCCATCAGAAGTCCCATGCTTTCATCATCTCGGCCACCTTGGCGTCGAGCGCGACCAAGCGGGTCGCGGCGTCCGAGCTCGTCTCGAGCTTGGCGATCATGTCTCCAGCTTCCACGGTGAGCCCGTAGCGAACCGCCACCCGATCGGCGAGCGAGACGCGCGTGCGATCATGCATGGCCTCGAACGCCCCTCTCGCGCGCGGCAGGAGCACCAAGAATTGCTCCCACGCGGCCGCTTTCAAGAGCTCGTCGATGGCGCCGATGATGGCGTCCGCGCCGAGCAGCACGGCCGTGCGACAGGTTGCCAGCATGCCGTTCAAGAACTCGCCCACGGTGACCAGCACCTCCGGACCTGCGCGCGAGAAGGCGCGAACCTCGTCGGCCAGATTGTCGGTCGATTGGACTCGAAGCTCGGTGAGCACGCCGGAGAGCGCGCCCTGAAGGTACGGCACCGTGCTGGCCGAGCGCGACGAGCGCACGCTCTCCACGAGCAGGTCGCGGTCGAAGTCTTCGCCGCGCTCGCCCATGGCGACTTCGACCAAACTCTTGATCGCGTTCACCACCTCGACGTGCTCTTCCGGCGGCACGTTGGCCGCGTGAGGCATGGCGAAGCACGCCCGCGCGAAACAACGCTGCGCGAGACCGGCCACCAGGTCGGAGCGAAGGCCCTTTCGTTTCGTGTGGCCTTCCAGAATCGTGAGATCGGTGAGCGCACGCGCGAGCGGCGCAAGGCGCGAGTCGGTGTCCATGGCCTCGCCCGCGACCTCCAATAGACGCTGCATCATGCCGGGCAGGTCCATGCGAACGGCGCGCAGCAAGCGCCCGGTGATCTCGTCTGCCCCCTGCCCGCCGGTGGCGAGCTCCTCGTCGAGTCGAGCGAGCGCCGCGGCCTCCACCGAGTCCCCGTGCAGATTCCGTTCGGCGAGCTCGGCGTCGACCTTGGGTGTCCACGCGAGGCGCCAGACCTCACGGAAGATCGTGCTGTCTTTCCCCGCCGAGACGAGCTCCACGTACGGGACTTCGAGCTGAGCGAGCCTGTGAAAGAAGACCGAACGTCGCTCGTCGGCCTCGGAACGAAGGTCCAGCGAGACCTTTCGTTTGCCGTCTTTGGCGAGCGTGTCTCCCAGCTCGAGCTCGTCGATCAGACGATAGAAGTCGTGCACCAGCGGCAAACGTCCGAGCGCCGGAGTCACGCGACCTACCGCGGTGCCGGTCTCGATGGAGGCCATGGCCTTGGCGAGCAGGCGCCCTTGTTCGGCCATCGAGCCTTTGCAACAGCAGGACACGAGGCCGTCGCGGACGTCGTCGAGCGACGGGGTGACGCGCCCGCGCAGGCTCGCCAACAGGCGCGCGTGCTGCGTGACCGAAATGGCATCCGCGGCCGAGAGGGCGTCGCCGCCCGAGCGCGCACGCCGCAGCACCGCGACCACGTGGTCGACCATGGCCCGCACGGGAGCCTCCGTAGGGTCTTCCTGCGCGTGCTCGTAGAGGCGCGCGTAGTACGCAGGAGCGCGATTGCCGGCCCCGTAGCCCGAGAGCTCGCTGGTGCGCGCATACGAATACGGCGTCACCGTGCGGTAGACCGTGCCCTTGGGCCAAGGCCGACTCGGCCCGGGCTCGCGCGACATGAAGAGGTGGAATCCACCGCACACCACCATGGCCTTGTCCGGCGAGAGGCCGCGCTCCGCGAAGGTCTTCTGCATGCGCTCGAGCATGTGCGCTTCACGGTAGAGCGTGCCGTCGGCCTGCATGTGTTCGGGCGGCGTGGTGGCGCGCACGGCCGCGCAAAAGTGGGCAAGCTCGGAGCGAAACGCTTCGTACGAAGCGAAGCGCTCGGGGGTCTCGAAGAGCGTGTCCCAGCACTCGTCCCACGAGCGGTACCCGGAGGCTCGCGCGAGCTCGGTGTAAAAGGAGCTCGTCATGGCCAAGCGCTCCCACGAGCCAATCGCGGCCACCTGCTCGGACTCGTCCGCGGCCTCGGGCGTAGCGCCCTCCGGTCGTCGTTCGTCGTCCTCTTCGTCTTGCGGGTCCTCCGCATCCGCGGCCGACCCGGGCGCGTCGCTCGCCGGCGCATCTTTCGCGGGCAAGCCGCGCTCTTCTCGCGACTTCACGAGCGCGTACGAAGGCAGATCGACGAACACCACGCGCGCGCCGATCTTGGCCGCCTCTTTCATGGCCACGTACTCGGGCGAGTACGGCAAGAGCGGATAGAACGAGGCGTACTTCACCGGCACGTCCTCGCCCGGGCTGTCGATGCCGCGCAGGCCGAGCACGTCGTCGTCGTCGCGGTACGAAGCGTAGAGCGCGACGGGCGGTTTGGTCTTCGGATCGACCACGTGCACGATCAGCTCTTCGGCGTCCGACGGGGCTTCGAGGAAGATGACCTCCGGGCGCCGCGCGCGAATGGCGTTCGCGAGGTGCCGCGCCACTTCGGGCGAATGGTGGCGCACCGGGAACCAATAGACCTCTTCCGCGAGCACCGCCTCGGCTTCGGCGCGGACGTGCTCGGTCTCCGCGCGGATCATTTCCCGAGCGCCGTGGTGGCCGCGTCGTGGAAGGCCTTCCACCCTTCGTCGCTCGCGGCTCGCTTCTTGGCGACGAGGGTCAAATACTCCTTCAAGACTTTGATGTCGCCGATGTCTTCTTTGACAATCGAGCCAATCAGATTGCGACCTACGTCTCCCGGGCCGACGCTGCCCGAGCCGAAATGACGGCTGTGGATGGCCGAGTCGAGCGCGACGCCGATGGCCTCCGCGGTGGAGAGCGTGGTCGAGGGCTTTTGCACCTTCACGCCGTCCGCGGTGACGCCCTCGCGCAGCTCACGGAAGACCGTGGCGAGCAGCTCGAGCACCGGTTTCTCCACGCGCGCCGGGATTTTGTAGCGCTCGAGCAGCTCGGCCGAGCGGGTGCCCACGATCTCCACCTCGGTCTTGTGGTCGGACACGATGGGAATGTGCACGTAGTTGAAGCGCCGCTTGAGCGCCGCGGACAGATCGTTCACGCCTTGGTCGCGCGAGTTGGCGGTGGCGATGATGTTGAAGCCCGGCTTCGCGTAGACCATGTTCTGGTCGGGTAGCTCGGGCACGGCGATGTTCTTGTCCGAACAAATGGAGACGAGAGCGTCTTGCACGTCTCCCACGCAGCGGGTGATCTCCTCGAACCGGAAGAGCTTGCCGGTGCGCATGGCGATCATGCACGGCGACGCGATCATGTTCTCCGGCCTCGGCCCCTCGGCGATGATGCGGGCGATGTTCCACGAGTATTTGATTTGCTCCTCGGTGGTACCGGCGGTGCCCTGGATGGTGAGCGTCGAGTCGCCGGCGATGGCCGCGGCCAGGTGCTCGGAGAGCCAGCTCTTGCCCGTGCCCGGATCCCCCACCAAGAGCAGCGCACGTTCGCTCGCCAAGGTCACGATGGCGCGCTCGACGATGGTGTCGTCGCCGAAGAACTTGCGCGTGATGGGAACCTCGATCGCCTTGCCGTCGATCGTCGCTTTGAGCGGCTTTTTGGCGCCCGTGATGTAGGTGAGCACGGCGCGCGGCGAGAGCCTCCACGGCTTCGGCGCTTCGGCTTCGTCGTTCTGGCGGAGCGCCTCGAGCTCGTGGGCGAACTTGATCTCCGCAGGCTCGCGGAGAATGTCCGACGACTTCTCCGCGCCGGCTCCGTCCTCGGTCTCCTGCGTCTTCTTCTTCGCGGCCATTGTGCTACCCACCGATGTCGAGGCTGCCCAAGAGAGCAGACAGGTTGATGTTCTCGTTCGAGAGCGTGAGGTGTTCCGGGGCGCCTGCGGGACCAGACGTGCCGAGCAACGAGAGCGGCTGAAGGACCACCTGACCGAGCTCGTAGTGCACGGTCCCGAAGAGGGCCGGCCGGTTCTTCTTCTTCTTGGCCGCGGCATCGAGCCGCTCGCGCAGGTCTTTGCCCTCGTCCCCGGCCGGGAAGGTCACGAAGGTGGTCAGCCCTCCGCAAACCACGGACGCCGAGCTCGGCTGGAGGTCGCGCAGCTCCCAGGCGTCGAGCACGACCTCTTCCACCATTTCCACGGCCAGATCGAGCGGCGAAGGCGCGTGGACCTTCACACGGGCAAACGCGCCGCGCGGGTCCCACGACCTGTGCGACTCCCACGCCGAGAACGGCTTTCCGACCGTGACCGTGCTCGTCTGCCCGAGCACGAGCCGACCCCCGCCGTGTCCATCGCCGAGGATTGCGCACCCATTGACGACGATCACGTTCGGATCGCGGAAGATCTTGGGCGTGAACTTCTGCGGCTGCGGCAGATGCAGATACGCCTCCGCCGGGACGCCCGCCTTCCGCGCGAAGACCACGCTCCACACGAGGCTCTTGCCGACGAGGGCCGCTTCTTTGGCATTCACCACGCGCAAGCGAAAGTCGAAGCTGCAGGCGGAAGCAGCCACGCGTTTCGAGATGCCGAGCGTCACCACCTCGAGCGGGCCTTTGACCGGCTCCGGCGCGGATCCGACGCCGGCCGCGAGCAGGCCGGTGAGGCGACCGTCACCTCGGCCGATGGCCACGCCGAGCCCCTTGGCGAGCAGCCACGAGCGATGGAGAAAGAAGGCGTACCTTCGCGCGGTGAAGGTGCCGTCGTCGGCGAGGAACCGACCGACCTCTTCGTTCACGTAGCGGAGCGAGGCGCCGAGCCTCAGAAGCCTGCGCTTCGAGGCCTCTTTGAAGGCGGCGTCGAGCTTGGTGCGTGTGGCCGAGGTCGCGCTGGTGAGCCCGGTCCTCACGAGGTCTTCCACCACCTTGGCGAGCTCGGCGGCCAGGGCCGTGGCGCCTTTGGGATCGTCGAGGGCGGGCGCGTTCTTCGCGGCGGCCTCGACGGCCGGAGCGACCGCGGCGTCCGTCTCGGGCGAAGCTTCTTCTTCTTCGGCCGCAAAGTACCGGCTCCACGCGCGCGCGGCGACCTCGAGCGAGAGCACGCGTTCGAACGCGTGCAGGCTCGTGTAGGCCGAGAGCAACGCGCGCGGGGCGTCTCGGGCGTCGGCCTCGGCCGCGCGGATGGCGGCGCGCAGCTTGGACGCGACGAACTGAGCGCCCACGCGCTCCCACTCTTCGGTGCGCGCGACCAGGCCGCGACGCTCGGTGGCGCCGGAGGTGGCGAGGCCTCGAACGAAGAGCGCCTCGAGGTCCGTGCGGAGCGCGTCGGCGGTACGACCGACCTCCTCGAGCTCGTCCATCAGAGCGCGTAGTAGTCTTCGGGAATGGTCTCGGTGGGGCGCCAGTCGATCTCGCCCGCCTCGGCCCCCTTGTATTTCACGAAGGTCGCGCTCATCGCGTCCTTGTCGAGCACCGGCTTTTTGCCCGAGGTCGCCGTGGCCCAGGCCGACAATCGCGTGGCATCCAGGGCGCCGGCCTGCGCGAGGCCCACCAAGAGCACGAGTAGGTGCTTGCAGGGCTTTCCACGCAATCCGCCGCAGGTATTCAGGTTCTGCGTGCAGCACATGAATTGGCCGTCCGCCGAGAGCTTGCATGCATAGAAGAGCGAGGAGTCGGTCTGGCTCTTCACCACGCCGGCCACGTGATCGTCTTCGACCTCGCTGAAGAGCTGGAAGCGGTCGGCTCGCAGCATCTTCTTGACCTTGTCCATTCGGCCGTCGCCGGTGGCGCGGTCGAGCTGCTCCATGAGCTTCGGCAGGTCCACCTTGGTGGACGTGGAATTGCCGGGGTCGGCGGCTTGCGTCGCGGCGGAAGGAGCCGCGGCAGAAGAGGCTGCAACAGCGGAGGAGGGCTTTACGATCCGACGTGTCATGAGCGTGTCTCCAGAGGTCGTGCTCCGAGGCTACATGTCCGGTACGCGCTGGTCTACGACCTCGCGCAAGGGTGGGAGGTGGCCCTCGTGGGGGTCGGTGCGATTCGGAGGCGTTGGCTGCGTGAGGTTTGGTCTTGAGTGGGTGGGCTCCTACCTGCCGCTGAGGAACAGGGTGTAGGGTCGCGAGTCGAGGGAACGATGACCGACGACCCCGTCCATCGAGCAGCGAAGCGGTTGTGGCCCGAGCAAGACGCCACGGCGTTCGGGTACTTCGACCATCTCCACGCGAACGGCTCGCCGCTCGAGGCGCTCTTCTATTCGGGGCTGTTCTGGCCGACCTTCGTCGAAGTCGACGGGATGGTCTTTCTGGAGCGCACCGTCGAAGACGAAGCGGATCGTGATCGGGTGCGGGCGGCCCTTCGCGCGTGCAACGACCCGAGCAAGGTCGAACGGGACTTCAATCGGGTCGAAGTTCCGTACCTGTTCGGCCGGCGCATCGGAGAGACGACCGACGACGACGACGCTTACCTTGCGGGCGTGCTCGCGAAGACCTGGGCGGCGGCTCTGCGCGAGCAGTTTCCGGGGAAGACGTTTCGGGTGAGCGTGTTGCCTGTAAGTCAGGGAGAGGCGATCGCGATCGGGTTTCATCAGGGGTGAGTCGGGCGCCCCTTCGCCGTTCGCAGCTAGGGCGCGTCCGTATCGAGCTAGGCCCGACCGCCGTGGGCCGAACCTGAACGAGGGAGACGAGGAGCTCGGCACGAGGCACCGCCTCGACCATCGGGTTCCGCCTTCGTGCCGCCGCTGCTATGCTCGCCCCGTGTACCTGACCCGCGTCCAGGCCCAGAACATCCGCTCCATCCGAGAGCTCGAGTGGAGCATCGAGGAGGCCCGTGCGCCGGGCTGGCACGTGGTCCTCGGGAACAATGGCGCGGGAAAAAGCAGCTTCCTGCGCGGTATCGCCCTCGCACTGGTCGGCCCCGAGGACGTTCATGGTCTGCGGCAAGCGGGCGACGACTGGCTCCGAAAAGGGGAGACATCGGGCCATGTCTCGGTCGTGTTCACGCGCGATGGTCGCTTCGACAAGCTCGCCAGTGCGGGCGCCCCTCATCGCGAATACGGCGCGAAGGTCGTGATCGTCCGCGGCGACGGTGGCGTCACACTCGGGGTAGACGCGGAAGAGAAGGCGGCCACCGATCGGTCCGTGTGGGCACCTTCGTCACGAGGCTGGTTCAGCGCCGGCTTCGGGCCGTATCGCCGCTTCACCGGAGGCGAAGGCGAGGCGCGACGCATCACCGCCAGCCTTCCTCGACTGGCGCGGTATCTCTCCCTCTTCGACGAACAGTTCGCCCTGTCGGATACGCTCGATTGGCTCGTGAACTTGAAGTTCGCCGAGCTCGCGAGCCAAGCGACGCTCTTTTCTCGGGTGAAGGCATTCGTCAATCAACAAGGCTTCTTGCCACACGACGTCACCCTCGACGACGTCACGGCCGAGCCACGGCAAGTCGTCTTCGTCGACGCCGCTGGGGCGCATGTTCCGGTTCAAGAGCTATCGGACGGGTTCCGCTCGGTGCTGAGCCTCACCCTGGAGCTCCTGCGTCAGCTCGTCGTGTCGTTCGGAGAAGAGACCGTCTTCGCGAGCGTTCCCGGTGTCGTCGAGGTGCCCGGGGTGGTGTTGATTGACGAGGTGGACGCCCACCTTCACCCCACCTGGCAGCGCACCATCGGGCAGTTCTTCACGCGGGCGTTTCCGGCCATTCAGTTCGTGGTGTCGACGCATAGCCCGCTCGTTTGTCAGAGCGCCGAGCGCGGCACCATCTACTTGCTTCCCGACCCCGGAGCCGACGGCACGGGGCGATTCCTCGAAGGCGACGAGAAACAGCGACTCGTCCTGGGGAATGTCCTCGACGCCTTCGCGACCGGAGCTTTCGGCGAGAACGTCGGGCAGTCCGAGGCGGGCCGCGAGAAGCTCGAGCGTCTGGCGGCCCTCAATGCCAAGGAACTGGACGACACGCTCGACGACGCCGAGGCCGCAGAGCGAGAGGTCCTCCGAAAAGCGCTGCCCTCTCGAGCAGCCGTCCTCGGAAACCGCTAGTCATGCTCCGGATTTCCCGGGTGCCCGCGCTCTCGATCTCGACCTTGGAGCGTCTCGCAGCGCTCCAGGCCGATGTGGACCGCGCGGGCGACTACTCCGAACGAACCGAAGCCGCCAAAGCGAAGTGGCAGGCGACCAAGAAGGACAGTGCCACTTTCGTCGAAGTGAAGGAGGCCCTCGAAGCGATGTGCTCCGGCCATCGCCGCTGCGCTTATTGCGAGGATTCGGTCGCTGACGAGATCGAACACTTTCGGCCGAAGGACATCTATCCCGAGGCCGTATTCCGCTGGGAGAACTATCTCTACGCGTGCGGCCCTTGCAATGGCCCCAAGAACAACCACTTCGCCGCGATTGAAGCCACCGGGGACGAGGTGACCGACGTCACCAGGGCTCGCGGGGCGAGCATCGTCCCGCCGCCTTCCGGCGAACCAGCGCTGCTCGATCCGCGCGTCGACGATCCGCTCGAGTATCTATTTCTCGATATCGTCGACACCTTCACGTTTCGTCCCCGCGCTCGCCTGTCGGCCCGCAAGAGGGCCCGCGCGAGGTACACGATCGAGACCCTTCACCTCAACGATCGTCCCTACTTGCTCGAGGGACGACGTACGACCTACGACACGCTCGTGTGCGCCCTCGCCGCAGCGACTGCGGCGCGCAGCCTCGACACCGAGGCAAACCTCGACCGACCGGCGCGGGTGGTTGCCGGCTCGCCCCATCGATGTGTCTGGGAAGAAATGAAGCGTCAAGCCACGAGGCTACCCGAGCTCGCCCCCTTGTTCGCGGCCGTGCCCGAAGCCGCGAGCTGGTAATCGTCTCGGGCAGGACGGTGCGCGCCTGCATCCGGCGCATGAGCGAAGAGAGGCCCCCCGAACGACTCGACCCCACGAGCCTCTCGGCAGGTGGGGTCGGGCGGGTTACGAGCTGCGCGCGCGAGCTATGCGCGACGAACGAGCTCAGGCGGGCTTTTTGGCCGGCTCCTCGGCCGGGTCGGTGTCCGGCTCTTGCGAGTCTTCGTCGTCGACGAGGTCGTCCTCGTCGTCGGCGGCGTCTTCCCCACGCTCGGCGATGCGGCGATTGCGATGGAAGGTGCTGGCCATCTCGCGGATGACCTCGGGGTGCTGGCGGAAGACGTAGCGCCCCAGCTTGCGGGTGCGCACCACGAGCTTGCGAAGCAGGAACACGATGCGATTGCGGCGCAGGCGCACCTTGCGTTGGCCGGGCGTATTGGAGGTACGGCCCATGAGGGAGTCGACCAGGGCTTGGGCCTCGTCGATGATAGCCATGTCGAAGCCGGCCAGATTGGAGAGCTCGGGGGAGAGACCGCGCGCCGCGCTGACGTAGCTGGCGAGCGCGTCTGCCATCGCGGCCTGGTTACGCGGGTGGGATTCGTGCTTCTTGCGCAGGCCGCGCACGAGCACGTCTTTGTCGTCTTCGACGCCGTCGTCGACCACCACCTCGCAAGCGGTGCGAAGCTCGACGACGCAGGCGAGGCAACGCGCATTGAAGGCCTCGGCGTCGACGGTCGTGGTTTGGGCGAGCATGTTGTCGCACTTACGAAGCTCGTCCACGAGGTAGACGATGGTGGCGCCCACGTCGCCGCCGAGGCGAGCCTTGTGCGGTCCGAACGACACCGGATACTCCTCGCTCTCTTCGAGGTGCTCTTCGACGACACACGCGACGCCGACCGCCTCGCGGCAGTAGATGGCGGTGGCCATGCCGAGCTTCACCTCTTTGGTGGGCTGCTTGGCAATCTCCCCTTCCACCTCGTCGCGCACCTCGGGGACACGGGCGCGAATGACGGTCACGACCTCTTCGCGATTGGCTTTGACGACCAAGCTCTGCACGGTGACCGGAGGAAAGCCGGGCATCGCCGTGAGCTGCGGAGCCTTGATCTTCTTGGACGACTTCTTGGGGGCAAGTTTGACGGTACGAACGGTCTGCGAGGTCTTCATGATGCGATGCCTTTCTTGAGTGGGCCCATCCGTGGACCCGATGACCTCCCCTCGGCCGCTCGCCGTTTTTCGTTGCGTGCTCGTGTGATCTTTTTTCCCGCGGGAACGCAGCGGGACGCGAATCGCGAGTCGTTCTCCAGATTTACGAACGAACGTATTCCGCCTCCGGGTGGCGACATCCGGCCCCCGGGCGTGTCTATCCGTGCGTCCGGATCGCAAATCCGTCGTCCGTGTCTCGCCATCTGGCGTTCCGGGTGAGTCTATCTGGCCGAGGACACGCGAAATCCGTCGTCCGGGTGACGGCATCTGACGATCCGGGTGACGCTATCTGGCCGGGAGGGCGCGAAATCCGCGGTCCGGGTGAGGGTATCTCGCGGGGGTCACGGGGAATCCGGGAGTCCGGGTGGCGCTATCCGGCGGATGGGGCGCGGGTATCTCGGGGGTGGGCGGGGCTATCTGGGGAGGTGGGTGGGGAATCTGGCGGCCCTCGCCACCATTCCTTCAGTCAGCAACCGTCACGATGGCCGACAGGCGTGAGCAGTTCATCCGTGAGCGCATGAGTCGTACGGACGGCCCCTCGTAGCTGGCCCGTGAGGGAAGCCGGTTGGGGCGAGGTGCGGCCGATCGCGACGGCGCTCGAGTGGCCCCATGAGAGAGCCTAGTGCTCGCCGTTGGCGACGACGATGCGCTCGGGTACCTTGCGAGCAATGAAGCTCGGTCGAAGCATCCGCATCTACCTCGACGGCGGTGAGGTCTCCGGCATCCGGCACGCCGAGCTCGTGAACTGGACCGGGCAAGCGCTCCTCTGTCCGCGGAATCGCGTAGCGGAGCTCGCGAACTGGGACTTGGCCGCGCGTCGACCCGGGGTCTACTTCCTCCTCGGGGCCGAGCAGCTCACGACCCGTGAGGCGTATGTCGGGGAGTCCGAGAGCGTGACGGAACGCATCGGTCAGCAGCTCAAAGAAGAATTCTGGCAGGAAGCGATCATCGTCACGAGCAAGGACGAGAACCTCACGAAGTCGCACGTGAAGTACCTCGAGTCCCGTTTGGTGCAGGAGGCGTCGAAGGCCGGCCGATACACGCTGCGCAATGGGAACCAACCGACGCAGTCGGGGTTGCCGCGTGCAGACCGCGACGCGATGGAGGAGTTTCTCCTGAACTTGCCTCTGCTGCTCGGAGTGCTCGGGCACCGCGTCCTCGATCCGATCACGGTTCCGTCGGTGACGCCGGACGATGCGCGTGCGCCGGGCATCACCCCGAGCCCCGCGGTGCGGCTCTCGTTCACGTCGAAGTCCGTCAGAGCGACGGGGACTTCGACCGATGAGGGCTTCGTCGTGTTCAAGGGCTCGACCGCCGTCGTGGCGAACGCGTCGAGCCTGTCACCAGGGTGGGCCGCGGTGAAGGACGAGCTCATCGCGAACAAGAAGCTCGTGCCTTCCAGTGCGGCGGGAACGCTGCTTGAGTTCACCGATGACGTCCTGTTCGGGAGCTCGAGCGCGGCGGCGTCGATTATTTGCGGCTACACGATCAGTGGTCCAGCGAACTGGCTCTCCACAGACGGACGCAGTCTAAAGGCGATCGAAGAGGCCGCCGTGGCGCAAGCCTGAACGTACCAGAGCCCGACCGCGAGCATGGTGAGTCCGTCGGAGAGCAAGGACGAGAGTGGGGTCGGCCACCAACGTGCGTTGGTTGACGGGTGACGACCGCATCACCTCAACGCGTTCGCCCGCTGGTGCACGAGCAACCTCGCGACCTCCGCCTCCACCTGCGTCACCACGTCCGCGCTGAGGTACACGAACGAGCTCGGGCCCCAGAACTTGCACGGGAAGAGATCGGGGCGCACGTTCTCGCCTTCCGCGCCGAGCCCCACGACGATAGGGAGCGCCAGCCGCGACGCGCCCTGGATGGTGAGCGTATCGGTTCCTTTGGCGAACGACTCCGCGATGCCGACGACGTAGGTGACGCCGCCCTTCAGCTTTAGCTCGCGGTGCTCGAGGAGGATGACCCGGCCCGTGACCGTTGCCGCCGGAAGTTGCGCGAGGCGCACCTCCGCGCCGGAGATCACGGCGTCGATATCGTCCACAAATAGTGCGATTGCTTCTTCTGTCCTCGACATGGTCTCTCCTGCTCGGCGCTTCGTTCGCTCCCGAAAGTCCGCATGACGGCAGCGGGCAACGGTGGCACCACCGAAGAGCATCGCGGATTGACATCGGGAGCGCCAGCACCTTTCGCCGCCGCCTGCATTGGCAGAGAACCGAATCATTCCGCCAGCGTGACGCGACGCACAACCAGGCACCTCCAAGCATGGGGCAACGTACCTTGACATGGGGCCGCCAATCCTTCCTACTTGCCGGTCGGAGTCGTCTCTTGCCCGTCGGTCGAGGGCGCTCCGGTAGCCGAGTGGCCGTGTGGACCTTGCGCCTCCTCGCGTCGGCGCTTCGCGAACCGAGACCCCTGCATGATCCAACTATCGCCCCTCGCCTCCCCTTCAAAGTCCCTCTTCTGGACGGCCGCCGTGGCCGACTCCAGCGAGCTCTCCACCGACGATCCCCTCGGCCTCGAGTACATCGCCCAGCAAGTGGGCCTCATGCTCCTGCCCACCTTCACCACGCGCTCGTCCCGCGCGCAGGCGTACGCCATGGTGCTCTACGGCCTCTCCCTCGCCGAGCGCGCGATCGCCGAGTACGAGCTCCCGCGCACCGACGAGTCCCGGCGCGTGCTCTTCGAGCGGTGGGAGCGGTTTTGGGCGTTGGCGACCATCGAGTCGGTGGGCGGGAACCTGCCGCGCGGCAGCTGGAACACGATGCGTGGCGTGCGCGGGGCGAAGGCAGCTTGGTTCTCGGGAACGAGCCCGCTTCCCATCGATTTCCCGCTCATCTCCAGGCAGCAGGAGCTTGGCAACCTGGGCGCGTATCTCGCTCCCCTGCGCCGCGCGAGCTTGATCGGCGCGGGAGGCCTCTCGCCCCTTCCGCTGGCCATCGAGGTGGTCGGCGCGTTCTGGGGCGATCCTGGGATGCGCAAGCTGACCGCGTGCGACGAGCTCGCGCTCCACATCCTCGACCCGAAGGTCACCAAGCTCGCACGCAGCCACGGTTCGCTCACTCTCGAGAAGGTGGGCAAGCTAAGCCGGCTCGACGCCATTTGGACCCGTGAAGACCAACCTAAGCGCCTCCACCACCTGCTCTTCGCGTCCGCGAAGGACGACACCACCCTCGCCGTCTCGCAGATCGTCGAGCAAGCCGCGAAGGCCGAGATCGTCGCCTCCCGCGACATCGTCGAGGCTGCCCTCGCCTCGCGCTTCGGCGCGATGAGCGACAGGTTGCGCGCGCTCTTTTTGACCGCGCTGCTCTACGGCGACTTCATGGCCGAGCTGACGGCCGCGTTCGACCGTGCCTATCGCGCGCTCATGAACGCCGGGTTTGCGGCCGACCATTCCACCATCGCGGAGGCCACCTTCGACGCGGACCTTCTCGGGCGCCTCAAACGCGCAGGCGCGGCCTTGCTTGAAGCGCCTTGTGCGAAGGACATTCAGGGCCTGCCCGCGCACGGTCGTGGGTGCATGCGCCTCGCCGGAGACCTGCAGCAAGCCAGCGCCGTCACCGCGCTCGAGCAGATACTCGCTTATCACCACAAGGTGCAGCGCGAGCGCAGGCGCGGGACGGGCTGGATAAGCACGCAAGACGGGAAGCTCATGCTCATGGTGACGACCTACACCGCTCGCCCGGGCACGCTGCGCTTCCCCGCCTACAAGCTCGACACGGTGCGAACGCTCCTCACCGACTTGGGACGGGTGCCACGCGCGCAAGAGCTCCCGGAGGTGGCCGCTTGAAGCTCGAGGAACGACGGCTGCTCGACCAGGTGCTCTCGGCCGAAGAGCCGTGTTTGGGGGCGGTGTTCTGTTCGTACACGTTCGACCCGACGTTCTTCGAGGAAGAGGTCCTTCGCACGGTGCTTCGGTTGCGGAGCGATCCGGAAGAGGCGCCGGCGCACTTTCTCCGCGAGGCGCGTGAGGCTCTGCAAGCTTCGCCGGTGGTGTGCATGGTCGACGCGGAGGCGCGTCAGCCGGGGCAACGCTTGCCGTACGAGCTTCACCTCGTTCGTTCGCGCACGTTCCACCCCAAGGTCTATCTCGTCCTCTTCGAGACGCACGCGCGCGTCGCGATCGGCTCGGGCAACCTGACGAAATCGGGTCTCGGGCAAAACACGGAGGCGTTCTTCTCGCGCAAAGTGGCTTACGGCGATCCCGCCGGCACGGCGCTGCTGCGCGACGTAGCCCGGTTCCTCGACGCATCGTTCGCGCTCACTCCGGTTGGCCGGGCGGGTGCTCGTTCGCAATATGCCGATGTTCGCGCCGCCCTCGAAGCGCGCCTCACCGGAGTGCCTGCGCCGACCGAAGCACCCGAGCTCGCCTTCGTCAGCTCGTTCGACGCCTCGCTCACGAGCCAGCTTGGCGAAGCCCTGCCGGCGGACGCGAAGATCACCCGCGTGGGTGTGCTCGCGCCGTTCTTCGAGCTCGACGACGCGGGCGCGGCAGACTCCGAGAACGGACTCGACGGCGCGATCGCCGAGGTGCTCGCGCTGCGCCCATCCAAGGACGCAATCCTGGATATTGCCTTACCGTGGGACGACGCGCCCATCTCGCCACCGCCGAACAAGGACCATTCGCTCGCGGCGGGCACGAACAAGCTCTGGGCGCGACTCATTGCGGACGACGACGATCAAACGAAGATGGTCGAAGTCGAGTACTTCGTCGTGCGATCGGTTGGGCCGAAGCGCGTCGAGGTGGACGTGGGTGAGAATGCGGTCCGCCGGGTCGAGCGAGAGGCCCTCGAAGGGGAGATTGAGCATCGAAGGGCGTGGCCGGTGGGCTCCCTGCGTGTGCACGCGCCGAAGGCGATCCTCGCGCGCATCGTGAAGGAACGTCCGGTTCGGTTGTGGCTCCACCCCGCGACGTCGCTGACCCCGCGCGGACGGCCGCAGCGTCGCACCCTGCACGCCAAAGCCATCTTCGTGACCACGGAGAGGCGCGGCAAGGCGACGACGACCGCGCTCATTGGCTCGGCGAACGCATCGCGCGCGGCTCTGCAGCGCGCCGCGGCCGACATGGGAAACGTCGAGGCGTGCGTGCTCTGCCGTTTCGACGGCGAAGTGACCGTGCGCGACTTCTTGCCGTCGCTGGTGAATGCGTCGTTCGAGGACGTGGAGCTCTCCGAGAGGCCCACTGTCGTTCGCGCCGAGGACTATTCGGCCTGGATTGCCGACGTCGTCCACGATGCGAAGGTGCAGACGCTCACCATCGCCTGGCATCGCGAAGGACCGAGCGGATTCGGCTCATGGACGCTCGCCTATGCCGACGCCCCCATCGCAAGCGGGAACGGAGCGCCCGCGGAGCCGACCGTGGTGAAGGACTTCGTGCTCCAGGGTTCGTGCGCGGAGATCGTGCTCGCCACTGGCGGCCACGAGTGGGCCATACCGATTCGCGTCGAGGACATGGCCGCGCTCCCGCCCGCGCCTGGATTGCCCGGTTTCGGCCTTCGCGAGCTGCTCGCGCTGCTCGGCCGAAGGGTGGGCGCGGAGCGTTTGCAGACTCTCGGGATGGAGCGCGGGCCGGCAGGAGTGGGCACGCTGCTCGACGTCATCTTCGGTGACGGTTTCGGTGCGACCGACGTATTTCGCGCCTGGTGGGGCCTCGCGGAAGACCTCGGCCTCGCCGTCACGGTGCCTTCGTTTCGACAGCAAGTCGAAGGACCAATGGGCGCTCGCGCGGTGTGGGCGCTCGTGCGCGACGACACCACTCAACTCTCGAACGACGAGAAGTGGGTGTACGGCTGCGAGCTCCTTCGCGAGCTGGGCACGGTGCAAATCGCCGACGGGCCGGACGCGCCACCGAAACGCGAAATGCTCGCAGCCTTTCGCGCAGATCTGGTTCGCGACCTCGGCCCGCTCGGGCAGGAAGCGAGCGCGAGCGCGTGGATGCCCGAGGTTGCGAAGTTCTACGGACTCGAGGTGACCCGATGACCGAACGCTCACGCGAATGGCTCCGATCGTTCCTGCACCTGGGCGCCCGCTCGGAAGGCACGTTGCTCGACCGCGACGTGATGCGACAGGAAGACACCGTGCTTCGTGCGCTCGGCCTCCTCGACGATCAGCCCGGGGTGGTGTTGGCCGATGAAGTGGGGATGGGGAAGACGTTCGAAGCGCTCGGGGTCATTGCAGCGCGGTTGGAGGAGAACCCGAAAGCGCGGGTGTTGATTCTGACGCCCGGGCCGAGCCTGACGACAAAGTGGCACGACGAGCTGGCAGCCTTCTGTGACGTCGATCGACCGATGTACCGCGCCTTCGAGGGCAAGTTCGGAGAGGCAACCACCCTGGGTGAGCTCGTCGCCGATACCAGGCAGATTACGGTGGCTTCCGTAACGCTGTTCGGTGGTCCGCGGGCGATGGCGGACAAGGCCTATCTTCTCTCGGCGTGGGCCGAGACGCGAGGACTTGCCGGCAATCAAATCGCTGCGGTGTTTCGCCACTATGGCAAGGGCGCGCGTGTCGACCTCGGTACCGCCCTGTTCTTGGACACGGTTTCGTGGTCGTCGCTTCAGCGACCGTTGAGCCGCGCGCTGGGCTCAGGCAAGCGGAGCGAGCTCGCGATCGACGCCCTGTTCGATCCAAGCGACGCCAACTACGAAGGGTTTCGGAACGCGAACGCCGTGGACGCGGCGCTGACAGAGCTTCGGTTCAAGGTACTCGCCGAGCTCGTGCGCGACTTCGACCTCCTGGTGGTCGACGAGGCCCACAAGCTGAAGAACGCCGACTCGGTACGCGCGACGGGAGTACGAACCATCTTTGCGCAGCACTTCGACAAGGCGCTGTTCCTCACCGCGACGCCGTTTCAGCTGTCGGTCGACGAGCTTCGGCAAATGTTCCACCTCTTCTCCCTCGCGCGGTCCGCGCCAGAGGACCTTCCCGATCAGGCCTCAGCCCTCCTCGATTCGGTCGCGGACTATCAGCGAGCGTACGCGGCGTTCGAGACGACCTGGGCGGCAAGCGACGTGTCGGTCGCGGCCGAGTTCGGGTCGTGGTTCTGCCGCGACGGGAACCTCGCGCTCGAACCCGACGATCCGAACCTTCGCGTCCTCGGAGCGAAGGCTCGAGAGCTCCTGAGGCTGAAGCGCGAGACCATTGAGCCCGCATTTCGGAAGTGGATGATTCGAAGCTTGCGCGAGGACAAGCGCAAGTATCGCAAAGCAACGCGTTGTCGTCTCAACGCAGCGGGCGGCCCTGGTGTGCCGTTCCTCCTCTATGAGCGTTTCATCGCGGAGCTCTTCCGCTCGAAGTCGCGCACCCACAAGGCGGCAGTACAGATCAACATGGTGTCTTCCTTCGCGGCCGCTGGCGAAGGAGCTCTGCTCCACGACGAGGTAAAGACGAACCTCGCTCCGGAGGCGGAGGAGTACCGGAAGATGCTCCAAGGCGTCATCGGGCACCTGAAGGACGACGGCGGCGGGCACCCGAAGGTCGACCACGTCGTTGAGGCGTGCGTGCTCGCGGCGGAGCAAGGGGAAAAGACTCTCGTCTTCTGTGCGCGAGTGAACACGCTGGAGCAGCTGCGCTCACTCATCTCCAAGCGATGGGATGAGCGCATCGTCGCGAGATGGCGGGATGTCTACGCGGACGTAGAGGCAAGCCCGAACGCCGCCGAAGCCGGCGAACGCGCGCGGACCAGGCACACGCGCCTTCAGACGCGATTCCGGTCGCCCGACAGCATGGTCCATCTCGCCCTTCGCGAGCGTTACGTGGTCACACTTCTGCACGCCAACGAGTTCGCCGAGGCGCACCTCGATGCCGTCGTCGAGCGAGCGAACCGCATTCTCGCCACATGCAGGCTCGCGAAAGCCGATGAGGTCGACTGGTCCGTACTCAAGCGTTGCGTCGAGAGCGCCACGGCGCGCCTTCTCAAGGAGAGCGGCGATGTACAGCACATCTCGCCCGATGCACTGAGGCGGCTGACCGACGAGCGGTTCGTCGAGCTCGGGTACGATCTCGAGGAAGACGATGTCGAGACCGATTCGCGCGGCACTCTCACCCCATCGTGGCGCATCGACGAAGATGCAACCCGCCTGGTCATCGCGCCGTCGCATCTCTGGTCGTACGTGAAGGGGAAGCTCGAGGAGGTGCCCGCCGACCTACGGGTGAGGACGGTGGAACAACTCGCCTCGTACCTGACGTCGTGGCACCAGCCCTTCCTACCGGACCTTATGAAGTACGCGTTCGAACGCGGACTCGACCGAGACCAGATTCGTTCCCAAGATCTCTTGGCCGTCGCGGACCAGTTCTGGACCTCGGCCGGTCGCGCCTGGAAGAAGCTGATCGACGACTTCCTCGCGTACGCGCTAAGGCTCACCACCAAGAAGCGGCGCGAGGTTCTCGAAGAGGTCGTCCGGGCAAAGGACGTGGTTCGCCACACACTCAACGTGGAGAACCGAGATCTGTTGCGCGAGGCTTTCAACACCCCGCTCTACCCGATGGTGCTGCTCGCGAACGAGGTGATGCAGGAGGGGCTCGACCTGCACCACCACTGCCGGCGCGTCATCCACCATGACCTGGCGTGGAACCCTGCGCAGCTCGAACAGCGGGTGGGGCGCGTGGACCGGCTGGGATCGTTGGTACAGCGGAAGCGGCTCAAGGTGCCGGAGACAACCCTGGATATCGAGCTGCCGCTCGTGCGGAACACGATCGACGAACGCCTTGAGCGCACCGTGCGGATGCGGGAGCGGTGGCTGGAGTTCCTGCTCGGGGCCGCACCGAAGTTCGAGGAGTACGGGATGGCGGATGAGCCAGTGATGCCGCTGCCGGAGGGGTTTGCGGAGGCGTTACGGGTGGAGTTGGGGCCACAAATAGCACCACAAGCAACACTCGACTAAAAAAAATAGAACCACACACAGACAACTCACAACAATAACCAGGCATGCAAACTTCTGACACAATCAACACCCGAATCCACCAACTCAAGTCGACCTACTGGGCCAACGAGCAGATCGTATCCTTACTCGGAATCGACCTAAGGACCGAAGGTAGTCTCGCCGACCGGATCCAAAAGTGGTCCGACCGATTCCGTGCGAGGTCCGAGCTCACAAACAACCAGGGACACCACAACAGGAACCTGATCGAACTATACTTCTCTGAGCACGATCTTCACACATGGAAATGGGCTGCAGTACAACTAGGAATGACCGAGCAATCACTACACGATACAGCCAACGCGCTGCGAACGACGACCGGAACGTTCGAAGGGGATACGACCATCTCCAACTCACTAGTCAACACAACAAAGACGAGTGTCTTGTACCGACAGTTCCCGGCCATACGGAACAAGATATTCGCGTCACATTCATCCATGTGCAAACAGCTCCACGACTGCATCCGAACTGATCTGGAGATCAACATTGAAGACCTGCGCTGCACAACGTCAACGCGGCTTGGTGAGGACGTCGACAACCGCGGCCCGGACTTTGCTCGCAACTTCGACGCAATAACCCTAGATCCAATCGGGACCAAGTATCAGGTTTGGCTAGACACCGGCAAACCGATCGAGCTCAGACCGGACGCATGCGCGACAGATGTGTACTTCAGCTTCGAAGAAGTCCTCAAGGAGCACCTATACCCAGGTAGCAGCCCCAGACAACCCTAGAACCTCGAGCCAACAGAATGTTCACGCAGGCGCTGAAGAACTTTACGAGTGCAATCTCCAACAACGGCCGACCAAAGGGAACCTCACACTACCCATGCAAACATTCCAGCGCAGTAAAGATGAAGACCGCGATGTCCCCAACCGAATGGCTACGCCTTGTTCAGGAGCGGAACACAACCAACTACCCTCTCGCAATCGAGCAAACGATCGCACTCACAGCTGATCTACATTGGACCGACAACAAACTGACTCAGATCAACATGCAGGCTTTGTGGTGCGAAGGCGGAATCGAAGCTATACTCGACGGCGAGACGAAGGCGCTTGCGAATCAGGAACACCAATACCTACGCCTGGACTATCACACGGATGCCCTCGGAGCGATCCTTAAGGAACCAGCGCCGCATGTACACGCGAGAGGCAAGGCCGGTGCGCGCTTCCCCGTGCCAGCGGACGAACTCGAAAATCCTATATCGTGGTTCCTCGACTTCATATATCGAACCTACGCGCACGACGCATGGGCATTGTGGGCAAAGGACACATGGACCAACTACTGTCTAGAGCGTTCCAAGCCGAACACATGGAACACACTGGAACAGGCCTTCAAGCAGTCAAAATCCGACGTACTCAGCAACAACGATTCAATCAAGAGCGATCTCATTGCGCTCAAGAAGGCCCTTCGTACCGAGCGACTAGATCAGCTCTTCACTCTGCCCTTAGAAGGCAGGCTATCGCACCTGGCCTAGGCCCGAACAAACGGACTCGGTCACATAGTTGGCGAAGCCATAGCGCACGCGAACTTCGCAGGCGAGAGCATTGCCGGGCGGCAGATCCATGAGCTCAATCATATCGCGAACAACCGACGGTCCAGAAGCGCGACACAGGCCACCCACCCACTGTCGCCACACACCAGTAGTCCCGCCCATGGTCAAGCGCCAACTCCGCGTTCGCGAACTGTTGGGTCCAGAATGCCAAAAGCTGTCCGACCTTGTAGCTTGACGGCGCGGGCAACCCGGACAATGGCCGCGATGGTGGCTTCGCTACCCCACACGCCGCAGTGCGCTTTCTCACCCCTCTTCTAGTAGCGCGTCCCGCTGCTCCCGCGTGCCAAAGGACGACGACTGGCCAGCCTTTCGTAGCGCCTTCAGGTACGGTCGCGTGTCCTTTTCGTCGTCGAGAACGGCGGCGACCTTTCGGATCGCTGAACGGCTGTGAACGATGCCGAAAAGCGTTTCCACCGATGCGTTCCGCTTTTCAAGCAGTCGAGCGAGAGCTGCCGCGAGGCGTTCGCACCGATCCCAGTCGCGATACCAGGAGACCGACGGCGCTTGCTCCTTCAGCCACTCCCACTCGTCGTACTCAAGGCGCGAGCTACCAGCAGCGTCGTACGTGGGCTGAAAGCACACGGCGAGAAGCGGAGACGTAACGTCGGCCTCCCAGAACGCCAGCGTCAGACCGAAGGCCGCGACCCGCGGTTCGACCGATCCCGGACCGGCCGTACCGATCTTCCAAACCGTCGCGAGCCGCGACTGGGTGGCCTTCGGACTCACGAACCGGCTACCTAGTTCGAGGTCCCGAAGTGACGGGGACGAAAGACTCTCAAGCCACTCAAGCACAGTGTTCGGCTGTGCCGCGAGGGCCGTTCTCCACTGCCACGAGAGCTGGAGCTGGCCGGACGCAAGTGCCGATAGCGCGCGGACGATAGCGACCTTTCCGCCGAAGCGAACGACGGCATCGACGGAGACATCACGTCCCGAGCTGAAGATCGCCTCGATGACAGAGCCTCGTGCCCCTTCGTCGAGGTCCGCCCCGCCGAGCTGAGCTAGCACATCGACCGCGCGTCCTCCTACGCGCTGCCAGAGGATCGGCGACTGGGCCAGCGCTGGGTTCGCCCCGACGATGGTCGGCAAGAGCGGCGACTGCGCATCTCCGAAGTTGTCGACGTCGTTCGCCACAAGCAGCAGGGCGGCAGCACGAAGCACGCGTTCCCCGACCTCGGTCAGCTCACTGCCGAGCAGCGACAGGACCAGCGCGACGCCTTCAGCTCGTGACTCCTCGAAGAGCCGCTTCGTCTGGTCCTCCAGCATCGACGTCATCAAGGCGAGGTCGGTGTCTCGACGCGTACCGAGGATGTGAAGGAGCTCGCGTAGGCCGGCTGCCCCCGATTCAGTGTTGGCTCGGTCAAGCGCCATGCCGACGAGTCGTTCGCGGGCGCCTGTCTCGAGATTCTTCGCGCTCAGGACGCTGGTAAGCGCGGAACCCGCAGAGGAGCCCGGGGCATTCCATTCGCCGAAAATCGGGACGAGGCTCGGCACCGCGGCACGACCTGCATCCGGTCCGGTGGCTGCTTCAAGCCAGGTGCGAAACGTCGCGTCTTCGTTTGCCGCGCCATCGAGCACGAGGTTCACCCACGGCTCAGGCTTGCCCGGTGCGCGAAGGTCGAGGAGAAGCGCAGCGCTCGCACTTTTGCGAAACTGCGACGGCGGGATCGCTCGAGGCACCGCCTGCAAGTCCAAGAGCACACCTGCGCTTGCGCGCGGCATCAGCGCGCCGGTACAGAACGAGAATCGCGCCCGTTCGGCAGGCCACAGCTCCTCCCACAGCCGGAGGATGACGGCCTCGAACTGGGCGGCCGTGTCGGCCACCGCGATCACCGGTCGGGGCTGGCCGAGGACGGCTCCGATCACCGTGGCGGCGAGAACCCTATCGGCGAACCCGACGTCTCCCGCGCTGCGAAGGGATGCGTCCGCGTCGATGGTGATCGGTGACGTTGCAGCCGTCTCCACTCCTTCCGCGCGCGGACGCCGAAAGCTCCCGATCAACCGCGCGGCCGACACGTCGGCGACGTGCGCGCGAGGGATAAGCAAGGAATGGGTCCACACGCAACCAGGGCGCTGCATCTCCGGGGCGTACCAAGTCCTCGCGAAGACGAAATAGTCCGTGCCAGCAAGCGGGTAAGCCGTGATGTACTCGTCGAAGCCGGGCTGCATCGACGGTCCCGACATGTCGCTCAGAACGAGCATCGCGCGAGCCGCATCCGAACCAAGAGGAGTCGAACTGCTCAGGAGCCGGTGCCCGTCACGGTAGCCGTGGATCGCTTGTTGGATGCTCGTGGAGGCCATCGCTATTTGCCTCCGAGCAGCCACGCCAGGGGCTTCGTGATGTCGTGGTCGTTCTCCTTCTCGAGGCAGACCTTGATTCGCTTGAGTGAGTCGAGCCCGAGGAGCTTGGATTTCTCATCCGGGATCTCTCCACCTTGAGCACTGACACCAAACACCGCGTGGTCGAAAACGTCATCATTGGCATCGAGGAACTGGCGTACGAGAGGCATGCGGCCCGACACATATTCGCGCGGGGTTTGCCCAACTTCTGCAACGAGGTCCCATGCCGATACTACGACCGCCACGCGGAGCCGCTGCTCGACCATCTCCAGGAGGAATTGGAGCAGCTCGACGAGCTTCGCTTGCGTCGGCAGCATTTCCACGTTCCAAGGCACGGGCACAGCCGCATGGCCGTTGGCCCCGCTCGGCGCTTCACTCGTACCTCCGATGCTCGCCGTGATCTGATCCTGCTCGCTGATCTGCGTCCCCTTCTTCACGTCGGGATGTATGAACAGGAGCACGCCGTTGGCTTCGCGGAAGAGCGCCGCATGCGCAGCGGTCAGCTTTCGGTGCTCGATCTGCTGTTCGAATGCCTCGCCACCCAGGTCCGGCACGGTGAGCGTGAAGTCACCGAAACCATCGCCCTCCAGATGCAGGGCCACCGTGGTGTCGTCGGCCTGCAGCGTGGTGCGCGGCACGGGTGTGCAGGCACGCCACGCTTCTGCGATCAGATTCAGGTACGTCCTGTCGACGCTGTTTTGCTTTCGCTTCAGCTTCGTGGCGCTGGTCTGATCGTCGAGGACGTGCCATAGCGCGGCGAGGTAGGTCGTCTTGCCCGACTTGGGAAGACCAACGAAGAGAAGGTTCGTCGAGCGGTTCACGACTTGGCCCTCCGTGCCTCGTCCGCTCGTCTCCATCCGAACTTGCTGAACTCTCGGGCATCGCAAGACGGGCGCGGCGCACGCTCACCAGTGCCGTCAGAGGGCGTTGGCGGTGAGATCCACGTAGCGAGAGCGCTTGCGATGCCGTTGGCGAGTTCCTCATCATCGTTCGTCGGGCCCGGCCTCGCCGCGACCTCTCGGAACGCAAGTTGTGGGACTTGCGACCGGAATTTCGTCTCGAGTTTCTCCTGAGTCTGCTTCAGGAAGGCGCGCGCAACGTCCCCCACCGCGCGGATGCGGTCGAGCTTAGAGAAAACGAATTCTACATGGCATCCAGCGGGGACCATCTTGGCGTCCAACAAGGCGTCGAGAATGCCGGCGGCATCCGCGTGCGCGTTGTGCCGCTGCTCCAACGATGCGAGCTTCTCCCCATCGACCAACACGACGATGGCGTTCGCGCGGTGGAGAAACGTGAGCTTCTCACACTCCTCCCGCGAGTTGCGGGCCCACCGATAGAGTTCGCCCGAAAGACCCGAGAGCAGTACCTGCCTGCGCCGACGATCGCCGGCCGTCTCTCGAAGCGCGAGGTGGAGGTAGGCGGCTTCGTCCGACGGAATGGTTCGCTCAGTAGTCGGCCGCGTGCCGCCAGAGATGACGCGGTTGGAGTGGCAGATCTTCTCGAAGCCGAGCAGCGAGCGCGAACCTGCGAAGTCGAACCCAGCGAACGAGCCTCGGCCGAAGTGCTCATATAGCGCCGCGAGCATCGTGGTCTTGCCACTGCCCTCCGCACCGGCAAGCACGATGAGCTGCGTGGGCCAGCGCAGCGTGATTTCCTCGGTCTCGGCCTCACTCAGGTCGTAGCCGGCGAACAGGTCCACGGAAGCCGGTCCTTCGGCAGCATCGGCGGCGGCGGGTTCTTCTACGGCCGCTGCGGCGGGAGCTTCGGCCATATCAACTCTCCACCGCAGCGAGGGTGCGGAACAACATCGCCTCGACGTATGCCTGTCGGGCGACACGTTCCGGAGCAAGCAGCGTCACCGCCTTCAGGCCACCGCTGACGGACTCGAAGAACGGCTGCCACGTCGTCGAGTTGCCCTCCACTCGCTTCGAAAGTGCGAGCGACAGCGGCGCAAGATCGAGGGCCTGGGCATCAGTCTTTGCAGTACGGCGCTTCGCCCACTCGTCGGGCACAGCATTCACGTAGACGTGCAGTGCCTGTTCTTTGCTCTTGTTGCCCTTGGTCTCGGGTAGCACCCGCTCGAGAAGAGCCGCAGCGTCCTGCGGGCCGAGGGCTACGTCCGTAAGGTCTGCCAACTCCCACGCAGCCACGAGGGGAGCTGCGTCTTTGATGGCACTCCACGGCTTGTCGAGCTCCTTGCTGCTCCCTCCCGCAAGCCACCACAGGATGTTCGTCTCTTCGTCCGCACAGCGAAGACCGTGCGCGGCCGCATCGAGTGCATCTTCCGATCGATTGACGGCGCTCAGCAGGGTCAGAAAGGCTTTCTCGAAGCTCGCTCTCAACTGATTGTGATCGCCGACGTTCGTCGCGATGACCGTTTCGAATGCAGTCTCTTCTTCGGAGCTTAGGAGGATGGTGTCGAAGGGGCGTCGGCGGCGTTGCTCCTGCGCAAGCGCGTGGAGGCGCGCACGGACCTCACTTGCCTGCTCGAGCAGCGTCTTGTTTGCATCGGTCGCGCGCAGGCTGGACGCTTCAAGAGCCGTCGCCGCGAGCACCGAAGTCCGCGCGCTTCCTTCAGGGTCATCCTTCTTGCGCGTGCCGACGCAGTGAACCAGCGCCGCCCCGGCAAGTACCTGCTGCTCGTGCGCATTGTCGCGCTGCGCGAACGTCGTGTCCGACTTGCGGAACGCTTCGAGGAATCCTTCACGCGAGGTCTTCTCGGGAAAACCGCGAAAAATTCGAACAGTCTCGAACAGCGCGCCGAGGTCGCCACGGATCACCGCAACCCAGCTCTCGACTCCCGCCCAGCGTTTCTTGAGGCTGTCATCGGTGCAAGGGATGGACACCTGCCGATACCACTCACCGAAATTATTGTGCATGTTCATGTGTGCTGCTCTCCCGGCGACTTCGAGCTCTCAAAGGGGTTGAAGTCCGCCGGATCGTCGTGGAGCTTCTCCGTCTCGACCCAGAGCTTCCCGAGAAGCCCCTTCTCGCGCGCACGCTTGAAAAGGACACGGAAGAGAGCCTCATCGCTGAGCGCTCGGTCAGCGTCCGTGAGGACGTCGAGGTTCTTGGCGATGGTGATCTGGTGGCGGAATGGCAGCGTCAGAAATCGATACGCGAGCCGACGCTCGTAGTTCGGAGGCGGCATGGCATCGTCCTTCTCGGTCACCGTGGTCGCCACCACGGGGCTCGGCGCTGATGCTGCGACGGCAGCACCTCCCGCCTCGTGACGGACGACGCTGTGGGGCTCGGTCTTCGCCGGTTGTGGAAACCCAGACCAGAAGAACTCGCGGTGATCCTTCCCATTGTTCGGGTCGCGCCACGCGACGAAGTTGGTGTCCGGCTGGTTCCACTGGCGCTGGTAGACGCGAAGGCCGATGCGGTCGCTGTCTCGTCGCGAGATCTCCAAGAAGTTGTAGCTGGGCAGCCAGCTTCCTTCGTTTCGCTCCGGGTGCATTGCACCGGCGACGAGTCGCACCTTGCCGTTTATCTCGTCGAGCCGGTGGGAATGCTTGTGGCCGAAGAGCTGGATGTGAACCTTCGACTTCAAGTGGTCCTCAACGGCGTCGTGGTCCCGTAGCCAGTCCGGCGGGTGATGGCAGAGGGTCATGTGGAGCACGCCAGGAGCACGTTCGACGGTCGCCTGCGCGGCACCGAGGACGATCCCCGTGCGCCGGTCCTCCTCATTTGAGACGAGCGCGCTCGTGAGGCCACGGAGCCGAACGGGAGTCCCGCAAGCGAGCGTTAGGTCGCGCTCCCAATAGTGCTTCTCCGAGGAGATCGAGCACCCGAAGCGCGCCGCGAACTTGTTGTAGTCCGCCAGCGGTTCAAGGAGAGCGGCAGCAGACTGCGCGTCGGAGAAGATCTCGCGAAGTTCCTTGTCGACATCAGCGCCGTCCTTCCTGACGCCCTCATGAAGCATGCGCGTGAGCTTGCGCTTCGTCTTGTCTCGAACGACGTCGTGGTTCCCGGGCACGACCAAGACGCTCTCTTCGGGACACGCGATCGCCCGGGAGAAGTCGCGAAGCCAGTTGGTGGCGTATTCGAACTCAGCCTCGCCACCCGAGAACGCGATGTCACCTGTGACGAGGACTCCCGCTACCGGGCCGATCTCCTTGGCAACCTTAGTCGCATCCAAGACCAGCTCGTTCCGCACGTTCTTGTCCAGGTCGTGGACGGAGACACCCGACGCGCGCGTGAAGTGGATGTCTGAGAGATGTACTAGGACGAGCTTTTCCATCGGTTCACCCCCCCAAGACCTTCATCGCCGCCGTCTTCGGGTCGCCGAAGAAAATCGGGTCGACGTGCTCCATGATGTCAGCGCTAACGTCGAGGAAGTTCCGCTTGTTCTCAATGGGGATCAGCGCACGCTTGGCGCCGTTGTCCTTCGCAACTTGAAGGGGCTCGGTGAGCGAGCGTAGGGGCTTGATGTTCCCCTGCACGCTCAGGTCGCCCAGGATGAGAAGCGCAGGGCTCACGGGGGCCTTGCGGAGCGCCGAGTAGGCGGCAACGAAGAAGGCCACGCCGATCTCGGCCTCGACGCGGTTGGCGAGCAGGTCGATCACCTCGACGTGAAGGTCGGAGACGTCGAGGTCGCGCGCGATGCCCAATTCGGACTTCTTGGTCTGGAGGACGCTGAAGGCTCGTTGAACCGACTCCTTCATTGCGCCGGCCACGCCGCCCGCGAGCTTGAGCTTACCGGTGCCACTCGAGACGGAGACCTCGACGCGGTAGAGGCCTACGGTGCCGTCCGAGGTGACGCCCGCGCTGTACACGGTGCCGGGTGCCAGGGGGTCGGTGGAGATAAGGTCGCGGCCGCCTTGCTCGGGCACGCCGACGAACCTCTCCTCCCCCGTCTCGTTGTCCGAGTAGCTGAACGACGTATGGTAGTACTCGAAGGAGCCCATTTTCTTGAGTTGCTCCTTCACCCGGCGGCGACCTTCGATAGCAAGCTCGAGGATCTCGCCGAGCTCGTCGCGCGTGACCTGGCCGTGCGGGAAGAGGATCTTCATGAGCCCGGAGACGGTCTTGCGAACCGCCTTTCGGTCGCGCGCATTGAGGTGGGCTCCGAGCGAAAAGTGACGGTCGATGACCTCGGTGAAGTTGTGCTTCCGCATCTCGCGGAGCGCCTCGGCGAGGTAGTCCACGACGAAGCCATAGTGGCTCGTGAACATCTCGTTCCGCATCTTCGGGATCTCCCAGCCCGGGAGGTAGAAGTGCATGCGGTCGATGAAGGCCATGTCGTCGCGGATGATGTCGGGCATAGGCGCGAAGAGGTGGCCGGTCTGAACCATCACGTCCACGGGCTGGTTCGTGTTGCCGAACATCGCGATGCTCGCGTCGCCCGAAACAGCCTCTTGGCCGCGCTGGAAGGTGCCGGACTCGCAGTAGGTCTTCATCGTCGTGATGACCTCCTTCGGCATCTTCTGAAGGTCGGCGACCTCGTCGAAGCCGACCACGTCCCAGATTTGCACCATACCCTTCTGGCGGCCGTTCATGTGGCCGAACAGATTGGCGACCGTGGTGCCACCGGTGAGCAGCGCCGAGTACGGCGAGACCTCTTGGACGACATAGCTCTTGCCGGTCCCTCGCGGGCCCAGCTCCACCATGTTGTAGTTTCGCTCGGCGAGAGGGATCAGGCGGACGAGGAAGAGCAGCTTGAGGCGCCGCGACATCTCGTCCGGCTCGTAGCCCATGCTGCGCATGATGAGATCGAGCCACTCGTCGAGCGTGAACTCACCGCGGATGCGCCGGTACTCCTCGAGATCGAACGTGGCGATCTGAATCGGCGTCAGCTTGTCGATCCAGAAGGGATTTTTCCCTTTCGACTCCTCGTCGTACTCAAAGCGCATGTCGACCTGCGACCAGACGCCGCCCATCACGAGGCGCTCGTACTCCCGCACGTAGTGCTCGGGTACGTGCACGTTCTTGTGGCCGAAGTTCGTGACCTCGGCCCAGTAGTCCGAGTCGACCAAGCGGACCTTCACCTTGTCGATGAAGCTGTGCTTCCCACGGTCCTTCACCATCGCCTGCGCCTTCATCGACTCGTCCGAGCGGATGTAGTTGTTCGCGAGCGTGTCGTTGACGACCTGAAGCCCCATCTGAATCGCCACCTCGTCGGACGAGGCGCAGTACTTCCCAAGGAGGAACTCGAGCACGAAGACCGGGACGTTGGCCCCGACCTTCACCTTTCGAACCAGGTCCTTGCGCACCACCTTGCCCGCAAAGAGGCGGTTCACTTTGTCGTCGAGCAGATCTCTCGTCGGGACTGTTCCGTTGCTCATGACTTACACTCCAAGTCGAACTGCGATGTCGGTGGGCGAGCGGTACAGTTCCGCGTCGGTGGTCGGGTCCTGCACGACGACGCGCAACGAAGCGGCGCTCTCATCACTCAGGAGGAAAGCAAGGGTCACGGGCTTGTTCGGCTCGAGGTTGACGGTGCCGGTAGTGCGATCGAATTGCGCATCCACCGCCATGCCCACCGACCCTACCTGCTTACCCGCCGCCATCAAGAGCGGCCGTACCTGAATGCCCGCGGCTCCCAGCAGCATCTGCTTCGCGCCGTAGGTGAACGTGACGCTGAAGATGCGGTTCGTGACCGCCTCGGGTAGCCCCGTCGCCTCGATCGGGGTCGTGGACGGCCGAACGGACTCGCGCATCTTCGTGCGTACGGTCAGCACGGGAACGACCACCTCCTGGAGCGATGGGCCACCGTGATGGAAGGCGAGATCGCCCCCCGCCTTGAAGACCCCTGTGGCCGCCGGAAAGACGAACTCGAGGTCTGAGGCGTAGCCGAGCGACGAGGCCGCAACTCGCACGCAGCCTGCAGACGTAGCCCCTCCCCGACCGATCCAGCAGCGTCGGTGAAGCTCTACCGTGCTCCCCCCCGGAGCGTCGGTGCGCATCGATTCGTCGCGGTCGTTCGCGAAGAAGAGGTGCCCGTGGTCAGCGCTCACCACCGCGTGTTCGACCCCAGCCGAGGCGAGCTTCCGAATCGCCCGAGCCAGGTTGTCGATGACCGTATCCATGACTTGCCGCGCCTGGAACGTGAAGCCTGTCTCGCCGGCGTGATCGATCTCCTGCGAACGGACCACCACCACCTGCGCTCCATCGAGCTTCTTCGAGAGCTTCGAGGGTTGCAGACTGAGCAGCTCGTCTAGAGAAAGGTCCACGAGCTTCGGCACACGCGAGGCTGCATGCTTCTTCCGGTTCGCCAGGTCGGGCAGGAAGCTATCGTCGATGCGAACACCGAGCTTGCCGCCCTGTTCAACGACCGAAAAGCTCGCCGCCGCCCCAGGCTGCAAGGCTGCCATGCCAATGGGCGTAATGCTGGGCAGCGCGCCGATGGCGGGGCGAACGGACACCTCCGAGCTTTTCGGCAAGCGCTCGGCAAGCTCGACGCCCATCTCGAAGCGCATCGCATCGACGAGGAAGTACGCAACGGGCTTGGGTTTGTCGGTCAGCACCTCGCTCCAAACGCGCGTCTGGTGAAGAGCTCCGGGCACTGTCCAACCGGACTTGCTCAACGCCTTGGTGAAGCCTTCAGCCATCGCATGAACGGCGTCCTCGTAGGCTCGACGAACCACCGCAAGCGGGCGCTCCTCGGGTTCCTCATCGAGATTCGCGACCCAGGCCTCCAAACGACGCTGGGCCTGGTCCAGCCGGAACCACCCCGCGCCCGAGCGCGACGTGTACGCTTCGACCCACGCGGACGCATCTCCCGACGCCTTGGCTACCGCTGCTCTCACTTCGGCGGCCGCGTTGCCGAGCTCCGCCATTCGCCGAGCGGCGTCCCATTGGGCCTTTCGCGCGACTTCCCTGTCGAGCCAGAAGCTCTGCTCGCGGTCCGCGACGAGCCCGAGCGCGGCGTCGAATTCTCCTCCGGCGATGAGCTCGCCCGCGTGGCGCAAGAGGGCGCGCTCCTCGAAGCGGAAGGTGTCGATGGCTCCGAGCGCGCCAGCGGGCAGCTTGGCGCTCTTTAGGCCGAGCTCATCTTCGACACGGTCTGCGAGCGCTGCGTACGCGTCCGCGTGGCCCGTGCGCAAGCGCCTCGCAATCTCCCGGATGGCGCCTTCGTGCTCCTTCGTCGGCGCCTTCGGAACGCTCTCGAGAGACGCTGGCGCCTCGCACGCTAGATCGAGACGAAACTCGCCCGCGAGCACGTACCGGAGCGTGGTCGAGCGAAGCTTCGCGAGCGTCGATTCGGCAACCAGGTCGAGGCCTAGGCGCGCCTTCACGAGCTTGGTCAGCTCGCGCGTTGCGTCCTTGTTCACCATCTCTGCGTCGCGCGCGGCGCTTGCGAGCCAGGCGGTGAGGAGACCGTCGTTGCCGCTCGCGTCGTGGAAAATGCTCTTCAGGATCGACGGAGGCTCTGCCCCGGAATTGCCGGCGGCCGCGCGGGCGAGGTCCTCGTAGGAGACCTTACGGTCGAAGGGCAGCATCTCGTCGACCACGCCGAGCGTGTACTTCTGGAGCAAGACGTTCTTGGCGAGCTGCTTCAGTTCGGGCTTCCAGGTGCGACCGGCCTTCTCCAACTCCATCAGCACCGAGGCCTTCGCGTCGTGGGCGAGGCCGGGGACGTAGACGAGCACGTTGTCCGGCTTGTCCCCGCTGACGTGCGGCTCGACGACCGCGCGCAGCTCGAACAGCGAGCCCGCGTACTCGGCGAGGCTCGCCTTGATGCCCGCGACGTCCACCGTGACCGGCTCCGCCGCTGCGCGCGGACCACCGCGCACCTCGTCGACAAAGGGGCGAAACTCGCTGCGCTCGTCGTACCAGACGACGACGCGACGGTCCTTGAGCTTGTCGGCGAGCTGCTTTGCCACGTAGTCGTGAAGCGTGTGCATCAGACGTCTCCTCGCACGAGCTGGCCCTGCCGCCGAAGCTCGGCTGCGATAAATGGCGCGCGCCGCTCGAGGTACGAGAGGTCGATGCCCTTGTTGCCCGGGCCGAGCCGGTAGTCCGTCACGTAGCGCCTTCGCTGCGCGCAGCAGTCACGCAGGTTCAGGAGCGGCAAGGTCGCGTCGACCTTCTCTCGCAAGGGGGCGGGGGCCCTCTCGCCACGCACGACCCGGTAGGTAGCCAGGTTGAGCGCGAACCAGCCAACCTCGGATTCAACGGGATCGACGAGTCCCACCAAGTCACCCTTCTTGGAGTTCACCACACCGGTGCAGAGTCGGTAGTTCGTCCACTCGTAGACCTTGTCCCACGCCAAGGACTTCGGGAGTACGTGGTCGACCGTCGGATTGCCTGTGTGCTCAATGAACATCGCCAGGTACGCGCAGCGCTGTTCGTAGACGGTCATCATGTCGTCGAGGGCCGCGCGCCAGAGCGGGGGAAAGGTGCTTGCCGAGATACCTGCTTCCGTCTCGGCGACTCTCTTGCGTCGCGGACCGGAGCGCTTGAGGCGAGGCTCACGTCCGACAAGCTCGTCGATCGCCGCGAGCCCGGGCTGCCGGACCTTCGCGTCGAAGTCGGCGGGTTCTGGGGCGAGGGTCACCGGGATCACGGCGTTCTCCCCGCGGCCTTCTGCTGCTCCATCAAGTAGCCCCAGGGAACCCAGAACGGATCGATGTCGGGAAGCCCCGCCTCGCGGAGAGCCTTGTCCGCTGCCTGGATGTCATCCCGCGAAGGAGCCTCTGCGTCGAGCACAGCCTGTGCACGGGCGATGGCCTGTTCGCTCTCCAGCGAGCGCGGCTCTTTCAGGTCGAACGCATCGCTGACAAGCCAGTTGCCCACCTCGCCGCGGCGGATGAACGGGCGCTTCCTGAGAACGACCCGATGCTGTTCGAGATCGAGGTCGAACCACGCGTCCTTCGCAACGTCGAACACCGGCTCGACCGAAGCGAGAACGAGGGGCGAGTGCGTGGTAGCGACGACCTGAAGCTGAACGTCGTGGCCGAGTGCGCCAAGGATGCTAGGAAGGAGCGTACGCTGCCATTTTGGATGGAGATGGTTCTCCACCTCATCGATGAGCAGCACGAGCGACGTATTCGGCGGACGCCTCTTGAGGCGCGCGGCAATCCCGTGTTCACGCCACGCCCACACGATGAGGTACGCGAGGCCAAGGATCCGGCGTAAGCCGGCCGGCGCGTGGGCTATCGGAAGTTCGCCGGCCGGCCCCGTCACGATCGGGAAGTCACGTGGGTCGTCGACGTAGACACGCTCCACCTTGCGCGTAAGTCGGTACTGGTCCGGCCCGGCGAGCCGCTCAATGAGGCCCGCAAGCTCGTCGAACTCGGCGTTTCCCGGCTCCAATGCCCAGCGGACGACGTCACGGACGAGGCCTTCGTTGAAGCGGACAGACGGGTCGGAGGCGAGCGTCAGCCCATCCCAGATGTCCCGCTCACCAAACTGAAAGACGCCCGTATCGTCGGCAAATCCAGTACGACCAAATCGATGCTTCCAAGGCTCGCCCTCCCGCAACGGATCGTAGACGGAGATTCCGCCGTCGACCCGCAGGTAGAGCGCTAGCGCGCCAGATCGACGGCTTTCATCACGGTCCAGGTACGACGTGCTTGGATCGAATTCGACTTCCCGATGCCAACGTGCCTCGGTGAAATCGTATTTGGCGCGCGACGCTAGGGACTGCGCTCCCCGCTGCTCGACCCAGTCGATCTCAGCCAGCTCCGTGGCTGGCACGATTCCCTTGCCGCCCCAGGTGACAGGCCACATCCGCGTGAGCGCCCACCACGCGCAGTCGAGGAGCAGACTTTTTCCAAGCCCATTGTCCCCCGTGAGCAGGTTCAACCTCGGGGCGAGGTCCATCGTCATCTCGGGCGCCGGTCCGACGTTCTTCAGGTGAAGGGACTCAAGCATTCGTTCCGCCTCTTCTCGTCTTCTTAGCAGCACCGCTCGACGCAGGCGCTTCAAGCAAGCTCTTCAGCGCGGCCTTCACGGCCGGCGAGGTTCGCTCACGCACGAGCTCGTCCACACTCCGGGTGGGCGTCTTTCGGGCGGTCCACTTGCCGGCCTCCTTCCCATCGGTCCCCTCCACCCAGAAGACCTCCTCGACCCCATGGGCAATCGCGAGGCTGCGGTCCTTGACGCACTTGGGCACCACCCGTTCAGGCCAGAGGTGCATCGCGAGATGGGCCCAGTCATACTTCCCCTCGCAGAGCGCATCCCACGTGGACTTCAGCTCCTTCTGCCAAGACTTGTTCTGCGGAACGAGCCGCCAGAGAGGCGCGAAGTTGATGATGACGCCGTCATCGAGGTTCGGATTCCAGAGCGGCGCGACACGCTTCACCTCGTCGAGGAAGGCGCGCAGCTCTTCGACCAACGCTTCCTGCGCGGCGAGCTGCTTTCGCTGGGCGGAGGTCGCACCGTCGCGAAGCTCGCTCGTGAGCGACTCGAGGCGGCGCTCCTCGTGTGCCAGCTTGGGCACGACGTAGTCGTTCCGGACGCGGAAGAGCGTGTCCTTGCTGAAGGCGTGAACGTAGAGCCACACCGAGTAGGTCGCCGACGGAGTCGCGAGCTGCCAGTAGATCGGCGCTTTGCGACGGCTCTTCGAATACATCTTGATGTGCAGCGGGAAGAACTCCTTCGCGAGCCACGCGCGGAGGTTCTCGGGCGCATCGACCTTCACGCGCTCGGCGATAGCGATGGCACGCACGGCGAGGTCGTCGGCGTGGCCTTCGTCGTCGACGAGGACATCGGGGCGCTCGGCGGGTTCTTCGCCCTCGGGGTACATGCCGGGCGAACGCGAAGGCAGCGGGTCGAAGGGCTCGGGCTCGGGCGGAATGGCGCGCTCGCCGGTGGCGAGACGCAGATCAAAGCGGCCAAATGCGACCCCGACGAGCCACGACATAACGGCGTCGACTGCGGTGCCGACAGCTGCTTCGTCTTCGCTACTATCGATGTCGTCCTCGGCCGCCTCGAGATGGACGGTTGCCCTTGACGCCGCACCACTCGACCACGCCTCAACCACGACACGCTCTTCGCCGACGATGCCGTAGGCAGAAAACACGATACCGTCGATGTCCTTCTGAATCGAGGCAAGCTCGCTCCCGATCGACATGCGATCGATGCCGCTGATGTCGCTTAGACCGGAGGGGAGAAGAAACGCATGAGAGTTCTCTTGAGTCGTGTCGAGAGATCGCTTGAGCGACCAAGCGCGAAGCCCGGCCCGAGTGAGAGCTGACGCGTCCTGTTCACTAAGGTTAGGAACGGGTGTCTGCTGTATAAGCCCGACCTCGAACGACTGCGCGAGCTCGGTACGCGCAACTTGCAGTGCGACGAGGTAGCCGAAGGCGGTCGAGTTGACTAAGGCGCAGAGGGCGAACAACTCACCCGGCGAATCCCCATCGACGAAGGCCGCGGGCCCCTTATGGGCAAAGATGCAGCCCGCAGGCATCGCACGAAAAGACAGACCGTTTGTACGAAGCGGCCAGGTTAGTCCCGCACGAAAGTACATCGATGAGTTCATCATGATGCGCGACCAGTGGGAGTTATTGTAGAGACTACCAGCCCACGCCTTCGCCTCTGCGCCGTCCGCGTGCCAACGCACCATCAGATAAACATTCGCGTAAAAGGTCGAAAATGCCCCACCTTTCGCGTATGGAACCCAGCTCGGCGCGCACGCCCGATCGACTTCCCATGACAGCCGGCAAAACCTGAAGTTGTCGCTAGTCTGCAGTCCGACCTTCGCCTCGCGGCCGCCAGACTCGAAGCGGGACAATTGCTTGAAGAGGCATCGCAAGTGATCACTGACCCAGTAAGCAAACGGGCTCCGCGGCACGGCAGCAAAGAGCGCCGTATCGCGTTCAAAGACAGCGTCTTCATTGCGCTGCTCGTGGATTGCTGAAGCGGCGCGGCGTAGCTCCACGGCCTTTTCCTCGACCGGAACATCGACCACGCGGAGAAATATGCTGGTCATAAGCTCACCTCCAGGCAATACGCAGCAGTCTCAACCATCGCACTGTCAAGTACTCCCGCCCCGAGGTCCGCAAACACAACGGGTGGAGCGTCCTTGAGGAGAACTTCCTCGCGCCACCTCTGGAAACTCGACAGGAAAAACCCAGTACGAGACGTAATCGCGCCAACTCGTCCATGAGACGCGAGCATCTCGATACCGCGCTCAACGAACGCAGCGTACAAGTCGTTCTTTGACCTTGGATATGCCGTCTCAAACTCCTTCTTCGATCTCGAACTCCCAGCACCGAACGGAGGATTCATCAACACCGCATCAAATTTCTTCTCCGCAATCCCGAGCAATGCCACGCCGTGCGCGGCATCGTCGGCAAAGAGTCGGCGCCGCGTATTCGTCGATCCTTCAGCCTCACGCATGAAGCGATCTAGCGCAGCCCGGATTCGCTGTTCGGGGGGCGCGAACAGATCTCCTGTCTGGCCCCGCATTGCCTGGCGAGCGACGAGCTGCTCGACGCGCAGCAAGAGCCCGAGATCGCCCGCAAGGCTCAGCGACTCGACCAGCGACGTGAACACGCGCCCGAGCTCCGCGTCGCCCAGCTTGGCCACGAACTCCTTGGCGATCTTCTCATCGGCAACGAGCGGCTCGGCCACGACGATGTTCGAGCGACGAATCTGCAGGCGCTCGCCTCGCCCGGTGCCAAAGTCCCGGTACGCCCGCTGTGCGCGCATCCACAGCGCAACCTGCGCGATTTGCGCGCAACGAGGGTCGATGTCGACGCCGTGAAGGTTATGCGCGAGCACCAAGGCGGGGAGGACTCTCCGTAGCGCCTCAATGCTGGAGTAATCATCAGCAAGTGTATTCCCCGTCGCCTCGCTCTGCGGGCTCGCGGAGTCGGAGTAGGCCTCCTCGTAAATCGGAAGCAAAAGGTCGAAGGCGTAGAGGAGAAAGTGACCGCTGCCGCACGCGGGGTCGAGCACGCGCAGGTCGCGCGGATCCTTCTTGGCGCGGTGCAAGACGAACCGTGGAGCCTTACCCCCCGCAGCCTCCTCGATGAGCACCGCGCGGAGTCGCTGACAGAGCGCGTCGAGCAGCCGAAGGTGGTCTCCCTCCGGTTCGTAACCCGAGTGCCTTGCGCGTCGGTGCTCGAAGAAAAGGCATATCCACAGCTCAAGCGCGCTGCCTTCCCACGTCCCCGTGCGATGGGCAGCCGTGCTTCGCGCGTTCGCGAATTCGCTGACATCCCCGAGGCCGAGCGACGGCGCGAGCTCATACCCATTGATGACGTGCGCGAACGCCGCCGATTGCGACCAGTTGAAGTCCTGGGGAATCGCGCTCCACGTTCCCTTCACCGCCTGTTCGACCCAAGGATCAGCGCCAAGGTGTTGGGAGCACCAAAGCTCGTTCGGCAGCCGCACCATGTACTCGCACTTCTGTGCGAGCGTGGTGTCGCCCCGGCGCATCTCGTACCAGATGCGACCGAGGGTATTGTCGGTGAGGAACTGCACCACGTACCGCGGCGTGAAGAACTGGTTGCGCACGGCCAGCTCGCGGCTGTTGCGCGGCGCTTGGCTTTCCTCCCGCATCTTCCGGCGCTCGTCCTGGCCATTGAAGAACTGGTACACCCAGCCGATGGTCTCGTCCTCGCCCCAGACGCGAGCGAGCTCGGCGGCATTCAGAAGATCCAGAAGCTGTTCGAACGTCGCACGCTTCGGCCACAGCACGCTCGACGGGTCGCGGCGGTCGAAGAGAACTTTCACCTCGGTCGAGAGCTCGTCGAAGAGCGACTCGAGGTAGAGCCGGTAGCCCGCGCTCTCGGACAGGAGCGGTAGCCCTGGCGCCATGCCGCAGAACTCGCGGTACCCGGCAGACTGCTCGCCCTTCGTGATGCACTCCTGCACCAGGTCGCGGGCCTCGAGCATCTTGAGTGCGACGAAGCGATTGAGCGTCGTGAACGCGGCGTCGCGCAGGTAGTCGCGGCCGGCGTCGGCCGGGCTCATTCCTGCGGAGCGCTTATGCTCGATCGCGGCGACGACGCGCTCGCGCGAGAACGCCTGGCGAGCCGACAGGTGCTTGCCCGCCTCAGCAGCCACCTCGCCGTCCTTGTGCACGTCGAAGTCGCCCTCGAGCTGCGCGGCGAAGTCCTCCTCGAGGAGCTTCCGCGCGCGCTGAGTCGCGCGTTCGATGGCGTTGCGTGTGTCCTTGTCCATGGTAGACGATCAGGCTTTCGTTTGTCTGTCGAGCCATCGGGCGGCAAACCAGCTGAGGCGCGTTGGCGCGCCTTTCCCACGGCCCGTCGGGTGGTTGTCGACGATCCTTTTCGCGAGCGCCGGGAGAACGGCTACGAAGAGCACATCAGCGGTGGACGCGTCGAGCTCGTAGCGAGTGTCTGACTTCGCAAGGAGCTCGTTCGCGAAAGCGCTGAGTGTTTCGCGTGCCTCTTCGACTGAGAGGGTCCCCGAAGGCAAGTCGGCAGGTTTCCTTATGCCTAGTGCGCTCAGCTCGTCGAAGAGTTGACCCGCGTTGTCGGCGAATCTGTCGGCTGGAAATAGCTTCCGCATCCTTGATACGAAGTCATGAACATCGGCGAACGCTCCGTCTCGGGCCTGGTCCTCGGCATCCGTTGCTTTGAGCAGCTCGGTGATGAGACCGTCTCCGGTTCGCGTGAGGTGCCCGAGGGACCCGAGAAGCCTTCGTTCCGACTCCGACAGCGGGCGCGTCGGTTTGTAGCCGATGTCGTGCTCGATTTCGTTCCAGACATGGGCAATCATGCTGCACACTTGAATCTCGCACGGGACCGAAGCAACGTTCGCATACGTCCCGATGAGGTCGTCCCCCGTAAGGAAGACTTCGAGATGGGTCGCTCGGTAGAAGTTTGCGGTGTCCGCGATATGTTTGTCCTTGATCTCGAAGGTGACGTTCCCGGCCGGTAGACTTGGGTCGCGAAAGCGGTGGCGAAGCGCCTCCGTTACCCGCTTCTCGTCAGCCTGCACGTAGGTGGCGACTCGCACCGCCGCCATGTCGCGCACCTGGAGGAAGACATCCTCAATGGAGTTCATCGACTTCTTCCCTTCGGCTGAGAACTTCCGCAGTTTGTTCTCCAAGCTGCGGGGCCGCTTGGCCCGGAAGGTCACCTGCGCTCGGATCGCGTTCGCCTGGACGACCTCGTCGCGGCAAATATCGGCCACTCGCGAACAGAGCTTCAGATAACGATCGTACTCGCGCGAGTACCGCTCCACGGCTCCTGCAATCACGGTGTCGTCAATAGCCATAGTCCCTCTCCTACTGCGCGATGACCTTCTTGCCCGCACCGATCAGGCGCGAGCACTCTTCTCGAAGCCCGTCGAGGGCGGCTTCGAGCTGCTCTTCCGTCTCGACGCCTCCCGCGAAGTAGCTACCCACACTCACGGCGACGACGCGCTCTCCGTCGAGGATGCGTCGCAGCTCGGCGACGGCCGCCCGTAGGCGCCCATCGCAGGCGTCATGGTCGGCGCGTAGCTGGGGGATGGGCACTTGCTCGGGGCCACGCTTCTTGCAGCGCTCGAAGGGCTCGGCTAGACGGCGCTGCTGGTGCTCATCGAGGTCCGACCAGCCCGGCGTTTTCGTGAGCTTGTCGAAAGCCGAGGTGTACGCCGCGATGCGAGCCTCGAGCGCCTCGGTCTCGAGATGCGCGTACGCGGACTCGATGGCCCTGGCGTGCTGTTCGATGGCGGGGAGCTCCTTGAAGAACGTCTCCCGCGCGACCAAATCTTCGAGCGATGCGGCGCGCGTGCGAAGCTCGTCGGCGATGTCCGCCTCCTGGCTCAGGAACCCCCAGAGCACGCCCTGCGCCTTACGGGCGCGCTCGAGGTCATGAAGCCGCGGTGCGGTGAGCAGCTGCTCGAGCTCCCCGGCGCGCTTGATGGCCTCTTTCAAGCTGCGGTGCGCGGAAGAGAACTCCTGAATCGCAGGGCAGTCACGGCGCGAGCGAATGCTCCGGATCGCGTCCGCCGCGGCCTGCAAGATCTCGCTCCCGGGCAGGTGACGCGAGCGGAGCGTGACCAGCGTGTTCTGGATGCGCTCCTCCTCTCGGCCCAGGGCCTCGCGAATCAGGCCAGCGACGATACTCTCCTCGATTTCTTTGGCTTCGAGCCCGAAGACCTCCTTCGCTTGCTCCGCTCCCTGGAGAATCGTCGCGAAGTCGCAGCCTCCGGAGCGAGGGCGGAAGGCCGCCTGCCGGAACAGGTTGTTGTTCGAGAACGTGTCGCGCGCTTCGACGCCGGTGACACTGTCGAGCGTCTGGCCCTTGCTGGTCGCCTCGATCTTGCCAGAGCGCAAGAGCGACAGCACGAACAAGCGTACGACCTCGAAGTCCCACCCGAAGGGCTCTTTGGCAAGCTCGTCGGCGAGGTAGCGGCCGCTGGCCGTGTCACCGTAGTTCGCGCGTTCGTCGATGCGGTCGAGGACCTCCTTCAGCGGGCCGCTCTCGGTTCGGAAGACGGTCTTGCCCTTTTCGTCGCGAAGGAGCCCGATGCCGCCGAACACGCTCGGGAGCCCCTGGAGGTTCTCCGCCGTGAAAAGGGCGTCGGTGCCCTTTTTCACGTCCGTCGCCTTGGCGGCTGCCTCTTTGAATCGATCGAACACGTCGGGCAGCACCTGGCCGAGCACCTCCGAGGCCGTCTTGCCAACGTCGACCGCGCGGTCGCCGGGGCTCCTATCGTTGCCGCGGAAATAGATGCGGCCGGAGAGGCACGCCGCGCGGAGCAGACGGCGAAGCTCGTCACCGTGCCGGCGCAGACGAACGCGCTCCTCGGCGATGAGGGCCGGCGTGTCTTCGCCCTTCGTTTCCCGCTCCTTCCGCGCGAGCATCTCTTTCGAGCGGAAAAGCTCCTCCCCTTCGCGGTGGATCGTCTCGGTGAGGGCGATGGCCCAGAACACATGCTTCCGCTCTTGCTGGCTGCGGGTGCGAAGCTCGCCAGCGAGCGTCTCGAAGCTCTCGTCAGGATTGGCGAGGTGCACCTGGAAGACCAAGTCGCCCGCGTTGAGCTCACGGCCGTGGATCGCGAGGCCTGCCTTGAACGTCTTGGTGTCGAAGAGCGTGTGCGAGGGCTGCGGCTGCCAAAAGGCCGACAGCACCTCGGAGTAGAGGCGGTGCGAGTCTCCCGGTTTTGCGGTGATGCCGTAGCGCAGGCGCTCCCAGTCGTCTTCGGCGGGCGTTGGAATGCGGTAGCCGTCGTCGCCGTGGCGCACCTTGTGGGCGGCCTCGAGCTCCCGTAGCGCTTCTTTCACCGAGGCAAGCTGCGAGTCCCCCCCGGCGCTCCCATGCAACGCCGCCGCGACGTTTTCGGCGCTGCGATGAACGCTCTTCACGTACTGGAGCAGACAGATCACCTTCGCCACCGCCTGCGCGAGCGGGTGGTTCAGCTCCTTCGAGATGGCGGCGATCTTGGCCCGCACCTCCGACCCGATGTTTCCCTCGACGAGGTCGTAGACCTGATCGAGGCGCACGAGGTGGCCGAGCGCTGCGTCGGCGAGGTTCACGGCCGGGTTGATGAGGAGCTGCTGCGCGAGCTTGATGATCGTGCGGTTCGCGCCACCGACGTGTTTGCTGGCGCCGCCCTGCGTACGCAGCCCCGACACGACCTGGATGATGAGGTCGATCTGGTAGGGGAGGAGCGGGTAGAGATCGATGAACGCCTCGCGTGAGAGCTCCGGGAGCCTGATTTCGGCCGTGAGCCGCGTGTGCTCGGTGAGGCGACCACGGTGCTCGTCGAACAGCTTCCCGAGCGCGGCCTGCGCGGCGGCGTTCTTCGAGAGCACGCGCCGGCTCGTGACCTCCGAGATGTCGCTCGGCTCGAGGTGGACCTGAAGCGGAAAGCGGTCCATCAGGCGCGCCAGCTCGATCTTCTTGTCGTCGAGGCCCGAGACGAGCTCGCCTAGCTTCTCCTGCGACGTCACGACGACCCAGTGCTTCCCGCGCCCCTTCACGCCGAGGCTCTGCACGATAGCCTGCAGGTCGAGCATCTTCTGCACGTCGCGAGCGACGAACTGGCCGACCTCGTCGACCACGAACATCAGCGAGAGCCCGGGCTTCCGCCGCTTCATCAGCTCGCCCGCGCGCTCGGCGAGCTTGCCCGGCGTGATATCGGCCTTGTTCTTGACGGCCTTCACCCAAGAATCGGCCATCGGGTACGTGTCAGGGTCCAGGCTGTGGAGCACCCGACTTGCCTCCGACAGCGCGAAGGCGACCTTGCCCTTCTCGGAGGCCCACTCCTTCTTGAAGAGGCGCTTGTACTCCTCCTCGAAGCGCGCAAGCTGGCTCTTCTCCTCGAGGCCGATCTCGAGCTCCGACAGGTCGAGATCCTTCGCGTAGCCCAAGCTCTGGAGGAAGAGCCCGTACATGATCTCGGTGAGCGTCTGGTTGCCGCTGCGAATGCCTCGATCCGTCGAGACGTCGAAGATGACCGCGTGTGTCGGGATCTTCTCGTTGATGGCCTTGAGCAAGACGTGGAGCTTCTTGTCGCCCGCGCGCTCGGCGAAACGCTCGGCCGCCGACTCGCCCGCGACGGTGCGGTTCGCGATCGAGAGGCCGAGCATCTTGGCGAAGCTCGACTTACCGGAGCCGAAGAAGCCCGACACCCAGATGGCGATGCCCTCGTGCGGCTTGTTCGGAGTCTCGCGATAGGCATCGAAGATGCCCGTGTAGTGCGTGCGGATCGCGTCCGTGACGACATACTCGTTGATTTCGTCGCGGATGACTTCGTCGTCCGTCTGGTCGACCTTGATGACCTCTTCGATCCGACGGTGGATGTCGTTGGCGAACAGCGTCTTGATGGGCGTCGTCATGGTCGTGATCCTCAACCGTTGTGCAGGTTCGCACACCGGCATTCGTGCAGGCACATCAGAAGATCTTCGGGCGGTAGTTGTGCTCCGCGTCGAGCACCCCCATGAACCGCAGGCCAGCGGCGCCATCGAGCTCGCCGGGGTAGAAGAGAACGGTCGGAACGTGGACGCGGCCCTTGAGCTGTTCGAGCAGGGAAAAGGTGCGGTACACGGGAAAGAGGGCGCCAGTCCTCAGGATGAAGACGAGGTCGTGCAGCGGGTCGCCTTCCTCCGGGAGCTGCGACGCGACAAGGTCGACGAGCGACGACTCGCCCTCGGAGAGCACCGCGTGCACCGTCTCGACCACGGTCTCCGTCCCGAGCTGTCGTTCGACGTCGAACCACTGCTCAAGTGGCCGTTGCAGTCGCATTGCGGCGTCAAGGCATTGGGCTAGCGAGATGCGGCGAATGTGCTTGCCCTTTTGGGACAGCCGAGTCTCCAGCAACGTAACCTGCTGCCGCAGGGCGAATTCCTCCTCCGGGTCGTAGCGGAAGAGCGCGTAGGGCATGTCATGGTACGAGCTGATGCGCTCCCGCGGATCGGGTAGAGCGAGTATGGGCTCGAGGTTCTGCGTGAGGCGGTGTTCGAGGTCGCTCATGCAACCATCCTCTCTGCGTACTCACTCGTGCTCGCGCAGGGCAGCGAGAGCTCCACGAGACTGCCCGCAACCTGGTAGTCGAGCTTGCGGTATTGGTGAAGGCGAAGGAGCTCGTGCTCGACATCGGCAGGGCGCATGAGGAACAGGCGCCATTCGCGCGACCCGACGAGCTTGCCGGGGCTCCGCTGCTCGTCGCGCATCGCGTGCAGTAGATAGAGGAAACTGCGCTCGGGCAGGTGGAAAGACGCGAACTCCTTGGCGACGGAGCCACGCAGCAGCGCGAAGTCGACGGCAAGCTTGAGAAGTCCGGCGGCCACGCGGTTCGTGGTCTGTTCCGACCAGGCGTGCTCGGTCGTTCCGCCACGCTTGCCGATGTCGGCGAGGTACTTCTCGACGTCCTCGGTACGGACGCGGAAGGCGCCTGCATCATAGACGCCGAATAGCCAGGTCTCCAGGAAGTCGCGGACCAAGAACTCGTCCCGGGTCATGTGCCAAAGGAGAAGCGGCTTCCATTCCTCCATGGGCAACCCGCGCTTCGCCAGCTGGACGAGTGGCCGGTCGCGACCGGCGGGATCGAAACGCCGGTTCAGCACCTTCGCGACGTCCCGCAGCCATGTGGCGGTCTTTGCGCCGATGAAGTTTTCCTCCCGCAGACGGTCGAGGTTGTCTCGCTTCGAGCGCTCGAAGTCCCATGCCGCGAACACGGCATACGTCTCCTCGATCATCGCGCCCTTCACGGCGGTGAAGGACGAGGCGACGTTCGCCCGCGAGCCGGCCCTCATGCCTCGGGCCTCCTGGCGTACGGGACGGCGAGCGCGGAAGGCTCCCCACGCGCGAACCCGAGCGCCAGAAGTGCGACATCCGCGTCCGTTCCGGAGAAGATCCCAGGCAAGGGCACTGCCCGCCCCTCTGCAGAGCGCTTCAACCTGGCGTAGGCCTCGACCTCTGTCGCCTCCACGAGCTCGAACGAGCGGAGGAGCGCGACGAGGTCTGCACCAGCAAGGGCGTCGAGCTTCTCGAAGAAGCTGGTCCATTCGCTCGCGTTGTCCAGCCAGTGCTCCCAGCGCGCGTCGAAAGCTTCCTCGACGGACTCGGGAAGGCGCCAAAGCGTGACGCAGCCCGGCGGCTCGAAGACTTCCGTGCAGCGGTGGGCGGCGACCGCGAACACCGAGCGCGCCTGCGCGAAGCGGTGCGTGCGCGGAAAGCCTCGCCGAAGTGCAGCGGCACCAAGCCGTCCGAGCTGCCCCTTCGTGTTCCACCACTTCGCGAGGTCCATCTCGCCGAATCGGCCCACGACCGCTCGCAACTTGAAGAGTCGCTCGAGATCCAACGTTTCGACCATCAGACCCGCCCAGAAGAGGCGCCAGCCAGGCACGGAACCGGGCTTGGCGATGACATGCGACCTCCGAAAACCTTCACCATGAGAGACGCTCCGGCTTGCGCTGGTTAACCAGCGCATCGCGCAGGCTAACCGGGCGGAAGCGCTGACCACAAGCCCAACCTAGGCTACCGGAGAAAAGGGGCCGGAAGGTGCGCTCGAGGGCACCGGCTCGAATCGCGAAGGCCGGGTGCGTCGTCGACATGGCCGGAGCATACGAAGGCACGGGCAGGCCGACGTACACCTGCCGTTTGATGCGGGCGTGAGGGCGAGGTCGAACGGAACCGGCCGGACCAGCTACCCCATCAGGCTCAAGTACTGGGCGATGTAGCGGTCCGGTATTCCGAGCCCAGACGCATCGGCGCTCGCGCTCGAGAAGGTCCCGCCCATGAACATCCCATCCAGGCCGAAGACGCCGTCCTGCTCCGCGAAGCGCTGGATGTTCTTGTAGCGATTCGTCTTGATCATCTCGCGGATGGAGGGCGACAGATAGCCGACCGCCATCCGGTGCTCGATTGCGCGCAGCCGGAGCATACACACGATCTCGTCATGAGAAAGCTCGTCGTCGGGACCGCCCACGTAGACGACGACGTGCTGGGAGAAGACGGTCGTTGTCGGCTCCATCCTCAAGATGGCGGTCGGATCGCGGAGCGAGGCCGCGGAGAGGCCGAGCACTCCGAGGCGCCCCGCTCTCGTCTCGAATCCGACCCAGCCCGGAGCAGAGACGGACGCGGGGCGAGCCCCCGCGATTACAGGTTTTCCCGCAGCGATGGTGACGGACACATCGAGGTCCTTACGCGATGACCCAAGGCCGATACGTATCGTGTCGTAGACCTTGTCCGAGTAGGACTGCTCGGTCGACGCGTCGGGCTCGAGCTCGAAGCGGTTGCCGTTCGTGTCAAAGACGGCGTAGCCACCCGAGCCGTGTCGTCCATCCAGTCGGTTCACCTCGGCGTGAAGCTTTCGACCGTTCGAGAATGCAAGCGCCGTGGCCAGTCCAGTTTTCCCTTCCGTGTCCGAGATCGTGCAGAGCATAGGGCAACCGTGCTCGATGGACCTCCCTCGCAGAACGTTCGTCCACTTGGCTCCGTTGACGTTGCTCCCTGTCAGGTCGACCAGCACCTCGGCGCCCTCGGCGCGGAGCCGTGCACTCACGAGGCCAAAGAACATGTCATGGCAGAGTTGCACGCCGATCGAGGTCCCACGCAGCCGAATCGGCGCGAACATCTCGTCGCGATGCTGCTTGTATCCCGGCCATTCGTAGGCCAGACGCTCGGACGTCGCGTGCTTGAAGTACCGATGGGAAGACGTCTCACCTCGCTTGGCGAACGGATTACTGTAGAACGCCGTCTGATACGCTCCGCTCGCCCACACTCCCATAAGGACCGGGCAACCAAGAGCGCGCGCTTCCGCGTCGACCACGGACTGCGCCTGCTCCACGGTTGCGTCGCAGTGCATCTCAGGAAAGACGACCACCTCCACGGCACCGGCGGCGATGTCGCGCTTGAGTGCCTCGACCGGGAAGCTACGCGCTCGCGTTCGTGAGTGGACGAACGGGACAACCAGCGCGACCTTGAGACCGTTGGAACCGCGATCTGCCACGCGGGCTGAAGCAACGCTCGACCTTTGCGAGGTGAGCCTGGGGCTCGCCGTCTTAGGAGCCTTCGGCTCCCGCGGTTCTGCGCTCGCTGCGGTCTCTAGAATCGGCGCATCGTCGGGTCCTACGATGACGAATCCAAGACGAGCAAGAATCATGTTGGTTTGGCTACCACCAGCGAACTCACTTGGATGAAGCTCTCTCCCTGAAGCGAGCCCGGCAGCAAGGGAAAGAACATACTTGGGCGGATAGCGCTTCTCACCCACCCTCAACGAGAAGCGAGTGGATTGCCTTCCAGGCGGAACACCTTCCTCATCGATCCTCCGCAGGACTGAGCGCACATGAGCTGCAGTAATCCGAGAAAGCCGAACCGAAGCATCATCGCCCATCGCCACTCCGTCTAACCGAGGGGTTTACGTGACTCAGTGAACTAAACCGCCATTCTCCAGTAGACCCAGCAGTCCACCGTTGGTCAAGGCAAACCAAAGACGACGCAACGCGACACGGATGCGCACATCGGGCTCGGACGAAACGTGTCTCGGCCCCCGGGACCGGCCGACGGATCCCCTACCCCCGCCGCCTCCTCCCAACCACCAACCCCACCACCACCACCATCACCCCAGCCGCCAATCCACCGCCACCCCTTCCCGTCCCAGTCCGGCAATCACACCCCCCACCCGACATGCCCCCATTGGGCTCCCCCGCATCCCCGTCCGCAGTCCCCGCCTCCACGCCCGCGTCCTGCACGCCACCGTCCGCCCCGCCATCCCCCACGCCCGCATCGCCGACCGCATCGCCCTCGTCCGAACCCAGACGCGAAACGGTGATGCTCGTCGACCCGGTGTTGCCCAGCGAATCGACCACGGTCAACGTGTCCACCGCAAACGACACATCGCCCGCGGTGTACGTCGCGCTGGCTGCGTCGAAGGTCGCTCCCGAGCCGTTCTTCGACATGGCGAACACATACCCTTCGCCGCTCCCGCCTGCGCCGCGGAAGGTCAGCTTGGTGCGCGGGAGCAGCGTGGGCGAGGCAGGAACCACGCCCACCCCAGGACCGACCGTGATGCTCGTGACGGCCGTATTTCCATTGGAGTCGGTCACCACCACTTCGTCCACCGCCGAAGGCCGCGCGCCGGCCACGTAGGCTCCGGTCGCCGCGTCGAGCGTGCCTCCCGAGAGGTTCTTGGCGAACGAATAGACGTACCCGGTGCCACTTCCGGAGGAGGCGGCCACGGTCAAGGAGCCTCGCGGAACGACGTCCCTCGTGGGGCTCAGGTACGGCGGCGGGACCACCTTCGCCACGAAGGCGTCGGTCCCTCCGCCCGGGATTGGCTGAGCCGGGCGAACGGTGGGGAAGCCCCCGAGCGCGGTCTCGCCGACCACGTACGCCGTGCCTCGAGCATCGAGCGCCAGGGCAGAGGCGGACTCGTTCCCGGTCCCGCCAAGGTAGCTCGCGAGCTCGAAGGTTTGGCCGTCCGGCGAGAGCTTGAAGACGAACGCGTCCGAGCCGCCGCCGCTCGCGGGTTGGAAAGCATTGGAGGTCGGCATGGGCCCCGAGACTCGACCCACCACGATGGCACTTCCGCGCGCGTCGACCGAGAGCTTCACGCCCGCGAGGTCGGCGCCGAAGACGTCGCAATAGTCGACGGTCGCGCCGGTCAGCTTCATCACGAACGATTGACCGAGCGCCACGTCGCCGAACGTCTTCGTCGCGAGACCGAGAGGACCTGAGCCCTTTCCCGCGACGTACACGCTGCCGGCAGCGTCCACCGCGACGGCCGAGAGCCCCTCCACGCTGTCCAGGAACGACGACCGGAGCAGGGAACGTCCGTCGGACGACAGCTCGGCATAGAAGCCCACGGAGAACGTGGGGGCGAACGGGAACGGTTGCACCGGTGGAAAGCTGTCGGAGAGTGTCCACCCCACCACGTGCGCGCGGCCGAGCCCATCAACGGCAATGGCCCGAACCTCCGAGTCACCGGCAAAAGCGCCGAGGTACGTGGAGTAGTCGAGCGTCCCGTCGCTCCCGAACTTGGCGACGAAACCGTCCCAGGATCGAAGGGTCGATTGGGCGGCATTCAGCGTCGGAAAGAGAAACGACTCGGTACGACCTCCCACGAAAACGTGGCCCGTGGCGTCCGCGGTCAGCGCGTAGACGCGATCGCCCGCCTCCCCTCCGAAGTACGTCGAAAACTGCAGCGCATTGCCGTCCGGCATAAGCTTCACCAGGTAGCCATCCTCCAGGCCGGCCCGCGTCGATTGAAACGCGCTCACCACGGGCAGATCGTCCGCCTCCGTCGTGCCGGCGAACACGGCCCCTCCCCCTGGGTCTACGGCGATGCCCCTCACGGTTCCGACGCCCGCCACCGAAGCCGTGTAGAGAAGCGCACCCGAAGGGTCGAGCTTGGCCACGAAGCCCGCCCCGGTCGAGCCGCCGATCTCGTGACGCAGCGGATACCCGCTCAATCCCAATCCGGAGACATAGATCCCCGTCGTATCGGCCGCCACTGCGGTCGCGCGGTCATTGCCCGACCCGCCGAGGTAGGTGGAAAACTCGAGCACCGGGTCGATGACCAGCTCGCGCTCGGCATCGTACGCGGACATCTCGAACGCGAAGCGTCCACCTTCCCGCAAGACGTAGCGCGCGCCCACGTCCACCGGGCGACCCTCCACTCCGCGCTGGAATACCCGCGGCCTTCGCTGCACGAACGTGCCGCCCGGCGTGGTGATGGCCAAGCTGCCGTCTTCGGTGAGCGAGAGGCTCTGCGCGCCCGAGACCTCCACCTCGAGACTCTGCACCGAAGCGCGCGGCCCGAGCACGAAGTCGTATTCGAGCTGACCGTCCTCCCCGTGGAACACGAGATCCACGCCCTCTCGCACGGACGGGTACACCACGCGACCGAAGCTCGGCGCATCGCGTACCCATCGGTTCGGGTCTTGGCCGAAGAAGTAGCTCGAGCGCGTCGCTTGGCGCTGCTCCGCCCGCGGCGTCACCGCGCGCCCGCCGACCACGCGGAGCCGCAAAAGCTCGCCCCGGTCATTCCCAGGCAGCGCGAGCGTCAGCCCCTCGTCCGTGAGCGCCGCCCCGAGGCCGCGACTCTTCACCACGTACCGCACGCCCTCCACGGCCTGCCCGCGGTTCTCCTCGAACCGCGTGGGGAGCGCGCCGAACCCCGCTGGACCTCTCGTGGCCGTCTCGGCCGAGGTCGGGCGGGTGCTCGCGTGCCCTGGCAGGGTCGTAAGGGGCACCTCGGGCGCAGGACGCTCGCCGAACGAACGCGGCGACAGGAATGACAACCCGACCAGCGCGAGCCCGACCTTCGACAGACGCATGCGTGCCACCCCCCGAGCGCCGTGGAGCTCACGGCACCTAGAACCAGATTAGTTCACGTCGAGGGGCGACTCCAGGGCCATCGCGAGGGCGTTCGAATCGTGCGGTGTAGTTCGGTTCGGTTCGGTTCGGTTCGTGCCGCGCCCATCGCCCTTCGCGCATGGGACTGGCCGACCCGAAGGCCTCAATCGTGCGCGCTCGATCGCTCCGCTTCGAGCTCTTGGCGGGTTCGGTTGCGACGCGCGAGGTGCGGCCAGACGAACCAAAGAACGAAGAACGTGGTCGAAGCCACGCCCACCCCCACGGCGGCCGCCACCCGCGACTCGAACACCAAGTCGCACACGAGGAACATCGTCGCGCTGAGGGAAGCTCCGACGAACGCGAGCGCGACCAACATCATTCGCCCGGCCAAAGCGGCGAAGTTCCGGCTGACCACGCCGGGGATGACCTGCCGGTGGTACGCCGCCGGGAACATCAGAACGGCGATCGCCGCCGCATTGAGCGCGAGCGACGCGAAGTGAACGTACCTGTCGGTCATCGAGAGCTGCTCTCGGAACACGGTCGTGAAGAGCGCCGAGAGCTGAAACCCGAACAGGGTCTGCGCCCCGGGAAGGATCATTCGACCTTCGATCAACGTGGTGTTGGTGTCGTCCTCGAGCGTCTCCCGCTCGGCCTGGTACGGATGGGGCATGGTCTTCCTCTTCGCGTCGGCGCGAGCCGGACCGGATTGCAAGAAGTCGACCTCACCGCTCCCACTCGAGCGCCAAGCGCATGACCGCAATGCCGACCGATTGCTCGCAGCGGAATCGGGCGCGCACGCGCGTGATCCTTCGCCACGCGAGTGTCGGAATGCCTCGCTCGAGGGTACTCCACCAAGACAGTCGGCCAATCCCGACAAGCCTCTAGCGTCGTCGCGTCTGCGCGCCCGAGCGTTCGGCTCGAATCCGCCTACTTCCCCTTCACGACCGCATTGACGTGCGCGACCACCTCGGCCGTCTCGTTCACCTGAGCGCCCACCGAGCACGGTCGTCGAAAAAGCCACGGGCACGAAGGGCGGCGCGCCCAGCGTGGAGACCAGGCGTGAAGCCGCGAGCGCCTTCGGCCCCGCCCATCTCGACGCCGTGCGCCACGAACGAGCGTCGCCCGTCCGAAGTCTCGGCGCGAACCACGCTTTCGGCGCCGTCCAACGTTCGAGCGGAGGCGGTCGGGTCGGGTATTCGGGCACGCGCCCGCCACCGAGACGCCCTCGAGACCTCCCGGTCCGCACGCCGGGTGAATCGGTTGTCGTGCGGCTCCGTCACTGCTCCTGCGTCCGAGCGGAGGGCACACGTCGACTCGTTCGGACTTTACGCTCGGCGTGCTCCTTTCCTTCCTTCCCCACGAGGCACTCATGCTCCGCCTACGCTCGCTCGCTCCCATCGCGCTCGTCTCCGCCCCTCTCGCCGTGATCGTCGCCGGGGCCGTCGCGTGCTCCAGCACCGAGACGCCCCCCGCCGACGTGGACGCGAGCACCGTGGACGCGGCCGCCAACGTGGACGCCGGCACGGACGCCGACTCGTCCATCGCTCGGCCTCAGGTCTCGGACGAATGCAAACGCTACGCGGTGGCGTACTGCGCGGCCTTCAATCGCTGCTCCCCCTTCGGAGTCGACAGCATCTATGGCGGGACCCCGGGCTGCCAAGCCGAGATCTCGGCCATTTGCGGCCAGAACGCCAAGCTCGCCGGCGTCGTCTTCGACGAGACCTGCGCCCAAGGGTTCTCCACCCAGGCCTGCGACGCGGTATTGCGCGAAGAGCCCCCCGCGGCCTGCGCGGGAAAGCTCGCGCTCGGTAAGTCGTGTTTGGTCGGTGGACAGTGCGCCTCCGGCTATTGCACAGCCGATAGCTTCGCGGCCTGCGGCGTCTGCTATGCGCCCAAGACCGGCGATGCGTGCGGGGCGAGCGCCCCTCGTTGCGCGAAGACCGATTGGTGCGACTCGAACACGTGCGTGTCCTACGGCAAAGCGAACGAACCGTGCTCCACCAAGCGGAGCCCCGTCTGCGACATTGGCCTGACGTGCGACAAAACGAGCACCACCTGCGTGCCCCAGGCCAAAGCGGGCGCCGACTGCACGAACGTCGAGTGCGCCACGGGCCTCTATTGCGAGAAGACGACCAGCACCTGCAAGGCCTGGACGCCCGTCGGTGCCGGCCAACCGTTCGACAACTTCGAGGGCACTTATTGCCCCGGAAGCTCGCGCCCCATTCCGAACGGCACCTGCGAGCCCTACACCCTCGCCGGAGACGGACCCTGCCACCCAGGTTACGCCCGCGACGCGAGCGGCAACTGCGCGCCCGCCTTCACCGAGCTCTCCGCCTGCCCTTGATCTGCCCTTGACCTATCCTTGACCTGAGAGGATGCGAGACGGGCGCGAGGCTCCAGAAGCGAGCCTCGACGCTCGTCCTACGGTCGACTTCCTTCACGCCATCGCCGCCTTCCCCAACCGAGCGACGCGGAGACCGCTCGGATCACGAGGCGAACGAGCCCGTCTCACCCCCGCCGCACCGAGCGAATCACCACGTCGTCCAGGGGCGCGTCTTTCGCGAACGGACCTTTGGCCCCCGTGGGCACCGCGACGATGGCATCGACCACGTCCATTCCCGAGACCACCTGGCCGAACACCGTGTACCCGAAGCCCCCGCTCTTCTGGGCCGAGTGGTTCAAGAAGCCATTGTCGACCACATTGACGAAGAATTGCGCCGTAGCCGAGTGCGGATCCGAAGTACGCGCCATGGCCACCGTGCCCCGCACGTTCTCGAGTCCGTTGTGCGCTTCGTTCTGCACCGGAGCGCGCACGGGCCGCTTCTCCATGTTCGTGTCGTACCCACCGCCCTGCGCCATGAAGCCCGCGATCACCCGATGGAAAATCGTTCCGTCGTAGTGCTTCGCGTCCACGTACCCGAGGAGGTTCTCCACGGTCTTGGGGGCCTTTTCGGCATCCAGGGAGATGGTGAAGGAGCCGTGGTTCGTATCGACGATGACGAGGGTCATGTGGGGCTCTTGTCTCTCTTTGCGAGGGCTTTGCCCTCGCGCTCCCTTCGGACAATCACGACTACTTCGCGGGGGCGAGGGCGTTCCCCCCTCGCGCTCCCCCCTGTTGTTCGGCACGATACGGCGTCAAAGCGCCAAATTCGCCATCACCTTGCGCAGCACATCCACGTCACGCACGCCTTCGGCTTCGGCTCGATAAGAAAGCACCAATCGATGCCGCATGACCGGGGTCACCATGGCGCGCACGTCTTCGACGTCGGCGGCGGCTTCTCCGGCCAGGGCAGCGCGGGCCTTGGCGGCGAGCACGAGCGCTTGTGACCCGCGCGGGCCGGCGCCGAAGCGCACGTAGTGATTCACGGCCTCGGGCGCCTTTTTGTCCTTCGGACGCGTAGCGCGGCCGACCGCCACGGCGAGCTCCACCGCGGCGTCGGTCACCGGGATGCGCGGCACGAGGTCTTGCAGCGCGCGGACTTCATCGGCCGTGAGCACCTTGGGCACGTCGCGAATCTCGGCGCTGGTGGTCCTGCGGGCAATCTCGCGCTCTTCGAGCTCGGACGGGTAGTCCACGTGCACCTCGAGCAAGAAGCGGTCGAGCTGCGCCTCGGGCAGCGGATAGGTGCCCTCTTGCTCGATGGGGTTTCGCGTGGCGAACACCTGGAACGGATCGGGAAGCTTGTGCGTCACCGTGCCCACGGTCACGCGGCGCTCTTGCATCGCTTGCAGCAGCGCGGCCTGCGTCTTCGGAGGCGTGCGGTTGATTTCGTCCGCCAAGACCAGGTTGTGGAAAATCGGCCCGGGAAGGAAGCGCACCCGGCGACGCAGTCCGCCCGAGTCTTCGTCTTCCTGGAGCACGTCGGTGCCGGTGATGTCGGCGGGGAGCAGGTCGGGTGTAAACTGCACGCGTCCGAAACCGAGGCCCAGCGCCTCCGCCAGCGAGGCCACGAGCAGCGTCTTGGCCAGGCCCGGCACGCCCACGAGCAGCGCATGACCGCGCGCGAGCAGCGCCACCAGCATCAAGTCGATGACCTGCGACTGCCCCACCACGCGCGCGCCCAGCGCCTCGTGCAGGGCTTCTTTGGCGGCTTTGGCCTTGCCGAGCAGGACCACGTCGTCCGGGACCGCGCCCGAAGGAGCCTTGGAAGAAGTTTTGGAATCCGCTCGTTCGACCGTCTTGTCGTCGCTCACGGGCGAAGGTTCTACCACGTCCTCCCCCGATTCTCGCGGAGCAGCCCGCCTTGCGGAAAAACGCCTCGCTTGCCGTCCCCCCGGTGAGACGTGTAATCCCCGAAAGGTGCAAGCTCCGCCCGCCTCTCAGGCCCCGCCGCCCCACGCCTCGGTGAGCCCGGCTTCGTCCTCCGCGGCCCCGTCCGTCCCCGCGGACAACGGCCCCACCGAGATCGTGACGCGTCCCGATCCGGGCATCGCGCGCGGCAAGTGGGAGGCGCCTCGCGCGGCCTTCTTCGTGGTCATCGGCCTGGTGGTGGTCTTCGCGGTCTTGCTGGTCTTGAAGCGAGCCGGCGTGCTCAAGCGCGCGACCAGCGCCTCCAAAGAGGGCGCCTCGTGAAGCTGTCGCTCCGCAAGATTCTCTACGTGATGCTGCTCGGCGTTCTGCTCTACGGCGGGTACGCGGTATACAGCGGCCTCGGCAAGATGCGCGAGGCGCTCCACTCGTACGCCGCGTGGACCTTCGCGGCGGCTTGTGCGCTCGCCTTCGGCAACTATTGCCTGCGCTTCTTGAAGTGGGAATTTTACCTTTCCCGCCTGGACATTCGCGGCGTCAAGAAGAGCCACAGCTTCCTCATCTACCTCTCGGGCTTCGTGCTCACCATCAGCCCGGGCAAGGTGGGCGAGGTGTTCAAGTCGCTCGTGCTCTACGAGACGTACGGCGTGGAGATGACCCGCACCGCGCCCATCGTGGTGGCCGAGCGCGTGACCGACGTCATCGGCGTGGTCATCCTCATCGTCATCGGCTCGCTCGGCTTCGCGGGCGGCCTCGTGTGGGCGGGCGCGGGCGCGGGCCTCGTCACCGCACTCATCGTGGTGGTCTTGAGCGAGACCTTGAGCCTCGGCATCCTCGGCCTCATCGAGCGCTTGCCCGGCCCCTTCAAGAAGATCGGCCAGAAGGCGCGCGCCGCTCACGCCAGCCTGAAGACGCTGCTCTCACCCATGAACCTCGTGATCCCCACCGTGCTCTCGGTGGGCGCGTGGACACTCGAGTGCACGGCGCTCTGGATCATCCTGCACGGCTTCGGCGAGCCGGTGTCGTTCCCGCTCGCCATGTTCTTCTACGCGACCAGCACCTTGGCCGGCGCCATCATCCCCGTGCCCGGCGGCCTCGGCGTGACCGAGACCTTGTTGAACCGCCAGATGCACGACCTCGGACACGTCGGCCCCGCCGTAGCCACCGGCGCCATGATGCTCGTGCGCTTCGCCACTCTGTGGTTCGCCGTGCTGGTCGGCTTCGTCTCGCTCTCCATCTTGAAGCGCATTTTCCCCGGTCTTCTGGCGGAAAAAGCGGACAAGAAGGAAGAGGCCCCCGCTGCGGCTTGAGGTGTGAGCACACGCGCCTGCTTCGCTCGCTGGGCCGAGAGGCGCCTCTCGCGGTAGACTTCACGCATGCGCGTGAGCAAGCTCGAGCTGAAGAACGTCGGGCCCTTCGAAGACGCGGTCTTCGAGATCCCCGAGCCGAAGGGCCCCGGCGAGCTCGTGCTCTTCGAGGGCCCGAACGGAAGCGGCAAGACGACGCTCATGCAAGCGATCGCCTGCGCCGCCGCTCCAACCCCGAACACAATGGGGATAGACCGTGAGGGGCTGAACGAACCGCGCGACGAGCTCGGTCAACGCATCCGCCGCCTTGGAGCGGCGCGCGGTGGGTACACCGTGAGTGTGCAGCATGCTCACGAACGAGACGACAAAGCACTTGCCGCACTGCGCGTTCTTGGCTGCCAACAGGCGGCACAAGCCTCTAAGCATCCCCCACTGCACTGGGCGGCTTTCGCCTACAAAGGTCACCAAGTCACTCCGGTGGTCGAGACGCGAGGCCCGACGGAGATTGATCGCCCACCGCTCCAAGGTGCACTCGGCTTCGGCCAAGTCGATGGCCTACCAGACGGACGGCGACCGGCCTCCGCGGACTTCGGACAGCTGCTCGTCAACCTCGACTACGAAGTTGCGAAAGCGCAAAAAGAGGCTCGCCGGAGCGATTTGCCAACAGAGCGCAGAGAAGAGCTCGACCGCTTGGCCGACGCCAAGCAGCGCATGCTGAACGAGATCGCGCGCGCCCTCTCGGAAGCGTTGGATCGCAAGGTCGACTTGGACTTTCCCTTCGGCCAATCGAGCCCGACCGTGAAGCTCGACGGCGTAGCGGTCCCACTCGCCCTCTTGGGCGAAGGCCTCCGCAGCACCTTCGCCTGGCTCGCCGATCTGCTGGTCCGGTTGCACCGCATCACGTGGGCCTCGCCGGACCTCTCTCCGCTCGAGCAAGATTTCTGGCTCATCCTGGACGAGATTGACGAGAGCCTTCACCCCACGATGCAAATGCGCATCCTGCCGGCGTTGCGTCGCCTCTTCCCGAACGCGCGCATGTACGTGACCACGCACTCGCCGTTCGTGGTCGCTTCGGTGGGCAGCGGTACGGTCTTCGCGATTCGACCCGACCAAGACCGCCTCGTACGCGGAGTGGTCGAGCCGCGTGCGCTCGAGCCGGGCCAGTCGCTCGAGTGGGTGGTGACCGAGATTTTCCAGGCTCACGCGGGCTTCGTCGACCAAGCCACGCGCGACCAGCTCGCCGAGCACGATCGCGACGTGCGCCGCGCCCAGCGCAAAGCCGTGATCGACTGGACCGCCTTCCTCGCCAGGCGCGCCAAGCTCATGCAGCTCAACGACGAGGTGCGCACCGTGGTCGCACTTCAGGAGGCCCCGCTGCGAGGCGAGATCGATCGTCGCATGGCTTCGACCCCATGACCCCCTTCGCGAGGCAGCCTCCTCCCGCGATCTGGCGCGAGAAGGAAGAGAAGTATTCGCGTTTACCCGCTGACGAGCGCCCGACCGAGCCGCTGAGCTGGCAACACCAAAATCGCTCACTCACCGACTGGTTCCACGCCGGGGTCCGGCCTGCCGGCGAGCCCCGCATGTGCGCGTACTGCGATGGCTCGCTGGTGGAGCAGTCGAGAGAGACCATCGACCACTTTCTGCCCCGGCATGAGTTCCCGGAGCTGTCGCTCTCCTGGGAGAACCTCTTCCCCGCATGCGACCGCTGCAACAGCACCTACAAGCGCGCCAAGTGGTCGTGTCGACTCGTGAGACCGGATACGGATCCGGTCGACACCTACTTCGACTTCAACCCCGTGTCCGGAAAGCTGAGGCCGAGCGCCTTCCTCGACTGGCCCACACGCGTGAACGTACGCCTGACCATCCAGGTCTTTCGGCTGAACGATCCGCACCGCTGCAAGGGGCGTCTGCGCGTGATGAAGGAGTGCCAGAACGCGTGGAAACGCGACCGAATCACACTCGAGCGCGATCGAGAAACCTCGAAGAGCGCATGCACAACGGCCCCTATCGCTTCGTCGCCCGCCGGGTGCTCGACGCGATGCCCGAGTCGACCCGCGAGACGAGCACCGAAGAACGCTGAAGCGCTCGACTCGACTCGACCCGCGAGGCTCTCCTCACACCGAAAAATACCCCCGCATGAGCTCGTCCATCCACTCGGGTTGGCGCACCTCTCCGCGCGGACCGAACTGGCGAACGTACGGCTTGAGGTCGAGCACCGGTGTGCCATCGATGGCGTCGAGCCCTTCGACGTGCACGGCGCGCCCGACCACGCGCAGGATGCGGCAGACCGAGAGGCCGAGGCGATTCGGCCTATTTTTTTCCGCGCTGCGCGAAGATCCCCACGCTCGGCCAAGCCTTGTTGTTCCTCGGGTGGCGTGCGCCCGTCTCGATCTTGTCGTCGGGCACGCCGCTCATGTGAAAGAGGATCTCGACGTGCGAGAACGCCTCGAGCCCGGCCAGCGCATCTTCCGGAAACGAGGCGTCGAGCTCGACGTGTGACGTCTCGCGATCCCAGTCGTCGTCGACGATGGCGGTGCGGGTGGAACGTACGTGACCGATAGGTGTGAGGACGATCGAAGTCATGGTGAGGTCTTAGGGGCGCCCCTCACGTCGGTCGACCGAAGCGCGAGGTGTCCGTCGGACCAAGCACGAGGTGTCCGTAGGCCCGACGATCGAACGCGCCTCACCGCTTCGGGCGAGGCGCTCGTTCCTTCACGCGTGCCGGCGTCTCGGTCTTCTCGGTCTCGTCGGTCGTCTCGTCCTTCTCGACCACGCCGCCCAGCGTGCGCAGCGCCTCGAGCGCCTTGCGAAAGTCTTCCGGAGGCTCGGACTCGAACACGAGCGGAGCCCCGGTGCGCGGGTGACGAAAGCCGAGCCTTCGCGCGTGCAGCGCCTGTCGACCGAGCGCGCGCGCGATGGCCGCGACCTGCGGGTCCTTGGGCGTCGAGCCGTACATGGCGTCGCCCAAGAGCGAGTGCCCCGCGTCGGCGAGGTGCACACGAATCTGATGCGTGCGGCCGGTCTCGAGCCGACACTCCACGTGCGTGGCCACCACCTGCGGCGCGCCGTCTCGCGAAGCCCCAGCGCGTGAAATCACGGAAAAACGAGCCTTCGGCGACACGTGCGTGACCGCGCGTTTGCCCTCGCGCACCTTGGACGAGAAGAGCTTCCGGTCGCGCGGATGACGCCCGTAGAACGTGGTGAAGGTACGCGCGGAGACGTCTCCGACCACGAGCGCTTCGTACACGCGGTCGATGGTGTGCGCGGCGAACTCGACCTTGAGCTTCTCCCGCGCGAAGGCCGTTCGCGCGACCACGAGCACGCCGCTCGTGTCCCGGTCGATGCGATGCACGATGCCCGGACGCATGCGCGAGAGCCCGTCCGCGCGCGACTTCTGCGAGGCCTCCGAGCCCAGCGTGGGCGCGGCCGCCTGCGCTCCGTCGACCTCGTCTTCGTCGATCGGACCTTCGTCGGGCGCTTCGAGCAGCTCGCGATCGAAGTAGCCTCGCGCGAGCAAGCCGTTCACGAGCGTCCCCGTGGGATGCCCCGCCGCCGGATGCACCACGAGCCCCGCGGGCTTGTCGACCACCACGAGGTCGTCGTCCACGTAGAGCACGGTGAACACCACGCTCGGATCGGGCAGCGCCGCGGTCGCGGGCGGCTCCATGGGACGCACCAGAAACACGTCGCCCGGGCGCGCCTTGTCCGCGCCTTTGCGTCTCGCCCCCGAGACGTGGGTCACGCGTCCGTCGTCGATCCAGCGCTGCACCTCGGCCCGCGTGATGCCACGCGCGATGAGCGCATCGGCCACCACACGGTCCACGCGCACGCCGCTCTTGCCCTCGGGCACCTCGACCCGAAGCACTTCGGCGCCCTTCACGCTGGACGAGTCCTCGGAAAACAAAGAGGCCTCGGCCGTACTTCCGGCCGAAGATCCGGGAGTCGGCGGCGAGGCCTTCGATGCATCCGATGCTGAGCTGACGCCCGCCGAGGCCGATTCAGGAACCTGCGAGCGCGATCGCGAACGACGAGCCGTCACCAAATCTTCGACTTGATGTGGCCTTTCGCCTTGATGAGGATGTCGACCAGGGCGCGGTCGTAATAGTTCTTGGGGTAGAGCTCGGGGGCGACGCGGCGCTTGTAGAGCGCGCGGCCTTCCTCGATCTCTTCGGCGAGCGACTCGAAGAGGTTGTCGTTGGTGATGCCGTTCACGATCTTCTCCTCGTTGTAGAGGCTGAGGTCGCTGGCGATGGCTCGCGCGAGGCGGCGAGCGGCTTCTTCGGTCTCGATGAGGGGCATGCGAGCACGAGTATCGCGGCATTCTCCCCGACCTGTCAAAAGCCACGTCTCGAAGACCCGAGATTCCCTTCTTTTTTCGGGAAATTCGCGGGTCTTTCGATGGCCCCGAGCACGCGAACGTCGAGGGCCGGGCCGGCGCGCGAATCTTGCGCGATCCGCGCCTCGCCGAGAGAGCCTTCTCCACGCGAGGTCCTGCCCCAAAATCGGGTTTTGGGTTTGCTCCTCGGTGATTTAGAGAGTTCCAGATGAAGACGCTGTCTCAAGCGGTCGAAGATGCCGGCAAGGTCGATCCCTCGCGTGGCTTTCGTTTCGTGTCCGAGCTGGGCGTGCCCGGTTTCCGCGGCGCCGCCGAAGGCGCCACCGAGGCCTCGTTCTCCTTCGCCGCCATCGAGCGAGCGAGCGCACGCTACGGCGGTGCGTTCCAGGCGCTCGGCCTGAAAAAGGGCGACCGCGTCGCGCTCATCCTCCCCGAGAACGAAGACTTCGTGCTCGCGTTCTTCGGCGCGGTGCGCGCGGGCATCGTGCCCGTGCCCATCTACCCGCCGCTCGGCCTGGGCCAGCTGCAGGGTTACCTCGACAACACCCGCCACATCGTCGCCAAGAGCGGCGCGCGCGCGCTGGTCACCACCGGACAAATCAAGCGCCTGCTCGGCACCGTCCAAGACGGCTGCCCTGCCCTCGAACAAGTGGTCGCCATCGAGGGCATCCGCGAGTCGATGGAGACCCTGCGCCCCGAAAAAATCGGCCTCGACGACGTGGCGTTCCTGCAGTTCACGAGCGGCTCCACCTCGCGCCCCAAGGGCGTCGCACTCACGCACGAGAACCTCGCCGCCAACGTCGCGTGCATCATGCGCGACGGCCTCCGCGCCCAGAGCGACGCCGACCACGGCATCTCGTGGCTGCCGCTCTACCACGACATGGGGCTCATCGGCTTCGTGCTGGCGCCCATCGTGCACCAGGTGAGCGTGACCTTCTTGCCGCCCCTGCTCTTCTTGAAGCGCCCGGTGAGCTTCTTCCAGGCGGTCACGCGCCACAAGGGCACCATCGCGTTCATGCCCAACTTCGCCTTCGCGCTCTCCGTGAAGCGCATCCGCGAGCGTGACCTCGAGGGCATCGACCTGTCCACCTGGCGCGTGGCCGGCTGCGGCGCCGAGCCCATTCGCCCCGAGACGCTCGAGGCCTTCGCCGAGACCTTCTCCAAGGTGGGCTTCCGCAAAGAAGCGCTGCTGCCTTCGTACGGCATGGCCGAGTCGAGCCTCGCCATCTCCTTCACCGAGCTCGGCGAAGGCATGAAGACCCTCGCGGTCGACGGCGAGCGCCTCTGGGCCGAGCACGTCGCGCACGAGATCCCCGACACGGACGAGCGCGCGGTACGCTTGGTCTCGTGCGGACAGTCCTTCCCCGAGCACGACTTCGCGGTGTTCGCCCAAGACGACACGGAGAGCAAGACCCCGCTCGACGAAGGCCACGTGGGCGAGATCCGCGTGAAGGGCCCGAGCGTGATGCGCGGCTACTGGGAAGACTCGGAGCGCACCCGCGAGACCTTCGCCGGCTCGTTCCTGCGCACGGGCGACCTCGGCTTCGTGAAGGGCGGACGCCTCTACATCTGCGGCCGCTCCAAAGAGGTCGTGATCGTGAACGGCCGCAACTATTACCCGCAAGACATCGAGTGGGAAGCGAGCAAGGTGCCCGGCATCCGCAAGGGCAACGTGGTCGCGTTCGGCGCGAAAGACGCCTCCGGCGATCGCGAGCGCGTGGTGGTCGCCTTCGAGATGCAAGACGGCTCCACGGCCTCGCCCGAGGCCCTCGCCGCGCGCAGCCAAGAGCTCGTGCAGGCGGTGCGCAAGGCCGTGCAAGAAGGCATGGCGCTCACCCTGGACGACGCCGTGGCGCTCTTGCCCGGCGTGCTCCCCAAGACCTCGAGCGGCAAGCTCCAGCGCGCCGCCACGCGCGCCCTCTACGAGTCGGGCGAGCTCTCGGGCCGCAAAGGCGCACGCGACAAGGACACCCTGGAGCTCGTGAAACAAGCCGCCAAGAGCCAGCTCTCGTACCTCAAGCTCGCCGTGCTCGGCGGACGTAAACCGCGCTGACCGAGCCGCTTCTCACGCGTACGCGCCCGCGACGAAGCACAAAAAAAGACGCGCGCCTCGTGGGTGTTCGAGGCGCGCGCGGAAGGCGGTTGGTCCGCCTACGAACGGCAGCTCAGGTGCCCGTCTGGCACTTCTGGACAGCCGCGGATTGGTCCTTACAGGCCGTCGAGATGGCAGCGCCGGTCTTGATGAGGTCGGTCTTGTTGTCCGTGCAGACCGTGTTGCTGCGAACGCAGTCCGAGTAGCTGGTGATTTCGCTGACGCACTTGGCCGTCTTCTCGTCTTCCTTGCACTTGTCTTCCGCCGCCTTGATTTCGGCGTCGGTCGGCTTGGGGTCGGCCGAGCAGGGCGACTCTTTGTACGTGCACGCGCTGCTCGAGCAGGCGGGCGTCGCGCTCACGAAGAACAAGGCTGCGACGCCGGTCGCGAGCATTCCAACAATAACCTTCTTCATCTCTCCTCCAGTGCACTCGCCGGCCACTCCCTGGTCGGCGCGCGCGATTAGGACGAGAGATGCACCGAGGCATTCACGAAAGGTTCAACTTCCGTGACGTCTCGAGACGTCGCCCCTGGTTTTCGGGGAAAAGCGCGTGGCATTTCGCGACACACGTGCATCGCTTGCGCTCCGCGTCAGGTACGACGGGCCGCTCAGAGCGGCTGCTTGGAGGTGCAGTCCGTGTAGGCGCGCAGCTGGTTCGGGCAGTCGCGCACGATGACGGCGTCGGTGCCGGCCTCGTCGGTCTGATCCGCGCTGTTGCACACGGTCTTGCCCACCGAGCACTCGGTGAGCGCGTTGTACTGAGCCTGGCAAGCCGTGACCGGTGCCGTGCCGCTCTCGCAGCGTGCGATCTCACGATCGGTCGGCTCCGGATCGGCCGGGCACTGGCGCCCGCACTTGCTCGGTGCACACGCGGGCGTAGATCCCGCGATCGCCACGAGCGAGAGCACGGAAGCGATCAACGTCACCACGGCGACATGCGCGCGAGCCTTCATCGCGCGCCAGATAAAGCCAAACCCCTGTCCGCGACAAGCCCATCGTTTCCCGAGCTTGCAGCGGAGGTCCCTCCCGGATACGAACCGGGCCGATGTTCACCTACGAGCGAAAGGTCCATTTCGAAGAGGTGGACGCCGCCGGCATCGTCTTTTTCGGGCGCTACCTCAACTACGCGCACGAGGCGATGGAGGCCTTCTTCGGCGGGCTCGAGGGCGGCTACGAGGGCCTCATCATGGTCCGCCGCATCGGCTTCCCGGCCGTTCACGTGACCATCGACTACCGTGCGCCGCTCCGCTACGGCGACCGCATCGGCATCGACGTGGACGTCACCAAGATCGGAAAAACCTCGGTGGTTCTCCGCTACGGCATGGTCCGCCAAGACGGCGTCGACGTAGCCACGGTCGAGCACACCTGCGTCTGCTCCGACCTCCGGGGCCCGACCAAGATCGCCTTCCCGGACGACGTGCGCGCCATCCTGCAGAAGCACCTCGTCACGAGCTGACCCCCGCGAGGCGCAGGTGGCTCGAGGCTCACTTTCGGGCGCCCGCGAAAGCGCACTGGGAGCTTTTCGCGAAGAGCGCTAACGTCCGCCCTCGCTCGTATGGCGATTCCCTACATCCACGTTCCCGATTTCGAGATCGGCCCGATTCCGGTGCTCGGTCGCTCGCTGCCCCTCCACCCGTTCGGCTTGCTCGTGGCCACCGGCGTCATCGTGGGCACCTGGCTCGCCACCTGGCGCGCGCGTCGTCGCGGCCTCGACGAGCAGCACCTGAACTCGTTCATCACGTGGATGCTCGTGGCCGGCTTCATGGGCGGCCACATGCTCGACGAGATTTTCTACCACCCGGCCGAGCTCATGAAGCGACCGCAGTCGCTCTTCTTCCTCTGGGAAGGGCTCTCGTCGTTCGGCGGCTTCACCGGCGCGCTCATCGGCGTGGTCCTGTGGAAGTACTTCTACGCCGAGCCTTTCTTCGAGACGCCGTTCGGTGCACTCTACAAGTTCAAGCGCCGCAAGGCTCCGGCGTCGATCATCGCCTTCTGCGATCTCATCCTGTCGGTGTTCCCGGTGGCGTGGATCTTCGGCCGCGGCGGCTGCACGGTGGTTCACGACCACAAGGGCGCCCTGGTCGACTCGGTGCTCTCGGTGGAGTTCCCCAAGTACACGCCCGGCCATCACTCGGGATTCCAGCTCATCCACGGCCCGGAGCTACGCTTCGACCTCGGCCTGCTCGAGTGGATGTTCACCGTGTTCCTCGCGCTCGCCTTCGCCCTCACCTGGACGAAGCGCTTGCCCGTGGGCACGTACATCGTGGCCACGGCGCTCTCGTACGCGCCCGTGCGCTTCATGCTCGACTACTTCCGCTTGCACGAGGGCGCAGAGTCCGACCCGCGCTACGGCGGCCTCACGCCCGGCCAGTGGGCGAGCGTGGGCCTCTTCGTGTTCGGCCTCGTGATGTGGCGCAAGGTCCGCGACATCCAAGAGAAGGGCCTCGACCTCTACGCGCCGTACATGGTGCGTGAGATCGCCCCTCCCACCGAGGCGCCCAAGGACGACGAGAAAGACGGCGACGAAGACGAGAAGCCCGCCAAGGCCTGATCGTCCGACGTTCTCGACTCCTCCGAGCCCGCTCGCAACCTGCGACGCGGGCTCGGTGCATTTCGGGAGTCAGTCGAGCTTCTTCACGGTCAACACGTCCGGCTCGCCCGCCTTCTGACCTTCGCGGACCTCGAACGACGCGCCGTCGCAGGCGCGCGAGAGCCACACCGGGGCCTCGGCCTTGCGGGCGCAGCGAGCCTCGGGGAAGCGCGCTTCGATGGCGCCGGCGATCACCTCGCGCGCATGAATCCGCGCTTTTTTGCGCTGTTCGGGCTCGGTCGGATCGAGGGCCTCGGAGAGATCGGCCTCCGTGAAATGCACGAAGAGCGCGTCTCCCGCCACGGTGAGCTGCGTGATGCGGCCGCCCTTCTCTTCCAGGGCGAAGCTCAGCGTGAGCACGCGGTCGGGGCGTTCCACACGGCCCGGCAACGTGAAGAAGAGGTCGCGCTCGGAGCGTTCGGGCATGCCCGAGAGCGAGCCGAGCTCCCCGTGCACGGCGCGCACGAGCGAAGCGGGCGGCGCCTCCCGACGACTCGAGAGCAGCGAAGGGTCCACCATGGCGGCGAGCGCATCGACGAGCGCGGCCACGGCGGCCTTACGCTTCGCGAGCGTGCGCTGGTAGCGCGCCTCGGCCGCGCGACCGTCGCGGAGCTCCAAGGCGAGCGCGATCTCTTCTTTGCGCTCGTAGTCTTCGCGGAGCAGCGAGCTTGCCGCCTCCGCGTGAGGACCGCCGGGAAGACTCGCCAGGTAGTCGCGCGCGCCTTCGGGTGAGGCCTTGGCGCGCTCGAAGTACTCGGGCTCTTCCTCTGCGTAGATGGCCGCGATTTCCTGGGCGTAGAGGCCCTTCGGGTGGCGCTCGAGGTAGGTGCGCGCGCGGGCCAGACGCGTGCCCGGATGGGCGGCCATGCGCACCGCGCGGTAGTCCTCGTAGTCCGCGGACGAAGCGACGAACACGCGCGCCGAGCTGCAGCCCGTGCCGAGCAGGCCGAGCGCGCCGAGGCCGAGCCCCACGATCCGAGCGCGGAAGGACGCGCGGCTCATCGGCCGGCCTCCGCCGGAGGAAGCAGCGGTCCGGGATCGGCGGTCTGCGCGACCCCACGGCAGAAGTCGCACTCGGAGGGCACGCTGGGCGCCGTGTCCGAGAGGTAGGCCGCGTAGTCCTCGCACGAGGCCACGCGGAGCGCGCGGATGCACACCTCGCCGTCGCGCACGAGCGGCGCGCATCCCGGCGGAAAGGCGATGGCCGCGGCCGTGGTGGGATCGCAGGCGGCCACGCAGCGCGCGCTCGTCAGGCCACACTCGCGGCATCGCGTGCAGTCGGTCGAACGCCTCGTGATGGCGTAACCGCGCTCGTCCAAGAGCTCGGGCTCACGTCCGCAGCCGCCCACGTCGCCCGGAGTGGGCGCCATCGAGAGCACGCCGAGGATCCCAGTGACGACGACCGCGAGCAGGCGACGCCCGGAGCGACGAGCCCACGCGTTCGCCGCGCGTTCGTTCGTGTGATTCGTCACGGCAGCACCTCGTACGCGACCACCAGACCGGCCGCGAAGGACAGCATCGGGTACGCGGGGACTTTACGCTCGACCGTGCCCGCGCCGTAGAACACGTCGCCCACCACTTCGGCGCGAAGGCCCAGCGCAGCGCGGAAAAACCAGGTTCCCGCGAGCGCGAGCTCTCCGCCCACGGTCACGTCCGGCGTGAGTACGATGGGCGTGCCCACGCGCGCCTGCACCGCGAACATGCCCCGGCGCCGCGCGAGCACGTACGAAGGAGTGAACACCGCCTGACGCACGCCCTCGAGCGCGATCGAAAAGCCGAGCTGCGCTCCGTGCTGAAAGCGCGTGGGCCCACCGAAGAGCACCGCCGCGCCGAGATCGAGGTACACGGGCGTACGCGAGACCGACTCGGCCGTCTCGCCGAGCACGGTGGCGAGGCGATAGGGATTGTTGAAGCGAAGGCCCGTGCCCACGAGCGACTGCGCTTGAAGCTGGAAGTACCCGGGCTTGTCCTCGAAGGCGAAGAGCTCCGGGCTCGTGCCCTTCTCGACCTTCGGTTTGCGCGGCGTCGTGGCGGACGAGGTCGTCGAAGCGGAGGCGGACGTGCTCTCGGAGGCGTCGGCCTCCATGGGCTTCGACTCTTCGGCCGAGGCGGACGTCGCGCCGAGCGAGAGCGCCGCGAACACGAGCGTCGCGAGACTCCGCGACGACGTGCATCCTGCACGTATACGGACGCCGCGCCGCTTCGGTATCCTCCTCGACCGCACCTTTAGCCGCGACGAGGTCATCCGCGGTCCACACGCACCTTGGGCTTGGCGCCGAGCAGCGCGAGCTGACCGCAGGCCGCGGCCACGTCGTCGCCGCGACGGCGACGAATGAAACACGAGTAGCCGGCGTCGAGCAGGACCTTCTGGAAGCTCAGCGTGCCCGACGAGCCGGGCGGTCCGAGCGTGGAGGCCTCGATCGGGTTCATGGGGATGAGGTTCACCTTGACCGGCAAGCCGCGGAGCAGCTGCACGAGCTTCTTCGCTTCGGCGACCGAGTCGTTCTTGCCGGCCACGAGCGTGTACTCGATGGTGATGCGCCGGCGACGCGGCAAGGGGTACGCGCGCAGCGCGTCCATGAGGGGCGCGAGCGGGTATTTGCGGTTGATCGGCATGAGCCGCGAGCGCGTCTCGTCGTCCGCGGCGTGCAGCGAGATGGCAAGTCCGATCTGCCCGCCGAAGTCCTGACCGAGGCGGCCGATCTCCGGCACGAGGCCGGACGTGGAGACCGTGACCCGACGCGGCGAAAGATTGATGCCGTCTTTGTGGGTGAGCAACCGCAGCGAGCGCACGGTGGCGTCGTAGTTGTGCAGGGGCTCGCCCATGCCCATGTAGACCACGTTGCGGAGCTGCTCGTCCGGGTCGAGATCGGCCTTGCCCGCGAGCACCTGCGCCACGATCTCGTCCGGGCCGAGGTGCCGCTTCAGGCCGGCCACACCGCTCGCGCAGAACACGCACCCCATGGCGCAGCCCACCTGCGTGCTGATGCATTGGGTGACGCGCAGCACCTGGCTGCCGCTCGCTTCGTCCGCTTCGTCTTCTTCTTCGTCGTCCACGGCGGCGGCGGCATCGGCGTCTTCCGAGACCTCGTCTTGCACGCCCTGGCCGAGCCTGCGCGCGCCGCTCACGCCGGGGATGAGCACGGTCTCCACGGTGGCGCCGTCGGCGAGGCGCACGAGCAGCTTGCGGGTGCGATCTTGAGCGCGCGTTCCCGGCGCGACGGTGAGCACCGGCCCGAGCCCCGCTTCACCGAGCGACTTGCGCAGGGCTTGGGGCAGATCGGTCATCTTCTCGGGATCGGTCACGCCGCGGCTCATCACCCAGCGGAACACGTTTTTCCCATGGAACGCGCGCCCGCCGAGACGCACGAGCTCGGCGCCCCACTCCTCGGGATAACGAGCGAGCGGCGGCGTCGGGAGGTCCTTTTTCATCGCGGGGCAGCGTAGCACTCTCGCCCGCTCCTTCGCAGACGGTAGAAATCACCACGGCGTCGAGCTGTCGACCATGCCTCGCGGCAAATCGCCACACGAACGCCCCCGAGATCCCTTACCCGACTTCGGATCCCGTGGGCTATCGTGCCCTCGTGGCTGAAGGCTCCACCGACAGAAGACGCGGCTTCGGGATCCTCGATCTTGCGGCCTTTTGCATCGTGGTGGGCGGGCTCAAGCTGGCGGCCCCCTTCTTCGTGCCGCTCACGCTGGCCGCGGTGCTGGTCACGGTCACCTCCCCGCTGTCCACGTGGCTCGTGCAGCGCCGAGTGCCACCCGCATTCGCCGTGGTGGTCGGAGGCCTCGCCACCATCGGCGTCATCTTCGCCGCCACGGCCGCCCTCGGGCTCGCCAGCACCCAGCTGAACGACGAGTGGCCCCACTACGCCGAACGAGGCGGGGCCTTCTGGACCAAAGCGCGCATCTGGCTCGCGTCGCACGGCGTGAGCGTCTCGGTGGCGGGTCCCAAAGGGCCGGACTGGGTGGGCATGGCCACCGGTCTGCTCCAGCGGGCGGCCGGCCTGCTCTCGGACTTCTTCGTGGTCATGCTGGTGGTCTTCTTCGGCCTGGCCGAGGTGCTCGATCTGGGCGGCAAGCTCCGCCGCGTCACCGACGACCCCGAGCTCGGCTTCGCCAAGGTCGACGAGGTGGTCCGCAAAGTTCAGACCTATTTGCTCGTGAAGAGCTTCACGAGCCTGCTCGTGGCGCTGCTCGCCTACGTGGTGCTCAAGGTCGCCGACGTGCGCTTGGCGCTTCTTTTGTCGGTGTTTTTGTTCCTGCTCCACTTCGTGCCGAACGTGGGCGCCGTGCTCGCCACCATCCCGGCGGTAGCCGCGGCCTTCCTGGACAGCGGGCCGGGCGCGGCCGTGGGCGTGACCATCGCCATGTCCACCTGCAACTTCATCGTGGGCAACGTGATCGAGCCGCGCCTGCTCGGTCGCACGCTCGGTCTCTCGTCCTTCGCCGTGCTCATGTCCCTGCTCTTCTGGGGTTGGCTTTGGGGCCCTGCCGGCGCGATTCTTTCGGTGCCCATCGTGATGGTGCTGAAGGTCTCGCTCGAGCGCACCAAGTACCGCCGCTGGGCGTACCTGCTCGAGCCGGCGCGCGATCCGGACGACCACGACGACCACGAAGACGAGAACAAGCCGCGTCCGCCCAAGCGCATTCGCCTGTGGACCACGCCGACGCCCGCCCCCCACTCGGTCGGTCTGGGTGCACGGCCGACCCCGCCCCCGCCCAAACCGAGAGACACCCCCGTCTCCCCGAAGTGAACGCGCCGAAAACGGCGAGGCCCGCGCGGCGAACCGGCGGGCCTCGTTTCGTTTCTCGTTTTTTTCGCTCTCCGGCCCGTCGTCAGGTTCCCGGGATACGCACGTCCCAGCGAATGCGACGCGCGACCGTGGACTTCGAGCGCAGCACGAGGCCACCCAATCGAAGCTCGCTCGAGGGCTCGAGCACGCCGTTCACGCGGACGCGCGTTACGCCACCTTCACGGCCCGACACCACGCACTTGGAGCAGTCGGCCAGCGCTTGCGGCTCCACCTTGGCGAAGTCGGCCGGGGCATCGCCCAAAGGTCCTTCGTTCACGAACGACAGCTCGGTGCCGTCCGGAAGCTTGAACGAGCCGCTCTTGCCCGGCACCACCACCACGTCGAGCCGATCGGAGATCTTGGTCGGCGTCACCACGGTGGGGTCTTCGGCGTTGGGCGACAGGGTGTCGATGGTCGCGTCGTACATGGGCAAAACGGCGCCTTCGGTGAGCCACAAGGGCAGCTTGCCGAGCGGCGCGGGCACGGTCACGGTACGCCCCGAAGGTCCGCCATCGAGCACCTGATTGTCGTCGAAGTCCACGAAGCGCCCCGGAGGCAACCACAAGGTCTTCGCGGTGAGGCCGCGACGAACCACCGGCGACGCGAACAGCGCCGGACCGAAGTAGAGCGAGTCTTCCACCGCCATCGACTCGGGCAGCCGCGGATGCACCAAGAACGGGTGCCGCGTGATGGGCATGCCCGTATCGTGCGCTTCCTGCGCGAGCGACGAGAGGTACAGCCCGAGCCGCGTATGAAGGCGCGTCATGGCGCGGTAGACGTCCTGGGTCTCCTGGTCCTTGAAGAGCGACCACTTCTCTTTCTTCTGGCCCACCGGATTCGAGCACGCGTCTTCCTCTTGGAAAACCGGGGACACCGCGCCCATCTCGACCCAGCGCAAGTAGACTTCCTTGTCGTTGGGGGCGTCGGTCACGCACTTGTACCCGGAGACGTCGCTGCCCCACACGGGCACGCCGCTCATGCCCAGGTTGAGCCCACCGCGAAGCGACGAAGGCAAGCCCTGCGTCTCGTCGAAGGTAGCCTCGGCGTCGCCGCCCCACACGACGGGCACGAACGCCGAAGAGCCGGTGAAGCCCGAGCGCACGAAGAACAAGAGGTCGTTCGGTCGCTCGCGCTGCATGAGCTCGAAGGCGGCCTTGGCCGACAGCACCGGGAACGCGTTGTGGAGCTCCTGCCCGTTGCGGCCGTCTTTGGAGGTCCACTTACGCGCGGTGTACTCGCCGAAGTCGTGCATCCAGCCGTCGTACCCGACCGCGAGCATGCGCTTGAGCAGCGATTGGAACCACGCCACCGCCTCGGGCTGGGTGAGGTCGATGGACGCGAGGTCGAGCAAGCGGCCCGAGATGAAGAACGTCTTGCCGGGGGCGCCGGTCTCGTCCTTCAGAAAATAGCCATTTTTCTCGCCGAACGCGTACTCCTCGGCAATCTCTGGCGCATTGGTGGCCACGTACGGATTGGCGTACGCGACGACCTTGTAGCCGGCCGCGTGCACGGTCTTGGTCCAGGTAGCAAGCTCCGCTTCGATGCCCTTCTCCGAGCTCGCGGGCAAGAAGTGCATCGCGTCGTCGATGGTGGTGACCGGAATGTCGCGGTCGCGCACGAGCTTCCACTCGGGCACCCCCTCGACCACCGCGTTGACGTTCATCCTTCGCCGAACACCGAAGACCCAGGGCGCGGGCACGAGCGGTCGGCCGGTGTCGGCCACGAAGCCACCCAGCTCGCCGCGCGGCTCGGGATCCGTGTAGATGACCGTGCGCAGCTTGGGGGTATCGGCGGTGAGCACCAGCGCGTCGGGGCGCTTCTCGGCGAAGTCGACCACGCTGCGGAACGTGGTGTCGAGGTGCATCGCGTACCCGCGGCTCGAGAGGAAGAACGGCACCGGGAAGTACGTCATCGAGGGACCGTTGGGGCCCGGATTGTCGTACGAGCGCTTCACGCTCTCGCCTTTGCCCACGCCGCCTTCTTCCGCCCATTGATAGAGCGAGAGGCCGCGGTGGTCGGTGCTGGCGAAGCGCTCACCCATGCCGAAAAAGTGCTCGTCCGGCCCGGTCGCGAAGGCGAGCCCGAGTTTGTTCCAGGGGTTCTCCGCGTCGCTGCCCTGCGCCTCGAGCGAGAGCTCCACGCGCTTTTGGCGAACGCCTACCGAGACCATCACCTTGCCCGAGCCGCACGTGACCTCGAGTCGCGCGAAGTCCGGGCGCTCTTCCACCACCACGGCGCTCGAGGCCGTGCCCCAAGGACCGGGGGTCGACACGTAGCCGTCCCAGCCGGGCAAGCCGCGAGGCGCTTCTTCCATGAGCTCGTAGGCGGCCATGACCGCCGCGCGCTCGGGATCGGGAGCCGAGAGCGAGGTGAGCACGCGGTTGCCGTTCTCGATCACCGAGAGCGAAAACGGGCTCGTGTGCAGCTCGACCACGGTGTCCGCGGAGCGCACGGAGACCAAGCGATCTTCGGCGAAATCCCCGCCGCGTGAGCAGGCCGGCGCGAGCACCAAGCCGAGCGCACCGAGGAAAGGAAGGCAGGTTTTGGCGATCGAGATTCCCCGCATGCTTGGCGGTTTAGCACGCAGAATGCGGCCGGCCCTCTCCGCCTCCCTCGGATTCGGAGAATGGCGCAACGAGCCGACGTCTCGGTTCAATCGGGCCGATGGCCCCGCCACGCCACGCGGGCCGCGGGCCCCTCGCCGCGCGAGCGCGATCAGCCCACTTCGCGCAAGAACTCGAGCAACCGAGCCCCGAGGCGCTTGGGCGAGTCGAGCTGGGGACAATGCCCGAAGCCCTGAGGCTCTTCGACGCGAACGTGCGCCGGCAGGTGGGTGCGCAGGTACTCGAGCGCCGAGGGCGGCAAGAGCTTCTCGGCTTTGCCCCAGAAGAGCACCGTGGGCGGCTCGACGCGGGCGAGCTGCTCGGCGGTGAAGGGAATCTCGTGGGCGGCGGCCACGAGGTCGCGCACCGCACGATGCCCGATGAACCCGGGGATCTCGTGGGCGAGCAGCTTGGCGTAGCCGGGCGTGCGGTAAAAGACGCGGTCCAAGAAGCGCAGTCCCTCGCGGCGCGTGGTCATCTCGAAGCTCGAGACCACGTCACGGGTCTCTTCGGGCGGGAGCGGCGCGCCGGCCGGTGACAGCAAGAAGAGCCCACGCACCGACTTGGGCCGCGCCAGCGCATAGGCGATGGCCGTCGCTCCGCCGAGCGAGTTGCCGACCACCACGTGAGGCTCGTCCAAGAGGCCTTCGAGCGTGGCACGCATCACCTCGTAGAGGCGCGAGGGCGTGAGCGGCGGAGCGGTGACGCCGGGCGAAGACCCGTGCCCGGGGAACTCGGCCAGCACGACGCGCTTGGACTCGCCGAGCAACGCGGCCGCCACCGGAGCGAACGCGGTCGCGCTGCCCCCGAGGCCGTGCAAGAAAATCACCGGCGCGCGCTTTCCGCGGCCGTTCGCGTCGTACACGTGGAGCTTCTCGCCCATCACGTCGACCACGTGACTGCGGTAGCCCTGCGCCACCAGGGCGCGACGCGCGAGGCCCTCGAGGACCGGCAAAATACGGGGCTTGGGCGCGGCAGAGAGCGAAGACGACGGCGTCATGACTTGTCCTTGAAGAGTCGTTGGAGTCTCTCGAGTCTATCCCGAAACGAACATCGGCACGAGCGGCCCTTCACGAGGGGCTCACGCATCACGCGAGGCCTCGTGCACGTCGCGGTGCTCGAGGCCGAAGCGCGCCAGGTACTTCCGCAAACGGTCCGAGTCGTTCACGCTGCCCTTCTTCTTGCGCGACTCGGCGAAGAGCACGCGTCCCGCTTCCCCTAGGCTGCGCGTGCTCGCGCACACCGCGAGCACCTCTTCGAGCTGCACGCGGTCGAAGCGATCGAGCAAGTGCGGATCGGGCACCAGGCGCTCGACCAGCAACGAGGCGCCTTCTTCGCGACCACGACCGCGACGTCCCGCGGCGAGCGGCTTTCCGGCGCCCGAAAAGAGCGTTCGCAGACGCGTGATCTCTTCACGCACCAGGGCACGCGTGATGCGCCCCCCTTCGGCGAGCGTCCCCAAGCGCGTGACGCTCGCGTTCAGATCGCGAAAATTTCCCGGCCAGGTGGCCTCGGGTGAGGTCGAGAAGCGCAGGTACTCGTCGCGCGCCTCGCGCGCCCAGGTGAGCGAGATGCCGAGCCCCCGCCCCACCCGCTCGGTCTCGTGATCGAGGTTCGGCTCCAGGTCTTCGAGGCGCTCGCGCAGGCTCGGCAGCGTGAAGGTCCAGAGGTCGATGCGCGCCAGCAGGTCGTCACGGAAGGTGCCGCCGGCCGCCGCCTCGAACAAATCGCGGTTGGTCCCGCAGATCAGCTGAAACTCGCTTCCGACCTCACGGTCCGATCCCATGGGCGTGAACACCTTGTCTTCGATCGCGCGCAGCAACATGGCCTGCTCGTCGAGGCCGAGCTCGAACACCTCGTCCAAGAACAAGACGCCTCGATGCGCACGCGCGAGGTGCCCTCGCCTCGAACCGACCGCGCCGGTGAACGCGCCCTTCTCGTGGCCGAACAAGGCGCTCATGGCCGCATCCCCGCGCAGCGTGGCGCAGTTGACCTCGACGAACGGACCTTCGAGCCCCTGGCGCGACTTCTTCAGCGCATACACGCGCCGCGCGAGCGCGCTCTTGCCGGCGCCGGTCGGACCGAGCAGCAGCATGGGCGCCTTTGAGCGTTTGGCCACGGTCTCCACCCGCGCGACGAGCGTGTTGTACGCCTCGTTCTTGGTGACGATGCCATCCTTCAGGAGGCTCTCGTCGTCCTCGCGCTCGGCCCGCACGCGACTCGCCAAGCGGTCGTATTTGCCGAGGTCGAGATCGACCACGCCGTAGCTGCCGCGAGCGCCGTCGCTCTCTTCGTCGGGTTCACGTCGCTCCCCCCGCACGTGGTCGTGCCGCTGACGCGGAGAGGTCTGCACGAGGCGCCCGGGCAGATAGCGGGCCTCGGTCAGCAAAAAGAGGCAGATCTGCGCCACGTGCGTGCCGGTGGTGATGTGCACGAGCAAGTCTTCGCGCGCCGGATCGAAGGCACGAGCCCGCGCGATTACGTGCAGGCTCTCGTAGACCTCCTCGAAGTCCCACGCGTCGCGGACCGCGAAGGGCACGAACGTCACGGTGGTCTCGGGCGAGACGTACCCGATGTCTTCCGCGACCAGCCGCGCGAGCGCGGTGTCCTTGGGCGCGTGGAGCAACACGAGCTCGTCCACGCGCAGGTCGTCCTGTTGGCAGAGCGCGACGGTCGGTCGCCACCGCTCCCAACGCGAAGCGCCTTTTCCGGAGTCGAGCTGCGTGCCGAGCACGCCGAGCACCACGACCTTACGAGACTCCGTCACACACGCTCTCCCATGGACCGCTTGCCAGGCGATCGCGCGTCAGTATGGCCTTTTGCCATTGAAATTGCCGGCCGGCGAATAATCGCAGACCCACAGTTCCCACGTTCCGCTGCCGCCGAAGGGGCTATTTTTCGTGCACGTTTGCGCGGCGCAGCCAATCTTCACGCTGTCGCGCCAGACCACCTGCGTGTAGTGGCCGCAGGTGCCACTGCAGGTGTTGGCCGCGTAATTGTAGTTTTTGGCCTCGCTCGCCCAGTTGTCGACCACCGCTTTGGGCGTGCGACCACTGCCGCCGCTCGCGTAGATGTTCTCGCCCCTCGGCCCGCGATTGGGGTTGTGCGCGAACACGCACTTGGCCGCGTAGTCTTGCGCCACCTTGGCGTCTTCGTCCGACCATTCGACCGGTGGAAGCGCCGTGGCCGGCTTGGGATTGACCGCGGCGCGCACGGCATTGTGTGCGGCGACGATGCCATTGACCGCCCCCGAAGGCTCGGCCCCGGCCGGAGTCGGCGTGCCGGTCGAGGTTCCCGTCGCCGTGGGGGTCGGCGTCGCCGTCGACGAGCCCGTAGGCTCCGTCGGAGGCGAGCCCGTGCCATCGGTCGGCGCGGTGGTGGCGGCGCCGGTCGGATCGTTCGCGCCATCCGTGCCGGAGGCGCTGTCTCCGCACGCCAGCAATCCCACGAGCGAGGCGGTTCCCACCACGAAGACGCGCGAAAGAAGGTGTGTGGTCATCGACTGAAGGTACCGGAGGAAATCGTGCAGCGCACGGATCGTCAGGCGTCTTCGAGCAACACCAGCACTTGTTTGGCGGATACCTGACCACCCGGTGAGACGCGCACCTCCGCCACCGTGCCGGCCTTTCCAGCGACCAGAGAAAATTCCATTTTCATGGCCTCGAGCACCACCAAAAGCTGACCTTTCTCCACCTTGGCGCCCACCGCGGTCTCCACGCGCAGCACCTTGCCGTCCATCGGTGCGAGCACCCTCGCATCCCCGGCCCCCTCGGCGGCTTCGCGCACACGCAAGGTCACGTCACGGAAGGCGTGCACGCTGCGGCCGAAGTCGAGGTGAATCGTGTCCTCGGCGTGCTCGCGTCCGGGCTCCCGCGCGAACACGGCCTCCCGCGTGACGCCCTCGTCCACGCGTGTGATGCGCAGCCTCTTTCCCTCACGCGAGAGCTCGAGCCGCGTGGGCGACCCGAGGCTCCCGTCTTTCGCCACACGGGAGACCTCGTAGGTGCGCTCGGCCACGGCACGCAACGAAAGCACGTGCTCCGTGTCGCCGTGCGCGAGACGCACGGTCACCGGATACGCGTACGCGCTGTTCCATCCCGAGAGCGAAGACGAGAGCCCGCAGGCGGCCGCGAGCGCGAGCGCGTCGTCGTCGTAGAGCGCAGCGGCGGCCGCCAGCACGTCACCCTCTTCGGGAGCCGCGGCCGCAGCCAGACGCTCCTTCGGGTAGTGCGTGGGCACGAAGCTCGTGTCGTAGGCGCCCGAGACGAAGTCCGGGTGGTCGAGCACGTCGAGCAGAAACGCCTTGTTGGTCTGCACGCCGAGCAAGCGCAGCTCGGCGAGCGCGCCGGTGAGCTTTCGCCTCGCGTCCTCGCGGTCGGCGCCGTGCGCTATCACCTTGGCCACCATCGAGTCGTAGAAGGGACTCACCTCGCCCGACGCGCGCACGCCGTGATCCACACGAACGCCTCGCGCTTCGGCCGGATCCCACTCGAGCACCTTGCCCGTGCGGGGCAAGAAGTCGCGCGAAGGATCTTCGGCGCAGAGACGCACCTCGATGGCATGTCCGGAGAAACGCACCTCGTCCTGCGTGAGCGGGAGCTTCTCGCCCGCGGCGACGGCGAGCTGCCACTCCACCAAGTCGAGCCCGGTGATCGATTCGGTGACCGGGTGCTCCACCTGCAGGCGTGTGTTCATCTCCATGAAGTAAAACTCGCCGTTCGGAGCGAGCAAAAACTCGAGCGTGCCCGCGCCGAGGTACGAGATGGCCCGCGCGGCTTTGGTGGCGGCCTCGCCCATGGCGGCACGAATGTCCGGCGTGAGCGCCGGCGACGGGCTCTCCTCGACGACCTTCTGGTGACGACGCTGCACCGAACAATCGCGCTCTCCGAGGTGGATGGCCTGTCCGAACGAGTCCGCGAACACCTGGATTTCCACGTGCCGCGCGCCGATCACGGCCTTCTCGAGGATGAGCTCGCCGCTTCCGAAGGCGCCTTCGGCTTCCGAGCGCGCCGAGCGAATGGCCTCCGCGAGCGCCGACTCTTCCCGCACGAGGCGCATGCCTCGACCACCACCACCGGCCGCAGCCTTGACCATGATGGGCAGGCCGATGCGCGCAGCTTCGCGGAGGAGCACCTCGTCCGATTGGTCCGCGCCCTCGTACCCGGGAATGCAGGGCACGCCCGCGGCAATCATACGAAGCTTGGCCAGGCGCTTGTTGCCCATGAGCAGCACGGCTTCGGGCGAGGGACCGATGAACGTGATGCCGGCCTCGTGGCAGGCGCGCGAGAACCCCGCGTTCTCGGACAAAAACCCGTACCCCGGGTGCACGGCATCGGCCCCGACCTTCTTGGCGGCGGCGAGGATCTTCTCCGCCACGAGGTACGACTCCTTGGCCGGAGAAGGCCCGAGGTGCACGGCCTCGTCCGCGAAGGCGACGTGCAGCGCCTCACGGTCCGCGTCCGAATAGACGGCGACCGTGCGAATGCCGAGCTTTTTGCACGTCCGCATGACGCGTACGGCAATCTCTCCACGATTGGCAATCAGGACCTTGTTGAATCGGCTCATGGTCGAAGACTTCCTGTCACGGGGCGCCGAGACCGCGCGTGGAGCTGCCATTTGCAGCGTCGCCAAGGTTCGGCAAACGAGATTCTCGGTGAGCGTTCGGCTCACATGCGGGCCACACCGTACGTGCTGGGCGAGAGCGTGCGCGCGTCTCCCTCTCGACAGACCGAGAGCGTGAGCGCGAGCACGCGGCGCGTATCGCGCGGGTCGACGAGGCCGTCGTCGAAGAGGCGCGCCGAACAATGGAACGGGTGCGACTCCTTGTCGAACTGGTCGATGATGGGCTGGGCCATGGCCATGAGCACCGACTCTTCCACCGGGTTGCCCTGCTTGCGCATCTTCTCGCCCATGACGATCGACATGACGCGCGCGGCTTGCTCGCCGCCCATGACCGCCGTACGCGCGTTCGGCCACGCGAAGATGAAACGCGGGCCGAAGCCGCGTCCGCACATGCCGTAATTACCGGCTCCGAACGAGGCCCCGATCACCATGGTGATCTGCGGCACCTTCGCGTTGGCCACCGCTTGAATCATCTTCGAGCCGTGCTTCACGATGCCGGCCTGCTCGGCCTTGGTGCCCACCATGTACCCGGTGATGTTCTGCAGGTAGAGGATGGGCGTGTTCGACTGCCCGCACATCTGGATGAACTGCGCCGCCTTCACGGCGCCGCGCTCGGTGATGGGGCCGTTGTTGCCGATGATGCCCACCGGGTGGCCTTCGATCTCGGCGCGCCCGCACACGATTTGCGCGTCGAAGAGGGCCTTCACCTCGGAAAACTCCGAGCCGTCGACCAAGCGTGCGATGACCTCGCGGCAGTCGTAGGGCTTCCGGTAGTCGAGCGGCACCACGCCGCACAGCTCTTCCGGCGAGTACCTCGGCGGCGCGAACGAAGCGCGCAGCGGCGTAGGACCGGCATTGCGCCACCCGAGCTTTCGGACCACCTCGCGCGCCATGCGAATGCCGTCCGCGTCGTCTTCGGCGAGCAGCTCCGCCGTGCCCGCGACCTCGGCGTGCATCTCCGCGCCGCCCAGGTCTTCGTCCGAGGCAATCTCGCCCGTGGCCGCCTTGAGCAGCGGAGGACCGGCCAAGAACACCTTGGCCTTCTTGCGCACCATGATGACGTAGTCCGAGAGCCCCGGCAGGTACGCGCCACCTGCCGTGCTCGATCCGTGCACCACCGTGACCTGCGGGATGCCCGCCGCCGAGAGGCGCGCCTGGTTGTAGAAGGTCTGCCCGCCCGGAATGAACACGTCCTGCTGGTAGAGCAGATTCGCGCCGCCGCTCTCCACGAGCAGCACGATGGGAAGCTTGTTCTCCAGGGCGATTTCCTGGGCGCGCAAGGTCTTCTGGACGCCCCAAGGCGACATGGTGCCGCCCTTGATGGCGGCATTGTTGGCCACGGCGAGCACGCGCGTGCCCGACACGTACCCGATGCCCACGATGGTGCCGCCGCCCGCGAGCGAGCCGTCGCTGTCGTCGTGGTGGCCGTAGCCGCAGAGCGTGGAGATCTCGAGAAACGGCGACCCACGGTCGAGCAAGAGCGAGATGCGCTCGCGTGGGAGAAGCTGCCCGCGGCCGTGGAACTTGGCGCGTGCCTTCTCTTCGGTCGTGCGGACCTTGCCCTCGATGGCCCGCAGCTCGGCGAGGCGGCCGAGCATGTCTTCGCGGTTCTTCTTGAACGTTTCGCTGCCCGGATCGATCCGGCTCTCGAGCACCGTCATTTGCCACCCTCGCTCTTTTTGCGCTCCGGCAGAGTGCCCATGAGCTTGCACAAGATGCCCAACATGACCTCGTCCGCGCCGCCGCCAATCGAGCCGAGGCGCATGTCACGGAAGCCTCGGGCCACCGGGTTGTCCCAGGTGTAGCCCATACCTCCCCAATACTGCAGGCACGCGTCCGAGACCTCGCGCCCGAGCCGCCCCGACTTCAGCTTGCACATCGAGGCGAGCTTCACCACCTCGAAGTCGTGCGGATTGGCCACGTACTTCTCGCACGTGCGGTAGAGCAGCGAGCGCAGCGCCTCGACCTCGGTGGCGAGCTCCGCCAGGCGGAAATGCACCGTTTGATTGTCGAGGATGGATTGACCGAAGGCCTTTCGTTCCCGCGTGTAGGCGATGGTCTCGGCGATCATGCCGTCCAGCTGGAGCAGCGAGCTCGCGCAAACGTACATGCGCTCCTCTTGGAACTGCTGCATCTGCATGGTGAAGCCCGCGCCCTCTTCGCCGATGAGGTACCGGTTCGGGATGCGCACCCCGTCGAAGAAGAGCTGCGCCGTGTCCGAGGCCCACATGCCGAGCTTCTTGAGCTTCTTGGTGCGCTCGACTCCGCGCGTCTTCGTGGGCACCACGAAGAGCGACTTGTTCTGGTGGGGCTTACCGTCGCGGGTATTGGCGAGCAGACAAATCCAATCGGCTTGCATGCCGTTGGTGATCCACATCTTGGCGCCGTCGATGATCCAATCGTCGCCGTCGCGCCGCGCGGTGGTCTTGATGGACGCCACGTCCGATCCGGCGCCCGGCTCGCTCACGCCGATGGCCGCCACGAGCTCTCCGGCCACGGTCGGCGTGAGCCACTCGGCCCGTAGCTCGTCCGAGCCGTACCGCGCGAGCGCGGGCGTGGCCATGTCGGTCTGCACGCCGATGGCCATGGGCAGAGCGCCGCAGCGAATGCGCCCGAGCTCTTCCGCGAACGCGACCGCGTACGAATAATCGAGCCCCGCGCCGCCGTACGCCTCGGGCTTGGTGATACCCAAGAGCCCGTGCGCGCCCATCTTCTTGAACACCTCGTGGGCCGGGAAGATCTCCGCGTCTTCCCAGGCCTCGACGTACGGGTTGATCTCCTGCTCGATGAGCTTACGCGTGGTCTGACGGAGCTTCTCGTGGTCGTCGCCGAACAGCATGGTCAATCCCTTCAATGATGCTCGGATCGAACGAGATCCGAGGGCACGTCGATCGTGCGCGAGCGCAGCCACTCGCCGAGCGCTTTGGCTTGCGGGTCGAAGCGAGAGGAAGCCGAGACCCCCTGCCCGAGGATGTCCTCGATCAGGAAATTGACGGCCAAAAGATGCGGAAACTCGTACCGCGTCACCGTGAGCTTCGCGGTCTCGGGCAAGAGCTCGCGGAGCTTCTCCACGGTGAGCGTATCCCGCAAGAAGGCGAACGCGGCCTGGCTCCGCGCCCATACGCCGAGGTTGGCGTGGCCGCCCTTGTCCCCGCTGCGCGCCCGAAGAGACGCCCCAGCGGCACGCGCGTCCGTTCGCCGCTCGAAGGGGTCGCCGCGCTCGAGGTGGCCGCCGGCGCGCGCGGCACGTCTTCGAGGACACGTGTCTCGGTCACCGGCGCGATGTCCACACGCGTTCCGTCGGCCAAGACGGCCACGTGCGGAACCTTGTCCTGCGGGACGTACGCCGGGGTGTAGACGCCGAACGGCGTGCCGTCGCCTGGAGGCGCCGTAAGCGTGAAGCCCGGGAAGCTGCCGAGGGCGATCTCGATGGCCGTGCCGCTCACCGCGCGCCCCACTACGCGCGGATCTTGATCGCGCACGGACAAGCGGAGCAGCGCCGCGGCCGTTTGCTGGGTGGTCGCGTCTTCGTGGTCGGTGCGGGCCAAGATCCACTCGAGCCCGGCCGGGCGCTTTTCGAGCGAGGCCTCCACCTGACGCTTGACCAGCTCGGCCTTCTTCTCGATGTCGAGCCCGGTGAGCACGAAGGTGACGTCGTTGCGGTAGCCGCCCAGGTGATTGAGGCACACCTTGGTGGTGGGCGGCGGCGGCTCGCCCTTCGCGCCGCTCACGCGAACCCTATTTTTTCCCTCTTCCGTGAGCACGATCGAGTCGAAGCGGGTGGTCACGTCGGGGCTCGCGTAGCGCGGTCCGCCAATCTCGTAGAGCAGCTGCGCGGTCACCGTGCCCACGCTCACCTCGCCGCCATGGCCTTCGTGGAGCGTGATCACGGCGCTGCCGTCTTCGGAGACCTCGGCCAGCGGGAAGCCGGGGTGGAGCAGATCGATGCCCTCGAAGAACGAGTAGTTTCCGCCCGTGGCTTGGGTGCCGCACTCGAGCACGTGACCCACCACGGTGGCCCCGGCGAGCTTGTCCCAGTCGTCGCGCTTCCAGCCGAAATGCGCCGCGCACGGCCCCACGACCAGCGACGCGTCGGTCACGCGTCCGGTCACCACCACGTCCGCGCCCGAGCGCAGGCACTCGGCGATGCCGAAGGCGCCCAGGTACGCGTTGGCGGTGAGCGGCATGCCGAGCCCCAGCTCGTCCGAGCGGGCCACGAGGTCGTCGCCTTCGACGTGGGCGATCTTCGCGGCGAGCCCCAGCTTGGTCGAGACGGCACGGAGCGCCTCGGCGAGCCTCGCCGGCGCCAGACCTCCCGCGTTCACCACGATTTTGACGCGCTTGTCGAGCGCGAGCCCGAGGCACGTCTCCATCTGGCGGACGAAGGTCTTCGCGTAGCCGAGCCCGGGGTCTTTGAGCCGGTCGCGTCCGAGGATGAGCATGGTCAGCTCGGCCAGGTAGTCGCCCGTGAGCACGTCGAGGGGACCGCCCTCGAGCATCTCGCGCATCGCGGAGAAACGATCACCGTAGAAACCGGACGCGTTGCCGATGCGCAAGGGTCGCACCGACGAAGTGGCCTGCGAGGTCATGCTTCGGTTCTATCCCCACCCGAAAACAAATCAAGCGTGATTGTTTTTTGCGGCGACACCGAAGGCTACCGAACACCTATTTTCATAGGCCCGACTCGATTCCATCAGTCGTGATGGTTTTCGCGAATCCCCGGAGATGCTTGCGTTCCCCCGCGAAGACGCCCAAGGTTCGAGACGTGAACGAGGCCTCGTGGTGAGCACGAACGCGAACGAAAAGCCCAAGAAGCCCCCGCAAGCGCGCAGCGTGAAGACCCGCGCAGCGCTGCTCGAGGCGGCCATCGCGTGCGTGGCCGAGCACGGTCTCGCGGCCACCACCATGGCCGTGGTCGCCGAGCGCGCGGGCGTCTCGCGAGGCGCCTCGCAGCACCACTTCCACACCCGGGACGAGCTCTTGGCCGCCGCGGTGGAGCACGTGCTCGCCGCACGCACGCGAGAGGTCCGCGAGCGCACGCAGAAGCTCGCCGAAGGCGCACGCCGAACCGAAACGGTGCTCACCCTACTCGCGAGCTTCTACGAGGGCCCACTGTTCGTGGCCGCGGTGCAGGTGTGGGTCGGCGCCGTCTCGGACGAGACCCTACGCGCGCGTCTCGCCCCGCTCGAGGCCCGTGCCGGGCGCGAGGTGCACAAGCTCGCCCTCGAGCTGCTCGACGCGGACGAGTCGCTCCCCGGCGTGCGCGAGACCGTGCAGGGCACGCTCGACCTCGTGCGCGGGCTCGGCCTCGCCAACTTCGTCGGCGACGACTCGGCGAGGCGAAAGAAGATCCTGCACACCTGGGCCCAGGTGCTGGACCGTGAGCTCGAGCGCGCGCGCGCGGAAACACGCACACCGAAGACCCGCTCGAGCTGAGCTTGCCCGAGCCGCTCTCGGGATCGAGCGCGTCAGGCGGAGGCCGAGATGGCCGCCGCGGCTTCCACCTCGAACTCGATCGGCCGGTCGGCTTCGGCGTCTTTCACGTCGGCCTCGTGCGGAACGCGCTTCATCTGCGTATTCCCCACGATGATGTCGACGAGCTTACCGAAGCGCTTCCATACGCTCTCTTGGATGTACGGAATGCCGTGCTTCTCGCAGAGCGCGCGCACCTTGGGCTGCATGCGCTGGTAAGCGAGCATGGGCAGATCGGGGAACAGGTGGTGCTCGATCTGGTAGTTCAGCCAGAGGTGCAAGAAGTCGGTGACGTCGTCGCCGGTGGCGTAGTTGACCGAGCCCTTCACCTGACGAACCATGCCCTCGGCGCGGGACTTCGGCGGACCGTCGTAGCGCTCGATGTCGTCGCCGGAGTGGTTCGGGCCGACCACCAGGAAGGTGTGGATATTGGTGAGCACGTCCGCCATGACCGAATTGGCGAGCGCGCTGCCCATGGCCAGCGGGCCGAGGGGCGCGAAGAGCAGCGGCAGCCCGACGAAGTGCCAGCCCACGTACGGCAGGTAGGTGTCCTTCGCGAGAACCGTGTAAAGCTCACGGGTCGTCGGCTTACGCTTCAGCTTTCGCTCGAGCAGCATGCCGGTGGTCTTGGGCGCGTAGTACGAGGCGCGCCAGGTGGCGGCGAGCAACCCCACGATGGCGTAGCGCACGGCCTTGGGAACGCGCGGATCGCGCATGTCTTCCGTGTTGCGCTCGACCAGATCCGGATCGGCTTCTTCGCCCGTGTACGAGTGGTGGAGCGCGTTGTGCTCGTAGCACCACGCCTCGGCGGTCATCCAATCGGGCCAATCGAGGAAGCGGCGCTTGCCACGCGCGAACACCTTGCTCGTGTACTTCTCGGGAACGTTCGGCACCTTGTCGTAGCCGCGGTGTCCGACGTGGTGCATGAGCATCCAGCGCGTCGAGCGACCGAGCGCGAGCGCCGCCGCCGAGAGCGGATTGGGAAACCACGGAGCGGTGGCGAGGCCGACCGCCGTGGCGATCTTGCCGATGCGCTCCATCCGTTTCATGTGGGAGAGGTCTTCCTCCCCGAGCTCTTTCACGAGCTCGCTGCGGAGGGCCATCACGTCACGGAGGAATGCTTCGGGATTGGTGGAAACCATGCGGTTGGGCCGACTTCTTAGCAAAGAAAGTCTCGCCTGGGTCCACGCTGGCACAATCGTGACGGAAGGCACTTCGCGCCGCGCCTGGGGAACCGACGCGGGGAGCACGAGGTCGACGATAGTCCCTCGTGAGGCCGCGCGCGTTCGGGCCGGACGCTACTTCTTCTTCGCGTGAGCCTTGTCCGCGGGCTTCGGCTCGGGCGCAGGCGCGGCGGGGGCCTGCCCTTCGCACGTGAAGCTGCCACCGGCCGGCTCGTGTCGGAAAAAGCGCAGCGCAGCGTCCACGTCTTCTCCGGTGAGCGGGTGCTCGCCCGGGCGGGTGCAGCGCAAATTCGGCCATTTTTCCCGGGTGAGCTGCTCGTGCAGCTCTTTCACCTTGGGAGCCTGCGCGTCGTCTTTTTCGGCCGTGAGCAGCAGCATGGGCGGGTGCGCGTCGCCGGACGCGGCCTCCTCGAAGGGAGCTCCACCGCCGACCAATGCATACGCATCGGCCTTGAAGAGCCCGGTCCTCGCGAGGTGCGCCGCGAAAAACGCGCCGTTCGAGAACGCGAGCACGTAGCGCGGGTGCGTGCCGCCCTCGAGCAGCTCGTTCACCTGCCACAGGGTGCGATCCCAGTCCGACACCACCGACTTCATCTCGGCCTGGTCGCTCGGATCTTGGGGCCAGCAGAAGTGGTCTTTGAGCTCGGGCTTCCACGCGCAGAGGCCGCGATGACCACGGGGAAGAACCACCGCGAAGCCGTGCGCGACCGCGCTGCGCGCCGCGGCCCACTCGTCGGCGGAGCCATGCCCCTGCATCATGCCGTGCAGGTAGACCACGGTGGCCGTATGCGGTCCGTGCTCGACCGGGAGCGCGAAGCAGAGGTCGCCGTGGCCAGGCTCGAACCCCTCGGGACACCAGTGCTCGGGCACCGCCTCGACCGGAGGCTTGGGGCAACCCGCGAGCGCGACGGTGGCGCCGAAGACCGCGAAAAATGCCGATTTGGTGAGTGCTCGAGAGGTCCCCACGCCCGTCATCCCGTCACCGCTTTACGAATGCGCGCCCACAAGAGCTCGCGACCCACGTTGGTCTCGGCGCTGGTGCCCACCACGTCGAGTCCGCTCTCCTTGACGAGGGCGGCGAGCGCGGGCTTTTGCGCCGACACGGACAGCTTGTCGAGCTTGGTGGCGCACACGATGACCTGCGTGGGCATGGCGCGCTCGATCTCGGGCCTCGACGCGAGAAAATCCAAGAGCTCGCGCTCTTCCGGGCCCACGCCGCGGCGCACGTCGACCAGAACGCACACGGCGCGCAGGGTGGCGCGGCGCTTGAGGTAGCCCTCGAGCATGGGGCCCCAGCCTTTGGCTTCGCTCTTGGAGACCTTCGCGTAGCCGTAGCCCGGAAGGTCCACGAAATGCAGGGCGAGGCCGTCGTCGAGCTTGGCCGTGAACACGTTGATCTGGCGCGTACAGCCGGGCGTGTTGCTGGTTCGCACCAGGTTCTTCCGCCCGAGCAGCGCGTTCATCAGAGACGACTTGCCCACGTTCGAGCGACCCGCGAAGGCGATTTCCGCGAGCGCAGGCGCAGGAAGGCCGGTCTCTTTGGTCGCACCGGCGGAGAACTCGGCCTCGACGACCCTGGTCTCCTTCACGCCTTTTGCCATGGCGCCTTCTACACCAAGACGCCCGGAAATTCGAGGTTCCCATCGCCCGAGCACGACCGAGAGCGCGCTCCCGGCACCGCTCCCAATCGGCCCGTGCACCCGTGGACCGGGAACTTTTCGTGCGCGCGGCTCTCTCTGTGGGCCGAATCTTGAGGCGCCGTAGGCGTCCGTACCCGACACTCCCCGCTCGAGCACCCGGCACCTCTCGCGCTGCCGCTCGGCGGCGCTCCGTGTCGGGAGTGACCGACTCGCGCTTCACGCACGCGCACCACGCACCGCGCACGAACGACCCGCTCGCCCTCCCGAGGCCTCATGCACAAGCTCCCCCGTCTCTCGATCGTCGCGCTCGCCACCACGCTTTTTGCCTGCTCGTCGTCCACCTGCAAAAACGAATCGACCGGCTCGAACGACGCCGGCGCCGGCGGAGATGCAACGTCCCTCGAGGCGAGCACCACCGAGGCGGGGGATGCCGGTGCGAAGACCAAGCTCTCCGCGTTCGCCTCCACCGACGACTTCAACGCCTTCTTGAAGCAGCTCGTGCGCGACGAAGAGCTCGTCCGCGAAAACGCGATGAAGAAGCGCGCAGAGCTCCTCGAGGCGGGAACGGCCGACGGCTCGACGGTCGACGGCATGATGGCCGGCGACGCGATCGGGGACTCGTTCGGCGCGGGAGGCCTCGGCCTCTCGGGCATCGGGGAAGGCGGCGGCGGCACCGGCGAGGGCATCGGGCTCGGCAACATCGGTACGATCGGGCACGGCGCGGGAACCGGCACGGGCAGCGGCTACGGATCGGGCGCGGGTCGTCTCGCGCGCGGCTCGGCGGCCGCACCGGCCGCGAAGGGCGCCTCCATCACGAACGTGCAGGTCGAAGGAGTGGACGAGGGCGACATCGTCAAGTCCATGGGCGAGTACCTGGTCGTGCTGCGCCGCGGGCGACTCTTCACCGTGAAGGTCGGAGCGAGCGCGCTCACGCCCACGTCGTCCATCGACGCCTTCGGTCCCGGGCTCGACCCGAGCGGCGCTTGGTACGACGAGATGCTCGTCTCCAAGAACCGCGTCGTGGTCATCGGCTACAGCTACGCGCGCGGAGGCACCGAGATCGGCCTCTTCGATCTCGACGACAAAGGCACCCTCACCTACCGCTCCACGTATCACCTGCGCGCGAGCGACTATTATTCGTCGCGCAACTACGCGAGCCGTCTGCTTGGGGAAAAGCTGGTCTTTTACTCGCCGACCTCGGTCTCCGCGCGCGACAAGGAGCCCCTCGCGCGCTTCCCTGCCCTGCGCAAATGGAAGACCGGCGCCGAGCCCTCCACGTTCGCCTCGGTGCTCGAGCCGACCAGGCTCTACAAGCCGCTCTTGCCCGCGACCTACATGACGCTGCACGCGGTCACCGTGTGCGACCTCGCGAGCACCGAGCTCTCGTGCAGCTCGCGCGGCGTGCTCGGGCCTTCGGGGCGCGTGTTCTACGTCTCGCAGAGCGCGGTTTACGTGTGGACCACACCTTATTCGTACCGCCCTCGAAAGCGCGCGGCCGACGGAGGCGTGGTGCCGGTCGCGCGTGCGGTCGATCCCCAGGCAGCGCGCTCGTACGTCTACCGGCTCCCCCTCGACGGAAGCGAGCCCACGGTGGTCCGCGCGAGCGGCGCCCCCATCGACCAGTTCTCGTTCCACGAGGGAGACGGACACCTCGACGTGCTCGTCCGCGACAACGGCAGCGGAGATGCCATGTGGGCAGCCGAGGGCACCACGGACTCGGTCGCGCTCGTTCGTTTGCCTCTCTCGACCTTCGGTGGCTCGGCCGAAGCCGCCCCCGCCTCCGCGTATACCTCGCTCGCGCCCGTCTCCGGCTACGCGCTGCAGAACCGATTCGTGGGCGACTACGTGCTTTACGGCGCGGGCAGCGGCTGGGGCGGCGCGCGGAAGCTCGCCGAGCGAAAGGTCATGGCGTACCGCTACGCGAGCCACGATGCGAAGACGCTGAAGACCTTGCCACTCGACCACGTGATCGACCGCATCGAGCCCATGGGCAGCGCGGCGCTCGTGGTGGGCAACCGAGACTCCGACCTGGTCTTCTCGGCCATCGCGCTCGACGGCCCGCAGGGACCCGAGGCTCGGGGCGCTTACGTGAAGAAGGGCTCGTCGCAGGGCGAGACCCGCAGCCACGGCTTTTTCTACAAGCCGGAGAGCGACACGACCGGCGTCTTCGGCCTGCCCATCCGTGGAGGCGACGAGGCCGCCGCCAATCAGCTCCGGAACGGCTCGGCTTCGATCGTGTTCGTGAAGAACGAAGCCCTCGACTTCAAAGACCTCGGTCAGATCGTGGCCAAAGGCGGCTCCGCGAACGACGGTTGCCGCGCCTCGTGCGTGGACTGGTACGGCAACGCGCGCCCTATTTTCATGGGCGACCGCGTGCTCTCGCTGCTCGGCTACGAGATCGTGGAGTCGGCCATCGAAGGGGGGCGCATGGTGGAGAAGCGCCGCGTGAGCTTCGCCCCCAAGCCTTGAGCCGGGGCTCGCGATTCGACCACGCGAGCCCTCGCCTCCGTCACGCGCGCCGCAGCCTGCGCTTCACGCCGGACAAGAGCCCCTCGAGCTCGTCCGAACGAAGGCCCCAGGCCGCCATCACGAAGAGCCCCGCGAACACCACGCCGCCACCGATACCGGGCACGAGGCGCCCGATCGGCCCATCCCCGGCGAGAGGCGTCACGAGCTCGGCGGCGTGCATCCCACCGAAGGCCGCGATGGCCCCGGCCACGGTGGTCTTGGCCACCGAACGCAGGATGTCCCGGAGGCGCGCGTCCGCGAGCTTTCGCGAGAGCAGCACGAACAGCAGCGCCATCTGCACGAAGCTCGAGCCGGCCACGGCCACGCTCACGCCCACGTGCCCGAGCGGTCCCTTCAGCACCACGGCGAGCACGATGAACGCCACGAGGTCGACGGCGCTCACCAGCACCGGCGTACGCGTATCACCGAGTGCATGATACACGGGTACCAACTGACGCACGGCCGCCACGGTCCACACCGCGCCGCCCTGCCACACGAGCGCACGCGCCGTCTCGTGGGCCGCTTCGTGCTGGAAATGCCCACGCCGAAAGAGCAGCGTGACCAGCGGCTCGGCCAGCGCCACGAGCGCCAGGCTCGAAGGGATGGCCACGAACAGCGAAAGCTTCATGCCGTGCGCGTAGGTCTTCTCGAGCTCGCCCATCTCGCCGCGGGCAGCGAACGCCGAGAGCGAAGGGAGCGAAGCTGTGGACAGCGCGAGCACGAAAATTCCCTGAGGAAAGTCGCACAAACGGCTCGCCCACATGAAGTAGCTCTGCGCGCCCTCTCCGAGCTCGGAGAGAAAGCGCGTCGAGAGAATCATGTCGACGTAATAGACCCCGAGCCCGAAGGCCATGGGCCCCATGCGGCGGAGCATGTCGCGCACCGCCGGATCCTTGAAGTCGATGCGCGGACGCCCCGCGTAACCTATCGCGCGGAGCGCGGGCCACTGCGCGAGCATCTGCAAGAGCCCACCGAGCAGCGCTCCGGCCACGATCACCTGGGCTCCGTCGATCCCCAACGTGAGGAACACCGCCGGCAGCACGAACGCCGCGAAGAGGAAGGCCACGTTGAGCAGCGCCGGCGCGAACGCCCCCACCGCGAAGCGCTTGTTGGCGTTGAGCGCCGCTACGCCCAAGGCCGCCGAGCCCATGAAAAAGATGTACGGGAACACGGTGCGCGTGAGCGACACGGTGCGCTCGAACTGACCCGGCTGCGCGTGGTAGCCCGAAGCGAACAGCTCGGTCAGCGGCTCGGCCAGGAGCACGCCCAAGACCGACACCACGAGCAGCGCGAGCAGCGAAACGCCGCGCGCCTTCGCGAAGAACTCGCGCCCCGCGTCCTGCCCCTCGGTCTCGATCTTCTTCGTGAGCACCGGCACCACGGCGCTCGACACGGCCCCCTCGCCGAGCAGCTGGCGGAGCGCGTTGGGAATGCGGAAGGCCGTGAAAAAGGCGTCGGTCTCTTCGCGGGTGAACACGGCCGCCAAGGCCATGTCGCGTCCGAGCCCGAGCAGGCGCGAAGCGAGCGTCCCCGCCCCCACGATGCCCGCGCGTTTGGCCAGCTTGCCGCGCTCGGCGTCGCCGCGCTTCTGCACGGACTCTTCGACCGTGACGTCTTCGATGGGCGGGCGCTCCCCGGCATCGAGCGGCTCGTCCATGGCCACGGTCACGTTCAGCATGGACGCCGGGGGCTTCTCGGTGTCCGCCTCGTCCACCGCCCCGCGCGACGCCGCGTCCGACTCGTCGCTCAGGACCTCCGCCGCGCGCTCGTCCGTCGGAGCCGATTCGCTCGACTCACCCGCGCTCTCGTCGGACGACTCGGCCGGCTTTTCCGCGGACGAAGACGAAGCGTCCGCGCCGTCCGGCTCCCGCTCTTCGAGGCTCACAGTCGCGCCAGCTCTTCGCCTTCGCCGAGCTCTCCAGCCGGTCGACACTCGCTGCACTGACAGAGCGAACGCAGGTACGTGTACGAATAAAGACCGCTCGCGTGGCCGTCGAACCACTTCAAGCAGAGCGCGTAGTTGCCCACCGGATCGATGCCCTCGAGCTCGAGCTGCAGGTCCGAGGGAGGCAAGAACGCGATGGTCCCGGAGTGGCCTTGGCAGCCCGCGCACGGGCAGAACCCCCGCAGCACGCGGTGCGGGTAGATGCCCTTGTGCCCGTCGGCCCAGTCGATCTCGGAGGTGCGTGCGCCACGCGGCGAACGAATGGCCAGTGCCTTGGTGCGGGGATCTCTCATGGGGCCTTCCGAGGTCGCCGAAGGCCGCGAACGAGCGGCGCGAGGGCGACCACGCCGGCGACGGCGCCGGGCTTGGAAATGGCCTTTTCCCCCAGCCGATGCCCGAGGGTCAAGGCTTCGTGGAAAACCTCGGCCGATGCGTCCTTCCGCGCCGAGAGCACGGCCAGCACCCCGGCGATGAAGGCATCCCCGGCGCCGGTCGCGTCCACGCACTCGGCCGGTCGCGAAGGAACTTCGACGCGGCCGAAGTCGCCCACCGCGGTGGCCGGGCCCGCGCCGCGCGTCAGCACCCACACCGCCTTCGGCGCGTGCTCCCCGAGCCAAGCTTCTCCCTCCGCGCCGACCTTGGCGGCGGACGCGCCGGTGAGCGCGCGGAGATCGGTCTCGGAAGCTTTCACGATGGCCGCTTTTTTCACGAGCTTCGCGATGCGCGAGCGCATCTCCTTCGGGTCCTTCCACATATGGGCCCGCACGTTCAAGTCGACCAGGAGGCTCGCGCCCTGCTCGCGTCCGAGCCGCACGAAGCGCGAGGTCGCTCGCCGAAGCTCGGGGTTCATCAGCGTGCTCGTGCCCACGAGGAGATAGTCCGCGCACGCGTGCGCCGCGGTGACGTCCTTCTCGGTGACCGACACGTCGGCCGTCTCGTGCCGATAAAAGAGAAAGCTCGGCTCCCCCTGCGCGTCTCGGCGCACGAAGGTGAGCCCGGTTCGCGCGGCGAGCCGCACGAGCCCCGAGCCGTCGACGCCCTCTTTGCCGAGCGCCGCGGCCAGGTCGGTCCCGAAATGATCGCGGCCGATGCCGCCTACGATGCGCGCGTGCACGCCCAGCCGCGCCAGCACGGTGGCCACGTTGGCCGGAGCTCCGCCGATCTCGCGCACGTAGCGCGCACCGCTGGTCGTGCCGGGCGGATCGAGCTCGAACACGTCCCACAGCACCTCGCCGAAACACGCGACGCTCGCTCGTTCGCTTCTCTTCACGAAAGTCCTCCCGACCGTCGCCCCGAAGGTCGACCACGGTCGTCCTGCTCGCGCGACGCTCGTCGATTTTACCCGGCCTGTCACGGTCGCGCTTCGCGCAGGCAACCAAGGCAAACGAAACCTCGAATAGTCTCGCTACTTTCCGCGCTCGACTTCATGCAGCTCGAGAGCCCTCGTCACGAGCTTCTCGAGACCCTTCACCGACTCGCCCAGGTCCACGAGCGGCTCGCTCGCCTGCATCACCTTCACCGCGGCCTCACGGGTCTTGCCGTCGAGGAGGAGCTCACCCCCGCCGCATGCCCGGCACACCACCCCACCGCGCGCCACGTCCACCAAGACGGGCCGCCCCTCCGGACAGGCCTTTCCGCACACCACGCACGCCTCGAGCTCGAGACCGAACCCGGCTCCCGCGAGCAGGCGAAGCCCCGCCCACGCCACCAGCGACGACACCTCCCCGTCGAGCTGCGGGTCGTTCCGGAGGCACGAGTCTTCTAGCGCGTCGAGCAAGGTCGAGACGGTGTGCCACACCTCGGGCTCGGGAACCCGCGGCGGGCAGAGCGAGCGCACCCAGCGCAGCACGCGGCCGGCGCCGTCCATGGCGCCGAGGTGCCCTACGAGCCGGGTCCGCACCACCACGATTTCCGCTTCTTTCAGCGTGCAAAGCTCACGTCCGCGGTCTTCCAGGCGAACCGAGACGGTGTGGAACGGCTCGAACGCGCCGCCCGCGCGTTTGCGGCTCTTGCGCCCGCCCCGCACCATGGCCGAGACGCGCCCCACCGCGGACGTGAAAAACTGCGCCACCAGATCCGACTCCCCGTAGGGAATCGCCCGCACGAGCAACGCGTACGTCTCGAGCGTGACCGCGGGCGCCGAGGCACCTCGCGAGCGCGGTGGTTGCCCCAACGAACCTCAGACCCGTCGCGGGGACGAGATCTCGCTCACGCGATCACCGCCGCCATTCATGGACAACTCGGGCGGCATGTCGCGTCCACGCGGCTTCAGCACGATCGAGAGCGCGAGGGTGAACAGAATCAGGAGCAGCACGAACGCGATGGCCACGCCGAAACGACGTCCTTGGCCTTCGCTCGTGGCTTGCACCGGCGACGCCACCGGGAGCGGGGTCACCATGTGAACCCGACGGCTCGACGCATAACGCGCCACCGCGTCTTGCGGAACCACACCCACCACGCGGGCGTACGACTTCAAGAACCCGCGCACGAAGACCTCACCGGGCAGGTCGTCGAAGCGGTCACGCTCGATGGCTTCGAGGGTGTGCATCGGAATGCGCGTCACGCGCGATACTTCGGCCAGGCTCATGAGCCGGACTTCGCGATGGCGCTTGAGAAGAGCTCCGACGGTCTCGTTCAACGGCGTCTCCATGATCAGGTACCCCCACCGAGGCGGGCGAGAGCCTGCACGCAAAGCGCTCCGGTCGGAGTCTTCGCGGAAAGCTCACGGCATTTCTCGAAGTCGGCCTTGGCGTCTTGCGCCTTCCCGAGCTTCAGCCGAACGCGTCCACGGGCGTCCCACGCGTCTTGGAGGGCCTGGCAGTCCGGGCTCTCCACCGAGAGGGCGTTCGTGAACGAGGTCTCGGCCTGGGCAAAATCGGCCTTCTTCTCGTAAGCCATGCCGAGGCGGTAGTGCCCCACGCAAAAGCGCGGCTGGGTGACCGCATTCTTCAAGGAAAGGATGGCGGCATCGACCTGACCGGCTTCGGTCTGGGCCCAGCCGAGATTTCCCCAGGCCAAGTGGCTCTCGATGTAGGCCGGATCCTTGGTGAGAGGCTCCAGCACTTCGATCGCCTCGAGGTATTTTTTCTCGAGAATAAGCACGTTACCGAGCAGATTCTTCGCGTCGCGGAAGCGGTCGTCGGCCTTCACGGCCATACGCGCGAACTTCTCGGACTCGGGCAGCTTGCAGTCGGGCGAGCGGTCGTCGGCGTTGCAGAACGCCAAGTAAACCACCGACGTGAGGTACGCGGCCTTCGCGTTCTCTTCGTTCAGCTCGACCGCGCGACGGGCATGCTCGAGGGCTGCGCGGTACTGGCGCTTGCCGAAGAACTCACGGGCCACGTCGTATTCGGCTTCGCTCTGGCGCTCTTCGCTCTGAGCCCCGGGCTGCCCTGGACCTTTGCCGGTGCATGCCGAAACGCCCACGGTCAGCACGCCCAGGCCCGCAAACAGGAACAGGCCGGCGCGAGAGACACGCACGAAGGCGGCTTCGACGCCGGAGAGGCGCGAAATCGGGCTTCGAGAGACGGTGCGGGAGGGGGAAGAGGGCATGGGGTTTCGGCGTACGGTCACGACGAAGAGCGGAGCTCGAAGGCTACGCAAGACACCCGAGAACGTGCCGGATTCGTTCGGAATCCGGTGCAGACCCCCCCGACTACTGGGCATCTGCAAAGCGGCGAAGCGGGATGGACGTACCTGCGCCGCATCCCGACGTCAACCCCCGACGTGACCAGAGAACGCATCTTCAGGTGTGCAAGACCCGGAAAACCAAGCCGGATCGCCCCCAAAAGGCGCAAAATACACGTAAGAACCGGGGGTCCTGGCCCGAGGCGGATTTTCGGGCGAAAGGGCAAGAAAACGGCAATTTCAGGTTTCCCCGCCCCGCCTAAGCCGCCGTCTTACGCCGCTCTGCGTCCATCGCACCGCGTCCATCCGGGGCGCTCGCGATTCCGCTCAGCTTGGATTCGTGACCACGCTCAGCCGCGCAGCTCTTCTTTCGAGCCGAGCAGCGTGTAGAGGCGGCGGAGGGCGTCGAGGTCCAAGATCTCGACCTTCTCTCCTACGATGCGCAGGTACTGCTGCTCCCTCAGGCGGAGCACGGTGCGCTTCACGGTGTCCACGTCGACGCCGACCTTGGCGGATAGATCGACCGGGGAGAGCTCGAGCAAGGCGCTCGCCTCTTGGCCCCGCGCCAGCTTGAGGAGCGCGCTCACGATCTTCGACTGGGTGTCTCGAAGCATCATCACTTCGATCTGGTCTTCGGCGTCGCGCACGCGGCTGATCATCTGTTCACAGACGCGGCTCGCGAGGAGTGGGAACTCGGTCACCACGGCCTTGAACGAGGCGCGGTCGAACACCAGCGCCGCGCCGTCGGCCAGCGCGATGGCGGTCTGGGTGCGCATCGAGCCTTCGATGAGGGCGCTCTCGCCGATGAGCTCGCCTACACGCGCGATGCTCAGGCTGCGCTCGGTCTGCCGGACGCGCTTCACCACCCGCACTCGGCCGCTTTGGATGAGGAACGCTTCCACGGCGCGGTCGCCCTCGCGGTAGAGCACGTCACCGGCGGCGAACGTGCGTCCGTAGCGAGGGCCGAGCTTGGCCATCATCTCGAAGTCCGGCGCGTCGATGATGGTGTCTTGCAGGCCGCGGCTCATGCGTCTCCAGACAGAACCCTACGAAGCCCCTAGGGGGATAAGCAAGAAGATCGGTGCGTTCGCGCGGAAATCCCGAGCGTTCACGCGTCGGCGAACGCACGTCGGGCGCCTCCGCGAAGCCCGGCCTCGCGATTCGGCGCCCGACGATCGATGAAACCCAGGTGCTTTACCGCTTGGTCGCGGCGATGACCACGTGCGGGTACGGCAGCACGTCGGGCACACGCACCATGCGCACGTGGAAACCGAGCGAGGTGAGCATCTCGCCCCACTCCCGGTGGTGACGGTAGGCGAGCGGCTCGTCCCAGCCGACCATCACGCGGTCCAAAATCTCGGTGAACTTGAGACCGAAGGCGGGCACGGTGGTGATGTCTTTGACGACGAGCACACCGCGCGGGGAGAGCCTGTCGCGGAGGGCCGTGAGCAGCGAGAGCTGGTCGTCTTTGGGGATGTGGTGCATCACGTCGAGCACGTAGGCGGCGTCGAAGGTGCCCTCGAAGTCGACGTGGCGGGCGTCGCCCTTCACGAACTGGGCGTCGAGCGAGAGCCCTTTGGCCACGCGGCGAGCCATCTCGATGCGGCGGCCGTCAGGGTCGACGCCGGTGATGCGGCGACCGGGGTGGGTCTGGCCGAAGTACGCGGCAAAGAGACCGAAGCCGCAGCCGATGTCGAGGATGCGCCCCTCGTCCGGGAGGAGCAGGTCCATGACGCTGAGGAGCTTGGGACGAAGGATCGAGAAGCGGATGTTCGCGTAGGCGCGCTCGACCGGGGGCAAGTGCCGCGCGATGTTGGCGATGGCCTCACGGCCGTACACTTCCGCCGGCGCGAAGTCCGGAGCGGGCGGCGGCGGCTGCGAGGCGAGCGAGATCGCCCGCATGATCTTGGAAGCCCGAGAAGACGGGGGCGGCGTGTCGGCGTCGTTGCGCATCGGGGTGGGGCTCGAAGTGAGGGGAGTCGCTCGCACGTGAGGGAGATTTCCTTGCTGGCCGACCGGCCGGCCCAAGCCGACCCGGAAGTGCCCGATGCCGTGAACGCGCCGGAAGGTCCTTTCCGCGAGGGACCGAGAGAACGGAACCCACGGAACTTGCTGACCTTTTCGGGGCAGCGAGAACGCGACTTTCCCCGAGCCGGAGCCTGGAAGACGTCGAGTGACCGAAGCGCACGGATGGCTACCAGACGAAGCCCTCACGCGCAAACGGGCAAACCACCAGAAGCGTCCCGAAAGAGCGAAGCGATTCCGCGTCCGTGAACGAGGCGCGCTCGCGCCGCGCCCGCCCTTCGGAGGCCTGCGAAGAAATCGACCGGACCGCTTCATAACGTCCGCCTTCCCGGTCCACCTACTCGTGCACCTGCCCGGTCGGCCTTCACCTTCGCGAAAGAACCTATGAACCACGCCTCCGTTTCCTCGCACCGCTTCGCCTCTCGGACTCGCGCTGCCGCAGGCGCCTCGTGCGTCGCTCTCCTGCTGAGTCTCTTCGCTTGCGGCGGGAGCGACAACACCGAGATCACGGACCCCGTGCCGACCGGAACCGATGCGAGCGTTACCTCTTCCCTGCCCGACGGCGGCGATGGCAGTACGACCGCGAGCGACGCACGCGTGGGCGACGGCGGAACGTCGAGCGACGCCTCGTCGGGGGACGCGAGCACCGACGGAGGCAAAGACCTGCGCATCGATCCCATCGAGGTCGGCCGGGCCTGGACGTACGACGTGACCGTGCTCGGCTTCTACCCGGCGTGCGCCACCGGAACGTTCGTCTCCACAGCGCTCGGCTCGGCTCCGAAAGACGGCAAGACGGCCATCACCGTGCAGTCGCTCTGCAAGAACGCCGGCACGTTCGACTACGCGGTCGAGGGAGATCGCGTCTTTTCGTACGTGGCGGGCTGGCGCCTCTCGCTCGACGCGCCGGTCGCCCAGGGCCACACCTGGAGCGACGGACTGCGCACGTACAAGTGGGAGTCGAAGGGCAGCGTGACCGTTCCGGCCGGAACGTATGCCGACTGTTGGTCGGCCACGGTGGCGGCGAGCTACTCGTCGTACACCGTGTTTTGTAGGGGAATTGGCCCCGTGAAGTGGCACTACGAAGACGGCCTCGGGAACGGCTACGAAGCAAATCTGAAGAAAGTGAATTTCTGAGCTTGACTCGGAGGCCGAGAAATAAGAAAAGCCTCGTCGTTCCCACCGCGAAACGCGGCGAACCCACCGCGAAGGTGGCGGAATTGGCAGACGCACTAGCTTGAGGTGCTAGCGGGTAACACCGTAGGGGTTCAAGTCCCCTCCTTCGCACTGACCGGTATCTAAAGGTCAGCCTCACACGGCCGAGCTCGAAAGAGCCCGGCCGTAACCTTTTTGTCGGTTCGCATGGGTGCGGGCATGCCTGCATGTTCGCGTGGTCAGCCGAGGCACCGCCGGGGCCGAGCTCGAAAGAGCCCAGCCGGTCGCGTTTCGTGGTCGAGTGCTGGCGTGTTCGTCTGGGGTCGTCGACTTCGTGGCGATTCGAGTGTCCTCGAACGGAGGCGAGCGAGACCTCCAGCCGACCGAATCGAGCGGTTCGGTGCTCTAGTGCGCCGAACCGCTTAGCGACCGAGGACTTTCGCCAAGTTGCGAGCCGTGCGAGGCGCGACTCGTCTTCCCCTGCCTCGCCAACCGACGCTTAGCCTCCCTGGCCAGCACCTCCGGCTCACGCGGTCACCCCACGGAAACTGGACGAGCGTCGCGTGGGAGCCCGATACGAGGAACGGAGCACCCTCGAAACCTGGCCTGACCCCGAATATCTCCGCGCCCCGCCCCCCGCGCCCAACGCAACCCGCCAAGCCGCGTCGGGCGGTGCGCACTGGGCCGGATCGAAGCTCCTCGTTCTGCGACGACAGCAAACCGACCTGAGCGACAAGCCTCAGGCCCCCGCCAAAGAGACGCGACGAACGTGCTCGATTGCGAGCGGTACCGGATCGCCATCCCAGTGCCCGTACTCGGCTTGGCCATCCGGGCCCCAAAGAATGATGTAGTCGAGGTCCGGATCGATCTGAACGCCGAACCCACCTTTCGGCCACGCGAATACGGCATAGGTTTCGTCCGGTTGGTGGGACCACCGCAGGAACGTCGCGGCGGCTACGGCTTCCGGAAACTGCGCGAATAGCGCCTCGAAGAAGCGACGACCGAACAGCGGAGTACGCAGCAGGGCTTCGTCGCATGTTTCGCTCGTCCAGGTTCCGCCTTTCGCCCATCGGCGTGGGTCGCATTCGACGTCGCTCATGAACGACAAGAGAGCCGACCCCGACTGGCATGTCCATGCCGGCCGTGGCGAGAGGCGAATGCCCCGTGCCACACGTTCGGAAACCGACGAAAGCCAAGCATTCTGGATTCTGACGCTGCCCCGAGTGAACGACCCCTGCGAGGTGAGCCTCGCCGGCGATGAAAGGAGTCACGACCGTTCGCCGCCAAGCCAGGACGACACGTCGATGGCCGGCTCCGACGGGTCGAAGGCAATCGACTTCAATCCGTGAGGCGGAACGAGCGCGAGAAGCCCCTTCGCCCACGCCGGCCCGCCCTTCTTCTCAAAGTGGACGTGCAGCGCCCCATCCGACAGCGTGGCCCGATAGTTCAGCCCCTGGTACGGGGCGATCACCACCTCGGGCAGAGAGACCAGGAGCGGCCACAGTGCCTGGATGTCGTAGCCCGACTCCTTGGGATCGAGAGAGCCGACGAGCTCGATGCCGCGCAGTTTCATTCGTACGATGACGTCGGCCAAATCGACCCCCACGGAATCGAAGACGACCAGACGAGAGAGCGCCGGGAAGCGCTCGGTGTCGAGCATCGCGAGCTCTTTCGAGCGCGCCGTGAGCGACCTCAGCTTCGACCAGGGACTTTTTCTCGTTCCGAACCACCGGGCCAGGTTGAAGCCGCCGGACGTCTCGAGGCCGTCCATCAGGTCGGCGGCTGGAAGTAGCCCGTTCCCCGGCACGTGCTTGACGAGGCGCCATTCGGCATGGGCGAGCGCACCTGGCGCGGGCGCCTGGCTCACCTGCACGGAGGAGAGAAAACCGCGCTCCCACACTTGTCCGCTCTTGTTCGCGCCGAGACGAGCGCCCCACTCCTCACGGTGCTCGTCGAGGAGCCTCTTCTCCGTCTTCTTCTCCGCAGCCGTCGGAGGCCGACGCGTCTTCTCCACTTGCAACCGAATCAGGTCGCCTCGTGGGTCTCCGACGGCGAGGAGCGACGCGGCGTAACGGAGGCGCACCTCGTCGTCGTCCGGTGCCGAAAGCACCTCCTCGAGGCCCGCGAGACTCGTGGGCGCAGGCACGGGCGGTTTCTGCGGGCGCCGAGGACGGACATAACCGGCGCGCTCCAGCGCTTCTTCTTTGTTCGTGGTCTCGAACACGCTGCCGTCTTCCGTTCGCACCAAGAAAAGAGAAGCGTACCCCTCGTCGGATGCGCAATGCAGCGTGATGACCTTATCTGGCATTTCCCGCGGCTCGGTCAGGGAAACAGGCAGTTCATACGAGGTGAATCGCCGATTTTGCACCTCGTGCCGCCAAGCGAGCGCGAGCGATGGGCGCGAATACGATTCGATTGACCAAACGTTGTCCATCGAGCGTTCGCCAAGGAGCGATTGGCGCCACACGAGAACTTGGGTCTTCTCGATGGAAAATCGAATGGCATTTTCGGGCGCGAACACGCACTCGTTCGTTTCGCGATCGAAGACGCCCCTCGGCACCTCGACGAGCCCCTCCGGGCGAAGAGGTCGCACCTCGTAGGCCTCGAGCGACTTGTTCATGGTTCGAGATCCTATCGGCTGCGGTCCCGTGCACCAGTGGCTTCGCGGCAATCGTCTCGCCGCCCGATGGCGCCGTCGCGGACGTCCACGGCTTTGCGCGAGACTTCGTCACCCCACCCCACCGCGAACGAGAGGCCTCGTGGTGGGCGGGCTTTGCCGCCGTAGGCCGCGTCTCCTTCGGGAGCGACTTCGCCACGCGTACGTCGAGGCGATAAGCCACGAGGACCCCTCGATGGTGCACGCTCAGACCTTCGCGGTGGTGAGCCAGTGCGGATTCTCGTCGGTGCCGTCGTGCTTCTTGCTGGTCTTGAAGGTCTCGAAGGCGCCGTCCTTGGCCGCGTCGCGCGTGCGCGCCAAAAGGTCCGCCACGTCTGCGGGCGGCATCGGGCGAAACTTCATCGCCACGTCCACCGCTTGCTCCAGCACCCCGACGCTGTCGCACCCGGTGATGACCACCGAGGTAGGTAGTGACAAGGCGTAGTTCAAGCACTCCCGCGCCGTCACCGTCTTGCTCTCGAGCAAGGTGCCGCCGCCGATGGACTTCATCCCCAGCACGCCCATGCCCTTCCTGACGGCCACCGGCAGCACGTTCTTCTCGAAGCTGCGGAAGTGCGCGTCCATGACGTTCAAGGGCATCTGCACGGTGTCGAACTCGAAGCCGTGGGCTTCGGCGGCGGCGAGCATGGCCAGGTGGATATCGGGACTCTTGTGGCCGGTGAATCCGATGAAGCGAATGCGGCCCTGCTTCTTCGCCTCGACCAGCGCCTCGATGCAGCCACCGGCGGCGAAGCACGCTTCGGGATCGCCGGGCCGGATGATCTCGTGAATCTGCACGAGATCGATGACGTTGGTGCGCAGGCGCTTCATCGACTGCTCGAGCTGGGCCGCGGCCACGTCCTTGGTGCGACCATCGAGCTTGGTCATGAGGAACACGTTCTCGCGTCCACCGCCCTCCAGGGCCTTCCCCATTCGCTCTTCGCTCTGCCCCTTGTTGTAGTCCCAGCAGTTGTCGAAGAACGTGACGCCCCGCTCCACCGCGGTCTTCACGATGCGGATGCTCTCGGCCTCGTCCTTCTGCTGACCGATGTGAAAACCACCCAGGCCGACGATGGAGACGCGCGCCCCCGTTTTGCCGAGCACGCGCGTGGGCATGCGTTCGCGGGTGACGTTCGCCGGAGGCAAGGCGAGCTCTCCCTCCTTGGGCGCGCCCTTTGCAGCGCTTCCCACGGTCTTGCAAGCCGCGAGGACCAGGGCACCGCCGAGCGCTGCTCTTCGGGAGATGGAATGGGTTCGGATCATAGACCTCGCGAAGAGCAAGAACGAGGCCCCACGCGCCACGTAGAAAGAGCGATCGTTTGCGGCCCCAGGCATTGCCAGCTCGCCCCACCGAGGCATGGCTGCAGCGCCGACCTTCAGGACGTCGCGCCGCGACTCATCGGCGAAAGAGGGGTGGCGGAAGGACGAAGTGGCTCGCGCTCGTCCGAGCCGAAATATGGCCCTCGCGGATCGTGAAGGCCACACGCGTCGCGCCGTCCGAAGATCAAGTGCGACACGTGTCCGGTGTTGATGCGCCTCCGTGAACCTGGCATCGTCCTGCCATGCGGAACCGTACATGGGTGGGTGGACTCGTGGCGGGGATGCTGATGGCAGGCTGCGCGCGGTACGACGGACCGGCAGAGGTCGCGCGTGCTCGGTCCAGCGGATCTCCGGCGACGGCCAAGATTCTCTCTGGCGAAGACACACGAAGTCGGTTCGGGAAGTTGGAGCTGGTCCGCTTTCGCCTCGAGATCCAGGCCACGGACGTGAGTCCGGCGCGCACGATCGAAGCGGACACCCTCCTCGACCCTTACGCGATGTCCCAGTATCCGCCCGGGGCCAAGAAGAGCATCCGAACCCTCGCCGACAACCCGACCTTCTTCGCGTTCATGGAGTGACGCCGCCCTCAATCCCGAGACATATCTCGCGGGCGCGCACCTGAGTGCCGACGGCCGTCGCTCATTTATCTTTATGTAACAGCGGAGCCTCCTCCTTGCCAGCCAGAGCGCGGAGGACAAGATAGTGCTCCAGGTGAATGGTCGGGTTGCGAGGGCCATGTACGAACGACACTCGAACGTCGGCGACGGCACGCACGGATGCTCCTGCGCAGTCACACGAAGACCTCTCGAGCCGAGCCGGGTGCGACGAGCCGACCTGCACCTTCACGATCCACACGAGAAATCGCTCTCGACTCACCATCATGACCGCGAACCTGGTCCGAACCTACGCGGCCACGCGACTTGATGTCGTGCCCGCCGACGCGAAACCCATCCGCGACTGGCGACACACGTTCGAGACCATGAACCACGAGATTGGAAGCTGATCGAGTGAGCGACAAGAAGGTCATACCGAGCGCGGCGCGAGCCATCGCGCTCGCCGGGCTCATGTTCGCGTGCACCTCTGCGACGTCCGCTCCTGCGCCGGCGCAATCCTCGGCGAATGCGTCGCCTACACGAGACTGGACGAGGAACCCGTCAATCCTGCAAATCGACGACGCAGAAGAAGTTTACGCCCTGAGCGATCCCCATGGCGGCTACGGCGCACTTGGGCGGTTATTGCAGCAGAATCGCCTCATCGAAGGATTCTCGGACGATCCCGCTCGTATCGCATCCGTTCGGTGGACCGGTGGCAAGGCCGTCCTGGTGATCGTCGGGGATCTCATAGACAAGGGAGTGGAGTCGCTCGGCGTCATCGACCTCCTTCGTTTGCTCGAAGGACAAGCTGCCGCCGCAGGCGGACGCGTAGTCGTGACCCTCGGCAACCACGAGGCCGAGTTCTTCGCCGATCCGACCAACAAGAAGGCGAGGTCGACGGGTCCGGAGGCCAATGGCATCGACAACGAGCTCCGCGCAGAGGGCATTGACCCTGCGGACCTTGCGCGCGGTCGCGATGCGGCCGGGCGCGGCGAATGGCTGCTGAACCTGCCCCTCGCGGCGCGCGTCGGGGATTGGTTTTTCGCACACGCGGGCAACACCTCGGGAGACTCGATAGCGGGTCTCGAGCAGAAGCTCTCTACGGCCATTCGCACCAACGGCTATGGCGACAAGTCCATCACCGGCGACGACTCGATCTTGGAGTCGCAGGGTTGGTACGGCGATGTCAACAAGGACACCATCGGCCGGCAGTACGCGAAAGCGCTTGGCGTAGAGCACATCGCGTTCGGCCACGACCCTGGCGCGTTCGGCGATCACGGACACATTCTGGCGAGCCAAGACCGGAGCCTCGTGAAGCTCGACGTGGCGATGGGCTTGGTGTCGAACGGCGCCAATACGGGTGGACTGCTTCTGCACGTGAATACGAAGGCCCCAGAGAGCGCCGAGGTGCTCGACGCAAGTGGTGCACGCGACGTGCTGTGGCGCTGAGCGGTGAATGCGCGCGCGGAGCTCGTACGTCACGAGGCGCTCGGGCCGATGGCTCGCGCTCGCCCAAGCCGGCTCGACCAGGACGGAAGGCTCCCCCTGCGAACCTCGTCGAGGTTCGGGCGCTCGCCCTCCATGGTCACGTCATGGTGAGGCTCGGTAGCACCGGACTCAGTGCCCGAGAACGTGCGGAGGAGCGCTCAGGTCACGAGTGCCGCGATCACATCGCCCAGCTCGAACGGTTTTCGCACGAGCTTCACGCGGCTCGACGAGGCGGCCAGATCGTCCGGGACGGCGTCCACGCTGCCGGTGGTGAGCACGAGCGGCGCGCTCGGACGGGCGGCCTCGGTGATGCGCGCGAAGTCCTCGCGCACGTGGCCTTCGAGGGGCGACAGGTCGACGATGGCGCCGTCGTGAGGGACCGCGAGCGCCTGGTCGAGCTCGGCGTGATTTCGCACCAGCACGACCTCGGCCCCTCGAGCCTCGAGCGCGGCGTCGAGCAGCGACGAGACGGCCGGATCGTCTTCCACCAGGAGAAAGCGCAGGCCCGCAAGGGATGCCGAGCCTCGTACGCTCGTGCCGCTCGGTCGTGGCGCGTGATCGCTGCGTGGCCAGACCACGCGGAACGTGGCGCCCTTCTCGGACGGCACGAGCACCAGATCGCCCCCTGCCCTTCGCGCCACCTTTTGCGAGTGACGAAGGCCCACACCAGCGCCGCCCTCACGTGTGGAAACCCCGGAAAATAGCGTCTCGCGTGCGGATTGGGGCACGCCCGGGCCTTCGTCGGCAACCTCGATGCGCACGTGCTCGGTGCGTGCATCGAGGGTGACGTGGACGAGCCCACCCGTCGGCGAATAAGCGAGAGCGTTCATGAGCAGATTTTCGAGAACGTGGTGCAGATCGGTCGCGGCCTCGGCCACGGCGAGCCCACCGTGCCCTTCGCGGACCAAGAGCACCTCGCGCTCGCGTGCGGCCACCGAGAGCGACGCGAGCACCTCGTCCACCACGCCATCTACCGGTGCCGCACCACTCGAGGGCACCTCGGCGCCGATGGCTGCTCGCGCGAGATCACGGGCGCGACGCGCGTGCACGTCGACCATTCGGAGCGCCGCGCGGGCCTCTTCCGGGGAAAGCTCGGGGCTCTCCGCCTCGCGCACCCAGCCGAGGACCACGGTCAATGCGTTGGAGACGTCGTGGAGCGCGCCACGCGCACGGGCCGCGAGCTCGCTGGAATCGTCCCCCTCGAAATCGCCCTTTTCGGACACGTTCGGACGGTACCCGAAGTTTCGCGACCTATGCGCGGAAACTCGCGCGGGCGCGCGTGGAGGTTCACGGGCGCCCGCTGCCGAGTGATCGAGGCGTGCGTCAGAAGAGCGTCCGACGCACCGCGTTTCTTCGAGGGTTTCAGTCGAGCGAAACGGCGCTGTCGGCCTGGTTCATCACCACCGCGAGGGCGCGCTTGGCGGCCTCGACCGTGATGTTGCGAGCCTCGACGATCATCTGAGCCACGCGCTCCACCGCGGGTCCGGTCGCGCCGGCGGCCACGGCCACCGCGCGCGCGTGCAAAGCCATGTGGCCACGCTGGATGCCATCGGTCGCCAACGCGCGCAGCGCCGCCAGATTCGAGGCAAGGCCCACCGCAGCGGCGAGCTTCGCGAGGTCTTGGGACGATTCCACTCCGGCCATGCGTAGCGAGAGACGCGCCCCCGGATGCACACGGAGGGTACCGCCCACGGTGCCGAGCGCGAGCGGGATCTCGAGCTTGCCGACCAGGTGCTCACCGTCGCGACGCCAGATCGCGAGCGGACCGTACGTGCCGGTACGAGCCGCGTATGCGTGAGCGCCCGCCTCGACCGCGCGCCAGTCGTTGCCCGAGGCGATGACCACCGCATCCACGCCGTTCATGATGCCCTTGTTGTGGGTCGCGGCGCGGTACGGATCGAGCTCGGCGAAGCGCGAGGCGTTCACCACGCCGTCGATGACCTCTTCGCCGCCCATGGTCTCGGTGGCGAGCACTTTGGCGGGAACGCGGCACGTCACGCGGACGCAGCGTTTGTCGCAGAGATTCGAGAGGATGCGGAGGCCCACCTTGCCGTGGGCGAGCTCGGCGAGACGATCCGCGATGCCCTCGGCCACGCTGTTGATGAGGTTCGCGCCCATGGCGTCGCGGCAGTCGACCACCACGTGCACCACGATCATGCGGTCTTCGGGTGTGCCGAGGAAACGCACCTCGAGGTCACGAGCGCCACCACCACGCGCCACGAGCCCGGGCACCGCTTGGTCGGCGCGAGCGAGTAGGTCTTCGCGCTCGGCCAAGATGCGTGCCTTGGCGCCCTCGCGGTCGTCGACCTCGACGAGCTGCACTTGGCTGATCATGAGAGGCTCGTCGACCTCGGCCACGAAGCCTCCGCCCGCGCGGATCATCTTCGAGGCGTTCGAGGCGGCGGCCACGACGCTCGGCTCTTCGACCACCATGGGCACCACGTGATCGTGGCCGTTCACGCGCACGTTGAGCGCGACGCCGTAGGGCAGACCGTACGTGCCGAGCACGTTCTCGACGAACTTGTCGGCGGTGTCGGCATCGAGCCCGCCGCCCTCGAGCGCACGTTCGATCTCGACCGGCTCGATCCCGGTGGCGTCGCACACGAGGGCGCGGCGTTCGGAGACCTGAACCTTGTAAAAACCGGGGAGCTGAGAGGTTCTTTGCGACATGAGAGGGGCTCTTTCGTACGAAGTCGGAAGAAGCAAAATCGGGTCAAAATTCGGCGTTAGAGCTCGCGCACGCCACCTTGGTCGACGGTGAGCGGCAGCGGAACGTATCCGAGGCGCACGGCCTCCTGGTCGAAGCCATTGGGCTTCGAGCCGAGCAAAACCGCCACGTCCCCTCCCCCGGCGCCCGAGGGATGAAACGCGCTTCCCGAAGAACGCGCGAGGCTCGCGAGCTCTTCGTCCGCAACGGAGAAAATAGGGGCATCCGCCGCGCGGCCAAGGGCCGAGAGCGCCTCGCCGAACGCGATCGACGCGGCAACGAACGCCTGGGCCTCGCCGGACAGACACGCGTTCGCCGCCGCCCGTGAAGCCTCGCCGAGAGCCTCGAAGAGGCGTGCATCTTCCACGGGACGGTCCGTGCGCAGGCGATCCACCACCGCACGAAGCTCGGTGGTGCGGGCAGACGTGCGAGCCGCGTACGCGTGAAACCCTACGTTTTCAGGGAGGCGCGTCTCGAGGACGTGCCCCTCGCCGTGCTCGTCCAAACGGTAGACCAGCGCGCCGCCGTACACCGAGGCGGCAACGTCGACGCCTGAGCCACCGGACTGTGCCTTTTCGTGGGCGCGACGGCCCTCGACGAAGAGCTCGCGTCGCGTGGACGGGTCTCCGAGGTCTTTGCCCTGCGCACGCGCACGCAGCGCGAGCGTAGCCACGAGCACCGCCGCGCTGGCGCCGAGGCCGAGCTTTCGTGAGCCATCGTAGAGCGTCCGTGTATCGACCTCGGGGGCGTCGTCCGTGCCGAGAGCGGCCCTCACCTCACGCGACGAACGCGCCCGCCGCGCATCGTCGGCCACGGCGCCACGCGAGACGGCGACGACCACGGACGGGTGACCGCGGAGCACCGCATAGGCCCCGGTGAGCACCATTTTGCCGGGCGCGAAGACCTTCACGGCGTGTGGGTCTCCGCTTCGCCGACCACGCGCGCGCCGTCTCCGGGGCGCGCCTCGAGCACGTGCAAAACGCCCGGGACGGCCTCGAGCCGAGCTTTCGCCTTGGCGTGATCCGCCTCGCGTACAAGCACCTTCACGTGCGACCCAGCGTCCATGGTGGCGTACGCCTCGAGGCCTTCACGGCGAAGCTCGTTCACCATAGAAAGCACCTCGAGCGAGACGCCCTTCATGTAGACCACCCCCGCCGCGAGCGCCGAAGCGTGCATGGCGAGAGCGCTCCGCTCGGCGAGCTCGCCCACCCGCGTGAAGTCTTTCGCGAGCAGCGAAGAGACCAGCTCGGCGTGAATCTTGGGCGCATTCTCCAGCCACGCCGGGTAGTACGGGCTCTCTTTGGCGGTGCGGTTCATGCCGTCGGTCGACGCCACGGCCTTCTCCGCCAGCGTGGCCACGCACACGAGCACGACCAGCGGCAGGGTCTCTTTGGGAGCCCGCGGGACCGCGCCTTCGGCGTCGAAAGGCAGCTCCACGAAACCTCCGAAGAGGCTCCGCGCCGCGCTGGCCGAAGCCGCCCGCGCGAGTCCACTCACGCGCGTCGCGTCCCAGTCGAGGCCGGCCGCGCGCACCGAAGCGAGCGCGAGCGCGGCGAACCCGGAGGCGCTCGAGGCGAGCCCGGAGCCGGTGGGAAAGTCGTTCGAGGTCTCGACCACCGCACGCCCACGAAGTCCGGCCGCTTCGCGGACCGTGTCGAGCAGACGCGTGGCCTTCTCGCGCCCCTTCACGAGCGGCGCCCCACCGAGCACGAGGACGTCTTCGCCCACCGCGTCCTCGAACGTGACGCGGGTGCGCGTGGTCATGCCCGCCAAGGTGACCGAGAGGCTCGGGACGGCAGGGAAATTTCCAGGGCGCGACGACTTTCCCCAATACTTGGAGAGCGCGATGTTCGAGTGCGCGACGACGTTGACCGAGCGGCCGGAGCTCACGGTACGGCCTCGGTCTCGTCTTCACGGACGGTCTCGGGCCTTCGCTCGATCGAGCCGCGGACGCGGGTCACGAAGCCGGTGAAGCCGTCCCGTTGCCAGGCGGCCACCACACGTTCGCCCTGATCGACCGAGTCGACCAACGCGACCACGCTGCCACCACCGCCTGCTCCGGTGAGCTTCGCGCCCAGTGCGCCCGTCGCCTTGGCGGCGCGGCACATGGTGTCGATGGCGGACGTGGAGAGCGCGAGGCGATCGAGCACGTCTTGGTTTTCGTCCAAGGTGCGACCGAGCGCGGTCACGTCCCCCGACTCGATGGCACCACGTGCGCGGAAGACCAGGTGGCGCACGGCCTCGAAGAGCGCGCGCGTGCCCACGGTGTCCGAGGCGAGCCGCGCCGCGACCGCGTCGACCATGGTCTTGGTGCTGGACGGCACGCCCGTGCTGCCCACCGCGAGCGTGAGCTCACCGCGCAGACGAAGCGACACGATGGGCTCGCCGCGTTGGAAGTACACGCAGCCACCGCGGGCGGCGACGGCCGCGTCCACGCCGGACGGATTGCCGTGGAAGACACGCTCCCAGGCCATGACGCGCGAGGCGATTTCCGCGGCATTCGCGCTCGGATCGAGCGCACGAGCCACGGCGACACCGGTCGCAGCCGAGCACCCGAGCCCGCCACCGGGAGGCAGATCGGCGAGGCCTTCCACGCGGCTCGGAACGAGCGCACGACCGGACTCGGCGAGGCGCTCACGCGTGACGCGTACGATCTCGGTGAAAGCCTGCGCGATCATGGGGCCCGATTCGCCCTCGCGGACGTGCACGTCCCACTCGGGGACGAGCAGCTCGGACGGGCCTCCCGAGAGAAGTGTGGCGCGGGCATGCGCGCCGCGGTCGATGCCCACCGCGATGGCCGGCACGCCATGAACGACGGCATGCTCACCGAGCAAAATCACCTTGCCGCACGCGATGCCGAGAGGGCTTCGTGAATCGTCCGCCATCTTCATGAGCTCCGCTCTCCCAAGGCCGCAAGGGCTCCCTCGAGCACGTCGCGGTGCTCGGCGCGCAGTCCCAAGTCACCGAGCCGCGAGCGCGACTCGGCGAGAAGCTCACGAACGCGCGTCTCGACGCGGTTTTTCGCGCCCCGCGACACCATCGCGTCGGCGAGGGTTTCGCATGCGGCGAGGTCCGCTTCGCCCGGTCCGATGACCGAGGCCACGAGTGGCGTGAGCGTAGGGTCTTCGAGTGCGGCCGCCACGAGCCCGGTGCGCTTCTTCTGCTTGAAGTCGCCGAAGCGGTCTTTCCCCGTGCGGCTCGGATCACCGAAGGTGCCGAGTACGTCGTCGCGGAGCTGAAACGCGACTCCGAGCGGACCCGCGAAAGCCTCGAGCCCGGCCAGGCCCTCTGCCGAGACTCCGGCAAGCAGCGCACCGAGCGCGAGCGGGCCGGCGACCGTGTACGCCCCGGTCTTCATGGCGTGCATGCGCTCCACGTCGGCCAGGGTGAGCGTGCCGAGCGCTCGCCGCTCTGCGCACACGTCGACCACTTGGCCGAGCACCACGTCGCGCTGGACGCGCGCGAAACGCAGCGCCGTGCGTGCAAGCTCGGGTCCCGGAACGGGCGTCTCGCAGAGCGCCTCTTGCGCCAGTGCCGAGGCGTAGTCGCCCGCCAGAATCGCAGTCGCATCGCCGAGAGGCTGCGAGCCGAAGGCGTCCCCGAGCATTCGGTGAACACTGGGACCGCCGCGACGAACGTCGTCTCCGTCCATCCAGTCGTCGTGGATGAGCATGTAAACTTGGAGCAGCTCGATGGCCACCGCAGCGGACACGACGCGCTCTGCTCCGCCCACGCCCCCGAAGGCTTCGTAGGCGAGCGAGAGCAGCACCGCGCGAATACGCTTTCCGCCCCGCGTGGCGAGCGACGTGACGGCGTCGACCACCTGCGCGGCGTCGGCACCGGCGCGGACCGCCTGCTCGCGACGCTCGCCCAGGAAGCCGGCCACGGCGCGGTCGGTGCGCTGGCGCGTCTCGGTGGCGAATCGAACGTAGGCTTCTTCGGGGGTCATGCGGGGCTCACGGTCATGCGGAACATCCGAGAGCACGACCGACCGAGGCGCATGGCGCTCCGTTCGACAGGTTGGCTCTCCGTACTCACGCATCCAGTCATGGTTCCCCTGCCGAGGCCACGGCCTTCGCCTCCGTCGGTCGAATGCGGTCCGAGGTTGGGCGAAAGCTAGGGGCGAGCGGTCGGGGTGTCAATGCGGATGGCAGAGGCATTAGGTAACGATTTCGGCTATTTTCAAATTCTTCTGAAAGATTTCGAGGGGATGGGAGGGCTCTCCGAAATCGTCCCCTACGCGGTGCGGCACCGTTCTACTCGGGCGCGGCTCGGGTGCAAGGCTTCTTGCCGTCTCGGGCGGACAAGCCGGCTCTCCTTTCCGACGTGCCCCCGCGGCTTCGGCTCACGCGGTTTCCCGAAATAAACCCTCGATCTTTCGCGAGTCCGACTCTATCGGCAACTCCCCATGTCGGACATCGGCCAGCGCAAGCAGGACCACATCGAGCTGTGTGCCACCCAAGACGTGGGCTTCCGCGAGAAGACCACGCTGTTCGAGTGCGTGCGCTTCGTCCACGACGCCTGCCCGGACCTCCACGTCGACGACCTCGACACCTCGCTCACCGTATTCGGCAAGAAGCTGCGCGCGCCGCTCTTCATTGCCGCCATGACCGGCGGCACGGACGAAGCGGGACGCATCAACCGTGAGCTTGCCCGCATCGCCGACGAGCGCGGCTACGGCTTCGGCTTGGGAAGCCAGAGGGCGATGATGAAACGCCCCGAGTCGAAGGGCTCGTTCGCCGTGCGCGACGTCGCACCCAACGTGCTCTTGCTCGGCAACGTGGGCATCGTGCAGGCGCGTGAGTCCGGTCCGGGTCGGCTCGCAACGCTCGCGAGCGACGTGGGCGCCGACGCCCTCTGCGTGCACATGAACCCGTCCATGGAGCTCGTGCAACCCGACGGTGACCGCGACTTCCGCGGCGGCACCGAGACCTACGCGCTCCTCACGCGCGAGCTGAAAATCCCCGTGATCGCCAAAGAGACCGGCTCCGGGCTCTCGCGTGAGGTCGGACGTCGTCTAGCGAGCGTCGGCGTGCGCCACGTGGACGTGTCCGGCGCGGGTGGCACCTCGTGGGTAGCCGTGGAGACCAAGCGCGCCGAGCACGTGAAAGACGAAGGCTCGCGCCTCCTCGGCGAAGCGCTCTGGGACTGGGGCATCCCCACCGCAGCGAGCGTGGCCGAGGTCGCCCAGGTCGGCTTCGAGACCGTGATCGCCACCGGCGGCGTCAAGACCGGCCTCGAGGTAGCCAAGGCGCTCGCACTCGGCGCCACCGCTGCCGGCGTGGCCCGTCCGGTGCTCGTCGCTCTCCGAGAAGGTGGTCGCGAAGGTGCCATCGCCGCCTTGGAGCGCATCGAGCGCGAGCTCCGCGCCGTGATGCTGCTCACGGGGAGCAAGAACCTCACGAGCCTCCGCAAAGCCCGCCGCGTCGTCCACGGCGAGCTGCGCACCTGGCTCGACTCCTGATTCGGCTCACACGCTCGGCGCCCGAAGGTCACGGGCGCGTGCGTAGGTTTTCTTGCGGGTACTTCGGCTCGGTCTCCGGCTCGGCCAGGCAGCCTCGACTTTGGTCGGACGAGAGCACGCTGCCGAAGAAGCGCACGGCGTCGGTCCCGAAGCCCTCGCCTTGGGCCACGTCCACGGGGTTTATCACGTTCTGGTAACAGGGAAAAACCGGGGCATCGACCGCCTTGCCCTCGTCCCGCCAGAAGTAGTGGAGCGAGCGCACCGTCCACAGGTACCCGTAGTCGTACGCGGTGGGGTTCGGTCGCCAGCCGGCGATGCGGTCGGCCGGGACGCGGTAGCGAGGCTCACGCGCGCGCACCACGGCCTGCGCTTCGTCGAGCGCGGTGCGTGCAGTCTGCAACCGAAGCTTACGAGGCGCCTGGTTGGTGTCGAAGTAACCGTCCACGTAGTCGTAGAGGCCGTGCACTTGTTTGGCGCGCAGCGAGGTCATGATCATCGCGTCGCGCAGGTCGTCGAAAAGATCGCGGGCGTTGGCGGGGATCTTCTCGGCCAAGGTTTTTCCGCGGGAAGCGAGCGCGGTGAAGGTCTGCTCCATCTCGGTGAGCAAGGGGTCGACCTCGGCCGTGTACTTGGGTCCGCCGTGCAGCGGGTTGCGCATGTCGACCAGGCCGAGCTTGTCGGGCTGGGTCATGGGGAGCTTCACCGGCAAGCTCTCGGAGAGCTTGCTCACGTCGTCCCAGGTCTCCCAGCCTTGCAGGTACGCTTGGCCGTTGCGCATGTCGATGCTGGCCGGCGCCCTGCCAGAGACCTTGCCCTCGATGAGCAGCGCTTGTTCGGCCGCGACCGTGTCCACGATCCACTGCTCGACCTCGGCGGCGGCGGGACCGAACACGCGAAGAATGGGCGAGAGCGTCTTGCGGAACGCCTCGGCGTCGGTGGCCGCTTCGATGTGCGGGTCGAAGGCCGCACGCGCCGCCACCGTGTCGTTCAGCCAGTAGCCCCACTCCCAACCGCTCGAAAAGAGCAGCTGCCCGTCCATGCGTTTGCCGGGATTTCCACGGCGTTTTTGCTCTTCGTCACCGGCGATGAGGCGCAGGTCGTAAGACCTTCGCTCGGCGTAGAGAGGCAAAAAGAGCGGAACGTCCACGTCGAAGCTGACCCAGTAGGCGGTCTCCGGGTACCAGACCACCGGGCGCTTCCCGATCTCGTAGTGGAGAAAGTCGCGGATGTAGGAAAAGTCCGTGTTGCCGTAGGTGGGCGCGGGGTCGGTGAGCGAGTAGTGCTGCACGGTGTGCGGGAGCACGCCGAGGCGCTTGTCCGCGAAGTGCGGCAAGAAGTTGAAGTTGATGTCCTGGCCGGTGCGGGGGTCCTTGTAACCTGCAGCTTTCTGCCCGGTGGACGCGTGCACCTTCACGAAGACCGGCACCTGGTACTTGGTGTCGGCGTAGATGGTCATCTCGTTCAGCCACGCGAGCATGCGATCGGGTGCGGGAGCGGTGAACTCGCTCGTGCCCGCCTCGGTGCCGAGAAAATCGAACTTGGCGCGCATGACCCAGTCGAGTCGCTGACGAATTTCGGCGAGCTCGGCGGGCAGCTCGCCCTGGTTCCGCAAGAGTCGGAACGCGTGCTGCTGACCGAAGGCGACCGGCACGTCGAGCCCCGCGGAGATGCCCAGATCGTGCGCGTGGGCGACCAGCTCACCGAGCCTCTGCGCGCGCGCGTCCGACTCGGAGAAGGCCTCGAACGACTTCGCGTAGAGCAAGAACCACTCGACGCCGTTCTGCCCGTTGGCCACGCACCACTCGAGGAAGCGGTCCCACTCGGGCAGCATGGCGCGGTAGCCGGACTCGTCGCTGCCGCCCCCGGGGCCCATGCCCTGGAGCAGCTCGGTGAGCTCGAGTGGGTGCTGCGTGTGCAGGTGGATTTCCCGCTTTTTCCAGCGCGGTTGCGTCGCCACCTCGAGCTTCGTGGGCACGGTGAGCGCGCTCGGACGGACCGGGGCGAGCGGATGCAAAAACGCGAAGCCGAGCTCTTCGAGCAGCGCGTAGGCCGCGTGCGCGGTGCCGAGGTTTCCGTGCGCGTGGTCGGCCGCGGGGTTTCCGCGCGCGGCGAGCAGCAGGCCTTTGCCGAGCGGCGCCGATTGGAGCACGTACCCTTCCGGCCCGAGCGCGGTCACGCGGTCGTCGGGTGCGGCCTTCTCCGAAGCGACGGTCTTGCCGAACGCGAGCAGGAGGCTGCGCTCGCCGAGCTCGGGCGCCGCGGCGTCGGGTGCGATCTCGAGCGTGTTCGGGCGCACCGCCTTCAGGTGCTGGAGCAAGCGGGCTTTCACCGCGGGCAGTACGTCCGTTCCGAAGACCACCACGGTCGCGTCGGCGGCCGCCGGGTCCGTTCCCGGTCCCCCATCGGGCAGCGTCCCCGGCGGAACGACCCCGGACGGCCCGGGCGAAGGCGCGTCCTCACTCCCGCACGCCACCGCGAGCACGAGCCCGAGCGACACCATCAGCGAACGCTTTTTCATGGACGAAACGCTCCTCGCGAGTCCACAGAGTGACGGACCACCAGCGCAGATTCAACCGTGATTTCGCTCGGATTGGTGTGGGATATCTTCGAGGTCCGGGGCACGTTCCCCCTTCCGGGAGGGCGCGGGACGTGCCAAGGAAGAGGGGCGTGCGACTCCGCCCGAAAATGCCCCCGCCCTCCGGTCGCGTGAAGGTGGACGTCTCGCGCCTCTCGGTCGAGCCGCTCACGGTCGACCACGAGGGCGCTTTTTTGGAGCTCGCCGCCACCGGGCCGAGACCGGTGCTGTTCCAGCTCGAGTCGCGCGAAGAGCTGAGAGACCTCTTCCAGACGCTCCTCCAGACGCGCGACGAGCACCACGCACCGCTCGCCGTGATTCACCCGACCGCAGGCTTCGTCGGCTACTCCAGCCTGGTCGACGCCGGCCAAGGCGTGCTCACCTGGGACATGGTCCTCGACGTGGACGCGACCTCGTTCCAGTCGGAAGCCAGTCTGGCCACGAGAATCGTGGAACAGGCGTTCCGCGAGGAAGGGGTACGCGAGATCCGGCGTACCATCCGTTCCGGGATGCATCGCACACTCCTCGTTCTTGCTGGCATGGGCTTTACCCGAGTGGAAGGCCAGGAAATTCTGGTGCGGCGTGCCCCGTGACCTCCGAGGCCACGACCGGACTAGTCCGATCGGCACTGTTGGTTCGTGTTGTATCTTCGCGAAACCTCGTGAAGTATGGGACGCCTTGACATGAGCGAGTCCCCCCGCTGCCTCGTCGTCGAAGACTCGCCGATGATGCGCCAGCTACTTGTGTTCGCCCTTTCGCGCATCAAAGGACTCGTCGTGGTCGAGGCCCAAGATGGCGTGGACGCTTTGCGCAAGCTCTCTCAAGAGCGCTTCGACATCGTGATCACCGACGTGAACATGCCCATCATGGATGGGCTGAAGCTCGTGAAGCGCATCCGCACCGACCCGAACCACCGGGACGTGCCGATCGTGATCATCACCACCGAAGGCGCCGACGCCGACCGAAGGCGCGCACTCGAGCTCGGCGCGAACTCGTATATCGTGAAGCCGATCCAGGCTCCGGCCGTGATTTCCACGGTCAAAGAGCTCCTGCATATCCCGAAGGCCCCGCAGGCTCCGCCGGTCCCGCAGGCGCCGCAAGCCCCGCCGGACACGCCGCCCGTACCGCCTGCGCCTCAGACTCCGCCCGGGACGTCGACCACCACCTCGGCGCCTTGATGCACGTCAAGGTCTGCGGCGTCACCACCGTGGAAGACGCCCTCGGCTGCGTCGCGGCGGGGGTGTCGTCCATCGGCCTGAACTTCGTCCCCGAGAGTCCGCGGCGCGTGAGCGTGGAAACCGCACGGGCGATCGCGCAGGCGGTCGGCAAGCGCGCGCTCGTAGTGGGCGTGGTGGCCGATCTTCCGCTCGCGGCGCTCCTCGAGCTGCGCGAAGCGGCGAAGCTCGGGTGCCTCCAGCTGCACGGGGACGAAGAGCCGGACGAGCTGCTCCCTCTCCTGCCCCACGCGTACAAGGCGCTGCGCATCGGAGACGCGGACGACGTGCGCGCAGCCGAGCGCTACCCGGGCGAGTACCTGCTCGTGGACGCGAAGGTGCCCGGAGCCCTCGGCGGCACGGGAAAAACGCTGGATTTCTCCTTGGTGGCGACGATCGCCGAGACGCGCAAGCTGACCCTCGCCGGAGGCCTCACGCCGGAGAACGTGGCCGACGCCGTGCGCGCGGTGCGTCCCTTTTGCGTGGACGTGGCGAGCGGCGTGGAGCTGCGGCCCGGCGTCAAAGACCTCGAGCGCGTGAAGGCGTTCGTGTGCGCGGCACGCGAGGCCTGAGCGCGACCGCGACCCTTTCCGAGCGGTCGGTCGTCTCGTGTGCCGCCGTCACGTCCCGAATCAGGGACGCAGACGGAACGCGCTGCGCGCCACGATGGCGGCCGGGAGCTCGGCTTCGTTCTTGGGAAGGTCACGAAGCAGCGCGTCCGCAGGGGACTCGCCCTTTTCGACCAGCGCGGCGAGCGGCGCGAGCTGCAGGGTTTCGTCGTGTCCGCCCACTCGGCGCGCCCGACGCTCGAGTCCGCCCTTGGCGATCGAGAGCACCCGCTCGGCCAGCGGGCGAAGGGTTTTGCCGCGGAAAGGTGCGTCGAGCGCGAGCGTGGGCACGTGCTCGCGCAGCGCGCGTGTTTCTTCGTAGGTGAAGTCGCGCACGAGCTCGACGGTCTCGGCGAGGGCCGCGGCGTCGTACCAGAGACCCGTGTAGAGTGCAGCCAGCGCCGGCGTGAGGGCCTCGTTTTGGGCGTCCGCGCCGCGCACTTCGAGGGTCTTCTTGAGGCGTACCTCGGGGAAGAGCGTATTGAGATGCGTGGTGTAGTCGCTCATCACCGCACGGTGACCTTGGTAGCCGTCCTTCATGAAGGAGCGGAAGGTCTGCCCGGTGTTCTCCACGCGCTTGCCGTCGCGCTTGATCATGAACATGGGCACGTCGAGAGCCCACTCCACGTAGTCGCGGAAGGTCGCGCCCTCGCGCCACACCGTGGGCACGAGCCCCGAACGGTCGGGGTCGACGTCGAGCCAGACCTTGGCGCGGAAGCTCTTTCCGCCCCAGGCGCGCCCCTCGTAAAAGGGGCTGTTGGCGAACAGGGCCGCCGTCAGAGGCGCGAGCGCGAGGCCGGTGCGCAGCTTGCGCATGGCGTCTTCTTCGGACGAGTAGTCGTAGTTCGCCTGCACGGTGGACGTGCGCAGCATCATGTCGAGCGCGTGGCCGCCTCGCGTGGGCAGGTACGCGCGCATCACGCCGTAGCGGAGCTTGGGCACGAACGTGTAGTCTGCACGCTTCGCGAACGGCTGGAACCCGATGCCGAGCCATGTCACGCCGAGGCGCTCGGAGGGCTCGGCGATCTCTTCGAGGTGCGCGCGGAACTCGGACGCGGTCTCGTGGGTGGTGGCGAGAGGCGCCCCGGAGAGCTCGAGCTGCGCGCCCGGCTCGAGCGTGATCGACGCGCCGTCTTTGAGGAGCGCGAGGAGCGGCCCGCCCTCTAACTCGCGCTCTTCGTGCCAGCCGCGCGCGGCGAGCGACGCGAGCACGTCGGAGACGCCGCCTTTGGGGCTCTCGTACGGGAAAGTGGAAAAGTCGGCCAAAACGCCTGGTTTTTCCGCTTCGGCTCCGCAACGGAACTCGGACTCGGGCTTGATGGCGGTGAGGAACGGCTCGAGGAGCTGCTCTTCGTGAGTGAGGGGGCGATCGTCGACGAGGTCGGCCAAGGGGGTCTCCATCGCCGGCCCAAGCCTGGCGCCGGAGCTACTTACCGAAAGGAAGCGCGAAAATCATCTCTTTCGGCGAGCGGCTACGCGATTCCCGTCCGTGGCCTTTCGCCACGCGCACGCCCGAAGACGCGCGCGTCGGCGTTCAGGCCTTGCCCACCTTGCCGAGCGAGGGACGCGCGGTGACCTTTCGGTCGAAGAAGCGCACGCGTCGCACGAGCAAGTCGAGCAGGTAGATCACGATGGCGGCGACGATGAAGCGCGGCCAGAGATCCTCGTGGTAGCGGATGGTCTCGCCCGCCGCGTCGAAGATGGCCTTCGGCTCGGGGGAGAGCGCGCCGCCCGTGACCTCGGCCGCGCGACGGAGCGTCACGGTGTCCGGCGCGAGGGCGAGGTACTCGCGTGGGTACGGGTTGGTCACGTGACCGAAGCTCTCGGCCACCTGGACCGAGCGCGCATTGCCTTTGCCGTCTTCCACGTCCTTCTCGAGCGAGGCGTGCAGCAAGAACGAGCCGAAGCGATCCAAGGGGAAATCGGCTTCGTAGCGGCCCGGAGCGGTCTGCTTCATGGGCACGTTCTTCTTCTCGCCGGAGGGCTGCGGCCCCACCACGGTGAGCTTCGCGTCGAGGCCGTTCTGGAAGCGATCGTCGCCTCCGATGGCGTCGATGTGCGCGCGAACGTGGCCCGTGGCCGGATCGATCTCGGCCTTCATGTCGAGCTGCTGGCGCTTCTTCTGGCGCATGTGCTCGCGCACGAGCTGACCCCAGAATTGACCGTAGCCCGGCCACTTGAGCCACTCGACCGCCCAGAGGTTCTTCACGTCGCTCGTCCACGCGAGCGCCCAGCCGAGGCCGGCGTGCCAGCGCGCCAAGATGGGCTCGCCCACCTCGGACTGGAGCAGCTCCTGCGCGGGCGGAGGCTTCATCTTGGTGGCCACGTAGCCGTGGAGGAACGGCGCCGAGCCGAGGTCGATGCCGCGCATGAAGTCCGCCGAAGTGACCACCTTGGGCTGGAAGTATTCCTCGACCGCGGCCGAGCGCGAGACCATCTCGGTCTCGCGAGTGAAGACGCGCGGGAGCTGCTGCGGGTCGAGCACCTTGTAGAAGCGACCACCGCCGAGGTCGCTGATCATGCGCAGCAGGCCCTCGTCGACGCCGGAGCCGAGACCGACGCTCGACACGGTCATGCCTTCGGCGGCCATGGCCTGCACGAGATCGCGGATGCCGTTCTGAGGCGCCTGGCCGTCGGTGAGCAGGATCACGTGCTTTTTGCGGGCGCGCGTCACGCTGAGCGATTGGTAAGCGGCGTCGAGCGCGGGGAAGATCTCGGTGCCGCCGCCCGGCTGGATGCGCGCGATGTCGCCTTGGATGCGTGCGCGGTGCTTGGCCGGGGTCATGCGGACCACGCGCGTGGGCGCGGAGTCGAACGCGATGACCTCGATGAGATCGTCGCCCGAGAGCGTATCGGCGGTGGCCTTGGCCGCGGCCTTGGCCATCTCGAGCGGCAAGCCGCTCATGCTTCCGGAGCGGTCGATGACCAGCGACATGGCCACCTGCGGCTCGTCGCGGCGCTTCTCGGCGTCCATGCGCACGGGGAGCACGCGCTCGATGGTGGTGTGATTCCACCCGCCGAGGCCGTAGCCCGCCTCGCCGCCAGCGAAGAGAAAGCCGCCGCCGAGGTCGCGCACGTAGCTCTCGATGGCTTCCTGCTGCGTCATGCTGACCGCTTCGGCCGGGGCGTCCGAGAGAATGACGAAGTCGTAGCGCTCGAGCTCGCGGATGCTCGACGGAAGCTCGCGCGGACCTCGCACGTCCACGTCGAACTCCTGCGCCGAGAGCGCGCTCGCGAGGTAGCTCGCGCGGGAGGTGTTGCCCTCGACGTAGAGCACCGAGGGACGGCCGGGCACCGCCACGGCCACCGAGACGCCGTTGTTCTCCTTGAAGCGATCCTCGGGGATGTCCGAGAGGTCGAGCTGGTAGGTGACCTCGCCGGCCACACGCACCACGCTCTTGAAGGTGACGTCGTTTTCGCCCGCGAGCAGGTCGAGCACACGCACGCCGTCGAGACCGTTGATGGCCTCGCCCTGCTTCAAGACGGCTTTCACCTTCTGCGCGCGGCTCGAGAAGATGAACGCGTGCAAGTTGAAGGGCTCGCCCACCCGCACCTTGTCCGGGACGCGCAGCTCGCGCAGCGCGACCTCGCCCGGGACCGGACGCGTGTAGGGGACCGTGTAGAGCTTCACCCCGAAGCCGCGCGCTCGGTTGGCCTCGGCGAGCACGTCGCCGTCGGTCTGCACGCCGTCCGAGATCAGCACCGCACGACGCAGCATGCCGGCCGGATAGAGGCCGTACGCGAGCTGCAATGCGCTCGCGAGATCGCTGGCCGCGCCGAGACCTTGCCGGCCCTTGTCCTTCTTGGGATCACCGGTGGCGAGGGCCTCGTGGCGCTCGAGCACGGGCGCCTTGGGTTCCTTCTCGTCGAGCGGGACCACGCGGGGCCTGCGCGCGAAGGTGACCACGCGCACGAGGTCGTCTTTGCCTTTTTGCGCGATGCCCTTGTCGATCTCGGCGCGCGCGTCTTCGAGGGCGGCGTCGGGCACCGACTCGGACACGTCCACGAGGTAGACCGTGCACACCTTCTGCGTGGTGGCGGTCCGCGCGAGCCGCGAGAGGCCGAGCGCGAGGCAGGCCACGAAGGCCACGCGAAGCAGCACCGAGAGGATGCGCTGACCGAGCGGCAGGTCGGCGAGGCTCTTGCCGATGACCCACATGAAGTAGGGCGCCAAGAGCACCACGCCGAGCATCTTCGGGCTGAGCAGCTCGTAGTCGACCCCGGCGCGGGTCCAGGTGATCGAAGGCCCTGCAGAATACACGTACCGTTGGTACGCCCACAGGAGGACGCCCAGCACGGCGAGCACGAAGGCGCCCCACGCGTAGGTACGGATGCGCGCGTTCTTGTCGCTCATACCGTGATCCTCCGGTGGTAGGTCGCCCACTCGATGGCGGTCAGGATGACGGCGGCCACGAGCAAGTAGATCCAGATCTCACGGCGCACGCCCACGGTGAAGCCCTCCACGGAGGTGGCCTTCTTGCCGTCGACGACGAGCTCCGGCGTCTGGGTGAGGGTGCTCTCTTCGCGGTCGAGCAGGTTGGCCGCGAAAGAAGCCTTGCCTGCGTTGGCGCCCGATTCACCGGGCTTCGCGTCGGTGGCGGCGAGCTCGTAGAAGCCGGCTTGCTGTCCGAGGTAGACGGCCCGTCCTTCGAAGACCGGAACGAGCTCCCTTTTGCCACCGGGCACGGTGAGCTCGGCGCGGGCGGACTCGGTCACGAGCGGGACGCGGAAGACGTCGCCGGTGCGGAAGCTCGAGATGTAGTTCGCGTCCTCTTCGAGGAAGTAGTTGATGCTGTTCAAGAGCAAGAGCGGCCATGCCACACGGAGCGGCAAGTCGGACTCGCGGATGTCGAAGCCGAGCGCCACGAACTTGAAGCCACCGCGGGTTCCGGTGACGAGGAGCGGTCCACCGTCGCTCGCGCCCACGACTTTGTCGGCCGCTTCCGGCACCAGCTTGTGGCCACGGGCGATGTTCACGTCGTCGAGCGCGGTCCAGCGCACGATCGGGTGTTTTCGCTCGATTTTGTCGAAGCCCGGGCTCTTCAGCTCGGCGTCGACCTTGACCGGCGAGCCGGGGCCGCGGGGGTCCAAGTAGATGGCGTGCGCGCGCGGCGGCGAGGCCGGGGTCACGCCGTCGAACAGGATGACGTCGCTCTTCGTGTCCGCGCCCTTCGTGAGGTAGTCGCGCGGGCTCATCAAGGTGACGTCGAGGTACTCGTCGAGCAGGAGCGCGGCCTCGAGGTACGTGTTGCCGGGCGTGACCACCAGAATCTTGGCGCGGCGGCGCTCGGGCAAGAGCGCATAAGCGCGGTCGTCGGCGGGCAGCTCGTCTTTCGATTGCCCGATGGGTTGGATCCGCGCCTCGAGGGTGCGGCTCGCCCCCGAGAGGTTCGGGTAGAAGCGCGGGAGACGTTCACCGGGCTTCAAGCGAAGCTTCGTCAGATCGACCAGCTGTCCGTCGCCGAGCAGCTTCATCTCGATCTCTTCTTGTTCGGGTCCCGTGTTGGTGACCTCGAGCATCACTTCGTAGCGGCTCTTGTCGAGCGGGTAACGGCGGACCGAAAACGCCGTGATGGCCACGTTGCGCGAGCCCTTGCCCACCGGGATGTACGAGAGCTTCGCGTCGCCGAGCTTCACCGGACCCGTGCCGTCCGAGGCCGGTCCGAGCGCGCCGTCCGAGACCACGACGATCTCGGCGTTCTCCACGCCGCGCAGGGCGTCGGTCGCGAAGCGGAGCGCGCGAGGGAAATCGGCGCGCGCGTCGGTGGCTTCGATTTGATCGAGGGCACGCTCGAGGTCCGAGGTGTCCCCGCTCATGGGACCCGTGGGCGTGATTTGCGCGTCCATCTGCGCGATGAGCATGCGGTCCGAGCCGCCGAGCCCACGGATGAGCTTCTTCACTTCGTCTTTGGCCACGCCGAGACGATTGGGGGCCACGTCCGTCGCTTTCATGGAAGCGCTCGCGTCCACCAGCACGACCAGGTTCCGTCCCTTGATCAGCGTGGCCGCAGCGCGAGGATCGCCGAGCGAAATCGCCAGGAGCGCGAGCAGCGCGATCTGAAGGAGCAGCGACAAGAGCCGCTTCAGCTTGGAGAAGAGGCTGGTCGCCTCTTTGTCCCGCAGGATGCGCTCCCAAAGCTTGGAGAACGGGACCGGGACGGCTCGGCGTCGCAGCTTCAGGATGTAGAGCGCGGTCGCGAATGCCGCGGCTCCCCCGAGGATGCCGAGCATCTGCAAAAGCGGCAGACCTGCGAAAATCAACGCAAGAACCCTCCACGACGGAACACGCGGAGCACGAGCTCGTCGAACGGCAAACCGACGTCTGCGCGCATGTACGGCACCTGGCGCGACGAGCAAAAGCGCTCGATTTCAGCCAGATATTCGCCGTAAACCTTCTCGAAACGCTGGAGCACCGCGGCGGTCACCGTGACCTCGCGCTCGTCGCCGGTCTCGCAGTCGTAGAGCAGCACGTCACCGGCGAGCTTGGGCTTCGCTTCGGTCTGATCGGTCACGTGCACCACGAAAGGATCGAACTTGTTGTAGCGGAGCACGTTGATGCCACGCTCGAAGCCACCCGGGTCGTAGAGGTCCGAGATGAGCACGGCGAGACCGCGGCGCTTGTTCTGCGCGACGAAGGTCTTCATGGCGTCGCCGAGGTCGGTCGTGCCTTCCGCGCCGAGCTCGGTGAGGAAGCGGAACACCTTGAAGATGCGGGCTTTGCCGCGTGTCTCCTGCATGCGCTCGGTGACGTTGTCCGCGGTCGCGACGATGCTCACGCGATCGAGGTTGGCGAGACCGACGTAGGCGAGCGCCGCCGCCACGCGCTTGGCGTAGCGGAGCTTCTGGCCGTCGCCGAAGGCCATACTGCGGCTCTGGTCGACGATGAAATAGATGGCGAGGTCTTCTTCCTCTTCGTAGAGGCGGACCAAGAGACGTCCGAACTTTTGGTAGACGTTCCAGTCGAGGTAACGGAAGTCGTCCCCCGGCTGGTAGTCGCGGTGATCGGCGAACTCCACGCCCGAGCCGCTCTTCTTCGTGCGGCGCTCGGCGCGCATGCGTCCGGCGAACACCTTGCGACTGACCATCGCCAGGTAGTCGAGCTTTCGCTGGAACTCGTCGTCGAAGAGCTCGTCGTCGCCACCTCGCGACGCGGACTTCTCCTTTCGACCGAGTACCCGGTCAAGAAGCCCCAAGCTGTGCCCCGTTCTTCTCGCGGAGCCCCGCCTTGGTCTCGGGAACGCTCTTCAAGATGGCCTCGATGACCTGGTCGGTCTTGACGCCCTCGGCTTCGCCCTCGAAGTTGAGAAGAATGCGGTGCCGGAGCGCGGGCAGCGCCTGGGCGCGCACATCGTCGATGCTGGCGGCGAAGCGTCCCTCGAAGAGGGCGCGGATCTTGGCGGCGAGCAAGAGCGACTGGGCGCCGCGCGGAGACGCACCGAAGCGTACGAAACGCTTGCCGAGATCGGGCACGTCGGGCCCGCCCGGGTGCGTGGCCTGGATGACACGGATGGCGTAGTCCTGCACGTGGCGCGCGACCGGCACTTTGCGCACGAGCTTCTGCATCTCGAGGATTCGCGGGCGATCGAGGACGGGCTTGCCGCGCTCCTGCCCGGTGCCGGTGGTGAGATCCAAGATGCCGTGCAGCTCGTCGCGATCGGGGAACGGAACGTGGAGCTTGAAGAGGAAGCGGTCGAGCTGCGCCTCGGGAAGCGGGTACGTTCCTTCCATTTCGAGCGGGTTCTGGGTGGCCAAGACCACGAACGGCTGCTCGAGCACGTGGGTCGTGCGACCGACCGATACGCGATGCTCGGCCATGGCCTCGAGCAGCGCCGACTGCGTCTTCGGAGTGGCGCGGTTGATCTCGTCGGCTAAGAGAATGTTCGCGAAAATCGGGCCTTTTCGGAACTCGAACACCTTACCGCCACCTTGGGTGTCGTCGATGATGGTGGTGCCGAGGATGTCGGCGGGCATGAGGTCCGGCGTGAATTGCACACGCGAGAACGAGAGACTCATGACCTCGGACAGGGCGCGCACGAGCATGGTCTTGCCGAGGCCGGGCACGCCTTCGAGCAGCGCGTGGCCTCCGGCGAGCAGACACGTGAGCACACCGTCGACGACCTCTTGGTTGCCGATGATGCTCTTGGCGATCTCGGCGCGTAGGGCCTCGATGCTGGATCGGAACTCGGCGACTTCGGTCTTCACGTCTTCGGGTTGCGCGCTGTCGGTCATCGTGTCTCCTCGGAATTCCCGTTCGTTGCGTGGAGGATGCGAACGAGCGCGTGCTCGCTCGCGTCCGCCGAGAGTGTCGGCTCGAAGCTCGTGCCGGTGAGGTCTTCGGGGCTCACGGCTCTTGCGCTTCGCGCGGCCGAATGAGCTGAAAGTAGCGCCTCACGTAGAAGCGGTATCCGCCCGGGATCTCGTCCTTGTCGATGGCCTCTTCGGCCACCGTGTTGTACTCGCGGTAGACGGTCTTGTAGCCGCGCGAGGCGAACCCTCGCTCGGCTGCGCCCAAGATGACCTCGCTGCGGCTGCCGCCCTGCCCGGTGTCTTGCCCGGCGACCTGCGTGTCTTGGGTGCCCATCTTTCCGTTGGTGGCCGCGCCCTGCACCTTGTCGTCGTGGCCGCTGCCGTAGCCCTTGCCGGGTTGACCGCCGCCACCTTGACCGCCCTGGCCCTGGCCCTGCCCTTGGCCGCCTTGGCTCTTGGTGATGAGCATGAGCTTTTCGCCGTTGGGCCCGAGAATCCATGTCTCGCCGCCCTGGCCGCCTTGGCCCTGACCACCTTGGCCCTGCTGGCCGCCCTGGCCCTGCTGGCCGCCTTGGCCCTGCTGGCCGCCCTGGCCCTGCTGGCCACCTTGCGCCTGCTGGCCGCCTTGGCCTTGTTGGCCACCTTGGCCCTGCTGTCCGCCCTGGCCCTGTTGACCCTGTTGGCCATCTTGACCCTGGCCCTGCTGGCCTTGGCCTTGCTGACCTTGGCCTTGCTGTCCGCCTTGCTGGCCACCTTGGGCGCGCTGCTGGAACGTACGAAGGCGCTGCATCTGCCCCTGCCCGCCTTGACCCTGCTGGCGGAGCATTTGGCGGAGCTCGTCGATCTTCTGCTTGAGCTGCTCTTTTTCCTGCTGGCTCATCTGCTCGCGCGCCATGCGGTTGATGTCTTCCGCGGCTTGGTCGAGGTCGTTGGCGGACAGGTTGAGGTCCTTCATGAGGTCCTCGGCGGCTTGCTGGAGCTCACGATCCAGGCGGTCGAGCTGGCGCTGCTGCGCGGCCTGCTGCTCGCGCTCGCGGTCGAGGCGCTCGAGCTCGCGTTCTTTCTTCTGAAGCAGAGACTTTTCCTGCTCGTTCGCGCCCGCGTCGCCCATCTTTTGCTTCTGCTGAAGGAGCGATTTTTCGAGCTCGTCGCGCCGCTGCTGAATCGACTCGGCGCGCTTTTTCTGGTCTTCGGCGGCGTTCTTGAGCGCCTCGCGCATCTTTTCGAGCTGGGCCTTGTCGAGCTTGCCGCCCTGCTCGCGCAGCTTCTTGGCGAGGTCTTTGAGCGCCTTCTCGGCGTCGACCATGTTCTTCGCATCGAGCGCTTCGCCGGCCGGCTTGGTGAGCTCGGCCTTCTTCATCTCTTCGCCGATCTTCTGGAGCGCGGCTTCGAGGGCCTTCTTGTCGGCTTCGCTGCCCTCGAGGAGCTTATTTTCCAGGGCTTCCATGCGGCGGAAGGCCTCGGTGCGGTCCAGGCGCTTGGCGGCCAGATCTTCGATGAGCTGGTTGAACTCTTGGGTGGCGGCCTTGGCTTCGTCGGTCTGCTGCTTGGCCTGGAGGTCTTTCAGGAACTCCTTCATGGCGTCGATGTCGTCGGCGGTCACGTCCACCGCGTCGATGGTCTGGGCGTGGGTGACCGGCTCGTGCTTGCGCACCTCGAACAAGGCGACCAGCACCACAAGCGCGGCGAGCCCCGCGGCGATACCGGCTTCTTGAGGGAGCGGGATGGGAACGGCACGCGCGGGGTCGACCTTCTTCGTGTGCTCGAGCGCGTCGTCGATGGCCGCGTCCATGAAGGGCGTGCGCTCGCTCGAGGGGAGCTCCGAGAACGACAGCGCGCTCGCGATACGATCGGAGAGGACGTGGAAGCGGTCCAGCGCGACCGCGCCGGCGCGAGGGGGAAGCTTGCGCAGGCCGAAGATGGCCGCCACCACGAAGGGCGCGGCGGCGAGCACGCCGAGGGCGATTCGCGTGGCTTTTTCGGGCAAAACTCCCGCTTTTCGAAGGCAGAGCGCGATGACCGCCGCCGCGAGCGCGGTACAGAGAGCGACCGTCCCGGCGGAGAGTGCACGCGAGATACGCATGCGCCGCTCGGCGCGCCGAACGGGCGCCTCCAGGGACTCGAGGGCAAGCTTCGCTTTTTCGCTCATGAACGTCTCCACGCACGCATCGGACAAGCTCGGAGATTCGTGACCGACCGAAGGGAGATCTCTCGGCCGCAGGCGACCTTCGGAGACCTGCTCCACCCGGTCCGGGCCCTGAGACGTTGCTCGATCGGGAAAGTTCCCTGGCCCGTCACGCAAGGACCATTCTCGTTCCGCAGTTCCCACCCAAGCGACTGGTGATCTGGGACGCGAACGCGAAGCCCGACACCGACGCCCATGCCGACGCCGACGAGAAACGGACGAGGAGACCGGGAAGAGATGCGACCAGACGGACGAAAAAGCATGAGGAAGGAGCTCGGTTCGACAAGGCTATCCAAAAGCGCCCGAGAACGAAGGACGATCCTCGCGTGAGGCGTGAACGCCCGCTCCGGGTGGGGCATTCCGCGACGGAAGAACGACGATTTCTCGTGCGAACGCGCGAGGCCCTTCCCCACGAAATCCCCGGATTCTCAGAGCGGTTCGACGAAGCGGCGGCGCTCGTACCAGGCCTTCGAGCTGATGCCCGAGACCGCCCGAGCCATCACGAAGCCGAGCAATCCGAGCACGAAGAGCGCCCCGAAGCGCACGTACGAAACCGTGGGGACCGGGCCGAGCATGGTGAGCCGACCGGACCTCACGCGAGACACGACGACCTCGGAGGTGCCGTTCGCTTCGACCAGCTCGACCAAGCCGGGGCGCGCCGTCTCCGAGAGAGGCGGGCCGTCCGAACACTTGCCCGTCACGTAAGCGGGATTTCGATGGTGCGTGTGGTCGGTCAGCAAGCCGTCGACCACGCAGCGCTCGGGCTCGGCGACCGCGAGCCGATAGAACGGAGCGAAGAGCACCTGCGCCGCGACGAGCCAAAGGGCGAAAGCTGCCGCGTACGCGGCGAAAAAACGAGCCTTCTTGGCGAATACCGACGCGAGCGCGGAGCCCGAGATCCAGAGGCTTTCGCCGCGTCTCGGGGAGAGCACCCAGCCCCCTTCCGCTGCGCGGTAGGTGCCGGCACCACGTGGATTGAAGCCGCGGTGAAGGTAACCTGCCACGATGGCGAGCTCTCCGCTCCGAAGCTTGGCGAAGCGGGTGCGCAGGAAGCGTCCGGGCTCGAAGGGTAACGGCTCGAGCTCCGCGGCGAGCACGGGGCTCGCGCCCGGCTCGATGCGAACGTGCTCGCCCGTGGCCGTGCGAAGGTAGAACGGTCCGGCTGCGGTCTTACGCTCGAGCTCGCGCACCTCTCGGCCGTAGAGCTGCTGCATCGACGCGACCCGAATCGCCACCCCCGGCTCGGGGGCGTCGCCCTCGTCGACCACCACCTCACCCACGAGCACCTGCGGTCCTGCTGCGAGCACCTCGACCTCGTGCGTCTGCGCGCGCTCGACCCGCTTCTTCCACGTCCGAGCCGCGAGCATCTTGCCGACCATGAAGGCTAGCCCAGCGCCTGGGAGGAGTAAGCCGAACACGAACACCACGAACGGGCTCGCCACGAAGCCGAAGTGCTGGGGCGGTACGAGCAGACCGGTATCGACGGGTGTCACGCGCGCTCCTCTCGACCTGGGGCCACGTGCAACAACGCCGCTCCCCCGTTCGCTCTTCCCGACACCACGAGCGTCGCACTCGCCGGTGCGCGACTCAAGCCGGGCGCCGAGCGGAACGATAACGTCCGTAGTTCCGTGGAATTCGCTACGGTCCGGCCGCCCGCGCGCGAGACGGGAGCGTCAATGCAGCTCGAAACGGGCGCGACGGAGCTTCACTTCCATGTCGGCGCAGAGGCGGTCGACGTTGGCGACGCGCTCTTCTTCGACGCGGGTGCTGGACACCACCACTTCACGGATGGAGAGGTCGCGCAGGACCTTCGACATGGAGGCCGAGCTGAAGACGCGCAGGCCGTGGATGACGTCGCCCACTTTGCGCGGGTCGTCGTCGACGAAACCCACCGGGTGCAGGCCCAAGGACTCGTTGTTGCGCAGCTCGCGGAGGAGCAGCTCGCCCGCGTCGCCCGCACCGTAGATGAGCACGCGGGTCTTCTTCTTCGAGTCGGCTCGGCTCACGAAGTAGTCGCGCATGAGGCGGAACGACACACGGGTGGCCGCGACCCCGAGGAAGAGCAAGAGCCCTTCCACCACGAAGGCGCCGCGCGAGAAACCGGTGAGGCCTCCGAACGCGACGGCGATGGCGGCCACCGTGGCCACCATGGCGAGCACCGACGAGGTGAACATGCGGCGCACGTCCGCGATGCTCGTGTAGCGCCACGCCCCGCCGTACATACGGGTGAGCAAGAAGGTGGTAATTTGCACCGAAACCACGATGGGGAGGCTCTTCAGAAAGAGCGTCCACTCGGGCTCGGAGAGCTGGCCGTCGAAGCGGAGCAAGAACGCCGAGTACGACGCGAGCACGATCATCGCGAAGTCGAGGAAGACCTCGAGCACGCGGCGCTTGTAGTTGAAGTTGACCAACGTAGGGACGACCGCACGCCCCTTGGCCGCGCCCTCGTCGGGGACCGGCGCGTAGACCTTCACTCGCCCTAGGTAAGTGGCGATGAAGAGCACCGCGAGCACGAAGAGCGGCACCACGCCCGCGCTGACCGCGGTAGGCGCCTTCCAAGCGACCACGCCAATCAAACCGGACACGATGGCGAGCACGTAGAGGGTGACCGTCGCGCCGCGCTCGGAGAGGCCGAGGGCCACCAAGCGGTGCGAGGTGTGGTCTCGTCCGCCCTGCGACACCGGTCGTCCGTGGAGCTTTCGCGTCACGGTGACCAGCGTGGTGTCCAAGATGGGAATGGCGAGGATGAGCACCGGCGCCGCGAGCACCGAGAAGAGACGGTTTTGGCCGCCGCCCTGAGGGTGATAGAGCGCGGCGCCTCCCAGGAAAAACCCGATGAAGAGGCTGCCCGAGTCGCCCATGAAGATGGACGCCGGGTTGAAGTTGAACACCAAGAAGCCGAGCAGGGCGCCTGCGAACGTGGCAAGCAGCACGGCCTCACCGGTGTGACCGCTCGCGTAGAAGAAGTACGCGATGAACAGCGCGGCGATCGCGCCGATGCCGGACGAGAGCCCGTCGATGTTGTCGAGCAGATTCATCGCGTTGGTCACGCCGACGAGCCACACCACGGTGATGGCTTGATTGATCGGCTGCCAGGGCGTCCACGGGAGGGCCAGGCCGAAGGCCGTGAGCACCACCGCGGCCACGATCTGCGCGACCAGTTTGGCGTAAGGGCGAAGCTGGACGATATCGTCGACGAAGCCGAGCACGGCCATCGAGCTCGCGCACACGACGAGCAGCGCGCCGCGAGGGATGATGCCGCGCGAGTAAAGGACCAAGAACACGACCAGGAACGCGGCGTAGATGCCGACACCGCCCATGAGCGCCGTCGGCTTCGAGTGCCAGCGGTCGGCGCGAGGCTTCGCGACGAAGCCGGTACGCCTGGCCACCGCCCGAACCACGGGGGTGGTCACGAGCGACAGCGCGAAAGTGATTCCCAGTGCGGCGAGGACCGTCAGCATACTTCCCCTCTTCGGTGACCTACCTCGCCCGGACGTTCACATTCGATCGCGATGGAACGCGATCACGTCGGCGAGAATCTTGTTGAGGTCGTGTTGCGGCTTCCAGCCGATCGCGGCCCCGATCTTCTCGATGCCCGGCACGCGGCGAGTCATGTCCTCGAAGCCCACTTCGTAGGCCTGGTCGTAGGTCATGTGCACGATCTCGCTCTTGCCGCCGGTGAGCTCACGCACCTTGCGGGCGAGCTCGAGGATGCTGATTTCCTCGGGGTTTCCGAGGTTGTAGACGTTGCCCCAGGTGGAGTCGGTCTGCATGAGACCGGCCAGGGCGCGAACCACGTCGCGGACGTGGCCGAAGCAGCGGCGCTGCGAGCCGTCGCCGTAGACGGTGATGGGCTTGCCGGCGAGCCCCTGCTGCACGAACGTGGGAACCACCATGCCGTACTGGCCGGTCTGGCGCGGGCCGACCGTGTTGAAGAGACGGCCGACCACCGTGGGCAGGCCCTTCTCGCGGTAGTAGGCGAGCGCCAAGAACTCGTCGATCGCCTTGGAGCAGGCGTAGCTCCAGCGGCCCTTGGTGGTGGCGCCCATGACGAGGTCGTCGTCTTCGCGGAAGGGGAACGTGGTGCTCTTGCCGTAGACTTCGCTGGTGGAAGCCACGAACGTGGGCTTCTTCTTCTTGGCCGCGAGGTCGAGGATGATCTCGGTGCCGCGGATGTTGGTCTCGATCGTGCGGACCGGGCTCTCCACGATGAGCTTTACGCCCACTGCGGCGGCCAGGTGGTAGATGCGGTCCGCGCCGTCGACGAGCTCGGCCGAGAGGCGAACGTCGTTCACGGTGTCGATGACGTAGGAAAAGTTCGGATTCGACTTGAGGTGCTCGATGTTCTCGATGGAGCCCGTGGAAAGGTCGTCGATGATCGAAACCTTATGCCCCTGCTGGAGGAGCTCCTCGGCGAGGTGAGAGCCCACGAAACCAGCGCCGCCCGTAATCAAGAACTTCATCGCGATCCTTCTTCCCCAAAATTCGATGCGGTGTCCGTCTAGCATATTCAGACAAGGACGCACACGCGCCTTGCCTTATTTTTCCCGAGCTTTTTGGGCCTTTTTTGGCGCACTCGTGAGGTCCGGGTGACGGGACAAGCTCACGGGTCGACCTGACGTGCCGAGTGACCACCCCTCGGACGCGCACCGACGCACGCGGGAGTAGCCCACCGTGGAACGCGCCCGGATACTCCCGAGGCGACTCCTCGAGGCGGAGCCGCCTGGCACGTCGCGCGACGCCTCAATCTCAATTGGGAGGCGCCGGCGGCGACATCGAACGGTCGTTCTTGTCTCCGCCTTCGCCACCTTGACCACCCTCGCCCCCCTCACCGGGAGCCGGCGGGAGCGGACGGTAGCCATCACGTTTGTAGGCGTAATACTGGTAGTAGTAGCCGTTGGCTTTCCGGTAGTCGACCGCGTTGAGCACACACCCGACGATGGGAGCGTCTACGTCGGTGAGGGCGCGCAGACCCTGGCGGCTGATGCTGATCGAGGTCTTGAAGGCGCGCACCACGAAGACCGCGCCGTCGGCGAGCTTGGCGATGATGGCCGAGTCGGTCACGGCCGCGAGCGGAGGGCTGTCGATGATCACACGATCGAAACGCTCGGATAGCTCCCGCAGGAGGTCTTTGAAGCGCTCCGAGTGGAACATGTCGGCCGGGTTGGGAGGAATCGGGCCGGCGGGCACGCAGTAGAGGTTCGGGACCTCGGTCGGCTGGGCGATCTCGTCGATGGTCGCCTCGCCCACGAGCGCGTTGGTGAGGCCGGCGTCGCCGGCGCGGTCGAAGATACGCTGCAAGCGTGGACGGCGGAGGTCGCAGTCCATGATGCAGACCCTCTGTCCGCCTTGGGCGAGCGCGATGGCGATGCTGCACGCGACGGTGGTCTTGCCTTCGGCGGGCGCGGCGCTCGTCACCAGGAGAATCCGGTACGGGTTGTCCGGGTTCATGAAGAGCAAGTTGGTGCGCAAGGTGCGCGCGGCTTCGGCGATGCCCGAGAGGGGCTCGTAGTGCACCACGAGCTCCGGAGGACGGTTGTCTCCGGCGCGGCGTACCCGGCGCTGCTCTTCTTTGGTGGCTTCGAGCGTGGGCAGGTGACCGAGGAAGGTGGTGTTGAGCTCGTGCTCGACGTCGTCGGAGGTCTTGACCGAGTTGTCGAGGCGCTCTCGAACGACCGCGAAAAGAAGCGCGATCACGAAGCCTACCAGACCGCCCGAGGCCACGTTTCCGGGCACGTTGGGGCGGATGGGCGCGGCCGGCTCGACCGGGGGATCGACCATGCGAACGTTGTTCACGTTCATCATGCGCATGAGGTCGGCCTGCTTCATTTGCTCGAGCAGGACGGTGTAAAGCTTCTCGTTCTCCGAGCGCGTGCGGTCGAGGCGGCGGTACTCGAGCTCTTTCAGGTTGAGATCGACCGCCTTCTTGCGGGTCTCTTCGTAGAGGCCTGACTCGCCGCCCTCTTGGCGCTGGATGATGGCGAGGTCACGCTCGATGGCGCCGCGGATGTTCTGCACCTCGTCGAGCAGCTCTTTGCGGGCCAGCGCGATTTTCTCGTCGGCCTTTTTGACCGAGGGGTGGTTCTCGCCTTTGCCCTCGGCGATGAGCTCTCGGCGCTCGCGGACGGCGCCCTGGTAAGCGCCGCGAAGCTGCGTGAGGTAGTTGTTCGAGAGCAGCTCCGAGGCGGGCACCTGGTCCGGGTCGTCCGCCGAGACCTTGCGCAGCTCGGCCACGCGGGCCGCCAGCTCTTGGCGCTTCGTACGGGTGCGCGTGAGCGCCTGGTCGTACTCCTGCATTTCCACCCGGATCATCTTGCTGACCTCTTCGATGGTGGAGCTGGGAAGCTGATTTTTCTCTTTGAACTCGTGGAGTTGGTTCTCGTTTTGCTCGAGCTCGACCTTGAAGTGCTCGAGTTGTCCGCCGAGCCACACCACCGCTTCCGCGGTGGCTACCGAGGTCTTCTCGAGGTTCTGGCGGATGTACGCGCGGGCCACGCCCTCGGAGAGCTTTCGCGCCATGCGCGGGCTCGTGTCCTGGATGCGGATGTAAACGAGGCGGCTGCCCTGGAGCGGATCGATCTTGAGACGCGCGCGCACCATGGCTGCGGCGTCTTCCACGGCGACGGGCTTGTCCGGTGTGCGCCCGAGAAACTCGCGGTCCGAGGTGAGGTTCAGGTCGCGGACCACCATGGAGAGCACCTTGTCGCTCGCCATGATGATGTTCTGCGTATTGTAGTACTCGTGGTTGTCGATGAACGCGCCGAAGACCCGCATGGGGTCGGTCTTGTCGGAGAGCGGCCTCACCACGTCGGGGTCGAACTCGATGGTGGTCACCGCTTCGTAGATCGGGGCCTGGCTCTTCGAGTAGACCATGGCGATGCCCGCGCCGAGCAGCGAGACCGCGATGAGGATGGGCCACGCCTTCAGAATGGCGCGCACGAGACGCATGGCGCTGGCCGCTGCGTCTTGGGCACCTCTCTGGCGTCCTCCGCCACTTTCCTCGGAATCTTCGTTCTCGGTCGACATCCTATGATCCGGCGCCTCTCTTTAATCGATCCCCGTTTCGGCGCCAGGTGTGTTGCGACCCCGGGCCCCCACATTCGGGCGAATACCTCGGCTCGCGGAGAAAGGAAACCCGCTCGCGCGCTCGCTGGGAGGCTCGGCTACGCTCCTTTCCTTCCCCGACGAACGCCAAGCGCTCCTGCGGCAACGGAGTGGGCGGACCGATTCCTCGATGCTTGAAACGGGAAAAAGCGAACGCTCGACCGCCACCAAGGCGTCTCGGGTCTTTTTCGTCGCGGGGGTGGCGCTTTCGGGCGTGGCGCTCGGCGGCGTCTATACGGAGACCTTGGCTGCGGCCACGCTGGTTCTTGGAATCGCGTTTGGTCTCGCATACTTGGCACCATCATCGAGGCCCTTTCATCCCAAGGCCGGGGCGACGGCCCTCGTGCTGCTGGGGCTCTTTTTGGTGGGGTACACGGCGCTCACACTGGTGCCCCTGCCGGCCGGGCTCTTGGCCACGCTCGCCCCGCACAACGCGGACGTGTGGGCGCGTGCGCTGCGTCCCTTCGGCGAGGGCGGACCTTCGTTGGTTCCCCTCACCCTCGACCCGACCGCGACGCGCATCGAGGTCCTGCGAGGGCTCACCTACCTCATGGCGTTCGCCACGGCGCACCGGATCACGCAGTCGCGCGGAGGCACCGAGCTGCTCGAGCGCCTCGTGGTGGGCGCGGCGCTCTTCATGGCGGCGGCGTCCATCCTGCATCCCGTGCTCGGCGCGGAGAAGGTGCTCGGCCTCTACCGACCGAAGAACGCCTTCGGCACGCACGTCGCTCCCATCCTGAACCCCAACCACCTGGCCGGGTACATGAACCTCGGCGTGGCCACGGGTGTGGGTGTGCTGGTCTCGGCGCGCTCACCGCGCGAGCGGCTGATCGTGGGTGGCATCGTGCTCTTCCTCGTGGGCATGGAGCTCTTCGTGGCATCGCGCGGTGGCATCGCGACCACCGTGCTCGGCGCGGCCATCGTGTTCGTGCTGCACCGGCAGCTCCGGAGAGGGCAGTCCGCCGGACTTCGCGCGACCCCCGTCTTGGTGGGCGCGGCGCTGGTCGTGGGCGTGGCGCTGCTCGTGGTGGCGGGCAACGAGCAGTCTCGAACCGAGCTCCACAGCCGCGACACCTCCAAGCTCGACACCATCGTCCAGGCCTTCCGCATGGCGCCGAGCTTTCCGGTCTTCGGTGTCGGACGAGGCGCATTCGAGTCCATTTTTCCCGAGTTTCGGACGGGCATCGGCTACGTGACGGTGACCCACCCCGAGAACGTGCTCGCCCAGTGGCTCACCGAGTGGGGCATTCCCTGCACGCTCGTCATGATCGGCGTCCTGCTCTACGCGTTCCAGCCGAAGCACGTGCTCTCGCGCTCCAAGCCGCCGCTCGGCCCGTACGCGGCTCTCGCGGCGCTGGCCGTGCACAACCTGGTCGACTTCTCCACCGAGCTGCCCGGCGTGGTGGTGCTCGCCGCGGTGTGCGCGGCCATCGTGACCGGAGGCGTGAGCGACGCGAAGTCGCCACGGCCACTTTGGGCACGGCACGCGAAGCCGTTCGCGACCATCACGATCGCATTCGGCGCGCTGCTAGGCTTCGTGTGCATCGGGGGCATGCGCGGGGAGCTGCACGCCGACCAAGACCGCACGGGCAAACTCGCGCTCGACCGATCGGTCACGCGCAAAGAGCTCGAGTCCGCGGTGCGCGAGGCCTCTCTACGCCACCCCGGAGAGCCTTATTTTTCCTATGTGGCGGCGCTCCGCGGGCAAATCATGCGCGATGGTCCCATCGTGCCGTTCGCGGCGCGCACCCTCGAGCGGAGCCCCGTGCACGGCCCGGTGCACCTCGTGCTCGCGCGGGCCTTCGCGCGTAGCGTCCCCTCGCAGGCGCGGGTCGAATATCGCCTCGCCCTCGCGCAGCAGATCGAAGACGGCTTCGCGCAGGAAGCGCCGAGGCTCGTGGGCGACTTCGACGAAGCGCTCGAGCTCGTCCCCGAGGGACCCCAAGGTCCGCGGGCCCTCGAGCTCTTGGCGCTCGGAGTCGCCGAGCGCCTCCCCTCGACGCGCTACGCGATCGACAAGGAGCTCCTGGCGCGTGATCCGAAATCGGACGGTGCGCTCGCCCGCCTCGCCAAAGATACGCTGCTCGATCTCCAGCAGGACGCCACCTGGTGCGCCGACCGCAAGGCGTGCTCGAACGCGGGCCTCGACCTCACGCGTCGCCTGACCGAGCTTCGCCCGACCCTGTGCGAGGGCCACGCGCTCGCAGCCGAGATTCGAGCCGCGGGTGGCGCGACCAAAGAGGCCGTGCACGACCTCGAAGAAGCCTCCGACCGCGTGGACGACCGAAGCCTCTGCCTCGTACGTCTCGTCGCGCTCATGGATGCGACCGGGCTCACCTCGCAGGTGGAAAACACCATCGATCGCGTGGCCAATGCCGGGTGCGTCTCACCCGCCGAGTGCGCGGAGAACTACGCCTTCGCGGGTCGCATTTGTCAGGAACGCGGAAGCCCGCGACGGGCCATCGCCTTCTATCGGAAAGCCGTGGACCGCGCTCCCGAGCGCGACGACCTTCTGCTCGAGTACGCGAGGCTCGCCGGAGACCTCGGGCTTCATGCCGAGCGGCTCTATGCCTACACCCGCCTCTCCGAGCTTCATCCGGACATCGCCGAATACGTCACGCTCGCCGCGGCAGAGCGCGAGGCGCTGTCGCGGACGCGCTTCGGACAAGGGCTCGGGCTGCCGGATCCGCCGAAATGATCGTCTCACGCGTGGCGGCTTGGGCCACGTACGTCGCGGCTGCGCGCGCGATGCGGCGCTACCTGGACGTGTGCGCCGAGGCCGGCATCGAGACCTTGATCGTGAAGGGCGCCGTGACCGCGCGTTTGCTCTACGACGACGTGGCCGAACGTCCGCTCACCGACGTGGACGCGCGGGTTCGTCCCCAAGACCTGGCGCGACTCTCGGCCGCGGCCACCTCGCGGGGCTTCCGAATCGTCTACGAGGGCGGCGCGTACGGGGGGCTCACCCTGCTTCATGGTGACGTCACCGTCGACGTGGAGACGCACGTGGGGGCGCCGCACATGACCGCGCTCGGGATGGACGACTTGTTCGCCGCGAAGGTCTTCGTGAAGGGAGAGGACGGCCGCGACGTGCCGACTTTGGACACCGCGCATCACGCATTTTTTCTGGCCGTGAACTGCTTCAAGGACAAGCTCGTCGGCGCGCAGTCGTGGGCGCTCGAAGACGCAAGGCGTATCGTTCGACTCCCGGATTTTTCGAGCAAAAAGCTCCGCGACGTGGCCCGACGCGCGCGCGCCGTGACGTTGCTTTTCCTGGTGGCGGATCACTTCGCGAAGGAGAAAAACGTCGAATGGTCCCGCATTCGCGACGACATCGCCCCCCCCCCGAGGCCGCTCTACGCCGCCCTTTGGAAGCGCCTCGGCGCGAGGCACTCGACCTCACCCGCGTTTCGTCTGCTCACGAGGCTCGTGTCGGATTCCCCACGCGCGTGGCCGAGAGCCGCTGAACGCGCACTGGCGGCCGAACGCGAGCGCCGAGCTCGCAAGAGCTGAGCCCTCAGCCCTCTTCCGGTCGATCGGCTTTGGCCACGGCGCCGAGCTCGATGACCCGGTCGGCGTACGCGAGCAGCCCTTTGCGATGCGAGACCACGACTACGGTGGTCTTTCCGGTGAGGTCCCGAATGGAGAGCGCGATGTCGGCTTCGGTGCCCTCGTCGAGGTTGGCCGAGGCTTCGTCGAGCACGAGCAGATGAGGATCGCCGAGCAGCGCGCGAGCGAGACACAGGCGCTGTTTCTGTCCTGCGGAGAGGCCCGAGCCGTCTTCTTCGATGGGGTAGTCGAGCCCGCCTGCGAGCCCACGCACCACCCCGTCGAGGTGCGCCCCGGCGAGCGCGCGCCACAGGTCGTCGTCGGTGGTGTGGAACGGTACGCCGTACTTCAGGTTGTCGCGCACCGTGCCGGCGACCAGAAAGGCCTCCGCGCCCACGTACCCGACCCGAACGCTCGGGTCGTCGAAGAACGCGGTCGGAGAGCGACCTCCCAGAGTGACCGCACCCGCGCTCGGCGTGAGCAGACCGAGGAGCAGCGAGAGCAGCGTGCTCTTCCCTCGCCCACTCGGCCCCACGATGCCGAGCTGCGTGCCCGGAGCCACGTCCACGTCGACGCGATCGAGCACCAGGTTCTTCTGCCCGGGATAGCGGAACGAGAGAGCTTTCACGTCGACCGACGGGGGCGTTCCGCGCTCGGCGGGCCGAGGCGTGTTGCTGCGACCCTCGGCGCGACCGAGCTCGACCGCCGCCCGGCTCGTGTGCTCGCGACCGAGCCGCGCCACGAACGCGAGCGACATGCGCGTCTGCGGCCACAGTTGGTTGCAGGTGGCCAGGTACGAAACGGCCGCGGCGAGCTGCTGCACGAATCGCAGGAAAAGATAGAGGAACGAGACGAGCACGAGCGGCTTCGTGTGGAGCACGTTCTGGCTCGCCGCCAAGATGATCAAGATGAGTACCACGCCCAAGAACGGCGTGACCGCGACCGACAGGCTGCCGATGAAGGCTGCGTGCACGGAGTGCTTTTCGTAGGAGTCGACCGCCGTGGCGAGTCGCGCGTGCTCGAGCGGTTGGGTGCGCAGCGTGCGCACCAGCAAGCTGTTCCGGGCCACGCGCTCGATGCCCTCGATGAGGAGAGCGAGCTGCTCGGGCACCTTCTCCACCACCTTGCGCGACTTGCGGCTGAGGTACGTGATGAGAAGGCCGATCACGAAGAGCCCGCCGAGCGCGATGAGCGCCTCGAAGCTGGCCGCGAGCAGCATGATGAGCAAGAGCGAACCGGCCTGGATCACCGCGGTCATCACCGCGACGGCGAGGTACGCGAACGACGACGACTTCAGCGCCAAATCGCCGACCTGCGCGTTCACTTGGGCCGCGGGCACGAACTTCCGTGACGGATGCAGGAGCATCTCGTAGATGGCGAACCGACGTAGACGCGCGGTGATCGCCTCTTGGGCGACGTTCGCGCTCTGCGAGGCCACGAACTGACAGAGCGCGCGCGTGAGCCCGATGACCAGAAGCGCGACGCCGAGACCGGTGCTTCCGAGCGAGAACCCTCGCAGGATGGGAAGCGTGTCCACGTCTTTGGAGAGGAGCCCCAAGTTCCGCAGGAGAAGCTGAAGCACCACGGCCACGCCGACTTCCACGGTGGCGAGCACGATCGACGCGAGCGCACCGAAGGCCAGCCAAATGCCGGCCCGGCGCCCCAGCATCTCGCGGAAGGCGCCCAGCAAGACTCCAGGCGAGCGCAGGCTGATCGGCGGGGCTCCTTCGAGCTCCGGTTCTCGGGTCGCGGCTTCGTTCATCGAAGGAAGAGCTCGAACATCGGTCGGACACGAGGCGACGCGGTCACGCCGACCGGTCGCCTGCCGTGGTTTCGGGAGCGCAGGATCAGCCGGCCGCGGCGAGCTGATCGAGGGCGTTCAACAGCGCGGCCCGCGTCTTCGGTCCGACGATGCCGTCGGCGGTGAGGCCGGCGGTCTCCTGGAAGCTCTTCACCGCGGCGAGCGTGCGCGGTCCTTCGATGCCGTCGATCTCACCCGGGTCGCAGTCGACCAACGCGAGGGCCGTCTGCACACCGGCGAGGTCGTCGAGGTTGATGGTTCCGTACTTTTCCGACTCGTGAATGGTGGACATGGCAAAACCCCTTTCGAGCCTGGCACGATACTCGGAGCGCAGCGCGACCGAAGGGAAAATCGAGCCTTTTCGAGCGCAGGCCGAGATGTCGGCTGGTGTGTCTGCCGGCGAGTGGCGTTCGGCCATTCGAGGCGACACCGCGGTGCGTGCCGAGGCTCGAATGTTCGCCCAAGGGATCGCGCGGGGTCCGACGAGCGGAACCTGCGAGACCTTGGCCGCCGGGGCTGGTAGGCTGCCGGTCGTGGCTGCACGTTCCTCGCCGAGCACCCCCGAGGGGGGCATGAAGCCGGGCTCGCGTCTCTTCGGGACGAAGTACGAGCTCGTGCGGAAGCTCGGCGAAGGCGGCATGGGCGTCGTCTACCAGGTGGTCAAGCCCCCGCGGATTCAAGGCGTTCTCAAGCGCATGAACCCGGAGCTCGCCTCGCACGAAGAGTTCGTGAAGATGTTCTTCGACGAGGTGAGCGTGCTCGCGCAGCTCGATCACCCGAACATCGTGCGCGTCTACGACTTCGACCGCGGCGCCGACGGCGTGCCCTTCTACGTGATGGAGCTCTTGGTCGGGCAGAACCTGCGCGACGTGCTCGACGCGAAAGGCGTGCTGCCTCCCACGGTGGCCTACGAGATCGCGCGTCAGCTCTTGGCCGCGCTCCACTGCGCGCACACCCACGAGGTCGCCGTCGTCCACCGCGACGTGAAGCCCGAGAACATCTTCCTCCACACACCGAAGCACGGCCCGCCGGTGGTCAAGCTCATCGACTTCGGCGTGGTGGCCTTCTTGGACGACAAGGGCGAAGGCACGTTCTCGGGCACCATTCGCTACGCCGCGCCCGAGCAAATCCAGGGAAAACGCCCCACCGCGCAAAGCGACATCTACGCGGCTGCGCTGGTGCTCTACGAGATGCTCGCGGGAGCTTCGCCCTTCGAGCATCGCGCCCACGACGACAAGGCCATGATGAGCGCGCACCTCGCCGAACCGCCCCCGGACCTGTTCGAGGTCGCGCCTTGGGTGCCCAAAGAAGTGGCCGCGCTGGTCATGCAGGCACTGGAGAAAGACGCGAACAAGCGCCCGCGGGACGCCATGCGCTTCTCCGAGCGATTGGCCGAGCTCGGCGTGGTGAAGCCCGCGGGACAAGACCGCGCCCCGTGGGAAGATCGCCAGGCCGAGGTGCTTCGCAATCGCTCGCGCCCGAAGACTCAGGCGCTCGCGGCCATCGAAGCCAAGCCGAAGCTCACCGATCTCTGGCGCGAGGTCGCGCTGGGTCTCGGCTTCGGTGCCCTGGCTGTCGCGGCCCTCCACTTCGTGCTCTCGCATTGAGCGAGAGGCGTTCGTCATGAGCAAGCTCGGGTCTCCTTACCGCTCGACGACGGAGCCCGAAGCCGACCACGACGCGGCAAGGCTCGCACTTCGAGCGACCACGTTGCAGGTCGAAGACTTCGAGCACCCCACCGCGATGCAGCTCGCGGTCTGGGCAGGTGGCGCCGTCGTGCTGGGGGTCGCCGTCGCGTTCGGAGCAGCGCTCGGCTGGCTCTTGTTCGCCGCTGCCGTCGTCTTCTTGATGCGCAAGCGGCGCGAGACCACGCTGAGCTCGGTGGAGATCGTGATCGAAAATGGGAGGCTTTCCCTCGTGCGACCGGGACTCGACGCGAGCGTGCCGCTCCGAGAGCTTCGCTCGGTCGGCCTCGCCGAAGAAGACGAACCCGGCTTCGCGGTGGTGGGGCATGGCCTTCGCGCCGCCTCGCTCGAGACGAGCCGCGGGCGCGCGCACGTCGTCTTTCGTACCGCCGAGCGAGCCACACCGCTGCTCACCCTTCCCATCTCGCAGAGCGAGTGCTTCGAGTGGATCCCGAAGATTCGTGGGTTTCTGAAGGCGAACGGCTGGTCGCCGGAAGACGCCCCGCCGCCGCTCGACGACCCGAGCGACGACGCGAGCGACGACGATGACGAATGAACGCGCTCTACCGGAGGCCCCCGAGGGTTCCCTCGACCTCGGCGAAGACACGTACGGTCACCTGCGGAGCGCGCCCGAGATAGCCGAACGCATGCAGATTGGTGAGTCCACGTGGCGCCATGTCGGGGACGGGAGTCCCGAGTGGCGTGTAGAGGTTCGCGCGCAATCCGTAGAGCTCGGTGCCAATCCTTCGCGCACCTTCGGCCACGTGGCAGCTGGCGCAATCGGCGTTCGCCGGACTGCGACGGGTCGGGTCTTCGAGCCGGAGCGCTTCCTCGAACGCCCCCTCGAGCGCGAGGGCTTGGGGGGAACCAGGAACGAACGAGCTCACGCGCTCTCGGCTCACCAGGGCTGCCAGCTTGTCGACCGATGCAACGCCGTCCGAGACGCGAGCGTAGGCCGACGTCACCGGAACCGAGGGTGCCGAACCGACCAGGGTCTGCGAAGTGACCGAGCCGAGGGTCGGAATGGGCATCGGGACGAGCTCGCCGGACGCCGAACGCTCGAGCGCCGAGAAGACCCACCGGTGCTCGCCGTCGACCACCTCGTGGTCGTACGCGGTGATCTTCTGGATGTTGGCGTCGACGAAGATGGGCGCGAAGAAGGCGCGCAACGCCTCGGCGGTCTTCCCGTTCAGTCCTTCGGCGAGCAGCACCGGATGAGGACCGAGGGGTGTGGAGCCAATTCCCGCCTCGAACCGCGCCTTCGCGAGGATGGTGACGACCGAAGAGTAGTCGGTCGACGCAGCCTTGTACGTGATGTGAATGGCGCCGTCGGTCGCGGAGAGGAAGCCGGTCACGGGGTCCGGACGAAGCGCCTGCACGACCACCCGAATCTCGGGCTTACACGAGGCCGTGCCCTGATCGTAGTAGACGATGCAGAGCTCCGGCCGCACGCCGACCACCGCCAGGTCGTCGAACGAGGCAGCCGTGGCGTGGTCGAGGAGACCTCTCGGCAGCAGCCGCGAGAACGTGGCGCGCGAGAGGATGGCCGAGCGGGTCGGATCGGGCGTGGCCGACGAGGGTCGCAGGAGGCCCTCCGGACTGCTGCTCTCGGGGAGCGGGTAGAGGAGGGCGCCGTCGTTGATGGAGCGAGCCGAGCCGGTAGGCGGTGAATCGTCGGGCGCGCTGGTGAACCCGCCCGAGGGAGCGGGGTGCGGAGAGGACGGGCCGGACGCGGAGGGCGATGCCCGCTGGGGCTCGTACCACGGTCCCGTTCGGTCCGGCAGCGAGCACCCGAGACCGACCGACAATGCCGCGACCACGCCCATGCACGCACGAGACGACCAACGCTTCATGAGACCTCCCACGTGGAATGGCGCGTGCGGCGCGCCTGAAGCCGCGTCTTTCGACTATTGCATAACTCACGACGGATTCGACTGCTTTCGCACGGACGCACCAACACCTACAGCGTGAGCGCCCTCGCCGCCTCGGGGGACATTCCGCTTCCCAAGTTTCGCGCGCGAGGCGATCCTCGAGCGCGATGGCTGGCGAAAAACCCTGGTGGAAGCAAGCCCCGGCACCTGCTCCCGAGCCCGCGAGGGCTCCCGCGACGGCCGCGAGGGCGACTCCCGCCGAGATTCCTCCCGGGCCTCCTCCCCTCGCCGATCTCGCGGACGGAGAGAGCACCACCATGCAGGGCTCGGGGCGCGAGCCCTACGTGCTCAAGAACACGGGGGGCGTGTATTCCTGCTCGTGCCCAGCTTGGCGAAACGCGGGAGGCGCCATCGACGGCCGCTCGTGCAAGCACCTCCGCAAGCTGCGCGGCGACGCCGCCGAAGATCACCGCGTGGGGCACGCGCCTTCGCGCACGGGAGCGGCACGGTCCGCACCGACCACGCGGTCCGGCGGAGACGCGACGACGGTCGGGGTAGCGCCTCCCGTGCTGCTCGCGCACGCTTGGGACAACGTCGCCGATCTCTCCGATTGGTGGATGAGCGAGAAGCTCGACGGCGTGCGCGCCTACTGGGACGGCGAACGATTCTTGTCCCGACAGGGCAACGAGTTCTTCGCGCCCGAGTGGTTCACCGAGCGCCTGCCGAAGCACCCGCTCGACGGCGAGCTGTGGGGGGGACGGAAGAATTTCCAGCGCACGGTGAGCACCGTGCGCCGCCAAGACCGAAGCGAAGCGTGGCGCGAGGTTCGTTACCTCGTCTTCGACCTCCCGGCGCTACGCGAGCCCTTCGAGACTCGTTACGAAGAGCTGCTTCGCATCGTGCGCATGCTCGATCAGGCACACGTGGAGGCCCATCTTCACACGCGCTGCCGCAACCTCGACGAGCTGCGAAGCGAGCTTGCGCGCGTCGAGGCCTTGGGGGGCGAAGGACTCATGATGCGACGGCCCGGCTCGCTCTACGAGTCCGGTCGATCGCACACGCTGCTCAAAGTGAAGAACTTCCACGACGCCGAAGCGCGCGTGGTCGGGCACCTCCCCGGAGCCGGAAAACACAAGGGCAGGCTCGGAGCGCTCGACTGCGTCATGCCCGACGGAACACGATTTTCGGTGGGCACCGGCCTCTCGGACGACGAACGAAAGAACCCTCCGCCCATCGGGAGCATCGTCACCTACCGCTACCAGGAGCTCTCCAACGACGGTGTGCCGCGCTTTCCGAGCTACGTCGGCATTCGCGACGACGTCGACTTCCCGGGTGACACCGTCGCCGTCCGCGCCTCGGGCTCGGGCCCTTCCGCGTCCCCTCGCCCCTCGAGAGCTTCGGCTTCCGTAGGGGCCGCGCCCGCCACCTCACGAAGCGCGGCACCTCGACTCGAGACCGATCCCGACGTCCTCTACCGACGGTTCGAACGGGACGGGCGTTCGTGGGAAATCGCCCTCGACGGCAAGTCTCACCGCATTCGTCGCGTGCTCGCCGCCGGAGGCCTCGAGACCTCGACGCGCACCTTCCCGAACGCACGCGCGGCCTGGCTCGACGCAGAGCGTAAGGTGAACGAAGCACGCGCCGACGGCTACTTGGAGGTCGAAGCGGACGATTGAGGCGAGCCGCGCGCGAGAAACGCGCTTCCCCTTCACGCGCTCGTGCGCGTAGCCTCTTCGGCCATGAGCGAGCGCACCTACCTCGAGCTTTCGGAAGACTCCGGTTCGCACAAGTTCTACGAGGTGGTGATCGACGGCTCGAGCCTCACCATCCGCTACGGCCGCATCGGCGATGCCGGGCAGTCCAAGACCACCGACTGCGGCTCGCCGGACAAGGCGCGCGCCGAAGCGAAGAAGAAAGTCGCCGAAAAGACGAAGAAGGGCTACGCCCAGGCCGTCATGGGCGAGCGCAAGAAGCGCACCGTGACCCGACGCGAGACCACGAGCACCAAGTCGACTTCCAATCAGGCGCCCATCGTCTGGAAGTTTTCTTCGGGCAAAGAGGGCGCGTTCGGCATCTTCGTGGACGAGGCCCGGGTGTGGGTAGGCAACCAATCGGGCGCCATCTATTCCCTCGGCCACGATGGCACGGTGCTTACCCAGTTCAAGCTCCCGGACGGCGTCAAATGCATCGTCGCGGACGACGATTGGCTCTACGCGGGCTGCGACGACGGGAAGGTCTACGACCTCGGCAGCAAAGCGCCGCGCGTCGCCTACGAGATTTCCGACGACGTCGACATTTATTGGCTCGATATCAAAGACGGCATGTTGGGCGTCTCGGACGCGAGCGGTAACGTCGTGCTCGTCAACCACGAGGACGAGTCGCAATGGCGGAAGAAGTCCACCGGCTCGGGCGGCTGGATGATTCGCTGCGACGAGCTCGGCGTCTACCACGGCCACGGCAACGGCGTGACCATGTACGACTGGGAAGACGGCCACGAGATCTGGTCGCGCAAGACCGAAGGCTCGGTGCTCTTCGGCTGGCAGGAGGAGTCGAGCGTCTTCGCCGCCACGAGCCGCAACCGCGTGCACAAGTTCTCGAAGCGCGGAGAGGGCGACCAGACCTACCTCTGCGACGCGTTGGTCATGTCCTGCGCGGCTGCCGAAGACGGCAAGTACGTGTTTGCCGCGGACAATAACTCCTCTATCTACTGCTTCGACGACGCTGGAAAGCGTCTCTGGAAGCTCGGGACCGGATGCGGCTCGGCGCTCTCGATGCAGTTCTTCCGTGACAAACTCTACCTGGTGACCACCGACGGCACGCTCGCCTCGCTCGACGCGAGCGAAGCGGCCATCGAAGCAGCCAAGGCGGGCACGGTCGCCAAGGCGAAGACCATCGCCGCGCCCAAGGCTCCGGCCGCTCCCATGCCTCCTCCGGGAGAGGTGGAGACCACGGTGGACGTGACCGACGGCGTGGTGGTCGAGGTCGTCAAAGACGGCGCGAACCTGCGCGTGCGCGTGGTTTCCAGCGGATACCGCAAAGATTGGTTCGTGCAGTTTCCCAAGGACCTTCGGCACCTCGGCGCGAAGTACGTGGTCGACGAAGTCCGTGAGGCCGCGCACGGCGACTTTTACCGCGCCCACGGCGGCATCCGTCGCCTGATCGCTTGAGCGTTCCCCGATGAAGCTCATCACGCAAACGCGCCTGGTCTTCGTCGAAGGGCGGAGCGAGAAGGTCTACGAGATCGATCTCTGCGAGGTGGGCTCGGGGCAGTTCGTCGTCAACTTCCGCTACGGGAAGAAGGGCGCTGCGCTGAAGGACGGCTCCAAGACGGTCGCGCCGGTAGGAAGAGCCGAAGCCGACCGGGTCCATGCCAAGCTCGTTCAATCCAAGATCGAACAGGGCTACGTCCGCGAAGACGAGATAGAAGCCGCGCGCGCCCGCGCCGCAAGCGCGCCGTCGCTCGGGTCGACCCAAGCCTCACAAGCCTCGGTCGTCGACACGGGTGCCCGGCGCGCGACCGACGACGCGCGAAAGCACGTCATTCTGGAGCGCCTCTCGCGAGTGGGCACCGACCGCCGCTGGTTCCGGCGCGAGGGAGCTGCGCGCACTTGGCCGCTCGAGCGGGCGATCTGGCGCGCGGGAGACCTTCGCTTGCGCGAGGCCGAACGCCTGCTCTTGCCCTTGGTGGACACGGCCACCAGTGCCGACGTAGCCGGCGGCGGCAAAGGCATTCGCAACTACTCGATTGCCTATGCATTAGGAAGGCTCGGGACGGACCTTTCCGTCGAGACGTTGGCGCGGCTCCGCGTCGACCCCAAACAACCCGGGCACGTGCAGCGCATCGCCACCGAAGCGCTTCTCGCCCTCAGCGACGCCGCCACGCGGGCCGACTTCGCCAAAGACATCGTGGCAAGCTTCCCCGCCCCGCTCGCACAGGCTCATGCCCTCGGCAAAGCGGCCTTCGCCGAAGCGCTCGCCGTGCATCTCGCCGGCAACCCGAACGCCTTCGCCGTGATGGACCTCGTCTACTTGGTGAACGACGAGGTGGTGCGGGACGCTTTCCTCGCCGAGCTCGCCCAGGTGAAGCTCGAGCCGCCCTTTTTCTATTGGATCCGGCACATCTTCAAGGCGGCCGAATACCGAAGAGATCCGCGGGTATTCGGCTTATTGGCCTATCGCTTCGAGAAGGTACGCGCCAATCCGGTCGAATGGCAGCGAAAGCCGCAATCGGTCTATTCTTCGGCCACGCGCGAGTATTTGCGCAGGCGCGTGTGGCGCACCCTGCGACGTCTCGGCCGAGACGGAGACGCGGACTTCGTGCCGCTCGCCGTGGGCACCTTGCTCGCCTACTCGAACCAAGACGCCGAGGAGGTTCGTCCGGCATACGACGCCTTCGCCAAGTACCGCGCCTTCAATCACCTGCTCTACACGAACAGTCCTCGCTACGAGCTGCGCCGCAATACGAAGGCATTCCGATTGAAGCGTGGCCAGCGCGCCGGTCAGCCTCCGCCCCCCGTGCGCGAAGAGGCCTTCCCCGAGGTGTGGCAGGCGCGCCCGGAAGGCCTCATGCAGCTCGTCGCCGAGAGCGAGTGCACACCGGTGCATGAATTCGCCGCGCGCGCCCTGGAGTCTTGCCCGGCGTTTTTGGCCGAGCTCGACGACGACGATCTGATTCTCATCCTCTCGCGGCCTTATCCGGCCACGGCCCGCCTCGGCTTCGGGATGGCGCGTGAACGGCACGCCAAGGGCAAGCTCTCCGCCAAGGTGCTGGCCGCCCTCGCCGGCTGCGCTCACGAAGGAGGACGAAAGCAGGCCTTTGCGTGGATGGACGAGCGTAGGTCCGAGCTCTCGTCGGATACGGCGTTCCTCGCGGCGTTGGTCACCGCGGACCATGCCGATGCCCGCGCGTTCGCACGCACCTGGATTCGAGGGTTGGCCCTCGCGCCCGAGGTCGGAGCGGCCCTGGTAGGGCGCATCATCGCCCTGCTACTCGCGCTCCCGGACGACGCGAGGGGCGCAGCCATCGCGCTCGACGCCGCGCAGACCGTGAGCCTCTCGCTCGGACATCATCTCCAGCACGTGGGCCCGGCCGCCCTTCGCGAGTTGCTCGCGCATCCGCTCGCGGGCGTACAAGAAGTGGGCGCGGAGCTTCTCTCCCGGCTCGACTCCCGTTCCGGTCTGGTTCCGGTCGACGTGGTGCTGGCGGTGGTGCGATCGCCCTTCGCCAACGTGCGCGCGGTGGGCATGCGTCTCTTGGCCGAAATGCACGACGACGCGCTCACCCTGAACTTCAAGCTGCTCGTGCATCTCACGGCGGACAAGAACGGCGACCTTCGGGCCGCTTCGCGCCCGCTCGTGGGAAGGGTCGCCCGCGCACATTCCGAGATTGGCTTGGCGATCGCGGAAGGACTCGTGGAGGCCTTGCTGCGTCGCAAGCTCGCCGAGGACGTCCCGAGTCACGTGCTCGCGGTGCTCCGTGACGAGCTCGCGGCAGTCATCGTGGACCTCCCGCGCGAAACGGTGTGGAAGCTGCTTCGCTCGGGCTCGCCTCATGCGCAAGAGCTGGGCGGAGTCCTCTTGGCGCGCATTCCCGCGAGCGAGGTCGCCATCGACGAAATCGTCGAGCTCGGCAGTCACGCCATCTTGGCGGTGCGTGAAGCTTCGTGGTCGCTCTTCGCGAGCGACACGGCCCGCGTGCACGGCAATCTCGCGGTCGCTGCACGCCTGTGCGACTCGACCTGGCTCGATACCCGAACCTTCGCCTTCGGTTACTTCCGCACCGTGCCCGCCGAAATCGTCACCGCCGAAGTCCTGGTGGCCATCGTCGACAGCGTGAAAGAAGACGTGCAGAGCTTCGGGCGGGAGCTCGCCTCCCGCGTGTTCCGCGACGAAGACGGCCCGACGCTCTTGCTCCGGCTCTCCGAGCACCCCGCGCGCGCGGTGCAGCTCTTCGCCACGAACTACCTCGAGCGCTTCGCGGCCGACCAACCAGGACGCCTCGAGACCTTGGTGCCGTATTTCGTGAGCGTGCTCTCCCGTGTCAATCGAGGGCGAATCGCCAAGGCCCGCGTCCTCGCCTTTTTGCAGCGCGAAGGATTGCGCAATGCGGTCTCGGCCGCGCTCGTCGTCGGCATGCTGCATCGCTTGTCGGCCACGATTGCCATCGAGGACCGCGCGCTCGCCATCGAGGCCATGGTGGCCATCGGCCGGGCCCACCCCGAGGTTCCCTTGCCGCTCAGGTTCATTCCCCGCGCCGAACGCCGGCCAGCGCTCGGCGGTCCAGCACGCGCTCGAGGAGGCACCTGACCATGGAGTTCGCCTACGCCTTCAAGCGCGCCTCGCGCATCGACGACCGCCTCGATCGCACGAGCCTCTCCTTTTCGCCCGATCTGAAGCGCGAGCCCACCTACTTCTCGGGGGAGCTCGAGAAGAGCGTTTCCTTCCGCGAGGCCATCAGCGCCCTGCACGACATCGTGGTCTCGGACCTGCGCTTCAAGCCCAAGGACAAAACCGCCTACAAGGAATGGGTAGCAAAACAGGAGCTGGTCGATCTCTCCGCGCTTTCCGGCCAGCGCGCCGACGTGAAGCGTCGCATCGAGCAGCTCACGCTCCGCATTGCCGAGTCCAATCGCAAGCGCCACGCGCGCATGGCGCCGTTCTATAAAGCACGGCAGGCCTATTTCGATTGGCTCTACACGAACGACCGTGACGCTTGGATCGTGCTCGACCCGGTCATCACGGTGCACCCGGACGAGGTGTTCTTCGAGTGCTTCAGTCAGGACGAGTCCACCTACGGGCGGCTCGGCGCGAGCCTCGAGGTGTTCAAGAACGTGGGCAGCTTCGCCTGCGGCACCACCAACATCGACTACTCGACTCCGCTCTACGAAGAGTTCCAGAAGATCCGGAGCTACAAGACCACGCGCTTCGAGGTGGACCCCTCCGGCTTCGAGGTGAAGACCACCGGCGAAGAGACCTACGAAGAGAAGAAGATCGATCTCCCGGACTCCTGGGTGCGCGGTTTTCTGCAGGTCAGCTCGGCCATGGCCCTGCCCGCGCGCACGTTTCATCTGCACCCGATGGACGTGCACAACCTCTGCTTCGTGCTCCGTCGAAAGCGCGAAAAATCCGGCCCACGAGCCATCAAGTGGGTGCTCGTTCCGGGTGAGCCGGTGCGCGCGGTATTCGAGCCCTGGAACCTCGAGGTGGTCTGTTCCCGCTCGGTCTATACGGGCAAAGAACGCGAGGAAATCCGCGTCTGGGGACGGCGGCGACTCTTGGTCTTGGAGCGCCTCATCGCCATCGCCGAGTCGTTCACCGTGCACCTGCTCGGGCAGGGACTGCCCTCGTTTTACGTGGCCGACCTCGGCCATATGTCGTTCACCTTGGGGCTCTCCGGGTGGACGCGAAACGACTGGTCCACCGCCGGGAATTTCGATTTGCTCGCGCCCCGCGCCGAGGCCGACGACTTCACGAAGAGGCGCGTGTTCGAGGGGCTCAAGTCGACGTGGTTTTCCGACGTGGACGCGCTCACCAAGAAGCTCGATTTACCGAGGGCACAAGTGCTCGGCGCGCTCGGGGCCTATACCCAAGCGGGCCGCGCCATGTTCGACCTGGCGAAGGGCGTCTACCGGGTGCGCGAGCTCGCACGGGATCCGCTTCCGATGGACAAGCTGCGCTTCTCGAACGAGCGCGAAGAGAAGGCGAACCGCTTCCTCGAGGCACGCGCGGTCACCTCGCACGCACGCGCCGTGGCCGAAGGGACGGTGCTCGGCGGCACGGTGAAGGACGGGCGGAACACGTATTCGCCCGAGCTCTTCGTCGACACCGACGGGCGTCTCGCCAAGGCCACCTGCACGTGTAACTTTTTCCAGCAAAACAAACTGTTCAAAGGCCCCTGCGAGCATATGCTCGCGGTGCGCCTTTTCGAGGGAGCGCCACGATTCGCGAGGATCGTTTCGTTCGCTCGTGAGGAGTCGTCCTCCGCGAGGAGCCCCTACCGGTGAACCGGCAGGGGTGCTTCACGAAGGAGAAAGGAGTTTCACGCGCGGCGGTCTTCGGGGTCACATCTTGCAATCTGGGCGGTGTTTCGCCGTCCCTGCAATCTGGCCCTCCATGCATCACTGGCCCGCTCTCGACTGTGCGGCGGATGCCTAGGTAGTGCTGTTCCGGGGTCAATCCCGAATATTCAACGAGCACCACCTAGGCACCGCCGCTTGAGTTGAGCGAGCCAGTCCCGAGACATCTTCGAAGGCCCCCGAAACCGCCGCGCGTGAAGCCGTGTCATGGCAGTCGATCGTCGCCAAGCCCTCTACGACCGCATCCGCAGCTCGACCAAAGACGAGGTCGTGCTCGAGGAGATGGTGCGCCTCGGCTTCTGGCCCAGGCGCGGCACGATCCCACTCGATCCGGCCGACGAGATCCGCGAGCGCGCCGAAATGGAGCGCGAGCTCGCGGCGCTTCGCACGGAGCAGACTCGGCTCGGCAATATCGAAGCGCTCAAAAAAGAGCTGCTCAAGCGTCGTTTGCTCGAGTCCAAAGCGCGACAAGCCGAGACCAAAGCTCGGCGTGAGCGCGAGCGCGTAGCCCGCGCCGATGCGTGGAAGATCGCGAAGAGCAAAGACATCCTCTTTCTCGGTCGCGGCGTATCCGGAGGCCTTTCCGAGCGTACGAGCGACGAGACCAAGCTCGGCGCCCAAGGACTTCCCGTTCTGCGCACCCCGGAAGACGTCGCGCGCGCGGCGGGCATCCCGGTGCCCGAGCTCCGCTTTTTGACCTTCGCGCGGACCACCTCGGGTATTTCGCACTACCAGCGTTTCACGCTGCCCAAGAAGACCGGTGGGGAGCGCCTCATTTCGGCGCCAATGCCGCGCTTGAAGAAGCTCCAACGCTGGCTGCTCGACACGGTGCTCGCCAAGGTCGCCCTGCACGAGGCCTCGCACGGCTTCCGCCCGGACCGCTCCATCGTGAGCAATGCGCGGCCTCACGTGGGCGCCAAGGTCGTGGTCAATCTGGACCTCGAGAGCTTCTTTCCCACGGTCACTTTTCCGCGTATCCGCGGCGTGTTTCGATCCCTTGGCTATGGAGAGGCCGTGGCCACCGTGCTCGCGCTGGTCGCCAGTGAGCCGGATACCTTCAAGGTCGAGCTCGACGGTCGCACGTTCGAGGTAGCCCAAGGCCCGCGCAGGTTGCCGCAAGGCGCCCCCACGAGCCCCGCCATCACCAACGTGCTCTGCCGCAGGCTCGACCGTCGGCTCTTCCACGCCGCCAAGAAGCTCGGCTTCGTCTACTCCCGCTACGCAGACGATCTCTCGTTTTCTTCGGCGGATCCGGTGGCAGCCAAACGCGCCGGGCAGCTCTTGAAGCAGGTGCGTTTCGTCGTCGGCGAAGAGGGCTTCGTTCCTCATCCCGAGAAAACCCGCGTCTTCCACCGCGGTCGACAGCAAGAAGTGACCGGCCTGGTGGTGAACGACAAGGTCGGCGTCGAGCGCGAGACGCTGCGAAAGTTCCGCGCGCTCCTCCACGGCATCGACAAAACCGGCCCCGAAGGAAAAACCTGGGGCAGCTCGCCCGACGTGTTCGCCTCGGCCAAGGGGTTCGCTTCGTACGTGGCCATGGTCGATCCGGAAAAGGGCCGCGCGCTGCTCGCGAAGGTGGCCGAGCTCATGGCCAAGTACGGCTATCAGCCGCCTCCTCGTCCGCCTGGTCCGGGGCGTTCACCGCGTTCGCCCAAGCCGGACGCGGGCTCGGCTACCACTCCGCTCGCTTCGGCCTCGCCCGTCGCGTCCTCGGCATCGTCCCCGCAGACGTCACCACGACCTTCGCCCGAGGCTCCCGACGTGGCCCCGGCTGCCCCAGGGGCTCCCGAGAATCCTTCGACCGATCCGGCGCCGAAGAAGAAGTGGTGGAAGCTCTTCTGAGCGAGAGCTCGAGCGGTCCGTAGGCGCTGGACAGCGTGCCGATTCGTGGGCCACTATGGCACTCATGACGCTTTCCTCGGTAGCTCGGCGCTCACGATTGGCATGCCGATGGAGGCTGTCTTCCCTCGTTGGCGCTTCGCTCGGCGCCATCGGCTTCTTTTCGATCCCTTCCGCGGCGCGTGCAGAGGACTCGAGCGTGACGGCGGCCTCGTCGACGCCCGCGGCCGAAGCGTGGGATGCCTGCACCGACGCGCACGACTCCGGAACGACGCTGCTGGAGAAGGGGAAGCTCACCGAGGCCCGCAAGAGATTCCTTTATTGTGCACAATCGACCTGTCGCGACCACGAAGCGTGTCGGCAACGCCTCGAACGGGTGACGGCCCGCGTGGCGCACGTGCGCATCGACGCGTCCGATCGTGATGGCCGAGCGCTCTCCCGTGTCACCGTCGCCGTGGACGGCAAGGCTCTCGCCGACGGCGTGGCGACGGAACTGACCGTCGACCCGGGCACGCACGTCTTCGAGGTCCGGCACGCGTCGGGAGCAGTGCAGCGGCGCGAGCTCACGTTGGCCGAAGGGGAACGCGGTCGACGCGAGCTCGTCGTCCTCGACGCCGAAGAGCGCATGCCCGGAGAGGGCCGACGCATGGCCGGAAAGGTCGTCACGGTGGGCGCCGGAGCCGCGCTGGTGGCAGCCGTGGTGCTGACGGTGATTGCGGCCGGAACCGATACCCAATGCACCCAAGTGCCGATCGTGACCGGATTCCAAGCCGTATGCTCGGAGCGACCACGTTCCTTCGCCCCCGCGGCGATAGCCTATGCGACGGCGGCGACGGCGGGCGTAGTCGGCATTTCCCTTTGGGCGACGGCGCCAACGAAAGAGGGAGTCTCGATGGGGGTCGGATCGCGAGGCATTGTCGGATGGTTCTGACGAGACGAAGGGCGCCGAGTAGACGTCAGGTCGATTCCCCCAACGTGAGGCGCATACGGGCCTCGGGGTTCGATTGGAGTCCGAGGCGCTCCACGATCTCCCTCACGAGCGCATGTTCGGGCGCTTGCTCGCTCGGGGACGAGCCCGAGGCGGCCGGAGGCAGCGCGATCACCAGAGACTCTTCGGCCGCGAAGACCAGCCTCCGCCAGGCCTCGGCTTCGGTGGCTTCTGCGACGCGCGAATCGGGCAGATAGATGCCCGAGGCCTCGAGGGCGCGGGCCTCTTCCAGGGTGAAGATTTCCGGCTCGATCTCCGCCTCCGAGTCGGCCGAGACATTCCACGCGAGCACCCGAGCCGCCGGCGCGACGATGGCCGCGGGATGGTCCACGCGATGCAAATCGCCGTGCGCGAGACCTTGTCGGGCGAGCGCGAGCTCGAGAGGGACGGTCTGCCCGAGACCGACCAAGAGGGTCGATGCCGGGCGCTCGCGGACGAACGAAGCGCACGTGTTCGCCAGCACGTCCGGCCCTCTTCCGCATGCGAATCGGAGCGAGCCATCGAAGCGCAGGACGAGCTCGTCGACGATGGCACGCTTGGCGAGCAGGCGTTGGAGCTTGCCCAGGTCGGTCGAGCCGTCGGCGAGCGGAGCGCGTGGCGAAAACGGCGGGGCTTCCCGAACCTCGGTCCCCAACGCTTCGAGCAGTCCGAACACGCGTTGCCATTGTGTCGGCCACGACTCTCGAGACTCCACCAAGTCCACGGAGACGTAGAAGGGCGTTTCCGACGAGGGCCCCTGCGCGAGCTTCGCCAGCGCACGATGGACGGCGCGCACACGGTCCACCCGACCCGCTCCGAGGGCGAGTGAGGGGAACGACGCGGGTTGCTCGAGCTCGGCGAGGGCGTCGAGCCTCGGGCCTCCACCGAGAACGGGCTTGCCGCTCCAACCGGAGGCGATGAGCGTGTCGCGGTAGGCGAGCAGGGTGCTCGCGGCCTCGAGGGGGTGTCGCTCCAGGCTTCTCGCGTAGAAGTGCTCGGGGCGCACGGTCTGCAGCATGCGGGCCCGAAAGACTCGAGCCCGATCGTCCCCGGACTCCTCGCTGGGCAGACCGAGCTTGCCCTCGATATCCCGAAGGAAGCCGGATTCGCTCACGTACCGGGTGTCCGACGGCGCAGTGGGCTCGCTCGGCAGTCGACGCGTATGCAAAAGGCCTTCGAGGCCTCGGCCGAGGACCACGCGAGCGCGGTCCTGCCCTTCGGGCGTCACCGGAGCCACGAGCCCTCCTTGGAGGTGCCGCACGCTCGGTGATGCACCTCGAGCGCACCACGTGTCCCCCCCACCCCGTCGGGACGAGACAGGTTGGCGCCGTCCAGGATCATCGAGGCAGGCACACCTGCTCCGTATCTCGGCGGCACACACCGTGGGTAGATGGGCGTTCTTCGGTCGCCATAGGCAATCGCCACCATCGATCCCTCGTTACGGGGCCTTCGTCAATAGGGTCAGACAGCATTCCGACCTCAATTTTCGATCATTGTCACGCAGGCCTCCGGCCGAGCCTGAAGCTTGCCCCGTTCGAGCCTGAACGTCTGCCGAAAAGCAGTCCGAGGGCGAGGCCGCCACGACAGGCGAGCGGGATGAAGTGCCGGTGGTCGACGACTCGGCGGTCACGACCTCCCGCCCGCTGATTCCCCTGCCACGGGCAAAGCCAGCTGGGGCGCCGAGACGTGATCGTCGCTTCAGACGCGCTTTTTCGCGATCAAGCTCGAGGCCGGCAAGAGCTGCGCTATGCGCGCGGCCTCGGGCTGTACGGTGACGTGGGTGAGCTTGAGCTCTTTGCGAATCTTGGTGCGGACGCGCTCGACCACCTCGACGCCGTGGCCACCGTCGGCGAGCACCACGTGAACGGTCATGACCGGGGCGCCCTCGGCAATCTCCCACACGTGGAGGTCGTGCACGCTCGCGACTCCCGGAACCTCGGCGATCATGGCCTCGATGGCCTCGACGTCCAGCCCGGAGGGCACCCCCTCCATCAGCACGCGCGACGAGTCTCGGACGATTTTGTAGGCGCTGTAGAGCACGAGCAGGGAGAGCACGATCGAGACGACCGAATCCGCTCTCGTCAGCTGGAAGAACACGATGAGGACGCCCGCCACCATGGCGGCGACCGAGCCCGCCGCGTCCGCGAGCACGTGCGCCAGAGCCGCACGCACGTTGGCATTCGATTCGCCATGCCCGTGCGCGAGCACCTTGGCCGAGAGCAGATTGACGAGCAGACCGAGCGTCGCCACGACGAACATGGCTACGCCGCGAATCTCGGCCGGGCTCGACCAGCGCGCGATGCCTTCACGAACGATGAAAAACGAGCTGCCCGCCAGGGCGACCCCGTTCGCCAGGGCCGCGAGCGTCTCCACGCGCTTGTACCCGTAGGTATGGCGTGAGCTTCGCGGGCGCTCCGCCAGACGCTGCGCCGTGAGGGCCAGGGCCAGGGCGGCCGTGTCCGTGAGCATGTGGGCGGCGTCCGACAGGAGCGCCAGACTGTGGGTGAGAACCCCTGCCAACGCCTCGACCAGCAGAAATCCGCCCGTGAGCGCCAGCGCCATCAGGAGCTTTCGCGACGGCAGGTTCTTCGGCACACCGTGCCCGTGACCTTCGTGCCCATGGCCTTCGTGACCGTGGCCTTCTCGTCCGTGGCCTTCGTGAGAGTGCCCGACATGCTCGTGCGACTCCGCGTGTGCGTGCTTGCCGCCCATGGCGATCACTTCATCACATCGTGAAGTGTGGAATCAAGCTATCCAGCGGGACGGCGCTCGATTATGCGCATCGGCTCCGCTCGACCGAGGGTGTCGGCTCGATCAACCGCCACATCTCTTCGAGGGAGGTTTCGTCGAACACCACGACGACTCGCCCCTCCACGGCGTGGGACTTGATCGTGAAAAGCACGCTTGCCGTGACCGACGAGCGAGGAACGACCCCGGGGATCACCTGGTCGACGCCCCCCTCGCGATAGGCCGGAAGCGAAAAGGCGACCTCTAGATGGGTCATGTTGCCCAGCGAGCCGAGCACGCTGTTGACCATGATGTTGCCGACCTCGGTGATGACGCCCTCGCGCTCGGTCTCGACCTCCGCGGACTCGCAGGAAGCTCCGGTGAGCATCGCGACCAGACTCCGGGCGGAGTCGCGCGGCAGCACGAGCAGGGCGACCCCGTTCAACTTCCCGGCGAACGGCAAGCTGACCGAGGTGAGCGGCGTGCCGGACACGCGTTCTTCGCTCAAGATACCGTCTCCGAGCTCCGATACCGCGACCGACGGGACCTGGAGACCGACCCTGGAGTCGACCATCTCGCTGAGGCTGTACGCGGCGCGTCCGACCCCGATATTCACGAGCTCCGTGAGGACGTCACGATGCTGCTCGGTCAGCATCCCGAGGCGAGTCTCGGGTCGCCTTTGCCGACCGACTCCGCCGCCGCCGCCACGACCTTCAAGAGCTGGTCCGGGGTGTAGGGCTTTCCGACGAAGCCGAAGGCCCCGAGCTCTTCGCACTTCTCGCGAGTGGCCTTTTGGATGTCGGCGGACGCGATGACCACCGGGATCGAGAGTCCTCGCTCCTTCAAAAGACCGAGGAATCCGAAGCCGTCCAGCTCGGGCATGAGGAGGTCGCATACGATGACGTCGGGCGACTCCGCGTCGACTTTCGCGACCGCTTCGTTGCCGTTGGCGGCGTCCACGACCGCACATCCGACCCCTCCGAGCACCTTCCTGAGCATCGAGCGTTGCCAAGTCGAATCGTCGACGACGAGGATCTTCATTTTCTCTCCTACGGCGCCTCCCTCGAGGCGTTAACGGCTTGCTGCACTTTCTTCGTGTCTGCAGATCCCGTCGAGGACGTACGGCGTACTCATGCTGCCTTCTGAGGCTCGAAGACCACGGTCTTTTCGTGACCGACGACCACCTTGGGATCCACGTACATCTTCATTCCGGCCCGCTTGGCCATCAGGCAAAAGCCCACGTCTTCGGCGGTGAACTCGGACACGCCCCCGAGCTCCAAGTAGAGAGGACGAAACCACGGATACTCGAGCTTCTCGAAGACCCCCTTGCGCACCAGCACGAAGCCGAAGCCGCAATAGTCGACAGGGACGAGCCCTTGACGGCCTGCCATTTTGGCCGGGGTCAAGAACTCGAACTCGCCAGCCGAGGCGAAGACCGTTTCGTCCATTCGCTCGACCGCGGCGAAGCGCGCATTGTCCGACATGAGGTAGAGGCCTGCCACCATGTCGACCTTGTGCGCGAGCAGCGCCTGGAAGTCCTCGAACCGGAACAGCACGTCGCTGTCGATCCAGAGCATGTAGTCGTAGTCGAGCTCGCCCCCCCAAGGGGATTGTTTGGCTCCACGGCGCACGTCACCCCCGGCGACCTTGTTGCGTGCATAGTACACGACCGCGTCGTAGCGACGGGACACCACGAGCTTCACCCCGATCACGTGGCATTTCTCGACGAACTCGTTCCACGCGTCGAAGAAGCGACCACTGAACTCTCGCCCCGGGATGCACGCGACGATGGTGAGCGGCCTCCGAGGCGGAGCCGGTCGGGGGGCGACGGTGGGCGATACCGAGAGCGCCCCCGGCATGACCGTGAGAAGCGCCGAAGGCATCTCGGTCGGCCGCTCGGAGCCCTGCCCCGCATCGCTCGCGTTCGAGGTCGTGATCGACGGGGCGGAGAAGGCGCGACTCGTGATCGCGAGGCCCGAGCGAGGGGACGGCCGGTAGATGCCCTCGGCGGCGCCACGCGCGAGCGCCTTCACGAAGTCGTCATCGGGACCCGAAGCCTCGACCAGTCCGGGAAGCGTACGCCCGACCGGCACGCATACGAGGTTCGCCTCCGGTTGGTACGGGGAGAAGACGTTCTCGTCGTTATGGAAGTAGTTGGCCGACCGGTAGTACGGCGCGACATGCCAATAGGCGCGGTAGCCGAGCGCGAAAACCGTCTCGAGGATTTCGCGGGAGCGCGCCACGGTGTTGTTCTCGACGAAGATTGTCGGCAAAAAGCGGGAGATGATGCGCTTGGCGCCGGCGAGCACGCGCGTCTCGAGGCCTTCCACGTCGATCTTGAGAAAATCGCAGGCCTCGAGTCCGAGAGTATCCAGCGGCACCGCCGCCACCGACTCGGTGTCCGAGGCCGCACCTTCGGACGTGACCGCGATCGCGCCGAAGTTGCACGTCGTCTTGGGGTCGACCTTGGGCAAGCGCACGGTGGAGGGCGAGTCCGTCGCGGCCTTGCGCACGCAGTCCACGTTGGTGAGACGGTTGGCGCGCACGTTGCGGACCAAGAGCTCGTGCACGAAGCTCTGCGGCTCGAGTGCCACGACACGGCCCGTCGGCCCCACGTGTTTGGCGAAAAAGACCGTGTGCGAGCCCACGTTCGCGCCCACGTCGACCACCACGGAGCCCGGCTCGACGAGGGCCGCGAAGAGATCGATCTCGGCCTCGCACCACTCGCCGTAGAGGTCGAGCGACCGGCCGACGAAGGAGTCGTTGACCGGGTAAGCCATGCGTCCGTGTCGGCAATCTTTCTCGGCGACCGCGCCGTCGTCGGAGAGACGCTGAGGAACACGGGCGTCACGGACCGCAGCGCGGTCGATCTCCTCGAGGCGCTTCTGCGCAGGACCGTAGGGAGCGAAGCAGCGTGCGCGACCGTAGGCGACGCGGGCGCCCTTGCGATCGCCCTGAGCCTCGCAAAAAAGGCCGATCTGATAATAGGGGAGGAACGTCCCTGAACCTACGGTGCCCGGTCCAGCCGGGTCCTCGCCGAGCTGGAGACAGTCCTCGAAAGCACGGAGCATCTCGTGCGCGCGGCCGAGCTTTTGGTGCGCGAGGGCCTCGCGGTAGCGAAGCTCGGTGAAGCCCGGCCAACGATCCCGACACGCCTCGGCGAGCTGCAAGATCTCTTCGTGCATGTCGAGACGAGAGAGCGCCGAGGCGAGCGTGAGCACGAGACCTTGCGCGTCGACCGAGTCGAGCGGTAGATACGCGAGCGCTGCATTGGCCTGCTCGAGCGCTTCGGCGGGGCCTCGCGAGACGAGGGCCTCGGCCAGACGGTAGAGCGTGTAGCCGTCCTGAGGGTGCTCCTGCGCCTCGGCCGAGAGCGCCCGGAGGCGATCGTTCTCCACCGCACGCACTCGCGCGGCGCGCACGATGACCGAGAGCGTCTCCGCGCCTTCTTCGGCGTGAACGAGCCGCCCGGTCACCTTGCCCTCGAAGCGCGCGCCCTTCTTGCGAGCGACGCGCACCGTCACTTCGCGCACGACCTCGGCGTCGAACACGTGGGTGATGCATACGGCACCGAGCGGCGCCTTGTGTCCGAAAGCTTCGAGAGCCGCGAACGACGCCGGCTCCAGGGTCTCTCCGGCCTCGAGCACGAGCACCGTGGGGTGCTTCGCCTTCTTGAGCGCGCGGTTGAGGGCCTCGGCGCGGTCCGGACCGTCGACCACCACGATGTCGCGGCAGCGGGACTCGAGCGAGGCGTAGGTGGCCTGCTGCCGAGGGTCGGTCGATTTGGCGACGAGTAGGACGCTGAAGCTCAAGGGGGTCGGTCTCCGGGGTTCACCCGAAGAGACGGCCCTTACGAAGTCCGCTTAACGAACCCTGCGACGAAATCGAAGGGGTCTCCCGCGAAGGCGCGCGGTCTACGTTCAGCCGGGGCGCTTGCGGGCCACGAAGTAGAGCTTGTGCGCGAGCAGGTCGCGCCGATCCTTGTAGGCCGTGTAGCTCGGATGCACGGGCGGAAGCGGTGAGGTTTCCGGATCGCAGCCACGCGGGTACCGACGGTCGACCTCGAGCAGCTCGAATCCCGCCTCGGTCGCCGCGTCCAGATAGGCCGATGCGCGGAGACGGTTCTGATAGAGCATGTCCGCGTTGACCAGGTTCCAGGTGCGCTCGTCGAAGCGCAAGAAGTGGAACGAGCCGAGAGAAGGGTCGGAGTGACTGAAGTGGTCGCTCATGTCGACCTTGGAGCAGAAGAGCCCGCCCGGCCGAAGGATGCGCGAGAGCTCGGCGAAGATGGTGCGAATCTCCGGCAGAGGTACATGCTCGAGGGTGAGGCTCGAGGTCACACAATCGACGCTCCCCGCCGTAAGGCCGGTGCGGCGGGCGTCCGCCGGAGCGCGGTAATCGATGCCGAGCTCGCGGAGAGCGCCGTCGACCTCGAACTCGTTCGCCACGAACGACGTGGGGAGCTTTTGGAGGTCGAGCTTGTCGCCGCAGGGAAAATCGCTGGGCGGATGCGCGATGAAGCCGCGCAGGCGCGTGAGCGCGTGGTGCACGAGCTCGGGGCGGACGAAGCGGTTCAGGTCGACCAGCGTCTGCCGCCCCACGCCCGCGGCCCGCAAAAAGAGGCCCATGCCGAGATCCCAACCTGCGCCGAACTCGAAAAAGTGCGAGCTTGCGTAGTCGAACGAAGGGTCGTGGCGCTCGATCGCGGCGAGGTGCTCGCAGCCGATCTGGAAGCGCCCGAGCAGCTCCTTGTCCGGGAAAGGCAGCGACCGCGTGACATAGCGCTGCAAGACGTAACGAACCTCGGGTCCGCCCGGGACCCGCGAGAGCACTTGCGCCACCGCCGCACGAACGGCCCACTTGGGAACGGGAGATGCCATGGCCGCTCATCCTATCCGGGCTGCCGCGCCCACGGGGAGCGCATTTCGGAGCAGGCGTCCCGCGCGAAGACACGAACGCACGAAGCCAGGGGTCCACGCGAACGTCGTGGCTCGGCGACGGGCCTCGCAGTCTTCGCGAGAAGAGCGCGCGACAGTGCTAGCTTGCGCGCCGATGTCCGGAATTTCCCGCTTGCCCGAGGCTCGATGACCGCTCCGAGGGCCATGCTCGCCATCGCTCCGTCCACGCACGAGCGGCTCGCGTGCGCCGAGCGCGCCTTGCTCGAGCGAGGCTCCGCCGAGCGCGTGACCTTGATCGGGCACAGCCTCGAGGCCGCCAATGCGCTCGCCCGACACGTGGCCAAGGCGCGACCGGGCTCGGCCACCTACGGCGTCTCGCGCACCACGTTCCCGCTCTTCCTCGGCGCGCTCGCCCGCCCGGTGCTCGCCCAGGCCGGGGTGGTCGCCGCGTCCCGACTCAACTTGGAGGCGGTCGCCGCGCGCCTCACCGAGAGCGCACGAAGCTCGCTCGGACGCTTCGCCGAAGTGGCCAAAACCCCGGGATTTTCCCGTGCGCTCGTGCGAACCCTGGACGAGCTGCGCCTCGAGCGCGCCCACTCGAACGACCCCGCCCTCGACGCGCTCGAAGAGGCCTACGCGAGCGCCCTCCACGAGCTGCGCCTCGCCGACGGACGCGCCGTGGCCGACGCCGCGGTGCGCTCGATCGAGCAGCGCCCGTTCCCCGAAGCGCTGGTGGTCCTTTGGGACGTGCGCCTCGCCAGCCGCACGGACGAAGCGGTGCTCGCCGCCCTGGGCGCCAAGGTCGACGTGTTCGTGAGCCTGCCCGCGGGCGACACACGCAGCCTCGACGTGGTGAGGCGCGCGCTGCCGCATCTCGTCGAGGTCGACGGCCCCACGACTCCCGACGACGCGCCTCAGGATGCCCGTCCGAGTGCGCTCGTGCGTCTGCAGCGCGAGCTCTTCGCCGACTCCCACGCGGATCCAGGCGCCGCCCCGAGAAGCTCGGATCCTCCCCGGTCCGGACCGAGCTCGACCCCCGAATCGGGCGCGATTTCCGCGCGTTCGGACGAAGAAGGCACGCGCGTTCGATCCGCTCCCGGCGAGAGCCGCGAGTGCGTCGAGCTCGCGCGGACCGTGCTCGAAGAGGCCGCACGCGGGGTGCCCTTCGACCGCATGGCCATCCTCCTTCGGAGCCCGGAGGCCTACGTGCCTCACGTGGTGGAGGCGCTGCGACGCGCCAAGATTCCGGCGTATTTCGCTCGCGGCTTGCGCCTGCCCGATCCCTCCGGCCGCGCCATGCTCGCGCTGCTCGCGTGCGCCCAAGAGGGACTCTCCGCGCGACGCTTCGCGGAGTACCTGTCGCTGGGCGAGTCGATCCGAACCCGCGACGGAGCGCCCCCGGCGCGTGTCCGTGTGGGTCCCGATACCTTCGTTCCTCCCGACGACGAGGAGAGCCAAAAGCTCGAGGCGCGCGCGCGCGAGACGGAGGCGCTCGAGACCGACGACGACGAGACCGACGAGGACGACGAGCTCGACGAGCCGAGCCCGGAGACGTCCGACGCGCAAGACCTGGGTACCCTGCGCACGCCGTTCCGCTGGGAGAGGTGGCTCGTGGAAGCCGCGGTCATCGGGGGCCTCGCGCGCTGGAAAAGACGCCTCGCCGGCCTCCGGGAAGAGCTCGCGCAGAAACAAGCCGCCGCCCTCGAAGAGAACGAGGCACGCGCCAAGTCGTTCGAACGCGACATCGCTTCCGTGAACGACCTCGAGAGCTACGCCCTGCCGCTGCTCGAAGACCTGGAGACCTTCGCCACGCCGTGCTCGTGGCGAGAGTGGCTGGAGCGCCTCGCTTCCCTCGCGGTGCGCGCCTTGCGACGCCCGAGCCGCGTGCTGTCCGTGCTCGGCGAGCTTTCCCCACTCGACGCGGCCACCGAGATCACGCTGTCCGAGGTGCGCGCGGTGCTCGAGCCACGCCTCGCGGACGTGAAGACCCCGACCAAAGGCCGACGTCTCGGCAAGCTCTTCGTGGGCGCGGTCGAAGACGCACGTGGACTCACCTTCGACACCGTGCTCGTGCCCGGTCTGGTCGAAAAAGCCTTTCCCAAGAAGGTCCTCGAAGACCCGCTCTTGCTCGACGATGCGCGCCTCGCCGCGTCCGCCCGAGACCCCGGTGCGCCTCGCCTCGCCACCAACGCCGAGCGATCGGAAGACGAGCGCCTCATGCTGCGCCTCGCCACCGGAGCTGCCGAGCGCCTCGTTTCGTATTCGTACCCGCGAGTGGACACCGACGCCGGTCGTCCGCGCACGCCTTCGTTCTACGGCCTCGAGATCCTGCGTGTGGTGCGTGGCCAGCTGCCCACCTACGAAGCCCTGAAAGAGCTCGCCGACCGCGCCTCGCATGCGCGCCTCGGCTGGCCCGCGCCCGAATCACCCGAGGTCGCCCTCGACGACGCCGAGCACGACCTGTCCGTCTTGGCCACGCTCCTCGGCGACGACGAGTCCAAGAACGTGGGCGCCGCGCGCTTTCTTCTCGGTGGAAACCCTCACCTGAGGCGCGCCCTCTACGCCCGCGCCTACCGCTGGCGCAAAGGGAAGTACGTGGCGCAAGACGGCCTCGTGGACGTCCCCCCGCTCGGCCGCCCGGCCCTCGAGGCGCACGCCATCGGCGCACGCAGCTACTCGCCCACCGCACTCCAGCACTACGCCGGCTGCCCGTACCGCTTCTATCTTTCGGCTCTGCTCAAGCTCGCGCCGCGCGAAGAGCCCACGCCACTCGAAGAGCTCGATCCGCTCCAGCGCGGCACCTTGGTGCACGAGACGCAGTACGCCTGGCTCACCCGCATGCGCGCCGAAGGTCGCCTCCCCTTGCGCGACGCCGACGTCCCCGACGCCCAATCCTTGATGGACGCGACCCTCGAGCAGGTGGCCGGAAAGCACCACGACAAGCTCTGCCCGGCCATTCCGCGGGTGTGGGAAGACGGCCTCGCGCAGGTGCGCGCCGACCTCCGGGAGTGGGTGCGGCGTATCCCGCTCGAGGCGGAATGGAATCCCACGCATTTCGAGCTCTCGTTCGGCTTGATCGAGCACGACGAGGGTCGCGACGCCGCCAGCGTGAAGGAGCCGATCGAGCTCGAGTGCGGCCTACGCCTGCGCGGGTCGATCGACCTCGTGGAGACCCACGTCGACGGAACGCTGCGCGCGACCGACCACAAGACCGGCAAGGTGCGCGCGGAGAAGGGCTCGGTGGTCTCCGGCGGCGAGGTGCTGCAGCCGGTGCTCTACGCGCTCGCCGTGGAGAAGCTCTTGCCCGGCAAGACCGTGAGCGGCGGGCGCCTCTACTACTGTACCCAGACCGGCGACTACACGGCGGTCGAGGTGCCGCTCGATACGCGCGCCCGCGAGGCCGCCGCCACCGTGAAAGCCGCCGTCGACGAGGCGCTCACCACCGGCATGCTCCCCGCCATGCCCGGAGGCGAATACGGCTGCAAATACTGCGATTATCGGCCCATTTGCGGACCCTACGAAGAGATCCGCATCAAGCAGAAGCGCGACCCGCGCGCCCTGCCGCTGCTCCGTAAAGTGAGAGAGCTTCCATGAACGAGCTGCCCGACCAGGAAGCACGAACCGCCATCCGCGAAGACCTCGACACGACGTTGCTGGTGGAGGCCGCGGCCGGCGCCGGCAAGACCACCGAGCTCGTAAGGCGCGTGCTCGGCCTCGTCCGCACGGGGCGGGCCCGCATCTCGTCGATCGTGGCGGTCACCTTCACGGAGAAGGCCGCCGGCGAGATGAAGCTCCGCCTGCGCACCGCGATCGAGCGCGCCCGCGAAGCCAGCGTGGATCCGGACGAGCGAGCACGTCTCGAGCAAGCCGCACGCGAGCTCGAGGTGGCGCACATCGGGACCATCCACGGGTTCTGCGCGGATCTCTTGCGCGAGCGACCGGTCGAAGCGGGCATCGATCCGCTCTTCGTGGTGGCCGACGACGCCGAGGCGCGCAGGCTCTACCGCGAGGCCTTCGAGCCTTGGTTCCAGACCGTGCTCGACGCGCCTCCCGCAGAGAACCCGGGCGTGCACCGCGTCCTGCGCCGACGCAGCCGGGACGACGGACCGAAAGACGCGCTCTTCGAGGCGGGCTTTCGTCTGATCGATCAGCGCGACTTCGACGGTCCGTGGACCCGCCCCACCTTCGACCGCGAAAAGACCCTCGACGACGTGGTGCGCGCCCTGGACGAGCTCGGAGCCCTCGCCGAGCTCGCCGACGACAAGCGCACCGACCCCAACGACGCCGCCTGGCTCTACCTCTCGCTCGACACGATCCGCCGCTTCGGCGAAGAGCTCCGGCGCAAAGAGGCCACCCGCAGCCCGAGCGGCGAGCGCGACTACGACGGCCTCGAGGCCGAGCTTCGCGCCTTGGGAAAACAGCGCCTGTGGAACTGGAAGGGCTGGGGCAAGCTCTACCAAAAGTCGTCCGGGCTCACCCGCGACGAGGTGATCGCTCGGCGCGCCGCTACCAAGGCCGCCCTCGACCGCGCCCTCGCCCTCACCGACGCCGACCTCGCCGCGTGCCTGCGCGAAGAGCTTCGCCCGCTCGTATCGGCGTACGAGCTCTTGAAGGCACGCTCGGGCAAGCTCGACTTCCTCGACCTGCTCTTGAAGACGCGCGCGCTGCTCGCCGAGAGCCGCGAGGCGCGACGATCGCTCCGTGCACGTTACACCCATCTCTTGGTGGACGAGTTCCAGGACACCGATCCCTTGCAGGCGGAGATCGTGTTCTCGCTCGGCCGCTCCCCGGACGACGAGTCCACCGGGTCCAAAGGGCTCTCGGGTCGTCACGGAACGGTCCCCGGGAAGCTCTTTTTCGTGGGCGATCCGAAGCAGAGCATCTACCGCTTCCGCCGCGCCGACGTGGCCTTCTACGAGGCCGTGAAGCGGGACCTCTTGGCCGACGGCGCGCGCCTCGTCCACCTCACGGTGAGCTTCCGCAGCACACGCGGCATCCAGAGCCTCGTGAACGCGGCCTTCGACGGCGTCATGAAGTCCAACGAGGAGGGCAGCCAGGCCGCCTACGTGCCGCTCGCCCCCTACCGCCGAGAGGAAGCCTCCGACCAACCTCAGGTCGTGGCCCTGCCCGTGCCTCGGCCCTACTCGGCGAAGACCGGCAAGGTCACGAGCTACGCCGTGGAAGACTCGCTCCCGGACGCCGTAGGCGCCTACGTCGACTGGCTCGTGCGCGAGAGCGGCTACACCGTCGCCGTCGGCAACGGCCGCGCGCGTGTGCCGGTCGGACCCGAGCACGTGTGCCTGCTCTTCAAGCGGTTCTCGGCCTTCGGCAGCGACGTGACCCGACCGTACGTGCGCGCCCTCGAGGCGCGACGGATCGCGCACGTGCTCGTGGGTGGACGAGGCTTCCACGAGCGCGAAGAGGTGCTCGCCCTTCGCAACGCCGCCCGAGCCCTCGAGTACCCGACCGACGATTTTTCGATCTACGCGACCCTCAAGGGTCCGCTCTTTTCACTCACCGACTCGGCCATTTTTTCGTACCGCACGCTCGCCAAGTCGCTCGACCTGCGCAAAAAGCTCGACCCTACCCTGCTCGACGAGCACACGGCGCCGGTGGCCGAAGCGCTGGCCATCCTGCGCGAGCTCCACGTCGGTCGCAACCGGAGGCCTTACGCCGACACGCTGGGCGAGCTGCTCGAGCGCACGCGTGCCCACGCCGGCTTCGCCATCTGGCCCACCGGGGAGCAGGCGCTCGCCAACGTGCTGCGCGTGCTCGACGTGGCCCGGAAGGCCACCCACTCGGCCGGCTTGCACTCGTTCCGTGCCTTCGTCGAGAAGCTCGAAGAGGACGCCGCGCGAGGCAACGTGTCCGAGGCGTACGTGGTCGAAGAAGACTCCAAAGGCGTGCGCATGATGACCGTGCACCGCGCGAAGGGCCTGGAGTTCCCGGTGGTCATCCTGGTGGATCCGACCGCTCGCCCCACGCACAGCGAGCCCTCGCGCTACGTGGACGCGGAGCGAAAGCTCTTCTGCGCCCCCGTCTGTGGCGCGGCCCCGCTCGAGCTCTCGGAGAAGCGCGAGCTCGTGCTCCGTCAGGATCACGAAGAGGCGCTTCGCCTGCTCTACGTCGCCACCACCCGCGCCCGCGACATACTGGTGGTCCCGGTGGTGGGAGATGGCCCGCTCGAAGAGAGCTGGCTCGGCCCGCTCTCCCCCGCGGTTTACCCCTTGCCCTCCCGCCGAGAAGCCCCCGAGCCCTTCGTGGGCAACGCACGCTTCGGAAACGACACGGTGCTCGAGCGCCCCGAAAAAGCCTGGAACGCGCGCCCCGTACGCCCCGGGCTCCACCGTCCCGAGGTGGGATCGCACGCCGTGCTGTTCTTCGATCCGCACGCGCTCGCCCTCGGCAAGGACGACGAAGCGGGCCTCCGCCAGCAGAAGATTCTCTCGCCCGACAGCGAAGGCAAAGGCGACGAGAGCCAGGCCCGCTACGACCGCTGGGTCGCCGCTCGCGCGAACACGCTGGCCGAAGGAGGCCGCCCGAGCGTCGCCGTGATCACCCCGAGCGAAGCCAAAGAGCGCGGCCTTTCGGTCGAAGAGGTTCCGGTCACCGTCGAGCGCACCAAGACCCCTCGCGAGGGTCGCCCGCACGGCAAGCGCTACGGCATCCTGGTGCACGCGCTCTTGGCCGAAGCGCCGCTCGATCCGTCCGACTCGGACGCGCTGCTCGGGCCGCTCGCCAAGGCCCACGGTCGCTCCCTAGGCGCGAGCCCCGAGGAGATCGCGTTCGCGGAGAACGCCGCCCGCGAAGCCCTGGCGCACGCGGTGATGGTACGCGCCAAAGCCTCGGTGGACGCTCGCCGCGAAGTGGCCGTCACGTTCGAGTCCGAGGATCGAACGCTGGTCGAGGGCGTGGTCGACCTCGCCTTCGAGGAGTCCGACGGGAGCATCACGGTGGTCGATTTCAAAACCGACGTGGACGAAGCCCCGCGCCTCGCGAGCTACCGCGCGCAGATCTCGCTCTATGCACGCGCCATCACCCGAGCCACGGGAAAACCCACGCGCGGCGTGCTCTTGCTCGTGTAACCCGCGCGTGTCGCCCTCGTGCGGGCCTACGAGACCTCCACCCGACGAGGCCTCGCGGAGGGGAAAACTGCGCCCTTTCGTCCGCGCGCCGGGTCGGGCATTCTGCGCGCATGGTTTCTCCGCGTTCTTCGCGCCGCAAGGTCTCGTTCGCTTCGTTCTTCCCTCTCCTCGTCGCGGCGAGCGCGGTCGCCGCAGGGTGCGCCGATCCGCCGCCTCCCGCGGTGCCCGTGGCCAAGACCACGAGCGTGCCCCAGGCCATCCCCACCGTCCCCGAGCCCCCGCCGCCTCCGCCGAAGACCCTGCCGCTCGACACCGATCCGGTCTCGTTCGCCAAGAGCGGCGACGACCTCCGCCGTCTCTGCAAAGAGAGCCTCGCCACCGCGCAATCGAAGCTCGCCGAGGTGCGCCTGCTCGCCAAAGCCGACGACGCGCGCCTCACCAGCGACGCGGTGCTCGGAGCGCTCGACGACGCGCGTCTCGCCACCAAAAACGCGGGGGACTTCAACGCGCTGATGGCCGTGTCCCACCCGGACGAAGCGGTGCGCAAGGCCGCCGAAGAGTGCGAGCCGCTCGCCGGCGCCTTCGAGACGTCGTTCTACTTGGACCGCGCCGTGGCCGACGTCGTGCAGCGCTTCGAGAAGCTGCGCAAAGAGGGCAAGGTCGCCCCCAAGTCGAAAGAATACGCGCGCCTGCTCGAGCACCTGCTCCGCGACTACCACCGCAACGGCCTCGACCTGCCCGAGGCCGGACAGAAGCGCCTCCGCGAGCTCAACGCCGAGATCACCAAGCTCGGTCAGGCGTTCGAGGAGAACCTCGCCAGCGGCACGCGCACGATCGACGCGACCGAGAAGGACCTCGAGGGTCTTCCCAAGCCGTACCTCGACGCACACAAGCCCGGCCCGGACGGCAAGATCAAGATCTCGACCGACTACCCGGACTACTTCCCGGTGATGCAGTACGCGAAAAATCGCGCGTTCGCCCTCGAGCTCTACAAGACCTTCGACAATCGGGCCTCGGACAAGAACGTGGCGCTGCTCGACAAGCTGCTCGCCGCCCGCGAAGAAAAAGCCAAGCTGCTCGGCTACGCCACTTGGGCCGACTACGTCATCGAGCCGCGCATGGCCAAGACCCCCCAGACCGTGGCCACGTTCTTGGAGGGCTTGCGCGTGCACATCGAGAAGAAGGGCGCGTCCGAAATGGACGAGCTGCTCGCCATGCACGAAAAGCTCGGCGGCAAGAAGACCGACAAGCTTCCCCCCTCGGACCGCACCTACCTCGAAGACCGCGTGCGCCAGGCCAAGTACGGCCTCGACTCCAAAGAAGTGAGCGAATACTTCGAGGTCACGAAGGTCAAGAACGGCATCTTGACCATCACCTCGAAGATCTTCGGCATCACCTTCCGCAAGGCCGACGTTCCCGCCTGGCACCCCGACGTGGAGCCCATGGAGGTGGTCGACAAGAGCGGTGCGGTGATTGGTCGCTTCTATTTCGACCTCTATCCGCGACCGGGGAAATACAAGCACGCGGCCGTCTTCTCCATCCGCGATACGAAGCGTATGGCCGACGGCTCGCGGCTTTTGCCCATCGCCGCCATCGAGTGCAACTTCCCCAAGCCGGGGGGCGCGTCGCCGGCGCTCATGAGCCACCAGGACGCGACCACGTTCTTCCACGAGTTCGGGCACGTGCTCCACCACCTGCTCTCGAAGACCGAGACGGTCACGTTCGCCGGGACCAGCGTCGCGCGCGACTTCGTGGAGGCGCCCTCGCAGATGCTCGAGGAGTGGGCGTGGGACAAGTCGACGCTCGCGCTCTTCGCGCGGCACTACCAGACCGACAAGCCCCTGCCCGACGCCCTCCACCAGAAGATGATCCGCTCGCGAGGCTTCGGCCGAGCCCTCGCGACGCAGCGACAGCTCTTCTTGGCCGGGCTCGATCAGGCCTACCACACCCGCAAAACGCCCATGGATACGACGGCCATGCTGGCCGAGATTCAATCGAAGTACACGCCGTTCAAGTACGTCGAGGGCACCCATTTCCAAGGCACCTTCGGGCACCTGGTCGGCTACGACGCCGGGTACTACGGCTACCAGTGGGCGCTCTCCATCGCGCAAGATCTGTTCACGCGCTTCTCGGCCGCAGGCCTGCTCGACGAGGCCACGGCCCGTGACTACAAGGAGCGCGTGCTCGAACGTGGCGGCAGCGACGACGAGAACGAGCTCGTGAGGAGCTTCCTCGGACACGCGCCCAGCGATGCCGCGTACAAGCGCTTCTTGACCGGCGAAAAGGCTCCGGCCGCCCCCGCCAAGCCCGCAGCCACACCGGCGAAACCCGCGACCGCACCGGCCAAACCGGCGGAGAAGAAGCCGGCCGCTCCCGGACCGAAGAAGTGAGGCCGGGCGTCTCCCCACGCGTGAAGCGACTTCTCGCGGCGGCGAGCGTGGTCGCGCTGGGCGCGCTCGTCACGGCATCCCACGAAAAGCGCGCGGAGGCGTGCTTCCTCGCGCGTCCGGAGCACACGTTCGTGCGCATCGCGGACGAGGTGGCCCTCGTCACGTACGATCCGGCCACCAAAACCGAGCACTTCGTACGGCGCGCCACGTTCGAGAGCACGGCCTCGGACTTCGGGTTCTTGGTGCCGGTGCCGAGCACGCCCACCTTGACCGAAGCGCCTGCCGATCTGCTCCAACGCGTGGAGGTCCTGACCCGACCGAAGATCGTCTACAGCGAGAAACTGTCGGGCATCGATCCGACGCCGCTCCTCCTGCTCTCGTTGTCTCGCTCGAAGTCGGTGAGCGTCGGCTCCGCTCCGGAGGAAGTGCGCGTGCTCGACGCCGTTCAGGTCGCCGGCTTCGACGCGGTGGTCCTCGAAGCGGACTCGGCGCAGGCGCTCGCCGCGTGGCTCGAGAGCCATCACTACGCCAAAGGCCCCGAGACCGAAGCGTGGCTCGCTCCCTACGTGCAAAAGCACTGGAAGCTCGCCGCGTTCCGCATGGCTGCTCCCGCCGGCGCCGACTCCGGCTCCGCGGAGAAGCGCTTCGGATCCGGCGCGGTGGACATCGCCTTTCAGACCGAGACCCCGTTTTATCCGTACCGCGAGCCCGAGTCGATGCGCGGTCCGAACGCCAAGGGACAGCGCTCGTTGGCCGTCTTTTTCATCGGCCCCGAGCGCGTGGGCGGCACCGTGGGCGAGACGGCCACGTGGAACGGGCTTCCCACCTACGCGAAGCGCCTCGACGAGGATCTTTCGGGGGTCGCCGGCGCGAGCAAAGGTCGCGTGCTCTCGGCCTTCGTGGATCGCTCGTCGCCTCGCCCGGGCACCGACGAGGTCTACTTCCGCAAAGCGCCCGTCCAGGACGATCTCGTCCCACCGCCCATCGAGATCACGCTCGGCACGAAGGTCCCCGTGCCGATCGACGTGGTGCTCGTGCTCGGCGGAGGCTTGGTCTTGGTCGGGCGCGCCATTCGCAAGCGACGCGAACGGCAAGGCGGGCCGTAAGCGCGGCTCACTCCACGAGCAGATTGCACGGCCCGGTCTCCCCGGGCGCGATGCGCAGCTTGCGGAGCACGGTCCCGTCGGAACGCTGGAGGAGCAGGGTCTGATTGTCGGCCAAGTTGGTGATGGCCCGCTCTTCGCCGGCGAACATGCGCGCGAGCCCGATCGACCCGCACGTACCGGCCTGGAAGGTGGTCGAGTACACGTCCAAGACGTCGCCCGTTCGGTTGTAGAGCGCGAACTTCACCAAGAGGCCAGACGGCCCACAGGTCGGGCCCGCGTCGTCGGGTACGTTGGTCGTCTCGGTGAAGCCTCTGCAGGTCAACGTGTAATTGGTGGTCGGTCCCGCGTCGACCTTCGAGGCATCGGAGCCTCCCGCATCGCGCGAGCCCGCGTCCTTCGGCAGCGGCACGTTGCCGGACGGCTTCCCCGAGACCTCCACCCGATTGCCGTAAGGATCGAACGCGACGGCACGAGGAGGCGTCGCGTCGATGGCTCGGTAGACGTAAAAATCCGAGGGCACCTGCTCTTCGAGCGGATTGACCACACGCGAGAGCAGAGCCTGGCCCTGGTAGAGCTCGACCACGCCGAGGTTCGAGCCTTTCAGACGAATGGCCAGCGGCTCGCCGGCGACCGGCGGGTTCGGCGCATACCCGAGCTCGAGCTCGGGGGACTTGGCCCGCGGCGGATCGCTGCATCCGACCCCGACGGTACCGGCAGCCCCGGCGCCGAGCACGCACGCGAGCAGCGCTCTCGCGAGTAAGCGACGGACATCAAGGCGCAAGAGGCACCTCCTCGTCCACCGTGGGACGCACGCGCGAAGGGGACTGCGCGAGCGCCGGGAAGGCGTCGCGAACACGCGCGTCGCTGCAGCAACGAAAGCCCACCAAGGGATGCTTGAAGTCCTGGGGGACGGCGGCCTGGCGCGCCACACCACTCGCGACCTTCTTGCCCGAGACGGCGCCCAGCACGTAGGCGACCCGCGGATCGGCTTCGTCTTCGTTGTCGGTCGGCACGATGGTGAACGACGCTGCCGAGGCGCGTGTCTCCGGAAAGGCGGGCCTTCCGGTCTCACCCCGAATGAGCATGTCCACGGGATTGAGCGGGTCGGTCCGGCTCGCCATGTTGGTCTCCGGGCCATTCCGCGGCAAGGCCTCGACCGTGGTCGAGTCGAAGGTCACGAAGCCCGGCGCACCGGGCACGGTCGCCGTGATGGCCTTGAGCGCGTCCCAATCGCAGAGAAACTTCCCGGCACGCCCGCACGCTTCGCTCGCTTCGCGGAAGGTGAGATTGGTCCACGGGTAAACACCCGGGCGGCTCACCGCGTACGACTCGTCTCGACCGGCGGAGGTCGCCGACGCATCGAGCCGGGAGGCGGCGTGGATGTCGACGCAGATGCGCGGAGGATCCAGGCTCTCCGAGGCGGGCAAGAAGGTCACGAAGGCCATGTCCGGAGAGCCACAATCTCCCGGCGCTTCTTTGGTGGAGCACGCCGAAACGACGAGCAGGACGAACGACACGAACGACGGAATGGCGCGAGCGGTCTTCATTGGAACCGAAAGCGGTAATCGAGGGAGATGCCTCGGTTGTCGACACCGGACCCGAAGTTGTTCTCGTAGCGAAGGAACTGTCCGCCGAGAAAAAGGCCTCCGTAGCGCGAATAATCGATGGGCAACTCGAGCTCGGCCTTGAAGCGCTGCCAGGTGTAGCTGCTGCCTGCACGCAGGTCGTCGAAGCCGACCAGGGCCACGAACGCCCCGTCCCTCGCGGCGAGATCCGGGAACTTGATGCTCGGATAGGAGCCTCGTTCGAACTTGAGGTGCAGCCCGCCGAGAAAGAGCGGAAAGCGGAAATCGAGCTCGGCGGCGATCTCGTACCCCAGGGCCGAGACGAGCCCGATCGATTGGTTTAGCGGATTCTTCACGAACGAGCGCTCGGTGAACTTCGAGGCCACGTCTCGAGAGACGATCCAATCGTGGAAGAAGCTCGGCCCGAAGCGCACGTACGCGAGGTGCTGGGACCAATACGAGCTTTTGTCGCCACCGGAGAGCAGGCGGATCAGATCGACGCCCAGCTGCGCGTCGAGCTTGGCGAAATTGTTGGAGACGTTCACGTAGGACGCCTCGGCGATGGTGGTCTGCTGCAGGGTGCCCGCGCCTCGAAACAAGATGCCGTAGCGAGGGTGGACGTACATGTATGCGAGGTCGTAGCCGAGATTGCCACCGAGGAAGCTCCCCGAGGGCGTGCGGTTCAATTGACCGGTGAGCGCGCTCTTCTTGCTGTAGTCGAGGGCGTAAACCGACATGTCCAAGTGGTGCACGCTCGGGCCCTTCATCTCCTCGCGACTGCCGCCCAAAAACGGTGCGACCACGAGCCCCACCACGGCGAGCGGCGTGAGCACGTACTTGCACGGAGGACCCATGAGGGCGGCCGGATTGAAGTTGCCGTAGTTCACCATGAAGCACGACGACATGACGAACATGGCGCCACCGACCAGGCCCGCGTTCGGCTCGCCGCGCTTCAAGCCGACCTTCTCGAGCACGTTCTGCCCGTCTTTGACCCCCTGAATGGTGGCGGCGCCTCCTTTGCTGGCTCCGAGACGACCGACCACGTCGACCCCCTGCCCGGCCGCCTCGCCGAGGTTCGTGAGGCGCTCGGGCGTGGTCGCCGTCGACGCGGGGCTCGGCGTGGGCGAAGGCTTGGGGGCCGGAGCTGTCGGCTCGGGCGAGGGCGTCACGGGCGCGGGGCTCGTGGGCACGGAAACGTCGTCCGCGCGGGCCACGCCCTCGGTCCCCCGAGCGAGCATCATGGCCAGTCCGAGGCCGGCGACCCCGAAGGCGCGCTTCAATGAAAATCCTCCCACGAAAGCCAACGTAAACGGAGGACGCCACACGCCGCAAGACGGCTCCGTCACGCATCCGGCAAGCCTTGGATTCGGCCGGAGCGTCAGCGAGCTGTCGGCGAATCCCGACTCACGAGATCCGCGACGGTCCCGTAGAGATCGCCATTGTCGCTCACCACGAGGGCGTCGTCTTCCAGGGGCACCGGGAGCTCACGCAATCCGGCGAGCAACTGGGTGACCTTGGGGCCCGAGGCCGCGAGCGCCTCTTCCGCGCAATAGACGACCACGAGCTGGCGACCGTCGCTCGTCGCCACTCGGCCTCTCAGGAAGCCTCCGTACTCGGGCTCGTCGTCGAGGATGTGCTCGTAGCCCTTGGGAAGGTTCTTCCGGTGCGCATCACGCGCGTCGAAGAGCGTTCCGTCCGGGTAGATCCAGAACACGAAGTCCGGATCGAAGTGGGTAAACTCTTTGATGGCGTTGCGACGGCCGCGGAAGCGCGCGCCGAGGAACGGAAAAAGGCGCGCCGCTTCCTCGCGCGAGACCGAGCCGACCGTGATCACCGCGCGCTCATCCGCCCGAAACCACGAAAGCGTCGAGCAGCTTCTTCTCGAACGCCCCGTAGGCGCTCTTGGCCATGCCCTCGTAGAGGCGCTCTTCGAGCGGCCCGTCGCCCGGCTCTCGCAGCTGCGGCACGGTGATGCCCTTCCAGAGATCGAGCTTCGTTTTGTAGGCTCTTTTGTCTTCCGGGAGCACGAACACCGCGTCGAAGGAGAAGTTCAGCCCCACCATGGTCACGTGCGGCTTGCGGCTCGTGTAGGTGTGCCCGGACCAGTCCGCGCCGTGCACGAAGAACAGCGTGGGCACCTTCACCTTGGGGAACGGCTCGTCGCCCTTGCCGGTGTCGGGCTCGGCCGCGCTGGGCACGATGGTCACGAGCTCCGGATCGAAGAGCGGCACGAGCTTCTCGGTGAGCTCCTTGGCGACCACGTCTTCGCGGACCTTGTGGTGCGCGGCATCGAAGTACTTCGATACGTACGAGACCACACCGTTCCAGGTGGCCGTCTTGACGATGGCTTTGTCCGCCGAGGTGAGCTTGGGCGCCGGCTTTCGGCGGAAACGGATCTCCACCGTGGGCCCGAGCTTCTCGAGGGCAGCGAAGAGCTGCGTGTAGAGGGGCTCGATCTCGGCGCGCTCCGCGGGCGGCGAGGCGGCGATCACCCGCGCGAGCTCTTTCGTGTAGACCTCGTGCACGGCGGCGGCGAGGTCTTTGCCGAGGCCGTGGTCGGGGTACTTCTTCTCGAAGGCGCGCAGCGCGCCGAGCTTGCCGGTCGCCTTGGCCCGACCGAGCTCCGCGGTCATGGCGGCGCGCAGGGCCTCGGCGTACTCGTCTTCGATGTCGGTCTTGGGGAAGTCGGCGCGGAAGGCGCGCACGGCCTCGACCGAGCCCTTGGCGGACGCGGCCTTGAGCGCCGCGCGCGGAAGCAACGTGAGCTCGACCTCGCGGACGTGGGTCTTTCCGTGCACGAGGTAGGCGCGGTACGCATCCTCGGTGTCGGCCTTCTTCGCCCGCGAATAGAGCAGCGCGTCGCTCGTGGCGTTGCGCATGAAGAAGAGCGAGAGCCCGAACGCGAGCCCCACCCCGAGCGCGATGGCCCAGCCGAGCTTCTGCCAAGCGGGCAGCGAGAACTTGTAAGGTGCACGCGGTCCGACCGGGCTCGAGAAGCGCGGTTCGTGCAGCGGGTCGAGCGTGGAGAGCTTGGCCGAGTCGTTCTGTGCGACGGCCTCGGCGGTCTCGCGCTGCGCGACCACCAGCTGCTCGGCGAGGTTGCCCGAGGCTTGCGTGCCCGAGGCTTGCGTGAAAGCGAACGTCTTGCCGGGAAAGGCCAGCGAGACGCCGCCCGCCGTGCCGGTGGCCTGGCCCTCGGTGGTGGCGAACACCACGAGGTCGGCGGAGGTGGCGTCGATCACGCAGGCCGGAAAAAGATAGATTCCGCGCGGGATGGGCAGGCTCTTCACCTCGGTGAGGTGACGCCTCGACTTCACGAAGCCGAAGACCGCCGTAGCGATGAAGCCCACGTACAGCCCGAGCGCGATCGGGCCGTGACGAGAGAGGCCCGAGCCGAGACTGCCGTAGCCGACCAGATAGAGGACCAACACGCCGAGCAGCCCGCCGCCCATCACCCCCAGCCATACTCGCTCGCTGCGAGGCCCACCGGGGACCACCGCGAGCGGCCTCGGAGGAAAGCCCTCCGAGATGGAGCCCGTGAGCCGGTCCTGAAGGACGCGCGAGAGGCTGTAGAAGGAAACGGTCCGCATGATCCCGGGGAGGATGCGATGGTACGGACATCGGAGCCGGAGGTCACCTATTCGATGGGCGAATCGGTAACGGGCGCGCGTTTCGTCGAAGGCCACCGCAGAATTCCGCCGAGCGCCGAAAGCTCCGCGCTGCATCGAGTTTGGAGCGCACCTCCCCCCTCCTGCTAAGCTCGTCCCGTGCGCTACTGCGAGATGTGCATGGCGTCCTTCAAGGAGCGCCGGACGTGCCCGCGTGACGGTGTGCCCACGCGTGTCGACATCGGCGATCCGCTGGTCGGCGCGGTGCTCGGGCAGCGTTACAAGGTGCTCGACCGCGTGGCTTCGGGCGGCATGGGGCACGTCTACCGCGCCGCGCACACGCGCATGGCCAGCATTTTCGCGGTCAAGGTGCTCTACGGGGACCTCGCCTACGATCCGGCCATGCGCACGCGCTTCGAGCGCGAGGCCGAAGTCGCGAGCCTCCTGCAGAGCCGCTACATCGTGCGCGTCGTCGACTTCAGCCAATCCGATTCGGGGCTGCTCTACCTCGCCATGGAGTACCTGGACGGCGCCACCCTGGCCGACCTCGTTCGGCGCGCGGGCCGCGTCGACCCGCGGCGCGCCACCGATCTCGTGATTCAGATCGCACGCGGCCTCGCTCATGCCCACGAGCGCGGCATCGTCCACCGTGACCTCAAGACCGACAACGTGGTGGTGGTCGACGAAGACGACGCGGACGTGGCCAAAATCCTCGACTTCGGCGTGGCTCGCCTGCGCCGCGAAGGCCGCGACACCGAAGGGTCCGTGGCCGGCACGCCCGCCTACATGGCCCCCGAGCAATTCGCTGGCGGAGACGTGGACGCGCGCGCCGACCTCTACGCGCTCGGCATCACGTTCTTCGAGCTCTTGACCGGGCGCGTGCCGTTCTCGTCCGAGAGCTCCATCGATCTCATCCGGCGTCACCTCACCGAGCCTCCACCCTCCCTCGTCCACGAGCTCGGCCCGTCGCCGTTCGTCGCGGCCATCGAGCCGCTCGTGCAGCGTTTGCTAGCCAAAAAGCGCGACGATCGCTTCGCCTCCGCACGCGATTTCGTCTCGGCCGCGCGCGCCGCGCTCGAGAGCGGCACACGCGCGCCCGTCTCGGTACGCGCGAGCCTCGCGCCCGCACCGCCCGCGCCCACCGTCGACGGCACCGTGGTGGCCGGGATCCGACGCGCCATCATGGCCGGCGCCCCCACCTACAACGCCGGCGATCACGCCGGATGCTTCGCGATCTACCGCGCCGCCGTGGAGCGCTCGCTCGCTCAGAACCCGGTCATCGGCTTGGCCGAGCGCGCCCGCTTGAAGGTCGCGCTGACCCACGCCCTCGCCGCCCCCGGCCCCACCTTGGCGGCGTGGACCCTACGCCACGCGTTCGACGAGCTCGAGACCGCCACGCCCGTCTCGCGCTTCGCCGCGCGGGACGCCCTCGACGCGACCATCGACGTCTTCTTCGCGGTCGCTGGACGCGGATACGCGCTCGGCCACACGAGCGCGCTCGGGCCCTACCACTTCGTCTTCGCCCAGCACTTGCGCCACGCGCTCGCCACCGCTCCGGCACGCGCCGCCGACCTCGCCGCGCTCGATCGCGCATTGGAGAGCGCCGGGCGAGCGAGCGCCGACGAAGGCGCCGGCTTCCTCTCCGAGGCCCTAGAGAAGCTCCGCGACCCGACCCATGCCGCGACCACCTCTCGCTCGGCGAGCCTCGCCCCGACCGCAGTCGGTCCTCCCGCCACGCGCGTGCCCGACATCGTGCGGCAAGCCATCCTGCGCGCCATCAAGACCGGCGTGCCCGCCTACAACAGCGGCGACATCGAAGGCTGCTCGCGCGAGTATTTGCGCACGGCCGAGGCCATCGTGGGCGAAGCGCGCCGCTCCAAAGACTCGCATCTCTTGGCGTCGTGGCTCGGCCCCATCACCGAGCGCGCGCGTGACGCGAGCGCCCACGACGCGGCCTGGATCCTCCGCCATGCCTTCGACGCGTTGCTCGCCCTGCCCTGAGGCCTCCAGGATCCGGACCAAAAGGGTCGTCCGCGAGGGTCGGACAGACTATCTCCCGAGGCACAGAGCCCCCACGATCGCACCTCGTATCCTTTACCCTGACAGTCTGCAGGGATAGAAGGGATCCGTGAGTGTAGTAGGCATCGATCTCGGGACGACCAACACGGTCGTGGCTTCCATGCGCTCCGGCCGGGTCCACGTCCTCGCGGACGAATCCGGTCAGCGGCTTCTTCCGTCCGTCGTCTCGTTCCATCCGAACGGTGAGGCGCTGGTCGGCAATCCCGCCAAGGGACGCCGGGCCATGGACCCACGCAACACCGTGGCCAGCCACAAGCGCTTGCTCGGGCGTTCGTGGAACAGCCCCGAGATCGTGCAGGCGCGTACGCGCGTCCCCTACGAGCTCCGTGAAGGCCCCGCGCAGGGGCCGCTCGTGCACGCGCGCGGCAAAGACTTCACCCTGCCGGAGATCAGCGCGTTCATTTTGAAGCGCGCCAAGCAGATCGCCGAGACCGCCCTCGGCGAGCAGGTCGCGCGCGCGGTCATCACCGTGCCCGCGCACTTCAACGAGCTCCAGCGCGCGTCCACCAAGGTGGCCGGACGCGTCTCCGGCCTCGAGGTCTTGCGCATCCTGAACGAACCCACCGCGGCGGCGCTCGCGTACGGTCTCGGCCGCGTCGGCTCCGAGCGCATCGCCGTCTACGACTTCGGCGGCGGCACGTTCGACTGCACCCTGCTCGACCTCAACAACAACGTGTTCGAGGTCCTCGCCACCGCGGGTGACACCTTCCTCGGCGGCGACGACATCGACGCATCCATCGCCGAGCGCATGGCCGAGCGCCTGCTCAAGCAGCACCGCATCGACGCCAAGGCCGATCCCGGCACTTGGGAGCGCCTGCGCGCCGCGGCCGAAGAGCTCAAGATGACGCTCTCCACCCGTGACCAGTCGCAGGTCAAGGTGAGCGATCTCGGCTACGGCGTGGGCGGCGCCTCGCTCTCGCTCACGTTCGCCATGACCCGTGGAGAGCTCGATCAGCTCATTCAGCCGCTGGTCGAGCGCACCTTCCGCGTCACCCAAGACGCGCTCGCGCTCGCGCGCCTCACGCCCACGTCCTTCGACAAGGTCGTGCTCGTCGGAGGCAGCTCGCGCATCCCGCTCGTGCGGCGCCGCGTGGAGGCCTTCTTCGGCGCGCCTCCCATGGACCGCATCAACCCGGACGAGGTCGTGGCCATGGGGGCGGCCATCCAGGCCTCGGCGCTCACCGATGGCGCGGGAAAACGCCCGATTCCGGCGCCTCCGCCCGTACCTTCCGCCAATCCGCACACGCTGCGCGGACTGCAAGACGAAGAGTTCACGTCCACCCAGGTGCGCCCGCCCGGGCAGCACATGAGCTCGGCACCTCCGTACGCGCGCAGTGGCTCCGCCCCGCCGCCCATCGGGCAGCGCGACTCGAGCCCGCCCTACGCGTCCAAGTCGTCGCCTCCCCCCACGGGCATCATGCAGGCGCCGCCGCCCTCGGCCTCAGGGCGAAACCTGGCCGATCTCTCGGGCGCGATCCACGACCCGCGTCGCGACGAAGAGCCGAGCATTCCGTCTTTCCCGGGCGCACCGGTGCCGCCCCATTCGGAGTTTTACGACTCCGTCACGGCTGCCCGTCAGCAGCGACAAGCCGACTCGGAAATCGACGACTCCGAAGCCGGCTGGGTCACCGAAGAAGAAGACGACGCGACGCTCACCGGCAGCAACGCGCCGCCGGCGCCGCTCGCGGCCACCTCCGGCGAATTCGGCACCCTCGACGAGCCCCCTTCGCTCGTGAGCTCGATCAGCGGCCAGGTCATGGCTCGCGTGCCGAGCTTCGACGACATCGGCGAGACGCCGCTCGTTCCGGGTGGCGCCTTCGGCGAGATCAAAGACCTGAGCCTCATCTCGACCTCGGGCATCTCTTCGCCCGGCTCGGTCCCCGGCCCGCCCACCAACTGGCACGACGTCCCCGCTTCGGAAGAGATGGCCACGCACGAGCAGCCGGCGCCGCAAGTCGCCATGCGTGGTGCGCCGCCGCCCAGCATTCCGGAGATCCCGTTCGGCCCCATGGCCGACTTCACGCCGGGCCCCATGGCGTCGCCCAACCCGGTGCTGAAGGCTCCGCCGCAGCAGCCCTCCGCGAAGAGCACGCAGCCGGTCAAATCGCGCCCCGATCCGCGCGCCGAGCCGCCTCAAGACCCGCGCAAGTCGACCGATCCCTACGGGCCTTTCAGCGCTCAAAAGGGGACCGCGGCCATCCCCGCGCAGCAGCCCCCGCAGAACCGCCAAAAGACCACCGATCCCTTCGGACCGACCGGTGGCCAAAACCCGAAGCGCACCGATCCGATGATGGGCGCGCGCGCGCAGCAAGCGCAGACGCAGCCCCTCGCGGCCAACGCGCCTCCGCCCCAAGCGGTCATCCCAACCTCGCGCCCGCCGGCCATTCCGGTGAACCCGCAGGCGTTTCCGTCGTCGCCGCCTCCGCTCCAGATGCCGCCCGCGGCTCCGGCCGGGCCCGGACCGAACTACCACCCGACCTCGCGTGGAATCCCGGCCCAGCAGCTCCCGAACGACGCGTTCCGCTCGCAGCCTCCGCCTCCCCAGACGGCGCCTCCTCCGATGCCGTCCGCGCCTCCTCAGCCTCCTCCCATGCAGGCAAGCCCGCCCATGGGCGTAGGCGTGGGTGCAGGCGGCGGAGCCAGTGCGTTCGCCGGAGCTTCGGGCGCTTACCCCGCCGCGACCGGCTCCGGGGGCTTTCCTGCGCAAGGCACGGGAGCCTTCCCCGCCGTCACTCCGGACTACCCGGTTCAGCATACCCACATCCAGGTCGGAGCGCCTCCGCATCCGCCTCCCGGGATCGGGTTCGGCGGCCCCCAAATGGCGCCTCCGATTCAACAAGGAATGCCGCCCCTCATGAACCAGGGCATGCCGCCCAGCATGTCGGCGATGGGTCAGGGCATGCCGCCATCGATGGGCATGCACGGTCCTGGCATGATGCCCGGCCTCGGACAGGGGATGCCGGCGCCTTCGTTCGCGCCGGTGCTGGTGGACGTGACACCGCGTGCGCTGGTGGTCGAGACGGCGGGAGGCTTCTGCGACACGGTCATCCCGCGAAACGCCAAGATTCCTTGCGAACGCACGCGACGTTTCTCCACGGGTCGAGACTTCCAGACCGTGGTGCGTGTGCGCGTTGCGCAGGGTGAAAACCCGGTCTTCGGCCAGAACACCTACCTCGGCGAGGTCGAGCTCAGCGGCCTTCGTTCGGCCTCGCGCGGCGACGTCACCGTGGCGGTCACCTTCGAGCTCGACGCCGACGGCACGCTCAACGTGCGCGCCTCGGACGCGGCCAGTGGCGCTCAGGCTCGCGCGCAGCTGCGGCTGCTCGGCGTAGCCGACGAAGAGTCCGTCGTCGACATGGTCCAGCGCATGGGACAGCCCATGAACATGGGAGCCTGATCGTACGATGGACGCACAGGCTCTCGCAGGATGGCTCGCCGTCCTCGACAAGCTCTCCTACTACGACCTGCTCGGCGTTCACCCGCGGGCCCCGCACGACGACCTTCGTCGCGCCTTCCACGTGTTCGCCGAGTCCTTCCACCCGGACGCGCACCACGCGCGTCCGCCAGAAGAAAAGCAGGCGATCGACACCATCTTCAAGCGTGGGGCAGAGGCCTTCCGTGTGCTCTCCGAGCCGCACCTGCGCGCCCAGTACGATCAGGCGCTCACCTTGGTAGCCGATCAGGGCAGCGCGCGCGCGGCGGTCGCCCAGACCCGCACGGTCTCCAACAACAGCATCGCGCCGGCGCCCATGCGCCTCATCGACTCCATCAAGTCGCCGGGCGCACGTCCGTTCGTGCTCCGCGCCGAAGAGCTCGCGCGTAAGAACGACTTCAAGCAGGCGAAGCTCCAGCTCACCATGGCGCTGCACATGGAGCGAGGAAACCCTCGCCTCGAGGCCTTCGCCAAAGAGCTCGACGACGGCGCGAAAAAACAAGCCGAAGACGAGAAGAAGAACTGGAAGAAGTGAGCTCGGCCGGGTCCGCGTCGGGTAGGTGAACCCGACGCCGCACGCGGACTCCGAGTACCGCGTCGCCGAGCTTCAGCCGACCAGCGCGATGCCGTCGCGGATGGTGCGCGCAAGCTCGCTCGACATCCGGCGCAAGGCCGCCACACTTCCCTCGAGCGCTCCCGAGACCTCGGTGAGCTCGCGCTCGATCTCGTCGTTCTTGGTGTCGAGCTGCCCCTGCAGCGCTTCGATTTGGTAGCCGAGGTCTTCCACGACCACGCGCATGCGCTCTTCTTCGGCGCGCAAGGCGGACTCTTCCCAGTCGCGGTTCTCCGCCGAAGCGGGGTAGGCCGTCGAAGGCGTCCCGCCCGTCTCGACCGTATCGTGACGAGCACGCACGGCCTCGAGGTGCGCACGCTCGCGCGAGCGATCTCGAAGCAGCACGTCGATGGCGTGGCCCAGGTTCGATCGGAACTCGCGCCCACGCGCCTCCACGCGATCGACACGCGACTGAAGCTCGGCGACCGCACGCGACGAGCGCTCCACGCGCGGGATCATCTCGCTCGCCATGGCTGCGAGCTCCGAGGCTCGGTTCGCCCGCTCGTGCAGCGCGGGGTCGATCGACCCAGCCAGCCGCCTCGCGTCTCCGATACGCGCCTCGAGCTCGGCCAGGGCCGTGCGCCACTTGGTGGCCATCTCGGGCGTGGCCAAGCGCGGCAGCCTCGGCATGTTGTCCGGCATGTGCGAGAGCACGTGCGAGTGCGAAGGATCGGTCCCGTGCGAGCTCACCACGGCGCTCATCTGGCCGGAGCTCGAGTCGGCGATGGCCGGGATCGCGCTCGGCGTGGAGCCGCTCGGGACGGGGCTGCTCATCGCCCCCGCGCTTCCGACGCTTCCGACGCTTCCCACGCTTCCCACGCTCTGCGCGCCGGCGCTCGTGTACGACGCGGGTGCGTAGTACTGCTGCGCGGCCTCGGCGATGCGCACGCCGGTCCGCTCCGACGGCACGTCGACGCCGGTCACGGCCTCGTGCGCGCCCGGCGGAGTCTGCGCGGTGCCCGGTGAGCGGAGCGAGGTCACCGCGATGCCCGGCAGCGACGACCACGAGATCGAGCCCGAGCGCCGCAGCATCTCGACCAGCGCATCGTGCACGGCGAAGGCATCCGCGGGACGATCTTCGGCCCGGCGCGCGAGCATCGAAAGGAGCAGCGACTCGAGCCCGGGAGGCAACATGCCCACGCGCGCGCTCGGCGGGATGGGCGGGTGCGTGAGCGGCTTCAAGAGCAAGTCGGCCTGCCCTTCCCACTCGTACGGGAGAGCGCCGGTGATCATCTCGTAGAGCACCACGCCGAGCGAATAGATGTCGGCGCGCTCGTCCGAGACGATGCCCTCCACGTACTCGGGCGCGATGTACCCGGGCGTGCCGAAGAGCTGCTCAGAGAAGGTCAGGCTCGGCATGTCCATGATCTTGGCGATGCCGAAGTCGGTGAGCTTGACGATGTCGCGGCCGCCATCGTCCTTCACGATGAGCACGTTTTCGGGCTTCAAATCGCGGTGGATGATGCCCATCTGGTGGGCGCGGGCGAGCGCGCTCGACATCTGGATGGCGATGCGCGCGGCCCTCCGCCAGTCGAAGCGTCCCTCTTGGATGTGCGCGTGGAGCGAGTCGCCTTCGACGTACTCCATCACCAGGTAGGCCACGCCGTCCGCCTCGCCAACGTCGCTGATCTCGACGATGTTGCGGTGGTTGATGCGGTTGACGGCGCGCGCCTCACGGAGGAAACGCTCGCGGTGCGAGGGGTTGAGGCCCAGCTCTTTGCGCAGGATCTTGAGGGCGCTCAGGCGGTCGATGATGATGTGCCGCGCGAGGTACACGCTCGACATCCCGCCCGAACCGAGGCGCTTGATGAGGCGATAACGCGAGGCGATGGTCCGCCCGAGGTATCGGTCGTTGCTCTTGTCGAGGCCCACGCCGTCGTAGGGACAAAACCCTGCGTCGTCGGGAAAGAGCTCGGAGCACTTGGGGCAGATTTTCACGCGCCGAGCAGGCTACCAGCCTGTCGACCGCCGTTGCGAGCTTCTGTCGATTTCGGACGCACTTCCGTCTCCGAAGGGCGTGGCGCGTGGCCGAGTCCGGGGTGGATCAGACCGGCACCGGACCGCCGAACGCCCCGAAAAAGCGGGCGATCCACACCACGATGGCGAGCCCCAGTGTCACGAGCAGCACGCGGAGCATGAGCGAGACCAGCCGTCCCTCGCCGAACCTGCCCGCGTGGCCGTCGCGCACGGACACGAACACGAGACGCGCCGCGAAGCCTCCGAGCAGCGCGAGCATCACCGGCGCGAACGGGTTCAGCAGCACGCCGTGCAGGTCGCCGTGGAGGAGCGCGAGGCTCGAGCGCGTCGCGCCGCACGTGGGGCAAGGCGCGTGCACGAGCGACGCCACCGGGCAGCGAAAAAGCCCCGTCGTGATCACCGCCGCGTACCCGGCGATGGCGACGCTCGCCACCGAGCCGGCCAAGACCCGGCGCGAAACGGGAACGGGAACGGAAACAGCAGAGCTCATGGCAGCGGGCAACAGGCTCGCCTCGTGGCTCGTCGCGTGTGCACTCACGAGGCCAGGGTCGTGCGCCACGTCCGGCTGTCGATCGTTTCGCTTGGGCATCTAGGAGACTTATGTAATCCTTCGCGTGCTGCGTACACGATGACTTCGCGAGGAGAATAGACGGCCATGATGACCGATCCGATGAGCGCCAATTCGATTACTCACGCCGCGGGTGGTTACGGGCCTCCGGGTGGCGGAATGCCGCCTGGTGGTGGCGGTTATGGCGGACCTCCTCCTGGTGGCGGTGGTTACGGCGGACCTCCCGGCGGTGGTGGCTACGGTGGCCCCCCCGGTGGCGGACCTCCCCCTGGTGGTGGCTACGGCGGACCTCCCGGCGGCGGACCTCCCGGCGGCGGTGGCTACGGCGGACCTCCCGGTGGTCCTCCCGGCGGCCCCCCCGGTTTCGGCGGACCTCCGCCCGGCGGCTACGGCGCGCCTCCTCCCGGTTTCGGACCTCCCGGCGGCGGCGGCTTCCCTCCCCCCGGCGGCCCCATGATGCCCGGCGCGGGCGGCGACGTGAACACCACGCTCCCGCTCGTCCTGAGCATCGTCTCTCTCTTCTGCTGCGGCCTCGGCACCATCCTCGGCATCATCGGCATCGTGCTGTCGGTGCAGGCCGGTAACGCCAAGAACATGGGCGACATCGAAGGCGCTCGTGGCAAGGCCAAGACGGCCACCATCCTGGCGGCCATCGGCATCGGCATCGGCCTGGTCGGCAACATCGTCGCGGCCATCCTGCAGAACACCTGACGAGCACCCCGCTCGACTCGCGCGGCCCGCGTCCTCTCCGTAGAGCGCGGGCCTCGTGCTTTTGTCGAGCCGCACGTCCCGGTGACGCAACGGGGGAGGCCTCGGGCGCACGAGCTTGCCACGGGACCTAAAACGGACCATAAGGTCCTGGCTCCTCCGAAAGGCCTCCTCATGCATCTGCGCGCTCGATTCGGTTCTCTTCTCGGCCTCCTCGGCCTCGGTCTCTCGCTCGCGGCAGGGTGCGGAGGTGACCTCGACTACCAATGCGATCGCAACGCGCCGAAGGACTGCCGCGGCGCCTGCGCCTACGTCTACTCCAACGACTTTTCCACGCCCTTGGCGACCTTCGAGTGTTTGCCGCGCTGTTCGGCAGAGGCGACCTGTCCGGAAGGGAAGGTCCCGGAGATTCGCGGCGCGGAGGAGCCCCCGCCGGCCAACACGCGAACCGATGACATGAAGTTGACCTGCGTCTGCACGCGGACGCCTTGAAGGGTTCACGCGGGCCCGCGTGAGCGCGCCGCCCCACTCCAGCGCTGCGGCTACTCGAGGCTCTCCAGATAAGCGACGATCTTCTTCTCCGGCGACCTGCGCGCGCGTGCCATCTCGAGCGGGGTGGCCCCCTTCGATGCCCCCGCCCAGAGGTCGTGCTTCTTCTTCGACTTCTTTTTCGGATCGGCGCCGGCGCCGACGAGCGCCTTCGGGATTTCGACCTTCTTCGCACGCAGCGCCGCGCAATGAAGCGCGGTCATGCCGTACTCGTCGGCGAGGTTCGCGTCGGCGCCACCGGCGAGCAGGGTCTCGACGACCTTGACGTTGCCCGCTTCAATCGCCTTGGCGAGCGCGGTCTCTCCCTCGTGAAATCCGTTCGGGTCGATGCCTGCCTCGATGCCGGCGCGCACCAGAGCGAACTTTCCGACCACCACGGCGTCGAGCCAGGCATTCACGTCCAGGTTGACGGCAGCTTTCTCCTTGGCCATAAAAGCTCCTTTGCAATCCGAGCCTACCCGAAGGAGACCACGGGCCGGACCGGACGACCACCAAAACCGCTCGTGACGAGCCCCCTTGAGCGCGGGTTCCACCTACGCGAAGGAGATTCTCATGAGCGAGCGCGCCGTGGAGCTTTGCTCCTCCCGGAGAGGAACGAAACCGCCCGACTCGGCGTATCTGTAGCGAATGCCACGTCTGCACTCTTTCGCTCTCGTTCTTCTGCTCGCCTCGTGCACGCTGTCGCTCGCTTCCGGCTGCAAGAAGAAACCGGCCCCCCCACCCGGCCCCACGCTCTCGACCCCCTATACCGTTGCATCGAGCCTCGGCTCGCGTTGCGACGGCCAGGCGTCCAAGACCTGGGATCTCACCAAGGTCAAGGCCTACGCGCTCCACGCCGACGGCACGCCGAGCCGCGCCGCACTCTTCGTGAGCGACGGCACTGCGGCCACGCGAGCGTGGCAAAACCAGACGCCGAAGGCGCTCGAGCCGTGGCTCGCCGGTACGTACGGCCCGCTCGACGCCGAGCTCACCGTCTGCATCGACCAGAAGGAGCCCTCGAAGGCCGAGGGGTTCGTGTGCAGCTACTACGGCGCCAAAGCCACCATGAAGGGCCGCGAGTACACCGTGAAGGTCGTCGAGACCGCGACGGGCAAGCCACTCGCCGAAGAGACCTTCACCACCGATCCACGCGTCGCGCTTTGTCCGGGCTCGGTGACCGGCTCGTACACGGACTACGGCAACTGGGAGGGCCGCGTCACGGCGATCCTCGCGCGGCTCCAGCCCGAGGCCGCACTCGCCAAGCTCCCGAAGGCGAACGCGAACGACCTCTACGGCGTGTGCACGGGGACCGGTCTCGTGCAGGCGCGCAAGCCCGGCGAGTCGGGCGAGCTCAAGGTCGTCTACTTCCCCACCGCGACGACGAGCTTCACCAACGAGGACCTGCCGACGGGCCTCACGACGGGCTCGACCGATACGGACCCTTCGCACTACGCCTACGTGATGTGCGTCACCGGGAAGCCCGAGAAAAAGAAGAGAGGCTGCACCTTCTACGGCACGACGAGCGAGCTTGGCATCTACGACGGCACCTTCGAGGTCGAGCTCCGCGAGGCGCGCACGGCGAAGGTGGTCGAGACGAAGACCTTCACCGGCACGTCGACGGCCTGTCCCGGCAGCTACAAGTTCAAAGGCTCCGCCGACCAGCGCATCCTGACCATCGCCCCGAAGTTCCGCGACTGGGTCACCGAGATCTCGAAGCGCTGAGCGACCGCGTCGCTCGTCGTACGGGAGCGCACGCTCGGCCAGGTCGGCAGAGGTCAGCAGGCGCTCAGGTCGTCTCGGGTCCGAGGAGGCTCCACCACTCCGCGATATCGAGCGTGACCGCCTCGAACGGCGCGACCCGTGCCTCGGTCTCGTCGCCGAACCTCTGCAGATCCCGCCAGCTCCCGCCCTCGAGCTTGCTCACGAGCAGCGCGCGCGCGTCGAGGTCGACGATCCACAAGTAGGAGACCCCGATGCTCGCGTAGTACGGCGCCTTGACGAGCAAGTTGTGGCGTCGCGTGGTGGGCGAGAGGATCTCGCATACCCAGTCCGGTACGAGCTGCACGGGACCGTCTGGGAGCTCGGCGAGTCGCTCCCGTCGCCAGCCGGCGAGGTCCGGCGAAATCTCCGGGCTCCGCGGAAGCTCGATCCCAGGCTCCGAGACAATCCACCACCCGCCAGGACCGCCTTTGCCGAGCCGAAAGGGGGGATGGAGAATCGAGGTCAGATGGGTGACCAACATCTGATGCGTCGCGCGCGGCCTGGTCATCGCGTAGAGCACGCCGTCGATGATCTCCCCCTTGGTGCCGGCGGGAAGGCCTTCGAGGTCGGCGCGGGTGGGGCGCGGTGCTGGCTGGCTCATCGAGAACGAGGGTATCCGAGCGATCCGTCGGAGGCTATGGGCCCGAGCCCTAGGAGACGCCAGGATCGAGCGCGTCTTCTGCCGACGCTGCGGTAATCGCGCGACGCAGCCAAGCCCTCGACTGGCTCACATCTTTGCACGCGAGCACGCGCTTCTTGGTCTCTTCGGGGAGCGTCCACCCGCGCGCTTCACAGGCCGCCAAGACCGAGCGCGCTGCCTCGAGCGCTTCGCCCTCGGCCACTCCTTGCTCCACGCCCTCCTCGCGAATCGCCTCGACGCTCGCGTAGCCGGCGCGGTTCAAGAGATTGCGCAACGCCGCTTCGTTCGCCGCTCCCTGGTCCCACATGGCCTCGACCAGCACGGGGTTCTGCAACACGCCAGGCGCCGTGAGCGTCTCGCCCGCTCGGTACACCTTCATCGCCGCGTTCGGCTCGTGCACTTCCACATGCCTCGGCTCTTGCGCCAGGCGCACCACCCACACGTACCGCGTGCCCGCCTCGAACAGCTCGCGGATCTTCTGCCGCAAGCCCACTTCGTCCTGACCCACGTCCGCGTATTCCACCGCGAGCGGCGGCGCCGTCTTGGCCCAACCGGGCGCATCTTCCACATTGCCCACCGAGATGTCCGGCGCACGCAGCGCGTTCGGTGCCGCGGAGAACCCCGCGTCGATGCCGGCAGACGTCACCGCCGGATCGGTCCCGAGCACCTTGCCGCCCTCCAGGTTCGCTTTGCCTCCACGCTGGCCTGTCGGCGGCGTGAAAATAGCGTGCCCTTCGGACAGCTCGTACGGGTCCTTCGACTTCAGCTGCTCGGCCAAGAAGGGCCCGGCGGGCATTCCAGGAGGCCGGTGCATGGGGAGAGGGTACCTCTCGAGAGCGCGGGTGTCACGGCGGGGAAGGCGGTCACGCCGGCGCGGGACGACCTCTCTCGTGGTTCCCCACGATGGTTTGAATCGGATGCGCGTGCGACACCAGAAATCCAGGCATGCGGCTGCACCGCTCGTCCCCGACCAATCACCACGCCGGCCATTGCAGGAACACAAGACACCACAGAAAAAGCGCAATGAATTCCAAGTTCGCCACAAAACCACTTAACACAGCGGCAGCGACCGGCATACTCCGCCTTGCTTCTTGCTCAAAAACGGCCGGCACTCGCAAAATGCCGAGGTCAGCCATCACCCCCGCCTAACAAAGCCTGCAGTTGCGCCAATCCGAATGGAGCAAGCTCATGAACCGGATCACCAGCCTTCACCGTCGTCGCGACGCCTCCTATCTCGCAGCTGCCGTTGCGCTTTGCACGGCATTCTGCAACTGCCGCGCATTAGCACCCGACAGCAACCCGACCGCCACAGTCACGTGTGACAATAACGCGGTATTCATGGAGTTCGCAAGCCAGACCCCAGGAGTCTATCCGTGCTCCACAACCGCAACACTGGGCGACGTATTCACCAATGCGGGCAGCGGGAAGCCTCTCGGGGCTCGAATAGCGAACCTCGGACCGAAAATCGTAAGCACCATCACAACCCCTCCACAGAGCAGGGAACTCTCAATATCGAACGCGAGCACGCTAAAGTTCAGTACAGGCATCGAAAAGAGCGTCGAGGCAAAGCTCAGAATCGCCGCCAGTACATCTCTCGCTTTCGAGGTGCACGACCAAACCTACGAGTACTTCAACACGCTCAGCGGCATCGGGCTCGCTCTCGACACTTGCCGAGGAGTCCAAGCCTGCATGGGACCGTCACAACTCTCCGGCCAAGGCAACGACGTCTTCGTGGTTGTCGGCTCGTATCGCGCGAAGAGCGTGTCTCTTCAAAACCGGAACGGATCAAGTGGCAGCTCAGACCTCGTTACCGTCGCCATCGACACCGGCTCCTTCTCTCTTCGCAACGAATGCAACTCTACTCAAGCACTCCAAGGCGCGCAGGCCATCGTTGTGGAGAACTACGTATGGAGTACGGCAACCAATCACTATCTACTCAACCGGCCGAACGGGCAGACAGTGCCCACGGTACCGTGCCCGAAGGGTTGCCCTTGATGCCCGACACGAGCCCCCCCTTCCCCACCCACCGCGCTGTCAGCCCTTCCCGCTCGAACGCCGCGGTCATCTCCTGCCTCGAAAAGAGCCCCAACCTGTGGCTCTCCTCGTGGGCCTCGAGGCGGCCTTTTCGGGCGACCGTGTAGGCAATCTTCAGGTCGACTTGGTGGCCTCGGATGCGGGCGCAGCTTGCTCGGGCGACCGCACGAGACTCGCATGGCTCTCAGCCCGCTTTCCATCGTGGAGATCCACGAGGCCTTGGCCTCGTAGACGCTGGTCAGCCGGCTTCGTATGCTCCCTGCATGGCCAAGTCCGTGGGGCAGGAGCGTGTCGGGCGTACGCTCGGGAAGTACACGCTGCTCCGCGTGATTGGTGAGGGCGGAATGGCGGTGGTCTACGAGGCCGTGCACCGCAACGGAAACCGCGTTGCCCTCAAGCTCCTTCGCCCCGAGGTGTCCATCGGGGTCGACGTGCGCGCTCGCTTCGTGCGCGAAGGCTACGCCGCCAACAAGGTCGGGCACCCCGGCGCCGTGCGCATCCTCGACGACGACGAGCGTGACGGCCTGGCGTTCTTGGTCATGGAGCTGCTCGACGGCACCACCCTGGACGCGTTCTCGCGCGCCTTCGCCGAAGCCAAAGACGCACGACGGGGACGCGTTCCCGCCTCCCTCGCCGTAGGCATCGCCGAGCGTGTGCTCGACGTGCTGGTCTCCGCCCACGAGGCCGGCGTCATCCATCGCGACATCAAGCCGGAGAACGTCTTCCTCGAGCGCACGGGCGCCGTGAAGGTCCTCGATTTCGGCATCGCCCGCGTCGCGATCCCGGGCGAAACCTCGAGCACGGTCACCGGACGAATGCTCGGCACACCTGCCTTCGTCTCCCCGGAGCAAGCCTACGGACGACGCGCCGAAGTGGACGCGCGCAGCGATGTTTACGCCGTGGGCGCCACGCTCTTCACGCTCCTCTCCGGTCGGCTCGTGCACGAAGCGGAGAGTCCCGAAGAGACGCTCATCCTCGCGGCCACCGAGCCCGCGCCCCCTCTCGCTTCGCTCGTCGACGTGGACCCGCGCATCGCCGCCCTCGTCGATCGCGCCTTGCAGCATCGCCGAGACGATCGCTGGCCCTCTGCTCTCGCCATGCGCGACGCACTCCGTGAAGCACACGTGGCCGTATTCGGATCGAGCATCCCGGACGTGCTCGACTTCGCGCTGGTTCCTTCGGAGGCCGCGCCGGCCGTCCAGTCGGCCGAAGCACCTCGGCGTCGTCGAGGGCTGGGACTCGCGCTCGGCGCAGCGCTCGCCGTCGTGGTGGTCGTGAGCGGGACCCGTATCGGCCTCGCGCGGAGAGCCGCGCCTGCGACGGCCGCGATCGTCACGACGAGCCTCGCGGCCTCGAGCATGGGCGCAGGGACGACAACCTCGCCCCTCGAGGCTTCGAGCTTGGCCGAAGCACGAGAGCACCCCGGCCAGACCGGCGCCGGGTCGGCCTCGACCGAGGCTTCTGCGCGCGCGGTGACCAGCCTCGTCGCCGCCAAGCCTCGCGCGGACGGCGAGCCGAACATCCCCGCTCGATCCGCTCCTCCTATCGCCCTCTCGGCATCGCCTTCTCCGTTGACCACGAGCATGCGCGCGAACGGACGAACCTGCGGCGTCGACATCGACGAAGAAGGTCGCAAATGGCCACGACGATGTCCCTGACCACGCTCGTGCGCCGCGTATGTGCGGGAGGCTTGGCCGCCGCTCTCGTGCACCTTGCCATACCCGGCTTCGCACGCGCGGATGTTTGCCTCGACGCGAGCGAAGACGCCCGCGCGGCCATGCGCGCACGTCACCTCCTCGAAGCACGCAAAAAGCTACGCCTTTGCGCCGCGAACGAGTGCGAAGCCGAGGTCCGGGCCATCTGCGAAGAGCGCCTGTCCGAAGTCTCCGAGCGCATGCCCACGGTCATCTTCGACGCCAAAAAGCCCGACGGAGCGGACCTGTCCGACGTCACCACGCGCATCGACGACGTGCCTCGCCCCGACGTCGCCATGGGTCTCGAAGTCGCGCTCGATCCGGGTCCGCACGTGGTCGTCCTTCGTGATCCCGAAGGCATCGTCGTGGAGCGGAGGATCGTGGTCGTCGAGCGCGAGAAGGCGCGCCGCGAACGCGTCGTCTTCGGAGCGAAGTCCCCACCCGTGCTCGTGCCGCAAGCCCCCACGCGCGTCGAAGTCCACATGCTCTACGCGCCTTCGCGAAGCGCGCTCTGGATGCACGATGGCGCCATGTTCTCCCTCGGAGGTGCCGCGGTCGCCACCGTGCTCGGGTCGGTGTTCGGCGTGGTCGCCATCACGCAGAACGACACGGCCGGGTGCGACTCGTCCAACGTATGCCTCGCTCCGGACGCGCGCTCACGCGCCCGCATGTCCGCCGCGGTCTCGACCGCGTCCTTCGTGACGGCCGTCGGTCTCGTGGCCGTCGGCGTCACCTTGCTCGTGTGGCCCAAGGCCCCGCCTCGTCTCGTTCGTACGAGTATGGGAGCCGGAGCAGGGTTCCGATTTTGACCCTCCTCCACGACGCGCTCTACGCGCGACGAGCCAAATACGCGAGCAGCGCGCTTCTCCCGTCGAGCCCGGCCTTACGGAAGATCGCGGTGAAGTGGGTCTCCACGGTGCGCTCGGCGCAGCCGAGGTGCGCGGCGATTTCCTTGTTGGAGAGGCCGCGGGACAAATGTTCGACGACCTCGGATTGTTTCGGAGTGAGCTCCCACAGAGCCGCAGCCTGCGCCAGACGCTCTTCCGTGGTCGTCTCCTGACCGAAGATCACGAGGTAGTACGTAGGACGCCCTTCGAGCCGGAGCGGCGTGACGAGCGCGCCGAGGCTCGCGTCCGGATCGCCGAGCGTCGCGAGCGCACGGACGAACAGGTCCCGGCGAGACTCCGCGCCCTTGCCCATCGCCGCGCCGCGCCGATTCGCGTGCAGCTCGGTGCCCGACGCCGAGACCACGAACGCCGCCGACGAGACCTGTTCGAGTGCGGCCTCGAGCGCGATTCGTGCGAGCGGTCCTTCGCCGAGCAGGCGGGCGAACGTGAGCGCGGAAGGACTGGTCGCTGGGCGGTCTATGATCATCGAAGCTCCTCGAGCGCGGCGAGCATGGCGCGAGCATCAGCGTAACGTGCCTCGCGCCGGAACGAGAGCGCGGTATCGACGACCCTCGCCAAGCGACGATCGACGTGCGGGAGCCGAGTCCCGAGACGAGGCGCCTCTCGCGTCGCCGCGAGCACCATGCGCTCCATCGGATTGTCGGCGGGATGCACGAAGCTCCCCGTGAGCAGCGAGAACATCAAAGCACCGACCGAATAAACATCGGCGCGCGCGTCCACCCGCTTCGAGGCCCCGCGCGCTTGCTCGGGAGCTGCAAATTCCGCCGTCCCGAGCGTATCCCCGGTGGGCGTGAGGCGGGGCGAAGTCCCGAGACGCGCGAGACCGAAATCGAGCAAGCGAATGCGCCCCGACCGCTCGACGAACACGTTCCCGGGCTTCACGTCCCGATGCACGATCTCTTTGGCGTGCGCGGCAGCGAGCACGTCGAGCAGCTGCGCGACCATCTCGACGACTCGGCCCACCGAAGGAAGCGCCCGCTCGCGCCAGGTGACCTCGAGGCTCTCCCCATCCAAGAGCTCGAGCGCAAGATAGGGCGTTCCGTTCTCGTCGGCCCCGTGTGCGAACACCGGGACGGCCGCCGGGTGCTCCAGCGCGTTGGCCACATAACCTTCTCGAACGAAGCGGGCGCACACGTCGGGGACGTCGCGCAGCTCGTCGTGCAAGACCTTGAGCGCACGAGGCCCGTGTTCCTCGTGGTCCGCACGATAAACCACCGAGGTGCCCCCTATCCCGAGCACGGCACGGATCACGTACCCGTCACCCAGGTGTGACGTTATGCGCTTTTGCGCCCGTTCGAGCACCTCGTCGGCCACACGCATCAACCGGAAATCTATCGTGCAGTATCGGCCACGTCGCGAGGATTTCGCTTGTCGCTCGGAACCACCCCGGCAAAAGATGAAACCATGGTGAGGGGTAAAGCGTGGGGCGTCCTCGGTCTTGCAACAATCGCTTCGTCGACGTGGGTCGCCTGCATCGACAAGGGGCAGAGCCCTGTCACGGACACGGACGCAGGCCCCGATCCCGCGTTGCTCGATGCGTCCCAGCCGCCCTCCCAGACCGACGCCTCACGTGATGCGACCACGCTGGTCCCGGAAAGCGGCGTGGACGCCTCGAACGACGTCACTCCGCCCCCTCCCCTGCATCGTGTGGGCGGACACGTGTCGTACGGGAGCGACGTCGCGGGCGCAACGGTCACCTTGCTCGCGCCTTATGCGGCCACCACCACCACCAACGCCATGGGGGGCTTCGAGCTCTTCCTCCCCGAGGGTCGCACCGCCATCATCAAGGTGACGCCTCCCGCCGGCTCCGATGCATTGCCCATGATTCGCGCCATGGTCATCAAGGCGAACCTCCGCCCGCGTGAGTATTACCTCGTAGGCCGAGACGAACGCCTCGCCGCGCAGGCCCTCGGGCTCACGCTGGACACCACCAAGGCCATCGTCGAGGTCGACTTCCGCAATGCCACACGCGGCGGATACTCCGCGCAGTTGAAGAGCGGCACGAGCACCATCGTGCCCGGGTTCGGCGTCGCCGTGGACGAGAACGGAACGCCCGTCGCGTCGACCTCGACCGTGACCGGAGGCCAAGGGAGCACGCTCTTCTTGGGCAATCTCACGCCCGCCACGTTCTCGGTCACGCCCGGATCTCCGGCAGACGCAGGGGCCGCGTGTCGCCCCTGCGATGCGCCGGAGCTGCCCATGGAACCGAATGTGGTCACTTGGGTCGACTTCGAGTGCGGCACCGCCAATTGCGAATAGCCCTGAGCACGCGACTCACAGCGGGCCACAAACCTCTTCGGGATCGATACCAGTAACGCCCGGCTCCTCGTCCGCCCAGGGGGCGACGCGCACGTTGGCAATCGAGAAGTCGACCACCAGCTCGATGGGAAGCCTCTCGACGACGAAGCACAGGAGCGCGTTCCCGGGGGGAATCGGACCCGCCACGATCGAGCGCGCCGGCAGACGGTCGGAGAGCCGTCCAATCGGCTCGCCGCTCAATCCATTGCGCGTGACCCGAAACTGGCGGGGCGGGCCCTTTTCCTCGGCGTCGTAGACGAGCTTGTAGCGGCGCCCCGGGGGAAAGCTCACGAACTGGCAGAGCCCCACCGGGAAGCTCTCCGCCTCCCCCTTGCCGAGCATCGAAAACCGAGCGCGTCCGCCCTCCACCCGAACCTCGTAGCCGGTGCCACGCGCCAACGGGAGAGCCGTCCACGACTTGAACCCGGGAGTCGAGAACGCGCCGTCGACGAGCACGCCCGGCACGAAGACGTCGTCGGTGCCGAGCGGCTCGGCGCCTGCTTCGCCACCGTAGTAGACCCAGGCCGAGGTCTCTCCCGGGTCCACGTCGAACGCCGCATAGATTGCCGCAGCGTCCGCCTGGGCCGGCCCGTCGAAGACGTGCGGCAGGCGCGCTCCTTCGCTCGAGACGAAAACGAGGCCGCGGCTCGCGTCCCTGATTTTTCCCTCTCGAACGAGACGAGACGTGTCGAGGGAGAAGCGCACCGGGTGGGCCCGCAAGGCCTCGCGCGAGCGCAGGTGCACGCGGCGCCGAAAGCGTGCACCGGGAAGCCACCCTTCGCACACCGGCGCGGCGACCGAGCCGTCGCGAGGCTCGACCACGCTCGCATCCAGCCGCGACGAAGCCACCCGCGTGCCTTCTTCGAGACCCCCGAGCACCGCATCGCAGGCCACCACGAGCCCCGCGAGCCCGAGGCAGAAAGACCCGCGAAACCAAACGCTCGGCTTCATGGGCACGCCTGCTCCTCGGGCAGCACGGTGACGCTCGGCTCGGGCACCATCACGCGTCGCACGCGAATGCGCGAGAAGCGAACGTCAATCGCTCCACCGAGCTCGAGCGTGCCTTCGAAACAGAGCACGCGTGTCCCCGCTGCGAAGCTCACGGTCTCTTCGTTCTTCGCTTCATAGGCGAGCTCTCCGCCCACCAGCCTGTTCCGGATCCACACCGAGTAACGCTGCAAATCCCCGACGAACACTTGCGCGGTGCTCGCGCCTTCTCGCGTGAACGAAACGTCGAACACGATCCGATAGGAGGACCCCTTCGGGAAGGTGACGATCTGGCAGGCGGCGAGCCGGGCACCGTTGTCGCCACGCGGACGCGAGACGGTGAAGCGAATGCCCTCGTCTTCGTAGGCGACGTTCCACTTCGCGGGGGCACCGTCCGCCGGGTCTTCTGCGAAACGTACCTGCCAGCCGTCCCGTCGCGCAAAGAGAGGGTCGTCGACGATCCCGGGAAGGTAAGGCGCCAGCGGATCGGCCGCCTCGGGTGCCTTGGGATTGCCGTAGTGGAGCCACGCCCGCTGCGAACGCCCTATGAGATCGGGCGATCCGCCACGAAGGTCGAAGCGAACGAACGCACGCGAAGCCGTCGTGCCGCCGCCATCGTCGATCCAAAACGGGAGAAGGCGGCCGCGTTCGTCCGTGAAGCGGTAGTCGACTCCGGAAGGCTGGACCTTCCCCGCGGCGGCGAGCTCGACGGTGGGAAGCAAGACGGCCGCGGTGTAGTCGCTCACGCCCTCCGAGACCGGCGCGAGAGTGAGTGGCCTGCGGTAGCGAAAGCCCGGGAGCGCACCTGGACAAGTCGGTGCACCTGCCTCCGCCGGGCCGCGATTCTCGGGCACGACGCCCGCGTCCTGCGACGGCGCGGTGCCTTCCTCGAGTCCGCCGAGCACGAGCGCACACCCGCCAAGGCACACGCCCACGAGCGCCCAAAGGCCCGCTCTCAACACGCGAGCACCGCCCACGCGCCGATCCGCGTGCTGTCCCTCGTGCTTGGAGCGTCCTCGACGACCATACGCGCAGCGTACGAGGCACGCGCGGAGCTCGTCCACGAGAGAGCCAGCCGTTCGCCCAGATAGGCCGAGGGCACCCCGATCACCTGCTCCCCCATCCCCAAGATAGGCCAGTGGGTATCCAGGTAACCCCCTGCCCTATCCCCCAGATAGGCCCGGGGGTACCTAGGTAACCCCCTGCCCTATCCCCCAGATGGGAACGCTGCGGCTTTTTGGGGCATTTCTTTCGAATCATCGGGCTTTTTGGGGTCCATTTTCGCCGAATTTCGCCTTCCCACTCGTTCGCCGCAGCAAAGTGGGACGTTCGGCGCCAGAGTAGGAGAGCCGAAAATCCAGCAAAAAGCGGGGATTTCTCCCGCTCCCGACCTGGCTCTCCGAGACCGATGTCGTGTGTGCGCCGTTCGGGTGACGTCGAGCTTCGGAACGATTTTCGGCGAGCGCAGTCTGACGGGGCGTGAACGGAATGGGCGGCAATGACGCCGCAATCCCGAGCACATCGAAAGAGAGACTGTCATGAGCGACTACGCGATCCACTCCTTCACCGTGAACGACACCCTCCTTGCCGGCCGCGACCTCCTCCGCACGGCCAAGGGCAAGCGTCTGCACCGCGCCGTGGCTGCCGCGCTCGCGGTGGTGAAGCGCACCAACGAAGCCCTGGAGGCCGCGAGTCGGTCGACCGGTATGGAGGACGACCCACTCGTCCTCGGCGGCAGCGAGGAGCCCGCCCGCGAGGGGACCTTTCTGCCGCTGGTCTCCGTCCGCAAGACCTTCGCTTCGGTCCGCGACCTGCTCAAGGTCCACGCTCAACTTCCCGAAGGCGACACGCTCGGTGACCTCGCCCGCGCCGTCCTCGCCGCGCTGTTCCCGGAAGGCACGGCCTTCCTCAGCGCGGATGCCGGTGAGCTCGAGATCGAGTGCGGACGCGTGCTCGAACGCGCCGCTCACAAGCGCGTCGCCAAGGCCCTGCATACGCTCGGCTGCGATCCCCACGTGAAAGCCGCGAAGAGCGCGTATTCGGCGCTCGTCGCCGCTCGCCAAGCCGCCGCCGATACGCCGGTGGAGAGCTCGACGGACGAAACCGCCTCCCTCTACCCGGCCGCCCTCGAAGCGCTGCGCGAGTATGCACGGGTGGTGGAGGCCACCGCCTTGATCGAAGACGTCTCGCTCGATCGCGTGCTGCTTGCCCCGCTCGCCAATCGACGCCTGGCGCGAAAGCGCACGGCCAAACCGACCGCGAGCGAGCCCGCCAACGACGACACGGCGGACCAGGCTCCTCCTTCGCGCGTCGCGTGATCGAAGCGACCTGACCTGCGATTGCCGCAGCCCAGTAGATCGCAGACACCCCAAGGCCCGTGCGTTCCCACGCATGGGCCTTTTGGTTTTGTCGTGGGGCGAGCTGGCCTAAACCCCCTCGAGTAGACTCGCGTAGCCCTCGACCTTCTTCAGGATCCCCGACGAGTCCAGGTAGTACCATTAGCTCATCGAATTGAGCCGGTTCGTGTTCTTCCGGACGATTTGCTCTTTGGTACTTGGTCCGGGCACCGGTAGCTCGAGCGGTGTCACCAGACCGCGATGCGACTTCTCGACCTCGGCGTGGAGACCACTCACCAGCTCGGGCCGATTGGTCATCATGAGGAAGAGGGTGCGCTGAAAGTCGCCGCGGCAGTCGGCGACCCAACGTTCGGCGATCGTCGAATACAAGGCGGCGGGGTCCTGCTTGAACCTGGCGTAGTCCGAGGCGCTCATCTCGGCCCACTCGCGGAGGAAGGCGTCTCGATGCACGTCGTCGAAGACGAGGATCCGAACCCGAAAGTCGTTCTCCTTCGAAGCTGACGCCTCGCTCGCAAGCCAGCCGGCGGAGGGGGCAACGCGGCGCATCCGCGTCGCCTGCGTAGCATCGCGAATGGCTCCCGTGGGGCTCGCTGATGCCCGGTCCACGACCAGCGTGTGCCAAAGGTTCTTTTCGTCCTCGGTCTCGACCCCTCGCTTTGCGCTCGTGAAATCTTGCTCCAGCCGCTGGGTGAAGAGGGTCTTGCCCATGCCTTGTGCCCCGTGGACCAACAAGATGGCGCTCGAGCCTCGCACGAAGACGGCCTGGAATGCTCGTCTGAACGCTTCGGAGAGCCCGCTCCAATGGGTGAGCTCGACATCGTACGCGGAGAACCTGTCATTCAGGTTCTCCGCCCGTTCGGGGAAGAGCAGCAGTTGATCGTAGAGCGCCATCCCGCATGATCGTAGCACGCGATCGCCTCGCCCCGGACAACGGCCGAGAGTCGCTCCGCGAGCTCATGGCGTCGGTGGCCCGACGCGAATCTTCGACGGAAGCGCCACGCACGCCCCAAGGGTCGTCGTGAGGGGCTGGCTCTCGCCACTCCCGGCCCCCGACCACGCTTCCCAATCGAAAGGCAAACCTCATGGTTTCGGCTCACTCGCTGCGCTTCGCGCGCTCTCTTGCCCTTGCGACCACCTTGGCTCTTCCCGCGTGCTCGGGAGAGACGACCGGTTCCCCCAGCCCCGACACGACGACGACGGACAGCGGCACGACCCCGGACAGCGCGACTCCGCCGGCTCCGACGGCAGATGCCAGTTCCCCCCTCAAGGACGCGGGCACCACGTCGAACGACGCCGCGAGCTCGACCGATGCGGCGAGCACTCCCGACGCCAACGTGGACGTCGATTCGGGAGGTGGTGGGGGCGGTGGAGCAGGTCCGCTCTTCCCGCCTTCGTTCGTGGGCTGAAGGAATCCCCGAGATGCACCGCACCGTCTTGTCGGCCCGAAGCAGCTTCACCAAAGTGGCCTCGGAGTATCGCGATCTGAAACAGGCCCTCGGGCGAGTCCCCACCGAGCCGCTGCGGTTCGAGGCATCTCGGTACGCACCTCACGCCGTTGCTCGTGCCGCTGCCGTGTGGCGGGAGCGCATGGTGACCGAATACCGATCGACCACGGTCTTTTCCGACTTGGCTTCGCAGCTGATGGAAGCCGGCGCAACCTTGGACCATACAGCCGTCATGCTCCGGATGGCGCAAGACGAGCTTCGCCACGCCGAGCTCTGTGCCCAGGTGACCGAACGACTGGGAGCGACGGCAGAGGTGGCGTACGAACATCGGCATCGCCCGCTTCCTCGCCACGAAAGCGTGAGTCGCGAAGAATGCGCCTTGCGCAACGTGATCTACACGACTTGCATCTCCGAAATGACCGCCGTCGCCTACTTCACCACGAGCCTGGAGAGGGCCACCGATCCCATGCTCCGCCAGGTCACGCGAGAGATTCTCTCGGAGGAGACCTTGCACGGTCGTTACGGCTTCTTGTACCTCGAGGCCTGGTCACCGTGGCTGCGCGAGCACGCCGAGAGCCGAGCCTCGCTCACGCGTTATCTGCGGCGCGCCTTTGCCACGGCCGAACGAGAATTCACGAGCGAGAAGCCTTCGCCTGCGCAACATGCAGACGAAGAAGCCTTGGGACTCTTGGAGCGCGACACCGTGGTCGACCTCTATCGGGCCGTCATGGAGGCGGCCGTGGTGCCCGGACTCGAACGCTTCGGACTCGACGCCGAGCGCGCCTATCGCGAACGTTCTCTCGAGGGGTAGGACGAAACCCGTTTCCTTTGCCGGTTCCGGCCTAAGAACCGCCCGGCTCGAACGCGTCTTCCACCGACGCCGCCGTAATCGCGCGACGCAGCCAAGCCCTCGACTGGCTCACGTCTTTGCACGCGAGGACTCGCTTCTTCGTCTCTTCGGGGAGCGTCCACCCGCGCGCTTCACACGCCGCCAAGACCGAGCGCGCTGCCTCGAGCGCTTCGCCTTCGGCCACTCCTTGCGCCACTCCTTGCGCCACTCCTTGCGCCACTCCTTGCGCGACTCCTTGCTCCACGCCCTCCTCGCGAATCGCCTCGACGCTCGCGTAGCCGGCGCGGTTCAAGAGGTTGCGCAACGCCGCTTCATTCGCCGCTCCCTGGTCCCACATCGCCTCGACCAGCACGGGGTTCTGCAACACGCCAGGCGCCGTGAGCGTCTCGCCCGCTCGGTACACCTTCATCGCCGCGTTCGGCTCGTGCACTTCCACGTGCCTCGGCTCTTGCGCAAGGCGCACCACCCACACGTACCGTGTGCCCGCCTCGAACAGCTCGCGGATCTTCTGCCGCAAGCCCACTTCGTCCTGACCCACGTCCGCGTATTCCACCGCGAGCGGCGGCGCCGTCTTGGCCCAACCGGGCGCATCTTCCACATTGCCCACCGAGATGTCCGGCGCACGCAGCGCGTTCGGTGCCGCGGAGAACCCCGCGTCGATGCCGGCAGACGTCACCGCCGGATCGGTCCCGAGGACCTTGCCGCCCTCCAGGTTCGCTTTGCCTCCACGCTGGCCCGTCGGCGGCGTGAAGATCGCGTGCCCTTCGGACAGCTCGTACGGGTCCTTCGACTTCAGCTGCTCGGCCAAGAAGGGCCCGGGCGCTCGCATTCCTGGGTGCCGGTGCATAGGGAAAGCCTACCTCTCGAGAGCGCGGGTGTCACGGCGGGGACGGTCGTTCGAGGCGCTCGTGGGACGCACCTCAGCGCGAACCGCGAATTCTCGCGAGCACGGCGCGGGCCGTGCCCGAGAGGCCGTCGCTCGAGACAGTGGCCTCCAATGCACGTTGGGTGAGCGTGGCCTCGAAGGCTTCGCGGCGGCCGTCTTCGTCGAGGTCGTAGAACGCCGGTGCGGGCGCGATGTCGCCGCGGCCTCGGCGCTCGCGGTACGCGCTGCACACTTCTTCGACCAGGGCGGCTTTCTCCTGCGGCGTCACGGCTGCTTCCCTTCTTCGCGTTCGCGAAGGCCAACGTGTGCGCCTGGAGCCTCATAGGCCGGGGAAAGACCTGGGAGCGACGCGATGCCGAAGAGCCCTGCGAGCGAGATACCTTTGCCCTGCAGACACTCGGCGAGCGCTTTTTTCGCCCGCGTCACGTTCTGGAGGAACGTGTTCTTCGTCATGCCGAGCCGGCTCGCCAGGGTGTCGTCGGGCTCGTGACCGGCGTGCTCGAAGCGGGCAGCGAGCGCGCTCTTCGGACGATCGGGCAGCTTGCCCAAGCACTCCACAGTGGCCGCGCGGAGGAACGGATCGGGAGCCTCGGGAGAGGCCTCGAGCGCCTCGCGATCGAGCGCGCTCTCGGCTTGCTCCGGAAGCAGCTCCGCGCCCGCACGGGAGCGCGTGCGCCGCAGCTCGCTCACCGCCGTGTTACGCGCCACCCGCACCGCGAAACGAAGGAGCGAATTGGGCTTTCCGTCCGGCACGAGGCGCGGCGCCGCCTGCCATACACGAAGCAATGCCTCTTGCAGCACGGCTTCGGTGTCCACCACGGTCGCGAAGCCGCGGAGCGAGAGACGCACGCTCGCTTCGCAGCGCGAGAGCCACGCCGCGAAGGCGTCCGCGTCTCCCGCTGCAATGCCGGCCAAGTGCCTATCTTCGTCCACGGCTTCGCGTTCCATCGTCGACCTCAGACTCGCACGACTCGGAGAGACAAGGGCTCCCCCTTCCCGAGGACCTCGATGAACGCGGGCGCGTCCTTCGAGGAGGAGGACCGCACGCTCCCGTGGATGCGCACCGACATGCCTCTCGAGTAGAGACCGTCCGCCGTGGTCTTCGTGCGGTCCACCGTGACCTCGAGGCGCGTGCCGTCCGCGAAGATCGCGAACGCGGTCACGAGCGAGAAGTCGAGCTCGTCTTCCACGGTGATCTCGAGCGTGAACAAGGAAGAGCCGCTCGGGTGGGCAGCCCCTGGCCACGAAGCCTCACCTCGCGGGAGATAGCCATCCCAGGCGCGCAGGCGTGCGGTGAGCACGCGCACGGGTCCGCCCTCAGCCACTTCGGCCTGCGGGTGGAACACCGGCGGAGACGCTGGAACGGACGAGGTTTCGTCTTCGTCGGCCTCGTCGTCGCGTCCGAATACGGCGTCGAGCGCGCGGCGGAACAGGCTCGGCTTCTCGGGCGAAGGGCCACGGTCCTCGTACTCCAAAGGCGCCTCTTCGCGCAGCACGGGTGCCGAGACCTCGGCTGGAGGAGCAGACTCTTTCTTTCGCTTCTCGCTCTCACCACCACCACCTGCGCTGCTCGCCGACGGCGCAGCGGCTTTGGGCGTCTGAACGGGAGGCATGGCCGGACGCATGGGGGCCGAGCGCGCAGCCGGAGCAGGAGCAGGAGGAGGCGGAGGCGCCATCCCACCGAGAGGAGGCATGACCACTCGGCTCCGCGACGCGAACCGGTCCGCGACCATCCCCAAGGGAGCCGGAGCCGCGATGGGCAAGACCTGACTCGATCGCAGACCGAAGCTCTCCGCGCTGGTGCCGAACGGAACGGCCTGCGGCACGTCCACCCGGCGCGTCGCGCGTGTGGGATCCACCGAGCGCACCTCGTCCACGGCGACGAACGACGTGTGCCGCGTGACGATGCGGTAGGTGAGCCCGAGCGCTTCCACAGCGCGGTCGATCTCGGTCTTCGATTCGCCCGCGGCCAGGCGCATCTCCAGGTCTTCCACGGCTTCGCGACCGTAGAGCGTGCGCACGGTGGCGAGCCCCGAGGTCTCGGCGCTACCCGCGCTCTCCGCGGAGACGGGCGGGATCACAATCGCGCGCGAGAACGTCCCCTCGGCGGTCTTGCCGGTGAGGGTGAGCGAGGCTCCCGAACGCGCCACCTGCAGCGGCACGAGCGCGGGCGCACCCGCGAAGAGATCCGGGAGCTTCGAGAGCGCCGTGCCCACGAGACCCTCGCCCGCAATCGAGAGCTCGGTCACCAGGGGCGCATTCGTGCGCGCCAAGAGCCGTTCCACCAAGGGCTCCACGTCTTCGCCCAGTCCGCACACCACTTCGAGTCCGCGGCCTGCACGCGCCGCCGGAGCGAGCAGCGAGCGGTTCACGGACGAGCCCACGCCGACCGTGTGCACACGAGCGCCTTGAGCATTGTCGCGCAGGATGGCCGAGACGATCTCGGTCTCGAACCCGATGAGCCCGTCGGTCACCAGAACCACTTGAGCCTGGCGACCGGGCGTAACGTCCCGGAGCGCGCGCAGGATGCCGGTGCGCATCTCGGTGCCTCCGGAAGCGCGCAGCGCACGAATCCACGCGAGCGCCTCACGCTTGCTCTGGTCCGTAGCCAAAACAGCCCTGGGCCGGAACGCTCGCGTGTCGTTCGAGAACTCGAGCAGGTGCAGGGTGTCTTCGCTGGAGAGGCTCGCCACGAGTGCCGAAGCGAAGCGCTTGGCCTGCGCGAGCGGCTCTCCGCCCATCGATCCGCTCGTGTCGAGCAGCACGGTGAGGTCACGGGCGAGCGCGCGGGTCGCGGCGAGCGGCGAAGGCGGCACCACCGTGAGAAGCACGTGGGCCGTGGGCTCGGTCGGCTCGGCGTACACGGTGGTGGTGGCCGCAGGCTCGAGTGTGGCCGCGTCCCAGCGCACCACCACGTCGCGATCGAGAGGCACGCGCCCGTCGCCGCCGAAGCCCACCTCGAAGCCCTCGCCCTGCGAGGACTTCACGCATTGAAGCGCATGCGAGGGAGACTCGGGCGAGCGACCGTCGGGCAAACGATCGCCAATGTGCAGGGAGAGACCCGCGCGCACCGGAAGCTCGTCTACGAGCGCCACCGAGACACGCGAGGCATCCGGCACGCGCCCCGAGCCACCCAGATAACGAGGCGCGAGCGCGAGCGGGAACCTGAGCTCCCACTGCCCCTGCGAGCCCCGCGAAGCCGCGGAGGCACCGAACCACACGAGACGCAGGTCGATCTCGATGCGCGCGACCACCGCCGTGCGCGGAGGCACGTTGCCGATCTCTTGGGTGAACACGGTGGAGCGCTCTTCTTCCAAGAGGGCCGCAGTGTGCCCACTCGCTACTGCGGTCTCGAAGCGCTCACGGGCCTTGTGACGCGTGTCGATCTCGCCGCGTACGGTGCGTTCGCCTAGCTCGAAGGTGAACCCGCTCACCGCGGCCTCGTGAGGCAAGGGAAGCACGTACGTCACGTGCAGCGGCTCGTCGTGGGAATTCTCGAAGCGCTGCTCGAGCACGAGACGCGCAAGACCACCACGCGCCGAGACCGAGAGGTGGGTCTCACGGAGCGCGAGCGTGGCGGGTGCGAGATGCGACGAGGGCGACGAGGACGACGAGAAGCTCACGGAGGGTACGGGTGCGGGCATGGGTCGGCTCCTTGGGGGCCACGTCTTCGTGGCGTTCGTCTCGTCAACGCGAGCGCCCTGCCCTTTGGTGACAACCGTCCGAGACGATTTTGATCTTTTTCCGCGAGGCAGCGTAACCCCTCGGAAGCGCGGGTCATTATGCGCGGCCGTAGACCGGAAGCGCGGCCCCGGAGATGTCCCGCGCCTCGTCCGAGAGCAAAAACACGATGACGCCGGCCGCCGACTCGGTGGAGACCCAAGTCGAGGGATCGACGTCGGGCATGCCCCTACGGTTGGCCGGGGTGTCCATGGTGCTCACCAGGATGGAGTTGACGCGCACGCCGTGCTCGAGCACCTCGGCGGCCACGGCTTGCGCGTAGCTCACCGCAGCGGCTTTGCTGGCCGTGTACGCCGCCGAGCCCTTGCCCGCCCACGGACGCTCCACGTTGCGCGATCCGACCAGCACCAGGCTTCCCTTGCGTCGCGCGACCATGCCCGGCAAGAGGGCCGCGAAGGCCGACTCCACCGTACGCAGGTTGCTCTCCAGCATGTCCGAGAGCGAAGCGTCGCCCTCGTGCGCCGCGCGTCCTCCGGCCCAGCCTCCCGCCACGAGCGCGGCCCCCGACACCGGCTCGCCTCCCGCGGCTTCGCACGAAGCCAGCGCCTCCGCGAACGACTCACGGCTCGCGTCGTCGACCACCGCGAACACGCCCGAGACCTCGGCCGCCAGCTTTTCGATCGCGCCCGCGCTGCGATCCACCAGCGCGACTTTGTGTCCACGCGCGGCCAAGGTCCGCACCACCGAAGAACCCAACGCACCACCCGCTCCGGTCACCAGAATGCTCATGGCGGAGAGGGTATCAGCCTCGGGCGGAGGCGTGGGTTCGATCGAAGTGTGGACGGTCGACTCGGTCCCCCGTGACATCACGAACGAAGCGCGAGGCTCATCGGGTGCATTGGTCAATCTGTCGCTCCGCGATGCTCGCCGCGAAGCCTGCACGCCAAGTTGGCAATCGTCACGACCACCGAAATGCCGTGCCTTTCTCGAAGCTTGCAAGCACCACAGAAAGGCCTCCTTATGAAACTGACCGACCCTATTCGCCCGCTCGTCGTCCCCCTCGTGAGCCTCGCTCTCGTCCTCTTCTCTCGATTGGCGTCCGCCCAAGATACGGCGCAAGAAAAGCCGACGGAGAGAACGCTTCTCGGAAAGCCAGGCACGCTCGTGATCGACCGCGTAGTGGGGCTCTCGGCCGACGGGCGCGGCTCGCTCTTCCAGGCTGGAGTCTTCACCTTCCGCCACGGGCGCCAAAAGTTCTACACCAACGAGACGACAACCACCCAAGTCGGCATTCGACCTTCCTTCGACGTGTTCGTCGCAAACCGCCTCACCCTCGGGGGAGACCTCGGCTTCGACTACACTTGGCGCTCGTCGAACGCGGGCACCTTAGGTGGTCTCGGCGGCGAGATTCCGTACTCCGGGTTCAGCGTCACGTTCGCGCCTCGGATTGGCTACTACGTTCCCATCGGAGACTCCCTCGCCATCTGGCCGCGCGCGGCGGTCGGCATGGACACCGGATACCGCACGACCGACGTCCGCCTGCCCGGGGTAGAGGCAGACGAAGCCTTCCTTCGCCTTCATGCGTCCCTGGACGTCGATCTCGTCGTGCCAATCACGAAGAACCTCACGTTCCTCGCGGGTCCCCGCGCGGTCGGAGTCCTCGCGGGCGCTCGAAATCAGGAGACGGCAAGCATCGAAGTGAGCGCGAAGGGCTCGTTGGCGTTGGCGTTCTGAGCCGCCCACCTACCAATCGAAGCCCGCGATCTCGTTCGTCGCGGGAAACAGCTGCGTGGGCGCACGTCCGGGCACGACCGGCACATCGACGGCCCATAGGCCGTCCGTGCGCTGATAGGCCACGCGCGTCTCCTCGGGATTCCAGCGCGGAGACCACCCCATCGGATCGTCGACCAGGCGGGAGCAGGTGGCGACGAGGTAAACGGACCACCAGATGGGGTGGGTGCAGAGGACGATGGGGCCTTGATCTTCCCCACGTGAGCCAGGCGCGTGGACCGTCCTCGCCGGCGAGCCGGATGCGACCTCGAGGACCTCGACCGATGCCCACCAATGACTCGCGTTGCGCTTGTGGGCGCGCTGCCGAAACGACGCGTTCTGCGCGAACCTGGCTTCGATCGATTTTCGCGGCCAGTCTGCAGCGCCCAGCGAGGTACCGAGGGGCAGCTCGAAGTAAGAGCCGTCCCATCCGTTGCAGGCTTCTCCTCGGCATATCCAGAAGTAGGAGAGATCTCCGTTGCTCAGCCACGCGGGCTCGAGTCCGAACTTGTCGTTCGAGAACATGAGGCCGAGGTCTTCGTCCGCCCCGTCGGCGAGGCGTACCGCGTGCAATTCCTCACTGCTCGAGTAGGCGACGCAGTGATTCGGATCCCATGGCGGAGCACACGACCCGAGTCCGTGAAGATAAGCGATCCGCGTGCCGTCCGGGCTCCACGTCGGAGGCCACGACGTGTCGTCGACTCCGGTCGCCAAGAGCCGCTCGTTCGAGCCGTCCGCGTCGATCACGAAAAGATCCACATTGAACGACGGATTGGCCCCTGCAGGGCCCGCCGTCGCCAGAAAGGCAATCTTCGTGTGATCGGGGGACCAGCGCGGCGCAAGCTCGTGCCGATTGGGGGTCTGCGTGAGCGGAACGGGCGCCGTCCCCGTCGTCGTGGAGATAAGGTAGAGGTCCGCGTTGGCGGCGGGCGAGGTGGCAAGCGCGGCGACCAAGCGACGCGTGTCGTACGGGAACGTGGGACCCGCTTCGGCTTCGACCTGGGCGTCCGCGTCCACGAGACTCGCATCGCTCGCATCGCTCCCGTCGCTTGCATCAGCCGCGTCGCTAGCGTCTCTCGCATCGCTCGCGTCAGCCGCATCGCGGGCGTCTCCCGCATCCCTGGCATCCCTGGCATCGCTCGCATCGCTCGCATCGCGGGCGTCTCTCGCGCCATCGACAGGCTGAGCTCCATCACGGCCCGCCGCCTCGCCACCAGCCCCGCCCGCTTCGTTCGCGACGCCCGCTTCGTCCGAAGGGTTCTCGGCAGGCTCCGTGTCGAACAGCGCGGGGCTGGAACAGCTCGCGGCGAGCAGAAACAAGACGAACGAACCGAGGCGATTCCGCGAGACGTGATTCTTCATGGCGCTGACCTTCTTTGGGTCAACGGCCAGCGGTGCGCTCCGTGAAGGGCGTCGCGCTGGTCTCGAGGGCGGCCTGGTCTCCTTCTGCAGTACGAGAGGGCAGCGTCCGTCTTTCGACGCGTCGCCGGGAGTCCCCGAGGGCGAGGCGATGGCGCGAAGCACTCACCAATCGAAGCCCGAGATCTCGTTCGTCGCGGGAAACAGCTGCGTGGGCGCACGTCCGGGCACAGCAGGCACTTCCGTGACCCAGATGCCGTCCGTGCGCTGATACGCCACGCGCGTCTCTTCCGGATTCCAGCGAGGGGACCACGCCATCGGATCGTCGACCAGGCGCGGGCACGTGGCGTCGATGCCTCCAGCCCAGTTGGTATTGAGGGCGGTGCAGAGGACGATCGGGCCTTGATCTCCTCCGCGTACGCCAGGTAGGTGGACCGATCCCGCGGGCGACTCCGACCATCCCATACGCAGCTCGACCGAGACCCAGGAGCGCGGGTCGCGTTTGTGAGCGCGCTGTCGAAACCACGCGTTCTCCGCGAAGCCAGCGTAAGTCGATTGTGTTGGCCATTGAGTCCCAAGAGAGGTCCCTAGGGCGAGGACGAAGTACCAGCCACCTTGGTCATTGCATCCTTCCCCCCGGCACAGCCAAAAGTAGGAAATTCTCCCGTCGCTCAGCCACGCGGGCTCAAGTCCGAACTTGTCGTGGGAGAACATGAGGTCGAGATCCTCATCTACCCCATCGGAGAGACGCACTGCGTGCAGCTCGTCGATGCACGTATCGGCTCCGTCCCAGTTCGGGTTCCACGGAGGCTCGCACGACGGCATCTCATGGAGATAAGCGATCCGTGTGCCATCCGGACTCCATGTCGCAGGCCACAAAGAGCCGTCGACTCCGCTCGCCAAGAGTCGCTCGTTCGAGCCGTCCGCATCGATCACCCAAAGCTCCACGTTCGTCGAAGGACTGGGCCCCGGACTCGTCGCCAGAAAGGCAATCTTCGTGTGGTCGGGGGACCAACGCGGCGCAAGCTCGTGCCGATTGGGGGTCTGCGTGAGCGGAACGGGCGCCGTCCCGGTCGTCGAGATGACGTAGAGGTCCGCGTTGGCGTTGGGCGAAGTGGCAAGCGCGGCGACCAAGCGACGCGTGTCGTACGGGAACGTGGGACCCGCTTCGGCTTCGACCTGGGCGTCCGCGTCCACGAGACTCGCATCGCTCGCATCGCTCCCGTCGCTTGCATCAGCCGCATCGCTAGCGTCTCTCGCATCGCTCGCATCGCTCGCATCGCGGGCGTCTCCCGCATCCCTGGCATCGCGGACATCGCTCGCATCGCGGGCGTCTCTCGCGGCATCGACAGGCTGAGCTCCATCACGGACCGCAGTCTCGCCCCCGGCCCCACCCGCTTCGTCCGCAGAGTCCTCAGCGGGCTCCGTGTCGAACAGCGCGGGGCTGGAACAGCTCGCGGCGAGCAGAAACAAGACGAACGAACCGAGGCGATTCCGCGAGACGTGATTCTTCATGGCGCTGACCTTCTTTGGGTCAACGGCCTACGGTGCGCTCCGTGAAGGGCGTCGCTCGCGGGCGCGCCCCGAGAGGTGCGCCGTCGACTCGAGACGGACGCCTGGCGACGCTCAGGGCAGGTCGGTCTGGACGCTCGCGAGCGCTTGCCTCGCACGGCTCAAGACGCCGTGCCCCGCATAGAAGAACCCCGAACATATGCTCTCGTCGAGAGCCAAAACCACCCGACGTTCGTCCGCGTCGAGGAGGAGCTGAACCTCACGTCCGATTGCATGGACATTTCGACCCGAGATGCTCTCGGCCGAGCGCTCCTGGACGCACGTTCGTGAAGCCGACGACAGCCGCCCACTCGGGCCGGTCGCTCTCTCGTCGACAAGGGGTCCACAAGGCGACCATCGAAGTCTCCGCTGGACAGGAGCGGTGGCTCAGGAGCCGTTCCGCGGCGAGCTCACTTCACCACGCACTTCTCGGGCTGCTTCAGGTCGAAGCCGGAGCCCACGGCGATGCGGGAGGATTGCAGCTGCGGCAGCACACGCAGCACGCTCCATTGCTCGAAGTGGCGGCCCGGCTCTTTCTTGTCGCCTTCGGTTCCTTTGCGCCGAACCTCGAGACCTTCCAAACAGACGCGGGTCTCGCTCCAACGCACGCGGGCGAGCACGGGAGACGACGTGTCCGCGCGCTCCTGGGTCGGGTCGATGCGCATCCAATCGGCCATGACCTGCACCGTGGCCCGATATCCCGCAGGGTCCGCTTTGCACTCCGGCGAATCGGCCAGGGCGATCGTGGACCACGGCGCGAGCTTTCCCTCTTTACCCTTGGGCAGCAGCAGACGCGCCGGGTCGCCGGCCGAAGCGGGCTCGGAGCCGCTGGGCATCCGAATGACGCCGATCTCGCCGTGCGGACCGAGGGCCACGGCATCCGGATTGGCCGGATATCGCTCGGCGTCGTCGCCGCCACGCCACTCGAATACGGTGGTGAGCCCACCGCCGCGTGACAATTTGTACACGGCGTTCATGCTCCCGTTCGAGGCGAGCACCACGAGCTCGTCGGTGGTCGTATCGGCGGCGGAGATGGGCGTGAGCGACGCGTCTTCGGGCATGAGCCCGGCGCGCGTACCGCCCGCGCGCAACTCGAAGAAGAGCCGGTCGTTCGAGAAAAGAACGTTCCCTGGCGCACCTGGATCTACAGGAGTGACCGGCACCACCCGAGCGAGCGAGAAGTCCGCGACGAGGTCGTCCACCGAGACGTTCGAGCCCCGCGCAGCGGCAGCGACATCGGCCGAAACGATCGCCCCGGTGCGGATCGTACCCGAGGGATCGAAGGGCGCGAGGTAGGAGAACGCGTGCCGGAAGCCGGTGGTCGCGGGAATGGACATGGCACGCTTGGCGGACTCGTCGCCGTCGCCTCCCTCGCCGCCGTTCACCGGGTGCAGGCTCGTGCGCATGAAATGCGCAGGCTCCACACCGGTGGGCAGGAACGTCGCTCCGAAGCCGAATTCGCGATCCCCCGAAGGAAGCGCTTTCCCGCGCTGCGGACCGGTCGTCTCGCAGGCGAGCAGCTTGCCCTCCGCGAAGGTCTTCACCTCGGACGGAGGCGCGACTTCCACGCGTCGGGGATCGCGACGAGCCGGCTCGTCCCGATACCCGACGCGAATCCACGCCCCAATGGTGCAGCCGATGGGCCCACACTGCATGCCACCCGCCGAACGACGCGCGCCGGACGCGGTGCTCTGGGAAGGAGGCGCGGCCACCTCGGTCCAGGTGAGACCACGGTCGGAGGTCTGGTAGAGTCGCCCCTCCGGGGTCATGCCGAGACCATGCACGCCCGAGTGTCCGTACGAGGCATTGTCTCCCACGAAGGCGCTCGAGGTCGGCGCCCCGGTGGGCGGGATGACCACCGCCCGCGCACCCTGCCAGCCGCGCAAGACACCGTCCGCGCCGTACGACCAGTCACGGTAGATGGCTGTCGATCCGCCGTATTTTCCGCCACCGTAGCGCTTCCCGCCGGAGGGAAAATCGGTATCGGCGAAGGTGCGCACGTCGCCCGTGGCGAGGTCCGTGATGGTGGGCGGCTTGGCCTCGAGCGCGAGGCTCACGGCCGTGCCGTCGTTCCGCGGAACCAGGTAGCCGAGCGGACCGGCTACGCCCGCGTCGTTCGCTCCGGACTGACCACCGCGTTCCTGCCACGAGCCTGCGGAGGAACGCACACAGGCGACGCCGTCGCGAGCAGGCCCACTGCACGGTCCCGCATAGGCGATGGCGCCGTCGTCCCCTACGTAGAAAGGCGCATAGCCGACGAAGGTCTGCTCGATCTGCGGCGTCTTTCCGTAGAGCGTGCCCGAGACGACGAGACGCTCCTGGCTCATGCCGTGGCGCGTGCACAGAAAGAGGGCATCTTCCGAGGTGCGCACCGCCTCGCAGGTGGCGTCGGGTGGGAGCTTGCCGGCCTGCACCGAGACGATCTCCCCCGTACGCAGCGAGATGCGAAAGAGGTCGCCTTGAGCGGAGACCAGCGCCGTGCCCTCGTCTTCGGCGGGCACACCGGCACGCGCCGCCATGCGGATCGGGGCCTCGCCGCTCCGCCAGCGGGGATCGCGATCTTTCACGGGTGCGTCGGGCACCTGCTCGACCCGCGCCAGGCGTCCGCCCGATTCGAGCCGCGCAGCGCCACCCTCTTGATTGGTGACGTAGAGACCGTCGTCACGCTCGACCAGCGAGGCCGGTGCCCCTTTCAACTGCGTGGTGACGTCGCGCCAGATTTTCCCCGCCTCGTGAGTCGCGAGCAGGCGCCCCGTGTCGGTCAAGACGAGCCCGAGCCCATCTTCGCGAGCGACCAAGTCGGCGAGCCCGGCCGGCTCGATCGAGACGCGTTCGCCGGACGGGACCTTGATCATCCAGCGCTGTCCGTCGGAGCTGCGCACGAGCGCGCGGTCGAACGCGAAGACCACGTCCGAAAGACGCGCGTCCGGGAAATACGCGACCGCCTTCAGCGATCCGTCGAAGCGATCCGACCAGTAGATCGACGTGTCGTTGTAGAAGAGAAAGCCGCCTCCGAAGCGCGCGGGCACCACCTCGGCATGGGTGAGCGGCGAGGTGGCCACCTCGTTCGCGGCGCGCATGTGACGCCCCGACGACACGATGCGCACGCCTTCCACGAGCAGCCCGGTCTCGGACTTTCCGAGCGGCACCTGGTCCGTGGTCAGTCCTCCCCAAGGCGCGAGCGTATAGCTCGAGGGCTCGTCCTCCGCCGCGACTTGCGCGTCTTCGGCGGGAGCCTGCGTTCGCGCGTGCTCGACCGGCAGCTCACGCGGTCCACACGCGAAGAACGCCGCGGACAAAAGGCCACCCATACCCAAGCTAGCGAATGCGCGAGTCTTCAAAGGTGCACCGTGGAGGCAGGTTTTCCGTCGGGGAGCGAAGGTGGAGGGAGGTCTCGGCCGAGGACCTCGAGGTATGCCGTACGCACGTCGCGGTTCACCGCGAAGACCCGTGCGAAAAGCGCCTGCGCGGCCGTGCCCGAGGGGCCGTCGCGCATGCCGAGCCGGCGAGCGAGCAGGGGCAGCGTGGGCTGTCCCTCTTCGAGCACCGTCTGCCCGGTGCCGCTCGAAATGCGCAAGGCCTGCTCGAGGCGGCGCAGCGCGCGGTAGCCCTCACCGAGCACGGCGGCGGTGTGCGCGTCGACGTAACCGCGCCCCTCGAGCGCGCCGAGCGCGGCTTCGGTCTCCGGGGTTCGCACCTCGGGGTCCGTGCCGTGCATCATCTGGAGGTACTGGACGGCGAACTCCACGTCGACCAGGCCGCCATAACCGACCTTGAGGTCGATACGCGCGCGACCTTCGCCTCGACGCTCGCGCCCCAGCTCTTTCTCCATGCGCATTCGCAGATGATGCATGCGTGCGGCGTCCGGCGCGCCTCGCTCGTACGCGGCGGTCGTCGCGACCGCCATCACCGCGGCCCCCACGACGGCATCTCCCGCGACCGGCCTCGCGCGCAAGAGCGCCTGACGCTCCCAGTCCGCCGCCTCCGGATCTTTGCCCTCACGCTCACCATGGTAGCGGCGGAACGCCTCCAGAGACACGACCAGAAGGCCGTGATTTCCCGAAGGACGAAGACGTGTGTCGAGCTCGTAGCCCGGGCCTGCGCCGTGCGGAACGCTCACGAGACGCAGTACGCGCTGTGCCGTGCGCACGTAACGCTCGGCCAGGTCTTCGTCGTCCTTGTCGCCGTCGTAGACGAAGAAGATGTCGAGGTCCGAGCCGTAGCCGATCTCGCGTCCGCCGAGCTTACCCATGCCCACGACGGAAAGCCCACCCACGAGCTTTCGCTCGTCGAGGGCGAGCGCGAGAGCCCGCACGAGCGTCTCTTCCGCCAGCGCCGTGAGCACGCGTTGCGCCTCGCGCGACGAAAGCTCACCCGAGAGCTCGGCCAAGCCGACCTCCATGGTGACGCGGCCCTTGGCTCGCCGAAGCGCACCGACGAGGGCGTCGGCCGGATCGTCTTCCACGTCTTTCGGTGCAGCGAGCTCTTCGGCGATGGCCGCGCGAGCGGTCTCCGGAGTGGGAGCGCCCCGAGCGAAGAGCAGCCGATCGACGAGCTCCGGGTGCCCGGTGAGCGCGCCGCCCAAGAACGCACTCGCGCCGAACAAGCCGACCAGCCGATAGAGCACGCGGATGTCCTCGGCGAGCGCGCGCACGTACACGCCCGGCGTGCGTAATCGCGAGAAAAAGGCACCCAAGAGCCTCGTGGCTTGCTCCGGATCACCGGCTTCGGCGAGCGCGCGCACGGTCTCGCGCGCCACGAGCGGAAACGAATCGCGCGTCTTCGAGCCGAGCGGATCGTCGTGCCGCTTGGCGAGCGCCAAAAGGTGACGCGGAAGGTCCGGAGCCAGCCCGAAGTCCTTCGATAGGGCGTCGCGCACGCGCTCTTCTTCGCCCGAGTCGAGCGCCGCGAAGAGCTTCTCGAGCTCGGGATCGATGGCCGGCTCGCTCGCGCCGTCCGCCCCGTCAGCGTCCGGCGACGAGCTCGAGACGATGGACGCGAGGCGCTCGGCCACACGCGCGCGGGTCGCGGCGAGATCTGCCTCGAACGCGCTCACGTCGGAGAACCCGAGGCTCTCCGAGATGGCCTCGAGCACCGGTCCTTTGGGCAGCTCGTGCGTGTGCAAGAGAGTCGCGTTCTGGATGCGGTGCTCGATGCGCCGCAGGGACAGGTAGGCGTCGCGCACGTCGCGAGCTTCACGCTCGGTCACGAGGCCTCGCGAGCGCAAGCGAAGCAGCGCCTCCAACGTGGACGAGCTGCGCAGCTCGGGCTCGCGCCCGCCCCACACGAGCTGCAGCGACTGCACGAAGAACTCCGCCTCCCGAATGCCCCCCACGCCGAGCTTGAGATCACGCTCCGGATCGGACGAGAGCTCGGCGCGTCCGCGCACCACGAGCTGGGCCATCTCGGCGGCGATCTGCGGCTTGACCACCCGGCGCCACACGAAGGGAGAGAGCGCCGCCAGGACGTCGTCTCCGAAGCGCGGATCGCCGTAGCCGGCCACGGGCCTCGCGCGGAGCAGCGCCGCACGCTCCCAGGTGCGACCGAAGCTCTCGTAGTAACGCTCGGCCGCCGCGAGCGCGTTCACCAGAGGCCCTCGCGAGCCCTCGGGCCGGAGACGCAAGTCGACGCGCCAGACCACGCCGTCGGGGGTGGCGTCGTCCAGGGTCGCCGTGAACCTTCGTGTGACTCGCGTGTAGTACTCATGAATCGAGACGTCGCTCGGGACGCCGTCTTTGACGAGCTCGCCCTCGTCGGTCTCGTAGAACGGCAAGAGGTCGACATCGCTTCCCGCGTTGAGCTCCTGACCGCCCAGCTTTCCCATGCCGAGCACGGTGAAGCCCACGAGCTTGCCTCCCTCGATCGTGCGTGGTTCTCCGAAACGCGCGGTCGCCCAGGTCACCGCCTCGGCGAGCGCGGTGCGCACGCACGCGTCGGCGAGATCCGAGAGCTCGCGGCCCGCCACGTCCGCGTCTCCCAACGTGGGGAAGAGCTCGCGCGCGGCGATGCGCAGCTTCTCTCGGCGCGCGAAGATACGAAGCCCTCGCAGCACCCCCTCGTGATCGGTCGGATCGGGACACGCCGCCTTCACGAGCCGCGCGTAGGCGCGCGCGTCTCTGCGCACCTTGATGCCCGAACGCACCACGTAGACCAGGTCTTCCGGATGCGCGAGCAGCGGGTGCACGAGCGCGGGGTAGGCCGCCATGAGCAGCGCGCCGAGCAGCGTGAGGTCTTCGGTGGGCGCGATCTGGCGCTCGCGCAAGGTCTCGACGAGACGCGCGCGCGCACGCTCGACGCGAGGATGCTTCGGCTCGAAGTGCGACCGCGGAAGGGCCATGAAGGCCTGGATCCTACACGGTCTTCGGCCGGTGGCTCAGACCGAAGGGCCCCAGAGACGGAACATCATGACCATGCACCACAGGAAGAGCCCGTGGGAGAAGATGCCGGGAGTGAGCCTTCCGAGCTTGCGGTTCAAAAAACCCCACACGAGACCACAGCCGAGGGCGGCGAGCGGCAAGAGCGGGCTCGGGCCGGCGACCGAGTCGCGCATGGCGAAGGCGGCCGGAACGTGCGCGAGTGCGTACAGCACGGGGGCATAAATCCAAGCGCGACGGGAGCCGACCCGCTCTTCGAGCAAGCTCACCACGAGCCCGCGCCACACGATTTCTTCGCAGATGGCCATGCCCACGAGACCGAGCACCACGACGGCCACGTGACCACGCAAGAACTTGGGGTCTCCGGTCTGCAGGTAGATCTTGGCGAGCCAGGCCGCGCGCGGCGAGGCCGGGGGAATGAAGGCCTTGGTGAAGGCCCAGGCCGCTCCGAAGAGCGCGCCCGCGGTGACGAACCCGATGGAGAAGTCGCCTCCGCGCACCCCGAACCAGTGCTTCAGCACGCCGTCTCGATGCGCGTAGAAGAGCCCGGCCGCCGCGAGCAGGACGTTCGGCAGGCCCACGATGAGCAGGAAGCTCGGCTGTCCCGCGTGAGACGGCTGAAACCCGAAGTACGTCGAGAGCCCGACGACGAGCACGATGACGCCGAGGAGCGCGGCCTTTACCATGCGGCAGCCTCTAACAGCCTGCTCGGCAAGCTTCAACACGAGCGCACGTCCCGCCGAGCCTCCGAGGGTCTCCCGGGTCCGAAGCGCTTGCGAACGGGCCCAGCTCCCGCATAGTGCCGAAAAGGACCTCGCGTGCGCGAAAAGGAACGCCGACATTCCCTCGCCTCGACCTTCGCGTCGAAGGTCCGCTTCGTCCGGGACGCTCGCGCTCCCCGCGAAGCCGGGCGGTTCGGCGCGTGCCTGCTCACGCTCGCGTCCGCGCTGGTCTTCGGCTCGTCCGGCAGCGTCTCGTGCACGAACCGCATCGAGGTGGGCTCCTATGCCACCGCGCTCGCGCCCGACGGTGGACCACTCGGCATCCGCAACGAACGAAAGGCTCAAAAGCTCGCGGCGGGAGGCTCGTCCACGTGCGCCATCGCTCCGAGCGGCGGGGTGCTCTGCTGGGGCGGCAACGAATACGGCGAGCTCGGGACCGGCTCGCGCGAACCCGCCAAGAGCATCGTTCCGGTCCCGGTGGCGGACTCGGAGAAGGGCGTGATCGCGCTTTCCGGCTCGGCCTTCGCCTACTGCGCGCTCTCGGAAGACGGACGGTCGCGCTGCTGGGGCGACGCCGTGTTCGGTCAGAGCTCGGTCAATAACGGCGCGCCCAAGCCCATCCACACCGTCTGGTACTTGCCTCTCGACGTGCTCAAGCTCGGCGGCGGCATCGCGCAGCTTCGCTCCGGCCTCTACTACGGCGCTGCGCTGACCGAAGACGGTCGCGTGCGCACCTGGGGCCTCGAAGGCCATGGCCAGCTCGGTCTCGGCACCGTCGACACCGCGGTCGTCCCCACCGACGTGCCGGTCTCGGACGTGCGTTTCGTCGACGTGGCGGCCTCTCCCGCAGGCGCCTTCACGTGTGCGGTGAGCAGCACGGGCGAGGTGTACTGCTGGGGTGCGAACGAACGCGGACAGCTCGGAGACGGCACCTTCGCGGACCGGGCCACCGCCGGAAAAGTCTTGGGCCTCTCGAGCCGCGCGGTGCAGGTCACGTGCGGCCGGGCCCACGCGTGCGCCTTGCTCGAGACCACGCGCGTCGCCTGCTGGGGCGCATCCGACCTCGGACAGCTCGGTAAAGGCAAAGGTGCAGCGCGCCCTTCCGCCGAGGTGATCACGTCCTTGCCCGACCTCGTCGAAGTGCGCGCCGGTCACGATCACACCTGCTCACGCGCCAAGAGCGGCGAGATCACCTGCTGGGGCTCGGACGACAAGGGCCAGCTCAGCGGCACTCCGCTCGGCACGCAAGAGGTCGGGCCGCGCGTGTCCTTGCACGCGGAGTTCGGCGCGGAATACGTGGCGGCCGGAGGCAAGCACTCCTGCGCCATGGCCAAGGGTCAGGTCCGCTGCTGGGGCTCCAACACGGCCGGCCAGCGCGGCGACAACGGCGCCTTCGAGCTCTGAGCCCGAAGCGGAAGCGCGACGAATCTCGAGCGACTTCATTCAACGAAATCGCCGCGTGAATGCGCTCTTTTTCTCGGACGAAAGAGGAAAGCGCGAGGACGTATTTCTCGTAAAACGAAAGGTCGCGCCGCACTCACTCTCGTCGCCCTCGCCTCGAGGCGCACGCTGCTTCCTCTTGTCATCAATCGGGAGAGACCTCGCCATGCACCACACGTACAAAGCCTTCACCACCGTCTTCGCCACGTCTCTCCTCGTCGCGGGCCTCTCCGCAACCGGCTGCTCGAGCGCCACCGTCCGGGTGGTGGACGACGGCGGCAGCACCTCCACCTCGGACAGCGGAGCGAGCGACTCGTCCACCACGGCGAGCTCTCCGGACTGCGACACGTTCTGCGCCAAGGTGACCGCAGCGAGCTGCAGCGCGGCGCCTTCGTGCAAGTCCGACTGCCAAAAACAGCTCACCGAGACGCCCAGCACCTGCAAGACGCAGGTAGAGGCGCTCATCAAGTGCTCGGCCAACGAAGGCAAAGTGACCGGCTGCGACGCCAAGGGCAAAGCCAAGCTCGAAGGCTGCAACGACGCCCTCGGCGCCTACGCGCAGTGTTTGCTCGGCGGCGGCGGGACCGACGGGGGCGGAACGGCCGACGCTGGCAAGCTGCATTGCGAAGACCTCACGAGCGGCAACAACGGCTGCGACGCCTGCATGGACGGGAAGTGCTGCGCCGAAGAGACCGCGTGCCTCGACTCCCCGGATTGCCTCGCCTTCTACGATTGTTTGGGCGCCGGAACTTCGCAGACGCAATGCGGAAACGACCACCCCAAGGGCCTCTCGCTCGCGCAAAAGGTCACCGCCTGCCAAGACGCGAGCTGCAAGGCGGCCTGCCCCTGACGAGGGCGCGATTAACGCGCGCGGCGGTACACCACGCTGCGCGCGCCGACACGCTCGACCCAGAACGCGTACGTGCCGTCGAGTCCGATCGACGGTCCGCTCTCGGGAGCTGCAGGCGTGGCATCCCCCACGGTGACCTGCCCGGCGCAGGAGCCGTTGAACGGAGCGGTGGTCAGCTTTCCCGCCTTCACGTACCCGACCGACGTGGAGTCGAAGGTGAACCGTGGAGCGTCGGCCGTGAGGGCGCAATCGGTCTTGTTGGTGCACTCCGGATCGCCGCCGGCGCACGCGTAAAGATGGTCTTGTGTGGCCACCAGCGTGGTCGCGCCGCCATTCCACAAGAATTGCCGAACGCCTGGAAAATCCGAGAGCGGGACCGAAACCGGCGTCCCCAAGACCGGAGTCGTCAAGGGCACGCGCTGGAGATCGGCCGTGCCCCGCGCGAAGAGGTAAGTCCCGTTCCAGCCGAGCAAGGTGGTGCTCTTCAGCGCCGTCACGGTTCGCGTCGAGCTCGTACCCATGTTGTAGAAGACGCCATTCAGGGCCGTCGTGTAGACAATCCAGCGCTTGTCGGTGCCCGCGCGTACGTCGCGGACGTCGATCACCGTGCCGGGCTCGCTCAAGATGGCAGTGGAGCCGAGACAGCTACCGGCTTTGCAGCCGTAGATCGCCGTCGGCCCGTTGTTCCTTCCGGTCACGGCAAAGGTGAGCTCGTCCGCGACCACGCTCACCAGACGAATGTCGTCGGCCTGCGACAGGTACTCGTCTTTGGGCGTCGGGCAGAGGGCCCCCACCGGACACGAGAGCACCTTGGCGCTCGCGCCGTCGAGCGTCGCCAGGTAGAACGAGCCTGCTTGCACGAAGAACCCACGCGGGATGCCCGCAACGTCGGCCACACGGTCGGCGTCGCACACACCGCCGGTACACGACGTGCGGCAGACGTGCCCACACTCGCCGCAGTGGTTCTTGTCGGTCATCAGCTTGGTCGGATCGCACGGGCCCGCGTCGACCGGCGCGCTGTCTCCTCCCGCGTCGGTCGAGGCCTCCACCGAGGTATCGGGAAGCGCTGCGTCGAAAGAAATCGAGGCGTCGGCGACGGCCGCGTCCGAGCCCATTTTGGGGGGCAGCTCATCCAAGCCGAGGATGGCCGAGCACGAGGCGAGCGCCACGAAACCCGCACAAAACAAGCCTCGAATCATCATGGACGAGAGGGTTCGTGGTCTCACCGAGGGCGCCATCGTCCCTGTACGCTAGCCGAACTTTTCGGGTCGTGCGTCCCTCCCGTTCCGCTCGACAAATCGAATCACATCGGTGAACGTCTAACGCACCGATGCAGCCGGAGGCCGAGAGCCCTCAGCCCCAGGGACAGACCCCGGGCCAAGAAGAAGGGCAACGCGCACGCGCCTTGATCGGGACGGTCGTGGCCGAACGCTACCGCGTGGACGCGGTGATCGGCGAAGGTGGCATGGGGATCGTGCTGAAGGGCACACATCTTCTGCTGGAGCAGCCGGTGGCCATCAAGGTCATGGTCGAGAACGCCCTCCCCGACCCCGACCTACGCGCCCGCTTCCTCCGCGAAGCGCGCATCTTGGCGTCGCTCAAGTCGCCGCACATCGCCGCTCTCCACGATGCCGGAACCCTCGCCGACGGCTCGCTCTACTTGGCCATGGAGTTTTTGTCCGGCCAAGACCTCTCCGAGCTCATCGCCGAGCGGCCACTCGATCCGGCACGCGCGGTCGACTTCGCCATCCAGGTCTGCGAAGGCCTGGCCGAAGCCCACGCGAAGGGCATCGTGCACCGCGATCTCAAGCCCTCGAACGTCTTCGTCACGACGGGCGCAGCGGAAGGTCGGCAAGGAGTCGAGACCATCAAGCTCATCGACTTCGGCATCGCCAAGCAGCAGCGCGAGGGCGCGGTCGGCGCGGGCGAGACGCTCACCAACATGATGATGGGCTCGCCCTACTACATGGCGCCGGAGCAGATCGTCTCGTCCAAGACGGTCGATTTTCGAGCGGATGTCTGGTCGGTCGGCGTGTTGCTCTACCAGTGTTTGACCGGGCTCTTGCCCTTCTACGACGACTCCATCGGCGGCGTGCTCATCCGCGTGCACAACCAGCCCACACCGGAGCTTCCGGCCCACGTCCCCCACGACCTCGCCGAGATCGTCTACCGCTGCCTCGCCAAGAGCCCCAACGACCGGTTCGCCTCGGCGGTCGCGCTCGGCACGGCGCTCTCGTCTCTGGTCGATCTGCCGGACGCACCGCCACCTCCACTCTCGGGCCCGATTCAGCTCGATGCCTACGGCCAACGAAGCCCTTCGCCGGTGCTCGTCTCCGGCCGACAAGCCGATCCGTTCCATCTCTCGCTCGCCAACACCGGCACGGGCGAGAGCCGCATCACGCCCTACCCGCGGAGCAGCGGCCACGTGCCCGTGCACGTTCCTCGCAGCAGCCGCAGCAGCGCGAAGATCCCGATCAGCATGCCGTATGCCCCCGGCCACGGGAGCGGCTCGTTTCCCGCATTCGATCGGGCCTCTTCACCGAGCGGCGAGATTCCCGTGCACGCGCCGTCCAGTGGAGGAAGCTTCCCCGGCGTCCAGCTGCCCCTGAGCAGCGGCGAGCTCCCGCGCGTGCTCTCCCCCAACCCGTTTCCTCCAGGACGAGTCTCGCACGCGCCGCGCTCGGGCACCGACAGCCTGGAGCCGCAGACCACGTCTTCCGATGCCGCCGCCCTTCCGCCTTCCGGCCTCGATCGCACGCGCCTCGTCGCGCTCGCGCTCGCCGGTCTGCTTTCGGTCGGTGCGTTCGTGCTCTTTTTGTCGTGGCCCGGTCGTCATCCCCACGGGACAGGCACCGCCAACAGCGTTCCCTCGGGCATCGAGAGCGACGCGGTCGAGCCTCGACCGTTGCCTACCGCTTCGGTCTTCGCCTCGAGCAAACCGAGCGCCGACAGCGTGCAGAGTGCACCTTCCGCCGACGCGAGCGCCAGCTCGGGTGTTCCTTCGGGCATGCCGAGTGGACGAGCCGCCCCCACCACCACGTCGAAATCGAGGCCGAACGGCTCGCCGTCCGTGCCTTCGTCGACGGCTTCCGCGAAGCCTCCCAAGCCTCCCGTCCCCACTCCTTCGACCGCACGTGATCCCCTTGCACCTTGAGACCGCCGCTTCGCCATCGTCCTCGTCATCGGGGACGCGCACGCTCACGCTCACGCGCGTTCTCGCCGTTGCGGCGATCTCGGTCGCATCACTGGCCTCCACGTTCGCTCCGGGAAAGGCGCACGCGGCAGGGCCCGAAGACGATCCCGCACTCGAGGCCCTCCGCAAAGGCTACGAGCTCAAGAAGGCCGGAAAATGCGCGGAGGCCGTGGTCTTCCTGAAGGAGAGCTTCGAGAAGAAGCCTGCCGCGAAGACCGTGCTGAATCTGGCCGAATGCGAGGAGAGCGCCGGTAAATTCCTGCTCGCGCGCGCGCACTACCGCGAAGGCAAGCGCCTCGCCGAGGCGGAGAGCTCGTCCGAGCTCTCGCAATTGGCCGACGCGCGCATATTCGCCATCGCACCTCGCATTCCGCGCGTCTCGTTCGTCGTGGCGCGCGGCACGCTCACGGTCGACGGCCAGAAGCCTTCGTCCCCCAGCGAGGTCGAGCTCGATCCGGGCGATCACGTGGCCAAGGTCTTTTTGGACGGTCACGACGACGCGCAACTCGCCATCTCGCTCGTCCCCGGCGATCGTCGCTCGTTCACGATCGAAGCCGGCCCGCAGCGCGCAGGTACGGGCTCGAGCTCGGGCTCGGAGCGTGCCCCCGCGACACCATCCGACGAGCATCCGGGTCGCACGGCCCGCATCGTCGGCGCGGTCGGCTTCGGGACCGGTCTCGTGGTCCTCGGCGTGGGCACGGTGCTCGGACTCGGCGCCAAGGGCTCCTACGACGACGCCAAAGCCGCGTCGTGCGACGCCACCGGCTGCGACCCGCAAGGCCTCGCCGCCATCGATTCGGCGCGCAGCCGCGCCGGCGTCGCCACCGCGCTCTTCGTGGTCGGCGGCGTCGTCGCCGTGGGCGGCGCCGTGCTCTACCTCACCGCGCCCAGCGGCTCGAACAACGTGCGCGTCGGCGTGCGTGGCACGAGCCTCGCATTGACCGGAACCTTTTAAATCCAGCGTTTTCGCGATCCGATTCCCGCGCACGGGCCTTTCGTTCCCGGAGGGCCGGACGTACGTTCGTGCGCCGAGGGCGAGAATGGCAAAAATCGGTTTGGGAGAAGCGACCGGAGGAATCCGTCGCGCGGTGATTTTCGCGGGGCTCGTCGCGGTCGTCAGCATCGCCGGATGTGGAATGACCACACGGGTGGACGCCGGGCACGTGGGAATTCGAGTGAAGCTCGCCGGAAACGAGCGCGGCGTCCAAGACATGGAAATCAAGACCGGCTGGGTCTTCTACAATCCCATGTTCGAGCAAATCGTCTTGTTCCCCACCAGCGTGCAGAACGTCGTTTGGACGGCTAGTGCGCACGAGGGAAATGCCCACGACGAGAGCCTCACGTTCTCGTCGGCGGAAGGAGTGAACGTCAATGCCGACGTGGGACTGTCGTTCCATATCGACCCCACGCTCGCACCCAAGCTCTACGCGCGTTTTCGATTGAACGACATGATTGCGCTCGCCAATGGCTACATGCGCAACGTGGTCCGTGAGGCCTTCAACGAGGTCGCGTCCACCATGCCGGTGCAAGACATCTACGGCCCCGGCAAATCGAAGATGCTGAACGAAGTTCAAAAGCGCGTGCGCGACGCGCTCGGCAAAGACGGCGTGGTCATCGATCAGCTCACCATCAACGGAGCGCTGCGCCTCCCGGAGAACGTGGCGCAGGCCATCAATCGAGCGATGGAGGCCACGCAAAACGCGATTCAAAGCGAGAACCGCGTTCGACAAGTCCGCGCCGAGGCCGACCAAGCAGTCACCCAAGCGACGGGCGGCGCCGAGGCCATGCGCCAAAAGGCTCAAGGCGAAGCCGACGCGCTGCTGATTCGCGCCCGCGCCGAGGCCAAAGCGAACGAGATCATCCGCCTCAGCGTCTCGCCCACCGTCCTCCAATACCGAAGCCTCGAGCGCTGGAACGGGCAGCTGCCGGTCTATACGGCGGGCGGCAACGGACAGCTTCCCATGCTCACCGTGGACGCCACCAAGCTCGGCGGCGGACTCGACGAGAATGCCCGGCAAAAGCGATTGAAAGAGCTCCTCGAAGAGCCGATGGGCAAGCCGATGCCGAGCGCGGCGCCCATGGTCACCTCGATTCCGGCAGGCACGCCGGCCGTGCCGCCCCCGCCGCCTGCGCCTCAAGCTCCGCCGACCCCGGCCCCGGCGGGCTCGGGCGGTCCCCACTGACCCGACCTGCCCCACGAACGTCGTAGCGGCGGCGCGCGACGCTCGATTCGTGGTCGTGAAAGGCTCACCTTCCGGGAACCCGGGAGCGTGGGCCTTTCCGGTTGGGTCACCCGGGAAACGCCCGCGTTTCGGGCAAATGGAAAGCTGACGCCTTGCCGGTTGACGAGGCAGGGCTTGGGGGGTATGGAAAATCGGTCGGGAAAGGGTATGGAGCGTTCGCGCTCATGCTTTTCGTGACGCAGGCGTCGGACGAGGACGGACGTTCGTTCTCCCGGGCGCGGCGACACCGACGGATACGAGCCCCAGCGAGCGAGGCCCCGAAAACACGCGGCGCGCCGCAAGGCTCCTCGAGGAGACCTGAAGATCCCATGACGTTTACCGAAGCCGCGGCCGAAGTCTTGCGCATCGCCGGCAAGCCCCTTCATTACAAGGAAATCACCGAGCTCGCCGTGGAGAAGAACCTTCTCTCGCACGTCGGAAAGAGCCCGGAAGTGACCATGGGCGCGCGCCTCGCGGCCCTCCTGAAGAAGGAAGACAAGTCGAACCCGATCGTCCGCGTGAAGCCGGGCGTGTTCGCGCTCCGCGACTGGAACGAGAAGAAGAAGGGCAAGAAGGGCGAAGTCGCCGAAGAGCCCACGGACGAAGCCGCCGAAGCCGCCGCCGAAGTGAACGCGCTCGAGGTCGAGGCCGCCACCCGCGCCGTGCCCACCGACGACCAAGACGACGACGAGATCCTCGTGTCCGGCGAAGACGAGCTCCGCGCGAACCTCGCGGCGAGCGGCGCCGAGCTCTTCGACGACGAAGACGACGACGACCAGCCTATCCTCGCGGCTCCTCCGAGCAGCAACGCCGCCCTCCCCGCCGACGGCTCGGCAGACGGAGGACGTCGTCGTCGCCGTCGTCGCCGCCGCGGCCGTGGAAGCCGTGAGGGCGCCGAAGGCGTCGCAACGGACGCCGCAGTCGTTGCAGATCGCCCCCAGCCCGCACAAGCTTCGAGCGAGCGTGGTGAGCGCGGCGAGCGCGGCGAAGGCCGTGATCGCGGCGAGGTCGGCTTCACGGTCGAGGGCGAGGAAGCCCAGACCCCGCGTGATCCGCTCGCTCCCGCTCCCCGCCCGCAGATTCGTGAGCGTCACCAGATCATGGCCGGCGGTGCGCCCACCGGCATCGACGCCCCCGTGGGCGAGTCCGACGACCTCTCCGGTCGTGAGCTCGCGGACGCCGCACTCATGGTGCTCGGCAGCTTCGACCGCTCGCAGGGCCCCGTCGCCCAGCGCACCGTCACCGAAGCGCTGCTTCGCCGCGGCCGCCTCGGTGGAGACCCGCAGCTCGCGCAATCGCAGCTCATGGCTTCGCTCCGCGCGGACAACCTGCGCCGACAAGCCGCAGGCCAGCGCCCCCGCTTCCGCTTCGCGCAGGGCTTCCGCATCGCCCTCACGGATTGGAACCTCAACCCCGACCTCGTCCGCCTCGAGCAAGAAGCCATCGCGGCCGTGGAGCGCTACCGCGAAGCTGCCCGCCGCACCATGCTCCGCAAGCTCCAAGAGCTGCCGGGTCACGCCTTCGTCGAGCTCGTCCTGCTCGGCCTCGAGCGCGTCGGAATGAGCAACGTGCGCACCGTTCGTCGCGCGGGCTCGCCCGGCGGTGAGTCGCACTTCTGCGCCGTCCACAAGAACGGCACCGACGAGATCCGCACCGCCATCGTGGTTCGCCGCGACGGCCGCGAGATCGGCCGCGAGCGTGTGAGCGACCTCCGCGGCGCGCTCCACCACTACGGTCCGGCGCAGGCCGGCTGGCTCATCACCACCGGACAGGTGCTCTCGGGCGCGCGCGAAGAGGCCTCGGCCCCGAACGCCGCTCCGGTCGCTCTCTTCGACGGCGTGGGCCTCGCTCGCCTCCTCGAGGACAACGACGTGGGCGTGGTGCGTACGCGCCTCGTGACCGCCATCCCCGACCTCGAGCTCCTCGAGACGCTCCGAGGCTGATTCCAGCCCTACGAAGGCGCCCGGTCCTCCTCCCGCTCGCGTGGGAAGAGGCGCCGGGCGTCGTCGTTTCGGGCGCACGATCGAGCGCGCGTCGAAGACGCGCACGCGCTCACTCGAGGTGCATGCGCAGGATCTTGCCGTTGGTGTACCCCGAGGCCTTCGTACCGGCGGCCGCGACCAGCACGTTCTTGCCGGAGACCGCGAGGGCCACGGGTCGCACCACCGCTTCGGCGATGCTCTCGGCCTGCGTCGCTTCGTGCGCGACACGTCGGATGCGGCCGTTCTCGAAGTCCGGAGAGTCGCCGGGCTCGCTCCAATAGGCGTACGCGTCGTCGAGGGCGAAATCGGTCACCCCGAGCGCATCGCGCGCTACCACCACGTCCCGACCGGTGGACAACGTCAGCCGGTGGACCTTCGCGGGAGAGCCCTCTGCAAAGTACAAGTATTGGGCGTTGCCGCCCATGGCCGAGAAGCCTCCCGTGAAGCGCGAGACCTCGCGGGCGCCCTTGCCGTCGGTGCCGATGCTCTGAATGGCGGCGACCTGACCCGAGATGTCGACCCCGACCCAAAAGACCTTCGTGCCGGCAACCGCCATGCTCACGGGTGTTCCGTTCGAGTGCACGATCACACTCGAGCTGCTCGCCGTGCCGATGGACGTCGCGCGCAGATCCTGGTCCGTGTCGAACGTCCAGAAGGCGCGGGTATCGTCGGTGGCCACGTTCACGATGTCGGCGGACGCGCTGGCGACGGGGCTCACGGTACCGTCGTAGCCGACGCGCTTCAGGGCGTTGGTGTCCGCCAGATACATGGCCTTCGAGGTGGCCACGAACGAAGCCGCGCGAGTGAGCGCGACCAGCTTCTCCCCGCAAGCGTTCGCGTCGGGGCAGCCGGCAATCGGTGCAGAATACACGCCTGGCGCGGCGCCGGTCTCGACCCAGAACACGCGGTCGCCGGAGGTGGCGATGCCCGTCCTCCAGGGACGAAATCCGGCGCCCGAGCTCGCCCCGAGACGCGTGCGCCCGTTGGAGATCGACTCCACCGTGACCTTGAGGCCGCCAGGATCGACCGGCAGAAGAGGTGTTCCGCCATCGGTGCTGGTGGCGCTCGGCTGTTGATTGCCCGCCGGATCCTCCTGACCGTCGCGGAGCTCCGAACAGCCGAACGAGAGAAGCGACGAAAGGACGAAGAAGCCGAGCCGAGTACGAGCCATGGTGCGATCCATCCGAGAGAGCCGAGGGAGTGACGACGCGCGAAGTCTACCGCGCGCGCGTACGTACGCAGCGCGCGAGCCTCATCTTCCCGCTTTCGAGCCGTCTTCGACCGTCGACGCGTCAGCCCGAGTCGACTTCGCCCGAATCGGCGAGCTTCGCGCGCGATCGCCTCGGATACGGAAACGTGGGCGTCGGCTCGGAGGGCGTCACGTCGTGGAACTTGTGGAGGTCGACCACGAAGGTGCCGTCCTCGGATTCGCTCAAGATGTCGACATGCCGCGCTCCGAACACGATCTGCTCGGACTCGTAGGTGTGGCGCGCGTGCATGGGCTGGAGCGAGGTGTCGTCGGTCCCGACGAGGCTCGTGATGAGCTCGACTTCGTCACGTTCGACGGACTCGGGCGTCGCCCCGAAGAGCAGGCTCCTTTCGTCGATCTTGTGCATGGCAAGCCAGCTGCGCGTGAACGCCGAGGAGCGATCTCGCACGAGCGGCAGCTCGTACATGCGGTAGAGCACGATGCCCTCGAGCGTACGCTCCTTGCGCATCAAGGTGACGCGAAGCTGCGCCTCCAAGATTTGGTTGCCTCGCTCGTTGCCGAGTCGGAACTGAAGATGCGGAACGCCGTCGATGGGGGAAATCACGGCATGGTGCGAAAAGACCACGCGTGCGGTCGGCTGTGAGACCTTGGCGAACACGAGCCCGGTGGCCACCGCGGAGAAAAGGAGCCCCACCACGGCTTCGCACACCACGACCACGTTTCCGAACGGCGTCACGGGGTGCATGTCGCCGTAGCCGATCGTGGCCATGGTCTGCACGCTGAAGAAAAAGGCGTCCTGAAACGAGCCCGGACGCATGTGGGCGATGCCGTCCGAGAAGTAGAAGACCACCCCGAACAACGTGTTCGCGACCAGGAACGAGAGCACGATGGCACCCAAGGCCATCCACCACGGGGCTCGTAGGTACAGATGATAGAGGTCGCGGAACGTCCCTCGAGAGGCCCCGAGGATCACGAAACCACTGCGCCTGTCCGCGTTCTTCTGCGCCATCGCTCGCCGCACGTTTCGCCCATCGCGGCACGCCGTGCAAGGCCTGCTCGACTCCCCTCACCTCGCCCCGCCCTCGAATCGTCGGTTCTTTGTGCTCGACGAGCTCGGCGTGGGACACTGCGCCGGCCATGAAGGCTCGAAGATTCTTCGGTATTTCGGTGCTCATGCTGCCGCTTTTCTCGGCCGCCATGGTCGGCTGTTCGAGTTGCCGAGCGCCGAGCGCCGACCTCGACGCGAGCACGGCCTCCGAGACTCGACAGGACGCGGCCTTCGCACGCGGGCTCGACGCAGGGACCGAGACCTCGACCGCGGATGCTCACGTCGAGGCCGCGGCGGCTGCGCCGAAGCGTGCACTCTGCAAGGTCGTGACACCCTCCTTCGTGATCGACAAGGGCGTGCGCGCGGACACCGGCGTCTCGCTCACCACCTGGCGACGCACGGAGACGACGCGTCCCGCGAACGCGAGCGACGCGGCGCCGGACGCCACTCAGGGAGAAGCGGGACCGCGCGTGGTGCTCGGCTACGCGAAAGCGCACGGCACCCCTTACGTGGCCGAGGTCGACGAGCGCGGACACGTGTTCCACCCGAAGGTGCCCTCCAAGCTCGAGCTGCTCGACCGCAAGCCGGACCCCGACGTGAAGCGCGTGGTCTCGCGGGTCTTGCCGCGCATGCCCCACGGCGACGAGGCGTGGGCATCGGTCGACTACACGGAGACCTGGCCCGACAAAACCCGTCACGTTCACTGTGGCGCCGCCGAGGCCGGCCCTTATGTGGCCTTCGACGGCCCCGCCATCACGCTCGGCAGCGAGGCCGAAGTCGAGACGTTGGAGTGCCGCTCCGTGCTCGGCAAATCGAAGACCGAGCACGTGGCGCTGGAGAGCCAAGTCTCGTTCGACGGCCACCGTGTGGACGCCTCGCTGCGCTTCGCCGGCAAGCCCCTCTCGTCGCGTCGCACCTCGCTGAAGAGCGGGGAAAAGCCCTCCGATCGCTTCGGCTTCACGCAGCTCGGCCTCGGGACCACCGGCGAGGTCTACGTGGTGACGGCACGCATCGACGGAAGCGTCGCGCTCGTACTCGGACGGAGCTCCGCGGGCGATCATCGCGACGAGACCTTCACCCTCGGGTCGATGCCCAACGCGCCGACGGCGCTGGCGTTCGGTGCAGGTTACACGGTATTCGGGAGCCTCCAAAGCAAGCCCACCGTGTACGGCTTGCGCCTGCCGTTCGACGAAAAGGCAGGTCGCTTCGACAAGGTCGACAAGCCCTGGACGTGGCCTTCGGGCGGCGACGATCCCGACGAGCGCAGCTTCGTGTCGGCCGTCGCCACCGGCCCCTCGACCTGGCTCTTGGTGGGTGAGCGCACGGGCACACGCAAGACCGCCAAGCTCTACGCGGTCGACGGTCGGCAGGTGAAGGGCACGTTCTCGCCTCTCGAGGAAGACGCTTCCGTGGTGGACGCGAAGGTCGAAGTCACCGCGAAAAACGAGCTCTTCCTGGCCTACGTGACGCTCGACGAAGCACGCACGGCGACACTCAAGGGCACGGTGCTCGCCTGCGAGTAGCGCGCTCGACCCGCGAGGCACGCCGAGCGTCTCTCGCCGCCGACGCCGATCCGACCTGACGTGAACGAAGGCCAGGAAGGCCATCTCTGTCCTGGCCCGGCCCAGGGCTTCCCGCTACGCTGCCCGCATGAACCGCGCGAGAACCGTCCGCGCCGTGGTGGCCACCCTGCTCTCGCTCACCGTGCTCGGCGCGGCGTTCGGCGGCTGCATTCCCGGCGGAAGCGGCGGATTTTTGCCCAAAGACGAGGTCGACGCCGGTGGCCTCGACCTCGGCGACGGCAGCTCCATCGGCAACCGCACCGACGTCGACCTCGGCGATCCCTTCGCCATCGACGGCCTCTTACCCGCGCACGGGCCCTTCAGCGGACGGACCCGCGCGCAGGTCTCCGGACGCGGCTTCCAGTCCGAGGTGCAGGTGTTCGTCGGCGGCGTGGAGGTGCCCAAAGAAGCGCTCTTCGCCACCAGCCCCACGCGCATCGCGATCGAGGTTCCCCCGGGTAAACCCGGCCCGGCCGAGGTCCGCGTGCGCAACGTGAAGACCGCCGAAGAGCGCCGCCTCCCGAACGGCTTCACCTACGACGCCTTCGTGGTCACCCCGGACACCGGAGCCACCAGCGGCAACACGCGCGTCACGGTGGAAGGCAGCGGCACGAGCTTCGTGACCGGTACCACGGTCGACATCGGCGGAAAGCCCTGCAGCGAGGTCGTCGTCGCCGACGCGACCCACCTCTCCTGCCTCACCCCGGAGAACACGGCCGGCGCCAAAGACGTGGTGGTCACGAGCGGCCTCGAGCGCATCCAGGTGCGCGACGGCTTCATCTACAACGACGCGGTCGACGGCTACCGCGGCGGACTCTCCGGAGGCACGCTCGGCGGACGGCTGCGTGTTTTCGCCTTCGACGGCTACACGGGCAAAGCCTTGATCGGCGCCACGGTGATCGCCGGAGGAAACCTCGCCACGGCGAAGGTCGCCAAGGTCACGGCCCCCACGGGCGTGGTCGAGATCGTCGATCCCGCGCTCACCGGCAAGGTCACCGTCACGGTCACGGCCAAGTGCCACAACCCGATCACCTTCGTCGACGTCCCGGTCGACACGGTCACCGTCTACTCCGATCCGGTGCTCGATTTGTCCTGCGCAGAGGGCGATCCGCCCTCCATCGGAGGCAGCTCCGGCCGCTTCGGCGGGATCATCGAGGGCGAGCTGGTCTTCCCCGGAGGCGTCGAGTTCCGTCGCGCCGGATGGTCGGGCGTTCCCGCGCCCACACGCCCCACCGAGCGCCAAGCCGCCTACGTCTTCTTCACGAACGGCTCGCCCTCGGACAGGTTCGTCCTGCCGGACGCTTCGCAGGCCATCACGCCCGACTCCCCGGGTGATGCCGGCTACCTCTTCAACGTGGTCGGGCCGCCCGGAAATCACACGCTCTACGCGGTCGCCGGTCTCGAAGACCGCACCGAAACTCCCCCGCGCTTCGTCCCCTACGTGCTCGGTGTGGTGCGTGGCATCGGCCTCGGCGCGAAACAGAAAGTGGTCGGCGCCGACATCTTCATGAACGTGATCGCCGACCACGCGCTCACCATCGCGGCGAGCCCTCCCACGCCCGGACCACGCGGTCCCGACAGGCTCGTCACGCAGGTGGCGATGAGCCTCGGCACCGGCTTCGCCGTGCTCCCCCTGGGAGACCGCAGCTCGCCTCTTCCGCTCTCCGCCCCCGTGTCGTTCGTGGGCCTGCCTTCGCTCGACGGCGCGGTCGCCACCGAGAGCTACGTGGTCTCGGCCCGCGCGGTCACGGGCGTGCGCGAGCAGTTCCCGACCAGCATCGTGTCGCGCGTCCGCACGAACGGCTCGTCCGGCCCGCTCACGCTCGGCGGATTCATGCCCGTGCCCACCATGGTCGATCCCGCAGCGGGCCTGTGGGACGGAAAGCGCCTGCGCTTCGCCACGAGCGGGACCGGAGCGAGCACCGCGGACCTCGTGAAGCTCGTGGTCTCGTCCGGCAACGGCCTCGTCACTTGGACCGTGCTCGCGCCCGGACAAACCCGCGACGCCGAGCTCCCCGACCTGTCGCTCCTCCCGGGCCCCGATCCGCTCGGGCTCACGCGGGGCAACGTGGTGTCGACCTTGTACATTGCACGCATCGACGGGTTCGCCTACGGCAAGCTCCGGTACGGGCAGTTCGTGCCCACCTCGTGGTCGGCCTTCGGCGTCGATCAGCTTCCCGGAGCGTACTGAGAGCCCCATGTCGCGAGCGCGAGCGCTCTTCGGATCGTTTTTTGTGGTGGTCGGATCGGTGCTCGGAGCGTCGCTGGCGGCCTCGGCGTGTGGCTTCGACCCCTCGTACCGGGACACCGAAGATGCCCGTGTAGGCTGCACGGAAGGCGTGATCGCCTGCAACGGCGCCCAGAAGACCGTCTGCAAGGGCGGCACGTTCGAGCTCGCGGACGACTGCGGCGCGCGCGGGCTCGTGTGCAGCACGAAGCTCGCCGCGTGCGCCAAATGCGATCCGGGCACCACCCGCTGCAGCGGCGCGGACGTTCTCACGTGCAACGACGACGGCGCCTCCGAGCGCCCCACCGAGACGTGCGACGCCAAGAAGAAGATCGCCTGCCGCAGCGGCTCGTGCGTCGACCTCTGCAAGCTCGCCGAAGCCAACCGGTCCAACGTGGGCTGCGAGTACTGGGCGGTCGACCTCGACAACGCCGTGGTCAGCACGGGCAGCGCGGCGGCGCAGCAGTTCGCGGTGGTGGTCTCGAACCCGCAACCCGACTTGCCCGCCCACGTGGTGGTCGAGGAAGACACGGCCAAGCCCGGCGAGCCGGCCAAGGTCCGCATCGTGGCCGAAGCGGACGTGAGCCCGCGCAACCTCGAGGTGTTCAAGCTCGGCCCCAAAGAAGTCGACGGCTCGCCCGAAGGCACCTTCGACACCGGCACGGGCACCGCGCTCACCCGCGGAGCGTTCCGGGTGACCGCCGACGTGCCCATCGTCGCTTACCAGTTCAACCCCCTCGAGAACGCCAACGTCTTCTCCAACGACGCCTCGCAGCTCTTGCCCGTCGCCTCGCTCACCGGCCGCGGACAGAACGGCTACGTCATCGCAGGATGGCCGCAGACCATCGCGCGAAGCGGAGATCCTGCAACCAATTTCGGCACCGATTTGCGCGCCTTTTTGGCCATCGTGGGCACGAGGCCCGACACGGTCGTCACGGTCAAGACCACCGCGCGCATCATCCCCGGCGGCACCTCGGTCCTCCCCATGGGCACGCCGGTGGGCGGCACCGTGCAGGTCACGCTGCAACCCTTCGAGGTGCTGAACCTCGAGACCGGCGACTTCAACGCGGACTTCACCGGCACGGTGGTGAGCTCGGACAAACCCGTGGTCGCGTTCCCCGGAAGCGAAGCCTCCGACGCGCCTTTCTTCGACACGCTCGCCGAGCGCCAGTGCTGCGCCGACCACCTCGAAGAGCAAGCCATCCCCTCGCGCGCCGTGGGAAAGCGCTACGTGCTCGGCCGCGTCCCCAATCGCTCGCGCGCGGTCGCCGCGGCGGGTGGAGCCGTGGGTCCCTTCGACGAGCCGGAGTACTACCGCGTGATGGCGGTGAACCCGGGCGTCACCACCGTCCGTACGAGCCTGCCCGCTCCGTACGCGGAGTTCGTCCTGGACGGCGTGGGGAAGAACCTGACGCTCACCCTCACGCGGGACGCCGTGCTCGAGGCGGACGGCCCGGTCGTCGTCGCCGACGTGCAAGTCTCCCAAGACGGCGCGGGTGTCCCTCGCGGACTTCCGGGAGGCGATCCGAGCCTCACGTTCCTGCCCCCGATCGAGCAGTGGCGCTCGGACTACGTGCTGCTCACGCCGGACAAATACGCCTTCGACTTCGTGGTGGTGACCGCGCCGAGGGAGGCCCAAGTGTTCTTGGACGGCCTTCCGGTGAGCGACAAAACGTGCGAGGTGGGCGCGACCGACGGCAAGGCCGTCGCCTCGTCGACCTTCGTGGTCTACCGCTGCCAGCTCTCCTTCCCGACCATCGACCCGCAGGCGCGCGCTCCGGACAACGTGCTCCCCGGACGCCAAAACGACGGCGTGCACCGCGTGCAAGCCGACTACCCGGTGGGCATCCTGGTCTACGGCTTCGACTCCTACGTGAGCTACGCCTACGCGGGCGGCACGGAGCTCTCCGAGATCAACGTGAAGTAGCGAAGAAGGCCGCCGCCCGTTTCGGAGCAACGACCGCCCCGGACTTTGCTACGACTCATGCATGCGTTTGCGGGCCACGATCCTCCTCGCGACTTCGACCCTCCTCGCCTTCGAGGCTTCCTCTCGTGCCGCCGAGCCGGCCAAGAGCACGGCCCCCGTTCCGTCCAACAAGCCTGCTCCGCGACGAGCCCCTGCCCCGAAGCCTCCCGCCGCTCCCGCGCTTCCTCCGCCCGACGTCGCGCTCGACCTCGAGCCCGCCGCCAAAGGAAACCTCTGGACGCTGCGCGTGAAAAACAAGGGCTCCGTTCCCCTCCGCGTGGTCACCGATCCTCGCCTCGTGAAGATCACCTTCCCGCCCGCGGAGTCTCCGGCGGCCGGCAAATCCAAGAAGCCCCCCAAGCCGGTCACGTGCGTGCTTCCCGACGACGCACGCCCCTGGGGCGACGGAGAGGCTCGCGTCCTGCTTCCCGGCAAGACCTACGCGCAAAAGTTCGACGTGCGCATGCTCTGTTTCGGAGAGGCCGCAGCGCTCGCGCTCGAGACGGCCACGCATTTCTCGGCGAGCTACGGATTTCCCGTTCCGCGCGGCGCGCTCGTCCCGCCCTTCGTGGTCGGCCCGGTCGACGGTCTCGAGCCTTCCATCGCGAACGCCAAGGAAATCTCCCTCGGAGACCACGAGCTCTCGCACCCCGGCGCCTCGCAGCCGAGCGCCGCGCAGCCGACGAGCAGCACGACCCCGGCCACCGGCTCGGCCAAGAACGATCCCGGAAAGCCCAGTGACGAGCTGCCTCCCCCCAAGCTCACGCTCACGCAGACGGCGCGCGTCGACTCGGGCTCGGCCGAGAACGCGCAGATCACCGTGAACCTGAAGAACGAGTCGTCGCGCGCGGTCACGCTCGCGTTCCGCCCGCAGACCGTCTCGTTCGAGGTGACCTCCCCCTCGGGCCGGCGCACCACCTGCGGAACGCCCGGCATGACCGGCATCGGGCGCGAGCTCTTGACTACCCTCGGCAAGGACCGGCAAAGCGCGCTCACGCTCGCCATCGGACGCATCTGCCCCGACGGCACCTTCGACGAGCGCGGCCTCTACTCGATCGGCGCCAAGGTCGACACCCGCCGAACCACGGTCTCGGGCGGCGAGAGCCTCTCGCTCTACTCGGGCGCGGTCTCGGCGGACAAGCCCACCTGGCTGCGTGTCCGCACGGGCCGCGCGCCCGCGGTCACCGACCTTCGCCCCACCTTCGACTGAGCGACCTCCGCGACGAGCTCGGCCAGGCGAGCCTTCCGGGCCGAAATGCGCGTTTTCTCGGCACGCGAGAGCCGCTTGAACGCAAGCTCCACGCGGAGCGCGAGCCCCTTGTCGCCGACCTCGAGCGAGACCCGCAGGCGCAAAGGTCCACGCCCTCGCGTGTAGCGTGCACCTTTTCCTGCGGCGTGCTTCTCGAACCGCGCCGCCACGTCGGTCGCGATGCCGGCGTAGAGCGACCCGTCCCCGCAGCGCAGCACGTAGAACGAATACGGCTTCGGCCCGGACGGCTCGCCGTCGACCGGTACGCGCTCGGCCGTCGGCTTTTTCGCGACGCGCTTCTCCACGTCCGGCGGCGCGCTCGCCGAAGCACGCGACGTGCGAGCGGAGGCCACCCGCCTCGTCTTCGCGACCGCCTTCGTGGGCGAGCTCACTTGCCGGTCCACACCGGCTTTCGCTTCTCGAGGAAGGCCATGAGGCCCTCGCGCGCGTCGTCGGTGGCGAGGCACTCGGCGAGCTTGTCGCGCAGCATGGGAAGGGCGGACGCGAGGTCTTGGTCGTCTTGCGCCGCGAAGGCACGCAGGCCGAGGCGCAAGGTGCTCGGGCTCTTCTCGCAGAGGGCGCCCACGAGAGCCTCCACGGCCGCGTCCAGCTCTTCCGCAGGCACGACGCGGTTCAAGAGACCGAGCGAGAGGGCCTCGCTCGCCGCGAGCTTCTCGCCGAGCAGCATCATCTGGAGCAGCTTGCGCCGGGGCACGTACCGGGCGAGCACCGCCATGATCATCATGGGGAAGAGCCCCACGTCGACCTCGGGCGTGCCGAGCTGCGCGCCATCGACGGCCACCGCGAACGTGGACGCGGCCACGAGGCCGAGACCGCCACCCATCGCGTGTCCGTTCACGCGCGCCACGATGGGCTTCTCGAAGCGGGTCATGGCGAGCAAGAGGTCCGAGTAGTCGCCCTTGTGGGGCAGGTCGTTCGGCTCTCCGGATTGCATGGCCGAAAAATCGCCGCCCGCGCAGAACGCCTTGCCTTCTCCGGTGATCACGCAGACGAAGGCCTCCGCGCACGCCTCGATGTCCGAGAGCGCCCACAAAAGCTCGTTCATCATCTGAGGACCTATCGCATTGCGGCGCTCGGGAACCGAGAGCGTCACACGAGCGACGCGCCCGTCGAGCGAGACGCGGATCTTCTGGTAGGCGCGGGTCGGCAGAGACATGGTCGTTCCTCCACGAGCACGGACGTGAGTGGCAGCGAGTCAGTCGGCGAGAGCAGCAGAGCAGAACGCAGGCCGCGCAACTACCCGTCGAGAGTCTTGGGAGATGCGGCCGAGGGCTCGTCCACGTCGCGGCGGACGATGGCCTTCACGCGCTTCGAGACCTTGAGCAAAATGCGGAGAAGCTCGCGCATCTCGTCTTTGGTGAGGCTCGCGAGCGCCCCTTGGAACACCTTCATGGGCTCGAGCGGGATGTCTTCCGCGAGCGCGGCGCCCTTGGGAGTCAGCTTGATGATGACCACACGACGGTCTTCCTTCGAGCGCTCGCGCACCACCAGGCCTTCGCGCTCCATGCGATCGATGATGCCGGTGACTGTGCTGTTCTGCGCGCGAATGCGCTCGGAGAGCTCGGACAAGGAGAGGTCGCCGATCTGCTCGAGGATCTTCACCACCGTGAGCTGCGGTCCGGTGAGCTGCGCGCGCCGCGCCAGCTCCTTCGTGATGCGCCGAGACTCGGTGTAAAGATAGATGATCGTCTCGAGGATCTGCTGGACGTCGTCTTTGATGCCCGGCTCGAGTGGAGAAGCCACGCGGACTCGCTTTCGCCCCTGAAAGGTGGAAGAAATTGTTTAGCGTGCGAAACTTTTACTCACGAATCGCGCCGCGTCAACCGCGTCTTTGGGCCGGTGCGGCATGAGCGGACACGCCATCGAGCCCCTGCCGCGCGCTCATTTCTCGCGTACGATCACGAAGACCGCCATGACGACTCTCTTTACCCCGCGTCTCGAGCTTCGGCCGGTCACGCTGGCGTTCGTAGAAGCGGTGCTCGCCGATCGCCGTGACGAAGTGGCGCGCCTCTGCGGCGCGAAGCTGCCGCCCGCATGGCCGGGTCGTGCACTCATCGAGCGAGCCTTCAGCGCCTCCATCGAAGCCATCCAGAAAGACCCCGAGCATCGCCTCTGGGGCGACCGCATTTTGCTCACCCGCGAAGGCCACGGCGAACGTCGCCTCGTGGGCAGCGTGGTCTTCCACGGCTCCCCGCGTGACGGTGGCGTGGTCGAGGTCGGCTACGGTGTGGAAGACGCCTCGCAGGGTCAGGGCTTCGCCACCGAAGCAACGCGCGTGCAAGTCGACTGGGCCCTCACGCAACCGGGCGTGCGGCGCATCGAAGCGACCACCCCGCCCTGGCACCAAGCCTCCGTGCGCGTGCTCGAGAAGGCCGGCTTCCGCCGCGACGGACTCGAAGAACATCCGTTCCTCGGCGAAGTCCTCAAGTTCGCGCGGGACCGAGAGGGCGACAGCGACGCGACTCGTATGTCCGGCCGCGAGGGACACGCCCCGTGAGCCGCCCGCATCGCGTCAGGCTCGGCTTGCTCGAGACGGTGGGCCTCGAGCCCTTCGCCGAACGCATGCGCGAAGCCAAGCTCGCCGTGATGGGCGACGGCGAGACGAAACCCTCCCGAATGGACCTCACGAGCCTCGGAGTGCTCGCGCCCAGACTCGGCTTCGCCACTTGGCTCGGCCGCACCCGGCGCGACCGCAAGGTGCCCATCTACAACCTGTGGAACCACACCCAGACGCCCCCCGAAGAGGGCTGGTCGGTGCGCCGCACCCAGCTCCACGATTTTCGCGGCCAGAAGCTCACCTACGACAGCCACAACGGGACCGACTTCGTGGTGCCGCCGGGCACGCTGCTCGCCGCGCCCGCTCCGGCCGTGGTGAGACGCGTCTCGAGCGAGTGGAACCGAGGCGGGCTCAAGGTCTTCTTGGATCACGGGCGCGGCCTCGTCACCACGCACAACCACCTCGGACGCGTGCTCGTCCGCGAAGGCGACGTGCTTCGCCGAGGCGATCCGTTCGCGGTCTCGGCGTACTCCGGGCTGGACGCGCTGCTGGCCTTCCCGTTCAGCACGCCGCACGTGCACATGAACGTGTGGCTCGGCGGCCGCAGCGTCGATCCGTTCGCGCGCGAAGACTCGGCCGACGCGTCGCTGTTTCGCGTGCACAATGCACCCGTTCCGTGGGACGGGCTCCCCGTCCCCGAAGACGCCGCCTTCGAGCCCACGTCGTTCGATGCCGAGGGCGTGCGCGCCGGCATCGCGCTTTGCCGCCACGAGCGAACCCGAGAGCTCCTCGAGGCCGAAGCGCGCCCCGAAGAGCGCGCGATGAGCCTGCTCTTTTTCGCGAACTACTACCCGACGCGCTTCCGCGGCGCGCCCGAGGTCTACCCCCGAGGTCGCGTCTTCGCGCGCGAGCCCGTGCTCGACCTTCCGTTCTTCGCGTCCGACTTCGACGGCATCGTGCTCGAGCCGTCGCTCGGCGAGTCCTCGAGCTGACCACGCGCCCGCAACGCCCTCACGAAGGAGAGCCGGTCCCGAGCGCGGTGGGAAGACCCGCTCGTGATGGGACGGACGCGTACGCGTGCCGTTCTTCCCACGCTCGACGCGCCGGGAGGCCCAGCGCTTCGAGCCCCGTGACGACCGCCTGCTCGACCGTGGCATAGAAGAGGTCGCGCGCCTCTTCTCCCGAACAGAGCCCGTACACTTCCCCGCCCGCGCGTGAACGAGCGCCTAGAGGCAGATGGGCGAGCTCGTGCCGCTCGAGGTGCTCGAAGGCGACCGGCAGATACGCGGACACCGCCTCGCGCGACGCCTCGTCGAGCGTCGGAAGAATGGCCGCCACCGTGCGCCACCCGAAGCGCGCGTGCCCGACTTCGTCCGCCCAAATGCCGGTCAATAGCTCACGCAAAGGACCATCCGGCATACGCTCGCGCTCTTCGCCGATGAGCGCCACGGCGACGGTCTCGGCCATGCACGAGATCGCGATCAGGTTCCGCACCACGGCCACCCGAGGCGTGGTGTCCGCGTGCAGGGGATAAGGATCTTCGGCCTCGACGAGGGCGCGCGCGACGCCTCCGGCACGGAGCACCACGGCCCCGCACAAGACCCCGTGCCGACGCTCTTCCGCAGCGAAGCTCCGGCACTCGTCCACCACGTCCTCGGGCTGGCCGGCGCGCGCCAAGAGCTCCGCCGTTCGCTCGAATACCGCGCCCGAACGATGCTCGTTCACCATGCGTCCGAGCCACGTTTCGGCCGTCGATCGCGCGAACGCCGGGTCGACGTCGAGACGAAGATCGCGAGCCGCCCTCTCGCACGGCTCGGACAGGTCGAGCACCGCGACCGCGCGCCCGAGGCCCGCGCTCACGAGAGCCTCGTCGTCCGGGGCATCGCCGGAGGAACGGGTGGGCCCCACGGGGTGCACGCCGACTGCGCGTCTTCGTCGAAGGCCACGTGACAGCATCCCGACGCGCGAATCGCCTCCGTCCGCGTCATGGGAGTGGCCTTGGCGGCGAGCTCGTTGCAGCACGCGACCAGCGCGGGGTCGGCCGAAAGAGGCTTGTCGTTCACGTAGAAGGGGGCCCCGCCGTCGGGGAAGGCCGCGGCGAGACGAGCGTCGCATGGCGGCTGCGGAGCGGAGGCCGAAGGGGGCTGCGAGCTGGCGGCGCGGCCCGGGTCTTGGGACGGCACGGAGGAGCCTTCCGTCTCGTTCGCGAGGCGACCACCGCAGGCGACCACGAGCGCGGACCCGAGTGCGACACGGACGGCCGCAGCGAGCGCACGGGAACGAGGCGACGAAGTGGGAGACACGATCGTGAGGGAGTCGGCGACGTCGGACGAGCGAGTCATGGGATTCCTTTCCTTGGACATGGTGGCCGATCGCAGGCGTCTCGTGCTCCCACGGCGCCCCCCGGTTCCTCTTCGGTGTACGACTCGAAGGGGGCACGCACCATCCGTATGATTCGCACCGCATTGTACGGATCGACCGAGACAATCACCGGAGCGGCAACGCCGCGAACGCCTGCGCGAGGTCCTCGTAGACGGCCCGGCGCACGTCGTCCTTGCGGAACACGAGCCGAAAATGGTCGTGCAGCATGCGGACCTTGGGAAAGAGCCGCACGAAGCGCTTTCGCGCGAGATCTTCCCGTACGAGATACTCGGGCAAGACGGCCACTCCGGCGCCGACGGCGACGCGCTGGCGAATGGCCTCGATGGTCCCGCAGCGCAACACGCGACCGAAAGAAAGCGTGGGCGCGTTCTCCGCGTCTCGAAAGTAGCGAAAGAGCGGGAGCTCGGGCGACGCGTCGAGCAGCACGTGCGATGCGGCGTGCTCCGGACGCCTGAGCGGGAGCCCCTCGCAGAGACTCCTCGCTCCGACGAACACGTAGTCCTCTCGATGAACCTTGTGCGCGTCGAGCTTGGGATCGAGGAGCAGCGAGGAGGTGATCGCGCAGTCGATGTCGAACGACCTGACGCGCAGCAGGAGGTCTTGGCCCGAGCCGAAATAGAGGTGCAGGTCGACGCCCTTCACCCGCTCGCGGACCGCGTCCAGCGAGGGCACCACGAACGAGAGCCCGAGCTCGTGCCGTGTCCCCAGCGTGAGCTCGAGAGCGGGCTGCGCGTCGTCGGGTCCTTCGGCGAGCCTCGCGCACGCCTCGGCCGCCAAGAGGCACCGGCGAGCGAGCGGCACGAGGGCCAGGCCTTCACGTGTAAGTTGCACGTGTCGGGTGGTGCGCACGAAGAGCTCGACGCCGAGGTCGTCCTCGAGTTTCCGAATGCGCTGCCCGAAGGCCGTGGGCGTGAGTGCACAGGCTCGCGCTGCCTCGCGGAATCGCAGCGTGCGGGCCGCGGCCTCGAAGCACCGCAGCGAGTCGATGGAGGGAAGCTCGACACGCGTTCGCACCGTCATGGTGCGCCGAGCCTAGAGCGCCCATCCGTTTCATGACCGAGGATTTCGCCCAGGCGCGAACGACGAGTCCTGCTGCTGGACGTGGAGGAGCAACGAAGCACGGCGACGCGAATCGGCGGAAAGCCGACCGAATGAAGCGGAGCGGCGCTCTCGCAGCCCGTGCCCCTCGCGCTCCGCACCGCCGCCCGGCCAGCGGCGGAGAACCCTCGAAATCGGGCAAAACGAGCCACGACGAGGGTTCGCTGAGAATATTCAAGACGTCCCGAGTCTTGGCGCTTTGCCGGACTTCTTGCTAATCCGCATCCCATGTCGAAGTGGGCACTCGTTTCGCTGGTCCCGGTGGCGACCTTGACCGGTCTTTTTGCGCTCGCCACGAGCACCGTGCCGGCCTCGGCCGAAGCCGCCGACAAGGCCGGCAAGAAGAGCGAAGGCGACAGCGCCCAAGCCGCCCCGAAGCCGCGTCCCGTACTCGCCCCCGACCCTCCGGCCGAAGAGACCCCCCGCGTGATTCCGCCGGTCTCCGTCACCGTGGACGGGCAGACCATGAAATGCCGTGAGCAAGCCGCGCAGGCCTTCCTCATTCGCGGCAACTGGTTCAAGAAGGGCACCGACTCGAACAAGGCCCTCGCCGAGGCGATCCGCTACCGCACCGAGAAGTACGGCTACTTCGCCGGCTACGGCAGCCCGTCGGGCAACGCGCATCCTCCGCGCTACTACAGCGAGACCGTGCGCTTCATGGGCATGCCCGTCACGGTGAACAAGCACGTGGCGCTCGCGCTCCGCTGCGTCGAGCAGGCCCTGCTCGCCACTCCCGCCAAGGACGAGTACCACCCGCACTCGATCGGCGGCATCCGCTTCTCGAACACGTACCGCGGCAGCGAGATCTCCAACCACGTCTACGGCATCGCGATCGACATCGAGCCCGACCGCAACACCTGCTGTGGCTGCGTGGCCCCGTGGACGGACCATCCGCTCTGTCAGCGGCGCGTGCAGAGCATCTACGACCGCATGGCCATGCCGAAGAGCTGGGTGGCCATCTTCGAGCGCTTCGGATTTTACTGGCTCGGGCACGACGTCCTGCAGGACACCATGCACTTCGAGTTCCTGGGCGACCCGGACAAGATCGTGGAGGCCGCAGGAACGTCGACGCCTTCTCCGGCCGCTTCGGGTGCACCTTCCGGGTCCACGGCTCCGACCACGCCTCCGAACGCGAGCTCGGCCCCGAAGGACGCGGGTCCGGGCTGACCCCTCACCACGCGCGCTCGAGTCGCGAGGACACGAGCGCGCTCACTCTCGGAGCGCGATTCCGAGGCTCGCATTCGCGCTCGTGTCGCGTAAGGCGCGCGCGGTGGCGCTCAGCGCGCGGGCTCTTTCGGGACCTTCGAGACGCGCGCGCGCGGGGCCCTTCGCGGGGGCGGGGGCGCGGCTGGCGGCGAACCGACGGCCGGCTCGGAGGACTTCGCTTCTCGTGAGGCCTCTCCGTCCGCGCCCACACCCGGACACTGGCCGCCCGTGAACGCGCCTTCACCGCCCATCACGCTCGGATCGAGCGCGCCCACACCGAACGCGAAGATACGCCGCACGGTCGCCACGTAGCGGTCGCGAAACTGCGGATCCTTCGGGCTCTTGCCGCACGCGATGCGGACGAACTGCGGCATCACCCATGGGAACATGAGGAGCGAGGCCATCACCATCGCGCCGTACGCGGGCTCGATGTCCGCGCCGACCGCCCCCGCTTCTTGAAGCGACTCGAACGCCGCCACGCTGGTGCGAAACTCGGCCTTCCGTTCGCTCTTCGCGACGACCGAATCGCCGTCCTCCAGGGCTTCCCAAAGCACGATCCGCAGCCACTCCGGGTCGGCACCCACCGTGGGATAGGCCCGGGCGAAGCTCTCGCCCAAGTCTTCACGCAGCGGGCCGAGGACCTCTCGCTTGCAGCTCAGCGCGGCGTGCATCACCGCGGTGAAGAGCCCGGCCTTGTCGGAAAAGTAACGGTAGATGAGGCGCTTGTCGCAGCCCGCTGCCTTGGCGATCTCGTCCACGCGCGCACCGGCGAAACCGGACGTGGAAAATTCTCGGCGAGCGGCCGCCAGAATCTTGGAACGCGTCTGCGCGGAATCTCGGGTGGGCTGGGCCATAGGAGTCGACTTTTAGTGAAGAGGCGCCGCGGATGGCATGCAAAAACGCTTGACGCCAGCATGTCACCAGCTAGAGACATAGGATGTCACCGAACGGTGACAACCGCAACGCGGGACCGACGCGAACCGACCTCATCCTGAGTCCGAGCCTTGGCACCACACCTGCTTGGGCGGTGAGCAGGCCTCCACGCTCGAGATCATTTGCGACATCTCGAATCGAAATGAATGACCGAAGCCTTTACCGCCCGCGTCCCGAACCTTAGCTCGTGAGCCGACAATGACCGAACTCTCCAATCCCTCCCGCGAGACGGACTCGACCGTCGCGCGTGTCCCCTCACGCACGGCGTGGCTGCGGGTGGGCTTGGGATTGATAGGAGTCGCATCGTTCGCGCTGCTCGTCGCGCGATTCGACCTCGACCGGGTGTCGCGGGTACTTGGAAACGTCACATCCGCGGCCCTGCTGGCGATGCTCGCCTTTCCCTTATCGATAGCGGCGGACGCGCTCGCGTGGACTCGCCTGCTCGATCGTTTGAAGGAAAAGGTCCCCTTCGGCAAAGCGTTCCTCGTGAGACTCGCGTCCGAAGCCGTCGGCAATGCAGTCCCCCTGGCCGGCCTCGCGTCCGAGACGGCTGGTCCGGCCTTGCTGGCGTCCACCACCGGAACTCCATTGACGGCTGCGGTCGCGTCGAGCGCCGCCAAACGTTGGCTCATCGCGCGCTCTCATGCAACCTACGTGCTGCTCTGCGTCGCTGCGGGATTGCTCGTTCCCAGCGCACGCGAGGCGGGAGTCCCCGTGGCAATCTGCCTCGGCGTGGCGTGCGTGCTCGCCGTCGGTTCGCTCGCGACGCAGCTCCTCGCCGGTAAAGGCAAGGTCGCGTCGCGCCTTCTCCGACTGCTCCGCCAGCTGCCGGGGCTCGGCCGCTTCTTCCGAGAAAGCCAGCATGGAGAGTCCTTCGAGACGGTGGATCGCCACCTGACGAAACTCGCATCGAGCGTCACGTTCGATGCCTGGGCGCTCGTCGTACTCGCCTGGATTTTCGAGGGAACCGAAACCTATCTGCTCCTGCGCGCCGTCGGGATCGACGTGAGCTGGCTCGATGCCGTCTCCCTGGACGGCGTGCTCACCGCGCTTCGCTCGGCGGCATTCGTCGTGCCGTCCGGACTCGGCGTGCAAGATGCAGGGTTCGCCTACTTCCTCGGCGACGCCGCAGGCTCGAGTGTCGGCGCATTCCTCGTTTTGAAGCGAGGCAAAGAGCTCTTTTACATCGCCCTCGGGCTGACTCTCTATTTCGTGCTGCAAGGCTCGACGTCCCGTTCGGGTGACGCCAGCGCTATCGAAACCAAAGCGAAAGGTTCGCTCGCATGAGCGCCCCGACCATTCTTTACATCTGCGGGTCCGTCAATCAAACCGAGCAAATGCACGCGGTCGCGCGCGCTCTCGGTCCACACACCGCGCGCTTCACACCGTACTTCGGCGACCTCCACGTCAAGTTCGCCCGAGCCATCGGCGCACTCGAAGCCACGATCGCCGGAAAGAAGCGCCGCGGCTGGTGCCTCGACTACCTCCGAAAGCACGGGCTCACGATCGACGAAGACGGCAAAGCCGGTGACTACGACCTGGTCGTGACCTGCTCGGACCTCATCCTCCCCAAGATTGCCCGGGAGAAGCCCCTCGTCGCCGTTCAAGAGGGAATTTTCGACCCCGACAATTGGATGAGCGATCTATGGCGGAAACTACGGTTTCTGCCCATGTGGCTCGCCGGCACTTCGCTCACGGGCGAGAGCCACGTCTACGACCGCTACTGCGTGGCAAGCCCCGGCTACAAGGATCGCCTCGTCGCCATGGGCGCCGATCCGGCGTCGATCGTGGTCACGGGCATTCCCAACTTCGACGACTGCGCCTCGTTCAACGACAACGACTTCCCTCTCGAGAAGTTCGTCTTGGTCTGCACGTCGGACGCTCGCGAAACGTTCAAAGACGACGACCGACCGGCCCTCGTCAGGCGCGCGCAGCGCATCGCGGCTGGGCGTCCGCTCGTCTTCAAGCTCCACCCGAACGAGCACCCCGAGCGCGCCACGGCCGAGATCAAGGCGGTGGCCCCGGAGGCCATCGTCTACGCGTCGGGCAAGGCCGAGCACATGATCGCCAAGTGCGACGTGCTCATCACGCAGTGGTCTTCCACGGCGTTCGTCGGCCTCGCGCTGGGCAAGGAGGTCCACTCGAACTTCCCGCGGGAAGAGCTCGAGCGCCTGCGCCCGCTCCAGAACGGCGGAACGTCCGCCGAGCGCATCGCGCGTGTCGTCGAAGAGGTCCACGCCGAGCTCCGCGGCAAGAAGCGCTCGCGCTTCCCGAGCCGCGCCAAGGCGCGCCCGACCCCGACGCTCCCGATGCCCTCGCGAGAGCCGCACGCTCTCCCCGCGAGCGCATCGTCCAGGCGCGACCTCGGCGGCGAGAGCCTCTTCCCATGATTGCCCTCGTCGTCCAGGCGCGCACGGGCTCCACCCGTTGCCCGGGCAAAGTCCTCGCGGACGTGGCCGGCCGGCCGATGCTCGCGCGCATGCTCGATCGTCTGGCGCTCGTGCGCGTTCCTCATCGACTCGTCCTCGCCACCACGCAGGACGAGGCAGACACGCCGATCGCCGAGCTCGGCGAGAGCTTGGGCGTTTCTGTCCACCGTGGCCATCCGACCGATCTGCTCGATCGTCACCTCGGCGCCGCAAAGTCCCTCGACGTCGCGGTGACCGCGGTGGCCAAAGTACCGTCCGATTGTCCGCTCGTGGACCCACGCGTGATCGACCTCGTCTTCAACCGCTACCTCGAGGCACGCGCGCACGGACGTCCGGTCGACTACGCGGGCAATTTGCACCCCGCTTCTTGGCCGGACGGCAACGACGTGGAGGTGGTGTCCCTCGAGGCGATCGAGCTCGCCCATCGTGAAGCCAGAAAGCCCCACGAGCGTGAGCACACGACGCCGTTTTTCTGGGACCAACCCGACCGCTTCGATTGTCTACCGGTGGTCTGGTCGTCCGGTCGCGACCTCTCGATGAGCCACCGGTTCACGGTCGACTACCCGGAAGACGTCGCGTTCGTCCGCGCCGTCTTCGAAGCGCTCTTGCCCGAGAAGGGCATCGGCTTCTCGGTGGACGACGTGCTCGAGCTGCTCGACGGGCGCCCGGACATCTTCGCACTCAATACCGCCTACGCAGGCGTCAATTGGTACCGCGACCATCTCGCGGAGCTTCGCACCGTGGACGAGAAGGACACCCGATGGCCACACCCCCGCTAGACCCCATTGTCGCGCCGTTCACCCAGGACAAGCAGGAGGCTCTCGCGCTCCGCGTGCGCGAGCACATCCTGCACATGGCGACCGACGGCGGCTGCTTCATCGGAGCGTCGCTTTCGTGTGCCGACTTGCTCGTGCACCTTTATACGCGTGTGCTGCGCATCTCGCCCGAGACGGTCGACGACCCGGACCGCGACATCCTCCTGCTCTCCAAAGGACACGACGTCCCCGCGCTCTACGGCACGCTCGCCGAGCTCGGATATTTCCCCCGGGAGCGCCTCGCCAATCACCTGAAGACGTCCGACCACATCTATTGGCACCCCAATCGGAACATCCCCGGAATCGAGTTCCATTCGGGTTCGCTCGGGCACTTGCCCTCGGTCGGCATCGGCATGGCCCTCGACGCGAAAATGCGCGGCAGCGCCCAGCGCGTCTTCGTGATCACGGGAGACGGCGAGCTCGACGAAGGCACGGTCTGGGAGGCCGTCCTGGTCGCGTCCGCGCACGGACTCGACAACCTCGTGTTCATCGTCGACCGCAACGAGTTCCAGGCCAACGAGCGAACCGAGGCGCTGGTGCCGCTCGAGCCCCTCGCGGCGAAATTCGAGGCCTTCGGAGCCGTCGCCCGAGACGTGTCCGGGCACTCGTTCTCGGTGCTCGAAGAGACCTTCCGTCACCTCCCCTACCGCAAGGGCCGACCGTCGGTCGTCATCGCCCGCACCGTGCGCGGCAAAGGACTTCCCAGCATCGAGGCCCGCGCGGACCGCTGGTTCGTCAACTTCAAAAAAGAGGAAATCACGGAGCTATTGGCCGAGCTCCGCGGAGGCGCATCGGCGCACCTCACCTCGGCCCCCCTCGTGGTTCGGTGAGCGCGATGACCTACGAAAACAGCCTCTTCGAGATCTGCCAGAAGGACCCTCGCGTGGTGGTGATGACCGCGGAGAACCGCGCCGCCATCCGCGGACTTCCCCCCAAGCTCGGCCCTCGCTTCATCGACGTGGGCATCGCCGAACAAACCATGATCGGCGCCGCCGCGGGCCTCGCGGTCCGTGGTCGCATCCCGGTCGTGCACGCGCTCGCGACGTTCCTCGTCTTGCGCGCCTTCGAGTTCATCCGCACCGACGTGGGCATCGCCGGATTGCCGGTGAAGCTCGTCGGTGGGGTGCCCGGAGTGCTCTCGGACGCGAACGGCCCGACCCATCAGGCGATCGAAGACATCGGCATCCTCCGCGGAATCCCTGGAATGCAGATCGTCTGTCCGGCCGACGAGACCGAGCTGCTGGCGATGCTGCCGGAGGTCGTGTCTTCGCCCCATCCGGTCTACGTCCGCTACAACGCGGCGCCGGCCGCCGTCGAGCACGGCGAGCCATTCGCGTTCGGCAAGAGCGAGACCCTGTCCGAGGGGCGCGACGTGACCTTGCTCACCTACGGCTACCTCGTCCGCGAGGTCTGGGCCGCGCGCGAAAAGCTCGAAAAGAAGGGCATTTCGACCCGAGTCGTCAATCTTCGCTCACTCTCTCCGGTGGACGAGAAGGCCCTCCTCAAGGCCGCCGCCGAGACCGAGTTGGTCGTCGGCGTGGAAGACCACTTCAAGATCGGCGGACTCGCGTCGATCTTCGCCGAGGTGATGCTCAAGAACCAGCGCACGTGCCGCTTCGAGAGCCTGTCGTTCGACGGCAAATGGTTCAAGCCGGCGCTTTTGAAAGACGTGCTCGCGTACGAACGCCTGGACGCCGAGGGCATCGCCACGCGCGTTCTCGAGACACTCAAAGACAAGGGCCACAAGCCGAACCCCATCGGAGGCACACGATGAACGAGCGACCGCTCCCCAAGATCGAAAAGTCCCTGGCCCTCGGCGAGCGCTCCCGCGGGCTCATCCCTGCCCAGACGCAGACCCTGGCCAAAGGACCCGGCCAATACGTCCGCGGCGTGGCCCCTCAATACCTTGCCAAGGGCAAGGGCGCGCGTGTGTGGGACGTGGACGGCAACGAGTACGTCGACCTCCAAATGGCGATCGGACCGCTCTCGCTCGGCTACGCGTACCCGGCCGTGGACGACGCCATTCGAGCCCAGCTCGCCGACGGCATCACCTTCTCGCTCATGCATCCACTGGAGGTGGAGGTCGCCGAGCTCGTCCGCGAGGTCGTTCCAGGCGCCGAGTCGGTGCGCTTCAGCAAAACGGGCGCGGACGTGACCTCGGCAGCGGTGCGCGTCGCTCGTGCCTTCACGGGGCGAGACTACGTGCTCTGTTGCGGCTACCACGGCTGGCACGACTGGCACATCGGCGTCACGGACCGCGACAAGGGCATCCCCGAGGTCGTCAAGGATCGCGTCTCCACGTTCGAGTACAACGGCATCGAGTCCTTACTCGACTCGATCGACGAGCAGACCGCCTGCGTCATCCTCGAGCCGACCATCTTCGAGCCCCCCAAGGCCGACTTCTTGAAAGCGATCCGGGAGGCCTGCGACAAACACGGCGCCCTCTTGATCTTCGACGAGATGTGGACGGGCTTCCGCGTGGCGCTGGGCGGAGCACAAGAGGCCTTCGGCGTGCGCGCCGACCTCGCCTGCTTCTCCAAGGCGATTGCCAATGGCATGCCCCTCTCTGTGCTCACCGGACGTCGAGACGTCATGAAACTCTTCGACAAGGACGTGTTCTTCTTCACCACCTTCGGCGGGGAGGCGCTCTCGCTCGCGGCCGCGAAGGCCACGATCGAGGAGATGCGCAAGAAGCCGGTCCTCGAGACCATCGCCAAGCAGGGCCGCAAGCTGAAAGACGGCTACCTCGCCATCGCCCGCGAGGCAGGCGCCGACTTCACCGGCTGCGTCGGCCAGGATTGCCGCACCATCATGTCGTTCGCGCCGAAAACCTCCTCGGCGCTCTACGTCAAGTCGCTCTTCCAGCAGGAGATGATCCGGCGCGGGGTGCTCTGGTCCGGGTTCCATAACGTGTCGTTCTCCCACGGTGACGCCGAGGTGAACGCGGTCCTCGATGCCTACCGAGAGGTCGTGCCCTTGGTGAAGCGGGCACTCGAGGAGGGCACGGTCGAGAAGCAGCTACGCGGCGAGCCGGTCGAGCCCGTCTTCCGCAAGACGACCAAGTTCCACACCAAGCCCAAGGCCAAGCCGTGAGCGACCTCTTCGACCTCACGGGTAAGGTCTCGCTCGTCACCGGCTCGCTCGGACTGCTCGGACGAGAGCACCTCCGCGCGCTGGGGAGCGCGGGCTCCAAGCTCGTGGTGACCGACATCGACGAACAAGGCTGCCGGGCCTTCGCGTCCGAGCTTTCCGGAATGGGCATCGACGCGCTCGGGATGGCAGCCGACGTCACCGACAAGCGCTCGCTCGAGGCGCTACGGGACGCGGCGTTCGCCAAGTTCGGGAGGGTAGACGTGCTGGTGAACAACGCCGCGCTCGACGAGAAGGTCGAAGCCCGCGCCGGAGGCTCGCTGCTCGAGGCTTCGAAGTTCGAGAACCTCTCGGTCGAAACCTTCCGGCGCTCGCTCGACGTGAACGTGACCGGAGTGTTCCTCGCCTGCCAAGTCTTCGGAGCTCCCATGGCCGAGCGCGGCTCCGGCAGCATCGTCAACGTGGCGTCCACGTACGGCCTCGTCGCGCCGGATCAATCGCTCTATCGCTCCAAAGACGGCAGTCAGCTCTTCTACAAGTCGGCCGCCTATCCGACCACCAAGGGCGCCGTGCTCCAGCTCACGCGCTACCTCGCCTCGTATTGGGGCTCTCGCAACGTGCGGGTCAATACGCTTTGCCCGGGCGGCGTCCGGAACGGCCAAAGCGAAGACTTCGTGGAGAACTACGAACGGAAGACTCCACTCGGAAAAATGGCCGATCGCAGCGACTACCGCGGCGCGGTCGTCTATCTGGCCAGCGAGGCGTCTCGCTACATGACCGGCTCGACCCTGGTGGTCGACGGGGGATTCACCGCATGGTGACCCTCGTCTCCAAACTCGACGAAGAAGCGCTTCGATTGCGTGCAAGACGCATCCGAATGGTCTTGACCGATTGCGACGGAGTGCTCACGGATGCAGGCGTCTATTATTCCGCGAACGGCGAAGAGCTCCGAAAGTTCTCCGTGCGTGACGGAATGGGCTTCGAGCTCTTGCGTGGCGCGGGCATCGTCTGCGGGATCGTCTCCGGCGAGCCCGCAGGATCCATCGCCGCACGGGCTCAGAAGCTCCGCCTGGAAGAAGTCCATCTCGGCATCCGCGAGAAGGGCAAGAAGCTCGAAGAAATCCTCGCCTCCCGAAAGGCCGACCCCTCCGAGTGCGCGTACATCGGCGACGACGTCAACGACCTCGTCGTCTTCCGCGCGCTCGAAGGCGGCCTCACCGCATGCCCCTCGGACGCCCTCCCCCCGGTGAAGGCGCTCGCCCACGTCGTTTTGCCCGTCCCCGGAGGACACCACGTCTTCCGTGCGTTCGCCGATTTCCTCCTCTCGCAACGCTCATGAGGTTCCCTATGTCCGCATCGAAGCACCCGACCCGCCAGATTGGCACCCGCACCGTCGGCAAAGGCCACCCCACGTACGTGATTGCCGAGATCGGCATCAATCACAACGGCAGCCTCGACCTCGCCAAGCGCATGATCGACGGCGCCGTGCTCGCCGGCTGCGACGCCGTGAAGTTCCAGAAGCGCACGCCCGAGATCTGCGTTCCCAAGGACCAGTGGAACATCGAGCGCGACACGCCCTGGGGTCGCATGACGTACATCGACTACCGTCACAAGGTCGAGTTCACCAAGGCCGACTACGCCGAAATCGACCGCTATTGCAAAGAGCGCAACCTCACCTGGTTCGCGTCGCCGTGGGACGAAGTCGCGGTGGACTTCCTCGAGGGGTTCCAGACGCCCGTCTACAAGGTCGCCTCGGCAAGCGTGACCGACATCCCCTTGCTCCAACGGATCGCGCGCACCAAGCGTCCCGTCATCCTCTCGACCGGCATGTCCACGTTGGACGAGATCGATCGCGCCGTGGAGACCCTCTCCACGGAAAACCTCATGCTCCTCCACGCGACCTCGTCCTACCCGGCCCCCCTCGAAGACCTCAACCTCCGCATGATCCCCGTGTTGCAGGACCGCTACGGCGTCCCGGTGGGATACTCCGGCCACGAGACCGGCCTCGCGCCGACCCTCGCCGCCGTGGCCATGGGAGCCGCCATCGTCGAGCGTCACCTCACCTTGGACCGCGCCATGTGGGGCACCGACCAGGCGGCGAGCGTAGAGGTGGGCGGCATGATGCGCCTCGTCTCCAACATCCGCGACGTCGAGCGCTCGTTCGGCGACGGGGTGAAGAAGGTCACCGACAACGAGCTGAAAATCGCCAAGAAGCTCCGCCGCGTCGCCAGCGTCTGAGCCCGGTCCCGAACGCCTTCGAGCCCCATCCCCGACGACCATGACCGACCAAGCCCACGCCTACGGCATCGACTGGCCCCTCGTCTCACCGATTGCCATCGGACTATGGGGGTTCGTCATGGTCGGGCTCGAGCGACTCTTCCCCTACGACAAGCGCCAGAAGCTCTTCCGCGAAGGCTTCGTACTCGACATGTTCGTGTACACCTTCGCGCAGAGCTACGTGCTCGGCTTGGTCATTGCCGAAGTCATCAAGACCTTGGAGGTGCTCGGCCGTGGGCGCCTCCACTTCGTGACGAGCTGGCCCGTCTGGGCGCAGCTCCTCTTCTTCTTCGTCACCCACGACCTCTACATCTATACGTTCCACCGTTTTCAGCACAAAAACCGCTGGTTCTGGCGCACCCACGAGGCCCACCATTCCGGGCACGACGTCGATTGGCTCTCCGGCTCGCGATCGCACCCGGTGGAAATTCTGATCAACCAGACCATCGAGTACGCGCCCATCGTCCTCTTGGGAGCACACCCCGACGTGGCCCTTATGAAGGGCCTGCTCGACGCCGTGTGGGGAATGTTCATTCACTCGAACATCGACGTACGCATGGGAGTCATTCAATACATATTCAATGGACCCGAAATGCACCGGTGGCACCACTCCTCCGACGAGGGACTCGGGGTGGAGAACAAGGGTGTCAACTTCGCCACCAAGCTCGCCGTCTGGGATTGGATGTTCGGCACCGGCTACCTGCCGAAGGACAAAAAGCCCGAGGCGTACGGCATTTACGGCAATCCCGACTTCCCCAAAGGCTACTTCGGCCAGGTGATTCACGCCTTCCGCAAGTTCCCGAAGAGCGCTTCGGAGACCGGCGAGTCGCACGACGTCGCGCTCGCGAATGCCGGACCCAAGAACGGAGCGTGACCTTGTTTTTCCGGTCGACCATCTCGCGGGCCAAAGGCGCCGCGGCAGTGTTCCTTTGTCTTTCGTTCGCCTCTGCCACGGCCGTCGCGGACGAGGCTCCCGAGGTCACGAAAGCGCCCGGCGCGTCCCCGCCCTCCCCGGTGGTCTCGGACGGAGGGCTGCCGAGCGAACCGGCTTCCCCCCGCGCCGCGGCGCCCTCGCCGGAACCCGCTCCCGACCCCGCGACGCCGGCGGTCGAGCGCCCCGCCGCTCCCGAGCCGACGGTTCACGTGGTCGCACCGCCACCGAAGCCCGCGGACGAGAACGACCCGAGCGCGCGCAAGACCGAATGGGCCGCGCTCCCCGTGATTGGAGGAGGCTCGGACATCGGGGTGCTCTTCGGGGCCACCGTGGTGGTCACGCGCCTCGGAGACGGCGTGAAGCCGTACCTCTGGCAGCTCGATGCCATCGCGTCGACCAGCGTGAAGAGCGGTCCGCGCGGCGCCGAGTTCGTTCAGCAGGGCTGGGGCGGCCGACTCGACGTGCCGCGCATTTTCGGATCGCGCCTGCGCTATCAATTCGGTGCGTTCTACACGCGCACGGTCAACGAGCTCTACTTCGGGCTCGGGAACGCCGCGGTGCCGGATGCGAGCACCGTCGGAACGGACGACCTCGCGAAGAACCAGTACGTCAACGAAGAGCTTCGCATTCGCAACGTCTTGCGATTTCCCCTGGTGGACGAGGGAGGACGAGCAGGCCCGCCTCCAGGCCAGGTGAACGAGACTTGGACGGGTCAAGTCGGCTTGCAGATCCGAGCTTTGCACGCGCAGCCCTATCCCGGATCCGCACTCGAATCCGACTTTGCCAAGAAAACGCCTAGCGGAAGTCCGTATGCCTACGGGAGTGGGCTCCAGGGCGTGATCGTCCCATCGTTCGGCGTGCTCTACGATACGCGCAATCGTGAGATCCTGACCTCCAAGGGCTCGTTTCACGAGCTCTCCCTGCGCGTCGGCTCGGTTTTCCCGGATACCGCGTCCACCTACGGCGGGGCGCACCTCACGCTGCGCCACTACACCACGCTTCCCGGCGACGTCATTCTCGCGACTCGAGTGGTGGTGGACGCGATGGCCGGCCACGTACCGGTCTTCGACCTCAGCCAATACGGCTCGTTCACGCCCAGCGCCGCCATCGGCGGCGACGACGGCATTCGTGGCGTACCGGCGGCCCTCTACTACGGTCGCCTCAAGGCGCTCACCAACATCGAGCTCCGCCGCATGCTCTTCGGGGTCCACCCGTTCGGCGCCTCGCTCGAGCTCGGCCTCGACGCCTTCTTCGACGCCGGACGCGTGTGGATGAACTACGCCTTCGACGATCCGCGAGACGGCAAGGCAGCGGGCATCAAGATGGGGGCGGGAGGAGGCATTCTCGTGCTGTGGGGACAGGCCGCGCTCTTCCGCGCCGAGATCGCCTACTCCCCCGACGCGAACATCGCGAACCCCGGATTTCCCGCGGCGATCTACCTCGCCGACGACGTGATCTTCTGAGCTGGGCGGGCCCGCCTCACACGCTGCCCACGAGCGCACGTTTCACGATAGTCTACGCGCCATGCGTCGGCTGCTGATCCTCGGGTCCCTCTCGCTCCTCGTCGCGTGCGGAGGGTGCAAACGCGACCGCTTTCCGCCTCCCTTCGGCACCAAAGGCGTCTCGAACGGCGAGAATGGCGGCGGCGACGACGACCCGGGCCCAGGATCCGGAACGCCGCGGGACGACAGCAAGGTGGTCCCGGTCGAGAACCCGCCCGGGCCCTGGCCGCACCCACGCGTCATGCTGTCTCCCCAGCGCCTCGACAAGCTCAAGTCGGTGGCCAAGGACGACAACCCGGCCTTCGTGCGCCTACGCGAGGGCTGCGACGCCGCCGTCAAAGAGAAGATCGAGTCCGGCTACGAAGCCGAAGATTGGGGACACGCCGCCGCCGATCTCGCCCTCTGCGCCCTCCTGACCGGCAAAGAAGCCTACGCCAAGGCATCCGTGCAGTATGCACTCGCCCTCGTCGACGACAAAGAGAAGGTCGGCGACAAGAAGGGTGGCGACGGCATCGTCAAGCACAACGACGGCTACTCCATCCGCAACCGAGGCGTCTTCCCGGCGCTGGTCTACGATTGGCTCCACGAGAACCCGGCCCTCACCGCGGACGCCAAAAAGAAGATCGTGGCCCGCGTCTACACCTTCCTCAAGTGGTACCGCAAAGACGGCTACCGCAACGGAGACGCTGTCGGCAATCACTACATGGGTCACTTCGCCACGGCGGCGGTCGCCGGCCCCGCTTTCGCCGGGGACGACCCCAAAGGCGCGGAGCTGCGCGGCATCGCCCGCAAGATGTGGAAAGAAGAGGTCGTGCCCGCGTTCACCAAGAAGATGGTGGGCGGCGACTTCGCGGAGGGCTGGCAATACGCTCGCACCATCGCCCCCTCGATTGCATTTCACGTCGACTCCGAGTCTCGCGCCCCCGGGGGCAATCCCCGTATCGCAGACGAGCTACCTTGGCTGCGCGAGACGATCGCCTTCCAAGCGCACGCATTGCACCCGGACGGCGGCACCATGTACGACAACGCCGACTGGAACCACAAACCCGCGCGCCCGAGCCCAGGCCCCTTCCAAGCGCTCTCCCTCGCCCTGCCCGATCAAGAGTCGCAGAAACGAGCGCTCTCCCTCGCTCGGCTCACCAGAAAGCCCGACGATCCGCTCTGGCATTGGCTGGAGACGCTGGCGGACGACCCGAGCCGCCCGGAAGACGACCCGCGCAAAGGAACCCCGAGCCATTTCGCCAAAGGCACGGGGACGCTGCTCGCGCGCACCGATTGGAGCAAACAGGCCTCTTGGGTGAGCCTCACGTCTTCGCCGTTCTACGAAGACCATCAGCACCTCGACCAAGGGCACTTCGAGGTGGTCCGAGGCCAAGACCTCTTGATCATCGACCCGGGCGACTACGACTCGTACTCGACCATGAGTCACAACAGCATCCTCGTGGACGACTCCAAAGAGCTGATGCGCAAGACGCCCAATCAATCCATCTACGGCGCCTCCACCGGGATGCCGCGATTCGAGGACGGGCAGAAGTACGTCTACGGCATGGCGAGCTTCGGCTCGGCCTACGACAACGACCCGGACGAAAAAAAGCCCTCCGCGGTTCCGCGCGCGGAGCGCGAGTTTTTCTTCTCGCGCGGCGCGTTCTCCATCCGCTCTCCCGGAGCGTCGCGCTTGGTCGTCTACGACCGCGTCACCGTGCACAAGGCGAACTACGGCGTCACCTGGACCGGGCACGCCGGCGCGCAACCGAAGGGCTCGGGCGGCAGCGTGCGCATCGACGTGGGCTCGTCGAGCGCGCAACTTACGTCGCTTTTGCCGGCACAGAGCGCGTTCAAAGTACTGAAGGAGCCCACCATCAAGACGGACGACATCTTCATGAAGAACGATCCGGCGGAGGGAATCCCCGGCATTCGATTGGAGACCACGTCCGCCAAGGGAACGACCGAGCGTCGCTTCCTGCACACCGTGGTGGTGGGAGCAGCCGGCGATGCCCTTCCCCCGTCCGAAGCCGTGGCGGGGGAAGGCGCCGAGGGCGCGCGGATCGACAACGAAGTGTACGTCTTCGCTCAAGCGGCGCCGCAAAGCGCCCCCCAACGAATCGCCTATCTGGCGCCATCGGGTCCGACCGCCCACTTCGTGATCGGCCTCGCGCCGGGCGGAAAATACGCGGTCTCCGCCGCGCAACAAGGGGCGCTCTGCAAAGTCACGGTGGCGCCCGGCGGAACGTCCACCGCGAGCGCGAACGGCGTGCTCGCTCTCACCGCCCAAGCCTGCACGGTCAAGTAGCCCCGTGAACCTCCCTCGACTCCTCCTCGTCCGCAACGCCGACGTCTACGCCCCGGAGCCGCTCGGTCGGCGCGACCTCTTGATCGGCGGTGGAGAAATCCTCGCCATGGCCGAGAACCTCGCGTCCTTCACGCATGTCGAGCCGGCCTTGGTCGAGACCGTCGATCTCGGCGGCGCGAGAGTGTGCCCGGGCTTCGTCGACTCCCACGTGCATCTCACGGGTGGCGGGGGCGAGTCGGGCCCGGCCTCACGTGTACCGCGTGTATCCTTCACGGATCTCTCGCTCGCTGGCGTGACCACGGCGGTCGGCGTGCTCGGCACCGACGGCACCACGCGAGACGTCTCGAGCTTGATTTCGGCCGTAGCGGGCCTGCGCGAAGAGGGCCTCTCGGCCTACGCGTGGACCGGCAGCTACGAGATTCCTCCCATCACGCTCACCGGCACCGTGCGCAAGGACCTCGTCTACGTGGACGCAGTGATCGGCGTGGGCGAGGTCGCGCTCTCGGACCACCGTTCGTCGCAGCCCACCTTCGACGAGCTCGCGCGCCTCGCGGCGGATTGCCACGTGGGCGGCCTCATGACCGGCAAAGCGGGCGTTTTGCACCTCCACCTGGGCGACGGCCCGCGTGGGCTCTCGCTCGTGCGGCGCATCCTCGACGAGACCGAGCTGCCGGCGCGTGTCTTCCACCCGACCCACGTAAACCGCAAGACGAGGCTCTTCGAGGAGGCCGTCGAGCTCGCCCGTCGGGGCAGCACGGTGGACGTAACCGCGTTCCCGGTCGACGAAGGAGAAGACGCCTACTCGGCCGAAGACGCCGTGGTGCGCTACCTCGCCAGCGACGCCCCCGCCCATCGCCTCACAGTGAGCTCGGACGGTGGCGGATGTTTGCCCACCTTCGACACCGACGGACGCCTGACCAAAATGGGGGTCGGAAGCTCCGCTGCGCTCGGAAAAACGCTGGCCGAGCTGCTGCGTCGGGGCCTCGCGCTGGAGACTGTGCTGCCTTTCTTCACGAGCAACGTCGCCGACCTCTTGCGTCTCGGGGAAAAGGGGCGTCTAAGGCCCGGTGCGTCGGCCGACCTCGTCGTGCTTGACGAACGACACGGCATACGCGACGTGATGGCCTGCGGACGTTTCATCGTCCGCGACCACGAGCCCACGGTGTGGGGCACGTTCGAGAGACGCGAGCAAAGAGCGACATGAGCCCAGCGAAAATCGAAGGCGATAAGAAGCGCGGATACATCGTTCCCATCGGGGGCGCCGAAGACAAGGAAGGCGCGAGCGACATCCTGCGCAAGTTCATCGAAGTCTCCGAGGGCAAGCGCGCGCGCATCGTGATCATCCCGACCGCGTCGAGCCTCGAGGACACGGGCAAGCGCTACGAGAAGATCTTCAAAAAGCTCGGCGCGGACGAGGCCAAGAGCCTCCCCTTCACCTCCCGCGACGACGCCGGCAAAGGCGAGTGGCTCGACTACATCGAGCGCGCCACCGGCATCTTCGTGACCGGCGGAAACCAGCTGCGCCTCAGCACCATCTTGGGCGGCACCGCGGTCGCCAAGGCCATCCGCCGCGCCAACGCGCGCGGCGTGACCGTCGGTGGCACCAGCGCCGGCGCGGCCATCTTGAGCGAGCACATGATCGCCTACGGAGCGGAGGGCAACACGCCCCACGCCGGCGCGGTCGCGCTCGTTCCCGGGTTCGGTCTCACGAACCGCATCATGATCGACCAGCACTTCCGTCAGCGTGACAGGCTCGGCCGCTTGCTCACCGCCATCGCGTACAACCCGTTCGCGGTGGGCGTCGGCCTCGACGAAGACACGGCGGCGTTCATCGACCACGCCAAGCGGCTCACGGTGGTCGGTGCCGGCGCGCTCACCATCGTCGACGCCTCCGAGCTCGGCCACTCCTCCATCGCGGACATCAAAGAGGGTAAGCCGGTCACCATGACCAACATCCGTCTTCACATCCTCGCGCACGGCGGGACGTTCGACCTCGAGACGCGCAAAGCCCACGCCCACTCCAAAGAGTAGAGCGACCCGGAAACGCCGCGCCCTGGGCCCGAGGCGAACTCGGCCAGAGCGCCGATCTGCTCAATGACCGAGGATTTTCGCCGAGTTGCAAGCCGTGCAAGGCGCGACGACGAGTCCTACTGCCGCTAGGCGAGGAGGAGCAACGAAGCACGGCGACGCAAATCGGCGGAAAGCCGACCGAATGAAGCGGATTGGCGCTCTAGTCAGCGCGGCTTTCGTTCTCGTTCGACTCAGCCCGCCACGTCACGGACGGCGTCGTCGACGCGCGCCAAGATGTCCCGTGCGTGTCGCAAGAAACGCTCTCCTGCAGGCAGGAGACGAACTCCACGCGCGTGCCGCTCGAAGAGCTTCACCCCGAGCTCGTCCTCCAGCTCGGCGATGCGCCGACTGAGCGGAGGCTGCGAAACGTGGAGGATTTGAGCGGCTCGGCTCACGTTCTCCTCGTCCGCCACGGTCACGAAATAGCGAAGCTGCTGCAAACTCACGCCTCGAGCTTAGCAGAGCCTCGCGCCGCCGACGATCGACCGCGTCGAAGCCTCGGCCGCCTACCAGGGCGTGGAGCCAGATCGAATCGGTATTGGACCCGTGCGGCACGGAAGTCCACAAGAGCCGTCATGGCCGCCCTCGAAGTCCTGTCCGCCTCCGAAATCGTGAAGATGCGCGCCGCCGGTCGCGTCGCCGCCGAGACCCTCGCGCTCGTGGGCGCACGCCTCGCCGTCGGCACCACGGCCGCCGAGATCGACCGGTGGGTCCGCGAGGACACCAAGGCCCGCGGCGGCAAACCGAGTCAGCTCGGCTATCACGGGTTCCCCGGGGCGCTCTGCGTGAGCCCCAATCAGGTCGTTTGCCATGGAATTCCCGCCGAGCACGTGCGCCTGCGCGACGGCGACATCGTGAATCTCGACGTCACCACCGAGCTTGCGGGCTACCACGGCGACACCTCGGCCACGTTCTTCGTCGGGGCCCCCTCACGAGACGCACGCCACGTCGTGCAAGCCGCCCTCGCCTGTCGCGAGGCAGGCATCGCGGTGGTTCGTGAGGGCGCGCGCCTCGGCGACGTGGGCGCGGCGATCGTCGAATGCGCGCGAAGCTTCGGGGTCTCGGTGGTCGAAGACTTCGGTGGACACGGCATCGGAAGAAAGATGCACCTGCCGCCGCACGTGTCCCACATCGGAACACGCGGCCAGGGCCCGCGCCTCAAGACGGGCATGGCCTTCACCATCGAGCCCATGGTGAACCTCGGCCGCGCCGCCGTGAAAATGCTGGCCGACGGCTGGACCGTGGTCACTGCCGACGGCTCGCTCTCGGCCCAGTTCGAACACACCGTGCTGGTCACACGCGACGGCTGCGAGGTGCTCACGCGCCTCGATCGAAGCGACGATCCGCTCGCGCACGTACGTTCGTAACACGCCGGAAATTCTCGTCCTGATAGAGTGGCTCGAATGGAGCTCACGGAGCGCCGCGTTTACCGCGGACCAAGCCTCTACGCGCACTTCCCCGTCATGCGTCTCACGGTCGATCTCGGACCGCTCGAAGACTGGCCCAGCGCGAAAATCCCGGGATTCGTCGACGGCTTGCTCGCCGCCATCCCTTCGCTCGAGTCGCACACCTGCTCCTACGAGAGCGCGGGAGGCTTCGTTCGGCGCCTCCGCGAAGACGGCGGAACCTGGCTTGGGCACGTGCTCGAACACGTCGCCATCGAGCTCCAGCAGCTCACCGGCGCCTCGGTGGTCTTCGGCAAGACGCGCAGCGCTGGGCCGAAGGGCGTCTACCACGTCGTCTTCGAGTACGAAGAAGAGCGCGTCGGAGAGGCCGCAGCCGATCTGGCCATCGAGCTTTTGCATCACCTCCTCCCGAGCGACCTTCGCCCGGCGTCGAGCTCGAGCGAACCGTTCGACTTCCGTGAGAAGTTGGTCGAGCTGGTCGACTTCGCGCAGCGCCGTCAGCTCGGGCCCTCCACGGGCGCGCTCGTGCGCGCGGCCGAGGCCCGCGACATCCCTTGGATGCGTCTCAACGATTACAGCCTGGTCCAGTTCGGACATGGCAAACATCAGAAGCGCATCCAAGCGACGGTCACCTCGGAGACGCGCCACATTGCCGTCTCGATTGCCGGAGACAAGGAAGAGACCAATCGAATCCTCGGGGATCTCGGCCTCCCGGTCCCGCGTCAGCGAGTCGTGCGCTCGGCCGAGGCCGCGGCGACGGCCGCGTCCCGCTTGGGCTATCCCGTCGTGGTGAAGCCGCTCGACGCCAATCACGGGCGCGGAGTGAGCCTCGATCTCAAGAACGGCGACGAGGTGCGCGCTGCCTTCGAGAAGGCGCGCGAACACGCCCGCAGCGTGGTGGTGGAGAACTTCCTGAAGGGATTCGACCACCGCATGTTGGTGGTGGGCGGCGAGCTGGTCGCCGTGGCCAAGCGCGTCCCCGGACACGTGGTGGGCGACGGCGAGCACACCATCTCCGAGCTGGTCGACATCGTGAACTCGGATCCTCGTCGCGGCATCGGCCACGAGAAGGTGCTCACGCGCATCGAGATCGACGCCCAAGCCGAACGCCTCATGGCGCAGAAGGGTGTCACCCTAGAGACCGTGATCCCCGCGGGAGAGGTATTCTTCTTGCGTGGCACGGGCAATCTGTCCACCGGCGGGACCGCCATCGACCTCACCGACGTGGTCCACCCGGACAACCGCGAGATGGCCATCCGCGCGGCGAGCGCTGTCGGCCTCGACGTCTGCGGCGTCGACTTCATCACGGAAGACATCGCCGAGAGCTACCGCGAGATCGGAGGCGGCATCTGCGAGGTGAACGCCGCGCCCGGCTTCCGCATGCACGTGGCCCCCACCGAGGGCAAACCGCGCGACGTGGCCGGTCCCGTCATGGACATGCTCTTCCCGCCGGGCACGCCCACCAAGATCCCCATCGCCGCCATCACCGGCACCAACGGTAAGACCACCACCTCGCGCATGCTCGCGCACATCCAGAAGATGAACGGGCACACGGTGGGGCTCGCGACGACCGACGGCGTCTACATCGACGGCGTGCGCACCGTGGCCGGCGACATGACCGGCCCTCAATCCGCTCAAATGGTCCTGCGCGATCCCGCCGTGGACCTCGCCGTGCTCGAGACCGCACGCGGCGGTCTCTTGCGCGCGGGCATGGGCTACCGCACGTGCAACGTGGGCGCGGTCTTGAACGTGACCTCCGACCATCTGGGCATCAAGGGCATCGACACGCTCGAGCAGCTCGCCGAGGTGAAGCGCATCGTGGTCGAGGTCGCGCGCGACTGCGCCGTGGTCAACGCCGACGACCTCCATTGTCTGAAGATGGCCGACCACACGAAGGCGGCGCGCATCGCCTACGTGACCATGAACCCGAAGCACGACCTCGTGCGCAAGCACCTGCGCGCCGGGGGTCTCGCGGCGGTGCTCGAAGAGGGCATCAACGGCCACATGATCACCCTCTACGACAAGGGCGTGCACCTACCGCTGCTCTGGACGCACCTCGTGCCGGCCACCCTCGAGGGCAAAGCCATGCACAACGTGCAAAATGCCATGTTCGCCGCGGTCATGGCCTACGCGATGGGCGTCAAGGTGGAGAACATCCGCCAGGGCCTGCGCACGTTCGACACCTCGTACTTCCAGGTGCCGGGGCGCACTAACGTCTTCGACAAGCTGCCTTTCAAGGTCATTTTGGACTACGGACACAATCCGGCCGCCGTGCAAGCCATGGCCGATCTGGCCTTGCGCCTCGATTGCACCGGCAAGCGCATTTGTGTGCTCGCCGCCCCGGGCGACCGCCGAGACGAAGACATCCGCGCCATCGCCCGCATCGCCGGCAAGACGTTCGACCGGCTGATCCTCCGGCGCGACGACGACCTGCGCGGTCGCGGTCCGGACGAGGTTCCTCGCTTGCTCGAGGCCGAGCTCTTGGCCACCGGGTTCCCCGCCGAGCGCCTCTCGGTCGTTCCGGACGAACAGGAAGCCGTGGACGTGGGCCTCCGGGCTGCTCAGCCGGGCGACCTCTTGCTGGTCTTCGCAGACAAGATCTCGCGAAGCTGGAAGCAGGTCATCTACTTCAAGCCCGACGGCGAGACCGAAGCCCGCTCCGAGTCGCACGCGCCGCCTCCTCCGCCGAGCTCGCACGCCTTGCCGCTCGGGCTCGACGTGGCAGGGGCAGCGGGAGAAGGTCTCTCGGGCGGCATGACCGTCATCGCGGACGAGCGCGGCGTGCGCATCGCACGCGAGCAGGACGACTGAACGCGTGCAGCTCGTCGACACACGCCGTCTCACCGGAAAGAGCCTGCTCGGCGAGGTTCCCCTCGTGCTGGTCGAGCTCGCCCTCGACGCGGACGAGAGCCTCGAGGCCGTCACGCGTGCCTACCTGGAAGAGCTCGCCCGCATGCGCGAGGCGCTCGGCCTTCCCGGCGAGGTCGCGCTCGTCTCACGCCCCCATCGGGGCGGCGCGGTGCTCGCCTACCCGGAGCGCATCGACACGCTGCTCGCAGACGCCGAAATCAGCGAGTGGGCCGCGGAGAGCGCCGCGGCTCGCCTCGGCGGCCAGGAGCCCCTGGCCCTCGAGCCGAAGCTCGCGGAAATCTCGGCCATGCGCGTCGCGCAAGCCAGCCCGAACCTCGTCGCGCTCGAGGCGGCCTGCCTCGCGCGAGGTCTCCCGTTCCTTTGGGACGACGAGCTCGTCTCGGTGGGCGAAGGCACGACCTGCCTCACCTTCCCACGCGCCGACGTCCCGGCGCCGGCGGACATCGCGCTCGGGGCCGCTCGCGCCGTCCCCACGGCCATGGTGACCGGCACCAACGGGAAAACCACCTCGTCCCGGTTGCTCGCGTGGATGGCACGCGCCGAGGGTCACGTGGTCGGGCTCACCTCGAGCGACGGCGCGCTCGTCGACGACGACGTGCTCGCCTCGGGAGATTTCACGGGTCCCGCGGCCGCCCGGCTCGTGCTCCGCGATCGACGCGTGACGTTCGCCGTGCTCGAGACGGCCCGCGGCGGCATTCTGCGCCGAGGCCTGGCGAGGAGCCGCTGCGACGTGGCGCTCCTCACCAACGTGAGCGCCGATCACCTGGGCGGCTACGGCGTGGACGACCTCGCCGACATGACCGCCGTGAAGGCCGTGGTAGCGCGTGCGGCCGAGAAGGCCGTGGTCTTGAACGCAGCCGACCCGAGCTTGCTCACCCTCGCGAGGTCCCTGAAGGCCGAGGTCGTCTTCTTCGCGGACTGTGACGCCCGTCCCGAAACACGCGCCGCGATCGACGCGCATCGCGCGGACGGCGGAGCGGTCACGTTCACGCGGGCGGGTGAGATCGTGCACGCCCGCGGAGCACACGAAACGTCTATTTTTGCCGCAGATCGCGCCCCCATCACCTACGGAGGGAGCGCGCGCTACAACGTCGAGAACGCGCTCGGAGCCACCGCCGCCGCGCTCGCGGCAGGCCTCTCGGTCGGCGCGGTGAGCCGAGCCCTGGCGACCTTCGGTCCCACCGAAAACCCGGGCCGCGGCGAGGTGCTCGAGAAGGACGGCGTCTTCGTGGTGCTCGATTTCGCCCACAACGCCGAGGGAGCGCGAGCCCTGCGCGCGCTGGTCGACAGCCTCCGCGCACGAAACGAGGGCAGACTCACCGTGATCGCCGGCAGCCCCGGCGACCGCAGCGACGACGACATCCGCGGCCTCGCTCGTGCGGTGCTCGACATGCGGCCCGAGCAGGTGCTGGTGCGTGAGCTCGCGCACTACTTACGCGGCCGGAGCCTCGGCGAGGTCCCGGAGCTTTTCCGCGCCGTGGTGGAGCCCGCCGGGGTGCCGTTCGCCGAGGTGGCGAGCGAGGTCGCGGGCATCGCTCGAGCCCTCGAGAGCGCGCGTCCCGGTGACGTGATCGCGCTGCTCGCGCACGTCGATCGCGACGAAGTCGGGGCAAGACTCCGTCCCTGAGCGCAACCTCGACCCCGAACGCCAGCGTGCGCGCCGATCGCCGGAGATCGCCACGAGCGGTCGGTCGGTGCTAGACCGCTCGCCGTGATTTCCCAAGCCGACCTCAAGCGTTTCCGCGCCCTCCAGCAAAAGAAGTTCCGCTCGGAGAGCCGCCGCTACCTCGTGCAAGGTCGCAAGGTGGTGGCCGAGGCGCTCGGCTCGTCCGCGCGCATCGAGGTCATCCTCGCCAGCGAAGAAGCCGCGGAGTTCGTGGCGCCGCTCGCGGCTCCGAAGAAGGTCCCGGTGCAGATTCTCGCCTCGCACGAGCTCGACAAGATCGGCACGTTCGAGAAAGGCAACGAGCTCGTGGCCATCACGATGGCGCCCGATCCCCTGCCCTTCCGCGCCCCCAGTGGCAACGAGCTCATGCTCGCCCTCGACGGCGTACGCGACCCGCGAAACCTCGGCAGCCTGCTGCGCATCGCGGACTGGTACGGCATCCGCCGCATCCTGATGAGCCACGACTGCATGGAGCTTTTGAACCCCAAGGTCGTTCAGTCGACCATGGGCTCGCTCTTCCGCGTGGAGACCCGCGCCACCAACCTGCCCAACGAGCTCGGCGCCATCAAACGCGCCGGCGCCCACGTCTATATCGCGGACATGGGCGGGGCCTCGGTCTTCGAGACCAAGCTCCAGCGCCCCTGCGTGCTCGTGCTGGGCAGCGAGTCGCACGGTCACTCCATGGCGGTCGAGCAGCTCGGCGCGCAAGTGGTGAGCATCCCGCGCTACGGCAAAGCCGAGTCGCTCAACGTGGCCATGGCGGCGACCGCGCTCCTGACCGAAGCCTCGCGCCAGCTCGGCTGAGCACGCCGTCCCGCCTGGGCGGTCCGAGCACGGGATCGTTCGGGTCGAGCGCCGCCTCGGGACCCGAACGAATTCGCGGACATGCGTCTTTCGTCGAGAAAAGTGCGCCGTTCGGCCTTGACCAAAACGTGAACACCATTCACGAAGTAAGCATGACTCACGGTTTCTCCTCGACCAGGTCCACCTCACGCGGCGCGGCGTTCGCGCCGATCGCGCTTCGTGACCGGCGCTCGACGCACGCCCGAGGGGCACGCGCATGAGCGAGCTCGGTCTCTCGGGCATCGCCCTTCGTATCGTCCTGCCCGCGCTGGGCGGCGCCCTCACCTGGACGTTCCTCGAGTACGTGATTCACCGCTGGCTCGGGCACGACAAGCGCTACCGGAAGACCCCCTTCGGCTACGAGCACGTGCGCCACCACTCGCAAGGCGACTACTTCGCGCCCACCTGGAAGAAGGTCTCGGCCGCGCTGCTCGTGGGCCTGCTCGTGGGTACCCCGGCGGTCGCGCTCGTCGGCCGATGTGCAGGGGTCTCGTTCACCGCCGGGCTGCTCGCGTTCTACGGCGTCTACGAGGCCTTGCATCGTCTGGAGCACGTCTTCGCGGGCATCGGACCGTACGGGCGCTGGGCGCGTCGGCATCACTTCACGCATCACTTCGTGGACGCACGCAAAAACCACGGCGTCACCTCTCCCCTGTGGGACCTCGTCTTCGGCACCTACCGAGCGCCTGGCACCATCCGCGTGCCCTCCCGCCTCTGCATGAGCTGGCTGCGCGACGAACGCGGCGAGGTGCGCGAAGACTTCCGCGACACGTTCGTGCTCGGCGACCCCTGAGAGCGACCGGCCCTCGTCAGGTCGGGCCGCCGGACGGATAGAGCGCCGCGATTTTCTCGGCCACGCGCTCGCCGTCGATCGCCGCGGACACGATGCCCCCGGCGTAGCCCGCGCCCTCGGCGCACGGGAAGAGGCCACGCACGCCCGGGTGCTCGAGCGTCTCGCCGTCGCGAGGAATCCGCACCGGCGACGACGTGCGCGACTCCACCGCGATCACCACCGCGTCGTTCGTGTAGTATCCACGCATCTTCTTGCCGAAGGCCCGCAGCCCCTCGCGGAGGCGCAGCGCTATCTCGGGCGGAAGCAGGGTGTCCACGCGCGAGTCGACGATTCCCGGCGGGTAGCTCGAGAGCGGCACGTCCCGTGAGGCGCGCCCTTCGCAGAAGTCCACGAGGCGCTGCGCCGGCGCCACCTGCGTGCGCCCCCCCGCCTCCCACGCCGCACGCTCCACGGCGCGCTGGTAGTCCACGCCGGAGAGAGGCCCACCGTCCCCTTTGGGCCCACGCACCTCGACCACCACGCCCGAGTTGGCGAAGGGATTGTTGCGCTTGCTCGGGCTCCAGCCGTTGGTCACGACCTCGCCGGGGGCGGTCGCGCACGGCGCCACGATTCCCCCCGGGCACATGCAGAACGAGTAGACGCCGAGCCCGTCGACCTGCTCCACCGCGGAGTAGCTCGCCGGCGGCAGGTGCGGGTCGCGCACCTTCGCGTGGTAGCGCATCTGGTCGACGATGCTCTGCGCGTGCTCGACCCGCACGCCGAGCGCGAAGTCCTTGCGTTCGATGGCCACGCTTTGGCGCGCGAGCATCTCGAAGATGTCACGCGCCGAGTGACCGGTGGCCAGGATCACGCGGTCGGCGTCCACGGTGGTGCCGTCCCGCAGGACCACGCCGCGCACGCGCCTGCCCTCGGGCTCGTCCTTCAGCACGAGCGACACCACCCGCGCCCCGAAGCGCACCTCGCCTCCGGCGCGCACGATGCCCTCGCGGATGGCCACGATGATGCCGGGCAGCTTGTTCGTCCCGATGTGCGGATGCGCGTCCACCAAGATGTCGGGGCTCGCGCCGTACGCGACCAACGTGGACAGGATTCGGCCCACGTCGCCGCGCTTGCCGCTGCGCGTGTAGAGCTTGCCGTCGCTGTAGGTGCCCGCGCCGCCTTCGCCGAAGCAGTAGTTGCTGTCCGGGTCGACCTCACCGCGTTGGGTGATCGCTGCGAGATCACGACGCCGCGCGCGCACGTCTTTTCCACGCTCGATCACGACGGGACGCAAGCCGAGCTCGATGCACCGGAGCGCCGCGAAGAGCCCTGCCGGCCCTGCCCCCACGATGGCGACCACGGGCTTACCGCGCACGTCGGCAAGCTCGGGAGGCGTGGTGACGTAGGGCGCGAACGGCTGGTCCAGCGCGATCTCGACCCGGAGCTGCACACGCGGGGTCCGGGCGCGTCCGTCGATCGAGCGCTTCACCACCCGCACGTCACGGGCTTCGGCGCGGTCGACCTCGGCCGCCGCGAGGGCCTTCGCACGCACGGTCTCGTCCGAGCTCGCGTCACGAGGAGAGAGCACGATGTCGACCGTGCGAATCGCCGCGTTTTCGCCTTCGGAGGAGCCCATCGCGCGGTCTTCTACCCAAATCCTGGGCCGGACGCACTCTCGACGCACGCGAATCGCCCGAGCTCCGTGTAGGCGCGTGTCGCGCGGTCGGAAGCGGCCTCGACTCGGACTCCCGCACGGACCCGAAGACACCGGCCGCGCAACCGACTACGCTCGTCTCCCGTGACCCGCGAAGAAGTGTGGCAGAAGGTCTCCGAAGAGCTCCGCGAAGGCTTCGGGCGCCTGCTCGACGTACGCGACGTCCGGCGCGTGCGCCGCGTGGCCGGTGACGCCTGGGCGGTCACGGTCGTGCTCGCCGCGAGCTCCGGCGACATCCACGTGGCCGATCTCTCGGTCGACGACGCCGGCGCCATCACCCCCACGCTCGGCCCGGATCACCTGGTCGAGGCCGTGAAGCTCACCGTGCGTGCCTCGGTCGCGCCCCAAGCCCCCGACGAGCTCGCCGACTTCGGCGCGGACCTCGGCGGGGAGCCCGAGAGTGACGGCCTCGACCTTCTGTCCGAGTCGTCCGAAGTCCCGGTCGACGCCCGCGCCGCCGCCGCGCTCGCCCGCGGAGACAAGGCCTCGCTGCGTGAAGCCCGCGACCTCTTGCCTCGTCTCTTGTCCGACCACGAGCGCCGCGGCAGCACGCTGCTCACCATGGCCGAGATCGAGGTCGAGCTCGGCGAGCCCTCGCTCTCGCGCGGGTACCTCGAGGCCTGCGCGCGCGAGTTCGCCGGCCGCTTCGACCTCGAGTCGTTGGAGAAAGCCGCGGCCATCGCCAAGCAGCTCTACGGCAGCGAAGCCTTCGCGTCGTCGCCCGTGCACACGCTCCTCGAGCAGAGTCGCGCGCGCCTTCGCCCCTACGCGAGTCTCTTCGACTCGCGCAGCTTCTCGTGGTTGCCGGAAAATCTGAGGGAAAAGCTCGTCCCCCACGTCACCGTGCGCACGCTAGCCGCAGGCGACATGCTCCTGAACGAAGGGGATCCTTCGGTCACCGTCTTCGTGGTGAAGAGCGGCCTCATCGGCGTCTGGTTGGAGAAACCCTCGGGCGGATCTTGGCTCGTTCGATGCTGTTTTCCCGGGTGGCTCCTGGGCGAGTCGAGCGTGCTCGGCACGGGCGAGCCGAAGGCCATGGCCTCGCTACGCGCCGAGCGACCGAGCGAGGTCTGGTGCTGCCCGGCGCCGATCGTGCGTGCGCTCATGGAAGAAGATCTCGCCTTCGGCCAGCGCATCGCCGAAACCAAGCAGCTCCACCGCATCGACTCGTTCTTCTCGATGCACGAGACCATGGCCGACCTCGACGTGCAGGTCCGAGACGAGATTCTCTCGTGCATGCAGCGCCTCGAGACCTTCGAGGATCCGACGCTACTCCTTCCCTCGAACGAGATCCCGACGCTCGCTTGCCTCGTCGCGAAGGGCGCGATCGAGCTCTTCACCGACGACGACTCCGAGATCCCCGCCGCGGTGATCGAAGCCGACCGCTTCTACGGCATGCGCGATACCATCCACGCCATCGCCCCCTCGGTCTCCGCCTTCGCGCGAGCCGGTTCCACCATCGCGTTCTTCGATGGGCCGCGGCTGCAGAAGCTATGCGAGAAAAGCCCGGCCAGCGTGGTGGCGGTGCTCGAGCGGCTCGGCTGACGTCGCACGCTGAAGTCCTCGCAAGGTCGGGCAAAAACCCACACGAAAGGGCGAAAATCGCAGGTCGCAAGCCCTTCGAAGCTCGCCCGACGGTCCGCGCGTTCCCCTGTATGATCCCGGGCATGACCCGTCCCGAAACCGAGAGCTCCGACGCGTTCGTCTTCTTCGGCGCCACTGGCGATCTGGCCTTCAAGAAGATCTTCCCCGCGCTCCAGTCGCTCGTGAAACGTAACCGCCTCGACGTGCCCGTGGTGGGCGTGGCCAAGAGCGGCTTCACCCGCGAGATGCTGGTCGCGCGCGCGAGAGAGAGCCTCGAGAAATACGCGCCCGGAGGCGTGGACGAAGAGGCCTTCGCCAAACTCGTCTCCCACTTGCGCTACGTCGACGGCGACTACAACGACCCGGCCACCTTCGCGCAGATCAAGACGCAGCTCGCGAGCGCGGTCCGGCCCCTTCACTACCTCGCCATCCCGCCCAGCATGTTCCCGACCGTGGTCACGCGGCTCGCCGAGGCGGACTGCACGAACGACGCTCGAGTGGTGGTCGAAAAGCCGTTCGGCCGCGACCTCGCCACCGCGCGCGCGCTGAACCACACACTGCACCAGGTCTTCCCGGAAGAGCGCATCTACCGCATCGACCACTACCTCGGAAAAGAGGCGGTCCAGAACATCCTGTATTTCCGCTTCGCCAACGCCTTCCTCGAACCGATCCTGAACCGGCACTACGTGGAAAACGTGCAGATTACACTCGCCGAATCGTTCGGCGTGCAAGGCCGCGGCAAGTTCTACGAAGAGACCGGCGTCGTGCGCGACGTCATCCAAAACCACCTGCTCCAGATGGTGAGCTACCTCGCCATGGAGGCGCCCTCGAGCACCTACGCCGAGGCCATCCGCGACGAACAAGCCAAGGTGCTGCGGACCATCCGTCCCATCGCCGACGACGACACCGTACGCGGGCAGTTCCGTGGCTACCTGGACGAGCCCGGAGTCGCGAAAGACTCGGTCGTGCCCACGTACGCGGCGCTGCGCATGTACGTCGACTCGTGGCGATGGGAGGGTGTGCCCTTCTGCGTGCGCGCGGGAAAGTCGCTCACCATGAACGCCGCCGAAGTGATGGTCGAGCTCAAGAACCCACCACAAGTGGTCTTCAAAGAAGCCGCACCGACCATGGGAAATTACCTTCGATTTCGGCTCGCGCCCAAGGTGACCATCGCCCTCGGCGCACGCCGCAAGCTCCCGGGCGAGCGCATGCACGGCGCGCCGGTCGAGCTCTCGGTGGTGGACGAAGGCGTGCAGGGCGAACACGGACGCATGGACGCCTACGAGCGCTTGCTCGGAGATGCCATGCTCGGCGACGCGACACTCTTCGCCCGCCAAGACGTGGTCGAAGCCGCGTGGAAAATCGTCGATCCGGTGCTCGCGCCCCATCCGGTGCACACGTACGAGCCGGGTACCTGGGGACCTCCGGAGGCCGACCGTCTGGTCACGGACATCGGCGGCTGGAACACGCCCCAGCCATGACCCACCTCGCCCCCGAGACGTCGCAAGGGCTCGGGGACGCCTGGACGCGCCCGTACGCCCTCGCCGCCATCGCGGCGCTCGTGGCTCTCTACGCACCGAACGTCGCCTACGGGGCCGACCAGGCCCCGGCAGCGGGCATTCCCGGGGAGAGTGAGGTTTCCGCGACGGGCGTGCCCGCGTCCGCGCCTCCGCTGGTCCCGTCACGACTCGTGCTCACCGGCCCGAGCACGCCCCTCCCGAACCCAGCCGACGACGCCCGCGACACCCGCGCCCGCTACCTGGACGACCGGCGCGGATTTCTCTCGATCTTGCTCGCGCACGGGACGGCCAGCCTCGCGCTCGGCGCGACCATGCTCGCAGGCAGCCGCGATCCGCTCGCGCAGGGCTTCGGCCTCCAGACCCTCGCGTGGGGCGCGGTGAACGACACGATAGCGCTCGTCGGGCTCGCCACCGAAGCGAACGTCGCCCACTCGCTCCGCACCTCGGAAGACGTGCTGGCCGAGCGCCACCGCATGCGGCGATTCTTGTGGGTGAACGTCGGCCTGGACGCGCTCTACGTGACGTGCGGCGCGCTGCTCGCCGGACTCGGAAAAGAGCGCTTTCTGCAGGGAAACGGCGCGGCCGTGCTCTCGCAGGGAGCGTTCCTTTTCGTGTTCGACTTGTCCGGATCGTTCTGGCAAGGCCCCTGAGCGAGACGGTCGATCGATTCGCGTCCGGCCCACGTCGACGGCGCGTGCGCGAGGTCTGCGCGAGAGCCACGAATCCGCCGTGCCTTGCGGAGGAGGCGCGCGAGGAGTAGAGCCTTCGGCCCTTCGATGCCAAGCTCTCCCGAATTTTCCGTGCCCGTTTCGTCGCTCGACGCCGGCGGCAAAACCTTCGAGTTTCCCATCCGCCCCTCGTGGCTGCGAGGTGCACTCGAGGGCTGCGACGTCGGCCCCACCGAGACCGAGGGCCACCTCGAGGTCCGACTCTCCATGAGCGGCCGTGACGTGGTCGCGTCCGGCTCTCTCGACGCCGAGCTCGAGATGCCCTGTGCGCGCTGCTTAGGCCCCGCGACAGTAAAAATCGACCACACCTTTTCGGTGCTCTACGTGCCCGGAGAAACCGAGTCAAAAAAACCGGCCAAGCGTGGCGCAAAGGACGAAGAAGACGAGGAAATCGTCGCTAGCGACGAGGCCGACACCCAGCCCTACGACGGCGACACCGTGGTGCTCGACGAGTTCATTCGTGACGAGCTTCTGCTCGAAACGCCGATGATCCCCTTGTGTTCTGACGCGTGCCCGGGTATGAGCGCTTCCCCCGGCGACGAAGCGGAGGAAAAGTCCTCCTCGGAGCCCGCCATCGATCCCCGTCTTCTTCCGCTCATGCGGTGGAAGACTCCCAAGAAGTCCTGAAGAGACCCGACAAGGAGCACCGCCGTGGCCGTTCCCAAGAGGCGAACCAGCCGATCCAAGCGCAACATGCGCCGCGCCAACCACGATAAGGTGGTGCCGGTGCAGCTCATCGCCTGCTCGAACTGCGGCGAGCCCTCGGTCCCGCACCGTGCGTGCGGAGCCTGCGGGTTCTATGCAGGACGCTCGGTCAAGAAGACCGAAAAAGCCAGCTGAGCCGCTTCGCGAAGGATTGCGCATCCGCGAAAAGCCCGGGCAAGCAACGCAATGCGTCTTGCCCGGTGCTTTTTTGTATCCCGCGAATTGACTTTTTTGTTAATCAACAGCGTCGCGTTGGTCCTCCCTAGCGGAAAGAGCTCATGATCCAACCTGCCTCACGCTTGATCGGTACGGGTCATTTCCTCCCCCCCACCATCCGGACGAACCACGACCTCGAGAAGATGGTCGACACGTCGGATGCGTGGATCATGGAGCGTACGGGCATTCGAGAGCGTCGCATTGCCGACCCTGGGATGGTCACCAGCGACATGGCCGCCGAGGCCGCCAAGCGCGCCATCGAGGCCGCCGGGCTCACCGCCCGCGACATCGACATGATCATCGTGGGCACGGTCACCCCCGACATGCCCATGCCTGCCACGGCCGTATTCGTGCAGCAGAAAATCGGCGCGGGCCACTGCCCCGCATTCGATATTTCCGCGGCTTGCGCGGGCTTCTTGTTCGGCCTCACGTTGGCCGACGGCATCGTGCGCACCGGCGCGGCCCGCTACGTGCTCGTCATCGGCGTAGAGCTTCTCTCCCGCGTGATCGACTGGGAAGACCGCACGACGTGCGTACTCTTCGGCGACGGCGCAGGCGCCGTGGTGGTCGGCCCGAGTGAAGGAAAAGTCGGCCCGGACGGCAAGCCCCGCGGCGTGCTCGCCACGCGCATCCACTCGGACGGCGCCATGGCCCCTTCGCTCTGGATCCCAGGCGGCGGCAGCAAGATGCCCCCCTCGCCCGAGGTGCTCGCCACGAAGAGCCACAAGGTCCACATGCGCGGCCAGGACATCTTCAAGGTCGCCATCAAGAACCTGTATTCCGCAAGCAAAGCTGCGGTCGATCTCGCCGGCATGACCCCGGAAGAGGTGGACTGGGTCTGCCCGCATCAGGCAAACCTCCGCATCATCGACCAGGCCACTTCGCGCCTCGGCGTCCCCAACGAGAAAATCTTGGTGAACCTCGAGCGCGTGGGCAACACCTCGAGCGCGAGCATCCCCATCCTGCTCGACGAGAGCATCCGCTCCGGCAAGGTGAAAGAAGGCCAAACCGTGGTGATGTGCGCGCTCGGCTCGGGCATCTCTTGGGGCGGCGCGGTCGTCCGCATCTGACCCCGATCGGGAAGCCACACGCTTCGCCCACGAGCCCGGCCCAGCTTCTCGGAAGCCGCGCCGGGCTCGACGCTTTTGTACGCGGCCACGCGAAAAGCTCGTGTACCCTGGGCGAAGCATGCGTCTTCTCCGCCTCGGCATGGCCGTGTCCTTCGTCGCGCTCGGCGCCTCCGCCGTGACCTCCCTCACGGCGTGTCCCATCGCGACCATCGGCATCTTCGACGCGTACATGTCCCTCGATGGCGAACGTCGCCAGAACGTCTTCTTCACCGACTCGAAGAACATCGTCTGCACCGCCGACGTTCGCGGCGGACGCAGCAACGCCACGACGGAGTTTTTGGTTCGTCAGACTCAGATTTTGAGCCTGCAGCGCACCGCGACGCCGGTGAACGTGGTGCTCGTGTACACGGACTTCCAGGGTGTGGGCAAACAGACCCTCGAGCTCAAGCCGAAGAAGAAAGACGCCGGCGCCGACGACCAACAGGAAGTGATTCCCTTTCCTGCCGGGCGTTTCCAGTGCGAAGTCTACATCGACGGAAAGCTCGAAGAGACCCTTCCCTTCAACGTCGACTACGCGCCTTGCCCGGCTCAGCGCATCGAAGACGGCGCCATCTGCGAGGGCTTCTACGAGCAAAACCGCTCGTGCCCCCAGGGTGGTATCGGCGTGCCCGGCAACAACATCCCCGAGACCAGCCTCGGACGCTGCACCTGCTCCGGACAAGCCGGTGCCACGTGGCAATGCGCGACCAAGTGAGGTTCCCATGAGCGAGCACCCCCAGAAGAGCCAATCGACCGTCCGAGCCTTCGCAACCCTCGCCCTCTTGGGTGTGGTGGCCAGCGTCACCGCGTGCGTCTTCGATTCGGGCGGCGGTTACACCGGCGGCGGGCGAAATTCCCCGGTGAAGAAGGAAGAGAGCTCGAACGAACCTACGCCCACGACCACGACCACGTCGACGGCCACCACCACCACCACGTCGACCTCGACGGCCATTCCAGACGCGGGCGGGGGCGGCTGATTCGAGCGCGCAAGCGCGAAGGCTCGGAGCGCGACCGTACTTTTCTCGAACGGTCGGCCGGCACCTTGTTCTAGGTTGCGCCCCGCGGGACCCTTTCGTCCCGAGGAGGCGAATCGCACGTGAAAGTGGCATGGCTGTTCCCGGGACAAGGGGCGCAGAGCGTGGGCATGGGTCAGAAGTTCTTCGCTTCTTCGGCGAAGGCTCGAGCGGTGTTCGAAGCCGCCGATCGCGCGCTCGGTGAGTCGCTCTCCACCATGATTTTCGAGGGCCCGGAAGACGCCCTCACCCGCACCGCCAACGCGCAGCCTGCCATCGTGACCTCCAGCATCGCCGTGCTGGAAGCCGTCCGTGAGCGCTTCCCCGAGCTGCCCGCACCGTCCTTCGCGGCGGGACACTCGCTCGGTGAATATTCGGCCCTCGTCGCCTCCGGGGCGCTCGCCTTCGAAGACGCGGTCCGCCTCGTTCGTGCGCGTGGTCGCGCGATGCAAGAAGCCGTTCCCGAAGGCGCAGGCGCCATGGCGGCCATCATGGGCCTCGAAGGCCCGGCGCTCGAGGCCATCTGCGCGGAAGCCGCGAAAGAGACGTCCGAGGTCGTCTCGTGCGCCAACTTCAACGCCCCCGGCCAGGTGGTGATCGCCGGCACGCAAAAGGCCGTCGCGCGCGCACAAGAGCTCGCCTCCGCCGCCAAAGGAAAGGCCATCCCTCTCAAGGTGAGCGCGCCGTTCCACTGTGCGCTCATGGCTCCCGCGGCCAAGGCCGTCGCGAGCGAGCTCGATCGCGTCACGGTCTCGCCCTTCGCGTTTCCGGTGGTCGCCAACGTGGACGCCGAGCCGAACGCCGAGCCCTCACGCGTGAAGGAGCTGCTCGTCCGCCAGGTCGACGGCGCCGTTCGCTGGGAGCAAGCCGTACGTCGCATGCAAGCCGAAGGCGTCACCCACGCCGTGGAGATGGGCCCGGGCAAGGTGCTCGCGGGCCTCATGAAGCGCATCGCCAAAGACGTGAAGATGCACAGCGTGAGCGACCCCGAGAGCATGGAGGCGCTCGGCTCGTTCTTCTCTTGAACCGGATTCTCGGACGCCCCGCACACGGGCATCGGCGTCCTCTCGAACGAAGGGAAAGTACATGTTTCGACTCGACGGAAAAGTAGCCATCGTCACCGGCGGCTCGCGCGGCATCGGACGCGCCATCTCGGAGGCCCTCGGGGCCCAAGGCGCCACCGTGGTCGTGAACTACGTGAAGGGCGAAGCGGCCGCGAAAGAGGTCGCCGACGGCATCGTCGCTCGCGGTGGAAAAGCCGAGATCGCAGCGTTCGACGTGGGCGACAGCGCCGCCGCCGAGAAGGCCATCGAAGAGATCGCGAAGCGGCACGGCCGCCTCGACATCCTGATCGCCAACGCGGGCATCGCCATCGACGGACTCTTGCTCCGCCTGAAGGACGAGGACGTGACCAAGCTCTTCGACGTGAACGTGAAGGGCGCTCTCGCCTGCGCGAAGGCCGCCACCAAGGTCATGATGCGCGCGAAGACCGGCCGCATCGTGTTCATCTCGAGCGTCATCGGCGAGATGGGTAACGTCGGACAGACCGCCTACGCGGCGACCAAAGCCGCGCTGCTCGGCATCACGAAGTCCATCGCGCGCGAGTTCGCCACGCGGCAAATCACGGTCAACGCCGTCACGCCGGGCTTCATCGAAACCGACATGACCCACGGAATGAACGACGCCATGAAGGAGCAGATCCTGAAGGCGATCCCGCTCGGTCGTATCGGCGCCGCCAAGGACGTGGCCGCCGCGTGTGCGTATCTTTCCAGTGACGAAGCCGCGTACGTGACGGGACAGGTCCTGCGCGTGAACGGCGGAATGTACGTTTGACCGGAGAAAACGCCGAGATTTGGCCGCTAACGCACGCGGACGAAACGCGTAGCGAAGGTGACGTCGGATCTCACGAAAACGGGGCTTCCCACGAAGCCAAATTGAGGTAGAACGCGCACGTCTTCACCTCGCTTCGACACACCAACTTCCCAGAAGAAACGACACCCGAGAGGGCGAAAATGGCTCAGGACATTCCCAGCGAAGTCAAGCGCATCATCAAAGAGCAGCTCGACGTCGACGACAAGGACATCAAGCCCGAATCGACGTTCATCGAAGATCTCGGCGCGGATTCGCTCGGCCTCGTGGAGCTCGTGCTCGCCTTCGAAGAGGCCTTCGAGATCGACATCCCGGACGAGGACACGGAGAAGATCCGCACCGTCCAAGACGCGATCGACTACATCGAGCGCAACGCGAAGAAGTGAAGCGTTGCGGCGCGCGTCTGCGTAAGCGAGCGCGCGCCGCATAGCTCCCGACTCGGCACGATGCGCCGCAGGGCGCGTGGCGAGCGCGGAGTGGACCTTCGGAGTCTGCTCCGTCGCCCGCTCCGGAACGGCAGGTTCGTTCGGATCCACGGGCTTTTTCTCGCAAGCCCATCGTTCGATATCACGGGGCGCACGCACGGCACTTGCCGGGTGCGTCCTTTGCTTTTCGGTCCCCTTTGCATTTCGAGAGCGAGCGGCCCACCTTACGGACCGGCTCTCGACATCTCGCACGCGAGCGAATCGGTTCACGGGCGGGCGGCACTACTCTCCCAACATCGGAATTGCCATGGAACGCGTCGTCATCACGGGCATCGGTCTCGTCACTCCGCTCGGCATCGGCACCGAGGCCTCATGGAAAGGCCTGCTCGACGGTGAGAGCGGCGCAGGACCCATCAGCCTGTTCGACACCGAGCAGTTTCGCTGCCGCATCGCCGCCGAGGTGAAAAACTGGGATCCCGTCGCCGCCGGCTTCATCGAGAAGAAGAAGCTGAAGGAGATGGACCGCTTCACCGAGTTCGCTCTCGGGGCAGCCAAGCTCGCCATCCAAGACGCAGGGCTCGAGCTGACCGACGAAGAGCGCGATCGCGCCGGCTGTTTCGTGGGCGTCGGCCTCGGAGGCCTCCAGACGCTCGAGCGCGCCAAGCAGACCCTCATGGAGAAGGGCCCGCAGCGCATCAGCCCGTACAGCATTCCCGGCATCATCGCCAACCTCGCGGCCGGCCACATCACGATGGCCCACGGCCTGCGCGGACCGAGCTTCTGCACCACGAGCGCCTGCTCCAGCGGTGCGCACGCCATCGGCGAAGCCGCCGAGTGGATGCGCCGCGGCCGCACCGACGTCATGGTGGTCGGCGGCGCCGAAGCCACGGTCACGCCGGTCGGCATCGGCAGCTTCGAGGCCATGTTCGCGCTCTCGCGTCGCAACGACGACCCGAAGTCGGCGAGCCGTCCCTTCGACAAGGACCGCGACGGCTTTTTGTGCGGCGAAGGCGCGGGCATCCTCGTGCTCGAGACCGCCACCCGCGCGAAGAAGCGCGGCGCGAAGATCTACGCCGAGATCACCGGCTACGGCGCGTCCAGCGACGCCCACCACCTCACGGCCATCGCCCCCGGCGGCGCGGGCGCGGTGCGCTCGATGCGCATGGCCCTCGACGACGCGAAGCTCGCCCCCGACGCGGTCGACTACGTGAACGCGCACGGCACCTCGACCCCCATCGGCGACATCGCCGAGTCGCAGGCCATCGCCACCACGTTCGGCGCGAGCGCGCTCGACAAGAAGCTCTGGGTCAGCTCCACGAAGAGCATGATCGGGCACTTGCTCGGCGCGGCTGGCGCCGTGGAGAGCGCGGTGTGTGCCCTCGCCCTCGCGCACGGCCGCATCCCGCCCACCATCAACCTGCAGAACCAGGACCCCGAGTGCGTGCTCGACTACGTGGCCAACGTGGCCCGCGAGCGCCGCATCAAACACGCGCTCAACAACTCGTTCGGCTTCGGCGGAACGAACTGCTCGCTCGTCCTCTCGCGGTTCGAGTCCTGACATGAGCGACGACAAACGCATCGGGATCGGCGCGGATCACGGCGGCTTTCGCCTGAAGGCCACGATCAAGGAAGAGCTGGAAAAGAAGGGGTTCGTCGTCACCGACCTGGGCACGAGCTCGGCCGACTCGGTGGACTACCCGGACTACGCTCACCGCGCCGCGAGCGGCATTCTCGCGGGCGAGTTCCCTCGCGCCATCCTCGTGTGCGGCACCGGCGTGGGCATGGCCATCGCGGCCAATCGCCACCACGGCATCCGCGCGGTGAACTGCTCCGAGCCCTACACGGCCAAGATGAGCCGCTCGCACAACGCGTCGAACGTGCTCACCCTCGGCGAGCGCGTGGTCGGCCCGAGCCTCGCGTGGGACATCGTCGAAGCGTGGCTCGACACGCCCGCCTCCGACGACCCTCGCCACGCCCGCCGCGTCGCGAAGATCGAGCCCGCCTGAGACCATCACGAGAAGAACGGTCCCGCGTTCCGGGTCGGCCCCTCGCCGAATTCGGGTTTGGGCCGCTCTTCCCGCCGTGATAAAGCGCCTAAGATAAAGCTCATGACCTCGCTCGACCCGCTGCCGTCGCCCTCGCGAGCACGCCCGTGAAGTGCCCTTTCTGCGCCAGCGTCGAGAGCAAGGTCACCGACACGCGCGCCTCGGCCCAGGGCGACGTCATTCGCCGTCGGCGCGAGTGCGAGAGCTGCGCCCGCAGGTTCACCACCTACGAGCGGGTTGAAGAAGTGCTCCCACTGGTCGTCAAGAAGGACGGCCGCCGTGAAGCCTTCGATCGCCAAAAACTGCTCGGTGGGCTGCGCCGCGCCTGCGAGAAGCGTCCGGTCTCCTTGGAGACCCTGGAAGGCCTGGTCGACGCCGCCGAACGTGAGCTCATGGACTCGGGCGAAAAAGAGGTCTCCTCTCGCGCCCTCGGAGAGTCCATGATGCGCGCGCTCCGCACCAAAGACGGCATCGCGTACGTCCGATTCGCGAGTGTTTACCGTCAGTTCCGAGACATCGAAGAGTTCCGGGCCGAGCTGGAGACGCTCGCCCGCCAGGAACCGAAGAGCACGCCCACGACGGGCGAGCCGGAGGTCGTGCGGTGAGCGAGAGCGGTACGAACGAGAACCCCGGCAAGGTCGCGAACGGCGACGACCACTGGATGGCCATGGCCCTCGCCGAGGCCGAGCACGGTCGTCCCTCCCCCAACCCGCATGTCGGGGCGGTGGTGGTCTCGCAGGGAAAGCTCGTCTCGCGCGCCCATCACGAGCGCGCCGGGGGCGACCACGCCGAGCTCGCGGCGCTGAAAGCAGCCGGAGAGGCCGCGCGCGGGGCCACGGTCTACGTCACGCTCGAGCCCTGCAACCACCACGGCAAGACGCCTCCCTGCACCGACGCGCTCATCTCCGCGGGAGTGCAGCGCGTGGTCATCGCCGCTCGTGATCCGAACCCGCACGTGCGCGGCGGGGGCATCGAAGCCTTGCGCAAGGCCGGCATCGAAGTGGTCACCGGCGTCCTGGAAGAGCACGCGCTCGCCCTGGTTTCGCCCTGGCGAAAGCACATCACGCAGGGACTTCCCTACGTCTCGCTGAAGCTCGCCCTCTCGCTCGACGGTCGCATCGCCACGCGCAGCGGCGCGAGCAAATGGGTCACGGGCCCGGAGGCACGCGCCAAGGTGCACGCGCTGCGCTCGGTCCACGACGCGGTCGCGGTGGGCATCGGGACCGCCGTCGCCGACGACCCGCGCCTCACCGTCCGGGATAGCCCGGGCACGAGCCCGGTCCGCGTGGTCTTCGACACCAACCTGCGCCTGCCGCTCGACAGCCAGCTCGTGCTCTCCGCCTCGGAGATTCCGTTGGTCGTGATCTGCTCGACCGAAGCCTCCCCCAAAGCCGAGAGCGTGCTCACCGACCTCGGCGTGGTGGTGCTGCGCGCCCCCGAATCCACCGAAGGACGCGTCGACGTGGAGGCCGCGCTGCGCATGCTGGCCGAGCGCGGCATCGTCACCCTCATGGTCGAAGGCGGCGCCGAGCTCGCAGGAAGCTTCCTCGCCCAGCGAATGGCCGACGAGCTCCACGCCTTCCTCGCACCGGCCCTCTTCGGACCGCGTGGTCGCCCGGGCGCCGTGGACTGGAAAGGCCCCGAGACCCCCATCGCCGCCCCTCGCATCTCCTCGCCGGTCTGGGAGTGCTGCGGCGACGACGCCTACGTGCACGGCCCGATCGTCTTCCCCGAAGAGCCCTGAGCTCCAGCTCGCGTTCGGCGGACGCCCCGAGGGACTCGACCGAACGCCCGAGTCGCAAGGCGGCGAGCGAAGGCCGCGGTGCGCTCGTTCCCACTCGGCCCTCATGGAACCTGCGCGAGGGACGCTCGAGCTGCCGACGGGCTCCACCGTGTCTCGTCGCGACTTTCAGGCGTGGATCCGGGATCTTCGCACGAAGCCCTGCCCGAGCTCATCGAGCGGGTGCGTGCGCTCCCGGGTGGCGCTTCGGGACGAGGGCGCCCGACGACGCGCGCGCGAAGGCGCGGGAAATCTCGGCGACCGACGAGGCCGAACGAGCGCCTCGCTCAGTCGATGCACGACTCCCATACGTTGGGATTGGGGGCCGCCATCGCGCAGCGGTACTCCTTCTTCGTGATCTCCGCTTCGCACTGCTCGAAGACTTTTTTGTACGAAGGCTCGCCCTTACGGACGGCGCGCTTCATGTCGCGCACGGTCTTCTGTTGTTCGGGCGGGAGCTTGCCGAGGTCGGGGTCTTCGCCCATGACCATGTCGAGATACTTGTCGAGCATCTCTTCGCAGTCCTTCTTGGAGGCGCGGCCGTTGCAGCCGAGCAGACCCACCGCGCCCGCGATCGCCGAGACGATCAGGAGCCGGGTGGAGAGGGCGGGCGTCTTGCGCATGCATCGCTTTTAGCCCGGATTTCGGCCGACGCTCCCGCCCTTTTTGGAGCTTGCGTTCCGGGGGCGCCGGCGCCGTCGGGGCCTTGCCGTGGGAGCTGCGGTCCGGGGCGAGGCGTTCCCCTCACCCGCCTCCCGTTCGCGTTCGTTCTGGGCCTTGCTTCGTCAGGTGGGCAGTGAGCGGTCTTCGCGCTGGTAGAGATCGCGCACGATGGCGTCGGTCATCGAGTAGCCGGTCGTACGCTCGGGCGCGCCTTGCTCGACGAACGCCACCACTTGGGCCACCACCTGCGGGTCGCGCAGGATCTTGCGGTGACCGAGCCCGCGCGTGGTGACGAGCTTCGCGTTCGGGAGCGCTCGGGCGATGCGCTCGCCCGACGCATACTCGACGTCTTTGTCGTCCACGTCGTGGACCACCAGTGTGGGCACGGTCACGCGCTCGGCCAGCGCGGAGAGCTCGAGCTCTTCGAGGCGCAGCGCGAAACGATCTTCGACCGCGTGCGGCAGCGCCGCGAGCACGTCTTCGTCGAGCTCGAGCGCAGCCCCGAACGAGCGGAAAGCGCTCGAAATATGCGAGGGCGAGGCCACGCTCACGATTCGCTTGGCGAGGGGCCGACGTGCGCTCGCGAGCAGGGTGGAGACCGCGCCCATCGAGTGGGCGACGACCGCGTGAAGCGGCCCTACGTGGGCACGCACGGCCGCGATGGCATCGGCGAACTCGGGAATGGACGCCTGGTTTCCCGGGCCGTCTCCATGCCCGGGTGCATCGAACGCGATCACCTGAAAGCCCGCCCGCACCAAGGGATCGACGAACGCCCCGAGCTGCGTGCCCCGCCCTTCCCAGCCGTGCATCAGCAGGACGCGCGGTCCTTCGCTCCACGTCCACATCGGAAGTGAACGACCGTGCCAAGGCACCGACGAGGCGTTCGCATGGAACAGAAGGCCCCGCTCCCAGCTCGGCCGCTTATAGCGGCGCGGCCGCAAAAAGAGCTCCAGCGCCATGCGCGTCGCCACCGGAGGCGCCGTGCGAGAGGCCAGCCAGAGCCCAGCCCGGAGGGCACGAAGGGCCACCGGAACAGACCGAACGTTCGTGCTTTTTTTGGAGGACAAAGAAGCGCTCATCGGGCATCTCCTGCGTTCAGACGGGTTTGCGGGCGTCACGAACCAGGCGCTCGAAGGCGGCCACGGTCCGGGTTTCGGTTTTGGGATCGGCCACGAGGCGCGAGAGCGCGTGGTGACCGTGCGCGAGCGCGTACATCTCGTGCGCGAGCTGGTAGGGGTCGAGGTCTTTCCGGAAGTGCCCCTCGTTCACCGCCACCTTGGCGGCGGTGGCGAGCGCCTCCAGCCAGTCTTGCTGGCAGGCCACCAGCCGGTCTCGCGCCGGACCCGGTTTGTCGTCGAGCTCGGCCGCCGCGGCCACGAATACGCAGCCACCAGGCATGAAATCGGCCTTGGACCAGGCGAGCCAGTTCTCGAACAGAGCGCGTACGCGCGGCTCTCCACGCGGCTTCTTCAGCGCGGGACCTACGACCAGATCGGTGAAGCGCGCCACCGCCTCGTCGAGCACCAGCACCTCGAGGTTTTCCTTCGAGGAGACGTGGGCGAAGAGACCGCTCTTCGAGAGGCCCACCCGCTCGGCCAGCATGCTGAGCGTCACGCCCGAGAGCCCCACCTCACTCGCCAACGCGAGCGCCGAGCTCAGGATCTCGTGACGGGTCGCCATGCCCTTGCTCGAGGCCATGGGATAGAAATAGCACGATCGTTCGATTCGTCAACCCAGCCGCCCGACCGGAGTGTTCGTCGAGAGGCGTCGCGCGATCGAGAATCGGGAGCCCGCGGACGGAGGGACAAAGATAGGATGCCGCGCATGTCCTTCCGCTCGGTCTTCTTCGGCACCCCTGCCTTCGCGGTCCCTTGCCTGGACGCGCTCTCTGAAATTTCCGAGGTTTGCGGGGTTGTTTGCCAGCCGGACAAGCCCCAGGGACGCGGAAACGTGGTGACCGCTCCCCCCGTGAAGGAGCGTGCGCTCGCGCTCGGGCTCGACGTCTACCAACCCGAAAAGGTGCGCAACGGCGAGCTCCGCGCGTGGCTCGAAGAGCGCGCCGTCGACGTGGCCCTCGTGGTGGCGTACGGCCGCATTCTTCCGGGCGACGTCCTGCGTACCCCCAAGCACGGCTGCGTGAACGTGCACGCGTCGCTGTTGCCCAAGCTTCGTGGTGCCGCCCCCATCACGTGGGCCGTGGTGCGCGGCGAGCCGGAGACCGGCGTCACCCTGATGAACATGGACGAGGGCATGGACACGGGCGACATGCTCGAGCGCTTCGTGCTGCCGATCGACCCGGACGAGACCGCGGGCGAGCTCTCCGAGCGCCTCGCTGCGCTGGGTGCGCTCGCCGTGCGCAAGGGCCTGCCCAAGGTCGTTCAGGGGGCCTACGTCCCGGAGAAACAGGACCACTCGCGCGCCACCCTGGCACCGATCCTGAAGAAGCAGGACGGGCGCGTCGACTTCGGCAAAAGCTCGCGTGAAGTGCACGACCACGTGCGCGGGATGAGCCCGTGGCCGGGTGCGTTCGCCGAGGCGCGCGGCAAGACGGTGAAAATCCACGAGACGCGCGTCTCCGATTTGGCCAAGCCCGGTAGCCGCGCGGGAGAGGTCATCTTGGCGGACAAAACCGCCGTGGTGGTCGCCTGCGGCACGGGCTCCGTCGAGCTTTTGCGGGTGCAGCTCGAAGGCAAAAAGCCGGTGCGCGGTATCGATTGGGTGGCCGGGCGCGGCATCGCCGAAGGCGACCTGCTCAACGCGACCTGAGCGCGCGACTTCGGGCAACGACACAAAGCGCGAGCTTGGCACTTGCCGAAGTGCGCGCACGCTCGCACTTTGCGGTATAGAACGCCTCAAGGTCTCCGCATGATTCGCACTATTTTGCACTACCCCGACGAGCGCCTCCGGGAGCCCGGCAAGAAGATCGAAGCCGTAACCCCCGAGCTTCAGAAGCTCATCGACGACATGGCCGAGACCATGTACGCCGCGCCCGGCGTGGGACTTGCGGCCACGCAAATCGGAGAGCCACTCCAGCTCTTCTTGATCGACATCGCCTCGGACGACGAGCCCAGCGACCTTCGCGTGTTCATCAATCCCGAGATCGTGGAGAAGCACGGCGAGACCGTCTTCGCCGAAGGCTGCCTCTCGTTCCCCGGTGCCCAGGAAGACGTGGACCGCGCGGCCCGCGTAAAGGTCCGCGCCCTCGACCGCGACGGTAAGCCCTTCGAGCTCGAAGCCGAAGAGCTGCTCGCGATCGCCATCCAGCACGAATACGACCACCTGCAGGGCGTGCTCATGATCGACCGCCTCGGACCGCTGAAGAAGCGCCTCTTGCACCGCAAGATGGTGAAACGCGCCGAACGCTGAGCGCTCCACGCGAAGATTCCGGACGGACATCACGAAAGCGAGAAGGCTCGAGTCCACCGCACGTTGCGGGGCTCGAGCCTCTTTCGTTCGCGCGCGCCGGGCACCCCGCCTAGAGCGCCCGATCCGCTTAGTGACCGAGGATTTTCGCCAAGTTGCGAGCCGTGCGAGGCGCGACGACGAGTCCTACTGCTGCTAGGCGAGGAGGAGCAACGAAGCACGGCGACGCCAATTGGCCGAGCGCAGAGCCGCCTTACTTTCGCTCGCGCTTCACTTCTTCGAGCAGCGCGTCGATGCGGTCGCGCGCCTCTTGGCCCGCGTCGTAGCTGAAACGAAACTCGGGGGCCGTGCGCAGCTTGAGCGCGGTCGAGACTTCTTTGCGGAAGAGGCCCGCGGCCTTGGAGAGCCCCACCTTCGCCTCCTCGAGCCTGTCGGCGTCGTCGCCGCCCTCGAGAAGTCGGAAGAACACGCGCGCGTTGCGCAGGTCGTCCGAGAGGTCCACACGCGAGACGAGCACGCCACGCAGGCGAGGATCGCGAACGCGAGTCGTGAGCAAAGTCGAAAGCTCTTCGCGGATACCTTCCGCGACGCGCGCCGCGCGCTTGATTTCACCGGCCATGCGCCGTGCTTACCCCGAATCCGTGTCGTCGTCGTCGGATTCGTAGAGCTCGTCGCCGAAGGGGACGATCTCGGTGCCACGCGACGTGAGTACGGCGTCCTCCGAGAGCTCGCAAAAGCGCGCGACCTCCGCGAGGACTCGGTCGCAGACCTTCGCGTCGGCGGAGATCACGCACACGCCGAACACGGCTTTTTGAAGCAGGTCCTGAGCGTCGACCTCGGCGATCGAGACCTCGAAGCGCGCCTTCACGCGGTCTTTGAGTTTGCGAACCACGCTACGCTTGTCCTTCAAGGAACGGGCGTGCGGAACGTGGAAGACGAGACGTGCGACACCTACGTGCATCTTGCATATTCTCCGGAGCGCACACGTTGCCAGCGTCGAGGCAACGCGTCGACTCCGACGTACGTCGCGAGTCTCGCGAACCTCGACCCCGAAATGACGTCGAGGGCGCCGGCCAACGCCGTACGCCCTCGAATCGTCACGTGAGAAGCGGCAGACCTCTCGGACTGCCCGAGCTCTCGATCAGAGCTTCTGCTTCACTTCGTCGATCTCGTAGCACTCGACGATGTCGAGCTCCTTGATGTCGGTCACGCCGTCGAGGCTGATGCCGCATTCGAAGCCCTCGGCGACGTCCTTGACGTCCTCCTTGAACCGCTTGAGTGCTGCGATTTTGCCTTCCCAGATGCGCTCGCCACCGCGCACGAGGCGGGCCATGGCGTTGCGCTTGATCTGGTTCTCGGTGACCATCGAGCCGGCGACGATGACCCCGCGGATCTTGAAGACCGCGCGGACCTCGGCCTTGCCGACCGCCTTCTCGACCAGGATGGCCGGGAGGAGGCCTTCCATGGCGCTCTTCACGTCGTCCACGGCCTGGTAGATGATCGAGTAGAGACGAATCTCGATCTTGTTCTCTTCGGCGTGCGTGGAGGCCTTACCGGCCGGGCGCACGTTGAAGCCGATGATGATGGCCTTCGCCGCGATGGCGAGGTTGACGTCGCCTTCGGTGATCGCGCCGACACCCGCGTGGATGATGCTGAGCTTCACCCGATCGGTGGAGAGCTTGGCGAAGGCGTCCGCGACGGCCTCGACCGAGCCTTGAACGTCGCCCTTGATGATGATGCGAAGCTCGCGCTGGTCCGCATCCTTGAGGCTCTTGGCGAGGTCTTCGAGCGAGACCTTGGCCGAGGCCGGGATGAGGTTCTTCGCCATCTTGCCCTTGCGGCTTTCGGCGATTTCCTGAGCTTTCTTCGTATCTTTGACCGCGTGGACCTGGTCGCCGGCGCCGGGGACGTCGGACAGACCGAGGATCTCGACCGGGGTCGAGGGGCCAGCGGTGTGCACGGGCTTGCCGTGTTCGTTGGTCATCGCGCGGACCTTGCCGAAGCCGGCGCCCGCGAGGATGAAGTCGCCGACCTTGAGCGTGCCTTCTTGAACGAGGACACGGGCCACGGGACCGCGACCACGATCGAGCAGGGCCTCGATGACGGTGCCGCTGGCGGGCTTCTTGGGGTTCGCCTTGAGGTCGAGGACTTCGGCCTGCAGAGCGAGCATCTCGAGGAGCTCGGTGACGCCTTGGCCCGTGAGGGCCGAGACGGGCGCGAAGATGGTGTCGCCGCCCCAGTCTTCGGGGATGAGAGCGAGCTCGGCGAGCTCACGCTTCACGCGCTCTTGGTCGGCGCCGGGCTTGTCGATCTTGTTCACCGCGACGATGATCGGCACCTTGGCCGCCTTCGCGTGGTTGATGGCTTCTTTGGTCTGCGGCATGACGCCGTCGTCCGCCGCGACCACCAAGACGACGATGTCCGTCACGCCGGCGCCGCGGGCGCGCATCTGCGTGAAGGCCTCGTGGCCCGGCGTGTCGAGGAACACGATGGTGCCGTTCTGCGTCTGCACCTTGTAGGCGCCGATGTGCTGCGTGATGCCGCCGGCCTCGCCCGCGGCCACGTTGGCCTTACGGATGCGGTCGAGCAGGCTGGTCTTGCCATGGTCGACGTGACCCATGACCGTGACCACCGGAGGACGCGGCTCGAGGTTCTCGTCGACGGTGACGTCGACCTTCTCTTCACCACGGGCCGCCGCGATGCTGTCGTCCTCGCTCACGGCCACGTCTTCCACTTCCCAAGCGAACTCGGAAGCGAGGATCTTCGCCGTGTCGGCGTCGAGCGTGGTGTTGATGTGGACGTTCTGCATGCCCATCGACCAGAGCTTCGCGAGAAGCTCGGTGGCCTTCAGGCTCATCTTCTCGGCCATCACCTTGAGGGTGATGTTCTCTTCGATGCGGATGACCTTCTTGTGGGCGCTCATCTCTTGCGTCGAGACCGCGGGCTTGCGTCCCGGGACCTGGAGACCGAAGGACTTCTTGCCCGGGAAGCCGCGGCCCATCGGACCGCCACGTCCCATCTGCGGACCGCCACGGAGGCCGCCACGCTGGGGACCGGTTCCACCGCCGGCGCGAGGATTGTATTCCACGCGGCGAGCCATGGTGCCGGCCGAGCCGCCGCCGATTCCGGTGCGCGAGACACCGGCCGGAGTGGGCATAGGAACGCCAGGGCGACCGCCCCAGACTTCGATGCCGGTCTTGGGAGGCGAGCTCACCCGGGGAGGCGGAGGCGGGGGCGGCTCGGAGACGGCAGGAGCTGCAGCGACCGGAGCGGGCGTCGCGGGAGCCGCGGCAGCAGCCGGGGCCGCAGCGGGAGCCGGCGTGGGAATAGCTGCAGGTTGCACGGGTTCCGGGGCGGCTTGCGCAGCGACCGGAGCGGCCTGAGCGGGTTCGACCACGACCTGCGTCGGGACGGGCGCCGCCGGAGGAATCACCACGGGTTCCGGGACCGTCACGACGGCGGGAGCTGCCACGACGGCGGGAGCCGCGACTTGCGCCGCGGGAGCCACGGCAGGAGCCGAGGGCGCTGCCTTGGGAACCGCAGGAGCCGAGGGCGCTGCCTTGGGAACCGCAGGAGCCGAGGGCGCTGCCTTGGGAACCGCAGCGGCGACGGCCGGAGCCGAGGGGGCAGCTTGCGGAGCCTCAGCGGGGCCGTCGTCCACGGCGGGCAGCGAACGTGCGCTTTTGGGAGCGTCGAGTCGCTTGGTGCTCTTGCGCTCGGCAGGTGCCTCTTCGAGGAGCTTTCGCGAGCTCTTGCGCTCGGTCTTGGCGACCTCGGACAGGTCCTTCGCGCTCTTGCGCTCTTCGGGGATCGACTTGGTCTCGATCACCACCTGGGGAGCTTCGACCACGTCGGCCGGCTCGTTCGCGAGCTGAGCGAGGTCGCGGCGCGAGGCCACGTCGTTCAGATCGGGAACCGAGGCGGGAGCCGTCGGCAAAGGTCCGCTGGGAGGAGCGTCGGGGGCCTTGGCGACCGCACGGCGCTTCACCACCGTCGGACGAATCCGCTCTTCCACGGTGGTGTGGGTTTTCTGCTTCTCGAGGTGGCGCTTCACGCGTTCGACCGCGTCCACGTCCACCGAGCTCATGTGATTCCGGACGTCCGTGACGCCGAGCGATTGGAACAGCGATACGGCCGCTTTAGGGTCGAGGTTCAACTGCTTCGCGACTTCGTAGACCCGCACCTTGCTCATCGAACCTCCGACGACACCCATACTGCATCACTCCCCGAACCAGCCATCGCCGCCGCGGCTCTGCAAGTCCGTTTAATCTCTTCCGCCAACGCGTCGTGGGTGACGGCCAGGACCGCCACTTCCTCGCGCCCGAACAAGGCCCCGAGCGCATTCTTGGAACCGAAGCTCACTGCCGACCCTCGCGAAATCGCATCCGCAATCTCGCGCCGCTCTACCACGCTTTTCGCGTCCACCGCCACCACCACGCACGCACGACCGGCCGGCTCCTCGCGGAGAACGGTCAAGGTCGCGTCGGCACCGAGAGCGACCTTGCGGGTACGCATCGCGGTGACGAGAAGGCCTTCTACCCGCCGTGTGGCAGCTTCGCGGAAGGCGTGTGACACCGCGGCGACATCGGTTTTCACGGGAGCCTTGAAGGCCCTCGAAAATCCGGACTTTACCGCCCGCTCGAGGCACGGACGCGTGGGGTGCACCCACGCGCCGCGACCGAACGAGGAGCCGCCGAGGTCGAACGCGATTTCGGTGCGCGTCTTTCCGTCGGGGCCTGGAACATCGGGACCTCGGACGAGACGAACGAGCTCGTGCGGGGCTTCGGTCACAGCGACTTTCTCGCCGCAACCTGCGCACGTACGGACGGGACCGGTCGTCTCCGGCGCTTCGTCCGTGGTCGGTGGCGCGTCGGAAGGACCCCTTCCGCGCGCCCCGACGTCTCGTTCACGACTCGTCACTTGCATCCCTCAGCCTTGCTGCGCCTTCTTGATGGCGCTTTCGATTTCTTTCCACTCGTTCGCCAAGAAAGTTTCGGCGCCTTGCTTGAGCGCGCGAGCCTTCTTGATGCCGAGGCCGGTCTTGATGGCGAGCTTGTCCTCGTCTTCTCGCAAGACCTCTTCGATGGTGCGGAAGCCCGCTTCTTCCAGGAGCTGAACCGTGCGCTCACCCACGCCGTGGAGGAAGAGCAAACGGTCGCGCTCGGTGAGCGGCTCGGTGCGCGTCGAGACAGCGCGGATGCGCTCCTGACGGAGGCGCTCCATGGTCTTCTCAGCGGAGGTCTTGATGGCCATGGCCGCGTCGGTCGAGCCGAGGCCGGGGATGGCGATGAGCTCTTCGTCGGTCGCCTCGAGGAGCTCTTCGAGGGCGCGGAAGCCCTGGCGGTACATGCTGCGCGCCACGGCGTCGCTGACGCCGTCGAGTTGCTGGAGCTGCGAGATGGCTTCTTCTTCCATCTGCTTGAACTTGGAGTCGCTGATGATGTCGAGCTTCCAAGCGGTGAGCTGCGCGGCAAGGCGCACGTTCTGGCCCTTGCGGCCGATGGCGAGCGAGAGCTTCTCGTCGGGGACGACCAGCTCCATGCGCTTGTCGGCTTCGTCCACGATGACCTTGAGCACTTCGGCGGGCTGGATGGCCGCGCAAACGAAGCGAGCGGGATCGCGGTCGTAGGGCACGATGTCGATCTTCTCGCCGCGGAGCTCTTGCACCACGGCCTGGACGCGCGAGCCTTTCATGCCCACGCAGGCGCCCACCGGATCGACGTCCGAGTCACGGCTGGCGACGGCGATCTTGGAGCGGGCTCCGGCTTCGCGGGCGCAAGCGACCACGCGCACGATGCCTTCGTAGATCTCGGGTACTTCGCTCTCGAAGAGCTTCTCGACGAGCTTGGCGTCCGAGCGCGAGAGGATGATTTGCGGGCCGCGGGCCTCGCGGTCGATGTCTTTCAAGAGGGCGACGATGCGGTCGCCGGGGCGGTACGACTCACGCGGCGTCTGCTCGCGGAAGGGCAAGATGCCCTCGGTGCGGCCGAGGTCGACGATGAGGTTCTGGCCCTTCTCGAAGCGGCGGACGACGCCTTTGATGAGCTCGCCCTTCTTGTCCTTGAACTCGTTGAAGATGAGGTCGCGCTCTTCGTCGCGCACGCGCTGGATGAGGACCTGCTTGGCGGTCTGCGCGGCGATACGGCCGAAGCTCGAGCGCGCCTGCTTCACCATCAGGATGTCGCCGAAGTCCTTGTCCTGCTGGGCGGCCTTCTTCGCGTCGGAGGGGTGCCAGAAGATCTGGAAGCCGAGCTCTTCGCCGAGCTCCGCGTCGAGGCCGGCGGCCTGCGCGTCTTCGAGGGCGATCTCGCGCTCGTCGTCCGAGGGATCGTCGACCACGGTCATATACTGGAAGAGGTCGACCTGACCGGTGTCCTCGTTGAACCGGGCCTCGAGCTCGCGGGTCGGACCGAACACGCTCTGGGCCGCCTTCAAGATGGCCTCTTCGACCGTCTTGACGAGGCGTCCTTTGTCGATGCCCTTGTCCTTGGCGACCATTTCGATCGCTTGGAGCAAGTTGGGCTCGGGCGGGGTGTTCTGCTGCTGGGTCGTCGCCATGGTCGTGTTCCTGGGTAGGCGCGCGGTCGCTCTCGCGTGCGCGGTTACTTTCGGTTCTTCTTGCCGGGTTTGGGCGCGGGTCCGAGCTCGAAAACGAGTCGGGCGGAGGAGATGCTGGTAAGCGGGACGGAGTGAGTCGTGCTGCCGTCGACGAGCGAGAGAACGCCGGCCGAGACTCCCGAGAGCACGCCCGTGAGGACCTTTTGGCCGGAGACGGCCTCGGTCAGGCGAAGTTTGGCTTTTTCCCCCTCGAAGCGGACGTAGTCAGCAGTGGAGAGGAGCGCACGTTCGACGCCGGGCGAGCCGACCTCGAGCGAGTAGTGCCCCGGAATGGGGTCTTCCGTGTCGAGCATGGCCGAGACGTCGCGTGAGAGGTTCGCGCACACTTCCAGGTCGACGGCCGAGTCTTTGGTGGAGGCCTTTTTCTCCGCGCTGCCGGCCTTGTCCACGAGCACCCGAAGGATGAACCCGTGACCTTCGGTCTTCCATTCGATCGCCACCACCTCCGCCCCGTGCGTTCGGGCGAAAGGCTCCACGAGCGCACGAACGTGCTCGAGGTCGATACCGGTGGTTTTCTTCTTGGCGAGGTCGGTCATGCGCGAGACAAAAAAAAGGCGGGCCCGGAATTGGGTCCGCTGCGGAACAGCCACCAAATGGGAGTCGTCTTCTAGCGCTGGAAATGCGTTCCTGCAAGCTCGAGTGTGGAAACGTGCATCTTCCCCTGAAATGGGCGGGTTTTCGAGCCTTTCTGTAGCGGTAGCCACCTCCGTAGAGGTCGAGGCCCTCTTCGAGCCTCGACCTCGCACCCGCTCCCGTACCTCGAGGACGTACCTCGAGGACGACGCTCCCCACCTCCGTTCAAAGGAGCTTTTCGCTCACCCCGAGCTTCTTCGGCACGCGCACGCGTTTTTCCGGTCCGTTCCATCGTGGTGTCCCTGCGAGGTGGGAGACGATCAGGACCGACGCCCAGGTGCGGAACGGCGCCCACGCACGCGCTCGGACCTCGACCTCACCCGGCGTCGGGACCTCGGGCGTGCGAGCCGAGTCGAGCACCGAGAGCTCGCCCACAGCGCGCAAGAGACGAGGCTCACCGAGCGTGAGCATGTCCACCTTCCCTGCCCCTCGGCAGAGCACGAACGCCGACGTCCACGGCCCGATCCCAGGCAAGCGCTCGAGCTCCTCCAGCGCGCGGGCCTCGGGTAGAGCACGAAGACGCTCGGCCGAGAGCGTGCCCGCGAGCGCCGCCTCGGCGATGCCGTGGAGGCGACGGAGCTTCTCCGACACGATGCCCGGGACTTCACGAAGCTCGAGCAGCGCACACGGGTGCGGTGCGACCGAAAAGGTCGCGCCGAAGCCGCTCGCCCTCGTGCCGGTCGCCTCGGCGAGACGGGCTTTCATCGTCGACGCCGCGCGCATGGACGTGCGCTGCGCGAGCACGCCCCACACGGCCGCTTCGTAGGGCGACGGAAAGACCACCGGACGAAACCCGGGGCGCGCCGAGGCGAGCGTACGCAGAGCGGCATCTCGCGCGCACACCTCGACGAACTCGCGGGCGTCGACGTCGAGCGACAGAATGCGCGCGACCTGCTCACGAAGGCCGGTGACGCTGCGGGACGCTTCGACGACCACGTCCTGCTCGGCCTCGGTCACGCGCACGGTGACCGGGGCGAAGTCGTGGTCGGCCGAGAACGCGAGCAAAAGCTCCCGCTCGGAGCGGACCTGACTCGACCCACTCGTGGGCGTGAAGCCGCAAACGAAACGCGCGGACTCGGCGAGACGGAACGGACCTTCGGGACGGATACGAAACGTGTGCATGCGGATCTCCTTCGCTCAACGTCTCCTCGATGTACTCGGCCGAAATGTCACCCTTATGTCAGTAATGTTGGGGCACGAAAAACCCCGCGACTCGCGAGGAGTAGCGGGGCTTCGAGGGTTTCGGCGTTCAGTCAGGCGCCGAAGAGCAGGCTCACTTCTTGGGAGCGCCCGCGGGCTTCGCAGCGCCAGCAGCGGCCTTGGGGGCCGCCGAGGCTGCGGTGTCCTGGTCGACGATGATGAACTGCACACGACGGTTGCGAGCACGGTTGGCGGCGGTCACGTTCGGAACGAGCGGCTTGCCCTGTCCGTAACCGCGACCCGCGAGGCGCGAGGAGTCGACCCCGTGCGCGACGAGCCAAGCCACCACCGCGTTCGCGCGGTCTTCGCTGAGCTGCTTGTTGTGGTCGGCCGTGCCGGAGTTGTCCGTGTGGCCCTGAACTTCCACGCGCTTGATCTGCGGGTTGTGGATGAAAACATCCGCGATCTCGCTGAGCAGGCCGGTCGAAGCCGGGAGGATCTTGGCCGAGTCGACCTCGAACTGGACCTGGTTCTTGATGGTGATCTCGGTCTTGCCCACGCTGACTTGGCCGTTCTTCGGGCGCTTCTGGAGCACCACGTCGACGCCGTTGTCCTGGCGAGCCTTCACGTCGGCCGTGCCGATGTACGAGAGGTAGCCTTCGGCCTCGACCGAGACCTGCGCGGTGCCGGGCGAAACTTCGCCGAAGCGGAAGGCGCCGGAGTCGTCCGCCGCCCCCGAAAGGGTCTTCTTCTGGGCGTCGACGAGCTTGATGGTGGCGCCGCGCACGGCCGCGCCGCCGTCGTCCTTCACGTGACCGACCACGGTGCCGACGCGCGGGAGAGCCTGCACGGCGCAGTCGAGCTGAACCGCGGGAGCAGGCGCGCTGGCCGCGGCAGGAGCGCCGGGAGCAGGGGCCATGGGCGAAGTCGGCGCCAGAGTGACCTTGCAGTTGCCGGGCTTGTAGCCGTCGGCCTTGACCGTGAAGCCGTAGGTGCCGGGCTCGAGCTCGTGCGTGGTGAAGCGGCCGTCGGTGCCGGTGGCGAGCGAGGTCCAGTTGGGGTGCTCGTCCCAGGACACAATCGCGTTGGACACGCCTTCGCTCTTCTCGGCCTCGTGAACGAAGCCGGTCACGAGAACGCCCTTGGGCGCCACGGCGACGGGCTTCTCGATGACCTTGACGGTCTCGACCGGGGGGCGATCCTTGGTGTCGAAGGCCCAGCCAGCGCCGAGGTAGAAGGTCCACGGGGGCGTGGGCGAGACCTCTTCGATGAAGGTGCTCGTGCCGGTCACGCCGATGTCGAACGCGGCAGTCACCGCGAAGCCATTTTTCCAGGGAAGCGCGCGCGCACCGAGGGTCAGGCTGCTGGGCGCCACGGCGTCGTTGGCGAGGCATTTGTCACGGCTCGGGTTGTTCACCTTGCAGGCGTAGCCCTGGCGGTTCACCGGGATCTGGATGCCGTACTCGATGAACGGACGGACCTTCTCCTTCAGCAGGAAGGCCTCGGCGCCGATGTTGATGTCGAAGTGATCGACGCGGTTGACGCGCAGGCCGAAGCGCTCGATGCGGGTAACGGGCTCTTTGCGCAGGGTTTCGACGTCGCTCAGGGTCTCGCCGGTGTTGTCGAGCGAGTACGTGAGGGTCGCGCCCACGCGGAGCGGGAGGGCCTTCTTCATCTCGCGGAGGTCGCCGGTGACGAGGCCGCGGAACTTCGCGCTGGTGCCGCCGCCGAGCAAGCCGACCGCGCCGGTTCCGTTGACGAGCCAGAGCTCGGGGGCAAAACCCACGTGGAGCACCTTGCCGCCGATGGGCGCGTGCACCTTCAGGCCGAGCTGCGTGTCGCCGAGGACCTGAATGAGCGACGGTCGGTTCTGCTCGCTCGAGTTCGCGTAGCCGCCGGTGGAGCCGTAGGCCTCGAGCCACTTCGTGATCTGAACGTCGAGGGAGAGCGTGCCGCCGATGTGGCTGAGCGAGCTCGAGGTGAGGGCCGTGCCACCACGAGGGTTTCGGCAGGGCTGCTCGGCCGTGCACAAGAAGTCCGCCGAGAAGGTCTCCGCGGTGAAGGCCACACGGAATTGCCCGGGCGCGCCGCCTTGGGCCCACGGCATGTGCAGGAGGCCGACGCCACCGACAAGGGCGGGCGACTCACCGAGCTTGCGGTCGCGCTCGGCCCACTCGGACTCGGGCGACTGCTCGGGCGCTGCGGATCCTGCGGCAGGAGCCGGTGCGGCGCCATTTCCGTTGGCGTTCGCGTCCGCGTTGCCGGTCACGCCACCGGAGCCGGCGGAGCCACCGAGCGTAAACCCGCCGCCCTGCGCCTGGGCTTGGCCCACGAAGGCCACCTGGGCCGAGAGGATCGAGAGAACCGCGAAGGCCTTGGTCTTCATTCGTTCCTGCACGGTGCGCGTCGCACCGTCTCCATTCGCGGCAGGCCGGTCTTTTCCGGTCGGTCGCTCGAGTTACGCCAAGTGGAACCCGGGGGCAGAGTGCGACCCGAGGGCCCGAGGGCGAGCATGCTCGACCGAACGGGCGGGCGAAGTCTTACACGGTCCCCTTGCCGGTGGGAAAGCTTGTTTCGGAGCTTTCCGCATCGTCGTGGGCCGGGCCGCGCGGCACGAGGTCAGCTGCGCGAGACCGGCGGGGGTCCGCCCGAGTACTCGTGAAGTTTGTACTGGATCTTGCGTGGAGAGATACCGAGCACCAGCGCGGCCTTCGAGGTGGAGCCACCGCAGGCCTCCAAGGTCTGCAAGATGGCGTAGCGCTCGAGGTCGGCGATGGTCGAGCCGGGGATCTCCGGCGGACCGCCACGTGCCTCGCGAGGCACGATTTGCACGGGAAGATGCTTCTTTTCGATGCGCCCGCCGTCGCACAAAACCACCGCGCGCTCGACCGCGTTCTCGAGCTCGCGCACGTTGCCGGGCCACTCGTAGGCGGTGAGGATCTCACGCGCTTCGTCGGAGAAGCCCTCGATGCCACGCCCGTTCTCCCGGGCGTATTTGCCGAGGAAGAAGCTCGCCAAGGCGGAGACGTCGTGGGGCCTCGCGCGGAGCGGTGGCAGCTCGATCGAGATAACGTTCAGCCGATAATACAGGTCTTCTCGGAACGTTCCGGACTTCGACGCGGTGAGCAGATCCTTGTTTGTGGCGGCGATGACCCGCACGTCCACCTTGAGGGTCTCGTTGCCGCCCACGCGCTCGAAGGTCTTTTCCTGCAAAAACCGGAGCAATTTGACCTGCGTGCTGGGCGAGATTTCGCCGATTTCGTCGAGGAAGAGCGTGCCGCCGTCGGCTTGTTTGAAGCGCCCTTCGCGGCGCGCGAAGGCGCCCGTGAAGGCCCCACGCTCGTGGCCGAAGAGCTCGCTCTCGAGCAAAGACTCGGAGAGCGCCGCGCAGTGGAGACGCACGAACGGCTTGTCGGCTCGGGGGGATGCCGCACAGATGGCCTCGGCGATGAGCTCTTTCCCGGTGCCGCTCTCGCCCGTGACCAGCACGCTCGCTTTGCTCGGACCGACCTGTGCGACCAGGTCGAGCACGGCCTGCATCTTCGGATCCGCCGAGACGATGTGGCCGAAGGCGTTGCGCTCGCGGAGCCGGTCGCGCAGGCGCGAGGTCTCTTCGAGTAGCCGAGCTTTTTCCATGGCGCGCTCGACCACCGCCGAGAGCGCCTCGTAGTCGAGGGGCTTCGTGAGGTAGTTCTCGGCGCCCTGTTTGATGGCAGCGACGGCGCTCGAGATGGTTCCGAAGGCCGTCATGACCACGAAGACCGCGAGCGGAGCTGCCGCACGCGCCTTCTCCATGAAGGCCACGCCGTCGAGGCCGGGCATCTTCAGGTCGGTCAGGATGACGTCGGGCTGGAACTCTTCGAGCTTGCCCAGCGCCTTGAAACCATCGGCTGCCGTCTCGGTGGCGTACCCCTCGTCGTGAAGGATCTCGCTGAGAGCCGCCCGTGCGTTCGCCTCGTCGTCGACGATGAGGATTCGACCTCGTAAAGCCATCGGATCGGGCTTTTAGCACCAATGTCGAACGAGAGAGACCGAACTCGATTATTCTCTCGAAGCGCGATGTCCGAAGCCTCGATTGTTCTGTCGGTCGACAAGCTCTCCAAGATCTACAAAAAGCCCTTCTCCCGAAAGACGGTCGAGGCGGTGAAGTCGGTCTCGTTCGAGGTCCGCCGCGGCGAGATCTTCGGCTTCCTCGGGCCGAACGGCGCCGGCAAGACCACCACCATCAAGATGCTCACCGGGCTCATCGCCCCCACGAGCGGCAAGGCCTCGCTCTTGGGTCTCCCCGTCCCGTCCTCCGAAGCGATGGGACGCGTGGGTTTTCTCCCCGAAAATCCCTACATCTATCCGTACCTTACGCCGCGCGAATTCGTCACGCTCGCGGGGCGCTTGAACGACGTGGGCGGTGCCACGCTCGCGAAGCGCGTCCCCGAGGTGCTCGACCGCGTGGGCGTGCTCTACGCGATCGATAGGCCGGTACGCGCGCTCTCGAAGGGCATGCTCCAGCGAGTCGGCTTCGCGGCGGCGCTCGTGCACGATCCCGAGATGCTCCTGCTGGACGAGCCGATGAGCGGCCTCGATCCCGTGGGCCGCAAAGAAGTGCGCGACCTCATCGTGGAAGAGCAAAAAGGCGGGCGCACCGTCATTTTCTCGAGCCACATCCTGAGCGACGTCGAGATGCTCTGCGACCGCGTGACCATCCTCAAAAAGGGCGAGGTCGTGGTCTCCGGCGCGATGCAGGACTTGGTCGGAAAAGACGGCGGCCAGCGCGAGATCACCCTCGGCGACGTATCCGACGTGCTCCGCGAGGGGCTCGAAGGCAAGGGCTATACGCTGCGCGCGCTCGGTCGAGCGTACGCGCTCGAAGTCGAGGGCGACGAAGGCGTGCGCGACGTCCTATCGGCTGCGCTCGAGGCTCGCGCACGCGTGGAAAGCGTGGTGGCGAAACGTGAGACGCTGGAAGACATCTTCGTTCGTCGCGCGCTCTGAAGTTTCCGGGCGAAGTCTCGTTCTATTCGTGGTCGCAGGACGGGAGAGGTCGTAGCCTCGAGGAAGATGCCCAAGGTCCGCCCGCGGTCCGCCGTTCTCGCGCTCGTCGCCACGCTCTCTCCGATCGCGGCTTGTTCGCTCTTGAACCCGCTAGAGGGATACTCGGGCGGAACGATGGCCGAGGCCGGCATCGAGACGGCTTCCGATGCCCGGAGCGAGACCCCCGATGCCCCCGCGGCCGAAGCGTCCGTCGCGTGCGTGGGCGCACGACCTCCCGCACGAGGCGACGGCACGGCGACCGGCGGCTCCACCATCATCGTCAACGCACTCTCCACGTACGAATTCTCCGAAGCCGACGATCCGGCGCGCCCTTTCACCAAGGGCCTCGACCTCGATCACACCTGCACCTGCCCGGGCGCGCGCTCGTGCAAACCGGCGAACGGCTCGACCGCCGTGTGCGATTTCGCGAACGGCGTCGATAACGCCGCCGGTGACTACTTTCTCTCGCTGCTCTCGGTGCTCGGGAAACAAGCCACCATCACCGCGAAGATTCAGGCGGGCGACTACGGGCTGATCCTTCGCATTCAGAACTACAACGACCTGCCCAACGACGACGTCGTCGAGGTTGCGGTCTTCAACAGCTTCGGCCTCGATCGTTCGCCTCCTTCCGGTTCGGACGCAGGGCTTCCGCAGAACGCGGTTCCCAAGTTCGACGGCACCGATCGCTGGACCGTGGACGCCAAGTCGCTCCTGGGAGGAATGGCCTACTTGCCCACCATCGTGGACACGCGCGCTTACGTTCGCGACGGCATGGTGGTCGCGAACGTCAGCAACGCGATTCGCATCGGCCCGTACACGGTGCCCATCGTGGGCGGCGTGCTGATCGCGAAGCTCGTGAAGTCGGGCGACAGCTACGCCATCTCGGAGGGCACGGTCTCGGGTCGCTCGAACGCGCGCGAGCTTCTCACCGCACTCGAGAGCGTGCCCAACCCGCTCGACAGGAGCAAGTTCCTCTGCGGTGACGACGCCGTGTACCAGAACCTCCGCGACCGCTTCTGCAAGGGCCTCGACCTCGTGACCGACGAGACACTCGACGGCCGAGATGCCCCCTGCGACGCCGCGAGCTTTTCGATTCGGTTCACCTCGAGCCCCGCGTCTCTCGGCGCGGTCGTCGACAACGGGCCGCCGAAAAAACCGTGTGGCGACAGCTGGGTCGCGACCTGCCCCTGAATCAGCGGTCGCGATTCGCGAACACTCGACGCGGCCGTTTTGGGGTTGGGACGGTTGGGACCCAAAACCAGATGACAGGTCAGGCTAAATCAGCGGGCTCGCTCGAAGATCACGACCGCTGATTTAGCGGCACGGGACCGTCGATCCGCACCTGCAAGAGGACATCTCGCGCCAATCGTACCGGGCATGGTTGCGACCATCCTTAATGGGATACACCCTGCGCGATCCGCCGGAGGGTGTCGAGATGGTGCGTCGAGTGAGAGCTTGGGGAGCTTTGGTGTTCGTGTCGGCCGCGGCGTGCAATCTATTGTATCCGCTCGACGGCTACACGGGCGGCGGGATCGACGCCTCGACCGCGCCGGAGACGTCGCCTCCGTCGGATTCCTCCGCGAGCCAGGACGGCACCACGGACGGGGCATTCGTATGCTCGCACGCGAGCTTTCCCGGAAGGCCAACCGGGACCAACGACGGCGCCTTCGACCTGTACTATGCACTCAATTCTCTCGAGCTCTCGGACCCGTCTCGCTCTTCGCGAGGGTTCGACCTCGACGACGCGTGTACGGTGGACAAGGCCACGGCGAGCTGTCTGACCACGCGCGGCCGCGAGCTGCCCGTGGACCTCGCGAACGGAGTCGACAATGCCGGCTACCCGTATCTCTCCCTCGCGCTGGTCGCCCCGAAGAGTCCTCTCTCGGAGGGTCGCTACGGCATCGTCGTGCGCGTCCGCAATTGGAACGGACTGCCCGACGACCCGGGCGTGGAAGTGACCGTCTTCAACTCGCCAGGCCTCAGCGCGACCGATGGCGGCCCTCGTGCGCCACGCTTCGACGGCACGGACACCTTCGACCTCTACGACGAACAGTCGCCTCCGAGCGCGGGACAACCGGCGCCGAAAGGAGAGCTGGTCGCCCTACGCTCGGACGAATCGACGGCGTTCGTGAAGGGCGGCAACCTGTACGCGAATCTCGTCCCCGACGAGTACGCGTTCGGAACCAAGAGCTCGGACGACTTGCATCTCACGTACACGGCGCTTCGAACGGACGGCTCGCGTCTCCCCTTCTCGTCGCTCTTGTTGTCCGCCAAGCTCGTCGGAAGCGGCGCCGATGCAAAATTGGTCGACGGCACACTCGCGGGCACTCTCGCGTCGGACGAGCTCTTGGCCAGCCTGCCCTTCGTTCGCGATCCGGGAGCCGTGGCCGACGCCGGGCCGGTCCACGTATGCCCCGGAACGAGCCTCTACACGTCGGCGAGAAGCAAGGTGTGCGCGAGCCTCGACCTCTCGACCAGCGGCCCCGACACCGAATTCCCCTGCGACGGCCTCTCGAGCGTGTTCGGGTTCTCCGCGGTAGCCGTCAAGCGCGGAGCCCTCGTCCGTGCAACCTACACGACCTCGTGCCCGGCGCCCATCGCCCCTCCCGAACCGTGCGAGTAGCTCCGACGCGACGGGCGTTGCGTCGCGAGCTCAAAAGCGCCCGGCGAGTCCCGCCACACCGCCACCTTCTACCCCGTAGAACATGGGAGAAACCGCGGTCTTTTGCGTGGATTGTCCGGTCGGCACCGGTGGGATGGGGCGCGGCTTCACCTCGGCGCGTTCGGGCAAAAAAGCCCAGTGCGCCTGGACGATACCGCCCACCGCGGTCACCGCGAAGACGGCGACGAAGGCCTGATTCAGCGCCTGAATCGACGCGGCACGGTTCGCGTACGACTGCGCCTTGCGCTCCGGATCGAGCTTGGCAAACTCCTCGTTCTTGGAGTTGATGGCCGACACGTAGAACGGCACCGTGACGACCGAGGCCGCGAGAAGCGCCGCTTCGAGTCCGAGGAACGCGGCCCCGAGGCCCACTTGCCCGTTCTGGAACTGCCCCACCCCGAACGGCACGGACGCGATCACCCGAGAGTTTCGGACCGTGATCTTCTCTTGTCCGGCAAGCTCTTGAATTTGCAAGAGCCAGGCTTCGCGTGCCTTTCGCTCCGCCTCCTCTCGAGCTCGACGAAGCGCTTCCAGCCGGGCGCGTTCGGCCGCTGCGGCATTGAGCTTCTCGCGCAGCTGCGAACGCGTGTCGATGAACAAGTTGATGACGTCGGTCGGGAAGCTCAACGGATCGGGCTCGTAGAGCTGATCGTCGAGCAACAGCGTCTCGAAGAGCTTGGCGGCATCGTCGCGGTGCCCTTCGGCGAGCGCGATGGCTCCGAGGTACATGCGCGCGATCGAGGTCTGCGAGGGATCGCGCTTCTCGTTCGGCTCGAGCACGTGTCGAAAGTGAGGCGCGGACTCCACGTAGTTTTTGGCCACGTACGCGGCACGGCCTTTCTCGATCTCGGCCTGAACGTCGGCCGAGGCCGGCGACGAAAACGCAATCCCCATCGCGAAAGCCAGCGCGCCGAGCGCCCTCGAGAGGGACCGACCGAAGCGCCACGACCCCGTGGAAGCGAGGGTCTCGGTTTGTGCCGCACGTGCCAAAGCACGACGAGAATCGCACAGATTTTCGCCCTCCAGGGGGAGAAGGTGCGAGCCGCCTTCCGAGCGTGTCCTCGACCGAGAGCGTGACCTGCTCGGTCCGGCTCACTCCGGAGGAAAAACCTTACGCGTCTGCTCGCCGCTCTTGAGATCGACCCCTACCGAGCGCCCGGTCTCGAGCTCGGTCACGGTGAAGTGGTCCGAGCCCACCTTCATGGGAACGTTCACCGCGGCTCCCGAGCGCAGCACGATGCCCGGGCGATTCGAGATGCCGTACGTGCGGTTCGGGTTACCGTCCACGACGAGCTGGGCGTCGCGCACCTTGAGCTCGATCGTGAGGCGCTCGTTCGAGTCGCCGGCGTTCACGAAGCGTTTGTCCGGTACGCACATGTTCTGGACGCACGTGAAGAGAAGCTCGTGCGACTTGTCGTCCACCGAGAGCACACGCTCGGTCGAGACCTCTCCGGAGGGCATGCCGTCGACCGTGACCATCACGCCCATCGGCGGGCGCACGGCACCGAAGGAGATCGTGCGGAGCTTCGACGCCGCCGGCGGCTTCGGAGGAGTGACCGTGGGCCTCGACACGGTACGAATCGCCACCGGCGCGGACGACGCGGAGGTGAGCGCGACGGGCTCGGCCGATTTGGGGACGACCAGCGGCGTCTCGACGACCAGCGGCTTGGGCACCACGGGCACGGGCTTCAGCCGCTTCGTGAGGGCGAACGCCGACGAGCCCGCGAGCAGCGCGACGAGCACGAGCGGCAGCACACGGCGAGTCGTCGCGCGGCGCGCTTCCGAGCGTTGCATCCCGGCTACGAGCTTCAAGAGCTTCGCGTCGTTCGGGGCAAAGGCGAGTGCGCGGTTGTAGTCGCACGCGGACTCGAGCAAATTTCCGCGCTTTCGGGCCGCATCGCCGAGGCCGCACAAGAGCTCGACCATGCGCGGCGCGTGATCTCTAGCGTAGCCTTCGGGGTCGTCGAACCAGGCCTCGAGCTCTCCCTTGGGATCGGTAACGTCGAGACGGACGAGCTCGTCTTGGATGGCGTCGCGCATGGCGCGCACGCTCGGGTAGCGATCGTCCGGCTCTCGCGCGAGCGCCTTGTCGCAGATGCGAGAGAACACGGCGCCCACCTCCGGTCTCTCCGTGTAGGCGGGAGAATAGATCCCCTCGAGCACGCGGCGGAGCACTTGAGCCGGGTTCTGTCCCTCGAACGGGAGGTGGCCCACGAGGCACTCGTAGAAGAGCACTCCTGCGCCGAAGACGTCCGCGCGCTCGTCCACGTCGGTGCCTTCGATCTGCTCCGGCGCCATGTGCGCGGGACTGCCGAGCACCTGACCGGTGGAGGTCACGCCTTGGGCGTCGAGGAGCTTGGCGATGCCGAAGTCGGTGAGCTTGACGCGCACACGACCCCCGACCGCGTCGCCGGAATTGTCTTTCTCTTCGTCGCTCGTGCGCTTTCGATGCTCGAGCAGCACGTTTTCAGGCTTCACGTCGCGGTGAACCACGCCGGCTTCGTGCGCGCTCGCGAGACCTCCGAGCACCTCGAGCACCACCGCACACGCCACCTCGGGAGGAAGCGCACCGTGATCGGCGAGCAGCTTTCGCAAGCTCGGCCCGCGTACGAGCTCGACCACCAAAAATTGGTCGTTTTCGTCCTCCCCCGAAACATCGAACACCTCGACGATGTTCGGGTGACGCAGCTTCGCGACCGCACGCGCCTCGGTGGCGAAGCGCGCGGCCACCTCGGCAGACTCGCGAAGGTGCGCGTGCAGCAGCTTGACCGCGACGTCCCGTCCGAGACGTGGATCGTGCGCGCGATAGACGGTCGCCATGCCTCCATGGCCGAGCTCACCCTTGACCTCGTATTTGGCGAGGGAGGGAAGCCGCGGCGCACGCGGAACGGGGCTCGTCTTGGCCGCCATGAAGCGGGGATCGTAGCAGGCTATTTCGAGCTTCGCTGCGTTCCGTCACGGACGGCTCGATCGCCGAAGGCCTCGGCAGGGAACGCTGCGTGAGGCCTTCGCGAAAGGACGAGGACGAACCCGAGCCCGAGCGGGCAGACCCCGGCTCACCCGTTGGCTTTGGGATCGCCGATGCCGTGGCGGCGCAGGTAACCACGTACGTGGGCGCGCTCCATGGCCGCGCGACGCCCGATCTCGCTCACGTTGCCGCTGCACTCCGCGTAGAGCGCAGTGAAGTACTCGCGCTCGAAGCGCGCCAGGACGTCACGCTTGGCGTCTTGGAAGGTGCGCCCACGCGTCGGGGTGGAGTCGCTCGAGGCAACCAGCGGAGCGAGATGCTGCGCGAGGTCGAGCGGACCTTCTTTGCCGAACGCGAGCGCGACCGAAACCACGTTGCGCAGCTCGCGCACGTTGCCCGGCCAGTCGTGACGCATGAGGCGCTCGAGAGAGTCGTTGGTGATGCGCCCGTAGGCGTCTTTGTCGCCGATGTCGGCCATCATCTTGCGGACGAGGGCCGGGATGTCTTCGAGGCGCTCGCGCAGCGGAGGCAGCTCCACCCGGAGCTGGGCCACGCGGAAATACAAGTCGCTTCGGAACGTGCCCGCGTTCACCTCGCGCACGAGGTCACGGCGAGTGGCCGCGATGACGCGCACGTTGACCGGGCGGTAGTTGTTGGAGCCCACGCTCTTGATGCGCTGCTCGGCGAGGGCGCGCAGAAGCTTGGGCTGCACGTCCACGGGGAGCTCGCCGAGCTCGTCGAGGAAGATGGTGCCGCCGTCGGCTTCGACGAACGGTGAGACGCGTTTGTCGACCGCGCCGGTGAAGCTTCCGCGCTCGTGACCGAAGAGCGCGCTCTCCGCGAGGGACGGGGGAATCGCGCCGCAGTCGACCACGACGAAGGGCTTGTTGGCGCGGTTCGAGGCCTGGTGAATGGCCTGCGCGACCAGCTCTTTTCCGCAGCCGGTCTCGCCGAGGATGAGCACGGTCAGCTCGGTCGGAGCGGCCTTGCGGCAGCGCTCGAAAACGGCGCGCATACCCGCGCTCGAGCCGACCAGCGGACCGAACGCCGCCACGTCGGGGATGTCGACGGTCTCGGGCGTGGTGGGCGAAAACTCGAGCAGCGACTCGCCCACGGTGAACAGAGTGGGCTTCAGCAGGTACACCTCGCCGATGCGGGTGTCCCCGAGGAAGGTGCCGTTGCGGGAGCCGAGATCGCGGACGCGAACGCCACGCTCGGTGGCGACGAGCTCGACGTGAACGGCGCTCACGCGCTTGTCGTCGAGGACCAGGTCGCAGGCCTCGTTGCGGCCGATGACGGTGATCTCGGGTCCAATCTCGAGGTGCGCCTTGTTGCCGGCACCCTTTTTGACCGTCAGGGTTCCGCCTCGGACTTCCAGGCGTCCCTTGGCGACGATGGTATTTTCCACGGTTCGGCGTTTTTACCACGGAACACGCTGCGCAAAGCAAACCAAGATCGTTCGCGTTCGCGCACTTGCCTCACGGTCATCGCTTTACGTGACGCGTCGAACGGATCTTTCCAGGATGCTCGTACGACATGGCCGTCGCGGCGGATTTTTCGTACACTACGGAAGCTCGCTTGCCTTCTTCTCCCTCTTCCTCCTCTCGGTTTTCACGTCCTCGTCCTCGTCGCTCCGCGTCGTTGCGACTTAGCGCGTTGGCGGCACTTGTCCTCGCGGCATGTTCCACCTCCGTCGCCACCACCTCGCTGGAGGACGAAGACGCAGGCGCTCCGGCGCCGGACGCGGCGGTCGAGGCCGGATCCTTCAACCGACCTCCCCTCGCGGACGCGGCGGCGAGCGGCTCGTGCGACCGCTACTGCGAGATGGTCGAGGCAAGCTGCCCAGGAACGTTCGCCCAGTACGAGAACACCGCGCAGTGTTTGCGCGTGTGCGGAGCGCTACCCGCGGGGAGCGTCGGAGATCGGTCGACCAACACGGTGGGGTGCCGCCAAACCTACGCGGGCAACGTCTCCAAGACCGATCCGGCCAAGTACTGCGCGGTGGCCGGTCCCTTCGGCGGCGGCGTTTGCGGCGAGCGATGCGACGCGTACTGCGCGCTCGCACTCGCGGCGTGCCCGAGTGGCCCTTGGGGCAGCCTGCCGGCGTGCATCTCGGCCTGCACGAATCTGCGCTACGAAGACGGTGGCGCCGATGCCGGAGAGGGCATCTTCGGACCAACGACGGGGGATACGCTGAACTGCCGCACGCGCCACTTACTCGCGGCGTTCGCCGATCCGACCGAGTGCGAGACACTCGCTTCGGGCGGCGTTTGCACGACCAACACCGCCGCCCCGAACGACCGCTGAGCGCGTCCGCCTCGCGACGTCGTCGGTCCCTCGAGAGCCGAGAGGCCGCACGCCGGTCGGCTCACTGCTTCACGAAGGCAGTGCCGTTCCACACCATGCGCAAACTCTTGGTCTTGCCCCAGGGAAGAAGCACGGGCACCCCTTGCGTGGTCACTTCACTTTCACCGAATGGGCAGTTCTTCTCGGTGAATCCGCGAGCCATGCCCGGGCGCACGTCGATCTCGAAGCCCTTCGTTTTGCCGGGAACGAACTGCACGAGCCCCTGGATGCGCGACCCTTGGGACTCACGAGCGGTCTCGACCGCGAGCAGTCTCGCCACGCGATCTCCGGCCGCCGAGTAGAGAATCATGACTTCACTGTCGACCGTGGGGGACAGCTTGGTTTTCCCCCGGACCACGATCTCGGCGAGGCCGTCTCCCGTGACGTCTCGCGCGGTCACTTCGGTGATGTCCTCAGGAGCCGCGAAATCGGTGAGGCGCGCGTACGCGTACTGCGTGCCGCCCTTGTAGCCGGGCCCCAAGACCACCAGGTCTCGACCGATGACCACCACCCGCTCAGGCCGCGCGTCGCCGTGCACTTGCACCTGCAGGTCGACCTTGGGTCGCATGCTCGAGGCGACGTTCTGATCTTTCAAGTATTGCTCGTAGACGCGCGCCGACAGATCACCGCCGCCTCGAACCGCAGGCGTGGGCACGTCGCGGGGGGTCGGCTCGGCGGACGTGACCTTGGGCGCGCCGGGCCCGTCGCTCTTCTGGCCGGCCTGTGCGACCTCCGCGGCCTTGGAGAACTTGTTGCCGTCGAAGCGGAAAACACGGCTCTTCACCGTTCCCCACGGGAGGAGCAGCGCCTCGGAGTCGGCCACGCCAGGCTCGCGGTAGCTCGCACCGTCCCAGCCGACCGCGGGCTCGACGGAGACCTCGATCTCGCCCTGCGAGACGCGGAGCGCGTTGCTGATCTTCTTGCCCCCCGAGCTCACCGCCACCACGTGCGAGAAACTCGTCTCGGGCTCGTCCTTGGCGAACGTCCACACCTCGAAGGCCTCGTGGACCGAAGCCCCGTGCGTGATCTTGCGACGCACGAGCAGCGAGTCTTTGCCTTTGCCGGCCACGTCGCGGGCCTCGAGCTTGGTCACCTCGCCCGTGAGCTCGCGGTAAAAAAACTGCTTTCCGCCACGGTAGCCGGGCCCGCACACCGTGAAGTACTTATCGAAGACGCTCACGCGCTCTTTCATCGCGTCCCCCGCGACGTCGGCGAAGAGCTCGATCTTCGGGACCTCCGAGGCCATGCCCTTCGGCTCGAGCAGCCCTTCGACCACCGCGCGCTCGGCCGCCGTGGGGAGCGCCGCGAGATCGCTCGGTGCGCTCTCCCCGCCTGCACTGGTGGCCAGCACACCGCGTTCGGCTTTGCCGTCCCCGTCGTGGTACCGAACCGCGGCGCGCAAGCCCACGCGGAGCGTGCGAGCCTCGGGGAACGTGGCCCACGGAATCACCGCCTCGAAGGTGAACGCGCCTTTGCCGTTGGGGGCCTCGACGACCTTCGAGCCGGGCACTTCCCTGCCCTTCGACGCGCCACTCGCGAAGCGCACCGAGCCCGCGGTTTCACCTGCTTTCCCAGGAAAAATCGAGACTTCGTAGACCTTGTACTGTCCGCCCGCTCCCGGAAAGGCCAGGGCGAGCGAGGCGCGATCTTCGTTTTCCCCGAAGTGTGCAGTACGCACGTATTTGGGATCTTCGACCTCGCCGGCCAGGTAGAGCTTGGTATCGTCGTATTGGAGGGCGGCCTGGAAGGTCACGCCATCCGTCGCGCCGCGAACGTTCTTCGCGGGCGTGCGCGCCTGCCACTCCTTGAGCACGCCGTCGATCTTGACGGGGGCGTCCTTCTCGACGAGCTCGGCCCGGAGCGGTCCCGTGAGAGCGGACTCGTAGCCCGAGCCGTTCGCGTTCGCTCCTCCGCCGAGCGAGGTGAGGCCGCCCTGAGACGCCGCGAGCGCGCCGATCGACTCTTCTTCGCGCGCCTTCTTGGCCGCTTCGTCCTCGGCGGTCCGCGCCGGCGGTCCCCCGCACGCCGCCAAGCCGATCATCGAGACGAGCGCCGAGAGGAGAGCTTCCCTTTTCCGAAGTGCGAGCATCGTTCGGGAGAGTAAAGCAACGCCCGGAATTCACGAACCCCCGATTGTCGGCAGCGCCTCTCGGTGCCCCGGCCGACCTATTCGCGCTTCGACATGGGGCCGAGGTCTTTTCCGACCGTACCTGCGCGCTGCAGGAGCTTAAGCAGCTCGATCACCGGCACGATCGAGAACGATAGGCCGACGAGCGCGAGCCAGTGTTTGCCGTCGAGCGCGTAGGTCTGGAAGACCGTGCGCAGCCCCGGCACGAGCACCGAGACCAGGTGGATGGCCGCGCTGATCCCTACGGCGGCGAGCAGTGGAACCGACCACATCGGGCGCAGCGAGAGGATCGAGCGCGTCGCCGAGCGGCACGAAAAGGCATGAAAAAGCGGCGAGAGCGCGAGCAGCGAAAACGCGAGCGCGCGTCCGTAGAGCAACTGCGAGGTGGATCCGTCGACGTCCCAGGGGACGAGGTAACAGGCCACGCCGATGCCCCCCATCACCGCGCCCACCACGGCCATCCCGAGGTACTCACGCGCTCCGAGGAGCCCGGCGCTCGCTTTCCTCGGTGGCTCCATCATCTGCGACGAGTCCGGAGGGTCCACGCCGAGGGCCAGCGCGGGAAGCCCATTGGTCACCAGATTGATCCACAGAATCATGATGGGACGGAGCGGCGGCAAGTTGGGCACGAGCGCCGCCACGAAGACCGTCACCAAGAGACCTGCGTTCGACGAGAGCAGAAAGAAGATGAACTTCTGGATGTTGCGCCAGATCGCGCGCCCCTCTCGGACGGCGTCCACGATGGTGGCGAAGTTGTCGTCGGCGAGCACCATGTCCGCCGCGGCACGGGCCACGTCGGTGCCGTCTTTGCCCATGGCGATGCCGATGTGAGCTTCGCGGAGCGCCGGCGCGTCGTTCACGCCGTCGCCGGTCATGGCCACGATGTGTCCGCGCGCCTTGAAGGCCTTCACGATGCGGAGCTTCTGCTCGGCGGTGACACGCGCGAAGACCCGGGCCGAATCGATGCGCGCGGCGAGGTCTTCGTCGGAGAGCTCTCCGAGCTCGGATCCGGTGAGCGCGATGGCCCCCTCGTCCCAGATGCCGAGCTCCCGTGCGATGGCGACGGCGGTGAGCTTGTGATCGCCCGTGATCATGACGGCGCGCACCTGCGCCTCCGCACACGCACGAACGGCTTCCTTCACTCCCGGACGGGGTGGATCGATCATGCCGACGAGACCGACGAACGAGAGGCGCTGTTCGAGATCCGCCGAGGCCACGTGCGCGTCGTCTTGGCTGCTCTTCGCGAGCTCTCGGCGAGCCACGGCGAGCACGCGCAGGGCCTTCTCGCTCATGCGGTCCGCCTCGGCTTGGATGCGCTCACGATCGGCGGCGGAAAGCGGCACGCTCCCCTTCTCGGTCTTTTGCGCGGAGCAGAGGGGAAGAAGCACGTCACAGCTTCCCTTGGTGTGAACCACCTCTTTGCCGTCGGCGCCGAGCGTGACCACGGTCATTCGCTTCCGGTCGCTGTCGAAGGGAATCTCGCGAACGACCTCGTGACTCGGCGAAATGGACTCTTTCGGGGCCCCGGCTTTCGCGGCCAGCGTGAGCAGCGCGGCCTCGGTCGGGTCGCCGATCACCTTGAGGCGCCCGTCTTCGCCAGGCTCGAGCTTCGCGGTGTTGGCGAGAACCACGCTCGCGAGCAGCTCGCGAAGCGGCACGTACTCGAGGTCGGCGGGAGTGCCGTCGGGGCCGGTCCACTCCCCCGTCGGCTCGTACCCGGTACCGGACACGTCGTAGTGACGGTCACCGCAGTAGACCTCGCGCACGGTCATCTCGTTCTGCGTGAGCGTGCCGGTTTTGTCGGTGCACACCACGGTGGCCGAGCCGAGGGTCTCCACCGCGGAGAGCTTGCGCACGATCGCCCCGCGCTTGGCCATACGCTGCATACCGAGGGCCAAGGTGATGGTCGTGATGGCGGGAAGACCTTCCGGTATCGCGGCCACCGCCAAGCTCACCGCACCCAGCAAAATCTGCTGCCACGTCTCTTTGCCGAGGTAGAGGCCCCAGCAGAAAATCACCGCCGAAAGCACGAGGCAGACCCACAAGATGCGCCTGCCGAAGTCCTCGAGGCGCTGCTCGAGCGGGGTCTTGGTCTCGTTCGGCTCCCGCATGAGCTCGGACAACTTGCCGAGCTCGGTGCGCGTGGCGGTCGCGACGACGACAGCGCGAGCCTTTCCGCGCACCACCGACGTACCGACGAAGAGCATCGTTGCGCGGTCACCGAGAGGCGCGTCCTCGGGAAGCTCGGCGCGAGCGTCTTTCGTGGACGGTACGGACTCGCCCGTGAGCGCCGACTCTTCGACCGCGAGGTCGACTGCCTGGAGAAGCCGCGCGTCCGCCGGGATGGCATCTCCCGCTTCGAGCTCGAGCACGTCGCCCGCGACCAGCTCCGCGGCGGGCACCACCGAGACGTCGTTCCCTCGGCGAACGCGAGCCGCCGGCGATTGCATCTTCTTCAGGGCGTCGAGCGCTGCTTCGGCACGCCGCTCCTGCGTGTATCCGAGCACCGCGTTCAACACGACGATGAGCACGATCGAGATCGCGTCGCCCCAACGCGTGAGGAAGGTCTCGCCCGAATTTCCCGCACCATTCAGGACGGCCACGATGCCCGCCACGAGGAGCGTACCCACGATGGGGTTCGCGAACTGACCGAAGAACTGCTTGATCGCGCTCGGGGGCTTCGGCGTGGGCAGCTCGTTCGGACCGTCGGCGGCGAGGCGCTGGGCAGCCTCGGCCACGGTGAGCCCGGCTGCCGCGTTCGAGCGAAAGCGCGCGATCAGCGCATCCACCGGCCCGGTGTGGAAGAGCTCGGCGCGCGGCTTCGTCTCGGTATTGGTCTCGGCGGTCATGACGGCTACTTGCATCATGCAAGACGGCGGTCGGATTTGTAAGGAGTTCGTACGTGACTCTTCGCGCAGTTCGTGCGCGTGGAAACGCGCTCTTTTCGTGTGCATCCAAGGCGCACGATCGAGGCATTTTCGGACCGAGGCGAAAGGCCTCGCCTCAGCTCGATCGGCGCACGAGCACGAGGCGCGTGCCGTTGACGACCAGCGCGCCGAGCGCGACGCCGCCGAGCAAGCCGAACACCTCGCCGGTGAAGAGACCGGTGCACCGCATCGCCGTCACCGTGACCGCGCCCAGCACGAGCCCGAGCGCGCCCGACAGCTCGCTCGTGCGATCGGAGCGGCTTCGCGGAGCCGCGAGCGAAAACAAGAGCCCGAGGCAGGCCCCCGCAGCCAAACAACACGCCGGCATGGTGCAGCACGGCGCCACGACGCGACCGGGATCCATGTTCGCGCAGCACGGGCGGAGCAGCGTCATCGGGAGGAGCCAGCTCGCGAGACCGAGTGCGGTGCCGCGCCGAACGCCCTGACCGAACAATCGACCGCGATACTCCGCGAACGAGACCAGCACGACGACCACGGGAAGCAGCGCGAGCGCGCGTGTTCCTTGCACGACAAACGAGGCGATTCCGAGCGCGACCGCGACCACGAGAGCGTGAGCCATCGCCGTGCGACGACGCCCGCGTTCGTACGCCCCGAGAGCGCGAGCCTCGAGCGACGAGATGTCTTCGGAAGGTCCGAATTCAGTGTTCAAGCTCGCCTCCTCGGAACGCGGCACGGAGACGCTCGTACGCGCGGGACAGTCGTTTTCGGAACGTGGCATCGGGCACGTTCGGCCGCTCGGATCGTCCGAGCGCTGCGGAAATCGCCTCGGCCGAGACCGGATCGAGCTCGGCGACCGCGCGTTCGAGCGCACGCTCCAGCTCGTCTCGCAGGAGCGTCGCCTCGGCATCGGGAAGCTCGACACGAAGGTCTTCCGAAACCTCCACGAAGGGCTTTCCGTCACGACGCACGACGGCGCGAATCTCGTTGCAGAGCACGGCGTAAAACCACGGAAGCACGGGTTTTCCCGGCAGGAACTCGCTCGCCCGTGCGAACACCTTGAGCAGCGCGTTTTGCGCGGCGTCCTCGGCGGCGCTCTCGGGGAGGCGGGACCTTGCGAACCTCCTTGCACGCGGATGAAGCTCGCGGAAGAGCGGCGTGAACGCCTCACGGTGACCCGTCGCGAGGGCCCCCATGAGCGCGTCGAGCTCGTCTTCCGCGAGGCTCATCGCCCGAGTGTCAGCTCTTGCCGCCGTGCTTGCAGCAGGCTGCTCCGGGGTGACAACACGCGGCTCCCGGATAGCAGCAATCGCCCTTGGCGCGCGCTTCGGCCACGTAGCCGAGACCGACCGCGAGGCTCGCCAGGGTCACCATCGCTCCGAGTTTCTTTCCGTGCTTTTTGAGAAACGAGATCATGCGGGGCTCCTTTTCCTGGTCCTAGCGACTGGCAGGAGCCCCGTGACCCGGGTCCGCGAAAAAAGCGCGAGCGCGCTCAGCGACCGGCTTTTCGCTGCTGCCCGGAGGCCTCGGCCTCCATCTCCTCGAGCGCGGCAGCGAGCTCGTCTTCTTCCTTGGACGAAGACGCGGGGGCAGCCGGCACCGCCGGCGCCGCGGGGGCCTGTACTCGAGCCTGCACGGCCTCGGGCGGAGCGGCGGGAGGAGCCGCGGGCGCGAGACCCATCTTTCGCTTGAGAGCGGCGAGGTCGTCCTCGGCTCCAGCGTCACGCTCGAGGCTCTGAAAGCGCGAGGCGAGGGCATCGCCGGTGTACTCCTCTTGGAGCTCCGCGCCCGCTTCGGCCTCGGCCTCGAGCTGGTCGATCTTGGCCGACATGCGGTCGAAGGTCTCGAAGGCGCTCTGATCCTTGAGGCCGTGCATGGTCTCTTGGATCGACTTCTGCGCTTCGGCTCGCTTCTTCCGCGCGACGAGCACGTTCTTCTTGCGCTTCGCCTCTTCGATCTTGTCGTTGAGCATGCGGAGCGCACGCTTAAGCTGGTCGACCGAGGCCTTCTGCTTCGACCACTGGTCGTTGAAGGTCTGCGCGAGCTCGTCGTGCTCTTTCTTGCGCGACAGCGCCTCTTTCGCGAGCTCCTCGTTGCCGGCGCGCAAGGCCATCATGGCGCGGCGCTCCCACTCGGCGGCGTTGGCGGCCTCTTGTTCGTACTGCTTGGCGAGGCGCTTCTCGTCGGCGATCGACGCGGCCACCTGCTTTTTGGCCTCGACGAGCTGATTGTTCATGTCCAAAACGATCTGGTTCAGCATCTTCTCCGGGTCTTCGGATTTGCTGATGAGGTCGTTCAGGTTCGACTTGATGAGCTGCGCCAGACGGCTGAAAATTCCCATGTCGTGATCTCGTAGGGTCGAGGTGCGGGGTGGCCTGGAAAACGGGGCGTCGCGCTCGCGTGGGGAGCTACGCCGGAAAGCGAACGCACGGAGCCCGGAAAGCATGCCCTCGTGGGGCCTGCTCCCGGCGCGCGACTCAGCTCGAAGCTTTTCCTTCGGCGAGCGCGGCGAGACCCGGCACCTGCTGGGCGAGCGTCACGTCGATCTCGTCGAGCAGGGCCTCGAGCTCGTTGTAGTCGAGGTTCTCGAGCTCGAGCGCGCTCGTCAGGACCACGTTGTCTTCTTCGAGGCCGAAGCTCGTGTGCACGAGGGTGCTCGCGTTCAGCGAGAGGAGTTGCTTGTAGAACTCGGCCGCCCCTTCGCGCGGAGCGTGGCCGACGTTGACCCGAGTGACCACCAGCGGCGGGTCGACGTGAAGGGCGATCGGAGGCACGGACTCGCTCGTGGCACGAAGCAGATACGTGCCGTTCTTGTCCTCCATCGGCGAAAACCGCCGGTTCATCTTGGTGAGGTACGCTTCGACGTCTTTCTCCGTGCGCATACTTGGCCCTCTTCGCGGTCTCGCACCCGCGTCTGTGGTCGTCGCGAGGACGAGGCGGGTCGCCTTCCCCGCGGACGAACGTTGCCACTCTATGCGATCCAGCAAGCGTTTCGGTGAAAGTCGTTCGACGGGCCGCTCCACTTTCACCGTATGCGCACGAAACACGTGAAGGTCGAGAAACCGCCGGAATCTGCCCCCGGTCTCGCCTTCCCGCCCCTCGTGAAGCCGAGAGGCCCCGGAAAAAGATCGGACCTTTGCACGGAGACGCCGGAAGTCCGCGGATCCGGGTGGAGATGTGCTACGTTCTACTCCTCATGGGCGCGGACTCCAGGATCGCGTCGGGGACCATCCTCGGCGGGAAGTTCCGCATCCGCCGTCTCCTCGGACAGGGCGGAATGGGAGAGGTGTATGCGGGGGAAGGCCGGCGGGGCGAGAAGGTCGCCATCAAGGTCCTCCACGACCGCGCCGCCCAAGACCCGGACCTCGTCGCCCGCTTCAACCGTGAAGCCGAGATCGCCCGCAGCATCCGCTCGGACTACGTGGCGAGCGTGCTCGGCTCGGGCAAAGAGCGCGACGGACGCCTCTGGATCGCCTTCGAGCGTCTGGTCGGCGAAGGTCTCGACGAGCGCCTGAGGCGCGAGCAGTACCTCGCCTTCGCCGAGGTCGCGCCCATCGTCGACGACTCCCTCCAGGGGCTCATGGCGGCGCACGCCGCCAACGTGATCCACAGGGACATCAAGCCCGCGAACCTCTTCGTCGAGAAGCGCAAGCTCACCCAACAAGAGGTCGCCGAGGGGGCCCACGAGGAGCGCACGCGCATCCTCGATTTCGGCGTTTCCAAGCTGCGTGCCGCGCAAGAGCGCAAGAACGAGCCCTCGCTCACCGCATTCGACGCCACGCTGGGCAGCTTCGCCTACATGGCGCCCGAACAGGTGCGCGGCTCGGCCCGAGTCGACGAGCGCGCCGATCTGTACGCGCTCGGCGCGGTCGCCTTCCGCGCGCTGACCGGACGGCTTCCTTTCGAAGGAACCAACGCGCTCACCCTCATCGCGCTGAAGCTCGACCGGGACCCGCCAAGCCTCACCTCGACCACGGGCGACGAGTGGCCGCAGGCCATCGAGCGTTTCCTCGCCAAGCTCATGGCGCGCGACCGCGAGAACCGCTTCCGCACCGCGGACGAGACCCTCGCCGCCTGGCGAAAGGTCGCGAACGCCATGGACGACGTCCGCCGGCGCGTACCTCCTCTCGAGCAACACGACGACCGCGCGGACGCCACCCAAGGCACTTTCGCCGACGACTACGATCTGCCGTTTCGCCGCTGAAACGCCTCGTGCGTCACGTTTCCGCGCGGCGGCTGGCTCGCACGAGCGAAAGAGAAGCGCCTACGCGATGGCCGGCGCGCGTCCCTACTTGCACTGCGGGTAAAGCTCGCCGCGATCGCGCACCTCGTCGCACCAGGCGGGTCGTGTTTTTCCGACCGGGGGGGGCGGCTTCGGGGCCGTGGTCACAGCCGGCGCAGCGGTCGTGACCGCAGGCGCTGCGGTGGCGGCCGTCGCCACGGCCGGAGCGGTCGAAGGCGGAGCGGGCTTCGAGAGCGAGACCAAATCCACGCGCTCGACCTCGGACGATGCCGCGCCGAGCTCGAGCTGGCTTGCGTGATAGCCCGCGCGTGTGACCGACAAGGACACTTTGCCGCCCGCCGGGACTTCGACCTTGGTCACGCCCTTCTCCACCTTGGCCACGACCCCGCCCGGGAGAAGCACTTTCGCATCGGGCGGAGTGATCACGACCGACACGGTGCGGCTGGTCGGCGCGGGCGTCGACGAAGCGATGGCGGAGGGCAGCGGCACCAAGGCCGGATCGCGCTGGGCCACCACCGAGGTAGAAGCCGAGGCCGACGGCACGACCGGGACCTCGGCGCCGATCGAGCGTTTCTCACGCCCCACGTAGACGAAGACGGCGATGGCGCCGAGCAAGAGGCCGGCTCCGACGCCCACCATGACGCCGGTGCGGCGGCGCGACGCTTCGATACCCGGGATGGCCGAGAGCGTTGCCGGGGAGTGTGCGGCGACCGTCCCTGGACGGTCGTGGAAGTAGTCGGCGGGAACGTTGTAGTTTCCCGAGCGCGCCATGAGCTCACCCACCGCGCCCGGCGTGCTGCCGGCCAAGAGCAGGTCGAAGTCGACGATGACCTCGTCCATCGTCTGGTAGCGCCCCTCGGGCTTTTTTGTGAGGCACTTCAAAATGATCGCCTCGAGCCCCGGAGAGACCGCGTTGGGCGGAACGACCAGCGTACGCGGCGCAGGCGGCGCCTTGTACATGTGCTGGGTCAGGATCCCCATGTAGTTGTCCGAGTCGAACGGCACCTTCCCGCACGCCATTTCGTAGAGAATGATGCCGAGCGCGTAGATGTCGCCGCGACTGTCCACCGGGAGGCCCGCGGCCTGCTCGGGGGACATGTAGTGAGGCGTACCGAACACGCTTCCGGTGCGGGTGAGGCGACTGGCGGCGTTGGTGACCTTTGCGATGCCGAAGTCGAGGATCTTCACGAAGTCGCTGTCCGCTCCGCGGCGGATCAGCATGATGTTGTCGGGCTTGAGATCGCGGTGGACGATGCCCGCGGCGTGTGCGGCGGACAGGCCCTGCGCGATCTGCTTGGAGATGGCGACGAGGCGCTGCGTGGGCACGATCTTGAGCTCGTCCATGAGTCCGCCGAGGCTCTTTCCCTCGAGAAACTCCATGACGAAGTAGGCCGCGCCGTCGGGCAGCATGCCGAAGTCCGAGATGTCCACGATGTGCGGCGAGCCGATGGACGAGGCGGCACGCGCCTCGTTGAAGAAGCGCTCGAGCATGTCGCGATCGTCGGCGAGCTCGCGCTTGAGCACCTTCACGGCGACGCGCTTGTCGAGGCTTCGGTGGCGGCCCGCGTACACCACCCCCATGCCGCCCTCGCCGAGCACGTGCTCGACCAAGTACCTGCCGTCGATCACGGTGCCGGAGTGGGCATCGAAGCGTGGAGACGATGCGACGGGTGCCGGCGCAAGCGCCCCCGAAGCCGGCTGGGCCAGGGGCACCACTTGGCTAGGACTCGAATGGCCCTGATACGTGACCGCTCCATCCGGACCACGCACGACCACTTGAGGGCTCTGGCCCTGGAGCGGAGCCTGGCCGGGACCGGGTACGTGAGGAACGGTACGGCGAAGCTCGTCGGACATGGCTCGGCGAAGGATACGAGACAGTTCGCCCCAACTCCAGCCGCGAGGCGACATCCTCCGACTTTCGCCCCCACTCCGATGGAACTAGGAGGCTCACGCGTCCCTTCCGTGGTACCTCCCCCGTCGATCTCGCATGGGCTACCCGGTCACAATCGCGCTCCGCTACCTCGTCTCGAAGAAGCGCTCGTTCATCTCGGTCGGCACGGCGTTCGCCATGTTCGGCGTGATGATCGGCGTGGCCGCGCTCGCCACCGTGATGAGTGTGACCGGAGGCTTCCAAAAGCAGTTTCGAGACAAGGTGCTGGGCGTGAACGCCCACGTGCTGGTGCTCAAGTACTCGGTCGACTTCCGCGAATACCCGGAGATCATGAAAAAGGTCTCCACGGTGAAGGGCGTGAAGGGCGTGGCCCCGTTCATCATCAACCCCATGATGGTCACCCACCAGGGCCGCACCGCCACGGGCGTGCTTCTGAAGGGAGTCGACCCCGAGCTCATGCCCAAGGTGCTCGACCTCCCGCGGCACATCGTCGAGGGTGACATGAACGGACTCCGCAAAGAGGGCGCCAAGCCCCCGGAGCGCCGAGCCGACCCGTTCGATCCCTTTCCTTCGCTCGCCTCACGAGACGCCGGAGCCTCGGAAGACTCTGGAAATCGTTCCGTTTTGAGAGACCTCGGAGCCGACCTCGACGCCGGCGCTCCCTCCCCTCGCGAGCGTGACACCCCGGCGACCGCGCCCGCCCCCACAGGACCCATCGGAGACGTCACGCCCGACGGCGGCTACGGCAGCCAGCTCCCGACCGACGACGACGTCCTCCCCGACTCGATCGACCCCGACCCGTGCCGCAGCCCCGAGCAAGTGAAACACCTGCCCGGCGTCATCGTGGGTCGAACGCTCGCGAAGCAGCTCGGCGTCGGACTCGGCGACTGCTTGCAAATCACCTCGCCCACCATCGGGGTCTCGCTCGGCGCCAACGGCGCACGTCCCCCGATCGCCAAGCAGTTCCGCGTCATCGCCATCTTCGAGGCTGGGTTCGACCAGTACGACTCGAAGCTCGTTTATACGGATTTGTACGAGGCGCAGGCCTTCTACGACCAGGGAGACAGCGTCACCGGTGTCGAGATGATCATCGACGACATCGACGAGTCCGGCCCCATCACCAAAGAGGTCGACAAGCTCCTCTCGAACGGCGTCTACCACACGATGGACTGGCGCGAGCTGAACCACGGCCTGTTCACGGCCCTGTTGATTCAGCAGATCGGCATGAGCTTCATGCTCGCGCTCATCATCCTCGTCGCGGCATTCACGGTGGTGGCCGTGCTCATCATGGTGGTGCTCGACAAGAAGCGCGAGATCGCGCTCCTCAAGGCGCTCGGGGCAACCGATCAGGCCATTTTGCGCATTTTCCTCTACCAGGGCACGCTCATCGGCGTGGTCGGTACGGGACTCGGGCTCTTGCTCGGCTACGGATGTTGCCGCGCCATCGCGGCCTACCCCTTCCCGCTCGACCCGAAGGTCTACTTCATTTCCCACTTGCCGGTGCTCATCCGACCGCAAGAGTTCTTGGTCACCGGCGCAATCGCGATCGTGATCTGCAGCGTGGCGACCCTCGTGCCCGCGCTCTACGCGTCGCGGGTCCGCCCCGCAGACGGCCTGCGCGCCGAATAGACGGGCCTCACGGCGGACGCAATTCTCACTTTCGAGGGAAAATTCCGTCGTCCTTGCGGCCTTCGGCCCTCGCCGCGTTCGCTTTCACGAAATTCTTCGTTCGGAAGCGGGAAGATAGGCGCTAAGGTCCGAAGAGGACCGGGGCATTTTTTCCCACCGAACCGAGGGTAGAGTTTCTCATGCGATGGCTCGTCGAGGTCTCGGCGATCGGAAAGAGCGACCCGCAGTCTTTCTGCGTCGAGGCGGATTCCTGGCAGCGCGCGCTGCAGATCGTGCGGAGCCACCGCGGCGAGCCTGGCGCGATGAACGGCTTCTCCATCGAGCTTCTCGAAGAGGGCTACCGTGCGGTCGACCCGGTCGCGCGCCTGCGCTTCGTGGTCAAGCGTGCGCCCGAGGGCACGCCGCTCTCGCCCATCGAGATGACCCCGGCCGGCTCCCAGCCGCCCCACAAGAACGACTCGAAGGCCCCGGGCGCCGTCATCGCGCCGGCACCTCCCGCGGCTGCCGCTGCAGCCTCTGCTTCGGCGGCTTCTCCTGCACCTTCCCCGGCGACGGCCCCAGCCGCACCAGCGTCCGGAATAATTCCGCCGGCTGCCGAGTCGAAGCCCAAAGTCGGACCTCCGCGCCCCGGCAACGCGGGAGCGAGCGGAGGCTTCGCCACCTCGACCGCCAAGGCTGACAGCCCCAAGCCCGAAGCCCCCAAGCCGCCTCCTGACAGCCTTCCGACCGACGCCGCCCCCACGATCGAGATCGCCAAAGCACCAGCGACCACGAACGGAGCGAGCTCCACGAGCAACGGAAAGAGCGTCCCTCCGCCGAAGACCAACGGCCCGGTCACGCTCGAGATGAGCACCAACGTGCCTCCGCAGGCGCTGCCTTCCCAGCCCCACACCGAGCCCGCGCCTACGGTTGTCGCGCCCCAGCCGGTCGGGGCTCCGCTGCCCAATTTGCCGCCGTTCACGGTTCTGTCGAAGCGCGAGCAACCCCCCTCGCCTCAGGCTCCGCTGAGCTACCGCGAGTACGTGTTCATCGTGCCTCCCGGTACGGTCGAAGGCACCGCCGTGCAGATCCTCCTCGGGCAGCTCGAGCTCGTGCAAGGCGCGCTCGCCAGCGAAAAGCCAGGAAAGCTCGTGCAGCTCGCCGCCTTCGACGAGACCTACACGGGCAAGCCTCCGCGTCCGCCGCTCGCGACCCTGATCTGGAAAGACTGGCGCGGAGAGCCCGTGGTCTCGTTCCCACGCCGAGCGAGCGTGGCGCCGCCGGGCTCCAAGCCCACGCCGAGCTCCACCGTGCCCTCGCTCAAGCCTGCCTCGGTCCCGCCGAAGGCCACCTTGCTGGAGCCGAAGACCACCCTCGACGACACCCGAGCGATCAAGCCCGAGAAGCCCGAGGTCTCGTTCGCCCCGCCGGACACCGAGGTCACCAAAACAGAGGTCGACCTCGAGACCGCAAAGACCGTGGAGACCCCGATTTTCCAGGGTCCGAAGGTCGCCAAAACGATGTTGGGCATCCCCGCGCAGAGCTTCGGTTCGCCGGCTCCGGTATCGGCTGCCGCGCCCTCGCCGGCAGCGCCTGCAGACGCGCCTGCACCGAATACGCAAGCCTCTCAGGCTGCTCCTGGTGCTCCTGCCGCGCCGGCTCCTGCCCAGCAAGCGACTCCCGTCCAAGCGGCTCCTGCCCAAGCAGCCCCCGTCCAGGCGGCTCCTGCCCACGCCCCCGCGACCGCAACGAAGAGCGTGCCGCCCCCAGCGGTAGTGACGTCGCAGGTCGTTTCGATTGGCGCACCCGCACCTTCCGCGATCGCTGCCGTTGCTCCGGCCCCGGCTCCCGGTCCCGCGCCGGTCTCCAAAAGCGTTCCTCCGCCCGCGGCTCCCGCACCGGCTCAGGCTCAGGCCGCCAAGAGCGTTCCTCCGCCCGCGGCTCCCGCAGCGGCTCAGACTCAGGCCGCCAAGAGCGTTCCTCCGCCCGCAGCTCCCGCGCCGGCTCAGGCCGCCAAGAGCGTTCCTCCGCCCGCAGCTCCCGCCCCCGCTCCAGCGGCGGACCCGATGGCGAAGACGCTCCCCATCGGCGCGCAAACTCCGGCGCCCGCGGGTGTGCTCGGTGTCGAGAAGGCGCCCGACTTCACGCCGCCTCCCGCTCGTGCGGCCACCCCGTCTTCCATGCGTATTCCGGCAGCCAAGCCGGGCGGGCGAGTGAGCGGCGACGAGCTCATCGGCGCGCTGTTCGAGGCGATGCACGATCTGCATTTCCTCCGTGACGCCATCGAGGGCGCGGAGTTCTGCCTTCAGCTGGCCAACGAAGCCATCCCCTCGCGAGCCAGCTTCGCGCACTTCTACGACATGGAAAAGCGCGAGTACGTGCTGGTTCGCACGCGCGGGCGCGACACCAAAGACCTGGTCGGCAAGCGCCACCTCGAGGGTGAGCCGCTCCTCGCCGCAGCCGTGAAAGCACGTCGGGCGATGGTGCGCGGCGCCGAAGACGCCATGAGCAACCGCTACACCGCCGTTGGCGGCGCGAAGAGCCTCGTGGTCGCGCCGGTCTTCGTGGCAGGACGCGCGCTGGCGGTGCTCGAGATCGTGAATGCTCTCGACGGCGCTCCGTTCACCCAAGACGAAGCGAACGCGATGAACTACATCGCCGAGCAGTTCGCGGAGTTTCTCTCCTCGCGTGGCGTGGTCCTCGATCAGGCGCGCATCCAGCTGGCCGGAGGCTGAGCCGTGACGGGCGAGGGCGCTCGCTCACGCCGCGATCGCCTCACGCGATTCGTGCTGCTCCCGGCGGTCATCGTCGCGGTGGCGGTACTCGCCTACTTCACCTTCCGCACGACCCTCCAGCTCGACACCCTACGCAAGCAATCGGTGCTCGAGGCAACGCTCGCGCTCGCCAACGAAAAGGCGACCCGCCTCGACCGCCAGATCATCGACCAGGACAACGTGGTGCTGGCCATCGCCGACCCCACGCACACAGAGGATCTCACCGAACGCTGGCTGCCTACGGCTCAGCGAGAGACGCCGTCCGTGCGCGCGATAGTGGTCCTCGACGAGACGCGCACCGTGGTCGCGTTCGCCTCGCGCGCGCGTGGCCCGTTCGCCGAGGAAGAGGCCTTCCGACGGTTGCTCGTCGAGCGCCTCCTCGACGACATGCCGCAATCGCCCGAGGCTCCCGACCAACTCCGCCATCTGCACCGAACGTACGGCGCAGAGAGCTACCTGGTGTCGTACTGGCGCAGGCCCAGCCAAGGCCGCGCCTACACGATCGTCGCATGGCACGACATCGGACGTATCGTGAAGGAAACGCTCCCCACTCTCTATGGCGAGCGTTTTTTGCCGCTCGGAATCGGCCAGCCTCAGGGCAGCACCAACCGGGCGAACATCGTCGACGAAGAAGGCCGCATCGTGTTCGGGCCACCGCTCCGCAGCGGTGAGTTCACCGTAGGCGTGCGCTTTCCGACCACCCTCTACAACTGGCGCGTGCAGGTCTCTCCGGTCGGTGAAGACGAGCTCACGGTCAACGTGAAACGCAGGCGCTTGCTCGAGATCGCCACCGTGGGTCTCTCGTTCGTCGTGCTCGTCGCCGGCGTGCTCACCATCTTGTTCGCCGCCGAGACCGAGCGTCGCGCGTCGGCCCTCAAGAGCGAGTTCGTCGCCAACGTGAGCCACGAGCTCAAGACCCCCCTCGCCCTCGTGCGCATGTTCGCCGAGATGCTCCAGTCGGGACGGGTCTCCAGCGACGAAAAACGTGCAGAGTACCTCGATATCATCGTGAGCGAGAGCGAGCGCCTCTCGAGTCTCATCGAGAACGTACTCGACTTCGCGAAAGTGGAGCGTGGCCGTGCAAGCTACGACTTCTCACCGGGCGAGGTCGGCGAGATCGTGAAGCGCGCCGTGCACGTGTACCGCTACCGCGTCGAGCGCGAAGGCGTGCAGGTCGAGCTCGACGTGGCCGACGATCTGCCCGAAGTGGACCTCGACGCGCGCGCGGTCGAGCTCGTGGTCATCAATCTGCTCGACAACGCGCTCAAATACGCGCCCGACGGAAAAGAGATCCGCGTGGGCGTTCGCAAGACCTCGAGCGCCGTCGAAGTCACCGTCGAAGACCAAGGCCCAGGTATTCCGGACGGCGAGAAGGAGCGCATCTTCGAGCGTTTCGTGCGCGGAGGTTCCGCCAAGCCCCGAGACGGTCAAGCGCCGGTCCGCGGGAGCGGAATCGGCCTCTCGCTGGTGCGCCACATCGTCACGAGCCACGGCGGGAAGGCCTGGGTAGAGGGAGAGAAAGGCCGCGGAGCGCGCTTTCACTTCACGATTCCGCTCCCTTCGCGGAAGCCGGAGCGAGGAGCAGGAGCACGCTCTCGAGGCGCGGAAGATCCCGCCCGAAGGACCGATCGGGGGCACGAGACGTGAGTTTTGAGCCTTTCTTCCGACAAACCACGTGCATTTCGCGTTGACGCGTGCGATGGGCACGTTATCGTCCACTAAAGGGATGCGTCTTCCTGGCGTGTCCGCGTGTTCGTGTGTGACCTCCGAGAGCATCGGGAGAACGGGAGAGGCTAGGGTTTTTTCATGGCGACGAATGGGAACGAGGAGGCGAAGCTTTTCGTGGCGGGCCTTCCGGACAGTGTTTCGGAAGAAGTGCTCAAACAGCTCTTCGAAGCGACCGGTGGTACGGTCGTCAACATCAGCCTCCCCAAGGATCGCGAGACGGGTCGTCCGCGCGGCTTCGGGTTCGTGACGCTGTCGACTCCCGCGGAGGCACAAGCTGCGCGTGAGGCACTCGACGGCTCGCTCCAGGCGGGCAAATCCATCTCCGTTCGGCCCTTCCAAGCCGAACCTCCGAGGCGCGACGCACGTGACGGTGGTGGTCCTGGCGGCCCCGGTCCCCGTGAAGGTGGACGCGGTGGTTTCGGCGGTGGTCCCTCCGGCCCTGGTGGCGGCGGCGGCGGCGGCGCGGGTGGCGGCGCGAATGCCCCCGACCGCACGCTTTACGTCGGAAATCTCCCCTATGATTGCACCACTCAGGAAGTCGAAGTCCTGATCAACGGTGTCGCCGGCGAAGGCGGCAGCGTGGTTCGAGTGCATCTCCCCATGGATCCGGACGGCCGCAAACGCGGGTTCGGCTTCGTGACCATGTCGAGCTCCGACGCCGCGAAAATCGCGGCGGAAGCCCTTCGTACGGCCAACCTTCGTGGTCGCCCGCTCAAGGTGAATCTTGCCCATCCCAAGGGTGAGCGGCCTCCGCGTGAGGGTGGCTTCGGCGGCGGCGGTGGCGGCTTCGGCGGCGGTGGCGGCGGCGGATTCGGCGGCGGCGGCGGTGGATTCGGCGGCGGCGGTGGCGGCTTCGGCGGCGGCGGCGGCGGTGGATTCGGCGGCGGCGGTGGTGGATTCAGCGGTGGCGGCGGCGGCGGTGGCGGTGGCGGTGGCAGCTTCGGCGGCGGTCCTCCTCCCCAGCGCAAGACGTTCGACGACCGTCGCCGCAAAGGCGGCAGCGGCGGCGGTGAAGAGGGCGGTCGGCGCCCTCGGCGCGAGCGAGACGAGCCGAAGGCGGACGACTGGGATGACGATTGAGTCGACGAGCGACGCGCGCTGAGCGGTCGCTCCCACGTCTCGAACGAGAAAGACGAGGCCTTCGGGTCTCGTCTTTTTTTTCCCCTTTTCTGCCTGCTTCGAGGCCATCACGAGCTTCGGCTGAATGGCGAAGTGCCTGGTCCGGTCAGACACCGAACGGAGGCTCGATGAAAACTTCCCGCTTGGCTCCTTTGCTTTTGCTCGTTCCCCTCGTCGCATGTTCCGCCCTGGGTGGCGGAGGCTCGACGGCCACCAACAATGCTCCCCCGGCCAATACGGCGGCCGCCAAGGACGCGCTGGACGATCCGGCGCATCCTGGCATCGAAGCCTGTACGGCCAACGTCGGGAGCACCGCGAAAGAAGACGCCCTCGAGATCGCCTCGGACTTCAAGCAGAGCTGTCACGAGCTCGTGGTGTGCGGCGGGCTGGCGGCGCAGATGAGCGCCGGGGTCACCACCCTCGTCTTGAACGCGGCGCTCGGCGCCGTGAGCGGCTCGGGAGGCTTCGTGTTCGACGGCAAGGGCACTTACCACACGAATACGAGCGGCTCGGGGACGGGCATGGACGTGACGCTGCTGCTCCCGAAAGACACGAGCTTCGGCAAAAAAGGCGACGTCATCACCTTCGATCTTCTGAAGCTCGAGACCTACTTCAAGGGCAGCCCCAAGCTCTCGGCCAAAGCCTCGCTCGACACGACGGGCAAGGCCACCTACCAAATCGAAGCCACCTTCGGCGAGCCCGGCCCCGGCTACGAGCTGCTCGGATTGGACGCGGCCTCGGGAAGCGGCGGGGGCACGATCTCCTTCGACTCCGCGAAGATCCAGGCGGCAATCGGAGCGATTTTGATCCGCGCGAAGACCCACGTCGACGACAAACAAGGCCACGCGACGTTCGTCTACGATCTCGAATCGAAGGGGGACCTCACGCTCGGTCAGTTCTCCTCGGGCACGCCTCTCGACATGTCGCTCGTGAGCGTGCGAGGCGAACGGCCGGACACGAAGCAGACGCTCTCGATCACCAAATGGGAGGTGCGCTACCTCGACACGTCCGGCTCGGGGTACCTCGACGGCACCATCGGATTCGACGTCAAGGGAGGCGCGTACGCCTACGGCGCGACCTTCGAGTATCCCCGCCGCAAAGATCCCGACGTGACGCTGGTCTGCCGCTAAATCAGCGGTCATGGTTCTCGTACGCTCGACGCGGCCGATTTGGGACTGGGACGACTGGGACCCAAAACCAGGAGACCCCATCGAACTTTGCGCGAACCTGTCGCGGCGGACCTCCGATGACAAGTCAGGGTAAATCAGCGGGCTTGATCGAAGATCATGGCCGCCGATTCGGAACGCCGATCAGGTCGTTGAACCGTCACTCGAGACGAGCGAGCCACTCGAGCAGCTGGCATCGCTCGTTCTCGGAAAGCTCGCGACCGAACGGATGCGCCTGGTCACGGCGCGCCGGAGAGACGAGCTCCTCAAGCGTCTGCACGGCTCCGTTCGACAAGAGCGGAGCCCGTGTGGCAACCCCTCGAAGCGAGGGCACGCGCGCCGTGCCCGTGCCACGCTCCGGGCTCCCGAAGATGGCCGGCAAGCCTCCCACCCGGTCGTACGGCACGGCGGGACCGGTGAGCGCTTCGCCTCGGTGACAGTCCCCACACGTGCGCGAAAAGACCGCTTGGCCCGCGAGCTCACGAGGCGCCGGCGCGAGGCGCTCTCCCAGGCTCCACACGTAGAGCGCGAGCCCGAGCGCGACTTCGCGCGGCGGCCGGGCCCGCTCGTCGAGGCTCGTGATGGCCAGCGTCTCCAGCCGGATCGCGAGGCCGAGAAGGCTATTTTTCACGGTCCCCGCGCGATGGAGGTGCTCTTGAAAACGTGTCGGGCGAAGGTCCGGAATGGCCGTCGGGTTGACCACGCCGTCGGCGGTCACGTCGACACGTCCCGATCCCCACGAAGGCGTGCGGATACCCGCATCGGCGAGCAAGAGATCGATCCGCAGGTTTCGGTTGGGCACCCCCGAGAGCCACGTGCCGCCCACCTCGGCCGAGTGACACGTGGCGCACGTGTACGCAGGTCTCGTCCGCCCGTCCGTCCCCTTCACGAAAACGAGCTCCCCTCGCCTGCCCTCGTGAAGCGCGAGCCCGTAGCGAGACGAAACGTCGGCACGCTCCAGGGCGCGGCTCACGTAGGGCACCACCTGGAGCGGATACGTGGAAAACGCACGTTTCCCCAGCTCGAGCAACGCGGCTTCCCTCGTCTCGCCACTCGTGAAGCGAAGCGCGGCGAACGAACGCGCCTCGGTCCCTTCGCGCACGAGTGAGACTTCGGGATTCCACTCGGGCAGCGCGTCCCACACGTCCTCTCGGTAGCTCGCGAGCCGCCTACGCGCGTAGAGGTTGTCTCGTACGACCAGCGAGTCGCGAAGCACGGCACGACGAAACGCGGGGTCCTCGAGGTAGCGCTCGGCCTCCGAGGGATGGGCACGAGGTGTAAAGGCCGGTGGCTTCGCGCACCCCTCGCCCCAGAGCGGCGCCGATGCGAGCACGACCAGGCTCGAGGCGAAGGCGAAACGCCCCGCTGCGCGACCTCGGCTCATCGCGCCCGCAGGACGTTCAGCCGAGGCCACCGGTCGGCGCGTTCCGCCGCATCGAGACGTTCATCAGCATGCCGATGGCCATCATGATGGTGAGCACGCTGGACCCGCCCGCGGAGAACAGCGGGAGAGTCACACCGACGACCGGCAAGAGACCGGTCACCATCCCGAGGTTGAATACCGCGTGCCAGAAGATGAGCGCACCGCAGCCGATGGCGAGCACCGCACCGAAGCGATCCTTGGCCGAAGAGGCCACGCGGATCGACCACAGCACGAGGAACGCGTAGAGGAAAACCAGGAAAAACCCGCCCAGAAAGCCCCAGTCTTCGGCGTAGACCGCGAACGGGAAGTCCGAGTGCTGGTCGGGCAAGAAGTGAAACTGGTTCTGCGTGCCCTTCATGAAGCCCTGCCCGGTCACGCCACCCGCGCCGATGGCGACGCGCGCGTGGTGCGCGTGCCAGCCCGAGCCGAGCAGGTTCTCCTCGGGGTTCAAGAAGGTCGTGATGCGCTTCTTTTGGTAGTCCTTCATGCCGTACGTCCACACGAGCGGGAACGCGACGGCGCCTCCCACCACCAGCTTGGCGAGGCTCGCGAACTTGATGCGCGTGAGCAGGCAGATGGTGGTGAAGATGAGCCCGTGGATGAGCGCGGTGCCGAGGTCGGGCTGCTTCAAGACGAGCAACGTGGGTACGGCCGCGATCAGCGCCGGTACGAGCAGATCGCCGAGCGTTCGGCCTTCGCTCTTGGGGTCGTCGTGCAGGTATTTGGCGAGCGCGATCACCAAGAATATCTTCGTGAATTCGCTCGGTTGGAAGCTGAACGACCCGATGTTGATCCAGCGTGAGCTGCCACGGATGTCCTTGCCCAGGATGAACACGAGCAAAAGCAGGACGATGCCGAGGCCGTAGAGCACGTAGCCGAGGCGTTCGTAGTGGCGGTAGTCGATGGCCGCGACCACGGTCGCGAAGATGCCGCCCAGTACGAGCCAGTAGATCTGCTGGATGTAGATGTCCGAGAGCGCGGCGCGCGCCGCACTCGTTGCAGAATACAGGTTGATGACCCCGACCACCGCGAGCATCGAGCTCACGAGGAAGAGCGTCCAATCGAAGTGCTCGCGTGCGCGCACCACGCCGCGATTTCCGAGTCCCCATTCGCGCATCATGGTGAGTCGTCCTCGGTTCCGGGTGGGGGCATGGCCGTGGGCACCACCGGGGTGGGAGGCACCAAAGGATCTTGAGGTTCCGCCTGGGAGGGCGGCGGGCCTTCGAGCGCGGGCCCTTCGTGGGCCGGCCTCGGGCGTGGAGGCTCGCGTGCGGGAGGTGGCGCCTTGCCCGAGCGGATGGCGCGGAGCCGAGTGTACTCGCGCACCACCTGGAGCGCGATCGGAGCGGCGATGGTGGGTCCGGAACCGCCGTGCTCAGCGAGCACGACCACCGCGACCTCGGGCGATTTGTAGGGCGCGAAGCACGCGAACCAGGCGTGGTCCTTGGCCAAGAACCAGGCCGTCTTGGCGCTGTCGCGGCCGTTCGACACGTAGCCGGTCTGAGCCGTGCCGGTCTTTCCCGCGATGTCGAGCGCGGGGTCGCGCACCGGGTACACCGTGCCGTGCTCTTCGTTGACCACGGCGTAGAGCGCGTCGGTCACGCGCTGCAAGTTCTCCGGGGCAACCTTCGCTTTTTGGCGCACACGCGGCGGGAAGTCCTGGAGGACGGCGCCGTCCGCGGCCTCGATGGCGCGCACGATCTGAGGCATATAGACCGTGCCGCCGTTGCCGATGGCCGCGTACGCGAGCGCGAGCTGCAAGGGCGTGACGATGCTGGCGCCCTGCCCGATCGCCGTGTTCAGCGTGAAACCGATGCGGAACTGGCCCTTGTAGCGGAGCGAGTACCACGACCTCGTGGGGATGCGTCCCTGCGCCTCCGGGTTGATGCCGAGGCCGGTCTTCTGGCCGAGCCCGAACTCGCCCGCCATGCGCGAAAGGCGATCGATACCGACCGTCTCGCCGAGCCTATAGAAGTAGATATTGCACGACTGCGCGATGGCGCTGCGCATGTTCACGCGGCCGTGGATGTGCGAGCAGCGGAAGACGCGGCGACCGTAGAAGAGGTAGCCGTCGCAGCGCTCGCTCTCCATGGGGTTGACCATCTTGTCTTCGAGCGCGGCGAGCGACGCGAACGGCTTGAAGGTCGAGCCGGGTTGGAACGCGCCGCTCATGGTCTTGTCGAGCATGGGCCGCAGCGCGTCCGCGTAGAGCTTGTTGAAGGTCTCGCGCACCTTCTCGCGTCCGGCGCCACCGGAGAGGTCGTTCGGGTCGAAGTCGGGTTTCGAGTAGAGCGCGAGCAGTCGTCCGCTGCGCACGTCGGCGACCACCACGGCGCCCGAGACCTGGGGACGCATCGCCTTTTCGATGCCCTCCATGAGCTCCATGTCCACCGTCAGGCGCAGGTCTCGGCCGGGGATGGGCTCTTGCCGACGAGGCTCGTCGAGCAAGCGCTCGGCTTCCGGACCCGTGTGGTAGCGGCCGCGGGCGTCGACCACGCGCTTTTCCCAGCCGCGCTGACCGCGCAGATACGCTTCCCAGCTTCGCTCGATGCCGGTGGCGCCGAGTGTGTCGCCGGGCGCGTAGCCGAGGGGGTTTACCTTGGCCCGCTCCTCCGGTGTCATCGACTTGTAGTTCTCGGGGCGGAACTTGGACAGCGTGTCCGCGTCGACCTGGGCCACGTAGCCGAGCATGTGCGAGCCGAGGTTCTTGAACGGATAGAGCCGCACCGGAGCGGCCACCACCTCGCTGCCGACGAGCTCCCAGGCATGCTGCTTGAGCTCGGCCACGATGTCGCGCGGCACGTCTTCGCGCACCAGAATCGAGTGCCAGCAGGCCGACTTGTCTTCGTCGGTGGTGCACGCCTCGCGAATCTTGGAGGTGAGGCGCGCGCGCTCGTCCGGGTTGAGGCGCAGGGTATCGGCGATCTGCGGGAACGAGTCGCGCTCGTCGATGCTGCCCCAGCGTCGCGGAGGACGCGCGCTCGGCATCACGCGACCGGGCACGATGTACACGTTGAACGCGGGGCGGCTCGAGGCGAGCACGCGACCTTGGGCGTCTCGGATGACCCCGCGCGTGGTGGGCAACGTCACGCGCCGGATCACGTTCTCGTGGGCGAGCTGCGCGTAGTCCTTGCCCTCGATCACTTGGAGCTGAAAAAGGCGCACCGCGACGGTCAAAAACGCGAGGAACGCGAAGAGCGCCATCCACTGGTAACGCTTCCGGAACTCGCCGACGTCCGACCGGGGGACGAGACGGTTGCTCACGGCTGCGCCCCCGGATCACGAAGCGCGCCCTGCGTGGCCTGATGCAGGCGCTGCGCGAGGCGGAACACGAGCGGTGCGGTCATGCTGGTGGCGATCACGTGAGGCAGCGCCATGGGAGCGATCATGCGCGGCATCCAGCCGTCACGGTCCTTCCAGAAGATGGCCACCAGGATGAGCACCATGATCGAGTGCACGAGCGAGAAGACGAGCCCGAGCACCACTTGCATCCAGCGGGTCTGCGCGGCGAAGCGGACGCCCGCCGCACGCGCGAGCACGAACGTAGCCACGTACGTGAACGTGTAGAGCCCGACCGGCGCGATGCCGACGAGGTCCGTGAAGTACCCGAGCACGAACGCGACCGACGCCCCGCGCGCCAGCGAGTACTCGTGCACACCCATGTAGACCACGAGCGGAAGCACGAGCTGCGGCACGAAGCCGGGCACGTTCACTTCGTGGTCGGTCAGGTGGATCCCCATGAGCACGGCGGAGAGCACGCGCTCGGCCACCACGATGGCGCGGAACAGATTCGACTGCAGGAGCAAGAGCGCGAGCCCTGCTCCGAAAAACGCCGTGAATCTCACGGCTTGGCTCCGGGCTTCTTGTCGCCTTTTTCGCCCTTCTTCTCGTCGTCCTCGTCCGGCGGCGTCACCAGGATGAGCACCGAGTCGAGGCGGGAGAAGTTCACAGTGGGCTGCGCTTCGATCTCTTGATCACGACCGGTCTCGCGCTTCACGACCTTGGTCACGCGTGCGACCGGGAGGCCCTTGGGGAACCACTTTCCCTTGCCGCTCGTGACCAGCAAATCACCGACCTCGACGTCGTCTGCGGAGTCGACGTTCTCGACCTTGCAGAAGTAGCGCGAAGGGTCGCCGGTGCCGCGGATGTAGCCACGCGCGCGCGTTCGCTCGTTGGCGACGTCGAGGCCGAAGCCCGCGTCCGCGGCGAGCTGGATGTCCACGGCGTCGCCTGCCACGCGAAGCACCGCGCCCACGACGCCGTCCGGGGCGACCACGGGCATGTGCGGACGCACGTTGCGTGAGCCACGATCGAGCACCACACGCGTCACCCGGAAGAACGCGTTGAAGTCTTTGGCGACCACCTGCGCGCTCACCAAGTCGCCGGGGATGCCTTCGCGCAGCTGCAAGAGGCGCCGGAGCTCTTGGTTGTCGACTTGAGTCTGCTCGAGCCGGTGCACGGTCTCGCGGAGGCGCGCGTTTTCGTACGCGAGGCGCTCGTTGTCGGCCTTCACGTCGACGAGGTAAACGTAGCTATCCCACACGTTCGAGACGCCGCGGGCGAGGCTCGATGCGCCGAACTCGATGGGCGCGCTGACTCGGAGAACCGCGCGATCCATCGCGTTGAGGTTCTCCGGCTTTTTCATGTTCGCGCGGAGGAAGAAAAACGGCACCGCGAGGAGCAGAATGACGATGCCCACGTCGCGGTAGCGCTTGAAGGAGGACACGGGAATTTCCGGGGTGACTCAAGGCAGAGAGCGCGAAGCCTCAGCCGATGGTCACCTCCTTCAAGAGCTCCATGTGATCGAGCGTCTTGCCGCTACCGAGCACGACCGCGCTGATCGGGTCGTCGCTCACCATGACGGGAAGGCCGGTCTCTTCGCGCAGGAGCACGTCGAGGTTGGCGAGAAGTGCACCACCGCCCGTGAGCACGATGCCCTTGTCGACGATGTCGGCGGCAAGCTCCGGGGGGGTCTTTTCCAGCGCGAGAAGCACGGCTTCGACGATCGCGTTGGTGGGCTCGGCGAGCGCTTCTCGGATTTCGTCCGAGTTCACCACCACGGTCTTGGGCACACCGGCGACGAGGTCACGGCCTTTGACTTCGGTGGTCTTCTGCTGCTCGAGCGGGTAGGCATTGCCCACCTGCATCTTGATGCGCTCGGCGGTCTGCTCGCCGATGGCCAAGTTGTACTTGCGCTTCAAATACGCGCTGATGGCCTCATCCATCTTGTCGCCACCGACGCGTACGCTCTGCGAGTACACGATGCCGGCGAGCGAGATGACCGCGACTTCGGTGGTACCGCCGCCGATGTCGACGACCATATTTCCCGAGGGCTCGGTGATGGGAAGACCCGCTCCGATGGCCGCGGCCATGGGCTCTTCGATGAGGTAGACCTCACGGGCACCGGCGCTCTCGGCGCTCTCTTTCACCGCGCGCTTTTCCACTTCGGTGATGCCGAAGGGCACGCAGATGATGATGCGCGGCTTCACCAGCGTGCGACGATTGTGCGCGCGCGCGATGAAGTACCGGAGCATCGCTTCGGTGATTTCGAAGTCGGCGATGACGCCGTCTCGGAGCGGACGAACCGCTCGAATGTTGCCCGGGGTTCGCCCGAGCATCTCTTTCGCCTCGCGGCCGACGGCGAGCACTTTGTTGCCGCCCCGGCTGTCACGCTGCACCGCCACCACGGAAGGCTCGCAAGAGACGATGCCCTTGCCCTTCACGTAGATGAGGGTGTTCGCGGTCCCGAGATCGATGGCGAGATCGTTCGAGAACAGGCCGTGGAGCCAGTCGAAGATCATGCGCTGTACGTTCTCCTCTCGGGGCAAGCCGTCGACGACGACCCACCTCGCGGGTGTGGCGAAAGAAACAAGAAGGCACCAATGCCGTCTCGTAAAGCAAAGAAGAAGCGTGTCAGGCGTGCGGCCATCCGCGACGCCCGACCTCGGACCACGCTTCCCGGCTAGAGAGTCGCTCGTTGTCGAGCTGCCGGGTATACGGCTCAGAGTAGAGCCGAAAAGGGCTCAGCCCTTCGAGATTTTGCCTTCTTTGTGCGGGTGGTGAGCCCGGCACGCGGCGCAGTACTTCTTGATCTCGAACTTCTCGGACATGGTCCGCTTGTTCTTGGTGGTCGTGTAGTTCGCGCGGTTGCAGTTCGCGCAGGTCATCTTGATGAGGTCACGCATGGCTGTCCTTGGAACCCAATAGAGGGGGGGCTCACTTATCCCGCAGGTATCATGGAGTCAAGCGTCGACCGACAGGAAGACCTCGACGAACGCTCAGGCCTCGACGGCCACGTCACGCGACCCTCAAGCTCAGTCGGTGAATTCAGGAAGGCCCACCGCGGCCACGAGCACGATGAGGGCGACGGCCACCACGAGCAGAGCCCACGCGACGAGTCGTACCACGACCTCGACAGGACGGATAGGCGCGTCGCTGAAGCCGGATGGAACGTAGCGCTTCGGCCTACGCACGAGCATCACCTGAGAGCCCTCGAGTGCGACCTGCCGGGCTGGCGTCTCACGAAAGCCAGCTTCCTCGAAGGTGTCGTTGCGGACCGCCCATACGAAGACGCGAGGGCGCTCGTTTTCCGGCCCTTCGCGGGCCTCGGCGGGAAGCACCGCCCCGAGCCGGAGCGGGACTTTCGTGCCGAGCGCGGTCACCAGCGTTCCGTCACGCTCCACGGTCGCCTCGAGGTACCCCTCGGACAGCGGTCCGCCGGGCGTGAGCAGGCTCGTCTCGTCGACCAACGAAGGAACCACCTCGTTGCGCGGCGCGTGCGTTTGCCACCAAGGCAGCAAACGGATGAGCCCCAGCTTCCCGCGCCCGCCGAGGCCCAACATGGCCACGCCCCAGCCCGGTGCGAGCACGAACTGTCCGACCGAGACGAGCCCCACCGCGAACTGCCCGATCACGAACACGCCTACGGCAAACTGCCCGATCACGAACACGCCGCGCGCGAACTGACCTACGGAGACGAACGCGAAGTCGCCATCGCTGGAGAAGATCTTCACCCCTCGACGATAGCGCTACTTCTTGACGATTTCGGCCGCCACGAGCTGCGCGAGCGCGCAATTGTTCACTTGGCGCTTCATCGCCGCGCGCGTCTCACCGTCGACGTTGGCGCCACCGGTCATGAAGAACTGACCTTCCGCGGTCCGGCGGAGCCGAGCGAGCACCTCTTTGGTCTTCAAGTTGACCACCACCACGCGCGCGGGATGGGCGAAGCCTTGCAGCTCTTCGTTGCTCGGCACCCCACCGTCGGCCTCTTTTTTGGCTTCGTCGGTGTCTTCGTCCAGCACGAGCAAGAAGAACTGCGCACGCTTGACGATCTCGATCGCGAGCGGAATCTCGGACGACTGGGCCTTCTCGTACTGCTGCTGGAACACTCGAAGACGCATGTCGTTCTCTGCGGTCTTCACGTCCGAGATCCAGGACTCGTCGAGCACGCGCGTGGCCGCGTAGGCCTGGCGCAGGTTCCACGGCCGCTCCTCCGCGGCTCCGGCGTCGGCGGCGGGTGCGGGGCCGCCCTTCAGCAAGCACGCGGAGAAGCTGTCCTTCTGCGAGCTCTGCGCGGCCGTGCGAAGCGACGCGGCGTCTTTCGCTTGGGCCGCCCGCAGGCGCAGGTAAATGCCGGGCAGCGTGCGGAAGTCCCAGCCGAGCACCTCGGGCTTCACCTGGTCGCCGGCGTACGGCTCACGTGCGTTTTCGAGCGTGATCGACTCGAGCGTGTCGCGCAGCGGAGTCCACTCCTTGCCGACCGTGTCGGCGGCCGCTCGCTGCTTCTTGAGCAGGTCGGTGCGCGCCGTCTCGAGCTCGCGGTTCGACGTGAAGTAAGCCGCCACGAGCACCAGCACGATGCCCACGCCCACGATCAAGAAGAAGCTCGAGCTGGGCTTGCCGAATTTGTTCGCCTTGCGCTCTTCCCGCAAAACCGCAACCGACTTGAGTCCGCGTTCTCTATCCATCACCGCTCCGGACACGCACACCACGTGGAAGTTCCACGCGATTCACGCTGCAAGACACTCTCGCCGTAGGAACGAACCGCGCGCAGCGCGGACCTTCGTCGACGATCTTCGAGACACGAAACGAAAGAAGCCGCCCGGGGTCACCCGAGCGGCCTTCGGCTACGCGCACGCTCCGTTCGAGCGGCTCGTCGCGACGCTCACTTCGACTTCGGAATCATGTTCACCATGAAGCTCACGTTCGGGTAGCCCGAGAACGCAGCCGTCTGGAACACGCTCTTCACGACGATGGCGGGGACGTCTTGGTCGACTTGGAGCACGACCACGCCCGGGAATTCCTTGCCCGGGTGGAGCTGCTTCCAGAGCTCGCGCTTGCCCTTGAGGACGTTGAAGAGCTCGTCGATGCGCTGAAGGCGCTTGGAGTCTTCGATCGCGCGGGTGTTGCCGGCCAGGTTGCCGTCCACGAGAATCTGGCTTCCCGCGATGCCGACGAGCGGGGCGTCGATCATATCGAGGGTGTTTTCGGCCTTGGGGAGGTTCACGCCCTTCGGGACGGTGACTTCACCGGAGGCGCTGAAGGTCATGAGGAGGAAGACCACCGTCACGACGAGAAAGTCGATCATGCTGGTGAGCGAGAGGGCAGCGCCCACTCCGCGTCGTCCGCCGCCGGTCACCTTGTGGTGAACGAACTTCAGCGGAATCATGTGCATGAGGCGACGGCCAGGCTGATGAATCGTCATGGCATCCTCTCAGTTGACCGCGAAGGTGACGTTGAAGGCGGGCACCTTTTCGGCCTTACCGCCGACGGTGTACTCACGCTTCGCCTTGTAAATCGCGTCGATCACGCCCACGAGGTACACGTACTGGGTCTCGTTGTCGGCGTGCAGCACGGCCTGGTCGAACTTCTTGTCCGAACCTTCGCGGTGCGTGCCCGTCGTCTTCCACTCTTGCTCGATCTTGTCGGCGAGCTCGGGGAAACGAACGACCTTCGTGAAGCCCTCTTTGACGAGGTTGTCTTTGCGGGGAACGTCGGTCGTGTTGATGACCGTGCCGCCCTGCTTCCAAACCAGCTTGAAGCTGTTCGGATCGTTCATGTGCACGTGGAGCTGCTTTTCGGGCTCGACGTTGACCTGCTCGTCGGGCCGCGGCGGACCGGGCACCTGAGCATCCGCGTTCAAGCGCGCCATCTGCGACCAAACGGCCGTGATGAGCAAGAACGAGATGGTCACCATGAGCAGGTCGATGAACGGGATCATGTTGATCTCCGAGTCGGTCGACCTTCGACCGCTGCCCCCACCGCCACCGACGTCTACGCCACCCATTTTGCTACTCCAACGAATCTAGAACCCGAGTCGGGGGCCGCCTCCACGACGACCCCCTTCCCTTGATGGCTTGGCTCAAACATTCGAGCGCGTGGCGAGCACGCGCCCGCTGAACCTCAGGTGAGGTTCACCTTCTGGCGGTTCGTGACGACGAGGTTGAGCACCTGGACGCTCGCCTCGTTGATGTCGTCTTCGAGCTGCTGGGTCTTGCCGTTGAGGACGGCGAAGCCGATGAGGCCCATGAGCGCGATGATGAGGCCGAACGCGGTGCAGTTCATCGCTTCGCTGATGCCTTCAGCGAGGATGCGCGCCTTCTGGCTGGGGTCGACGCTCTCGCCACCGACGGCGCTGAAGCTCGTGATGAGACCGATGACGGTGCCGAGGAGGCCCGAGAGCATCGAGAGGTTCGCCATGAGGGCGAGGTAACCGGTGCGCTTCGCGATCTTCGGGATCTCGCGGAGAGCGGCTTCGTCCATCGCGGCCTGAACTTCTTCGTCGGGGCGGTTCACCTTGACGAGGCCGGCCTGAACGATGCGAGCGAGCGGCGCATTGGCGGCCGAGCACATCTTGACGGCCTTGGCGACGTCACCAGCGAGGATGCACTTCTGCATCGTCGCGAGGAACACGTCTTTGTTGATCGAGGAGCCGTAGAGATAGATGGCGCGCTCGATGATGATGCCGATCGTGACCATCGACCAGAAGAGGATGACCCACATCATCTTCCCGCCCTCTTGAAAGTGCTTCCATACGCCAGCCATCTGAATCCTCCACTCGGGGCGGTGCCACCGCCACGTTCTTCTCGGTGTTCACGCCGCGGTGTCTCATGACCCCACGGCGCGTTTCGTCTTCCGACCTGCCAGAACCATCTGACGAGACCCAAGCCTCGTTCGGAGTGCCCGGCGCGGACGCGGCGGACGTTATCTGAACGGGCCGAGACGGTGCAAGCTCCTCTTTACGGGTTGCTCACATTGTCACGGCGCGCGGCAGAATTGCCGGTAGGACGCCGTCCGTCAACAGGACTTTGGGAAAAATATCGAGCACATGGCGTCTTCGAGGGGGGGCGAAAAATTACAACCGTTACGCCTGATTATTTGTCTAGTGAATCGGGTTTTCTTCGGGGCTAGAGCCCCCAATCGGTCGCCGCTTCGACGTCGGGCGAGTCGTGCCGATGGATGTACGAGCATCGAAACGCGGTCGCCTATGAAGGCGATTCGACCGGCTCGGCGACCATCTCCGCTTTTTCGTCGCGAGCTGGTCACGCGACACGAGACGGGCCGACGAGGGCACGCCGAGCGCGCCATCTCGATGGAGCGAGGCACCCACGGCGCACGCCTCGACCGGCGCGTGCGCCTCGACGATCCGAGTGCGGCATGGGCGTGCGGCGGGAAAGCTCCTACCCTGCGGCGTCTTTCGACGGACTCACGTATCCCGAGCGAGGCACCTCGACGTTGACTTCGCCGATCCAAGGCCTGTATCGTCCGAAAACTGGAGTGAGGCTTGCCGTGGCGGTGCCGACGACGTCTGTCGGGTTCGTTCGCGCCGAGCGATGGATCGAATTCGTATCCGCAGTTTGGTCGTTAGGTCGTTCGGACGCAGTCCGGCATAGGTTCAGCAAGTCGTACGCTCGCGTCTCGGCTCTCGGTCGGACGCTCGGGTTTGAGGTTTAGAAAGGAGCATCGGGGATGTTCGTTGCGCTTCTGAGTGAAGGTAAGGCTGCTGCAGGCGGTGGCGGCAACAGCTTGATGGAGGCGTTCAAAGAGAACCCCATCTTTCTTTCGTTCAACTTGGTGGTCAGCGCGATCGTGCTCGCGGTCGTCATCGAGCGAGCGGTGTTTCAGCTCGGCAAGTACCGAGTGAACTCGAAGGAGTTTTTCGCGCAGATCAAGAAGCTCGTGACCGCCGGCAACATCGACCGCGCCATCAAGCTATGCGACGCCGGTGACTTTCCCACGCTGCAGCTCGTGAAGGCTGGCCTCACGAACGCGAGCAAGGGACCGGACGAGATCGACGCCGCGATGAGCGAGAAGATCGGCGAGCTCAAGCCCGCCGTCGAGAAGCGGATCGGCGCCCTCTGGTCGCTCGCGAACATCGCGACCCTCATCGGCCTCCTCGGAACCGTGGTCGGTCTGATTCACACGTTCGGCGCCGTTTCGGACCCGAACCTCTCCGCCGCCGACCGCCAGCGCGTGCTCGCGAACGGTATCGCGGAAGCCATGTACAACACCGCCATGGGCCTCGGCATCGCGGTGACCTGCATGATCGCGCACCTCATCCTGCACCAGCGCGCGAAGAACATTCAGCACGACCTCGACGCGACCCAAGAGCGCGTGTTCAACCTCCTCACGATCCAAACCCGCTCCGGCAACTACTGAGCGGGGAGTAGAAGCCCATGGCGGAGACCGAAAAGCTCTCGGCGAGTCAGCGGGCGAAAGTCCGTCGACTGTCGCAGCCGAAAGAGCTCGCTCCCGACGAAGAGGGCGGCGAGCTCAACATCGTTCCGTTCCTCGACATCGTCACGAACGTCCTCATGTTCGTGCTCGCTACCGTGAGCGTGACCTTCACGGCCACGATCGACAGCTACCCGCCCCGCGCGGGTGGCGGCGCACGCGCGCCCACCACCAAGACCCTGAGCCTCACGGTAATCATCGTGAACGAAGGGTTCAGCATCAAAGCGAGCGGCGGCAACGTCGCTCCCGGATGCAACGACACCGGTCCCGGCATCGCGATCCCGAAGAAGGGCAACGACTACGACTACGAGGGTCTCCGCGCGTGCGCGGCGAAGCTCAAGGCCTCGTCCCCCGACTTCGCCGCGGAAGAGCAGGTCACGGTCAGCGCCAACCCGAACATCCCGTACCAGACGGTCATCGGCGCGATCGACTACCTCCGCGAAGCCCCGAACCAGCAGGACCCTGCCAAACCGACTCGCCTCTTTCCCGAGGTGAACTTCGGCCTGGCGCGCTGAGGAGCTCGACCCATGGCGAATCAGCCCCCCGCGAATCAGCCCCCGCAAGGCGCGCCTGCAAAGCCGCGGCCCCCGCAAAAACAAGCCAGCATGGCGACCTACAAGCGCGAGCTCCGCAAGGAGATCAAGCGCCGGGCCGTCGAACCGGAGATCAACTTCCTCAACATCACGGCGATGCTGGACATGATGACCATCATCCTCGTCTTCCTGTTGAAGAGCATGAGCGCTCAGTCGGCGTCGCTCCCGAAGTCGCAAGACCTCACGATGCCGAACTCGCTGCTCACCACCGAGGCCTCGCAAGAAGGCCTCGCGGTGCTCGTCTCCAAGTCGAGCATCGTGGTGGACGACGCCGAGGTCTGCAAAGTCCCGGCGGACGCCACGCACGGCGTGGAAGCGAAGTACAAGCGCTCCGGTCCGAACGACCTCTTCATCCAGCCGCTCGCCGCTCAGCTCCAGCAGTGGCGCGAGCGTGACCGCCAGATTCGCCTCGCGACCGGCAAAGACGCCAACGCGAGCGAAGCGATCCTCATCGTGGACAAGGACACGCCCTACCGCCTGCTCGTGGAGGTTCTCTTCACGCTCGGCCAGAGCGAGTTCGCCAAGTTCCACCTGATGGTCATGCAGGCCCCGAAGAAGTAGCTCTTCCCCTCGGGCCAACGCATCGGCCAACGTTCGTCGAACGCCTCGAAGCTCCGGCTTCGGGGCGTTTCGCGTTGGTGCGGTCGCCGCCCCTTCCGCGCATCGGCGCGTCACGACCGGTTGCGGCGATCGGGCGGGTGCGCAAGTTGCTTTGCAGAAACCGGCGGTCACGGCGGCGTGACGGGCCGGTAGACTCCCTGGAAATCGGACGGAAATCGGACGCGGCGCCCTTGTCGTGCGTCGGTTCGTTCGCACCGTGTGGGGCACGTAGACGCGCCGAGCGGACGCCGTGTGATCGCCCCGTCGGGCGAGGCCACGAGAGCGCCCCGAGGGCTCGTGCGTGTCTCGTGGGAGTGAGCGTCGCCATGTCGCTTTGGTCCTTTGTGTGTGCGTGGGGCAACCTTCCGTTCGGGGTTGCCTTCGGGATTGCGATCGTCTTCGCGGCGCTCTCGTGGAGCGGCGCGCTGTCCGTGCTCGCGGGCGGTGGCGACTCGGACGAGGCCGACGGTGACGAGACCGACGCGGACGAAGCAGACGACTCGGACGACGAGAGCGACGAGAGCGACGACGAAGGGGACGACCGAGGCGTCTTCGCGCTCGCGCTCGCGCTCGCGCCGCTCGGCAAGGGCAAGCTGCCCTGGTCGCTGCTCTGGCAGTCGTTCGCCGTGATTTTCGCGGTGACCGGCTACGCGGCGAACGCGCGGTACCTACGCGAGGCGACCGTGCCGCTGCGCTCGCTGCTCTGGACCGTGCCGCTCGCGCTGCTCGTCGCCTACGCATGCGTCGCCCTCTTGGCGCGCTTGCTCGGGCCGGTGTTCTCGTCCGACGCCGATCTCGCGACCTCGCGCAAAGACCTGGTGGGGGAGCTCGGAGTGGTCATCTCCACGCGCGTCACCGCCGAGTTCGGCGAGGTGCGCTTCCGCGACAAAAGCGGCCACGACGTGCGCCTCGTGTGCGCGCTCGACCACGGCTCCCGCGTTCCTCACGAGGGCGAGCACGTGGTCGTGGTGGGCCTCGATCCCCACCGGGATCGCGTGCTGGTCGCGCCTTTGGAAGACGATCCCGACGAGCCCATGACCCCACCGGTCACCCGTCGCGAAGGCGTGAAAAAGTCGGCCTGAACGCCGCGTTCACGCCTCCCCCGCCCTCACCACGCGCCGAGTGCCCTCGTGACGCCCCGACAGGCCGGCGCGAGTGTCCACACGCTCACCACACCGACTCGCCCCGAGTGCGGCTCGCTCGAGCTCGTGCCGCGAGCGCGCATGCCCAGCTTTCGTTCGTGTCTTTGCAACAAGGAGAAACGTCATGCCGTCCATCGAGAACCTCGTCGTCATCGGAGGCGCCGTCTTCGCGGGAGTCTTCGTGCTCGTCGCCACGACCCTCGTCCTCTCACGCTTTTACCGACGCTGCGGCGCGGACGAAGCCCTGGTTCGCACCGGCTCCGGCGGCAACAAGGTGGTCATCGGCGGAGGTATCCTGGTCTACCCGATTCTCCACCAGCTTTTGCGCGTGTCCCTGCGCAGCGTGAAGCTCTCGGTCGAGCGCAGCGGCAAGAACGCGCTGGTCACGGCCGACAAAATCAAGGCGAACGTCACCACCGAGCTCTACATCAAGGTCGAGCCCATGTCGGAAGACGTGCTCTCGGCGGCGCGTTCGTTCGGAGAGCGCAACTTGGACGAGCACGCCATCGGGGATCTCATCGAAGGCAAGTTGACCGACGCGCTGCGCTCGGTTGCGGCCAACCAGACGTTCATGTCGCTGCACGGCAAGCGCAAGGAGTTCGCCGAGCACATCCAGGCCGCACTGGCCGAAGAGCTCAAGAAGAACGGGCTCACCTTGGAGAACGTGTCCATCACCTCGCTCTCGATGGTGCAGGTGCGCGACCTCGACGACGACGACGTGTTCGACGCCGAAGGTCTCCGCGCCATCACCGAGAGCGTGCAGACCAACCGCGAGAAGACCAACCAGATCCAGCGCGAGAAGGAGAACCAGATCCACGCGCAAAACGTGGCCGCGCGCATGCGTCAGCTCGAGCTCGAGCAGGCTCAGAAACAGGCCGAGGCCGATCAAGCTCGTCGGGTGGAAGAGTACGCCGCCGCCCAGTCGGCCGAGACGCATCGCGCGGTGTTCGTGCAAGAGCAGATGAAAGAGCTCGCCGCGTACGACAAACAGAAGGCCGTAGAGACCGCGCGCATTCTCCAAGAGCAAGCGATCGCCGTGGCCATGGCCGAAAAGCAGCGTGCCGAGCGCGAGGCCATGATCGCCGCGGAGAAGGCTCAGGCGTTCGCGGAGGTGAAGAAGCAGCGCGAGATCGAGACCGCGGAGATCGAAAAGCGGAAGGCGCTGGAGACCGCCGAGATCGACCGTCAGAAGGTGATCGAGGCCGCCGCCATCGACAAGGAGCGCGCTGTGGGAGCCGCGCTCGTGCAGAAAGAACAAGCCATGGAAGTCGCCGGCATCGAGAAGACCATCGCCGTCACCAAGAGCGAAGAAGAACAAGCCCGCGCCGAGGCTCAGAAGGCACTTGCGGTCGCCGATCAGGAGCGCGCGCAGCAGGAGATCACCACGGTCGAGGTGGTGGCCAAAGCCCGACGCGAGAAGGAGGTCGCCGTGATCGCCGCGCAAGCCGAAGCCGCCGTGCGTCTCGCCGAGAGCGAAGCGATGGCCGAGATGCAGCGCATCGCCGCTCGTGGTGCAGCCGACCGCGCACGCACCGAAGCAGAGGCCAAAGTGAACAGCGCCGAGAAGGAGTCCGAGGCGATGTCCTTGCTCGCCAACGCGATCGCCACGAAGGGCGAAGCCGAGGCCACCGCGCGTCGCAAGATGATCGAAGCGGAGAACGCTCGCTCCACCAAGCTCGTGCTCCAGGAGGTGATTTTGCACGCCATCGACACCATGCCCGCCGTGGCGCGCGAGCTCATGGAGCCTGCCAAGTCCATCAAGGAGATCAAGGTGCTCCACACCACGGGGCAGAACGGACAGGGCTTCGGAGCGCTCGGCGCGATGAGCCCGGTGGTGAAGACCTTGATGGATGCGGGCGCTGCTTACCCGATGTTCAAGGAGCTGCTCGGCTTCGCCGACGTGGACACCGGAAAGCTCGAAGGTCGTGCACGCGAGATGCTCGGCCAGCTGAGCGGCGAGGTGGCCGGCGAGCTAGGCCCCGTGCTCGAGCCCCGTGACGAGAGCGCGAGCGAAAGCGTGCCTCCCTCGAAGCGCGCCGCATGACCCACGAGTGAGTCGCGTCGCGGGCATCACGACGGTTCGTGGTGCCCGCGCCCTCTCGTCTTCCTTTCGTTCTCCACGTCTCGTCGCGAGCAGCACGCTCGCCCAAGAGGTCTTTCATGGCCCACGCTCCCCTCTCCGCTCGTCCCCACGCCGTTTCCTCGCAGGCCGACCAAAAGCCCAATCTTCTTCAGGCGCTACGCATCCTCGGGTCTCTCGGAGGTGGAGCCGACCACGGACTCTTGGGGTCCGCCGGAACAGCCCTTCGCGCGCGCGCGGTGGGCGACCCGATGGGCACGCTGCTCGGGACCGTGCTCGGCGCCGCCATCGCGTTCTACGTGGCCGAACGAGGGCGCAATCCCAAGGTGAAGAGCCCGTTCGATGCGCTCGTCTTCGTCTCCACGAGTATCTCGGTCGGCTACTCCGACATCTTCCCGAAGACGCCGATGGGCAAGCTCGTGGCCTCGGCCGTCATGACCCTCGGCCCTGCCCTCTCCGCACGCGCGCTCGACGCTCCGGAACGTCCTTCGAGCACGAAGGGCCCGACGACCAACGAGGCTTTGCTCGATTCTCAACGCGAGCTCACGCGGAGCATCGACACGCTCGTGCGCGCGCTCGCCCGTGAGAAGCCCCCCCCCGAGGCGCGTTGACGGCTCAGTCGCGCGCGAGCACGACCACGTCGGCGAGGTTGTGGCCGAGCGGCACGTGAAGCGCGGTACCGAGGCGCTCGTGCAGTGGCCCCGTGTTCGCGCGGAGCAAGGCTTCGCGCGTCTCGCGGAGCGCGCCGCGAAACGACGCGCGCCTCACGCTCGCGCCGGCGTAGCCCGAGCTTCCGTCGCGACCGTCGGTGGCCAAGCAGACCAGGCGCACGCCTTCGGGCAGGCGGGGTCCCACGAGCGCGGCGAGGTGCCCGGCGCGCCCGCCACGACCGGGCGCCGCGGGAAGCGCGAGCGTGCACTCGCTCGCGAAGACCTGAATTTCCCCTGGTTCGAGGGCCTCTGCGAGCGAAAGCAGGCGCTCGGCTACTCGGGTCACCTCGTCCGCGAGCGGCGCCGACGAGCTCGCCGCCCTTCCCTCGTGCCTCAACCTTCGCGCGATCGACCGCGCGAACGACTCGGGCGATACCAGGAGCGTCGCCGATGCGTGACGTGCTTCCGGCGAGCCCACCCGAACCCGTTCCTGGAGCGGCAACCCGTCGGCCTCGCTCGGCCCGAGCCATCTTCGCGCGATTCGTCGAGCTGCGCGCAATCCACGCCGCACCGGAAGCGAAGGCCCGGAGCCCACGTCGGAGAGCGCCCCCCCGATCACGTCCGAGACCACGTAGGTCTTCACGCGACGCGGGAACGCTGCACGCAAGAGCCCGCCGCCCTTGATGGTCGAGAGGTGCGCGCGCACGAGGTTCACGTCGTCGATGGGTGCTCCCGACGAAAGGAGCCGAGCGACCCAGCGCCGCTTTTCCTCGAGGCCGTGCGGCGAAGCCGGACCGCACAAGAGCGACGAGGCACCTCCCGAAACCAACACCACGAGCTCGCACTCGGAAGGCGCGCGCTCGGCGAGCTCGAGGGCCGCGCGCGCAGCCGCGACGCTCCTCGCGTCGGGCAGCGGATGGGATGCCGCGAAGATACGCGACACGCGCCGAGCCGGTCTCGTGAGCCGCGGAGCCGGGGAGCCTTTCGGGTGTACGATGCACGCTTCGACCGCACGTTCGCCGAGCACCTCGAACGCGGCTTCGGCCATCGGGCTCGCCGCTTTGCCCGCGCAAACGAGCACCACAGGCCCGTCGGTGCGGAGCGCGTCCCTCGTGAGCGCGCGGGCCGCGAGACGCTTCGGGCTCGCACGTTCGAGCTCTTCCAGCACCAGGCCGACGAGCTCGGCCCCGTTCACCGCGCCAGCCCGACGTCGAGCACCTCGTGCCAGGCGAGGCCGAACGTCACGAAGGCCGCGCGTTCGTTGCCCGGAGTGGGCGCTTCGGCCACGGCGAGTCGATCGGAGAACCGACCACCACCGTGCGCGGTCAAAAAGAGCCCCTCGGCCTTGGCGAAGAGCGGAAGCTCGAGGCCCACGCTCGCTTGGAGGCCCATGCGCGACCCGAAGGACTCCGGGCCGGGCTTGGCGAAGAAGGCCCCGAGCTCGAGCGCGAACGAGTCGATGAGGAGGTCGAGCGTCGCCTGACCGAGCTCGTGGCCCTGGAGCCATCGCGCGAAGAAGAGCGGACGCAGCTCGATGCCCGTGGAGACGAGGCGTGTCACGTCCTTCGGGGTGGAGAAGCTCTCTTCGTAGGTGACGAACGCGCCGGCCATCGTGAGGTAGCGACCGCGGAGCTCGAACGCGGGCCTCGCTCCGTACGTGGCCACCGTGACGCCGGCGGCGGGTGCGATCTCGAAGTCGCCTTCGACGCGCCCGTAGGTGGTGTCGCCCTCGGCGTGCGCCAGCGAGCCCGTGCCGAGCGAAACGAGCGCGGCCAGCACGGCGAGCGCGAAGCGAGACACGCGACGAACCGACCGACTCACGTTCCGAGCCCCAAGGCGTGGATGGTGTCGGCGCGTAGCTCCGGTGCGAGCACGAGGCGTACGCGCGAGAGCACTTGTCCGGCGAGGCGCGCGAGCAAAAACGACACTTCCGAGAGGGGTCGCGCGGGCCCCTTCGCGAACACGACCATGAGCGGATCGGCTTCACCACCGAAGGGCGTGACCTCGGCGACGTCCAGGCCCACGTGCACGTCGGGGTCCATGCCGTGCGCTTCGCACACGTCGCGTGCGGTTCGAAGGGCGTCCTCGCGGGCGTCCGGGAGGGCCTGCTCGCCGAAGAGCTCGATCGTCTTGTGCAGCTTGCGCACGCGCACCCTCCGGCACAGCTCGGCGAGGGAAGAATCCTCGGCGTTTTCCCAGGCTTGCATGGCCACCCAGAGCACGCTGTCGTCGAGCGCGAGGTAGTCTTCGAGCGACGGCGGCGCCCCGCTCGCGGACAGCACCACCGCGCGTGGCGAGCCTTCGAGACGTACGCCGTCGGCGACGAGACGGCTCGCCCGCCCCAAGATGGTGCGGATCATCCACTCGGCCGAGCGCGTGGCCTTGTGCAGGTAGACCTGCTGGAACATGAAGAGACGCGCGAGGATGAACGCTTCGATCGCGGGCAGGCCCTTGGCGCCGTCGATGGCGAGCTTGGGGGACTCGCCGTCCGTGGTGGGCGCGAATCGCAAGCTCCGGAGCAGCCAGTCGAGATCGTAGAGGCCGTAACGAACGCCGGTCGCGTGCGCGTCGCGGAGCAGGTAGTCGCAGCGGTCGACGTCGAGCGTACCGCTCACGGCCTTGGCCAAATACGCGAGCGGATGCTCCCCCCGCACGAGGGCGGCCACACGCGCGGGCATGCCCGGATCTTGCGCGGAGAGCACGCGGAAGACGTCGGTCTCGGGCGAGAGCACGATGCGCTCGGTCCACTCTTCGTGGTGCGCGGTGCCCGGGATGGCGTCCTCGAAGAGGTGCGAGAGCGGACCGTGCCCCACGTCGTGCAAGATGGCCGCGGCGAGCGCGTCGCGACCGTAGTCGGTGGTGATGCGCTGCCAGTACGGGAGATCTTCGTGGATGTGCCGAAGACGGACGAGCAGCTGCTTCATGACGAACGCCGTGCCGACGGCGTGCGAGAAGCGGGTGTGCTCGCCTCCCGGGAAGGCCATGGAGGCCACGCCGAGCTGACGGATGCGGCGCAGGCGCTGCACCTCGCGCGTGTCCATGAGCGCCTCGACGATCTTCTCTTCGTCGCTCTCGAAGGCCACGAGGCCGTGCACGGGGTCACGCAGAATCATTTCGGGCTCACCTCGACGTCGATCGTTCCCACGCGTCCGTCGTCCGCGTAGACCCTCACCGAGAGGCTCGTGTGTGCGCCGGGCAACACGACCTCGGTGGGCGCGGGCACGGGCTTTTTCCCAGCGCCGCGCGTCGCGCTCCACACCGCCTCGAACGGCACGAGCGCTCCTTTGCCCGGGTCGACCGCCCACGCGAGCGGCTCCTCGGGCGCCTCGAGCACCACGCGCGTCTCGTGCTTGCCCACGCGCTCGGCGCGCACCGAGACGTCGAGGGTGGCCGTGGGCCTGGCCTCGACCGACTCGGAGATCTCGACGCCCGCGCCCGCCCGGAGGAGCCTCGCGCGCGACGTGGCGATGGCGATGGGACCTGCGTCCCCGAGCACGGCGCGACGCTTGGTTCGGAACGCTGCCTCGCCGGTGGTCCCGCTCCCCGCGAAGCCGTCGACCACGAGCCCTCGTTCGGGTGACCCGGACACGACCACCCGCTCGAGCAACGCGACCGGCTTTTGCGTCGGGTAGCCGGTTCGCTCGGTGGCCGCGGAGTGGCGGAGCGGGGGGATGTCGGTCCAGAGCGCGTCGACCGGACGCTCGCGGAAGAAGCGACCTTGCTCGTCGCGAATCAGGAAGTACTTGATGTAGACCTTCCCGGACGGGGTGCGCAGCACGCGCCCCTCCGCCTCGAGGCGGGCGATCGACAGATCCGTATAGTCTCCACGGGGTGCGGAGGTGAACGGGCGTCCCTCCTCGTCGAAGCGAACGCCGCTCGAGGGGATCTCTTCGGGGCGCTTCGGCGGGACCAGCTCGGCGTCCTTGCCGCCGTAGACGACGAGCGTATCGAGGGTGCGTCCGAACTGACCGCTCGCGGCTTGGCGTCCGAGGTTGGGCGCACGTTTCCACACGATCTCGTTCAAGAACGCGTCTTTTCCGAAGATCTCGTCGAGCAGCACGCGCACGAGGTACGACGCGCGCCAGTCGAGGTGCACCCAAAACGTTCCTCGTTTGCCGACCAGCCGTGCGAGCGCTTCCAAACGCGGCGCGAGCATGTCGAGGTACGAGCCGAGCCCGCCCGTCTTCTTCGCCCAGGTGTCCTCGTAGGCGAGCGCGCGGGTCTTGCGACCGTCGGCGGTCCCGTCGAGGCGCGCCTCGTGCGTGTAGTCTGCATCCGAAAAGAACGGGGGATCGAGGTAGACGAGATCGACCTTACCCCCGAGCCCTTCGGCCTCCAGCGCACGGGCGAGCGCCCAAGCGTCGGCACGAACGAGGCGTACGTCGGGAACGGACCGAGCGCGCTCGACCACATGCAGCTCGGCGCTCGGAGGCTCACGAGGCACATCGCGTCCCGCCCACTCGAGGCGCACCTCCGAGCGCGGCTTCACGGCATCACGCGAAGCACGCCGCTTCGATTCGCTGGGTTCGGCTACCGCGTTCGGTGCGCCGGGCTCGGCGCTCCGCGGCGGTCGCTCTCGGGTCGCTCGGGCCACGGCGGCAGGCTACGAGATTGTGAGACCTTCGGAACGAGAAAACGCGTGGTTGGACGAGCTCATGGCCGTGGGCTCGTCGGGGCGCGACCGTGCATGAGCCATACACACTTCGTCACTCTCGGACGCGTGACGAGAAAGCGCGATTTCCCATAGGAATTTCGCCTATCTGAGGTACTCTTTGAATCGTCTTGGCTAAAAAGTCCGCAACTCCTCTGCGGCTCACCGAAGTATTGGGTGCGCTGCCCCAGGCAGAGCTCGACGCGCTGATCGCGCGGCTCGGCGTGCGCATCGATCCTGCCAAACGGCTCGACGTGCCCGCGCAAGTCGCTCGTTCGCTCGTGCAGCTCCCCGACCTTCGGGATCCGTCTCGTCTGCCCGCGCCGAGCGTGGAGCTCTTGCACCGTGTGGCCGAGGCCAACGGCGTGCTCTTCGTGACCGCCGTGCCGGCGGCGCTCGAGCCCCTGTCCGCGCGCGGCATGGTGTTCGCTCGCGGAAAAAAGGGCGCGATCGAGCTCATCCTGCCCATCGCGTATCTCGTGCAGCTACGCTCGTGGGAAGGCGAAGATCCGCGAGGTCTGCGCTCGCTGCTCGCGCAAGCGCCGTTCGAGACGGCCAGCGCCGTCGCCGCCCACTACTTGGGTCGGCCGGCCACGCCGCCCATCGCACTCTCGCTCGAAGCCGCCTGGGAAGTGCTCGGCAATCCCGAGCGCCTCGCCGAAGAGATTGCCAAGCTCGCGCCCACCGAGCGCCGCGTCTTGGAAGGCGTCGAGGGCGAAGGCGGAGAGGTCGAGACGGACGAGCTGCTCGAGCTCGAACGTGAGCCGCTGCGGCTTCGTACCGCTCAAGGGCCGACGCAGACTCGTCGCGGCGTGGGCTTCTCGCTCGAGCGTCGCGGGTTCCTCATTCCGGTGCACCCGAACCGCCACGTGGTTCCGACCGAAGTGGCGCGCATCATCGGTGCGGCCTCCCACGACGAGCGGGAAAAGCGCCGCAGCGAAGTCAAAAAGCGCGTGCTCTCGGGCGACCACGCTCCACGTCGCGCTCGTTTCACGCAAGACCCGGCCCCGCTCGCACTCGGCCTCGCCCTGGCGGCTCGAGAGCCCGGCAACGAGGTCCGCCCCAACATCGGCACGCCGAAGTCGCTCGTACAGAAGCTCTCCACACGCTTCGGCCGCGAGACCTCGCACGTGGCCCTTTTGGTCGCGCTCTCGCGCGCGATCGGCTTGTGGGATGCGGGCGCCGTGTCGTCGTCCGGTCCGCCCGGTTCGCATCACCTGGGCGAGCTCGCCAAGATTCTCTTCGATACGTGGTTGAAGGGCGGCGCTTGGGACGAAGCTCGCCCGGAGCCCGAGGCTCTGCGCGTCGGAGTGGAAGCCCGTGACGGCTCCCCGGTCGGCGTCGTGCGCGAGCTCGTGCTCGAGGCCCTGCGCGATCTCGGCGAAGACTGGCTGCCCGTGAGCGCGCTCACCGGATACGTGAAGAGCGATCATCGCCTTCCCGGCCTCACGCGCCTCTTCCGACGCTGGTCCGAGCGTGTCGGCGTGGAGGCCGCTTCTCCGGTCGACGTTGCCGCGCGCATCCTGAAGGAGAGCCTCCCGGCGCTCGGCGTGGTCGACCTCGGAGAAGAAGGCGACGACGAGGTCACCCTGCGTCTCACGCCGCGCGGGCGCGCGCTCCTCGGACAGCGCGACGGCGCACCGGACGAGACCAAGTCCAAGTTCCTCGACACGCACGTGCTCCGCGTCGGCCCGAGCGCGAAAATCGCCTCGGTGCTCGCCATCGCGAGCTTCGTCGAAGTGGGCCGTATCGGCCCCGATCTCGATTTGTTGGTCGCGCCGCAGACCCTCGCGCGCGCCCTCTCCGCGGGCTTCGAGGCCGACGTGCTCCGTCAGCGCATCGAACAAGTGGCGCCGCTGCCCGAGTCGCTCTCGCGCACCCTCGAGCAAGCCAGCGTGGTGCTCGGGCGCGGAACCTTCGCGCCCGCGGGTGGCTTTCTATGGGTGGAAGACGCGAACATTCGTGAGCTTCTGCGCACGGCCAAGTCCACCCAAGAGCTGTTCGTCGATCCTTCGCCGCAGGGCGGGCTCTTGGTGCAAGCCGGGGTCGATCTCGACCGCGTCGCGCGCCGCTGCCGAACCGTGGGCGTCGAAGTGCTCGCCGAAGGCAACGTGGTACGCGCACGCACGGTGCCGCCGCCACCGGTCATGCCGAGGTCGCAGTCGTCGTCGCGCATGCTCCGCACCGAGACCCCACCCCCGCGCAAGCGCGAGTGACCACACGAAGGGCTCGCCCGTGATCGCGTGACGGCGGCGAACGTGCCGCGTCAGCCTTCGCGGATCGCGAGCATCTCGTCGGCCCATGCGGTCACGGGCGCGCGTTCGCGTTGCGCGACGATCTTGCCCCCCCGCACGAAGACCTCCGCGGGAAGCGGCCTACCGTTGTAGCGGCTCGCCATACTGAAGCCGTACGCGCCGGCGTCGAGCAGCGCGACGAACGCCACGTCACCGTCGACCACGCGATGCAGCCCGAAGTCGTCCGAGCTCTCGCACACCGGGCCGACCACGCGCACATCGGTCTCGCCGTGATTCGCCGAAGAAAGCTCGAGCGGCGCCACGCGGTGGTAGGCCTGGTAGAGCGCGGGCCGCATGAGATCGTTCATCCCCGCATCGACCAAGAGCCAGTGGCGCGCCGAGCCGACAGAGCCGGACACGGCGTCGGTTTTGCGCTGAATCACGCGGGAAAGGAGCACGCCGTGGGCCCCGACCAGGCTGCGTCCGGGCTCGATCAAATGGCGCAGATCACCCACGCCGGCGGCCTCGGCGAGCGCACGAACACGACGTACGAAGTCGGCCGGACGTACCGGACAGCCCTTGCCGTAGTCGATCCCGAAGCCACCGCCGGTGTCGACGTAGTTGCAGGCTACACCTTTCGCGCGAGCCTCCCGGACGAGACCGAAGAGGACCTTCGCGCCGCCCTCGTAGGCGTCGGTGGAGACGAACTGCGACCCGACGTGGCACGTGAGCCCCTCGAGCGTGAGGTGCGCGCTCGTGGTCACGCGATCGAGCGCTTCGCCGAAGCGCGGGAGCGGCACGCCGAACTTCGCTTCGTCGTGGCCGGTGGCGATGTTCGCGTGGGTGTCGATCTCGCCAGGATCGAGGCCCGGGTTCACCCGCAGCGAGACGCGAGCACGTCGGCCGAGGGCCTTCGCGCGGGCCTCGACGCGCGCGATCTCTTCGGCGCTCTCGATCTGCACGGCCAAAATGCCGCGCTCCCCTGCCCCGAGCGCGAGATCGATCTCGTGATCGGACTTGGCCACGCCGCTCATCACCACCGCGTCGGGCGAGATGCCTGCGCCGAGCGCCAGCAAGAGCTCACCACCGCTCACCACGTCCGCTCCGAGACCACGCTTGGCGAAGCTCCGCACGATGGGCGCGGCCGAGTTGGCCTTCACCGCGTACGCGACGAGGTGAGGATGATCCGCGAACGCGTCGCGCAGCGCGTCGGCTTCGGCGTCCATCGCGTCGAGGTCGTAGACGTACGTCGGAGTCCCGAAGCGGGGGTCTTCCGCGACGTCCTTCAGAGAAAGTCCACCCAAAACGAGCTGGCCGGCGGCATTACGCGTCGTTGACACGGCGCGTTCATACCACGAGGCGTGCACGTGTTGCTTTCGGCACCAAAAAAACCCGTCGTCACGCCGACCAGAGGTGTCATTGTGCGCGCATGGTGATCCGACGCGCGAAGCTCCTTTGTACTCTCGGTCCGGCTTGCGACACGGTCGACGGCCTCCGAGCGCTCATCGACGCCGGCATGGACGTCGCTCGATTCAACTTCTCGCACGGCACGCACGAAGAGCACCGCACGAGGCTCGAGCGTTTGCGCGAAGCGAGCGAGCTCTCGCGCAAAGCGACGGCGGCGCTCCAAGACCTGTGCGGCCCGAAGATTCGTACCGGTAACTTCGCAGCCTCGTTCACGCTGCCCAGCGGCGTAGAGGCCACGCTGGTCGAAGGTGAATACTCGGCCGACGAGCGGGTCATCCCCATCGACTACGAAGGTCTCGCCGCCGACGTGCGCGTGGGCGACAAGATCCTTTTCGACGACGGGCGCATGGTGCTCGCGGTCAAAGCCATCGAAGGCGAGAAGGTGCGTGTGTTCGTCGAGCAGGGCGGAGGCATGCGCAACCACGTCGGGGTGCACTTGCCGAGCAAGACCATGCGGCTGTCGGCCCTCACCGAAAAAGACAAAGAAGACCTGGATTTCGGCCTGTCGCAGAACGTCGACTACGTGGCGCTCTCGTTCGTGCGCCGCGCCGAAGATCTGAAGCTCGTGCGCGACATCTGCGAGGCGTACAACAAGCCCACGCCCATCATCGCGAAGATCGAGACACCGGACGCGGTGGAGAACCTCGAGAGCATCATCGCCGCCTCCGACGGCGTCATGGTGGCGCGCGGTGACCTCGGCGTGGAGTTCCCGCCCGAGCGCGTGCCGGTCATCCAGCGCCAGATCCTGATGGTGGCGCGGCGGGTGCGTCGTCCCGTCATCGTCGCGACCGAGATGCTCCAGTCGATGACCAAAGCGACGCGCCCCACGCGCGCCGAAGCGAGCGACGTAGCCAACGCGGTCTTCGCCGGCACCGACGCCATCATGCTCTCGGGTGAGACCGCCACCGGCGATCATCCGACGCTCGCAGCGGCCATGATGAGCCGCCTCGCCACCGAAGCGGAGTCCTCGCCCTTCTTCGAGTACCTGCCCTACACCTCCCGCGCGACCAGCGTGCCCGAAGCGGTGGCGCGCGGCGCCGTCAACACCGCCAAGGAGATCGGGGCGCGCTTCCTCGTGGCCTTCACCGAGACCGGCTCTTCCGCGCTCAACGTGAGCCTCGCGCGTCCGCCGATGCCGATCGTCGCGTTCTCTCCCAACGAGCGCACCCGCCGCCGCATGGCCCTCTATTGGGGCGTGATCCCGCGCAAAGCGCCCTCGCTCCACGACACCGACAAGCTAGTCGACTGGTGCACGGGCGACCTGCTCGCGTCGGGTCTCGCGTCGCCCGGCGAACGCGTGGTCATCGTCTTCGGCGCTCCGCTCGGCGTGGCCGGCAGCACCAACTCGATCCGCGTGCACGTGCTCGGCTGAGCTTCGGCGACCACGACCTGCGAGGCGCGACGTTCGTTCGTCGCGCCTCGTCTTCGTTCGAAGGACCTCGGGCGCTCGGCTCTTCACGCGAGCGACGACCGGATGCGAAGAGTCGGTCGGGTCCGCTAGGCGACGACGAAGGATCGTCCTCACCTCGAGAGAAGCGACGAAGCGGACCGCCGCGAAACCCGCGAGAGCCGGAAGGCTTCAGCCCGTTCGGTGCTGGAGCTCGCGCTTCAACACTTTGCCGGTCGGGTTTCGCGGCAACGCTTCGAGGAAGACGATCTCGCGCGGGAGCTTCGGTCCGGCCAAGCGGTCCTTCAAAAACGCCTTGATGGCGGCCTCTCCCGGATTCTCGCGCCCTTCGATCAGGACGACGTAGGCACGCACGCGCTCGCCCCACTCGGCGTCGGGCACGCCCACCACCGCGGCCTCGGCCACGTCCGGGTGCGACTCGAGCACGCTCTCGATCTCGACCGGGTACACGTTCACGCCCCCCGAGATGACCATGTCGCGCTTGCGCCCCTCGATGAAGTAGCGACCGTTCGCGTCGCAGCGCGCGAGGTCTCCCACCGAGAAAAAGCCGTCCTTCATGCTCTTTCTCGTGGCCTCGCCGTCGTCGTGGTAACCGGCCACCAGGAGGTCGTTCTTCACGTAGAGCTCGCCCACCTCTCCGCGCTTCACGTCACGACCTTCGTCGTCCAAAAGACGAATCGTGTTTCCGGGGATGGCAGGTCCGATGGTGCCCGGCGCGGCGCGCATGTCGGACGGCTTCGCCAAGGTGACGAGCCCGGTCTCGGTGGCGCCGTAGAAGTTGTAGAGAACGTCGCCGAAGGTATCCATGAACTCCGTGGCGAGGCTCGCCGCGAGAGGCGCGCCGCCCGAGAACACAACGCGCAGCGAGCGCGCGTCGTAGCGCTCGCGCACGTCGCGAGGGAGCGCGAGCACCCGGTGGAGCATGGTCGGCACGACCGCCGTCGTGGTGACACGATGACGATCGACCGCCGCGAGAAACGTCTCGGGCTTGAACTCGTCCAGCAGCACGGCAGTCGCGCCCGTGATGTGCGCGAAGGTCATGAAGCCGTACGCGGTCGAGTGGTACATCGGGCAAGCGACGAGGTGCACGTCGGTCGCGCGCAGAGGCGTTTCCAAGAGAAAGCGCACGGCCGCCGGCATGGCCGCCTTGGGGAACTTGCGCACGGCGCCCTTGGGTTTTCCCGTGGTGCCCGAGGTGTAGACCACCACCGCCGCGTCGTCTTCGGAGCCTCGCACGGCCTGGAAGCGACCGGCGCGCTCGTACAGATCGTCGAAGCTCTTCGCGCGGCCGCTCGGTTTGCCCACCACGAACAGCGCGTCGAGCAAGGGCTCGTGGGTGAAGCCCTTCGAGGCCTCTTCGACCATCGGGTAGAGCTCTTCTTCGGTCACGAGAGCACGCGCGCCGGAGTGGTTCGCGAGGTAGACCACCTCGTCCGGCTTGGAGCGCCACGAGATGGCCACGGCCGGTGCGCCGATGCGTGCACATGCAGCCGAGAGCAAGACCATCTCGGGCCTATTCTTGAGCATCAAGAGCACGCTCTTGCCGCGACCCAGGCCGCGGCGCACGAGGCCCTTGGCCACCCGATCGATGCGCTCGTCGAGCTCGCGGAAGGTCCACGCGACCTCACGTTGCACCACGGCCAGTCGGTCCGGCACGTTCGCTCCGTGCAAGCGGTACACGAGCGACGGGTTCTGCGCCCCCGAAGCGAGCGCACGCACCGCCTCGAGCGTTCCTCGCGGCGCGAGGTCCCAGACCATGCCGCTCTCTTTGGCCAGCTTGCCGACCAAATAGCCGCGCTCGGGGAGATCTTTCACACGCTCGTAGAGGGACGAGAGAAGCCTCTGCATTCCGCGAGTCTACGGGGCCCACGCGCGGGCGAAAACCCCGTATACTCCCGACCGAGCATGTCCGACCCTCCGTCCAACGACGCGCCTTCGGAAACCACCGAGAAGGCGACCGAGTCCGCGGAAGAACGCCGCCGAGGCGAGCGTGGCCCGATCTCGCTGCGTGTAGATTACAAACGCATCAACTCGTTCTTCGCCGACTACACCAAGAACATTTCTCGGGGTGGCACCTTCATCCGCACCGACCGCCCGCTCGACGTGGGCACCGAGTTCGTCTTCGAGCTCGGCGTGCCGGTGACCGACGCGGACCTGGGCGACGGCAAGATCAAGCTCGCCGGGGTGGTGAAATGGGTCGTGCGCGAAGACGAAGCAACGCCCGAACAGCCGGCCGGCATGGGCATTCGATTTCTCTTCCCCGTTCCGGACGAAGAGGAAAAGCTCGGTGCGTTCGTGGAGCGTCTCATGCGTCGCGCCCTCGGCGACCACATCTCCGAGAAGCTGCTCGCCAAAAAGCCGCCCACCTGATCGGCACGAAGGCGCCTTCCACGTCGTGAGCCATTGCCCTCGTTCTCGCCGAACGAGGGCTTTTTCACACGGATTTCCTCGCAAAAGTCAGCTGAGGGCGAGCATGCGGTCGATCGGCAGGCGAGCGCGCTCGAGCAGCTCCGGATTCATCTCGAGGCGAGGCTCGAGGTCGCGCAGCGCGAGGTAGACCTTCTCGAGCGAGTTCTTCCTCATGTGCGGGCACTCGTTGCAGGCGCAGCTCGCCTCGGGGGGCGCGGGGATGAAGCGCTTGTTCGGCGAGGCCTTCTCCATTTGATGCAAGATGCCGGGCTCGGTCGCCACGATCATCTCTTCGGCGTCCGTGCTCTTCGAGTAGTTGAGGATGCCGGTGGTCGAGCCGATGTAGTCGGCGTACTTCAAGATCGAGGGCTCGCACTCCGGGTGCGCGAGCACGAGCGCCTTCGGGTGGCGCTCCTTCAGGGCGAGCAGCTTTCGCTCGCTGAAGGTCTCGTGCACGATACAGCTACCTTGCCAGAGCTCCATGGTGCGGCCCACGCGCGCGTTGAGCCATGCACCGAGGTTTCTGTCCGGTCCGAAGAGCACCGTGCGGTCGGCGGGCAGGCTCTTCACGATCTTCTCGGCGTTGGACGAGGTCACGATGTAGTCCGAGAGGGCTTTCACCTCGGCCGAGCAGTTGATGTAGCTCACCGCGAGCGCCCCCGGATGACGAGCCTTCCAGGCGGCGAACTTGTCGGCGGGGCATCCCTCGGCAAGGGAGCAACCGGCCTCCAAATCGGGCAAGACCACGATTTTATCGGGGTTCAGGATCTTGGCGGTCTCGGCCATGAAGTGCACGCCCGCGAAGCAGATCACGTCGGCTCGGGTCTTGGCCGCGGCCTGCGCGAGCTGGAGCGAATCGCCCAAGAAGTCGGCCACGTCTTGGATGTCCGAGTCTTGGTAATAGTGCGCGAGCAGCACCGCGTTCTTCTCGCGCTTCAGCTTCACGATCTCCGCCTCGAGGTCGAGACGAGGGTCGACCTTTTCTCGGGACGCGCGACCTGCAATCGGAAGACGAGTGCTCATGCTCGAGACCGTAGGAGCCCCGGGCGCCCAGGTAAAGAGCGTTTCGAGCCGCACGCGGCGCGTGCGCGGACCACCCGTGAAGGACGCGAGCGCGAGCCCTCGACTCAGATGTCGGTCATCAACGTGGTGACCACGTAGTCGCAGGCGAAGATGGCGACGATGCTGGACACGACCGCTTTGGCCGTCGCTTCGCCCACGCCCCGGGCGCCGCCCGAGGCGAAGAAGCCCTTGTTGCAGCAGATCGTGCTCACCACGAGCCCGAAGATGGCGCTCTTGGTCACCAGCATCCACACGTCCGAGAACTGCACGAAGGTGCGAATGCGCTCGAAGAAAATGCCCGGATCGATGGATTGCCACACCACCGCGACGAGGTAGGCGCCTGCCATGCCCGAGATGGCGAAGAACACCCCGAGCAGCGGAAGCACCAGCGTGGTGGCGACCACCCGCGGCATCACCAAGTACTGGATGGGGCTCACGCCCATGGTGGTGATGGCGTCGATCTGTTCGGAGACGCGCATGTTGCCGAGCTCGCTCGCCATGGTGCTTCCGGCGCGGGCGGTCACGACGACGGCGGCGAGCACCGGTGCGAGCTCACGCGCGAGCGCGAGCGCGACCACACCCCCGACCATGCCTTCGGCCGAAAACTGACGAAAGCCGACGATGACGCTGACCGTGAAGGCCATGCCGGTGAAGAGACCGACCAAGCCCGCGATGAACATCGAGCCTGCACCGATGAACTCGATCGCGCCGAGGATCTGCGTGAAGCGGAAAGGTGGACGCACGAGCCAAGTGAGCGCGCGGAACGCGAGCGTCACGGTGGAGCCGATCTCGTCCAAGAACCCGAGCGGCGGACCGAGCACGGTGTCGATCACGCGTGAGATCGCGGAGCTCGAACCATCGGCAGGGGAGGCGTCGGAACTTTCGCTCACGGGCCGGACCTTAGCGGAAAGCGGTCCGACATTCTTCGCCCGTTTTCGCCACCGAGCCACCGCTCGTCTTTCGCCTTTGCTAATGCCCTCGCGAACCCCAGGACTTTTTTCGAAGAAATGATCTCCCTCCTCAGAAACTGCGGTTCTTTCGGGTTCTTGACCCTCCTCGTCGCGGGGCTGGCTTTGGCCGCGAGCACCGGCGGGCTTCTGACCGCTCTGGCGAAGAAGCCCAAGGTGGCCGGACTCTTGGCTGCGCTCGGGCTGTTTCTCGCCGGCGTCACGGGCCTGACCGGGTTCACGGGAACGCTCCTGGGTCGAAAGGCGGTTCAGGCCGCGGTCGCGACAGCTGGCCTCACCGAGACCGACCGCGCGCACCTCCAGCAGGCCGGGTTCACCGAGGCGCGCGATTGCTCGCGCATCGGCATTTCAGCCGCGGCCCTCCCCTTTTTGCTCGGCGCTGTCGGAGCTGGCGTGGCGCTCTTCACGAAGAAGAAAGACGAAAGCGAAGACGGAGCGAGCGTTCCCCTCGTGCTCGTAGGTGCGGCATGCGCGTTCACCGGGCTGCTTTCTTCGGGTGGGCTCGGCACGGCGCGCGTCGCGGGATCGGACTACGCGCCCCACGTGTGGAGCCTCATGGCCGCCAGCGAGAAAGTACTCGCGAGCACCGGGCCCGAGCGCGCCGACGCATGCCGCAGTCTCGAGACCGCGCTGCTCCCCCCCGAGGGCTCGCTCGCGTGCGGCATGCGCCGCGAGTTCAACCTGCAAGCCGTGGGCGACCTCGTGCCGGCCGGACAGGCCTGCGTGCGCGATGCCATCACCGAGATCGGAGCGATCCCGAAGGTCGACGCGCGAAAGCGGAGAGCCCGAGAAGTCTCCTGCAGCGCGACCTACGCCACGCTGACCGAGAGCGCCAAGCGCGATCTCGCACCTCAGCTCGAGTCGTTCACGAAGGACTGACTCCATCGCGACGACGCGAGCCGAACACGCGGCTCGAGCTCAGGGCTCGCGGTAGAAGCGCGGCACTCGGCGCGAGATCGACGTGAGCACTTCCCACGGGATGGTCTCGGCGTGCTCGGCGAGCTCTTGCGCGCCCAGATGATCGCGCCCGAGCGGTCCCTCTTGTGTCCCGAGCACCACAACTTCGTCGCGGAGCGAAGCGCCGGGCACGTCGGTGACGTCGATCATGGTCATGTCCATCGAGACCGCACCCACCACCGGGCAACGCTGTCCGCGCACGAGCATATGACCGCGGTTGGTGAGACGACGCGAGAGCCCGTCCGCGTAGCCGACCGGAACCGTGGCGATGCGCGATGCGCGGGTGGTGCGGTGGAGGGCGCCGTAACCGACCGGCATGCCCGCGCCGAGCTCGCGGATGGAGACCACCTCGGAGCGCACGCGAATGACCGGGCGCAGCTCGCTCGAGAACGGCTCGCTCGCCCCCTCGGCCTGGGGCGAGACGCCGAAGATGGCGATGCCGGGACGAACCGCATCGAGACTGTTTTCGCCACGCAAGAGCGCCGCGCTGTTGGCCGCGTGACGCACCTCGGGCCGGATGCCGTTGCGCGCGAGGATGGCCGTGGCCTCGTCGAAGAGGCGCATCTGGTGCTCGGTCTCCTCGAGGGTGCGCGCGTCGGCGCAGGCGAGGTGGGTCATGAGACCCGTGACCTTGATCTCCGGAGCGTCGTGGAGGGCCTCCGCGAAAGCGGCGAGCTCGTCCATGCGCGCGCCGAGACGCGCCATGCCGGTGTCGATCTTCAGGTGCACCGACTGCGGCGTGGGCATGCCGGCCGCACGGACGGCGCGAGCGAACGCCTCGATCTGGCCGCGCTCGTAGATGACCGGCAAGAGGCCGCGCTGCAGCACCTCTTCGTGGGCGGTGCCGTAGAACCCGCTCATCACGAGGATGGGGTTCTTGATGCCCGCGTCGCGGAGCTCGATGGCTTCTTCCACGAGCGCGACGCAGAAGCCGTCCGAGCCGGCACGCTCGAGCGTACGTGCGACGGCCGGAGCGCCGTGTCCGTACGCGTCGGCTTTGAGCACCGGCCACACGCGAGCGTTTTTGGCGTGGCGCTTGACCACGCGGAGGTTGTGACGGAGCGCCTCGAGGTTCACCTCGGCGCGGGTGGGCCTGACCGCGTCGGCGGGGGCGGCGCGGCGCGGACGGAGCACGCGGGGCTCCGATTGGGGAGGGTTCTTCAGGGGATCGCGCTCGGAAAAGTGGGCCATGACCATGGGGATTCGCCTTCTCGGAACGCCGCAGGATCCGGCGTGATTCCGACCATCGCACGAGGCCAGAGAAGGCAACGAATTTCGGGGCAAATCGTGTCCTACATCGGCACCAACAAAACGCAAGTCCCCCGGCTCATGCGGTCTCCACCGTGCTCTCGCTCGGCGTCGTCTTCGCCACTTGGGCCGCGCGTTCACGTGCAAACTGCAAGCGATGCAGACGCGCGTAGACGCCGTCCTTGGCGAGCAGCTCGTCGTGCGTGCCGCTCTCCGCAATCTGCCCCTTGTGGAACACCACGATGCGGTCCATGGCGCGGATGGTGGAGAGCCGGTGGGCGATGACGAGCGACGTGCGCCCTTCCATCACGGCCTCGAGCGCGGTCTGCATGCGCCGCTCGGTGTTCGAATCGATGCTGGCCGTAGCCTCGTCGAGAACGACGATGGGCGTGTCACGGTAGAGAGCGCGTGCGAACGCGATGAGCTGACGCTCGCCTGCGCTGAAGTTCGCGCCGCGCTCGTCGACCGGCGCCAAGAGCCCGCCTTCGCGCTTCGTGAACGCCTCGAGCGCGCCGATGCGACGGAGGGCCTCTTCGGCGCGCGCCTGGTTCGGGGTCTCGTCCGAGATGGCCACGTTCGAGAGCACCGTGCCCGCGAACAAGAAGACGTCCTGCGGAACCACCGCGAAACGCTCGCGCATGGCCACGCGGTCCTGCACGCGCACGTCTTTGCCGAACACCGAGACGGTCCCCGAGTCGACCTCGTAGAGACGGAGCGCGAGGCTCGCGACGGTGGATTTTCCCGCACCGGTCGCGCCCACGAGCGCCACCTTCTCGCCCCGTGCGATGCGCAGGCTCACGTCCTTCAGCACCGGTACGCCGGGCTTGTACGAGAACGTCACGTGGTCGAGCTCGATGGCGGCCGCGTCGGGCTCTTCCGGCGCGGTGGAGACCTCGTCGGTCGAGCTTTCCACGTCGTCCTCGTCGAGCAATCGGAAGATGCGCTCCGCGCCGCTCATCGCGCTCTGCAAGATGGTGTAGCGCTGCGCGAGCAAGCTGACCGGCTCGAAGAACTGGCGGATGTACTGCGTGAAGGTCACGACCAGCGGGAACGTCACGGTAGGATCGGACGTCTTGCCGAGACCGGCCCACCAGAGCACGCTCGCCACGCACAAGGTGCCGACCATCTCGATCGCCGCGTCGAGCACCGCTTCGTAGAAGATGCTCTGCTTGTTGGCTTCGCGGTAGGCGTCGTTGATCTCGTCGAACTCGCGTTGCATGGCGGCTTCGCGTGCATAGGCTTGCACCACGGCCACCCCCGCGACCTGCTCGTTCAAGAACGCGTTCAGGCGCGCGGTCTTCGTGCGGATCTCGCGGAACGCCTCGCGGCTGCGCTTGCGCACGTAGTTCACGACCAGCCCCACGAGCGGAAGCGCCGCGAACGCGATGAGCGAGAGCTTCGCGTGCAGCGTGAGCATCATGATGACGATGCCGACCAGCGCGAAGAGATCGCCGAAGGCGTTCAGCACCCCCGAGGCGAAGAGCTCACCGAGCGCGTCCACGTCACCGGTGGCGCGCGTGACGAGCCGGCCGACCGGCGTCTTGTCGAAGTAGCGCAGTGAGAGCCGCTGGAAGAACGCGAAGACGTCGGCCCGCAGGTCCGCCATGGTGCGCGCGCCGGCGACCTGCATGATGTAGGTCTGCATGAACGACACGAACTGGCCGAGCACCACGAAGCCCGCGAGCAAGAGCCCGTCGAAGAGCAACTCGTCGCCTTTGCCTTGACCTGCGTGCTCCACCACGCGACCCATGAGCAGAGGTCGCACGAGCTGCGTGCCCGCGGTGAGCACGAGCAGCCCCAGCGAGAGGAACAAGAAGCCGGAGTGCGGCTTCACGTATGGCCAGAGCCGCGAGAGCAGGGCGCCGTCGTAGGCGCGCCCGAGCTTCTCTTCCTCGTGGTAGTCGCGAACGCCTTTCTTCGCGTCTTTCGCCTGTTTTCCCGGCAGGTTGCCGTTCGTTCGGGAGGGGGCGCTCACGAGCCCTCCTCCCCATCCACCGCGTGCGTTTCGAGGTCGGCGAGCTCACGCTCGGCCGATTGCTCCTCGGCGAAGGCGGCGTAGAGCGAGCCGTTCGAAAGAAGCTCGTCGTGGGTGCCGCGCTCGAGCACACGCCCCTCGTCGAGCACGAGGATGTGGTCGCAGCGCGAGGCCGCCGCCACGCGGTGCGTGACCAGGAGAAGCGTGCACTTTTTCGCGTGCTTGGCGATGGTGTCCAAGATGTGCGCTTCGGTCTTGGCGTCCACGGCGGAGAGCGGGTCGTCGAGCACGAGGATGCGTGGGCTACGCGCGAAGGCTCGCGCGAGCGCTATGCGCTGCTTCTGCCCACCGGAGAGCTGCACCCCGCGCTCGCCCACCACGGTATCGAACTGCTCGGGCAGACTCATGGCTTCGTCGTAGACCTGCGCGTCGCGGGCCGCGTCGCGAACCTGCGCCATGCTCTCCTCCGAGTCGACCTCGGGAAGGCAAAAGCCGATGTTTCCGGCCACCGTGGTGGAGAAGAGGAACGCGTCTTGCTGGGCGTAGCCGATGCTCTCGCGCACGTACGAGAGCGGCAGGTCGCACAGGTCTTCGCCGTCGGTGAAGACAGCGCCGCGCGGCGTGGGCAAGAGGCGCGCGAGCAGCATGGCGAGCGTCGATTTGCCCGAGCCGGTGCGCCCCATGATGGCGAGCGAGCGCCCGGCGGGCAGTTCGAAGTCGACCCCGGAGAGCACGTCGCGTTTGCCTGCCGCGTACGCGAACGTGAGCCCGCGTACTTCGAGCGATCCCTTGGGATTATCGGGCGCCGGGTGAGTACCCGATACGACCTCCGGGACCTCGCGGAAGATCTCTTCGAGGCGGGCGAAGCCGGCGCGTCCGCGCTGCACGATGGCCACCGCGAACCCCATGGCGATCATGGGCCAGGTCATGCGTCCGAACGCGAGCCAGAACGCGAAGAACGCGCCTCGCGAGAGACCGCCCCCCGCTTCACCGGCGAGCAAGAGCTTCGACCCGTACCAGAAGAACGCGAGCAGGCCGATCGACGCGGCCATGCCCACCGCGGGGCCCATGAGACCGCGGAGACGTGCGAGCCCGAGGCTCGCCTCGAGGTAGGCTCGGTTGGCCTCGTCGAAGCGACGACGCTCGCGGCGCTCGAGCGCGAAGCTTCGCACCACGCGCACGCCAGCGAGGTTATTTTGAAGGACCTCGCTCAGCTTGCCCAAGGTCTCTTGGTTGGTCTTCGTGCGCGAGTAGAGCTGCTTGCTCACCGTGCGCCCCATGAAGACGATGAGCGGCAGCATCACGAACGAGACCGCCGTGAGCTTGGGCGACATCGAGACCATTACCTGGAGCGCGCTCGCGAACGCGAACACCACGTTCACCAGGTTCAAGATGCCGAACCCGTACAAAAGCCGCACTTGGAGGAGGTCGCCCGAGGAGCGACTCATGATCTCGCCGGCCGACATCTTTCGGTAGAACGCGGCGCCCAGCGAGTGCAAGTGCTCGAGCAGCGCGGCCCGGAGCTCGTACTCCACGTCGCGGCCGGCGTTGAAAATGAACCAGCGGCTCGCGACACGCGTGAAAAACGCCACGAGCGCCAGACCGAACATGAGCGCGGACGGCAGCCAAGGCAGCGCACTCTTCTCGCCGAAGAGCTGATCGACCGCGCTCTTCGACAGCCAGTCGATGCGGTTCATGGCGAGCTGGAAGACGCCCAGCATCAACCCGCCCGCGAGATACGCAGGCAGATGACGCGCGAACTGCCCGCTCATGGTGCGCGGGAGGCGCCGCGCGTCGCTCGGAGGTGCCGGAGCGGGATCGGACAAGATGCCCGCGTTTTACTCCCCGCGCGCCCGACCTGCTTCGAAAAAGATAGTGACTCGCTTCCGCGGGAAAAACCCGAGGCTCAGGGCCTCGTCGGAAGCTTCCGGTGCGAAGACGGGAGCGGCGAGCGCCCCGAGCCTTTGGGGGCACACGCGACCAGATCGGCCACCGGAACACGGGTGACCAGAAGCCCGAGCGCGACCTTGGCCTCTTGCGTGGCGAAGAGCTCGACCACCTCGCCCACGCGCCCGGCGAAAGGGCCCGCGAGCACTTGCACGCGTACGCCTTTTTCGACCGGGGCTTGCGGGTCCACGTCGAAGAGGCGCGGGGCTCGGCGCAGGATCTTGCGCTCGAGACGCACCGGCAAGGCCCGCGCGGGGCGCTCATTTTCCGGCGCTTTGGACTCGGGGGGGAGCTCGGTCGTGGGCTCGCGGAAGGTGCGCTTCGCCCGAGGTTCGTCGTCGCGCATGGGCCTTCGTGCGGGGCGCTCGCTGGGCACGGCGGCGCGCTCGTCTTCCGGGTCGCGTTCGCGCTCGCGTCGGGCTTCCCGGCGGGTCACGAGACCGAGCACGTCGTTGTCTTCTGCCCAAGCGACGAGCTTGGTCACCGCCGAGAGCGCGTAGAGTGCGTCTTCCAGGGCGTCCCCGAGGTCTTCCGTGAAGCCGAGCACGACCGCCTTGGGGATGCGCCAGCGCACGCGGAACGACGAAGGATCGGTGCGCGCGCGTTCGCAGAGCTCGCGGAGCTCGTCGGCCGTGGCGCGGTGGGCGGGCAACGCACGGTCTCCCGGCACGCACGCGAGCTCGAACGACTCGGGAAGAACCTCCAGCGCGGAGGTGAGCTCGAGCAACGCGGTCGGATCGGCCACGCGGGCCCGCAGGTTCTCGGCGTCGACCCAGGCACGCGCCGGCAAATCGATGCGCAGCTCGACCGCCTCGAAGTAGACCACGAGGGCCACGTGCAGGTGCGGCAGGTAAGGCGCTTCGCCCATCCGGGGACGGAGCGAGCGCTCGTCTTCGGCCAGATCTTCGAGGCGCTTGCGAGCGAGTCGCTCCCGCACGAACACCACCCCCGAGCCGTCGCCGTCGGGGTCACGGACGGCGTGCACCTCGAGCGCGCCGAAGCGGTCCGAGAGGCGCGTGACCACGTCGGCCGCCCACGAAAAGAGGCGTCCTTCTACGGCTTTGCGTGGCTTCGTCGGCGCTTGGGGGAGCGTCGCCGCGAAGTCCTCGTCCAAGAGGCGCAGAGAGGCGCTTCGGAGGAGGGCATAGGGTTTCATAGACGTGTCGCTGAGGGCGTGACGCAAAACCGATCGCTCGCGCGTCCCCGTGACGCCGGGCAAGCTCCGAACATACGGGAGATACACGTCGAGTCAATCGGAGCAAAAGTCCGCACGACCGCGCGAGCGACGAACGGCGCTTCGATCACGACGACGAGGCGCCCCGCACGAACAGCGCGCGGAGCTTTCGGCGCAGCGTGGGAGCACGCCGCACCTCCTTCGCCAGCGAGCGCCAAGGCGCCACGTTCGCGGCGAGCGGCGCCTCCGGGGAAGGTTCACCCACGACGCCGAACGAGGGCTCGTTCGTGTAGGGCGCGAAGGTTCCGAAGAGCCGATCGAAGATCAAGAAGACCCCGCCGAAGTTCTTGTCGACGTACTCGCTCTCGGCGCCGTGGTGCACGCGGTGGAACACGGGTGCGTTGAAGACGCGCCCCGGCCCGAAGGTGAACTTGGTGCGCGCGTGCAGGCCGAAGAGCAGCGCCGCGTGCAGCGTGACCACGGCCGCGTACTGCGTCACCGAGACCCCTGCGAAGGCGAGCGTGGCGTGGAAAAACGCGGTCGAAACCGAGGCGAGCACGCCCACGCGGAACGAGACCGAGAGGTTGTAGTCGCGCGACTGGTGGTGCACCGCGTGGATGGCCCACAGAACCGGCACGGCGTGCTCGATGCGGTGCTGCACGTAGTAGACGAGGTCGAGCAGCACGAAGGCGAGCGCGAACGACGCGGGGTGCTCCGGGAGCTTGTACGGCACGAGCGCCGCAGCTCCCGCGAAGACGCCGATCAAGGCCCCCCGCAAGAGCACCTGCGACGCCAAGAACACGATTCCCACGGCGGCGTTCGACACCGTCTGGCGCACGCTCCCCTTGCCGCGCACCCAGGCCCGCGCGTCCTTCGAGACGAGCAGGACCACCACGAGCGGGACGAGGGCCGAGAGCGCGAGGAGAGCGACACGCGAGACCGTCACGCCGTCATGCTCGCACACGATCGGGCGCTACGCGAACGAGGCACGCGCCCGAGGCACGCGTCACGGCGTCACGAGCTTTTTCAGCTCGCCCAGCGCAACCTTGCCGTTCGACGTGCGCGGTAGCTCGGCCAGGGCGACGAACTTCTGGGGCCGCTTGGCCGGCGGGAGCTTCTCGCGGGAGAGCGCACGAAGCGCCGGGATCACCGACTCTTCGGCCTCCACGAACGCCCAGAGCGCGTTGCCGAGGTCGTCGTGAGGGACGGCGATGACCGCAGCGTCACGCACGCCTTCCGCGGTTCGCATGTAGCCCGCAACTTCCTCCACGCTCACGCGTTCGCCACCGCACTTCACCACGCCGTCTCTTCGGCCCTCGACGAACACGTAGCCGTCTTCGTCGACGTGACCGGCGTCTCCGCTGCGCAGAACGCCGTCCGCGAGCACCTTCGCGGTGGCCTCCGAATCGTCCATGTATCCGAGCATCACCGAGGGGCCGCGCACCGCGATTTCGCCGTGCGCGCCGGGCGGGAGGCGTGCACCGGACTCGTCCACCGCGAACACCTCGACGCCGCGGATTCCTTTGCCCACCGAGCCCTTTTCGTAGGCCGGTTCGTCGTGGGAGAGCGCGGTCACGCGCGGCGACGCTTCGGTAAGTCCATATTGATTGAAGCGCACCGCCGCGGGGAACGCTTGCTTCACGAGGTCGCGCGTCAAGGCGTCTTGAGAGGCCCCCGCGGACGCGACGTAGCCGAGCTTGGGCGCGTGCTCGGCGCCGGCCGAGATGGCCGACTTCGCGATGAGCCTCAGGGAGGGCGGCACGCTCGAGAGACCGTTCACCCCGTGCGCGACCATCGCTTCGACCAGCTTGGCCGGGTACATCACGTCCGAGAGCAGAACCAGGGTTCCGCCCACCGCGAGCGTCGTGAGCGCCTGACCGACCAAGCCGTAACTATAGGAAAGCGGCAGGACGACACCCGTCACCGGGTGCTTCTCGATGGGCAGGTACGCGTTGATGGCCTCGACGTTGTGCGCGATGCCGGCGGAGGAGAGCAACACCCCTTTCGGCTGCGCGGACGAGCCCGACGTGAAGAGCACGAGCCCGATGCGTTCGTCGAACGAGCGCGCCGGTACGCCTGTCTCGAGCGTCTTCGGCGTGCCGTCTTCGGCGATTCCGGTGGCGAGCGCGACCACTCCGACCCGGCGCGCCCCGCCGAGCGGCAAGGCTTCTCCGGCCCGAGCATCGAGCGGAACCACGATGGCCTCGGCCTGCCACGCCGCGAGCGCCAAAAGCAGGTACTCCGACGGATCTTTGGCCGCCACGGCGACGGCTTTGCCGGGTCCGGCTCCAGCGGCGCGGAACGCTTCGGCGAGCTTCGAGGTCTTGGCGAAGAGCTCGGCGTAGGTCGTTCGGGCGCCGGAGGAACGGACGATGGCGGGAGCGTCGTCCCGGCGAGACAGCAGCGAAAAGAGCATGGCCAAGGATCCTATCAGGGCCTCGCTCGACGCCACTCCGCTTTCCCCACGCGAGCCGCTTGGGCGATGGCGGATGGTTCTCCACGGTCCAGAAGAGCCCCATGCACTCTTCCTGGCAAATCATCCCGCCAGGCATTGACGCATCGCACCACGACCTTAGGTTCTCGGCCATGACCCTCCACCCTCTCTCGTCGACCTATGGCGAAATCGAGCGCGTGGCCGTCGCGCGCGAGCTGCTCCTGACGGCCATCTGGGCGCTCGCGTTGACCGGCGTGGCCTTCACCTGCTGGCTCTACGCATCCTGAACGTTCTCCCGACCATGCCTCGTTCTTCCCGCGTGCTGACGAGCGTGAGCCGGGCGATTCGACCGTGCGGACGACGCACCCCGCCTACGATGTGCTATGGGTGCGCGTCCGAGAGGTTCCGCGTTGGCCCGTAAGAAGACCGAGACCACTTCCGCTGCTCGCAAAGCGGACCCCAAACCTGCCCGCGCGACCGACCCCGAGAGCGACGACGAGCTCGGCGGCGGCGAAGCGTTGGACGATTCCGACACCGAGTCGGGTGAAGGCGACGTCGACTCGCCCATCGAAGCCGAGGCGGAAGCCGACCTCGCCGCGGACGACGACGACGAAGACGCGGTAGTCGAGACCTCCGACGAGGACCTCGACGCGCCCGAGATTCCCGCTTCGGTCGCCCCCACTTCGCTCGCACGTCTCGACCCGATGGCCGCGTACCTGCGTGAGGTGCAGCGCCATCCCTTGATGACGCCCGAGCAGACCCACGAGCTCGCGGTCACCTTCCTGAAGACCCAGGATCCGGCCATCGCCGCACGGCTCGTCACGGCGAACCTGCGCCTCGTGGTGAAGATCGCCTACGAGTACCGCCGCGCCTACAAGAACATCATGGACCTCGTGCAGGAGGGCAATATCGGCCTCATGCAGGCGGTCAAGCGCTACGACCCCTACCGCGGCGTGAAGCTGTCGTCGTACGCGGCCTGGTGGATTCGCGCGTACATCCTCCGGTTCATCCTGAACAACTGGCGTCTCGTGAAGCTCGGGACGACGCAGGCGCAGCGAAAGCTCTTCTTCAACCTGCGAAAGAAGCGCGCCGAGCTCGAAGCCATGGGCATCGAGCCCTCGCACGCCGAGATCGCGAAGAGCTTGAACGTGCCCGAGTCGGACGTGGCCGAGATGGACGTGCGCCTCGGCTCGAACGAAAAATCGCTGGATGCCCCGGTGGGCGACGCCGACGGCCGCTCCATCTCCAAGGTCGACATGATGCCGAGCGCCGGCATCGGACCCGAAGCGATGATGGCGGACGGTGAAGTCCAGTCGATGCTCAAGGAGAAGCTCGCCGAGTTCCGGACGACGCTCGAGGGCAAAGAGAAGGATCTTGCCATCTTCGACGAGCGTCTCGTCTCGGACGACCCCAAGACCCTCCAAGAGCTGGGCGACAAGTTCAAGATCTCGCGCGAGCGCGTGCGTCAGCTCGAGCAGCGCCTCTTGCAGCGCCTCCGGGACTACCTGAAGGCCGAGATGGGCGACGCCACGGACGTCGACTGACGTGACGGACGGCGCTCCCGGTCGCGGCACGCTCTACGTCGTGGCCACGCCCATCGGCAACCTGGGCGACATCACCCTGCGCGCGCGTGACGTGCTCGGGCAGGTTTCGCACGTGGCCGCCGAAGACACCCGCCGCACCCGGCAGCTACTCTCGCACCTCGGAATCGGCCAAAAGACCTTGCATCGTGTGGACGCGCACGCGAGCCCGGACGACCTCGCGCGCATCACCGATCTGCTCGTGAACGGCGAAGACGTGGCCCTCGCGACCGACGCAGGAACGCCCGCAGTGAGCGATCCGGGCTCGGCCTTGGTGGCCGCGGCGGTCCGTGCAGAATGCACGGTGTGTCCCCTGCCCGGCGCGAGCGCCGTCCTCGCGGCGCTGGTCGCGAGCGGTCTTTCGGGCGAGCGAGGGTTTCGCTTCGTCGGGTTCTTGCCTCGCGAAGGGACCGAGCGGGCCGCCGCCATCTCGCGCATCGCCGAGACGCCCGAGCCGGTGGTCGCGTTCGAGTCTCCGCACCGCACGCGAGCCACGCTGGAAGAGCTCGCGTTCGCCATGCCTTCCCGAGGCTGCGCCGTAGCTCGCGAGCTCACCAAGATGCACGAGGAGATCGTGCGTGGCACGGTGGCCGAGCTCGCTCGGGATATGCGCGAGTGGATCGGCGAAGTCGTGCTCGTGCTGGGACCACACGACGTCGAGGCCCGCGAGGAGAGCATCGACGACGAGGCGCTCGATCGACGCATCGAAGAAGGCCTGTCGGAAGGTCTGCACGCGAAGACCCTCGCCGAGAGGCTTTCGGCTTGGAGCGGGCGCCCCAAGCGCGACGTGTACGAGCGTGTGGTTGCGGCCAAGTCGAAGAAGCGCCACGGCTAAAAAGAAGCCAGTTTCGAGGCGAGCCTTCGCCCGCCGCTCTCGCGACACCTCCCGCCGTTTCGGCCGATCGACGGACGCCTTTACGCATCGCCTCCGGGGTGATGAGCTTGAGAGAGGTTCGATGGCCTCGCCTTACCGCGTACTTCCTCCGGACTCCCCCACGACCGACGACGACGCGCTGCCGCGTCAGGACCGGCGCGTGACCTCGGCGTTGCTTTGGGCGGGCGGACTCTTTCACGCCGCGGGAGCTATCGCCGTGGCCGTCGGCTTGTGGTGCGCGGCCTGGTCGGGCTCGGCGCTCTTCGTACGATTCTCGTCGACCGAAGCAACCGCGACCGCGGGCCCCGGCGCCTTCGAGCTCACCCTGCCCTTGCTCGCGGCGGTCCTTTCGGTCGTCTACTACCGCTCGGCGAAGGCCGGAGGCGACGACGTATGGGGCGCGCAGAATCTAGGTCGCTCGCGTCTTCGTGCCGTGGGCCTGTTCGCCTTCGTTCCGGTCGGCCTCGTGCTCGGCGCCATCGTGTTGGTGCTGCTCGCCCTTCCGGCGGTGCGTGCGCGCTTCACGCGTGCGTGACGTCTCGGCCGAAAACTTTCCCCGAAAATGCGAAGTGTGCGAGGCCCCGAGTATGGGCTCGTCGAATCGTGCACGCGTCTCGCTCGTCCTCCTCACCGCGCTCGGCCTGGGAGCTGGAGGATGCCGTGAGGTTCGGGAGCGTGTCTCTCGTATCGAAGCGTCCTACGCGAGCCGAAACGCGAAGAGCGGCGAGACTGCCGAGCCGTCCGTGCCGCACGTCGAAGCACCCAAAGCCTCCGCGACCGTGAGCGTGAGCGCACCGGCTCCCCTTGCCGCTTCCGGCGACGCCGGAGCGACGAAGGCCGAGCCTCCGAGCGCCAGCGGCCCGCTCCGCATCCTCGTGACCGGCGACGTCATCGCGCATCGACCGGTGCTCGTGAAGGAAGGCGCGCTCGCCAAAGCGCTCGAGCCGCTCGGCCCGCTCTTTTCGGGCGCGGACGCGGTGCTGGTGAACCACGAGTCCGCCACCGGAGAGACACCGCGTGGACGTGAGCTCGCGTACGCCGCGCCCGCGTTCTGGGCGAGCGAGCTTCACGGAGCCCACGTGACCACCCTCGGCCTCGCCAACAACCACGCCTGCGACCTCGGTCGCGAGGGCCTCGCCGCCACCGTGGAGGGCGCAAAAAAGGCGGGGCTCGGCGTGGTCGGCGCCGGCAAAAACCCCTGGAATCACGTAGTATTGGCCGAGCGAGGCACGCACAAGGTGTGCGCGGTCTCATGGAGCACCCTCGAGAACGGGGACCCGCGCACCTGCAAGGGCATGCTCGCCTACGGCCCCGAAGGACGCCCGGCCGAGAGCCGCATGGCGACCGCCCTCGCCGATGCCAGAAAAGCCGGCTGCGATACGGTCGTGGCGGTCGTGCACATCGGTGAAGAATACAAGGATCAGCCTCCCAGCGTGTACGCGCTCGGCGCACGTCTCGCCGACGCCGGTGCGGACGCGGTGGTGATGCACCACCCGCACGTACCCTCGCCTCTCAAGACGACCACGGCCAAAGACGGTCGGGTGGTGCCGGTGTTCGCTTCGGTAGGCAACCTGGTGTCGAACCAGGGCTACGCCTGGAAGCCCCCGCACCCGGTGGTGGTCTCGGACCGCAAGCAAGTGTCGGCCAACGCGTGGACGCGCATCGGCATGATCGCCGAGCTCGAGGTCACCTATCCGGAAGGCGCGGCGCGGGCGAGCCTCCGCTACGGGTACCACGTGGTCTGGAACGACAAGCCGAAGCTCGAGAAGCGCGGCGAAGCGGACATCTCGGCGCGCACCATCTCCCGCAAGACCGACGCGGAGCTCTTGGCGCGCTTCGCGCTCGACAAGGACGGGCCCCACGCCGTGCTCGCGTCCCCGTGCTGGATCGAAGAGGGCAAGCTCTGCGAAGGACCGCTCGGTGGAGAGGCGCGTCCCGTTCTGAAGACCGCGCGCCGCGCGAAGCCGACGAACTGAGCGCTCAGCCGCCCTCGCCGAGCGCGGCCTCGATGGACCCGGGATCGAACCCGACCATCACCTTGCCGCCCACGTCGACCACCGGGATGCCGCCCCCACGCAAGCCGGCTTTGGAGAGCTTCATGCGCATCTCGCGTGCGGCGCTCGAGTCTTCTTCGATGTCTTTGTCGACGAAGGGCACGTGCTTCTGGGTGAGGAACGCGCGCGTCTTTTGGCAGGCGCCGCACCACGAAGCACCGTAAACGACCACGTCTTTGCCTTTGGGAACGGCCTTGCCGGGCGTGTTCGCGGTCGAGCCCTCGCCGGGCTGCGCGCGGTCCTGGGCGGCGGCGACCTTCTTGCTGCCGCGCCTCGAGGCGACCACGGCGTCGAGCTCGGCGCGCGGCTTGGCGGGCACCCGGAACGAGCCGTCGGGACCCTTCTGGCGAAGATCGCCGAGGAACACTTGCTCGGGAGGATCTTCGTGGGCGCGATCGATCACGCGGACCACGTCGCGGTGCTCGGCCGGGACGTTCGCCAACCGGTCGTCGACGTGGAACTCGCCTTGGTCGTCTATCCACGTGAAGAGGAGATCGGTCGCGTCCTCGCGGATCGAGAGCGAGGCGGAGCTGGTCTCCGCTCCGGGATCTTTCTGGGCCGTGTCGCCCTTCGCCTTGGAGCATCCGACGAGGCCGAGCGCGCCGAGGAGCACGGCCGTAACCCACAAAGTACGCGACGTAAGCTTCACGATTCGGTCTCCGAGAGGCGCGTCCACTCGTCCATCATGGTCTCGACGCGCTTTGCCAGAGCTTGCTCCTCTTTGGCCTTCTCCGCCAGCTTTGCCCAGTCTCCGCCGGGGTCTTCCCGAAGCTCTTTGCGGCGCTCTTCGAGCTGTTTTTCGCCCGCGGCGATGAGGTCTTCAAGCTCCTTGATTCGGCGCTTTTTCCGCTCTTTTTCGCGGGCTTGCAGCTTTTGTTGCTCGAAGGAGAGCTTGGTGTCGGCGGCCTTCGTGGCGGGCGCCTGGGCCTTCGTGGCGGGCTCGACCTTCCTGGCGGGCTCGGGCTTCGACTTACGCGGTGCACCGCCGCGCTCGTAAGGGCTCGACTCCTCGTCGTCGTCCTGGTCGTCCGACCGTGGCGCGGCCTTCTTCGCGAGGTGCGAGCCGAGCTCTTTGAAGGAGCCCGGGTAAATATCGACGCCCTCGTGGGTGACCCGCACGATGCGAGTCGTGACGTTCTCCAAGAAGCGACGGTCGTGCGAGACGAGCAGCACGGTGCCCTCGAACCCGGCCAGGGCCTCTTCGAGGATCTCGGCGGCGGGAATGTCCAAGTGGTTGGTCGGCTCGTCCAGAAAGAGCAGGTTGCGCGGCTCGAGCAGGAGCTTGGCCAAGGCGAGACGCGATCGCTCACCACCCGAAAATCCGCCCACGTTGCGCAGCGGATCGTCGCCCCAGAACCGAAAACGCGCGAGGTATTGGCGAGCGGCCTCGACGGTGAAGTCGCCCCGCACGCGGCGCACTTCTTCCACCGCCGTGTTGGACGTGTCGACCTCGCCGAGGTGCTGATCGAAGTACCCTTCTTGGAGGTTCGTTCCGCGCTTGACCGTGCCCACGTCGGCCGGATCACCCCGCCCTGCGAGAAGCTTGAGGAGAGTGGACTTCCCAGCGCCGTTGGGCCCAACGATGCCGATTCGCTCGCCTCGGCGAAGCAAGAGATCCACCCCCGAGAAGAGCGGGCGACCACCGCGAGACGCACCGAGCCCCTTCGCGTCGAGCACGATGTCGCCCGAGCGCGCCGCGGGCGCGAAGCGGAACGCGATGCGCTCGGCGACGTCCCACACGTCTTCGGGTCCCGAGACCCGGTCGAGCTTGTCGAGCATCTTGCGCCGACTCTGCGCCTGCTTGGTCTTCTGGCCGGCGATGTTGCGGCGAATGAAGTCTTCGGTCTTCTCGATGAAGGCCTGCTGGCGCTCGAGCACCGCGCGCTCGCGGGCGAGGTCTTCTTGGCGCGCCTCGGCGTACGCGGAGTACGCGAGCGGGTAGACGCGCAGGCCTCGACTGCCAAGCTCGAGCGTTTGGTTCGACACGGTGTCGAGGAAGGCGCGATCGTGCGAGACGACCACCACGGCGCCGCGGTAACCGACCAAGAACGACTCGAGCCAAGAGATGGTGTCGAGGTCGAGGTGGTTGGTGGGCTCGTCAAGCAGCAAAAGATCGGGCTTTTTGGCCAAGATCGTGCCCAGCGTGAGCCTTCCGCGTTCGCCTCCGGAGAGCGACGATACCGGCCGCGCGAGGTCTGCCGGCGAGAAGCCGAGGCGCTCCGCGAGGATGGAGACTTCTCGCTCGAGCTCGTCGCCGCGCACGAGGTGGTAGGCGTCTTGTGCACGTGAGAGCGCGTCGAGCGCGGAGGCCTCGCCGGTGGCCGCAGCTTCCTGCGCGTGCGCGAGCTCCGTACGCAGGGCGAGCACGTCCGCGTAGCCGGAGAGGAACGCGGAGAGCACGTCGCCCTGGGCGGAGACCTCGTGCGACTGGCGGTAGTAGCCGACCGAGGCGTCCTTGCGGATGACCGCCATGCCGGCGTCGGGCTCGATCTCCCCGGCCACGATGCGCAGGAGCGTGGATTTTCCAGCGCCGTTCGGCGCGACCAAAGCGGCGCGATCGCCGGCGCCCACGCTGAAGGTCACGTTCTCGAAGAGCGTGTCGCCTGCGTACCCGAAACGCACGTTTCCGACTTGAAGCACGGTCATGACGCGACCGCGCTTAGCACATTCGGCCGCGGACTCGGAGCACCGGGCCCCGAAGGCGACGGTCGATCGAACGGGCCGCCCGAAGGCTATGTGTCACTCGAACAGGTCGTCGAGCTTGTCGAGCGTGGCGGCGAGCGACGTGACCTCGTGCGGGGCTTGGCCGAGGATCTTCTCGAGCGCGGGCATCTTGGCGAGCGCCTCGTCGAGGGCCTTGTCCGAGCCTTTCGTGTAAGCCCCCAGCACCACCAAGTCGCGCTTTTGTTCGTACGTGGAGACGATCTGCCGAACCTTCTGGGCCATGCGCAGGTGGTCTTTGGTGACCAGCGAGGGCATGAGGCGCGAGAGCGAAGCGGGCACGTCGACCGCGGGGTAGCGCCCGCGTTCGGCGAGCCTCCGGTCGAGCACCACGTGACCGTCCAAGATGCCGCGCACTTCGTCCGCGATGGGCTCGTCCAGATCTCCGCCCTCGACCAACACCGTGTAGAGCGCAGTGATACTGCCCGTGCTCGAGGTCCCGGCGCGCTCGAGCAGCCGAGGAAGCGCCGCGAACACGCTGGGCGGGTAGCCGCGGCGCGTGGGCGGCTCACCGGCCGAGAGTCCCACTTCGCGCAGCGCACGGGCGTAGCGGGTGATCGAGTCGACCACGAGCAGTACGTTCGCGCCGCGATCGCGGAACCACTCGGCGTAGGCCGTGGCGACCTCGGCCGAACGCAGGCGCTCGAGCGCGGGCACGTCGCTCGTGGCCGCCACCACGATCGACTTGGCGCGCCCGTCCTCTCCGAGCTTCGTGACGAGCTCGCCCACCTCGCGGCCGCGCTCGCCGACCAGCGCGCACACCACCACGTCGACGGCGGCGCCGCGAGCCATCGCCCCGAGCAGCGTGCTCTTTCCGACGCCCGATCCCGCGAAGAGACCCACACGTTGGCCGCGCCCGAGCGTGAGCAGCGAGTCGATCACGCGCACGCCGGTCGGGAAGAGCTCGGTGATGGCAGGCCGTTCGAGCGGCCGAGGAGGCTCACGGTGCGCGGGAATTTCCGGGCAATCGGGAGGAAGAGGCGGACCGTCGTCGAGCGGACGACCGAGCCCGTCCACCACCCGACCGAGCAGCGCTTCGCTCACCGGCACGCGAAACGGGAGCTCGGTTCCCGACACTTCGTCGTCCGCGCCCACTCCGGTGAGCTCGCCGAGCGGCATGCCCACGGCTTCGCCTTGGAGGAACCCGACCACCTCGCAACGGAGCGGCTCCCCGCGTCGCTTCACCACCACAACGTCGCCGACCCGCACGCCGGGAAGCGAGAAACGCAGCGCCATTCCGGTCACCGCGGTCACGCGACCGGTCACGCGCGTGGTGGCGGTCGCGGCGAGCTTTCGGCGAAGAGCGTCGAGATCCATGGGCGGACGAGCATACGCGAGGGCGAGAAGACGCGCGTGCTCAGCCGTGATGGTGATGATGGTGATGCGAGTCCGAAGGCGTGACCTCGGGGACCTTCTCGAGAACCACCGCCTTGGCGGGCACGTCTTTCACCGAGACACCGGTGAGCTTCCAGTCGGTCGGCTTGCCGGACGAATCGGTCACGGTCACGTACGCCACGGCGAGCACGCCTGCACAGACGAGCGCGTGGCCTTTGCGAAGACGCAGTCCGAGGCCGGCGTCTCGCTCCTTGGCTCCGGCATCGACCGCGACCAGGCCTCCGTCCACGCAACCCGGACAAGACGCCACGCCCGCGTCCGGCGGTGCCTCGACGGTGGCGTCCACGCTCACCTTCACGCTGGCCTCGAGCAGGCCGTCGCTCTCGGGCGCGCGCGTCACGCGCACGGTCTTGGCGACCACGGCAACCCCGCAGAGTTGCTCGAGTATCTTCGAATCTTGCTCCACCTCGTGCTTGGCCTCGGCGAGCACGCGATCGTCGGGCGGAGGCGTTCGTTGCGCCTCGACGGCACGACGACACGAGCCGAGCCGACCACACCCCGTGAGCAGCACGAGCGCGACCAGCACCAAGCCTCGTCCTCGCGGGCGAAGCGCGGGCACGGTCCCGCCGAGGCGGCTCATTCGGCTTTTTGAAGCTCGGACTCGAGAGACTCGAGCAGCTCGCGCGCTTTGGGAGAGAGCGTGGTGGGCACGTCGACTTGGACCACCACCACGAGCGAGCCGCGCCCTCGGCCGTCGAGGCGAGGCAGGCCGTGCCCCTTTAGCGTGAAGACCGAGCCGGGCTGCGTGCCCGCGGGAACGTTCACCGAGACGCGAGGCCCCTCTTTTTGGCCGGGTTCCGGCACGTTCTCCACCAGCACCTCGGCGCCCAGCGCCGCGGCCGTGAAGTTGATGTGCGCGCGCGTGACGAGGTCCGCGCCATCGCGCTCGAAACGCTGATCTTCTTCCACGTCGACCTCGACGTAGAGATCGCCCGCTTGACCGTTGGGCGGTCCGGGCATGCCCTGGCCGGGGACACGCAGGCGCTGACCCGAATCGATGCCGGCGGGGAACTGCACCGCGACCTTGCGTTGACGCTCCACCATGCCGCGTCCGCGACAGCCACCGCAGGGGTTGCGAATGTGCTGGCCGGCGCCGTTGCAGCGAGGACAGGGCGCGGTGAACATGACGAAGCCGCGCGCGTTGGAGACCTGGCCCGTGCCGCGGCAGTGGCCGCAGATTTCGGGCTTGGAGCCCGGCCTCGCGCCGTTTCCGCCGCAGTCGTCGCAGGGAGCGGGCGTGCGCAACTGAACTTCGCGCTTGCAGCCGTGCGCCGCCTCCGAGAGCGTGATGCGCTGCTGGACACGCAGGTCGTCGCCGCGCGACTGTCCTCGACCGCCACCGCGACGCTGACCGAAACCACCGAACCCGCCTCCCGAGAACATCTCGCTGAAGAGGTCCTGCATGTGGGAGAACATGTCGTTCACGCCGCCGTCGTAGCCGCCACCTCCCCCCTCGAGACCGGCATGCCCGAACTGGTCGTAGATCTGGCGCTTCTGGTCGTCCGAGAGGACCTGGTAGGCCTCGTTGACTTCCTTGAAGCGCGTCTCCGCTTCGGGGTTGCCCTGGTTTCGGTCCGGGTGATGCTTCATGGCCTCCTTGCGGTAGGCCTTGCGTAGCTCGTCGGCACTGGCGCCGCGGGCGCATCCGAGGACTTCGTAGTAGTCGCGCTTCTGGGAAGACATGGGAGGTGGAGCCTGTCCCTCTACTCGGTTCGAGAGGCGAGCGCGAGGCCTCGCGCACACGCAGCTGCCCCGATTTTCGAGGGCCGAATCGATCGGAACATAAAGCCCGAGCCCCTCGTGTCAACCGAGCGGCCCGGGCGCTAGCGCATTCTGCAGGGATTTTTCCCACGAGCGCGCGACATCACGCGCGCTCGGACCGGACCTCGATCCCACGATCGAGGCCCGACCGCCCGAAGAAAATCAGGCGTGCGTCTCGGCCTTCGCGACGCGTGCCTCGGCGGCGACGCGCGCCTCGTGCTCCTGTACGAACGCCTGACGAAGCGCGAAAAGCTCTGCCTCGAGCTTCTCGATGCGTGCATCGACCGCTTTTTCGTCGAGCTCTTCGTCGACGACGGTCGCGGGGGCTTCCGAAACCGCCGGCGCGGACGCCGCAGCTTCCGCCTGCGTAGCGAGCTTCGCTTCGGTCGCGGCAAGGTTCGACTGGAGCATCTGACGCTCGAGCTCGAGCTCCTCGATGCGCCAGGCACGGGCCTCGAGCTCACCCTCGCGACGGGCGATCTCGAGGGCCAGCTCGTCGAGACGGCGCTTCATTTCGACGAGGCGAGCGTCGTCCACAGCGGGGCGCTCGGGGAGCGACACGGCCGCGCCTGCTTGGGCGTCTTCGAGGGCGGAGAGCAGGTCTTCGACCATGGCCGCACGACGCGCGAGCTCGACCTCTTGGGCCTTGAGCATACGACCGCGATCGAGCAGCTGTGCTTCCAGCGAAGAGACCTCGGCCACGTGCTCGGCGGCGAGCTGGCCGAGCTCGGCTTCCACCGAGACGAGCTTGGCGACACGCTTCTCGGACTGCTCGAGGCGAGCTGCGAGCTCTTCGGCGACCTTCGGGTCGATGCGAGGAATCTCGAGCCGCTTTTTCGCGTCGATGAGGTCCTTCGAGAGGCGGACCACCTGCGCGTCTTGGAGAAGCAGCTGCGCTTCGGTCTCGGCGAGACGCGCGGCGAGGTCGGCTTGAGCAGCCTGGAGCTGCCCTTCGAGGTCGGCGGCGAGGCGGGCCTGGAGAGCCACCGACGCCTCCTGGCTCGCCTGCATGGCCTCCGCGATGCGGTACTCGGCCGCCTTGGCGGCGTCTTCGAGGGCCTTGTGGACCACCTCGAGCTCCATCGCCTGGCGCATGCCCTTCTCGCCTTCGCGGTCGAGCTCTTCGCGCAGAGCGAAGATCTCCCCGGTGAGACGGTCGACGAGCATTTGCCCCTCGAATGCACGCGTCTCGGCTTTTTCCAGGCGATCGATGAGCTCGACCGGGACGGCCGGCACGATCGGCATGGCCGAGACGGCGGGCCGCACCGACGGGACGACCTGCACCTCGTGCGGGAGCTGAACCACCGCGTAGCCATCGAGGGCGCGCGGCTCGTTGGCGGCGAGCGCGAGGTACGCGCGGGGAGACGAGCTCGAAACGAGCTGGGAATCGACGGTGACCTCGGGAGCTTCCGCGCCGAGCTCGGCGAACGCGACGCCCCCGAAGGGCACCTCCCCGATCATGACGACGTGGGGAAACTCGAGCGAAACGAGGTCGAACAGCTCCGCGTACTCGACCGAACCGAGAGTGCGCGCGAGCACGGTACCCGAGCGGTCGAGGATCTTGCGGAGCTGCGCCAAAAACGCGGGCGGAGAGCCCACGTCACCGAGCTCGAGCACGAGCGCGAAGTCGAAGGCGCCCTCGCGGAAATCGAGCGCCCGGTCGTCCAGTGGGCGGACCGTGAGGCCTCGTGTGGAGGACTGGGTCTCGGCGCGACGAGGCACGGGATCGAACAGGTGCACCGAGCGGGCGCCGAGGGCGAGCAGTCGCTCCCCGATACCGGCGTTCGACGGTGCGACCACGAGCCCGCGCCGTCCTCGCACGAGAGGCTCGGCGTAGACGCAGAGCGCATGATCGGCGTTCGAGGGAAGGTCGTCCAGGTCAAGCGGCTCGGCGCGGCCTGGGTTCACGGGGCTCTCGGACATGGCGGGACCCTACGCTAATTCGGCGAGACCGATTGGGGAACGCGATTTTTTTCGTTTCGCACGGCTCAAACGGCCAGCGCCCTGCCGGTATCTTTTTGGTTGCGTCGAGCGGCGCGACGATCGCGTCCTGCATAACCTTTGATCGGCTTGGGATTCCGGCGGTCGTGGAGCTCACCGGCGAGCGTGACCAGCAGGGCCTCGACCTCCTTGGGCTCCGCGGCGGCGGGAGCGAAGCGAATCACCTTCTCGTCGGTTTCACGCCCCGGAAGCGCCACGCGGCGGCCGAGCACCTCGTCGGAGAGCGATTCGAGCCGAGCATGGGCGGGGCTGCCGTCGAACACACGGACCAGAACCTCGGCCGTGGGCAAGAAGCCCGTCAGGGTGCGGGCATCCACCACGCCCACCTCGACCCCACGCACGCCGGGCATTGCGCCGCGGGGCAAGGCACGGAGGCGAGCTTCGTCCCACTTGGACTCGCCCGTGGGCACCCGTCCGTAGAGCTTCGCACGAAGCTCCTTCCGCTTGGCGATGCGCGCCTCGAGCCCCCCCAAGAAGCCGACCGTGCGGCCCGAAGCCGACGCCGGCAGCTGACCGGACACGCCCGAGAAAAAGAGCGGCGCGAGCGACGCGGCCGCGAGCGGCGCGAGCAGTCGGATCCCAGGAAAAAGTCCCTCGACGAGGGTGCCGAGACCGAGCGCGACGAGCACCAGAGCGACATAGGCGACGAGCCCTCGACGGCCGGTCGCATCAAGCCAAGGCGAAGCGATGCGCACCTTCTCGCGACTCTTTCCGCTCTCGGCGAGCGGCTTCCATTCGCCCGGGCCACGGACGCGAAAGCCGATCTTCTTGGGCCGAAGATCGACCAAAACGGTCATCGCGGCGAGCAATAGCGCCGTTCCGCCGAGCGGGCTCGTGAGCACCGCCACCGCGAGACCGGACGCGAACAAGAGCGAAAACACGGGCGGCCGAGCGGCCGAGGGCAGCGGCAAGAGCGGACGCGGAGCGAGCCCGGCACGCGCCACTTCGAGTCGGAACGCACGCTGCTTACGCGCGAAGAGCGCGCCGAGGGCAAGCCCCGCGAAGAGTGCCGCGGCAGCGAGGCCGGCCGCGCGACCTCGACTCTTCGGCCCCACGATGGCCGCGCCATGCGGCGGCTCGTTCTCGGGCGTCGCGCCCTTGGCGGTGAAGGCTTTGGTGTCGGCGCGCACCGCCCAGGTGACGGTCTCCCCACGCGAGACGTGGGCGCGCACGAGCTCGATCTCGTCGACCTCGGGGCTTCGGCGAAGCGTAACGAGTGCCGTGCCCTCCCCTTCGCTCCCGTCGTCGCGAACGAGCACACGCGGCTCGGTAGGCGCCGGCGGCAGGCGGAACACCGCGCGAGCGGCATCCCGGCCCTCGGGCGAAGGCGGGAACTTGAACGACACGCGCATGAGCGAGCCGTCTTTGGCGAGGTGCTTGGTCTTCCACGCGTCGATGTCGTAGGCGACGACGAAGGCGTAAACGCCGCGCTTGAGGCCTTTGGGGTCGTCGACCGACACGCGAACCACCTGGGTGCTCGGGTCGAGATCCGGAATGTCCTTCGCGGCCTTGGCCGAGATCCCTTCGGCGTGTGCGCCGAGGCGCGTGCCGTCTTCGGTGACCAGCGAGACTTCGGGCGTGACCTGGGCTTCCAGATCGATCGCCGGGAGGTCGAACGACTGCATTTTCCCGGCGACCACGCGGTAGCGCACGTGGTGCTCGACGTGCGCCTTGCCGTCGCGGTCCAGCGTCACGAAGAGGTCGTTGCCGGTCTGGTGCCATTCCTGCCAGCCGCCGGCGTGCGCGGGGGTCGCGACGAGCGTCGTCGATGCGGAAGCCGTGAGCGCGAGAGTCGCGAAGAGTGCGGTACGCCAGGTGGCCATCTCCCTCCGGCTTATCGGATGAAGGTGGATGTGGGCAACTTCGTGACATCGCTTTTTCCGCAGCGATATCGTGTATTCCGAGGCTCCCCGTCGGGCCGACTCCGCTCAGCGCGTGCCGAGGGTCTCTTTCATGAGCTTGACCAGCTCTTTGCGTTTCGTGTCCGGAAGGGTGCCGGCATGAGAGAAGAGCACGCGACCGTCTTTGCCGTAAAAGACCACGTTCGATCGCTTCGCCTCTAGGGCGAGAGTGTCACGCACGCGACCGTCCCAATCGCAGTAGATGGGCGTCCCGAGCTTCACGGACTCGGACCGGATGGCATCGCGTACGAAGCCTCGCGCCGGCCAGTAGTCGTACCCGCTCACGTCGGCGACAGCGAGCAGCACCACGCGGTTCTTGTACGTATCCCCGCGGGCGAGCGACGAGAGCTCGTTCTTGAGGGCGAGGTTCTGATTGGCAGAATCCTTGTCTTCATAGACGAGGAGCACCGGCTTGCCCGACGTCTTCGGGAGCACGAGCGCGCGGTCCCACGCGTCCACGAACGACACGTCCGGTCGGGCCCCACCGAGCAACGGGGCGGCATCCGACGAGGCCGGTACGAACGCGAAGAGCGAAGCGGCGAGCGCGAAGGAGGCGAGCTGTCTCACGTTTTTTTCCCTTTCGGCGCCGCGCGACCGGCCTTGTCTTGAGGTTTCTGGACGAGGTCTTCGACGATCTTACGAAGCGCTTCGGGATCGTCGGGCACGAGCACGCCGCCGCGGGACGTGATGAGCGTGCCGATGCTTCTGGCGGCGCCGCCTCCGACGAGCCAGGGAACGCCACCGCATGCGCTTTGGTACTCGTCGCACAGCTCACGAGCGCGTGCACGCTCGGGCGGTATCGTGAGGCTCAACGCGACGAGCACGGGAGAAGTGGCGCTCACCGCGGCGCGAACCGCGCTGGGCGGCGTGCGGGCGCCGAGAAGAACGGGCCGAAGTCCCCACTCGGAGAACCGCATGGCCACGCCGAGCAGCCCGAGCTCGTGCTCGTCGTCGGCGAAGCAGCCGAGCACCACACGCGATCGAGACGACGCTCCGGGCAAAAGGCGAAGCGACTCGCGCATGTACGTGCCGATGCGATGCGAGGCGAGGTGCTCTTGCGCGATGGAGATTTCGCCGTCGTGCCAGAGCTGCCCGACGCGCATGAGCGAAGGGCGAAGCACGCGATCGAGCACCGGGACGGGAGCGCCCAAGAAGGCGATGCGACGGAGCACCTCCTCGAGGGCTTCGTCGTCGAAGCGAACCACCGAATCGACCAGGGCCTCGACCGCCGTCGAGTAGCTGTCGTTCGTGCTCGCATCGGCCTGAGGCTCTTCGGCCGCCGCCACGAGGCCTCGACGTGCGCGCACGACATTCGCCGCCTCGGCGGCGGCCACGCCCTCGTCGCACAAGCGACGCATCTCCCGCACCTCCGCGATTTCACGCGGACCGAACAGGCGGTACCCCGAAGCCGTTCGAACCGGCGTGGGGATGCCGTAGCGACGCTCCCAGGCACGGAGCGTGGGCTCCGGAACTCCGGTGAGCTCGGAGACCGCGTGAATGCGCAAAAGGCCGGGCTCCGTGACCGGACCTTTCGACTCGCTCGCTCGTGCTCGAAGTGGGGCGTTCATACGTTGACAGGCTTTGTATAAGGTTTATACGGAGCCTATGCAAGTCGAACCTCGTTCGAAGTCGAAGGAGGCCGTGGTCATCGGAAGTGGCTTCGGAGGTCTCGCGGCGGCGGTACGCCTCGGGGCCCGGGGCTGGGACGTGACCGTGCTCGAACGGCACGACCAACCCGGAGGTCGCGCGCGCGTGTTCGAGCAAGACGGTTTCACCTTCGATGCGGGTCCGACCGTCATCACGGCGCCGTTCCTGTTCGAGGAGCTCTGGGCCTTGTGCGGAAAGCGCATGTCCGACACCGTCGACCTCCGGCCCGTCTATCCTTTCTACCGGATCCGCTTCGACGACGGCACGAGGTTCGACTATTCGGGGGATCCCGAGAAGATGCGGGCGGAAATTCGCAAGATCGCCCCCGACGACCTCGCCGGTTACGAGCGCTTCGTGGCCATGAGCCAAGATATCTTCTCGGTCGGATTCGAGAAGCTCGCGCACGTGCCGTTCGGTTCGTGGACGGCCATGGCCAAGGTGGTACCGGCGATGGTGCGCCTCCAGAGCTACCGAAGCGTATACGGCTTGGTGTCGAGCTACGTGAAGAGCGACAAGCTCCGCCAAGTGCTGAGCTTCCACCCGCTTTTGGTCGGGGGAAACCCTTTCAAGACCACGTCCATTTACAGCTTGATCCCCTATCTCGAGCGAAAGTGGGGCGTTCACTTCCCCATCGGCGGAACGGGCGCGCTCGTTCGCGGACTGGTCGACCTCGTCGAGGGGCAGGGCGGAAAGATTCGCTACGGTGTGACCGTCGATCGCATCCTGGTCGACGACCGTAGGGTCTCCGGGGTTCGCCTCGAAAACGGGGAGGTCGTTCCGGCCGAGGTGGTGGTCTCCAACGCCGACTCGGCGTACACCTACCGGAGACTCTTGGCCCCCGAGCATCGCACCCGCTGGACCGACCGAAGGCTCGCGAGCTCGCGCTACTCGATGAGCCTCTTCGTCTGGTATTTCGGCACCAAGAAGTCCTACTCCGACGTGCCCCACCACACGATCTTGCTCGGACCGCGCTACCGCGAGCTGCTCGACGACATCTTCGAGAAGCACGTGCTCGCCGAAGACGTCAGCTTGTACCTGCACCGCCCGACCGCCACCGATCCGAACCTCGCGCCACCCGGCTGCGACGCCTTCTACGTGCTCTCGCCGGTGCCCCACCTCGATGCTCGGGTGGACTGGAAAAAGCGCGCCGAGCCCTACAGAGCGGCCATCATGGCTCACCTCGAGCGCACCATCATGCCGGGACTCTCGAAGGAAATCGTGACCACCAAGACCATGGACCCCACGCACTTCCGAGACGAGCTCTTGAGCGAGCGCGGCGCGGCCTTCGGCCTCGAGCCGGTGCTCACGCAGAGCGCCTACTTCCGACCGCACAACAAGAGCGAAGAGGTCGAAGGTTTGTACTTGGTCGGCGCGGGCACTCACCCGGGGGCCGGCGTGCCGGGCGTGCTCTCGTCGGCGCGCGTGCTCGACTCCGTGGTGCCGAGTGCCGCGTAGCCTCGATCCACGCGACCTCGCCGCGTGCGAGGCGCTCCTGAAGAAAGGCTCGAAGAGCTTTTCGGCGGCCGCGCTCGTGCTTCCCACCCGAGTGCGCACGAGCGCCACCGTGCTCTACGCGTTTTGCCGGATCGCCGACGACCTCGTGGACGACGCGCCGGCCGCCTCCGCACCTCCCGACGCAACCGGGGCGAGAGCCGCGGTTCGGGAGCTCACCGCGCGTCTCGACCGCATCTACGCGGACAGGCCGGACGACCACCCGGTCGACCGCGCACTCGCGGCCATCGTGGCCTCGGACGACTTGCCGCGTGCCCCCCTCGACGCACTGATCGACGGCTTCGCCTGGGACGCCGAGGGACACGCCTACGACACCGTGGACGACCTCTTGGGCTATGCGGCGCGCGTTGCCGGCTCGGTCGGTGTGGCGATGACCGCGCTCATGGGCTCACGCGACAAAGACGTGCTCGCGCGCGCGTGCGACCTCGGCGTGGCTATGCAGCTCACCAACGTGGCCCGCGACGTGGGCGAAGATGCGGCGCGCGGTCGCTTGTATCTTCCACGTACCTGGCTGCTGGACGCAGGCATGGATGGAGACGCCTTTTTGGCCAAGCCCGCGTTCAGCGAAGAGCTCGGGCGGGTGGTCTCGCGCCTCTTGAATCTCGCCGACGTGCTTTACGCGCGGGCCGACGAAGGCATCCCTGCCCTACCCGCGGAGTGTCGTCCCGCGGTCGCCGCGGCGAGGTTCGTGTACGCGGACATCGGGCGGGCCATTCGGGCTGCGGGGTTCGACTCGGTGAGCCGCAGGGCGCGCGTGTCGTCGGCCCGTAAAGTGTGGCTCGTGACCCGCGCGCTCGGGGCACGCTTCGGACGCACCCGAGGAGGCCTCTTGTCTCCGCCCCTCGAGACGTCCCGTTTTTTGATCGAAGCCTCGGCGAAAACGCGATGAACGCGAGCGAACGGGCGCGTGGGCGTGTGCGCGAGTCGGGTGGGCCCGAGCTGCTCGAGCGCCTCGACCATCTCGACGCGGTCCGTAGGCGACCGCGACGACCGGACGAAGCGAACCTGCCCGCGCCCGACGCGAGCGCGCGACCCGACTACGACGTGATTCTGGTGGGTGGAGGGCTCTGGTCGATCCTGGCTCCGCTGCTGGCCGCACGAGGCCTTCGTGTCGCGGTCTTCGACCGCGCCAAGGTCGGCGTGTCGCATCGCGAATGGAACGCGAGCCGTCGTGAGCTCGACGTGCTGGTCGAGCTCGGGCTTCTCACGGAAGACCAGCTCGATGCGACGATCGTGGCGCGCTACGACCACGGAACGTGCCTTTTTTCGGGCGGAACGGTCTATCCGGTACACGGCGTGCTCGACCACGCGATCTGCGCCGGCACGTTGCTCGGCCACGCGCGAGACGTCGCGGAGTCGTCCGGCGTCGCCATCTTCGACGGGCACGAGCTCTCCGCGCTCCGCCCGGGCAAGCGCTCCGTCGCGCTTCGCTTCCGTACCGCTGCCGGCGCATTCCGGGAGACCAGTGCACGCTACGTGGTGGATGCACGCGGCTTCGCGAGCCCGTCACTCGATGCGGACCTCGTCTGCCCGACCGTGGGCGGCGTTCTGCAAGGGGTGAGCGAAGGTTCTGCACCGGACCAAATCGACCCACGAGTGGGCGAGATTCTCGCCACCACCGAGGGCATCGAAGAGGGTCGCCAGCACGTCTGGGAAGCCTTCCCGGGGCGCCCCGGCGAGACCACGGTCTACTTGTTCTACTACGCGGAGACGGCGCGCGCCGGCTCCCTGGTCGATCTCTACGAGCGCTTCTTCGCGACCCTTCCACGCTATAAACGCGGCGAGACGCGCCTGCTTCGGCCGACCTTCGGGTTCATTCCCGGTTGGTCCAGGCTCACGCCCGCGCCGCGCTCGCCGAGCCCACGCATCGTGCTCGTGGGAGACGCCGCGAGCCGGCACTCGCCGCTCAGTTATTGCGGCTTCGGAGCCACGCTTCGCTCGCTCGGGCCGGTCTCGACGGCGCTCGCCGCGGCCGTACAGGACGGCGTTCCCCCGCCCGACCCGGTCGTCGACGATCGCCCAGTGCACGCCTTCACCGGAGCGCTCAGCGCGCTCATGGCCTCGGGTGTCTTCCAGGACAATCAGCTGAACGAGCTGCTCGATGCCGCCTTCGGCACGCTCTTCGAGCAGGGCAACGAGGCCTACGCCGCGCTCCTTCAGGATCGCTCGAGCACGGGCGAGCTCATCCGCTTCTTGCAGCGGACGTCCGTGCGTCATCCGGCGGTGTGGCACCGTGTCGCGCGAGGGCTGGGTCCGTGGGCTTCGCTGAAGTGGGCGAAGACGATCGCGACGCGAGCCATTCGCGAAGCCTCATCTCGAGAGGCCCGGTAAACAGGCCGAACGGCACACCGCCGAGCGCGTCGGTGTGGTGGACACGGTGCGCCCGCGCGACGACACGCAGGTAACTCGAGCGCGAAAGAAAGCGCACGGGTAAGCGCTTGTGAACGAGTCCGTCGTGCACCAGCGTGTAACCGAAGCCGAAGAGCGTCATGCCGATCCCCGTCCCGAACGCGACCTCGCGCCAGAAGCCGGGAGCCGCTCGGCAGCCGTAGAGAACGAGCGCGATGGCGATGGGCGCGTGCAAGAACGAGAGGGCGTCGTTCTTCTCGAAGCGGCCGAGCCGAGGTTCGTGATGACTCTTGTGGAGGGGCATGAGCGGGCCGTGCCACACGAGCCCGTGCAGCAGCGCGGCCCACACGTCCATGAGCAACGCGACCACGAGCGCCGTCGGCGCCCACACAATCGCCGAGCTCACCTGTGCACCACCTTTGCAGAATCCCGATCCATGGTCGTGTCGGAGGTCATCCCTTGCCCATCTTGAACCCGAGCAGGCCTCGGACCCAAGCGCGCGCGAGCCTGCGCGCGTCGAGACTCTCGTGAACCACACGAACGCGCTCACCCGAGAGCTCCGTGTCGACCAGGCTACGCGCATAAAACGGCGTATCTTCCAGGACGGACGCGAGCGTAGGACGACTCCCCGGATCGCACGGGGCCTCGCGGCCGATACCCCAGAGACTCGTAGGTAGAGAGTGGACGCGCGCCGCGCGGGTAAGCCCCGCGACCTCGGAGCCGTTCCAATCGAGACCGTGCGTGACGCGCGTGCCGTCGAGCGAACGAGCGTCGTACGTCACGATGGCGTTGCCCTTGCGCGTGCGCCCGCGGCACCAGTGCCAATCGGTGAAGGTGCGCTCGAGCGCGCCGTCCCCCGCGTTGGCGTCGTGATAACCCGCCCCCGAGAAGCGCACCCCCGGTTCGTGCAGGTCGACCTCGATGCGCCCTCGCGGCGCGACCGGCCACCACGTGTGCGCGCCGGCCGAATCGAGCGGCAGCGCGAGCGAGGTGAGACCCTCGGGCCGAAACACGATCTTCCCGGCGACCCGCCGAGGGCCGATGCCCAGAAAAGGTGTCGAGCGCTCTTCGACCGTGATTTCCAGTCGATCGCCGATCCATCGAACCTCGCTCGCGCCGAACGAAAGCTCGTCTTTGCGTCGATCGCTCGGAGAGAGAGCGCGCTCGCGCAGCGACCAGAGCGAGCTCTTGCGCCCCCGAATGGCCACGTTGAGAGAGGAAAAGCGCAGCGGATCGGCGCGTCCTTCGGCGTCACGCGCACGGGCGTAGCCGGGCGAAAATGGGTTCCCCAAGAGACCGATGACCACCACGGCGGTCTCGCCGTCGTCGCTCAGCCCGTCGAGGTAAACCCACTGGTAACCACCCGGCTCGATCGTGCGGTCGAAGCGAGGTCCTCTCGGACGCTGCGCGCCGCGAGCCTCCCGCTCGAGGCCACCATCGGCACCCCCGGTCCCGGGTGCACGCTGCCCCCCGCGAAGTAGAGACCAGGCACCTTGCTCCGCGAGCCCGGACGCTGGAAAAACGACAGCGGCCCGGTCGGTCTCCGACCGTAGAGAGCTCCGCCCGTACCCGGAAAAATCCGTTCGAAGTCGACCGGCGTCGTGACCGCCTCCGCCTCCGGGGACAAGGAGAGACCACATCGCTCCAGGGTTTCGTAGGTCGCGGCTCGACATCGGGAGATCTCCTGTTCCGACCAGCGTTCGGGTCGGTCGCCGGTCGCCGGCGCATTGGTGACGACGAGGAACTTGCGAAGGCCGGGTTCCTCTGCCGGGCCTTGATCGCAGACGTAGACGGTCGGCTTTTCCGGGGTTCGCAGCCGGTCGACGAGGTCGTCGAACTCGGCCGGGTAGTCGTCGGAGAAGAAGACGTTGTGCGGCGTGGTTTCGAGGCCGCGCGTCTTGCCGACCACCGACAGCGTGAAGGCCGAGAACGAGCGCCCCGCGAGCGGCACATCTTCGCCTCCGAGGCCGAGAGGGCCGAGCAAGTTCTTGCCCACCGCGGCCACGTCGGCGTTCACCACGACGGCATCCGCCTCGAACGTCTCGCCGCCGCGCAGGAGCACACCGCGCGCGCGACCGGCGCGCGTCTCCACGCGCTCGACTTTCTGTCCGAAACGGAAGCTCACGCCGAGCTCGCGGGCTCGTCGCTCGAGGCCGGCCGAGAGGTTCTGCATGCCCCCGTCGACGACGTGGACGCCCATCGCCTCGACCGCGGACACCAAGTTGAGCGTGGCCGGGCACTCGAACGGCGAGGCTCCGCAGTACGTTGCATAACGTGCGTAGAGCTGCACGAGGCGCGGGTCTTTCAGGTGCGCGCGCAGCGCTTTCCACATGGTCCTGTGGCCGTCGACGCGCGAGAGCGCGAAGAGCCCCGTGTCCACCAGGGTTCCCCAGAGCGAGCCGAGCGTCGGCTTCTCGGAGCGGACGAACGGCCCCTCGGCGACCGCGAAGATGTTCTTCGCGTATGCGCGGAACGCCCGATAGCGCTCGAGCTCCGCGCGGCCCGCGAAGGCCTCGATGGCCGCTTCGCTCTTCGCTTCGTCGGCGTGGAGGTCGAGCGTGCTGCCGTCCGGGAAGGCGTGGCGCGCGAGAATGTCGAGCGGCACGAGGCGCACGTAGTCCTCGAAGCGGGCGTTCCCGCTGGCCTCGAAGAGCTCGTCGAAGACCCAGCGCATGGTGAGAACCGTGGGCCCGGCGTCGACCGAAGAGCGACCGACTGGGATCTGCCGCATTTTCCCGCCCACGACCTCGCGGGCCTCGAAGACGGTCACTTCCGCGCCTTTCGAGGCCAAATCGATGGCCGTCGAGAGACCCCCCACCCCTGCCCCTACCACCGCGACACGTCCTGAGCTCGACCGCATATGCATAGGTTATACATCCGGACTTGAACTTGTCCATGGTTTGCATAAACTTGTCGTCATGGCTCCTCCATCCGGGCAGCGAGACGACCTCGCGATCGCTGCTCACGCGCCACCTTCTTCGTCGTCCGTCCTCGCCGGGGATCGCTCCGTCGACCGCCTCGAGACGTTCGTTCGTGATCTGGAGACCTCGCTATCCGACGCGATCGATGCGCTCTTCGTGCCGAACCAAGGCCCACCTCGCCTACGCGAAGCGGCTCGCACGGCCGTGCTCGACGGAGGTAGTCGCGTACGACCGAGTCTGTGCACGGCGGTCGCCGAGGCCTACGGCAATCCCGAGCCGGATCTCACTCGCGCGTACGCCATCGCGGTCGAGCTCGCCCACGCCGCTTCGCTCGTCCACGACGACCTCCCCTCGTTCGACGACGCCGCCACGCGACGCGGTCGTCCCTCGGTGCACGCGGCGTTCGGAGAAGCCACGGCGATCTTGGTGGGTGACGCGCTGATTGTCGCCGCCTTCGAGATGCTCGGCACCACCGCGGCGCTCTCCGGAAGCAAGCTCGGTACGGCTGTCGGGCTCTTGGCACGCGCGCTCGGCGGCACACACGGGCTCGTCGCCGGGCAAGCCTGGGAGGGCGAGCCTGAAGTCGACGTGGAGCGTTACCATCGTGCGAAGACCGCGGCGCTTTTCGAGGCCGCCGCTTCGCTCGGAGCGCTCGCTTCGGGCGGCGACACCGGAGCCTTCCGAGCGTTCGGCGAGAACGTCGGCCTCGCGTATCAAGCGGCCGACGACCTCCTCGACGCGACCGGACGGCGAGCCGACGGCTCGGAGGCCCTGGTAGGAAAGCCGCTCGGCAACGATGCGGCGCACGGGCGGCCGAACCTCGCCATCGCGGTGGGCGAGTCGTTCGCACGCGCGCGAATCGCACGTGGGATCGAGGCAGCCAAAGCGTCGATTCCCGGCTCGGCGGACCCCACCCCTCTCGTCGAGTGGCTCGGACGCCTCGGAGAGAAGCTCGGCGCTCCATGAGCGACCGTCTTTACGACGTGGCGGTCGTCGGCGCGGGATTCGGTGGCCTCGGGGCTGCCCTCACGCTCGCCGAGGCCGGGGCCGACGTGGCCATCCTCGAAGCGCTCAAGTATCCGGGGGGCTGCGCGAGCACGTTCACCAAGGGAGGCTACGCGTTCGACGCCGGGGCGACGCTGCTCAGCGGTCTCGGCGAAGGACAAGTGTTCGCCAAGTGGCTCTCCAAGTACGGACCGGACGTGGACATCGAGTGGATCGATCCCCTCGTCGAGCTGCGCGCGCCGTCGTTTCGGCTCGAGACCCGACGGGAGCGCACCCATCTCGTACGAACCTTGGACATGCTGCGCGCGGATGGCGGCAAGGTCTCGAAGTTCTTCGCCTTTCAAGAGCGCATCGCCGGCATCTTGTGGCCACTCTTCGAGGACCCCACGCTGCTCCCACCCCTCGATGCGAAGGCCCTCTTGCGTCACGCCCAGCGTGGCCTCGACTACTTGCCGCTGCTCGGGCTCGTCGGTCGGACGCTCGAGTCGGTGCTCGAAGAGTACGGCGTGGCCGACCTTCCGCCGCTGCGCGCGTGGGTCGACTCGGTCTGTCAGATCACGGTGCAGTGCGGCTCACGCGAGGCCGAGGCTCCCTTCGCGCTCGCAGCCATGGACTACTTTTACCGTGGCACGGCGCACGTGCGCGGAGGCGTGGGGAAGGTCGCGGACGCCCTCGTCGAAGGATGCCGGGCCAACGGGGCCGACATCCGCATGTCCGATGCCGTCTGGTCGATCGCGCGCCAAACCGACGGCACCTTCCTGCTCGAGACCCGCAAGGGGCCTCTTCGCGCACGACAGGTGATCGCCAACCTCGTGCCTCGCGCTCTCGAGCGCTTGGTCAGGGACGGCCGGGCGCTCGATCCCGGACTCTCCAAGCTCGGCGACGCGGTCGAGCTCGGCTGGGGAGCGGCCATGCTTTACCTGGGCGTGAAGGCGCCCCCGGGAGCAACTCCTCACGCCCACCACCTCGAGCTCATCGCCGATCCCGAAGCACCACTCGTGGAGGGCAACCACTTGTTCGTCTCGACGAGCGGAGAGAGCGAGCAGGGCCGCGCGCCGGCTGGCCTACGCGCCGTGACCGTGTCCACGCACGTCCCTCTACGAACCCTTCGCAAAGTCGAACGAGAGGGAAAAGCCGGAGAGTATGTCGAGCAGGTCCAAATGGCCATGAAGCGCACGTTCGCGGCCCTCGCGCCCGAGTGGTGGGACGGTCGAAAGCGGCTCTACACCGCCTCGCCGCGCACCTTCGCGAGGTTCACCGGGCGTCCACGCGGGGCCGTAGGCGGCGTGCCGAGAACCGCCGGTCTCGGGGCCTACTTCGGCTCGGGACCGTACGAGCCCATGGATGGCGTCTTCCTGGTGGGCGACTCGGTCTTTCCCGGGCAGAGCGCGCTCGCGACCGCGGTGGGTGGCGCGCGCACCGCCGTCACGGTGGGAAAGCGCCTCGGAGCGCGGCGCATCGCCTGACGCGAACACCCGCGCTCGAGCCTCGCGGATTGCCCTGAGCCGACGCGTGACGTATGCACGCATCGTGCGACCTCATTCGTTTCGAATCGTCAATGTGTTCACCTTGGACGGGCAGCGCCTCTCCGGAAACCCGCTCTGCGTCTTCGAAGACGGGCGTGGCCTCTCGGACGCGGAGATGCAGGCGCTCGCGTGCCAAACGAACCTCTCCGAGACCACCTTCGTCGTGCCGCGCGCAGACGGGCGCATCGGCGTGCGCATCTTCACGCCGTCCTACGAGATGCCCTTCGCTGGACACCCCACGCTGGGAACTGCCTACGTGGTTTCGAAGGGGCGAAAGACGGTCTCGCTCGAGCTCCGCGTGGGCACGGTCGAGGTCCGCTCCGAAGGTGCACTCTACACCCTTCGCACGGCCAAGTCCCCGACGTCCCGAGCTTGCGGAGCGACGCGGGGGGAGCTCGCCGAGGCTCTCGGTCTCGCCGAGACCGCGCTCGCCGACGATCCGACGTGGATCGACACGGGCGTGGAGCAGCTCGTGGTCCCGGTGCGCACGGTCGCCGACGTTCGTGCGGCGAAGCCCTCGCCTCAGCTGCTCGTGCGCCGTGCCACGTCGCTCGGAGGAGAGGAGTCCATGGCCTACCTGGTCGCCGAGGAGTCTCCCGGCCGCCACGTGGCGCGCTTCTTCTTCACCTCGCACGGCGCCGTGATCGAGGACCCCGCCACCGGCTCGGCGTGCGCCAACTTCGGAGGATTCCACCTCGTGAAGGGTCGACCTCTCCCGTTCGGAACATCGATTCGCCAAGGTGACGAAGTGGCGCGACCCTCGCGACTCGACCTCGAGGTCGACACGGAGGGCCGCGTGTTCGTGACGGGTGAGGTGATCGAGCTCGGCCGCGGAACGATCGAGCTCTGAACGAACCTGCGGCGAGCCTCAGCGCAAGAGCGAGCCCACCGTGCTCCCGACCGCTTCTTTGGGGATGCGCACGGTGGTCACGAACGCGCCACCTTTCGCGTCCGCCGAGGGCGCCTCGGTGGCGGTGGTGACGAGAATCTGGGTGAGCCCGTCACGCGCGAGCGTGCCGAGGCCTGCGTGCTCGGAATCCACGAGCTTGGCCAAGGCGAACGTTCGTGGCGTCACGAAGAAACCGGTGCGCGAGGCGCTCGCCACGAGCTCTTTGCTCTCCGGTCGTGAGCCGAGCGTGCTCGTTCCCGGTGTGCGCGCCGCGAGCAGGCGCTGCGCCACGAGCTTGTCGTCGCAGCCCGCACCGACCCACGTCCCGTTGGGGGAAGACGCGCGATCGTCGGGCACCACGAGCACGTGACACACCACGGGAGGCGGCGTGGAGATCACCTTGCCGGCATCGTTGCGATGCGCGGGACGAGGCAAGACCACCTCGAGGTGCGACGAACCTTGGGGCAGGCCGAGCTTGGGCGGGACGGCTGCCGCGCGGATCGACGGTGAGTCCTTGCCCTTCTTTTCTTTCATCAGCTTGGTGGCGAGCGTCGCGAAGGTCTTGGCCACCGCAGAGACCTCGGCGGCAGGCTTTTCCACGCGGACGAGCGAGTACCCGACCACCTGGACGATCAGGTTCTTGCGCTGCTCGGCCTCGCTCTTCTCGTCGGCGTGGCGTCCATGCGCCGCGGACATGGCCGCGCCTAGCGCGTCGAGATCGTAGCCGCGCCCGAAGACCCATCCGCCGTCGAGCAGCGGGAAGAATCGGTCCGCGAACAGGTCGACCAGGGCCTTGCGATCGGCGGCCTTCACGTCTTGTCCGAGGGCCTCGTCGAAGAAGCCTCCCACGAGCCTACGCGGGCGTTCGAAGAGGTTCTTGTCGCCGGGCTTCGACCACGCGGCCATGTCCACGTCGGCGGGCAGGCCGAGCACGGCGCGAGGCGGCGGACCCACCTCGGACGGAGCGACCACGGCCAGCTTGGCCAGCGTCGAATCGTGGGAGCGGAACGTGTAGCGAAGCTTCGCGACCGCGCCTTCGGGCTTCGCGTCCACGTCGAGCGAGGCCATCTCGCTGTCGAGCGCGAGCTCGGCCACGTCACCCACGGCCGACTCGATGATCTCGCTGGTTCGCGGACCGGTGCCCTGGGAGTTGAAGAGGCCCGAGGCGAGCGACGGGAGAAGACGGCGGACGCCCTCGATGGGCTCCCGCATGGGCGCGAAGCGTACGTCCGCGTGCAACGCGAAGGGTTTCGGCGATCGAGAGAGCGTGCGCAGTACGTACGGCTCGAGGCTCTCGAGAGCGGCTTGTTCGCCGCACACGAGGCGGGCGCGGGCCTCGTCCGGCGAGGGCGACAGGATGCAGAAGCGGGGCTCGTCGCTTTCGTCGTGGGAGTCCGGCAGGAGCCCTTCCACCTTGGTGGCCCCACGAGGCATGGGCGTGAGCGTGTACTTGGCAAGCTTCGCCTTGGCCGCATCGACCGAGGTGACCGGGACCGAGACCACCACCTGGACGGAAGGTGCGCGTGCGTTCCCCGCCACGCGTACCGCGAAATCGACCGACTTGGAGAGGTCGACCACGTCGGCCAGCTCTTCGCTCGCGGCCGCGCCCAGCGCCTCGCGGGCGCCAGGAATCGGGAATCCCGACCAACGACCGAGAAGCTTGGACGTCTCCTCGACGCGCGCCACGTATCCCGTCACGACGAGGCCTTTGGGCTCGGGGACGGCCGACAGATCCGGGGGAGGCTCGGGAACGACTTCGAGCGGCTTGGGCGCCTTCGGCGTCTCGGGAGGCGGCAGCACTTTGGGCTCGGCGCAACCCACGGAGAGCGCGGCCGCCCCGGGCAGGACGAGCGAGAAAAGAGCAGCGAAGGCGCGTTTTTGCAGGGCTAGGCAGCGCATGTGACCCGTCAGCGTACCCGAATCGACGCGCGTGGCGCGGCACTCCTTTCGTGAACGGCTCGCCTCGAGTGATCCGAGGAGTCGTCCTCCCGAAAAAGCGCGGCGTCGACGAGCGATACGAGGCAAAAGTCGGCTTCCTTCGGGCGATCGGGCGACCGTCCTGCCCGCCCCGTTGCTCCTCCCTCGAGAGAAGACTATCCATCGCCCCCCGGGGTCGTCCGGGTCGTCGGCCTCGTGCCGGTGGACTCGCCCCCAGGAAATCGTCGCTCTTTCAAAGCCGTCAGGTCCCCTCGGAATGTCCGCGCCCAAGCTGAATCCCTCCCAAGCCCGTGCCGTCGAGCACATGAACGGCCCCATGCTCGTGCTCGCGGGTGCCGGCTCGGGAAAGACGCGCGTCATCACGCAGCGCATCGCGCGCATGATCGAGCGCGGCGTGCCTCCGCACACGATCGTCGCGCTCACCTTCACCAACAAGGCCGCGGCCGAGATGGCCGAGCGCGTCGAGCACGTCATGCGCGACCGCCAGAACCCGGGCGGCGCGAAGGGGCTCACGGTCTCCACGTTCCACTCGTTCGGTCTCTCGGTGCTCACGCGCGAGAAAAAGTCGCTCGGCGGCACGTTCACCATCTTCGATCAGGGTGACTGCGTCTCGGCGGTGAAAGACATTTTGGCGCGCTTCGATCGCGGCAAGGCCTACGACGCATCGGCGATCATCACGCGCATCTCGAACGCGAAGAACGCGTTCCTCTCGCCGGAAGAGCTGCGCGAGCGCGAGGGCGACGAGTACGACGAGATCACCAAGGTGGTGTACCCGCGCTACCAGTCGATGCTTCGCAGCATGCGCGCGTTCGACTTCGACGACCTCGTCTGCGAAGTGGCGCGCATGCTGAAGGAGAAGCCGGATCTCCTCGCGCGCTACCACCAGCAGTACCGCTACCTTTTGGTCGACGAGTACCAGGACACGAACAGCGCGCAGCTCGTGCTCCTGCGTCTTCTCGCGGGCGAATCGCAGAATATCTGCGTGGTCGGCGACGACGATCAGTCGATCTACGCGTGGCGCGGCGCCGACGTGCGCAACATCCTCGATTTCGAGGAGCAGTTCGGGGGCGCCGTCGTGGTCAAGCTCGAGCAGAACTACCGCTCGCGCGCGCCCGTGCTGGACGTGGCCAACGCGGTCATCTCGAAGCGCCCGGACGTGAAGCACAAGAAGGTGCTCTTCACGGAAAAAGCGGGCGGGCCGAAGGTCACGCTGGCCACCGCGCCGTCGCCCGAGGCGGAAGCGGCCTGGGTCGGCCAACGGATCTCGCACCTCTACAAAGAAGAGAACATCAAGCCGCGCGACATCGCCGTGCTCTACCGCTCGAACGGCCAAGCGAAGCTCATCGAGGAGACCCTCCGCGAGCGCAACGTGCCGTACCGAATGGTCGGTGGGCAGCAGTTCTTCGAGCGCAAGGAGGTCAAAGACCTGCTCGCGTACCTCAAGGTCACGTTGAACCGCGCCGACGAGATCAGCCTTCGGCGCATCCTCAACTACCCGCCTCGCGGCATCGGCGACACCAGCGTGGAGCGCCTCGGCTTGCACGCGCTCGCCAAGGGCTGGACCTTCTGGCAGACCATCGAGCGGGTCGACACGCTGGACGACATCCCGGAGGCCGCGCGAAAAGGCTGCAAGGCGCTCGAGCGCATCATCGGCGACCTCCGCAAGCGCCTCATCATCGAGCGCGTCCCGGCCAGCGTCGCGGCGCGTGAGCTGTGCACGTCGGCCGGTATTTTCGCGGACTTGGATGCGTCGTCGACCTCTCCGCAAGTGGCTACCCGGCGCAAGAGCAACCTCGAAAGCATCTTGAACACCTTCGCCAAGCGCGAGAACCGCGAGCGCGAGAAGGGCAACGACGCGACGGCCGAGCGCGAGCTTTCTTCGTTCCTCCAAGCGCTCACGCTGAACCTGGACGACGGCCCGGAAGACACGAGCGACCGCGTGACCCTCTCCACGCTGCACGGCTCGAAGGGGCTCGAGTTCGACTACGTGTTCCTGCTCGGCGTCGAAGAGGGCTTCCTCCCGCACACGCGGACGCTCGAGTCGAAATCGACCGACGCGTCCCCGGCGGACATCGAAGAGGAGCGACGCCTTTTCTACGTGGGCATCACGCGCGCCAAAGAGAAGCTCTACATGAGCAAGTGCAAGGCGCGCTCGATGCGTGGAAAGCCGGCCGCCCGCCCCCCAAGCCGCTTCCTCGCCGACATCCCCGACGAGATGCTCGAGCTCGAGGACATCAAGGCCGAAGTGGGCCTCGACACGCAGAAAATGGCCGAAAACGCGGAGAACTTTTTGGCCATGCTGGACAGCATCGGCGGATAAAGCCGCGTATCCTAGGGCGGATGAGCTTCGCTCGATCGTTCGGCACGGCGCTCGTTCTGCTCGCCGGGTGCAGCGGCGCCTACGTAGCCGGGACGTCCTCACCCGATGCATCGAGCCCCCCGGACGCGGCCGTGGTGGACGGAGCGGGTGACGCCCCTCTCGCGGATGGCGGGCTCGAAGCCGCATCGCCGTCGTGCGACCCGCGCGAGCCGTTCACCTCCATCGAACCGGTGGACGGGCTCAACAGTCCGGCCGACGAGGTCGGCCTCGCCCTCACCGACCGCGGGCTCACGGCCTACGTGGTCACCGCCGAATCGGTCGACGGATCGTACGGACGATCGATGGGCGTGGCGAAGCGCGCCTCGACGAGCTCGCCGTGGGGACCGGTCGTCAAGATTCCCTCGCTCTCCACGCCTGGTCGCATCTTCGACAACCCCTCGCTCCCTGCCGATGGTCGCACCCTGTTCGTGGAGGCCAACGGGCCGAACAGCCTCGACATCTTCGCCATCCCGCGGAACGGCATGGGCGAGGTGGACTTCGCGTCCGCCAAGTCGGTGGTGGGACTGTCCACGGTGGCGGCGTGGGAGTTCGACTCCTACGTCACGCGGGACGGGCGCACCGTGTACTTCGGCTCGAACCGGTCGAGCGACTACGCGATATACCGGGCAACTCTTTCGCCGGAGGGTGCCGCAACCCGTGTGGATTCCCTGTTCGCGCTCTCCAAGAACGGAACCGAGCAAGGGCCCGTCCCGACGCCGGACGGAACCGCACTCTACTTCACCCGGAGGGTCGACCGGCAGGGCGGCGGCCAACACGCCCAGGTCTTCCTGAGCCTTCGGGACACGTCGGGCGAGCTCGTGGACGGCACACGGGTGAGCGAGCTCGTCACGGACGGAACCGACTACCCGGTCGACATCTCCGAGGACGGCTGCTCGCTCTATTTCGTATCGGACGCGCGAAAGCCGTCCCTCGGGGCGAACGACCTCTACGTGGCCAAGAAGGTTCGTCGCTGAGGTCGGCCAACGGTGCGCTGGGCTACTCGCCGAAGAGCTCGCGCTCGAGAAGACCGGGCGGCAGGGTGCCGCGCGTAAGCAGCTCGGTGTGGAACTGCTTCAGGGAGTACGCCTCTTTGCGACGCTCTTTGTACTTTGCACGAATCGCGAAGATGGCCTCGCGCCCCGTGAGGTAGGCGAGTGGCTGCGTGGGGCTCATCGTGTAGCGCTTCACCTCGCTCACGGCGAGCTCGTGCTCGAGGTGCACGCGGTCGGTCAGCATCTTGACCGCCTCGTCGAACGTCATGCCCTTCGTGTGGAGGCCCACGTCGATCACGATGCGGGCCGCGCGCACCAAGGTCCACTCGAGCTGCATGAGCCGCTCTTCGTCGGTGTAGTAGCCGAGCTCGTTCATGAGCTCTTCGGAGTAGAGCGCCCACCCCTCGCTGAAGATGGCGGCGTCGTAAGCCTTGCGCACCCTGGAGGGGTTTTTGGCGGCGAACGAGAGCTGCAAGTGATGGCCCGGGTAGGCCTCGTGCACGGCGGTATCGACGATGTCGCCGTGATCGTTCTCGCGCAGCATCTCCTCCTGTTTGGCAGGAGAGAGCTTCGGGTCGACCGGGGTCACGAAGAAGAAGCCCTTGGTGGCGCCGTCGAAGGCGGGGGGCTGATCGTAGGCCGCGGTGACCGTGCTGCGCATGAACTCCGGGGTGTCGACCACGGAGAGGTCGTCGCCCTCGGGGAAAGGAACCGCGTCCTTCTTGGCGAGGAAGTCGCGCGCACGCTTCACTTCGTCGCGGTACGCGGCGAGCAGCCCGTCGCTCTTCGGGTGGTTCTTCTTCACCTTCGCGACCACTTCCGGCCAGCCCTTGGCCTTCGGGTCGATCCGCTGCGCGACGGTGGTCATCTCCGCTTCGGTGCGCGCGAGCGCGGCCTTGCCCATGGCCTCGAGCTCGTCGGCGGATTGCTGCACGAAATACCCTTCGCGGAGGAGCTCCTCGAAGTAGGGCTTGCCTGCCGCGTAGTCACCTTTGGAGCGCGGAAGCACGGTCTTCTCGAGGAACTTCGCGTAGTCGTCGTAGGCGGCCACCGCGCCGTCGAGGGCTTTCTTCACGCGAGCTCCCTCGCCGGGCAGGCTCTTCTCCAGGAACGCGCGCTGCGCCCCGAAAAAGCCCTTGGCGCTCTTCGCGCGCTCGATGCCGACCTGGGTCCACACCTTGGGAGGCGACTCGAGGTTCTTCTTGGCTTCGGCAACGATGCCGGGAACGGCCTCGAGCCGAGCCACCACGTTGGCCGCTCGCACGGCGGCCGGAGCGTACTCGCGCGCAGTCATCGTGAAGACCGCGCCCATGGGCGAGGTGTAGAGGTCGGGCTGCGTCTCGAGCGGACGCCGCTTGCGACGCAAGACCTCGGTCTTCACCATGCCGCGAAGCAGGGCGAGATCGGTGCGCGCCGAAGGCGAGAGCTTGGTGGTCTTGGGAAGGGTCTTCTCCAGGTCGGCCAAGAAGGCCTCGAGCTTGGCGGTGTTCTTCGCGAAACCGTCCTTGTCGCGCGCGTCGAGGCGGCCGTCCCCGCGGTGCAGGCCGAGCACGGTCGCCGTCTCGGGGAAGTCGCTCTCGAGCAGGGCGAGATAGGCGTCCGCGGCCTTGGCGACAGCCGCGTCCTGCAGGGGCTCCTCCTTGTCCGGGGAAGCCGACGCCAACGCGCTGGGTGGGGTTTTCGGTGCAGGAGGAGCGGACGAGGTGCTCGTCGCGGGCCCGGGCGTGGAGGGCGGTGCTGCACACGCCAGAAAAAGGGCGGGAAACACGACGAGTCCGAGGCGCGCAAGGGTCTTCACACCGCTTTGATAGCCGAGGTGACGAAGCTTGGGGAGCCGAAGGGCATCTTCGAACGTATGCCCTTGAAACCGGGCACGGGTTCCGCGCAAAAAGGACGCTTGTCTCGCGTCGCGGACCATAGGACCCTTGGTGTGGGAGAAGGACGACTCATGGCGGACGGGGCGAACGATAGGGCAGCGGAGCTTGCGAGCGGATACTCGAAAGGCCACCGCTATTACGAGCTCGGCGGGATCGGCGTCGCTGCGTTCACGTTCGCGTGGCTCGTGAAGCGGCTCGCGACCAGCCCGGCCATCTCGGGATGGTGGGTTCCGCTCGCACTCTTCATCGGCATCCTGGCCGCGGACTTCGTCTCGGGCTTCGTGCACTGGGGCTTCGACAGCTGGGGCAGCCTGGACACGCCGGTGGTCGGAAAGCTGGCCATCCGCACCTTCCGCGAGCACCACGTCGACGCGAAGGCCATCACTCGCCACGACTTCGTCGAGACCAACGGACACAACCTCGGCCTGAGCTCGGTGTGCTCGACAGCGGGCGTGTGGGTGCTGGGCGCCGAGGGCGCCTCGTTCAAGTCCACCTTCGCCGGCATGTGCCTGTGTGCGATGGCGATCTTCGTGGGCATGACCAGCCAGATCCACAAGTGGTCGCACCAGGCTCGCCCCTCGGCTCCGGTGCGCTTCCTTCAGCGGCTGCACCTCATCCTCACGCCCGAGCACCACGACGTTCACCACACCGCGCCGTACGACAAAAACTACTGCATCACGGTGGGCTGGATGAACGGCCCGCTGCGCACGATCCGCTTTTTCCCCACGCTCGAGCGCATGATCACCGCCGTGACCGGCGCCATCCCGCGCGTGGACGACATCGGCGAAAAAGAAGCCCGCGCCGTCGCCGAGGCCGCTGCAGCCAAAGCGGCCGCCGAAGCCTCCGCTCCCAAGTCGGTGGGCAAGCTGGTTCCCTGACTCGTCAACCGAACGCGCGAAGGTGCTCGACCACCGATTCGAGCACCGCACGTGGGCGCATGAGCGGCGCCATGTGACCTAGACCCTCGTGCACGATGAACCGCGCACGAGGGTTTTGCGTTCGTACCTCTTCGCTCATGGTGCGACTCGCACGAGGAGAGAGTGCGCCCACGGCCAGGGTAAAGGGCACGTCCACGCGGTAGCTCTCGAAAGGCGCGGGATCGAGCGAGGTGGTGCGCACCTCTTGGAACATCTTCCAGCCGAGCGTGAGCTGCTGCGCGCGTGCCGGGGCGGGCATGGCGTCGAAGCTCCCCTGCCCGTTCCAGTAGTCGACGAAGAGCCGAAGCCATGGCTCCGTCCCTCCACGGGTCGCGTCGTCGACCAGCCACGGTTCGTCGGTGAGCGGCGTGCACGCGGGATTTTTCGTGCGCTCCGCGTGCACCGAGAGCGCCCCGAAGAGCACCGGCTCCCACACGTAGAGCGAACGCACGCGCTCCTTCAGCTGCGGCAGGAGCTTCAACGCGAGAAACGCGCCGTACGAGTGAGCGACCACGTCGAACGAGCGTCCTTCGAGCGGCGCGAGTTGGGCGTGCAGGTGCGAGAGCTCGTCACCCAACCCGGTCACGGTAGGTGGGTCGATGGAGGCGCCCGGCGGGTATCCGAGGTTCGCGAGCACGTGCGCTTTCGCGTCGGGGTAGAGGCTCGCCAATACGCGCGTCGCGCGCAACCACATGGCAGGCCCGGTGCCGGTCGAGTGCAAGAAGACGACGTCGCGCATCCGGCGACAGGACCTACTTCACGTCGACTTTGGCGCCCAGCTCGGCCGTCTCGATTTGGCAGTTTTGCGCCGAGCACACGGAGAATTTGTAGGTGCCGGTGACGTCCACTTTGCCCGCCTGTTTGGCGCGAAAATGCACGCTCATGGTGGCGTGGCCTTCGGACGTGGACGTGTAGTCTCCGGCGGACTTGGTGAACACCGAAGTGCCGGCGGGGTCCTTGCCGAGGAACTCCACGTCCTTCGCGGCCGTCGCCGTGAACTTGTACGGGTACTCTTTGTTGACGTGGTAGCCGCCGAGCGCGTCGAGCTCGATCTTCACCACGCACTCCGTGCCGGCCGTGCAGAGGCCGTCGGGTGCGATGACGATGGAGAAGTGGGGGTCGTCGACCTTGGACACCGGCGACTTGCCCAGCGCGGCGCCCGAGGTGGCCCCCGTGCTCGGCTCGTCTTTTTTGCAACCGAACGAGCTCGTGGCGACGAGCACGGCCATCACCCACACGGCACGCGAAGACACGGAATGCAGGGTGCGGACGGAACCAGCAACGGACACGGTCGAGTTCAAAAAGGGGCTCCTAGGACGGCGGACAGAGTCTCGTGGAGATACCGAACGGCAAGCTCCACCGTGGTCCGTCTCGCGAGGTCGTCGCTCCCCAGGGGCGGAGCGACTTCCATCACGTCCCCCCCGACCAGGCCGAATTTGTCCCCCAGCGCGCGAATCAGCGCAACGACAAAATCCGGCGAGAGCCCGCCCGGCTCCGGAGTTCCGGTCGCGCTGGCGAACGACGCGTCCGTTCCATCGATGTCGTTCGAGAAATACACGCCGGTCGCACCTACGCGCTGAAGGTGCGACAAAACGTTCTCCACCGCGCGCGCTTCGTCGGCGTTGCACTCGTCCGCCCAGAGCTGGCGCACGCCGAGAGTGCTCTCCCAGTGCGCCTTGTCGCGTCCGGAAGCGCGTGTGCCGACCTGCACGAGGCGGCCGTCGCGGCCCAGCGCTTCGTTCGCGTGGTACGACCAGGTGGCGAAGCAGTGCTGGATGCCGAGGCGCTCGGGCAAGAGGTCGGTGTGGGCGTCGGACTGCACGATGGCGAGTCGTTCGCTCGCTCGCGCACGAAGCAGCGACGCGACCACCGGCCCCGCCGTCGAGTGGTCTCCGCCGAGCACGATCGGCGCGAGCTTGGGGCCGAGCTGGAAGATCAGGTCGCACGCGCGCTCGGCGATGGAGAGCGGCGAGACGGGCAAACGCGCTCGCTCGTGCGAGGCGACGTTCGGGTAGAGGGCTTTGCGCGTTCGCTCGAGCTGGGCCTCGGAGAGCATGTCGTCGCGGAGGAGCTGCGGCACCACGAACACGTCGCCGAGATCGACCAGACCGAGCTCACGAGCGCGTCCCTCGAACCCGGGATGCGCGGCGATCAGGGCCTCACGCAAGACCTGAGGGCCGAGGTTCGCTCCCCGACGGAACCCGGCGCCCACGTCCGAAGGAACCCCGAGCACGAACGCCTTGGACGAGGGGATACGCTCGATGGCGGCCTCGAACGCGCGCTGCACCTGGGCCTCGTCGTGCACGCCGTAGAGGCGCTTTTGCAGGGCGATTTGCGCCGCTTTTCCTGTCGACACGAGGTAGAGGCCACCGCCCGCGGGGCGCAGGATCGTGCAAAGCTCGTCGTTCGGGTTCACCCCTCGACGCTACCACGAGCGCACGCGCGCCTCGATCGCCGCTCAATGGCGGCTCGTCCGGCGAACGCTCAGGGCGAAGCTTCGGGGAGGCCGAGATGCACCTCACCGGAAACGAGCTTTCGAATCACGCCGTCGTCCCCACGCACGAGCAAGCGGCCTTCGAGGTCGATGCCGGCGCCGACGCCGCTCGTGCCCTCGCTCGAGACCGGCTTCCCGAAGAGCGCGTCCGCGCGCGTGAGGCGCGCATGCACGAGGCCGAGCCCACGCGCCGCCACGAGCGCCACGTCGCGCTCGAGGCCGGTGAGCACGTCGAGCAGGACCTCGGCGCGGTCGGGCGGACGAAGACCCGTGCCGGCGAGCGAGAGGCTCGTCGCGCGGTTCGCGATGTCGTCCGGGAAATCGCGCGTGTGCACGTTGATGCCGATGCCCACCACGAGCGCCTCGACCTTGTTTCCCGAGAGCGTGGACTCGACCAAGACGCCCGAGACCTTCTTGCCCGAGACGAGCACGTCGTTGGGCCACTTCACGAGCGCCTTGGGAGGCTCGGCGACGTCACGTTCGGTCTCGCCCAACGCTCGCGCCACGGCGTCGCGCACCGCGAGACCTGCCACGAGCGACAGCTCGGGCAGCCGCGCGACCGGGCACGTCGTTCGCAGCAGCACGGAAAAGAGCAGATTTTCCCCGGGTGGAGACTGCCAGGCGCGGCCCTGTCGTCCGCGGCCGCGAGTCTGCGACTCGGCGATCCAGAGCGAGCCGTGCGGCGCGCCTTCTCGCGCGGCCTGCTTGGCGGAGTCGCTGGTCGACTCGACCTCGTCGTCCACGTGGAGGTTCGTTCCGAGCGAGAGCCCTCGCGTCCGCACGCGGTCTTCGAGGTCGCGCAGGTCGTGAGCGCGCATGCTCAGGCGGGCTCGAAGTCGAGGCCCACGTCGGCGGCCTTGGCCGAGTGGGTGAGCGCGCCCACGCTGATGGCGTCCACGCCGATGCGCGAGAGACTTCCGATGCGCTCGAGGGTGATGCCTCCCGAGGCTTCGACCAGTACGCGCGGGTCTCGGGCGCGCACGATCGAGACCGCGCGGGCCACGGTGTCGTCGTTCATGTTGTCGAGCAGAACGATGTCCGCGCCGGCGTCGAGGGCCTCTTCGAGCTGGGTCAAGCTGTCCACCTCGCACTCGATTTTGCACGTGTGCGGAGCGTGCTCACGCGCGCGCGAGATGGCGTTTTTCACGCCTCCCGAGGCCACGATGTGGTTGTCCTTGATGAGGATGGCCGAGCCGAGGCAGTCGCGGTGGTTCTTGCCGCCGCCCACCCGCACCGCGTAGCGCTCGAGGATGCGCAGGCCCGGGGTGGTCTTGCGGGTGTCGGTGATGCGGGTCTTCGAGCCTGGCGTGAGCGCCGCCACGTGCGTGCGCGTGAGGGTGGCCGTGCCGATGAGGCGCTGGATCAAGTTGAGCGCGGTGCGCTCGGCCATCAAGATGGCGCGCGCATTTCCGCGCACGGTCCACAGCGTGGTGCCCGGAGTCACCAAGGTGCCGTCGGCCACTTTGGTCTCGAAGCCCAGCGAGGGCAGAACGCGCGAAAAGACACGCTCGGCCACCTCTGCGCCACATGCGACGATCGCGGTACGCGCGACGGCATGGGCAACTGCCTGGGCATCGGGCGCGATGCAGGCGTCGGTGGTGACGTCACCGCCGGAGAGATCTTCGGCGAGGGCGCGATCGAGAATCGGGTCGATGAGCGTCACGGGGAACGAGAGCATGCGGAGGTCCTACCACGAGGGCCGCCCATGCGACGAGGCGTCGCGGGACAGGCGAGGGCGGGCGCAGCAACGCACGCGCTACCAGACGACCACGGGCCAGCCGCGCTCGCGCGCCACCCGACGCAAGCGAAAATCGGGGTTCACGCAGATGGGCTCGGCGACCCGCTCGAGCAGCGGCAAATCGGTGTACGAGTCGCTGTAGAAGGTGGCTTCCGAAAGAGAAAACCCGAGCTCTTTCGCGAGCTTTTCGGTGCGTGTGATCTTGCCCTCGGCGAAGCACAAAGGCGACACGAAGCGGCCCGTGAACACGCCGCCGTCGTCCACTTCGAGCTCGCTCGTCACGAGGTGCGGGATGCCGAGCAGACGACCGAGTGGACGCGTGGCGTAGAGCGAGGCTCCGGTGACCACGGCGAGCACGTCCCCGCGGGCGCGATGATGCTCCACCGCGCGCCGGCCTTCGTCGCACACGTGCCGCTCGACGTGCGTGCGGAACCAGTCGTCGCAGCGCGAGGAGAGCACGAGCTCGGGAATGCCGTGCAGCGCCACCGCGACCTTCTTGGCCACCTCGGGGGCGTCGATCACGCCGGCCGTGTATTGAAGGACCCAGTAGAGCACCTTGAGGGTGTCGCCCAAGGTGGCCTCGCCGATCTCGCGCTGGTACTTCACGTAGAGGCTCGCCGTCTCTTTGCGAACGAGCGTGCGGTCCATGTCGAAGAGCGCGGCGCGAGGCATGCTCCGCGTTCTACACGAGGCCGGCGCGCGGCGCGAAACGGAAGGCGCGCACGGCCGCCGCGACCGTGAAAAAAGGGGCCTCGGCGACCACGAGCGGTTTGCCGCCCTCGCCTGCTCGAGGGCGCGATAGCGTGCGCCTCGCGCCATGAGAATCCACGCCGTCGACGGGACGTACGAGCTTTACCGTGCCGAATACTCCAAGCGCCCGCGCAAGATCGTGAAGCGCGGCGGCGTCGACGTGGACGTGACCGCCACGGTCGGTTTGCTCGCGTCCATGGTCGCGCTGCTCGCCGACACGAGCGAGCGTGTCACTCACCTCGCCTACGCCTTCGACAATCCGATTCGTTCGTTTCGGAACGATCTCTTCCCGCCCTACAAAGACGACACCGGTGTGCCCGAAGGGCTTCGCGCGCAGTTCGACTTGGTCGAAGCGGCCGTGGCTTCGCTCGGGGTGCGCGCGTTCCGCATGGTGGAGCACGAAGCCGACGACGCGCTCGGGACTCTGGCGAGCTTCTCCACCGAGACGAACGGCATCGAGGTGCGCCTCATGACCCCCGACAAAGACCTCGGCCAGTGCCTTCGAGCAGAGCGTGTGGTGGTGGTCGACCGAGCACGCGAGCGTGTGCTCACCGAGGCCGAGTTCCTCGAAAAGCGCGGTTTCTCCCCGGCCTTGATGCCCGATTTTCTCGCGCTCACCGGCGACCCGCAAGACGGGATCCCCGGGCTCGTCGGCTTCGGCGAGAAGAGCGTCGCGGCGCTGCTCGCGGCCTTCGGTCCGCTCGAGTCGATCCCCGACGATCCGGCCGCGTGGCCCAAGAGCGTGCGCGGTCGCGAGCGCCTCGCCGAAGAGCTACGGGCCCATCGCGGAGACGCCGGGCTCTACAAGCGCCTCGCGACCCTGGTGACCGACGTGCCCCTGGGCATCACGCTCGACGACCTGCGCGTCCCCGAGACCGTGCCCGAGACGTTCGCGTCGTTCGTGCACGAGCTCGGCATGGACGATCTGGCGAGGCGCGCGACCGACGTGTTCGCCAAGCGCGCCAAGTGGCTCGCGTAGGGTCGTAGCAGGTCGCGCTTTCAGGCGTTTTCAGGCATTTCCAGGCTCGACGTGCTCTCGTCCGCCTCGGCCGTCGGCTCTTCCGTCGAGCCGAGAGGAGGATCGACCAGAGGCGTCTCGGGGACGCGATCGGCGCGCACGAAACGATCGCCCACGCGCACGTAGCCGAGCCAGCCGGGCGCCACGTCTCGCGGAAGCTCGCGCAGCGCGAGCGACTCGCGATCGTCGTCCGGAGTGCGCACGCCCGTGAACACGAACACGAGCGCCGCTCGCACGCGGCGCGCTTCGGGCGTCGGCACGGTGACCCAGGTGCCGCGTCGCTCGCTCACTCCGCGCGAGGCGAGGAAAGCGCGTGCCTCCGGGGAGAGACCACGAATCTCGCGGTTGGCTTCGCGCACCGAGAGCGAGCCGAGCCCCTCGCGTAGACGGTAAATCACGCCGCGAAGGGCCTCGCTCTGGAGCTCGGGCGGGATGTCCGAGAGAGAACGCGTGAAGCTCCGCGCGAGGTCTTGCACGTGCGCGCCGATGCGTCGTTCGAGCCGCAGACGATCGCCGCCGCGCAGGTCGTCGGTCGCCACGATGCGAAAGCCGGGCTCGAGCAGCGTCTTGCCACGCACGAGACGCGCGAGGGGCGCGCCCCCGAAGGTGACCTCGCCGTTCTGACCGAGCCCGAGCGCGGCATACGGCGCCTGCACCACCGCGTCGACCAGAGACGACTCGACCACGATCTCGGGAGCCTTGGCGAGGCGCGCCCTCACCTGCGCGAGCGCGGCGAAGGGACCCGAGGGCTTCACGAAGTCGCGCGTGTCGTCGCGTGCTCCGAGCGCGTGCCGCGACGAGCCGCGCGGCTCGGAGGGACGGGGTCCGGGGCCGCTCGTCTTCTTGGTGCCCTGGTTCACGAAGCGCGAGACCAGCGCGAGATGGAGCGCGTCGCTCAGGCGATCTTCCCAGCTCGCCGCTCGCTCACGCCAGCCATTGGAATCTTTCACGAAATCGGCGCGTTGCGCGATGTACGAGAGCAGGCGCACGTGGGCGATTTTGGCCACCAACGTGTCCACGTCACCGGTAGGCTCGGACAGCTCACCGAAGCGCGCCGAGAGATCGTCGTCCGTGAGAGGGCCACGATCGATCAGGGTCACGAAGACCTCGGCCAAGAAGGCCGCGTGCGACTCGAAGAGGAGCTTTCGAAAGTCCGGCACCTGGCACACGTCCCACAAGAGACGCACGTGCGCTTCGCCCACCGCGCGGGCACGCACCTCGGGACGCGCGGACAGCAGCGCGAGGGCGCGCGTGTCGTCCACCTCGGCCGCGGGCAAGAGCCACGGCACCTTGGGGCGCTCGCGCAGCGACTCGGTGAGCTCGGTGAGCGATCCGAAGGTGGGACGCGCGCGGTAGCGCAGCCTGCGCAGCGGAGGCACCGCATGCGACTCGATCGCGTAGACGAGCTCACGCGGGAAGACGAGCGGCGAGAGACCACCGAAGGTGCCGTCGGTCACGTAGCGACCCGCGCGACCGGCGATCTGGCAGAGCTCGCCGATCTCCGCGTCGCGGACCTTCTGCCCGTCGAACTTGCGGAGCTTGGCGAACGCCACGTGCCGAACGTCGAGGTTCAGGCCCATGCCGATGGCGTCGGTGGCGACCAGCATGTCGACCTCGCCCGCTTGGAACATGGCCACTTGCGCGTTGCGGGCGCGCGGAGAGAGCGCCCCGAGCACCACCGCCGCGCCTCCTCTCGAGCGAGCGCGATCGGCGAGCTCGTAGACTTCGCCCATCGAAAAGGCCACCACGGCGCTGCGCGCGGGCAGCTTTTTCAAGGGAAACGAGCCGGCGTGCGAGAGCTTCGAGAGGCGCGGCGCAGGGTCGAACACGGCGTGCGGCAAGAGCTTCTCGACCACTCCGCGCGCGGCATGCGAGCCGAGCAGCCACGTCTCCTGGCGGCCGCGCGCGTGCAGCAGGCGATCGGTGAACACGTGCCCACGATCGTGGTCTTCGGCGAGCTGAATTTCGTCGATGGCGACGAAGTCGACCACCCGCTCGGTGTCCATGGCCTCGCACGTGGAGACGAAGTAGCTCGCCCCTCGCGGCACGCGGCGCTCTTCCCCGGTGACGAGCGCGACGCTCTCCTGCCCGACTTTGGCCGCGATGCGGTCGTAGACCTCACGCGCGAGTAGACGCAGCGGCAGCGCGATGGCGCCCGACGGATACTCGAGCATGCGCTCGATGGCTCGGTGCGTCTTGCCCGTGTTGGTGGGCCCGAGCAGCGCCTTGACGATCGTGCGGTTCACGACGCGTCTTTCACGTGTCGACGGGCGACGACGGAGGGCGAAGGTTCACGAAGGGGCTTCACGGCAGAGCGCTCAGTAAAGTCCGTACCCCTTGCCGAGCGTCTCCGAGAACACGTTGCACATGGCGTGGAAGAGACACGATGCACCGATGCCCTTCGTGCGGGCGCGCAGCCATCCGAACAAGAGCGAAGGGAAAAATACCGCCAGGCGCACCGGCGAATGAATGGTGGCGAGGTGCCCGAGCGCGAACAAAAGGCTGGTCACGATCACGCCCAGGCCGAGCTCGGCGCCGAAGATCTTCACCCGCGGGCCGAGCGCTTCGTCGAGGCGAGACTGCAAATAGCCGCGGTAGAAGGCCTCTTCGGGGAGCGCGATGATCACGAGCTGCCCGAACGCTTCGTTGGCGAAGCCGAGCCCGGTGAAGCCGAAGCGAAAGGGCCCGTCGGCGTGCCAGAAGCGACGCCACCCGAGAAAAAAGGGCACGAACACCACCACTGCGGTGCCGAGCGCCCACGCGGCGGCGACCAGAGCACTCTTGCCGATACGCGCGAGCGGAAGCGGCCCGGGCAGCACCAAACCTCCGAGGGCGAGCCCCGAAGACTCCACGAAGCGGTCGTCCTTGCGCCACACGAACGCCCAGGTGGCTGCGAGGAACACGAAGCCCACCGTGGTGGCCACGAAGCGCTCCGGCACGAAGCGCGCGACCAGCGTGACGAGGCCCGTGGTGAGCGCCGTGACGAGCACGGCTTCACCGGCGATGCGGGCGTCGAAGCGGGCCGGAAGAGGCGTTTTTTCGGCCTCCGGCGGGGAGGTCATGGGCAGGTGAGACGCGCGACGTACGCCTCTTTGGCGAAGGTGGAGCCGGAGGCCTCCGCGTCTTCCCAGGCGATCCAGAGCTCGCCCTTCTCGCTACCCTGCGCGATGGAGGGACGTGGGTGGTCGCCGGCGATGTGGCCGAACGAGGTGGCCGGTCCCGGGCCGTCGCGGTTCACCGAGGCCACGCGCACGCGCCCGCCCTCGTAGTAGCTCACGTAGACCTCGCCGCTCTTGGTCGAGAAGAGCGTGGGACGTGCGCCCTTGGGCGCGAAGGGCTTCCGCCACACGGCCGAGCCCTTCTCCACGTCGAGTCGGGCCAAGCTCGCGCCGGACGTCTCGCCGTGCCACGCGATGAAGCAGCCCTCGGTGCCGCACGCCATGCTGGGCACGTCGGCCGAGACCTTGTCTTCGTTCACGAGCTGCGGGTTTCCGAGCTCGCGGTCGGTGCGCGGCTCTTTGGAGCCGTCCACGCGTTCGCCCAGGCCCTTCGCGAGCTCGGGGCCGTCGAGAGGCAGACGCAGGCGGTAGACGAGCTGCTTCCCGTCACGGTCGAGCCGGTAGGCCACGAAGAGCGAGTTGGCGCCCACCGCCACCGTGGGGTAGCGCACGGAGGCGCCGCGCTTGCCCTTCGGACCCGTGACGTAATCGGTGAGGCGAGTCTCCGCGCTCAGCGTGTCGAGCTCGGGCGAGAGACGGCGGACGAAGAGATCGTCGCCTTCGCGGTCGCGGTCGTCTTGCCAGACCACGAAAAAGCCCATGGGCGCGCGCTCGATCGCCGGCCAGAACATGCCCGAGCGCGAGGCTCCGACCAGCACGCTCGCGCCACCGATGCGGCCCTCGGCGTCGAGGCGCCGAACGCGCACGCCTGCGGCATGACCGCGCTGGTCCCAGTAGAGCAGCACGTACTTGTCGTCGGTCTGCACCAGGGTGGGGCGCACGACCGAGGTGGCCTCCGGGGTGAGATCGCGCACCGAGCTCGTGGTGCGTCCAGTGGCGTCGACCAGCACCGAGTAGGTGTGATCACGGCCCGACTGTTCGTGGTCGTCGGTCCAGGCGACGAGGGCGCCCTTGCCTGCCGCGGCCACGGTGGGACGACCTTCGTTGCCGCCGAGACCGGTGCGCGGGCGGCCGAGACCGACCAGCTTGCACGGGCCCGTGGGCGCGACCTTGGTCTGGTCGACGAAGCCGCGTGTCGCGGGCACGCTGGTGGTGGTGTCGAGGGCTTCTTTGAACTTCTTCTGAGCGCCGACGAAGTCGCCGATGGAGAGCAGGCGCTGACCTTCGCGCACTTGCTGGCCCCAGCTCGGCTCTTCGGTCTGCGGGCCCTCGCCGGCATCCGGGCCGTTCGCGGGAGCCTTGGCCGTGGAGACTACGGTGGGCACCACCACTTGCGGCTTCAGGTAACGCGCCCACACGAACGCGGCGATCGAGACCGACGCCACCACGAGCGCGCCGGAGAACGCGAGGCGCGCCAGTGAGGGACCCGTGCGCTCGGGCGGTCCGGGCGGAGGCTGGTTCGCGGTGATGGAGACGTCGGCCGAGGCGGGCAGAACGTCCGGCACGGACACGTCGCGCAGAGGGTCGAGCGGCAGTCCGCTGCGGATGCGCGGAGACGAAGGCGCGGGCTCGTCTTCCGGGAAACGCCCCATGGACGGAAGCGCGTTCGCCGACAGGTTGGAGAGCGACGGAGCCTCTCCGAAGACCTTGGCCAGCGCGTCCGCGAGCTCTTTGGCCGACTGGAAACGATTGGCCGGATCACGCGCGAGGCACTTCTTGAACCACTCGTCGAAGGCGAGTGGCAAGTCGGTGCGGATGCGCGAAGGCGTGGGGATCGTGCCGGTGGCGATGGACGCGAAGGTCATCGCCACGCCCTGGTCCATGTTCCACACCGGGCGGCCGAGCAGGCACTCGTACGCCATGCAGCCGAGGGCCCACAGGTCGGAGCGGTGGTCGACGCTGCCCTGCCCCTTCACCTGCTCGGGCGACATGTACGCCGGCGTTCCGAAGACCGCGCCCTCACGCGTGAGGCGCTTGGTCTTCTCGTCCGGGTTCACCGGGGCGTAGAACTTGGCGAGGCCGAAATCGAGGATTTTGACGAGCTCTTCGCCGTCTTCGCCCTTGGTGAGGAAGATGTTCTCGGGCTTGAGGTCGCGGTGCACGATGCCCGCGGCGTGCGCCTTGGCGAGGCCTTTTCCGCAGTGGTTGATGACGCGCACGGTGGTGGCGACGTCGATGATGCGGACGCGCGCCATGCGGTCGTAGAGCGACTCGCCGTCGAGCATCTCCATGGCGATGAACGGGCGGCCGTCTTCGAGGCGGCCGGAGTCGTAGACGTCGACGATGTGCGGGCTCTTCACGCTGGCGGCGGCGCGCGCCTCTCGGAAGAAGCGCTCGATCACCACGTTCGACGCGGCAAGCTCGGCGGCGAGCACCTTCAGCGCGACTTTTTTGCCGAGCGAGAGCTGTTCGGCCTCGTAGACCGCCGCCATGCCTCCACGACCTACCTCGCGAATGACACGGTACTTGCCGAGGAGCGTCGTGCCATCGGCGATCTTCGACTCGATCTGATCGGACATCTCTTGGGGGGCCTACCGGCGAACGGTTAGGGAAGGCTTCGGCGAGAAGATACGCGCATTTTCACGAAAGAAGAACGGCGGAATCGCGCACTTGGAGGGAAAAGACCTATCCCTCGAAGCCTACTTTCGGACGAAGCGAGGCGAATCACCACGCGTTGTGACGGCCGAGCAGAAGAAGCGTAGAAAGATCGTGGACATGTCTTCCCAAGCCGACGCACGCCTCACCTTGCTCGGCGAGGTCGCCGCCGAGATCGCCCACGAGCTGCGCAACGCGCTGCAGGTCGTCTCGACCAGCGCCTACGTGGGTCGGGCCGCACCGGAGAAGGCGCAGGCGCAGCTCGAGCGCATCGCCAAGACGGCCGAGGGGGCGCAGCGGCTCATCGACGATCTGCTGGCGCTCGCGCGGGGCGAGATGGAGTCGCCGGAGCCGGTGGCGCTGCACGAGGTGCTGGTGAGCGCGCGCGAGCACCTCGATCCGAATCGGGTGAGGTTCGTGGACGAGCTGGACGACGGCGTGCGCTTTCCTCTGCACGCGCGGCTCTTCGCGCGGGTGCTGACCACGTTGTTCGACAACGCAGTGGCGGTCGCTCAGAAGGTGCCGACCATCGTGGTGCGGGCGCGTCTCGACGAAGCGGCGCTGGTGGTCGAGATCGAAGACGACGGGCCGGGGGTCTCGGCGGAGCTGGGGGAGAGCATCTTCGAGCCTCTGGTCAGCGGGCGTGCGGGAGGCACGGGGCTGGGGCTTGCGCTGGCGCGGCGGATTGTGGTCGCCCATGGGGGGCGATTGGAGTTGGGGTCGGTGGCGCCCGACGGGGCGCTCTTTCGGATCTTTGTTCCTCGGTAGGGGCGGGGCTCGTTTGGCGAGGGGGGCCTCGCGCTCCCTTTTACGGGGCGGGGCTCGTGGGTTGAGCCTCGTTGCTTTTGCGAGGGCGTTCCCCCCTCGCGCTCCCCCCTTTGGGGACTCGCTTCCGGCGGGGGGCGGCCTTTTTGCTCTTGGGTTGAGCCTCGTTGCCTTTGCGAGGGCGTTCCCCCCTCGCGCTCCCCCCTTTGGGGACTCGCTTCCGGCGGGGGGCGGCCTTGGTGCTCGTGGGTTGAGCCTCGTTGCCTTGCGAGGGCGTTCCCCCCTCGCGCTCCCCCCTTTTTACGGGGCGTTGCCTGCGGGTTGAGCCTCGTTGCCTTTGCGAGGGCGTTCCCCCCTCGCGCTCCCCCCTGGATGGCGGCTCGACCGGGCCGGCAGATTGCGGTTTACGGGGCTAGGAAGCTTGTGATCTTGGGGAGAAGGTAGCCGGTCCAGTCGTCGCTGGTGCCGTCGTGGCCTCCGGCGAGCTCGCGGTATTGGACGTTGAAGCCGGCGTTTTGCAGCTTCTGGCGATCGGTGCGGACGGTCGCGATGGCGAAGCTCGTGTCGCCGGTGCGGGCCGAGATGGCGAGGGGGATCTTGTAGCCGGCGGCGGTGATGGCGGCGTCGGTTCCGGTGCCGAAGGCGGCGGAGATGGTCGAGTTTTCGATCAAAACTCCCGCGAAACGGCGGGCGTTTCGGAAGGCCGTGTAATAGGCGAGCATTCCCCCGGAGGAGTAGCCGGCAATCGTCACCTTCTTTTGGTGCGCGTAGAAGCAGCTGCGCACGTCGTCGACCACGGCGAGAACCTTGGGCTCGTCGACGGCCAGGTTCCAGCATTGGCCGTCGCGGCCTCCGCCGACGGAGACGGCAATGTGGCCCTGCGTCGATCGAGAGGCGTAAGGCGCCATCGCCCAGGTGGCGAAGTTCTTCGCGTTGTCGCCGCAGCCGTGAGCGCCGACCACCATCGGATAGGCCGTGCTCGCCACGTATCCGGCCGGCAATCGCACCCAATACTCGACACTGCCCGTCGCCGCCGACGTGGTCAGCTTGAAGAAGCCGTCCGCGTCCTTCGTGAAACTGCAGGTGCGCGTGGGCGGCGTCCCCGGTCCACTCGGAGGCGGCGGCGGGGGCGGCGGGGGCGGCGGCGGAGGGGGTGGAGGCGGAGGAGGAGGCGGCGGCGTGCTTGCGTCCGGCTTGCTGGCGTCGGGTTTGCCGGCGTCGGTCGAGCCGGCGTCACGCACGGTGGCGTCGGGCGAGCCGGCGTCGCGCACGTCCGAAGGAGCGTCGGTCGAGGCGTCGAGCGACTCTTCGGGGGGCTCGGGCTCGGCGTCTTGGGTCGACGGCTTGGGCGTTCCCGGGTTCGACGACGGACCGGGCGTCACCGCGCTGGGGGCCGGGCCGGACGACTGCGTGGGATCGACGTCTTCCGAAAGCGGCGCTTCGCCCGAGCCATCGACTCCGCTGCAGGCGGCGAGCACCACCAGCGAGAGAGCCGAAGCCGCACTGACGAACCGGGACGAGACCAGGAAGGAGCGCACGGCGCGGACCCTAGCCGCTTTCTTTGCGTCTCTCACGCGAGAGGCGCGCGCCTACGTCCGATCGGTCGTACACGCGCGCCTCATGTCCCACTCGAGCGCCCAGCGCTCGCGGGAGCGGTTTTGTTCGCGGATTTACAGCGCCAGACGGAAGTGCACGGCCTTCGGTCGGGTGAGCGCGTCGAAGGCGAGCTGGCTCAAGGTGAGGCCTCGGCCCGAGTCCTTCACGCCGCTCCAGGGCAGCGCCGGATCGAGGGCGTCGCAGCGGTTCATGTAGACCGTGCCCGCCTCGAGCAGACGAGCGAAGCGCTCGGCGCGTTCGAGGTCGCGCGTCCACACGCTGGCCGTAAGGCCGAGGGTCGAGTCGTTCATGCGCGCGAGGGCTTCGTCGTCCGAGGCGACCTTCGCGATGGGAAGGATGGGCCCGAAGGACTCCTTCTTGAAGACGTCCGCGTCGAAGGGCACACCGGCCAGCAGCGTGGGCTCGAAGAAGCGTCCCTTGCCGTCGACCGAGATGGCCTTGCCGCCATAGACGAGCTTCGCGCCGCGGCCGGTCGCGTCCTTCACGAACGCCTCGAGCTCGGACGGGTGATAGGGCTGCGCGATGGGCCCGAGATTGGTGGCCTCGGCTTCGGGATCGCCGAGCACGTAGGCGCGCACGAGCGGCTCGCACGCGGCGACCAGAGCGTCGTAAACCGACTCGTGGGCATACACGCGCTCGACCGCGCAGCAGCTCTGCCCGGCATTGTAGATGGCGCCGTCCACGATTTGTTCGGCCACCTTGGCCACGTCCACGTCGGCGGCCACGTACGCCGGATCGTTCCCGCCGAGCTCGAGGCCCACGTGAAGGAAACGATCGCTCGCGGCCTTCTGAATGCGGTGCCCACCGAAGACCGAGCCGGTGAAGAGCACGTGGTCGACGCGCGAGTCGCCCACGATACGCTCGCTAGTCGGGTGATCGCAGTCGAGCGACTGCACGAGGCCTGCGGGCGCCGAGGCCTTCTCGAAGGCCCGCGCGAAGGCGGGTCCGGTGAGCGGCGTGCGCGGCGAGTGCTTCACGATGACCGCGTTGCCCGCCAAAATCGCAGGGAACACGGCGTTCACGGCGGTGAGCAGCGGGTAGTTCCACGCGGGCAGATCGAACACCACGCCGAGCGGCTCCTTGCGGATGCGCCGCACGAAGTTCTCTTTCTCGGGCAGGACCACGTCGGCCAGGTGCTCTTCGGCGATGGCGATCATGTGGCGCGCGCGCCCCGCCATGCCGTCCACTTCCCCACGCGCTTGCGAGAGCGGCTTTCCCATGGTGCGCGTGATGTCGCGCGCGATGGTCTCCTTATCGGCGATCATGGCGTCGAGCGCGCGCGTGCAGAGGGCCACGCGCTCGGCCACCGTGGAGTGACGAAACGCCCGAGCCGCCGCGCGCGCCGCATCGAGCACGGCATCGACGCGGGCCTCGTCGGCCAAAGGGACCTCGCAGGCGAGGTCGAGGGTGTACGGGTTGTCGACGCGCAGGGAGAGCGAACTTGCGGGGGGGGGGGGGGGGGGGGGGGGGGGGGGGGGGGGGGGGGGGGGTGGGGGGGGGGGGGGGGGGGGGGGGTGGGGGGGGGGGGGGGGGGGGGGGTGGGGGGGGGGGGGGGGGGGGGGGGGGGGGGGGGATGAGGGCGGAGGGGGGGGGGGGGGGGGGGTGGGGGGGGGGGGTGGGGGGGGGGGGGGTGGGGGGGGGGGGGGGGGGGGGGGGGGGGGTGGGGGGGGGGGGGGGGGGAGGGGGGGGGGGGGGGGGGGTGGGGGGGGGGGGGGGGGGGTGGGGGGGGGTGGGGGGGGGGGTGGGGGGGGGGGGGGGGGGGGGGGGGGGGGGGGGGGGGGTGGGGGGGGGGGGGGGGGGGGGGGGGGGGGGGGGGGGGGGGGTGGGGGGGGGGGGGGGGGGGGGGTGGGGGGGGGGGGGGTGGGTGGGGGGGGGGGGGGGTGGGGGGGGGGGGGGGGGGGGGGGGGGGGGGGGGGGGGGGGGGGGGGGGGGGGGGGGGGGGGGGGGTTGGGGGGGGGGGGGGGGGGGGGGGGGGGGGGGGGGGGGGGGGGGGGGGGGGGGGGGGGGGGGAGGGGGGGGGGGGGGGGGGGGGGGGGGGGGGGGGGGGGGGGGGGGGGGGGGGGGGGGGGGGGGGGGGGGGGGGGAGCTTATCCCGAATTTCGCGCGCGCACGTGGCGAGCATGGGCCGAGAAGAACTGCCGCGAAGCGACGCACGTCGGCGCACCTTTCGCGGGGACTTTGCGGGGACGAGAGGAGCGTCGAGCCCCGTGGTAGCGTCCACACTCATGGTTTTTCTGCCGGAAGAACACGCCTTCTTCGTCCAGCTCGCCGAGCAAGCCAACCTGTCCCTGGAGCAGCTCGAGCTCTCGATGAGCTTCTCCCCCCAACGGCCTTGGGTCATCTTCGACGAACGAGGGCACGTCGTGCGGCTCGACTTGCGCGACTTCTCGCCCACCGGCTTGCCGAGCGGACGAACGCTCGTGGTGGACGGCGCGCCCCTCCGCGAGCTTCGCGAGATCCATCTCTTCAATCAAGACGTCGAGATTTCGCTCACGTCCAATCGCGCGCTCGAGGTCGCGTCGATCGAGTTTTGTCGCCAGCGCGCGCTCGCGCTACCCCCAGGCGTCGAAGAGCTGCGCATCGCGGGAAACCCGCTCGATACGTTCGAGGCGGCGCGATTCCCGAAGCTCCGGAAGCTCCGCTGTGCCAATACGCCGATCGAACGCTTGGACGTGTCCGCGCTGACCGAGCTGGAGACCCTCGAGTGCGGCTGGAACGACAACGCTCACTACCGTGAGCCGAGCAGCGGCCCCCGCCTCCGTTCCTTGGTCCTCGGCCGATTGCCGCACCTTCGCGAGCTGCTCGCCCACAATTGTCTCTACCCGAAGACCCCGCAGGGCGCGCGCATCGGCACGATCGACGTGACCGGATTGCCCGCGCTCGAGGTCTTGAATGTCGCCCATTGTGGCCTCGAGACACTGGACGTACGCCAGAACCCGAAGCTCCGCACGCTCATCGCCTCGAACAATCCGCTCACGTCGCTCCACCTGCCCCCGAGCGATGGCCTCGATCTCCTCCACGTCGACGAGTGCACGCTCGCCGCGCTGGACGTGTCCGGGAGGAAAGCGCTCACCTCGCTGGCCTGCGGCGGCCAATCGTTGCGCACGCTCGACCTCTCGGGCTGCTCGGCGCTCGCGCAACTTCGGTGCAGCGACGCGCCCCTGACGAATCTCGACCTGTCCGACGCGGTCGCGCTCGAGGGCCTCGTGCTCGCGCGCATGCCGCTCACGAAGCTCGACCTCCGGAAGTGCAAGCGCCTTCGCGACGTGATCCTGGTCGCGTGCAACGACCTCGCGACCATCACCTGCCACGAGCATCAAAAGCAGGTCGTCCCCGGACTACGAACGTTCTTCAAGCTGTCCAAACCGACCAAAGACCCCAAAAAGATGGATCCGTTCACGCTGCACGCCTGGGCGGACCGCTACAACTGGGACGACGGCGCGAAGAAGCTGCTCACCGCCCTTCGCAATCCGAGCTGCAGCCTCGCCACGGCGCTGCTCATCTATTGGCGCGCGCAGCCCTATTGGTACCTCCAATACGCGGGCGATCGCGAGGCCCAGACCGATCCCACCGGAAAGACCATCGTGCCGCTCCTCCGCGAGATCGAGCAGCGGGTCGCCGACGGCGTCTACCGCCACCACCCGCTCATTGCCTGGAGCCCGGGCACCATGCTCGTCGATCCCTATCCCCAGCACGAAAAGAAGCGCAGCTTGCCCCGCGTGATGCTGGAGATCTCGGAAGTGGAGCACCAGGTCGACGAGGAGTAGAAGTAGTCAATCGGCCGAGGCGTCCGCTTCGGCCGAGGCGTCAGGCGCGGGCTTCCCCGCGTCCGGCTTGTCGCAATCCGCCGCGGCTTCGAGGAGCGTCAAACCTCGACCGCAAGCCGCCTCGTTCTCGGGGGAGAGCCGGGGACCGTCCGGCATCTTCAGGTCCATGTAGTTCTGAGGTCCGAAGGTCCAGCCCTCGCCCCGGTATCTCGAGCTCCCTGAAACACCTGCCACGAACATGTCGCCACTCGGCGACGCGGCACAGAAGGCATACGAGCTCTTGGACGCGATGCCCGTCGTGTAACAAAGGCCGACTGGGAGGACATTCCGGTCAAGGCACCCGCGTTGCGCGTCGACCTTGCGGAGGACGGGCGTCTCGCACGCGCTCGCGTCCTGTGCCGACGCATCGGGAGACGGGGCGCTCGCATCGTTGGCAGTGGTCGATGCCGTCGAACACGCGGCCAACGCGAACACCGAGACCACCGCCACCGACGCCAGAGGACCGCACCAACGCGAAGGAAGACGCTCGAGCATCCGTATGTCCTAGCAGGCACCCGTTTCGGGTCGATTCAATCGACCATTCGAGCGACGTCCCTCACCCCGGCTTGGGCGTTTCGCCCTTCTTCGGCTTCTTGCTCGGCGTGGCGATACGAGACTGCAGCCGGGGGCAAGGGAAGCGCGGCCCGAGGAGGTAGGCGATGACGCGCTCGACCCGCTCGTAGCGGTTCAGAAGGAGCGTCCACATGCGGTTGCGGGCGTCGGCCAGGTCGGCTTTGGCCCCCTTCTTGGTGCGCTTCACCGTGCCCTTGGGCTTGATCAGCGCGACCAGCGCCGTTCCCACTTCTTCGGCGCGCGCCACCTGCTGCGGGGTCACGGCGGTTTTGCCGCGGAGCGCAGCGGCGCTCGTGCGGAAGAGCGCGGCCAGCGCCACGTTGTCTTTGGCCAGGTCGAGCTTGCCTCGGCCGGCCTTGATGTTCTTCACCTCACGCCCGTCGACCAGGCCCGAGGCCGCGGCGGCCTCGGCCGCGGGCATCAAGACGGCGCGAAGAGCGCTCGCTTCGGCGAGGAGCTTGCCAATCTCTCCTGTGCTGCCATCCGGCGCGACGTCGGCGGCGTTGGCGATGTACGCCAGACCGAGCGCAATCGCCTTGGTCTCCAGAAGCTCGGCGAACTTCTCTTTGGGCAGGTCACTCTTCACCTGCGCCTCGAGCGGGGCGAGCAGCGCTACCCCGGCTTCGACATTGTGGTAGGCCAAGTTCGGGTCTGCCCGCATGACCACCACGTCGCGCGCTTCGATCTTCTCGGCGAGGGGAGCATAGCGCTGATAGTCGGCCAAGGTTCCGGCGACCGGTGCGGCCGCCCAAGCCAGGGCGTCTCCATCGGGGGTCGAGCTCGAGGGCTTCTTGGCCTTGCCCGCGGCCTTGGTCGAAGCCTTGGTGGACGACGTCTTCGCGGTCTTCTTCTTCGTGGCCATCAGGCATTCCTTTCCCAACGCACGCGAGACCTGGCGCACGCGGACCCCCCGCTGCCTCCCCCCCGCGTTTCATTCACGGCACAAGGAGCAGATCATGGGTCGAAACGGCGTGCAAGATGAAAGTGGATCGGTGAGCGAGAGCCAGTTGCTGACGCGTCCCGGCTCATCCGTCGGCGGCATCCCCCGAGTCCGCATCGGTCGAGCCGCCCGAATCACCCGCGTCATTGGTATTCGATGAGTCTTGTGCATCGTCGCCCGCTTCCGAAGCATCTTGGGGCGCGCCGTCGAATAGTGGCGGCGTCACTGGGCCCGCCTCCGGCAGGGGGAGGACTTCCTCCGGCCCGCCGTATAGTGAGATGCCGGAAGTCGTCTCGCACGCAGCCAGCGCGATCCCAAGCAGGCTCGCCGTAGCTGCAAGCCGCACGGGCCGCCATGACGGCTCCGTGATCGCGCGCGGCTCGGTCATGACCTGGCAATACGGGCAGACCTCCGCCGGGCGAATGTGGCGGTCACATCGGGAACAGACAACTAGCGGCATCGGAATCCTCGAAGCGGCTACGACTCAATTCAACTGAAAGGCCGCAAGTGACGAGAGCTCTAGCCGCACTACGGTGTTGCGGCTCTCCTCGTTAGGCACGGTCTGATTTGACATCAGCACGATCTCGTCGCACGTAAGGGCCATCAACGTCGAGAATGAACCGACACCCGCGATGAACTGCGGCAAAAACCAACCGGTACCATCGGTTAGGTTGAAGATCTCGAACCCCATGTCGACGTGGCCATCGGGGAAGTTCCTGGCTGCGTAGCGCGCGACGCGTCCACACGCGGTCACGAGACTCGCCGTTCCCAATCCGTTGCCGGTCAAGTCGGTTCGCACCGCACGCGGAGCGATCCTCGATACGTCACGGACGAATGGCGACGTCATCAGAGCCACCTTCGGGAAGAGCAGCTCACCTGCCGGTCGATCGCTTCCCTCCAGCCAAACCCACACATTGCCGTCGGTGTTCAGGTTTGCAGCCCCTCGTGATCGGTCGCCTGGGTAGGTGACCATGTCCTTGAGTCCGTGTTCGGGAGTGTACACCTTTATGGCACCGATATCGGTGGTGGACACCGAAAAGAAGAAGAGGTCCTGGTACGCCCGAAGCCCAATGATCGAGAGTCCGCCGAAAACCTTGGTCGAAGGGGAAACTCCGTCCCACGGATGAATCACGACGGACAGAAAGGCGCCCTCGCCCTCCACCACGCCCTGCTCCGCAGCCGTGACGCCACGCGAACGCTCGTACTTCGCTATGGCCGACGGACGCGAGGCTCCGATAACTCCTCCGATAGCTCCGTGAGTCACAGATTCAACCCCTTGGACATACTCGTACATGCCGTAGGCATACCGACTCCCGTTACTCGGGCGACTGTCGAGCGCACACTTCTTCAGAGGGGCGTAAATCGCAGACCATATTTCACCGTTCAAGTCCGCGATTAGATGAAGGTACCCCGACTCACGAGCCTCGCCAATCTGGAGGAGAACCGTACCATCGGCCATGACGAGGCCGTCGTTCTTGTCGCGCATCCAGTCTCCACTCGGAGCTGGGTCCCAGTCGATGCGGACTCGCTTTCCTCGAATTCCCGTGGTGCCGTACGCTGGCGTGGGTTCCCACACAAGCGGCGGAGGAAACTGTTCCTTACTCACAGGGATCCGCAACTCGCAGTTGGCCGAGTAGTCGTCCCACCGCGCCCAATCCTCGAACCTAATCTTGGATCCCGAAGCAGCCGCTTCGCGCGCCGCATCACGAGGCATACTAACGTCACTCCCTACCTCCGGCACGGACGAGTCCGCGGCCGGAGGGGTGTCGGACGGACCGGACTCGCAGCCGCCGAGGCTGGTCGCGACCTGAGCGAGCACCACCAGCCCGACCAGCACGCCCGCACCACGAAGCACGCCCCGGCGATGCGAAACACGTACCGAACGTGCTTCAGCCATCGCTCGCGTCCGCGTCGGCCGAGGCCCCCGAGTCGTTCGCGTCACCCGAATCCGATGCGTCTCCTGCATCGTCGCTCGTTTCTGCTGCATCCTCCGGAGCGGCGTCGAAGAGCGGTGGGGTCGAAGGGGCGGCCTCGGCCGCTGCATCGTAGGGACCGAACGGCTCGGGTGACCCGTATAGAGCATTCCTCGAGACCTCCGAGCCGCAACCGGCCGCCACGAGGGAGAGCAGCGTCGCCGAAGCAAGCGCTCGCGCCGGTCGCCAGGGCAGGTCACGATCCACCCGCGGCTCGGTCAGCTCCTGGCAATACGGGCAAACCTCGGTCGGGCGAATGTGGCGGTCACAACGGGAGCAAACGACGAGCGGCATGGGACACCTCGGGCAATCGACAATTCGCCCCCCTCTCCAACCGTACCGGACCGGACCTGGCCGAAACCGACAGCGGACCATGGCAGACCTTCTTCCAGCCCGCAATCCGGATAGTGCATCGCGCGTCAATCGAGTGCGACCTGGTAGGCGACTTCACGAGCGAGCAGCCTGCAGCCTGCAGACTGCAGACAAAACGCCGAGCGCTTGCCCATGACCGACCTTCGCGCGGGATTTGCGGATGAACGGGAGGTCTCGACCTTCGCGCGCTCTTCTTGTTTAAGCGCCGGCATGGTCTCGACCTTCGCGCGCTCTTCTCGCTTACGCGCCGGCATGGTCTCGACCTTCGCGCGCTCTTCTCGCTTACGCACCGGCATGGTCTCGACCTTCGCGCGCTCTTCTCGCTCACGCGCCGGCATGGTCTCGACCTTCGCGCGCTCTTCTCGCTTACGCGCCGGCATGGTCTCGACCTTCGCGCGCTCTTCTCGCTCACGCGCCGGGATGGTCTCGACCTTCGCGCGCTCTTTTCGTTCACGCGCCGCCCTTAGCCGCCCCTTCAGGCGTGGGGATGGCGGCGGCTCAGGCGTTCGCGCGGCCTGACCGTGGTTGACCGGCTCCCGCGCGACCTTCGGTAGACCTTCCGAAGCTTGACCAGTTTTCAAGCACTTACGAGAGAGGCCCGGCGTCGCCTGGGCGCTTCGAGCGTAGGCCGAGGCCCCCATCGCGCCATTTTTGGCGCGCCACTTTTGGCGTACCCGCGCCAGATCTGGCGTAGCGGCTTGGCCAAGTGGCACTTCAGGCGGCGAGCCTCGAAGGCCCGCGACCCGCGAGCCGAGCGGTTTCGCGCGCGTGTGGACGAAGACCCGCTCCTCGAAAGGACACGCCTGATCCTCACGTAAACGAGTGTCGTGCGAAGGAGGGGCGGACGCGAAGATCGCGTGCCCGGGCTGGTCCCTTTTCAGCTATTCTCTCCGGTATGAGCGGAAACGACGACGCGTACCTGAAAGCCGGGCAGATCCTGGTCGGCAAGTACCGCATCGAGCGTGTGCTCGGCGGGGGCGGCATGGGCGTGGTGGCGCTCGCCACGCACGTCCAACTCGACCAGCGCGTCGCCCTGAAATTCCTCAAGCCCGAGCACGTGGCCCGGCCCGAGCTCCTCCAGCGCTTCGCCCAAGAAGCGCGCGCCGCCGCACGCATCCGCGGCGAGCACGTGGCCCGCGTCACCGACGTGGAAACCCTCCCCGACGGCGCGCCCTTCATGGTCATGGAGTACCTCGAAGGAGAAGACCTCTCCGAGCGTATGCAGCGCACGGGGCGGCTGCCGTACCTGGAAGCCGCCGGGTACATCCTCGAAGCGTGCGAAGCCATCGCCGAAGCGCACGCCCTGCGCGTGGTCCACCGCGACCTCAAGCCCGCGAACCTCTTCCTCGCGCGCCAGCCCGACGGCGGCCAAATCATCAAGGTGCTCGACTTCGGCATCTCCAAGATGCTCGACGACGAAGTGGGCCTCACCAAGACCCAGGCCAGCTTCGGCTCCATTCCGTACATGGCGCCCGAGCAGATGCGCAACGCCAAGTACTGCGACGAGCGCACCGACATCTGGGCTCTCGGCGTCACGCTCTACGAGCTCGTCACCCAGAGCTACCCCTTCCACGGCTCCACCGGACCCGAGGTGGTGGCCGCGGTCATGGAAGGCTCGCTCATCTCGCTCGCCAGCATCGACCCGCACGCGCCCCAGGGCGTGGTTCGGGTGATTCACCGCTGCATGCAGCGTGATCCCTCCCAGCGCTACATCGACGTGGCCGAGCTCGCCGGTGACCTCGCCTCTTTGGTGGCCACCCCCGAGGCCGTCACCAGCGCCAAACGAATCGCCCGCGTGCTCGGGGTCGACGCCGGTCAGCTCAATGTCGGCTCACTCGACGTGCAACGCATGCACAGCTCGAGCAGCGTGCTCCCGAGCGCCCCGGTGCCGGTGCCGGTGGCCTTCGCGCAGGGCCAAGGTCATGCGGGCCAAGGTCATGCGGGTCCTGCGCAAGGCTTCCCGGGCGCCCCCGGCACGCAGCCGGTCCCGCCCCCGCACGGAGGGTCGCCCTTCGTTCCACAAGGCCCAACTCTTTCCGACCAGGCGCCCCACTCGCAGCGCATGCAGGGCCCGCCTCACGCGCAGCACATGCAGGGCCCGCCTCACGCGCAACCCATGCAGGGCCCGCCCGCCTCGGTCGGTCCGGCTTCGTTTCAGGCCCGAGGCGACCAAGGTCCCCCGCCGAGCGGAGCCCACGGCGCGCGCCTCTCGCAGACCGCGCCCGAAGCGCTGGCCATGGCGTCCACCACGCCGCCGGCACCTCGTGGGCGCTTCTTGATGATTGGCCTTCTCGGGGGCGGATTGGCGGTCGCCTCGTTGGTGGTGCTGCTCCTCGTGGCGCGCGGAAAGAGCCATTCCTCCAGCAACGCCTCGAGCCCTCCTCCCGAGAGCGCCCAAGTGCAAGCCGTGCCGACCACCCCGGCAGCGACGGTCTCCGCAGCGGCAAGCGCGCCCCTTTCCACGCCCGAGCCTCCGGTCGCAACCGCCCAAACCACCGAAGCCCCCAAAGACGCCCTCCCGGTCGGCCCCACGGGCAAGAGCGCCGCCGGCACCGCGGGCGCGGGCAAAAAGGCGGGGGCATCCGCGCCGACCGCTCCCGCTGCGCCCACCGGCCAAGTGGCCAAGGTCGAGCCCAAACCCACGGCAGAACCGGCGACACCTGCCGCACCGGCGACCGCCGCTCCCGCCCCCAAGTCGACTCGCCCCAATCCCAACAACATGACCTTCAAATGAGCGAGCACGGCTCGTCTCGTCGGGTCACCCGTTCGACCGGACTTCAATCGTTCTAGACCCGCGAGCTTTCGGCGCGGCTGCTGTTACTCCCTCGGTACTTCGTCCTGCCTGTCCTGCCCGTCTTGCGTTTCGCGAGGCCGCGTCCGTCGCGGTCGCGTGGAGGCGTTCGACCTTCCCACACACCTTCCCGTTTCGGCCCGTCGGCACTCGAGCTTCCCATGACCAACGCCTCTCTCTTCCGCTCTCGCTCACGCTCTTCCCTGGCGCCGCAGGCTTCGGTGACGCTCGCTCACCGCATGGCGCGCAAGACCGGCCTCGTGCTCCTGTCCGTGCTCGGCCTCGGCGTGGTGCTCGGCGCGAGCCTCGTCCCGGGCGAGAAGACCGCGCACGCCGCTTCCCCCAAAGGAACGCCGCGCGTGCATTCCCTGGCGGACACGCTCCCGAAGGACGCCAAAGCCGAATACGACGACGCCTTCGTGCTGGTGCAGAATTCGGACTTTGCGGGGGCATTGGCGAAGTTCGACGCCGCGTACAAAAAGTTCCCCGATCCGCGCCTGCTCTGGAACATGGCCACCTGCGAGAAGAACCTGAAGCGCTACGGGCGCGCGCTCACGCTGGTGCGGCGCTACCAGAAAGAGGGCGCCTCTCTGCTCTCCGAGGCCGATCAAGACGAGGCCACGGCGGTGGCGGCGGGCCTTCAATCGCTGACCACCACGCTGACCTTCAAAGTGGCCGAGCCGGGCACCAAAGTTTACCTGGACGGCGAAGAGGTAGACCCGAAAAACCCGCTGCTGGTCAACGTGGGTGAGCACACGGTCACGGCAAAAAAAGACGACTTCGCCGAGCTCACCCAAAAGGTCTCCGGGCCGGGCAATGGCACCTTCGAGGTGGTGATTGCGCCGAAGCGCCTGGTCCACGAGGCCAAGCTCTCGGTGCACGCCCATCCGGGAGACACCATCCTGCTGGACGGCAAAGTGGTGGGCACGGGCAGCTTCACGGGAACGGTGCCGAGCGGCGGTCATACGCTCAAGGTCACCGCCTCGGGCTTCGCGCCTTCGCAGCAGGAGATCACCCTGCGTGATCTCGAGAACCGCGATCTGTCGGTCACCCTCGAAAAAGAGCGCGGCAGCGTGCTCCCGTGGGTGCTGGTCGGCATCGGCGTGGTGGCCGCGGCAGGCGCCACCACGGGCATCTATTTCGCCGCCAAGCCGGGACGCGAATCGGGCGTTCCTGCAGGCACGCTCCCTCCGAGCGTCGTCAACACCGGCATTCGCTTTTGATGAAGCCCCGAGGAACCCTCCCCGTGAATACCTTCCAGACTTCGGTCCCGCGCAATCCCCGCAATACGCTCTCGTTTCGCACACGCAGCCGTGCGTTCGGCGCACTGCTCGCCCTGGTGGCCGGAGCAGCCTGCATCGGACACGTCGCCTGCAGCAAAGAACCCACGGCCCTGGTGGTCTCGGTCGCCACGGACATGGCCTTGGTCGCCGATCTCGACGAGGTCGGGCTCTACGTGGGCGTCGACGGCGAGGTGAAGACCAGCGTGCGCGCGGAGGTCTCGGAAGACAAGACCGTGAAGCTGCCCGGCACGCTCTCCATCTTGCAGCCCAAGAACGAGAGCACCCCGGTGCACATCCGCATCGCCGGCTACAAAAACGGCGAGCTTCGGGTGGTGCGCGACAGCATCGCCACCGTGCCTTCGGCGCAGCTCACGTTGCTGCGTATGCCGCTCAATTGGCTCTCCGCCAGTCATTTGACCAAGAGCCAAGGCACGCGGACCGCGAACGCGGGCGTGGCCGGCAACGTGGTCGTGCGTGACGTGACCGGCTCGGCCACGGAGAACTTCCCCGAGATGGCCGCGCTCTTTCCGGGCGTCACGTTTCCCTGCCCGGCCGGCCAGACCTCGAGCGAAGGACGCTGCATCGACGTGAACGTCGCGCCCGAAGCGCTCATCAAGGTGAGCGGCGCGGACTTGGTGCGCGAGGTCTACGGCGAAGCGCTGGGCGTCAGCGCCGAGACGGGCGTGGCCGAGGGCGGCACCTGCTTCGACATCACCTCGTGTTTCGCCAACGAGCAGACCTTGAAGGCCGAAGACATCGTCGGCTGCAAGGTGCGTATCCCGAACCTCTTGGCCAACACGAAGACCCTGAATTTCGGCCTCGTGCGCGATCCGGCGAGCGGCTGCAAAGACAAGGACTGTTTCGTTCCGCTCGATTGGGACGGCCGCTACGACGAAGCCACCAAGACGTACGCGCTCCCCCCGGAGGCATGCGACCGCCTCACCTCGACCGATCCGAAGACCCGCGTGACGCGCGTCTCGGTCGCCACCAACTGCGACGCCAAAACCGCCCTGCGCCCCCGCTGCAACGCCCTCTACGGAGCCGTCCGCGACAAGGCCCCCTCGGACCCCACCCGAGTGCCGTATTACGAGACCCCGGAGCCTCTGGAGGATGGGGCTGCTCCCATCCAAGACGCAGGCCCCGACGCGCGCGACGCGGCCGAGGCGGGCCCCAAGGGTCCCACGCTCATCGCCAAGCTCACGCAAATCAACGAACCCGCCCGCATCGCCACGGCCGGCTCGTTGATTTGGGTCCGCGGGAAAGTGGGATTGGCGCTGATCGACTCGGGCGGACCGAACGAGATTCCCTTGCTTCCGACCATCAACGGCACGGACTACGAGGCGCGCGACCGTGCGCGATTCTTGGCAGCCTCCGGCAACGTCGCCTGCACCGCGGGCGACACGGCCTATTGGTGCTACAACCGCACCACGCTGCAGACGTCCAGGGACGACTTCCCCGCCTTGGCCGGCGTGACGCCCGTAGGGAGCTCCTTCGGGTTCTACGAGACCGGGACTGTCTCCTTCACGGGGTCCACACTGATCGCGCGCTTCGTCCCCGCCTTCACGAACGGAATGTTCGGAGCCGCCCTGAAGCCGGGAGGCCAGGCCCTCGTTGCGGTGACCAACCCCAACGGGTTCGCGGAGGTCAAGGTGACCGGCACTCCGGTTGCCATCAATGGGGACCTCCCGCATTCGACGCTCGCCAAGTACCCCGCCCCCTACCAGGATCGCCCGGCTATCGTGGACATCGCGAGCAACTCGACCGAGGCGTTCTTCACGGGCGGCGCGACCACGCCGACGTTCAAAGGAGCGATCTTCCGTCGTGAATTTTCGAAGGCCGATGTGACCGACGCGTCGCTGCTCACGGACGTGAACGTTCCTTATGTGCAGTACATCGACGATCCGGTTCCGGCCGGTGTTTCGCGAATCCGCGTGCCTACGCTCGCCGCAACCAAAGACTTCGTGGTCTGGGGAGCGGGTCCCGCAGGCGTTCGAGCCATCTCGACCTGCACGGCGCGTGCGGTCGCGCAGCGCTCGTTGTTCTCGGGCCCGAATGCGGCACAAGACTCGGTGTACGCGGTGACCATTCGTGGCACCGAGGTGCTCTTCGCGACGCTGGATGGCCGAGTGTTCTCGGTGGACCTACCGCCCGCGGAGAGCTGTCCGTAGCTCACTCGGTTTCGACCGGCTCTCGATCGCGGCGCTCTAGAGGGGGGCGCCGCGTTTCGTTTTGAGCAACCTCGAGCCGGGCAACTAGACAAAGAGAAGCGGCGCATCGAGTGCTTCGATGCGCCGCGAAGAGAAACCCGCTACCCCGCGAGTGTCAATCGAGCGGCAGCGTGTTCTTGGCGACCGCAGGAGTGGCGGCGGGGATGGTGCGCGTGGTTCCACCCACCGTATCCTGCTTTTGATCCGCGCCCGGGCTCTCGCCGGGTGCTCCAATCACGAACTTGGAGTCGACCACGCGAGGAGCACCGCCCTTGTGCGCCACGCCGATCGAAGGACCGCCCGCGCCGTGACCGCTCACGCCTGCCTGACCTCCCGGCTCTCCGGGACGAGCGCCGCCGACCACGACGACCTGCATATAGACAGGATTGCCCCCGGTCTGTCCTGCGGTCGCGTCGCTGCCGAAGCTACCTGCCCCACCGCTCCCGCCATTGGCGCTGCGAATCGTCGAACGTTCGAAGCCAATCGGGCTCCGAAAAGCGAGGACGGCAACGCTCGCGCCTCCCCCCTTGCCCGCCGTACCGGCGAGGCCTGGACATCCGCCTGCTCCCCCGCCAGGTCCGTTGGACGTCCATCGGCTGACACTGTCCGCTGAGGACACGTCGACCGCCGCGACGCCACCTGAACCTCCGGCCCCCAGCGCGCCGTTCGACCCTGCCGTTCCGTCGCCCGGGGTGAATCCTTCTTCGGTGAAGGAACCTCCGGTCGACGAGGTGCCGGAGCTGGCCGGCGCACCGGCAGATGTCCCGGCAGCGGGCGTGCCGATGGCGATCGAGAGCCCACCTCCGTAAATGCCCGAGGCCGCCCCGCGCCCGCCCTGAGACATTCCGAACGACGTGCCATCCGCCCTGCGGCAGGTGTTCACACCTCCGATGCTCCCGTCGCGAATGACGTATTTCGTCGGCGTGCAGGCTGGGGCCCCCGGGAGGAGTTGATTGCAAGCAGCCGGGGCAAGCCTGTCCCCCGGAGCCACCGGATTCGGGACCAACGGGGCGGGGCTCGTGCCCGCTACACCCGACGCGCCTTCGCGCGCCTCGATTTGCGCGTCCACGAAGGTGAGACCGGACGAGTCCGTCGCGAGGACGGCAATGCTGCTCGGAGCCTCGAGCGTGCCTGCCGGCGCGCGCACGTAGAGACCGTCGATGCGGGTCGGCGTGGCGATGCCCTTGGCTTCCACGGCCGGGCTGGTGGGCGAGTCGACCTTGGCGTGCTCGGTGCCGAGCGCCCAGGTCGTGCAATCGAAGGTGGCGAGCACGGACACGCCGTCTTCCAACTTGAGCGCCTCCGGGTAGGTGCCGGCGCACGCGTAGAGACGCTTCTTGTCGGCCTTCGCGCGCTTCATGCCCGCGCTCAGCGTCGAGAGGGGCTTCTTGCGGGTGCCGTCGCCTTCGGGCGTACCTTGAGGCGACACGAAGATGCCGAACGCCTCGGTGAGCTCGTCCGGCTTGGGTGCCGGAGGGGGGAGCTGGTTCTCGATGACCCCACCGTCCGGTGGGGGCGGAGGAGGATTTCCCGTGCTCGTTCCGGACGTGCCGCCGTCGGCGACGGTGGCCGGGGAGGGATCACTCCCGCAGGCTACACCCGACGCCACGGACACGACCAAGAGACCCAACCCCAAGCAGCTCGTTCGGAGATTTTTCACGTTTCCCCTCACCTTTCGCAAGTTTACGCAGGACACGAAGACCGAGGTCGAGCATCTACTCGGACCAAGACCGGTTACCTTCTATCGCGAAGAACCGAGGCCTTCGCAAGCCGAACCTTGACCAACTTTGGTCCCACGCACGACATCGGGGTGTGTCCCTCCAGAGAACGCGTCCGGGGGGCGCGAGCGGCTCGTCCTCCTTCCTTTCACTTTTCGTGATCGATCCGAGGACGTGCGACCATAGGACATGGTGACCCCTGCTTTTTCCACGTCCGACGAGGTCGATGGCCTCGGGGCTTCGCGGGCCGACTTGGCTCACGGGCGGGGCGAGCGCGCGCCGGGAGCACCGGAATCCGAGGCGCCCGAGTCGGGGGACCACGCAAGCTCGTCTTCTTCGCCTTCTTCGCGTTCGGCCGCCTCGTCTGCGCCGCTCGTGCGCACGCCCGAGGAAGACCGTCGCGTCCGGTCCATGCTGGACGAGCACTACACGTTCATCTGGCGCCAGCTCCGGCGCTTCGGTGTGCCCGAGGCGCGCGTCGACGACGCGGCCCAAGAGGTCTTCGTGATCGCTTCGCAGAAGCTTGCCCACATACGGGTGGGGAGTGAGCGCTCCTACCTCTTCGGAACCGCCATGCGCATCGCGTCTCAAATGCGAAGGCTCGCCTCGAGCCGCCACGAAGTCGGCTTCTCCACCCCACCCGAGATGGAGGCCATCGCTTCGCGGCCCGACGAGCTGCTCGACCGCGGACGCGCGCGCGCACTTCTGGACACGGTGCTCGAGTCGCTCGACGACGACCTTCGCACGGTGTTCGTGCTCTACGAGCTCGAGCAGCTCTCCACCCCCGAGATCGCCGAGCTCGTGGGCATTCCCGTCGGCACCGCGGCGTCCCGCCTGAGGCGCGCGCGTGAGGCCTTCGAGGGCAAAGTTTCCCGTCTCTTCCCGAACACGAAAGGAGAGGCCCGATGAGCGAGCCTCGACGACTCCTCGACCGCGACCACGACCACGGCCCTGCCGCGCTCTTGCTCTCTTCCGCTCGTGACGACGCCCCGAGCGCGGAGAGCTTCGATCGGGTCGCGCTGCGCCTCGGCGTGGCCGGCACCGTCCTCGGCGCCGCGGCGCTCACCGGGGGCGCGGCCACCGCAGCCACGACCGCCACGGCCACCTCCACGGCCGCATCGGGCTCGACCGCGGGAGCCGGGCTGGCTGCGGGCAGCTCGGGAGCGACCGCAGGCGCGGGGCTCGCCGGTGCAAGCGCAGGAGCCTCGGCTGGTGCGGGTGCGGGAGGTGCAGGCATCGGCGCGGGGATCGCCGGTGCGGGCGCGGGCGCAACCGTAGCCAAAGTCGCGGGCGTCTCGCTCTTCACCAAGCTCGTGGGCGTCGCTGCGGTGGGCCTCGCCGTCACCGGTGGCGCGGCCATCGCCCGCCACGAGCTCGGCTCGAGTCCCGCGCGTCCCAACGTCTCGGTCGAGAGCACGAGCGTACCGAACGGGCCCACGCCCAAGAGAATCGAGTCGCCGACGCCGAATACGCCCCTCGCGAACGCACCTGTCGCGGAGCCCAATCTCGACGTTCCAGCTCCCGTGCTCGAAGGGACCGCTACCTCCTCCGGAGGCCCGAAAGCCGCTCCCGAAGCGCTCGAAGCCCCCAAACCGAGCGCCTCGATCAAGCCCTCGAGCACGCCCGAGAGCCCGCGTGAGACCACCCTCCGCGACGAGGTCGCGCTGCTCGATCGGGCGCGCGCCGAGATCGCGCGCGGCGCGACGGGAGAAGCACTCGCGACACTCGCCAAGCACGACGCCACCTATCCACGAGGCTTTCTGGGCAGCGAGGCGGAGGTCTTGCGCATCGAGGCCCTCGTTCGCGCGGGACGGACGGGCGAAGCGAAAGCACGCGGCGAAGCGCTGCTGGCACGTGAGCCGAACGGACCTCACGAGCAGCGCGTGCGCACGCTGCTCGGGCAATAGGAGCGGGACCGACCGCAGAATTCGGCGGTGATCACGAAAACGAAACCGGGTGATTCTTTTTCGTGATCGATTCGGGCCCCCTTCGCCATCACCAAGTAAGCGCGACGGGAACCACCCCGCGCATACGGGAGAATCGACATGAAAACTTCGACTTTGGCTTCGCTCGCTCTCACCCTCGGCATGCTCGTCGCTTGTGGCGGAAACGTCTCGCTCGGCTCGAACGGCGGCCAACTCCAGAAGGGCGCAGCCTGCAACTCGTGCACGGGTCCCGTCCAAGAAGACGCCCGGGTGTGCCCGGACGGAACCACCTTCGGTCGAACGTGCCTCTCCAATGGCGACGGCACCTGCGGCTACGGCTTCGCCGATTGCCCGGTCTCCAATCCCCCGGCCGGCTCGAAGTGCACCACCTGCACCGGCGCGCACACCGAAGAAGCCAAGATGTGCCCCGATGGCTCCGGCGTAGGCCGTGAGTGCCTCTACCGCGCCGACGGCTCGTGCGGCTACGACTTCCCCGCTTGCCCGGGTGACGACGCCGGCTCGCCCTCCGATTGTTCGGCTCCGAGCGCCTGCGGAAACGATCCTGTCCCCTCGATCGCCAAACAATGCTCCGACGGCTCCGGCGTCGGGTACAGCTGCATTCGCCAGAACGACGGCACGTGCGGATTGGGCTTCGCGTGCCCCGGTGACGTGTGCCCGAACAGCGAATGCTCCGGACCGCAACCCGGCGCGCCTTCGGTCAGGTGCTCGGACGGAAGCACCGGTGGCGCATACTGCGGTCGCCAAGCGGGTGGCAAGACCTGCGCCTGGACCTTCCGCGAGTGCCCCGCCACGGACGGCGGCTCGGCTCCCGACGCGAACTGATTCGCGCGTCCTCGTCCCTCACGAGGGCCGAAAAACGAAGACCTTACACGGCGCGAAGCACGTTCCTCCCGTGCTTCGCGCCCTGTCTTCGTTCGATGGAACCCGTGAAGCGCGATTCGATTCGGCTCGACTCAAGGCACCGCTGACTTGGACTTCTTCGAGACCGCTTTGGCCTTCGGCGACGCCGACCTCGGCAATGGGCTCCCAAGGACGCGCCCCGTGGCCGTATCGGCCTTTTCGAGCTCGGCGGGTGTGCCCTCGAAAACTACCGTGCCGCCGTTCTCTCCCGCTTCCGGGCCGAGCTCGACCACCCAATCGGCGGACCGAATCACGTCCGGATGATGCTCGATGACCAGCAGCGTGTCTCCGCGCTCCACGAGCTTCTCCAGCATACCCACGAGGCGCACCACGTCCGAGGTGTGCAACCCCGTGGTCGGCTCGTCGAGCACGTAGAGCGTGGGCGCGTGGTGCGAACCGGCGGTGAGCTCGGCCGCCAGCTTGAGGCGCTGCGCTTCCCCGCCGGAGAGCGTATTGGACCCCTGCCCGACCCTCAAGTAGCCCACCCCTAGCTCGTCGAGCATTTTCAATGGGCGAGCAATCTTGGGGAAGGCCGAGAAGAGCTCGGCGGCCTCCGCGGCGGAGAGCCGGAGCACGTCGCCGATCGAGTGATCGCGGTAGGTCACGTCGAGCGTGGAGGGCTCGAAGCGCAGCCCCGCGCACGTCTCGCAGGGGCTCACCACGTCGGGCAAGAAGGACATCTCGTGCACCACCGAGCCCTGCCCGTCGCAGCCCGGGCAGCGTCCACCCGTGCCCGAGTTGAACGAGAAGCGCCCCGCAGAAAAGCCTCGCGTCTTCGCGTCCGGGAGGGCCGCGAAGAGCTTTCGAATCTCGTCCCAGATGCCCAAGAACGTAGCCGGCACCGAGCGCGGCGTGCGTCCGATGGGGGCCTGGTCGACCGCGATGGCGCGCTCGACGGCCTTCACCCCGAGCAGCTTGTCGTATCCGCCGGGCTCTGCCGTGACGAGCCCGAGTGCCTTGCGAACGGCAGGGAAAAACACCTTGGAAACCAAGGTCGACTTTCCCGATCCGCTCACGCCGGAGACCACGGTGAGGCGGCCGACGGGCACACGCAGATCGACCCCGCGCAGGTTGTGCTCACGCGCGCCACGCAGCTCGAGGAACGCTTTGGGCAGCGGACGTACCGCGCGCACCACGTCTTGTCGCTCGGCGAGCGCACGCGCCGTGGGTGAGGTCTTTCCGCCCAGCACCTCGTCGGCGGGGCCTTCGGCCACGATGTGTCCGCCGTTCTGTCCTCCCGAGGGACCCATGTCGATGAGGTGATCCGCGGCACGAATCACGTCCGCGTCGTGCTCCACCACGAGCACGGTGGAGCCCGTATCGACCAACTTGCGCAGGTTGCCGAGCAGCTTGCGGGTGTCACGCGGGTGGAGACCGATGGTGGGCTCGTCGAGCACGTAGAGCGCCCCCGTGAGGCCCGCCCCGAGCTGCGCGGAGAGCCGCAAGCGTTGCATTTCTCCGCCCGAGAGCGACATGGCCGCGCGGGAGAGCGCAAGGTATCCGAGCCCCACCTCTTCGGCGAACCCGAGCCTTCGCAAGAGCTCGGTGCGCGGGGCTTCGGCCACGGTGGCTTTGCGCCCCTGGAACGCCCACGCGAGCACCGCTTCCCGTGCGCGCGAGATGCTCTTCGCGGACAGCTCGGCGTAGGTCTCCCCGAAGATGCGCACGCCGCGAGGAATGGCTGCGAGACGCGTTCCTTGGCACGCACCGCACGGACGCGTCTCGCCCGCTTCTTGAGCCGCCGGACCGCCGCGCACGCCCGAGCCTTCGCACACCTCGCACTGGCCTTGTTTGGTGTTGAACGAGAACCAACGAGGGTCGATCTCGGGCACGCCCTCTCCGCACTTGGGACACGCGCGGCTCGTGGAGAGCACGGCCTCGTCGGCCTTGGGCTTTCCCGAGGGTTTTCCGTCGGCGAGCTTGAGCGCGCCATTCCCCAGGGCGATCGCGCGCTCGAAGGGCTCGCGGGCGAAGGCCTTGGGAGCACCGAAGTACACGATCAGATCGACCGTGTGCTCCTTGGCTTTGTCGAGCACGGGCGGAGGATCGGTGACCACGATGGCGCCGTCGACACGCGCAGTGGCGATACCCGACCTCCGTGCGTGCACGAAGACCTCGCGGTGGAGTCCCTTTCGCGCGGCGACCGCGGGGGCGTACACGGTGACCTCCGCGCGCGGGTCACGGGCGAGCGATTCGTAGATCTCGTCGGTCGAACGCGCATCGACCAGGGTGCCGCAGCGCGGGCAGTGCACGTCGCCGACCTTGGCGTACAAGAGACGCAAGTAGTGGGCGATCTCGGTCACCGTCGAGACGGTGGAGCTCGCGCCGCCTCGGGTGGTGCGCTGCTCGAGAGCAATCGAAGGAGGCACGCCGAGCACGGCTTCCACGTCGGCGCGAGGCAACGTGGGCAAGAACTGGCGCGCGTAGGGCGTGAGCGTCTCCATGAAGCGGCGCTGCCCTTCGGCGAACACCACGTCGAACGCGAGCGAGCTCTTGCCCGATCCGCTCGGCCCGGTGACCACGGTGAGCGCGCCATGAGGAATGCGGCACGAGACGTCCTTCAAGGTGTGCTCGCGCGCCGAGACCACCGTGATGGCCGAGGGCCCAGGATTTCCGGCCTTTGCGCGCTTCTTGTCGGTCTGGCGAGGAGCCTTCGCGGAAAGCTCGCGGAGGGCACGTCCGGTCTTGGTGTCGGTCTCGGCAATCTCTTCGGGGGTGCCTTCGGCTACGAGGCGTCCGCCGTTCGGACCGCCTCCCGGACCGAGGTCGATCACGTGATCGCACGCACGCACGAGATCGAGATCGTGCTCGACCACGAGCACGGTGGCGCCGTCGTCCACGAGCCCACGCAGCGCGGCGACCACACGGGCTACGTCTTCGGCGTGGAGCCCCGCGCTGGGTTCGTCGACCACGTAGAGCGTGCCTTTTTGCGTGCCACCGAGAGCGCGGGCGAGCTTCAAGCGCTGCGCTTCACCGCCCGAGAGCGTGGAGAGCGGCTGACCGAGAGGCACGTAGCCGAGCCCGGTGCGCACGAGCGGCTCGAGCGCCCGCGCGAGCACGTAGTCTCGCGCGCCCGGCTTGTCCAAGAGCGCGAGCACCTTCTCGACCGGCATCTCGAGCAGCTCGGCCACCGTCGCGCCTTCGTGGCGAACGGCGAGCACTTCCGGCTTGAAGCGCTTGCCGCGGCACACCGGACAGAGCAGCTGCACGTCGGAGAGAAACTGCATCTCCACGGTCTCGTAGCCCTCGCCTGCGCATGCTTCGCAGCGCCCCTTCCCGGCCACGTTGAAGGAGAAATGCGCGGCAGAGAGACCGAGCCGCTTGGCCTCCGGCTCGGCCGCGAAGCGCTCGCGCACGCGGTCCCAGGCCTTCGTGTAGGTGCCCGCGTTCCCGCGCGCGGTGCGCCCGAGCGGCGATTGATCGACGAGCACGGCACGCGCGAAGCTCTGCGCGCCGCGGAGGTCGCGGTAGTCGAGCGCACGCGGAACCGTCGTGTCTCCCAGGGTTCGCGCCACCGCGCGGTAGAGCACGTCTTCGGCGAGGGTCGACTTGCCCGAGCCGCTCGGCCCGGTGAGCGCGGTCATGAGCCCCACCGGGAGCTTCAAATCGAGATCGTGGATGTTGTGCGCCTCGACGCCGAGAATCTCCAAGTAGCCGCGCGGCTTTCGGGGTACGCGCGGCTCGGGCTTGCGCTTCCAGGCGCGTCCCGTGGGCACGTCGAGGCGCTTCTCGAGCTCGGCCGGCGTGCCGTCGAAGAGCACGTGGCCGCCCTCGATGCCCGCGCCTGGGCCGAGCTCGACCACACGATCGGCCGCTTTGACCGCGCCTGCGTCGTGCTCCACGAAGAGCACGGTATTTCCCGCGTCTGCGAGCTTTCGCATGGCCCGCGCGAGCGGAGGCACGTCGAGCGCGTGGAGGCCCACGGTCGGTTCGTCGAGCACGAAGAGCGTGCCGGTGAGCGAAGCCCCGAGCGCCGTGGTGAGCCCCGCGCGCTGCGCCTCGCCACCCGACAGGGTGCGCGCCTGACGGTCGAGCGCGAGGTAGCCGAGGCCGACGTCTTCCAGGTACGCGAGTCGCGAGCCCAGCGCTTCACGCACACGCGCGCCCTGCGGCGTCGCGGGAGACAGCGCGTCGAGCCGCGCGCGTGCCTCTCCCACGGAGAGACCGTGCATCTCGCCGATGGACAAGCCTCCCACGCGGTAGGTGCGCGCGGTCTCGGCGAGGCGCACGCCTTTGCACTCTCGGCACGCCACATAGTCGCGGTAGCGCGAGAGGAACACGCGCACGTGCATCTTGTAGGTGCGTGTCTCGAGCCAAGAGAACCAACGCCGAACCCCCGGGAATTTCCCTTCGTCCCAGTGGCCCTCGCCTTCGATGACGAGATCTTTTTGGGCGGGCGTGAGCGCACGCCAGGGCACGTCGGTGGGGATCTTCTTCCGCCCACAGAAGGCCAAAAGCTCCTTGCGCTCCCACTCCGAGCTCTTGCCCGACCAGGCCTTGACCGCGCCCTTGGCGATCGACTTTTCCGGATCGGGGAAGACCTTGTCCCAGTCGACCTCGATGGTGCGACCGAAGCCCTTGCATGCGCCGCACGCGCCGAGGGGCGAGTTGTACGAAAAGAGCGCGGGCCGCGGGGGCTCGAACGAGCGCGCGCACTTCGGGCACACGAGCCCTCGTCCCACGTGAAAGAGCTTGGGAGGCGTACCGGGCGAGCTCTCCGCGCGCACCTCGGCTCGACCTTCGCCGCGCGTCCAAGCCGCTTCCAAGGCTTGCTGCAGGCGCCGCGCGTCGCGTTTGGCGAGCACCACACGGTCGGTCACGACCTCCACGCGCACGTCACGCGCGGTGGCCTCGGAGGGGCGCACCTCGTCGATGTCGCGCACCACACCGCCCACCACGAGCCTGCGGTAGCCGTCCACGGCGAGCGAATCACGCAGGGTCAGGAACGACTCGGCGTCCGCGATTTTCACCGCGTAGCTCACCACCGCACGGGCCCCTTCGTTCTCGCGGACGAGCTTCTCGGCCGACTCGGCGGCGCGCGTGGGCACGGCCAGCACCTGGCAATCCGGACAGAGCGGCACGCCCTCCGAGCCGAACAGCGCGGCCACGTAAGGCTCGAGGTCGGCCAGGGTGGCGAGCGTGGATCGGCTGGATTTCACCGGGGCGCGGCGATCCACGGCCACCGTGGCCGCGACCGGGTCGAGCGAGGTCACCGGGGGCCGCTCGAGCCTCTCCAAGAACTGCCGCGCGTAGGGGCTGAAGCTCTCGACGAAGCGCCGCTGTCCCTCCGCGTAGAGCGTGTCGAGCGCGAGGGACGATTTGCCCGAGCCGCTCGGTCCGGTGAGGGCGATCAGCGTGCCCGGGGCGAGCTCGAGATCGACGGATTTGAGGTTGTGGGTGGTGGCGCCGCGAAGAACGACCGGGAGCATACGGGGGTTTGCCCGAGCCTGCCCGAGCCGGTCGACCGTTCGCCGGATTCGTCGGGAAGGTTTCGGAGCGTGTGGCGTAGCAAAAGACGCCATGCAATAGAAGCTGCGCAGCCGAGCGCCGAGGGTTCGGACATCGGGCGCGTGACTTACGGGGATTTCTCGACTTTCGAGATCGAGACAATCGGGACAGGGGACTCATCATGCGCCACTTCGCATCGAAGCTCACGCTGACTGCACTCACCTTGGCCACCTCACTGAGCGCGGCGGCGTGCTCGTCGGGTCGAGAGCCGGCACCGGCGGAGCAGACCTCGTCTTCGCTTCCCAGCGTGGGCCGATCGCGCCAGGCGTTCACCAGCGCCGAGGCCACCCTGGTCGACTTCGAGTGGGACGGTCAGGTGGTCACCGACTGGAGCGGAGGAGCCCCGGACGCCATCGGCGCGCAGGTGCTCTACACGGTGGGCTCGCTGAACGACGTGGACTCGGTCGGGCAGCTCGAGAAGCTCGTGACGACCAACGTGGTGACCACGCCCCAGCCCGACGGCCGCTACCTCGTCACGTACCACGCGAAGCTCCCGGTCGCGTGGAACCTCGGCCACCCGCGCCCGTCGACGTTCACCTTCACGCTTCCGCGCGTCGGCATCTGGAATTCGCTGGTCGGATTCGCGCAGAGCTACGGCACGAGCTGCGTCGATCCCTCCGCGCACGACGTGAACGCGGGCAGCCTCTGGTACTACTACCGGCCGCGCACGTGGAGCTGCTCGTTCGCCCCGGCCGACGTGGTCGACGTGACGGCGCAGGTGACCCTGTCGTCGGCCAACACCACCGGAAAGTACCCGGAGTATCACCGCGTCTGGCAGGACGACCTCCTCGACGCCGTGGTGGTGTTCGGCAAGTACGAAGAGGGCACGACCACCCCGGCCGACGTGGGCATCGATGGCTACGGCCGCTTCGCCGAGCACGTTCGCACGAAGCTCGCCGGGCTCGGCACGGTCACCACCCTGCCCGCCAACGCGCCATCGCGACCGTCCGCGGATTTCCCCGACGTGACCATCGAAGCCACGCTGCCCTACGCGAAGAAGGTGCGCGTGCACATGCTGCTCGTCGACAACGTGACCACGCAGGGTCCGGCCTTCGATGCGCGCTTCGCCCAGCTCACGCCCGAGGCGGACCTCGTGCTCTACAGCGGGCACGCCGGCCTCGGCACCAACGTGCGAAGCCTGCTCGGCAAGGGCAGCTACACGGCCGGACACCACCTGCTCTTTTTCATGAACGGTTGCGACACGTTCGCGTACGTCGACGGTCGCCTGCGCGAGACGCGCGCCGCGCTCAACCCGGACGATCCGAGCGGCACCAAGTACCTCGACATGGTCACCAACGCGATGCCGAGCTACGCCGACGCGTACTCGTCCGAGCCGGTGCTGCTCGACGCGCTGATCGACTACACGCGGCCCCGCACCTACCAGAGCATCTTCGCGGACATCGATTTCCGCCAGGTCGTGGTGGTCACCGGCGAAGAAGACAACGAGTTTACGCCCGGCATGCCGGTGGGCTCGGTGCAGCCGCCTCCATCGAGCGGCGACGACGCCGGCACACCGCCTTCGACCGGCACGGATGCAGGCACGCCCTCGGAAGACGGCGGCAGCCTACCTCCGTCGAGCAGCGGCCCCACGCCTCCGGGCAGCAGCTCGCCGCCCGGGTCCAGCGCGGCTCCTTCGAGCTCGGCCACCCCTCCGACATCCGCCGATACGAGCGACCCCGGCTGCGCGTGCACCACGGCTCCAGGCGCTCCGTCGAACCAGGGCTCAGGCCCTCTCGCTTCGGTCGCGGTCGCGGCCGCGGCGGCTCTCGTCCTCGCTCGCCGTCGTCGCGCGAGCTGAGCACGCGAGCATCTCCCCCTTCGGCACCGCGCGCACGCGAGCACGCGGTGCCCGGAGGGACGAACCTCAGGGGTTCGTGATCTTGATGTCGGTCAGGGTCATGCCGGTGGCTTCGTCGCACTTGTCGTCGCCGGCGAGATCGGAGTTCGGGACGAGCTGCTCGACCTTGCCGCCTCCGGAGACCTCCGCGCAGCCCTTGCCGGTGACCGTCGTGCCGTTTTTGCACGGCATGTTGATCTGCCAGCAGACCTTGGCTTTGGCGTCGCCCTGGGTCTCGGTGACCGTGCAGTTGATGCCGTCTTTTTGCCCTTTGCACGCGACGTCGGCCTTCACTTCGGTTTTGCAGGCACCGAGGACGAGCAGGAGACCGGAGGCGAGAGCAAGGGCGAGTTTGCGAGCGTTCATGTGGATTCCTTTTTCCGCGCGACAAACCTGCACTCCGCAAAGATGTCCGCAAAAGTAGAGGTACACGGGTTCGCTCGTAAACGGACGCCAAACCGGCAACCTGAACGGTCCGTCGGATGGTTTCGTTTTCCACCGTCCTTTCGTGTGGGTTGTCGTGCGGCGCGGCGCCCACATCGACCACATCGTCTCCTTCGAGGGGCACGGCGCCTCACGACTTTGGTGCGCGAGTGAGGCGAAGCGCCTCGGTGCGGACGAACCGACCTGGCTCCACGCGGGAGGCGCGACTGGACACCTCGGGCGCGCGCTTGCTACCTCCGAGGGCGTGAACCGCAGCTTCGTTACGTGGGCGCTTCGATGTCTCCTCGTGCTCGCCATGGCATCGGGGCTGTCCGTGCTCGCCGCTTGGCTCGCGCCGGGAGTCGCGCACGCGGCCTTCACCCCACCTCCCCTGGTCGGTCACGTGGTCGACGTTCCCGGAGCGCTCACCACGTCGGAGCGTCAGGCGCTCGACCGTAAGCTCGACACCGCACGCAAGAGCGGAGCAGGTGCGGTGGTGGTGTTCGTCACGGCTCCGCTCGACGGCGTGCCCATCGAAGACGTGGCCTACGAGACCTTCAACGCGTGGGGCGTCGGTGCGAGCGGCAAGGACGACGGCGTCTTGCTCGTGGTCTCACCGGCCGATCGCAAGCTGCGCATCGAGACCGGGAAAGGCGTGGGCGGCGCCATCACCGACGTGCAGTCGAGCCACATCAACCGCGACGTGATCGGACCCGAGCTCGCGGCAGGTCACACGTATGCGGCGCTCGACCACGGCACCGACGCGATCCTCGCGCTGCTCCGCGCGGACGCTCCCCCGCCCGTCGCTCCGGTCGCGAAGAAGAGCCCCTTCGCGAACCCGTTCGTGATCGGCGGCATCGTGGCCTTCGTCGTGCTGCTGATCGTGCTCAACATCGTGTCCGAGACCTTCCGGCGCGGCTTCTTCGCCTTCCTGCAGATCTTCGCGTTCATCCTCGACATTCTCTCCGCGCTGGGCGGCGGCGGTGGCGGTGGGTCCAGCGGCGGCGGGTATCGCGGCGGTGGCGGAAAATCGGGCGGCGGCGGCTCGAGCGACGACTACTGACGTGCCCGAGCTTCGTGCCGTCGTAGGCACGTGGGGCGCGCCACCGGACGGCGCGGCGCTCACGGCGCTCGGCTTGTCGATCGCGCTCTTCGCGGTCGCTGCCGCCCCCGAGCGCGTGAGGGCCGCACTCGGTGAGCGCGTGTTCGGGGTCCCGCTGCGGCGGTTCTCGTGGATCGTGGCGAGCCTGGCGGCGCTCGCCTCCCTCGGCTACGTCGCGCTCTACTTACGAGGCTATCCGCGCATCGTAGATGCCACGACCTACATGCTCGAAGCGCGTTCGTTCGCGCGGGGGAGCTTCACGTTTCCGGCGGGCTTTCCCTCGGCGGCGACGCGCGGACGTTTCCTCGTCTACGACGAGAGCACGGGTCGCCTCGGAGGGATCTTCCCTCCCGGCTACCCGCTCGTGCTCGCGCTCGGCGTGAAGCTCGGCACGCCGCTCGTCGTCGGACCGGTCATCGCGGCGCTGCTCGCGCTGGTCACGCTCCGCCTGGGCACACGGGTCGCCGATGACCTCCGCCTCGCCCATCCCGAGCACATCGGCAGGCTGGCCGCGCTGCTCTCGCTCGTATCGGCCACGCTGCGCTACCACACCGCCGACACCATGTCGCACGGGGTCGCGGCGCTCTACGTGGCCACGGCTCTCCTCTCGCTGCTCGAGTGGCGCGCGCGCGGAACGAAGGACCTGCGCTTCGTGCTCGTGGCGTCGCTCGCCACGGGGCTCTCGTTCGCGACGCGGCCCGTGTCGGGGCTCGCGCTGTTCGTGGTCTGCGCGGGCACCGTGATCGCCACCGTCCACAGGCGCACCGGATCGGAAGCGCCCGCGCCTCGCCGACTGCTCCCGCACGTCGCGCGCGTCGCCTTGGTCGGCCTCGGAGGTCTCGTGCCGGGGCTTTTGCTGCTGGCGGCGTGGCAGAAGTCGCTCACCGGCTCGTACCTCGGGTCGCCGCAGCTCTTGTATTATGCACGCAGCGACACGCCCGCGGGCTGTTTTCGCTACGGATTCGGCGCGGGCATCGGCTGCCTCTTCGAGCACGGCGACTTCGTGCGGCACAACCTGCCGCACGGATACGGGGCGTACGCCGCGCTCGCCACCACCGCGCGTCGCCTGAAGATGCACCTCGCCGATGCGGCGAACCTCGAGCTGCTCGTGCCGGTCGTGCTGCTCCCGTTCTTTCGCGCCGACGGGAAGAGCGCGTCGCTCCGCATGCTCGGCGCGATGCTGACGGCGCAGTTGCTCGCCTACGTGCCGTTCTATTTCGACGGCAATTACCCGGGCGGCGGCGCGCGCTTCTACGCCGACGCGCTGCCCGTCGAGCACGTGCTGCTCGCGGTCGGCGTCGCGCTGCTCGCGCGCAAGAAGACCGGAACCAAAGCGAGCGCGAAGCGAGCCGCGAGCGAGGGGCTCGAGTCGGGCTCACTCGGCACGAGCGTACGCGGAGCCGCGCTGGTGCTCGCCGCGGCCCTCTTCGGCTTCGCCGTGCACACGAGCTTCGACCACCAGATGCTCGCGACGCGCGAGGAAGGCGTTCCGTTCTTCGATCCGGACGTGCTCACCCGCAGCGACGTGCACGAGGGCCTGGTCTTCGTCGATACGGACCACGGGTTTTCGCTGGGGCACGTGCCTTCGTCGAAGGCGATGAGCGAAGTGCGCGTCGTGCGGCGAAGGGACGACGCGCACGATTGGCTCGCCTTCGACGCCGCGAATCGCCCGCCCACATGGCTCTACCTCGTGGATCACGGCGCCGCGCGCATCGTTCCCTGGGCGCCAGAGCGTCCCGAAGGCGCGATGCGTTTCGAGGCGGAGGCGGACTGGCCGCCGCTCGCGCAAGAAGGTGGCGCAGCGCTCCCCACCTGGATGGCCGGTCTCGCGTCGAACGGACGCGTGCTCACCTTGACCCCGGAAGACTCCGGAAGGCCGGCACGGGCGACGCTCGCCCTTCCTCTCGCGCCCGGCGCCTACCGCCTGGTCCCGCGGGTGCACGCCCCCCGAGGGAGCCTCGGGGAGCTTCGCATCGCCGGAGAAACCTGGAGCTTCGAGGGGGCTTCGGTGCTCGTGGAGCTTCCGCCCAAGGTCGTGCGCGTCCCGGGCGAGACCGGCAAGACGGGCGGCGAAGTCGGCCGAAAGGAGCTCGTGGTCACGCTCGAGGCCCGAAATGGACCGGTGTCCCTCGACCGAATCCTCGCCGATTCCGTGCATTTCGGAGGTCCCGCACCTTGACGCGGGGCAGGACCATGGGGGAAATTGGCAAGCGGAGGGACATGGCCCATGACGAAGAGTGAGCTTATCGACGCTCTTGCTGCGCGTAGTGACTTGACCAAGGCGCGAGCCGAGCTGGTCGTCAACTGCGTCTTCGAGTCGATGACCGAATCGCTGCAGAAGGGCGAGGGCATCGAGATTCGAGGCTTCGGCAGCTTCACGGTGCGTCCGTACAAGGCGTACTCGGGCCGCAACCCGCGCACCGGAGAGCCGGTGCCCGTTCCGCCGAAGCGCCTGCCCTTCTTCAAGGTCGGCAAAGATCTGAAAGAGATCGTGAACAACAGCCGTCACCTCGCCATCACCGGCGGCGACGACGGCGACGACGACTGACCCGCTCTCGCCCGCCTCGGGCCTTCGCGCCTCGCGCGCTCTTCTCGCACCTCGCGAAGACGCTCGAGGCGCGCGCGCTCTTCGCAAGGGAAGCTCGTTTACGCCTCGTTCGACGTCCTGGTAGTGTCCGGGCGCCATGCCGAGCTTCCCGCCCGTATCCGAACAAATGGCGCTTCTCACTCGAGGCGTCCAAGAGCTCCACGTCCGCCAGGAGCTCGAAGAGCGACTCGGCGAGTCCGAAAAGACCGGTCGTCCGCTGCGCATCAAGGTCGGCTTCGACCCCACGCGTCCGGACCTGCACCTCGGTCACGCCGTGGTCATGGCGAAGATGCGCCAGTTTCAAGAGCTCGGTCACGAAGTGACCTTGCTCGTGGGCGACTTCACCGCGATGGTCGGCGATCCCACCGGGCAGAACGATCTGCGCCCGCGCCTCACCCGCAAAGACGTCGAAGAGGCGGCGCTCACCTACACCGAGCAGGCCTTCAAGATCCTCGACCGCGAGAAGACCGTGGTTCGCCGCAACTCGGAGTGGCTCGATCCGCTCCGCGCGAACGACCTCGTGGAGCTCATGGCGAAGACCACGGTCTCGCGCATGCTCGAGCGCAACGACTTCGCCAAGCGGTACGCGGAAGAGCGTCCGATCTACCAGCACGAGTTCCTCTACCCGCTGCTCCAGGGCTACGACTCGGTCGCCCTCGAATGCGACGTGGAGCTCGGCGGCACCGACCAGCTCTTCAACTTGCTCGTCGGCCGCGACCTCATGCCCAAGTACGGCAAGCGCGCGCAGATCGTGCTCACGCTGCCCCTCCTCGAGGGCATCGACGCCAAGTTCGAAGACGGCCGCGTGGTCGGCAAGAAGATGTCCAAGAGCGCCGGCAACTACGTGGGTCTCCAGGAAGAACCGCTCACGATTTACCGAAAAATCATGCAGATCGACGACGACGTCGTCTTCCGGTACTTCGATCTGCTCTCGGCCAAATCGAACACCGAGATCGAGGCCCTTCGCCAAGAACGCAAAGCCGGGAAGAACCCGCAAGAGATCAAGTCGCTCTTCGCGATCGAGATGGTCACGAAGCTCTACGACGCGCAGACCGCGGAGACCACGCGCACCGAGTTCACGCGCGTCTACTCGGCCGACGCCGTGCCGGACAACGTCGAAGAGAAGACCGTGCCCACCGAAGGCGAGACCCTGTGGATCGCCAAAGCGCTCGCGCTCACCGGCCTCGTGAAGTCGAGCGGTGAAGGCAAGCGCCTCGTGGAGCAAGGCGGCGTCGAGGTCGATCGCGAGCGCGTGACCGACGTGCAGCTCCAGCTCCACAAGGGCAAGCGCTACTTGCTCAAGGTCGGCTCGAAGAACCGTCGCTTCGTCTGGGTCACGGTCGCGTCGTGACCTTGCGTCTCGCGCGGCGAGGCTTTCTTTCGCTGCCGCTCGCGCTCGCGGCAACGGCCGAGGCCCTCGCCGCGTGTGGACCTGCCGCGCCGCCCCCCAAGCCTCCCGCGACTCCGGAGACGCCACTGGCGCTCGCGAATCTCGCCGACCTCGTGAAGGCCCCCGGTCTCGCGTGGCTCCTGGAAGCTTCGCCTCGTCGTGCGCTCGAGGACGACGATTTGCTCGCGGCCACCGCGCAGGTGGTCCCCGAAGAGCGCTTCCGCGCCTACGCGAAGGCCAACGCGGGCATCGACCCGCGTAGCCTCGAGGAGCTCGTGGTGGCGCGCTACGCCGACGCGACCCTCACCCTGGCCCGCGGAATGTTCGACCCGGCCGCCGTGCATCGGGCGTTCGAGACGCGCGCCACTCACGTGGACGGTCGCGCGGTGGACGTGAAAACCCCGGAGGTCGTGCGCCTTTTCGGGGACGGCTCGCGCGAACGTATGCAGCTCGTCACGTTCGGGCGCACCGCGCTCGGGCTGGAGGTGGGTCGCTTCGGGCCGCTGCGCGTGGCCGAGCTCTACGCCGAGGGCAAGCTGCACAAATCGAAGCCCGCCCTGAAGGCCGCACCGCTCGACCGCATCGCCGCACTGCTCGGGCCTTCGGAAGCGCGCTTCTTCGCCGCCGGGCCGTTCGAGGGCGAGTGGGAGAAGGCCCTCGGTGGGCTCCTCCGGGCCAGCACGGGCATGGGCGTGGGCGTGAAGACCAAACCCGGCGGCCACGGACGCCTCGACGTGGTCCTGGTGGTGCTCGGCGCCTTCGAGAAAGCCCCCGAGGACGCGGCCAGGCGCTTCGGTGCCCTCCTGGACGTGATGCTCGCCAAAAGCGCGCTAGGGCGCCTCCTGGGCCTGGATACGCCCCTCGAGAGCCCCCGGGTGGTCGCGCTCCCCGACGCCCTCCGCGTAGAGGCCGCGTTCGACGGCCTTTCGGTCGCCCGAGGGCTGCATCATGCACTCGATGCGGAAATTTCCGAAATCATGGGCATTTCTAAGTAGTTAAGCCTCAAATAAACCCCAATTTTCGGGCTTCGATCCGTTGACTTTCTCCCGAAGACCATGCTAGCCCCGGCCCCTCCCCACGATGGCCCAAACGAAGAAAGTCGCCCCCGCCGCCCGCCCCGCGAAAGCTCCTGCGAAGGGCGCGGCCAAGCCCCCTAAAAAGGAGGCCGAGGCGAAGCGTGCCCCGAAGCCCGCGCCCAAAGCGAAGGCCAAACCCGAGCCCAAGGCGAAAAAGCCCGAAGCTTCCAGCAAATCTGCGAGCAAGGCGCCGAAGTCCGAGAAGCCCATCAAGGCCGAAGGCTCTTCCGTGCCGGCAGCTCGCCCGTCGTCGAAGTCGGTCGCTCCCGCGGCCCCTTCGTCCCGTGCGGTTTCCGCCAAGATCGTCGCCCCTCCGGCGCCGTCGTCGCGCGCCGTCTCCGCCAAGATCTCCACGAAAGACGTGTCCGCGGCCGCCAAGGCTTCTCCGCAAGCGGTGAAGGCCCCCGAGCCGAAGATGCCCGAGCCCGAGTTCGGCACCTACCGCACGCGTCCGCCGCCCCCCATGCCCCGCATCGCGGCGCAGTCGATCCCGGCCCCGGCTCCCCCGCCGCCGCGTCCGCCCATGCCCCCGGCGAAGGGCTACCAGCCCATCGTCAATATCCAGCCGTTCCCGCGCTCGACCGAGCCTCTGAACCTGGAAGTGGGCGACAAGGCCGTTCACCCGCTGCACGGCCTCGGCGAGGTCTCGTCCATCGAGCACCGCGAAGTGGGCGGCGTCTCGGGAGACTTCTACATCCTGCGCATCCTCGACAAGGGCATGCGCGTGATGGTGCCCAAGGCGAGCGCCACCTCGAGCGGCCTGCGCGCCGTCATGAGCGAAAAAGACGCGAACGCGGTGCTCGACACCCTCCGCGCCAAAGAGGTCGCCGTCGACCTTCAACCGTGGAGCCGCCGCTTCCGTGCCTACACGGAAATGATGAAGAGCGGCTCGCCCCACGAGGTCGCCAAGGTGCTCCGTGACATGTTCCGCTTGAAGTTCGACAAGGACCTCAGCTTCGGCGAGCGTCGCCTGCTCGATCAGGCGAAAAGCCTCTTGATGAAAGAGCTCGCCGCCGCCAAGAAGATTTCCGAGGCCGACCTCCTCACCGAGGTCTCGGACATGTTCAAAGCATGAAAATCTACACGAAGACCGGAGACGACGGCACGACGGGGCTCTTCGGAGGCGGACGGGTGCGCAAAGCGTCGTCCCGCGTCTCCGCGTACGGCACCGTCGACGAGCTCAACGCGACCATCGGACTCGCGCGAGCCTCCGGCCTGGCCAGTGAAGTCGATGCCCTCCTCGCGGAGGTCCAGAGCGACCTCTTCGTCGTGGGCGCCGAGCTCGCTTGCGTTCCCGGTCGGGAAGACAAGCTCAAGATGCGCCTCGTGGACGGCACCGACGCCGCGCGCCTCGAAGCCGCCATCGACCGCTCCGAGGGCGCGCTACCTCCCCTCACGTCGTTCATCCTCCCCGGAGGAACGCCGCAGGCGGCCGCGCTGCACTTGGCGCGAACGGTCTGCCGGCGCGCCGAGCGTGAGGCGTTGGCCATGGACGACGACTCTCCCCGCGCAGAGCTCGTGGTCTACTTGAACCGCCTCTCGGACCTCCTGTTCTCCCTCGCGCGGGGTGAGAACGTGCGCGCGGGCGTGCCCGACGTGCCCTGGAATCCGCGCGCCACCTGAAGCTCGGCTGCCTTCCATGAAGCCCCGGTTCGTCGAGCCGGGGCTTCGCCGTTTCGAAGGTCGCGCCCGGAGGACACGCGGACACACGCGTGGGTGTCCGGGACACGCGTGCGTGTCCACGCTGACTCGCGAGCGGATCCGACATCCCGAAATCAACAAGAGTTTCGAAGGCATGAGGCGTGGCACACGACATGGATAAGGGAAGACTCGAAGGAGCTTCCCATGTCCGCATCGCGCGTCTCGAACACCGTCGTCGCCCATACCCCGGCCGAGTTCCGAAAGGCCCTCACCACGCTCTGCCCCGAGCTGCGTGGGCGCGCCCTCCGCTTGGCCAAGGACACCACCCTGGCCGACGACCTGGTGCAGGACGCCATCGAGCGCGCGCTCAAGTTCGAGGCGCAGTACCACCGCGGCACGAACCTTCGCGCGTGGGCTTACCAGATCCTCTTCAGCGTCTTCGTGACCCGCTACCGCCGCGTTCGCCGCGAGCGGAACGCGCTCCGCAACCTGGCCACAGATCCGGTCGCCTGGACGCACAACGAGGCCTTCCGCGGACCAGAAGAAGAAGCGCCCCTCACCCGCACCACGAGCGAGAAGCTCGGCGCGCTGCCGCAGGGCTTCCGCGAGGTCATCGAGAAGGTCGACCTCGGCGACTCGACCTACCGCGAGGCCGCCGACGAGCTCGGCCTGCCGCTCGGCACGGTGATGAGCCGGCTGCACCGCGGACGGCGCATGCTGGCCGACTCGATGGCCGCGTGAACGCACTCGACTCGTCCCACGGACGAACCTGGCCCTACTCGAGCTCGCGCAGGACCTCGGGCACGCCCTCGGCGATCTCGTGGGCCAAGAGGCCTCGGAGGCCGTGTTTTTCGCCCCATCGGGTGCCCGAGCGGCCGTGCAGATACGCCCCGAGCTCGGTGGCGCGGCGAGGCGCGAGGGTGCAGACCAGGGCCGCCACGATGCCGGCGAGCACGTCTCCCGAGCCGGCCACCGCGAGCGCCGGAGAGCCTTCGTCGACCACCGTGACCTCGTGCTCGTGCCAGGTGTCCCCTTCCGAAGACGAGACGAGAGAGCAAGCACCCTTCAGGAGCACGATGGCGCCGGAGCGGCGCGAGGCCTCCCGCACACTGCCGAAGCGATCGCGCGCGACCGCCTCCGAGGAGACCCCGAGCAAGCGCCCGAGCTCACCCTCGTGGGGCAAGAGGATGGTCGCACGCGAGGCCGGGCGCACCGCACGCAGCGCCGCGAGCGAGCCTTCGTAGGCCGCGAAGCCGTCCGCGTCGAGCACCACCGGAGCCTCGCAGGTCGCGAGCACACGCGCCACGAGCGCACGCGCGCGGTCGTCTCGCCCGAGACCGGGACCGAGCACCACGCCACGCGAGCGAGCCAAGAGCGAGTCGAGCGCGAGCTCCCCTGCGTGGTCCGGCGTGATGGCGCACGTCATGCTCTCGAGCACACGCGACTCGAACGACGCGACGGTCTTCGGATCGGACGCGAGCGTCGTGGCGCCCGCCCCAGCCCGCGCCGCGCCATGAGCGGCCAGAAGCGCCGCGCCGGTCTTGCCCGGGCTGCCCGCGACGATGGCCACGTGACCTGCACGGTACTTGTGCGTGGCGGGCCCGCGCGGGGTGAGCGTGCCCACGAAGTCCTCCTTTTCCAGGCGAATCGCGCTCGCTCGAGCCTCGCGAGGCAGGCCGGGGAGAGACACCGGGACGCCGATGTCGACCACGTGCACGCGCCCGGCGTGAGCCTTCCCGATGGGCGTGGCCGTGCCGAGCTTCTCGGCCACGAAGCTGACCGTGTGGGCCGCCGAGACCGCGACCCCGAGCACCTCGCCGGTGGCGGCGGAGAGCCCGGAGGGCACATCGAGCGCGAGCCCCTTCGCGCGTGCGCGCGAGAGCACGAGGACCACGTCACGGTCACGCCCTTCGACCGGACGCGTGAGCCCGGTGCCGTAGAGACCGTCGACCACTGCGTCCGCGTCGAGGGTAGCGCGCTCGAAGGCGGAGAGCGCCTCGGCCGAGTCGTCACAGTACGAGAGCGCGCCTCCGCATCCCAGGTACGCTTCCGCCGCGGTGAGCGCATCGCCGCGGAGGCGCTCGACCGGCGCGCGCGTGTGCACCGAGACCTTCGCGCCCAGCACGAGCAGCCGGCGGGCGACCACGAAGGCATCGCCGCCGTTGTTGCCGCGACCGGCGCACAGCACGACGCGTTTATGGGCCGCCGAGCCGCCCAAGAGCTCGCGCACGAGCACCTCGGTGGCGCCGCGCCCCGCGTTCTCCATCAGCACGATGGATGGCGTGCCTCGTGCCGCCGCGAAGGCGTCGAACGCACGCATGGATTCGGGCGTGTGAAGGGGCTTCATGGGCTCGGCTCGCGAGCCTCAGCGACGCAGCGAGACGCCCTTGTCGACCGCCTTGCGCAGGGCCTTCACCGCCCCCGAGAGTCCGAGAAACACCGCGTCCGAGACCACCGCGTGGCCGACGTTCAGCTCTTCGATCTCGCGGATGGCCATGAGGTCGACGACGTTCGCTTGGGTGAGCCCGTGACCGGCGGCGACCTCCAGTTTGGACGCGTGCGCGAGCCTCGCCGCTTTGGCGAGCTCTTCGAGCTTTTCGCGAGCCTTTTCGCCTTCGACGTGCGCGTACTCGCCCGTGTGAAGCTCGATCTGGTGCGCGCCGAGCTCGGCCGAGGCGGTGATCTGCGCGGCGTCCGGGGCGATGAAGAAGCTTACCTTCACCGAGGCTTCTTCCAGGGCCGTGACGTACTTGGCGAGGCGCTCGCGCTGACCGACCACGTCGAGGCCGCCCTCGGTCGTACGCTCTTCGCGACGCTCGGGCACGAAGGTGACCACGTCGGGGCGGACGCGCAGGGCGATCGCGAGCATCTCGTCGGTGGCAGCCATCTCGAGGTTGAACAGCGTGCGCAGCTCGGAGCGCAGGCGCTCGACGTCTTCGTCGCGGATGTGCCGGCGGTCTTCCCGCAGGTGCGCGGTGATGCCGTGTGCTCCTGCCTCGAGGCAATGACGAGCCGCCTCGACCGGATCGGGGTACGCCGTGCCACGCGCGTTTCGGAGAGTGGCCACGTGGTCGATGTTGACGTGAATGCGGACGGTCTTCGGCAAGCCGGGCGAGGAAGAAGGGAGCTGCACGGCGCGAATGTTGGGGAAGGCTCGGCCAAATGTCCACCTTGCCGTTCTCGTGTTCGCGATCCCTCCCGGGCCAGGCCCCCTCCGCGCCAAAAACACGAGAGGCCCATCGAACGACGACGAGCCTCTCTTCCGTGTTCGGTCGGACGTGAGCCGCGGTTCAGTCGTCGTCGCCGCCACCACCCTCGTCTTCTTCGGTCTTGGGCGTCGGCAAGAGCTCACCGTTCGGTCCGTCACGACGGATCACGACGACCTTGCGGCCCACGGAGTCGGGCGTCTCGCGCGCGATGACCGCGACCACGTTCACGCCTGGACGGAGCGGCAGCTCCGCCTCGAAGGACATCTTCTTGGGGTCCTGACCGTTGCGGTTCGAGCGGTAAAAGACCTTACGCGACCCGACCACAACATAGGCGTCGAGCAGGCGCTCGGTATCGCTCGCGCTCGCCTTCAGGGTGACGTGCGCGTCACGCGTGACCAGCACCGGGTTCTGGATCTCGATGGCCGGAGGGAAGCGCGTGAGCACGTCCTCGAAGGCGACGGTCGGCGTGGGTGAGCCCCCGTCTTCGACCTCGCTCGCGCGCACGAACGCGTAGCGACCTTCGGCCAGGGTGACCTTCTTGTAGTCGCCCGACGTCCCGGCGACGGCCGCGGCCACGCCCTGGGGTAGCTTACCCACCACACGCGCGGTCCCGTCGGGCGATTCGAGCAGCACCGCACCGCCCGCCTTGCCCTTCACCGCGCCGCTCCCGGCGACCACGGTGGCCGGCGGCGCGATGGGAATGCGCACCTTCTCGACGATGGTCTCGCGCAGCTCACGGTCGGCGACCGAGAGCTCGACCTTGGCTTCCGGATCGGCGAGCTCCGAGCGTACCTCGAACGTGAAGGTGACCTTCTTCGACTCGCCCGGCTTGAGGTTCGAGACGTCGAAGCGGCCTTCGTGGAGCAGGATGCCATCGCCGCTCAGGTTGCGCAGATTGGCTTGGGTTTCGTAGGCACGACCGCGACCGACGTTGGTCACGGTGACGTACATGGTGACCTCTTCGCCCTTCTGGATCCGCCCGTCTCCGTTGCCTTTTTTGTTGTCGACGATCTGGTACGAGTACGCGAACGTGGGGCGCTCGAGAGCCTTCACGCCCACACGAAGCTCGGCCGGGGCAGGAGCGCGCCCACGAGCCTCCTCGAAGCGGATGGAGATGCCGTCGTTGCGGGAGAGTGCATCCTTCGGGATGCGGCACACGCGCGGCGCGTCCTTGGGGAGCGGAGCCGTGCTGCCCACCTTCTTGCCCTCGATCTCGCACCAGCCGAGCGGGGCCGTGACCGTGCGGCTCTTGCCCGGCTCGAGCTTGCCGACCACGAGCTCTTTGTTGTCGAACATGGCGTTGTCGCTCTTGGTCATCGCGGCGAGGCGATAGAGCGGTTCTTTGCCCTTGTTGGTGACGGTGAGCTTGAGGTTGAGGGGCTCGCCAGGCACGCCTTCGTTCTGCGGGCGGTCGGTCTCGACCTTGACCTCGAGCGGAGGCGGGACCGCCGGCGTGGGCGCCTGGAGAACCTCGGACGGAGCGTCGGACCAGTCGATGCCGAGGGCTTGCAGGTCCTGCGCGACCTTGGTGAGCTCTGCGCCCCGCGTATCGGCGACGAGCCCTTTCACCGCGCGCACCTGATCGGGGCGCTTGCCGACCGGCATCTTCGAGACCACTTCACGCGCGAACTTGATGGGGAAATCCAGGGCGAACGTGTCGTCCGGGTCGCCACCCCGATCGCGCAGCTCTTGCCGGTCTTTTTGGGAGAGGTTGTAGCGAAGAACCTCGGAGGGCTTCTGCCCCTCGCGGATGCGCGCGTTCGAGAGGCTGCGCGCGAGATCGCGCTCCTTGGTCCCGCCGGAGTCGACGGTGAGATCCATCTCCTGGAGATCGGCGGTCATCGGGTCGAGCTGGATGTCGGGCGTGATGCCCGTGCCCTGAATCGAGATGTCGCCCGGCTCGGTGAGGTACTGCGCGATGGTGAGCTTGAGCGCCGCCTTGTCCGGGAAATCCGGGAAGACGAGCTGCACGCTGCCCTTGCCGAAGGTGGTCTCGCCGATGAGCACCGCGCGGTCGTGGTTCTTCATGGCGCCGGCCACGATCTCGCTGGCGCTGGCCGAGTTGCCGCTCACCAGGATGGCGATGGGGTAGTTCGGCTCGGTGCCGTCCGGATGGGCCACCTTCTCTTCGCGGTCTTCGGCGGAGTTGCCGACCGTGGCCACGATGGGCCCCTGCGCGATGAACTTGTCGACCACGCGTGCCGCTTGGTCCAAGAGCCCGCCCGGGTTTCCGCGCAGGTCGAGCACGAGGCCCTTCATTTCGCCCGACTTTTTGAGCTCGGCGAGGGCCTTGTCGAGATCGGCGGCGGTGTTCGCTTGGAACTGCTTGAGGCGCACGTATCCGACGCCGCCCTCGAGCATGCGCGACTCCACGCTCGCCACCTTGATGGTCTCGCGCTGGAGCACGAACTCTTTGACGCCCGGCCAACCGTCCGCGCCGTCGCGGTGGAGCCACACCGAGACCTTCGATCCGGGCGCACCACGCAGGTGCTGCACGGCTTCGTTGAGGCCCATGTTGAGCGTCGACTCGTTGCCGATCTTCATGATGCGGTCGTAGCGACGAATGCCCGCGCGCCCGGCCGGCGTGCCCGGCATGGGGTTCATGACGGTGAGCTGCTGATCGCGGATGGAAATGACGATGCCGAGGCCGCCGAACTGGCCGCTCGTCGACAGGTTCATCTCTTTGTAGGCCTCGGGCGAGAGCAACACCGAGTGCGGATCGAGCGTGTGGAGCATGCCGTTGCACGCCGCGTACTCCACCTCGCGCAGGTCGACCTCGGTGCCGCGCAGGCCGTCCTGCACGAACGCGAAGATGTCGCGCAGGCGCGCGGACACGTCCCATGGGCCCTGCACGTTGTCGACGCGGAACTCTTTTTCCTGCGTGTCGACGCGCACCTTCACGGTGGGCTGGCCCTCTTCGTAGAGCACGATGACCTGGGCCACGTCGCGCTGCACGTAGTTGAGCGCCGAGAGGAGCATGTCCTTCGGCTTGGCGCGCTTCGGCTCCACGTAGCGATCGCGGATGGTCTTCAGGACCTCGTTCACCACCTTGAGCTGGGTGAGGTCGTAGTTTTGCGCGGTGTGGCTGACGCTGGCCGCGCTCGCCGGCGCGAGACCGTGCCACAAGCCACCACCGTGAAGCCTCAGGGCGAGTACCGCGGCGAGACCGAACGCACCGAAAACCGCAGAGACCTTCACGACCTTGGGCCAAGTGGACATCGACCGGAAGTATACGCACGGCGCGCGCAAAAAACGCCAACGTATGCGCCTTCCTGGCGCACGAAAAAGAGTACCTGTACCCCGTCACGAGCCTCGTGGCCGATGCTCGTGGGGCTCGCTCGAAGGCGCCCCGAGCGCCGCTATCGCGAGGTGATGGCGAGGGCGGCGCGGGACGGGGACGCGGCTCAGCCCTTGCGGATCACGGCGATGTAGAAGCCGCCGAAGTACGCGGCAGGGCCGTCGCACAGGGCGAACTCGGCCTTGCGGAGCGCGTCTTTCAGAAGCGGAACCCGCATGAACGCCGCGGCCGGAGTGACGATTCGCACGCCGCGAACCGCCTCGATGCGCGTGCCCGGAGGCAGGATCTTGCCGAGGTCCCAGGGGGCGTCGAAGCGCGTGTAGACCGCACTCTCTCGGGTTTTGTCCGAGATTTTCCCGGCAGGACCCAGCACCTTGGCGAGCGCGCGGAAGCTGAGCGGGTTGTAGAACTCGGCCAGGAGCACGCCGCCCTTGCGCGTGACGCGGCTCATCTCGGAGAGGGCCTTGCCGATGTCGTCCACGTGCGCGAGCACCTTGAACGAGCACGTCACGTCGAAGGAGGCGTCCTCGAAGGGCAGCTTGGTGGCCGAGCCCTCCACCACGTCGAGACCACGCTCGCGCGCGAGCTCGAGCATGCCGGGCGAGAGGTCGATGCCCTTGGCGCTCTTCGCGAAGCGGCGCACGCGCTCGAGGATGAGCCCCGTGCCGCAGCCGACTTCGAGCACGTCGCGGTCTTTCGCGTAGCGAGCGCAGAGGTCGATCTCGAGGTCGTCGACGAGCGCGTGGTAGCCGTCGGCCTCGTTGGGACGACGCTTCGCTTCGTAGCGTTTGGAGAACTCGTCGTAATAAGCGCGGGTTTCGGAGAGGCCTCGAGACATGGGACCCGCTTCTAGCCCAGGCCGGCCGAGCTTGGAAATCTCGTGCGCACGAAGGCCGTGCCCCGCGCGGAGGGCTCGTGCGCCGGAGCGGCCGCGGAGAGCGGGTTTTCCCCGGAAACGAGGGCATGAACCAGGAGCGCACCTTCGAGGTAACCGTGAAATCCGGCCAGCGAGAAGTACACCGATCGCACGTCGGGCACGCCCACGAGCGCGAGCACCGGCACGAGCACGGCGGCGAACGCCACCCACGGAAGGGCGCGTCCGAAGTCGCGCGCGAGGCCGCGGTAGGTCTGACGGAAGCCGAGTGTCCCCTGCCCTCGCACGGCGAGGTCCGGGATGACGCCGAGCCAGAACGCGTAGTGGATGCCGTCGCTGAGCACGTGCGCGAGCGCGAGTCTTCGCGCAAGCTCGGGAGGCGCGCCCGGGGAGAGCCACGCGGCCACGCGGTCGAGCGAGACGCCGAGCGCCGTGCTTCCCCAGCCGAAGGCCGGGAGCTCGGGCGCGAACGGAAGCAGGCCGAGCACGAACGCCCCCGCGAGCAACAGGCTCCCGCCCACGAGCGCCGTGCGAAAGCTCGCGCGACGCCGAAAGAGCAGCGCCCACACCACCACGGCCCCGAGGTTGTGCAGATGCACGAACAGCGCGCGACCGAGGAACGGGGCGTACACGAGCAAGACCCCCTGCGCGATCAAGAGCGGAAACAAGCCCCACACGACCATGTGCGGCTTCGTTCCGGTCGCGCGCGCACGTAGGTACCCGAAGACCGCAGCGAGCAGCGCCGCGATGGCACCGAGCCCCATCTCGAGCCGAATCGGAAGCGACGGGTCGGGCGAGAACAACGCCCACAGCCGCAGCGAAATCAAGACGACCGAGAGCCCGACGAGACCGCCTACGAACGAGGTCGAGAGCGAACGACGGAGCACGAGGTACCGGACCGACGCGGCCACGTGCGGCACGCCGAACACGAGTGGGCCGAGCGCGAGCGCGAGCGCCGGGGCGAAGCACGTGAGCACGAGCGAGAAGCCCACCGCCACCAGGGCTCGCAAGGTCGCCCTCGAGTCACGCTCGCGGATCCACGCGAAGAGCCGCGGCGACCGTGCCAGCCGCTTCAGGAGCCGTTCGCGGGCGCGATCGAGCGGCACGAGCCCATGCTCGAGGCCGAGCGGCGACCGACGAGCGCTCACGGGCAGGAGAAGCGCGAGAGCCAGGTGTGCGCGGCGTCCCCGTAGAGCACCCACGCGGTGTGCGCGGTGTCTTCGTGCACGGACACGTCGGTGATGCGCACGCCCCGCGCCACGAGCCCGTGGGAGACGAACGACGTATCGGGCGCCAAGTGCCCGAGCTCGAGCGCGCGCGGGGCACCGACCTCGGGACCTTCGGGGACGACGCGTGCAATATACACACGCGTCCCGGAGCGCGAGGCGGCGATGGGCGCCGGGTCGATGCCGTTCAGGTACGGCGAGAGCTTGGAGGCCACGTCTTCTTTGGGTGGAGACGGAACCTTGAGGGTGGTCATGCCGAAGGCGGTCACGTCGCTCGGCATGGGCACGAGCGCGAACACGTCGTTGTCTCGGCGCCCCGCGGCGAGCATGACGCCACGCTCGGCCGGCCCGCCCACGGTGAGCACGGCGTCCGTGCCGAGCGCGAGCTTCCCGTCTTTCACGGTGAGCTCACGCGCATGCACGGGGGTCATGGCCGTGCGCGCGTCGAGGTAGAGCGCCACGACCTTTTCGCCGGCAGGGACCAGTGCGAGCTGGGTCGCGCCGCTTCCCTCTTCGGACAAGCGCACCGGCTCGCCGTCGTCGAGCACCACGTTGGCTTGGATGGTGAGCCCCTCCGACGTGACCTTCTCCACCAGGTACGCGACCAGCGAATGGCCCTCTCCGAGGGGGGCTGCCGCGATGCGTGTCGAGGGACGGCCTTTGGCGAGCTCGCGCTCCGCGCCCTGGAGGAAGCGCTTCACCGCGCCCCCACGCCCCACGCAGTAGGTCGCCTTCCCCGCGAGCTCGCAGGGCGGGTAGCTCATGGGATCGAACGAGAGCGTGCGCTGCGGAGGAACCGGAGGCGAGAGTGGCGGGACGGGAAACCCGAAGTCGCGCGGACGACCCGAGTCGTTGGCCACGACGGACAGGCGCGCGCCTTCTTGGCCGAGCGCGGCCGTGCCTCGAAAGGGCATCTCGGTCGGACCGTAGAGCACCTTGCACGAGGCCGCCCCGGCGTCGCCCACGAAGGGCACGCCTACGCGCGACGCGGTCGCTCCGTCTCCCGCATCGGCGTTCGCGTCGGGCGCGGAAGCATCGATCGCCGGCGCGCTCGCGCTCGGGCTCGCGGACGGCGAGGCCGCGGGTGCGGAATCGGGCTCGGGCTTCTTCTCGGGGTCCTTCGATTTGCAGCCCTCGACGACGCCGGCCCCGAGAAGCGGAAGCGACAGCGCAGCGAGCGTGACGAGCGTGGTGGTCAGCGGGCGGAAGAGCTTCGCCCGCTCGGTCACTTGGGCACCACGATGACGTTCGGTCGGTCGTGGAGGATGTCGTCGGCGGTCTTCTTCATCTGGTCGTGCGAGGGCATGTTGCGCACGGGGAAGCTTGCGACGATCTCGACCGGACCGGGTGCAATTTTTGCGGTACGGAGCTCCGAGAGCACGCACGTGTCCTTCAGGAGCTGGTCGACCGGAAGCTGATTTTTCGAGGCGAAACGGGCACTTGTGGTCTCGCCAGAGGGCGCGAAAGCCACCTCCACGAAGGCGGTGCCGTAGATGCCGCCCATGCACGTGGCCGACTTGTCGAGCCGCGGAGCGAGGGCTGCGACCACCTCGTCGATGCGCGCAGGAGGCAGCGCTTCACGGGCCGAGAGCGACAGCTCGGGCACGTAGGGCGCACGCGCGCTCGAGGCCGAAGCGACCGCCGCGGAGGTCGTGTGGGCGCGCGGCGTATCGGCGCGCGGATCGTGCTTTCGGGCCTTGAGGACCCAGAGCGCGACGATGCCCACGGTGATGAGCACCACGAAGACGAGCCCGACGCGCGACTCGCTCTCCTTCGTGGTCTCGTCGACCCGGATGTGCTGGACCGGCTTTTCTTCGGGTTCGTTCACGGGGTGACCAGTAGCGCAATTCCCGCGCGGACGCGCGATTGGCCGTGCGCGCGCGGAGCCGCGCGATGGGCCGTACGTGCGCTCAACCGCGCGACAGGAGCCAAGCGTCGATGGCCGTCGTCACGAAAAATCCGAGGCTCACGAAGGCGTTGCAGTCGAAGAAGGCCTTGTCGATCTTCTCCAGGTTGCCGCCGCGCACCAAACGATGCTCGACGAACAGGATCGTGGCGAAGAGCGCCGTGCCCACGAAGAACGCGACGCCGCGATGGAGCAAGAGGCCCGCCGAGACGAACGAGGCCACGGTGAGCACGTGCGAGAAGGCCGAGAGCCGCAGAGCGCCCTGGGTGCCGAAGCGCGACGGCACCGAATGGAGGCCATTTTCACGGTCGAAGCGCTCGTCTTGCAGCGAGTAGAGCACGTCGAATCCGAAGAGCCAGGTGACCACGCCCACCATGAGGGCGACGATACCGAGGCCGGGCGTGGCGCCCACCGCGATCCATGCGCCGCCCGGAGCGAGCGAGAGCGCGAGGCCGAGCCAGGCGTGCGCCCCCCACGTGAACCGCTTGGCCAGCGAGTAGCCGAGCAGCACCGCGAGCACCGGGACGGCCAGCACTCCGGTAAGCCAACCGAGCGACGACGCGGAGGCCACGAAGACCAGGCCCGAACCCACGGTGAGCGCCAGCGCTTCGCGCGGCTTCACGCGACCTGACTGGATGGGTCGTTCGCGGGTGCGCGGGTTCTTCGCGTCCACGTCGCGGTCGGCGTAGCGGTTGAAGGCCATGGCGCTCGTGCGCGCGGTGACCATGCACACGAGCATGGCCGCGACGCGCAGAGGCGTGAGCGGTACGTGCGGCTCGCGGAGCGCGAGCAGCGTGGCCGTCGCGGCGAACGGAAGCGCGAACACGGTGTGCGAGAACGCGACCAGCTCCGAATACGCGCGGAGCTTCGCCACGAGGCCTTTCGGTACGGGCTTTTGGGTGCTCGGCTCGGGATTCGATACGACCTGACTCATGGGGCCTCGGGTTCGCGGAGCGTGCGGTCCTGGCGCACACGAGGTGCGCCGACGGAGTCGAGAAGACGCGCCGAGGGGCTACCCTCGAAGTCGCCAGGAAGCAGGAAAATGCCGGGGCGAGAGCCCTTGGCGAAGCGCCCGTTCAGCGGCAGATCGAGCGCGCGGGCGCCGTTCCAGGTAGCCATGCGCAACACCTGGTCGGCCGAGAGCTCGGGCGCGAGCGCACGAGCCGCTCGAGCCTCGTCGAGCACGTCGAGTGAGGGAGACGAGACGCGCGAGTCGGTGCCGAGCGCAGGCGCGATGCCGCGCGCGATCATGGCGCGAAGGTCGGGAGCGTTGCCCTCGATCCACGCGTTCGACCGCGGGCAGACGACGACGTGTGCGCCACGCTCCGCCACGAGGTCGAGCTCTTCGGGGGTCGCGTCGGCGAGGTGCACGAGCAGCACGTCTTCGGCGAGCGCGCCGAGCTCGTCCGCGTAGGCGATGGGGCCCTTGCCCGGCCAGTGCAGCGCGCCCACCGGGACGCCCTTGGAGGCGAGAAAGTCCACCATTTTTCCGCGCCCGTGGACGAGCGCCTCACGCTCGGATGCGTGCTCGGCGAGGTGCAGCGACGAGCGCGAGCCCACACGACGTGCGAGCGCGAGCAGCGCACGAACCGCGTCCGCATGCGTGGTGTGGAGCGTGTGCGCGGACGGTGACCAGCGAAGGCCGTACTCGAACGAGGCCCGGTGCGCGGCGGCTTCGGACTCGATCGCCGAGACCTTGCCCAAGGCGGCCTCCCGCGAGGAGCCGAAGACCTCGTGGAAGAGTGCGCCCGCGATGCGATGGCGGGCGAGCGCGGGGACCGAAGAGAGACCGTTGCCCACGTCGCCCACCGCCACCGTGGCGAGGCCTTCGAGCGAGGCCACCGCGGCCTCGGTCGCTTCTCGGAGGGCCTCGGCCGGCGTGGTGAAGCGCGCTGCGATCATGCGATCGGCCCACGCCGCGAAGCCGAGCCCCGGCCCCGCGGAGCCCGCGAGACCGGTGAGCTCGAGGTGGGTGTGCGCGTTCACCAAACCCGGGAAGATCACGCCTTCGAGACGCTCGACCGGAGCGCCCGTGTGGCGCGGCAGAAGCTCGTTCGCGGGCCCGAGGTCGAGCACCGTGCCGGCGTCGTCCACGACGAGCGCGCCGTCCCGGAAGGACGCGAGGTCCCCCGGGACGATGCCGGTCGCGTGGAGGACGCGCACGCCCATCAGCGAGGCTCCGTCAGCCAGTCGTAGCGGACGTTGCGCTGGGTGGCCTTGAACCCTGCGGCATGGATGCGCGCTTCCATGCCCTCGGCGTCCATCCGGAAGGTGGTGCCGGCGCTGGAGACCACGTTCTCCTCGAACATGATGCTGCCGAAGTCGTCCGCGCCGAAGAGCAGCGCGACTTGTCCGACCTCCGGGCCTTGGGTCACCCACGAGGCGCCCACGTGATCGAAGTTGTCGAGCATGAGCCGCGCGACCGCTTGCTGACGCAGGTAGAGCAGGGTGCCGTGCTCGCCCGGGGCGATGTGCGTGCCCTCCTCGAACTGGAAATCCCAGCAGAAAAAGGCGGTAAAGCCGCCGGTTTCGTCCTGCAGGTCGCGCAGCTTCAGGAGATGCTGGATGCGATCGCGGGCGGTGTCGACGGTGCCGTACATCATGGTGCCGCTCGAGCGCAGACCCATGGAGTGGGCGACCCGCATGACCCCGAGCCACTCTTCGCTCGTGCACTTGGCTTTGGCGATCTTGCGCCTCACGCGGTCGACCAGGATCTCCGCGCCACCACCGGGGACCGAGTCGAGGCCGGCCGCATGCAGGCGCTCGAGCACCTGACGAACGGTGAGCTCTTCCATGGCGGCGATGTGCAGGATCTCTTCGGGAGAGAGCGCGTGCAGGCCGAGGCCGTACTCGGACTTCATCCAGCGGAAGGTGTCTTCGTACCACTCGATGCGAAGGTCCGGGTTGAGGCCGCCCTGGAGCAGGATCTGGACGCCGCCCTTGTCCTTCACCTCTTGCAGCTTCTTGCCGAGCACCTCGCGCGAGAGCACGTACCCTTCGGGGTCGCCGGGCTGACGGTAGAACGCGCAGAAGCGGCAGCTCGTGGTGCACACGTTCGTGTAGTTGACGTTGCGGTCGATGATGTACGTGACCACGTCGTTCGGGTTTTTCCGCTGCCGCGCGGCTCGCGCCAAGAGGCCGAGGTCGAACAGGCTGGCCTCTTCCAGCAAGCGCTCGCCCTCTTCGCCCGAGAGGCGTGCGCCCGCTTCGGCCCGCTGGAGGATCGAGTCGAGCGACGGCTTCTTGGGCGGCGTAGCCACGCTCTTCGCGTCGAGACGGACCAGGCTCGTGTGCGGCAAGAGTCCCGCCTCCGCGGCCTCTTTCCAGAAGCGCTCGAGGCCACGCACGGCGCGGTCGTCGAGGTCGTAGCGGAGCGAGCTCGTCAGGTACGACTCGAGGCTCGCCGCGTCGAGGCCGGAGGCCTTCGCGTGCTCTTCGGCCATGGCACGACGCGCGGCGAGACCGAGCACCTTGGCCTCCTCGAACGCCTCGATTTCTCGCGCATCGAGCGCTCCCGGACGCGCGAACCAGGCCGCGAACACGAACGGCAAACCGGTCCACTCCCGCCAAGCCTCGGCGAGGTCGAGCGAGTAGCGGAACTTGCCTTCGATGCCGAGCGCGGGATCGCCGATGACCACGGCGCCCGTGCGCGAGCCGACCGAGGCGATGGCCTCGCGCGAGGCGAGCCCCTGGAAGCGAGGCGAGAGCTTGCGCTTCTTCAAGAGCAGCTTGGCCAGCACCACCGAGGTCTTCGAGGAGAGGTCGAGCGCGACGGTGTCGAGGTCTTCGAGAGGACGCTCGCTCACCAGGACCACACTGCGCACCGGGCCTTCGGAGCCGATGCACGACGTGCCCACCACGCCGAGACCGCCCAGGGTGGCTCCGGCCGCCACGGGCAAGAGCGCGGCGCGGCTTTCTTCTTCGGCGAGTGCACGAGCAATCTCACTGGGGAGTCCGAGCGACAGCGCGAACCGTTCTTGGAGCGCGCCACCCTCCGCGAAGGCGGACCACAGCGGACGCGCGTTCAGATACGAGACCGCTCCGACCGCTGTTTTGAGCTGTTCGGCGCTCACGGGAGCACCTCCAGGTGACGTCCCGCTTTGCGGTCGCGAACCTTGAGCGAGGCCTCGGGAGCTTTCGCTTTTTCGTGCTCGCGCACCACGTTGTAGAGCGTGTCGCGCTCGACCGGCTTACGTCCTGCTTCGCGGATGAGACGCACGAGGTCGTCGTAGCCGAGACCGTCGGGCGAGCGTGATCCGGCCGCCTTGTAGATGGTCTCGTGGACGATGGTGCCGTCGATGTCGTCGGCGCCGAACGAGAGCGCCACCTGGGCGATCTTCGGCGTCATGCTGACCCAGTACGCTTTGATGTGTTCGAAGTTGTCGAGCACGAGGCGCGAGACGGCCACCGTGCGCAGGTCGTCCATGGCGGTGGGCGCGGGCAGGTTCTTCATGCCGTTTCCGTCCGGGTGGAACGCGAGCGGAATGAAGGCCTGAAAGCCCTTTGTTTCGTCCTGAAGCTCACGGAGCTTCATCAGGTGGTCGACGCGATGCTCGAAGGTCTCCACGTGGCCGTAGAGCATGGTCGCGTTGGAGCGAAGGCCCATGGAGTGGGCCACGCGGTGCACCTCGAGCCACTCTTCTCCGGTGGCCTTGTCGTTGCTGATGCGCGAGCGCACCTCGGGGTGGAAGATCTCCGCGCCGCCGCCGGGCAGGCTGTCGAGGCCGGCCGCCACGAGCTTCTCGAGCACCTCGCGCACGGTCATGCCGTAGTGCTTCGCGAAGAAGTGCATCTCCACGCCGGTGAAGCACTTCAAATGGATGTCGGGCTTCACGCGCTTGAAGCCGCGGAGCAGGTCCTCGTAGTACGAGAACGGGAGGCCCGGGTGCAGGCCGTTGACCACGTGGACCTCGCTGGGCGGGTCGGCCATGCGCGCTTCGAGCTTCGACCACGCTTCTTCGAGCGTCATCGTGTGGGCGCCGGGCATGTGCTCTTCGAGCTTCGCGAACGAGCAGAAGAGGCACGAGGCCATGCACACGTTGGTGACCTCGACGCGCATGTTCTTGTTGAAGTACGTGCGGTCTCCGTGGCGCTTCTCGCGCACGTAGTTGGCGAGCTGGGCGATGGCGAGCAAGTTCGGCTCGTGGAAGAGCGCGAGCGCTTCTTCGGCGGTGAGACGCTCACCGGCCTTCACCTTGGTTTCGATACGCTCAAGCATGGTCTCCTCCTTCGAGCACGGTCGCTTCGGCGCCGCGCGCAGGAGCTTCTTTTTCGTCGAAAATGGCCTTTTTGCCGACGTAGGCGAGCACGGTGGCAAGCTCCTTCTTCTGGAGCGTCTGAGCGCTCACTTGGCCCTGGCCCTTCACGCGCTTGGTGGCGTCGTCGGCGATGGGCAGGCCGCGCTTGTTGGCCAGCACGCCCGTGAGCTCGCTGGCGCCGAAGCCGAGCGAGACCTGCGCGAGCTCGAGGCCGGTATCGGTGTAGTTCACGCCGATGCGCACGTGGTCCGGCGAGACGATGCGCAGGATGGCCACACGGCGGAGCACGCCGAGGCCCGAGCCGTCCGCTCCGGGTTCGTCGCGCTTCACCCAGACCACGTCGCGCTCGTCGCCCTTGCGGAAGTGCACGTCGTTGCCGACGGCGTGCGCGCGCACCGCGTCCGCGAAGGCGCCGAGCGCCAGCAGATCGGCCTTCACGAGATCGGCGAGGCGCGCCTCGGGGAAGGCCACACCTTTCAGCCGTGCCTGGGCGAGATCGGCGAGACCGGCCTTTTCCAAGGCTTTGGTGACGAGTGGGCTCATGACTTCGTTTCCTTCGTGTCGTCGCCCCAGCGCTTGACGAGGTCGTGCTCGAGGCCGAGGTGATCCAAGATGCGCCCGACCACCGTGTCGACCGCTTGCTCGAGGGTTTTGGTGCGTCCGTAGAACGACGGCATGGCGGGGAGCACCAGCGCGCCGTGGCGCGAGAGCGCCGTGAGGTTTTCGAGGTGGAGCGTGGAGAGGGGCGTCTCGCGGGGGACCACGAGCAGCGTGCGGCGCTCCTTCAGCATCACGTCGGCGGCGCGGGTGAGCAGCGTGTCGCTCGTACCGTGCGCGACCCGCGCCACGGTGCCCATGCTGCACGGCACGATGGCCATCGCGTGCCACCCGGCGCTTCCGCTCGCGAAGGGCGCGCGGTAGTCGCGAGCGCCCCACACGGGAAGACCGAGCTCTTCGCGGATGTCTCCGCCGCACTCGAGTGCCCAGACTTCGGGCGCGGTGCTCGACAGGCACACGCCGACCTCGATTTCGCCCTTGGCGACGCGCTCGCGGAACACCTCGGCCAAGCGCTTGGCGTACGGTGCGCCGCTCGCACCGGTGATGCCGAGCACGATCTTCTTCTTGGTGCTCATCGCGGTTTGTCTCCTCGCACGATCGACGCCACGCCGAGCGTGAGGTCCATCCCTCGAACCGACACGAACCCTTCCCGCACCAGCACGGACACGTACTCGTCGCGCGAGAGGAACGCCTTCATGCTCTTCGATAGGTAGCCGTAGGCGTCGCGGTCGCCCGAGACCCAAGCGCCCACGTTGGGGAGCACGACGTCGCCGTAGGCCTTGTGGAAGAGGCGCGTCGAGATGCGCGTGGGACGGAAAAACTCGAGCACCACGAGCCTTCCGCCCGGCGCGAGCACGCGGAACGCTTCACGCACGCCCTTGCCCGGATCGGACAGGTTCCGCACGCCGAACCCGCAGACGATCCTGGAGAACGAGCCGTCCTCGAAGGGCAGGTTCATCGCGTCGGCCACCACACGCTCGACCCCCGGAGCTTTGTGTTTACCGCGCTCGAGCATCTCCCCTGCGAAGTCCGACGCGACCACGCGCTCACCGGGGAACGCCTCGACCAGGAGCGGCGCGAAGTCCATGGTGCCGGAGCAGAGGTCGAGCACGGCTCCCGGGGCGGAACCGGTGAGCTCACGCACGGCGCGCTTTCGCCAGTGCGTGTCCACACCGAAGGACAAGAGGCGGTTCAGGCGGTCGTAGGTGGGCGCGATGCGGTCGAACATGCCGCGCACCTCGCGGGCGTGCTCGTCCTCGTGGCCCTCGCGGCGGCGGACTTCGGCGATGGGTGCAGGTTGCACGGACGTGCTCATGATCGACCCTTCTTCCGGCAGGCGGCGGCCCTCGAAGGTCGCGGAAGCACACCGGACTTTAGTGGCTTCAAATTCTTTTGAAGGATGTAGGAGGCTCGCGTCCGGGCGTCAAGAGCGCCTGAACGTTCGGGACACAGGTCGCTCCTAATCTCGCAAGCACATGGATCACTCGGGGCTCTCGAGGCGTATGGTCTTTCGACGGACGCGGTCCTATGGCGACGAGGACGTCGACTTCCGCGAGCGTGAGACTCTCCCTATGCCGAAGCCCTCCGACGACCCCGAGTACTACCGCACGCCACCGCCCCCGGGTCGCTCGCGTGAGAGCACCATCGTGCTCGGGAAGGACGGGAAATTCCAGCACGACAAGGAAGCCGTCGCCCACGCCAAAATCGGCGAAGCGCTGCACACCTGGATCACCCGGCACCCCGACGACGGCCGTTACATCTTGGACAACGGGTACGACTGGACGTACTTCACCGTCGAAGACGCGCCCTTTACGGTGACCGCGGTGAGCGACGACGGCGAGGGATTTCCCGTGCTCGTGCTGAGCGACGGCACCGAAGAGCCGCTCGGCCCCAAGGTCCGCGTGGGCCCCGCCGACACCCTGTACGTCGAGGTCAAGCGAACCTCCGACCGAGGCCCGTTCGAGGCGAAATTTTCGCGCCACGCGCAGTCGCAGCTCGGTCCGTACCTGGTGGAAGACGGCCGGGGCATCGGGGTTCGTGGACGCACGGGCGTGATCCCGCTCGCTCTCTGAGCGCCTGCCGGGTCGACGGGCGGGTCGATGGGCGAGAGATCCGAGCAAGGTCGCGCTGCTATGGCGTGACTCAGGCTCGGTTTTGAGTATGCTCCCGCGCTGATGCGCCTTCTGATCGCCGACAAACTCCACCCCCGCGCGGTCGAAGAGCTGCGCACCCTCCCCATCGAAGTCGTCTACGAGCCCGAGCTCACCAAAGAGACGCTCGAGACCACGCTCCGAGACGTGGGCATCCTGGTCGTTCGCTCCAAAGAGGTGACCGCCAAGGCCATCGAAGGGGCCCGGCAGCTCAACCTCATCGTGCGCGCCGGCGCCGAGGCCGCCACCATCGACCTCAAGGCGGCCAGCAAGGGCGGCGTCTACGTGGCGAACTGCCCCGGCAAAAACGCCGGCGCCGTCGCCGAGTTGGTCATGGGCCAGCTGGTCGCGCTCGACCGGCGCATCCCGGACGCCGTGCTCTCGCTGCGCAGCAAGCGCTGGGAACGCACCGAGTACGGCAAGGCCGAGGGCCTCGCTGGAAAGACCATCGGTATCGCGGGCTTCGGAGCGATCGGCCAGGAAGTCGCCGTGCGCGCCAAGGCCTTCGGTCTGCACCCCATCGCCTGGAGCCGCGGGCTCTCTCCGCAGCGCGCGGCCGAGCTCGGCGTCGGCCACGTGAAGACCATCGAGGAGCTCGCCAGCAAGAGCCAGATCCTCACGCTCCACCTGCCGGTCAACGACCGCACCCGTCAGATCGTGGACAAGCGCGTGCTCGACCTCCTCCCGAAGCGCGCCATGCTGGTCAATGTCGCGCGCGCCGATCTGGTCGACTACGCGGCCCTGCGTGAAGCGGTGAAGACGCGCGGCCTGCGCGCGGCGGTCGACGTCTACCCGGACGAGCCCAAGGGCCAGAAAGACTTCCCCACGGCTCTCTTCGAGACCGTGCCCAGCGCAACCGGCGGCTTCGTCTACGGCACGCCACACATCGCCGCGTCCACCGACCAGGCCCAGCTCGCGATCGCCACCGAGACCGTGCGGGTCATCCGTTCGTTCCTCGTGGACGGCACCGTCCCCAACTGCCTGAACGTCTCGAACGTGCGCGCGGCCCGCTTCCAGCTCGTGATCCGTATGCTCGACCGCGTGGGCACGCTCGCCAACGTGCTGTCCGTGATCAAGCGCCACGGCATCAACATCGAAGAAGTGACCAACACCGTGTTCGACGGCGGTGACGCCTCGTCCACCAAGCTTCGCCTGCTCTCGCGCCCGAGCGAAGTCTGCCTGACCGAGATTCGCGCATTCGAGGAGATCCTCCACCTCGACTTGGTCACCCTCCCGAACTTGGCGTGAACGGCCCGAGTGAGAGCGGCCCGCTTGCCGTGACCGACTCGCCTCGCGCGAACGGCGCGGGCTTCGTGCGGGTCGCTTTCACCATGGCGCTCGTGTTCGGCCCGCCCCTCGTGCTCGTGGCGGGGGGCCTCGGCTTTTCGGGATGCACGCCCATTCCCGTAGTGAGCTACGACGCGGCCCTCGACGACGCGGGGGACTCCGGTCGAGACGCTCGTGCGGTGTGGTACGTGGATGCCGGAGACGCAGGAGACGCCGACGCCGGGGACTCCGAAGCCGGGCCCGTGCACGTGCGGCGTGAGTGGGATGCGGGCGTCGAAGACGATGCTTTCCCCTCCGCGGCCGACGGCGAGCTCGAGCTGCGCATGAAGCACTTGCTCGAGGCGATCGCGGCGGGCGATCCCGCGCTCGCTCCGGACCTGCTCTACCCGCGTGATGCCTGGGTGCGCTCACGAGACGCCACCGATCCGGGCAAGGCGTGGGACAACAAGGTAAAGCCCGTTTTTTTGCGGGATATCGCCAAGCTCCACAAGCGCCAGAAAGGCATCGAGCGCGCGAAGTTCGTCTCGTTCGAGCTCGGCCATGCCCTCGCGCACGCGGGAGTGAAATCGCGCGACCTCAAGAAGCCCGTCTGGCGCGTGCGAGGCTCGAAGCTCACCTACTCGATCGACGACAAGCAGAAGCACATGGTGGTGGCCGAGATGACCTCGTTCCGGGGCGCCTGGTACGTGACCAAGCTTCGTTGACGCTCGGTGCGACGGTGGCCAGCCGGAGAAGCGAGGGCACGAAAGGCACCGCCTCCGCACGACGAACACCACCCGAGCCGCTCTCGAAAACGTTGCTATTCTGGAGGTTGCCGTCGTGCGTCGCGTGACCTTCTCGGCCATTCGTCCAAACTCGGCGCTTCGATCTTCTTCGCTCTCGGAGCTCTCATGAACCTGCGTCGGTCTTCGCTTCTGGTGGTGTGTGCGCTCGGCGCGATGCTCGCTTCGGTAGCCGCGTGTTCGAGCACGGCGGACGAGCCTGGCCAGGTCGCCGACTCGGGCTCCAGCACGAACGACGCCACGAACGGCTCGGACACGTCAGTCCTCCCCTCCGACGGAAGCCTGCCCGACGCGGGCCCGCAACCCGATGCGAACGACCCGGACGTCGAGCCGCCGCCGCCGCCGCCCCCGGATCTCCTCACCCCTGAGTCGCTTCAGGTCGGCTCGCGCACGCGCTCGTACGGCGTACGATTGCCCAAGACCTACGACCCTGCCGTGACGTACCCGGTGGTACTGGTGTTTCACGGCAATGGCGGTGACGGCGCCGCTTTGTATGCGGCCTTCAAGTACCAATCGGCCAGCGCTGAAAACGCGGTCTTGGTCTACCCGGACGCGGAAAACCAGGATTGGGACCTTTACACTCCCGCGGCTTCGAACAAGGACATCGCCTTCATGGAGGCGCTCGTGCCGGCCCTCGCGGCCAAGTACAGCATCGACACCACCAAGGTGTTCGGCTTCGGCTGGAGCAACGGGGCGTTTTTCGTCAATCAGGTCGCGTGCCGCAGGAGCGCCTTCTTCCGAGGCGTTGCCTCGATGGCCGGAGGCGCCCCGTACGAGCCGTCGGATCCCAATCGTAAGTGGCCGAATGGATTCCAAAAGTGCCCGGACCAAACGGCGGTCCCGTTCATCGGATTTCATGGCACGAACGATCCCGTGGTGAGCTTCGCGGGTGGTGAGTTCAGCGCCACCTATTGGGGATACGTGAACGGCTGCGCCGCCAACCGCACTGCCACCACGCCCGCCCCGTGCGAAGAGCACGCGAACTGCACCTCGGGAAAGCCGGTGGTCTTCTGCCCCGTTCCCGGAATCGGTCACGGTATCTGGAGCCAAGCCGCCACGGCGAGCTGGGACTTTTTCCAGACGCTGTAGCCCGCTCGTCGCTCGAGAAAAGCGCTCCGCGCCCTCAAAACCGTACTTTCGGCTGAGCCGCACCGCTCACCCGTGTCGTAGCGTACGTAGGTGTTCATTCCCCTCCTGCGTTCCGTCTGGGCCGAGGCGCGGCCGGTGCAGCCCTCGCAGGGCGCGGCGGCCGTGTTCTGGGAGCGAGCGTGGACCTTCGCGATCGTCGTGCTCGTGGTGCTCGAGGCCAGCCTGCGCCAAGGAATCGACCACCCCGTCGCGCACGCCATCGCGGGAGTCGCGCTCGTGTTGCCCTTGGTCCTCCGGCATAGGAGACCTTTCGGCGCGTTTTTGGCTTCGTTCGGGCTCGCAGCGGTAGTGCCGCTCGGGGCGCAGATGCTCGGGCTCGAGTGGACCGACCTTCATACCGGTGCGTTCATTCTGTTGCTCCCGTACTCGCTGGTTCGTTGGGCGTCGGGGAGAGAGACCCTGATCGGCCTCGGCGCCATGGTCGGGCTCTACGCCATCGCGTTCCTGCGTGGCCAGTTCAACGGATCCGGAGAAGCGGTCGGCGGAGCGGTGGTCATGCTGTTTCCGGCGTTGCTCGGGGCGACCCTGCGCTTTCGCGCGAAGGCTCGACAACGAGAGCTCGATGCCGTGAGGCTCGAAGAGCGCGCGCAAATCGCTCGCGAGCTGCACGATAGCGTGGCTCACCAGCTCTCCGCGGTGGCGCTGCTCGCGCAAGGAGGCCTCGTCGTGGGTGAGACCCGACCGGAAGAAGCCGTCCAGGTGTTTCACTTGATCGAAGAGTCGGCGAGCAAAGCCCTCGGCGAGCTCCGTACCCTGGTAGGCGCCTTGAGAAACGACGGCGCGCCCGAGCTCGGGCCCCAACCGAGCATCGCCGATCTCGAGAGGCTCGCTTCGCCGCCACACGAGCCACTGGTCGTGACGGTCGACATCGAAGGGACTACCGAAGCTGTGGCTGTCCCCTCCTCTCTTCAATCCGCGCTCTATCGTATCGCCCAAGAGTCCATCACCAATGCACGACGTCACGCCAAACATGCGAGGAGAGTGCAGGTCTCCCTTCGTGTCACGGTGACCGAAGCGACCCTCTCCGTCGTCGACGACGGCCAGACCCGAAGCGCAAAGGCCAGCGGAGAGCTCGGCTTCGGGCTCGTCGGCATGGCCGAGCGCGCCGCGTTGCTCGGAGGAACCTTGAAGGCCGGCCCTTCTCCGGACCTGGGCTGGCGCGTCGAGGCCTCCTTTCCGATGAAGAAGAGTCCCTCATGACGATTCGAGTCCTCCTCGCCGACGACCAAGAGCTCATTCGTATGGGCCTAAAAATGCTCCTTCGCTCGGGCCCCGACATCGAGGTGGTAGGAGAAGCGAAGGACGGCCTCGAAGCCGTAGCGCTCGCCCGTGAGCTCCGCCCCGACGTCGGACTATTCGACATTCGCATGCCCAAGCTCGATGGCATCGCGGCGACGCGCGAGCTTGCCGGACGAGGCGTAGTCCATCCACTCGCGATAGTCGTGATCACCACCTTCGATCTCGACGAGTACGTGCACGGTGCATTGGCTGCTGGGGCGCGCGGATTTCTCCTGAAAGACGCCGGGCCCGCCCTGCTCGTGCAAGCCGTGCGCGCCGCCGCGGCCGGCGATGCGTTGATTGCCCCCAACATCACGGCGCGCCTGCTCGCGACCTTCGCGGCTCAAGGAAAACGGACCGCCGCCGAGCAGCCGCTCGAGCCTTTGACCGAGCGCGAAGAAGAGGTTTTGCTCGCCGTGGCGAGGGGGAGAACCAATGCCGAATTGGCCCAGGAGCTTTTCATCAGCTTGAGCACCGTCAAGACTCACCTAGCGAGCCTCATGCGAAAGCTCGACGCCCGCAACCGCGTCGAGATTGCCATGTGGGCCTATGAGACCGGCCGGGTTAGAGGAACTTCGTAGGCCGCCCATCGGCCGAAAGGACGAGCCCCGGCCGGCGAAAGGACGACGAAAAACCGCGCTTTCGGCCGATTCCGCCCAGGCGAACGAGAGCCCAATCTACGGGCATGAACGAACCGCTCGTCCGCCCCCCGAAGACCTCTCGATGGCTCGCGCCCGCGCTACTGCTCGCGAGTGCGGTCCCCGTAGTGGCCGGCGCCTATCGATTGGCCATGATTGCGCACCTCTTTCCACCGGCGCCAGACGCGTCGCGGCTCTTGAGTGCATCCCCGACACTCTCCATCCATATCGTGGCGACCGGCATTTTTCTGATTGCCGGAGCGTTCCAGCTCTCACCGCAGCATCGGGAAAGGGCGCCCCGCACGCATCGCACGACCGGCTTCGTGACCGCTCCTGCCGGCCTGATTGCGGCGCTCTCCGGCCTCTGGCTCACGGCGACCGTCGCGCCCGGTCCGTACGACGGCACTTGGCTCCATTGGATTCGCGTTCTCGTCGGTGCCGTCATGGGGCTCGAAATCTTGATCGGCATCGCGGCCATCGGGCGACGGAGCTTCGCCCTCCACGGCGCGTGGATGATCCGCGCGTATGCGCTCGGCCTCGGCGCAGGCACGCAAGTGCTCACGCATTCGGTGCTCTTGCTGGTCGGCGCGTCCATGACGACGGATCGACGCACGGTCGCCATGGGCGCCGGGTGGCTCTGCAACGCGCTCGTCGCCGAGTGGGTCGTGAGGCGACGAAGGCAAAGACCCGCGCTGCGAGGACCGTCCGAGAGGCGAAGCCCGATCCACGCGAGCTTCGTGGCAGGCTCGGCCGTCTTGCTCGCGAGCCTGTTCGCTTCCGCCGGGCAAGCGCGGGCCGAAGAACGAGTATCGGGCGTCGATACACCGAGAGCGGCCCCGAGCGCTTCGGCGATGCCTTCCGCCACCCCTGAGCCCTCGAGTACGACGGTCGTAGGCTCGCCGGCACCGGCACCGACACCGAGCCCCGGCGTGCCGACGACGGTCCCTTTGGCCCCGACTCCGCCACGGAAGACGAGCGAAACGCCTGCTCCTCCCGCACACGAGAAGGACTCGAAGGACGCGACCAGCCTGGAGGAGTCGCCCGGCAGCGGAATCGTGGGTCTGCGCGTCGCCCACGTTCGTTCGGACTCGAACTCGGCGGACGCGAACGCAACGTCTGTGACCCTTGGTGGTCGATTGGAGGCTCACAATGACGAAACGGACACGGCCACCTACCGAGGTCGGCTCGACTTCGCGCTCGGGGGTGGAACGGCCGGACTCGACGGAGCGTTCGGCGGAGCGCTGTTGGTCGGGCTCCGCTTGCCCGTCTCGCCTCACCATGCGCCTTTCGCGCGAATCGGTTTCGCCGGAGAATTGCAGGCCAATCCGCGCTTTCTCTATTCGCGATTCGATTTGCCGCTCACCGAGATCGGGCATCAGTACGTCGACGACGCCTTGTTGCTCGAAGCTGGAATTCGCTTTTCGCCCGTGCTCACCGGACGTTTTCGTAGCAATGCGGACATGCGTGACCTGTCGTCCCGCCTGTCGTTCGGTGCGTTCGCGACCGCGCAGCTCCGCCCGCTGCGCATCGATGCGCTCTACACCCGCATCGCTCCGAGGGAAGGAGGCGGGCGAGGGCTCGACGCGTTCCAGGGCCTCGGCTGCATCTTGCCATTCGGCGACTTCGCGCTCTGCGCCGACGGCCAGCTCGTCCGAGACGACGGTGCGGCCCTCGCTGGTGGGAGCTCCGGCGTGCTCACGAGCGGCTACATCGGGGGACTCCTGGGCGTGGGGCGCGTGAACGGGTCGTCCCCTCGCCGCTGAGGCTCAGGTCTTTTGCTTGGGCGGGTACCACTCGCCAGAGCGCGCGCCTTCTTCGGCCGCGGATTCGATACGCGCAGCCGTAGCGGGGTCGAAGGTACGAACCAGCTCGAGCTCGAGGTCCAGTCGGCGCTCGACCGAGTGATTGTCGGACTTTTGGCCACTGCGATAGGTGGTGACAGTCGAATCTTCGCGGTAGCGAATCGCGCACCCACCCGGCACCACCGCGCCTTCGACCTCGTAGAACGTGGTGGTGAAGACCTGCTCCGAGGTGCTTCCGCCCGGCCGCTTTTCGGTGCGTGGTGACGTGCGCTTCAACGTGGGCGTCACGTCTTCCCAGCGGAAGGTGGTCCCGTCCCATAGGAGGTGATCTCCGGGGCCGTGAACCGTGGTCACCTTTTGCCAAACCTCCTCGAGCGGCTTCTTGAACACGTAGGCGTCGAGCTCACGCGTGAGCACGTACTCGCGGGCGAAGTTCGCCTTCAGATAGCCGCAAGCGGTCGTACCGAGGGCGGCGGAGGCCAAGCCGAGCAACATGGCTCGACGGGGCAGCGTCCCTCCGACGTGCTCGTTCGGAGGCGCCTCCGAAGGCGAGAGCTCGACACCAAACCACGAGCGCGGAAGTCGAAAGCGCATGAAGAAAGTCCTTTCGAGGGGGATCGTGCGGCGCACATGCCGGAGGCGCGCGATTCCGGTGACTTAGCACTTCCCATGCCCCGAGTCGGCGCTTGCGTGGAGGCGGATCGACGCTTGTCCGGCACGCGAATCGTCGAAAGCGTGACCTGTTCGGACCGGCGACGTGTGGCTCGTCGTTCTCGCTCGGACGAAGCACGAAGCGAACGGCCGACGACGGGAATCGAGTAACCTGTGAGCATGGTCTCCGTCGTCACGTGCCCTTCGTGTGGAGCTCCCCTTCAACAAGCGCTCCCGGCGTGCCCATTTTGTCGTGTGGCACTCACCTGGCCGGGCGTACCCGCGGCGGCTACGCCCGGTCCGGCCCTTCCGACCGTACCGCCCGCCGTGATCGAAGAGCTCCGGCGAGGCAACAAGATCGGGGCCATCAAGGCCTACCACGACGCGGTCAAGTGCAGCCTCAAGGAGGCCAAGGACTTCGTCGACCACCTGGAAGCGAAGCTCGGTATCGCCTGAGCCTGGATTTCGCTCTACCTCCGACTCTGAGTCGGAGTGAGGTCGAGACGCCGGTCTTCCGAACGGAGCGTTCGACCTGCGCGACTACTTCTTCGGCGCTTTGGGAGAGGGCTTGGGCTTGGGCTTCGGCTTCGGAGCGTCGGGATCCTGCAGCAGGGGTGGGGCGCCATAGACGGTTCCCATCCCGGGCGGGTCGTCGGCGCCGGGGCCACTCCCGTTCGCTTGGGGAGGCGCGGGCTGGATCGGAGCCGTGGGCGGCTCGGGGGCATGTCCCGAGCCAGCGTCGATCGTCGGCGGCGCGCCGTACATGGCCGCCGGGGACGTGTCGACCGGAGCGACCGCGCTAGGACTCGGGCCGAGGGGCGGCGAGGCCGGCGGCTCGGCCGGAGCGCAGGCCACGGCAGACGCCACCGCCGCGAGGGCCGCGACTTGACCGAAGATCAACGAAGCGCGCGAGAGCGTGGACGGATGCGCCGCGCGTGGCGGAGCTTCGGCCACCGCACGAGCCAGTCCGCAGAACGGACAAGAAGAGTCGGTCGAACGAACGTGGCGGGAGCAGCCCGCGCAGATGGAGAGCGCCATGTTTCGATTGTTCCCACGTCCGCGCGCCTCTGAAAAGAGCGACGTTCGCGACAGAACGTGTTCGCGACGAAGAAAGCCCTCCCCTCGATCGGACCATGCGATAGGATTGGGTCGTGCGGCGTCGCGAGCTCGAGCCGGTGAGTGCGCTCACCTCTCCGAGGCTACCTCGGGGTACCGGATGAACCCGTGCTTTCATGGCCGCGGCGCAGCTCGGACTTCGTCGAGAGAGGCCGCGGCACGACGAGCTTCGTCGAGCTTCGACGCCGCACGCTCTTCGAGCGGACGGACGAGCGCCCCTTGAGCTCTCCTCCGCCCCTACCGTCGGCCCCTCCTCCGTTGGCCAAGATCGTCGCGAGCGCGCTTTTGGCAGGTGAATGGGCGCGGGCGCCAATGGGCGAGCGGCTCGCGTCGATGCTCGGACTCCGGCGACCGAAGAAGCTGCATCGATCGTTGATTGACAGTGCACTCGCGACCTTCCCGGAGGCGCCGCGGCATGCGCGGGACGCACTCGCGCTCGCGATCGTGGGGCATCGAACGTGGCGGGCCCTCTCGGCATCGCAGGTGCACATGCGTCGCCTGCTCGTGGAGGAGCCTGCGATGGGCGAAAGCCCGCTGCCCGTTGCTCCGGCCCCGACGCTTTCGGGGCTCGCGCGACTCCTGGACACGACGGTCCTGGAGCTGGAAAAGCTCGCCGATCGGCGTGGGCTTTCCCGCCTCGCCCGGACCGAGGCGATGCGCCATCATCACGTGCGTCTCGTACCGAAAGCGGCGGGCGGACAGCGTGTGCTCGAGGTTCCCAAATCGCGCCTGCGCGAACTTCAGCGTCGCGTGCTTCGTCGCCTCTTGGCCGACGTTCCTGCCCACCCGGCGGCATGCGGCTTCGTGCGGCGACGCAGCGTGCTCGACTACGTCGCGCCGCACGTGGGCAAGGCGCTGATCGTGCGCGTCGACCTACGTGACTTTTTCAGCTCGATTGGCGCGGCGCGCGTGGGCGCGGTGTTTCGGGCGCTCGGATACCCGGACGAGGTACGTCGCACCCTCACGGCCCTCACCACGGTGGCGACACCGGAAGGAATCTTGTGCGGGCTTCCCTGGGCGAAACGTCCTCGGCTGCGCGTGCCCCACCTCGCCCAAGGAGCGCCCACCTCCCCGGCACTCGCCAATCTGGTCGCCTACGGACTCGACGTGCGATTGAGCGCTTTCGCCGCTTCGATTGGGGCCTGCTACGGCCGCTACGCCGACGATCTCGTGATATCCGGAGGTCCCGAGCTGGTGCCGCGCCGAGGTTCGATCCACGCCGCCATGGTGACCATTGCGAGAGACGAGGGGTTCGAGCCGAGCCTCGGGAAGTCCCGCATTCGGCGCGCAGGCGAGCGCCAGGAGTTGGCCGGCCTCGTCGTCAATCGTCATGCCGCGGTTCCTCGACGCGAGCGCGAGCGCCTCGAGGCGATTTTGACCAATTGCGTACGCCTCGGCCCGGAGTCGCAGAATCGCGATGGCCATCCCGACTTTCGCGCGTGGCTCCGAGGAAAGATCGCCTGGGTCGCCGCCGCCTGCCCTCGCCACGCGGAGAAGCTTCTTCGGCTATTCGCGGCCATCGAGTGGCCGTGGGGCCCCAGCGGGCTTTGCCCGTGGGACGAGGACGGGGTCCTCCGGTGACGAGTCGGGCTGAATCGGCGGGCTCGATCGAATTCATGACCGCTGATTGAGGTGTCCAAAAGCGCACGGTTCATGTCGGATTCGCCACTCGTCGAGGGCGAACATTCGGGGTTCTCTGGCGTTGGCTCTCTCCCCGAGGTTCTACATGTTCGTGATCCACGTCCGTTCGGCATGTCCCGTCCCCGTTTCGAGGCGAGGTGACGCGTGAGCGCCGCCACGCCGTCGCACACCGACGTCTCGGTGGACGATCCTCTCTCGGATTTCACCCGGCGCACGGTCACCTGCGAAGGGACCGAGAAGACCGTGTACGTGTCCGGCTCCGGACCCGCGGTGGTCGTGCTCGCCGAGATGCCGGGCATCAGCCCGCACGTGGCGCGTTTCGCACGCTGGGTGCGCGAGGCTGGATTGACCGTGTACATGCCCTCGCTCTTCGGGACGGACGGCGCCGTCGCCCGTGCGGACGAAGGCGCGAACGTCTTCAAGCGAGCCTGCGTGAGCGCCGAGTTCCATGCCTTCGCCGGCAAGGGATCGAGCCCGGTCACGCGCTGGCTTCGCGCCCTCGCGAGGCTCGCCCACGACGAATGTGGCGGCCCTGGAGTCGGCGCGATCGGCATGTGCTTCACCGGGAATTTCGCGCTCTCCATGATGCTCGAGCCGGCCATGCTCGCGCCCGTCGTGTGCCAACCCTCGCTGCCCTTCGACGCGCCCGGGGCGCTCGAGCTCTCCGAGGACGAGCTGCGTGACGTGCGTGCTCGACTCGAACGGGACGACCTCGAGGTACGCGCCTACCGCTTCGAGGGCGACCGCTTCTGTCGCGCCGAACGCTTCGCGGCCTACGAGCGGGCCCTCGGCAAACGCTTCGTGGCCCGCGTCCTGCCCGACTCCGCGGCGAACCCGAGCCCCCCGCCCTTTTTCGCCGCGCACGTCACCACTCCGCACAGCGTGGTGACCGCCCACTTGATCGACGAGCTGGGTGAGCCGACGCTCGACGCGCGCGACGATATCCTCGCGTTCTTCCGCGCGAGGCTACACGTCACCTGATCCGCCACGAGCCGCCGAAGCGCTTCCCCACGCACCAAAGAAAAAACCCGTTGGAACCGAAGCTCCAACGGGTTTCTTCCTGAAACGAAGAGTCGCTCAGGCCTTCGCCGGGGTCTTCTTCTCGTAGCGCTTGCGGAAGCGGTCGACGCGGCCGGCCGTGTCGATGAGCTTCTGGGTGCCCGTGTAGAACGGGTGGCAGGCGCCGCACACGTCGACCTGGAGGTCGCCGCGCGTCGAGCGGGTCACGAACGTGTTCCCGCAGGCGCAGGAGACGTTGGACGCGGGATAATCGGGGTGGATGGCTTCTTTCATGGGACGACTCCTCATGGCCCGCCGAGGGATAGGAGGGCCGCCGGGCGATATAGGACGCCCCGAAGCCGTGCGCAAGGACCCTCACCGCACCGATCCTGGTTTTCTCGGGGAAATGCAGGGTCTTTCGTCTCACGAACCTCTCGAGCCTCGAGTTTCGACCTGGACGAGGCGACACGAAGGCGGCGAAGCGCTGCGCCTCGGGCCCGCGAAGCCTTTCGCGGAAGCCGGTCTCACGGCGAGCTGCGTCGAAGCGGTCCGTGCTTGCCTCTCTCAAATCCTGGCGTAACTATCCGTCGCCCCATGCCTTCCCCCACGCAAGAGAAACACAGTCGCTACGTCCTTTCGCCCTGGCTCGCGCAGGGTGGTCTCACCGCTCCCGTCATCGCGCGTGGAGAGGGCTGCTACATCTACGACGAGGACGGAAAAGCCTACTTCGACCTGGGCTCCGGCCTCATCGCGGTGAATCTCGGGCACGGTCACCCCAAGGTGGTGAAGGCCATCCAAGAGCAGGCGGCCACGCTCGGCTACGCCGCTCCTTCGCTCTTCAACCAGAAGCGCGCCGAGCTCGCCGAAGAGCTCTCCGCCATCTCGCCCTGGGCACCGTCCGGCGAAGGCTGCCGCACCTTCTTCACCACTGCCGGCGCCGAGGCCAACGACGACGCCCTCCGCCTCGCGCAGCACATCACCGGACGCCGCAAGGTGCTCTCGGCCTATCGCTCGTTCCACGGCTCCACCGGCACCGCCATCACCCTCACCGGCGAAGATCGTCGCTGGGGTGGAGAGCCCGGGTTTCCTGGAATTTCGCGCTTTTTTGCGCCCTATCCGTACCGCAGCCCGTTCTACGCGAGCACGCCGGAAGAAGAGACCTCGCGCGCCATCGAGCACCTCGAGCGCACGCTCATGCACGAGGATCCGAAGCGCGTCGCGGCCATCTTCATCGAGAGCGTGGTCGGCTCGAACGGCGTCATCGTCTACCCGGACGGCTACCTCAAGGCCCTGCGTGAGCTCACCGAGAAGCACGGCATCCTGCTCGTCCTCGACGAGGTCATGACCGGCTTCGGCCGCACCGGCTCGGCCTTCGGCGCCACCCGCTTCGGCGTGGTCCCGGACATCATGACCTTCGCCAAGGGCGTCACCTCGGCGTACCTGCCGCTCGGTGGTCTCATGATGCGCGAGAGCCTCGCCAAGACCTTCGACGCGCGCGCGCTGCCGTCCGGTCACACCTACTCGGGTCACCCCATGTGCGTCGCCGCCGGCCTGGCCGCCGTGCGCGCCTACAAAGAAGAGAACCTCTTCGAGCGCGGCCGCGAAATCGAAGGCTGGATTCGCGCGGGCCTCGAGCCCATCGTGAAGAAGTACGACATCGTGGGCGACGCCCGCGGCGTGGGTGCATTCTTCGCGCTCGAGCTCGTGAAGAGCAAGGCCACCAAGGAGCCCCTGGTTCCCTGGCACGGCGAAGGCCCCGGCGTCATGAAGACGCTTTACATGGAGCTTCGTAAGCGCGGCATCTACACCTTCGGCAAGTTCAACTGCACCATGGTGGCCCCGCCCCTCACGGTGAAGAAGGAAGACCTCGACAAGGCCCTGGTCGCCCTCGACGAGTCGATCGGCGTGCTTCAAGCGAGCCTGAACTAACCACGAGCTTCATTCGCGTTCCGCCCTCTCACGAGCCTTCGTGAGGGGGCGTTGCGCGTTCGTGGCCTCGACGAGCACGGAAGCGAGAGCCGGTTCGACCGTCACTCTCGCGCGTCGTCCTCGTCTTCGTCTTCGGGCTCGTTTTCCGAGCGTACCTTGCTCCCGAAGACCGACGCGCGATCGAGCAGAGCATCACTTCGCGTGAAGGGGGCCTGGTCACGCAAGAGGCGCTCCAGGTCGACCGAGTCGGGGACACGCTCTCCCAAGGGGGCGAGACCGGAGGCGTCCGAGCGCACGATCCAGTGACCGCGCTCGGGATGCACGAGGTGGGCGATGGACTCGCCGAATACGCCGGCGACCCGCCACGCAACTTCACCCGAGGGCACTACAGCAGCACCCCCGAGGTCGAGATCGCGAAGGCGCGCGTCGCACGCCGCCACGACCTGCGACGAGGTGGCCAGATTTCGTGCGAACGAGAACGCGAGCGAAGCCTCGACGCGCCCGTCCTTCAAGCACGAGGCCATGAGGCCGAGGCTGTACCAAGCCCGTGAGCGCATGTCGGCGACCTTGGCACGCGGTCCCTCGAGAGTGAGGCGCGTGGCGCGGGAGTAGGTCGAGTACGCGAGCATCGTCTCGCGGCCGAGCCTTCGCGCTTCGCCCACGCCCATGAGCGCCCAGAACGTTCGTTCGTGTCCCGCGCCGCAAAAGCGCAGAGCAGCTCCCAGTGCCAACGCGTACTCGCGCGCCGACTCGTCCCAGCGCTCGGCGCGAAGAAACGCACGAGCCGCACACGCGAGCACGTCGGACACCATGCTCGGACGACGTTCGGCGTAGATCTCGGCAGACTTTCGAAAGGCGTCGACGGCGCGGTCGAGTACTCGAAAATCGCCCTTCGCTTCGATCTGGTCGGAGCGTACGAGCCCGAGGCTACGCAGCGCATCGGCCACCGTCTCGTGGTCCGCGCCGTGCGTCTCTTCGTCGAAATCGACGGTCCGCTCGAACGCCTCTTCGGCCTCTTCGAGCTCCCCCTCGGCATGGCGGAGCATCCCGAGCGAGAAGTGGGCGCTCGCCAGCTGACTCGGCTCACCGCTCCGCTCGGCCTCCTCGAGCATCTGACCGACCCAGCGATCGGCAAGCGCGTAGTCCTTCTCGGCGAGGGCGTCGTGGGCGAGCTTTCGCAGCTCACCCCATGTGGTCGGCAGCAAGGTCATCTCGAGCCAGGATACGCCGCATCGCGGCCGCTACTGCCTCGTCTTCGTGGGACTTCCACGCCAAAAATGCACACCGGCGCGATCCCTTACGGAAGCGCGCCGGCGTGACCGAGCTCTCGGTGAAAGCTCGACGATCAGAACGGGATGTCGTCGTCGGCGCCGAAATCGCCGTAGTCGTCTTGGGGAGCTGCGGGCTGCTGCTGTTGCTGCGGAGCCGGACGACCGCCGCCTCCACCGCCGCCGCCGTAGTTGCCACCGCCGCCACCGCCGCCGCCGTAGTTGCCGCGACCACCGCCTCCGCCGCCGCGCGGTTCGGCAGGAGCGCCGAAGTCGTCTCCACCGCGGCCCGCGCCCGCATCACCGCCACGACCGCGGCCGCCGGTGAGCAGGATGTTGTTGGCGACGATCTCGGTGCGGTAGCGCTTCTCGCCGTCTTTTTCGTAGCTCGAGGTGCGGAGGCCGCCCTCCACGAAGATGGTGGAGCCCTTGCTGAGGATCTTGGCGAGCGCCTCACCGCGCTTGCCCCACACCGTGATCGAGTGCCACTCGGTGCGCTCTTGGCGCGTGTTGCTCTTGTCGAGGTACGTCTCGGTGGTGGCGAGACGCAGCTTCAAGATCGCCTGGCCGCCGGCGGTCATGCGCAGCTCCGGGTCCGCGCCCAGGTTGCCGAGCAGCATCACTTTGTTCAAGCCTTCCGCCATCGCCGACTCCTTTGATTCTCGAACGTTCACGAGCCGAGAGAAGCTCGCGAGGGAGAACGCTTTTCTCGCGAGACGAGCCGCACGTCAAGCGGCGGGGACGAGCCTTACGCGGACATTTCGCGTCGTCCACACGAGCGCACGACGGCGCGCACGAGACATGCGTGTCAGCATGCCCCGTTCCGGTCGATCCGGGCCCTCCCTCGACACGAGAAAGCCGAGCCCGATCGACGAGTTACGCGCGTCTGCGCGTGTCGTTCATTTGCCGCCGGGCGTGTCCAGCGTGTGCTTCGTCTTCACCGTCTGCACGATGACCTGCGGGGCAGCCTTGTCGCCTTTGCCGGGCACTTCGATCTTCGCGATGGTGGTGGTCTCGCCCACGAGCTTCTGGGTGGGTCGATCGGTCTTCACTGTGAAGGTGTACGAGCCTTTCCCGGAAATCTCGAGCTGCGCCCCCGGCATGCGCGGGTCGCGGAGCGGCGCCTTGGGCGAGCTGCGCACGATGTCCGCGGTGATGGTGCCCGAATCGCCCGACCAGTCCTTGAGCTGGAAGGTGGTGGCGGTGGTGACCTTGGTGCCTTGGCTTGCGGAGACCGAGGTGACCTCCCACTTGGCGCCCACGCCGATCGGCTCCTCCGGGAAGGGCACGGTCACGAACTCGAGGGTCTGCTGGAGGGAATCGAAGACGGCGGCCACGCCCTCTTTGGCCATCTTTTCGTCGCCGGCGACGGACATCTCGCCGACGTTTCCGCGCGCGGTCACGTCGAACTTGGCGACCGTGCCCACGAGCGGAGAGAGCTCTTTTTGGGCCTGGGCGGCCAGACGCGGATCGAGGCCTTGACCTTCGGCGAGGCCGACCTTCTCGAGCTTCACCTCGAAGGGGAACGAGCCCTTCTGCGGCGCTTTCGCAGAGAATTTCATGGTGAGCTCGAGGGCGGGCTGCGCTTGCTGCTGAGGCGGCGCGCCGGGCATCTCGACGTTCATGGTCGCGCGCATCTGCCCGACGCGGACCTCGCTCTTGCCGGCCGGGAAAACGTAGCGCTTGGGAGCCTTGGGGTCGGCGCCCGGCTCGACCAACTTGGCGGCGTTCGGGTCTCCGGGACCTCCAGTCGAGGGCTTTTCGCCACCACCGCCAGCAGCCGCGTCGGCGCCCAAGTTCACGGAGCCGGCATCGCCCTGGACGCCCTTCACCTTGGTCTCCTCGGTGAAAAAGTCGTTCATGACAAAATCGCTAGGGACCGGCTGGGGCTTCTTGGGCTCGCTCTTCGGGGCGGGCGGAGGATCGTCTTTGCAGGCAAAAAGTGCGACCGACACGGCGGCAACGAAGAGCATGACCTTACGCATGACGCGGTACCTTAGTTCGACGAAGGTGGTCGGGGTAGTGCAAGGTGAGGGTTTCGGCTTCCGAGCGAATCGCGGCTCTGCTAGGTAGCTCGACGCATCGAGGATGAGCACCCCCCCGCGGATATCCATCGTCATTCCGGTCTACAACGAGGAAGGCATCCTTCGCTCCGCAGTCTCCGACTTGCGTGAACGACTGAGCGGCCTCGGGTGGACGTACGAAATCATCCTCGCCGAGAACGGCTCCAAGGATCGCACCATCGCGATCGGAGAAGAGCTCGCCGCGGAGTCACCCGAGCAGGTGAAGATCCTCTCGATGGGCGAGCCGAACTACGGTCGAGCCCTGAAAGAAGGCATCTTGACCGCGCGCGGCGAGATCGTGATCTGCGAGGAGATCGACCTCTGCGACACCGATTTTCATCGGCGCGCGGTCGACATCCTCGAGACCGGCGAAGCCGACTTGGTCATCGGCTCCAAGCTCGCTTCGGGCGCCAACGACGAGCGACCGCTCGTCCGCCACATGGCCAGCATCGCCTACTCGAGCATGCTCCGCATCCTGCTCGGCTTCCGGGGCACGGACACGCACGGCCTCAAGGCGTTCCGCAGGTCCGCCCTGCTCGACGTGGTCACCGCTTGTCTCGTGGAGAAAGACGTCTTCGCGAGCGAGCTGGTCATCCGCGCCGACCGCGGCGGCGTGCGCACCCGTGAGATTCCGGTACGCGTGAAGGAGAAGCGTCCCCCGTCGATCAACCTCTTCAAGCGCGTGCCCAACGTGCTGAAGAGCGTGGCCAAGCTCACCTACGCCATCCGAGTTCGTGGCTGAGCACTGGGTACGGATCGTTTCCCGTTTCGGACTCGTTTCGCCCCAACTTCTGCTCGATTTCGTGCAGGTTTTGTACTCGCCTCCGCCATGAGGCGGTCCTAATGACCGACCAGGTCGATTCTTCTCCCGCTTTGCCGTAAGGCTCGCCTACCCTTCTCTCGGGTCCTTTTCGATCCTCGGCCTCTCGGCCCGTCGTCTCTCTCCTCTCTTCGTTCGGGAATCACGCGTGGAAGACCAAGCCGCCAGCAAAGCAGTGACCGGCGCGGCGATCTCGCTCCTGGTGTGGAGCGCGGCCACCGCTGTCGCACTCGCGGTGTGGTTCAAGCACGGCTTCGGTGGAGGAGCGATCTCCTGGAAGAGCATGACGGCCGCGGCCTGCGCGCTCTTCGGCATCCTGACGAGCCTCATCCTGTGGAAGAGCCCGTCGCGAGGGAACGCCGTGCTGGGCATTCTGGTGATGCTCGCGTCGCTCGCGCGCATCGGCGGCCCCGCGGACTGGACGTGGGTCTCCTTCGCGCTGGTCGCGGTCACCTTCGTGCTGCTCATGCCGCTCGTGCACGCGGCCATGACCCTGCGTAGCTGAACCTTCGGGCCCGATACAGCGGGCGCGCTCGTCACCTCGTGCGCGCGCCTCGCGCACACGCCTCGCCTACCTGACCTGGGCGGTGGGCGCGTGCGGGGTACGTCGTCGCGTGGTCAGCGCCCTTCGATTTTGCTGCGCAAAAGCTGGTAGCCGGTACGCAAGACCAGGTCCTTCGAGGTGGTGGGATCGACCGGAACGTCGGCCACGAGCAGCGCCTCGGTGCTCGGTCCGCCGTCGAGGGGCGCCCCCGCATCGCCGCGTCCGCCCGTGGTCGGGGCGCCGCCCTGAGGTCCCTCGGGCGGCAAGTGGTTGTCGAGGTCCCGCTCGCGAATCACGGGCGCGCCACCGTCGGCGGCGAGGCGCGTGCTCGTCTCGAGGAGCACGTCGGGATGGATGCCGTCGGCCTGAATCGCGTGCCCGGAAGGCGTGAAGTAGCGCGCGGTGGTGATCTTGAGGCCCGAGCCTCCGGGCAGAGACAAGATGGTCTGCACGCTGCCTTTGCCGAACGTAGCCGCCCCCACCACGAGCGCGCGCTTCTGGTCTTGCAGCGCACCCGTCACGAGCTCGGACGCGCTCGCGCTCCACTCGTTGACCAGCACGACCACCGGCAGTTGCGAGAACGCTCCGCCGCCCTTGGCGCGCGCCTCTTCGATCGTCTCGCCGCGACGGCGCATCGTGTAGACGAGCCCACCTTCCAGGAACTCGTCCGCCACCTCCGCGGCTTCGTCCACGAGGCCGCCCGGGTTGTTGCGAAGATCGAGCAAAATTCCCGACAAGTTGCCGTCTTTTCGTAGATCGGCGGCGGCCTTCAAGAGCTCGCCGTGGGTGCCGTCTTGGAACTGCTTGAGGCGAATGTAGCCGACGTTTCCGTCGAGCTTCTTGTGGGTGACCGAAGGCACGTGGATCTCTTCGCGCGTGAGCTCGAACGAGAGAAACCCGCGGGTGCCTTCGCGACGAATCGAGAGCCGGACCTTGGTACCGGCCTGCCCACGCAACTTCTTGATGACCTTCTCGACACCGCCCTCGCGCACGCTCTCGCCGTCCACCGCGACCACCACGTCGCCGGGCTTGATGCCGGCACGGAAGGCGGGCGCGCCTTCGATGGGCGCGAGCACCTTGATCTCGTCACCGCGGGCGTCCACCTCGATGCCGACGCCGCCGAAGCGCCCCTCGGTGTCGCTCTGGAACTCTTTGTAGTCGGTCGGAGACATGTAGTGCGAGTGCGGATCGAGCGAGCTCACCATGCCGCCGATGGCCCCGCGCACGGCTTTGTCGCGGTCGACCGGATCCACGTAGCTCTGCTCCATCACCACGAGCACTCGCGCGAGCTCTCCGGTCATCGCGTACGGGCTCGCTTCGACCGGCGTAGCCTCCGCGCGACGTCCTTCCACCACCATGCCGGCCGCGAAGGCCAGCACCACCGGGACGACCACCTTGGCCGCACGCACGAGGCGCCCACCGAGCAGCCTCGGCTTCGTCTCGTGGGACGAGGGAGCAAGGTCTTTCGAGGCAGAGGCTGACGTCGCGGACGAGTCGGACGGAACGGAGCTCGGCATGGGCCCGAGGCTACCTCATCGACGCGCAATCTTCGCGCGTGAGGATGTGGCGAGACGCACCGAACATGCTCTTTTGCCGCACGACGCGCATCGTTGGGGACACGCGCGATTCCCGTTTTGTCCGATCGAAAAGCGCAAGCGCGAAGCGTCCACGTCGCGCAGAAAAACATGCGCAAAACCGTTCACGTGCGAACGATTGTCGTAGAGGGGAAAGAGGAGCGCTGGTACAATTCAGTAGTCGTAGAGATAGCTCGCATACGCGCGCACTCGAACGCAGCGTTTTTACAAGGAGGCTCCCTTGGCGTCTGGAGACAAGGACTCGATCCCGAACCTTCGCACCGAGAACTCGAAAACCGACAAGCGGAAGCAGAGCCTCTACTTCCCCGAATCGATGCTGACCGAGATCAAAGAAGAGGCCGCACGCCTCGACCGTTCGCTCTCGTGGGTCGTTCAGCGCGCTTGGAAGATCTCGCGTCTCGAGATCAAGAAGCTCCCGAGCGTGAACGAAGTCGACGGCGACGACGACGACGACGGCTGATCCCGGTTACGTTTTCGACCGTTTCTCGATTCACTGAATTCGCCACTGAATTCGCCACTGAATTCGCCACCGAATTCGCTCGGCTCACTCGAGTCGAACGAACGTATTGTCGCTTTCGCGATGCGACCTCCCGAGGTCCTTCGTATGGCCTTCGCTTCGTCCGTCCGGTCGAATGGGTCGAAAGCAGCTTCATCATGTCGCACGTCACGTCTTGCTCACCTAGGCCCTGCCCGACGGGAATCGAACGCTCATGAGTACGAAGAGGCCGGGACACGGTCCCTCGACTCCCGGAGCCATCGAGACTCCCTTCCGCACCGGCCAGGGCGCATCGAGCGCGCGACCGTCTTCCGTGTCTTCGTCCTCGCAGAGTCCTCAGGCTGCCGAAGCAGAGAACGGTCCGCGTTCGGTCGGGTCCAACGGTGAGGTCCGTGGCATCGTGGACGCCAAAGACGGGACCAAGCTTTTCTTCCGTCATTCCGAGCGTACTCCGGGTCCCGTTCACGCCATTCTGTCGGACGGGATTCTCTGCGACGGATTCATTTGGAAATACCTTTGGTCGCAGCTCGGGAGCCTCATGCCGGTCACGCACTGGCATTATCCGGGGCACGGGCGTAGCGCACCGCCGAACGATCCGACCCGAGTGACCATCTCGTCGCTCGCGGAAGACCTGGCCAGCGTGGCCAAGGCCACCGGAGATGCACCGCGGGTGCTCTTCGGGCACTCCATGGGCGTGCAGGTGTGCCTGGAGGCGGCTCATCAGGACCCCTCGAAGGTGCGAGGTCTGGTGCTCTTCTGCGGGAGCTTCGGACGGGTGACCTCGTCGTTCCGCGGCGTGCCCATCCTCGACGTGCTCTTGCCCAAGCTCACGCAGATCGCCGAGAAGAGCCCCCACATCGTGCGCGCGCTCTGGTCGCGCATCCCACCCGAGATGGCCATGAAAATGGCCCGGCGCGCGGGCGACGTGGACGCGGCCAACATCCGCGACGAGGACATGCTGCCCTACCTCGAGCACATGACCCACGTGGACTTCCCCATGTTCCTACGCATGCTGCGAGGCGCGGGCGACCACGACGCCGAGCCGTACCTGGGCGACATCGACATCCCGGTGCTGGTGGTCGCGGGCGAAAAAGACACCTTCACGCCGGCCTCGCTCTCCGAGCACATGGCCAAGCGCATGCCCAAGGCCAAGCTCGTGGTGCTCGAGCGTGGCTCGCACGCCGCGCCGATCGAGCAGCCGGACCTCGTGTTCCAGCGCGTGCGCGAGTTCCTCGATCAGATCTCGTTCGCTCCGTGATTCGGGAGCGCGGGCTTCTTTCGAGCAGCCTCGCGAGCGTGGCGTTCGTGGGCCTTTGGCTGGGCCTTTCGGCCTGCGAGAAGCCAACACGTAAGACCGCCATCGACACGAGCGCGACCCCGGTCGCGAGCGCGAGCGCGACACCGAGCGCCCACACCAACCTCGAGCTCGCCGACGCCGCGACCGCACCCGACGCTGCGTCTGAAGACGCTGCAGCCACCACGCCGAGCACGCCGACCATAGCGAGCGCGTACGCGACCGCCCACCCCTCCGGCGGTAAAGCGATCGGGCACACCTCGGTGGTGTTCAAGCTGAAGCTCGAGGGTGGGCTCGTCGCCGCGTGGAAGCCCGACTCGCGACGTGGGCGCGATCGGTACCGTGGGGAAGTCGCGGCCTACAGGCTCGCGGTGGCGCTCGGGCTCTCGAACGTGCCCGAAGCTCTCTTGCGCAGCTTTTCCAAGGCCGAGCTGCGCCGCGTGCTCTCGGCGGAGGCGCTCGAGCTGTTCGAGACGGAAGCGGTCGCCGATGCACGAGGTCTCGTGCCGGGTGCGCTCATGCCTTGGATCGACGGGCTCACCTTCCCTCCACTGGAAGCCGAGCCGGAGCTCTCGCGCTGGAAAAAAGGGCTCGCGCAGGCCTCCACCGAGACCGACGAAACGCGTGCACTCTACGCCGATCTCTCCACGCTCATCGTGTTCGACACCGTCTCGGGCAACTGGGACCGCTGGAGCGGCGCCAACATCGGCAAGGACCCGAGCAGCGGGAGGCTCCTCTTCGTCGACAACGACGGCGCGTTCTACGGCGCGCCGCCTCCCGATGGTCTCGCGCGGCAGAGGCGCTTGCTCGCGGGCACCAAGCGGTTCTCGAAGCGCTTCGCGACCGCCCTGCGCGCCTTCGATGCGAGCCGCCTCGAGAGCGTTTTCGGCGAGGACGAAGCGGGAAAACCGCTGCTTTCCCCGCGCGCCATGGAGGGCGTGCGCGCGCGCCTACGCGAAGTGCTGGTGGCGATCGATCACGGCGAGACGAGCCTGCCCTAGAGCAGCGAGCTCGCTCAGTTCAAACGCGGCTCTTCGATCACGAAGAAGAGCTCGCGACGGAGGCCGCACATGGGGCACTCGAGGTGCGCCACGCGAACGGAGCGGCCCTCTCGAGTCTCGGCGGTGTGGTCGGCGACCCGCACGCTCTCGCCGCAAGCCACGCACGGTTTGGCGCGCGCGGAGGGCTCCACGAGCGACGCCGTGGTCACCACGAGGGGACGCGACGGCGCTCCGCCCGGCTCGAGCTTGGCCAGCGCGAGGCGCGCCGAAAGGTCTTTTTTCACCGCGCGATCGTTCTCGCGGCGCACGGTGCGGTCTCGCTTCTTTTTGGCAGCCATGGCTCCCCTCTCGCCCCTTTCGCGAAGGGGGAAGGTCAGAATTGCACGATGACGATGCGGCGGTCTTCGCGGAAGCTCACGCCGCCGGTCTCGCCCGAGCAGCCCCAGCAGGTCGACCACTGGAGCTCGCGACGCTTGGCCGGGTTGTAGACGAGCGCGACCGGGGCCACGTCGCCCAGCATCAAGAAGTACGAGGCTGTTTTGTATTTGCCCGAGGGGAGCGGATAGAGCGCGAGCACGAACGAGGCGGTCTTGCTGCGCCCGGTGACCACCAGCACCTCGACGCCCGGATCGGGGCTCCACAAGATGGGCTGCGTGGTGAACGTGAGGCCGTCGTGCGGAGCCTGCGTGCGACCGACGACCGCGCTCGCGTCGGCCGGATCGAAGAGACGCACCTCGGGGCCGAATTTGCCGAGCTCGGGCGCGTTCGCCACGATCTCGGCCAGCTCTTTCGCATCGAGCTTGGTCTTGCGGAACGGGTCGAGCATGGTCGACGGAGGCGCGCCCCCGCCCTTGCAGCAGCGGAACCCGAGGTCCGGAGAGGCGCCCTGCGCACGGCCTTTTCGCGCGCAGCGATGCACGCCCGCGCCCGGCTCTTTGGGGCCACCGCCACGCACCGGGCTTCCTTCGCCCGCCTCGGCTTTGCCCTCGACCCACTCACGGAGCGCGCCGAGACCACGCACGCCGAAGCCCGACGTGCAGGTGGCAGGCTCGGTGTCGCAGGCGGGATCCCACGCGCTTCCGCTCGCGTAGGTGTCCGCGTCGGGCCCCTTGCACGCGCGCTCCCACTCGAGCTCGGTGCAGAGCCTCGCGCCGCGCTCTTGGCATGCCTTGGCGGCCTCTTCGCGCGAGACTTGGGTGCTCGCAGGTTTGCTCGGATCGCCCGGGAAAGGCAGCGCGTCGATGCTGAACGCGGCCATGGGATAGGGCGAAAGACCGGCCACCAGCGCCGGATCGCGGCCGTCGTCGCTGGGCAGGGTGCCGGAGAGCAAGACCCCCGCGGGCACGTCGATCATCTGGCCCGCGCTCGCCGGCGTGCGCGGGCGGAGCTTGGCCGGCGTGCTCGAGACCGGCGCGGCCACGGCAGCCCCGGCCGACTCTCCGCTGGCGACCGGCGTGGACTGCGACTCGCCGTTCGCGTTGGCGGCTTGAGCATTCGCGGCGACCTGGGCGGACGTCGCGGGCGCGCTGCTCGGGCTCGCGCTTCCCGCGTCTTTCGCGGCTTCGTCTTTTTTGCACGCGAGCGTCGAGGCGAGGAGCAGCAAACCTGCGCCGACGAGCGCGGCACGCGCGAGCCCCCACGTTCGCATCGTGCGGGATCGTGAGCGAGTTGGACGAGCCTCGTGCATGGCGGGCTCTCGTCTATCGTGATCCGTCGCTCCGTGGGAAGGAATGGGAGGCGCGTCTCAGTCCTTTTTCGGATCGAGCCTCCGCACCGCCACCGCCACGAACAAGAAGGCCAGCGAGACCAGGGAAAACCCCAGGATTCCGGGGCTCATCGACTCGGAGATGCCCACGTACAGCATGTGGGTCGGAGCCCCGGGGGTATTGCCCACGTGCTGGAAGGTGGCCCCCAGATCGGCGCAGGTGCCGGAGAGCGTGCTGGCCACGGTGGCCGCGCACATGGCCAAGACGTAGCGCACCGTGCGCATGTCGGGCTTGGCCGCCGCGTACGCCGCACCGGTGAGGGCGAGCACGCCGAAGAGCAGCACGAAGACCATGGGAACGCCGCCATTGCGGAGCAGGGTGAGCACGAGAGCCGTCCTTTCGATCCGCGTTCGCCGCCGGGGTCGACGTCGTTCGCTTCTCCGGAGGGAAATGCCCGAGCCCCCTTCCCCGTGACAACCTTTCGAACCACGGCCGAACAAAACGGCGCCCCACGACGAGCCCTCGACCGAACGGCCGAGAAGTACCGACCGCCGCACGAGGCCTGTACGATTGTTCGTCACGGGACACGCCGAGCCGCGTTCTTCCCTCGAACCCCATGGAAAGCGCGGACGAACAAGCTCTGGTCGCCGGGCTCGTGCAAGGCGACGCACGGGTCTTCGGCCAGGTGTTCGCGGCCTATCGGGCGCGCGTGTTTTCGTTCCTGCTTCGGCTCTCGCGAAGGCGCGAGACCGCCGAGGATCTCACCCAAGAGACCTTCGTGCGCCTCGCCAAGGCCTCGCCCACCCTCGCCCCGGACACGCGCCTGGGCCCGTATCTTTTCGTGGTCGCGCGGAATCTCTTTCTGTCGCATAGGCGCTGGGAAATGCTCGATTTATCCCGCATTTTTCTGCTCGGGGAAGAGCACGACGACGCCGTGACGGCGCACGACGCGCGGGCCCAGGCCACGCTCGAGCTGCGGGCGGTGGAAGCCGCGATGGGCAAGCTGCCCATGGTTCACCGCGAGGTGCTGGTCGCGGTGGGCGTAGAAGGACTCGACCACGAGACGTGCGCCGAGGTGCTCGGCCTCAAGCCCGAGGCTCTCCGTCAACGTCTCGCGCGCGCTCGCCAAGCCCTGCGCGACGAGCTTTCGCGTGCAGAAAAACGCGCGCGCCGTACGATGCCCCAAGGAGAAGCTCCATGAACGACGATCCCGAGCTCGACCTCGCGCTGCGCAAGCTGCCCGACTTCGACCCCGAGCCGCGCGAGACGCGCCGCATGGAGAGCGCCGCACGCTCGGCCTTCGAGGTCGCACACGGACGGGAACGCTCGAGCGTCTTTCCGCGCACCGTGGCAGGCTTCGCCGTGCCGCTCGGCCTTGCCGCCGTGGTGGTGGTCTACCTGAGCTGGGCGGTCTCGGCCGCCTCGAGCTTGTCGCAGTAGACGAGCGAGTCTCCCGCGACCTTCACGCCAGGCCGCTCGGCCCACGCCGAACGAAAAAGCGCGTCGCGCTCGGGTCTCGAGCGCGACGCGTTTCGTTTCAGTCGTTTCGTGAAGAAGTCAGAGCGCGACCGCGCTGCGGTACGGGCCGCCCCCTTTGCCGAACGGACCGAAGCCTCCTCCGAAGGGCGAGCCTCCACCGTCCACGATGCGCGCGAGGCGCTCGCGCTGCATCGGATCGAGGACCTCGTGGATACGGCGGAACGCGCCGATCACGGCGGCTTCGGCGCGGTCGTAGGCGACCTTGGCGCCTTCACGCGCTTGCGTGAACGAGGCGGCATCGGCGCCCTCGCCGCGAATGGCCGCGGCCAGGTTGCCTCGTTGCTCACGCGCTTGGGCGCGCGCCTCGCGGGCTTCGACCCAGGCTTCTTCGAGCGCCTGACGAATGACCTTTTCTTGGCCGGGGGTGGTGTCGAGCGCGTGGAAGAGCCAGCGCAGAGCGCGGTTTCGCCCGAAGCCGAAGCGTCCGAAGCGTCCGCCGCCCCGGCCGCAGCCGCCTTCACCCGAGCGCGCGCGCCGGATGATGCGAGCGACGAGACGAACGGCGAGCACCGTGGCGAGGAACGTGAGTGCGGTGGTGAGAACCATGAAAATCCCTTTCTCTCTTGGCTGCCGGCGTCTCTCGTCGCGCCATGCTGCAGCTCGGGCAATCTCGCACCGCGATTGAAAAGCGCTGCCTTTTCCGCGGTAAAGACGTGTAAACGGGTACGCAGGTCGGCACGGCGCGACGCGGTCACGAGGCTCGTGACGACCGCCACGACGAGACCCGCCGTGACAATCCCCACGCGGGCGGGCATAACGTCCAGCAAGGCGATGCTTCGTCCGTCTTCGTTCGCTTCGCTCGTGCTCGCGAGCGGCCTCTTCGGGTGCTCGGACCCCGCCCCGGCTCCGGTCGCTCCGGCCTGCGCGCCCGCACCGGCCGAGACGTGCGTGCCCGCCTACGAGCCTACGTTCTCGAACGTGTTCGACAAGACGCTGCTGCCGAGCTGCGGAAAGAGCGGCGTGAGCTGCCACGCCGAGGGCGCTCAAGGCGGCTACCGCTTTCTCGAACAGGGCGAGGCGTACCGAAACCTCCACGACGGCAACGACGTGGTCGCCGGCAACGCGCCCTGCAGCGGTCTCGTCACGCGTCTCGAGGCGACCAGCGGCAAGGTGCGCATGCCTCCCGGACGCTCGCTGCCCGAGGGCGAGATTTGCGCGGTGCGCCGCTGGATCGCCGAAGGAGCCAAGCCGTGAACCGAGGTCGATCGAGCGCGCTCACGCTCGTCCTCCCACTCGCGCTCGGCATGCTCGCGGTGGCCTTGGAAGGCGCATGCTCGAGTGAGCCCGACGTGAAGCCGCTCGACGCCGAGGCGCTCGCCGATCCGGAGTCGTGCCGGAGCTGCCACGCCACCGCGGTGCGCGAGTGGGAAGGCAGCATGCACGCGTACGCCGCAGACGATCCGGTGTTCGTGGCCATGAACGCGCGCATGCTTCGCGAGGCCAAAGACGTGCCCTCCGATACGTGCACCAAGTGCCACGCGCCGCTCGCCTCGCGACGGGGATTGCTCACGGGCTCACAAGCGGGACAGACCGCCTCGCTGCCGCGCAAGCTGAAGGGGGTCACGTGCCTCTTTTGCCACACGGTGGACGCGGTCACCGGCGCACACGATGCCGCGGTGCGCACCTCGAGCGACGGCGTGCTGCGCGCGGGATTGCAGAACCCCATGAGCGGCGCGCCGCACGCCTCCGCGTACTCGAGCCTCCACGATCGCGAAGCGTACGACTCGTCTTCGACCTGCGGCGCTTGTCACGACGTGACGACCCCGAGCGGCCTCGCCGTGGAGCGCACGTACGCCGAGTGGCAAGCCTCGCTCTATTCGCAAAAAGGCCAGCTCTCGTGCGGCAAATGCCACATGGAAGGCCGTGACGGACAGGCCGCCGAAGTGCCCGGCGCGCCGATACGCCGGGTGCACGATCACTCCATGCCCGGCGTGGACGTGGCGCTCACGCCGTTCCCCTCGGTGGACGAGCAGACCGCGCGTGTGCGCACGTTCCTCGACAATACGCTGCTCTCCAAGTTGTGCGTGCGCCCCTCCAAAGACGGCGTGGACGCCGAGGTCACGCTCGACAACGCCTTCGCCGGTCATGGCTTCCCGAGCGGCGCCACACACGATCGCCGCGTGTGGGTCGAGCTCGTGGCCGAGAACGCGCAGGGCACGATCTTCACGAGCGGCCGAGTCCCAAACGATACGTCGGTCACCAGCGCCGCCGAACGCGATCCGAACCTGTGGTGGTTCGGCGAGACGCTGCGCAAAAAGGACGGGCAAAAGACGCTCTTTTTGTGGGACGCCACCGCGCACGAGGGGCTCGCGCTCCCGCCCGCGGTCACCACCGACCGCGCCGATCCGCGCTTCGTGCACTCGCTCACCAAGGCCTATCCGATCCCCGGATTGCCCACGTCGATCACGGCGAAGGTCTTCGTGCGGCCGGTCGACGTGGACGTGCTCGCGTCGCTGGTGGCCTCGGGCGATCTCGATCCTGCCGTGGTGGCGAAGATGCCCACGTTCGAGATTCGCACAGCCGCACGACAATGGACGAGCGCGCTCGGCTTCGGCTGCACCCCGCCCTGACTCGCGCTCGCGAGCGCGTGCCGCGAGACCTCAGCCGTCGACGCAGAAGCCGAACTTGGCCTCTTCGCTCACGCCGCCGCGCACCACGGTGACCGTGAATTCCCAGAAGCCGGACATGGGCAGGTAGATGCGGGAGACCCCGTAATTTCCGCCTCCCTGGGCCTTCACCTCGGGCTTCACGGCCGAGCCGTGCGCGTGGTCGGGCATGTAGGGCGTGAGCGAGACGTCGGCGGCTTCGATCGGAGCGCCGCTCGCGTCGACCAGCTTCAAGGTCCAGGCGTTGTTGCCCTTGGCAGGAGGCGCAGGCTCGGCGGTCACGAGCGAGACCGAGAGGCCGCTCGGGGTCTTCTTCTGCAGGCCCACGAGGTAGCGATCGGCGCGTGTCTCTTGGGCGCACGACGAGGTCTGCGCGGGCGTAGGCGCGGGCTCGGGATCGCTGCTGCATGCCGTGCCCACCGCGACCGTGAGGAGACCGGCCGCCAGCGCGTGAGCGAGCGACGAGCGGCGGCTCCGCACCGGCTTCGGGGAATCGAGCGCGTCCATGCCGAGCACGATAGCACCGCGCGGCGACGAGGCTCGTGCGACGACCTCGCGCTTCGCACGGAGCGCCAGGCTTCACGCGAACGAAAGAATCGCCCGTCTACTCGCGCGCAGAGCCGGACGAGCCAGGCGAACCGGAAGAGCCCGATACACCGGACGCTCCCGCGCCTTGCGCGCGCCCGAGCAGCTCGGGGAACGCGCGCTCGACGGCCACCGAGAAGATGCGATCGTGCGCCCCTGCCCCTCGCAGCGGCACCTCGACGAAGCGCTTGTCGCGCGGTCCCTGGCCCGGCTTGGCGCCGAAGAGCGCCGCGCGAAACGGGCCAAAATCACGCTCCCACGACTGCGTCTGGTAGTAGGCGAAGAGGCGCGTCTCGGGCGACGCCAAGAGCAGCGTCTCGGCCACTCCGCGGTCGAAACACGTATCCGCCAGCACCACCGCGAAGGGAACCACCCCACGCGAGCTCGCCGCGCGCAGGGCACTTCCGTGCACATTGCAGCCACCGCCCGAGTGCGCGAGCACGATGACCCGTGAGCGATCCACGGTGGCGCGTGAGCCGAGCGCGGCCTCGGTCTTGGCCACGAAGTCCCCGAGGTCGAAGTTCTGCCACATGCCCCAGGGGCGCGCGGCGTCCTTCGTTTGGCTCGGGCCGGCGATCATGAACGGGACGGTCTTGCCTTCCGTCTGGAGCTTCTCGAGCAGCACGGCGATGTCTTGCGTGCCTCGTGCGCCCAGCCACTTGTGCAGCGGTCCGTCTTGGTTGAGCCCGTGAAGGAAGACCACGAGCGGCGCTTTGTTCCCCTGCGCGACGGCCTTCGGAGCGATCACGAGCCCGGCCGAAGCGGCGCGCTCCGGCGGGACGTAACGAGGCGCCCCGTAGGCGAAGGTCGTCTCGTCGCGTGCTTCGGCGCGCACGCTCACGCTCGCGACGAAAGCGCACGCCGCGATCGTCAGCCACGAGCCACGGAACGACCAGGCGATCACGGCACCGAGAAGGTGATGGTGAACGCTCCGCGCTGCGCGTTGGCGGCGCCGTCCACGAAGACGTACTGCGTCTGGCCGGCGGTGACCGGCACGGTGAGCGTCTCGGGACCGTTGCCGGTCTGCGCGTTCACGCACGTGGCGGCGGTCACGGTGAAGGGCGTGCTTGCTCCGGTCGACGTGCATTTGTCGGTCGCGTAGAGCATCACGTCGAAGCCGGCCGCGCTGGTGGCCACCGTGAGCATGCCCGCCTTGTGCGCGGTCACGGCGAACACGCGGTCTTCCGCGAGGCCTCCGGTCCCGCCGTTGCACGCAGTAGCCACGCGGTAGTCGTTGGCGAAAGGAGGCGCCGTCGTGCCGGTGTAGACCACCGGCTTGTCCCAGACGTGCACCACCATGCCCGAGCACTTGTCCGCCGAAGTGGACGCCCCTTCGAGCTTGCATGCCGCGCTGCAGCCGTCGTTGGCGGCGCGGTTGCCGTCGTCGCACTCTTCGCCGTCGTCGACCTTGCCGTTGGGGCAGAGGCCACCGTCGCTCGCATCGAGCTCGGGGAACGAGCCGTCTTCTTCGGGCAGCGCGGCGTCTTCTTCGGGCAGCGGCTCGTCCGCGAAACAAGGCTCGCACGGGCCGTAGGAGTTGCCGTCGTCGTTGCACACGCGCGAGCCTTCGTCGCGGTTCGCGCAGCGGCAGTAGTAGGCATTCCCGGGCACGCACTCGGTCTTGGGCTTGGTGGCCACCGGATCGCTACTGCACGCGAGCACCAGCGCGCCGCCGAGGGCGAGCGCCGCGATCACCCGGACGCCGGCGCGTTGCACGAACGACATAGCGGGCCTCACGGGAGCTGGAAGTTGACGGTGTACGTGCCGTTGGCGCCCACCGCGCCGCTCACGCCGACGTAGTAGGTGCGACCGGAGACGACCGAGAAGCTCATGGTCTCGTCCAAGGGAGCCGAAGCGCCCGCGTTGTTGGCGCACATGGCGGCGGCCATGGTGTTCGGATCGGTGCAGGTGGTGCGGGCGCTCAAGAGAACGTTGTAGTTTGCACCGGTCGTCTTGACGGTCAGGGTGCCGGTTTTGTGCACGGTGACCGCGTAGAGGTGGTCGGGCGAGGCGTTGCTATTGGCACCGTTGGAGCACGAGCTTCCCGGCTCGGTCCACGGGTTCGGGAAGCCCACCGTGGTGCCGGCGCCGGTGACCGTGGTGGTGCCGCCCCAGACGTGCACGGGCTGGCCGGGGCAGGCTTTTCCGGTGTCCGGGTTGCCGTTCACGTTGCGGCAGTCGGCGCCGCAGCCGTCGTCGGCCACGTTGTTGGTGTCGTCGCAGGCCTCACCGTCGTTGACCTCGCCGTCGCCGCAGAAGAAGCCGGGCGTGAGCTTGATCTTGGCGGTGTACTTGCCCACTTGGTTCTGGCCCGCGGCGCCGTCCACCACGAGGAACACGGGCTTGCCCTTGACCACGTTGCGGTTCAGCGTGGCGGCTTGTCCGGGGGCGAGCAGCGCGGCGCACGCGTTCTGCGAGGCTTCGTCGGCGCAGGTGGTGCGGAGGTACGCGACCGGGGCGTACTTCGCGTCGGGGGTGAGGGTGACGGTGAGCTTGCCGGTGGCCGGCACCGTGAGCGCGTAGACGTGGTCCGGAGCGCCCGCTCCGCCCGCGCACGAGCCGGTGCCCTTGAGGTCGTCCGCGGCGCCGGTGGTGTCGCCGGTGACGGTGACCTCGATGTTGGGGTTGAGCGCGATGTTCTGGCCGTCGCACTTCTCGGCCGCGGGGGTCTGCGGCACGGGAGGTCCGGAGTCGACCTCGGGCGTGGAGGCATCGGTCACCGGCGTGGGGCCCTCCGGACAGGGCACGTTCTCACCGAGCGCGCAGGCTCCGAACGACTCGCCGGTGTCCGAGCAGAGGCGCGTTCCTTCGGCGCCGTTGGCGCACAAGCAGAACGAGTACGCCCCGGGGCTGCAGATGCGCCGACCCGTGCCGCCGTCGGTGGCCTCGGGCTCACTGCTGCAACCGGGCGCCGCCACGGCAGCCGTGGACGCCAACAAAAGACCGACCAGAACAAGCGACGATTTGAAGCTCATGGGCAATCAACTCCGACCGGGGCGACGACGGCGGCGCACCGCGAACGTCACCCCAAGAGCACCAGCGAAAGAGACGAGAACCAGTGTGTCCGAAGCGCGGCTCGAAGAACCGCCGCCCTCGCGATGGGCGAGAGGCGCGGCTTCGCAGCCCGAAGACGGGGTGGTGCCCGTAGCGGGCTCGTCGCACGTGGGACTGTAGCCACCCTTCGGTTCTTCGTTGCACGCGACGCCGTTGTTCGGCGGATACGCCGTGCAGACCGCGTCGCGGTCGTCGGTGCCGAGCTTACGGATGGCGAGCGTGCCGGGCGAGTACGCGGGGTACATGGCCGCGCGGTCGTCGGACGTGTGGCCGATGCCCAGAAAATGCCCGACCTCGTGGGTCAGGATGGCTTGCAGGTCGTACTGCACCTTGCCCGACTCGTCGCTCACGGTGAGCTGGTTGAAGGCCGAGTTCACCTCGATGTCGGCGTCGAGGATTTCGCCGGTCTCGGTGTCGAAGGTGGCGTTCGTCTTGGCGAGCGTGCCGTCGATGCCGCGGTACTTCCAGTCTTCGTCTTGGAAGAGCACCACGTTCACGTTCTTGCCGGCTTTGTTGTACTCCGCACGCTTGCAGGGCACGTCTTCCAGGGGAACGAAGGCCATGCTGGCGGTCTTGCCGTCGGCGCACACCACCTGGCTCCAGGAGCGGAAGGCCGCCATGATGGCCGCGCGCGCCTGCCGCTTGTCGAGCAGCTGGGTGCCGAGGTCGTTCATGTGGAAGCCGATGCACGAGGTCGCCCAGAAGAGCGGCTTGCCCTCGCCAGGACAGCCCTGGTCGTCCTTCAGGCAGGTTTTTTTGTCGGTGTCTTTGCAGGTGGTGTTTCGACAGAACGCCTGGGCCTGCCCGGAGAGGCTGAAAAGAAGCGCGCCCGCGCCCAAGGAGACCCCGAGCCGCCGCACGAGCCGATGCCGACCATTTCCCGACGAAGCCATGAAGACCGGTCAAATGTACGCTGAAGTAAGCTCGAGGGCACGGACTTCGCGCACGATCTCTCCGGACGACCGGCCCTGGGCTTCCCCTCGAGCGGCCCCTCGCGAGTCTCCGTACTTGCGGAAGAATCCCGGCGCGGCTAGCACGGGCCCGTGAGCGAGCCGGAAAAAGACATCGACGACCTCGAGGATGGCTGGGATTTCGAGATGCCGCGCATCTCGACGGCGGTGGCCAAACCGGCGCCCTCTTCCACCACGAACTTGGAGGCGCTCGAGTCCGGCTGGGCGTCCGAGCCGAACGTGAAAGCCGTGCCGCCCGCCGCGGCGTCCACGATGAGCCTCGACTCGCTCGAGTCCGGCTGGGCCTCCGAGCCGAAGCTGAAGGTACCGCCGTCGGCCTCGTCCACCCCGAGCTTGGACAAGATCGAGTCCGGCTGGGCCTCCGAGCCGAACCTCGCCGACACCGCCGCCGAAGCCGACGCGCGAGAAGCCCGCGCGCACGAAGCCTTGGCCGAGCTCGAAGCCAAGCAGAAGGCCGAACGCGACGAAAAGGCCGCCCAGGAAGCCAAAGCCAAGGCCGACGCCGAAGCCGCTGAAAAAGCCAAAGCCGAAGAAGCTGCTGCCGCGAAAGCCAAGGCTGACGCCGACGCCGCGGAGAAGGCCAAAGCCGACGCCGACGCCAAAGCCAAGGCTGACGCGGAAGCCAAGGCCAAAGCCGAAGAAGCCGCTGCCGCTAAAGCCAAGGCTGACGCCGCGGCCGCGGAGAAGGCCAAGGCCGACGCCGAAGCCAAAGCCAAGGCTGACGCGGAAGCCAAGGCCAAAGCCGAAGAAGCCGCTGCCGCTAAAGCCAAGGCTGACGCCGAGGCCGCGGAGAAGGCCAAAGCCGACGCCAAAGCCAAGGCTGACGCTGAAGCCAAGGCCAAAGCCGAAGAAGCCGCTGCCGCTAAAGCCAAGGCTGACGCTGAAGCAAAAGCCAAGGCCGACGCCGACGCCGCTGAAAAGGCCAAAGCCGAAGAATCCGCTGCCGCTAAAGCCAAGGCCGACGCCGAGGCAGCGGAGAAGGCCAAAGCCGACGCCGAAGCCAAAGCCAAAGCCGACGCGGACGCCAAAGCCAAAGCCGAAGAAGCCGCCGCCGCCAAAGCCAAGGCCGACGCCGAAGCAAAAGCCAAGGCCGACGCCGACGCCGACGCCGCTGAAAAGGCCAAAGCCGAAGAAGCCGCTGCCGCTAAAGCCAAGGCCGACGCCGAAGCCAAAGCCAAGGCCGACGCCGAAGCCAAAGCCAAAGCCGAAGAAGCCGCTGCCGCTAAAGCCAAGGCCGACGCCGAAGCAAAAGCCAAGGCCGACGCCGAAGCCAAAGCCAAAGCCGAAGAAGCCGCTGCCGCTAAAGCCAAGGCCGACGCGGACGCCAAAGCCAAGGCCGAAAACGCCGCTGCCGCTAAAGCCAAGGCCGACGCGGACGCCAAAGCCAAAGCCGAAGAAGCCGCTGCCGCTAAAGCCAAGGCTGACGCCGAGGCCGCGGAGAAGGCCAAGGCTGACGCGGAAGCCAAAGCCAAAGCCGATGCGGACGCCAAGGCCAAGGCCGAAGAAGCCGCTGCCGCTAAAGCCAAGGCTGACGCCGAGGCCGCGGAGAAGGCCAAAGCCGACGCGGAAGCCAAAGCCAAGGCTGACGCGGAAGCCAAAGCCAAAGCCGACGCGGAAGCCAAAGCCAAGGCCGAAGAAGCCGCCAAGCTAAAGGCCGAACAAGAAGCCAAAGCCAAGGCCGAGCGCGAGGCCAAGGCCGCCAAAGACAAAGCCGATCGCGAGGCCAAGGCCGCCAAAGACAAGGCCGACCGCGAGGCCAAAGCCGCCAAGGCCAAAGCCGACCGCGAAGCCAAGGCCGCCAAGGCCAAGGAGCCGGGCGCCGTGGCGGCTCCTGCCGCTTCCGCTACGCGTGATGTCGCCCTGGAAATCGCGGCCAAGAAGGCCGCCGTGAACGCCCAGGCTCCGGTCGTCGTCGACGATCCCGAGCGCGACAAGCTCCGCAAAGAAAAGAAGAAGAGCAAGTCCGAGGCGAAGCGCGAGAAACAGAAAGCCAAAGCCGAGCTCATCGCCGCCAATCAGAAGAAGAAAAAGGGCCGCGGCCCGACGCCTCCCACGGCTCTCAAGCCCGAAGAGCCCAAGGCCCAGGAAGCCAAAGCCGAAGCCAAGCCCGCCACGAAGCGTGAGAGCCTGCCGCCTCCCGCGAGCAAGCCTGCGCCCACGAGCAAGCGTGCCCCCGAGAAGGCCGTCGCCAAGACGACCGAGACCAAGCCCGCCTCCACGGCCGCCAAAAAGAGCGAAGCGGCTTCGGAAACGAAGACCGCGCTCGCCAAAGGCGACCAAGCCCGCCCGTTCCCTTGGCCGGTGGTCATCGTGGCCGCGGTCGGCTTGCTGCTGCTCGCGTACTTCGCGGTCACGCGGAAGTAGTAGAACTCCCCGTGACGAGCGGGGCGTAGCTCACCCGATCGGGCCGAGCTCGCGTGCCTCCCCGAGCTCGATTCGAACGCCGAGCGCGACCAGCGCGGAGGGCGCCAGGCCGAACATCTCGCGAAAGGCCGTGCTCAAGTGAGCCGAGCTGGCAAAGCCGGCTTCGTAGGCAGCCTCGGTGAGGGACCTGCCCGCAAAAAGGGCCCCCATGACCACGGCCATGCGGCGCCATTGACGGTAGCGCCGAAAGGGCATTCCGACCGCCCGGCCGAACAAGGCATGAAAGCGCGAGGGCGAGAGCCCTACCCGTGCGGCCAAAAGACCCACGTGTGGAAAGTCCTCAGGATGCGCCTCGAGCAAGCGCACGGCCATGGCCACGCGCGGATCCGGGGTCGCACGAGGAGGCACGCCGAGCTCCGTGCATAGCCGGTCGACATTCCAGGTGGCGACCTCGCGCGCCCCCGATTGCATCGTTCGTGCATACGCGGCGTCGAGGTCCGCTTTCGCGTGCCCGAGACTCCGGTGGTCGTCGCTCAGCGCCGCCAGGTACACGAAGACCATCGGCCCGGTCGCCACCAATCGATGCCGCGTGTCGGGCGGAATGAGCGCGATGGATCGCGTCTCGGGATGGGCTTCCGCCGGAAGCGACAGGGTGAACGGCGTCTCGAGCGCGAGAGCCACGGTAGCGGCCGCATTGCGGTGCGGCGCGAGGTCGAGCCCCGGACCGAAGTACGCGGCCCGCGCTCCCGAGAGCGAGATTCGCGGAGCGAACATCGGCGATGGTGGATGAAGCACGGAGGCCCTCGTGCGCTCATCGTACCCGACGACACGAGACGTGGCGCTCATGTCGGCCGATCTCTCCAGGCGGCGACGAGCACGGTCACGAGCGGAACGAGCGCGAACGTATCGACGAGCGCCACACGCCGCAGCGCCCCCCCAGGGAAACCCGCCTGGGCGTACACGGCGAGGTAGGCGACCACACTGATGGCCACGGCCACCCCCGCCGCGCGCCTCACCGGCGGATCGACCACCGCGAATGCGCTGAGCACCACGAGCGCGAGAAAAAGCGCACTCCGATGCACGAGCAACACGCGCAGGTCACCCCCCAGCTCGAGGCCGTAGAGTCGCCGAAGCGCTCCAGGAACCACCAGCGCCATGGCCGGTGCCGCATGAACCAGCACGAGCACGCCCCAAGCCAATCGAACCAGTCGTTCCATGTCGAGCTCCCGAAGGTGACGCTTCGACTATGGGTTCGGGGCGATGCGGTGCGCTTTCAAAAACCGACCGTTCGTCGAGTCGTCGTCCACGGGCTGTCTCGCGCGGAGCGCCTCTCGGGTACCGGGGCTGCAGAAACGACCCGCTTCCGAACGCTCGGCTTCGCGGGTCACGGCGGAACGGCTCGCCTCGACCCCGCTCGCCGAGCCCGCGGCCGCACCTGACCGACGAGCCCTCTACCCGGAACCGCGTCCGTGTCCGAACGGCCATCGGAGCGACCGTCGAACGCGCCGCCGCGGTTCTCCGAGTAGGCCGAACGGCGAGGCCGTCCCCTGCCCGCTCCCCTCGAGAGGAGCGTGCACCGAGAGAGTCCGCGAGGACGTCACGCGAGGTCGAGGGTGCGAGGCGCGCGTGGACTCTTCGGCGCAGACCGCGGATCGGTCGGGAGCGAACAGCGTCTCGTCGCGTTCGGCGTCCTCGAAGCGCGCGAGGCCCAGATAACGCGTGGCCGCTTTGATTTCCCGGAGCGCCTCGAGCACCCACGCGTAGGCGCGATTGCGTAGGTCGACGCGCTCGCCCTGCGCGACCTGCAAAAGGCGCCGCTCGACGATCGCGCGCTCGAGCTCCTGGGCCATGGTGAGCAAACGCTCGCTCCACGCGAGGCCGTCTTCGCCGACCGAGGCGAACATCTCCTGCTCGTGGAAGGCCAAGTCGGCCAGCAAACGCAGGTCGGAGAGCGCACGATTCAATCCGACCAGAGGCACGAGCGAGCGCAACTGACGACCAATCTCCGGACGCCTGCGCCCGGCGAACGACGCAATCTTGGTGACCTCGCGTCGCATGGCCATGGCCTCGCGTGTGAGCGAGAGCTCGCGGGGATCTTTGCGCACTTTGGAGACGTGAAGGTCGACCTGCGCGCCTTCGAGCACGCGCACGCGTCGATCGAGCGACTCGAGGAGCTCGCGAGGCACGCCCACGCGCATGAGCTTGGCTTTGGCGCGCGCGGCGAAGTCGGCCACGTAACGAGCCTCGCCCACGAAGCGCGCCAGGTTCTCGCGCGGCTCGCGAGGTCGCACGGCTGCCAAGAGATGCTGGCTTTCACGGAAGATCTGGACGACGTCGGCCATGACCCGTGCCTCTCGGCCGACCGAAGGCACGTGTTGCGGACAAACGTGCGCCTGGAGACGGCGTGGAGCTTCTCCGGCCGCGCGAGGAGCCGGTCCGGGAGGCCAAGGAGGACGCCCCGACGCGAAAATACGCGCCCCGGCGGCGGACGCCGCGAGGCCGGAAGGCGCAGAGCGAGCCCCGGACTAGGCAGGAGGTAGGCCGAGGCGAGGAAAGCGCGGGGAGGTGGAACGCGACCTGAGCTCAGAGTCCGACTGCGCGCCAGCCACCGCTCGCTCGCCAGGTTCCAGGTGCCTGGGTTCCGTTCGCGGCCGCCGCCAGCGGTGCTTCGACGAACGCTCGCGCTGCCGCGATGGTCTCGGCAAGGGTACCCGCATTACGGGCGCCGGCCTTGCGCACGAACCCGGACCACTGTGTCTTCTTCGTCAGGTCCTCGGCGAACGCCGTCGTGAGGGCAAAAGGCACTGTTGTCGGCAAGGGCGTCTTGCGCCGCTCGAAGGTGGCGCGAATCGCGCGCACCAGCAAGGCGCCGTCGAACTCGAAGGCTCGTGCGAGCACTGCGATGTCGTAGAAGTCCTTCATACGACTGTTGGCCAGGCCCAGTTTCACCATCGCTTCGACCTTCTCCGCGACCACGGTCTCGCGTGGATGGCGCGCAGACGCGGCGCCGGCAGCTCCAGCAGCGTCGGAAACTCGAGCATACTTGCCTCGGGCGTGATCGCATCCCCGAAACCCACGTCGATCTGAAGGCGTACCAGGGCACTCGTGAGTCGAGCAACGACCTCGACGCGAACGCCACCATACACTTGCTCCTCGCGGATGAGCCCGACCGCCATGGTGGAGTGGTCGAACCGCAAGCCGTCATCGGGCACGTCGAGCGCGAGCACCTCGGCGAAGACCTCGCGTACGGAGTCGACGCCCGGGTCGCCGAAACCGAGGAGGTCCACGTCCCGGGTCGCTCGGTGAGGTTGACCGGTCCAGAGGGTGAACAACGCTGCGCCCTTGAGCACGAACCGTTGACCGTGCCTGGACGACGCGAGCCGGAAAAGCAGGCGCTCGTTCGCGTATCGGAGCAGCAGCAGCTGAAAGTCTTCGCCCCGATCGCGCGCCAAGCGCGACAAGCGTGCGCGCACTGACGCGCCGACGTCTTTAGGCGGAGTTTTGGTCACGCGAGTGCCTCGAGGTATGGCCGCATGAACGCAAGAATGCGATCGGTGCGCGCAGCGGCGACGAGCTCGTCGACGGTTCCCTTTCGCTTTCCGAGGTAGTCCTTCAGCGCGGCGAGCGCGACCTCGAGCCCGACGTGCCGGCGGAAGCGAAAGCAGTCGGCGACGGTCTTCGCGGGCGTAGTGAGCTGCACTCGGACTCCCTCGATCATGCGTGTCTCAATCCCGTGATCCAGGGCTTCACCGCTCGCGCGGACGACCTCGAGCGAAGGCGACGTGACCTTCGGCATGCGCGCGTGCCGGTCGATGAGCACCCAGACGGCATGCGGCACTTCGGCGGTCATGCCGTGGAACTGAAGCGCACTGAGCAGGCAAATGACCGCGTGCGGGACGCGCTTACTCACCTCGGCGAGGGAACCGAGCTCGCTCACCGGCGCATCGACGACCCTGTAGAGGCCACGGTCCACCTGCTCGAGCAGACCGCGGTCGCAGAGCCGCTTCAGGTACGTTCGTGGAATACCCGCGTCGTCGAGGTCGCGCGCGCGGAGTGGCCCCTTCCGGGCGAGCTGGAGGAGCGCGAGGGTCTTGGTGGAAGCGGCGGGTGCCATGATACAGAACGGCGTCCTTGGCCATCCAGGACAGACGATTCGTATCACCCCGTGCCGCAGCCTTCAACTCCTGGCTCCGCGCCGGAAGCCGCACTTCATCTTCTTTTTCACTTTTCGCGCAACGCCCTTCGACCCCCGGCCGAACGAGGGGTGTCTGCAGCGCGCCCCGAGACGGTCTCGAGCACGAGCAGACATCGACTCTCAGGAAGGTGTCGCATGAAGACGAAGAAGAACCCCAAGGCTACCTCCAAGACCACCAGGGCCCCCAAGGCTCAGACCGCCGCCAATCTGCCGGCCAAAAGTGCCGTGCATACCCTGCTCGCGCTCCAATCCGATCTCGAGCACGTCGCCCCGGCCGAGCACGTCTCGCGGGTCGACGCCTTGATTGCCGAGGCCGAGCTCCTCGCCACCAGCAGCAAGAAGTTCCGTGCTGCACTCATTGCCGTCGGAACCGATCCGACCTGCATCGACTCGCTCCCCCAGCGCACCGAGGCCGTGAAAGGCGCGGCCACCCTGGTGCGACGCAATGCGCGCGGCCGCTGGAAAGAGGAAGTCGCGGTGGACGAATACGCCACCGTGCTCGTGTCCGAGATGATGGTCATCGGGCGCTTCGCCACCCGCAACAACCCCGAGTCGCAGCGCGTGCTCGACGGCATCGCCGAGGGCACCGGCCCGGACGACCGCCTCACCGATCTGCGTGACCTCTCGGACTTCTTCAGCCTCAACGACGCGGCAATCCGCACCACCGGCGCCGATCCGAAGGCCCTCGCGATCGAAGCCCTCGAGACCGAGGCCAAGCTCGGAGCCCTGGTCCGCGAACGTCGCCTCCGCGACGCGAGCGCCACCCTGGACACCGACGCCCGCGACCGCGCCATCGCCCACCTGGTAGCCGCCATGCGCGAAGTCCGCGACGGAGGAGCCTTCGCCTTCCGCAAAGACCCGCGCAAAGCCAAGTTCTTCCGCGCCATGCTCCCCAAACGAGCCACGAGGAAGAAGCCCGAGGCACCGGTCACTCCGGCTCAGCCGGAGTGAGGGAGTGAGTGAATGAAGGAACCGCGAACGCCCCCGGAGAAACCGGGGGCGCTCTTCTTTTGTCTTGTCGGGAGAGAGAAAGCGCGCAGGAGGCCCATTCGACCGGAGCCGTGCAACAGCGCTCCTAGCCGTAAGGGCAGCACGGCATGCACATGCCCTCTTAGTCAAACCAGACGACCAGCCTCACCCCAGCGTCTCCGAACCGCTCCGCCAAGCACTCCATGAGCTTCATCACCAGTGGAAAGTCCGTATCGACGAGCGCATCCGACCTTCGAAGGATTACCCTTCGAAAAATCCGATCCCCGACCCGAATTTCGGCGGAAGGATCCCTCCGAAGCGCCGCCTCGACCCATTCGACCCCATGGCTGTGAAGCGACTTCGTGACCATGACTTCGCCACCATCTTCACCAGCAGCGAACTCGGTGATGCGTTCATCTCGAACCGGAGCCAGCTCCGACCAATCCACCCCTTTCAGTTCCTGCCACAATACCCAGGTTGCTCCCAACTCGGAGAAGTCCAGCTCAGAGGTCCGCTCGGCCAAGGTGAACGAGCAGTCTTTCGGCATCCCCCTGCCTTCGAAGAGCGGAACGAATCCGCCATAGTTGTCCACGCCGAAGAGGCACCCATTCAAGTCGGAGTGTCGGAGCAAAAGCGCACCGACATTGACGACCTCATACCACTCGTCGCCAACGAAGAACTCTACTACGCCGTGAATATACGCCATTCTCGTCACTCCGGGATCTTGAAGACGTTCCCGCCACCGATTCGCTTGCCGACAAAGTCCCGCACAGACTGCGGCGTCCCCTCGGCAAAGTAAGCTCGAACTCCGACGCCACGACGCGCTGCTTCCCCCTGATACAGCTTAACCACCCTACCAAGATTCCCAAAATCATTTGCCTTGGCTGGGCCGCCTACCATAACGAGGTCGCCGTTGCCAGCGATGACATCAATATCGGTTTTTCCAAGAGACGGGGCCCAAATTTTTGTACCATCCACAACTCCGCCTGTGGCTGCAGCAACCCGGACCTCACGAGCGTGACCGAGAGCTCGCCGAGCCGCCCCACTCGAAACTACAGCAGATTCCGCCGTTCCGATCCGAACAACAAAGACAAACCTCGTCAGAACAAGCTCAGAGACCAGGGTAAAAGCCAAGAGATCGCGCTGGTTCGATAGCTCACGCGCAAGACCATTGTATTCTCGCAGATTTACGGCCGCATCCGCCTCACCAAGACTCCGATACCCCTTGATTACATGACAGAGCGCGCAACCATGGCCAGCTTCAGCGATCGCAGCGAGGTTTCCGTAACCGGCCGACTTAAGGTCTTTGGCAACAACGTTCGTGTGATCGTTGTTTGAATCAAAACGAACACCCGAGCGGCCCCATTCTCGACCGCAATTGCAGCCCGGCTGCGCTACGGGCTGACGCACGACGTCTGGAACAATTCCGAGTGCTTCCTGGTATTCTGCGGTCTCGCCAGCCTGGACGATAGGTTGACCATCGTCACCCTTGATGTTGGAGTCCTGCCACGACCAGTAACCATTCGCGTGGTGGACAACGTCAAAAATCTCGAGCCCGAACAGGTCAACCGCAGCCAACACCTTCCCCGCCACATACGCGTATGGGTCCGAATCCCCCGCGCTAGCATGAATCGTGAGCGGGTCGGGGCTAATCCAGCGTCGGAGGTTGGTGTTGAGGTAGCGGGCGCCGAAGTAGGTAAGGCCGACTTCGATGTCCTCCTCTTTCCCGGTAAACCGGTAGTCTTCGCGGAAGCCGGCCCAGCGCGCGGGGCGATAGTCGGCGTCCGTCGAGCCGTTGACGTCGCGCGGCCCCACTTCCAGTCGAAGCCTGGCTCGGGTACGACCGTCATCATGTCCTTACGCCGGAAGATTCGAGTCACGGCCGGGCTCGTGGGCTCGGGGAACCCGTCGCCCGTTGGAGCTCGGTTGATGAAGAAGGAGGGCCGGATGACGAGGTGGATGGCCATCGTTCCCTGGCTCTGCGCTCCCTTCGCTTTCGCGGCTTGTGGAGGGCCGCGTCCGACCGACGTCGCGGCAGTTCCTCCTTCCGGGTCCCGTTCGGCGCCGACGACTCACGAGGTCGCGCCGCCTCGCTCGATCGAGGTCACGAGGCTGGATGGACCGCTCGTTCGACTGGGCGCGAAGGGGTTCGCCGGGGCGCCGACGTTCCTCGCGTTCTCCCGGGACGAGCGCTTCGTTGCGGCGTCCATGGGCATGGCGGGCGCCGAGGTCGAGATCTTCGACGGCGAGGGGCGACAGGTGGCCAAGGTGTCGGTCGAGATCGACCGCGCCGTGCGTGCGCTCGACTTCTCACTCGACGGGACGACCCTGCTGGTCTCGCTCACCGGGCGCAATCCCCTCCCCGCCAGGCTGCAGGTCGTTACGGTTCCGGAGGGCAAGGTGCTTCACCAAACCGAATTCCAGCGTAGCAAACCCCAATCCGACGACTTCTTCGAGCGCGGGCTCGAGGGACACTTTCTCGCGGATCGGTCGGTCGTCGCGAGGTCCGGGGACAGGCTCCTTCATTGGCCCCCCTACGAGACGAAACCGCGCGCCCTCGGTCCTCTCCCCGACGGGGCATTCATCGCGACGTCCCCCGACAAACGGCTCTTCGTGGTGTCGACGCCCGACGAGATATCGGTTCGGGACGGCACGAATCCGGGCAAGGTCGTCTTTCGTCGCCACCGGGAGGCGGCGCAGGGACGCCTGGTCCCCAACCCCAGTGCATTCGTGGCCGACGACGGTGCGACGCTCTTTCAAGATCGGGGAGAGGTCGTTCTACGCCACCAGCGCGGCAGCGAGACAAAGCTCGGTCCTGGTGAGCCACTGGGGCTCGGGCCTCGATACGCAATCGTTCGAAACATTCGCGAAGCCGTGGTCGAGGTCGTAGACCTGACGAATCCCGCGACACGTGTTCGAGTCGCCGCGCGCACCGCCTGGCTTTCGCCGATCGGGACACGCCTCTTTGCCGATAGCGGGCAAGATGCGACGTATTCCACCTCCGTGCTGCCGCTGACGAACGTACTCGACGGGTCGCTCGTCATGCTGCGCGAGGCACCGAGGACGCTCGCGTTCGGGCTCGACGGCAAGTCGCTCGTCGTCCCCGACGGCGCCAGCGTCGTCGAATGGGACGTCGCGACGAAAAAGGTGCGTCGGCGAGTACCGCTACCCAGTCCCCACGATCGCGTGAAGGGTCTCTTCCGTTCGGCGCGAGATCTCTTCGTCATGGCCGGCGACGTCCATCGATTGACGAGTAGCGGATTCGAGGAAGCCGGTAAGACGCCCTATTCCTATCCGAAAGCGTTCGTTCGCAACGATGGGAGAACCGTCGTCTGCGTCTCGGATGCGCGCACGTCGTGTCAGGCCCACTTCGTCCTCGAACCCGGCCAGCGCCGTATCGGCGAGGTGACCTGGCGCCATCTCTTTCCGCTCGGCGGCAGGCGAGGCTTTCTCGAAGGACCGCACACCCCGAACGGAAGCGACCTCGGCGTGAGCACCTTCGTCTCCCCCAATGGCGAGACTCCACTCCAGGAGACGTGGGTGCGCGACGTGAACCTTCATTGGGCGGCCCCGACAGAGGACGGCGGTATCGTCTTGACGTGGGAAGGACAGGACAGCGCCTCGCGGAAGCTCTTCGCGAGACGGGTTACGTCCGCCGGCGTACGTTCGGCCTGCGCCCTAGGGACCGTGTGGCCCGTGGCGGATGCTGCGATGTCAGTCTCGCCGGACGGACGCCTCGCGGCCATTCCCCTGGAGCGCGAGCCCGGGCTCCTCCTCGTCGACGTGGACCATTGCAAAGGACGCCTCGCCGACCTACCGGCAAGGCCGGTTGGCTCCGACTTCTCCCCCGATGGTCAATCGATTGCCGTCGGGCTTTCGGACCGCTCGGTGGTGCTCCTTCCCGTTGCACCCATCGCCTCAGGTGGTCGCTCCGACTAAACGGCCGCTTCGCTCCTGGACGCATGCCCACCGGCTCCCCTCCACCCGACCCTGACCATAGCCCGAACGGTCCCCCTCACGGAAGGCCGGGACTTGAGCCACATTCGGGCAGATTCGTTCCGGAAGACAAGTACATCACATCCAGCTTCCTCGCCTGATCGGCCGTCAAGTTGACGGCTCGTCGCAGCGTTCGATGGGTGGCAAGCTCGTGGGCCGTGCGGACCGCAGGAAAGCAACCAGCTCTATACGCCGGTCGTCGGTGAGCGTCGGCCGAGCTCTCGCTGCACGGCCTCGTGGGCCTGGGTGTCGACTGGCTAAGGCTCGATATCCCCACAAACCACCGCGTCGACTTCTCCCGAGAAGGAGAACGGGGTGCGCTCGTACGGGTCGGACTCGACCCCTTCCGCCTTCAGGTCGAACGCGGGATCGCGCTTCACGAGGAACACCCCCTCGCCCGAGAGTCGAAGCCTTGCGAGCTCGCCCTTTTTGCGCGGGGCGCTCAGGACCTCGAGCGAACCCTTGGAATCCGGGGGCCCGCCAATCGGGGCGGACAGTCGCGCGACCTGCTCACGATCGCCATTGTAGAGCGCCGCGAACCACCCGTAGTCGAGCGTCATCGAGGTTGGTCGCCAGGGGGATACCTCCATCGCCGCTCCCATGCGTGCCCCTTCGGGGGCATGCGGTGCATTGAAGACCGGGTCCTCACAGCGAAGCGGAATGTCCGAGACCTCGACCGACACCGTCTCCACCTTCGGCTCGTTCGGCTTGAACGACCTGCGCACCGGAGTCACCCTCGCGTACGGTTGGAAGCCCACGAGCGATTCGCTGCAGCTCGTCTCGGCGAGCGCGAGCAGGCCGACGAGGCCCGTAACCCAAAGTCCCTTGCCCGAACGATTCGTGCGCCGCGACGGATGCATTTCCTGTCTATCCACCATTTTGGGCCCCGACTCAAGTCGGACACTTGTGAGCTTCAAAACGAAAAGGCCCGCGTCTCTCGACGCGAGCCCCTCGTAGGTTCGACCGGCGTGGGACGCCGAGTGGTCAGCTCACTTGGTGACTTGCGCCTTCGGCGGCACCAAGAAGAGCACCTTGCGCTCGTCGAGCTTCACGTCGCCGGGCACGCCGACCACGTCGAGGAACGCGTTGTAGAACTGCGCGGTCGCCTGGGGCTCGGCCGTCGAGTTCACCGCGGGCACCACCTCGAAGCACACCGGCGTTCCCACGGTCACGGCGGTGAAGGTGTCTTTGATGCCGTCGCCATTGGTGTCCTTGGCGGCGTGGGCCGGGCAGCCCTGCGAGGCGTCGCCCTCGTCCTTGGCGCGGAGGGCCTTGATGAACTTGGTCGCGTCGACGTTGTTCGCGTTTTTGGTGTCGTTCCGCGGCCTCACGGTCACGTCGTAGGTCGAGCCCACGGCAATGGCCTTGATGGCGTCGACGATGCCCTTGCCGAGGTTGGGGTTGCTCTTCTGATAGAGGAAGTTCAGACGGCAGGTGCCTCCGGGACCGGTGGGCGCACGCGCCGCGCCATTCTCCCCCGTGCAACACTGGCCGGCGGCACAGCCGACGAAGGCGGCGGGAGGCAAGCTCGACTTGGTGCCGTCGGAGAGCGTGTTGGCCTGGCTGATGTTGTCGTCTTGCCCGGGGTTGGACCCCAAATGGACGAACTTGGCGTTGGCATTGCCGAAGGCCGTGGTCAGCTGGGCAAGCGTGATTCCAGCCCTCGGGTTGTGCCAGGAGGCATCGGAGATCAGCACCACCACCGGCACGGCGCCGGGACGGAAGTCGACCCCGCCCGTGGTACCCGCCGCCGGAGTGTGGGCCGGAACGTTCGGCAACGCGGCCCCGGTGAGCACGTGGTACATCGCCGGGATCTGACCTTCGGGGGTGTCGCCGCCATCGCCGAGCGTGAGGCGGCTCGCGCCGGCCTGCGCGGTGGCCAGGGTCGTCGTCGTGACTTGGAGCACCTTGACCAAATTGGCGCCGTCGGTGGCGTCCTGATGGCTCACAATCGACATGCCGACCGACGGAATGGCCGCTTGCAGCTGCTGCAGCAACGTTCCTTGGAGCGCCGACTTGATGCCGTTGATTTCGGGCTGCATCGAGCCCGTGGTGTCCACCACGAAGGCCACGTCGACCGCCTGAATGTTGGTTTTGAACTTCAACACGTCGTTGGCGGGCGACGGAGGCTGGTTGTACGGCTCGATGAAGAAGAAGTCGCGCTGGTCGGTGCTGCGGCGAAGCGGAACCACGGTGATCTTGCCGCCCGTGGTGCCGCCGTCGGCCTTGACCGTCACGCTGCTGGTCACGCCCGGAGGATCGGGAGGGAGCGTGGCGACCGACTCGAAGGTATTGCCGGTGAACTTGCCGAGCTCGGGTTTCTCCAGCTCGAACACCGCGCCCGCGGTCACGTCTTTGTCGCCGCTGGTCGACTTGCGGAGAACCTTGAAGGCCAGCTTGCCGGGCGTCGGAGGCGTGGTCGCCGTGTCGATGAAGACGATGGCGTTGTCCGGGTCGATGACGAGCGCGTTGTTGCTCCCGCCGAACTCACCGAAGCCGCCTTCCGTTCCGCCGTCCGTGGTGGCGGACGGACCAGGGCCGGGCAGTTGATCGAAGTCGCTCGTGCGCTCCGACGAACCGCAGGCGACCAGCCCGAGACCGACGAGGAAAGACCACGTTTTCCAGTTACGCATGCGCATTTCTCCTGGCGGGAAAGACGGGAACAAGAAAGCAAACGGAGCACTTCGAACCGACGACGAACGAAGCGTCTCAGATCGGCCGCCGGTTGGCCAGTTTCGATTCGGTCGTGACCGAACCGTGGAACCTTCACTTCGGCACGGGCGGAACGGGCGGCGGCTCCTTCTCGTTCTGGATGCACGACGCGAGGTCGAAGAAGAAGAACGAAAGTGAGGCCTCGCCCTCTTTGAGAGGCGCGGTGCACGAGCGCGGGTAGTTCGAGTCGACGGCGTCCGCGGAAGTACCGGGGTTGTTCACGTGGGCGTCGATGTGCACGCCCTTGCCGCACTGCTTGTCCGCGGGCACGCCTACCGGAAGGTTCACGGTGAAGATGCGCGGCTTGTTGGACGAGCTACCCCAGACTTGCGCCTTGGTGCCGTCCACCGAGTTGAAGTTGTCGAACACCACGTCGAAGGGCACACTGCCCGCCGCGGATGCCGGGAAAACGGTCTTCATCCACTCGGACAAGGCCTTTCCTTTGGGAAAGCTCTGATCCAACGTGACCGGATTGGACCCGGGGGGCGCGCCGCCCTTGATGTTGGTAGCGCTCTTGAAGTCGTTGTCCGGCGAGTAGCGGTACCAGGTGTACATGAAGTCGGTGGTGAAGATGCGCCCGCCGAGCTTCAGATAGTCGGTCATCGCCGCATACGCAGCAGGGCTCTTGGTGGCCGCGCTCTCCGAGCATTCGCACGAGAGGATCAGCATGTCGTAGTTCTTCATCTTGTTGATGTCGTTCCAGAAGGTCGACGCCGGCTGCGAGCCGGGAGGACCTCCGCCTTGGAACTGGCCAATCCCACCGCCCAAGTACACGTGGATGGCCTTGGAGTCGCCGTCGGCTGCCGTGCCGAACTCGGAGGCATCGATGCCCACCTTCGGAAGCATGCAGCCCAGGTTGTCGCAGCCACCCGAAGTGAGCGCGATGCGCGGAAGATCACCCTCGGTGCGGTTCTTGGGCAAGCGGGTGAGCTCCGGATCGAGGCGCGTGTCCGTGCAGCGCTTCACCTCGGGAATCACCACCTGCCGACGCCATTTGCCGATCTGAATGACCAGCGGCACGTTGGTGCCTACGGGCACGTTCTTCAGCGTGAAGGTGCCGTTCGATTGACTGAGCGCGGTGACCACCGGATTGCCCGAAGCAACCGCGCCGCATTGGTCGCACGTCACGCCCTTGGTGAGGTCTTTGGGCTTCTGGTTGGGGACGTAGACGATGGCGTTGTAGAGCGGCAGCTTCCCGTTGGGCGCGAACACGGTTCCGGACACCGTGGTGTCGCCCCCGCCTTCGCACTTCACTTGGTTGCACTCGAGGCCCACACACGCCGGAGGCGACGCGGCATCGGTGCCCGGCCCGAAAAGCGACGAGTCGGTTCCAGTGCCCGGAGTACCCGAATCCGGGGTGTCGTCGCTGAAGCCGGAGTCGCCCTCCGACGAGCCACACGCCACGACGGAGACGCTCGCGAGCGCTCCGAGAACCACGAATCCTCCCACCAAGCGACGAACGTCCATGGACGCGGTCTAGCGCTGTTTCGTAGGCGTGCGAGACAAATCAAGGAAAGCTGTACGCACTTGTTTTCGCCTACATTCGCGCAGGTTTCGTCCGACGCAATGCCCCATTCGGAGCGCGTTCATCTCGATACGACTCGTCCCGAATCCGAGTGCGCGCCCGGCTCGTCGGACTTCGAGCCGAGCGGATCGAGCACTATCTCGACGAGAACACCGCAGCGCAGGACACGAGCCGAGGGCGGCGCCCCCGATGACGCAACATGTCCTTCGCGCACGAATCCGTGAGCGCGAACGGCTTCGGCTGATTTAGAGTGCCCGAACGATGAAGAACGACCTCTTTCTCCGCGCGTGCCGCCGTGAAAAGACGGAGCGCACCCCGGTGTGGATGATGCGCCAGGCCGGCCGCTACATGGCGGAGTACCGCGCCCTCCGCGAGAAGCACTCCATGCTCGAGCTCTGCAAGACGCCGGAGCTTGCCACGCAGGTCACCCTGCAGCCGCTGCACTTCGGCATGGACGCGGCCATCCTCTTCGCGGACATCCTCCTGCCCCTCGAGCCGATGGGCGCCCCCTTCGAGTTCGCCAAGGGTGAAGGCCCGGTGGTGCACAAGCCCGTGTCGAACAAAGCCGACGTGGAGCGCCTGCGCGTGATCGAGCCGGAAGACGGCCTCGAGTACGTGCTCACCGCCATCCGCATGCTCAAGAAGGAGCTGAGCGTGCCGCTCATCGGCTTCGCCGGGGCGCCCTTCACGCTCGCGAGCTACCTCATCGAAGGCGGAAAAAGCGCGCACTTCGCCAAGACCAAGACCCTCATGTACGCCGAGCCCGAGGTCTTCTCGCAGCTCATGGGCAAGCTCGCCGAGGTGGTCCGCAAGTTCCTCCGCGCGCAAGTGGCCGCGGGCGTCGACGCCGTGCAGCTCTTCGACTCGTGGGTCGGCCAGCTCTCGCGCGCCGACTACGAGGAGTACATCCTGCCGCACGTGCAGCACGTCTTGAAAGACATCGAGACGCTCGGCGTGCCGGTCATCCACTTCGGCACCGGGACGCAGCACTTGCTCGACCTCCAGCGCAAAGCGGGCGGCACCGTGCTCGGCCTCGACTGGCGCACCCCCTTCAACGAGGGCTGGGAGCGCATCGGTCACGACCGCGGCGTGCAAGGCAACATGGACCCCACCGTGCTCTTCGCCCCGCGCGAGATCGCCGAGCGCCACGCCGGACGCGTGCTCGAGGCCGCCGCAGGTCGCCCCGGGCACATCTTCAACCTCGGCCACGGCATCCTGCCCGGCACCCCGGTGGACAACGTGAAGGCCGTGATCGACTTCGTGCACCGCACGAGCGAGCGCAGCTGATCCCTCGCGCGCTCGTCGGCCTCACGGACGAGCGCCAGGCCCCTCGCGCGCGACGCCGGCCTTTCCGAGTCGCGTACGCGACTCTAACGACCGCGGTCTCGGAACGGCCGAAGCTCGCGCGATGCGCACGAGCCTCTCGAGCGCCGCGTCTCCCCAGCCAAAGGATTCCCACGTGCAAGGACTGGTCGTCATCGTGCACGGCACCGTCGATTCTCTCGACGATTTGCCCGAGTTTCTCACCAACATCCGCCGCGGACACGCCCCCTCGGACGAGCTCGTCCACGAGGTGCGCCGGCGCTACGCCGCCATCGGCGGTAAGTCTCCGCTGAACGACGTCTCGCGCGAGGTCGCGCGCAAAGCGGGCGAAGCGTTGGGTATCCCGGCGCGTTTTTGCGCGCGTCTCTTCCGTCCCTCCGCGAAGGACGCCATCACCGAGCTCGCCGCCCTCGGCGTCACCGAGCTCGTGGTGCTCCCCCTCGCGCAGCATTCCGCGCCGCTCTACCTCGACGCCGTGAGAGAGGCCGCCAAGGGCGTGCTCGGCGAAGGCGCCAAGGTAGAAGGCCCGGCCAACTGGGGTCGCGAGGCCGGGCTCGTGCAGGCCTTCGCGACCCGCGTCGATCGCGCGCTCGAGAAGCTCTCGGACGACGAGCTCGCGTCGACCTGCCTCGTCTTCAGCGCCCACAGCTTGCCGGTCGCGGTGGTGCGCGCCGGAGACCCGTACGAGCGCGAGGTCCTCGCCGCCGCCGAAGCCATCGGCCAGAAGCTCACCCGAAAGCCGGGCCGCATCGTCACCTGCTTCCAGAGCCAGGGAATGAGCCAAGGCCCCGGAGGGCGGCCGGTCGAGTGGATGGGGCCTGACCTCAAGGCGACCATGACGACCGCCAAAGAGGCGGGACTTTCGCGCGTGGTGGTCGCCCCGGTCGGCTTCTTGGCCGATCACGTGGAAATTCTGTACGATTTGGACATCGAAGCGCTCGCCTGGGCCGAAGAGCTCAACCTCCAGTTCTCCCGCACCGCGTCTCTCAACGCGGACGACGACTTCGTGCGCGCCGCGTGCGACGTGGTCCGTCCCTTCGTGCAGTCGAAAGCCTCGCCCCGATGAGCCGCAAAGAGCGCGTCGTCATCGTCGGCGGAGGCGTCACCGGCCTCACGGCGGCCTACGCGCTCGGCAAGCTCGCCCCCGACCTCGAGGTCCTCGTGGTCGAGGGCGGCCCGCGCCTCGGCGGCAACGTCGTCACCGTCCAGCACAACGGCTTCCTCATCGACGGCGGCCCGGACTCCTGGGTCGCCACCAAGCCGCACGCCACCGAGCTCGTCAAAGAGCTCGGCCTGGGCGACGAGCTCATCGAGACCATCCCGGAGAACCGACGTGTGTACATTGCACACGAAGGTCGCCTCCATCCCATGCCCGAGGGCGTGCAGCTCGGCATCCCCACCGAGGTGATGCCGCTCGCCGTGTCCGAGCTCTTCACGTGGGACGCGAAGCTCCGCATGGGCCTCGAGCTCGCCGTGCCCCGCAAGGACTGGTACGAGGGCGCCGACGAGTCCGTGGCGAGCTTTCTCCAGCGCAGGTTCGGCGATCAACTCGCCGACCGCCTGGCCGGCCCGCTGCTCGCGGGCATCTTCGCCGGCAACGCCGACGACATCTCCGTGCGCGCGGCCTTCCCGCAGCTCGTCGAAGCCGAGAAGAAGTACGGCTCGCTCATCCGCGCCATGCGCGCCATGAAGGCCGCTCGGCTCGCGGCCCAAGCGAAGGCCGCCGCTCAGTCCAAGGGCGGAAAAAAGGGCGCCGCGCCCGTCGGTGGCTCGGGCTTCCTCACGCTCAAGCGCGGCATGGGCGACCTCGTCCTGAACCTCGCCCACCGGGTGTCCGCGGAGGTGCGCCTCGGCACCAAGGTCGAGTCCATCCAAAAGACCGACCCGGACGACCCGCGCGGACGCTTCCGCGTCTTTCTGCGCGGAGCCGGACGCATCTTCGCCGACCACGTGCTCTTCACGGGACCGGCGCACGCCGCGCGCGCGACGCTCTCGTCGGTCGAGCCCGAGCTCGAGACCGCGCTCCACGGCCTCGACTACGCCTCGACCGCTACGGCCTTCTTGGCGTTCAAGCGCAAAGACGTGGACCACACGCTCGACGCGGCCGGGTACATCGTGCCGCGCTCGTCCGGACGCGCCGCCCTCGCTTGCACCTGGGTCGGCTCGAAGTGGGAGCATCGCGTACCGGGCGGACATGCGCTCGTCAGGCTCTTTTTCGGCGGTGACGGACGCGAGCACATCCTCGCCCTCCCCGACGACGAGCTCGCCGATCTCGCCCGCCGCGAGCTCGAGATCTTCGTGCCGCTCAAGGGCAAGCCGGTCTTCTCCAAGGTGTTCCGCTACACCAAAGCGAGCCCCCAGCCGCGCATCGGACACCTGTCGTGCATGGCCAAGGTGAACGAGCTGCTCGCGCGCCATCCGGGCCTTTATCTCGCGGGCAACGGCTACGACGGCGTGGGCATCCCGGAGTGCGTGCGGCAAGCGCGCGGCAAGGCCCAGGCGATCGCCTCCAGCCGCGTCCTCGTGCGCGCGTTCGATCCCGGCCTCGACCGTGGCTCCATGCTCCCCCCGTAGAAGACACGGCCGCGCACCGGATGGCCGGCGACAACCGCCGCCGACCACGGTAAAGAGCGTGGGATGAGCAAAAAGCTCCTTTTTTCGATCGCCTCCTACGCCTACCTCGAGCAAAGCTTCTTGGCCGAGGGGCACTTCGATCAGGGGCGCGTCGAGCGCAAGACCTTCCCCGACGGCGAGCGCTACCTGCGCATCCTCGATGACGCCTGGGGACGCGACGTGGTCTTGCTGGGAGGAACGCCCACCGACCTCGACTGGCTGGAGGTCTACGATCTCGGGTGCGCGATTTCGCGCGCGGGCGCTCGGTCGCTCGGCATCGTGATGCCCTACTTCGGCTACGCCACCATGGAGCGCGCCGTGTACCCGGGTGAGGTGGTGACCGCCAAGACCCGCGCGCGGCTCATCTCGTCGATCCCCGGCTGCGAAGGCGGCTCGCGCCTCTACCTGTTCGACCTGCACACCGACGGCATCGAGTTCTACTTCGAGGACCGCCACGTGACCCATCACTTGTACGGTGCACCCATCGTCACCGAGATGGTGAAGCAGGCCATGGGCGACACGCCTTACGTACTCGGCGCGACCGACGCCGGACGCGCCAAGTGGGTGCAAAGCCTCGCGCGCACGCTCGGTGTGGAGCCCGCGTTCGTCTACAAGCAGCGCGATTCGTCGAGCGGATCGCTCTCGGTCACCGGCATCAACGCCGACGTGGCCGGCAAAGAAGTCGTGGTCTACGACGACATGATCCGCACCGGCTCGTCGCTCGTGCAGGCCGGTCGCGCCTACTTGGCGGCCGGAGCCTCGCGCGTGCACGCGGTGGCCAGCCACTTGGTCCTGCCCGGGGATTCGCTCAAAAAGATCATGGATTCCGGGGTATTCACCACGGTGCGCGGCACCGACTCGCACCCGGGCAGCCGCGCGCTCCCCAAGGAGCACGTGGTCGGCATCGCGCCGCTCATGTGCAAGGCGCTGCTCCGCTCGACTTGAGCGCTGGCGACGTCCTGCCGTACGCTCGACCGCATGGCCAATCTCCCCCCCGACGCGCCGCCTCCTGGTGGCTACGGTGCACCTCCTCCCGGTGGCTACGGCCTCGGGGGTAATCCCTATGCTCCGCCCGCCGCCGGCTTCGCGCCCGCCGCCATGGTCGGAGAGTGTCCACAAGCCGCGACGGCGCTGAAGTACGCAATCGTCGGCTTGTTCTGCTTCGGCGTGGTGCTCGGCCCGCTGGCCATCAAGAACGCCCTCGACGCCAAACGCATCATCGCGCAGAACCCGGGCATGGGGGGCGAAGGCAAAGCGACGGCGGCGCTCGTCATCGGCGTGGTCGACGTGGTCTTCTTTGTGCTCGGCGTGGTGCTTCGACTCGCCAACAGCTGACGTCTCGTCCTCGACGAAACGAAGCCCGCGCCACCCTCGAGTGAGCGCGGGCTTTCCCTTTGGAATGTGCTCGCCCGAGGTCTACCCCGCCGACCGAGCCTCGCTCGAGGCTCGCTCACGCATGCGCGAGAGCTCCACCGGCGAGTGAGCGGAGAACGCGAAGACGTCCTTTCTGTCGCGCACGAGGGCGCGCAATCGCTCTTGGTTCCGCACGCGTGCGCGGTCGTCGACCGACATGCTCGATTGAAACACGCGAAGCCCCACGGGGCAGTAGGCCGGATCGGCCATCTCGCCGTGATGAAAGTACGCATCGCCGCAGTGGAGCAGCCAGCGTTCGCCGTCGCGTACGGCCACCGCCGAGTGTCCGCGCGTATGACCGACGAGCGGCACCAGCAAAACGTCGTCGCCCAACACCCGCACCGCCTCGAACCCCGACCAGGTCTCGCCTTCCACGCGGTGAGCTTCCCACTTGGGGCCATGCGCGAAGTGCGCGGGACGATAACGACGACGCTCGGCCGACGTGGGCGGACGAAGCGCCGCTTCGTACTCGGGGTAGAACACGTGCACGCGCGCCTCGGGAAAGTCGGCGAGGCCTCCTGCATGATCGAGATCGAGATGCGTGACCACCACGTCGCGCACGTCGCGAGGGTCGAGGCCGAGCTTGCGTATCTGGCGAATGGCCGTGTCTTCCGGATCGAGCACCGGGCGCGTGACCCAGTGAAAAGCCCTTCCCAAGCGCTCGGCCGGCGAGCGAACGTCGTCCAGACCGAACCCCGTATCGACCAGCAAGAGGCCGTTTTCCCGCTCCACCAAGAGGCAGTGCGCGACCATCTTGGCCGACGCGAAAAGCCCCTCGCCCGAGACCAAGCCACCTCCGAACGGGCACATGGTCCCACAATCGAGGTGATGAATCCGCGCGCTCATTTGCGACCTACCTTGTCCTTGTCCGCTTGTGCGCGCGCGCGAGCCTTGGGTTTGCTCTCCGTCGCGGAAGCCTCGTGCGGGTGGTCGTGGTCATGTGGATGGTCGTGGTCGTGCGGATGCGCGTGATCGTGTGCTCCCGCGTGCACGTGGGCGTGGGTATGCCCGTCGTGCTCGTGCACGTGCGCGTGCCCGGCCTCGTGACGGGCCACGTCGGTCACGATCTCGAGACCTCCGTGCTTCACACCACGGGTGGCCAACATGCGCTGCGCGGCGTCTTTCAGCACGTCGGCCGCGCCTCGCATCACGATCACCTCGAGGCAGTGATCGTGGTCGAGGTGCACGTGCATGGTCGAACGAATGGCATCACCGAGCCCGTGCTGGAGCTCGGTGAGGCGCTCGGTGAGGTCGCGCACGTGGTGATCGTAGACGAGCGTGAGCGAGGCCACGGCGGGCTCGCCCTTGCGCACTTTCTGCTTGGAAACCTCGGCCCGAACCAGATCCCGGAGGATCTCGGAGCGCGTCGTTCCGCGCGCTTCGACGATGGCGTCGAGCTCGGTCAAAAGGGAATTTTCCATGGCGACGCCGAAGCGCACGAGCACGTCTTTCATCGGGCCTGCATCTTAGCTGGAAAGGACCTGGGCCTTCGCAGTAGAAGTCCGCTCGAGCCCGAGGGCCGCGTCGACCCGTTCGCCGCGCCTCTTCTCGAGCCTCGGAAGTACCCGCGGCCCGAGGCTCGCCGCGTCCGGTCGAGGCACTTTCGTTCGGACGCACGTTGCTCGTGCCGTGCCTCGTCGGCTCATGCCGCGAGGGAGGAAGGTCCGCCGTGAAGTTCGTCGACGTGTGCAGAGTGAAGGTCCACGCAGGTCAGGGTGGCAACGGAGCCGTCGCATTTCGCCGCGAGAAATACGTGCCTTTCGGCGGTCCTTCGGGCGGCGACGGCGGGCGCGGCGGAGACGTGGTCTTCCGCACCGACCCCGGCATCTCGACCCTGCTCGACCTGACGTACGCCCACTCGCTCCGCGCGAAAGACGGCCAGAACGGCCAGGGTGCGGACTGCTACGGCCGCGGCGCCGACGACCTCGTCTGCCGCGTGCCGGTCGGCACTCAAGTGTTCGACGAAGAGACGGGCGAGCTTCTCTTCGACCTCACCGAGAGCAACAAAGACACCGTCATCGCCAAGGGTGGACGCGGCGGACGCGGCAACATCCACTTCGCGACACCGCTCGACCGCGCCCCCCGTCGCGCCGAGCCCGGTGAGCCCGGCGAAGAGAAGTCGCTCCGCCTCGAGCTCAAGGTCATGGCGGACGTCGGCCTGCTCGGCTTCCCCAACGTGGGAAAGTCCACCTTCGTGGCCGCGGTCTCGCGCGCGCGCCCGAAGATCGCCGACTACCCGTTCACCACGCTCGTTCCGCAGCTCGGCGTGGTGCGCATCGACGAAGACGCCTCGTTCGTCATCGCCGACATCCCGGGCCTCATCCCGGGTGCCGCCGAAGGCGCGGGCCTCGGTATTCGCTTCTTGCAGCACGTCGAGCGCACGCGCGCGCTGCTCCACATCATCACGCTCGATCCGTCCGAGGGCCGCGAGCCGATGGCCGACTACGACGCCCTGCTCGCCGAGCTGCGCACGTTCGACCCCGAGCTCGCCAAGCGCCCCACCCTGGTCGCGCTCGGAAAAGCCGACATCCCCGAGGTGCGTGAAGCCTACGAAGACCTGCGCGCTCGCTTCGCCAAGCGTCGCATCGAGCTCCACCTCATCTCGGCCGCGACTGGCGAGGGCATGCTCGAGATGCAGCGCAAGCTCTACCACCTGATTCACCGCCGCCCGGAAGACATCGAAGACCTCGAGGCCGAGCAACCCGCAGAGCCCGAGGCACCTGCCAAGAGCGCATCGAAAAAGGCGGCCCCCAAGTCCGAGTCGAAGGAGAACGCCAAAAAAGCGGCTCCCAAGAAGGCCGCCAAGAAGGTCGCTTCCAAGAAGAACGCCAAAAAGGCCGCTTCCAAAAAGGCCGCTCCCAAGAAGAACGCCAAAAAGGCCGCTCCCAAGAAGAACGCCAAAAAGGCCGCTCCCAAGAAGAACGCCAAAAAGGCCGCTCCCAAGAAGAACGCCAAAAAGGTCACGCCCAAGAAGGCCGCCAAAAAGGTCACGCCCAAGAAGGCCGCCAAAAAGGTCACGCCCAAGAAGGCCGCCAAAAAGGTCACGCCCAAGAAGGCCGCCAAAAAGGTCACGCCCAAGAAGGCCGCCCCCAAGAAGAACGCAAAGAAGGCCGCTCCCAAGAAGGCCGCCAAAAAGGTCACGCCCAAGAAGGCCGCCCCCAAGAAGAACGCAAAGAAGGCCGCTCCCAAGAAGAACGCCAAAAAGGTCACGCCCAAGAAGGCCGCCCCCAAGAAGAACGCCAAAAGGGTCACGCCCAAGAAGGCCGCCAAGAAGGCTGCCAAAAAGAGCTCTAGGCGGTGAGCGAAGGGTCGCTCGACCCGACGCCCAAGCGACTCGAGCGCGCACGCCGCGAAGGTGACTTCGGGGGCTCGGGCGCGCTCGGGGGTGCCCTTGCGCTCCTCGCTGCGTCGTTCGCGCTCCCCGCCTTCGCACGTGCAATGGAGGCCTCGACCCGTCTCACCTTGAAGGCGGTTCTCGCGAGTGCGTCCGCCCCCTCCCCTCACGTCTCACTCGACGGCACGGGTGCGATGTCCGCGCGCAGCCTCGTGGGCGAGGTGCTCGCGCTGGCGGGCCCTTTGGTGGCCCTCGTCACGGCGGTGGCGGCGCTCACCACTCTGGTCGAGACAGGGTTCGGAGTAGCCCCTGCCCGACTGCTCGGGAAAGGGCGCAGCTCCACGGGATTTTCGATTTCGACCTTCGTCAAGTCGATCCTTGTGGCCTGTGTGGCCGTCCCGATCATTGCCCTTGCTCTTCGAGCCTCGAGCGGCGCACTCGCGCACATGGCCGGGCGCTCGGCGAGCGACGCGATCGCGCACTCGGCCGAGCTCGTCGCGTGGGTCGTGCGCACCGGAATCGTGCTGGCGGTGGTGGTCGCCGGCATCGACGCGCTGCTCGCTCGCTTCGCACACCGAGCGCGCCTACGCATGACCCCTCGAGAGGTCGAAGACGAGCGAAAGCAGGGCGAAGGCGACCCCGAGGTCAAGGCCGCACGAAAGCGCGCGAGCGAGACGCTCTACTCGGACACCCCGCTCGCCCGCCTCGAAGCCGACCACACGGCCTGCGTGTGGGAGCACGCGGTCACCGTGGTGCTCGCCTGGAAGGTCTCGGAAGATGCCGCCCCTCGTGTGGTCGCCAAAGCCAAGGGTGAGGCCGCGAGTCTCCTCCGGCGCGAGGCCGCGCAGTGCACCCTCGCCGAGCACTACACGCCCGGCCTCGCCCTCGCACTCTTCGAGACGCCCACGGGACAATCGGTCGCCGAGCGCCACTACGAAGAGGTCGCCGATCTCTTCGCGCGCACGCGTCCACCGTCGCGCACCTGACGGTCGGTGAGAGAACGTGACCCTCGTGGCGCGGGAGCGTCACGCACCACACGGGCGTCGGGTCACGTGGCGATGGTGATCTCCGAGGCCGCTTCACGAAGCTGCGTCGCTTCTTCGGTGCGCGACATGGCTTGGTAGAGCCTCGCCAGGAACGCGAGGCTTGCATGGATACCTCGAGGGTCTCCGGCTTCGCGAGCGCGAGCAAGGGCCGTCAAGCCCTCGAGCAGAGACTCCTCGAAGCGAGACGACGCCGCGTACGCGATGCCGAGAGCGAGCGCGGTTTGACAGCGCGCCGAGGCGCCGGCGTCGGGCGAATGACGGACCCGTCGAAGCACACGCAGCGCATCGCCGATCTCTCCGCGCTTGAGACGCGAGAGCGCACGAACACGCTCGGCGAAGCCGTCGCCGTTGCCCGACTCGCCCGACGAAAGCAGCCGCTCGAGCTCGTCGTGGTTGGAGGACATGATCGCCTCTTTCATGCGCTCGGCGAGCGTCTTCGGAGCCGAAGGCGCGGGCGCTTGGGGCACGGCGGGCGTGGGAGGAATCTGCGAAGACGCCGCCGGAGTGTTCGAGCTCGAGAGCGTGCGCTGAAGCTGCGACAGGTTCGTGAGGACCGGCGCGGCGTCGGCAATGGTCGGGGGCTCGCTGTCCGGAGCCCCTTCGTCCACCGGCACCGGCGGCGCGGCCTTGACCGCTGCGACGGGCACGGGTGCAGGTGCAGCCGACGCTGCCACCACCGGCTTGACGGCCGAGGCACCGTTGGGTGTCGGAACCTTGGCTGCAGCGGGGGCCGGCTGCGGAGCGAGAGACTTCGACGCGGGCGAAACCGACGAGACGGGCGGCGAAGAATTCGAAGCGGGCGCCGCCGCGGCTACCGGAGCAGGCTTCTGCGCGGTCGGTGTCGGGGTAGAGTGCACCTTGACGGCCGCCGGTCGATCCGACACCGGAAGGTTGGTCCCCGGCGCAGGAGGGTTCGCCTTCATGAGGACGAACGTCGGCTCGCTCTCGGGCGGGAGCTCGTCCGCGGCCGGCTGAGGCTCGGGAGCGACGGGCGCGGGCGAGGCGGCTTTCGACGCGGTCGACACGGGCGTGCGCGCGGAGACGGCGCCCGGCATGGTGTGCTCGTCGGTCGTCTCGGCGGTCTCTTTGACGGGCAAATCGACCAGTGTTCGCAGACGCGAGGCGGCCGCGTTCAGCTTCGCTTGACGAAGCCCGAGCATGGCCGACGAGACGATCTTCCGCGCGCGTTCGGCGTCACCGACGGCCATGGCGTGAGCGACGGCCTCGAGCTTCCCGAAGCCATTTTCGCCGGAATCGAGCACGTCCACGGCCGCGCGACGAAGCGCCTGCACGAGCGGGGGCTCCAAGATTCCGACCAGGGACTCCACGTGCGTACGCGACGGAAAAGCGACCCACCCGGGCTCGGGGAACACCACCCAGCGCGAGCGTCCGAGCTCGGCCGCCATGGCCTCGACCTGCACGGGCTGCTCGGCCGCGGCCACGATCTTGGCGACGTGCTCGAGGCGGGCTTCTCCTCCGAGCAGCGCGATGGTGGCCAAGAACGTACGCGCGGCGGGCGCACACTCGTGCGCGCGAAGCGTCACGAAATGCCCGGCGGGGCGCGGTTTTCCGCGGCCGGAGACCTTACGACGCGGGAACGCGCGGTCGCCGATGAAGGCAAGCTCGGTACTCTGCAGACCGTGCGTGAGCGCCTCGAGGATGCCGAGCGGCGACCCCTGCCCGAGCTTCGCCCAGCGCGTCTTGGCGTCGTCGTCGAGCGCGCCACCGGCGAAGGCGGAGGCGAGGGCCTCGGCGGCTTCGTCCGAGAGCTTGTCGACCGTGACCATGGCCGCGGGACCGGCCTTCGCGAAGGCGGCGATCGGCTGCGAGTCCGGCGCCACGCGCAGCACCACGGGCAGCGGCACCGGACCACGCATGGCGGCCGCGACCACCTCGAGCGTCTCCGGGTCTACGCGATCGGCATCGTCGACCAGCACCGCCCCGGGCATCGAGCCCGCTGCGCGCGGCGCGAGGAACGCAGCAACGAGATCTTGGGCCACGTCCAGCGCGAGCGGCTCCGACGAAAGCAGCGACTCGAGCGCCGAGGCGTGCGCAGCCAGCGCCGAAGGAAGATCGCGCGAGACCACCCGAGCGACGGCGCGACGGAGCGCACCGAGCGGCTCGAGCGCGCCTCCCACGGGCTTGATCACGAGCGCTCGATCGCCGAAGCGAGCCGCGAGCGACTCGAGCCTACGCGTGCCACCGAAGCCACGAGCCGCCACGAGAACACCGTAGGTGCCGGGCTTCACGGCCAGCGCGGCATCGCCATCGGCGGCCACGAGCGGAGGTTCGACCAACCGGGAAATCGTAGCCACGGCGTCGCGCTTCCACGGCTGCTGCACGTCGAGCGCGAGGCCTCGCAGACGCATGCCGGCTTCTTCGGCGAAGCGACCACCACGAATGACCAGGTCACCTGCGCGCACCGCTTTCACGCGGTCGGCGAGCAGCACCTGACCCGGACGCGCGGCCATGGCCAGCGCTCCTGCTGCCACGAGCGCGTGTCCCCACGCGAGCTCGCCACGCGAGCCGTCCGACTCGAGCGACTCGATCGGGCCTTGCGCGATACCGAACGCGAAGCGCTCTTCCCCGGGACGTCCCTCTTCACCGGGCTTGGTCGCCAGCGCGACCGCATCTTCGATGGCCGTGGGCTCGAGCGCGAAATAAAGGCGCGCGTTGCCCCACGCCACGAGCGTGCCGCCGCGCGCTTCGGCCCGCACGATGATCGAGCGGGCTCGTTCGAGGTACCCACGTCCGCGGGAAGGCATGCCCGCACCAGGCAGGCGACAACACAGAATCAGCTTTTCGCTCAAGGCTTACCCGTCCGTGGAGAGACCGCGCTGAAGACCAGCCTGACCTGCTCGACCTGCTCGACTCCCGTTCGCTCAGACACGAACGCGCTTCTTCAACGCCGCAATCTCGGCGTCCATATCCGGATCGCCAGAGCCGCCCGCGCCTTTGCCCTTGTCGATCGAGTGCTCGAGATCGCGGAACTTCGCCTCGAGGTCGTCGCGCTTGCCGGTTCCGAGCGCCTCTTCGACCTCGGCCATGGCCGAGCCCTGGGCCGCGCGATCTTCGATCTTCTCTTCCATCTCGCGGAAGTTCGCGAAAGCATCCGAGCCCCCGCGCGCCCCCAGCGAATCGGTGGAGCTCGCGGCGCGCGCCTGCTGCGCCTTGCCTACGATCGACCCCTTGCGAAGCTTGAGCTCCTCGAGCTTCGCTTCCATGCGCTCGAGCTCCGACTTCATCTTGAGGGCCGTGTCACGCTGCTCGATTCGAGCGCGTTCGACCGTCTCGACCTCGCCGAGCACGCGCTTCTTCTGTTTGAGCGCCTCGCGGGCGAGCGCCTCGTCGTCGCCCTTCATGGCGAGCTCGGCGCGCTTGTCCCACTTCTCGGACTCGCTCACGAGGTCTTCGTACTTCTTGCGAAGCTGCTTCTCGGCGGCAACGGCGCTCACCACGTCTTGGCGTCCGCGCTTCAGCTGCTCGGCCATCTCTTCGAGGTTCAGCTCGAGGAGCTTCTCGTCGTCTTCGGCCTTGTCCAGCAGCGAGTTTACGTTGCTCGAGATGACCCTGCCCATCCGATCGAAGATGCCCATTCCGAGGTCCTTTCCAGCGAGTCGCGACGCCGAAGGCCGAACGGCCCACGAGCCCAGGGAGAGCTTAGGGCAAATCGACACCCGACGGCGAGTAGAAGAAAGTCGCCGGTCGGTCGCAGGGCCGCCTCCGACAGCCGGCGTTTGGCTGCTATGCTGCTCCCCAGCGAGCACACGTTGTGTGCGCTTTCCCTCGAACGACCACGAGACGGACGGACACCATGGACGAATGGCGCAAACGCCTGGCCACGAAGCTCCTCGGCGACAAGGGCACCCCCTCGCTCGCGCTCGACGCACGCACCACCCTGGAAATCGCCTTCGGGCGAGCGCGCAGTGAAGTCACCTACGTACTCGAGCTCGGGCGCGCCCACGCGCTGCCCATGGCCGGGAGTGTGACAGGTGACGACGTTTGGCTACGTCTCGGCGAATCCGTGCTGCGCTTCCGGCTCGACCGCCAGTCGCTCGCGATCGTGGCGTTCGTTCCCGGCCTCAAGGACGCGACCATCGCCTTCGACCCGGAGCTTCGCACGCTGGTGGGCACCAACCGCCAGCCGCTCGACTTCGACTCGTTCGTGAAGAACGCTGTCGAGAACGTGGTCTCCGGCTGGGACCAAGGCATGCGCGCCCCCAGCGAGACGCTCCCCGACGTCCCCATGAACCTCGTCGACACCAAGGAGTGAACGATGCCCGTCTGCAAAGGCTGTGACGAAGAGGTCGACACCGTGGTGAGCGTGAAGGTCGACGGCAAGGCCAAGAAGCTCTGCGAAGACTGCGCCGATCGCGCCCGCGAAGCCTCGGAGATCGCCGAAGCGAGCGAGTCCGTCGTGCAAGGCATGATGGGCTTCAAGGGCCGGCGCTAGAGCCGCTCTCACCCGAGGTCACCTCGAAACCTCGAAAAGCACCAAGGCCCGGACGCTGTCTCCGTGAGGAGCAACGCCGGGCCTTTTTTCGTGTCTCGCGACCGCCCGCGCTTCAGCGGTTCAGCACGTGGATCGCGTGACCGAGACCGGCCATCGCCGCTTCCATGAGGCCTTCGCCGAGCGTGGGGTGCGGGTGGATGGTGAGGCCGATGTCCTCGAGGAAGGCGTGCATCTCGAGGGCGAGCGCACCTTCGCTGATGAGGTCGGTGGCCGAAGGTCCGACGATGTGCACGCCGAGCACCTTGTGGGTCTCTTTGTCCGAGACCACCTTGAAGAAGCCTTCGGTCTCGTTCACCGCCATGGCGCGTCCGAGCGCCGCGAAGGGGAACTTGCCGATGCGCACGTCGATGCCCTTCTCTTTGGCCTGGGTCTCGGTGAGACCGACCACCGCGATCTCCGGATCGGTGAAGATGGCGCCGGGGATGGCAACCCAGTCTTTTTCCGCGCGGTGACCGGCGATGACCTCGGCAGCCACTTCGCCCTCTTTGCTGGCCTTGTGCGCGAGCATGGGCACGCCCGACACGTCGCCGATGGCGAAGACGCTGGGCACGTTGGTGCGGCCGACCTTGTCCGTAGGGACGAAGCCGCGCTCGACCTTCACGCCGATCTCTTCGAGGCCGAGCCCCGCGCCGTTCGGGCGCATGCCCACGGCAACGAGCACCACGTCGGTCTCGACGATCTCGGTCTTGCCACCGCCCACGTCGACCTTGACCGCGAGCGAGCCGTCCGCGTTCTTCTCGTAGCCGAGGGCCTTGGTGTTCTTCAGGATCTTCGCGCCATGCTTCACGAGGCGCTTCTCGACCACCGCGGTGACGTCGGCGTCGACCCCCGGGAGAAGGCCCGGCGTGGCTTCCACCACGGTGAGCTGCGAGCCGAACTTCTGGTACACGCAGCCGAGCTCGAGCCCGATGACGCCGCCGCCGATGACCAAAAGACGCTTGGGAACCTCGGTGAGGCTCACGGCTTCTTTGGCGCCGATGATCTGCTTGCCGTCGAACTTGAAGGTGGGAATCTCGATGGTGGACGAGCCGGTCGCGACGACGATGGTCTTCGCCTCGAAGGTCTCGACGCCGTCTTTGGTGGTGACCTCGACCGTGTTGGGTCCGGTCACGCGGGCGTTGCCCATCACGAGCTCGACGCCGTTGCCACGGAAGAGACCGCGGATGCCGCCGGTGAGCTTCTTGACGATGCCGCCCTTCCACTCCTGCATCTTCGGCACGTCGAGACGCACACCCTCGGTGACGAGGCCCATGTGCGAGCTGCCCTGCATCTTCTCGTAGGTGTGGCTGGCCGAGATGAGCGCCTTCGAGGGCACGCATCCCCAGTTCAAGCACACGCCGCCGACTTCTTCCTTCTCGACGCAGACGACCTTCTGCTTGAGCTGGCCGAGCCGAATCGCGCACACGTAGCCGCCGGGGCCGCCGCCAATCACCACCGTATCGACTTGCTTCTTCGCCATTTTCGAGCCTCTTGCCGAGTCCTTAGGTCCTTCGAGCGCCAGGAAAAGGCCCGACCCTCGTGGAAGTCGTCTCTTACCAAGAATCCCACGGGCCCGTCATGCCTCTCGTGGACGGTGACCAGAGCCCCCTCATCGGTGAGCGCGGAGCTGCGCTCAGGCTCCGTGCGCGGGAGCCTGAGCGCGGAGCTGCGCTCAGGCTCCGTGCGCGGGAGCCTTCGGGGACGCCTCGAGCTCGGCTCGCTGCTCGCGCAGGTGCCACGGGAGCTCGGCGTACACGTCGTCGAAGATGGTGGTCCGGTCCGGAGCGGGCAGCTCTTCCACCGCGCGAATGGCGGCGGTGATCTGCTCGTTCATCTCGGCCTCGAGGCGCGCGTCGCTGCCGTCGTCGACCAGCCCGAGGTGCACGAGGTGCTTACGAAGCCGATCGAGAGGGTCTTTCCGGCGCCACTCTTCGACCTCGGACTCGGCGCGGTAGCGTGAGGGATCGTCGCTCGTGGAGTGCGCGCCGATGCGGTACGTGAGCGCCTCGACGAAGGTGGGTCCCCCGCCCTCGCGGGCCTGTTTCACGGCCTCGGAGAGCACGGTGTACATCGCGAGCAAGTCGTTGCCGTCGACCCGCACCGAAGGCACTCCGTACGCGCGCCCCTTGATGGCGAGCGTGCGCGACGCGGTCTGCTTGTGCGTGGGCACGCTGATCGACCAGTGGTTGTTCTGGCAGACGATGACGGCGGGCACGTGGAATACGCCCGCGAAGTTCATCGCGTTGTGGAAGTCGGGCTGGCTGGTCGCGCCGTCGCCCAAGAAGCCCACCGCGACCGGCTTTCCCGGCGCCTTCTTCAGCTTCATGGCCCACGCCGCACCGACGGCCTGCGGGACCTGCGGCCCGATGCACGACGACCAGCTCACCTGGTTGACCTGCCTTCCCGAGTGATGGCTGGGCATCTGCCGGCCCTTCTGGACGTCACCCGAGTTGCCGAACACCTGGGCCACGAACTTCTCGAGCGGGAAGCCGCGCACGAGCATCACGCTCTGCTCGCGCAGCGCGGGAAAAACCCAGTCTTGCTCGGAGAGCACGAGACCGGTCGCGATGGGAACCGCTTCCTGACCGGTGCATGCGCCGTAGAACCCCACGCGTCCTTGGCGCTGCAGGAGGATCATCTTCGCGTCGATGAGGCGCAGACGCTTCATCTCGCGGTAACCGCGCAAGAGCGCTTCGGTGGGCACGCGCGGCACGTCGGCACGCGCGGAGCCGTCGTCTTGAAGCACGCGGAAGAGTCCGAGGTCGGGCGCGAGGGCGTCGCTCATGCGCACGGTCCTACCTCATGCCCCCGAGCAAATCATCGGTGTTCGTCGTCGGCGCAGCGCAGCATGCGGACCGGGCGAGAACGACGCGCGACGAGGACCGCGCCCGTCTCGCTCGCCGAGACTCAGGGATGCGTGGTGGAGCCGCCGCCGCTACCGTCGACGGAGGCGTCGGCGTACTGCCGCACGATATCGCCGATGGTGACCTTCCTCGTGGGGGCGAGCATGCTGGCGGCGGGCTTCGACATCGGGCCGCTCGAGGTCGGCGCCGTGGTCGTCTCCGTGGAGTCGCTGCAGCCTTGACACGCGGGAAGCGCGACGAGAACGACGGCAGCTCCCAAGATCCCCAACCGAAATGCCTGAGCCATGTCTCTGACTTGCCTTTGTCGACCGCCCGGCGCGCGAAACGCGACGAGCGCGAAGTTACGAAACAACCGAAGTACACTCGCTCACGAAGAGCAGGGTCACGCTACCACTCGACGCGCCGCAGCCACGGCGAAAAAGAGGCAAGCCGCGACGCCTCCGGCGCCGAGGATGCATGGGAATGGACACGAACGGCGGGTGACGAGGCCACCCGCCGCATCGAGGGAATCGCGAGTCGGGAACGTCAGCCACCCCCGCCGGCGTCGGCCGAGGTCGGGCCGCATGCACCGGTCATGAGGTTCACGATGATGGACTCACCCTGCTTTTCGCAAATCGCACCGGCCGCCTTGAACTTCGGGTCGTCCTTGCAGGCCGCCGAAAGCTCGGGGCCGAACGCCTTCGCGCATTGTCCACCCGTGTCGTACGTGTCCTGCTTGCACTGGTCGAGATCGGCATCGGCGCACTTGGAGCACGTCACGAGCGAGCATTTGTCGAAGAGGTGCAGCGCCTTCGCGCACGCGTTGCTCACGCCGAGCGACTCGTAGCAGCCGGCCACGTTCGAAAACGCGCCCGTACCACCCGACGAGGTCTTCAGGGTCACATACGGCCCCCAATTGGTCCCCGTCTGCGCCTTGAAGGTGCACGTCGCACAGTCCGCGCTGATTTCCCCGAGCTTCTTGATGACGTCGTCGTAGGTCGCGGTCGACGACAACGTCTTCAGGTAGGCTTTGAACGCCGTGATGTTCGCCTCCGTGCATTGCCCTGCCGATGGCAGCGTCGACTTGTAGAGACCGAAGCCGTTCTTCTCGTCCTCGATGGCGGTCTTGATGTCCGCCGCAGCGACCGTACTCTCGCACGAGGCGCCCGCATCGGGATGCGGCGGCTCCGGAACCCGCACGTCCTTGGAAGCGTCGGAAGTAGCCGATGCCGCCGCGTCGGCCGTCGGGATCGGGTCACCCGGCGCCGGGGACGAGCACGCCACCGCAGACACGACGCCCATTCCCGCCAACAACGCAACCAGACCCATCATTCGTTTGATCATTCGATCCTCCCGTCAATGTTCGCACGCATGGATTGACATTGCGACCATCGTGCCAAGCGGCAATCGGGCACGACAAAGAGACGAGAGGGCCGCCCCGAAGGACGACCCTCTCTCGGACGACCAGGTGAAGCCGTTCGGTGGAGCCTAGCTCAGCCGCCGCCGCCCGCGTCGGTCGCCGCAGCGCCGCACGCGCCGGTCATGACGTTCACGAGGACGGGCAGGTTCTCGTTCTCGCAGATTGCGCCAGCAGCATCGAACTTCGGGTCTTTGCCACATGCGTCCGCGATTCCGGGGCCGAACTCGGTGGCGCACTGGCCGCCCGTGTCGTACGTGTCTGCTTCGCACTGGTCGTAGTCGTCGTCGCTCGCGCAGGCCGAACACGAGATCGACGAGCACTTGTCGAAGTAATGGATGGCCGTCGCGCAGGCCTTGCTCACGCCGAGCGACTCGTAACACCCTGCCACGTTGGAGAACGCGACCGTCGCGCCGGACGAGTCCTTCTCGGTCACGAACGGTCCCCAGTTGGCACCGTCGGTCGCCTTGAAGGTGCACGTGGCGCACGTCGGGTTGATTTGGTTCAGCTTGGCGATGATCTGCTCGTACGTAGCATCCGCCGGCGCCGCGGCGAGGTACGCCTTGAAATCCGCGATATTCTGCGTCGTGCACTGGCCGGCCGAAGGCAAGGTCGACTTGTAGGGGCCATAGCCCGCGGGCGAGGGAGCGTCGATCGACTTGATGACGTCCGCGGACTTTCCGGTGATGTTCTCTTCGCAGGTGCCGGAATCCGTGTTGGGAACGCTCCGATCCGTCGAGGCATCCGTGGCTGGCGTCGTCGAGGTCGGAGCCGCGTCCGCGGTGGGCTGGGTGACCTCCGCCGACGAGCAACCTGCGACCGCCATCACACCGACCGCGCCCACGAGTGCCACGAGCCCGATAGCCTTCTTGTACATTCTAGCCTCCTAGTGCCTGAAAAGGCGGCCCAGGCCGCCAACGAAATTCCTCGAGAAAGAACAGGGTATCCCGCCTCCCCGGTCTCCGCGTCGACTCTTTCTCGAGCCCCGCGAGACACACGAGCTTACGTCGAGCCTGTGTCGCGGACCGTGCCCCACACAAACGATAACGAGCGAGGGAAAGACGCCGACGAATCGAGTCGAGGCGAGGTCTCGACCACCGTCGCCGGCATCGAGCACGGCCGGCGTCGGACGCACGCTCCGGTCGTTCTCGCCAATCGCAGCGGCGGCCGGCCTCGAGGATGTGTGTCGCTCGTGAGCTTCGGGTCGTCCCGACAGGCCGCATCCCTTTCGGAACGCGGCGAGATCTTCACTGTTTGCACTGCCCACGGACGACGAGAGCGCACTTGTCGTAGTGGTGCACGACTGTCGCGCAGTCGGGGCTCACGCAGAGCGACTCGCAACGGCCCGCCACGTTCGAGAACGCCCCGATGCCCGACCAGATCTGGACGGTCACGTGGGACCCCAGTTCGATCCCGTCGGCTCCGTGAAGGAGCAGTTCGAGGAAGGAGCAATTCGAGGGCCTACAATCCCGACGCCTGCAATCGCCTTCTTGACCATCGTGCCCTCGCCCCAATCGCTCGGACCGACGGGGAATATCGGGCCGCACGCGCTTCAGCGGTCATCGGGCTCGGACGTCGCGCGATCGAAAGGGCACCCCTTTCGGGATGCCCTCTCGTGTCACGAAGCGAGCTTACGCTCGACCTTCAGACGGTCGAGATCAGCCGCCACCGCCGGCGTCGGCCGAGGCCGGGCCGCACGCGCCGGTCATGAGGTTCACGATGATCGACTCGCCCTGCTTCTCGCAAACCGCGCCAGCGGCCTGGAACTTCGGGTCGTCCTTGCAGGCCGCCGAAAGCTCGGGTCCGAACTCCGTCGCACACTGGCCACCCGTGTCGTAGGTGTCCTGCTCGCACTGGTCGAAGTCCGCGTCGCCGCACTGGCCACACGCCACGAGCGAGCACTTGTCGAAGTAGTGCAGCGCCTTCGCACACGTGTTGCTCACGCCGAGCGACTCGTAGCAGCCGGCCACGTTCGAGAACGCGCCCGTGCCGCCCGACGAGGCCTTCAGGGTCACGTACGGACCCCAGGTCGCGCCCGTCTGCGCCTTGAAGGTGCAGGCCGCGCAGTCGGCGTTGATTTCGCCGAGCTTCTTGATGACGTCGTCGTACGTCGCGTTCGACGGGAGGCTCATCAGGTACGTCTTGAACGCCGCGATGTTCGCCGCCGTGCACTGACCCGCCGACGGGGGGGTCGACTTGTACGCGCCGAAGCCGTTCGTCGCATCGTCGATCGCAGCCTTCACATCCGCGGCCTTGCCCGAGATGTTCTGCTCGCAGCTCGCGACCGCCGCGTCCGGCTTCTTCACGCCGGTGTCGGTCGCGCTGCTGGCGTCCGTAGTGGGGGTAGGTGCCGTGGCGGCGGCGTCCGGAGTCGGTTCAATCTTGGTCGAACACCCGACCGCCGTCATCATCACCGCTGCGCCCGCAAGCGCCACAAGTCCAATCGCCTTCTTGAACATACTACTGCCTCCTGAGTGCCTAGTCTCCACGCCCATGCCCGGTTCGCGGGCGTTGGCGGGGAGCGTCCCGGCGACCTCGCCTCGAGGCGCACCAGCGACATAGTGCGCCATGCGATTGTCGGGCCAAGACGGTTCATCGCGCCGTCCGTACCAGGCTCGCCGCCCACAAAAGCGAAAGGGCACCCCTTTCGGGATGCCCTCTCGTGTCACGAAGCGAGCTTACGCTCGACCTTCAGACGGTCGAGATCAGCCGCCACCGCCGGCGTCGGCCGAGGCCGGGCCGCACGCGCCGGTCATGAGGTTCACGATGATCGACTCGCCCTGCTTCTCGCAAACCGCGCCAGCGGCCTGGAACTTCGGGTCGTCCTTGCAGGCCGCCGAAAGCTCGGGTCCGAACTCCGTCGCGCACTGGCCACCCGTGTCGTAGGTGTCCTGCTCGCACTGGTCGAAGTCCGCGTCGCCGCACTGGCCACACGCCACGAGCGAGCACTTATCGAAGTAGTGCAGCGCCTTCGCACACGTGTTGCTCACGCCGAGCGACTCGTAGCAGCCGGCCACGTTCGAGAACGCGCCCGTGCCGCCCGACGAGGCCTTCAGGGTCACGTACGGACCCCAGGTCGCGCCCGTCTGCGCCTTGAAGGTGCAGGCCGCGCAGTCGGCGTTGATTTCGCCGAGCTTCTTGATGACGTCGTCGTACGTCGCGTTCGACGGGAGGCTCATCAGGTACGTCTTGAACGCCGCGATGTTCGCCGCCGTGCACTGACCCGCCGACGGGGGGGTCGACTTGTACGCGCCGAAGCCGTTCGTCGCATCGTCGATCGCAGCCCTCACGTCCGCGGCCTTGCCCGAGATGTTCTGCTCGCAGCTCGCCGGAGCCGACGAGTCCTTCTTCACCGTGCTGCCGTCGCCGGTCGAGGTGCTGCCGTCGCCGGTCGCCGTCGAGGTCGGCGACGCATCCGTCGTCTGCTGCGTAACGGTCGTCGAGCAACCCGCCGCCGTCATCATCGCCGCTGCGCCCGCGAGCGCCACAAGTCCAATCGCCTTCTTGAACATTCTATGCCTCCTACCAACTGCGTTCGCGGACCCGGTCCGCAAGCCATTCACGAACGTCGCTCCCCAACCGGATGAACCGGTAGAACCGGAGACCTGGAACAAACCCCCGGTCGAACGGTTTTCCTTTGGCAGAGAGCCACCGGAGTTCGACGTCGAGAACGTGAAAGACTTCACGGTTCCTGGCGGGGGGCGTTCTAGCTTTCCGGAAACGGGTCGTCAACTCTCGATCAAGTTGACGCGCTGCCCTTTCCAACGGCCTCGACTCGGTCGAGGCGCCCCGTGTCCGCCGCACTATGGCATCCGGTACATGGGGCGACAGTTTCCTAACGGGACAGCGTGAACCTTCGCTCGAGCGTTCATGGGAGGCCGACGAGCGTCCCAAGTCCCCGAAAAAGTTGCGCGAAGCCGCTGCCGGGGAAAGGAGCGGCGCCTCGACTGCAGACCGGAGCTCCCAGTGCAGCAGGAGGACGATGAAGCGCCTTTCGTGCCAAGCACACGGGAGCTCAGTCGGGGCTCGACTTTTTTTCTTCGTAAGGCTCCGAAGTATCCTCTTCGGGCTTCTTCGCGGGCGCGTCATCGCGAGTCGCGACCCCCGGCGAGGCGGGAGACGGCGCCACAAGTAGGCCGAAAAAGGCTACCCCGAGCGCAAACTGCGCCTTGGTCACGGCTTCGGCTCGAACGTGAACCGTCTCGAGACGGATACCGAGCTCGCCCGAGCCTCGCAGAGCCCCTCGTGCGTGCAGCGACGCGATCTCGGGTGAAAAGACGGCGCCTTCCAGAACAGCCAGCCCCGACATCAGCACCAGGAAGCCCACACGCGCGAAGTCGGTCAGCTCCAGGCTGCGCTTTAGCCTCGCCGTCACCACCTCGCACGCCAGGGCGACCACCGAGCATGTCATCGCGATGCGGTCGAAACGCTGAAAAACCTCGGTCATCGCGTCCGACGAGTAGGGCGCGGGCACGGTGCCGAAGACGACCGGCGCGACGACGGCCCCGAGCGTGACGAGACCCCCGATCCAGAGGGCGACCGAGAGTGCTTCCACCGCCTGAACCACGCGCAGAGCACGCATGTCCTTTGTCTACCACAGCGCCCGAGGCAACTCGGCCTCCGGTCCTCGAGGCGCCTCAGCCGAGACGAGCGAGCGCCTCTTCGGCAAGCTCCCGCGTAGCCTCGTCGCGGGCGAGCTTCTCGAGCGTGGACCGGGCCGCAGCGAGGCGCGCACGGCCGACGGCCACGATCGCCCGGTCGCGGACCTGCGGCTTCGAGGCCTCGAGATCGGCCAAGAGCTCCGCCGACGCGCGCTCGTGGCCCATGGCCGCCAGCGCGACCTTGGCGTGCATGACCGAGTTGTCGCGGAAGAAGCGCGTGATGCCGAACGCGCGACGCTCGAGCGCGGGAATGGCCTGGCTGAGCTTCGCTTCGCCGCAGGCCTCGAGAGCGCCTTGTTCTTCTTCGATGCCGACTTTGCCCCGCAGGTTGCCCTGCGCGACCAGGAGCAGCTTCGGCTTCCCGCGCTTGTCCCCGAGCTTGGTGAGCACGATGGCCGCGGCCACGGCGACGTCCGGGCTCTCGTCGTCGAGCAGGCGCGCGGCGCCGTCGGCCAGGGCCCGAGCAGCCTTCTCGTCCGGCTTTTTTCCATGCTCGAGGCGCTCTTCGCTCACTCGGAGGGCGATGTGCCGCACGGCCGCGTCGTCGTCGTCGAGCGCCGAGGTGAGCGGGCCGAGGGCTTCGTCCGGAGAGACTCGCTCGAACGCGATGAGGGCCTGGTAACGCACTTCGGGGCGTGCGTCGGCGAGGGCGCGCTGAAGCTTCGAGGAAGCCCGCGCGTCTCCCAGCTCTCCGAGCGCCGAGAGCGCCATTTGCCTCACCAGGCCGTCGTCGTCTTCCACGGCCACGAGCAAGGAAGGAAGCGCGCAGGTCGCCCGAGCATCCGAGAGGGCCGTGGCCGCACGTGCGCGCACGGCGGGATGGGTGTCCCCGAGCGCCTTCACGAGCGCTTCCACCCCACGTTCTTGGGCGGAGGTCTCTCCGCCGGTCAGGTGTCTTCCCAGCTCTTCCGCGGCTTGGGCGCGAATCTCTGGTTTTTTGCTGCCAAGATCGCGAAAGCAGGCCTCGAGCGTACGGGGAAGGGACGGCGGGCCGAGCATCGCGATCGGCAGTAGCTTCTGCGCCCCGCGCTGTAAAGGCTCGGGAACGGTGGGCTCGCGGGCTCGACGGACCGGACGTATACTGCTCCGCACATGTCCGCCACGAACGCGTCGTCCTCGTCTTCTTCGTCTTCGTCGTCCGCCAACTCGGCGCCCATGGGTACGGCCCAGCGCCCATACATCGGAGGTCAGGCCGTCCTCGAAGGCGTGATGATGCGCGCGCCCAAGTCCTTCGCCATCGTGGTCCGTCGCCGAGACGGAAGCCTCCACGTGCGCGAGCGCGCCGTGACGGACCCCACGTCGACCTTCGCGCGTCTGCCCCTCGTGCGCGGCGTGGCCTCGCTGGTCGAGTCGCTCAAGCTCGGCGGCGAAGCGCTGCGTTTCTCGGCCGAACAAGCCGAGAAAGACATGGTCGAGGGCGAAGAGGCACCGACCGGCGCCACCAAGACCAAGGCGCTCTCGGTGCTTTCCGCGCTCGGCTACTCGCTCTTCTTGCTCGCCACCCACGACGGCGAAGGCCCGCGCGAGACCTCGCCCTCCACCGAAGCCTCGCCCGCCAAAAAGGGCGGCCCGGCGCTCATGCTCGCGGTGATGGTGATCTTCATGATCGCCCTGCCGCAGATCGTGGCGGCGGTGACCAACCACGTGTTCAAACTCGACCTCGAGATCCAGTCGCCCAAGTTCCAGGCGATGACCGGTCTCTTCAAGCTGTCGATCGTCATCGGGTACATGCTGCTGATTCGCCGCGTCCCCGATATTCGCCGTGTTTTCCAGTACCACGGGGCCGAACACAAGACGATCAGCACCTACGAAGCCGGCGAGGCGCTCACGGTGGAGAACGCACGCAAGAAGACCACGCTGCACCCGCGCTGCGGCACCACGTTCCTGGTCATGGTGGCCATCGTCTCGGTGCTCGTGTTCACGGCGGTGGGCGGGCTCATGCCGCGCATCCACACGGGACACGCCGTGCTCGACAACGTGCTCTTCTTCCTGGTGAAGCTGCCCTTCGTGCCGGTGCTCGCGGCCATCACCTTCGAGATTCAGCGCATTTTCGCGCGGTACTTCACCAAAGGTCCGCTCCGCATCGTGCTCGCGCCGGGCTTTTTGGTCCAGCGCATCACCACCATCGAGCCCGACGACGACCAGCTCGAGATCGCGCTCGCGTCGCTCAAGGCGACGCTCTTCCGCGAAAAAGGCGAGATCCCCGAGGTCGCCGACGACGTGCGCTTCGCGAGCTACGAAGAGTTCTACCGCACGGACACCCTGCGAAATCCGGCCACCTGAGCGCGTGACGATGACGCCGCGATCGGCATCTGCTATGCGCGTGCGGCCCGAATGCTACCCCTCGAAAAACTCGCCGATCTCTCGCGACGCTACCGCGACATGGACGAGCTGCTCTGTCAGCCCGACGTCCTGGCCGACCGCGCACGCCTCGCGAAGCTGAACCGCGAGCGCGCCGACCTCGAGCCCATCGCGCTCGCCTTCGGACGGTACCGCGAGCTCGAAAAGAAGCTCGCCGAGGACCGCGAGGCCCTGTCCGACCCGGAGCTGCGCGAGCTCGTCGAGCACGAGATCCCCGAGCTCGAGGAGCAGCTCACCGCCCTCGAGACCGAGCTCAAGCTGCTCCTCTTGCCGCAAGACCCCGACGACAAGAAGAACACCATCATCGAGATTCGCTCCGGTGAAGGCGGGGAAGAAGCGGCTCTCTTCGCAGCCGACTTGTTCCGCATGTACGTGCGCTTCGCCGAGGCTCAGAGCTGGCAGATGGAAGTGCTGTCGCTGTCGGAGAGCACCACCGGCGGCTACAAGGAGTGCATCTTCCTTCTCTCGGGCAAAGACGTGTATTCGCAGATGCGCTTCGAGGGTGGCGTGCACCGCGTGCAGCGCGTGCCGGCCACCGAGACCCAAGGGCGCATCCACACCTCCACGGCCACGGTCGCCGTCCTCCCCGAAGCCGACGACGTGGAGGTCCAGATCGACGACAAGGACCTCGAGATCTCCATCGCCGCGAGCGGTGGCCCGGGCGGTCAGGGCGTCAACACCACGAACAGCGCGGTGCAGATCCTCCACAAGCCCTCGGGCCTCATCGTCAAGTGCCAAGACGAGCGTTCGCAGCTGAAAAACAAGGCCAAAGCGCTCAAGGTCTTGAAGAGCCGTTTGCTCGACATCGAGCGCGAGAAGCGCGACGCCCAGGTGAGCGCCGAGCGCCGCGGAATGGTGGGCACGGGCGAGCGTAGCCAGAAGATCCGCACCTACAACTTCCCCCAGAACCGCGTAAGCGACCACCGTATCCAGCTCACGTTGCACAAGCTCGATCGCGTGATGATGGGCGAGATCCGCGAGCTCGTGGACGCGCTTCGAACGCACAGGCAAGCCGCCATGCTCGAGCTGCAAGGCGACGGCCCGAGGCCCTCGCAGGACACGGCTTGAGCGACCCGGACACGAAGGCCTCGTCGGGCGCGGACTCGACGACACGCTCGCCGCTGCACGGCGCTCAGCTCACCTCCGCGCTCACGGTGGCCATGGCCGTCGCGCCCGGTGTGTACGCGCGTAACCAGCATTTTGCCCTGCATCAGCGCGACGAGGTGAAACGCGCCAAGAAGCGCGCGGCCTTCCTGAGGGGCGCCCTTCGGCACCTACCGCGCGCGCGTGAGGTCGACCTCCGCGTCGATGCGAACGGCATCGTGCACTTGCATTACCGCGTGCCCGAGCTGCGCTTCGAGCGGAACGCCGAGCTTTCCGAGCTCGAGGGTGCGTGCCTGCGTTACCTCGCGCGCCGCGCCGGTGTGGAGGCCTTCGGAGCGGACGAAAACGACGCCGATCGTGCCGCGGTGGAACGTGCCCTCGCCGACCTCGGACGCGGCTTGGTTCCACCGCCCTGATCGTGTGCCGTCGCCGCCGAGCTCAGCCCGGAGGCCAAGAGAGCGCGCGCCCGCCGAGCACGTGCATGTGCACGTGGAACACGGTCTGCCCCGCGTCTTCGCCGTTGTTCACCACGAGGCGATAGCCCTTCTCGCCGAGGCCGAGCTTCTCGGCCACTTCGCGCGCGCCGAGGAACAGCTCGCCGAGCACGGCGCCGTGGTCTTTGGTCGCTTCGTGCACGCGCTCGACGTGCACCTTGGGGATCACGAGCACGTGCACCGGCGCGACCGGTCGAATGTCACGGAAGGCGAGGACCTGATCGTTTTCATAGACGATGTCGGCGGGGATCTTCCGCTCGACGATGTTGCAAAAGAGGCATCCCATGCCGGCGAGCATAGCGAAACGGGCGCGCTCGCGGGGCCTTTCGCGGCTAACCTCGGCCCACCATGACGACCTCGACGCCCCCTTACGTGCTCCCGAGCGGTCGCTCCTTCAGCCTGGAAAACGCCGCGCGAAAGCTCGAGCTGCGCGCCGGTCTGCCCGGGGCCTACCTCTTCGATCGCGCGACGCAAGCGCTCCGCCGTGCGCGCGTCTCGGGCCTCCCTGTCGACGCACGGCTCGATCTGGCCTTCGCGTCGAGCTGGCTCGTCAACTCGCCCCTTCCCTCGCCTTCGCTCCGCGCCCTCGCGACCGCTCCCGCACGTGAGGTCCTCGTCGCTCTCGTGGGCGCGCTCGAAGAGCTCCCGGAAGAGATCGACGACACGCTCGCGCTGGAGCTCACGACGGGTGTCGACGCGCTCTCCGCCGTACTCGGAGAAAAGCGCGCGACCGGTGCGGAGGGACTCTCCAAGCTGCTCGCGTTGCTCGTGCCCGAGAGCGTGCCGCTCCTGCCCGCGCCCGCGTGCGACTTCTTGCTCGGGACGCCGCCGAGCGAACCGGGGCCGCGTTTCGTCGAAGGACTGCGCGTCTTTCGGCGAGCGAGCTTCGTGCTCTACGACGGCCTCGTGGACGTGGCCCGCGTGCACACGCATGCCGTGCTGGACGCAGCCCAAGTGCTCGACCGTCTTTTGTGGGTCGATTCCGAGGGCTACAAGCACTTTCCCGAGCTCGCCAAGGAGCGCTCGGAAGCGGGCTGAGCCGGTCGAGCAAGCCGGACGCTCAGTCGAACGACGCGAGGCGTGTGGTGGTCAGGATTTCCACCGCGCGAAGCACGTCGGAGGCCTGCGTGGTGCCCGACTTGGTGGCGAGTCGAAGGATCTCTTTGAGCGGCTGCGGGCGCTCCGCGAGCATCATCACCCGTGACACGACCGGAGGCCACGCGACGGCCGTGAAGGGCGCGGTCTCGTTGCTCATCGGACGCATGCGCAGCACACGCCCGAGGTGCCCACGGTAGCGCTCGAGCGGCGCATCCGCAGGAAGCTCCGCTTCGAGACCGGCCAGCATCAGGTGAGGCAGGTCGAGGTCGAGCGGGAACTCGACATGGGTCGCCGAGCGGTCGCGGTAGAACGAGACCCGCCCCGATTTCCACGTGAAGAGATCGGCCACGCGGTCTCGCCCTTGCTCGCGGATCGCCCGAAAAATCTCGACCGGATCGACGAGGCCGAGCGAGATGAGCGTATCGCCCATGCGGCCGTTGTATCGGGGCAAAATGGCGAGCGCGAGGTCGAGCTCTTCACGTGCGAGCTTCCGACGGCGCACGAGGTACTCACCGAGCAGCTCGCTCGCGTTCGAGGAGGCCACGTGGTGGAGGCGTCCGCTCAAAAAGTAGAGCTCTTTGCGTGTGGAGGCGCCTTCCGCGCCCCCGGCGCGCTCCGCGAAGAGCACCCCGGTCTCTCGACCACGAAGCACTTCGGTAAGTAGCTCGAGCATGCTGAGCTCGGGCAGATCGCCCCCGAAGGCCGGAGCGCCCGGATCGGTGAGCGCACCTCGCGAGGTGGACGTGGACGGAGGCAAGAAGCGCAAGAGCTCCTCGACCTCGTGCAGAGGACGCAAGCCCGTGCCCATGTAGTCGACGCGATCGTTGGAGCCGACCTCGCCGGTGGCGAGCGCTTCGATGAGCTGCGCGAAGGCCCAGGGGCCGTAGAGCCTGCCCGAAGCGGTCACCACGAACGACGGTTCGGTCGTGTATTCGCTGGTCTTGCGCTCGTTGGGGCCGTCGTCCCGCGTGAACACGGAGACCGCGGGCATGGAGCCTTGCGAAGGCACGCGGAGCTCACGACTCGGGCTTCCCGCCTGGGTCATGCGCACGAGCGCGGCAAGCTCTCCGGTGGCCACGTGCGGCGGAGTATCGAACGGCGCGAGGCGTGCAGCGAGCTCGGACGCGGTCGGAAAACGCTTGTCGGGGTCCTTCGAAAGCGCCCGCGCCAGCACGTCGAAGAGCCCCTTGGGAAGCTGAGCGCGTGCCTCTTCGAGTACGGTGAGGTTGCAATCGCGGATGGCGAGCAGAACCGCGAGCTGACCACCACCCGCGAAGAGCGGCTGACCGAGCAGCATCTCGGCGAGCACCGCCGCGAGACTGAAGAGATCGGCGCGATGATCGGCGGCGTCGCCCTTCACCTGCTCGGGCGCGAGATAGGCGTATTTGCCTTTGATCGCCGCGCCGGCCTCGCTCCTCAACGAGTGACGCGAGCTCGACTGCGCGATGCCGAAATCGCCGAGCTTCACGCGTCCCTCGTTCGACAAATAGATGTTCGACGGGCTCACGTCGCGGTGGACGATGTGGAGCGGCGCGCCCGACGGATCTCGCGCGGTGTGTGCGCTCGCGAGCGCTCGCAAAATCTCGCGTGCAATATACACGGAAATACCGACCGGGAGCGGCTTGCCCTCTTGTTTGAGCCGTCGCAAGAGCCGATATCCATCGACCCCCTCGACCAGCTCGAGGGCCAGAAACGGCTCACCGGTGGACTCTTCGACCCCGGAAAAAAAGACCTTCACCACGTTCTCGTGGCGGATGGCCGCGTGGAGCTTCGCTTCGCGCTCGAACATGGTGCGAGCGTCCGGCTCGTTCAACATGTGCGGGAGCAGACGCTTGACCACCAGGCGCTCGGGGAGGTCGCCGCGCGCTTCGGCGGGACGGGCAACGTACACCTCGGCCGTGCCACCCACAGCAAGCCGGGTCTCGAGGAAAAAAGGGCCGAACCTACGCATGCGTGATCCTCATCGTCGCCCATCTTCCGGTTTCACGCGAGGAACTTGCGAAAGTTCGCGAGGCGCGATCGCGCCTCGTGCCGTTTTGCACCATGGGGAGATCGCGCCGATCGCGACCGTACCGACCGCTACGGGAACCTCGTCGCTCGCGAGGCGTCCGTGGGGAGCCGCGGGCCGCTTCGGCGATTTTTCCTGCAAGTTGCGCTAAAGAGCGAAGCGTGAGGGTCATCTCCGGTCGCATCTTCGCTTGTTTGATCACGGCTCTTTCCGCGCTCTCGGCGTGCAACGGGTGTCGTCCCGCGCCCACGCCGCCCATCGAGGCCGCGCAAGACGGCAAGCCTACCGCGCGACTTTACTTGGTCTCGGACCTGGCCGGGGCGCTCGAGCCCTGCGGCTGCGTGAAAGATCAACTGGGCGGTATGGACCACTTCGGAGCGCTCGTACGCAGCGACGAAGCGCAGGCGCCCGCGTATGCCACGCTCTCCGCCGGCCCCCTGTTTTTCATGGATCCCGACCTCGACGGCGAGAAACGCGGACAAGACTTGGCCAAGGCCGAGACCATCGCGCAAGCGCTCGGCACGTTGAAGCTGCTCGCCTTCGCACCTGCTCGCAACGAGTGGGCCGGTGGCGACGCGACCCTCGAGAACCTGAAGAAGGCGAGCGGCGCCGAGCTTCTCTTCGCCAACGGCGCGAAGACCGCCGTGGCCGTGCGCGAGGTGGGCGGCATCAAGGTCGGTCTGGTGGGCGTCGCCACGCCGAGCACGGCCAAAGAGGGCAAACCGCTCCCCGACGTGAAAGAGACCGCCGTGGCCGACGCGGTCCGAGCGGGCCTCGCCGAGCTGGAGAAACAAGGCGCGCAGGTCACCATCTTGCTCGCGTCGGTGGGGCGCGGAGAAGCCAAACGTCTCGCCGATACGTTCCCCAAGCTGCTCGCGATTTTGGTCGGTTCTCCCGGTGGCGCGGGCGAAGCGAACACCCAAGCCCCGCCCGCCGAGCGCGTCGGCGACGTGCTCATCGTGGAGACCGGAAACCATCTGCAGAGCGTGGGCGTGCTCGACCTCCACGTGCGCGACAAGAGCTACACCTTCGCCGACGGCACCGGCCTCGAAGCCACTCGCAAGCGCGAGGCGCTGGCTGCCCGCATCGACGAGCTTCGCAAGAAGATCGCCTCGTGGGAGGCCGATCCGGCCATCGCCAAAGCCGACGTGGACGCTCGCCGCGCGGAGCTGCAAAAGCTCGAGAGCGAGCGCGCCGAGCTCGACAAGACACCTCCGCCCGCGAAGGGCAGCTTCTACCGGTTCGCCATCCGCGAGGTCCGTCAGTCGATGGGCGCGGACAAGGCCATGACCGAGAAGCTTGCCGGCTACTACAAGCGCGTCAACGAAGAGAACAAGAAGGCTTTCGCCGACAAAAAGCCGCGTCCCGCCGGCAAAGACGAGGCCTCGTACGTGGGGATCGACGCCTGCACCAACTGCCACGAAGAGCCGCGCAAAGTGTGGGACCAGACCGCGCACGCGCACGCCTACAAGACGCTCTCCGACCAGTTCAAAGAGTTCAACCTGGACTGTGTGTCCTGTCACGTCACCGGCTACGAGAAACCGGGCGGCAGCACGGTCACGGCGGTCGCGAGCCTGAAGGACGTTCAGTGCGAGGTGTGCCACGGTCCTGGCTCGAAGCACATGAAGTCGCCCGAGAAGGTGGCCATGCCCATCGCCAAACCGGGAGCGGACACGTGCCTCGCGTGTCATCACCCGCCGCACGTGCACGAGTTCGACGCGGCCGCCAAGATGAAGCTCGTGCTCGGACCCGGGCACCAAAAGAAGTGACGCGTGGGATGCCGTTCTTCGGCGCTTTTGCCCCTTCGTGGCCCGAGGGAGCACGAGCCCTCTCGCTCGTTCGAAGGTAACCTCGAAGACCTATGAGAGAACACTCTCACCCGCTGCGCGCGGGCCTCTTGTTTGGCGTTTCCTCCGCGTTGCTCTCGCTCTCGAGCCTCGCCGCAGCCGACGACACCGTGTCGATCGAAGAGCGTGCGCAGGCCGAGCTCGAGACCAAGAACTTCGCCGAGGCGTGCCCGCTGCTCGCGCAGGTCTACACGGTCGACAAGCGCCCCGAGTCGCTCGTGAGGCTCGCAGACTGCTACGAAAAGGCCGGAAAACTAGCCTCGGCCTACGCCGCCTACGCGCTGCTCGTGTCGCTCCCCGACTCCCCCGCGACCGACGCTCTTCGCGCGAAGGCACGGGCGCGTTACGCCGAGCTCGGCCCTCGACGCTCGACGGTGACGGTTCGTCTCGCGCCGGAGCTGCGTAGCGCGGCCGGACTTCGCGTGCGCATCGACGGTCGGGATCTCACTCCCGAGACCTGGGATGCGCCGCATCCACACGACGCTGGCCGCGTCTCGGTAACCGCGGAGGTGCCGGGAAAGAAGCCCTTCTCGAGCTCGGTCGACCTCGCCTCCGAGGGCGCGAACGTGGTGGTCGACGTCTCCTTCGACGCCCGAGCCGACGGGCCCCAGAAAGCCCCTGCGACCGCGGCGAGCAACGGCCTCGGACGGACCGTGGCGCCGGGCACTTCGGGCTCCTCGTACTTCGTGGACGAGACCACGGTGGGTCCCTACCAGGTGGCGGGCATCGCCACCTTCGCCACGGGCACGGCCACGTTACTCACCGGCTTCGTCATCGGGCTCTTGGCGGCCGCCGACTACAACCGCTCGGCCGCCAACTGTTACTTGGGCATCTGCGCCGACCGCGCCTACGTCGCGGCGGCCGAAGACGCGCGCGCCAAAGGCGACGTGGGCACGGTGGTCGGCGGCGTGGGCGCAGTGCTCATGGCGACCGGCGCGGCTTTCTACTTTTTCGCGCCCAGGCCCTCGAGATCTCAAGACTTTTCGGTAAGGCCGGCGGGGCTCGGCGCGGTGGGGACGTTCCGATGAACGCACGCCTTCGCCTCGGGTTCATCACCCTCGTGCTCGTCGGGAGCGCGGCCTGCAACACCGTGTTCGGCCTCGATCCGCTCACCTACCAAGACCCTCGCGTCGGCGTTCCCATCCCCGACGCGGACGCGGATGCCGACTCCGACGCCGAGACGGACGCCGACGTGTCGGCCGATGCCAACACGTCCGACGCCGCACCTTCGGACGCCTCCTCGAACGACGCCTCGGACGCCTCGGACGCGAACGACGGGGGCTGAGCTCGAGGCGCCGACCTCGCGTCGCTACCCCTGGTTTCCCGCGCAAATTCCGCGCCCACGAGTTGCCTCGACCTTCCATTCAGCGCTAAGAGGTGACCCATGTCCGACGACAAGGTCACGCCCGAGACCGGAAGCGGCAGCGCCCCCGACGAGAGCCCGAAGAGCGCGGCCCAACCAGGACCGCAACGCGGCAAGGGTCCGGCTCGTGCTCCGCGCAAAGAAGCCAAGGAGACCGTGCGCGAGTTTCCCTCGCGTCGCGAGATCCTGACCCGCGTCGGACAAGCCTCGGCCGTGGCCGCGGCAGCAGCGCTCGTGGGCCGAGCGGTCTGGGACAAGGGCGGCTTCGGCGCACGTGAGGGCGAAGGCACGCGCCAGGTGCGCGACTTCACCTTGAAGGGCGCCTCGCAAGACGCCGAGCTCGTCATCGCGCGTGGCGCCCCCGCCGACGACTCGGCCGACGCCGAGGCGATCGTGCGCAAGGCCATCGAGGCGATGGGCGGCATGAAGCGCTTCATTTCCCGAGGCGACATCGTGGTGGTCAAGCCGAACATCGGCTGGGACCGCATGCCCATCCATGCCGCCAACACCAACCCCAACGTGGTGGGCGCCGTGGTGAAGCTCGCCTTCGAGGCGGGCGCCAAGCGCGTGGTCGTGGCCGACGGAAGCTGCAACGATCCGAACCGTTGCTTTCAGCGCTCGGGCATCTGGCACAAGGCGCACGCGCTCGGCGCCGAGGTGGTCCTGCCCACCGACCATCGCTTCCGCACCACGCGCCTGAAGGGCGAAGTGCTCGACGAGTGGCCGATTTTCACGACGCTCGTCGAAGCGGACAAGGTCATCAACGTGCCCGTGGCCAAGCACCACAACCTGGCCAAGTACACCGCGGCCATGAAGAACTGGTACGGCGTGCTCGGTGGGCGTCGCAATCGCCTCCACCAGAACATCGACACCTCCATCGCCGACCTCGCAACCTTCATGCGCCCCACGCTCACCGTGATCGACGCCATGCGCGTACTCATGAGAAACGGCCCGCAGGGCGGCAACATCGACGACACCAAGGTCATGAACACGGTGATCGCCTCGATCGATCAGGTCGCCGCCGACGCGCTCGGCTGCACCCTCATCGGCCAAGCGCGCGAGAACCTGCCGTACCTGAAGATGGCCCACGAGCGAAAGATCGGGACCATGAACTGGGAAAGCCTGCGCGTGCGGGAGGTCTGACGTGTCGAAAGCGCCCACGCCCTCTCTCTCCTCCCCGGACGTCGGCCCGCGCGCCGAAGTCGGCAAGCTCCCGAAGCCGGAGCACGCCGCGGTTCATCTCGATTTTTCCACGCTCGAAGCGCGCTCCGCGGACGAGCTCTCGAGCGGCCACTCCGAGCCCATCCCTTGGAAGACCGGAGAGGTCGGAGCGGTCGCGCCCATCGACCGCGCCGTCACCGTGGTGCTCACCGAGCCGCGTCGCACGGCCACGGCAGCCGCACCTCCGGTCGCCCCCTCGAACCAAGCGAAGGCCCCTGCCACCAAGCCCGTGAGCGGGAAAAAGAGCTGCGGAAGCGGCTGCGGCTGCGCGACCGAGACGAGCTCCGCGAACGGTTCGGCCACCTCCGACGAATCCGTGCAAGCTGCAGCCATCGCCGAACGAGGCATCGGCGCGCCGTCCGGCAAGGGTCCGGGCGGCGGCGCTCCCGGCGGGTCCGGCTCGGGCTCCGGCGGAGCGAGCAAGCCCACGCTCTTCTCGAAGCTCAAGGCCAAGCTGAACCCCAAGCGCCCCGGCTCGGGACTGCCGGCGCGTCCGATCATCCGTGGCCTCGTGTGGGCGCGCCGCGCCTCGCAGACCGGCTTCTTCGCGCTCTTCATGTACTTCTTGTTCCAGACCGGCTTCCGCGGAAACTTCGCGGCGCAGGCGGATCAGGCGGTGCGTCTGCCGCTGCCGGTCGAGGGCTTCTTGCTCGCCGATCCGTTCGTGGGCGCCATGACCGTGCTCTCCACGCACACGGTCTACCGCGGGCTCTTGTGGAGCGTGGGCCTGCTCGCGCTCACCCTGGTGGTGGGCCGCGTGTTCTGCGGATGGATCTGTCCGTTCGGCACGCTCCACCACTTCTTCGCGTGGATCCTGCCGTCGCCCAAAGGTCGCGGCGCTTCACGCGTGGAGGCCAACAAGACGCACGGCTACCAGCGCGCCAAGTACTACCTGATGTACGCGTTCTTGCTCGCGGCGGTCGCGGGCAGCGCCATCGGCGGCATGATGGATCCCATCTGCGTCGCCGTGCGCTCCATCGGCCTCGGGGTCATCCCGGCCGTGCAGTACCTCTCCGGGCGAAGCCTGGGCGCGATGCAGAACGTGCCCTCGCGTCCGCTGCAAGGAGCCGCGGACCACACGCAAGATTTCCTCGCGCAGGCGGTCTGGCAAAATAAGCAGTTTTACTTCCACCAGACGTGGCTCATCGTCTTCTTGCTGGTGGCGATTCTGTTCATGAATCGCTTCGTGCCGCGCTTCTGGTGCCGCGTGCTCTGCCCGCTCGGCGCATTCCTCGGCGTGTTCGCCCGCTTCGCGCTCTTCGGCATGGAGAAAGACCATGCAAAGTGCACGGATTGCAACCTGTGTCTCGTGAACTGCCAGGGCGCCGACAGCCCGCAGGGTGGCGTCAAGCACCGCCAAGACGAGTGCCACATGTGCATGAACTGCGAGGCGGCCTGCCCCGAGGACGTCATCAAGTTCCGCTTCTTGCCCAACCGCAAGAGCACCATCACCAAGCCCGACACCGACCGCCGCACGCTGCTCGCGACGGTCGCCGCCGGAGCCGCGGCCATCCCCGCGATGCGCATCGCCGACTCGCTCGACGTCAACTACCACTCGAAGGTGATTCGTCCCCCGGGAGCCGTCGAAGAGCGCGCCTTCTTGGAGCGCTGCATCCGCTGCGCCGAGTGCATGAAGGTGTGCCCCAACAACGCCCTCCATCCGGCCATGTTCGAGTCCGGAGTCGAAGGGCTGTGGACGCCCATCCTCATCGCGCGCATCGGCTACTGCGAGCACTCCTGCGTGCTCTGCGGTCAGGTCTGCCCGACCGGCGCGATCCAGAAGATCACCGAGAAAGAAAAGCTCGGACAGGGCACTCCGCCGGTCAAGATCGGCACCGCCTTCTACGACCACGGCCGTTGCCTCCCCTGGAGCATGCAGACGCCCTGCATCGTGTGCGAAGAGTTCTGCCCGACGTCGCCGAAGGCCATCTGGGTCGAAGAGGTCGAAGCGCCCATGCGCGAGAAGACCCCCGGTCCGAACGGCGAGCAGCCGGCCATGAAGCAGGTGAAGCTCCAGCGCCCGCACGTCGACCCGTCGCTCTGCATCGGCTGCGGCGCCTGCGAGAAGGTCTGCCCCGTGCAAGACCAGCCGGCGGTCTACATCACCAGCGTGGGCGAGACCCGGTCCAAGACCAACGTCATCTTGCTCGAGACCACCAACTACAACCAAAAGACCTGAACGCGCGGCCAGCGCATCTCGGGTGACGTCTCCATTGCGTCGTCTACTGCATATGCACGTGCAGTTGGCGTTCGGTCACGTATCCTAATTCGGCGCGCACGAGGTGTGGGCGCTCCGAAAGACGTGAGGGGACCATGGGGATCGGACAATTCGTGTGGCGCGAGGCCTCGAGTACAAGGCTCGACTCGTGTCTGTCGTTTTACAAAGCGCTTTTCAACTGGCGACTCGAGCCAGTGACGCTCGATCAACACAAGGCCACGGTGGCCTTCTCCGGCGACCGGCGGGTCGGAAGCGTGGTCGATCTGCCGAGAACCACGTCGATTGGCTCGCATTGGACCAGCTACGTGGCGGTGGACGACGTGGACGGCGCGTGTGTGCGCTGCATCGAGGCCGGAGGGCGTGTCGTGATGAACGCCACGGACATCCCGCCGTTCGGGCGGTGCGCGCTGCTCCGCGATCCGTTCGGCGCACACTTCGTGGTGTGGCGAACCTTCTCCACGAGCCCCGTGGGAGGCAGCGCCGAGCCTCCCGGCCCCGGCGAGTTCTGCTGGGAGATGCTCGCCACCCGCAACGCCGAGGCAGCCAAAGCCTTCTACGGCAAGGTGCTCGGTTGGAAGGTGAAGAGCTTCGCGGGCGCCGCCGACGTGCTCGTGTTCGTCACCGAAGACGGCGCGGACGCCGCATCCATGAGCGTGGCCGTCGCGGGTACGCATCCGCACTGGATGAGCTACGTCGCGGTGGAGAAGGTCTCGACCGCACTCGAGCTCGCGCGAGAGCTCGGAGGCAAAGTGCTCGAGGACAAGACTCCCGTGCCCGGGATGGGCACCGTCGCCGTCATTCAAGATCCGGCCGGCGCCGTGCTTGGTCTCTTCGAGCCTCGTAGGCTCTGAAGGGACCGCGCCTCGACGGCAGAAGCTCGGGCCACTCGCGAAGCTCGAGTGGCCCGACTCGGCGTCAGACGCCCACGCGCGCGAGCCTTCCCGGACGCTCTCCGGTGAGCTTCCCATCGCGCAGGATGGGCGTGCCCTTCACGAACGTCGCGCGGTACCCGCGGGCCTCTTGCACGAGCCTCTTGCCGCCCGCGGGGAGGTCGGCCACGAGGCGCGGACGCTCGAGGCAGAGGGCGTCGAAGTCGATCACGTTGACGTCCGCGCGCTGCCCCGGTTCGAGGGTCCCGCGATCACGCAGGCCGAGGTACCGGCTCGTGTCGTGGGCCATCATCTTCACCACGCGCTCCACGTCGAAGCGGCGCGACTTCCGGTCACGCGCCCAGTGGGTGAGCATGAACGTGGGGAAGCTCGCGTCGCACACCGTGCCGACGTGCGCCCCTCCGTCCGAGAGGCCCGGCAGCGCGAGCGGGTGCTCGAGCATCTCGGCCACCGCGTCCAGGTCGAAGCTCGAGTAGTTGTAGACCGGGAAGTACAAGAGCTCGCGTCCGCCGTTCTCGAGCAGCGCGTCGTAGATGACTTCGAGCGCGGGCTTGCCCGTGCGCATGGCCTCCGCGAAGAGCGAGTCCTCGCGCGAGGGCTCGTAGTTCGGGCGCTCGCCCAGGCGGAACATGCGCATCGACACGAAGTCGATGTTGGCGAGGAAACGGTCGGCCATGGGCGGGACGTTGCTGCCGTCGCCGGCGAGCCGCTCGCTCGTCTCGCCGAGGATGCGCGCCTTGAACGCGGGATCTTTCATGCGCGCGACGCGCTCGTCGAGCGGAAGCTGCGAGATGGCCTTGTAGCTCGGAAAGCCCATGAACGGCTGGAACGTGGCTTCGAGTCCGAGCAGCACGCCGATGCCTCGTGCGCCCACCTGCACGCGCATGGGGATGCCCTTCTGAACCGCGCGCTCGGCGCGCTCGAGGATGCGGCGCCACTGCGTGGTGTCCAAGTCGCGCTGCATGAGCGAGAGCGAGATGGAGTGCCCCGACGCGGCCTCGGCCATGCGTTCGATCACGTCGAACTCGGCGTCGAAGCGCTCTCGGCTCTTCTCCATGTCGAAGTCCGACACCGCCTGGAGCACGCCGTGCGAGATCCCTCGGAACGCCTCGGCGATGCCGCGAAGCTCTTCGGCGGAGGCCTCGGCGGCCGGCGTGTCCGAGCCGTCCCGTGACCTGTGGTTGTCCGAGCGCCCGGTGGAAAATCCCGCTGCCCCGGCGAGCAGGGCCTGGCGCACGTGATCGCGCATGGCGCGCACGTCGTCCGGAGTGGCCGCGCTGCCGGCGAACGCGCGCTCGCCCATGACGTACACGCGGAGCGCGTCGTGGGTCGCCTGCGCGACCACGTCGATGGCGCGAGGCACGCGGTCGACCGCATCCATGTATTCCGCAAACGTCTCCCAGTCCCAGCGGATCCCTTCGGCCAGCGCCGAACCGGGGATGTCCTCCACGCCTTCCATGAGCGCGATGAGCCGCTCGCGATCGGCTTTTTTGACCGGCGCGAAGCCGACGCCGCAGTTGCCCATCACCGCGGTGGTCACGCCGTGGAGGCTCGACGGCGCCATGTCCGCGTCCCACGAGACCTGGCCGTCGTAGTGCGTGTGCAGGTCGGTGAAGCCCGGCGTCACGATGGCCCCGTCGGCGTCGAAGGTGCGCGCGGCGCTACCCGAGCACTCGCCGACCTCCACGACGATGCCGTCCTTGATGCCCACGTCGGCGCGTCGCTTGGGGGCGCCCGTGCCGTCCACCACCACCCCACCCGTGATCTTGAGATCGAAGCTCATGTTCGCCGAGCGTACCGTATCGACTCGGCCCGCGAAGCCATGCCGGGCGCGCTTTCGAATGCGGGGACGCGCTTGGGACCTCCGCACCACGGAAGCGGTGCGTCACGAGGCGCGAACGTGCCGCGAACGCCCGGGACGGCGCGCTCAGAAGCTCCAGAGCAGCGCGGTGGCGGGGCTCAGCGACACCCCGTTCACCGAGACGGGCGACCCATTGTAGGTTCCACTTACCGTTTGGTAGGCGACCTGGAGCTCGAGGGCCACGTGCACGTGGCGGAGGCCGGTGGCGATGCCGAACACCCCGCCCGCGTAGAAGCGCGTGGCATCGAGGGTGATGGGGGCTGCGGCTCCTGGAAATGGCTCGCGGGGCTCGGTGGAGAGCCTGGTGAGGCTGTCGCGTTCGAAGCCACCTCGCGCGCCGCCCCAGACGCGGTAGAGCCCGCCTTGGCTCTGCCACCCGACCAGCACGGGCAGATCCGCGCCGTACCCCTTCAGCGCACCGAGATCGACCCCCGGAAGCGCGTTGGTTCCCGGATCGCGACCGTAGAGCGCCGCAGTGCCGCCTATGCCGACCGAGAGCGAGGTCTCTTTGCCGTCGAAGGACTTTCGGACGTCCGCGCGTACGGCGCGACCCGTGTAGGAAAGGCCGCCCTCGAAGGCGTCTCCCAGGCCCACGCGCGCACCGACGAAGGGGGCGATGCCCGGGGCGACGGCGGCCGCGACGAGCGCCCCTTTCGCGTAGTCGGGGTTCTGACCCGGCTGCCCGGGCACGCCGTTCGGGTCGCGTGCGGCGAGCTCGCGCGAACGCTGCAGGTCGTTGGCGAGGCCACCCGGCACGAAGTTCCCCGAGAGACCTCCGGCGACGCGCACTTCGCCCGAGGGCAGCGTACGTGCAGGATGCATCAAAGGAGAACCCCCGCCACAGCCGCTCCCGAGAAGGAGCAGGCCGAGAGCGAGGGTCGTCGCGAGCACGGGCTCGCCCGGACGTCGCGCATGGCGCGCGTGGCGCGCATGGACGGCGGACACGGGCGACGCGGTCACGTTACTTGCGGAAGCGCGAGGCGTAGTTGTCGGCCTCGGCGCGCTTTTTGAGCTCTTCGTCGTCCGGGTGGAGACGGAGCGCGCGCTCGATGAGGGCCTTCTCGTCCTCGGGGTGCTTGGGATCGGGGAGGCAGCACTCGACCGGGCAAACGGCCTGGCAGGCTTCGTGGTCGTAAAATCCGACGCACTCGGTGCACAGCTCGGGGTCGATGACGTAGATCTCGTCACCCTCGCTGATGGCCTCGTTCGGACACTCGGGCTCGCAGGCTCCGCAGTTGATGCAGTCGGAAGTGATGTAAGTCGCCATGACGCTTTCCTCGGGATGCCGGCCGCGCGAGAGCTCCTCTCGCGTCTGAGCCATCGGGCTCGGCCCGCGCGGGCGGAACCTAGAGCACCGAACGCCGTTCGGCAATGGCCCTGCACGTTTCGCGTACGCGTGACCTGCGGAGCGCACGATTCCCGGATTCGATTGAGGTCCGCGTCACGAAGGGCTAGGGTCCCGCCGGCTCGTGACCCCGATGAACAAGCGCCGCCCCCTAGCTTTTTTGCGCGACGCCGTCGCCAACGCCACGAAAATGCGGCTCGTGCTGCTCGGAACCGTGGCCACGCTCGCGTCGGGCCTGCTCGGGCTCGCCTGCCAGCCCAGCATCGGCGACTCGTGCATCCTGTCGACCGACTGCTCTCAGCGTGGAGACCGCCTGTGCGACACGTCGCAGAGCGGCGGCTACTGCACGGTGTTCAACTGCTCGCCGAACGGCTGCCCGGACGAGGCCGCATGCGTGGTCTTCGGCGCCACCGTGCCGGGCTGCACCTATTCGGACCGCGGCATCGCCCGCTCGGCACGAAGCTTCTGCGTGAAGCTGTGCGAAGTCGATACCGACTGCCGAACCGGCTACGAGTGCTCCCTGCCCGCCTCGCGCGCCGGAGTCGCCCTCGACGATGCCGGAGCTCGTAAGGTGTGCGTGCCGCGGGCCTACTACGACTCGGGTGCGCCCGTGGTCCCTGCACCGGGCAACGCGCCCAACGTGTGCGGGTCCAGCCTGCCCACAGAAGACGGCGGCACCAGCACCGTGACCGACGCCGGATCGACCGACGCGACCGCGTCCCCGGACGCTCGGTAGCTCCACTATGGCGGGGGCCAACGCGACCTCCGCGACGGGAAGCTCGCCGGGAACGCGAGCCTCCGTGGCCGCGCGTATCCTTGGATTTTTCCGCGTCTTTTTCGCCAAACTCGCCGGTTCGTCGGCGGTCGTGTTGGGCCTCGCGACGGCGGTATTCCTCTCGCTTCGCCTCCTGCCGGGAGACCCCGCATCGCTCGTGCTCGGCGAGCTCTCGGGACCGGAAGAGCGCGCCGTGCTGCGTGCCAAGCTCGGCCTGGACCGGCCGCTTTATGTGCAGTACGCACGGTTTCTACGAAGGCTCGTGACGTTCGACTTCGGCGAGTCCCTCCGACGCCCCGGAACGCAGGTGGCGACCCTGGTGGGACGCGCCCTCGGTCCCACGGCGGAGCTCGCGCTCCTCGCCGTGCTCATGGGCACGCTGATCGGCACCGGGCTCGGCGTGCTCGCGTCAGGCCCTTGGCTGGGAAAGCGTCGAACGTGGGTGGAGCGTGCGCTGGTCGCGACCGCGGCAACGCCACTGCTCGCGTTCGCTCCGCTCGTCACGTTCGTCTTGTCGGCCAAGCTCCGAATCGTGCCGCTTCCGGGAGATCCGGAGGCGGGCCTCGCCGGGCTCGTGTTCGCCTCGTCGATGCTCGCGGTACCGCTTTTTTCCCACGTCGGACGCATCACTCGCGCCGCGCTCGCCGAGCACGAGCGCGCCCAGTTTCTCACCGTGGCCCGTGCGAAGGGCGCGACGTTCTTCCGCGTGTGGTTCCTGCACGCCCTGCCCGCGTCGGTAGGTCCGATCGCCACCGTGGTGGGCACGCAGCTCGGGGCGTTGCTCGGCGGCGCGGTGGTGCTCGAGCGACTCTTCGAGCGTCCGGGGCTCGGCTCGCTCATCCTCGAGTCGTACGCGTCGCGCGACCTGCCCGTCCTCGAGGTGACCGTCGTGCTCACCGGAACCCTCTTCGTGGTGGCGCAAGCCGCGGCTCAAGCCGTCCACGGAGCGGTCGATCCGAGGACCTCCCGATGAACGACGCGTCTCGTCGCTCACCGAGGTGGCTCGTCGCGCTATGGCCACTCGCACCACTCGCGGGCGTCGTGCTCGCCGCAGTCGTCGCGCTCGTCACCCGGGACGCCTCGTCCACTCGTCTCTTCCCGGACGCCGCCTATCTTCCCCCGTCGTCCGCGCACCCGCTCGGCTGCGGCGAAGGCGGCGTGGATCTCTTCGCGCTGCTCGCCTCGGCCAGCCTTCGCGCGCTCGCGCTCGCCGTGCTGGTCGCCCTCTTCGGATTCGCGCTCGGCACCCCGCTCGGCGCGCTAGCAGCCATGCGAAGAGGCACCCTCGAGAGCGCGGTCGGAAAAGCATGCGACGCGCTCCAAGCCTTCCCCACGTTTCTTTTCGCGCTGACGGTGCTGTCGGCCGTACGCCATCCGAGTCGCATGCATCTTGCACTCGTCTTCGCGGCCACGGCTTGGGCTCCTTTCGCGCGCCTCGCCTTGGCAGAAGCGCGTGTGCTGCGCGGAGCAGGCTTCGTAGAGGCCGCACGCGCGCTCGGCCTCGGCGAGACACGCATCCTCTTCCGTCACGTGGTGCCGAACCTACTCGGCACGGTCGCCGTCCAGATCGGCTCGTCGGCCTCGGCGGTGGTGCTCTCGGAGGCGTCGCTCTCGTTCGTCGGATTCGGGCCGGCGGACGGCGTGTCGCTCGGCGCGGCGCTCGATCAGGGAGTTTCGGCCATGCTGCGCGCCCCCCACGTGCTCGTCGCCACGGCGATCACGGTGTTCGTCACCAGCACCGCTCTGCTGGTCGCCGGTCGTGCGCTCGGGCCACGCAAGCGCCGCCCGTGAGCCGTCACGACTCGAACGACTGAGGCTTTCGCTTCGGCATCCCGAAGGCCACGCGAATCTCTTCGGGGATACGCGTAGGGCGCATGGTGGCGCCGTCGATGAAGCCCCACACGGTGGTGGCGCGCACCACGACCTCGCCGGAAAGGCGCCTGATTTCGGTCATGCGTGTGACCTTGGCGGCCATGGAGATGGGTATCCAGGTGCGCACCGCGAGCTTCTCGCCGCGTAGCGCCGAACGCAGGTAGTCGATCTCGTGGCGCCTCACCACGAACACCCCACCGAGCTCCCGGTAGCGCGCGAAATCGAGGCCGACTGCCTCGGAGTGCGCGACTGCCACGTCTTGCACCCAGCGCAAATAGGCCACGTTGTTCGCATGACCGAGCATGTCGATGTCGTTTTCGCCGACAAGGACCTCGATCGCGAACGCCGGTTCTTCCGCCGTTCCGCCCCGCGTATCCGAAGCTTCGCTCACCTTCTTTTCCTACTTCTCCCCAGGTCGTGTCGGCAAGCCGGAAACTTGCGGGCCTCGCACGGTTCGTGCTTGTAGGAGCAGTTCCGATGCGAGCACTACTACCGCGCCGGGGGGACCTCACCGAGACGATTGCGACCCTACGCGAGGTCGTGCTCTCTCCACTCGATCTCTCGTTCCGCATCCCGCAGGGCGTGCGCGAAGGTGACGACGTGGTGGTGCTCGTGCACGGCTTCATGGCCAGCGCAGGCGTCTTCCGTCCGATGCGCAAAGCCCTCGAAGACGAGGCGGGCGCCAAGGTCGCGAGCTTCACCCACGCTCCCGGAGAGGGCGTCGCGCGCATCGCGCGAAAGCTCCGCACGCTCGTCGCTCAGCTGCCGCACCATGCGCGCGTGCACCTCGTGGGGCACTCGCTGGGTGGGCTCGTGGCGCGTTACTACGTTCAAGAGCTCGGCGGCGCGGAGCGCGTGGTGCAGACGATCTCCATCGCGAGCCCCTTCTTCGGCACGCGCCACGCGAAGCTCTTTCCCTACCTCGTCGGCAAGGACCTGCACGAGCACAGCGACGTGCTCGAGCGATTGCGCGCCAAGGCGCACGACCACGACGTGCCTCATTTGTCTCTGGTGGCGGAGGCCGATCGCGTGGTCATCCCCGAGACGTCCGCGATGTTCCCTGCGGGCGAAGTCGTGAGCTTCCGCGACCGCGGCCACAACTCGCTCCTCTACGATACGCGTTCCATCTCGCTCATCGTCGACCGCGTTCGCCGGGATCGCCCGCCGAGCTCGTCACGCGCCTTGCGCGTCATCTGAGCGGAGCCAAGCTCTCGGGTGCGCTGGGCATGCGCACGCGGCCCAAACGCCCGAAACCTGTGGTAATCGAGCGTTCGTCATGAAAGCTGCGTCCGCCCGTGCCCGTTCGTCCGCGCCGATTTTCGCGATTTCCGCGTGCTCGGTGCTCTGCGGAGCGCTCGCGCTGACCGCTACGCTCCTTCCGCGGACCGCGCACGCCGAGCCCACGCCTTGGCTCTCGGGCGGCGGAGGTATCTCGTTCCAGCGCCAAGGCACCACCGACGCCACCACCGGCGTGACCGAAAGCGAGACCCTGAGCCGTCCGGCCATGACCTTCGCGCTCGGCCTCGGCACCTCGCCGGCGGCTCGCTTCGCCGTGGGCGGTCTCTTTCGGGTCACCACCACCTTCACGCAAGGCACGGACCTCACCTTCGGACCTCGCCTCGCCACGGGCGGCTTCGCGCGAGGCGATTTCGGACTCGCGCTCGATCTCGGCGTCACGTACCGCACCTGGCGCAACGGAGACTTCGGACGCGTTCCTCTCCAAGCGACGCTGCTCTTCGGCGTTCCGTTCGGCTTTCAGGCCGGCGTTTCGGCGCAAGCCTTGAACCTCGACGGTGGCAAACAGTCCGCCGGCATGTTCGCGGTCCTCGAGCTCGACGTGCTCCGCCTCACGGTGCTCCGCCAGGGCACCTCGACGCGCTTCTGGGAGAACCCGGCGCCCCTCGGCGGCAAGGTCCGAGAGCTCTCACGAGGTCCGCTTCTCGAGCTGCTCCCGACCTCCACTCGCTGAAGCCGCAAGCGGTTCGATTGGCGCGAGAGGTCACCTCGGCGCGGGGCGCGAGTCGCTAGCATCCGACCATGTCCGCAGGTATCGGGAACGCGACGGTCAAGACCTCCTTCGACGCGAAAGGCGAGGTTCGCTACCTCGTGCGCGTGAAAGAAGGCCCCGACGCTGGAGCTTCGTGGACGCTCGAAGACGAGGAGGGCCAGCGCATCCTTTGCGGCACGGGGCCACTCTGCACGCTTCGTCTCACCGATCCGACGGTCTCGCGTCGGCACGTCGCGTTCTCCCAAGACGCGCGAGGCCTGCACGTCTACGACTTCGGCTCGACCAACGGCACCGTGGTGAACGGCGTGCTCGTGCGCGAAGCGACCCTGGTCGGGGGCGAAGAGATCCGCCTCGGAACCACCCTGCTCGAGATCGTCCCGAGCGAAGTGGATGCCGTGCCTGCCGCTTCGATCGAGCCTCGAAGGCTCGGTCGCATGCTGAGCGTGCACCCGGTCGTGCACCGCATGTTCGCCCTCGGCGAGAAGCTCGCGCACGGCACGATACCATTCGTCGTGGAGGGCGAGACCGGCGTCGGAAAGAAGCTCTTCGTCGAAGGAGTGCACGAGGTCGGGCCGAACGCCAACGAGCCACTTCTCGTGCTCGAAGCCACGGTCTTGCCTCCCGACGAAGTCGAAGCCGAGCTCTTCGGGGTCACGCGTGATGCCGCAAAGGACGGCGTCGAGCGAACCGGCCTCGTCGCCGACGCCGGCGCAGGCACGTTGATCGTGGACGGACCGTGCGACCTCACGCAGCACGTGCAACGAAGGCTCCTTCGATTGCTCGAGCGCGGCGAATACCAGCGCGTCGGCAGTCAGAAGATCGAGTCGTCCCGCGTCCGCATCGTGGCCACGTCGCGTGAGGACCTCGACCGCGCGGTGGAGCTCGGTCGCCTGCGAGAGGACCTCTTCACGCGGCTCGCGGTGACGCGGGTCGAGATCCCCCCGCTGCGCGCGCGCCCGGTCGACATCGAGCTGCTCGCCGAGCACTTCTGGGTGACCCTCTCCGGTCGGGCCGAGTCCTTACCCGGAGATCTCGTGACCCGCCTGCAAGCGCACGAGTGGCCCTCGAACGTGCGCGAGCTCGAGACCGCGGTGCAGCGTCACCTCACCGTCGGCGAGGCCTTCGCGCGAACCGAGTCGCGCGCGAGCCTGCCCACCGAGGGAGGTCTCGAGGCCTATCTGGAGGGAAATTTGCCCCTCGTTCGCGCGCGCGAGCACCTCGTGCGGGACTTCGAGCGCGCCTACGTGGCACGCATGCTCGATCGTCACGGAGGCAACGTGCGTCGCGCCGCGCAGGCCGCGGGCGTCGCGCACCGTTACTTCCAGGTGCTGAAGTCCAAGGTGACTTGAAGGCGAAGCGCGCCGCGCCTCAGGGCACGTCGTCCACGCGAGGGCCGCGCGCGAGCCACTCTTTCGCGGCGCGTTTCCCTGCGTCGAACATGTCGATCAGCACCGACTTCTCGAAGTGCAGGTACGAGCCCGGTCCGAAGAGCGCGGTGTCGCCCGGGCGAATCGCCTCGAGCAGCTCGACACGGCTCCACGTCGCCTCTTCGAGGCGTCCCACGAGGGCGTTGCGCGTGAGCAAGAGCTTACGATCGGCGTTGTATGCGTTCTCGAGCAGCGTATCGACCAAACGCTCCACCGACTCGCCGAACGAGCCCATCTCCGCGCCCGGACGACCGTCGAGCTTGGTCACGAGCACCGGCACTACGCGGCGCGCTCCCAGCGCCACTGCCGGCGCCATGGGCGAGTTCACGAGCAGCCCGCCGTCCCACAAAAGACGCCCCTCGAAGGCCACCGGGTTGAACAAGAGCGGAATGCTGGCGCTCGCCAGCACGAGGTCGAGCGGAATGTCCGGCACGACGCGGTAGTGGCGCGAAGCCTGCGCGCTCTTCGCGGGCGCTGCGTTCACGATGCGCACCACCCCGCCGCTGCGCACGTCGATGGCGTTCAGCGCGAGCTTGACCCGCGTGCGTGGAACCGTAAACCCGCCGATGGCCTCCGCGAGTCGTCCACGAAGAGGCAGCGTGTCGAACAAATACGGCGCGTCGATCTCTTCGAGCAGCACGCTTACGGCGTCGAAGCGCGCGGTGAGGAGCATCTCGAGCATGGCTGCGGCGATGCCACTGGGAGACGTGAGCGAGTGCTTGCGCACGATCGACCCGAGTATGGAAAACTCTCGTTTTCGCAGCGAGAACGCGCGCGTCGGTTCGCGCAGGAGCACCTTGGTGAGAGCGCGACGCAGGGCCTCGAAGAAACGCGGGTTGGCTTTGATGGGCGGACGCGCGGCGAGGTCGAGCCAGAACTCGAGCATGCGATCGGGAGAGAGCCCGGCCGCGATGAGCGCGCCGTTGATGGCCCCGGCCGACGTTCCGCTGACCACGTCGGGCTCGCGCCCGAGCGCATCACGGAGCACGCTCCACACACCGACCTGGAACGCACCGCGGGCTCCACCACCGGAGAGAACGAGGCCCAAAGGCCGCGAAGGATCGTGGGCGAAGCGCATCTTCGAAAGACTACACGAGCTCGTGCTTGCGCTCGCGCCCGACCCGAGCGACCGTCACGTCATGGCCAAAAAGCCCGCGCCCGACGCGCAGCTCGGTCTCTTCGGAGAGGCCTTCGCCCCGAGCCCGAAAGCCGTAGGCGCGGTGCGTCCGCGCATCACCGAGGCCGACCGGGCTCTCGTCTCGAGGCTGCCCAAGAACCTGCGCTTCGGCACGTCGAGCTGGACCTTCCCGGGCTGGGGCGGCGTCCTCTACGAGGGGAAACCCTCGCAGGCGGCCCTGGTCGCCGACGGGCTCCGCGGCTACTCCGCGCACCCGCTCTTCCGCACCGTGGGGATCGATCGCAGCCACTACGCGCCCCTCGACGACGAAACCCTCGAAGACTACGCCCGCGGTCTGCCGGAGGACTTTCGTGCGGTCTCGAAGGTCTGGGACGAGATCACGACCTGCGTCTTCCCGAGCCACCCCCGCTTCGGCGCACGCGCGGGCCAGCGCAACCCCGATTTCCTCTCGCCGGACCGCTTCCTCGACGAGGTGCTTGCCCCTTACACGCGTCACTTCGCCCGCTCGGCGGGTCCTTTCGTGTTCGAGATCCCGCCCATTCCGGAGGGAAAAGTCCCACCTCCCGAGGCCTTCGCCGGGAGGATCGACACCTTGCTCGCCCGCCTGCCGCGGAGCTTTTCGTACGCCTTCGAGCTGCGCAACCCGGAGCTCTTGAGCGGCGCTTACCTCGAGGCCCTGCGCGCCCACGGCGCAGCTCACGTGACCAACGTCTGGACGGCCATGCCCACCTTGCGCAAGCAGCTCACGGTGCCCGGGCTGGTCACGCAGCAGCCGTTCTTCGTCGCGCGCCTCATGCTGCCACCCTACACGCGCTACGAGCAGCGGCGGGCGAGCTTCGAACCGTTCGATCGCATCCTCGAGCCGCAGGAAGACACACGTGAAGACGTGCTCGCCCTCGTGCGCGCCGCTCGAGGCCGTGACGTCTACGTTTTGGTCAACAACAAGCTCGAAGGCTCGTCCCCCGAGACCGTGCGCGCCTTGGCCGCGAAAGTGATCGAAGCGGGACTCGGCGAGGCCTGAAAGGCCGGCTCGGGACTACTTGGGCGAGGTGGCCGCTTCGGCGCGCGGAAGCACGACTTGCGGGTTCGGGACCGGTGCCGAGCCCGACGCGGCCGGGAGCTTGGGCGTCTCGGCGTGCGGGCGCTGCTCACCCTCTTTGATGCTGTAGCGAACGAGCGCGCGAAGCACCTGATTGCGCTCCACGTTGCCCACGATGGCCTTCAGGTCCTCGTAGATGCTCGGATCGACCAGGAGCCCGCCGATGGTGCCCTTGCCCTGCCGAACGTTGGCCACCACCACGCGAAGGTCGTCGCTCATGGTGCCGATGTTCTGGAGCACCTTCTGGGTGTTCGGATCGCCGTAGACCACCGCGTGCGCCACGCCGTTCTGCGTGCGCACGGCCTCGAGCGTGTTGCGGAGCTCGACCAGCGTTCCGGTCGCGCCTTGCGCCATCTGCTCGTCGTAGAGGAGCGTGTGCGCGAGCCCCGGTCCTTGAGCGACCCGCGTGGTCATGCCGTGCACGTCCGCCGACACCCCGCCGAGCTCGCGGCTGATCACGACCGCGTTCGACAGGAGCGCGTCGATCTTCTTCGCTTCTTCCGGATCGAACAGGAGCTTGTGCGCCGCGCCCTCTTTGTTGTGGGCGACCGCATCGAGGATGTCGTGGACGGCGGTCATCGTGCCCTGGAGGTCTTGGGTGAACTTGTCGTTCGCCAAGGCCCCGGTCACGCGCTCGATGTTGGCCAGCGTGCGATCGGCCTTTTCGCTGATCGCCTCGAATTTCGCGATATATTTGCCGAGATCGACCGGGTCTTCGGTGCGAAGCTCGGTGCCCTCTTTGGCCTGAGGGAAGCGCATGTCGCCCACGGTAAGCTCGATCATCTTGTCGCCGAGCAGTCCCTTGTTGACCACGCGCGCGATGGTGCCGCGCGGGCGGTCGGCCTTCTTCGCTTCGATCTCGCTCACGTCCGGATCGACGCGGATACGCTCGGCTTCGGAGCGCACGATGTTCATCGTGATGTGAATCTTGGTGTCCGAGGCCTGACCCGAGTGACCCACGTCTCCCACCGTGCCCACGTCGACGCCTGCCATGCGAATCGGTGCGCCCGGCTTCAGACCGGCGACGTCCGAGAAGGTCGCGTTGAAGTTGGCCTTGGTCTCCCAGAGGCGGCGGTTGTCGCCGATCATGAAGACGAAGATGCCGCTCACGATGAGGGCCACCAGAACGAAGATGCCGACCTTGATGTTCTTGCCCATGGCCTAAGTCCGGTCGTGTGAAGGGGCGCGTTCCCCCCTGCGCCGGGGCGACAGCTTAGCGTGAAATTGTTTTCGCGGGGGGCTGCATCTTCTCGAAAAGAAGCGAGAAGGCGCCATCTCGTGGAAAAGAGAGCGAGAAGAGACGCCCGCCTCGTTGACGGTTGCCGCGCTGCGAAACGCGATGGGCAGCTGGCCTGGTCGAGCACGAAGCCGGGATTTCGACACCTCTCGAGCGCTACGACGTGGCGAGCAGCACGGAGACGTCTTCGGTCTCGGGAGCTTTGCCGTCGATGAAGTCGCGCACGAACTCGTCCTTCGTGTTCTTGAAGTCGTCCGGCGTGCCGTACATGGCGACGCGCCCTTTGTTCAGCATCACCAGACGATTGGACACGCTGAAGGCCGTGCCCATGTCGTGGGTAACGACCACGCTCGTGAGCTTGAGCTGGCGCTGGATGCTCAAGATGAGGTGGTTGATGCGCGCGGTGTTGATGGGATCGAGACCGGTGGTGGGCTCGTCGTAGAGAATGACTTCGGGCTGGAGCGCGAGCGTGCGCGCGAGGCCCACGCGCTTTCGCATGCCTCCGGAGAGGTCCGAGGGGCGCATGGCCTCGATCCCGGGCAAACCGACCGCCTCGAGCGACCAGGCCACACGGCCCTGGATCTCGGACTCGGGCATGGTGGCCCAGTACTGCTCGCGGAGGCCGTAAGCGACGTTGTCCCCGACGGACATGGAATCGAAGAGGGCCGCGCCTTGGAACAGGTACGCGACCCTCCGGCGCACGTCGAAGAGCTTTCGCTCGCTCATGCGCGTGATCTGCTCGCCGTCGAACTCGATGGTGCCGCTGTCGACCGAGAGCAGGCCGATGAGCATCTTCAGCATGACGCTCTTGCCGGTGCCCGACGGCCCGAGCACGGTCGTGGTCTCCCCGCGACGGAGCTCGAGATCGAGGCCCTTGTAGACCTCCTTCGGACCGAACGACTTCCTCACGTCCGAGAACCGGATGAGGACCTCGCCCATCGGCGTCTTGCACTCGCGCTCCTGCACCTGCACCTCGGGGAGCCTAGGGCACGCGCCCCCGTTTGCAAATCACGGGGGCGCCGGTCTCCGTCACGCCAGGTCGAACAGCAGGACCTCGGCGGCCTTTCCGCCCTCGGAGGTGCCTTCGAGGCGAATCGCTCCGTCCTCGACCTGGGCGGCGTCGCCCGCGCGCAGGACCTCGCCGTTCACCTTCGCTTGCCCGCGCACCACGTGCACCCAGGCTCCACGCCCCTTCGCGAGCATGTGCTCGGCCGCTTCGCCCTCGCCGAAGAGCCCGGCGTAGAGCGACACGTCCTGGTGCACCGTGAGCGAGCCGTCGCGTCCGTCCGACGAGGCGACCACGCGCAGTTTTCCCTGCCGCTGCTCGGTCGGGAACGACTTCTGCTCGTAGCCCGGGGCCAGGTTGCGCTGGCTGGGCACGATCCAGATCTGGAGGAAGTGCACCCCCTCCGTGGCCGAGTGGTTCTTCTCGCTGTGCAAGACGCCGGTTCCGGCGGTCATGCGCTGCACGTCTCCCGGGCGAATCACGCTGCCCGTGCCCAGGCTGTCGGCGTGCTCCAGCGCACCGTCGAGCACGTACGACACGATTTCCATGTCCTTGTGCCCGTGGCGTCCGAAGCCCTGCCCGCCCGCCACGCGGTCCTCGTTGATCACACGGAGGGCGCGGTAGCCCATGTGCTGCGGATCGAAATAGTCCGCGAACGAGAAGGTGTGGAAGCTCTTCAGCCAGCCGTGATCCGCATACCCACGCTCGTTCGCTCGACGAATCTTCATGACGATCCTCTCGAAACGCGGCGTCGTGCCGCAGGAGGGAGCATGGACAGCTCGAGGCCTCCTGAGAAGCCGCATTCCCTGGATGCGTACCATCAGAGAAACCGATAGGTCGCGGGCAAGACACATCGACGCGGCCCGGAGTCCACTCTGTCGGTCGCCGGGCCGAGTTTTCCACAGCTTGTCCCCGATTCGGGCGGCGGAACGACAAACCGGCACCGTCCCGTCGGGCATCGCTTTCCCCTCTCCGGGCGAGTGGGCTAGGGTGCCGCCTCCCCAGTGTCCGACCCCGTGGAGTTCGAAGCAGGCGCCGCGACGTATTCGGTGAGCCTTCCCCAGTTCGAGGGCCCACTCGATCTCTTGCTCCATCTTTGTCAAAAGCACGAGCTCGACATCCTGGACATCCCCATCGGGTTCATCACGAAGAAGTACCTGGAGTACCTCTCGGTGATGCAGCTCATCCATCTGGATGTGGCGGCCGAATACCTGGTGATGGCGGCGACCCTCGCGCACATCAAGTCGAAGATGCTCTTGCCGCTTCCGCCCCCCGGGCAGGAAGACGACATCACCCCCGAAGAAGAGGAAGACCCGCGCGAGTCGCTCATCCGGCGTCTGCTTGAGTACCAAAAGTACAAGCTTGCCGCGGCCGAGCTCGAGGCCAAGGGCATCGCCGCGCAGAACGTGTTCCTCCGTGGCTCCACGCTTCCGGAAGAGGAAGAACAAGGGCTGCCCCCGCTCGCCCAGATTCCACTCTTCCGCTTGATCGAGGCCTTCCAGGGTGTGCTCGCCAAGAGCAAGATCAAGATCACCCACGACATCGTCGCCGATCGCATCAGCATCACCGACCGCATCCACGAGCTCGCGGCGGTTCTCGAGGTTCGGCGTCGGGTGATGTTCGAAGAGCTCTTCGAGGGGCTCACCTCGAAGTTCGATCTGGTCATCACCTTCTTGGCGCTGCTCGAGATGTCCAAGCTGCGGATGACCCGGCTCTATCAGAGCGACAGTGACCCCACCTCGCCGCTCTACGTGGAATACACCGCGGCCAGCGGCGACCACTTCGAGGGACTCGAAGGTCGGTCGATCGCCGATGCGCCCGTGCAAGCCGCTCCGGAAGTCCCGAAGGCCGCTCCCGTCGAGGAAGCCCTCGCAGCCACGGCCGACCTCGAAGGCGAAACGGGCCCCTCCCCGTCCGCGGACGAAGACGCGCCGCTCGACGACCCCGCGTACGAGGACGACGACGACGGCGAGAGCGAGAGCGAAGCACTGCCCTTGGACGCCTCTCCGGCCCCCTCGTTCCCCGCAAGTCCCGAATCTATGTCCGTGGTCGACGCCGGCCCCGAGGCGTCGAGCCCGCCCACCGACCCTTCCAATGTCGGAACGATGCCCGAAGCCGACGTCGAGACCCCGCCCGTCGCGAGTGTTCCCGAGGATCCGTCACTGAAGCACGAGCTCGTGAGTGAGCCGGCACAGGTACCGCTCGACCGACCCGACGATTCGGTCGCCATGCGTGAGCCGAACGAGCGGGAGCAAGAAGCTGCATCGCACGCCCCCCAGGCCGACGCAGAGGGCCCGACCGAAGAGGCACCGTCGCCAGAGCCGAAGCTCGACGCCTCTCCCGCGCACGAAGAGTCCTCCGAGCCCGCTCACCTTCAGGAAGACGCGCACGAGGCCTCGCCCGTTCACGAAGAGCTTTCTCCCGTTCACGAAGAGTCTTCCCTCGCTCACGTTCAGGAAGACGCGCCCGACGCTTCGCCCGCTCACGAGGCCTCCCCCGCTCACGAAGAGCCTTCTCCCGTTCACGAAGAGCCTTATCACGCTCACGAAGAGCCTTCTCCCGCTCACGAAGAGCCTTCTCCCGCTCACAAAGAGCCTTCTCCCGTTCACGAAGAGCCTTCTCCCGTTCACGAAGCGTCCCCAGAGCCCGCTCACGTTCAGGAAGACGCGCTCGACGCTTCGCCCGCTCACGAAGAGCCTTCTCCCGCTCAAGAAGAGCCTTCGCTCGCTCACGAAGAGTCGCCCGAACCCGCTCACGTTCAGGAAAACGCGCCCGACGCTTCGCCCGCTCACGAGGCCTCGCCCGTTCACGAACAGCCTTCTCTCGCTCACGAAGAGCCTTCTCTCGCTCACGAAGAGCCTTCTCTCGCTCACGAAGAGTCGCCCGAACCCGCTCACGTTCAGGAAAACGCGCCCGACGCTTCGCCCGCTCACGAGGCCTCGCCCGTTCACGAAGAGCCTTCTCTCGCTCACGAAGAGTCGCCCGAACCCGCTCACGTTCAGGAAAACGCGCCCGACGCTTCGCCCGCTCACGAGGCCTCGCCCGTTCACGAACAGCCTTCTCCCGCTCACGAAGAGTCGCCCGAACCCGCTCACGTTCAGGAAAACGCGCCCGACGCTTCGCCCGCTCACGAGGCCTCGCCCGTTCACGAAGAGCCTTCTCTCGCTCACGAAGAGCCTTCTCTCGCTCACGAAGAGCCTTCTCTCGCTCACGACGAGTCGCCCGAACCCGCTTACGTTCAGGAAAACGCGCCCGACGCTTCGCCCGTTCACGAAGAGCCTTCTCTCGCTCACGAAGAGCCTTCTCTCGCTCACGACGAGTCGCCCGAACCCGCTCACGTTCAGGAAAACGCGCCCGACGCTTCGCCCGCTCACGAGGCCTCGCCCGTTCACGAACAGCCTTCTCCCGCTCACGAAGAGTCTTCTCTCGTCCACGAGTCGGTGAACGAGGTCGCCCAGGACCGCGCTCACGAGCCGGCTCTTCTGGTCGAGGTCGAGCCCCAGGCACCTGCCGCCCCGAGCGAGTCATCGCTTCCTCCCGCACACGGGTCATCGGTCGAGCACGTGCTCGAGCTCGAGCACTACCACGCGTCCCCGGCCCCCGAAGACACGCACGACGAGCCATGGAGCGCGGTCGTGGACGAGCCTCCCCCGTCGAGCACGTCCGTCGCCGAGGTGGAGCCCCCGAACCACCCGACCGACGACGACGGGTTGCCCTCCGGGCACTCGTTCGACGAGATCGAAGCGACGCATGCGCCTAGCGCGCTCGATTCCAGCGTGCCGTCGTCGACTTCCACGGCCATGTGGGCGCCCCGCTCGTCGGAGGAAGACAGTGAGCTCGGCGCACCTCGAGCAGACGAAACTCCGAAGGAATCCGACCCCCTTCGAGACGCACCGGACCTCGAGCCCGTCGCCCAGGCTAACGAAGAACCGGCTCCGAACGAGGTCGAGGTAACCTTCAGCAGGGACGCCATGCGCGGGCCCGTCGCTTCGGACGAGACCTCGGACCCGGCGGCGGAAAGCTCCGACGCACCTCACGCTCAGCACGAGGTCCCGTTCGCCGCGTCCTCGTCGCGTGAGCTTCACGAATCCACAGCAGACGCCGACCCGAGCTCGAACGGCGCGGATCCGACCAAAAGAGAGCCCTCTCCGTGACGAAACGCAAGAAGCCCAAGCCGAAGCCCGCGCCGAAAAAAGCCTCGAACGCGAAGCGCTCGCCGCAGAAAAAGCAGGTCGAGGCGACCGCTGCGTCGACGCCGATCGAGACCACGACGATCGAGGGTGGAGTCGCGCCGTCCGAAGCAGCCGTGCAGCCCGCCGAGCCGAGAGACGCGAGCGCGAGTCAAGAAGCTCTCGATCCGGACGATGCAAGTGACGCGAGCACCGAAGACGACGAGCTCGGACGAGCCGAAGACGAGACCGACGCGGCCCCAGAGCAAGACATCGAGGGCGCCGACGAGGCGAAGCTGGACGAACAGCCCGATCCAGCCGAGCAGCCGGAGCCGAGCGACGCCACGTCCTCCGACGACGATCAGGTGACCACTTCGGTTGCCGATCTCCCGAAGTCGTCGGCGAGTGAAGAGGCGGTAGCCGAACCCAGTGATTTTCCGCCTCCCATTCCGAGTGAGCGAGTGCCCCCACCGGCCAAACAGCCGGCGGGCAAGCGACGTAAGGGCAAGCCCGCGCTCCCCACCGACGACGACGCAGAGACCATCGTGTGGGCCGGAACGGCCCGTCGCGACTCGACGACGGACGTCACGGCGGTCGCGGACGATGGCGACGAGGTGGTGAGCTCGGTCGGAACGCTTCGCGAAGGTCAACCAGGCGCACGCGAGATTCCCGAAGACCTCGAGGTTACGGTGAACCTGACCGCCGACCTCGTGCCCATGCCGGAGCGCGACGACCTCTCGGAGCCCACGCGAAACCGACTTTCGGACGACGACGAGCCCTCGCCCGAGTCGCTAGCGACCACGCACGTTCTCTCGGGGGACGACGCCGAGAAACTCGGCGAGGCACTCGAGGCCAGTGATTCCAGCGACGACACAGAAGCGCCCGACGTCGACGAAGACGCGACCGACGAGCCTGCGAGCGAAGCGGGCGACGACGCCAAGACTCCCTCGCAGGCCGAGACGCAGACCAAGCTCCCGCTTCCGGAGAGCGTGACCGAGAGCCACCTACGCGGCCTTCTGGAAGCCCTCGTTTTCGCATCGGATTCTCCCGTTCGCGCGGGCGAGCTCGCGCGACGCTCGCAGGCGCCGCTCAAAGAGGTGAAGCGCCTTCTCGGCGAGCTTCGCACCTCTTTCCAGGGTCGAGGCATCCAGCTCGACGAGGTCGGCGGGGCGTGGGTCTTCCGCACGAACCCGGTCTACGCCCCGTTCGTCCGTGAGCTCACCGGACAGAAACCCATCAAGCTGACGCGTGCGCAGATCGAGACCCTCTCAATCCTGGCCTATCGCCAGCCCATCACGCGCCCGGAGATCGACGACATCCGCGGCGTCGACTCGGGACCGGTCCTGAAGATGTTGCTCGAGCGCGACCTCATCAAGATTCTCGGCAAGAAGGACGAGCCGGGCCGCCCCATCCTGTACGGAACGACGACGCAATTCCTCGAGTTCTTCGGCATTCCCTCGCTCAAGGATCTGCCCACGTTGCGCGAGTTCACCGAGCTCAACGAAGACTCCAAGCGAGTGGTCGAGAAGGAGCTCGGCGAGTCGTACGAGGCCATCAGCGCGGACTTGGCCGCAGAGGCCGCCATCGAAGGCACGGAAGACCTCGGAGCGTTCGATCCGACCGTGGAAGAGCCCGCAGAGGATCCGCTTGGAGATCGCCGCGTCGACGAGGCTCTCGCCGAAATCGAGCGCGCCACCGCCGATCCGTCCGAAGACGAGACGGTCGCCCTCGCCGACAAAGACCTCGAAGCGCCTGAGGCCGTCGAAGAAGTCGCCGAAGCGCTCGCGTCCGACGACGACGAAGACGACGAAGACGAAGACGACGACGACGACGACGAAGACGACGAAGACGACGACGAAGACGACGAAGACGACGAAGACGAGTAGAGGGTCAGCCCTCGGTGGCCGGGTCCGGGTAGGCCTGCGCCATCTTGAGGGCTTCGTCGCGGAGCTTCTTGTGAGCGGCAATCTTCCGAACCAGCTCCCAAAAAGCAGGATCGGTCATCACCTTCATGGGGTCCGGTCCTTTTGCCTTCTTGGGAATCGACGACGGGCCCTTGGCCCTCAGCGCTTCCATACGAACGACGAAAGCTTTGGTCGGGAAGAGGTCGCCCTTTTCCCAAGCCATCACCGTGGACTGCTCGAGCTCGAGCGCTTGCGCGAGCTCTTTCGCCGTGCACGCGAGGTCTTTGCGGAGGGCCTTGATGTCTTCGGGGCTCACGTTGGCCTTCTTACCGCAGGCGCTCGATTCGTGCAGCCCGGAGGTCGCCATGCCCGAACGCGCTAGCCCGCCGGACCGATCGACATCGCGTCGCGCCCGGCATAAACTAGTCGTACTTCCTTGTCTCTGCCCCTCGCTCGGTTCGTGCATTCGCCCCTCGTCCTGCTCGCCCTCACGACTTCCGTGAGTGCGAGTGCGCTCGCGTCGTGCTCGACGAGCGACGAGCTGCCAACCGTGTTCCAAGGTCCCGACTCGGGCAGCGAGCCACCGGCAAAAGACGGCGGCAACCTGCTCCCCGACGCGAGCCCTCCCGTGGGAACCCTGCGCTTCGTGCATGCGGCCGAGGGACTTCCCGCGCTCGACTTCTGCACTCGCAAAAATCCACAGGATCTCTTCGTCGGTCCCGTGTTCGGACGCGAACGTCCACGTGACGGCGGCACGGATTCGCGAGCCGCCGATTCCGCCCTCGCAGACGCCTCCAGCGACGCGACCTCCGACGCCAGCGCTGACGCGGCGGACGCGGGCATACTGCTCGGAGTGCCGTACCTGACCACCTCGCAGTACGTCTCGGTCGAAGGCATCGGCACGCTCGAGGTCGCGGTGATCGCCGCCGGCACCGGCTCATGTGCCGATCCACTGGCCACCGGCGTCGTCACGTTGGAGTCGGGAAAGCTCAAGACGGCGGTCGTTTATCTCGGCACGCGCGCCCCGGGTGACGCAGGCCCGGACTCTCGCGACGCCGCCTCGGACGGAGGCGCCGAGTCCGACGCACGAGCAGACGAGCCCCGCTTCGCGCGACTCTCGAGCTATGACGATACCCCTGAAATTACGCCGAATCGTGCGAAGGTCAGGCTCGTCTACGCGACCGGTGAGAGCGCCCCCGAGCTGACCGCCACGCTCTACGCGACCGAAGTCACCACCCTCGGGACACTGGAGGCCGGCCAGGTGCTGCGCGCCGAGAGCGACGCCGGCACTCCGGTCGACACCCTCGGCTACGCCACCATCGCGCCACGCCCACCGCCCACCACCCTCGGTCTTCGAGCCGAAGGCGCCCCGGCCCCCGCGCTCAGCAAGACGGTCGACCTCGGGCTCATCGGGGGTTCGTTGCACACCGGGTTCGTGGTGCGCTCGCCTGTCCGCACCGAGGTGCTCTGGTGCAACGACGTGGCCACCGACGGGCCGCGCACGCAGTGCTCCGTGCTCGCTTTTCCCTGAATTTCGAGGGGCACGACCGTGCCTGCGTCGTACGCTGTCGCCCATGCGCCGTTCGACCTCGACGCTTCTCGCGCTCTCGGCACTCTTCGCCGCGCTCGTTGCGTGCGGTGGCGCCGTGCCCCCGGGCAAAAGCTCGCCCGTCGCCACCGAAGTCGTGCTCTGCCCTTCGGGCTCGACCTTCCACGCGGGTGAGAATCGCTGCGTCGCCTCCTCCCCACTCGCCGCAGCGCCACCGCCGGCGCCACCGCCTTCGGCGTCCGCAGCTCCTCCCGAGATGCCTCCGGTTCTCGTCGAGACCGACGGCCGAGTGGACGTGCGCTGCCGATTCTCGAAGGGTTGGGTGGCCGTCGTCCCGAAGAGCGTCTACCCCGCCGACGACGCGTTCCTCATGCAGTCGCTCATCGGGCTCGCGGAGGAACCCGAGTTTTGGCAGAAGCTCCCCGAGTACGCACCGCTCGAGCCCTACAAGGCTCACCCGTGCACGAGCGCCGGTGTCTCGATCGGCGCGCCGGCCGGGGACGTATTCGTGTTGGTTGGAGAAGCCGACACCTTCACTTCCCGGCAAAAATACGCACGAAACGGCCTCAAGAAGAAGGTCACTCTGAAGAAGGGCGAGCCGCTCGTGCTCGACGTCGACCGCAAGGACCTCGTCCACAGCTTCTCGTGCATCAGCTGCCCGTGGGTGCACTTCGAGGGCTCGGCCGAGGCGTCCACTCCACCCTTCGTGATGCTGGCGCGGCGCGCTTCGCGAGGCGAACGCGGTCGTGACACCCGCACGCTCCGGGTGCCCGTGGTGAACGGCAAGGTGCGTGTCGTCCTCGAAGAACACGAGCACGAGGTCACGCACCTCGACGCACTCGACGTCTCCGCGAACGGCACACGCCTGCGACCGGTCCTCCCGAAGGACGCGCCTCTCGGAGCGCGCTTCGCGCTCGAAGCGGACGACGGCCTCGAGGTGCTGGTCGAGCGCGGCGCTCGAATCGTGGTGGAGTACCAAGCGCCGGAGGAGACCGCACGCGACACGACCCTGGAGATCACCGTGGGCGCGACCGGCTACTACCTCCCGCTGCCATGAGCGACCGCGCGCCGGGTCGTCGGATCGGGCTCGCCGCGCTGCTCGTCGGCGTGCTCGCGGCGGCCATTTCGTGCAGACCGAACGAACACTCGAGCGCCCCGGCGCCGAGCGATCCACGCTCCGTCCCCGATGCGCGCGCGGAACCACGTGCCGATCGCGACGCCGGGAGCGTCGTCACGAACCTGCAGAACGCACGCGATGGGGCCGCGGATGCGGAGGGTCACCGTGGGCTTCGCCCGCTCGGCGTGGTGGACTTCCATGTGGACCTCGGATGGGCCTCGCACCGCAAGAGCGCGCGTCTGTCCGATCCGAAACGCGACGCGAGCCTCGACCGGCTCGTGCGCGGAGAGGTCGGGACCATCCTCTTGCCGCTCTTCGTCGAGAAGGGCTACGCGCGTCCGCCCGCCGAGATACGCGCCGAGTACGACGCCACCTTGGCCGACGCGAAGGCAATGTTCGAACGCGACGGCCAGGGAAAAATAGGGGCTCCGCTCGCTCCGCCCGAACCGGGAAAGATCCGCGTGCGCGTCTCGTTCGAAGGCGCGGACGGCTTCGTGGACGACCCGAACGCCGCACTCGCGTGGCTCTCTCGCGGCGTGTGCCTCTTCAGCCTCGTGCACTCGCGCACGAACGCCCTCGGTGGCGCGAGCCAAGACCCCGACCGCAAAAAGCGACTCCAGGGACTCACGGAACGAGGAACCGCCCTCGCGCGCACGCTGGTCGCTCACGGCGCGCTCCTCGATCTCGCACACGCTTCGGACCGCACCGCGGACGATCTCGCCGCCATCGCCGAAGCCGCGCACGCGCCGCTGGTCGACTCGCACACCGGTGCGCGTGCCCTCGTCCCCATCGACCGCAACCTCGACGATGCACGAATCGCCCGGGTAGCACGCAGTGGAGGCATCGTGTCACTGAGCCTCCACTCGGGTCATATCTCGACGCACCCCGGCGAGCCCGCGACGCTGGACGACGTGATCGGCGCGGTGATGCATCTGCGGGCAGTCGCAGGCTACGAGCACGTGGCGATCGGCAGCGATCTAGAGGGTGCCATCGAGCTCCCCACCGGCGTGGACGGCGCGGCCTTCTGGCCCGAGCTCGCTCGACGCCTTGCAGCAAAAGGTTTGCCCGACCACGAGCTCGTGGCCTTGTTTCGAGGCAACGGCGAGCGTGTGCTCGGATGGGCAGAAGCACACGGGTGCGGCGGCGATTCTCTGGCAAAGTAAGGGGCATGCGTTCCTTCTTCGCCTTGACCGCACTCTCTTGCCTTCCGATCGCAGCCCTTGCCTGCGGGAGCACGGACTCCGACCCTTCGGACACTCCGGTGCCGGAAGAGACGTGCGGCGCCGAAGTGAACAACAAGCGCTTCGCGACGGGCAGCGCGGACGGCCATCCCGATCCGTTCGGGGCCAAAGCTGCAGGCCAAGCGCGCGCCGGAAGGATCCGCGATCTTACGAACGTGAAGCGCCCGGACGATGCGCGCAATCGGTTGGTCGAGACCGACTTCGTGCTCGCCAACGACAAGATCGTGGTCTTCGTCGAAGGCGCGCGCCAGAGCGACGGCTACGACCCGTTCGGCGGTGAGATCAACGCCATCGAGCTCGCCGGTCCCGACGGGCGCCCGATCGGCGTGAGCCAATACGGCGAGACGCTGCTCGCGCTCTCCCGCCAGACGGTCGCCCCCGAGAGCGTCACCGTGCTCGCCGACGGCTCGGACGGAAAAGCAGCCATCGTGCGCGCGACCGGGCCGCTCAAAAACATTCCCTTCCTCGACTCGTTCCGCGGCCTCTTCCCGGACGAATACGGGTTCCCTGCCGCGCTCGACTACGTGCTCGAGCCGGGCGCCAACAAGGTGAAGCTGCGTCTATCGTTCCAGAACACGCGCACCGAAGAGGTGGTCTTCACCGGCAAGCAGATGTTCGGCTTCTTCCACTCGAACCGCGCGAGCCTCTTCACCGACGGCTCGAGCTACGCCGATCCGAAAGAGAAGGCCGACTGGGTCGGGTTCGACGGCGAACGCTCGACCTTCGCCATCTCGCAGCCCGGCCGAAAGCTCGAGTTCGGTCTCGAGGTCTCCGGATTCCAGTACTTCCAAGGCTCGGGCCTCACGGCCGAGGCCTGCAAGGCGGTCGAGACCGACTACGCCGAAATCGCGGTGGGCGGTCCCGAGCTCGACGGACTTCGCCTCGCCGTACGTGATGCCTTCCAAGGGCCCGCGCTCCACGAAGTGAAAGGCTCGGTCGCGGACGACGGCGGCGAGAAGCTCGCCGGGGCCACGGTGGTCGCCACCGGCGCGACCGGCAAGGTGCTCTCGCGCACGCACGCCGATGCGTCGGGCGCCTTCACGCTGCACCTGCCCGCGGAAGAGGCTCAGGTTCAAGCCTACGTTCCCGGGTATCCCATCGCCGCCGCGGTGAAGGTCGGCGCGACGGACAGCACCGCGGACGTGAAGCTCGCACGCGGCGCCGTGCTCAACGTGACGGCCAAGGACGCCACCACGAACGAGGGCATCCCGGTGCGCATCCAGGTACTCCCGCAGGTCGCGGTCGCCGGCCCGCCCGCGGCGTGGGGCATCGAGGCCGAGCCCAGCGGTCGCCTGCTCCAAGCCTTCCCCGCCGACGGCGTGGCGAAGATCGTCGTGCCGCCCGGCGCGCATCGCATCGTCGTCTCGCGCGGCTTCGAGTACGAGCTCTTCGACACCACGGTGAACGCCGAGCTGGGCAAGGTCACCGAGGTGCCGGTCTCGCTCCAGCACAGCGTCGACACCACCGGCGTCATGTGCGCCGACTTCCACATCCACGCGAACTTCTCCGCCGACTCGAACGACGCCGTGGCGGACAAGGTCCGCACCGCGGTGGCCGACGGCCTCGAGCTCCCCATCTCGAGCGAGCACGAATGGATCTTGGATTTTCGTCCCACCATCCAGAAGCTCGGCCTCGCCAAGTGGGCCTCGAGCTTCCCCTCGGAAGAGCTCACCACGTTCACCTACGGGCACTTCGGCGTGATTCCGCTAAACCCCATTCCCGGCGCGCTCAACAACGGCGCCATCGATTGGGTCGGCAAGGACCCGCCCGCCATCTTCAAGCTCGTGCACGAGCGCCCGGAGAAGCCGGCGCTGGTCGTCAATCACCCGAACAGCGCGGGATTTCAGGGCTATTTGTCGTCCGTCGTCTACGACGCCGCGACCGCCAAGGGCCGCGACGGCGTGTGGAGCGACGAGTTCGAGGCCCTGGAGGTCTTCAACGACTCGGACTTCGACAAGAACCGAACCGGCTCCGTGAAGTCGTGGTTCAGCTTGCTCGACGTGGGCAAGAACGTGTTCGCGGTGGGCAGCTCGGACAGCCATCATTGGCGCGGCTCGCCGGTCGGCTACCCGCGCACGTGCATGCCCTTCGGCTTCGACGATCCCCAGAAAGCCACCGCCGAGACCGTGCGTGACTTCGTGAAGGCGGGAAGCGGTATCGTCTCGGGTGGCCTCACCATGACCGCGCAGGGACCGGACGGAAAAGGCCCCGGCCAGACGTCCACGGCAGGCGCGTACAAGCTCGTGGTGCAAGCCGCGAGCTGGGTGGACGCCACCGAAGTCGAGGTGCTCGTCGACGGACAGAGCGTGAAGACCGTGCCCGTCGGCACCTCGACCGGCACCGGACCGGGCAAGCGCTTCGAGCTCACGGTGGACGTGGCCCCGAGCGCGAGCCGCGCCCGCCACTACGTGATTTTCGCGGCCAAGGGAAAGCGCGACCTTGCCCCGGTCCACCCCGGACGCACGCCCTTCGCCGTATCGAACCCGATCTTCTTCTGATCCGACGCCTTCGGCGGTCTTCGGAGTCGGACTCGGCTCGATCTGCGGCACACGGAGATCCTTCGGGATGGAAAATCCGGAAGGGACACCGTGCGTACGGGACGAAGTTGCGCTACGGAGGCGCCGTGGAAAAGCCTTCGTTCGACGCCGTCTTCGCCCAAAAGCCGGTCATCTTGGCCCCCATGGAAGACATCACCGACGATGTCTTCCGTCGGCTGTGCCGCAAGCTCGGCGCCGACGTGTGCGTGACCGAGTTCGTCAACGTCGAGGGCCTCTTGCGCGGCTGCCGCAACGCCAAGCGCAAGATCGCGCTCTCTCCGGACGACACGCTCACGTCGATCCAGATTTACGGCTCGAACCCCGAGCGCCTCGCCGAGGCCGCTCGTTTCGCCGCCGAGGCCGAGCCCTTCTACCTCGACATCAACTGCGGCTGCTGGGTGCCGAAAATCGCAGGACGCGGAGCCGGCGCGGGCTGGCTTCGTGACCCGGCCGCGATGGTCGAGATGGCGGCCATGGTCGTTCGCAGCGTCGACATCCCGGTGACCGTGAAGACCCGCATCGGGTACGGCCCCGAGTCGCACATGCCCATCGTCGATCTCGCGCGCCGCCTCGAAGACGTGGGCGTTCGCGCGCTGACCGTGCACTGCCGCACGGCTCAAATGGGCCACTCGGGCGCTGCGGACTGGGCGTGGGCCGCTCGCGCCCGCGAGAACGTGACCATCCCGGTCATCGTCAACGGCGACGTGCGCACCGCGGACGACGCCGAGCGCGCCATCCGCGAGACCGGCTGCGCGGGCGTCATGGTGGGTCGTCGCGCCATCGAGCACCCCTGGGTCTTCCGCGAGTGCTACGGCCGCCTCCGGGACGGCCTGGACATCCCCGGCCCGACCCACGAAGAACGCATCGCGCTCTGCAAAGAGCACCTCGTGGCCAACGTGGCCGAACGCGGCGAGCCCCACGGCGTGCGCTGCACACGCCGGCACCTGTCGGGCTACCTGCACGGTCTCCCCGGAGCCTCCAAGCTCCGCCAAGAGCTGAACCTCTGCGACTCGCTCGAAGGTTGCCTCGCCATTTTGGACCGCAGCCTGACCAGCCTCGCGGCCTGATCGACTCGCGCTCGCCAGGGAACGCGCTAGGTTTCTTCAGGTGAAGATCTCTCGCACGACGCTCGGTCTCTCGCTTTCGGCTCTCGCCGCATTGGCCATCGGGAGCGGCTCGGCGTGGGCGCGACCGGTCGTACAAGCGCTCACGGGACCTCTAGCTTCGGCGCAGGCTCAGCCGCCACCACCACGCACGCCCGCGCAGACGAGCGCCGCGCCGAGCGTGGCGCAGCTCCCGCAGAAGCCCGCGGGTGCCGACCCGAGCGTGTCGAGCACGTCCGAAGCGAAGGACCTGGTGGCGCCGACGCCCAAGCCTTCTGCCCGTGCTCCCCGTCGACCCGTGACGGCATCTCTCGACCTCCGAGATCCGTGGGGAGAGGGCTCGTATCCGCTCGGACCGGTCGCGGAGAAAGCACGCACCGCTTCACTCGACCTGGTCGACCCGTGGGAGCCGAGCCACAGCTACGCCGCCCCGGTCGCGGCGGAAAAAGCGACGCTGCTCGACCCCTGGCCCCTGCCGGGTCACTAACGCGAGGTCGGGCCGTCGCGGTCGCAACGCCCTCGAAACCCGAGGGCCAAGCCCTCGTGTGCCTCCGCGTCGCCTCCCCGAGGGTCCACTTCGGAACGAGAAGCGCGTTCAGGTCCACCCGGAAAGCCCTGGAAATCACGACACTGGCGACAAAAGTCACACATGTAAGCAATTGGGGTTGCTTACGGCCAAGAAACCCGTCATAGAGAAGCCCGTCGCCGAGACCTATCTCGGCCCACGAAAGGAATCGCGATGAGCTCTCTGCTTCGTTCCCTCCTGGTCGCTTCGCTCGGCATCTCCACGATGGCCTTCGGTTCGGTCGCCCTCGTGGGCTGCGCCGCGGACACCACAGAAGACGGCATCGAGGACGCGCAAGAAGCGGACGACCTCACCGCCGAGAGCGAAGAAGCGCTCACCAGCACCGCGAAGGCCTTCGTGACCACGTGGGAGAATGGTCAGCCCAGCGGCCCCGACTCGGACGCGTACTTCGCCACCCTCACGCTGAAGAGCGACGGCAAGTACACCGCTGAAGTGGCCGATCCCCGCATCCGCTGCATCAAGGCTCCCTGCGTCCTCGCCGATAGCGGCACCTGGAACGGCTACAAGACCGGCGGCGCGCTCAAGCTGCGCCTCTCGTCCACCAGCCGTGGCCGCAAGATCTTCGACGCGAAGCTCACCTCGTCGACCCTCGAAATCTCCCGCAAGGGCACGGTCGTCTCGTTCACCAAGCGTGTCGTCGCCGGCTGCACCGTGGTGCGCTGTACGGCCACCACGCACTGCGAAGACAACAACCGAACCGAGCCCGGTCGCTGCGTTCCCAACGTCACCTGCGCGAACGTGCGCTGCGCCTCGGGGACCCGCTGCGAAGACGGCGGCGGCACCCAGGCTCCCCAGTGCGTGCCCGTCGCGGCCTGCAAGCGCACCGGCTGCAGTGGCCAAATCTGCGCCGACTCGGACCGCGTGACCACCTGCGAGTTCCGCCCCGAGTACGCCTGCTACCAGCAGGCCATCTGCGAGCGTGGCTCGGACGGCCAGTGCGGCTTCCGCAAGACCGCCGCGCTCACGTCCTGCCTCGCCGGCAACTGATCGACTTTCCCTCCTGCACCGCACGGCGCCGCACCTCACGAAAACGTGGGGTGCGGCGTTTTGCATTTCGACGCGCGCGTGCGGTTTACGAACGAAGTCCGGGGTGGTCCCGACCGTCCGCGTGACATGCTGAGCGCCATGGCCCCCCGCTCGCGCGTCGTTCCGCTCACGCTCGTCCGCGACGAAGAGCACGCCTCGCAGGTCACGCACGACCTCGTACTGGGCGCGAAGCGCTCACTCTGGATCTCCACCGCCAACGCCAAAGACGTACGTGTTCCCGCTCCCATCGGCACACGCGCGCGTGCGAAAGGCAGCTACGTGTCGTTGCTCGAGATGCTCGGGGAGCGCGTGCGCGGTGGGCTCGACCTGCGCTTTCTCCACGCCGGCCTCCCCTCTCGTCCGTTCCGCGCCGCGCTCGCCAAGACACCCGAGCTTTCCGCGTCCATTCGGTGCTGCCCGCGGGTGCACCTGAAAGTGGTGGTGCAAGACGCGGAGGCGCTCTACCTGGGCAGCGCCAACTTCACCGGCGCGGGCCTGGGCGAAAAGAGCGACGGCCGAAGGAACTTCGAGCTCGGCATCGTGGTCCGCGACGACGTCTTCCTCGACACCATCCAAGAGCGCTTCGACCGCATCTGGCGCGGAGCCGAATGTGCAGGATGCAAGCTTCGTCGGGAGTGCCCCGCCCCCATCGACACGTCCCTCACGCGGAAGGCCCAAGCGAAGGCCGGCGCGCGCCCGAAGCGGACCACGACCCCGCAAAAACCCGCCAAAAAGAGGGCTATTTCGTCTTGAGGCTGCCCACGAGGCCGTCGAAGTCTTTGCGCGCGGCATCCACCGTGGCTTGCGGGCCGACCAGCTTGAAGAAGGTCGAGTCGTCGCCCACGGTCACGATCGCCGCGAGCATCTTGGTCTTCGGCTTGGGTCCGGCCGCGCCAGCGCCCGGCATGCCGGACGAGTAGGTGCCCTCGAGCTCGACCACGGTAACCTCGAGATCGCCCACTTTGCGCGTGGAGCGCTTGGGCGCGGGCTTGCCCTCGAACTGTCCCGACCAGCGCGCGATGTTCGCGTCGAGGCCGCCGCCGGCCACGCTGACGCTCATCTCGGCGTCTTCCGTGTCGCCCTTGGTCTTGGGAATCTTGTAGGTCGCTTTGCGGAAGGTGCTCGGGTTGGGCACGGTCGTCCAGGCAGGAGGCGCTTCCCACACCACTTCTTTTTGGGCCTGCGCAGCGGCCGCCGGCGAGATGGTCGGCGCGGGCTTGGACACGGTAGGCGCCTCCACCGGCTTCATCGGCTCGATTTTGGCGGGCGGGGGCTCTTCTTGCTTGGAGCACCCGAGCGCGAACATCGAGCCGAAGCTCACCGAGAAGACCGCGAGGCCACGAGCGAAGCGCCTGTTCATGCGCTCTCGAGTATCACTTTTTCAGGCGTGTTTGCAGCAGGACGACCCTCGCGTCACTCCGCGGACGAGCGCCGCCCTCAGCGGGTCTCACCGGGGGCGAGCGCTTCGAGCAGACGCTTCGCGAGCACGGGTCCGGTGCCCGCGTCTTCGTGCTTGAAGAACACGTTCACGCGCTTCCACGAGGCTTCGCGGATCTTCTTCGCCCACGCCGCGATGGTCGCGTCGTCGTATTCGACGCGCCGCAGCCGCAAGTAGCCGTGCTCGGCGGTCTCCACGAAGGGCGCGGCTTTCCGCGGCGAAGCGTCGTCCACGATGCACATAGCGGCGTTCTGCTCGCGTAAGAGCGCGTAGACCTCGTCGTCGAACCAGCTCGGGTCCCCGAACTCGATCACCACCGGCGACGGGCGAGGCAGCCCGACGAGAAACGCGCCGAGCTTGGCGAGGTCTTTCTTGAAGTGCGGAGCGAGCTGGAAGAGCAGCGGGCCGAGGCGATTTCCCAAGACCTTGGCCACGTCGCAGAAGCGGTCCACGTCTTCCTGGGTGTCGACCAAACGCTTGTGGTGGGTGATGCGCTGCGGGGCCTTGAGCACGAACGAGAAGTCTTCGGGCACCTCGGCCGCCCAGCCCTCGAGCATCTCGGGCTTGGGCATGCGGTAGAACGTGGCGTTGATTTCCACGGTGCGAAAGTGGCCGGCGTAGAAGCCGAGCATCTTCTTTTGCGGGAGCTTTTCCGGGTAAAAGGTGCCCTTCCACTCCGGATACGAAAAGCCGCTCGTGCCGACCTCGATGCGCATGCGTGCACTCTACCAGCACCATCACGAGACGACAGCGTCGACGAACCTCGAGTCACCATGTCCTTTGCTCCGAACCGCATTTTTTCCTCGCGCAGTGCGTTCGACCTCGACGAAAACGCGCTCACCCGCGCCCTCGCGAAGAAGCGCGCACAAGGTCCGGTGATCGATCTGACGGTGTCGAACCCCACCACGGCCGCCCTCGACGGCGCGCTCTCGGAGCCCGCCCGCCTCGCCCTCGCCTCGCCTGCCGTACTCCGCTACGAGCCCCTGCCCTTCGGGTTGCCTCGCACCCGTGAGCTCGTCGCGGCCTCGTACGCCGAGCGTGGCCTTTCCGTGCATCCCTCACGTATCGTGTGCACGGCGAGCACGAGCGAAGCGTACGCGTGGCTCTTTTCGCTGTTGGCCGATCCCGGAGACGAGGTGCTCGTGCCCGAGCCGAGCTACCCACTCTTCTCGTATCTGGCGCGGCACACGTCGGTTTCACCGGTCGGGTACCCGCTCCGCTACGACGGCGCGTGGCACCTCGATTTGCCCGAAATTCGTAGGCTTTCGGGGCCGAAGACACGCGCCATCGTGCTCGTGTCGCCCAACAACCCCACCGGCTCGTACACGCGGAGAGACGAGCTCGAGGCCCTGCTCGATCTCGGCATGCCGCTCGTCGCCGACGAGGTCTTCGCGCGCTATCCGCTGGGCGAAGGCCCCTCGACGGACGCGCTCACTTCGGCGGTCACCGCCACGCGTGGCCTGGTCTTCGCGATGAGTGGGCTCTCCAAGGAGGCCGCCCTCCCGCAGATGAAGCTCGGATGGATCGCCGTCGCAGGAGATCCGCAGCTCGCCGAAGCGGCGCTCGCACGTCTGGAGGTCACGGCCGATACGTTCTTGTCGGTGGGTGCACCGGTCCAGCACGCCGCCGAAGCGCTCCTGGCGGACTCGGCGCGCCTACGCGAAGCGATCAGCCGCCGTACCACGCGAAACCTCGCCACACTCGACGCCGCGCTCGGCGCAGGCTCGGCGGTCTCGCGCCTCCGGCTCGAAGGCGGTTGGTACGCGACGCTGCGTCTCCCGGCCCTGCTCGACGACGACGCGTGGGCCCTCGATCTGCTCGAAAAAGACGCAGTCTACGCGCACCCTGGCTCGTTCTTCGACTTCGCGGAAGGGCCACATTTGGTCGTGAGCCTCTTGCCCGAAGAGCCGATCTTCGGCGAAGGAATCAGGCGCCTCTGCGCCCGGGTCGAACACGTGCTTCGTTGACCGAGCGGCCGAACGAACGCGAGCGTCAAGGAGCCGAGTGAGACTCGCTGCCTGCTTCTTTCCCGGCGTCCGCCTCGGCCACGAGGCGCTCCACGTACTCGCCTTTGGTGCCGTGCAGGTGCTCGGAGAGCACGAGCTCTCCACGTGCTTCGCGAGGCTCCACGACCTCGCGGATGAACACCTCGAGGGCGCGCTCGGTGCGCTCGCCGTCGCGCGTGGCGAGCAGATCGAGCAGGAGCCCGCGCGTGACCGAGATGGTCAGCGTGGCCATAGCCGTGTCCTCGTCCCGAAGGCCGTCCTGGATGATGACCATCCACCCGTGGATGACCGTGTCCAAGAAGGCGCCGTAGCTCTCGGGCTCGTGGAGCGCGAGTGCGTACACCTCGAAGAAGAGCCGCACGTAAGGGCGAGCATCCGGCCGCTTGGCAAGCGACCAGAAGGTACGCAGCGCCGTGGACAGCTTTCGATCGACCGTGGCCTGCGCGGTGATGAAGAGGCGAAGCTGCTCGCGGATGAGCTCGATGACCAGCGCGAGAAGCTTCTCGCGCGACTCGAAGTGGTAGAGGAGCATGCGCGCGCTCGTTCCCACGCCCTTCGCGAGCGGCCGCAGGGAGAGCCCCGTGAGGCCGTTCTTCAGCACGTACTCGACGACCGACTCGAGCAGCTCTTGACGACGCTCCGGATCAGGCGGACGTCCCACGCGGCACTCTCTACTTTCCGAGCACGAATTTGAGCAAGAGCTCGACGGCCTTGCCGTAGGGCGGACGAATCACGTCGGTCGCGTTGAGACGCGATTGGTAGAAGATAGGCTTCTTCTTGCTGAAAGCCTCGAAACCTTCTTTGCCGTGATAGTGCCCGATGCCACTCGGACCGACTCCCCCGAAGGGCATGTCGTCCTGAGCGATGTGAAGCATGGTGTCGTTGACGGTCACACCACCGGAGACGGTCTCGGTGAGGACTTTGTTCACCGCGTCTTCGTCGTGATCGAAAAAGTAAAGCGCGAGCGGCCGAGGACGGTCGTTCACGTAGGCGATGGCTTCGTCCAGGGTGTCGTAGGGCACGACCGGTAGGATGGGCCCGAAAATCTCTTCTTGAAGGACTTGGGACTCGTCCTTGGCACCGAGCACGAGGGTGGGTGCGAGCTTCTTCGAGTCGTCGAATTTCTCGCTCGAAGGTGCGAGCGAGACCAGCTTGGCGCCGTTCTCCTCGGCTTCACGAAGGTAGCCCTCGAGGCGAGCCTTCTGCCGCTCGTTGACGATGGCCGTGTAGTCGGCGTTCCCGGCAAGTGTAGGATACAGGCGTCCGACCGCCTCCTTGCACTCGCTCACGAAGGCGTCGACCTGCTTGCGGGGCACGAGTGCGTAGTCGGGTGCGATGCAGGTCTGACCGGCGTTGTAGAGCTTGCCGCTCATGATGCGCTCGGCCGCCGTGGAGAGGGAAAAGTCGTGTCCGACGATGGCGGGGGACTTCCCGCCGAGCTCCAGCGTGACCGGAACGAGATTCTCCGCCGCGGCCCGCATGACCACCTTGCCCACGCGCGTAGAGCCCGTAAAAACCAGGTGATCGAAGGGCAATCGCGAGAACTCCTCGGCGACGTCGACGCCACCGAGATGGCACGTGACGTGATCTTCCGCGAAGGTCTCGGCTACGATCTTCCGGATGAGCTCGCTCGTCTCCGGGACCAGCTCGGAGGGCTTGAGCATGGCGCGGTTTCCCGCGGCGAGCGCACCGACGAGCGGAGCGAAAGCGAGCTGCACCGGGTAGTTCCACGGCGAGATGATTCCCACGACACCGAGCGGCTGGCTCTGCACTTCGGCCCGGCCCGGCATGAACGTCCAGGCGACCTCTCGAGGTTCGATCTCCATCCACTCGTGGAGACGCTCCTTCGCGTAGTCGATGCCGGTCACCGTGACGTAGATCTCGGCCACCAAGCTCTCCACGCGAGAGCGACCGCCGAAGTCGGACGAGATCACCTTGGCGATCTCTTCCCGCTTGGCCACGAGCACGCGCCGCAGGGCATCGAGGTGCTCGATGCGCTTGTCGTAGCTCGGCGCGCCTTGTTTGCGCTGCGCGGTCTTCAGCTTGGCGAGTGTCTCGGACAGAGAGAGCGCGCCCTTCTTGGGCTCTCCGCGCGTTTCGGCGCGTGTTTCGGATGGGGCCGCGGCCTTCGCGCTCTTCGGGGTTCCGGCGTCGGTCGACGTGACGTTCTCAGCAAGCGACATGGCTCTCCTCCGTGGGGCTCACAAGGTAGCGAGTCGCGGCCCCGCGCGCACGTCTCAATCGGCCCGAATTCCCGGTTCTTCGGCCTCGGGGCTCGCGAGGACCTGTCGGGTCCCGGGCAAGGCCCTCGCCGAACCGAACCTCCTCGCCCTATAAAGAAAGCGCGACGAAGCGCGCGGCGGAGTCTCCTCCCGCGGACGCGAGGCACGAAAGGGACGAACGATGTGGGGCAAAGGCTTTCGCGACGACGTGTGGAATCGCCTCGGCGGACCGTGGGACCTCGTGGTCGTCGGCGGCGGTATCACGGGCGCGGGCATTTTGTCCGAGGCGACACGCGCTGGCTTCCGCGCCGTGCTGGTCGAGGCTCGTGACTTCGCATCCGGCACCTCGAGCCGCTCCACGAAGCTCGTGCACGGAGGCCTTCGCTACCTCCGACAAGGACAGTTCCTCGTCACGCGCAAGAGCGTGAAAGAACGCGAGCGCATGCTCGAAGAGGGGCGCGGCCTGGTCGAGAGCATGCCGTTTTCGCTCGCGGCCTACCCGGGCGACAAGATGCCGCGGTGGATGTTCGGCGTGGGGCTCAGCCTCTACGATGCGCTCGCCTGGAAGTGGGCACACGAGCGCCTGAACGAAGCCGAAATCCTGCGCACGTTCCCCATGATGGAGGGCTCGGGCGTGCTCGGTGGCTACCGCTACTTCGATGCGCAAACCGACGACGCACGCCTCACTCTGCGCGTCGTCCGCGAGGCCGTGCGGGCCGGTGGAACTGCGCTCAATTACGCCCGCGTGACCGACCTCTTGCGCGACGCCTCCGGCCGCGTGGTCGGAGTGGCCGTGCGCGACGAGACCGGCGAGAACCGAGGGCGCACCGTGGAAATCCGCGCCAAGGCCGTGATCAGCGCCACGGGCGCGTGGGCGGACGAGCTTCGCCTGCGCGTGGGCGAGAAGCCGAGATTGCGCAAGATCCGCGGCTCCCACCTCGTCTTTCCTCGCGCGAAGCTGCCCATCACGGAGGCCATGAGCTTCATGCACCCGCGCGATCAACGCGGAGTGTTCGCCGTGCCGTGGGAGGGGGTCACGCTGGTCGGCACGACGGACGTGGACCACCACGAGCCGCTCGACCGCGAGCCGCGCATCTCCGTGGCGGAAGCCGAGTACATCCTGGAAGGCGCGCGAAAGGTGTTCCCGAGTCTCGGGCTCACCGAGACCGATGTCCTCTGCACGTACTCCGGCGTTCGTCCCACCATCGACACGGGCGCGGAGGATCCCTCGAAGGAGTCGCGCGAGCACGCGGTATGGAGCGAGAGCGGGCTCTACACCATCACCGGCGGCAAGCTCACCACCTGGGCACTCATGGCCCGTGAGGCGCTCGAGGCCGCGCGCGAGGATCTCGGCGAGCTCCCCGAGCGCTCGCGCATTTTCGCGGAAAATCCCGAGCCGGAAAAGCTCCCCGCCGAGCTCGACGACGCCGCCAAACGACGCTTGCTCGGTCGCCTGGGTGAAGAAGCCCTCGACGTGGCACGCGAGACCGTGCAACGCGAGAGGATCGGAGGATCGGTGTCGCTCTACGGCGAGCTCGCCCGCGCGGCGCGTAGCGAAGGGTGTACCTCGCTCGGCGATCTGCTCCTGCGACGCGTACGCGTGGGCCTCACGCTCCCCGAAGGAGGCCTGCGCGAGATGGCGAAGATCCGCGCCGTCGCGCAGCCCGAGCTCGGCTGGTCGGACGAGCGCTGGACCATCGAAGAGGCGCTCTACAAAAAAGAATGGGCCCACGGGTACGGCCTCCCCTAATGACAACGACTTTCACTTTCACCTTGCAAGTCGTCTGATTTCCCGCGAAGAGAGCGGGTATGCGTTGCCTCGCCCTGCTCGGGACGGCTCTCGGATTGGCCGTCGTCGCCGCTTGTTATTCGGGGCCGCGCCTCGACGCGTCGAGCGAAGGGCCGAGCTCGAGCGGCCGCGCGACAATCGATGCGGGCAAGCTCGAGGGCCTGCCCTGCGAAATTCGTGACTTGCTCGTGCGTGAGTGTGTCTCGTGCCACGGCCCCGAGCCGAAGCGCGGCGCGAAGACCTCGCTCACCTCGCGCGCGGACCTGCTCGCGAAGACGCCCGGCAGCGACGTTTCGGTGGCGCAAGAGAGCCTCGCTCGCATGAGGAACACGGCCGATCCGATGCCTCCGTCGGGCCTCGTGCCGGCCGTCGATCTCGAGCGTTTCGCGGCCTGGGTGGAGTCGGGAATGCCCGAGGGCTCGTGCAGCGAGACCGGGGCTCCGCCTCCCGAGGCGCCCCTCGTGTGCACGAGCGGAAAGACCTGGCCGGAGGCCGGGCGCGGAGGCTCGAACGGCGACGACGACGACGACGACGACGACGACGACGACGACGACGACGACGAGGGCTCACCTCTGATGAACCCGGGTCGGGCGTGCATCGATTGCCACACCCGGGAAGACGACGGCCCTCGCCTACTGGTGGGCGGCACGGTGTACCCGACCTTGCGCGAGCGTGACGACTGCTACGGCGTCGACGGACGCACGAGCTCGTCCCCCGTGCGCGTGGTGCTGACCGACGCGCAGGGCCGCACGCTCGAGCTTACCGTGGGCGCCAGTGGGAACTTCTACGCCGAGGCCAAGCGCCAGAGCTTGACCTTCCCGCTCCACGCCAAGGTCACGAGCGCACGCGGCGAGCGCACCATGAAGGACCCGATTCCCCATGGCGACTGCAACGTGTGTCACTCCGAGGCATCACCCAAAGCCCCGGGAAGAATCGTGTTTCCGTAAATCGGCGAGCAAAGGGCGATTTGTTCGGAAAACGATGTGTGTACTCGCACTCACTCTCGAGACCCGGCGATGCCGGAGCAGCAGAGGAAACGAGCATGCGGGCGCAGATTCGCTTGGAACGTACCGAAGAAGGAAGCCTCTTCACCGTAGACGTGGCACTCGACGGCTACCACGTGGCGTACGCGATCCGCGACGAGCACGACAAGGTTCGCTCGACCTCGGCTTTCCGCGTGAGTCGGCACGGATCGCAGGCCGACGCCCGTGAGGCCTACCGCGCGCGGGTGCTGCGTGCGTTCGAGGACGGGTTCACCCTGGCGGCGAACGACCGCCCCACCGCCCCCACCTCCACGATCCGCCTGCGCTGCGCCGAAGCCCACGCCACCGAACAGACCGCTTGAACGCGTTCCGCAGGCCGTGATCGGCTCACCCGAGATCGGGCCGGCGATCGCCCATGCCGACCGCGTATCCCATCGTGTAGCGGGCGTTGATCTCGCAACGAGGTTGGAATCGAGCTTCGCCTGCATCGAGGAAGCGGAACGCGTCGACACCGAACGGACCGAAATAGCCGGCCTCGACGAGCGCTCTGCCCACGCGACTCGTCTCGTCGACGAGAGCCGTGCGTTCTTTCGCGGAAAGATCGTGCTCGCGTGAGGTCTTCTGCCACACGCCCCGTCCGTCGCAGATCTGCCGGGTCGGCTCCCCGAGCGTGAGTGTGCCGTCGTGCGCGACGTACCCGTGAAGAGCGTAGTCGTCCGTACGTGCGACCCAAGGCTCGAGCTCGAGTCCGCCGGCCTCTTCGAGACAGCTCTTCGCGAACGAGAGGGTCGGTGCGTCGAACACGAACGAGCGGTGGCGCATGCGGCCCACGTAGCCGTGCGGGTGCTTGAGCACCCACTCGCCTCCTGCTCGTGCACGCATACGCGAGGCCACGCTCTCGAGGTCGTGAACGAACGCCGCGCCTTCGAGGGTCTGCCCGAGGTCGGCGCAGAATTTCCGATGGTTCACGCGCGCGAGCACCTCGAAGCTCGGGGCCGGAGCGGGCACGGCGAACGCCGCCATGAGGGCCTCGAGCGCCCTTGGCGTGGGGCAAAACGCGAGGCCGACGCGTCCGCACGCGCGCGCGTCGTCTCCGGTGCCGAGCACGTACGCGTCGCCGACCAAGAGCCCGAGCTCGGACGACCGCGCGACGAGCCGAGCACGCGCCTTCAGGCCGAGATCACGCGCAGGACGTCCGGCGAGCTCCTCGTCCGCGTCCAGGTTCAGCACGAACGCTCGCTTCACGTGTGCTCTCGGTTCTCCCCCGAAGGAGCCACGCCATTCTCCGGACGCACGTTGGGCGAGCGCGCCCCCGAGGGATGCGCGACCGCGTAGGCATCCAACGCGTCGAGGAAGGAATCCGTGTATCCCGCACGCTTTCGAGAGGCGCGATCCAAAACGGGACCTCGCATGACGCTCGGGGTGAGCGGCGGGGGCAGAGCAGCAGCGAAGGCCTCCAGGGTCACCTCGGGCAGGTCGGCGAAACGCGCGAGCCAGGTGAGCCCGAAGCGCACGTGAACGATCTCTTCTTCGCCCACGCGCCGCACGATTCGCGCGCCATCGAGGTCCCCGACGTCTTCGAGCGATCGCGCGAAGCGCGTCACGTGGTCGAGATTTCCGCCCTCGAATCCCACTCCCATGGCCGCAACGAACGCCCCCGGGCCGTCCACGTCGCCGAGTCGCTCCCAGAACCAATCACGCACCGGAAACGCACCGATCGACTCGCCGAGCGCGCGCACGTGCCCGGCGTAGGCTTGCATGTGCCTCACTTCGTCGAACAGGATACGAACGAGCCCGACGCGGAAAGCGCGGGGAGCGGTCGGGAAGGCCACGAGCGCGTTCGCCATGAGCTCGGCGGCCTGCAGCTCGTGATGAAAGAACGTGTGGAAGAGATGCGCACGCTTGCGCCGATCGACGAGCGCGTCCTTTCCCTTCGGTCCCTTCGCTCGCTCGACGATGCGAAGCTCGGGAGGTCGTCCGGGTCGTAGTCCGCGAAGGGGCCGCGCGCCCGTGTCCGCGACCCGCGGCGGCTCGGGCGGAGCGAGCTTATAGGCGAGATCGGACGAGGTGACGTAGTCGAAGGCCCACCGTTCGATCGTGCCCTCATCGAAGGGACGTGCCGCGGCCTCGGGCGCGACCGGATTCGACGGATGCGCCTCGAGATCGTCCTTTCCTCGACCGGTGTGCGACATTTTTCCGTACGATACCAGGCTCGATGCACGAGCCCGAGCCGGAAGCGCCCTTTGTGCACGAGCCGTGGCGCGTCGAGCGCTTCTTGCCGGACGGCACGAAGGTCATCGTGCGCGCACTGCAGCCCTCGGACATCGAGGCCATGCGCGAGGGCTTCGCGAGACTCTCGCCCGAGACTCGCTACATGCGCTTCTTCTCGGCGGTAACCGAGCCGTCGGAGGCGGCCCTGCACTACCTGACCGAGGTCGACCAGCACCGCCACGTGGCGATCTGCGCCGGCGTGGAGAGCCTCGATTTGAAGGAAGAAAAGGGCATCGGCGTGGCGCGCTACGTGCGCGTCGAGGGCGAGCCCCACGTGGCCGAAGCCGCCGTCACCGTGGTCGATGCCTACCAAAAGCGGGGAGTGGGCACGCTGCTCCTCACCGAGCTCGCCCGCGCGGCCCTTTCGCGAGGCGTGCGAGTCTTCCGCGGGGAGGTCTTGGCGGAGAACCACGCCATGCTCCAGATCTTGGAAAGCGTGGGAGCCAAGGTGGAGCCCGTCGCGGAGTCCACCCGTCCGACCGACTCGGAGAGCTTGCTCGGACGCACGAGCGACCGTCCACGCTCGGGCTCGCTTCGCTTCGAGGTCACGCTGCAGCCGGACCAACCGCGCGCGGGCCTCGCCGGACTGTTTCGCGCGGCGGCCTCGTCGATGTCGAGCACGCTACGCGAGATGTTCGGAGAGACCACGGCAGGCGACCTCGAGAGCTGAGACGGTCGAGCTCGTGAATCAGGTCATCTTCCGGCGCAGGTGATTCAAGAGATCGATCTTGGTCACGAGGCCGAGAAAATCCCCATTTTCGACCACGATGGGCACGAAGCCCTGCGCGAAGATGGGCAGGAGATCGGCGATGGGGGTCTTCACCGAAAGCGTGGTGAGCTTGTCGCTCATGACCTCGCGCACCGGCTTCTTGAACATGGCCTGATCGGGCAGCGCGGCGAGCAAGAGATCCGACTCGTCCACGATGCCGACGATCTTGCCGTCTTCGATCACCGGCAGCTGCGAGACGTCGTAGAGCTTCATGCGACCGTACGCGACGAGCAGCGTATCGCTCGGGGACACCGTCACGATGGCGCGCTCCTCGTACTTGCGCGAGATGACGTCGCGAAGGTCACCGTAGGTCGGGCGGTCGGTGAAGCCTTGGTCGGCCATCCAGTAGTCGTTGAACATCTTCGACAGGTACTTGTTGCCGCTGTCGCACACGAAGGTGACCACGTTCTTCTTCGTGGTCTGCTCACGGCAGTACTTGAGGGCGCCCGCAATCAAGGTACCCGACGACGAGCCGGCCAAAATTCCCGTCTTTTTCAGCAGTGCGCGGGCGGTATCCAAGCTCTCGCGATCGGTCACCGTGTAGGCATGTTTGACCCGTGAAAGATCGCACACGGTGGGGATGAAGTCTTCGCCCACGCCTTCCACCACCCACGAGCCGGCCGTGCCGAGCTTTCCGCTCTTCACGTAGTCCGCGATGATGCTGCCCTGAGGATCGGCGACCACCATTTCGACGCTGGGATTCACGCGCGCGAAAAAGCGGGAGAGCCCGGTCAGCGTTCCGCCGGAGCCCACCCCCACCACGACCGCGTCGACGTTGCCACCGGTCTGCTGGAAGATCTCCGGGCCGGTCTGGGTCTCGTGGGCGAGCGGGTTGGCGGGGTTCTCGAACTGACCCACCAAGAACGCGCCGGTCTCGTCGGCGATGCGCTTGGCCACGTCTTGGTAGTACTCGGGGTGCCCTTTTCCCACGTCGGAGCGCGTGGACACGATCTCGACGCCGAGCGCGCGCAGGTGGTGGATCTTCTCCTGGCTCATTTTGTCCGGGATGACCAAGGTGAGCTTGTACCCACGCTGAGCGGCAACGAGCGCGAGCGACAGACCGGTGTTGCCGGCAGTGGCTTCGACGAGATGGCGCTTGTCGCCACCGAGCTTGCCCTCTTGCTCCGCGGCGCGAATCATCGAGAGGCCGATGCGGTCCTTGATCGAACCTCCGGGGTTCTGGTTCTCGAGCTTCACGTAGAGCGAGCAGGGACCTGTGTCGAACTGGGTGAGCTTCACGATCGGCGTATTGCCGATGAGCTGAGTGATGTCGCCTGTGAACATGGGACGCAGCATAGGCGCGCCTCACACGGCGGGCCGATGAGAAAACCGTGCAGAAAATGCGTCGTTCTGCCGACTAAGGCGCGTCAATCTCGACGCTCCGCGACACGGAAGCGGGCCTCTAGGCGCTCGTCTTCGGCCCCTCGTGGAGCGGCGCCACGGTCTCGTTCTCGCGGAGTGCGAGCGACACGGCGAGCCCCATGGCGAAGAGGCTCATGGCTTGCCCCGTGGTGAAGGCCCCGTGCGCTCCACGCTCGAGGTCCCCGCGGAAAGCCTCCGAGACGAAGCGTCCGCCCGCATAGACGAGCGTCCCGGCGAAGAAGACCCCGCCCCTCTTGGTGCTCGGCCGCGCGAGCAAGACGAGCGAGAGCCCACACGCGAGCAGGGCGAACGCGGCTTCGTACAGCGTCGCCGGGTGCAGGGGGTGCGAGAACGACGAGCCGTCGGGGACCACACCGTCTCGTACGAGCACCGGAAAATGCGGATGGGTCGACGGATACGTGACCCCGAGCCAGGTCTGCGTGGGCTTGCCGTGCTCGCATCCCGCGAAGAAGCATCCAATCCGCCCGACCGCCACGAGCAGCGCGAGCGGTGCAGTGACCCGATCGAGCGACGCGTAGGTCGAGAGGCCTGCTCGACGGGCGAAATACGCGTAGGCGCCGCCCATCCCGAAGAGTGCCCCGTACGCCATGGTGCCCCCGAACGGCGGTAGCGGACCATGGGCGCCATGCAGCGCGAAGGCCGTCAGGTGGAGGGCGTAGTCAACGCCCAGCGCCCCTACGACCGTGAACGGCAAGGCACGCACGAGCGCGCCGCGGAGCGCGAAGGGAGCGTCGCGGGTGGTGCGAAAGAAGAGCCAGGACGCGAACGCGAGCCCCGCCAGCTGACAGAGAACCCAGGGAGAGAACGGCATACGGGGCTTTGCAGCAATCAACGGGCCATTGAATGGTTGAACCACTCAACCACGGAGGCACGGGGCTTGCGAAGCAGGTCGGCGAACTCTCGAAAGGAGCCGATTCATGAAGTCTCTCTCTCCCGAACAGCGTCGCGGTCTTCGCATGGCAGCACAGGTTGCCTGCGCCCTCTCGTTTCTCGGAGCTGGAGCGTCCGTCGCGCGGGGGGCGAGCGAATCCCCCGTGACGGCAGCCGGCTCCGCGAGCGCGGACGACTCGGCGCTCGAGCGCACGGCCGACGTGCTGCGCCTTCGCCCCTCGAGCGGAGGCTGCGTGCCGAGCTGGGGTCCGCCTCCGCCTCCCGAAGCCGACGCCGTGCTCTTCGCGCGTTTTCTCGAGCTCGAGGAGGCCGCGTCGTGACCGGCCTCGTGCATCTCGATCACGCGGGACGCCCTTCGGTCGACTTCACGCGCGAGGTGCTCGCGCGTGGGCCACTTTCCCTCGATCTTCGCGGTCTTCCAGAGGGCGAACGAGCGTTGGTCGTCGAGACCTGGCGCGAGCGCGCCGCCAGCGAATACGTGTCCGCGCGTGTGTTCGCGTCGCTGGTCCCTTCGGCGATGGCGGCAGGCCTCGATCATGCGTGCGTGAAGGAGCTTTTGCGCATGGCGGACGAAGAGATCGACCACGGCATTCGCTGCGCTCGCGTGCTCGCCGCCTTCGGAGAGGCGCCCGTCGTCCGGGTCGAACCGAAGCCGCTGGCCGTTCATCCCGATGCGATCTCCCCGGTCGAAGCCGTGCTTCGCGACCTGCTCGACGTATCTTGCGTGAGCGAGACCGTCGCGGTGGCGCTCGTGGGGAGCGAGCGCGAGCATGCCGCGACGCTCGAGCTTCGCGAGGAGCTCGAGCGCATCCTCGCCGACGAGGTCGGTCACGCGCGATTCGGATGGCGCGTGGTGGGCGAGCTCGTTCCGAGCTTGGACGCGCGCCAAAAGAGGCGTCTCGGGGCGTACTTGGCCACGGTCTTCCGCGAACGGATTCTGCGGTTTTCGCCGTTCCTCCTCCGAGACGAGAGCTCACGAGAAGCGCTCGGGCTCGGCGCGCCCGCGGGACCTTCCACGTTCCGCGTATTCCACGAGACCGTGGCAGGTATCACGGTGCCGAAGCTCGAAGCCTTGGGCATCGCCGCGAGCCGTGCATGGACGCTCGCGCTCGAGTCGATCTGTACGCCGGAGGAGAGCCCGGCGCGCCACGATACGACGAGCTTTCCTAGCGAGACGCGCGCCTTCGGCGAGTGACCGGGAGGGCGACGCCGACCAGCACGAGCACGAGCGCGCCGGTCTTGGACGAGCCCTCGGTCGTCGAGCATCCTCCCGTGTCCGCGGGGGTGGTCGAGGGCTCGACGGGCTCGCAGCGCGCCGCACCCGAGACGACCCGACACGTGCTGCCGCTCGCACATTTCGCGGTCGCGCAGGGGTCCTCGGGAGGACCTTCGGGCACCGGCTGACCGGCCGCCGCAAAGGCGGCCTGCACGGTCTTCGCGTGCGCGGAGAGCGACGTGTACACGTTCAAGATGTCGTCCCCCTTGCAGGCCTCCGGGGGCTCGAGCTTGGCGGCGCGGGCGCTTCCGCCGCGAGTGACGACACCAAGCAGCGCGCCGTCCGACTCGGCGAGCGCAGGGCCACCGCTGTCACCGTCGCACACGGCTTCGGTCGCGCCGATCTCGTGCGGGCCGGTGAGGCGAGCTTTGCTCGATCCGACCACGGTTACTTTCACGCCACCGCGAGAGACGCGCGTGGTGGGCGACGTTTTGTCGACCGACAGTCCCCAGCCGACGGCTCGGAAGGTCTCTCCCTCCACTGCGGGCGTGGCGACGCGCACCTTGGCGACCGGAGCGCTCACCGACTCGGCCAGCACCACGAACGCGAGATCGTGATCGCAGAGCGTGGGCGAGCCGTCGTGCACGATGCGCTTACCGAGCGCCGTCGGCGTGAGGCTCCCTCCGCGCGCGAGCGATTCACCGACGTAAATGGCTATTTTTCCCGGCTCGTAGTCGGTTCCCGATTGCCCACCCGAGAGGGTCTCGCCGCGCTCGTTGCACTGCATCGCGAGGTTCGCGCTCGACACGCAATGACGGGCGGTGGCGACTAAGTTGGGCGCGACGAGCGTTCCCGTGCAGTCGCCACGAGGGTTGCGCACGAGCACCACGGCGTTCTCGCTGCCCGGAGACGCTTCGCCCGAGACGATGGCCGACGTGGCTCGTTCGACCGTGTTCTCGGTCTCGCTCGGCGAGCAAGCCACGACAAAAAGCGCCAAGGCGCATCGCATGGCGACGCGCCTCAGGCCGAACCCGAGCAAGGTCGGGGCTCGCTTCATTCGCGCTCGCGGCGCTTTCGGCGACCGGACGCCACCAGCGCGAGGGCCGCGAAGACGCCTCCCACGAGCGACGAGTCGACACCGCCAAGGCCACCCGAGGACGAACAGCCCGTGGTGGTCGTGGTGGTGGTCGCGCCGGCCGGGTCGCTCGACGCGGAAGGGGCGAGACACACCTTGGCGCCGCCCGAGTCCTGACACGTGGTGCCCGCCGCACATTCGGCCTTGGCGCAGCTCGGCATGCACTTGCCGGAGATGCACGCGTTGGAGCGACACGCGGTCGCGTCCGTACAAGCCTCGCCGTCTTTGGCGAGCCGCGGATCGGGCTCACCCTCGATCCACGGGTCCTGTCCGGCCTCGGCGTACGCGGCGAGAATCAAATCCTTGAAGCCCGCGACGCCCGTGTAGATGTTGCTCGCGTTCGAGCCGGTGCACGAGGTGGCCGGGTTTTGCGTGGGCTGGGTGCCGTTGCCTCCACGCGAGACCACGCCGATGATGGCGCCGGTGGACTCGGCGATGGCCGGACCGCCGCTGTCGCCCGAGCAGATCGACTCGCCCACCTCGAACTCGTTCGGACCGCTCTGCACCTTGGCGTCCGAGCCCACGGTCTGAACGGGAATGCCGGTGCGCTGCATACGGGTCGAGGGATCCTGGGTCTTCTCGGTCACGCCCCAGCCCACCGCGGTGAACGTCTCGCCCACGGTCGCGGGCGCGTTCAAGCGGACCGGGAGGATCTTCGCGTCGGGGACCGGATTCTTCAGGAGGATGAGCGCGATGTCGTTGTTGCAGAGGTTCTTGGCCTCGTCGACGAAGAAGAGCTTGGCCCCTTGCCCTTGGGCTTCGGGCTGGTTGGGGCGCTTCACTCCGGTCACCACGTAGATGTCCGACGGGCTCTTGTTCGAGCTGATCTTGCCGCCCGCGAGCGCGGTTCCGTCCGCGCGGCACGCGATGCCTTCTTCCGTATTGGAGACGCAGTGACGCGCGGTGAGGATGAGATTCGGAGCGAGGAAGCTGCCCGTGCACGAGCCGATGCCGCCCTGCCCGCGGTCGATCATGAAGAGGCGAACCACGGAGTCTTGGCTCTCGTCCGAGGCCAGTCCCTTGATGATCGACGAGCTCGTTTCGGAGACGGACGAACCGGGAACGGACTCTTGACCGCCACTACACGCCACGAGGATGGCCGGAAGAGCGAGAGCCGTGAGAACGCGGGAGAGACTTGCAGTACGGAGCATGGAGGCCTTTCGAGTCGACACGTGGTCGGGGTCCTCGTTCGAGGAGAGCGCCGGAGATAGGCGGCCGAAGCAGCGGGGCTACTCGGTCGGTACGACGGGCGGGTTCACACGGATGCAGCGGCGTGCTTCGTCACGCCGACGGTGACGTGCGAACGAGCCACCGAAACCGATCACGGAAATCGACGATGGCGAACATTCGTGGTCGGACCCCGGTCGGTCAATCGAGATTCGCGAAAGGTCGCCGGTTTCTCCCACGATGAACGGGAACGTAGCAGCGTGTGTGTTCGTCGCACGCGCAAGCGCTCGAAATCCGACTTCTTTTCGTCGACGTTAGAGAAGCGGCGCGTCAAGAGAACCTCGCGCGTCGCGTCGCTGCGGGCGCGGCTCACGTCCGCGAGAAGCGCGCGAGCGCGCGCAGACACGCCGAGCCGAGGCGCACACGCCGGGGGAGCCGCGGAGCTTTTGCCGCGGAGTGCTCGTCGTCGACGAACGCATCGAGCCAGGCCTGGGGAGGCCCACGACGGACCAAGCCGCCGAGGTCGAAGAGCGTGAGATCGTCCACGCCGAAGGCGCGGGCCGTCGCCACGTCTTCGGCGAGCTCACGAGGGCTTCTGTAGACCGGCTCGTCCTCGAAGGCCCCCGTCCCCACCGTGCCGAGCGAGAGCGATGCGCGCTCTCCGTAGCGACCGAGCGAGAGGCGTGCGCACTCGGCCAGCACACCGAGCGCCGCGCGTCGATCCACGAGGCCGCCCGACCAGCCCTCGACGATGCTCGTATAGGCCATGACGCTGACGCTTCGGAACCCGACGCCGTCCACCGGCGTGCCGAGCAGCGCTTGGTAGAGCGGACGCTGGGGGGCGTGCGCGCCGTCGAGCAACACGAGAGGCACCGCCGCACACGTGACGTCCAGGTTTTCGCCGAGCCTCGCCACGTGGGACGTGAGCTCGCGCGCGGCCGCGGCGTAGTCTTTTCGGAGTGCGAGAGCCGTGCGAACCGGCGTGACGACACCTCCATGAGATGCCGATTTCGCCGCCGCGAACGGGGGCTCGAGGTCGAATGCCACCTCACGCACCGAGACGCCCTCTCGCGCGAGGTCCGCGGTGAGCGCGTCCACGAATCCGACGTACTTTCCCAAGGTGGCCGAGCTCGCCCACCGCCCCTCGTGGTCCGACAGCATGGGCCACACGCCGGCCACGATGCCTCGGTCGGCAAGGGTTCGAAGGACCGTCGCAGCACCGCTCCGTAGGTCGGGGGTGACGGCCACCAGCACCTCGAGTCCGTAGCGCACGAGCAGATCGGTCACGGCGGGCGAAACGAGCGCTTCGTAGGGGAGAGTCTCGCTCCAGACACGCCTTCGTCGCGCGGTTCGCTTATGCTCGGCGGTCATGAAGATTCTCTACGGGGTCGTCGGCGAGGGGATGGGACACGCGATGCGCTCGCGAGTGGTGCTCGAGCACCTCGTAGCGCAGGGACACCAAGTCGAGATCATGGTCTCGGGGCGCGCCGCCGAGTTTCTCGCGAAGCGCTTCGACGGCGTGAACCAAATCCACGGACTGCACATGATCTACGAGGAAAACCGGGTCCGCCTGGGCAAGACCTTGTGGAGCAACGTGCTCACCGGCGCCACCGGTCTGCCCGAGAACATCGCCGCGTACTTCGAGCTCATCAAGGACTTCCGCCCGGACGTGGTCATCAGCGACTTCGAATCGTGGACGTACCTCTACGCGAAGACGCACCGGCTCCCCATCTTGAGCATCGACAACATGCAGATCATCAACCGCTGCACGCTGCCGGACTCGGTACTCGAAGGGCACAAGACGGAGTTTCAGATCACGAAGACGTTCATCAAGGGCAAGCTTCCCTTCTGCGACGAGTACTTCGTCACGACGTTCTTCCGTCCGCCCGTTCGCAAGGACAAAACACGGCTCTTCCCGCCCATCTTGCGCCCCGAGATCCTCGCGGCCAAGCCCACCAAAGGCGACCACGTGCTCGTCTACCAGACCGCCGAAGGCAACGAGTCCTTCGTGGAAGGCCTTCGAAAGCTCGACACCGAGTTTCGGATTTACGGCATTCGCCGCACCATCAAAGAAGAGCAGGTCGAGGGCAACCTGCGCTTCCGTCCGTTCTCGGAGCAAGGCTTCATCGACGACCTCGCGAGCGCCCGCGCCACCATCGCAGGCGGAGGCTTCACGCTCATGGGCGAGGCCGTCTACCTGCACAAGCCCATGTTGGCCGTCCCGCTCCACCGGCAGTTCGAGCAGGTTTTGAACGCGCGCTACCTCGAGCACGAAGGCTACGGCATGTTCACCGAGAGCCTCGACGATCCACGATGCGTGAAGGACTTCTTGGCGCGCGTGCCGGCGTGCGAAGAGAAGCTCGAGGGCTATTCGCAGGACGGAAACCGCGCCATCACCGAAGCCATCGACGGCTTCCTCGACAAAGCACACGCGGGGCTCGTCTGATGCCGTTCGTCGATCCGCCCGCTCCCGTTCCGCCCACGCCGCTCGCCGAAGTGGACGCGAAGATCGCCCGGCTCGCCGAGCGCAAAGATGCCTGGCTCGCCGTGCCGCTCGCCAAGCGCCTCGATCTGCTGGACACGCTCGTACGAGGCGTTTTGTCGGTGGCCGAAGACTGGTGCGCCGGCGGCGCGCGCCTCAAGGGCATCGCCCCCGAGAGCCCGGAGGCAGGCGAAGAGTGGCTCGCAGGTCCCATGGTGACCGTGCGGAACCTGCGACTCTTGCGGGAAGCACTCTCGGCGGGAGGGGCGCCCAAGCCGGCCAAGGTGCGCACCACGGCTTCCGGTCAGACCGTGGCGCGGGTCTTCCCCACCACGTTGCTCGATCGCCTCACGCTGGGCGGCGTCACCGCCGACGTCTTCCTCGAGAAGGGAAAGCCGGCCACTCAGGGAAGAATCTACCGCGAACCGAAGCCCGCTCACGGCAAGGTCGCGCTCGTGCTCGGCGCGGGGAACGTGTCGTCCATCGCGCCGATGGATGCACTCTACAAGCTATTCGTGGAGGACGAAGTGGTCCTCCTCAAGATGAACCCGGTGAACGAACACGTGGGCCCGAGGCTGGAAAAGGCCTTCTCCGTGCTGGTCGAGGAGGGATACTTCGCGGTGGTGTACGGCGGAGCCGACGTGGGCGCGCACGCGGCCGAGCACCCGAGCGTGGACACGCTCCACGTGACCGGCTCGGACAAGACCTACGACGCCATCGTGTGGGGCAAGACGCCGGAAGAACGCGCGACCAACAAGGCGAACGGCACGCCGAAGAACCGAAAGCCCTTCACGGCCGAGCTCGGATGCGTGACGCCGGTGCTCGTGGTGCCGGGGCCTTGGTCGGCTGCGGACATCGCGTACCAAGCGCGACACGTCGCCTCGATGGTGGCGCAGAACGCGAGCTTCAACTGCAACGCGGCCAAGGTCCTCGTGATGGCGCGCGGATGGCTCCAGCGCGAAGCGTTCCTCGAGGCGCTGCACGCCGAGCTCGCCAAGACCCCGCGGCGCAAGGCGTATTACCCGGGCGCGAGCGATCGCTACCGAGGCTTCGTAGAGGCGTATCCGAACGCGAAACCGCTCGGTCCGAGCGAGGTCGAAGAGGGCGCGCTGCCGTGGACCGTCATCCCGGACGTGCCCGGGAAAGAGGGCGAGTACGCGCTCACCCAAGAGGCTTTTTGCGGCGTGCTGGCCGAGGTGACGCTCGACCTCGTCGACGACAGCGCAGGCTTCGCCAAGCACCCCTACCCCGATCCTGCGAAGTTCCTCGAGCGCGCGACGGCCTTCGCCAACGAGCGTTGCTGGGGCACGCTCTCGTGCACCGTGCTCGTGCACCCGAGCACCGAAGAAGCCCACGGCGAGGCGCTCGAGCGCGCCATCGAGGCCCTTCGCTACGGCGGCATCGGCATCAACTGCTGGCCCGGGCTCATCTACGGGCTCGTCTCGGCGACGTGGGGAGCTTTCCCCGGGCACACGAAAGAAGACATCGTGAGCGGCACGGGCGTGGTGCACAACACCCACCTCTACGATCACCCGGAAAAGACCGTGGTTCGTGGCAAGTGGAAGGCCTTCCCCAAGCTGCCCTACTTCGCCGACCACAAGAACGCGCTCGGACTTGGACGAGAGCTCATGAAGCTCGAAGCGGCGCCTTCGGCCGGTCAGCTGTTCGCGGTGGTCAAGGAAGCGCTGCGCGGCTGAGCCCCGCGACGACGTGGCCCGCGTCTCGGGTTCGTGAGCGATACACGGACCCGGGGCCCGTCACGCCTCGACGTCGACCACGCCGTCTTCCCCGATGGGCATCGAGAGCGCGCGGAGAGTGGCTTCGCGCGCGGCCATGAGCGCACGGCGCCCTTGGTCGAGCCGGAACGGGCCCGAGCGCGGAAGCCCGTGCACCTTCAGCACCACCATGTTCGCGCGCTTCGGGATGCGCAGGCCCTCGGAGTCGGCACGGCGCCAAGGCGAGCGCGACACGATGTGATGAAAGAGCACGCGCTCGCCGTCGGGCATACCAGCGAGCCCCGGTCGATCCAGGATTCCGCCGTCGAGCAGGGGGCGGCCCTCTCGCCACACCGGATGGAACAGGACGGGAACAGTGCACGATGCACGAATCGCGCTCGCGAGATCTCCCGAACGCACGACGCGCGTGGACCGCGTGAGCACGTCGAACACGGAGACCGCGGCCGGCACGCGGCACTCCTCGAACGTGCGCACGGGCAGCATGGAAACGAGCTTCTCGTGGAAGAGCTTTCCGGCCAGGAATCCGAGGCCGGGACGCGGGTCCCAGAAGTGCTCACGCTTGAGCGCGAAGAGCTCCGCCGAGAGCTGCTCGGTGCCGAGCCCGGCGGCGTGCGCAGCCGTGACCAACGCCCCCGCGCTCGAGCCCGACACGCGCACCGGACGCGCGTCTCGCTCTTCGAGGACGGAGAGTGCCCCTGTATGGGCGAAGAACGAGAAAAAGCCGGACGACATCGCGAGAGAAAAAGGCTCGCGAAGCCATTCACCGAGCGTCGGACGGGCCGGGATCATGGGCGGACCATGCCACGACGCGGGACGGTTTCGAACGCAGAAAGCAGCACGTCGACCCCGGTGCAACTCGGCCGATCCCGTGTAGGATCCCACCATGGCCAATCGGACGTTCGCCGTCGGCGACATCCACGGGGACCTCGTCGCGCTGCGCACCGCGCTCGCGAAGCTGCCGCCCCTCGACGAAAAAGACACCCTGGTCTTCCTGGGGGACTACCTCGATCGCGGCTACCAGTCGCGGCAGGTGATCGAGCTCGTGCGCACCGAGCTCCCGAAGACCACCAAGGCGAAAATCGTGGCGCTCCGAGGGAACCACGAAGACGGCTGGATCCGCGTGAAGAACGGCGGGTGGCCCGAGTTCGTCATCCCCATCAACAACGGCTGCTTGGCCACGCTTCGCTCCTACGAAGACTCGCTCTACTTCGAGGGCGACGTGCCTTCGCCTCGCGAGATGAAGCGCATGCAAGACGCCTCTTTCTTTCCGCGCGACGTGATCGAGTGGATGGAGAGTCTGCCTCACTTCTACGAAGACGAGCACGCGCTCTACGTGCACGCGGGGCTGGTCGAAGCGAGCGACGGCACGTTCCAGCACCCGAAGAACATGGTCGACAAGACCCTCGTCCTTTGGGTTCGCACCATGAAGTTCTTCAAGGACTACCGCGGCAAACAGGTGGTCTGCGGGCACACCTCGACCGATCACCTGCCCCCCGAGCTCTCGAGCTTCACCCCGGAAGATCCGCTCGACATGTGGGTCGGCGAGAACGTGAAGGTGATCGACACGGGCTGCGGCAAGGGCGGTTTTTTGACCATCCTCGAGCTCCCTTCGGTACGGGTCTACGAGTCGCGCGACACTCCGCCGAGAGCGACTTGACCCTTCGACTCGTCACGATCGGCCCCTCGCACTACTGCGAGAAGGCGCGCTGGCACTCGACCGCGCCGGCATCGTGTACACCGAAGAGGCGCACTTGCCCCTCGTCCACTGGGCGTACACGCTGCCGCACGGATCGCGCACCGTGCCCTTGCTCCTCGGCGCGGGCGCGCCCTTGGTCGAGTCGAACGACATCGTCGCCTACGCGGACGAGCACCTCGCTCCGAGCGTGCGCCTTTACCCGAGCGATCCGGAGCTTCGCGCACGCCACGAAGCCCTAGGTGACTGGTAGCCAATCGCGCGTTTCTGTCGCTCGGCCAGCGCGGCGGCACGGGTAGGCGCCGAGAGGATGAGGGAACGGCCCCTGACTCCGTGAGATCGCCTGGAGCCGGTTGCGGTGCGAAACTCGACGTTGGGGCACTCTGCCCGGCCTTTCAGGCCATCCGGGCCATTCGCGCGAGGTTCACGGCGCCTGACAGCAGGGCGAAGTCCTGGCCGACGCGCTCGCGACCGCGGACGCGAGCGCGTCGACCGCCATGTTTGCGACGCATGAGGTGAGCGATCTTGCGCTCGATCTTCGGGCGCGTCGCCCGGTAGCCCCGCTTCCATTTCTCTGTCTTCTGGCGCGCCCTCGAGCGCGCCAAGACGTCGTGCTTCGGGTGCAGGAAGAGCACACGCCCGGTGGTCGATATCGATTCAGTGCATTGCGGGCGAAGCGGGCAACTGTTGCACGCGACGCCGAACGACCCACGCAGCGAGCCGGACTTCTGCAGCCGGAGCTGCACGAGCTTTCCCGCGGGACACGTCGCTGTTCGCGCGCTCGTGTCGATCTTGAACGCGTCTTGCGAGTACATCCCCTCACGCGCTGATGGTGCCTGCACCTTCACGTTCGCTTCGATCCCCGCGTTCTCCAACTTCTCCACCAAGACATCGAGGAGACAGAGCAGGGGTTTCGCATCCTCAAGGGCGTCGCACCCGATCGCGTGATCTCGACCGTCGATCCGGAGGCACGCCATGGCCACAAGACGGAGGCGCGCGGCTTCGATCGGGCCGCTTCGAGGCACGCAGCCGGGCGCGCATCTCCACCAGCACGGGGTGCGTCTTCCGCGAGGAACGCCACGTGAGAGTAGGAGCGTTCGGCGAGGCGGGACGAGGCGCGCGCCGTCAGGACTGAACGTCGCGGTAAGTCATCGACAAGATCATCACCGCTTCTTCGGCATGCGGGTTGTCGTAGACGTGCGGCACGTCGGCCAAAAAGAGGATCGCGTCGCCGACCCCGAGCTCGTACGTTCCGTCCGGAACTTCCACCCGCACGGCGCCCTTCGTCACGAAGAGGTTCTCGAGGGTGCCGCCCGCGTGCGCCTCGGCGTGCTCGCTCGACCTCGGGGCGAGCCGCAGCTCGTACATCTCGCTCTTGCGAGGGGCTCCGAACGGAAAGAGAGCGCGTGAGCGGAAGCTACCGTCCGCGCTGGTGAGGATCTTCGCGCCCTTTTCCCGGAGCACCACGGTGCCAGTGGTGGTCTGCGCCTGGATGAGGCTCGCGAAGGTGACGTCGAGGGCGCGGGCGATTTTCCAAAGCACGTTGATGGTGGGCGTGCTTTTCCCGAGCTCGATCTGCCCGAGCATCGCGCGACTCACACCGCTCGCGACAGCGAGCTTCTCGAGCGAAAGACCACGGGCCGCGCGCAGCGTGCGCAGGTTTTCGGCCACGACCGGGGAGAGATCTTTGCCCTCGGGACGACCTTCCCGAGGCGCTTTGGGAGTCGCTTTTTTGGACGCCATCACTTCATGCACGCCTTCCACGCGTCACGCGTTTGAGCGGCCATGCCACAGTTGTACTTGGCGCGGGTGATCTTTTCCTCGGCGCAGGGATCGCCCTTCTGCGACGAAGCTTGCTGCTTGGCCTGATTCAGGAGCTGCTTGAGCATTTCGGGCGGGATACCCGCAAGCTGCGGGTTCGACTGCACCTCGAGCTCGACGTAGCGGTCGATCACGGCCGAGCATTCGGCTTTGGTCGGGGGCTTCTGGTTCTTCGGATCGACCGCGGGTGCGGCCGGAAGCTGGGCGGTCGTCGTGGTGCCCGACGTGCCCGTGCCGCTTCCCGTGACCGGCGAGGGCCCGCCGCCCGCAGCGCCGCCCGAGTGAGGTGTCGACGGGGCGCTACCGCCTGCCGGCACCTCGCCGTCTTCACCACCGGGAGCGTCGGGTCCGACGATGCGCGGCTTCGCGTTGGCGGTGGCCGTATCGTGCGCCGAGTTCGACGGCACCATTTCGGTTTGCGCGGCGCGCGGTGGGTGGGAGGGCTCGCACGCCGCGAGCAGCGCAGAGACGGCCAAGAGGGCCAGAGGGAGTGCGGACAGGGGGAGACGGACGATGGAGCGATTCAAGGCCCTTGGACGATACATCAAAAATGTCGCGTCGATGCGAGCACCTCTCGCGAAAGGTCCGGGAAAAATCGTTGACCGACTCGCTAAGTTAGACGAAGTTGCAACAAGCGATTCGTCAATGATTTTCATCACTTCAACACTCGTTCAAGCGTTCGCACCGTGAGTCGAAGGTCCTTCACGCCCGCGCAGGACACGCGCCCCGGCGCTCGCGCCGCGCGTTCGGTCGCCCGGTGGCTCTCGCTCGTGGCGGTCGGTGGGACGCTGATCTTTGCTTCGTGCACGGCGCACGCACAGGACGAGGTCGTTCCGCCGACCGTGCTTCGGTCGGTCGAGCCGGTCTATCCGTCGAACGAGGTGGGCTCGGGCAAAGACGTTCTCGTGGTGCTCGCGGTCACCGTCGACGCCGAAGGTCACGTGGCGAACGCGACGGTGCTCGAGTCGGGCGGGGTCGACTTCGATCGCGCAGCGATCGACGCGGCCAAGCTCTTCACGTTCGCCCCTGGCAAGCGCGGCGACAAGACGATCCCCACCAAGATTCGTGTCCCGTTCCACTTCCTTCCGAAGGACCCTCCACAGGCGCCGGCGGTCAAAACCGGTCCCACGCCCACCGAAGACACCAAGAAGACTCCCGAGGTGGAGAGCGTGCAGGTCGAGGGTGCCGCACGAGCACCTTCGCGCGGGGCTTCGGACTTCCGCGCCGACGGCAAGCAGCTCCGCGCCGCGCCCCACCGCGACGGCTCCGATCTGCTCTCCACCATCCCCGGAGTGTACGTCGCGCATCCCGAAGGAGACGCCGTCGCGCAGCGCATCTACCTGCGCGGCTTCGACGCCGTGCACGGTCAAGACATCGAGATCAAGGTCGGCGGCATCCCCGTCAATCAGGGTTCGCACATCCACGGGCAAGGCTACGCCGACCTCGCCATCGTCATCCCGGAGGCGGTGCGAAGCCTGCGCGTGGTCGAAGGTGTCTACGACCCGCGCCAGGGCGACTTCGCGGTCGCCGGAAGCGCCGAATTCGATCTCGCCGTGGAAGAGCGCGGCACCCGCTTCGGCTACAAGCTCGGCTCGTTCAACACGCAGCGCTTCTTCGGGATGGTCGCGCCGAAAGAAGCGGCCCAAGAGACCTTCGCCGCGGCCACGTTCCGCAACACCGACGGCTTCGGCCCGGGCGTGCGAGGCTCGACCAGCGGCACGGCGCTCGGCCAAATGCGCCTCGACGTGGGCAAAAATACCTGGCTCACGCTGCACCTCGGGGCGACCGCCGCGCGCGCCAACATCGCCGGTGTCTTGAGGCGCGACGACTACGCCGCCGGGCGAGTGGGCTTCTACGATGCCTACGACTTCGCCACCGCACGCGCGCAGTCCGCCGGTGCGGCTCGAGCTCAAGCCTCCGTCGCACTCGAGCACCGCGACGGCGACGGGAGCCGCGTCCAGGGCCAGGTCTGGCTCGCGCTCGCGAGCTTCCGTAGCCGTACGAACTTCACCGGCTTCACCCAGCGCTCGCAGATCGATCCCACTTGGGTCGGCCGTGGCGACCTCATCGAGCAGTCCAACGACGACCTCGGACTCGGAGGTACGTTCTCGTACCGCTCGCCTCGCGTTCCGCTCGCCGACTTCGTGAGCGGACAGCTCGAGCTCGGCACCGACGTGCGCGTGCACGGCATCACCCAAGCGCAGAACCTCCTGCAAGCGCCGCAGAACGAGACCTGGGACCAGCGCGTCGACGCCTCGCTGCGCACCACCGACGTGGGCCTCTTCGCGGACGCTCTCCTCGCCGGCACCAAGTGGATTCGCATTCGCGGCGGCGCGCGCGCCGACCTTCTCTTCTTCGACGTCGACGACAAGCTCGGAAACTTCATCCCGTCGTTCGCACAGAAGAATCACCTCGTGGGCTTCCGTCGCACGGCGGCTGGCGTGGCCGCCGGACCTCGCGCAACGATCGAGGCTCACCCGACCTCGTTCCTCACCGCTTCGGTATCCTACGGCGAAGGCTATCGCTCCCCTCAAGCGCGTCAGCTCGAAGAGGGCGAAAAGGCGCCTTTCGCCAAGGTTCGGAGCGTGGAGGGTGGTGTGACGGCGCGCATCGACGAGCGGCTGTCCACCTCGCTCATCGCCTACCAGACCAACCTCTCGTACGACCTCGCGTTCGACGCCGAGGAAGGTCGCCTCGAGCGCATCGGACCGACCACGCGCCGAGGACTCGTGGGCAGCGTGCGCGCCCAACCGCAGAAGTGGCTCTTCCTCTCGGCGAGCGCCACCTTCGTGCACGCGACGCTGGACTCCCCGCCGGTGCCCACTCCGGACGATCCCGCTCCCGCGTACCTGCCCAATCAATCGCTTCCGTACGTTCCTCCGCTCGTGGTGCGCACCGACGCGTCGGTCGAGAGGCCACTCCTCTCGGCGTGGGGCAAGGACGTGGTCGGGCGTTTCGGCTACGGCACCACGTTCCTCTCCCCTCGCCCCCTGCCCTTCGGTCAGAGCTCGGCCGCGGTCTTCTTGCTCGACGCCCAAGCCAGCGTGCGGCGCGACTTTCTCGAGCTCGGGATCGAGTCCACGAACCTGCTCGGCGCGCGCTACGCGGACACCGAATATGCGTTCGTCTCCAACTGGAAGTCGAGCGCCGTGCCTTCGCAGCTACCCGCCCGCCACTTCACTGCCGGGCCTCCGCGTCAGGTGCTCTTCACGCTGGGGCTCTACCTATGAAATCCCCTTCTGTTTTCGCATTCGCGACGCTGCTCGCCATCACGTCGGGCGCCTGCATCGAGTCCCCGCAGTCCGAGGTCTCGTACGCGGCCGAAGCGCGCTCGACGCTCGCCACGAGCTTCGTGGTGGGCAACGTGACGGTGAAGCTCACGCGGGCCGACCTCGCGTTCGGGCCCGTGTACTTTTGCGCGGCCAACGCAGGCTCTGCGGTCTCGTGCAAGTCGTCTCTCGCGGAGAGCACCGACGTGACGCGCATCGATCTGCTCACGCCCTCGGCGCCGCTCGGAAAGGTGCGCGGCTACACCGGTTCGATTCGCAGTGCCTCGTACGATCTGGGCCTGCATTGGTTCGACACGAGCTTCTCCATCGAGTCGTCGCCGGCAGCGCCGGACGGGCACTCCATGGTGTTCGAGGGAACGCTCGCACGCGCCGCCGAGAGCGCGGTTCCGTTCCGCATCTTGGTCGACGTCGTGCCGCAGTACAAAGGTCAGCGCGCGGTGCCCACCAGCGAAGCCGTGGCCGACGTCGCGGATGCGAACCAAAAGCTCGTGGTCTCGTTCGAGCCCGAAGCTTGGCTGCGCCAAATCGATTTCGACGCCGTACTCGAAAAGTCGTCTCGCCCCATCGTCCTCGACTCGAAGAAGCCGGAGCACGACGCCCTGCTCGTCGGCTTGAAGGTGGCTCGTCCGCCCGAGTTTCGATGGTCTCGTAACTGAACCTCAATCGAAGGGACTCTTCATGAAATCATCAAGTGTCGTAGCGGGGCTCTGCCTCGCGGGGTCGTGCTCCATTCTGTTTTCGACCATGCTCGCCGGCTGCTCCAGCGATTCGAGCGGAACGGACGGAGGAACGAGCTCGGGCACCGGAAGCGCGCAAATCCTAGTCGTTCCCGAAGATTCGATTCCGGACGGGATTGCGCCCGGAACGTCGGAAGAAGACATCCGCGACGGATGGACCGTGACGTACGACCGCTTCTTGGTGAGCGTCGGGAACGTATCGGCCAAGCGCTCGGACAACGGTGAAGAAGTCTCCGTGCCGGAGGCGTTCGTCCTCGATCTCAAAAATGCCCCCTCGAGTGGCTACGTGCTGGCCGACCTCAAAGGACTCTCCGCGGCGCGCTTCGACAAATTCGCGTTCTCCATGCCCAACGCGAAGAGCGGCCACAAGGTCATCGCGCCTACCACGACCGCCGATCTCGACTTCATGATCGCCCAAGGGTTCAACGTCTACTTCGAGGGCGCCATCACCAAGGACGCCGAGAAGTACACGTTCAAGTGGGGATTCAAGTCGGGCACGAGCTTCGCCGATTGTGCCACCGAAGACGGGCAGGCCGGCTTCGCCGTGCCCACCGGGGGCACCGTGCAAGTGAAACCCACCATCCACGGCGACCACTGGTTTTTCACCAACGTCACGCAAGGCGCGGAGATCACCGAGCGCCGCGCCGAGTGGGTCAAGACGTGCGACAAGGACGGCAACAAGGACGTCACCCTGGACGAGCTCAAAGCATGCGACATCGCCACCGCGATGCCGCAGAAGCCCAACGGCCCGTACGAGCTCACCGGCGTGAAAGACCGAGACGGCGACGGCAAGATCACCGCCTACGACTACGTGGACTCGCAGGTTCGAACGCTGGGAGACTTCCAAGGCGACGGCGAGTGCCCGACCCGCACCGCGCTCTGAGAGTGGACCAAGCTCGTGGCGACGTGGGCGCGGGGTGAGGCTGGATCGTCGAAGCCTCCACCCCGTGCCCCAGCACGAGTCCCTGCCTCCGCGATTCTCCTCGATTTCGTGGCTTTTTTGCGCGGCGCGGTCCTTGCTGAACGGACGGGCGGAGCCACACCATGACCTCGCACGAACTCTGGGAAGTGAAGCTTTCGTCGGGCCAGACTCTCACCGTCACCCTAGACCAGCTGGACCGAGGATTCGCCGATGGCCACGTGAACGAGAACACGCTCGTGCGCGCCTACGGCACGCTCGAGTGGTCGACGCTGGCGGATCTCGCAGGACTCGAGGGCGACGAGGCTCCCGCCACGGTGCGTGACCTTGCGCCACCGATGGTGGTCGGCGCGAAGTCGGGAGGAACACTTCGTCTGCACGCTTCGGCCGCGGCCTACGCCATCGCGCCTCCCATCGTGGTCGGCTCGCCCGCTCGGGCGGAAGTCGTTGCGACTCCGATCCCCGCCGTCTCGCGTACGACTCCCGTGGCGTTCACGCCGCCGAGCTTCCCGCCCTCCGCGTACGATCTCACGGTCGACGTCGACCTCAGCGAGATGAGCGGCAGCGCGACCTTCGCGAGCCCGTTCGCGCCGAAGAACAAGCCGGTCGCACTCTACGCGGCCATCGCGGGAGCGTGCATGGTCGTGCTCGCCGCGGTCGGATTCGTCTCGAGCGCCGAGAGCCCGAGCTCGGCCTCGAACGCGAGCGTGGCGAACGCGAACGTCGGGACGAGCTTGGCGACCAGCACGACCACGCCGACGGTAGCCGAGCAATCCGCCGCTCGACCCGCACCGGCGCCCCAGGTCCAAGAGGTGATGCAAGGACCGAAGCTCAGCGAGGCCCAGAAGGCGGCCGTGCTCGAGGCGGACAAGAAGCTCGCGAAGAAGAAAAACGCCAAGAAGGCCGTCCCCCCGAAGAAGCCGGTCAAGGATCCCTTCTCGAAGGGTGGAAACCCGCACGACCCGCTCAACAAGAGTCTCTGAGCCAATCGGCAAGTTTCCTCGAAAAACGCGTGCTCCCTTCCGGGATGCACGCGTTTTCTGCGTTCGAAGCCTTGACCGTAGGGCGTGATACTTCTATCACTTCAATAATCGGTGAACTGATGGCGTCTTCGAAGAAATCTAGTGTCGAACCTCGAACGAGCTCGAGGAACGGGCACTCGCCGGCCGTGTCGAACGGACATACGCACGGGCACGGACACGAGCACGGACATGCCCACGGACGCGACGTTTGCGGCCCCGATGAACACGCGCGACGAGCTCGTGAAGGACGTGCGACCGACGAGCAGCTCGAGCGTGCCGCGGCGCTCTTTCGCGCTGCGGGTGAAGTGGCGCGGCTCAAGCTGCTCGACCGCCTCGCCGACGGCGAGTGGTGCGTGACCGAGCTGGCCGACGCGGCGGGAGTGGGCCTCTCCACCGTGTCCCAGCAGCTTCGCATCCTTCGCGCCGAGCGAATCGTGACGCGAAGACGCGCGGGCAAACACATCTTTTACGGCCTCGCCGACAGCCACATCGTGGAGCTTTTGCGCAGCGCGATCGATCACGCCGCCGAGCCGCACGGCAAGAGCGAGCCCCAAGACGAAGACGAATGACGAGCTTTGCGCCCCGTGCAGGTTGCCGGAGCGCCACGAAAACGACCGACTCGAGAAGGAGAGCCCCCATGAGCGATCACAAGACCCACGCTGACCACGAACACGTGCACGGACCCGCCTGCGGCCACAAGACCATCCAGCACGACGGCCACCAAGACTACCTCCACGACGGCCACCTTCATCACGTGCACGGAGACCACGTCGACGAGCACACGCTCGCGGTGGACGCGAACAACCCCGCGGCGTGCACGCCTTCGCATTCTTGCGGCTCGCACGGCGCCGACCACACCCACGGAAGCGGATGCGGCCACGAGGCCGTCGCGCACGGCGACCACACCGACTACCTCGTCGATGGCCACCTCCATCACGCGCACGGCTCGCACTGCGACGACCACGGCAAAGTGACCGTCTCGGGCTGAATCGGACTCCCGACCGACGTTCGACGGGCGACGCTCTCCCACGAGAGGTCGCCCGTTCACGTTCGGGCGCCTGCGTCGACGAGGACGCGAGATCAGGCTGCGAGCACCCACACCCGAGGCTCGTCGGCGCGGTCGATGCGCATCAACGTGCCTTCTTCGACCACCTGCCAGGGCTCGTCGGTGAGCGCCTCCGAAGCCACCAGCACCTCGCCCGGACCACGACGGAGCAAGTGCAGCGTGCGCCCGAAGCGGTGCGCGTAGAGAGTGCGACCGTCGGAGAGCACGTAGTTGAACGCGCCGAAGTCGGGCAGCTCACGAAGCTTGCGGGTGGCTTCACCGAGCACACGATCGGTGTGCTCCGATGCAGGGCTATCCGTGAGTCCTGCTTCGTCGAGGCGCGTGAGCAAGAACGCGAAGAGTCGCTCCGTGTCGGTATCCCCGCGGACTTCGGCGGCTCGCTCCGACGAGGTGTGAGGCGCCAAGGCCTGCGGGTCCTTGAGCGTGCCGTTGTGCGCGAACACCCATCGGCCGCGCACGAAGGGGTGCGTGTTCTCGATCGCCGTGCGGCCCACGGTCTTTTGGCGCACGTGAGCTATCACCACGGAGGCCGAGAGGGACGCGGCGAGCCGGCGGAACTCGTCGCAGGCGTGAGCACTCGTGGTGTTCCTGTGCACCGACCAGCTAGGCGACGAGGATCCGCGAACCGCAAGTCCCCATCCGTCCGGATGCTGATGCGAGAGCGTCGCGAGGCTGCGAGGGGCTCGGGTGAGACACTCGAGCACGGGAATGTCTTCGGCTGCGACGATACCCAATAGCCTGCACATGCTGCGAGCGACTCTCCTCGGGCAAAAGGCCCGATGTCAAATTGTACGATCGCGGGCGACAGAAGCACGAACGAGCTTTCGCCCATAAATTGGTACACGGCGCTCGATGCCTTATAGGAAAGGAGAAGGAGCGAGTTCGCGTGAACAAGAAGGCCGCGCTGTCCGCGATGCTGGTCGTGTCTCTCGGGTTCTTCCTGCCCGCGATCGACGCCCCCCCTCGCGCTCCGCGACCTCGCAATGAAGGCGAAGCCCTGGCCGCACAAGCCAGCCTCCGTACCCCCACGGAAAAACGCCCCGCGCCGCCGAGCCGCGTCGTTCTCGTCGTGATCGACGGCGTGCGTTGGCAAGACGTCTTCCAAGGCGTCGACCCCGACCTTGCCAAAACCTACATGCTCCCACCCAAGGAAGTCCTCGGCGTGAGCGAGCTCGTGCCCAACCTGCACCGCTTGGCGACCGAAGACGGACTCGCGTTCGGAGCGCCCGGCGTGGGTGAGGCCATGTTCGCCTCCGGACCGAACTACGTGTCCCAGCCAGGCTACATCGAGATGTTCTCCGAGCGCCGCGCGTTCGGCTGCCTGTCGAACGACTGCCCGAAGACCACCGAGCCCACGTTCGTCGACGCCATCGCCGAGAGCACGAGCGGGAGCGCGGCGGTCATCACGTCTTGGGAAATCATCGGGCGCGCGGCGGCGGTCCATCCGGAACGACTCGTGGTGTCGACCGGGCAGAGCCGCGGCGAGAACCAAGCGCAGCTGCGGGTCAATGCGCACGCGGCGAGGTCATTGGAGATGGGTCGCATCGCCGCGGCTTGGCCGGGACACGGCGAGTACCGCGCCGACAAGTACACCCGCGAGATCGCGCTCGAGTACCTCGAGGAGAGGCGCCCGCGCTTTCTCTTCGTCGGCCTCGGAGATACGGACGAATACGCGCACCTCGGCGACTACCGAGGCTACCTGCGCGCTCTCCACGAAGCGGACGCCACCGTCGGCCGCATCCTCGAGTCCCTCGATCGCATGGGCGACGACGGGCGGAACACCACGGTGCTCGTCACCACCGACCACGGTCGCGAGCGCGGCTTCGTGAGCCATGGCGGATTCGCCCCCGAGTCCTCCCGCGTCTGGATGATCGCGGGAGGAAACGTGCGTCCCGAGGGACGAGTCGCCCTCGACGCGCCCGCGCACCTCTACGACGTCGGCCCGACCGTGCGCGAGCTCATGGGGATGCCACGAGAGGACGGCGAGGGTCGTCCGCTCGTGGGTCGATCGCACGGCGATCCGACTCGGATCTCACTCGTGCCCTCTCCCGACGACGAGTCGGCCAACTGACGCGAGCGCACGGGCGCGCAGAGAGTGACGCTCACTTCTCGACGTCGTGGCCGCCTTCTTTCCAGCCTCGGAAGCCACCGTCCATCGAGATGACGTTGGTGTAGCCCATCTTCTGGAGCGACGCGGCCGAGAGCGCCGAGCGAAAGCCACCGCCGCAGTAGAGAACGATCTCGGCGTTCGGATCCGGGAACGCCTTCTCGACGTCGCGCTCGAGGATGCCCTTGCCGAGGTGCTTCGCGCCGGGGATGTGGCCCGCCGCAAACTCGCTCTCTTCACGGACGTCCACCAGGGAAATAGGCTCTTTTTTGGCTAGGCGAGCGGCCACGTCCGCCACCGTGCACTCCTTGACCGACTTTTTCGTCTCTTCGACCAACTTCAAGAATCGCGGGCTGTGATCCATCGGGGTTTGCCTCCGCGGGCGAGCCTAACTAAATCGGGGAGCCATGTCCGCGCCCTCCCCCGCTTTCCTCGAAGAGCTCCGAACCACTTGCCCGGATCTCGCCGTCTCGCTCGACGCGGAGGACCTCGCCACGTACGGCCGTGACTGGACACGCGTCTACGAGCCCCACGCGACGTGCATCGTCTTTCCCAAGACCACCGCCGAGGTGAGCGCGTTCATGCGTCTCGCGAACGCCCACGGCGTCTCGGTCGTGCCCTCGGGTGGACGCACGGGGCTCGCCGCCGGCGCGCTCGCGAAAGACGGAGAGGCCGTGCTCTCGCTCGACCGCATGCGCACCATGCACCCGGTCGACGTGCTCGGCGCCACCGTGCGCGTGCAAGCAGGCGCGGTCACCCAAGGCGTGCACGAGCACTGCGCGCCGCACGGGCTCACCTGGCCGGTGGACTTCGCGTCCAAGGGCTCGAGCCAAGTGGGAGGGAACATCGCCACCAACGCAGGCGGCGTGAAGGTCATCCGCTACGGCCTCACCCGTCAATGGGTGCTCGGCCTGCAAGTGGTGCTCGCCTCGGGCGAGGTGCTCGAGCTGAACGGCGCGCTCGAGAAGAACAACACCGGAACCGACCTTCGCCAGCTCTTCATCGGCTCCGAAGGAACCCTCGGCATCGTGACCGAGGCCACCCTCAAGCTCACCAAGGTGCCGGGCAAGCTCGCCGTGCTGCTCTTCGCCGTGAGCGATCTCGCGAAGGTGCTCGAGCTCTTCCGCCGGGTGAAGACCGGCCCCTTCACCGTAGCGGCCTACGAGTTTTTCACGGCCGAGTGCCTCGCTCGGCTCGAGCGACACCGCAAGGTGCGTGTACCCTTCACGGAACGGGCGCCCTACTACGTGCTCTGCGAAGTGGAGCACGCAGAAGAAGAGTCGCTCGAGGCGTTCGTGGGCGAGGTGTTCGAGGCTGGCATCGCGACCGACGGCGTACGCGCCCAACACGAAGGCGAAGCGCGTGCCCTCTGGGAGCTTCGCGAGGGCATCAGCGAGAGCTTGAGCGCGACCGGCCTTCCTCACAAAAACGACATCGCGCTGCCCATCGCCGCGCTCGAGGGATTCTGCCAAGAGCTCGGTCACGTGTTCGAGACGCGCTATCCGGGCTGGGAAATTTGTCTCTTCGGTCACGTGGGTGACGGCAACCTGCACGTCAACGTGATGAAGCCGGACGACCTCGACAAACCGGCCTTTCTCGCGAAGACCAAAGAAGCCGATCGCGACATGTTCACCCTGGTGGCCAAGTACCAGGGCAGCGTCTCGGCCGAGCACGGCATCGGCCTGCTCAAGAAGCACGCCCTCTCCTATTCGCGCACCGCGACCGAGATCGCGCTCATGCGACAGCTCAAGTCGGCGCTCGATCCGAAGGGCATTTTGAACCCGGGCAAGATCTTCGACTGACCACGAAAGGCACGTGCGTGCGAAGCTTCGGCGCATGCCGAAGCCCCGCGTGCTTTCGCTCGCTCTCGTCCTCGGACTCGCGGCCTCCAGCGCGTGCGCACCAAAGACCTCCGTTCCCCCTGTCACGGCGCAGGTTGCCGAGGGCCAGGTGGTCAAGGTCGGCGCGGTGCTCGACGCCTTTCACGCGGCCGCCGCCCGTGCCGACGAAGAAGCTTATTTCGGTGCGTTCGCGGAAGGTGGGGTCTTCCTCGGCACCGACGCGAGCGAGCGCTGGACGGTGTCGGAGTTTCGCGCCTACGCGCACCCGCACTTCGCCAAGAAGAAGGCCTGGGAGTTCCGGGCAACGCGGCGAACGGTGCAGCTCTCGCGAGACGGGCTGACCGCCTGGTTCGACGAGGATCTGGCGACCGCGAACCTGGGACCGGCTCGTGGATCGGGCGTGCTCGTGCGCACATCCGCCGAGGCGCCGTGGAAGATTGCACACTACAACCTCTCCACGGTGGTTCCCAACCCGCGCTTCGCAGAGGTCAAGCGTGTGATCGAGCGTCCGAGCTCGGCACCCAAGACCGCATCCGAGCTCGAGCCCGGCCCACGCTTCACCGATCCCGATCGCGCACGAAAGATTCGGGCCCTCGCGGACGACGTCGATGCGATCGTCCGGCAGGAGGTCGCGGCGCGGCACTTGCCCAGCTTGGCCGTCGCCGTCGTGTTCGCGGATGCACCGCCCCACTTCGCGGTAGCCGGAGTATCCGACCGAAAGACCAAGGCGCAGGCCGATCGGAACACCGTCTACCGAGTGGGCTCGATCACCAAGACCTTCACCGCGAGCCTCGCGATGCAACTTCGCGACGAGGGCAAGCTCGGTCTCGACGAGCGGCTGGACGGGGTGCTCCCGGACATCGGCAAGGTCACGCTCTCCCCGTCCGACGCGAAGCCTCTCACGTTGCGTGCACTCCTCACGCACTCCTCGGGCCTGCCTAGGCTCGGGGCGTTCGACTACACGAGGCAGGACAAGGAACCGAGCGAGGCCGAGGTGCTCGGCGCGCTCGACGTCCGCGTCGTCGAGCCTCCGGGGACTCGCTACCTGTACTCGAACTTCGGGGTGGCCACGGCGGGTCTCGCGCTCGCGCGAGTCGGGAAAAAGCCCTACCGCGAGCTCGTGGCCGAGAGACTGCTCGTCCCACTCGGAATGTCGCACTCGGGCTTCGAGCCGACCATTCCAGGCGTCGCCACGGGGTACGCGAACAACGACAGCGACGTGGCCGAGCCCCCGTGGCGGCTCGGAGCTTCCGAAGCGGCAGGAGGCCTCTACGCTTCGCTCGAGGACATGGCCAAGTGGGTCTCGTTCCACCTCGATGCATGGCCCCCGCGCGACGGTGCCGACCCAGGTCCACTCGCACGCGCCACGCGACGCGAGATGCACACCGCCGGGTTTCCGGTAGACCTCGAGGTCTCGTCGACCGAAAAAGGCACCGTGCTCTCGAGCGAGAGCATGGGGCTCGGTTGGCACGTGCGTCGGACGTGTGCCTACGATCGTCTGGTGGAGCACGGTGGCGCGGTGGACGGGTTCCACTCGCAGGTGGTGTTCGCTCCGGACCGAGGATTCGGCCTCGTGGTGCTCTCCAACAGCATCGCAGCGGGCACCTCGTCCATCGCCGAGCGAATCCTCGCCACCATCGACACGAAGGCGAGCCTCGAGCCGCGAAGCCCGGTATTCGCACCGGCAGGCCTCGAGGCAGTCGGCAGTTTCACCAAGACGCTGGGAGACTTCGACGAAGCCACGTACACGCGCCTCTTCTCGAAGAGCTTCATCGCGCACGTGCCTCTTTCGACCATGAGCGACATGACGAAGAAGCTTCGCGATCGCCACGGAAAATGCGACGGCTCGAGCCTCTCGCCCACCCACGTCGAGTCCTCGCACGACGCGTCTTTCCTCATCCCCTGCGAGAAGGGCGCGCTGCTCGCTCAGGCTCACCTCGAGGACGGAAAACTAGGCGGATTTCGCGTCGAATCCACCGGGTTTTCGCCCAAGCCGGCGCAGACGGAAGCGGCGCGAAGAGTGCTCGAGCTCGCCAAGAAATGGGACGCCGCCGCCGCCTCCAAGCTCTTCGCCAAAGACCTCGACCAGAAGAAGATCGCCGGGGCCCTCTCCGATCTCACGAAGGCCCAGGGCACGTGCTCGCTCGGACCCGGCGAGGGCGATTCCGTGCAAGACGCACGTTTTCGGCTCACCTGCCCGAGAGGGCCCGCCACGATACTTCGCCTCTCCATGAGCGAAGACGGCAAGGTCGCTTCGATCTTCCTCTCACCGGACGAGCCCTCGAAGAAGAAACGCTGCCGCTGACCCACGACCCCTCGAGTCCGAAAGGTCGTGAGCGAGTGACGGGCTCAGGGGTGCGGCCACACTTCGACGCTGCCCACGAAGCCGTCGTTGTTGGTGAAGGGGTTCACGGTGAGGGTCTCGACGCCGGCGTCTCCCTCGAGAGGGACACGCACGATCTCGAGAGGTCCGGGGCCGGCGTCGGTGGACGGCCCTTTGCGCACGCCGATCAAGCGGTCCTTGCCGTCGAAGGCGAACGAGCTCGGGGCGTTGGGGATCGCCGCCTCGGTCGTGGTTTTACTCGGATCCCAGGGGAAAACCTGGCCGCCGAGGCCGAGTAGATACTTACGACCGTAGGGCTCGAAGGCACTCGGGAAGCCCTGCGAAGACAGGTTCACGAGGGTCTTCACGGCGCCGGTCGCGAGCTTCACCTCGTCGATGCCGCGCTTCTGCGTCGCGGAGAAGGGTCCACAGCCCGTGGTGAGCACGAGCAAACGGTCTTCCGCGGCGTCGTAGAACGAGCGCGCGCCGAAGGCGACGTTGTAGCCCGAGAGCGCGATGCCGCCTCCGGGTCCCGTCCCGCCGAGCGAGACGAGCGCGTCGGTGTCGGTGTCGATCGCGACCACCGTGCTGACGGGACCGGTCGCAGGGCACGGAAGATCGTAGGTGGGCGGCAAGATGGTGCTCTTGTCGACGTTGGCCAACGTGACGTAGAGACGCTTCTTCGCGGCCACGTAGACGGCCGAGGTCATCTCGACGAGACCGTCCTTGTCGAGCGGAGAAACCAGCGAGGACAGGTCGATGGTCTTCACCGGAGCAGCGCCGTCACGCTCGGTCTGCGGCGCGATCACCGCGATCGCGTTGCGCGTGTAGCGGAGCACGTAGGCCTTGGTCCCAGCCGAAGCGACGACCGCGAGCGGATCGGAGTACGAGTCGCCACCGTCGGGCTTGTCGGAGAGCTTCACGTCGAACGTGCCGCGCACCTTCCACGGTTCGTCGCGATCGAGCTTGGCCACCACGTCGACCGCTTGCTGCAAGAGCCACGGGTCGTCGCCGTCGATGTAGGTCGCGCCGATGAAGCCGGGGAAACCGATACGGCCGTCGACCGCACGCGTCCTCAGGTTGACCGCCACGAGCTCGCTCGAGCTCGCGTTGTTGAGCGTGACGAGCGCGCGAGGATCGCGCACGGCAGCGTCGGATTGACCGTCGATGGCCCCGCCATCCTTGGTCGGCTCGGGGACCGCTACGTCGGGCCGAGCGGCATCGAACGACGCGTCGGTCCCGGCGTCTTCCGCGAACACCTGATCTTCACCGGTGCACGCCGCCACCACGAGGGACATCGCGAAGGCGCCGAGCGCGGCTCCGCCGAGAACATATGATTTTTTCATCGAGAGCTCCTCCCGCGCCACCCGCGCGGGCCCGGCCGTGCCGGATGAGGAGCCGTGCGTGAACACGACTCCGGGGTCGTCACGTCGTCCGGTCTCCGGGCTCTCGGATCGTCCTCCCTCGAGCCCTTCCCAGGCCCTTGGGCCCAGTGGTCATGCTCGAGATCGTCCCCGTTACCGTGGCGGGTGCCGCGCCGGATTTTCACCGGCTTCCCTGCTGCGTCTCGAAGAATTCGGGACGCGGCGACGTCGTGCATCGAGCGAGGCTCGGGTCACCCCGAGCCGCATTCGACGGCTGGCCTGTACCCCGGAACCCTCGTTGCACGCAAGGCCTGCGCCTCGCGTGGAACGAGAGGCGAATCAGCGGTCGCCGGAGGCGTCGCTCGCGTCGGGCGTGCTTGTGTCGGGCGTGCTCGCGTCCGACGTGCTCGCGTCGGCGCCAGCAGCCGCGCAAATGGCGATGCACTCGGCCTTCTTGGGCGCACACGTGGCCTCACTGGTCGAGTCGTGCGCGAGATCGTGGCAGTCGTGCACCGGGCCTTCGCCCACGTCGTACTCGTGGCAGGCATCGATGATGGCCTGGCACGACGCGAACGCGCTCGTGTGACCACCGTCGGTCGACTCGTCGTGGGAGTGACTATCGGAGCACGCGTAGAGCCCCGCGGTGGTGGAGACGGAAAGCGCAAAAAGGAGAACGTATTTCATCGCGACACCTCGAAGACGAGAACGAAACTTGGGCGACGCGCGTGGCCAGGCCCGACGCGCGCGCAGTGAAAGGAATGGCGCGCCTCGAAGCCTCGACTCGCGAGGCCCCGAGGCACACCCGGGGTCGACTCAGTGGTCGTGATCGTGCGCGTCGCTGGCCGCGTCGGCGCCGGCGTCCGCAGGTTCCACGCACGTCGCGAGGCACTCGGCCTTACGAGGCGCACAGTCCGCTTCCGAGGTCGCGTCGTGCGCGACCTCATGGCACTCGTGGATGGGACCTTCGCCCGTGTCGAGCTCGTGGCAAGCGCTCAAGATCGCCTGACACGACGGATAGGGGCTCGTGTGCTCACCGGCATCGGCCTGCGTCGAAGCGTCGGCCGAGGCATCCGTGGTGGAGCTCGGAGTCGACGTGGACGAACAGCCGACGAACGCGAAGAGCGCGCCGGCCACGACGAGGAAACCTTTGATTTTCATGACGAATTCTCGATGACAAAAAGGGGCGCTCGAGCGCCGTCCGGGCGCCGCGGAGCGAAAAGAGCACGCGATCGCCGACCACGGCCGGTCACGCGCGAGCTTCGGGCTCGGCGCTTCTCGGCCGCGTCTCGGGACGCGACGCTCGACCGGTCAAACGAGAATCGTCTCGGGAGGTGGTGTCGGAGGGGCACGCGAAACGGAGCCGGGCATGCGCTCCGACTCGCGAGGACACGAGACCTCGGTCTCGAATACTCGGCGCGCCACCTGCGGCGCGGGAAGCACGGCGAGCCACGCTTTGCCGAGCGTGGCTTCGTCCGCGTCGCCACAGGTGGAGTGCACGGCGTCGTGGGTCTGCCCGTCTTCGTCGCGAAGCTCGGGGTTGCAGCGCGGGCACGCACACGTGGAGTGCCCACCGCGCAGCTCGCAGTGGCACACGTGCGGCGGAGGTCCGCCCGCCAGACGAACGAGCCCCGGAAGGAACCCTCCCGAGAGCGCGGAGAGCACGAGCGCACACACGAGCGCTGCTCGTGCGAACCACGTGGCTCTCCGAATCGTACCCGTCACAGCCTACAGGTTAGCACGAACCGTCAGCTCTCCGGAGAGACCGACACGAGGGCCGCGGTGAGCGCGGCGATCACGTCCTTCGAGGAGATCGAGGTGTCGCACTCCCCCGAGACTTCGATGGCGTCGTCGCCCTCGGAGGGCGCGATCACCACCGCGCCCACGATGCGTCCCGAGGCATCCTGCACGGACAGCTCGATCATCCCTTCGGGATCTTCGAGGTCTTCGCCGACGAGCGCCGAGAAGCGTCCCAAGAGCTCGTCGACGAGGTCGTCTTCGTCGGCGATGCCGAGCGCATCGAGGTCGAGCTCGGCGGCGATTTCGCGCGTTTTTCCTTCGACGGACACCCCTTCACGATCGAGCGCGAAGGTGAGCCCGGCCTCGGTGAACGGTGAGGCGCTCACGGCTCGTGCGCCGCGAGCTCGCGCAGCGTCGACACGATCTGCGAGCGCTGCGGGACGCTCGCGTGCTCGAGGTTGTCGGCCAAGCCGATGCCGGGGACGAACGCACCGGCGAGCAGCTTGGGCGGCGCGTAGAGCTCGTAGAAGAGCTCGTCCACGAGGCGACGGATGAGGTGCTCTCCGAAGTTCGTGATTTCGGTGTCTTCGTTGACCACGAGCACCCGGTGCGTCTTCTTGACGCTCGCGCGGATGGCGTCCCAGTCGTACGGGTAGAGCGAGCGCAGGTCGATGACCTCGACCGAAACGCCTTCGGCCCGCAGCTCGTCCGAGGCGCGCATGGCCTCGCGGACCAAGCGTCCGCACGAGATCACCGTCACGTGCTCGCCTTCGCGGAGCGTCTTGGCCTTGCCGATGGGGACGAAGAGGTCGGGCGTGTCGGGCCACTCGGGACGCCACTGCGAGCGATCTCCGAGGGGCGCGTCGATCATCTTCGACAGCGCCTTGTCGTCGCCGGGCTCGCCCGGGATGAGCTCCTCCGGGAGCGCGCGCGTGCGCATGAGGGCCTTCGGCAAGAGGTACATGACCGGGTTCGGATCGACGATGGCCGAGAGCATGAGGCCGTAGGCGTCGAGCGGGTTCGACGGCATCACGATCTTCCAGCCCGGGATGTGGGTGGCCGTCGCGTCGAACGAGTGCGAGTGGTAGATGCTGCCGCGAATCCCCGCGCCGACCGGCGTGATGCACACCATGGGAACGTTCCACTGGCCGTTCGAGGACCAGAGGGTATTCCCGGCGATCTTCAGGAGATCGATCGTGTTGTAGATGTAGTCGCAGAACTGGATCTCGCACACGGGCTTCTGTCCCGCGAGCGCGAGACCGATGGCCGTGCCGATGATGCCGCGCTCGTCGAGCGGCGAGTTCCACGCCTTCTTCAGGCCCTGGGTCTGCGTGAACGCGCCGCCGAGGGGCGGGCCGATGTCTTCACCGAAGATGTCGGTGACGCCGAGACGTTCTTCGCCCACGTGGAGCGCCATTCGAACCGCTTGAACGACCGTGGCCATGTCAGCGCTCCTCCGCGACGAGGTTCTTGTCCGTGAAGATGTGATCGAAGATGGTCTTGCCGTCCGGCTGGGGCTCTTCGCGGACGCGCTTGCTCGCCTCGAGCAGCTCCGCCGTGATCTTCGCGCGCATCTCGTCCATGGCCTTGCGGGTCAGGAGCCCGCGTTGCTCGAGCTTGTCCTCGAAGTCTTTCAAGCAGTCGCGCTCGGTGGTGACGAAGTTCGCGCCCGAGGCGGAGGAGTGACCGTTGAGACGCGAGACCATGACTTCGAGCAAGTACGGCTTTTTCTCCGTGCGCACGTAGTCCATCGCCTTCTTGATCTCGAAGTACGAGTTTTCCGGGTCGTTGCCGTCGATGGTGGCGGTAGGCATTCCGAAGGCCTTGCCTCGATCGCTCACGCGCTCTTCGCCGTGCTGACCGTCCCATGGCGTCGAGATGCCGTAGCGGTTGTTCGTCACGATGATGAGCACGGGGGCTTCGTTGCCCTTGCGCGAGCTCCACACGAGGCAGGTGGCGAAGTCGCCTTCGGCCGTGCCGGCGTCGCCGCCTTGCACGATGGTGATGCCCTTCGAGCCCGCGCGTTTCTGCGCGATCGCGGTGCCGGTGCACATCGAGTACTGGACCTCGATGGGCGACGAGATGGGGACCACGTTCCACTTCTTGATCGAGTAGTGGCTGCCGAAGTTCCGCCCGCCCGAGTACGGATCGGTCGCGGTGTTCTTCATCTGGCGGAGCGCGTCGACCGGATCGGCGCCGAGCGCGAGCATGGTGGCGCTCGAGCGGTAGTGCAGGTGCATGTAGTCGTAGGCGATGCCCTCGCCCTTGTGCACGAGCAGGCCGAGCGGAACGTTGAACGCTTCCTCGCCCGGACCGCCGATCCAGAAGTAGCCGTCGCCTTGACGGTACATCGTGATGAGCCGCTCCTCGAGCACGCGCCCGGTGAGCATGTGCGAGTGGATCTTGAGGAGAAGCTCGGGGGAGAGCTTCGTGTCTTCCGCGCCGTTCGGCGCGCTTGGGGTCGTCGTCGTGCTCGTCATCGCTTCGGCGCCGTTTTAGCGCTCCTTTCGAAGGTGCGGGGAAGCAAAACGTCGAAGCGTGCAGGATGCATACGCATCTCGCGGCGCGTCGAACGTCACGCGTCGTTCGAAACGCGAGAGGCCCGGTCCGCGAAGGAACCGAGCCCCGTCTACCGTGTCCCGAGGAAGTCGGTCAGGCCGGCTTCGGATCGAGCTTCATATCGGGGTCGTCGCCCTCGATTACGCCCTCGGCGCCGAGCTCCGCGCCCGGGACCTGATCGGGGACCCAGCTCTCGTCCGGGCCGTTCTCCGGCATCACCATGGGCGAGCCATCGTACATGACGCGCTTGCCGGGGAAGACGAAGGCCTTGAAGAGGTAGACGAGCAGGGACTTCTGCTCGAGCGCCGGGTGAATCGTGGGGTGCAAGCGCTGCATGTGCGCCTCACGAAGGAGGCTCCAGTGCATGCCCGGCACGTCGTGGTGGATGCCATGGAAGCCGTTGTTGAAGGTGAACCAGTTGAACACGCGCCCCATGAAGTTGCGCGAGTGGTTCACCGGGTGATCCTTGTCGCAGCCGTCGTGCTGGAGGTAGTTCACCGTCGTGATGCCCCACACGGCCCAGAGGTGGGGCACGAGCACGAGCACGAGCGCCTTCTTCCAGTCGAGCGCGAAGAACACCGCCTTCACGCCCCAGCACACGATCATCTCCAGCATGAGCTGGCGGTGCCACTTGGGGAGCTTCGCCTTCATCACCGCCGAGTAGCGGTAGTTCGAGCGCGTCACCGACACGCCGACCGTGGGGAAGAACATCAAGAACGAGAAGAGGTTCCAGCGGAACGGCACCTTGGTGGTGCGCATCACGTCTTTGCGCTCTTGCGTGTACTTGTGGTGCGAGAGGTTGTGACCGGTCACGTACTCCGACACGGGGAAGCCGTACGAGCAGGTGAGCGCGACCTGGAACAGCTTGTTGGCCCAGCGCGACTTGAAAACCGGGCTGTGGATGGAGTTGTGCGTGATGACCGCGCAAATCCACGAGACGACCATGAGCGTCAGCACCATGGGCACTCGCGCGTACACGGGGACGTGGTCCCACACGGCGTAAGCGAACGCGAAGAACGCGTAGTAGAAGCCGACGAAAGCGAGCGTTCGTACGTCTGCGCGGTAGCGGAGCATGGCTTGCGAACGGGTAGCCCCTCGAAGGCCAAGGGGCAAGCCCGTCTCGCTGCGAAAAAACCTTTGCACGAAGGGTTTGCGCGGGTTTTTGCCGGACGACGCCGGGCCTGCGTCCCGAGTTCGCGTCGAAGCCCTCCGCGCTTTCCGCGCGCGGATTCGAAACACGAACGCCCCGTGGGCATCCACGAGGCGTCGGGGGATCGAGGCACGAGGCCGATTCAGGGAAGGAAGTTCACCTGAGGCATGCTCTCGGCTTCGCGCATGAAGACGGCGCGGGCGATGGTGTGGCCGAAGTCGCGTCCGTAGCCGATGGCGGCCGGAACTTGGAGGCGCTGCCCCTGGTGGGTGACCAGGGTGACCGCGATGGTGCGGTTCCAGTAGGCCGGGTCGATCTTCGCGTTCTGGTTGGCCATGTGGTTCGCCACGGCCGTCACGGCGGCTCGGACCGCGAGACCGATGAGACCACCGCCGCCGCCGGCCGCGCTCTGACGGACCGGGTCGACGTCGGCGATCTGGTTGAGTGCGTACGATTGCTGCTGGCCCTTGCCGTCGATCACGATGATGCGGCGGTTCGTGATGATGTGAGCGCGAGGGTTCCGGCCGTCGTGGATGAGGGCGAGGATGATGAAGATGATGCCCACGATCACGATGAGCATCAGCACGCCCAAGACCCACATGATCACTTTGTCGACCGTGTAGTCGTGGCGCTTGAACCAGATGACGCGCTCGCCGGGCTCGAGCGGGACGCCCATCACGGTGCCTGCGGCCATCCCCTGCGGGCCTGCTGCGACCATCGCGCCACCGGGAGGCGCGCCGTATCCACCGGGAGCCTGCGGCGGCGCTCCGTATCCACCGGGGGCCTGCGGAGGCGCTCCGTATCCGCCTCCACCGGGTGCTCCGGGGGGTGCTCCGTATCCACCACCGCCGGGAGGAGGCCCGTAGCCGCCACCACCGGGAGGTGCTCCGGGAGGCGCGCCGTATCCACCGCCACCACCGGGAGGTGCACCGGGAGGTCCGTAGCCACCGCCGCCGGGAGGTGCTCCCGGAGGTCCGCCGTATCCGCCGTTGCCTTGCATGCGCGCCGTGTCCCTTTCTGTTTCCGAGGCGAGCGTATCGTTCGCGTCGTCGTCGGCGCAAGCGCCTGTCCACAGACGGCAAAACGCGCCCCTCGGGGCTCCGAGAGGGCGCGTCTGCACGAGATGGTCAATCTACTTGACTAGAGCGCCAATCCGCTCAATTCGGTCGGCTTTCCGCCGATTTGCGTCGCCGTGCTTCGTTGCTCCTCCTCGCCCAGCAGCAGTAGGACTCGTCGTCGCGCCTCGCGCGGCTCGCAACTCGGCGAAAATCCTCGGTCACTAAGCGGATCGGCGCTCTAGACCGTCTCCGTCGCCGGAGCGGTGTCGAGAGGCTCAGTTGTTGTTGCAGAAGTCGCCGCCCTGCGCGCCTGCGGCCGGGATGGCCACGGTGGGCGTGCCTTCGTCGATCGAGAGCAGGTACTGCACGATGGCCTCCAGGTTCTTCGCGCGTTCGGCCGGATTGCTCTCGGCGAGGAAGTTGGGGGCGAGCGCGGCGTAGTGAGCCTTGAACGTGGGCGAGAAGAGGCTCTCCAGCGTGGCCGCGTTGCCGCCGTGGAGATACGGAGCCCCGGTCGACACCGAGAGTAGCGACGGCGGATTGTACCCACGACCGGTGGCTTCGTTGCCTTGCCCCGGAGCGCCGTTCTGGCGAAACTCGTTGATGCCCGAGACAGTGTCGGCCACGTTGAAGGTTCCGACCGGGCGCAAGATGCATTGAATCTGGTCGAAGTTCGCGATGGTCGTCGGGTCGCCGAGACTCGCCGGGTCGAGGCGCATCGAGCCCGCGCCCGAGGCGGTCGGAAGGAGGGTCGTCGGAAAGCCTGCCGGGGCAGTCCAGGCCTTGGTCCGCAATCCGGTCATGGTGGCGATCGAAGGCGTGTAGAAGCGCTTCGAGACGGTCCACTTGTCGCCGCCGTGGCAGCCTTGGCAGCTGCCGTCCGAGGCGAAGAGCGTGCGTCCGGCAGCGACCTTGGCGGCATCGAGACCGGTGGCCGCGCGGGGCGAGCGGATGGTCTTGATGTAGGCGGTCACCTCGGCCCAATCGGTCAGCAAGCTGGGCTCGGGAAGCCCGGCAGGATTGGCCTTGTCCGAGGCCTGAATGGCCGAACCGTTGAGGCCGGTGTGGTTATTGGGTGCGGTCGCGATGTCGATACGGTCCGCGTCCACCGGGGGCGTGCTGAGCGACTTCACGATGGCGCCGACGCCGCCGGAAATGCCGCGCGTGTTGCCCTCGAAGTCGTCCACTTCGTCGAAGATGGCGGTCCAGTTGAAGATCCTCTGGTCGTTCGGGTCCTTCTTGGAGAAGCTCCCGTCGAGGCTGACCGATTGGCGAGGACCACGAGCGAAGGACCACGTCACGTTGTCGGTGAGTCCGTCGACGTGACACGACTGACAAGCGCCCCAGCCCTGCCCCTTGAAGGACCATCGAGCGGTCGCGGTATTGAAGAAGCGTTTGCCCTTGAGGGCGTGCTCGGCGTCCGACCCTGCTGCCGGGAGGGCCGCGCTGGCCGCGAAGACCGGCGCCGCAGCGCCTCCTGCAATCGATTGAGTGTTGAGGTCCACGACCTGCACGTTGCGCGACACGTCGTTGGCGACGAACATGAAGCGCTTGTTCTTGTCGGTGTTGGCGGTGACCACACCAATCGGGTTTTTGCCCGAGCCGGCGGCGGCGATGCCTGCCGGGTTGGTGTCGATGAAGGGCGAGTTGGTCGCGCCGGACTCGGAGTAGGCGCCGGCGTCGTCGTAACGCGTGCGGAAGACCGCATCCATCGCGTTGGAGGCCACGTAGCCGACGTTCGAGTCTTTCACGAACGCGATGTCGTTGGGTACGGCCGGGTACTTCCGGCCGCCGTCTGCGGTGGCGCGCTGCGTGAAGAGCTCGTCGAACTTGCGGTGAAGGCTCTGCGTACCGGCCTTCACCTCCGTGCCAGCCGCCAAATCGATGACCGAGACCGCGCCGTGCGTCGTGGTCTTGAAGTTGGCTTCACCGCCGCCGGTCGGGCCGCGGGGAGACGCACAAACGTGGCTCACGTAGGCGTATTTGCCCGAGATCGTGATCGACTGGAGCTGATTGGGGAAGCATCCCGCGGTGTTGCCCGCGCTGTCCTTGAAGCCGATGTCGGCGATGGCGCCGAGGCGAATGGTGCTCGCCGCGCCGCTCGCCACGTCCACCTTGTAGACCACGCCGTCGTGGTTCGTATCGGACACCGCCGGGTTGGCCGTACCGGGCTCCGCGCTCGTACGCTGGCCGAAGTACTCGGTGACGTAGATGCTCTCGTCGTCGTCGTTGGTGTTGCCGTTGTTGGTGATGGCCACCGAGCGAGGATGGGCGAGGCCGGGACGCGAGGTGAGGCCCGTGCCGAGCAAACCGGTCGCGATGAGGGCCGCGTTGAGGTCGACCGTCTTCTTCACGGCCAGCGTGGAGGTGTCGACCGCCATGAGCGTTCCGTCGACCCAGTTGGAGACCCAGGCGGTCTTCCCCGTGGGAGACAGGGCCACCGCGGTGGGCTCGGAGCCGACCGCCACGTCGCCCTTGACCACCGGAGCGGTCTTGAGCCCGGCGATGCGAACCAACTTCTGGTCCTTGCGGAGGACGACGAACGCCGTGTCGTTGTCGGGCGATATCGCGACCTGCCAGGGCTCGCCCCCGACGGTGACTTCGGCCTTCTTGGTGAGCGTGGGCGGTGCGCCGTCGGCGCCGTAGGTCACGGAGAAAACGGTCACCGAGCCGACGTCGCGGTTCACCGAGACGAGCGTCGAGTCGTCCCAGGAGAGCGCCACCGCCGAGCCGCGGCTCGGTCCGGTCGCGAGGAAATTCCCCGGGTTCGGGGCATCCGGGGCTTCGCCGTCCGGCGGAGGAGTGGTCACCGTGCTCGTCGGGGCGTCGACCCCGGCATCGGTAGAAGCGGCGGGATCGTCCCCGCACGCGGCGACGAGGCCGACCGCCGCGATCGTCGTCACCAAAGCAAAAAGCGCTGTCCTATTCCGCATGATTCCTCCCTAAGGGGCGAACGCTCTCTGCGCTCGCCGCGGCACACTCGAATCGAAGGGTGAATCTGCACGCGCCCCGGGCGGGGCGGTACTAGGGCCCCGCAATGGCGCTCATAGCCGCGGCCTATGGCCTACGAAGAGGCCGATTTTTCGGCAAAAGTAGAAGCTTTCGCTCGTACGCGGGCCGAGCGAGGGCCGCGTCCGTGCGTCTCGGGGAGGCGGAAGAGACGAGTCGCCGCGATTTTCGTTCGAATCCACGCAACACGAACACGCGCTCGGCCGAGACGGGGCCACCATGAAGCACGACGAAAAACCCCAAGTCCTGGGCGGCGGTCTCGGATTCCGCATCGGTGAGACGGTCAAGAGCGCGGGTGGCGCGTACCGCATCCGAGGGTTTCTCGGGCGGGGCGGTATGGCTCAGGTGCTCGACGTCGAAGACGACACCATCGGCAAGCGCTTCGCCCTCAAGATCCTCGACCGCAACCTGTGCACCGATCCCCCCAACGTCGAACGCTTCGAGCGCGAGGCCCGTGCGCTCGGCAAGCTCGACCACCCGCATCTCGTCGGCGTCGTGCGCCTCGAGCGCACCTTGGAAGAGATTCCGCGCCCGTTTTTCCTCATGGAGCGCTTGCGTGGCGGCACGCTGCGAGATCACTTGAACCGCGGCGAGATCGCCAAAGAACGCGCGGTCGCCATCGCATCCGAGCTCATGAAGGCTCTCGACTACGTGCACGATCGGAAGCTGCTCCACCGCGACGTGAAGCCGTCCAACGTGTTCCTCCACGTGGACGCGTTCGGGTCCGAGCGGGTCAAACTGCTCGACTTCGGCGTCATGAAGCTCATGCTCGAGGACGAGAATCCCGAGGGGTTCTTCGGCACGGCCCACTACGCCGCCCCCGAGCAGCTCGAGCCCGGCGCGGAGCTGGGTCCGGCGAGTGACGTGTATGCTGCAGGCATCGTGCTCTTCGAGACGTTGACCGGAGTGCATCCCTTCGCCACCTCCGAGCGCACCCCGCGCGGCGCACGAGAAGCTCGAAAGACGTCCCCGCCATCCCTCGCGTCGGTGCTGCCTCCCGGAGCCCTCGATACGAGCGTGCTCGACGAGCTCGGCTCGCTGCTCGGTGGGCTGCTCTGCGCCGATCCGTGTGGCCGACCGAGTGCGGGCACGGCGTCGCGGGCGCTGTCTCGCATCGGGCGCCGTATGGCCGAGGCGTACTCCGAGCGGGAAGAGTCGCAAATCGCACGCACCGCCGTGCCCCTGCCTTTCCTCCCCGGTCATCTCGCCGCGCCGACGCTCATCGACGACCCAGCGCAGCGGCGCTTTCCGATCTCGGCGTACACGGTGCCGATGCCGCCGCCCGAAGAGAAGACCGAGCCCATCTCGGGAAGCGAGCTTCTCGAGGCACCGCACGGCAAACACCCCGATCGAAACGTGCAGCGTCCGATCGCTCACGCGCCCATTCCGCCGGCCGCCGGCACTCCCCCGCAGCTCGATCCACGGCTGGCACACGCCGCCCGCGCACGAAACCTCTCGGCGACCGTCCCGCTCGCACAGGCCTTCGCGAACGTTCCGCCCGGTCGACCCGAACCTGCGCGGGGCGCGCTCCCGGTCGAGCCCCAGGTGATTCCCCCCGCCCCCACCGGACCTCGTCCGGCCGAGGGCGCGTCGTCGGATGCCGGCCCCTCGTCGAACGCGACCACCCAAGTCACGCTCGCGACCAAGGTGTTGCTCGCTCTCTTGGTGGTGCTCGTCGTGACCCTCGTCGGGGTGTTCGGAGGCCGTCCGCGCCACGGCCATCAAGCCGCCCATGTGTCGGCCGGAGGAATCGCCGCCGGCACGAGCTCCCCCGATCCCAAGGGGCTCGCTCTGCTCACCCGATGACGGGCCAACGTGGTGTAAGGTCCGACCTATGGATCTCGCTGCGCTCCGCTACTTCCGCGCCGTCGCCAAGAGCCAGAGCCTGACCGGGGCCGCAAAGGCGCTCGGGGTGAGTCAGCCGACCATCTCGGTGGCCATGCAGAACCTCGAGACGAGGCTCGCCACCACCTTGCTCGTACGCGAACGCAACGGCGTGCGGCTCACCGCGACGGGCGAAGAGCTCTACCGCTACACGGTGCGCATCTTCGCACTACTCGACGAAGCGGAAGAGCGCGTCCGTGGCCTCGAGCACGGCGACTACGGCACGTTCGTGGTGGGATGCCACGAGTCGCTCGGAGCCTATTTTTTGCCTGCGTTCATGCGCGAGCTGTTGGAGAGCCACCCCGGTATCGAGCTTCTCCTCTCGAACGACACGTCGGCGTCCGTACGCGACGCAGTCGTCGCCCGGTCCATCCACTTCGGCATCGTGGTGAACCCGCAGCCGCACCCGGACCTCGTGATGCTCGACCTCTACGAAGACGCCATCGAGGTCTTGGTGGCGGAGTCGAGCCCTCACTCGTCTCGGCTCGACGGCCTCGAAGAAGCACGACGTCGGTACGCCGAAGGCCCCGTCATCTACGCAGGACGCGTGAGCGAGTGTCAGATCTTGGTGGATCGCTTGGCGACGGAAGGCTTCGTGGCCACGCGAAAGCTGGTCTGCGGAGACCTCGAACAAGTGAAGAGCCTCGTACTCGCGGGAATCGGCGTGGCCATCCTGCCTCGGCGCGTGGCCTCGTACGGACACGAAGGCAAGCTCGTGCGCCTTCATCCCGGCCTGCCGGTCTTCCGCGACCGCATCCAGCTCGTCTTTCGCGCCGACATGCACAAGACCCGCGCCTCGACCAAGCTGAAGGAGGCGTTGGTCGCCTACGGCCGGACGCTAGATGCCTGAAATAACGAGCAAATAGAACGGGACACCGATTTCCCGTTCCGGCCATGACATTCACGTCAGGTTCCGATAAGTGTCGATAAGTTAAGGTCGACATGTCACGAGCCTCACGCGACGAACGGCAACCCAAGGCTCCGGCCTCCACGAGCAACCTGAAGGGAATGGTCGTCGACTGGCGCGAGCGCTGGGCAGACGTGTTCAAGGGCAAGCCGGCGGTCGATGTGCTCGCCGGCGTGACGGTGGCGGCGGTCGCCTTGCCGCTCAACGTGGGCCTCGCCGTAGCGTGCAGACTTCCGCCGGTGGCTGGACTGATCGCCGGCGCGCTGGGTGGAGCCATTGCCGCAGTCGCCGGCGGAGCTCCGCTGCTGGTCACCGGGCCTGCCGCGGCGTTGAGCTTCATGGTGCTCGACATCCAGAAGGCCTACGGCGCGACCGGGGTCGCCTTGGCAGCACTGCTGGTGGGCGTGCTCCAGCTGATCTTGGCCTTCACCGGAGCCGGCAAGCTCATCGCGAAGGTGCCCGAGTCGGTGCTCGCGGGCTTCACTACCGGAGTGGGCATCAAGCTGCTCGATCAGCAGGTCCCCGAGTTTCTCGGCTTTCCGGACGTGCTCGACGCGACCGGCAACTCGACGGGCAAGCCGATCTATCAGCTCGCCGACGTGGCCCTGATGATGCACCAGCCGAAGTGGCTTCATCACGTGTCGCTATTTTCCGTGGTGTGCGGGCTCTTCGTGGCGTTTTTCGTCGCGACGATGGCCAAATACAAGCGTTTCCCGGCGGCCATCATCGCCATCGCCGTCATCACGTTCGTCTCGGTGTACTTGAACTGGGACATCGAGCGCGTAGGCGCCATCCCGACGGCGCTCCCGGCCGCGAGCCTGCCGACCATCCCCGACGAAGCGTGGCTCGACATGCTCGGAAGGATCGCACCTCTCGGTCTTTTGGCCTCGGTCGAGTCACTCCTCTCCGCGAGAGCCATCGATCGAATGGTTCCCGAAGCGAAGCCGCACCACTCGAGCCTCGAGCTCTTCGGCCAGGGCCTGGCGAACGTGGCCGTGGGCTTCTTCTCCGGCATGCCGGTCACGGGGGTCATCGCGCGCTCGGGCGTGAACGTACAAAGCGGAGGGCGCACCAGGCTCGCAAGCCTCGTCCACGCCATGCTGCTTCTCTTGTGCGTGCTCTACGTGGGCAAGTACATCGCGAAGATCCCGATCGCCGCCCTCGCGGGTCTGCTCTGTGTGGTCGGCTACCGACTGGTCGAGGTGAAGACCCTGGTCGAGCTCGCCCAGCACGAGAAGGTCGAAGCGGTCGCGTTCGTCGCGACCGCCGTCGGTACCGTGTCCGGACACCTCATGACGGGCATGGTGGCCGGGCTCGCGCTCCACTTCGTCAACCGCTACGTGCATCGGCACGAAGAGGCGGCCAAGGCCCAGCTCGCCAAGGAAAAGTCGCGCGGGATTCGCGCGGTCTTGAAGAGCGACAAGGCCGAAGCCCGGAAACACAAGCACGCCGAGCCGGCCCCCGAGCACCAGGCTTGGCTCACGAACATCCGCGAGGCCGCCCATCGCGCACGTACCGCTTACGTGCATCCTGCAGCGACCGTGATCGGTCGCGTGGTCATGGGTGAGCACGTGCACGTGGCCGCGGGCAGCTCGGTGCGCGCGGACGAGGGCTCGCCCTTCTTCATCGGCGCCAACACGAACCTCCAAGACGGGGTGATCCTCCACGCGCTGAAGGAAAAGCGAGTCGTGGTGGGCGCAGAAGAGTGGGCGATCTACGTCGGAAAGAACGTGTCCATCGCCCACGATGCCCTGGTGCACGGGCCGTGTTACATCGGCGACGACACCTTCGTCGGCTTCAAGGCGGTCGTGCACGACTCGGTGGTCGGTGCCAACTGCTTCATCGGCATCGGAGCGGTGGTCGTCGGGGTGGAAATCCCGGACGGCCGTCACGTACCGCACGGCCGCATCGTCGACAGCGCCGACGCCGTCGCGGCGCTCCCTCTCGCGACGCACGTGCACGGAGAGTTCAACGAGGACGTGGTCGACGTGAACCGCGGTCTCGCCGTCGCTTACCACAAGGCAGACGACCGAACCGCGGCACTCGCGCACCCGAAGGGCACCGAAGACGACGTCGTCTCCCCCGCTCGAGCCTGGGAACCTGCCTGGACCCCTCACGTCGAGAAAGATCGCTTCTGATGCTCACCGGAATCGCCCTCGGGCTCGTCATCACGTTGGTCGTTCTGATCTCGCGCTCTTCGTTCCGTGTTGAAGAGGGTCACCTCGGCGTGGTCACGGAGTTCGGCGCAGCCAAGAAGGATGCGAGCGGCAAACGCCTTCTCACCTACCCGCCGGGGCTCCACTGGAAGAAGCCTTGGGAACACGTCGTGCGCGTTCCCATGATGGAACAGAACCTGGACCTCTCGGGCCAGGACGGCGGCGCTTCGGCGATGACCGAAGACGGCACCGTGCTGCGACTCGACTCGATGCTCCGCTACGTGCCGGTCGAGGCGGAGCTCGAGGAGTTCCTCTTCGGAATGAAGAGCCCGAACGATCACATCACGGGTCTTTTTACCTGCCTTTTACGCAATGAAATCGCAAATTTCCGACTACCGGCGGGTCACTCCATGACCACCGAGTCGACCAAGTTCGATTTCGCGACGCAGGCCGGTTCGTACGCGCTCATCCGCCGAGAGCGCGGGCTCTTGAACAAACACATCGCCGAGTTCTGCCGGGACCAAATCGGCAACCGCTACGGCGTGCGCTTCAACGCGGTCGACCTCACGGACATCCTCCCTCCCGACGAGCTCGCGGACGCGCTCAACGCGGTCATCCATGCTCACAACGACGCCGAAGCTCGGTACTTCCGCGCCGAGGGGGAGAGCCAGCAGCGTATCCTCGCAGCGGAGCGCGGCGTCGAGATCGCCAAGGCTCGAGCGAGCGCGGTCGAACGCGAGATCGACAAGCTCGGCGAGTATCTGCTCGAGCTCTCGCGCAACAAGACACTCGCCGCTTACGTAGCCAGACGTCGCGCCGAAGTGCTCTCCGGTTCTCGCACGGTCTATTTGAAGGAGACGGCGTCGTGAGTGACAAGCTGAGCTTGGCCGTCGGTTTCGCGCTCGGGGCGGGCCTCCTGCCGATTCTGTGGTTTCTCTTCCGCAACACCACGGTGTGGGTCGAGGACGGCGAGGCCGTGCTCGTGACTCGCTTCGGAAAGCTGGTCTCGACCCTCAAAGAGCCGGGCCTCCATTTCCTCGCCGGGCGGGCCTTTCCGTGGGTGGGCATGCACGTGGTCTCGCTCAAGCGCGACTTTCGGCACTTCCAGGACGTGCACGTCAACGACTCGCGCGGCACCACGGTCATCGTCGACCTATGGCTCGAGGTACGCGTCGACGATCCCGAGAAGGCGCTCTTCCACGTCGCCGACTGGAACGCGTCGCTTCAGAACCTCGTGTCCCACGCCGCCACGAGCATCCTCGGAAATCGCGAGTTCAAAGAGATCCTCTGCGACCGCACCGAGCTCGCGACCATTCTCCAGCGCGACATCGGCCAAGAGACCACACGCTGGGGCGTCAAGGTCGAGCTCGTGTTCATTCGCAACGTGAGCTTGCTGCCCGAAGTGTCGCGTCAGATTTTCGAGACCATCGCGGCACGCCTCGAGCGCGCCAAGGCGGACGTGGACGAAGCGGGCCGGCTCGCCGTGGCCGAGCTCGACGCCCAGACGAGCCTGCGAGTGGCATCACTCGTGGCCGAGGCAAAGGGCCAGTATCCGCTCGCCATCGGCCGTGCCCTCGGGCGCTTGAAGCCCGAGCCCGAGGTGTTCGCGGCCTACAACGAGCTCTACGAGCTCTCGCTCGTACGCCCCCATCGAACCGTCGCGTTTCGGGGCTTCGGCGACGGCGAGCTTCGAGCGGTGGACGCCGCGATGCTGCCTGCCGACCCTGGCCAGGCTGCCCTCCCCGTAGGCCCGGGGGTCGGCAAGTCCCCCACCTCGTGAACGACTCCGTCCGGACGCGATCAACGCGCCCACGCCGAAGTTCGTGGTCTCGGCCGAGCTCTTGGCCGAGCTGCGTGAAGACGCGGGAGACGTCGGCGCCGAAAGTCGGAGCTCGACGTCTCTCGCCGCGCGACCCTCGGACGAGTCAGACGAGAAGCTTTTGGACCGGGCTTCCGCCGTCGGTGAGCGCGATCGGCCTCCCCGCAGGTGAAATGGCCGCGTCGTTCGGATCGAGTCCGAGCACGGAGCCGACGGTGGCCAGCAAGTTCGCCGCCGAGACCGCCCCTTCCACCACCTTCTCGCCGGTCGCGTCGGTCCGCCCGTAGACCTGACCGACACGAATGCCCGCCCCGGCGAGCACCGCGCTCGCCGCCCCCGGAAAGTGATCGCGCCCTTCGTTCGCGTTGATGCGCGGCGTGCGGCCGAAGTCGCCGAGCCACATCACGGTGGTCGACGAGAGCAGGTGCTTCCGTTCGAGCTCGAGGAGGAGCGACGAGAACGCCGGATCGAGCGTCTTCATGAGCTTCTCGGTTCGGCCGAAGTTGTCTTGGTGCGTATCCCAACCGTCGAGCGAGACCTCGACGTAGCGGACACCCGCCTCGACGAGACGGCTCGCGACCAAACAGCCTCGCCCGAAGTCGGTGTCGCCGAACGGATCGCTCTCGCTCTTCGGGACGCGCGACAGGTCGAAGGCGGAGAGGCTCCTCGCGCGCATGAGCGACACGGCCTGCTTGGTGAGCGCGCGTCGTCCCTCGATCTTCGCGTCCCCCGTGCGCTGCGCGAAGTCGCTCTCCATCGCGTCCAAAAGGGACAACCGCGCGTCGAAGCGGGCCGCGTCCACTCCGTCGCCGTACGTGACGTTGGGCGGGAGCGTGCCGGGTTTTTGCATCACGAACGGGCCGTGCTGAACGCCGAAGAAGCCCGCGCCGTGACTCGGCCCGCCGAGCGACACGAAGGCGGGCAACCCTCCCTGCGGCGGCCCGAGCCGCTTGCTCGTCCATCCTCCGAGCGACGGATGATCGACGGTCGGATTCGGCGAGTAGCCTGTATGATACAGATAGTTGGCACGCTGGTGATTTCCCTCTTTCGAGGTGAGCCCGCGCACCACCGCGAGCTTGTCCGACAGGCGGGCGAGCTGCGGCATGTGCTCGCTGATTTGGAGCCCCGCGGTGCGCGTGGCGATGGCCTTGTGTGGGCCGGCGACCTTGGTGCCCGGCTTGGGGTCCCAGGTGTCCACGTGGCTCGGGCCACCGTTCATCCACAGCACGATCACGGCCTTGGCCTTGGCAGCGGGCGCCCCCTGGCCGGGCCTTTCCCTCCCTTGCGCCAAGGCCTCGCGAAGGGTGGCGCGGGCGACGAGCGAGGCGAGCGCGGTGGCCGAAAAAGCGCGGAGAACGTCACGTCGAGTAGGATGGCTCATGGGGGCGTCCTCAGTGGTTCTCGAGCGACTCGCTCGACGTCAAAAGTGCGAAAAACAAGTCCTCGAACGCCCGCGTGCGCCCGTCCGCCGTGCTCTTGCGTCCGAGCTTGCCGAGCTGCGGGGTGTCCATCGGGACGCCCTTCTTGCCGCCTTTTTTGAGGGCGCGCTGCTCGCGTTTGGTCGGTTCGGGCGATTTGGGAGCGTCGGATTCGGCGGGCGCGGGACGTTTTGCGCCCTCGTCGACGAACGCGAGCGCGCGCGCACGTTCCGCGTCGGTCGGACGACGGGCGAGCACTCGAAGGTAGAGCGCGTCGACCTTGCTCGCATCGTCACCGGGAGCGGAGAGGATCTCGGCGAGCGCGGTCCCGGGGATGGAACGGGTGCCGTAGCCGACCACGCTGCCGTTCAGCAGCGTGAGCGCCTGCGTGACGCTTCCCTCGAAACCGCGAGCGTCTTCCACCTCGTCCACGTCGAACAAGAATTGGTAGCTGCGCGCGAGCTGGGCCTTCAAGAGAGGGAGATTCTGGATCTTCGCGGACTCGGCGGCGCGTTCGAGACGCGTCGCCGCGAAGAGATGGTTCAAGAGCTCTTCGGGACCGAGCGGCACGATACGGAAACGGCCCCAGAGCAGGTTGTCGGGACCGAGGTTCTCTCCTCCGCCCGAAGCGAGCCCGTAGGCCTCGGTGGCGCAAATCGTTCGAATGAGCTTTTTGGGATCGAAACCTCGAGAGGCGAAGTCCTTCGCGAGCGCGTCCAGAATTTCAGGGGCGACCGTGGGGTTCGAGGGGCGGATGTCGTCCACCGGGTTGACGAAACCTCGGCCGAGAAAATGCGCCCACATGCGGTTCACATAGGCCTTGGCGAACCACTCGTTCTTGGGCGAGGTCATCCACGCCGCGAGCGCTTTTCGGCTTTCTTTTCCCTTGTCGAGCGGGGTGCCATCGAGCGCCGTCGGCTTGGCGGCCACGATCGGACCGAGCTCTTCTTTCTTGGCCAGCCGAGGTGGAACGTTCGCGTAGTCCCCCACCATCACGCGGCGAATTCCCTTCACCTGTCCCTTATCGATGGGCTCGACTTCGGCATGAAGGAACGTGGCAGTGAGCTTGCGGAAGTCGTCTTGCTTCCACTTCTCGGTCTTGTGGTCGTGGCACTGCGCACATTGAATCTGCACGCCCAGGAAGGTGCGCGAAGACGCTCCTGCGAGATCTTGCGGAGTCGCGAAGTGGAGCAGGTAGTTCACCGCACCGTTCACGGGCCCCGTCGCCGCGGGAGCGCCTGGCTTTTCCGACTTGTCGGCCGCCGAATCGGCCATGGGCATGTCGACCACGAGCTGCGTGCGCGGGCCACCCTCGCCGTTTTGCCCGGTGCCCGCGACGAGCTCGGTCACCATGGAGTCCCAGCTCGCGTTCGCCGCGAAGCGCCCGTGGAGCCAGGCGCGGAACTGCGCGCGGTCGAGGCGCGCGTCTCGTGCTTCTTTTCCGATGAGCTCGTCGTCCCAGTAGCTCGTCCAGTGATCGACGTACGCGGGCGAGGCGAGCAGCTCGTCGACCTTCTTCGCACGCTTGTCCGCGGAAGTGTCGGCGACGAAGGCCCGCGCCTCTTCCGGTGAAGGCGGCGTTCCGACCACGTCGAAGTGCACGCGTCGCAGCCAGGTCGCGTCGTCGGCCGGTTTGGCCGGAACGACCGCCGCTTCTTTCCAAGCTTTCTGCAGCATGCGATCGACGTCTTTCGCGCCGAGCGCCGCGGACTCCGTGGCGGGGGCGGATGCCGACGACGCGGGCCGAGCCGTGCTTGCGACCGGCGTCGGGGAGGTCGTGGATGGCCCACCGCAGGCGGAGAGCGCGAGGACGACGAGAAGGAACGCAGTTTTGCGCATGAGGTATGTTCGTCTTTCGGCCGGCGTGCGTAAAGAACGACCGGCTCGTGACCGACGAGCGAGCGCGGTCATCGCGTCACCCCGCCGGGGTAAACTCGTGTAAACGTGCAGGCTAGGATGCCTCGAAAAGCGCACCCGATCCGGCGGGTCCTCACCCGCTTCTTCCGCGTGGCGACCCGCACCTACTTCCGCGAGATCGAGGTGGTCGGCGACGTGCCCACCGCCGACGTGCGCGGCCGACTCTTCGCGGCCAACCACGTGAACGCGCTGGTCGATCCTCTCGTGCTCGTCACGTGCACCGAGTGCCCGCTCTCGCCCGTCGCGAAGAGCACCCTCTGGAAGATCCGAGGCCTCTCTTGGCTTCTCGACGTGGTCGAGGCGGTGCCCATCGTGCGCCGCCGCGACGACCCGAACAAATCCGAGAAGGACAACGACGCGGTCTTCGAGCGCGTCGGTATGCACCTGAAAGACGGCGGCAATATCCTTATTTTTCCAGAAGGAACGAGCCACAACGAGCCTCACCTCGTGGGGTTTCGATCCGGCGCGGGACGCATGCTCGCACGCGCCAAAGCCGAGGGCGGCCGCGACCTCGAAGTGCAAGCGGTAGGGCTCGAGTTCGACGAACGCGACATCTTCCGCTCGCGTGTGCTCGTGACCTACGGGCGTGTGGTCCGCATCGACTCCCTCGGAGACCTCGGAGGCGACGCGCTCGCGGCCGCCATCACCGACACCATACGCGACGAGCTGACCGAGCTCGTCGTCGAAGGAAAAACATGGGAAGAGCGCGCGCTCATCACGCGCGTGGCCGAGCTTCTCTCGAACGACGCGGGCGACGACTCCCTCGAGACGCGCAACGTCATCGGGAGACGCGTGGAAGCTGCACGTAAAGTCCTCGCGGACGAATCGGAGACCCTCCACCGCGTACGCGACGCCGTGGACGCGTACTACCGCGCGCTCGGCGAGGTGCGCACGAGCGACACCCTCGTGCGTCGGCCGGAGAGCACCCTCGAGAGCCGCTCCGTGCTCGGTCTCGCGGCTCTGCTCGCCGTGGTGCCGCTCGCGCTCGTCGGCACGATTCTCTACTTTTTGCCCTATCAGGTGCCTCGGCAGCTCGTGCGCGCGACCGACCAAGAGCACTCCGACATGACCTCGACCTACAAGTTCGGCGCGGGGCTCGTGCTCTTTCCGGTATGGGCGGCGGTGCTCTCGCTCCTCGCGTTCGTGTTCTTGCCGCTACCTACGTCGATTGTGGCGTGCGGCGTGGTGGTGGCGAGCCCGTTCGCTGCGCTCGCGTGGCTGGATCAGCTGCCGCGCCTGTCGGACACCTTTGGCCTCTTGATTGGACGCGGTCATGGTCGACTCGACCACCTCCGCGAGCTCCGCCGACGCGCGATCGAGGCGATCGAGCACGGACGCAAGCAGATCGAGGGCGACGCCCCTCCGCCGGCTGCCACGTGACGTCACTCGCGACGCACGCGGAAAAGAGGCTCGCGCGGGTCTTGGTCGTCGCGGCGGCCGTGCTGTGGAGCGGCGGAGGAGTGGGCGTGAAGTTGCTCGGCGCGCTGCCCGCGACGTCCATCGCGGGGACACGCGCCGTGTTCGCCGCACTCGTGATGGGGCTCGCGCTCTCTCGTTCGCGGACCTTCGACGAGATCCGTGCGACGGCAGGTCGCGCACGTGTGCTCTGTGCGGCCGCGTCTTACGCGCTCATGGTGGTCACCTTCGTCGTGGCCGCGAAGCTCACCACCGCCGCCAACGCGATCTTGCTGCAGTACACGGCGCCCATCTACGTAGCGCTCGTCTCGCCCTTTTTGCTGGGCGAGCGGGTAGGCCGGCGAGAGATCCTCGCGGTCTGCGCCACGTTCGCGGGCATGGTGCTCTTCTTCTTCGGCGAGCTTTCCCTGGACGGAAAGCTGGGCAACGCCGTCGCCATCGCGTCGAGCTTCGGCTTCGCCGGCCTCCCGGTGTTCTTGCGCCTGGAAGACCGCGCCCGGGCGCGGGACGGCCTCTCCCCCGACCCTTCCGCGCCACTCGTCGCCATGACCTTGGGCAACGTGCTCGCGGCGCTCGTGTGCGCGCCCTGGCTCTTCCGCGCGCCGCCGACCGAGCCTCGCGAGTGGGGCATTTTGCTCGCCCTCGGGGCTTTCCAAATCGCCCTGCCGTACCTGCTCTACGCACGGGCCGTGCGTGCCCTGCCCGCGCTCGAGAGCTCGCTGCTCGCCTCGATCGAGCCGATCCTGAGCCCGGTGTGGGTGGTGCTCGCCACCGGCGAGCGGCCCGCGCGGTCGGCGATTTTCGGCGGTGCGCTCATCGTCGCCGCGGTCACCTTTCAAGCGACCAAACCGAAAGCGCCGGAGCCCACGAGCTAGCGCGAGCGCTTCGGGCAAGCGCGGAAGGCGTACGTCCGATCGGGTGACGAAGGCACGCTTCGCTTCATCCCGAACACGAGCAGCGTCGCGGCTGCGAGCGATACGAGGTGCGGAAACCAGGTCGGAAAGAGGTGGGTCATGCCGAGGCAATAGCCATCGGCGTGCCAGGCCCGCGTCGCGGATTTCCTCGACGTTTCCGCATGGAAGCCGGCGAAGCGGCGCCAAGTTGGCGAACACCTGGACCGTCCGTGACAACTTGGCATCACGAGAACAAGAAGCGAGACGCCACCCCGAGCACCAAGAGGAGCGCGAGCCCGAGGCCGCTCGCCCGCGTGCGACGCGACAGGCGCCCTTCCGACTTGAAGTACCCGTAGACCGCCGAGGCCATTCCCAACGCGAGCAGCGGAAAGACCAGCGGGCGAAATCGCGTCGTCGGAGGCCGCTCGGGCTTCGGGTCCCGTGAGACCTCGGCATCGGCCGAAGCCGGGCGAGGGCGCAGCGTGGCCTTCGGGCTCGCGCTCGAGAGCAGCACGTCCGCGGTCGCCAGACCGACCGTGCGCGCCACGTGGCGATGCGTCTCCCCGAGAGTCGCGAGCAGCGGGAGCGACACCTCGACCTCTCGTGGCTCGTCACCGCACGCGAACGAGAGCTCGACCAGCAGGCCGTCCCCTTCGGTGAGCGCGGCATCGTTCAGGGTGGGCGCGCAGCGCTTCCCGTCACCGGTGATCACGAGGCCTTCTCCGAGAGCCTTCGCGAGCGACTCACGGGCTGCCGAAACCTCGCTCGCCGAGACCCGCCCGTCCCCGTCGCCGTCGAGGCGCGCCGTCAGTCGAAGCCCATCGGCGACCGCGAAGGAAGCCCTCACGAAGACCTTCGATCCCTCCGCCCGGTACTCGCCCGACGACAACCCGAGGGTATGGGCCCCCGCGTGACGTTCCGCGCAAACCATTAAAATAACGAAGAAAAACGCAAAAGCGACGCAACGGGACAGAGGCAAGATGGCCGCGAGTTTGACCGAAAAGGCTCCGGTCAGGAAGGATGCAGCCATGCGCGCACGTCTCTTCGCTCCTGCTTTGGCCCTCCCCGTCGCTCTCGCGGCGTGCGGTTGGGGCACCGGTTCTTCGTACATCGAAGAGCCCCTCACGCCAGCGAGCGAGCCCGCCCTTCCCTCGGCGCGTAGCCCGGAAGGACCTCCTCCACCCCATCGTGGAACGGTCACGCTCGAGGCCAAGGACAACGTGCCAGCCGACGTGCGCGGACAGAACCTCGGCGCCTTCCGCAACACGTACTACGACTTCCCCGCGGAAGCCGATTTCGCCGGACGCGGCGGAACCGACACGGTCACCCTGCGCGACGGCTCGTGCGGCGCGCTCGGCACGGTACCGCGAGGCTTCTTCGAGGCGCTCTGCGTGCAGGGCTCGGGCTCGCTGCAAAAGGGCGGCACGGTGAGCTTCGCCAAGCGCGACTGCGCGTGCGCGGACGTGTGCCCGCGCACGGGCCAAAAGATCTGCTTCGAGGCGCTCGACGCGAAGAGCTACCCGTGGGGACGCGGCGCAGCCGGCAAGCCCATCACGCCGCTGCGGAGCGTGGCCGCCGACACCTCGCTCCTGCCCATGGGCACAGCGCTCTATATCCCCGAGCTCGACGGATTGCCCCTCGGCGAAGGCGGCACTACCCACGACGGCTGCGTGGCGGTCGAGGATCGCGGGCTCAAGGTGCGGGAGAACCACATCGACATCTTCACGGGGCGGCCGCAAACGACCGAGCGCATCGAGGACATGCTGCCCTCCAATCAAGGCGTTCACGTGGTGATCGGCACGAAGCGCTGCGAGCGTCTCGCGCGTCGATGAGTGACGAGCGAGCGCCGCACGAGCTTTTGCTGCGGCCGGTCGCGTACGCGAAAACGCCCTTTCGGGAAAAAGCGGACGCCCCTCGTCAGCCGCTCGCCGCGCGCGACGTGCCCGGCACGGTCGAGGTCGACCCGACCTTGCGCGACGGGCTCTCGGACCTCGAGGGCTTCGACCGCATTTTCCTCGTGTTCGGCTTCGACCGCGCGCCTGCGACCAAGAGCCTGAAGGTGCAGCCCCCGCGCAGCGAGAAGAAACGAGGGGTGTTCGCCACGCGCTCTCCCCATCGTCCGAACGGTCTCGGGCTCTCGGTGGTGCGCCTCGTACGCGTCGAAGGATGCACGCTGCACATTCTCGACGTGGACCTCCTGGACGGCACGCCCATCTACGACATCAAGCCCTACCTCGCGTATACGGATGCCTTCCCCGACGCACGGGCGGGCTGGCTGGAAGAGTCGCACGGAGCGTCGAGGGGCGCGGCGTCGACCCCGTCCGACCCGCGCGCTTCGTACGAGGTCGTGTTCCGGCCGGAAGCGCTCGAAGCGTGCCGGTACGTCGAGGAGCGCTCGGGACTGTCGCTCGAGCGAAGGATCCGCGACCATCTCTCGCTCGGTCCGGAGCCGCACGCGTATCGCAGGATCCGCCACGAAGATGGGCAGTCCGTGCTCTCCGTGAAGGCCTGGCGCATCGCGTTCGAAACGGTGGGAGAGCGCCGCATCGAGGTCGTTCGCATCCGCAGCGGTTACTCCGATCGCGATTTCGCCAAGGCGCGCCCGGGCGATTCGGACCTCGAAGCGCACTCCGACTTCGTCGCGCGGTTCGCGAGCTCCTCCTCGATCGTCACCTGACGTGATCCGCACGTCGGCGATCGACTTCACGGTCTCGACACCGTAAGCTTTTTCGCCATGCGCGCTCCTTCGTTGCGGTTCGGCTTGACCTTGCTCTTGGCCTCGGGGCTCGCCACCGGAGCATCGCTCGCCGCCTGTTCGAGCGACCCGGAAGGCTCGACCGACGCCGGTGCCCAGCCGGACACGGCCGCTCCTTTGCCCACCGATGCGGCCGTGGCCGATACCGCGCCTCCGCCCGACGCCGCAGACGCGGCCGATCCCTGCGACGACAAGGGCCCGGACGGCCTGCCGACCGATCTCGGATGCACCGGCCTCTACACGAGCGTGACCTCGAAGACCGTCTCGGCCGACGTCGCGCCGTACGTGCCGGGAACGCCGTTTTGGAGCGACGGCGCCGAAAAATCGCGCTTCTTGTTCCTCCCGGCCGGCGCCAAGATCGACACCTCCGACATGGCCGCGTGGAAGTGGCCCGTGGGCACCAAGGTCTGGAAAGAGTTCAAGCTCGAGGGCAAGCGCATCGAGACCCGCCACTACGTGAAGGTCGCCGACAAAACCTGGCGTCGCACCACCTACCGCTGGAACGCGACCGAGACCGCAGCCAAACGATTCGACGACGGCGCCATCCTCGCCGACGGCTACGAGATCCCGACCCCGAACAAGTGCGACACCTGCCACTACGGTGGGCAAGATCAGCTGCTGGGGCTCGAGCCGGTGAGCCTCGCCATGCCGGGCGCGCAGGGCGTGACGCTCGCGAAGCTCGTCGCCGATGGCCGCTTGACCGCGCCGCCCACGCAGACCACCGCCGTGCTCCCCGAAGACTCGACCGGCAAGGCTTCTGCGGCCATAAAGTGGCTGCACGGAAACTGCGCCGCATGCCACAACGACTCCCCTTTCGCCGGCGCGTCCGCGGTGAGCTTGCGCCTCGCCCTGAAGCCGAGCGAAGTCCTCACGGCCACGCCCACGGCGGTCTCGGCGCTGTCGCTCTACACCACTTCGTATTGCACCGATTCGCGCTTCGCCCCGCCCGACGCCGGTGGCGCGCTGAAGAACCTCGCGGGCGGTAACAAAGACCTGAGCGCCCTCTACGTTCGCGCGAACACGCGGGACAAGCTCGAGCGCATCCAGATGCCGCCCATAAGCAGCCACAAGGTCGACACCGCGGGCGTCGCAGCGCTCGGCGAGTGGCTCGACGCGCTCCCGCCCTGCCCCTGATCTCGGACCCCTGCGACGGGATCGCGCGAAGGCATCTCGTCAATCTCGCAGCTCACGCGTTGACGCGGACGTGCGCGCCTCCTAGCTTGGGGAAGCTCCTCGTGCCGTCGTGTCTCGGCGTCATGGATCCCTTATGTTCTCGAACCAGGGTCGCGATGGGGGTGCGGTGTGCACGCCGGGCCTGCTCTCACGAGCCGGATAACTCGGAAGCCTGAAGCGCCACCTCAGCTTCCCACCTAGCCGATGGCTAGGGGTTCATGGACCGTGCGCGGCGGTGCGGGGAGCACTTCTCGTTCGTTTTCGCGAGAAACCGGCTATTTATTGGCCGAAAATTGGACTCGGGCGCCCCGTCCGGACGACCTTGCCGGCATGCCCGACAGTGCCCTCACGCAGTCCAACCACGCTGGCACCGCTGGCGTCACGCGCGAAGACGCGACCTCGAACGTCGACGATCTGGACGGAGACGGGGACACGCTCGTGGGTGCGCTCGAGCTCGCGAGCGCCGAGGCGCGCGAACGCCGCTGCCTCGAGCTGCTCGGAGAGGGCGCGCTCGTGGTGCGCGTTCCTTCGCCCGAGCGCGAGCAACGAGGGAAGCTCGGCCCTTACCTGGAAGACGCGGTCGAGGCGCGCCTCTCCGGCCTCGGCGCTCCGGGCCCCATGCCCCACGTGGAAGACCGCCTCGGCGATCAGCTCTTCCGCGCCCGCCAAATCGGCGCCTCCGGGCTCGTGCTCTCGCTCGACTCGCTGACGAACGTGCGCGAGCCGGCGCTCACGCCGGAAGACTCCTCGACCCTCGCTTCGCTCGCCCATGCGACCCGCGAGCGTCCGCTGGTCGTGCTGCTCGACGACGGCGACGCGCGCGCCGCTGCGTACGGACGCCCCGTACCGCTGATCTCGCTCTTCGCGCTCACGTCGGCGTGCGGCTCGGCCGTGATGCCGGAGACGCGCGCGATCGACCGTGATTTCCCGGTCGAAGAGGCCGCGGCCACCGAACAGACGCCGGTCGTCTACCCCGCGGTCACGCCCGACGAAGACGAAGAGACCCACTTCGTCGAAGCCGACACGACTCCCCTCGACGACCTCGAGGCCGAAGCGCCGACGCAAGCGCGACCGGTCAGCATGGCCCACCTGAACGAGCTCGCCGAGATCGACGAGACGGAAGAGGAAGACGACGAAGACGAGCTCGAGAGCGCGCCCGTCGCCCCCGAGCCGCGCCCGGTCTTCCGCGCCGATCCGGAGGCCGTCGCGATGCATGCTCGCGCCCTCGCGGCGGTGCGCGGTCCGCAGCCCCTCGCCATGCTGAAGCGGCTCTTCCTCGAGCACTACTTGCCGCTCGGCGAGATGCTCGATCGCGGTCACCGTGACGCGCGCGCCGAGCAGGTCCACGGCACGTTCCGCCGCAATTTCGAGCGCGCCTACGCCGACGCCGCGCCCACCTTCGCCCTCACGGGCAAGCGCCCGCGCATGGTGCTCGACGCCTTCGAGGAGGCGATTCGCCTCGGACGCTCGGTGGGCGCACGCACCACGAGCCTCTTGCTCGTCCCGAGCTTGCGCGCCGACCTCGGTCTGCGCATGCACGAGCAGGTCGCGTCGATGCTCGCACCGACCGCGCTGGTCGAGTCGGGCCTCTTGTTCGCCGCGCTGCCGTCGACCTCGGCGCGCCAAGAGGACACGCTCGCTCGCGGCGTCGCCGCGCTCGGCCAAGCGCGCCCGGACGAGTCGCTGCACGAGGCCGAGTGGCACGCGCGCGGCTCGCTCCGCCGCGTGCGCATCGGCGCGCGTGACCTCTTCACGCTCGACACGGTGGCCGCTTGGCGCCAGCTCCCGCGCGGCCCCGAAGACACCGACCCGCTCGTCGAGGCCCTCGGCCACGCGGTCGCCCGTCACGCGCACTCGCTCGTCTCGGCGAAGAGCCCCATCACGAACGGCCGCTCGCCCGAGCGCACGTTGCTCTACGTCTTCGGCGATCACGGGTTCGTCTTCGAGGAGGACGGCCACACGCGCGACGGTGGCTCGACGCCGGAAGAAGCAGTCGCGCCCTACTTCGCGTACGTGATCGACCCTCCGAACTGAAGCGAGACTCCGAGCTGAGGCGGTACGACTCTCGCGCGTTTTCGACCAGGAAACTCGCGAGTTTCGTTGAAAATCTCGCACTTTCCTTTAGAGAGCACGAGATGGCCTCCCCGCTCGTTTTGCGCTGGCTCGCGAACGACTCGTCGTCCTCTCCGGGCGTCGTCGACGCGCGCGGCGCGCATACCTACGCCGAGCTCGTGCGCGGCTCGCGTGCGTTCGCTGAGGAGCTGCTCGAGGGCCGACCTTCCCTGAACGGCGAGCGCGTCGCGCTGCTCGTTCCGCCCGGCGCGGCCTTCGTCGAGGCGCTGTTCGGAGTGTTTCTGGCCGGCGGCACCGGAGTGGTGCTCACCCCGCTCTATCCGGAGCGCGAGCGCCTCTACTTCTGCACGGACGCCCACGTGAAGACGCTCGTCGTGGCTCCCGAATTCGAGAGCCTCGCCGCTCCGCTTGCCGAGGGAAAACGCCTCGTGCGCACCGAGGCCGCGCGCTCCGCGAAGGGACTCGCCCTGCCCGAGCTCACGCCGTCCCATCCCGCGCTCCAGCTCTACACGAGCGGCACCACCGGTCGCCCGAAGGGCGCCGTGCTCACCCACGAGAACCTCGCCACGCAGCAGGAGCTGGTCGGTCGCGCCTGGGGATTTTCCTCCTCCGACGTGCTCTTGCACACGCTGCCCATCCACCACATGCACGGCCTGGCCATCGCGCTCTTCACGGCCCTGGGGAGCGGCGCTTGCACACGATTTCAGCCCTTCGAGGCCGAGCGCGTGTGGGACTCGCTCGCCGAGTGCACGGTGTTCATGGGCGTGCCCAGCATGTACCAGCGCCTGTCGGTCGCCTTCGACGCGGCCTCTCCGGAGACCCGCGAACGCTGGACGGCCGGCGCGCGCGGCCTCCGCCTGGCGACCAGCGGAAGCGCCGCGCTCCCCACCTCGCTCGGCGAGATGTTCCGTGCGTGCTCGGGCAAGTATCCCCTCGAGCGCTTCGGCATGACCGAGATCGGCGTCGGTCTCACGAACCCGCTCGAGGGCGAGAGACGCCCGGGCTGCGTCGGTCACCCGCTGCCCACGGTGGAGACCCGCATCGTCGACGCGCACGGCAACGAGGCCGAGGTTGGCGAGCTCTTGATCCGCGGTCCCAGCGTTTTTTCGGGCTATTTCGAGCGTCCCGAGGAGACCGAAAAGGCGTTCGTTCCCGCCACCGACGGAGGCCGTCCGTGGTTCCGAACCGGAGACACGGTGACCCGCGAGACCAAGCCGGACGGGTCCGACCCGAGCTTCAAGATCCTCGGTCGCACGAGCGTCGATATCCTGAAGAGCGGCGGCTACAAGCTGAGCGCGCTCGAGATCGAAGAGGTACTGCGCGAGCACCCGGCGCTGCTCGATGCCGCCGTGGTCGGCCTTCCGGACGAGGCCTGGGGCGATCGGGTGGTCGGCTGCGTGCTCGTGCGCGAAGGTCACCCCGCACCGACCGAGGCCGAGCTGCGTGCATTCTGCAAGGAGAGGCTCGCGCCCTACAAAGTTCCGAAAGAGGTACGAATCGTCGCTTCGTTGCCACGCAATCCACTCGGAAAGGTGGTGAAACCGGACCTCGTCCGCTCGCTCACCACCGCCTGACGCATCACGACGACCGCCTTTCTCACGCGCTCGTTTGACCGAAACCCGTTCACGACTAGGCTACGCGTACCGTGCTTTTTTCTTCGCCTTCTCTCCGCACCCTTTTGACCTGTTCTTTCGTCACCTTGGTGGGCTCCGTGGCGGCTTGCGCCAGCACCGGGCGCGCCACCTTCGAGGACGACGACGCCGCGGTCGACGCTGCGCCGCCCGTCCCCACCACCGACGCGAGCGCGCCCATCTTCACCGACGCGAACGTGGACGCGCGCACGCCCACCGGCCCCGCCGCCGTGTTCGGGCACTCGGGAAAGACGCTCTACAAGCTCGACCCCGACACCAAAGCCGTCAGCGTAATCGGTGACTTTTCGGGCTGCAACGAGGGCAAAGAGCAGGTGATCGACATCGCCCTCGACGAAAAGTCGGTGATGTACGGCACCACGTACTCGGGCCTCTACCGCATCGAGACGGCGACCGCGAAGTGCACCAAGGTCGCCGACGCGCCGGCCACCAAGAGCTTCCCCAACTCGCTCTCGTTCGTGCCCAAGGGCTCGCTCGACCCGGCCACCGAGGCCCTGGTCGGTTACGTCGGTTCGGACTACGTGCGCATCGAGCCCCAGACGGGCGTGCTCACCACCATCGGCAAGCTCGAGCCCACGGGCAAGCTCATCTCGAGCGGCGACATCGTCTCGGTCATCGAAGGCCCCACCTACCTCACGGTGAAAGCCACGGGAAACTCGGGACAGTGTTCGGCGAGCGACTGCCTGGTCGAAGTGGACCCGAAGACCGGCGCCATCACCAAAAATTGGGGTGAGCTTCGTGGCCAGGCCGACGTGTTCGGCGTCGCGTTCTGGGGCGGCTCGATCTACGGCTTCACCAAGACGGGCGTGCTCTTCGAGGTCGTGCCCAAGGGAAGCTCGATCACCTTGAACGAGCTCACCATCCCGTCCAAGCCCGCCGATCTCTCGTTCTTCGGCGCGGGCTCGACCACCTCGGCCCCCGTTCAGCCGAAGTAAGCGGTCATTCGCCGACGCGGTCGGGGCTCTTTTTGGCAGCCTCGACCGCCTCGCGCAAAACTTCGGTCTTGGTGAGGCCGACGAACTTCGCGGTGAGCTTGCCGCGCGCGTCGACCACGAGCACCGTAGGCACCACGTGCACGTCGCCGAGCGGACCTCGACCGGCGCGGGTCTCGCTGTCGGAGAGCGCGGCCGGCCCCTTGAACTTGGTGGAGCGCACGTACGCCTCGACCAGCTCGCGCTCGTGGGGCTCGTGCAGGGCGACCATCACGTAGCGCACGCTCTCGCCGTCGCGCTCGGCCATCTTCACGAGCTTGCCCACGGCGGCTTGGCTCACGATGTCCCAGGTGGTCAAAAACACGAGGACCGCGGGTTTTCCCAGGAGGGCTTCACGCGAGACTCTTCGCTCGTCGAGCGAATCGAACGCGAAGGGAGGCAGCTCCGTGCGCTCCTCCACGGTCGTGCCCTCGGGCGACTTGGGACCGCTGCACCCCGAGGCGAACGCGACGAGGCCGCCCACGCACCACGCACGCGCGAAACGAGACGCCCGACGCGACACGTCCCGGCACGCCGCGACCGAACGCTCCACTCGCGTGCCTACTCGCTCTTCTGACCGACGAAGTGATCGTTCTTGTCGGCGAAGAGGACGTTGAACGTGGTGAGCGTGCCGTAGCACTGCGTGATGTACTGCTGGAGCTGGACCTTCTCGTCCGCGCCGAGTTGGGCGCTGCCGTTTACCTTCTGCTCGAGGACGCGCAGCTTGTCGCGCATCATCACGATTTTATGGAAGAAAGCGTCGAGGGGAACGCGCTTCTCGGCGGTCTCTTTGTTGCCGGGAAGGAGCACGAGCTCACCTCCGCGCCAGCGCGCCCCGAGCTCCACCGGGGACGTAGCGAGCTCTTCACGGATGACCTGGCGAAGCACATTGCGAAACTCGTCGACGTCCATGTCCAAAAGCTCCTCGGGCAGCACCACCTCGGGTGGCAGATAGGTCTCTTTGGCCGACGATCCGGAGCGCCGCGTGGGCTCGGGCTTCTTCGGCTTCAGCGTGAAGGTGCCACGCAGTACGTACCGGTTGCAGGTGTTGTTCTCGTAGAGGGGCGCGGGCCAGGCCTCGAGCAGACACTCGCCGTGGCGCTTCACTTCCCCGTGTGCGTCGATCTCTTCCACCACGCGCACGAAGCGCGCGCAGGACCCGCACCGCCCCGCGAGCTCAGGCCGCTCCACGACGACCTCGGCGTGGGCGAACCGTCACGGACGAAACCACCGGACACATGCCCCTGACCTAGCACGAGTCGGAACCCTCCTCGACTCGATTGAAGTCCGCGGGGGTCCCAAGTACATTCGCCCACACCGAGGTGAGCTCCGACACGCAGCAAAGGCCGCCGGCCGATTCGCCCGAAGTCGTCGCGCTCGTGACCTCGACGCTCGAGCTCGTGGAAATCGTCGCGCGTTCGATGAAGCGGACCATCCCCCGCGCCGACCTCGACGACATGCGCTCGTCCGGCCGCGAAGGGCTGCTTCGCGCAGCGCGCTCCTACGATGCTTCGCACGGCGTTCCCTTCCGCTCGTTCGCGAGCTTCCGCATTCGTGGCGCCATCATCGACGGGCTGCGCAGCACCTCGGCCCTCTCGCGGCACATGTACGACCGCCTGCGAGCCTACGAGCGCGCCGAGGAAATCGCGGTCGCCAACGCCGAAAACGACGCCTCCGCGCCCAAGCGCACCGCCGAAGAAGCCGACACCGTCTTGGCCGAGCGCCTATCCCAAGCGGCCGTGGCCATGGCCCTCGGTTTTCTCGGTCAACGCGGTGGCGACGCCCTCGACGACGTCCGCGACGAGCGGTCCGAAGAGCTCGAGGTGGAAAAGCGTATTCTCTTGCGACGGGTCGAAGAGATCATGGCCGACCGCCCCGAGACCGAGCGCGAAATCCTGCGCCTTCACTACTTCGAGGATCTGTCTCTCGAAGAGGTGGGCGCGAAGCTCGGACTCCACAAAAGTTGGGTGAGCCGCGTGATGGCGCGCACCGTGGAGTCGCTCTCCCGCGAGCTCGGCCCGAAGCCTCCGATAAGGCGCTGACCCCACGAACGCGCTTACATGGGAAGCGTGGAGGCGTCGAAGCTGGCTCCGATCACGACGCCGAGGTCGCGAACGCGTGGTAAGGAAGCTCTCGTGGGCTCGAAAGAACGCGTCCTCGTGGCGATGAGCGGTGGCGTCGATTCCGGCGTGGCCGCGGCGCGCCTGGTCGACGCCGGCTACGACGTGGTCGGCGTCACGCTCCACCTCTGGGACTATCCGGACGACCCCGAAGCAAAGGGCGGCCACAGCCGCTGCTGCGCTCCAGAAGACCAATACGATGCGCGCCGTACCGCGGACGCGCTCGGGTTTCCGCACTTCACCTTCGACCGCCGCGAGCTCTTCCGCGCCCGCGTGGTGGAGCCCTTCGTCGACGCCTACCTCGAGGGCGACACCCCGAGCCCCTGCACCACCTGCAACCGCACGGTAAAGCTCGGTGAGCTCGAGAACATCGCGCGGCGGCTCGGCGCGACCCGCATCGCCACCGGCCACTACGCCCGCACGAGCCCTCCCGAGAACGGTCCCGTGCGTCTCCGCGAAGGCCGCGACCGCCACAAAGACCAGAGCTATTTTCTTTACGCGACGCCCTATTCACTGGTCGAAAAGCTGCTTTTTCCGCTGGGTGAGAGCGAAAAGCCCGAGGTGCGCGCGGAGGCCGTAGCGCGAAACCTGCCCGGCGCGACCAAAGGCGAAAGCCAAGAGCTTTGCTTCGTCGGCCAAGGCGCCCACGCCTACACCGCCTTCGTGGAAGAGCATGCGCCGCCCGGGCGCGTTCGTCCCGGCCCCATCGTCGACGAGACCGGCCGCGTGGTCGGCGCCCACACCGGCGTGCATCGCTACACGGTCGGTCAGCGGAAGGGCCTCGGCGTGGCGCTCGGAAAGCCCGCCTTCGTCGCGCGCATCGAAGCCGAAACGGGCACCGTGGTCCTGGGAGACGAGCGCTCGCTCGAAGCGACCGAGGTCGAGATCGGCGAGCTTCACTTGGCCGCTCGGGTCACTTTGCCCTTCGAGTGCCGCGTTCGCGTGCGCTACCGCCACGAAGGGGCCCGCGCCACGGTGGTGGCTTCTGCTTCCCCCGGACGCGCGCGCGTGGTCTTCTCGGAGCCGGTGCGAGCAGCAGCCAAAGGTCAGGTCGCGGTCTTCTACGACGGCGACGCGGTTCTCGGGGGCGGACCCATCGTCTCGGTCGCGTCGGCTTCGTCCTCGCGCACGCCAGAGGGCCTCGGAGCGGCTTCGTGAACGGACGGTCGTTCTCGCGAAGCCTCTCGCTCGGAGCGGCCCTCCTCGGCCTTTCGCTCGTCTTTGCGCCAGCTTGTACGAGCCCTTCGGGCGAGGGCAGCGTGTACGGCGCGATCGACAGCCTGCCCTGTTGGCAGGGCGCGTTCGACCTCCAGCCGGACTTTTTCGGTACGGCCCCGTATCGAAAGTCGGTGCTCTACCGCATACAGCGCTCGAGCGACAACCAGACCTTCAGCGACGGTGTTTCGCTGGTGGTCGAGGACACCGAAAAGGTGATGGCGAGCCTCGACAAGCCCATCGCCGTCACGCTCCCGCCCGAGGTCACAGCGCCCGGAGTTCCGATCAAGCCCGAGATCGACACCGGCGTACACCTCTCGCTGTACCTTCAAAAGACCTGCAAAACCCAGACGGTCACGCTTCACGCGGTGCGTGAGGTGACCTTCGATGCAGCCACCGGCGCGAGCTGCGACGCGGTCGATCCCCCCGAAACGGCGGTCGATCCCGCGTGCGCGAACCCGGCCGCAGGCCCTCGCGGAGACGGCAAGAGCCGCATCGTGTTCCACTCCATTTTCGAGGGCGACACAGCCACGCTGGACTCCGAGCCGCGCCGAACGAGCGGCTGTTTCGACGTGTATTTGGCCGATCCGCGAGACGTCGATCCAATCACCCTGGCGCCGCCGCGCTGCCGAGGACACCTCCGGGGCACCTTCGACTTCCTCTACCGTCGCTCTCGCCCGTCCCAGCAGTTCCCATGAGGAACAGGTGGTACCCCGAGCCTTGGGCGGCCACGAGCGGGACGGTCACGGCGGGCGTGGCCGCGAACCTGAGGTCGTGGTTCCGTGCGCCGTCCGAGCGAGTCGACCTTGCGTGGCCGAGAAGGGGCCGATAGCGTTAGAAACGTGGTTCGTGTCCCGATCAAATGGTGGGCCCTCACGGCAGTCGCGCTCGGCGTGACCGCGAGTGGCTCCGCGCTCGCCGCCGACGGCGACGCGCCTGCGGCTCCCGTCTCGGAGACGCCGACCGAAACCGACCCGCCCAAGACGGCTGGTGCGACCGCCTACAAGCGCGCAAAAACCGCATGGTCTTCGGGAGATATGGGCGCCGCCGAGGCCTTCTACCGCGAGGCCATCGCCAAGGGCGGGCTCGCCCCCGACGAGGTGCTCGAGTCGTACGTGCGCCTCGGTACGGCGCGCCTCGTGCTCGGCCGCAAGGACCAGGCCCTCACGGCTTACCGCGCGGCCGCGGTGATCGACAACGCGTTCACCGTTCCTCCCGAAGGTGGCGCGAAGGGCGAGGCTCTCGCGCAAGCCGCCAAGAAAGATATGTCCGCCGTGGGCACACTGGTGCTCGGGCTCTCGTCGCCTTCCAAGGTAAAAGCCGGCGAAGCGTTCACCGTGCGCGCGAAGGTCGACGAAGCGCACGCGAAGGTCCTCACGCGGGTGGGTCTGTCGGCGCGTGACGGCTCCACCAGCAAAGAGATTTATCTCGCGGGAAAACCCGCTCAAGTGGTGGAGTTCGAGGTGCCGGCCAAGGCGGTCTTGCCGGGCAGTACGCTCATCGTTCGCGTCGACGCCCTCGACAGCCACGACAACCGCCTCGCTTCCGCGGAAAACCGCGTCGAGGTCACGGGCACCAAGGTCGCCGTCGTGGGGCCGCCGAAAGGCTCCTCGAACGGCTCTCCGTCTCCGAAGAAAGACGACGGCAAGAACGGAGGCTTCTTCAGCTCCCCTTGGCCGTACATCGTCGGGGGCGTACTTCTGGCAGGGGCGGGAGCGACGGTCGTCGTCCTCACGCGTCCCACCGACGACGTGACGGTTGGCGCCGTTTCGGTGCGAGCCCGGTGATGGCGGCAAGTAGGAGATTCTCGTGGCCCAAGATCGCGCGCAACGCCAAGACGCCTTCGCTCCCGCTCGTAGCGGCGCGAGCTCCGCACATGGCGGAGGCGGCTCGATGAGCGATTCGAAGGGCGGAGGAACCTACTTTCTCGGCCGCTACCGCGTGGTCGACGAGATCGGCATCGGCGGCATGGCCAGCGTGCACCTTGCACGCATGGACGGCCCCGGCGGCTTCCAGCGCTGGGCGGCCATCAAGAAGATCCACTCGCACCTCATCGAAGACGACTCCTTCATCCAGATGTTCCTGGACGAAGCGCAGGTCGCCGCGCGCATTTCGCACCCGAACGTGGCGCAGGTCTTCGACCTCGGCAAGACCGAGGACACCTACTGGATCGCCATGGAATACCTGCACGGAGAGCCGCTCCGTGAAGTGATGCGCCGCACCGAAGAGGTCGGCACGGCGATGCCGCCCGAGATCGCCTGCAAGGTCATCGCGGACGCCGCCGAAGGCCTCCACGCCGCGCACGATTTGACCGGCAAGAACGGCGAGCAGCTGAACCTCGTCCACCGCGACGTGACGCCGCACAACCTCTTCGTCACGTACGACGGCATCACCAAGGTGCTCGACTTCGGCATCGCCAAGTTCAGCTCCCGCGCGGCGCACACCAAGGCCGGAACCCTCAAGGGCAAGCTCGCGTACATGTCGCCCGAGCAGGTCCACGGAGAGCAGCTCGACCGACGCACCGACGTCTTCGCGCTGGGCGTCGTGCTGTGGGAGCTCACCACCGGACGCCGTCTTTTCCGTATGGAGAGCGACCTCGACACGCTCGCCAAGGTTCAAGAGTGCGACGTGCCGCGCCCGAGCGCGCTCATCCGTGGATATCCGATCGATCTCGAGAAGATCGTGATGAAGGCCCTCGCGAAGAACCGCAACGACAGGTTCAAGACCGCGAAGGAGCTCTCGCGCTCGCTTCAGCAGCTCCTCATGCGGCGCGGACTCTTCATCGCCAGCGACGAGGTCGCGCAGTACGTGGGTGCGCTCTTCCAAGATCGCATGCGCAAACGCGACGAGCACCTGAAGTGGGCGTCCGAAGTCACGCAGACGGTCAACATCGACGGCTCGCCTCCCACGTCGGCCGTGCCGAAAGCGGTGCCCGAGCGCGAGAGCTCGGACGTTCAGCGCAATGCGAAGCCACTTCCCGCGGCGGGAGCCCCTGCGGCACCCCGTGCCGTCGACGTGGGCTCGGGTCGAAGCAGCAACGCAGGCTACGGGCAGCCCATGCCGGCTGCCGCCCCGCGACCGCAGACGTCGGCGCCGAAGCCGGCTGCCGCCCCGCCGCAGGCCCAAATCATCCACGACGTTCACCCCGCGGACGCAGACGGTCCGACCATCCAGGCCGACGTCGACGAGCCGCAACCCGAGTCCGGCCCGGGCGAAGAGCCGCCGACCATGATGGCGCCTGCGGGCCGACCCGCGGCCTCTCCTGCATCGCCTCCCGTGGCGCCCAAAGCCCCGCTCGCGCCACTCACGAGCTCCGCGAAAGCGCCGTCGCCTCCGCGTCCGGCGACCAGCCCGCCGCCACCTCTCCCGGCGGCAGCCACGGTCCCGCCATCGCCTGCGTCCATCCCCACGCTGGACGACGGCTTCGAGGACCAGGAAGACGCGACCATCGTACAGATGGGGGCCACGGGCGCGAGCCCCACCGCACCGCCTCCTGCTCCTGCGTTTCCTCCGCCGGGCGCAGCGTCGGCTGTCTCGCGCGCGACGGCTCCGGGCCCCTTCAAGCCCGCCTCGCCGGTCGGAGCGGCCAGCACGCCTCCGCCTCCTCTTCCCAACAAGATGACGATGCCTCTCGGACAGGCATCGCTGCCCACCTTCGACACCAAGCCCCCACCCGCTCCTCCGGCGCCTTCGTTCGAGAAGGCCCCGGCGCTCTTCGGTGGCGACACCATGGCGCTCGGTGCCTCGGCGAATCCGGCATTTTTGGCCGTCAGCGGTCAGAATCCTGTCCCGTCCGCCGTGAGCACGGCGACCAACCCGTACGACTTCTCACCGCAGGGTCCGGCCAACCCGCCGATGGGCCTCGCCGGAATGCAGGCGCCTCCCAACCTGTCGAATGGCCAGGGGCCCATAGGGCCCGGCATGCAACCGCCGATGATGTCGCCGTTCGGACCGAACGGTCAGCCGATGGGCAATGGCCAGATGGACCCGATGGGGAATTCCCAGGCGGGTCAGATGGCCAATCTCATGGGCGGCCAGATGGCCAATCCCCACATGGGCAACCCCATGGGCGGCCAGATGGCCAATCCCCAGATGGGCAACCCCATGGGCGGCCAGATGGGCAATCCCATGGGCGGCCAGATGGGCAACCCTCAGATGGGGGGCCAGATGGGCAATCCCATGGGGTCGCCCTTCGACTTCGGAGGGCAGCCTCCGATGGGTCAGATGGGCATGGATTCGAACGGCCAGCCCATGCAGCAGCAGCCGCCACCCGGTGGCTCGCGGATGGCGCCCACCATGCCCGCCATGCGCGACATGCGCGACATGAGCGTGAGCGCAGTCGGCAACGGCAGCGTATCCATGGCCGCGCCGAAGAAGCGCGCGCCCATGTGGGTCATCGCGGCCATCTCGTGCGCTGTGGTGCTGCTCGTGGTCGCCGTGGTCCTCGCGGTGGTGACGCGTAGCCCGTCGACGCCCAAGCCTTCCCCGAGCGCAAGCGTGACCCCCTCCGCCTCGATAGCGGTTCCGACCCCGACCGAGACCACGAGCGTCGCTCCGCCGGTCGACACGCAGGCGGCCACCGCGGCCACGGCCGTCCCGGTGGATCCTGCGCCTACGGCCACCGTGGTGGCTGCGCCCACGGAGACCACGGCCCCTACGGCACCCACCACGACAGCCCAAGCCCCGACGGCTGCGCCCACTAATCCGACGCCGACGGCGCCTACGCCTGCTGCCACCACGAAGCCCTCGGCAACGGCCGCGAACACGGCCAAGCCTGTCGGTCCGACACCTGTCGGTCCGTCCCCCACTCCAGCCGGTCCCACCCCGGCGGCGAGTGGGCCGGGCACGCTCACCGTGGTCTGCTTCCCCAAGTGCGAAGAGGTGCGCCTCGACGGCGCGGTCATCGCCAGCGGCAACGTCTACAACAAGGAAGTTTCGGCCGGAAACCACTCGCTCGCGCTCACCGCGGGTGGCAAGAAGAAGTCGATGTCCATCAGCGTGAAGCCCGGTGAGTCGAAGGCCATCCGGGAGAGCCTCTGACCTCGGCCGTACCCATGCGAGCTCGTCGTTCTCCTGATCGTCCCTCGAGCTGGCTCATGCGCGCCGTACTCCTCGGTGCGCTGGGTTGGGGGGCCTCGTGCCGCGGGAACCCCGAGGTCTCCTTCGAGCTGAACGTGGCGCAGAGTGTGGTCGGACAGACCACGTGGTTCGAAATTGGCGCGTTTTCCAACGGTTACTGCCAAGCCGTGAAGCCGATCCTCGGGGGTGGCATTCCGCTCGATGGGTCGGTGGTGCGCGTGGCGTTCCGGAAGGACAGCCCCGCGCCGCCGTCCATCGGCGATCTGAAGAAGGGCAACTACGCCTTCGCGGCCGTCGCTCGCCGCGACGACTGCGGCATCATCGCGAGCGGCTGCGTGGAGGTCGACGTCGCCTCCGAGCGCTCCGTGGCGCTCAACCTCGAGCCGGTCGCGCAGCCGACCGGCGCCTGTGGTGGAGAGGCCAAGTGCTCGTCCGCGCGCTGCGTTCCTTCGCCGGACAACGACAAGCTCGGCGCGGGCTGCTCCCTCGCGCTGTTGGGGGCAGGCCCGCTCGGCAACGCGCTCTCGCAAAACGGCGAGTACGTCTCGGGTCCCGCAATCACGGCCACACCGACCGGCTTCATGGTCGCCTACCGCGAGGTCGACAACGAAGGCTCGGCCCGTCTCACGATGCTCCCGCTCGATGCCGGAGGTGGCGCGCTCGCCCCTCTCGAGAGCGCCAACCTGAGAAAGGGCGCGCTCCGCGACTATTGCCCGGAATCGGCGCCGACGCAGATCGACAGCGCAGCACTGACGCTCGGCGCGAACGGCGGCACGGTGGTCCTTTCGCATCCCGCGTGCGGAAGCATCGGGGGCGTCGATATCTTCCCGACCGATCCGACCGGCCTCATCACCGGCTTCGGTCGCTCCGGAGCGCTCAACGTCTCGCTCACGCTCGCCCAAGGAAAGGCGATCTACGGCCGCCAAAACGGCTCGCCGCTTCTCGCGTACGTCCAGAACGGGCAAGCCGAGCTCGCAGCCGTGGCCGACAAGGACCTCGAGCCGTCCGAAAAACGCGCCAAGTTCGGCGGCACGGCGACCTCGGCGTGGGTGGCAGGCGATCGTGTGATCGCGTTTTTGGCGCTCACGAGCGGCTCGGCCCCTGCTCCGGTGGACGCCGGTGGAGACGCCGCCAAAGACTCGGGCTCGACACCTCCGCCGAGCGGTCGTTCATTGCAGCTCAAGACCATCGACGAGGGCGCCGACCTCACCAAGCTCACGACCGCGACACCGGTCGAGGTTTCGGGCGACGTGAGCTGGTCGTCGCTGGCCGTCGTCGGTAAGCGCGTGCTCGTCATGAGCCCGACCACGTCCGAAGGCTCCCCAGTGGACCTCTACGCGTTCGACGGCACCACCCAGATTCCCACGAGCCCGGCGTCGGTTGCCGTGGAGGGCATCGGCGACGCGACCTCGGGCGACATCGCCATCTCCGGCGATCGCGCGTTCATGGCCATCTTGCGCCGAGGAGATATCGCGCTCGTCGCCTACGACCGCGTGACCACGTCGCCGTCGGCCTTCGATCCCCCTCGCGTGGTGTCGTTCCTCCGGAATCCTCGCATTCCGTCCATCGCGAAGGTCGAAGACGGCAAGGTCGCGATCGCCACCTCGGGCACGCGCGTGGCCGTCGCGTGGAGCACGGCGTCGCGCATCGACATCAACAAGCCGGTCGGCGGCTACGCCATCTTCGCCTGCGCGCCTTGAGCGTGCGCGTGGCCGCCACACGGCCGCACGCGAACGCCACGACGTAGGCGACTGCAGGTCGGCGAGGCGTGCTTCGCGAACGTGACGTCCGGTGCTAAGTCAGCGCCCGAACGGCGTTTGCCTTCGCGTCCCGCGCGCGCAAGCGGGACGATTTCGGCGTCGAGCCCGGCTCGACGAGCTGCCGTGGCCGACGGCTCTTGCACGAAGACGAGCACACGTGAAACGCGGACCCAAGACCTCGACCAAAAAGGCGAAGAGCGAAGTGCTCGAGCTCGACGTGACCGATTTGGCGCCCGGAGGTCACGGCGTCGCGCTGGCGGAGAAGAACGGCGAGCGTCGCGCGGTCTTCGTTCGGGCGAGCGCCGTGGGCGATCGCGTGCGCGCCGAGGTCGATTTCGCGACTCGCCCGGCCAAAGCGCGAACGCTCGAGGTGCTTCGCGCTTCTCCCGATCGCCGCGCGAAGGAGGAGATCCCGTGCCGTTTCCTCGAGAAGTGCGGCGCGTGCGACTTCATGCATCTTGCACATGATGCCCAGGTGAGGGCTCACGTGTCGTTCGTGCGTGCGCACCTGCCCGATGCGTTCGCGGACTTTCCCATCGACTCGGTGGAAGCGCCCGCGGGGGCGCGCACGCGCTACCGCGAGCGCGCGCGGGTGCACGTCGAGACCAAGGGGCGCGGCGTGGTCTCGTGCGGCATGTTCGCCACGGGTACGCGCGAGCCGGTCGCGGTGGACTCGTGCGAGGTCCTCTCCGAGGACCTCGACCGAGTCCGCGCGTGGCTGCCCGAGCTGCTCGCGGACGCGCGAGGCAGCGGCGAGGTTCACCTCGCCCGCGCCTCGCGCGTGCCCGCGGACGCCGCGACGCCCGCGAGCTCCGAGAGCTCCGCGGGCGGCACGGGCAACACGGACGTGTTGCCCGTGCTCACCCTCGAGTGGCGCGGCGACCCGCTCCCGGGCACCGTGTTCGCCCGGGCCGAGGCGGCCGTCCGCGACGGCCGCCTCGCCGGGCTCGCCTTCGTGACCGCGGGCGCCAAGACCCCCGCGGAGGTCGGCCGGCCCGCGCCGGTGTCCACCGGCGCGGACGGCCGCCCGCTCGTCCTGCCCCTGGCCGGCTTCGCGCAAGCCCATGGAAAGACGAACGAATCACTGGCGCACGCGGTCGCCCACGAGACCTACCGACTGCTCACGGGCGCGGAGCCGAGCACCGAAGCTCCGCGCCACTCGAGCGATTCGCTGCCGACCCGCACGCCCGAGACCGCCCTGCCGGGAGTGGTCGAGCTCTACGCAGGCTCCGGCAACCTCACCGTGCTGCTCGCGCGCTTCGCCCGCGACCTCGTCGCGGTCGAGTCGGTCGGCCCGGCCTGCGACGCCGCGCGGACGAATCTCGCGGCGCGCGGACTCACGGCACGAGTGGTGAACGCCGACGCCGAGACGTACGCATGGCCGAAAGCGACGCGAGTGCTCGTGCTCGATCCCCCGCGCACCGGCGCGCGCGCGGTGGCCGAGACGCTCGCCCGCGCCCCCAAACCGCACGGCATCGTGATGGTCTCGTGCGACCCGGCCACACTCGGGCGCGACCTCGCCATCCTCGCGCCCCACTACGAGCCGACCCGCATCACAACCTTCGAGATGTTCCCCGAGACCAGCCACGTCGAGACCCTGGTGGTGCTTCGCAAGAAGGCACGATGAGCGGCCGCGGGGGAGTACGGGAAACACGTGGCGGCGAGCTCGGCCGCGACGACGGTTCGAGCTCGTCCGGAGCTTCGGGTTCGGGGACGGCCACGCGCGGGGGGGTAGAGCGCGAAGCGCACACCCGAGACGACGCGCCCCCGAGCGTCGTCCCCGAGAGCTCGACCGCTCCGCCTCCTAGTGGTCCCGAGAGCTCGGCCGCTTCGCCTCCGAGCTCGAGGCGCGGCTCGCACGCCCCGAGCCTCACGACGCTCGTGCGCCGCGCGCTCGACGAGGCGCTCACGGCCGACGAGAAGCGTGCAGGATGCACGCTTCTCGTCGGCGTGAGCGGCGGGCCGGACTCGATGGCGCTCGTGCATGCTCTCGCGCGCGAGAGCGCGCGAGAGCATGCACGAGCGGCCACACGGGACGCCCGGGCCGCGGCGAGAGCCGCGGCCCGGGCGAACGCGACGCCCGCGACGCCCGCGTCTCCCGCGACGCCCGCGCCCTTCCGCGTGGCGGCGTGTGGCATCGACCACGGCCTCCGCGAGGCCGCTCGCGCAGAGCTCCGCCTGGCGGCGGAGCTCTGCGCGAGCCTCGGGGTGCCCTTCACGGTGCGTCGCGTGGACCTCGGGCCCGGGCCTGGAAATCTCCAGGCCCGGGCCCGAGCCGCGCGTTACGCGGCGCTCGAGGAACACGCGGCGCGGCTCGCGAGCGAGCACGGCGGAGCCGTGCTGCTCGCGACCGCGCACCACGCGGACGACCGCGCCGAGACCTTCGTCCTGCGCCTCTTGAGAGGCGCAGGACTGAACGGTCTCGCCGTGTTGCCGCTCCGAGAAGGAAACCGCGTGCGCCCTCTGCTCCGCGCACGCCGGCACGACATCGACCTCCACCTCGAACGCCACCACGTACCCTTCGCCCGCGATCCCTCGAACCACGACCCGCGCTTCACCCGCGTCCGTGTCCGCCACGAGGTCCTCCCGCTGCTCGCCTCCCTCGATCCCCGGGTGGTCGAGCACCTGTCGGCCCTCGCCGACGAGCTCGTCTCACTGCGCCGCGCCGGAGCCTTCACGCCCACTCCCGGATCGGCCATGCACGCCCTTTCCCCGCAAGATCCGGACACCCCGCCCGACTCCCTGCCCGACGACGCCCCTGCGCTCGGTCGCCGCGTCCGCGAAGCGCTGGCACGTCTCGGTCCCGCCTCCCCGAGAAAAATGGCCGTTCGGCTCCCCAAGAGGCGCGTCGCGACCTATGATCACGAAGCGGACCAGCCGGTGACTTCCGAGGTCCGAGCCCGCGAAGACCGCGACACTCCCGGGGATTCGTCCGATAGTTTCCCCAAGCCACCGCGTAAACTACCGTAAATAGCTCCCGAAACTCGTGTCGAACCCAGGAAGACGCCGTAGTAAACTATCTCGGCTGTCTTGCTGTTCTCCGAATCCCCGCCGTACTTGGATCACCCCTGCCCCGATACACGCTCCCCGAGAAGGCCGCGTCGCTCGTGCAGGATGCTCGTCTCGCCTCTCCCGCCTCTCCCGCGCCGCCTCCTCGTTTGAACGAGGGCCGAGGTCATCGTGAAGCAATCGCATAAGACGCTTCTGCTCTGGGTCGTACTCATCTTCATGTTCCTCGCCATTTGGCAGTTCCTGGGGAACGCCGAGAGGAAGCCCGCCATCGCCTTCAGCGAGTTCGTCTCGGAAGTGCACGCGGGCAAAGTGAAGCAGATCAACATCAAAGACCGCGAGTACACCTACCAGCTGAACGAGGGTGACCCGCGCACGAACACGCGGACCACCACGGGTCCCCTGGCCGACGAGACTCTGCTCGCGACGCTGCGCCCCGACGCCTCGGCGAAGGAGCAGCAGGTGCCCCGCATCTTCTTCGAGAAGGAAGACAATTCGCCCTTCTGGTCGAGCACCATCGTCACCCTGATCCCGATGGTCCTCATCGTGTTCATGTTCTTCCTCTTCATGCGCCAGCTTCAGGCCGGCGGAGGAAAGGCGATGAGCTTCGGCAAGAGCAAGGCGCGCATGCTCTCCGACTCCCAGAACAAGGTCACCTTCGCCGACGTCGCCGGCGCGGACGAGGCCAAGGACGAGGTCGAAGAGATCATCGCCTTCCTCAAGGATCCCAAGAAGTTCCAGCGCCTCGGCGGACGCATCCCCAAGGGCGTCCTCATGATCGGCCCGCCCGGAACCGGCAAGACCCTGCTCGCTCGCGCCATCGCGGGTGAAGCCGGAGTGCCCTTCTTCAGCATCTCCGGCTCGGACTTCGTCGAGATGTTCGTCGGTGTCGGCGCGAGCCGAGTCCGCGACCTCTTCGAGCAGGGCAAGAAGCATGCACCCTGCATCATCTTCATCGACGAGATCGACGCCGTCGGTCGTCACCGTGGCGCAGGCCTCGGCGGCGGTCACGACGAGCGCGAGCAGACCCTGAACCAGCTCCTCGTGGAGATGGACGGCTTCGAGGCGAACGACGGCGTCATCATCATCGCCGCCACCAACCGCCCCGACGTGCTCGACCCCGCCATCCTTCGCCCCGGTCGCTTCGATCGCCGCATCACGGTGTCCCGCCCCGACGTACGTGGCCGCGAAGCCATCCTCAAGGTGCACGCCAAGAAGACCCCGCTCGCGCCCGACGTCGAGCTCGAGACCATCGCCCGCGGCACCCCCGGTTTCTCCGGCGCCGACCTGGAAAACCTGGTCAACGAAGCAGCCCTGCTCGCCGCCCGTCAAGACAAGGACGCCGTCTCGATGATCGACTTCGAGATGGCCAAGGACAAGGTCTTCATGGGCACCGAGCGCCGCTCGATGGTCATCAGCGACGAAGAGAAGTGGGCGACGGCCATCCACGAGGCCGGCCACGCTCTGGTCGCGCTCAACATCAAGAATCACGACCCCGTCCACAAGGTCACCATCATCCCGCGCGGCCCCGCCCTCGGTGTGACCTGGTACCTGCCCAAGCAAGACCGCCTGTCCTTCTCGAAGGACCAAGCCGAAGCGAAGATCGCCTCGGCCCTCGGTGGCCGCATCGCCGAAGAGATCATCTTCGGTTCCCTCACCGCCGGCGCCGGCAACGACATCGAGCAGCTCACCGAGCTCGCCCGCCGCATGGTGTGCGAATGGGGCATGAGCGAGAAGATGGGCCCGCTCGCCTACGGCAAGAAGGAAGAGCAAGTCTTCCTCGGCCGTGACTACGGCAGCCGTCAGCAGGACTACTCCGAGGAGACCGCGGTCGCCATCGACCAGGAAGTCCGCCGCATCATCCAAGGCCAGTACGACCGCGTGCGCGGCATCCTCACCGAGCAGCGCGACAAGATCGAAGCGTTGGCCAAGGCGCTCATGGAACGCGAGACGCTCGACGCCGAAGAAATTCAGGCGGTTTTCGAGGGCCGCGAGCTTCCGAAGCGCGAGAAGGTCGTGATCCCGTCCTACGCGGACAAGGACCGCGCGGCCAAAGAGAAGCGCAAAGCCGCCAGCATCTTCGGCGGACCGCCGAAGCCCGCCACCAGCTCCTGAGAGCTGAAATTCCCTAAAAAAGGGCCGAGCCGCGAGAGCGTGCTCGGCCCTTCGTGTTTGGAACGGCCGCACTCTTTGCGCACAGCGGCGACGAGGGTTGCTCGACTGTCGGCTTCTGACTACCTTCCCGACCTCGAGAAGGAGCCTGCATTCGCCATGTCGAAGAAGATCGCCATCAACGGGTTCGGTCGTATCGGTCGCTGCATCGTGCGCGCGCTCACCGAGCGCAACGTCACGGACCTCGAGATCGTTGCCATCAACGACCTCACCGATCCCCGCACTCTCTCGCACCTCTACAACTACGACACCGTCCACGGCCGCGCGGAGCCCAAGTCGCAAGCCGGAGAAGGCAAGCTCACCCTCGGCGGCAAGGACATCAAGATCCTCGCCGAAAAAGACCCCGCGAAGCTCCCCTGGAAAGAGCTCGGCGTCGACATCGTGCTCGAGTGCACCGGCCTCTTCGCCGACAAGGACAAGTGCCAGGCGCACTTCGACGCGGGCGCCAAGAAGGTCATCATCTCTTCGCCCGCCAAGAACCACGACCTCACCATCGTGATGGGCGTGAACGAAGAGCTCTACGACGCCGGCAAGCACCACCTGCTCTCGAACGGCTCGTGCACCACCAACTGCCTCGCCCCGGTGGCCAAGGTGCTCCACGCCGCCTTCGGCATCAAGCACGGCCTCATGACCACCGTGCACTCGTACACGAACGACCAGGCGGTCCTCGACATCCCGCACCGCAAGGGCGACCTCCGCCGCGCGCGCGCCGCCGCTCAGAACATGATCCCCTCGTCGACCGGCGCCGCCAAGGCCCTCGCCGAGGTCATCCCGGAGCTCAAGGGCAAGTTCGACGGCCAGGCCATCCGCGTCCCCACGATGGACGTGTCGGTGGTCGACCTCTCCTTCACCACCGAGAAGCCCATGACCAAGGACGCCATCCACGCCGCCATGAAGGCCGCGTCGGAAGGTCCCATGAAGGGCATCCTCGGCTACACCGAAGAGCAGCTCGTCTCGAGCGACTACATCGGCGACGCCCGCTCCAGCATCTTCGACGCCACGGTCACCCAGGTCCTCGGCGACAACTTCGCCAAGATCATGTCCTGGTACGACAACGAGTGGGGCTTCTCGAACCGCATGATCGACCTCTCGCTGCTCGTCGCGAAGAAGATGTGAGCCCCGCGGAAGGACGAGCACGGTCTCGTCCTTCACGCCTCACGCCTCACGCCATCGCTCCTTCGCCCTACGTCACGATTCCTCGAGCCACGGCGCGGCGCTGAAAAGCGCTGCACGTGGCTCGCTCCTCGCGCCCGCGCCTCGATTTTCCTGCACGAAAAGGCTTCCCGATGAACCCCCTCGCCGGCATCTCGACCATCAAAGATCTCCCCCTCGAGAACAAGAAGGTCTTCCTTCGCGTCGACTTCAACGTCCCGCTCGAAGACGGCAAGATCACCGACGACTCGCGCATCCGCGAAGCCCTCCCCACCATCAAACACGCCCTCGAGCGCGGCGCGCGCCTCATTCTCGCGAGCCACCTCGGTCGCCCCAAGCCGGGCAAAACCGAAGGTCTCTCGCTCGAGCCGTGCGGCGCTCGTCTGGCCGAGCTGCTGGGCGTCGAGGTGCACCTTCCCGACGACTGCATCGGCGACGCGCCCAAAAAGGTCGTGCACGACCTCCGCGCGGGCCAGATTTGTTTGCTCGAGAACCTCCGTTTCCACCCCGAAGAAGAGAAGAACGACGAGGCCTTCGCGCAGAAGCTCGCCGACCTCGCCGAGGTCTACGTCGACGACGCGTTCGGCGCCGTGCACCGCGCGCACGCGAGCGTGTTCGGTATGGCGAAGCTCTTCCGCGACCGCGGCTGCGGCTTCTTGCTCGAGAAAGAAATCGCCGCGCTCGGCAAGCTCGTGACCGGTCCGGACAAGCCCTACGTGGCCGTGCTCGGCGGCGCCAAGGTCTCCGACAAAATCGCCGTGGTCGACGCCCTGCTCGAGCAGGCCACCACGCTCGTGATCGGCGGCGCCATGGCCAACACGTTCCTCGCCGCGCAGGGCAAGAACATGCAGGCCTCGAAGATCGAAGCCGACAAGCTCTCGCTCGCCCGTACCATCCTCGAGAAGGCGAAGAGCAAGAAGGTCGCGCTCCTCCTCCCGGACGACGTGGTGGTGGCGCAGAGCCTCGAAGCGAGCACGGGCAAGGTGGTCTCGGTCGACGAGGTCCCCGAGCACCACATGGCCCTCGACATCGGCCCCAAGAGCCTCGAGCGCTTCGCCAAGTCCTTCGAAGACGCGAAGACCGTGTTCTGGAACGGCCCCATGGGTCTCTTCGAGAAGGCGCCTTTCTCGAGCGGCACCTTCGGGCTCGCCAAGGCCCTTTCCGAGTCGAGCGCGTTCACGGTAGTGGGCGGCGGAGACAGCGCAGCGGCGGTGCATGCCGCGGGCGGCGACATCGCCTCCAAGATGAGCCACATCTCCACCGGCGGCGGAGCTTCGCTCGAGCTCATCGAGGGCAAGAAGCTCCCCGGCATCGAGGTCCTGCGCATCGCGCCGACCCCCTGAAAACCAGCGAGATTCACCTCTTTTTCTTTCAACGAGGCCCCGGATTCGCGAGCGAGTCCGGGGCACGTCCGCGGAGACCCGATGAACCCGAAGCGCACGCCCCTCATCGCCGGCAACTGGAAGATGCACCACGGAGGCGCGACCGGCATCACGTTGGCCGGTGAGGTCGTCACGCTCTCGAAGAGCGTGCCCCACGTCGAGCTTTTGGTGGCTCCGCCCTTCACGGTACTCGCCGCCGTGGCGCACGAGTGCGACGGAAGCCGCGTGCTGCTCGCCGCCCAAAACGTGCACGAGAAAGACAAGGGCGCCTTCACCGGCGAGGTCAGCCCCGGCATGCTGCTCGATTCGGGCTGCACGTGGGTCATCGTGGGGCACTCCGAGCGACGTCAGATGTTCGGGGACACGGACGAGCTCGTGGCCAAGAAGGCGCAAGCAGCGCTCGCTGCCGGCCTCTCGCCCATCGTGTGCGTGGGCGAGACCCTGGCCGAGCGCGAGAGCGGGACCACCCTCGCCGTCGTAGCGCGTCAGGTCGCCGCGGCCCTCGATGCGCTCGCAAGCGCCGAGCTCCCCGTGGCCATCGCTTACGAGCCCGTGTGGGCCATCGGAACCGGAAAAGTGGCCGGTCCCGCCGAAGCGGAAGAGGTGCACGCCGCTATCCGCAAGCAGCTCGCCGAGCGCTCGTCCGCCCTGGCCGAGAAGACCCGGATCCTCTACGGCGGCTCGCTGAAACCCGACAACGCCGAGTCGCTTTTGGCCTGTACGAACGTCGATGGCGGACTTATCGGTGGTGCGAGCTTGGATGTAGGTCAGTTCGGTGCTATCGCCCGGGCGGCGGAGTCTTTGGCTACACGCTCTTCGGCCTGAACCTCGAGACTTTGGCGCTCGCGCGAACATGAACACCTTCCTCAGCATCCTCCACGTCCTCGTCTGCATTTTCCTCGTGCTGTTCATTCTCGTTCAGCAGGGCAAAGGCGGCGGTATGGGCGCTGCCCTCGGAGGCGGAGGCGCCTCGGCGCAAGTGTTCGGCGGCCGCGGCGCGGGCAACTTCCTCACGCGAAGCACCGCAGTGCTCGCCGCGCTCTTCATGTTGAACTGCGTCGCCATCGCCTACTTCACGACCGATCGTTCTCTCTCGGACCGTCAGGCCCAAGAGAAGAAAGAACGCGAGAAGAAGGGCGCCAACGGCTCGGCACGCGCCAAAGACCCCGAGGGCGCGAGCACTCCTTCCGCAGCCCCCGCCCCGACCCCGGCCCCCGCCGGCTCGGCGCACTGATCGACTCTCCCGCGCGATTCCGACGCGGGTGTTGGCTCCTCGATCCTTCCGCTTGATCCTCGATCGAGGAGACCGATCCTGAGTGATGCGCGAGCACGTTCCGTCTCGAGCGACGCGCCTCTTTCGTGGCGCTCGCTCGCGGTCGAGCTCGGTGGCGTCGCGCTCGCGCGTGGCCTTTTTGTCGCCCTGACCCTCGTGACCGGCTTTCGGGCCATCTCGGACGACGACTTCGCGCGCACGGTCATCGCAGAGCGCTTCGTGGTCGAGCCCAAGCTCGACCCGAGCGGCACGAGTTGGTTGCCCTTCCCGTTCTGGATGTTGGGCACGTCGCTCGCGGCGTTCGGACGGTACCTCGGCGTGGCGAGGGCGACCTCGGTGGTGATGGCGCTCGGGGCCGGGGCGCTGCTGCACGCCGCGCTCGCGAAGGGCGGCATTCCGAGGCCGGCGCGGGTCCTAGGAATGCTCGCCGTCTCGGTGCTCCCGTGGACCCTCTGGACCACCGCAGCCACGGTTCCCGAGGCCACGACGGCGGCGCTCGCGGCCACGGCCGTCGTGCTGGCGTCGCTGCCCCGCGAGAAGGCGAGCACGCTCACCCTGCTCGGCGCAGGCCTCTCGGCCTCCGCCGCCGCGCTCTCTCGATACGAGACGTGGCCGCTGGCCCTGGTGGTCACCTTGGTGCTCGTCGAGGGCGCGCGCCGCGAGCCGGAGAGGCGCGTCGTACGTGGGCTCGCAGCGCTCGTGGCCATCGCCGGAGCCGCCGCGTGGATGCTGTGGAACCGCGTGAGCCACGGCTCCGCCACGCACTTTCTCTTTCGCGTGGCCCGCTTCAAACAGGCCTTGGGCTTGCCGGAGACCTCGCTCGCCGAGCGCTTGCTCGCCTACCCGCGCTTGCTCGCGCAGTGGTTCCCGGAGACGACGTTCGCTTTGCTCGGTGTAGTCTGCATGCTCGCGATGCGCCGGGCCCAGCTCGCGGAGCGGGGGATCGTGAGGCTCGCGGTGGCCTCCCTCGCGGCGAGCGCATCGGTGCTGGTGTTCCTCGCCTACGGCAACGTTCGCGACGGTGCGCCCACGCATCACGCCGAGCGCGCACTCCTGCCGCTCGCGTTCGTGCTCGTCCCCACGGTGCTCGGGCTCGTGGCCCACGAAGCGCTTCTGCGCCGCGAGAAGGCCCAAGTGGCCGCCCTCGCGCTCGGCCTTTTGCTGCTCGGCATGCACGCCAGAAGGCTCCCCGACTTTCCTGGCCGGAACGAGGCCGACCGCTCGCGTGAAGTCGCGAACGGGCTCGAGCTGCGTGGGGCGACCCACCTCGAGATCACCCCGTGCGCGTACGAGCACTTCGCGCTGATAGCGGCCTTCGGCGCTCCCGAACGCGTCACGGTGAACGACCGAAAGCCATGGGAACAGCGCGCGGCCGACGTTCCCCAGGACACCTGTCCTCGCGTGCGCGTCGAACGCTGATCTCGCCTTCGAAAGCACGAGAGGCCCGAACGAATCGTTCGAGCCTCTCGCCACGACGGACGGAGTGACCGCCGCGCGTCAATCCCTCATTGGAATGCGCCGCAAGCCTCGCCGCTGAAGAGCGTGGTGATGGTGGTGGCGCAGGTGCCGACGCAGAGCTTGCTCGTGCACTGCCCGCTGAAGCGGCACTCGGCGTCGTTCGCGAGCGGACCGACGCACTTGCTGGTAGCCGGGTCGCACGCGTTGCCATTGCTGCGGTACGCGCACTCCTGGTCTTCGCCGCAGGTGGCGGCGATAGCCTTGACCGGAGCGCACTTGCCGATGATGGGGGCAAGTCCGGCGTCGGTCGGGAAGGTTCCGCCGTCCGTGAAGGGCGAGCAGAAATTTCCGGGCTGGCACTCGATCGTGGCGCGGCAATCGCCGCCTACCGGCACGGTGCCTTGAATGGCGCCGTAGCAGGACGAAACCACTGCGGCGTACGTCGCCGCGGTCAGATTGGTGCACGGAAGCGCACGGAGCTTGGCGTAGCAGTCGCTCGCGGTGCCGGTGTTCACTTGAACGCGCCCAGCGTTGAGCACGTCGTCGCTCACGTTGACGAGGTCACCTTGGAAGCCGTAGCCACCATAGAGGGTGCGGCATTTTGCCCCATCGATGGCGCCAGGGAGACAGCAGCGAGCGGTGAGGTCGCACAGAGCCTTCAGCTCTTCGGCGCGATGATTGACGATGGTCGACGCGTCGGTGGTGATGACCGAGGTGTCGGCGGCATCGCCTGCATCGCCTGCGTCACGGGGTGCATCGGGCGCGGCATCGACCGGCGGCGTTGCGTCCGGAACCCTAGAATCCGGCTGCGAAACGTCTTTCGGGGTGGTCGCATCGACCCCCGAGTCCGGGTAAAGAAAGCCGTCGTCACCGGTGCAAGAAACGACCGTGACGACACCGCACGCGGCGACGAGGCCGAGGGTGAGAAGGTATACGGGCCTTTTACGCATGATGTCTTGGTTGCAACCTAGCAGGAATTGATTCGCCGGCCCGCCGAAAGAGCCGCCCGTCAGTCCTCCGAACGGGTGACGATCTTCCGCTGCTCGAGCTCCGCGACGAACGCGAGCACGTCTTCACGCGCGCGGTCTTCGTCCACGTCGAACTCGCGGCGGACTGCCGAAAGCGCATCTTCCACCGAGCCGGAAGCCTCGAGCTGTCGCCACACGAGCGCGCCGACCGCATCGATCCCGAAGTATTCGCCGCCGTCCAAATCGAGCAAAACGAGCTGATCGTCGAGCTCGCGAACGAAGACATGCGGCGCAATCACGAACTTACCTTTCAACGGGTCCTCCAGGGCTTTGAGCATCGTACGACGCGTCACGGTATCGAGTCGCGAGAGACGTCATGGCGCGGCCCGCGTGAGGCTCGCGAGAAGCTCCACCGAGCGATCGAGCGACGCGAGGTCGCGTGGGCGTTCGAGCCTCACGGCGCGCGTGGTCTCGAGCAACCCCGCGAGCGCCTCGAGCTCGGCCCGTCGGCTCGCGCGGTCTTCGACGCCGAACCGCGCGACCTGAGGCAAGAGCTGCGTGAGCGCCTCGAGCTTGTCGAGCGGGACGAGGCGCGGTTCGCCTTCGGTGAACGAGAGCGTCACCACGGCAACGAGCTGCGCGGGCTCCGAGGCGGACTCGGCCCCCACGCCGCACTTGGTCTCGTCGTCCCAGAAGTCGTGACCTTCGAGCACGGTGAGCCCGAGCGCTTCGCACGAGCTCCGTGTGAGAAAATGCGCGGCCTCCGAGGGCACCACGAAAGCTCGGCGCGTCGACGCATCCACGTCGACCCAGGTGAGGTCGTCGGCCACGAGACGATGCCCGTGACGTGCGCAAAGCGAGGCGATGGCGGTCGACTTTCCCTGTCCACTTTCGCCCAAGACGAGCAGCGCGCGCCCTTCGCGCTCGGCCGAGGCACCGTGAACGGTGAGCTTCTCGGCGAGGCGGCGGAGGAGCGCCGCGCAGCTTCCCGCTTCGAGCTTTCGTCGCGTGAAGTCGTCGACCGTGCCGTCGGTCTCGAAGGAGAGCTTGCGGCCGTCTCGCGTGGCCACGAGCCACGCGCACGCGCCCCACTCGGCGATCACATGATCGCCACGAAATCCCAGGCGGAACGTGGTCTGCCCGACGGTCTCGGCGACCGCCCACGTGATGCCTTCGAGGCTCAGCACGGCGTCTTCCTCAAGAAGGCTTCGGCGGCCACGAGTCGCCACAAAGTCCAAAAGGGCTTGGAGCCGAAGAAGCGCGGCGTCCCGCGGATTGCTTCGATCCACGTGGTGAGCGCGCGTGGCTCGACGATGCCCGTGTCGGCGAGGGCGCCGAAGTCCATGTAGGGCGCAAGAAGCTCGAAGCCTCCCGCGGCCTCCATCATGGTGGCGATGAAGGGATCGGCGGCGCCTTTGTCGAGCCGCGTGCGCACAGACTCGGGGATGCGCCCGGCGAGCGCGCGTCGGTAAAGACCACGGTGGAGGCCGCACGACTCGAGGGTCGAGACGGGCAAGCGCGCGAGCGACGCGACCAGCGGCCCGTCCATCCACGGGTCGGAGCGCGGCACGCCCGTGAGCGCTTCGACGTCTTGGCGCGACTCCTCGCCGTCCGCGACCCAGCGCGCGTCCGACAAATGGGCGAAGCGAGCTTCGGGATCCGCCACACCGGGCAGCTCGTTCGTGTGAACCTCGTCGTAGAGGCGGAGCGTGGTCGTGAGACGCGGGCCCGCGAAGGGAAAAAAGCTGCGGTAGATGCGCGCGCGACGCTTCGCCATGAGGCGCGCGAACGGGAGAGGCAAGAGCGGCTCGATCAGCCAATGCTGCAGGCGCACGCGTGGGGAGATGCTCCACGGCACACGCATGTCGAGCGTCCCCAGCACCGTGCGGAGAGGCGCGGCGGCGAGCTCACTCGCGTAGTCGGCCATGTTTCCCGAGAGCGTGTCGTCGCCCCCGAGACCGGTGAGCCACATCTCGGCGCCGAGCTCGCGGGCCTTCTCGGCGCACCCGAGCTCGAAGGCGGTGTTGGGCAGGCTGGTGGGCTGCGCGAGATCCGTGAGCAACGTGGGCACGTGGCGCGCGAGCTCGGTCGGGGAGAAGCGCACGATGGGCTCACCCAAGAAACGCTCGATGGCCGCGACGTGCGGTCGGTCGTCCGGCGTGCCCTCGAAGTCCATGGTGAAGACGAGCGGGCGATGACCGAGCTCGCGCAACATGGCGAGCACGCCGCTCGAATCGAGGCCGCCGCTCAGCGGGAGCGCGATGCGCGACGCCGAGCCGCACGAGCGCGCCACCGCGGCCTTCAAGAGCTCGACCACGTCGGTCAGGAGCCGGTCGCCGCGAAGATCGAGCGGGGGCGGCGCGGGCAAGGACTCGGTGCGTGCGCCGTTCTTGCCGAAGGTGCGACGGGTTTGGGCGCGTACGCGCGTGACCCCGCGGTACACGGTGCGCTCGTGGGTTCCCCCGCCCGCTTGACCGGCCACGAAGTCGGTGAGCTCGTCGAGGTCGGTGCGCGCGTCCGGCAGCTTCCCGACCACGTCGCGTAGCGAGGTGGAGACCAGCACGTCACCGCCGCCGAGATCGGCCACGAACGCCGCGCGCGCGAAGCCCGGTCGTGAGACCTCGAGCGCGTCGTCACGCAGGGTCACCGTGGTGGCGTACGCGGCTTCGTACGAGGCGTTCGGGAGCTCGGGGGCACAACCGACCGCCTGGGAACGAAGGGTGGCGCGCGCCGCACCAGCTCCGGAAATGCCACGAGCGAGTGTCGCCCGGCCCATGGCCTCGACGAACCCTCGCTCGTTTGCGACGAGGCCCGGCCTCTGTCCCTGACCGAAGCGAGCTACGGTCGGTCCGAAGCCGGCAAAAATCACATCGCCATCTGCATCAAGACGCCGTCCGTGACGCTGCCGGCGCCGGCGAGCGTGAGATCACGGACCTTGCCTACGTACCGCAGCCGGGGGGCGACGTACGGCTTCTTGGCGGTCTGTTCGGGCTTCTTCGAGTCGGTGGTCATGGTGGTAAGGCTCCCCGGAAAGATTCAGGAACGAGTCTTAGCGTAGGATGCGTGCGGAAACCACTGCATTCAAGTGGTTTTCCCTCTGGACGAACCAGGCCACCTTCAACGCGGAACCTTGCGGACTTCTTCGTAAATTCCGCGCCAATCGCCGGCCTCGACCACGGACTGACGCATCTGGCGAGCGCCGTGCTTCGAGACCACGCTCCAGAGGTATTCGTCTTGGAGCGGCTGGGCGCGCACGCTGACCTCGACGCGATCGCCTCGGCGAAGCGGCAACGGCTCGTCCCACACCAGCACGACGCGACCGTAGACATCGAGGGACGACCCGGGCGCATTCGAGAAGCCGATGCCCTCGGCGAGCTCGGCGTCGAACCACATGGTGAGGCCATGGGCGACGCCGTCGCGCGTGGCCACGAGCGACACGTCTCGGCCGACCGGCCCGGGGGCATCTCCGTAGACGAGCGTGGCGAAGCACTCGGACTGCGAGAGCAGATGCTGAGGCAGCACCGGGGCCTCGTCGTCCTTCAGGAGCTGATGGGTGACGGCGCGTCGGCAAGCGCGCAGGTCGAAGCCGGGCTGCTCGTATCCGCCGAGGAGGTTTCGGTAGAGCGGCGCCGACTCGAAGAGTGCAATGTGCACCTGATCGCGCAGCGGCACGATGACGCCGGTGGGCTTGGTGAGGCGCACTTTGGCGTCGTGGAGAGAGGCCACGTTGCTCCCGAAGATGGGGATTCGGCCGCGCAAATCGGCCACCACCACGTCGGCGAGCTCGGGCAGGGAGACCTCGGTCGAGAAGCCTTCGATGACCTCGACGACGTCGGAGAGGCCGTTGTCGGCCACGGTGGTCTTGGCGAGGCGCGCGGCCTGACGGATGGTCTCGATCGCGTAGACCTTTCGGGCGCCGAGCCGGGCCGCCACCATGGCGAAGTAGCCGGTGCCGGTGCCGATATCGACCACCACCGAGCCGGGCGTGACGAAGCGCTCGAGGGCGCGGGTGTACGCGGCGACGCGCGGGTGCGCGAGCATGCGGCCGAAGTCGAACGGGGAGTACATGACGAGGCTCGTGGGAAAACGTCGAAGGCGCGGGGAGAACGCGCGGCAGAGGCGCGCAGCTCCTGCGCACGATGCCACAACGAGGCTCTCCGATGCGCGACAAGACGCGCGCGTTCGAGCGCTATGCTGGACGGAGAAGCATGACCGACGAGCTCGCCGATCTCCGCCAAGTGTTCACGCTGCTCGAGCGCGAGCCCGTCTTCACGACCGTGGGCGCGCCGAGCAGCCCCGATGCGGACGCACGTCCCGACGCGCGCGAGGTGCACGAGAGCTTCTCGCGAGAGGGCGTCGCGGTGCTGCCCGGTCTGCTCTCGCGCGAGCGCGCGGAAGCCCTCGTGAAGACGCTGCGCGCACTCCGCGATCGCGGGCTTCCTCCCGTGTTCGGGTACGTGCTCGAAGCCTTCTGGGAGCCTCTCGCGAGGCTCGTGCCCATCGTGGAGAGCGTGATTGGCCCGTGCGAGGTGCTCGCCGACGGATGGGCGTGGGACATTCCGCCCACCGAGGGGCGCGCGGGCTGGGCGCCGCATCGTGGCGCGTACGAGCTCGTGCGGCAGGCCGACGGCCGACCCGGCCTCGTGAACGTGTGGGTCGCGCTCTCGGACGTGACGCGCGAGACGGCGTGCATGCACGTCGTGCCCCTCTCGAAAGACTCGGGCTACCCCGACGCGCTCCGGCGCGAGCCGTTCGATTCGGAGCACGCCGTCGCCTACGCGCTCGAGGCAGGCTCGGCGCTCTTTTGGGACGCAAGCTCGCTCCACTGGGGAGGTCCGATGCTGCCGGGGGCGCCCCATGCGAGGGTCGCGTATTCGTTCACGCTGCGCGCGAAAGGTATCGATTACCTTTCGGAATTCGGCACGGTGAGCCCCGAAAGGCTGCCCGGAAAGAGCGCCCTGCTCGACCTCGTGGCCACGCAGATCCTGAGGTACGGAAGCCTCGACGACGTGCCGCTTCCGTTCGTGAAGTGGGCCGCTTTCCTTCAGAGCTTGCGGAAAAGCGCCGCTCGGTAAAGAACCCTAAACGAGACGATGGTCCTTCGGGGGCCCCCGTCTGACCTCACGAGAACGGACGACGCCATCGCGGCCAGCCCCCGTTTTTACTAGGAGTCGATCATCATGCGTATCTTCTCGAGCTTCGCAGTTGCCCTCGTCGCCACCTTCGCCTTCGCCGCTCCGGCCTTCGCGGAAACGAAGGAAGCCCCTGCCGCCGCCCATGCGCCGCGCGGAGAAGCGGGCGCGCGTCACGGTGAACGCGCCGAGCACGGGAAGAAGTTCCCCATGGCCGGCGCCGAGTTCAAACAGAACGTCGAAAAGCGCATCGCCACCGCCCGTCAGCACCTCGAGTCGCGCATCGGCAGCCTGCCCGCCGACAAGCAGAAGGAAGCGCGGGACAAGTTCAACGCGGGCGTCTCCGCGGTGAACGCCGAGGTGGGCCGCGCGGTCGCCGACAACGTGGTCACCAAAGAAGAAGCTAAGAAGGTCCGCGAGCTAGCCCGCTCGCTGCGCGGCGGCCACGGCCACGGCCACCAGAAGCCTGCCGAAAAGAAGTGAAGCCCGTACGCGCGTCCACCGAGACGGCCCGACGCGCCTACGAGACGACACGAAACGAACGACCCGCGAGCCATCGAGGCTTCGCGGGTCGGCTCGTTTTCGGGTAACGCGCGCGGAGACGCTCTACTCTTTGAGCACTTGAATGGGCACGCGAGGCAAGGACTCCTCGGAGACGCCGTTCAGCGAAGACGCGATGCGCACCAGGTACTTTCCGGGCGGGAGCGGGCCGGCCGAAGCGGTGGGGAACGTGCCTGCGGTGGTGAACGAGCCTTCGATTTTTTCCGGGGCCCAGCGCAGCTTCACCGCGTCGAAGTAGAGCTTGGTTTTGAGCGTTCCACCGGAGCCGACCACGAGCTTCACGGTGCGGGCGGCGTCTTCTTCCACGGTGACACCGGACGGAGCTTTGGGTTTGCCCGAAGGCTGGCCCACGCGTTTTCCCTTGGCGTCGAAGGTTTGAACGAAGAAGCCGGGGCCGTCGACCGTGAAGACGAGGGACACGGTCTCGCTCGACTTGTTCTTCACGCTGAGCACGAGGTCGACGCGGCCGCCGGCGGAGATCTCGGGGGTGGAGGCGGAGAGCTTCCACTCGAGCTTCTCGTTCAGGCCGGGGGTGCGATCCGCTTCGGATGCGGGGATCTTGCACTTATCGTTCTTGAGCCAATCGGCGATTTCCTCGGTGTCGTTGACGGGGCAGCCTTTGGGCTGGCCGTTGTCGGCGACGGGCGGCGGCTTGTTGGTGGGGTACGTTTCGCCGTTGATGTCCGGCGCGTTGGTCCCGATCGGCACCATCTCGATGGGCTTGGGCTTGGCGGAGCCGCAGCCCAGGACGGAAGCCGAAAGCACGAGGAAAAAGAGGGGCAGGCGCATCCTAAGCGGAGCACCTTACCAGTCCGTGAGCGCCGGCTTCAACGCGCGAGTCGCGGCGAGCCCGTGGAACTTGGGGGTTCGAGCGTCGGGCGGAGACGCGCGGCACTATCTCGCGACGGCTACGGCCAGCCTCGCGAGGGGCACGGGCCGGGTGTCGTCCGATCGTGCGACGTGGGGCAGAGTGCCGCACGGTAAGACACGCTTCGATTCGTTTTCGTAAGGCTCGGAGACGCTTTCCACGTGCTCGGCGGGAAATCGATGCGCTACGGTAGAGCGTCGCGCGTGGTGAAGAGTCCCGGACCCCGAGCCCCGCGTCCTTGTCGCGTTTGCGTCCCTTTGACCGACGGAGTGGAGAGCCATGAAGAACCTCAGCTTGAAGAACCGACGTGTGTCGCCCCAAACGCTTGCCGCGTTCGTAGGTGGCCTCGCGCTCGCGTGCCTACCCGCCGTGGCTCGCGCCGACGTGAAGGAGAGCTGGGAGACGGGCGTGGATGCGGCGAAGTGGATGAGCAGCAACGGCACTTCGAACAATGTCTACTCGCCGCCAGGTGACCCCATCGTCGCACGAAGCTCCATCACCGACGATGGGGCAGGCGCGGCATGCGCAGGCAAATATGTCCGGGAAACGGGAGGCGTGTCGGGCGGTCGCGTGTACGGCATCGGTACGAACGTGACGGCCGTTACCGCGAACAATGACTACTGCATGAGCGCGTGGGTTCGCGTCGCGGCTCCGGTGGCGCCGCAAGTGGCAGCGACTCCCTACATCGGAGTGGCCTTCACGGGCGCAACCGGGCTCGCGAATGGTGCGGCTTCGGATGCCGACGAGTGTTGGCTCCTTAGCAGCGACAACTACTCTGGCTCGGCTTGTCCTGGCTTGGTACCCACGACCATTACGGTTGACGGAACCTGGCGTTGGGTCGCGAAGACCTTGAAAATCCCGGCGGGCAAGACCTACGCGCAGGTGAAGCTCGTGAACTTCCCGCCCGGCAATGGGTCGATTCCCCAACCCGTTGGGTCGATGGCCGCGTTCGACGTGGACGACCTCCGCTTCGCGGCCGGTGCATGTCCCGCTACCCCGCCCGCCGATACGGCACCTCACGTGGCCTGCACGGGAGCGACCCCCGTCTGTGTGGGCGGCGATGCTGCCAACAACGCCAAGTGCATGGATTGCAATGGCAACAATGGCCAAGCCGGCGCGACGCGCGCTTGTCAGAACCCGGCCTTCCCCGTCTGCGTGACGGCGGGCGCCAACAAGGGCTCCTGCATCGCGTCTTGCACGGGAGACTTTGGCTCGACGGGCGCGACGCCTTGCGCCGCGGCTACTCCGTTCTGCGTCGCGATTGGGGCGACCGCCCTCAAGGAGTGCAAGGCCTGTGCGGGCAACGACGGTTCGACCATGACGCCGGCCTGCCCGCCCGCCAACCCGACTTGCTTCACCACCGGCACCAAGGCCGGTCAGTGCGGCAAGTGCACCACCACGGCCGATTGTGGCGGCGCGACGCCTCGCTGCGACGTGGGCACCGGTCGCTGCACCGACGACTGCGACAAAGACTCGGACTGCGGCGACAAGAAGAGCGGCAAGATCTGCCTCGCAACGACGCTCAAGTGCACGGACGGCTGCCGCGGCGACACCTCGATTGGCAACGGTTGCCCGGACGGCAGCAAGTGCTCCTCGGTCGACCTCAAGCCGGGCACTTGCACCGTGATTCCGGTGCCGGATGCGGGTCCGGACTCGAGCACGCCGGACGCGGGTCCGACGCAAGACTCGGGCACCGTGACCCCGACCGAAGACGCCGGCACCACCGAGCCCATCCCGGAGACTCCGGCGGGCGGTGAAGACGCGGGTGGCGGCTGCTCGGCCTCGCCTTCGTCCACGGCGGGCAGCACGGCCGTGCTCGCGGCTATGGTGGGTCTCGCTTTCGGTGCGATGCGCCGTCGTCGCCGCAACGACACCTGAGCGTGTAGCCAGAAGCTCTAGCCCCAAGAGCTAGAGCACAAGGTACGACAAGAAAACGCAGGAGATCCGCGAGGGTCTCCTGCGTTGTTTCGTTCTGTGCGAGCATTGTGGATCGATGAAAGCCTCTAACCTCGCTCTCTGCCTGCTCACCGCGACGGGTCTTCTGATCATGCCCTCGGCGGCGCGCGCCGACCTGAAAGAGAGCTGGGAGACGGGGGTGGACGCGGCCAAGTGGAAGGCCTCGTGGACGCAGAACACCTACGCCACGGCGGGCGCGACGCCCATCGTGACCAAGAGCTCCATCGCGGACGAAGGGCCCACCGCTCCGTGCGCGGGGCAATACCTGCGCGAGACCGACGGGCTCACCGGAGGCCGTGTTTTTGCGGTCGGCACGGGTGTGCAGGCGGTGGTGCCCGGCAATACGTACTGCGTGAGCGCCTGGACGCGCGCCGCGACCAACGGGCGTCCGGCCGTGGGCATCGTCTACACGGGCGCGACCGGCCTGCCCGATCCGTCGAGCTCGACCGACACCGAGTGCTGGCTGCTCGCCACCGATAGCTACGGCGGCCCGGGCTGCGACGCGGCCTCCAACGTTCCGGCTTCGGTGCCGGTGAACGGGCGCTGGAACTGGACCGCCCAGACCTTCAAGGTGCCGGCGGGGCGCGCCTACGCGCAGCTCAAGATCACGAATTTCTGCGGTGACGGGGCGTGCAGGGCGAGCAACCAGCCGCCTGCCGATTTCGACGACGTGCGCCTCACGCCGGGGGCGTGCCCCACCCTGCCCCCGACCGACACCGCACCCCACGCGGTTTGCGCGGGGACCACCCCCATTTGTGTGCCCGGCGACGCCACCACCAATGCGCGCTGCATGGATTGCAACGGTGACTTCGGCCAGGCCGCCGCGACGCGCGCGTGCCCCACGGCCGAAGCCCCCGTGTGCGTGACCACGGGCCTCGAGAAGGGCCTGTGCAGGCCTTCTTGCACGGACGCGGCCTCGTGTACGGCGCAAGCGCCCTTTTGCGTGCCCATTGCGGGAAGCCCCTACAAAGAGTGCAAGCCGTGTGCGGCGAGCGCGGGCGCATCGGGAGACCGCGTGTGCGCGGCCGAGAACCCGCAGTGCTTCACGACCGGCCCCAAGACCGGGACGTGTGGAAAGTGCACGGTTCGCACCGACTGCGAAGGCGCGACCCCCGCGTGCAACCTGACCACCGGCCGCTGCACGGACGACTGCAAAGCGGACATCGACTGCGGCACGCTCACGAGTGGCAAGATTTGCCAGGCGAACAAGTGCATCGACGGCTGCCGCGGCGACCAACGCCTCGGAAACGGCTGCCCCGCAGGCAAGGTCTGCAGCTCCCCCGACGGAACCCCCGGCACGTGCGGCTCGACCGAACCTCAGCCCGACGCCGGCCCGGACAGCGCCGCCCCCGACGCCTCCCCGTCCCCCACGCCGGTGCCCACGGAGGACGCAGGCACGGTCGTCCCCACCCCGGAGCCGACTCCCGAGACGCCCGCCACGGAAGAAGCGGGAGGCTGCGCCGCCACGCCGAGCACGAGCTTCGGAGGCGCGACGGCCGCGTTGCTGGGGCTCACGGCCCTCACGGCCGTACTGCGCCGCCGCCGGAGGTGAGTGAGACGATCAAGGCCAGTAGCGAAGGTAGAACTGATTGTACGCCCCCGGCGACCGAGCGGCGGCACCGGTGATTCGTCGGATTCGCGCGGGCACGCACGACCGCTAGGCGCTGGATGTCTTTCGCATACGTAACCCTTACGGAAAGCTAATCGCCAGGCGCCTGGTCAGGCTCGGGAGCGCGTGGTTCCTTCCCGCAAGGTGAAGACCGTATCCGTCACGTTCGTTTGGCTGACGCTCGGAGCGCTGACGCTCGGGGCCGTCTCTGCGGGTTGTAAGCACCCGCCTCCCCCTTCGGCCGACTCACGTCGCCAGGCGGATCGGTCGGTGGTGCTCGGCAAAGAGAGCGAGGCGTACCTGCGCGTCGAGCCGGCCCAGGTGGCCTCCAAGTCACGCGTGCGGCCGCTCGCGGCGCGCATTTCGTTCGACGAACGACACTTCGCCCGTGTCGGCTCGCCCGTGCAAGGTCGCGTCCTGAAGCTCAACGTTCTCACCGGCGAAGACGTGAAAAAAGACGCGGTCATCGCGACCCTCGCTGCCCCCGACGTGGCGGGCGTGCAAGCCCAAGTGGCGGAGACTCGCGGCGCGCGGGTCTTGGCGGAGCACACCGCCGAGCGTATGCGCACGCTCGCCAAACAAGGGGCCGGGAGCGAAGCCGAAGCCCAATCGGCCGAGACGGCCCTCGAACAAGCGAAACTGGAAGAAAAGCGGGCATCCCAGGCCTTGAACGCGCTCGGCGGCGCGCTCGGAACGGGCACCTTCGAGGTGCGCGCGCCCATTGCCGGAACCGTGGTCGAGCGCCCCGTCTCGGTGGGCAGCCAAGTGAGCTTGGACCAAGACCGCCCGATCGTGGTCGTGGCCGACCTCTCGCGCGTGTGGGTCCTGGCCGACGTCTACGAGCAGGATTTGCCCAACATCGCCGTGGGCGACGACGCCGAGGTGCACGTGCTCTCGCTGCCGGATCGCACGTTTTCCGGCAAGGTGACCGACATCGGCAAGGTGCTCGATCCGCTCACGCGATCGGCGCGCGCCCGCATCGAGCTGCCCAACGACGACCGTGCCCTGCGTCCCGGGATGTTCGCCCAGGTGCAAGCGAAGGGCGCCGCCAAAGGCGCCGCCGAGATTCCCACGAGCGCCTTGCTCGCCCGTCGTGATCAGTTCTTCGTGTTCGTGAAGCGGCCCGACGGCGCCTACGAACAACGCGAGGTGAAGCTCGGCGAGCAGCACGGGCAGCACGTGATGATCTTGTCCGGCATCGAGCCGGGCGTGCTCGTGGTCACCGAAGGCGCCATCCTGCTCGACGTCGAGGCGAACGAGGCGCTGTGATCGACCGCATCGTCGAATTTTCGCTGCGCGCACGCGTGGTCGTGCTGGTAGCCGCGCTCTTGGTGGCGCTCGTGGGCGCGAAGTCGTTCACGAGGCTGCCCATCGAGGCTTACCCGGACGTCGCCGATACGTGGGTGCAGCTCATCGTGCAGTGGCCCGGGCACGCCTCCGAAGAGGTGGAGCGCCAGATCACGGTGCCGACCGAGCGCGTGATGAACGGGGTGCCGCACCAGACCGCCGTGCGTAGCACGTCGATTGCGGGCCTCTCGGTGGTGACATTGATCTTCGAGGACGGCACCGACACGCAAGCCGCGCGCACCTTGGTGCTCGAGCGCATGGGTCACATCGATTTGCCGCCCGGCGCCGACGCCGATCTCGGCCCATTGGCGAGCCCGGTGGGCGAGATCCTGCGCTACCGCTTGGTCAATTGCGCCACCACGCCGACCAAAGAGTGCCGCGACGAGGACCGAAGCACGACTCCGGTGCCGCTCTCGGAGCTCAAAGACCTCGAAGAGTGGGTGGTCGAGCGCGACCTCTTGGCGACCCCGGGCGTGGCCGACGTCATCAGCTTCGGAGGGACGACCAAGCAGTTTCAGGTGCTCTTGGATCCGCCCGCGCTCGCCGCGCGAAATCTGACCCTGGAGGACGTGGAGAAGGCCCTCGCCGATGCCAACGGCAACGCGGGCGGCGGAGTGGTGGCCTTCGGGCGGACCTCGCTCAACGTGCGCGGGATCGGTCTGCTCACGCCCGACAAAATCGGCGACGTGCCCATCGCCGTACGCGACGGAACCGCGGTGCGCGTGCGCCACGTGGCCAAGGTCCAGGTGGGCCACAAGGAGCGCCTCGGCCGTGTCTCGGTGCAGGCCGATCGTGACGTGGTCGCCGCCACCGTGCTGCTGCGCAAAGGAGAGCAGGCCGAGACCGTGCTCGCGGCGCTGCACGAGCGCATCGAAGACGTGAACGCCCGGGTCTTGCCGCGCGGCGTGAAGCTCGCGCCGTACTACGACCGCACCGAGCTGATGGAGCACACGACCAAGACCGTGCTCCACAACATGCTCGAGGGCATCGCCCTCATCACCGTCATCTTGTTCCTCTTCTTGGGGAACACGCGCGCGGCCTTGGTGGTGGCGGTGACCATCCCCATCTCGCTGCTGTTCGCGTTCGTCTTCATGGACGTGGGCAGCATCCCGGCGAACCTGCTCTCGATCGGCGCGGTCGACTTCGGCATGATCGTGGACGGCGCCATCTTCGTGGTGGAGAACATCTTCCGCGCCGTCGCCGAGAAGCAAGAGAAGGGCGAGCCCTACGACCTCCGCGACGTGGTGCGCTCGGCCTGCAAGGAAGTGGCGCGCCCGGTCGCCTTCTCCATCGGCATCATCGTCACCTCGTACGTGCCCATTTTCATGCTGGTGCGCGTGGAGGGAAAGCTCTTCCGTCCGATGGCGTTCACCGTCGCGTTCGCGCTCGCCGGGGCCCTCGTGGCCTCCGTGACCGTCGTTCCGGTGCTCACCACGTACTTCTTCCGCGGCAAGCTGCGTGAAATGCACAACCCGGTCCTGCACGCGATCAGTGCAGGATACAAGAAGGCCCTCGCGAGCTTCATGAAGGCGCCGATGCGGGTGCTGGTGCTGGTCGTGGTGATCCTCGTGGCGGACGTCTTCATGGGCAAGACCATCGGCTCGGAGTTCTTGCCTCACCTCGACGAGGGCTCGGTGTGGATGCGCGCCTCGCTGCCCGCGAACATCTCGCTCGCCGAAGCCGAGGTCTTGGTCGATGGTCAACACGACGGCAAACGCGAGGTCGTGGGGCTGCGAGAGATGCTCTCGAAGTACCCCGAGGTGAAGACCATGGCGGTGCAAATCGGCCGCCCCGACGACGGCACCGATCCGACCGGCTTCTACAACGCCGAGTTCTTGATGGTGCTCGCCGACCGCTCGGAATGGCGCAAGGAATTCCCCGACAAGGACTCGCTCATTCGCGCGATGTTCAAGGACGTCTCGGTGATGCCGGGCGTGAATTTCGGCTTCTCCCAGCCCATCTCGGACAACGTGGAAGAGGCGCTGACCGGCGTGAAGGGCGAGCTCGCGGTCAAGATCGTGGGCGACGACCTGCACGCCCTCGACGACCTCGCCGACAAGACCGCGCGCACCATCAAGACCGTGCCCGGAGTGGTCGATCTCGGCGTGTTCCGCGAGCTCGGGCAGTCCAACGTGCACGTCGAGATCGTGCGCGAGCGCGCCGAGCGTTACGGCCTCTCGGTGCAGACCGTGGAAGACATCGTCGAGAAGGGGATCGGCGGACACGCCGTCACCCAAGTGTACGAGCGCGAGCGCCATCACGACCTCGTGGTCCGCTTCGGCGCCGAGACGCGCGAGAACGTGGACGCCATCCGCAACCTGCTCGTGCCGGTGCCGGGAGGGACGCTCGTCCCGCTCTCCCAAGTGGCGGACGTGACCATCGTGGGCGGCGCCTCGCGGATCTACCGCGAGGACGGGCGCCGCTACATCGCGGTGAAGTTCGGCGTCCGCGAGCGCGACCTCGGCGGCGCGGTGGACGAGGCTCAAAAGAAGGTCGCCGAGCAGGTGAAGCTTCCCCCTGGATTCTCCATGGAGTGGGGCGGTGAGTTCGAGAGCCAACGCCGCGCGGCCAAGCGGCTTTCCTACGTGATCCCGGCCACCATGCTGGCCCTCGTGGTCATCTTGTTCGCGCTCTTTCGGAGGCCTCGCGAGGCGCTCATCGTGTTCGGCAACGTGCTGCTCACCTCGCCCGTGGGAGGCATGGCCGCCTTGCTGGCCACGGGCCAGAACTTCTCCGTGTCGTCGGGCGTGGGATTCCTCGCGCTCTTCGGGGCCTCGATTCAGACCGGCGTCATCTTGGTGACCACCATCGGCGAAGAGCGCGCGCGCGGAGTCTCGGTGGACCTCGCCATCGAGCGAGCCGCCGAGACGCGACTTCGTCCCATCTTGATGACGGCGCTGGTCGCCACGCTGGGCCTCCTGCCCGCCGCCCTCAGCACGGGCATCGGCTCGGACTCGCAGAAGCCCCTCGCCATCGTGGTGGTGGGCGGGCTCTTCTCGTCGCTCGCGCTCTCGCTCTTCACGTTGCCTGCATTCTACAAGCTCCTCGCGCCCAGGCCGAAGAGCGTGGACGAGCCGGTCGCGGACGATTGATCGGCGCGGCCACCAGCAGCGTTTTTCCGATTCTTTTCCGTAAATTGGAATCTTCCTAAAGGTCCTTCGCGCTCGTCCGTTCCTCCCCGGGTAGAGGAAGAATGGAACGCGACCCGACGTTGAAAATGGTGTGGAGCGACCGCAACCCTCAAGGGGTTCCGGCGCCTCGTCCTGCCGCAGGCGTGCCGGCGAGCCCGGTGGCTCGTCCTGCTCGGGCGGTTCAAACGGCCGGCATGCCGGTAGCTCCGGCGACGCGCCCGTCGCACGGAGGACCGTCCCCCGTGCGCCCGCCCGGAAGCTCGCACGTGACGGCCGTCCCCTCGGCGCCACGCGCGGATGCCCCCACCAGCGTCTCTCCGCCCACCGTGGCGATCGTCGGCGGGTCCGGAGGAAAGAACGCGCCGGTCGGGATGGCGAACGCGAGCGCGAGCCGCACCCCCACGCCGAACGGCAAGAAGCGCATCCTGTTCGTCGACGACGACCCGCGCATGCTCGAGAGCCTCCGCCTCGGCTTCCGCAAGCAGACGAGCGATTGGGAGGTGGTCTTCGTCCTCAGCGCCGAGGCCGCCATGGGCGAGCTGCGCGCGCACGAATACCACGCCGTGGTGGCCGACCTGCGCATGCCGGGCACGGACGGCCCCAAGCTCTGCGCACGGATCAAAGAGGAGTTTCCCAAGGTCCTTCGCTACCTGCACGCGACCCAGAACGAGCGCGACCTCGCCCTCCGCTCGCTCTCGGTCTGCCATCAAGTGCTGGTCAAACCGTGCGATCCGCAGCTGCTGCGCGCGGCCATCGATCGCACCGCCGGGCTCGACCGTATCCTCGACAACGAGCGGGTGCGCGCCATCGTCGGTCACGTGGAGCACCTGCCCGTGCTGCCGCGCGTGTACACCGAGCTCACCCAGGCCTTCTCGCGACCGGACTGCACGCCGCGCATGATCGCGCGCATCATCGAGGGCGACCCGGCCATCTCGGCCGAGCTCTTGCGCCTCGTGAACTCGTCGTTCTTCGCGCTCGCGCAGCGCATGAGCTCCCCCGAGCGGGCCATCGTTTACCTCGGCCTCGATCTCGTGCGCAGCTTGGCGCTCACCACCAAGGTCTTCTCGACCAAGCTGAAGCCCATCAAGGGGTTTTCCCTGAACGAAGTGCACGCCGACTCGTTCCTCACCGCGCTGCTCGCGAGGCGTATGCCGCGCACGCAGCAGGCCCGCGACTACGCCGCCACGGCCGGACTGCTCCACGACGTGGGCCAGCTCATCCTCGCGTCGCAGCACCCCGATCGCTTCGCCAAGGTCATCAAGCGGGTGAAGAGCGACCCCAACATTCCGCTCGAGTTCGCCGAGCGCGAAGAATTCGGCGCGAGCCACGCCGAGATCGGCGCCTACCTGGTCGGGCTCTGGAACCTCCCGAGCGAGGTGGTCGAAGCCATCGCTTACCATCACGAGCCGCACGGCGCGCCCGAGGTGAACGAGGTCCTGCGCGCGGTGCACGTCTCGAGCATGCTGGTCGAGCGCGAGCTCCAGCGCATTCGCGGAGACCGCGTGAGCCCCATTCCCAAGCTGCCGCCGCGGGTCGCGTACCTCTCGGACGAGATCGACGGCTGGCGGCGCACGGCCGCGCGAGAGGTCGCGAAGTGGCACGAGGACCGCGACGAGGCCGAAGCCGCCTGACCGGGTGAGCGCCGGAGAGCACCGTCGTCCGCCTCGGCAGCATCACGCGAAAAAGGCACGAATCCGTGAGGATCCGTGCCTTTTTCACGACACTCGCGTACCGCTCATCGGCGCCGCGACGTGCGGGGTCGAACGATCAGGCGGGGGTCTTCTTGACCACGTCGACGATGCCCTGAACCGAAGCGGCGCTCTTCGCGAGCATGCCCTTCTCTTCGTCGGTGAGGGGAATCTCGACGATCTTCTCGACGCCTTCGCCGCCGATGATGGCGGGAACGCCCATGAAGAGGTCCTTGTAGCCGAACTCGCCCTCGAGGTAGCTGGCGACCGGGAGCAGGCGCTTCTGGTCGAGCAGGTAGGCTTCGGCCATGGCGACGGCGCTGGTGGCCGGCGCGTAGTAGGCGCTCGTGCCCATGAGGTTCACGATCTCGCCGCCGCCCTTACGGGTGCGCTCGACGATCGCGTTGAGCTTGTCCTTGGCGATGAACTGCGTGACGGGCACGCCGTTGATGGTGCACATCGAGAGCACGGGGACCATGTCGTCGCCGTGGCCGCCGAGCACCATGGCGCGCACGTCTTTGATGCTCACGCCCGCTTCGCGCGCGAGGAAGAGCTGGAAGCGCGCCGAGTCGAGCACGCCGGCCATGCCCGCGATCTTCTTCTTCGAGCAGCCGGTCACCTTCATGTACTCGTAAACCATCGCGTCGAGCGGGTTCGAGATGACGATGACGAAGGCGTCGGGGCAGTGCTTCTTCGCGTTGTTGGCGACGTCGCGGATGATGGGCAGGTTGGTGGCGACGAGGTCGTCGCGCGACTGGCCGGGCTTCCTGGGAATGCCCGCGGTGATGATGAGCACGTCCGAGCCGGCCACGTCTTCCCACTTGGAGGTGCCGGTGATCGACGCGTCGTAGCCGAGCACGCTCGAGTTCTGCTCGAGGTCGAGGGCCTTGCCCTTGGCGAAGTTTTCCTTGGCCGCGATGTCGAAGAGCACGACGTCGCCGAGCTGGCTGTTCGCTACGAGACGCGCGAGCTCGCCGCCGATGTTGCCCGCCCCGATGAGTGCAATCTTCTTACGCTTGGCCATGGTGAGAACCTCCGTGTTCAGGCGAGCTTCTACACGGAGACGCGCCTCCGGGAAAGGCAGGGAATCGCCGTTTTGACGCGAAAAATTCGCGCCCTCCGGAAACCTCGGTGCACGAGCGGGTTCGCCTCGAGGATCGCGTCGAAATCGCCCGCGCGGTCCGGTCCGGAGATCAGCGAACGAGGCCCTCGGCGAGCTCGTTCAGGTAACACTCGAGCGCCGTGTAGCCTCGCGTGCAGCCGGGCACCTTGGCGCCTGCTCCGCTCGCGAAGGCCAGGTTCCCGGCGTCGTCCACGCGCGGGTCGAGCCCGTGCGCGGTCTCCCATCCGTCCGGGATGCCGTCCGAGTCGGTGTCCGCCGGAGCCGACGTGGAGGAGCGGGTGGTCGTGAACGCGTCGCCCACGACGATGCCCTGCTCGTTTTTCCAGGCCACCGGGCGCGTATCGACCGGGCGCGACAGGTAGCCCGCGAGGCGCGTGTCCATCGCGTCCCGCGGGAAGGCCCCTGCCCCGCCGGCGAGCTCGCGGACGAGCTTGTCCGGAGTGGTCGCGCGCACCTCGGGGAACGGATGGCGCGCGCCGACGGCACCCGCGGGAGCGTCCACGAGCAGCCCCCCACGACCGATGCGGTTTCGTGCAAAGTACACCTGGTTGCCCGGCGCCGAGAGGAACACGGGCTCGACGAAAGGCGCATCCGCGTCTTCGCTGCCGCGCCGAACGAGCAGATTTCCCACCACGTTGGCCTTCAGGGAAAATCCCGGTTCGCTCGCCGGACAGTCGTTGCCCGCGTTGCCTTTGGTGCAGCGGTTGAACCAGACCGGATCGTGCACGTCGAACATGACGTTGTACGCGAGCTCCACCGAGAGCGAGTGCCCCTTGCAGGCGCTCTTGCCCGGGCCGTCGTCATTCTCTTCGCAGGACAGCTCGGGCAGGCGACCGGAGACACCGTTCCACACGTCGTGGTGGAGCGTGATGGCGTCGAGCGGCATCACGTCCTTCGAGTAGTTCACGAGCACGCCGCCCCACTTGTAGTGCTCGCCCGCGGGCTCGGAGAAGGTCGAATACTGCACGGTCACGTGGTGGCTTCGCGTGATCTCCAGGCTCTCGTCGGCCGCGTTCGCGATCGAGACGTGATCGAGCACCACGTCGTGCGTGCCCCCGAGGCGCATGCCGTCGTCGTCTCCGCCGCGCAGCCGAACGTGCCGAATCACGAGGTCCGCGCAATCATATGCATCATACACATTTTCGCAGCGCAGACCTCCTTTCACGGTGATGCCCCCGGGTGCGGTCTGGCCGGCCACGGTGAGACGACCGTGGACGATGTCGAGCGGGCCTTCGATCACGCCCCCCACACGAAACACCACGGTGCGTGGGCCCGAGGCCTCGAGGCACGCCGCGAGCGAGCCGGGACCGCTCTTCGCCAACGTGGTCACGAGGCACGCCGGCCCGCCTCGGCCACCACGCGCGTAGGCACCGAACCCCTCGGCGCCCGGGAATGCCGGCAACGCGCCGCTTTCCCCGGCGCGCGGAGGACTCGTGGCGAGCGCAGGCGAGGTCCCCTTCGAGCCCACCCGCGAGCCCGCGGCGCCCTCCGGAGTGGAGACGGGCGACGACTCCACCGGCGCAGGCATGTCGCGCTTGCGACATCCGGGGACCGCCGCGATCAGCGCGACGAGAGAAACGACCGACCGCGTGATCCGTGAAGCTCCCAAGTTCCCCCCTCGCCCGCTCATTCTCCCCCGATAGAAGCGGCCGAGGGTACCGCCTCGTTCAGCGCCGACCGCGAGCTACGAGCCGGAGGGATCGGCGCAGCAGCGGAATCCCGTGGAGTAGTCGTGGTACGAAAAATCGTGCGCGACGGTGCGGTAGGCGCACCCTTCGCCGTGCCTCGACGTGTCGAGCCAGAAGCCGCCCTGGAAGGTCCCGTTGGGATCGGCCGTCCATTCGTGCAGGTTGCCGACCATGTCGAAGAGGCCGAGGTCGTTCACGCAGTCGGGGAATGCTCCGGTCTTCGCGAGGCCGCCCTCGAGTGCGTTGTTGCGCGGATCGTTGAGCTCGACGCGTCCCCAGCCGCGGGACATGGTCTCGGCATGGAAGGTGAGCATCGGGCTCTTGCCGGTGTCGTGGCATTTTCCCGAGACGCGAGAGGGCCCGTAGGGAAAGGCCGTGCCCTCGCTCCCCGCGCACGCCACACGCCACTCGACCGCCTGGCAAAGTCGCTTCTTCGCCTCTTTGCAGGCGCGCTCGGCCTCTTTGGCGCTCACGTAGCCCTGTGGCACTACGCCCGCCACGCTCCGTGCAACATACACGTGTGACGGATCCGGCGGATGGTACGGATCGGCGGGCGTGAGCGTTCCGTCCGCGGCGCGCTCGAGCAGCGAGCCTTCGTACTTGTCGACGCAGAACGCCCCGGCGACCTTGGCCATGTCGCTCGGGCAAGTGCCCGACGCGCGCGGGGGAAGCGCGCCTTCGTCGATCGTGTGCACGGTGGTGCCGACGTACCCTTTGACGGCGTGCTCCACGCTCCCCGGCGCTCCCGAGGGCACCTTTCGCGTGACGCCCGAGTAAGCCTTGGCGATCAGATCGACGGCACGCAAAACCTGAGCTTTGCAAATCTCGGGAGGCTCTTCACGCGGGCCCGCCGCGGCCCACGCGGACACGAACGACGTGCTCAGCAGGGCGACCACGATGGGCAGACGCGCTCGCCTCGACGTCGAACCCGCGCTCGATTGCCGGCTCATGTGCCCTTGAAGAACGCCCCGAGCTTGGGCGCCATGTTGGCCGGCACGTTCGCGTCCCACGCGCCCCCGTCGATGCGGCGACCGTTCGGTTTGCCGTTCGCATCGAGTGCGAAAAAGACCGGGATCTGCGCGGAGGCGACGCCGGCTTCGCCCAGCTTGCCGCCCCACTCGTCCGCGTCGAGGTGAATCACGTACGTGCCCTCGAAGGCCGTCTTCATCCGTTCGTCGCTCATGGAGCTCTCGATGGCGCGGCACGGCTCGCACCAGGGTGCGCCAATCTCGACGAAGGGTCGGAGCTTCTTTTCTCCTGCTGTTTTCGCTTCGCGCGCGAGCACCGCCGAGAGCGCCTCGCTCCCGTTCGGATGGACGCGCACCTCGATGAACGAGCCGTCCGTGCCCGAGCCGGCCGCCTCCACCTTGGCTTCACGCTTCGAGCACGCCACCGTCAGGGTCGCCGAGCCCATCGCGAGTGCACCAAGAAGCGAAGCGAGCAAAACCCCACGGAACGTGGCGCCTGCTCGCTTCGGGAGACGGTTCGTCGCGACGAACGAGGCCAGCCAGGGTCCCCGCGAGAGGGACCGGCCTGGCCTCGTCGAATCACGACGCGACATCACGGCGTCGGGAAGCACTTGGGCTTGCCGACGCTACCGGCACCGCAGCCCTGCTCGCCCTCCGACGTGCAGAGAACGGCCTTCGACTTCACGTCGTTCGCGTTCTGGCGGCGGCAGTACTGCTTGGAGGGCTGGTTCGGACACTGGCGACCTTCCGCCGTGCTCGTGCCGGTCTCTCCGCCCGCGCAACGGTAGCCGCCTTCGGAGGCGTCGTTGCGGCAGTACCAGCCTGCGTCGCGCGGCGCAGCGCAGGTGTTCGGGTTACAGGTGATGTTGGTGCACTCGGTCTCGACCAAGTCCTTGCACTTCTGGTCCCAGAAGCCGGCCTTGGAGGTGCAGAAGGGATCCTTCTGACCGACGCGGCCGGCGCAGCCCGAATCGCAAGTCGTCCCGAGCGCCGCGCCTACCGTGCACACGCCGTGGTCGCAGGCGGTGGCCGGGTTCTCGGTGTCGACCGCGGCGTCGCCGCAGCGCTGGAAGAAGCTCGGGCACGGCACGCAGGCGCCGTACTCGCCGCCCGCCACCGCGTTGATCTTCTGGCAATACATGTGGACCTTGCGGTCGCTCGGTCCGAAAGCCTTGTCGAGCAAGATGGCCGCGGCGATGCTGCCGATGGGTCCGAACGCCTCACCGGCGAACTTCTGCACGTCGATGGGCGTGCAGTCCGCGTCCTTCTTGCAGGGCACGCACACGCCGCACTTCTTGCCGTCGAGGATGTCGACGCTCGCGCAGGCGTGCATCGGGTAGTCGAGGGTGGCGCTGTTGACGTTGAGGCCGGTGGCCTTCTTGATGATCGAGCCGACGTCGAACTTGGCCGAGACGTTGGCGCAGTTGGCGTCGGTCGAGCAGGCCTGGGTCACGCGGCTGAAGGGATCGGGGAGAACGAACACGCCCGTGCCGAGCTGCTCGCATCCCGCCGCCGCCGCGGCGCAGGTTCCGAGACCGCCGCCGATGGGCTTGCCGGTGCACTTGGTCAAGCCGCCTTGGCAGCTCGCGCAATCCGCGTCGGTGTTGCACTTGTTGGGGTTCTTCGCGACGCCGCAGGTCTTTTCGCAATCGCCGACGTCGTTGCAGATCTCGTTGGCGTTCGGGCAGGCCTTGGTCTCGGAGCACTTGGCGCACACGCCGCGATTGCAGGCGTGGTTTTCCGCTCCGGGCGCTCCGCACTGACCGCAATCCGCGTCGGCCTTGCAGGTGGCCGGGCACGCGGGCACGCACGTGCCGGCGGTGCAGACGTCGGTCGATTGGCAGTTGGTCACGTTGCCGGTGGTGCAGCCGACGCACTTTTTGGAGCCCGGGTCGCAGACCTTGAAGTTCGGTCCACAGGCGGAACAATCGGCGTCGCTCGCGCACGTGATGGTCGGCTTGCCGTCCGCGTCTTCGTTGCACGAGACGCCGCCGGGCACGCAGTCGCCGTACTTGGTGCAGCTCTGGCCCGCGCCACAGTTCTTGCCGCCCGCCTCGGGGCCGCATGCGACGCAGCGGTGCTCTTTCTGGTTGCAGGTCGTGCGGTCGCCCGAGCAGTTCTTGCACTCGCGATCGGTGTCGCAGTTGTTCAAGAGGCAGATGCTGTCGTTGCCGCTCGGGTTGTTGTTCGGGTCGACGCTGCCATCGAGACCTTCGAGCGGGGGCAACTCGTCGCTGCCTCCGCAGCCCGCAGCCACGAGGGCCGTGACCGACCCGAAGACGAAGATTCCGGACACGAGTTTCGCAAAGGCCATGGTCACGAGCTTGCCACTCCTTTTTGTCTGGTGCACCTGGTGTCTTTCGATCCAAAAGGCTGGATCACTGGACCCCCAGGTTTGCAGGGGCCCCAGGGGTCGCGGCGAGGCCTCTCGATGGAATCTTCGGGAAACTCGCGCACTTTTTTCGAGTGCACCCATGTGCGCACATGGCACACATCGTGCGAAAGGCTGCCCCATGACGACTCGCTCCTTCGTGACCCGTCTCGCCTTCCTCTCCTCGATGGCCCTCGCCGCGACGTTCGCCGCGGGCTGCAGCTCGGCCGAGCCCACCGACGACGGCTTCGCGTCGGACGAGGACGACCTCACGAGCCTCACCGCGCTGTCGCGCGAAGTGAAGTTCTCCGGCGTGGTGTACGTGGCGCGAGGGGCGAGCGAAGACACCATTCTCGCGGCCGTGCGCTCGCAAACGAAGACCGCGTTCGGTCCCCTGCGCGAGGCAGGCATCGCTGTGAACAGCCGCGAGCTGAAGGAGATCGACAAGTCGACCTTCGCGAAGCGCGACGTCACCGTGGTGGACACGAAGACCGCCGGCTCCGCGGGCGTGCCCATGACCGAGGTCCGCTACAGCTACGTGGACTCCGGCGTGGTCGACAAGAAGTACGCGCGCCGCACCTCGCTCCCCCTCGCCGTGATGGCGCCGAACTACACCTCGCAGTCCGAGCGCGTGCTCCGCGAGTGCACCACCAACGACTCGCACGCCCGGGACTTCTCGACTTCCCTCTGGTACGTGTTCGACCCTTCGCTCTCGAACTGCCGCGCCGCGATCAAGACCGAGAGCGAAGCCGTGGCGACCGAGCGCGGAAAGCTCACCGACGCACGCAACCAGGTCGCCAAGGTCGACGCCGAGCGTCTCTACGTGCCCATCGTGGTCGCCCTCGGCTCCAACAAGACCAACACCAAGGCTTCCTACCCCGAGTACCAGCGCCTCTACCAAGGCGGCGTAGAGAAGGACGCGCTCGTCGTGAGCCTCGTGTACGGCCTCATCGACCACGAGACGCACGCCGATCCGAGCGACGACCCGGCCTGGGGCGAGCTCATGGACAACATGCGCGAGGTCTACAAGACCCGCCCGGGGCTCAAGTTCGTCAAGGCCGAAGGCGAAGGCCTCGCCCAGATCAAGCTCGCGTCCGGCAAGACCTTCGACAACGTCGACTTCAAAGAGATCGTCGACCTCGACGCGGGCTCGCCCTTCCGCACCGCGAGCTTCACCGAAGCGCGCGAAGTGAAGAAGATCGTCGCGACGCGCATCCTCCGTAAGTGGCTCACGTTCGAGGTGGGCGTGAACGTCACCATCGGAAACTCCCCCGAGAAGGCGTTCAAGCAGAAGATCATCGCCTACTTCGGCGCCGAGAGCGACTCCACGCCCCACAAGTTCGCCATCAAGAACAGCGACGTCTTCCTCTACAACGGGCACTCGTACATCGGCTTCGGCCCGCTCGACCCGAGCCGCTTCAGCGCCGCCGACTTCCCGAAGAGCTACCAGATCCTCTTCGTGGACGGATGTGTATCCTACAACTACTACGAGAAGGACTACATCCCGCTCAAGGAAGGCGGAACGAAGAACCTCGACCTCATCACGAACGGTCTCGAGGCCCCCTCGTTCCAGAGCGGCTTCGCGCTCGGCCGCTTCGTCTCGCGCCTCATCGACGGCAGCGGAGCGAGCTACAAGGAGCTGCTCACGGCCGCGTCCGCAACCGACTCGCTTCGCGTGGTCGACGGTGAGGTCGACAACGTCTACCGCCCCACGACGACACCGGTGAAGGTGCGCTGAAGCTCGAGCACGCGAGCGCGGCACCTCGAGTGCCCGGCTCGTACGCGACCTCGTGAGGCACGGGCTCGGGAGCGCGACTCTCGGGCCCGTTCGCCTTTTTTCGAGGGGAATTCGGGCGTTTCATGGACCCGAAGGACGACAAACCGCGTATTCGGGAGCGAGCGTGTTTTCCCGTATCCGCGACAAGAACATCTGGCTCGTCTACGGCTCCATCTTCTTGGTGGGCATCGCGTACGGCCTCTCCATCGCGCTGATGGCGCTCCACCTCGACGCCCACGGCTTCGGCAAGACGGCCATGGGCGGCATCGCCGCCGTGTTCGCCTCCGGCATCTGCGCGCTCTCGCTGCCGATGGGGAGCATCCTGCGCAAGGTGTCGGCCAAGGTCACCTTGGTCGCGTGCCTCTTCGGCTACGCCGTCTGCGTGAGCACCTTCCCGTACCTCGAGACGTTCCTCGGGGTCGCGATCGCGCGATTCTTCGACGGGGCGTTCTCGGTGGGCGTGTGGGTGAGCTGCGAGACCATTCTGCTCGCGCGCGCGGACAAGGAAAACAAGGCCTTCGTGACCAGCCTCTACGCGATGTCGCTGGCCATCGGCTACGTCATCGGCCCCATCCTCTCGAAGGGCATCGTGGCGGTCTTCCCCATGCAGGTCGCGTTCGTGTGCGCGGGTGCGCTGGCCCTCGCTTCGGCGTTCGTGGCGAGCCGCCTCGACGCGGGAATCGGCTCTCACGAAGAAGAGTCCGCGCGCGAAGCCGAAGCCATGGCCGAGGCGATCCGCTCCGGCGAGCACTCGGCCGTGGGCGAAGGCGGTAAGCCCCGCGAGGCCCTCGCGTGGCGGACCAAGACCTCGCTCTTCGCGACCTTCGCGTACGGCTACTTCCAAGCGAGCGCCGTGCTCTTCCTGCCGCTCTACTTGATGAAAGATCGCGGCGTCGAGAAGAAGGACACCATCCTGGTGACCGCGTTCTTCGCGCTCGGAATGCTGGTGTTCTCGAACTACGCAGGTCGCCTCGGCGACAAGTACGGGCACCTCTTCGTGATGCGCAACCTCTCGGCGGTGGGCTTCTTCATGGTGGCAAGCTTCGTCTTCCAGACGAGCTTTCCGCTCATGTGCTTCACGGTGTTCGTGGTGGGCGCCACGCTCGCGTCCATCTCGCCCGTTAGCCTGGCCCTTCAAGGCGTCATCACCGGACCGGACGAAATCGCGCGCGCCAACGCCATCTACAACGCGTTCTATGCGGCCGGCATGTTGGTGGGCCCCATTCTCTCGGGTCTCTTGTTCGACAAGGTGAGCGGGAAGGTCATGATCTTCCACTTCTCGCTCTTGTGGCTCGCGTTCGCAGCGTTCGCCACGGTCTACGCCAAAGACGACCCACGCGCGCGCTCGCGGGCTCGTGCGCTCGCCGCCAAGACCTGAGCCTCGCGCACGCCCGGGAGCACCGTGCGCCGTCCGGATTTCGGAAGGCGTCACGAAATCGCAGGCCGCTCGGCCACATCCTGTTCTAGCCTCTCCCGCGGATGGGGCACGGTCCATTGCTCGAAGGGTCACTCCTCGGCGGCGCTTACCGCATCGGAAAGCTGCTCGGCGAGGGGGCCATGGGCGCGGTGTACGAGGCCGTGCAAGTGTCGCTCGGAAGGCCGGTGGCCGTGAAGGTTCTCAAAGCCGACGCGACGGGCAAGCTCACCGCGGAGGAGCTCGAGCGCTTCGGTCGCGAGGCGCGATCGGCCGCCGCGCTGGGTCATCCCAACATCGTCCAAGTCACCGATTTCCAACCGCAGTCGAGCCCGCCGTTCCTGGTCATGGAGCGGCTCTCGGGTGAGTCGCTGCGCGAGGCGATCGCCCGGGAAAACGGCCTTCCCGTGGCCCGCGTGGCCTTCGTGGGGACGCAGATCTTGGACGCGCTCGCCGCCGCCCACGACGCCGGAATCGTCCATCGCGACGTGAAACCGGACAACGTGTTCCTCACGCGCATGGCCGCCGTGTCCGACCTCGTGAAGGTGGTCGACTTCGGCATCGCGAAGGTCTCGAGTGGGCGGGCCATCACTGCCTTCGGGGCGATGATGGGGTCACCGGCGTACATGTCGCCCGAACAGGCCGCGGGACGCCCGGTGGATCCACGCTCCGACGTATGGGGTGTGGGCGCGACGCTCTACCACGCGGCGTCCGGCAAGCTTCCGTTCCCCGCGACGAGCCTCGCCGAGCTGCTCGTTTGGATCGCCGAGCGGCCCCCCGTTCCGCTCGGCGAGGTGGTGCCGGGCATCGACCCGCGTCTGACGGCCGTGCTCGCACGCGCCATGGAGCGTGATCCTTCGCGGAGATTCCAGAGCGCTCGTGAGATGCAGGCCGCGCTCGCGCCACTTCTGCCCTCAGCGAACGCGCAGGTCCTGTCCCCGAGTACGGGCAACGTCCCCGCCCGCGCCTCGATCGCCGAGAGCTCGATCGCGCCGCTCGCGGCGTCGGTCCGCGACGGCCACGCGAGCGTGACGACCGGCCCGCAGCCGCACGTCCCGAGCGCGTCGGGTTACGTGCAGTCCACACATGCACGCGCGGACTTCCCACGCGGCCCTTCGCCTTCTCTTCCCGGGCAAGCTCCGCACGGACCACCTCCGCACGCGATGCCGTCCACCGCGCTCCCGCCGCAGGGTCCGCCGCCCATCGCGCGGAGCACGCCCACCTGGCCGTGGCTGTTCGCCGTTTTCGGAGGCGTGTCCCTGGTGCTCCTGGGCGCCTTTTTCGCGTTGGCGCTGCACCTCGGGAGCAAGACGGGCGACGCGCCCGAAGGCGATTCGGCGAACGACTGGAGCGAGGTCCTAGGAACCCCGTCCAGCAAGTGCGCGCCTCGGCGCTGGGCGGTGCACGGAGCCGGCAAGCTCGACTTTCACCCGCTCGACGCCGACGACGCCAAGGGCCTGTCGAGCCAGCTCGGCCAGGCCGTCGACGCGTGCGGGAAGGACTGCCCCGGCCCCACGTCCTACATGGTGAGGATCTACAACGACGGGCGCGTGGGCGAGGTGAGCGAGCCGGTCGAGCTCTGTCCCTCGCGCGACGAGTGCGTTCGCAAGGCGCTCCTGAGCCGTCACGTCGGAGCTCCCCCTCACGATGCGGACGCGGTCGTGGAGCTTGTGTGCGTTTTCCCATGAACGCACCCAAATCCAGGAAAATGGCCTTTCGAGGGCTCGTCACCGGAGCGGCGTTCGCCCTGATGGCCACGGCGAGCACGCGAGCTTCGGCGAGCCCCACGGCACGCCTCTCGTACGTGCGTGGTCCCGGCACCGAGAGCTGCCCGGACGAAGACGCCATGCGACGCGCGGTGGCCACGCGCCTCGGCTACGACCCGTTCCGCGTGTCGGCCCCCATCACGCTCTCGGTGAGCATCCGTCGCACGAAAGAGACGTACGCCGGCGAGGTGAAGCTGGTCGACGAAGGCGGCCTCGAGCGCGGCGCGCGCACCTTCGAGAGCCGCGCGTCCGAGTGCGCCGAGATCGCCGAGACCATCGCGCTCTCCATGAGCATCGCCGTCGATCCGCAGAGCGCGCTCGCGCCGCCGAAGGCTGCGGAACCTGCACCGAAGGAGCCTTCGGTCGTCGAAGAACCCACGCCCGCACCGCTTCCCGAGCCTCGCCCGCTCCCGCCTCCCGTGCCACCCCCCATGCGCGCGAAGCCTCCTGAGTCGAGGGCGGAGCCGTTGGTCGCCTTGGCGCTCGGTGCCCACGGGGCCGCCGGCATCGGCCCGGCGCCTGCCTTCGGGCTGGCCGGTTCGGGTGAGCTGAGACTCTCGGGGGCGAGCCTCGGCCTCGGGGCACGCGTGGACTTTCCGTCGTCCGCGACCACGAGCGAAGGCGGGCGGGCCAACGTGCTCTTCGCGGGAGGCGAGGCCGTACCTTGTTTCCGTGTCTCGGTCGCCTTCGGGTGCGGGGTGCTGCTGCTCGGAGGCGTACGGGCCGAGTCGTTCGACGTGACCACACCGCGCGCGTCGGCCACTTTCTTCGCGGCGGCCGGCGCACGTGCCGGGGCCGACGTACCGCTCGGACGCGACTTCGCCCTGCGCCTCGCGGTGGACCTGCTCGGACACTTCACGACCTACGGCCTGGCCGTCAACGGGCGCTCGGTGTTCACCTCGTCGTCGTTCTCCGGAAAGCTCGGCGCGAGCCTCGTGCGCTTTTTCTGAAGCGGGCACGTTTTTCCGACGGAACCTCGCCCGAGCGCCCAAGTCGCCACTGACCGCCATGAGCCCCGCCCCTCGAGCCGACACGAAAGCCGCCGAATTCACGGCAATTTTCGAGTCGAACCTGGGCTACGTGTGGTCGTCGCTACGACGCCTCGGCGTGCAGGAGCGCGACCTCGAAGACGTGGCCCACGAGGTCTTTCTCAAGGTCTACGCGGAGCTCGACCGCCTCGATCGGACTCGGCCGATCAAGCCGTGGCTCTTCGCATTCGCGGTGCGACTCGCCTCGGACTACCGCAAGCTCGCGCGGCACAAGACGGCCCTCTTCGGCGACGACGATCCCTCCCGCGAGACATCGGCCGGCGCGGACGAAGCGATGGTCGCCCTCGAACGCGAGCGACTCTTGCATCGTGCGCTCGACACACTCGACCTGGAAAAGCGCGCTGTGTTCGTGCTCGCCGAGCTCGACGAGGTGCCCATGCCCGAGGTGGTACGTGCGCTCGAGATTCCGCTCAACACCGGGTATTCACGCCTGCGCGTGGCCCGCCAAGAAGTCACCGCGGCGGTGCGCCGCCTCGGACGCCAAGGAGGTTCTCCATGAGCGAGCACGATCCGCTCCAAGGTGACGCTCTACCCGACGACGTCATGCAGCTCGTCTCGGGGGCGCGGCGTGCCGCCTCGGCGCAGGAGCCCGGCCATGAAGCACGGGCCAGGATGCGCGCGCGTCTCGCGGCCGCGCTGCCGCTCGGGTTTCCTCCCGGTTCCGGACCGGACGGCGGTGGCTCGGCGCCGGATCCGTCCGCATCCTCGCCCCCGCCCACGTCACCGCCCACGGGCACGATGGCCGCGCCGCCTTCGGGCCCTTTGGCGCGTATTCCCGCGTGGGTCGCGGCGGCGACCTTCGTCGCGGGAGCCGCGGCCGGCGCGCTCGTGGCGCCCCGCCTCGCACCAACGTCTTCCGTGCAGAGCGCACCTATCGTCGAGAAGAGCGCCCCACCTGCCCCGGTCGCCGCCGAGCCCGTCACGCCCGCTTCCGCCGTCACGGAGACCGCCCCGACGGTCGACGTGCGAGACCTCCCACGCGTCGCGAGCGCGCAGCCTTCTTCGAACGCACCGGCCACGTCGTCGGCGCGCGCGGCGACGTCGGACCTGACCGCCGAGCGCAGTCTGCTCGACGTGGCGCGGACCGCGCTCGGTCGCGGGGACTTCACGAACGCGCTGGCCTCGGCCGAGGCGCACCAAAAGCGGTTTCCGAAGGGGGCGCTCGCCGAAGAGCGTGAGGCTCTCGCGGTGCAGGCCTTGGCCGGTGCGGGACGCAAGGACGAGGCGCGACAACGCGCGGAGCGCTTCGCACGAAGCTTTCCAGGGTCCATACTGCTGCCGGCCGTCGAGGCCGCGGGAGGCGTGAAATGAAGCATGGGAGGCCCCTCTCGCTCGGAGGCGCGGTCGTGGGACTCGTGGTCGCGGTCATGGTCGCGACGAGCGCGTGCACCACGAGCGTGCTGGACTTGGGCGAGAACGTCGCCGCCGACGCCGCTGGGCCGACCACCTCGTTCCCGTCACTCGCCGAAGCCGGCGTGTCCCCTTCGGCCTACGGCTGCGCCGAGTGGATCGACGACGAGATCCGAGAAGAACGCCTCGGCGCGTGTGGCGCCCAGTGCGGAGATATTGCCTCCGAAAACAGCCTCTTTCCTCTCGATTCGAAGAAGAACGTGATCGCGGGGACGGCCGGTCAATGGCTCCGGTGCTCCGGCTCGTTCGGTCCGGACGACACCGTGGGCGTGGAGTTCGCGCCCGGCTGCAGGCTGTATTTTCTCCAGCGCGACGCGGACGGAAAGTTCGTGCGCGGCACGGTCGCGCGCCTCCAGGCGAAGTTCGACATCCACGATCCGAGGCCGGCGGGCCAGGCCCGCAAGCTCGACGTCCACTTCCCCGACGACCGCCACGTCACTTACGAGCTCTCGGTCGGCAAGTGTCCCTCGGTGCTCCGCTTGACGAGCACCGAGAACGGCACCACGCGCACGGTCGACTTCACACCCGCCACGCGCGAAGACCCGGCGTTCTGAACGCGTGCCGAGCGCGCCATCCGTGAGGGCTCGCCGCGCCGAAAACGACGAACGCCGATCGAGAGCATTCTCGACCGGCGTCGTGGTTCGTAGCAGAAGCGTGTATGCGATCAGGGATCGCGGCGGAACGGCTTCTTCTTCGGCTTTCCGTAGGCCTTGGACTTCGGGGGCGCGGTGCCCGCAGGGTTCCAGGCGGGACGCGGACGCGGCTCGTCGTCCACGAGCGGGAGATACGGGCTCGAGGGGGCCTCGCCGGGGCGCGTGTCGCGGCCGTGCTCGGTGCGGAAGAAGCGCACGCGAGGATCACGAGGATCGGGCTGCTTGGCGGCGCGCTCGAAGTCGTCGGCCACCGCGGCCTGCACTTCGACCACCGAGGCGTCGGGGCCCACGTGGATGGCGCCGAGATCGGAGCCTCGAACGCCGCCTCGACGGCACGAGAGCGCCATCAAACGACGCGCGTCGGCGCCGTGTCGGGCGCCCCAAGTGACCCGAAAGCCGACCCAGTCGATGTCCTGCGAGGGACGGGGCGCACGCTCTTCGCGGGGCCGGTCCTCGCGCGGACGGTCGTCACGGGGGCGGTCGTCGCGGCGCTCGAAGCGCGGAGGGTCGCCGACCAACGTGGAGCGCGGGGCTTCGTCGCGGTCGCTGCGCTCGGGACGAGGCAAGGCGGGACGGGCGGCGTCGCGGTCGAAGCGCGACTGACGCGCCGGAGGTCCGGCTGGCGGGCCTTGGCGATCGCGCGACTCGTAGCGGTCGTTGTTGTACGGGCGCGGGTCGCGCACGTCGCCGCGTTCACGCTCGATGCGCGAGGGGCCGAGGTCGCGGTTCACGCGGGTGTGAGCCGAGAGGGCGCGAGGCTCGGCACCGGTGGCCGAGAGGAGACGCGAGACCAGCGTGGCCACGATGCGCGTGGTGTCCACGTCTTCGACGGCGAGCAGGTCCTTGGCGACCTTGAAGGCCACGTCGGCGTGGGGGAGCTTGCCTTCGTCCGGCTTGCCCAGCATGGCCGAGAGGCTCTCGGCCTGCGCGCGCCGAACGTCTTCCGGGGAGGGAACGGGCAAGAGCTCGGCGTAGATGCCGGCGCGGCGGAGGAGCGTGCGAGCCTTCTCTTTGCCTGCCGGCGGCACCAGCATGATGCTCGTGCCCTTGCGTCCCGCACGACCGGTACGGCCGCTGCGGTGCGTGTACGACTCGGGATCGCCCGGCGGATCGGCGTGGATGACGCGGGTGACGTCGGGCAGGTCGATGCCGCGTGCGGCCACGTCGGTGGCGACGAGCACGCGGGTGCGGCCATTGCGGAAACCCTCGAGCGAACGGGTGCGCTCGCTCTGCTCCATGTCGCCGGTCAACGCCGCTGCGGAGAATCCCGCGCGAACGAGCGAATGAGCAAGCTCGGCGGCGCCGTCGCGCGTCTTGGTGAACGCGAGCGTGGGCTCTTCCGGAGCGGTGAGCAGGGTGTTGATGACCGCGGCCTCGCGGTCGAGGCCGGGAACGATGTGCACCACGTGCGTGATGTCTTCGTTGGCGTCGCCGCGGCGCGTGCCTTCCACGTCGACCGCGTTGCTCTGGTAGGCGTCGGCGAGACGGAGCACTTCCCGAGGGAAGGTGGCGGACACCATGTGGGTGCGCCGACCGGCCGGGACCGAGTCCAGGATGGCGCGCAAATCTTCGGTGAACCCCATGTCGAGCATGCGGTCGGCTTCGTCGAGGACGACGGCGCGCACGGCGCTCGCGTCGAGCGAGCCGCGCTTGAGATGGTCGAGCAAGCGACCGGGCGTTCCGACGACCAGCGTGGCTCCGCGTGACAGCTCGCGACGCTCGATTCCCCCCGAGGTGCCGCCGGTCACCACCACCACACGCGCGCCCACCTTGGCATAAAGCCAAGTGAGCTCGGTCGCGACTTGAGCGGCGAGCTCACGGGTGGGCGTGATCACGAGAGCGAACGGGATCTTGCCGGGCTCCAGGTTTTCCCGCAGGAAGAGCTTCGCCAGGACGAGGCCGAGGGCCACCGTCTTGCCCGAGCCGGTCTGGGACGAGACGCGCAGGTCCGCTTCGGCGAGGGCATCGGCCATGACGGCCTTCTGCACGAGCGTGAGGTCGGAGAAGCCTCGCTCGACCAAGGCCTCACGGAAAGGCGAGGGCACGTCGTCGAGAGCAGATGTTTCTTCCGGGGGGGTCGTCATGAAGGCGGCGCAACGTACTCGCTTTGCACAAGCTTGCAAAGCTCACGGACCGCCGAAGGCCTATTTTTCACGTTCTATTTTTCGGCCTTGCGATGGGCTGCGTAGAGGCGATCGCGCCACGCGAGCACGCGCGGGAAGGCGCGCGCTACCTCTTCGCGGTGCCAAGCCGCCTTGGCCGCGGGCCCGAGCTTCGCCACGAAAGGCTCGTGATCCGTCGGGCGAATCGCGCCCAAGGCGCACGCCATCGCCACGTCCGCGAAGGTGAACGTGCCGAGCAGGTACACGAGCGAATGTTCGCCCGACTCGCCCACCCGCTGGTCGAGATCGCGCAAAATCGGCGTGACGTCTCGTTCGAGCCGAGACGTATCGGACACGATGCGGTGCTTTCGTGCGATGAACGAGAGCGCGCCCTTCGCTACGAACCGAAACGCCGGACGGACCTGCCTCGGCACGAACGGCGGCAAGCTTTCCTCGAGCCCGGCAGGGCTTTTGCGCAGGGCCTCGAGCAAGAGCCCTCGCCCCACCGAAAGCACGGTCTCGGACTTGGCGTTCCAGGCGCGGATTGCGTCTTCTCGGTCCTTCGGGAAGAGCGAGACGAACGCTTCGCGCGACGACGCGAGCCTGTCGGCGTGCTCTCCGATCTTCTCCGAGCCCATCACGACGGTGGTTCCGTCGACCAACAGCGGCACCGTGGCGTCGCTCCGCTTGGTGAGCTTTCGCAAGCGAAGCTCACCCAGGATCGGAACGTGCTCGACGAAGCGGTACGGGAGCCGGTGATGATCGAGAGCGAAGAGCGCTTTGACGGTCCAGGGTGAGTACGGAATCCCGTAGAGGGTGAGCGCCATCGCCCGAGTCCATCACCATGCTGCTCGTTCGGGAAGCGGAAGCGCCCTTCGCGCCCGGGCTCAGCCGTGAACGGCCGTCATCATGGGCACCATCTCGTACGAGAAGCCCCGACCCGAGGCGATGGCCGGGTCCTTGGACTCGAACGCTCGCGCGGCAGCCTCGTCCACGGCCCGGATCACACCGAGGCCCCAGGGCCCTTTGGGGTCGAGCACCGGACCGAAGACTACCACGTTGCCGGCGGCGAGCTCCGCGCTCCAATAGGCCGAGTGCGCCCCCATCATGGCGCGCTCGTCGTCGGTCATGTCGAACGGGAACGTAGGGCGCGGCGCGATCAGCCGGCAAAAGAAGTATTTTCGCTCGGCCGCGGGCGCGACGTGGGCCGAGAGCCAATCGAACACCATGGCCCACCCTTCGGAGTGACGCGCGCACGACTCGGTCCGGCCGACGAAGCCCTCGTGGCGGAGCGTCACCTTGGTGCCGACCGCAGTCGGAACGAGAACGCACGTCACACGCGTCTCGTGCGCTCCGTCCCAATCGGCGCGCCAGGTGTAGACGAGACGCGAAGGCGCGCAGACCTCGACGTATTCGCCCCCCACCGAGAACGTGTGCCCGTCCGAGCCCTTGCCCTCGGCACGCCACGCCCCACCCGGACGAAGATCGGCCGCCCACGAGGTGGTGCGGTAGGCCTGCTCCGAGCCCCACCAGTTCGGCACCTCGCTCGGATCGGTCAAGGCGCGGAACACGCGCTCGGGCGGCGCGGCGATCTCGACCTCGGCGAGGATCCTTCCCTCGGCGAGATCGGCGATGGCGCGAGCAGGGCGTTTCGACAGGGCGCTCATGTGTCCTCCAGGCTACGTGTTTGGTCTAGAAGGGGGCCATTCGTCGCCGAACCCTATGAACGAGACGCGTTGCCCCATCTATTTTCGTAACTGAATGGATACGTAATCGAGCTCGAGGGAGAGCGTCAACCGCGAAACGCGCCGCCGGGCGTGGCTCGTGCCGAGAGGGTTTGCTAAGCCGGAGGCCATGCCGATTTCGCTCGTCGTCACCAAGCTCGGAACGGTCGGCATCGTCTGGAACGAGGTCGGGCTGACGAGGCTCGCACTTCCGACGGTCTCGTGCACGCCGCGCGACGGGAGCGCGACTCTCGACGACACCGAGCTCTCGACTTACCTCGCCCGATTCACGAGCGAACCACCGCAGGCCCCGACGGGGCTCGGTCTCGTCGCGGCGACGCGCATCGTCGCGCTGTTCGAGGGGGCACACGACGACCTCTCGGATCTGCCACTCGACACCCGCGAAGTACCGCCCTTTCACCTCGAGGTGTACGCGGCCACGCGGCGCATCCCTCCTGGCGAGACGCGCACCTACGGTGAAGTCGCGAAGGCCATCGGGAGCCCGGGCGCCTCGCGTGCGGTAGGCAGCGCATTGGGGAAAAACCCGTTCCCGATCGTCGTGCCTTGCCATCGAGTGCTCGCCGCGGGTGGCAAGTCCGGAGGGTTCACCGCGCCGGGCGGCGTCGAGACGAAGTGGCGAATGCTCGCCCTCGAAGGGGCGAAGGCGTGTGGGTCGCTCCCGCTCCCGCTCTGAATCCCCGACGCAACGACCTGCCTACCGCTCGCTCTCCGAGCCCTTCACGAACGTCTCGAAATTCATCGGGAAAGGTTTCGTGCCCCCAGCGGCCACACCCGCGGCCGATTCGTGCCCTATTGCGCCCCGAAATATTCGCTGGTAAAGGGCGCACCATGAAATACTGGGCCTATCACGAGCATTCCCGAAGAAGCGGGCCGAGCAAAGCCTGGTGGACGGTACCTTGTGGCTTGGGATTGGTCCTGATCGCCTGCGGCGGCGGCACGGACTTGGCACCGAACGACAACCGTACGGTCTACGATCTAACGTCCCCGGAGCGCGACCTCCCCACGTACGTCGCCAAGGTCGACACGCTGGACATCCAGGCCATCGACTTGGCGAGCCCACGTGGAGGCCCACTCTACGTGGGACACCCGGTGCACCTCACCGCGCGGCTCGACGTACTGGGAGAGCCGTTTCATGCGTCGCTCTATTACGGCCTCGAGACGGACGACGCGCACTGCCTCGTCGGCGAAGGCGACTTGTCGCACCTGCCCGGCTACTTCGACGATGCCGAGCGTGCAAGCGTCGCCGCGGCGAGCAAGGCCAATGACGAAGTTCCCACGCCTTCGCTCGCCACGTGCGACCCAGGGGCTCCTGCATGCGCGGGAGGTGAACAGTGCCTCGCCTTCCGCGAAGAAAGCGCGCTCGCGCCGCCGCCCGCGCAGCTTCCGGATCCGGTCGATGCCGGAACCGACGCGATTGGCCCCGAGCCTGCGACAGGCCCCGAACTGGCAACGACGGTCGTGGTCAGCCGCTGCGCGACCCAAGCCTGGGCGGAGCGTGCCGCCTACCGCGCGAAGCACCCGGGCGGGGACCTGACCCCGGCGGATCTTGCTGGTTCGAAGCGCGCCGAGCATTCGGTCGACGAGAGCACGCCGCTGCCCGCTAGCTGCCGGCCGCTCATCGGGAAGCCGAACCTGCGCACCTGGCTCGCCTTCGATCCAGAGGGAAAGACCGCCTTCTCCGGGCGTACGCTTCCCGCGGCGGATCGCGCGGCCTCGACCGAAGACCGCGCCTTCACGAGCCGACTCCCGACCTCGGAGGTGGACGAGCCGGTTCGCCTGGCCGACGATCCGGGGCTCGACGTGCAGCTCGAGAGTATCTCGCTCTCCAGCGCGCTGACCGAGCTGAAGTCGGTCGACCCGGCCGGCGGCGACTTCATGCTCGATACGCAGGTCTCGGTGGACGGCCTCGCCACCCCCGAGCAGCTCACGGCGCTGAAGACCGGAACCGTGACGTACGGCGCGAAGATCCGTCCGCTGGGCTCGCCGCGAGCCGGCTGCACGCCTTCGGTTCCCTCGCCCGCGCTCGACGCGGTCCTCCTCGATATCGTGACGCCGCAGGGAGGCACCCCGAACTATTCGTCGTCGGTCACGTCGAAGCTCCACGCGGAGAACGTCGAGGTCTCGCACGCCCTTCCGCTCCACTACCCGAGTGCGCTGCGCACCAAGATGAGCACCGGCGAGTGGGCCTGCTGGGACGACTTCGCGGTCGACGTCTGCCTGACCAGCAACGTGCAGCAAAACTCCGCGCCCGGGGAAGGAACCGAAGACGACTGCGCGACCACGGGAATCAAGGTCTCGCGCGTCTCGCCGGACATCGGGCCCGTGTCGTCCCCCATCTCGTCCACCATGCCCCCCGTGCTCGCGAAGTTCGTGAACGGGTGCGACGAGTCCAAGTTCCGCACGTACGTCGACGCGGTCAACAAATGGCGCGCGCTCGAGAACTCGGCGCACGTGACCGATACGCGTATCTACGATTTCGGCAAGTGGATGACCGCCTCCATTTGGTACGCGCCCTACCAGCCCGACCGCGGTTGGCGCGACATGCTCGGTGAGGGCGGCTCACGCCGCAGCGGGTACCATCAATACCTCGAAGGCTGCGTGAACGCGTCCACCGCCGGAGGCGCGATCGATTGGTCGAACTGGTTCTGCAAGTATTCGCCGTGGAACATCAACTACGGCGACTACAAGAGCGTGCTCGTTCCCTACTTCTGGAACAACTACCAGGCCTTGCGCAACGATCCGATCGCCAATACCCGTTCGGGGTTCAACTTCGAGTGCGCGGGCATCGCCAGCGGCGCGGTCTGCTCGACCATCAACAACGACCCCAATCGCGTGGGCGAGCTCGCCGCGCGTATTCGTAAGCTGCTCGAGCGTCCGTGGGACCACTCCGATCCGCTCAACGACCTCATGTCGCCGAACGGACGCAGCCGCTGCCTCGGCCGCGCCCTCCCCGCCCTCGTCCCCTACAAGGTCGCGGCGGACGGTACGGTCAACATGTCGAGCGAGCCCGCGGACTACGACAGGTTCTACAACGAGTACCTGCCGCAGGTCTGCGAGAAGGGTCGCTACAAAGCCGTAGCAGACGCGGCCTGGGCCGACATCGCCGCCTCGTGCACCTACGTCTCCAAGCCCTTCTCGGACAGCGGCTCGGGCATCTACGCCGGACGCCTGGTCCCCGAGATGTACAAGACCTACGAGACGGGCACGCTCGGCGGCCTCAAAGCGGTGGTCGAGGGCGGCGTGGTCAACGACTACGTCATCAACTCCAACGTGAACCAGTTCTTCCTCACGTTCGGGCCGCAAGTACGCGTCTACCTGGACGCCGATCCTTCGCACGAGATTGCCGGCAATTTCGCCATCAAGGACATCTTCAGCGCGTGGATGCAGGGCAAGTTCTACTCCGACGTGGTGAACAGCCAGGCCACCGCCGGCTTCCACGTGCTCACGCACGACGTGTGGAAGCTCTCCTTCCCGATCCCGGCCACCGAGTTCGAGTACCCGAACCCGCCCGAGCTCGCGAAGGAGAAGAAGAAGTGCAAGTACATCTGGAAGCCCCCGATGCCGGTGCGTATCGAGCTCTGCGGAGGGATTGGCGGAAAGGTCGCGCTCGACGTGAGCGCCAAGATCTTCAAGCGCGGCGTGAGTGACGACAACGCGAGCGGGCGGCCAGGGGTCTCCGGTACGGTGACGCCGCGCGTGGCCATCACCACCGTGGGCAGCGCGGGCGTCGACTATTGGGTCGGCGTTGCCGGCCTCGAGCTCAATCTCGACCCGACGCTCGGCATCGCACTCCCGATCACCACCAGCGCCAAGTGGGATTTGCGCCTCGGGCCACCTTCGCAACGCAGCTTCGGCTGGGCTCTCGAGCCGGGCATTCGCGCCGACCTCCAGCTCCAAGCGCTGGGCGGGTCGATCGAGGCCTTCAATCGCCTCCGTTTCGGCGGATCGGAGTCGCGTTGGGAGGTCTTCGCCTGGGACCCGCTCACCCTGGCGAGCTGGAACCTGGTGGACAAGTCGCACGTGTTCTCCGGTACGAAGAACTTCTGATGAACGGGGCGCAGAAGGTCGGGCTCGTCCTGGGCGGCCTCGCGGTCTCCGGCGCGATCTACGCGCTCGGAGCTCGGGGGGCCGACGGGCCCTCTGGACGGACCGCGACCTCCGCCGCCCCTTCAGCTCGACCGACTCGACCCGACGAGTGTGTACCGCAAGTGGGCACGCGGTTCGCTTATCGCGTCGAGTTGGAGACCGATCTGACCCTGAGCGGGGCGGGCCTGGGCCAAGCCAAATCGGGAGAGACCACGCCTCCGCAGGCGCTTCACGCGAGCTCTCGAGCGCGCGCGGACCTACTTACGGTTCCAGGGGAATTTCCTGGCGAAGCGCTCCTCGCCCTGTCGTTCGTGCATCTCTCGAGCAAGCCGCCCGAGCCTCCCGATCTGGCGAGCGTTCACGAGCAACTCGCCGGGCCCTTCTTGGTGCGTCTCGACAAACGCTGCCACGTGGTGGACATGGCCCGAGCCCCCGGCTCGTCGGCCATCGCCTTCCAGCGTGCGCTCGGCCTCGTCGACCGAATCGACTTCGCGAGCGATCCCGGAACGGGCGCGAAGTGGACCGCACGTCATCGAGACGAATACGGAATCTACCGAGCAACCTACGGGGCCGTGTCCGGAGAGGGCCGAGGTGCGCTCGAACGACGAAGAGAGGCTTACCTGTCGAAGACCGGCGCGGACGAGCTCCGACTCGACTACGTGGTGCGAGAGGGCAGCGGTCGGGTCGTTTTGGGAACTTCCCCCTGGTTCGCCGAGCTGTTCGAACGCACGGAAATCGAAGCGAAGAGCGGCGGAGAGACTCCCCTGCACGACAAGTCGACCGTGCATTGGATTGAGGAGGAGGCCGATCCGAGAGCGTTCGCGGGGAAGAACCTGGCGGCGTCGGCCTTCGTTTGGGGTCGCCCGAAAGACGCCGAGCTCGAGACCGAACGCAACGAGCTGCTCGACTCTCCGTTGAAGGGCGCGTCGTTCGCGGACGCCTGGAAGCGTTACCGGACGACCTCGACCGACGGCGCACCGGGCGCGTGGCACCGAGCACAAAAGGAGCTGCGCTCGTGGATTCGTGCCAATCCCGACGCCGCACGCGCCCTCGTGCGCGAGCTTCGAAAAGGGACCTTCACGTCGGGAGAGCGCGCCGACATCGTCCTGGCACTCGCCAAATCGGGATCGCCCGTCGCGGCCGAAGAGCTGCGGGCGCTGGCGCGGGACGCCAGTGCGGATCCGAAGCTCCGCGTGCAAGCGACCTCGGCGCTCGCCGACCTCCCGTCGCCGACGACCGACGACGTGCGCGCACTCGACGAGCTCTCGTCGCATCGCACGGGTCCCGTCGGCGCCGACATGGTGGGCAGCACGGCCACCATGGCCCTCGGGAGCATTTTGGAGCATGCCGGGGGCGAGGTCGAAACGGCGGCACGAGAAGCCCTCGATCGAAGACTCTCGTCGACCGACGTACCCGCCCTCACCGAGGCGCTCTGGGCCGTGGGAAACTCGGGCGATTCGCATTTCGCAGGCGCCGTCGGTCGTGCGTCCACGAGTGCGGACGACCAGGTGAGAGCGGCTGCGGCACGAGCATCCCGAGGCATGGCGCCCAATGTCGCCAATCCCGTGCTCGACGGATTGATTCGTGACGACCGGAGCGCGGAAGTGGTGAAGGAAGCCACCCAAGCGCGTCGCCAGCAGGTCGAAAAGTACGGCGAACCGCTCTCCGATGCGGAGCTTGCCCTCTTGCAATCCAAGCTCCCGAGCGCCCCGGTGCAGGTCCGCTGGGAGATCGTGCGGCTCTTGGGCGAGGCCACCAAGGTTCAATCGGCCGCGAAGACCACGCTCGCCTGGTGGTATCCCCAGGAATCGGAGCCGCAGCTGCGCATCATGATCGCCTCCTACTTGGGCCCCCAGGACCTGAAGTAGGCGGAGTCGACCGGCTAGACGGGGCGTTCGCACGGGACGTAGTCGAGATTCAACCGTTCGAATCATGAACCGCGTTAGTTTCATCGGATGGAATCGTCCGATCTCGGGCTCTTGGTTTCGCTCGACGCCCTCTTGCAAGAAGGCAGCGTAACCGCCGCGGCCAAGCGCGTGGGCCTCTCCACCCCGGCGATGAGCCACGCGCTGGCGAGGGCACGCGAGCGCCTCGGAGATCCCCTGCTGGTGCGTGCCGGGCGGGGCATGCTGCTCACGCCGCGCGCGCAGGCGTTGAAAGACCAGGTCCACCAGGTGGTGGTCGCAGCACGGCGCACCCTCGAGCCCGAGCGCCCCTTCGTCGCCAGCGAGCTCGCGCGGACCTTCGTGATCCACGCGACCGACTACGTGCTCACCATCGTGGGCCCGGAGGTCGACCGCCTGCTCCGCGAGGAGGCACCGCGCGTCTCGCTGCGCTTCGTCCCCAACACGCCCGACGATGCTTCGCTCGTACGCGACGGGGGCTCGGACCTCGCCGTGGGCATCTACGGGGACCTTCCCCAAGAGATGCGCAGCAGGCAGCTTCTCACCGATCGTTTCGTCTGCGTTCTTCGCAAGGGCCATCCCGCTGCGCGAAAGCGGTTCGACGTCGAGACCTTCGTCGGACTCCCCCACGTGCAGGTCGCGCCTCGCGGAAAGGTAGGGGGCTACCTCGACGACGTACTTCGCTCGAGGGGTCTCGCGCGCCACGTCGCCCGCGCGGTCCCGTACTTCACGACGGCGCTACAGCTCGCTGCGACGACCGACTACGTGCTGACCATCTCGGAGCGCATCGCCAAGCGCTTCGCGGAGAGTCACGCGCTCGAGCTGCTCGAGGTCCCGCTCGAGCTTCGTCCCTACGCGCTCTCTCTCGTGTGGCACCCGCGAATGGACGGAGACCCGGGCCATCGCTTCCTTCGCGACGTCTTTCTCCGCGCGTCGCGCCTGGCGGCGGCCGAGCGCCACGAGGATCCGAGAGCACGCCTGGACCCTACCGACGCCACCTCGGGCCAGCGGAGGAAGCGACCACGCCGTCTTCGGTAGTTGCATAGCATGCAACATCTGATTTCATCTACTTGCATTGTGTGCATGACTTCCGCGACCGATAGTCGTTCCCACGAGGACGGGGAGTCCTCGCCAAGGAGCGAACGACATGAGCCTCAGGGATCCCAATAGGTCGAACGACAAGAAGCCCAAGCGCGTCGCGATCGTCATCGCGAACCCGGCAACGTCCACCACCACCGGTTGGCCGGTGGGCTTTTGGTGGTCCGAGCTCACCCACCCCTATTACGCTTTCCACGAAGCGGGATACGAGGTGGAGATCTTCAGCCCGGCGGGCGGCAAGTGCGCAGCCGACCCGGTCAGCGATCCGCGCGACCCGAGCGGTTATTCGGCGTCCGATTTGATCAGCATGGGCTTCATCGCGACGCCGTCGCTCGCGGCGTTGGTGGAACGGACGAAGCCCGTCTCGGAGCTAGCGGCCTCGAGGTTCGATGCCATCGTGGTGGCCGGCGGGCAGGCGCCGATGTTCACGTTCGAGAAGGCGACGGAGCTGCAACGCAAGTTCGTCGAATTCTACGAGGCGGGAAAAATTGCGTGCGCGCTTTGCCACGGCGTGGCCGTGCTGCGCTACGCGAGGCTCTCGAACGGCGAGCTCTTGGCCAAGGGGAAGACGGTCACCGGCTTCGCCAACGTGGAAGAAGACTTCGCCGACGATGCCGTCCGGAACATGGGCGCGCTAGGCAAAGACGCGCACCTCATGCCGTGGCGCATCCAAGACGAGCTCGTGAACCTCGGCGCCAACTACGTCCAGGCCGGCCTGTGGCGAGGGTTCGCGGTCCGAGACGGGAACTTGATCACCGGGCAACAGAACTTCTCGGGCACGGAGACGGCGAACTTGGTCATCGAGACCTTGGGACGATGAGGGGACGAACGATCAGGAACGAGACCTTCACCTCGACGGCGGAGCGCGAGGCGAAGTGCTCGAGACGCACATGAAGAAGCTCTACCCCGGCTACGCCGGCGAGGGTTTCCAACTCCACATGACCGGGAAGAATCCCGCCTGGAACGATCTCGCGAAAACGCGATGAGCGATCCCCCGAGGATCCCATAAGCGAAAGGACATCGAATGAAGATCACGTTCATCGGAGCAGGAAACGTCGGCGGCGCACTGGCGGTGCGGTTGGCCGAAGCAGGACACGAGGTCGTGCTCGCGGAGTCGAAAGAGGGCTCGGCCAGCGCCGCGAAGGTGCTCGGGCGCTCGTCGCGCATCGTGACGAAGCCCTTGGACGCGGCCGTAGCGGGAGCCGAAGTCGTGTTCCTGGCCACGCCGTTCAATGCCAACGAAGAGGTCCTGACACCGCTCGCGGGAGCGCTCGCCGGCAAGGTGTTGGTCGACTGCACGAACCCCGTGGGCCCGGGATTGAGTCACGGTTTGAAGAGCGAGCGCTCTGGAAGCGAACGTGTGCAAGAGCTCGCCCCGAAAGCGCACGTCGTCAAAGCCTTCACCATCTACGGCTTCGAAAACCTGGAAAACCCCAAGTTTCCGGGGTTCGACGGGCGACCGGTGATGCTCTATTGCGGCGAAGACGAGAGCGCCAAGGCGCGCGTGGCGAGCTTGATTGGCGATTGCGGATTCGAGCCACTGGACGTGGGCGGCCTTCCCCAAGCTCTCCACCTCGAGCACATGACGCTCCTTTGGGTGCGCATGGTGCGCATGAACGGCCACTCCCCCCACCTCGCGTGGGCCGCTCTCCGTGGCGGGACGGGTTCTTCCTAGTCGCTCCGCCTACGCGGTCGATCAGGAGTTTCTGGCGCCGTCGATCGCTTGCGCGGGCCTTCGTGCTCGAGACAGCGCAGCTTTCCTGCGCGCGAAGTCCCGCGAATTCGCTTCGAGCCGCCAGCCACCCCCCAGCCGCAGCTCGAAGTCCAGGCGGGATTCAACGAGTGCCGACGGCGAGCGCAGTCGAGGCACGAGGACCTTTCAACCTGGACTTCGATGTCGGGGCGTCGCCGGTCGATCGGACGAAGCGGCGCTTCGTCGAGGAGGGGCTCGAGGCTGCACTCCGCGAAGAGCCGCGCCCCGGTGTCGACCGGCGCGAATCCGGCATCGCGCGCCACCCGTACGCGACCGAATGCCCGCGAGCGACGAGCAGCCTTCCGAGCGCGCGTGCCACGTTTCCCGCACCGATGAATCCTACGTTCATGTCGACCTCCGATTTGGTAGACCGAGCGATCTAGACATATCTGTCTGGAAGATCTCCACGCGGGAGGTCGGGCTCGGCCGGAGGGCGAAGCTCGGCTCCCCGCTACCAGGTCTCCTTGAATGGACGGGCCTCCACCTCGAACGACCATGCCGTGCGGGGCTGCGCCGTCAGATGGAAGGCCGTATCGGCGAGATCGTCGGGAGAGAGGAAGAAGTCGTCCGGCTTGTCCACGAACATCGCCGTCGCTCGGGTACGCGGAAGGTCGACGACGCCGTCGACGATGATCAACGATACGTGGATCCCCAGCGGCCAGAGGTGCCTGGCCATCGACTCGGTGAGGCTCTTCTGCGCGGCCTTGGCCGGTGCGAACGCGGCCGTGCGCGCCATTCCCCGGCGCGACGAGGTCGCTCCGATGACGACGATGTTCCCACCGCCCTGCGCCTTCATCGACGGGATGCTCCGCTTCGCCGCGTGCAAGAGACCGAGGGTGTTCACGCGAAAAGAGCCTTCGAGGGCAGACGGGTCGATCTCCTCGACGCTACCCCAGGTCCCGGTCCCCGCGTTGTAGACCAGCGTGTGCACCGGCCCCATGTCGCGCTCGATCGCGTCGAAGGCCCGCGCGACCGATTCCGCGTCGGTGACGTCGCAGGGGTACGCACGCGCGCCGTCGAGAGACTTCGCGAGCGGCTCGCTCACCTCGGTGGACCGTGCGAGCAGCGCCACCGCGTACCCCTCTTTCGCGAAGCGGCGACCGAGCGCCGCGCCGTTCCCCGGCCCCACGCCGACCACCACGCACACCTTCTTCGTCGTCACGGACGTCCCTTGTTCCTGATTCATACGCGAGAGTGTGGGACGGTCCGATCGAATGCACAATCCTCAGTGCTACGGATAGACTGTCCCTCTCATGGGACAACTGGACCTGAATGCCGCGATGGTGTTGGTGCGCGTGGTGCAGGCCGGCAGCTTTCGCGCCGCCGCGACGACCCTCGGTATGCCCAAGACGAGCGTGAGCCGCAAGGTGGCCGAGCTCGAGCAGTACCTGGGCGCCCAGCTTCTGCGGCGCACCACGCGCACACTCTCTCTGACCGACGCAGGCTCGGCGTTCGTCGAACAGGCGGAGAGCGCGATTGCACACTTCGCGGCCGCGGAAGAAGCCGTCTCTTCGCTTCAGCGCGAACCGCGCGGGAGGCTGCGCATAACGGCGACGGTGACGGTCGGGCAGACGCTCCTCGCGCCGCTTCTCGCGGAGTTTCTGCAGGCGTTTCCGTCCGTCGAGGTGAGCCTGCATCTCACCGATCGGCACGTCGACCTGGTCGCCGAGCGCATCGACGTCGCGCTGCGCATCGGCGCACTCTCGGACTCGTCGCTCGTCGCCCAACACGTGGTCAGCACGAGCCTTCGGCTCTTCGCGAGCCCGAAGTACCTCGAGACGCACGGAACGCCTCGCAAGCCCGCAGACCTCTCGACGCACCATTGCCTTCGCTTCGCGAAGACGGGTGTCGCCGTGCGTGGCACGTGGCCGCTCGGCAAGGGGAAGCGGGTGAAGGAGATCGGCGTCGCCGGACGGCTCGTCGCCGACGACTGGGGCGTGTTGCGCGAGGCCGCCGTGCGTGGTCTGGGGATCGCCCGTCTCCCCGCGACCGTCGTTCGAGAGGCCGTCCGCAAAGGAAAGCTGGTCTCGGTCCTCGACGAGTACGCGCCTCCACCGACGCCGCTGCACCTGGTCTACTTCGCAGGGCGCCACCTGCCGCCGCGCACGCGCGCTTTCCTCGACTTCATGCGGCCGAGGCTCGCACGCGAGATCGAGGGAACATGAAGCCCGCTGATTCAGGCTGACGCGTCGTCGGAGGACGCCGTCCTCCGCCGCGGCAGGTTCGCGCAAGGCTCGCCGAGGCCCCACCTCCCGTGTTTCGGGCCCCGCCCCCATGACGGCCGCGTCGAAGGGCCGAGAGTCGCGACCGCTGACTCGGCCATCCATCCAGCAACGCCGTGGGCGCGGACGAGAGTCCGCTGGTTGGCTGGGGCGAGCGCGACTCCCGAGGGAGAACCGGGCGGAATGCGTCTTCCCTGCTTGACGAACGGAAGACGCATGTCACGCTCCTGGAGTTATCCAGAGAGGCGTGAGGGACCTGGCCCTGCGATCGCCTCGGCAACCTGCGTGAAGACGTAAGGTGCCAACGCCAGACCCCGCCAATGCGGGGAGCGATGAGGCCTGTATGAAGGAATCGAAGGTCGCGGCGGGCATGACCGTGTGCGGAGCGTGCGCGGGCCTGCGTGGGCCGTGTTTCGACACGTTCAGCCATTGCGAGCGCACGCAACGTTGCTCGTGCGAGCCACAGGAGCCGCGCTGGAAGGGGTACGACTACAACACGGCTATCGAGCTATGCCATGCCTGTGCGGCCATAATCGTCAGGAGCGGGTCGCGATGGAGCTGGATCTACTGCGAAACCTGCAAGGAGCTCGCCCTCGCATACAATCGCGCATCAGGCGGCGCGGTGATCCCCTTGGGGCGACACTCGGTCATGAACGGCATCCTGCTTTACGAGAAGGGCGCGGCCCCGCCCTTCGCGCAGGCCGCCTTCGAGGCAGCCCTCGCGAAGCTGTTCGCGCGCATCGACCGACTGTGGCGTTGGCATCGTGCTCGCGTGCGCGAGATCGTCCAGAGCATCCCGGGAGAGGAGACCGCCGTTCCCCTGGAGAGGTACCTCGAGCACGTTCGCGCGCACGGACCGAGCCCCGAGGTCGCTTTCGACGCGCTCGTAGTCGCCGTGACGGCGCCGACCTCGGGGACCTGAGGCGCCAGCAACACGTGACCTCGAGAGCGCGCAATCTCCCGAAACGAAAAGACCCCGCGGCGGGTGGCCGGCGGGGCTCTTGTTCGTCTGCCCATCGTGTAGGAGAGGGCGCTCGCGTAGCGAAGAAACTGGCTCCGACTGTAGGACTCGAACCTACGACCCGGCGGTTAACAGCCGCCTGCTCTACCAACTGAGCTAAGTCGGAAAACGCGGCTTTGATACCCCCCGGACCCCTGGGTGGTCAAGCAAGAATCTTTCGGACCGGTACGTTCTTTCCGCGCACCTGGAAAACGAAGGACTTCGTGGGGCCGGTCGCCAGGCGGTCTTCGGCAATTGCATGCAGAGCGCACATGTCCGTCGTGTCCTCGCCCTGCGCCGAGCGGGCGTTCTCTTCGACGCCCGCGCTAGCTGGTCGAAAAAAAACCTCGGTCGGGCCTCGGATCGAGGGCTCAGCCCGCTTTTCGGACGTCGTCCGGGCGGGGCAGGACGCGGCACGCACCGCGGCCCGGGTAGATGCGCTTGTTCGCCCCGGGCGCGGCGTAGCCGTTGATGAGCACCCGGCGCGGCTTCGAGGACACGTTGGGGAGGCTGCCGTGGATGGCGTACGGGCCGAACACGAGCACGTCGCCCGCCCGTCCGGTGACCGGCACGGCCCGGGTGGCGTCGACCCGAAGGCCTCGCTCGTCGCTCACGATGCGACCTCTCTCGTCGAGCACGGCCGCGCTTCGCGGAACGAACTCGAGCGGCCCGTTCTCTTCGGTCATGTCGTCCACGAGCAGGATGGTCTGGACGTAGGAACCTCGCCCGTTCACGTCACGCCAGGTATCTCCGCCCTTGTCGCGGTGCTGGATGTCTTGATGCCAATCGAAGGCCACGCCGTCGTTCGGCATCTTGAAGTGCGCTTGGCAAATGAGCTGCTCGGAGGTGCGGGTGCCGAGCAGCTCGAGCGCGGGGTCGAGCAGGCGCGGGCTCTCGCCGATGGCGAGCAGATCCGGCTCCGCGCCCCCGGCCCAGACCACGCGCTGCACGATCACGTCGCCCACGTCCGGCGCCGTGAGCACGAAGAAGGCTCCGTCGTGGTCGCCGGTCTTTCGCAGCGATTGAGCCTCACGGTAGAGCCGTTCGAACGCGGCGCGCACACGGGCGATCTCGTCTTCGCGAAAGAGCCCACGAAAAACGAGGTATCCCCCTTCGTCGAAGGTGCGTTTGTCGGCGTCCGAGAGCGGCATCGTGACCTCCCACTGCAAAGGATATCGGTCCGAGCGCCGAGGCCGAAACTTTCGGCGAAGGACCGAAGGCAAAGACGGCCGCGCGCGCATCCGCATCACTTAGTCGTTGACCTAAGTATCGAGCCACGCGTACGCCTCGGGTATGGCCACCTCGGAACCGACGCTCGACCGGGTATTCCACGCGCTGGCCGACCCGACCCGGCGCGCCGTGGTGGCGCGCTTGACCCGAGGCGAAGCTCCGGTGAGCGAGCTCGCGGCGCCCTTCGATATGGCGCTCCCCTCGTTCGTTCAACACCTCCGGGTGCTCGAATCGAGCGGCCTCGTCGACTCTCGAAAGGTAGGGCGCGTCCGCTACTGCCGACTCTCCCCCGCCCCGCTCGACGACGCGCAAACCTGGCTCTTCGCCCAGCGAACGTCGTGGGAGCGCCGCCTCGATCGACTCGACCGCCATTTGCAATCCATGGCGCAAGACCCGTCTCTCACACTCGACCCGAAAGAACGAAAATGACATTCGATCCCTCGCTCGACCTCGTGCTGGAACGCACCGTGGACGTCGCGCCGGCATTGGTTTGGAAGGCATGGACCACTCCCGAGCATCTCGAGAAGTGGTTCACGCCCGCGCCTTGGACCGCGAAAAACTGCGTCATCGATCTTCGGCCAGGCGGCGCCTTTCGTTCGGTCATGGTCTCGCCCGAAGGCGAAGAACATCCACAATCAGGCTGCTATCTGGAGGTGCTCCACGAAAAGAGGCTCGTGTGGACGGACGCGCTCGAAGAGGGCTTCCGCCCGACCAGGGCCGCGCCTCACTTGCCCTTCCGTTTCACGGCCATGGTCGAGATCGAGCCCGCCGGCGAGGGCACGCTCTACCGGGCGACGGTCATGCACGCCGACGCGGCGAGCCGTAACCAACACGATGCGATGGGCTTCGCCGACGGCTGGGGCGCCGCGCTCACGCAGCTGGTCGCCCACATGAAGACCGTGGGGCGATAGCCCGCGGTCCGCTGGCAGCCTTCAGGTCTCCAGGCTCGCCACGAGCGCGTCGAGCTGCTCGAAGGTCTCCCGCATGCCGTCGGCCATTCCGGTCGAGAGGACCTGGTCCAGGATTGCCTTCGAGGGATAGACCTCGTGGGAGACGAACCAGGTTCCGCCGTCTCGTGCCTCGAGCGTGACCGTCACGGTGGTCTCTTCGGGCATCGGCTCGAACGACTGCGTGTAGACGAGCCTCGAGGGCTCGACCACCTCGAGGTAACGCCCCGAGAAGGCGAAGCGTCCGTGCGATTCACCACCGACGACGTAGCGGTAGCGCCCCTCGGGGCGCACCTCCGCGGTGCACTCGATCACCTTGACCCCACGTGACGCCGGAGCCCACCAACGGGCAACCAGGCCCGCCTCGGTGTAGGCGCGAAAGACCGCGCGCGGGCTCGCCCGCAAAAGCCGGGTGATGACGATTTCGGTGTCGGACGTGCGGTCGAGCGAGGTCTTGTTCATCGGGGTCTCCTCTTGGGGGCAATGGGACGGGAACGGTTCGTCGGCTTACGTGCGGGCGTCGGGCGCTCGGACTCGTCGATGGCGCGAGCGAGATTTTCCAGGGCATCGAGACGCTCGTCCCAGAGGGCGCGGTAGCGCTCGAGCCACGCGTCGATCTCACGGAGCTTCTCGCCCCGGACGGAATAGATGCGGGATTGCGCGAGCGCCTCGACGTCGACGAGGCCGCTTTCCCGCAGGACGCGCAGGTGTTTGGAGACTTGGACTTGAGGCGCACCGACACGCTCGCACAATCGCCCGACCGACGAGGGCTCGGCCAGAAGGGATTCGACGATACGAAAGCGAGTCGGCTCGGCGAGCGCGGCGAAGGTTGCGAGCACGCCATTATGTACTCGCTCGCGTATGTACTCGTCAAGGCATACTCAGACTCGGTGCGCCTTCTCTCGGTCGCCGCACGAGGCGACTCGCCGCTCGTTCGATCGCCTCGGCGAGCTCCGGCGGCTCGATCAGCTCGAGCTCGCGGCCTACGCGCACCACCAGGGCGACCATCGCGTCGATCGAGTCCGCCCCCAGGACGAGGACGGAGTGCGTGGCCATCTCCGGCTCGATCGCGCCGCGCCAAGACGGGATGCTCGCTCGCAAGGTCTCGACGGCGCCTTCGAGGCGGAGACGGGCGCGGAAGCGGGAGGAGCTCGATCGCGCGACGAACGCCTCGCTCCCCTCGGGAGGGAATACGGGACGAAGCGCTTCGCGTCTGCTGGGAGTTTCACCGCGCGAATGCGGTCGACGCGGAAGGTGCGAAAGGCGGCGCGGACGACGTCGCGCGCGACGAGGTAACAGAGTCGTCCGGTGTGGACGAGGAGAGCGGCGGCCGGTCGCGGATTGGACCCCGAAGGCCTACGTCTCGGTGAGCGTGGCGAGCCTCGACGACCTCGCGCCCGCCGAGCTCGTGGCTGCGCCGATCACCTACTACGACGGGCTCGCCGACAATTGGTGGTCGGTGCCGGCCGAGGTGCGGCACCTCTGACTGTGACAAAAGGCCACGGGGCGAAGATGGGGAGGTCGCACCACGGAGGTCGCTTCTCACCATGTCGGCGAGCACGGGCGCCACACAAATCCCGCCCCCATCGGGTTCGGGGATCGACCTTCGCAGACCCGAGGGCGAATCTGCTTGCAGGGCGGGCAGGATCGGAAAACGATTGAAGGTATTGCACGCGCCTTTTTCTTTGCGAAACGGGCGCGCCTTCAACCGAGGTGTTCGATGCGCAAGCCCAAGTCCCATCTCATCTGGAGCGTCGGGCCGGCCGTCGCGGGAGCCGTCTTCGCGCTCACCGCGTGCGGCGAAACCATGGCGGTCGACGGCCCGGAGCCCATCGCGGAGACGGACGCCGCCGTGCCGCCGCCGGTCGAAGCGGGGGCCAGGCCCGTCTGTGCATCTCCCCCTTGTGCGGACGGCTCGGGATGCACCTCGCCGGCCGAGTGTACCAGCAACGTTTGCAAAGACTCGGTTTGCATGCCGCGCTCGGCCGGTGACGGCGTGAGGAACGGCGCGGAGACCGACGTCGACTGTGGCGGAGATCCGAGCGCGGCGCCTCGCTGCGACGACGGAAAATCGTGTTCGTCCGGTGCCGACTGCAAGAGCCTCTCGTGCCGCGGCTATATTTGTTTCGCGCCGACCGGGAGCGACAACGTCAAGAACGGAACCGAAACCGACGTGGACTGCGGGGGCGCAGCCCCCACGAATGCCAAACGATGCGAAGAAGGCAAGGCTTGCAAGGAAGCCGGCGACTGCACGAATGGCATCTGCAACGCGGGCGTCTGCAAGGCCCCGACGTCCACGGACGGCATCCGGAACGGCAACGAGACCGGAATCGACTGCGGCAGTGGTGGGACCGGATTCGACACCAACGCACCGGCTTGTCCGCCCGGCTCCGCCTGCCTCTCGGGACCGGATTGCGGCAGCGGTGTGTGTACGGCGAGCGTCTGCGTAGCTCCGACGTACACGGACGGAGTGAAGAACGGCGACGAGTCCGACGTCGATTGCGGAGGCGCGACCGCACCTGCCGGAAAGAAGTGCGCGGCGGGAAAGACGTGCACGCTCCACCGCGATTGCGCGTCCGACGGCTGCGACTCGACCTTGCACTGCGCGGAGGCGAGAAGCTGCACGAACCCCAACGGTGGAAGCACCTGCGGCGCGGGAGAGGTCGGCAGTGGCGCCGCGATGCACGAGAGTTGCTGCCGGTCTCTCCCCGTCCCCGGCTTCACCGACCCGCGGAACCCAGGAAAGACCGTGTACCTCGACAAGTACGAGGTCACCGCCGGACGCGTGCGCACCTTCGTCGAGCGCATCATGCAAGCGAACGGCGGAACGCCGAACATCAAGGCCTGGGTGGATGCGAACCCGCCGGCCTATTGGAACTCGGAATGGAACATGTGGATGCCGACGGACTTCACGACCGTGGTCGACATCCCGCGCGGGGGAATCGACCCCATACGCGACTTCGGCACCGTGGGGGACGTCGGCCTCGACCGAATCTTCGGCTACGGGGGCACCTATTTCTACACTCACGGGGACAACTGCCGCGTCACCTCGGACGGCATCTACGGGTATCCCACGTTTTGGTACCCCGAGAACGTCATGATCACCAAGAACCTGGGCGGAAAGCGCTTCTTCTCACAAGCGCAGCTCGACACCCAGGCCATGAATTGCATTCCCAACGCGGTTCTCGCGGCGTTCTGCGCATGGGACGGCGGCCAGCTCGCCACGAGCGCGGTGCTTCGCTTCGTGGCGGACACCGGAACGAGCCGCCGTCTGGTAGGCGCCCGACCGACTTGTGAAACGGCCGAGCATGGCCGAATGGTGGCGCTCTCGGCGACCATGCCTCAGGCGAACTTCACCTGCGACGCAGGACAAGCTCCATTCGCCTACGCCTACCCCGCGACCCCGGTCGGTGTGACGGACGGAGCCAATCGCGTGGCAGCCCCCGGCCGCATGGTCGAAGATGCCGTACGAATCAACGCGGGCGACGAGCCATGGATGGACCTTCGAGGGAACATGCACGAAATGGCGCTCGCCGACACCGCCGGTGCCGGGCTCGCATTCGCGACCGGGCACTTCAACGGAATCGGCGCGGCGAGTGGCTCGAATTCACGGGGAATCTATCCGGAGTTCAAGGCAGGATGGATGGGCGGGCGCTGCATGCGCTTCAAAGATCCCTGACATCGCCCGGGCGCGACCGTGGCTTGCTCGGACGTGCCGCGGGCGGCGGATGGAGCCCTCCGAGATCGCGAAGGCCGCCCTTGGGCCGGAGGACGAAGGCCGCCGAGGCCGATTCGTGGCGAATCGGCGAGCAGCTCGCCGAAATCGTCCGCGGTGATTCGTCCGTATGTCGAAATCGGGGTGTGAGATCCGACGTACACGCGAACCCCCTCCCGAGGATCGACATGAAGTACATGCCGTTCGCCGCGTGCATCATCAGCGCGATGTGATCCTTGAGTGCCTTTTCCGGCCAGCTCGAGATTCGGTAGGCGCGGACCTCGAGCCTCCTGCGCGAGCTCGCGCCGCACGTGCTCGGAGCACTCGTTCGACGCTTCCGCGACTTTTCCGCGGCGGAAGACGCCGTTCAAGAGGCGCTCTTGGCGGCGAGCCAATCGTGGCCGAAGGCGGGCGTTCCGGACGCGCCCGCCGCTTGGCTTTTTCGTGTCGCTTCGAGAAAAATAGCGGATCGATGTGCGATCGAGCGCCGCGAGGCGACGCCGCGAGACGCTGGCGCCGAGCCTCGTGCCGTTCGACGAGCAGCTTGCGCTCGCGCCGGACGGCCTCGGGGACGAAAACCTCGACGATACGTGCATCCTACTCTTCATGTGCTGCCACCCCGTGCTCCGGGAGGACGCGGCGATCGCCCTCACCCTGCGCGCGGTGGGCGGGCTCACCACGGCGGAGATTGCCCGCGCGTTCTTCGTTCCCGAGACGACCATGGCCCAGCGCATCGTGCGGGCCAAGCAGCGCATCGTCGAGTCCAAGATTCCGTTCGAGCGCCCCGACGGGGGCGAGCGGCGCGCGCGGCTCTCCACCGTGATGCACGTGCTCTATTTGATCTTCAATGAAGGGTACATGGCCTCCGCCGGCGAGGAGCACGTACGCACGGACCTGGCGAACGAGGCGCTGAGGCTCGCGGAGATTCTGCATCGGGCACTGGCGGACGAAGCGGAGGTCGCAGGACTTCTCGCCCTCCTGAAGCTCACCGACGCTCGCCGCTCGGCACGCACCGGTCCGAGCGGCGAGATCGTGCCTCTCGACGAACAAGACCGCTCGATGTGGGATCGGAAGGCCATCGACGAAGCAACTTCGCTCGTCACGCGCACGCTCGGGCGAGGGCGCATCGGGCCGTACCAGGTGCAGGCCGCCATCGCCGCGCTCCACGACGAAGCCCCGAACGCCGACGCGACCGATTGGCCGCAAATCCTGGCGCTCTACGAGGTCTTGCACGGATTGAACGAGAGTCCGGTGGTGGCGCTCAACCTCGCGGTCGCCGCGGCCATGGTGCACGGCCCCGAGGTCGGGCTGGCGCGGCTCGCCGAGGTGGCCCGAGACGAACGCCTGCGCGATCACCATCGGGTGACGGCCGTGCGCGCGCACCTCCTGGAGCGCGCGGGCAGACTCGACGAAGCACGCGAGCAGTACCGAGCGGCGGCCGCCAAGACCGCGAGCCTGCCGGAGCAGCGCCATTTGCTCTTGCGCGCGAGTCGGCTCGTGCCCGACGCCTAGAAGGCCACGCGACGGTCGAACTTCCCGATCGACCGCGCGGAAACGAAAATTCGCAATCCTCGTCAAGTCGGACGGCGACTTCGCAGGTACGACGTTCTTCGTGAAGACCTCGACCCTATCGTTTTACGAGACCTCGGTTCGGGCCGCGATGGTGCGCATCGCGACCCGCCTCGACGAGGCGCTCGACCTGCCGGGCTTGGCTCGGGAGGCCGCCCTGTCTCCCCTCCACTTCCACCGCATCTTTCGCGGCATGGTCGGCGAGACACCGCTCGAGCTCCATCGTCGCTTGCGCCTCGAGCGCGCAGCCTACGAGCTCACCCACGGGGAAGCCAGCGTGACACGCATCGCGTTCGACGCCGGCTACGAGACCCACGAGGCGTTCACCCGAGCGTTCCGCGCGGCGTTCTCGACCTCCCCATCGGACATGCGTCGCGCCTCACGAACGGCGCGCGAGGGGTGCCACGAGCCTCGCCTCTTGCCCCGCACGCAGATCACCGCGCGCGTCGGGGTTCACTACGACCCTGCTCATTCGAGTGCCTCGGATCGGTCCGAGGCCATGCTGCCCGAAACCACCTTCTTGCCAGGAGTAAGCCTCATGAACGTCGAAATCCGCGAGCTCTCCGCCATGCGCCTCGGCACGGTCTCGCACGTCGGCCCCTATCCGCACATTTCGCAAGCCTTCGCCAAGCTCGGCGCCATCGCTGGACCTTCGGGGCTCTTCGCCCATCCGGGCGTCACCATGGTGGCCCTCTACCACGACGCCCCCGAGACCACGCCGCCCGACGAGCTGCGTTCGGAGGCCGCCATCAGCGTCCCCGAAGGCATTCCACTCCCTGCCGGCCTCGGAGAGGCACGCATTGCCGCGGGCTCCTACGCGATGACCACTCACGTCGGCCCGTATACGGTGCTCGGCGACGTGTGGGCCAGGTTCATGGGCGATTGGCTCCCGAGGAGCGGCAAGCGCCTCGGCCCCGGCACCTCGTTCGAGATTTACCGCAATTCCCCGGCAGACGTGGCGCCCGAGAAGCTGGTCACCGAGCTCTACCTTCCGATTGCCTGAAGCCATCCCTCGATGCGCGCGGATTGATGCGTCGGATTTTGTTGACGCGTCGGAAGATTCCGACGTATCAATCGAGGCATGCTCGAGGTCGACGTTTTTTCGGCACTCTCCAATCCGATACGCCGAGACATTTTGGTGCGGCTGCGCGGTGGGCCGCAAAAGACGGGCGACCTGGCGAAGGGATTTCGCCTCGGTCGCCCGGCCGTTTCCGAGCATTTGCAGGTCTTGCGAAGGGCGCGCCTGGTCCGGGAAGAGCCTCGCGGACGCGAGCGCTACTACCACCTGGACCCGACGCCCCTGCGTGAGGTGGAGACGTTCCTGGCCGCCTTCGAGCAGTACTGGAACGAGCGACTCTCGGCATTGGAGGACATCTTGAACGAACGAGGATCGAAATGACCGAACGGGGGAAGATTCGCGTTGAGCACGTTTATGCCGCGGCCCCGAGCGCGGTTTGGCGGGCGCTCGTCACGCCCGAGCTCTTGGCCGCCTGGTGGGCTCCCGGTGACATTCGCGCCGAAGTGGGACACCTATTTCATCTCGACATGGGTCCCTGGGGCAAGCAGCCGTGCGAGGTCCTGGAAGTTTTGCCCGAGAAGAAGCTCGTCTTCTCCTTTGCCAAAGGCTCGCTCGACACGACGCTCACCTTCACGCTCGAACCCTCGGGCACGGGAACGCGGCTCGTGCTCGAGCACGCGGGCTTCGACCTCGAATCGCCTCTGGCCAAGCGCGCGTTCGCGGGCATGAAGTCCGGATGGCCCGGCGTGCTCGCACGTCTCGAGCCCGTGCTCGCCCGGACGGCTTGAACCGCACGCCCATCTACGGGCGCGGGCCGCGAGACGAATCGAGTAGCCAGCAGGCAGGAAACGAAGCCGTTGGCCTCTGCCCCGCCGCGAGGAGGAGATCGAGCCAAGGCCATCCACGGAGGACGAACGACGCTCCCTGCGCCCACGAAATGCGGGTGCGTGGCGGGCGAACGGGTCGAGCGTCATTCGTTCTTGGCGGCGGCCTGGACCTCGGGGGGAAAGTCGGAGAGCTCGAGCACCTGACGGACCTCGATCGTCTGGCCGTCGCCGCACGGACAGCGACGCGCCCACTCCACGGCCTCTTCCTTGGATTTGACCTGCAGGAGCCAGTAGGCACCGACGGCGCCGACGGGGTCGAGCCGAGCGCCGTCGACCACTTCGGTCGCGCCCGCTCGGAACGTAACGCTCGCGCCGCGGCCTCGCGCGTGGAGACCGTCGAGGGCGAGCAGGGCACCGGCCCGCGCGAGGCGCTCGGCGTACTTTCCCATGGCGGACATGGTGGCGACCGAGGGGGTTTCGTCCGTGTCGACGTCTTGGATCAGCAGGAGCAAAAAGCGCATGGGGTCCTTTCGTGAGGCCTTCCCTGCACGACGAACGACACACGCGCGAATCGACACGCCCGATCGCACGAGCAGGCTTTCGATCCATTCCCTGGGCCTTCGCGGAGATAGCGAAGCGTTGCACGAGCATCCGTGACGGCAACAGCGTTCAGGGGCCCTGGGTGCCGGACGCTTCCAGGGTGCTCAAGAGCCACTTGTGGGCCGGGCCGAACGCGCGTCCCGGCCGGAAGATGGCCGACATGTGGAGCGTGTGCTCGCCCTTGCTCCACGCCGCGGCGGTGATGCGCACGAGACGCCCGGAACGCAGATCGTTCTTGGCGAGATACTCGGGGAGGTTTCCCCAGCCGAGGCCGGCCAGCATCAGCGCGTGTTTGGTGTGCAGGTCGCCCACGCGCCAGGTGCGGGCTGAGAGCACGCCTTGATCCGGAACGCCGGTGTCGCTGCGCTCGGAGAGCACGATTTGCACGTGCTCGGCGAGCTTCGCCTGGGAGATCTTCCCTTTGATGCGCGCGAGCGGGTGCTTCTCCGCGACGCACGGAACGAGCCTCACCGAGAAGAGCGCGCGGCGCTCGAGCCCCTGCGAGAGGCCCATGGGCGAGACCAGGCCGAGCGTGGCGTCACCGGAAACAACGCGTGAGGTGACGGCCGACATGGTCTCCGTGCTCACACGAAGATCGACGTCCGGGTAACGCTGGGCGAAGGCTTCGCAGGCCGAGACGAGGATCGGCAAAGGAAAGAGCGAGTCCACGCAGAGAGACACGAAGGGCTCGTTGCCGCCGGCAAGGCTCGCGGCGACGTCCGCGAGGGCCTCCACCTCGGACGTCACGCGCCTCGCGTAACCCACGAGCACCCGTCCTTCTTCGGTGAGGGTCGGTACTTTGGTCGATCGATCCCAGAGGCGGAGGCCGAGCTGGGTCTCGAGGTTGGACATCGACTGGCTCACGGCCGACTGGACGCGCCGTAACCGCCTTGCGGCCGCAGAAAAACTCCCCTCTTCGACCACGGCCAAGAACGTCCGGAGCTCGTGCAGGGTGAGTGCGTCCATGTCTCGATCCATCGCACGAATCGATGGATAACATCAATCGTTCCTCACTTGCGACAATGGCCCACCGAGGCGATGCTCGTGCGCCGACGACGTGCAGCTCGGGAGTGGGTCCGCTGCGCCTCGAACCGCAAAAAAGGATGGGAACCATGTCGAAAGTCGCCGTGATCTATTACTCCGCCACCGGAACCAACCACGCCATCGCCAAGGCAGTCGCCGAAGGCGCGAAAAGCGCGGGCGCGGAAACACGCGTGCGACTCGTGAGCGAGACCGCGCCCGCCGCGGCCATCGACGGAAACCCCAAGTGGCGCGCCTTCACGGACTCGGTCGCCTCCGAGCCGCGCGCTGCGCTCGACGACCTCGACTGGGCGGACGCAGTCGTCTTCGGGACGCCTACACGCTTCGGCAACGTGGCCGCGCAGCTGAAGGCGTTCCTCGACTCGGCGGGTGGACTCTGGTTCCAAGGAAAGCTCGCCGACAAGGTGTACGCGGGCTTCACCTCTGCGCAGAACGCCCACGGCGGACAAGAGTCCACCTTGCTCGCGCTCTTCAACTCGATCCACCACTTCGGCGGCATCATCGCGTCGCCCGGCTACACGGACAAATCCGTGTTCGCCTCGGGTGGAAATCCCTACGGCGTCTCGGTCACTGCCAACGACGTGGGCGTGACGCCCGAGAACCTTGCGCACGCGACCTACCTCGGCAAGCGCGTGGCGGACATCGCCAAGAAGCTGCGGGGCTGAGTCCAAAGAGGGTTCTCGAGCGAGCCCGCTCGTTCAGCGTGACGGGACGTCGGAGGACTCGTCCTCGGCCCGTGCCGAGCGTGCGCGAAGCGGGGCTCGCGCTGCTCGACGATCCCTGGAATCGAAGGCGGCTCGCGGCGAGACGCACGGGAAAGCGACCGCGAGCCACCTGCGATCGTCGGTCGAGCACGTGTGCTTTGCCGACGGAGATCTTCGCCTGGACTTCGATCCGCCGCCGGAGGTCCGCCGGCAGATCGAAGCGAATTCGGGCGTCGAGTCGGGACTTCGCGCGCAGGCGTAGCTGGCGCTATCTCGAGCACGAGCTCAGCGTGACCGCGCGCTGACCTCGAACAAGAGGCCCTCCGGACCTCGGAGGTAAAGAAGCGTCCCTCGCCCGTTCACCACCACCTCGGGCACCTCGAGGCCGGCTTCGGAGAGCCGCGCGCGAACGCGATGGACCTCTTCGGGGTGCTCGACCAGAAAGCCGAGATGAAAGTCCTCGGGGTAGGTCACGTCTTGCGCGGATCGCTGGAGCACGAGCGAAAATCCGTGGCCGTCGTGCAGGAAGACGAGGGCCTTCGACTCGGCGTGGCTCGTGATCACGAAGTCGAAGTGACGAACCAAGAAGGCCGAGAACGCGGAGACGTCGCGAACGCGGAGATCGAGATGATTGAGCTTCAACGTGGCCTCGGTCGGCCTCCGCACGTGCGGAAGCCTACATCGAGGGTCTCGCGCCTCTGCACGCGAGGGTGATCCTCGCGTGTGGAACGGACATGGCTCTCGTTCGTCACGAGAGTGACCGGGGCTCACCGAACCGGTCCACCTTTTCCGACGCCCGAGAGCTTGTCACGACCGAGTGGGCTCGACAAGGGCGCGCTCAGCGCTTCGGCTCGGCCTCGAGATAAGCCTTGAGGCCCCCGAGGCTGCGCGACCAAAACGACCGGTACCCCTCCAGCCAACCGGCGACGTCGCGCAGTGGAGCCGGGTTGATCTCGTACACGCGCTCGCGGCCGTCACGCCGCTCGCGAACGAGGTGTGCTTCACGCAACACACGGAGGTGCTTGGAGACCGCGGGACGGCTGATCGGGAGGCCTTCGGCGAGCTCGTGGACGGGAGCGCTGCCCAGCTTGAGGCGATCGAGCAGCAGGCGCCTCGTCGGATCGGCGACCGCATAGAAGACGTCGGTGGCGGCGGCGACGCGGGACATAGGAAACCTTTCGGCGAAGTGTTCGAGCGCAATCGAATCGGGCGAGCTTCAGCATAGCCGAAATGATGCGGCGAGGTACGTCAGCCAGACTTCCTTCCCTCCGACATCCGTCTCCGATTGGAGACGGATCAGCCAGCTTCGGGGAGCGGTGCGGCGGGCGGAGTGGGGCTCGGTCCGGGAGGCGCGGGAGGCGCGTTCGCTCGTCGCTTCTCTTCCGCAGCGAGCAGCGCGCCGTAGATGGACGGCAGCACGAGCAACGTGAGCAAGGTGGACGAGACGATGCCGCCGATGACCACGGTGGCGAGCGGGCGCTGCACCTCGGCTCCGGCGCCAGTGGCGAGGGCCATGGGCAAGAAGCCGAGCGAGGCGACGAGCGCCGTGGTGAGCACGGGACGCAGGCGTCCTTCCGAGCCTTGGCGCACGGCCTCCGCCGAGGGGTGCCCGGCTTCGCGGAGATGCTCCACGCTCGAGACGAGCACGAGGCCGTTCAACACCGCCACGCCGAAGAGCGCGATGAAGCCGACGCCGGCGGAGATGCTGAAGGGCTCTCCGCGGAGGAGCAATGCGAAGAGACCGCCCGAGATGCTCATGGGCACGTTCAAGAAGATGACGAGCGCGGGACGGAACTTGCCGAACGTTGCGACGAGCAGCACCAAGATGAGGGAGAGCGTGATCGGAACGACCACCTCGAGCTGAGCCGTGGCGCTCTGGAAGCGCTCGTACTCGCCGGCCCACTCGGTGAAGTAGCTCGGGGGGAGCTTCACGTCCTTGTCGAGCTTGGTCTTGGCTTCTTCGACGAACGACCCGATGTCGCGGCCGCGCACGTTGAGCTGGATGGTGATGCGCCGCTGGAGGCGCTCTCGGCTCACCTGGGAAGGTCCGGGAGCGAGGTCGATCCGCGCGAGCTGTCCGAGCGGGACGAGCGTGCCGTCCGGCGCACGCACGGGGAGCTGCGCGATGGTCTCGGCGTTGGCGCGGGCGGTCTCCACGAAGCGAACCTGGATGGGGTACCGCTGGCCGCCCTCGACCACCTCTCCGGCTTGGATGCCGCCGAGTGCGGACACGGCGTCGAGCACGGTGCGGGCGTCGAGGCCGTAGCGAGCGACGCTCGCGCGATCGAGGTCGACCGTGAGTACGTTGAAGCCGGCGATTTGCTCGGCGCGCACGTCTTTGGCGCCCGGGATGGCACGCAGAGACCTCACCATGCGGTCGGCGTTCTGCCGAAGGAGGGTGAGATCGTGACCGTACAAATGGATCGCGAGGTCGCTCTCGATGCCGGCGAGAAGGTCGTTGGTGTTCATCTCGATCGGCTGGGTGAAGCCGAAGCCCGCACCGGGCACCTCTTCCGAGATCTTCTTGTCGAACGCCTCCACGAGACCTTCGCGATCGTGGGCGGTGGTCCACTGTTCGCGAGGCTTCAACATGACGTAAACGTCGGTCATGTTGATGCCCATGGGATCGACGGCGATCTCGGCGCGACCGGTGCGACACACCACGGACGTCACCTCGGGGAAGCCGAGCAGGGTCTTCTCGAGGCGGCGCGTTTGGTCGAGAGACTGCTCGAGCGAGACACTGGGCAGGCGCACCATGGCGAGCACCGCGGTGCCTTCGTCGAGCTTGGGCAAAAACTCTTTGCCCATGCCGGAACCGAGGCCGAGCGATCCGACGAACACGACGAGCGCGCCGGCGGCCACCAGCTTGGGGAAGCGCATGGCCCCGGCGAGCAGGGGCGAATAGATGCGGTCGGCTACCTTGAGCAGCGGGCTGTGGCCGTCTTTCGCATCCTTCGCGAGCAGCCAAGACGCGAGCGCCGGCACCACCGTGATGGAGAGCACGAAGGCCGAACCGAGCGCGAAGAGCACGGTGAGGGCCATGGGCCGGAACATGCGCCCCTCGGTGCTGCCGAGCGCGATGATGGGCACGTAGACGAGCGCGATGATGGCCTCGCCGAATGCCGTGGCGGAACGGACCTCGACCGAGGCCTTGATGACCACGTCTTGGCGCTCGTCGTCGGTGAGCGGGCGCCCGAGCTCGTCGCGGCGCTCGGCCATGCGGCGCAGGGCGTTTTCCACGATGATGATGGCCCCGTCGACCACCAGGCCGAAGTCGATCGCGCCCAGACTGATGAGGTTTCCGGAGATGCCGAAGAGCCACATCCCGATGAAGACGCCGAGAAGCGCGATCGGAATGGTGACGGCCACGACCAGCGCGGCGCGCACGTTCACCAGCATCACGAAGAGCACGACGAGCACGAGCACGCACGCCTCGATCAGGTTCTTCGAGACGGTGTGCACCGTGCGATGCACGAGCTCGGTGCGGTCGTAATACGCGTCGATGACGCAGCCCTCGGGGAGGGACTTCTGGATCTCGACGATGGCCGCTTTGGTGTCTTCGACGACCTTGCCGCTGTTGGCGCCGCGCAACATCATGACGACGCCGACCACGGCTTCGTCCGGACGGCCGTCGCGGGTGACCGCGCCGTAGCGCACCATGGGCGCGAAGTGCACCTCGCCCACGTCTTTCAGGTAGAGCGGGGCACGGCCGGGCTCGGTCGAGACGACCACGTTGGCGAGGTCTTCGGGGCGCTTGATGCGGCCCTCGCCGCGAACGGTGACGTTCTCGCGGCCGTCGACGATGTAGGCACCTCCGGCGGCGAGGTGGTTCTTGTCGATCGCGGAGAGCACCTCGGCCACGCCGATGCGCGCGGAGGCCATTTTTTGCGGGTCGAGCGTGAGCTCGAGGGTACGCGCGGCGCCACCGAAGGTGTTCACCTCCACCACGCCGGGCACGAGGCGAATGCGCGGCGCGATCTGCCATTCGAGGATGCTCCGCCGCTCCATGAGCGACTGCGGACCCTTAACCTCGAAGTGGTACACCTCGCCGAGCCCACTCGAGACGGGTCCGAGCTCGGGGGTGCCGTACTCGTCCGGGATCTCGCGGTTCGCTTGGACCACGCGCTCTTGGACCAGCTGGCGTGCCAGGTAGATGGGGGTCTCGTCCGTGAAGACGAGCGTCACCACCGAGATGCCGGCGCGCGAGATGCTGCGCACCTCTTCGAGTCCGGGCAGACCGGCCATGGCCCGTTCGACGGGGAACGTGACGTTGGTCTCGACGTCGACCGGACCGAGCGTGGGCGAGGCGGTGATGACCTGCACCTGCACGTTGGTGACGTCGGGTACGGCGTCGATGGGGACGTTTTTGCTCGCGACGATACCGAGGACCACGAAGACGAGCGCGAGCACGACCACGAGGCCACGAGAGCGAACCGAGAGCGCGATGAGCCGGTCAATCAATCGTTCGACCCCATTTGCTCGCGCAAAACTTCGCTCTTCAAAATGAAGGAGCCTTCCACCACGATGGGCTCGCCGCCCGAGAGACCGTGGGTAACCTCGACCACGCCCTCGTAGTCTTGACCGCGCTCGATGGCGCGCATCTCGTACTTTCCGGTGCTTTTCTCGACGAAGACGAAGGGGGCGCCGTCGACGGTCTGGACGGCACCGTGCGGGACCGTGACCACGTTAGCCGAGCCGGCGTCCGCGCCGCCGTCACCGCTCCCCGAGGCCTCGACGGCGCCGAGTACACGTGCCGAGGCCGACATGCCGGGCTTCAGCGCGCCGTCGGCGTTGGGAAGGACGATGCGCGCGCGGAGGACACGACGATCCGGGTCGACCGTAGTGTCGACGTAGTCGACCTTGCCCAGGAACGTGCGCGCCGGGAACGCCACCGAAGAGACGCGGACCTCGTCCCCGAGGTGCACCTTGGCGAGGTCGCGCTCGTAGACGTCGACCGTGAGCCATACCTCGGTGGTCTCCCCCACCACGACCAAGGTATCGGTCGCGCCGACCGGCTGCCCGACGCGTGCTTTCACTTCGAGGACCGTGCCCGCGAGCGGAGAAACCAGCGGAACCGTGCTCGAGACGGGTCCTTCGGAGCCACGCACCCCGAAGGTCGAGAGCCGGCCTTCGGCGGCCCTGAGCTCGGCCTCGGCGAAGCGCTTCTCGGTACGTGCAGCTTGCAGGTTTCGCTCGGACGTGGCTCCGGCAGCTACCATTTTCTCTTCGCGTGCGACCTCCACGTCGGCGAGATCGAGGCGCGACTTGGACGAGGCCCAGTCCGCCCGAGCGCGGCCCACCTCGATGCCCTCCAAGGTGGCCACCATGGCGCCTTTGGCGACCTTTTGGCCGGGAGAGACCAGCACCTGCCCGACGCGGCCGGAGATATTGGGGCCGATTCGAGCGACACGACTCGGGCTGAAGTCGACCATCCCGGCGAGCGTGACCACCGAGCGACGTGGCTGCGAGGCGGCCTTTCCTAGCTTGAGCCCGGCAGCTTCGAGTGCGACCGGGGAGAGCGCCACGTCGACGCCCTCTTCCTTCTCGGCCTTCTTGGGGGCCTCGGCTGGGGCCTCTTTCGGCTTGCAGGCCGAGAGCGTGCCGAGCCCGGCCGACGCGGCCAGGAAGGCCATGAACACGGGTACGGCGGGGGAGCCGAACCGACCCGAACGGGGACGTCGCCTTACGATCACGGAGCGCAGGATGGCAGGTTTCCGGCCGAAATCCCACTCTTCGCGCGGAGCGGGGCGCGAGCCGTGTCGAGGCGGCTCACTCGAGCCAACGCGCGAGCGTCTTCCAATCGATACCGAGCGCTTCGCACGTGCGTCCCTTGTGTTGCCCGAGGCGCTCGAAGGCGAACGCGACGTATCGCTTTTGCATGTCGCGCAGCGGGACGACCACGTCCCCGAAGTCGACCCTCGCGACACCGTCGTCACTCCGAGGATCGCGGATCGCAGGCGGAAGATCGTCGGGGCCGGCTTCCTCGTCCCGTCCGAGAAGTACGGCGCGCTCGACGGCATGAGAGAGCTCTCGGACGTTCCCTGGGAAGGCGTAGACGGAGAGGCGCGCCATGGCCTCCTTCGAGAAGCGCCGAACGACGGCGCGCGGGTGCTTCTCGCGGAACGCATCGAAGAAGTGGTCGACCAGTCGGGGAATGTCTTCGCGACGGTGGCGAAGCGCAGGAATCTCGAGCGACACCACGTCGAGGCGATAGAGCAAGTCCTCTCGAAAGGCCCCTTCCCTCACGCGCGCGGCGAGATCGCGGTGGGTCGCGGCGACGATGCGCACGTCGACCAGGTGTTCCTTGGATTCGCCCAGCGGGCGAACCCGAGAGGTCTCGAGGACATGAAGCAGCTTGGCCTGAAGAGCGGGCGACATCTCGCCGATTTCGTCGAGGAACAGCGTGCCACCGTCGGCGTCCCGAACGATGCCCGTGCGGGCGGAGGTCGCTCCGGTGAACGCGCCTCGCGTGTGGCCGAACAGCTCGCTCTCGAGCAACGTCTCGGGCACGGCTGCGCAGTTCAGCGCGAAGAACGGTCGGTCCGAACGACCGCTCTCGGCGTGCAGGGCACGCGCGACGAGCCCCTTGCCGGTCCCCGTTTCGCCCAGGACGAGGACCGGTACGTCCGCGTCCGCCACACGGCGCACCACGTCGGCGAGGTCCCGCATGACCGGGCTGTCTCCGACCACGTGGGCGAGCGAGAAGGTCGCACGGAGCGCTCGCACGAGCGAGCGAGCTTCTCGACGCGCGCGGAGCTCGTCGAGCGCACGCCCGAGAAAGAGGGAAAGCTCCTCGATTTTGAAGGGTTTCGTGAGGTAGTGGTACGCGCCACGACGAATCGATTCGATGGCCGAGTCGACGCCGCTGAACGCCGTCATCAAGATGACGGGAGCATCCTCGGTGACAGCGCGCGAACGCGCCAAGAGATCGAGACCGTCGAGTCCGTTCATGCGAAGGTCGGTGACGAGCGCGGCGTGTCGACCGAGGTCGATTTCGTCGGCGGCCCTCCGTGGATCGCCGTACGCCACGGCGTCGTAGCCGTGTCCGGCGAGACCATCGGCGACCATTTCGGCCATATCGAGGTGATCGTCGACGACGATGACACGCGCCCCCTCGGCGAGGCCCCGATTCGTGGAAGACCGCTTCGAGCTCACGCTTCCTCCTCCTCTTCTTCTTCGACGACGCGCGGAAGACGCACCGACGCGACGGTCCCTCGACCTCCTTCCCCGAAGCTCGTGCGAGCGACGACCGAGAGCTCGCCCCCGTGATGACTGACGATTTCTCTCGCGATGGAGAGTCCGAGACCGCTCCCACCGACGTGCGCACGCGTGGTGAAGAACGGCTCCGTCGCACGCCGGGACGACTCGTCGGAGATCCCGAGCCCTTCGTCGGTCACCTCCAGCACCGCGTACCGGTCTCGCTCGACGATCACCACGTGCACCACGCTGCCCGGCGGCGAGGCCGCTACCGCGTTCACGAGAAGGTTGATGACCACTTGGCCGAGCAGCGACGCATCGCAGGCGACGAGTACGTGCTCGTCGAAGTTCGAGGACAGGCGAGCTCGGGCAGACGAGAATCGATGCTCGACGAGCGAAAGAGCGGACCTTGCCACGTCGGCGAAACGGACGCGCTCCATGATGGGCGCGTCTCCACGTGCGAGTGACAGAAAGCCCTGCAGAACCGTTCGTATGCGAACGACCTGACCTTCGATGGCCGCCAGAGCTTTGCGCCTTCGTGGACCGAGGTCGGGATCCGCCGACAGCTGCTCGACGCGTCCCAGGATGACCCCGAGCGGGGTCGAGAGCTCGTGGCCGATCCCGAGAGAGAGCGCGGCGAGCGAGGCGAGTCGATTCGTTCGAGCGAGCTCGTCGTCACGCTCGCGCTCGCGCTTCTCCTCCGCCAAGCGCGACGAGAGCTCGTGCTCACGGCGCTGCTCACTTAGGACGAGCGTGCCGAACGAAGCCACGAGGAGAAGTGCCATGGCCATACCCGCGAGGGCCCGAAAGCGAGCGTGCCGAAACGCGTCGCGCTCGAAACGGGCGGTGCCGGCGACCACGAGTCTCACGCTGCGACCACTCGCCGAATCGACGCGCGCGAGACCGGCGACGGCGATCCTCGAGCCGAGCCCCAGCGACGCTGCCTGCTCGCGTGTGAGGACGAGGTCCGAGTCTCCGCGCTCGAAGGCGGCATCGAGTGCCGAGCACGAGACGAGCCCGCCGCGCGCGAGCACGAATCCTGACCGAGGAGGGATCCGTGCGAGCGCGACGGTCTGAGAGGGATCGTCGTTCCAGGACGTGTCGGAGAGAGCGTCTTCGACGATGTGCGTGCGTTCCCCTTCTCCGTCCGGCCCGGACCGTTCGAGCGACGCCAGGCGGTGCGAGAGATCTCGTGCGAGCACGGCTGCGAGCAGCGTGTGAGTGCGCGCGAGGCGACGCGTGGCGGCGTCGGTCTCGCGCTGCGTGTCCCAAGCGAGAAGTGCGGCGATGCATCCGAGCGACACCACTGCGAGAGCGAGCAGCGTCGATCTTCGTGCGGCGGCCATGCCTCTTGCGGTAGCACACCGCCCCGGCGACGAGCGAGGTTCGGATCGCGGTCGGAGTTTCGCCGATCCGATTGGGAAATTTTCCGAATGCGGCGTCTCGTGGAGCGAAGACGCCGCGAACATACGCCGCGGACCGGGTGGCACGAGGAGTGCTGTCGGGGCGCCGCATGTCGCTCTCTCGATGCGTGTCGGCCGGCCTCGGGCTCGTCGTCCTCGCGCTCGCCTCGCAGGCTCGCGGCGAGCCACCCCTCCCCTCGTTGACCTTGGACGAGGCACTCGTCTACGCGAGGTCCCACCAGCCGGCACTATCGGCCGCACGCGCGAGACTCGAAGCTGCGAGGCACGACCTCGCCGCGAACGAACGTGAGTGGTACCCGAAAGTGACCGTCGGCGCGCAGGTCGGCGCCGGTACGGTCAACCCTTCGAGCGCCACCTCGCTTCCCTTCCCGGGGCTGAACGTCGCGCGAGTCGGAGGTACCCAGATGGCCGATCCGCCGACCTTCCGCCCCTACGCGTCCACGATGGTTGCGCTCGGAGTGCGCCAGGAGGTCTTCGACTTCGGCCGCTTGGCTGCCCAAGAGCGCCTCCTCGGCGGGCTCGAGCGTCTCGAGAGGGCAAGAGCCTCGTCGACCGATCTCGAAGTGGCGTATCTCACGGCGTCCTCTTTTTACGCCGTACTCGCGGCCAAGCAGGTGCTCGCGGCCGCCGAATCGGCGCGCGCGCGCTCTCGAGCCCATCGCGACCTTGCGGAGGCAGCGACCCGCACCGGCCTTCGCCCCCCCATCGACCTCACCCGGGCCGACGCCGATCTCGCAAGGTTCGAGGTCGCGAGCGCCCGCGCAGAAGGCGGGGTGCGTGCGGCGAGAAGCGCTCTCGCGGCGATCGTGGGTGCGCCCGAGCCGGAGATCGACGCGAAACAAGAATCCCGGCCGACCCGCATCCTTCCGTCCGTCGAACGAGCCGCAGGGCGCGCAGCCGAAGCGAGTCCGACGGTGCAGCGGGCAGAGGCCGCGCTACGCGTGCAAGATGCATACGTCGACGAGGTCGCGTCTCGTACGCGACCGAGGGTCTACCTGGACGGCGCGATCGACGGACGAGGCGGAGGATTCACCGCGCCGGACCGCCCCCAGGCAATCGGTGCAGGACTCGTCCCTCAAGTGCCGAACTACGACCTCGGGGTCGTGTTCGTGTGGCCCATCTGGGACCCGACGGCGAACGAGACCGAACGCGCGGCCCGAGCACGAAAGCGCGCGGCGGAGGAGGACCTCCGAGGCGCACGCGCCGCGGCCTCGCAGGATGCGAGGAAGGAGCGTATCCGCGTGGACATTGCCGAGAGAACGGTGAACGCGCTCGAACGCTCGGTCGCCGCGGCCACGGCGAATGCCGAGCAGGCGGACGTCCGCTTCCGGTCCGGTCTCGGGACGAGCCTCGAGCTCTCCGATGCCGAGGGGCTCCGCGTGGAAGCCGAAGTGCAACTCGCCGCCGCACGTCTCGAGTGGATGACCGCGCGAGCCTCGCTCGCTCGCATTTTGTCGGAGATCCCATGACCGAAGAAGCCATCGATCCTCTCAGCTCACGGCCGTCGCGCAGAGCTCGCTCGCGGCTCGCCGTTCCATTGGCCGTCGTCGGGCTCGTCGCAACGGTGCTCGGCGTCGGTGTGGCACTCGACCTCCGCGCCCGAGCGCGAGTGTCCCATGCGGCGCTCGCCGACGAACCCCGTGGAGTCTCCACCGTGCGAGCGAAGACCACAGCGTACCGCCCGACCCGGCGGTTCGTGGGGACCGTCGAGGCGTGGCTCTCGGCGAAGGTCGGACCGCAGTTGGTCTCCGCCTACGTCGGAACGGTGCTCGTTCGGCCGGGCGACCGCGTCAAGCGGGGTGAAGTCCTCGCGACGCTCGATTGCAAGGAAGCGAGCCTCAGATCGAGCGCGCTCGCTTCGCAGGCGCGCGCACTCGAGGCGCGGCAGAAAGCGGCAGCCAGCGAAGCGCTTCGGACCGAGCAGCTCTCGAAAGGCGGTTTCGTCGCCGAGAACGACCTCGATCGGCAGCGCGCGCAGGTCGCGTCGAACAGCGCACAGGTCGACGCGCTACGCGCCGAGCTCGCAGGCAAGGCGCTCGCCGTGGACGACTGCGTGCTACGCGCTCCATTCGAGGGTGAAATCGGGGAAAGATTCGCCGACCCTGGGGCGTTCGCTCGGCCAGGCGCCGGGGTCGTCAACGTGATCGACCGACATCTCGTGAGGCTCGTCTCGGACGCGCCCGAGACCGAGGTGGCGAACGTCTCCCCGAAAACGCCGGTCCGCGTCTCCCTATTCGGGAGCGGGAAGAGCATCGAGGCTTCGGTCTCTCGTCGCTCCCCTTCGGCCGACCCGGCCACCCGCACGGTGCGCTTCGAGATCGACCTCGATCCGATCGGACTCGACGTTGCCGTCGGGACGACCGCGGAGATCGCGGTCGATGTCGGTGCGCCCATCGAGGCGCTGGAGATTCCACTTTCCTCGGCGAAAGTGCGTGGAAAGAAGGCCACGGTGTTCGTGGTCGAGTCCGGGCTCGCACACGCGGTGGTGCTCGACGTCGAAGGCGAGCGCGGCGGAGCGCTTTTCGTCGCCCCAGGGCGACTCACGAGCGGAGCCGAGGTGGTGACCGAAGGACGCGGCGTGCTTCGCGACGGGGAGCGCGTCGTAGCAAAGGCGACGACAGCAGCAGAGGTGAAGCGATGATCCGCACGGCGCTCCGCAATCCCCTCGCGGTGCTCATGGTGTGCATCGGGCTCTTGGTCTTCTCGGCCGTAGTCACGCCACGACTGACCGTCGACACCTTCCCCGAGCTCTCTCCACCGGTCCTCGTCATCGGCACTCAAGCCCCCGGCATGGGACCGAAGGACGTCGAGACGACCATCACCTGGCGTTTCGAGAAGTACGTGAGCGCGACCCCGGGCGTCGACCATGTGCAGAGCGTTTCGCGCTCGGGGCTCAGCGTCGTTTACGTCTGGCTCAAGTGGGGCACGGACCTCGGACAAGCGCAGTCGCTCGTCCAGCAGCAGGTTCAGTTCGCGATGTCGTCGGTGCCGAAGAGCCTCGGTATCGTGCCACCTTTCGTTCTCCAGTACGATCCGACCAACGCCCCCGTGGTGCAGGTCGCCATTCACGGAGGAGGTCTCACCGGGCCCCAGCTCTACGACTACGCCGTGAACGTGATCGAGCCGGTGATCGAAGGAATCCCCGGCGTCGCGAGCGCATCGCCCAACGGAGGGCGCGAGAGACAGATCAACGTCGTCGTCGACCCGGTGCGCGCCCGCGCACTCGGCGTCCTCTCGAGCGAGGTGAGCGCGGCCGTGGCTCGAGGCAACGCGCTCCTTCCGTCGGGCCGCCTCATCGCACCGCGGCTCGACGCCAACGTCTACACGGACGCAGTGCCCAAGCGGATCGACGAGCTCGGCAAGATTCCGGTCAAGGTCGTACAGGGCCGCCCGGTGCTGGTGTCCGACGTGGCGAGGGTCGAGGACGGCGGTAGCCCCAACACGCAAACGGTCTCGGTCGACGGTGAAAACGCGGTGTACCTCAACGTCCTGCGCGTCCCCGGCGGGAACGTGATGGAGATCGTCGACCAGGTGAAGGTGCGGCTCGCCGCGCAGAGTCTTCCCCCGGGCATGGCGGTCGATCCGATCTTCGATCAGTCGACCTTCGTGAGGTCGACCTATTCCGGATTGAAGAAAGAGATGGCGCAAGCGTTCGTGCTGGTGGCCATCGTCATCCTCCTCTTCCTCCAGAGCTTTCGCTCCGTGCTCGTCGCGGCCATCGCGGTGCCGGTGTCGTTCGCGGTCATCCTCGTCGTCCTGTACGTGAGCGGGCAGACCTTGAACGCGTTCACCCTCGGCGGACTGACGCTCGCCATCGCTCCTCTCGTGGACATCTCGGTGGTGGTCCTCGAGTCCGTGCATCGCGAGCGAATGAATGGGAAATCGCCTGCAGAGGCAGCATTGCAAGGAACGCACGCCGTGTCGCTCGCGACCCTGGCGGCGACCCTCTCCACGGTCAGCGTGCTTCTGCCCGTGGTGCTGCTCGAAGGACTCGCGAAGAAGCTCTTTTCGCCGCTCGCCATCACGGTCGCGACCGGCATGCTCGCTGGGTACGTCGTCAGCATGCTGGTCACGCCGACCGCGTGCCGCTACCTGCTCGGTCACCACGGCGAGCCTCCCGCATTCGCGAAGAAGATGGACGAGCTCGTCAGGCGCGTCGCGAACGGGTACGCGTCGCTCCTCGAGCGTGTGCTCGCGCACCGACTGGCGGTCGTACTCGGCGCGGCGGCTTTGGTAGCGGCCGCCGTCTTCGGCGCCTCCCGCCTGCCGACCACGTTCTTCCCCGACCTCGACGAGTCGATGGCACGCGTCTATGTTCGTTTGGCACCCGGGACGAGCGTCGACGAGGCCGGCCAAGAATTGCGCGAGATGGGTCGAGTGCTGCGCGACGAGCTGCCCCCGGGCAGCGTCAAGCTCGTATTGACGAACACCGGAACGCCGGGAAAGGCGCGAGCGGCCATGAACAGTCCGAACGCGGGCCCCCACATGGGGTTCATTCGCCTGGAACTGCCCGAGGTCGAGCACCGGTCGTTGTCGCAGCGCCAAGTCACCGACGAGATGCGCGCGATCCTCGCGAGGCACTATCCCGGTGTCGACGTACTCGAAGCCCCCGGCGGCTTGGTCGCGAGCGTATTCAACGACGGCTACTTGGCCCCGCTCGTGCTCGAGATCGAAGCAAACGACCTCGACACGTTGCACGAGGCGTCCCTGGACGTGATGTCCGTCGCGAGAGAGGTGGAGGGACTACGCGACCCGTACGCGACGTTGGAGACCGACTATCCCGAGTTGCGCATCACGCAGGACCGCACCATCGCGGGGATGGTGGGACTCTCTTCCCGCGACCTCGCGCAGACGACACTCGAGGCTACGCTCGGGAACGTGAACACCCCGGGAGTGTGGGTAGACGCGAACAACGGGCAGTCGTATTTCGTGGTGACGTTCTACGACGACAAGGCCGTCGTGGATCGTGACTCGCTCGCGGCGATCCCGCTTCGAACGACGGCCGAAGGCGGTGCCATCGAGCTCGGCACCTACTCGACCATCGAACGTTCGACCGGTCCGATCGCGATCGAGCGCAACCACCTCTCTCGCGTGGCGACGGTACTCTTCCAGACCGAGCGACGCGACGTGGGAAGCGTCGCCGCAGACCTCGAACGAAAACTACGCGACGACCCGAGAACGAAGAAACACAACGTCCGATTCGTAGGTCAGGTCGCGCTCATGCGCACCACGTTCTCCGGACTCGGTATCGCGCTCGCCCTCGCAATCATGGTCGTGTTCATGATTCTGGTCATCCAGTTCAAATCGCTCAGGCTGCCGTTCGTGATGCTCTTCACCGTTCCCGTCGCTCTGATCGGCGTGGTGCTGGCGCTGACGGCCGCCGGACTCGGCCTCTCCATCACGTCCCTCATGGGGCTCTTGATGGTGGTCGGTATCGGAATGTCGAACGGGATATTGTTGGTCGACCACGCGAATCGAGAGCTCCACGACGGGCACTCTGCGCTCGATAGTGTCGTCTCGGCCGGGCGAGCGCGCTTCGTCCCCATCCTCATGACGAGCTTGGCGACCGTGATCGGCCTCTTACCCACAGCGCTCGGGCTCGATCCGGAAGCGGCCGCGAACCAGCCCCTCGCACTCGCGGTGGTCGGCGGTCTGCTGTCGTCGACGGCGCTCTCGCTTTTCCTCGTGCCCGCGGTCTTCACGTTGCTCGCCCGCCGCAACCCCGCGGACGAGCTCGACGAGCCGGCTCCCGTCGCCGCACCGGCAGAGTGACGAACGAGGGCGACGAAAATCGCACCAATTTCCAGCGCTTGATTTAATCTCGGCCGTCGATGGGCGCAAAGTCCGACTCACACCAGCGCACCACCACCTCGGAGGTCGTCCCGGACGGGCAATCGCTGGAGGTCGCGTGGAAAAACCGCTTCGAGCGGCCGCACATGGCTCTCCCGCGGATCGAGCGCTCGGAGGAGAGCGAGCCCTCGGACGAGCCGGCCTCGGACCCGGTCCCGGTTCCGTTGCCTCACCTTTCGATGCCCCCGCCGCCCTTTCGAGGGACGTCCATCATCGTTCGCTCGGGCTCACCCGACCTCCCGACTACCCTCCCCCTCGCGCTACTCACGTTGTTGGGACTCGTGGACGACCGATCCACGGCACGCGAGATCATCGACGCGAGCGGCCTCGACGATGCCGTCGCTCTCGACGCGCTGACCGAGCTCTTCGAGCGAAACCTCGTGCGCTGCCGTGACTGACGGTCGCCGGGGGCGTCGCCCAAGCGGCTGAGATCGCGCGCATTCGACGCGCGTCCGAGCGCGTGGTCCGAAAGAGGTCGGATCGAACGAAGCCACGGAGCGTGGCGGCGAGCCCGCTCGTCCGCCCGAGCCGACCGCACGATTCCCCGCCTCGCACGCCTCGAGCGCCGGGCCTCGTCGTGGCTCGGAAGGTCGACGTTTCCACGGCCCGATTCGGCAAATCGGCATGGACCGACACATCCGACCAGGTCGCACCCTTAATTCGGTAGGCGCGCTTCCGTTGGATGACTCGAGGAGACGCGCATGAAAATTCTCGTACCCGACGACCGTACGCTTCACCCGGTAGCCAGCCGCGTCGGCGCGAGTCGCGAGAGCGCGAAGGACTCGACGCCGACGCCCGGTCGACGCCCACTCCGAACGTTCCAAGAACGCGAGGAAGTCTTGCTCGCCCAACCTGCGAAGAAACCATGACGACCCGCAAGGCACTCAAGATTCTCGTAGCCGAAGACGAGGAAACCAACTCGGCGCTCGTCGTGAGGCTCCTCGGAAAGATGGGCCACGAGGTGACCATCGCCGCCGACGGAGCAGCCGCTCTCGAGCACGTCGAGAAGTCGTCCTTCGACGTTCTCTTGCTCGACTGGCTCTTGCCCAAAGTCGACGGAATCGAGATTTCGCGCAAGTCCGTCAACGCGACGCCTCGGCCAGCGGTGATCATGATGTCGTCGCTCGATCTCCCCCTCGCTCGAGCGCACGCCATGAGCGCCGGCGCCGGCGCATTTCTCCCGAAGCCGCTCATTCCGAGCGCGCTCATCAAGATCATCCAAGAGCTCGAGAGCGTTCCCGAGAAGAAAGCCGAGAAAGAGGAGCGGACCAACCACTCCGTCGAGAAGATGGCGTTCTGGTCGCGCATGCCGGTGCTCTCGGCGGAGATGGTCGGCGAGCTGACGCAGCTCAAGGCGGAGGGCTCGATTCTCGAAGGCCACGAGCCGACCATCCACGAGACCGGTGCGGAGTGCTCACTCGTCGACCCGGCGCGAGGCCTCCAGATGCGAGTCGGCGTCTTCGGGACTCGTCCCAATGCGCAGCGTGTGGCATCCAAGATGCTCGACGAGCCCACGCCAGCCGACGACGACGTCGCCAGCGTCGTTTCGGAGTTGGCCAACGTCATCGGAGGCGCCATCAAGACCTCCTCCAAGAACGACGGCTACAACTTCACGATGGGCCTTCCGGTCCCTTCGGATTCGGCCAAAGCGACAGCCGCAGCCGCGCCCTACCTGGCGTTTCGGCGCATCCAGATCGCGGTCGAGGGAGCGGTCCTCGTCGTCCAAGTCGCCATCAAGACCAACGGCAGCATTCGCGTCAAAGTCGAAGAGCTGCGCGAAGGCCACGTGCTCGGCGAAGACGTCCTCAACGCCACCGGCGCGCTCCTCGTCCCGGCGTGCACGCGCGTTACCTCGGGCCTGGCCCAACGGCTCCGCCAGAGCTATCCGGGCCGACTCTTCACCATCTGCGACACCAAGTCCTGACACTGGCACAGGCCAGCTCGAGTCGAGAGCACATGCCTTCTCCCTCACGTCCTCCCGCTGCCGCGGCCACGCCGGTCGATGATTCGCCGTCCACGGCGATTCCGTCCCTCGCAGGAATGGCCGACTTGCTCGACCTTGCCCAAGCGGAGGCGGGGGCCGTCCAAGTCCAACCCGAACGGTACGATCTTCATGCCGTCCTCGAGGGGGTAGTCGAGTCCTACCGAGGCAAAGCGACGGCGGGGGGAATCGCGTTGTCGATGGCACTCGACGCCGAGCTCCCTCGCGAGGGGGTATTCGACGCTCGCCTCCTCGAGCGCGCGGTCGGCGTGGTCGTCTCGGGCTCCATCGCAACGCATCGAGGCTCGACCGTCGTCGTCGCGGCGCGCCGAACCTCGGAGGGCGAGGACGCAGCGTCGGTGGTGGTGACGGTCTTCCCGCCTGCGTGCGGTGCGAGTGGCTCGCCGAGAGTCGAGATCGCCGTGGACGACCCGATCGGTTGGTCGCTCGCGACCAAGTACGCGAAGCTTCTCGAGGGCGGGCTCGAGTGGTTCTTCGAGCCGTTCGATCGATCGAGCACCACCATCCTGACCGCTCGACTGCTCCGCCAACCGAAGCCCGAGCCTCGCACCTCTCCCGTGCACGTGCTGATCGCGGACGACCACGTCGTGAACGGCCTCCTGGTCGAGGCGCTGCTCGCGAAGCTCGGATGCACCGTGACGGTCACCACGGACGGAGCGCAGGCCGTGGCCGCTTTCGCAGCGCGCAAGCCCGACTTCGTGCTGATGGACGTCCAGATGCCGGTCATGGACGGGCTCGAAGCGACGCGTAAGATCCGCGCCAGCGAGGGCACGAGACCTCGCGTGACCATCTACGCGTTGACGGCAGGAACGAGCGAGCGAGAGCTCGCGGAGTGCCGCGCCGCGGGAATGGACGACTTCGTCCACAAACCCGCGAACCTCGATTCGCTCACCGACGCGCTCGCGGCTTTCGAGACCAAGCGTCCCCTCGCGAAGCGCACCGCCGCGAACTCACCCGTCGCCACTGCCCCGCAGGACCCGTCGAAGCGTCGAGCGATCGCCGTCGACCGACTCCGCCAGCGCTGCGACGGAGACGACGACCTGGTCGAGGTCGTGATGGACGCGTTCAAGGGAAGTTGGAAGGGATCCGTGGACTCGCTCCTCGTGGCCCTGAAGCGGCGCGACCTCCCGGTCGTCGCGACGGCCGCGCATCGCTTGCGAGGCGCACTCAACACCGTTGCCGCAGAGCATGCGGGCGCGATCACGAAACGACTGGAAGAGGCGGCTGGCTCGGGGGACGAAGCCGCACTCGTGGCCATCGAGGCCGAGCTCGACGCCGAAATCGCCCTCATTGAAGCCGAATTGGCCGCGTGAGAAAAGTATGAAGACCGCACAACGAACGAACGAAGAAGCTCGCATCGAGGCCCTCCGCTCGTACGAGATCCTCGACACGGCCCCCGAGCCTCTCTTCGACTCGCTCACCGAGCTCGCGGCCCACATCCTGTCCGTCTCGAACGCGATGATCGGCCTGCTCGACAAGGACCGGCTCTGGTTCAAAGCGCGCACCGGCATCCCTGCGGTGGAGGTCCGTCGAGATTCCGCCTTCTGCACGCACGTGATGGAGGTGGGGGAGCCCGTCTTGGTGGTCGATGCGGCCGAGGACGGAAGAGCTCACGACGACGGGTTGATCGCCGGCGCGGCGGGGGTTCGATTCGTCGCCTCCGTGCCCCTCATCGACAAACAAGGTCATCTGGTGGGCGCGCTCGCCGTCGCCGACGAGCACCCGCGGTCGCTCTCGCTCGTGGAGGAGCTCATCCTCGCGCGTCTCGCCGATCAGGTGGTGGCCCTCCTCGACTCGCGACGCGAGCACCTCCAGCTCTTGCGCGAGCGGCCGGTGCTGGAGACCCAACGTCGCTTCTTCGACGTGACGCTGGATCTCATGTGCACGCTCGACGGGGACCTCTGGTTCTGCGAGCTCAACCCCGCGTGGGAGAAGTCGCTCGGCTGGACACGGGACGAGCTGCGACTCAAGCCGGCCTACGATTGGGTGCACCCCGACGAGCTCGCTCGAACGAAACAGGTCCTGAGCGAGGCGATGCGGCAGGGCGCGGACGCCGTGCACCTCGAGAACCGCTACTTGCACCGTGACGGCACCTGGGTGCCCCTCCATTGGACGTTCTGTGCGCGGGACGGGGCGCTCTATGCATCCGCCCGCGACATGAGCAGCGCGGTCGCCCACGAGGCCGAAATCCTCGCGCACCAAGCGGCGCTGGTCGATCAACAGCGTCAACTCGCGGAGAGCGAAGAGCGCCTCCGCGGCGTATTCGACTCCATGGCGGAAGGCGTCGTGGTTCAGGACGCGCAGGGAAGCGTGCTCACGTGCAATCCGGCCGCCGTGACGATCCTCGGCCTGACGAGCGCTCAGATCCTCAAGCAGCGCGGGCACGACTGCCTGTGGCCGCTCATCGAAGACCTCGATGCTTCGGAAGAGAGCGCGCTCGCTCCGGTGTGCCATGCCTTTTCGTCCGGAACGCCCATCACGAACCTCTCTCGCTCGATTCGTCGACCGAGCGGCGAGCGGGCTTGGATCAACATCAACGCCCAGCCCCTCGTTCGCGAAGGGGAGACGTGTCCGTACGCGGTGGTGGCCACGTTCCGCGACACCACGGAGCAAACCGAGACCCGGCTCGCCCTCGAGCACGCCGAGGCGAGCGTTCGCGCCATCATCGACACGGCCGTGGACGCGATCGCGACGATGGACGCCGAAGGAATCATCGAGCGCGTGAACCCGGCGGTCATCTCCACCTTCGGCTACCTGCCCGAGGAAGTCCTGGGGAGAAACGTGCGCCTCTTGCTCGCGAGCCAAGACCGCGAGCAGCCCGATTCCTTCTTGCGGAGCGACCTACCTGCGCGCCCGGGAGCGGTTCGCGGTGGTGCGCGCGAGGTCATCGCGATGCGCCGCGACGGGACCGAGTTCCACGCCGAGCTCACCCTGAGTGGGTTCCAGAGCAACGGCGCGAACAAGTACACGGGCATCATCCGCGACATCAGCGAGCGTAAGCGGATCGAGGCCGATCTGCGCGAGCTTACCGCCGAGGCGGAGCGCGCGAACCAAGCGAAAACTCAGTTCTTGGCCAACATGAGCCACGAGATTCGTACGCCGATGAACGCCATCATCGGCATGGGCGAGCTCTTGTCCGATACGCCACTCACGGCGAAGCAGAAGAACTACGTTCAGAGCCTTCGCACTGCGGGTGAGCATCTCCTCGGCGTCATCAACGACGTGCTCGACGTGGCCAAGATCGAAGCCGGGAAGGTCGAGCTCGAAGATGCGCCGTTCTCCATCCGGGAGATGGCGGAAGACGTCTGCGACGTGCTCGCGACGCGCTGCTCCCGCGAGGTCGAGCTCATTTGCCACGTCGCAGACGACGTCGCTCCGGAGGTACGAGGCGACTCGATTCGCCTTCGCCAGGTGGTCTTCAACTTGGTCGGCAACGCGATCAAATTCACCAAGCACGGTGAGGTCTCGCTCGAAATCAGTCGAGACCGGAGCGAGAGATCCCTCTATCGGTTCAAGGTCGCGGACACCGGCATCGGCATTCCCCAAGATAGGCTTCACGCCATCTTCGAGAGCTTCACCCAAGCGGACAACTCGACCACTCGCCTTCATGGCGGCACCGGCCTGGGGCTCACCATCTCGAAGGCCCTCGTCGAGAAGATGGGCGGCACTCTGGACGTGGCGAGCGAGCTCGGCCAGGGGTCGACTTTCTCGTTCGCAATCTCCCTCGAGCCGGGCGCGGCCGTCTCCGACGACTCGTCCGTCTTGGCCGATCGCTTCGCCGGGTCGAGCGCGCTCGTGGTCTCCCCCACCGCGGGCACCCGACACGTGGTGAAGGAAGCGCTCGACTCACTCGATATCGTGGTGAGCGAGGCGTGCGTCATCGAAGACGGCATCGGCAAGGTACGACGCGCGGCTCGAGCCAGGCGTCCCTTCGGCATCCTCGTTCTCGACGCTTCCTACGACGGGCTGGCGCTCGCCGAGCTCGTCGCAAAAGAGGCCGTGGCCGGACAGCCGACGACCGTCTTCCTCCTGCACCGACTCGGGGACGAGTTGCCGAACGACGAGGCGAGACAACGGCTGGGAATCCGCGCGGTCCTGGGCAAACCTCTGCGCCGAACGGAGCTCTACAAGGCGCTCACCGCGGTCACCAAGAGCTTCGAGCCGGCCGCGGCCGACCCCATCGGTGTGCCGGCCGCCGCGGCTCCGGCCGTCGAAACCGCGAAGAGCGTCGAGAACGAAGAGTGGCCGAGCATGGACATTCTGGTCGTCGACGACGTGACGGTGAACCGCGAGCTCGTGGCCGCTCACCTCGAGTCGTATCCGTTCAACCTCGCGTTCGCCGAAGACGGGCGGATCGCCTTCGAGCTCGCGAGCTCTCGCCCCTTCGACCTCGTGCTGATGGACATCCAGATGCCGAACGTCGACGGATACGCGGCGACCCGCAACATCCGCACGAGCGAAGAATCGCGCGGCGCGCCTCGTGTCCCCATCGTGGCCATGACGGCACACGCCATGCGCGAGGAGGTCACCCGCTGCCTGGCCGCGGGTTGCGACGGCCACTACGCGAAGCCCATCACCCGCAAGGGCCTATTGGGGACGATCCGGCAGTTTTCGAAGAAGACGGCTGCCGGCGCGAACGCCGCGCAACCAAGGCCGTCGGCGGTGGCGAAAGCTCCCACTCCCCCCTCACAACCCGCGAAGCCCGCGGCTCCCGCCGTTCCCGACGCCGTCGCCCACCTCGTACCGAAGTACTTGGATGCATGCCGCAATCAATTGAAGGAACTGCAGACGGCAGCAGCGGCCTCCGACTTCTCGGCCATCAAGCGCAACGCCCACATGCTCAAGGGCACGGGCGGGGCCTTCGGTTTCCCGACGATTGCAGAGCTCGGCGCGCGACTGGAACAGGCCGCTGCCGGGAACGACAGCCTCGGGGTGAAGCGCGAGGTCGACGCGCTCCACCAGATTCTTCAGGCGGCATGAGGTCGCTCGAGGATCAGCGCGAGGGTCGCTTCGGCGGCCCGGGCCGCTTGGTGGAAGGCGAGCGCGGCTCGACGATGGCGTAGCGCTCGGACGTTTCTTTCGCGGACGGCAGCTCCGGAAGGGTCGGGAGCGACTGCGCAAGCCCCTGATGGTCGACCGGAGGCGGGACGGTGGAGAGCATCTCGCCTCGTGCCCGGAGCGGTCTCGTCGAACGACGTTGTGCGCTATCGGACGCGCGTTGGGCACCGAGTTGCTGCCACCGCGCCGAAGTCGGAGTGCGCCTCCTGGCTCCCGGGCCGACCGTGCGCAAGGCCGCGGCCATCGCCTCGGCGTTCGGGTAACGCGCGTCCGGGTCCATGGCGAGCGCACGGGCGAGCACGCGCGTGAGGTCCTGGGTGACATCCACACGCGGGCGCGGCAGGTTGGGCGAGCGCAGGGAAGGCGCGACGAACGGCTTCTGGCCAGCCAGCGCTTGATACAGCACGGCCGCCAACCCGAACACGTCGGCATGTGCGCTAGGGCGGGCGCCATAGGCAATCTCCGGCGCCGAGAAGCGAGCCTTGCTCGGGTCGGCGTCGAGCGGATCGGCGTAGCGATCCGTGAGAGCCGAGCCGAAACCGACCACCTTGGCAACGGGGCCGAGCGACTCGCTCGGGGTGAGGAGAATATCGTCCGGGGTAAGCCTGCCGTGGCAGGTCCCCAACGCATGCAAACCGGAGAGCCCGACCAATACCTGCAGACCGAGCTTCACCACGAGGCCTTCGGGCAACGGAGGCCCGTCGCTCGCCAGAGCCCCCAGGGTCTTGCCCTCCAGGTACTCGAGCACCAGAGCAGGCTCACCGTACTCGTCGATGCGCACGTCGAGGATGCGCACGAGATTGGGCCCAGCGACGCGGCAGAGGACGCGAGACTCCTCGAGGAGGGCTGCAATACCTCTGCGGTTGGCGCGGCCTGCAACGGCACGCTTCACGGCAACTCGATAGCCGAGCACACGGTGGGTGGCTAGATCGACCCGATGATGAACGCCGATGGAAAGCGGCGACCCCAGCACCAGATCTTCTTCGAGCAGCCGGAAGATTCCGGATCCCGAGGCAGTGGAGGTTTCAGGTTCGTTCACGCAATGCCCCTACCGATAGCTTCCTTCCCTGGCGCACGAAGGTCAAGCGCCTCCCCATCCACGACTTGGCCGAACGGCAACATCGCACCCACATTGTCCCCTTTTTGTCCGAACCTCCGGGGAGGTCACGTCTCCGTACCGTCACGTGCCGAGCGCGTGTGTCGGGGGGCTGGAGCGATCGCTCGACGTTGCGGCAACACTCGACGCTCGCGCGCCCAGACGGGGCACGTCGGACAGGGCACGCCGAACCATCCGGGCAGCGCCACCACCGCGCGGAGCGACCGGGCGTGAACGAATGCTCGTCGCGCGGACCGAGCGCCCGTGCACGTCTGCAGCAAACTGCCAATGCGGCAACTTCCCGCGCTCACCATACGCCCCATTCGTGAAGCGCTGAGCCGATCCAGGTCAGGTACCTACCGGACTTTCGAGCTACGGTCCGATGGTCGCAAGGACGCTCGCGGGGATTGCGCCAACTACCTCCAATCGACCATCGAGCGCGTGCCGGCTTCTCCGCGAAGTCGCGCTCCGCTCCAGGTCGAGATGAAGCGAGCAAGATGCGTATTCTCTTGGTCGACGAAAGCCCCCTCGGGCACGCTCGGTTTTCCATGTTCCTCGGCGCCTCGCGAACGGTCGAGCGCGCTCACCACGTCGCCGACGCTCAGCGCCTCCTGGCGGAGGGGCACTACGATGTCGTGCTCGCGGCGGGCGACCTCGCCGTGTCGAGCGTGGTCCCTTTCTTCGGCGCCGCAAGAGAGTCCCATCCCGACATCACGACGATGTTCGTGAGCGGCAACCGCGCGACCCCCCTCGACGCGCCGCTAGAAGGAACCGTCGACGTCGTGTTGCTCGCTCCACTCAACTTGGAGGACCTCGAGAGAGCCCTCGAGCTCGTCGAGCGCCACCGCGCGCGCAACTGTCCGCACGTCTCCAACTGCGCGGCTTCTTGAGACGAGACGAAGAGATCGAGCAGGCTGTCGAATCCGGCGTGGCATTTTCCTGGAACGAGGCTATCCCCACAAAGATACGCTGCCCATCTCGCCCCGCTCGATCGCGGGAGTCGAATGGGTCTCGCGGCCTTCAGGAGACTCTTCGCCCATGCACATCCTCCTTCTCGACGCGACGCGCGCGCGCTTGAGCTTCCCGAACGCCCAGGTGCTCGACACGGCGACCTCCGCGAGCGAAGCGTTGAAGCTCGCGGAGGCGCGCAGCTACGACATGGTGATGGTGATCGCACGAGGACCTCTCGCCCTCACCTCGCCCGTATTCTCGGCCGCAAAGACCAAGCGTCGTTCCACCGTCACCGTCCTCGTCGCGGACGATCTCGACGCCTCGCTAGATGAGCGGTCACGATTCTCAATCACGTGATTTGGCCGTTTTGGGTTTGGGACATTTGGGACCCAAAACCAGGAGGTGGGGCCCCAGCGGGCTTTGCGCGAACCTGCCGCGGCGGAGGACAGAGTCCTCCGATGACAAGTCGAGCTAAATTAGCGGGCTTGATGGAAGAGCATGACCGCTGATTTAGGTACGGACGTGGACTTGGTCTTTCGTGCCCCGGTCGAGAGAGCCGATATGGAGGCGGCCTTGGGCCTCGTGAACGCTCGAGTGCTCGCCGATAGGGGGCTCCTTTGACGAGAATCCGCCGAGGCCGGCGACGTCATAGTCTCTGCGAATAGAACTCCACCACCAGCTGAACGTCGAGCGGGAACGGGACCGACGTCTCGTCGGGAAGGCCGACCACCGAAAGTGCGCGATTGACAGGGTCGACATCGAGCCAGGGTGTCGGGAATGGAGCCGGGCTCGCGAGCGCGCTCACGACGGTTTCCAGATCGCGGCTCCGGGACGCCATTGAAATTCGCTGACCCTTTCCGACCCGAAAGGATGCGATGTCCACGCGCCGTCCGTCGACGAGCACGTGGCCGTGATTGACCAGTTGGCGAGCGGCTGGAATGGAGCGCGCGAAACCGCCACGAAAGACGACGTTGTCGAGCCGACGCTCCACCAGCGAGACGAGCGCGTGCCCGGTGGGCTCCTTCGCTCGCTTGGCCTCGACGACCAAGCGACGAAGCTGCTTCTCGGTGAGCCCGTAGTTGGCTCGAATTTTCTGCTTCTCCTGGAGGCGCTGGGCGTATTCGGAGAGTTTCTTGCGGGCCTGGCCGTGCTGACCTGGCGGGTACGGGCGCTTCTCGATCTTCTTCGGGGACAGACCAGGAAGGTCGGTGCCCAACGCGCGCATGACTTTGACTCGGGGGCCGGTGAATCGGCTCATCTTTCAATCTCCAATGGACGGCTAAGGGACATGCGTCGAGGCCGCACCTCGCGGCTCTCGCTCAACGGAGGACGAGGTGGGCGACGTGGGGGAGGCCACGCCCACGAAAGAGCCGAGAGATTCCGGATAGACCGGCCACTTGGGCCTCGAGCTCGAGCGGATACGACGAAGGGGACACGAACCTCGCGCGCGGGTACTTGGCGACGGTTCCGTCCGCTCCGGGGATTTCGAGCATGCGGGAACGGGATGGTCGTGCGGGCAGGTCCTCGGACACGGTGAGCAGCCACTCGGTCCCGGACGGAGCCTTCGCACAAAATCGAGTCACGAAACGATCGACGGACGAGCGAGGCATGCGAGAAAAGCTCTCCCCGGCGACGACCAAAAGGGGAACGTCGTGCACGCCCTCGAGATGCGAAAGCCAGGTCGGACAACAGCTCGAACATGCCGTGGCGATGACGTGTCTGTCGGGAGTGAGGTAGAGGCCACGCTTGAGGGCGACGACCTCGGGAGTGTCGAGGTCGATCCAACGAAGGCTGCCGTTGTCGATGCGCGAAAAACGGGTGCAGAGCCCCGGACAGAGCGCGACGCCGATCCCCTCCGGGTGCCGGGCGAAGAAGTCTCGAGCGAGCGCGTCCACCGTCGCGGAGAGCAGCGTGAGACCGCGAAGCTCCCGCTCGTCGTAGGTGCGCTTCGGCACGTCGAGACGCTCGAGAATTTCCTCTGCCATGGGGTCCGCGAAGGAAAGCTCGGGAAACCGCACCCGAGCCTGCGCGCAGGCGACGAGCGCGGCAAGGTCGCGGCGATGAAGGCTGGCGTCGCTCATGCGCGGGCCTCGTCCGTCGCGACTTCGTCAGCTTGGGCCGCTGCGCGCAGCGTCGCGCGCCAGGCTTCGTCCTCACGCTGCCCGGGCTTTCGTTTGCCCACGAAAAGCGAGATCTGCTCGCCGGTCGCGTCGTAGAGCTCGAGCGAGGTCACGTCACCGTCGACCGTGGGCTTCCGGACGATCCAGGCCTCGTGGACATCGTCTCGGAGCAAGTGCACGTCGAGCCCAGGATCGAGCACGTTGAGCCATGACCCGAGGGTCACCACCTTTCGCACGACCCCGGTGTGGATTTGCACGACTCCCGGATTGCCGACGAACGTCATGAAGGGGGTCTCTCGCTCGGAGGCGATGGCGAGCAGCCTGTCGACGGTCGAGCTCGAGACACGCTCGGTGAACGTGCCTTCCACGAGGCGGAGAGCACGGGTCCGCGCGACGCCGAAGCGCTTGAGCATCCCGAAGAACTCGTGTGTGTCCTGCATCTTCGACCAAGCATCGCGCAGACCTGCGACGTCGATGTCCGAGTCTCGGGCCGGGAGTGGCGCGGGCGGAAGCGCCTCGACCGACTGGAGGCGGGACTGGTCGGCCGAGCGAAAGTCCCCGATGATCGCGTCGTAGGCGGCGCGGTCGCTCGACCCCCGGAGGTAGAGCTTGTGGAGGGCGCGACCGTGGGCATCGAAGAACTGAAGCCCCTCGGAGACGCCACGGCGGGTGTGCTCACGCACGGCGAAAGCGTGGACCCATTGCCCGGAGAAGATTCGAAGATCGATCGAGGCGACGCTCTGCCCCATCGCGCCGAAAAACTCGACATTTCCGTACGACCCGAGCACCTCGAGGACCGCGCTCGGGTTGCGGGTCACGGCCTTCACCTCTCCGAGCTCGGGAAGACGCGCAATCAGTCGTTTCATGTCGCCGGCGAGCCGGATCGAGCCGGTCGGGTCTTCTTGTCCGCAGGCCGAAGCGACCAGCTCGCACTCGGACACACGGAGCGCTCGGGAGATTTCGAGCGCGTGAAGTCCCTTTTCGCGGGCACGCAGCTCGTTCCAATCGGAATACAATTGTTGAGGGGACACGGTCATGGGCAAGCTCCTTGCCGCGAAGCGCGGGAGTGAACGGAGTGAACGGGTGCAGTGAGCGGTCCGATGGGAACGACCAGCGGAAAGGGGTGATCGGGATGAGCCAGCACGAAGGCTTCGACCTCGAAGACGTCGGCCAAGAGCCCGACGGTGAGGACGTCGCGTGGTGGACCTTGCGCGACCACCCGCCCCGCCCGCATCACGACCATTCGGTCGGCATAACGAGCGGCGAGGTTCAAGTCGTGAAGGACGCAGACAACGGCACACCCCTCGCGGGCAAAGCGTTGCGCGAGCGCGAGGATTTCGTGTTGATGGGAAAGGTCGAGGCTCGCCGTGGGCTCGTCGAGCAAGACCGTGCGACCTCGGGTCGACTCCCACACCTGAGCGAAGACCCGTGCGGCCTGCACACGTTGACGCTCTCCGCCCGAGAGCTGCGGGAATGCCCTATCGTGGAGCGAGAGCGTTCCGGTCGCCTGCATGGCGAGTCGCGCGATGGCCTCGTCCTTCAGCGTGCTCGCCCCTTCCGAATGCGGAAGGCGACCTAGCAATGCCACCTCGTACGCGTCGAACGAAAACCCTGCGCCGGAGTCTTGCGGCATCACCGCTCTAACCCGTGCAATGGCCCTCGACTTCGATTCCTCGACAGGGAGGCCTGCGACTTCGATCGAGCCCGTTCGGGAACGAAGCTCGCCCGAGAGCAGACGGAAGAACGTGCTCTTGCCAGCGCCGTTCGGACCGACCAGCGCGACAAGCTCTCCCGAGGCGACCTCGAGCGAGACGTCGTCGACGAGCGATCGCCCGAGCGCTCGATACGAAACATTTCGTGCCCGGATCATGCAAGCCTCCTGCGGTTTTTGACGAGTAACGCCAGGAAAAACGGGGCACCGACGCACGCAGTGACGACCCCCAACGGGAGCTCGGCGGGTGCGACCAGGGTACGCGCGACGGTGTCCGACAGGAGCACCAGCACGGCGCCGAGCAGCGCGGAGGCAGGGAGCAACGTGGCATGTCGAGGGCCGAGCCACAGCCGGACGAGGTGCGGAACGACGAGGCCGACGAAGCCGACCAGACCGGAGACCGCGACCTGTGCCCCGACGAGCAGCGCCGCCCCCACGATGAGCTCCCGCTTCACACGTTCGACCGACACACCGAGGTGTCCGGCCTCGGCTTCGCCGAGCGACAGTGCGTCGAGAAGGTGCGCGCGGCGAACCGAGAAGACGACGCCCCCCAAAAAGAGCGGCGCGATCTTCGACACCGTCGACCAGGTCGCCCCGCCCAGACTTCCGAAGGTCCAGAAGGTGACCGTCACGATCTGGGCATCGGTCGCCCCGTAGAGCACCACTCCGGTGAGTGCCCCGGCGACCGAGCTCACTGCGAGACCCGCGAGAAGCAAGCTCGCGACGGTCGTTCGACCTCCGACGGTGGCCAATCGGCGCACGAAGAGAACGGCGAGCAGCGCACCCGAGAATGCCGCGAGCGAGAGCGCCACCTGCGGCCCGCCCGAGACTTTGGCGAGGGATTGACCACCGAGCACCAAGGCTGCGACCGCGAACAGAACCGCGCCCGGCGAAATGCCCAGGAACCCCGGATCCACGATGGGATTCCGGAAGACGCCCTGCAATCCGGCCCCGGAAATCCCGAGCCCGGATCCGACGAGCAGAGCGAGCGCGACCCGCGGGAACCGAATGGCTACGAGGGCGGCTCCGCTTTGCGGCATGTCGCAAAGACCCATTGCGCTGCCCATGGAACGCAGCACGTCCGACGCCGGCACACGAATCGCGCCGAGGGAGCAACCGAGTACGACGGACAGCACGAGCAGCCCTCCGAGGAGAGGGAGCGCCACCGTGGAGCTCGCGAGCCCCGTTCGCCTTCGACCGAGGCGCGCCTCCGGAGCCGGCGCCCCGATGCCCGTCCGGGCGAGCTCGACGTTCATGGCGCCTTCCCGAGCTCGGGGTGAAGCGCCCTCGCGAGCGCCGAAACGCCCTCGCCGACTCGCGGCCCGAAGCCGAGGAGAAGCAGGTCGTCGAGCGTGACCACGCTCTTGGTTTTGGCTGCGGGCGTGTCCCCGAGACCGGGCAGGGCGAAGAGGGCATCCTTGCCTCCGAGACTCTCCAGGCCTCGGGCGGGCAGCAGAACCACATCCGGCTTGGCCGCGACGACCGACTCCGCCGTGAGGGCCTTCGTCCCCTCGAACGACAGGACGTTTTCGCCCCCCGCCAGCACGACCATGGAGTCGGCCGCCGTCTTCGCACCGAAGGCTTGGGTCGTTCCGGCGCCGCGTGCATAAAGAGCGAGTACGCGAGGTTTGCTTTTTGCCCGGGCAACGAGCGTGCGCGCCTCGGCGAGCTCGGTTTCCATTTTCGCGAGGAGCGGCGCCGGGTCCTTGTGGAGGAGCGTTGCGATGGCCCGAACTCTCGCGAACGCCCCATCTACGGACGCAGGCACATCGACGATCTCGACGCGCGGACCTGCGCCGCGGAGCTGCGCGATCACGGCAGGAGGCCCGGACTCCGGTCCTCCGAGGATCAGCGTCGGATTCAACGACAAGAGCCCCTCCGCGGCGAGTGCACGCTGGTAGCCGACCTTCGTCCGTCGAGTGGCTTCGGGCGGAAACAGACTCGAGGTATCCACGCCGACCACCGAATCGCCGGCGCCGAGGGCGAACACAATCTCGGTCGTGGACGATCCAATCGTCACGATACGCAGAGGGGCCGTTTCCTGAGCGCCCGACGCAATCGAAGACGGGCTCACCGAGGCAGACGGAGCGGTAGGAAGCCCCCGAGAGCTAGGATCCGGCGCCTTCGAGCACCCCGCGTTCGAGACGAGTAGGAGCCCGACGAGGGTGATCCTTAGAGCAATGAGTCCATTCATGAATCGAGCTCCTCGAGGCAAGCAGAATGGCGACGGCGAAATCGACGGGCGAGCGCGAGCGCACCGAATGCGCTCATGGCCGCGAACGAGGGGCCCCGGCCCGGCACTCGGCCCGGGTTCGACGAGCACCCCGGCGACGCTCGCTCGTCAGCGGGAGCAGTCCCCGGAGCGCCCGCAGGCCCCGACGGTTCTGTCGGAGCAAGAGGAGCGACTTCCTTCATCGTGACGGCATAGGTTGCATCGGCCTTGCTCGGACTGGTTCCTGCAACGACCACGATGCCGTCCCCCTCGAATCGAGCCGGAAGTCGCGACGCACGTTCGACCCGAGCCTTCCCCTCTTCGACGGGAACAAGCATTCCTGCCAATCGAGACGGATCGCACTCGATCGTCAGATCCGCCGGTCCGTTAGAATGCACGGAGACATAAGCCGAGGACGCACCGGACAGGACTCCCTTCGCGTCTTCGGGATAACGACCGAGCTTCATGGTCGGGTACCGCGCGGCATCGGGATACGAGGCAACGCTCGCCCGCGAGCCGGTCGAAGCATTGAGAATCGCGAATCCGGTGAGCGCTTCGGGGAGGCTACTTCCGACGGTGTCCAAGGCGCGCCCCGTCGCGAGTAGGGAAGGCCCTCCACGCGAAGACTCCTCCTCGAACGCACGAAGAACCAGGTCGTCGCCATGACGTAGCGATAGGAAGGTTGGCCAGATGGCCGAGCCGTAGAGATACGAGGCCGTCACGCCGCCCGGACTCGTGTCGAGCGAACGTGAAGGCTCCGCGAAGAATGCAGGCAGATGCCGCTCGAGATCCTCGAGCTCCGGGAAGACCCGCTTGGTCGCCCATTGGGCAGTCCCCTCGGCCCAGAATCGATCGAGCTCGGCGTCGTAGGCGTTCTGCACGGCGTGAAAGGCCTCGTGAGGGAGCACCGTGCGAAACCCCTCCTGCGCCGTTCGATAGCGCTCGTCCATGCGCGCTTCGGCGAGCACGAAGCTGGAGCAGCGCGTACTGGCGCCGAGGCGAACGCATCGTTCGGCAACCGTCGTCCCGTCGGCCGCACCGAACGAAACGAGATACACGTCGAGCAAGCCGTCCCCGCCATTCGAACCGCACGATGTGTCCGAATCGGGTATCGGTGCGCGATACCCCCACGAAGAGAATGCGGAGAGCGCGGCCTCGGCGGTCTCGGCGGCGACGACGACGTCGTCCGGGACACCGTCCACACGCGCCGTTCCGGGGCGCACGGAGTGAGGTCCGGTAACCGTGTACCAAACGCGAACGTGTTCCCTGGCGAACGACGAAACAGGTTCCGGTGCATACGTCGTCCCCGCGAAGCCGAGCGGATCGGTCGGGCGCGCACATACCTCGGCGCGCGCGGCGCCAGCGCCCACGAGGAGCGCGGAACCGAGCGCCATGAAGGCGAAGCCGAAGCGGAGACGCGCGCTCATCTCAGAGCGGCCCGACCTGGAGCACGTACGCTCCGCCCGACATCCCGGTCCCGCCGTCCGGGGACGCGTAGTACGACAAGATCTGAACCTTGAAAACCGACCCCTTGGCGCCCTTGACGAGGTAAGTCCCCAACTTCGGGCTCAAGCGGTTGGTCGCGCTGTCGTAGTCGTACCAGCCGTCGAAGGAAGTCTTGACGGCGCCGGTCGCGTCGAGCAGCGGGTTGCATTCGTCGTCGACGAAGCGCTCCACGCCGAACGACTTGCCCGTCGCGTCGGCGGCGACCACGTCGGCGAAGGCTTTGCCCGCGAGGAAGACGCTCCCCCCCTGCCCCGCTCCCGCCTGACCCCCATTGGTGAACAAGATCGGCCGCTTCAGCGCCAGGTCCCAATCAGTCGACAGTGGAGCGGTTTTGTCGGTCTTGTCGACCCGGGCTCCCTTCTCGAGGTCGAGGTAGATCCGCGGATTGGTGTTGGAAGCGGCCGAGCCGCCTGCCATCGCGTCGACGTAGAGCGTCTTCGTGGTGCCGGTACTCGCCAATACCGTCACGGCGCCCGCGGAAACGGAGTCGATGGGTTTGAGCAAGGTCGCGAGCGCCGCCGTGCACGTGGCTCCACCATCGGAGGCATCGGGAGTCGGGCTCGCATCCGTGACGGGAGACGAAGTGGTGGTGGGTTCCGCGGTCGCGGTCGGCACGGTGACGGACGGCGCCGTCGACGTCGGGCCGCCGTCCGAATTCTCCGCGGAGTCGGAGCATCCTGGCGCTACGTACGCCAAGACTGCGACCGACACGACGGACGCGAGGGAAAGCGGACCCAAAGCTCTCTTGGATTGCATGAACATTCAATCTCCTACCGGTTTGCGATGCATGACGACGGTCCCGGGCGACTTGCCCGTGGCGCCCTTGAACCCCGAAAACCCGAGCAAGTACTTCTGAGAACCGCTTGCCGGCACCACAATCCACGTCGCATAGGCGGGGAGCGCGGGCGCGTCCGGAAGCGATCGAGTCACCCAGGCGTCACCGAAACCGCTCACCACACGGTCACCTCGAAATACCTTCCCGACGAAGGACGCCGCCGTGACGGACTCGAACCGAGACGACTCACTCTCGGGGGTCCGCTTCTCGACCTCCTCCAGGACCTCACCAGCGGTGTCGCCCTGAGAGAGATCGAAGGCGCCGACATTGCGTGGTCCGCCGACCTCGCCGTTGACGGTAACGTTGTTCCGACGAAAACAAAGGTGCCACTCGTTCGACTCGCGCGCCGCTTCCTTAGTCAACATCAGTCGCTTGGCGCTCCCGAGATCGAGACACTCGCTGGGCGCGCTCGGGGAACCGTTCGGCCCGCCGGCCGTACCGTCGATGTCGACCACCTCACGTACGGCGGAAACGCTCGGCTCGAGCTGCTGGTACCTGAGGCGATAGAGAGCGCTGACCGGGGCCCCGTCCCTCACGCCGTAGTAGCCTAGGAGCTGCACCTTCCAGAGATTCTGGCCTTCTCGAACACCGACGACGTGGTACCGACTGTAGAGCGCATAGGAAGGCGCCCCGGCGTACTTGTACCAATCGAGGAAGGCTCCAGCGGCCTTGTCCTCCGACAAGAACGGCACCGGGGGTGCGGTTTCACCCACGTAGGCAATCGCGTCGAGAGGGCCGAACGACTTCGCGCTGCCGGAGCCGCTCACTCCGCCATTGGTGTAGACGTCGTATCCCTCGAAGGCGAGGTCCCACGCCTTCGAGGAGGCGGGCGACGACGGAGCCGGAACGACCGCGAGGGGCTCGAGTGAGACGTAGGTACGACCACTTTCGCCCACCGGAATCTCGAGCACGGCCCCCGACCGGAAGGTCGATGCGGCGTCCACCGGAACGGTTGCGTCGTCCACCGCACGCCCCCCCCCATCGGAAGTAGCTGGCGCGTCCGCGACGTCGGAGCAGGCCACGAAGGACGTGACGGAGCCCAATGCGACCATCACGGCCAACACGGCGGCCGTCGAACGAATCGATTTCATTCTTCCTCCCACGGGAGCTCGGCACGAAAGCCGACATAGACGACCCGACCGAATGGCGGCCGTTGGTCTCCGATTCGGCCCGGGTCTTGGTGTTGGTCGAATAGGTTGGTCACCCCGACGTAGAGTTGAGAGCCTGGCCAGATGGGGCGGCCCGCCCGCAGGTCCAGGTTCGCCCAGCCGGGAGAGCGACTGTCCGCGGTCACGAACGCGTCACTCGTCACCCGCAAACGCGCGGAGAGCTCGAGCTTCGCGAAGGGCACCCCCCGGATTGCAGCGGTCACCGTGTGCGGGGGCCTCCCTCCGAGTGGCCGGCGATTCAGGACATCCCGCGTGTAGAGGTAGTCGTACGTGCTTTCGGCCCGGAATCGCTCGCCCAGTTTGACGACGACCCCGGCCTGGCCCCCGAGGGTGCGAGCCTCCCCGAAATTCACGTACGAGTATTGGGCGACTCCGCCGGCGCTCGAGCTGCCTCCCGCGAGGTCGACGTCGATGAGATCGTCCACGAGGTTCGCGAAGCCGCCGACCCTCAAGGTCACCTCGGAGACCGGAGCATAGGACACATCGGCATTTACGCCCCACGAGGTCTCCGGACGAAGCTCGGTATTGCCATTGACGACGTACCCGTAGACCGAATGGTCGAACACGAAGCCGAGCTCCTTGGCGCTAGGAGCTCGAAAACCACGTCCAATCGAAGCACGCACTTGCCACGATTCGCTCGGCCTCCATGAAGAAGCCAGGCGAGGAGCGAGCGCACCTCCGTAGCGGGAGTGCAGCTCGCCGCGAACGCCGGGCAACACGGTGAGCTTCCCGAGCTTCCACGCGAGCTGGCCGTAGAGAGCACCGCTCCCGTAGACGAGCGGAACGACCTCGTCCTCTTCGCGCGTGACGGGACCGGAGGAGAGGCTCTCGGTCTTCTGAAGGCGCTGCGAGAAGCGTTCAGCCTCGGCACGCGCCCCGAAGACCCACGTGCGCGGACCGTCGGCCAACGTGAGCACCCCCTCGAGGCTCTGCATCCCGTGCCGACGCGAGCGAACTTCGTCGACCACGGAGCCCCGGCGGTCTTTGAGGGACTCGCCGAAGACGGCCTGCTCCCCGAGGGAGAGGCGTACGTTCGAGCCTCCGCCGAGGTCGATTCGCTCCACGACGTGTACGGCGAGACGACGTGTATGGTTGGGCAGGTCGGTCACGAAGCGGCCCAGACCTGGGGTGACGCTCGACTCGAGGCCCGTCGTGACGTCGTCGAAGTAGCGCGCACGCGCGGTCACGTCGATGCGGCTGCCAATCCGAAACCCACCTCGCAGACCGAGCATTCGCCGTGAAACGTCGGGAAGTCGAAGGTCGGGCACATCCGGGGAGTCGGGCTGCGCGAGAATTCCCCGATTGCCCACCGCGTTCCCATCGATGCCGACGAAGGATGTGCCGGAGCGATAGGCCGCGTTTCCTTGCATCACGTAGCCAGGCTGGCTCCGCCCCTCGACGCGAAAGCGCCCGCTCGGCCCCTGGAGGGGCGGCGGTTGCGTGACGAGGTTGACCACGCCGCCAATCGCGCTCGAACCGTAAAGCGAGCTTGTCGGGCCGGTCACCACCTCGATGCGCGCCAAATCCGCGATCGGGAGAGACGCGAGGTCGATGGCGCCACCGATGTCGCCGACGACGCGTTCGCCGTCTTCGAGGACGAGCACACGGTCGCGATCGAAGCCTTGGATCTGAATCGCAGACACGCCACCAATCGAGCCGTAGGCCCCAGGATTGACCTGTACCCCCGGCTGGGACGAGAGGGCCTCGGCCGCGTTGGTAGCCCCGCGACGCTCGGCCTCGTCGCGCGTGACGACGTCCGTCTTGACCGTGGAGCGCTGGGCATTCTCCGGCGTACGCGTCCCGGTCACGACCACGCTCTCGGGAGTGCCGTTCGACGATTGACCGCGAGCACGCGAGGCGCTCCCGAGGACAAGCAGCGCGGTCACGGCGAACACCTCACGACGCACGGGCCGCCTCTGCCCGGCGCAGCATCGACCACGAAAAGCCACGGCGGAGGGGCCCGGGGGCAGAGACTTCACCGTAGGTTTGGGGGGCGAGGACCATTGGGACGCGTTCCTTGTTGAAAGTGATTTTCATTTTCCACAACGGGCAGGGGGTGTCAAGCGGCAATGACTCGCCACCGCTCCCAGCCGAACGTCGGTCCAAACCGGCGACGTAGAAGATTGTAGGATGCGTTGATGTTGACTTTCATTTTCAACAAGCTACCTTCGCGGCAGGAGAACTTAGTGAAAATGATGCGACTTCATCCGATCAGACTCGCCGCGGCGACAACGCTCGCCGTCTTTGCCATCTCGGCATGCTCCTCCTCGCCTTCCGTGGACGCAGGCCCGACGACGGAGGCCGAGGCGGCCGTCGTGAAGGGTTACTCGGAGATTGCTCACGAGAACTACGAGGACTCCCTCGACGGCGCAAAGAAGCTCAAGGCTGCGGTCGATGCGTTCGTTGCCGCGCCATCCAAAGGTACCCTCGACGCGGCAAAAGAGGCGTGGAAGGCGGCGCGGCCCTCCTATGTCCAGACGGAGGTCTTCCGCTTCTACGGGGGTCCCATCGACGCTGAAGACACTGGCCCCGAAGGGGCCATCAACGCTTGGCCCCTCGATGAGAACTACATCGACTACGTCGACGGGAACGAAAGCGCAGGCATCATCAACGACACGGCAAAGTTCCCTTCCATCACGAAGGACGTGCTGCTTGCCGAGAACGAAAAGGGGGGCGAAAAGAACATCGCCACCGGCTGGCACGCCATCGAGTTTCTGCTTTGGGGCCAGGACAAGAGCGCGACCGGACCGGGCGAACGTCCTTTCACGGACTACGTGGAGACCGGCGGGACAGCGAAGAACCAGGCGCGAAGGGGACAGTACCTAAAGGCGTGCGCAGAGTTGCTCGTCGAGCAGCTCGAGGGCGTCGAAGAGGAGTGGGAGCCCGGCGCCCCGAGTAAGTTCGTGACCACGTTCCAGGCCGAGGATCCGAAGGTTGCCCTGGGGGACATTCTCAAGGGAATGGGGTCCCTGGCCGCGACCGAGCTGCCGCGCGAACGGATGAACAACGCCTACGCCGCCAAGGATCAGGAGGAAGAGCACTCCTGCTTCAGCGACACCACGGTGCCCATCGACCTCGTGAACGACGTCATCGGCATCGAGAACGTCTACCTCGGACGCTACGGGACCAAGCAGGCCACCGGGTTGACAGCACTGGTCGCTGCGAAGAACCCCGAGCTCGACAAGAAGATGAAGGACGCTCTCGCGAAGGCGCGGGCGTCGGTCCTCGCTATCCCGGGACCGTTCGACCAAGCCATCCTCGGCGCGGACGACGCCCCGGGCCGCAAGGCGGTCAAGATTGCCATGGACGACGTCAAGGTCATCGGGACGTTGGTCGTCGAGATCGCAGGCGCGCTCGGAGTGACCATCAACCTCGAAGAAAACTGACCTGCCGCCGACACTCGCCTGGCGCTTCCTCGCCGGGCGAGTGTGCAACGCGCTCTCCGAGGAGACCATGCCGGACCCCACCCCCAACCGAGCTCGCGAGCTTCCGCTCTCACGCCGGCTACGGTCGGAGACACGTGTCGTGCATCGACTCGTGGAGTCGACGCAGATAGCCAGAGCTTTCTTCTCGGGACGGCTCGACGTGCATGCCTATTGCGGGGTCCTCGCACGCCTATTGCCGGCGTACGAGGCGCTCGAGCGGAGCCTCCACGAGGCTTCCGATGACCCCGTGCTCGGGCGGTTCTACCTACCTCACGTCTTTCGCGCGCGCCGAATTCGGCGAGACCTCGCCCATTTCGACCAGCCGTCGAGTGGCACGTCCGCCGCATCGCAAGCGTACGCCTGCCGGATCACGTCGCTATCGGGAGACCCGGCTCTTCGCATTCGGCTGATCGCCCACGCCTACGTGCGGTTCATGGCGGACGTCTCGGGTGGCGCCATCGCCGGGCGAGTCGCGCAGCGCGTACTCAAGCTCGCGAATCGGGATGGGCTCACCTACCTCTCTTTCGAGGGCATCGACCCGAGTGCCTTTCGTAAGGACTTTCGGGCGAGGTTGGACGGCTGCAAGGTCCCGAAGCTGGACGAGGACGCGATCGTGGACGAGGCCCGCGCGACGTTCGATCTCAACCGAGCGATTGCCGACGAGTGCTGGGGAGCTCTCGGCACCAAGGCGGCACGATGACGGGCGCCGGTGCACGGTCGCTTGATGCGTCGCCTGGGCGAGCTCAACGATGACTGGCCTCACCATTGCGCAGGCGCTTCACCAACGCACGGAGCGCTGGCACATCGCGGCCGCGCTCAGCCTCCACGCCGGGATTAGTGCCCTGGTGTTTCACGACAAGAGTACCCCTGCCGACGAAGCGTCTCTCCGGTCTGTTTGCGAAGATCTCTTTCTCTACCGCGCGGTACGCGGCGACGGGGCGCGCGTGCACTTCGGCGAGGTGGAAGACGCTCGGCGACTGAACCGACGGCTGCGCCGTGCACCGACACACCGCGGGGTCCGTTCGCTCAGCACGGTGAGGCTCGTCGACGGGCGCGCGATCCGCGACGCGGTGTACGTCACGCAGGCGACTCACGCCATCGCCTCGGCTATCGCGTCGGCGCGCTCTCCCGAGTCCGTTTGCGCGCGCTTCGTCGAGAACGTCACGGGCGCGCTGCCGCTTCGTTCCTCCCTCTCCGCGCTCGTCGAGGCGGTCGGTGCCCCCCGAGTCTTGATACACCGACACCTGACCCGAGCCGAGAGGACCGATCGCCTGACCAAACGGCTCGCCGAGATCGTAGCCGCCCTCGGCTATCGCTGGTGCGTCGTCTCCGAGGACCCCTACGACGCCCCCCCCGGCGACGGCGAGCTGTGCGACTTCGCGAGTCGTCTTCGGTCACTTGGGTGCACGGCACGACTCGAAGACGGCACCGATATCGACGACCTTCGGTATCGCCCCGTCCTCTTCGACCAGCTGCGCTCGCACGGACACGTGGCCATCGGGGCTGCGTCGCCCACCTTCGACGCCTATTCCGCCTTGATTGGCATGCCGGCCATGTGCATCACGACGGGCGACCCACGAGAGATCGGGGCAGAACGCGTAGCCAAGCTCCGCCCGATTTACCACCACGTCCACGATATGACGGCACCGAACGAGCACGAGGCGGACCAGGCTTTGGCGGGCGCGGTCGAAAGTTATCTGGGGGCCTTTGGACAAGCGGCGCGTCGCGTCCGCTCACCCAAGGACTGCCCCCTTGGAATGGCGCCTACGGAGTAGACGACCATCGGTCGCGCGCGCCCTCGGCGCGCGCGCGCCGCTCGCGACCTCCACGAAACGCATGACGAAGAGGAAGTCGATGACTCGACGAGCCAAACAGCCCAATCAGAAGCTCCCGCTCGAACGCTCGCGCGCTCGTGAGCGCCGGGCTCTTTTTCAACGTGAGACGCCCCCCAATCGAAGGGTGGGTATCGACGGTGGCCTCTGCTACGATGCGCTCTCGCACGCCTACGGGTTGCCCCGGTTCGGTGGACCGCTACACGACCTGGAGAGCGATTCGACCCGCCGACACGCGCCTGGGGTGAGGTACATCGTCGAGACGCTGTCCGACTGGTGGGAGGTGCGCCTCATGTCGGGAGACGATCCGAGGCGCTTGGCGAGCCGTGGCTACTGGCACTTCCAGCTCTGGCATCCAGTAGCCCGAGTGTCCATCCTCACCCCGTCTCGCCTGACGCAGGGCTTCTACGAGGCCTGTCCCGAGACGCATTGGCTCGTTCAATCGAGCTCGTACCCTCAACTTCTTACCGCGGCGGACGGCCTTCGCGGCGCCCACCTCCCGACGGCCACGACGCTTCTCGTGCTCGAACAACGCTGGCTCCACGACCTGGTCGGTTGCCTCGCGTAGCGAATGCCAGAAGCCCTTGTCCGGACGCCCGCACCAACTCAGCAAGACCCTACGGCCCCCCTCAACCACCCTCATGAATACGAAGTCCCTCCTGACTGCCCTCTTTCTCTCCGGCGCTCTCTACCTGGCGAGCGCTTGCTCGAACGCGACGTCCACTTCGGTAGTCCCGCCCTCTTCGGCGACCGAGGACGGCGGAGGAGCCGAGACCAGCGCAGCATCTTGTCCCGCCAGTCTCTCCGGCGACTGCGGCGCGTGCATGAAAGACGCTTGCTGCGGCGCTCTATCGGCCTGCGAAGCCGACGCGGATTGTCTCGCGTGCGTCTCGGCGCAAGATGGAAGCGCCTGCGAGCGAACCACCGAGACCCACGCTCGCGTCGACGCATACCTCACTTGCAAGGGCGGCACATGTGCGAGCCGTTGCATAAGTGGCGACGACGCAGGCTCCTGCCAAGGAACCCTGAACAAGCTCGTGAAGTCGAGCTGCGCGACTTGCATGGAGCAGTCGTGCTGCAGCGAGGTGGCGGCATGTCATCAGTCCACGGTCTGTTGGGACGGCTGCTTCACGAACCACGACGAGACCAAATGCCACGGCGCGCCGGACGCCCACGCGCTCTTTCACGCGATGGGAGCGTGCGCGTCTTCTCGTTGCAAGGCCGAATGCGCGAACTAGTAGTTACAGGCACCCCAGAAGCGTGCGCTGTATCGGCGAAAGGACACAGATGAGCGCGAAAATTCCGGTGAAGCTCGGCCCAGTTCAGGAGACGCTCCTGATACCCCTCCTTGGCAGGGCGCAACAGACGAGGGACGGGACCGGGCTGCTCTGGGACCCGAAAGCCGTCGAGATCGTCGACTCGCTCGACTACGACTTTGCAAAGTGGAAAGGCATACGGTCGCTCCTGGGCGCCTCGATTCGCACGCGAATGTTCGACGACCAGGTCAAGGCATTCCTCGAGGCCAATCCAACGGGCACCGTCGTCGAGATAGGCGCTGGACTGAACACTCGCTACGAGAGGCTCGACAACGGCCAGGCGCGATGGCTCGAGCTCGACCTTCCGGACAGCATGGCTCTTCGGAAGCGCTTTTTTCACGACTCCGCCAGACGATCGATGCTTGCTGCAAGCTTCGTCGACACGAGTTGGCACGAGCTCGTGTTCGCACTTCCGCCGCCGTACTGCTTCGTGTCGGAGGCGGTCATCATCTACCTGGATGCACCGGTCGTCGAGCGTTCGATTCGTAGCCTTTCCGCCGCATTCTCGGGAGCGACCCTGCTCACCGACACGACTTCCTCCGCCATGGTCGAGGGACAAGCGAAGCACGACGCGATGAGGACCATGCCGAAGGACGCCTGGTTCCGATGGAAGTGCGACGACCCTCGCTCGATCGAACCGTGGGGGCTCGTCCTCGAGAGCTCCCTCAGCTTCCTGGACGCTTCGGAGGAGCTTCGCGCCGCGATGCCACCTAGCTATCGGTTCTTGTTTCGATTCGCTCCGTGGCTGGTGAGAAAGAAGATCGAAGGCTATCGCATCAACCGCTTTCGTTTCACCCCATCGGTCCGACGGGAGCCGTAAAGCGAGTCGCGCGACCCGTAGCTGACCTCATCGATTCGATGCGGCATGCCCGGACGCCTCCCTTCAAGACATCCGTGCACCAAAGATGACCCCCTGCCCCACTAAGCCCACCATCAAGATGAAAATCACTCTCACGACAAACCTGCACAATCGTTCTTTGCTCGGCCATGGAGGCCTCACGCTCCTCGCAGCCTTCGTCGCCGCGTGCTCGTCGAGCGAGGGGTCCTCGGCCACGACAGCGCCTCCGTCCGCATCGCCTTCCACGAGCAGCGCGCCGACCGCCGCCCCGACTTCGCCAAGCCCTACGCCCAGCCCCAGCGACGGCGGTGTCGTCGCTCCGAGCGAGCCCACGTTGGAGATTCTCGCGCCTCTCCGAGACTTCGCGGAGACACGTCGACTCCTCCGTGCGACGATCGAAGACCCCGACGGCTTGGCGCAGGTAACCTACAGCGTGAACGGCGGCTCCCCCACGAGCGTCCCCATCGGCGCCGGGGCTCGAAAGGCGGCAATATCCGCCGCACTCGCCCTGCGCCCGGGCGCGAATACCGTCGTCCTCACCTCAGTCGATTCGATGGGGGCTCGGACGACCCAAACGATCCCGTTCCGATTCGGGCTCCTAACCTCTGCTGGCGGAAGCCACTCGGGGGCCATCGTGAGGGCGAACGCGTACGTCTTCGGGCGAAACAATGTCGGTCAGCTCGGGCTTGGACCGACAGCCGCAGCGTCCATATCGACGCCCTCCGCGCTCGCGCCGCTCGGCGTGACGCCCGCGAGTCTCGCCTTCAGCCAGAATGTCTCTACGCTCGTCGGAGAGGGGGGAGAGGTCTTCAGTTGGGGAGAGAACACCAACGGAGAGTCGGGTCAGGGCGACTCGGGCATCACGACCCGTCGAAACCTGCCGACCCGAGTCGCCCAGGTCGACGCGACGATTGCGGCGGCTGGCTACAATCATGTCACGGTCATCGCACGAGATGGCCGTCTCCTCGCCTGGGGGGACAATGAACGCGGACAAGTCGGTGTCGAGGGAACGGCGAACACCGACGATATCCAGCCCTCACCCACCGCCGTAGCCGGCGCGCCCGCGAACGTGGTCAAGGTAGTTGCCGGCTCGGCCCACACCGTAGCCCTCACGGCGGAAGGCAAGGTCTACGTCTGGGGTAGGAATACCTACGGCAATCTCGGCAACGGCGCACCGACGGACGAGCTTCGCCATCCCACCCCCGCCGCTGTTCCTGGGCTCGACGGAGTCGTCGACATCGCCACGGGACGCGACCACGTGCTCGCCGTCAAAGGGGATGGAACGGTCTTCTCGTGGGGGCTAGGCGCATCCGGTCAGCTCGGAACGGGGGCGATTGCGGCTTCCCCCGTCACGACGCCGAAGCAGGTCGTCACCGACGAGGCGGCTCAGAAGCCACTTACCAACATCGCGCTCGTCTTCGCGAACGGAAACTCTAGCTTCGCCCTCACACGAAACGGAGCCCTATGGGGATTCGGCGAAGACGGCAACGGAACGCTGGCCCAAGGAGGTGCGGGAGGCGACGGAGCGAAGGCGAACCGGCTTCCCTATGCTGTACGGGCGGGCGTCTACGCATCACCCGGTGGGGTGCCCGAATACCTCGATCAGCGCACCCGCTACCGGTCGATCGCCGTGGGGGCACTTCACGTTGTCGCCTTGATGGATCGCGACGAGCTGTTCACTTGGGGGTGGAACACGGCCGGCACACTCGGCATTGCCGACTTTCCGGCCATTTGGCGCCAGCCGACCCCGGTCGTCGTCGTCGTACCGTGAAGCTGCCATCGCAGATGTGGGCGCATCGAGCCTTGGTCGTCGGCTCTCTGCTAGGCGCGCTCGGCGCTTGTGAAGGCTCGACGAGCCAAGGCGATGCCGCGGTTGGACCGCGAAAGGACTCCGACCGGGAAGCCGATGCCGCGGCCCCTCCTTCCACCGTTCCCACGACCACACCTCCCCCCCGAGACACGGCCAGCTACGAAGTCGACGAAGAGCTCTCGGCCGGGGCCGCCTCCGTCAAGGTCTACGGCCGGACCGCGTTCGAGCAACCCGCGCCGAACGTCGACGCCGCGACTCGAACGCGGTTCTACGCTGGACAGGCCATCTTTCAGCTCGATTGGGCCGACGTGACGGCGGCCTCGGACCGAGCTGGGCTCGGCCCGACATTCAATGCGACTTCCTGCGAGGCGTGCCACGCACGCAATGGGCGAGGGACCCTGCCCGCTCCAGGTCTGTCCATCACGACGGCTCTCGTGCGCCTGAGTATTCCCCGTACTGACGGGTCCGGGACGTTCGGGCCCGATCCGGTGTACGGCGAACAACTGCAACCCTTTGGCATAAGTGGCGTCCCTGGCGAAGGTGTGGTCACGGTGCGATTGACGGAGCACGCGGGAGCCTACGACGACGGCCTCCCCTACGTGCTCGTTCGCCCGGAGCCGGTCCCGTCGTTCGCCCTCGGACCGCCCGCCGCTGGAGTCGAGCTCTCCCTGCGCGTAGCGCCTGCAACGTACGGGATGGGCCTCCTCGAGGCGATCCCCGAGGCCGACATTCTCGCGAACGCCGATCCCGACGACCGCGACGGCAATGGCGTTTCGGGGCGTCCCAACCAGGTCGGTCATCCTGCGAGACCGGGGGCGTGGCTAGGACGTTTCGGCTGGAAGGCAGGCCAGCCTTCCGTGGAGGCGCAGAACGCAGCGGCCTTCGTCGGCGATATCGGCGTCACGAGCCCCCTGTTCGTTTCCGAGGGATGCCCAGCCCCTCAAACGTCGTGCGAGGCACGTGCCTCGCACCGCGTCGAGCTGTCCGCGAGCCGCCTCGAAGCGCTCACCGTCTTCACCATCGCGGCCGGCGTTCCTGCGAGACGAAACGCGGACTCCCCCGCCGTTCTGCGCGGCAAGTTGCTCTTCAATCGAGCGGGATGCGGGCAATGCCACGTTCCAGCCTTCACGACGCGTGCTCTCGAGTCTTGGCGGGACGGCCTACGCATCCGACCCTACACCGACCTCCTACTCCACGATATGGGCGACGGGCTCGCCGACCGGCGACCGGAAGGCCTCGCGAGCGGAACCGAATGGCGCACGCCACCACTCTGGGGACTTGGCCTGCTGAACGAGGTTTCGGGCCATGGACGACTCCTCCACGACGGGAGAGCCCGTGGCTTCGAGGAGGCGATCCTCTGGCACGGAGGCGAGGGCGAGGCTTCGCGAAGAGCGTTCGCGGCGCTCGACTCGAGCGACCGGGCGTCATTGGTTCGATTCCTCCAGTCTCTCTGAAGTCGAACTATGTTTCCCAGAGTCTTGCCCCATCCTCTGAAGAGAAGGCTCACCATCGAGAGTGGGGCCGACCGCGCTTCCGGATCGGGACGACGGGCCGAGTTCGGAGCCGGAGAGCTCCTTGCTAGCTCCGCCCGACGTGAGGTCTACATCCTCATCGCTGGTCGCCTTCTTCGGGCCGGAGGCGCTCTCGAGCTACGCCTCGCGCCTCGGCCTTCTCTCGAATGACTCTCCCACACTGCTATTGGCTTGCGTCCACCGTCTCAGCAGCCGTGGGGAGGGGGCCTTGCATCCTCCGACCGCGCAGGCGGGCCTTCGATCTCGGAATTCGCTCCAGCCTCAGCAGCCCCCTGTTCGTCTTTCTCGAAATCCTCAGAGCGAAATCCACGCTAAATCAGCGGCCATGCTCTTCGATCAAGCCCGCTAATTTAGCCCAACTTGTCATCGAAGGACTCCGTCCTCCGCCCCACCTCCTGGTTTTGGGTTCCGAACGTTCCGAACCCAAAACGACCAAATTTACGTAATTGAGAATCGTGACCGCTCATTCAGAAGAAGGCGGCTACTCCGGGAGGCGACTCCAGAGAAAAGAAGAAAGCCGCGAAGGCAACGGCGACAGGGACCGCCAACAGCATCGCCGTCGAGCGACCAAGCGCCGTGGCCCCCGCAGCAGAAGCGTTCGAGCTGCTCTCGGCGCGCTACGCGGCGCTCGTTCCAAAGGCGCTGAAGACGATCAACATCGATATTCCGCGCGCGGTCTCGTACGTCCTCGGTGCCATCCCGGCCATCGAAGCCCTCGTTCCGGAGATGGAGCGCGTCTTCAAAGATCCGCCTATCGCCACCGTCAAGACATCACCTGCGCTGGAAGCAGGGCGACGCCGACTCTATCGCCCCCTCGATCCACACGAAGAGCAAGAAGAGGAAGGTCGCGGACGACAGCGACGCGGAAGAAGGAAGCGAAGAGTCGACGGACGGAGGGCCCCGACGAGCTGATCGTGCCCACGACCGCGAGACGATGAGCCGCGCCGTGTCGCGCGGCTCGTTCTCTTTTCGTAGGCTCGACCACGCGGAGAGTGAAGCGTCAGGTCCTCACGACCGAATACGAAGTGGTCGCGCGGTCGCCGCTCTTCACGAGTACGCCTTTCGATACGCCCCACTTGGTGGCGGCTTGCAAGTCGGCCCGACTGAGCGAAAGCGATCTACGAATGTCCGAGGAAAGCGCGTCAGCCCCGACTTCTCCCAGGTGAGCGACGATACGGTCGAGCGTGGATTGAACCCGAGCCCCGGGCCCCGAAGCGGACGGCCCCTTCCCCTTCGGCCGCTGCCCACGCGACCCCGCTCGGGCGCCCGCTCCTCGATTGACCGATTCTGCCGAAGCGCGCCGGCTCGGCGAGGGGCCACGGTCGGCCGGATTGTCCTTCGCCTGCGGCGAGGCCGACGAGACGCGCCAGGTCCCGAACGGATCGAGCCCGATCAAGTAGTCCCTCAGCGCCTCTCGTACACTACGAACGTAGACCGTGACCAGAGAGTCGAGCTCGGCTTCGAGATTGGGCATGGCTTGGGGCTCCTCGATGTTCGCGGGAGCTCACCCGAGCGCCCGCGCCCCGAATATCCACGCGCCCCCCTCGGCTGGCAAGTCGTTCTTCTCGCCGCTTTCGGCCCACGCAAGGGCGACGTGCAAAAATGGGGGCGATCGCCGACGATCGGTGAAGCCCGTCATATCTCGACTTGCATACCCAGCTCCACCACGCGCCCGGGCGGCAACCGGAAGAACGAAGACGCGGCAATCGCGTTCTGACTGAGGAACTTGAAGAAGACCTTGCGAGGGAGGCTCATCGCCGAGGCCTTGCGGGCGAAGACGAGCGATTCCCGGCCGAGGAAGTACGAGATGTCGACGCTGTCGATGTCGACTCCCCGCGCCCGAAGCAGCTCGAGACCTGCCGGCACGTCGGGGCTCTCCGAGAAACCGAACGAGAGTCTGCAAGACACCACGCCGTGCCCGTGTTCCTCGAGCGCGGCCACGCGGTCTTCTTGGGAGACCACCGGAACGTGAGCGGTCTGCACGGTGAGAAGCAGGACACGCCGATGAAGCGTCTTCGCATGCTTCAGGAAGTGCATCAAACAAGGGGGAGCGCCCGGATTGGACGTCATGAAGACCGCGGTTCCCGGCACGCGCCCCGGCGGCTCCAGGGCGAGGCTCTCCAAGAAGGCGTCGAGCGGCATGGCGGCGTCCGAGAGCGCCCGCGAGAGCACGGCTCGGCCTGCGCGCCAGGTGAACATCGCGAACGCGACCAGACCCGCGAGGCCGATCGTCACGTAGCCACCTTCCAAGAACTGCGTCGCGTTGCTGGCGAAGAACGCAAGATCGACCAGCACCAAAAACGCGCACACCGGTCCGATGAAGCGCGTCTTCCAGCTCCAGACGCGGGTCGCCACGAGGTAGAAGAGCACCGTGGTGAACGCCATGGTGCCGGTCACGGCCAAGCCGTACGCGGGCGCCAAGTTGTGCGAGCTCCGGAACCCGAGCACGAGGGCGATGCACAGTGCCAGGTAGGCCCAATTGACCTCCGGGACGTAGATCTGACCTTCCACGTTGCGGCTCGTGTGCACCACGTTCGTCCGGGGGAAGAGGCCCAGCTGAATGGCCTGGTGCACGAGGGAGAACGCGCCCGAGATGAGCGCCTGGCTGGCGATGACCGTGGCGAGCCAGCTCACCACGACGAGTCCGTAGACGTAGACCGGACTCTGCGGGACCAGCGCGTAGAAGACATTGCCGTCCACGATGGGAGCCGGGTCGAGCAGCCGAGCGCCTTGGCCGAGGTAGTTCAGGGCGAGCGCCGGCCAAACCACGAAGAACCACGCCCGGCGGACGGCCTTGCGGCTGAAGTGTCCCATGTCCGCGTAGAGGGCCTCGCAGCCGGTGATGCAGAGGTCGACCGACCCGACCACGTAGAGCGTCGCTTTGGGGAAGCGCACCATGTAGGAGACCGCGTGGACGGGATTGCAGGCGGCCAGGATCTCGGGGTGCATCACCAGGTTCTTCACGCCCATGGCGGCCAGAATGGTGAACCACACGGCCATCGCCGGGGCGAAGATCGATCCGACGCGCGCGGTGCCGAAGCGCTGAATGGCGAAGAGGGCCACCAACGTGACCACCGAGAGCACCGGAATGTACGGCGACCACCTATGGGTCACCACCTCGAGCCCCTCCCATGCGGAGAGAATGGAGAGCGAGGGCGTGATGACACCGTCGCCGAGAATGAGGCCCGAACCAATCACGGCGAGCGCCACCACGACCAGCATCGCGCGAGGCGAGAAGCGACTCGACGCCTTCGATTTCAGGAGCGCCAAGATCGAGAACAATCCGCCTTCGCCCTTGTTGTCCGCCCGCATGATCAGGACGACGTACTTGAGGGTCACCACGATGGCGATGGCCCACAAGAAGAGCGAGGTCCAGCCGAGCACCTCGTCGCGGCCGTAGTACTGGCCGAACGACATGGTGACCTTCTCCTTCACGCCGTGCACCGCGGAGAGGTGCGACGAGACGGTCTCGGACATGGCGTAGAGGGGCGAGGTTCCCACGTCGCCGAAGACCACCCCCAACGCGGCCCACACGAGCACGCGGAGGCTCGCGGCGTGGGAGTGTGCAGAGTCGGTACTTGGCGCGGGTTCGGTAGGAGCGTGTGCCGTCTGGGACATATCGAGACGCGTCGTAGCTCCGAAATTCGCGCAGGTCTCGCGCGTCGTCGCGGCTTGATGAAAACTTGATACCGCCCCAACGCGCCGCGCGATTCCGCGATTCGAGCTTGATGGCATCTTGATGCACGCTCGGCCTGCCTTGACGTCGCGTTGACTCGAACGGGTGCATGCTCACGGGGTGAACGACGATCCCCACTCGCCGGCGCTCGGCCCCTACCGGAAGCCCGGGGAGCGTCCCGAGGAACCTCCGGCCGCGCCGCCGGCTCGTAGCGAGCACGCACCAGGATGCTTCCTCGTCTTGCTCGCCCTCTTGCCCTTCGTCTGCTTGGCGGCGACCGGGAACTGGAACGAGCGCGAAGGAATGATCGCCACGCTGGCGCTCGTGCTCGCCGCGAGCACCCTCCTCCGCGGCCTTCGACGCAAACCCTGACCACGACGCCCCGCGGTCCCCCACGAGCGGAAAGCCAAGCCATGGATTTTCTCTGCATCGCCCTCCTCGTCGCGCTCTTCGGCGCGAGCGCGGGGCTCGTCTCTTGGTGCGAACGATTGTCACGGAGTGTGCCGTGAGCGTCATGACCGCGCTCGGCGGCATGCTCGCCGTGGGGATGTTCGTTTACCTAGGGGTGGCCCTGCTCTACCCGGAGAAACTCTCGTGAGCACGCACGGAACACTCGAGCTCGCCCTGCTGCTCGCCGTCGCATTGGGCCTGGGCTATCCGCTCGGCCGCTACGTCGCCGACGTCTACGACGGCAAGCCCGTCCTGCTCGCGCGGGTGTTCGGACGAGTCGAGCATGCCGTCTATCGCGTCGCCGGCGTCGACCCCGACGAGGCCATGCCGTGGACGGTCTACGCCCGGCAAGTGCTGCTCGTGAGCCTGGTCGGGGCGCTCTTCACCTACGCCGCGCAGCGGCTCCAGGGGGTCGGACCTTCGCTCGAACCGAGCAACCCCGACGGGCTCGGACCGGTGAATGCGCACGTCGCCTTCGACACGGCCACGAGCTTCGTCACCAACACCAATTGGCAAGCGTACGGCGGCGAGTCGACCATGTCGTACGCGACGCAATCGCTCGCACTCGCCGTCCAGAACTTCCTCTCCGCAGCTACGGGAATGGCCGTCCTGGCGGCGCTCGTGCGGGGCATTCGCGCCAATCGTCAGGAAGGTCTGGGGAGCTTCTGGGTCGACCTGGTGCGCGGCACGCTGTACGTGCTCGTACCTCTCTCGGCGTTGCTCGCGCTTGCACTGGTATCGCAGGGAGTGGTGCAAACCTACGCCGCGCACGTCACCGCCCACCCGCTCGAATCCGTGCAGGGCTCGGACCAGGCCATCGCGCTCGGCCCCGTGGCCTCGCAAGTGGCCATCAAGCAGCTCGGCACCAACGGCGGCGGCTTCTTCAACGCGAACTCGGCTCACCCGCTCGAGAACCCCACACCACTCTCTGGATTTCTCGAGCTCTGCGCGATCTTGCTCGTACCGGCGGCTTGCTGCGCCACCTTCGGAAAGATGCTCGGAGACGAGCGTCAGGGGGTGGTGATGATGGCGGCCATGACCCTCTTGTTCGTGCCGTGCGCCGTGCTCTGCATCCACTACGAAGAGGCCGGCACGTCGTGGTTCGCGGGCCTCGTGGACGGGGCCTCCACGGGCGCGCTCGGCGGAGGAAATCTGGAGGGCAAAGAGGTCCGTTTCGGAGCGACCGAGTCCGCGCTGTGGGCGGTCACCACGACCGCGGCCTCGAACGGCTCGGTCAACGCGATGCACGACAGCTTCACGCCCCTCGGCGGACTCTTCCCGCTTGCGCTGATGCAGCTCGGCGAGGTGGTGTTCGGCGGTGTGGGTTCGGGGGTCTACGGAATGTTCGCGTACGCGATCGTCGCCGTCTTCATGGCGGGATTGATGGTCGGCCGGACCCCCGAGTACCTGGGCAAGAAGATCGAGGCGTTCGAGATGAAGATGGCTTCGCTCGTCATCTTGCTCCCCGCTGCGGCTGCGCTGGTCGGAACGGCCATCGCGTGCTCGACCGAGACCGGCACGTCGGCCATCGCCAATCCAGGGGCGCACGGCTTCACCGAAATGCTCTATGCGATGACCTCGGGCGCCAACAACAACGGCTCGGCCTTCGGGGGATTGACGGTCAACGGCCCCTTTTACGCGATCACCATCGGCATTCTCATGGTGATCGGTCGCTTCTGGGTCATCGTCCCCATCTTGGCCATCGCCGGCTCCCTCTCGCGCAAACACCGAGTACCGGTCACGAGCGGCACGCTCCCGACCCATACGCCCCTCTTCACGGGGCTTCTCTGCGGCACGGTATTGCTCGTGGGCGCATTGACGTTCGTCCCCGCGCTCGCCCTCGGTCCGGTGGTCGAGCACCTGAGCGCCAGCCCGGCCCATGCAGGAGAGATCACGCCATGAGCGACGAGTCCACCCCCGACGTTCCGAAGGAGCGTCCCCTCTTCGAGCCCGCCTTGGTGAAGCGCGCCGCGCGCGACGCGTTCGTGAAGCTCGATCCGCGCGTCATGGTGAAGAACCCGGTGATGTTCGTGGTGGAGATCGGCAGCGCCTTCACGACGTTGCTCTTCATGAGCGCGCTCGCGACGGGGGCTCGCGGCGAGAGTCCTTGGTTCGTGCTCGCCATCTCCGTTTGGCTCTGGTTCACCGTGCTCTTCGCGAGCTTCGCCGAGGCGATGGCGGAGGGCCGGGGCAAGGCCCAGGCCGATACCCTGCGCAAGGCGCGGAAAGACGTCGTCGCCAAGCGGCTCGCGGCCCCATCGCCCGACGCGGAGGCCACCGAGGTCTCGTCGGCCGACCTGCGCAAAGGAGACTACGTGCTCGTCGGCGCGGGCGAGCTCGTCCCCGGCGACGGCGACGCGATCGCGGGGGTCGCCACCGTGGACGAGAGCGCCATCACGGGTGAGAGCGCGCCGGTGGTGCGTGAGGGCGGAGGCGACAGGAGCGCCGTGACCGGCGGCACGCGCGTGCTCTCCGATTGGCTGGTCGTGCGCATCGGTGCCAATCCCGGGGAGACGTTCCTCGATCGTATGATTGCCATGGTCGAAGGCGCGAAGCGGAAAAAGACCCCGAACGAGATTGCGCTCGACATCCTGCTGGCCGGTCTCACCCTGATCTTCCTCTTGGTGGTGGTCACGCTGCTGCCCTACTCGCGCTTCGCGGTGAAAGTCGCGGGCAGCGGGTCCGAGGCGCGGCTCTCGGTGCTGGTGGCTCTGCTCGTATGCCTCATTCCGACCACCATCGGAGGGCTTTTGTCCGCTATCGGCATCGCGGGGATGGACCGGATGATTCAGGCGAACGTCATCGCTACGTCCGGCCGGGCGGTCGAGGCCGCCGGTGACGTGGACGTGCTCCTGCTCGACAAGACCGGCACCATCACGCTCGGCAATCGCCAGGCCTCGCTCTTCCTTCCCGCCCCCGGGGTCACGCGCGACGAGCTCGCGCGCGGTGCGAGGGAGGCTTCCCTCGCGGACGACACGCCGGAGGGCAAGAGCATCGTGCTCCTCGCCGAACGTCTGCTCGAGCCGAGCAAACTGGCCGACGAGCGCCTCGACGAGGGCGAGCGGAAGCTCGTGCCGTTCACGGCCCAGACCCGAATGAGCGGCGTCGACGTGGGCGAGCGCGCGCTCCGCAAGGGCGCGCTCGACGCCGTGGTCCGACACGTCTCGGCGCTGGGCGGCGAGGTGCCGCAGCGAGTCCACGACGACGCGGCGCGGGTGGCGCGAGATGGCGCCACCCCTCTCGTGGTCTGCGACGATGCACGAACCCTGGGCGTCGTCGCCTTGAAGGACGTGGTCAAAACGGGCATTCGTGAGAAGTTCGACGAGCTCCGCCGCATGGGCATCCGGACGGTGATGATCACGGGGGACAACCCGCTCACCGCGGCGGCGATCGCGGCCGAGGCGGGCGTGGACGACTTCCTCGCCGAGGCGACGCCGGAGCAAAAGCTCGAGCGCATCCGCGCGCTCCAAGGCGAAGGGCGCCTCGTGGCCATGACCGGAGACGGCACCAACGACGCGCCGGCGCTGGCTCAAGCCGACGTGGCCGTGGCCATGAACACGGGCACCCAGGCCGCCAAAGAGGCCGGCAACATGGTCGATCTGGACTCCAATCCCACCAAGCTCATCCGCGTCGTGGAGATCGGCAAACAGATGCTGATGACGCGCGGCGCGCTCACCACGTTCAGCATCGCCAACGACGTCGCCAAGTACTTCGCCATCATCCCGGCCGCCTTCGCGACCACCTACCCCGTGCTAGGCAAGCTCGACGTCATGCACCTCGGCTCACCCGAGAGCGCGGTGATGTCTGCCGTCATCTTCAATGCCGTCATCATCGTCGCCCTCATTCCCCTCGCATTGCGCGGCATCGCCTATCGGCCGGGAGACGCGTCCGACGTCTTGCGACGAAACCTGACCGTGTACGGACTCGGCGGCATCGTGCTGCCCTTCCCGTGCATCAAGGGCATCGACCTGGTCCTGAATGCGCTCCACCTCGTGTGAGGGTTCCATGCTCGTCCGTCTCCGCCAGACACTCGTGGTGTTCGTGTGGCTCACGCTCGTCACCGGAATCGCCTATCCTGCAGCCGTGACCGCGGTATCTCGGCTCCTCTTCCCCGAAAAATCCTCGGGCAGTCTCGTGCGCTCGGAAACCGGCGACGTCGTAGGCTCGTCGCTCGTCGCGCAGTCGTTCACGGACGAGGGCCACTTCTGGGGTCGCCCCTCCGCCACCAGCCCGAAGGCTTACGATGCCACCTCGTCCGGAGGCTCGAACCTCGGTCCGACGAACCCCGCGCTTCGCGAGGCGGTCGCCGCGCGCGTCGAAGCCTGGAAAAAAACCTGTCCCACGTGCACACGACGTCCGCCGATCGACCTCGTGACCGCCTCGGCGAGCGGGCTCGATCCTCACGTGTCGCCGATGGCGGCGCGCGCGCAGATCCCCCGGGTCGCCCGGTCTCGCTCGCTCCCCGAGGCCGACGTCGCCGCGCTCGTGGAGCGCCACGTGGAAGGACGCACGCTGGGCGTTCTGGGAGAGCCACGGATGAACGTGCTCGAGCTGAACCTCGACCTCGAACGTCTTCCGCGCGAGAGGCATTGAGCCGGTCCTCGTGAGCGACGCGCCCGCCTCCCTCGCCCGTCCCGATCCCGACGCGCTGCTCTCTCGGCTGCGCGCGGACGACGCCAGCCTGCGGCGCGGCAAGCTCCGGGTCTTCTTCGGCTTCGCGCCGGGGGTCGGCAAGACGATGCGCATGCTGGACGTGGCGCACGCCCTCGCCGCGAGGGGCCTCGACGTCGTGATCGGCGTCGTCGAGTCGCACGGACGAAAAGAGACGGCCGAGCGCGCCGAAGGGCTCGCCGCATTGCCTCTACGAGAGAGCACGTACCGAGGGACGCCCCTCTTCGAGCTCGACCTCGACCGGGTGCTCGAGCGACGCCCGGAGGTGGTCCTCGTCGACGAGCTCGCGCATACCAATGCGCCGGGCTCGCGCCACGCGAAGCGATGGCAAGACGTGGTGGAGCTGCTCGACGCGGGCATCCACGTGTTCAGCACGTTGAACGTGCAGCACCTCGAGAGCTTGAACGACGTCGTCGCGAGCGTGACCGGCGTGCGCGTGCGAGAGACCGTTCCCGACTCGGTCATCGAGCGCGCCGACGAGGTCGAGCTGGTGGACCTCCCCCCCGACGAGCTTTTGGCCCGGCTCGACGCAGGAAAGGTGTACGTCCCCGAGCAAGCCGAGAGGGCCAAAGGGAGCTTCTTCCGCCGGGGGAATCTGCTCGCCCTCCGTGAGCTCGCGCTGCGTCGCACGGCCGAGCGCGTGGACGTGGACGTGCGCGCGTGGCGCGACCATCACGCCATCGACGCCAATTGGCACACCTCCGAGCTCGTGCTCGTGTGCGTGAGCCCGGCCCCGGCCTCGGCTCACCTGGTCCGTGCGGGCAAGCGAATTGCGTCTGGATTGCGTTCTCATTGGATTTGCGCCTACGTGGAGACGCCGGACACCCGTGCCAGCGCGCAGGACGGAGAGCGCCTCGACCGCCACCTCGCCCTGGCCGAGTCCCTCGGAGCCGAGGTGGTCCGCCTCGGGGGCACGGTACCGAGCGAGTCCATTCTCGCCTATTCGCGCAAGCGTTCGGTCACGAGGATCGTGGTCGGAAAGCCTACCCATTGGCGATTGCTCGACCTCTTGCGAGGATCGTTCCTCGAGGCGATCGTGAGGGGCAGCGGCGACATCGACGTGCTCGTGCTCCGAGGTCTCGAAGACGAGACGAAGGTCCGACCCGAGGGCGTGCGGGCTCCGCTCCCGTCGCGCACGCCCCCGGCCGGTTACACGCCCTACGCGCTCGCCGCGCTCTTCGTCGGCCTCGCCACGGTGGCGGCCTACGGAGTGCGCGCCGTGTTCGCCGTGCCGGACATCGAGATGGTCTATTTCGTGGCCATCGTGGTGGCCGCCCTCCGCCTCGGAAGAGGCCCGTCGGTGCTCGCGGCGGCGCTCTCGGTCGCGGCCTTCGACTTCTTCTTCGTTCCGCCTTACTTCACGTTGGCCGTCGCGGACGGACGCTACGGGCTCACGTTCTTGACCATGTTCGTGGTGGGCCTCGCCATCGGCACGCTGACCGGGCGCGTGCGCAAGCAGGAGATGTTCGCGCGCCTCCGCGAGGAGCGAACGGCGGCACTTTATGCGGCTAGCCGCGAGCTCGCCGGGGCCGAGGGCCGCGAGGCACTCACCTCCGTCGCCGTGCGTAAAGCGAAGCTCGCGACGGACGGGCACGCGCACGTGCTGCTCGCTTCGGACGAAGGCCGCCTCGTGGACACGGCCGCCTCTCCCGGTACGGGAGCCCCTCTCTCGGGGCTCTCCTCGGCGAACCTCGCCGCGGGAGAATGGGCGTACGCCCACGGTCGCGAGGCGGGCCTAGGGACGGGCACGTTACCGGGCGCCAAGGTGTTGGCACTCCCGCTCGCGCGCGCGCCACGGGGACCAGGAGTACTCGTGGTCGTTCCCCACGACGAGCGGCCGTTCTCCAACGCGGATCGCGCCTTCCTCGAGACCTTGGCCCGCCTATTGGGCGCCGCCATCGAACGCCACGAGCTGCGCCATCGTGCCGAACGAGCGGCGCTCACCGCGCGCACCGAAGAGCTGAGGAGCTCGCTCTTGTCCGCCGTCTCGCACGACCTGCGCACGCCTCTCGGCGCCATCACCGGCGCGGCTACGGCAATCCGTCAATCCCCTGACATGCCCCCGGCCACGCGCGCCGAGCTCGTGGAGAGCGTATGTCAGGAGGCCGAACGATTGGAGCGCATCGTGGGCAATCTCCTCGAGATGACACGGATAGAGTCCGGCACACTCGAGCCGAAACGGGATTGGGTGTTGCTCGAGGAGCTCGTGGGCTCGGCGCTCACACGCCTCGAGAAGAAGCTCGAGGGGCGGAAGGTCGCGCTCGACCTGCACCCGGACGTGGGCTTCGTCTCGGTCGATCCGGTGCTCTTCGAGCAAGTGCTCGTCAATCTGCTCGAGAACGCCATCAAGTACACGCCCGAAGGCTCCGAGCTTGCCATCTCGGCCGCTCGTGCGGACCGCCATATTTCGCTCGAGGTGCGCGACCACGGGCAGGGCTTCCCCGCCGCCGACCTCGAGCACGTGTTCGAGAAGTTCTACCGCGGCCGTCACGTCGGTATTCGCGGAGTGGGCCTCGGGCTCGCGATTTGCCGCGCCATCGTGACCGCGCACGGGGGAACCCTACGCGCCGAGAACCACCCGGACGGAGGAGCTCGCCTCCTCGTTTCCTTCGAGAGCGCTATCCTTCCCGACGAACCCGAAGACCCTGCCGAAGGCGCCGTGCCGAGCAGCAACATGGGAGACCGGACGTGACCGATACCGTACCTAAACCGCCTCCCGGCCGCGTGCTGGTCATCGAAGACGAGCGCGAGATGCGCCGCTTTCTGCGTGTCTCGCTAAGCCAGAGCGGCTTTCAGGTGCTCGAGGCCGAGACCGGCCAAGAGGGGCTCGCCATGGCCTCGGCCAACGTGCCGGACGTGGTCTTGCTCGACCTCGGTCTCCCGGACACGGACGGACTCGAAGTGACCAAGCGCCTACGCGAGTGGAGCCGTGTACCCATCCTGGTGCTCTCCGCTCGAGGTCGTGAGGACGACAAGGTGGCCGCGCTCGACGCCGGGGCGGACGACTACGTGACCAAGCCCTTCGGCGTGAACGAGCTCTTGGCGCGTATCCGCGTCGCGCTCCGCCATCGGGACGCCCGTTCCGCCGAGGATCCGTCCATCGACCTCGGAGGATTGGTGGTGGACTTCGTGCGGCGAGAGGTGCGCGTCGACGACGAGCGCGTCCATTTGACCCCCATCGAATATCGCCTGCTCGCCTACCTCGTGAAGAACGCAGGCAAGGTGGTCACACACCGCCAAATCCTGAACGAGGTGTGGGGCAAGAGCCATGTCGAGCGCCCCCATTACGTGCGTGTCCACATGGCCGAGCTGCGCAAGAAGATCCACGAAGATGCCGCGCGCCCACGCTGGATCCTTACCGAACAAGGCGTGGGCTATCGCATCCGCGAGCGAAAGGGCGAGTGAGGGGCTCGTCGAGGAGCGAGAGCGCGTGACGCACGCCCTCGCGCCCCGATGGCGGCGCTACAATCGAAACAGAAGCGCCGCGATGATACGAGTCTCGCTCTTTTTCTGGTCCGGCTCCCAGCCCTCGGGGACGGGCGTCGTCGAGTAGCCGTCGGGAGAGGTCACGCCACCGTGGCCCGCGAAATAGGGGACGCTGGCCCTCCTGTGCACGAGCTCGAGGCGCCAGGTCTGGTAGTCGTCCGGCATGAAGTCGAAGGTGGTCGACGCGTCCCACCCGGAGAACTTGGTCCCGGCCGAGGTATCGAAGCGCTTCTGCGCCTCGCCCGTGGGGAGGAGCACGAGGTAGCGCCCCGGGTTCTGGATGTAACCGCCTCCGAAGGTCCAGCCGAGCTTGTTCTTCCAGAACCACGTGCGGTGGTACGCCATCCCGCTGATGAAGTGCTGCGCAGGACCACCATCGCCACCGAAGGCCGTCACCCCGCCGCCGTCCTCGAAGCCGAAGTCTTGGGTGAGCGAGAAGGCCGCTCGGTCCACGAACGACGTGGGATCGTCGAAGTAGCGGACCTGAACGCTGTTGTCGGTGTGGAAGCGGACCCTACCCGGCCGATTGGCGGTGTCGAAGCCCACGTAGTTGTTCGAGAGCATGGAGATCCACTCCTTCGGGCGCCAAAGAATCTGACCACCGAAGCCGGGCATCTCGTTGAATTTGCCGTAGGTTTGCCAGCCGTTGATGATCCACGGCTCGATCTTGAGCTTGTCCGAGACGTGAATCTGGACCCGCACCCCGTTGAAGAACCAGGGGGTATTGTCCGAGGTGAACGAGGGCTGATAGGCCCAGTTCTCCGCGTTGTAGTAGGAGAAGAGCCCCACGTACGACATGAACATGCCCACGTCGATGTTGATGCCGGAGAGCGCGTCGATGTGGTACCCGGCGTTCGCCTCGGCCAGGTAGCGGTAGACGTTGGCGAGCTCGAATTGCCCCTTGGTGGTGCTGAAGTCGTTTCGCGGCACCACGGTGGAGCGAGTCCCGAACTGAGTAATCAATCTCGCGCGGGCGTTTTTGTAATGAAAATCACCCCCGAAGCCGAGGAAGCCGAGCTCGAGCTCGTTGTGACGCGCGACCGCCGTGGAGCCGACGATCGTATTGTCGATGGGGCGCGCCAACGAATAGGAGTAATTGACGTCGAGGAGGAACGACCCCGTGAAGTAGGGCGTCTCGAGCAAGGCCTTGTGGCGACGGTCGTTCCCGTTGAGCCAGGTGAAGTCGCCGAAGGCGAACGGTTCTTTGCTCGCGGGCTCGGGCTCGGGCGGCTTCGGGGCCTGGGGAGCAGCGACCGGGTCCGTGACCGGGACCACGCTGGCTTTCAGGACGGGTGCCGCTACCGCAGGCGCAGCGGGGGCCGAATCGACGGAATTTGCGGGTCGCGCAGCGTTTTCGGCCGGAGCGGGCGCGACGTTCGGGGCTTGGTTGGCCCCGGAGGCAAGGGGCGCGGGAGCAAACGGCCCGCCGGCCGGAGCCCCTTGGGCGGAAGCGAGACGAGACGAAACGAGGCCGAGCCCCAAGAAGGCGGATACGACGAATGTACGCATGACTATCCTCTTTCAATCGGCGGAAGCATCGCTCGCATCGGGGAGCGCGGAGTCGAGGGGCGCGGCGTCACCAGGGCTCGCGTCGGACGAGTCGGGCGACGAGACCTCGGAACCCGAGGCGTCCGTTGCACTCGCATCCGGGAGGTCGGCGTCCGTATCGGCTTGCGACGCGGCGTCCACGAGGCACGGAGGGTTCGGACCACAATTGGCCGAAGTGCCCGTGCCGACGAGCGGACAGCACACCGCGATCACGCACCCCTTGGGGACGATGCAGGCCGTGCCCTCGGCGCACTCGTCGGGCTGCCGTGACGGATTGCACCGGTCACCTTCCGAGACGGTGCAAGACGGGACCATGACGACGACCGCAAGGGCCGTCACGAGCACGACCAGGGATCGAACGACGACGGGAAAACGTTCACGCATGACGGGTCTCCGAGCGAGCCGCTAGGAAGCGCGATGACGCCGAATGGGGCGTACGCGATCACGAGCGGGGCACGGAGAGACCCTACGGGGCCGGGCATCGCCGAGGCGTCAAGAGGGCCCCTCGCGCCATCAAGAACGCATCAAGGAAACCTGCGCGACACGCTTCGCTCCGTCGACCTACGGCCTGCGATTCAGCGCCGGACCGGGAATTTTCCCAGCTTTCGCTGCAAGGAGCGCCTGTGGATCCCGAGCAGCTTGGCCGCTTGCGAGACGTTGCCGGCGCAGTCGGAGAGGACGCGCTGGATGTGCTCCCACTCCACGCGAGCGAGGCTCGGGACTTCGGACGTGGCGTCGAGCTCGTGCGCGACGCTCTCCCCCTCGACGCGCACGAGGGCCGTGAGGATCTGGTCGGTGTCGGCGGGCTTCTGCAGGTAGTCGACCGCGCCGAGACGAAGGGCTTCGACCGCCGTGGCGATGCTCCCGTAGCCGGTGAGGACCACGATGCGCGTCGTGGAATCGATGGCCAAGAGGCCGCGCACGGTCTCGAGGCCGCCCAGATTGGGCATGCGCAAGTCGACCACGGCAAGCTCCGGACTCTCGGCCTCCGCAGCGCGGAGAGCCTCGTCGCCGTCGCCCACGGCGCGCGCCACGTAACCGCGGTCCGAGAGCGCACGCACGAGACGCGACCGAAAGACCTCGTCGTCGTCGACGACCAAGATGCTCGCGCCGGGCTCGGGCTTCACGGTACCTCTACGGGCTTAGGCGCGCCCGTGGGAGAAGTGTTCGACTCGGACACTTCGGCAATGGCGGACGGGAGCTCGAGGACCACGGTCGTGCCCTCTGCCGGGCGAGAGCGAATGTCGAGCGTGCCCCCGCAGCGCTCCACGAACGAGCGCACCAAGAAGACCCCCAATCCTAGGCCTCGACCGACGGCTTTGGTGGTGAAGAACGGCTCACCGAGGCGCGCCAAGACGCCTTCGTCCATGCCGAGACCTCGGTCACGGACCTCGCAGCGAAGCTTGCCGGGGGTGCTCGTGAGCACGACCGCGATGGGCAGCGCGCGTTCCTCGGATGGCCGAGCGTCGAGCGCATCGACGGCATTGTGGACCAAGTTCGAGAGGACCTCGACCAGAGTCTCGACCGGTATCCGGACACGCGCCTCTCCCGAGACGTCGAGGACGACGCGATCCCGCGGGACGTCGGAAAGTACACTCACGAGGTCGCGACCGATCTCGCCCGGGGTGACCCAGCGCGGGGCCTCGCCTGCAGGATCTCCAGCTTTTGCCGCCATTCTCGACAAGATGGTCCGGCATCGCTCGGCCTGTCCACGGAGCAGACGAGCATCGTGCAGCACGTCCTCCACGCGTACGGCGCCGCGCTCGGCGGCATGCTCCAGCTCGCGAGCCACCACGGCGATGGTCCCGAGCGGCGTACCGAGCTCGTGAGCCGCCCCGGCTGCCAGCGTGCTCAGCGACGCGAGCTTCTCGGCGCGTGCGGCCACGATTTCCATCTCACGAAGCTCTCGGGTCCGGCGGGCGAGATCACGAGCGAGGCGCGCCACGATGAAGCCGACGAACAGAGCGGCCAGGGCGTACGAAACCCACATGCCCTGAAGGTGCGCGCTGAACCCACCTCCGCGATGCATGCGGTGCATCTCGGCTTCGGGAGTGAGCCAAAACAGCGACCCAAAGCCCGCCGAAGTGAACAGTACGAGCGTGATGAGGCCTTTCGTGTCGAGCACGAAAGCCGCCACCACCACCTCCACCAGGTAAAATACGGTGAACGGATTCATGGCGCCCCCCGACACCAAGAGAACCCCGGTGAGCAGTGCGGTGTCGAATACGAGGACCCCCGCCACGAACGCTTGAGAGAACTCCTTGTGTCTGCGCGCCCGTACGCTGAGCCCCACGTTCGAGGCGAGTCCGAGCCCCAAAAGCACGAGGATTGGCCATAGAGCGTAATCGGCCTTCAATCCGAACTTCGCCAGGGCGAGCACGACCAGCTCCGCACCGAAAAACGCCCAGCGCATACGCGTGAGCTCGAGCAGCGTGCGCCCGCGGGGAGCGACGATTCGGTCGGCGGACTGGCCGCCGGAGATGGCCGTGGCACGACTCAAGGATTGGGCTCGTTCGGCCAGGGGTCGGCCAACTTCGGGTTCTTGAGCAGCTCTTCGTCCGTGAGAGACCGGAGGAACGCGACCACGTCGGCCTTCTCGGTCTCGGTGATGCGGAAGCCGACCATGAGCTCGCTCTTCAGAGGGCTGTCAGCCCCCACGCCGGCATTCGGACCGGACGCAATGGTGCGGCCGCCAGCGGCGTAGTGGTCGATCACCTCTTCCAGCGTGGCGATGCTTCCGTCGTGCATGTACGGAGCCGTGAGGGCAATGTTTCGCAACGTAGGTGCTTTGAAGCGCCCCATGTCGTCACCTTTGCCGGAGATCTCGAGCACACCGCGGTCGTCCGCCGGATAGGCGCCCTTCCCGTCGATGTTGTAGAGGCCGGTGTTGTGGAAGGCCACCTCGTCGAAGGCTTTGCCGACATGGCTCGTCGCGTCCATGAACGAGAAGCCACCATGGCAATGAAAGCACTCGAGGCGCTCCGAAAAGAAGAGCGATTTACCTCTTCGTGCCGAGTCGGACAACGCGCTCGGGTCTCCGCCATAGACGGCGCGGTCGTAGGCCGAATTGCCCGAGACGATGGTGCGCTCGAACGACGCCAGGGCGGCCACGATGGATCGCACGGTGGCCTTGCCGCCATCCGCCGGAAACGCCGCGGCGAAGAGCTTGGCATAGGTCGGGCTCGCCGAGAGACGCTCGACCAGGACGTCTTCTTTGCCGACGAAGCCGAGCTCGACGGGACGCTCGCCGAAAATCGGCAAAAGCGCTTGGCGCTCGAGCTGGGTTTGGAGAGGATTGGCCCAAGTGAGCACGGACGCATAGCCGACGTTCGCCAGCGTCATCGAGTTTCGTCGGTGCGACTCACCGGTGGAGCCGATCGCGTGGACGCGGCCGTCGGTGAAGGCCTTCTCTTGTAAATGGCACGAAGCGCAGGCCTGCGTGCCGTTTTCGGAGAGGCGCTTATCGTAGAAGAGGTGGCGACCCAGCTCCACCTTGGCAACCGTGATCGGATTGTCGGCCGGCACCTTGGGCTTGGGAAAGCCGGGCGGGAGCACCCAGGTGTAGTCGTTCTCGACCACGACCTGGGGCGCTCCGTCGCTGGCGCCGTCCGGTAAGCTCGTCACTCCCCCGTCGGCGCGCGCCGGATCGTCCGGAGTGCCCGCACTCGAGCAACCGGAGGCCACTCCGAGCACGGACGACGTCACGAGGGCGACGAACAAGAGAGTTTGACGCATCGGATGCTCCGCTTACTCGACGCGGAAGAAGGCCTGGGCCTTCGGGTCGGGCTGGCCGGTCGTGGCGTCGACCCCGAGACGCGGGAACAGCACAGGACACTCGGGATCGTCGGCCTCGGACATGCAGCCAGGCGTACCGGTGTTTTTGCTGAGATCGGAGGCCTCCACGAGCGCTGCGTAGTCTACCAAAATCTTCTTGGTCGTCGGGTCGAAACCACGCAGCTCGATGCTGCCGCGGTTCGGTTTATCGCACTTGGTGACGCCACCTGCCTCGCTGCCGTCGCATTCGGTGCTTCCGAGGTGCAGGAAGAAGGGCACCGGTTTGCTGGTGGGATCGGCCGGGTTGGCTGGGATCTGCACGTCCACGCGGGCGAACTTCATTCCGTACTGCCAGGCCCACGAGAGCGCGGTGACGTTGAGGGGCGAGGGCGCGAGCGACGGATCTTGATGGTTCAATGCGAAGGGAACGCCCAGCGTGAACGAGACGCCGTCATAGGTGCCCGTCGGGACCGAGCCGACAATCTTGGTGTTGGTGTCGGTCGTGCCGTTCTTGCAGGTGCCGCTCTTGTCCTCGAAGTCGAGCAGCGCGACCTCCTTGTATTGCCACTTTCCGTCTTGCGTCAGCGTCACGGGAACGGATTTTCCGTCCTTCGTGAGGAGCTTCACGTCGCTCACGTAGACTCGAAAATCGAGCGGCTCGACCGTGGTCTTCGCGGTGCCGAGCTCGGTGAGGGGTGTAGCGCACGAGAACGGGACCTTGCCCGAACGCGCCTCGAAGGAGAGGCTCACGGTTTGGGTGGAGGGGGCGGCGTCCTTCGGGGGCTCGGTGGTGGTGGTCGTGCTGCCGGTCGGGACCGTCGTCGTAGTCGTGCCGGTGGGGGTCGTCCCCGCGTCCGTCGTCGTCGCCGGGTCGGAGCTCGAACATGCCGTGAAGCCGGCACCGAGCGAGACGAGAGAAAGGGCCAAAACACCGAGAGAAGTCGAACGCATGGAAGCTCCTTTGGGACCTACATCCTGCGCCCATGCTTCGACCTGGCCCATGCGGCAAATCGTCGCACCCTCCTCACACCGAACCGTTCCTCCGGTACGCTGCGCGCGTGCTGGTCGAGCAATTCCGCAAGATGCCATCTTCTCGTAGAGGAGCGCAGGTCTTGCGCGCGCCCCACTTTCGACTCCGACCTCGGACGGCGGCAGTATGGGCGCTCTCACTCGCACTCGGTCTGCTCGGTTTCGCGTGTGCGGGCAGCAGCTCGGAAGGGATCGTCGTCACCTTGCGCTCCGAGCCGGCCAAGGTGCCAGCGGCCGCCACGTTCGACACGGACGTCGGGTACCGAGTGGTCGTCTCGAAGGCGTACGTGAACCTCTCCTCGGTGGAGATTTTCGGCTGCGACGCCCCACTCGCCTCGTCGTTCTCGGAGCGCGCAACGCGAGGCCTGCGCGAGGTCTTCACCCTCGAGCGCCGCGCTTACGCGCACACGGAAGGGTCGCCGACCAAGCTCGGCGCGCCGCTCGTCGAAGCCATGACGGGACCGGGCGCCGGCGCGGCACTCGGGGAGCTCCGTCCACCCGGAGGACGCTATTGCCGGGTCGTGCAATCGCTCCAGGCGGCCGACGGGGACGCGCGCGCGTTGCCTCGTGACGTCGCCATGGTCGGGAAGACCATGTACGTCGCCGGCACCTATGCCAAAGGCGGACAACTGCCCGTGCCCTTCGAGGCCGAATCCACGGCCTCCTTCGATGCGACGACGGACGTCGCGTTCGAGCTGTCGACCACGGGAGCACGCAACGTCACGGTCGTGCTCACCCGGGATACCACCCATTGGTTCGACGGGATCGACTTCGCGACGATGGGCAAGCGCGACATCGCGACGCGTATCGTCGATGCCATGGCCGAGTCGTATGGCGCACGAATCGACTGAACCACGACGCCTCGCGCGAGAGCGAGCTCGACGACCGACGAGTGTCGGACTGGCGCTCGTGTCCGCCGCGTTGGGCTTCTTCGGCGGAGAGACGAGCACCCACGCCTGCTCCACGTGCGGCTGTGGAGACCCGACCCTCACGGCCATGGGCACGGAGAAGCCCTATGCGGGACGATTGAGGCTCTCGCTCGATACGCGCTACCGTACCGACGCCATCGGCCAGGAGCGTGTGGACCGCATCGCCCTGTCGGAGGTTCGCACGGACGGCCAGGTTGCTTGGGCACCCACGCCGAAGCTCTTTCTCCTGGCCACCGTTCCCTTCCTGGTGAGGCGGGTCGACTACGTGAACGGCGCAGTAAAAGACGCCGTCTCGATCGGCGACGTGGAACTGCGCGGCAAGAGCTTTCTCTATCAAGACCGCGAATTCGGGACACACCACTCGATTGCCATCACGTACGGGCTCAAGCTTCCCACGGCTCCGCGCCAAGCGGACGAGCGCGGAAAGCTGCTCCCGAACGAGGTACAGCCGGGAACCGGCTCGTTCGATCCGATGCTCGGCCTGGCCTACGCGGGGTTCTTCCGACCCTGGTCGATCTACGCCAGCGTCTGGGGAAGCGCGCCCTTGCGTTCCCGGAGCGAAAACCGCGCGAGCGCCTCGGTGCGAGGCACGTTCACCGTGCAATACCAATGGGCGACGAGCTTCGCCACGCGGCTCGGCACCGACCTGCGCCTCGACGGCCCGAGCTACGAAGACGGCGCGCGAAGCCGAGACTCGGGGGGCTTCGTGGGCTTCCTCTCACCCGAGATCGTCCTCTCCCCCAAGGTCGATTGGGTGGTCGTGCTCTCGGCCCGCATCCCGGTCCTGCAGGCGCTGGCCGGCTTTCACCACGAAGGCCCGGTCCTGGGTGTGGCGGTCGGCTACGATTGGTGAAGATTCCACTCGGGCTCGATGCCTGCTGCGAAGACCACGCCCGACGAGGCGCGGTCTTCGCGAGGCGCACGGCCTGGGCCAGCCCTCAGAACGGAGGCAGCAGATCGGCCGGGAAAACCGCGTCCTCGGGATAGGCCAAGTCCGGGTCCAGGTCGGAATCGCTCGGTACGAGGTCCGCGCCCAGGATGCTTGCCGCGAGCGAGACCTCGGGCTTGCCCGAGTCTTGCCCGGCGTCGGGCTGCGAAGCATCGGGCACGGGTGTGACACTCGTGGGAACCGCCGCGTCCGAGCCTTGAACGCCGGGACCAGGGGAGAGGGAAGAGTCGTCTCCGCATGCGACACCGAACGAGGCCGCGACCAGGAGCAGCACACCTGCACGCAATACGTGCGGCCGCATCAGAACTTCGCCCAGATCACGTCGGAGGCGTGAATCATGATGTCGGCGCGCTCGGAGATCTCGTAGGTGCCCGGGTCCTTGCCAACTAGGGTCTTGATCTTCGTGGCGGTCGCCGGATTGGCGCTGTAGGCGCCCTTTCCGGTATTGGTCCCGGGAGAGAGCCAGACAATCTGAGCGTCCGCGAAGAAGTCCGCGAGCAGCGCCTTCACGTCGGCCTGCGTGTGCTTCTCGTTGGTGGCGGCGAGCTGGAACTTGTTCCAGCCGGGGGCGCGCGCCGGGAAGATCTTCACCTTGGGCGACTGGTTCGTGGGGGGCGTTCCGTAGGCCGACCAATCGGTGAAGAGGTCCGCGCCTCCGGCCGGGTTCCTGCAGTACTGCTTCGTATTGAACTGAACGGCGGTGAAGGGCACGTTGGGCGCAGTGCCCCGGAGACCGATGCGGTAGGTCTGGTCGTCCTCGGCGGAGTCGAAGGCCGGGTTCTTGGTGAAGGTCAGCTTGGTCACGTTCTTCGCGGCGTCTCGCGCGATCTCGGCGCGGCCGAAGACCCCTTCGACGATTGGACGAACGCCGGTGAATCCCGCAGGAATCGAGACCTCGACCTTGTACGTGTCGGCTTCGGCGGCCGAGCCGTCGGCCTTGGTGTAGGCGCAGCCGTGCGGCACGGCGAGCACGAGCTCGTAGGACTTTCCGGCGACGGCGTACGGAACCTGAGTATTGACCACACCGACGTGCGCGGACACCTCTCGCGGATAGCCGTAGAGGACCGCAAGGCCGAGCCCCGCTGCTACCACCCAACTCGAGAACCTGCTTTTGCGATTGACGGATTGCATGAGCGCGTCCTTGTCGCCTCGCGCAGGCGGGCACGATGCGGCAAATCGTCGCACCGGCCCCCGGACCGCAACGCTGAAGGTGCGACAATCGGACGCACGCGCAGCTGCCGGCCGAGGCGTACACGTACGACTATGCGGCTTTCGTCTCGTGCACTTCCGTGCCTCGTCGCGGCCTGGCTCTTGGTTCCCGCGACCAGCACGGCTTCCCCGACTACGCGCACGGCATCTTCCGAGGGTGCGCAATCCGAGCACGAGGGCGCGGCCAAGCAGCTCGAAGGGCGCCTGCTGGCGCCCTGCTGCTACTTGCAGACCCTCGACGTCCACGAGTCCGAGTCGGCCCGTGACCTACGGGACGAGATCGTGGCGAGAGTCGCAGCCGGCGAGAGCACGGAAGCCATCGAAGGCTCGTTCGTGGAACGCTACGGGGAGCGGGTGCGTGCGGTCCCCAAAGGCAGCACGGCGCGCGGAGGGATCACGCTCGTGCTCGGAGGCCTCGCCGCGCTTTCGCTCATCGGGCTCGTCTTCGCGGTGCGAAAGTGGGCATCCGGAGGGACGTCACCCGGGCAACGGCTCGCGACGAGGGCAAACACGACTCCCGAGACATCCTACGACGCGACCCTCGACCAGCGCCTCGACGACGAGCTCCGAGACCTGGAAGACGCTTGACCTCATCCGTCACGCCGCCTTCGGACAGGAGAGCTCGAACTCGGTCCCGACTCCCGGCACCGAACGGACGACCATACGGCCTCCGAGCTCGAGCACGGCTTCTTTGACCGCCGAGAGCCCGACGCCTCTGCCGGAGATGTCCGACACCTGGTCGGCGGTCGAGAATCCCGGCATGCAGAGCACGTCGAAGGCCTCTTCCACCGACGTCGGACGAACGTCGAGCCCCTTGGCGGCAGCCGCTTCGGCGACCCGCCGAGGGTCGATCCCGCGACCATCGTCGGACACGAATATTCGCCACCTGTCGTTCAGGTCCTCGAAGCGCAGGGTCAATGTGCCGGTGGCCGGCTTCGTCCCTCGCTCTTCCCTCCGCTCCAGCCCGTGGTCGACAGCATTGCGGACCAAATGCGTGAGGCCCCCAAGAACCCCCGAGAGGCGACGAGCGTCGAGGGCGACGTGGCCTCCCAAGACGACGACGTCGACCGACTTCTCCAGGCGACTCGCGACGCGGTGAGCGGAAGACTCGATAGCGGCGACGAGCGTGCCCGCAGGGACGAAGTGCCGCGTTCGAAGCGCATGAGCGACCAGAGCAGGGTCGCCGCCGGCTTGAACGATGAGCTCCCGAAGGTCGGCTTCCACCAGCCGAACTTCGTCGTTCGCTTCGTCGAGATCTTCGAGGGATCCGAGCACGTCGCGATGCTCGACGAGAAAGGCCTCCAGTGCAGTCTCAACTGCATTCAGCCCCTCGACTCCGAGGACGGCACTCGACTCGACCTCGTGAGCGACTCGCACCACGTCGACCAAGTCGTGGACGGAGGCGTTGCCCTTGATGGTGTGGACACAACGACGCACGGCCGCTTCATCCCTGGCGACCATTGCAAGCTTTGCTTCTTCGAGAAGTCGGCGCGACTCGTCGACGAACATAGTGAAGAGTGGCAAACGTTTGCGGATTTCGAGCAGCGCCGTGGCGAGGCGCGCGGCGCGTTCAGCGACCATCTGGCCGGTCATGTCGGTCAAGGTCACGAGAACGGCGTCGACCGCCCCATCTTTGCGGACGACCCCGTAGGTCACGCCCAGAGTGCGCTCGCCCACCGAAACCCTGTTACGTGCCTGCGCGAGCGTCAGTTCCTCGGGAAGAGTGTCCTCCAGGATCTGCTCGATTCCGAGCTCGAAGTCCGCGGCGTCGCCCCCGACGAGACCGAGAGCTTCGGAGAGACGCATGCCGGTCGGGTTCGAGTTTCCCAAGAGTGCGGCGCAGCTTTTCGACCAGCCGGGAGCCACCTTCCGGTCCCATCCGACCAAGAGAAGCCCGGCTCCGACGTTGTCCAGGATGGCCTGAATTCTGGCGGTACCAGCGCGAACGTCTTCTTCGAGGCTCGCCATGAAGTCCTGACACATCGTGTCGTGGCGAGCAAATTGTTCGGCGTGCTTCTTCGCCTCGGCCGCCCGAATTGCGATGGCCGCGCGAGCGGCACGAGCATTGGCGCGGCGCTCGATAGCGGCGAGCTGCGAGCCGATCGAGCACACGTCCGTCCCCGATGCGATCGCCTCGAGCTTCCGCTTCAGCACGGTTACGGTCCGCTCGGCAGCCAACGCACGAGCCTTCCAGGTCGCGCGTGGCGCAGCGCTCGCTGGGGCGGGAAGGGCGGCCCCGTGAGCCCGGTGCTTCGGATTCCCCCTTCGAGCGCCGACCGCCCGGTCCGGTTGGTCGCTCCCCAGCGCGCCCAACCCTCCTTTTTTCGTGCTCATGCATCCATCCCCGTGTCGGAATCGAACGACCCCACGAGCCAAGGGTTAAGCGGCGCGGCCTCCAAAACGAGCTATCCGTCGCCGACGGGTCGAGCCCGACGGGGCATATCGCGAGCACTATCCGAGAGTTGTCTCGTTCGACGTTCGCGCTCACGCGCGGACGGGCACGTTCACGAAATCCACGTATTCGCCGTGCGTCGAGCAATGAGCGTGTACGCGAACCGTGTCACCGGGGCGCACGTCACCCGGCAAATGCACGAGATAGACCGTGTTCTTCCCTTGCAGCGTCGTGGGATCTTGCCCCTCTTGGGCGCCGTAGGTTCCCGAATCCGCGGGTGACGACGTGGGCCATGACGCGAAGCGACTCTCGACCTCGTGGGCCTCGGCTTCGGTCGCTTTACGCACGCGAATCCAATCGAAATGATGGCCCTCGCTCTGCGGATGGCGGGCGTACCCCTTGCTCGGATCTCCCCACATGAGCGGGAGCCATTCCGGCGATGGCTGCGCGGCGAGCGTCGCGGGCACATAGGGCAGGTGCTTTCCGAGATGCTGGACGTCGCCGTCCTTCCCGTTGATCTGCGGCCGGTAGCTCTCCGGAACGAACCCTCGATTTCCGCGGTCACGATTGAAGCGAATGGGATCCCAGCCGGTCGGCGCGGTGAGGGGCAAGACGTCGACGCCGGCCGCCCTCGTGGTCGCGGGAGGAGACGACTGCACACACGCGACCACGGTAGGCCCGAGGACCGCCAAGCCGAGAGCTCCGCGCAAGAAGTCGCGCCTCGGGAGCGCGCTCATCGACCAGCTCGCTCGAAAGGCAAGCGGGTCGCGGGATTGGCGGGATTGGGAGACTTCGGAGCCTCTTTGCGGATCGCGTTCAGGTAGCGCTTCCCGTCTTCGGTGACCGTAAACGAGAAGGTGACCGTGTCGCCCTCGTGGAGGGCCAAGAGCTGCTCGGACGATCGAGGCTCGAACGACATGGTCATGGCCGCCATGTAGCCCTCGATCTTCTCGTGGGCGATGTTGACGTACCGACGCTCGGGGCCGAACGACTTGATCACGCCGCGCGCGTTGTAGGTCTCGGTCCCGCAAGCCCTGGCTTCTTCGGGGAAGATCATGTCTCTCCCCGAAGCGGACACGAGCCCGAGAGCGACCACGACCACGAATGAGCGCACCACACGAAGACGAGTTGCCGATGCCATGACGGCTATGTGGCAGCAGTCGGCTCCGTGGGGGATGCGGCAAAGTGTCGCACCACAACGAACGCAGGTCCGACCGCGCGCAATCGTCGCGCCCGCCACATACGAACGCGCGAAGTTTTCGGGCACGGTACATGCGGCGATTCGTCGCGCGACACCGCGTCGCACTGCCTTCGCTCGTCGGTCGCTCTATGGGAGCGCTCATGGACATTCCGATCTTCCACCTCGACCTGCTCAACAACAGGTCCCTCATCGCGATCATCGCGTCGATTCACGTCGTCGTGAACCACGCGCTCGCCGTGGGAGGAATCCCGTTGGTCGCCTACCTCGAGTGGCGCGGACTCCGCGACCCGGAGGTCGACTGGGACACTCTCGCCTACCGCATTTTGAAGACGTTTTTCCTCATCACCACCACGGTGGGCGCCATGACCGGCGTGGGGATCTGGCTCTCCGCGTCGCTCGTCAACCCCTACGCCATCGGCAGCCTGATTCGCGTCTTCTTCTGGACATGGTTCGTCGAGTGGCTGGTGTTCGTGACCGAGGTCGCGCTCATCCTCGCGTACTTTCTCACCTGGAAGAAGTGGATCGGCCCGAAGAAGGTCGCCCACGCCAAGCTCGGCCGGGTCCTCGCCGTCGCGTCTTGGGTGACGATGGCGCTCATCGTCTCGATCCTGAGCTTCATGATGGATCCGGGGGCGTGGCAGTCGGACCGCACGCTGTTCAGCGGTATGCTCAATCCCCTATATTTGCCGCAACTGGCGTTCCGCACGCCCCTCGCCATGGTCATGGCGGGCGCGGCGGCCAACTTGGTGGTGCTGGCCATCACCGATCGTGGCACGATCCTTCGGGAGCGGGCCGTGCGCGCCATCTCCGGGTGGACCCTCCTGTGGATACTCCCTTGCCTGCTCGGCGGAGCACTCTACGCGAGCCGCGTTCCTTCCGCGATGGCGGCCAACCTACCGGTCGCCATGCTCACCCAGCAGCTCGCCGCATGGTCTCGTTCGGCCACGTACATCCTGGTGGGAGCCGTGGTGCTGGTCTTCGCCTGCTCCGCGCTCGGCTTCCACCGGCCGTCTCGCGCGAATCGCTGGACCATGGTCGCTCCTGCCGTTCTTTGCGTGTTGCTCGTGGGCACCTTCGAGCGCGTGCGCGAGTTCGTGCGAAAACCCTATGCAATCGCCGGCTATCTCTACTCCAACGGCATTCGCAAAGACGACTACCCCATGCTCCAGCGCGACGGCTTGCTCGCCCACGCGACCTACACCACGGTTCGTCACGTCGACGCGAACAACGAGGTCGAGGCAGGGCGTGAGGTCTTCCGACTCGCGTGCACGCGTTGCCACACCAGTGTCGGCGTGAACAGCATCCGGGACAACGTCGCTCGCATGTACGGCGAAGACGGCCAGTGGGACCGAGACGCCCTCGATGGTTACATCGGCACGATGCACATGGCGCGGCCCTTCATGCCGCCCTTCCCGGGCAGCCCCGCCGAGCGAAAGGCGTTGGCGTCGTACATCGTCTACCTGCAGCATCATCGTGACGCCGTCGAAGGCGCGCAGACCATCGGCGCGACATCCCCGCCGTTCGAGCCGCGGAAGACGGAAGAGCCCCGCGCGGAGATCGCCCCCGACGCGCGGAGGACGCCATGACCCTCGAGCCTCCGATTCCGCGCGACATTCCCCTGCCGCTGCCGGCCGACCCGGTCTTCTTGCAGGTGTTGCTCATCGTGGCGTTCATCGCGCACATCGCGTTCGTCAACCTGATGGTGGGCGGCTCGATCTTGGTGTTCGGCCTGCAGATACGCGGGCTCAAAGATCCCGACTACGACAAGCTCGCTCGGGAGCTCGCCACGACGGTCACGGTCAACAAGAGCCTGGCCGTGGTGCTCGGGGTCGCGCCGCTCCTGCTCGTGAACGTGCTCTACACGATTCACTTCTACACGGCGAACGCGCTCACCGGCATCGCCTGGATTTCGCTCGTTCCGTCGATCACGTTGGCCTTCGGCGGGCTCTACCTGCACAAGTACACGTGGGACGCGCTCGCGGCGCGTAGACGCCAGCACATCGCGCTGATGCTGCTCCCCATCGGTATTTTCCTCGTCGTTCCGCTCGTGTTCCTCGGGAACGTCACCCTCATGATGTTCCCCGAGCGGTGGACCGAGGTCCACGGGTTCTGGGGGGCCGTGCTTCTTCCCGGGGTGCTGCCGCGGTACCTGCATTTCATGGCGGCCTCGCTGATCCTCACGAGCCTCTTCTGCGTGGGCTACTTCGGGAGGAAGGCCTTCCCCGTGGAAACGACCTTCGAGAAGCTCTCGCGAAGCGACGTCCGAAAGCTCTTCTACGGCATCGCGCTGCTCGTCTCGCTCGCACAGTTCGTGTTCGGGCCGATCGTGCTGGTCTCCTTGCCCAGCATCGGGTTCTCGGGCTCGGTGCTCTTCTCCATTGGCAGCGGCGCAACACTCGCGATGCCGGCAGTTTATTGGATGTGGAAGGAGTACTCCGCGCCCGAAAGCACGGGCGAGCGTCTGCCGAGGATCGCGATCTTCCTCACGCTCACGGTGCTTTTCATGGCGAGCGGTCGCCACATGTACCGCGGGGTGGCGCTCGCCGATCACAAGCGCGCCATGAACGAAGCCACGGCGAAGTGGACCGAAGACGCCGCCCAAGCCGCGTACGAGAAGGAGCTGGGCGTCGAGCGCGCCCAGAAGGGAGAGAGCCCGGGCCAAGTGGTGTTCCAGACCAACTGCGCGGGCTGCCACGGCGTCGACAAGAAAGTCGTCGGCCCTCCACTCACCGAGATCGCGACGCTCTACTCGAATAATCCCGGAGGGATCGTGACGTGGGCGCGCGCGCCCGGGAAAGAGCGCCCAGAGGCGCCTCAAATGCCGCCCTTCGCATCCATCGGCGACGCCAAGCTGAAGGCGGTGGCCGAGTACATGCTCGAAGCAGGCGGAAAGGCGAAAAAGTAGTCCAAGCTCGTGGGGCGCGCTCTCGACCAGGGGCGCGCCTTTCGCGCACTCGCGCAGTTCGCGCGCCGGCGCACACGGCGCACGGCGGTCTTGGGCGCTTCGACCGAGGTGCACACGACTTCTTTCGTGCTATCGAACGTCAGGCATTCATGCGCACGCGCAAGACCCACGGACTCTTCGTCTCGATTGCCGTTGCGGCGATCGGCTTCCTCACGGCCGATTGCGCCGAGAGCGATCCGCCCTCGGTGACCGCTGGAAAGGAGCACTACGCGACGTACTGCGCGCTCTGCCACGGCGCGAGCGGAGAAGGCTATCGCGCCGACGATGCGACGGCGCTCTCCAATGCGAAGTTTCTGTCTCTGGCGGGGGATGCTTATCTCCAGCGCTCCATCGCGAACGGCAGACCGGGCACCACCATGAGCGCTTGGTCGAAGGAGCGTGGGGGCCCCCTGGACGACGTGGCCGTTCAGTCGATCATGGCCTACCTGCGAACACTCACGCCACACACGGCCGAGCCCACGACCGACCTTCGCCCGGCAGGCCGAGCGGAAGCGGCGGCCGCTCTTTACACGTCGAAATGCGAGACGTGCCACGGGGTGCGCGGCGAAGGGGCGCGCTACGTCAAGCTCGGCAATCCCGAGTTTCTCTACGTGGCAGACGACGGCTTTTTGCTGCGTTCCATCGAAGAAGGACGACCGGGCACGCCCATGCCGGGGTTCGTCGGGCAGACCTCGCCGGAAGAGCGCGCGAACCTGGTCGCGTTGATTCGCTCGTGGCAGCGCCCGCCGGACGCGCCCATTCCGCTGCCACCCCGTGCCGAAGATTTGCCAGGTCCGGGGACGCTCAATCCCACGGCCGCCGACCCGGGGTTTCCGCTCGATCGGCGCTTCGTGCCCGCCGACGAGGTCAAGGCCGCCCTCGACCGCGGTCAGCGATTGATCGTGCTGGATGCACGCCCTCCGCAAGACTATTCGCGAGCTCATGTCACAGGAGCTGTGAGTGTTCCGTTCTACGAGGCCTCGCTCTACGCCCCCAAGGTCCCGAAGGACGTGACGGTGATGGCGTACTGCGGCTGTCCACACGCCGAGTCGGGAGCCGCAGTGGACGCGCTCAAAGCCGCTGGGCACGAGCGTGCCTTCGTGCTCGACGAGGGCTTCGGCGTCTGGCGAGAGCGCGGTTATCCGGTGCGCGGCGGATCGTCGCCGTAGCGCCTCGTCGCTTCGCTGCGACAATTTGCCGCACCCTCGGGCCCACGAGCGGCGCCGCGGCGGTGCTATCGCCTCGACATGCACCGCCGCACGCTCTCGCTTGCCTTCCTCGGAGCCTTGACCTTCGCCCTGTCGACCACCGTGGCCTGCGGCTCGGCGGACGAGAGCACACCACCGCCGTCTACCGACGCCGGAGTCGACGAGGGTTGGCCCCACGAAGAGGGCGACGGAGGCGCCGGGGATGCGACCAAACCCAATGCCGACGCAGCGGTCGCGCCTTTGGGCGAGTGCCCGGCCATCGACGAGGGACTCGTCGCGCTCGAGGACGCGCCGCTCTCCGTTCGCGTGGACGCGACCCACGTCTTCTACACCACGTCCACTCCGCAAGGCGCCGGGTACTTTCGCGAGGTGAAGCGCGCGCCGAAGGCCGGCGGAACACCCGAGGTGCTCGCTTCCACCACGCGCGACATGGCCGCCATCGCGCTCGGCAACGACACGGTCTACTGGCTCGAGCCCGCCGACGGCGGCGCGCAGGCCACGCTACGCGCGACCTCGAAAGGAAGCGCGGCGGCGCGCACGGTCACGACCTTCGCCGCCAACCTAGGCACCGTCGATCCGTTCGCGCTCGCCGTGGACGAGACGAACGCGTACGTGCTGTTCCGATCGTTCTCCGGCGGCAAGTTCGCCTACTCGGTCCAAGCCGCGCCCCTCACCGGCGGCCCGCCCACGCGCGTGGCTTCGCATACGTTGGAGGCCGGCACCGACGTTCGCTCGTTGGAGCTGGTCGGCGACGATCTCTATTGGGGATTCTCCGGCGGGCGCCTCTTTCACGCCAAACGCACGGACAAGTCGGCCAATGCGGAGCTCCTGGTCGACGAAACCGACGGCATCGACGCCTACACGATTGGCGCGACCGACGTGGTGTTCGCCCAGAATGGCGACCTCTTCAAGGTCCCCCGCGCGGGCGGGACGAAAGGCACGCTCGCCGCCAATGCCCGCGCCTACCGCAGCGCGGTCGCGCTGACGTCCGGGGTCGCCTTCAGCACGCGCGACGTCTCGGGCGCGGAAGACGTGCGCGTCGTCCGCCGTGACGGAAGCCTCTGCCGCGTGGCTCAGACCGACGTGAAGAGTGTGTTCTCCATGGCGAGCGATGGCGACCGCGTCTTTTGGACGAACACGGCCACCCGCGCCGCAGGGGGCGCCGTGCGATGGGGACGCTTGCCGAAGTGATTGCGGGCCGAGATCTCTAGCAGCCCGCACCACTTGGTGCGATGTTTGCTGGCGAGGTACGCAATGCTTACAAAGTCACGCCGCGCGCTCCTAGCTCCGCTCGCCCTCTTGCCGTTGATGATTACCGGCCTTGCGGGCTGTCCGGACGATCCGAAAGTGGTGGTCACGCCACCGGATGGCAGCACGCCGGACGTGATCCTACCGCCCGTGTCCACCAAGGCGTGGCACGATGTGGCAAGCGCCCTCCCCGAGGCCTTGCTCTCCGTGAGCGGCACCTCCCAGAGCGACGTGTACGTGGTGGGCGCGGACAAGGGCGCGGGCCCGAGCGTCTACCACTTCGACGGATCGGCCTGGAAAAACCTGCCCACGGGGCAGCACGGTGACTTGTGGTGGGTGCACGCGCTGCCCAACAAGGGCCCCGTCTTCATGGCCGGCGCTTCGGGCATGGTGCTCCGCTACGACGGCACCACCTTCCAACGCATGCCGACCCCTGGCCTCGCCAAACAGACCGTGTACGGCGTGTTCGCCCTCTCCGCGACCGACGTGTACGCGGTGGGCGGAGCGAGCGGACGGGACGGCTTCATCTGGCACTACGACGGCACCTCGTTCAAGGAAGAGCGCCTCCCGGACGACATGCCTCGCCTCGACCAGGGCGAATGCCCGGGCCTCTTCAAGGTCTACGCGGAAGGCTCGGACGTGTGGGTGGTCGGCGGCGGAGGAACGCTGCTCCACAAGAAAGCGGGCGGCACCTTCAAGGTGGTCAAGTCCGGTCTCACGGAGACCCTCTTCACCGTGCATGGCGCGGGCGGGAAGGTCTACGCCGTAGGTGGTGCCTCCAATGGGCGAGCCCTCGAAATCGACGCCGCCACGGAATCCGTGCGCGACATCTCTCCTCCGGACACCGCGCTCATCCAAGGGCTCTTCGCCACCAAGGATCGCGTCTACGCCACGGGCGAGCGCGCCATCGTCTACGACCTCGTCCCCGGTCAGAACGGGAAGCTGCTTCCTTCGACCGGCCAGCCCCCCGTGAAGGTTCAATCCTATCACGCCGCCTGGGTCGCCCCCGAAGGAGACCTCTGGGTGGTGGGCGGTGAGGTGCTCTCGCCTTCGCTCGCGGCCGGAGGCATTTCGCACTACGGCGAGAAATCCGTTCCGCGCATCCCGACGCCGGTCGTCGCCGACGCAGGTCCCGACGGCACCACCCCCGCCGTCACCTGCCCGGCGGACGTGATTGCCATTGCCAAGGACAAGTCGATCGCGCGCCGCTGGGACGAGCAGATTTTGGCCTCCATTCGGCGAGATCTCCCCCGCCCCACGGTACACGCGCGCAATCTCTATCATCTGTCGGCTGCGATGTGGGACGCCTGGGCGGCCTACGACACCACCGCGGACGGCGTCTTCGTGAACGAGCGCCAGACCGCCGCGGACCCGGACGCCGCGCGCAGAGAGGCCATCTCGTACGCCGCCTTCCGCATCCTCACGCGCCGCTATCAAAAGGCCAGCGGAGGGGCCGTCTCGGCCGCGTGTTACCGCGCGGTCATGACCGACCTCGGCTTCAATCCAGACGACACCACGGACACGGGCGATACGCCGCGCGCGCTCGGCAATCGTATCGCCAAGGCCGTGCTCGCGTACGGAGACGCCGACGGCTCGAACGAAGCCGCCAACTACGCCGATCTCACGCCGTACACCTCGCCCAACCCTCCGCTGGTGGTCGACTCGCCCGGCATCACCATGGTCGATCCGAGCATCTGGCAGCCGCTCAATCTCTCGGTCGCCGCGACCCAGAACGGCATCGTACTGCCCGCCGGCACGCAAGGCTACATCGGGTCCAACTGGGGCGGAGTGAAGCCGTTCGCCATGAAGCGCGCATCCGATGCCGTGCCTTGGCACGACGCAGGTGAGCCTCCGGCGTTCGGCGCCAGCATCAAGCCCGTGGTGATCGACGTCCTGCGCAAGTCGAGCTATCTCGATCCGGCCGACGCCGAGACCATCGATACGTCTCCGGGCGCCTACGGCAACAACCCGCTCGGCACCAACGACGGCGCCGGCCGAAGCGCCAATCCGATCACCGGGCTCCCCTATGCGCCGGCCATCGTGAAGCGCGGCGACTTCGGCCGAGCCCTCGCCGAGTTCTGGGCCGACGGCCCCAAGTCCGAGACCCCTCCCGGGCACTGGAACGTGCTCGCGAACGGTGTCGCGGATGCGCCGAACGCACCACGAAAGCTCTTCGGAACGGGCCCCGACCTCTCGGCACTGGCCTGGGACGTGCGCGTCTATCTGGCCATGAACGGCGCCCTCCACGACGCCGCCATCAGTGCCTGGGATACCAAGCGCCGCACGGTGCGCGCCCGGCCCATCGCACTCGTCCGCTACATGGCGCAGAAAGGCCAATCGAGCGATCCGGCCCAACCGTCCTACTCGGTCGACGGTCTGCCCCTGGTTCCTGGCCTCGTCGAGCTCATTACCAAAGAGACCGCGGCCCCCGGTGGACGTCATGCGAACCTCTCGCTCTTCGTCGGACAGGTCGCCATCAAGACCTGGCGCGGAGAACCCGGAGACCGTACGACCGAACGCTCGGGCGTGGGCTGGGTGCGCGGCGTTGATTGGATGCCGTACCAGCGCCGAAACTTCGTGACGCCCGCGTTCCCCGGCTTCATCTCCGGTCACAGCACGTTCAGTCGTGCCGCCGCCGAGGTACTTACGCAAATCACCGGAAGCCAGTATTTCCCCGGTGGCTTCGCGGAATACGTGTGCCCGAAGGACAAGTACCTGAGCTTCGAGATCGGGCCCACCACGGAAGTGAAGCTCCAATGGGCTTCTTACTACGACGCCGCCGACCAGGCCGGTCAGTCGCGCATCTGGGGCGGCATCCACATCGAGCCGGACGACTTCTCCGGCCGTCGTGTGGGCGCCTTGGTCGGCGCCGAAGCCGTCACGTACGTGAAGGGCTTCTTCGACGGCACCGCCATGCCCTGACGGTTCTGCGAGAGCTCGACATTTGCACGAACGCGCCGCCGGACGAGCTCCGACGGCGCGTTCGCCTTCTCGCGCGATCAGACGTGGAGCTCGTGCTCCGCTCGCGCGGGGAGGTCGGGTCCCTTCGCGCGGAGCGGTCCCTCGGCGCCGCGTGCCCCGGGGGCGAGGTCGCTCCCGTCCACGCGAGCACTCGACGAGGCGGGAGGCGAAGGAAGGTCGATGGTGAAGACGCAGCCCTTCCCCGGAATGTCTCGAACCCGCAGCTCACCGGCCATCGAGCGCGCAGCGCGAATGCAGATGGCGAGCCCGAGCCCCAAGCCGGTCCGGTCGCGACCGTTCTGCACGAACGGCTTCAACATGGACTCGGCTGCCCCCGTAGGAAGGCCTCCGCACTCGTCTTCGATGTCGATGGTCACGCGACCGTTGGTGCACGCGGTCCGCATGGCGACGCCGGTGCCCGGCTTCGTGAACTTGAAGGCGTTCTGGAGCAGGTTGGCGAGCGCGGCAGCCAAAATCTGGCGGTCCGCCGCGACGCAAATCGAGGGATCGACAGGTGACACGTCCAGCCGGATACCACGCGGCTCGGCCATCATGCGTCCGCTGATCTCCGCCTCTTGAACCACTTCCCAGAGAGGAATTCGCTCGAGACGCAAGAGCCCGGCTTCGAGGCGAACGTCGGCGAGGGAGCGCGCGATGAGGCTGTTCAGACGCACCAGGCTGCGCTCGTGAATCGCGCTGGTGCTTCCTCCCGGAGCCACCACACCTTGTTTGATGAGGGCGAACGAGATCATGGCGGCGTTGAGCGCATTGCGCATCTCGTGGGCGAGCACACCGAGACGTTCAGTCCCTTCGTCGACGAGGGCCCGCTCGCGTTGCCGAGCGAACTCGGTCACGGCGCCGGCAATCGCGTCGTCCAGGCAAAGGTTGAGTGTGCGAAACTCGTCGGGCGCCACCGCCGCGTCCAGGTCGGCCGCAAGACCGGTGATGACCTGGCAAATGTTCCCGTACTCGTGCACCACGTGGCCCACGCTCACGCCTCTTTGAAAGAGCTCGTGACCGTGACGAATGGCGCTCTCGCGCAGCTCGGCGTGGTCGACGGGCTCCTTGTCCGAGGCGCGTTGCAAGGCCTCGCTCAGTTGATCCAAGAAGGCCGAGAGACCTCGTCCGAGCTCCTCGTCGTTGACCGAGTTTCTTGCCTCGAGGCGCTTTCGGGACCGACTTACGATCTCCCCGCGATGCACCTCTAAAAACTCACGTAGCGTCATCGGCTTCTTCATCTTTGATGGTCTCGATTGGGGCCGCATTGCGACCCGACACTGACATCCCCCGAATCGCCCCCGTGACGACCCGTCCCACGCCCTGCCCCGTCAGGCCTCGGACCGAATCAGCGCGCCCCCGACGTGCGTTCCACGACGCGCTCGACCTTGGCCAGGATGCGCTTCCAGGTGAGGTCGTCCACGGCGCAACGCGGGAGCATGTCCCCGGTAGCCACGCTGGTCGAGTGGTCCGCGGTTCGTATTCCGGATCGTAGTCGTGCGAGGTCGACGTACTCGCTCCCCGACTCGAGCGGGCCCCCTGCCTCCCACATGGCGACACGGCCGACTTCTTCGTCCGAGAGCAAATCGAGAATCGCCTCACGCACGAGGGTATCACTCTCCGAGCCTGGATTCTTCAAGGGCATCTCCTTCGCGCCTCCGGCGGCGCGCTCGACATCGCCGAATTGGTTCGGCGACTGCCCAGTAGCATCGAACGAGCCAAGCGGTCGGCGCGCAATCGGCGCGCGCTCGTGGACGGGGGCAAGGCCGAGCGGGTCGCCAATCTTCGACGGAATCGTCGATTGTGTCCCGTACTCTGCGCAACTTGCGTGCACAACGTTCTCGCGGTCCGGAACAACCGAGCGGCAGGTGCATCGATTCGACGGAGCCCTCCTCCGGACCGATGGAGCGGTTCGCGGGCTACTTCGCGGTGAAGGCGAAGCGGTAGCGATCGCCGCCCTTCACGCTGCGCACGAGCTCCGATTTGGCCACGGTGACGTCGGCGACCTTGGCGGGACTCGGCGTGGTGGGCAAGAGCTCGAGCTCGAGCTGGTCGAACCAGGCGGCCACGTCGACCGTGAGCGTGACCGTGCCGTCGCTCTGCACGTCGGACTCGGTGTACGGGCAGCCTTCGATTTGCGGCTTGCCCTTCGTGTCGAGGAGATCGGATTGGTCGATCTCGGCCACGAACGCACGCGACTCGGCCCCCTTTTTCCCTGTCCCCTCGAGCACCACGAGGTGACCGCCGAGCGACGCCGCGAAGGGACCTTGGGGAGGCGCGCCGAAGGTGAACGTCGCGCTGCGCACGAGGCCCGAGACCCCTTGCCCGGTGCCGAGCACGTTGCCTGCGGCGAGCAAGTCGACGCTGGTCGCGGTGAGGAATTCACCCTTGGTTTCGCCCGGCACGTAGTGACCCGGGTGCGCGTACGCGATCTTGGTGCCCAGAAGAAGGTCCAACGGAGAGAGGCGCTTCTTGGGCGCCTGCGAAAAGATGATCTCGCCGTCGAAAAAGTAAAACGCCCCCGTCGAGAGCTGCGCTTTGGTGAGGGTGATCTCCCAGCCTTGTTTGGAGGTGAAGGTCTTCGGAGCCTGCGCGACCCGAACGTCGAAGGTGATCCGCTTGCCGGTGGTGGTGTCCGAGCTCGTGGAGTCTCCGCAGCCGATCGCGAAGAGGCACACGGCAACCGAAGAGAGGAGCGAAGCAAGGGAGATGTTGGACGACTTCATGGCGGATTCTCGCGAAGACGAACGAAAAGCAGGGAAGACCGCGCACCACGATCGAGGTGCACCTCGACAGCTACGCGCGAGCCTTCACTGCGGCTTCGCGAAACACTCCCCTTCGCCGCGGTAGTGACCGACGGTGCGGGAAAGCTCGGTCACGAAGGCTCGAAGGTCGACCACCTTGGAATCCGAGCCGGTACCGTAGCCGCCGTTCGCGGCCGGGAGCCTAGCGAGCTTGACGGCCTCGAGCTCGGCCAGGGTCACCTCGCCGTTCTTGTCGGCGTCGGCGTCGGCGATGTTCTGGAAGCGGACCTTCGCCTCCGGCGACTGCAGGTCGTCGTAAAACAGGTGGTCGCCGTGAATGGTGAGCTCGACCGAATCGGTGCCGCCGTTGGTCACCACCACGCCGTCCACCTCTTTGCCGGACACGTCGCCCTTGCACGAGTCGAACAAGGTCTTCACGGAAAAGCCCCACTTGAAGGCCTTGGTCTCGGCGCCTTTGGTGGCTTTGCCTTCCACGTAGAGGCCGTACCCATTGGTGGTCATAAAGGTCTTGTCGGCTTCGGTGGCGCCGGTGCCCAAGTCGGCATTGGCCGCCGGCCCGATGACGTAGCTGACGTTCGGCCAGGGCTTGGCGCCAATCGACGGGAAGTCGACCACCGCTTTGGGCTTCGGCACCACGTGGTTGAAGAGCCGCGGGGTGGCCATCTCCGCCGCAACCGTGGCACCATCGGCGACCTTCACGTTGCCGAGGATCACCAAGAAGCGGTCGTACTTCACGCTCCAGCCGTCTGCGAACACGGTGGCGGGAATGCCCTCTTCGATGAATTCCTCGCCCCAGGTCGTGAAGGCGACCTTGCCCGAGCCGGACGCGTCCGACGAAGAACACGCGACGACGGCAAGAGAGGCGACCAAAAGCGCACAAGCGGACTTCTTCATGCCCTCTGCTCGTATCACGCTCGGAATTCGTGTCACGATCTTTTTCGAACGTGTCACCAGATGTAGCACTGTAGTCATGGGTCGTGCTACGCGCCACCGATGCACCCGGTTCGCTTTCCTACCCTCGACTTCGTCCTTCGCCACTACAAGAGCTTCAATGCCCGCGCGCTGCGCGACGCGACCTTGGCCTACGCAAGCCACTTGGACGCCGGGGGCAAAATGTTCGTGGCCATGGCGGGCGCGATGTCGTCGGCGCAGCTCGGGATCTCGCTGGCGCCTGCCATCCGCGCGGGCCTCGTGCACGGGCTCTCGGTAACCGGCGCGAACTTGGAGGAGTCGCTTTTTCGATTGGTAGCCCACGACGCCTACCGGGACTTTCCCGACTATCGGTACTTCTCCAAGGCCAAAGACACGGAGATCCTCGAGGCGCGCATGCGCCGGGTGACCGACACGAGCATCCCCGAGGACGAGGCCTTTCGCGCTGTGGAAGCCTATCTCGTGCCGATGTGGAAGGAGGCCTCGGCCAAGGGCGATCGACGCTTCTGGCACGAGTACTTCTACGACCTCGTTCGGGCGCTACCCACCAGCGTTCATCGTGGGCCCGCGAACGAGTGTTGGCTCTTGGCCGCGGCCGAGAAGGGTCTGCCGCTGGTCGTGCCCGGCTACGAAGACTCCACCTTCGGCAACGTCTTCGCCTCGTACGTGAAGCGCGGCGAGCTCTCGGCGAGCATTGCCAAGTCGGGCATCGAGGCCATGGTCGACTTCTACGACCACTACGAGCTGCTCTCCGAAGGCGCGGGCGTGGGCTTCTTTCAGATTGGTGGAGGCATTGCCGGCGACTTCCCCATCTGCGTGGTTCCCTCGACCAAGTACGACCTCGAGCAGCCGGCCAAACCATGGGCCTACTTCTGCCAGATCTCGGACTCGACCACCTCGTACGGTTCTTACTCCGGCGCGACCCCGAACGAGAAGATCACCTGGGACAAGCTCACCGAAGACACCCCGATGTTCGTGATCGAGTCCGATGCCACGGTGGTGGTCCCACTGATGCTGACCGCTCTGACCGAGTACCGAGCGGATCCGGAAGAGGCCCGCGCGCGATTGGCGGGGAGTAGGACGAACCGTCGAGACGCGGAGCCGGCGAGACACTAACTCGTCACGGGAGAGCTCCGTCCTCTACCAACGGGCAGAAGAAGTCCGCTGGGGCACGATCTCCCGGTTTTGGGTCCGGCGAAAAACTGCCGCGCGACTGGTATCGGAATCGTGAACGCCGACGCTAGGAACGGACTCGCTCCGGCAAGCGAGCCCACCGCCATGGCCAACCGCGACTCGTTGCCGACCGGTTCGATTGGGTCTTCCGACGCCTCGAAGGGATCGGGGCGAGGCTGCCGTCGGCTCGGCGTTCCCTAGCGGGAGCTTGCGAACGAGCTTCGAGTCGGCTCCGAGCCGACGCACGGGCAACGCCACGCTCAGTGACAATGGCCGGAGTGGCAGTCGCTGGAGCAACAGTCGGAGGGGCGCTTGCACGACTCACCGGCTTTCGCGCACTCGGGCTTCACCCCGCACACACCGAGCGTCCCCAGGCGGTCGTCGAAGGGCAAACACGACTCCCCCGCGGCCGTGCAATCGCTCCCCGCGCAACAGAACTTACGGCAGACGCCCTCGGTGCAGCGTGAGCCACGCGCACACGCGGGCCCCGAGACGGTACATCGAGCGCCGATCTCGGAGAACCCGGGGACGACCGGGGCACAGGCGAGCGTGAGCTCCGCGTCGGTCTCGGAAAAGTCGCAGCGCTCGGAGGACGAGCATCCGTCGCCGATCGCCGGGTTGCAAACGGCCCGTCCCCGACCGAAACACGAAGGCGGCGGTGGTGAGGCGGGTGGACGCGGCGCCGCGCTTCCTGCCTCGCTCGCGTCGGCTTCCGCCGGAGGTGGAGCGGCGTCCACGGCTGCCACCGGCGCCGTCGACGAGCAAGCCATCGCGCAAGCACACGCTGTCGCGAAGAGTGCCGTACCCCAGCCGAACGAGAGGAGATGACGAAGCATGCGCGGAACCTTCCACGCACGCCCTACGGAGTCAATAACATCACACGTTCTCATGCAACTCTGTTGCATCTATGCGAGAGCACGACTATGACGCTTCGCATGCGAGCGAATCTCGGGCTGTCGTCGTTGGTCGTCGTCGGCGTCATCGCGGGGCTCTCTGCCTGTGGGGGCGACGACGCCCCCTTCAGCGGGGCCCCCGTCCCGCGTGTCGACACCGAGGCAGGGCCCTCTTCCGCGCTCGCGGTCGTCACCTCGGGTGAGCCTTCGGCGTTCCTCTCCGTCGCAGGAACGTCGGAGCGCGACGTTTGGCTCGTAGGTGCGGACAAGGGGCGGGGCCCGGCGGTCCTACGCTTCGACGGGACCCGGTACTCCCGCCTCGCGACCGGCCATCGGGGCGATCTCTGGTGGGTGCATGCGCTCGCCGATGGCTCGGCCTACTTCGGTGGCGCAGAAGGCGCTGTACTCCGCTACTCGAACGGGGAGCTCACCCGACTCGCCACGCCCGGCCTCGGCAAAGACACGGTCTTCGGTGTTTGGGCTTCGGGCAATGGAGACGTATGGGCGGTGGGGGCAGCGGCGGGACGCGACGGCTTCGTGTGGCATATGCCCAAAGGCGGTACGTTCCGTCGAGTCGCATTGCCGGAGGCCATCCCGCTCCGCCCGGACGGCGAGCTGCCCGCGCTCCTCAAGGTGTGGGGAGACGACAAGGGTACGGTCTGGGTAGTCGGGGATCGCGGGGTCGTCCTACGCGGCGGAGCAAGTCGTCCCTTCGAGCTCGTCGCGAGCGGTACGACGGAGCGCCTCTTCGCCGTCACCGGTGTCGGCGACAAGGTGGTCGCGGTCGGAGGCACGGGAACGGGCGTGGTCCTCGAGATCTCCCCGACCCTCGAGGTGCGTAGCGTCGCGCCTCCGGCCACCCCCCTGCTCCAAGGGGTATCGGGGAGTGCGACCGGAGATGCCTTCGCGGTCGGCGAGCGCGGAACGGTCCTCCGTCGTGTGGGCGAAGGCGTCTGGCTCTCCATTCCGAACGATACGGGCCTCCGCGTGGAATCGCTCCACTCGGTGTACCGCGACCCCCGCGGCACGATGTGGTCCGTCGGCGGAAACGTACTCTCCCCTCGTCTCGATGCCGGCGTGGTCGTCGCCTATGGCGCGGCGCCCCCCCCAATCCCGCGAGAGGTCCTCCCGCCCGAGGGCCCGGCCGCCTGCCCGTCCGAAGGCGTCGAGCCGGTGCCAGGCGCATCCATGGCGCGCCGATGGAACGAACAGGCCCTCGGAGCCATTCGGCGCGATATCCCGAATCCAGGCGTGCACGCGCGCAATCTATTCCACCTATCGGCCGCGATATGGGACGCATGGGCAGCCCATCGACCGAGTGAGCTCGGCTTCCTCGTGAAAGAGAAGGTCCCTTTCGACCCGGCGGAGCGGGAGAGGGCCATCGCCGTTGCTTCTTACCGCATCCTGCGACATCGCTACTCGCGGTCCGCCGGAGGATCCACGTCGGTCGCCTGTTTCGACGCACTCATGGCGAAGCTCGGGCTCGACCCGACCGACAAAGTCCGCGACGGTACGAGCGGCGTCGCACTCGGAAATCGCATCGGGGAAGCGTACGTGACGCGCTTCGCCGACGACGGCGCGAACGAAGCGAAGGGATACGCCGACACGACGAGCTACGTCCCCGAAAACGAACCGCTCGCGGTCGACGAAACGGCGCCTAGCGCCAAGAGACTCGGGCGCTGGCAGCCGCTCAATCTCTCGCTTGCCGCGACACAGAACGGCATCGTCCTTCCCGGAGGGGTTCAAGGGTACCTCGGCGCGCATTGGGGCTCGGTCACCCCCTTCGCGATGGAACGCCCCGCCCCGAATGCCGTCTACGAGGACCCGGGACCGGGTCCGACCGACGACCCGGCGGAGCTTCGTCCGCTCGCCGTCGAGATCGTCCGGCGCGAGAGCTACTTCGACCCGGAGCAGGCCGATCTCGTCGACGCGTCTCCGGCGAGCCTGGGAAAAAACGAGCTCGGGGCGGACGATGGCGGGGGCTACCCGCAAAACCCCGTGACAGGAATGCCGTACGCCCCCCAGTGGGTGAAGCGTGCCGATTTCGGCCGAGTCCTCGCCGAGTATTGGGCCGACGGACCTCGCTCGGAGACCCCGCCCGGCCACTGGAACGTCATCGCGAACCGGGTCGCCGACGACAAACGCTTCGAGCGAAAGCTGTTCGGGAACGGCGACCGATTGACGGCGCTCGATTGGGACGCCCACGCCTACTTCGTCTTGAACGGCGCCCTCCACGACGCGGCCATCGCGGCTTGGGAGATCAAGCGTCGCGACGCGTCGGCGCGCCCCATCACCCTCGTTCGTGTGATGGGCAGGTACGGTCAATCGTCCGATCCGTCGCTCCCCTCCTATCATCCCTCGGGATTGCCGCTCGTGCCCGGCCTCATCGAGTTGGTCACGAGCGAGAGCCTCGCGAGCGGGCGACACGCCGGATTCGAACGGCACGTCGGAAAGGTCGTCGTCCGGGGTTGGCGCGGCGAACCGGGAGACCGAAAGCGTGGTGTGGGCGGAGTCACCTGGATTCGTGCGGTCGAGTGGCTTCCGTACCAGCGCCGTACGTTCGTCACCCCCGCTTTCCCCGGGTACGTCTCCGGCCACAGTACCTTCAGCCGCGCCGCCGCCGAGGTGCTCGCCTCCGTCACGGGCAGCCCGTATTTTCCCGGTGGATACGAGTACTTCGAGGCGAAGCCTGGATACCTGACCTTCGAGCTCGGCCCTAGCGCTCCCGTGCGCCTCGAATGGGCCTCGTACTTCGACGCGGCCGACCAGGCCGGCCAATCGCGCCTTTGGGGCGGCATCCACGTCACGCCCGACGACTACCGAGGCCGTGTCCTCGGCAGACGCGTCGGACTGCGCGCGCTCACCCGAGCGCGAGCGTTTTTCACTCCCTGAGCTACCAAAAGGATTTCCTACATCATGCGCCGCACCACTCTTCCTCTCGTCGCCGCATTGGGTATCGCGGCAATGTGTTTCGTGCCTGGTTGTGGAGAGGAGACGGTCTCCCCCGAGGTGGTCGATGCCTCCTCCCCTACTCCGACGAACGACGCGGCGGTTCCTGCTCCCGAAGACGCCGCATCACCCGAGGCATCCTCGCCCGACGGTGCTCGCCCGGATGCGGGCTCACGCGGCGTTTTGTCGATCCTCGCCGGCAGCTCGGCCACCGGCAACGTCGATGGACGCGGTGAGGCTGCGCGCTTCAGCGGACCTTCGGGTGGCGTGGTCTTGCCCGACCGCTCGGCGATTTTGCTCGCCGATACATTCAATGCCGTCATTCGCCGAGTGGACCTCGCGACCCGCGACGTCACCACGGTGGCCGGGCGCGTGCAGGTGCAGGCCACGTCCGACGGCGTGGGGCTCGCCGCGCGCTTCCAAAGCCCTCGTGCCATGGTCGTCGCTCCCGACGGCTCGGCCGTGTATGTCGCCGATGGCCCGACGCTGCGCAAAATCGCGCTGCCGTCGTACACGGTGACCACGATCGCCGGCACGGCGGGGCAACCCGGCTACGCGGATGGTACCGGCGCCACCGTGCGCCTCGGGTTTCTCCTCCACGCTCTCGAGATTTCGGCGGACGGCAAGACCCTCTACGTCGCCGATCGCAGCAACAAGTGCCTACGGACCGTGGACCTCGCCTCCGGCGCGGTCGCCACCGTCGCCGGGGCGCCCTACACGGGGGCCAATCAGCACGTCGACGGCGTAGGCGGCGCGGCTCGTTTCAGCGGTATCGGTGGAATCACCCGGGTCGGCAATGTCCTCTACCTCGCCGATACCTTCAATCACGTCGTCCGGGCAGTCAATCTCACCACGTTGGCAGTCTCGACGGTCGCCGGAACCGCTGGAATGGCCGGCCTCACCGACGGGACCGGAGCGGATGCGAGGTTCTCTTCTCCGCAAGGGCTCGTCGCCAAGGGAGACTTCCTCTACTCGACGAGCTTCGACGGAGTCGTTCGGCGTGTGCGCTTGTCGACATTCGCCGTCGACACCATCCTCGGGAATGCCGACGACCCGCGCCCCCTGGACGGTACGGGCCCGGCAGCGCGACTCGGCACCGCCTTCGCTCAGCCCATGGCCGACCCCACGCAAGAGGTTCTCTTCTACCAAGACCGTAGCGCGAGCAGCGTCCGCCGCATCGATCTCGCGACACTCGCGGTGACCACGGTCGCCGGTTCGAAGGACCCCGAAGGCACCGTCGACGGCCCTCTCGCTACGGCACGTTTCGTCTCCCCGGAGGGACTGGCCGCGAACGACGACGGCTCCGTGGTGCTCGTCTCCGATTCGTCGGCCAACGTGATCCGACGCATCGACGCGTCCGCTGGAACGGTCTCGACTCTCGCGGGTGCACCCGACACGTCCGGCTCGGCCGATGGTCCGGCGAAAGATGCTCGCTTCGATTCACCTGGCGACCTCGTGTGGGACGTCCCGAAGCGGCGGGTTTTCGTCGCCGACGTGGGCAACCACGCCGTTCGCGTGATCGACCTCGCCACCTCGATGGTGGCAACCCTCGTCGGCGTTCCGGGAGCCGCTGGGCCGACGGACGGGGCGTTCGCCGATGCGCGCCTCGCCTCACCGCAGGTGCTCGCCTTCGATGCGGCAAGTGAGACCCTCTACGTCGCCGAGGCGGCGGCGTCGTCCACACTCGCGGGAGGACGTGCAGCCATTCGAGTCGTCGACCTGCCCAAGCGCACCGTGGCTACCTTGGCCGGTGGTGCCCCCGCGTCTCCCCCCGTCGACGGACCGTTCGGGACGGCGTCCTTCGGCTCGATTGGAGGCCTCGGCCTCGACGTCGCCGGGAAGAAGCTCTACGTGACCGAACGATCACGCGCCACCATCCGCGTCGTCGACCTGGCCGCGCGAACCGTGACCCTCTTCGCCGGGAAGGACAACGAAAAAGGTCCCGCGGACGGGGACTTGGCCGCGGCACGCTTCGCGTCTCCTGCGGGAATGGCGTACGCCGCTGGAGAGAATGCGCTCTACGTCGCCGACACCAGCAGCCACACGGTCAGGCGCATCGACGTCGCCTCCAAGCGGGTCACGACTTGGCTCGGCAATCCGTCGCTCAATGGGGGACTCGGCTCGGGAACGACCGTCCCGTTCGAGTCGGCGAGCCTCTACTTCCCGGGTACCCCCACGATTCGGGGCGGAGAGTTGCTCGTCGTCTCGGAGCACGCCGTCTACTCCGCCAAACCTGCGCAGGGGATTCGCCGGTGATCCGCCGGGCGCTCGTGCTCGGACTCGTGCTCGCCGGGTGCGCATCGGCGAACGGAGAGCCGGCCCCCATGGACGGGGGTCGCGTTCCGGAGGGGGAAGACGGAGCGGCCGTTGCCCCGGCGCGTGACGCTGGCGGAGCGCTACCTTTCGCAATCGCGGTCGGCCTCGGCGAACCCGGGGCCTACCTTCCTTCATTGCCCGACGAGACGCTGCTCCTCCAACGTGGTTGCCAGGGAGCACAACACGTGTTCACGGCCATTCGCGCGCGGGGCGCGAAGGGAGCCTTGGCGCGAATCGAAGTCCGCGTCCTGCGTTCGCAGGACGGCATGCTCGTCTCCGTTCCTCTCGACGTGCGTTTGCCCTACGAGCCGGACCCCTTCTCCCCTGGGCTCAAGCGGATCACGGGTCTGACACCGGTCATCGAGGTCCCTGGTGACGTGGTCGGCAATCAGGTAGAGATTCGCGTCGCCGTGACCGACGACGGCGGCGAGCGCGCCGAGGGACTCGTTCGAGGGAAGGTCGAATGGGGCGCCGATAGCTGCGGAGCCCATTGAGGTCGGAGGAACGCTCGTCCGAGCAAACGTCCGTCGAGACAGCCTCGAGCAGCTGCTGGGCTCCCTCCGACCAGGCAGGCGTCCCCGTCGCCCACGCCCCCTCCGCATCGCCGAGCCCCTCCGCATCGCCGAGCCCCTCCGCATCGTCCTCGTCGAGCCCGACGGTTCCACCGTCCAACGTGAGCCGCCCTCAAGGGTGGGGCGCGGCAGCGTGCCCGAGCGCCTCCGACAAGGGCTTCGCGGTCGGGCAAACGTTGGGCGAACTGGGCGTACGCGATTGTGAAACGGGCGCGTCGGCCTCGGTCGACGAAGCGTGTGGCGCAAAGGCCACCTGGATTTTCGCGGCCCACACGCACTGCCCCACGTGTCGAAGCACGGCAGGATTCACCGACGACGTGGCCCAGGCAGTCGCGGGAAAAGACGTCGCCGTGGTGCACCTCGTCTACGACGACAACGGCACCTCGTGCGCGGAGTGGAAGGAAGCCTACAAGCTTGCGGGCATCTCCAACGTGTTCGTCTACGACGACCCGAAGGGCGTCGCGTTCGCCAAACTGAAGACGTCGAACTACACGGCGCCGTCTGCGTTCCTCGACGAAAACCGACGGATCACCTTCAAGGAACACGGCCTCTCCAAGGCGCAGGTGCTCTCCCGAATCGACGAGGCCCTCGCCAAGTAGTCCGATTGCGGGCGTCTTTCTCAGACCTCTCGCCGGTTCACGGTTCCCGACCGTCCGACGCGTTCGAGGCACGAGGCGCAGCGGCCTCCTGCCTCGTTCCTCCTGCCTCGTTCCTCCTGCCTCGTTCCTCCTGCCTCGTTCCTCCTGCCTCGTTCCTCCTGCCTCGCGCAGCGGCGACGTCGCCGACGGGCAGGCAACCGCCAAGCGACTCGGATCTTCCAAGGACCGTGGCTCGACAGAAGCTCCCCAATGGTCGTGCTGTCCACATACGGGGTTGACGGCCCGTCACGCCCCCTATAGGTTGGGTCTCGTGTTGGTGGTGAGGAGCTTTTCGGCCTCGCCTTAATAGGGAATCCGGTGCGACTCCGGAGCTGCCCCGCAGCGGTATTCGAGAACGAACGTCGTCCGTAGCACTGGGTCCGCAAGGACGCTGGGAAGCGACGACCAGTAGGAACGCCGGCCTTCATCGGACCGGACATGCTCGAGAGCCCGAAGACCTGCCCGCATCTGGAGGCCGGAGAGACATCCGCGTCCAGCTTCGACTTGGAGGCCTCGTGGGAGGGCGCCCAGGGTTCGACGAGGCCGCGAGAGCGTCCCTCGCCGGGTCTCCGCGCTCGTTCATGTTGCCTTCTTCGCCCGCGGGGGCGGAGGTCGGTGCGACGCGCAGCTCGTCCGAGGGCCTCGCGTGTCTATCGATCTCGCGCGCCTCGCTTCAGCGGTGGAACGAACGGTCCGGTACCGCTCGGCCACGCCCGGAGGAGCACGATGCAAAACGAGACAATCCCTTCCAAGACCAACGGAACGACGCCCCAAAAGCCCTTTCCCTCGGGCGCACTCGGCCCCGAAGCTCCCCACGCGAGCGGAGGAGAGGCCTACCCGACCTCGATGCGGGTGAAAAAGCGCAATGGATCTGCAGAGCCGGTGGACGTGAACAAGATCGTGCGCGCCGTCGGGCGATGTTGCGTGGACCTGCCCGACGTGGACCCCCTCCGGGTCGCCACCAAGACCATCAGCGGCCTCTACGACGGGGCGACCACCCAAGAGCTGGATAGGCTCTCCATTCGAACCGCCGCCGCGCTGGTCGTCGAAGAGCCGCAGTACGCGAAGCTCGCTGCGCGCCTGCTCGCCACGTACGTCGACAAAGAAGTACGAAATCAAGAGATCCATGCTTTTTCGCAGTCGATCGCGACGGCTCACCGTCTCGGCCTGGTCAACGATCGGCTCTTTTCGTTCGTCAACAAGAATGCCCGCAAGCTGAACGATGCTCTGGTGCCCGAGCGTGACCGCGAGCTCGAGTACTTCGGCATTCGCACGGTCTACGACCGCTACCTGCTCAAGCACCCCGAAACGCGCTTGGTCGTGGAGACGCCGCAGCAGTTCTTCCTGCGCGTGGCGTGCGCTCTCGTCGACAGCGTGCCCGAAGCCATCGAGCTTTACGGCCTCTTCTCACGGCTCGAGTATCTGCCCTCGTCGCCGACGTTGTTCAACGCGGGAACGCGGCACGAGCAGCTCTCGAGCTGCTTCCTGTTGGACTCTCCGCAGGACCACCTGGAGGACATCTACGAGCGCTACACCGACGTCGCGAAGCTGTCGAAGTTCTCCGGAGGCATCGGGCTCGCCTACCACCGCGTGCGCTCGCGAGGTTCGCTCATCGAGAGCACCAACGGCCATTCGAGCGGGATCGTGCCTTGGCTGAAGACGCTGGACGCGAGCGTCGCCGCGGTCAATCAGGGAGGCAAACGCAAGGGCGCCTGCTGCGTCTACTTGGAGAGCTGGCACGCCGACATCGAAGAGTTCCTCGAGCTCCGCGACAACACGGGAGACGAGCAGGCTCGGACCCACAACCTGAACATCGCCAATTGGGTGAGCGACCTCTTCATGAGGCGAGTCGAGGCCGACGCAGACTGGAGCTTGTTCGATCCGAAGACCGTTCCCCACCTCCCGGACCTCTACGGGGAGGCGTTCGACCAGGCTTACGTCGCCGCCGAAGACGCCGGCCTCGCGACCAAAACGGTGAAGGCTCGCGCGCTCTACGCGCGCATGATGCGCACGCTCGCCCAGACCGGGAACGGTTGGATGACGTTCAAGGACAAATCGAACCGCGCGTGCAACCAGACCGCCCTTCCCGGCCGCACGGTGCACCTCTCGAACTTGTGCACGGAAATCCTCGAGGTCACGAGCCGAGACGAAGTGGCAGTGTGCAACCTCGGGTCCATCAACCTCGGTCGGCACGTCACGTCGGACGGCGACCGCGTGGCCTTCGACTTCGCCAAGCTCGCGCTCACCGTCCGCACCGCGGTGAGGCAGCTCGACCGCGTGATCGACCTCAATTATTACGCCATTCCCGAGACCGAGGCCTCCAACATGCGCTGGCGCCCGATTGGATTGGGTGTCATGGGACTGCAGGACGTCTTCTTCCAGATGCGGGTTCCGTTCGACTCGCCCGCCGCGCGCGACCTCTCGCGGCGTATCTCCGAAGAGATCTACTTCCAAGCCCTCACGGCGTCGTGCGAGCTCGCGGTCGAGCGGGGCCCACACGCGGCGTTCGCCGAGACACGGGCCGCACGCGGTGAGCTGCAGTTCGACGCCTGGGGGGTCGTCCCGAGCGACACGGCTCGTTGGGATAGGCTGCGCGCCGACATTCGCGAACGAGGGTTGCGGAGCTCGCTCATGATCGCCATCGCACCGACGGCGACCATCGCGTCCATCGCGGGGTGCTACGAGTGCATCGAGCCTCAGGTCTCCAATCTCTTCAAGCGCGAGACCCTCTCCGGGGACTTCGTCCAAGTGAACCGCTACCTGGTGGCCGAGCTGAAGTCCCTCGGGCTCTGGACCGCCGAGACACGCACCCGACTCAAGCTCTCGGAGGGCTCGGTTCAGGGCCTCTCCGAGCTCCCGGACGACCTTCGCGCGATCTATCGCACCGCCTGGGAGCTGCCCATGCGCTCGCTCGTGGACATGGCCGCCGACCGAGGGGCCTTCATCGATCAGAGCCAATCGCTCAATCTGTTCGTGGAGAGCCCGACCATCGGCGCCCTCTCGAGCATGTACTTCTACGCGTGGAAGAAGGGCCTCAAGACCACCTACTATTTGCGCTCACGCCCGGCGACCCGCATCACCAAAGCGACGGTCGAGACGCCCAAAGCGCCCTCTCCCGCAGACGAGGTGCGCACGAGGGACAGGGGCTATTCCGCCACGCCGCCCGCCGTCGCCGAAGCGGCACGCCCGCGAGAGGACGGACGGCAGGCCGACTCGACCGAAGACCCTCGCGACGCAGGCGTGGCCGCGGTGGCCTGCTCGCTCGAGAACCCGGAGACCTGCGAGGCCTGCCAATGATCCCCGAAGCGTTCCCGAACGACCCGTTCGGCGATTGTTTCGCCGAGGCGCCTCACCCCACGATGCCGGCCTCGCGGTCCACGCCCGAGGCCTCCGCTTCGCTGCCCTCACCGCCATCGCCACCTTCGCCCGCACGCGCGGCGGAGGCCGGGGAGCGACTCGATCCGTCACCTGCCGAGTCTTCCCGAAGCGTCGCGAAGGCGGTGACCGACGAGGACGTGAAGCATGCGCCGACCGAGCTTGGTCGTGGCCTCTCGGCGAGGCCGGCGCGCCTCCTCGATCCCGGGCTCTGCCTCACCCTTCGTCCCATGGCCTACCCGACCTTCTTCGAGATGTACCGGGATGCCATCAAGAACACCTGGACGGTGGAAGAGGTCGATTTTGCGACCGACCTCGGGGACCTGAAGAACAAGATGACCGAGGCCGAGCGTCATTTGGTGCGTCGGCTGGTCGCCTTCTTCGCGACCGGGGACTCCATCGTCGCCAACAACCTCGTCTTGAACCTCTACAAACACCTCAACGCGCCCGAAGCCAGGATGTACCTGTCGCGGCAGCTCTACGAGGAGGCGCTGCACGTCCAGTTCTACCTGACCCTGCTGGACACCTACGTGCCGGAGCCGGACGATCGTGCCGCGGCCTTCGCGGCCGTCGAGAACATCCCGTCCATCCGTCAGAAGGCTGCCTTTTGCATGCGATGGCTCGACCACACGAGCGGCCTCGAGCGTCTCGAGACGCGGGAGCAGCGTCGACGATTCTTGCTGAACCTCGTCTGCTTCGCGGCGTGCATCGAGGGACTCTTCTTCTTCGGCGCGTTCGCGTACGTGTACTTCTTGAGGTCCAAGGGGCTCCTCCACGGCTTGGCCGCCGGGACCAATTGGGTATTCCGAGACGAGAGCGCCCACATGGCCTTCGCCTTCGAGGTCGTGCGAACGGTTCGGCGCGAAGAGCCCGAGCTCTTCGATGCGGACCTCGAGCGCGACGTGGGCGAAATGATCGAAGAAGCCATCGCGTGCGAGACCCAGTTCGCCGAAGATCTGCTGGGCGGAGGGGTGGCTGGTCTCTCGGTGGAGAGCGTACGGACCTACCTGCGCTTCTGCGCCGACCAGCGCCTTGTCACGTTGGGGATGGCGAAGCGCTACGGGGCCAAGAACCCGTTCGACTTCATGGATCTCCAAGACGTGCAGGAGGTGACCAACTTCTTCGAACGACGCGTCTCGGCGTACCAGGTCGGCGTGACGGGGGAGGTCGCGTTCGATGCGAGCTTCTGAAGACCTCGGCCACGAACGCAAGACCATCGCCGCGGGTGAGCTCTCCGAGGTGCGCCTCTTCGACATGGTCTTCCCCGAGCAGACCAATCACTACGGGACGCTCTTCGGAGGACAGGCGCTGGCGCTGATGGACAAAGCCGCGTTCGTGGTGGCGTCTCGCTACGCGCGTCGCTCGGTGGTGACCGCGAGCAGCGAGCGAGTCGACTTCCACGTTCCGGTCAAACAAGGTCAATTGGTGGAGCTCGTGGCCAGGGTGGTCTCCACCGGGCGCACGTCGATGGTGGTCGAAGTGGAGCTCTTCGCCGAAGACCTGCTCTCCGGCGATCGTCAGCTCGCCACGCGAGGCAAGCTGGTCATGGTGGCCCTGGATTCTCACGGCCACCCGGCCCACGTCCCTTCGCTCGGGCGTACGGCCCCGACCGCCCCGGCCTGATTCGTCCTTGCTCGCGCTCGAGGCCCATGCCATGATTGCCATCATCTCATGAGGTACCCCGAGGGTCACAAGGCTGCCGTTCGCTCGAGCATCGTCGCGGCCGCGGCGCTCGCGCTTCGCCGCGACGGCATCTCGGGCGTGAGCATTCCCACACTCATGAAGCAGCTCGACCTCACGCACGGCGGGTTTTACGGGCACTTCGCCAATCGGGACGAGCTCGTCGTCGAGGCCATCATGAGCGCCGCGAACGATACCGCGGAGAACGTGCTCTCCGAGAAGGCCGGCAGCTTGGACGATACCTTGGCCATGTATCTCTCCAAAGAGCACGTGTCTCACCCCGAGGTGGGATGCGTGCTCGCGGCGCTAGGGCCCGAGGCACGGCACCAATCAGCGCCCATCAAGACGGCCTTCGCCCGCGTGGCCGAGGGGTTTCTCGCCTTGCTCGATCGGAAGGTCGAGCGGCGCGGCAAGAAGCAAGCGCCGAGCGACGAGGCGCTCGTCCGGGCCTCGCAAATGATAGGCGCGGTCATCCTCGCCCGAATCGTCGACGACCCGAAGCTCGTCGAACGTTTACTCGAAACGGCCAAGCGCGCCTGAACCACGCGCCGAGGCGGTCCACGGCAGGGATCGCCTCTCTTTTTTGGTCGTTTGACATGACGACCATCATCTCAACTCTCACCCGCGTCTCTGGAGAAGCCCCAATGTCCGACTCGACCCTCGACAACCTGGCCCGCCACGCTCCAAGGTCTCGGTTCATGTCCCGCTACGGCCCCTGGGCGGTGGTGACCGGAGCGTCCGACGGCATCGGGCGGGAGCTCGCGCTGGGCGCCGCTGCACGTGGCCTCTCGGTGGTCGTTTGCGCGCGCCGAAGGCAAGCGTTGGACGAGCTCGCTTCGCGACTCGAGACGGACTTCGGCGTGGACGTGCTCGTGGTGGACGCCGACCTCGGGACGCGCGAGGGCGTGGCCAAGCTGCTCGAGACGACCTCCGGCCTCGACGTCGGCCTCTTCGCGGCGGCTGCGGGCTTCGGCACGTCGGGGGACTTCCTCGACGGCGTGCTCGAAGACGAGCTCGGCATGATCGACGTCAATTGCCGTGCGGTTGCCGAGCTCTCGCACGCGTTCGGGCGACGACTCGTGCAACGGGGACTCGGGGGCATCGTGCTCTTCAGCTCGCTCGTGGCCTTTCAAGGCGTTCCTCGCGCCGCCAATTACGCGGCCACCAAAGCCTACGTGCAATCGTTCGCCGAGGCCCTCGCCCTCGAGCTCGCCCCTTCGGGCATCGATGTGCTCGCGAGCGCTCCGGGCCCCGTGGGCAGTGGCTTCGCGAGGCGCGCGCGAATGGTCATGGGCAGCGCCGCGACCCCCCGGGTGGTGGCCGAAGGCACCTTGAACGCACTCGGCCGCAGCCGGGTCGTGAGGCCCGGGTGGCTCTCGAAGCTGCTCGAGCTCTCGCTCGCCACGCTCCCCCGCGCAGGGCGCGTCCGCATGATGGGCGTGGTCATGGCGGGAATGACCAAACACGCGCAATCCCCGAGCTTGCCGCGACTTTCCCAGGCAGACCGCCCATGACCTCGACCCACGACAGCGCCCGAAAGAACCTGGGGATGACGATTGCCCATTGGTATTGACGGTCCATCTGGCCTTCTCGTGGATCCCTCGCTCGCCTTCGAGATTCTCGCCGGAGGAGCGGCGCTGCACGCCGTTGCCCTCGTGCCTTGCCTCGTGTTCCGCGCACGCGGCACGAGGCCTCTCGGGCCGAAGCCGGCGCGGTTCGCCCTGTCGATTGCGCTGTTCCTCGGCACGCTCGCGTGGATCTTGCCGCGCCTCGCCATGGCGACCACGCTCCGCGATACGCTCGCGGTCGTCTTCGTGGTCACCATGGGCATCGAGATGGCGCTCATCGTGCTCCAGGCCGCTCGCGGTACTCGGTCGCACTTCAATCACGCGACACGCTTCGACGGGGCCGTCTGGAGCACCATGGTGCTCGCCATCGTGGTGGCCTCGCTGGCGCTGGTGGTGCTCGCGTATGGTTCTTGGACGTCTCCCCTGATCGCGCGCCATCGCGAGCCGTACCCGGCCGCCACGACGTGGGCGGTGCGAACGGGGGTCTCGCTCCTGCTCTTCGCGCCGCTCAGCGGCTTCACCATGGGCGGTCGTCTCGCCCACGCCGTGGGCGGCCCGGACGACGGTGCGGGCCTGCCGGTGACCGGATTCCATCTGCGCTACGGCGATTTACGCGTGTCGCACTTCGTGTCGCTCCACGCGCTGCAGGTGCTCCTCTTCGTGGCCTGGCTCACCCACGCCGCGGGGCTCTCGGAGAAGGCTTGCTCGGTGAGCATCGCCGCGCTCGGCTCGGGGCTCGTCCTGCTCACCGTGTTCACCTACGTTCGAGCCCTGCGCGCGCGCGGGGTGCTCGCGGCAGGAACGCCCAGGCTCAGGGAAACGAGACCGTCTCGGTGTGGGTGATCCCGGCCGCCCTGGACACCACGCGGTAGGTGCCGTCCGGGATGTCGAGGCCGACGTGCGTCTTGAACGGAGCCGAGCACTTGAGCTCCTCCCAGGAGCCGTTCGGCAGTTGGCGCGAGAGCGTGAACGTGCCCGGGACCGAAGTTCCGTCCACCAGCACGTCGTTCACCTCGAGGCGGTTCAGGGCGAGGTTTACCACCGGCACGTTGACCGTCGGGTAAGACACCTTGATGCCGTACGTCTCGAGCACGACCGGAGCCAGATCGCCGCTCGGGACCACCTGCGGTTTGAGCGCGAGGCCGGTTTCCTGCTGTCGTCCCTGCCGCCAGTCCGTCGCCCCTTTGCCACCGGCGACGACCTTCGGAAGCTCGCAGGTGCTCGGCGTCGGGAACGCGGGATCGATCGTGTCCACGGAGACCTCGAGGCGGGTGGTAGGGAGCACGATCTCGAACAGCTGGCCCTCGGCCACACCGAACGGCTTCCGCCCCGACATGGCCGACGAGCTCCATTGACCGGCGGTGGGGTGCATCGTGACGACGATGCCCGCCGGCGCCTTGCGCCATAGGCCGGGAGGATTGAGCGTTGCCGGCGGAAGCTCGATCTTCGCCATTCCGAAGGTCAGGGGCTGGTCGTACCGGACACGAACTCCGGCCAGGGTCCGCTTGATGGTCGACCCATTGGTGATGGGGACACTCACCTGCTGCGCCGCCACGACGATGTCGTCGACGTCACGCGCGTCGAGGGTCCAGGCCTTGTCCCCGGGGGTCGTCTCGACCACTCCGCCGACCGAGATCGGCTTCCCAGCAAAGGTCATTTTTGCCAATGAAGCGCCGCTGAGCGACCAGATCGGCGCCACCAGCTCGAACTTCCCGACCTGGGTATTGCCGCTCGGGTCCACTCGCTTACGAATTTCGGACTCGTCGGACCCGGTCACGTCGTCGTCTGCCGCCGTACACGCAGTGAGGCCAAGTGACAGAAGGAGGGAAAGGGAAAGGAATGCACCTTTGGTCGCGTTCTGCATGCGAACGAACGTGACCGATGCGCAACCCCTCAGCCATGAGCCAGATGGCCGAGGCGTAGTCTTTTCCAGCGGCTCCGCTTCCTCGATTGACGGAAGCTACGTCAATTGGGAGGCCTCGATGGAGGCGCGATCCTGGCCATACGCTTCACGTGCCCGATTCTTCCCCGGACCTCGTCGAAAGATGTGTCACGGCAGATGTGGCTTCACCCGTAGCAGCGACACCACCATGACGGCGCCCGGTGAGGTGACCTCCGCGTGCACGTCGCCGCCTGCCGCTTGGGCGAGCTGACGCGCGATGGAAAGGCCGAGGCCCTTGCCTTCGGAGTGACCTTCACTCGTGGAGGCGGCGCGGACGAACGGCTCGAAGATTCGCTCTTCGTCGCCGCTTCGGATGCCCGGCCCGAGATCGACGATGCGCACGGTGACCGTCTCGTCGGTCTCCTTCACCTCGACCGTGACCGGACGACCTTCCGGGGAGAACCACCGGCTTCACCACCAGCTCAAGCAGTACCAAGTGGTGGTCGACCCGCAGAAGCTACGTTCTTTGAGGGGGCGCAGCGGTACGAGAATGTCGGTGTTGTTGTTGCCACGAAGTCCTCGAGGGGGTCACCGCGGGTCGACCTGCACGCTGGACACGTCGGGGAGGGCGTCCACCGGGAGTGCTCCCGGGCTTGCTCTCGCTCTCGCTTCGGCCGAGCGGCCCCCACGCGCCGAGCACCGACGAAGACGAAGACGACCAGGATCCCGCGCCCGGCCACAGCTCGGCCAAGCCCCCCGGGCACGCCTGAAACCCATGGAATTTCCGGCCGGGACAGGTCCATGAGGCCGCCCCGGAAGCGGCTCCTCCGCGCGAATTCCGTGCCATGGGAAGGCGTGTCAGGTTAGCGTTCGTTCGTCCATGAAGCGCCCGTCCGCTCTCTCTCCTCCGAATCCGAAGCGAGCCTTCCGATTCATCCAGGCCATCGCGGTGCTCGTCGTCGTGATCGTCGGCGCCATGATCTTCTCCAAGAAGGTTCTGGCGCAGCCGAAAGCCGCGCCCAAGCCCGCCGCCGACGCCACCGCTGCCGCGGCGGCCGCTCTCGGTCCTGCCGGCAAGGGGGACAAGGCCGCCGCGAAAGACGCGAACGCGAAAGGCGCCAGTGGCAAAGACGCGAACGCGAAAGGCGCCGGCAAGGACGCGGGCGCGGGTGACGCGGGCGCGGGCGACGCCGGTGCAGGCGATGCGGGAGCTACCGCGAGCGCCGGCGCGAGCGATGCCGGCCCGGACAACTACGACGCCGCCGCACCTCCCATCGACTACGCCACCGTGCAGACCGAAGCCGACTTCCCCAAGGACCTCACGGACGAAGAAAAGTCCGCGATCGGCACGGGCAAAGTCCCCATCCACCGAGAGGGCCCGTTCCGTTCGCCCTTCGCGCACCCGCGCTTCGGCGGCCCGGCGACGGCACGCGTCGGTTTGGTCATCCAGAACGTGCGCGAGTACAACATCCAGACCGGCTCGTTCGAGGCCGAGTTTTTCCTCTCGCTCACCAGCGACAAGGACATGCCCAACCTGAACCTCGTGTTCACCAACGGGCACGAGGTGGACATCAAGACCATCGGCGATACGCCGACGTTCAAGTTCTTCCACGTGTCGGGCAAGTTCATTTCCGCGGTCGATCTGCGCGAATATCCCTTCGATACGCAGGTCTTGAACATCGAGCTCGAAGATCAGTCGGCCGGCGTGGACCAGCTCCTGTTCGTCCCGGACAAGCCCCGCACCTCGCTCGACGAGGGCTTCGACGTGGCAAGCTTCGGCGTGGCCTCCATCGGCGCGCACGCCTACCGCCACGCCTACCCCACGCGCTTCGACCGGGACGACCTCTACATGTCCCGCTACAAGTTCGAGCTCGGCCTCGACCGCTTCGCCACCAGCGCGGCCTTCAGCGTGTACGTCCCGGCGTACATCATCGTGCTCATTTCGCTCATCGGACTCTGGGTGCCGGCGGACGAGCTCGAGGTCCGCTCCAACGCGGGCGCGCCGATGCTGGCCGCCGCGGTGCTCTTCCACTACTCGCTCATCTCGGCCCTGCCCGCGACCGGCTACTTGACCCACGCGGACAAGCTCATGCTCGGCGTGTACATCTCGCTCTTGCTCAACATGCTCACCACTTGGGCCTTCCTCGTGGTGGACGAAGAGCACATCGAGACCTGGTTCAAGCGCTTCCGCGCCTGGGTCCCGCCCCTCACCGTGGTCGTCATGGCCGTGTCTTCCGCCATCTGATTGCCGAATCGGAGTCTCGAACTATGAAACGCTACGCTCTTCCCATCGGTGTCGGAGTCGCGCTGCTCGTCGGCCTCATGATTGGATTTTTCGTCGGGCGCGCCACCTTGGAATCCAAGTGGTCGAACCCGGTCTCGGTGGTCTCGCCGGCGGACTTCCAGAAGTCGAGCTCGGCCAAAGACGCCGATCCCACACCGCCCGCGGGCGCCAAGATCCTGAAGCCTCTTCCGCTCGTGCGCATGCGGCAAGAGGTCGCCAAGTTCGCCGAGAAGGACCCGCTCAAGATCACGCTCACCTCGTTCGGCAACGGGGAAGAGGGCTCGGAGCTCCACCTCATGATGAAGAACGAGGCCGCCTGCAAGGTGACCTCGTACTCGGGCATCGCGTACGCGTACGACGCCTACGGCAAACCCTCCAAGGCCAACGCCGCCGGCGAGACCTACGTGGCCTTCCGCTCGGACGCCACCACGGACAAGGAGATCGGCATCGAGGGCAAGGGCGGAAAGTACATCCACGCCCAGGTGCTCAAGCACCCCGACATCGCCTCGCTCGGCGTCGCCCACGTGGATGCCTACACCTGCGCGGACGGGACCAAGTGGGCACGTCAGTGAGCACGCCCCCTTTCGCTCGTAAGCTCGTGCGCACGTTCGTCGGCCTTGGCGTCGGCCTACTCCTCCTTGGCGGGGTCTCGGGCTGTGGTCACCGCGAAGAGAAGTTCGAGTCGGTGCTGCAGTTCGTGAGCCGCCACGACGTCGAGACCAACGACAAGGGCGAGGTCGATCAAGCCGACTTCGAGTTCGAGTGGGACCCTTGCCCCGGCGACCAGTTCCAGGTGGTGCGCGGCGGCAAAGACTTCTCGAAGTGCATGGAGAAGTACGAGAAGGGCGACTACGTGCCCGTGCACGTGAAGCACTACTGGGACCCGCACGGCTTCTACAAATGGGACGTCTACCAGGTCGGCGATTGCGATCGCGAGATTGAAGACGAGTCCGAAGGGTCTTTCGAAAAGAGCCAGGAGTGCAACGAGCACAAGATGTACGGCAAGGAGACCGGCTTCGATTGCACGCGGCGGCCGTTCAAGAAGCTCGTGGGGATATGTCCTTGGATGGCGAGGCGTTGAGCTTCTAAGGGGGGGTGACCTGCGGTCGGCGGGATCGGTACGGCTCGGCCTACTTGCGAGGGCGCCCCTCGCGCTCCCCCCTTTTTTGGCACTCTTGGTCCCTCGCGGGCGGCTGGATCGTCGCCCTTGGAGGGGACCTCGTAGCGGCTTGCGAGGGCGTTCCCCCCTCGCGCTCCCCCTTTTTGGCACTCTTGGTCCCTCGCGGGCGGCTGGCTCGTCGCCCTTGGAGGGAACCTCGTAGCGGCTTGCGAGGGCGTTCCCCCCTCGCGCTCCCCCTTTTGGCACTCTTGGTCCCTCGCGGGCGGCTGGCTCGTCGCCCTTGGAGGGAACCTCGTAGCGACTTGCGAGGGCGTTCCCCCCTCGCGCTCCCCCCTTTTTGGCACTCTTGGTCCCTCGCGGGCGGCTGGCTCGTCGCCCTTGGAGGGAACCTCGTAGCGGCTTGCGAGGGCGTTCCCCCCTCGCGCTCCCCCCTTTTGGCACTCTTGGTCCCTAGCGGGCGGCCGGCTCGTCGCCCTTGGAGGGAACCTCGTAGCGGCTTGCGAGGGCGTTCCCCCCTCGCGCTCCGCCCTTTGGTGGTGGAATCGGTCTTGTCAGGACGGTATCAAGATTCGGGATCGGGGCTGGGTTCAGGCTGACGGGGCGGTGGCTCCGTGGTTCCCTTTCGGGTGATGAGTACGCCGTCTGCGAGCGCCAAGGCGTCTTCGCTGGGGAGTGTGGTCGCAGCGCTCGGGATCGTGTTCGGAGACCTGGGGACGAGCCCGCTCTACGCGCTGCAGGAGTGCTTCGCGGGCACGAGTGGCGCCAATCCCGCCTACCGGGACGACGTGCTCGGAACCGTCTCGCTCATCGTGTACTCGCTGCTCGTGGTGGTCACGCTCAAGTACCTCGTGTTCTTTATGCGCATCGACAACCGGGGTGAAGGCGGCATCCTGGCGCTGCTCGCGCTGCTCGCGAAAGACGGCCGAGGCGCGCTCCTGGGGGTCGTGCTCGCCGTGGTCGGAGCATCGCTGCTCTTCGGGGACGGTGTCATCACGCCCGCCGTCTCCGTGCTGTCCGCGGTGGAGGGGCTCGGGGTGGCGACCAAATCGTTCGAGCCGTACGTGGTGCCGCTCACCATCGTGATCCTGATTGGCCTCTTCGCGGTGCAATCGCGGGGGACCGAAGCGCTGGGCAAGTACTTCGGCCCGATCATGCTGCTCTGGTTCGTGGTGGCGTTCGCGCTCGGATTGAAGCACCTCGTGGCCGACCCGAGCGTGCTGGTCGCGCTCTCGCCGGTGTACGCGGCCAAGTACTTCGCGCACCACGGATTGGGGGGTATTCGGGTGCTGGGCGGCGTGGTGCTGGCGGTCACGGGCGGTGAAGCGCTCTACGCGGACATGGGGCACTTCGGCCGGAAACCCATTCAGCGCGCGTGGCTGTTCGTCTGCCTGCCGGCGCTGGTGGTGAGCTACCTCGGACAGGCCTCCTTCGTGATTGCCCATCCGGAGTCGGCCGGTCATCCGTTCTTTTCCATGTGCCCGGGCGGGCCCATGCTCTACGCGGTGGTGGCCCTCGCCGCGTGCGCGACCGTCATCGCCTCGCAGGCGCTCATCTCGGGCGTCTTCTCGCTCACGCGCCAGGCCATTCAGCTCGGGCTCTTCCCGCGCCTCACGGTGACGCATACCTCGGCCAATGCCGAAGGCCAGATTTACGTCCCGGGAATGAACGTATTCCTCGCCGTGGCCTGCGTGGCCATCGTGCTCGCGTTCAAAGAGTCGGCCAAGCTCGCGGCGGCGTTCGGGCTCGCGGTGAGCGGCACCATGGCCATCACCAGTGTGCTGTTCTTTTTGGTGGTGCGCGAGACCAAGCGCATGCGCCCGCTCTTCGCGTGGCTCTTGCTCATCGGCTTTTTGGCCTTCGATCTGCCCTTCGTGGCCGCCAATACCCTAAAAATCGTGGACGGTGGCTGGTTCCCGCTGGTGCTGGGCGCGTTCTTCACCGGCATCATGTTGGTCTGGCGGAGGGGTCGAAGGTTTCTCGCCGCTTACTTTGCCGACCAAGACGTGCCCATCGCGGACATCCTGCGCGACCTCGAGAGCGGTGAGCTTCGTCGTGTAGCCGGCGTGGGCGTCTTCTTCTCCGCGCGTTCGCTCGGCGCACCGCTGCCTCTCGTACGCGTGGCGAGGCGTTTTCATGCTGCCTACACGACCAACCTGCTGGTGACCGTGAGCCCGGAGTCGGTGGCGCACGTCACCGCGGACGAGCGGGCCACCGTGGAAGACCTGGGAGGCGGCTTTTTTAGGGTGATCCTGCGCTTCGGGTTCATGGAGAGCCCGCGTGTGGTGCCCGCACTGAACCGCGCACTTGAAGAGGCCGGGGTCGTCTCACCGCCCGGCGAACGCGTGTATTTGCTCGGCCGCGAGACCATTACGCCGTCGGACGCCGGACGCATGAAACACTTCGAGGAAGAGATTTTCGCGTTTCTCTCGCGCAACGCGAAGAGCCCGACGGACTGGTTCGAGCTCCCGGCCAAGCAGGTGATCGAGGTGGGGGCGCAGGTGGATTTGTGAGCGCGACGGGTCGGTTCGCCCCAACCGCCTCCTCGTGGAAAGCGTGGCAAGCCGACCGACGTTGACGCCAAGTGCTCGAAATCACATTCGAGCAGGTCCCCTGCCCGGCCTCGGCTCCGGCTCTTGACGCACCCACCGAAAATGCTTCCCCAACGGAGCGGATCGCTTCGGCAACGAGCCCCCACCCTTCCGCAGCCGTCCCCGAGCCTTCGGCAACCCCAAAAAGGCCTTCCTTTTCGGCCCCCCGAGCCTTCGGCGGCCGCTCAGCTCGTTTCCGCAGCGTGACGCATCACGTCGGCAGCCGAACGGACCCCTTCCTTTCTCGGGGTTTTTGCTTCCCTCTCCGTTGGGGAAGCTTCAGGGCTCGTTGCCGAAGCTTCAGGGGCGGCTGCGGAAGGGTTCGGACTCGTTGCGGAAGCGTCCGGGGCGTTGCCGAAGTCCTCGGACTCGTTGGGGAAGGTTGCCGGCCGGCTGACGTGGTTCGAGGCTGGTTGCCGAAAGGGGGCGCCCAGCCGCGGAAGCGTAGGGCGAGCTTGCCGAAGCAGACGGAGTCCGATCCTGGCACGCGGGTGACGGAGTCGCTGGCGGGATTCAACCTCCGGCGACCGCGGCGTCGTCCTCACTGCCCTCCCCCGCCATGCCCTTCCCGAGCGCCAGATAGAGCGCGGGCACGACGAACAGATTGAGCATGGTGGAAGTGGCGAGGCCTCCGAAGATCACGATGGCCATGGGGTGCTCGATTTCGTTTCCGGGGCGATGGCCGGCCGCCAGAATGGGCACGAGCGCGAGGCCGGTGGCCAGCGCGGTCATCACGATGGGGACCACCCGCTCGGTGGCGCCTCGCACCACCAGGGCCTCACCGAAGGCCATGCCCTCCTCGCGCTCCAGATGGCGGAAGTGGCTCACCATCAGGATGCCGTTGCGGGCCGCGATGCCGAGCACGGTCACGAAGCCCACCAGAGACCCGAGCGAGATCACGCGGCCGGTGAGCAGCACCCCGAGCACCCCTCCCACCAGCGCGAAAGGCAACGTGCCCATCACGAAGGCCACCATGCGCGCCGACCGAAAATCCGCATAGAGCACGCAAGCAATGCCGAGCAGCGCGAGCAGCGCGAGGCCCCAGAGCCGCGTGCGTGCTTCGGTGCGCGCCGCGTGCTCGCCCAAGATCTCCGGGTAGTGCCCGGGTGGGAACGAGACCTTCCCCACTCGCGCCGTCACGTCTGCGACTACCGCGCCCAGGTCTCGCCCCTTCGCATCGCAGGTGACGTCGATGCGGCGCGCGGCCGACTCTCGCTGCACCACGTTGGGCGCGGGCACGATCGTCACCTTGGCTACGTCGCCCAAGGCCACGTCCGCTCCTTGTGCAGTGGCGAGACGCACGGACGAGAGCACGCTCGGCTCGGCCGCCGAGTGCCATTTTTCGCCTCCCGTCACCACCACGTCGACCACCTGGTCGCCGCGGTACACCTCACCGACGCGTGTACCTTGCAAGAGTGTCCCCACCGAGCGCCGCACGTCCGCGGGTCCCAGACCGACCCTCGCGAGCGCCGGCAGATCCAGCTCCACCGCCACTTGAGGCACGAGCACTTGCGGCTCGACCTTCAGATTGGCGATGCCCGGCACGTCGGCGAGCGCCTGAGAGACCTCGGCGGCTTTCGAGCGAAGCACGCCCAAATCGCTCCCGGAGATGCGCACCACAATCGAGCCGCTCGCCCCGGTGAGCACCTCTTTCATGCGCTCTTGCAGGTACGTCTGCACGTCCCGTGTGAGGCCGGGATACCCGTCCACGGTCGCCTGAATGCGCGCGACCGAGGCTTGGTAGTCGACGCCATCGTCGAGGCTAATCCACAGCTCGGCGAAGTTGGGGCCGACCACCTCGTCGGCGACCTCGGCTCGACCGATGTGCGATCCGAAGCCTCGCACCCCGGGAATCGCGCGCAGCTCCGCGCTCGCTCGCACGGTCAAGCGGCGCATTTCGTCAATCGAGGTTCCGGGTTTGCCCACCCAATGCATGAGAAAATCGGTCTCGTGGAAGTCGGGCAAGAAGCTCTCTCCCAGAAACGGGAGCGTCGCCCCCGCGAAGACCAGCGCGACCCCGAACACCGCCCCCGACGTCTTCGGCCTCCGCACGGCGCGCGCGACCATCGCCGCGTAACGCTCACGCACCACGCGCGCGAGCGGCCCCTCTCGCGTTTTCCCCGCCACGGAAGGCAAAAGCCAAAGCGAAAGCGCCGGAGTCACCAAGAGCGCCACCCCCAGCGAGACCAGCACGGCGAGTACGTACGACACCGCGAGAGGCCGGAAAAAGGCTCCTGCGAGCCCCTCCATGAAGTAGACCGGCACGAAGACCAGCACCACCACCAGCGTGGCGTAGACCACCGCGCTGCGCACCTCCAGTGAGGCTTCGAGCACCACCGTGAACGCCGGTCTCGGACGTGGCGCGAGGCGCTCGAGAGCGAGGCGGCGCAGGATGTTCTCCACGTCGATGATGGCGTCGTCCACCACCTCGCCCAGGGCAATCACCAGGCCGGCCACGGTCATGGTGTCCAATGTGGCGCCGCTCGCCGAGAGCACCGCCGCCGCGCCCACCAGGGAGAGTGGAATGGCGACCACGCTCACCAGCGCGGTACGCAGGTCGTACAAGAACGCGAAGAGAATGATCACCACCAGCGCGCAGCCAATGGCCAGCGAGCGCTCGAGATTCGTCAGGGCTCGCTCGATGAACGTGGCCGGCCTGAAAATTCCCGAGTCGACCGTCACGCCGGCGAGCGCTGGGGCCTCGGCGGCGAGCGCGCGCTCCACCTCGCGTGTCACCGCGAGCGTGTTCGCCCAAGGCTGCTTCTCCACGATGAGCAAGAGCCCCGGGCCCTCGCCAATCACCGCATCTCCGATAGGCACGGGATGGCCCTCTTCGAGCACGGCCACGTCCGAGAGGCGTACAGGCGCGCCCGTCCGTCCTGATTGCGGAACCACGACCTCGGCCAGGTGCGCGACGTCGCCCAGGGGCACGTGGGTCACCGCGAAACGCTGGTTGGGCGTGTCCACGAAACCACCGGCCGCCGGAGCGACCGCCTCGCGTGTGGCACGCACCACGTCGTCCAAGGTGACACCACGCGCACGCAGCGCTTCGGGGTCCACACGCACGTGCACTTGCCGATCGCGCTGTCCCCAAATGGCCACGTTGGCCACACCCGAGACGGCCATGAGCCGCGGACGTACCGTAAATCGTGCCAGATCGGACAGCTCCATCTGCGAGAGCGTCTTCGACGAGAGGCCGACTTTCAGCACGCGACTGGTCGACGAGAGCGGCGAGAGCATCACGGGAGCCTTCGCCGCCGCGGGAAGCTGGGGGACGGCCGAGGCCAGACGCTCCTGCACCAGCTGGCGCGCGGTCATGAGGTCGGTCCCCTCACGGAAGACAATCACCACGGACGAGAGCCCGAGCACGGACTTCGACCGTAGCGCCTGCGCGAAGGCCACGCCTTGGAGCGCCCGCTCGATGGGCGTCGACACCAGTGTCTCCACCTCGATCACGGAGAGCCCGGGGGCCTCGGTCTGGATCTCCACGCGCGGCGGAGAGAACTCGGGAAAGACGTCCAGCTTGGCGTTCATCGCCAATCGAAACCCAATGACCGAAAAGGCGACCGCCGCGAGGATCACGAGGAAACGCAGGCGAAGACAGGTCGCGACCAGGGCACGCATAGGCCTATTTTCCCGTGTTCTCGAAGCCGAAGAGCTCGGCCGCGCCCGTGGTCACGATGGCCGTCCCCAGAGCCGGACCACTCTCGAAGGTCACGAGGCCTGCTTCGGCCCCCGAGACCTCCAGGCGTCGTCGCTCGTACGTGTACTTTCCCACTACCGCGTAGACCCACGCGCCCCCGTAGGCGTCGCGCATCACCGCCGAAGCCGGGACCTGTCGGCTCGCTGGAGCCGGCGTGGACGGTGCGGCTGGCATTCGCGCCCCATAAGGCAGCGTCACCGCGACGCGCTCGCCCGGTCGGAACGAGGCTTCTTTTCCTAAGGCGTAATACACGTCGAAGCTGGCGCTCGTGCTGTCGGCCGTGGGCGGCCCGGCCAGAGGGAGCGCCTCTACCTCGCCAATGCCCGGGGCTTCGGTGAGCGGACGTACACGCGCAGGAGCCTCGGGACGAATCTTGCGCAGGTCGCCCACGAAGAGGCTCGCGCGCACCCAGAGCGCGCTCGTGCCGACAATCTCGATCAGCGGCGCTCCGCTCGCCACCATGCCCGACGTGCCGAGTCCCAGCGCGCGAATCACGCCGTCTTCGGGGGCACGCAGCACCACGCCCACGTCGCTCTCCAAAGGTGACCGCGCAAGCATGGCCGCGCGTTCTTTGGCGGCGTCGCGCTCGGCTTTGGCGACGTCACGAGCCTCCCGCGCTTCCTCGAGCTTCTGCGCGCTGGCCGCTCCATCGGCCACCAGCTTCTCGGTGCGTGTCGCACGAGCCTCGGCCGCCGTGAGCCGCGTCTCGGCTGCTGAGAGGGCGCGCTCGGATTGGGCACGCACGTCGCGGTCTACCGTGGCCACGGGCGTGAGCCGCACCAAGGCCTCGCCTCGCCGCACGGACTGCCCGATGTGCAGCCCCTGCGGAGACGAAGGCGCCAGCGTTCCCGCCACCGGCGCCGCCACCACGAGCGAGCGCCCCGAAGCCGGCACGACCTCCCCTGCCACCGTGCGTGAGCTCGTGCTCGTGCCCGCGGCGACCACGCCTTCGACCAGCCCGAGCCGCGCGACCGCTTCTTCACGAAGCGTGAGGCGCGCCATCTCGGCTTCGCTCGTCTTCTTGGTGGCCGTGGCGGGAGGATCACCCTTGGTTTTCGGGCCATTGCTGCCGCATGCGAGCACCATCGATGCGAGCATCGACGCGAAGAAGAGCGCCCTCATTCGAGTCCCTCGAGCATCTCGAGCACGGCACATCTCATCGTGAAGCATCGATCCTCCAGCCGGTCGCGCGGTCCAAACGAGCCCGTGCCCGGCGCACGTCGAGCGCGAGCTCGAGGGCACGCAGGCGCACCTCCGCCAGGCGACGCATCGCTTCGAGCACCACCAGGTACGGCTCGGCGCCGTTTTCGTACGAGCGAAGCGCCGCTGCTACATTGCGCTCCTGAAGCGGCACCAGCGTGTCGGCATAGGGCGCGAGCGAATCGAGCGCGGTCACGAGCTCTTCCCGAGCGACGCGCACGTCCGTGAGCACTTGCTGCCGCGCGGCCACGTAGAGCCACGAGGCACGCTCGAGCTCGGCCGAAGCACGCCCGCGCCCACCTGGATTGAGATTGAAGATAGGAATCTCGGCCTGTCCACCCGGAGGAAACAGAATGGGCGCGCCTCCTCCCGAACCCGAAGGTTTGCCGTCGAGCCGAGCCAAAAGCTGCACGACTTTGGCTTTTTCCAGGCCTTCGCGCTCACCGGCCGCTTCGATTCCCAATTCGAAGGCGCGCACGTCCGGACGCGCGGCAAGCGCCACACGCTCGAGCTCACGAAGCTCACGAGGAGGCATTCGAGAAGGAGGCTCGGGAGTCTTCACCGAAGCCGTCTCTCCCTTCGCGCTCTCGGACAGTCCGAGCAAGCCTCGAAGCCGCACGCGCGCCAGGTGGGCTTCGTGCTCGGCGCGCCCCTCCGCGTCCGCAGCCACGATGGCATCGGCACGTACGAGCTCGGCCTCGAGCTTTCCCACGTCCCCGGCGGCCAGGCGCGAAGCCGCAATGCCCGCGCCCTTCTCGGCCAGCGTTCGCAGCTCGCGTCGCGCGCGCAGTCGCTCCTCGCCGAACGTGGTCTCGGCCCAGGCGATGCGCACGTCTCGAACGAAGTCGAGACCGGTCTGGAGCAGGCTTCGCGCCACGCGCTCGACGTCCAGTTTGGCCGCGGCTACCCGCCACGGCCGCTGCACGAGCGAAGACACCGGATAGGTCGCGGAGAGCTCCAGTTGGCGTGTCCCGACCGGGAACAGAAACGCGAGCGAAGGATTGGGCAGCGCCGCGGCATCGGCCAGATCCGCTCGAGAAAAACCGAGCTGCGCGAGATCGGCCCGGAAGCTCGGGCTGTTCCAGAGCGCAACCGCGACAGCCTGGCCTTCGTCCAGCGAAGCCACGTCGGACACGCCTGGCGGGAGCGAGGACGTCTCGTTCGCGCCGGTCTCTTTCGCGCCGCGCGTGGGCTTCGGCGCTTCTCGATGCGCGACCGCATGCCCCACTTTTTTGCCGAGCTCGTCTTCGACCCAATGGGCGTCGTAGGGCGAGCTCACGCAACCGGTCAGCTCCGCAGACGCTGAGGCCAAGGCCAACGCCATGCCCACCGTCACGAGGCGCTTGGCCCGTTGGGAGGGTCGGGAGGGCGTCATGAAGCGAGCTTGCCCCACACGCCCAAACGGCACCCAAACGAGCGCTTTTCCCGGGGTCTCGCAACAGCGCGGCCACGAGGGCCCGCGTGCTACGGTCACGCTCGATGCGCATCGTGGTGGTCGAAGATCAGCCCGAGGTCGGGGAGCTCGTCACTCGCGCGCTCGTCAAAGACGACCACCGCGTGACGTGGGCCCGCACCGCCGCCGAAGCTCGCGCGCACCTCGGCGAGCACGAGGTGGACGCGCTCGTTCTCGATCTTGGCTTACCCGACGAGAGCGGTCTCTCGCTGTGCCGCGCCCTGCGCGCGGAGGGGCATACCTTTCCCATCTTGGTGCTCACCGCGCGCTCGGACGTGGGCACCCGCGTGGCGGGACTGGATGCCGGCGCGGACGACTTTTTGGGCAAGCCCTTCGCCGTAGCCGAGCTGCGCGCGCGCCTTCGTGCGCTCGGTCGACGAGGCCCCTTGCGCACGCCGAGCGAAGCGCGTCGCGGGGACGTGTTCCTGGATTTCGGAACACGCCGCGCCATGGTCGCCGGCCGCGAAGCTCCCCTCACAGCCCGCGAATGGAGCGTGCTCGAGCTCTTGGTCTCTCGCCGTGGACGAGTCGTGCCTCGGGCCGACATCTTGGAGAGCTTGTGGGGCGAAGACACCGCGGAGAGCCGCGCGAGCCTCGAGGTGATCGTGGGGCGGGTGCGCCGCAAGCTCGATCCCGAGCTCGTGCGCACGGTGCGCGGAGAGGGTTATGCCGCCGACCTCGATCCCTGAGCCCGAGCGCGGCAAGCACCGCTCACTCGCCACACGGGTCGCGATCAGCACGGCTTCGGTCGCGGCCGTAACCGCGCTCGTCTCGGTCACGGTGGCGCTCGTGCTCGCCCATCGCCTCGTGCAGCGTGCGGAAGATCAGAGGCTCTTGTCCACCGCCCGCGCCCTTGCCGTGGAGCTCGAGGAGGTGGAAAAAGCACCCGTTCCTCCGTCGCGCGACATGCTCGTTCACGAGGTGGACGACGAGCGACACGAGCTGCTCCCCGCCGGACTTCGCATCGCCGCGCGCGATGGGCAAGGCGCTCTCGGCATCCCCAATGGTTTGCCAGAGCCGAGCGACGGAGCGTGCCTCACCGTGCGGGAAGAATCCGGGCTCGACCTGCGGGCCTGCGCGGTTCGACGTGCGAGCACCACGGTCACCGCAGGCGCCGTTCAGACGCCCGTGAGCACGGCGTGGCTCGCGCTCGGGGGACTTGCGGCGGCGCTCTTGGCGGCGCTCGGCGCGGCCGCGTGGAGTCGGCGTGCCGCCTCGTGGGCTCTCTCGCCGCTCACCGAGCTCGAACGTGAGGTCACGAAGCTGCCGGTCGACGACGCGCGCGCCCTCACCCGCGCCTCGCGTGAGATGACGCGTGATCCACACGCTCACGAGGTCCGCGCGCTGCGAGATGCGCTCGGCGCCTTGCTCACGAGGCTCGGCGACGCCATGGAGCGCGCGCGTCGCTTCTCGGGGGAAGCCGCACACGAGCTACGCACGCCGCTCACCACGCTCTCCGCCGAGCTCGACCTACTGGCCGAAGAGCCGCTCGCCCCCGAAGCGCGCGCCGCGGTCGAGCGTCTGCGCACGCGCACCCGAGACCTGGCCACGCTGGTCGACGGACTGCTCGCGCTCTCTTCGGACGAGCCACTGACGCACACCGAAAACGTGGCCCTGGAAGACCTCGCCCACGAGAGCCTCACGAGGCTGCCCGAAGCCTCGAGAGCACGAGTAACCGTCGTGCCCGAGAGCCCCGGCATGGTCCGAGGCGACGCCACGCTGCTCGCGTCCCTCGTGCAAAATGCCCTAGAAAACGCGCTCAAATTCTCCGAAGACGAGATCACGATCACGGTGCACGAGAGTGGCGACGACGTTCACGTCGACGTCGAAGACCTCGGCCCCGGCGTCTCTCACGAAGACCGCGCGCACGTGTTCGAGCCCTTTTTCCGCTCCGCGAAAGCACGTGCGGGCTCCGGAACGAAAGGCACCTCCGGCCACGGCCTCGGCCTCTCACTCACCGCGCACATTGCGCGTGTGCACGGAGGCCGAGTGGAGCTTTCGGAACGAAGCGACGGCCGCCAAGGCGCCAGGTTTCGACTCGCTCTGCCGCGCTGGCGCCCCGAGGTCCACCAGGGGAGAGCGCAAGGCCACCCCGGAGAGCGCGAAGGGGAACGCCCTCGCAAGTAGGCCGTGAAGTACCGCTCGATGACTCCATTCCCGAGGGCGGGAGAGACACTTCCCACGAGGCCTCCACGACGCGTCCCTTCGTCGCGCACACTCGTGTCATCTCTCCCGCCCTCGTCCGCGCACCGCCTTCGCGAAGCGCAATCCATGCGCAGTCCCACCCCATTCTTCGCCGTTCCTTACGCGGCTTTTGCGCCTCACGAATCCTCTCGACGGTACGAAGCTCGGGAGGACAAAGGCTATGTGCCCTGTCCCCCGACGAGGCAGGCAGGACGAGATAGGATTTTTCCACCTTCGAGCAAATGCGCGATCGGGCCACTCACCGTTGCTTTGCGGGCGGACGCTGGGGCTCGCTCGGCGCTCCCCAGAAGAAGCTCGCTCGAGCCTGAAAACCCCAGGAAACCCGCCTGTCCGGCTCTTCCAGGGGAGCCGCTTCGTAGTGCGTCACGTCTCCTGCCAGGGTCGCGGCCATGAAGTCCACCGGCCACCATTTGAGGGCGAGGGCGCCTCCTTGTGAGCCGCCCACGCGCACGTCACGGGCACGACGTGCGAGCCACATGCCGTCGTAGCGTGCGGCGAGCTCCACGGCGCCCCCCGACCACCCGCCGTCCGCGCTCCCCCGCGCACGCGGCGCCCTCCCCACCTCACGCGGCGAGCCGAGCAGCACCCACGCGACCTCGGTGGTCAGGCCGTACGACGAGATGGCGTCGAGGTCGACGCGTGGGGTGGCCGGGTTGCCGTCCGCGTCTTTGGAGCGCGACTCACGTGCGACGGCCCCCTCGACCGTGAGGCGCACCGGCCCCGCATAGGCCACGGCGTGCCCCTCCGCCACCACCCGCAGGCCCGAGACCACCACGGGACGGAAGTACACGAACCCGAGCGACGTGCGCCCGGCAATCCCGTCTCTATCGCGCGTGCTCTCCACCAACGTGCTTCCCCCGAGGCGCAGGCCGTAGACGCGCCGATCGGCAGGAGCCCCCACCCAGGCCCGCCCGAGCACCAGGTCGAGTGCCCCGTAGCCGGCGGGAAGCGCATTGTCGTTCCCGAGGGGACTGCCCGTACCGTTGCCCACGCGTAGCCAACCCTCGAGAGGGAGATCGTGCGGGGTGAAATGCACGTCTGCCCCGAGGTCGCGGTCCACCCGGAACGAGGTGACCACCGGCGCCTGGTCCGGGAACGGCAAGGTATGCACCGGCTCGTACGTGAAGGAAGCGAACATGGGCGGCTTGGAGTAGCCGAAGGTGAATTCGGCCCAATCGGTCGCGCGAACACGCAGGAACGCGTCCAAGATCGACGCGTGCTCTCCGGCGAATTCGGTGGTGGCCACGCCGCGGAACCAGCTCGTGGGGGCGAGCACGAGGCCCGGCCGGAAACGCTCGATCGCGAAACCCGTATTGCCTTCGGCCTCGGACGGATAGACGCGGTAGGCGGTCTCGACCAAGACGGTCGGCCGAAGGAGCGAACGCGCGTTGCCCGAGCCCGGTAGCTCCAGCGGAAGCTGCGGCGCCGCCGAGCCTGCCTCGTGGAGCGAGTCCGGGCGAGGCCTTTCCTCGGGCGCACGCGCCGCTGGCGCCTGCGCGGCCTCCAGGCGATCGAGCCGGGCGCGCAGCTCGGCGTTCTCCGCGGCGAGACGGCTCTGCGCGGTCTCGAGCGAGGCCTCGAGAGCGCCCGGGCTCAACCCCGAAGTCGGGCTGGGAGGAGCCGGAAGCGGCCCAGGAGCGGTAGAGGCCGCCGATTGCGCGTGCGCGACCGAGGCCTGCGCGACGAGGGAGAGTATGCTCGCGAGCGCGAGCGCCTGGGGATGCCGTAACGATGGCATGGCCTCAATCCACCGGCAAGACGTGGAGCACGTGGCTCACGCCGTTGCTCTCGTCGGCGTCGTGGTCCGCGACGAACACGCGGCGGTGCCCCGGGTCGTAGGCCACGCCGCGCACCTGTTGAAAGCCCGATTGGAACACCGAAGCGGCGCCGCTCGCGGCGATGCGGTAGAGGTTTCCGCCCGCGCTGCCCGTGAAGAGCGAGCCATCCGGTCCGGCCGCGAGCAGGTCGGGCGAGGCCACGGTGGCGAGCACCGTGAAGGCATTGGGATTGCTTCGAGGCGCTTTCAGCACTTGCCCGAGCTCTTGGTCCGACACGAGCAAGTCGGACCCGACCGCGAGCACGCCGATCGGCTTTTTCAGTCCGGTGAGCACCTCCGGCTCGCTGCCGGACAGCTCGAGCCGACCGATGGATCCGGCGCGCTCGCCGGTGGAGAGCCGCAAAAACCACGAGTCGTAGAGCTGCCCGTCGCTCGCCACGGTGAGGCCGATACGGCGGCGTTCGCGGTCGAGGCCGGGCACGACCTTGGGCTCGCCCCCGGGGGGCACGAAGACCACGTCTCCCGCCGAGCCTCCCCCGAAGCGCGTCACCACCAGCGTGCCGTCCGAGGTGCGCACCACTTGCCCGAGGCCCGCGCCCTGAGGCGAGGCTGCGGGCAGCTCGGCCACCAAGGAGAAGCCGGCCGCGTCGGTCCAGCGAAGGATACGATTGCCGTTGTCGTCGGCGACGTAGAGCGTCTGGGTCGGGTCGTCCCAATAGAGCCCATTGGGGTCCCCCTCGAAGGGGAGCGTGCGCGGACCGCGGTCGACCGCGCCACCTTCGGCGGACGTGCCCCCGTCCGTGGAGTTGCCCGAGGGGGTCGACTCCTTCGTGCTCGAGCAAGAAAAAAGGCAAAACGAAGCCATCAGGCCGAGTCCGGCCAACGATCGATTCATGGTGTCTCCGACAATCAGGCGGCGGGCAGCTCGGCTACGCGGTCGCCGCAGGACCTCACGTCGTAGCCGAGAGTGGCGAGCTCCTTGCGGAAGCCCGAAGAACAGAGGGCGTCGAACAGACGCGCGACCCGTGCATCGCCGAGGCCTTCGCTCGGGACCACCAGGTCGTAGCGCTCTTCGGTGAGCGGAAGGAACCCGAGCCCGGCCTCGAGTGCCGAGTCGCGTGACGCGATGCCTGCGTCGGCCACGCCGAGGGCGACGGCGCGCGCCACCTCCAGGTGACCGCCCACGACGGCGGTCAACGTGCACCGCTCGAGGGGCGTGCCGCTCGCGTGGAGCTCTCGCTCGAACAGGCGACGCGCGCCCGAGCCCGGCTCTCGTGGAACGAAGGACACCCCCGGGCGCGCAAGGTCCGCGACCGCGCGCAGGCTCTTGGGATTGCCGGCGCGCACCACGAGGCCCACCTCCCAACGCGCCAAGGTGATCAGCGAGACGGCTTGTTTCACCAGGCGGCGCACGTCGCGCACGTTCGATTCGCCGGTCTTTCCGTCCACCAGGTGCACGCCGGCCACGTGGATCCGTTTGCGAGAGAGCGCCTCCAGGGCGGCCGTGCTCGAGCGCGCGAGGAACGCATAGCGACCTCCCCTCCCGCTCGCCTCCACCCGGTCGGCCAGCAGTCCGAGACCGGCCGCGCACCCCATCAGCACCACGTTGTCTTCGAGGGCGGCCTTGGGCCGGAGCAGCGTCACCTCGCAGGCCTTGCCCTTGGTCGACGTGGCGATCCCGTCCGCGCTGCGGCGCAAGCCTTCACCGTGCAGGCGGTGGGCGACCCATCGGCCGGCGAGGCGCGCCAGCACCACGCGGCCCTCGATCGCGGAGGTCGTCGCGAGATCCGAGCCGTCCGCGAGCTCGGCCGCGAGCTTCGGCTCTTCGGGGCGCGCGCCGAACAGGTCTTCCACCCGGCACTCGAGCACCGCAGCGAGCCGCAGCGCCACGTCGACCGAGGGAGTGGCGCGGCCCGCTTCGATGGCGCCCACGCTCTGGCGCGAGAGATTGGCGGCTTCCCCCAGCTCGACTTGCGAAAGGCCACGGGCTTCGCGGGTCTCGCGGACGCGGTTCTCCAGAGGGACGCTCATGGAAAGCATCCTTTACACGATGTCATTCCCGCACGTCATGGAAAGCGCCTTTCGCCACTCCGAGCGACGCGGGGCTCGAGCCTCAACGCTCCTGAACCGCGAACGAAGCGCGCACCACGCGGCCGGCGAAGAAGGAACAATCGCCGCCGCAGGTCTCTTCGGCGCGCTGCACCGCGCCCTCCACGAAGTACGTGCGCGACGAGGGCTCCACCTCGGGGGCCACGTCGTCCAGGCTGGCGGCAAAGACGCGATCGTCGATGCGCAGCGTGGCCTTCTTCTGCGCGCGCAGCTCGGCCAAGGACTCTTCGGGCACGGCCAATCGCACGCGCAGCCCCTGCCCGCCCACCACGCGCACCGTGGCTTCTCCGGCGTGCACCAGCATGTTCGGCTCGAAGTACACGCCGGTCACCACGCCGTCGAAGGGGGCCACCACCCGGGTCTCTTCCAAGGCTTGTTCGAGCTGCTCGATGCGCACCTTTTGCTCCGCGGCCTGAGCCCCGGCGGCCGCGGCGCGCGCTCCGGCGCCTTGCGCGTCGAACTGCGATTGCGCCGCTTCTTCTCCGGAGACCAGCGGAATGACCTGTCCTTCGACGGTGACCGTGGCATTGCGCCGAGCCGAGCGCCGATGAGCCGCGGCCGCCTCCGCGCCGGCTGCGCCCGCTTGCGCTCGCGCCGAGGCATAGGCCGCCTTGGCCGCCGCGAGGGCTTGTTTGCGCTCGCGCGGATCGAAGACCAAGAGCAAATCGCCCTTCTTCACGCGCTGTCCGAGCTTGGCGTGCACTTCGAGCACGGTGCCGTCCAGCTTGGGCGCCAGGTTGGTCATGCGAGGAGGGAGCAGCACGCCCACGAAGTCTTTCGAGGAGTCCACGACGCTCGCATGGGAGACCGTGACGAGCGCCGTCGGGGAATCGCTGGGCGAGGGCGAGGGCGAGGGCGCGGGCATGGGCGCGGTCGCCGAGCGCGCCAGGCGAAGCCCGAGCACCGGCGCCAGGACCATGGCCAGGACCACCACGGCATACGGCGCGAGCTTCTTCACCCAAGGCAGGGCGCGCTCGGTCTTCACGAGGTGAGACGACGACGAGGAGCGCTCGGTGGGAGCGGCCGACGTACGGTACACGGTGCTCAAGACGTCCTCCGGAAGCGAAGCGTGGCGGCGTGCGCATGCGACGACGGGCCGGACTCGAGCTCGAAGGCGGGCAGGCCCTCGGCGAGCTCGGTCCGCAGGCGCGATTGCCCTGGAAACGTAGGCAAATCGTCGAAGTCTCGTCCCTGCGGCAGCGGCAGCGCGCGCATTCCCCCGCCGGCCGAATCGAGCAGCGCCCCGGCGGAGGGCATCGCGCCCGCGCGCCCCCCGAGCGGTGCCGAAGGTGCCCGAGGCGACGAGGGCTTCCTCGGCACGAACGGCATACGGGGCGCGGAGACCTGCGCGCTCTCGTGCGCCTTGCCGGGCTTCTTCGGGTGCGAAGCATTGGCCGAAGGGCGACCGCCTTGCGCAGCCGCCGGACGCTCGAAGGCCGGAATCGAAGGCCGCGTGGGCAGGTCGTCGCGCACGCTGGAGGGCGGCTGATGCGCTTCGAGGCGCACACTTGCCACCGGCCCGAATGGAGCAGGCTGCAACACCGGAGCCGCAGGAGCGGCATCTGGTGAAGGAGCCGGGGCCGCAGGAGCCGGGGCCGTAGGAGCCGGGGCCAGTGGGAGTGCGCGGGCCACGCTGGCATCTCGAGCCACGGGCTTGGCCGCGGCCGGTTGGTCGAGCACCGGCTTCGCGGCGGGCTTCTCGGGCTTCGCCACCACCGGCTCGGCGCCTTCGCCCAGGCCACCGAGCTGTGCGCGCACGAGCTTCGCGTAATAACCGCCCTTGGCCAAAAGCTCGGCGTGTGTGCCTTGCTCCACGAGGGCGCCCTCGTGCATGACCAGGATGCGGTCGGCGGAGACCACCGTGCTCAATCGGTGCGCAATGAAGATGCGCGTGCACGAGAGGGCTTGCAGGTTCTTCTGCACCACGCTCTCGGTCACCGCGTCGAGGGCGCTCGTGGCCTCGTCGAGCAGGAGCACCGAGGGATCCGACACCAGCGCACGCGCCAGGGCGACCCGTTGCCGCTGCCCACCCGAGAGCGAAGAGCCTCCTGCCACCACCGGCGTGTCGTATTGCATGGGCATCTTCGCGATGTCTTCGTGGATGCAGGCGGCTTTGGCGGCTTCTTGGATGCGCGCGAGCGGAATGGAGGAGTCAGCCAGGGCGATGTTGGCGCGCAGGGTGGTTCCGAACACGTGCGGGCGCTGCACCACCACGCCGAGCTGACGGCGCACCGAACGAAGGTCGAACGCGCCGAGCGGCATGCCGTCGATGCGCACCGCGCCTTCGGTCGGCTGATAGAGGCCGAGCAAGAGGCGTCCCAGGGTGGTCTTGCCCGAGCCCGAGCGTCCCACGATGGCGATGCACTCGCCCGCGCGCACCTTCACCGAGACCTCGCGCACCACCAGGGGCGTCTTGGGGCCGTAGCGGAAGCTCACGCGATCCAGGGAAATTTCCCCGCGAAACTTGGGCGCGGCGCGCACCGGCTTGTCCGCGTCTTGTTCGGGCGCGGTCTTCAGCACGTCGTCGATGCGCTCGAGCTGGACCTTCACGGTTTGCAACTTCTGCAACGTGCCGACCAGGCTCATGGTCGGCTGGATGAAGCCCACCGCGAAGGCCTCGGCCGAGAGCATGGTGCCCAAGGTCATGCGCTGGGCCATGACCTCCAGGATGCCGGCGAGCAAGAGGGCCATGGGGCCCACGATGGCCAGGGTGCCCAGCATGGCCTCGGAGAGGCTCGCCGTACCACCGCGGCGCAGGCCGATGTTCAAGAGGTCCACGTAGTTCGAGGCCCAGCGCTGCGAGGCGCCGTGCTCCACGCCGCTCGCCTTGAGCGACTCCATTCCCGAGAGCAGCTCGTTCAGGGCGCTCTGCGCGTCGGTCTGCTTGGAGATGGTGCTGGCCGAGAGCTGCTGCAGGCGCTTTCGCGAGATCAAGAACACGCTTGCTTGGACCGCTACCAAGAGCAGCGCGAGACCTGCCATGCGCAGGCTCATGCAGCACACGAACACGAGGTGCACCACCACCAGGGTTCCGTCGATGACGCCGGAGAGCACCGCGCCCGAGAGCACCTCTCGAATGGTGGCCACGCTGCCCACGCGCATCTGCAAGTCGGCCACCTGCCGACGCTCGAAGAAGTCGTACGGCAGGCGCATCATGTGCTCGACGAAGCCCATGGTGAGCTTGGCGTCGAAGCGCGTGCGCAGGTGCAAAAGCAGCTGGCTGCGCGTCATGGTGGCCAAGAAGTGGAACACCACGGTCAGCAAGAACCCGACGCCCAGCACGGCCAAGAGGTGCGTGTCGTTGCGCGGAACCACGCGGTCAATCAGGCGACCATTGAAGAGCGGGAGCAGCAGCGCGAGCCCCTGCAAGAACAGCGAGAGCAGCGCAATGCGGCCCCAGTCGCGGTCTCCCGCGAAGAGCATGGTCACGTGGCGACGGAGCGCGGTGCCCGGCTTGGCCGACTTGACGAACAGCTCGTCCTTCTCGAAGAGCAGCGCCACGCCGGTGAAGGCCTTCCGCGCCTCTTCGCGCGGCACCACGCGGCGTCCGAAGGCCGGGTCGATGACCGCCACGTCGTCGCCGCGCATTCCCTCGAAGACCAGGAAGTGCGAGAAATTCCAGTGCAGGATGGATCCCGAGGGCACCTCGGCCAGGTCTTCCAGCTCGATGCGCACGCCGCGTCCACGCAGGCCGTAAAGAGCCGAGGTCTCCACGATGGCGCGCGCGGTCACGCCGTCGCGGCCGATGGCCATGGCCGAGCGAAGCTCGTCGAGGGCGACATGGCGGCCGAGCGAACCGAGCACCATGGCGAGCGAAGCGGCGCCGCAGTCGGTGGCCATGGTCTGACGAATTTCCGGAATCTCCGGCGCGTGCAGCGCGCGACCGAGACGGGCCAGCACCGGGAAGCGCTCGGTGAGGCGCTTGGCTTCGGAGAGCTCGGGGGAGTGCGCGCCTTCGACCATGCGAGACGAGATTGCAAAGCGAGGGCCAGCCGAGGTCCGCGCCGAAGCGCCTCGAAAGGGCACAAAAAGGCCGAAAGCACGCGCCCTGCGTGCTCGGCCTCTCGCGTCGTGCGCGGGTGATCTCCTGGAGCAAACGAGCCCCGTGATCGAAACGTTCACCCCTCCGGGAGCAGCGCTTTCAGCGCAGGAACCAAGGTCACGAGGATGGGCTCACGGCGCACGCGCACCTCGGCGTTGCCGGTGAGCCCGTCGAAGTAACCGTACGGCTTGCCCTCCGAGGTGAACGACGAAGCGGGCAGCTTGGCGGTCACGAGCACCTTGGCGCCGGGGGTGAGCGCCACCGCGCCCTCGCGGTCTTGTCCGAGAAAACGCTGCACTTCGAGCGGACCGATGGCCTCGGCCGAGACGTCGAGCACGGCCAGATCGGCGTACTCGTAGCGAAAGCCGTCGAGCTCGAAGCGGAGCTTCTGCCCTTGGCGCAGCATGGGGCGATACTCGGCCGGCAGCAGCACCACGAGCGAAGCCGCGCCGGCGTCTTTCGGGGCCACGGCGGCCACCACGTCTCCCGGGTTCACGTGCTGCCCCACGCGCACGCGCACGTCGCTCACGTAGCCGGACACGGGCGCACGCAGAGTGCGGCTTTCCACTACGTTTTTCGCTTGATCCTTGCGTGATCGAAGGGCGGCCAGGGTCTGCTTGGCCACCGGATCGTTGGGGTCTCGCAGCATACGTGCGAGCTGCAGCTCGAACTCGTTCGAGGCTCGCATGAGCTCGTTGCGCTCGTCTTGATCGACCATGTGCGCGAGCACGGCGCCGGCTTCGATCCACTGCCCGGGCTTCACCTCGACGGTCTCCACCGTGGCGGGCGAAGTGGCGGTCACCATGCGACGTCCGTCGATGCGCACCACGGCCGGACCTTGCGCGTACTCGTCCACGCCGAGCAGGCTGATGGCCAAAAATCCGATGACCGAAGCCGCGACGATGACCTTCACGGCCAGGCGGGTCCAACGCGTATCGAAGCGGAGCAAGTCTCCGTGGTGCTCGCCCCCTTCGTGTTCCTGCAACGCTTCGCGACGGTAGAGCTGCTCAGTCACGGGAGACCTCTTCTTTCAGGCGGCGCGTCTGTCCGGTGGCCACGAGGAGGCGCACCGTGGCGAGGGTCTGCGAGAGCTCGGCGCGCACACGCTCGCTCCTCGCTTGGATGTCGGTGGTCTCGGCGTCGTAGAGCTCGAGCGGAGGCGAGAGGCCTTGCGTGTAGCGGGCCTGAATCACCGCAAAAACCGCGGCAGAAGCCTCGGCGGCCTTCTTCGCGTGGGTGAGCACGGTGACGCTCGAGCGCAGGGCCACGGCGGCCTGTGCGGCCTCGCGTCGAGCGTCGAGCTTGGCGGCTTGTCCGGTCGCTTCGGCCTGACGCGCATCGGCGCGGGCCGCCGAGACGCCGCTCGGGATCCCGATGTCGAAGATGGGCGCGGTGAGCACCACCTGCGCGCTCGCGGTGCGCGCGCTGATGAGCGCGTCGTTGCGGTCGTAATGCGCGAAGCGGTAGCTGGCGTCGCCCTGCAGCCCGAGGCTCGGCAGGTAACGCGAGCTTGCGGTCTCGGCGTCGGCGCGACGCGCCTCGGCGGTGGCTTCGGCCACGGTCACCTGCGGGTTCTTCTCTTCGGCCTCGTGGATGGCGCGCTCGAGATCGGCCTCGGCGGTGGGCAGCTTCGGCGCCGTCACGCGAAGCGGCTGCGTCGGATCGAGCCCCAGCATCGTGGCGAGCCCCACACGACCATCGGCGGCCTCGGCGAGCACGCCGGCCAAATCACGCCGCGCCGACTCCAAGCGCACGCCTGCGCGCAGCTCTTCCACCGCGGGCTGCAGACCGGACTTCACCAGCGCCTTCGACAAAAGAGCCAGTTTTTCCCGGGTGGCGACCGTGGTCGCGGCAATCTCACCGAGCCTCGCTCGGTAGACCAGGTTCACGTACGCGGTGGTCACGTCGCCGATGACCTGCGCCTCCACGGCGGTCGCGTTGGCCTGCGCCGCGCGGAGCGAAGCATCGGCCGCGGCGGCCGCGTTCGAGGTGCGGCCGAAGTCCCACAAGGTCCAGCGCAGCGAGACGGCCGCGGTGGCCGAGACCGAGTTGGTCACGTAGACGAAGACCTGATCGCTCGGCGGCGGCGCAGGCTGCGTGTCGCGCACCGTGGCGCCTCCGCCGGTGAGGCTCGCGCTCAGCGTGGGGAAATACCCTGCGCGAGCCTGCGTGGTGCGCGCATCGGCGAAGTCCGAGCGAGCACGTGCGGCGGCGAGCGCCGGAGACCGCGCGAGCCCGAGCTCGAGCGCACGGGCGAAGGTGAGCGTCTCTCCCGAAGCCTCGGCGGTCGGCGGCACCACCGGAGCGACCGGCGCGACGGGAGCCACCTGACTTGCCTGAGCCGCAGCCTGATTCGCCTGACTCGCCTGACCGAGAAGCGTGGGACGCGAGGGGTGCGCGGCGCGCGCTTCGTGGGCGCTTTCCCCGAGCAGACCGAGGCTCACCACCACGCTCGCGAAGAAGCGCGCGGTGCCGGAGCGCACGTCGAGGCGACGCCTGCCGGATTCGGAAGAGAAGCTGCCGCGTGGGACCACGAGCTTCCCTTCAGCAACCCACATGCCACCGAAGACACGCGTTTTGTCCGAGAATTCGGCTCGATTTCATCGCGACGTGCGCGCTCGCCTCGCGTGGATCCACCTCGAGACCTCCACCTGTGATCCGTTCGATCACCCAGCGCGCCGGTCCTCGCAGAGCACCTCGAGAGCCCCTCGCGTCACGCGTGCGCGCGCGTGTCGGAGAGCCGCGTCTCGTGCCTGCGCCGATCCGAAGCCACCGGATCCAGACCTCGCGCCCCACGGTGATCCGATCGATCGCCGAGCGCTTGCGCGCTTTGTTCGAGCGAAGCGCACGTGCGCATTGGGATGGCGCCCTCGAACGCGTTGGTACGACGCCTGCACTGCCCTTCGGCATCGCGAGCCTCGCTCGCTCAACCAGGAGACCTTCGATGCGCACCGACGACCGAACCCCTTCTTTCCTCGCGCTGTCCGACGCCGCCCTCGACTCCGTCTCCGGAGGCATGCGTTTGGAGGGCATGCGCGAGAGCGACAACGTCGAAGACCGCCGCCCGCAATCGCACGGCGGCCCCATTCCGGACGACGAGTGGCAGGCCCAAATCGACGAGTTCCAGCGGCAACGAGACACCACATGCGACCCGCGCGATCCCTACGGCGAGAACGATCCCGAGATGGACGACGAGGGCGACGACAGCGGCGACTACGGTGGCGACAGCGGTGGCGACGACTGGTGAGCCGACTTCTCCACTCCGACACATGAATCTCTCGAGGCCCTCCGCGCACTGCACGGGGGGCTTCGTTCCTTTCCGGCACGTGGTTCTCGGCAGTAATTCGCTCACGAACGCCCGTAAAATGCAGCGCGCCGTCACTCTCCGGAGAGAGGACGGCGCGAAGGTTCGTGAGCACTCTTCGTTCAGGGCTTGGCGTCGCAGCCGCTCGTGTCGAGGCACGTCATGGCGGCGTTGCACTTGGTGTCGGCGGCGCAGGCGGTGTCGGCTTGTTGCTGGCAGGCGCTCTGGTTCTGCAGGCACTGTTCGCATTGCGCGCTCGGCGCCTGATTGGAACAATAGGTGGAGAGGCATTGGGTGCGGCAGGCGCTCGGTGCACATGCGCATTGCTGGAACACGATCTCGCCCGCATCCATGGCCGTCGGATCGGTCACGCAGCAGTCGTAACAGGCGTCGAAGGAGGTCTCGCTGGAGCACGTGTTGGTGGGCGTGCCGGGCGTGCTGGGCGTGCCCGAGTCGGGCGTTTCGGTCGACGGCGTGGGCGCGGAATTCGAGTTGTTCGAGTTGTTCGAGTTGCTGTTGCTCGGAGCGGGCGCGCGGCTCGTGCTGGTGGTGGTCGCGCTCGCGCTGGGTCCGAACGACTCGAGCGGAGGCGGATCGTTCGGAGCGGACGAACAGGCCACGGTGGCGCCGACGAAGACGGCGAGCGCGGACACGGATGCGACGATCTTGTTCATGGTCTCTCCCTCGGGCGGCGCCTCACGCGACTCACCTCGAGGGTCTGCAGTGCAGCGCGTGGGCCAAGCGCGGTTCGACCCGGATCATCCCGGTAGGCACCGTGAATCGAGACCAGCCCCGGGTGATCTGGATCCTCCGCGGAGGGGACCCGAAGTCTCGAGCCCCCACGCCCTCGTGCGCCGTTCTCCGGCCTCGTTCCCCGAGTCCGCCACATCGGCCTCCGCGCGGCGCGCCGACCTGCGCTCACACGGCCATTTTCCAGTATTTTCCCGTTTCGTTGGGGACACGCGGCAGGCATTCGCTTTGCTCTTCGACTGCCTCGTTCCGGATGCTCCTCTCCCCTTCGCTGCCCACCTTCCTCGTGCCCACCGTCCGTCACGGTCGCGGACGAAGTTCGTGCTTCGGCTCTTCGCAAGACAGGACGGGGAAGAGTCTCGCTATACTTCGAGCGTTGGAACCCGCCTCGTCCACCCTTCCTGTCACGACCTCGAGAGAAGAGGCCGATCGCTACGAGCTCGTCAGTGAGCTCGCGACCGGTGGCATGGCCACTGTGTACCTGGGGCGTCTGCGCGGTCCGCACGGCTTCGCGCGCACGGTGGCCGTGAAGGTCATGCACCCGCAGTACGCGAAGGACCCCTCGTTCCACGAGATGTTCCTCGACGAGGCGCGCCTCACCGCGCGCATTCGCCACCCCAACGTGGTGCCCACGCTCGACATCGTCTCCGACCGGGGCGAGCTGCTCATCGTCATGGAGTACGTGGAGGGCGAGTCGCTCTCGTCTCTCCTGCGAGCCTGCCGCTCGGCCGAAAAACGCATCCCCGCGCCCATCGTCTCGGCCCTTTTGCACGACGTGCTCTCCGGCTTGCACGCCGCCCACGAGACCAAAGGCGAAGACGGTGAGAGCCTCGGCATCATCCACCGAGACGTCTCCCCGCAGAACGTGCTGGTCGGCACCGACGGCCTCACCCGCGTGCTCGACTTCGGCGTGGCCAAAGCGCGTGGCCGCGTGCACAACACCAACGACGGCGAGATCAAGGGCAAGGTGCCCTATATGCCGCCCGAGCAGCTCTACGGCGAAGACATCGACCGCACGGTCGACGTGTACGCGGCCGGTGTGGTCGCGTGGGAAGCGCTCACGGCGCAGCGCCTCTTCGACGGCCCGAACGAAGCGGTCATCATGCGCGGCATCACCGAAGAGCCGGTGCCCACGCCCGGATCCATCGTCGAGGGCCTCTCGCCCGCGCTCGACGCGCTGGTCATGCGGGCCATTTCGCGCGACAAAAACGAGCGTTTTGCCACCGCCCAAGAGATGGCCACCGCGCTCGAGGAGTGCGGCCCCATCGCCACGCGCCGCGCCGTCGCCGCCTTCGTGAAAGAGCTCGCGGGCGACAAGCTCGACGAACGCTCGCGCATCGTGCGCGCCTTCGAGAGCGGAAAGTCGCAAGCGCGCTCCGCGCCTCATCTTCGCTCGCTCGAGGCCGTGCTCACCCGCGCCACTCGCCCGGAGCGGCCGGTCTCGTCGAGCACGCCCGAGCTGCCCGACGTGCCCAGCGTCGCCTCCGACGTCGTGCCTCGTGACCGCTCACGCTTCGTGGTGGGCCTCGCGCTGCTGGTGGCCAGCTTGGGCGCGCTCCTGCTCTTCGTCATCGTGCGAAACCCGAACCCGAGCACGCCCCTCGGCACGGCGACCGGCTCCAGCGCGGCCTCGAGCCTCGCGATCAAGCTCCCGCCCGGGAGCTCGGCCGAGCCCGGTGTCGCCGTCGCGCCCGGCGCAGGAGCAAGTGCCGGTTCCGCATCCGCATCCGCTTCTGGCGCACCGAGCGCGATCCCCTCGCCTTCCAGCGCGCCGAGCGCCACGAGCACGGTGCAGCCCAAAGTGCCCAGCAAGCCCAAGCCCGGCGAGAAGCCTGAAAAACCGGCCTCTCCTGCTACGCCTTCCACGGCGGCCAAGGGCGGTGAGACGTGCAAGCCGCCCTACACGGTCGATGCCGAGGGCCACCGTCACTACAAGGTGGAGTGCCTGTGAGACCGCTCGGGGGAGCGAGTGTCTTGGGCGTGGGCCTGGCGGTCGCGATGGTCGCGGGGACCGTCTCTCCCGCGTTCGCCGAGCCACAAGCGAGCAGTGCGAGCGCGCCCGCGGACAAGACCGCGGACAAGGCCGACAAGCCCGCGGACAAGGCGACCGACAAGGCGAGCTGCGTGGCGGCGCTCGACCGCGCGCAGAAGTCCGAGAGCAAAAAGGAGCTTCAACGAGCACGCGCCGACTTCGTGGCCTGCGCGAGCGAGGCGTGTCCCACGGCCGTGCGCGAAGACTGCGCGAAGAGCCTGCTCGCCGTGGACACGGCGCTGCCCACGGTGGTCTTCTCGGTCACGTCCGAGACGGGCGAAGACGTGACCGACGTGCGGGTCGAGGTCGATGGCGTGCTCGCCATGGTGTCGCTCGACGGGCGCGCGTTCGCGCTCGATCCGGGTCCGCACACGGTGCGCTTCGATCGCCGAGGGGCGCGCGTGGAGACGACCGTAGTCGCGCGCGAGGGCGAAAAAGCCCGCGTGGTGCGCGCTTCGTTCGAGAAGAAAGACCCGCGCCCGGCAGGGCCTCCGCTGGTCTCCGCGCCGCCTGCGGGTCGCGCGCCCGCGCCGCTCGTGCGCGTCGAGACGCGTGAGGTCTCGTCGCCGCCTCCGGTGCTACCCATCGCGCTCGGGGTGCTCGGCACGGCCGGCCTGGGCACGGCGCTCTACTTCCGCGTCCGCGCCGACAGCGACGCCAAAGACCTGCGCGACACCTGCGCGCCGGCCTGCGCCCAAGGCGAGCGCGACGCCCTCTCGAGCAAGCTCGTGGTGGCCAACGTGTCGCTCGTGGTGGGCCTCACGCTCTTGGGCAGCGCGGCGCTCACCTGGATTTTCACGCCCGAAAGCACGCACGTGACCACCCGCTCGTCCTTCGTGACGAACCTGACTCGAGGTACGTTTTGACCAAACCCGGTGAGCTCGGCACGACCCGCAGGCCCAAGCTCGAGCTGCCCCCCGGCAGCCCGTCCCCCTTCGTCTTGACCGTGGTGGAGGGCCCCGACGCGGGCCTGGTGCACACGGTGGATCCCGCCGGTGCGAGCCGCGTGCTGGTCGGGAAGAGCCCTGCGTGCATGCTGCACCTGAACGATCCGGAGGTCTCGCGCCGCCACGCGAGCCTGCAGATCCAGGGCGCGCACCTGCAAGTGCTCGACCTCGGCTCCACCAATGGCACCACCGTGAACGGCGTGCTGGTGAAGGAAGTGTACTTGCTCGGCGGCGAGGCCATCCGCATGGGCCAGACCGTGCTCTCGGTGAAGCGCGAGTCGCCCAAGTACGTGGCCATCGGCCAAGACACGAGCTTCGGTCGCGTGGTCGGCGAGAGCCGCGCCATGCGCAAGCTCTACCCGGCGCTCAAGAAGCTCGCCGCCACCGATCGCCCGGTGCTGCTCGAGGGTGAGCCCGGCACCGGCAAAGAGCTCTTGGCCGAAGAGATCCACCGCGCGAGCCCGCGCGCCGCGGGGCCTTTTTTGACCCTCTCGGCGAGCCAATTGCCCACCTCGGAGATCGAAGAGACCCTGCTCGGAGAGAGCGGTCTCTTGGCGCAGGCCAAGGGCGGCACGCTCTTCGTGGACGAGGTCGGACACCTCCCGCTCGAGGTGCAGAAGAAGCTCCACAAGAGCGTGGTGGGCTCCAAGTCGGAGATCGATCCGGCCACCCGCGCCACCACGGTGCGCTTGGTGTGCGCCACGCACTCCATCTTGGACTCGGAGGCGTTCCAGGAGTCCTTCGATCAGACCTTCTTCTTCGAGCTGGTGCCTGGGCGCATCGAGCTGCCGCCCCTGCGTGAGCGAGACGGCGACGTGCCCAAGCTCGCCAAGCATTTCTGGAAAGAGATCGCCGCCAGCGACGAGCCTCTGCCCGAGGACTTTCTCCCGCGTTTCGAGCACTACTCGTGGCCGGGCAACGTGCGTGAGCTGGCGAGCGCGGTGGCGCAGCGGCACCTGCAAGGCGAGCTCGGCTCGGCCTTCAAGGCGGACGTGCCGGCGGTGAAGAACGCCGACTACATCACCCAAGTGACCGACCAAGACCTGCCCTTCCCGCGCGCCCGCGAGCTCGTGGTGTACGAGTTCGAGAAGCGCTACGTGGAGAAGGTGCTCGCGCGGCACGGCGGCAGCGTGGCCAAAGCCGCGGTGGCGAGCGGCGTGGCGCACCGGTATTTCCAGCTGATTCGAGCGCGCTTGAAATGAGCCGAGCGGGGGTGGGGCGAACGGCGCGTCTTTCGGGGCGCGTGCGAACGACGGCGCTCGCGCTGCTCGTGGCGGCGTGTGGGCCGTCCGGGTTCGACGGGCTCACGGGAGGAACGCGCGGCGACATCGTGAAGCCGCCGCGGGTGGACGAGACCGTGATCCCCGCTCGTCCGGCGAGCCCGCTCTCGGTCACGATGGTGGATACGCTGCGCCCCGAGCTTCGCTGGAAGCTCTCCGGTGATCTCACGGGAGCGGTGATCGAGCTGTGCCGCACGCGTGCGTGCACCACGGTGGAGAAGACCTTCACGGCCCAGGGCGCGAGCTTCACGGTGCCCGAAGACCTGGCACCGGGCGTATGGTTTTGGCGTCTGCGCGGCGTCTCGAACGAGCGCACCGGAACGCGCACGAGCGCCACGTTCGAATTCGTGGTGCGCGGCGCGCCCAAAGGGCCCGAGACCGCCTCGACCATTCCGTACGGCAACGTCGTCGACGTGAACGGAGACGGCTTCGCCGATCTGCAGCTGCTCGTGCTGGCGGGCTCCGAGATCACGCTCGAGACGTACCAGGGAGATGCCGAGGGCAACCTGACCCGCGCGTCCGCGTTTTTCGTGGACGAGCTGCCCATGGGCACCGAGCTCCCGACCGGGTTTTCTCCCTCGATCGCGAGCGGGCTCGATCTCGACGGAGACGGCTTCGCCGACACGGTGGTGGCCCTGCCCACGAGCCAAAGCTCGCCCTTCCCGCAGATTCCTCTCGCGGCGTATTTGGGCAGCGAAAAAGGCCTGCGCGAGGTTCCCACCGTGCCGTCGATTCCGCAGATCACGGGTGCGGGCGCCAGTGTGGTCATGGGCGGAGACTTCGACGGCGACGGTTACGGAGACATCGTCTCGGGCGCACCTGGCTCGGCGTTCGTGGTGAACGGTGGCTCACCGTGGAACGGTCGATTGATGTCGCTGCTCGGATTCGCGGCCCCGCAGAGGACCGGGCTCTTCGTGCTGGGCGGCTTCGATTGGAACCGCGACGGTTTTTCGGACGCGGTGGTATCGCTCGCCTCCAACGACTTTCATGCGGGCATCGTCACCGGCGGCGACAAACGCGAGACGAGCGATCTGAAGCTCGAGGTGAGCTTCCCGCTGCCTCGCGCGATCGTGGGCGGCACCTCGCTCGACTTCGACAGCGACGGCAAGCGAGACCTGGTGCTGGCCACCGAGGTCACCGGCCCCTGCGAGGCCCGTCCTGGCGCCGAAGCCCCGGCCGCCTGTGGGGGCTATTGTGCGTTCCGCGGAGCCGATCCCAAGTTCGTGTATTGCTCCGAGCTCGAATCGGCGCAGGGAGGGATTCGCCGTTTCGGGGCCAGCGCAGTGGCGCTCGATCTGGACGCCTCTGGAAGGGACACGTTGCTCGTGGATCGTTCCGGGACGGGAGCTTCGGCGGTGGAGATCGTGAAGCTTCCGACCACCCAGCTCGAGCTCGATGAGTCGAAGGAGAGTGCGCAAGCGCGGGGGTATGGCGCGGCGCTTACGGTGATTTCCCCCGGCCGCCCGGGGGTGGGGCGGTGGGCTGGCGTTGCCGATAGCCGTACGGCGGTGCGTGTTTTCTCGGGTGAACAGAAGGTTTTGGATTTGCCTACCCGGCGGGTATTGGCCATTCGCTAGTCGATCGCGTCGCGAAGACGGTTCGATACTGCTCGGCCTACTTGCGAGGGCGTTCCCCCCTCGCACTCCCCCCTTTTTGTTCGGCGCGGGCCTCCGGTTCGGTACTGCTCGGCCTACTCGCGAGGGCGTTCCCCCCTCGCACTCCCCCCTTTTTGTTCGGCGCGGGCCTCCGGTTCGGTACTGCTCGGCCTACTCGCGAGGGCGTTCCCCCCTCGCACTCCCCCCCTGTGGGGCGGCTCGTTCGGCACGTTCACGTACAGCGCGATCCCTTAGGGGGGAGCGCGAGGGGGGAACGCCCTCGCAGCCGTGACGAGGTTCCGCACAAGCGCCACGCGCCAGCCGACCCGCAGGGACCAACAGTCCCATCAGGGGACCGCCAGCCGCCCCGCAGGGACCAACAGTCCCAACATCCCTTTCCCCGCAGGGAGAATGCTCCTAAAGGGATAAGCGATGTCGTCGCGTTATTCGTCGCTCACTGCCCGCCTTTCGAGCTTGCACGAAAACCTCGTGCATCACCGCGTGTACGGCTCCCTCGACGAGCGCCGCACCCTCGCGCGCTTCATGGAAGGGCATGTGTTCGCGGTTTGGGACTTCATGAGTCTCTTGAAGACGCTGCAGCGGCGGCTCACGTGCACCGCGGTGCCGTGGACGCCTCCTGCGAATCGATTGGCGGCGCGGTTGGTGAACGAGATCGTGCTCGGGGAAGAGTCCGACGAGGTCGCGCCCGGCGTCTATACGAGCCACTTCGAGCTGTACCTCGAGGCCATGCACGAGGTCGGGGCGGACGCGCGGCCGGTGCGGGCGTTCGTTTCGACGCTGGCCGACCACACGGACTCGCGTGAGCGCGGGATCGCCTTGAAAAAAGCGCTCGCGAGGCTCCCCGAGGTGCCACGCTCGTTCGTGGAGACCACGCTCGCGCTGGCCGAGGAGGACACTGTGGCGGTGGCGGCGGCGTTCCTCGTGGGACGTGAGCGGCTGGTGCCGGCCATGTTCGAGACCATGCTGCGTGCGGTGGGGGACGCGCCCAAGCTCCGGCTCTATCTGGAGCGGCACGTGGAGCTCGACGGCGAGACGCACGGGCCGATGGCCGAGCGGCTCTTGGTCTCGCTGGCCGGAGAAGACGAGAGCGCCTGGCAGAGCGCCGAGCGCGCCGCGGTTCGATCGCTCGAAGCACGCAAGCGCTTGTGGGACGGTCTCGCCGCGGGGTTCGAGGGGACGCGCCGCGACCTTCAGGCGAGCCCACCGGCCCCCTCCCCCTGACGCACGACGTCGACGCACGAAGCGGCTTCATTTTCAAGCACTTCACGCTCGGTTTCGACGCGTCGAAGGCCCCGAAGAAGGCTTGTTTTGCAGCGCGTGACGACTACGATTCGCGGTCGCTCGGTGCAGCGAGTGTGTGCACCGCGCATGTGCCGGAAGAAGGAGTGCCTCGGTCATGGAGCTCACGTGTCAGTCGTGCCAGTCGAAAACCACCGTCGCGGACGACGCCATTGGAGACGTGACGTGCAGCTCGTGCGGAAAACCGCTGGAAATGTCGAGGCCCGACCTCGGCGGAGCCACCGCCGCGCGACGTGAAAAGGGCCGCGGCGCGGACCAAGATCTCTTCGGCAGCGTGGCCAAAGCCGGCTCCGAAGACGAGCCCGCCAAGTCCGGCGCCAAAGAGCCGGAAAAAGAAGACGCCAAGCTCACCGGCCAGCGCAACGAATCGAGCGTGCTCTTCTCGCTCGGCTCGCTCACCAAAGAGGCCGAAAAAGAGAAGAAGGACGAGAGCACCACCGCCAAGGGTGACGGCTCCGGCCTCATCGACATTCGTTCCCTCGCGGGCGCCACCGGCAGCACCAAGAGCGAAGGCTCGAAGAAGCCCGTGGACGACATCATGAACCTGGGCGGTGGCGGTGGAGCCTTCGGCGCCGCGCTCACCTCGCCCATGTTGGCCCCTCCTGCGCCCGAGGTGATGGCCGCCGCCGAGCCCGCCGCGCAACAGAGCGGTGGCAGCAAAAACGGCATCATCTTCGCCATTCTGGGCGGCGCAGCGTTCCTGACCATTGCGGTGGTGGCCACCCTAGTGCTCACCCGCAAGCCCGAGGGCACCGAGCCCACCCCCGAGCGCACCGGCAAGACCGAAACGACGCCCTCGTCCACCGCCACGGGCAGCCCCACGTCGACCGCCAAGGTCGAGCCCACCAGCACCGCAGCCGCCTCGGCCACCGCGCCCGGCACGGCTGCCGCAGGCACCGGCACGGTAGCCGCCAAAGACCCCGCGCCCGCGCACACCTCCACCGGAGGAAGCACGGGAACCACGCCTCCCGGCACGGCCACGGGCAAAGCCACGGCCACCGCCGCCAATACCGGCTCGCCCACGCCTCCCGGCCCCGCGCCCACCACCGCGCCCCCCAAGCCCGCAGACGACGGCTCCGGCAAGCCCCCGTTCAATCGCGGAGAGGCCTCGGCCGCTTTGGCCGCCGTGAACATCGCCAATTGCAAGAAGCCCGACGGCCCCACCGGCAACGGCCACGTGGTGGTCACCTTCGACCCCTCCGGCACGGTTCAATCGGCCGTGGTGGACGACGGCCCCTTCCCCGGCACCCCCGTGGGAGGATGCATCGCCGGAAGGTTCCGCGGAGCCCACGTCTCGCCCTTCTCGGGCAGTGCCGTGAAAGTCGGGAAGAGCTTCTCGCTCTAAGCCCGCGACGTCGGTCACGGCGCAAGACGGCCCGTGCTCCCCAGGGAGTGCGGGCCGTTCGGCTTTTGTAGGCGTGCGCGAGTGCACGAAGCGGCGGGCGGTGCAAAGTGCGAGAGGATGGCCCCCGTGACACCGTCCGACCGCCCCTTCCCCACCCAAGGTGACCTTTGCCGCGAGCAGCTCGAGCGCCGCGGCGTTCCCTATTTTGTGGACGTTCAGGCGGACGTTGCCCTTCGGCTTTCTCGGCTTTCTCGCGAGGCGCGGGCGGCGTTTGCGGTGGCTTGTGCCGAACGTCTGATGCGGAGGCATGAGGGATTGCCGAAGGGTGAGCAGCGGGCCTTCACGCTCGGCTGGCGGCCGGTGCTGGACGCGATTTGGCAGGGTCTCGAGCGGGGGGATGAGGGCTCACTGCGCCTCGTGCGGGAGGCGTTGGCTGCGTTTCGTGCGGGGCCGTACGACCATGATGACGGGCCGGACGGGCCCGACGACGCGGACGAGGATGCGGCTGCGGCGAGCCTGCATGCAGCTGAATGCTTCGCGGGCGGGGATGATCGATCGGCCGAGTGGGCGGGCTGCCGGGCTATCGATGCGGCGTTCTCGATCGCGAGCGACGAGCTGCAACTCGAGACGGACGACTTCGTGTGGGCCCCCGCGGCTGAGCTTATGCCGTTGGCGCGAGAGGCGATGCACTGGGCTGTGCAGGGCGAGCTCGGACGGCAGGTGGCGGAGCTGGGGATGTTGGAACGGGATGGGGTGACGGCGGCGGTGTTGGAGGCGTTGAACGCGGGTGGTGGAATGGCGCTGACTTGAGGCGTGGCGCGGGGTGACGGCCCCGGCGCATTGGTGGATACGGTTGGGCGCGGGAGTGACCCGGGACGCAGCTTTTGCAGAAGGTCGGGAGCGAGCGGTTCCCAGAGCCGCCGCGAACCGGGAGCACGAGGCGACGCGCGGTGGACGGGGATCGGACTATTGGGGTGACGCGTTAGGGACGCACGGGACGCGGGCCGGCACGGCGGACTTCGGAGAGCGCGGCCGTGAGGGGGACTGCAAGGATGTCGTGGGTTTGCGTGGTGTGGGCGGATGCGGATGCAGGGGAATCCCTGGGGAAAACGAGATCCACAACGCCAAAAGTGGCGCGCCAGATTTGGCGTAGTCCACTCGCCTCCTCGACGCGGGGAGGCGGAGCAGAATTCGAACAGCGACCTCACTTCGTGCATTGACATGGCATACGAAGCGGAGGTTCCATTGTTGGATGCGCGAGTGGGGTAGCCGATAGATTGCTCGAGGGACGGAGCAACGAAGACTACAGGTTCCGCCTGACGACGTGGACCAACAGGGAGACCATGCCCCCCCCGTCGACACGAGCGGTTACCCGTCGCTAGCAACTCGGACACCAAAGTCACAAAGCAACCAATGCAGCGACCAAACAAAGTACACAACAACACGGCGCCCAATGCGACTAATTGGACTAAAACTAAAAACTTCCGAGCATACCAAGACGAGCAACACCTTAGGGTTGACAAGCTCACCGCGCTAATCGGTCGCAACGACGTCGGCAAGTCGACTATCTTCGAAGCTTTGGGTGCATTCTTCGATCATCCGCTCTGTAAGGTCGAGACATCCGACCGGTGCGTCCATAGCTCCGTCGACGCAGATATAGAGATATCTTGCATTTTCGACGAGCTGCCCGAACGCCTCGTGCTTGACGAAGCCGTCGAGACAACGCTTAGGAGCGAGCATCTAATCAACGAGAATGGGCATCTCGAGATCAAGAAGCGCTACGCCGGCGAGAAGCTCAAGTCCGACATTTACGCTGTTGCCTGGCATCCCACCGACGCGAGAGCGAGAGACCTTTTACTCAAGAAGAACGCCGACCTAAAAAGAATTGCGGAGGATGCCGGCGTTCCCGTAAAGGATCGAAGGTCGAACGTTGAACTTCGTGCAGCCATCCGCGGGTTGACTAAGCCCTCGCCGTATGCACACACGGAGATTCCCCTCAACAAGGAAGGCGCCAAAGAAATATGGGGCGCTCTCGCACCGCACTTGCCGCTTTTCGCTCTATTTCGGTCCGATCGACCCAGCACGGACGACGATGACGAAGTGCAAGACCCAATGAGGCTTGCCGTAAAGCAGGCCCTGCTCGAGGTAGGACCTGAATTGCGCGCAATTCAGAAAAAAGGTAGAAGAACGCGCAATAGAAGTCGCAACTCGAACCCTGGAGAAGATCAGCGAAATTAGCGAGTCACTCTCGTCGACGCTAGCACCGCGATTCAGAGCAGATCAAAAGTGGGACACGCTGTTCAAACTCTCCTTAACCGGAGACCATGACATTCCCATCAACAAACGAGGAAGCGGCGTTCGTCGTCTGATTCTTCTCGGATTCTTCCAAGCGGAGGTCGAACGTCGACGCGCTGCCACGCATCAGGAAAGTGTCATCTACGCGATAGAAGAGCCAGAAACATCCCAGCATCCAACGAATCAGGTAGCGGTTGTGGAGGCATTGAAGTCCCTATCCCAAGAACCGGGGGTGCAGATTCTGATTACGACGCACGTACCCGCTCTCGCTGCGCTGCTACCGATCCAAAGCGTACACCATATCACTCAGGATCGCTCAGTCCGACGCGCAATCGAGAGCGGCGATGGGATTCTCAAAAAGATCGCGAACGACCTCGGCGTTCACCCCGACTATCAAGACTCGCGCGTAGCAGTCTTCCTGTGCGTCGAGGGACCAACCGACGTCGAGTTCTTTAAGCAGACAACACCGATCCTCCGCACGCACGACTCTACCTTACCCAAGATCGGCGCCGACCCTCGTATAGCGCTCATCCCCCTCGGCGGGGGAACGCTTCAGGACTGGGTAAACAAGCAGTACCTGAAGGAGCTAGGAAAGCCTGAGGTCCATATCTACGACGCCGACGTCGCCGCGTATTCCGATGCTTGCGCAACGATCAACGCACGAAACGACGGCTCCTGGGCATGTCAGACAAGCAAGAGGGAGATCGAAAACTACTTGCATGCCGATGCGATCGCCGAGGTATTTGACCTACGCATTGATGTGACCGACGATTGTGACGTCGAGGCGAACTTGAGGACCGCACTTGGACAGAAGCGATTCAAGGGCCGCGGCATCAAGAGGATACTGGCCGAGCAGGTGGTGTCGAGGATGACGGTCGCGCGCTTGAAGGAGCGCGGCGCGCTCGATGAGCTAGTCGGGTGGTACCAGCGCATCGGAAGGATGCTGCGCGCTCCGTAGTTCATCAGCAATCGAGGGCATCTACCGCGCGCCGACGAGTTCTAATCGGCACAGAGGTCGCGATTGAGTCGGCGGGCAGGACTCAGTCGCCCTCCCCCGCCAAACGGGCCGGCTCGAGATGGACGCAATGGCACAGAAGTACGCCATCGCAACGCTCGCCACCCAACCCAACAACAACTCTCCTGCGCAGGGTCGCCCATGAAAAGAACCATTTCGTTGAGCCTCAACAAATTCGCGGAGATTCCCGACTCGCTGCGGGCCGGGTCGACGACGCTAAAGACCATATCCTTCGACACGAAGAAGCTCTTTCACCACTACTACATTGCCAAATTCGGTGACTCGTTGGAACCCCCAGGCTCCTACGAGTACGAACGATATCTAACTGACAGCAACGACTGGCGCTTCGCAGGAGAGGGCATCGGGCGTGACAAGGAGGCAAGACGCAACGCCTCCAACGAACTCGGCAAAGGGTTTGCCCGCTGGTTCCATTCCGAGCACCTCGGCTTTGCCTACTTCTGTCCACTCGAAGACCTTATAGACATACAGAACCCGGACGGATCGACATGGAAACGTGCAGCGGAGGGCGATCTTCCAGACTACGTAGCCGGGAAAGACGAGCACAACGTGAACCTCCTGGAAGCCAAGGGGCGACATACCTCCACCGGCTTCAAGACGAAGGCGTTTGAGGAGTTTCGCAATCAGATCAAACGCGCAAAACTCGTCGACTCAAAAGGCGCAAGCCTCGCCGTAAAGGGATTCATCTCAGTGGCGCGTTGGGCTACCGAGAAAACACCGAACGTGAGGTCCCAGCTTCTAGTCGAAGACCCGTGGAGTGAAGGAAGGCGCCTCGAGCCCGACGAGCACTTCCCTGAGGAAGTGGGACGAGCGATGGTTCTCGGCCACTATGCCCCCATCTTCAACATCCTACAACTACCTCTCCACGCCGACGCTATCCGTGCTCGCCGGGTGATTTCCGAGAGTTTACGAATTCGGCGAACGATCTGGAGGTGCAATAGCGGAGCGCTCGAGAACCGTCGATTCGTGGGGGGCATTCCGCTGTACGATCGAACTTTCCACCCCCTGCCCCCCTGGATACACTATATCAATGAGATTGCGATCTTGCTTCGGGGGCGCGCCCGCCGGTTCCTCGTGCCACCTCAGCTCTTTTTTGGAGTCGAGGAAGTCGTTTTCCGGATAGTAACTCAGGCGCTCCGCCGACGAAGTCAGGAGCGAAACCAAGTCCCGCCCCCAGTCAATGTGCCCGACGAGTTGGGGGTACTAAGCCTGCTCCGAGATGGAACAGTGATCGGTCCAGAGGACTACTTCGAGCCGGTCGATGAGTTGGAGTTCTGACCTCACTCAGCGCAAATCCCTCGGCTGCCCATCGAAGAGCTCACTCCCGCCGCGCTCAAGAACCCGCTCGCCAAACCCGCGCCCGCCATCTTTGCGTCGGTTGAGAATGCTCGAGGGAATCCGCGCTCCCCGAAATTGAGACGACCCTGTGCTGGGCTGCAGATCTGAGGTACGTTGGCAGACTGCTGGAGGCGTTGATATGGCTTCACCCCGCTGGGACGAAACCTGGCATCGTTTGCGCGAGTGGACGGCCGACCAAGGCCCTTCTGAGCGCCTCGCCGCGCAAGTGCTTATCGCGGAAGGTTTCTCGTCATTTGACCCAAGCCACCCGCTCGGTGGCAAGGATGGCGGCAAGGACGCGATCTGCTCACGGATGGGTACGAAGTGGGTGATGGCCGTCTACTTCCCCCGCGGGCAGCAATCGTTCGCGGCAGTGAAGAGAAAGTACATCGACGACGCCAATGGGGCAACTGCGAATGGCGCAGCGGGCATCGCCTTCGTGACGAACCAGGAGCTGAAGCTAACAGAGCGTAGTGAGCTTGCCGAAGCCTGTCCGGACCTTCAGCTCGAACTGTACCATCTGGAGCGTCTCACGACACTGCTCGACAGTCCGAGCCTTGCTGCGACCCGGAAACAGTTCCTAGGAATCGACTACCTCGAACAGGACGCCGCCCAGGAGGTTGCGCGCCTTCGTGAGGAAGTTCTGGCCGCCCATAAGCGTCTAGAAGGCATGCAGACAGGGGGCGAGTCATTCTGCTATCTCATGCTCTACCACTTCGACATGACGCTCGCGATCGCCCACAACGTTGCCGTAATCCGCAAGGGAGAGTTTCCGCTCTACAATTTGCGAATTCGCGTGACGGACATGGATGCGAGTCGCGACATCTTTCAAAACGCCTGGGGCGAGCTGGATTCTGCTGCCGACATTCTTCTTCGTCCTTGGCCGCTGTCGCCGAGAACCTATTACCGGATCTTCTTTCACGCGAGGAACGGGGCCTGGCATCAGGATCTTGTGCTTCGGAGATCCGAGACCGCCAGATGTTGGCTTGCCGCAACTCGAGTCTTTGACCGGAAGGGCGCCGACCTGATCCTGGAACACATCGACAGCGGATTTGAACTCGAATTTGGGTCGCCGACTTGGCGAGAATGAGCCGGAAGCCGCCCCCGCCCGCTTCGGTACGCTCGGGTCTCGCACCGTGACCCATCAGCGACACCGGGATGACTACTACAACACGAAGCGGCACCATTCTTACCTGGACTATGAGACGCCGATCGAGTTTGAATTGAAGAAAGCCATCTCCGCAAAGACGGCTGCCTGAGATAAGAAACCTGTCCGTCCGTAGGGGGAAAGGTCAGACCGACTTCCTGGGCACGAGCTCCACGAGGGGGCTCACCACGGTCCTTGGCTTCGGCGACGGACGCGCCTGTGGAACCATAGGGCGCCCGCGCCCGAACGTGATCTTCCACGCCTGAAGCGACGGCGCATCAATCCCATGCGCTCGCGCCCACTCACCCGCACTCTGCCCGGCTCGCTCCGCTGCGAGAACGCAATCTCGCGCCTCGGGCTCGTCCCTGATCTTTCGTCCGGCTCCCATCGCGACCTCCAGCGCCACGACCGTGCCGGATTCCGCCCCCGCAGTCATCCCGGTGTCGCTGATGGGTCACGCTGCACCCCGTCGGTGCTCGAGCGAATCCCTAAGCTCAACGTCGCGTCGACGCATGACGGAGGCCACGAGATCATCCGCAAGGTCGCACCTGCTTTAGGTGCAAAGACATTCGTACGCTCCGCGATCAGCTCACGAACAGGTGACGTAGGAAGCACGACCAGCTACGCGCAAGCGCTGAATCGAGCAGATATCGAGGCGCGTAGGCGTCTCGACCGACTGGTGGCGGGATCCGGGTCGGCTGAACGGCTTCGCGCGTCTTTCTCGCGCGAGTCACGCTCTGTCTCCTGGATGCACCGCTATCGCCGGATGGCAGCCGAAATTCCGCAGCGTTCTATATGCTCCAAGCTGCGCATACGTGGAACCACTGAGCCACATCCGATCCACTACGCCAAAAGTGGCGCGCCACATTTGGCGCAATCGGGGGCGCCATGGGAGGAAATCCACGCAGGGTCGAAGATGGACCATTGACACCACGACCTAGGCCGAGGTCCACTTGTTGGATGCGCATGCAAAACGCGCGAGCGCTTAGTCACTGGCGGCAAGTTCGGGCACACTCCCATTCCAGGGCTCATCAACTGCCTGGAGTCAACGCCGCCCGCGTCACCAATTATGCGGTCTTGGAGATTCGACCGTGGCGACCGGCTCTCTGCAGTGGCTGAGCCCGACGGGGCGCACAGGAAAGACGACCCCCATGAATCTATGAACATTCTCGGGCGGGGCTCGGTTACCCGAGCAACTTGGAACGGCGAATCGGCCAGGGCAAGCGTTCTTGATCATTGAACTACAACTCGAACCCGTTCAGCCCAACAAGGATTGGCTCAGGAGCACAAACCGGCGGAGGAGCCTGCACCGTCTGCGCCTTCTCCGCAGCCAACGATCGCGGCCAAACACAACCCGAGCAAACCGTTTCACATCCCCAATGCCACTCGATCAAGTAGAACTCCGGGGTGGCTCGCCGGATGCAAGCCCCTCCCGCTCCACCAAAAGCCCGCACCTAAAGGCAAATCATGAAACGCTACACACTCGCACTACTCACACTACTCTCAGCCACTGCCTGCGGAGGCTCAATCAAGGTACCCGGCTCGCCTGAAGCAATCAACCTCTCCGATTTGTGCGGAAGCTCGTCAAACTGCGGCTTGTCCGGCAAGGTCGTATTCGTCGGTCCCAGCCTACCTCTGCTAACAGGCGATCCCAACCTGCTTATTGGTGCTCACGACGACCACACCAAGAAGGACTGGGCGTATCGCGTGCCCTCGCCATGCGCGCAACATCCAAAGACAACAGAAAAAGTCATCACCGATTCAGCGATAGAGTACACGTCGGACGAAACTGCAAAACTAAACGCGAGACTTATTCTTGCGCTTCAGGCTGAGATTTCGGGGGCAGAGGCAAGCATAGACTTCGACGCTCTTAGGAGCCGCCTGACGTCTGCAAAGCTCCGCGCACAAGTGTCCCTTATCTCCGCCAACGACACAGACTGGCCGTCCATTCGATCCGACAAGACCTGTCAAGACTCGATGACGCAAGCATATGCACGACGCCAAATGGCGGTACTAAAGCTCAGCGGAGAATCCGCCCAACAACTCAAGTCAGCACTCAAGCTGTCCATTAAAGGCAAAGCAAGCGGAGCCGCCACCGCCGACGCAGGAGCCGCAAGTGCGAACCTTAGCGCCGAATTCAGTTCGGCTACCGAAAAAGCAGTGGCCACCGTCATTGCCGAAAACACCTACCTACTAGGGATCAGCTACGAGGACTGACTTTCACGCACCAACGGGTTGCCTGGGGCTTCGATGCCCCAGACCAACTGACCCCTTCTGCGCATTCGCGGAGCCAGCGAACGCGCCAGGTAGAGCGACAGGCGCGTTCCGCGCGTACACCACTCGACCTGACGCGATTTTCGACGAGCCGGAGAGCGAGCCCGCCACACACAGCACACACGCCACACGGCCACTGTGACCTTCACCCCTGCTGACGGACAGATTTCTTAGCTCAGGCAGCCGTCTTCGCGGAGATGGCTTTCTCTCGCGCTTTCCGAGGTGTCCGGCAGCAGGGGTGAAGGTCACTGCGCGATGACGGACGGGACGACGCGAGCCGTTGGGTAGCAGCGCCAGCCTCCTCGATTCTATGCGCTTGGTGCTAGCTCGACACCGGGTCACCGGCTTGCCAACACCCTTCCCAAGTGATGCCGTCCAGAATTGCACACCAAAGCGAACGACTGCTCTACCGAGTTCGACATCGCAATTACTTCAAATGGAGGTCAGACACGATGATAGTGTATCGAATCTGGGAAGACCGCACCGGGAAGTGGCAAGTATCAGAGCTCGCTCAAGCAGGCACCGGCTCGGACGTCCAACTCGGCAGCTTCGACACCGAAAGCGATGCCTTCGCCCACGTAAGGACGCGCGTCGGCGGCAACGAGACGAGGGCGGCACAGTCGACGGTCGCACAACCGTGGCGCGGAGAATGCCCCAACTGCAGAGCGCAAACGCTCCGGATCCGTCGATACGGAGGGCATGCATTCCATCATTGCTGGGCCATTCATTGCGGGCACGAGCAGAAAGCGAGCTAGCCACACACGCACCACAAAAGCCGAAGGCCCATGGGTTCTCCCGCGGCGCCTCTCCTCGAGAGAAGCTCAGCGGGCCCATGGGCCTCACGAGGGTGCGGGTCGGTCAGTCCGAGCCGCCGGGAGTCGGACCGGGTGCGGGGCTCGGGTTTTCGTCCGGGTTCTCGCCGTCGACACCTTCTTCGTCTTTGGACCCCCTGCCGCGTCGCGCGGAGAGCCGCACGCGGAGCTCTTCGATGGGGGCGAGCAGGTGTTCGGCCTGGGGAATGACGTCCGGGTCGACGTCGGACTCGGCGCCAAGCGCGATGGCCGCCGCAATGAAGCGACGAAGCGAGTTTTGCGCGGCCGCATACGGCTCGGACACCTTGGTGGCCACCGCACGAGAGCTGGCCGCCGAGATGCCGAGCGCCTTGCCGTACTCTTTCTGCATCTTCTTGAGATTGGCAATGACGGCCGCTCCGCCAATATCCGCCACCGCCGCGAAGTGCCCCTGCTCTTCCGCGTACTTCACGCGCGTCTCAATCTCGCCCCACTCCTCCTCGAAGTCGAGCAAGATGAAGCCGAGCTCGTCCTTGGGGAAGAACGTGGTCTTCGCGGTCAGCGCGGGCAGCTCACGGAGCGTGCGTGTGACGGAGCTACTCGCGGTCCCGCAGCGCAAGCAACGAAAGCGCAAAGCCACGAAGTTGCTCGTACCTCGCGCTCGGCCCGCCCGGAAGCCCGATCCGTTCGGCGAGGGCCGCCCCTACTCGTATGGCGTTTACGGGGAGGCGCGTCCCAAGAAGGCCGAGGACCACGGAGCCTGCCCGCGAGCCCCCGGGTCGCCAGCCGACCTCGCAGCCCCGACAGCGCCTCCGCGGGACGCCACGCCGAGCCGGTTCCTCGAGACTCGCGCCCGGTGCTACAAGACCGAGCGGCCCCCCGTTCATGAAGATCGAGTCGATACGCCTCAAAAACTTCCGTGCGCTTCGGGACGTTCACCTGAGAGACCTGCCCGGCTTTTGCGTCGTGGTCGGCGCCAACGGGACGGGCAAGAGCAGCCTCTTGGCAGTCTTCGACTTTCTGCGGAACGCGATGGCGAGCAACGTGAACGCGGCGCTCGCGAAGGTTGGTGGGGGCCGCGGCTTTCACGAGGTGCGCTCACGCGGAGCTGCAGGTCCAATCGAGATCGAGCTCGAGCTGCTGGAAACCAGCTCCGGCACGCCGACGCTCATTAGCTACCAGCTCGTCATCGACGAGGCGCATGGCCGCGCTTTCGTCGCACGCGAGCTCCTGAAGTACCAACGAGGCAGCGCGGGCAAGCCTTGGCACTTCGTCGACTTTACGCGAGGCACCGGGAGCGCGATGACGAACGCCCGCGAGCGCGAGACGCTGACCCTCAAGAGCCCCGAGCTGCTCGCCATCAAAGCGCTCGCGCAATTCGAGAAGTTCCCCGCCGCCGCGACCATCGCAACGCGCATCGAGAGGTGGCACGTATCGGACCTCCACGTGAGCCGAGCGCGCGCCGAACAAGACGCCGGCCACGCCGAGCATCTCTCGCGCGAAGGCGAGAACCTCGCGCTGGTCCTCGAGCATCTCAAGAATCGCCACCCCGCCGCGCTCGAGAAGATCGTGAAAACGCTCGCCCGCCGCGTGCCCGGCATCGACCGAGTCGAAACTAAGGTGACCGACGAGGGTCGCGTCCTTCTGCGCTTCCGCGACACCGCATTCGAGGAACCCTTCCTGGCGCGCGACGTATCCGACGGAACCCTCAAGGCATTGATGGTCCTCGTGCTGCTGCACGACCCTTCGCCCCATCCACTCCTCTGCATCGACGGACCCGAGAGCCAGCTCTCCCCCTCCCTCCTCGAAGACCTGGCCGAGGACCTCCGCGTGTACGCGAACCGCGGTGGGCAGGTGTTCGTGTCGACCCACTCCCCCGACCTCCTCAATGCCGTGACTCCCAAAGAGGCCTTCTGGCTCGTGAAGGACCAGGGCTACACGACCGTTCGTCGCGCCTCGGAAGACCCGCAGATTGTCGCGCACGTCAATGAAGGACACAAGCTCGGGAACCTGTGGAAGCAAGGGCTGCTGAAGGGGACGAGTCCGGGGTGAGAGGCGCGTGTTCCGCGCGCGACGCGCCGGCGTGCTGCCTCGGCACGGCTAGGTGAGGCTGCAACCTCAGCGCACTTCAACACCTTCCGCACCTCTACGTGGAACCCCTGATCTAGCCGCGATCCAGAACGCCAAAGGTGGCGCGCCACTTTTGGCGCAGTTCACCTCCGAGACAACCATTGACCCATCAAATTCGACAATCAGACCCCCAGGAGCCGTTGACACGCCCCCCGTCGAGAGGTCAACTTGAAGGATGCGCGCTCAGCCCAATCCGCGTGCTAACGGCGCTCACCACACCGCACTTCAAGCTCGACCGTTCGAGCCAACCCTGCTCTAGCGAAGAAGCAACTGTCGCCAACCTTTCGGACGCCATGGTTCGCGGTAACGCTCCCTCGCGCAAACGCATGTCTCTACGTGCTCAACAGCAGACCTTTCGCGCCAACATTTCGGGCGTCCGAACGGGTCGCCTCGCCCATTAGGCCCCAATCGCCCCACACGGACTTGCCGAGCAAGCAGCTCTTCTAAACTCACCACACCGGAGTACCCCATGCGTAAAGGCGTGCGCTTTTGGCCAATGTCCTTGCTACTAATAGTCGGCTCCACCGTCGTGTGCATCTCGGCGTCGGCGCAGTCGCCAGCCCCGGCGCCTACGACCGCTACACCGCCAACCTCTTCGGCCCCGTCTTCAACGGGCGCGCCTCCGGTCGTGGCTCCCCCGAAGGCCGAAAGTGGCAAAGAGACGACCGACGTGCCGAGCCCCGAGGTGGCGGCCGCGACGTCCAAGCTTCAGGAGCAGCTCGCCGAAGCCCAGAAGGAGAAGGCGGTGGCCGAGGTCAAGCAGGCGTATACGGAAGCGAGCCTGGCCAATATGAAAGCTGGCAAGCTCATCTCTTCAGGTTTCACGGGTGGCGTCGCCTTGTCGACTCTCGCTCTCGTCTCGAACGATCGCGTCGTTATCGAGCAACCCTTCGCTGTTGCCGCGATGCCCTACATCGCCATCCATCCGTTCTACTGGGCGAAGTCCGATGCGGCTCGCGCATACTGCGCGGACACCTTCATCGGCGGCAACAAGAACACCGGCGCGGCTGCAGCGCAGGCGATCGAAGTCGTTACGGCAAAAGCGGCACTAGCCGGGCTGATCGCCGGCGCACGCAGCGGCAGATTCAGGAAACGACGAGCTGACGAATGGAATCCGGGGATGAAGGGCGAAAACATAGCGAACGTCACCTACTGTGCGCCCCCAGACGTTGATCATGATGACGATCCGTGCGCAATCTACGATCTCAACGAGAAGCAGGCGAAAGCCGTAATCGACGGAGACTATGCCAAGCTAGCAAAGGAAGGCTCGGAGGCGCGTGAGGATTGGTTGCTCGACGCTACCCACCGAAGGTGGAATCCAACGCTCGCGGGCAAGTGCGGCTCGACTCGCTTCGGAGTGTACTTCGGCATCAATCTTCCGACCAAAGTCGATGTCTCTTCTCGCGGGGGTTCGATCGCAGTTACGGAACAAAGTTACAACGGAATCTTTTCGACCGGCTTCGTATTCGCTCCAAGCGCGTACTTTTCTATCCTCGCAGGCATAGCACACGGCCGCGTCCGACCGAGCGCCGACGCCGGCCAGGTTCCGGTGTGGGGTGCCAATCTCGGCCTAGGCGGAAACCTCGACCTAATCGGGCTATTCGCAGGCAAGTAGTTACTCGATGGAGAAGGGAAAGGCGTCGGCCCGACGCTTGGTGTCTCAAGACCACGCGGCCGACGGCCCCCCCCCCAAACCGGACTGTGCGGTCATCAACACAGACGCGGCGACGGCGACTCTCGCTGTGAGGCATACCTCGCGGGAATCGTCAGAGCGTTCCGGCCGAATCGGGTTGTACTCGAGGCTCTTCGAGCGGTGGTAAGAGCGAAGGCTCCGCTCGTCGAGCCCGAGCCCGAGCCTCTCCGCGAACATTGACGCGTTGTCGCCGGCATCACCGAGATTGCCGCCTCATGCGGCTCCGCCCAGATTGCGCGGCTCCCACGACCGGGCGAGGGCGAATATGCTCCAACACACGTGCTGCACTGATCCACACTCCTGGTGCCGCGCTCGTGAGGTTGGTCGCGCAGCGCAGAACGACGCCGCGCGGAGCGCGAGATCTATGCTGAAGCAATTAGCGCCGCGGAGCCTACGCGCTGACGAGCTAGACCCGCGGAGCGTCCAAGCCGCGAGACGATTCTGCAGCGGCGCCTCTCCGCAGGCTCCCGCGCTGAGCGGGGTGCGCGGCGCTTGCGGCTAGTGCAAGGAGATCCAACCCCAAGGAGATGCCGCTACGCCAGCACGTGCGACCAGCCCGACCTCGGTCGCCCGCCTCACGTTTCGTCCTGATTCCATGAGGCTCCCCGTCCCTTCCGGCGCCCACTCGGCTGAGCCCGCAGCTCCAGAATCCTCGTAATTTCAACGTACTCAGCCGCTCCCACCTCGACCGCCCTCGCCGCGCCGCGACATGTCGTGCGTGGACGCGTCCCTTCGAGACTTGCCGGTTGCTCGCGTTTCTCGGGACGCTACCTTCGATTGGCCCGACCGAAGGAGGGGGCAATCATGACAGACATTCCAAAGGCGCCAGGACTGGACTTCCTGCAGGTGCCGCGGGTTCGTGCGCTCGGTCTGGTGACGTTGATTCGACGTCTCGAGCAGGCGGCGAAAGGCATCTCGGCGCTCCCCAAGAGCGTCAATGTTCGATTGAAGCAGCTGCGCGTCGCGGAGACGGGTCTCTCCGCCGCGCTCGCCAAAAAGGGAGCCGAAGGCTCGAACGTCAATGTGGAGTCGCCCGCTCGCGTCGAGGCAGACACCAACATGGACAACTCCATTCGTGTCCTCAGCAACTGCCTCATCGGCTGGCGATTGTTGCCGGGCGAGAAGGGCGCCAAAGCGGGCGAGGTGTTCACGTCGTTCTTCGGCGATGGCAACCTCACCTTCCTCCTCCAAGACTTCGACGACGAGTGGGCCGACATCAATACGCGCCTCAAGCGTATCGACTCGGACGGCTCGACCGACAAGCTCATCGAGATTGGCGGCAAAGACGTGCTCGACCACGTCCGCGCCATGCACAAGGAGTACGGCCGGGTGCTCGGCATCACCGCCGGCACCGACAAGGCCGCCAAGGTCACGCTCAGCGAGCCTCTCGCCATCGCGCAAGACTCGGTCCGCCGCTACATGGCCGCCGTAATCGCCTTCGGCGCCGACTCGGACATCGACCCCTCGGTCATCCCCGTGGCCGAAGCCCTGCTCGAGCCCATCGAATCGCTCCGCACCAAGCTCTCCCAAAAGAGCTCCGGCCGCAGTGCAGACGAAGAGCCGACCGACCCCGTAGACGACGCAGCCCCCGCAGACGGCGCCAAGAAAGACCCGAAGCCCGAGGGGCCGACGGACTGAACCGACCGCTCCGCAGCGTCGTGAAGAGAGGCCGATGGGTTATGCCCGTCGGCCTCTTCCTTTTGGCCCGCCCGAGCGCGCGAGCCCCAAAAACCTCGACAAGATCGAGACAGTTTGCGGTTCGTGCCCCTCGGAGGGTGCCCGACAACGCAAAGCCGAGCGTTTTGCGCCCCTCCTCGGGGGACACGCACCCCAAAGGTTTGCGATCTTCGGGACTCGGTGGGGGCTCGACACCGAAAGGGTTTGCGCTTCGTGGCCACCATCGGGGGGCAGCGACCTGAAGGCTGAGAGGTTCGGGGCACCCGGTGGGGGCTGGGGACCGGAAAGGTTTGGGGCTTGGGGGACTGCGGGAGGCGGCGCGAGGCGGAGGCGGGAGCGGCGCGAGGACGGCGGGTACCAAGGCCGGCGCGAGGCTCGTGAGCTCGCAGGCCCGGCGTGGCCGTCAGGTCGAGGAGGTTCGGCGCCGAGCCGCCTTGGCCCCCGCCCGGCGCTCGCGCACGCCCTCGCGGATCTCTCGCACCGTCACCGGAACGGGCCGCGGCTGCTTCCGGCCACTGTCCTTCGACTCGCCAAGGTCGATGGTGATCGAGTGGATGAGAAACCGCCCTAGCTTCATGGTGCGCGGAGTCTCGTAGATCGGGCCGCCTAGCAGCCCGTTGATTTTGTATCGAGAGGGGATCGACCCGGGGATCGAGGCTGGATAGTGTGGACGGATGGGAATGCGGCGGCGAGGAGGCAGGCAGGAGCCGATGTGGCTGGGGGCGGCGGAGCTTCCGAAGTCACCCGGGCACAAGTTCTATGAGTCGCTGAATGAGCTTCTGAGGTCGTCGGGGTTCGACAGCGAGGTGGAGCGGTTGTGCGAGCCGTACTTCGACGCGAATCTTGGGAGGCCATCGATCGCGCCTGGGGTGTACTTTCGGATGCTTTTGGTCGGGTATTTTGAGGGGATCGAGTCGGAGCGAGGACTCGAATGGCGATGCTCGGATTCCCTGTCGCTGCGAAGCTTCATTGGAGTGCTGGTCAACGAGCGCGTTCCCGACCATTCGACGCTTTCCAGGATGCGCGCGAGGCTTCCCGAGACCGTCTACGAGGCGTTCTTCAAGCACGTGCTGGCGACGGTCGAGCAGGCGGGTCTGCTCCGCGGTCGAGTCGTGGGCGTCGACTCGACGTATCTGCGGGCGGATGCCTCGATGAAGACAATCGTGAGGCGGGATACAGGCGAGGACTACGGGACGTACGTCAAGGGCCTCTGCGAGAAGGCAGGGCTCGAAGCACCGACCGCCGAGGACGCACAACGCCTCGATCGAGGTCGGACGGGGAAACGGACGAGCAACGAGGACTGGCAGTCGTCGACGGACGCCGAAGCCGAAATCACGCGATTGAAGGACGGACGAACGCGTCTCGCCTACAAGGCGGAACACGTGGTCGATCTGGAGACCGGTGTCGTGGTCGCGGCGGATATTCTCCCCGCGACCGCGCCCGACTCGCGCACTCTCGAACCGAGTCTTTCGGCCGCGCGAAGCAATATCGAGGAAGCTCAAGCCCGCGACGACGACGACGATGACGAACCGGGACCGAAAGCCGGCAATGCGACAGACATCGAGTCCGCGCGCATCATCGAGGTGGTTGGGGACAAGGGATACCACACGGTGGAGGGGTTGCTCCGCCTCAAGGATGCGGGCTTCCGTACGTACATTCCTTCGCCCAAAACCCCCGGCAAGAAGCGGCACTTCCACAATAAAGAAGGAGGGATGCTTACTCGCGAAGCTTTTCACTCCAATCGCGCCCGGTGCGGCCGAGCGAAGGGGAAAAGGCTCCTTCGAAAACGGGGTGAGCTCGTCGAAAGGAGCTTTGCTCACACCTGCGAAAGCGGTGGACATCGCCGCACGAGACTCCGCGGACGAAGCAACGTCCGAAAGCGCTACCTTGTGCAAGTCGCAGGGCTCAACCTTGGGATCGTGATGCGAGCTCGCCTCGGGTGCGGAACTCCGCGAGAAATGGCCGGGCGAGCCGCCCGCGCCCTCATTTCCTTCGTCTACGCAGTCCTCGGCGCGCTGCATATCGTAGGCAAGAACTTTGCGCTCACACTTGGCATGATTTTCCGAGCGTCCTTGGCCAGCCTGAGGATTGACCTTCTCTACTTCGACGCTCAACCAGCGGCTTCCTCAACGGGCTGCTAACCGGAAGGCCACCAGGAATCCCTCGCGCACCGGAAGCGCCCGCGTCTCCAGCGAGGTCATGTACGCGTGAAGCTGATAGTAGCCGTCGACCAAGTCTCGACGCGCGTTCGAGCTGGACTCGTACGCCTTGGCCTCGATCGCCAAACCGCGCAACGCCACCACGTCAGGCTCGAGATTGCTGACCCGCGGTCGAACCAGCACGAAGGTACCGCAGTCGTGCATGTACTTCGCGAGCTCTAGGGTGAGCCTATCCTCACGCTTGCCAGCTCCTCTCTTGGCCACAGCGCGCATCCGCTCCTTGTCGTACCAGGCGCATCGCTCGGCAAACCGCTCGACGACAACGCCGTACGAGAGACTGGACGCTCCCATGACGTGGAGCTCTTCGGCGAGCAGTCCGAGGTCACGCAGGGCCTCCGTACGGTAGTGCTCGGGTTTCTCGTACATGTTCCGGCGCGTGGCTTCCGCCACCCCTCGCTCCGTGTCGACTAAGTCACTCCAGTGAGAGACGCCCTCGAGCGGAGGCGCGAAACCTCGGCACACTCGGAGCAATCGAGCCACGGCCGCCCTGGGCGCATGCGACTCCTCGTACTTCCAGAGGCTCACAACATCTATGTACGGCCGGGTGACCTCATGAACAGAATTCGCCAAGGCAACCTCGTGCTCGAAAGCATGGTGCGCCGCACTTTGGGCCCCCTCGGCAGACTTGGGCCCCCGCGGAAGCTCGGCCAGCTCGACGGAGGAGCCAGAACCACCTGCCGGGGCGTCGCTTGAGACCATGTGAGCATCGCGCTCCAGTGGGGTCCGGGGTGTCGCAGCGGCCTGATTCGAAGCCCGCCTCGTGGCCTGACTAGCGTGCTGCTCAACGATGCTGGCTGCGTCGCGGACGTGATTGCGAAAGCTCTCCGCAGAGCAATCGGTGGCTTTCGCAAGTCTCAGTCGTGCATCAAACTTCTCCCAAGAGTTCGGACCGAGCCAGTCTGCCCCTTCGTCCGGAACTCGACACTTGGCCCGAAACTCCGTGGCCGCTGCGGCAAGCCGTTCCGGTGCTTTGCGAAGCTTCCGCATCACGGCGCGCTCTTCCGCGTCGTAGTCAGCGACGAGCTGCTTCACGTATGCCCGCAGCATCGGCTCGGCGAGCATCCATTTCATGAGCCGGACGAGCGCGTCGAACCACACTTCCGGCTCGCCTGCCACTTCGAGGGCTTCGAGCCGCGCGCGCTTACGGTCGAAAAGCGAGAGCGGGATGCTGGCATCGAACTGCATGGAGGCCAGAGCACCACAAGTGCGCGGCGAGATCGACCCTGTCGATGAGCTCTCTCCCTGGTCCGAAGCGTACCCCGCTTTTCCCCCGTCCCCCATGCCTTGACTGCAGAGGCCGAATCGATACGGTACCATGCAAATGGATGCTCTCCCGACGCTCCAGACGGCGCTGGGGGCCGATCTATTGCGCGCGGAGCTCCTCGGTGCTGCGCGTCCGGTCATCGACGCGCGGTACCATGTGCAACGCTTCCTCGGGCGTGGAGCTTCGGGCCTCGTGGTCGCGGCGTTCGATCGCAGGCTCGACCGCACCGTTGCGCTGAAGCTCAGCATCGCGACCGGACAGGGAACCGGCATGCTGACCGAGGCTCGGGCGCTCGCGCGGCTCGACCATCCGCACGTGGTGCGATTGCACGATGTCGACGTGGTCGGTGCCACCTTCGATGGCCGCGCGTTCAAGCTCTGGGTGGTTTCGATGCAGCTCATTCAGGGGTTCACCGTGCGCGCATGGCTCGCAGCCGGCGAGCGCTCGGTTGCCGAAATCCTGAAGGTGTATCTCGAAGCCGGCAGGGGCCTCGGCGCCGCACATGAGCAACGCTTCGTGCACCGAGACTTCAAGCCCGACAATGTGCTCGTTCGGGACGACGGGGTGGCTCAGGTGCTCGACTTCGGCTTGGCCATCGCATCCCCAGCAGGCGAAGGCGCACGCGTGCCCATGCAAGCAGCGGGTACCGAGCCCTATATGGCGCCCGAAGCTCGCCGTGGAATGGCTACGGCAGCCTCCGACCAATATGCGTTCGCGCTCTCGCTGGTGGAGGCGCTCACCGGAGAGGCCATTCCGCCCACCGGGAGCCGCCCAGCCTGGCTCTCTCGCCCCCTATGGAACGCGCTTCGCCGGGCCACCTCCGCCGAGGCAGCCGACCGCTACCGCGATATCCCCACACTCCTCTCCGCCCTGTCCAAGGCGCCGGTGGGAGTTTCGCGCTGGCCCCTCCGCATCTTCACGGCCAGCCTTGTCGCTGCCGTCGGCCTCGCACTCGTTGCCACGAAGGGGCTTCCTTCCGCTACGCATGGGCCGGGAGCTCGAGCGCAAGCGGGATGGGACGCCCTTTTTCAAGACGGAGGCCCTTCCACCAGCGAAGCCTCGGCAAGAGCGCCCGCAGAATCGCCGTCTCGAGAGCAGCAGGTCGCCTCTGCCGTGTTGACCTGCCAACCGACCCACGTCTCACGCACGTACCTTCAAGCTCTCCACGGACCCAGGTTCTTCCCGGGCTGCTATTGGCTTACCGTGGCTCACCAGGAGCCCTGCGCTCCGAAGGTCACGCTCGTGAAACAAGCCAACGAGCCCTCCAAGAACTGCGCGGATGCCGGGATTCCGCGTTTCCAGCTTCACGATGGCGCGTTGGTGGTCGATGGGCTCGCGGGCGAGCCGCGCCTGTCGCTCGAGGTGGATGTCGAAGGAGCCGAGGCCACCGAGGCACTAAAACACGGGATCCCGCACGGCACGCTCACCGTGACGTACGCGGGCGCGCCGCCCGTGCGCGCAAGAATCAACGGCGCAGTCGAGAAACGATGAGCCGTTTCGACCCCGTCGTCGGACATGACCGCCGGAGGACGTGATGACGACGAACCGCGAACAGGAGCTCGAGAGGCTCATCCGAGAAGAGTGGCCGAAGCTCCGGCGCTTTTTTCACACGAAGGTGCCCGAAGGCGACGTACTCGACCTGGTGCAGGCCACCATGCTCGCGTTCGTCGAAGGCCGCGCTCGTGCCACCTCGGGCCTGCGCCCGTATCTATGGGGAATCGCGCGTCTTCAGGTGCTCAAGCACTACGAAAAGCACCGTGGCTCCACGCCGTTCGATAGCCAGGTACACACGGCGCTCGACTCGGGACCGTCTCTCTCGACCCGCATCGACAGTCGCTCCCGCTTGCTCCGCGCACTCCACCAGTTGCCGGCCGACCACCAAATGGCCTTCGAGCTGCGCCACGGTGAAGAGCTGTCCCTCGAGGAAGTAGCGGCCGCGCTCGACGTGAGCCTGGCCACCGCGAAGCGCTACCTCACCGCCGCCGAAGAGAAGCTCCGCGCCATCCTGGGCGCCGAAGCCGACCAAGCGGCCGCGGAATACACGACGCTGTAGCCTCGCGCGAGGTGGGTGTGCGCGGCCCCGAGACCTGACGCCGCGCCCTTCGACCACCACGAAAATCACGACGTCTCCACCGCCTGCGGCGCATTCGAGCGCACAGCCGAGTGTCGAGACGTCTTGGCTCGACCGCCCTTCGCATGGCGTCGCGGCCGAGCTTCGTGCTGCGCGCAGAAAACCGAGCTCGCGCTCGCCCAACGCCTACCGACCCGCCCGAAGACGGCGCGGGAAGGGCCCGTCTTCTTCAACGAACCGCCCGAACACGAAACCTCAATGAAAGTGAGCCGCCATGACGTCATTCTCGAGAGTCGAGATCGAACGCCCACAATCCGCATCGACTGGGGCCGCGGCCCGGCCGGCAATCCGGGTCCCCGCAGCAACACGTTTTCACATCATCGCCTCGCCCGAACTCGGGATCATCGGCGACGGCAACGCGGCCGAACCTTGCTCCGCCGAGCCGCGAAGGTGGGCGCGATGAAGGCGACGGATCTCACTCACGCCCTCCGCGCGAGCCTGAACGCGAAACTGCGGCGTTTGCTCGAACGCCCCCTCATCGCCCGCATTGGAGGCGCCTCCCACGACGAGGATCCCCCGCCTGCCCTTCCCGCGCTGCAGCAGGCTTTGCGCACCTTCACGCCGGAGTCGAGCATCCGGCGTGGTCCCGACTGGTCGGTGGATCCGGCGGACGGGACCTGTTCGGTGCGCATCCAGATCGACTACGACGACCAATGGCGTGGTCACGAGAAGGAGGTCCTCGAGACCGTGCGCGGCACCGTGGAGGGCACGGTCACCTTCCTGACCGACAATCAGCGGACCTTGCTCGAGAAGTCTCCGCGGGAGTTTCTGGCGCTCAATCCGCGTCCCGAGAGCGTGCAGCTCCTGTCTTTTGAGCCCGACCGCGATGGAGAGAGCACGCGGGTGGTGGAGCTCAAGGTGGCCGCCAGTCCTGCCTCGCCTGTCCACGTGCGCCACGTCGCCATCGTCCCCAATCTGGTGCAGATCGAACGCCAGCTCGACGCGCTCGTGAAGATCGAAGCGGCGGCGGACGACGGCCCGGTGGCACCGCTACGAGCCCTCCTCGGTCTCTGTGCTGCTCCTGCGCCTGCGCCGAATCCCTCGCCATCGCTGCCGGTCACTGCCGCCCCCGACGAGCGCCTCGACGAGTACCAGACGGAGTGTATTCGCAAGGCCCTGGCCACGCCGCACTTCGCGGTCATTCAGGGCCCACCCGGCTCGGGGAAGACAACGGTCATCGCAGGCATCATCCGTCGGGCGCTCGAGCTCGACCACCGCGTTCTCGTCGTGTCACCGACGCACGTAGCGGTGGACAACGTCGTGGAGAAACTCGCCCCACGCTCCACCACCGACGACCTCGACCGACTCGAGAAGCGAAGCCTTCCGCTCCGCTATGCGGCGCGCACGAACAAGCTCTCGCCGAGCGCGCAGGCCTACTGGGTCGGACCGAAGAGCCAGCGCAGGGCAGGCACCATATCTCGGCGACTGGAGGGATGCCTGACGCGAGCGATCCCATTCGCGGCGGCGCTCTATGCCCTGGAGGACGTCGACGCACGTGGAATCGCCCCGCTCTCGGCCGCAGTCAGCGGCTTGGAGGCAGCCCTCTGCGGAACGCCCATTGGCATCCTCGCGCTCGAAGCTGTCAAGAAGGCCGAGCCGGGAACCTTCGACCTGCTCATCGTCGACGAGGTGTCCAAGATGACGCTCCCGGAGTTCCTGGCCATCGCCGTCAAGGCAAGACGCTGGCGGTGAGTGTCAAAGTAGATGTCGCCTTTTGTTGATGGCTACGAGCGACGGGGACTTGCGGCGACGGGCTCCTCCATTTGTTCGGGGTTGAGGAAGACGGCTCCGGTCGGCGTCCAGTTTCGGGTGGTGCGCGACCAGCGGTTTGGATGTTTTCGTTTTGCACGCATGTAGACCCGTGCTCGTTTCGCCAGCACGGCATCTTCACGGCCAAAGTGACGGTCGGAAGGCGTTACGAAGCGAATGGCGCTGTGTTGGTGCTCGTTGTTGTACCAGTCGACGAAGTCGGCCACCCAGGCTCGCGCTTGCTCGAGGGTCTCGAAGGGCTTTTGCGGGTACGTCGGACGGTACTTCAGCGTGCGAAAGAGCGACTCCACGAAGGGATTGTCGTCGCTCACTCTCGGACGGCTGAAGGACGGTACGATTCCGAGGCGCTGCAGGGTTGCCAGCATCGTCGAGCCCCGCATCGGGCCGCCGTTGTCGGAGCGAAGCACGAGGCCGCGAGGGTCGACTCGATGCGCGCTGCACGTGTTGGCGATGAGCGTGGCGGACTTTTCCATCGACTCGTCTTCGTGAACCTCGAAGCCGACGATGCACCGGCTCCATACGTCCACGATCAGGTAGAGGTAGAAGAAGCGGCCGCGCACTGCGCTAAGTAGATACGTGATGTCCCAGCTCCAAACCTCATTCGGCGCCATCGCGACATGGGGGGCCACGTGGCGCGACGTGTGCGGCTTCGCGCGTCCTCGGTGGGCGTTTTGGCCCTCGGCGCGGAGGATGCGATAGATGGTCGACTCGGACGCAAGATATCGCCCTTCGTCGGCGAGCTTTGGAACCACCTGCTTCGGCGACAGATCTCGGTACTCGGGTGAGTTCACGACCTCGAGCACCTTCGCGCGTTCGGCTGGCGTGAGCGCGTTCGCGAGGCGCCTGCGCGGGCCCGCACGGCCATCGTCTCCGCCGTCAGCGCCACGCCACCGCTGGGTCGTTCGCTCCGTCAAACCGAGCACATCGCAGGCCTGCTCGCGACGCGCTCCGGCTGCAACCGCTTCGTCGATGAGCCCGAGGATCACTTCTCGCTCCCGTCGTCGGGTTCGTCGTCCGCGTCCGCCAAGAGGGCGCGGACTTTTTTTTGGAGCACGAGCAGCGCGGCCGCCTCGGCGAGCGCCTTGTCCTTGCGCCGCAGCTCACGTTCCAGCTCCTTGATGCGCTTGCCCTCCGAACCGCGCGTCGCGGGCTTAGGCGCGCCTCCTTCGAGCGCCGCCGTTGCCGCATCGGTCGCAGCCTTTCGCCACTGCTCCAGCTCCGCCTCGTGGACCCCCTCGCGTCGCAGGAATGCACCGAGCTCGTTCGGCGGAGTCGCCGCTGCCGCCATGACAATCCGGACCTTCTCCGCCGCTGTCCGAGGGCTGCCTTCCATCACGCGGTCAGAACGTCGCTCATTCGCCATAGGTACGACGCTACGCGCGTCCCGCAACCAGCGCGAGAGCTGGCTTTGCGAGACGCCCGCCTCCTTCGAGAGACGCATCGCGCTGATCGCGTTCGGTGCCGACATTCGCTGCACCATCTTCGCTTTGAAGCTTTCCGTGTAATTCAAACTATCCTTCGGTTCACGCCCCGAGAGAACGGGTCAGGCCGCGGTGGCGGAGGCGACAACTTCCCTGACACAGGGGGCTGGGTACTGGTAGGCGACCCCGAGCAGCTGCCGCCCTTCTGCAGTGGTGAGCAGACTGCGGTCGTACTCGACGATGTGCTCGATTCGCTGATGGAGCTCGTCTGCTCCGCGGCCTCGGTCCTGGAGCGCGAGAGGTCCAACCCAAAGCACGAGCAGCGCCTCGTCCTGGTCGCGTCCGATCCCCGGCGAGCCGCGGCTACGCTCCGAGCGCACCTCCGCGCGGTCATGCCAGAAGAACGCTCATCGGTCGCCTTGGTTGGAGAGCCGGCCGAGGCGAACATTCGTGTCTGCGCCCCTGGTGAGCTCGAGAGCGCGGGGCAGTTGCTATCTCCCGCGCGCATTCTCCGGGAGCGGGGCCTCGCCCTGAAGCGGCCGGAGTTTGCAACCGGCCTACGATTGGTAGAGGACCGCGACCGAGCGGCGGTGCGCCTCATCGATACGGTATTCGCCGTCTACCATACGCTGCCGTGGTCGTTGCGTGCGGGCCAGCAGCTCAAGCCGGCCATCTGCCGGGACAACCTCGTGAGGTTCCTCCCCTCGGTCGCCGCGCTCGACGCAGCGGATGGCACGACTGGCGAGACCATTTCGACCAACCTGCGCCGGCACGCGCTGCTCCAAGTCATCGCGGAGCGCTTCGCCGTCAACGCGATCTCGGTCTACGACTGGCTCACGGGAATCCACACCGCGGGCTTCGACACGGATCCGTTGCGGCAGCTCGACGACGTCGCTCGCGTCGCGCTGTGCGAGAGCGTGCGCCCGTTCGTGGGCACGCTGAAGAAGCAGTATCGCATGCACTCGAGCCTCTCGCGTGTGCCGCGCGAGCTGTTCTACTTCGGCGAGGCCTTGCACGACGGCAAGGGCGAGGAAGAGGGATGCCGCGTGAACCTGGTGCAGGTCGCCGGACAGGGAGAACAAGGCGAGTCGAACCGCGGCGAGTGTCTCGCGATCGCCCAACTCCTCGAGGCGCTGAACAAGGACGGCGCCGCCAGAGGGGGTCGGCCAAACGTCATGGTGATCACGCCCTACGGCGCGCAGGAGCAGACACTCCTGGAGACCGTTCGGGAGCTTGGCACGCGCGGCGTCATTGGCAATCTCGACGTCGAGGTGTGCACGCTGGACCGCTGTCAGGGCCGTGAGGCGGAGTATGTCTTCATCAGCCTCGTCCGAGGGCGAGCGACCGCGTTCATGGACATGCCGAAGCGCTGGAACGTGGCGCTGACGCGGGCGATGCAGGAGGTCTTCCTCGTCGGCGACATCGACGCGTACCTTCAGCAGGCTCGGGAGGCCCGGCGCGATCGGCGATGCTCGCGCCCAAGCATGAGCCTGCTCGCCCGCATCATCGAGGCCTATGAGCGCCAGATAGCGGGGCGGCAATGAGCGGCATCGCACTGAAAGAACACGCGAAGGACGGGAGGACGAACATGACGCCGAAGGTGACCCGGGAAGAGATCGAGAACCTCTGCATTGTTCACGCGATCGGAGACCAAGGCTGCCCTCTCGGAGACCTCCCCGCGCGCCTCGGGCTCTCCCCCTCGTTGGCAGCCGCGGTGACCGAGAGCCTCACCGGGCTAATCGGGATGGGGTGGATCAGGAGAGCGGACGAGACGCTCACGCGGACTGAGGAAGGGAGGGCGTGGCTGAGGCGGAGGCTCTTGGAGCTAGGGGTTGGGTAGGCACGCCGGGCGAGCGCTGACCGCGTCCGGGCCGAGGCAGTCAGATTCCCCCACCAATCTCGCGCTACTAGAAGTACCTTAGTTCCAGGGAGACGCCGCGACTTCGGTTCGCGAAGAGTGGACCATGCCGCAAGAAGTCGGACCTGACCTCATGATGTGGATGAGGGTTCTTCCTGGCTAGATCGGAGGAGAACACGCTCGCACTGCTTCCAAGTCTTCCGGCCATGCCAGGAAACCAGCTACGGCGAGAGCCATGATGCGGCACTTGGAGGCACGCGATGTTACTCATTCGCGGACCCCCAAGAGCGACCTCGAGGGCCCTGAACCTATCCGACCGATTCAGAAAGCCGTCTCCGGTATACAGCAATCCGCTTCGATTAGAGTGCTTGTGCAAAACACATAGCTCACCAACAGAAGCCCGTTCTGACGCGTACAAGCACACCTCGGCAACCGGCGGTACCGGGGCCATGTACAGAAACAGGGAAATGATGTTGCGCCTTTCAGAATCCTTACCAAACGCAGAATCGTACCTACTTGCGATGTTAGCGAGGGCGCTCTGAGCAATGTCCGAGCTGGAAAGCAAATCTTTTGCCACCAGCCCAACCGAACGGCGAAAATTTGCGTCTGCGCAACGCGACATACTGGCATCATTATACGGGACGATCTCAAAGTCAGCCCCAGGATTGATCGCGGTACCTTCCTGCAGGAAGTCTATGCTGAATGGAAACCCACCATTCAACATTCTCCCTTCTTCAGCAAGAGGCGGGCGCGTCCTTGCCGAAGGCATCCCAGGCGACGGAGCGTCGCCAGGCGACGACCTCGGTTCGACGTCGCGTGGGGGTTGTTCGTTACCGGGCGGCACCTCCATGCCGCCCGGAGGCACGAACAGGATGCGACCAAGCCGTATCCCGACCTCCGAAGCGAGGTATCTGAGAGGATTGAGGGCAAATCTCGACACCGGATGGCGCGAGCTCAATCCGGTTCTGACCGCAGCCAGCACACGCTGCTCTAAATCAACGGTCGTGATTCTCGAACAAGTCATGCCGCTCGCATGATTTCGTGGCTGACGGTGTTGGCTGTCCGCTTCCATTGGTAGGCGTCGACGAAGCAACGCGCTCGAGCAAGGAGAGCAAAGAGCGTCCTGCAGCGGTGGTTGCGGGTGACGTTCGCGTGGAGGTCTTGCCAGACACGCTCGATGCGGTTCGCGTCGGGGCAATACGGAGGCAGGAAGTGGAGGACGAATCGGTCTCCGTATGCCCTGAGGGCTGCGGTCGTCCGGGTCGACGAGTGGATCTTGTAGTTGTCTAGGATGAGATGGATTCGGCGCGCCCTCTCGTAGCGGCGATCCACGACCTTGAGGAACGCGATGAACAAGTCGCTGTTCTTCTTGTCCAAGCCCGTCGTGACGAGCTTGCCGGTGAGCACGTCGAGCCCGCCGGCGAGGTAGAACTTCCGGTTCGTGCCGGGGGTCACGAGTCGCCGCTGCGTACCGGGCAGCATCCAGTCGCGTCCGATCTTCGGGTTGAGGTGGATGTCTACCTCGTCCACGTAGAGGACAGGTTCGTACGGCGTCGCGCGCTCCTCGACCCTACGAATTTCGGCCAATCGTTCGATTCTCCGGGCCCGCGGCCACGGGCACAAGACGATCGGCTTCGGCGTCCCGAGGCGAGCTCCCACGTGCGCGAGGGCGCGCCCCAATGTGGTCACCGAAACCTGCGGAAGGCCCTCGGCCACGAGCTGCTTCACAAGAAGCTCACGCGTCCAGGTCGGTCGAAACCAACCGAAGTCCTCCGGGCTCCGCTGAAGCAGGCGAATGAGCGCGCGCTCGAACCGCGCGTCAACCTTGCGGGCGCCGTTCCCTTCGCGCCTATCCCGGAGCGCGGCGAGCCCACCCGCGCGGAACCGCTTCGCGACCTCGACCACCGTCGACCGCGCGACCTCGAACATCCGCTCGACCGACGGGCTCGAATCGCCCCGTCCGAGCGCGGCGACGATGAAGTACCGCATCGCAGTCTCCGCCTTCCGCTCTTTCCGTCCAAGTCGGGCGATCGTTCGGCGTTCCGCCCGGCTCATTCGATCTATCATCGCCATCGCGAGCTCCTCCGGTGTCTGGTGTTTGGCGATTCCAGAACCCGGCGAGAGCTCGCTTATTTCCATCTACTTCTATGCGGTGATCGAGGATCTCGCTCGCTGATTTGGTGACAAGTATGGCAGAAGCAGGGTACCTACAGCCGTCGAACGAAGTAGCTCCACCACTCCACTAACGTGGTCTCTATCGAAGTGAGATATCGCAAGAAGGTCAATGCGGGACGACTGGCGAGCGCGGATCGCAGATTGAACTAAACCTTGCGAAGAGACAGTTCCGCAGTCGTACACCCACCTAAAGGGAGTCGCGCTCGGGTCGGCGCTTAATATCCTACCTTCAGAAAATAGGCCTTGGCCCACTGGATAAAATTCAACGCGACACCCTCGCATCTACAATTTCCCTTCGTTGGCATGGCTACAGCCCCACTCGGAACTTGCGGCCACTCACATCCCCACGTCCCCAACCCGCATCTCCATCACCGCCCCGCCGTTCCACCGCGCGACTACTTGGACGGGCGCCTCGAACCACTTCGCGGAGGTGCCTCCCTGCGGGGCCTTCACTTTGACGTCTCGGCCCACCGCCTGGGAGAGCAGTCGGTCCGGTGACCAGGTGCCACCTTTCATGGCGCGGCTCTTCGGCTTGGCCCCAACGGCGTAGATACCCTTGCATCGTTTGGCCGCGTCGAAGACGAAGTACACGCTGGTTCCGTCGACGACGGCACTCGGGAAGGGTCCTTCCTCCGAGAGCTTCACCCCGAGCAGGCTCTCGATCGCGGCGGCCTCGCTTCCGAGGAGAGGAGTCTTTGCCCTCTCAGCGGCGGCCTTGGTCATGGTCTCGGTGGCCAGGTTCTTGAGCGCGGGATCTGCGCTCGCCATCGTGAGGGCGGCGCCCGCGGCGTTCGCCATCCGTTCGAGGCGATCAACCCTTGCAGCCGTGGTCTCACCGGCCGCCGCCTTCGCGTTCAAGAGGGAGAGCAGGTCGGAGCGCGCGGTGGTGACCCGAGCCTCTCGCTGCGCGCTCGGCGCACGTTGTTGCGCGGCGCTAAGGGCCACGAGCTGACAGCCGGGGTCTTTGCATCCTTCCGCTACGAGCTCGTGCGCCTTGGCGCTCAGCTCCGCCACTTCCACGTCCTTCGCGCTCGTGTCGCCGAAGAGACGTTCGATTTCGTCGAGCGCCTTTTTTCCGGCCTTGGAGTCGAGCTGGCTACGGATCGCGCCGAGTCGCTCGACCCTCGCCATGTCTTTGGCCTTGGCAGCATTGGCGCCACCTCGTGCCGCTACCGCATCGAGTCGCTGCAAGCGTTCCTCGGCCTTGATTGCGGCTTGCGCCTCGGCAAAGAGGACCGCATCCTCGGACTTGGCGAGGTCGGCCGACCCGGGCTTCGTTTCCTTCAGCGCATCGACTACCAGGCGTGCCTGCTTCGCATCGCCCTTCGCTAGCGCGCGCTCGACCTCTCCGAACGACGGTCGCGAGAGTGCCGCGCCGATGCCCGTCACCAAGAAGAAGAGCGCGGCCACGACGGCGGAGGCAAACTCGGGAGTAGCTACCTTCCCCTTCTTGAAGCCCGGCCGCCATGCGCGGAGCACACCACCAATTGCCGGCGCGGCAGCAGCCATGGTCGCGAGGATGAGCAGCCCGAATAGCGACGATGAACCCGCAAAGTAAGCGGATTTACCCCGGAACGAGCTCGAGAGCGTGTAGCCGAGCGCCCCTACCCCGAACGTGCCGGCGGCCCAGAGGTACTGCCTCCTTCGGATGGGCGCGAGGGCACGAGGTTGGTCGGCCCCGCGAAGGTCGTTGCCCGAGAGGACCACGGTGCCCGAGGTGCCGGCCATCTCGTAGGTGACGTCGCGCCGAACGACGGACATCTTCACATACTGCTGATAACCGATGCGCTCGAGCCTCGGCTCCACACGCGCCGCCCCCACGAGCGGGGCTGGCACGTCACGATAACCTGCCGCGGCAAGCGGCCCCTTGTGCTCGTGCATCGCCAAGACGTTGAACGCGGTAAGGTCGTCGCGGCTCACGGCGCGAGCCTCTTTCAACTGGCGATGGGCCAACAGTACCGGGCTATCGGGCTCCACCCGAACGTCCCAACGTTCCGTCTCGTAGTAGGCGTACCACGCGAGCTGATAGCCGCCTCCCGTACATACATCGCAGCGAATGGTTCCGCCGCCGCCGCAACCCTGGCAAGACAACGAGCCGGTCGCGCGACAGATCTTGCAGTTGATGTAGCGAGTATTGCCGTTCTTATAGTGCTTGGCCTCTTTGCCGGTGCCTCCACAGCCACCGCACGGACGCCGTCCACTACCGGCGCATCCCCGACAGGGTCCTTTGCCCGCCCCTCCGCAATACGAGCAGGTCGTGACGTGCTCGGTCTCGGCGCGCACGGCGGCAGGCGAGAGCTCGAAGGGATCGAGGGCATTCACCGACTGCCTGGGCACCGTCGTTCCGTGCGCCGCCGAGGGGGCTCGCTCCTCACGGAAGTCACGCCGATACACCTGCGTCACGAGTCGCTCGAGCACTTCATCCCGAACGTCGATCTTGCTGACCAGCCGGTCCAAGGCCTTCGGCGCCCCGAAGACCGTCGCCCCCCACCGGCGCATGGCCTCGTGCACGCTCGGCCCGGGTGCCGGGTCCGACATCGGCTCGTTGCTACCGCAGAAGGGGCACGCGCCAACGTTCGTCCCACGCGCTCCAGCGCAGCGTCCACAGACCGCGACCATCACTTCTTCCCTCTCATTCCGAACCTCACCATCGTCACCATTCCACCGTCACCACGCCGGTCTGCCCCTCGGAGAGGTTGATGGTGGTGTTGTGGTCGCCGACGAACCGATTCTCGATGCGAACCTCGTGCTGACCGGGCGGAAGCGAAAGCGTCCCGGTCGCGTCGGACCCCACCACCTTCCCGTTCAGCGTGATCTTCCCGCCGGGGAACGCGACGATGGAAACGCTCGCGGGCTTGGGCGGGGCCGGAGGCGGTGTCGGTGCGACGTAGTCACTTCCTCCGCCGCCATTGTCGTCCGCGCTTCCCCCGCCACCGGCATTGCTTCCGGAATAGTGACTGCGGTGCGAGGAGTGCGACCGATGCGAGGAGTGCGACCGATGCGCCAGCAGCATGCCCGACGAGTGCGTGTTGGGCAGGGCAAGTGTGAGCGGCTCGTGCGGGTTCTCTTCGTCCTCGGGTCTCCGCGCGACCTGCGCTGCGGCGTTGGGCACGAGCATTCCCGACGATCCGGCCCCCGCGAGTACGCCGAGCAACGCGACCCCGAGCGGGAAGACAACGCGACGTTCTTTCATCTGACTTGCTCCAAGTTCTCGAAGGAATGACGAATCGAAGGATGTGCGGCGCCTCGCCCCTGGTCGATGGGCCCGAAGGGGCGAATGTTCGGGCTCTTCCGTAAGGTCGACGAGGTGAAGAACCCGGCGCACGTCCCCTTCTTGGTGCAGCCTTCGCACTCGTCGGGATAGGCGTTCTTCCAATCCGAAATGCTCTGACGCGCAAAGCGATGCAAGCCCTCTGGAAGCAGGCACAACGGGGTATTGTAGATCGAGATCGCCATGCCTGCGCGATCGAGCTTCGTCACGGCCGCAGCCAGCTGCTCCTGATACTCCAGCGGATCTATCCAAAGCTCGTCGAGGTTGGAACGGGCAAAGCCCATGAGCTCGAGCCCCATCAGGGCCACGTGGTCGACGAACAACAGATTGCGGACGAGAAAGTCGGCAATCTGGCGAAGGCGCGCGAACGTCTGCGCATGCACCACGGTGCGAATCTCGACGCGCACCCCTGCGGCTTTGAGGGCGAGGATCCCACGAATGGTCTCGGTGTACGCACCACGTGCCTGGACGACGTAGTCGTGCTCCTCGGGAAGGTCCGAATAGAGCGGAATGCCCACCATGAGGTCCGGGTGCCTCGCGGCCGCCAACGCGCGAGCAAGCCCACCCTCGGCGAAACGCCGCCCGTTCGATAAGATGTGCAGGGCCGTCTTGGGAAGCGTATGCCCGATATGCGCAACCAGTGCGGGCAGTCGGTCCCCGAGCAGCCCAGGCTCCCCTCCGGTGATCCCGAGCTCCGCCGTGCTCGTGTCCACGAGGTGAATCCAGCGAAACGCCTCGTCGACGAGGTAGGAGTCGTCCTGTGGCTTCGGAGGCTGCGAGCACATGAGGCAGTAGTTGTCGCAGCGCTCGGTGACCAGGATGGAGTTAGTGGGCGAGGCCTTCCGGTACAGCACGTTCACCGAGCGGCGCGCGGGGTCTACTCGAACCACGTCGCCGGGGCGCAAGTAGTGGAGCGTCGGCGCGAGCGAGAACACGTTGCGATCCGTCGTCGGCTCCGTCACGCCGTCGATACGAAAGTACGCGCGGTACCCCGAGGGAATGAAGGCCTCGTGCCCCGCTAGCAAAAGCACGTGCGCGTGCCGAGCATCGGCGGGAACCTCCACGCCATCGGTGACGCGCGCATGAAAGACGCCAGGGTCTTCGGGACCGATGGCACGAAGGTGCCGGCCGTACAGCGGAAGTGGCTTCATACCCACCCCATGAGCACCCCGCGTGCGCGTGGGTCGTCTTCGAGCAAACGAAGGATGTGTCCGACCACGTGGGTCTGCTTGGTGCAGAAGCTGCTGAGCGCTTTGTGGCCGACGTGATCCGCTTGCGTGGCGCGGTGATAGACGGGATCGGCGCCGCAATACGGCAGATACGGGCAGTCACTGCACATCGGGCTGCTCTCGAGGATGGTGTCGTCGAGCGGGCCGAGAAGCGCTTCACTGGTCATCATGGTCTCGTACGAGTCCACGCCGAGCTGGCCGAGCCGGAACGAGGTGTCCCCCATTTCGGCCAGCATGCGCCCTTCGTCGGAGGCGTAGACCGAACCGTCGTAGTTGTAGACGATTGCGCCGATACCTATGCCGGCAGGCGATTGCAGGTCAACGTAGCCGGTGCCCGAAGCCCCGAAAATCTTGTGAAGTAGAATGCTCGTGTACTCCTCCCGGAAGGGCACCCCACTCGCGGCTACGTCGATCGCCCGAGCCAGCCCTCGCTCGTAGAAGCGCAGCCAGTCTTCGATGCCCAGCTTCCGAAGGAGGCTGGTCTTCACCGCGAAACCGAACGGGCTCAGGCTGCGCAAGAAGATGCCCTGAAAGCCTTGGCGAACGTACTCGTCCACGATGTCCTCGACACGGTCGAGGCTGGCCGGTGTGGTGGTCATGAGGGCACTGACACCATGCGGCCCGAGCACGTCGCGCACGCGCGCGATGCCGCGAACCGCCGCCTCGTAGCTCGAGCCGCCGCGCATGGGACGGTGCGCGTCGTGGAGGTCTCTGGGACCGTCGAGCGAAGTCGAAAAGACGACCCCATGCGCCTTGGCGAATGCCAGATGTTCGTCTTCGATCCGGGAGAGGTTGGTCGCGACCACGAACGCGAGGTCTTTGCGGTAGGCGACGTTCATCTCCTCGGCGCGGAGCACGACGTGCTTGAGCGTATCGAACGCGAGCAATGGCTCTCCACCTTGAAACTCGATCTTGATCGCGCGCGACGGGCTCCGAAACACCGCGTCGATCGCAGCGTCGGCGTGGGCGAGCGACATATCGAACGCGCCCTTGTCCTCCGTCTGCCGGGAGACCTGGCAGTAGTGGCAGGAATGGTCGCAGCGCAGCGTGAGCACGAAGATGTGCAGGCCCGTGAACTGCGCCACCCGCTCCGCTCGAGAGCGAAGCTTGAGCGCGAGAAGATCGAGCGCACACTCGCTCGCCCCATCGAAGAGAAAGTGTTTCGACTTGAGTGTGCGATAGGCCTCGGACGTAGTGGGTAGCCGGCCCTCGGCGAAAGCCACGAGCTCGGTCCGCGCCATGACCAGGTACTCGCCCACGTCGTTCGTCACCACGTACCGACCGGGATCGAGCTGACCGAAACGAAAGGGCAGCATCCGGTAGTCGGGCGCCGGCGCGAACGCAGAGCGCGGTAGGAAGCGTGCGGGACGCGCAGTCACGAGACCTTCACCAGCCCCGTGCGCGAGAATGCGTGGGCGAGAATCAACATGCGGAGAGGTTCGGTCTGAGCCCGAATCGACTCTCGGAGCTCTTGGTCCAGGGCTTCTTCAAAGAAGCGCCGCCCCACTGCTCGCGCGCCTTCTTCGGACTTGGGCTCCTTGAAGACGAAGGTGAGCGCAAGCCTTCCTGCCCCGTGCTCCGCGACGTGAACGGTGACGAGCGCGGCGAGCTTGTACGCGGCCTTCTGGACGGCCACGAGTCGGTACACCGCAGTGTCGACGTGGCACCGAAGCACGCCACCCTCGAAGGCAAAAGGACCGCCCTCCGAGCTGGCGGTCGTCGCCGACTGCGGCAACGAGGCCACGTATGGGGCCCCCTCCCCTTGCCCGGCGGCCGATACGGACGGGGCTCTCGCAATCTCTTGCGGTTTCGCGGCCGGAAGACGGACGCGGGGAGCTGCCTCATCTGACTCAGACACGACCACCTCGATGAGCTTCGGAACCGGGAGACAGAGACCAGTACGGCCTTCCTTCACCTCTACGCCCTAGGTGTAAGACCCAGGGCTTCGAATCCACGTACCCCATGACGCATCACCATACCCGAAGCCGAGCGAGTACGAACAACAAACTCATGACCCATCGCATCAACATCTGAGCCCAGCCGTAGGCTCAAGTGGATGTCTTTTCGCCGTCGAGAGCGCATTCCGCGCCGCAAATCGTGCGCCGGCGAAAAGCGGCCTCGCGGCCTCTCTGCCATCTCGATCGAAGCAAACGGCCGACTCGGGGCGCGCTCACGTCGTGCAGGGACGTATCCGAGGCACGCACTTCACGAGACCGAAGCTCCGCGACCACGTGGTCGCCCATGGACCATTGACAGCCACGGCCGAGTCGCTGTTCATTGGAGGGATGCGCCGGTTGTAAGGAAACAAGGAGACCTCGCTCGAGCCTCATGGAAGCACTCGTCATCATCACGGTTCTCGCCGTGGCGTTCTGGTTCGGCCTGCGCAACTCTGCCGGCAACGCCAAGGTTCGCCGAGCTCGAGCCCTAGACGAGGCGGAGGCCCGCTCGGTCGCGCTACTCGAGGAATTTCCAGGTGCGACGGATGGCGAGATCGCCACGCTCATTCGGGATGAGTACGAGAATGCTCGGACCATGACCCCCGAACGACGCGAGGCCGCCTCCGCGGAGACAGTCGGACGCGTTCGCCGGACGCTCGTTCTAGCTGCCAAGCGCGGACTCGATGACTTGGCGCGAAAGAAGCGAAAGAAGCGAAGCTAAGGTTATGGCTACGAAGTGAAGTCTGGAGATTCATCTCATGCTCGAACGCGCATGCAGGGTGAAGCCAAGCGGCCCACGCTGCGCGCACGGCGTCGTCTCGGAGACTGAAGTGTCTGCTATCGACCGGCGAAAGCGCATGCCCCACCACCTCCCCTCTGCCGCCTACCGGCTCAACTGGAACCCCGATCGCCCAGACACCGCCGACGACGTATCGCAGCAAGATGTAGACGCCTGCGCGAAGCGAGGCCACGTCACGCTCACCTGGCGCTGCGGCAATGCGAGAATTCGAGCAGGGCAGCCGCTCCTCCTGCTGCGTACCGGAAAGGGTCCACGGGGCATCATTGGAGCGGGTAAGGCTACCGGCGCGCCCGAGCCCATCGAAGGTGACGCGCTCTCGCAGATCGTCTCGATCAAGTTCGACGTTCTATCGCTCCTCCCCCTCGTTCCGGCTGAGGCGCTCGCGGCTCCCCCTCTCGATGCGGTCAAGTGGTCGAGTCAGGCGGCGGCAGCGCGTCTCACGCCGGAGCAGCTCGACGCGGTCGAGAACCTGCTCGCACCTTTTCGCGTGCCTCGCCCGTTCGCATTGCCAGATGAGGTGACAAGCGCTCCGACCTATGCCGAGGGTGCCGTTCGCACGATCACCATCAACGCCTACGAGAGGAGCCAAGCCGGGCGAAAGGCCTGCCTCGACGCGTGGGGCACCACGTGTGTCGTATGCGACCTCGACTTCGGCAAACGATTCGGACGTACCTTCGCCGGCCTCATCCACGTGCACCACTTGGTTCCGCTCTCGAGCATCAAACGTGGCTACCACCTCGACCCCGTACGTGACTTGCGGCCCGTTTGCCCGAACTGCCACGCCATGCTCCACCGACGCGAGCCCCCGTTCACAATCGAAGAGGGGCGAGGATGGTTCACGCGGTGATGGGAAGGTTCGGACCGCTCCCACCGGACCAGGACAAGCGAGCCTTCGACGCGAGACGGCCCGGCGGGCTCAACAGTTGGCATCCGCTGCGGGCTCGTTGGAGTCGGACGACACCGGAGCCACCCCTTGAGGCATAGGTTGCCACTCGTTGGCGCACCGGCCGCCTGGACCGCAGCGTTCGCTATGTTCGCTGCGGCAAGCGCAGCCTGCGCGAGCATCTCGTCCGCCACTACGCCAGACTCCGCGCCCACCGATGCCGGTCCATCGCAAGACGTCAATCCCGTTCCGCCACAAGACGCTCCCACCGACTGCACCAGCGTCTTCCCCGTAACGAACGACTGCAAGCACCCCGCCGTGCAGGCAAACTGCAGCGACGGCTTCTGCACCATTCCCGCAGGATGTTTCGTTGCCGGCTCTCCGGAGTGCCAGGCCCGGCGCGGCGCCGCTTCGGAGCCCGAGGTGCAAGTCACGCTGACCCACACGTTCGAGCTCGCTCAGCACGAGGTCACCCAAGCCGAGTGGGTCGCCCAGGGCCTGCCCAACCGGGCCACGCCGCCTTCGTACGACGCAGGCGCGCTGAGCGCGTACGGGAGCTGCCTCGAGGCGAGCTGCCCGGCCACGAACTTCAGCTGGTTCGACGCACTCGAATACGCCAACCGAATCTCACGCGCCCACTCGCCTCCCCTGCCCGAATGTTACGTGCTCGAGGGCTGCACGGGCGTGCCCGGGCTCGGCATGAAATGCACCGGTGCCCGCACCAATCCCACAGACGCCTACGCGTGCCGTGGCTATCGCCTCCCCACTGAGATGGAATGGGAGTATGCCGCCCGAGCTGGCACGCGCACGCCCTACTACGGCGGTCCGATGCTCGCGACGAAGAACACCCGATGTGCCTCCGAGCCGTTCCTCGACCCCACGGCATGGCATTGCTTCACCGCCAGCCACGACGAAGGCACGCCTCCCGTCGCCATCCGTCTCACGCATCCGGTGATGACCAAGACCCCCAATGCGTGGGGCCTCTACGACATGCTCGGGAATGTCGAAGAATGGACGAGCGACTCGTACGACGGCCTCGGTTTCCGCAAGGGCCCCTACGTCAACCCGGGCAGCACCATTGGAGACTCCGACGAACGCACGGTCCGCGGGTGCGGAGCTTCGTCCGTCGCGACGACCTGCACGGTCTCGTGGCGCGTCTTCGCGGGGCGGGACTTCGTCGCCGGCGAAGGGCTACGGCTCGCGAGGACTCTCGACTGAACCTGAAGCTCGAGCGCGGCGCAGGCCACCCACGTCTCCCAAGACGTTTCGTCACCGCGCCTATTGGTTCGGCCGATCGGCTCCCGCATCGAGCACGAGTCTGAGGGCCGACACAACCGACCGTTTGCCCTTCCTGCCGGCCCGTGCTCTCCTCCGCGTCGCTCGCGCGGATTCCCGGATGCCAAAGAGAACCACGAGCTTTCGCCCTAGGCCCACCGCCTCCCCACGCCGTGCCTTCATTGCCGGCGTCGTGGTGCTGCTTGCGATCACCACCTCCGGTGCCGCTCGGGCCGAGGTGAGCTCGGTGGGCGTGTCGCTGCGGGGCGTCGCGTGTCCGGACGCCGAATCCGTGGTCACCGCGCTCACCGAGGTGCTCGTGCACACCCAGGTCCGCCAGGTGGACGGCCCTGCCGACATCGACATCGAGACGACCGACGCCGACGTTCGCATCACGGCGTTCGGCACCACCAAACGCTTCTCGGGCTCTTGCGACGAGCGCGTGAAGCTTCTCTCCGCCTACGTGGCGCTCGGGCTCGAGCCCCCCACGCCGCTTCCCTCGGTCGAACGCCCCGCCGAAAAGCCCGTCGAGCCTCCTCCGGTTCGGCCACTCCCGCCTCCGGCGCTGCAAGACCCCAATCGCCAATCGAGCGGGGGAATCGAAGCGTCCGTCTCGGCATCGGTTGGCGCGATCGGCCTTCCTGCCACGGCCGGACATGGCGGCGCGGTCACTCCAATCCTCGGCCTGCGAGGAGCGCTCGGGGTGAGCCCGTTCGCGGCGACGCTCGGGGCGAGCTTCGCCCTTCCTTATGCCGTGACCACGCGAGGTCCGAGCGTGACCATTGCGCGCCAAGCCATCGACCTCGGGCTGCGCTTCGCCACTCCCGTCGGACGGCTCACGCTCGCGGGCGAGGGTGGCCCCGTGCTCGCGCGCACGGTGGTGGTGGCCGAAGGGCTCGCGAACGCCGAGCCTTCCTCTTCCCAGGCCGAGCTCGGGCTGCGGCTCGCCGCCGAGGTCGGATTCCGACTGAGCCATCGCCTCTCGGCGACCGCGACCCTCGAAGGTTACGGTGTGCCGGCGCCCGCCACGTTGGCCCTGCGAACCACCGGCGAAGTGGGCACGATGCCGGCCTTCGGCCTGGGGGGAACGCTGGGGCTCAGGTACCAAGTGACCCCGCCATTTCCCTAGAAAATCCGGGGCGTTCGACCCCGACGAATTTTCTTCGAGCGCGTAGAAGGTTTCGGGGCCAAGGTGCCATCCCTCTCCGTGGCCACCCTTCCTCACCCACTCGACGTCGACGTCGAAGACGGCTCCATGAGCCGCGCGGAAGGCACGGCGACGAGCCGCTTCGAGAGCCTCTACGAGCGCCGATTCGCCGACACCTGCCGGTTCGTGCGCGCGCTCGGCGGTACACCACAAGACGTCGAAGACCTCACCCAAGAGACCTTCCTGGTGGCGCGGCGAAAGCTCGAAGGCTTCGACGGCTGCAACGAAGCCGCCTGGCTCTTCGCAATCGCGCGCAATGTCGTACGCGACCATAGGCGGAAGCGCTGGTTCCGCAGCTTCTTCTCGCGCACCACCGAGGCCTCGCTCGATTCGCTCGCCTCGCGCGACGACGATCCCGAGAAGCGGCTCGAGCGGGCACAAGACCGACGCATCGCCGAGCGAGCCATCGACAAGCTCACCGAAAAGCGACGCGTCCCCTTCGTGCTCTTCGAGCTCGAAGGATACTCGGGCGAAGAGATTGGCAAGCTCCTCGACGTGCCCGTCGCCACCGTTTGGACGCGGCTCCACCACGCACGAAGAGACTTTGCGGCGTTCGTCGCCGAGGAGGCCGAACGATGAGCTCGCGACACGATCCCGCGCGCACGGAGCTCTCCGAGCCCACCCGCCTCCTCGAGAGCGATGCCCCCGAGACGGCACACCTGCGCGAGGCGCTCCGGACGCTCGGCCCCACCCGCGTCGACGACGTGACGAAAGCCCGCGTGCGCCGGAGCCTCGAGCGTGACGCACGCACCACGAAGAAGACCTGGCTGGTTCCCGTGCTCGCGGTGGGCCTGCTGCTCGCCACCGCCGTGGCGGGAGCCTCCATGCCATCGGTACGAAAGCACCTCCCGTTCGTGGAATCGGGCGCCGACACGAGCCCTTCCCGTCCCGAAAAATCGCCCACCAAACCCACGATTGCCATGGCCGCGGTCCCGCCGAGCGGCAGCGCGCCCGAGCCGCTCACCGGCCCTTCGCCCGCCACGCCAATCGAGACGGCTCCGCCTGCGCCCAAGTCTCCCCAGGTCGCGCCCACCGTGGTGCCAGCCGTAGCGCCTGCGGTGCCTGCAACGCCACCGGCGATCGCCCGAACGAAGCCGGTCGTTCACGCAGGAACGAGCGCCCCTGGAATCGTCACGCCAGCGCCAATGGCAGCGTTGCCCGCGTCCGCATCTGCTTCTGCCGGGCGCCCCGAGCCTCCTCAGGGCGGCGAGCTCGTCATGGGCGCGATGCGCGCGCTCCGTCGTGAAAACGACGCCGCAAAGGCTTCTCGATTGCTCGGAGATTACCGAAGGACCTACCCCACGGGACCTCTGGACGAAGAGGCGCTCGCCCTGGCCATCGAAGCGGGGCTCCGACTCGGCGACGGCTCGGCCCGCGCGCATGCACGCACGTACCTCGACAGGTATCCGAGAGGCCGCTTCACGGCGACCGCGGAGAGCGCGCTCACCCCGTGACCGATGGGAGGCGCAGAAAAAAAGCGCGCATGCGATGAAAGGTTTCTCGTGCGACCCGCCATGAGCGAACGAACCCGAGGACGCATGAAAACCTACCTTCTCTTTGGCACTTTGGGCGTTGCACTCTCCACGTCGGCCATGGCCTGCGGCGGAATCATCCTTCTCGACGGTGAGCCCTCGGGCAGCCCCGATGGCGGTCCGTCGACCCCTGCCCCCTCCACGCCCGCTCCTTCGACGTCTACGTCTACGCCTCCGCCCACTACGCCGAGCCCCGTCGATTGCACCAGCACGCCGACCACACTCGCGACGCTGCCGGGGCACAAGGCCATTGGTCTGTCTCTGGGGACGGGATTCGTTGCGGTCCTCGCCGAAATCACCAGCAAGAGCCCCCAGCAGGATGTTGGCGCCGAGCGCGACGTGCAATGGGTTCCGATCGGCAGTCGTCAGGCCCCGCGCATCCTCGGACCCGCTTCGCCCCTGAGCGACGCGATCGAAGCGCGTGACCAGCGCGTCTACTTCGCGCAGGGCAGCGGCCCGAACAGTACGGCCATCGTCGAGCACGACGCGGCCACCGGAAAGACGCGCTCTGTCAGTCCCGCAGTCGGCCCTTTTGCCATCACCGGTTCGGACATCCTCGTCGCGACGCCGAACACCGACTCGCTCCCTCCACCTCAACAGTCGACCATCACGGCCTTCACTCTCGGGCCTACGTCAATCGGTCCGCGAACGATCGCAACCTACGCCGGCGAGACCACGAGCCTCTCGGCGCGCGGGAACGAATGGGGCGCCGTGCTCGCGGATGGCCGCGTGGCTCAAGGGGCGGGATCCGGGCAACCCGTGCTCTCCGCCGTGCGCGGGGCTCGAGGACCGGGGCGTCTCACCGCCGCGGGCGCGAGCTTCGCCGTGCACGAGCGGCTCACGTGCGCCGAGGCCACGTGCAATCACGCACGAGTCAGCTACTTCCCGAGCCCACCCTCGAGCGGCGCGCAGCCCGTCACCACCGCCTATGCCGAGGCGACGTTCACCACCATCCAAGCCTTCTTCGCCGACGAAAAGGGCGCGGTCTTCCAGGCGGCCGTAGCGAGTGGCGAAGAGATCCGCGCACGCGAAGCCATCGTGACGCAAGCTGGTCCCGGAGGCGCCTTCACGACCCGAGTGGCGGACATCGGACGCCAGGCCACGGCCATCCACGCAGACTCCTCGTGCATCTATTGGCTCGAGACCGACGCCTCGGACCCCGCCCCTGGAGCGGAGACCGTCGTGGTGCGCATGGTGAAGCGCTGACTCAGCGGTCGCGAGTCTGCGAGGCGGGGCCACCCGGTGGGAGTGAAGGTGTCGGCGCCCGTGCATGGGGCGAGTCGCGACGCATGGGCTATTGACACGCCCGCCTAGGGGCGGTTCCCTCGTGGGCCGCTCCCATGACCTACGACCTCTACTTCCTCTCGCCCGAACAAGCCTCCGACCCGGCCGCCTTCATGCAGTTCCTCGAAGAGGAAGTTCTCCCGAGCACGCCCGAGGGCGAGCGCCGGAAGACGGCGGTGGTCGAGGCGCTCATGCGCTTGGACCCTTCGCTCCAGGCGTTCACGCCCGACTTCGACGCGGTCGCCCGAGCAGAGGGCATCACGGTGGAGCAGGCGCGGCTCACGCATAGCCTCGTGCAATTGACCCCACCGGACGACCGCGACAACGGCATTCTGGTCAATGTGCACGCAAGCCACGTCGACTTCAACGTCTCCTACGGGTACGACGCCGACGACGCCGAGCTCGTCTTCTCGAACATGGGCAGCTACGCCGCAGCCATTCTCCAGACGGGCAAGTATCGCCTCTACGACCCGCAGCTCGAGCGCGTCGCCGACACGTTCGCAGAGGTCCATGCCGACGGATTGAAGGAGTACGCCCGGGTCGGGGAGTACTTGCAGGGAGTCATGGCTTCCCTCCAGGAGGAGTAGGCCGCCTCGACCTCCTGGGGAGACGACAGACCCATGACCACAAAAGTGCCCTGTTCCAGCTGCGGAGCCGAGATCTTACCGAGCACGGCCGAGCGCCTCGCTGGCCGGTGCGCACCTTGCGCAAAGGGCACGCGGGCGCCATTGGACGCCGCGAAGCAAGAACGCCTCGTCGAGGAAGCGCGAAGAGCGGAGGAAGCGCTGCGCCGGGAAAAGGCAGTGCTCTTCACGGACGTCGACTCGCTCATCCGCGCGGTGCAGTCGCTCACCGACCTGGACGACGAAGCCGACCTGGTCGTCCTGGAGACGGTCCTCGCTTCGCTGCCGAAGGTCCCGCATCCGGAACGCACCATACCGGCGCTCTTCGGCCTGTTCGAGCGCTTCCCCTGGACCGACGGGCATGGCACGTTCTGGGGAGTCCTGCACGAGCTCGAGCGCATGGCCGGATACGAGGCCGGCCTGGTCGCTTCGGTTCGTCGCTCACCGGGCGAATTCAACCTCCTGATGCTCGGAAGAATGCTCAACGCAGGCAGCGAAAGCGCGGCCGGCGTGAACGTTCGCGCGCTCCTGCGTGAGATTGCGAGTGCGGCCGAGCACGGAGACCAAGCCCGCGCGGAGGCTGTCGGTATCCTGGGCAATCAGGGACGAGGTGACGCATGAGCGACCCGTGTCTGCAAAAGAGCCCCCTGCCAGCGAATCGCACGCGTCATCGCCTCGTTCCCCCGCTGCGCGCGCTTCCCTCTGGCGCGCGGGCCGGAACACCAATACCGTGGGCTTACCGTCGATGAAGCCAACCGCTACAGCCCAGTTCCGTGTGTCCGGCCTCCTCAAGCTCCGGAGCCGCCCGGGCATGTTCGTGTGTGGTGAGATTGTGGAGGGGGCGATCGAGGCGGGAATGGGGATCGTGTGGCCGATCCATGGGGAGAAGATTACGGACCTGCTCCGGATTCACGAGGTCGAGCACGTCGACTTTTGGCCTGTCGCGAGCGGCCTGGCTCTCCTCGTCCGATTCGACGTGGACCCCACCGAGACCGAGGACGTTTTCCGACAGTTCTTGGAAGTCGGGATGGTCGTCGAAATCCTGGACGCCTCGTACAAGCCCAACGGGACGAGTGGTTGAGCGCCCTGACCTCACCCATCGCCTCGCTCCGATCTTCGCGCATTTCCACCAAAGGGCACCATGGGCCTCTTGACCTTCAGCATCAATGTCACCCTAGACGGCTGCGTCGACCATGAGGAAGGCGTCGCCGACGACGAGACTCACGCGTTCTACACGCAGCTCTTGAACGAGGGCGGGGCCATGCTTTGGGGCCGCGTCACCTACGAGATGATGGAGAGCTACTGGCCCTCGGTCGCCCGAGGCGAAGTGGACGCACCCCCGGCGCTCCGCGAGTGGGCGGTGCAGCTGGAGGCCAAGCCGAAGTACGTGGTGTCCTCCACCCGAACGAGCTTCCCCTGGACCAATAGCCACCACGTCGTCGGCGATTTGCGCGCAGGCATCCAAAAGCTCAAAGACGAAACCCCGAACGGCGTGCTGCTCGGCAGCGTCACCCTCGCGGCCGAGCTGGACCGATTGGACCTGATTGACGAGTACAGAATCATGGTCCACCCGAGAATCGCCGGCCACGGCCCCACCCTGTTCGCGAGCGGCCTTCCCGCCACGCGAAAGCTCGAGCTCATCTCGGCAAAACCGCTGCGCAACGGCGCGGTCGCCATGCACTACCGTCGCGGGGGGTGAGCTCCTCGAGCGATTCCCCTTCGGCCATCGGTCTTCGGCCTCAACTTCTATGACCCCTTCCGAGCTCATTGAACGTGCGCGCTCGCGGGCGGAAGTTCCCATCGACTGCCTCGTGAGCATTTACGGGCCCGAGGCGTACGCCCTCCTGCGAAGCGGGCGTCCCCGCCTCTCGTGGAGCTCATGCCGCATCCCGAACCGCGGGTTCGCCGGCACACTGCTCGTCGACGCCTGGAACCCGAAGACCGGCGTGGTCGCGGGGCGCGCTCTAGGCGAATGGCAGGGGCCAGGGCCCAAGGCTACGGTCCGCAAGGGACTCCCACCTCAAACTCCCCGCGGCGACGACCGAATAGCGGGCATCGGCCCTCGTGCGCGCAAGCCCACGCCGGATACGCCACCAAGCGGACGCTGAGGTACGAAACTGACCGGAGCGCGACCGAAGCGAGAGCCTGCCCGAGCGGCCCGCCATGTCCGGGCTCTCGGGCAGGATCTCATGTGAGGTCAGCGCGGCGCCACGCTCCAACCGGGCAGCGCGACGACGCTGTTGCGTGCCGGGTCGACGAGGTATCCCCGGTAGTAGGAGACAAGCTGTCCTGTTTGGTACCTGCCAATCCAACGAATGCCAAAGGACCCAGTCGTCGGGTCGAACCCCACGAGATCGCCCAAGGAGCCGGAGTGGAGGCTGTAGAGCCCGACCACCTGCTCCGGTGGTCTAACGTATGGGGACCCCGAGTTCGATCCCACGTACGTTCCAGACCTCCGGTGGACGTTCTCGTCCATGAACCAGACGGCAACTTCGCCGGTGGCCAAGTTGTTCCAGAAAAGGTCCGCATGGCCGTCCGCGTCGATGTCGCCAGCGGCTACGAGGTTCCACGGGAGACCGACCAAGTCCGCCTTCCCCTGATCGTCGATCACCACCTCGCGGCGCAGGCGGGATGCGCCCCGCATGTACCAGATATGGGTCTCGCGGGTGTCGTCGTTGTGGAGCACGATGTCGCGGTTTCCGTCCGCGTCGAAGTCACCCGTGCCCGACACTCTCCAGGGCGCTAGGGCGCGCGCGTCGCCACCGTCCAGGTCGGCATCTATCGTGGCTCGGGCGATGCGCGAGGCGCCGACCATGTACCAGATGCTCAATTCGCCCGTGGTGGCATTGCGGAAGAGCACGTCCAGCTCGCCGTCCCGGTTGAAATCGTTTGCGCCGACGGGAGCCCAGGGAGCAGGGGCGAGTGCATCGCCACCGTCAGCCACGGCGTCGAAAGGCACGACTTTGGTGCGCACGGCGAGGCTCGCCGGATACGGGCTCCCCCACCGGACGGGCCAGTATTGCAGCTCGCCCGTCGTGGCATTGTGGAGGACGAACCCATCCCGACCCTTCAGCGCGCGGGTTGTGCCTCCGCCGAGAGTACCTGGGTCGACAGCGATCGGGCCCGACGACGGAGGCACCTCGAAAAGGGAGCTCTTCCCTTGCTCGACGTCCGTCGGAGCTTGCTCGGTCGACGTGGTGCACCCGACGAGAGCGGCTGCGATCGCGAGCGCAATGAGGCCGAGGCCTCCGAGCGCGAGGCGGGAACGACGGGAACCACGGGGACCGGGCGAAGCGAAGGACGACTCTGCGGGGTTCTGCAGGATGTTCATAGGTCTCCAAAAGGGTGACAGGCGACGAGTCGGCGCGAATGCGCGCCCCGACGTGAGGTGTCGCAAGCTCGGCATTGCGCGGGGAGCGCGCATCCCCCCATCCCCGTTTGGGGGACGGACCGATGCGCGAGCCGGGCAGCGTCGAGCGGAGTACGCGCGGCTCGCCCGCAGGTCGCAGCATGCTCGCGTTTTTCTCGGGTGTGGCTGGGACCGAGCTCTCGCCTTGGACGCGCTTGGCTCGCTCAATCGAGCGGCGCGGCCACCATGGTCAATTGGACGACACGACGATCTGAGCGTCCACTCGTGGCTGGCGCGCCTACGGAAGGGCTACTCGCCGACACCGACACCACGGTCGAGAAGTGCGTCGTGGCGCACGAGCTCGATCTCGGGTTGGAGAGGTCGCTCAACGGGGGTGGGAATCGAATCCGACGGACCGGAGTCGAATCCGACCGGACCGCGGACCGGAGTCGAATCCGACCGACGTTGACGCTAAGTCGTTGGCGTTGAGTCGAATCCGACCTGAGTCGAATCCGACCGACGTTGACGCTAAGTCGTTGGAATCACGAGGCCGAGGTCTGCCGGCACCTCTTCGCCAACGTCACTCTTCGCCAACGTCAGTCGGCGCCTTCCCACCGGCGGCGCCCGGCGAGGAAGTTTCGATTCACCTCCGCCTCGTCCTTCGGCGGGGGAAGCCCGTGTGCCAAGGCGTACGTGTGCTCGGCGGCGATGTCGATATCGAGCTCGGGCCACGACAAGGCACCGTGGGAGAGCTGCACTCGTGCGAACGTCTCCGGTGACTGCAGGGGCGCGAGATAGCCGGTGGTGTCGTCAGAATAGTCGACCACGCCCTCGGTCCCGTCCGAAAACCGGACGCGCAACTCGTGATCCTTCACGTATTCGACCGACGTGACCTTGAGGAGTCTCGGCGGCTTCATGACTACACACGCCCCTTACGTGGTGGGGCCGATTCCATCTTCAATGCGACATCCACGAGCGCGGTCAATGCGGGAAGGAGATCACGCCCCAGCTCGGTGAGCGCATACTCGGCCGACGGCGGGCTCGTCTTCAGTGGGAGGCGGACAATCACGCCGCGCTTCTCGAGGTCGCGCAGGCGAGCGCTGAGCACACGCGCGGAGATGGCGGGAATGTCTCTTCGCAGCTCACCGAAGCGGCGCGGCTGCTGGCTCAAGAACCAAATCACGTGCGGCGCCCACGCGCCGGCGAGGAGCTTCACGCCGACGTCGACCGGGCAGGCGGGGGGAATGACGGCCTTGTTCTTTCGTATGCGAAGCGACATTCGAGTATCTCCTCGGTTACCACGTTCGGCTAGTAACCGCGAGTTACTCCTTGGTTGGCAATGTGGACGCGCTAGGTTCGCCAGGTCGACGGAGATCGACGGAAAGGCAGCAAGCAACGTGCGCGTATTCGTGACCGGAGGTACTGGTTTCGTTGGAGAAGAGCTCGTTCTCGAGCTCGTACGAGCGGGGCACCGGGTGATTGGTCTTGCCCGATCGGACGCCTCGGCGCAAAAGCTCCGAGCGATAGGTGCGGAGGTTCAGTCGGGCGATCTCGCGGACCTCGAAGGGCTTCGGCGCGGCGCACTCGCTGCGGACGCCGTGGTCCACGCGGCCTTCGAGCTCGACCTCTCGAACTGGGCAAAAGGTGGCGAAATGGACCGGCGTGCAATCGAGGCGCTGGGCGCCGCAGTCGCCGGCACGGAACGGCTTCTGGTCGTCACCTCCGGAGCGTTCGCGCTCCAAGTGGCGGGCATTGCGAGCGAAGAAGACGTCGCACGCGACACGGGTCACCCACGGGTCACCGAGAGCGCCGCGGCGACCGCTGCAGCGCATGGCGCACGCGTCGCGCTGCTTCGCCTCGGAGTCGTGCACGGAGACGGCGATCGACACTTCGTGCCGGCGCTCGTCGCGATCGCTCGTGCGAAGGGAGTCTCGGCCTACGTAGGAGATGGCAATCAACGCTGGCCAGCGGTCCATGTGCGCGATGCGGCGGCAGCCTTCCGCCTGACCCTCGAGCGTGGAAGGGCCGATGCCCGATACCACGCCATTGCCGAGGAGGGAGTCGCGGTCCGAGATATTGCCGCCGTGATCGCGCGTAAGCTCGGCGTTCCACTCGTCGCGCATTCTACGGAAGAAGCGGCCGCACACTTCGGGCCGCTCGCGCCGTTCGTCGGCGCTGACCGCCCGACCTCGAACACGCGCACCCGTGAGCACCTCGGCTGGACCCCACTCGAGCGCGGATTGCTCGAAGACCTCGAGAAGGGGACATACTTCGGGGGTTGAAGCTCCACCAACCAGGACCCAATCGAACGAACGTCGGCCGGAGCCCGGGGGAGACGACCGGAAGGCACCGACCGACGTTGGCGCCAATGATCCGCGGGGGGCACCGACCGACGTTGGCGCCAAGTAGCCGATTCCACTCGGAGGTCGCTTAGACGAATGGGCTTCTAGGAAGAACGGATGCTACCCTGGCGGCCGTTCCTATGCGTGAGACCAGACGGCACTTTCATGATTCCGCGGAGCCCGATGCGAAGGGGCAGGTCGCGTGGGTCTACGACGGTGACGACATCACCCTCGAAGAAGACGACCATCGCGTCACGTTCCGGCGCTACACCGACGAGCCGACACGGGTCTATACGCATACCTCGTGGGCTGCGCTCGCCCAACTCCCCGTAGCGTTCCTCGCCCTCGCGTTTCGGCACCTGCGCACCACCTACGCCGTCACGGAGATGTGCGCTCGCCATCCTGAGCGCGGGTATGCACCACTCGATGCCGCCCTCGCGAGCGCGGTGGCCACCGAAGCCCTCACCTCCCAGCAAGCGCGCGAACTGCTCGCGGCATGGGAAGGTTCGGCCTCGGGCTGACGCACGCGCGCAGTCGCTCGCGGGCAGAGCGGACGTCGCGAACCGGGCTTTCGACTGCAAACGGCGCGGCGCTTGCCGGCGAACGAAGAAGTTTCGTAATTTCGGTCCCGCTCGCGCACCTATGGTCATGTCCCACCGGCTTCGCTCCTCGGCCCTAGTGGCGCTCTTGCCCGGCCTCGCGCTCGTGTCCTTCGTCGCGTGCAGTGTGGAGGCCGTGACGCCGACGCCAGACCCCCCGAGCGACGCCGCCATCGCCGACGCGAGCACGGGAGACGCTATCATCGGCCCAGACGCGACCCCGGCCCCCTCGCTCCTCGACGAGATTACCGCCCCGAACGCGTGGAGGGTGGTCGTCGACGACCCCGAAGGCACGAGCGACGAGACCTACACCGACGTCGATACGCGGGGCGGATACAGCTACTTCGAAACGGCGGGCCCGCAATCGACGGCGGTCGAGTCTCACTTCATCAGTGTGCTCTTCGCGAAGAGCGCGAACCAGTTCGTCATCACGATTCCGAAGGGCCTCGTCCCTCGCGTCGGTGAGACCTTCGACGTCCGCACGGACAAGATCCACATCAACAAGTACGGCCGAGACGCGAACCTCGGGTTCTCCGGAACACTGCTCGTCGACGCCTGGAACCCGAAGACCGGCGTGGTCGCGGGGCGCGCTCTAGGCGAATGGCAGGGGCCAGGGCCCAAGGCTACGGTCCGCATGGCCTTCCACCTCAAACTCCCCGCGGCGACGACCGAATAGCGGGCATCGGCCCTCGTGCGCGCAAGCCCACGCCGGATGCGCCACCAAGCGGACGCTGAGGTACGAAACTGACCGGAGCACGACCGAAGCGAGAGCCTGCCCGAGCGGCCCGCCATGTCCGGGCTCTCGGGCAGGATCTCATGTCAGGTCAGCGCGGCGCCAAGGTCCAACCTGGAGGGGTGGACACGCCATTGTTTGCCGTGTCGATCAACTGGCAGGAGTAGTCGACAGTGAGCCCTCTCGCAGGACGAACAGAAATCCGTCCATCCCTAGCATTAAACTCTACAAAATCGTTAGACGACTCCGAATGGAGATTGAAGATGCCAGCTACCTGCCACGGCGGTCGCGAGTTCGGGGCCAATCGCTTGAAGGCACCTACGAACGTTCCCGTTCCACGATGAACATTGGCATCCATGGACCAAGCTGCCACTTCACCGGTAGTCGTGTTGTTCCAGAGGAGAGCTGGGTGACCGTCTAAGTACAGGTCGGCGACGGATACAAGCTTCCACGGCGGGCCGACGAGGTCCGCATGCCCCAGATCGTTGATCACCACCTCACGGCGCAAGCGAGAAGCGCCACGCAAGTACCAGATATGGGTCTCGTGGGTGTCGTCGCTGTGAAGGACGATGTCGCGGTTGCCATCGGCGTCGAAGTCACCCGTGCCCACGACGCGCCACGGCGCAACGGCGAGCGCGTCTCCACCGTCCATACTAGCCTCAATCGTCGCCCGAGCGATTCGCGAGGCACCAACCATATACCAAATGCTCAGCTCTCCGGTGGAGGCGTTGCGAAATAGTACGTCGCGCTCACCGTCTCGATTGAAATCGTTCGTTGCGACAGGCTCCCAGGGCGCAGGAGCCGTCGCGTCACCTCCGTCAGCGACTGCGTCGAAAGAGACGACCCGTTGGCGAACGACATCGTCGAAACGATAGGGAAGTCCCGATCGGATAGGCCAGTATTGCAGCTCGCCCGTCGTGGCATTGTGGAGGACAAACCCATCCCGCCCCTTCAGCGCGCGGGTCGTCCCTCCGCCGAGAGTACCTGGGTCGACAGCGATCGGGCCCGACGACGGAGGCACCTCGAAAAGGGAGCTCTTCCCTTGCTCGACGTCCGTCGGAGCTTGCTCGGTCGACGTGGTGCACCCGACGAGAGCGGCTGCGATCGCGAGCGCGATGAGGCCGAGGCCTCCGAGCGCGAGGCGGGAACGACGGGAACGACGGGGACCGGGCGAAGCGAAGGACGACTCTGCGGGGTTCTGCAGGATGTTCATAGGTCTCCAAAAGGGTGACAGGCGACGAGACGGCGCGAATGCGCGCCCCGACGTGAGGTGTCGCAAGCTCGGCATTGCGTGGGGAGCGCGCATCCCCCCATCCCCGTTTGGGGGACGGACCGATGCGCGAGCCGGGCAGCGTCGAGCGGAGTACGCGCGGCTCGCCCGCAGGTCGCAGCGTGACCCCATTTTTCTCGGGTGTGGCTGGGACCGAGCTCTCGCCTTGGACGCGCTTGGCTCGCTCAATCGAGCGGCGCGGCCACCATGGTCAATTGGACGACACGACGATCTGAGCGTCCACTCGTGGCTGGCGCGCCTACGGAAGGGCTACTCGCCGACACCGACACCACGGTCGAGAAGTACGTCGTGGCGCACGAGCTCGATCTCGGGTTGGAGAGGTCGCTCAACGGGGCGCGGCGGGGGCTTTCCATTACGACGCAAGGACCTGGGACGGCACGCCTTGTGGGTGCGACCAGGTGATGGGCGCGAACAGGGCGCTCGGGTCGACCTTGCGACCAGACGGGCTCCGACCCCACCAGCGTCGATCGCCAGGGCGGCGCGCCAAGTCCTCGTCGCGGCGCTCCGCGGTGACGCGACGGAGGCGCTCCGCGTGGTTGGGGAGCAGACGGCGATCATCGGCACTCGACCCACGAGGGCGCGGTAAGCACGAGCTCCCGCGGTCGAGCTCGGGCACCGGTTCGCCGGAGAGCTCGCGTTGGAGGGTCGTCATGTCGGCACCGTCCCCAGGAAGAACTGGTAGCTGCGGAGCCCCTTGTCGCGCACCGGAGCTCGCTCGACGTACTCGGGATCCGTCACATAGGCTCGTAGCGCTGCCGCGTCGTCGAGGAAGAAGACGACCATTCGTTCGGGATTGAAGTCCGCGAGCCCTTCGCCGACCGGGGTCAGCGTCTGCCGAACACGAAACGACCACTCGATGTGCATCCCGTGCCGCGCGAACAACGCCTGCGCACCGCGGTCGAACGCCTCCAGCAACTCTTCGCCACCAGGCTGGAAGCGCTGGTAAGCCATTCCGTACAATCGCTGGCCGACCTCCGACGAGCTGGGCGCGGAGGGATCCGGCGGCAGCGCCTCGCCCAAGAGCGCGGTCATGCGCGAAATGCCCGCATCACGCTCCGAGGCCAGCCGAACGTACTCGGCGTCGGAAGTGTACGCCGCGAAAACGTCCAGCGAGGGCACTGAAAACACCTGAAGAACGTCCGGAACCTCGTAGGGATTGTGGCCGACAATCTGTCCTTTGCCAGTGCCCGCGAGCACCCGCTCGACCCGAAGGTCGTATTTCGCGAAGAGTGGCCCTGCCTGGGCGCGGAACCTGGAGAGCGCGGCTTTCCCACCAGGCTTGAGCCAAATGAGCGTCGCAACGAACAAGCGGGGGGGTTTGGTCTCGTGAATCATCGTGGAATCTCCTTCGGGCCGCCGTGACCCGACGAGCCACACCTTGGAGCATCGACTCGTCACCGAGAAGCGCTTGTGGGCGACTTCATTCATCCGTAAAACGGACGAATGAAGCTCGACGATCTGCTCGCGGTCAGGGTCTTCGTCCAGGTCGTCGACTCGCAAGGGATCGCTTCCGCGGGGCGTGTGCTGGGGATGCCTCCGAACACGGTGAGCCGCACGATTTCCAGACTGGAGGACGTCTTGGGGACGAGGCTACTGCATCGCACCACCAGAAAACTGAGCCTCACCGAAGAAGGCCGGAAGTTCCACGACGCAGCCCTCCCCTTGCTCGCAGCGGCAGAACATGCCGAGTCGGTACTCCTCCGCCGTACGGCCGGATTGTCCGGAACCGTGCGAATGGCGGTGAGAAGCACCACCGTCCAATTCGACCTCGTCCATGATCTTGCCGACCTGTTGCAAGCGCACCCGAATCTACGGATTCAGCTCGTCGTCACGGACGACGAAGTCGATCTCGTGGCGAACGGCCTCGACCTCGCGCTCCGAGTCGGCCCACTCGAGGACTCGACCTACACCAGCCGGCACATTGGCGACGTCGTCTTCGTTCTGGCCGCCACGCCCGAGTACTTGGGGCGTCGTGGCCGCCCGCGCACGCCTGCAGACCTCGCCGCGCACGACTCTGTTCGCGCTCTTGCCAAGCGTCCGCAAACCTACTTTCGCCTGGTGGGACCGAACGGCAAGAAGGTCGACGCGGAAATCGGTGGCCGCTTCGAATGCAGCGACGTGAGGGCGCAGGCGGGTGCGGTCTACGCCGGCCTCGGGATCGGACCTCGCCCGATTGGAGAAGTACAGCGGGCCGTGCGTGCGGGAACCTTGGAGCGAGTGCTACCCGAGTGGAAGCTGGAGCCACTGGCCGTACGCGTCCTTCAACCTCCCCGCTATGCCGAGACTCCAAAGGCCCGAGCGATCCGTGAGCTCGTCTCCCTCCTGACCAAGGCCGTCGAGCGAATGATGTAGGTGACGCTTCCGCCTCGACCGAGTGCGTGCGGCTCATTCAACCTGGATGAGCGAAATCCAGGTTCAATTCGAGCTCGAAAGCAACGCCCCGCGAAGACGCTCCGGCAAGCTCTTCGACGTCGTCTGGAGACCCGTCTGCGCCCTCGAACGACGATCGGCATCCAGCGCGCAGCCGATGAAGGGGCCCTGGCGCCCTCGTTCGGCTCGGAACCACCCAACGCTCGAGGAACGACGCTCCGGAGCGCAGCCAAAAACCACCGGGAAGATTCGTCCACGTTTGCCGTATCCTCGGTCACCATGAAGGCGAACGCGAAGATCGGGTATCCGAAGGCTTTCCCCAAGGGCGACTATCAGGTCGACACTCTCTCGCCGCTGGTCTCGGGGCGCGGGCTCGCGGTCGCGACTTTCGCCAATGACGGAGCGACGGTCGTGGTACCGGCGGAGCCGAAAGGGCGTACGATGGCGCTCCCGGCCGCGGAGGCCATACCGCGCCTTTTGCGTGGGTTCGCAGCGACGCCGGAGGGCGCCTTCGTACTCCACCCGAACGACCACCGCGTCGTCTTTGCCGGACCCGACGGGGCACCGATCGCGCGGTACGAGGCGCCCGAACTGAAGCATACCGTGGCATTCCTGGCGCATCCGGCGGGCCGCGAGCTCACACTCGTCCTCGACGAAGCAGGGGCCGGCTTGCCCACTGCCGCGCGAATCGTTCGCCTCTCGTTTGACGGGGCATTCCACGCCGAAGAGCTCGCGACGCGGCCTTACCGCCCAGCCGTAGCCTACGGAGCCGACGGCACGCTCGTCGCGGTCGACTCGCGTGAGGCGCGCTTCTACTCGTCGGGCGCCGCGGCTCCGGAGGTCGTCTCGCTGGGTGAGAAGGGACCAATCGACCCCATGCGCCTCTCCGTCTCCGGCGATCATCTCGCGATGTGGCACACGAACACGGGGGGCGCTCTCTTGGTCTACGACCGGTCCGGCGCGCAGGTCGCCGAGATCCAGGGGCTCATCGCGGAGCGCGCCGTGCTCGCAGAGGGCGGAAAGACCCTCGTGCTCACCGCCGAAGCGGCCAAGTCGCGCACTGGCTCTTCCGCCTACGTTCCATGGCCCACACCCGGCATGCTCGAGTCGTACGTGGGCCTGCTCGACGTGGAGACGGTCACCCTCAAGGGGAAGCTCTTGCCTCGCGCCGCCGGCAACACGCACGCCCTCGTGGTGATCGAGGGCGAAGTCGTCGCGGTGGGGAGCTACGGCCGCTCACGCAAAGTCGAGCTCTTCGCCTGGAACGATTTGACGAGCGCTTGATCGAGGCGTGCATCCCATCGCCGAGGCGTCCTGAAGACATCGAGGCGCCCCCATCGTTCTCGTAGGCTCGCTCTGCAAACGGCAACAGGGAACCGAGCATCTCGGCACCACCATGAGCATCAAGTTGAAGGAGTTTCCGGCCGCCAACTCGATCGACGAGGGTTGACAGTTTCGACAATCGATTGACCCCTCCGCCACGCACGTTCGACCGGATTTCGAGGAATCGCGGGCGCGACCTCCTCCAAGCACCGCCAATCGGATGACGGAGGGCGAACCGTGGCATTTAGTCACAATGAAGGACTTCCCTGCACCGCCGTGTAGCAGGGCGTGAAACTCTTCACTCGTACACGTGACGGACGCGCAGACCGTCGATTGCAGACTCGAATTTCTCCCCGGACCGTGGAGCTCTCTCGTGGAGCTTGACGAGACGCGACAGGTCTTTCTCGAGGAGTGCGACGAGCAGCTGGCGCAGGTCGAGCAAGTCGTCCTCGAGCTCTCGGGCGGGGAAAACGAAGAAGCCGTCAACCGCTGCTTCCGAATCTTCCACAGCATCAAGGGTGGCGCCGGCATGACCGGCTTCGATCAGGTCGCGGCGTATACCCATCACGTCGAGACCGTGCTCGACAAGCTGCGCAGCAAGCAGCTCCAGCTCTCCCCCGAGCTCATCTCGGTCGTCTTGGCCTCGAAAGACCACATCGAGGCGCTCTTCGCGTCCGCGAACGGAGGCCCCGCGCCCACCCCGGAGACGGAGCGTACTCTCCTCGATCGCTTGGGCCGACTCACGCCGCTCACGCAACGTCGGGAGGCCGCCGTGGATGCCCTCGGCGAAAAACGCCTCTCGCTCTACCTCGCGCAGCGCACCGGTCAGGTCGTGCCTCCTGAGCAGCTCGAGTCGGTCCTTCGTGACCTGCGCGCCAAAGGAAGCTGCACGGTGTCCTTCGAGCCCGGCGCCCCGGACGGCAAGCGCGCCTCGACCTGGTCGATCGAGCTCGATACCACCGAGTCGGTCTCCGCCGTCCGCACGCGGCTCGCCGAGCTCGACCCCTTCGTGGACATCACCGTGCTGCAGCTCTCGAGCGACGATGGCGCGCTGCGCTTCGTCTCGGACGACGGGTCGATGGCCGAGCTCTTTCGCACTTCGCGCGCGGCGTCGCCCGTCGCGCCGGCCGAAACGCCCAGCGAGACCGTGGCGAGCGCCACCACCTCCGCGAAGGAGACCCCTGAAGCCCCGAAGGCTGCCGCGCCCACCAAAGCCGCGGCGGTCGATTCGATGGTGCGCGTGTCGTCGAGCAAGCTCGACCTCCTCGTCAATCTGGTGAGTGAGCTCGTCATCACGCAATCCCGCTTGGTGGCCGTCGCCTCGCGGGTCGGAGACGCCGAGCTGGCCGGCCCGGTGGAAGAAGTCGAGCGCCTCGTCAGCGAACTGCGCGAGGGCGTGCTCGGCGTGCGCATGATGCCCATCGGGTCCACCTTCGGCCGCTTCAAACGATTGGTGCACGACCTCTCCGGACAGCTCGGAAAAGCCGTCGATCTGGTCACCGAAGGCGCCGAAACCGAGCTCGACAAGAGCGTGCTCGACCAATTGGTGGATCCGCTGCTCCACCTGGTGCGAAACTCGCTCGACCACGGCATCGAGCCGACCGAAGCGCGAATCGCCGCTGGAAAGCCCGAGCGCGGCACGGTTCGCCTGGTGGCCAAACACGCCGGCCAACACGTGGTCGTCACCATCCAGGACGACGGCAAGGGCCTCGATGCCGAGGCCATTCGAGCCAAAGCCATTCAGCGCGGCCTCATCTCGGCCGACGCGACGCTCCCGCAGGGCGAGCTCTTCAAGCTCATCTTCTTGCCCGGCTTCTCCACCGCGCAGGCGCTCACCAGCGTCTCCGGGCGCGGCGTGGGCATGGACGTGGTCAAAAAGCAGATTGAGGCGCTCCGCGGCTCGGTGCGCATCCACAGCGAGCGCGGCGTGGGAACCACCATGTCGCTCGAGCTCCCGCTCACCCTGGCCATCATCGACGGCCTCCTGGTCGAGGTGGGAGAGGATCGGTACATCATGCCGCTCGCCGCCGTGACCGAGACCGTGGAGCTCCCCCCGGACGACCGCCAGAAACGTAACGGCAATCGTGTGGTGGTGGTGCGCGAAGACCGCGTGCCGTACGTCTCCCTTCGCGGCGTGTTCGAGTTGCGCGAAGACGGCGTACCGAACGAGAAGGTCGTCATCCTGGAGGCAGGGGAAGGACGTGTGGGCCTCGTGGTCGACCGGGTGCTCGGTGGTCACCAAACGGTGATCCAGTCACTCGGGCCGCTGTACGAGCACAATCGTGTCGTGTCCGGGGCGACCATCATGGGCGACGGCCGAGTCGCGCTCATCCTGGACGTGGCGGGGATAGTTCAAACATCACACACCCGCGACCAGACCAGCAGACTGGGCACTGGGAGCGGCGCAACCGTATCCGTCGTTAACTGAGAAGGAAGGGCTCGATCCATGGGTTTGAAGATTGGAACGCGTATCGCTGCAGCATTCGGCACGATCGTCGCCATCATGGCGATTCTGGGCATCGTGAGCGTCGTGCAACTCTCCCGGGTCTCCGCCCTCGCGACCTCGGCAAAGGAGCAACACTTGCGCTCGCTCGAGCTCGTCAGCCAGGTCGAGAACATGCAGCGATCGCAGTCGGACCTCATTCTCCGACACGTCATCGCCGACGACGCCAAAGAGATGGATCGCATCGAAGACGACCTGCGTGAGCGCGTCCGCACGATCGACCAGCTCCTCTCGCGCTACGAGTCGAGCGGCCTCAACGACGAGGAGCGACGCAGCTTCGACTCCATCCAGCAGAAGCGCTCGAGGCTGCCTGCCGTCCGCGAGAAGCTCCGCGACCTCAGCCGACAAATGAAGACGAAGGAGGCTATGGTGGTCGTGCAGAACGAGCTCACTCCGAGCCTCGCCGCGGTCATCGACGCGGAAGACGGACTGGTCGTTCATCATCGCGAAGCCACCCAGCGCGCAGCTGGAGAGATCGAGCGTGCCGCTCGTTCCACCCAGTCCGTCGTCGCGACGGCCATCGTGCTCGCGCTGCTGCTCACGGTGGTCATCGCGACATTCCTCTCACGCAGTATCAAGCAGCCGCTCGTGGAGGTGGGAAAGCTCGTCGACTCGGTCTCCAAGGGAGATCTGAGCGCGCGGGCAAGTGTCCAGTCGGACGACGAGCTCGGTCACATGATGCGCGCGACCAACGCCATGGTGAACAGCCTGGAGGCCCAAGCGGGCGTGGCCCAATCGATCTCGCGAGGCGACTTGAGCGTCACGGTGAAACTGCTCTCGGAAAAAGACACGCTCGGCCATGCCCTGCACGCCATGGTAGAGAGCCTCCGCAGCGTCGTCGGCGAGGTCGGCGCGGCCGCCACGAACGTCGCCTCGGGAAGCGAGCAACTCAGCAGCAGCGCCGCATCCGTCTCGGAAGGCACCTCCGAGCAGAGCTCTGCCGCTCAAGAAACGACCTCCTCCATGGAAGAGATGAGCGCGAGCATCCAGCAGAATGTCGACAATGCCCGTCAAACCGACCGCATCGCCTCCAAGGCCGCGGCGGACGCGAAGACCAGCGGAGAGTCCGTCGCGCGTACGGTCGAGTCCATCCGTCAGATTGCCGCACGAATCGGCACCATCGAGGAGATTGCGCGCAAGACCGACCTGCTGGCCCTCAACGCGGCGGTCGAAGCGGCGCGCGCCGGAGAGCACGGAAAGGGCTTCGCCGTGGTCGCCTCCGAGGTACGAAAGCTGGCGGAACGAAGCCAGACCGCCGCGGGCGAAATCAGCCAGCTCACATCCGAATGCGTGACCGTCGCCGAGGGCGCCGGCCTGCTGCTCGATCGCCTCGTGCCGGATATCCGGAAGACCGCCGAGCTGGTACAAGACATCGCCGCCGCGTGTGGCGAGCAGGCAACCGGCGCCAATCAGGTGAGCCGCGCGATGCAGCAGCTCGACTCGACGATTCAGAGCAATGCCTCCGCCTCGGAAGAGCTCGCGGCCACCGCCGAAGAGCTGTCCAGCCAAGCGGTTCAGCTCCAGGACGCGATTGGGTTCTTCAAGCTCTCGCAAGGACGCACGCCCGCAACCAAGTCGCGTACGCTGGTAACGCGGCCGGCGGCCTTCCGAAAGACGCCGACCCGCTCGGCCACGCGGGTGGTCGCCGCGAAGCCCGGGGGGCTCTCGCTCGACATCGACCGGGACGTGACCGACGTGCGCGACGACGAGCTCGAGGCAGCCTGAGGAGGCCACGATGAACGCAGGACCGGTCACGACCACGCCCGGCTTCACGTCCGGGCACTACATGACGATGAAGATCGGCGACGAGCTCTTCGCAATCGACGTCTTCCAGGTGCGCGAAGTGCTCGACGTCACCCCGGTGACCCGAGTGCCGACCTCGCCTCCCTACCTGCGCGGAGTCGTGAACGTGCGCGGCAAAGCCATCCCCGTTGTGGACCTCCGCTACAAGTTCGGGCTTCCCCAAGTCGCGGACACCGTGCACACGCGAATCGTCGTGCTCGAGGTCGCGCTCGACGGTGAGGCGTGCGTGTTCGGAGCGCAAGCCGATAGCGTGCATGAGGTCATCGAGCTCGACGCGAGCCAGATCGAGCCCTCGCCCCAGCTCTCCACGAGATGGCGCGCGGAAATCGCGAAGGGCCTCGCCCGAAGGGGAAGCGACTTCATCATCGTGTTGGATGCGAATGCGGTCTTCGGGGACGACCTGGCCGTGCATGCCTCCGAGGGCCACGCAGCAGCCTGACTGCTGCGAGAATCAGCGGCACGGACCGTCCGTGCCGCTGCCGCCGCCCTCCGTATCCGGCGCCGGAAGACGACAGTGCGACAACCTGTCGTGCAATCGCTTGGCAACTCTATCGCGACCGCAAGTACGTATTCTCGTTCTCGTCCTGTACCACGGTCGCCTGCTTGTCGGCAGCCTGCACCACCAAGTCGGCATCGAGCGTACGTGTGCGGAACGACCAGCCGGAAGGCAGCGCAAGAGACCCGCCGAGCGTGCCGAGGCTCGCCTCGGTCTGCGCGACCTTCTGGGCGCTGTACGATTGCATCGTGTAGACGTGCCCCGCATCGTCCAACAGCTCGAAGACCGGCTTGCCCGCGGAGAAGGTGAACCGCGAATCGCGAGTAATCGTGCGCGGCACGTAGGGTTGCTGCTGCGCCTCGGCCAGCGGGAAGTCGATAGCTCCGGCCTGGCGCATCTGCAGCCCACCGAAGCTGCGGGGCGTCGGATCGAGGAGCATGGAGCTTTGAAGCGAGTCGATCATCCAGTAACGCGGACCATTGAGCTTCACGAGCGTGGCCATGGTCTCGGCCTTCAAGGTCGCTTCGTCGAGCTTCGCCCACTCCGCCTGCGGGCAGTCGGAGAGCCCGGCGGTCGTGTACACGGCGACGTGCACGTTGCCTCCCTCGAGCGTGCCTACGAGTATCTCGCAGTAGCGCGCTCCACGAATCCCCGTTCCCGCTTCCGGAGCGCCGGCATCGCCAGGAGCGGTCCCGTCGGCCACGACGCTCGCGTCCTCCGGGGACGGGGTCACCGACGACGAGCTGCATCCGAAGGCGAACGTGCCGACGACGACGGACAGGACCGAGACCACGTGAGCATGCTTCATTTCGACGCTCCCGAGCGCTGTTGATAGGTATTGGAGAAGTCGTCCTGAACGACGTGCGCGACGCCCTCTTCGGCCTTCACGGCGAGCTCGCCGTCGAGGACGCGCGTGTGGAACGTCCAGCCGGTGGGCAGGTGGAGGCGATCACCGAGAGTGGAGAGGGACTCTTCCGTCTGCGGGGTTTTCTGCACGCTGTACGATTGCATCACGTAGACCCGACCTTCGGCGTCCGTGAGCTCGTACACTCGTTTTCCCGCGTCGAAGTGCCAGATGGTGGTGCGCACCACGTCGTGCCGAACGTACGGCTTGCCGCGCGAGGTGATGTCGAACGCCGAGGGCTCGAGCCTTCCCGCCTTGCGCATGGCGAGCTTGTGGAACGCGCGCGGCGTCGGATCGAGCAGCCGGGAGCCCTCGATGCGATCGATGGTCCAATAGCGAGGCCCATTCAACATGACCCGGTCGGCGCCGAGCTCTTTTTCGAGCTGGGCAGCGTCGAGCTCGGCCCACTCGGCCTGCGGGCACTCGTTGAGACCGATGGTGTTGTACACGTCGATCGCCACCGAGAGCCCCTTCGAGCCGCCAATCAACACCTCGCAATACCGTGTGCCCCGTAGCTGGGCCGGCACGCCGCTTTGCGGGGCCGCGTTCACCGCGAGAGGCGGAGTGGGAAGCTGCGGTGAACCACAGGCCGTGAGGAGGTTGACCAGGGCGGCGACCGCCAGCGTGAACGAGAGAGCACGTTGCATCCCCGAAGTAGTGGCAGTTACACTGTCACTTGTCAAGGAAGGCCCGACGGGCGACAGTGAGGAGATGGGGAGCCCCAGGAAAGAAGGCGACGGCGACGGCGACGGCGACGGCCGCGTCCGGCGCGGCGCGCGGAACCACGAGGCCATCGTCGACGCGATGTACGAGCTCGTGCGAACCACGCATGCCCCGCCGACCATGGACGAGGTGGCGCGACGCGCCGGCGTGGGCACGCGTACGGTCTTCCGCCAATTCCAAGACCTCGACTCGCTCTACCGCACGATGAACGAGCGACTCCTTCGCGAGATCCTCGCCATGGTCACCCTCACGCCGCCCACGGGCGACCTCGCGACCGATCTACGCGCGCTCGCCCACCGTCGCGCGAAAATCTTCGAGCACATCTCGCCCTTCCGGCACGCTACCCGTGGACTCCGCCACACCTCTACCTTTCTGCGCGAACAAGACGCACGGTTCGTCCACATGCTCCGCGCCATGCTCGAGACCACCGTCCGGCCGCACCTCGGCGAAGCCCCGGAGAGCACCCTCGAGATCCTGGACGTCCTCCTCTCGTTCGAGGCGTGGGACCGCCTGCGCGAGACGCAGAAGCTCGGCGCCAAAGCTGCCGAGCAAGCCATCGCCGACGCGGCCTTGGCACTCGCGAAGGAGTCGAAGCGAGGCGTGCGAACAGGCTAACCTGGGGAGCATCACGCACGAGCCCCTCTCCGCTCGGCTTCCCGAGGCCATCCACGCAGCGAACGCCGAGTGGGTGGCCAGTGTATTGGAGGAATGGGAGGGCGCGGCTTCACGCCGTTGCACGTCGCCGCCGAGGCCGGACACGAGGCCATGGCACGCCTCCTCGACGGGGGAGCGGGTCCCATGTCGCGCAACCAATACGATGACACTCTCCTGCTCCGTGCGGCCCGCTTCGGCAGGGTGGCGGTCGTACCGCTCTTGCTCGCTCGAGGCGCCGGACCCGAGCGCGCGCTCCCGGACGAACGACTCGGGATTGCAGCTGGCAGCAGGCTGTGGGCACACATCCGTCGTCCGCGTCCTGCCCGAGGCTGGCACGAACCGAGCCCGTCACGTCGCCCAAGTTCCGTTTCGGCCATCGTTCCCCATTCAAGAGGCCTCATCGTGCCCTCCACTTCCGAGCAGTTCGACCTCGTCGATTTTCACGACGCACCGCTCGTAGGCGTCACGAGGCGGGACGGTACGCTCCGGCTCGACCTTCGCTTCGTGAACCTACTCGAGCGCCACCCGGCCAATGCGGCCGGGCACGCTGTCACGGTAGGCTCGTGCACCCTCGTTCTCCATGGAGTGCACGTCGAAGAACCTAGGCTCTTCGACGACGCGACCCGGGAGTGGCTGGTCCACTCCTACCCTTTGGCCCCACTCGACGCCGAAATCGTCGGTGCGAGCCGCGAGGCGGCAGGAGCCGCCTGGCGATACCGATTCTCGGGTATGCACCGCGCGGGCTGGTCCGAGTGGGACATCGTCGCCGAGGGATTCACGCTCGTCTGGGAAGAGGTACTCGGAGGCGCTTGGTTCGTGAAGGAGTGAGAAACGAATCCCCACGGCCGATCCGGTCTTCCCCTCGGTCATGACACGCGTGAATCCCCATGCCGGCTCCATGAACCCCCTCGAGCTCCTATCTTCGGGCAAGCGCGCTCGACCTACGACCTCATCGGCGCTTCGCCCTCTTCTCGCCCCGAAATTTCGCTTTCGCTGCCGCATGCCCCTCGACCCAACCTTCGGGCGCATTCTCCGGAAACGCTTCCCACATCGGTCCCGTGAGGTCGACGTAGAGCGTGCCGACGTAGTCCCCGTAGTTGAGCAGACCCTGGTACATTTCCTCGCCTCCGGCCCTGAGCGATCCCACGAACCAAGCCGGTTGCGAGAGCACCTCGAACAACGGTGACACCACGCGAACGAGCTTCGCCGACCGTGCGCCTGGATTGTACTTATGCCCTTGCGGCCCGAACGACGCCCTGACCGTCCAATCGGGAATCGCGGCTGCATAGTACAGAGGACGTGCCGTGGCGCGGACGAACGACTTCGAGTCGGCTTTCCCTCCGTGATACTCCGCCAACGTGATGGCCGCGTTCAGCATCCCCACGACCGCGGAGGAGTACTCCGCTAGCTCTTCCGCCAAACGCTCACGCGAGCTCTTCCTGGAAGCCACTGATTTCTCCTCGCCCCGCCCGCTCACTGCCCTACCCCTGAAGAATCGTCTCCATCAGGTCACGACATCCCGCGCACATACTCACACGCTTTCCGTAGATCGGCTGCGCCGGATTGTCGCAGAAGTCGCAGGCCGTTCGCGGGGGATCGGAGGGCCGAAGCTCGCCGAAACACGTGGAGCACAGGTTCGTCTCCTTACCGCGGACGATGCGATGGCCCGTCTTGCCGCATGCGCTACAAAGTGGCGGCGCGCAGGCCGCAGGCTCCGGCGGGGCCTCGCGTCGATAACGCACGTCCAGGAGCTGGACCAGGTACCCGGCAGCGTCTTCGACCGGCATGGTGAAGTCGAGATCGAGTCGGCCGACCCCGAGGTTCGACTCGAGAAACTGCCGGGCTTCCTCACGCCGCTCGACGTCGTCCGGATGCCATGCACAAACCACGGTCATCGGCATCGAGCGATGCGGGGCCATCGGAAAACAACGGAGCCGCTCCAGCTCTTCGCGCGGAATCTCGGCCAACCGCTCTTCATCGACACGAACCATGCGCACGGTCCTTCCTCGAGCTCGACACCCGATTGTCGAGTCGAACCAATACGGCGGCGGGTTCGGCAGCCATTCCCGCCCTTCGACGCTCCCATTCGCTCGTCAGGGTAGCGGCGGGGTTCGGTCCGGCAACCAGAAACCGCGAGGAGCACGCCAAAGCTCGTTCCGAAACGAGGCAATCGCGAGCCCGGGTGGCCTCGTGCTCATCCGCCCGTGTGGCGAGGGTCGCCTTTGGGAACGGTCACCTCGAAGCGGGTGCCCTTGCCTTCTTCACTGGTGGCGACGATGGCGCCACGGTGCGCGGCCACCACGTCTTTGACCATGCGAAGTGCGAGGCCGGCGGCGCGGCCGGTGCGAGGATCGTTCTCGAAGAGGTATTTCACCGTGGCTTCGGGCATGCCGGGGCCGTCGTCCGCCACCGAGAAGACGAACGACCGAGCGGTGTCGTCGTACCGAACCTCCACGTCGATGCGGCCACCACGCTCGCGGTAGCTGCCCACCGCCCGCAGCGCATTGCCCACCAACGTGGAGAGCACCCAGGCGAGCTTCTCGCCGTCTCCGAAGAGCACCGCGGGCATGTCCGGCGCACGGCGCACGCGCATCTCGATGGACGCCGAGCGCGCCTGCGCGACGAACAGATCCATGGTGCGAAGCACGAGCTCGTCGATGGCGACCAGCGTGCGCCGCAGCGGCACGGCATCGACCGCGACCACCAGCACCTCCACCGGGCGCCCCGAAATCGCGGCCGGAACCGTGACCAGACCGACCCCGTCGTCCACCGCGTGCTCGCACGCCTCGCGCGCGGCTTGCCCTACGGTTTCCGGGGTTTGCGACACGCTCGAGAACCACTCCACCGGCGTCCCGCGCGAGGTGAGAAGACTCCCGTCGGTCCGAAGGACGACCACGCTTTCCCAAGTTCTCGGCATCGACCGGATCGTAGAGCGGCCCGCATCCGGATCGCATCAAGATCGCACACCGGTGTGCACGATTATGAAACGCCCGAGGAAGAAAACGAAAAGTCTTGCGTACACCAACAACAATGGTCGTCACTCGCTCCTGGCTCGCACGCACTGCCCTCATTTCGTCGTTCGCCGTCGCCGCGGCGCTCTCCGCCTGCGGAGATCCGGAAGGCACGGGCGATCCGGCGGACGGGTCGACCACCGAAGACGGCGGGCTGCGCTCCGACGGCGCGACCACCGACGATGCGGCCCTCGATGATGCTCGCCCCCCGCAAGATGCCCGGCCGCCGAGCGACGCGACCCCAGGCGATGCCAGCGCGACCGATGGCTCGACCGACGCCAGCTCCGGAGATGCCAGCTGGAGCGATGCGGGCGATGCCAGCTCGAGCGACGCGGGCGATGCCTCGAGCGATGCGGGCGACGCGGGCCTCGTCGACGCCAGTGATGCAGGTCCGGTCTCGACCGATCCGTTCGATCCGTCGAGCTGCTCGGGAACCGCGCTCACAGCCGCCGACGGGCTCGCCAAGCTCGGCGCTTCCCCGCGCATGTTGCTCGCATCGGCCATCCTCATGCGGCGCACGCGCACCTGCACGGGAGCCACCGCGGACACGTGCGGCGCCTACGGCGCAGCCGTGCCCCACACCCAATCGCTCCTCACGTACTCGGGCGGCGTCACCACCGACTACAAGACCTTCTCGTTTCCCACGCACCTCGTGCTCTTCCAAACCGCGGGAGTGCCCAAGCTTTCGGTGCGCCATACGTCGGACTACATGCACGACGCCACCGCCAGCACGCGCGGCGTGGTGTTCCCCTTCGGCGCGAGCCCCATGGTCAAGATGTACCCCGTCATTTACGTGTGGGACTTCGCGCCCGCTCCCAATCGCTACGACGACCTCCAAGGCTCGCTCGGCCAGCGCGCGGAGCTCTTCGCGTCCGGCACCTGCGCGCGATTCGTCGCCACGAGCGGCATCAGCACCGAGATTGCGGCGCTCTACCGCTATTGAGCCATCGACGCCCGTTCGGAGGGAGAGCCCTCAGCGCTTCGGCGCGTACGGATTGGGCGGTGCCTTTTTGGGCACGAGGGTTGCCGACGAAGTCGCTCTCGGGGCCTTTTTTCCAGAGGGTGCGATTGTCGGAGCAGTGGGCGGCCGAGACGTCGTCGCCGGTGAATCGAGGTCGATGAGCGGCTCGTTCAATCGAACGTCGGCCGCCGAAGGAGCGCTCGGCACCGAGACCGGTGACGACGCGCTCGACGAGCCTGACGTGCCCACTCCCGACGTGCCCGAGCCCGACGTGCCCGAGCCCGCGTCGTTTCGCGTGTGAAGAACGGCGGCCCCGAGAACGAACGTGAGCGCCACGAGGCCCGCTGCCGACGCGCCCACGACCCAGCCTCGACGGCCTCGCGGAGCTGCCCCGGGCGCGATGACCACGGGGGGCTCGGGCTCGTCCCGCGAAAGGCCACGGGCGTCGAGGGGCTGGGGAACACGCACGCTCACGCTCGCCGTCACGGTCGCGGGCTCGCGCGAGACGGGCTCCGAAGGGCTCGCGTCGAGTTGCGCGCGGTCCACCACCACCGAGGCCGTGGCCATGTCGTCGCGCGGACGAACGCTCGGCCGTTCGCCACGCGTCGCCATCGCTTGCGGGGTGGAGGGAAACCCTCCGGCAGAGGCCTCCGCGATGCGCAACCGACGCTCGCGTAGCTCGTCCCCCACGGCAGCTTCCACGCACGCGCTCACCTCGGCGTGCGAGCCCACGAGGTCGCTCCGCCGCGCCACCGCTTCGAGCTCGGTCGCGAACGCCTCCACGGTCGGAAATCGATCGGCCGGTCGACGGGACAGCGCGCGCACGAGCAGCGGATCGAGCGGCGCGAGCTCGGGGCGATCCTCGGCGAGCGGCGGCACCACGGCGCGGAGCACCTTCTTGAGCGTCTCGATCTCGGTCGGGGCCTTGAAGAGGCGCTTGCCGGCGAGGGCCTCCCACACCACGGCGGCCAGGGAAAAAGCGTCGCTACGCGCGTCGGCGCGGTAGTGCTCGACGTACTCGGGCGCCATGTACCCGAGCTTTCCTTTGAGCACGCCTACGGCCGTCGCGTCTCCCTCGCGATCGCGCGCGGCGGCGATGCCGAAGTCCGTGAGGCGCGCGACGCCGTCGAGTCCGACGAGCACGTTCTGCGGCGAGACGTCACGGTGCACGAGGCCGAGCAGCCGACCGTCTTCCCCGCGTGCACGGTGGGCGGCTTCCAGGCCGGCCGCCGCGTCGAGAACGATGCGAAGCATCGCGCGCGGGTCGGGGGTGCTCTTGGCCTGCGTGGTGGTGCGCAAGAGGTCCACCAAGGTGCATCCCTCCACGTAGTCGAGCACGAGCTCGAGCTCACCCGAGGAGTCGTCCACGTCGAGCACACGCGCCACGTTCGGATGATGCACGTGCGCCACCAGCGCGGCTTCGCGCCGCATCGCCGCGCGCAGCTCGCGATCGTCGACCACGTGCGGGTGCGCGCGTTTGATCGCGACGAGTCTGGAAAACCCGAGCGCTCCGCGCGCTCGACCGACGTACACCGTGGCCATGCCGCCGGTGCCGATCTTCACGAGCGCCTCGTACTTACGAGGCTCGCTCAAAACCGTCCCACGAGCGCGACGCGCGAAGGCGAGAGCGAGAGCCCCACACGGCTCGCTTCGCCTCCGAAGTCGGTGAAGAACGCCAGCACGCCACTCGTCACCGCGAACGCTCCGGTGACGCCCCACACCACGCGCGTGGCCGTCTGCGCGGAGTCTCCCGCGTCGGCGGTCTCGCGGCTCGGCGCCGCCACGAAGTCGTCATGACGGTTCTTGGTGAGCACGGTGAGCCCCACGCCACCGGCCACGCCGACCGCCGTGAGCGCGCAGGAGACCACGAAAAAGACAGGCGAAATCCCGCGTGAAGGCTCGCCCTTCGGGACCTCGCGCGCGACCTTCGGCTCGCTCGCACCGGCGACCAACGTGAGCGTGACCTCTTCCCCGCGCGCCACCTCGAGACGTCGCTCCGAGAGCGGCGCTTCGCCGAGCGCGACTCGCCCCTCGTGCGGTCCCGGGGCGACGTACCGCGGTACGTTCGGTTCGAGCGCGCGGCCGTCGAGCTCACCGCGGCACGTCTCGTGGTTCGGGCACACGAGCCGCACCCGTCCGAGCTCTTTGGAGAACCGCGCGCGCAGCTTTTCGGCGAGCGGGGCGAGGCTCGAAGCCTCGGCGCGGCCTCGCAGGCGCCCGACGAGCTCCATGCCGAGCAGCGCGTCGTTCGCTTGGAGGGCAGAGGCCATGGCGAGACGCAGCGCAGGCTCGCTGGGGACCTCCGCATCGGCGCGCGCGAAGCTCTTGGCCGCCAGCGAGAAGTCGCGTGCGTCGTAGGCTCGCGCCCCTTCGTCGTAGGCCGCGCGCGCCGCCGCGGTCGGATCGGGCTCGTCCGCTCGCGCCTCGCTCACCGAGCCGACGAGCGCACACGCGAGCGCTCCTACGAGGACGAGCCGAGACGGATTCACCAATCGGAATCCTAGCATTCTTCGAGGGATAGCAGCGCGTCTCGTTGCCGTGGGGCACGACGATGCCCGTGGCCCCCTCGAGCTCGAAACGCCCTTTTTTCAGCGCTTTCCGAGCTTGGCTAAGAGACGCCCCAGGTACGTGCGATCCAGTCCGGCGAGCCGCGCGGCCGCGGTTTGGTTGCCCTGGGTCTCGCGCAACAACTTGTCCACGTAGAGCGACGTGAAGCGCTCGGCGATGGCTTCGCGCTGCGCCAAAAAAGGAACGTCGAGACGCACGGCGTCGGCGAGGGCGCGATCGAGCGGAGCCGCGGCTCCCGTGCCCACGGCTCCGCTTTGGGCGTCGAGCGAGGGCCCCGAGGCTCGGCTCGAGCGAGGCGCGTCTCCGAGGCTCGCATGGCCGAGCGCCACGAACGAGAGCACCGCATTGCGCAGCTCGCGCACGTTGCCCGGAAAGGGCCTCGCCGAGAGCTCGTCGAGCACGTCTTGGGGAAGACCGGGGTGACCCTCTTGCCGTGCGAAGAGCTCGGCCAACGGCGCGATGTCTTTCACGCGCTCACGCAGCGGCGGCACCACCACCTTGACCACCGCGAGCCGGTAATAGAGATCTTCTCGGAAGCGTCCCGCCGCCACTTCGGCCGCGAGATCACGATGCGTGGCCGCGACCACGCGCACCTCGACCTTGCGCGGCACGTCTTCGCCCACGGCCAGCACCTCGCCACGCTCGAGCGCACGTAGCAGAGACGGCTGCACCTCGAGCGGGAGCTCGCCGATCTCGTCGAGCAAGAGCGTGCCGCCCGAGGCCGCGCCGAACGCGCCTTTGCGGGCGTCGGTCGCGCCGGTGAACGCGCCTCGCTTGTGGCCGAAGAGCGTGCTCGCCACGAGCTCTCGCGGAATGGCTCCGCAGTTGACCGGCACGAACGGGCCGGAAGCCACGCGTGAGCCCTCGTGGATGGCGCGCGCCACGAGCTCTTTGCCCACGCCGGTCTCGCCGTGCACGAGAACCGGCACGAGCGATCCGTCGAGGCGCGCCACGGTGGCGAAGAGACGCGCCATGGCCTCGGACGAGCCGATCATGCCGCGAAAACCGGCAAGCTCGAGCGCTTCGCTCGGGTCGAGAGGGCAGAGCTCGATGGCCAGCGTGACCTTGCCGAGGCGAAGCGAGGTGCCCGGTGCGAGCACCATGCGCTCGACCTTCTGGTCGAGGTAGTAGGTGCCGTTGCGGCTGCCGAGGTCGCGCACGAGCACGCCCTCGGGCACGAGCTCCACCTCGAGATGACGGCGCGAGACACTCGGATCGTCGAGCGCGAGATCGCACGTCGACGCCGCACCGATGGTGGCCGTGCCCTGCTCCAGACGCACGTTCGCGGTCTTCCCGGAGGGCTCGACGGCACGAAGGCGAATGGGGAGTGGAGCCGCAAGGCTCGCCCCGTGATGCAGCGTCCGTGTGACGGAGTCGATCGATGCCATCGAACGCGGAAACTAGCGCACCGCGCGCCTGAGGAAACCGCTGAATTTCGCGACTGAGGGACTGCGCGCCCATCCCCGTGCCCACACACGCACGAAGAGAACTCGCGACCACGGCCCGTTTCGGGCAAAATGCCACGCGAGATGGATAAGCGGGATCCCAGGGCCGACGCGACGATCCAACTCGACACGTCCGAGATGCTCGACGCCATCCAGCTCGACGCGAACGACGGCGACGTGATGGTCACGCGGAGAAGCGATCGCCCCGGACCACCTCCGCTGCCTCCCGGCTCGCCCTCCGTACCGCCGCCCGCCATGGGTCCCTCCGCCGACACGACCGCGTCCCAGGCCACGGGTCGCTCGTGGAAGGCGTATGCGATCGTGGGCGGACTGCTCGTGGTCTCGATCGCGATCGGCATCGGCGTGGGCGGAGCCATGCGCGCCAAGGCAGCTCCTGCAGCGGACGCCACCAAGCCCACGACCGCGGCACAGCCGAGCGCCGGTGCGGCTCCGAGCGGTTCGGCCGTCATCGTGATCCCCACGGTGGACTTCAACGACACCAAGTGAGCCGGATGCCCGGATTTTCCCCTGCTGAAGGCGATTCTCCCTGGCGCGACAGGCGAGGCCGAGCCTTCGCTGGCGCGCTCGTCGGGCTCGTCGGCTGCGCGCTCGGCGCGTGCTGGAGCTTCGACTTCGACGACACGCCCTCGGGGGCGGACGCGAGCGACTCGTCCGTGGTGCGCATGGATGCCGGCTCTCCCTCCGACGCCGGAGACGCCAAGACCGACGCGTTCGTGAAGTGCGTGAGCGGCGGGTACTACTGCGGCGGCGAGCAGGTCCCGGGAGATACGCGCTCGCTCTACCGCTGCAACCCGGACGGCTCGGTCACACGCTTCTACAAGTGCGCCACGGCCTGCGTCGTTTCCCCTCCCGGCAAAGACGACGCATGCAGCCCGGCCACGAGCTGCAAGGTGAACGGCACCTACTGCGGCGGCGACAAGGTGAACGGCGATCCGGATGTACTTTACAAGTGTCTGACGGGCGGTGGCATCTCGGTGGTTCAGCGCTGCGCGAAGGGCTGCCAGGTGAACCCCAACGACGACGACGCGTGCAAATGACACGTGGGTTCCCCACGGGTGCCTGGCGAACGCGCACGGCCGAGAAAATGCGCTGTTGAAGGGGCGCGCGGCGGGCGCTACACGTGGCCTCGCCATGACCTTCCCCACGGATCCGCTCGAAGCCTCTTCTCTGCTCGTTCGCCGCGCTGCCGTCGCCGCCTTCGGGGACACGCTCGCCGAAGTGGACCCGCAAGTGCGTCGCTCCGATCGCGCCGATCTGCAGGCCGATTTGGCCCTCGGTCTGGCCAAGAAGCTCGGTAAGCCCCCGCGCGCCATCGCCGAAGCCATCAAGGAGAAGCTCGAGCTCGGAACGGTCATCGCCTCGGTCGAGCTCGCCGGTCCCGGGTTCTTGAACCTCACGCTCTCCACGGCCTGGCTCGCCGAAGCCGCCGCGCGCGCCATCGAAGACGAGCGCCTCCAGTCGCCCAAGTCGCCCTCGCCCGAGCGCGTGGTCATCGACTACTCGGCCCCCAACGTCGCCAAAGAGATGCACGTGGGTCACCTGCGCAGCACCGTGCTCGGCGACGCCCTCGCGCGCCTGCTCGAGTGGCGCGGCCACACCGTGATTCGTCAGAACCACATCGGCGACTGGGGCACGCCCTTCGGCATGCTCATCGAGCACATGCTCGACCTCGGCGAAGACGCGGCCGCGAGCGAGCTCGCCGTCGGAGAGCTGTCGCTCTTCTACAAGGCCGCCCGCGTGAAGTTCGACGCCGATCCCGCCTTCGCCGAGCGCTCGCGCAAGCGTGTCGTTTCCCTGCAATCGGGAGACCCGGACACCCTCGGCCACTGGAAGAAGCTGGTCGATCTCTCCAAGTCGTACTTCGAGTCCGTCTACGAGAAGCTCGGTGTCACCCTGCGCCCGACCGACGTCGCCGGCGAGAGCTCGTACAACGCGCTCCTCACGCCGCTCTCCCAAGAGCTCGAGGCGAACGGCAAAGCGGCCGTGAACGAAGGCGCCCTCTGCCTCTTCCCCACCGGCTTCGTGGGCAAAGACAAGTCACCCTTGCCCCTCATCGTGCGCAAGAGCGACGGCGGCTACGGCTACGCGACCACCGATCTCGCGGCCATCCGTTACCGATTGAACGATCTGCGCGCGACCCGCCTTCTGTACGTGATCGGCGCGCCTCAGCAGCAGCACCTGGCCATGATCTTCCAGGCCGCCAAAGACCTCGGCTGGCTCGCACCTCCCGCACGAGCAGAGCACGTCTCGTTCGGCTCTGTGCTCGGGGCCGACAAGCGCATGTACAAGACGCGCTCGGGCGACACCGTGCGACTGGTCGACCTCATCGACGCCGCACGCGACCGCGCCCTCGAGGTGCTCACCGAGAAGCTCCCCGACCTCGCCGAAGACGAGCGCAAAGAGCTCTCGCGTCCCATCGGTATCGGAGCCATCAAGTGGGCCGACCTCGCCGCCGACCGCGTGAAAGACTACGTGTTCGACATCGACCGCATGGTGAGCTTCGACGGAAACTCCGCCGGCTACGTGCAGTACGCCCACGCACGCGTACGCGCGGTGTTCCGCAAAGCCGGAGAGGGCGCTCGCCCCGGCGCCGTCACCCGAGACCTCGCCCCCGAAGAGCGCACGCTGGTCTTCCGCCTTCTCGCGTTCGGCTCGGTGGTCGCCAAAGTGGAGAGCACGCTCGAGCCGCACCACCTGGTCGGCTACCTGCACGAGCTCGCCACCACGTTCTCGTCCTTCTACGACAAGTGCCCCATCTTGAAGGCCGAGCCCGAGATCATGGCCTCCCGCTTGGCCCTCGCCCAGCTCACCTCGCGCACCCTCGCACGAGGCCTCTCGCTGCTCGGCATCGAAGCCCCCGAACGCATGTAGAACGCAACGACAGCTCTCGCGCTCGCCTCCGTCAGGGAACGCGATTCCACCAAAGCGGGAGAGCGAGGGGCAACGCCCTCGCAACCTCCACCCCGTCACGCCACCGGGAGCACCACCGAAGCTCGCGCTCCGCCTTCTTCGCGGGTCCGCAGATCGACCGTTCCCCCGTGAGCTTCGGCGATCTGACGTGCGAGCGCGAGTCCGATGCCGGTGCCGCCCGGCTTGGTGGTGAAGAACGGGACGAACAAACTCGAGGCCTCGGCCACCCCCGGGCCCTCGTCGTCGATCGACAAGGTCAGCTTCGCATCCGCCTCGGTCCAACGCACCACGATTTCGGCTTCGGGTGGGGACGCTTCCACCGCGTTTTTCACCAGGTTGATGAGCAGCGCGTCCAGCTGATCGGGATCCGCTCGGAGGCTCACTTCGGGGCCTCCCACGAGCTTGGTTCGTGCGCCGTAGCCGAGCAAGAGCACACGCTCCACCCACTCGGCCACGGTCATCGGACGCAGCACCGGCGGAGGAAGCTTGGCGAGCCGCGCGTAGGCGGACATGAACCGACCGAGCGACCGCGCGCGCCGCGCCACCACCTCGAGTCCTTCTTTGACGTCGCTCTCCCAGTCGTCCGGACGCTCGGGCTTCGCGAGCACGCTCACCACGTTGTCGACGATCGACTCGATGGGCGCGAGCGAGTTGTTGATCTCGTGCCCCATCACCGAAATGATTCTCTTCCAGGCTTCTTGTTCGCGCTCGCGCAGCGCCGAGCCGACATCGGACAGAACGAGCAACGTGTGCTCGATTCCGGACAAGCGGAACGCACCACGACGCAGCTCGAACGTGCGCGCGCCGAGCGCGGCGAGGTCGCTCACCACCCGCGGAGCCTCCCCCTCGAGCAGAGGTCCCAGCCCCAGATCGAAGGCCGACACACCGACCAACGAAGGACCCGATCGACCGAGCAGGTGCGCCGCCGCCTCGTTGGCCAGGCGAATGCGACCATCGGCCTCCACCGAGACGACCACCACGTCGATTTCGGCCATGATTTTTCGAAGCAGCGACCACGCTTCCATCTCGCCCAGGCGGTGCTCACGCAGCGTATCGCCGAGCTGTCCGAGCTCCACCAGCACCGCGTCGACGGCCGGATCTTCCCCCGTCTGCCGCGCGCGGATCGAAAAGTCTCCCTCGCGGTACGCGGCCAGCACCGACGACATCGTGTGCAGCCTTCGGGTGCGCACCGAGCGCACGCGCAGCGTCGCGAGGATCGAGACGAGGCACGCCCCAACGAGCCACGTCCGCGGAACACCGAAGACCCACCCGACCACAAGCAAAGGCAGCGACGCTGCGGCAAGGCGCGCCACGTCGAGCCCAGCAAGCAGGCTCCCACGAAGGCCCCCGTCGGAGGCGTCGCGATCTTCCCTGCCGTCGTCCCTCGAGACGCTCACTCCTTCTCCGTGATCCCGAGGGCTTGAAGGCGTCGGTAGAGCGCGCTGCGCGAGAGGCCTAGAGCGTCGGCCGCAGCATTCGCGGACGTCGCGCGCTCCATGGCACGTCGAATCAGGTAGGCCTCGGCATCGGCGAGGGTCATGCGCTCGAGTGCACTCGCCGCCCCCGAAGTGCTCTGCGCGGCCACTCGACGCAGATGAAGATCCGCGAGCTCGATGCACGAGCCCTCCGCCAGGACCACCGCACGCTCCACCACGTGCTCGAGCTCGCGCACGTTCCCCGGCCACGAATGTTCGGCGAGTGCGATGGCGGCCTCGGGCGAAAACCCCTCGAGCGGCTTGCGGTAGCGCGCGGCTTTTTTCGCGAGAAAATGTGCGGCGAGCGCGGGCACGTCTTCCGCGCGCTCACGCAGGGGCGGCAGGCGAATCTCCACCGTGTCGAGACGGAAGAGCAGATCTTCGCGGAACGCGCCGCGCGCGACTTCTTTGGGAATGTCCACGTTGGTGGCCGAGACCACCCGTACGTCGACCTTGCGCGTCCGCGACGATCCGACCGGAGTGAGCTCCCCGCTCTGGAGCACGCGCAAGAGCTTCGCTTGTTGCCCGGCGGGCATGGTGCCGATCTCGTCGAGGAACAAGGTGCCACCGTCGGCGAGCTCGAAGCACCCGAGCCGGTCGGTCTTGGCGTCCGTGAACGCGCCCTTCACGTGACCGAAGAGCTCGCTCTCGAAGACGCCGTCGGCCAGCGCACCGGCGTTCACGGGAACGAACGGTTTGTCGGCGCGAGGAGATGCGGCGTGAACGAAGCGCGCGAGCACGTCTTTGCCCGTGCCGTGCTCACCCGTGACGAGCACGTTCGCGTCCGAGGCGGCCACCCGCTCGGCGAGACGCATCACCGACTCCATGGCCTTCGATGCGAAGACCACGTCGGGGAGCGCGCGCCCGTTTTCACGCGCGGACTGCGCCTGCAAGACGACCGCGCTCCGACCGAGCCGCGCCAGCTCGATTTCACGCCGTAGCGTGGCGATCAGGCGCTCGTTCTTCCACGGCTTCTCGACGTAGTCCCGCGCCCCACGACGCATGGCCGCGACGGCCCCCTCCACGCTTCCCCACGCGGTCATCACCACGACGGGCAGGTCCTTCGAGACCTCGCCGAGCCGCGCGAGCAGGTCGAGCCCCTCGCTCCCCGAGGTGGTGTCGCGCGCGTAGTTCATGTCGACGAGCGCGAGGGAGAGCTCTTCGTCCCGCGCGAGCGCGAGCGCGCCCTCGGGAGACTCCGCCGTCACCACAGCGAAGCCCTCGGCCTTCAGGAGCAACTTCAAAGCGACGACGACATCGGAGCGGTCGTCGACGACCAGGACCCGCGGGGCGCGCATACCTACTCATACCTGAGGGCGACCGCGGCCGGGATACGAACCGCGCGCACCGCGGGGATCAAGCACGCGAGCACCCCCGAGAACGCGAGCACGAGCGGTACGCCTACGAAGACGAGCAGGTCGAACGAGCCTATCCCACTCACGCGAGCCGCGAGCGCACGCCCCATCGCGACCGAGAGCACGAGGCCCACGGCGAGGCCTATCCCGAGCATGCGCATGCCTCCTTCGACCACCTGCCGAACCACGTCACCGGGCGTCGCCCCGAGAGCGACGCGAAGACCGAGCTCACGCGTGCGACGCGAGGTCGTATACGAGACGAGCCCGAAGAGCCCTAGCGTCGCGAGCACGAGCGCGGACGCCGCGAATGCCCCGAGCATCACCACCAGCGTGCGCCGGCTACCCACGGAGTCGGCGACGCGGTCGGACAAGAGCCGCGTGCCCCCCGGAGCCTGATCGGGATCGACCTGCCGAACCAGCTCGGGCATACGCTGGGCGAGCGCGTCCGCCATGCCCGGACGGGTGCGTGCGACCATCACCATCCAGCGCGTCGGCGCCTGCGCGATGGGCACGTAGGCTTCGGCCTCCGCTGGGTGATCCAGACCTCGACGAAGCACGTCCCCGACCACGCCCACGATCTCCCGGAAGACCGGCTTTTCTCCGTCCTTTTCAGTACCCCAATCGATGCGCTTGCCGATGGCAGATTCGCCCGGGAAAAAGCGCTCCGCGACGCCGCGACTGACCACCATCACGAGGCGTCCGTCCGCCCGGTCGTCGGCCGTCAGCGTACGTCCCTCGAGAAGCGGAATGCGCATCGTCTCGAAGTACCCCGGCAGCACCACGTTGCGGGCGAGCAGCGGGCGTGCGCCGGGCGGAAACTCGGGTCGCCCTTCGATGTGGAACGAGCCGTTCGAATTCGAGCCGCAGTAGGGAAGCGTGGAGTCGCCTCCCACGGAGAGCACGGTGGGCTCTGCCGCGAGGCGCTCGGCGAGCTGCTCGTAGAAGCGCACCGAGCGCGCGTCGTCCGCGTACTTCGGGGCGGGCAAGAAGGTCCGCGTGGTGGACAGATCGGTCGCGTCGAAGCCCGGGCTCTTCGCAACCAGTGCCGCAAACGACCGCAGTGCAAGGCCACTGGTCACGAGCAGTGCCACCGCCAGCGCGACCTGCGCGATCACGAGCCCTTGTCTCACGAGCACCTGCGTGCGGCTCGTCCCCGCGCGCGCCTCGGTGGCCTTGAGGACAGCTTGAGGCGAGGTGTTCGCCGCAGCGAGCGCAGGAACCAAGCCGAATGCGAGCCCCGAGACCGTCGATGCCAGCATGGCGAATGCGAGCGCCCAGCCGTCCACGCGAACGTCCAACGTGGCGGCTCCCGGACCGTCGACCAGGCTGGACGCGAACGTGCCCACGAAGAAGCGCGAGAGCAGCGCCCCGAGACCTGCGCCGATCAAGAACACGACCACGGTCTCGGTCATCACTTGGGCCACGAGCCTCCCGCGCGTCGCTCCGAGCGCGGCGCGAACGGCCATCTCGCCGCGGCGAGCTTCTGCGCGACCCAAGAGGAGATTTCCCACGTTCGCGCATACCACCAGGAACACGAGCCCCACCGCCGCGAACAGCGTCCACACGCCGCCCTTGGACGAACCGACCAACGTCTCGTGCAGATCTTCCACGCGTGCTCCGACCGACACGTTGGTGTCCGCGTGCGAGGTCTGCAATACGGACGCGATGCGCGCGACCTCCGCGGTCGCATCGGTCACCGTGACGCCCGCTTTGCGACGCCCGATCACGTGCAAAAAGTGGCTCCCTCGCCCCGAAACGAGATGCTCCGAGTAGCGCTCGAGCGTGACCGCGAGCGGCGCCCAGATGTCCGCGCGATCGGTGTACGGCCCGCCGAAGCGAAAGCCCTCGGCCGCCACGCCCACCACGGTGAACGGCACGCCGTTCAACATGATCGCCTTGCCGACGACGTCGGGATCCGAGGAAAACCTGCGCTTCCAGAGGTCGGACGAGACGACACACACGCGCGGCGCCCCCTGGCGATCGTCGTCCGGCCCCAACAAACGCCCGCGCATGGGCGCAAGCTCGAAGGTCGGGAAGAACTCACCGGTGACCAACGTGCCACGGAGGTTCTCCGGTGGCTGTCCTTCGGACGTGAGCGTGAAGGCGTCGTACTCCAACGCGGCCATCGTTCGAAACGAGGTGGCGCTCGCTTTCCAGTCCAAAAAGTCCGGCAGCGAGACCGGCGAAGGATCGACCGCGGGCTGAACCGCCCACACCATGCTGAGCTCGGTAGGACGCGGATACGGCAGTGGCCTCACCAGCAAACACTCCACCAAGCTGAACATGGCGGTGGTCGCGCCGATCCCGAGCGCGAGCACGACCAGCACAGTGCCGAAAAAGCCGGGCGCTTTGAGGATTTGGCGCAGCGTGTGGCGCGCGTCGGCGAGGATCGTCACGACGCACCGACCGATCGCGCGGCTTCACGAGCCTTCGCGGCAACCACAGGCTCCGCCGCGTCGAGCGCGTCGACCCGCTTCACGTGGTCCTCCACCACACTCCCGTCGAACAGGTGAATCGCACGCGAAGCTCTCCGCGCGTACTCGCGCGAGTGGGTCACGATGCACAGGGTCGCCCCCGCACGATGCAGCTCGTCCAAGAGGTCCATCACCGTGTCTCCGTTCTTGGAGTCGAGGCTGCCGGTCGGCTCGTCGGCGAACACGATGGCAGGTTCCCCCGCCACCGCGCGCGCCACGGCGACGCGCTGCTGCTGCCCACCCGAGAGCTGGCTCGGAAGGTGACCTCCGCGGTGCGCCATTTTCACGCGCTCGAGGGCCGCGTCCACGCGTGAACGTCGCTCGGCACTGGAGAGCCCTCGGTAGTGCAGCGGGAGCTCGACGTTCTCGCGCACCGTGAGATCGCCGATCAGATTGAAGCTCTGGAAGACGAACCCGATCTCCTTGTTTCGGAGCTTCGCGCGCGCACGTGCATCGAGCGAGGACACCTCGACGCCACCGAGCCGATAGGAACCGGCCGAGGGCACGTCGAGCAGCCCGAGGATGGAGAGCAGCGTGGTCTTTCCGCTCCCCGAAGGTCCCTCGATCGCCACGTATTCTCCTCGTTTCACGTCGAGGTGAATCTCGTGGAGGGCGTGCGTCTCGAGCTCGGCGGTCGTGAACACTTTTTTGATTCCGCGCAGTCGGAGCAGCGGCTCGTTGGCTTCGGTCATCGTCGTGGCTTTCGGGTTCGGGTGTCTCGTTCAGCGAATTCGTAAAACGGTGGCCGCTTCGTACGAGGTCGTGTCGGAGACGACCACGCGGTCTCCCTCACGGAGCCCGGACTCGACCTGAATCTCACGAGGCGAGGCGCGGCCCATCCGAGGGACCACGCGCGTGGCGCTGGCGCCGTCGGCCGAGAGCACGAACACCGGAGAGGGTCCGTTCTCGCGCGCCCCCACCGGCCGGCTCACCACGAGCGCGCCCGGGACCGTGGCAACCTCGACACTCCCGCTCACCGCCTGATCGGCGCGTGCGCTCTTCGGCACGTCGGAGAGGGACACGACGAGCTTCACGGCTCCGGCGACCACGGCCGGATCGACACGCTCGACCGTGCCCACGAGCCCGACCGGATTCTCGAAGCGCACGCGCGCGCCTTTTTGCACGTCCTTCGCGCTCGCTTCGGCCACCCGCACCTCGGCGCGGAGCTTCTCCGGCCCGGCGATCTTGGCGAGCAACGCGCCGGTGGCGACCCACTGGCCACTCTCGAGCGCCACCTCTTGCACCACGCCGTCGATCTTGGCGCGCACCTCGAGCGAAGCGAGCTGCCGCTTACGAAACGCCGCAATTTCTCGAAGATGCTGCACTTCGGAGGTCTGCGCCTCGAGCTGCCTTTTTCGCCCACGCCCAATCGCTCCGAGCTTCTCTTCTTCCGCTGCGACCCGCGCGGAGAGACCTTCGTGTTTCGAGGCGGCGTCGCGCAGGTCGAGCGCACCGAGCAGACCTTCGTTCGCGAGCCGTGTCGAAGCAACCGCGTGCCGGTTCGCGTCTCCCAGATCGGCGCGGAGCGAGACGAGCGCCGCCGACTGCGAGCGAAGCTCCGTCTCCGTACGCGCCTCGAGCTGAACCCGTAGGGACTCCGCGCTGGCCGCTCGTTGCTCCGCCTCGAGAGCGAGCAGCTCGAGCTCCGGATTTTCCAACACCACCACCACGGTGTCCGCCGTGACGGCGACCCCGGGGCGCGAGACGATCTTCGCGACCCGAGCGGCGTTCGGGGCAGAGAGCCACTCCACGCGGTCGGGCACGAGCGCTCCGGTGACCGGCACCTGGAACACGAAGTCTCTCCGCGAGACCACCTCGGCGTGCACACTCGCGCGAGGAACGGAGATCTCCCCGGCGGTAGGTCCACTCCGAAACGCGAGCGTTACCGCCGAGACGACGAGCGCCACGAGACCGAAGACGAGAGCCGGCTTGCGCCATCGAGAGCGCGGTCGAACGACATCCACGACGGCCCGCTAAGCGAAGACCGTGCCGCCGCAATTGCCCTTCTTTTTCAGGGCAAACCGCGCTTCTTCGACCTTCACGCGTACCGCTTCCGGGACGGGCGATCCCGAAAGTGGGACGGGATCTCCTGGGCTCGAGCCGATCGAGAAACTCTTTCGGACGCGTGGACGACGCGCTCGTCGCGCGATGAGGTCGAGATCCAGGCCTACCTCGACCTCATCGCCGAACGCGTGCTCCACGGCGTGCGCTCGTCCACGGCTGGGCCGTCACCAAGAGGACGGCTCGGCCACGCAGCCCGCGTGGAGGGTGCTCGTCAGCGCGGACGCGGCGGCACGATGCGCGCGGGTAGCGGCGATTCCGGAAGGCGCCGGGCCATGGTGTGCACCCACTCCGGGGCCACGCCAGGAGCCGGCAAAGCTTCCATCTTGGCCGTCGACGCCACCGCCTCCGGAGCCGCCACCAGGACGCTCGCGCCCTTCGGGATACCCACGTAGAGGAAGTAGGTTCCGGCGTTGGCCGTCACCGTGGCCACCACCTCGACCCAGGTGCGCGCGCCCACCACCTTGGTGCTCTGCGGCGCGAGCAAGGCTACCTCGCTCTTCCCGGTGGCCAAGAGAAGGTGCGCCTTCACGCCCTCGGGAACGGGCGCCGGCTCCGAGCTCACGGCGTCTTCTCCCGAGAGCCAGATCGACACGCGATAGCCGCCCTTGTCCGGAATCGCAAAGAAGGCGCCCAGCGACGTATCCACTTTGGCATTCACCAGCAAGGCGGGTGAGCGCCTTCCGAACGGGCTATCCCAGAGGGCGAGCCGAGTCATCTTGGTCAGCGTCAGCGCTGCCGGGTCGACCGCAAAGAAGGAATTGAAGCGATATCCTGGCGCGTCGAACTGCGGATCGGCGAACAGGTTGTCCGGTCGTCGCGCGAGATCGACGTTCTCGACCTGCAAGCGAGCGGGTGCGGGCACCGGCGCGGTGGCCGTGGCGGAGGGAGGGACCGGCTCCGGGGGGTCGTCGGAGGAGCATCCGGTGCTGCCGATGGAAGCGAGTGCAAGAACGAGTGCGCCGAGCGCCGAGCAGTCGAAGTGATTCTTCATGTTCAGGGTACCTGTGCGAGCCATGCTTGGGCGGCGAGGATGGTGGTGTCCTTGCCTTGGAGAAGGTCGGAGAGCCTTTGCGTGACCACCACGTCGGGCACCACGCCATGTCCGCTGACCGTGCTCCCCACCCGGGCGCTTTGCAGATCCGCGCCGACACGCGCGTCTTCGTATTGAATGCTATCCATGGTCCGTCCGGGGACCACGGAGCCCACGTAAGAGATGCCACCGAACGCTCCGGCGGTTTGCACCGCGGAGAAGATTCGCGTGTTGGGCCGTCCCTTGAGCACGAAGGGTACGAAGTCGTTGGCCGAGACCGAGGCCCCGTTGAGCCATGCCATCTTCGCGGTGGTGCGAGAGGCAACGCCGGTTCCGTCCGAGGTCACCACGTCGGCTCCCGAGAAGAGACAGGAGAATCCCTCCTTGCCCAAGCAGCCGAGCGTTGCGTCGTCCACTGACGCGAGATTGCCTCGATCGAGGATCAACAAGAAGGGATTGGTGCCCTTCGGGAGCAGCATGTTCACCATGGCGTTCATGTTCACGGTCTTGCCGCCATGACCTAGGCGCGCATCGACCAGATACTTCGGCGTATCCACCGGGAACGCCTTCTCCGCGTCGGACGGAAAACCGGGATTGGAGAAGCCGTCGAACTGCACGCGCACGGTGCCGGTTGCATCCTTGGGGAGAGAAGAGAAAAGCTCGGCAGACGGCGGACCCGACCCCAGGTCACCGATGCGCGAGAGGCGCCCGTCGCAGGGAATGGTGTAAACGAAGCTCGCGAAAGCCCCGCTCGTGGCTGCGCTGCGTGCGCGATCGCCCGTCTTGACCGTGACCTCCGAGTGCGTGCTGCAGGTGGCGTCGGTGCAACGCTCGACGGTGAAGCTCGCGGAGTGCGCGGTCAGGAGGTCGCCGATGGCGATCGCCGCCCAGGCATCGTCGGTCTCGATCTGTCCCGGCGTCGAGATGCTGTACTTGGCGAACGCCGCCCGGACCCAAGCCACCGCCTCCTGACCGTCGACCGTCTTCAGGACGTCTCCACGCCGGAGGTCGGAGCTCTTTTCGGTATCGAACACCGCGAAGCCCGTGCCGCCCCCCAGCACGTCGCGCGAAACCAAACCGAAGCAAGCGCCGGGCGCGCCCGCCGTCTGGTAGGTGACGTCGGGATTGAGCGAGGTCGAACCGGGAAATCGGCCGGACGACGTGTGCATGTTCCGAAGCGTGTGCAGCGCAGCGGTCATGCCGGCGTAGAAGCGCCGCGACGAGGTCTCGTTCACCAGTGCGTCGAGCGCTGCCTTGTAAGCCGGCAGGCGCGCGACCGAGCTCGCGTCGCCTTGGTGCTTCTCGAGGACGAAGAGCGCGCGCGCCACCACTTCCTTCCGTTGGGCGAGGGACAGCGGCGTTCCGTACAGCGCCGCACCGTCCACGCACTTCCCGGCAAAACAAGCCCCGGCCGGGCCGCACGTGGCGTCGACGTCGGCATCGGTACAGACAGCATCGGCCTGAGGGGTGCCTTCGGCCGGCAAGATCTCCAGAGCATCCAGCAGGAAGCCCCCACGCTCGCTGGCCTCCGCCGCGAACTTGACCTCCTCCATGGCGCGACTTTCCGGCACGAGGAGTAGCCCGTAGATAGGGCGCCCTAGAACCTGGGCGTCGATGGGGCCGATGCCGTACTCGACCCAGCCGTCGCTGGTCTCGCGACCGGTGGGGACGGCGCGCACGCTGGCCACAGGGAGCGTGGAGCCGTCGAGGGGAGTGTACTTCCCGGTGGGCCGATAGACGATCTCGGCAGTGGGCGCACGCCCCTCCGCCTTCGCCCAAAAGCGCACCTGCATACGGCGCCCAGCCAGCTTGGCAAAGGCCGCCTCGTCCTTGAACAACAGGCCACCGCCCGCGCTCCCCACACGAACGGCGTTCTTGCCCTCGATGCCCTCCCCCTCGGCGAGAGCAGCGTCGAGCGGGGCATCTTTCAGCGTGAAGGGATCGATGCGCTTGACGGGTGAAAACTGCGCCAGATCGGCATCGGACTCGAAGCCGAAGACCGTGGCTCCCTGTGTCAATGATACGAGCCCCGTCGAGGGCTCGAAGGTAGCAGCTTCCGCCAATGTGGCGCACACTGTCAGCGAAGTAAAAATACCTATTGCGACCCGTGTGGTCGCGCGTTGCGATTGCATGCGCGGCCCCGTGCAAAGGCCGTACCTCGAGAGCTCGAATCGCGCACTCGGTGGTCACGCATGAAGAAACCATCGACGGCGGACCGCGAAGGCGTCGGCGCAGGCGAGTTGCCGGCAATTGGCGGCAGCGCCTGCAAACGCGAACGACATACGGAGCCACGAGCGACTTTCGACGACACGAAGGATGTCAGACGGCGCTATGCAAACCATTCACGACGCCGAGAGCACGGTCGCAGGGATCTCGCCGATCCGGACCGAGCCCGGGCTCGCGGTGGCTCGTCGATGGCTCGCTCGGCTCGCGGCACCTTAAAGGCCCGTTCGGATGAGCCGCCTTCTCGTAGAGCCATTCATGGGACGCCACGCGGACTCGCCGACGTGTCGGTTCACCCCCAGCCGTCTCCCGTACCACGATCGATAGCGACCAAGGAACGCAGCTGATACCGTCGTCGAATGCCCTGTCCTCAGCCGACGGGCTTGGAAACGAGAGCTGACGACATGAGTGCATTCGAGGGCCTGGAGCTCGAGGAAGACGGCACCCGGCTCGTCTCCGCCGTCCTCGGAATGTCGATCTTCAGCGAAGCCAGCTTGTCGAGTGCCGCTGCCGGCGTCCTGGACCTGTACGAAGACGTGCTGGCCACCGTGCAGAAGACGACACTACGATTCCACGCCACCGAGACGATGCGCAGACACAAGCCCATCACCAGGGGTACGTGGTCTCTGCTTCCGACCTGGCTCGCGCCGGATGGGCCCCAGCGCGACTACGTGTCGCTCCAGTTGAAGGACGGCGAGACGTACCAGGACGCGCCTCGCCGTAAATTTCAGGTCCATGGCTACGAGCCCAAGAACCCCCTTTTCAATCGCGGGCGCGCCAATGTCGTATCGGTGGCCTTACCGGCCAGTCGACAGGCGGCCGACCTCGCGCGCCTCAAGGAGCTGTTCGTGCACGCCTGTACGGTGCTGCCGATGCGCTCGGGAATCGCCGGCCCGACGTTGGAGTGTTCGCGCTACGAAGGGGAAGCCAGCGAGACCCACGCGTGGACCATCGGCATGCGCATGCGCGGTCTCGACATCTGCCGCATTCCTATGGACGGTCAGGCGGTCGGAACCGATGGTCTCAAGGGTGTAGGCTGGCTCACGGCCCTCGGGCACCCCTTGCTCGAACAATTGGGGGGCATGGGCGAGTTGAAAAAGGGGTGGCCCGAAGAAATCACCTTGATCGAGACCTCTCATGGCGTCGTCGTCCAAGCGGGCGATCGGCCTCGGCTCGGCGACGTCGACCACGAAGACACCTTGGAGCTCTACAGAGCGATCTACGAGAAGGTCGCTCCCTTGATCGAGGTGGCGGCGAGGCGCAGCATGGCGTTCAATCTGGCCGAGGACTACGTCGAAAAGACCGAACGTTGGTTCACGAGGCTGGGCGCGGAGTGAGCGCCTGCCTGGCTCGTGCGTCGCGGCACTGACCCTCGCCATGCCGGCGTGTGTCGCAATCGCGAAAACACCTTCCGTGACTCCGTCCTCGAACGGGGACAGCCTGCCGAATCAGCGACTCGGAGTGGACTGCGCACGCACGAAGCGGCAGGTGGCGCGGGCCGCGCAGAAGGGCCATACGAGCTGCTCGAACAAGCGACGAGGCCGTATCGGCAGCTCGGGCTTCGGCTCGAGCCCCACGTCGACGTCTCGACCGAGGTCCGCGGGGACGTGGCGCGTTCCGAACAGCACGTCCCACACGAGGAACGTCGAGCCGTAGTTCGCGTGACCGAAGGCCGGGTCGCGGGCGTGGTGGAACCTGTGCACGCTCGGCGTTGCGAGAAGCCCATCTAGAGGGCCGGTCGAGAGCGCGACGTTGGCGTGCTGGAGCACCGAGACCGCCCCTTGGAAGGCCGCGACCAACACCAGCGCGTGAGCGTCCACGCCGAAGGCGAGCGGAAGCGCGACATCCGGGATCAGGTTCCAGAGCGTGTTCACCGGGTGGAGGCGCGTCGCATTGAGCACGTGAACGACCTCGGGTGCGTGATGCTCCTCGTGGAAGCGAAACAAGAACGCGCTCTCGTGGGATGCACGATGAAGCGCGTACTTCACGAGATCCGTCGCGGCGAGCGCGAGCAGCACGCGAGCCCACATGGGCAATCGAAGCGCCACGACGAGCGCATCCCGCGCGACGAGGGGCGCGAGCAGGGCCGCGAGCCCCACCACGAGCCCACGCGCCAGCACGGCTGCCATCGGCTTCACGAGCGCGCCGAGGCCCAGGTAGCCGAGGTCTTGTCGAGCGGCCGCGAACGAGCGCGGTGTCCAGTCTTCGCGATACGGAACCACACGCTCCAGCACGGCCACGGTCAGCAGCGCGAACAGGTACGCCGCGGTGGACGCGAGCTCCGGCGCGAGATGCATCTCGAGCAGCGCCCACGAGACGCCGATGGCGAGCAGGACCACGACCGGGTAGCCGAGCACCGACACGGCCTTCGTCGCGCGACGACCGACGCTCATGGCCGACCCCGACGCGTGACCCCGATCACGTTGCCGCGCACGTCTTGTTCGAGATCGCAGCACGCGCGAACGAGCTCTTCCACCATGCGCCGACCACGCTGAACCCTGGACTTTGCCCCGGAGATCGAGAGCCCCTTGCGCTCGGCGTAGACGCGCTGCTCGACCCCGCCGAGGTCGCACACCTCGAGCGCCTCGGCGTATTCGTCGGGCAAGAGCGCGACCAGGGGCAAGAGCCACCCGGCGACCACCTCGTTTTCGTTTCCGTCGTCCGGAGGGTCGTGGCCCGCGCACGCGAGCTCGTCCGGCGTGCCGAGCTTCGGGAGGCTGCCCGCGCGTCGATGATGATCGGTCACCACGCTCTTCGCGATGCGAAAGGCCCATCCGGCGAGCTTTTCTTCTTCGCGCAGCTCGGCGGCGCGCTCGTGCATGCGCAGCAGGATGTCCTGCACCACGTCGTCCACGTTCTCCGGGCGCACACGCTTCGCCGCGTACCGGCGCAGGCCGTCGCGGAGCGCGCGCGAAACGGGCAGCGCTGCGCGGCCACCTGTTTCCGCGCGAAGCGCGCACGAAGACCCGACGCACGCGGCTGCGGTCTCGTCGTCCGTGCTCACGGGCTCACCCCCTCGCGCGCGCGGCTCGGTTCCGAGGTCGCCCCGAGGCCGGTTCGCAAGCGTTCGTCGCCGTCGTCGAAGTCACGCGCGGAAAGCCACTGACGCAAGAGATGGCGCTTCCGGTCCGGCGCTTCGTGGTCCTCGTACGCGGTGCGCTTGTGCAAAATGACCGAGTTTTTCAGCCATTGCATGTCCCCTGGCTCGAGGCTCATGTCGAGGTAGAGCGAAGGATCGTTGGCGGTGCGTTCGAAGAGCTCGAGCACTTCGGCCTGCGCGTTTCCGAGCGGCTCGACCTCAGGCAAGGTGAGCGCGCGGCGGATGTACCAGCCGATGAAAAACGTGCCGAGATGTGCGCCGTCCCATCGGCAGATCGGCATCCGAAAGTGCGTGGGGCTGCCGGGAGGCAAGGTCCCGTGAAGATGAAACGGGAAGCTCTCGAAGAGCGCAGCGACGAGATCCGGACGCTGGCGCGCCACCTCGTTCACCACGGTGACCGAGCTCACGAGACGGCTCGCGCCGCCGCTCTTCGCACCTCGCAGGGCGAGCAAGCCGATGAGATCCGCGCCGTCGGTGTGGAAGTCTTGTTCGGCGCGCGTCGTGTAGAGCCGCACGTTCGCGTCGCTCGGATCGGCGCCGACGTCTCGGATGTCGCACAAGATTTCGCCTTGCCCGTTCTGCGGGACCGCGTCGCCCAGCAGGGAGCCCAGCAAGAGGTAGAGACGCCCGAGCTCGTCTCGCGTGCGACCCTCCACCGGAGTGCCGCGCACGAGCACGAAGCCTCGCCCCCAGCGCAGCTCGCGTCGAAACGCGCGCGTCTTCTCGGCGAGACGTGGAACCAGGGCGACGTCGTCCGTTCGGGGATTCAGCTCGCGGCGCTCGGAGAGCACGTCGAGCGCGGTGCGAAGCTCGGCGCGGTCGCCCGCGTCGAGCTCCACCACGTAGTCGCTCGGCCGAAGGTCGGGGCCCAGGAAGGCGTCGGGGCCACACAATGGAAACGTAGGCATCGCGGTCATCAGATTCTCCCGAGGGTCGCTCCGAGAAGACGCAGCGGGCCTCCCGAGGACGCGAAAAATCGTCGTCTTCGAAAAAAGGGCGCCGCCCCCTTGCACTCTACTTCGAGAAAGTTAGAATTAAAGACGTGACGCGAACACTCGAAGAGCACGCCGAACAGCTCGCAGCCCTCGGCCATCCGGTCCGCCTGCGCGTGCTTCGTTTCGTCGTTCAGCAAGGCTCGGAAGGGGCGGCCGCCGGGGCCATTCAAGCCCACGTCGATATGCCCGCCTCCACACTCAGCCACCACCTGAAGCGCTTGGTCGACGCCGGCCTGCTCGTCTCCCGGGGCGAGGGCACGTTCCACATCTACGGGGCGCACTACCCCACCCTGCGCGCTTTGACCGACTACCTCTGGGAAGACTGCTGCAAAGCCGGCGCGAAGCCGGAAGGCGGCGGCAAGTCCTGTTGTTGACCACCTGCTCGAGCTTCAATCGTCGCGCTTCGAGTCTCGCGCCCTCGTTCACTACCTCGCACCTCGCCACCGAATCCTCGTCCCTCGACGCCCGAAGACACGCGGCATGCTGCTCGCGTGCGATTCACGTCGCTTTTTTTTGCCTCTCTGCTTCGACTTTTTTGGAAGAAAGGAATCCCCATGAACATCCTGAAGCCCCACGTCTCCCTCAATGTCTCGAACATCGACGCCTCGGTCGCGTTCTACGAGAAAGCCTTCGGTGTGAAGGCGAGCAAACGACGCCCCGGATATGCCAAGTTCGATCTCGAGGCCCCGTCGCTCAATCTCACCATGCAGGTGGCCGAGCGTACCGGACACAATGCCAGTCATTTCGGCGTTCAAGTGGCCTCCAGCGAAGACGTGGCCGCCGCGTGGACGCGCTTTAAACAAGCAGGGCTCGTCACCAAGACCGAGACCAATACGGAGTGCTGCTACGCGCTCCAAGACAAGGTCTGGGTGGAAGACCCCGACGGCAACGCGTGGGAGGTCTTCGTGGTGAAGGGCGAAGCGGCCAGCATGGGACAAGGACCCGAGCGCGCCGAAGGAGCCAAGGGCGCGTGCTGCGTGCCGGCCGTCGGCGCCGGTTCGGAAGGTGCGGCCACGCCCGACGCAACATCTGCGTCGCCGAGCGCGGGCGCGGGCGCGACGGGAAAGAAGGCCTGCTGCGGCTGACCTCGTCTCTTCGTCTACGATCCTGGCCCGCGCGCCGTCCTTCGTGACAGCGTGCGGGTCTCACGCCTCTCGCTTCGTCCTCGAACGCCTCCGGACCTCTCTCCATGTCCCTGCCCGACTCGGCATCTGCTCCGTCTCCGAACACGCACCCCCGCCGGCTCTCGTTCCTCGATCGCTACCTCACGCTCTGGATCTTCGGGGCCATGGCGCTCGGCATCGCGCTCGGCCACTTCGCGCCCGGTGTGCCCAAGGCGCTCGGCGCACTCTCGGTGGGCACGACCTCCTTGCCCATCGCGGTGGGCCTCGTGCTCATGATGTTCCCGCCGCTCGCCAAGGTCCGCTACGAATCCCTCGGCCGAGTCTTCCGAAACCCGCGCATTTTGCTGCTCTCCCTGGTGCAGAACTGGATTCTGGGCCCGGTGCTCATGTTCGGGCTCGCGGTGCTCTTCTTGCGCGATCGTCCGGACTACATGCTCGGGCTCATCGTGATCGGGCTCGCGCGCTGCATCGCCATGGTCATCGTGTGGAACGACCTCGCCGAAGGCGACGCGGACTATTGCGCGGGGCTCGTCGCCTTCAACTCGATCTTCCAGGTGCTCTTCTTCTCGGTCTACGCGTACTTCTTCGCCAAGGTGCTTCCCGGCTGGCTCGGACTGCCCGGAGCTTCGATCGACGTGGGCATCGTCGACATCGCGAAGAGCGTGGCGCTCTACTTGGGTGTGCCCTTCGTGGCGGGCTTTCTCACGCGCAAGGTGCTGGTCGCGCGGAAGGGCGCGATCTTCTACGAAAAGCGCTTTTTGCCCAAGATTGGCCCCATCACCTTGGTGGCCCTGCTCTTCACCATCGTGGTCATGTTCTCGCTCAAGGGGGAGGCCATCGTGGCGCTCCCGCTCGACGTGGCACGCATCGCCCTGCCGCTGCTCGTCTACTTCCTGATCATGTTCGTGGTCTCGTTCTTCGTGAGCAAGAAGCTCGGCGCGACCTACGGCCAGACCGCCACGCTCTCGTTCACCGCGGCCTCGAACAACTTCGAGCTCGCCATCGCCGTGGCCATCGCGAGCTTCGGCATCCATAGCGGCGCCGCCTTCGCGGCCGTCATCGGACCACTCGTCGAAGTGCCGGTGCTGGTCGGTTTGGTGAACGTCGCGCTTTGGGGAAAGAAGCGGTTCTTCCCGGTCAATCCCTCGCCCACCGAAGCGGAGTCGACGTCATGAACATCCGAAAAGGCATCGTGTTCCTCTGCGTGGCGAACTCGGCCCGCAGTCAGATGGCCGAGGGGCTCGCGCGTGCGCGCTTCGGGGATCGCATCCGCGTGACGAGCGCCGGCTCGGTGCCGAGCCGGGTGAACCCGTACGCGATCGAGGTCATGGCCGAGCGCGGGATCGACCTCTCCGCGCACGCGTCCAAGTCGGTCGAGACGATCGATCCCACGAGCGTGGACCTCGTGGTCACGCTCTGCGCCGAAGAGGTGTGCCCGGTGCTGCTCGGCGAGGCGAAGCGCCTGCACTGGCCCATCGACGATCCGGCAAGCTCCGATCCGTCCCTCCCACGCGAGACCATGCTCGAGCGCTTTCGCACCGCGCGCGACCGCATCGACGCACGACTCGCCGTGCTCGAGGCGCTGCTCGATCTCCCGCCGTCCCCTTCGCGCGAAGAGTTTCACGCGAGCGTGCGCGTGCACGATCTCGCGAGGAGCGTGCGCTTCTACGCGTGGCTGCTCGGCACCGAGCCCAAAGAGTGGACCCACAGGTACGCGACGTTCATCGTGCCCGAGACGCGGGTAAACTTCGTGATCCTCGTCTCGGACGGCAAGACGCTCCACAAGGACACGCTCTACCACCTGGGCATCGCGGTGAAGGACCGCGCCTCGGTGATCGAGGCCCACGCCCTCGCGAAAAGCGCGAACGTCACCGTGGTGAAGCCGCCGCGCACCACCTGGCGAGGCACACCTCTGCACGAGCTGTGGCTCGAAGACCCGGACGGCAACGCCATCGAGATCTACGCGCGCCTCACCGATGCCGAGCTCCGCGAGATGCCCGCCGATCTCGAACCGATCTTCCTCGACTGACCGGCGCGCTTCCCTTCGGAAAGACGACCCTTCGAAAGCAGAGCGGGCAACACGATCACTCGTGTTGCCCGTTTTCTGCTTCAGCTTCGGTGCTCTAGGAGCTCAGGCGCGAGCGGCCTTAGCGCGTCCTTGCACGACGCCCTTCTTGCCCGGGGCCTGCGTGCGCGACTTCATCTTGCGGTCGATCCACTCGGTGAGCGGAGCGGCCACGTAGATGCTCGAGTAGGTGCCGGCGATGATGCCGACGACCATGGCGAGCGCGAAGTCCTTGATGACACCGGTTCCCCACACGAAGAACGCGAGCACGCTCAGCATGGTGGCGCCCGAGGTCAGGATGGTGCGCGAGAGCGTCTCCGAGACCGACAGGTTGATGATCTGAGCGAAGGTCTTGCCGCGGTGCTTGCCGAGGTTTTCGCGGATACGGTCGTAGACGACGACGGTGTCGTTCATCGAATAACCGACGATGGTGAGCACCGCCGCGACCGTGGAGAGGGTGACCTCTTTGTGGAGCGCGATGAACACGCCGATGACCACCACCGCGTCGTGCACGCACGCGATGACCACGCCCGGCGCGAAGCGCAGGTCGAAGCGGAACGCGAGGTAGACCATGATGGCCACGATGGCGAGCGCGACGGCGTTACGCGCGCTGTCGCGGAGCTGCTTGCCGGCCTTGGGACCGACCCACTCCACGCGCAGCGCTTGCTCCGGAACGGTGTCCTTGCCGAGCTGCTGGGAGAGCGTGTCGAGCAGCTGGTCGCCGCGCGACTGGAGCTGGATCTCGACGCGGTGATCGCGCGCGCTGATGACCTGCGGCGTGGAGCCTTTGCGGACCACCAGGTTGGGCACGGTGGCGATCTGCTTGAGAATCGCAGCGACGTCGGGTTCGGCGTCGTAGCGCACGGTGATCTTGTCGCCGCCTTGGCTGAACTTGACCTCGGTGGCGCGCGCGTTGGCCGGGCAGGTCTTCTCGTCGCCGTTGGGCGCGGTGCCGTCGACCGAGTAGCAGAGCGCCTTGCGAGCGGTCTCCTTGAGGCCGTCGGTCACCGCGGTGACTTCCTGCACGCGAATGAGGAAGTGGCGATCGGGGTGCGGCTCGGCGTTCACCTTGACCACGTCCGGGTCGGAGAACTGTCCGCTCGCGGTGACCGCTTCACGGATGCGCCCCTGGTCGATCGGCTTCTCGAAGGCCACCTCGATCTCTGTGCCGCCGCGGAAGTCGGTGCCGTAGTTCGGCCCCGGATAGAACATGAGCACGATCGAGATGCCCATGAGCGTGAAGCTCAGCGGGATCCAGAAGCGCCACGCGAGGCGCATGAAGTCGAACGTACGGCCTGGCTTGAAGAACTCCATCTCAGAACTCCGCGCCCACGCTAAGCTTGTTGGTCTTGCCGCGCGCCCACCAGTCGAACACGACGCGTGTACAGAACACGCCCGTGAAGAGGCTCGCGATGATGCCGATGATGAGAGTGAAGGCGAAGCCCTTGACCGGACCGGTACCGGTCTGCGCCAAGATGAGGCCCGTGATGAAGATCGTCACGTGGCCGTCGACGATCGACGAAAACGCCTTGTCGTAGCCGGCCTCGATGGCCGCGCGCACGCTTCGTCCGGCACGGAGCTCTTCGCGGATGCGCTCGTTGATGAGCACGTTCGCGTCGACCGCCATACCGATGGTGAGGGCGAGACCGGCGATGCCGGGCAAGGTCATGGTGCCGCTGAACGAGGCCAAAATGGCCATCTGGAGCAGCAGGTTGAAGATGACCGCCGCGTCGGCGATGAAGCCGGCCTTGCGGTAGTAGACCACCATGAAGAGGAGCACGAGGCTCGAGCCGACCACCGCGCCGATGGCGCCCTTGTGGATGGCGTCGTCGCCGAGGGTGGGTCCGATGCGCGACTCGTTCGACTTCGCGATGGGCGCGGGGAGCGCACCCGAGCGGAGCACGAGCTCGAGCTTCTTCGCGTCTTCGAGCTGCTTCTGCGGGTCGCCGGCGCCGAGCGTGATGCTGGCGTGGCCGCCCGCGATCTTGCCCTTGATGACCGGCGACGAGTTCACGACGTCGTCGAGGATGATGGCGAAGCGGCGCTGCACGTTGGCGCCGGTGATCTCCTCGAAGCGGTCCGCGCCGGCGGGGCTGAACGTGATGGCCACGTAGAAGCCGCCGAAGGTGGACTGCGTGTCGCGCGCCACGGTCGCGTCGGTGATGTAGTCACCGGTCACCTCCGCACGGCTGTAGAGGTAGACCGTGCGCCAGCCGTCTTCCGAGCTCTTGCCGGTGTCCTGGTCGAAGCTCGTGAGCTTCTCGTAGCCGATGACGTGGTCGTCGGGCACGGGCAGGGTCTTGGTCCACGCCTTGAAACGGGTGAGGCACTGCTGCATCGTCTCGTTATCGCGCTTGGCGATACGAGCGAAGTGCGTCTTCACGCGCTTGCCGGGGCCCGCGGGGGCTTCTTCCCAGCGGATGTCGATGTTCTCGCCCTCGGGCAGCTCGGAGTTTTTGATCTTCTCGAAGTAGTTGGCTTCGTCGTCGAGGATCTTGAACTCGAGGCGGGCGGTCTCGCTGACGGTCTTCTTGAGGTCGTCGAAGGACTTGTCGTCCTGACCGGGCACCTCGATGATGATGTCTTCGTCGCGCGTGGTGAGGCTGACCTCTTTGAGGCCGAGGCCGTCGACGCGACGGTTCACGGTCTCTTTCGCCTGCGTGACGGCGCGATCGCGGATGCGCGTCTCTTCTTCGGGGCGAATCTTGAAGGTGAAGACGCCGGGGGCGGTCTTCGACATCACGAGCTCGGTCGTGAACTTCTTGGTGAAGCGGTCGTCGATCTTGGAGGCGTCGGCCTGGTCGACGAACTCGATGCGGAGCGCGTTCGCCTCGACGAGGCTGATCTTCGCCTTCGCCGCGAGCTTGGTGAGCTCTTCACGGGTGACGCGGCCCTCGCCCGAGTGGAGCTGGAAGGCGACGGCGAGCTCTTGGCGCATCTCGTCGGCGAAGCGGTCGCGCTTGTCGCGGATGGCCTCTTCGACCTCGACCGTATAGACGAGGCGCATACCGCCCTGCAGGTCGAGTCCCTTCACGATGCCGAAGGTGATGTGATCGCGCACGTAAGCGGGCGCCTTCACCTTGCCGTTCGACAGGTTCTGGATGGTGGGCAAAAGCACGAAGATCGTGCCCGCGAACACCGTCAGGATGAAGCCGGCCTTGAGCCGCCAGCCCGCGTCCATGATGGGAAGCGCGGTGAACAGCGCCCAGAGCGCGATGAGCGCTGCGCCGACCACCGCCCAGAAGGCGTCTTCGCGGTAGAAGAAATACCCGGCCCCGGCGCAGCCGAGGACGAGAATGAGGGCGTTTCGGGTCTGAGAAGTCATTCGGATCGGGCCTTCGGGTCCTTCACTTCGGGCTGCGACGATGCGCGACGATTCCTGTGCGGAGCGCGCCGGCACGAGGGCCAGCGAGAACGAGCCTCACTTCTTGGCGTCGCCGCCGGCAGCCTTGGCTTCTTTGAGGTCCTTGAGGTCGGCTTCGACCTTCTTGTCGCCGCCGGCGTCGAGCGGACCGAGCGAGCTCGCGAGCACACGCACGGTGGTGCCCGGGGCGATCTTCACCTTGGCGATGCGGTCGTCCGACTCGATGAGCTCACCGATGAGGCCCGACTGCGTGACGACCTGGTCGCCCTTCTTCAGCTTGGCGCGCGCCTCTTGCTCCTTCTTCTGGCGCCTCGACATGAGGAAGAAGAAGGGAATCATGATGAGGAAGGGCAAGAACATCATGATGGGGCTGCTCTGCGCCTGCGCGCCGCCACCACCTGCCGCAGCTCCGGCACCCGGATCTTGGGCCACGCCGGGGGTTCCGGCTTTGGGAGCGACTTGCTGGAGCGACACTGAGAGACCCATGGTTCTGCAATCCTTCGTGAATCGGTGACGTTCGAGAGACGGTCTCGGCCCGCATCCAGGAGCGCTCTTCTCCGGGGGAGACGAACGAGTCCGAGTCGGTGAGCCCCTTCCCTGCGCCGCGAAAGCCGGCCTGAGACGAGCGCCCGACGAGCTCGCGCGAGCCGCCGGGACGGCCCGGGATACCCCCAAGCGTGGCGGGCGTCAACTTGGGGCGTCGCCTCCCCATGCGAAAGGGGGGCCAGCAAACCAGGTGTGCCGCCGGCCACGAAGCGCCGAGCGGCACGAAGCGACACAAAACGCGCGCAACCGAGGAGCCAAGAGCCCTACAAAGGCGCCAAGACGCGACTCAGGGGCATCCCTGCAGGCCGGTGATCCAACGCTTGACCAGGTCGGTCGCGCGTGTATCGGGAACGTGCGTCCCGAGCGGAGGCATGCGCAGCTCTCCCGTGTCCGAGATGCGCAGGTACATGATCGAGCGCGTCGGATCTCCCGGCACGACCAGCTCGGTCGCCTCTCCGACGCTGGTCGCGTACGCGGGCTTGCACACGAGGCCGGTGTCGAGGAGCGAGACCTGCGCGCGGAAGTCGAGCCCACGCACGCGATGGCAGTGCGCGCAGTTGCCCTGCATGTACGAGCGGACACGCGCCTCGAGGTCTTCGCTCTCCGCGTACGGGTCGACCAGATGGGCCTCGAGGGCCGGGTCGCCGATGCCGTCGACGAGGCCCACGTGCGACAGCGTGCGGAGCTGGTTGTCGACCACGCCGCTCGGGTAGAGGTAGTCGCGGTTCAGCTGGGACGCTTGGAAGCCGAGCACGCGGCCGGCGGTCGCGTTGTGGCACGTCGCGCAGGTGGCGCGTCCGGGGATGTCCCAGGTCGAGGTGCCGAGATCGACGTGTTTGCCTTCGGTGAGCAGCGTGGCGTCCGTGCCTTCCGCGTTCCACTCGAAGGTGTAGCCGAGCCAGCCGCGCTTTTCGTCGAGCGCCATCATGCGCATCTCGATGCGACGTGCGCCGTGCGCGAACTCTTTGAGCAGAACCGTGCCCACCGGATAGTCCCACGAGCCGTCTTCTTTGCGGCGGATGGCGGCGCCGTCGGGCACCGAGACGAAGCGCCGCTTCGCGAGACCGTCGGACCAGAGCGGAGCGGTCACGTCGTAGGGGACCAGACGCGCATCCATATTTCCCTGCCCGTCCACGCAGCCGAGGCTCTTCAGCGAGGCCTTCTCTTCGGGCTCGGACGAGCCGGGGTCCAGCCGGTAGAGGCCACCGCTCACGTAGTCGACCAAGAAGAGCTCGCCGTCCACGTCTCGCCCGAAAGACGCCGGATTGAGTCCGGTATCGACCAGATCGGTCGCGATTGCCGGCCGTGCCGTGGACGATGCGTCGATCGACCACAATCGACCACTGCCGAAATCTCCGTAGACGTAGCGTCCGACGAGCCCCGGCAATCGTTTCCCTTCGTAGACGAAGCCGCCGATGATGGCTTGTCCCTCCACGTGGGAATATTCGACCACCGGAGGTTTACCGTCGTCCGGACATCCGTCCCCGAACGTGCAATGCGTACCCTCGCGGTAGGGCCACCCGTAAAATCCGCCCTTCTCGACGACGTCGACCTCTTCCCAGCGAAAATGACCGACGTCCGCCACCCACAATCGCCCGTCCGGACCGAACGACATGTTCCACGGATTGCGGAAGCCCGTGGCGTACACCTCCGGACGCCCGGAGAGGCCGAAGGGATTGTCGCCCGGGATGCCGTACGGCAAGGTCTCGCCCAAGACGTCGAGCCGGAGCACCTTGCCGAAGAGCTCGTTGGGATTGGGGGCGCGCCGCTGAGTGTCGCCGAACGAGCCGTCTCCGATGGTGAGGTAAAGGTAGTTGTCCGGACCGAACGCCATCGCGCCCGAATGGTGCCAACCGTCGATGCGCGGCACCGTGAGCACCACCTCTTCGGTAGCCGGGTCGACCTGCCCTCCGGGGAGGAGCGGCAATCGCTGGCGGAAGCGCGAGAAGACCGTGCGGTACTCGCCCGGCGGAGACCCCTCGGGCGCGCGCCCCGTGTAGGACACGAAGAGCTCGCCCGTGCTGGCATACGACGGTGAGAAGACCAGCCCGAGCAGGCCCGCCTCTTCGTCGTGCTCGAACACCTTCGCGCGCAAGTCGAGGTACGTGAACGTGCCGCCGTCGGGCGACACGGCTTGGATGCGTCCACCTTGTTCGAGCACGTACCAGGGCGCTTCGGCGCGAGGACGCACCATGCGCGTGGGCCGCTCGAAGGTGACGCCCGGGAACGCCGGCGTGAGCGTGATGGGCGCGGGCGAGACAGGCGGCCTACACGGAGAATGCTCTGGCCGCGCCTCGAGTCCGTAAGGCGCATTCGCCGTTGCGACGGGGTCGTCCGAACAGTGCAGCCCGAGCAGCCCGAAGACGAGCGCTCCGGCAGCCAGTCTCGGTGGACGCCGACGTGCGCGTGACGAAAGCGAGGACAAGCTCATGAGCGGGCTCGTGGTGTCGAACGACGAAAGGGATCACCGATGTGAACGAAAAGTCCGCACCTGACGCGGACTCGAACGATTTCCCTGCATAGCGTGCGACTCGCGCGAAGAGGCACGCGCAAACACTCGGAAACACGAGCCCTCCCGAGTGCGGCAAAATGCCCCATCCTTGCCGAATCTCGTGGCGCGAAACGGCCCTTTCCGAACGCACCCGGTTCGTGTCTCGCGCTGCAGTCCTCCGCGCCGAGCGTCACGCTCACTCGGCGCTCACTCCGCGAAGGTGACCACGCTCGGCACGTTGCTCGCTTGCGCGGCCATCACGGTGAGCTCGAGCAGCTCCACGGCCGCTTCGAGCACGCCGGGCACGTCGAGGTCGAGCGTGGCGCCGTCGCGGGTCCACGAGGCGCACGCTCCCGACGAACGCGTGTAGGTTGCAGCTGGCGACCCGCTCGGGCCCGACGTCACGGTGAGGTGCCCGTAGCTGCACGCACGCGGAACGCACTTCGCCTCGGACGCGATCGGCCCCCTGGCGTCGCTTCGACCGAGCGCCGCCAGGCGAATCAGCAAGCGGTCCACGCGATCTCGTGCGATGCGTCCGTGACGAGACACGGTGGCCGCCCCCGAGTGCGCCCTGTCCGTTCGGGATCCTTCAGCCTCGAAGGCATACGCGTGCTCGCTCTCGCGCGTGAAGGTCACCCGGACCTCGGAGCTGCCTCCGATGCCCGCGGCGCTCGACCGAATCGTGAAGGACTTCGCGGCGCGAACATGCGGGTCGCGCACGGGCAAGGCCGGCACGGGAGTCGTATCGAGCACGATCTCTCCGCCCTTGGGCCACTCGGCCAGGGCCCGAGGTTCGACCGGCGGCAGCTCGGGCAAGACGTAGGGCTTGTCCGGTACGAGCGCCGAGGCGACCGTCGGGGCCTTGGGAGGAGGAGGCGCGACGGGGAGAGTCTTCCAGCCCGAAGCGCAGGAGGGAAGAAGCGCGATCAGAGCGACGAGACACGGCGGGCCGATCGAGCGCATGGCTTCAGCATGACATGCCGGACACCCCACTCCAACTCGGCCCTTCCCAGAGCTGGAAGCGCGCTACTTCGCTTCGATGGTGAACGTGTACGGCGTGTTCCAAGACGGGTGGATCGGCTCGTCCGAATCCCACCCCGCGGGTTGCGAGGTGAAGTGAGCCAATTGCACGTAGTACTTCCCGGGCGGAAGCAGCCCCTCGCACGTCTCCACGTTCTCGGTGTCGGCAACCGGATCGGTCGAAAAAGGAGAGCCGGTCGAACACTCGGGAGGCGTCGTTCCGTCGGCTGTGGTCACGTAGAAGAGCGCGGCGTTCGCGCCGGCGGCGCCGTCCTTGCCGGGGAGAAATCCGGTGAGCTTCACCCGCTGCTCGCGCGTGAGCTCGAAGGTGTACCAATCCTGCCCCGTGTCGCGCACGAGGAGTCGATCGTCCGGTCCGATGCCGGCGTGCTCGAACGCGGTGATCTTCGTATTGACGGGAATGCGCTTGGCCGTGGCGAGCGTGTCGTTGCCCTCGTAACAATCGACGAGCGGCTGATAGGCGTAGTCCACGACGTAACCGTTGGGTCCGTTCTCGTCGAACGAGAACGGCTTGGTCCGCAGCTCGTAGCGCGTCTTTCCTTGAAGCCGATAGTAGACCACGGTCGAGGGTGCGGTGGTCAGCCCTGGACCGATGGGCTTCGTCGTGTAGCGAGCCTCGCTCGCGAGCTCTCCCGCGGACAGCCAGATCGAGCCGACGAGAGGCAGGTGCTTCCCGGTGTAGGTGACCTTCAACAGTCCCCCACCGACATCGGTCTCCGGCAGCGTCACGCTGACCACCTCGTCCGCGCGAGCGAACGAGCCTTCTTTTTTGCCGGTGATCACGGCCGGCGTGTACGCCACGCACTCTCCCAGCGCGGTGCCGGAGTCGCTCGCGGGAGCGTCGGGAAGCGTCGCATCCGAAGCCGACGCATCGACGCCGGAAGCGGCATCGGCAGCCCCGCCGTCCACGTCTCCCGTGACGGTGGAGAGGGTGCACGCATACGCAGGAACGAGCACGACGGCGGCAACGAGCGAAGCGGCAACGACTCGAGACATGTTCACCTCCAAGAATTCGATAAGGGACGCGACTCGCACACGACCCGCCCGGTGCGAGTGGCCTGTCACGGGCGGACGACGCCGACCGATGCCCCCCGGCCGGTCCACAGACTCGGCGTTCGGGTCGTGTCGACGGGCTTCTGGAAGAGTTAGCGAGCCGGGACGTGGCGCACTACCCACCGGAGGGGGTAGTGGCTCCCGATTTCCGCGTCACACGCAGACCGACCGACTCCACCCCGTACTGCTCAGGCGCGGGCGTCGGGGCGCGGCAAATGTCGCTCGAGGTCGAAGGTGGTCGCGCGCGCCTGGACGTCGAGCTTTCGAACGACGTCGGCCGCGCTGTTCGCGTCGAGACGAAGGTAGAGCGCCTTTTGGTACGACTTCAGGGTCGCAGCGCTCACGCCGAGGTGCTCTCGAATCTCGACCGGACTTTTGCCGAGCCACAGCCCGAGCGCGAGCCGGCGCTGCTGCGGAGTGAGCGCGCACCTCTCGAGAGCGGTCACGACCCGAAGCCCTCGACTCATCTCCAGAGAGAGCTGGATTCCGACGAGGCGTCCGTCGTCCGACGCGTCGGGCTCCGCGGCGAGTCCATAGGCGCGGAGCCGGAGTCGACCGCCTGGGACCGGGAGCGCCAAGGTGGGCACCAAAGCCCCCGACCGCTGCGAATGCCGGGAGCGACGGGCCGCATTCCATTGTTTGCAAAGGGTCGTGCACGCCTCGGGGAGGCGCGAGGGTCGTCCCATCAGCAGCGCACGGTCCGCTCCGGCACTCGCGTCCTCGAGCCACGCGCGAGCCCGGTCGGAAACCCACTGAATCGTGCCACGGTCGTTCGCCACGATCATCGCGGTATCGACCTCGTCGTACGCGAGCAGTCCACGAGCCTCTTCGTTCGAAGGACCACGAACGGTTGCGCGATGCGCCGCGAAGGCATGCACGAGCCAAGGATAGAGTCGCTCGACCATGCGCACGTCCGCTGGATTGAAGCGTGGGGCTTTCTCTTCCCTGAAGATCCCGAGGATGCCCAGCGGACCTGTCGCATCCCGAATCGCGACGTCGAGCACGTTGTGGATGCCGTTTCGACGAAAGAGGTGCTGGTAGGTCGCGCCGCTCAAGAAGGCATCACTCGCATCGATCAGGTTGCCGTAGGGCCTGCGCCTCGCACGAAGCAGGTTCCCGAACGCGGCGGGATCGTCGCTCGCCGCCGCGAACAGGTGACCGCTCTCGGCGAACATGCGGTGACTCGTCTCGTCGAAATACTCGCTGTAGTGGTGACGCGGTGCACAGCGCTCGTCGACGCGAATCATCGAGAGGCTGAACGATGGCACGAGCACCTTCAGCGCCTCCGAAACGGCAGGCATTTGGCTCATGACGTCGATGCCCGAGACCAAGAGCGTTTCCAAGAAGGCGAGCGTTCCGGAGGGCGACGACGTTCTCGTCATGCTCTCGGCTTACAATGCCTCGTGCCGTACGTGCTGTCCTTTTCGGCGAGGGAGGCGCGCCATGGCGCACTGTCGGACGACTCCGACACCGACGAGCCCCTTCGTTTCGATTCGGTAACGTTCGTGCCACGGCTCACCCGACCGACCGCTCGGCGCCGGTTCTTGCGCTACGCTGTGCCCGAATGAAGACCGTTCTCCGAGGTTCCCGCGCGCTGCGATTCGGCTCGCTCGCGCTCTTGGCGGCTAGCCTCGGAGCGGCATTCGTCGCGTGCGGCTCGACCCGCAGCCAGGTTCCCTCCGGCGACCCGGAAGATGCGGCCGTCACGCCCTTTCCCGATGGTCCGCTCACGCCTCAATTCAATCCGGACGCGTCCGACGCGGACGCCTCGGACGGAGGGTTCGCTTCGTGCGCGAGCGTGGCGGTGGAGGCCGAGCGCCAGAAGCTGCCGGTCGACATCGTGTGGATGGTGGACAACTCCGCCAGCATGGCGCCCGCAGTGGCCGAGGTGCAGGCCGGTATCAACGCGTTCGCCAATCTGGTGGGCACGAAGGGCATCGACTACCGCGTGATCATGCTCTCGCTGCGGGGCACGGCGCCCACCGGCTCGCGTTTCCCCATATGTGTACCGCCTCCGCTCGGCGGCGCCGATTGCGGCAACAACACCCGCTTCTTGCACGCGCGAGCGGACATATTGAGCACCCAGACGCTCGAACAACTGCTGGGCACGATGGATCAGACCACCGGCTACCAGAATGGCGCCACCCGCGGCAGCGAGCCTTGGAGCCAGTTCTTGCGACCCGAAGCGAGCAAGAGCATCGTGCTGGTGACCGACGACAACTCGCGCTTTCCGGCCATCAGCTTCGAGGGGTTCCCCGGCGGCCCTAGCCCCTACACGAACGGCCTCGATCTGCCCGTGGGTCTCTTGCATCCTGCACGCGCCAATGCCTGGAAGGGCTACCTCTTCAATGCCATCTACGGCTGGGGCTCCACGGCCGACCCCAGCATTCGTTGCAGCTATTCGGACGGCTCGAAGCCGCCCACGTCCGGCTCGGAGTATTCGGCGCTGGTCGCCAAGACCGGCGGAGTGCGCGCGAAGCTCTGCGACGGACCTTCCGCCTGGGGTCCCTTCTTCGACGCCGTGGCCACGGCGGTGGTCGCCAACGCGCGGGTCGCGTGCGATTTGCCCATTCCCACGCCCGACGGCGGCCTCGTGGATCCGGACCTGGTCAACGTGGCGGTCACGGGCGGAACCGGCACCAAGACGACCCTTCCTCGCGTGTCCGCGGTGGAGGCCTGCGCGGGCGGCGAGGGCTGGTACTACGACTCGCCCACAGCGCCCACCAAGGTGAGCCTCTGCCCGGTCTCGTGCGAAGGCGCGCAGTCCCCTGCCCCGGGCACCAAGCCACCCAAAGTCGAAGTGCTCTTCGGTTGCAAGAGCGTGGTGCGCTGAGCCTGATTGCAACCGGCGGCCCTTTCTGAGAAGGCTGCTCCGTGCGCTTTTTCGTCACCGGCTGCACCGGATTCATCGGTACGCATCTCACCCGAGCGCTGCTCGAGGCGGGCCACCAGGTCATCGGGCTCGTCCGATCTCCCTCCAAGCTCGAGCCGGACCTTCGCGGGCGCGTGGAGATCGTTCGTGGGGACCTCTCGATCTTCCGTGAGCCTTCGCTGGTGCTTCCTCCGGTCGACGTGGTCGTGCACCTCGCGGCCGTCATCGCGGGCGATGGCGAGGCCGAATACGCCGCGATAAACTTCGAGGCCGTCCGAGACCTGCTCGCCGCCCTTCGTCGTCAGGATTGGGCACCTCGGCGGTTCGTGTTCGCGTCGTCTCTCGCCGCCGCAGGGCCGAACCGAGGCAGCGAGCCGCACGTCGAGTCGGACGAA